>NZ_CP096320.1:0-4630689 GCF_033681625.1 Providencia sp. PROV109
CAGTAAGTAAGAGTTAATCTAAAACATTTTTGGGTCATGCTACTACATGCTATTAAACTACATGCGATTAAAAGTAAGCCCGAGAAATTTCTTTGTTTACATCCGTACTTCTTGTTCCATTGACCTTGTTTAGGGGAGTCCAACGTGTCACTTTCGCTTTGGCAGCAATGTCTTGCCCGATTGCAGGATGAACTACCTGCCACAGAATTCAGTATGTGGATACGCCCCCTTCAAGCTGAATTAAACGACAATACACTGGCACTTTATGCCCCAAATCGTTTCGTTCTCGACTGGGTTAGAGACAAGTACATCAATAATATCAATGAATTATTGAATGACTTTTGTGGAACTGACGCGCCTGCACTACACTTTGAGGTAGGCAACAAACCGATTACAGTCGCACCGGCAGCAACACAAGCTCGTACTGCTCAACAAGTACCTGCGTTTGCCGTTCCGTCAGCCCCAATTAAACCGAGTTGGGACAACTCAGCCAAAGTACAACCAGAAGTTGCTTATCGTTCAAATGTAAACCCTAAGCACACTTTTGATAACTTTGTTGAAGGTAAATCGAACCAATTGGCTCGCGCCGCAGCGAGGCAAGTGGCAGAAAATCCAGGTGGGGCCTACAACCCATTATTTCTTTATGGTGGGACAGGTTTAGGTAAAACCCACTTATTACATGCTGTCGGCAATAGTATTATGCAGCATAAAGCCAACGCTCGCGTGGTTTATATGCATTCAGAACGTTTTGTTCAAGATATGGTCAAAGCTCTACAGAACAACGCAATTGAAGAATTTAAACGTTATTACCGTTCTGTAGATGCATTGCTTATTGACGATATCCAGTTTTTTGCTAACAAAGAGCGCTCGCAAGAAGAGTTTTTCCATACTTTTAATGCGCTACTTGAAGGTAATCAACAAATTATTTTGACCTCCGACCGTTACCCAAAAGAAATTAACGGTGTGGAAGATCGCTTAAAATCGCGTTTTGGCTGGGGTTTAACCGTGGCAATCGAGCCTCCTGAGTTAGAGACTCGCGTGGCGATTTTAATGAAAAAAGCAGATGAAAATGAGATTCAACTTCCGGGTGAAGTGGCCTTTTTCATCGCCAAGCGCCTTCGTTCGAACGTTCGTGAGTTAGAAGGGGCGTTAAATCGTGTCATTGCCAACGCAAACTTTACTGGCCGCGCGATTACTATCGATTTTGTCAGAGAAGCACTGCGTGACCTATTAGCACTACAAGAAAAACTGGTAACTATTGATAATATTCAAAAAACAGTTGCTGAATATTATAAAATTAAAGTAGCAGATTTACTGTCTAAACGCCGTTCCCGTTCTGTCGCACGTCCGCGTCAAATGGCAATGGCACTGGCGAAAGAGCTGACTAACCATAGTTTACCTGAAATCGGGGATGCCTTTGGCGGCCGTGACCATACCACGGTGTTACATGCTTGTCGTAAAATTGAACAATTACGGGAAGAAAGCCATGACATCAAAGAAGATTTTTCTAATTTAATCAGAACATTATCATCTTAATTGCTATGAAATTTACAATAGAACGCGAGCAGTTATTAAAACCGTTACAACAGGTTAGTGGTCCTTTAGGTGGGCGTCCAACTCTGCCTATTTTAGGTAACCTTTTATTACAGGTAAAAGAAGGTACCCTCCAACTCACTGGAACCGACCTTGAAATGGAGATGATGGCCAATGTTGCCCTAACTGGGGAACATGAAATTGGCGCAACAACCGTGCCCGCACGCAAGTTTTTTGATATCTGGCGTGGGTTACCTGAAGGTTCTGAAATTCATGTAGAGCTGAATGATGACAGACTGCTCGTCCGTTCTGGGCGTAGCCGCTTTTCATTATCCACGTTGCCAGCCGCTGACTTTCCAAACTTGGATGACTGGCAAAGCGAAGTGGAATTTTCTCTTCCGCAATCAATACTGAAACGTTTAATTGAAGCCACTCAGTTTTCAATGGCGCACCAAGATGTCCGCTATTACCTCAACGGCATGCTATTTGAAACCGAAGATCAAATGCTCAGAACCGTTTCAACCGATGGGCACAGGCTCGCCGTGTGCGCGATGGATATTGGTCAATCGCTACCCTCTCATTCAGTGATAGTGCCTCGTAAAGGGGTAATTGAGTTAATGCGTTTGTTAGATGGCGGTGATACTCCTCTACAGCTGCAAATCGGCAGTAATAATATTCGCGCTCACGTGGGGGACTTTATCTTTACCTCTAAATTGGTTGATGGCCGTTTTCCTGATTACCGCCGAGTACTACCGAAAAACCCAGATAAAACCTTAGAAGCACGCTGTGATTTACTTAAACAAGCATTTTCGCGTGCGGCTATTTTATCAAATGAAAAATTCCGTGGTGTCCGTCTATATTTCAGTGAAAACCAATTACGCATCACTGCCAATAACCCAGAGCAAGAAGAAGCTGAAGAAATTGTTGATGTAAGCTACCAAGGTACTGAAATGGAAATTGGCTTTAACGTCAGCTACATCTTAGATGTCTTAAATGCGCTAAAAAGTGAAAATGTGCAACTTCTGTTAACCGACGCCGTTTCCAGTGTGCAGATTGAAGACGCTGATAGTAAAGCAGCCGTGTATGTTGTCATGCCAATGCGCTTGTAATCGGTATTTATGATCCTTTCGCGTTTATTGATCCGTGATTTTCGAAATATTGAAAACGCGGATCTCTCCCTTGCTAATGGGTTCAATTTTTTAATTGGCCCCAATGGGAGCGGAAAAACTAGCATATTGGAAGCCATATATACACTCGGTCATGGTCGTGCATTTCGCAGCATTCAAGCGAACCGGGTTATTCGTCATGAGCAAGAACAATTCATTCTTCATGGTAAACTTAGCCATTTAGATGAACAGCGAAACGACCTTTCATTAGGTTTAAGCAAAAACCGTGATGGTGACAGTAAAGTTCGAATAGACGGTACTGATGGCCATAAAATTGCAGAACTAGCAAAATTATTGCCAATGCAATTGATTACCCCAGAAGGGTTTACCTTGCTAAATGGTGGTCCTAAATATCGGCGGGCTTTTATTGATTGGGGTTGTTTTCACAATGACCCACTGTTTTTTTCAGTATGGTCAGATTTAAAACGGTTATTAAAGCAACGTAATGCCGCTTTACGACAAGTTACCCGTTATGAGCAAATTCGTCATTGGGATAAACAACTGGCACCGCTTTCTGAGCAAATAAGCCAATGGCGCCATGACTATATTGCAGGTATTGCCGAAAATATTGAGCAAACTTGCCAACAATTTTTACCCGAATTTTCACTCTCGGTATCCTTCCAACGTGGTTGGGATAAAGAAATTGATTATTCAGAACAATTAGAGCGCCAATTTGAGCGTGATAGAGCGCTAACCTATACCGCTTCAGGGCCACATAAAGCGGATTTGCGTATACGAGCAAATGGAACCCCTGTTGAAGATATGCTTTCGCGGGGGCAATTGAAGCTACTTATGTGTGCATTAAGGTTAGCGCAGGGTGAATTTTTCACCCATCAGAGCGGGCAACGATGCCTGTATCTACTGGATGATTTTGCTTCTGAACTTGATGCAGGCCGTCGCCAATTGCTGGCAGCCCGCCTCAAAGCTACACAAGCGCAAGTGTTTGTCAGTGCCATTACACCTGAGCAAGTTAATGATATGATAGATGCAAATAGCAAGATGTTTAGTGTAGAACATGGCAAAATAGAAGTTCAACCTCAGGAATAGAAAGAGCAGGAAACGTTGATGTCGAATACATATGACTCCTCAAGTATCAAGGTATTAAAAGGACTGGATGCGGTGCGTAAGCGCCCGGGCATGTATATCGGTGATACAGACGATGGAACAGGTCTTCATCACATGGTTTTCGAGGTTGTCGACAACGCTATCGACGAAGCCCTCGCAGGCTTTTGTGATGATATCGTGATCACTATCCATGCCGATAACTCTATCTCCGTACAGGATGATGGACGTGGTATCCCTACAGGTATCCACGAAGAAGAAGGCGTCTCCGCCGCAGAGGTTATCATGACCGTTCTGCACGCTGGCGGAAAATTTGATGACAACTCCTATAAAGTCTCCGGCGGTTTGCACGGTGTTGGGGTTTCCGTTGTTAACGCCTTATCTGAAAAATTAGAATTAGTTATCCGCCGTGATGGCAAAGTTCATGAGCAAATCTACAAACACGGTGAGCCTCAAGGGCCTCTGACTGTAGTCGGCGAAACCGACCAAACAGGAACACGCGTTCGTTTTTGGCCAAGCATGGACACCTTCAAAGGTGTGACTGAATTTGAATACGACGTCTTAGCAAAACGCTTACGTGAGTTATCGTTCCTAAACTCAGGTGTTTCTATTAAGCTCGTCGATAAACGCGATGGCAAAGAAGACCATTTCCATTATGAAGGCGGTATTAAAGCCTTTGTTGAGTATTTAAGCCGTAACAAAACCCCTATCCACCCTTCTGTCTTTTATTTTTCAACTGAAAAAGACGGTATTGGCGTCGAAGTTTCAATGCAGTGGAATGATGGTTTCCAAGAAAACGTATACTGCTTCACCAATAACATTCCTCAGCGTGATGGGGGAACTCACCTCGCTGGTTTCCGTGCAGCAATGACGCGTACATTGAATAACTACATGGAAAAAGAAGGCTATCAGAAAAAAAGCAAAGTCAACGCAACCGGTGACGATGCACGTGAAGGTCTGATTGCCGTTATTTCAGTGAAAGTTCCAGACCCTAAATTCTCATCACAAACCAAAGAAAAATTGGTCTCTTCCGAAGTGAAAACTGCGGTTGAAACGATGATGAATGAGAAATTAGTTGAGTATTTACTGGAAAACCCAAACGACGCGAAAATCGTTGTGGGTAAAATCATCGATGCAGCACGCGCACGTGAAGCAGCACGTAAAGCCCGCGAAATGACTCGCCGTAAAGGCGCGTTAGACTTAGCTGGCTTGCCAGGTAAACTGGCTGACTGCCAAGAACGTGACCCTGCGCTATCTGAACTGTACCTTGTGGAAGGGGACTCCGCGGGCGGCTCTGCAAAACAAGGCCGTAACCGTAAGAACCAAGCCATTTTGCCACTGAAAGGTAAAATTCTAAACGTAGAGAAAGCGCGTTTCGATAAAATGCTTTCTTCACAAGAAGTTGCAACCCTGATTACGGCATTAGGTTGTGGTATTGGTCGCGATGAATATAACCCAGACAAACTGCGTTATCACAGCATCATTATCATGACGGATGCGGACGTCGATGGTTCGCACATTCGTACGTTACTGTTGACCTTCTTCTACCGCCAAATGCCTGAAATTGTTGAACGTGGTCATATCTTTATCGCTCAACCACCTCTGTATAAAGTGAAACGTGGTAAACAAGAGCAATACATTAAAGATGACGATGCGATGGACGATTACCTGATTTCTATCGCCCTTGATGGTGCTGAACTGCATTTAAGTGCCGAAGCTCCAGCAATGAAAGGCGAAGAACTGGAAAAACTGGTTGTCGAATATAATGCCGCACACCGTATTATTCGTCGTCTTGAGCGCCTTTACCCTCAAGCCCTACTTAACAGCTTGGTTTATCAGTCAACCTTGACTGAAGATGATTTAAAAGTCAGCGAAAAAGTGGAAGAATGGGCTAAAACTCTGGTTAAGCGCTTAGAAGATAACGAGCAATTCGGTAGCACATATAGTTATACCATTAACGAAAACCGTGAACGTCAATTATTCGAACCAACTATTCGTATTCGCACCCATGGTGTTGATACCGACTATAATCTCGATTTTGATTTTGTTCATGGCAGTGAATACCGCCGTATCACTCATTTAGGTGACTTAATCAGTGGCTTAATTGAAGAAGGTGCTTACATCAAGCGTGGTGAACGCCGTCAAGATATCAGTAACTTCGAAGAAGCTTTGGCTTGGTTAACACGTGAGTCACGTCGCGGCCTATACGTACAGCGTTATAAAGGTCTTGGTGAAATGAACCCTGAGCAACTTTGGGAAACTACCATGAACCCTGAGACGCGCCGTATGATGCGTGTAACGGTGAAAGATGCAATTGCAACCGACTTACTATTCACCACATTAATGGGTGATGCTGTTGAGCCGCGCCGTGCATTTATCGAAGAGAATGCATTAAAAGCAGCAAATATTGATATTTAACTATTCTGCTAATTAAACGTTATTCAATAACCCCAAACGAAAGTTTGGGGTTATTTTTTATGATTTTTTTTATAGCTATTATTTTATTTTTACCATTTAATCAAACCAATAATAAAATAATAGAAAAACAAAACCAATCAATAAAAAGCCTCTTCGTAAAAAACAAAACAATTAAAAATAAAACTTATCACTTTAATTAATAACGTTTTTTTATTTTTAAAACTGTCATAAAAGATAAATATATTATAAATAAACTCCGCCAAATGAAATTTTTACCAATAGCATCGGCGGAGTTATAATGAGAAAAATTTTTATTTCAGCATCAATGACCTTATTGCCATTCATATTCACCAATACTCTAACAGCAAAAACGAATCTTTTAGAATTAGAGAAAAATATTATCGATACAAGAAATGCATGGCTTGAAGATATAAAGCACAATATTATTAATGATACACCTAAAGAAGGTAGCGAAGTTGCTGAGCGAGATAGGCTGATTAGCAACGAATACATCAGTATTACAGGTGAAAGGAAAAATTTAGCACTCGCGGATAAATCCCAAAACTCAGGTTATTTGTTTAATAGTTATCAAACCATCCTGTTTGGCGAACATGATATTAACCTAAGAAACCATAGCCAATACAAAGAAATCAATTTATTACATGACACAAGTACTCGTGCTTATGATGAAAAAAAGCAGCGTACTCGGTCAGTCGATTTTATTCTTAAAGACCATTTTAAACGCGGTCGCCCTTATCAAGTGTTGAATGATGAAGGCCATTATATTGCGGGCTACTCACAAATACAGGGCTCATCTTACCCTAGTGGCCATACGTGGAATGGTTTTAAACAAGCTGCCGTATTAGCGATGATTTTCCCTGAAAAAGGCAGTGAAACGTTCAACCGAGCGATTGAATACGGTGAAAGCCGCGTGATTGTTGGCGCACACTTCGCCACCGATACCATCGCTTCCCGTGTAGGTAATTATTATTTATTATCACAGCTACTATCCGATGAAAAAAACACCAAATTCATTGTTGAATCGGCAAAAAATATTCGTAATGACATTTCATCATCATGTTCAAATAACATACAAAATTGCCTAACCGTTTCTTCCCCTATTACCAATGACCACATTGGTTATTATGGAAAAAAAGAAATACAAGATACACCAATGATCGACCCTAAAAATATCCCTAAAACGGCGGGTTATTTACTTCGATTACGTTTCCCTTACTTGAATAATGCACAATGGAATAATATTTTAGCCAGCACGGCATATCCAAGCCAGTCAATTGCAGGTTGGAATATCAAAGAAAATGATCCGAACTCTTATTGGGGATTAATTAACCTACCTGCGGCTTATCATGGCCCCGCTTATTTATATGAAAACTTTATCGTCAACCAAAACACTAATGACTTTGATATTGCTAATTTTGGAAAGTTAGATGAATGGACAAACAATATACAAGGCACAGGAAAGTTAACGAAACAGGGCCAAGGAACATTAGTATTATCTGGCAACAATACCTTCGCAGGCTTTACGGTAAACCAAGGCCATTTAGTTTTAACGGGTGAAAATAAATACTCGCAAAAATCCCATATTAATGGCGGGACCGTCACCCTGAAAAAAACCTTAGACTCGGCATTAGATATCAATAAAGGCGCGTTGGTCCTAGATAACGGCAAAATCGGAGCTTCCGTTAATATTAACCACCACGGTTTACTAAAGGGCAATGGAAGCATTCATCAATTAACCGCCAACCAAGGTGCTGTTGTTGCACCAGGCCACTCAATTGGCACAATTAATATTGTTGATTCCGTGAGTTTTGCACCAGATAGCCATTATTTGGTTGAAATCAATCCAGCAGGTAAAAACGATAAGATCATTAGCCAAGGCTCAGCTTCATTAAAGGGCGGGACCGTCAGTGTCACTCTTGAAAATCAAAATAGCCCGCTTTCTAAGCAAGATATCAACCAGTTATTTGATACACAATATACGATATTAAGTGCTCAAAAAGGGGTTGCTGGCCAATTTGATGCCGTTGTACCTAATTACCAGTTTATTGGAACGACGCTAGACTACACCCCCAAAGAAGTCACACTAAAAATAGGACGTAATAACACGGCATTTTCCAGCACGGCAGCAACACAAAACCAAATCGCAGTGGCTGAAGCCATTGAAACACTTCCTACGCACCATGCGCTTTATGAACAAACGTTGAAAAGCCAAACAAAACAACAAGCTCAAACGATATTTCGCAATGTCACTGGCCAAATATACGCTGACGTATTATCCAATCAAATAAATAATAGCCGTCAGATTAAAGAAACACTACTTAAGCAAGCTCGCTTATCTGAATCATGGGGTAGCGAAAACAAAGGCAATATGTGGGTCAAAATGCTCTATGATTGGGATAAAACGACCGACGATAACAATGCCACTGGGTATAAATCATCAAATTATGGTTTATTGCTTGGGGCAAATCGACGTTTTATTAACGAAAAAATGACATTAGGTATCGCCGCAGGTTTTAGCCAAAGTGACTTATCTAACCACTTTGACCAAGGTAACAGTAATAACTACCATGCCGCCATTTATGGTAGCGCTTTATGGCAACCTATCGCGGTTCGTGCAGGGCTCGGTCACACTTCACATCTCATTCACACCGAACGCTCAATCAGTGATGGTACAAGTCACTCAGCGAGCTATTACACTAACACACATCAAGCATTTATGGAGCTGGCCTATCCAATTAACTCAAAAGGGATAAATATTGAGCCATTTACCAATCTCACTTATATCAGCGCAATGAATCATGCTATTAATGAGAACATCAACAGCACATCACTACAGGCACGTAAACAGCGCATCAATACGGTGTTATCAACCCTTGGGCTACGCCTTGATAACCAATGGAAATTGAGTAAAACATCAAATATCGGTTTACACGGTGAGCTTAACTGGCAATATCAATACGGAAATTTAAATAGAGGACTAAAATTGAATTTTACCGATACCACGAGCTCATTTACAACGCATAGTGTTCCTGCATCACGCCATGGTGTCGCATTAAAAGTCGGTACCGATATCAATATAAAAGAAAATACTAAGCTATCAATTAATTATAATAAATTTTTATCAAAAAATTATCACGATAACAATATTGATGCCAAAATTGCGGTAACTTTCTAACTCAATACTTTACCTCCCCTCGCAACTTGTGGGGGGCAGGTCATGACTAAACATCACGAGATTTTACAGTTTTTTACGCCACTATTTTGATTATCTTATCTTTTTTTATGTTATAAACAAACAACGCCCTAAGTTAATTAGATGTTAATTAACTATTTTTTAATTGTCTCTATAACCTCAGGTAAGGTCAAAAATACGTAAAATAACACTATGATACGCCAACTTATTATTTCAATTTATGCATTATTGATATCTATCACCCCTGTATTTTTCAGTGGAGATGCCAGCATTATGGCTGACATTGCCATCGTCATTTCAGGGGCGCTGATAATACTGTTATGTGCCGGTATTTATCGCTTTTTGCTTGGCAAAATTTTCACTGTGTTTGTTTCACTCCTGTGGGCACTCAATTTATCTGTTTCATTCTTCTTTTATCAAAAACACGATATCCGCTTTTCTTCTTCGATTGCAGAAACTTTTATCAATACCAATAGCAGTGAAACCGTAGGAATGCTTTCCTATAACATTGGTTATGTTATTTTTTATTTATTTGTTTTTTCTGCTTATTTAGCATGTATTCATCAATGTGCAAAATACATGAATCGTCGTATAACAACGACAAGTATGGCTCTACTTTGTGGCTATCTATTAGCTATTCCAACCTATTACGCCTCATTACTAAGCAAGCCTGATAGCGCGTTATTAATCACAGAAAAATACTTCTTAAATACCCCTTTCTACAATGCGGCAGCTTTAGTCAAAAATTTATATGAAAACAGAGGCATAAAAAAAATATCATCACAAAAGGTCGCATTTAACTACCAGAAAAAAGCGTCTGAAACTGAAATCTATGTTCTTGTCATTGGTGAGTCATTGCGCCGTGACCATATGGGTTTTTACGGCTATCAGTATGATACAACGCCTAACTTAAATAAGCGCAAATCACAAATATTGGCGTTTCAACAAGCTTATTCCCCTGCACCTGTGACTATCTTGTCAGTCCCTATTTCACTGTCTAATATTCGCTTTGAGCAAATGCAGGATAAATCACACTATTCGGACAATATCATTTCATTAGCCAATCATGCGGGCTTTAAAACCTATTGGGTCAGCAACCAGGGAAAAACCAATAAACGTACCAGTATCATTTCTGCTATTGCTTCTATGTCACAAAAGAAAACGTGGAACGAATTTGTCGGCTACGATGAAGAGCTGCAAGATGACTTCAATAACGCAATCAATGACCCTACTGATAAGAAAAAACTCATTGTGTTACATACTTATGGCAGCCATGAACCTGCCTGTAACCGCTTTCCTGAAGATGAGCTAAAAACATTTAGTGGCCAAGACGATGACGATTGCTACGACAGTTCAATTGCTTATACCGATAAATTTATCGAAAGCCTAATGCAACAGCTCGAAGGGAAACCTGCGAGTTTGATGTACTATTCAGACCACGCATTGCAACGCCTAGACAGCGATAACAATATTCACTACCACCATGGCGTTAACAACCCAAGAAAAGAAGCCTATGAAATCCCCTTGCTGATTTGGTACAGTCAAAGCGCCAGTAAACCAAGTATCAGCCCAGAAAATTTACAGTCTCCCTATTCTACTGCGAATAATTATTGGCTAATCAGTGATTGGCTTAATATACAACAAGGTTCACAGCAAGCTTGCTTATCACCTTTACGTGAATGTTATCAACCCAATAAAAATATTCAGGTAATCGATGGCAATCGAAATATTTTATCCATTAGCCAATTACCTTCTGAGACGATAGATCCACAATAAAACTCGATATTTTGCGAATATTTGCCCATAGTTAACAAATATGAATCCTGCTTACCTATCGAGGTTTTAATGTTCGATTTAGTTTTTTTACGTGAATTACTGGTGTCTAGTGTTCACGTACTCCAGTTACTTTTAGAAGCAATTTCAGTCATCTGCGTGGTGATTGGGTTAATCAAGACCCTAATCGTGTGGATGAAAACCCAAAAAGCACGTACCGCTCGCTATTGTTTTGGTGATTGGTTAGCGACTGCATTGGAGTTCCAACTCGCTGCAGATATTTTAGCAACGACCGTCGACCCTGATTTAGATAGCCTCATCAAATTAGGTATTATTGCCGTGATCCGAACATTCTTGAACTACTTCTTGGCAAAAGAGTTAGAACACCAGCCACCGCAGAATGAACCTGCTCGTCAGTAATTTAGGTACAAAAAAACCTGCATATTGAATTATGCAGGTTTATCGAATACGACTTATCGCTGTGCCGCGCTTATAATAAAATTCTTAGCATACGGCGAAGAGGCTCGGCGGCTCCCCACAATAATTGGTCACCAACCGTAAAGGCAGATAAGTATTCAGGGCCCATATTCAGTTTACGCAAGCGACCAACAGGAGTGCTAAGCGTACCAGTAACTGCCGCTGGAGTTAACTCACGCATAGTAATTTCGCGGTCATTAGGAACCACTTTCACCCAATCATTATGTGAGGCAAGCAATTGCTCAACTTCATTCAACGGAACATCTTTTTTCAGCTTCAATGTGAAAGCTTGGCTATGACAGCGCAGCGCACCAATACGTACACATAAACCATCAACTGGAATAATGTTATTGCCTGTTGCAAGAATTTTGTTCGTTTCCGCTTGGCCTTTCCATTCTTCACGGCTTTGACCGTTTTCTAATGCTTTATCAATCCACGGGATCAGGCTGCCCGCTAATGGTACGCCGAATGCATCCGTTGGCATTGTGCCACTACGAGTGAAATCTGTGACTTTTTTCTCAATATCTAAAATAGCAGAAGCTGGGTCTTGGAGTTCTTTAGCGACCTGAGTATGTAAAGACCCCATTTGTGCCAGAAGCTCACGCATATTACGAGCCCCTGCCCCTGATGCTGCTTGATAAGTTGCAACAGATGCCCATTCCACTAAATTATTAGTGAACAGCCCACCTAAAGACATCAACATCAAACTTACCGTACAGTTACCACCAACAAAGGTCTTAATGCCTTTATTTAACCCATCTTGAATATGTTGGTTATTCACTGGGTCAAGAATAATAATCGCATCATCTTTCATACGTAATGAAGACGCTGCATCAATCCAGTAACCATTCCAACCAGACTCACGAAGTTTAGGATAAACTTCATTAGTGTAATCACCACCTTGGCAGCTAATAATAATATCCAGCGATTTTAATGCATCAATATCAAAGGCATCCTGTAAAACACCACGGTGACCACCGTAAACAGGCGCTTCGGCACCATGTTGTGATGTGGTAAAGAAAACAGGATGAATCGCATCAAAATCACGTTCTTCTACCATTCTCTGCATCAATACTGAGCCGACCATACCTCGCCAGCCAACAAACCCTACATTTTTCATTTTTACTCACCCTGTTCGTTTAAATTTTTACCAAGAAATTTCTAGTTTCGACTCCACAAAGTAAATACCGTCATTGTTATCATTCATTCAGTATTCACAAAAATTGAAGCTAGAAATTTTTCGGATGTATTAAACCTGACAAAATATGCATCTATGTGCAAGTGAATTTCATCACTAATAATAAGAAGATTAGTAATCATGCTAATAATCGAGGGAATCAGTGGACAAAAAAACAAATAAAAAAAGCCACGGCAGAGAGCAATAATCTGCAATGGCTAAGCGGATAAAATATAAAACGATACAGGAAATTTTATAATTATATTTAAATTCAATAACTAACGTTTTTTCTTGCAGCCTTGAACTGCTTTAAAGCGCGGGTTTGTTTTACAAATGACATACACCCGCCCACGACGGCGAACAATTTGGCAATCTGGATGACGGGTTTTTGCCGTTTTTAATGAACTCAGTACTTTCATCTTTATTTACCCTCTGACTGTAAAAAACGACCAAAGCGTTTCTGGAACTGTGCCGTTTTACCTTCCTGAGAAATCATTTTCTGTTTACCGGTATAAAACGGATGTGACTGAGAAGAGACATCAAGCGTGACATATGGAAATATTTCACCCTCATACTCGATTGTTTTTTCAGTTTTTATTGTTGAACCTACTTTAAAATAGGCGTCTGCACTTGTGTCATGGAAAACCACGGTGCGGTATTGTGGATGGATCCCCTGTTTCATAATAACCACCTAAATGTAATGTTATAATATAACAATACATTTTTTTAAAAAGCGATGCAATAACTTTGTCGACAATAATAATGATTATCAATCAATTAATTGTTTTATATGCATTAATCTCTTAGTTATTAGTCATGTCATTATAGATAATCTTTATTTGATACTGTGTTTGTCTGTTGATTGATAGTTTTATCGAGAAGTATCCCAATCAATAAGGACTCCTATGACATCGATACCCGATAGAACTCAGTGTGCAATTACACACAGACCTAATTCAACAGTACCCCCCTATACCACCAGTCCAGCCTTGGAAAAAATAGCATCGATTAAAAATAACTTGCCACAGAGCACCCCCTATAATATTGGTAACAACATTTCTGTACTACCTAATGACGGCAGAACCAAAGGGGCGTCTTCATTTCATATAATGACGTCCCCCTCCAGCGATGATGTAGATGGCTCACTTTTGGGCAAACATACAGAAAAAAGAATTCCTGGAGATCAATTCCAATTAGCTACTGCTTATTCAAATAAATTTAATATAGGGAAAAAAGAACCGATAACCTATTTTGATAGTGTCACAGTTATTGGTGACAGCTTATCTGACTCTGAAGGAAGGATGCATAAAAAGTCGTGTGGATTACTCACTAATGCTAACCAATACTATGATGGACGGTTCACTAATGGTTTTACATGGCCTGAGTTTCTCACCATGCCAAATACGATGCTAAGCCATTCCGGTAAAGGTAAAGTTACACTCACGAATAAGTCGGAAGGTGGCTCAACTTGTGCACCTTATTTTAAGTCCACACTTCACCCTCAATTTGCCATACTTTCAAATATCGAAAAACAAACAAGACACCTTAAGTTTGATGACAAAAGTTTAGATATTATTTTTCTTGGTGCCAATGACTATATGACCTTTTCGAAAAAAAATGTCAATGTTGTTATCTCTAGTCAAGAAAAAATAATCAAAAAAATGATCAAAAATGGTGCGAAAAATATTCTAGTGATGGGGCTTCCTGATCTATCCCAAACCCCTGCAATAAAAACCAGATCACCGAAAAAACAACGAAAAATACAAAATCTCAGCATAGAGCATAATAATAAGCTTCAGACTATAATTAACCAATTGAAATTAAACAAAAATATTAATATTAATTACTTTAATATTAATAACGTAATGAAAAAGATAACGAGTGTAGTTGGCGACATAAATAAAAACTCACCGGGAGCATATAATATAGAAAAAGCTTTTACTAATGGTTATATTCGCCGTGATAATACCGCCCCATTAGAAATTGACCCCCATTATGTTTTTATCGATGATGTTCATCCTACTCAGGAAGTCCATAACATTATTGCAATGGAATTGCATAATTTTATCTTAGAAGAGTACAACCCACTAAACAACAAAAAATAATGTTTTATTTATCAATCAAGGCTAGTAGGTATCTGCTAACTTTGATTGATAATGCGAGATAAAAGCGTGATTTTCTCACTTTGTTTTATCATGAGAAAATCAATAACTTATTTGACTTGCCTCCAAGCATTGCATGTTTGTCAGCTGTCTGTGGCTAGCTTCATGTGAATATAAAAATAAATATTAAATCAATAATTCTTTCATCAAATAACTTTTGTATAATCAGGTTAATTAGCACTTTCATTTATTATTTATCATATAGATACATGATACATAAATAACTAAAGGATGATGAAAATGTATTACGGCTTTGACATGGGCGGGACAAAAATTGAGCTTGCCGTCTTTGACAACGAATTAAATCAGGTCTGGCAAAAGCGTGTTCCTACACCCAAAGATGACTACCAAACGCTCTTAAATACGTTTCTCGAACTCACACTCGAAGCAGATGAAAAATTTAATTGCCAAGGAAAAGTTGGTGTTGGCGTCCCCGGTATCGTAAACCATGCTGAAGGAACCGTATTTACAACCAATGTCCCTACTGCACAATACAAACCTTTAATTCATGATCTTGCTAATATATTACAACGCCCAGTAAAAGTAGAAAATGATGCAAATTGCTTTGCATTATCAGAAGCTTGGGACCCTGACTTCAAACGCTATCCTACCGTCCTTGGTTTAATTTTAGGGACTGGTGTGGGCGGTGGGTTTATTATAAATGGCAAAGTTTTATCCGGTAAAAATGGAATCGCTGGAGAAATTGGCCATATGAACCTCAGCGTTCGTGGAGCCAAGCTGTTAGGGGAAAAAGTTCCTGAAATAACTTGCGGCTGTGGCCAAACTGCTTGTTTTGAAACCTACCTATCAGGCCCAGGCTTTGAGCGTATTTATTCCTCATTCACCAATGAAAAACGTTCCGCTATCGAAATTATCGAACAATATAAACAAGGTGATATTCAAGCAAAAGAACATGTTAACCGCTATATGTCATTACTTGCGATGTTTATGGGGCAAATTGTCACTGTTTTTGACCCCGATTTAGTGGTTATTGGCGGAGGTTTGTCACAGTTTGAAGAAATCTATAAACAACTACCAGAAGTGCTTCCACAATACCTTTATGGCATCGCAACACTACCTGCAATTGAAAAAGCACGTTATGGTGACTCTGGAGGTGCACGAGGTGCGGCATTCCTGAACTTGATAGACTAATCTTACTTTTTTGCGCTTCATAGATGCTTTAAACAGTGAAGCGCAAATTTATCACCTTAATCAACTCTATTCTCCCCATTTTGTACTTTAAACCCCCATTCTTTGTTTGAGAATGATTATCATCAACTTAACGATTAATGGTAAAATTCTCTCCTATCAATGCCCTGTTATTATCAATAAGACTTTAGGAATAACTTCACCAAATAAAACTGGATAAACAACCAGTGTTATAAGAAACTCCCAAAAAATAAAAGTGCTTATAGACTAGTCTGATACTGCTATTAATTAAAAAATATATTATTAAGTTAAATTATTTTATGGTGATAAATTAAACAAACGTTACTTTTCACGTAAACTCAATAATGTATTAATAATAAAGAGAAAACCCTATGAGTTTGTTTTTCCATAACAGTTTGATGTTCCCAACAATTATCTTTAGTGGTTTGCTAATCATTGTTTTATTTTATTGGTTATGTGCCGCTTTTGGTTTATTGGATATCGACGTATTTAATATTGATACCGAATTTGATGCCGGTATTGATGCAACCGGTTTTGCTGGCTGGTTAACTAAGCTTGGCTTAGCAGGGATCCCTGTCACCATTATTGTCACGTTATTTACTCTTTTTGGCTGGATAATCAGTTATTTCAGCGTACATATCTTTGTTCGCTTCATTGATACTGACTTATTACGCTATCTCGTCAGCTTCGCCGTTTTTGCGATCACCCTATTTATCTCTCTTCATTTAACTGCTTTGTGCTTAAAACCTGTGCGCAAAAAACTAATAAGCCTCAATAAACCAAAAACAGTACAACAGCTTATTGGTAAATACGCCACCGTGCGGTCAGGAGCGGTAACTGAACAAAATGGCGAGGCACTATTAGAAGATGGTGGAGCTGGGTTAATTCTACAAATACGCGCCCCATCCTCAGAACAGTTAAAACGCGGTGATCGTGTAGTCATCATTAGCTATGACGCAGCATCGCACAGTTATCAAGTTGTCAGTGAAAATGAATTTCGCCACGGATAACTTCTCTTTTTAAAAATAAATATCTTGCTTGCATAATCGAAATGACGTCATCGTCAGAACCAATGGAGAATCAATATGGACTTGGCTGCACTAATGCCCTTTTTAACAATTATCGGGGGGATCATCCTAGTTATTTTAGGGTTCTTTGGGTTATTCAAAGCCTTCTATATCAAAGTCCCACAAGGTACTGCTTTGATTGTCAATGACATGTCATCACAGCCTAAAGTGCATTTTACAGGGGCATTAGTTTACCCTGTCATCTACAAAAAAGAATTCATGCGTATTTCTTTGCTAACACTTGAAGTTGATCGCCGCGGTAAAGATGGCTTGATTTGTCATGATAACTTACGTGCTGATATCACCGTTGCTTTCTATTTGCGAGTGAATGAAACGACGGAAGACGTGCTGAAAGTTGCAAAAGCTATCGGTGTTGACCGTGCATCAGACCATCAAGCGGTCAGCACGTTATTCAGTGCAAAATTCTCTGAAGCCTTAAAAACAGTAGGTAAGCAACTGGATTTAGCCACTTTATTTGAAAACCGACAAGACTTCCGTGACCGCATTGTTGATGTGATAGGAAAGGACCTTAACGGCTATGCCCTTGAAGATGTAGCTATTGATTACCTAGAACAAACACCTAAATCAGCCTTAGACCCAAATAATATCTTTGACTCCGAAGGTATTCGTAAAATTACTGAAATCACCGCAATTCACAATATTGAGACCAACCAAAAAGAGCGTGACCAAGAGCTCGCAATTCAAAAGAAAAACGTTGAAACCCGCGAAGCAAGTTTAGCTTTAGAGCGCCAACAAGCCGATGCCGAAGCTCGCCAAAAACGTGAAATTGATAATATTCGTGCCCGTGAACAAGCTGAAACTTTACGTGTTCAAGAAGAAGAACGCCTTAAAGCAGAGCAAGCGCGTATTCAAACCCAGCAAGAAATTGAAATCCGTGAAGAAAACCGCATGCGTGAAGTTGAAGTCGCTCAACAAAACCGTACTCGTGCTGTAGCTATCGAAGAAGAGCGAGTGAGCCGCGCACGTGAGCTTGAAATTGTTGCCCGTGAAAGAGAAGTTGAATTACAGCGCATAGAAAAAGAAAAAGCACTCGAAGAAGAACGCAAAAATATCTCCAATGTTATACGTGAACGTGTAGCAGTTGAAAAAACCGTGGCACAGGAAGAGGAACGAATCAAAGAAGTTCGTGAAGTCTCTGAAGCTGAACGTATGCGCCAAGTCACAGTGATTAATGCACAAGCAGAAGCGGAAGAATCGTTAGTTCGCCAAGTGAAAAAAGCCGAAGCCGATGAAGCCAGTGCTAAGCACCGTGCAGAAGAAATAAGCACCATGGCACAAGCAGAATTAGAAGCATCAGCAAAACAAGCTGAAGCCAAAAAACGCTTAGCTGAAGGGGTTGAAGCTGAACATGCGGCATTAGGTTTAGCAGAAGCTCGAGTTCGCCAAGCAACCGCAGAGGCGGAAGAAAAAGAAGGTCTTGTTCTTGCCAACATTACAGCTGAGAAATTGTTAGCGGAAGCACGTGGGCTGAAAGAAAAAGGCTTAACAGAAGCTCAGGTAATGGAAGCCAAAGCCAAAGCAGAACAACAACAAGGATTTGCTGAAGCGAAAATCCTTGAAGAGAAATTAGCTGCTCAAGCTCGTGGTGAAGAACAACAAGCCAATGCCAAAGAAAAACTAGGCTTGGCTGATGCGAAAGTACTGGAAGAAAAACTGGCAGCACAAGCTCGAGGAGAAGGCCAATTAGGTTCAGCACAAGCAGAAGTTATCCGCCAACGCTTGAAAGCTGAAGCCGATGGTTTAACTGACAAATTTAAATCTATGGATCATCTCAGCGATACCGCTCGCTCTCATGAAGAGTTTCGTATGCGCCTTGAGAAAGAATTTGAACAAGCCATGGCATCTATCGACGCCAATAAAGAAATTGCCCGGGAGCAAGCTGATGTATTGGCTGCAGCGCTTAGCAAAACCAATATTGAAATTGTGGGCGGTGATGGCAGCTTCTTCAACACCTTCTCTAAAGCACTAAGCCTCGGAAAAGCCGTTGATGGTTTTATGGATAAAAGCAGTTTCGCAAAAGAAAATGTTGAAAAACTCATTAATCGTAGCAAAGAAGACAAAAAAGTTGATATTGCCGCATTATTGAAAAACCCCGAAGTTCAAGATCTTATAAACGGTTTTATGGCAGCTAAAGGGGCTAATCAGCCAGCAAAAACGGTTATATCAAAACCGATTCCACCAACGGATGACCAACTGTAAACCTTTAGCACATTGGGGTAGTGAACCTACCCCTATTGTTTTTCATTTTTATTGTCTTAGTTAAGGGAATTCGCTGCGCAATGTCAGATATTCAGGATACGGATCGCGAACAAGAAATACTCGATAGTGCTGTTGCAGAAGGTGGTGCTTATGAAATATTACGCAAACGCCTGACCGACCAAGGGCAACAACTTCATCAAAAAGCCGCTCAACTCAATGAAATGCGGTTGGATGAATTCGGCCAGAGCCAAATGGACATCATTGGCCGCATTCGCATTCGTACTGAAAATAATTGCCAAGCAAGGGACATTGTCCGCGTTGGCGAGTGGCTTTTATTTGGCTATAACGTATTCCTCGGCCTAAAAAAAGAAACGCACCTCGAAGATGTATTTTCACTATATCGGTTAATTGAAAACGACAATGAGTTTGATGTTGAAGCAGTCCCTTATGAAGATACCTTCTTGAGTGATAATCGCTTTGTTCAAGATTTTACTGAACTCTATACCTATTATAAGAACACACAGTTACTGCAACTTGTTGAACGGGACGGCAAACTTCTTGCTAGTTTTCAAATTGGCGATCGCATCACGGACGTGCGAGTTTTTCGCTGGTCAATCTCCAGCGACAAACGCAAAATTGAGTATATTGATAACCGGGGTGAACGCGATATCGCTCTCCCACCAGCCTATGACTTTGAATGGCAAAAAACCACGCGAGAAGACACCGTTAACGGCCGATACCCTCACATAAATATTCTTGACACAGTATTCATTGAAACTATCGGCGGTGATTTAACCATCAAGTGTGAAAATAACACTGAAGATGGTTTGGGGATTTACCGAGAAGCGGTTCTTGATAAAAACCAATCACTAGACGACGCCCAAATTGAATACGCACAAACTGGCAGTTTAATTATCTTAAAAGTTTTACCTTATCGGGAAGAAACTTGGCGTTATTTAGTTTACAACACGTTATCCCAATCCGTACAACGTATTGATGCTATTGGGCAAGCGTGCGTCCAGTTACCAGAAGACCACGGTATTATTTTCCCTGGCGGTTACTACTTACAAAATGGTGATTATAAAACGTTTGAACAGCCTATGGATGGAATGCGTTTTCGCCGTTTACGTCGTTCCCCAAATGGAGAGGATGTTCTATATGTTTTCTATTCACCAAATCAAGGTCGTATTGCCCTATTCAATTACAATTTAATTGAACGAACACTTTCAATTCCACTCATTGGGCATGGTTATGCCATGCTGGAAGATGGAAAAATGGTGTTATTTGAAGGCGAAGGGGAAGAAGCGACTCGCGTTCACCCAATGCAAGTTTGGCAGACCCCATTTTACTCAGAAGAGTTTGCCGACAAACAGCCTACTCGTAGCGGTTTTTTAGGCCGTATAGGTAATGCAGACTTAGTTCGTGGTATTTCTGAAATATTGCATGTATCCAAAGAAATAGAAGGCAGCCAAATTTCTATTGCTCGCTACGAACAACTCAGCCAACGAGCAAAAAATTTACTGGATATTTATTACTGGTTTGGTGATGAGCAATGCCTTGATATTGGCAAATTGCTTAAAGAAATCACTCAAACAAGTGAGCTCGTCCTTGATGAATATGAAAAGGTCGAAAGCATACGGCAGCAATCTGCCAAATCAATGAATGAAGCCATCAGCCGCCAAAAATCACTGCTTTCATTAACATTGCCTGAAAGTTGGGCTGATATTCAACAATTTGTTGATGGCTTAAATGCCCTAAGTGCTCAACGTGGGCACTTGATTTCACTGCGTGAATTTCGCTATATGGATTTAGAAAAACTTAGCGAAATGGAAAGCGAAATAGAGAAAAATCAACAATATGTATCACAAGAAACCGCTGTTTTTCTTGCTAGTGATAAAGCGTTACAGCCCTTTAAAACACAATTAACTGTTTTCGAAGAACAAATAGAAAAAGCCCAAAACAGTGCCCAGTTAGACATTCCCATGAAGGATATGGAAAAAATGTCTGCTGACTTAGATATGCTTTCAAACCTAATGGCATCACTAAGCTTCAACGATGTTACACAACAAACCCACATTATTGATGCTATTTCGCAAATCTATGCTCAGCTAAACCAATCTCGAGCTCGTTTACAACAAAAACGAAAATCACAAAGCAGTGTGGAAACAGTCGCTCAATTTGGCGCACAATTTCGCCTATTCAGCCAAGGCATTACCAATGCTCTGTCTCTTGCCACTGATCCTGAACGTTGCGATGATCAGTTATCAAGATTGCTTGTTCAGTTAGAAGAACTCGAAAGTCAATTTAGCAATCATGATGAATTTCTTGATGATATTTTGGCTAAGCGGGAAGAATTACTCGAAACCTTTGAATCTCATAAACAAGTTCTTATTGATGACCGCCAGCGCCGCGCACAAAATTTAGTCACTGCTGCAGACCGTCTACTAGACAGCCTGCAACGACGAACAACTCGTTTACAGTCTCAAGATGAACTCAATGCTTTCTTTGCCTCAGACCCTCTGGCGCTTAAAACCCGTGAAATTATTGAAAAATTAAGGGAAATTAACGATAACGTTAAAGCTGATGATATTGACGCACGTCTGAAATCTTCTCGGGACCAAGCCATTCGAGTTTTACGTGATAAAACAGATATTTTTGAAAATGGTGGAAATGTCATTAAGCTCGGGCGTCACCGGTTCAGTGTAAATACCCAAGAGCTGGACCTCACCATTTTACCGAAAAATGAACAACTATGGGTTTATCTCACCGGGACAGATTTCCAAGAACCAATAGAAAATGAACAACTATCACAGCTAAAACCTTATTGGAGCGCCTCATTAGAGTCTGAATCTGATACGGTTTACCGCGCGGAATATCTTGCTTATTCAATTATCTATGCAGCAACAAAACGCCAAGAAGGGCTAAATTTTGATATCCTAAAAAACGCATTAACATCAACGGAAAAACTTGAAAAAATTGTCCGTGATTTTGCGAGCCCACGTTATAAAGAAGGTTATGAAAAAGGTATTCATGACCACGATGCTGTTGCTTTACTGAAAAAACTACTGCCAATCGGTGAAAGTGCTGATCTATTACGGTATAGCCCAACAGCCCGTGCTATCGCAGCTATTTATTGGCAACAAGTTCAAAATGACGATTTTCCTGCACTATGGCCTGAACGTGCAAGAACAGCCATGAATATTCACCAATTATTCCATAATGACAATGCATTACTTGACCTACAAGCCGAAATCGAAGCGGGAATTAGCTTGTTTTTACAAGATAACCCCATTCAATGCCAAGCTTATGAGCAGACTCAAGCCGCCGAATATCTTAGCTTTGCACTTGCAAGAACCCCGATAGAACTCGTCTATAGCAAATATGCAAGAGAATTAGTTTTAGCACTCCAGAGCCGCTTAGAAGAAGCCCATATGTGGGGAGATTTTAATCGCTCACAACAAAATTTAGGGGCTCGCTATGCCCAGCGCTGGTCATTAGTTCAAAACTGGTTACAAGGGCTGTGCTCAACCCCTGAATTTTCTCACCTTGTTCCATACATACCCGGCGCTATTGCCATTATTATCTTAGATAAAGCGGCTTCCGCTCGCTTTAGTGAAGCTGACCTTTACTTTAAAGTTAACGGGTTACTTGGCGAACATGCGACCATTGAAAACCAAACTCTATCACTGAGTTTAGATAACTACTTCAGCCGTATGCGAGGGCAACGGAAACGTTTTATCCCCGAATTTCGTCAGTATCAAGCACTGCGCCAACAGATTGTTACTGAAGAGCGTAGCCGTTTAAAACTGCATGAATATAAAGCAAAGCCATTAAGTTCTTTTGTACGTAATAAACTGATAAACGATGTCTATTTGCCTATCATAGGCGATAACATGGCAAAACAAATTGGGGCTTTAGGGGAAGGTAAACGCACTGACCTCATGGGGCTACTCTTAATGATCTCACCACCAGGGTACGGTAAAACTACCTTAATGGAATATGCCGCAGACCGTTTAGGGCTAATTTTTATGAAGGTCAACGGCCCTGCTCTTGGTCATGATGTGCTTTCTCTAGACCCTGAACAAGCGCCTAATGCAACGGCAAGACAAGAGCTAGAAAAACTCAATTTAGCTTTAGAAATGGGTAATAATGTGATGTTATACGTTGATGATATTCAGCACACTCACCCTGAGTTTTTGCAAAAATTTATTTCCTTATGTGATGGAACAAGACGTATTGAAGGCGTTTGGAAAGGCAAAACCAAAACTTATGATATGCGGGGTAAAAAATTCTGTGTCGTTATGGCAGGTAACCCCTATACCGAGTCAGGGGAAGTTTTCCGAATCCCTGATATGCTTGCAAACCGCGCTGATATTTATAACCTTGGTGAGGTATTAGGTGGTATGGATGAAGCATTTTCCCTGAGCTATATAGAAAACAGCCTGACATCAAACCCAGTATTAGCCCCTCTTGCATTACGAGACCTGAACGACCTGTACTTATTTGTTGATAAAGCGATGGGTAAATCTGTCTCTACCAACACTTTAAGTTACCCGTACTCTGATGCAGAAATTAATGAAATCACATCGGTAATCAGTAAATTAATCAAGTTACGAGATGTTGTATTGAAAGTGAATCAACACTATATCGCCAGTGCAGCACAATCCGATAAGTACCGGACAGAACCCGCATTTCGCTTGCAAGGTAGTTACCGTAATATGAATAAGCTCAGCGAAAAAGTCTCTTCCGTTATGAATAATGATGAACTTGAAAGATTACTAGATGACCACTACTTGGGTGAGGCACAGCTGCTCACAACCGGCGCAGAAGAAAACTTACTCAAACTCGCTGAGTTACGAGGAACACTTACCGAAAAAGATGCAGCACGTTGGCAACAAATTAAGAAAGACTTTATGCGTAATAAATCTTTAGGTGGTGATAATACAGATATTGGTGATCGGGTTGTTGGTCAGTTAGCGTCGCTTGTTGAAAGTGTACAAGCGCTGGGTAACCACTAATGAAATATTTACAAGGGCATCCTCGCATTAAGCTATTAGTCTGCATTGTCGCAATTTTTATTGCGGTACAGCTTATTAATAGCTTAATGGCTGGGGGGTTAACTTCATTCGGGATTATACCTCGCACTATGACCGGGCTCATCGGTATATTCTTTGCCCCATTTATCCATGGTAATTGGGGGCACTTATTCAGTAATTTACCGCCATTTATCATACTAAGTGCCCTATTACTGCACCGTACTATTAAGGCATATTTGCTTGCATCACTATTTATTATTGTTGTTGGGGGTTTTGCTGTTTGGTTATTAGGTCGTAATGCTATTCATATCGGTGCCAGTGGTTGGGTTTTTGGTTTATGGGGCTTACTCATCGCCCAAGGTTTTTTCCGCCGAAGCTGGGTTGATATAGCTATCGCGTTATTAGTGCTATTCTATTTTGGCACAATGGCTAGCGGCTTATTACCGACTCACTTGTACATCTCAACTGAATCCCATATAGCAGGGGCTATTGCTGGGGTCATCTATGCATGGCTAAGTCATCGTTTCCATCAAAAAACCCATAATCTCTCACCTTAAATAGTATCCCAACACAGTTGTGACTCATTTTTTGTAATTTATCTAAATTTATGTATCCTTTTTTGTGATCATGATTCATATATTAACAATTAACCATAAATTAACCGTTTATTAACAATATAATAATGATAGTCTCAAAAAATAATAACAATATGGGACTCAATAAATGAAAAAACATCTCATTTCAATCGCTATTGCTTTTAGTTTAAGCTCGCTATCGCTCTCATCATTTTCTCAGTCAACTCAAATTAAAATTGAACGAGATAACTACGGCGTTCCTCACATCTATGCCAGTGATACTTATAGCCTTTTCTATGGATACGGCTATGCAGTGGCACAAGACCGATTATTCCAAATGGAAATGGCTAAACGCAGTACTCAAGGTACGGTTTCCGAAGTATTAGGTAAAGATTACATTTCTTTTGATAAAGAAATCAGAAATAACTATTGGCCTGATTCCATCCACAAACAAATCACGCAGCTACCCTCTAAAGAACAAGATATTTTAAGAGGTTATGCAGATGGCATGAATGCATGGATTAAACAAATCAATGCTAAACCTGATGACTTAATGCCTAAACAGTTTATTGATTATGATTTTTTACCATCCCAATGGACAAGTTTTGATGTTGCGATGATTATGGTCGGTACAATGGCAAACCGCTTTTCTGATATGAATAGTGAAATTGATAATCTGGCATTACTCACTGCGCTTAAAGATAAGTATGGTGAACAAATGGGAGTAGCGTTCTTTAACCAAATTAATTGGCTTAATAATCCCAATGCACCCACAACAATATCATCAGAAGAATTTACCTATTCAGACTCACAAAAAACAAAAAATATAACGCAGTTGAATCAAATTAGTGATTACCGACTTACTGCTCCAATGTTTGAACGCACGGCAAAAGATGCAACGGGAAAATTAATTGCGCTTTCTTCTCAGGAAAATAATGCGCTAATCGCTCAGCAATATGAGCAAGGTGGTGCTAATGGGCTAGCTGGGTACCCAACCACCAGCAATGTTTGGCTTGTTGGAAAAACAAAAGCTTCTGACGCAAAAGCCATTTTACTTAATGGTCCACAATTTGGTTGGTTTAACCCAGCATATACATACGGTATAGGTTTACATGGAGCAGGGTTTAATCTTGTTGGAAATACACCGTTTGCTTATCCCGCTATTTTATTCGGTCATAACGGGCAAATTTCTTGGGGCTCTACGGCTGGTTTTGGTGACGGCGTTGATATTTTTGCAGAACAGATTTCACCTGAAGACCCAAATAGCTACCTCCACCAAGGGCAGTGGAAACAAATGCTATCGCGCCAAGAGACATTGAATGTAAAAGGTGAAAAACCCATTACTTTTGATGTGTACCGTACTGTTCATGGTAATGTGGTCAAGCGAGATAATACAACTCACACCGCATACAGCAAAGCTCGCGCATGGGATGGCAAAGAGCTTACATCCTTAATGGCTTGGGTGAAGCAAGGGCAAGCGCAAAACTGGCAGCAATGGCTAGACCAAGCACAAAACCAAGCACTGACAATCAATTGGTATTATGCGGATAAAGGCGGAAACATTGGCTATGTCCATACCGGGCACTACCCCGAGCGCCAAATAAACCATGATCCTCGTTTGCCCGTATCAGGCACGGGAGAATGGGACTGGAAAGGGACGCAACCCTTTACAAATAACCCGAAAGTCTATAATCCCAAATCCGGCTACATCGCCAACTGGAATAACTCCCCAGCTAAAAATTATCCCGCTAGCGACTTGTTTGCCTTCTTATGGGGAAGTGCAGACAGGGTGACAGAAATCGATAGCCGCATTGAGGCTTATGATAAGTTAACGGCTGATGATATGTGGACGATTTTGCAGCAAACTAGCCGTGTCGACCTCAATCATCGCTTGTTTACACCTTTTTTAACTCAAGCAACACAAGGTTTGCCGTCAACTAACAATGCGGTCAAATTAGTGTCCATTCTCCAGCAATGGGATGGTATAAACCAGTTATCAAGTGATGGAAAACACTATATTCACCCAGGGTCTGCTATTCTCGATATCTGGCTAAAAGAAATGCTTAAAGCCACCCTAGGCCAAACCGTCCCTGCACCATTTGATAAATGGTATCTAGCGAGTGGTTATGAAACGACACAAGAAGGCCCTACTGGGTCATTAAATATCAGTACAGGTGCAAAATTACTGTATGAATCACTTTTAGAAGATAAATCTCCAATACCTCAGTCTATCGATTTATTTTCAGGACAACCGCGGAATGATGTTATTAAAAAGGCATTGAATACTACTTACCAAAAAATGATAGCAAAATATGGTGATACCCCAGCCAATTGGCAAACACCAGCCACGGCATTAACCTTCCGTGAAAATAATTTTTTTGGTATACCACAAGCCTTACCTCAAGAAAATTTTCATCAAAATGAATATCACAACCGGGGAACTGAGAACGACCTAATCGTATTTACCGAAAAAGGAGTGAATGCATGGGATATTGTTGCTCCAGGGCAAAGTGGCTTTATTTCCCCGCAAGGAAAACCGTCACCTCACTACCAAGACCAACTCTCATTATACCAACAGTTTGGTAAAAAGCCGCTATGGCTTGATAGCGAAGAGCTGGCACCACATGTTGAGTCAACTGAAACACTAATAATTGAGAGATAATACTATTATTAAGCTAAATACCAAGGTGTCTCGGTATTTAGCTTTTAACCTTCACACGATACACACAACGTCCAGCACCATTTAATAAGTACTGTTCGCGCTCAATGCTACCATCATCACCCACAATCTCACTGAACAACGCCAATTCCGAACGACAAAAGTTTTGGCAAGCGGTGGCTGCTGCACAAATTGGACAATGGTTTTCGATAAACAACCAACTGTCATCATCTTGTTCAACCTTCGCCATATACCCTTCTTCGCTACGCACTTCAGCCAGCTCTTCAAGCCGCTCAGCTAATGGTAAATTTTTACAACGGGCAAAATATTTTTCTCGGCTTTCCATTTCCCTTTGGCTAATCAGCTTTTCTAGCCCTTCATCACCAAAAATAGTTTGAACAGAATTAATTAATTGAAGAGCAAGTTGCGCATGAGTATCAGGAAAACGTTGATGCCCTAATTCCGTTAACACCCAATTTTGCCGAGGGCGCCCTGCCCCTGTTTGTGATAAGCACTGCGCACCTTCAACTAGCCCCAACGAAGTGAGTTTTTGAATGTGTTGCCTTGCAGCTTCCCCAGTCATATTTAAGTCATTTGCGATCACTGCGGTAGAAATTGGTCCTTTAGTTTTGATACAAAATAGAACCTTATCCACAGCCTGCGTTAGATTTAAATTATCAAAGTAATTACTTGCATTAATCATTATGCGACTCTATTATCCAAGCGATTACTTGTATAATACATCTTTTTCTACTATTCCGTCTAGCGGGTCTCTCTATGAGCAATGAAACATCAACCGTATCTCAAGCCAAGTGGGCTGATTTACTTAGTGGCACCAATGCATTACTCACTATCGCCTTAACTGGTGGTGTTGCGCTACACGCTATCAATATTTATATCGTAACAACCATATTGCCTAGTGTTGTTAATGATATTGGCGGTCTTGAATATTATGCATGGAATACCACTTTATTTGTGGCAACATCAATTGTCGGTTCAGCCCTTTCCAGTAAAGTATTAGACAGCTTTGGGCCTAAATTTTCTTATTTATTCGCACTCATTCTCTTTTCTTTAGGGTCTATTTGGTGTGCAGCTTCCCCATCAATGCTAGTGTTGCTGGGAGGCAGGGCATTACAAGGACTGGGTGGCGGTATTTTATTTGCTCTGAGCTACGCATTAATTCGCATTGTTTTTACTGAAAACTTATGGTCCCGAGCCATGGGTGTCGTTTCGGGTATGTGGGGAATAGCAACACTCTGTGGCCCTGCAATTGGAGGTATTTTTGCTGAAAGTGGCCATTGGCGTTGGGCATTTTGGGCTTTACTACCTGTCGCTATTTTTCTAGCGCTCATTGTCATCAATCAACTCCCCAAAAAACAATCCCAGGCACCAAAAACTAACAAAATCCCATTCTTAGCGATTTCTTTGTTAGTGATATCCGTTCTTGCTATTTCAATTGGAAGTTTGTCTGACAGCTTATTCATGAACCTTATTGGTTTATTAATTGGCCTAGCCATACTGCTGACGATTGCCTTACTCGATGGCAAAAATGAAAAACGTTTATTACCGACGGGAGCCTATTCACTCAAAAGTCCACTTGGCGTCATATTTTTAACCATGTGTTTGTTAGTTGGAGGCATGACAACAGAAATTTATGTCCCTTATTTCTTACAAACCATCCATCTGTTTTCTCCGCTCACAGCAGGTTATTTAACCGCAATAATGGCTGCGGGTTGGACTCTTGGGGCACTCTTTAGTGCCAATAAAACAGGTGCTATTGTTATCCGAATTATTCGAACAGGCCCGGTCATCATATTTATTTCTTTAATTGCGCTTGCTGTTCTAACTCATAATCAACAACTTATCGAATCATGGCCATTATTCGTTATTTATCTCATCGCCATGGCAGGGGTTGGTCTAGGAATTGGTGTGTGTTGGCCACATCTGGTATTACGTGTTTTTAAGAATGCACCAGAGGGAGAGGAAAACCTTGCGTCATCTTCTATTATTACCATTCAATTGTATGCAACTGCGCTATCTGCGGCCTTAGTAGGAGTCGTCGTCAATAATAGCGGGCTAATTAACCCTGGGGGGATCGCGGGGGCACAGCAAGCTTCAATCTGGTTATTCGCCCTATTTGCAATTAGCCCATTACTAGCAACGGTATTAATCCGCAAAATAAAATAAAGAGCAAAAGGGAGTAAAAGCTCCCTTTTTGCGGGAAAATCAACCTAATTAATTTACTAATGCCTTTTTGGAACGTAACAAATAAGGCAGAACAATAATACTGATCAGCAGAACAAAAATAGTTGCTACCATCACCCCTAAGAAAGCATGGTCAAAGGCAATATTTGCCTGATTTATCAATGCTGATGCAGTATTTACTGGCAGTGATTCAGAAACTAATAAAGCCTCATCAATACTGTCATAAACTTTATCGCTGACAGTCATGTCTTCAGGTAATGAGAGTTTTAACGTATAGATAGCACTCATTAACCCCCCCATAAAGGTGACACCTAAGACACTGCCAATTTCATAAGCAATTTCTTCAATTGATGCTGCCATACCCGCTTTTTCATCAGGGGCGTTTAACATCACTGTCGTTGATGCTGTCGTGAATATCGCACCAAGACCAAAACCAATAAGAAAAAGAAATGAAAGCAGTAAGATACCCGTTGATGTTTGATAAACGACAGCCAATCCCACAACACCAATTAGCGTACAACTAAACCCTAAAATGGTAAGTTTAATCTCACCCAACTTATGTAAGAACATACCGGCTAAAGGTGCTGCAAATACTGACGCTAAGGGTATTGGGATGATGTACAACGCAGCTTGAAATGGGGTATAGCCCAATACCAGTTGTAAACGTTGGCTTAGTAATAATTCGACACCAACAATAACCACAATGGATAAAATCGCCATCATCAACCCTGCATTGAATTTAGGGTGCTTTAATAGCGTAAAATCAATCATTGGTGATGTTGATTTCACTTGTCGATTTCTAAATGCCACCAAAAAGAAAACCCCAATAACACCTGAAACCAATACCGCCGGCCAGTCGGTATAAGGTTTACCGAGCTCTTTCAACGCATAAATAACCCCAATTAAACCAATTAACACTAGAATGGAACCTAAAATATCGATTTTTTTATCGCTGTTACCACCACATTTGGGGATTAAATAACAAGCGAACGGAATAACCAATAAAACGACGGGTACATTAATTAAAAAAACAGAGCCCCACCAAAAGTGGTTAAGTAAGATACCGCCGATCAAAGGGCCTATTGCCGCCCCACCTGAAGCAACTGCCGACCATATTCCAATTGCTAACGCCCTTTCTTTCGGGTCTAAAAAAACATGCCTTACAATCGCAAGGGTGGCAGGCATACTTACTGCGGCACCTACAGCCAAAAAGCCACGAGACAAAATCAAACTTGTTGCTGTTGGTGAAAATGCAGCACACAACGAGGCTAAACCAAATAACGGCAGCCCCAACAAAAACATTTGTTTGTGACCGACTTTATCACTTAGCATCCCCGCTGCAGGTAATAACCCAGCGACAACCAGTGGGTACGCATTCATTATCCACAGTTTTTCAGATGACGTAGCGCCTAAATCATGGGTTAATTTAGGTAATGCGGTATACAGTACAGTGACATCAATAACGATAAGAAACAGTACACTTGAAACTAATAGAAGCACTATCCAGCGCTTATAATCGGTTAACATAAAATTCTCTCAATGAGTTTATTTGATCATGATTTCTGTGCTGATCGTGCTACAATATAAATCCATACGTACGTATTGAAAAGAGGTTTTTCTAAATGGGACGTCAACGAACAATCGATAGAGAAAAATTACTTGATACTGCTGAAGACATTGTTCTACAGCAAGGCGCTACAGCGCTCACTATCGACGCAGTCGCCAAAGCGATGGGGATATCTAAAGGTGGGGTTCAATATTGTTTTGGCAATAAAGATGCCTTAATCGATGCAATGTTTGAGCGTTGGGGCCAGTCCTATGATGAAATTTTCAATCAAACAATTGAACAAGATAACTCCCCTGAAGGGAAAATTTTTGCGTATATGCAAGCGACCCACCAGCACGACAAAGTCTCGATGGCAAAAGGCGCTTCCTTAATGGCATCCTTATTACAAACCCCTGAATATCTGGAAAGTACGCGTACTTGGTATCGTGAACGGCTTGCGAGACTAGATACTTCAACAGAAAAAGGCAAACAAGCAAGAATTGTTTTTCTAGCCACTGAAGGCGCTTTTATGTTGCGTTATATGGGATTTATGGAAATTGATGATAATGAGTGGCAATCTATATTTAGTGATTTAGAAAATTTATTAAAAGGGTAGACTTAGTCTCTTTTTTTGATATCGATAATAACTCCACTCCAATAAACTAAAAATAAGAAATAAAATGGAGATAATTTAAAATGAAAGTAAATGAATTAAAATTACTTATAGAGACAAATAAAAACAATAATTTTATTAATAATAAGAAACCATTTGTCTATAATATAAAAGAAAAGCCCATTAACACTGACTGTGTAGCTTCATTAAAGAAGAAATTTGAAGAGTTAGATAGAAAAACAGACAGTTTTAAAAAAACACAAACGAATAAACCACAAAGTTACATAAAAAAAGAATTATCAGAATACGATAATTACGCATTTGGAAATGATTTAACGAAAAAAAATCTTTACTTTATTTACAGTTCACCAGACTCAAAAAAAATAGAGCTAATACACAATCATAATAAAAACAAAATAAATAATGACAATGCAATTTTTATCAATATGTTTAGTTTATTAAAAAATGAACCTGATGGTTCCATATATAAAATAAATAATCACGCAATCAAAATAGCCAATAAAAACAAAGAACTAACAACAAATGATGATCGATTTACTCACAAAATCACGTTAAAAAATGGGAAAGACATATTAATAGAAAGATACAATGAAAAAAGTAAATGTTCATTTTAATAAAGAATAACCCGGCAAAAACAGATTGTCGGATTATTCTTATCATCAGTATATTACGAATTTATTTTCCCAATATATTTATATATTGAATTTAAATAACAAACACTAAATATAATAATCAAGGTGAATTTATGAACAAATAATAATACTTAATTTTATCATTCTTGGTGCTGATATTATTTTAAAATTATCTAGTATGAAAAATGTGTTTTACGTTCCTATGCAGCAAGATTAGGTGATTGAATCATTAAGACATAAAATTATGTGTTAATGATTCAAGAAAATCTCCTTATCATCGTCAGTTATAATTTGTTTTAACGATTTATGAATACCACCATCATCTGTTTGCAAGATAAATACAAATAAAACCTGACAAAGTACTGATTGAGGGCAATGACGAGGCCGATATTTTGAATAGACTGACCATCCATTAGCGATATACCTTTCATGCATTCGCTTCATTGCATCAACAACAGAGTTCGCAGCTTGCCCTTTGTTGATTTTAGTCGATTTTTTTTGGTGATATATAAAAGCATCGGTAACTGTTTTAGATATAATATAGAAAACTTGCCCTACAGATAAGTTTTCTAATAAACAGGTGATGTTTTTCGTGGTTTTTTCACCAATTTGAAAAGATGTGAAATTATATTCATTCATTTCATGGTTTAAATAAAAAAAACACTCAAATAGATTATTTTTTTTACATAGTTCAATTAGTGATTTTTTATTTTCTTGTAAGTAATATAAATCAGATAATTTCCTCTCCAGTAAATCAATAATCGATGATAAGTTATCTGTTTCTTTAACAATAACTTCCCAGCACATAAACTCATCATTAAAATAAACATAATCACCACTAACACTTAAATATTTTAAATTAGTAACTGTACTTATTGCTATCACACCAGAAGCATAAAGCTGTTCTATAATTAATAAATCAAAATTATAACTAGGTGTTAATTTCTCATGTTTCAGATTGTTAAGACTATCTAAATAAATTAGGTTTTCATCCGCACAATACCGTATAAGTGAAAGTAAAAAAACACTATTTTCAAAAGAAAGATCATTAATACTTAATGCATTTTCTTTTTTACAAAATAATAAGTCATTAATGTATTCAATTTTTTCCTGCCTTTCTTTTTCATTCTCTATACGAATACAATCAATACAAACATGTTCAAGACCGTTTAAATGTGAAAAGTGGCTTCTATCTCGTAGACATTCTATTTCACCACATGAAACACATTTTAGTTTTAAACTATAGGCTTTACAGCTTTTAGCAACAATAGTTTTTATTTCCTTAGATTTTAATTGTGTTTTTTCTTCTATCTTAATCATTGAATATGAAAATCGACCATTTCCCTCAACCTGCCAATATAATTGACATAAAAATTCATACTCCTTATCAATAACATCGATAAATATATTTTCCATATGTTTATTTCCTTATTTTTTTATTATGTTATATTAAAAAAAACAAAAAATAGAAATTATATTATGACAAAAAAAATAAAAAGGCTTATTATGATTAAATAATGAACATTTTATTAATCAATTGACCAATTCTAAATAAGGTTAACACTTTCCCAATCCACAATTGGAGAATGTTAGAAACTGCTCACTAAAACACAGTCAACACGATTATTCCCTTGCCTTTAAATTTCAGGTTGTTGACCAAGTTGAAAAAAGCAAACAAACCTATAAATAAGCCCAAGGCTACTACAGTATACAAGGATGCTCCGCTACTTTAAGTCAATAGATATTGATGATAACAAATGGCAAGAAGCATTCCGTGACATGTTACATCTTCTAGATTTCACCTTTCTTGTTAATTATTTGAATAACATATTTATTTCTCTCACTTACAATTGAGAATAAAAAAAAGAATAATTATCATTTACTATTCTTTTATGTGATGCTAACGTTATTAAAATCATCTTTCAAATATTCTTATCTATATCCTCCCTTTAGTGAATATAGATTACAGATGCCGTTAATTGATTCATTTTCGTAGCTTAAGAGGCTGATCATGATAAGTAACCCTATAAAGAAAGTAGCTTTTAACATTAATGAAAAACACTCTAATAATAATGCACTTAGACGTTTAATTCATTGTTTATTTGCTGAGAATCTTATTGATAAAAAGCAAGTTTATTGGGATATAGACCATTGTGGGTATATTTATAAATTTAAGAAAACCCCTTATAAGATTCTTTTTAAGAACATGGAAATATATCCGGTAGATACATTCTTTAATTATGGTGGTATTTATTTAATTAACAACAACAATAAAAAAGAAATTATTCAAACAATATATTATCTTCTAGAAAAATTAGAGGAAGAGTTAAATATAACCTTTAATAATAACAATATTAATAAATTAAAATCAGATATTGAAAACAGTATTAATAATGATATTAACGCTCGCAATTATCGTACCGAATGGTCAGTACTGATTAATACTCAAATGGCAAAATACAATACCAACTATCTGACTGATTGGGTTACCGGACAATATAGTATACGTGATGCGGCTTTATTTCTTGATCAATGGGGCTCATTGGAAGGCCATCCCTATTATCCTACATGGAAAAGTAGGCCAAACATGAGCTTAGAAGATGTTGCAGCTTTATCTCCTGAGTTTAATGCAACGGTAAATTTGACAGTTATGGCGCTACGCCAAGATATGGCCTATGTTGAGTCACTACCTCATGTGGAAAGCATTCATGATTGGTTCCTTCAACGATTCCCTATCGTTGGCCGGCAATGGGTCAAATGGCTTAAACAACAAGGGAAAAATCCATACCAATGGCTGCCTCTTCCCGTTCATGACTGGCATTTAAATCATTGGGTAAAACAACAAGCAACATCACTGATTGACGAAGAAATTTTACTCATTGATGGCCCTCAATTAGAAACAAAACCCACAATGTCATTCAGGACAATGTTACCAACAGATGCAATTAACACCGCATTTATAAAGTTACCTATCGCCGTTTGGATGACCAGTGAAATGCGTAGCTTACAAGCTAAGTCTATCCATATGGGACCTAGAATAAGTCAGCTAATAGATGACATTTTAAACCACGAACATTATTTTAATGGAAAAATGGAGTCTCTGCGTGAAGATGTAGGTATCCATTACCGCCATGCAGTAGAACAAGATGATTCAGCAGGACGCTTTATTTCTGTCGTATTTCGTTGCACCAACGCTTATGAAAAAAACGATCACTTACTGCCAATAACTGTGGCAACTCTATTTACTGATTTACCATATCAACCACGACCAATATTTACTGAATTGATTGAAAAATCAGGTTTAACACCTCAACAATGGTTTAACCAATATGCGACTGTAATTCTAACACCTTGTATTTCGATGTTTTTACTTTATGGAGTTGCTCTGGAAGCCCATCAACAAAACACTCAAGTGCTCTTCACTGTTCAAGGTATTCCTGAGAAATTTTTAATACGTGATTATGGTGATGGTCGAATATTTTTACCTTTATTGAATCAGCGGGGTTATCAGCTGCAAGCTTATCGTTGGCCTGGCATCTTACCTACTGTTTTTGAAGAAGATATAGAACCCGTTAGAACATTTCTAATCAGTGCCTGTTTAGTCTGCCATTTACACGAACTTGCCGTACACCTAACTCGATTTTATCGATTGACTGATCACCAGCTTTGGTTAGAACTAAAAACAGTTGTTCATGATGTTTTTAAACAGCTCCAACCACGAGTTGATGATAATTTATGGCGACATGAATACCAAATGTTTATGAATGAACCTTGGCAAACTCGTTCGCTACTTAGTATGCATATTCAGCAATATACTAATTATCGAATACAACATGGGTTAACAAATCCTTTTCTATTATTTCAAAAATAACAAATAGAAATCCATTAACCAAGAAGGCGAGTGTAATACTATTCCCTTCATTTTATTAAAAATCAATTGAATGATAATTTAAATATGAAAAATAATTTAATAGAAAATAAAACTAAACACACAGATAAGAATATAAACATATTCTCTACATGGTTATATATTGTTATTGGGATATCTTGCACAATAACAGCACATGCTCAAACTAATGAGCAAAAAAATAAAGATAGTATTCTAGTTACCACAACAAGTAATAATAATCAGCAACCTAATAACTTTTCATCTAGAATAATGCAAGCAGGATTAATAGGTGATAAGGATATTATGGATATTCCATTTAATATCTCAAATTATAATTCGGCTTATATGCAGTCGCAACAAGCACAGCAAATTTCAGATATTTTATCTCACGATACCTCAATACAAATTAGTAGCTCGAAAGGAGGTCTTCTTGATTCCTTATATATTCGAGGATTTCCTATTACTGAAGGTAATATCAGTGAGTTTGCATTAAATGGAATTTATGGTGTATCCCCTAATTTTCAACTTTTAACGGATTATGCCGAGCGTGTTGATATTTTAAAAGGACCCGCTTCACTGCTATATGGTATGTCTCCTGAAGGTGGAGTTGGTGGAGTTATTAATGTCGTAACTAAACGTGCAAGTGCCCAGCCGATTACACAATTAACCGCTCAGTACCTTAGCGACTCACTATTAGGTGGCAGACTAGATATGGGCCGCCTATATGATCTAGATAATAACCAATACTTTGGTATTCGTGTTAACGGTAGCTACACCAATGGTGATACAGCCGTCGATCATCAAACACGCAGGCAAAGTGTTGGTGCAATTGCGTTAGATTATTCTAATGAACGCTTTCGCTCATCTTTAGATTTAATAATTCAAAACCAAAATATGAATGCTACGAATCGACCATTTTATTTAGGTCCTGATGGTGTTGTCCCTTCGGCCCCGAGTGGGAAAATCAATTTAGCCAGCCCTTGGACATGGTGGAAATCTAATGATGATTCCGCATTACTACATATGGAATATGACATATTAAGCAATACATCGCTATTTATGGATATAGGAGGAGCACTTACTCGTATAGATCGAGTTAATGAGCAAATCTATACAATCCTTAACAATCAAGGCGATATTTCAACCTATATCATGAATTTCCAAACTAAAACTCAACGTTATTCAGTTGGTACTGGGGTTAAAAGTGAATTCATGACGGGTAGAGTATCACATCAACTTGCATTGCAGTGGAATCAATATTTTGATCGCTACCGTATTGGCACTACAGCAGGAACACCTTATACAACCAATTTATTTAATCCTACTTATATTGATAAACAGATCCCTGCTTACGCTAAAATAACTAAACGTTCTGAAAATACACTATCAGGAGTTTCTTTCGTCGATACTATCGGCTTCTTGAATGATTCTTTTATGGTGACTCCAGGCCTTCGCTATCAAAATGTAAAGTCTGACAATTTTACTTTGGGTAAGCTTTCAACTCGTTATGACGAGTCCGCAATCACCCCTCTCGTTAGTGTATTGTTTAAACCTGTAGATAATATTTCTCTATACGCTAATTATGTCGAAGGGCTAAGTAAAGGAAGCACCGCACCAGTTAATGCAAAAAATAGTGGCGAAATGATGAAACCATTTCGTTCAAAACAGTATGAGTTAGGGGTTAAATATGAACAACCATCTGCAATAACCACTTTAAGCCTATTCCAAATTAGTAAACCAAGTGGATCATTAGATCCTAACAGTTTGATTTACTCAGCAAATGATGAACAAAGAAACCGAGGAGTCGAACTAAGTATATCAGGCAAACCTTTTGAATCACTTCGTTTAACGGGTGGTGTTACCTATATTCAAGCCGAGTTGACTAAAACTGCTTCAGGGAAAAACAAAGGGCATGAACCCATCGGTGTATCTCCTTGGGTGGCTAATATTGGAGCCGAATATGATATTCCTTCAGTCTCTGGTTTAAGTATTAATGGCAATGTTAATTATCATACCCGCCAATATGTGAACAAAGAAAATACCCACTCAATTCCTTCATGGACAACCGTTGATGTCGGTTCTGCTTATAAAACAACTGTTTCCAATACCCCTGTAACATTGAGGCTAAACATCAATAATATTTTAAATGAACACTATTGGTCTGGCGTTGCTTCGTACAGCACCTTCGCTCAAGGCTCACCAAGAACTGTAATGGGATCAATTGCTGTGGACTTTTAAGAGGTGAAAATCATGGTGGATCAATCTAACTTAGTCAATATATCAACTGTTGTTCATTTATCAGCTAAAACAATAGCCCCAACAGAGCTTCCTCCTATTATGGATCCTCAGATTCATCAACTGTGTTTTTCTAATAATGAACAGCTTGTCGGATTGATTAAGCGGTATGGTTCACCATTGAACTTAGTTTTTCCTCATACGATGAAACAGAACATCCAAAAACTGAAGGCTGTTTTTCAAGAAAACAACGTGAATGGATGTATTTTATATGGTGTGAAAGTTAATCAATCAAACGTCCTGCTCAGAACAGCTATCGAAGAAAATATTGGAGTTGATGTTTCAAGCCTTCATGAATGGAGAGATGCCAACCAATATGGCATTTCACCTGAAAAAATTTGCGCTACTGGCCCTGCCAAAACAGATGATTTTCTCTGGCAACTGATATTACATAACTCACTAATTGTCGTAGACTCACTTGAAGAATTACAAGATATTCTACATTTATTAGAATTTCAATCACTTAAAGCAAGAGTACTACTGCGATATCAACCGCATTCAAGCCATTCACGATTCGGCATGAAATACCCGGCTTTTGTTAATGCACTTAAATTAGTGAAACAACATGATAAATTACAATGGCAAGGGATCCACTTCCATTTAGGTGGCTATACACTAGCCTCACGGGTACAAGCTTTTCACGAAATATTACCGCTGATTGAATTATCACAACAATTAGGGCTTAACATCCAAACTATCGATATCGGAGGTGGGCTACCTATTCAATATGTCCCAACAGAACATTATCAAGCTTGGGTTAATAATCAATCCACTGAAACTTATCAAAATCACCGTATTCCAGCAGATTTTTATCCTTATGGTAGTGAACAGTCAGCAGAACAATGGCTTAGCACATTACTCACAAGCAAATGTACCGATAATGAAACAATCGCCCAATATATTAATAAGCTAAATGTCACATTAGCGATAGAACCTGGGCGTAGCCTTGTTGATCAAAGCGCCATCACTCTATTTCGAGTTGTACGTACCTGCCAGCAATCCGAACACCCTATTATATTTGTCGAAGGCAGTAGCTTCAGCGCCTGCGAAACGTGGTTTAACTCTGAATTTTTAATCGACCCTTTTCATATTGTTACCAAACAATCAAAACAGCAACCTATCCGAGCATGGATAGCAGGACATAGCTGTTTAGAAGATGATGTTATTACTCACAGACTTATTTTATTTAACAACCTTCCCCAAGCAGGTGACTTATTAGGATTCGTTAATACCGCGGGATATCAAATGGATTTACTTGAGAGTCAATTTCATCGGCACCCAATACCTTGCCGATTATATGTACAGGAAAACAATGTTGGGCAGTTTATCTTTTTCAAAGACACTAAATAGGTAAGCTTATGATCTACAACAAAATCACTGATTTGATAGGTAATACACCCATTTTACGTATTGCAGTACCCCATAAAAAAAGTGCCTTATTTTTAAAAATAGAAAAGAACAACCCTGGTGGAAGTATGAAGGACAGAATGGCACGTAATATGGTTATTGCAGGGCTAAAATCGGGGAAAATTAAGCCTAAAAGTACCATTATAGAATCATCATCAGGCAATACTGGGATTGGCCTTGCGCTTGCTGCTATTGAATTTGATTTACATTTTATTGCCGTTGTTGATCATCACGCCGCTCCTGACAAAATAGCGATAATGAAAGCACTAGGTGCTGAAATCCGTTATGTCATTGGTGATTATCAGGAAGACGAAGTAGCGGTTGTCGAACGTCAGCGCCTTGCTAGTGAATTAGCCTCCCAACTTCCCAATGCAACGTTTATGAATCAATCAGACAATGCAGCAAACTCAGGTGGTTATGCTGCATTAGTTTGTGAACTAATAGAACAAATTGGCAGAATTGATGCATATATAGGCTGTGTTGGCACTGGCGGCTCAATGACTGGTGTTTCTCAAGGCCTAAAGTCCCATAATCCACAAACTATCACTGTTGCCGTTGAACCTGAAGGGTCCATTATTTTTGGATATCCAGGAAAACCTTATTATCAATCAGGTACAGGCACTCCTGAAGGGGACGAAGTTGGATTAGTACTGGACTACAGCTGTATTGACCATAATACACAGGTTTCAGATATTCAAGCATTTGAAACTGCGCGATATATTGCTAGCCAATACGGTTTGTTAATAGGAGGCTCTACCGGAGGAATTGTCTATAAAGCCTTAGAGTATATTAATAACGATACTATTCACGGCAATATCGTTGTTATCGTAGCTGATGGCGGTGAAAAATATCTTAATACCGTATTTAATGAGCAGTGGCTTAGCTCTCGTAATTTGACCTCACCTGATATATCTCATCAACTTAATCATTGGCTTACTAATACTGTTTCTTTAGAGAAAGCTAGCTAAGGAGGAAGTCATGTCGGAAGAAAAACATCTTAATGTTGTGATTTGCGGAGGAGGTCAAACGGGTCACCTTGCTGTAGCTTTATTTAGTCAATATCTAAATATAAAAACATCACTACTGACCCAAAATGCAACAACGGTTGAACGCCATCAACAGCAAAACAATATTCTGTCTGTTCATTACAATAATGGTGAGATAATAAACCATTCTGTTGGATTAATAACCAATTCACCACAACTGGTGATACCTGAAGCTGACATAGTCATTCTTACTGTCCCTTCCCATCATCAAGCAAGTTGGTTACGTTTTATTTCTGCTTATCTATCTTCTTCTAAAACTGTTTTTATCGGTGCTATTCCTGGAATTAATGGTTTTGACTGGCTTGCTGAACAGTTCTTTAAAAACAATCCTAATATCGTGATTTGGGGAATGAAAGATGTTCCTCATATAGCATGGGGATTAGAACCTGGGACTAAAGTCTGTTTCGGTGGAGAAAAGTCGGCACTTTTTATTGCTTTTCATCGTCGAGAAAATGAATCCAATAAAAAGCAGCTTCATAAATGGTTATCAAGGCTATATTCCGCACCTATTAGTATTCTCGATAACTATTTGGAAATTACCCTAACACCAGCAAACCCTATAATGCATAGCTCGGTAATCTACGGGCTAATCGGCCCATACGCTCAATGGCATAATGACTATTTTGAGTCACCTATCTGCTGGTGGAATGATTGTACCGAACTTAGCGCCTATTATTTACAGCGTTGTGATGAAGAACGACTCTCTATTTGCCGACACTTAATAGACAACTTAGGTATTCCTTTAGTCACAGTAAAGTCCTTAATTGATGAATTACGCGAAGTTTATCCTGAACAAATTAGTGATACAAAAACCCTTTGGTCAATACTTCGTACCAATGAGGCTTACCATGGTATCCAATTACCATTAATAAAACATAAGCAAAGTGGCTGGTCTTTTAATAAACAACATCGAGTATTTCAGGAAGATATTGTTTATGGGCTAAGTTTACTCGTTCATTTAGGTGAGCATCTCAATACTCCACTCCCTTATACGAACGAAATATACACTTGGTGCATGGGGTATCTAGGACTAGACCCTAACATTCCGCATCCTGCCTTCAGCGAGCTAAATCTAACCCAATATCAGGTAAGTTAACCGTGAATTTACTGAAAAACCATCTGATTATTGGCTTCTTATTTGGTATCCAAATTGTTTCAATGGGAGCGATGGAAATGAGTGGGCCATTTTGGCCTATTCATTTACAACATAATAGCTCGGGTTGGCTACTGTCTTTTTCTTTGACAATGGTTTATGTCGCCCCTATGACTGGTGTCATGTTAACCAGTACATTTTGGGGAAGAATGGGTGATCGAATGGGTAATAAAGCAATGATGATCCGTGCATTGCTTGGCTTAGCAATTACCCAAATTTTATTATCATTTTGTAACGACCCTTGGCTAATTTTATTACTGAGAACTGTGCAAGGAGCTTGCGCAGGGTATATTGCTCCCGCTCAAGCTTATGGCGTTTCAGTCACCGATCCTAAAAAGCGAACACAGCTTTTTGCCTTCCTACAAGTATCTACAAATATCGGATCTTTACTGGGGGCACTTTGTGGTGGGTTAATCTTAGATTATCTCAATTTCTTTTGGATCAATATAATTGCGGGGCTACTCTGTGGTGTTTGCGCAGTCACTGTATTTGTTTTCTTACCTTCAGATAAAAAACATCATCTAGTGATACAAGCAAAAAAAACATCTAACAACAAAAAAAAGTATCGCCCTCAACAAGTTGTGAAACACCTTATGTTATTAATGGGGCTTTTATTAATGAGTAGAATGCTCACCCTCCCCAGTTTTTCATTATACCTCAACCATTCCTACTCAATAGATTTCTGGGTTATTGGGTTAATTTATGGTCTACAAGCAATGGGGGTTATTCTATCTGCTCAGTTATGGGCTAAATGGTTTGAACACCAATCAATAACTGTTTCATTGGTTCGCTTAAAATGGATTATCTTCACCTGTATCATTGTTGTTATCTGTCTTGCATTAACCCCTATAATTTTTTGGTTTGCCTCACTGTACTTGCTTTGGGGAGTTTTACTTGGTGCAACAACGCCAATACTCACGGCATTAATATCTTCAACTACATCCTCTGAACATCAAGGCTATGTACTTGGTCTATCACAAAGTATCAATCAATTCGCTTCTATCGGAGGAATTGCCTTAGGAAGTATATTTATTCTATTTCCTGGAATTGATTGGCTTTTTTATTATGTTTCAGCTGGTTATATCACAAGCCTAATTACAATCATTTTACTGATCAAACATTCATCCAATGAGGAATTATATGAAAGAAAAGCATAAATTATCTATCAAAATAGTATCCCTGTTATTGTTTTCTTTTACTTTGCTATTCTCTACTGCTATTTCAGCAGAGCAGATTGCTGTCACCGACATTCTAGATAGAAAGGTCAAGGTCAACGTTCCAGTGAAAAAAGTCATTTTAGGTGAAGGCCGTATGCTTTACCTAGTCGCCATGCTAGATAAAGAAAACCCTGCAAAACGTATTGTTGCAATGGGGAACGATATGCAAACCTCAGATCCTGCAACATGGCGCCAATATAGTGAGCATTTCCCTGAACTAAAAAAAATTCCAACATTTGGTGGCACAGAAAGACGTTCTTTAAACATAGAGCATGCATTAACTTTACAGCCTGATGTCATCATTATGAATATCGAAGCTAAAACCGCTATTGAAGAGCAAGGTCACGATAAAGCATTACAGAAGGCGGGGATCCCGATTATCTATGTCGATTTTCGCTTTAACCCATCAAAAAATACACCACCAACCATGCGCTTATTCGGTGCTTTATGGGGGAAAGAAAAAACAACTGAGAAATTCATTCAATTTAGAGAAAAACAGCTAAAACGAGTTAGTGATGTACTCACAAAAAATAATCCCCAAAAACCACGCATTTTTATTGAACGCATAGGTGGTTATACCGATGAGTGCTGTCTGACTTTTGGTGATGGTAACTTTGGTCGCTTTGTTTCACTTGCTGATGGTGACAATATCGGCACAAACAATGCCCCTAACACCTTCTATATGATGAATCCTGAACAAGTGCTTGCCGCTAACCCTGATAAAGTGATTATTACCAGCGCCAACTTTTCAAAATTCATGCCTGAAGGAGATTGGATAGGCTTAGGTCCAAATGAAAACCTCAATGCGGCTAAAATAAAACTAGAAAAATACTTAAAAAAACCCGCCTATACTGGCAGTAATGCCGTTAAGAACCAACAATTTTATGCTATTTGGCATCAATTCTATAACAGCCCTTATGATTTTATTGCTATACAGCAGCTCGCACATTGGATCCACCCAGAACTATTCGCTGATTTAAATGCAGATAAAACATTTAAAACATTCTATGAAAAATTTTTATCTATTCCTTATGAACCTGGATACTTTGTAAGCTTAGATAATAAGTAATTTTTTGATAAAGGTGATGTTATGACTAACGATACCTACCATATTGAATTGAAACCAATACAATTTTTTTGCTCATCAGAAGAAACAGATGAACAGCATGTTGATTATCTTAGCCACAAAATTGCCTGTGATGGGACTTGGACAACACCAATTACATGTGAAATTCACACTGGTATTATTATGGATGGTAACCACCGCTATCAAGTGGCTAAGCAACTAAAACTATCGCTGTTACCTTGTATATTACTGAGTTATCAAGATAATCGAGTCAAAGTCAACTATCAAAACTCAGACCAACCTTATGATGTGAAAAATATTTTTGAAGTTATTTTATATCAAAATAAGCTATTGCCTTATAAAACTACAAAACATCATTTTTCGCCATTATTACCAACAGTTAATTTTAAATTAAGCCTATTAAAAGGCCTGTAAATATAAATAAAAATCCGATTATGCCATTAACAACATAATCGGATTTATTTATATTTCAATCAGCTGAATTACTCAACCGTCACCGACTTCGCCAAGTTACGTGGTTGGTCAACGTCTGTGCCTTTAATCAATGCAACGTGATAAGACAACAGTTGCAGAGGAACAGTGTAGAAAATTGGTGCGATCAGTTCTTCAACATGAGGTAGCGAAACAATTTTCATATTTTCACTGGCTTCAAAGCCTGCATCTTGGTCAGCGAATACATACAGCAAACCACCACGCGCACGGACTTCCTCAATGTTTGATTTCAGTTTTTCTAACAGCTCATTGTTAGGTGCAACGATGATAACAGGCATATCGGCATCAATTAACGCTAATGGGCCGTGCTTTAACTCACCCGCTGCATATGCTTCTGCGTGAATGTAAGAAATCTCTTTTAATTTCAGAGCCCCTTCAACTGCAATAGGGAATTGATCACCACGACCTAAGAACAATGCGTGGTGTTTATCTGAGAAATCTTCTGCCAGTGCTTCGATGACTTTATCTTGCGATAACATGCTTTCAATACGAGCCGGTAGCGCATGTAGAGCGTGAGAAATGTTTTCTTCGAGCTCAGGATTAGCACCTTTCAAGCGGCCCATATACGCAACTAACATCAGTAAGACGGTTAACTGTGTGGTAAACGCTTTAGTCGATGCCACACCAATTTCTGCCCCTGCTTTGGTCATTAAAGCAAATTCAGATTCACGTACTAGAGAAGAGCCCGCCACGTTACACACTGCTAAAGAAGTCAGATAACCTAATTCTTTTGATAAACGCAGGGCTGCCAGTGTATCCGCAGTTTCACCTGATTGAGACAACGTAATCATCAGGCTATTTTTACGGTGAGCAGGGTTACGGTAGCGATACTCTGAAGCGATTTCCACATCACAAGGAATACCAGCCAAAGACTCAAACCAATAACGTGCAACCATTCCCGCATTGTAGGATGTCCCGCATGCGACGATTTGGATATGTTCAACTTGAGATAAAATTTCACTTGCACGAGGGCCTAACTCGCTTAAATCGATACCATTGTCTTTGTCAAAACGCCCTTCAAGGGTGTTTTTAATTGCCATTGGTTGTTCGTAAATTTCTTTTTGCATGTAATGGCGATAGACGCCTTTATCGCCTGCATCATATTGAACGTTTGATTCAATTTGCTCGCGATCGACAGCTTCACCACTTTTATCAAAAATACGAACAGTACGACGAGTGACTTCGGCAACATCCCCTTCTTCGAGGTAAATAAAGCGACGAGTCACAGGCAACAGCGCTAATTGGTCTGATGCTAAAAAGTTTTCACCCACACCTAAACCAATAACCAATGGGCTACCAGAACGTGCGGCGACTAATAATTCAGGAATACGGCTATCCATAATCACAGTACCGTAAGCACCGCGCAATTGTGGGATAACACGTTGAACTACTTCCACCAGCGAACCGCCCTTTTGTTGCTCATGGTGAACAAGGTGCGCAATCACTTCAGTGTCAGTTTCTGAACTAAAGACATAACCGAGTTTTTTCAGTTCATCTTTCAGTTCTAAATAGTTTTCAATAATGCCGTTATGAACAACTGCAATATAACCAGAGGTATGCGGATGAGCATTGCGTTCACTTGGAATACCATGAGTCGCCCAACGGGTATGTGCAATCCCCGTTCCACCCGATACTGGGTTTTTCTCCGCTTCTTCAGCTAGCATTTGCACTTTGCCGACTTCACGTAAGCGTTGCAAATGACCTTCGTGATCAACGACAGCCATACCGGCTGAATCATAACCACGATACTCAAGACGACGAAGACCTTCTAACAGAATTTCTGCAATATCACGTTGTGCAACAGCACCTACAATTCCACACATATTTTTTTGATTCCTAGACAAAAGGTTCCTTTCTTGAGAAACCTTCATTTGTCGCAACCTAATTGTTGTACAGTTTTCACTGCTCCCCAGCCTTGTAGAAAATGGGGATATTATTTTTATATTGCTACCTTGAGTAGCTATTTTAATTTTCGCGATTAATTCGCATTTATAATAGGAAAGATATTGCTACCTCTCCTCAATATTTACTTATTTTTTCTTAACTGGACGTTGCCAGTTTTTAATATGCATTTGTTTTACACGGCTAACGACAAGTTCGTCTTCATTCACATCACGTGTAACCGTCGTGCCAGCGCCTATTGTTGCACCTTTGGCAACAGAAACTGGCGCAACTAACTGAGTATCAGACCCTACAAACACATCATCACCAATAATGGTTTTATGTTTATTGGCACCATCATAATTACAAGTGATGGTACCTGCGCCAATATTCACATTATCACCAATTTGGGCATCCCCGAGGTAACTTAAATGACCCGCTTTAGAACCTAAACCTAAAGAGGCATTTTTCATTTCGACGAAATTACCGACGTGTGCTTTGGCTGCTAATTTAGCACCTGGACGTAAACGCGCAAAAGGGCCAACTGTACATTCGGCTGACAATTCAGAGTTTTCTATCACTGAATATGGGCTGATAACCGAGTTATCACCAATCACACAGTCTTTTAATATACAGCCAGATTGAATATGTACGTTATTCCCTAATGTGACATTACCTTCAATAATCACGTTAGTATCAATAATAATATCGCGCCCATGAGTCAGCGTTCCTCGCAAGTCAAAACGTGCAGGGTCAATTAACATCACACCAGCTAATAACAATTTTTCCGCTTGTTCTTTCTGATAAACCCTTTCTAACGCAGCCAATTGTAGGCGGTTATTCACCCCTTCCATTTCACTTAAATGTTTAGGGTGAACAGTTGCAATTTTATTACCTTCTTTATGTGCTAATGCAATAATATCAGTAATATAATATTCGCCTTGTGCGTTATCGTTGTTCAGCTGTGCCAACCAACGTTTAAAATCTTTGCCACTAGCAACCATAATTCCTGTATTGATTTCTTGGATTTTACGTTGCTCTTCACTGGCATCTTTTTGCTCAATGATACCGACAACTTCATTATTTTCACGAATTATACGGCCATACCCTGTTGGGTTATCTAAAATAACCGTCAGCAAGCCAATACCACCTTCTGGCTTCACTTCAATTAAACGATCTAAGGTATCTTTGGCTATCAATGGTACATCGCCGTATAACATGACAATATTTTCATCGTCTTGGAAGCTTGGCGCGGCTTGTTGCATCGCATGGCCCGTACCGAGTTGCTCCGCCTGCAATACCCAATTGAGGTTTTGCTCACCCAGTTTTTCTTTCAGTAAATCACCGCCATGTCCGTATACCAGATGAATATCTGATGCACCAATGGATTTTGCTGTATCTATAACATGCTGAACCATTGGTTTGCCTGCAAGCAAATGCAAAACTTTAGGTAGCTCTGAATACATCCGTGTGCCTTTACCGGCAGCTAAAATCACGACACTTTTTCTTTGCACAGTCATTTTTCCTGAAACTCCAACTTAGGGATGAAAGTAAACCTATTTCCTTTATAAATTACTACATATTTCGCTCAAATAAAAAAGCCAGTTAGACTTAACCAACTGGCTTTTTTTACTATACCGCTATCATTACATTAGCTTTTTAGTTAACTCGATGACTCGAAGTTTCGCTATTGCTTTTGCAAGTTCTGCTGATGCCTGAGCATAATCAACATCGCCGTGAGCTTTACGGACGTGTTCTTCCGCTTTGCGTTTAGATTCCACTGCACGAGCTTCGTCTAAATCTTTACCACGGATCGCTGTATCAGCGAGTACGATAACACCATTTGGTTGTACTTCTAAAATACCGCCGGAGAGGTAAATTAGCTCTTCGTCACCAAACTGTTTGGTAATACGTACCATGCCCGGTTTTATGGCAGTCAGCAGCGGGGTATGCTGTGGGTAAATCCCCAGCTCACCTTCACTACCTGTCACCTGAATTTTCTGTACCATGCCTTCAAACATTTGTTTTTCAGCACTCACTACAGTCAGGTGGTATGTCATTGCAGCTACCATATCAACCTCCTGTCAGCTGGATTAAAGCTTTTTAGCTTTTTCCACAGCTTCTTCAATGGTACCAACCATATAGAACGCTTGTTCTGGCAGGTGGTCGTAATCACCGTTCAGGATCCCACTGAAGCCACGGATAGTGTCTTTCAGAGAAACGAACTTACCTGGTGAACCGGTAAATACTTCAGCAACGAAGAATGGTTGAGACAGGAAGCGCTGGATCTTACGAGCACGAGCAACAACCAGTTTGTCTTCTTCAGACAGTTCATCCATACCCAGGATTGCAATGATATCTTTCAGTTCTTGGTAACGTTGCAGAATAGACTGAACGCCACGAGCAACATCATAGTGCTCTTGACCAACAACCAGTGGGTCAAGTTGACGGCTAGTAGAATCCAGAGGGTCAACCGCAGGGTAAATACCCAGTGATGCGATTTGACGGCTCAGAACTACCGTTGCGTCTAAGTGAGCAAAGGTGGTTGCTGGTGATGGGTCAGTCAAGTCATCCGCAGGAACGTAAACCGCTTGAACGGAAGTGATAGAACCTGTTTGAGTTGAGGTAATACGTTCTTGCAGAACACCCATCTCTTCCGCCAGCGTTGGCTGATAACCTACCGCTGAAGGCATACGGCCTAACAGTGCTGATACTTCAGTACCTGCCAGTGTATAACGATAGATGTTGTCAACGAACAGCAGTACGTCACGACCTTCGTCACGGAATTTTTCAGCCATAGTCAGACCAGTCAACGCAACGCGCAGACGGTTTCCTGGTGGCTCGTTCATCTGGCCATAAACCAGTGATACTTTATCCAAAACGTTTGAGTCGGTCATTTCATGATAGAAGTCGTTCCCTTCACGAGTACGCTCACCAACACCTGCGAATACTGAGTAACCTGAGTGCTCAATCGCGATGTTACGGATCAGTTCCATCATGTTTACTGTTTTACCAACACCCGCACCACCGAACAGACCAACTTTACCACCTTTCGCGAATGGACAGATTAAGTCCATTACTTTGATACCGGTTTCCAGCAGTTCTGTTGAGTTAGCTAATTCTTCATAGCTAGGTGCAGCACGGTGAATTGACCAGCGCTCTTCTTCGCCGATATCACCTTTCATATCAATAGGTTGACCCAGAACGTTCATGATACGTCCTAAAGTTGCTTTACCTACTGGTACTTCAATTGGGTGCTCTAAGTTTACAACTTCTAAACCACGGCTCAGACCATCTGATGTACCCATTGCGATACAACGGACAACACCACCGCCTAACTGTTGCTGAACTTCCAACACCAGTTTTTCTTTACCGTTAACAACCTCAAGAGCGTCGTACACTTTTGGTACGTCATCTTGAGGGAACTCGACGTCCACAACGGCGCCGATTACCTGGATAATCTTTCCAGTAGCCATCTTGAATCCTCTACGTAATTCGTAAACCTAGCTGTTAAACCGCGGAAGCACCCGAAACGATTTCGGTAAGCTCCTGAGTAATGCTGGCCTGACGAGCTTTGTTGTAAACCAACTGTAACTCTTTGATCAGGTTTCCACCATTATCAGTAGCGGCTTTCATCGCTACCATTCGTGCGGCCTGCTCACTAGCCAGGTTTTCAACGACGCCCTGATAAACCTGCGACTCGATATAACGACGTAGCAGGGTATCCAGCAACGCCTTAGGATCGGGTTCGTAAATGTAATCCCAAGACTTCTTCTTCAGTGTTTCATCATCACTTGCAGGCAATGGTAACAATTGAAGAATAGTTGGCTCCTGAGACATTGTATTGATGAACTTATTCGTCACCACATACAGTTTATCCAAACGCCCTTCATCATAGGCTTGTAGCATAGTGTTAACTGGACCAATCAAGTCCGAAAGCGTTGGGTTATCCCCCATTCCGGTAACTTGAGTCACGACATTGCCGCCCACAGACCCGAAGAATGATACCGCTTTAGAACCGATTAAAGCCAAATCAACCTGAACGTTTTTCTCAGACCATAACTTCATATCTGCTAACAGTTTTTTGAACAAGTTAATGTTCAAGCCACCACACAGACCACGGTCTGTTGAAACAACCAGATACCCGACACGCTTAACTTCGCGCTCTTCGAGATATGGGTGTTTATATTCCAGATTACCTAACGCTAGGTGACCAATCACACTGCGCATGGTTTCTGCATAAGGACGGCTGGCCGCCATGCGTTCCTGCGTTTTACGCATTTTGGACGCAGCGACCATTTCCATCGCTTTAGTGATCTTTTGTGTATTTTGTACACTTCCGATCTTGGAACGTATCTCTTTTGCGCCGGCCATTTCTGCTTCTCCTTATTAACCAGACGGCCCTAAGAACTGGGCCGAATAGTATTACCAGGACTGAGTTGCTTTAAATGATTCGAGCAGTTTTTTCAACTTGCTTTCGATATCATCGTTATAGCTACCAGCCGGGCCAATTTCGTTCATAAGGTCAGCATGCTCGCGCTGTGCAAAAGAAACTAAAGCAGCTTCAAACGCACCAATTTTCGCTAACTCAACATCATCCAAGAACCCACGTTCTGCCGCGAACAGAGACAGTGCCTGCTCTGCTACTGACATCGGTGCGTACTGTTTCTGTTTCAGCAGTTCAGTTACTTTCTGACCATGACTTAACTGTTTACGAGTCGCGTCATCGAGGTCGGAAGCAAACTGAGCAAACGCTGCCAGTTCACGATACTGAGCAAGTGCGGTACGGATACCACCAGACAGTTTCTTGATAATTTTAGTCTGAGCAGCACCACCAACACGAGATACTGAAATACCTGGGTTAACCGCTGGACGAATACCAGAGTTAAACAGGTTAGATTCCAGGAAGATCTGACCATCTGTAATCGAAATTACGTTTGTTGGTACGAATGCAGAAACGTCACCAGCTTGGGTTTCAATGATAGGCAGAGCTGTCAATGAACCTGTTTTGCCTTTAACTTCACCTTTAGTAAAGTTTTCTACGTATTCAGCGTTAACGCGAGCAGCACGCTCAAGTAAACGTGAGTGCAGATAGAAAACGTCACCTGGGTAAGCTTCACGTCCTGGTGGACGACGTAGCAACAGTGAAATTTGACGGTATGCCACAGCCTGTTTAGACAGGTCATCGTATACGATCAGTGCATCTTCACCGCGGTCACGGAAATATTCACCCATCGCGCAACCAGCATATGGTGCTAAGTATTGCAGAGCAGCTGATTCAGATGCTGTAGCAACAACAACGATAGTATTTTGCAGTGCGCCGTGCTCTTCCAGTTTACGAACTACGTTAGAAACGGTAGACGCTTTCTGGCCGATAGCTACGTACACACATTTGATGCCTGAGTCGCGTTGGTTGATGATTGCATCGATAGCCAAAGCAGTTTTACCTGTTTGACGGTCACCGATAACAAGCTCACGCTGACCACGACCGATTGGAATCATGGCATCGACTGATTTATAACCAGTTTGAACTGGTTGATCAACAGATTGACGGTCGATAACACCTGGAGCAATAACTTCTACAGGAGAGAAGCCATCGTTATCAACAGGACCTTTACCATCAATTGGTTGACCCAGTGTATTCACAACACGTCCTAGCAGGCCACGGCCTACTGGAACTTCAAGAATACGACCAGTACATTTAACTTTCATGCCTTCTGCCAAGTCGGCATAAGGACCCATGACGACCGCACCAACAGAGTCACGCTCTAAGTTCAGTGCGATAGCGTAACGGTTGCCAGGCAGCGCGATCATTTCACCCTGCATGACTTCGGCTAAACCGTGAATACGAATAATACCGTCATTAACGGATACAATCGTACCTTCATTGTGAGCTTCACTCACAACATCGAACTGAGCAATACGCTGTTTGATCAGTTCGCTGATTTCGGTGGAATTCAGTTGCATATGCTCCAGTCCCCTTAAGACTGCAAGACGTCAGTTAAACGCTCTAAGCGACCGCGGATACTCCCGTCAATAACGAGGTCTCCAGCACGAATGATCACTCCAGCAATAACAGACTTATCAATTTTGCAATTCAGCTTAACTTTGCGTGACAGACGTTTTTCCATCGCTGCAGAAATTTTAGCTGACTGCTGTTCACTCAGTTCGTTGGCAGAAATTACATCAACTTCAATAGTTGATTCCAGAGAATCACGCAATTGGATAAATTGCGTTAACACTTCTGGTAGCGTCGTTAAACGCCCGTTATCCGCCATAACACGAATCAGATTCTGAACATGCTCGTCAATTTCATCTCCACAAACAGAGATAAACGTTTTAGCTAATGTTTCTGGTGCAATAGAACCAGAAAGCAGCTCTCCAACCTGTTCATTGCGCGTCACCTCAGCGGTGAAGGCTAGCATTTCCTGCCATTTAGCAACAGCTTGGTTTTCCACAGCAAAGTCAAAAGCTGCTTTGGCGTAGGGGCGAGCTACAGTAGCAATTTCAGACATGCCCCTCCCTCCTTACAGTTCAGCGACTAGTTTATCAACGATGTCGCTGTTAGCAGCTTCATCCACGGAACGTTCGATGATCTTCTCGGCACCTGCGATAGCAAGCATCGCAACCTGTTTACGTAACTCTTCACGTGCACGTTTGCGCTCAGCATCAATTTCAGCTTGCGCTTGCGCGACGATTTTTGCACGTTCTGCTTCCGCTTCTGCTTTTGCTTCATCAATCATTTGAACGCGCTGTTTATTAGCTTGTTCAATGATGACTTGTGCTTCAGCTTTCGCTTTTTTCAGTCGGTCGGTTGCGTCGGTTTGCGCCAGTTCCAGGTTCTTTTTAGCACGTTCTGCGGAAGATAAACCGTCAGCAATTTCTTTTTGACGTTTTTCAATGGCCGCCATAATCGGTGGCCATACATACTTCATACAGAACCAAACAAACAGGACAAACGCGATAGCCTGGCCGAGGATTGTTGCATTTAGATTCACAGACAATACCTCATATTCATTAGTGAATTAATGTTCTTACAGTGTTCCGTAACGTTAATTAAGCAACAGCGAACATTACATACAAGCCCAGACCAACAGCAATCATCGGAATAGCATCGACCAGACCCATTACGATAAAGAACTGTGTACGCAGCAGAGGAATTAAATCTGGCTGACGAGCAGCACCTTCTAAAAATTTACCACCTAGGATGCCGATACCGATCGCAGCACCGATCGCCGCTAAGCCCATCATCACAGCGGCAGCCATGTACAGCAGATCCATACTCAGGTTTTCCATGACAGTCTCCAGTTTGTTTCAGTTAATACAATTATTGATAAAATTAAATTAGTGTTCTTCAGATGCCATCGACAGATAAACAACCGTCAGAACCATAAAAATAAAGGCTTGTAGCGTAATAATCAGTATGTGGAAGATAGCCCAAGGTAGGCTTAACAACCACTGTGACCACCACGGAAGCAGAGCCGCGATAAGAATAAAGATCAATTCACCTGCATACATGTTACCAAACAGTCGCAGACCGAGTGATACAGGTTTTGACAGCAGGCTTACCCCTTCAAGAATCAAATTGACTGGAATGAAGACAGGATGGTTAAAAGGCTGCATTGTGAGCTCTTTTGTAAATCCGCCAATTCCTTTCATTTTGATGCTGTAGAAGAGGATTAGGATAAACACACCAATAGCCATCGATAATGTGACACTAACATCTGCGGTTGGTACTGCACGTAATGCAGGTAACCCGAGATAATGCTCAGCAATATACGGAAGGAAATCAATTGGGAGTAAATCCATTAGGTTCATTAAGAATACCCAGACGAACACAGTTAATGCTAAAGGAGCAATAACTTTGCTCTTGCCGTGATACATATCACGGACTGAGTTATCAACGAAACCAATGATCAGTTCTATTGCAGTCTGTAACTTACCGGGTACGCCACTAGTCGCATTGGCTGCAACTCTTCTAAATAGCCACAGGAACAGAGCCCCGAGAACTACCGAGAAAAAAAGCGAGTCAATGTTCAACGTCCAAAATGTTGGACTAGCGTGGGGATCGACCAACTTAAAGGTACTCAGGTCCAACTGAAGGTTTTTCAGATGGTGGCCTATGTAATCCTCTGTAGTCATCACTTCTCCTGATGCAGACATGATGCCTCTTACCCTTTTGTAGTTTAAAAATACTTACCGTTTAAAAACGGCTGGTGCAACAATCTGAACAATTAGCACCGCTAAATAGGTCAAACCCAGTGGTGTTAATGACGCTTTGAACACACCGAAAGCAACAACTAAGACAGCGATAGTTGTAACAACCTTTAGCCCTGCTCCTAATGCTAAGAACCAGGCAATGCGGACAGGTTCATCCTCTCCTTTTGCTTTCTGAAATTGTGCTAGCAGCATAAATACGATATTTGGTAACCAGCATGCTAACCCACCAGCAAGAGCAGAGGCCCCCCATTCTATACTATTTGCACAGAAAGCCCCACTGAGGATCACTAAAGTTATAAACTGAACAGACAACTGCTTTGCAGCGTGTTTGTTGTCATAAAGGGATACAGACATAACTTTTTGTTTACTCCCAGCTCTTCTCAGCCTCAGAAACGCTAAGTGTTGTATAAAACTGCCTTTGCGTAAATGTGTCAAGAGACAAAAACGTGCAAATTATACGGGCAGGCGAAATGAATTCAATCAGTAAGTAGCGAAAAGGTGAATAAATATTTAATTTTTTCGAGTTGGCGCAGAATTGTCGCTGTAATAATTAATAAATAGTTAATGAATTGCTGCATATATTCACATTAATGTGATAAATATCACATTTGACTTTATCCTCTTTATTTATTCTTTCAACTTTACTGACAACAAAAAATAGATTTAATCTGTAAATCAAACAATTAAAGAATTAGTTTTTTAAGTTAAATTTAAACGTGATAAATCAAATATTTCACTGTTAACTATTTACCTAGCTAAATCGATTAAGTAAAAATTGCCAATTAGCCAGCATTTTTTCTATCAACACTTTATTTTTGAAACTTATTCGTTATTTACATGTAAATAACACGTGAAATATAAGTATTTATTCTTTAGCTAAAAATAAAAATAGCCGGTGCTTTTTAACACACCGACTATCGCTCTAAAAGACAAAATATTTTGACAGAAAGCAACTTTATTTTATAGAAACTTTAACTAAATGGCGCTGCTCATCAAGTTCAGGTACTTCAAGCTCTGTAATAGATTCAATCACAAAACCTTCTGGTAGCACCATTTCATCATCACGAATGACACCTTTAAGTGCATAAAAGCGCCCTTCAGATGAAGGTAAATGATGGCACCAACTCAACATATCATTCAGTGAAGCAAATGCGCGGCTAATCACACCATCAAAACCATTTTCAATCCGATATTCTTCAACACGTGATTGAACAGGCTCAATATTAGTTAGCCCTAACTCATGTTGAACCTGTTTTAGAAAGCGTATGCGCTTCCCTAAGCTGTCCAATAAAACAAAATGGGAATCAGGTCGAACAATCGCTAAAGGAACACCAGGCAAACCAGGACCTGTTCCTACATCAATAAATTTTGTTCCGTTGAGTTGACCGTTCACCACTATGCTATCCATGATATGACGGATTAACATCTGCTGTGGGTCACGTACCGATGTCAGGTTATAGGCTTTATTCCATTTCGCTAATAACCCAACATAATCAACTAACTGCTGTTTTTGCTTTTCCGTTAAGTCGATATCGGTTTTTACTAGCAATTGATTAAGTTTTGATAATAAATCCACGTTAAGCGCTCCGGCGTAGCATGCCTTGTTTTTTCAGCCAAACAAGTAAAATAGAGATTGCAGCAGGCGTGATCCCTGAAATTCGCGATGCTTGACCAATAGATGTTGGTTTATGATCGTTTAGTTTCGCCATCACTTCGTTAGACAACCCTTTGACTTGTTTGTAATCAAGGTCAACAGGCAACAAGGTATTTTCATTACGCAGTTGTCTTTCAATTTCTTCTTTTTGACGAGCAATATACCCTTCGTATTTAACTTGGATTTCCACTTGATCCGCAGCTTGAGGATCATCAATACCCGGTGCAAAAAGGTTGAGTGAAGTTAACATCTTATACGTCATTTCTGGGCGACGGAGTAAATCTTCCCCATTTGCTTCTTTAGATAATGGAACGGTTAAAATTCCATCTATTTCTGTGTGGTTATCCGATTTAGGATGAACCCAGATATCTTTTAAGCGCTGACGCTCTTTTTCAATCAATTCGACTTTGTTATTAAAATGCGCCCAGCGAACATCATCAACTAAACCTAACTCTCGGCCTTTTTCTGTCAGACGTAAATCTGCATTGTCTTCACGAAGCATCAAACGGTATTCAGCACGTGAGGTAAACATACGGTAAGGTTCTTTTGTCCCTAAAGTACAAAGGTCGTCAACGAGAACACCGATATAAGCTTGGTCACGACGAGGGAACCAACCTTCTAAACCAAAGGCATGTTGTGCAGCATTAAGCCCAGCTAGTAGCCCTTGGGCCCCTGCTTCTTCATAACCTGTTGTACCGTTAATTTGGCCAGCAAAAAATAAGCCATCAATAAATTTACTTTCAAGCGTTTGTTTTAGATCTCTAGGGTCAAAGAAATCATATTCAATAGCATAACCAGGACGAATGATCCTTGCATTTTCCATTCCTTTCATGGAATGAACAATTTGCATTTGAACATCAAATGGTAAGCTGGTGGATATCCCGTTAGGGTAAATTTCATTGCTTGTTAAGCCTTCTGGCTCTAAGAAGATCTGATGTGAGTCTTTATCGGCAAAACGCATAACTTTATCTTCGATCGAAGGGCAATAACGTGGGCCGATCCCTTCAATAACCCCTGTATACATAGGGCTACGATCCAAGTTATTTCTGATCACTTCATGGGTTTTTTCATTGGTATAGGTGATATGACAAGGCATCTGCTGTGGATGTTGATCTTGTGAACCTAAAAATGAAAATACCGGCATTGGATCATCACCTAGCTGTTGAGCTAACTGACTGAAATCAATAGTTCTTGCATCAATACGTGGTGGCGTTCCTGTTTTTAAACGATTAACACGTAAAGGCAATTCTCTCAAACGTTGAGAAAGTGAAATTGAAGGGGGATCACCTGCACGACCACCACTGTAATTTTCTAAACCTATATGAATTTTGCCATCAAGGAAAGTACCAACGGTTAATACTACAGCTTTGGCTTTAAATTTTAAGCCCATGCGAGTAATAGCCCCTGTAACTCGATTGTTTTCAACAATTAAGTCTTCTACAGGTTGTTGAAAAATCATCAAATTTGGCTGATTTTCTAAAGCCATTCTAACAGCTTGGCGATAAAGAACACGGTCAGCTTGTGCTCGGGTTGCACGAACTGCAGGCCCTTTGCTGGCATTTAATGTTCTAAATTGAATACCTGCTTTGTCTGTTGCTGTGGCCATTAGACCACCAAGGGCATCAATTTCTCTAACCAGATGCCCCTTACCGATCCCACCGATGGCTGGGTTGCAAGACATCTGGCCCAATGTATCAATATTGTGAGTCAGTAATAGGGTTTGACGCCCCATACGTGCAGCTGCCATTGCTGCTTCAGTACCGGCATGACCACCACCAATTACGATGACGTCAAATTGCTCTGGATAAAACATGTGTGGACCTTAAACGTTAGAAAATGCGGATTGTGCATTTGAGGAGAGAATTCTACTCAAGTTTGAGGAAGAGACCAAGCTTTAGGTTTCTCCCCTATATAATATAAAGATCTTTTTATTTAAAGATCTCTTTATTAGATCTTTTATTAGGATCACTCGTTTCTGTGGATAAGTGGATTTTCACTTTAAAGATCATAAAAGTGTAAAGGATCATATACTGTGAATGATCCGTGATCCATTTGCGTATAAGCTGGGATCAAAAAGGGTACTTATGCACAGGGCATGGGGAACCTAAAACTTATACTCTGGATAACTACGGGTTAATACCGGGATCTTCCCTGAGTTATCCACAGTTGATTGCTGTTATTTTAATCAAATTAGAGTTCGTTTGCCCAAATTTTAACCCATTCCCCTGCGGGATCTTCGGGTATTTCGTGTTGTTGGACATCAATTTCCAAACATTCACCGATCCTTTTAGCCCCTTGCTTGGTTAACAAGTCATCTATTTTATGGATCGCACCACAAAAAGTGTCATATTCAGAGCTACCGATCCCTACCGAGCCAAATTGAACTTGGCTTAGATCAGGAGCACTTTCTTCTATTGAATCAAAAAGAGGTTGAATATTTTCAGGGAGATCACCTGCACCATGTGTTGAGCTCACCACCAGCCATATGCCTTCAAGTGTTAAGTCATCAAGCTCTGGGCCATGCTGAATTTCGGTTTCATGACCGAGTTCTTCTAAAATCTCAGCCATGTGCTCGGCAACATACTCCGCACTGCCCATTGTACTGCCACTTATTAAGGTTACTTTTGTCATGGTGATTCTCTTTCACAATAATAGGGCGCTATTGTACGCTGTGAATGAGCTGGGATCTACCTGTGGATAATGTGGTTATATCATTTTTTTTCTACGGATTGATTGTTCGTAAGATCGGGTTTTGTAAGGAGATCAGTGTTTCTGTGGATTGTATCTCATCAATGGTCTGAATTTTGTTGATAAGTACGTCTTGTAAAGAATCGATAGAACGGCACATTACTTTAATAAAAATGCTGTATTGCCCTGTTGTATAGTACACCTCGACAACTTCTTCTAAGGCATCTAATTTTTTTAGTGCGGTTGGGTAATCTTTTGCACTTTTTAAAATAATGCCAATAAAGCAGCAAACATCGAACCCTAATTGTTTTGGGTTTATATCAATACGTGTGCCTTTAATAATTCCTGCTTGTTTCATTTTTTCGACACGGACATGAATTGTCCCGGGACTAACAACGAATTTTTTGGCTAATTCAGCATACGGTATGCGTGCATTTGCCATTAATTCGTGAAGTATGTCACGATCGAGATTATCGATTTGATAATTTTCCGGCATTATTTCACCTCTATTTTAACGATTATTCATTTTTATACCTGTTTTTTTATTCAAAATAAACAGTAAAGGCTTTTTTTAATGATGGATATTGAATTTATACCTCATTTTGTTGCTTAATCTATACATCAGCTAATACAGCTAACAAATTATGGGAATAAATTATGGACAAGTCATTTATCGAACATCAGCAACAAATTAGTTTTGTGAAATCATATTTCTCACGTTTACTTGAAAAAGAATTAGGGTTAATTGAAGTTCAAGGGCCAATCCTAAGCCGCTTAGGGGATGGTACTCAAGACAACTTATCTGGCAGCGAAAAAGCCGTTCAAGTGAAAGTGAAATCAATTCCAGGTGCAACCTTTGAAGTGGTTCATTCTTTGGCTAAATGGAAACGTAAAACATTAGGGCGTTTCGGTTTTAGTAAAGGCCAAGGTCTATACACTCATATGAAAGCGTTGCGTCCGGACGAGGATCGCTTAACCCCAATCCACTCCGTCTATGTTGATCAGTGGGATTGGGAAAAAGTGATGGCAGATGAGGAACGTACACTTCCTTATCTGAAGCAGACAGTGGGTAAAATCTATAAGGCAATAAAAGAAACAGAAGCTGCCGTAAGTAAAGAATTTGGGTTGGCACCGTTCCTGCCTGACCAAATCCACTTTATTCACAGTGAAGAGTTGTTACAGCGCTACCCTGATTTAGATGCGAAAGGGCGTGAACGCGCAATCGCAAAAGAATTAGGTGCAGTATTCTTAATTGGTATCGGTGGTAAGCTATCTAGCGGTGAATCACATGATGTTCGTGCGCCAGACTACGATGACTGGACAACAAAAAATGAAGACGGTTTTTGTGGTTTGAACGGCGACATCATTGTGTGGAACCCTGTTTTACAGGACGCATTTGAGCTTTCTTCAATGGGAATTCGCGTAAGTCCTGAGTGTTTAACTCGTCAATTAAGTTTAACTGGCGATGAAAAACGTATGGAATTAGAGTGGCACCAAGCGTTAGTGAAAGGTGAAATGCCACAAACTATCGGTGGTGGTATTGGCCAGTCTCGCTTAGTTATGCTACTTCTTCAACGTCAACACATTGGCCAAGTGCAATGTGGTGTATGGGGTGCTGAAATGCAAGAATCCGTTGAAGGTATGCTGTAATTAGCGGCTAAAGCTGCGTAACAGCCTGCTTTTTAACCCAGTATCAAAACGCCAAATATGGTCAAAGATCTTCATGATACTGGGTTTCCCATAATTTGATACAGATACCGCATGGAAGCGGTATTTACCTTTCTTCTGCATAATCTTTATTTTCTGAATTAACTCATCCGGTAAACGCTGAGCAACAAAATCAGAAATCACCACGGCATCTGCATCAATCCACTGTTTTGATTCCAATTTTATTGCGGTTTCTTGCAAACAAGCCGCAAGGTCAGTCCCACCTTTAAATGTTTGATGTAAAAAACGAATACATTGCTCTAAGCCATCAATAGAAAGTAAATCGTAATGCACAATTTCTGTGGAAAATAACATCACATGGCATGAGCGATTATCCGCCAGCGCAATTTTCATTAGCGCGAGGCAAAATGCTTTGGCGCAGCGTTCATTTAAACCGCCCATCGAACCCGATGTATCAATACATACAACAAATGGTCCTCTTGGCTGTTCTTCATTATGGTGGTGGGTAATAGGGCGCAGAACTTTTCTTTCTTGCCAGCTATCTCCTTGTAACCGATAAGTTAGAAGCTGTTTTTCGAGTAATTTTCGATAGAACTCAAATTCAATATCTTCAAGGCCTAACATAGCGAGTTCTGCAGGTAATAACCGTAAAATATCATCACTCTGATTTAAGCCATTAACTTGCTCAGGAACCGTTTCTGGCACTTTTTCCATGATAGTCATTGGTTCAAGAAAAACACTATCATCAGGAATGGATTGAGCGGATTGGCTACGGCCTAATAATTGGGCTATTTTTTCTAATTCAGGCTGCTGACGTAAAAATTCACTGTATCGACTTAATAATTGGTCATTATAAGTGGAAGTCATGTTCACACCTTTGGTTAAATCCCACAGCCGGCCAGCAGCACGTTCATTTTCGCCAAGAATATCTTCTAAATTACCACTTAGAGCCAGTCGGCGTTGTAATTCTGCCAATAATTGTTCTTTTTCCTGTTCTAGTAGCTCTTTATGTAGTGTTGTAACTTGTAAAATTAAGCTAATACGCCATCTTTGAACAAACAGTGATTGCCTTGCACTGCGGTTTTCTATTTTCCCACTCTGTAGCTGATATGCGTCACGGTAAAAAGGGGAATCCAGTTGGTGAAGTTTTGCGATGACATTAGGTAATTGGATAAAAAAGGCATCTGTCGAAATCCCAAGGGACTGACGATAAAGTTCAAATTCTTCTGAAAGTTGTGCGGGAACAAGCGCATCTTGCATACGCTGTTTGAGATCCTTTTTCCAACCCGATAAATCTTTGAGTAAAGCTTTTTTTAATCGAGGATGTTTTTCAAAAAATACCGCCAATTGAGGAGTTGCTAGCAAAGATATAATTATCTCTTCAATTAATTGGCCTTCATTAACTGAAAGCAGCATTTCTAATGTGGCTAAACTCATCATCGCTATTCGGCCACTTTACCCATGATTTGGTTACGTAATTGGTTTAGCTTTTCAGTGAGCTTTATAAAACTTTGTTCAATATCCGCAAGCCAGTGTGGTTCAATAAATAAGTTGGGCTGCTGTTTTTCAAACTGATAACGCGCGGTTTGAATCTCTTCTTGAATTTTATCCAGCTTGTCTAGCCACTCTTGATTATTTGTATTTGGCGCAAGTGACGAGGTTTTATCTTGAATATATAAAGTAGATGATTGATGACTTACATCTAATAACTGTATCTGGTTTAAATTATTTATCTCAGCAGCAATGTCTTGCGCAAAACCAATCCCATTTAGATGAGCGGACAGTGTCGTTCCTTTATTTAAGAAGGTTATTAGTGACTTTTTATCAGTTGTTACAAAGGTAACTTTCATATTATGCAGTTGAAGTGGACGATGTAAAAACAGGGTAATTCGACCGTCACTGATATTTTCGGGCAATATGTAAGACGCTTTACGAGCAAACATCGCATTGTTTTTATTGACTTTAAATGCATCTTGGTTGTTTTGGTCTTGGGTCGATGACATCCATTGCTGATAAATTTGCTCTATTTCGCGAGTTAACTTTCTCTGTTGCCAGCCATCTTCTTGTAATAATGACTGCAATAGTTGCGGTAAAGTATTCATCGATTGCATGTCATGCCAGAGACAATCTTTTAATAACACAAGATCTAGAGGAGATACGCTGTTGCGACCATTAAAGAAAGCACTTGCTTGTAATAGGTAAACTGCTTTTTTCCAGCGCCTATCGGAAACATAAAGTTGTTTATCTGTAGCATCTAACTGCTGGCGTAATTGGTAAATAAGTTCAAAACAGTGATCGGGTAGCGTAATTTTAGGAATTTCTTGTTGCCACTGTTGGTACTCTTCATCGCCGATTTTTAAATGATCAGGGACTTGGGTTTCATCCAAAGAGGATTTACCGATTAAAAGTGCTCGGAAATTTTGTTTTTCTTGCACTTTATCCAACCAAATTCGCACTAACATTCTGTCGAATAGCGCCTCGAGGCTATTATCAGCATCGGGTAATTCATTTGATGCAGTTACTAATAATCGCATAGGGATGGATTTTTCTTCATCACCATTACGGAACTTGCGCTCATTAACCGCCGTTAATAAGGTATTTAAAATGGCTGGGCCCGCTTTCCATATTTCATCAAGAAATACGACTTCAGCGTCTGGTAAATAACCTTTGGTTAAACGTTCATATCGTCCTTCATCTTTTAGCGCCTGTATTGAAAGAGGACCAAAGATTTCTTCCGGTGTTGAAAATCGCGTCATTAAGTATTCAAAAGCGTTTGCGTGACGAAAAGCATATTTCATTCTTCGTGCAATTAAGCTTTTGGCAATACCTGGAGGGCCTAATAGAAATACGCTTTCACCGCTTAATGTGGCTAATAAGCACAAACGAATAGCTTGCTGGCGTTCATATAAACCGCTTTCAAGGTAATTGCTTAATTGGGCTATTCGTTCAGCAAGCTGCATATTCATTCCTTTTATTGTAGAAGCGTTGATATTAAAACTATCAATTTCTTTTATTACATACTGCGACCTATTTTTCCATTTTTCTTTGATATGCCCCAAGAAATTAGAAAAAACGATTCAGCTATAAGTGATTCAATAAGTTATTGTTTTTAAACTTTCTCAACACGAACGAAACGTTTCGATATTGATCACAAATATTAATCATCAATATTGAGTTGTGACTTATCTTTACTATTATTACATGAGCGAAACGTTTCGCTTACTGGAATGGCGGTGAAAAATGAAAAAGGGTGTTTTACTTAATGCCAACGTTACCTCTGTAATCGCAAGATTAGGTCATACAGACCAAATAACGCTTGCTGATGCAGGTTTACCCATTTATCAAGGAACGGAACGTATTGATTTAGCCATTACGCAAGGCTTACCAGATTTCATGTCAGTTTTAAGTGTCATCACCCAAGAGATGCAAGTTGAAAAAGCCATTCTAGCAGAGGAAATCAGCACCATTAACCCACAAATGGAAGCCGCTATTTTGGCTCATTTACAACAGTTAGAAGTCACTCAAAACAATACGATTGAAATTATTTATTGCAGTCATGAACGTTTTAAACAACTCACTCATGACAGTAAAGCAGTGATCCGAACAGGGGAATGTTCACCGTTCGCTAACGTTATTCTTTGTTCTGGTGTGACTTTCTGAGGTGACTATGCAACCTTTATTAGAACTTATCGGGATTGATAAATCATTTCCAGGGGTAAAAGCCCTCAGTGGTGCGACATTGAATGTCTATCCAGGGAAAGTCATGGCGCTGGTGGGGGAAAATGGGGCTGGCAAATCAACCATGATGAAAGTGCTGACAGGTATTTATAAAAAAGATGCCGGGCAAATCCGCTATTTAGGCAAAGAAGTGGCGTTTAATGGGCCCAAAAGTTCCCAAGAGGCGGGTATTGGGATTATCCACCAAGAACTCAACCTGATCCCTGAATTAACCATAGCTGAAAATATTTTTCTAGGTCGAGAGTATGTTAATGCATTTGGCAAAATTAACTGGAAAAAAATGTTCAGTGAGTCTGACAAACTGCTTAAACGGCTTAACCTTGATTATGATAGCCATCAAACTATTGCAGAGCTTTCTATCGGCGAACAACAAATGGTCGAAATCGCCAAAGTCCTTAGCTTCCAATCACAAGTGATTATCATGGATGAACCCACTGATGCGCTAACGGATACGGAAACAGAATCCTTATTTAGAGTTATCGAAGACTTAAAAGCTCAAGGCTGTGGCATTGTTTATATTTCTCATCGTTTAAAAGAAATTTTTGAAATTTGCGACGATGTAACGGTGTTTCGCGATGGCCAGTTTATTGGTGAGAAACCCGTGAGTGAATTAGAAGAAGAAAAACTCATTGAAATGATGGTTGGTCGTAAACTTGAAGACCAATATCCAAGGGTTGAGGTAGAAACTGGAAAAATTAGGCTGCAGCTTGAAGATGTATCTGGACCAGGTGTAACAAATGCCAATTTCACCCTAAAGAGTGGGGAAATTTTAGGTGTATCTGGTTTGATGGGCGCGGGGCGTACAGAGTTGATGAAAATCATCTACGGCGCGGCGACAAAAAAATCAGGTACGATAAAACTGGAAGGCAAACCCGTAACACTGAAAACACCACAAGATGGCTTAAACAGTGGCATTGTTTATATTTCAGAAGACCGTAAACGTGATGGATTAGTATTAGGCATGTCAGTGAAAGAAAATATGTCATTGACGGCATTACGTTATTTCAGTCGTGCAGGGGGAAGCCTCAAGCATGGTGAAGAGCAGCAAACCGTTAGCGATTTCATACGATTATTCAATATTAAAACCCCGTCTATGGACCAAATAATTGGCAATCTTTCTGGTGGAAACCAGCAAAAAGTGGCCATTGCGCGCGGTTTGATGACAAGACCAAAAGTACTGATCCTCGATGAGCCAACTCGTGGTGTAGACGTTGGTGCTAAAAAAGAAATCTATCAACTAATTAACCAGTTTAAAAAAGAAGGGCTGAGTATCATTTTAGTTTCTTCAGAAATGCCTGAAGTAATAGGAATGAGTGACCGCATTTTGGTGATGCACGAAGGTCATATCAGCGGCGAATTTTCAGCCAAAGACGCGACTCAGGAAGCCTTAATGGCTGCCGCAGTGGGTAAAAATTATGGCTCAGTTCAGGAGTTATCAGTATGAGTTCAACTACCGCATCATCAAAACGCTGGTTCAGCAAAGCATGGCTGATGGAGCAAAAATCATTAATCGCACTATTAGTTTTGATTGCAATCGTATCAACATTAAGCCCGAATTTTTTTACGGTTAATAACCTATTCAATATCTTACAACAAACCTCCGTCAACGCCATTATGGCGGTTGGGATGACATTAGTTATCTTAACGTCAGGAATCGACCTTTCTGTTGGGTCCTTATTGGCCTTAACGGGAGCGGTTGCAGCCTCTATGGTCGGGGCGGAAGTTAACGCATTAGTGGCTGTTGCGGGGGCATTAGCACTCGGTGCTGCTATCGGTGCATGCACCGGGGTGATTGTCGCAAAAGGAAAAGTCCAAGCTTTCATTGCGACTTTAGTCATGATGCTACTACTGCGTGGTGTGACACGAGTTTACACAGACGGCAGCCCTATCAATACAGGATTTAGTGATAACGCAGACTTATTTGGTTGGTTTGGTATTGGCCGCCCATTTGGTATTCCTACCCCAGTCTGGTTAATGATCATCGTTTTTGCTGCGGCATGGTATATGTTGCACCATACTCGCCTTGGTCGTTACATCTACGCACTTGGTGGGAATGAAGCGGCTACCCGTCTTTCTGGTATTAATGTCGATCGCATTAAAATAGTGGTTTATGCCTTATGTGGACTGCTAGCGGCATTGGCGAGTGTCATTGAAGTTGCACGTTTATCATCGGCTCAGCCAATGGCAGGTAATGGGTATGAACTTGATGCTATTGCTGCGGTTGTACTGGGTGGTACCAGTCTTGCTGGTGGTAAAGGGCGCATAGTTGGAACATTGATTGGTGCGCTTATCCTTGGTTTCTTAAACAATGGATTAAACTTATTAGGTATTTCGTCAAACTACCAGATGATTGTTAAAGCTGTCGTCATCTTACTCGCTGTACTTGTTGATAATAAAAAGTAACCCTACAGGAAAATTATTATGAAACTGAACAAACTAGCAACGTTATTATCTGCAGTTGCACTGAGTGCAACCGTTAGTGTCAATGCGATGGCGAAAGATAGCATTGCACTCGTAATTTCTACATTGAATAACCCGTTCTTTGTGACGATGAAAGATAGCGCACAAAAAGAAGCGGATAAATTGGGTTATGAGCTGATTGTTTTAGATTCCCAAGACAATCCAGCTAAAGAATTAGCCAACGTTCAAGATTTAACCGTTCGTGGTACAAAATTAATGTTAATTAACCCAACGGATTCAGATGCGGTGGGTAACTCAATATTAATGGCTAATAAAGCAAATATACCTGTCATCACTTTGGATAGAGCAGCTAACAAAGGTGAAGTTGTCAGCCATGTGGCATCAGATAACCGCATGGGCGGGAAAATGGCTGCCGACTATATTGCACAAAAAACAGGCAATGAAGCGAAAGTGATTCAATTAGAAGGTATTTCAGGTACATCAGCAGCGCGTGAGCGCGGTGAAGGTTTTAGTACTGGAGCAAAAGAGCACAAATTCAATTTACTGGCGAGCCAACCTGCTGATTTCGATAGAACAAAAGGCTTGAACGTAATGCAAAACTTGTTAACGGCACATCCCGCTGTTCAAGCGGTATTTGCTCAAAATGATGAAATGGCATTAGGGGCATTAAGAGCTTTACAAACCGCAGGCCGTACTGATGTTCTGGTTGTCGGTTTTGATGGAACAAATGATGGTATCAAAGCCGTTGAAGGTGGAAAATTAGGTGCAACTATTGCACAGCGCCCAGACCAAATTGGGATTGTTGGTGTTCAGATTGCAGATAAAGTCTTAAAAGGCGAAAAAGTGGATTCAACGGTTCCGGTTGAATTGGAATTAGTGGTAAAACAATAAGATAAAAACCGCCGCGGCATACTGCGGCGGTTTATTTTAGTTTGCAATTAATTGGTCATCAAAAAAGGAAATAAACGTTATGGGTACAGCAAAACTGGTGGTTCTCGGTAGTATCAATGCGGATCATATATTAAATGTTAAGCATTTCCCTCAGCCGGGTGAAACCGTTAGAGGCGATCATTACCAAGTTGCATTTGGTGGGAAAGGCGCCAACCAAGCTGTTGCAGCAGGTCGAAGTGGTGCTGACATAACGTTTATTGCTTGTGTTGGTGATGACGATATTGGTGTGAGTATAAAAAAACAGTTATCTCTCGATAATATTAAAACTGAATGTATTGATGCAATTGAAGGTGAAACGACAGGTGTCGCCCTCATTTATGTGAATCAACAAGGGGAAAATACAATTGGCATCAATGCAGGTGCAAATGCGCAACTAACCAAGGCAAGGTTAGCTCATTATCAGCAAAAAATTGTGGAAGCGGATGCGGTATTGATGCAACTGGAATCTCCTATTGAAACAGTACAAATGGCCGCTGAAATAGCGAAAAAAAACAATACAAAAGTCATTTTGAACCCTGCACCTGCTCAATCATTACCTGATTCATTATTATCATTAGTTGATATCATCACACCAAATGAAACAGAAGCTGAACACTTAACAGGTATTGCCGTTAATGATAATCAAGGTGCTCAGGATGCAGCTGAAGCCTTACATCAAAAAGGTATTAGTAAAGTGATGATAACACTTGGTTCTCGAGGTGTTTGGTATAGTGAAAAAGGTGAAGAAGGTAAAATAATTTCTGCATTTCGCGTAAAAGCAGTGGATACTATTGCCGCAGGTGATACATTCAATGGGGCTTACGTTACTGCACTGCTTGAAGGTAAGGCTGACGAAGAAGCGATTATTTTTGCCCATGCGGCGGCGGCGATAGCTGTGACTCGCCCTGGAGCTCAACCCTCTGTTCCATGGCGTAAAGAAATTGACCAGTTTTTGACTCAACAGGATTAACTTGTGGCAACAATGAAAGATGTGGCACGCCTTGCGGGGGTGTCAACATCCACCGTCTCTCACGTTATTAATCAAAATCGCTATGTCAGCGAGAGCATTACCACTCGCGTTAAAAATGCGATTGAAGAGTTAAACTATGCCCCTTCTGCGTTAGCGCGTAGTTTAAAAATGAATCGTACTAATACGATTGGGATGTTACTGACAACAAGTAATAACCCATTCTACGCAGAAGTAGTGCGGGGGGTAGAGCGGAGTTGTTACGAACGCGGCTATAGTTTGATTTTGTGCAACACTGAAGGTGACCTCCAACGAATGAATCATAGTTTAGAAACGTTGCTACAAAAGCGTGTTGATGGGCTATTGATTATGTGCACAGAAGTTCAAGGGCCATCAAAGAATGTTTTGGCTCGTTACCCCGCTGTGCCAACGGTTATGATGGACTGGTCACCATTCGAATCAGATGGCGATATCATTCAAGATAACTCTTTTCTGGGTGGGGAAATAGCCACTCGTTACCTTATTGAATCTGGTTTTACCCGTATTGCATGTATTGCAGGACCACAAGACAAATCACCAGCAAGGGCACGCCATCAAGGTTTTATTCAAGCCATGACAGATGGCGGCATTAATATTTATGATGATTATATCATTTTCAGTGATTTTGAATTTGCTGGTGGGTTTGAGTCTATGAATAAACTGCTTAGCTTACCTGTCCCTCCCGAGGCTATTTTTGCCGGTAATGATGCGATGGCGGTGGGAGCTTATCAAGCGATATACCAAAAGGGCTTGAAAGTACCTGATGATATTTCAATTATTGGTTATGATGATATCGATCTTTCACCTTATATGATCCCACCACTAACAACAATTCATCAGCCAAAAGATAAGTTAGGCCAACAGGCTGTTGACCAACTTATTTATCGTATGGATAACCCAGAAGCAAAGGCGAGCGTTTTGGTTCTTACCCCTGAGCTAATTGAGCGCCAATCGGTTAAAAAATATTAATTCTTCGCTTTTTTGGTTTTGTTTTTTATTAAATTGTCACCGTCTGTCTTACTTAATAATAAGAAGACAAAAGCTGAGATAAGCGTAATGACACCAACGGTAATAAAAGTGTAGTGAAAATTATCGACCGTATTGCTATTAGGTTGTCCACCATAGAAGTTTAAGATTGCAGCACTGACTGCAATACCGAAGCTTATCGATAGTTGCTGAGTCACCGCTAACATACTATTTCCCGCACTCGCATTATTGTCTGTTAAATCAGCCAAACAAATAGTATTCATTGCGGTGAACTGCACTGACATCACCATTCCTAAAATGAATAAAGGTACGATTAACAGGTAAATCGACATACTTGGTGATTGTAAGGAAAACTGTGCAATCATTAATCCAATAATAATGGTGATAACAAATAATGTATTACGGTAGCCATACTTAGTTAGGACCCGAGTAACTCCCGATTTAGCAGTGATTGACCCTATTGCTAGTGGTGCCATCATCATTCCTGCCACAACGGCTTCGTAACCAAAACCCACCTGCAACATTAATGGCATTAAAAATGGAATACTGCCTGTTCCTAAGCGTGTCGCGATATTACCGCTGATCCCAATAGAAAATGTACGCGTTTTAAATAAATTCAATGGGATTATTGCGTGCTTAGTGTGTCTTGCATGGAAAATATAAACAAATAAGAAGAGAAAGCCGACTAAGACAATAGTGACTGGAATCGATGTTGAAAGAGATTTATCACTGAATAAGTCTAAGCTGACAGATAGCATGACTAAGCCGGAACCAAACAATAAGAACCCTAAAGTATCAAATTTACGTTTTGGCATTTTAAAGTCAGGCATATGTTTTAAGGCATAAAAAATACCTAAAACACCAATAGGAATATTAATAATAAATATCCAATGCCAAGTTGCATAGGTTACTAAGATACCACCTAATAGAGGCCCCAATATTGGCCCAACTAAACCAGGGATGGTGACGAAATTTAAGATAGGTAATAACTCACTTCGAGGGTAAGCCCTTATTAAGGCTAAGCGGGCGACTGGCATCATCATTGCCCCACCAATTCCTTGAATAACCCTAGAGGTCACTAAGAAATTTAAGGAAGGCGAAAGGGCACAAAGTAATGAACCAAGAGAAAATAAAGAAACCGCTAAAATAAATATACGTCTTGTACCAAATCTATCTGCAAACCAGCCGCTAACAGGAATCAATAGAGCAACAGTAAGCGTATAACTGACTACGGCTGATTGCATCGCAAGCGGCGAGTGATCAAGGCTTCTTGCAATATCAGGTAAAGCCGTATTCAAAATTGTGGCATCAAGCGCTTGCATGAAAAAGGCCATTGCCGCAATCCATGGAAGGCCAGACATATTTTTCGCTGTTTTGAACATCAGTTACCTATACAAATAAATGAAAGCTTTAATGGAATATTGTTTTGTTAGTCTTGCTTTTGGGTAATCGTTAGTAAGTTATAGCAAAGGTCGAGTGCTACTGTACTTTTACCATGAATAATTGCATTGGCAAGTTGTTGATGAATTTCGACCTCTATAACCTCATTATTAGTAATGACATCAAAGTAACGCAGATAAATAGAACGGAATAAATTAGCAAAAGAAATTAAGAAAGGATTGGCACAAGCTTTGTAAATAGTTAAATGGAAATGATAATCAACTTTCACCCAATGCGCTCTGTCAAATTCTTTGGCGAGTAACTGCATTTCACTTGCTAATAATTGTAATGATTGTTTTTGTTCTTTTGTCGCATGTATAGCCGCAAGATAACAAGCTTGAGGTTCTATTGCGAGTCGAACCATTTTAAAGTGTTCCATCACGACCGATTGCTCTTCACTATTGGACCACCATGTTAAGAGATCTTGGTCTAAAAAATTCCAATTTGAGGGAGGCATAACACGGGTACCTATTTTGGGGCGTGCTAATACCATTCCTTTTGCCGCTAATATTTTTATTGCTTCTCTTATTGCTGTTCGACTCGCTTGGAATTGTTCTGATAATTCTAATTCGCTGGGTAAAATGGAATCAGGTAAATAGGCGCTGGTTAAAATCAACTGGCCAAGATTTTCTGCAATAATATAAGAGCGATTTTTTTGTGAGGCTGTTTGTTGCTTACTTAATTCCATAATTCATCTCAAAGCATAATTCTTAGATGCATATATTACGTGAGTAGATGTGTGATTGCTGCTTAAATAGTCAACATATAGACCTAATTTAACTTATAAATATGTTTTTGGCTAAAAAAAACACGAACAAGATAAAAACTCAAAAAAACACTTGCGAGAATTTTTCGACTCCCTATAATGCGCATCCGTTGTCACGACAAACCGGTTAGAAGAAAACTTCATAACCCAGTGATAACAGAGGTGAGAAAGAAAAAAGTTGAAAATAAACGCTTGACTTTCTAAATAAAAAACGTATTATACGACACCTCGCGACAATGACCTGATTCACAAAATCCGGTTCAAAAATCGAAAGATTCAGTCGCAACGCTCTTTAACAATTTATCAGACAATCTGTGTGGGCACTCACAAGACACTATCAAAAAAATATTTGATTTTAAGTCTTGAAGAGTGACTAACACGTTAATTCATATATATGAACTAATAGGTAATTTGATTTCTTCGGAAATCAAACGACAGTAAACATTCTTTGAGCATCAAGCTACTTTTAATTGAAGAGTTTGATCATGGCTCAGATTGAACGCTGGCGGCAGGCCTAACACATGCAAGTCGAGCGGTAACAGGGGGAGCTTGCTTCTCGCTGACGAGCGGCGGACGGGTGAGTAATGTATGGGGATCTGCCCGATAGAGGGGGATAACTACTGGAAACGGTAGCTAATACCGCATAATCTCTCAGGAGCAAAGCAGGGGAACTTCGGTCCTTGCGCTATCGGATGAACCCATATGGGATTAGCTAGTAGGTGAGGTAATGGCTCACCTAGGCGACGATCCCTAGCTGGTCTGAGAGGATGATCAGCCACACTGGGACTGAGACACGGCCCAGACTCCTACGGGAGGCAGCAGTGGGGAATATTGCACAATGGGCGCAAGCCTGATGCAGCCATGCCGCGTGTATGAAGAAGGCCCTAGGGTTGTAAAGTACTTTCAGTCGGGAGGAAGGCGTTGATGCTAATATCATCAACGATTGACGTTACCGACAGAAGAAGCACCGGCTAACTCCGTGCCAGCAGCCGCGGTAATACGGAGGGTGCAAGCGTTAATCGGAATTACTGGGCGTAAAGCGCACGCAGGCGGTTGATTAAGTTAGATGTGAAATCCCCGGGCTTAACCTGGGAATGGCATCTAAGACTGGTCAGCTAGAGTCTTGTAGAGGGGGGTAGAATTCCATGTGTAGCGGTGAAATGCGTAGAGATGTGGAGGAATACCGGTGGCGAAGGCGGCCCCCTGGACAAAGACTGACGCTCAGGTGCGAAAGCGTGGGGAGCAAACAGGATTAGATACCCTGGTAGTCCACGCTGTAAACGATGTCGATTTGAAGGTTGTTCCCTAGAGGAGTGGCTTTCGGAGCTAACGCGTTAAATCGACCGCCTGGGGAGTACGGCCGCAAGGTTAAAACTCAAATGAATTGACGGGGGCCCGCACAAGCGGTGGAGCATGTGGTTTAATTCGATGCAACGCGAAGAACCTTACCTACTCTTGACATCCAGAGAATTTAGCAGAGATGCTTTAGTGCCTTCGGGAACTCTGAGACAGGTGCTGCATGGCTGTCGTCAGCTCGTGTTGTGAAATGTTGGGTTAAGTCCCGCAACGAGCGCAACCCTTATCCTTTGTTGCCAGCGATTCGGTCGGGAACTCAAAGGAGACTGCCGGTGATAAACCGGAGGAAGGTGGGGATGACGTCAAGTCATCATGGCCCTTACGAGTAGGGCTACACACGTGCTACAATGGCGTATACAAAGAGAAGCGACCTCGCGAGAGCAAGCGGAACTCATAAAGTACGTCGTAGTCCGGATTGGAGTCTGCAACTCGACTCCATGAAGTCGGAATCGCTAGTAATCGTAGATCAGAATGCTACGGTGAATACGTTCCCGGGCCTTGTACACACCGCCCGTCACACCATGGGAGTGGGTTGCAAAAGAAGTAGGTAGCTTAACCTTCGGGAGGGCGCTTACCACTTTGTGATTCATGACTGGGGTGAAGTCGTAACAAGGTAACCGTAGGGGAACCTGCGGTTGGATCACCTCCTTACCATTGAAGTGTTTTTGTGAAGTGCTCACACAGATTGTCTGATGAAATAGAGTAGCGGTATCGATAGGCTTGTAGCTCAGGTGGTTAGAGCGCACCCCTGATAAGGGTGAGGTCGGTGGTTCAAGTCCACTCAGGCCTACCACTTTTCTCTTATGCTGCGTTATGGCTCAGCTCGTTTACCCAAAAGTAAACTTCGCTAATCCACGCCTTGCCTAAGAAAAAAGACCTCCGAATAAGAAAATCTTATAAAGAGATTAATTGATACCGAAAATACCTTTATGGGGCTATAGCTCAGCTGGGAGAGCGCCTGCCTTGCACGCAGGAGGTCAGCGGTTCGATCCCGCTTAGCTCCACCATAATTTTTCTGATTATTCAGAATAGATTAGTAATAGTCTATTGCGAATAATTATGCTCTTTAACAATCTGGAACAAGCTGAAAATTGAAAACAACGCACATTGTTTATCGCTTAAACAATGTGAGAGTCTCTCAAAATTTCAGACCTGAAATTTTCGGTCACAAACTCGAGCGGCATGCGCGAGCAGTGTGAAATTCAAGGCGGACAGCGCACAGCAAGCGCAGCGTACTTAGGTACGTGAGCATTGCGAGCACTGCCCAACGAAGAAGTTCACCACGCACAGCCATGACAGTAAGGTGAACGTTGAAACAATTTCGGGTTGTGAGGTTAAGCGACTAAGCGTACACGGTGGATGCCTAGGCAATCAGAGGCGATGAAGGACGTGCTAATCTGCGATAAGCGTCGGTAAGGTGATATGAACCGTTACAACCGACGATTTCCGAATGGGGAAACCCAGTGCAATTCGTTGCACTATCGTTTGATGAATACATAGTCAAACGAAGCGAACCGGGGGAACTGAAACATCTCAGTACCCCGAGGAAAAGAAATCAACCGAGATTCCCCTAGTAGCGGCGAGCGAACGGGGAGCAGCCCAGAGTCTTAATCAGCATTAGCATCAGGAGAACGGTCTGGAAAGTCCGGCAGTAAAGGGTGATAGCCCCGTATCCGAAGGTGTTAGTGTTGTGAACTCGACGAGTAGGGCGGGACACGTGTTATCCTGTCTGAATATGGGGGGACCATCCTCCAAGGCTAAATACTCCTGATTGACCGATAGTGAACCAGTACCGTGAGGGAAAGGCGAAAAGAACCCCGGCGAGGGGAGTGAAATAGAACCTGAAACCGTGTACGTACAAGCAGTGGGAGCCCCACCACCAAAGCATTTTCTGGTGTTGAGGACAACCTTGAAGTTGCATTCAACACGCGTTGGCGGAGCGCTTTTTGCGACGCCCAACACACAAAACAAGCAGTGAATGTGCTTTGGGGTGGGGTGACTGCGTACCTTTTGTATAATGGGTCAGCGACTTATATTCTGTAGCAAGGTTAACCGAATAGGGGAGCCGTAGGGAAACCGAGTCTTAACTGGGCGAATAAGTTGCAGGGTATAGACCCGAAACCCGGTGATCTAGCCATGGGCAGGTTGAAGGTTGGGTAACACTAACTGGAGGACCGAACCGACTAATGTTGAAAAATTAGCGGATGACTTGTGGCTGGGGGTGAAAGGCCAATCAAACCGGGAGATAGCTGGTTCTCCCCGAAAGCTATTTAGGTAGCGCCTCGTGAACTCATCTTCGGGGGTAGAGCACTGTTTCGACTAGGGGGTCATCCCGACTTACCAACTCGATGCAAACTACGAATACCGAAGAATGTTATCACGGGAGACACACGGCGGGTGCTAACGTTCGTCGTGAAGAGGGAAACAACCCAGACCGCCAGCTAAGGTCCCAAAGTCATAGTTAAGTGGGAAACGAAGTGGGAAGGCTCAGACAGCCAGGATGTTGGCTTAGAAGCAGCCATCATTTAAAGAAAGCGTAATAGCTCACTGGTCGAGTCGGCCTGCGCGGAAGATGTAACGGGGCTAAACTATGCACCGAAGCTGCGGCAGCGATATGTAAATATTGTTGGGTAGGGGAGCGTTCTGTAAGCCTGTGAAGGTGTGCTGTGAGGCATGCTGGAGGTATCAGAAGTGCGAATGCTGACATAAGTAACGATAATGCGGGTGAAAAACCCGCACGCCGGAAGACCAAGGGTTCCTGTCCAACGTTAATCGGGGCAGGGTGAGTCGACCCCTAAGGCGAGGCAGAAATGCGTAGTCGATGGGAAACGGGTTAATATTCCCGTACTGGTGATAATTGCGATGGGGGGACGGAGAAGGCTAGGCTATCCGGGCGACGGTTGTCCCGGTTTAAGGATGTAGGCAGGTGAATTAGGCAAATCCGGTTCACTACATGCTGAGGTCTGACGACGAGTCACTACGGTGATGAAGTAGCTCATGCCCCGCTTCCAGGAAAAGCCTCTAAGCTCTAGATTATCATTAATCGTACCCCAAACCGACACAGGTGGTCAGGTAGAGAATACTCAGGCGCTTGAGAGAACTCGGGTGAAGGAACTAGGCAAAATGGTGCCGTAACTTCGGGAGAAGGCACGCTGGCATTAGGTGAAGTGATTTACTCATGGAGCTGAAGCCAGTCGCAGATACCAGCTGGCTGCAACTGTTTATTAAAAACACAGCACTGTGCAAACACGAAAGTGGACGTATACGGTGTGACGCCTGCCCGGTGCTGGAAGGTTAATTGATGGGGTTATCCGTAAGGAGAAGCTCTTGATCGAAGCCCCAGTAAACGGCGGCCGTAACTATAACGGTCCTAAGGTAGCGAAATTCCTTGTCGGGTAAGTTCCGACCTGCACGAATGGCGTAATGATGGCCAGGCTGTCTCCACCCGAGACTCAGTGAAATTGAACTCGCTGTGAAGATGCAGTGTACCCGCGGCAAGACGGAAAGACCCCGTGAACCTTTACTATAGCTTGACACTGAACATTGAGCCTTGATGTGTAGGATAGGTGGGAGGCTTTGAAGCGTGGACGCCAGTCTGCGTGGAGCCAACCTTGAAATACCACCCTTTAATGTTTGATGTTCTAACGTTGCCCCATTATCTGGGGTGCGGACAGTGTCTGGTGGGTAGTTTGACTGGGGCGGTCTCCTCCCAAAGAGTAACGGAGGAGCACGAAGGTTGGCTAAGCATGGTCGGACATCATGCGGTTAGTGCAAAGGCATAAGCCAGCTTGACTGCGAGAGTGACGGCTCGAGCAGGTACGAAAGTAGGTCTTAGTGATCCGGTGGTTCTGAATGGAAGGGCCATCGCTCAACGGATAAAAGGTACTCCGGGGATAACAGGCTGATACCGCCCAAGAGTTCATATCGACGGCGGTGTTTGGCACCTCGATGTCGGCTCATCACATCCTGGGGCTGAAGTAGGTCCCAAGGGTACGGCTGTTCGCCGTTTAAAGTGGTACGCGAGCTGGGTTTAGAACGTCGTGAGACAGTTCGGTCCCTATCTGCCGTGGGCGTTGGAAGATTGAAAGGGGCTGCTCCTAGTACGAGAGGACCGGAGTGGACGCACCACTGGTGTTCGGGTTGTCATGCCAATGGCATTGCCCGGTAGCTAAGTGCGGAAGAGATAACCGCTGAAAGCATCTAAGCGGGAAACTTGCCTTGAGATGAGTCTTCCCTGACTCTTTAAGAGTCCTAAAGGAACGTTTAAGACTAAGACGTTGATAGGTTGGGTGTGTAAGCGTAGCGATACGTTGAGCTAACCAATACTAATGAACCGTGAGGCTTAACCTGACAACACCGAAGGTGTTTTAGAGAGATAGAGTTGTTTTCGAGAAGTGAGAAGCCGAAAGGTGAAGGACACGCAGCTTGTTTGAGATTGAGGTTCTGGTTTAGTGAAGAAAAAACTAAACGGGAACAAAACAAAATTTGTCTGGCGGCAATAGCGCGGTGGTCCCACCTGACCCCATGCCGAACTCAGCAGTGAAACGCCGTAGCGCCGATGGTAGTGTGGGGTCTCCCCATGTGAGAGTAGGGAACTGCCAGACATTAAATTAGTGAGAAAGCCACCCGTTGGGTGGCTTTTTTGCGTTTGGGGAAACTAACTAATTGTTGATGTTAGAGTTGAAACGCTTTAATGTCTCAATAACCCAATAACCCAATAACCCAATAACCCAATAACCCAATAACCCAATAACCCAATAACCCAATAACCCAATAACCCAATAACCCAATAACCCAATGACCCAACGACTTTTTTATTTTAACGACTCGATTTATTTGATTTTATTCCTGTTCTCAGGGCCATTAGTCATGAATATACCTATCGTCAATGGAAGCTCACGATGAAAAGTAGTGAGTAACAGCTCACAAGTTGTTTGGTATATGTAGCAAAATTTTAATGAAACCTAATGGATATGATTGATAGGTGGTTTTCCATCACCGTACTGAATGGAATTACTTGGGAAATAAGTAACAGTCCACTTAAAAAGGAAAATGGAGCAGTGAAAGTAAGCTGGAACCTTCATCTCTTAAATAGGTATGAAATGAATTCATTTATATACCCTACTGATAGATGAATCCTAAAATATTAAAATAAGTAATAAATCAGGGGAATTAGTTCATCGATTTATTCTACTTTACTTTTTTGGGCTTTTTATATTTTATGGCTTTTATAGTGTTAATTGATATGTAAAAACAGTATGTGTTTATAATTTAAATATTAATAATATCAATGAATAATATGTTGTAAGTTATTTTTTCTGCTAAAAAAGTAGTTCATCACGCTTTTAAATTTTGTCTGAATTTTATCTGGATGGTTATTTTTATATATAAAAATTGTTAAATTGATGTTTTATTTTATTGTGCTTATAATGAATCAATAAACTTAAGATATTACATAAGATATAAAATATATTTATAAATAGAATTTTCAATGGAAAGAACACAGCCCAATGTGTCGTTAATAGCATAAGCGGTAATCATTAACTGACTGTATTTCATGTAAATATTGTTTATGTGCCAAAGGTGGATCGCATGAAAAAGGCAAAAAGCGCTAATCATAAGATTTTTGATCAAATTCTTTCTGTAAATAAGCAGAAAGAAAACGAATTTAATAATGGGCAAGATGGTGCAATTATTCTTTCTATACTTGTGATGTTTTTTGTACCATTTTTACTATTAAATGCAGCAAGAATTTTTTTTGGGATAGATTACAGTTTTGTCGCAGTGATCTCCATGTTGGCAGTTAGTGCCATCATCACATACACACTGTATAAGCGTTTAAAAATGGATTCTGAATTTGCTGAGAAGCATATTGTGTTAGACCAATTATTGATGCGTTATACGCCAAAAAATAAAGCAGAGTTTAAGAGCCTTCAAGAAGAGAGAAAGGCAAACCCATCAAGTACTTATTTACTTGTTGAAGATTGGGCTAATAGAGAAAGGCTGCACTATGCAAATTTGCATACACTAATAATCTAATAAATGTTTGCATATCCCTCGGCTATTTTTAGTCGGGGGATTTTTTTATCTATTGCAATGGCTAGCCCTACATTGAGGGCTAGGTTAGTAAAAATAACTAATTCCAGTTTTTACCTAGAAGATATGCAATTTCGAGAGATTGCATTCTGTTGAGTCTAGGGTCACATAATGATTGATACCTATAACTAATATCTTCTTCGCTGATTTCAGGAATACCTCCTGTGCACTCAGTAACATCTAGTCCTGTCATTTCTAAGTGGACACCTCCTGGATGTACTCCTGCTTCCTTTAATATATGAATGAACTGAATCATTTCATCAGTAATATCCGTAAAATAGCGTGTTTTATATCCTTCTTTGGCATTTTTAGTATTACCATGCATAGGGTCAATCATCCAAATGACAAACTCTCTACTGGACTGAATTGATTTAATGAGAGCTGGAAGCTTTTGTTTAATAACCCCCGTTCCCATTCTAATGATGATAACTATTTTTCCTTTCTCTTGACTAGGATTCAATTTCTTTATTAATTTCAGTAACGTATCTGATGTGATATTTGGCCCGCATTTGATACCAATAGGGTTTTCTATCCCTCTTAAATATTCGATATGTGCTTTTTTTAGATCTCTAGTTCTTTCTCCGACCCATACCATATGTGCAGAGCAGTTATACCACTTGTTATCTTTAGAGTCTTTTCGTGTCATGGCTTCTTCATAAGGAAGTAAGAGCGCTTCATGACTGATATACATCGGTTTTATAGCATTTTCTTTCTGCGAAAGATAATTTGCAGTTTTGTATAAATCCTCTAGAAATGACATGTAGTGTGTTTGCTCGGTCGAACCCGGATAAACTTTGATATTCAATCTAGATTGATATTCAGTAGGATCAGATGTGTTGATAGCCCGAATTAAATTGAGCGTAGCAGATGAGTAATGATAAGCACTAAGCATTCTTTGGGGGTCCGGTGTTCGGCTTTTTTCTGAAAAGTCTGCACCGTTAATAATCTCACCTCTAAAGCTTGGTAGCTCAATACCATTTTGTGTCTCAAAAGAGTTACTTCGAGGTTTAGCGTATTGACCGGCTATGCGGCCAATTTTGATCACTGGAAGGTGAGTTGCTTGACTTATCAATCCTGCCATTTGGTTAAAAGTGAACATAAAGTCACGGATAACTGTTGACTGGCAATTATTAAAAGATTCTGCACAGTCCCCTCCCTGTAAAATAAACGCCTTTCCTTCAGTTACTGAACTCAGTATGTTTTTAAAGCTACGAATTTCAGACGCTAATACTAAGGGGGGGTGGTTATGTATGTTATTTTGAAAATACTCTAATGCACATTTATCTGGATAATGCGGATTTTGTTCTATGGGAAAGTCCTTCCATGAGGAAGGCCTCCACAATGTTGACTGGTTATAAGATCCCTTTTTATGATGAGAAATATCATTATGTTTCCCTATAATGACGTCATAATCATAAGAAAGTAACATATCAACTCCTAGGCCATGAGAGTAAAAAGTAAGGATGAGGAAAGATTATTTTGACTGAGATGTGTTGAGGTACGTTGTGAGAGTACCATTTTGTCTTGCAAGATAGTCTTCACGCACAGGTGTATATACATCGATAACTTCTGAAGGCTCAAGTGCTTCCGCATCATGAACAGCCCAAGAAGGGATGATAAAAGAGTCACCTGCGTGTAAGAAAACGGTTCGACCATCAACAGTTAATCTTAACGAACCTTTTAATATTGTTGTTGCAGTTTCATGTTCATGGACATGTTCTGGGATAATCGCTTTTGGCTTGAATGTCCAAAAGGCAATAGTAAAACCGGTACCATGAATGAATTTTGCTTGTATTTTGCTTTCCTCTCCTTCATTACGGTTTAGGTCCATATCATAGGAGATCATTTCTTTAGATAAAAAGAGGCTCATATTGTTACCTTATATAAAAATAGGGGAATATTAAATAGAGTATTTATTAAATGATTAATTAATCTTTGAGTGGATTGAGAACCCCATAGGAACGGGACCAAAGTCATGTAATATATTGAGGTTATGGTTTTTAGCTGCTTTTAGCGTAGTGATACATGCATCAACAGTTCCATTGGCGCATTGTAAAGCCGCTTCACTATTGGAATTAAACAATAAAGACTCAATTGGTTTATTTAAGCCATTAACCTCTGAAAATAAATCTTTAGGTGCAGGATGTGAACCTATTTTTTTTATTTTATTCAGGTCAGTATAGCGACTTGCAAATAACATGTTATGAGTATCCAATACAAAACAATCAGTCAACTTTAAAAAAGTTAAGTTTTGAAAGACTATGTTGTGTAAATAAGGATAAACAATACAACCGAGTAATATGCAGTTATTATCCTTTTTTATTTTTTCTACAGCGATTTCAAGTGTTTCGTGTAATATAACATTTCCATCTAAGTCATTTTTTTCTAAATAATAATGTGCAGCTTTCTCGCAATTTGTTCCTTTAGGGCCTAATGTATGGATAGTAAACATGGCAATACCTCATATAGATTATATTCTTCCTGTTTCGTTTATTAAATCAGGGAGTCTTCTCCCTGATTTAATTTGAGCTAGCATTGTATTTTCAGTGTTATTAATTTTTACAGCTTCTTCAAAGACTTTATCAATCATATCTAATGGAACAACGACACTCCCGTTTGCGTCTGAAATGATGAGATCGCCAGTCTGGATGATATTGTCTTCAATTCTGCATGAAGTGCCTGTCTCACTGACATAGTAAGCACCTTGAGTGTCTGATGGAATTATATTACTCGCGATGACAGGGATATTCAGATCTCGTAATTCTTGAATGTCCCTAACGGCGCCACCTAAAATAATACCGTTGAAGCCGAGTTGCTGAAAATAGGTGCAACTCATTCCTCCGGCTAGAGCAGCATGTTTCATTAAATCACCATAGCCAGCAACATAAATAAGTCCACTTGCGTTATGTAATTCAGGTACGAGAAACTGTTGGACTTGTTCCCATGTTGATGATTGTTTCTCTATGATACATTTTCCTTTTTTAATTAATTTCCATTGAACGGTATATGCATGTCCGACGATATAAAAATCGTTCATATTAAGAGGATGTAGTTCATGAGATAAAACACTACCTGATGTTAATCCATCTAGAATGTCAATAATTGTAGATGTGCTTATTTTTAAATTTTTTATCTTCTCGAGTTTTTTATATCGGGATTGTAAAACATAAATTTTCCTTGTTTAGATAGAAAAAGGATTATTAGCTTTTTAATTAATAGATATAAATTCTAGTAAGGTCAAGGATAAATAAAATATAAACCTACCAATTTTTAGTATTTGCATGATATAGATGGTTATTTATTTTAAGTTAATTTTCCATCGTAATGATTTTAATATTTATATTTTAGTGATGATAATTGAATTTATTATAAATAGATGTGATTATTGTTATTTGACATTTAAATTATTAATAGAATAAAAAACGGCATAAATAGCCGTTTTTTATTCTATATAATTATGAGAGATAGACGTTAATGTGATTTACCCTGCTCAATACCAAGCCCAATTTGTGAACGAATAAACTGTTCTTTGAAACGTTCCCTCTCCATTTTTCCTTGTTGTGAATTATCTGTTACAGAGAATAGCCATGAAGCAACAAATGCAACAATCATGGAGAAGAAGGCTGGGTACTCATATGGATAGATTGGTTTTTCATGGTGAAGAATACTGACCCAGATGGTTGGTCCTAAAATCATTAAAACAACAGCAGTAATTAGCCCTAACCAACCGCCAGCCAATGCACCGCGAGTTGTCAGCTTACGCCAGTACATCGACAGTAAAATGATTGGGAAGTTACAACTAGCCGCAATAGAGAATGCTAAGCCGACCATGAAGGCAATGTTTTGTTTTTCAAACAAAATACCGAGGCCAATTGCAACAAAACCTAAGATAACAACGGTAATTTTAGAGACACGTAATTCATCTTTTTCATCCGCTTTACCATTTTTCATTGCCATCGCATATAGGTCATGAGAAACCGCGGAGGCGCCTGCTAAGGTTAAACCAGCAACAACAGCAAGGATAGTGGCGAATGCAACCGCAGAAATAAAGCCTAAGAAGAAATTGCCACCGACGGCATCTGCAAGGTGAACAGCAGCCATGTTTGTTCCACCGATAAGTGCTCCAGTAGCATCTTTAAATGCAGGATTGGAACTGACTAGAACGATGGCACCAAAACCAATAATAAAGGTTAAGATGTAAAAGTAACCGATAAATCCAGTGGCATAGAACACACTTTTACGAGCTTCTTTAGCGTCACTAACGGTGAAGAATCGCATAATAATGTGAGGGAGGCCAGCGGTACCAAACATCAATGCAAGACCAAGGGATAAGGCGGATATTGGGTCGGAAACCAGTCCTCCTGGGCTCATAATAGCAATACCATTTTTATGAACTTCAACGGCTTCTTTAAATAAGGTATTAAAGTTAAAGCCAACATGCTTCATAACCATAACGGCCATGAATGTTGCACCCGCTAATAACAAGATGGCTTTAATAATTTGCACCCAAGTTGTGGCTAACATTCCACCAAATAAGACATATAGCACCATCAATATACCCACAATGACAACAGCGACGTGGTAATTGAGACCAAATAACAATTCAATTAATTTACCCGCACCAACCATTTGAGCAATAAGATACAGTGCAACAACAACCAGAGAGCCAACCGCAGATAGAATACGAATTGGTCTTTGTTTTAATCGATAAGAAGCAACATCAGCGAAGGTATAGCGACCTAAATTACGTAAGCGCTCGGCAATTAAGAATAGAATGATCGGCCAGCCAATTAAGAAGCCAATCGAGTAGATTAAGCCATCATAGCCAGAGGTATAAACCAGAGCAGAGATCCCTAAGAAGGAGGCAGCAGACATAAAGTCACCCGCGATAGCCATCCCGTTTTGGAAACCGGTAATTTTCCCGCCCGCAGTGTAGTAATCAGAGCGAGAACGCGTTCTTTTTGACGCCCAGTAAGTAATATACAAAGTGAAGCCGACAAACAGTAAGAACATCACAATCGCCTGAATATTTACAGGCTGGCGTTCAACATCCCCTGTCAATGCATCAGAAAACGCCATTGATGAGGTAAAAAAGAGAATGAGTGAGAGCAATATTTTCATTTTTCTACCTCTTTTAAAATTTCTGCCGTTAAGCGGTCATATTCACCGTTGGCTCGGATGACGTAAAGCCCAGTGAGTACAAACGAAATGACGATTAGCCCTACACCAACAGGGATCCCTCTTGTTATGTATGAACCTTCGGATATTGGTGTTCCAAGCCAGCTTGGGTCAAAAGCGATAAGAAAAATAAAACCCACATACAGCACGAGCGTTATTGCAGATAACAACCATGAAAAGCGACTACGTTTCCTAACCAGTTCTTGAAAGCGAGGGTTATCCTCTACCTTTTCGTAAGCAGTAGCATTCATCAGAGTTCTCCTCTGTTATACTCGTCATACTTCAAGTTGCAGCTTTGTTGACTGCACTCACTCACACGAGTCACATACTTATGTATGCTCCTCGTGTTTCGTTCGCTTGTCGCCTAGCTGCACCTCGAATTATTTAGAGTAAACCATCTTGTTGGGATGTATGTAAGGCCGCCTCTATGAGTTGGCCTTTTGGCGTTATGACATACTCATAGACTGTTTTTCTTCGAGTAGTTTTTCGACAACACCTGGATCAGCCAGAGTGGAGGTATCTCCGAAATTACTGGTGTCTCCTGATGCAATTTTTCGTAGGATGCGACGCATGATTTTACCGGAACGGGTTTTGGGCAGTGAATCCGTCCAGTGGAGTACATCCGGGGTGGCAATAGGGCCGATTTCCTTACGAACCCAGTTGCGAACTTCGGTGTATAGCTCTGGTGATGGCTCAACCCCAGATATTAATGTGACATAAGCATAGATTGCTTGGCCTTTAATATTATGAGGAATACCGACCACGGCAGCTTCTGCCACTTTCGGATGTGCAACGAGCGCTGATTCTATTTCTGCGGTACCTAAACGGTGGCCCGAAATATTCAGTACATCGTCAACACGGCCAGTGATCCAGTAATAACCATCTTCATCACGACGAGCACCATCACCACTAAAGTACATGCCTTTAAAGGTTGAGAAATAGGTTTGCTCGAAGCGTTCGTGATCGCCGAATAAGGTACGGGCTTGGCCCGGCCATGAATCAACAATCACTAAGTTACCTTCTGTGGCGCCTTCGATAGGTTCACCAAGGTTATCGACTAATGCAGGGCGAACACCAAAGAATGGCAATGTTGCAGACCCTGGCTTTAACATGGTTGCCCCCGGAAGTGGTGTGATCATGAAACCACCTGTTTCGGTTTGCCACCATGTATCGACAACAGGGCAGCGGCTGTTACCAATTTTTTTATAGAACCATTCCCAAGCTTCAGGGTTAATGGGTTCCCCCACGGAGCCGAGAATCCGTAATGAGCTGCGATCTGTACCTTCAATGGCTTTATCACCTTCGGCCATTAATGCGCGGATAGCTGTTGGGGCAGTATAAAGGATATTGACTTGGTGTTTATCAACCACTTGGCTCATTCGGTTAACTGCTGGGTAATTAGGTACCCCTTCGAACATTAATGTTTTAGCGCCATTGGATAATGGCCCATATAACAAATAGCTATGGCCTGTTACCCAGCCTACATCTGCAGTACACCAATAGACTTCACCTGGATGGTAGTCGAAGGTGTATTTAAATGTCAGTGTGGCATAGACTAAATAACCGCCAGTGGTATGCAGAACGCCTTTCGGTTTACCTGTAGAGCCTGAGGTATATAGGATGAACAGCGGGTCTTCTGCGTTGATTTCTTCTGGAGGGCAATCTGCACTGACGCCTTTGATGACGTCGTGCCACCAGAGATCACGGCCTTCTATCCAGCTCGGCGCGTTGCCTGTGCGTTGGTAAACAATCACATTAGAAACCGTTGTGACTTGTGGGTTGGCGAGTGCGTCATCTACATTTTTCTTTAATGGAATTGCACGGCCAGCACGTAAGCCTTCATCCGCAGTGATGATAAGCTTCGCTTTACAGTCGATAACGCGACCAGAGACCGCCTCAGGGGAGAAACCAGCAAAAATGACCGTATGTATAGCACCAATACGAGCACAAGCTAGCATCGCGACAGCAGCTTCGACAACCATCGGCATGTAAATGGCGACGACATCACCTTTACGGATCCCTTGTTGTTTTAGGACATTCGCAAACTGACAAACATCATGGTGCAGTTCGCGGTAAGTGACATTTTTTGACGATGAAGGGTCATCGCCTTCCCAAATAATCGCAGTTTGGTCGCCTTTTTCAGCCAGATGGCGATCCAAACAGTTAGCACTTAAATTTAATGTACCGTCTTCAAACCAGCGGATATAGATGTGCCCGGGGTCAAAAGAGGTGTTTTTAACACGAGTGTACGGTTTAATCCAATCAACGATTTTTCCTTTTTCGCCCCAAAATCCTTCAGGGTCTTGAATCGAGCGTTGGTACTCATCGTTATACTGTTGTTCGTTTATCAGGGCATTTTTTGCAATTTCAGCAGGAACGGGATGTTTAGTTATTTGAGTCATATTATTATCTCCTTGCAGATGTTAATACTATGTCAAAAAATGGTTAACTAAAGCACGGTTTTTAAATTTGTTTTTCTTTTGCGCGGAAGATCACGTATTAATTGTAATGAGATTTGCAGGATTATCATTTGATGCTAAATGTCAAATTGACATATAAATCTAAAAATATAATAAAAGGTGGGTTTAAAGAAAAATAAATGGCGGGGTTGTTGGTATTAGTTACTGAATAAACAAGTTCTCATAGCGAATATAAATATCCATACATTTCTCATGGGTTTGATAATGATTTTCATTAACAGTAAAATAACTATAATAGATAGTTATTCACAAGGTGCGAAGTTACGCAAGTGTTTACCCTATGAGCCTTGTGGTAAAAATGAGAAACATAGTGGTATTTACGTCACTGGAGACAATAATATGAGTTATACATTACCTGCTTTACCTTATGCTTATGATGCGTTGGAACCACATTTTGACAAGCAAACCATGGAAATCCACCATACTAAGCACCATCAAACCTATGTGACTAACACCAATACAGCGTTAGAAAAACTACCTGAATTAGCAGGTTTAGATATCGATGTTCTGATTCAAAAATTAGACCAAATTCCTGCTGATCAACGTACGTTTGTTCGTAACAACGCAGGTGGCCACTCAAACCATAGTCTGTTCTGGAAAGGTTTGAAATTAGGTACTGAATTAAAAGGCGAATTAAAAGCTGCGATTGAGCGTGATTTCGGTAGCGTTGATGCATTCAAAGAACTGTTTGAAAAAGCAGCTGCAACCCGTTTCGGTTCTGGTTGGGCGTGGCTGGTTCTGAAAGATGACGGTAAATTAGCTGTAGTTTCAACAGCAAACCAAGACAACCCATTAATGGGTGAGGCTATTTCAGGCGCATCTGGTTACCCAATCATCGGTTTAGACGTATGGGAACACGCTTATTATCTGAAATTCCAAAACCGCCGTCCTGATTATATTAAAGCATTCTGGTCAGTTGTGAACTGGGATGAAGCAGCGGCACGTTTTGCAGCGAAAGCTAAATAATCTTATAAGATAACGTAATTTGCTATAAGCGCAGCGTTAATGCTGCGCTTTTTTTATGCCTACAATTTGATATCGATTCCAAAACTTTACTTTTTATTGTTAAATAAAACTCATTATCATTTAAAATATTGGTTATTAATTTATTTCAATAATGATATGGATTTAGTTTGTTGATAAATAAGGAATAAATAAAAATGGATCGTTTAGCAACACACTTAGTCATGGGGATTGACCTTGGGACAAGTAACAGTGCGGTAAGTTTGTGGTTAGATGGCAAATCAGTCCTAATTCCTAATCTACAAGGAAACGTTCTAACACCTTCTGTGGTTGGTTTAGATGATGAAGGCCAGATTATCGTAGGACAAGCTGCTCATGAACGTTTACAAAGTCATCCTAATATAACTAAAGCGAGTTTCAAACGTTATATGGGAACCGATGCCACTATAACACTAGGTAAGCTTGTATTTCGTGCTGAAGAAGTCTCCGCTTTGTTGTTACGTCAACTTAAAGATGATGTTGAAGCATGGTTAGGTTATGCCGTCAAAGACGCCATAATTACAGTTCCTGCTTATTTTAATGACGTCCAGCGCCGCGCAGTTAAAACAGCGGGGCAGCTTGCTGGATTGAATGTTGTAAGGTTATTAAATGAGCCAACAGCCGCTTCACTTGCTTTTGGGTTACTCGAAAATAAAGAACATAAATACCTCACATTTGACCTAGGAGGGGGCACGTTTGACGTATCGATCATCGATATGTTTGAAGGCGTTATCGAAGTTTGTGCTAGTAGTGGTGATGTACGCTTAGGCGGTGATGATTTTCGTGAAGTGATTTATCAATGGATGTTGAAAAAGTACCCCGAATTACACAAAGATAAGTTTCTGATACGGCCTGAATTATTGAAATTGGCGGAACATCTCAAGTTAGTCTTGAGTCAAGCACCAGAATGCTATGTTTCTATGCATTGGAATGAGTCAGATTTTGAATGGAAAATGACAGAACAAGAGCTAGCTACTTGTTGTCAGCCTTTATTAGCTCGTCTTCAACAACCTATTTTACAGGCATTGCATGACTCCCGTTTTTCGCTTAATGATCTTGACGATATATTGCTAGTGGGAGGGGCGACACGTATGCCTCTCGTTAGACAAACCGTAGCTCGTCTTTTCGGGCGATTTCCACGGCATGATTTAAATCCTGATGAGGCAGTTGCTTTAGGGGCTGGTGTCCAAGCAGGTATGGTAATGGCAGATTGCGCTTTGGATGATATCGTTTTAACCGATGTCATGCCATTTTCATTGGGGGTTGATACCACGAAACAGCATGGTGAGCGTTTTGAATTTGGTTACTATCTTCCTATTATTGAACGCAATAATTTCTTGCCTATCAGTAAGATGCAGGAGCTAAGTACAATTGTAGATAACCAAGAGCATATTTTACTCAAGGTATATCAAGGTGAAGCTCGCCTAGTCAAAGATAATGTTTTCCTTGGGGAATTAAAGATAGATATTCCTCCACGACCAGCCGGGGAAGTGACGATTGAAGTTAGGTTTACTTACACGGTTGATGGTTTACTTGAAGTTGAGTGTCATTATCAAGGTAGCCCTAAGGTTTATCGGTTATTGATTGAAAAGGTACCGGGTCAAATGAGTGAGGCTCAAATTTCAGCCAGCTTGGCAAAAATTGCAGGGTTAAAGCAGCATCCAAGGAATATGCCTGAAAATAGAGAATTGTTAGCCCGTTGTTCTCAATTATATGAATTCTTGCTCGGTGATGACAGACTTTGGGTCGATAAGATAACAACTGAGTTTGAGATAGCGTTAAATAGCCAAGATTTACGCTTGATCGCAACATTTCGCCAGCAAGTTGTTCAATTTTTGAAACGATATGAAAGGGATTTGCATTAATGGATATGTGGCAAATATTGGGAATTCCGTTCACTCATGATGAAAAAGAAATCCGTAGGGCTTATGCAAAGCAACTCAAAAAATATCGACCCGATACTCATCCAAAAGAGTATCAGCAGCTAAGAGAAGCATTTGAAAATGCAAAAAACGTATCCTCTTATCAAGTGAGTTCTCAGCCTGAAGTTGCTTCTGAAGACGAAAGTTATGGTGAAGCCGTATTATTAAATGAACACACCAGGTATCAAGATATTTATTTTTCTGATTGGCTATCAAACACATTTGTAGTGGATGAACCTTTACCAGCTATCACTGTGGCTGAAGCTGTTTATACTCAAGATGAAATTGATACTGTCGCGAGCCTGATTGTGGAGAATGAAAGCAAAGGGAAGGCCGCGCTATCTTTTCTTTGGGCTCATGTGATGGAAAAAGGCAATTTACACATTTTTGCTCAGTTTCATAAGGATTTTGCCAAAGCATTATCACAACAGCAGGGCTTAATGGAATCGACCGTAGATTGTGCTTCTGAATTATTGAATTGGCAGTTAAATGATTATAATTCAGACAGTGTGGTTCCAATGTTTATTCAAGAAGGTATTCAAAATCAATTACGTAAAACTGCTGTTGAACGTGCATGGCGAGATTGCGAAATTGAAGCATCACATAAGTACTCGATCTCAGCATTTACAATGCAATTTTTAATTGGAAAGCAGGCAGAAGTGACTGGGTGGATGCGGTTAGTACCTGGGGTGCTGGATTTGTTGATGAAGCAATATCAGCAGTTGATACAAAATTACCCAGAGCTTGCAGATCGAGTTAATCCAGCAGTGGCCGCTTTTTTCAGTCAACCTAGAGTATGTTTTTCTCTTTCTCATTTATTTCTTCTTATGTTTTGGGGAAGTATATTTTGTATTGCGGCGCCGTCTCCGGATATCGATAACCGGGTTATTATCGCAGTTGCGATGATTTTTATTTTCTATTTATATCTTAGCGATGCGTTATTATTTTTCTTTTTAAATAAAAATAAAGACACTTTTGGCGCTATATTTTTATTGGTAGATTTTCTATTTTCGATAATGGTGCTAACAGGGATATATGTATTCATTATGTCTGTCATTGCTGACGTAGTGAATATTACAATTAAAGGTGGTGATAATCAGGTGGGAACTATCATGTTTAGCGGTATGTTCTTGTTAATGATCATCTGGCAAATAGTACCAAAGACAAAAGGGATACCAAAATTGAGGTTACCAGGGATAACCGTATCGCGTATTCTTGGGTTTCCATGGATATTTTTAAAGTGGTTTAATTCTTGGTGGATTACGCTCACTTGGGGGCTATTGATATATATTATTTTAGAGCTGACATTGATAGGAGCCCTGCTAAAAATTAGTGAGGTTATTAACCATGGGTTATGGTAACTTGAACACAGTAACAGTTATTTCATCCTATGTGAGTATTAAGGTGTGATCTTGCATGAAAGTATCTCCCCAAGTTTTTATCGGTAAAGTCCAAGCAACCCAGTTTTGTGGGCACAGCGCTATTCACAAGCAAGCTGCCGACGGGTTATTGATGTTAGGGCAATTGGGACTTGATGGCGATGAACAAGCTGAAAAACGCTTCCATGGCGGGCCTGATAGAGCACTTTGCCATTATCCTCGTGAACATTATGATTTCTGGGTAAATGCGTATCCTGATTTAGCCGATTTATTTGTTGCCTCTGCATTTGGGGAAAATATATCAACATTGGGTATGAGTGAAGAAAACGTATTTATTGGGGATATTTTTGCATGGGGTGATGCGCGTATTCAGGTCACTCAGCCTCGTTCCCCTTGTTATAAGCTCAATGGGTTAACGGGAATTGAAAATTTTGCACAAATGATGCAAGACAATGGGCGCTGTGGTTGGTTGTACCGTGTCATTAAAACAGGCAATGTTAGTGAAAATACGCCATTAACCTTATTAAGCCGCAATAGTGATATTTCAGTACAAGAAGCCATTATGATTGCATTTCACGCCCCTTATGATGAAGAGCTGTATCAGCGGCTTTTAAGTGCTGCAGGGCTATCCGCAAGTTGGAGCTTAACCATGCAGAACCGTTTAGATAACCACCGGATTGAAGAGTTTAAGCACCGGTTGTTTGGTAAGCGTTAATATAAAGCGATGTGCTTATGGCAAAGAGAGTATTTGGCCATAAGCACTTGCTAGCAATATAACGCCTAAGTCTTAGGCATTTGTTGTATAAACTGTTGGTACCGCGGTATATTCGCCATTAATTCGAGATGTGTTCCCTGAGCAATAATTTTTCCTTTCTCCATATAAACAACATGGTCTGCTTGGCGAGCGAGATTAGGCTGGTGGGTGACGATGATACGTGTTTGTTGTTTTGCTTGAGTAATAAGGTCAATCACGGAGGCTGTATTGATATTATCAAGGCTTGCCGTTGGTTCATCCATTAAAATGATATTAGGATGCTGTAGAATCAGCCTTGCAATACACAGCCGTTGTCTTTGTCCTCCAGAAAGTAACATACCACCGGCACCTACCTCTTTTTCTAAGAACGTATGATTGGCAGTGAAATTAAGTTGTATCAGTAATGCACTGATTGCCCGGTCATCAATATTATCATCATCAAGTACCAAATTTTGGCGTACGCTACCGCTAAATAAACGGCTATCTTGCAGTAAGACTCCCCGGCGAGCACACAACACCTCTTGTGATAGGTTTTTAATATTTTTATTACCGTAGTTCACACTGCCATGTGTTGGGTCTTGTAAGCGGGCGAGTAAGCCTAATAATGTACTTTTTCCTGCTCCTGATGGACCTACAATGACGGTAATTGTATGTTCTTTAAAGTTAAGGTTTATATTTTGTAAAATGCGTTTTTTATTATCACTGTAAAATGATAACTGTTCACAGCTAACGCTATCGATAGTGGGTGTTAATGAACGATAAGGAAAGTTCAACACGGGGGCCTTCAAGGCTTTTTCGATTTGTTGAATTGCTTTTTTCATTTGCCTAATTGATTGGTCTAAATGAGAAAGTAACCACATAGGCTCAATTAAACGAGCTAATAAAACTAACCCGGCTAGCCACATGTTTAGTGGCATCTTTGCATGATCAACTAAATAAATTCCGAATCCAAAGAGCGTAATAAACGCGGTTTGTACCATTAATGAAAATAATAAGTGAAATGGCAAGCTTCTTCGTTGTAGTTGTCTCTGAGTTTGATATTGGGATGCTAAGGCAAGTTTAGGATGCAGGTGCTCATAGTGAGTACTTGAACGACGAATCAATGGCTGGTGGAGAGCATATTGGTTGAGTGCACTCATTGCTTGTTGTTCTGACTCATGAGCTGCTCGTTCGAAAAAAGCAATTTTGCTGGCAGACAAGCGTAAAGAAATTAATAACAAAAAGAGTATAAACAGTAAAATAGCGCCAAATGTACTTTGATAGATTAAAACCCCGATCACGATAGTACAAGGTGTTATTAACCCACTAATAATAGAATGCAACAAATGTGCAGGTACAGACATAACCTGTGATACCGGCCCTGAAATTAGTTGGCTGCTGTTTGATATGGGTTGTAATGAAAGAGGCAGATGGCGAATAAGTGCTGTAGCAAGATAGCGCATCACTAACCCCCCAGCAAAATAGCCTTTTTGAGTGGCTATAAATGTTACGGCTAATGTCGTTAAACTAGAAAGAGCGAATAATGTTAATGGCATTGTGGTATCAAGGTGCCAATCTAAAATAACAACAAATAAAAATAACCCGCTAATTCCCTCTAAAACAGCGCTTAGCGTCATCCAAAATATAGCATTACGTACGGTGTACAATAAGCGTTTAAGCACAGTTATCCTCCAAGGCACGTAAAAGTTGCTGATAGGGTTCTGAATGTATTGAAAGGTATTGATGCGAGCCTTGTGCGATTAATTTTCCGTTGTCTAACAATAATATGCGGTCTGCTAGATTCAAACTGCTTAAGTCATGGGTAATTAATACACAGGTTCGCGGCTCGGAGTGTAATAAATTGAGAACCCGTTGTGCATTTTGTGGGTCAAGTGCTGATGTTGGTTCATCAAGCAGCAATAAAGGCGCTGACGATAGGAGTGCACGCGCAATTGCGAGGCGTTGAGCTTCTCCACCGGATAACACCATATCTTGCTCTATTACGGCATCTAGCCCTTTAGGCTGTTGTTTTACAATCGATGATAAGTTGAGTTCATTAAGATAACGGTACATATTATCTTCAGTGGTGTTGGGGGCAAATAGCTGTAGATTTTCACGGATAGAACAAGGCAAAGGAGGGGAGTTTTGCATGACGATGGAAACTGTACGGTTCAAACTTGTCAATGATAGAGATGGTAATGGCGCTGAGTTAAAGAGCACATTTCCTTCAGTTGGGTCTAAATAGCGCGCCATAAGCTGTAATAAAGTACTTTTCCCTGCACCAGATGCCCCGACAATAGCGATAAATTCGTTAGGCTCTATGGTGATATTAATATTTGATAATATTGGATTATCACCTATTTTAACGTCAACTTGGACAAGTTTGAGCTCACCTTGGGATGGGATAACGTTCTTTTCTCCGTAGTGCATGTCTGGTTCAGTTAGAAACTGGCGAATACGTTCTGATGCGCTGACGGCAAGGTTTAAGGCGTCTGCGCCATGCCCCATTGCAGCAACCGGCGCTGCGATACTGCTGATTAATAGAATGAACAAAATGACTTGATCGAGAGGCGCGGGCTCTGGCAGCAATGAAACCCCAAAAATAACCCATAATGACAGCAATGTGCTGCTGATACCGACTTGGGTCAGTGAGCTCAAGGCACCTATTTTGCTTACCCATCGCTTAAAGGTGATTTCAAATTGATATAGAGCTTGTGATGCTTTCTTTTGAATTGATTGATTGGGATATTGCCTCGCTTGCAGCGGGTTATCTGCGAGTTCGGCGTATTGTTGATATAGAGATCCCATTGCTTGGTTACGTGCGGTGTATAGCGCCTGATAGCGCACAGAACGCATTTGTCTAAATAAAAAAACAGAGGCAATTAACGGTATTAAGCTAAAAATGGTGAGTAGGGCATTTTGCCATAATAGAATGAGAGTTGCTGCTGTGGGGACGATAATCAATTTTGTAATATCAGCAGGGGCATGAGCGGTTAATTGATGTAATCCTCGCACATCGCGATCTGCAATTTGCAAAAAGCCGTCTCTACCGTGTTGGGCAAAGTGATTTAATGGAAGTTTCTCTACTTTATCCAGAAGTTGTAGTCTAACTTGATGGCAGAGATGGTTATCTGTTTGATGTGTTAAATACAGAGCAAGAGTTTGGCAAATTAACCAACTCACACCACCGATGGAAGCAATAACAACCCACTCATAATATTGATGAACGGGAGTAACTGCAACTTGGCTAATTGCTATTAATGGAATGAGTGAACAGAGGCCTGCAATAGCTTGTAAAATAAGTGCAAATAATAATGTGAAACGATAGGGGCGAAGTAATTCCCAGAGTGCGCGGTACATGCGAAACCTCCAATAGCGAATCTATCACTTTAATTTATTTTGTTTTGTTATCGTGAATTAGTTGTTTTGCTCGCCAGACTATTTGTTTTGTTTGCAGGCCTTAAGTGGAAGTATTCATTTTTAAAGCGCTTTTTTAGGGTTTTTAGTAAGATGTGATATTACGATTGGGAATATTGGGGGAATGAGATGCAATATGATTTAAATGATCTCTACTATTTTGTGAAAGTTGTCGAATATGGTGGGTTTTCACAAGCGGGTTTGGCTCTGGGTATCCCTAAATCTAAATTGAGCCGACGTATTGCAGACTTAGAAAAAAATCTTAATGTTTCATTGATTTACCGTTCTACTCGCCAGTTTCATGTCACGGAAGTGGGACAAGTTTTTTATCAGCAGTGTAAAAACGTAGTTGATGAAGCTGAAGTTGCTCACGAATTGATTTGTTCCGTTCAGTCACACCCGAAAGGAACGATCAAACTATCGTGTCCAGTTGCACTATTACAAGTATATCTCAATGAACTACTTGTAGATTTTATGATAAAGTACCCTGATATTGATATCCAAATCTTAGCGGTTAACCGCCCTGTTGATGTCATTAGTGAAGGGTTAGATTTAGCTATTCGTGTACGTTCATTGCCCTTAGATGATTCAGGCTTAATGATGAAAGTGCTAGGGTATTCACGGCGTATATTAGTGGCTAGCCCACGATTATTCGCAGAACAGGGTGAACTTACAGAACCAGAAAAGCTGGTGGATTACCCTATGTTAGCGAATACGGAGCATTCACAAAATTACACGTTAACCCTCAAAAATAGTGACGACCTTAGCTTTACGCAGCATTTTACCCCTAAGTTAGCCACAACAGATACCTTAACGCTATACCATGCGGCACTAAAAGGTGCTGGAATCGCAAGGCTACCTTATGGTGTGGTAGAAAAAGACATTGAATCAGGGAATTTGATAGAGGTATTACCGCAATGGCAGTTTCCTGAAGATATCATTCATGCAGTATATCCATCACGCAAAGGGTTGTTGCCGTCAATCCAATTATTATTGAATCATTTAGCAGATAATATTTCGCCGTCAGTGAAATAAATTTCCCCGATAGCGCATTAGGCTATCAGGGAAATATTCGTCATTTATTGTGTTTCAGGAATGCGGCCAAATTTCCCACTGTTGAAATCATTTATGGCTTCATTGATTTCTTGCACAGTATTCATCACAAAGGGGCCGTAGCCAACAACCGGCTCGTTAATGGGATCACCACTGAGCAATAGAACTAAGGCATCTTCTGTGGCTTCTAACAGAATATTGCTGTCTGTATCGTCGAGGATCATCAACTCCCCTTCGTTTAAAGCGGAACGGCCATCAACAAATATTGAACCACGTAGCATGATTAAGCCGACATGGCGTCCCGCTTTAGTTGGGATACCCACAGTTTTACCTTTGTTAAGCTGTAAATCCCATACATCCAATGGACTAAAAGTTTGTGCTGCACCTTTATTGCCCAAATAGTCACCGGCAATCACTCGCAATGTACCTGCATCATTGGGTAATGCGACTTTTGGCATGCTTTGGCTTTCTAACAGTTGGTAGCCGGGAGCCGCTGATTTGTCTTTTGCTGGCAAATTAACCCACAATTGCACCATATCAAGTGTGCCACCTTGTTTCATGAAGGCGTCAGACTGATACTCTTGATGCAAAATACCCGATGCTGCAGTCATCCACTGAACATCACCTGGGCCTATCACACCGCCTTCCCCCGTAGAGTCATGGTGGGCTACTTCGCCATCATACACTATCGTGACTGTTTCAAACCCACGGTGTGGATGCTCGCCAACGCCTCTGTTTGCTGAATTTGAGCTTGGGAAATCAAAAGGCCCCGCTCTGTCGAGCAAAAGGAATGGGTTGAGGTATTTTCCATGATCGTTATAGCTAAACATTGAACGGACAGGGAAGCCGTCTCCTACCCAATGGCTGCGAGGAGATTGATAGATACCAATAATTTTTTTCATGGTTTTGCTCCTAAAATTGTTTTGATGACTGAATAATAAAGGAGCAAATCATTTGGCAGTAGTGGCAAAAATAGGTTTCATTGTTGCAGTGATAGAACAATAAAATAAAGTCTAATTATTCTATTTATAGAACAGTGTTTATCAAAAACTGGACTACTCAGCTTTAAACCGATGAATTAATCTAAATAACACGAAAACGGAGCGGATATCGTTCTATTTTTAAATCAAAAAAGATTTCATATTTTATCGATTGAGAGGTTTCATCATGAGTAGTCCAGCTAATTTTAATGGTCAACGTCCTGCTATTAACCCAGAAGATGCGGTGATGTTATTAATCGATCACCAGAGTGGCTTATTCCAAACCGTAGGTGACATGCCAATGACGGAATTGCGTGCTCGTGCCGCTGTTCTAGCTAAAATGGCTTCACTAGCTAAAATTCCAGTAATAACAACGGCTTCTGTACCTCAAGGTCCAAATGGTCCGTTGATCCCAGAAATTCATCAAAACGCACCTCATGCACAATATATTGCACGTCGCGGTGAAATTAATGCATGGGATAACCCAGAGTTTGTGGCGGCCGTGAAAGCAACAGGTAAAAAGCAACTGATTATTGCCGGAACTATTACCAGTGTTTGTATGGCATTTCCTGCAATTAGTGCGGTGATGGATGGCTACCAAGTATTTGTGGTGATTGACGCTTCAGGTACTTACAGCAAAATGGCACAAGAAATTACCTTAGCGCGTGTCGTTCAAGCGGGTGTCGTTCCAATGGATACTGCTGCTGTTGCTTCAGAATTGCAAGGGACTTGGAACCGCGAAGATGCGGCGGAGTGGGCAATGGCTTACACGCAAATTTTCCCTGCCTATCAATTATTAATTGAAAGTTACAGCAAAGCACAAGATGTTCTGAAAAATAATGAACAATTAGATTCAGAGCGCTAATTAAAGAAATACTCACGATATTTAACTCACGAAATGAAATAAGGCTGCCTTTATCACGAATAAGGGCAGTTTATTTGCACTTAAATTTTAAGGAACGTACATGAAAAAGTTAGCTTTACCTTTATTGGCATCTTTATTTGTTTTTGGAACCGCTCAGGCGGCTGACTATAAATTAGACCCAACGCATACGAAAGCGGTGTTCTATATTGACCATTTTAATACTTCAACCAATAGCGGTGGTTTTCACAATATCACTGGGGATATGACTTATTCTCCGGAAAAACAAACAGGTAGTGTGAATGTTATCATCCCTGCGGAAACATTAAATACTGGTTTACCTGCATTCGATAATCATATCAAAAGTGCAGATATGTTAGATGTTGCCAAGTACCCAACGATTGAATTTAAGTCGTCTAAATGGAATTTCGTTGATAACAAGCCTGTTTCTATTGACGGTGTACTGACAATGAAAGGCAAGTCACACCCTATTCAATTAAAAGCAACAAAGTTTGGTTGTTACTTCAGCCCAATTTTTAAAGCGGATGTTTGTGGTGGTGATTTTGAAGCAACTATTGATCGTACACAGTGGGGTGTCGATTTCTTAGTGAAAGATGGTATGACTCAGAATGTTACTATCAAGATCCAGGCAGAAGCCATTAAACAATAATTTGTGGTAATAAGTACAAGAAAGTAAAGGATTAATCATGTTGAATTTCAAAAAAAATACCGTTGTGACATCAACACTATTAGCTGTTGCTTTAACATTAGGGACGGCTCAAGCTGCTGAATATAAAGCGAGCGATAAAGAAGGCCCAATTAAAATTGTGAACTTGGATGAATTAGAAAGCCAGGTTGCCAAAAGTATGGATAAAGGTGCTTTTGGTTATATTCGCGGTGGTGCTGAAGATGAATTAAACCTGAAGAAAAATACGCAACACTTTGATAATAAATATATTATGCCAAGAGTGATGCAGGGAATTGAAATTTCAGATATCGACCTTTCAACTGATTTTTTAGGAATTAAACTAAAAACCCCTATTATTCAAGCTCCGATGGCGGCTCAAGGATTAGCACATAAAGACGGGGAAATTGCGACAGCAAAAGGTATGGCTAAAGCGGGTTCTATTTTCTCGTTAAGCACTTATGGGAATAAAACGATTGAAGAGGTGGCTGAAGTTTCAGGGGAAAACCCGTTTTTTTTCCAGCTTTATATGAGTAAAAATGATGCTTTTAACGAATTTACGTTAAAGCGAGCTAAAGAAAGTGGTGCTAAAGCGATTATTTTAACCGTTGACTCCCCTGTTGGTGGGTATCGTGAAGATGATATTCGTAATAGCTTTCAATTCCCACTAGGCTTTGCCAACTTAGAGCTATTTGCTAAGCAAAATAGTGATGGTTCGAAAACAGGTAAAGGTGCAGGGATCAGTGAAATTTATGCACAAGCAAAACAAGCCTTTACACCTGCAGATATTCAATATGTGAAAAAATTATCAGGATTACCGGTAATAGTTAAAGGTATTCAATCGCCTGAAGATGCTGATGTTGTGATCAAAGCCGGAGCCGATGCCATTTGGGTATCTAATCACGGTGGTCGCCAGTTAGACAGTGGTCCTGCGTCTTTTGATGTATTACCGTCAATTGCTAAAGTTGTGAATAAACGTGTTCCAATTGTCTTTGACAGTGGTGTACGCCGTGGTTCACATGTATTTAAAGCCTTAGCAAGCGGTGCGGATGTTGTAGCTGTTGGCCGTCCTATTCTCTACGGGTTGAATTTAGGTGGGGCAGAAGGGGTGAACTCAGTGATTCAACAGCTGAATAAAGAACTATCTATCAATATGATGCTAGGTGGTGCGAAAAATATTGAAGGTGTTAAAGCGACGAAGCTGTATACCGACAAAGATTTTCAATAATTAAAGTTACACTCATTGGTTAATTAAAAACGGGAAAAATTTCCCGTTTTTTTATCCATAAATAAACCAATATCTAAGCTGTAAATCCACCATCAATATTTAAATTTGCTCCCGTTATATAAGCAGCTGCTGGGCTAGCTAAGTACAATACAAAATCAGCAATTTCATCAGCATTAGCATAGCGTTTTAAGGCCATTATTTGTTTCAAACTTTCTGCAAACTCGCCTTGTTCTGGGTTCATATCTGTATTTACGGGGCCCGGCTGAACGTTATTGACCGTTATCCCCCTTACTGCTACATCTCTAGCCATGCCTTTTGTTAAGCCAATGATAGCTGATTTGCTCATCGCATAGGCAGCCCCACCTTCGAATGGAACCCGTTCTGAGTTGACACTACCAATGTGAATTATTCGTCCATTATCATTCATAACAGCTAGTGCTGATTGGCTAGCAATAAATAAGCTGCGTACATTTAGGGAATACGAGCGATCAAATGATTCTAGAGGGAGAGTTTCTACTGAGCCAAATTCAAGAATACCAATACTGTTAATTAAAATATCAACAGAACCAAATCTATCAAATGACTGTTTGATTGCTGCTGTAATTTCATATTCATTTGCACTATTGGCTTTTATAGCCATAACTGTACCAGGATACTGGGCTGTTTCAGTGATCAATAATTTTGCATTTTGATCTGATGAGGCATAGGTGAAAGTAACATTTGCACCCTCTTTGGCAAGTTTTTTTACAATAGCAGCACCAATACCGCGCGAGCCGCCTTGGACAATAGCATGTTTACTTTTGAATAACATAGAGTGACCTTATTATTAGTTAAATAATTTAAAATCAATAGATAAGGTATTTAATAGATAAAGATGGGTGGACTCCAGATAGAAAAACAGAAGGAGTTTGTGAAAAAAATTGATTATGTATTAATGGACGCGCTCACCCATTGATGAGTAAGCGCTTTTTAATTGGCTAGCGTTGTGGGCGTTTAACAAAACCAATTGCTTCGTAAACTTTATCTAGAGTTTCTTGTGCGCGAGCAGCGGCTTTGGTTGCGCCTTCATCCATTATTTGGTTGAGTAGCGCTTCGTTATTACGGAATTCATGATAACGAGTTTGAAGTGTGGTTAACATACCGGAAACGGCTTCTGCCACAGCTCCTTTAAGATGACCGTACATTTGCCCTTCAAATTCGGTCTCAAGTTCTGCGATTTTCTTACCTGTCACACCCGACATGATATCTAATAAGTTAGAAACCCCTGGTTTGTTTTCTAAATCATAACGAATACGCGGTGGCTCTTCGGAGTCAGTCATTGCGCGTTTGATTTTTTTCACGACAGATTTCGGGTCTTCTAATAAGGCGATAACGTTGTTACGGTTATCATCGGACTTAGACATTTTCTTGGTTGGATCTTGCAGAGCCATAACACGGGCACCACCACCAGTCGGAATGAATGGATCGGGTACAGTGAAAATATCACCATAAATGGCATTGAAGCGTTGAGCAATATCACGGCTCAATTCAAGGTGTTGTTTCTGGTCAATACCAACAGGTACTTGATTCGTTTGATAAATCAAAATATCTGCTGCCATTAGTACTGGGTAATCAAAGAGTCCCGCATTGATATTTTCTGCGTGACGGGCAGATTTATCTTTAAACTGAGTCATACGGCTCAACTCACCGAAATAGGTGTAGCAGTTAAGCGCCCAGCTCAGTTGAGCGTGTTGTGGTACATGTGACTGCACAAAAATGGTGCTTTTTTTCGGGTCAATACCACATGCTAAATAGAGCGCAAGTGTATCGAGGGTTCTTTTACGCAGTTCAACAGGGTCTTGGCGAACGGTGATGGCGTGCTGGTCAACGATACAGTAAATGCAGTCGTAGTCATCTTGCATTTGTACCCACTGACGTAATGCACCCATGTAGTTACCGATGGTTAATTCACCGGAAGGCTGTGCGCCGCTGAATACGATTGGTTTTTGGGGTTGCTTTAATTTTTCAGTGGGAGTGCTCATTTAGTTATGTCCTTGCTTATTTTATTTCAGATAACCCGATTGCAGGTAATAAATCAGAAAAATGTGTTAATACACAGTTCGGTTCACTCAGTGCAATAGATTCACCATAGTTATAACCGTAGGTCAGACCGACACACGGGCATTCAGCGCTTTTCGCTGCAATAATATCATTACGAGAATCGCCGACAAAAAGCAATTCTTCTTTACGTAAACCGAATGTTCCCATCGTTAGGTAGAGGGGAGCAGGATGCGGTTTTAAAGCTTTGACGTCATCGCTACCCAAGACTAGAGAAAAGTAGTGTTCAATACCTAGTTTCTTCAATAATGGCGCAATAAATGGGGTCGCTTTATTAGTAACAATTCCCATAGGTAGGCCATGTTTTGCTAATTGCTCTAAAGTATCTTTTACTTCAGGAAACAGTTGGCTGCCTGTTGTGACGGACGTTGCATAGAATTTATCAAAACTGGCCCGAGCTTTTTTTTGTAGCTCATGTGTGATTTCGGCACCCGCCCATGAAAGTGCGCGTTCAACTAACACATCAACACCATTGCCTACCCAAATAGAAACGCGTTCTTTACCTGCAGGGGCAAAATTAAATTCTTTGAGCATGTTGTCGATGGCTTCAGCTAAGCCAGCTGCACTGTCTACGAGTGTGCCGTCTAAATCGAAAGCGATCGCTTTGATATTCTCTAATACCACTTCAGTCATTGAGATACCTTTTGTAATTCGTTACGCATCGCGTCGATGACGGTTTTATAGTCCGGTTGGTCGAAAATAGCAGAACCCGCAACGAAGGTATCGGCACCTGCCGCTGCAATCTCTGCGATATTATTCACTTTGACACCGCCGTCGACTTCCAAACGAATATCATAGCCACTTTCATCAATTAATTTACGGACTTGGCGCAATTTATTGAGCGTTTGTGGGATAAAGGATTGGCCTCCAAAACCTGGGTTCACAGACATGAGCAGGATCATATCGACTTTATCCATGACGTAATCAAGGTAGCTAAGTGGCGTTGCTGGGTTAAATACTAACCCCGCGGTACAGCCATGTTCGCGAATTAACTGCAATGAGCGGTCAACATGTTCGCTGGCTTCAGGATGGAAACTAATATGAGTTGCACCGGCCTTAGCAAAATCTGGGATAATGCGGTCAACTGGCTTCACCATTAAATGAACATCGATAGGTGCAGTAATTCCGTAGTCTCGCAGTGCTTTACATATAGGTGCGCCAAACGTTAAGTTGGGTACGTAGTGGTTATCCATAACGTCAAAATGCACGATATCGGCACCAGCTGCAAGAACATTGGCGGTATCTTCGCCTAAACGTGCAAAGTCAGCAGATAAAATAGATGGGGCAATGAGAAAGTTTTTCATTATTGTCTCCGATTATTAATCGTTATCTGAGAGCCATTCATCGCTAGGTACAAGGCGCTGCGTTTTTTTCTTATCCGTTTTTCTAGGAGAAAGGCTATTAGGTATACCCGGATATAATGCCAGTAACTCATTGACTTTTGTCCGGTTTAATATATTTCTACTAATGGTGCGACGTACTTTTACAATATGCAATTGAGCTTGATAATACCACTCTCTCGTCATCGGGGTATCATGATTTGAGATCAAGACAGGAATTTTACTTTCTGTTGATAACTTTTGAGCCAAAATAGCTAAGTTTTGTTGTTCGAGCGAATTAAATGCATTCGTGTGATACGCCGTGAAGTTCGCTGTATCTGATAAAGGTGCATATGGTGGGTCACAGTAGACAACAGACCCCTCTTTTGCATTGAGCAGAGTTTCACCATAATGCTGAGTCATAAACGTGGCATTTTGTGATTTTTCAGCAAACCACAGTAATTCTTCTTTAGGAAAATAGGGTTTTTTATAGCGTCCAAAAGGAACATTAAATTCACCACGAGAATTATAACGGCATAACCCATTATAGCAGTGGCGGTTTAAGTATAAAAAAAGGACACTGCGTTTCTCAGTATCGGTCGATTGGTTAAAAGCTTCACGCATTAAATAATATTGTTCGGAAGTATTATATTCAGGTGTGAAGATTTGCTGGGCTTCTTCGATAAAAGCATCAGCGCGGTCTTTAACCGTATTGTAGAGGTTGATGAGGTCACTGTTGATATCTGCCAGTATGTATGAATCATAACTGGTGTTTAAAAACACTGACCCAGCACCAACAAAAGGCTCAATTAAGCAATCACCTTGTGGAAGGTGTTTTTTGATTTCTTCCACAAGGGGGTATTTACCCCCAGCCCATTTTAAAAAAGCGCGTTTTTTTTTCATGCCGTCTTATTATTACAATCGTTTAGAGTAACTGCATTTATACTCTGTCAGGACAACATAATGCGCCCGGGGAAAAACGTTGTTATTTTTGATCCTGTTTGACTTGTTTCATATTTCTAACCCACGGTTTTTTCGCTTGTACTGCAGCAGGTAACGTCCCTATTGCATTTTTTGCGTCGGTCACTGAATTATAATTTCCGTGAATAAGAACATACCAAGTTTGCCCATTACGTATGGTTTTATAAACTTTGTAATTGGCCAATTTGTTTTCTTTTGCGAAAGCTTCCAGTGTATCAGAGCGGCTTGCACTGCTGAGTTGCAATGTGTAGCTACCTGCTGGTGCAGACATGATATTGCTACCTTGGCTACTTGCCGTTGATTTTGCTGGCTGTTTAGTTTGCACAGGGTGTTTTGGCTCAACGGGTTTTACAGGTGTTTTTTCTGGCGTTACTGGTTTGACTACGGGTTGTTGTTCCACAGGTTTAACGGTTGGTGGCGTTAACGGTGTCGTATTTTGTGGCTGGCTAGTGCCTGGCACAGAAACTTGGCCTTGGTTTAAGGCATCAACTACATCGCCAGGTATTTCGATTCGCTCACCCAGACCATTTGGTTGAGTTTGAGGTTCGCCTTGGGTTGGCGTTGGCGTAATTTGTGAACCAGTGATTTCTTGCGGTTGCCCTGATAGCGTTTGACCTTGTGAATTTGTCAACGATGAGGAACCCGATAAATCGATATTCTGTGAATTATTGGCACCCGTTGTTTGTTGCTTTTCATGCTCTGTAGGGGCTTTCAGCGCTGAGCTGATAGCAATAATGAGCAGCAATAAGACCAGTACACCCACACCAATCATAATATGTTGACGTGAAAGTGCAATTTTAGGTTTTGCAGCAGATGATGATTGGCGTGAGCGCCCTGTCGGTCTATCTGATGTATCAGGCCTAAGATCATTTTGACCTTGAGACTGGTTATCTGGTTTAAATTCGTCCATTTTCCTCTCCCGAATAAAATTTGCCTATAGTAGAGATAAAATGTCTCTTATCAGTACAACCTCTAACGACCAAGCAGGACATCGCTGCTTATTTAAAGCATATATCCTTTCGTAATACCACGCTAGCCAAAGTGGTATTGATAATACGCTTTTTCAGAGTTTCGTATATAGGCGTAGGCATACCGTATAATTTAACGACTTTAGTGAACATCTACCAGTAACATTTTAAAACGCCAGTAAAAATTCAGCTTTTTCTTCGTTTTATGACATACAGGATGATATTGCCGCAATGACAGTCTGCGTATCAACATCTGAACGCATTTCCGAATGGCCGATAGTGGTAGGCAAAATTAAATGCAGTTTTCCACCCATCACTTTTTTATCTCGCATCATATGTGGGAGATAATCATCGGGCTTCATTTGTGAAGGGCCTTTGACGGGAAGTGATGCACGCTCTAAAAGTGTGACCACCCGCTGAGTTTGTTCAGGAGTAAATTGACCAAGTAATTCTGCTGTTTTTGCTGCCATAACCATGCCAGCCGCGACAGCTTCACCATGTAACCAGACGCCATAGCCCATATGCGCTTCGATAGCATGACCAAAGGTATGGCCTAAGTTCAATAATGCACGTAACCCACTGGTTTCTTTTTCATCCGCAGCAACCACTTGTGCTTTTAGTTCACAACAACGGCGAATACAGTAAGCCATCGCTTGGTCATCAAGAGAGACGAGGGCATCAATATTCTCTTCTAGCCAGCTAAAAAATTCACTATCGAGGATAATGCCATATTTAATGACTTCTGCTAAGCCGGAGGCAAGTTCTCTTGGTGGGAGAGTTTTTAAGCAGTTGAGATCAACCACAACAGAAGCGGGCTGATAAAATGCGCCGATCATATTTTTCCCTAGTGGGTGATTGACGGCGGTTTTACCACCGACAGAAGAGTCCACTTGAGATAATAAGGTCGTAGGTACTTGAATAAAACGTACTCCACGCTGATAGCTTGCTGCTGCGAAACCTGTTAGGTCACCAATGACGCCCCCACCAAGAGCGATGAGGGTGGTGTCACGGTTATGGTGTTTTTCAAGTAATGCGGTAAATACATCATTCATAATGAATAATGATTTGTATTGTTCACCATCCGGTAGAATGATGGTATCAACTTTTACGCCTGAAGTTTCAAGGGCATTCTTTATCTTATCGAGATAAATAGGGGCAAGAGTTTCATTTGTCACGATCATTGCTCGTTGACCCGCAGTTAATGGCTCAAATGCCCCGGTTTGTTGATATAAGCCGGGTGCAATATTGATTGGATAGCTACGTTCGCCTAGAGTGACGGTGACTTTTTCCATCTTGCTTTACCTTGAGTTCATTTTTGAAAATAACACCATGAACAATTAGTTTTTTTCTAATAGTTCAATGATTTGGTTGGCAACAACTTTTGCACTTTGCTCATCAGTATGAATGGTAATATCAGCAATTTCTTCATACATAGGATTACGTTCGTCAGCCAGTTTCTCAAGAACCTCACGTGCGGGTTCGTCAACTTGTAGCAGTGGACGTTTTTTGTCACGTTGTGTACGAGATAATTGTTTCTCAATGGTGGTCTCAAGATAAACAACGACACCGCGAGCGGATAGGCGATTACGGGTCTCTTTAGACTTAACAGAGCCACCACCTGTTGCTAATACAATGCCTTGTTTCTCTGTAAGCTCATTGATGATTTTTTCTTCGCGATCGCGAAAGCCTTCTTCACCTTCAAGGTCGAATACCCAGCCTACATCTGCGCCAGTGCGTTTTTCTATCTCGTGATCAGAGTCGAAAAACTCCATATTAAGCTGTTGAGCCAACTGACGGCCAATAGTACTTTTGCCAGCACCCATTGGTCCAACCAGAAAGATATTGCGTTTCTCTGCCATGTTTTTTGGTATTACTACGATTATTCGTTAATGATTACCCGCCCCGCCAATCAGATTAGCGGCGGGACCTAAACTGAAACCTCATAAGTGATGATGTGAGATCAGATAAGAAAATTATCTCAATACATCAACCTGAATTGCAACTATATAAATATGGCACTAAGCAAGCAAAGTGCCATATTTAAAATTACAGGTTTCGATACTTGAGCCGTCTATGTTGTCTAATGCCTTGTTTATCATGCTTTTTAACAGTTTCTAGCTATTGGTATCAGCAAGTTATTTCTGTTAAGAATAGAGCAACATTAATTGTGGCTGTTTTATAAGCGACTGACAGCTTGTTCTTTAATCTACGGATAGTTAGAACACTCAATGGATAACCTTGTATGCTAAAACGACGCCAGCGTCAAATTTATCCGGTAGGTTTATGCCATAAAAAATATTTTTTTTTGTCATCTTTGACTTATTGTGTATTCAACTATTTGAAGTATATGCGTTATTTTTTCCATGTTAAATATTGATAAGTTTTGGTGTTATAAAAACAATAAGGACACGCTTATCTGTATGCTTTGCCGTATTTGTGAATAATGTACCTAGAAAAGGGATATGAGATAAAAAGGGTAAGCCCATCTCTGTTTTTTCTTGTTTTTGCTGAAAAATTCCCCCAAGGATAAGGGTTTCATTATTTTTGATGGTTACGTTAGTTGCGATTTCTTGTTTATTGATGGCTAAGTGATGATGTTGGCTGCTAGTGAGTGCAGTATCGGGTGAGTTATGACTAATTTTAAGGTTTAACTCAATTTTTTCATCACGCACAATCGAGGGGGTAACATCCATACCCAGAACGGCATCTTTAAATTGTACGTGTGTTTTCTTGTCATTACTGGTGACATAGGGGATCTCTGTACCTTGCTGAATACTTGCGGGTTGTTGATGCGAAGCAACTAAACGAGGACTCGCAATAATAGAAAGCAGATTTTCTTTTTCTAATGCTTTCAGTTTCATTTCAAGTAAACCATCACCAAGACTAAGAACATTGAAGGCAAATTGTCCTGATATTGAAGAGTAACGATTGTAGCGATATAAGTGATTAGCGTTTAGATTTCCACCTGCCATCATTCCCCATTCTAAGCCCAACTCCTGTAATGCAGTTCGGCTGCTACTAATGATATGTGCAGTGATCTGTACTTGTTTATTTGGCTTATCTTGATGTTTTATCCATTCATCAATCAGTGCTAATCGATCTGGATCCTCTTTAATAATGAGGCTGTTTGTCGTGATATCGTGATGGATAGAGGCATTTTTTGATAATAACGAAGTATCTGGATGTTCTAATAGATGACGAACCTCTTGGACATTGGTTGAGATTAATTTAAATATTTTTTGGGTTAATGATGTTTTACTTGGCGTTACCTGCGCTACTGCTGTTTCCGGAGTAGGCTGGTTTTCTATTACTAAGGGAGGTATCAGTGGTGCAAAAGGATCTCTAACCTCTTCGGCAGAGATTAAAAATGAAGATAAAAAGAAGAGTCCCCCAGCAATCAGCATGAGGATGTTAGTTCGTGAGCTATTCATTGCGGTTTTCATCCTTGATAGCGAGAGTGTCGTTGAACAATGAAAATGAGATGGAGGTGATGATAATTCCTTGTTTTAAATATATTTTTATGTCATGAAAATGCCATCTCTGGGTTTGAGGAAGGGTAAGAAGCTGTTCTATAACGTGATAAATAGGAATGAAGTGACCTTGGAACTCCATAAAATAGGTATTGGTATCTGTTGGTTGCAATTGATTAAGTGTCACAGATGAATGTGAGAGCAAGGTATTTAACTGTGTCAGTAATTCAAGAGGCGCTTCTTTAATATCAACGGATTGCTTTAGTGATTGAGCTTGTTTTTCAAGTTGTTGTAACGAAGGTGAGTGATAGAGAGCTTTCTTTTCTCTTGTAATTGCTTCAATTAAATTCAGGTTCTCAATGGTTAATTCCATGATCTGATTTTGATTTTTTTTCCAGTATAAAAAATACCCCGCAGTGATACAAAGCACAATTAAGAACCAAACAGGTAGGGTTTGTTGCCAAAATGGGCGATACCAAAAAGAATGTATGGACTCATTCATCGAGCACTCCTTGATATTTGGCTGTGAGGTGTAAACGGTTTAATTGATTCACTCGGCTGATTTTTTTCAATTGAATATCACTCAAACCTGGGTGATTTTTAAGTTGTAAGCCAAGCGAATTGATATCTTGAAAATCATAACTGTTAGCTTTGATCTCTATTTTGTTATTCATTAACTGTAGATTTGTTAGCCAACTTTTGGGTGGAGTTAGAGTTGGAAGGTTTTGTAGTAACTTAAGTAAAAATTGGTTATTTACTATGATGCTATCTATCTTTCTTTTTTTGCTCATTAAGCTATTAATCTGTGTTTGTTGAGTCGCGATTTGCAATACTAATTGTTGTATCTGTTCATATTGTAGTTGGTTATTGTGCTTTCTATTTTTTAGGTCTTTCATTTCAATTTGTTGAAAAATAAATAAAAAAACACACGCTATAATCACTGAGCAGCAAACCACAGAACAAAAGAGTAAAAACTCTCGTATCTTCTTTTTTATTTGCTGTTGGCGCCAAGGGAGAAAGTTAACTTGGTATATTTCCATCAATTAAATATCTCCATGACGTAAAGCAAGACCGGCAGCAATCACAAAATCCCCCAGTAACTGTGGTAATTTAATATTATGCTGTTGAAAAGCTTGGCGTAATTCCCAGTGGTGAGCTACCTCATCAGTACGAGAAATCTGTTCATGATCTGTAATGAGGTAAATAGGTGAGGCTTTTTCTTGATCAATAAAGGGCAGCAAGTGGGAAAGTGTCGGTATATCGGTATCTTGTAAATGGTTATAATTAGCTGGTTGGCTAATTGGCCCTGACCAAAGCCATTCACCTTGTCGATAATGAATAACCCAGCATTCATCGGGTAAACCCGCGTTTCTTGCCACATAACGTAAAGCTATGGGGGCGACATCAATAGCAAGCAGATTGAACCCGCTTTCTGTAAATAGATTTTGCCAAAAAGTAATATCTGACTGGCGGGCCCCATTAAAATAAACCTGTTGTTTGATGACGCGATAGTCGATAACCAGCTCTTGGGCGTGCATAGAAAAACGTTTTTCAGCTTGAGATTGTAAATACCACCCTAATTCTGGTTGTGGCAATTTGCTTTCACTGGGTAATGAAATTTGTTGTTTTATTGTACGGACAGCGGGTAATGCGAAGGATACGGAACACTTTTTAGGTAATTTCTGACGCCATTGTAATAAAATATTCAGTAAAATTTGATATTGTTCATGGCTAGAATTATCAGTTAGCTCGAATGGTAATTGTTGTTGCCAACATTCACATAAATGCCAGTATTGTCTGCGCCGCTTTGCAGCGACTAGCTGTATTCTATCTCGATAGAGGTCGATCCCAATGTTCCATTTTGATGTATACATAGTTAATTTCCTTATCATTAACAAATAAATTACGATTTCTATTGTGCTGTATAAGCTTTATACTGTGTGTTAGTGATATCTAAACCCTCTTGTTAGCCGAGCATGGGAATTTTCCGGTGAAGTTCGTAAAATATTTTTTTATTCTTGTTTTCTGTTGCATTTTTTTGGGAACCGCCTCGATTTATGGCATGTATAAATATGTGGAAGGTGAGTTACCTGATGTAGCAACAATGAAAGACATTCGTCTGCAAATTCCAATGCAGGTATACAGTGCGGATAACGAATTGATTGCCCAATATGGGGAAAAGCGTCGTATTCCTTTACCTCTGGCAGAAATTCCTCCTTTAATGATCAAAGCGTTTATCGCCACTGAAGATAGCCGTTTTTATGAGCACCATGGGATTGACCCTATTGGTATTTTCCGTGCGGTTACCGTAATGGCGTCTTCTGGCCATGCATCTCAAGGGGCCAGTACAATCACTCAGCAGCTCGCGAGAAATTTTTATTTAAGCCCTGAAAAAACCCTCATGCGTAAAGCTAAAGAGGCATTTTTGGCTATTCGCATTGAGCAGCTTTTTACTAAAGATGAAATTATGGAGTTGTACCTGAATAAAATTTATTTAGGTAACCGTGCTTATGGCGTCGGAGCAGCTGCGTACGTTTATTTTGGTAAGACAGTGGATGAGTTGACGCTTAGTGAAATTGCGATGATTGCAGGTTTACCAAAAGCACCTTCTACATTTAACCCTCTGTACTCTTATGACCGTGCGGTAAGTCGTCGTAATGTGGTTCTTTCTCGCATGTTTGAGGAGAAATACATTACTCAAGACCAGTATGAACAAGCAAAAAATGAAAAAATAGTTGCTTCGTATCATGCGCCGAAAATTGATTTTTCTGCGCCGTATTTAGCCGAAATGGCGCGTCAAACCTTGTTTGATAAATATGGTGAAGATGCGTATACCGATGGGTATAAAGTCTACACTACGGTGATCCGTAAAGATCAGGAAGCTGCAACAACCGCAGTCCGTAATAATTTGATCGACTACGATACTCGCCACGGTTATCGCGGTCCTGCCGAGGTTTTATGGAAACAGAATGAAACGGCTTGGACAGCAGAGCAGATAGTCGAAAAATTGAAAAAAATGCCGGTTTATGGGCCTTTAATGCCTGCAGTTGTGACATCTGCAACAGCTTCAGAAGCGCAAGTGATGTTAGCTGATGGTTCGCAAATTCCTATTACAATGACCGGTGTGCGTTGGGCGCGTAAATTTATTTCAGATACTCAACAAGGTGCCGCGCCAAGAGCTGTAAATGCAGTCATGCAAGTGGGTGAGCAAATTTGGGTTCGAAAAGTTAAAGATAACTGGTGGTTAGGGCAAGTACCTGATGCGAATGCGGCATTTGTTGCTTTAAATCCAAATGATGGGGCGATTATTGCGCTAGTTGGTGGGTTTGACTTCAATATGAGTGAGTTTAACCGAGTCACCCAATCATTACGCCAAGTTGGTTCGAATATTAAACCTTTCCTATATACAGCGGCAATGGATAAAGGCCTGACATTATCATCATTACTTAATGATGTACCAATTAGCCGTTGGGATGCAGGTGCAGGTTCTGATTGGCGTCCTAAGAATTCACCTCCTCGCTATGATGGGCCTATTCGTTTACGTCAAGGTTTAGGCCAATCAAAAAACGTTGTGATGGTTCGTGCGATGAGAGCCATGGGGGTGGATTATGCGGCTGATTATCTGACTCGCTTTGGTTTTCCAGCGGAAAATATTAACCGTACTGAAGCATTAGCGTTAGGTGCTCCATCATTTACACCAATGCAAATGGTTCGTGGATATGCTGTCATGTCCAATGGTGGGTATTTGATTGACCCATACTACATTTCGAAGATCGAAAATCATAATAATGAGGTTATTTTCGAAGCCAACCCTAAAATAGCATGCCCTGATTGCACGAATATTCCGGTAATTTATGGTGATACGGAACGCACTATTGTGAGCAACGGTATTGATGATGAGTCTACCGAAGAAGTGACACAATCAGGCGATAATACCGTCATAAAAGAGCCAACAATGGAATTAACGACGGCAGCTAACTTAGACGGGAACTCTGGTGACCAATATGCACCTCATGTAATTAATACCCCACTTGCATTCTTAATTAGGGATGCGATGATGACCAATATTTATGGCGAGCCTGGTTGGTCAGGTACAGGTTGGCGTGCAGCGAGAGACTTAGGTGGTCGCCGTGATATTGGTGGGAAAACAGGGACAACTAACAGCTCTAAGGATGCTTGGTTCTCTGGCTATGGCCCAGATGTTGTTGCTTCTGCATGGATTGGTTTCGATGATAATAGGCGAACATTAGGTCGTGGTGAAGCCGGGGCTAAAAGTGCACAACCCATGTGGAACGACTTTATGAAGTCTATTTTGGCAGGGGTACCAGTGAAAACAATGAAACCGCCTAAAGGTGTTATTTCGGTCTCCATTGATAGCAGAACAGGTAAATTAGGTTCCTCCCGTCGTGAGTATTTTATTGAAGGAACTGAACCGAAAGAACATGCGGTACAAGAGGTAGGTACGACAATTTCTACGGAAGGCGGGGCCAGCCAAGAGCTATTTTAAAATTATTGTTGGTTAAATACCTATAATTAGCACCCCATTGTTGGTTTAAAACATGGGGTGTTTTCTATAGAGACGTTTAATATATCAGTAGGTTATATACCTATATTAATGATTAGTTATAGAAATAACATACAGCAGATGTAATGTTAAGTGTTATTACCTAACACTTTTTAGGTAACGTTCTAGATAGAAAAGTGCGCTAATATTCCGAGCTTCGTTGAAATCAGGGTGTTCCAGTAATTCCATCATTCGAGATATTGGCCATAGCTCTTGTTGTAGAGGTTCAGGCTCATCTCCTTTGAGTTTTTCCCTGTATAAGTCTTGAGCGATAAGAATATTCATTTTACTTGAAAAGTATGATGGCGACATCGTCAGTTTGGCGAGCTGAACCATGTGATTAGCGCCATAACCAATTTCTTCTTTGAGTTCACGCTGGGCTGCTTCAATGGCAATTTCACCGGGGTCGATAGCACCTTTGGGAAAGCCTAATTCATAGCTTTCAATCCCGACAGCGTATTCGCGAATGAGGATGAGGTTATCACCCATGATAGGAACAATAAGAACCGCTTCGCGTTTTGCGGGCCGCATTCTTTCATAGACTCGTTTTTCACCATTACTAAATTCGAGGTCAACTGATTGAATGCTGAATAATTTTGATTGAGCAACATCTTGAATATTCAAGATTTTAGGTTTTTTTAACTCTGTCATAACGATTTCCGAACAGGATGAGTGAAATCTATTGCTAAAAGCATATTTCATTGATTTACGAGACGCGTTTTACCTAGCACTGCCCGTATTTCGAAATCATCATACAACTATGACCTATATCAAAATAAAATGATAGATATTATCGAGTAGATAAAATGCTGTTAGTATAATTGACTCAAACAAATAATACAGGTAAACAAATAAAACATTTTTTACAAGATGTTGTAATTTAAAATAAAAACTACAAATAGAATAGGAATCGGCTTATTTTTAGGAAGTGTGAGGGCTGATATGCTTTTCTTATTCATTTTTCATTGGGGAAACAATGCTGAACCATGTCATTATAACGGCTATAATTGTTATTAGCCTGACTATAATGGCTTCCTTCCTATATTTTAGGCGGGGGCGGCATTCTGGCGTCTATCAAATACCTTCTGTAGCGTCACCATCATTTAGGAAAATGATTGATTCAGATTACCAAACCATCTCCCAGTATTTAAATTATTGCGCTGCTATATCAACAAATACATCTCAGCATCCATGGCAAATCAAAAAAAACTCAATCATAGCGACAGTTTGCCATTCATTGACACGTTTTAACTTACGCCAAGAGCAAGGAAATAGTTGGCGCTATTTTATTGATACAATTGAGGTTCAGCTCCCTTCACAGCTTGAGCCTTTTTTGCAACGCCAAAATGTTATGGAAATAGTGGAAACAGACCACTTGCCGTTAATTATTTCAATGAATAGCCATTCGCTGAAAGATTTCAGTAGTGAATGGCAAACGGGTATGCCTATCGATTCAACATGGCCTGATGCGGCAATTCAAGAACGTGGCCAGCATAGTATTGAGCGATTGAAAGTTCGTAAAGAGACGAATGAAGAACATCGGCTACACCATTCTACAGGTTGGCTTGGTGCTGCGATTATCTGCCTGAGTTTTTTATTTGGTTATTTAACCCTTGTTTCGATTCCTTTATTACAGGAATCAGGATTAGTGATCACAACGATTACGTTTATTATTGGGTTACTTATTCTCTTTCGTTCTAGGATGTTTCCCCGACAATATCAAGATATTCAATGCATTCATGGCCAACCAAAGCGCTGGGAACTCTATGGCGAACTGGATAAAAAATATTCCACCAATACGTCTATTGCTGGTATTGACTTGCACTACCCTAATCATTGGACGAATTATTTAAAATACGAAGAAAACCAAGCTGTTAATATTGATTTTTATACGACGGGTGAGGTGGTCAGGCACGGTAAGTATCTTTCTTTGCATGAAGAAGAGCGCTATTACCCGTACAAACGGTTCAAAAAGAATGTATTGATGTTAGTTGGGGCTTTATTAACGATGGCCCTGATATTTGCATATCAACCGATAGATTTGCCAATAAAACTGGGTTTTGCGTGGCTAGGTGGCACAGAGAAAATCAAGGCTGAGAGTCCTAATGAGCTCGCTTCCCGTCAGCTCAAAGTTGGGGATACATTAGTTGCCCAAGGAAAAGGGATGTGTTACCGATCACCGAATTTGAATAAAGAAAACCAAGCTCAATTTGTGCCGTTTGATTGCTCTGGTATTTATTGGAATGATGTTAGTTTACAGACTGAACCTCAATCAGAGGTTGTTGAACACTCAATATCATTGCTTGATACCGTCAAAAGCCAATTGCATCCAGATAAAAACTCGACAGGAGTTAACCCAAGATTACAGCGGGATATTATGAAATCAGGGATGAATATTATCTTTGATTTTTCGGCTATCATCATGGGGACAGAACAACTGTGCCATAATTCTGATAACTGCCTAAAATTAAAAAATGCACTGACTAACCTAGGGAGTACAGATGATTGGCCTTCTTTAGTAAAGAAAGCGTCTACGGGAAAACTAAAAGGGGCTCATGTTTTATTGCGTGCTGGTAGCGCTGAGGCCTTGGAAAACATCGTGGAAGACACCATATATGATTTTATCAGGACAGAAATAGATAGAGAAGTGCGCAAAATTAATAGTCCGCCTCCTGGTGGTGTTTTATTAATTAGTGATGAAAACAAGCCTTTAGTTGATTCGATACAGGGAGCTTCTTTTAATGAGCTATCGCCATTACAGCGTTGGCAAGAGTTGCAAAGGTTATCAAATCTTCTGATCAATACACCGTTCAATATTGAAGGTGTCATTACGGATTTATCAGTAGATGCCAATGGGACATTGCAAATTGTGTTGCATGAAGAACCCAATGAAAAAGTGGTATCTCAGTATATATGTAGTGCGCTTTTTATCCTATTTTTGTTGGTGTGTGCGTTGTTAAATGGTTCGTTGATTGTGCTACGTGTTTTGAATAATAAGAAGCGTTTGCGTAATATCACAGAATATTATGATAAATGCTTTGAGGCTAATCCCCCTTCCTATCGTCGATAGCATCATCCCGGAAGTAGAGGGAGCCTCTTCTTAGTTTGATTCAGACTTATGTTGAGGAGGCCCCATGAATCAATCCATTATAGAACCTGTTCGCCTTGATAAGTGGCTGTGGGCTGCGCGATTTTATAAAACGCGTGCGGTCGCCCGTGAAATGATTGAAGGCGGCAAAGTCCATTACAATGGGCAAAGAACTAAGCCAGGGAAAATTGTTGAGCTGCATGGAATCGTTAAGCTTCGGCAAGGTAATGATGAACGAACGGTTGAAATCATGCAAATCAGTAGCCAGCGCAAAGGTGCACCGGAAGCTCAGTTGCTGTACTGTGAAACGATAGAAAGTATTAATCAACGCGAGAAAATGGCACAAGCGCGTAAGATGAATGCACTGACGATGCCACATCCAGAGCGACGCCCGGATAAGAAAGAACGGCGTACCCTGTTAAAGTTTAAACAAACAAATTCTCATGAGTCGTCTTAATGACGGCCTGAGCAACAGCCCGAGCAATAGAGAGATATTATGGCAAACCAAGACTTACTCCACCGTTTTTTATTTGAACAACATTCTGTTCGTGGAGAAATGATCAGTGTTGATGAAACCTTTGAACATATTTTAGAAAACCATGACTACCCAACAGCGGTAAAAGGGTTGTTGGGTGAGTTACTTGTTGCTACCAGTTTATTGACGGCAACGTTGAAGTTCGATGGTGATATTACTGTGCAAATTCAAGGTGATGGGCCTGTTAATTTGGCGGTTATCAACGGTAATAATTTACAACAGATGCGTGGTGTTGCACGTGTAGATGGCCCAGTTGTGGCGGGTAGCACTCTCAAGCAAATGATTGGTAACGGTTTTATGGTTATTACCATCACACCGAACCAAGGTGAACGTTATCAAGGGATTGTGGCGATCGAAGGGGATTCTATCGAAGAAAGCATTGATGCCTATTTCCGCCAATCAGAGCAATTACCAACCCGTTTATTTATCCGTGTGGGTGAAGTAGATGGGAAACCAAGTGCAGGTGGTATGTTATTGCAAGTTTTGCCAGCAGCAAATGAAACAAGCCATGACTTTTTTGACCACTTAGTGCAACTGACTGCCACGATTAAAGGCCAAGAGCTGAGCACATTGGATGTGAAAGAGGTTTTACATCGTCTTTATCATGAAGAAGATGTCACTTTATATGACCCTCAATCTGTCGAGTTTCGTTGTACTTGTTCAAGGGAGCGTTGCGAAAGTACGTTAGCCACCTTACCTAAGGAAGATGTTATCGATATTTTGCACAAAGATGGGAAAATTGATATGGAATGTGAATTTTGTGGCTCACATTATGTATTTATTGAATCCGATCTTCAGGGGTTAAATAATGAGCTAAATCAGCAACTTCACTGATACGATTTAGCAACCTAATTATGTGACAAGGGTGCAATTCTGCACCTTTTTCTTATAATTTTAAAGCATTATTACGTGCTCTAAGTCTCATTATGAATTAAAAAAAATCATACATTTTCAATTCTTTGATAGCAATCGCTGTTAATTAGTCGTAAAGAATTATGATCATCCGCAGATTAGTTATGTTTACCAGGAGCAATATAATGAGCGCTAAAAGCATTACCCTGAAGGAACTTGAAAAGTACGGTATTCATGATGTAACTGAAGTGGTTTATAACCCAAGTTACGAGCTATTATTCACGGAAGAAACTAAGCCTGGACTTGAAGGTTATGAGCGTGGAACAGTAACCACTTTAGGAGCTGTTGCGGTTGATACAGGTATCTTTACTGGTCGTTCACCAAAAGATAAATATATTGTACGTGATGACGTGACTCGCGATACAGTTTGGTGGGCAGACCAAGGTAAAGGTAAAAATGACAACAAACCTATGTCACAAGAAGTTTGGGCGGATCTCAAACATTTAGTGACTGAACAACTGTCAGGTAAACGTTTGTTTATCATTGATGCATTCTGTGGTGCGAACGCTGACACTCGTCTAAAAGTACGTTTTATCACCGAAGTTGCATGGCAGGCGCATTTCGTTAAAAACATGTTCATTCGCCCATCTGATGAAGAATTAGTGGGTTTCGAACCTGATTTCATCGTCATGAATGGCGCAAAATGTACTAACCCGAATTGGAAAGCACAAGGTTTGAATTCAGAAAACTTTGTTGCGTTCAACTTAACCGAACGCATGCAACTGATCGGCGGCTCTTGGTATGGCGGCGAAATGAAGAAAGGTATGTTCTCTATGATGAACTACCTGCTGCCATTAAAAGGCATTGCATCTATGCACTGTTCTGCTAACGTCGGCGAAAAAGGTGATGTAGCCATTTTCTTTGGTTTATCTGGAACAGGTAAAACCACACTCTCTACCGATCCAAAACGTAAGTTAATTGGTGACGATGAACACGGTTGGGATGATGACGGCGTATTCAACTTTGAAGGTGGTTGCTACGCAAAAACTATCAACTTATCTAAAGAAGCTGAGCCAGACATCTATGGCGCTATCAAACGTGATGCGTTATTGGAAAACGTGATGGTGTTGGCAGATGGTTCAGTTGACTTCAATGATGGTTCAAAAACAGAAAACACCCGTGTTTCTTACCCAATCTACCACATTGAAAATATTGTAAAACCTGTTTCTAAAGCGGGTCATGCAACAAAAGTTATCTTCTTAACCGCAGATGCATTTGGTGTGTTACCTCCTGTTTCTCGTTTAACGCCTGAGCAAACGCAGTACCACTTCCTATCAGGCTTTACCGCGAAATTAGCAGGTACAGAGCGTGGTGTCACGGAACCAACTCCAACCTTCTCCGCTTGCTTTGGTGCGGCATTCTTATCACTGCACCCAACACAATACGCTGAAGTATTAGTTAAACGTATGGAAGCAGCAGGCGCGAAAGCTTACTTAGTGAATACAGGCTGGAACGGTACAGGTAAACGTATTTCCATCAAAGATACACGTGCCATCATTGACGCTATTTTAAGTGGTGACATCGAAAAAGCAGACATGATTAAACTGCCAGTGTTCGATTTAGAAATCCCAACAGCATTACCGGGTGTGGATACCAATATCCTTGACCCACGTAATACTTATGCAGACAAAGCACAGTGGGATGAAAAAGCGCAAGACTTAGCGGAACGTTTCGTGAACAACTTTGATAAGTACACGGACACCCCAGCAGGCGCTGCACTGGTGAAAGCAGGGCCAAAACTGTAATTGGTTTTGTGAATCAATAAATAATAAAGGCTCTACCAAAGTAGAGCCTTTTTTGTTGTGAAAATGATTATTCTGCTGATGGTAAGTCAAACAACAGGATTTCACTATCTTCACTTGCTTTGATGGTGAGCGCTGTTTCTTGCCAAATGGCTAAACCATCGCTGGTGGTTGCTTTTTGGCCATTCACTTCAACATTCCCTTTAACGATCTGGATCCACACGACACGTTTATCAGCGATAGCATGGGTGTGTGTTTCATTAGCAGGTAATGCCCAGCGCCACAGTTCCATATCTTGATAAATTTTTAAGGAGCCATCACGTGCATCCGGTGATAGCACCAATTGCTTACCGTCTTTGGAGTCGAACCGTTTTTGCTCATAACGTGGCTCAATGCCTGTTCTTTCAGGAATGATCCAAATTTGGTACAGATGTAGCTCTTCTTCATTGCTTGGGTTGTACTCAGAGTGACGAATACCCGTACCCGCACTCATTATTTGAAATTCACCCGCAGGGATTTGCTCCATATTGCCCATGCTGTCTTTATGTTCCACAGTACCATTGAGCACGTAGGTTAATATTTCCATATCTTTATGGGGATGTGTTCCAAACCCTTGGCCAGCAGCAATAAAGTCTTCGTTAATCACTCTCAGCGCAGAAAAGCCCATAAATTGCTCATCATAGTAGCTAGAGAATGAAAAAGTATGCCAACTGTCGAGCCACCCATGATTTGCATGACCACGTTCGTTCGCTTTGCGTAAATAGATCATCGTGTTCTCTCCTGTACGGATTTCAACCTTGGTTGAACTCGCTCTAAATGTATTGATGACAGTTTAACCAATTTATACACAGAGAAAAGTAGCTCCCATTAACCATAGGATCCAAAAAATTTGAATAAGATATAAGGTGATTGCAGAGAATGTGGTGTGAATAAAAAAATAGCCAGCGCAAGGCTGGCTAAAGTAAACACTGGAAGCAATGTGAGCAATGTCGTACTCCCTGCAAAGGGTGACTAAGTAACCCTGTTGAGAAAGTGATGATAATGATAATAGTTATCACTATCGTTTGTAAAGCATTATTTTTAACCAAAATAATATATCTTATAATTAAAACTGCAATTATATGATTTATATGAAATTAAATATTAACCATTATTTTTCAATGGATTAAGATTATTTGGCCATAAATAAAGGCCGATAACTTTAACAGAGCAATCCTGTTAAGAGTCTGGTTAAGGCCGAGTGTTTTTTAGTCGTTTTTTGCAAAAGGGAGAGGTAAGCTTTCCGCGCATGCAGCCGCGGAGCTCCATGCCCATTGGAAATTGTAACCTCCGAGCCAGCCGGTCACATCCATCACTTCACCAATAAAATACAGGTCTGGTACTTTAAGTGATTGCATGGTTTTAGATGATATTTCGTGAGTATCAACGCCACCCAATGTCACTTCGGCGGTACGGTAACCTTCCGTTCCATTAGGTTGCACCTGCCATTGGTGTAAGGTGGTGTGTAACGCTTCAATTTGAGGATGATTAAGCTGTTTTAGAGCAAACTCAGGGATTTGTCCTTGGGCTTGTAATACCTCAATTAGCCGTTTTGGTAATAATTTAGCTAAGGTATTTTTCAATGATTGATTTGGGTGCTGTTGTCTCTCTGAAACGATAAAATCATTGACGGAGATATCTGGAAGTAAGTTAATACTCACGTACTCGCCAGGGTTCCAGTAGCTGGATATCTGCAAAATAGCTGGACCAGAAAGTCCCCGATGGGTGAATAAAATATTTTCTTTAAATACGGTGCCGCTTGCCGCTGTTACCGTTGCAGGGACAGAAATACCTGAAAGTACCTGTAAGGTTTCTAAAAGGGGTTTATGTAAGGTGAATGGCACCAGTGCTGCTCGTGTTGGAATAATAGTATGCCCAAACTGTTCCGCAAGACGATAGCCAAAAGGGGTCGCACCTAAACCTGGCATAGATAGGCCGCCTGTTGCAACGACAAGTGAGTGGGTACTTACTTGAGAGCCGTTGATCGTGACTAAAAAACCATCATCTGCTTTGTCAACGGCAGTCACCTCACTGCGTAACTTGATAGTGATATTGGGTAGATTACACTCACTTTGCAGCATATCGACGATATCTTGTGCACTATTATCACAAAAAAGCTGCCCTAAGGTTTTTTCATGATAGAGAATATTATATTTGGCCACTAAGGCAATAAAATCCCACTGTGTATAGCGAGCAAGTGCTGACTTACAAAAGTGTGGGTTTGTTGAAATGTAATTGCTGTGTTCTGCATACATATTAGTGAAATTGCAGCGCCCGCCACCGGACATCAATATTTTTCTGCCTAATTTTTTCCCGTTATCAACCACTAGCGTCTTCAAACCGCGTTTGCCAGAGTGTGAGGCACAGAATAAACCCGCTGCACCAGCACCTAAAATAATAACGTCGAAATTTTTCACAATAAGTGTCTCTATATATGTTTGATTTTAAGCGTAATTACATTGATAACCGGGATATTTTACGTCATCTCACCGGGATTGTAATGTAAAGCTTTGAGGAAGAACTGATGAAAACTATACAGGACGTATTATAATTAGAAAAATTCGTCTAAAAAAAGCAAACAACGATTATTTTCTGGAAATATCGTTAAAAAGTTTCAAAAATTCAGAATAAGTTTGATTGCTTTAATGTATTGAAAAATATGGGGTAATTGCTATGAGGTGCTTTTTTGATGGGTAGTTAAATCAAAAAAAGGTTAGATTTTGCTTCCACCGCCAGCGTTTGTCACTGATAATGCGCCGCGTTCATGTCCAACATATAATGGCTTAACGTCTATGCTACATCTTTTTACAGGTTTAGAATTTCATACAGGTCTATTATTAGTTCTGGCACTGTTATTTGTGCTGATCTATGAGGCTATAAATGGCTTCCATGACACCGCTAACGCGGTAGCAACGGTTATTTATACCAGAGCAATGCGGGCTCAGTTCGCAGTTGTCATGGCAGGGGTTTTTAACTTTTTTGGTGTCTTGCTGGGAGGGTTGAGCGTTGCATATGCCATTGTCCATCTCTTACCAACAGACCTCTTGCTTAATGTGAGCTCAGCTCACGGCCTTGCAATGGTTTTTTCATTGCTCTTGGCTGCAATTATTTGGAACCTTGGAACTTGGTACTTCGGTATCCCTGCTTCCAGTTCACACACACTGATCGGGGCAATAATCGGGGTGGGTTTAACCAACGCGATTGTGACTGATTCGTCTGTTGTTGATGCCTTGAATATACCGAAAATGATCAGTATTTTCATGTCATTAATTTTGTCTCCCGCTATCGGTTTTGTGATTGCTGGTTTGATGATTTTCTTTTTGCGCCGTTATTGGAGTGGCACAAAGAAACGTCGTCGTATTCACTTAACACCAGCGGAACGTGAGAAAAAAGATGGTAAGCGTAAGCCACCATTCTGGACCCGTACTGCATTGATTTTGTCAGCAGTTGGGGTGAGTTTCTCCCATGGTGCGAACGATGGCCAGAAAGGCATCGGTCTTATCATGCTGGTGTTAATTGGTGTTGCTCCAGCAGGTTTCGTTATGAATATGAATTCTAACGGTTATGACATCGCAAAAACACATGATGCGGTTGTCCACCTGCAACAATACTATGAAACACATAAACCAGCGTTAAACCATGCAATAGAAAATGCCCCGGCCGTTGCAGAAAGTAGTGATGAGCCTGGCGGTGAATTCCATTGTGATAGCACGCGTACTAGCGCTATTTTAAATCAAGCGCAAAAGATGCTTGATGGCATTCAAAGCTATGAAGAGCTGACGCCAGACCAACGTAACCACGCACGCCGTTTGCTGATGTGTATCTCTGATACTGCGAATGCGGTTGCGAAATTGCCAGAAACCAGTTCGAAAGATGCCAGCTTACTGAAAAAACTCAGTAATGATTTGCTGTATACCGTTGAATATGCGCCACTGTGGATCATTATTGCGGTTGCTTTAGCATTATCATTAGGCACCATGTTTGGTTGGCAGCGTGTTGCTGTGACCATTGGTGAGAAAATTGGTAAGAAAGGCATGACTTATGCGCAAGGTGTATCTGCCCAGGTGACTGCAGCAGTTTCTATCGGCGTGGCAAGTTATACTGGTATGCCAGTTTCAACAACGCAGGTTTTATCTTCTGCGGTTGCGGGGACGATGGTTGTCGATGGTGGTGGTGTACAAACAAAAACCATTAAAAGCATTGCATTAGCATGGTTATTGACTTTACCGGTGTCCATTGTGTTATCGGGCGGTTTGTACTGGCTATCGCTGTTGTTTATCTAGTCGCACTAATTTTGGCTTCATACATGAGTATGGAGCCTTTAACAGTTACATGAACACAGTAATCTACATATATAAAATAGTGATGATCGGAAGGTCATCACTATTTTCTCGCTAGCAAGTTACTAATCACAATTAACCGGTTATCAATAAATAGGCTAAGCTCACGACAACAAGAATACTGAGTCTGCTTATCATCATGAATTGCTTACGGATCCGCTCACAACGCAAAATAACTTCTGGGTCGTAATGTTCCAGGTATTGTTTATTATTTATGTATCGAACTAACCGCAGTTGTTTGTTCAGTTGGCCGTGTGTAGTAAAAAAACCATTACCATCAACGGATTGATAAAGCAGGGGATCTGAATCCCTTAGAATAGACAATAAAACACGAACGGAAGAAAAGTACCGCATCATATTTAAGATGCACAAAATGCATAATGCCCAAAATAATGCAATCATACTGAACATAATCCTCTCCTTAGAACCTAGCTCAAGCTCACAGCAATTGTCGCAAAGGAAATACAGCAGAAAAATTGTACTTATACTCAGTTATTTTATTGTAGGATAAATTACTGTTTAAAAAAAGTGCAGTTAGCGCAAATTTGTGATGACCTCTTGTTTCTATTGAAGAAAATAAATCTGAGTTACTGAACTTTATTATCACAGTTTGCTGTGCAACTTTGTTGCATTTCTAAACTAAAGAGTCGCCATGACTCGAATTTTTTAGGGCAATATATTAATATTGAATGAATGATGTTATTGTTTTATAAAATGTTATATGAAGTGATGATTTTAAGGTTAATCTGCTTAGATGTGATCAAAGCAACACTTAATAATCACAATTAGCAGGTATAGTATTCATAAAGATGTGGTGAAGGCATAACCACCAGATAATCAGCATTCGGAAGGAGTTTACTTATGGCTTACAAACATATTCTCGTTGCGGTAGATTTATCACCTGAAAGTAAAGTATTACTGGATAAGGCTGTCTCTATGGCAAAACCTTACGGGGCCAAAGTATCTATGATCCATGTTGATGTTAACTATTCAGACCTCTATACCGGTCTTATTGATGTCAATCTTGGTGACATGCAGCAACGTATTACTGATGAAACACGTAATGCTCTGAAGGATTTGTCTGCGGGCGCAGGTTATGAAATCCAAGAAACACTCAGTGGTAGTGGCGACCTAGGCCAAGTACTTGTGGACGCGATTAAGAAATACAATATGGATTTAGTGGTCTGTGGGCATCACCAAGATTTCTGGAGCAAGCTGATGTCATCTGCTCGCCAGTTAATCAATACTGTTCATGTGGATATGTTGATTGTGCCACTAAATGATGATGAAGAATAATCCATATCACTCAATTTGAAATATTATTCACTGAAAACGCTTGCTTATGCAGGCGTTTTTTTTGTTTCAAAATATGTATTTTGAGGGAGTTATTGGCAGGTCAAGCAATTTATTTTGCTATAGAGTGAAAAAAAACCTTGAATTTAGAATACAAACTAATGATATATTCAATAGGCAAACACAAATCAACCTCACATTTCCTAAAAATAATGATAAGAAAGAGTGAGGCACATCACAACAACTACATGTTAAAAAGGAAGACATAGATGACACAATCACTATCTTCGTTCTTGGAGTCTGTCCAAAAAAGAGACCCTTCTCAACCTGAATTTCTACAAGCCGTGCGTGAAGTATTCACTTCCCTTTGGCCGTTCTTAGAGCAAAATGCTAAGTATCGTGACCAAGCATTACTTGAACGTTTTGTTGAACCTGAGCGTGTAATTCAATTTCGAGTATGTTGGGTAGACGACCAAGGTAAAGTTCAAGTTAACCGTGCATGGCGTGTGCAATTTAGCTCTGCAATCGGCCCATTCAAAGGTGGTATGCGTTTTCACCCATCTGTGAATTTATCTATCCTGAAATTCTTAGGCTTCGAACAAACACTGAAAAATGCTTTGACCACATTGCCTATGGGTGGTGGTAAAGGTGGCTCTGACTTTGATCCTAAAGGTAAAAGTCATGGTGAAGTGATGCGTTTCTGCCAAGCATTGATGACAGAACTCTATCGCCATATTGGTTCAAATACTGACGTCCCAGCAGGAGATATTGGTGTTGGTGGCCGTGAAGTGGGCTTTATGACAGGTATGATGAAAAAGCTGTCTAATGACACTTCTTGTGTATTTACCGGTAAAGGCTTGTCTTTTGGTGGTAGTTTAATTCGCCCTGAAGCAACCGGTTACGGTTTGGTTTACTTCACAAATGCGATGCTAAAACGTCATGGCCTAGGTTTCGAAGGGATGCGTGTCGCGGTTTCTGGTTCTGGTAACGTTGCGCAGTACACCATTGAAAAATGCATGGAGCTAGGTGCCAAAGTGGTTACAGCTTCCGATTCAAGCGGTACTGTAGTTGATGAAGACGGCTTTACAACAGAAAAACTCGCACGTTTGGAAGAAATCAAAAACAACTATGGTCGTATTGAAGAATATGCAAAAGAGTTTGGCTTAACTTACTTAGCGGGCCAGCAACCATGGAATGTTCCTGTCGATATCGCTCTGCCATGTGCAACACAAAATGAGCTGGATGTTGATGCAGCAAAAGTGTTAATCAAAAATGGTGTTAAAGCGGTCGCTGAAGGGGCTAATATGCCAACGACTATTCCTGCAACTGAGCTGTTCCTTGAAGCAGGAGTGCTGTTTGCGCCAGGTAAAGCGGCTAACGCAGGTGGTGTGGCAACCTCAGGTCTTGAGATGGCTCAAAATGCGGCTCGTCTAGGTTGGAAAGCAGAGAAAGTTGACGCCCGTCTGCATCACATCATGTTGGATATCCACCAGCATTGTGTGGAGTTCGGTGGTGAAGAGAAACAAACTAACTATGTTCAAGGCGCTAACATCGCGGGCTTCGTAAAAGTCGCAGATGCAATGCTTGGGCAGGGTGTGTTGTAATCCTCTGACCTCAAAACGTACGCGAAAGGGCGGCTGTATCATACTGATAAATTCACCTGTACATACGCCCTTCGCCGTTACGTTTATTCGCTATTTTTAATGCATGGATAGATATCAAATCGATGGTTTTTAGTGGTAACCGCTGATGGCGCTTTTTGTCCCGCAAGGGGCTCCGCGTAGTCAGGGCGCTTAACAACCACTCTACGTTTAGCCAAAGCAATCGCAGGGGCTAATAATGAATCTGCATCATCATCTGCTCCCACCAATGACTGAAATACTCGCATTTCTTTCTTCACTAAAGCACTTTTTTGCCGATGAGGGTACATCGGATCAAGATAGATAACATCAGGGGCATGGGTTATCTCACTCAGTGCTGTAATACTGGATGCATGAATCAATGACATTCGCTCTTGTAACCATGGGCCAATTTCTGCATCTTGGTAGCCTCGTTGTAAACCATCATCCAATAGAGCAGCAACTACAGGGTGGCGCTCCAACATACGGACATGGCAACCGAGAGCGGCTAGAACAAAGGCATCACGCCCTAGGCCAGCAGTGGCATCAATGACATCGGGAAGATAATCTTTTTTGATCCCGACGGCTTTGGCAACAGCTTCACCGCGACCTCCACCAAATTTGCGACGATGGGCCATCGCCCCAGAGACGAAATCAACAAAAATTCCCCCTAACTTAGGTTCATCTAGTTTGCGCAGTTGTAAGTTTTCAGGCGTAAGTACAACCGCCATAATGGCATCAGGGGTATGAGAAAGTTGCCATTTTTCAGAAAGTTGAGAAAGAGTGCCGGGATCGGCACCCTCTTCGCAGATCAATTGGATCTCAATACGATTAGCCATGAATACCATAGCTCTTCAACATGGCATCTAATTCTGGTTTGCGACCACGGAAGCGTTCAAACAGCGCCATTGGCTCTTCTGAGCCACCACGACTTAAGATATTGTCGAGGAAAGACTGACCTGTTTGACGGTTAAAGATGCCTTCTTCACTGAAACGTGAGTATGCATCTGCCGCAAGCACATCTGCCCATAAGTAGCTGTAATAGCCAGCTGCATAGCCACCTGCGAAAATATGGCTAAAAGCATGTGGAAAGCGCGACCATTTTGGTGAAGGAACCACAGCGACTTTATCTTTAATCGCATATAGCGTTGGCATGACTTGCGCACCTTTGGCTGGGTCATACTCAGCATGTAAGGTGAAATCAAACAGGCCAAACTCTAACTGGCGCAGAACAAACATGGCTGATTGGTAGTTCTTTGCTGCTAACATGCTATTAAGCATTTCTGTTGGTAATGGTTCGCCTGTCTCATAATGGCCGGAAATAAATTCGAGGGCTTCAGGCTCCCAGCACCAGTTTTCCATAAACTGACTTGGTAACTCGACAGCATCCCATGGTACACCGTTAATCCCTGCGACATCTGCAACATCAATTTGCGTTAACATATGATGTAAGCCGTGACCAAATTCGTGGAATAAGGTAGTGACTTCATTATGAGTAAACAGTGCGGGTTTATCGCCAAGTGGTTTATTGAAGTTACAGGTTAAATAGGCTACAGGATTTTGTAATGAGCCGTCTTTATGCACCATACGGCCAACACAATCGTCCATCCAAGCTCCACCGCGTTTATGTTCGCGAGCATAGAGGTCTAGGTAGAAGCTGCCGCGTAAGGTATTGGTTTCATCATAGAGTTCAAAGAAACGCACATCTTTATGCCATGTTTCTACATCATTGCGTTCTTTGGCAGTTAAACCATAAATGCGATGAACAACTTCGAACAAGCCATTCAGGACGCGTTGTTCAGGGAAATATGGGCGCAATTGTTCATCATTTAATGAGAATTTATGCTGTTTTTGTTTTTCGCTGTAATAGGCTAAATCCCAAGATTCAAGCGTATCGACACCATAATGTTCTTTAGCAAAAGCCGTCAGTTCAGCCAGTTCATTTTCCCCTTGTTGATGAGCACGGTCAGCTAAATCATTGAGGAAATTCAGCACTTGTTCTGGTGATTCGGCCATTTTGGTCGCTAGGGATTTTTCTGCGTAGTTTTTAAAACCTAATAATTGCGCTAGCTCGTGGCGTAAAGCCATCAGTTCATCAATTAATTCGCTGTTATCCCATTTACCCGCATTTGGGCCTTGGTCAGACGCACGGGTGCTATATGCATGGCTCATCTCACGACGTAATTCTGCGTTATCAGCATAGGTCATAACAGGTAAATAGCTTGGCATATCGAGAGTGAGTAAGTAGCCTTCTTCACCTTTTGATTCAGCCATGGCTTTTGCTGCAGCAATGGCGCTTTCTGGCATACCCGTTAATTCTTTTTCGTCTTTAATGAGCTTACTCCACCCCATGGTCGCATCAAGGACGTTATTGCTAAACTTAGACGCTATCTCCGACAAACGTGCCACAATTTCACCATAACGTTGCTGTTTTTCAGCAGGTAAGCCAATGCCGGATAACTCAAAATCGCGTAAGGTATTTTCGATAGACTTACGTTGAGCTTGGCTAAGGGAATTAAATTCAGCCCCTTCTTTTAATGATTTATATGCCTGATACAAAGGCTCATTCTGCCCCATCCAAGTACTGAATTCAGACAGTAATGGTAAACATTTTTCATACTCTTCGCGCAGTTCCGGGCTGTTTTTCACGGAATGTAAATGACTCACTGGCGACCAAACACGAGACAGCTTATCACTGGCTTCTTCTAAAGGTTGGCACAGGTTGTCCCAAGTGTATTGATCTGTTGCACTCAACAGGTTTTCTACTGTTTGGCTATATTCATTGAGTACGTGTTGGACCGCGGGAAAAATATCCGCAGGCTCTATAGTAGAAAAACGGGGTAGTGCGGAATCGGCTAATAATGAATTTGTCATAAAACATCCTGTGATTGCAGGCTTGTGCTCGTAGGCCAAGGCTTACTGTGTTGACAATAAAAGTTAAATGGCGAACTTATACCCAAATAGGATAAATGTTATGGGTGATAGAACCAGCACGCCATTGCGAATATAAGAAAGTATATGGGGGCAGATGTACAAACCTCAATATCAATCTAACGTTTTTTCTTATTAACGCTTATCAATAAATGGGGTTTTTGTTGGTTTTTATCAATAAAGGCAATAGTTGTAGTTTCAATGCTTTGGAAAATAATGAATTCAGTCTATAATCACTTTCCAATCTATAGAGGAAGATCGTCGTCTCCGGTGAGGCGGCTGGATTTCAAATCCAGTTGGGGCTGCCAGCAGTCCCGGGCAGGTTCGACTCCTGTGATCTTCCGCCAAACGCAGTTTCTGAATTTCTCTCAAAGTCTATATTTTCCTTTTAAATCAACAAGATTAATCACTTCGAAGTCTGTCTGATTCTCCCCTTGTTTACTGGTTTATACCCCTGTTTGGGGGCAAAATTGGGGGCATAATTTTTCCCTATTTTTTGGATGCCCCCACAATGAAGCTTAAAGCCAGTCAGCTGGATATGGGCTTAACCAGCTATAAATTTGATGAGGTGCATAAAACCGATGTCACGATCGCGAAGAACTATCTTCGAGAAAATGAACTGAAAGAATTAAACCGTATCGTCAATATGTGGTTAGATTTTGCAGAAGACTAAGCACTGCGTCGTAAGCAAGTTTTTTTACAGGATTGGGATACCAAGCTGGATCAGTTTTTAAGTTTTAATGACCGTGAAGTTTTGCAATGTGCTGGTGGGATTAGTAAAAAAGCCTACCACTAAAAAACCAATCTGGGGGTATTAATGGGGGCACTGCTATTTATCCAACTCACCAAATGCGACTACTTTGTTCGATACCGTATCGCTTCTACAAAAGCCATAAAAGCGGGTGAGGACTGTCGACGGTTTGGGTAATACAGGTGAAAACCTTCAAAGTAAGGGCTATAATCGATTAATACAGCCTGTAACTTCCCCTTGGCAATATAAGGCTCGGCTAAATGTTCTGGAATATAGGCTATTCCCATTCCGTCCAGCGCTGCATTTAACTGGTGCAGTGTACTATTGAAAACGAGTTGCCCATCCACCTTTATACTTGTTGTATGATCATTTTGTTTAAATTCCCACGCATAAATAGCCCCCGCAGCACGATGGCGAATATTGATGCATTGATGTTCAGATAAGTCGTTAGGAAATAAAGGTTTAGGGTGCTGTTTAAAATAGTCCGGTGAAGCGACTGCAATTAAGCGCCAATCTGGCCCAATGCGAACTGCTATCATGTCTTTATTGATATCATCGCCAATTCGAATTCCTGCATCGAAACGTTCTTCAACAATGTTTGTAAAACCATAGTCCACATATATTTCTATTGTGATATCAGGGTATTTTTGTAAAAAATTATTCAATATTGGTCGAATATAAATTTCTATTTGGTCATCGGTACAACTTAAGCGAATAGTCCCTCTAGGGCTGTCTCTTAACTCACTTAATGCATTAAGTTCAATATCAATCTGTTCAAATAATGGTCGGATGGCATTCATTAGCTGTGCGCCAGCCTCTGTTACTGAAACATTTCGGGTTGTTCTTGCGAGAAGTCGAATCCCTAAGCGTTCTTCCAAAAGTCGTATTGTATGGCTTAATGCCGAAGGCGTCACACCGAGTCTTGCGGCCGCTTTTGTAAAACTTTGCTCTTGAGCAACGATAAGAAAAGCGTGCAAGTCATTCATTTTACCTTTCATCATTAATGAATTTTTCTCACAAGTTCATAAAGATTATACCCACTAATTAAATTATTACCTGTATGCCATGATGATGTCCATTAAATATCGTAGGTACATAGGCGAATATAACCGATGGATAATGCCATTTTTCAAGAGCGAAATTTTCCTGAAAGAGCGAACTGGAGTGCAGTTTTTGCCATGACGCTATGTGTTTTTGTATTGATAGCCTCAGAATTTATGCCTGTGAGCTTGTTAACACCGTTAGCGCTTGATTTTCAGGTGACAGAAGGAATGGCGGGACAAGGTATTACTATCTCAGGAATATTTGCTGTCATAACGAGCTTATTTATTTCTGCACTTACTCGTAATTTAAATCGTAAAGCCTTATTGCTGGGGCTTACGTTCTTAATGGGGGCGTCAGGCGCGATGATTGCTTTAGCCACCAATTATTATACTTATATGGTTGGTCGTGCGCTAATCGGTATTGTTGTTGGCGGTTTTTGGTCTATGTCTGCTGCGATAGCAATGCGCCTTGTGCCGATAGATCAAGTTCCTAAGGCACTGGCTATTTTCAATAGCGGCAATGCGCTAGCAACGGTTATTGCTGCACCTTTAGGAGCTTATCTGGGCTCAACTATTGGATGGAGAGGGGCATTTTTAGGCTTGGTGCCTATCGCGATTGCAACTATTTTGTGGTTGTGGGTGAGTTTACCCTCAATGCCAACTGATCCGAACATTCATCAAAATACGCCTCAGATTTTCAGTATTTTTAGCTTCTTTAAATACCGCGTTATCACACTGGGTATGCTTGCTATCGGGTTATTTTTTATGGGGCAATTTACCTTATTTACCTATGTACGCCCTTTTCTTGAGACCGTCGTAAAAGTCGATATTTCGATGGTGACATTTAGTTTGTTACTTATTGGTATTACGGGATTTATCGGAACTCTACTGATTAATCGTGTATTAAAAATAGGGTTCTATCAAACATTAATCGCCATTCCACTATTGATGGCCAGTATTGCGGTATCACTTATTTTCTTTGGCTATTCCAGTCTTACTTCCATCGTATTATTGAGTATTTGGGGTTTTATCGCGACTGCGGCGCCTGTTGGTTGGTGGAGCTGGATACCTCGCATATTTTCAAATAGTGCAGAAGCAGGAGGGGGATTGATGGTTGCTGTGATCCAACTTTCCATTGCCTGCGGCGCTTCGGTGGGAGGCATAATATTTGATTTGATGGGCTATGAAAGTACCTTTGCAGTCAGTGCGTTATTTCTTGTAGTCGCAGCAATACTTGTTCAATGCACAGCAAAGGCTGAAAAGGAAACATAACCCATGGGCTGGAATATCACCAAAACAAGCAGTGATAGAGCTTTTCCAAAGAAATGACTAAAAGAGGATGTACATTATGGATCATGAACGTAGAGATTTATTGAAATTAACGGGGGCAAGTATTGCTGTTGCAGGTATGGCATCGATAATTACAGCGCCAGTATTAGCGCAACCAAATACAAATTTCAGTGAGCTATGGGATAAAACCTTTGTAAAAAGTGATAAGGTTGAACATAAAAAAGTCACATTCAAAAATCGTTATGGTTTAGCCTTAGTCGGAGATTTATATCAACCTAAACATACTAGTGGGTTATTTGCTGCGATTGTATTGAGTGGCCCATTTGGCGCAGTAAAAGAGCAGTCTTCGGGGTTGTATGCGCAAACATTAGCAGAGCGTGGTTTTATTACTCTAGCATTTGATCCCTCTTTTACTGGAGAAAGTGAGGGTGAGCCTCGAAATGTTGCTTCTGCGGATATCAATACGGAAGACTTTAGTGCTGCTGTCGATTTTTTAGGGCTACAGCCAAATGTGGATCGCGAGCGTATTGGTGCGTTAGCTATCTGCGGATTAAGTGGTATGGCTTTAACTGCAGCGAGTAGCGATTCACGTATTAAAGCCGTAGCAACAGCATCAATGTACGATATGTCTCGCAGTATTAGCCGCGGATACCAAGATAGTTACACCATTGAAGAACGACATAAAGTGATTGATTATCTTAGCCAGCAGCGCTGGAAAGATGCAAAAAACGGACACTATGCTTTAGGTTACCATGAGGTGCCATTCGATGAAGATGGCAATATTATCGAGGGACAACGTGTTTTACCGGAGACTCTGCCAGAGAATGCACCGCCTGTATTAGCCGCATTTTTTGATTATTACCGTACTCCTCGAGGTTTTCATCCCCGTTCAATTAATTCAACAACCGCGTGGACAGCAACAACGCCTATATCTTTTTTTAATTTTCCTATGCATACCAATATTGAAATGATATCACCAAGACCAATTTTGCTGATTGCAGGGGAAAATGCACATTCTCGTTATTATTCTGAAGATGTGTACAAAGTAGCTTCAGATCCTAAAGAACTCTTGATTATTCCAAATGCTGATCATGTTGATTTATATGATAATCTAAGCAAGATCCCTTTCGATAAACTCACTGTTTTCTTTCAACAGAATTTATAAATATAGTAGCACATTATTTTTAGTAAAATAATGTGCTTGCTGTCAGTTACTGCGTTACATCTGTTGGTGGCACTCAATTTCGCCAGTAGGCAACGCAAACGCTAGAACGGTATCTGATCAAAGGGTTTGTGATGGATGATGAGCGGCTGAATTACTTACTAGCGGTTCATAACTATAAAAAGTGTATTAAGAACCTCCCAGTATTCGTTGGGCATTACAGATTTTAGTTGGGTTGACTTTCTAACTAGAAATCAGCCTTAGAAAAACCGGTCATAACATCCAGCTCCATTTCGCGGCCTAATGCCGTCATTGGATGGACAATGGTCAAGCCCCGCACGGATTTTTTCAGCTTGCCAAGGTCGGCTTGTTCTTTCTTAGTGATGGGACGCTTGAACGGCATATCTACTAGTTTTTGCGCTTCTTTGCTTAGTTTTTTGTTACGCACCGCCTTCAGACGAGCGATTTCAATTTCCAGTGTCGCTTTTTCTTTCTCTAGTTCTGCGTGTTTTTCTACTTCACTCGTCAGTTGCATACTTGCCATCTGGCGACGAATAAGATCTAAACGGTCGCTAAGAAGCTTAATTTGTGCTTTTTCGATTTCTTTCATTATATTAATTAACCGTGAATAAATTTCTTGTTGGCAAGTATACACTATTCTAGATAAGGGGGGAAAAGGGATACAGGGCGGTTAGCTATCAAATATAACACTTATGACAAATTGTTAGATAGAACTTGTTATTAAACCAATGTAGGTTCAGCCAATAATTGTATTATCATCGCTAGCATCTTTTCTTAAATAACATCACATAATTTCTCTATCAATAAAGCTCAAAACCTATCAGGTCTCAGTCGCTACAGGTATAATCACATAATTATCCGATAGATTTAGAGGCGAAGATGGCGAAACTCACCTTACAAGAGCAAATGCTAAAAGCAGGATTAGTTACCAGTAAGAAAATGGCAAAAGTGCAAAGAACGGCTAAAAAATCACGTGTTCAGGCGCGTGAAGCAAGGGAAGCCGTAGAAGAAAATAAAAAAGCACAGCTTGAGCGTGACAAACAATTGAGTGAGCAGCATAAACAAATGGTGCAATCCAAAGAGTTTAAAGCGCAAGTTAAACAACTTATTGAAATGAATAAAGTTGATATTTCAAAGGGAGATATTAGTTTTAATTTCACAGATAACAACGTTATCAAGCAAGTTGTTGTAGACAAAATAACACAAACACAACTGATCAGTGGGCGTCTGGCGATTGCACGTTTAGCGATTGATAACAGTGATGTTAACGAGTATGTGATTATTCCAGCAAGCGTAGCGGATAAAATAACGCAAAGAGATGCGGATAGTATCGTACTCAACAATGCACTCAGCCAAGAAGAACAGAATGAAGATGACCCGTATGCGGACTTTAAGATCCCTGACGACTTGATGTGGTAATACTCGTCAAATTTTAAGTCGTAGCTTTGGCGTTAAAACGGGCTGGCGCTAAACATTTTAACGTTCTTCTGACTCGCAGGGTGAACAAAATGCAATTCACTAGCGTGCAAAAGTAAACGTGGAGTTTGCTCAGTTCCTTGTAATAATCGCCCACCATATAGGTCGCAGCCTAATATAGGGTAACCTAATTTTTGGCAATGGATGCGTAGCTGGTGGGTACGCCCTGTCTCAGGGGTTAATTGGACACGGGTTACAGGTAACGATATCCCATTTTCTACAGGGTGATACAGACGCTCTATTACTTGATAGTGGGAGCGGGCAGGTTTGCCATTCACCTCGCAAAGCGACATGCGGGGAAACTGTGCAGGGTCTTTTGCTATTGCCGCATCAATGACCCCCTCATCATTAGCTAAGTGGCCACAAAGTAAAGCTTGGTATATTTTAATGACAGAGCGTTGGCTAAATTGCTGGCTCAGAGCTGCATTGATGGCTTTATTGCGAGCAACCACCATTAACCCAGATGTGCCAAAATCGAGACGGTGAACAAGAGTACAGTCTGGGAATATTTGTACTAATCGGTGATGGACGGAGTCTAAGTTTTGTGGGTTTTTTCCAGAAAGGCTGAGTAGGCCACTTGGCTTATTAATAAGAACTAGATGCTCATCCTGATAGATAATTTCTATCTCATCGTGACAGGGCGGGGCAATAAAGGTGTCGATGATTTCAGTCATTAGCCTTTCCAGCAAAAAATGGTGGTTGATAATAACCAATTTTTAGTAGGTAGGCGAACGCTGTCACTTGCATCACGTAAATTTATCACTCAGACTAAAAGCAAAGCCGTAGTCTGCACACGCATTGTGCTCTATACTGCGTGTTGTAAAAACTGAGTCAATAAAAGATTAATTAGGCGGTAATGGCAATGAATGGAACGATCACAACATGGTTCGAAGATAAAGGTTTTGGATTTATCAAAGATGAGAATGGCGATAACCGTTATTTTCATGTGGTTAAGGTTGCCAACCCAGATTTGATTAAAAAAAATGCTGCAGTCACTTTCGAACCGACGACAAATAATAAAGGGTTATCTGCTTTTGCGGTCAAAGTCATACCTGAAAGTAAATATATTTATATCGCAGGAGAACGGATTAAGATTACATCAATTAAATCCTATCGTGTTTATTCAGTAGAAGTACCTGCAGATACGCGTATCGATAAAGAAAATACCGTGTTATCAATTGGCGCATTAATGAATAGTATCAAACCAAAATCAGATAAACCTGGTCAAATGCGTTCATTGAAAAAATTAGAAATTAGTACGTTACATGGGACATCATTAACATTTTCGGAAGATGAAATTGATATCGATGAAGCTGTGAAACAACTTAAGTTTAAGTGATTTCTTGTCAGGTAAACAGCACCACTCTTGAGTGCTGTTTACTTGTTTATTACTTTATTCTTATACAATAGAGTCATTTGAAAGCTAGCTAGGCTTATCGGAGAGGGGATATGTTAGATTTCTTAAAAAATTACGATAATTTAACCATTAGCGAAAAAAAAGTCTTAAAATACCTGACTGATAATATTACAGATATCCCTTACTTAAATATTAATGAACTAGTTGCTAAAACCTTTGTTTCTAAAACAGTTATTATTAATTTGTCGCAAAAATTAGGGTTTAGTGGATTTAAAGAACTTAAGTTTCAGATTAATAATTATATTTTAACAAAAAATAAAACTGAAAAAATCACACCTTCGTCTTATAAAAAACAACTCGAAAAAAATATTAATAAAAGTTTTACATTAATTAACGAAGAGCAAATTAGCGATTGCGCTAAAATACTACATAAATCGAGAAATATTTTTATTGTTGCCAGAGGGACAAGTAAAGCTGTTGGCTATTATCTTGAACACTTACTATTTGCGTTAGGTTTACACTGTTTTTTTATTAATGACTACAATTTATCTGACTCTTTCACTCGATTAGTTAGCAAAGATGACACCGTCATTTTTATCTCACTATCAGGGGGAACCAAAAAAATTATTGAAACAGCAAAAATTGTGCAATTAAAAGGGGCAAATATCATTAGTATGACCGCTTTTAATACTAATGAACTAACCACTTATACTGATAATACTTTGTTTTGTTTTGCCGATAATTTTGATACTAAAAGAGATGACACAAAATCCAGAATTGGCTTTTTTATTTTAGTTGATTTACTTATCAATGAATTAGAAAATCTACTTTAAATTTTCTTTTTTATTTTCTAAGAGAACTTCACTCGTCTTTCATTCTTATCTTTGGTAGATAGTTTTTATTAACATGACCTAAGTCATTAGTTATGACCTAAGATAACTTTTAAAACCGTGACATCATTTCTTTTATAATCCCCCCAAGCTAGTATGCCTTTAATTCTAATAATAGAAGTCATAAGGAAACAGTATGGCCAGAAAAAAGTTTGGTGAATCTATTCAACGCTTTGGGAGAACATTACTCCTTCCAATAGGTGTTTTAGCACCTATTGGTATGATATTGGGTATCAGTGGTGCATTAGTGCAAACTTATATGATTGCACGTTTTCCTTTTCTCGGAAATGAAACGGTTAATGCATTACTTGTCAGCATTCGTTCAATCGCGGGTGTTATTTTTGATAATATTCCCCTATTGTTTGCTATGGGTGTGGCCTATGGTATGAGCCATCGAGATAAGGGGATCGCCGTCTTTGCGTCGGTTGTCGGCTACTTGTCGCTGATCATCACCATGAATATTTGGTTAGTGCTTACTGGTAAACTTGCAGACCCTGCAATGATGGGGCAAGTAGGACAAATTAAAGTTCTTGGTATACAAACTTTAAATATCAGTGCCGCAGGAGGGATTATTACCGGTTTGATTGCCGCTTGGGCGACTGATAAGTTCTATAACCTTGAATTGCCAACCGCATTTGCTTTCTTTTCTGGTAAAAAATCCGTCTCTATTATTATGATCGGTTTAATGATTGGAGTGGGTGCGTTATTACCGTTTATTTGGGAAGTATTAGTCCAAGGTTTGATGAAACTCTCCGCGGTATTTTTAAGTCCTGTAGGGCCATTTTTTACCGCGGGTGGTGAACGTTTATTTATTCCATTTGGTTTACACCATGTATGGAACGTTTTATTTAGATTTACTGAGGCGGGTGGTACTTATGTTATTGACGGACAAACCTTTGTTGGTGTTGTTCCTGCATTAACTGAGGTGCTATTTAACCAAGGCCCAGATAGTGAATATTGGTCGATGATGCCAAGTTTGACTCGCTTTATGGCGCAGCAACAAATGCTAGTCACACTATTCCTATTCCCTGCAATTGCTCTTGCTATTTACAAAACATCGAAGAAAGAAAACCGCGCAGAAGTGAAATCCATGCTGGTTACCATGGTATTAACAGCCATGCTTGGTAACGTCACGGAGCCACTCGAATTTACCTTCGTATTTATTGCGCCATTATTGTACTTAATTTACGCCATTATTGTCGGTATCGGTGCGGTATTACTTTCTTTAGCTGAGGTCGGTATTGGTTATATTCGTGGAACCGTATTTGATTTCACGATTTTTGGTCTACTGTACGAAAACACTAACTGGATTTTCTTGGTTATTATCGGTAGCTGTTTGGCTGTCGTCACTTATTTTATTTTCTACTGGGCCATTATTAAGTTTGATATAAAAACACGAGCTATAGTCATTTGTGGTGTATGAGGGGAAAAGAGGGTGGCGTATCCTGTTGATTGTTTCCTCCAAGAAATAATTAACAGTAGAGCGATACGCCATGACAAATATTACCCTGAATGTTCTTTCACAACCAGATGAAACTGGCACTGATGTGCTAACTGCTTTATTGCGTAATGGTGCTCGTCAGCTCATTGCGCAAGCAGTTGAAGTAGAGCTGCAGCAACTGCTGCAAGCTCATGAAGAACTGCGTTTACCCGATGGCCGCAAAGCTGTGGTGCGTAACGGCTATTTGCCTGAGCGCAGCATCCAAACGGGCATTGGCGATGTTGATATCAAGGTGCCAAAAGTGCGTGATCGTAGCGGCTCTGGTATTCGTTTTACCAGCGCACTGCTACCGCCATACCTCAAGCGTGCCCGCAGCGTTGAAGAGTTATTACCGTGGCTGTATCTCAAAGGTATTTCCACTGGAGACTACCAAGAAGCCCTTGCAGCCTTGCTGGGTGAGAATGCCAAAGGTCTGTCAGCTAACACCATTTCCAGGCTCAAGGAACGCTGGATTGATGAGCACCGAGAGTGGCGACAGCGCGATTTGAGTGACAAGCGCTACGCGTACCTTTGGGTTGACGGTATTTACAGCAACGTCCGCCTCGATGACCGTTTGTGCTTGCTGGTGGTGATGGGCGTGACAGAGCATGGCCGCAAGGAACTGATTGCTGTTGAAGAAGGCTATCGCGAGTCCGAAGCCAGCTGGCTTGAGCTGCTGAATGGCCTGGTTGCGCGTGGGCTTACGACCTGCCCAAAGCTGGCAACAGCTGACGGCGCTCTGGGCTTCTGGAAGGCTCTGAGCAAAGTATACCCGCAGACCAAACAGCAACGTTGCTGGGTGCATAAGACGGCCAATGTGCTCAACAAACTGCCCAAGGCAGTGCAACCCAAAGTAAAAGAAGCACTGCATGATATCTGGATGGCAGAGACGCGTGAGAAGGCTCATAAAGCCTTTGATATAGCGCTGGAAAGGTTTACTGCTAAGTACCCACGCGCAATGGAATGCTTAGCTAAAGACCGTGAGAGCATGTTGGCTTTCTACGATTTTCCAGCAGAACATTGGGTGAGTATACGCACCACCAACCCAATTGAATCTGCCTTCGCTACAGTACGTTTAAGAACCAGCAAAACCCGCAACTGCGGTTCAAGAAACACAACCCTAGCAATGGTTTATAAATTGCTGCAATCAGCGCAGAAGCGCTGGAACCGCCTGAAAGGATTTCAACTGCTAACCCTCGTGGTCAATAACGTTAAATTCCAAGACGGCGAACAAGTAATGGAGCAGTCAGACAGGAAAACCGCCTGATGCTCGTACACCAGATTTGACCATAACTCTAAAAACACCAGGTCGCGAAGAATCGAGTAATCTGAAAAATACCTTAATTAAAGAAAAACGTTATGGCGAAATTGCAGAAATTTTAATTCAAGCGTTAGGTGGCAAACAAAATATTCGTAACGTAGATAACTGTATTACCCGTATGCGTATTGATGTTGGAGAAGTGAACCAAATTGATAAAGATTTAATGTTGGAATCAGGATGTACCGCATTCTTCTTTCCATCGGCAAACCACGTCCATGTTGTATATGGACCAAAGGTTGAGTTTGTTCGCAATGCTGTTGATGAAGCAATGAAGAAATAAAGAAGGGATACGAAATGAGAGCATTATACGATTCTAAAAGTAAAACTATTGATGACCGTGGAATTAAAGACTTATTGTCTGATGAAGCAAAATATTCTACTTGGTTAATGTTTGAATCCATGCTGGCCCAAGCTCAAGCGGAACTGGGATTTATTCCACAATCCGCGGCAGATGAAATTAAAGAAAAGGCCGTTATCGAAAATATCGATTTTGAAGAAATGAGCCGTATTTACCAAAAAATAGGCCATGGCTTTGTACCTTTCTTGAAAGTTTTAGTGAATGCTTGCTCTGAGGAAAGCGGTAAATATATCCATTATGGAATTACCACGCAAAATATTCAGCAAAGTTCACAGCTCTATATGATGAAAACTGTACATCATAAATTTATGTTGTTACTCGGTGAAATCATCGAAAACTTAGCCGATTTGGCCGAAAGAACCAAACATATGGTGATGCCGGGAAGAACTCATGGGCGTCATGCCATCCCCATCACCTACGGCTATAAAGTTTCGGTGTGGATCAGCGATTTTATTGATTGCTATCAACGTATGAAAGAGTGTGAAAAACGGGTTTTCACTATTATGATGGGTGGTGCAGTTGGTGCATTTAACTCAATGCCTAGTGTTGGTATGGCGGTACAAAAACGTGTTGCTGAGTTGGTAGGGATGGAAGCCATGGAAGTGCCATCCAGAAACTTGAGTACGCATAAGCTTGAATATATGGCAAATTTAGCGTTAATGGCCAATATTTGCCATAAAATCGGTGAAGAAGTTTATAGCACAACGTTAGAAGAAATTGCAGAGGTTTCTGAAGGCTTTACTAAAGGAACAGTGGGCAGTAGTACTATGCCGCATAAAATAAACCCAAAACTTGCTAAGGGAATTATTGCTAACTCACAGAAATTATATTCTTTACCGAGTGTTGGTATGTATTCTGCGGTAAGGCCTTATGAAGGTGATAGTAGTTCTTATATGTTATTTGATGGGTTAATCGAAGAAGCTTTGGAATTGACCACGGAAATTTTACTAAGAACTGAAGAGCTTTCTAGGACGATTGTGCCACATGAAGAGAGAATGCTTCATAATGTCTTGAGAAACAAAGGTCTGGATAATACTGAGTATGTCATGATGAAGATGGCGGAAAAATTAGGTAAAGATAAAGCTCACTCCCTTCTGTATGAAGAAGCAATTAAAACTGCGGCGGATGGGGAAGATTTTTATACTAATTTGACCAAAAATAGTGTGATATCAGCAGCATTCAGTAATGAAGAAATTAAAGCAATGCTTGACCCGAGATCTTATATTGGGTTATCCGTTGAAATTGCAGAAAAAGAAGCAAAACGTGGATTAGTCGTTTCGCAAGAAATTAAGCAACAGTACAAATAGGTATTTTTAGTATCTACTAAAAATGTTTAAAACAAGGGGCCGTCTATTATATCGATAGCCCCTTACTTATTTATTCGCCAGCGAGTGCTCTTGGGAATAATAAGTTATTTTCTAGGTTAATGTGATTCATTAAATCATCAATCAGTTCATTGATACCATTATACAACACACGCCAGGTAGTACAGGCTTCTGGTGGCGGTGTGACATTATTGGTAATACCTTTAATTGCTTCTAAGATATCACCAGCATCATCATGTTCTTGTTCCATGACACTAATTGGACCTGCTGCGTTTCTGCCCATTCCGTTTTTTATCATAGGGAATAAAACGCGTTCTTCTTTCATCATATGGCTAGCTAGTTCTTCCAGTAATGCTTCTAAGTATTTTGATAAACCTTTTGGCACGCTTGGCTTATTTATATGAACGCGTTCAACTTTTTGTGCCTGTAGTATTAGTTCAGGTAATTGTTCTCTGTGCCTATCATGATAGCGAACAATGATAAAATCGATAATCTCACTGAGTGGGGCTTTGCGCCAATCCTGTTCTAACGTTTCTGTGGCTAATTTAGCTAATTGGCTTTCTAATAGCTCAATATCTAACTTTAATTTTTCTGCGCTGCGACTCAGCGTCTGTTTGCCACCACAACAGTAATCCATATTATATTGGCGAAATAAAGAAGAAGCTCTAGGAATGGATAATGCGAGCTGTCCGAGTGTTTTATCTCTAAATTGCATATGAGGTATCCTTTAAAAAATCATAAAATTCTGATGCTACTTTGTTATTTAATTTATGCAGGTAATGCCCATTGGCGAGCAATATTACGCCCATATTCACGGCAGTCATCTAATGTTTTTGTGTCTGGTTTCCATTTTGCTTTTAAAGATAATGCGGTATCAAAACCGGCATCCATCAAACGTGTTTGAACACGGTCAACGGCGCCGCCATTCCAACCAAAACTACCGAAAGCAGCGGCTTTTTTATTTAAAAAACGTAAGCCTGTAATTTCTTCAAGCATACCTGCTATTTTAGGCATCATGACATTATTCATGGTTGAGGTACCGACCAGTGCCGCTTTGGAGCGAAAAACATGAGTAATAATGTCGTTTTTATCACTGCGTGCAACGTTAAATATTTTAACCGCGACATTAGGGTCGGCTTCATTGATGCCTTGAGCGATTGCATCCGCCATTAAACGAGTATTATTTGACATGGTATCGTAGAAAATAGTGATACGATCTTCTTGATAATCTGCTGCCCATTTCAAATACAATTCAATGATTTGATTTGGATTATCACGCCATACTACTCCGTGAGATGTCGCTATCATATCGACAGGTAGATTAAAGCCTAAAATTTCATTTATTTTTGGCGTCACTAAGCGGCTAAATGGGGTAAGAATATTGGCGTAGTAACGCTGGCACTGTTCGAATAATTCATTTTGGTCGACTTCGTCATTAAATAATCGCTCATCACAATAGTGCTGCCCGAAAGCATCATTACTAAAAAGTACGGCATCTTCAGTAAAATAAGTCATCATGCTGTCAGGCCAATGTAGCATTGGAGTCTCAATGAAAATCAATTGTTTATTGTTACCTATATCGAGCGTGTCACCTGTTTTAACGATTTTGAAATTCCATTCAGGATGATGGTGATGACCATTTATTGAATCAATGGCATTGGCTGTGCAATAGATCGGGGTATTAGGAATAAAGCTCATTAATTCGGTTAATGCACCTGCGTGATCTTCTTCTGCATGGTTAATGACGATGTAGTCAATATCATTTAAATCAATTTGCGAGCGCAAATTTTGAACAAACTCACGGCTAAATTTATGATCGACAGTATCAATAAGAACATTTTTTTCTTCGCGGATTAAATAGCTATTATAACTACTTCCCTTTAATGTTTTGTATTCGGTTCCATGAAAATCACGTACTTCCCAATCACGCTGACCTACCCAATGGATGTTATTTTTTACATGAATCGCCATATTAATTTTGTCCTGTAGCTTTAGAGTATAAGAAGACATAATCAATATTCATGCCAATATTTAACATTTTGATTTTTAACTAAATTAAAAAAATTTGTTTTAGTTTATAGTCAAAATGACTATGTCAAATGTTGTCATTATGACTATAATTGTTGTCAAATTGACAATGGGGAATGAATCATGGGTTTTTCTGTCGAGGCACTAGCAAAGATTGCAATCGAATTACAAAGTGGTATGGAGCATTCAGATCGATTTCAGCGTTTGATTACCACGTTAAGGCAATCATTAAGGTGTGATGCATGTGCGTTATTACGTTATGAATCAGGCCAATTTATTCCTTTAGCAATCGATGGGTTAATGGCTGATGTTTTAGGTCGTCGATTCTTTTTGTCAGGGCACCCTCGGCTAGAAGCAATTGCAAGAGCCGGTGATGTAGTGCGTTTTCCTGCTAATAGCCAGCTCCCTGACCCATACGATGGGTTAATTCCTCATCATCAACACCTAAAAGTTCATGCTTGTGTCGGCTTACCCTTGTATGCGGGGCAAAATCTTATTGGTGCATTAACATTAGATGGTATGGAACCTGATCAATTCGATGCATTTAGCAATGAGTCACTGAGGTTAATTGCCGCGTTAGCTGCGGGAGCACTAAATAATGCATTACTTATTGAACAACTTGAAAAGCAAAATATATTACCGAATAAACCCATACTATTTAAACCTTCTGGAGAAACCGAGATTATTGGTTTATCTCTTCGTATGCAACAATTAAAAAAGGAAATTGATATTGTTGCCGCGTCTGAATTAAATGTTCTGGTCGGCGGAGAAACGGGAACAGGAAAAGAGCTAGTCGTTAAATCTATCCATGAAAAATCCCTTCGAGCAGATCACCCTCTTATTTATTTAAACTGTGCTGCGCTGCCTGAGAGTGTGGCGGAAAGTGAATTATTCGGTCATGTTAAAGGTGCCTTTACTGGGGCAATTAGCCACCGTAGCGGTAAATTCGAAATGGCGGATAATGGTACCTTATTTTTAGATGAAATAGGGGAGCTTTCATTAGCGTTACAGGCTAAATTACTGCGAGTATTGCAATATGGCGATATTCAACGTGTTGGTGATGACCGTAGTTTACGCGTTAATGTTCGTATATTGGCGGCAACTAACCGTGATCTACGCGAAGAAGTGTTAGAAGGTCGGTTTAGGGCCGATTTATTTCATCGTTTAAGTGTATTTCCGCTATTTGTTCCCCCATTAAAGGAACGTGGCGAAGATATTATTTTATTGGCGGGGTTCTTCTGTGAACAATATCGCCAGCGTTTTGGCTTATCCAGTGTGGTACTGAGTCCTTCATTACAACGGTATTTACTCAATTATTCATGGCCAGGTAATGTACGTGAATTGGAACATGCAATTCATCGTGCCGTTGTTCTTGCTCGAGCTTCAAGTGATACTGATGAAATTATCTTACAGCCTCAATATTTTACCTTTGATAATAATAAGTATGAGTTTACAGAAACATCACAGAAAGTCTTACCACTAACTAAAAATTTACGTGAGGTAACGGATGATTTTCAGCGTAAAGTCATTTCACAAGTATTAGAACAAAGCCATTATAATTGGTCTGCATGTGCTAGAGAATTGTCTGTCGATATCGCTAATTTACATCGATTAGCTAAACGACTAGGTCTGAAATAAAGTATTAATGCCTGCTTTAGCCGGGGTACTGATAAGTACTTATTTTATTATTAGCACTATTCTTTTTCCATATAGTGTTTTACATATTTCTTAAGCTGTTCAAGTTCATTATTATCATGTTCGTTACGCTGTAAATGCTGAAATAGTGTGGAAATTCTCCTTAAGTCAAAGCGATTTTGTTGAATGCGTTTTTCAAGCACAATAAGGGCTCTTTTCTTTGATGAGTGCTGCGCAAATTGCTTATGTAAAATAAGTAGATACAACCAAATACTTTGTCGAGTTATAAAAAAATCAAATATAGGCGGGTGAGGAAGATTTGCTTTTTTTGCTAGCAATAATCCACTAAATAAACGGTGCATGAATTGGGATGTGGAAGGCTTATTGCCCTGAATTAGAGCCGTTACTCCTTGTTTAAATTGCTGCTCAGAGAGATAGATTAATTGCTGGTAACGCTTGGTCGGGTTGGTTGGATAAATCCATGCGAAAGCAGCCATTGCAACTAATGGGCCTGAAACTATCGCAATGGCATTACCGATACTTTGAGGGAGTGAAAGAGAAAAAGGATAGCTCGGTTGGAGCAAAATTAAAGAAACCATAATGTAATCAAAAGCAATTAAAATTAGGCGGTTATGGGAAAAAATGATAACGCCACTAATAATCACTGGAATAATGAAAAAGGTCATCTGCCATGATGAAGAGGCAAAAGGCCATAAGTACCATGTGCAGATTAACGCTGTAATAGCGCCAAACAATTGCCCAGTAAAAATATTTTTCATAAACCTAGCGGGGTAATCGAGGGATGCGAATAGAGCCAACATCACTGAAAGACCGAGAGTAAGATAAGCCAGTACTTGCCACTGTGTCCACAACCATAACAAACCAACTGCAGCGATAGTCATAAAAGAACGAGCAAAGGCGTGCCACGCTGAAATTTTATCTTGATGAAGCTTCAGTTTATCCACTTTTTCAAAGTGTTTCGCTGATTTACCAAAAATAGCATAGTAAAGTGGGATCAATAGTGTTTTCAGTACTCCAGCGGGGCATAATGATAAAATATGTTTCCATTGAGTCTCAGTTGGCTCTAGTGCAGGAAAATAAAAAGGTGCAATAGATTGATATTTATCTAAGTGTAATAATATTTGGCTTTGAAACATGAGTTTTTGACGCGCTTTAGCAACTTGTTTGCGGTGATAACGCCAGCCAATACGATGAGTCTCTAAAATTTCGTCATAGCTAGCCATGGTTTGCCAAAGATAGTCGATATCGTGTTGCTTAATTGGGTGCTTTTTCTCAAGTGAGTCATGTAGTATTTGGAAGAATAGTGTATCAATTTGATTTTTAAGGGTAATGATATTATCTTGTTCACGCTTAGGGGTAAAAAGGAAATTGAATACTACCGCTGAAAGCACGCCAACCAAAATGGTCCATAGCCGATCCCAAGCGACTATAAATAAGTTATCAGTAATATGAACGCTCAACATACTCACCATCACGGCGGAGTAACCTGCTAAAAATGTGCCATAAGCGACAAAGCCCTTTTGTAATTGGCCGATACCACTGCAAATGCCTAACCAACTCGCTAGCCCAATAATGAAAAGTAACGGGTGAATAAGGTGAAGCTGAATTAAAACGACACCGGCAAGCACACCACAAACTGTTCCAGCAAAACGCCACCAACTTTTTTCCAGTAAATTTTCGCGCCAAGGTTGCGCTGAAGCCCAGACGGTCATGGCTGCCCATTGGGGGTGAACTAACTCTAAATATTGAGCAATAAAGAGCGCAGCAATTGATGCACAAGCGGTAATGGCGGCAAAACGAAAGCGTGCTGGGTTGAATCCCAATGAATTCAGTAAAGTTATTATTTTTGACATAGAATATGAGTAAATTTGGGGTGTTAAAAAAGTATTTAGTTGATAATATCAACTAAAATCAGCGTGATTATTAACTAATTGGTTGATAAAATCAACTAAAGAGGGATTATGCGTACAGAACAGGCTCGAGTATTTGGAGTGATTAGTCGAGCAGCTCACCATTATATGAAATGGATGGGAGAGCCTTATGGTATCAATGCAATTGAGTGTTTGATGATTTTACATATTCATCAATATGATGCATCAACCCTAGAGCAGATTACGAAAGCGATGGTTGTGGATAAATCAGTGACGACTCGAGGTGTGAGCAAATTTTTAGCTAAGGGGTGGGTTGCTAAAACGAATAGCTTAGTCGATAAACGGGTTTATCATGTTTCGTTGACAGCGCTCGGCAAAACGATTGTGAATGAGTTAAATTTTAAACTAGATAAATGGAATGATTATTTAGCGGCGGATTTGCCAGAACAAGAGGCTGATCAGCTATTTAGTGCACTAGAAAGCTTAGCGAAACGAGCTATTGAAAGCTCGGCGGCAGATTTTCCGAGTTTATTAGAAAAACCAAATGAGTGAGGCTCAATAACCAACCTAGCAATGTTATGTATTTAGGACTGGTTTGAGAGCGGGTTATGTAATTCTTCATTAAGAGGAGGAGAATTCTTTAAATTTATTTTGGCGAAATGAACGTTGTTATTGCGAAATAGCGGTCATAGGAAGTAATACTACTTCAGACATATTCTCAGGTATTGGGCTTAGTTTATTACTCATCATGATTAATTCGCCATCTTTTTCAATTCTTGCACTCATTCCTAAGGTATACCGTTTGGATTGAAATTCTTCAGGAAGAGCGACTGTAAATGCGATACTACGTCCTGCACTTTTTGTTTTTAAACTGTAATCCAGATTAGACTTTGCGTTGTTTTCATTTTGTTGTATTGAGGTCAATGAGAGTGTAATTGTGGAATTTTCGGGAATATCATAAGAGTGCGAATAAATATTACCATTAATATTATAAGCGGGAGTATGAGTAAAATAACTCATTAAAGTACTATTACAAGCAGATAGCATGAAGGTTATAAAAAGTATAAATAATAAAAAAAAGTATTTCTTTGAAAAATTTGGGTTAATATTTAGCATTAAATTTTCTCTTTGATGAAATCTGGTTATAGTGATGAACGAATAAACATTCTCTGAAGAAAATATCGTATATAGGTGTAAAGGCTTTTTTTTGTGTCATATTTTGAGAGTGTTGGCATTTCTGATTTCTCTCCTGTATATAAAATACCAATTCGAGGTAAGGTCATAATTAAATTTTCATCGAGATCGACTTTTTTAAAGGATTGTCGTAATTGCCTGACTAGCTTGTAATAACTACTTTCAGTTACGATAGTGCCTCTTTTTTCCCAAATTTCATACATAACTTCTCTTTTACTATTTGTTTTTATTAATAATAATTTAAGCAGGCATGATTCATTTTCGGAAAGGTTAACGACATTTTTTTCATGGGAAAGTGTGCGTTTCAGTGGGTCATACACGACATTTCCAGATAAGAGGATCATTGATTCCTTTTCATTATAGTCAATATTATTCATAAAATTTTGTACTGTTGATAAACCGGTCATAATTGATACCTATCCTGATTATCGATGAAATATATGTCAATACAAAAAACGAGACTAGATAATATATTTAAAAAATAAAATCGCTTTTTGATATTGATTCAATGTGTTTTGATAAAGTGAATTTAAACGATATTCAGAGGTTGTATATATCAATTTTTATTTAAATTTTTTATGTTTTTTAGCTTTTGCTAAATAAATAGGCTTAGGGTATTAAAAAAATACACTAAACCTATAAATATTAGTCGATAGATAATAAATTCAAGATGAGGGTAATAGAGGCAATTAATGCTAGATTACTAGTTCATCATCCTCATCGTCGCTACCCTCTAAATTAATATTAGTCATATTATGACGAAGTTGGTTGCTAAGAGGGGCGCTCATCAAACTGATAGACATATAATGGTTGAGTGAGCGATTAAATTTTTTATTTAGTGATACTAGCTCTGGGTCATTTGATGATTGTAATGCTTGGCTAACACCGGCGATAAAGTTTTGTTTTTCATCTTTACCCAATGCAATCATAGTTTTAAATACATGAGAGAAGAATATTTTGTCATCTCCCTTTGATTTAAGCTCATCAATAAAGTTGTTAACTTTATTTTTTTCTATAGGGGATAAATCTATTTTTTCGCTGTATTGATACTTATTTGTGGTCTCCATATTTTTCTCCTGCCATATTGAGGTCATTTTACTTTGAATATTTTCTGTATGAATTTGAGAACCGTTATATTGAGGATTAATAACCTTAGTTTGTAGATTAGTCTGCATATTTGTGTTCTTCCGGTATTGAATTTATTGTTGTTATCAAGTTTTGATAGGCATTTTTATGCATTTTTAAAATTTGGCATTGTGTCGGAACAGAAAATACATGAGGAAAAATATTTTTAGAGGCAATGACAGGGGAAAAGTAGGTGATTCTATTATCGACTTCTAAGGCAATTGTATTATCAGCCGTGGTTGAAAACTTCATATCAGAACCACCTATCGTAATACGAGTTTGCATTTTTTCAGGTAAGTGTAATGTTGTATTGGTTGTTTTTGCACATTGCCTCTCAAAATAGGTTGCAACCGTCTCTTGTAGATGGTTATCACCAAAAATATCATTCAATATTTTCATCAGCTGTTCTTTGCTTTGACTGATATTTTCTTGGTATTGAATTTCACTGGTTTCTACCGCATGAATAAAATCAGTTAATAATTGTTTAATTCCATCGTTATAGCCTTGTTGATAAGCGGTTTGGTAGATAGCTTCTTGCTGTTGTTTTGTTTGTTTGTATAGCTCACTCGCCTTTTTTTGAGCTTGTTGAGTGATAATTGTGTGGTATCTATCGGCACTCAATGCTTGGTATTTGATCAAAACTTTTTCAGACATCGTCTGTTTAACATTTGGGGGTGTTTTCTCTGACATATCGACATGTTTCTTCAATAGTATTCCAAGGTAGCATCGTTTTTACGGATGACGGTATAAGTTGCTGAGTTTCAAGACTAAACATATATTTAGCTCGAAGAGTGTAAGCGGTGCCAAAAGGGGTTAAACACATCAATAATTGTTGTGCTCCAAGGGCAGTTAATACCTGTGGTGAAGTAGTGGGTTGATTTTCTGACTGCCAAAGTGGGCGACTTAGGCGTGTATGTAATACACGGTATTTGGAAAGTTCAACCCACCAAGGGAGCGGTTTGGCGTGTAACAAAACCCCTAAGCCTAACGCTACCTCCGGTAGTAAAGCCCAATGTTCAGATAATACTTTTGGCAATAAGGGAGTTTTCTCATTGGGTAAAGGCAATGAGTATTGATGAATCAATTGCTGATTGTGTTTACGTTGCAGTAAAGGTGGAAAGTCGTTATATCCGACCCCATTAAATTCACTATGGAAATAGCAACCTGGCGCGAGTAAAATATTCCCTTGTTCAATTAGTAGGTTAGTCAGCGTTGCCATCAACAGGTTTCTCCATCAGATGAGTTGCTGATTTTTTGTTACTTAGCTGGCGCCACAGTAATAGTAAAATAGTAAATAGAATGATAATTGCTGCGATAATTGAGCTGATTATAATTGGATTGAATGTATTTTCTGGTTCAGATTTAATTTGGTATTGTAATGGTGGCCGGTTGACGACGACGACTGAGACATTATCGTAATTTGCTTCAGCAAAACTGTTCGTTAGAAACAGTTTAATTTTATGCATCATCATCTGAGGATCTTCACTTCCGGAATAAGTAACTAAGCTAGACACATTTTGTATTTGCTTGGTCGGATTATTGCCATTTAATGGGTAGCTGACATGCACTCGAGCATTAATAATGTCGGGGATGGTGAGCAGTGATTGTTCAAGCCGTTGTTCGATTAAAGAAAGTAAACGGGTACGTTCTGCTTGTGGTGATGCGACCAAAGAATCTCCAGGGAATGCTTGAATAATTTCTATTGGCTCTTTTGATGGTAAGTTATATTGGCGCAATAAATCTACCGCGATAACAAAATCACTAGGTTGAACACGAATAGAATCCCCGTTTTTATTATCTTGTTTACGCGTAGCCTCAACACCATGCTCTTGCAGTATGGCCAACACTTCATTACTTTGCCTTTGGCTTAACTGGCTGAGTAATAATTGGTTATCACAGCCCGCTAAGAAGCTAATAAATCCAATCAAGATAAACTTCTTTAAAATATTCATGGTTTACTGTGCTTTTAAGACGGCATCAATTGCAGAGACGCTTTTATGTGTCAATGTGCTAATCATATTCATTGTCAGGCTATAATTGCCGACACGATTTTGAAATTGCAGTAGTTGGGTTGGGTTACTTGGGTCAATATTATTGACATTCTCAGTTAAGGCTTTCCGTTCTTGACTGACAGTTGCTGTGTATTCAGCAAATAGCTTTTTGACCTTGTCTTCAATCGGAAGAGATGGTGAGAGAACTGATGTGGTCTCTGTTGGGGCAGTGAGTAGTAAATGTGGTGTAATAGCTAACATAAATAATTATCCTAAATAAAATAGAGCATTATAATTAATAATGCTCTTTAAAATTAAACGTTACGAATAATGGCTTGGTCAGTATCTTTAATGGATTTCATAAAATTACTCTGCAATTGGCGTGCCATATTATAGTTACCACTCATAGCGGTGATTTTTGCCAACACTAGTGGGTTATCGACTTCTAAATTGGTGCTAGCAAGTAAGGTGTTTAATTCATCGCCAAATTTTGTAGCTTTAGCACTAATACTTGCCGAGGTACGATAGATCATACCCAGATCATTTTTACCTGTTCCTTCGGTTTCTAATTTAGAGCTGCCCCAACGGCCACTAGTATCTAAACCTGAAATTATATCTGACATTTTATTTCCTCTTTATGTTTAAAATCATATTAATTAAATTTTTTAAGTTAAAAACTGATTGAATTAAAAAACCAATGGTTATTACCTAATAGAATATAACCATTTGCATTGGTGACAAATGATTTTCCTTCGAGCTTGTTATTTGCAAGGGAAATAGAAAATTGAATGTGATTTTCTCCCCATTTTTTGTAAAATAAATTTGTAAAATTAATCAGTGAAGCCGTCTGGTCGTCATTTAAGCTGTCTTTTATTATAAATATGACTTTATTATCTTTAGTGATTTTACGCCATTGAACATTACTTTCTGTTAATCCTAACTCTGCTTTTTGTAATAATTCACCAAGGTTAACCTGTTTTATTTCACTCTTAATATAACAACTGAAATAACCAGATAATATTTTGTCTATTTTATTGTTTACATTAATGGATGTTTTGTCATCTATCGCTGTTATTTTTGGATTACATGGGTTACTAAGCTCTATCTTTAATGTATCTGGAAATACGTCAATAATCTTATTTTCAATTTCATTTTCGAGTTTATTTATTATTTTAATTGAAAACTTTTCATTATATTTAGCTTTGACTAGGCGTTGCATACTCCAGTCGGCATCTCTTTGGGTTTTAACTAAAATGAGGCTTTCGTCATTTGCACTTTGAGTTACAGTAATAGGGTCGTGGTTGCCTTGAAGTATGCGCTCTAGTGTTTTTACTTTTTTCTCAGTACTTTGTTCTGGAATATATTGAAAAATAACGTAAGCAATAAATATTGAAAATAAAGTAAAGAAAAAGACCAGCATAGTTTGTTTATTAAAAACACTTGCTTTTTCCTTGGTTGACTTTTTTACTTTAGATTGAATGGCAGGTAATGGATTTTCCACTTCCGAGCTCAATGCATCCTCAAACGTTTGGAAGCTTTGCCAATCAGTATCTTGCATTTTTATTGCAATAGGAAATATATCAGCCAAAAGCAATTGCTGAAGAACGATAGGAATTTCGGTACTTAGTCCACTATCATTTAGTCTAATTGCCAAACCACTTTCAGTAGATTGACTTGCCGTAACAATTGAAAACTCACAGGTAATACCATCACTAGGGATCTGGTAAGTTGTAAATCCATCATCATTGATGTCAGTTTTGTAATCTAGGCCGTTACTAATGATAATAAGATTATTATCTGTATTAACCATTAACTCTTGGCCGGTCATAGGACCACTAGCAATTTTTATTATGCATGTTTGGCTATTTGTGTTACTCATAAAAATAATCTCATGGAATTCATTTCATTTTAGTTATGTATTTATTGGGTCTCGTTATTGGCAGCAAGTAAAACAAGAAATATTTTTTCTGTCAGTTGAATTGTTCTTATTCATTTTTACTTTTAATTTGGAATGGAAAGTGTGAAGGATTCCAGAGTATTCCCTTGAGGATTTTTCATCTATCGCTCATTCTGTATACACCAAATTACTTTAATAAGGCTTATATCATGTCAAAAAAAGATATTGCTATATTATTAGAAAGTAGGGGCTGTTGCTTTTCTTTGCAGGATAAATTGGTCTTGGCTATACCTAATAAGAATGCAACGCCTTTTTCTTATAAATCTCTATATTCAAATTTAAATATTTCGATAGAAATTCAGGCTATATTTATTTGCCAAGAAAATGAATGGGAGTTGATAGATAAATCAAACTGGAATTTATATTCAATGGATTTATCAGAATTAGTTGAAATTTTAGCGGTTATTGATACCGCGACAGGGCAAGCATTTCTCGCTAAAAAAGAGAAACCAAAGGTTGATGAAAATAGTCAAGACGAACTTATTGTATTACCGGAAAAGTTTCCACCAACCGTTTCGATTAAAAATATAGCGATTGATTTAATTATTAGAAACCACCCTGTATTTGATAGTTGGTGTGAAATATTAAGACGATATGAAGCCTACGGTATGATGCGATTTATTCTTACTTCCGCTCAAGATGATAAGAATGCCAATATTAATCAGCTATGTGCACGTTATGGTATATCAGCTTCTTATTTTAGGCAGCTTTATCGAGAAAACTTTAATAAAACGGCAAAACGTAAAATTATGAGTGTGCGTATGGCTAATGCCATTCTACAGCTAATTGAAAGCGATGATTCAATATTAGATGTAGGGCTGGAAGCGGGATATTGCTCAGCATCTCATTTTACTAATGATATTAAAAAAGAATTAGGCCTAACACCATCAGAAATTAGGCATATTGGAGCAACATTATATGAGCAGTAAAAAAAATCGAGTGTTTGGGTTAACACTATTTTTACTGAGTGTGAATTTTTATTCGGCGCAAGCAGAAATTATTGTGGCGGAGCCTGTTACACAGTCAAAAAACCACGATACATTCGTCGCAAATAATATAGCAGTGGGTAAGGTGTTTGATGCGGTCGCAGAGCGTCTAAATAAACCGATTATTCTTAGTAAATTAGCAGCTCAAAAAAAAGTAACTGGCAATTTTAATTTGGCTAATGCAGATGAAATGTTTAAAGCATTAGCTCGGCGAATTGCGCTAGTGTGGTATGACGATGGCGCAAGTATCTATGTTTATGATAATAGTGAAATGCGCAGCGCAATTATTCCAACGAATAACGTCAGTAGTAACCAGTTGCTTAATTATATTCAACGAAATGGCATCTATGATTCACGTTTCCCTGTACGTTCACAAGAGGGGGAAAGATTATTATTTGTTTCTGGTCCGCCTCTGTATATTGAATTAATTAAAGCAGCTTCTTTATACCTTGCAGAACAAATTAGGAAAGAGGAATTATCCAGCGGTGAAGTTGCGGTTATTCCGTTAAAACACGCCTCAGTAACAGATAGAAGTTATTCATTACGTGGGCAAAATATTACGATCCCAGGTTTGCTGAATGTCATTAATAACTTATTTAAAAATGGCACAACAATCGATGAAACGTTAATTATTCAGCCTCCATCTGTAGCGATTAACTCAACAGGAGATTCAATCGATGAATTAATGGATGCGCCAATTGGGGACTCATCATCTTCTACGAATAAGCCCCAGTTGTTAACAAGAAAGCCTTCTAACAGTGCTTTTTCTCTAGTGGCGCATCCTGACAGTAATAGTTTGATTGTTAAAGGCAGCCAAGAGCAAATTCGTTATGTTCGTCAACTTGTGAATACATTGGATATGCGTCGTCGCCAAGTGGAGCTGTCATTATGGATTATCGATATTACTCGTTCTGAATTAGATAATTTAGGTGTCAATTGGGAAGTTGGCACATTTAATACGGGAACGGGCTCAGTATCTTTTAATCGCAGTACATTATCGAACAGCCAGCAATTTCTATTACAGATTGATGCATTGAATAAGACGGGTAATGGGCACATAGTTTCTCGGCCAGTGCTATTAACCCAAGAAAACATTCCTGCTTTATTTGATAACAACACTAGTTTTTACGCCAAATTACAAGGTGAACGTATTGCGACTCTTGAGCAAGTCACATATGGCACCATGGTGAGTGTGATGCCGCGTATTTCCGCAGGTAATAACGTTGAAATGGAAGTCAATATTGAAGATGGTGCAGAAAACCGCGATAGCATGGGTAAAACATCCAGCGTAGAAGGGCTACCAGCTGTTAATCGAACCAGTATTAATACTGTTGCGCGTATTGCAAAAGACAGTAGTTTGCTTATCGGTGGTTATACACGTGAGCAATATGTTGAAAATGAGAGCAAAATTCCTTTTTTAGGCGATCTTCCTTATGTGGGAGGGTTATTTAGCCATTCATCTACTAACCAGCAAAAGATGGTGCGTTTATTTTTAATCCAACCGCGTTTATTGAATGAAAATGAAGGGTGGGATGGGCGACAATTTTCCGAAAAAACGCGGATTACCAACCATGACAGTCAGTTGCATAGTACGGTTCAATTTCTTCAACAATACATGAGTGAGTCATGGCAATAACACCACTGAGCTTTAATACCCGCTTTTCGGTTAATACTCAAAACAAAAGTCGTGCACCAGTGAGTAGCAGTAGTGACGACTCCGATGAAGTTGCTCGTGGCGCAGGTGTCATTGATAGCTCTAGTGAATATGCATCGATGTCGATGCTAGCGGCAAGTCATGTGCGCCGAGGAAGTTCTAAAAAGGGCAGCGAAGAAGACTGGTTGCAATTTTCTGAACGCATTTTAGATAAAGATGCTGATGACAAAGTGTTACATATAGAAGGGTTGCTTAATAAGCAGTTAATGACCCCGAAACAGTTACGAGCATTTTTATTGCAATTTTTTACTGACCCTAGTGACTTATTAATGCTTCTTGCAGCATTACTTAATCGAAAAAAATTAAAAAAAGAACAAATTGATAACCTTGAAGCTTTAGCGGAATTACTGCAAGCAGAAGACACTGAGCGGAGTGCTCAAGCAGGCATTAATGTTGCACTCATTGCAAAGGCATTTGCAAAAAAATTACATTTTAGTGCTGGGAATTTACGTACATTATATCGTGAATTTATCAGTTATGGCGGGCCGGTTGTTTATTTATATGAACAATGGGTTGAGGAAATGGAAATCCAAGAGCGTGAAAATATGATGCGTTATCTTGGTCGGGCACTTGCTTGTGATTTACAGGCGTTGCCATTAGGCGATCTAAATATCACTGCGTTCGGTAGTTTTTTTAGCCGTGTTGGCCGGCTCCGAGAATTGCAATCATTAGACTATGTATTTTGTCAGCAATTCTTTCAATCCGGTTTTTTTCGTCACAATGGAAAATCAAATCAATCCAAGCTTGAAAAAGAGTTAAGCCAATTATTTACCCGAGGGATACGTAATCACGTTGGCTTTGAAGAAGTGGTCATCACTTTTATTAGTAACATATTGAACATAATGAGCTCCGATATTCGAGGTCAATTTTTACAATTACTTTTACTGGCGTTTTCTATCATTCCAGTTGCTGTATTTCCTTCATTGGAAGCACGAGAGGAACTTATTGATCAATTAAAGAAACTCATGGACCAAGTTATGGTGAAAGAGCTGTTTTTACACCGACATTCGTAGTTTGATAGGAAAAGTAATTTCATGAAAAATATAACCGGATTTTTATTACAAATCCGTAATCGCCCAGAGCTAATGGTATTAGTTATCATGGTTATGGTTATTGCGATGTTGATTATTCCATTACCCACAATATTGGTCGATTTATTGATTGGCTTAAATATTATGATCTCAGTACTTATTTTTATGAGCTCTTTTTATATTACTCGGGTACTGAATTTTCAGTCATTTCCATCTATCTTGCTAATTAGTACGTTATTTCGACTTGCTTTATCAATTAGTACCAGCCGTCTAATTTTATTAGAAGCAGATGCAGGGGATATTATCGCAACGTTTGGTGAATTTGTTATTCAAGATAACCTAGTCGTTGGTATGGTGGTATTTGCGATAGTCACCATTGTACAGTTTATTGTCATCACTAAAGGTTCTGAACGTATTGCTGAAGTGGCTGCACGCTTTTCCCTTGATGCGATGCCGGGCAAACAAATGAGTATCGATGCTGATTTACGTGCGGGGGTGATTGATGAGGCGACAGTTAAAGAGAAGCGTGGCGACCTTGAAAAAGAGAGCCAGTTATTTGGGTCTTTTGATGGTGCGATGAAATTTATTAAAGGGGATGCGATAGCGGGTATTGTCATCATTTTTGTTAACTTAATTGGCGGAATATCTGTTGGCACAGCTCAACAGGGAATGGATGTTTCAACTGCACTAAATACGTTTTCTTTATTAACGATTGGTGATGGTTTAGTTGCCCAAATCCCTGCACTACTCATTTCTATCAGTGCGGGTTTTATTGTCACTCGAGTAGGAGGTAATGATAAAAACTTAGGTGAAAACATTGTTTCGGAGTTATTTGCAAATGACTTTACGATTTTAATTACAGCATTAGTTGTACTTTCAATGGGTTTTTTACCTGGTTTTCCAACGATTATATTTTTACTGTTATCAGGGCTTCTTATTGGATTATTTGCTTTCCGATATTTTAAAAAACAAAAAAACAAGCAAAAAATAGTTAAAGGTGAAGCAGAAACGATTAATTCAGATGTAACGGAAGGTGAAACACAAAGAGAAATCAGTGATATTGAAGAAGAATATATTCCAGAAACATTACCGATTATCATATCTGTTAACCAAAAATATAAAGAACATTTAGAAGATAATAGATTTTTGTCTAGAATGAAAAAAGATATTTTTATTCGATACGGATATAGGATCCCAGATATTGCTGTCAACTACTCACCGATTATTCCTGAAAATAAAATGGTGATACTCATTAATGAAATTAAAGCAGGGGAATATGATATCTATTTTCATGGGTATCGCTTACTGACTATTAATGATGAACCTGAATACCTGGGTATGGTATTGACAAAGTTTACGGATGAATACGGTTCAGTGAGCACATGGTTTGAAAAAAATGACCTATCTAATATTGAACAACTCGGTTTAATGGTTCGTGATGATGTAACAGAAGCGATTGATTGTGCTAGTACCTTGTTGTTGAGATTTATAAATGAATTTTTTGGTATTCAAGAAACTAAAAACTTACTTGATGACCTTGAAAGAAAATACCCTGAATTATTAAAGGAGTGTTATCGACATACGACAGTACAAAAAGTTACTGAAGTTTTTCAACGTTTATTAATGGAAAAAATTTCAGTTCGTAATATGAAACTAATTATTGAAACCTTAGTGCAGTGGGTGCCAAAAGAAAAAGATAGTTTAATGTTAGTTGAGCACGTAAGAAGCTCAATGGCACGTTATATTTCATCCTGTTTCTCTGTGGATGGGCGTTTGAATGTCCTCATGATTAACTCAGGGCTAGAAGACACGATACGTCAAGGGATTAGGCAGGCTTCCGGTGGAGTGTACTTACATCTTGAACCTGAAAAAACCAATGAGTTGATACAGGCTGCAGAACTTGCTTTAGAAAATAGTTATTTGTCAGTTAGGGATGTGAATGTTTTAGTACCGGTTGATATTCGTCGTTTTGTCAAAAAAATCTTAGAAGGCCGCTTTCCAGAGCTAGAAGTGCTTTCTTTTAATGAAGTTTCTGAAATGGTGAAGGTTAATGTGGTTAAAACCATATAATCAAAAAATTGGCTTTATTAACAAATAAAGCGACTTAATTCAATATAATTAAAAATGTTGGATGATATAAAATATATTTAAAATATAAGGAATACCAATGAAATATAGATTTATAGAAATGTTAAATGAGTATTTAAATTCTATGGGGCGTAGTGACCTAGTTAACTCTCAGCTAGATTGTCATTCTAATATTCAATTTGAAATGAACGAGTTCTCTGCGATTAATATCGATTTATCAACGAATGATATTATCATTTGGAGTCAATTAGTAGATTGCAATTACAGTCATTTAGAGTTAGTTAGTGCTCCTTTATTGAAATCATTATTAGAATATGCGCCAAATAATTTTTATCCGGGGCAACCGGCATTGAATCTTGTGGATGATGCCTATGTTCTTTCTGCGGTTTTAAAAGAATCAGCTTTAAATGATATGCAATTATTTGCAGATAGCTTTGAAGAGTTCTTTGAGCGTGCAAATGAGCTTAGTGCTCAGCTAACGTAACCCATTATGAAGTTATTCGATTTCTGCGCGCATCCTGCGCGCATTCATGGATGCTTAATAGAAGCACCTTTACACGGTGTTTTTATTGGTGAAATTTGTTTTATTGAGCGTTCTCTTATGCAGCCCGACATTATTGCGAAAGCGCAAGTTGTTGGTTTTAAAGAAGGGCTCACAGTATTGAGTTTAATAGGTCGCACACAAGGTTTAACGCGAGAAGTGGTTATTCGCCCGAGCGGCTACCCATTTGTATTTGAAGTTGGCGAACACTTGGCGGGTAAAATTTTTAATGCGGCAGGTGAACAAGTTGGTGCGTTGAGTGAAGACCTTACTGAGCCAATGTTGCTCAATACAAAATTATTACGTATTGATAGCCCTCCAGTGAGCGTGACACAAAGGCGACCGGTTTCTGAGCCGATGGTCACAGGGGTACGTGCAATTGATAGCCTACTAACATGTGGCTTAGGTCAGCGTATTGGTATTTTTGCCGCCGCAGGTAGTGGTAAAACTTCATTAATGAACATGATCATCAACCACGCTCATGCGGATATTCATGTCGTTGCTTTAATCGGTGAACGAGGGCTGTAGTGGTTTAATAAATTTGGCCACCTGAACAGAGGTGATATGCTCACCTCAGAACAACACAGGTGCCTTAATGAAAAAACGAAATTTCAGTGCAGAATTCAGACGTGAATCAGCCCAGCTGGTTGTGGATCAGAACTATACAGTTGCAGATGCCGCGAAAGCCATGAATATCGGGCTTTCCACCTTGACGCGGTGGGTAAAGCAATTACGGGACGAACGGGCAGGCAAAACACCGAAAGCATCCCCTATCACGCCGGAACAAATTGAGATACGTGAGCTGAAGAAAAAAATTCAACGTATTGAAATGGAAAACGAAATATTAAAAAAGGCTACCGCGCTCTTGATGTCAGACTCCCTGAACAGGTCTCGGTGATCGGGAAACTCAGAGCGCATTATCCTGTGGCCACTCTTTGCTGCGTGTTCGGAGTTCACCGCAGCAGCTATAGATACCGGGAAAACCGGCCTGACAATCCGGACGGCAGGAGAGCCGTATTACGTAGTCAGGTTCAGGAGCTGCACGGCCTCAGTCATGGCTCAGCAGGTGCAAGAAGTATCGCTGTAATGGCAACACACAGGGGCTTCCGGATGGGACGATGGCTTGCCGGACGGCTAATGAAGGAGATGGGGCTGGTGAGCTGTCAGCAGCCTGTTCACCGGTATAAACGTGGCGGTCATGAACACATTGCTATCCCGAACCACCTTGAGCGACAGTTCGCAGTGACAGAGCCCAATCAGGTATGGTGCGGCGACGTAACGTATATCTGGACCGGTAAACGCTGGGCATACCTGGCCGTTGTACTCGACCTGTTCGCAAGGAAACCCGTGGGCTGGGCAATGTCATTTTCTCCGGACAGCAAACTGACAACCAAAGCGCTGAAAATGGCATGGGAAATACGAAATAAGCCATCCGGGCTCATGTTCCACAGTGATCAGGGTAGCCACTATACAAGCAGGCAGTTCCGACAGTTACTGTGGCGATACCGGATAAAACAAAGTATGAGTAGGCGTGGTAACTGCTGGGATAACAGCCCGATGGAGCGCTTCTTCAGAAGTCTGAAAAATGAGTGGGTGCCGGTGACCGGCTACATCAGCTTCAGTGAAGCAGCCCATGCAATAACGGATTATATCGTCGGGTATTACAGCGAAGTCAGGCCGCATGAATATAACGGTGGATTACCACCAAACGAATCAGAAAACCAATACCGGAAAAACTCTAAAACCGTGGCCAATTTTAGTTGACCACTACAAAGCCATATGCGATAGCGGCAAACTGCTCAGCTTCTTCGGGTTCAATCACCATGGCTGGGGAACAGCCGAGTGCTAATAGGACATTGGCAGTGAAGGTCTGAACAACATCGTTTGTCATGCAATGAACAAGAGGAGATTGAGAATTAAGTTGCTGTAGTACCAGTGATTTCGCCGTGTTACTGATGTGTTCAAATTCTAACATGATCCCCTCATTAATAGTGATAGAGCATAGGTTCGTTGATTTATTCTACACTCTATCTGTTTTAATGAAAGAACCACTTAATCAGCAAGGTATTTCTCCATGACCATTCCACCAGCGCCTTGAGCAACAATTTCGTATGAATCATTGGCGGGGTAAATACGTGTCTTAATATGAGGAAAAATAGAGAGTTTTTCTTCAATCGATTTTTTAGTCATCTCAAAAAAATGATTTTTAGGTGTTAGGGTGCCGCCGCACACCACCACATCGGCTTGCGTCGTTAAAATAGCATTAGCGATGGCGATACCATAATAATAGGCCGCCTCACCCAGCGCTTCAAGGCATAGGGAATCGTCCACTGTGAGAGCTTGGAAAATAGTATGGTAGCTAATTTCAGACTCATCATTAACTAATTCATTGATTATTGAACTTTTTCCCAACCTAAGTTGCTGGATCACGCGTGATTTAATTGCAGACAGTGAACTATATTGCTTTAAACAGCCAAATGACCCACATTCACAGCGCTGGCCATTAATATCAATCGTTGTATGGCCAAAGGCTTGAGCTGTACTAATGGGGGCCGGAGCGTATTGGTTATTGATGATGGTGCAACTGCGAATATCAGTATCACAGGTTGTGAATAAAAATCTTTGGCTATCAGAGGTATAGCGCAAGCGATACTCAGCAAAAGCCGCAAAACTAATCCCACTTCCGAGTAACACAAAACAAGGAACTTTACTGGAAATGTAGTCGTGAAGTTCTTTTATTCTTGCGTGGTATTGATGATATGGCAGTTTATCACGTTCTAAAATATGGTCGATGGCGATGCCGATACCCAACAAGCTTTCTACGTTAAGTCCATGTTCAGCTAATAAAATATCTAATCTGTTGAGCAGATGATCCACCATATTTTCTGCGGTTTCTAGGTGCTCATATTTCACTTTTACCATACCTAAAATATCCAATTTTAGGTTTTGTAAAACAATCGTTGAATATATATCACTCATTTCAATACCAACAAGATAACCATCTGCAGCATTAATATTATAGAGGATTGGTTTGCGGCCACCGGTCGACTCTCCGAGCTCAGAAGTCGAAATTAAGTGATTTCTCCCCAGTTCGTCGAGTAACCGAGCACAAGTTGCTGGTTTCATGCTAGCCAGTGATGTCAACGTCTCTGCCCTAATGGGACCATGGTTTAAAATTAATCGGTAAAGCGTTTTGAGTTTTTGTGTTTTTGAATTTTTTGAGGTGCGAAATTCATTTAATAGTGTATGTAACAAGCGCCTCACTCCTTTTCATTCCGACTCTATCGATAAAGATTAGCAAATATACGCATAAGATTCTGCTTCATGTGATACATCATATCGAAATACTTTTTATTAAAATGAGATTAAGATCGCTGTTCTGTTTCTAAATTGCTTTATGATCGATTTTAACAATTTTTAGTCGATGTCAATTTGGAGACAACCATGCATCATACAAAAGATATTCTAGAAAGCTTAAGCTTTATTCAGTCTCGCACAGATATTAAACCAACAGTGGGCATTATTCTGGGTTCAGGACTCGGTCCGTTCGCGGATACATTAGAAAATGCAGTGCATATTCCTTATAGCGAAATTCCACACTTTGCTAAATCTGAAGCGGTAGGGCATGCCAATGAATTGGTGATCGGCACCATCGCAGGTAAAAATGTGGTTGCCATGAAAGGCCGTTTCCACTATTACGAAGGCTTTACCCTTGACCAAGTCACTTTCCCTGTGCGTTTGATGAAAGCGTTGGGTGTTGAAAAATTGATTATCACCAATGCCTGCGGTGCGGTAAATACCGACTTCAACCCAGGTGATCTGATGATTATTACCGATCATATTAATTTAACTGCAAATAACCCACTGATGGGGCCAAATAACCCTGAATTAGGGGTGCGTTTCTTGGATGTCAGTGAGGTGTATAACAAAGAATTACGCCAAACAATCAAGAATGTAGCGGCTGAACAAGGTGTTTCTGTCCGTGAAGGTGTTTATGCATGGTGGACAGGCCCAACTTATGAAACACCTGCCGAAATTCGTATGATCAGAACCTTAGGCGCAGATGCTGTTGGTATGTCTACCGTACCAGAAGCTCTGGTCGCTCATCATTCACAAATTAAAACAGTGGGCATTTCCTGCTTAACCAATATGGCTTGCGGTATTTTAGAACAGCCACTTAGTCATGACGAAGTTATTGAAACAGCTGAAAAAGTTAAAGCGACCTTCTTGAAATTAGTGACAGGCGTGATCGAACGCTTCTAATTTTTTAGGTTCTTTTTCTCAAAATAATATAAAGATGTCCATGACACTAAATAAGGTGAATATTGAAATGAAATTTAAAGGTCTAATTTTAGTTTCTTTAGGCGCTTGTAGTTATGGCATCCTTTCAACACTCGTCGTGTTGGCCTACCGCGCAGGGTATTCCTTGAATGATGTCATCGGTAGCCAAACGGTATTAGGTGCGATTTTACTGTGGTTTTTTGTTGTCGCAGGCGTATTAGTTAAAAAAGCACGTCTAGTATGGCCAACACGTCGGCAAGGCCTATTAATGTTACTCACTGGGACGACAACCGGGTTAACCGGGCTTTTGTATTATGCATCATTGCAATATTTATCCCCTGCACTTGGTGTCGTACTCTTTTTGCAATTTACATGGATGGGGGTTGCAATTAACGCATTTATTGACCGCAAAATTCCTCCCGTAATGACCATGGTGTCAGTTGTGGTGATATTAATTGGAACAGTATTAGCGACAGGTTTGTTAAACAGTTCAGGGATCGTGTTTCACTGGCTTGGTGTGCTATTAGGATTATGTGCAGCATTATCGAACGCTATTCGTGTTTACGTCAGTGGAGCATTAGCGGTTAAAACAGATCCTATGATGCGTTCTGCAATTATGGTAACAGGGGGCGCAATTTTGACATCAATTGTTGTTCCGCCAACATTCTTATTGAGCGCTTCAACGTTTCAATCTCTATTTTTCTCATACGGATTACCTCTGGCTTTCTTTGGTTCTTTCTTCGGTATGTGGATGTTTGCCAAAGGTACTCCACTGATCGGTACCAGTTTAGCGACCATTGTTAGCTCAATGCAGTTACCTGTCACGATTTTATTATCCGTAACGGTATTGCATTTACCTCTTGAATTCATTCAGTTTGTTGGTGTTGCTGTCATCCTTATGGGTGTTACCATTGCTGAGTTGAAAATAAAAACAAATAAATATAACTCCAAACGGAGCCTTGTATGAATATTAAATCCCGCTTGAAAATCATGCTTTTCCTGCAATATTTTGTTTGGGGAAGTTGGTTAGTTACACTCGGCTCGTACATGATGAAAACATTGAGTTTTTCAGGTGCAGAAGTCGGTATGGTGTATAGCTCAAAGGGTATTGCTGCTATTTTAATGCCCGGGCTTATCGGAATCATTGCAGATAAATACATTCCAGCAAATCGTTTATATATGATTTGCCATTTGATTGGGGCTGCTGCATTGTTTTATGCCGCAACAGTCACAAGTTCAACTATCATGTTCTGGGTGATGTTAATTAATGCAATGGCCTTTATGCCAACAATTGCACTCTCAAATAGCATCAGTTATTCATCATTAAGCCAATATCAGCTCGATTCAGTGAGTAACTTTCCACCTATTCGTGTGTTTGGTACGGTAGGCTTTATTGTTGCAATGTGGAGCATTAGCTTATTGAAATTTGAGCTAAGTAGTATGCAGCTTTATATTGCAGGTGGTTGTTCATTGCTTTTAGCGCTTTATTCACTAACTTTGCCAAAAATTGAAGTCAATAAAAAAGCGATTTCAAGTAGCTGGATCAGTAAGCTAGGTTTAGATGCTTTGGTGTTATTTAAAAAGCCTATTATGGCGGTATTTTTCTTATTCGCTATGTTACTTGGCGCTGTTTTACAAATCACGAATACATTTGGTAACCCATTCTTGCACGACTTCGGGCTGAACCCGTTATTCCAAGATAGTTTGGTGGTACAGTATCCATCGATATTATTATCGATCTCTCAGATGGCTGAAGTGTGTTTTATCTTAGCAATTCCATTTTTCTTGAAACGCTATGGCATTAAAACAGTCATGTTATTAAGTATGTTCGCTTGGACACTACGCTTTGGTTTCTTTGCGTTTGGCGACCCATCAGCCATTGGTTTGATGTTCTTGATCATGTCGATGATTGTTTATGGCTGCGCATTTGATTTCTTTAATATTTCAGGCTCTATATTTATTGAAAGAGAAGTAGATACGCGTATGCGTGCGAGTGCCCAAGGCTTATTTATGACAATGGTTAACGGTGTTGGGGCCTATTTTGGTGCGATACTAAGTGGATTGGTTGTCGACTATTACACCGTGGATGGTATTAAAGATTGGCAAATGATTTGGTTAGTTTTTGCTTCTTATACTGTTGTATTGGCAATAATATTCCAATTTACGTTCCATTATCACCATGATAAAGACGCAGCACTGAAAGAAGCCAAATCGAGCTAAGATAAATCGTTATAAATAACATTCAATTTAAGAGAAAACCATAAATTTGGTTTTCTCTTTTTTGTTAGTTTTAACATTAAACATAATTACGTTTACCGCGTAAAATATGTTCAGTCAGTGTTTCTTCCGCAAGAGTAAATTCTTTTGTTGACCAAGAACTATCCCGTCTTTTTATATTTTCGAAGGGTTGTTGTGGAACTATGCTATTGGTGATTTATGGAATATAAGCCCAAAATTCATGAAAATTGGTACCTATTTCGAGTTAGTTTGAGGGTCTTTTCAAAGAGAAAAGCCAAACGATAAATAAGGTTACTTCATCGGTTGGCTTCTTTATAGATTAAAACCGTTACAGAGTGATTATTCAATATTCTGAATTTGTTCTCTCATTTGTTCGATTAATACTTTGAGCTCAACGGCTGAAGTTGTGACTTCGCTATTAATTGATTTTGACGCTAACGTATTAGCTTCGCGGTTGAATTCTTGCATCATAAAGTCAAGGCGGCGACCAGTTGCCTCTTTTTTCTTCAAGATATTACGCGTTTCTTTAACGTGAGCTTCTAGTCTATCCAGTTCTTCTGCAACATCAACACGTTGAGCCAATAGAATAAGTTCTTGTTCCAGACGGTTGTTATCCACTTGAATATCAGCTTCTTCTAACTTATTTTGTAAGCGTTCACGTTGCCACTGTAAAATTTCTGGCATATGTTGACGTACTTTTGCGACTTCAACTAAGACGCCATCAAGGCGTTGTTCGATGAGTGCATGCAATGAAGCACCTTCAGCTTCACGGCTTTGAATGAAAGCATCAATAGCTTCATCTAAGCCTGCCAGTAGCTGTTCGCTGATGACATCTAAATCTTGTTCACCTGCTGACATCACACCCGGCCAACGCAAAATTTCTAATGGGTTTATTTCACCTTCATGGCTGTAATTTTTAACCCAATTCGCAGCACTGATTAATTGGCGTGCTAATTGTTCATTTAGGATTAATTCACCACGATTTGCGCCATCTAACTCAAAGCGTAGGCTACATTCTACCTTTCCACGTGTTAGGCGAGAACGCAGACGTTCGCGAATAACGGGTTCAAGGCTTCTGAATTGCTCAGGTAAGCGAATATACGTTTCTAAATAACGTTGGTTCACGGAACGCAGCTCCCAGGCCGCATTCCCCCATTCACCCTTGATATCCCGACGGGCAAAAGCGGTCATACTACGGATCATAATTCGTTCCCATTATCGTAAAGATTTAGGCGATTATAACGCTATGCAGGATGACAGGATAGGCATTATCGCTTGAACAACGTATAATGCGTCCCAATTTGAGTTGATAATGGAGATAACACCATGCGCCCAGCAGATAGACAAGCAGACCAAATGCGCCCGATTACCATCACGCGCAACTATACTAAGCATGCAGAAGGCTCTGTTCTTATTGAGTTTGGCGACACGAAGGTGTTATGTAATGCAACTGTTGAAGAAGGGGTTCCTCGCTTTTTAAAAGGGCAGGGGCAAGGTTGGGTTACAGCGGAGTATGGCATGTTACCGCGTGCAACAAACTCACGTAATCAACGTGAAGCTGCACGAGGAAAACAAACTGGTCGTACGATGGAAATCCAACGGTTAATTGCACGTTCTTTACGTGCTGCGGTTGACCTTAAAAAATTAGGTGAATACACGATTACTTTAGACTGTGATGTTATTCAAGCGGATGGTGGTACACGGACAGCAGCGATTTCTGGTGCTTGTGTGGCGCTTGTTGATGCACTGAATAACATGGTTGAGCAAGGTAAAATTGTAAAAAGCCCACTAAAATCAATGGTTGCTGCCGTTTCGGTTGGAATTGTAAACCAAGAAGCTCTATGTGATCTTGAGTATGTTGAAGATTCTGCAGCTGAAACCGATATGAATGTTGTCATGATGGATGATGGCCGAATGATTGAAGTACAGGGCACCGCAGAAGGCGAACCGTTTAGTCATGAAGAGTTATTAGCCCTATTGGCGTTAGCTAAAACAGGTTTAAATACCATTTTTGAAGCTCAGCGAGAAGCGCTGAAGTAAGTTAATCATTAATTAGGCGGCTGAAAAGTCGCCTTTTTTATGCCTGCTGGTTCATCAACGAGTGTGCCAGCTTTGAAAATAGATAAATAATCATCAACGAGGAGAATGACCAATGAAAGCCTATCAGCGCGATTTTATTGAACTTGCCATGAAAAAACAGGTACTTAAATTTGGTGAGTTTACGCTGAAATCAGGTCGTAAAAGCCCTTACTTTTTCAATGCGGGGTTATTTAATACAGGGCGTGATCTGGCACTTGTCGGTCGTTTTTATGCACAAGCATTACAAGATAGCGCAATTGAGTGTGATGTCATTTTTGGTCCAGCGTATAAAGGGATCCCCATTGCAACGACGACAGCGGTAGCACTTTCTGAGCACCATGACATCGATATGCCATACTGCTTCAACCGCAAAGAAGCTAAAGACCATGGGGAAGGCGGCGTGTTAGTCGGAAGTCCTTTACAAGGGCGTGTTGTGGTAGTTGATGATGTGATTACCGCAGGGACGGCAATTCGTGAATCAATGGAAATTATTAAACAACAACAAGCTACGTTGAATGGTGTTCTGTTATGCCTCGACCGTCAAGAAAAAGGTAAGGGTGAAATTTCAGCAGTGCAAGAGGTTGAGCGTGATTATGGCTGTAAAGTTTACTCAATTATTACCATGAGCGATTTAATCACCTATCTTGCTGAAAAGGACGGTATGCAGGAACATTTAGCGGCTATGAAGGCTTATCGCGAACAATACGGAATTGAGTAAAAAAAGCCCTCGCCCAATGATGGGCGGGGTGAGTAGTATAAATAATCGGTTATTGTAACTGAGCTAGAATTAAAGGCCAGCGCGATTCAAACTCGACGGTTGGCCGATAACGAAACTCAGAACGCACAAAACGAGAGAGCATCCCTTCACAAAAGGCTAATAATTGAGATGCAAGCAGTGACTCATCATGAATAAACCCATGGCCATCACGTATTTTTTTCTCTTTTAGCACTTGGCGTAATTGTGATTCTATACGTTCAAATAATTGATTAATACGATCTTGCAGCCTATCTTGCTCAAACATCAGAGCATGGCCAGTCATGATTCGCGTTAGCCCTGGGTTTTTCTCGGAAAACCCAAGTATTAGGGCAAGTATTAGTTTAATTCTAATTATCGTATCTTTTTCATCAGTTAAAATCAGATTAATGCGTGAAACTAATGAGTCTTCAATAAACCCAATAAGGCTATCGAACATTTTCATTTTACTCGGAAAATGACGATATAGCGCAGCTTCTGATACACCAACCGTAGCAGCAAGTTTTGCTGTTGTAATACGTTGGCTGCCATCACTACTTTCTAACATTAACGCAAGAGCCTGTAAAATCTCATCACGTCTGTTACGTTTTTGTGTTATCGCTTTTTCTGCCATGTCTAATAAGACCCCTGCTAAAACAGCAAAACAAACTATCCAAAATTTTGCTCTTAGTAAAGAGGCTTACGAAGCAAAATGGATTTAAAAAATATTTAAAATGTAAGTAATGTTGAGCAAGCTTCCTGAAAGAAAATATGCGGCTGATTATTTTTATTCATAAAGATAGAACCTAATTCAGGTTCTATCTAGCATATTCGTTATCAGGATATTCTATTTATTGACGGCCAGAGTGACCGAAACCACCAGCCCCACGCTCTGTTGCGTCAAAATCATCAACAATATTAAATTCAGCTTGAACAACTGGGACAAACACCATTTGCGCCATACGCTCACCAGGCTCAACGGTAAAAGCTTTGTCACTGCGGTTCCAGACTGACACCATGAGTTGGCCTTGGTAATCCGAATCAATGAGACCAACTAGATTGCCAAGTACAACACCATGTTTATGACCTAAACCGGAACGAGGTAAGATGACAGCAGCAAGACTTTCATCATCAATGTGAATAGCTAAACCTGTTGGAATAAGCTCTGTTTGACCTGGCGCCAAATCAATTGGTGCATCAATGCATGCACGTAAATCTAAACCAGCAGAACCGGTGGTGGCATAGGCTGGTAGAGGAAATTCATTACCGATGCGGCTATCAAGGATTTTTAGGTCAATTTTTTTCATAACGTTGAAGTATCTCGTCAAGTAAATAGTGGCTTAATTCATTTTTATTACAGTGAGGCAAACGGGTATCACCGTTGGCATCAAAAAGGTGTAATGCATTGTTATCGCTATTAAATCCGTTATCTGCTAGTGATACATCATTGGCACAAATAAGGTCGAGTTGTTTTTGTTGTCGTTTTTGGCGTGCATATTCTTCCACATTTTGGGTTTCAGCTGCAAATCCAACAACATATGGCCTATTGTGCCTTAGATTTCCAACACTTGCGACGATGTCTGGGTTTTTGATAAGTGTAATCGAAACTTCATCACCTTGTTTTTTTATTTTATTTTCAGCAATGTTTTTTGCGCGATAATCTGCAACTGCAGCGCAACCAATAAAAATATTTTGTTCAGCAATGGTTTGATGCACTTGTTCATACATCTCTAAGCCACTCATGACATCAATTCGGTTAACGCCTTCTGGTGTTTCAATATTTACAGGGCCCGCAATTAAAGTGACATCGGCTCCACGTTGGCTAGCAGCCTTAGCAATGGCAAAACCCATCTTTCCTGAACTATGGTTACTGATAAAACGAACAGGGTCGAGTGCTTCCCGTGTTGGGCCTGCAGTGATCATTAATTTGATGCCTTGTAAGTCGAGTTTAGGGGTAAAAAACTCACTGGTTAGACGAACAATTTCTAGTGGGTCAATCATGCGACCAGGACCAATATCACCACAAGCTTGGCTACCTGCATCTGGCCCCCAAATCATACATTGACGTTGTTGCAATTTGATTAAATTTTCTTGGGTTGCTTTTGCTCGGTACATTTGTTGGTTCATTGCTGGCACAAGTGCAATCGGTGCTGCGGAAGCAAGGCAAACTGTTGTGAGTAAGTCATTTGCCATTCCTGCACTGAGGCGAGCAATTAAATCCGCAGTAGCCGGTGCTAGAATAATGAGATCTGCCCATTTAGCCAGTTCAATATGGCCCATAGCAGCCTCAGCAGCAGGGTCTAGCAGGTCATCAGAAACGGGATGCCCTGAAACGGCTTGCAAGGTTAAAGGTGTAATAAAGGCTTTAGCACCTTGAGTCATCACAACGCGTACTATCGCACCTTTATCGCGCAAACGGCGGGTGAGTTCAGGGATTTTGTACGCAGCAATGCCCCCACTAATACCAATAACTATCTGCTTACCTAATAGTGACAGTTGATTCATTATTTTTATCCAATTCGGTCAACATGGGAGGCATATTACCACAGAGAAGCGCGAGGTGGCGCGCTCGATTTTTCATCACAGTACTATTTTTGCGAAGCGCTACGCAAACCCTTATGAGAGTGATTGTGAATGTTTTTTAGACTAGATAAAAAGGAAGCAAGGGATTTAGGGACAAAAAATATGATGAGTGAACATCTAGACCTACCACCAAGGGAAAAGCTACTCGCATACGGGGCAGCTGCGTTATCTGATGCTGAACTACTCGCTATTTTTCTACGTACAGGGAGCCAAGGCGAACCCGTTTTACAGCTTGCGAAGCGTTTAATACAGGAGTTTGGTTCAGTATATTTGCTTCTACAAGCAGACTACGAAAAACTCAAGCAATGTAAAGGAATGGGGAGTTGTAAATTTACCCAATTACAGGCTGTGAGTGAATTAGCTCGCCGTTTTTTCTCTGAACAATTTTTACATGAAGATGTGATGACTGGGCCTGAACAGTTGAAAGCAAAGTTGTTGGATTTGTTCGCAGGGCAAGAGCGTGAAGTTTTTGTCGTGATATTTTTAAATAATAAAAATCAAATTATTTGTCATGAAGAGTTGTTTAAAGGTACTTTGAACAAAGTTGAAGTTCATCCCAGAGAAATCATTCGCTTTGCCATAAAAATGAATGCAAACGGGATTATACTCGCCCATAACCATCCATCAGGTAATCCGGAACCAAGCGTAGCAGACAGGCAAGTGACAGAGCGTATCCAACGTGCTTGTACTATTATGGGGATTAAATTGCTTGACCATTTTGTCGTTGGGCATAAGCAATGTGTGTCATTTGTGGAGCGAGGATGGTTATAAAATTATTTTTTTGCCTAAAAAATGACAACTTTCTTTGTGTTGGGCTTGAGTGAAAACGATGGAAAGCGTATACTACGCCACCTTTAAGGATCTTGGGTTTGGCGAGAAGGGCCTATCTCAGTAAATTTTTACGTTTTAGTAAAGTAAATCTTTATTTAGGTATCAACGGTTTTTTCAGTCAATGAAAGTTTGCTGAGATGGGCTCCTAAGCCTGACGAGGCGGCCATACCCAGAACAAAAAAGCTCGAGCTGATTAGATTTTTGGAGAATAGACATGTCACGAGTCTGCCAAGTTACTGGCAAGCGTCCAATGAGCGGCAACAACCGTTCACACGCATTAAACGCGACCAAACGTCGTTTTTTGCCAAACCTGCACTCTCACCGTTTCTGGGTTGAGTCTGAGAAACGTTTCGTAACACTGCGTGTATCTGCTAAAGGTATGCGTGTTATCGATAAAAAGGGTATTGATGCTGTTCTTGCTGAACTGCGTACCCGTGGTGAGAAGTACTAAGGAGCTAAAAAATGGCTAAAGGTATTCGCGAGAAAATCAAGCTAGTCTCTTCTGAAGGTACAGGTCATTTCTATACCACTACGAAGAACAAGCGCACAATGCCAGAAAAACTGGAACTGAAAAAATTCGATCCAGTTGTTCGTAAGCATGTGATCTACAAAGAAGCAAAAATCAAATAATTTTGCTTTCTGCGTTAAAAACTCAGCTTCGGCTGAGTTTTTTTTTATCTAAAATTTGGGTTGTCGCTGATATGTGCATTCGAAGCTATGACCATGATTATGAAAGTAGTAACATAGTAAGTATTCATTGAATTAATAATGATATTTGTTGTCGAATGACTATCGTCTTTTACATATAGACTTGACTAAGAGTGCCTGGTGAAAAAACAGTTTAAAAAAATTCTTGTGATCAAGATGAGGTTTCATGGGGACATGTTGCTGACAACACCGGTTATCAGCTCATTAAAACACCAATATCCTGATGCTGAAATTGATGTTTTGCTTTATCAGGATACAATCCCCATTCTCTCTGAAAATGCTGAAATTAACACGTTGTACGGTATGTCAGGGAAAAAAAGTGGTGGGCTGAGTAAAGCCTGTAATTTTATTAAGTTACTGCTAAAGCTGCGTCAAAATAAATATGATTTAGTTGTTAATCTAGCAGACCAATGGATGGTGGCAGCTTTGGTAAGATGCATTCCGGCTAAAATGAAGATAAGCGAGCGGATTGCCCATAGAGACTCCAAATATTGGCATAATAGTTTTACCCATCTAGTTGATGTAGAAGGCGATAATGTCGTCACTAACAATCTATCGATTCTAAAACCATTGAACTTAAAAACATTATGCTATGAAACTAAAATGGCATATAGAGAGCAAGATTGGGACACTATCAATAAGAGCTTGTTCGAACTTGGAGTACACAGTAGTTATGTTGTGATCCAGCCGACTGCCCGTCAAATCTTTAAATGTTGGGATAATGAAAAATTCTCAGCGGTAATAGATGCATTGCAGTCTCGTGGTTATCAAGTGGTTTTAACTTCGGGGCCGAGTAAAGAAGATTTGGAATGTATCAATGAGATTGCAAATGGCTGCCAAACAAAGCCTGTTACTGAACTTGCAGGGAAAACTTCATTTCCTGAGCTAGGCGCATTGATTGCTCATGCCGCTTTATTTATTGGTGTTGATTCTGCACCAATGCACATTGCTGCTGCAGTTAAAACGCCAATAGTATGCCTTTTCGGTGCGACAAATCATATTTTTTGGCGGCCTTGGAGCGATAATGTAGTTCAATTTTGGGCGGGTGATTATGAAGCTATGCCACCGAGAGAAGAGCTAGATCGCGATAAAAAGTATTTATCCATTATTCCAGCTTCTGATGTAATTAAAGCCACAGAGAAAATGTTGCCGATGAGTATTTCTATATGAGTATTTTAATGATTGGAAATAGACTACAGCATATTAAAGTTGCAGACATATTGTTCGTACTGCTACTTTTTTGTATCCCTATGTATGTTTTTAATCCTAAGTTTGTTGAGAAAATACTTTATATTATTGCGATATGTAGCTTATATAGCCTTTTAAAAAATCGAAAAAAAATTGAAATCAATTTTCTTGCACTTGCATTTTTTATGTTTGGTGGAGTGATGCTGATATGGGCATATACACAACAAGGAAATTCAAGTGAATTTTTATCAACATACCGGTCATATAAAGATGCAGGTAAAATTACACTAGCAATTTCTATCATTGTTTTAGCATTGAACTCATTTAGCCTTAAAATTAAAAAAGTCTCGGTTTTGATATATTTAGTAGTATTAGTACTATGTGGTTTAGCCGTATTTACTTACCCTAATAACTTACTGATATCAGGAAGATTAAGTATAAATATGCCTGCAACAGGTACTGCGTACATACTGACATTTTTATCTATAGCGGCCCTAGCATTACCCAAATTAAATATTTTCATTAGGCTACTTATTTTTTTCAGCTTGTTTTATTGTGTCTTGTTGACGGGGACTAGAGCTGCAATATTAGTCATGCCTGTTTTGTTATTTATCTTTTTCTCATTTGAGTTTAAGAAAGTTAATAATAAGAAAATAATACTATTATTTTTTTTACTTTCCCTAATCTCTATTGCTATTTTTAGTAAAAATATACTTACTGTACGTGTAAATGATGCACTAAATGATTTGACGAAATATTCCCACAATGATAGTAATTCTTCCCTTGGGGCTAGATTTTCAATGAGTGAAATTGGTATAAAAACAGGAAACAATCACTTATTGGGACAGTCTTTAGAATCAAGATTACAAGGGATGCAAGAGTTAGCTCAAAATAAACCTATCTTACAGTCATCTCTGATGTTTGCCAATGTGAACCTGCATAATGATCTTATTGATGCTTATTCTATAAGAGGTATTTTCGGAGCGGTTACTTATTTATTGCTAATTGGCTTACTTTTATATCGAGCTTATAGAAATAAAAATATCTATGAATTTATGTTTGCATTAGCCACTGTAGCATATGGAACGAGTGATATGGTTTTTTATGGGCGAAATATGATTGTTATGTGGGGGACTTGTTTTATCATTATTAGCCTTTGCTCATATAAACAGAATATAGGCAATAAATAATATGGTTCATGATAATAAAGATTATATTTTTAGTATAATTATTCCTGTTTATAACCGTGAAAATAGCATAATGATGTTATTAGATAAGTTATTAAAACAGACGCCTAGTAATGTAGAGTTTATCATTGTGAATGATGGCTCTACTGATTGCACATTGGCTTATATCAATGAAGTGGTAGCAAAGAGTGGAAAAATTAGGCAAGTCAAAGTTATTACTCATCAAAAAAATTTAGGTGTATCCGCTGCGAGAAACACAGGACTTGAACATGCAACAGGTCACTATATTGGTTTTATTGATAGTGATGATATGGTAACTTCAAATTATTTTGAAGTATTGCTACCTATTTTATCTAGCTTTGAGTATGATATTATTAGTTTCAATTTTACCTATCAAAACAAAGTAATGGAGTCTAGCCAAGACGGCTCTAAACTTGAAGGTGTTTTTACTGCATCATACTGGCATCTCGTTAGTCGAGTTTATCAAAGAAAACTGTTCAAAGATAAAAGATTTGAAGTTTCTCGCCGTTATGAAGATGTTATTTTACTTCCTTACATTTTTATTAATGCGAAAAGTATCAAACATATACCGTGTGTATTATATCACTATATTCAAACGAGTAAATCTATTACACAAAATGTGAAGATAAGTGACATTGATGACCTTTATTTCGCCTTAAACAAGGCATTACACTTCATTGATACACATGCTAACCCTGAAGAAATAAAGCTATTTATTATTTACTTAGTTAAAGTAATGATGCTGATTAGAAAATACATTAGAAAATCTAACGGTTACTATGCCTATAATGCTGAGTTCTATAGTATGGCTAGAAAAATTATATTTATAGCAGAAAAATATAATTTTTCTGCCGATCTTAATATAAGAAAACTGAAATATGCAAAAATTGATTTTTATGTGTCGAAGATAAAATACTGGATGAATCCCAAGAAAAAAGTAAGGTAGTCTATGAAAATTGCATTCTGTCTCTATAAGTTCTTTCCTTATGGTGGATTACAGCGGGATTTCTTGCATGTTGTAGAGGAATGTCTAAGACGAAACTATAGCGTTATTGTGTACACAATGTTTTGGGAAGGACCTATACCTTTAGGCATTGATCTTGTGCGGGTACCTAAGAAAGGTTTAACTAATCATACTCGGAATAAAAAGTATTCAGAATGGGTACAAAAGGATTTATTATCTCGGAATGTAGATTGTGTATTGGGTTTTAATAAAATGCCCAACCTTGATATTTATTATGCGGCAGATGTCTGTTTTGCAAGCAAAAAACGAGGAGCATTAACCAAATTATTACCAAGGTATAGACATTATATTAAATTTGAGGCGTCGGTATTCTCACCAAAAAGTAGTACTAAGCTATTAATGTTAACAGAAAATCAAGTGATTGATTTTAAAAAAATATATAAAACTCAAGAAGAACGTTTTAAACTATTACCTCCAGGGATTTCATTGGATCGTAAATGGAGTGAACAATCGAAAGTACTGAAAGAAACATTCAAAAAAGAACATCAATTAGTACAGGAACAAAAAATAATTGTACAAATTGGCTCAGATTATTTCCGCAAAGGGGTGGATAGAAGCCTAATCGCTATTGCTAGCTTACCTGAAAATGTCAGAAAAAATATTGTCTATTACATCATTGGGCAAGACAAAATAGAAAAATTTCAGGAGTTAGCTGGAAAGCTTAATATTCAGGAACAAGTTCACTTTTTAGGCCCTAGAGATGATATACATGTATTTCTTGCTGCTACAGATTTATTATTACATCCAGCAAGACAAGAAGCTGCCGGAATTGTTCTGATTGAAGCGATCGTTGCTGGAGTTCCTCTTATCGCGAGTGATGTGTGTGGATATGCTCCTTATATTATGAAAGCTCACTGCGGTAGTGTGCTTTCTTCACCCTTTTCTCAATCTGATTTCAATCTAAAGTTAAATGAAATTCTTACTGATTCTTCGAATTTAGAAAAAATGAAAGATAATGCGATTAAATTTGCCAATAGCTATGATTTGTATAGTTTACCCTCTCGTGTTGTTGATTTTATTGAGGAATATGTAAATGATAAAGTGTAAGTCACCCTTTGACCAACTCTGGGAAGGCAAGAATCCCTTCTATGAAGTGAATAGGATTACTGGGGAGGTCTATCGCCAAGTAAAAAATAGAAGGACACTACAATTTTATGTAGGAAATGAGTCTTTCTTTATTAAACAACACTATGGTATTACTATTTCTGAAATATTAAAAAATATTCTGAGTTTTCGGTTTCCTGTATTAGATGCGCGTCAAGAGTGGGATGCAATAAAGCACTTAGAGAAAAATAATATAGATACAATGAATGCTTATGCTATTGGTGTACGAGGTATAAATCCGCTAACTAGAGAGTCTTTTTTAATTACTAAAGACTTGAATCCAACGATTAGTCTAGAAGACTATTGCAAAAAATGGTTAGTTAACCCCCCAACATTTCAAGAAAAGTTCAATCTTATTTTGAAACTAGCATCAATTGTTTCAGCAATGCATGCATCAGGATTGAATCACCGTGATTGTTATTTATGTCACTTTTTATTGGATGAAAATACTGATCAAATCAGTACAGACATTAAAATGTATATTATTGATTTACATCGAGCTCAAATAAGAAGCCAAGTACCAAAGCGTTGGAGAGATAAAGATCTAATTGGGCTATATTTTTCTTCTATGAATATAGGGTTAACATCTAGGGATATATATCGATTCTTGATAAAATATTTTAATACTGATTTAAAGTCTATTTTTCGGTCACATAATAAATTTCTTAAAAAAGCAAGACGTAATGCATTGATAATTAAAGAAAGAACTGAAAGAAAAGGATTGTAATAATGAGGCGAATTGATATTGCTTACTGTGCGGATGATAATTACGTTGAGTATTTAGCTGTCTCTCTTGTATCTGTTTCACTTAATAACCTTAATAATGATGTATACTTTCATTTATTTCTTTTCAATGTGAGCCAAAAAAATCTTAATATGCTAAGGGAGATTAAGGCAAATATTATTTTTTATCATATCGATAACGATGTTATGCGAAAGTATGATCAAAAGTTTAGTATAAAACATCTTAATATGTCTACATATATGAGACTAATTGTGCCACGTATGCTACATGGTAAAGTTAATAATTTTATTTACTTGGATATTGATACACTATGCTTTTCTGATCTGAGTGAGATTAATCATGTAGATATTACTAACCATATTTGTGCTGTTTCATCAGATACACCAAATGATATTGATAATAAAAACACTAAAAGGTTGGGGTTAAAAAGTAACTATTATTTTAATGCTGGATTCTTATATATCAACGTCAATAACTGGCTAGATTTTGACGTTGAAAATAAAATCAATCAGCTAATTAGTGAAAAAGGTGACTCATTAATTTATTATGACCAAGATGCACTAAATAAAGTCTTAGAGAACCATATTGTAAAACTAGATCATTCATGGAACTATTTATACACATGGATGGATTTAGATGAAAAAGAAAAATACTTTTATTCAAAATCATCTATACCTAAAATCCTGCATTTTACAGGCGGTAGGAAACCATGGTTTAAGGAACATGAAGGGTTATCTCAGAATTTGTTTATATTTTATAAGCATTTAACACCCTGGAAAGATACAGAACTAAGAAGCTATTCAACTAGAATGAAAAATAGTGATAATAGAGTTTACTGCCGTGAAGCTTGGCACAAAAAACGTTATGGAACAGCGATTAAATTTTATTTGGTATATTTAAAAAATAAGTTAAAAGGTTAATTTCAACTCTATTTACAGATATCTTTGGATATCTGTAAATAGAGGATATTAGGCAAATAGCTAATAATCATTATTTTAGTTTTTTCTTTAATTTTACAATAATGTAATTTAAGTGACTAATTAAGCTTGAAAAATACTTAGACTGCCAACGCTCATGAGACGACTTTTTTTTCCACTGTTTTGCGGTAAGTGCTTTTTCTAAAGGCAATGATGACCATATTGAATCGTTATATACATTTCTAAAAAACTTTGCAGACTGATAATTAACCCATTCATGCCATGGTTTAGACACCCCAACATAGTGAATTAACTTTACATCATCGGTAAGTTTTTTTTTATAATATTCACTGTTTTTAATTTTAGGTTCGTCATCCATTCCGTAAAGAAAATTATAATTTTTATCCAAATAAAGGTTATGGCCATCAGATATCATGTTAAGGATATCTTGATCTGGAAATAAAGAATTATCTTTATTTTTACTAATTTCAGATACAAAATTCTCCATGAGATTATTTTTTTTCCAGCTATCTAAATTGGCAAGCATAACACCGGAGTTAAAATAATTAGATTTTCTAACAATATCTAATTTTTTAGCTCTTTCTTGCAACGTAGGTAAATCAGAAACAATAGCGAAGTAGTACTCATGTAAGTTTAGCGAGGCAATTTCAGACAAGTTGCCTTTGCAAATCACATCGGCATCTAAATATAGCGCTGTTTTATAATCAGCTGCCAGAATATCAAAGCCTATAACTCTATAGAATGTAGCATAAGGCCAACGCTCTGAAATAGGTAAGAATGTTAGTTTTGTGTTATTAATAATATAAACATCAATAGCAATATTATATGTTTTAGCCGTTTTTTCTAATTTTTTTAGATAGTTATCGGAAATTTTCTCAACAAAAAAATGAAAATGCAATTGTATATTCGGGTTGAATTTTATGACAGATTGCATTGATACAAATGCACCGAGTAGAAAATTTTGTGTTACCCCATAGATAATATTCATACTATCTTGTTCTGGGTGACTATAATCATACTTTATTTTTTTAGATAATATATTTGAGCGTTCAGAAAACATATCTATATCCAGTTGATAAAAGAGTCTCTATGTATCAGTATTATGAGTGGTTGCCGTATTTTTTAACGGCTTAAAAAATAGTTTATCATGAATTAGTATTGTAAGTAGAGATATATGCCAGAACTACCAGAAGTTGAAACCAGCCGCCGTGGAATAGAACCACATTTAGTCGGAAATACAATCTCTTACGCAGTTGTACGCAACAGTCGATTACGTTGGCCGGTCAGTGAACAAATTAAAAGCTTATCAGATGAAGCGGTTCTGAGTGTCCAACGTCGGGCCAAATATCTACTGATTGAATTGCAAACAGGCTGGATTATTGTTCACTTGGGAATGTCTGGTAGTGTGCGTATTTTGACCGAAGAATTACCTGAAGAAAAACATGACCATGTAGATTTAGTTATGCGGGATGGCAAAGTGCTGCGCTATACGGACCCTCGTCGTTTTGGCGCATGGCTCTGGTGTGATGATTTAGAAAACAGTTCGGTACTTGCACACTTAGGACCTGAGCCATTATCAGATGCCTTTAATCCCCAATATCTTTATGAATTAGCGCAAAAGAAAAAAGTGGCCGTTAAACCGTGGTTAATGGATAACAAAGTGGTTGTTGGTGTGGGTAATATTTATGCCAATGAAGCATTATTTGCGACGAAAATATCACCTGAAAAAATCACTAATACATTAACACTGGCTGAAATTACTGAACTCGTGCAACAGATCAAAAAGGTGTTACAACGCTCCATTGAGCAAGGCGGCACGACACTAAAAGATTTTTTACAGTCGGATGGTAAGCCGGGTTACTTTGCCCAAGAATTGTTTGTCTATGGGAAAAAGGGGGAACCCTGCTCAATGTGTGGTACGCCAATAGAAAGCATTAAACAGGGGCAACGCAGTACTTTCTTTTGTCCGCAGTGTCAAAAATAGTGCGCTTTTACTATTTTTTATTGAGTTTCTTTAACATTGCCTCAGCAACCACTGGGGGTAGGAAAGACGAAATATCACCATCGTGAAGGGCAACATCTTTGATTAAAGAAGAAGAAACAAAGGACAAACTTTGCGATGGTAATAAAAATACGGTTTCCAAGTCAGGAACAAAATGGCGGTTCATATTCGCTAATTGCCACTCATATTCGAAATCAGCCACAGAACGAACGCCACGAATAAGAATATTAGCGCCATTTTTTTGTGCAAAATTAGCCATCAATTCAGAAAACCCAACAACTTCAACATTATCAAGGTGAGAAGTTACTTCTTTAGCAAGGGCAACGCGCTCATCAAGGGAAAACATCGGGTTTTTTCGTTGGCTATTTGCAATAGCCAACAAGACATGGTCAAACATTGCTGCTGCTCGGGTAACAATATCAACATGTCCTGATGTCACAGGGTCAAACGTACCAGGGTAAATAGCCTTATGTTTCATGGCGATAGTATCTCGTTGTTTGTATTTTCTATTCGAAAAAATAGCATGAATAAGCGTTAACATTATCGGCTATCTAGCATGGTTGCAACTGTAGATAAGATTTTACTGCTATTTTTAGGTGCATATTCTGCACACTTTTATCTGAGCTTTATGGTAAGATAGCGCCAATTTTGGTAAGTGAATCAGATCGAATGTTATTGCTGCGTTTATATCAGGTACTTCTTTATCTTATCCAGCCATTTATATGGGTTCGCCTATTGCTGCGCAGCCGTAAAGCGCCTGCGTATCGTAAACGTTGGGGCGAACGTTACGGCTTTTGTGCAGGAAAAGTAAAACCTCAAGGCATTTTATTACATTCAGTTTCTGTCGGGGAAACCCTCGCAGCGGTTCCATTAGTCCGTGCACTTCGCCATCACTATCCGTCTTTGCCAATTACAGTAACAACAATGACGCCAACTGGCTCAGAGCGTGTTCTTTCTGCGTTTGGTGATGATGTCGACCACGTCTATTTACCTTATGACCTCCCTGGTTCAATGCGCCGTTTCCTGAAACAAGTCGACCCAAAACTTGTGATCATTATGGAAACTGAATTATGGCCAAACATGATTAACCAATTGTATAAACGTAAAATTCCATTGGTTATTGCGAATGCGAGACTTTCTGAGCGCTCTGCTGCTGGGTATCAAAAGCTCGGTAGCTTTGTGAAACGTATGCTGCGTAATGTCACTATGGTCGCAGCACAACATCAGGAAGATGGTGAACGTTTCGTTCAATTAGGGTTGCGGCGGATGCAATTGAGTGTAACAGGGAGCCTGAAGTTTGATATCTCTGTAACGCCTGAATTAGCTGTCAGGGCAATAACTTTACGCCGCCAATGGGCAGCACATCGCCCAGTTTGGATAGCGACCAGCACTCATGAGGGTGAGGAAGCCATTGTTTTAGAAACACATCAACAGTTATTAAAACGATTTCCTGATCTATTATTAATTTTAGTACCGCGTCACCCTGAACGCTTTGCAAAAGCGGAAGAACTAACTCAAAAAGCTGGTTTAACGTTTATTCGTCGTAGTGCCAATACGATCCCTACTGCAGATGTCCAAGTGGTGATTGGCGATACCATGGGCGAATTGATGTTGCTATATGGAATTGCGGATATTGCCTTTGTTGGGGGAAGCTTGGTAGAGACTGGGGGGCATAACCCGCTCGAAGCGGCAGCCCATGCGCTACCCGTATTAATGGGGCCTCACACATTTAATTTTAAAGATATTTGCGGAAAACTGACTCAAGCAGATGGCTTAATTACGGTGACAGATAGTGAATCGATGGCTCAAGCCGTGACGAGTTTGCTTTCTGATGAAGATTACCGGTTATATTATGGACGTCATGCCGCCGAAGTTCTTCATGAGAACCAAGGTGCCCTTCAAAGATTATTAAAACTATTGCAACCCTATTTGCCTCCGCGAGAGCAATAATGCCAAGTAATGTCTTTTTTTGAATATTAACTTGAACATTACAACAATAGATTGTGAATATTTTCTGGCACATCCTAGTATTGCATTTAAACTATAGTACACTGCCTCGTTTATTATAGAGTCATTCGATTTGGTTTATTACTATTAGAGTAGTATCCAAATGGAATGTTGGAACTTTTGCTTATCTTTCTAAGACTATATGCCAGCCATTAATCAATCAATTTCAAATAAATATGTTTATGTATGGGTCATAAGCTATGCCATAGCTTGGATCTTAGCGAGTTTTTATTTCGACCCAACCGTACCTTATGACACAGTAGAAGCGGTAAATTGGGGGATGAACGGGGAGTGGGGATCACCTAAAAACCCATGGTTTGTTGGCGTTATGATGTGGCCGGCAATTTATCTTGATATCTCCTATAGTTTTTATTGGTACTTTAGCCACTTTGCGGGTATCGCATTCGGTTTACTTGGTGTGTGGAAACTAGCCTTCCGTTTAACTGGGCGCCGCGACCTCGCTTGGTTTGCAATGCTAATGTTGAATTTATCAGGTGTTATTAATTTCGATATCATTCCTTATAATGATAACTATATTTTAGTGACATTATGGCCTTGGGTTATTTATTTCTTTTTACGTGCTGTTGATGATAACCCTGCATGGTGGTTGCCGTTTGCTTTATTTTCAGCTCTTGCAACGATGGGGAAATATTCAACGTTAGCATTAGTTGGGTCTGTTTTCTTATTAACCCTATTTGTGAAACAGGTTCGCCAAAGCTATCGTCAACCTGTTTTTTACCTTGCGATCGCTTTGTGGTTTGCTTTGGTATTACCAAATTTCTTTTGGTTGATGGCAACGGACTTTTCGGCTTTCAAATGGGTGGACTCACAAATCGACCCTGGGTTTAATCTTCATACCACACAAGCAGCACTTAGCGTGTTTTATCCGTTAGTCATTGCTGCGATTATTGTTTATTGCAGTGGTGGAAAGTTAGGATGGCCGAAAGCATTACCTAATCGTTTGGCTAACTTTATTCTTCTTTTTCCACTGGTGGTGATCTATGGCTGGTTCTCTTTCCACGATGGTGGTCGAATAACTGAATGGTTGCAGCCATTTATGGCTATTAGTGCGCCTTTATTTGTTGGCTCAATAACCGTGATGCCAAGAAAACCGTTTAAGAAGTCATTGGTTGGTTTTGCCATTTTTGGTGTTTTAGTGGTGGTTGGTTATATCACGGTTCAGGCTGCGAATATCCGTGGAGCAGGGCAAAAATTTATTGGTGTAAAAACCTTGATAGCAGACGGTGAGCAACGTTGGTATCAGCGTTATGGTACGCCAGTAAAATATGTTGGCGGAGAAGATAATCAATATCAATGGTTTATTATTTATGGTAAGGACAGGCCACATGTGATCCAGCCATGGTCAATGGAAAAACATATGCCGCCAAATGTGTACAACCGTGATATTACAGAAGCTGAAATTCGCCAACATGGGGCGTTATTGCTGGGCAAGAAATATGATGATTGCGCCCATGAAAACTTCGCTAAGGTTCGTAAGTTCTGGCCACAGTTTACGATAGAAAAAGAGGATGTGATTTATCGTTCTGAACCAGATGCAGAACCTGAAACTATGTGCTTTGGGTTTATTGCGCCAGAGAAGTAATTTCTAGTTGAGAATAGAGCCTTTTTAAAGGCCTATTCTTACATATTAGACATATTTACCGAATTAATTTTAACGATATAGCCAAACGTATAAAACGGTTGTATTTTGAACCATGGTTGAATAATCTAAATACATCACGCCATTTCATATACCCTAAGTAATTTAATTGGAAAATGTCTGGGTATTTACTAGCGCAGGTTAAGAATATACCTTGGTCATCATCAACAATGCCTGAAGATAAAAATTCTTTTTGAGTTTCAAATACAGTTTTATAAAACTCTGGCCATTTTTCTTTACTGGCCACTAATACACCACCAATTATATGTGGATTATTATTTAGAATAGTTTCTAATATTGCATTTTTATCTGTTAGAGCTAGTGTATTTTGTATAGAAAACAAATGGATCTTATTAGGATTAAAAGAATGATGCCACTCAGTTATACCATAAATACTTCCATTGTTTCGTATATATCCAAAGTCTACCCATGCCGCGAATTCACTATCAACAAGGTCTAGATCAATCGCTTTTTTGACAAAAAAAGGTTTTAGGTTATTAATCAAAACATACTGTGGCGACCAGTATTCAGGTGCACGTAGTAATTTAGGCTTAATTAGTTTTTTAAATTCATCGCTATTTTGAATTTGTGCAATTTTTTTTAGAATAAACTTAAATTTTTTATCAAGATTAATTGTGATTATATGAGTTACTTTACCTTTTCTCATGGAGAGAATTTCTTCTTGTAAATCTGAAGTTGTAAAGATAATCATATCGTTATCAAGTTTTGCTAACCTATTAAAATATTTAAAGTAAGTTTCATTTGTACATTCTAGTGAATTTGGGCGACCATTTTTTCTATTCCAATTTCCTCTACCGATGTCAAAAAATGCCGTTATGATTGTAATTGAATTATTCATTATAATTAATGTCTGGTATTGGGTAGACGAAAAATGTTGCCTACGTAAATGATGTGGTAAAAGATTAAAAAGTTTGAGTAGCTAAGATACCTTTCTATAGAAAATGTTTCAACTGTTCATAAGTGTATGTAGCACTTATATCCTCGATATGGTTACTCGGAGATTTAATCGTATGCTGCCCTTGCCCATATCCCCCAATCAAGCCGGGGTCAGTGGGGCCAAACAGGGTAAAATTAGGTTTATCAAGTGCCGCGGTTAAATGGCTAAGTCCAGTATCGACAGAAACGACGGCTTTAGCATTAGCAATTTGTTGTGCGACTTCCGCTAAGGTAAGTTTAGGTAAGACCTTAACAAAGTCAAAGCCTTTTGCTAATCGTTCTGCACGTTGCTGCTCATGAGGTGCTCCCCACGGTAGTTTGATTTTGATGCCACTTTCAGCCATCAGTCCAATGAGCTCTCGCCAATTTTCTTCAGGCCAGTGTTTATCATCACGGGTAGTTGAGTGCAGGAAAATGACATAAGGGCTTTGATGCTCTTCTTTTGACTGTAAAAAGTGGCGAGCAATTGCGTAATCGCCTTGCTGTGTTGGGCAGGTATAACCAAGGCTTTTGGCAAATAACTGGCGAATACGTTCAACGGCATGTTGTTGCTTACTGACAGCATAACAATGGTCATAAAAGAAGCTGGCTAATGGCTCGCGAATACTATGGCGATCATAACCATGTTTATCGCCATGAGCTAAGCGGGTGACAAGAAAAGCGCTCTTTAATAACCCTTGCGCATCAATAATCGCGTCATAATGTGTTGCTTGTAATTTCTTGCGAAACTCTGCACGTTCGGCTCTGATCGGGGCAGAAAACCAATTTTTTCGCCAGCGGCGAATGGCCACAGGGATCACTTGGTTAACGGCACTGTGCCATGTTGGGATTTGCGCGAAGCCTTCCTCAACGACCCAATCGAATTGAATATCGGGTATAGCTTGTTGTGCATCGGTCAGTGCAGGTAATGAGTGTAAAACATCCCCCATTGAAGATGTTTTGACTAATAATACTCTCATCATTCAATACCTATATTTAACCGAGCTAATGCATCGATAACTAATTGGGGTTGGATATCAATCAAACTTTGGTGATAACCACTTTCACCATCCCCTTTACGCACTTTGTGATACCCGGTAATTAAGCGGATCACTTCTGCTTTATCTGATAATGGCGGGGTGAAATCAGGGCTACTTGGGCCATATAAGGCGACAAGCGGTTTACCGAGTGCTGCTGCGACATGCATCAAACCCGAATCATTACTGACAACGGCATGGCAGGCATCGATTAGATTAACGGCTTGTTCTAACGATGTTTTCCCTGAAAAATTATGGCAATGCAATTTAGCATCATCGGTCAGCTCTAAACGAATAGCTTCACCGGCTTCATGGTCTTTTTGCGAACCAAATAGTAGCACCTGATAGCCTTTTTGGCTAATCAGTGTTTGAGCAAGAGAAGCGTAGTGGTAGTGAGGCCAGCGCTTGGCGGGGCCGAACTCTGCCCCTGGGCAAAAACCAATAATAGGGCGAGAACCATCAACCCCAAAGGTTTGCAGGGTTTCAGTGACTTCTTGCGGCACCGTAACTAGTTTAGGCGGTAAAATGGGGGTCGGAATATCGGAAGCTGATTGAATAGCTTGCTTATCATAAGCAAGCGCAACGTATCGTTGCACCATTAAAGGAAACGCTTCTTTATTTAATGGGCGAATATCATTGAGTAGGCCATAGCGCATTTCGCCACGCCACCCCGTTCTTTTGGGGATCTTTGCAAAGAAGGGCACAAGTGCAGATTTTAATGAGTTTGGTAACACAATCGCTTGATCATAGCCATTTACCTGCAAACTTTTACCTAATCGACGACGTTCACCAATTTCCAGTGCGCCATGCCCGAGAGGCATAGGAATGGCTTCGCTAACTTCAGGCATTTTGGCGAGTAAAGGACGGCACCATTGTGGCGCCATCACGTCAATCTGTGCATGGGGATGTAAAGCCTTGATCGTGCGATAAAGGCTTTGTGACATCATCATATCCCCTACCCATGAAGGGCCGATCACCAATATTTTCATAAATGATTTTTCAGAAATAAGCGTTACGCGTCTTTATTGAGCAAATGCATATATTCGGTGACACCTTCTGCAACCGTTTTAAAGGGGGCAGTATAGCCGGCGGCACGTAGCTTAGTGAGGTCAGCTTGTGTGAAGCTTTGGTAGCGACCTTTTAATTTTTCAGGGAATTCAATGTATTCGATGGCCACATTTTTATCTTTGTGGAATTCAGTGACAGCATCAGCAACGGCTTGGAAAGATTCCGCACGTCCTGTACCGCAGTTAAAAATACCGGAAACATTATTTTCCCAGAACCATAAATTGACCGCAGCCACATCACCCACATAAATAAAGTCACGGCGGAAAGTATCGCTACCTTCGAACAGTTTTGGGTTTTGCCCTTCATTAATTTGTTTATTTAAGTGATAAGCAACGCTTGCCATGCTGCCTTTATGGTCTTCATTTGGCCCATAGACATTGAAATAGCGGAAACCACAGACTTGTGAGTCCGCTTCTGGCAAAATTTCACGCACATATTGGTCAAATTGGAATTTTGAATAGCCATAGACATTTAATGGTTTTTCAAATTGACGCTCTTCAATAAAGTTATCGCTACGGCCACCATAGGTTGCAGCGGAAGAAGCATACAAGAATGGGATTTCGCGATCTAAACAATAGTGTAGTAACTCTTTCGAATACTGATAGTTATTGTCCATCATATATTTGCCATCCCACTCCGTGGTTGACGAGCAAGCGCCTTCATGGAATACCGCATCGACATCACCGAAATCATCACCCGCAATGATGCTGCCAATAAAATCTTCTTTATCTGCATAATCCGCAATATCAAGGTCAACAAGGTTAGCGAATTTAGTGCCGTCTTTCAGATTATCAACGACTAAGATATCTGTACGGCCGATTGCGTTTAGGGCTTTAATAATATTGCTGCCAATAAAACCAGCTCCACCAGTGACTATGATCATTGGGTATACCTCAAATGGGTTAAGAAAATAGAATCGTAATTGGTGACTATAATAACATCTCTTGGCGCAGACGGTAGCATTGATAGAAGAGAATTGAGCTGACACTTAAATGAGAACAAGGTAAATATCGTGATCTTGGCTACAAACTTGACTTATTTATGCTGTGAATATCGCCACACATAGAGACTATTATTAAACTCTATTAATAGTCTCTATACAGGAATAAATCATGCCAGAAAGATTTTATCAGCAGATTCAAGAACAATTGCTACAAATTGAAGCCGATGGGTTATTTAAAAATGAACGCATTATTACGACTTCACAAGATGCTGACATTGAAATTGTAGGTGGCCAGCGGGTTATTAACTTCTGTGCAAATAATTACCTTGGTCTTGCTAACCATCCTGCACTCATCGAAGCTGCTAAACAAGGAATGGATAGCCATGGTTTTGGTATGGCATCGGTACGCTTTATTTGTGGAACGCAAGATAACCACAAAATTTTAGAGCGCAAACTGGCGGATTTTCTGGGCATGGAAGATGCCATTCTCTATTCATCCTGTTTTGATGCAAATGGTGGGCTGTTTGAAACCTTGTTAGGCGCGGAAGATGCCATTATTTCAGATGCATTAAATCATGCATCCATTATTGATGGGGTTAGGTTAAGCAAGGCAAAACGCTACCGCTACAACAATAACAATATGGTGGAATTAAAAGCACGTTTAGAGGAAGCCAAAACAGCAGGGGCTCGTCATATTTTAATCGCGACAGATGGCGTGTTCTCAATGGATGGCGTTATCGCTGATTTAAAATCCATTTGTGACCTTGCGGATGAATACCAAGCGTTGGTGATGGTGGATGACTCACATGCTGTTGGTTTTGTTGGGGAAAATGGTCGTGGTAGCCATGAGTACTGCGATGTGATGGGGCGTATCGATATTATCACGGGGACATTAGGTAAAGCCCTTGGCGGCGCATCTGGTGGTTATACGGCAGCGAAAAAAGAGGTAGTTGAATGGCTGCGTCAGCGTTCTCGTCCTTATTTGTTTTCGAATTCTCTCGCCCCTGCGATTGTTGCCGCATCAATCAAAGTGATTGATATGATGAAAGAAGGACATTCATTACGTGAAAAATTATGGCGTAATGCCGTGTTATTTAGAGAAAAAATGACCACAGCGGGTTTTACCCTCGCTGGTGCTGACCACGCCATCATCCCTGTTATGTTAGGTGATGCCAAACTCGCCCAAATTTTTGCGAAAGAGCTACTCGATGAAGGTATTTATGTCACGGGCTTTTTCTACCCTGTTGTACCACAAGGCCAGGCACGTATTCGTACTCAGATGTCTGCAGCACATAGTGAGGAGGATATTTTACACGCTGTTGAAGCATTCACCCGCATTGGTAGAAAACTAAAAATAATCAAATAAAAGGTCTTTTATGAAAGCACTGTCCAAACTGAAAGCTGAACCAGGTATATGGATGACAGATGTTCCGAAACCGGAACTCGGGCACAATGATGTGATGATCAAAATTCGTAAAACTGCGATTTGCGGTACGGATGTACATATCTATAACTGGGATGAATGGTCTCAGAAAACCATTCCTGTCCCAATGGTTGTCGGTCATGAATATATAGGGGAAATTGTTGCGATTGGGCAGGAAGTCAAAGGTTTTAAAATTGGTGACCGAGTGTCAGGGGAAGGGCATATTACTTGCGGCCACTGTCGAAACTGCCGTGGTGGCCGTACTCATCTTTGCCGCAATACGATTGGGGTGGGGGTTAACCGAGAAGGGTGTTTTGCTGAATATCTGGTGATCCCTGCATTTAATGCTTTTAAAATTCCCGATAATATCCCTGATGAAATAGCGGCTATTTTTGACCCATTTGGCAACGCAGTTCATACGGCTCTTTCCTTTGATTTAGTGGGGGAAGATGTGCTGGTTTCAGGTGCTGGCCCTATAGGTATCATGGCGGCTGCAGTGTGCCGACATGTGGGGGCCCGCCATGTTGTTATCACGGATGTGAATGACTATCGACTTGAATTGGCGAAAAAAATGGGTGTTTCCCGTGCAGTGAACGTCAGTCGTGAAAATTTAAAAGACGTGATGAATGAGTTGGGGATGAAAGAAGGTTTTGATGTTGCACTGGAAGTTTCTGGTTCACCAGCAGCTTTTCAGACCATGTTAGACACCATGAACCACGGTGGCAGAATTGCACTATTAGGGATTCCCCCTGCTTCGATGGCAACAGATTGGAGCCAAGTAATATTCAAAGGACTGTTTATTAAGGGAATTTACGGCCGTGAGATGTTTGAAACATGGTATAAAATGGCGACACTCATTCAATCTGGTTTGGATTTATCACCGATAATTACCCATCAATTCTCGATTGATGAGTTCCAAAAAGGCTTTGATATCATGCGTTCAGGCCAATCTGGTAAAGTGATTTTAAACTGGGATTAAATTTTTATCATATCCATTCCCCTTTTTGGCTTTTTTGAACCAAGAGGGGGAACCGAAAATGATCTACTGCTGTTGCTTGAAAAGCGGGCGCTTTTGGGCTCTATCGCCCTGTACCAACAAAGGTTGTAAAGCCTTATCGTTATAAATACTCTCAACCACAAACATAATAAAATCAATCCCCTGTGGCTTAGAAGGTGGTAATGTAAACTCACATATACCGAGTTCTTGCGGAATAATCACATTTTCTGATTGGCTAGCCGCTTCGGGTTGCACAACAGTAGCATCTTTGGTTAGTGGTGTTTTTATTTCATCTTGTACTGCTTGCTTAGTTTGAGGTTGTGTCGGTGTCTTTTTCGCTTCTTCAGATAGCATTCTTAATGATGTTGGTTGTTTAGTTGAAGATTGAGGGCTCAGCAGAGCACTAACGGCAACTAATTCAACATCAGCAGGAAGTTGGGCAAGGTATTTTTGCAAGGCTCGAACGGTAGAGGGGTGTGGATGACCAATGGCAACCGCACTGCCGTGTTTACGCGCGTAAGCAACGGCTTTATTCAACTGAGTGCGGGTTTCTTCTTCCGATTGGTGGTTATCAATAAAAATATGGCGACGTAACGTGGGAACGCCGTATTCTTTGGCGGCATTACCTACTTGGGTATTCCCAATGGTTACGCTATCGAGGAAAAACAAGTTTGACTTTGACAGGCTGCGCATCACGTTCTGCATACCGGGTAAGCTTGATGTCATCTCGCTCCCCATATGGTTATTCATGCCTTTTGCATAAGGAACTCGGGTTATCGCATTTTTAATAATAAGGTCAATTTCCTCTGCACTCATTGATGGAGCTAATGTGTCTTGCTCTAGCGGTTGTTTGCTCAATGGTTTCATTGGCATATGGATGAGAATATCGCGCCCTTGCTGATGGGCTTTTTCTGCGACTTCACGGCCATGGGGAGAGCTCGGTAAAATTGCAATAGTTACCGCAGGGGATAACGCTAGAATTTGGTTGTCTTCTTTAACGCGATAACCAAAATCATCAATCACAATCGCCAATTTTGCCGCACTCACCGGTAGACACATCATTAATAATGACAAAACAATGAGTGGTCGAATGGGTAAGTGCTTCAGCATAACGTTATCCTAATTAATTGAATTTAAAATTTATCGCCCTAACTATATTTATCGGCCTAACCATGGACGTGGGTTTACGGTTTTACCTTGTCTACGAATTTCAAAATAGAGGGCCGGACGTTCTTGGCCGCCACTGCTACCCACTAAGGCGATAGGTTGGCCCGCTCTAACCTCTTGGCCAACATTCACTAAGGCACTTTGGTTATAACCATACAGGCTCATATCCCCTTTACCGTGTTCAACGACGACAACGAGCCCATAGCCTTGTAACCAGTCAGCCAGTAACACGCGCCCATCGGAGATGGCTTTGACTTGCGTTCCTTCATTAGCGGCGATAACCATGCCTTTCCAACGTAACTCACTGGAAATGGTATCACCATAGTTATGGAGTAATGAACCACGAACAGGCCAGATAGCTTGCCCTGCAGGGCGCCCTAAACCACCAGTACGAGACATCAGTGAACGTTCGCTCTCTGACGGTTTATAGGTTGAGCCTTTCTGTTTGGCTTGACGTTCTTTTTCAGCGACTTGTGCGCGAATACGTGCGGCTTCTTTGGCCTCTCGCTCTGCTCTGGCCTTAGCTTCACGTTCGGCGCGAGCAATTTTGTCGCGTAATCTCGCTTCGTTTTGTTTTAGAACAGCAAGATTTTTTTGGTCTTCTTTTAATGTACTTTCAAGGGCATTTAAGGTTTTTTGCCGTGAAGCACGTGCATTATCCAACTTTCGTTTTTCTTGTTGCTGGCGAGCCAGCGTTGTTTTTTGTTCGGCTTGTTTTTTTTGTTCGAGTTGTTTTTGTTCTTGTAGCTCTTTAGTGGTTTCTTCTAATGCGGCAATGTTTTTTTCACGCGCCTGATTTAAATAGCTGTAATAGGCCAAAATACGTTCTTCTCGCTGGCCTTCTTCACCTTTGAACATGAGGGTTAACCCTTGGTGTTTACCTAACCGGAAGGCAGCGTCTAGTTGGTCAGCTAATAATTTTTCTTGTTGTTGTTTTTTGGTTTGTAGCTGCTTGATATTGCTATTTAAGGAAACAATTTCTTTATCTAATTGTTTTAGCTGATTTTGAGTTTCATGCAGGCTACGCCCTGCGGCGGAAATGCTTTGCTCTTGTTGTTTAAGTTGTTCAAGCAGTGCTGAGCGCTTGGCTTGTTGTTCTTTTACGCTTTTTTCTTTTTCAGCAATACTTTTGAGTAAATCATGTAATTGCCCTTTATTTTCAGTGATCTGGTTGGCAAACACAGTTTGTGTTGGGGCGAGCGCAAGCAACCCTAACCCAAAGAGAGCGCTAATAGCCTGACGAATAAATGAAATTTTCATTCGATGATGTGTATTGGCCATCGTGATAAATCACCTCAATTAAATGCAATAACTGATTATTTCATCTGCAAGTGATGGTTTCCAGCACTGTCTAACAAATAGTATTGAAAACATTTATAAATTCGGACTTTTGCCCTGAATCAGAATTATATTAAGTCAAATAACACAGTTTTATTATCACTGATTTATTTTGTATAGCCAGTATTCAATACTTTTTTCTTATTCACTGCCTATTTGAAGCACGATTTAGACCTGTTTCGCACGTTTATGATAAAATATTTGCGTACCGCTTCGAAACAGAAAAGCGATTTTTCACTGAACGGTGTTAATTTTGCGTGCCTTAGCGCAAAAAAAATAAGCTAGTTTGCGGGAATTGGCTGTAATTAGCTCAACACAAAGGTATACTCAGAACCCTTTGATATTCGTTTTTAACTAACGGGAGTGATTGCCCCCCATGATCCAAGAAATCATGCAATTTGTAAGCCGGAACATGTTATTGAGTCTGGTTTGGATAGCGCTATTAGTTGCTGTGGTTGTTATGACCTTTAAAGGCCTTTTCTCTAAAACGAAAGTGATTGCTCGTTCACAAGCGATTACACTGATTAATAAAGAAGAGGCGGTTGTTGTCGATTTACGTTCTCGCGATGATTTCCGTAAAGGGCACATTATTGATTCTATTAACTTAACACCGTCTGAAATTAAAGAGAATAATTTAGGTGAATTAGAAAAACACAAACAGAAACCAGTGATTATCGTTTCTGCGAGTGGTATGGAATCAGGTAAACCTGCTGAACAGCTGGCACAACACGGTTTTGAAAAAGTCTTTGTCCTGAAAGAAGGGATCTCTGGCTGGGCAGGTGAAAACCTTCCGCTAGCTCGTGGTAAGAAGTAGTTATCCAGCATGTATTTGCTCCCAAGTTATATTCGCAGTATGTGACTTGGGTAGCGCAATGCAGCGAACACCCCTGTAGCTCAAAGAATGACAGGGAAAATTCATATGGAAGTTAAAGGTACATAAACTATGTCAGAACAAAACAACTCAGAAATGGTTTTTCAAATTCAACGCATTTATGCAAAAGACGTTTCATTTGAAGCACCTAATGCACCACACATCTTTCAACACGAGTGGCAGCCAGAAATTAAATTAGATTTAGATACTTCTTCAACTCAGCTGTCTGAAGGTGTTTATGAGGTTGTTTTACGTGTCACTACTACGGCAACTTTAGGTGAAGAAACAGCTTTCTTGTGTGAAGTGCAGCAGGCGGGTGTTTTCTCTATCGAAGGCATTGAAGGTACTCAAATGGCACATTGCTTAGGTGCATACTGCCCGAACATCCTGTTCCCATATGCACGTGAAGCGATCACTAGCTTAGTGGGCCGTGGTACATTCCCACAATTGAACTTAGCGCCAGTTAACTTTGATGCACTGTTCATGAACTATTTACAGCAGCAACAAGGTGAACAAGCGCAGAACTCAGAAGCTCAACAGGACGCTTAATGAATACTGCTTCAATGACAGTGATCGGTGCCGGCTCGTACGGCACCGCTTTAGCCATTACGCTTGCACGTAATGCACATCAGGTTGTGTTATGGGGCCATGATCCAAAACACATTCATCAATTAGAACAAGACCGCAGTAATCAGGCGTTTCTGCCTGGTGTTTCTTTCCCTGATAGTTTATCTCTCGAAACGGACTTAAAACGCGCCGTTGAGTCGAGCCCCAATATCTTGATTGTAGTACCGAGCCATGTTTTTGGTGATGTACTAAAACAAATCCAGCCATACTTACGCGCAGACTCCCGTATTATTTGGGCGACTAAGGGCTTAGAAAGGGATACTGGCCGTTTATTGCAAGAAGTGGCACGTGAGGTATTAGGCAATGAAATTCCGCTGGCAGTACTTTCTGGCCCGACATTTGCGAAAGAATTAGCCGCAGGTTTACCAACGGCAATTTCCGTGGCGGCAAGCGATAGCCAATTTGGTGATGATTTACAAAAATTATTCCATTGTGGCAAGAGTTTTCGCGTCTATAAGAACCCTGACATGGTTGGAGTGCAACTGGGTGGTGCCGTAAAAAACGTGATTGCTATTGGTGCCGGTATTTCTGATGGCATGGGCTTTGGTGCGAATGCACGTACTGCATTGATTACCCGCGGTTTAGCTGAAATGAGCCGTTTAGGTGCAGCTTTGGGAGCAGACCCTGCAACTTTTATGGGTATGGCAGGCTTAGGTGACCTTGTGTTAACGTGTACAGATAACCAATCCCGTAACCGCCGTTTTGGCATGATGCTAGGTGATGGCGTTAGCGTTGAAGATGCAGAAAAAGAGATTGGCCAAGTCGTTGAAGGCTATCGCAATACCAAGGAAGTTCGCGCACTGGCTGAGCGGGCAGGTGTTGAAATGCCAATTACTGAGCAAATTTATCAAATCCTTTACCGCCATAAAAATGTGTTAGAGGCGGCGCAAGCACTACTAGGGCGTGCGACGAAAGATGAAATTGCAGATATGCCAAAGCTGCATGATTAATAAAAATAGATAGGTGAGTGATTATGTCGCGTGAAGAACTGGATAGAATTTGGGGTTTCATTAAAGATGAAGCGAAGTCTCTTGCGGACTGCGAACCACTCCTCGCCAGCTTTTTTAACGCGACATTGTTAAAGCACGACAATTTAGGCAGTGCGCTCAGCTATATGCTAGCCAATAAACTGAGCTCGCCGATTATGCCAGCGCTTGAAGTGCGTGAAATTGTTGAGGAAGCTTATCGCAATGACGAAGGCATGATTTTCTCTGCAGCAATGGACTTAGCCGCGGTTCGCCTACGTGACCCCGCCGTTGATAAATATTCCACTCCATTATTGTATTTGAAAGGTTTCCACGCCTTGCAAGCCTATCGTATCGGTAATTGGCTGTGGAAAGAAGGCCGCCAAGCGCTGGCGGTTTATTTGCAAAATCAAATCTCCGTCTCTTTTGGTGTCGATATCCACCCAGCCGCCCGTATTGGTTGTGGCATTATGCTTGACCACGCAACGGGTATTGTGATTGGGGAAACGGCCATTGTCGAAAATGATGTCTCAATTTTGCAATCCGTCACGCTAGGCGGTACTGGGAAAACCTGTGGCGACCGCCATCCTAAAGTAAGAGAAGGGGTGATGATTGGCGCAGGGGCAAAAATTCTAGGCAATATTGAAATTGGCCGCGGTGCAAAAATTGGTGCAGGTTCTGTTGTACTTCACCCCGTTCCACCACACACCACGGTAGCAGGGGTTCCAGCACGCATTGTCGGTAAACCAACCAGCGATAAACCGTCCTTAGAAATGGATCAAAACTTTAATGGTAGTATTTGGGGTTTTGAAAATGGGGATGGGATTTGAGTTGTGAGGGTTCTAGTTCGATCGTTTTCATTTTTGATTTCCCCTATCTGTATATAAATTGACCGAAAATTTGCTTTAACCTCAATGAGGTTATACAATGTTTATACATTTAGAAGCTAATATACTCAAAAATAAGTATGGGGTAAGAGAAATGAGCGTTGCTATAAAAAAATGGGGAAATAGCCAAGGCATTGTTATCCCATCAGCTATCTTAAAACAATTAGGTATTGAGGTTGGTCAACGTCTTGATATTTCTGTTAATAACGGTAATTTGGTTCTTTCTCCCAAAAAGAAGATAAGGATGTTTTCTGAAGCTTATTTGCTTGACAATATGAATGAATATAATAGTCATTCAGATGAACTTGCTCAAATTAATGATATGGAAATTGGTGAATGAGTAAAAGTTACATACCAAGGCGAAATGATATTATTTGGTTAGATTTTGACCCAACGAAAGGAAAAGAAATAGGAAAATATCGGCCTGCACTCGTTTTATCCAGTGTGGAATATAATAAAAAATCAGGCTTGGTAATTTGTTGTCCTATTAGCACAAGCATTAGAGGGCACATAACAGAAGTAAGGATAAATAATCTTGATACTCCGTGTGTTGCTGCGGCAAACCTTATTCAAACAATATCTTGGAAAGATAGAAGTATGAAGTTTGGGGTAGTTGCTGATGAGGGGGTTCTTGATGGTGTGCTCGCAAGGTTGATCCCATTAATTGGTGGAGAGCATTTTTTTATTGATTCAAACTAAAGGAACTCAAACTGAGCTCCTTTTATAGTCTAGTCCTTTAGCAGCGCCCCTGCATACCCCAACTGCCTCCATGCTTCAAACACAACGACTGCCACAGAGTTGGATAAATTCATACTGCGGCTATCTGCCAACATAGGAATACGAATTTTCTGCTCCATTGGCATGTTATCTAGCACATAAGGTGGTAAGCCGCGAGTTTCAGGGCCAAACATCAAATAGTCATTTTGTTGGTAGCTGACATTGCTGTGGCTTGGCTTACCTTTAGTGGTTAAGGCAAACACGCGCGCTCCACTTTCAGATTGGTTATTATCCGGGTTCAGCCCTTCACTTTTCAAAAATGCATAATAATCATGGTGATGCTTGATATCGGCAAATTCGCTATAGTCCAACCCTGCACGGCGTAAGCGTTTATCATCCCATGTAAACCCAAGAGGGTGAATAAGATGTAAATCAAAGCCAGTATTGGCACAAAGGCGAATGATATTGCCCGTATTTGGCGGTATTTCTGGTTCGAATAAAACAATGTGTGGCATAACGTTAAGCTGATATTTGTGATAATAAATGATGGGAAGAGTTTACGCGCAAATGGGTTTGTTTTCATGTGGAACTTTTATAGCGGCCGTAAAAATTATTTGTACCCTGAAAACAAAAAACGAGCCATTAAGGCTCGTCTATAGAAATAACTCGTTGAGGTTAGCGATTATAACCATTAGGGTTCATGGACTGCCAACGCCAGCTATCATTGACCATATCTTGGATAGAATACTGTGCTTTCCAGTTTAAATCTTTCAATGCTTTTTCTGGGCTAGACCAGCATTCCGCAATATCACCAAGGCGCCTTGCTACAATCTCATATTTAATTGGTTTACCTGACGCTTTTTCAAAAGCAGCAATAATTTCCAGCACACTTGTGCCAGTCCCTGTACCAAGATTGTAAACATGTAAGCCTGCTTGCTGGCTAACTTTATTCAGCGCGGCAATATGGCCATCAGCCAAATCCATCACGTGAATATAGTCACGCACACCAGTACCATCCGGTGTTGGGTAATCATTACCAAATACCATCACTTGTGGGCGGCGGCCTACAGCGACTTGGGAAACAAACGGTGCCAAGTTATTCGGAATCCCTTGCGGGTCTTCACCCATGGTTCCGGATGGGTGTGCGCCAACAGGGTTAAAATAACGCAGTAAGGTCAGTGACCAATCATCTTCCGCAATATATAAATCCGAAAGGATACGCTCAACCATATACTTACTGGTTCCGTATGGATTGGTGGTTCCACCGACTTTGGAATTTTCTGTTAATGGTACCTCTTCAGGATCACCATATACGGTAGCGGAGGAACTAAAAATCAGGCTTTTAACACCGGCTTTTTTCATGCTTTCCACTAATACCAGTGTGCCATTGACGTTAACATCATAGTATTCAATCGGTTTCTGTACTGACTCACCAACAGCTTTTAACCCAGCAAAGTGAATGACGGAATGAATTTGATGATTAGCAAAAATGGACGCTAAAATTTGGCTATCACGCACATCACCTTGGTAAAAGACCGGCTTAACACCTGTGATAGCTTCAATACGGTTAAGCACTTCAAGGTTGGCATTATGCAGGTTATCTAAAATAACCGGCTGCATCCCTTGCTGGATCATCTGTACACAGGTATGGCTACCAATGTAGCCAAGACCACCAGTAACGAGAACGTGTTGATTATTCATCTCAATATTCCTGAGTCTTAATATTCGTAATGGTAGTTATAATCGTCAGACCTTGCATCAATACCATTCAAGATCACACCCGTAATTTCGATATCATTTTGCTTAAAGCGTTTCAGTGATAAATCGACATCTTTCACGGTATTCACACCGTAGAAAGCAATAAGTAATGAAGTACCGACATATTTACCAATAATCGCCGAGTCCGTTATTGCTAAGATTGGTGTGGTATCGATCACCACAATGTCGTATTGGTTTTTGACTTTATCCAGCAACTGCTTAAAGCGCTCACCCATTAATAACTCAGAAGAGTGAGTAACATTTTTACCACGGCAAATCACATCAAGATTTTCAATCACGTTAGCATGAATAGTGGGTGATTCTAAACTTTGCTGTGATAAGTAGTCAGATAAGCCCGCTTTATTGTTTAAGCCAAAGGCTTTGTGCAAACGACCTTTACGTAAGTCGGTATCGATTAATAACACTTTCTTACCTGCGTTAGCCAGTACCACCGCCATATTGGAGGTAACAAAACTTTTCCCCAAACCTGGCGATGCACTAGTCACCATCACCAGGTTGTTACCTTGATTCATTACCGAGAAATAAACACTGGTACGTAATGAACGGATAGCTTCAACCGCGGTATCTGCTGGGTTTTCTATCGCTAATGGGCTTTTATTGCCTGCCTCAATCAGTTTTTTCTCATAGGCAGAGAAAGGTATGGTGGCGTAGACGTTGACACCCAATGCATCGATATCTTCCGTGCTCTTAATTTTATTATTAAAGAACTCGCGAGCAATCACATACGCGCAGCCGACAATAAAGCCAAGGATAGTGGCAAGAGCAACAATCAGTGATTTTTTTGGTGCTACAGCATTTGGTTGTGACTCCGCGGAGTCAATAATACGCACATCGGCAGTAATACCAGAGTTCAATACGCTGAGCTCTTGTTGTTTCGCGACTAATTGAGCGTAAATCGCTTGTTCTGCTTCAACATCACGAGTTAAACGGACGATTTCTTGTTGGGTATTCGGTAATTTTTGAATATTTTTACTAATTTTTTCTTTCTCACGTAACAACTGTTGGCGTTTATCTAACAGGGACTGATAAGCGGGGTGGTTACGGGTATATAACTGCTGAATTTCCACTTCTTTAAAGGTCAATTCATTAAGTTTTTCTTCTACCTGCAATGCACTGTCGAGAGCGGCCTTGGCTTCTAAAGAAAGGTCAATGGATTCATTCTTTTTACGAAATGCATTGAGCTGGTTTTCGTAATTATCTAATTTCTTTTTAATAGTCGGTAAATAGCCATCTAAGAACACGAGTGTATTGTTGGTGACTTCTTTTTTACGTTCGGTATTTTGGTCAACATAGTTTTGGATAACACTGTTAAGAATTTTAACATTCTCAGCTTGATCCGCCCCTTTAATGGCTAAGCTGATAATACCGGTACCTTTGCCAACTTCCGCGATGGTTAGGGTATTGCGTAAGTCTTCAATGGTGGAATAACGGGCATTTTTGATTAACGAAAACTCTTCGCCAGTTTCAGCCGCAAAACTGGAAATTAATAAGTTAATTTCCCCTTGTTTGAGCACTTCACCGACTTTACCTTGCAAGACTTGGCCATCTACATTGAGGGAATAATTATTATCCCCCAAATACGTCAGGGTCAATGGCTGGCCAATTAAGTTTTCAGGTAATTGAAATAGGGCAATATGGACGGGAGCCACTTCACCCAGTAATTTACTGACAAAGCCTTCAGGGGCTGCTTGAGTGTCTAAGTTCAAGTCTGCAACGGTTTTACCTAACACCATGCGGGACTTGATGACTTCAATTTCAGAGTCGACTTGGTTATTGCTGTTACCAAATGGCATGACATCACTCATTTGGTCGAGTAACGAGACCTGACCTAATTTGTCATACTGTAAGGTCGCATTCGCTTGGTATATGGGGGTTGCTAATAAACTGTATGCAATGGCGATAGCCGCAAAAATAACAGTAAAAAACCCAATTTTAATGGTGTTGGATTTCAAAACTTTAAACAGAGCGAGCAGATCGATTTCATCTGAGGCAGGGGAGCTATTTTTTGTTGTGTTCATAATAGGTTAAATGTTAAGTCATCCAATAAATAAAATTAAATTTTGCCTTGCCAAGCAATCGCGGCTTTTTCCATCAACTGGTAAACATGTTCAAACATTTCATCGCTGCGTTTGTGCGGGTCAGGGATTTCAGTTTTATTAATCCATTGCCCAAATAACATCACTTTACCGCGAGTTTCAGGAAACTGCTGGTGGATTTTAGCAATATGATCGTTTTCCATCACTAGGATTAAGTCTGCTTTATGGCATATTTCGCTAGTTAACCGACGTGATTGATGGTTTTCAAGGGAAAGCTGATGTTGTTCGGCAATCCGGATGGCACTGTCATAAGCAGGCATATCATTTTTAGCGATAATACCCGCCGAATGAACAGTTTTTTCGGGAAAATGCTGTTGCAATAAACGCTCCCCCGTAGGAGAGCGACAGATATTTCCCATACAAACAACGAGAATATTATTAAACATATGGATTACCAGTCGTGAATACGCTTGGTACCTTCGGTTAACTGATTATATGAAGCGATAGTTGGTAATAACTGAGTGATTAGGCGGTTCCAACGTACCACAGGGGCTGCGGTAACATACACTAAGTCATAAGGCTGCAGTTTAAATTCAGTACCCATCACAAGTGATGTGGCATCCGATAAGTCTAGCTGATATACCGCGGCCATTTTTTTCGGTAGTAAGGCTTCCAGTTCTTTATCTTCTGCTGGTTGGTTTTTAATTGGGCGGATAACAAATACACCCGTTGCATTAGCGGTTGTTTGGTCTATCCCACTCGCTTTGCTTAAGGCTTCAGTTATACTCATACCCGCACGGTCAATGGTTAAGGTCGTTGGTTGACCGACTTCACCCATCACAAACACTTTCTGGCTATCATTACGTGGCACATACAGCACATCACCCGGTAGCATCAGGTAGTTTTGGGTTAAATCCCCATACTGAACCAAATCTTGTAATGATACTTTGATTTCTTTGCCATTACGGGTAAGCACCACATTATCCCAATCGGCTTTTTCGGTTAAGCCGCCTGCATTATTAAAGGCTTCTAAGATAGTCAGTGGGACGTTGGTAATTGGCAAGGTACCTGGTTTCGCCACTTCACCCGAAACATACATTTTTTGCGAGCGGAAGGCTGCGATACTGACATCCACTTGTGGGGATTCAATATAAGTGGCTAAACGGTTGCTGATCAGGGTACGGATTTCAGTGACCGTTTTACCGATCACTTTGACTTTACCAATATACGGGTAGTAGATGGTGCCATCGGAATGTACCCAGTTACCGGAGTCCTGCGCACTACGGTAAGAACCCGCAGGGATAGTCAATTCAGGGTGGTCCCAAACCGTAATGGTTAATACATCACCTGCACCCACACGGTATTCATAATTGGTTAGCTGTTTCTCTAACTGCGAGTTCGGTTTGGCAATGGTTGGAGCTGTGTACATGTCATCTAGTAATTTTGGTGAAATCGGGTAGATATCAACCAGCTTGGTAATGTCACGGTCACCTGTATCAACCACATTTTTGCCAGAGGTTGACATATAGGCACCGGGGGTGACGGTGCAGCCGGTTAATAAAATACTTATTGCTAGTAGTGTAAGTGGGAAACGCTTCCTAAACACGGTACCATCCTATGATAAAAAATGATTAGATAAGGTATAAGTGATGATGTAAATCATCATTCCCACTTATACATAATATGACAACGGAAGTAGTTTATATTGATGCTCGTAATTTGGCAAAAATGCTGTGGTAATAGTTAGAAGTTAGTCATTACCAAATAAATCTCGGGTATAGACTTTCTCTGCCACATCTTCCAGCTCAGGCACCATACGGTTGGCTAGAATAATGTCGCTTTGTGCTTTGAAAGTGTCGAGATCACGGATAACCTTCGAACGGAAAAACTCTTCTTCTTTTAAAACCGGCTCATACACCACCACTTCGATGCCCTTGGCCTTGATGCGCTTCATCACACCTTGTACCGCAGAGGCGCGGAAGTTATCAGAGCCCGCTTTCATGACTAAGCGATAAACACCGACTTTGCATGGTGCTTTAGCGATAATCGCATCGGAAATAAAGTCTTTACGGGTGCGATTTGATTCCACAATGGCGTTAATCAGGTTATTTGGCACGTCATCGTAGTTAGCTAGCAGTTGCTTAGTATCTTTCGGTAAACAATAACCACCGTAACCGAATGATGGGTTGTTATAATGGCTACCAATACGTGGGTCTAAAGAGACTCCCTCAATAATTTGGCGTGCATTTAAACCGCGACTTTCTGCGTAGGTATCGAGCTCATTAAAGTACGCCACACGCATGGCTAAATAAGTGTTGGCAAACAGTTTAATGGCTTCGGCTTCGGTTCCATCGGTAAATAACACGGGCACATCTTTCTTAATTGCGCCTTCCAGCAGCAAATCAGAAAAAATTTTTGCGCGCTTTGAGCGCTCTCCCACCACGATACGAGAAGGATGCAAGTTATCCCACAAGGCACGCCCCTCACGTAAAAATTCAGGGGAGAAAATCACGTTGGTATAACCAAACTCTTCACGTAAGCGCGCGGTAAAGCCCACTGGAATAGTGGATTTCACGATAATCGTCACTTGCGGGTTAATTTCATTCACATCATGAATAACAGACTCAACCGATCTTGTATTGAAGTAATTGGTTTTTGGGTCATAGTCGGTTGGCGTTGCGACAATGACGTATTGTGCACCGGTGTAAGCTTCAGTTTTATCTTCTGTGGCACGGAAATTGAGGGTCTTTTCCGTTAAAAACTGTTCAATTTCTGCATCAACAATGGGTGATTGATGGTTGTTTAACATCGCCACTTTTTCAGGGATGATGTCCACCGCAACCACTTCGTGGTTTTGTGACAGCAACATGGCGTTAGATAGGCCGACGTAGCCGGTTCCTGCGATTGCTATTTTCATATGAGAACCAAGTAGATTAATTTTCAGAGAAGGTTTGAATATTTTTTAAAGATAGTTGCACAATTGACTGCGCTGTCTGATGATCGCTTGCTTCGGCATAGCACCTTAATTCAGGGGCGTTACCTGATGGCCTTAAATGAATAATATTACCATTTGATAATGTCATTCTTAGTCCATCAATTGTATTCAAATCTAGTAGTTGCTCATCACCAAAGCCTAGATGCTGCAATAAGAGTGTTGGGTTTTCTTGCGCTTTCTCAATGATAGCTTTACTTTTTTCTGTTGCGAAGTTTTGTATTCTATCGCTAAAGGTAATGCGTTGTGGTAATGAATTAACTAATTTAGCAATTCCTTTTTCTTTGGCGGCAGATAATAGCATTAAGAATGGTAACACAGCATCTCGAGTTGGTAGAGCTGATAATCGTTTACCATTTATTTCAATGTTAGATCCTAAAAGGAAACCGCCGTTAGCTTCAAATCCTGCAATTTTTTTATAGCTTCTAGTTAAATCAGCAAATGCTTCAATAACATAAGGGGAGCCAATTTTAGTTTGTTTTACACACTTAAAAGATTTATGAGATGAAATGATCGTATTGCAGCTAACAGGGACTGCTAGTGCTTCTATGTTCATCTCTAATGCACATAACAAACCTAATATATCCCCGCGTAGCCAGTCACCGTTTTCATCTGCAACAAGCGGACGGTCGCCATCCCCATCAGTAGAAAAAATAGCATCAAGTTTGTGTAATTTTGACCAATTTTTTGCTTTTACCTTGTCTTCTTCAGACACAGCTTCAGTATCAATTGGAACAAATTGGTCACTACGTTCTAGAGAAATAACTTCAGCCCCAAGCTTTTTGAATAAAACTGGGTATATATCACGTCCAGCACTAGAATGTTCATAAATACCAATACGTTTACCAGCTAATAAATCTTGATTAAAAATAGATAAATAGCGATTTAGATATTCATCTACAGCTAGTGTATTTATTGATAAGGTCTGTGGAGTAACATCTGGTATTTCAAATTGTGAGTTATTATTTAAAATCGCAACCTCATCAATTTTAGTGATTTCACCATCTGGCCGATAAAACTTTAGCCCATTTCTATCAAATGGGATATGGCTCCCTGTTACCATAATACAAGGAATATTATTTTTCATTGCAGTATATGCAAGGGCAGGCGTTGGAATCACACCATAATATAGAGGTTCTATTCCTTGCAGTTTTATTGCTTCGACACAAGCAATTGCAATAAACTCGCTACTTGGGCGATTATCTATTGCAATGGCCATTTGGCTAAAATCGAATTTACCTTTGATACTATTAATAAATGCATGGGTAAATGCAGCGCAAGATTCATTAGTAAATTGAGTAACTAAACCACGGGCTCCACTAGTACCAAATTGTATTCCAGAGTTTTTAATTGTATTAAGGGTAGATAACATATTTACTATTTCTTAATGAATTGAGGTAACTTAGAAATATTTTTCATAAGTAAGGGATATACCCAAAAAATATTATTTTTTCTGAGTGCTAAAATGTCTTCTTTTGTTTTTCTTAGAATGTTTAAAAAGCTTCGGTTACTTTCACCACCAACTCGCATTTTAGTCACTACTTTTGGTAAATAAGATACAGAAATATTATGTATCCATAAATAGCGTAATAATGAATCATAATCGGCAGATATTTTAAAGTTAAGATCAAAAGTACCGTGTTCGTTATATAGCTCTTTTTTCATAAAGAAAGTTGGATGGGGTGGCATCCAACCTTTTTTTAAGTTTTCATGTTTATAATTGCCAGAGATCCAGCGTCTAACAATACTTTCTGTATTTTCTTTTGATACATACTCTAAATCTGCGTATATAGCTTGAGATTGATCATTAACTAAGGTAGTTACAAGGTCTTCAATTGCGTTTGGGTATGCGAAAACATCGTCTGAATGAAGAAAGCCAATGATATCACCAGTAGACACAGATATACCTTTATTCAGTGCATCGTATATTCCATTGTCTGGCTCAGATATTATCTTAGAAACTTTAGAGCTATGTTTTTTTATTATATCAAGAGTATTATCTTTAGATGCTCCATCAATAATTATATATTCAATATTTGAGTAGGTCTGCTGCTCTAAAGATTGAATGGTATCTATGATAGTTTTACTACTATTATAGGTGGCTGTGATGATTGATATTTTCATTTATCTTTAGCGCCATATTCTTCTAACCTAATAATGTCGTCTTCTTGAAGATAATTACCGGAGCGAACCTCAATTAGATGTAAGTCGATTTTACCAGGGTTTTCTATTCGGTGAGGGGAGCCAATAGGGATGTAGGTTGACTCATTTTCACTGAGTATAAATGTTTTATCACCATTGGTAACTTGTGCGGTGCCTTGTACTACCACCCAATGCTCAGCACGATGATAATGCATTTGCAAGGCGGTTTTTTCACTAGGTTTTACTTTTAGGTGTTTAACATGAAACCGTTGACCTTCAGCAATATCATCATGAGTTCCCCATGGACGGTAGGCTTCTCGGTGTTGTTCACATTCAGAACGACCTGCATTTTTCAACTGACTGACAATACTCTTTACATCTTGAACGTTGTTTTTATTGGCGACTAATACTGCATCTTTAGTTTCTACTATTACTAAATTATCAACTCCAACAGTAGATACGAGCTTATTTTGGGAGTAGATATAACTATTTGTTGTATTTTCAGTTAAAACGTCACCAATAATCACATTAGATTGCGTATCTTTGGGGGAAACCTCCCAAAGTGAGCTGAAGGAGCCAACATCGCTCCAACCTGCATCCATAGGTATTACATGAACATTGCTTGCTTTTTCCATAACAGCATAGTCAATTGAGTTATCAGGACACATGGTAAAAATATCTTGTTGTATACGAATAAAGTCTAAATCATTATGAGAACTATGTATTGCTTGTTCACATACCTTTAAAATATCTGGACAATGTTTTTTCAATTCATTGAGGTAACATGATGCTTTAAAGAGAAACATGCCACTATTCCACAGGTATTCATCGTTAGAAAGGTACTTTTTTGCAGTGGCAAAATCAGGTTTTTCAACGAAACGTTCAACTTTATAGGTTGAATTATTAATTGGTGTACCTTTCTTAATATAGCCGTAGCCTGTTTCAGGCGCTGTAGGTATGATACCAAACGTAATTAAAGCTCCTTTTTCGGCAGGCTCAATGGCTTTTTCTATCGTATGAGTAAACTCTGTTTGATTTTGAATTACATGATCCGCAGCTAAAACTAATAATAAAGGGTCACTTCCATTCTGTATTGCCCTAATCGCAGCGAGTGCAATAGCGGGAGCTGTATTTCGACCAATGGGCTCTAAAATGATACCACTGTGTTGCACATTTTCCTGTCGTAATTGTTCTGCAACAATGAAACGATGTTCTTCGTTACAAATAAATACAGGCGGCTGATGCTGTAACGTTTTTAACCGTGAAACAGTTTCTTGCAACATAGTTTTCTTACTAGTTAAGCTAATAAATTGTTTTGGGTATAGGCTACGAGAAAGAGGCCATAAACGGCTACCTGAGCCTCCCGCCATAATAACAGGCAATAACATAATAATTTACCGTAAATTTAAATGGTTATTGATAAAATAGGCTTTTGTATTATCGTGAACTTTTGGAGAGTTAAGAAGCTCATCAATATTCCACCACTGATAGTTTCTATGTTGTTCTAACGGTAACTTATTGAGGTTGATATCTTCTTTTATTAAATATCCCAAGACAACATAATGAGTAGAGAAATTATCCTCTGAAAAATTATCCTGATAGAGATGCTGGTAATGACCAATAAATGTAGCATCATTAATATTATAGCCGAAGCTAAGCTCTTCAAACGTTAAACGCTTAAAAGCCATATCAAAAGTTTCATCCTTGCAAATACGCCCTCCTGGTACAAACCAATAACCTTGAGCGGGGCGATTATTTCGTAGCCCTAACAATGCTTGGTTCTGTGAGTTACAAATGACCAGATCAATAGAAACTAAAGGGGTAGATGCAACGATAGTTTTAAATGTATTTAATGCTAGTCGTTGCGCCATATTTATTCAATCCACTATTTACGAAAATTATGTTGATTTTGCAGGAACCATTGATAGGTTTTATTTAATCCATTTTCAAGATCGACTGAATATGCCCAGCCTAGGCTTTTCAGACGAGAGACATCCATTAACTTTCTTGGTGTGCCATCAGGTTTAGTACTGTCAAAAACAACATTTCCCTTGAAACCAACAACTTTAGCCATAGTTTCAGCCATTTCACGAATAGTACAGTCAATTCCTGTACCAACATTAATATGAGATAACATTGGTTGGGTATTTGCTTGGTGTGTTTCCTTGTTTAACTCCATAACATAAACTGAAGCTGCAGCCATGTCATCGACATAAAGAAACTCGCGCATGGGGGTTCCTGTACCCCAAACAACGACTTCTTCGTCATTATTAAGCTTAGCTTCATGGAAACGGCGCATTAACGCTGGGATAACATGTGAGTTTTCTGGATGGAAATTATCGTTTTCACCATATAGGTTGGTTGGCATAACGCTGCGATAATCACGTCCGTATTGTCGGTTATATGATTCACAAAGTTTGATACCAGCAATTTTTGCAATTGCATAAGGTTCATTGGTTGATTCAAGGATACCCGTTAACAGGGCATCTTCAGACATCGGTTGTACTGCTAACTTTGGATAAATACAAGATGAGCCTAAGAATAGTAAGTGCTGAACATTATATTTATGAGCTGAATGAATAATATTACATTCCATAATTAAATTTTCATAAATAAAATCTGCGGGATAAGTATTATTCGCATGAATACCGCCCACTTTAGCAGCAGCTAAATAGACTTCGTCAATATCATTTTGAGCAAAGAAATTATCAACAGCTAACTGACTTGTTAGATCTAATTCCTGACGTGATTTTGTGATTAGCTCAATATCGTTACGGTTTTGTAATTGCCTAACTATTGCTGAGCCAACCATGCCATTATGGCCAGCAACAAACACTGTTTTCATTTTTATTCACCAATTAAGCCATGAGCTTTAAGATCTAATTTCTTTTTTGCTTTTGAAAAGCTGTTTGTATTTTCAAGAGAAATACAAACATCAAAGCCATGTTGCTTTAATAAAGCATGCTGTTTAGCTTTTGCTATATCAGCATTAACCATTTCAGCACACATTTCTTCAACTGTTATTTTGGGGAACCAGCCTAATTTTTCTTTTGCTTTCGATGGATCGCCTAAAAGGGTTTCAACTTCAGCTGGGCGAAAGAATTTAGGGCTAACACGAACTATAATGTCACCAACATTCACATTCGGCGCTAGTGCTTTATTTACACTAGTAACGGTTGCAATTTCATCTACGCCAGTGCCACTAAATGAAAGCTCAATTCCAGCTTCTTTAGCGGACATACGTACAAATTCACGAACAGAAATTTGTTTACCTGTCGCGATAACAAAATCATCAGCATGGTCTTGCTGTAACATCATCCATTGCATACGAACGTAATCTTTTGCATGTCCCCAATCACGTAAAGCATCCATATTACCTAAATATAGGCACTGCTCTAAGCCTTGTGAAATGTTGGCAATAGTACGAGTGATTTTACGTGTAACGAACGTTTCACCACGGCGCGGGGATTCATGGTTGAATAAAATTCCATTACAAGCATACATACCATATGATTCACGATAATTTACCGTGATCCAATAAGCATACATTTTCGCTACAGCATATGGCGAGCGAGGGTGGAAAGGAGTTTTTTCATTTTGTGGTACTTCTTGAACTTCACCATAGAGCTCAGATGTTGAAGCTTGGTAAAAGCGGGTTTTTTTCTCTAATCCATTTATGCGAATTGCTTCGAGCTCCCATTGCATCGACATCAGCAGCGTATTCTGGCGATTCAAATGAAACGGCTACATGCGACATTGCCCCAAGATTATAAATTTCATTTGGCTGAATATCTTTAATTAGGCGAATAAGATTGGAGGAATCAGTTAAGTCACCATAGTGTAGATGAATATTATCTGATTTAGATATTGTGGTATCAATGCGCTCTGTATTGAAAGATGAGGCTCTTCTGATAATACCATGAACTTCATACCCTTTTTCTAAAAGAAGCTCTGCCAAATAAGAGCCATCTTGGCCTGTGATTCCTGTAATTAGTGCTATTTTCATTCTAATACTCTTACTTTTTTTAATATGGCAGGATTGCCTTGATAAATATAGTTTTCTGTTAAATCAGCATTAGCGACTGAGCCTACAGATAGAATCGCGTATTTATTTATTGTAACACCAGGGCAAACAATTGCTTTTGCTCCAACCCAAGCACCCTCTTTTATTTCAATATTTTTTATTATTAGGTCAAAAGTACTTTTTTTATAATCATGATTACCTGTTAATAAATAAGCTCCTTGTGAAATACAGCAATTAGAGCCAATTTTTACATGGGCTAAGTTATCAATCCATACATATTCACCAATCCATGAATATGCCCCAATCTCTAAATTCCAAGGATATTTTATTTTGACATTAGGTTTGATGACGATGTTCTTTGAAATTTTAGAGCCAAATAGCTTTAGAATAATAACTTTAAATTTAGTTGGGAATGGTAAGCTATTTTCAAAGAATATTAGGCTTAAAAATAGCCATAATAACCTTTTAATTATATTGCCGTGCTTATATGATGAATTATATTCTGATAATTTAATCATTTTTCCAATCAATTCCGTATATTTTTTTTAAGATTATTTTTAAGTTTTTAGATGTGACTTTTGGGGTTCTTCTTTTAATATCAAAAACTTTACAGTCTACTAAAAGTCTATACCAGAATCCTTGTAAAAGATGCCATATTAACCCCCTTTTTCCATCTAAAAAACCTAGTTTAATTATGTATCTATAGAAAAAATAAAGAATAGGTCTGATAAACAGAGGTAATTTTACATATTGTAATTTTAGAAAGCGTTTTCTTTGTTCCTGAGTTCCACATAATTTAGGTGAGATACCACAAGATGAAGAAAATTGGTAGATTATATTTAAAGTGTCAGCTGCTTCTCTAGTTGCATAGTTATTGTGCTTTTCAATCCACCAAGTCAGGCTGTTCAAATTATCATCTACTATATCATGTTTAAATTTAATAACAGAACCACGGGTTAATTTAATATGTTCGTCCATCCAGCGCTGTTCCATGTGTCCATCAGTGTAACGCCAAACTCTGAGCAGCCATGTAGGGTAGTATCCTCCATGCTTAATCCATTTTCCCATGAAAAAAACCCGGCGTTTAATATAAATTCCAGATACATCATTTGATATTTGTGATAAGGATGATTTTATTTCAAGGGATAACTCATTTGTAACATATTCATCGGCATCCATTTTCATAATCCAATCTGTTTCGATGGGACAATTGTCTAGCCCCCACTGAAACTGAGCAGCATGATTTCCAGGCCACTCATTTTTATAAACTATAGCTCCTAATTTTTTAGCTAATTCGGCGGTATTATCTGTAGAAAATGAGTCAATAATAAATATTTCATGAGCGAACTCTTTTAACGATTTAATACACCTTTCAATATGTTTTTCTTCATTGTATGTAAGTATAATTACAGATAATTTATTCATTATCACCCTTCATTGAGTTAAAAAGATCTTTAAATTCAATTGCTACTTGGTTCCAAGAATACTTATTAGAAAAATGAATACTATTATGACTTAAAAATTTTAAGTCACTATCTAAAATATTAATTATCGCTTGAGTTGTTTCCTCAATGCTATTATTAACCCACAAGCCACATTGATTTTTTTCTACTTCAGACCACGGTGTATTTTTGCTTGCTATGATAGGTGTTCCAGATGCTAAACTTTCTAGATAAACATTACCAAAGTTTTCATTATATGATGGTAAAACAAAAACATCTGCATACTTAAGAAAACATAGCTTATCATCCCCAGATAACATTCCAACAAAATGAACTTTTTCTGTTAATTCAAGTGTTTTAACTAATTCCATTAGTTTTTTTTGTTCTCCATGATCTGGCCCTGCAATTAGCAAAGTTAGATTGTTTTTTTTAGAGATGACGTTATGAAATGATTTAATTAAAATATCAAAGCCTTTTTTCTTTTCAATGCGCCCCATGGAAATAATGATTTTATCTTTTTCGTTTATATTGTATTTTTTTTTCCACTGATTATATGGTATAGCTGGTTTTTTTTTATATTCATTTAAATCTACACCATTAGGTATTATTTTTATTCTAGCATTAGGGAATAATGTTAAGATTTCCTTTTTTTCTTGGTTTGATGTAGCATGCCAAGTTATATGATTAGAAAATGGTTTTATCAAAAGGTTAATCCAAGCTTTTTTTATAAAAGAACCTCGACCATTAGATAAACACCAATCACCTAGACTACCTCTTGGAGATAAAACAATAGGCTTTTTTAAGACCCTTGAATAAAATAGCGAAATCGGTGTTGGAGTGTTGAATATAGATTGAATGTGTATGATGTCATTTTTTTTTATATCTTTCCATATGTTAAACATAAGTGGAAATGATAACTTATCTATAATAGAGTCATTGTAATATTTAATGTCAGTATTATTAATTTTTATCCATTGGTTAGTTATAATGTCTAATCTTTCATTTTTATTTGCATTAGTTGTTACTACCGATAATTTTATATTGTTTAATTTGTTTATCTCTTCAGAAGTATTTAATGTGGAAAATATAGGCCCACCATATTTAATAGCTGGATAGTATGTGGGTATTACTAATAAAATGTTATTCATGGTTATTTTTTTTTGATGAAAATAGCTTGGCTAGTATATAGGTTATAAATAAATTTATTATTATAAACATGAAATTAGTTGAGTCGATAGGAGATGAAAAAAAATAAAGTATACTATATATTATATATGAATAGATACAAATGCTAACATAGTTTTTTTTAACTACTCCCTGGTATATTGATTCTAGAAAATATTTGAAAGTATAGATAATAATAGGAAGCATTATTAATGAGAAAGGGCCAAAGTTAACCCATACTTCTCCAAAGTTACCAAAATCCATTCCACTATTATCCCATAACCGGAGGTGGTCATTAAAATACATTTGCAAATTTTCATGTTTCCAAGGGAATAAATTCCTAGGTAAAATATTAAGGAATGACCTTATATAAGTTACTCCATAAAACCAATCATAGGCTAATGGGCTATTGTATAAATAATAAAAGTTAGGATATACCCCATCAAATCTACGAACAAACTCATAAATTAAGTCACCTATTGAAGATGAAACTTCTTTTGATTGACGAAAATATGAATACCATGAAACTAGGCTTATGAATATTATGCTGAATATAGCAGCAATATCTAACCTGAGGCCTAGTTTTTTACCATTAAATAAAGCATTAAAGGATAAGAAATATGAAGAAAGTAATATTAAGTTGACTAAATCAATACGACGTCCACTTAAAATAGAAATATATAAAAATAAAGAAAGTGACAGTATTATATATACTCTAAATATTTTTTTCTTGCTGGTGGAATAACAGTACCAGCTAGTTGTTGAAATGAAAATTAGTAAAGTGGTAATGAAATTTCTTGTCATGATTATTAATGCTGAGTCACGTTCAACAATTATTCTATAATTAATTATATTTTCTAAAATTTGAGATTCGTTATAGTATCCAAAGGTTTCATTAATTTTCCAAAATAAGAGGTAGCAAAAAAATAAAGTTGGAAGTGTTAAATAAAGTAGGATATTGTTATTTGCTGCTCTTTCTTTGATTTTAATTTTTGGTAATTTAAAATTAAGCCGAATTAGTACCAATGCAAAGGAATAACACAGTATAGGAAAGTAAACATAAAAATCTGAAATTGAAAAAGAATATTGAAATTGGTTATCTTCATATAATAGGTGAAAGAAAAATGGTAAAAAAATATATATTATTATTCCTATCGATAATAAAGTCTTGGGTTTGAAAATATTAAATCGCATTCTTAGACCTGATTTTATTAATTATCGTGGGTATTTCTGTTTCATTATCAAAAAGATATAGATTTATATCTTTTATATCTTTTAAACATCCTTGGTTTGGAGCTAAGGTGATTGTTTGACAGTTTAAAGACCTTATTACACTTCCTGATGTTAGTATGTCTTCATAATTAAAAACTGCAAGATTACTGATTTGATGATACAGATCCATTTCGTAATCAGAAACAAATCGGTCAATCCATATGATTTTGTTATTTCTATCAATAAGTGATTTTATTTTATCTTTATAATTAGTGGATTCACACCGATCTTTACCTAGAATAATTATTTTGCAATCTAATTTGGATATAAATGTTAATGTTTCAAATATTCTTTTATACTCATGAACTATGCCTGGTATTATTATTACATAGTCATTTTTTTCTAATCCGATTTTTTCTCTTTCTTGCTCTAATTCTTCTTTACTAAATTTTTTCACATTATAATTAGGATGCTGGTAAATAAAGAACTTATCTTTTTTTTGATATAAAATCTCACTCATTATATTTATAGCGCTGCATCCATGAACATGTAGATAACTACTTATTTTGGCAGCAAATTTATCAATATAACGGTTAAGTCTGTAAAACTTTTTTTTATGTGGGTATTTATTATGTAGAGTCCAAATAACAGTTTTTTGATATAATCTAAATTTTAGAGCAACTAATAGTACGATTATTGTAGCAATAAATGACTTGGTATCACTTATACCTATCCAATGGAAATGAAATGTATCATATTGTAATTTTATATTAAATAGAACCAATATGAGTTCTCTAATTGACATAGACTTAACATTTTCGGTGTAAAGTAATCTTAGGTAAGTATTATATTTTTCTACATCTTCTATTTTAGGATAAACCAGGACTTTATTAGAGCCGAATTTCTGTGCTAGTAAGTTATCTATTTTCATATTTCATTCTCAAAGGCAAAGATATTATATGCAACCTTTTATACACATAAAAAGATATTAATATGTTTTGTATTATAATTACAAAAGAAACTGAAAATGCATAATAGTAAATATTTTTACAATCTAAAATATAAAGGGTTAATATAAAGAATAATAACAAAATAAAACTAAAAATTGTAAGTTTTAGATAGATATACTCTTGGTTTGTATGAGTTAGCAATTGATCACATGGACCTGTTAATGAATTAATTAGTTGACCAACTGCAAATATCAGCAATAAGTAAAAAACCAGATCATACTCAGAACTATAAATAGCTTGAATTATAAATTTTCCAAAAAATATAATAAATAAAAGGACTAATGTACTTATGCAAAAAGAAAAAAGACAAGATTTGGAAATTTCTTGTTGTAATATGGCTTTGTCTTTATTTATATATATGGGTATTTTGGACGCTGTTATATTTCTAGCTGCCATTAATGGAAATGTTAATAATAGTGCTAGTCTAGTACTCAATGCATATTGAGCTATAATATTCTCGTCAAAAAAAGATGCTACAACCCATAAATCTATTTGAGAAAAACAGTACACTATTACCATAGATATATATATTTTTTGGGTTTTATTCTTATCAAAAAGATTACCTCTGATATCTTTATTCTGATTGTATTTACTGTTGACAAGTATACATAATAAGTTTGAAAATATAAGGGATATACACCATATTAATATTAATTCATGTATGGTTATATTGAAATTTTTATTTAAAAAAATGGATATCATTAGGAATAAAATATTTGAAATGGCTCCTGTAAATAATTGTGAGTATAAATAGTCTCCTCGGCCTTTTAGAATTTCACTCTGAATGAGAAGTGCAAATAATAATATAGAAACAACTGCTAAACTTAATAATTTTAATTGACTATATAAAGAAGAAATAATCAACAATGATACTACGAAAAATATAAAGTAAGGTTTGTATTGAGTTATATATTTATATATTATTTTTTTAAAAGATACTCCCTCAGATGCTAGTTTATTTATTGTCGGTGTACAGCCAAAAGTGAGTATTTGAGCGCAAAGATTACCGAAACTTACATATAAAAAATAATCGGAGACAATCTCTTTACTATAAAGTCTAACTATTATGATACTAACCAAAAAACCAATTGCAGAGACAAATAATCTAACAAATAAGGATTGTAATTGTGTTTTATAAGAGAACATTTTATATAATAATTAAGATAAGGAAAATAAAATATATTCATGAGGTCTTTTTATAAAAGAGTTTACATAAAAATAATTTTAACCTTGTTATATTGATTCTTTTTAGCTAAAAAATCAGTATAAAGGTGGTTAACACCCATAGCTACCGCACTGGGTTGTCGGGTCCCAGAGCACCATTGAATTTGTAAATGCATACTTATTAATTGAAAACATTGCATTTTTTGCTAATTTGCTCAATTGATAAGCAAAGCTTATTGTTTTTTTACCGCCAAAGGGTATGCCTCAGCATTTATTTGGTCAAGTAAAAAGCGCTTAATAATACCATTAAAGCTAGTTACTGACTATCACTGTGATAGTGTTAGGGAATAGTCCTAAGGGGAGTAGCAATACAATAAATTATTTTAAATTATCAGGTTATAATCCTATTCTTACGCCTTGTATGTGATTATATATTTAAGTTAAGTTATTCCTTGTATATCATTGCTTTTAGTGTGGGTTTAATAAAAACGAGATGCTTATATCTCCATATTTATCCTAATTTAGAGTAGTAATAGATTAATAAAATGCTTAATTGATTATATTAATTCACTTGGCTATCGGTAGAAATTATATGTGTAATATATTTTTGACTAGAATGACAATTTTTTTGGATAAAAAAACGGATTATGCCAAAACATAACCCGTTTTCGATTAAATATACTCAATGTGTGCCAATTACCACTTAAACGGCACGTTTACTGTAACGGCTGCACCTAAGTCATTGCGTGTTTCGTAATCAGTTTTAGATACCCAAACCTTCGCGTCAGTGCTGATGTCATAGTCAAAGTTATGCCACCAACCGAAATCAACACCTTTGATGGTTTCTGATTTAGGGAATAACTTGTTGCCATCAAAGTTAGATTTATTCACTTTCGCATACATGAGGCGGGTGCTAACACGGTTGTCATCATCGAGAGTGTATTCCACTTTGGTCGTGAGCATGCGCCCGTCACCGCCCATTGCGTGGCCTAGTGATGCACCTTGCTGATAGTAGCCTTCAGTATAGATAAAGTGGCGATACATGACGTTATCTTTATTCCACTCTGTATGGGTGTTCGCGCCTTCAATATACCAATTTAGTGGCTGGCCCCATAAGGTGTGGTAGCCTTCGATACCACCCATAAAGGCGTTTTTCGATGGGAAGAGGTTAGCCTCGTCTTCACCCACCATTTGGCCATAGAAACTGACGGGTAGGTCGATTAATGGGTAAAGTTTCAGTTTGAAGTCTAAACCGGCTAACTGGTTACCTGGGTCTTTGTTTTTGTCGCCTGTATTATCTTTCCCGCCCATGGCATCCCAGAAGGAATCCCAGTTATTAGGGCGGCCATCGCCTCCCCACATGACCACGCGTGAACCACCGAGTTCGAAGAAATCAGTTGGGTTCATGGTCATGCGCAGGCCAATCAGTTTAGTATTTTTGGGATCATACTGTTTGAATTGTGCAGCTGTTAACTGATATTGCCATGAACCAATCCAAGAAAGCCATGGTGTTTCAAATGGGCTTTGGTCTGCACGCTGAATTAAGAAACCGGTCATAGGGCGTGCGGCATCAGTTCGAATTAAGCTGCCGTCGTGGCCGGGGCCCCACCATTGTGGGATCTCACCAAAAGTTACCCACTGGTTCCAAATTTTTACACCACCGTATGAACCATTGAGGTTGTAATCAGAACCATTTTCAACACGTAAAGCACGTTCGCCATTCGCGGTGAGGTTTAAGTCTATATCGTCAGTACTGTAATTGCCTGAAACGGTATAGCGAATATCACTATATTCACTTTGAGCAAAGCCTTGTGGCATTGAGTTGTGGCTAGATGCAAGGTGAGTTTCTAGTTGAACACTGTTTTTCTTACGGTCAAGGTTCTTTTTAATGCGCTGAATAATGGCTTCTTGTTCGCTATTAGTAATATTTGCATTATTTAAAGAACGTGTGATTTCTTCTTGGGACAGTGGCCAAGTAGATAAGCTAATTTGAATAACGTTACGTTCAGAAAGCCAAGCAAGGTCACTGCGTAAGTTGTTATCTGGTAGAACTAATCCCCCTGCAATGCTTTGTGCACTGATGGTTCCGAGCACAGCAAGTATTGCTAGCTTAGTGAGCTTGAAATTTTTCATTGATAAATCCATTTGAAGTTGAGTTCGCCTAATACTGAACAGGTTAATAAATGAAAACCTATAAATAGAGTTAAAATATGATTATTATCCGCCACATTATAAGTATCTTAATTTGCATTGAGTTGGGCTTCTGTGCTTTCTATTAACTCAGCTATCACACTTTAACTAAGTAATAACAGAATATCAGATTAATATGTTAGGTATAGGAATTAGTAACATCTTAAGATGTAAAGCGATATGCTTTTTACTAGGCTAGTACGTTGCTAATTTCAAAAATTCTTTTCTATTATTCTTTTTTTTGCGTGTGAAAAATAGCAAAATAGAGTTTTATATTGGTTAGGTATTTGGGGATTGTTGTTTCTAGATGCAATATAGGACTATTCCCTATTAATAGGTATAAGTTAACTGAAAAAAATAAACCCCCATATTGAGAATGAAAATAAGGGGGTTTATTTGTATGAATAAAATTAATTTACCGGCCGTGTTCAGGTAGCCAGATTTGTAACCTTAAACCACCTAATGGGCTATCATCAGCCTTCACCCAACCTTTATGTTGTGTTATCGCGGTTTCAACAATTGCAAGACCTAAACCAGTCCCACCGGTCTCCCTGTCCCGAGCTTCATCCGTGCGGTAGAACGGGCGGAAAATGTGCTCACGGTCAGCAGGGCTAACACCAGGGCCATCATCATCGACAGTGATTAAAATACCGTTATTTTCTTCTTTGAAATCAACGGCAATATGCGTGTGCGAATAGCGTAGTGCGTTACGCACAATATTTTCAAAAGCACTCCCGACAGCAGAAGGGTTGCAATATAGCGGCCAAGGTCCGGGGTTAGAAGTGACCTCGAGGGTTTTGTTCATTTGTTCGGCTTCAAAGCTAGCGTCATCTAAGATATCGCCCCAAAGTTCATCGGCTTTGATATTTTCACGCAAGATCTCGTTTTTGTGCTGGCTACGAGATAGCACCAGCAAATCGTTAATCATGCTATCTAGGCGATGGGTCTCGGTTTCGATGCGTTCTAACTCTTTACTTTCCCCATGGCGACGGCGCAATAAGGCTGTTGCTAACTGCAAACGTGTCAATGGAGTTCGTAATTCATGAGAAATATCAGAGATTAAGCGTTGCTGTGCGCTAACCATACCATCAAGTGAGCTGATCATCTGGTTAAAGCTATTCCCAGCAGACAAGAACTCTTGTGGGCCGGCTTCTAGTTCTGGGTGTGGACGTAAATTTCCTTTCGCTACATCGTCCGCGGCCATTTTTAATTTACGAGCAGGGCGGGCGAGACTCCAAGATAACCATAATAATAACGGAGCACTGATCAGCATTGTGGCAATCAGTAATAAGAAAGGCCTATCAAACAATAAGTTAATAAAGTCAGATTGCGGGCTGCTTGCTGGGCGAACTAAATATAGCTGGTAGTGGTCTTCCCCATCGCGAATGGAGAATGGCCCGAGGATTTCAGCTCGTCCATATTTTTTCTTTTTCGGGTGATCTGCGTTATCGGACTGGCCAATAAAGTTACGTATCACCTGCATTTCACTTGGCATAGCACCAATCACACGGCCTTCACTGGTGACGATAATCAACCGTTGGCCGGGTGGTGCCCATTTTTTGATGGCGTTAGAAATTCGCCGCCACCAAAGAAGGTCATTGAGCGGAGCTTGTGCGAGTTCGGCTTCAATATGTTGTTCAAGCATCTCCCCTTGGCGTTGTTCACTCTCCATAAGGACGGTGATTTGCCGAGAGTCGAGCTTGGGAACCATCAGCACTAGCATTAATACTAGCGCGAGGGTAAACCAGAAGATCGCAAAGATCCTTGCGGTTAAGCTGTTGATCATGTGGCAGAAACCATTAAGTATCCGCGGCCACGTAGAGTTTTAAACCACGGCTGGCCATCAGTGCGCTCTGGCAGTTTGCGGCGTAAGTTTGAAATATGCATATCAATAGCACGGTCAAACGGTGTTAAGCGCTTCCCAAGTACTTCTTGGCTAAGGTGTTCACGAGAAACAACTTGGCCTAGGTGCTGTGCGAGCAGATATAACAACGTAAATTCGGTACCTGTTAAGTCCAAAATTTCATCATCAAAGCTGGCTTCTTGGCGGCCTGGGTTAAGTTGCAGTTTATCAACTTGTAAAACAGGGGTATTGCTATTGTCGCCTTGGGTTTGTTCGCTCCAGTTAGAGCGGCGTAATAAAGCACGAATACGCGCGACCAGTTCACGGTCATTGAACGGTTTAGGTAGATAGTCGTCTGCACCTAATTCTAGGCCCAGAACTTTATCTAGCTCACTACCGCGAGCCGTTAACATGATTACGGGGGTCTGATGGATTTGGCGCAGTTCTTTTAATGTCTCAATACCATTTTTTTTCGGCATCATGACATCAAGTAGTAACAGGTCAATGGATGAGTCAATTTGCTGTAATGCCTGTTCACCATCATAGGCGATGACAACATTGAAACCTTCCATTTCCAGCAGTTCTTTTAATAGCGACGTGAGTTCACGGTCGTCATCAACTAATAGGATTTTATGCATTTTTTAAGTCCTCCAACTGCCAAAATACGATAACAATCTGTACGATTCCATGACTTTACGTTCTTTTACATGCTCTGACGCTAGTTTGCAGCCACAGGTGTATATTTGTTCACATTGAATCACGAGCACAGTTCGGAGACAAGGTGTCAAATGCTGAGAACAACACATAGCAAAGTACATAATACAGTACATAAAACCGCAATGTTAGTTTTAGCTTCTGCGTTTGTGTTCGGGCCAGCGGTTGCTTTTGCAGAAGAGCCACAAAGTGCTGCAAATGAAAGTTCAACACCTTTGATGTTACAGATGCAGTCTGAGCCAACTACTACGCCGTCAGGCAATGCGGTTGTGCCCTTTCAACATCATGAATTATTTAGCAGTGAAGAACGTGCTAGTACCTTTATGTTTAATGGTATCACGTTAAATGAAAAACAGCGCCAGCAATTACGCGATTTAATGGCAACACAGCGCTATTATCATGTTGATAACATTGCTTTAGTTAAAGAACGTGAAGCGCTGCATAAATTAATTATAGCGGATAGCTTTGATGACAAAGCGGTTCGTGAAGAGCTTGAAAAGCGAATGCAAAAAGAACTGGAACAACGTGTTGAAATGGCTCGAATTCACCATGAATTGTACCAGTTGTTAACGCCAGAACAGAAAACAGAGCTTGAACACATTCACCAACAAGAAATGAATCAGCATAAAATGGCGGAATTTCAAGCGATGCAGTTTCAATAAGTTTAGTTGTTAGTACCTGTAGTAATGCAAGTTAGTTAATTTTATATCCTGAGTTCCATAGTAAGTAGTGAAGTAGCAATAAGTGAAGTTTTTCCTTGCCATAGACACCATCCCTGTCTTTATAGCCCCTTTTAGGGGCTTTTTTTTCAATGACTTACAAATCAAATCATTAAAAAACAACAAGTTATAACTTGTTAAATGATTATAAAAGTTCATAAAAGCTTTTAGAGGTGGACGGAATGTGGACGGTCGCCCACCTCAAGACAATTAAATTTTTATGTCATTTAACGGGTTGAGTTTTATTGCTAACTCTAAGTAATCTGGCGCTAAGTGAGCATATACCATTGTCTGATTAATGCTTGCATGACCAAGAATTTCTTTAAGAGCAACAATATTCCCACCATTCATAACAAAGTGACTAGCAAACGTATGCCGCAAAACGTGAGTAGCTTGACCCCTAGGGAGTTCAGGGAACAAATTTCGTAATGCAAGCCTGAAAGTCTCGTAATTTATGTCAAATAGCGGACCTGAATCTTTAGTCTTAATTTGTTCAGACAGTTTGTCAGATATCGGGATAATCCGCTTCTTGCCATTTTTTGTTTTCAAAAATGTTACTCTTCCATTCTGAACTTGCTCACTGTGTAATGCTGCACCCTCACCCCACCTTGCACCGGTACTTAAACAAAGGAGAGCGAAAAGCTTGTAATCACCAGTGAACTCATTTAGCAAAGAAATAATTTGTTCCTCACTAAGAAAAATAATTTCAGGAGTTTCCTCTTTTAATGGAGGTAATCCATTTAGTGGGTTTTTATAATCAAGCAATTCTAGGGTTTCAAGCGCAGAAAACATGCCAGATAAACGGTACATATCCCGATTTATTGTTGTCGCTTTGATACCACTCATCAGTCTATTCCCCCTGTGTTCAAGTAGGGTTTGTTTGCCTAGTTGATTCAGAGTGGGGTTTCCCAATAGCTTAATTGTTTTTCGTAACTGCATTCTTTCAATTTCGCCATTCTCTAATGTTTGTCCGTGGTATAACCACCATTTATCGAGAATAGCGTCTAGTCTCAATCGTCCTGATAGTGTTGCGTTTTCAGCATAATCTTGGGCGTTGACTATTGCATATCTTTCAAAAGTTAATGCCTCTGATTTGCGAGCAAAAATCCTTCTTAATCTAGCCCCTTTGCTTCCGTTAGGGCGAATGTCCACTTCGTATCGACCATCATTGAGCTTCTTAATTGCCATAAGTAAGCCCTCCGATGTAACTGACTGACTGTGACCAGCAGTAATCAGAATATAGATATAGAACGTCTAACCAGTTTTCTTTTCTGAGCGGGGTGAGGTTTCTTTCTCTTGCCCACAGTGTGCGAGAGCCGGTGCTATTTGACCCGCTTCTGGCGCTACTTTGTCATTCAGTAACCATAGCGTGTATTTTTCAAATCGTGGATGGTTGGTTATTTGAAGAATGGTATTTAAGGCAGGGTTGGAGTGTCCTCCTTCATAATTTTTTAATGTACTTAGTGGAAGTTGCAGTAGCTCGCAAAATTTAATTTGAGTTAATCCTTCGGCTTGCCTAATGGCTCTTATCTTCTGAGAAATATTCATTGACAGGTTCCAATGTCCAGACTATATTTCCCTCAATGGTTTTAAAATTAAAACCATTGAGGGCGTGAAAACCCCTCAAAACCAGAGATAAACAGTTTTAAAGGGTTTGATCTAACGAGGGTAGCAAATGAACAAAGAGCAAATCAATGTAAAATATCCGGTTAACGCTGTGCCTGTAGCTAAGTTTGCCGAGATGATTGGTAAAAGTAAGGGCGCGGTTGACTCCATGGTTAAAAGTGGAAAATTGCCAGTGATCGAATTTAGAGATCCAACAAAGCCGGAAAGTCGAGCTGGGGAGGTTTGGATTAGTATCACTGCTTTTAATAAAGGTATGGATGAGGCTCACTCAAATCGACCGAAAGAACAGCGTGATGCATGGCTTTTATGGTTGGGTTTGTAATATGGGAGTCATACAGGTTTCAACACATAGCTTTAAGTATCGTAACTTTCAAATAGTTATGTTACCGGCGAAGGCGCTGAATCCAGTAACTCGCTTTCATGTTCAACGTGATGATAATTCTTTCGGGTTATTTGATTCGATGTCTCAAGCAACTAATTACATCGACAGCCTTTACGGGGTTTGATTATGGGCAGCGCAGCAATGAAAGAAAAACATAATCACGGCGAAAAAGTAGATACAGCCAAAATTATTAGCTTTCAATCAAGCTTGTCTAGCGCTCATTGCAAAAAAAGAAAATCATATGACAGATACTTTAATGATGGGGGAACGATAGAAGAACGCACTGCGGCACTAAATAGAGCTGCGGAAATGAAAACAGAATTATTAAAATGTCGTAAAGAAGAGCCGAATAATCAACAGCTATCAGGTTTCATTGATTATTTAAGAGAACAAGACGAAAGAATATTAAATATGATTTTTCATCTTGCGAAATTAAGTGAAAAAAGAGAAATGAAATTTGATGATTTAAATGTTGCCGAGCAAAAGCAACTTATTACAGCACTCAATCAAATAAAGGCATTAAATGCATTAATTCCGAATCAAATAGCAATGCCAATCTAATTTAATTAACCAATAAAAATAATGACATTAATTTGTCAGGACTTTTTACAACCTGAATATAGGTAATGAATATGAAGAAATTTCCTGATCCAGTGTTTACCCCAGTTGCAGAAAACATCAAAGCCAACCGAGAAGATGAGCGAAAAACGCTTGTTGACGGCTTTGCTGCTCGCCAGCGTTCTTTAGCTTACAAAGTGTTAAAAGAAAAAATGACCCATGTTGAAATTTTTCATTTGCTGATGGGTGACGCTGAGCATTTAGAAAATCAAGCTGCGGAGCTGAATCATGTCTAAAGAGATTGACCGCGCAAGTGAGCACGAAATGTTGATGCGAGAGCAGCAAATTAAAGCAGTTACAAGCCGTGTTGTTAGTGCTTCTGCTTTTGAGTGTGAAGATTGCGATAAACCAATTCCTGAACAGCGTCGCATAGCCTCAATGGGCTGTACTCGTTGCGTTGATTGCCAAGCGATTTTTGAGCTTAAAAGCAAACATTATCGGAGCGTGTGACGGTGAAAAGAAGACATGAGCTTAAGCTTGCACCTCGTTACTTTCGATTGGTTCAAGATGGTTTGAAAACAGCAGAATTTCGCCGTGCTGATAGAGATTTTCAGGTGGGTGACGAGCTGTTTTTACGTGAATTCAATTCAATCAATAAACCATATGCCAGTTACACGGGTAATGCTATTTCATGCTTAATTACTGACATCACAAAGATTAACGATGTTTATCCTGAACTAAAGCCATTACCTGAATTTGTGATGATTTCTTTTTCAATTATTCGAATTGAGGATAATTTTCGTGGCTAAATCTAATAAAACTACCCTCAAGTGGGCTGGTTCTAAAGTTGGCATTATGGAGCAGCTACGCCATCATTTGCCTAAAGCAAGCCGCTTGGTTGAGCCATTTGCTGGCTCATGCGCAGTAATGATGAATACTGATTATGCGGAGTATTTAATTGCTGATGTTAATCCCGATTTAATTAATTTTTATGAAGCACTAGCATTTGTACCAGATGGAGTCATATTTGAAGCCTCAACTTTTTTTAAGCAAAATAATAATGATATCGATTATTATCGGCTTAGAAATGAGTTTAATAGCCCAAAATCAAGCATGTCTCAGGTTAGACAAGCTAGTTTATTTTTGTATTTAAATAGGCATTGTTTTAATGGGTTATGCCGTTATAACCAACAAGGCAAATTCAATGTTCCTTTTGGTAACTACAAGGCACCTTATTTCCCTAAAAATGAAATTGATAGTTTCTGTAATAAAGCCTATCTCACCAAAACTAGAATATTGAATCTTGAATGGCAAGATACATTATCACTCGTTGATTTTGGTGATGGTGTTTATTGCGATCCACCTTATATGGGGGATAGTTTCACTCGTTATCATACTGCCGGTTTTTCTGATGCAGACCAAGAAGCGTTGGCTGTTGCATTAAAAGATATTAATGACAGTCAAGGTAATCCTATTACCGTATCTAATTCTCTTGCAGCAAAAGAGCTGTATCTTGATCTTGGCTTTACTGTCCATGAGATAGAAGCACCGAGAAAAATTTCAGCGAACGGAAATCGTAAATCGGCAACTGAAATTATCGCAGTTTTGGCAGGGGTTGAGTCATGATGCTTGACCCTAAAGATGGCGTATACATTAGCGGTACTCGCTTTGCGATTCAGCGCCATGTCGATGATTCTAAAAATGTTCAGTGGCGCTTACTGCAAATCAATAATAAAACTCGTTGTTATGAGTTGGTCTGTTGTAGCTCTGATCCGTGGTTTATTGCGATTGAGCTGACCTCATATCATGTCATGAGAGTAAAAGGGAAAGGCATCAAGACACTGGATGTTTACCGCCAGACTGTTGATGTCATTTCTCGTCGTTGTGAAACAGCCATTAATTTATTAAGACCAGAAACATTGGGCGGGGCGCTTAATGTCTAAGGTATTGGATTTCACGCAACAGGGATTAACTTATTCCGCTGATATGGATTTTCCGTATTCGTGGAATAAGCCCAAAGAAAATAATTATTACAAAGCTGATATAGATGCTTTGGGAAAATCTCTATCGCATGAACAATTAATTCATGCGCAAGCGATTTTAGGTGAAGTAGAAACTTTACCGCGCATCTTGCGTTACCGTATTCAAAAGCACTATGAGAACCTTATTAAAGAGTCAGGGCAATATAAAGCGTATGAGTATTTGCGTTCTGACTTTTACAAAAAAATCTACCCTCGCATTACAGCTGTTAATTCACGCTATGAGTTAGATACAAAAGCGCTATTGACGCTATCCACTCGTTTTACACCTGAAATTAGCCAGTTTAACCGACTGTTTGATCTGTATGACAAGCCAATTAAAAAACTGGCAGAACATATTTCCAGTGGTTTTTTTAGTCTCTATGAAATCTATTGCGATAAGTTGACTGAGGAAAATGGCGGTGATCGTGAGGTTATCTATGAAGATGCATCACAAACGCTGATTTATGGGCGTTTAGCTGAGCTTTCCAATGGTTTACATGTGTGTCCTTTTCACTATCAAAGCTATTTGAAAGTTTTGAAAAATAGAAAGCGCAGGAAAGGGAAGCAAAACTTAACCACGCGCCAAGTAATTGCGGCTGTACAACGCTTAGTTGACGCAGACTTTTGGCATAGAAAGCTGAAAGCTCACCGTACCCAATGGATTGAGGCGATCATGATTGCGAATATGGACGTGTGTGTAAATCGCCAGCCTTATGCTAGTAAGCAAGCTATTCGCGAGGTACAAGCTCAGCGTTTATCTAATATGCAATATCTGCAAGGTATGGATATTCAAGATGTTGAAACGGGCGAGCGGTTTGATCTGTTTGAGAAAGTCATGGCGAGTATTTCGAACCCTGAAATACGTCGCATGGAGTTAATGGCTCAGATGGCGGGCATTGAACGCGTAGCGAAAGAGCGTGGCGATATCGGCATGTTTATTACATTAACTTGCCCGTCCAAATACCATCCGACAAAGCAGCGCAAAGAAAAAAACAAGGAAACCGGTAAAGATGATTTTTACGCGGTGCTCAATCACAAGTGGAAAGATGAGGCTTTTACGCCAAAGGACGGGCAGCGCTATTTAGTCAAAGTTTGGTCACGTATTCGCTCAGCGTTCAATGATAAAAATATCAATATTTACGGTGTCCGTGTTGTCGAGCCACATCATGACGGGACACCGCATTGGCACATGTTGCTATTTGTTGATAAAGCGAAACGCGCGGAAGCGATTGATGTTATGCGCAAGCGAGCTTTGAAAGAGGACGGGAACGAAGCAGGGGCACAAAAATTCCGATTCGAATGTAAGCATATGAACCGCGGTGGAGCTGTTGGATATATTGCGAAGTATATCGCTAAAAATATCGACGGTTACGCCCTTGACGGTGAAATTGATCATGAAACCGGCAAGGACTTAAAAAGCATGGCTGCGGCGGTAACTGCGTGGGCTTCAACATGGCGTATCCCCCAATTCAAATTCTACAAACTCCCATCCAAAGGTGCGTATCGCGAGTGTCGTCGATTGCGCGGAGTTTCTATTGCTGACAGCCTTGGTGATATCGCGGAGCGTGTTCGCGCGGCGGCTGATGACGGTGACTTTTTTGAGTATGTCATGTCACAAGGTGGTCCATGCATTCCACGCAAATTAGAAACGATCCGCGTAGCTCGTGAGACTAATGACGTGAACGTCTACGGGGAAGAGGTTCAGAAAGTAGTTGGTATCTACAACCAATTAAAATCCGGTGCGCCAATCATTAAAACCCGCGAAAGAAAGTATGAAATCGTCAAGAAAAGCGCGGTTGACCTTGACCTTAATCTTTTAAGAAGCGACAGCGGAGCGACTCGGAGTCCTGTCAATAACTGTAGATCGCGGATCACATCCAATCTATCAGATGTGCAATTTTACGAGCCTGAGCACGGCTCAGGTGAAGTATGCAACATCAAGGAATACGGTTTTGCATTTATAGAAACAAACGCACAGAACGCAGCAGAGAGCGAGATATCGCATGAAAATCAACAAAGACAGATTTCAAACATTGAATTAAGTGAGAGTGATAAAGGAACTCAGTCGGAAATAGTCACTTTTGCTAATGAAGTCGGCATTCATTTCGATATTCCACAAATTGAAACCATGTTCATTAACGGTTTAGGTGTAAGTAATGGACTGTATTTTATAAAAGTTGACGGAGGGCGATTGAGATTGAGTTTAAGCAGAGATGGAAAAGAACAGAAACAGAGAGAGTTGAAGGCACAAAAAAAGGCAATTAATGAAAAATATAAGCAACGCTATTTCACTGCAATAGAGAAAATTAATAAAATGATAAATCAGAAACTAACTAAATAAAAACTCACAACATGTTTACATTATGATATCTGTTGGTATTTATATTTACTGTAAGAATCATAAAATCATTAAATTAATTTATGATAGATAACAAAATAACATATATTCTAATTATCAATAAGTTAGTTTAATTTATCTCTATAGTGATATATATCTAAATTATTAGTAACAGTGCATAAAAAGGTTGACTAATGCTTTTTTTTTTATTAAGTTTACCAGACTTTTATTTTAAAAATAATTTTTTCATCCTTAAGTCAAATAACTCTAAGTAACTGTTAACTAATCACTTTGGATTATAAAAAATGGTATAATATACTTAATGAATATATGTAGTATGTAATAATCCGACTATACCACTATATATAGTATGTATAAATAATCAGGTGTATTTATTAGTGAAATAGCTAGAATAGCGCACATAAGTGCGCTATTTGCTTTGGAGCTAATCTAATGACCGAGAAAAATTTGTTAATAGATACAAATATTGTAACGGAAAGTGATGTAGAACAGCATGATGTATATACCCTTCTAACTAAGGCCCCACCTGATGGACTAGGTTTAAAAACAGAAGATATACTTACTAAACATAATGTAAGGGGGATGCTGATAAAAAAAAGAGCTAATAAAAAAAATCACTACCCTGATTATGTAATTGGAATCAATGGGTTACCAGTTGTAGTAATTGAGGTTAAAAAACCAAATGAAGATCTTCAGGAGGCATTTAGTGAGGCTAGGCTTTATGCATCAGAAATTAATGCTCAGTACCCAAATAATATAAATCCTCTCACTAAATTAGTAGCTACTGATGGGAATACATGGTTACTGGGTTACTGGGATTCAGATAATATTGAGGTTGAAGTAACTGAATCTAGCTCATTTAGTGAAAATTTCGCACAACTGATTGATTTTTTAAAACGCTCGTCGTTATTAAAAGATGTTGAAATCATTAATAAAAAATTATTTCCACAGGTTTATTTTCGACCATTAAGGTATGTTGGTGGAGAGCGAATCCAAAATGAAGAAATTGGTTTTAATTCATTTGGTGATAAATTAATATCTCAATATAGACATATTTTTAATCCAAATAGTGTTGAAGATAGAAAGTTTATTGCAATTAATGGTTATATATCTTCAACTAAAAATAAAAGGTATTTTGACCCAATTAATAATGTAATAAATAACCGCGTTATAGATTACTCTTTAGATGGAACAGTAATTAATGATTTAAAAAACCCTCACGAATTAGTGAATGGTTTAAAAAAGAGAAGAGAGTTAGAAGGTAAAATAATTCTTCTCATAGGTAGTGTTGGTTCAGGTAAAACAACGTTTATAGACCATTTAATAGAAAAAGTCATACCAGAGGACATAAAAAAAGAAACTTTATGGGTTAGAATTAATATGAATAACTCACCCGTAAATAAAGATGAGATATATGACTGGGTTAGAGAAAGAATAATTAATGAACTAAAAAATCTTCATTCAGAAATAGACTTTGAAAGTCTAGATATAATGAGAAGAATTTATTCAGTAGAAATAAACAGCTTTAATAAGGGGTTAGGTGCATTACTGAGTGATGAAAATGAGAGAAATAGGGAACTATTTAATATAATTAAAGAAAATGAATCAAATCTAAATAAAAAAACATCATGTTACACGAGGTATTTGGGTTCTGAGAGAAGTAAATTAATAATAGTTGTATTAGATAATTGTGACAAACGGACTAGAGATGAACAGTTATTAATGTTCGAAGTAGCACAATGGTTACAAAATGAATTTAGAGTATTAATCATGCTGCCACTACGTGATGAAACATATGACAATCATAGGAATCGACCACCTCTAGATACAGCAATCAAAGATATGGTGTTTAAAATTGAACCACCAATGTTCCAAGAGGTTTTATTATCACGAGTACAGTTAATACTAAACAAAATGGGCGCTAAATCTAATAATAAAATTCAGTATGACCTAGGTAACGGTATATCTGTTGAGTGTGGCCGAGATGAGGAATCAATATATTTAACATCTATAGTTAGAGCAATTTTTATTTATGATAAAGAAATAAGACGTATTATTGTTGGGCTTGCTGGAAAAAATATCAGAAGAGCTTTAGAAATATTTATGGAATTTTGCACTAGTGGCCATATAACCAGTGGCGAAATTTTAAAAATAAGGCAACAAAAAGGAAGTTATTCTTTACCTTTATATATAATAACTAGGGTTCTCCTTCGCATGAATAAAAGATTTTACAAAAGTGATACCTCATATTTGAAAAATCTATTTGCAATAACAACAAGTGATACAACTCCTAATTATTTTACTCGATATATTATTCTTAAATGGTTTCATGATAAATACTCATCCGTAGGTACATCAGGATATAGAGGTTATTTTTCTGTTAGAGATTTAACGGAAAGCATAGCTAAATATGGTATATCCGAAGATGTAATATTTAGAGAAGTTAATTATCTAATAAAGGGCTTCTGTTTAGAATCAGAGCGCTTTACAACAGATATTGTTGATGAGAATGATTTATTAAAAATAACATCGACAGGATTCGTTCATTTAGACATGGTATCAAATATTAATTACCTTGCTGCTATTTCTGAAGATACTGATTATGACTCAGACGCCGTCGCAAAAGAAATTGCTAGTGCCATGGGGGAAAAAGGAAGTCTTTATGATAAGGAAATCGTAGCTAAAAATGCAAAGTTGATAATGGATTATTTATCGGAATGGCAAGATAAGCATGATTCTTTAGCTAGCCATATTTTAAGTGATAACGAGTTCTCTGTATTATCTGATTTTAATGCATCTAAAGAGTATGTTGAACGCTTTAATGAAAGTTTAAAAGATCCACTATGGACTGAGTTTGAATCAAAAAATCATGTTGGTGATACTATAAAAGGTATAATTAAAAGTGTTCATGATAAATATGGTATTTTTGTCAAACTATCAGAACAAGGCGACATAACTGGGTTAATCTATAAAGCTAAATGTCCTGAAGATTACATGAGAAAATATAGGAAAAACCAAGAAATAACAGTAAGAATCGATAATGATATTGATTCCGTAGGCAAAAGAGTATCTTTAAGCATTGTTGAAATAAATTAAAGTGGATGTCGCCATAACATAACAAGCATATATTTTTTTAATGTGGAACTATGACATAAAACTATGTGAATACAATGTTTGATATGGCGCCTCTCTTACATATTCAGGTACTTTTGCAATTTCCCGCCCAAATCCGCAAGATCAAAAAAGGATCGTTATCTGTGCGAAGCGCCACCACTGGCGCGGTTCAGACGATCTCTTGCGGGTGCATAAAAACCGACCTATTTAGTGGGCAGGCGTGGCGGGGCTACGATTGCGCGGCGATATGTTTATTGTTAGTAATCAGTCCGCAAATTCTCCGAGCCATAGCGGCGTTAAATTCAAATTTCTATAGCTAGATAGCAATTATTTTAGGTCGTCTCAGAATGGATTACAGGGCGGATAAGCGTTGATTTGGTGGGGGTTAAATTCAGGGGATTAGTCTTGGTGTTGTGGTTTTGATATAATAGAGTGGGGTTATATTATTATTTAAACCATCGAGATCACCTACCTGTGGGCGAAAAAATACCGCCACTGAGGGCGGTATCTTGATTAGCTTACGAGCGTTTGTTCTAGTCGTTGTTATCTAAATCCAATGAGTATTTATCAAACTTAACAATCTCAGCACCAAACCAATCATTAAGCTGCATCATCTTACTTTGTAGTGGGATAAGTTCATTACGAACAAACACCTTCGCGGCTTTTTCCACATCACCAAAGCCGCCTACGTTTTCAGGAATGATCCCCATGATTTGAGGGGGGACACGGTGCGCCGCTAACATATCATCACGACTCACATTCTTGATATTCAGAAACTCATCTTTTGCTGCTGCTTCAGACAAAGGGATAGTTTGAATACCGTCTTTCTTTCCCCCTGGTGCATACAAAAATAAATTACGGAAATTCCCTGGTCCTTTGCTGCTTTTGAGTGCTTCACGAATTTTATCAACATCATCGGTTTTCTGTGCTGCATCACTGATATACAAGATATAACCTGCGTGTGAACCATTCAGATAATATTTACGGCGAAACAGTGTTGATGCTTCATTGAGTAGCACGGATGGAATAGCGGCTAAGTATTCAGGCAGCCCGTAGATTTCTTGGTTAATATCAGGCTCAATTAGGTGATGCACTTTGCCAGTTTCAAATTCATAAGGCTTAGTATCATACCCATGTTGTACAAACCAGTAGGTTTCTAAGTCTGCGCCTCGGCGTGTGAACTTAGCGGGGGAGTGTTTAAATGTTAACGCTTGCCCAAGTCGATTTTCTCGTAATTCTAAATAGCCATTGCCAAAGAGTAAAAAATCTAATCCCCAGCTATCAAAGGTTTGGCGGCTGAGATATTTATTAGGAATGAACGTGCTTGTGAGAATGTTACGTTTCACATAGATGGCACTACTATGGTGAGGTGCTGCACGGAACGTCCGAGCCAGCCCATGAAAGCTAATCGGTGGCTCATAATAATTATCAATCTGCACACATTCCAAATAATCAAAAATTTCGCGCTTGTCTAACACCGGTATTGGGTCACCAAACGTGAACGCTTCCATTGATGCGTCATTGGTTGTCTGCGCCATATTTTGTGAATGACGTTTTTTATTTTTACGGCTCATTAAAATACCTCGACAATATTGTGATGGTTGCTGTTTTCACCGGTGATTGGTTCGTTATACAGAGCATGCATAGTTGCCCACGCTAAATCGGCATGGCTGGCTTCTTCACTGCGATCTGCTTCATAAGTGGGGCGGTTGCCACTCGCGGTGGTTGCACGGCGAATCGCCATAAATGATTGAGTGATATCATTGCAACCGGCGTCATACTCAAGGCGGTCATGACTAATCACGTCATACGCTTTGAGGACAAGGGCATTTTTTAAGGCAGGGTTATAAATAAATTCTTTCGCTGCGGGGAAAAATTCACGCACGTTTTGTAGGACTCCATGACCAATACCCGTAGAGTCGATACCGATGTATTGCACGTTGTAGCGTTCAGTTAGCTCTTTGATTGCATCGGATTGAGCGCGAAAATCCATGCCACGCCATTGATGGTGTTCAAGTATGCGAAATTTATCACCTTTGCGCATTGGCGGAGCGATAACCACACAGCCGGCGCTATCCCCATTTTGGGTGCCTTTGGCGGGGTCGTAGCCAATCCAAACGGGGTGATAAGCATAAGGGCGTATCATCAATGGCTGCACGTCGTCCCAAATTTCCCAACTGTCCACCATGCATTTTTGCATTAGCTGCAAGTTGAAAATGGACGCGATATCATCGACAAATTCACACATCAGCAAGTTTTCGAATTCATCGGGGCTGTACTCTAAATGCAGCTGGTCAATATCGAATAAGTTACAGCCGCCGCGCATGGCATCTTCAATGGTGACGATCTGCCGCCACTGACCATCCCCGCACATCATGCCATTCACGAGTGCTTGATGATTGATATCAATCTCAACATGGTCCGCTTTACGACGACCACGGTTAAATAGTTTTCCTGACCAGAACGGATAAGCGCTATGCGTTAATGCGGATGGGGTTGAAAAGTAGGTTTGACGCCACTTCTTATGCATTGCCATACCGGATGCGACTTTGCGCAACTCTTGAAATTTCGGTATCCAAAAATATTCATCAAGGTACAAATTGCCATGATAGCTTTGTGCTGTTCGCGCATTAGTGCCGAGAAAATACAGGGTGGCACCATTGGGTAAAACAATGGGGTCGCCTTTTAAGTCAACATCGACTTCTCGCGCCATATCAATGATATAACCTTTGAATACATGTGCCTGAGCTTTACTTGCAGATAAGAATATTTGATTTCGCCCAGTCGTGAGGGCATCCATAAAGGCTTCACGGGCAAAGAAGTAAGTCGCCCCAATTTGGCGTGATTTTAGGATGTTGCGAATGCGGTGTTTATGCCCTGCGCCGTACCAAACTTTCTGATACTCAAACATATTTTCACGAAAGATTTCTTCCAGTTTTTCAAGCTGTTCTTCGCTAAATAAATTCTTTTCAGGGGCACGGCGCTCGCCTTTATTGCGATTGGCAAGTTTGGGGTTTAAATCAACTTCATTACCGCCATTTTGGTATTTATGAATTTTGGCATGACGCTCAACTTGACGATAAAGCAGGTCGATTTCTTTAAAATCTTTACCCTCTTTATTTTCTTTGCTGAGTAGAGTACAAAGTCGCATTTCAAGCGTCATTTCTACGCGTTCAACGGGGGTGATCTCATCCCATTTATCACGTCGCTTCCAGCTGTGAATTGTGGCGGATTTTTCGTTGAGTGCTTCGGCAATACGCGCAATCCTGTACCCTTTGAAGTACAGGTGCATGGCTCTTTTTCGTGGGTCAAAATCGTGTAATGTATTCATGCCGCCAGATTAATGACTCACACGAATTATCGCCTTGCCTCCGCATTGTGCCATTTCCCACACAATGGCAAATCATTGTTTCTTATCCCCCATCCCTGAAAACATAGGCTCATCTTTTTTACGATCATATACACACTCAATTGCCGGAGCCTGAGCAATGACAACAAAATCCAAGCCGGTGCGCCTTTGTGTTGAAGGGGCAACAACTGACGGTCGCAAGGTGCAGCGTCAATGGTTGACGGATATCGAACAAAATTATGACCCTAGCGTTTATGGCGCGCGAATCAATATGGAGCACTGGAATTATTCTTGGATGCCGCGATTCGGTGATGTGGAGTCGGTTTATACCGAGGAAATCAGTGAGGGTGCATTAGCAGGAAAATTAGCGCTGTATGGCGTCTTAAAGCCAACCCCTGAACTGGTTGAAATGAACAAAAAACGCCAAAAGGTTTACACATCTGTCGAAATTAACCCGAATTTCTCGGATATGGGTAGTGCGTATCTTGTGGGGTTAGCGGTGACGGATAACCCTGCCAGCCTTGGTACTAGCATGCTTGAATTTAGTGCTGGGGCAGATAAGGCGAATAATCTTTCTGACCGTAAGCAAGATAAAGATAACCTCTTTACGGCTGCGGAAGAAACGGTAATTGAATTTTCAGAAGTGGAAGAAACGCCTGAAAAAACAAGCCCAAGTCTAAAAGAATGTGTTTTTGCCATGTTTAGCCGAGCGCAGAAACGCAATGATGCGGAGCTTGACGATATTCATCAAGCCGTTGAACTGTGTGCGGAAGAGCAAACAGAAGCGGCACAAAAGCTTGCAACATTAGAGCGTGAAGTAAAGGCACTCTCCGCAGTCAAGCAGCAAAATGAAGCACTGCGAACTGAGCTGGACTCGCTTAAACAAGATTTAAGCCAGCAAGACCATAACAAGCATCGCCCAACCTCTTTCGGCGGTGCGGGTACAAATACCGAAAATCTCACTGATTGCTAACGGGAAGAACAATGAGAAAAGAAACACGTTTTAAATTTAATGGTTATTTAACCCGACTTGGTGAGATTTACGGTGTTCAGCCGCGTGAATTTGCTGAGTCAAAAGTAGAAATCTCACCGGCAGCAGCCCAAAAACTGGAAACCAAAATTCAGCTTAGCGCTGTTTTTCTGACGAAAATTAATATCGTGCCAGTTAAAAACCAAATCGGTGAAAAAATTGGTTTGGGTATTGGCTCAACTGTTGCTGGTACGACGGACACGACGAAAAAAGATCGAGAGCCAATCGATCCAACTGCGTTAACGGGGCAAAAATACCATTGCCAGCAAACGAATTTCGATACCGCAATTCGTTATGAAAAGCTGGATATGTGGGCGATGTTTGAGGATTTTCAGCGCCGTATTCGTGATGCGATTATTCAGCGACAAGCCCTTGACCGCATCATGATCGGATTTAACGGAACAAGTCGTGCTGCCACATCAAATCGCGCAGTGAATAAGTTACTGCAAGACGTGAATGTTGGTTGGTTACATAAAATTCGTCTTGAAGCCCCTACGCAAGTTATTGGCTCTTCAACAGATAAAGACACGAACGTTGTGACGCCAGAACCTATCAAAGTCGGCAAAAATGAGGGTTACAAGAATATTGATGCTCTCGTCATGCAGGCAGTCAATAACGCAATTGCAGAAGAATTCGCAGATGATACGGGATTAATTGCAATTTGTGGGCGCTCGCTTCTGGATGAAAAATACTTCCCAATCGTCAACCGTGATCAGCCTAATTCTGAAGCGTTAGCCGGTGATGTGATTATCAGCCAGAAACGGCTGGGCGGTTTAATGGCAATGCGAGTCCCTTATTTCCCTAAGAATGCCATTCTTATCACTCGTTTGGATAACTTATCAATTTACGTGCAAATCGACTCTCGACGCCGTCAAGTTGAAGATAATGCAAAACGTGATCGCATCGAAAACTACGAATCAGTCAATGAAGATTACATCATTGAAGATTATGACTGCGTGGCGTTGATTGAAAACATTGAAATTATCAATGAGGAAACAGCGCCTGACGCAGCAGCGGGTGATGATGCTGAGCAGAAAGCAAAAATGTTAGCGACAGCGGAAGAAAATGACGCGCTTAAAGCTGAGCTTGATGCTCTAAAAAAAGAGCTTGAGCAGAAAGAAAAAGCAGGGAAATAAGGGGTAAGTCGTGAACCCGTGGGAAAAAAAGCGCATGCAAGTGGAAGCAAAGAATGTCGGAGCGTATGGCGTTCTTGCTGACCCATCAGCAGCAACACAAGTTAAATTGATGTTGAGGCAGCACATGCGTGACTTGAGCAAAATTCAATCATTTGAACGTAAAGCGGCGTATAAGCGAAAAGCCTTGCCGTTGTATGAAGCGTGGGTCACTGAAACGCTAAAAGGCAATTCAGGGGCGCAAGATGATGTATTGATGTATCTCATGTTGTGGTGTTTTGATGCGGGTGTGTATGAGCAAGGACTTGATATTGCTGAATATGCACTCAAGCACAATCTCACTATGCCGTCAGGTCAATCGCGCACAACAGGGTGCGCTATTGCTGAGGAAATGGGAGATAGAGCTAAAGAAGCTAACACCGCGAAGAATCCAATCCCACTGGATATCTTACAGCGCACAATGTCATTGATTGAGCATGAAGACATGCCAGACAAAGTGCGGGGTGAGTTACACAAATGGTTGGGTTATAGCTTACGGGATAATGACTTACCTCAGCCTGCGCTTTGCGAATTAATGCGCGCGCTTGAGCTTAATGAGCGCTGCGGCGTGAAAAAAGACATTAGCAATATTGAAAAGTTTTTGTCTGCGAAAAACAGCGCAGACAATTAAAGAACGTGCCAACGCGCAAGGCGGCGCGAGACTAGAAACTGGTTTTCGACATCTCGCCCACCGCCTACCTATTGAGGTGAGTTATGGATTTTGTTTCACCAGAACAGGTAAAAGAAAAAAATGAAGTATTAAAAAGTGATGATTTCTTTCCTGCCATCAATACCGCCGATTTTCGCGAACAAATGCGCGTAGATGGAACGGTCACACCACATCGTCTAATCAACAGCTTAAAAAATGCCATTATCGAAACCAATCGAGAGTTGTTGGAATGGAAAACGAAAGAAATTGGTTTGGGGTATCAGTCGCTTGAGAGTGTACCTGCCAATAAAATTCATGAGGGCGAATCCTCAGAGTCCGAGCTTATTTATCTTTATCGCCGCGCTGTATTTTGCGGTGCGAAAGCCAATATCACTGAGCGATATCGTGATATTGATACCACGCCTAGTGGTAGTAAGAAAGCCGATGCGCTTGAGCCAAATATTGATGATTTGCAACGTGATGCGTTATGGGCAATCCAGCGAATCAAGGGCGCAACACATAACATTGTTGAGCTGATATGAAGATTAGAACAATTCAAGGTGACACCGTTGACGCTATTTGTTGGCGATTTTACGGAAGAACGATGGGAATGACTGAAGCGGTTCTGTTAGCAAATCCTAACTTAGCAGAGCATGGTGCAGTTGTTCCCGCTGGAATATTAATTGATATGCCAGAAGTGACGTCAGAGCCAACGCGACCACTTTTACAGTTATGGGATTAAGTACATGTTTGATAAAGATCCGAATAGTTTCGGTCTGGTTCAGTGGTTGATGCTGCTCTTCATTTCCGCATGGGGAGGCGCTGTGAGATATATCATTGATATACGAAAAAATAATACCGCATGGAGCTGGGTAAATGCCTTAATGCAAGTTGTTGTGTCAGGGTTTGCTGGGCTTCTTGGTGGTCTTGGTGCTATCGAATCAGGAGCATCGGAATACATGATCATGATTTCATCGGGTGTTGCAGGTGCGATGGGAACCATGGCTTTAGATTTTTTCTGGTTGAAGTATACAGGGGTAAAGAGTGACAAAATTAAGTGAGCATTTCAATAGCGCAGAGTTTGCCTGTAAAGATGGGTGTGGCGCATCAAAAGTTGATGTTGAGTTAGTGGGTGTGCTTGAAGATGTGAGAGCGCATTTTAACAAGCCGGTTTATGTTGTCAGTGGTCGTCGTTGTGCGAAACATAATAAAGCCGTTGGCGGCGCTGAGCATTCACAGCATCTTTTAGGTACAGCAGGAGATATCAAAGTCAAAGATGTTGCACCGAAAGCCGTCGCTGATTATTTGGAGTCAAAATATCCGAGTAAATATGGTGTCGGACGCTACAAAACATTCACTCACATTGATGTTCGTAAAAACAAAGCACGCTGGGGAAGTAACTCATAATATGAAAAAGAGAGTGATTGGGTTTGTGGTCTTACTTGGTATTGCGTTAATTATCGCCGTGCTGGGCATGAAAAAAATAGATAATTTGAATACTCAAATTGGTGGGCTGCAAGAAGAAAATACGCAGTTAAAAACTGACGTAAGCAATCAATCTAAGGTTATTGCTGACCAATCACTTTCTTTTCATCGCGCAAATCAAATCAGTAGCGCAGCTTACCGGAACGGAATTATCCAACGTGCGAGCGCAGAGGAAAGAAAAATTGAATATAAAACCATCCTTAGAAAAGAGCCGAGCTGTGATCTGCCTGTGCCTCAGTTTATTTCTGACCGGTTGCTCAGTAACGCGTACCGTTTACGTGCCATCGCCATGCACACCAATACCGAAAACGCTAACGCAGCCAGTACCACCATCACTACCGGACGGATTTTAACCTATTGCGATTTGGCATTGTGGGTTGATCCGCTACTTACCGATTTAGAGCAAGCAAATACGCAGCTTATGGCGATTGAGAAATTCGACGAGGAGCGTGAGCATGAAAAAGTTAACTAGCTTGCGAGACTATTTAAATAGCAAAATCCCGTTCCTGCACAAAAACCCAGAAAAGCTCTACATGTTTGTTGAGAATGGACGGATTATTTCGACAATAGCGACAACGCCAAGTTTTGAATATGAATACACGGCGAATATTATTATTGAAGGCTATAAAGGTGATCAGAATGTTTTGATTGCAGTCGTCAATGATTGGCTGGTAAAGCATCAACATGATATTTCAGCGAATCCAACCAAGCGATATCAAGATTTTAAGTTTGAAGCTGTTATTTTAGATAATGAAACCGCGGATATTAGTATCGACCTAAATCTTACAGAGCGAGTGTTAGCCATCGATAACGAGGGCAAATGGGTTGTTGAGTCTATTTCTGAGCCAGCAAATCCATTCGATGAATGGAAAACAGAGCGATGAGCGAGGATACATTACGTAAGCTTGATAGCGAGTTAAGCGCTTTAATCAGCCGTATGTCTGCAAATCAGCGCCGACAACTAGCTAAAGAAATAACGCGTGACTTGCGCCGATCTCAAATAAAGCGCATCCAGCAACAAAAAAATCCAGACGGTAGTGCATACACAAAAAGAAAAGCCAGCTTTGTCACGGTACAGCGTGAAATTCAATTCATGTGGCGGGGTCAAAAACGTATATTGCGTAATTGGCGTGGAAACTCAAAGACGATTACCGGACAAGATGCGGATAAAAAATCCCAGCGCTCATTTCGTAAATCGGATATTCAGCGCTATATCAGCGTCAAAAAAGACAAAATCAGTACAGAGCGAAAAACCAAGCAAACTCGTATGTTTAAAAAACTGGCAACCGCCCGTTTTTTGCGGATGTATAACAGCGATAAAGAAGCCGTTATTTACTTTTTACCCTCTGCGGGAAATATTGCCGGTGTGCATCAATTTGGATTAACAGAACGAATTGGACGAGCACAAATTACCTATCCTTCACGTCAATTACTTGGGCTTACGCCGCAAGAAGTTACTCACATCGAAAACCAAATTATTGATTTTCTGACACGATAATTTGTGCCACTAATCAAACAAACCACACTTACTGAACACTTGCAGTATTAATGGCAGGCTTAAGAAAATAATTTTTTTGAGGTTGCTATGCGTAAATACATTCCCTTTATTCCTGCTTTAGTCGTTATTCTTTACTCTCTGATTGCCTTTCTTGATAACACTGCTGGAAGTTTTATTGCTGTACTCATATTGAATACGGTGATTTCTTTTTATGCCTTCTGGTTATTGATGAACTATCTGCCATTTCTAGGGAGCCAAACGAAGTCTTATAAATTAGACGGTTTCCCTCTGAGTCTTGTCCCGATGGATAACGCCGTTTATCGCTATGTCCATGCATTAAATTTACTTGCTTTGCTAGCTTTAACGCTTATCGGTCAATGGTTTTTAGTCCCGTTATTTACCTGTTTAGGCTGCTGGCAACACTTAGTTCGCCAATTGCTTTTAAATGCCATTTCACAAGAGAAATAACGCGCTATGTCCGCTGATATTTATCGCTTAATCCGAAATCTGATCCGTATTGGCGTTGTCACTGCCGTTGATGCCAAGAAAGGGTGCCGCGTAAAAACGGGCGACTTAGAAACGGAATGGCTTAACTGGATAACATTGCGTGCCGGTAGTACTCGCACAATGAATGCGCCGAGTGTTGGTGAGCAAGTGATTATCCTAGCTATCGGCGGTGAGTTAACGACAGCATTTGTATTAACGGGTATTTTCTCCAATGAACACTCAGAGCCTACCGATTCATTGACGGCAGACCATCGCACCTATTCAGACGGGGCAGTCATTGAATATGAGCCAGCCACGGGCGCGTTGAAAGCGACTGGTATCACAACCGCACATATTGAAGCCAGTGAGCAAGTTAGCGCGGAAACACAAGTGGTCATTGTCAATGCTGCTCAGCAAATCAAACTCAATACTCCAACTGTTATTTGCTCGGATAATTTAACGTGTGCCACGTTGAAAGTCACTAAGGGCGGAGAAATGACCGGTGATATTACGCATAAAGGTGGCAAGTTTTCATCAAATGGCGTTGTTGTTGATGACCACGATCACGGCGGTGTGCAGCGTGGTGGTAGCCGAACAGAGGGGACGCAATGAAATATCAGGGCATGAGTCGAATCGACGGCACGGCGATTTCAGATATTGAGCATATCCGCCAGTCAGTCAGAGATATTTTAATCACGCCTATTGGCTCGCGTGTCATTCGTCGTACCTATGGCTCATTACTATCAGAGTTAATTGATCAGCCGCAAAACCCAGCATTGAAACTGCAATTGATGTCAGCCTGCTATACCGCTTTGATGAAGTGGGAACCGCGTATTTTATTAACCCGCATCGGGTTAAGTAGTACAGAAGCCGCAAAGCTAATGATTGATATCGAAGCAATTGAGCAAGACTCAAATCAGCCAATTAACTTTTCTGTCGATGTGGGGCGATGATGGCAAACAGTATTGATATAAGTTTATTACCGGCACCGGATGTTATTGAAGTGCTCGATGTTGAAGTGATATTTGCTGAGCGAAAAGCGGCATTAATTGCTGCTATGCCACCGGAGCAACGTGAAGTAGTCGCCAGAACGTTAGAGTTTGAGTCAGAGCCACTCACAAAACTACTGCAAGAGAACAGCTACCGTGAGTTGATTTTACGCCAGCGTGTGAATGAAGCAGCCCGCGCAAGTATGGTGGCTTTCGCTACGGCAGCAGACCTTGATCAGCTTGCAGCTAATAACGGCGTTAAAAGATTGGTCCTATTTAAAGGGGATGAAACAGCAATCCCGCCCATCCCGCCAGTTTATGAGTCTGATTCTGATTTGAGAATGCGCATCCCAGAAGCGTTTGAGGGATTGAGTGTTGCGGGTCCTGTTGGTAGTTATGCCTACCACGCTCGCAGTGCAGATGGTCGCGTTGCTGATGCCTCAGTGATTAGTCCATCCCCCGCTTGTGTGACGGTGACCGTTTTGTCGCGGGAGGGTAATGGTGTCGCGCCAGCAGATTTAATTGAAATTGTTGATGTAGCTTTAAATGATGAAGATATGCGCCCTGTTGCTGATCGAGTGACCGTGCAGTCTGCTGAAATTGTTGATTATGAAATCGTCGCGAAAATTTATTGTTATCCATCCCCTGAATACGAGCCGATTATGGAAGCGGCAGAAGCACAACTAAAACACTATACCAACCAACAACACAGGTTAGGGCGTGACATTGTGTTGAGCGCGATTTATGCCGCTTTGCATGTTCAAGGTGTGCAACGTGTTGAGCTGATTTCACCAAAGGCAGATATCAAACTCGATAAGACGCAAGCCAGTTTTTGTACTGGAATAAATGTTGAGCTGGGTGGCTCGGATGAATAGCCGTTTACTGCCAGTTGGGTCGTCAGCATTAGAGCTTGCCGCTGGTGAGGCTTTAGCTGAAATAGAACGGGTGCCGATCCCCATTCGTATTCTCTGGAATCCTGATAAATGTCCGGTGCATTTGCTGCCGTATCTGGCATGGGCATTCAGTGTTGACCGGTGGGATAAAAACTGGACAGAGAAAGCCAAGCGCGACGCGATTAAGTCCGCGATGTTTATTCATAAGCATAAAGGCACGATAGGCGCATTGCGTCGTGTTGTTGAGCCATTGGGCTATTTAATTCGAGTTATTGAGTGGTGGAAAACTAACGAAACACCAGGAACGTTTAGGCTTGATATTGGCGTGCTAGAAACGGGTATTACAGAAGAAATGTACCGTGAGTTGGAGGCGCTTATTTTTGATGCGAAGCCAGCGAGCCGGCATTTAATCGGACTAACTATTCAGCTAGAAACCCGTGGTGAATTTTATTGTACGGCATCCAGTTATGCCGGTGATGCATTAACTGTTTACGCGTATACGCCCCCTTTAATTTCCGTTTCTGGACTTGATGTTCAGGGCGCAGCTGTTCATCTCATTGACGAAACGAGGATTTATCAACAATGAAATATTTCGCATTGCTCACTAAATTAGGTGAGAACTTAATCGCGCAGGCAACCGCGTTAGGAACAAAAATTGAGCTTACTCATATGGCGGTGGGGGATGGTGGCGGTTCATTACCAACCCCTGATACCAATCAAACAAAGCTAATTGCCGAAAAACGCCGAGCAGCTATCAATACGTTATTTATTGATGGAAAAAATAAAAATCAGATTATCGCTGAGCAAATCATCCCTGAATCTGAGGGCGGTTGGTGGATACGTGAGATTGGATTGTTTGATAAAACAGGTAATTTAATTGCAGTCGCAAACTGTCCTGAAACTTACAAACCGCAGCTTGCTGAGGGGTCGGGGCGAACACAATCTATTCGAATGGTATTGATTGTTAGTCATACTGAGTCAGTGACATTGAAGATTGATCCATCGGTTGTACTTGCTACCCGTGAGTATGTAAATACAGAAATTACCGTGCTGGATAAAAAAATTGATGCACTATCTGCGCAAACAAAATTGGATTTGAGTAAAAAATTCGATAAAGCGAATATTTCAGATGTTAAAGGAAATGCTAGGGATAAAACCCCTAGTTTAGATTTATTTACGACAGAGACGGGGAAATTAGCGACAAAAGCTGAATTAGCTACTGGATTATCAAGTAAACAACCAGCCGGTGAATATGCAACAAAAGACGAATTAAAAACTGGCTTAGATAGCAAGCTAGGAACGGATGCAATTGTGCAATATGGCGGGCAAACAACAAATGTTTCCATGAGTCAAAAAGCCGTTACTGATATGGGTTTGACAAAACTTGATAAGACTGGTGGTGAAATGACGGGGACGCTCATCACCCCTCGCGTCGAATCCAATAAATTGACTGGAGATAATAAACAAATTCTTAATGCTTCTGGTGCAACCGTTTATCTAGGAAACACTGAAAGTGTTGCAGCAGTAAGATTAGAGTCTAACAACGGTGCTGCATACGTAACCCGTGGCTCAGAAGCTTTTAGAATTTATCATCAAGGTTTTAAGCCTTCATCCAGTGATGTGGGCGCAATATCAACGGATATGAGTTATGCATTTGTTCCTATTGGCGCATCAGTAATTTGGAACACATCAGCACCAATTCCGCCTAATTTCTGGGCTAATGAAGGTCGTTCTTTTTCAGCTACTGAATATCCAGAAGCCGCAAAAGCGATGCCTGATTTAAAAGTACCTGATGATAGAGGGTATGCCATCCGAGCAGCAGATAATGGTCGTGGTATTGATACTGGTCGTACAGTAGGAACATATCAGCAAGATGCTATGCGAAATTTGACGGGGAATGTGAGATCTACAGGACTTGCGACAACAAGCGGTTTAGTCGCGGAAGGTGTGTTTGCAAGGAATGAAACATATAAAGCCTCGGATTCTCAACCGGGCGGAACAGTTTGGGCTGGACAAGGCTTTACACTCGATATTTCTCGGCAAGTACCAACTGCTGATGAATTTCGTATGAAAAACGTGGCTAAAATTTTAATTACGAGAATGAAATAATGAAATACACAACAGAAATTAAAAAGGCACAATTTGACGAGCAAGGGTTAGCAGTTGTTGCAGGGTGGACTGAGGTTTATCTTTGTGACCCCATGACGCGAGAATATGTTCGCGCATCGTTAGATAATGTTCCACTTGGCGGCTCAGTTGTTGCAGATGCATACTTAGATAAACCTGAATTGCCAACAAAATCAGATATCGCTATTGTTCGCAGTTCGGATGAAAAGTCGTGGTTGTACATTGCAGACCACCGCGGAAAAACTGCGTATAACACTTCAAATCGTCAACAAGTTGTTATTAATTTCATCGGTGATTTACCCACTGAGTTAACGTTACAGGAGCCTAAAACCGAATTTGATATCTGGAACGGCAAAAAATGGGTAACGGATAAGGAAGCTCAAAAAGCCGTATTGATTGCGCAAGCAGAGCAAGAGAAAGCGCAGCGTTTAACAGAGGCAGAGCAGAATATCATGATACTTGAGCGCAAGGTTAAGTTAGGCATGGCAACAGATGCAGAAAAAGATTTATTGATCGCATGGGAAATCTATAGCGTTAAAAATGCAGATGTTGATACTTCAAAAGCCCCCGATATCGATTGGGGCGTCAAACCAGAATAATTATTACAAGCCCCAGACGGGGCTTTGTTTCATTCCCCATACAATCCCCATTCCGTGCATTTCACTTATCCCACATCCAGAATTGAGCTATTGCAAAATAGAGGACGCTAGTAATGGCTCAAGATTATCACCACGGCGTGCGAGTCGTCGAACTTAACGAGGGTACGCGCCCTATTCGCACCATTAATACAGCTATCGCCGGCATGGTTTGTACTGCCGATGATGCTGATGCTAAATATTTTCCACTCAATACACCTGTTTTAATTACTGACGTGATGGACGCTGCCGGAAAGGCAGGCGATACCGGTACGTTAGCCCGTGCGTTAGAAGCAATCGGAAATCAATCAAAGCCGGTGACTGTTGTTGTCCGTGTTGAGCAAGGTGAAACCGAAGCGGAAACCACATCTAATATTATTGGCGGGTCAACAGCGGAAGGGCGCAAAACAGGCTTGCAAGCGTTAACCGTCGCTCAAAGCCGTGTGGGTGTGAAGCCGCGCATTATTGCCGTGCCAGGTCATGATACGCAAGCCGTTTCAGCATCACTTGCGGGCATCGCTCAAAAGATGCGAGCCATGGCATATATCAGTGCTTATGGTTGTAAGACGGTATCCGAAGCAATTGAGTATCGTCAGAATTTTAGCCAGCGCGAACTTATGTTGATTTACCCAGAATTTCAAGGCTGGGACACAGTCGCTAATGCAGAAAGTAATATCTATGCAACGGCAACGGCATTGGGGTTACGTGCAAAAATCGACAACGAGATGGGCTGGCATAAAACGTTATCTAACGTAGGGGTCAATGGTGTCACGGGTATTTCTGCCGATGTGTCATGGGACTTGCAAGACCCAGCCACGGACGCTGGTTTGCTTAACGAAAACGATATCACGACACTGATCCGTAATGATGGATTTAAATTCTGGGGTTCTCGTACTTGTTCCGATGATCCATTATTTGCCTTTGAATCTTACACGCGTACCGCACAAGTGCTGGCAGATACCATCGCAGAAGGGCAGGCATGGGCGGTTGATAAGCCACTGACACCAACGCTAGTGAAAGACATTATCGACGGTATCAACGCGAAATTACGCGCCATGACAAACCAAGGGTATTTGTTGGGCGGTGAATGCTGGTTTGATGAAAAAATCAACGTAAAAGAAGAGTTGAAGAGTGGCAAAGCCTATCTTGATTATGACTATACACCAGTTGCACCACTCGAAAACTTGATGTTGCGCCAGCGGATCACTGATCGTTATTTGTTAGATTTCAGCTCAAAAATTAAGGGGTAGTCATGGCGTTACCACGCAAGTTTAAACACATGAACATCTTTAATGATGGTCAAAATTACATGGGTATTGCCGAGGAAGTCACTTTGCCCAAACTGACTCGTAAATTTGAAGCGTATCGCGGCGGCGGCATGAATGGCTCAGCTCAAATTGATATGGGGCTGGATGATGGCGCGTTGGATATGGAGATTACTCTTGGCGGGATGGAGGCTCAAGTCTACCGCCAGTGGGGAATTGAAACTATTGATGGTGTCCAACTGCGATTTAATGGGTCAGTCCAACGTGATGATATTGGAGAAGTCCAAGCAGTTGAAATCGTCGTGCGTGGTCGATACAGCGAAATTGACGCCGGTAACGTGAAAGAGGGGGATAACTCTCAAACCAAACTGAGCGTAAAACCGATCTATTTCAGACTGGAAATGAACGGCGAAAAGCTGATTGAAATCGACATTATCAACATGATTGAGATCGTCGGTGGCGTTGACCGCATGGCGGCGCATCGTGAAGCATTAGGGCTATAAGGTAAAAGTAAATGACTGAACAAAAAGAAAATACTCACATCACAGTGACATTAGATGAACCGTTGACTCGTGGTGAAACGACGATCACTGAAATTATTGTGCGTAAACCCAATTCAGGGGCATTACGCGGTGTTCGTCTTGCGGCATTAATGGAAATGGATGTTGATTCAGCGATGTTGGTTTTACCTCGCGTCACGGCACCGGCACTAACCAAGCCTGAACTTATCCTTATGAATCCAGCAGACATGCTGAATTTGACCAAGGAGTTAGTGCTTTTTTTGCTACCGAAATCGGTAACTTCCGATTTCCAGAACGACTAACCGTTGATGATTTGGTGGCAGATATTGCCACCATTTTTCACTGGTCGCCGGCAGTAACCGAAAATTATTCTTTGACTGAATTATTAGAATGGCGTTATCACGCCCTTAAACGTAGCGGTGTTGAAGATGAGTAAAGATTTACGTTTACAGGTGATTTTAAGCGCCGTTGATAAATTCACAAAGCCACTACGCGGCGCTCAAGATTCCAATAAAAAACTGGCGGAAACTCTCCGCCGGTCTCGCCAAGAATTAAAAGAACTCAACAATCAAGCTCAGCAAATTGATGGCTTTAAGAAAACAAAGCAATCCCTTGATGCTGCAAATAATGCCTATCAAAAAGCCACCGAAAAGGTGAGCCAGCTTTCGCGCGAATTATCCTCAGTGCAAAATCCAACAAAGGCGCAGTCCAGAGAATTTGAACGCGCTAAGTCTGCCGCTGCTAAGCTAAAAATGGAAGCGGGAACGTTAAGCGTATCGCTACAGCGACAACGAGAAGCGCTGAAAAATAGCGGCATATCGACACGCCAGTTAAGTCAGGCTCAAACTAGACTCAATAGCGATATCTCCTCGGCTAATCAACGATTGCAGCAACAAGAGCAGCAATTAAAACGTGTCGCCAATCAAGAGCGGCGTATGTCTGCGGCGAAAGATGGCTATCAAAGAACCATGGACGTTCGAAACAAAATGGCTGGGGCTGGTGCCGGCATGACAGCCGCAGGAGTTGGGATTGGTTATGCGGCAAAAAAAGTCTTAGTACCAGGCTATGACTTTGAAATCGGCATGTCGAAAGTACAAGCCTTGACTCGTTTGGATAAAAACTCAGGTGATTACAAGATGCTGAGAGAGCAGGCGCGTGATCTGGGTGCAACGACGGCATTTACGGCGAATGAAGTCGCACAAGGGCAAGCGTTCTATGCGATGGCTGGTTTTAAACCTGAGCAAATTAAAAATGCGATGAAAGGCACATTATCAATGTCACTCGCCGGAGACATTGACTTAGCCACTACCGCGGATATTGGATCTAATATTTTAACTGGTTTTAAACTGAACTCGGATGAAATGAACCGAGTGAGCGACACGTTAGTCGCAACGTTTACACGCTCTAACGTCAACTTAAACATGCTCGGCGATACCATGAAATATGTTGCGCCAGTGGCGTCAGGGCTTGGTGTTGACTTAGAAACGGCAGCAGTTGCAGCCGGCAAGCTAGGTGATGCAGGTATTCAGGGCAGCATGGCGGGTACTGGTTTGCGATCTATTTTGGGGCGCTTGGCTGAGCCGCCAAAGCAAGCCGCCGAAGCTCTCACAAAGCTGGGTATAAAAACCAGAGATGCAAAAGGCAACTTACGTGAGTTACCCGTTATTCTTGCCGAGTTGGACAAGAAAACTAAAAAAATGGGTACTGCACAGCGAGCAGGGTTATTCAAGCATATAGCTGGCGAAGAGGCATTTTCTGCATTATCTGTACTTGTTGATCAGGCGGGTTCGGGTCAATTGCAGGCAATGATTGCAGAAATCAAAGCCGCAAAAGGTGAAGCCGAAAAAGTGGCTAAAACCATGACCGATAATCTTGACGGTGATTTGAAAAACCTCACATCAGCGTATGAAGATGTCGGGATTCAAATCTTTGGTGGTGCCGATAGTCCATTGCGTGACATAGCAAAAAGCGTCACCGATATCATTTCAAGTTTTGGTGAGTGGGCAAAGAAAAATCCTGAAATAGTTAAAACACTCACAATGATCACATTGGGGCTTGGGGCGATTTTAGCTGTGGGCGGTGGCATATCATTGATGATTGCTGCAATGATTGGTCCACTTGCGATGGCGAAGCTCAGCTTGTCAGTGTTAGGCATTAAAGGTAGCGGTTTCCTCTGGTTGCTGATTAAGCCAATTAAGCTGATTGGAACGGCGTTTATGATGTTGGGAAGGGCGTTATTAGCTAACCCGATTATCTTAATTATTACTGCCATTGCGGGTGCAGCTTATTTGATTTACAAGCATTGGGACAAGATAGCTCCCTATGTCAAAGGTGTTTGGAACTTAGTTAGCGGTATTTTTAAGGATGCGTTTGAGGTAATTAAATCATTCTTAATGAACTGGACAATAGTGGGTCCGATAGCAAGAAATTGGGATCAGATTACAGCTTATGCAGCGCAAGTTTGGGACGCAGTGAAGCAAACTTTTTCTCAATTTTGGGAGTGGGTAAAATATTTCATCTTAAACTGGACGACGGCGGGTTTAATTTACAAGCATTGGGATAGCATTGTTTCTGTGACGTCGCGTATGTGGGCGCTAATTAAAAAAACGATCTCGGATAAATGGAATGAGATTGTCGCTGATGTGACTGCATTGCCCGAACGTTTCAAGCAAATCGGTGGTGAAATTATCGATAGTTTGAAGAATGGTATTCTTGAAAAATGGGAGTCACTAAAATCTACATTTGCTGAAATTAAGCAGGCTGCGACAGATTTATTACCTGAGTGGATGTTATCAGATGATGCCAAAGCTGCGAGATTAGCGACTCAGGCAAGCGGCGCATCCGTTGCGGGTAAGTCACTTGCTGGGTTATTTGATAGTGGCGGTTATATTCCTCGTGGTCAATTTGGCATTGTGGGTGAGTATGGTCCTGAGATTGTTAATGGTCCTGCGAATGTGACCAGTCGTAAAAGTACAGCGGCATTGGCTGCGGCAGCATTAACACTAGGTTCAATGTCGGCAGTGGCGGATAAACCGATTCACCCCTATGCATTACCGGCTAAAAATTACGTATCTACACCGGTTAATATCACTCAAAATCGCAGTGAGTCTAGTCGATCCCCGATTGAAATTCATATTCATCCTACACCGAATCAATCAGCCGCGGATATTGCAAAAGAGGTCGCAAGGCAATTAGAAGAGGCGGAGCGAAGAAAGCAATCAAGGCGGTTAAGCCAGTATCAAGACAGTGGAGAATATTAATTATGGCAATGGCAGCACTAGGCGTATTTATTTTTCATTTGCGAACAACGCCCTATCAAATGATGCAGATTAATAAAAAATACCGATACGGATTTAATAACCGCGTCGGCAAGCGACCTGCATTCCAGTTTATTGGTCCTGATAGTGATGATATTTCGTTAAGTGGTTCGTTATTTCCATCATTAACCGGCGGTAAGTTATCGTTATTGGCTTTGGAGTTAATGGCAGATACCGGTAAGGCGTGGTCGCTGATCGATGGAACCGGCACAATTTACGGGATGTTTGTCATTGAAGAAATCACACAATCAAAAAGTTACTTTTTTGATGATGGTGCCGCTAGACAAATAGATTTCACGTTGAAGTTGAAACGGACAGACGAATCATTAAGTGAGATGTTTGGTGATTTGAGTAAGCAATTGAGCGATCTCCGTGGGGCATTGCCATTATGAGTATGTTTACGGGGGATGAATCGACACCGGCATTTGTGCTAGCCGCCGGTGGTGAAAATATCAATGCGCTAATCCAAGGGCGTTTAATGTCATTATCAATGACTGATAACCGAGGGTTTGAAGCCGATCAGCTTGATATTGAACTGGATGATAGCGACGGGAAATTAGCATTGCCAAAGCGCGGTGAAACACTATCACTTCATTTAGGCTGGAAAAATGAGCCATTAATTTATAAAGGTACGTTCACGGTTGATGAAATTGAGCATAGCGGTGTGCCTGATAAGTTGACTATTCGCGGACGTAGTGCTGATTTTCGTGACACTCTAAACGTCAAGCGTGAGCAGTCATATCATCAAAAAACGCTGGGCGATATTGTGAGAACAATTGCGGAGCGTAACAAGCTCAAACCGGTGATAGATGAAAAGTTGGATAAAATAAAGTTAGCCCATATTGACCAAACGAATGAGTCAGATGGTTCATTTCTGACGAGAGTTGCTAAAACCGAGGGGGCAATTGTTGCCGTAAAAGATGGTAATTTATTATTCATGCGGCAGGGGGAGGGATTAACTGCGACGGGGCAACGAATTCAAACGATGTTTATTACTCGTTCTGTCGGTGATGGACATCGTTTTTCTTTGGCTGATCGTGGGGCATACACGGGAGTAATTGCAAACTGGTTAGACACTCGCGAGCCAAAAAAGAAAAAAGAAGTTGCAGTGAAGCGAAAGCGAAAAACCAACAGTAAAACACCGGCTAAAAAAAGTGAGCCAAAAGAAAAGCAAGGCGAATATTTAGCAGGGGAGCAAGGGAACGTATTGACGCTATCCCATACCTATGCGACTAAAGAAAATGCGGCAAGAGCCGCAAAGGCACAGTGGGAAAAAATTCAACGCGGAGTTGCTTCATTTTCTATTCAGCTTGCGCGAGGGCGTGCAGACTTATACCCAGAAATGCCGGTAATAGTGAGCGGGTTTAAGCCTGAAATTGATAATGCTGAGTGGACGTTAACGCGGGTTGTTCATTCACTTAATGATAGTGGATTTATGAGCGCATTAGAGCTTGAGGTAAAAGTTTCAGATCTCGATATGGCGGGAGAAGAAAATTAACACTGTATAAAATCACATGTTATACTGTATGCAATATTAACATCATGACAAAAGGTATATTATCATGATGAATTGTCCTCTTTGCGGTTACGCAGCTCATACCCGTAGTTCTCAGCAAGTCTCAAAAGAAACCAAAGAACGTTATAACCAGTGCCAGAATATTAATTGTGGTGCAACGTTTGTGAGTCATGAATCAGTATCAAGATTTGTGGTTAAACCTAAACTTGTAGAAGCTGTAAACCCCCACCCTAACAAATATCAACAAGCCTCTTTGTCATTATAAAAAATATGCCCCTCAATGTGAGGGGCAATAATGATTAACCTGCATTGACTAATTCATTAAAGAATTTATCAAAACCTTTCTTGTCACTGTCATCAAATCTCAATTCATTAAACTGGTCAGTGAAAGAGCAGCTTTCATCTATCAGGTCATCAAGACTATTTACAGGAATATATTTTTTAGTGATCTCTAATGCCTGTGGCTTAGTAATTGTTACTGTATATTCAGGGCTGCCACTCAATTTCTTTTTATCTGAAATGAGGTAAGAAGTAACAGTAACAGAATTGTTTGGGGTATTAATTAAGCTGCGATAAATCCCGTAAATCACCGCGCGTTTGGTTAATGTTTCTTTTAGGCTTTGGCTATCTTGCTCATACGCTGATGATGATAATCTGATCTCTAGTGGCGACTCGCTAATGATTTCAAGTGAGTTATTTTCTGGGTAAAAATCACTGAAATATTCCATTGCATCGCTTGCGGTTGCATAAGTGTGATTTTGTTTTGTACAGTCGTTTTTAGATGAAAGATAGCTCGCTGAAAACGCAAGATTTGAAAATGCGAATGACAGAAAAGTAAAAGTTAGAATGCTTTTAGTTGAACGTGACAGAAAGTTAGTCATTACATGTCCTCAATTAAATTGGACTTAAATTAGAGTCCGGTTTTGAGGATAAGTAAAGCCCCTCAAAAAGAGGGGCTAATTGGTCAATAATGGTCGATGTGGACGGACAATGGACGGTGTTTAGCATAAGGCTTTATATAACAATGCATTACGCCTATATAATGAACACCATCCCTGTCTTTTATAGCCCCTGTTAGGGGCTTTTTTTTTATTTCTAAACTAGTCTTTTATTCATGTTTGTTAACTATAGTTGACAACTAAACGAAGATTGCTAAGATAAAAACATAAAGACAAGGAGCAGTCTTATGATCACGGTTCTAACAACGGAATGTTTTGATAGTTGGATTAAAAATCTTAGAGATATTCGAGCTAAAACTAAAATTCTAATGAGAATTAGGCGGTTAAAAAATGGAAATTATGGTGATGTTCAACCCATTGGTGATGGCTTTTCGGAACTGAGGGTACATGAAGGACAAGGGTATCGTGTTTATCTAAAGCAGAAAAACAATGTTATTGTAATTTTACTTTGTGGTGGGACAAAGGCAACGCAGCAGAAGGATATCCATAAAGCTAAACTTCTTTTTGGTGAAGTTGAGGGGGAACTATGAATACTAAATTAAAAGAATTTGATATCGCTGAGTATTTAAACAGTGAAGAAGAAATACAAATGTATCTAAACGAAATTCTAGAAGAAGGTGACCCTAGTCTAGTTCTCGCTGCACTTGGTGATATTGCGAAGGCAAGAAATATGAGCCAATTAGCTAAAGAAGTTGGAATGAGTCGTGAAGGTTTATATAAGGCGCTATCAGGACAGGGAAATCCAACATTTATGACGATTATAAAAATCGTTAATTCTCTCGGATTAAAGCTACAGTTTAAGAGTATCTAAAAAATAGCTTATCTATGATTAGGCTAGCCATTAGCTAAGCTCACTATAAAAATAACGTATCCACCAAAGTAGGGTTCACTTTATGACTCAGATATTAACGACACAAGATTATCGCAATATGCCTTGGAAAAATGGCCAAGGGTCGACACTTGAATTGGCACGCAGTCATGGTGAAGGTTTAGATGATTTTGATTGGCGAGTGTCTATTGCAGATGTTAAAGCGGCGGGAGCATTTTCGTTTTTCCAAAATCGACAACGTATTATTGGAGTATTGGAAGGGGAAGGATTTATTTTACATGTGGATAAGAACCCTGCGGTGACGTTAAAGCAAAAAGAGTTTTTTGCTTTTAATGGGGAAAGTGAGGTTTATGCGGAGCTTATCCAAGGTGCAATTCGTGATTTTAATGTCATCTATAATCCTGAAAAATATCAAGCCCGTTTACAATGGGTGAATACTGCGCTTATTAACTCTTGGGTCAGTGGAGCAAGTGAGATCTTAATTTTTAATATTACCCCTAATTTGGGGGTGACTATTAATTCAGATTGCTTTTATTTAAAACCATTCGAGACTCTACTAATCAAAGAAAATCGAGAGAATCTACAATTTACTATTGAGCAAAATACAGAAAATGATTTTTGCATTATTGAGTTATTTATTAAATAGTTAGAATTTTTTCACTCTAAATTTAAGTACTATTTGTATGAAGCTTATATAGTACTTATTATTGGAATAATATTCTGTCTATTTTGCAATTTTAGTCAAAACGTTATCAAATTCATATATTAGATAATTATGGCTTTATTCCTATTGTTATTTTTCGCAGAATTTATAGTCTTTAGCGTTGTTAAAAAATAATACCTATATACTAAAGGAAAATGTTCTATGAAGATGAAAGCGCTTGTGGCAGTTGCTGTTTCTGCTGTCATTTTAACGGGTTGTAAAAATTTAGACCAAGGGATGTTGACTAACTCAGGCATGCAATTATTCCAAGCTGCGACACTGACTGACTCTGATGTTAAACAATTAAGTGACCAATCTTGTAAAGAAATGGATGCGCAAAACAAAATTGCTCCAGCGTCTAGCAAGTATGCGAAACGCTTAGACAAAATTGCAAAAGCGCTGGGTAACGAAGTTGATGGTACTCCAGTAAACTATAAAGTTTATCTGACTAGCGATGTCAACGCATGGGCAATGGCAAATGGTTGTGTGCGTGTATATAGCGGCCTGATGGATGTGATGAACGATAACGAAGTTGAAGGCGTTCTGGGTCATGAAATGGGCCACGTTGCATTAGGTCATACACGTAAAGCAATGCAAGTTGCTTATGCGGCAGTTGCTGCGCGTACTGCCGCAGCATCAGCGGGTGGCGTTGTAGAACAACTGAGTGCATCACAAGTTGCAGCTCTGGGTGAAAAACTGATTAACTCACAGTTTTCTCAACACCAAGAAAGCGAAGCAGATAACTTCTCTTATGACTTACTAAAAAAACGTGGTGTTAAAACTGACGGTTTAGTCACTGGTTTTGAAAAATTAGCGAAAATGGGTAGCGGCGAGACAAGCATGTTTGACTCTCACCCACCATCAAGCGAACGTGCACAAAACATCCGTGACCGTATTGCCGCTGACAAAAAATAATATTTAATTATTGACGTTAGTTGAGTGTTATTTTGGTGTAGTAATATGATGATATATTGCTACACCAATCACGTATTTCCTGCTATTTATCTCAATATTACTTTTCTTATATTGCAAATCAGAACTTATCCCGTTGTGCTCCTGTAACCGACTCTCTATCTTGTTAATTAAACGATATTCAGGTCTTTTCGTAATTTTGCAAATTTTCGTTTGATAAAACGTTAGCAAGGAAAAAAGATGGAAAAAGTGCAGAGAATTTCTCTTTTAGCTAAGGGAATGGGCATGCTGTTATCGGGAACCTGCCGTTTATTAACGGGTGTTCGCACTCGTTGGGTAGGGTGCCAACCTTCAATGACCACACGTATTTATTATGCCAATCATTCAAGCCATCTTGATGGTTTGGTTATTTGGTCTGGGTTGCCGCCGTTAATGCGCCATTTTGTTCACCCTGTTGCCGCTAAAGATTATTGGGTTAAGACACCATTTCGGCGTTATTTAGTTAATAAGGTTTTTCGCGCTGTATTAGTCGATAGAAAAGGCGATAAGCCTGCACAAAATAATACATTAGCTCCTTTAGAATCAGTATTAGAGTCAAAGCATTCATTAATATTTTTTCCTGAGGGTACGCGTGGAGATGGGGAAACGCTAAGTCAATTTAAAAGTGGGCTCTACCATCTCGCGAAAAAATACCCTGATGTTGAAGTTGTTCCAGTCTATTTGGAAAATTTAAATCGTGTATTACCGAAGGGGTCAAAGCTTGTTGTGCCTGTGATTTGCTCAGCTATCGTTGGTAAGCCTCTGGAGCCTATTATGGAGAATGAAAATAAAATCGACTTTTTGCAGCGAGCCAAAGAAGCACTTGAGGAGCTAATGCCATGAATATTGGGGACAGGGAATTAGTATTATTGTTGTCAGGTGTGTTTGGGATACTAGTATTTGCTAGTGTTATTGGTGGTATTCTTGCATATCGTTATTCAGGTGAAAAAAGTAACCCAACCATTGATAATTTGAATGCTCGTATCCGCGCATGGTGGGTTATGTGCATTATTTGTGTACTTGCTGTGGTGCTTGGCAATATAGGTGTCGTGATCTTATTCGCACTGATATCGTTCTTTGCACTCAGAGAGTTTATTACCTTAACGCCAACACGGCGAAGTGACCATGAGGCATTATTTTGGTGCTTCTTTGTTTTTATTCCATTGCAATATGTCTTGGTTGGTATTGAATGGTATGGGTTATTTTCAATTTTCGTACCTGTTTTTGTATTCCTTTTCTTGCCTACCCGTATTGCTTTAGCTGGAGATACCTTTCATTTTCTTGAACGCACTGCAAAAATTCAGTGGGGAATGTTGGTGGCTGTTTTTTGTTTAAGCCACGTCCCTGCGTTATTGATGTTGAATATTCAAGGCTATGAAGGCGAAAACGTAAAATTATTACTTTTCTTGATTATTGTGACGCAAATTTCAGATGTGTTGCAGTATGTTTTTGGCAAGTTAATGGGTAAGCGGCCTATTGTGCCTAAGTTGAGCCCAAATAAGACAATTGAAGGTTTTATTGGCGGAGTATTATCTTCAGTACTCATTGGTGTTTGTCTTTACTGGGTAACCCCGTTTAGCTGGTGGGTTGCGGGACTGATGTCATTAGCGATTACCATTATGGGGTTTGTGGGAGGGTTATGTATGTCAGCCATTAAGCGTGATAGTGGCATTAAAGATTTTGGGGCGATTATTGAAGGACATGGGGGCATGCTGGATCGCATTGACTCATTGTGTTTTGCTGCGCCTATTTTTTTCCATTTAACGCGTTATTACTATACATAATCCCATTTTATTTTCGTTTTTGTTCGTTAATCAAAAGAGCACCAAAATGGTGCTTTTCTTTTGTTTTATAGGTACAGCATCGAAGGAATTTAAGTGTTATCATTAATACTTAATTTTTATTTCAAACTAAGATTCAACTAGGGTAATTCGCTTTAGTTGGTACTCTAGGGCTTTTTTTGCATTGAAAGATTTACCTATTGGGGTGATCGGCTAGAATTATGTAAACTGGATCACAATAAAACATAAAAGCTTGATGGAAAGCAGATGCATAATTCACTCTTTGCCGTATTATGCTGCTAGGTGAATCAATTCAGCACTAGTAAGCCAGCGTAATTAGCGTTAAAAAGATTAGCAGCGTAACGGTTTTATCGATTTGCAATTTTATGTTCATTAATCAGAGGTCATCATGGTCAAGCAGATTAAAAGAATTGGGGTTTTAACGAGTGGTGGTGACGCGCCAGGCATGAATGCAGCGATCCGCGGTGTGGTTCGCGCGGCATTAGGTGAAGGTTTAGAAGTCATGGGTATTTTTGACGGTTACCTTGGCCTATATGAAAACCGCATGAAGCAATTAGACCGGTATAGCGTGTCAGATATGATTAACCGTGGTGGTACCTTCTTAGGCTCAGCTCGTTTTCCACAATTCCGTGATGAAAAAGTGCGTGCTGTCGCATTCGATAATCTGAAGAAAAACCATATTGACGCATTAGTTGTTATTGGTGGTGACGGTTCTTATTTGGGGGCTAAAGCACTGACGGAAGCTGGTTTCCCATGTATTGGATTACCGGGAACGATTGATAATGACGTTGCTGGCACAGACTATACCATCGGTTATTTCACTGCACTTGAAACGGTTGTTGAGGCTATTGACCGCCTTCGCGATACCTCGACGTCCCATAAACGTATTTCTATTGTTGAAGTGATGGGACGTTACTGTGGTGATTTAACGCTATCTGCTGCGATTGCTGGGGGCTGTGAGTTCTTAGTGTTACCTGAGCAGGAAATGGCTTTTGACCGCGAAGAACTATTATCAGAAATCAAACGTGGTATTGAAAAAGGCAAACGCCATGCGATTGTTGCTATTACCGAACACGTTTGTGATGTGGGTGAATTAGCGAAATATATTGAGCAGGAAACACACCACGAAACCCGTGCAACGGTTCTTGGTCATATCCAACGTGGTGGTTCCCCAGTTGCTTATGACCGTATTTTAGCATCACGCATGGGGGCTTATTCTATTCAACTTCTGTTGGAAGGCTACGGCGGGCGCTGTGTTGGTATTCAAAATGAAAAATTAGTCCATCATGACATTATTGATGCGGTTATGAATATGAAGCGCGTCTTTAAGAAGGATTGGTTTGATACGGCGAAGAAGCTGTACTAATCCCTCTATAATTGCAAATCTCTCCTGCATAGTGATTTCCCGCTATGCAGGTTTGATCCTGTATTCCAGATAATACTTTGTTCATATATTCCTCATTCTTATAAGTTTTTCTTTTTAATTATTTCCCGTAATTGATGCTATCTGTCAGCCTCCTCCTTATCACAAATTTAATGAGGGAAGGCAAATGACACGTTCATGGCAGGTAAAAAAATCACAATTCACGACAGCATTGCTATTGCTGTTAGCGACAGGGGCTTGGGCGAAAAACATTCAATTGTTGAATGTGTCTTATGATCCGACTCGTGAGTTTTATCAGCAATATAATCAGGAGTTCAGTAATTATTGGAAAAAGAAAACGGGCGATACCGTTACCGTTCGGCAATCTCATGGTGGCTCAGGTAAGCAAGCCATATCAGTGGTGAATGGATTAGAAGCCGATGTTGTTACCTTAGCTTTAGCCTATGATGTTGATGCTATAGCACAAAGTGGCCGTATAGATAAAAATTGGATAAAAAAGCTCCCCGATAATTCAGCTCCTTATACATCGACTATCGTCTTTCTCGTTCGTAAAGATAACCCGAAAAATATCAAAGATTGGGACGACTTAGTCCGCAAAGACGTTTCCGTGGTGACACCAAACCCAAAGACCTCCGGCGGAGCACGTTGGAATTACTTAGCAGCATGGGGCTATGCGTTAGATAAAAATCAGCAAAACCCTGAAAAAGCGAAACAATTCGTTAAACAGCTCTATAAAAATGTGGAAGTACTCGATTCGGGGGCTCGCGGCGCAACCAATAGTTTTGTTGAACGTGGTATCGGCGATGTATTAATTGCTTGGGAAAATGAAGCGTTATTAGCCATAAATGAGTTAGGGGAAAGCGGACAGTTTGAAATTGTGACGCCAAGTATTTCGATTCTCGCTGAGCCAACCGTCGCTGTTGTCGATAAAACCGTCGATAAACGTGACCGCAGGGCGGTTGCAGAAGCTTATCTAGAGCACCTCTATTCTGCGCAAGGGCAGGAAATTGCAGCTAAAAACTACTATCGCCCACGAAATAGCGAAGTGGCCAAAAAATATCAACAACAGTTTCCTGAACTAAAACTGCTGACGGTTGATGGCAGCTTTGGCGGCTGGCAAGCCGCGCAAGCAACCCATTTTGCTAATGGAGGGGTGTTCGACGAAATCATTCAACGCTAATACTCGTCATATTTCAATTTGTAGGGGTGTTGGCTGCACGCACTCGCCCTAGTCACATACTGGTGTATGCTCCTAGGGCCTCGTTTGTTTGCCGCCTACCTACAATTTGAACTATTTAGAGTATTATCTTAGGTGTAATAAATATTTTGAGTAATGATAGTTAAGGGCGGGGATAATAAAAACAGGATTAAAATGGGGTATTATTCCTAGCCTGTGAGGGGCAGACTAGGAATGAGGTTAATTTATTGCCACTGGTATTTGACACCTAACTGGCCAAGATAAAATGTTTGACGGTTATTGCCACCAGAGGTGATACCTGCATTTTTTGGGTTTTCCCAAGTACTAGGTTCAACCGCGAAGCCGCCCCATAGCGTTAGTTTTGGTGTTAAGTTATAAAAAACCTGTGTTCCGACACGGTAGCCGTCTTTAACTTTCTGAGTTGTACGTTTGTTGCTATCGTAGTTATGTTCATTTAAATAATAGCGAAAATAAGGCATTACGCTCCAATCCTGGTTTAACGTGATAGGAAAATAACCGCGAATTTGGTTTTGTTCCCATGTCTTATTAAAGTCTTTATCCCATGTCCAATCGGTGTATAGATAGACTTTGGCGGTTGCAGAGTCGTTGACCTTATAAACAAGTCCGTGTTCGGATTCCCACTCATAACTATTGGGGGCATGGAAATTATCGTAGTGATAAACTGCATCCCAAAAGTTAAATGCCCACTTATCATTGAAATTGTATGTCCCGCTAGGCATTAACCAAAACATAGTATTCGATGGCCGTGCCTGTGTGCCCGGTGCGGAGTCATTTGATTCCTTACGATAGGTGACATTCAAATTGAACTGACCAATATCGCTCGCATACATTTTCCGAGTAGCGCCAATTTGCGTACGATTACGAATAAAAGAATCTTTGGATGTTGAGAAATTGTGGTTGTAGCTTCTTAATGATTCCTTATGTTCCAGAAAAAAGCTCCATTTTGATTCAGGATTCGCTAAAAATAGCTGGCCAACCATCGTGGTTTTGTCGTAGACCTTACGACCGCTGGTATTATGGTGTCCTTCAAATTTTTCGAGTTCCATATAGACGTTGGAAGAAACGCGCCAGTAATCATTATTGACCTGATCAGCTGCGAAAACGGATGTTGTCAATCCTGTGAGAGTAACAAAAAGTAAACCATTCAGTGAAGTTTTCATTTTAACCCTTTAATTTTTATGTATATTTTATTTTTTATGCCTTAGTCCAAGGCGTTAGTGTCTGGCCTTTATACCGTGGGGTATAAAGGCTAAATCATTGTTAATAATTAATAGGTTGTGTAATTAATTGATTGTGGAGTAGGTTTCACCATGACCATAAGGGAACAGCACTTTGTTACCTTGTGAGTTTTTAATATTAACGGGTAGCAACCCTTGAGGTGGGTTTAGCGGCTGGCCGTGAGTGTTAGCAAATAATGTCCGTAAACCGCTGCGAATATTGGTTTCTAACGAATTGCGGTTATTATTGGTGATATCAAATCCGGTAATACCGTAGATGGCAATATTTGCGTTTACATTGTTTAGGTATGCGATGTCATAGGGGTTACGTGAAGAGATAACAACAATAGGGGTTTTAAGTTGGTTTGCAGCATCAATGATAAGCTGAGCATTCGTTGGCGTATCCTTTAAATTATAGGTCGTCAGTAATACCAAATCTTGGTTTTGAACCAGTTTTTTTGCTTCATCTTGAGTTAGCGTATTTTCATTCAATTTAACGACACTTTCGCCTGTAAGAATAGCAACCCCCGTTTCCTGTGCGATATCATTTAACTGTTTTTGAATTAAGGTATTGCGTGGCTTTTCATCAGAAATAATGAAAATTCGATTTAGCGGTTTTAATTGATAGGGCAGCACATTCTCATTTTTAATTAATGTGATAGCCTGCTCAGAAACCATATTTTCAATATCTTTATGGCCTTTTGATGCGACGACTTGTTCTGCCTTCACTAAGTCTATTGGTTGTGCTGTAATTTCTTGCTGAAGCTTTTTCAGCACTACACGTTTTGCGGATTCATCAATACGTTTTTTCAGTTCTGGGTTTTTCTCTGCTTGTGTTTCTAAATAGCGGTACATGTTATCTAAACGAGAAACCGCTTGGGAGTCCCACATTTTAATTGGCATAAGAATAATATCTGAGCCAGCGAGTAACGAGGTTTCTACCGCCCAATTAATATCGAAGTTGTCAGCAATAGCCCCCATATCCATGGCATCTGTCACTATCAAGCCGTCATAGTTGAGCTCATCGCGTAAAATACCATGCAAAATAGGTTTGGAAAGCGTCGCTGGGGTGCCAACTTGTTTACCTGCAAGTGTGGTGATCTTATCGTCATCCAGTGCTGGTACAATGATATGTGCGGTCATGACGGCATCAGCACCATGAGATAACGCGTATTTGAATGGGACGAGTTCAGTGTCTCGCCATGTTTTCGCGTCGGAATTAACAACGGGTAAATCAACATGGGAGTCAGCAGAGACATTTCCATGACCCGGGAAATGTTTAAGTGACGTCAATAAATTATATTTATGAATGCCTTGAATATAGCTGGTGGCCAGAGAGCCAACTAAATTTTTATCATCTGAGTATGAGCGTACCCCAATAACTGGGTTATTTTGGTTGTTATTAACATCAACAACTGGGCCAAAATTGATATTAAAACCAAGACTGGATAGTTCATATCCGTGGATCATCCCTGTTAGCTCTGCAAGGGCTGGGTTACGTGCTGCGCCTAATGCCATATTTCCGGGCATTTCGGTGCCTACGCGTAAGCGGGTGACATAACCCCCTTCTTGGTCGGTACCAATAAATAGTGGAAGGTTACTGCGGGAAGATTGAAGTTTATTAATTAACTCCACAGTTTGTGGTGTATCAATCAGATTTTCTCTAAATAGGATCACCGAACCGAGGTGGTACTGATTGATAACCTTAGAAACTTCATCATTCATAACGAGAAAAGGAGCGGGTTCTCCATGGCTGTCTTTATTCCAATATCTGAAATCTAACATGAAGAGCTGACCAATTTTCTCAGCCTCGGACATATTATTTACTATTTCTTGTGCAGACTTTTGTTTGTCTTGCCATAATTCATTCAATTGGGCTTGTGTTATTGGGTTAGCCATTGAAAATGCACTGAAAATACAAGCACTAAGTAAAGTGAATTTCTTCATTTTTCATTTTCCCTAAGTTATTTTTCAAAAAATAATAAGTGGCTGGATATATTTATGATGTGAGAGTGCTCACAGTTGATAGTATTCTCTCTTTCAGAGTAAGAGGAATAGCGTACAAATAGATAGAGAAGGGGTCTTTATTTATCTCATTGATATTAAATAGCAAATTATCAAGAATAATTAATTTTAACCTAGAATAATTTCAACTTGATATTATTTTGTTATGTGACGTAAGTATAAATTATAATTAAATGGTATTTAAATCGACGGTAGAGCGTAAAAAATTAATGTTTTCACTAATTATTTACTTTTTAATATATTTTATTCTTATATTTAAGTAGTTTTCTAATTTAAAATAGATAAGCCATATGATATTTCACATGGCTTATTTTTCTAAGAGAAATAAGTTAGTTGCAAACCAAAGGTTACCATTGGTATTTTACGCCAATTTTACTTAGGTATAGCGTTTGTTTATTATCATATCCTGACGTAATTCCATTCTTTTTAGGTGATTTCCATGTTGAAGGCTCATAGGCAAACTCACTCCATAAAGTCAGTGATGGGGTGACTTGGTATTCCACGAGAGAGCCAATGCGGAAGCCATTTTTAATTTCCTGTGTTAAATAATTATTTTTATCATAGGTATTTTCTTGTAAGAAATAACGTGCATAGGGGGTGATTTTCCAGTTGGGTTTAATGGTAATGGGTAGGTACGCACGAACTTGTGATTGTAAAAAGCGGGTGCTGAAATGTTTATCCCATTGGTTATCAATATAAACAGTGAATTTTGCTTTTAATGCATCTGAATATTTATAGGTCACACCAAATTCGGTTTCTGCTTCATGACTGCTGTCATTGAAATAATTACTGTAATAAAAATAAGAGAGCCAAAAGTTAAAAGACCAATCATCATTGAAACGGTACTCGCCGGCAGGAGTTAAGCCATATAAACGATTCGAAGAACGTGCTTTGGTGTTGGGTTCGACATCGTTTGACTCTTTTCTGTAACGAAAACCAAGCTCTAAGTCTGATGTTGGGGTGTTAATCATTTTCTTGATAGCATCAATTTGCGTGCGATTTCTAATGTAAGAATCCCGTGAAGTCGTGAAGTTACGGCCATGATTCCTTAAAGATTCGCGGTGTTCAAGAGCAAAGCGCCAGGCAGATTGCGGGTTGAAAAGCTTTAGTTGCCCAACGGCGCTGATTTTATCGTAGACTTTATTATTAAATGAATCCCGTTGTCCTTGATATTCTTCTATTTCCAAATAGATATTGGTATTAACTCGCCAAGAGTCATTATTTAATTCAGAGAAACAAATTGTAGGGAATATAATTATGATGCTATAGATTAAACCAACTATATATTTCATATTTATCCTTCAGGGTGAGTTTTATTAATGTTAATTATCTAGTTGAGCGATTAGAGAGATAAATGTGTATTAACTTTTATAGATTGTCTACCGTTATTATTTAATAGATGATGAATGGTATATATAAATTAAAAATCTAATAAGTTGCATCTTGTTGTTATTTTTGGGAGTTTTATTATTGTTGGTATAAAGGTGTGTTTTTATTTATAATTTTATTTAAGATTTTTAATCACATGTTTATTTGTTAGTTTTAAATTTAATTAATAAATATTAATTTTATTTAAAACTAAGTGGTAATTGTATTATATGGTTGGTAATTATGAGAATAATAAAAATATTAATATGATGATTTTATTCATGTTGGAATTAATGAAAACAAAAAACCGCCAATATTTGGCGGTTAATCTCAAGGTATTAAAATAACCTTATTTAGATTTTTTCGCTTCAGCAGCCGCTTTAACAATAACAGCAAAAGCGTCAGCTTTCAGAGAAGCGCCACCCACTAAGGCACCATCGATATCTGGCTGGGTAAATAGCTCAGCTGCGTTGCTGGCATTAACAGAGCCGCCGTATTGGATGATAACTTGTTCAGCAATGGCTGCATCTTTTTTCGCAATATGAGTACGAATAAATTTATGGATTGCTTGTGCTTGTGCTGGTGTTGCTGATTTACCTGTACCGATAGCCCAGATTGGCTCATAAGCGATAACGGCACCTTGGAAAGCTTCTGCACCTAAAGAATTCAATACGGCATCGATTTGACGAGCGCAGACTTCTTCGGTTTTACCCGCTTCATTTTCAGCTTCAGTTTCACCAATACACAGTACTGGGATCAGGCCTTGTTCTTTTAAGACAGCAAATTTCTTAGCGACAAATTCATCACTTTCGTTGTGATAAGTACGGCGCTCTGAGTGGCCGATAATGATGTATTTGGCGCCAACATCTTTTAACATTTCAGCAGAGGTTTCACCTGTAAATGCACCTGATAGGTTAACGTCAACGTTTTGTGCACCTAACGCAATACGGCTACCTGCTAACGCATGTTTAGCTTGAGTCAAATAAATCGCAGGTGGTGCAATAGCCACATCACAGCCATCAACGCTGCTGAGTTCATTACGCAAGCCAGCGACGAGGTCATTGACCATCTGTGTGCTGCCGTTTAGTTTCCAGTTACCCATTACCAATGGATGTCGCATGTTATTTCCTCCAACCAGAGAGTTTGAATGATTAATCAATAAGTTATTCATCACACGCTTATGTTACACGCGTAACGTGACAATGTTGTGGCCATTCACCTTCTGCATTATAAGAACAATGGATAATAATAGCTTTGCTTTTCATCATGCTTGTTCTTAGAGCGTGATCACAGTCAGTTTAGGGTGTTTGTTGTTCTAGCTTAATCGGTTCAACAGCAAAAGTAAGCACATTATTGTCACTTTTTACTAAAATATATCTTAAAGCGCCTAATCGAGCTTCTTCCGCGTGAGTTGCACTATTATTGGCAATAAATTTATTTAAGGCTTCCGTAAGCTCAGGGGCTTTATCCAGTGAAACTTCAGGGGCAAATATACGGACCATTGCCATGGTATAACTTTCCATTAATTGTCGATTTTTTTGGTTTTCTTGTGGGTTATCAGACGGTAGTAATGTGATCTGTAAACTTTTAATTTTTTCACTTCCGCGTTCTAACACCGCAGAGGAATAAATTTGTTGGTTAATTCGAGAAGCTGCTCGAATATAGGGAGCTGCGATATCTTGGCTAGCAATTACTTTATATTCATGAAGATATAAGTCTTTGTATGCTTGATTGAATTGGTTACGTAATTCAGGAATAGTGAGGTTAAAAGAAGGCGCATCAGGGGCCAAATAGGAGACCTCAAAGTCAGTATCTGGCAGCGTTGGGACTTTTTGAGCAAAAGCCAGTTGTGGCACACTAAGTACAAAAATGGTTATGATGGCGTATACAGAACGAAATAAAGTTTGGGTCATTTTTGAGCCACTCATTTTTAGTTTTCCACATTGTATCAGGATTATAGGTAATGACATTACAACAATGGGCTTTTTCCTTCAAAGGCCGTATCGGTCGCCGGCCATTTTGGGTAGGTATTGCAGTCATTTTTATTTTAATGACGGTAATTGCCCTGTTACAAAATGCACTGCTATTCTCTGAAACACTTGCTATATCGTTATTTATTTTACTACTTTACCCTTTGGCCGCTATCTTTGTGAAGCGTTTACATGACCGTGGAAAATCGGGTGGGTGGTTTACGCTGATTTTATTGGCATTTGCTCTTTTTTCAATCGACGTCAGCCAATTTGAACCTGTATGGCAATGGGGGATAGGGCGCTTTTTGCCATTATTAATTACTATGATAATGGTACTTGATTGTGGGGCTTTTGTGGGAATGGATGGTGTTAATCACTACGGTGAAGAAACAGAAACAGTAGATTATCTATAGCGCGAATACCATATAGCATAAATGCTACCCTGAAGATGCATCAGGGTAGTGTATGACATTACCAATATTGTTCACTAGAGATATGGCCGGGCTTGCGGCGCAAGTGTTTAACCATCCCATGGCTATTTTTCAGCGTATCACGAGTATCTCTGACCATTTCAGGGTTGCCACACAACATGACGTGACAGGTGTCAGGCGAAAGTGTTAAGCCAACAGTGTTTTCGAGTTCATGATCCTCAATTAAAGCTGGAACCCGACCATATAATGAACCCGCACATTGTTCCCGGCTCACTACGGTGACAATCTTTAATTTTCCTTGGTATTGTTGTTCCAACTTTTTCATTAAGGGTAAATAACTTAAATCTTTCTCATAACGGACCGCGTGGAGTAAAACAATGTTCTCGAAGCGCTCAAGGTCTTTGCCTTCCTGTAAAATAGACAAAAAAGGCCCAATGGCGGTACCTGTTGATAACATCCATAAATTTTTACATTCAGGGATTTCGTCTAGAACGAAGAAACCTGCTGCTTCATCTGTGATCTGTAACGTATCATCGGGTTTTAATTGTGCTAATTTTGGGCTAAGTTTCCCTTCGGGGACGATGACAAAATAAAATTCAAGTCGGTTATCACTAGGTGCGTTGACGTAAGAATAAGCTCGCTGAATACGTTCGCCTTCGATTTCGAGTGCCAGTTTGGCGTATTGTCCGGCGGTAAAGGGTTTAATTGGCGCCTCAATGACTAAGCTGAATAATGAATCAGTCCAAAATTTGGCTTCAATCACTGTTCCTGTTACCCAATTTGCCATAGATCCCACCTCTTCATATTTTAAAATCGACCATCTGAAAAATAACTCATTTTTGATGTGAATGAGCCAAAGCATGGTTCACTAGGATTTAATACTAAAACAGTTCATTATTTATGCTTATCGATAATGTGTTCCAGTGTTTTATTCTTAATATTGGTCTATTTTAAAGTTCAATGTACAGTTATGTTGACAATGCTGGCGAATATTACTGCCATTGTTGAAAAATATAAAATGTCGCACTACTACGAAAAGATGGCTGCTTTTGTTATCTTAGTCACACTCAAGCAAAACGCATTATTTGCTATTTATTAAAAATGGCATAAAAGCGTAGAGCAGTATTTTTATATTGATAATTAAGCACCTAAATAATTTTGCGTTATTACAATGAAATAATGCGGCGTTATTTTGTGTCCGAAATAGCGTGCATTTGAATTATTGGATGTATTTGAGAGAAAAATGAGAAAACTGGAACATTTTAATTTGCTATTAATGCTAATTGCATTGGCAGCAGTCGGCCAAATGACACAAACTATTTATGTTCCTGTCATTGCTGAAATTGCCGCTTATTTTAATGAGCCCTCTGGTGCTGTTCAACAAGTGATGGCGGCTTATTTATTTTCTTATGGTTTTTCGCAGTTAGTTTATGGGCCGCTATCTGACCGAATTGGTCGCCGACCTGTTATTTTAACCGGTTTAACGATTTTCTTATTTTCAACGGTTGTGGCAATTTTCGCGCCAACGCTAAATATACTTACAGTGGCAAGTGGGTTACAAGGGCTAGGAACTGGTGTTGCCGGTGTAATGGCAAGAACAATGCCTCGAGACTTATATAAAGGCACAGCGCTGCGTTATGCAAATAGCCTATTAAATATGGGGGTGTTAGTCAGCCCATTATTGGCTCCTATGTTTGGCGGAATATTAGCGCACTTTTGGGGCTGGCATGCTTGCTATATTTTCCTATTTATCTTAGGAGCCTCAGTATTATTGAGTATGTATCGTTGGCTACCAGAAACGCGGCCTGTTTCCCCAGAAAAGCACAGAATGTTGGCCTCATATCGTGAATTACTTTCAAGTGGTTCATTTCTCTCTTACCTTGCCATGCTAGTTGGTGCGTTAGCTGGGATAGCGGTATTTGAAGCCAGCAGTGGTGTATTGATGGGCGGTGTATTAGGGCTAAGCAGTATCACTGTGAGTATTTTATTTATATTGCCGATTCCTGCCGCTTTCTTTGGCGCTTGGTATGCAGGGCGAGAGGGAAAAACGTTTTATAATTTGATGTGGCACTCAGTGCTTATTTGTTTATTGGCTGGCTTTATGATGTGGGTGCCAGGTTGGTTTGGGATTATGAATATATGGACATTGTTAGTCCCTGCAGCGGTATTTTTCTTTGGCGCTGGTATGTTATTTCCTTTAGCAACGACAGGGGCTATGGAGCCTTTCCCTTATTTGGCAGGTGCCGCAGGAGCACTCGTTGGCGGCTTACAAAATGTCGGTTCAGGTGTTGCGACTTGGGTTTCCGCATTATTACCGCAGAACGGGCAGTTTAGTTTAGGATTGTTGATGTTTTTAATGTCGACGCTTGTATTGTTGTGCTGGTTACCTTTAGCAAAACGTATGAATCACTCAGAACGCATGGTTTAATAGTATATGGTCAGGCTGCAAAAGACAGCCTGACCATCAAATTACGCGCTTAGCAGTATATCAGCTTGCTTTTGTGGCGAAATTGATAGCACCGATGAATACAAGGAGCTAGGTTCTTCTTCTGACATTGATGATATAAGTTCCGGCAACATGACTCCTGAATTAAATATCACTGGTTGGTTGGCATCTAGAAATTTTGTATTTTCTGCTAATTGCCCTGTTGGATTTTGAGTGTTTTGTTGGAGCCAAATCAACTTTGGTACAGTATGGTCCTGCAAGTGTTGGTCTATATGAATGATTATTCCATCCAGTTTTAACTCAGGGGTACTGTCTATCGTACCTTTTATTGTTAATTGATTTTGTTGTACTGAAAAATACCACTCCTCTATTGGTATGCTTTCTTGAATTTGTTTTTGGTCATCACTTGTCCTTAGTGTGACCCAAAAAGAGTACTGGCCATCAGGCAAGTTTAGGTGAGTAATATCCACCATTTGTTCGAAGTTTACATCCGCAACTAAAGGTTGCTCGACTGTGTAGTAGATCACATCGGGTATTGCTGAGTAATGCCTTGCGTGAGTATCAAGGTGATTGAGCGCAATAAAGTTCAAAGAGGTATCAACCTGCGAATCTTGGCCAAATGGGTCAGATAATGAAAAATATTGTTGATGTAACCGGCCTTTTTCAACCCACTTGGCGCAAAGTGCACTTTTTGAGGTGATTTTGTCGAGATTGACTTTACCTGTCGAAAAATCAATTAAGCCTTCTTCTGTTGCTGCCCAGTAAATAGGGGCACCTTGCCAATAATTATCGAGAATCAGCTGGTTGGGTAATAAATAGCCATCACTGTTTGTTAATACACGGCAAGCTAATGAATCCGGGTTGTTATAGTGGGAGATCAACTGCCCAAGCTCTTTTTTGTAGTTCAATTCATGTACAGTAAACTGAACCAATTCGCCTTTATCTGCAATATTGAAGCTCTCTGTACGTCGGATTTGCAATACTTCGGTCGATAACCCATTCGGAGTTGCATAAGTGACGGTTAATGCATAGTCACCATTAATATCAAATGGACGGCCAACCCCTGTTTTTAGGTTATGGTAATCGGCCGGCAAGCTTCCTATGGTACGGTCAACCGTGATGGTGCTATAAGGGTGTGGGGTATTATCTGCCATTTTAGTAAACTGATGCTGTATCCAATAAATCGGGACATCACGTTGATGAGGAAGTTGTTCAATTTGTGTTAGGCGATAATATTTTGAGTAATTCTCTTGAGTTAGTGTGACCCATTGTTTGTTAATGTGATCCCAACGTTGATAAAAACCGTCTCCTGCAAACCCGCCATCTTCAGTATCCTCCCCTTTAGTTTTATTGTTTTGCCAGCGTATTCTTTTGCTTAAAAATTGGTGGATTTTTTGGTTGTAGACATCAGGATGAGGCAAAAATGCATCATAAGCACCGCTCCTAAAAGGCACAAAACTAGAAAGCATGGTTGGCATAGCTTGTTGTAAGTGGCTATGGAGATCGTGATAAGTGACATAATATTGCCTAGATTGGTTATAAGCTGGGTTTTTACCGTGGCTATAAGGGGTATAAGGGTATGTTGGCTGATTATCACGACTTTTCGCATCGGTATGAGGCAAGCCAAGGCCGTGACCAAAAATCTCATGAAACATCACATTAGGTTCGTGAACCCCGCCACCGTTGTTGGGCGACCCAAGCCCTAATAGCGCAGTGCCAACATTTGAAGGTAGGGTTTTAATCGCAGTATATTGATAATCAGAATCAGCATTGTTAGCAGTTTGGTATTTATTGCTGTTATTGTAAGCCCAAAAGATTTGTGCACTGGGGTGATAGTCAATTTCTTCAGGGTTATCATAGTGAGGATGAATAAACGGAATGGCGTTGCTATTGGTGCCAGCCCTATATGGCGTTAAGCTTGGGTGACCCACTGTAGCAGGAAGGCTATACAATGTGAGCTGTCCAATTGGTAAAACGGTTGCCGCTTCTTTTCCCCAACTTAGCGGGGAAGATGAATAAACGCCATGACCTTGTTGATATAAACTGTGGCTATCAACATGAACAATTAAGTGGTTATCAAGGGTGACATTGGGGGAAAATAGGCCATATTGGTTGGTTTCTTCGGTGATAATGGGTTTGCCATTAACAGTGATAACAAGGTTGATATCCGGTTGTATCCACTCACCTTTTAGCGGAGCGGTAAAGCGTTGCTGATGCCAATTTTGCGCGGAAACATTCATCTGTTGGGGGAGCGCTGTTAATTTTTGGGGTAAATGATCTGGGCCAGTTAGTCTTACTCGGCCTAATATTTTTCTTTCTTTATTGCTGACGATGGCCTCAATATCAGGGGATTTCGCTGCTGTTTCGCTGGTGATTTCCACATTCAATAATGCCCAGCGATTAGCCGTTAAGCTCATATGCTTATCGGTCATGTTCTGCAGGTGAGTTTGCGCAAGTTGAATATGATGGATTTGCATATCACTTGGTGTTGGGTTGTAACGCCGTTGAGGTTCATGATAAACAGGGTCTGGAGTGGAATATGTGCGTTTACCAGGAATGCGCAGTTGTGGTGCATTTACGGTTTGTAACTGAATGGAAAGGGGTTGGGATTGCTGCCCGTTAGGTAGCATAGCTGTAAAATCAAATTGATCTGAGTGGGTTTTAAATTTTGCATTATTGGCAATGTACTGCCATTCGTTGGTGGAGTTATTTAGCGTTAATTGACCAAATTTGGGCTGCTCAAGGATTTTGTAACCCTTAATATGGGGGCTATTTGGTAGTTTTCCTGTTATGGCACCCACAACTAACTGATTTGGGAGCTCATCTGGGTTTTCTGCTACTAAAATAGGTAGAATTTGAGGAACGCTTTCTTGCGAATCATATCGAGAGATCGCCTGTTTTGTTTGTTTCAATTGGAACTGGCGAAAAATGATATTTTCACCAACAAGTTTTAAGGTATTATTTTCATAGCGGATTTTCACCGCAGGAAGCTGATTTACTGCCATCATTTTATTAACATCAGTTTCGATGGAATGGGCAATCTGTTGCCAAGACGACGTTTCTGTAATTGGGATGTTATGTAAAGACAACGTCTTGTTATACTTGGTATTTTCTATAGATATTGAGAAATATTGGCTGTTATTCCGTAACTCATCGGTTAGCTTCAATGAGTTTATTGAATGGGGTGGTAGGATAATGGCTTGCTGGAAGTTATGATTGTCTAAGGTGTTATTGGTTAGTTCAATGCGTTCTACTGGGCGAAGTTCATCAATGAGTTGTTGAGTAGAAGCTGATGGTTTTTTGTGTTTATCTTTGACTATCAATAAACTCCCGCCTGTGAGTTCTAACCAATGGCGAATGAGCTCAACTTGTTTGTCATTGGCATTTTCGGGTAAGACGACGATGCTATAATGGCGATGCCATTGCCCACTTGGTAGTAATAAATCAGCGAGCTGAGCCTGTGCTCTGGTTTCTCCATCAATCCATTCGTGGGGTGAATTAAAACTTTCAACAAACAAATTTTGCTTCGTATGGAAACTAAAGCCGGAGAAATCTTTAGTGCCGAGCGCACTTAATATATAGGTTTTTTTATTTTCACCCGCTAAACGGGGCTTATCACTTAACCAACTGAATAACTTAAATGCTTTTTCGCCGTCAGCTGATTGTTCAGGGTTATCCTTTAATGCATTTATCAAGGTGGTATCTTGCTGAATAATTGCCACTCTCCCTTTTTTATACCATCCTAGTTGTAAGTTACCTTGCTGTATTTCATCAGCAAATATTTTAAGGTTATCCATTACCAAAATCCATTTTTTGAGGGTTAATTTCGAGTTTCATTGGAATGTTATTCTAAATAAACTCAAAAAAACGGTCTAATTTATTATTATTTTAATAACTGCATTTTCATTGATTAACTAATTAGTTATTAGAAGAAAGTCATACTTGTAGGGATAAAATAAAAAAGGCCATATAAATTATATGGCCTTGGGTGATTAAAAATAAAGGCGGTTAAAAATAGACTAGCCGCGGTCTTCCCACTCTTGGGCGCGTGCTACGGCTTTTTTCCATCCCTCGTATTTGAAATTACGTTCCGTCGTTTCAATACCTGGTTTGAATACACGCTCAATGGTCGCCTTGCTCTGTAGCTCATCAAGATTACTCCAGAAACCAACGGCTAAACCTGCAAGGTAAGCGGCGCCCAACGCGGTGCTTTCTCGCACTTCAGGACGCTCAACAGGGGTACCTAAAATATCTGACTGGAATTGCATTAAAAAGTTATTGGCGACAGCGCCCCCATCAACCCTCAGTGCTTTTAAGCGCTCACCAGAGTCTGCTTGCATTGCATCAAGTACATCACGGGTTTGATAAGCGATGGACTCTAAGGTTGCGCGAATGATGTGGTTGCGGTTTGCACCACGCGTTAGGCCAAAAATAGCGCCACGCGCATACGGGTCCCAATAGGGTGCGCCTAAGCCTGTAAAGGCGGGAACAACATACACGCCATTGCTGTCTTTCACTTTAGTGGCAAAGTACTCTGAGTCTGTCGATTCATCAATCAATTTCAGTTCATCACGCAGCCATTGAATAGATGCTCCGCCCACGAATACAGCACCTTCAAGGGCATAATTGACTTCGCCTCTCGGCCCACAAGCGATGGTCGTTAACAACCCGTGGTTTGAGCGTACTGCGGTTTCCCCTGTATTTAGTAGTAAGAAGCAACCTGTTCCATAGGTATTTTTAGCCATACCCGGTTTTACACACAGTTGGCCGTATAGCGCGGCTTGTTGGTCTCCCGCCATCCCTGAAATTGGGATACGAGTCCCACCTTTCCCCCCAATATTGGTTTGCCCGTAGACTTCGGAAGAGGGGCGTACTTCAGGGAGCATTGCACGTGGAATATTGAGCGCTTTGAGGATTTTGTCATCCCACTCAAGGTTACGGATATTGAATAACATAGTTCGAGAGGCATTGGTGTAGTCGGTGACATGAACACGCCCTTGTGTCATTTTCCAAACGAGCCAAGTATCCACCGTCCCAAACAGTAATTCGCCTTTCTCAGCACGTTCACGTGCGCCTTCAACATTATCTAAAATCCATTTTACTTTGGTACCGGAGAAATAGGGGTCAACAACCAGCCCCGTATTTTGGCGAATATACTCTTCTAAATCGCGGTCATTTTGTTTTAGATGCGTACAAAAATCAGCAGTACGACGACATTGCCATACAATCGCATTATAAACAGGCTTACCTGTGGCTTTTTCCCATACGATGGTGGTTTCACGTTGGTTAGTGATCCCAATGCCAGCGACTTCATCGGTACGAATATCCGCTTTAGCGAGTACTTCTACAAGTGTTGAGCTTTGCGATGCCCAAATTTCCATTGGGTCATGTTCCACCCAACCTGGTTTAGGATAAACTTGGGTGAATTCACGTTGTGAAATACTGACAATATTTGCATCATGGTCGAGTACAACAGCGCGTGAGCTGGTTGTGCCTTGGTCGAGTGCAACAATATACTTTTTCGCAATAGTGGTTTCAGTTGTCATAATTTAAGCCTGTTCCGAGGATTTGGTGTTTTTAACGGATAATTTTTCTGTTTTGGTCTCTTCTTCACATACCATGCAAGGTAAGTGGCGACCAATCAGTTTGCGATAGGCGAATGCGCCTAGCAGACCACCAACAATAGGTGCTGTCAATGGGACAAGGAAATACGGAATATCGCGGCCACCAGTCAGGGCAATATCCCCCCAACCTGCGAGATAAGCCACAACTTTTGGGCCAAAGTCACGAGCAGGGTTGAGTGCAAATCCTGTGAGTGCGCCAAATGACCCGCCGATGACGGCAATCAAAATACCAATTAATAATGGAGCAAGTGGGCCACGAGGGACACCATTGCCATCATCGGTTAGGGCGAGTATTAAGCAAACAAGAATGGCAGCAATAATGACCTCAATAAAGAATGCATGAGGAACACTAATTTGTGGTGCAGGGTAGGTTGAGAAAACACCTGCAGTAAATAAGCTTTCTTGTGAGCCTCTAATGATATGGTGGACTTGGTCGTAATCGAAAAATACAGGGGAATACATTGAGTAAACTAAGGCGGCAGCAAAGAAGCCTCCTAGCATCTGTGCGATGATATAAGGGACGACTTTGCGTTTATCAAAACACGCAAATAGCCATAATGCGAGAGTAACGGCTGGGTTTAAGTGAGCACCGGAAGTACCCGCTGTTAGGTAAACGGCTAAAGCAACGCCGAAGCCCCAGATAATACTAATTTCCCATAAACCTAGTTGTGCGCCAGCTATTCTAACGGCAGCAACACAGCCTAGACCAAAAAATACCAGTAGCGCAGTCCCTAAAAACTCTGAGATGCACTGACCTGTGAGTGATGTAGTCGTCATTTGGCTCATATGTTTCTATCCTACGAAAATGAAAAATATTGTAATGTTTTTTTAAGTTAAGATTTTCTAATCGAAAATCATTAACTGTGAATTTATCGTTAAAGAACATAAACGAGAAATATCGAAATTGAAAAATGTGTGTTGCATCACTAAAGCGAAACAAAACAATCAAAAATAGTGATGAATTCGACCTTTGTGATGTGATCTGACCAGTGTTTTTTTATGAAGGTTATTACGATTCAGAAGGAAGGAACTGGACACAGAGGATCATGCTACTTACAATCGTGTAAAAGCTGATAAGGGAGACCAGAATTATGTCATTTGAAGTATTTGAAAAACTAGAATCCAAAGTCCAACAAGCGATTGATACAATCACACTGTTACAAATGGAAATCGATGAATTAAAAGATAAAAATGGTGCGTTAAGCCAAGAGCTTGAAACAGCAAAGTCAGGCACGGATTCACTGGTGCGTGAAAATGAACAGTTAAAACAAGAGCAGCAAGCTTGGCAAGAGCGTTTACGGACTTTGCTCGGTAAGATGGAAGAAGTGTAATTTCTCGTCATACTTCGCGTTGTAGGGGTGTTGGCTTCGTCTCTTCGCCCTAGTCACATACTTATGTATGCTCCTAGGGTCTTATCGACTTTGCCGCCTACCTACAACACGAATTATTTAGAGAAATGTTTGTTATGCCTCACATTGTAGGGTGTTGGCTTCGTCTCTTCGCCTTAGTCACATACTTATGTATGCTCCTAGGGTTTTATCGACTTTGCCGCCTACCTACAACACGAATTATTTAGAGAAATGTTTGTTATGCCTCACATTGTAGGGTGTTGGCTTCGTCTCTTCGCCCTAGTCACATACTTATGTATGCTCCTAGGGTCTTATCGACTTTGCCGCCTACCTACAACACGAATTATTTAGAGAAATGTTTGTTATGCCTCACATTGTAGGGTGTTGGCTTCGTCTCTTCGCCTTAGTCACATATCATGTATGCTCCTAGGGTCTTATCGACTTTGCCGCCTACCTACAACACGAATTATTTAGAGAAATGTTTGTTATGCCTCACATTGTAGGGTGTTGGCTTCGTCTCTTCGCCCTAGTCACATACTTATGTATGCTCCTAGGGTCTTATCGACTTTGCCGCCTACCTACAACACGAATTATTTAGAGAAATGTTTGTTATGCCTCACATTGTAGGGTGTTGGCTTCGTCTCTTCGCCTTAGTCACATATCATGTATGCTCCTAGGGTCTTATCGACTTTGCCGCCTACCTACAACACGAATTATTTAGAGAAATGTTTGTTATGCCTCACATTGTAGGGTGTTGGCTTCGTCTCTTCGCCTTAGTCACATACTTATGTATGCTCCTAGGGTTTTATCGACTTTGCCGCCTACCTACAACACGAATTATTTAGAGAAATGTTTGTTATGCCTCACATTGTAGGGTGTTGGCTTCGTCTCTTCGCCTTAGTCACATATCATGTATGCTCCTAGGGTCTTATCGACTTTGCCGCCTACCTACAACACGAATTATTTAGAGAAATCTTCATCACACCCCATGTTCTAGAGTATAAAAATAAGGGCTGCAATAATTTGCAGCCCTTATTTATAGAATTTTTAACGGATCATGCGTCGATATTGTCATCTTCGACAAAACCGTTGTTCTCATAAGGTGTTAATGGCTCTTCAGAAAGGATAATACCGGTGTTATCGGCATAAAGGTAATCACCTGAAAAGAAAGTCACACCGCCGAAATTAACACGAATATCACTTTCACCGATGCCTTCATCCGGACAGCCTGCCGGCATCGCAGCAATAGCTTGAATACCGAGGTCGAGTTCCATCAGGGTATCTACCTGACGAACCGCACCGTAAACCACAATTCCTTCCCAGTGGTTATCAACAGCTAACCTTGCAATTTCAGCATCAATAAGTGCCTTACGGACAGAACCGCCCCCATCAACGAGTAGGATACGCCCTGTACCATCCTCTTCCAGCAAATCATACACTAGGCCGTTATCTTCAAAACACTTAACTGTAATGATTTGACCGCCAAATGAAGTACGTCCACCAAAATTGGAGAAAAGGGGTTCTACCACGTTGACGCTTTCTTGGTAAATATCGCAGAGTTCGGAAGTATCATATTTCATAGGAGTTAGGTCTTTTTTGCTGCAAGAGGCAATCAGTATATCCCTTTTGAACCGTACTTGGCAAAGTTACCCGCCTAAAAATAGGCGGAAAAAGTCAAAAAAACGACAAATAGTGAATATTATTTACTCATTACGACGCCGATGGAAAATAAAACGTTGGTCACGAGTGCGGCTTTCACCATATTTTCCAATAGAGGGCGCATACCTTCGGGGGTTGGGTCGCTGAGAACACGGCGTAAATGGTTCATTAGCATTGGTACGGCGAGTAAAAATAGCCAACCGCTCCAGCCGTGTAAATAAATTAGATTAAAAAAGGCCAAACATAAAATAGCCGCAACAATAATAATGGTGTGATAAATTCGAGCCCCTTGGGGACCTAAGCGCACCGCTAAGGTATTTTTACCTGCTTTAATATCATTTTCGATATCACGCATATTGTTGATATTCAATACCGCAACAGAGAGCAATCCACAAGCCGTTGCGGGTAGGACAGTGATGATATTAAAACTATTTGCTTGTAAATAATAAGTCCCAATAACACTTAGCCAGCCAAAGAAGATTAAAACAGAAATATCCCCTAACCCTAGGTAGCCATATGGTTTTTTGCCCACGGTATAGGTAATAGCAGCGACGATAGCAATAAGCCCTAATGCGACAAAACCAATGGCATCCTCGGGTTTTTCACATGCGACAATAATTAACAGTAATCCGGAAAGGCAGGCCGCTGTAATATTTAGCTTGAGCGCCTTTTTCATATCCTCTTGCGTGATAACGCCTTTTTGCATGCCACGTAATGGACCAATGCGTTCAGCCGTATCAGAGCCTTTGACCGCATCACCATAGTCATTCGCAAGGTTAGATAAAATCTGTAATAAACCCGCTGTGATAAGTGCTAATAAAGCGACAGGCCATTTAAAATTATTAGTTAAATAAGCGAGTGCAGAGCCTGTCACAATCGCAATCACCCCTAATGGTAGGGTTTTAGGGCGGAGACTTTCAATCCAAGCTTGTTTACGACTTATTGTTGAGGATGTCGACTGCATGCAGTTACCTATAATTCAAACTCTTTAGAGATGTGTTCTTAATAATTTAATAGCCCATCATATAGAGAGGTACCTGAGTATTTTCAATGTAATGGGCAGAATATTTAATAGAAAAAAGTGCAGCGATAAAAGCTGCACTTTAGTCGATGTATATTAAGGATACATGAAAACCAGATAATTAATAAGATTATAAAATAAATCTACTCAGGTCTTCATCCGCCACCAGCTCATCTAAGTGCTGTCTGACATAGTCTGCATCGATTTGGATAGTTTGCCCGTTACGGTCACTGGCATCGAAAGAAATATCTTCCATTAAACGCTCAAGCACGGTGTGCAAGCGACGAGCACCAATGTTTTCGGTTGACTCATTGACTTGCCATGCGGACTCCGCAATTTTACGAATACCGTCAGTCGTGAATTCAATATTCACGCCTTCTGTTGCCATCAGCGCTTTATACTGTTCAGTTAATGAGGCATTTGGTTCCGTCAAAATACGCACAAAATCTTCAGTTGTCAGCGCTTGTAATTCAACACGAATTGGCAAGCGACCTTGGAGTTCAGGGATCAAGTCTGATGGGCTCGAAACTTGGAACGCACCTGAAGCGATAAACAGAATGTGGTCAGTTTTGACCATGCCGTGCTTAGTCGAAATGGTACAGCCTTCGATTAATGGCAGTAAATCACGTTGAACCCCTTCACGGGATACATCTGGCCCCGAACTTTGGCCACCGCGTTTACAAATTTTGTCGAATTCATCGATGAAGACGATACCATTCTGTTCAACCGCTTCAATCGCTTGTTCTTTTAGCTCTTCAGGGTTGACTAATTTAGCCGCTTCTTCTTCAACTAGCAGTTTGAATGCCTCTTTGATTTTCATCTTACGAGGTTTCTGTTTTTGGCCTGCTAGGTTTTGGAACATGGATTGTAACTGGTTAGTCATCTCTTCCATGCCTGGAGGTGCCATAATTTCAACACCCATAGGGGATGCAGCGACTTCGATTTCAATTTCTTTATCGTCTAATTGGCCTTCACGTAATTTTTTACGGAATGCTTGGCGGGCTGGAGAATGCTCATCCGTTGGTTCAGATTGCCCCCAGTTATTTTTTGCTGGTGGGATAAGAACGTCTAAAATACGTTCTTCAGCCATTTCTTCGGCGCGATAGCGATTTTTTTCGATAGACTGTAAACGCACCATTTTAACGGCAGAGTCAGTTAAATCGCGAATAATCGAGTCAACTTCTTTACCAACATAGCCGACTTCAGTAAATTTGGTCGCTTCAACTTTGATAAATGGCGCATTGGCTAATTTCGCAAGGCGGCGGGCAATTTCAGTTTTACCTACCCCTGTTGGCCCAATCATCAAAATATTTTTTGGTGTGACTTCGTGACGTAATACTTCGTTTAACTGCATACGGCGCCAGCGGTTACGCAGAGCAATCGCAACAGAACGTTTGGCTTTATTTTGGCCAATAATATGATTGTCGAGTTCGCTGACAATCTCGCGTGGAGTCATTTCGGACATACTAGCAATCCTTATGATTTTGAAGAAATTTCTTCAAAGTTGACATTATGGTTGGTGTAAATACAGATATCACCCGCAATAGCGAGGGCTTTTTCAGCGATTTCTTTAGCACTTAAGTCTGTATTTTCTAACAAAGCACGTGCGGCTGATTGCGCATATGGGCCACCGGAGCCAATCGCAATTAAGTCGTTTTCCGGTTGAACCACATCACCATTACCTGTAATGATCAGTGAAGTGTGTTCATCAGCGACAGCTAACAAGGCTTCTAATTTACGAAGCATGCGGTCGGTACGCCAATCTTTAGCAAGTTCAACGGCCGCTTTCGTTAAATGGCCTTGATGCAGTTCGAGTTTGCGCTCAAACAGTTCAAATAATGTGAATGCGTCTGCGGTGCCACCGGCAAATCCGGCAATGACTTTGTCGTTGTATAAACGGCGAACTTTGCGGACATTGCCTTTCATGACGGTATTACCCATCGTCGCCTGTCCATCACCACCAATTACGACCTGGCCATTACGGCGAACACTTACGATTGTTGTCATGAGTTAGCCCCTGGTTTTATTACAAAAAAGAATGCGGTTGAATGTGATTTTCAAAAGATTAAATTCAAGTGATAGTTGTCTAATTAACTATCACTTGAACTAGGTTGAAGACACAAAGTACCGCTCATGAGTACATTAAAACAGTACATGGGGGGGAAGGAGGAATTTTTCAACCCCCAGAAGCACGAAGAATACAACCGGAAACACCTGCACCTGCTGCACGGTCACGCATTTTTTCGGCAGTGGACTTGGAATAAGGTCCTAAAACGATACGGTGCCAACCTCCACCTGCGCTTACACGGCTTTCAATACCTGAGAATGCCAAAGTAGCTTGCACAGACTCGGCTTGTTCTGCTGTACGGAATGAACCACATTGAACAACCATATTTTGCAAGCTGTTTGTCGGTTTAGTGCTTGGCGCCGTTTGTGGTTGAGTTGTGGGCACGGTTGGTTGAGCCTCAAGTTTTGGAGGGATATTAGTCGCTGGTTTACGTTGCACTGGCTCGATAGGTTGAGCAGGCTCATTGATGAGCACTTGTGAACGCGGCACTGGTTTACCGTTTGCAGGTATTTCTTGCAAGTTAGTGACAGGCTGGCGTCTGTCAGAATCAATTTGTTCTAATAGCTGGCGCTGTTCAGGTGTTAAATCTGATGGGCGCACAATATTATTACCCGTGCTCGGCTGTTGAATATTTGGCATATCCACACCACGACGCTCGAGTTCCTTAATATAACGCCAACGTTCTTCAGGCTTTGGTGGAAGCGTACTACCCGGTGTTGTGGGAGTGGCTACCTGAGGCTGTGGTGTGTCCTTTTTATTTTGAGTGATATAAAACAGGCCGCCAACAAATAGCACGACAATCGTGACAGCAACAACCAATGTTGTCATTGGTAGTCCTTGTGCTTTCTTTGATTTACCTTTGCTTTTTTTACGGGCGGATGAGCGCCCTCGAGCTACATAATCTTTTTGTGCCACGCTATTAATTCACTAGTTATCAATTGTTAGTCATCATTTGGGTTAACATGTTACTTAACCTGAGCAACTTTGACTAGCTTTTAGGCGCTTTTGTGCTCTCTCTAATGATTAAATCAGAATCTAGGAGACGTGAGCCTGGATTAACATTGTGCCCATGAATCTGCTCGAGCAGTAATTGCATCGCATGATGGCCAATTTCAGCACGAGGTTGGTTGATAGTCGTTAGGGCTGGCAAGGTATATTTTGCTTGCTCTAAGTTATCGAAACCAACAAAAGAAAGGTCATCAGGGAGCTTTAAGCCCATTTTTTTCGCTTGCCACATTGCACCAATTGCCATGATATCACTATGGCAAAAGATAGCTGTCGGTGGTTCAGGAAGTGACATCAATGTTTTCACTGCTTCAGCGCCACCCTCATGGGTAAAATCACCACGAATAATATAATTTTCACGCAGTTTTTCACCTGTGCGTAACATGGCTTTTTTATAACCTTCTAAACGATATTGGCTTAAAGGCATATGGTCAGGGCCTGCAATACAAGCGATCAGTTTATGGCCTTGTTTTTGTAGGTAATGTGTTGCGTTAAATGCGGCGGTGAGGTTATCGATATGCACGGTAGGCAGTTTTAGCTCAGGTGCGAACTCATTGGCCATCACAATTGGAGGGAGGTTTTTTTGCTCTTCGGTTGAGATATCGAATGGAATATTGGAACCCAGTAAGACCATGCCATCAATTTGTTTGGTAATAATGAGATTAATAAAAGCATTTTCTTGTTTTTCTTGGTGTTTACAGTCCCCAATCAAAACAAAATAGCCTTCTTGAGCGGCAATTTCTTCAATGCCGCACACGACATCACTAAAGAAAGGGTCGCGAATATTAGGAACGAGTACAAGAATAGTCTTTGATTCATTGCGCTTATAGCTTCTAGCAAGGTTATGAGGATAATAGCCAACATCCATCACCGCTTGTTCGACTTTTTGGCGTGTTTGCAAAGAAACTTTTTCCGGGTTCATGAGTGTTCTAGATACTGTCGCTGTCGAAACGCCCGCGGCACTAGCAACATCTTTCATCGTTGCCGTGTTATTGTGTTTTTTACTTTCCACAACGCCTTCCTTAGATTGATTTAATCGTTTGCTTTTTTTGAATGGCGCAAGTACGTCATTATTAGTGGTTATTCTAATTGGTTTCTCAAGAATATCTGTTACCTAGTTTGCATAAAAAGTGTGACTTGCATCATTTTTTAGAGCTGCTTCGCAAATTTTGAAAATAATGCTAAGGGCAAAAAGATAAATGAAACTCAATATGTATAAAAAACGCTCAAATTGGTTGTTTAGCATTATAGGGTAAATAATTCAAAGTTATCAACATACTGCGAAGAAAATATTGGCAGGGTTTATAACGTTAAATGGTTAGATAAAATGAATCATTTAGCATGAGTAATGAGTTAACAATCGGTCGGGTCCACATCGATGTTCCATTTTACTTTGCGACTTTCTGGCTGTTGAAGAATTTCTGGCAACAGTTTCGCCATAAATTGTTGTAAATAAAGCCGCGAAGGGTGTTGCAATAGCAATTGCCAGCGGAATCGCCCACCACGTTTGGCTTGAATCGACGGCGAAGGGCCTAGGATCCACATTTTCGCGTCACTTTGGGGATGTTCAGCAATATATTGCCGCACATTTTGCAGAAATTGACGTGAATCTTGGTTATTGTGATCTTCCGAGCGTATCAATATATGGCTGGTGTAAGGCGGTAACATCGCGATTTGCCGTTCTTCCATCGCTTCTTGGGTAAATGCGTGATAACCCTTTTCAAGAAGCGTGAGCAACAATGGGTGTTCGGGATGGTGGGTTTGCAAGAACACTTCACCTTGTTTACCAGCTCGCCCTGCTCGACCAGAAACTTGCACGTATAATTGAGCAAACCGTTCGGCTGCACGAAAATCACTCGAGAATAAAGCCCCGTCGACATCTAACAAGGCGACTAAGGTGACATCAGGGAAGTGGTGGCCCTTGGCTAACATCTGTGTGCCAATAAGAATTCTAGCCCCCCCTTCATGTACTTGGTTTAAATGCTGTTCCAGTTCCCCTTTACGGCTCGTGGTATCACGGTCAATACGGGTAACGGGGGTATCAGGGAACAGTTCACAAATCCCTTCCTCAAGTTGCTCAGTTCCCATTCCTACAGGTACTAAATGCGTTGAACCACATTGTGGGCATTGGCGAGGAACAGGGCGCTGGCTATCGCAATGGTGGCAGCGTAATTGATGAAAATTTTGGTGCAGGGTGTAATAGTGGTCACAACGCTGGCACTCTGCAATCCAACCACATTCATGGCAAATCAATGCAGGGGAATAACCACGGCGATTTAAAAATAAAATCACCTGATTGTTTTGTGCAAGGTGCTCTTTAATGTGTTGAATTAATAAGTGTGAAAGGCCAAATTTTAGTGGCTGGCCTTTTAAGTCAATAAGGTGTTGAGTCGCGGGGCGTGCATTACCTGCCCGAATAGTGAGATTTAATTGCCGATATTTATGTTGTTGAACATTGAATAAGGTTTCTAATGATGGCGTCGCAGTACCCATGACAATCGGTATATTGTTCTTTTTAGCACGGAAAACCGCTAAATCACGGGCATGATAACGCCAGCCATCTTGCTGTTTATATGAGCTGTCATGCTCTTCATCAATAATAATAATGCCAAGGTGGGCGAAAGGGGTGAACAGTGCCGAGCGAGTCCCAATAATAATGGCATTTTGCCCTTGCTTAGCGCGTAACCAAACAGCTAAACGCTCGCTATCGTTCAGCCCTGAGTGCAACACATCAACGGGGGCATTGAAGCGCTCACGAAAACGGCTAATGGTTTGTGGGGTCAAGCCAATTTCAGGTACCAAAACTAAAGCTTGTTTACCTTGGGCAAGAACATTTTCCAATACACTTAGGTACACTTCCGTCTTACCGGACCCTGTGATCCCAGCGAGTAGCCATGGTGAAAATTGGTCATCTTCAGCACGTATAGCACCGACAGCTGTCGCTTGCTCACTATTAAGACGCAGCCTTTCACCACAAACTGTGAAGCTTGGTTGCCACTTTTCGCTAGTCGGTGGAACGGGGCGCAAATCAATATAAGCTTTCTTTTTCAGTGCTTGCAAAGCGCTTTCACTGATTTCAAGCTCACTGACTTGATGGCGATAAACGGGTCGACGACGCAGAAGTGCAAGAGCTTGCTGCTGTTTTGGAGAACGTTTTAGCTCATTAAGGTCAACCGCTAAGCCTTCATCCGTTACTTGCCATTGCCAAATAGGGGTAAATTCAGCGGGTTTACCTTGGCGCAATAGTGTGGGTAATGCGTGGAAGAGCACTTCACCTATTGGGTAATGATAGTATTGTGAAGACCACAATAAGAGCTGCCAAATATCGTCAGGGAAGAGCGTTTGGTGGTCGAGAACCAGTTCGATGGCTTTTAATTTATCTTCAGCAAATTCGCTTTTATCGCTGTGCTTTACCACAATACCCAAGGCTTGGCGCTTGCCAAATGGCACCATAACACGGCTGCCAATCACTGGTAGTGGCATGTTATCAGGAAGGCGATAATCAAATGTGCGGTTTAAAGGGACAGGTAAAGCCACCTGAACGACGATCATATCTGGGTTTCCGTCTATTTTTTATGCGATAATGCGAGCGATTGTTGACTAGAGTACCACAAAATTTACTCGGTTTTCATTGCGTGATAAACAGAATTTCTGTATGATCCGCCGCCTTTGGTATCTATTTTTACCAATATATAAAATTCAATCAACACGACGTGTGGTGTCCGGCGTTAGGGCTGGAATGGCGACACGGCCTTAATAGAGGTTCTCCCATGAAAAAAGGTATTCACCCTAAATACGAAGAAGTTACTGCAACTTGTTCTTGCGGTAATGTAATGAAAATTAATTCAACTGCTGGTCACTCGCTGAACCTGGACGTTTGTGGTAACTGCCACCCGTTCTATACTGGTAAACAGCGTGATGTTGCGACTGGTGGTCGTGTTGATCGCTTCAACCAACGTTTCAGCATCCCAGGTTCTAAAAAATAATCGAACTTGTGAAATGCGAAAAAAAGGGAAACTGAGTTTCCCTTTTTTAATGCCCAAAATAAGCGTTTTTATGTCTAAATGAAGAAATTAGAAGTGATAAACGACACCGAGCATGATGTCATTACTGCGTATTTTGACTTTAGACTTGAGCGTATCGCCATTATAGTTATAGCTATCTTGAATAAAACATAAGGGAAGGCACTACGTCGCAAGGTTTGCGACGTAGTTAAAACTTTGAGGCACGTAATGGCGACTAATTAGGATTAATATTCCCACGTTTCAGGGTCGATACCTAATTCGCGCATGATTTCTTTTGCGGCTTCAGGGATCTCGTCATTACGTTCTTTACGCAAGTCTTCATCATTTGGCAGTGGTTGGCCTGTGAATGCATGCAAAAATGCTTCACACAGTAATTCACTGTTAGTGGCATGACGTAAGTTGTTGATCTGACGGCGAGTACGCTCATCAGTTAAAATTTTTAGTACCTTCAAAGGGATAGATACTGTAATTTTTTTTACTTGCTCACTCTTTTTGCCATGTTCAGCATACGGACTGACATACTCACCATTCCATTCAGCCATGGGATACCTTGGATATTTTCAGTAATAATTAAAAATAATATGCACATTCTTTTTAATAGAAACTTAATCTAAGCTTTCAAGGATGAAGAACTGCATACAAATGTGACGACACTTAACTTAGTTTATCACAATATTTTTTGTGAAATTAGTAAGTTAAGCTGATTTGTGTGATTGACTATCAATTTACACATCATAATTAAGGTTGATTATTCCATTAGTTGATATAAACGTAAAGAGGTTTAGACGTCTAGATATATTGACGTCCAAACATCCGATGGGTATGATTTAGCCTATCACTGTTCAGGAGAAGCGTTTATGACTTACAAGCCGTCAACTATCGCAATTCATAATGGATTAAATGAAGATCAACAATTTGGTTGCGTAGTGCCTCCCATTTATTTATCCAGTACCTATAATTTTACTGACTTTAATGAACCGAGAGCTCATGATTATTCACGTCGTGGAAACCCAGGGCGTGATATTGTGCAAAAAACATTGGCACAACTTGAGGGGGGGAGTGGTTCGGTACTAACTAACAGTGGGATGTCTGCGCTTCACCTGTTATGTACCGTTTTTCTGCAACCGGGTGATTTACTCGTTGCGCCACATGACTGTTACGGTGGAAGCTACCGGTTATTTAATAGCCAAAGCCAGCGTGGGGCTTATCAGGTGCAATTTGTCGACCAAAGTGATGAATCTGCATTGCAGGCAGCATTAGCGAAAAAACCCAAATTAGTGTTAATAGAAACACCAAGTAACCCACTATTAAGAATTTTTGATATACAGCATATTGCCCAGTTAGCCCATGATGTAGGGGCATTAGTCGTTGTCGATAATACTTTTTTAAGCCCAATTTTGCAGCAGCCTCTTTCACTCGGCGCAGATTTTGTGGTGCATTCATGCACTAAATACCTGAATGGCCATTCTGATATCGTTGCAGGAGTGGTGATTGCGAAAGAAGAAAAGTGGGTAATAGAGCTTGCTTGGTGGGCGAATAATATTGGTGTTACTGGGGGCGCTTTTGATAGCTATCTACTCTTGAGAGGTATCAGAACGTTATCTCCACGTGTATTACAGCAACAGCAAAACGCACAAGAGATCGTAAAATATCTTAAATCGCAGCCTTTAGTGAAAAAATTGTATTATCCTGCATTAGAAGATCACCCCGGGCACGAAATAGCAGTGAAACAGCAAAAAGGCTTTGGTGCGATGCTGAGTTTTGAATTTGCAGGTGATGAGTCACAACTTCGCCATTTTCTTCGCTCACTTAGCCTGTTTACATTGGCGGAGTCATTGGGTGGGGTGGAAACATTGATTTCCCATACTGCGACAATGACGCATGCAGGTATGTCAGCAGAAGCTCGTGCGCAAGCGGGGATTACAGATAGCTTGCTAAGAATTTCAGTGGGGATTGAAGATCCTCAGGACTTAATCACAGACTTAGATCACGCATTTCAGGTTGCGGCACAACGTTAGCGGAGTTTTTTGATGAGTGTACTAACAGCGGTTGAGGTGGCTCCTTGCCACCGCCAGTTACATAAGTTTGGGGGCAGTAGTTTAGCCGATGCGAAGTGCTATCAACGCGTTGCAACAATTATGGCCAACTATAGTCAACCCGGTGATTTAATGGTGGTTTCTGCCGCGGGTAGTACAACTAATCAGTTGATCAATTGGTTAAAATTAAGCCAAAGTGATCGTATTTCGGCTCATCAAGCTCAACAGTCGTTACGCCGCTATCAACTTGATTTAATTGAATCTCTTTTACCGGAACAAAAAGCCGTAGAATTAAGCCAGTTATTTATTCACGATTTAGAGCGTTTAAGTGCATTGTTGGATCAACCCATAAATGATGCGATTTATGCAGAAGTGGTCGGGCACGGTGAAATTTGGTCAGCTCGCTTGATGGCAGAAGTGCTTGCCCAAGCCGATATGGCAAGTGCATGGCTCGATGCACGTTTATTTCTACGTGCGGAACGTGCGGCACAGCCACAAGTTGATGAAATACAGTCACGGTATTTGTTACAGCAACAGCTAACGCAATTACCTAACCGTCGTATTGTGGTAACAGGGTTTATTTCACGGAATCAGCAAGGTGAAACCGTATTACTCGGGCGCAATGGCAGTGATTATTCTGCAACACAAGTTGGTGCGTTGGCGGATGCTGCTAAAGTGACGATTTGGAGTGATGTTGCTGGGGTATATAGTGCGGATCCTCGTAAAGTGAAAGATGCGTGTTTACTGCCTTTGTTACGTCTTGATGAAGCGAGTGAATTAGCGCGTTTAGCGGCTCCCGTTTTACATACACGGACTTTACAGCCTGTTTCTGTGAGCAACATTGATTTGCAATTAAGGTGTAGCTATCAACCTGAACAGGGTTCAACAAAAATTGAACGGGTGCTTGCATCAGGGGCTGGTGCGAAAATCGTGACTAGTCATGATGATGTGTGTCTGATTGAATTGCGTATCGCCGCGGGGCGTGATTTTAAACAAATCTGCAAAGATGTGGATTTATTACTTAAACGTGCTCAATTGCGCCCTTTGGCTCGCGGTATTCATCATGACCGTTCTTTACTGCAATTGTGCTATACCTCCGAGATTGTCGAAAGTGCCTTAAATACCCTTGAAGAAGCCGGTTTACCGGGGTCATTATCATTACGTGAAGGTTTTTCTCTGGTGGCATTAGTCGGTGCGGGGGTGTGTAAAAAACCGTTACATAGCCACCGCTTTTATGAGGAATTAAAAGGGCAACCTGTTGAATTTATTTGGCATTCAGAGGACGATATCAGTTTAGTTGCTGTTTTGCGTTCTAACCAAACGGAACATCTAATTAAAGGGATGCACCAAAGCTTATTCCGCGCAGAAAAACGCATCGGTTTAGTGTTATTTGGTAAAGGGAATATTGGCGCGCGTTGGTTAGAACTTTTTGCCGCGGAGCAACACAAAATTTCTGCACGTAGTGACTTTGATTTCGTCCTAGCTGGCGTAGTAGACAGCCGCCGTAGCTTACTGAATTACCAAGGGATTGACCCAAGTCGTGCACTCGCTTTCTTTGATGATGAAGCCGTAGAGCATGAGGACGATAACCTATTTTTATGGATGCGCTCCCACCCTTATGATGATTTAGTGGTATTAGACGTCACAGCCAGTGAAACGTTGGCAGATGACTATGTAGATTTTGCCAGTTATGGTTTTCATGTGATTAGTGCAAATAAAATTGCGGGGGCGGCGCAAACGGCGCAATATCGTCAAATTCGCGATGCGTTCGCAAAAACAGGTCGTCACTGGTTATATAACGCGACGGTAGGGGCAGGGTTACCGATTAACTATACAGTACGTGATTTAAAAGAAAGCGGTGACTCTATTCTGACTATCAGTGGTATTTTTTCTGGAACGCTATCATGGCTATTTTTACAGTTTGACGGTTCTATCCCATTTAGCGAGCTAGTAGAGCAAGCTTGGCAGCAAGGGTTAACTGAACCAGATCCACGCATTGATTTATCAGGGCAAGATGTCATGCGAAAATTAATTATTTTAGCCCGTGAAGCGGGTTATGACATCGAGCCGGATGATGTGAGAGTTGAGTCTTTAGTGCCAAAACAAGCACAGGCAGGTTCTTTGGACGCGTTTTTTGAAAACAGTGCGGTTATTAACGAGCAAATGCAGCAGCGCTTAGAAGCGGCGCAAGAACTTGGGTTAGTGCTACGTTATGTCGCACGGTTTGATGCGGTAAAAGGCAAAGCAAAAGTGGGGGTGGAAGCGGTGAAGCCGGAACATCCACTGGCCTCATTATTACCGGGTGACAATGTGTTTGCTATTGAAAGCCGTTGGTATCGAGACAACCCATTAGTGATCCGTGGGCCCGGAGCGGGGCGCGATGTGACTGCGGGTGCTATTCAATCGGATCTGAACCGACTCTCTCAACTTTTATAATCATTTATTCAGTGCATTGGTGTTCTCTTCGGTATTGAGGGCACCAATGCATCATGAAGATTTTTAATTTATCCCTTCATTTTCTGTTTTTTATTCTGATGATTTAATTCTTAAACATTATTCATGTCTTAAAAGTGCTGAATCGACGATATATTGCGCTGAAACAATACTTAAATAAGAAAAATTAATAAAAATAAGGCTGTAATTAAATTTCAGAAAAATCCCCCAAAGTCATTTTTTTCTGATATGAATATACACTGAAGGGTAAATTTAGCGGCCTGCATCACAAAACGACAACTCTAACGCAGCCGACTGAAATTTTGTTACAGGAAACAGGTAGCAGTCTGTTAACCGTGAACCGTGCGGGAATGCATTCTGCCAGAAGCACAAGGTCAGGAGTCTCATGAATCAGCAATATTCCGCAATGCGCAGTAATGTCAGTATGCTGGGTAAGCTACTCGGCGATACCATCAAGGAAGCCTTAGGTGAGGACATACTCGACAAAGTTGAGTCCATTCGTAAGCTTTCCAAATCTTCTCGTGCAGGTAATGAAGTTCAGCGCCAAAAACTGCTGATGACATTACAAAATCTTTCTAATGATGAATTGCTACCCGTTGCAAGGGCATTTAACCAATTCTTAAACCTGACAAATGTCGCTGAGCAATACCACAGTATTTCGCCTCACGGCGAAGCGGCAAGTAACCCAGTAGCATTGAAAAATCTGTTTAGCCGATTAAAAGGCAAAAACTTCACTGATGGTGATATCCAAAAAGCAGTTGAACAGCTTTCAATTGAGCTGGTTTTAACGGCTCACCCAACGGAAATTGCTCGCCGTACGTTGATCCATAAATTAGTTGAGGTAAATAACTGTTTGTCACAACTCGACCATGATGACATTGCGGATTATGAACGCAATAATATCATGCGCCGCTTGCGTCAATTGGTGGCTCAATCATGGCATACCGATGAAATTCGTAAAATTCGCCCAACACCCATTGATGAAGCTAAATGGGGTTTTGCTGTTGTGGAAAATTCATTGTGGGAAGGGGTTCCTGCTTTCTTACGTGAATTTAACGAACAACTTGAGGACTCTATTGGGGCAGTATTACCGGTTGAAGCCAATCCTATTCGTTTTACCTCATGGATGGGTGGAGACCGTGATGGTAACCCGAACGTAACTGCGGATGTGACTCGCCAAGTTTTATTGCTGAGTCGCTGGAAAGCGGCAGACTTATTCCTCAAAGATATTCAAGTATTGGTTTCAGAGCTTTCGATGACGGAAGCGACCTCAGAGCTGCGTGCGTTAGCTGGGGGGGATGACGTTGATGAGCCTTATCGCCAAATCGCGAAAAATTTACGTAGCCAACTATTTTCGACGCTAGAGTACTTAGAGCGCCGTGTAAAAGGCGAGCAAGTTTTACCACCAGCAGACCTATTGGTGGATAATGCTCAATTATGGGACCCGCTATACGCGTGCTACCAATCATTAATTGCCTGCAATATGAAAATTATTGCTAATGGTCAGTTGTTGGATACTCTGCGCCGTATTCGTAGCTTTGGTTTGCAACTGGTACGTATTGATGTGCGCCAAGAAAGTACTCGTCACACTGAAGCCATTGCAGAGCTGACTCAGTATTTAGGGTTGGGTGATTACTCGCAGTGGTCAGAAGAGGAAAAACAACAGTTTTTGTTGGCAGAGCTACAATCTTTACGCCCACTTATCCCGCAAGATTGGCAGCCGAGTGCAGAAACACAGGAAGTGTTTGAAACTTGTCGAGTGATTGCGAAAGCCAAAAATGATTCTGTTGCGGCTTATGTTATTTCAATGGCGAAAGTCCCATCAGATGTGCTGGCGGTTAAATTACTGCTAAAAGAGAATGGGGCGTCGGTTCGCTTACCAGTCGCGCCGCTATTCGAAACACTGGAAGATTTAAATAACGCAGAAAGTGTGATGACCAAGCTGTTAAGCATTGAGTGGTATCGCAACCTTATCGATGATCGCCAAATGGTGATGATTGGTTACTCGGATTCTGCTAAAGATGCAGGGGTAATGGCAGCTTCATGGGCGCAGTATCGCGCGCAAGATGCACTGATTAAATTGTGTGAGAAAGAAGGTGTCACACTGACATTATTCCATGGGCGTGGCGGTACAATTGGCCGCGGTGGTGCGCCTGCACATTCTGCATTACTTTCTCAACCGCCGGGTAGTTTAAAAGGTGGGTTGCGGGTAACCGAGCAAGGCGAGATGATCCGTTTTAAATTCGGTTTGCCGCAAGTTACCATTAGCAGCCTTGCGTTATACGCCAGTGCTATATTAGAAGCGAACCTTTTACCGCCACCAGAGCCAAAAGATGAGTGGAAGTCCGTGATGGATTCGCTATCTGATGTGTCTTGTGCGATGTACCGTGATTATGTACGTGAACAACCGGATTTTGTGCCTTATTTCCGTGCCGCAACACCGGAGCTAGAGCTAGGTAAATTACCGCTTGGGTCGCGTCCTGCAAAACGCCGCCCAACTGGTGGTGTGGAAACTTTGCGTGCGATCCCATGGATTTTTGCATGGACGCAAAACCGCTTAATGTTACCCGCATGGTTAGGGGCAGGAGCGGCGCTAAAACATGTCATTGAGAAAGAAGGCAAACAAGCCATTCTTGATGAAATGTGGCAGCAGTGGCCATTCTTTAATACGCGCATTGCGATGTTAGAAATGGTTTATGCAAAAGCAGATTTATGGCTGGCGGAATATTACGACCACCGCTTGGTGGAAGAGCGCTTATGGCCATTAGGGCAAAAACTGCGTGACCAGTTATCTGAAGATATTAAAAGCGTGTTGGCGGTTTCAAAAGATGAAGCGCTAATGGCGGATTTACCTTGGATAGCGGAATCCATCGCGTTACGTAATGTTTATACTGACCCATTAAATGTCTTACAAGCAGAGCTTTTACACCGTTCCCGTCAACAAGAGCAGCCAGACCCACGTGTCGAGCAAGCTTTGATGGTGACCATTGCAGGTGTTGCGGCGGGAATGCGTAATACCGGCTAGTAATTGATTACGCTATTTATAAATTAGTGATAAGTAAAAGGCTGCCAATTGGCAGCCTTTTCGTTTATTGTCGAACGTTATTTTTTGTTCTGATCATTATGGATCAGATGATAAGGCGAACGCGCCCGAGGATGGATAAAGAAATGGTTCGTTGGAGCATTGTGAGTTTTGATATGCACCATGGAGACGTTGGTGGATTTTCCGGCTTTATTGTGGAATGCATAAATCACAAAAGGCAGCAGGAAGATAATCACAAAACTGACCGCGAGCAGCGTCACGTAAGTCGTATCATCTGCCCCGCCCGGCAATGAACTTGGCGGGAAGAATGACACCACAAATGCCAGAATTGAGATCACTAACCCAACAAACGCGATTAACAATTTAAAGCTTTTACCACCCGGAACGTTGAATGCCCGTTTTTTATCAGATTGTTTGCAGACTAAATGCATATAACCGAGGAACAGCATAAAGTAGCTACACAGATAAATAACAACGGTTAATGCCAGGGCTATCAGGAAGGACATATTCCCGCCACCACCCGTGTTAGTGAGGACAATAATCGCCACCGTGGTGATCAGTAATTGGGAAATCACTAGCGTGACTGGCACGCCATTTTTATTCACTTTGGCAAAGCTTTTCGGCAGAATTCCTTTTTGTGCAGCGACATACATCCCACGGGAAGGTCCCACAATCCAAGAGGCAATTTCCGCTAATACGCCGAGTAATAGCAACGCGGCAATAATCCGTACTGCCCACTCTAAAGTGGAATTAAAGTGGGTAACGAGAACCTCAAAGGTTTGTACCACACCAGCAGATAAATTAATTTCACTGTTTGGGATCACCGCTGCTACCGATAACCCACCAATTGAGCTTAAACAAATTGCCGCTATCATGAGTAAAAACATCGCTGCGGGGTAATCTCGACCGGGGTTTTTCATTTCATTAACGTGAGTTGCTGAAGCTTCAACACCCATATAGCTCAAAATAAAGGCGACAAATACCACGAGTGTGCCAATTTTGGTGAAATCAGGAATAAAGGTTTCAGTACTAATTTCAATGGCCAATGGAGAGCCGCTGGCTAAATAGCTGATCGCTAGAAAGACCAAAATTAGCGCTGGAAGCAAGATGCCTGCGAAAAAACCGACTTTCGCAATCGTGGCAGTATATTTAGTTCCGCCAAATTGGGTGAAAGCCAATACCCAGAGAATAACAAGTGCCCCTATCGTTTTAGTGATTGGGTCTGTATTCAGTTCTGGCCAATTCAAAATATAAGACAGTGCCCCTAATACGAAATACAGCATAGGAATAAAGCCAATCGCAATTTGTAAATAACCAAATGAAATAGCGGCAAATCCCCAACGTTCGCCTAATGTATTAGAAACCCATGCAAATACACCACCTTCCTCCCAACCTTCTACGGTTGCCATTTCTGCGGCACACAATGCGACAGGAATAAACCACAATAATCCTCCTAATAGCAGGAAAAATACGAGGCTAAAGCCAGATGTTGCAAATGTTGGATATTCATAAACGGCCATCACCATTGATGCAGTGATGGCAAAAAAGCCAAGTAGTGTCAGTTGCTTTGCGGCTGGAGCTGTCGTTGTTGCCATACGAGTTCTCCTCAAATCGATAAACAATCTGCCTTTTCAGGGCGGATCTCAGTAGGAGCCAAAGAACCTAAGGCTCTTTGGCTCGTTAACAACACAATCATGAATAAAAGAATTAACTGTGATTAAAGCCGCCGCCTTCTTCTTCTGTTAGCGGTTTATTGACGGGGTGCTTATCGAAATACTCTAAGGTGCGTTTGAAGTCATCAATGAGTAATGCGGCTAAATCTAGACTAACCCCATGACGCACTAGAATACGTTGAATAACAAGGTCTTCACGGTTTGCTGGCATGGAGTAAGCAGGAACTTGCCAGCCACGGCTACGCAGTTTGTCTGCGATGTCATAGAGGGAATATTTGCTGGTGGCGGTGCCTTCTTTCAGTTTCCATGCTAATGCAGGGATACCAGTTTGGCTATCACCATCAAAAATCATTTCAAATGGCCCTAATTTTTCAATTTCACGGCTGAGGTATTGTGCAGTTGCATAGCAAGCGTTGTGGATTTTTGCATAGCCTTCGCGACCCAGTCTCAAGAAATTATAATATTGAGCAATGATTTGACCGCCAGGGCGAGAGAAATTCAGTGCGAATGTTGGCATATTACCGCCTAAATAATTCACATTAAAAATCAATTCTTCTGGAAGGTCTTTGGCTTCACGCCAAATAACCCAGCCAGCGCCTAATGGCGCCAAACCAAATTTATGGCCTGATGCATTAATGGATTTTACACGTGGTAAGCGGAAATCCCATTCTAAATCTGGTGCACAAAATGGAGCTAAGAAGCCGCCACTAGCACCATCCACATGGATAGGAATATCCAGTCCAGTTTCTTTTTGCAGTTTATCGAGCGCATCGTGTACAGCTTTTACGGGCTCATATTGGCAGGTAAATGTCACCCCAAGGGTCGGTACGACACCAATAGTATTTTCATCGACACGTTTGAGCACCTCTTCCGGTGTCATGATGAGGCGGTCACCTTCAAGAGGGATCTCTCGGAGTTCAACATCGAAATAACGAGCAAATTTGTGCCAACAGATTTGAACTGGGCCACAAATTAAATTAGGTTTATCGGTCGGTTTTCCTTTAGCGGCTTGTTTTTTGCGCCATTGCCATTTTAGCGCTAGCCCACCAAGCATTGCAGCCTCTGAGGACCCGATGGTTGAGCAACCAAGGGTATTTTCTGCATCCGGTGAATTCCATAAGTCCGCTAACATATGTACGCAGCGGTTTTCAATTTCTGCTGTTTGTGGATATTCGTCTTTATCTATCATGTTTTTGTCGATAGACAAATCCATCAAATCACGAATTTCATCATCCACCCATGTCTGGCAAAATGTTGCTAAGTTTTGGCGTGAATTCCCATCTAGCATTAATTCATCGCGTACTGCACTAAATACATTACGTGGTGCTTGTTCTTTCAATGGAAACTTGGTTTTTGGTAATGATTTGGATAATTCTAATGATGCGTAGACATCATCCATTCCACTGTGTTTTGAATTTAATGCATTATTACTCATGTTTTAATTCCTCAATGACCATGTGGTAATTAAATACTATTAATCTTGAGCTCAATATTAAATATACGCCGTCTTTTTAAAAATTCAAAAGTGTTCAAATAAAAAAGATAATTTAATGAAAACCGTCATAATTAGAAAGTAACAGTAGAGTGAATGATGGTTTATGGTTATTTTGGTTATAGATAATTTTTCTCAATAGCTGATTATGTTCATAAAGTGATGCTAAAAATCACTCAATTTAACTAAATTATTACATTTTTATGGTTTTTATTTCTATGTATTTAGCTTTTTAGTTATTTTTATTTGATTTTATATGGGCGAAAAATGTAGTGGAAATAAATAAATGTTCATAAAAAACTAATATTTCAATAATGTTAAGTTATGTAACTTTTATTTAAACCCTGATTTTCATAATGTTTAAAGTTAATTTATACCGTTAACCGTTAAATATAATTATTGTGGCAAAATGAATTTGAATATAAAGAAAATAATAGCATGAGTTATATTGTGGAAAAGTAGTTCGCAAATCTAATCAGTTTAGATATCACGTTAATATATTTACCTTAAAAACACTGGTTCTTTTTTAAACAAGAAATAACTAGTTCTAGCTATTTGATATTTTTTTCTGGGAAAATAGAAGATATTTATAAGAATAGAAGAAAATAGCAAAGGGATGAGGCAAAATATTCGCCTCATCCGACTAAATTAAGGCCTAACTCCCAAAGTATGGCAGATAGCATAGGTGAGCTCAGAGCGGTTCAGCGTGTAAAAATGAAAATCTTTCACGCCTTCACGGCTAAGAATTTTGACCATATCCATGGCGATTGATGCGCCGACAAGGTTACGGCTCTCAGGGTCGTCATCTAACCCTTCGTACATTTTACTCATCCATGCAGGAATGCGTACGTTAGTCAGTTTGGCAAAGCGCTCGAGTTGACGAAAGTTAGAGACGGGTAAAATCCCCGGCACGATTTCCACATCAATACCTGTCGCGACGCAGCGGTCACGAAAACGTAAATAGCTCTCAACATCAAAGAAAAACTGAGTGATTGCACGGTTAGCTCCCGCATCAATCTTCTTTTTTAAACTAATTAAATCGGCTTGAGCGCTTTTGGCTTCAGGGTGAACTTCAGGGTAGGCCGCAACAGAAATATCAAAATCCGCTTCACTTTTTAACAGCTCGACTAGATCAACAGCATACATATCTGGTTTACGGCTGTTGTCAGGTAAATCACCACGCAATGCAACAATATGACGAATACCATTATTCCAATAGTCACGAGCAATGGCTTTCAATTCTTCAGGGCTTGCATCAATACATGTTAGGTGAGGGGCTGCAATTAAACCGGTTTTATCCTTAATATCTTTGATGATACTGTGCGTTCTGTCGCGTTCGCCGGAATTCGCACCATAAGTCACGGAGACAAATTGAGGTTTCAGGTTTTTGAGCCTATCAATAGATTTCCATAGTGTCTGCTCCATCTCTTCACTGCGAGGTGGGAAAAACTCAAATGAAACATTAATTTGGCCATCTAACTCAGCTAAGTTTTGATTTAGCGCTTCGCGCTGATTTGCGTGAAAAAAACTCATACCCTGTAACCTCGCAATTTGCAAACTAACTATTTTTTGTACGTTATTATATCCATTTGTGCGTCTATACGTTTAGACGTCCAAATAGAAATTACCAGATCGGTACCAATAGTCAATACTTAAATTAAATTATGACGCTGAGGTTTTTTCAAAGGCAACAGGAAAATAATTCATGATAAAAAACGCGACCCTGTTCAGTGTCGCGCTTAAATCGATGGCTAGTCAGATTTACTCAGTGAAACAGAAGTGCTCAACCATTTGGCTAATTAATTGGCGAGTAGGTTCAATAAAGCGCATATCGATAAATTCATCAGGCTGATGTGCTTGCTCAATAGAACCAGGGCCAAGAACCAACGTCGGGCAGAGCTCTTGGATAAACGGCGCTTCAGTACAGTAATTCACGGTATCCGCTTTTTGCCCCAACAACTGTTCAATTACTGCCACCATCTTGTGGTCCGTTGGGCATTCATAGCCAGGGATCGGCGGATGCATGGGCTCGATCGCCAAGCGACCTGGCCAACGGGCACTAACAGGCTCAAGAGCTTCATTGAGTAGTTCATCTAAGTCCTGCAAAGTCAGGCCGGGGAGTGGGCGAATGTCCATGTGTAATTCACAACAACCACAAATTCGGTTGGCTGCATCACCGCCATGAATATGACCAAAGTTCATCGTCGGGTAGGGAATGACAAATGCAGGGTTGTTAAATCGTTCTTTTAACGTATTTCGTAAGTCCATCAAATGGGAAATAGACTCATGCATTAATTCAATGGCATTGACCCCACGTTCTGGGTCACTAGAATGCCCCGATTGTCCAGTAATGCGGATAGCATTTGATAAATGTCCTTTGTGCGCACGAATCGGTTGTAACGAAGTTGGTTCTCCAATAATCGCAAAATCCGGTCTTAGCGCTGTACTGGCTGCAAAATAACGTGCGCCAGCCATCGATGTTTCTTCATCCGCAGTGGCCAATATATGCAGTGGGCGTTTGAGCTGAGTTAAATCCATATCGCGTAACGCATCAACAATGAAAGCAAAAAAGCCTTTCATATCTGCGGTTCCGAGCCCATATAACTTGCCGTCATGCTCTGTTAGCTCAAACGGGTTTTTACTCCAACGTCCATCATCAAAGGGCACGGTATCGGTATGGCCGCATAGCATCAGCCCACCATTTCCTTCACCAATAGATGCAAGCAAATTATATTTATCTCGCGTTTCCGGCACAGGTTGAATGTTGACCGAAAAACCTAACGTCTCCAGCCACCCACCGAGAAGTTCCACCAGGGCTTTATTGCTCTGGTCCAAATGAGAATCAGTCGCACTAATCGACGGAGTCGCAATTAATTGACGATAAATCTCAATAAATGCAGGTAATTTAATATTCACTGTTGACAGCCTTTATCCATAATAGTATCAATATTCATGCACTTTATTTGAATAAAAATACACATTAAACTGTTTGGGTCACGAGTACAAGGTAGAAAGCATATGTTGAACACACTCATTATCGGGGCCAGTGGCTATACTGGAGCAGAATTAGCCGGTTATTTGCAACGCCATCCTGAAGTTAATCTTCAAGGATTGATGGTATCGAAGCAAAGTGCGGATGCAAATAAACGTTTTTCTGATTTACATCCTCAGTATAAAGGCATCATAGACCTTCCCGTTCTGCCATTAACCGATGTCGCAGAAGCAGCGGAAGGTATTGATGTTGTTTTTCTTGCCACTGCACATGAAGTAAGCCACGACATAGCCCCTCAGTTTCTTGAAGCGGGCTGCGTTGTGTTCGACTTATCGGGTGCTTATCGTGTTCAAGATCCTGCGTTCTATACGCAATACTATGGCTTTGAACATACAAATACTGAATGGCTAATGCAAGCAGTTTACGGTTTAGCAGAATGGCAGGCCGATAAAATTCGTCAAGCGCAACTGATCGCAGTACCAGGGTGTTACCCAACGGTTTCCCAATTAGCACTTAAACCATTGATTGAAGGCAATTTGCTAGATGAAGCTATGTGGCCAGTGATTAATGCCACCAGCGGAGTCTCTGGAGCAGGCCGTAAAGCCTCGATGACCAACAGCTTTTGTGAAGTGAGTTTGCAACCTTATGGCATCTTTACTCATCGCCATCAGCCAGAAATTGCGACCCACTTGGGAAGAGAGGTTATTTTTACACCACATTTAGGCAATTTCTCTCGAGGCATCCTTGCAACGATTACGTGCAAAGTAAAAGCGGGTGTTTCGGCAGAAAAAATCACACAAACGTTTAAAGATGCTTATCAAAATAAACCGTTAGTGCGGCTATATGAAAAAGGCGTTCCTGCATTGAAATCGGTAGTTGGTACGCCGTTTTGTGATATTGGCTATGTATTGAAAGGTGAACACCTGATTTTAGTGGGTACAGAAGATAACCTACTTAAAGGTGCGGCAGCACAAGCCGTTCAGTGCATGAATATTCGTTTTGGTTTTGCTGAAACTCAGTCTTTATTTTAAGAAGGATTAACCCCATGCAACCCTTAGTGATTAAATTGGGCGGAGTGTTACTTGATAGCGTCGAGGCACTTGAAAAATTATTTACAGCGATTCAAACCTATCGGCAAGCACATCAACGTGAGTTGGTGATTGTACATGGCGGTGGCTGTTTAGTTGATGAATTGATGCAAAAACTGCAATTACCTGTCGTTAAAAAGCAAGGGTTACGAGTCACGCCAGCAGACCAAATCGATATCATTACAGGGGCATTAGCAGGTACGGCGAATAAAACATTACTGGCATGGGCAACGAAGTATCAACTTCCAGCCGTAGGGCTTTCTCTCGGTGATGGGCAAAGTGCCACAGTGACTCAATTAAACGAAGAATTAGGTCATGTCGGTGATGCCAAACCTGGCGATGCGAAATTATTGAAATTATTGTTGGGTGCAGGCTATTTACCCATTATCAGCTCTATAGGTATCACACCCGAAGGTGAGTTGATGAATGTAAATGCGGACCAAGCTGCAACCGCTATCGCCCAAGCCTTAAACGCAGATTTGGTTTTACTGTCTGATGTGAGCGGTATTTTGGATGGTAAAGGCCAAAAAATTGACGAAATGACGACGCAAAAAGCGCAAAAGCTCATTGAGCAGGGAATTATTACCGATGGAATGATTGTGAAGGTCAATGCGGCGTTAGACGCTGCGGCAGCCTTACAACGCTCTGTTGATATCGCAAGTTGGCGTCATGCAGAACAACTTCCCGAGCTGTTTAATGGAACAGCAATCGGAACACGGATCTTGGCATCATAAATGAGCCATGGAATAACTATATTAATTGAGCGGATAGGTACGTTATGAAAAAGGGCATTAAAAAGATTGTATTAGCATATTCAGGTGGCCTGGATACATCAGCAATTATTCCATGGCTAAAAGAAAACTATGACGATTGCGAAGTCGTGGCCTTCGTTGCGGATGTGGGGCAAGACCGTGAAGATTTAGTAGGCGTAGAGAAAAAAGCTCTACAATCAGGTGCATCCGAGTGCTATGTCGTCGATTTACGTGAAGAGTTCATCAAAGAATATATTTACCCTGTATTGAAAACGGGGGCGCTATATGAAGGTAGCTATTTATTAGGTACGTCAATGGCTCGTCCAATCATTGCTAAAGCGCAAGTTGAAATTGCCTTAAAAGTGGGTGCAGATGCTGTTGCCCATGGCGCAACAGGTAAAGGTAATGACCAAGTGCGTTTCGAAAGCACCTATACGGCATTAGCACCACAGTTACAAGTGGTTGCACCATGGCGTGAGTGGGACTTACGTTCCCGTGAAGCGCTGCTCGATTATCTGAAAGAGCGTAATATTCCAACAACAGCTAGCCTTGAAAAAATCTACAGCCGTGATGAAAACGCATGGCACATTTCTACGGAAGGTGGTGTTTTAGAAAGCACATGGAATGCTGCAAACCAAGATTGTTGGGTATGGACTGTCGATCCGCAAGATGCACCAGATGAAGCTGAATTAGTTACCGTTGGTGTCAAACACGGTGAAGTCGTTTCGGTAAATGGTCAAGCATTGTCTCCACTTGGCTGTTTAGAAGCATTAAATACTTTAGGTGCAAAACATGGAGTGGGCCGTATTGATATCGTTGAAAACCGTTTAGTGGGTATGAAATCTCGTGGTTGCTATGAAACCCCGGGAGGCACCATTATGATGGCGGCATTACGTGGTATTGAACAACTGGTTCTTGACCGTGACAGCTACAAATGGCGTGAGCAACTCGGCTTAGAAATGTCATATGTAGTTTATGATGGCCGTTGGTTCGCACCACTACGTCACTCGCTGCAAGCGGCTGCTGAATCATTAGCACAAGATGTGACAGGGGAAGTTGTTCTGAAATTATATAAAGGGCAAGTGACTGCGATTCAGAAAAAAGCGGATAAGAGCTTGTATTCTGAGGAATTTGCCACATTTGGTGAAGATGAAGTTTATGACCACAGTCATGCAGGTGGGTTTATTCGTCTTTACTCGCTGTCTTCACGTATCCGTGCGCTGAAAGAACAAAACAAAGCGAAGTAAATCAAATAGTAGTCCCCCGACAGCCAAGACTGCTGTTGGGGTTAAAAACTTATTTTATCAATCAGGTAGGGATTAGTTATGGCACTTTGGGGTGGACGTTTTAGTCAGCAAGCGGATCAACGGTTCAAACAGTTTAATGATTCATTGCGTTTCGATTATCGCCTGGCGCAACAAGATATTATCGGCTCAGTCGCATGGTCAAAATCACTAGTAACAGTTGGTGTATTGTCTGATAGCGAACAACAAACTTTAGAACAAGCGCTAAACTCCTTACTGAAAGAAGTGCAAGATAACCCTGAAATTATCCTGCAAAGTGACGCAGAAGATATTCATAGCTGGGTTGAAGGTAAGCTGATTGATAAAGTTGGTGATTTAGGTAAAAAATTACATACCGGTCGTAGCCGTAATGACCAAGTGGCAACAGATTTAAAACTGTGGTGTAAAGACCAAGTCGCATTGTTGCTTGAAGCGGTAACCGAATTACAAAAAGCGTTGGTCATCACCGCAGAAAATAACCAAGATGCAGTAATGCCAGGTTATACCCATTTACAACGTGCCCAACCGGTGACATTTGCCCACTGGTGTTTAGCCTATAGCGAAATGCTAGCGCGCGACGAAAGCCGTTTAAAAGATACCTTAAAACGTTTAGATGTCAGCCCATTAGGGTGTGGGGCATTAGCAGGAACGGCTTATGATATCGACCGTGAGCAGCTTGCCTCTTGGTTAGGTTTTTCTTCTGCAACGCGTAATAGCTTGGATACGGTATCAGACAGAGATCACGTTCTTGAATTATTATCGAACGCAAGTATCGGTATGGTTCATTTATCCCGCTTTGCTGAAGATTTAATTTTCTTTAATAGTGGAGAAGCTGGCTTTGTTGAGCTATCAGACAAAGTGACATCGGGTTCATCACTTATGCCGCAAAAGAAAAACCCTGATGCATTGGAATTGATCCGTGGAAAATGTGGGCGTGTCCAAGGTGCATTGACAGGTATGATGATGACCCTAAAAGGGCTCCCTCTTGCTTACAACAAAGATATGCAAGAAGACAAAGAAGGGCTATTTGATGCATTAGATACTTGGTTAGATTGCATGCACATGGCTGCGTTGGTTCTTGATGGTATTCAAATTCGTCGCGGTCGTTGTGAAGATGCCGCAAAGCAAGGTTATGCGAATGCAACCGAACTCGCTGATTATCTGGTTGCTAAAGGTGTTCCATTCCGTGAAGCGCATCATATTGTGGGTGAGGCCGTTGTTGCCGCAATTGGGCAAGGTAAAGCTTTAGAGGAAATGGCTTTAAGTGATTTGCAAAAATTCAGTAGCACTATTCAGTTGGATGTCTATGAAGTTTTATCACTACAATCTTGTTTAGATAAGCGGTTAGCAAAAGGCGGGGTATCTCAGAAACAAGTGGCAAATGCTATTGTAGAAGCAAAAAAACGATTAGAGCTGTGATCGGTTATAGAAGATAAAAATGGGGGGTAGCATGACTACCCCAATTCCCATAACGCGTTTGTTTTTAAATATATTTAATGGTTAACATTCTTAATTGCTTCTCCTCATTGATCCAATTGTATGAGTATTCATTTCGACCATCATTAATAACGTTCCAATCTTTTTCTTGAGTAATATTATTTAGCCCAATATTTGTCATTGTAGACTCAGTATTATTCAAGCAACTCAATTTAATATGTGTATCAGAGACAGCATTCGTACAAGTTGGGTGAACCACTGCGCCATTGAAGCTAATAGTGCCTGATTCTGGGCTTTGGTTCGCATAGGTATTGAATGTACTGAATGCTAAAACTAATATTAAAGCTGTTAATGAACGATTAAATACTCTTTCTGTTATTGATTTTTGCATAATAGAGCCCTACAACTTAATTCGTTTTAAATCAGTTGTTTATGTAATGTGTTTTTAAAATCGGGTTATTTTCTAATTAAGCGTGTTGCACGGATAATAATGCATATCCTTTTTCTTTATTAGTCCAATTGAATTGGTAAATACTCGTGCTTCCATTTAATTTTTTCCATTCTGGGGATTTTTTCTCTTTGGAAAAGTTAATTGGGCTAGATTCCATTTTGTTTTTTTCATTATTAAAACAATTCAAAGTTGTGTTGTTTTGATTAATGTCATAGGTACATGGTGGAGAGACAATCATGGCTTTAAAAGTAATGGTTGTTTGATTTCCTTCAGCTTGTACATTCGTAGTAAAGAATGATGTTGCAGCTAAAGCGAAAGTTAAAGTTAATACTGAAGTGATTTTTTTAACCGTCATAATGTTTGCTCCTAATTTCAAATTTCTGTAATTCGGTTTGTTTAAGTTTTCATATATCTTGCTATGGGAAGAATTATAAAATGAAAAACTCTAAAAAGGTGTAAATCTAAAAGCTAAAAATGTATTAAAATATAATTCTAAATGACCTGCTTTAATATATCTCTAGGGTCATTTTTTAATGATTTATATTTACAATATTCCGTTAAATTTGGTTTGTTAGTGTTTAATGTTCTGTGTTTGCATCAAAACCCCCCTTTTGGGTGGTTTAATCTATTGTGGCGTTTTTTAAAACCGCCTTGAATATATTCATTTTTAGATATAAAAAATGGCTGTTATATTGAGATTTTTAATTTGTTTTTAAATACAAATTTACAAAGTTTAATTGAAAGTGAAAATGAATATGACAAAATGTTTCAGAAATAAGGCATTGTGATTTCTTTTTTAAACCTTTGGAGAGTGATGTTCTTTGTTTCCAAAATAATATTGGTTAATACCACCTTATTATTAATGAAAACGTTTCAGTATTGCTCTAAATTATGTTTTCGATACTTGAATTTGTATTTGATGCTTTTACTCTTCATTTTTATTACCTCATTCATATTGGTATTCATCAGTATTTTGAATTACCTATTTATGTTGTTATACCCCCTAGAGGATTTTTATTGGTATGTGCAGTTTTCAAACTTATGCTTGTATCACTGCTCATCATATACATGCATATCTTATATCGGCATGCTTGTGGTTTTCTGTAATAACTTTGTTTGCTATTTAGATCATTTATGGGGAAGGTAAAGCTGATAATAGTGTTCATAGTATTTAGCCCTCCGTATTATCATCATTGATGAGGATATTGCAGAAGTTAGGTGACTATATAAAACTATTAATTTGAATTGATGCTGTTCTATGCTTTTTTTCTTATAATAAATATAGGGTGTTATTTTGAGTTTATCCACAATAAAAGTGTGTGTAATTATGTGTAAGATTTTAAAGGACTTTATACATGACGTTATTTTCACTCATGAAATTATAAAACTAAAATAATAAATTAATGCAAATTTAAAAAAAATTACTTCTTCTTTTTTTTAAGATCGTACCCATGTACTAGCTTGAAATGTTTTTGAGGTTGGTCAATTGGATTTTTACTTTAATATCGATCTTAAGTAGAGTTTAAACTTATATTTAATACTGTTTTAAGTATGATAAGTAAAACTTAATGTTTTTCTGGTGTTGTGCTTTCTTTGTAAATAACAGGAGGGTAAATAATGACACATTTTGTTTCTAAATATTACATTTTATTTCATTTTATTGCGGGTTTTGTACAGAAAATGAGGTTTTCTCCCTATTTTTCAATTTATCAATAGATAAAACAAAACAATATCGATATAGTGATTGGTATTATCTATCTTTGGTTTGACAGAGAATTCACGAAAGGAAAAGAAATATGAATATTCGAGATTTAGAGTACCTTGTCGCACTCGCCGAACATAAACATTTTAGACGTGCCGCGGATTCTTGTCATGTTAGCCAACCTACTCTTAGTGGCCAAATTCGTAAATTAGAAGAAGAACTTGGCGTTATGTTGTTAGAAAGAACCAGCCGCAAAGTTCTTTTCACTCAACAAGGTTTATTATTGGTTGAACAAGCCCGTACTATTTTGCGTGAAATTAAAGTATTACAAGAAATGGCCGCCCTCCAAGGGGAAAGCATGTCGGGCCCATTACATATTGGTTTAATCCCAACGGTTGCGCCATATCTATTACCTCATATTATTCCGCAATTGCACCAAGCTCATCCGAAATTAGAAATCTATTTGCATGAAGCGCAAACTCAGCAATTATTAGCTCAGTTAGACAGCGGTAAATTAGATTGCGCTATTTTAGCGGAAGTTAAAGAAACGGAACCTTTTATTGTTGTTCCGTTATTCGAAGAACCGATGAAACTGGCTATTTATGAGAGTCACCCATGGCATGATCGTGATACGATTGAAATGAGTGAGTTGTCAGGTGAAAAGCTATTAATGTTAGAAGATGGCCACTGTTTACGTGACCAAGCGATGGGCTTCTGCTTCCAAGCGGGCGCGAAGGAAGACACACACTTCAGGGCAACGAGCTTAGAAACGTTAAGAAATATGGTGGCCGCAGGGAGTGGAATTACACTTTTACCTGATTTATCGGTACCAAATGAAGTTTGTCGTGATGGGGTATGTTATTTAAATTGTATTGAGCCTGAGCCGAAACGTACAATTGTATTAGTTTATCGCCCGGGTTCACCGTTACGTGGGCGCTATGAACAATTAGCTGAGACCATCTATAACTCAATGGATAACTATTATAAAAATAGAGTTTAAGGTTAAGCCGCCAATATTATTTTTTAGTTGATGATGGTTGCCAGGTTATTGGCAACCATAAATCACAAAATAATTAAAATAGTCGATTTAAACCATTTAAAGCCGCAACACGGAAAGCTTCCGCCATTGTTGGGTAATTGAAGGTTGTATTCACGAAATATTCTATAGTATTACCTTCACCTTTTTGTTCCATGATAGCTTGGCCGATATGGATAATTTCAGCCGCTCTTTCACCAAAACAGTGAATGCCTAGTATCTGTAATGTTTCTCTATGGAATAATATTTTCAAACTACCGACATTCATACCTGCGATTTGTGCACGTGCTAAATGTTTAAATTGTGCCCGACCGACTTCATAAGGCACTTTCATTGCGGTCAATTCTTGCTCTGTTTTACCAACTGAACTAATTTCAGGAATAGTATAAATCCCTGTTGGAATATCTTCTACTAAATGAGCATCACCTAAACTACCACCAATGGCTCGGGCCGCAATTCGTCCTTGGTCGTAGGCCGCAGAGGCTAAGCTTGGGTAGCCGATGACATCACCAACAGCATAGATATGTTCATTAGTGGTGCGATATGCTTTATTGACTTTAACTAAACCGCGGCCATCAGCCTCAATCCCGACATTAGCGAGACCTAAGCTATCTGTGTTACCCGTTCTTCCGTTCGCATACAGTAAGCAGTCTGCTTTGACTTTTTTACCCGACTTCAGGTGAACAATAACACCGTCTTCGACCCCTTCGATTTTTTCATATTCTTCATTATGGCGAATAACAACGCCACTATTCCAAAAATGATACGACAAGGCATCTGATATTTCTTGGTCAAGAAAGGCCAATAGATGATCGCGGGTATTGATTAAATCAACTTTAACCCCTAATCCACGAAATATAGAGGCGTATTCACAGCCTATCACTCCGGCACCATAAATAATGACATGGCGAGGTTCGTGAGTTAGGTTGAGGATCGTATCACTGTTATAAATTCGAGAATGATTGAAATCAACATCGGACGGACAGTATGGACGAGAACCTGTGGCAATCACGATTTTATCCGCACTTAAAACGTCACAACTGCCATCTGCGTAACGGACACTGATATGTTGCTCATCGATAAAGGTGGCTTCACCCGAAAACATTTGGCAACCATTACGCTCATAAAAACCTTGGCGCATGCGTGTTTGTTGGCTAATTACCGTTTCAGCATGACGAAGAATTTCAGAGAAAGAGGAGCTTAAGCTACGGGAGTTATCACTATAAAGAGGGTTTTGGTTGAATTCGATAATACGGCTAACAGCATGACGGAGGGCTTTTGAGGGAATGGTTCCCCAGTGGGTACAGCCTCCGCCGACATTATTATAACGTTCTATAACAGCAACGTTTTTTCCTTGTTTCACTAGCCCCATGGCGGCGCCTTCACCACCAGGACCGGAACCAATGACTATTGCATCAAAATGGGTAAGTTGCATGAGGTAAGACCTGCTCTAAAACAAAATGACAACAAGATGTTATCATTAGTTGGTTATTTCACCTAATTTCCTCGTCGTTTTTCAAATTGATACAGCGTTGGCTACACTCGCTTACCCTAGTCACATATTTATGCATGCTCCCAAGGATTTGCTGACGTATTGTTTAATAAAAGGTTGGTAGTATATCAGTGTTAAAAAACTAATTGAAAAAGGCTAAGTTAAATTCTGAAAATGAGTAAATTGTAGTGATAGTCGCTTTTTCTCCAAAACAGTTTAACTATTTTCAGGTATGCTAGGCGAAGAGTAAGGCTTATTACATTTACCTTTCATGATAAGAAACTAGGATCACCGTGAGTAACACAATTGGCGTTAGAGCAAAACAAAAAGAAAAAACTCGGCGTTCACTCGTCGAAGCCGCATTTAGCCAATTAAGCGCTGAACGGAGTTTTACTAGCCTTAGTTTGCGAGAAGTTGCGCGTGAAGCTGGGATTGCACCGACTTCATTTTACCGTCATTTCAAGGATGTTGATGAACTCGGGCTGACGATGGTCGACGAAAGCGGCTTGATGTTACGCCAGCTAATGCGCCAAGCAAGGCAGCGTATTGCAAAAGGCGGGAGTGTGATCCGTACATCAGTCTCAACTTTTATGGAGTTTATTGGTAATAACCCTAACGCCTTTAGGTTATTATTGCGGGAGCGTTCAGGAACATCTGCTGAGTTTCGTGCGGCAGTCGCTCGGGAAATTCAGCATTTTATTGCGGAATTGGCTGATTATCTTGAACTTGAAAGCCGTATGCCTCGCCATTTTACTGAAATGCAAGCAGAGGCCATGGTAACGATTGTCTTTAGCGCAGGTGCAGAGGCGCTAGATATTGATGAAGAAAAACGCAGAAATCTCGAAGAACGGCTGGTATTACAGTTAAGAATGATAGCGAAAGGCGCCTATTACTGGTACCGCCGGGAACAGGAAAAACAAAATCAAACTGACCCAGACCTGACTAAATAATAAGGAGAATCAATGACGGATCAAAAAAGTTATGAAAGAAGCACATTATTGCTAGCCTTTGTGATTGGCCTTGCAACCCATGGAACCTTTTCAACGCTGTTTAACTCGCTGGTCGATTTTTCATTTTTCCCAATTTTAACCCTGATATTGGCAGTGTATTGTTTACATCAGCGCTATTTGCATCAAGCGATGCCTATGGGGCTGCCAAAATTTGTTGCCGGTAGTTTTTTTATTGGGCTTTTTGGCTATGCCGCGATTTTACGTGTGCAAAACCCTGAAATAGGCTCTAATTTTATTCCCGCAACCTTTATTGTCATTATCGCATTGTGGATGTACTCAAGCTGGAAAGCACGTAAGAAAGAAAAAGCGGAGCTAGCACTTGAACAAGAAGTTGAAAATTAAGTTTATACGACTTTTCTAATAGTAAGGCGCCGCAGTTCACATCACTGCGGCGTTTTTGTTTTTTAGTAAATTAATAGCGGCTCAGTAATACCCCACTTTCCATATGGTGGGTATAAGGGAACTGGTCGAATAAGGCTAATTTCTCTATTTTATGGGTTTTAGTCAGCTCAGCTAAGTTATCGCATAGCGTTTCTGGGTTACATGAAATATATAGGATATGCTCATAACCCTGAACTAGTTTCACTGTTTCTGCATCTAAACCACTGCGAGGCGGGTCAACGAATATAGTATTGCATTGGTAATCGGCTAAAGAAATACCTTCCAAGCGCCTAAATTCACGGGCACCTTGCATGGCTTGGGTAAAATCCTCTGCGGACATACGAATAATTTGTACATTTTCAATATTATTGGCTTCGATATTATATTGAGCAGCGGCCACTGAGGGCTTTGCAATTTCAGTCGCTAATACGCGTTCGAAGTTTTGCGCTAATGCTAAAGAGAAATTTCCATTTCCGCAGTACAGTTCCAATAAATCACCCGTCGAATTCTGCGTTGACTCAATTGCCCACTCCAACATTTTGATATTGACCTGTGCATTAGGTTGCGTGAAGCTATTTTCAACTTGGCGATAAACCATATTTTTACCCATAACAGGTAAGACTTCATCGACATAATCATTATCTAACATGATTTTTGTTTTTGACGCTCGGCCAATCAATTGCACATCAAAGCCTTGTTCAACTAAAGCGGCTTTTAACGCTTTTGCTTCTGCCATCCATTCTTCACCTAATTTTTTATGGTAAAGCAGCGAAACAATCAGCTTATTACTTAGTGTTGATAAATAGTCAATTTGAAATAATTTATGGCGTAGTAATTCATTTTGCTTAATTAACGGCAATAACGCCGCCATCATGTCATTGATCAATTGGCTGGCAACAGGAAACTGGTCAATACGAATACGCTCTTTCGTTTCTTTATTGAACATAATATGAAACAGGTCATCACCTTCATGCCAAATACGAAATTCAGCACGCATCCGGTAATGCGACTTTGGTGATGAAAAAATTTCAGGTTCAGGTGCGTTAAAAGGAGCCATCATCGCCTTTAAGCGATCCGTTTTTTCTACGAGCTGTTGTTCGTAGTCTTCAGTGTGCAAGGTGTTTGGCATGTTTGGCTCCATAAAGCAGTAATAAATTCGTATCAGGAGCGAAATTGTAGGGAATGCGGCGAAGATGTCCAGTTTTCATTATCCATCCGTAGACACTCACTACTATTCAACTTACGATAATAGGCTGTGGTTTAGGGAATTTGGTGTGAATCCAAGACTGACGCGCAACGGTAAAAGTCCGATACCTGCCACGCATCCAATCGCTTCGTTGAATATTCGCGCGGATCTTATATTCAACCTCGCGGAATGTTAATTAAATTGATTTTCCGAGTGTAACCATAATGAATAATAAAAAGTCGCTGCCGCTATCGGCCGCTGCGCTGGCAGTACTGTGCGCTACTTCTTCTTTGGCAAGTGCAAATGACAAAACTGACCAAGTGGTTGTGTCAGCTAATCGTTTCGAACAACCTATTTCTTCTATATTAGCGCCAGTGACGGTGGTCACTCGTGAAGATATCGACCATTGGCAGTCAAATACCATTATTGATGTATTAAGGCGCTTGCCGGGAGTAGATATTTCTCAAAGTGGCGGAATGGGGCAACAAAGCTCTCTTTTTATTAGAGGAACAGAATCTCGTCATGTTTTAGTTCTAATTGATGGCGTTCGTTTGAATCAGGCGGGCATTTCAGGTTCATCTGATATGAGCCAAATCCCAATTTCTCTGGTACAGCGCATTGAGTATATTCGCGGAGCACGCTCAGCGGTTTATGGTTCTGATGCTGTTGGTGGTGTGGTGAATATTATTACTCGTCGTGATAACGATGGCACTACTTTAAATGCAGGCATTGGCTCACACAGTTATCAAAACTATAACGGTTCGACTCAGCAAAAAATTGGTGAGAATACAACGGTAACGGCAGCGGGTGCTTATACTCATACAAAAGGGTTTGATGTTGAAGCCAGAGGAAATACAGGCGGGGGCCCTCAACCCGATAAAGATGATTTTTGAATAAAACATTATGGTTAGGTGTTGAGCATCAATTCTCTTCCGCTCTTTCTGCTTATGCACGCGCTTATGGTTACGACAATCGTACGAGTTATGACGGTACGCCAGCAGACACTCGTAAGCTATACAGCAGAACATATGAGTCTGGGTTGAAATATGCGAATGGTAAGTACTCTACAAGTTTGCTTGGGAGCTATAGCCATATGAAAGATTACAACTACAACTATCACAATGGGCGGTATGGTAGCGGTTCTGTAATTGATGAATCAGACCAATACAACTTTCAATGGGGTAATAGCTATAGATTAGAAAAAGGAAATATCAGTGCTGGGGTTGATTATCAACGTCAAAGCATTGAGCCCGGTGGTTATACGATGACAAGTAAAAAAGAAACCGTCAATAACACAGGTATTTATCTTACAGGACAATATGCACTCATCGACTCTGTCAATGCGGAAGGGGCAGTACGTTCAGATCACCATTCTGAATTTAACTGGCACACGACATGGCAATCAGGTTTAAGCTGGGAATTTTATGATGGATATAAGTTAATCGGCTCTTATGCTACAGCGTATAAAGCCCCTAACTTAGGTCAGCTTTATACGGATAATGTTGCTTGGAACATCAAAGGAAATCCAAATTTAAAACCAGAAGAAAGTAAGCAGTGGGAAATTGGTTTAGAAGGCGAAACAGGGTTATTGTTTTGGCAATTAACTGGGTATGAAAACGAGATAACTAATCTGATTGATTTCACTTCGGATCCAGTGACGCAAACTAGTTCTTATAACAATATTGGCAAGGCAAAGATTAAAGGAGTCGAGTGGAATGGAGAATTACAAACAGGCCTATTTAGCCATCAACTCACGTTACAGTATCTAGACCCAAGAAATGAAAAAACAAATAAAGTGCTTAATCGTAGAGCAAAACAACAAGTCAAATACCAGCTAGATTGGAACATTGCTGCTGTAGATATGGGGTTGACTTACCAATATATAGGCAGTCGTTATGATACCAATGAAACTTATCAACGCACTAAAGTCGGCGGCGTTAGCATCTGGGATCTCACCGCTGCATATCCAATCACTTCACATCTCACAATTCGTGGTAAAATAGCTAATATGTTCGATAAAGACTATGAGACCGCGTATGGTTATCGCACCGCTGGAAGAGAATATTTCCTTACAGGAAGCTACAACTTCTGATAACAACCTATCTGTTCGCCCGACCATTCTAGTGTTTGACTCTGGAGTGGGCGGGTTATCTGTTTATCGTGAAGTCAAAAAAATGATCCCGAATGCTCACTATATCTATGCATTCGACAATAAAGCCTTCCCTTATGGTGAAAAAAGCGAAGAGTTCATTATTGATAGGGTCTATCAAATCGTAAATGCAATAGCTGCAAAACATCCTTTAACCATTGCGATTATTGCGTGCAATACCGCAAGTACGGTCAGCCTTCCTAATTTGAGAGCACATTTTACGTTCCCAGTTGTTGGGGTTGTTCCAGCCATTAAACCCGCAACCAAGTTAACGCGTAATGGCGTAGTTGGTTTATTGGCGACGAAAGGCACTGTAAACCGCGAATACACCAAAGAGCTGATCGAACGGTTTGCAACAGACTGCAAAGTGATTTCTCTCGGTTCTGCGGAATTAGTTCAACTTGCAGAAAGAAAGTTACATGGGGAAACTTTACCACTAGATGAAGTTGCTCAAACTGTCAGGCCATGGATTCGAATGCCAGAGCCGCCCGATACTGTTATTTTGGGTTGCACGCATTTTCCTCTATTAATAGAAGAACTCGAAAAAGTGCTACCAAATGGAACTCGATTCATTGATTCAGGTTCTGCAATCGCCAGAAGAACCGTTTGGCTCATTAATAATCAAGAAGAAATCGCCAATTCAGAGGAAGAAAACTTCGCATATTGCTTATTAATGGATGACAACGCAAAAGGATTACAGCCAGTTCTCGAAGCTGAAGGGTTCAAAACGCTGGAAAAACTAGCTATCTAAGTCAAATTTGGTGGAAAGCTGAGCGAACAGAAAAAAATATGAAAAAAGGGGTTGCCAGATTTTTCTGACTCCCTATAATGCGCATCCACTGACCGGGAACAAGACAACGCAAAGTGCGATGAACACTGAAACGGCAGCGAGAGATTCTGAAAAGAAAAAGCAAAAAATTGCTTGACTCTCACGGAGGAAAACGTAATATACGCCTCCTCGCAGCAACGACCGAAAGGTTGGTTTTCATAAAGAAAAGCTGCAATGCTCTTTAACAATTTATCAGACAATCTGTGTGGGCACTCACAGGACACTATCAAAAAAATATTTGATTTTAAGTCTTGAAGAGTGACTAACACGTTAATTCATATATATGAAATAAGGTAGTAACGCTTATTTTGGAAGGATAACGCGAAGGCAAGCAGAGATAACCCGAGACAGTACTTAGGTACGGCGAGGGGAAGCGATGCGAAGCCGACAAAGTTAGCCGAACAAAAGAACGTTACGGTCAGTAAGACATTCTTTGAGCATCAAGCTTTTTAATTGAAGAGTTTGATCATGGCTCAGATTGAACGCTGGCGGCAGGCCTAACACATGCAAGTCGAGCGGTAACAGGGGAAGCTTGCTTCTCGCTGACGAGCGGCGGACGGGTGAGTAATGTATGGGGATCTGCCCGATAGAGGGGGATAACTACTGGAAACGGTAGCTAATACCGCATAATCTCTAAGGAGCAAAGCAGGGGAACTTCGGTCCTTGCGCTATCGGATGAACCCATATGGGATTAGCTAGTAGGTGAGGTAATGGCTCACCTAGGCGACGATCCCTAGCTGGTCTGAGAGGATGATCAGCCACACTGGGACTGAGACACGGACCAGACTCCTACGGGAGGCAGCAGTGGGGAATATTGCACAATGGGCGCAAGCCTGATGCAGCCATGCCGCGTGTATGAAGAAGGCCCTAGGGTTGTAAAGTACTTTCAGTCGGGAGGAAGGCGTTGATGCTAATATCATCAACGATTGACGTTACCGACAGAAGAAGCACCGGCTAACTCCGTGCCAGCAGCCGCGGTAATACGGAGGGTGCAAGCGTTAATCGGAATTACTGGGCGTAAAGCGCACGCAGGCGGTTGATTAAGTTAGATGTGAAATCCCCGGGCTTAACCTGGGAATGGCATCTAAGACTGGTCAGCTAGAGTCTTGTAGAGGGGGGTAGAATTCCATGTGTAGCGGTGAAATGCGTAGAGATGTGGAGGAATACCGGTGGCGAAGGCGGCCCCCTGGACAAAGACTGACGCTCAGGTGCGAAAGCGTGGGGAGCAAACAGGATTAGATACCCTGGTAGTCCACGCTGTAAACGATGTCGATTTGAAGGTTGTTCCCTAGAGGAGTGGCTTTCGGAGCTAACGCGTTAAATCGACCGCCTGGGGAGTACGGCCGCAAGGTTAAAACTCAAATGAATTGACGGGGGCCCGCACAAGCGGTGGAGCATGTGGTTTAATTCGATGCAACGCGAAGAACCTTACCTACTCTTGACATCCAGAGAATTTAGCAGAGATGCTTTAGTGCCTTCGGGAACTCTGAGACAGGTGCTGCATGGCTGTCGTCAGCTCGTGTTGTGAAATGTTGGGTTAAGTCCCGCAACGAGCGCAACCCTTATCCTTTGTTGCCAGCGATTCGGTCGGGAACTCAAAGGAGACTGCCGGTGATAAACCGGAGGAAGGTGGGGATGACGTCAAGTCATCATGGCCCTTACGAGTAGGGCTACACACGTGCTACAATGGCGTATACAAAGAGAAGCGACCTCGCGAGAGCAAGCGGAACTCATAAAGTACGTCGTAGTCCGGATTGGAGTCTGCAACTCGACTCCATGAAGTCGGAATCGCTAGTAATCGTAGATCAGAATGCTACGGTGAATACGTTCCCGGGCCTTGTACACACCGCCCGTCACACCATGGGAGTGGGTTGCAAAAGAAGTAGGTAGCTTAACCTTCGGGAGGGCGCTTACCACTTTGTGATTCATGACTGGGGTGAAGTCGTAACAAGGTAACCGTAGGGGAACCTGCGGTTGGATCACCTCCTTACCATTGAAGTGTACTTGTGAAGTGCTCACACAGATTGTCTGATAGAAAGTAGAGCAATAGGCTATACGTGGGAGACTTATTCGCGAGAATAGGACTTACATGAAATCACAAAAGTTTTTGTGATTTTCGTGTCCCCTTCGTCTAGAGGCCTAGGACACCGCCCTTTCACGGCGGTAACAGGGGTTCGAATCCCCTAGGGGACGCCAATTGCGCCGATATCGAGTGAAAGACGATGTCCCCAATAATGATTAAGCCAATTACGTTGTAGTTGGTTTAACAATTATGCTCTTTAACAATCTGGAACAAGCTGAAAATTGAAAACAACGCACATTGTTTATCGCTTAAACAATGTGAGAGTCTCTCAAAAATCTCAACTTGAATGTGCTTCTCTGAAGCATCGAGTCGACGAACGAAATGAGTTCGAGGCGGCCAGCGCACAGCAAGCGCAGCGTACATAAGTACGTGAGCATTGCGCGCACTGCCCAACGAAGAAATCATGACGTGCAGTCACTCGTTGTCAGAAGACACCTTCGGGTTGTGAGGTTAAGCGACTAAGCGTACACGGTGGATGCCTAGGCAATCAGAGGCGATGAAGGACGTGCTAATCTGCGATAAGCGTCGGTAAGGTGATATGAACCGTTACAACCGACGATTTCCGAATGGGGAAACCCAGTGCAATTCGTTGCACTATCGTTTGATGAATACATAGTCAAACGAAGCGAACCGGGGGAACTGAAACATCTCAGTACCCCGAGGAAAAGAAATCAACCGAGATTCCCCTAGTAGCGGCGAGCGAACGGGGAGCAGCCCAGAGTCTTAATCAGCATTAGCATCAGGAGAACGGTCTGGAAAGTCCGGCAGTAAAGGGTGATAGCCCCGTATCCGAAGGTGTTAGTGTTGTGAACTCGACGAGTAGGGCGGGACACGTGTTATCCTGTCTGAATATGGGGGGACCATCCTCCAAGGCTAAATACTCCTGATTGACCGATAGTGAACCAGTACCGTGAGGGAAAGGCGAAAAGAACCCCGGCGAGGGGAGTGAAATAGAACCTGAAACCGTGTACGTACAAGCAGTGGGAGCCTTGATTTATCAGGGTGACTGCGTACCTTTTGTATAATGGGTCAGCGACTTATATTCTTTAGCAAGGTTAACCGTATAGGGGAGCCGTAGGGAAACCGAGTCTTAACTGGGCGAATAAGTTGCAGGGTATAGACCCGAAACCCGGTGATCTAGCCATGGGCAGGTTGAAGGTTGGGTAACACTAACTGGAGGACCGAACCGACTAATGTTGAAAAATTAGCGGATGACTTGTGGCTGGGGGTGAAAGGCCAATCAAACCGGGAGATAGCTGGTTCTCCCCGAAAGCTATTTAGGTAGCGCCTCGTGAACTCATCTTCGGGGGTAGAGCACTGTTTCGACTAGGGGGTCATCCCGACTTACCAACTCGATGCAAACTACGAATACCGAAGAATGTTATCACGGGAGACACACGGCGGGTGCTAACGTTCGTCGTGAAGAGGGAAACAACCCAGACCGCCAGCTAAGGTCCCAAAGTCATAGTTAAGTGGGAAACGAAGTGGGAAGGCTCAGACAGCCAGGATGTTGGCTTAGAAGCAGCCATCATTTAAAGAAAGCGTAATAGCTCACTGGTCGAGTCGGCCTGCGCGGAAGATGTAACGGGGCTAAACTATGCACCGAAGCTGCGGCAGCGATATGTAAATATTGTTGGGTAGGGGAGCGTTCTGTAAGCCTGTGAAGGTGTGCTGTGAGGCATGCTGGAGGTATCAGAAGTGCGAATGCTGACATAAGTAACGATAATGCGGGTGAAAAACCCGCACGCCGGAAGACCAAGGGTTCCTGTCCAACGTTAATCGGGGCAGGGTGAGTCGACCCCTAAGGCGAGGCAGAAATGCGTAGTCGATGGGAAACGGGTTAATATTCCCGTACTGGTGATAATTGCGATGGGGGGACGGAGAAGGCTAGGCTATCCGGGCGACGGTTGTCCCGGTTTAAGGATGTAGGCAGGTGAATTAGGCAAATCCGGTTCACTACATGCTGAGGTCCGACGACGAGTCACTACGGTGATGAAGTAGCTCATGCCCCGCTTCCAGGAAAAGCCTCTAAGCTCTAGATTATCATTAATCGTACCCCAAACCGACACAGGTGGTCAGGTAGAGAATACTCAGGCGCTTGAGAGAACTCGGGTGAAGGAACTAGGCAAAATGGTGCCGTAACTTCGGGAGAAGGCACGCTGGCATTAGGTGAAGTGATTTACTCATGGAGCTGAAGCCAGTCGCAGATACCAGCTGGCTGCAACTGTTTATTAAAAACACAGCACTGTGCAAACACGAAAGTGGACGTATACGGTGTGACGCCTGCCCGGTGCTGGAAGGTTAATTGATGGGGTTATCCGTAAGGAGAAGCTCTTGATCGAAGCCCCAGTAAACGGCGGCCGTAACTATAACGGTCCTAAGGTAGCGAAATTCCTTGTCGGGTAAGTTCCGACCTGCACGAATGGCGTAATGATGGCCAGGCTGTCTCCACCCGAGACTCAGTGAAATTGAACTCGCTGTGAAGATGCAGTGTACCCGCGGCAAGACGGAAAGACCCCGTGAACCTTTACTATAGCTTGACACTGAACATTGAGCCTTGATGTGTAGGATAGGTGGGAGGCTTTGAAGCGTGGACGCCAGTCTGCGTGGAGCCAACCTTGAAATACCACCCTTTAATGTTTGATGTTCTAACGTTGCCCCATTATCTGGGGTGCGGACAGTGTCTGGTGGGTAGTTTGACTGGGGCGGTCTCCTCCCAAAGAGTAACGGAGGAGCACGAAGGTTGGCTAAGCATGGTCGGACATCATGCGGTTAGTGCAAAGGCATAAGCCAGCTTGACTGCGAGAGTGACGGCTCGAGCAGGTACGAAAGTAGGTCTTAGTGATCCGGTGGTTCTGAATGGAAGGGCCATCGCTCAACGGATAAAAGGTACTCCGGGGATAACAGGCTGATACCGCCCAAGAGTTCATATCGACGGCGGTGTTTGGCACCTCGATGTCGGCTCATCACATCCTGGGGCTGAAGTAGGTCCCAAGGGTACGGCTGTTCGCCGTTTAAAGTGGTACGCGAGCTGGGTTTAGAACGTCGTGAGACAGTTCGGTCCCTATCTGCCGTGGGCGTTGGAAGATTGAAAGGGGCTGCTCCTAGTACGAGAGGACCGGAGTGGACGCACCACTGGTGTTCGGGTTGTCATGCCAATGGCATTGCCCGGTAGCTAAGTGCGGAAGAGATAACCGCTGAAAGCATCTAAGCGGGAAACTTGCCTTGAGATGAGTCTTCCCTGACTCTTTAAGAGTCCTAAAGGAACGTTTAAGACTAAGACGTTGATAGGTTGGGTGTGTAAGCGTAGCGATACGTTGAGCTAACCAATACTAATGAACCGTGAGGCTTAACCTGACAACACCGAAGGTGTTTTAGAGAGATAGAGTTGTTTTTCAGAGAACGTGAGAAGCCGAAAGGTGAAGGACACACAGCTTGTTTGAGATTGACGTTCTGGTTTAGTGAAGAAAAAACTAAACGGGAACAAACAGAATTTGTCTGGCGGCAATAGCGCGGTGGTCCCACCTGACCCCATGCCGAACTCAGCAGTGAAACGCCGTAGCGCCGATGGTAGTGTGGGGTCTCCCCATGTGAGAGTAGGGAACTGCCAGACATTAAATTAGTGAGAAAGCCACCCATAGGGTGGCTTTTTTGCGTTTGGAGAAAAAAAGAAAAACAGTGGATGTTGAGGTTAGGTGGGGTGCCTAAGTTTTAGTTCCTCAGTTCCTCAGTTTCTTAGCTCCTTAATGTTTTAATCCCTAATTTTAATCCTCTCTTCATCTCTTTTAGCTACTTTTAGGGCTCTCTCTATCTATCTATCACCATCATTAATGAGAGTGCGTGATGCAAAGTAGTGAGTAACAACTCACAGATTGTTTAGGGTAGCGAAATTTTAATAAAATCAAATAAATATTGTGGATTGGGAGTTTCCCCATCACGGTGATGAATGATACCGCTTGAGCCAAAGTAGTCAGTAACAACTCACTTGTTGAAAGGGATGTTGGCTGCTAGTGATGGTGAGATGGCAGGAGTTAGGAGAAGTAATGGAGGGGGAGCGGTTGTATTGGTGCGCTGAATGGATATTGTGAATGCAAAGTAGTGAGTAACAGCTCACAGATTGTTTAGGGTAGCGAAATTTTAATAAAATCAAATAAATATTGTGGATTGGGTGTTTCCCCATCATGGTGATGAATGACATAGCTTGAATCAAAGAAGTCAGTAACAACTCACTTGTTGAAGGAGACGGTGGCTGTTGGTGAAGGTGGGATAACAGGGGCTAGGAGAAGTAATGGAGGGGAGCGGTTGTATTGGTGCGCTGAATGGATATTGTGAATACAAAGTAGTGAGTAACAGCTCACAGATTGTTTAGGGTAGCGGAATTTTAAGAATATCACGAGAGTACTGTGGATTGGATGTTTGCCCATCACGGTGATGAATGATACCGCTTGAGTCAAAGTAGTCAGTAACAACTCACTTGTTGTTTTGCGGAAAAGATAACTTTAAAAATATCAAATGAGTACTGTGGATTAGGTGTTTGCCCATCACGATGATGAATGACACCACTTGAGTCAAAGTAGTAAGTAACAACTCACTTGTTGAAGGGGATGGTGGCTGTTAGTGAAGGTGGGGTGGCAGGAGTTAGGAGAAGCAATGGAGGATAAGCGGTTGTATTGGTGTGACGAATAGATATTCTAAATGCAAAGTAGTGAGTAACAACTTCGGTTTAATATTTTAATTGAATTTAAATCGTCATCATAATTTGGAAGTCAGTATAGTAGCTAGGCTAAGAGCCCAATCAAATAACAGTATCTTAAATATAATTCACAGAATAATTGCTAATAGCTTATGGCAAATAAAAGTAGTAATCACTAATACAATATATTGAAGATAAGAAGGTTAATAGCTGTATATAATTATTAGAAATAAACTATAAGTTACAGTGCTTGAAATTATTTCATTTAACCTTGAAAGGCTCGACAAGACGGATAACATTAGTTAGATTATTTAGCATTCTAGAAGTCTAAACGTATAAACAGATAAAAGGGGGATGAATGATGCCTATTCGTTTACCAGATGAACTACCGGCAGTTAATTTCTTGAGAGAAGAAAATGTTTTTGTTATGACAACAACAAGAGCAAGTCATCAAGAGATCCGTCCCTTGAAAGTATTAATACTCAATTTGATGCCGAAAAAGATAGAAACTGAAAACCAGTTTCTGCGTTTGCTGTCGAACACACCATTACAGGTTGATATTCAACTATTACGAATTGACCAGCGAGAATCAAAGAATACCCCAACGGAGCACTTAGATACCTTTTATTGTGATTTTGAAGATATACAGGATCAAAACTTTGATGGCTTAATTGTAACGGGAGCTCCGTTAGGTCTGGTTGAGTTTAATGATGTATTATACTGGCAACAAATAGAAAGGGTGATAGCTTGGGCGAAACAGCATGTGACATCAACACTTTTCGTTTGTTGGGCTGTACAAGCGGCTTTAAAGGTATTGTATGACTTACCAAAATGGACTAGAGAAGAAAAACTATCTGGTATTTATCAGCATGATACGTTAGAGCCGTATGCTTTACTCACTAGAGGGTTTGATGGATCATTTTATGCACCTCACTCTCGCTACGCTGATTTTCCGGAAGACCTTATTCGCCAGCACACTGATCTAGAGATTTTAGCAAGTTCACAGGAGGCTGGTGCTTATTTATTTGGGTCAAAAGATAAACGCTTAGCATTTGTGACAGGCCATCCCGAATATGATGGGGACACTCTTGCACAAGAATATTGGCGTGATCTAGATGCTGGAATTTCTCCTCAGATCCCATGCAATTATTTTAAAAATGATGATCCCAGCAACCCTCCGCTCGTGAGTTGGCGTAGTCATGGGCACTTGTTGTTCTCAAATTGGTTGAATTATTATGTGTATCAGATCACACCTTTTGATCTTACGAATATGGAACCAACGTTAGATTAAAAAAAGAAATATAAATTTAAAAATTATAATAAAATAAGTATTTTTACTGGTTATACCAGTTAAAGTTAGGCTTATATAGTAAAAGTGGTACCACAGTTAGTCTGAAAGCAGCTATTTATTAGCTGCTTTTTTTGTTTTCAAAGAAAAATTTTAAAAATACAGTTTTCTATAATTAGTTGATTTAACGACTATTTAACATTTTTGACTAGTCAAAGGAATGGTTAATCAATTTATAAATTTATTTAAAATTCATTATTATCAATAAGATATTTGACTTTTTAATTAAAATGGAAATCGTTTTTGATTTATATCTATTTTGATCTTATGCTTATTTCATAGTCAACGATGAATGAGGGTTTGGTCGATGGAGCAGCAATTATCTATATCGGAATTAACATTCACAAAGAATATTGAACAGTTTGAAAGACAAGTGTTACATATTGATTCTATTGCATTTCTTTCTAAACTAGTTGAAGAGTTTCTTCCTCGCCGAGAAAAATTATTAAAAGATAGAGAGGTCAGACAGCAAAAGATAGATGCTGGTTCTTTACCTAACTTTATTTCAGAATTTGATTCCATAAAAAAATCAGATTGGAAAATTCAAAGTATCCCTGAAGATTTACAAGATCGCCGTGTCGAAATTACGGGTCCGGTTGAACGTAAAATGGTTATTAATGCCTTAAATGCCAATGTAAAAGTATTTATGGCAGATTTTGAAGATTCCCTTTCACCTTCATGGGAAAAATTGATCGATGGCCAAATCAATTTAAGGGATGCGATCCGCGGTGATATTTCTTATACCAACGAAAATGGAAAGGTTTACCAATTAAAATCAAATCCAGCAGTTTTGATTGCTCGTGTTCGTGGTCTTCATTTAGATGAAAAACATGTTTTATCAGGAAGTAAGCCTATTCCTGGAGGCCTGTTTGATTTCGCTATTTACTTTTTTAATAACTATCAAGCGTTATTAGAAAAAGGGAGTGGTCCTTACTTTTATATCCCAAAACTTGAGTCTTGTCAGGAAGCAAAATGGTGGAGCGATGTTTTTAGTCTGGCTGAAGACTCCGTGGGTATACCTCGGGGCACTATCAAAGCAACTGTACTGATCGAAACATTACCTGCTGTATTCCAAATGGATGAAATCTTATATCACATGCGTCACCACATTGTGGGGCTGAATTGTGGGCGTTGGGACTACATATTTAGTTATATCAAAACATTGAAAGAGCATGCTGACCGAGTATTGCCAGATCGCCAAGTTGTCACAATGACACAATCATTTTTAAGTGCCTATTCGCGCTTATTAATTAAAACGTGCCACCGTCGTGGAGCATTTGCGATGGGGGGAATGTCTGCTTTTATACCGAGCAAGGACCCTCAAGAAAATGAAACTATTCTAGCGAAAGTAAAAGCAGACAAAGAACTAGAAGCGAGAAATGGCCATGATGGCTCTTGGATTGCGCACCCAGGTTTAGCGGATACCGTTATGAACGTGTTTAATCAAGCACTTGGTGAGCGCCAAAACCAGTTACATGTATCTCGTGATTTCGATGAAGAAATTACAGCTGACCAGTTATTAGAACCTTGTGCCGGTGAGCGAACTGAAGCGGGGATGCGGGCTAATATTCGCGTTGCTGTGCAATATATTGAAGCATGGATTTCAGGGAATGGTTGTGTACCTATCTATGGTTTGATGGAGGATGCTGCGACAGCAGAAATTTCACGCACTTCAATTTGGCAGTGGATCCGCCACGGTAAAACCTTGTCCACCGGTGAAAAAGTCACTAAGGCATTATTTGAAGAAATGTTAGATGAAGAGTTACAGGTTATCCAAAAAGAACTTGGTGATAAGCGTTTTCAAAGTGGCCGTTTCCGTGAGGCTGCAGAACTGATGAGGCGGATTACTACACAGGATGAGCTTATAGAATTCTTAACTATCCCTGGATACCAATTATTAGATTAATCATTGTGAATAAAAAATTCGATAAACCCTACATATTCTTATAAAGGAAGTGGATCATGACAACATCGCGCTTAGAACAAATTGCCCAATTAGAAAATGAATGGAAACAACCACGTTGGAAAGGTATTACTCGCCCATATACAGCGGAAGAAGTGGTGAAATTGCGTGGTTCTGTGCATATCGAACACTCTTTAGCACGCAAAGGTGCAGAACGCTTTTGGGATCAACTACATGGCGGTTCAAAGAAAGGTTATGTAAATGCACTGGGAGCCTTAACGGGTGGGCAAGCGCTACAACAAGCGAAAGCCGGTATTGAAGCTATTTATTTATCAGGTTGGCAGGTAGCGGCGGACGCAAATACATCATCGAGTATGTACCCGGACCAATCACTTTACCCTGTCGATTCAGTACCATCGGTAGTTAAGAAAATTAATAATACATTCCGTCGGGCAGATCAAATTCAGTGGGCGAATGGTATTGGCCCTGACAATAAAGAGTATATTGATTATTTTTTACCTATTATCGCGGATGCGGAAGCGGGTTTTGGTGGCGTATTAAATGCCTTCGAACTCATGAAAAATATGATAGAAGCTGGAGCAGCTGCGGTTCATTTTGAAGACCAATTAGCCGCGGTTAAAAAATGTGGCCATATGGGGGGGAAAGTTCTTGTGCCTACCCAAGAGGCGATTCAAAAACTGGTTGCTGCTCGTTTAGCGGCGGATGTTTCAGGTGTGCCAACTATTTTAGTTGCTAGAACCGATGCTGATGCAGCAGATCTTCTAACATCTGACTGTGATGCCTATGATGCGGCATTTGTTACTGGGGAACGCACTTCTGAAGGTTTTTTCCGAACTAAAGCAGGAATTGAGCAAGCAATTAGTCGTGGGTTAGCTTATGCACCTTACGCAGACCTTGTTTGGTGTGAAACGTCAAAACCTGACCTTGAAGCGGCAAGACAGTTTGCTGAAGCTATTCATGCTAAATTCCCTGGTAAATTATTAGCTTACAATTGCTCTCCTTCATTTAATTGGAAAAAGAATTTAGATGACAGCACGATCGCACGATTCCAAGATGAGCTTTCAGCAATGGGGTACCGCTTCCAATTCATTACGTTAGCAGGTATTCACAGTATGTGGTTCAACATGTTTGACTTAGCTCATTCCTATGCACAAGGTGAAGGCATGAAGCATTATGTTGAAAAAGTCCAAGAGTGTGAGTTTGCTGCAATTAATAAAGGTTATACCTTCTCTTCGCATCAACAGGAGGTAGGAACAGGCTATTTTGATAAAGTGACAACAGTTATTCAAGGTGGCACTTCATCAGTGACAGCATTAACTGGCTCGACTGAAGAAGAGCAATTCTAGTCAGATTATTTCCCTTTCAATCGGTGTTTCTGTTGGTTAGCTGTATCTGTTAATTTTTCAGGCACGTTTAGTGCCTGTTTTTTATTCAAAATAAGTCTGTATTCTTATAGGAGTGGTTATGATATTGACGACAGAACAGATAATAGCTCAGACCATTTTACAGGGTTTTGATGCTCAATATGGTCGTTTCCTTGAGATAACCTCAGGTGCACAAGAAAGGTTTGAGCAGGCAGATTGGCATGCAATTCAGCATGCGATGAAAAGAAGAATTCAGCTGTATGATCACCATGTTGGTTTAGTTGTCGCTCAGCTACAGTTTATGGGGCTAGTTCAATCTTTAACACCCGATAAACTGGCTCAAATAAAAAATGTTTATAAAACCTTATTACCAGATTATCCAAGGTTTGAAATAGCAGAAAGCTTCTTTAATTCAGTTTACTGCCGGTTATTTCAGCATCGGGAGCTTACACAAGATAACTTATTTATTTTTACATCCCAGCCTGCAAGGCGTTTTTCTATTTCTCCTAGGCCACTAGCTCGAGAATACTTTGTTAATAATAATTTAGAGGGGGTATTGTTCACAATATTAAGTGGGTTACCACTAAGGCTAAAGTGGCGTAATTTGGATTTAGATATTCATTGTATTATCAATGTATTGAAAACAAAATTTCCTGATATTGAAACCCAAAAAGTCAGTTTTCATATTGCAAATGAGTTATTTTACCGTAATAAGGCAGCTTGGCTAGTTGGTAAAATTTATATTAATGATGAGGTTCACCCATTCTTACTTCCTATTCACCATGATGATTGTCAGCGCATTTATATTGATGCGTGTTTAACTGAGTTTGATGAAGCCAGTATTGTATTTGGTTTTGCTCGGTCCTATTTTATGGGAGTTATGGTCAAATCTGGTGTACGAGCATCAGGCGGTTTTCCTGTCTGACTGCTCCATTACTTGTTCGCCGTCTTGGAATTTAACGTTATTGACCACGAGGGTTAGCAGTTGAAATCCTTTCAGGCGGTTCCAGCGCTTCTGCGCTGATTGCAGCAATTTATAAACCATTGCTAGGGTTGTGTTTCTTGAACCGCAGTTGCGGGTTTTGCTGGTTCTTAAACGTACTGTAGCGAAGGCAGATTCAATTGGGTTGGTGGTGCGTATACTCACCCAATGTTCTGCTGGAAAATCGTAGAAAGCCAACATGCTCTCACGGTCTTTAGCTAAGCATTCCATTGCGCGTGGGTACTTAGCAGTAAACCTTTCCAGCGCTATATCAAAGGCTTTATGAGCCTTCTCACGCGTCTCTGCCATCCAGATATCATGCAGTGCTTCTTTTACTTTGGGTTGCACTGCCTTGGGCAGTTTGTTGAGCACATTGGCCGTCTTATGCACCCAGCAACGTTGCTGTTTGGTCTGCGGGTATACTTTGCTCAGAGCCTTCCAGAAGCCCAGAGCGCCGTCAGCTGTTGCCAGCTTTGGGCAGGTCGTAAGCCCACGCGCAACCAGGCCATTCAGCAGCTCAAGCCAGCTGGCTTCGGACTCGCGATAGCCTTCTTCAACAGCAATCAGTTCCTTGCGGCCATGCTCTGTCACGCCCATCACCACCAGCAAGCACAAACGGTCATCGAGGCGGACGTTGCTGTAAATACCGTCAACCCAAAGGTACGCGTAGCGCTTGTCACTCAAATCGCGCTGTCGCCACTCTCGGTGCTCATCAATCCAGCGTTCCTTGAGCCTGGAAATGGTGTTAGCTGACAGACCTTTGGCATTCTCACCCAGCAAGGCTGCAAGGGCTTCTTGGTAGTCTCCAGTGGAAATACCTTTGAGATACAGCCACGGTAATAACTCTTCAACGCTGCGGGCACGCTTGAGGTATGGCGGTAGCAGTGCGCTGGTAAAACGAATACCAGAGCCGCTACGATCACGCACTTTTGGCACCTTGATATCAACATCGCCAATGCCCGTTTGGATGCTGCGCTCAGGCAAATAGCCGTTACGCACCACAGCTTTGCGGCCATCGGGTAAACGCAGTTCTTCATGAGCTTGCAGCAGTTGCTGCAGCTCTACTTCAACTGCTTGCGCAATGAGCTGACGAGCACCATTACGCAATAAAGCAGTTAGCACATCAGTGCCAGTTTCATCTGGTTGTGAAAGAACATTCAGGGTAATATTTGTCATGGCGTATCGCTCTACTGTTAATTATTTCTTGGAGGAAACAATCAACAGGATACGCCACCCTCTTTTCCCCTCATACACCACAAATGACTATAGCTCATTTTATGGTGTATGCCCCTTTTCCAGCAGCACTGGTTTTTTGGTTGAGGGAGATCTTACCCAGTAAGTCAATTGCTGAATTATATATGGCAATTGGTTGTCAAAAGCATGGAAAAACAGAGTATTACAGAGAATATCTCGCCTATATTAATTTTTCACGAGAGCAATTTACCGTTGCACCAGGTGTTAAAGGAATGGTGATGTTAGTCTTTACGTCCCCTTCTTTCGATCGTGTTTTTAAAATTATTAAGGATCAATTTGCGCCACAAAAGCAAGTAACACGAGAACGAGTTTTAGAATGCTATCGTTTGGTTAAAGAGCACGATAGAGTTGGCCGTATGGCTGACACCCAAGAGTTTGAAAATTTTGTGATTAGTAAGTCTTCCATCAGCGATGAGTTAATGGTGGAATTATTGAAAGAGGTTCCATCTCAAATTGAAGATTTAGGCGATAACATATTGATTCGTCATTTGTACATGGAAAGAAAGATGATCCCATTGAATATTTATATGGATAATGCCACTGACGCGCAATTACATAATGCATTAAATGAATATGGCTGGGCGATTAAACAATTAGCGGCTGCGAATATTTTCCCCGGAGATATGTTGTTTAAAAATTTTGGAGTAACGCGTCATGGCCGCGTTGTTTTTTATGACTATGATGAAATCTGTTATATGACAGAGGTGAATTTTCGTAAAATTCCTGAGCCATTATACCCTGAGCAAGAATTATCTAGTGAGCCATGGTATAGCATTGGTGAGCAAGATGTTTTCCCTGAAGAGTTTGCTTCTTTTATTTGCCAAAATGAGAAAATTCGTCATTACTTGCAACAATATCATGCAGATTTATTTTCCGCAGATTATTGGCAAAAGTTACAAAATAGAATTTTGGCGGGGCACGTAGAAGATGTTTATGCCTATCGTGAGGAATTACGTTTTTGCCATAAATTCAGTGAGGTTGCATAACTATAATACGCAACTAATGGGAATAGTTACGTATTAATTAAAGGCAATTAAAAACGACTTAGCAAGCATTGAGTCGTTTTTTGGGGCGCTATTTTTTTGCGCCTTGTACAGCTTCTTGGGCAAGTTGGGTAATTTTTTCATAATTGCCTGAATTCAAAGCCTCTTCAGGCACTAACCAAGAGCCACCAATACACAGAACACTATCTAATTCTAAATAGTTAAGGTAATTATCTAGCGATATTCCACCGGTTGGGCAAAATTTGACTTGTGAGAAAGGGCCCGCAATGGCTTTTAGCGCCTTAACGCCACCATTGGCTTCCGCTGGGAAAAATTTGAACTCTTTCAGGCCATATTGCATACCAAGCATAAGTTCAGAAACAGTTGAAATTCCAGGGATTAAAGGAATATCTCCTTTGGTTGCTGCATTGAGTAATTCATCTGTTAAACCGGGACTAATTGCGAATTGTGCTCCAGCTTCAGTAACTTCAGAGAGTTGTTTTGCATTAATAACAGTACCTGCGCCAATAATAGCCTCAGGTACTTCTTTTGCAATGAGGCGAATAGCATCGATAGCACACTCCGTACGTAAAGTGACTTCTAACACTCTAATGCCACCTTTGACTAATGCTTTTGCAAGAGGAACCGCTTGTTCTAATTTTTTGATAACAATAACAGGGACGACAGGGCCTTGTTTTAATACGCTTTCAGCGGTCATTTTCCAATTATTCATTTTCTATTCCTATTCAATGAAAATAGATTAAAAATCAATACTACAAGCACCTTCTTCGGCACCTGATAAATGTCTTCTTAATGCACCGAAAAGCTCCCTTCCACAACCACTACGCTCAGCAGTTAAATCAGCCTCGAAGGGTTGGCGTTTATTGAGTTCTTCTTCATCAACTAGTAATTGTAATTCTCCAGTCAATGCATTTACCCTAATGATATCGCCATTTTTTACTTTTGCTAACAACCCACCATTATAAGCTTCAGGGGTGACATGAATTGCAGATGGTACTTTACCGGATGCTCCGGATAAGCGACCATCAGTAACTAACGCGACTTTGTAGCCTTTATCCATAAGTACACCCAGAGGAGGCATGAGTTTATGAAGTTCAGGCATGCCATTCGCGGATGGCCCTTGGAAGCGGACAACAATAATACAATCTTTATTAAGCTCACCTGCTTCAAAGTGTGATGCAATCTCATTTTGGTTGTTAAATACGACTGCTGGAGCTTCAATAACTTGATTTTCTTCAGGAACTGCTGATGTTTTCATCACGGCACGCCCTAAGTTACCAGAAAGTAATTTTGTGCCCCCATGAGGTGAGAATGGGTGTTCTATTTCAGCGATAACATCAGGATTAAACGAGGATTTAGGGCCCTCTCGCCATTCAAGTTGGCCATTATTTAGCCAAGGTTCCATGGTATAACGTTCCAGCCCGAATCCTGCTACGGTATGGACATCGTTATATAATAAACCTTTTTGTAATAGCTGGTGGATAAGCAAAGCTACGCCACCTGCGGCTTGGAATTGGTTGATATCCGCTTGGCCATTAGGATAGATACGGCAAATAAGTGGAACAATAGCTGAAATATCGGAAAAATCATCCCAATTGATAATGATCCCTGCGGCTCTTGCTATAGCAACAAGATGCATGGTTAAGTTAGTTGAGCCTCCCGTCGCGAGCAATGCGACGATACCGTTGACAATAACTTTTTCGTTAACCAGTTGACCGATAGGTAAGTACTGGCCCGATTGTTCAGTTAAACGCGTAATTTGTCGTGCGGCAGCCTCTGTTAATGCATCCCGTAGTGGAGAGTCAGGTGGTACAAATGACGCACCGGGTAGATGTAACCCCATGACCTCCATCATCATTTGATTCGAGTTGGCAGTACCGTAAAAAGTACAGGTGCCGATCCCATGGTAAGAGGCGGCTTCGGCTTCTAATAAAGCGAGTCGATCAACTTTGCCTTCAGCATACAGCTGGCGAATACGAACCTTTTCTTTATTTGGTAAGCCTGTTGCCATTGGACCTGCTGGGACAAATATTGCAGGAAGGTGACCAAATGAAAGTGCGCCAAGCATTAAGCCTGGAACAATTTTGTCGCAAATACCTAAATAGAGCGCACCATCAAACATATTATGGGATAGGCCAATGGTAGTTGACATGGCAATGACATCTCGACTTAGCATCGATAGTTCCATCCCATCTTGCCCTTGGGTTACGCCATCACACATTGCTGGGACACCCGCAGCGACTTGGCCAATTGAGCCAGCTTCTAATAATGCTTTTTTGAGTTGTTCAGGGTACTTGTCGTAGGGACGATGAGCAGAAAGCATATCATTGTAGGAATTGATGATTGCAATATCAGAGCGAGTCATGCTTTTAAGAATTTGTTTTTCTTCGCTTTGGCATGCTGCAAAGCCATGGGCAAGGTTACCGCAAGCGAGTGATGCTCGATGGACGGTCATACAACGAGCCTGCTCTATTTTTTTGAGATAAGCAGCTCGAGTTTTCAGTGAACGAGAAATGATACGTTGAGTGATGCGATCAAGTTCTTTATTGATCACTGAAGGATTTGTCTCTTTAGAGGTGGTCATGCTCATGATAATTGCTCCATAGTGCAGTAAAAAGATGAATCAAACTGCAAGTCAATTCGGGTTGTGCCTATCGTTATTTACTTGTGAACTATAGCATCAATGTTACCGGTAACATTGTTCAATGAAAGCGGAGGAGTTGCAATATAGAAAATGAACATTCGAAGCTATCTGTGATCTGAATCAAATTTATATTATGGTGTGGACAGGGTAGGAAATAGACAAATAAGCATGCTATAGTGGCTTAGTTGATGATTTTATCATCAAAATTCAATTAGATGATTGTCGAAGGTTAGGTTGTATTCATGAGAAGAGCGGCAGGATGTTAAGGCTAGTTATAGCTGCATTTATATTGTTATTGGCAAATTTTGTTAGGGCTGAGGTTATCTTAGCTTCGGGGTCATATAAAATTTTAACTGAAGTTTTTAATGAACAAACGGCAATGCAGTTACAGAATGCGTCACAAGCAGAAAAAATTGATGTATTGACCCGATATTTTTTAACTACACCTTACAATAAACAAACTTTGAATATGAGTCCGCTATCACCTGAAGAATTGGTGATTAATTTGAAAGAGATGGACTGTATGACATTCATAGAGTACATCGAGGCTTTTAAGCGTTCTAACAATTACGAGCAGTTTGTTTCAAATTTAATCAATATTCGTTATATCAACCAAAATATTACATTTAAACATCGGCGGCATTTTTTCTCTGATTGGGTGCAAGAACCTGAGGCAATTGTGGTAGATATTACTAGCGAAATAAGCCCACACTTTATTCGGGTAAATAAACAACTTAATTTGAAAAATTATAATCAGCGATATATATCAGGCTTGCCTGTTAAAAGTAGACTAATAAACTATATTCCAGTTAAATATGTGGATGATGATTTAGTATTGAGATTAAATGTAGGGGATTACATCGGCGTTTATTCAAAGGATAATGGGTTAGATGTAAGTCATGTGGGTGTTGTAATACGTAGAGGTAATAAAACAATATTTAGAAATGCCTCTTCACTACGTAGAAATCTTCAGGTTATTGATATCGAACTGAACGATTACTTAAAAGGGAAGGCCGGGATTGTTGTTTTTAGGCCGAAATCAGATTATTAGCCTGACTATAGAGAATATTATAATAATAAGATAAATTATTAATCTGTTTTTTGATATAAAAAAGGGAAAACACAATTTTTGCGTATGTAAAAATTTAACATATAGAGTGAAAATTATTTAATAATAAAAAACAGATAATTATTTTGATTGGTTACTAATTATTTCTAGTAACATTTAAAATGTAAAAGTATATTAAATTATCGATTTGATCAAAAAAACATATAGAAATGTAATTTAATTATAAAAATAAAAAAACTTTTATAAAGCAATGGATTACTTTACATATATTATTTTCCTCATTTTTTTTGTATATAAAAATGATGTTTGTCTATCAATCTTGTTATCTTTGATTGCTCATAACTATTTTAAATAGTTATGATTAATTTTATAATGAATAATACTAGCTAAATTATTTTTCTTATTTACATTTAGGAGATGGTTATGCATATAGCTAAAAAGAAAAATATTTATGCATTACTAGGTAATCATTTACGTAAGGCTAGAGTGAGTAAAGGGTTATCAGGAAATGAGCTGGGTTCGATTATTCATTTGAGCCAACAGCAAGTATCACGATATGAGTTAGGTATTAATAAGTTGAGTTTAGATAAACTAATTGAAATTGTAATTTTTTTAGATATTGATATTAATGAGATTACTAAAATCATTGCTAAGCAGGTTGAGTATGAAAAAATGAGTTAGCGATAACCTAAGTAAGATATTTTTTTATTTTATTTTTATAACATTTTATGAATAATTTACTCATTTAAAAATTCCTAGTATAAAAAATAGGTTATAACTTATACGTTATAGAGAATTAGACGATTAATTTTGCATAGTCATAGTACTCGAAAAAAATATGTCTATGGTAACTACTTAAAATTAAAAATTAAATTCTAGAAATAAGAATAATCAATTCAATATGTCTCTATTTTAAGGAGGAGGAGCTTATTAGTGATGATAATTATAATTTTTTCTGGCGCTTCTCTCTCTACTTTTTCCAATGTTCCCTACCATTTAATAGAAGGGGATGTTTTTCGTTAATAAGAAAACCTTTTTTATTTCTAATATGAGCTAAAAAGGTTTTAACATGATGTATTTAAACATTTATTTCATTTTCTATTATCTGTTTTTCTAAAAAGAATAAGCATTGTGATGTTGTTGGTGCATGAAAATTGATAGTATTGCAGACGACACAATGCTTAAATAAAGCTTAATGAATAATAGAGTAAGGCTATGGTTTGATGTTCAAATATATAGGGATATTGTTTGCTTTTTTACTATTAGGCTGTTCGGCCTCGAACAAAGGTTACTATCTCGATAACCGTTACCCATCAAAAAATAGTAGTCAGCGCATTCAATATGTCATTATTCACTACACCGTTTCCGATGATGCGCGTTCCATAGCCACACTAACGCAAGGCAAAGTGAGCTCCCATTTTCTCATACCGAGTGTACCTGAAACTAAAAATGGCCAGCCTGTTGTATTACAACTCGTTCCCGAATCATTAAAAGCATGGCATGCAGGTGAAAGTTATTGGCTACAGCATAATGGTTTGAATGATATTTCTATTGGAATTGAAATCGTTAATGCAGGGGGACAAAAGGATGCTAAAGGAAAGCAACTGTGGGTTCCTTACAATGAAGCGCAAATTGTGGCATTGATACCTCTCATCCAAGATATTATGCAGCGCTATAGTATTCCCCCAGAAAATATTATTGGTCACAGTGATATCGCACCACTGCGCAAGCAGGACCCAGGCAAGGCATTTCCATGGCAACGTCTTGCTCAACATGGTATAGGGGCTTGGCCTGACCCAAAAACAGTCACTAAATTTCTGGCGGGGCGTAATGCCAATGAACCCGCAAGCGTGTTACGCATTCAAAAAGCGCTTAATTTTTATGGATATTCAACAATCCCGCTATCAGGTAAGTTAGATCCACAGACGAAAAAAACATTGCGTGCTTTCCAATTGCATTTCCGACCGCGAGATATTGAAGGACAAGCGGATGCTGAAACAGAGGCTATCGCGTTGGCACTCATTGAAAAGTACCGTGATATGCAAAAATTTAAGTTATTTGAAAAGACTCTGAAGTTGCCTACTATTTCAACAAATCAGCAAGGTGATTAGAGGGCAGTAAAAAGCTTTGTAAGGTTAAGTGAAATACAGGTTGCTTTGTATTTCACTTTCACTGTTTAGCTAGCGGTTTGCACCATATTCATGGCTTATTTCTTTTGCGGCTTTGATAACCATAGCGCCTAATTCAGTAATACGGTCATCGGTGATACGTGATAATGGGCCTGAAATAGAAATGGCTGCGAAAGCTTCTTTGTGTTCATCATAAATACAAGCCCCAATACAGCGTAACCCTAATGCATGCTCTTCGTCATCATAAGAAAAACCTTGCTTTTTAGCCTGTTGTAAATTCTCTTTTAAAGCTGATGGGTTAGTTAATGTATAAGGCGTATAAGCATGTAAACCTTTACGGCTTAAAAGTGGAACCAGTTTGTCTTCTGGTAAGTTAGCAATGAATGCTTTGCCTGCCCCCGAGGCGTGTAATGGCAGTTTTCCTCCGATTGGTGCTGACATTCTCATTAGCGCATTGCATTGTACTTGGTCAACAATGACGGCATCGTACTCTGTATGGTCTAGGATAGCTAAGTTGACAGTTTCCCCCGATTCATCCATTAAGCGGCGTAGTATTGGGTGGACGAGGGCTAACAAATTACGACTCTCTAAAAAGCTGCTACCAATGATAAAAGCATGAGAAGCAATAACCCATAGGCCTAAATCACCAGTTTGGCGAACAAAACCATGTTGTTCTAAAGTCATTAAAAGGCGATGTGTTGTTGAGTTGGGTAAGCCAGCTTGCATCGCAAGGTCAGTGAGGGCAATTCCCCCTGTCGATTCGGAAATATATTCCAATAGTGTTAATCCACGACTTAATGATTGAACTTGTCCTGCTGCAGCTGCGCCACTCGCCGGCCCTTTTGCTTTTTTAAGTTTCTTAGTAATTGGTGCCGTTGCCATTAAGTCTCTCCTGACTGTCATTTAGCTTCTATTATGAACTATTTCACTTGAAAATACTCATCGGATCAGTGAAAAGTGTGCTCTTGTGCAACCTTGAAAAACTCTCATCATAACAGCGAATTTTCACGAGAGAAGTTGTGATAGGATGTTAAAGGTAAAAATTTGACTTATTTCTCAGTGTTCCATTTTAGGAGGGCAGTGCAGTGTCCGCAAAAGTTAATCAATTAGAACAAGAATTAAAAAAACGTATATTGGTATTAGATGGTGCAATGGGAACAATGATCCAACAACATAAGTTGTCGGAAGCCCAGTTTCGCGGAGAACGATTTGCGGATTGGCCGAGTGATTTAAAGGGAAATAATGATCTATTAGTCTTAACTCAGCCAGATATTATTCGAGATATCCATTCTCAATACTTTGAAGCGGGCGCGGATATTGTTGAAACCAATACTTTTAACTCAACATCCATTGCGATGGCTGATTATAAAATGGAATCACTTTCCGCTGAAATTAACGAAGTTGCTGCGCGTCTTGCCCGTGAATGTGCTGACGAGTGGACACGTAAAACCCCTGACCAGCCGCGTTATGTTGCCGGAGTTTTAGGCCCGACAAACCGCACTGCTTCTATTTCTCCTGATGTTAATGATCCTGCTTATCGCAATATCACCTTTGATCAACTCGTTGAAGCCTACCGTGAATCTACCCGATCTTTAGTAAACGGTGGGGTGGATCTGATCATGATCGAAACCATTTTTGACACATTGAATGCGAAAGCCGCGATCTTTGCGGTAGAAACCGAACTGGAAGCTTTGGGAGTTTCTCTACCTATTATGATCTCGGGTACGATCACGGATGCTTCAGGCCGGACATTATCAGGGCAAACAACAGAAGCATTTTATAACTCATTGCGCCATGCGCAGCCGATATCATTTGGCTTGAACTGTGCATTAGGCCCGGATGAGCTGCGCCAGTATATTGCTGAATTATCAAGGATTGCGGAATGTTATGTCAGTGCGCACCCTAATGCAGGGCTACCGAATGCGTTTGGTGAATATGATCTTGATGCGCAAAATATGGCTGAACAAATTCATGAATGGGCAACCGCAGGGTTCTTAAATATTGTTGGTGGGTGCTGTGGAACGACGCCATTACATATCAAAAAAATGGCAGAAGCCGTAAAAGGTATCACACCACGTCAATTACCGTCACTACCTGTTGAATGCCGTTTATCGGGTTTAGAACCGTTAAATATTGGCGAAAAATCGTTATTTGTTAACGTTGGGGAAAGAACCAATGTGACGGGGTCGGCAAAATTTAAGCGGCTGATTAAAGAAGAAAATTACCAAGAAGCCTTAGATGTGGCACGTCAGCAAGTTGAAAATGGTGCGCAAATCATCGACATCAATATGGATGAAGGGATGTTGGACTCCCACGCGGCGATGGTGCGTTTCTTGAATCTGATTGCTGGTGAGCCAGATATTGCTCGCGTGCCAATTATGATTGACTCCTCAAAATGGGAGGTGATCGAGGCGGGGCTTAAGTGCATACAAGGTAAGGGGATCGTCAATTCAATCTCAATGAAAGAGGGGGTTGAGGCATTTATTGAGCATGCTAAATTATTGCGCAAATATGGTGCTGCGGTGGTCGTCATGGCATTTGATGAAGTTGGCCAAGCAGATACACGTGAGCGGAAAATTGAAATTTGTCGCCGTGCTTATCAGATCCTTACCGAAGAGGTGGGCTTCCCTCCTGAAGACATTATTTTTGACCCAAATATTTTTGCCGTAGCCACAGGAATCGAAGAGCATAATAACTATGCCGTTGATTTTATTGAAGTCTGTAAGGACATTAAGGCTCAGTTACCTCATGCGATGATTTCTGGCGGGGTTTCCAACGTCTCCTTCTCATTTAGAGGAAACGACCCTGTACGTGAAGCAATTCATGCTGTTTTCCTGTATTACGCCATTCGTAATGGAATGGATATGGGGATCGTTAATGCGGGGCAGCTCGCTATCTATGATGACCTGCCTACTGAATTAAAAGATGCTGTTGAAGATGTGATTTTAAATCGCCGTGATGACAGTACAGAACGTTTGCTTGAACTGGCGGAAAAATACCGTGGAGCAGGGGCAGGAGAGCAGCAAGTTCAACAAGCGGAATGGCGTAGTTGGGAAGTTGAAAAGCGTCTTGAATACGCATTAGTGAAAGGTATTACCGAATTTATCATTGAAGATACTGAAGAAACACGCCAACGTGCTTCCAGCCCAATCGAAGTGATTGAAGGCCCCTTGATGAATGGTATGAATGTGGTTGGAGACCTATTTGGGGAAGGAAAAATGTTCTTACCTCAAGTGGTGAAATCTGCTCGGGTGATGAAACAGGCCGTAGCCTATTTAGAACCTTATATTCAAGAGCTTAAGCAGTCAGGTAGTAGTGCAGGAAAAATCTTACTCGCGACGGTAAAGGGCGATGTTCATGACATAGGCAAAAATATCGTTGGGGTTGTTCTGCAGTGTAATAACTATGAAATCATTGATTTAGGCGTGATGGTTCCGTGTGAAACTATTCTAAAAACAGCACGTGAAGAGAACGTCGATATTATTGGGTTATCCGGTTTGATCACGCCATCTCTTGATGAAATGGTGCACGTAGCTAAAGAGATGGAAAGACAAGGGTTTACCTTGCCATTACTGATTGGTGGGGCGACAACATCAAAAGCACACACTGCCGTGAAAATTGAGCCTAATTATAGTGGGCCACCGACTTACGTGCAAAATGCCTCTCGAACTGTGGGGGTTGTCGCAGCGCTATTGTCAGCAACACAAAAAGCAGATTTTGTTGCGCGCACTCGCCGTGAATATGAAACGGTTCGTCAGCAACATGGCCGTAGAAGGCCAAAAACACCGCCTGTGGCACTGGATGTGGCACGCGCTAATGCGGTTAATATTGATTGGCAACATTACCAACCACCTGTGCCAAAATTTCTTGGTATTCAAGAAGTCACCGCATCTATTTCAACGCTGAGAAACTATATTGATTGGACGCCATTTTTTATGACGTGGTCTCTGGCAGGTAAATACCCGCGGATCTTAGAGGATGAAGTGGTCGGTTCTGAAGCGCGTAAGCTATTGAAAGACGCCAATAATATGTTAGATAAGCTTGATAAAGAAAACTTATTAACGCCAAAAGGTATTTTTGGCTTATTCCCTGCAAACCGGGTTGGCGATGATATTGAAATTTATACCGATGAGTCGCGAAATCATGTGCAAGTCATGGGGCTGAATTTACGCCAACAAACTTTAAAAACTGAGTTTCCAAACTATTGTTTATCTGACTTTGTCGCGCCAAAGGACAGTGGTAAAGCCGATTATATTGGGGCTTTCGCAGTGACAGGGGGCTTAGAAGAAGACGCGCTTGCTGATGCATATGAACAACAGCATGATGACTATAATAAAATTATGGTTAAAGCGCTGGCGGATAGGCTAGCGGAGGCATTTGCTGAATATTTACACCAACAAGTCCGCATGCAATATTGGGGTTATGCAGACGATGAAAACTTGAGTAATGAAGAACTTATTCGCGAAAATTACCAAGGGATCCGCCCTGCACCGGGGTATCCGGCTTGCCCTGAGCATACAGAAAAGGCAAAAATTTGGCAGTTACTGGACGTGGAAACGCAAATTGGTATGCAACTCACCAGTTCCTATGCGATGTGGCCAGGGGCCTCGGTATCAGGCTGGTATTTTAGCCATCCTGAAAGTAAATATTTTGCGGTAGCCCAGCTACAAAAAGACCAAATTGAGGATTATGCAAAGCGTAAAGGGATGTCGGTGACGGAGTTGGAGCGTTGGCTAGCGCCAAACTTAGCTTATGACCCTGAAGATTAAAACAAGATCAATACATTGATTTTTCATGCATTCGGCACCATCTTATAGGTAATACATTAGAGGGGGCCAATGATGAGCTATGAATTTATTATTGAAGAAGAACTGCCACGCTCGGCAGTTTTTCCTTATCAGATCCAAAACAGTGCGGCGCCTGAAACGTTCATGATGAGCGAAGACGCGGTGAGCGCTATGATGAGTGTTTTACAGATCATGGATAAGCTTGATACCGATGATTCACTGGATGAGCACTGTTTTAATCAGATTTGGTTAAGAAGCGAGCTAACACCTGCAAGAGCAGAAGAAATTTACCTATTTTTAGAAGAAAATTTAGCAGTAGAACCCGTGCCTTCAGAGGACGAAATCGCGGCTTTTCATCAAGCCCAAATCGATGAAAATAAGCTGTTATCTCAAGAAAGCCCGAAAGACGGTATGGTACCCGTGCATAAATTTTCGACCAATGACGGTTGGTTGGTGACCACGAAAGAGTGTGAATGGATTGCGGAAGTGTTTTCACCAGAACTGGTGAGTGAAAACCACTTTGTCGTTTCTCAGATCTCTGAACTGTGTAAGATTAGCCACCACACATTGGAAGCTCTGTTAATTGAATGGGGTAAATTTAATTTATTTGCCAGTAAACACGGCGGTTACCGCGTTAACTAAGTACTGCGGCTTATTTCGGAGACAAAAGTTTCAGCAAGAAGCTGGCGTCTCCTCCGTTTTCTTAATAATTCCTTTGTTATTCTACTTTTTCAGCCAACATCCCTTATGAATTTTTTATTGGAGTGATATGTTAATGACAAACGCCAATAAATAGGTCATGGTGATGAAATTACGTTCTTTTCTGTTAGTTCTCTATGTTAGCGGTATTTCCCTTGCGCAAGCTGGCAATATTGTTGAAGCACCTTCTACGAAAGATAAACCGAATACGCTACAGGCGCAGCCTAAAAGCATGCCTATTTATGATGAATTCAAAGCAAAATTGAAGCTAGCGAATGCCGGAGATGAAGAGGCAATGGTGGATGTTGGGCTTGCTTATATGGATGGGACTGAATTTTTAGACGTCAATGAGCAAGAGGCTTATCGTTGGTTTAAAAAGGTGGCTGACCGAGATAATACAGATGGAGATTATTATCTTGGGATGTTATTGCAAAATCAGGAAAAATACCGACAAGCGGAACAATGGTATCGCCGAGGTGCTGAAAAAGGCGATGCTTATTGCCAATATGCGATGGGTTACTTATATGAACATGGCATTGGGGTTGAGCAAAATTTAAAGCAAGCGAAAGCATGGTATGCAGAGGCCGCGGAGCAAGAACATGCTAACGCACAGTTTGCGATGGGGTTGTTTTATCATGATGGGTTAGGTGGTGATATTGATTACCAGAAGGCTCGAGAGTGGTATGAAAGAAGTGCGGGAAATAATATTGCAGCCGCAGTGAATAACTTAGCGGTGATGTATGAAAATGGTGAGGGTGTAGAGCCGGACGCCGAAATGGCGATTTATTTATATCGTCAAGCTGCCAATATGGGCTCTGCGACAGCGCAAGTGAATATGGGTGATTTTTATCAAGAAGGTCATAGCGCAATAGAAAAGAATAGCTACCAAGCGATGTACTGGTATAAACGCGCTGCGCAACAGAACAATATTGCGGCCCAACTGGCGATTGCGAAAGCCTATGAGCAAGGTAATGGCGTTGGTAAAGATCTCTCTGAAGCCTTTCTATGGTATGAACGAGCAGCACAAAATAAATCCCAAGAAGCTGGAATGAAGGTAGCTGAATTCTATGAAAAAGGGTTAGGAGGGATTAAAAAAGACCCCAAAAAGGCTATTGAGTGGTATATATCACTTGCCAACAGTGATGGTAAAGCGGCTCAAATTAAGTTAGCGGAACTGTATGTGTCTGGTGAGCTGAAAAATGTTGATGTGAATGATATTTTGAGTTGGTTGCTGATTGCGCAAGAAAATAACATCGAAGCTCAAAACCAGTTAGCTATCTTTTATTTAACGGGAACGGGTGTGGCGAAAAACACACACAGAGCACGGCAATTGCTGGAAAAAGCGGCATTTAAGAAAAATAGCGATGCCCAAAACAACCTTGCAGTGATGTATGCACGAGGCGAGGGCGGTGAGAAAAATATTTTTCGTTCAGTAATGTGGTTTGAACGAGCGGTAGAACTCGGTAATGAAACCGCAAAAAGCAACTTGGCGCTTTTAAAACAGAATAAAGGCGTGACGGGAAAAATGTTGCAATACACTGGTAGTGTTGCGCAACCCAGCAAAAATGCTAGAGAGGATTAATTGTATAATATAGAAGGCGATCGAAATGATCGCCTTCTCGTTTTTTGATCAAATTCCCACACTATTCGAATAAGTTACTGTGCAAGGTACGAACGATCTCTTCAGCATCATTTCCAGGTACCAATAAACAAATATTGTGGCTACTTGCTCCATAGCTGATCATACGAATATTGAATGACTCAAGTGCCCCAAAAATTTGTCTTCCGAGGCCATTCACTTGCGACAGCTCATTACCAATGATTGCCACGAGCGCTAAATCTTCTTCCACTTCAACACGGCATAATGCGGATAGTTCTGTCATTAGCGCATTGGTGAGTAAACTGCCGTTAGTTCCCGTTGAACCTGTTGTGTCTAAGGTTAGGGCGACACTGACCTCTGAAGTCGTAATTAGATCCACTGAAATATTGTGGCGCAGTAAAATGGTGAAAATTTCCGCTAAGAAACCGCGTGCGTGCAGCATTTTTAGACTGTGCAAGGTGAGTAGCGTTTGTTTACGGCGCAGTGCTAATGCCCTAAATTGTGGTGGATTCGTGGTTTTATCACACACAATGGTGCCGCCGGCTTCGGGGGCTTTACTTGAACCGACAAAAACTGGGATCCCCGCACGTACTGCAGGAAGGAGTGTCGCAGGATGCAAAATTTTTGCGCCAAAGGTCGCCATTTCTGCCGCTTCATCGAAAGCAATTTCATCAATGCGTTGGGCACTCGGTACGACGCGAGGGTCAGTGGTGTAAATTCCAGGAACGTCAGTCCAAATATCTACACGTGATAAATTAAGGACTTCAGCTAACAAAGCGGCGGTGTAGTCACTTCCACCGCGCCCAAGAGTGGTCGTGCGGCCTTTTTCATCACGACCAATAAACCCTTGAGTAATGACAACCGACTCAGTAAGGCGTGGCATGAGTTGTTGTTCTGACAATGCTTTTAGCTGAGCAAGTTCTGGTTCAGCACGGCCAAAGCTGTCATTCGTTCTCATCACTTTGCGTACGTCAAACCATTGGGAGTTAGCATTACGTTGGCGTAGTACTTCAACAAATAGTAAGGTTGACATTAATTCGCCGTGGCTCACCATTTCATCCGTTAATGCATCAGAAGTGGCTAAAGCAGCCGAATCAGCTAAATGAGCAATATTATCGAGTAATCGATTGATTTCCTCACGAATAACATCAGCAGTTTGTAAGTTATCAATAATTGCGTATTGAATATCCTTCACTTTTTTCAGCAGTTCATTACGTTTATCAGCATCGCAACCTTCGGCCAGTTCGATTAATAAATTGGTAATGCCAGCAGAGGCGGAAAGTACCACAACTCGCACATTTGGGTTGGAGAGAACAATATTGGCGCTGTTGTTCATCGCTTCAAAGTTAGCGACGCTAGTGCCGCCAAATTTGGCGATAACATACTGATGATTGTCTGTTGAAGACGCTGCGATATTCATGGTGTCAATCCCTTTGGTTAAACCTAATCTTTATATAGATTTATCGGGTAAATAGGATTGCGTCAATCAAGAATCGAAGTAAATCAGTAATTCTAATGATAGGTAATTTATTATCGGTTTTCTCAATATACCCGGCATACTCGTCATACTTCGATCTGCATGGGTGTTGACTGCTCTCAGATAACCGAATCACATACTTTTGTATGCTCATCGGTCTATCTTCGCTTGTCGCCTACATGCAACTCGAATTATTTAGAGTATATACTCGTTATATTTCAATTAGTTTGGGTGTTGACTGCTCTCAGATAACCGAATCACATACTTTTGTATGCTCATCGGTCTATCTTCGCTTGTCGCCTACATGCAACTCGAATTATTTAGAGTATATACTCGTTATATTTCAAGCAGTTTGGGTGTTGACTGCGCTCAGATAACCGAATCACATACTTTTGTATGCTCATCGGTCTATCTTCGCTTGTCGCCTACATGCAACTCGAATTATTTAGAGTATATACTCGTTATATTTCAAGCAGTTTGGGTGTTGACTGCGCTCAGATAACCGAATCACATACTTTTGTATGCTCATCGGTCTATCTTCGCTTGTCGCCTACATGCAACTCGAATTATTTAGAGTATATACTCGTTATATTTCAAGCAGTTTGGGTGTTGACTGCGCTCAGATAACCGAATCACATACTTTTGTATGCTCATCGGTCTATCTTCGCTTGTCGCCTACATGCAACTCGAATTATTTAGAGTATATACTCGTTATATTTCAATCAGTTTGGGGGTTGACTGCTCTCAGATAACCGGATCATATACTTTTGTATACGTATCAGTCTAGAAAGTGTGTATTTTAATAAAATGGGTAATTAAGTCTGGAAAAGTGCGGCAGAATTGGGGAATATCAATATAACGCAGAAAACCGATAAGTCTCGTTTTCGTGACGGGGTACAATCTATTTCTATTTAAAATTATTTGGAGAGTGTTATCCATGAGAAGTATTAATCCAAGCCAGACGGCTGCATGGCGGGCGCTAGAGCAACATTTTGCGCAAATGAAAAATGTCCATATGCGCGATTTGTTTGCACAGGATAAAGACCGCTTCACTCATTTTTCGGCAACGTTCGATGGTCAAATCTTAGTGGATTTCTCCAAAAATAGAATTACGCAAGAAACATTGGAACATTTATTGGCCTTAGCAAAAGAAACAGAGCTAGAAAGCGCCATTAACAGTATGTTCCAAGGTGAAAAAATTAACCGTACTGAAAACCGTGCGGTACTACATACTGCTTTGCGTAACCGCGATAACACCCCTATTTATGTTGATGGCAAAGATGTCATGCCAGAAGTGAATGCAGTATTGGAAAAAATGCAGCAATTTAGTCAGCGTATTATCAGCGGTGATTGGAAGGGTTACACCGGTAAAGCGATTACGGATGTGGTGAACATCGGTATTGGTGGTTCAGACCTTGGTCCATTTATGGTGACAGAAGCACTGCGTCCATACAAAAACCACCTAAACATGCATTTTGTATCGAATGTGGATGGTACGCAAATTGCGGAAACACTGAAAAAGCTGAACCCAGAAACAACACTGTTTTTAATTGCGTCCAAAACCTTTACAACGCAAGAAACCATGACGAATGCGCATTCTGCTCGTGATTGGTTCTTGGCGGCGGCAAAAGATGAAAGTCAAGTGGCTAAGCATTTTGTGGCACTTTCAACGAATGGCGAAGAAGTCGCGAAGTTTGGTATTGATACCAACAATATGTTTGAATTTTGGGATTGGGTTGGTGGCCGTTATTCATTATGGTCAGCGATTGGTTTATCCATTATTTTATCGGTCGGCTTTGATAATTTCGTTCAATTATTGAACGGTGCCCATGCGATGGATAAACATTTCACCCAAACTCCGCTAGAAAAGAACATCCCCGTGTTGTTAGGTTTGATTGGCATTTGGTACAACAATTTTTTTGAGGCGGAAACTGAAGCGATTCTGCCATACGATCAATACATGCATCGTTTTGCCGCTTACTTCCAACAAGGTAATATGGAATCGAACGGTAAATATATTGGTCGTGATGGAAAACCTGTTACTTATCAAACGGGCCCGATTATTTGGGGTGAGCCGGGAACCAATGGCCAACATGCGTTTTATCAGTTGATCCACCAAGGAACTAAGATGATCCCATGTGATTTTATCGCACCTGCGGTAACCCATAACCCGTTAGGGGATCATCACGAAAAATTATTATCTAATTTCTTTGCGCAAACCGAAGCACTGGCGTTTGGTAAAACTCGTGAAGTGGTTGATGCCGAGTTTGCTGCGCAAGGTAAAAATGTCGCGGATATGGAATATGTTGCGCCTTATAAGGTGTTTGAAGGCAACCGCCCAACTAACTCTATCTTATTGAAATCAATCACGCCATATTCGTTAGGTGCATTGATTGCGATGTATGAGCACAAAATATTCACTCAAGGGGCGATTTTAAATATCTTTACTTTCGACCAATGGGGCGTGGAGTTAGGTAAACAACTCGCAAGCCGTATCCTGCCTGAATTAGAAAATAGTGATACCGTGAGTAGCCATGATAGCTCGACCAATGGTTTGATTAACAGCTACAAAGCTTGGCGATAAATTAATAACGTATTATTTAAATAGTTAAATGTAAGGTAGGAAGTTCCTACCTTACATTGTTTAACTGACATACTGTCCATCAGGCTGTTTTTTAATCAAACAAATTCATTTTGTTACGATATTAATGAATTTTATTATTATCGATAACTTGCTAGTAATTAAAAAATTTTTCACTATATTTTTACATTTTGTGTTGAAAATGTGACTTTTTATATAAATTGTTAGCTAACTTTAACCTTGTCGTAAAACAACGTGATATCCTATTGCGTAAGAAATACAGTAAATCATAACCATGTTATTCATGGTGGAATTTTAAGTAATGGATGAAACGCTTTTTACTTCTCAGCCGATTCACTGGCTGGCGGAGAACGATAAAAACGATAAAATAGTGCCTGCCAATATACTAGATTGGCTACTAGAGCTTGGCTCCATGACAAAACGTTTTGAGCAGCATAGCCAGCAAGTTACCGTGATACCTTATTTAGAGCGCTATGTATCGCAAGATAAGCTGAGCGCGGATGAAGTGCAGTCTCTACCTGAAAGCCCGCGTTATTGGGTCAGAGAAGTTGTCATGTATGGAGATGGTATCCCTTGGTTACTGGGCCGAACAATAATCCCTGAAGAAACACTGACTGATGATGACCAACAACTGGTGGATATTGGGAGAATGCCATTAGGGCGTTATTTATTTAGCCGCGAGAGTTTAACTCGAGATTATATCCATATTGGTTCTTGCGCAAATCGGTGGGTACGTAGTTCTCGGTTAAGACTATCGAATAAACCGTTGCTGTTAACAGAAATATTTTTACCTGAATCACCTGCATATCGCTAACTATCCTAAGTACTTTGAGTTTTCAGGTCTCTGCAATGACACTATGCCAACAAATATAAATCAGTAAGTTGCCGAGTTTGGTGGTATTAAAATATACCTAATTTGAAGTATGATGGAATTCGAAAAGGAGCACGATAAAGTGGAGGGAAGTATGACGCTAAGTAAATGGCATGCATACAGCCGTTTAATGCGTATTGATAGACCCATTGGCTCATTGTTGCTATTGTGGCCGACGTATTGGGCATTATGGATTGCGGCTCAAGGTACGCCAAGTTTACATCTTTTGATTGTATTTACTGCTGGCGTATTCTTTATGCGTGCTGCTGGTTGTGTCATTAATGATTTTGCTGACCGCCATTTTGATGGCCACGTAGAGCGGACTAAACACCGCCCACTCCCGAGTGGGGACGTAACAGAAAAAGAAGCAAAAATATTGTTTGCAAGCCTTGTTGGCCTCTCTTTTCTGCTAGTTTTGACACTCAATTCCATGACCATTTGGTTGTCGGTTGCAGGTTTGGCTTTGGCATGGGTTTATCCCTTTGTTAAGAGAGTCAGTAACTTACCCCAAGTGGTATTAGGTGCGGCTTTTGGTTGGTCAATTCCAATGTCTTTCTCTGCTGTTGGTGAAACTTTGCCAGCTGTTTGTTGGTTACTGTTTTTAGTTAATATTATTTGGTCGGTGATCTACGATACTCAGTATGCAATGGTAGACCGCGATGATGATTTAAAAATTGGTGTGAAATCAACCGCTATTCTATTCGGGCAATATGACAAACTGATTATTGGTTTGCTGCAATTACTGATGGTTGGCTTATTATTGGTGATTGGTTCACTGGCGGGTTTAGGAACCCTTTATTATATTTCATTAGTGTTAGTTGCGGGTTTATTTATCTATCAGCAGCAATTGATGGTTAACCGTGAACGTGCGCCTTGCTTTAAAGCTTTTATGAACAATAACTTTGTTGGCTTAATATTGTTTATTGGTATTTTTATCAGTTATTTTTAAATTACAGTTATTGAGCCAAAGTGAAAAAGGTCATGTTATTTCTAACATGACCTTTTTTGTTTTATTGGCTTGAGAAAAGGCGATTAGCTTTTCACTTGTTCCGGAGATTGCGTGCTTTCAGTTGGTTTTTTTTCAGAAAACTCATCATCTTGACTAACACTTTCAATAGTTAAGCGAATCTCAGGTGACATCAATCGAGCCAGAACGGCATACAGTTTTTGCGCATTGGTGACAAAGATATCATTTTCATTATTATCAATGTAGCCTTCTTCTCTCAGGGTATCGACCAATGTGGAGAATACCGCTTTATCAAAGAATTCAGGAGCGTTGATACCATGCAAAACAGAAAGGCGTTGTGCAAGGATACGGCTTTGTTTTTCCAGCGTATTACGGCTGATTTCAGGGCTCGCATTGAGTAATGATAATGTGATTGCATAACGTTGCAGAGTTTCACGTACGCCAGCAGCTAAGAGCTGTAATGGACGAATACGGCGAGGATTTAACACCACTATGTCGTCTTCTTTTAAGCAAATCAGCTTTTGGTTATTTAGCTCATCAATTAGCGTATCTACCGCCTCGTGTAGCTCATCACTGTTATAACGCATAAACAGTTCTGCTTTTAAGAACGGATAAATTTGGCCTACTTGATAGTGAATGTCTTGGCGACTAATGCGTTCATAGTGCAATACAATGCTAGCAATTAGTGATGGTAATACCAATAAATGATGGATATTGTTACGGTAATAGGTCATTAAGACGGCATTTTCGCGAGGAAGGATAATAATATCCCCCATGCTGTCTTTTTCGACTTCGAATTTATCCATTTGCAAAGCATGTTCTAACAATTGCTCTGCTGTTTTATTTGGGGTCGTCGCATCTGCGGTGTATGGCACATTGCGCAATAATTGCAGGTAACATTCGACTTGTTCAATCAGTTGCTCACGAGTGAGTGAGCGTTGACGAGAAGCCAGTAACGCAGTCGCACACAGGTTAATCGCATTGGCTGCGGCTGCATTATTAATATTGACCATAATGTTATCGGCTAACGAACTGACCGTTGGGTTTAGCCACGTTGGTCTTTGTGGTTCGATAGGGTCGATAGAGTCGCGCCAATCAGGCACGCGCTGGTTAAGGTAATGAGGTAATGAAATGGGTTGACCGAAGTTAACATACCCTTGGCCTAGGTTACGCAATTTACGTAAGCCGCGAACCATAGAGAAAAAGCCTTCTTTCTCTTTTTCTGCGCCGCGAAGTTCTTTGGCATAAGTTCCCACTTCCATCACATGCTCATACCCAATGTAGATAGGAACGATGGTGATAGGGCGTGAGTCACCGCGCAACATCGCTTGTAACGTCATTGAGAGGGTACCCGTCTTAGGCTGTAATAAACGACCGGTACGTGAGCGCCCACCTTCCACAAAGTATTCGATGGAGTAACCCCGAGCAAACAACTCACTTAAATATTCGCGAAAAACAGTCGAATACAGTTTATTTCCTTTGAACGTACGGCGAATAAAAAAGGCCCCTAAACGGCGGAAAATCGGCCCTGCTGGCCAGAAATTGAGGTTGATCCCCGCGGCAATATGAGGTGGAACTAGCCCTTGATGGTATAGCACATATGAGAGCAGTAAGTAGTCCATATGGCTGCGGTGAGAGGGGACATAAACGATTTCATGGCCGTCTTGTGCAAGCTGGCGGACCCGTTCAGCGTGCTGAACATTGATGCCTTGATAAAGACGGTTCCAAGTCCAACTAAGAACCCTATCCGTTAAACGTACGGCTTCATAAGAGAAATTGGCTGCAATTTCTTCCATCATCCCAACGGCATTTTGCTGGGCTTTTTTGAGTGGAATTTTTTTACTACGCGCTTCGTCTTCAACGGCTTTTTCAATCGCTTTAGACGTTAATAGCTTATTAAACAGCTCATAACGTGCAGGGAGTTTTGGCCCAACTGCTGCTAGGCGTTGGCGCGAATAGTGAATACGCGCGACACGGGCGAGTTTGTTGGCAATAATGGAGTCTGTGCCGTGGTCTTGTGCCATTTTCCCAATTGAGACAATGGGTGATAAACGCACGAAGCTGTCACGCCCTAACCATAAAACTGCAAAGAATTTTTGAATCCCATTTAACAGTTTCAATGGTGGTGCTGGAGTATGGCCTTCACGACCCGGTGAGCGGCCAAACATCACGGATGCAGGTAGCATTTGAATATCTAGATTTGGATTGTTTTTATGCAAATCTAAATAAGCATGGAAAGTTTTTACTGAATCCTTACGTGGATTCGGTGAATAATAGCGAAAAACACGTGGGCCATCATCGATAAAAACGTACGCCGGAAGCTTCGTTCCATTGATATCATTGTCGACCAGAGGGTCTGGCAGACCAATAGCTAAGCATTGATGCCGTAGCGTGAGGAGGTCAGACTTCGAATGATAAGGTAATACGTATAGGGTTGGCCTGTTGACATCAAGCTGCAACTCAGTGACGGGATCCGAAGGAATTAGTTTACTTTTTACCAATAATTTAAGTGGTAAATTCAACGTGTTGTAATATATTTTACGCCATAGTGACATAAATGATTATAGCCTCTTGTTAACAATGCTGCGCAATCATACCAGAAATACATGGTTAGATCTGTTACTGACAATTCACTTTGACCGTAAAAATCGATTATTGTTTGCATTTTTTAAGGAATAAATATGGCGAGTCAAGTTAAGGGGTTCACGCGAGTGATCAAAGCGGCGGGATATTCCCTTAAAGGTTTGAAGGCAGCTTGGGTTAATGAAGCCGCATTTAGGCAGGAATCTGTTGCTGCGATTATCGCAATTTTTATCGCATTTTATTTAGATATCAGCTATATAGATAGAATTTTGTTAGTGAGTTCAGTTGTCCTCGTGGCAATAGTCGAATTATTGAATAGTGCGATAGAAGCCGTAGTTGACCGTATTGGTAGTGAGTATCATGAACTGTCAGGAAGAGCTAAAGATATTGGTTCCGCTGCGGTATTTGTGAGTATCGGCTTAGCGCTATTTATTTGGGCACTGGTATTATGGCAGCGTTATTTCTCTGGCTAAGGCGTTCGGGTGCTTAATAGGGTAAAAAGAAAGTAAATCGATAACAAATGCTTAAATTGAGCGATTTAACTGTTCCAAATCTTCATTTACCTGTATATACTCACAGTTTGACTGTATAAACAAACAGGGGAACGGAATGAAAGCACTGACGGCTCGACAACAGCAGGTTTACGATCTGGTGCGCGATCACATTTCGCAGACGGGTATGCCTCCTACACGTGCTGAGATAGCAGCAAGCCTTGGTTTTCGTTCGCCTAATGCGGCAGAAGAACATTTAAAGGCCTTAGCGCGCAAAGGGGTTATTGAAATCGTTTCAGGCGCATCCCGAGGTATTCGTCTGCTTCTTGAAGAAGAAACAGAAGACCAGGGGTTACCTCTGATTGGACGTGTTGCCGCTGGCGAACCATTATTAGCGCAGGAACATATTGAAAGTCACTATCAAGTTGACCCTGAGCTATTTAAACCACACGCAGATTTTTTGTTGCGTGTGAATGGGATGTCCATGAAAGATATTGGCATTATGGATGGTGATTTATTAGCTGTGCATAAAACGCAGAATGTCCATAACGGGCAAGTGGTTGTTGCTCGTATCGAAGATGAAGTTACTGTTAAACGTTTTAAGCAACAGGGTAACCGTGTTGAATTAATAGCAGAAAACCCAGAATTCGAACCTATTATTGTTGACTTACGTCAGCAAAATTTCACTATTGAAGGTTTGGCTGTTGGGGTTATCCGTAATAGTGATTGGTATTAAGTTCCTTTAGTCGCTAGCCGTAATGGTAGGTTACAGGCGGGAAGGACGATTGCAGGCAGATTTCATAGTTTCATTCTGAGGTCTGCCTGTTTTGTTTATTTTATTTCTTTATCTTCTCTATTTTTGCATTTCATCAAGCAATTTATCAACGCAGCTACTTATTTTTTCTTCTGGGCGATAGGTTGTTCATGGTTATGATGACAATGTTCGTGATCTTGGCAGCTATTCATTTCGTCACAATTTTTACATAAGCCGTGGTTTTCCACCACTGTATGTCTTAAGCGGAATTGGTGTTCATCTGCTAAATTAATGATTGCAGCTTCTATTGTTGTGCAATCACTTTCCGTTACGCTTCCACACTGGTCACAAATTAACATAACAGAGATATGGCTCGGGTTATCAAAATGGTGACAGACGACATAACTGTTCGTTGATTCAATTTTATGGATAAAACCTTGCTCCATTAAAAACTCAAGGCCACGATAAACTGTAGGTGGTTTAGCTTGAGGTTCAATTTCACGTAGTAAGTCAAGTAAATCATAAGCACTGATTGCGCCATGCTGCTGTGCTATCAGGCGTAATACTGTTTCTCTTTGTGGTGTCAACCTGACGCCTCTTGATTGGCAAATATTCTCGGCCATTGCAAGGATTTTGTCTTCATTCATTCTTTTCATCTAATCGGCCTCAATATTCGAAAATGCAAACAATTACTGCTAATAAGCTTATCATATTTTTGAGATCAGGAATGCGCGGGGATACATTGTTTTATATTTATATTATTTCTATTTAAAGGGAAATATAAGCAAACGATTATCTGGAAAAACAGATAATTAGAATACTCAAAACAAGCCTATCCTCTTTGTTTTTCTTAAACAAAAAACTCGATGTTGTTTAACAAAAAACACACAAAACGTAAGGTTTTAGATTGCCATTTAGTGTAAATTTCAATTAAGACTTATCTTACGCTTATCTGTTGTAATGGTGTAATGAATCGTATATTAAGTTGTTTTTTCATTTCAATATTTTCAATGCATGTATTTATAGTTTTTAATATCACTTTCATTGAATTTTTAGAATTAAATAAAATGTGTGGTTTTTACATAACTAAATATAACCTGAAATATTTATAAGTAAGTTGACTTTATAAATATAAATTAATCTAAATGACGATCTTTAGTTATAGTATCTCTTCATTTTTTGGTGATTGCATCTATTTATATCATTATCTTAGTATAAAAAACTAAGTTAGCATCCCTTTTTGTGTAATTTTGACAATTAATATTGTGGTATTAATATTGGTATCAGAAAGAAACAAGGTATTTAAAAATTCAGCATAATGTTTTTGTTTGTTTCGTTTTGTTTCAAGCGGGAATAGCTAATGTGAATTTTTAGATGAATTAAATTGTGGAATGCTTTTAAAGGTAATTAGGTTTTATTCATACAGAATGCAAGGTGCAATGCAATAATAGCGAATTAAACTTTCATATATTTTATTTTTGTCCATTTTGCTATTTCTATATTGATGTTGGTCTCTCATTTTCGGCGATACAGAAATAGTCTTTTTTTAAAACCAGTTCAATAATTTGGTTTTAAAAAAGGGTATTGAACGGATTTTAATATCCCCCAATGTTGACTTAATTAAATAGGTTGACAGTTAGTTATCCAGGCTCATGAAAATGGCATAGGTATTTGTAAACAATTATTGTGAACTTGGTTTTTAATAAAAATTGTGTCTTTAACTACTTACATGACGACATAAATACAGAGGTATTTACATATGTTATTCAACAAAAAATTAGCGGTTTTAGCAGTATTAGCAGGTTCTATGGTAGCAGGTTCTGCATTAGCTGCAGATGGTAAGAAAGGTGCGGAAGTAACATTCAAAGCCCAATTACGTGCTCAATCTTGTGATGTGTCTTCAACTACTACAGGTTCTGTTGTTGACTGGGGAACTTTCACTAAAGATGTAACTGATGCTTTAGCACCAAATGCAGTTTTAGGTGATGAAAAATCTTTTGATTTAGTTCTGTCTAACTGTTCTGCTGACGCAGCTGATACTTCAATGAACGTATTCGCTCAAGGTCAAGCAGCAGCTGGTTTCCCAGCACTGTTTGCTAACCAAGAATCTAAAGCTTTAGCAGTTAAATTAGCTTCTGGTGCAGTTAATATTACTCCTAACGCAGATGCAGTAGTGGTTATCGACCCTAAAGTTGCTAAAGATGGTGGTGCTGTCATTCCTATGAAAGCTAATCTGATTCTTACCAAAACTGGTGTACCTACTGATAAATTATCCGTACCAGTAACATTTACTGTATCTTATAACTAATAATATTAGTTAATACGAGTAAAGAGGCTTTTTAATTAAAAAGCCTCTTAATATTGTTTTTAATGATTGGACTAAGTAATGAAAGCAAAAGAATCGTTTTTAAGAAAAAAAGTAGTTAATGATTGTTATAGAGCTTTAATTCTACTGTTTTCATTAATTACTACTACTAACGTTTACGCTGCAGGTGGTGTTGGTTTAAATGCGACCCGAATAATATATGTCCAGGGTGAAAGTAGTGTATCGGTTGGTGCTCGAAATAATACAAATATTAATTATTTAGCAAAATTTTCGGTAAGCATGAATAATGATGGTTCAGCATCAAAAACGCCTTTTTCAGTTACACCTCCATTAATTAAAATCAACTCAGGGGCAACGCAAGATATTAGGATTTTTGCTCAACCGAATTCATTACCAACAGATAGAGAGAGTGTTTTTTATTTCTCTGCTACTATGATACCTGCTACTGATGGTCCTTTAGAAGGATCTGCAATGAATATTGGTTATAATAATATTATTAAGGTTTTTTACCGACCTTCAAAATTATCTATCTCACCATATGACGCATATAAAAGCTTAGAGGTAAGCTCTAGTAGTACAGGTATTATTATTAATAATAATTCACCATACTATATTTCTTTAAATAAGCTCAGTGTTAATGGTGTTAAAATTGATTTAAATATGAAAAAGCGTAATACAATGATTTCTCCTTTTGACTCTTTCAGTTATATAACTCCGGCAAATGGCCGTAATGGTATAGTTAAATGGACAGTTATTAATGACTTAGGTGGCGAGGAGTCTTTTAGTGGAAAAATCAATTAGTAACAAAATAAAGGCATCTATTTTAAGTGCTATTTATATTGTAATAGGCATGTGTTTCTTTATTGGAAGAGCTTCAGCTTTAGATATTGAAGTTATCGGCAATGTATCTAAAGGAACGTGTGAAGTATCATATGAATCGATGACGGTTAAATTTGATAAACCATTATTAACACCTCAAATTAAACCGAATGTTGACGATGAAACCTATGTGAAACCCTTTTCTTTAAAATATAGTTGCACTGATTTTAATCTATCTGATGGTCCAGCACCATTTAAAATGAAAATAACGCCTGGGATAGGAACTTTAGTTGATAATAGTAATAAAATATATCCAACTAATAATATTACTGGAGCTGCGTTTGTTTTAAAAAACTGTGATGAGAATAAGCTCAATTGTAAAGTCGTAAACCTCAATGCTGGCGGTGAAATTAGTTTTGATGTTACAGCTAATAGCCAATTAGAGAATCATTTTGAAGTAAATGTTGTCCAGCTTGGAACTACTCAGCCAATACCTGGAGAACTAGTTGCCTCTGTTGATATAGTATTACTTCAACCATAAGAATTAATAGGTGGTATTAACTGTGAAGTCTCTAAATAAAATATGTTGTAGAGTTACATTGGCCTTTTACGTGATGTTTTTTTCTTATTCTTCAACAGCTTTAGTACCAGGTACACACGATTTTACGTTTGATTTAACTGTGCCTAAAAATACCTGTGATATTGCTGTCACTAGTGATAGTGGTAAAAAGAATATTGTTGATTTTGGAAATGTGCCTTTATCTAAGTTTGGGGTGGATGCATCTAGTGGAAAGATTAAGAAAGCTTTTGATGTTGTAATCAGTAACTGTAAAACTAATAGCTTTGATAATAACTATATTAAATTAACTGGCAACTACACAATAAATGATGGTTTTTTAGATAATCCAGGAAAAACGTTTGCTGTAAGAATCTCTGCAAATGATAATGCAAATCAATCATCTGCAGATTTTATTACAGAAACTAATAATGTTTTATGGTCGAATATTAAAACTCAAAATGTAACTAAAACATTTTATGCTTATGTCATGTGTAAGAACCAAGTTGCTGATTGCTCGATAGATCAAAATATTGGGGCATTTAAAGCAACACTAACATTGTCATATTATGCAGATTAAATAGGTAAATGTGATGATACGGTTGATATTAACAATAATACTAGCTTGGCACTTTACCCTTCATGCTGGAGGATTATCTTTAGGCCAAAGTAGAGTTATTTTCACAGATTCAGATAAGAATAAGGTTGTTAGTATCCGTAATGAGGGTGAAAGCCCTTTATTAATTCAAATGTTATTATTAGATATAAAGGATGAGAAGAATGCTGATAGTTTTATAATTAGCCCTCCTTTATTCAAAATTAAAAGTAAAACAGAACATGCAGTTAGGATATATCCTGATAATGTTTCTAAGCTACCTAAAGATAGAGAATCAGGATTCTATTTGAAAGTAAGGGGTATTCCACCGACTAGCAAAAAATTAGAGGAAGGGGATACGCCTGAAATAGTTTTTGTAACAGCTATAATTATTAAATTATATTATCGGCCTAATGGTATACCTGAGCCAAATAAGAATAATTTTGAACAGGTAAAGTTAAAAAATAAGGATGGAAGGTGGCAATTTCATAATCCAACCCCTTATTATATGACAATTGTTGATTTTAATATGAATGGTAAGAACTATAATGATTCCATTTTAGTTTCACCATTTAGTTATTATAAATTAGAAAATACTAATGAAAGTATAAATGTAGCAAGTTGGCGTTTTCTTGATGATAATGGTGCTGGAACTGAAGTGTTTAGAATTAATTGAAATTTCTTTTATATTTATTAAATAACATATAATGATTTTTCAGCGCTTGCATATTTTGAATGTAAAGATAATCTAAGGCTAGAGGAATGGAAAACAAAATATTAAAACTTGGTTTGCTATCTTCATTGATAAGCTTATCTCTGTATTCATATGGTGACGATTATTTTGATCCGAGCATGCTTGAAAGTCAGCTAGGAATTGATGCTAGCCAGTTAGATTTATCTCAATTTAATTCATCCAATACTATTCCGGCAGGTGTTTATCGCTTACAGATCGAAATAAATAGAAACATACTATCCGAACAAGATGTTAATTTTGTTGCAAACTCAAAAGGTCTTGTTGTACCTGAATTTGATAAGACAATCTTGGAAAATTGGGGGGTTAATGTAAAAGCACTGCCTGGGCTTAATAATTTATCTCCAGATGTTAAAATATTATCACTTAATGACTACATTAAAGACGCAACAGTAAGAGTTGATGTTAGTAAGTTAAAATTAATAGTCACTGTCCCTCAAATATACATGGACAATAAAGTTCAAGGATATATTGATCCATCAATGTTAGATACTGGTGTTTCTGCATTATTTTTGAATTACTTCATTAGTGGTAATAAAAATAAAACAGATTCATCGTCTGGAACAAATAAAAGTGATAGTTTATTTGGAACATTGAATAGTGGCTTAAATTTAGGTCCTTGGAGACTGAGATCCAATATGAGTTACTCTTATTCTAAGAGTAATGGCGATACTGAATCATCTACTGACTTTACTAATACATATATAATGAGAGCCCTTCACTCCATTAAATCTACAATGATGGTTGGTGAAATATCTACAGGTAGTGATGTTTTTGATTCTATTCCATTCAAAGGAATTAAAATATCAAGTGATGAGGCAATGCTTCCTAATAGCCAACGAGGCTTTGCTCCTGAAGTTGCAGGTATTGCTCAGTCTAATGCGCAGGTTACTATTAGACAAAATGGCTATGTTGTTTATCAAACATATGTGTCACCTGGAGCCTTTAGAATTAAAGATATATATTCTTCAGGTAACGCGGGTAACTTAGATGTTACGGTCAAGGAAGAAGATGGAACTGAGAAAACCTTCACAGTTGCGTATTCCTCATTACCTGTGATGCTTAGACCTGGTGGCTATAAGTATGAGACCAGTGTTGGTCGCTATGATGGTGGGTATACCGTTGATTCTAAACGATCTGATTTCTTTTTAGGATCTTTAATTTATGGCCTGCCTACAAATAGTACATTATATGGTGGCCTATTATTTGCGGATAATTATTTTTCAGCAGTAGCTGGCTTAGGTGTATCACTAGGCACTTTTGGTGCTTTATCTATGGATATTACTCATGCTACGGCTAATATGGATGGCGATTTAGGAGACCGCGCTGGACAATCATACCGTGTTCGTTATTCGAAAAGTATGATGTCGACAGGGACTTCTATCGATTTAACTGCTTTACGCTATTCTACTCGATCTTATTTTAGTTTTGCTGATTTCAATAACTATGACTATAAGTTGAAGGATGGGGTTGCGCCTTGGATTAACCAACGTCAGAGAGCGAGTTTTACCACTTCTATAACGCAAAGATTGGGAGAATATGGTAGTGTTTTCTTATCAGGAAGCATCTCTGATTACTGGGAAATCAACCGTGAAGTTCGTCAGATGGTGATGGGATATAACGGAACTTATAACAAAATAAACTATGGTATTACATACAGCATAGATAGGATAAAAGATAATACATCTTGGCCTGAAAATAGAATGGTATCAGTAAATGTCAGCATACCGTTCAGCATATTTACCAACAATGTGTTAGCGAAGGATATATATAGTACTTATTCATTTAGCCAGAATAATGATGGCTATATTGATCAGCAAGCAGGAATTTCAGGTAACTTGTTAGATAATAAAATTTATTATGGTATTACGCAAGGGTATGGGAATAAAGGCGTCGGGAATAGTGGTTCTTTAAGTGCTGGTTATTCAGGTTCCTCGGGTAATATTTCCTCTGCATATAGCTATTCTAAGAATAGTCAATCAATGAACGCAAGTGTCAATGGCGGCCTATTATTACATTCGGGTGGTGTTCTATTCGGGCGTACTATGGGGGATAGTATGGCGATCATTGAAGCTGAAGGTGCAGCTGGTACTAAGGTAAGTAACCAAGATGTAGAGGTTAATAATCGAGGTTATGCATTGTATCCTTATATATCTCCTTATAACGCAAATGTTATAAATATGGATGTCAATACACTACCTAATGATGTTCTTCTTAGAGAAACCAGTAAAACGGTTTATCCCGCAGCAGGGGCAATTGTTAAAGTTAAATTTGATACTAAAGTTGGATATCAAGCTGTTATCAACTTAAAAATGTCGAATGGTACTGTGCTGCCGTTTGGGGCTGTAGCATCGTTAATTGAAGAAAATGCAACCGAAGAAAATACAGGTATTGTTGGCGATAATAATCAGTTATTTATGAGTGGGTTACCTGATTCTGGTAAATTGCAAATTCGTTGGGGTGCAAATAGCAACCAACAATGTTTAGCGTCATTCTCTAACTTAGGCAGCATTAATATAAGTAAAGGACAGGCAATCCGTACTATCTCTATTAATTGCCAATAATTTGTTATACCGGACTCTTACCTTATTAAAATTTTAAGAGGGGCTATGAAATTTTTTATTAAAAATAAGTCAATTAATTCACCGTTAATATTGTTGATATCACTGATTTCATTCTTTCCAATGAAATCGATGATAGCAGCTCAGAACGGCGGTACAATGACATTAACATTAGAAGGTATTATTGACTTAGAGCACCCGAAGGCAGCAACGGATCCCTACTTAGTCGAAGGTAGGCTGTCTGGTCGAACTTCTACAACCTATAACTATATTTATGGGTCCAAAACTCAAGCGTGGACATCACCGGATTTTGCGATTTTTTCTATTTCACCTCGCAGTACATCTTGTGTTGATGAGCCTATTGTGGAAGGGGGGCCGAATGCAACTGCAGCCCTGCAGAAAGTTCCTGGAGTCAATAAAGTTGGAATAAAACTTACTCATGCTAGCGGCGCTTATGCCTATATTGTTCCTAGTTTAGGTTTTTCTGTAAAACTTTCAGGAAATAACAATATAGGTTCATCAGGATTCGTTAAAGAAAGCTATAGTGGTGTAGTATTCGAAGATGTACCTAATTTGGTGGATAGAAGTACTAAAGGCAACCGTCAGTGGAAGCTTTGTTACACACCACCGGATGGGACAAGAGCTCCTGGTGGTTATAATTCAAAAAGGAATGTTAGTGTATATATAGCAGGTCCAATGCAAATGTATGCACCTGTGCCTATACAACCTGGCCGTTACTCATATAGTGGAATTCCATTATATGTTGGCTCTTATGGTCAAGATAATGATCAAGATGGTGTTAGTACATTACAAATTTCAACTAGCTTGAACGTTGTAAGGGTTTGTAGTATTTCTGATGTTAGCCAAGACAATTTTACTATTATTGCTGGTAGAGAAACTGAGTTTTTCAGACAATCCAGTTTTAAATATAAATGTACAGCAGATAATAAGCCAATTTACATTTCTGCGATCGCTCGTGAAGGAACTGTGGATTCAGCTAACCAACATAAGTTATGGTTCGACCGAACTGGTGGAAACATAACCTCTAATACGCCATATCTGTTAGCATTACCATATGCAGCTGGTAGTAGCGGAAGCTTAACTTGTAAGGACGAAGGAAAAGCGGGCTTATTGAATTTTGCTAACCAAGAAGAAACCTTATTAGGGTTAAACTCTGTTTCTAATGTAGTTCAAGATCTAAATATTAAGTGGGCTATTTGCTTAAATCCGAATACAGAGATAGGAAAGTATAGAGCACGTGTTGAAGTATCTATATATACTAAAGTTTAGCAATATCAGTGGAATTATTTTATTAAGAAAAATTGGGTGATAAAATGTTTTTCCGTTCACTAGGGTTAGTTCCATTATTTTTATCTTTATTTTTTGGTTTTATAAGCGTATCTTGGGGGGAGAATAGAACATTAGTTTTTCCCTACCAAAGAACAACATTTATTGAAGGTGAGAAAAGTGTGTCATTTAGAATTTTGAATGATACAGATAAAACACCTTATTTAATGCAATCATCTGTTGAATTATTAGATGAAGGTAGTGGTCTTGATATAAAAGAAAATAATATAAATATTCCTTTTATGGTCACTCCTCCACTTCATAAGCTGGAAGCTGGCAACTCTTATACTTGGCGAGTTATGTTTATTGGTGATAGTGATAAATTAGCGAAAGATAGGGAAACGGTTTATATTGTAAAATATAGAGCTATCCCTCCATTAGACAAAAACATGCGAGAAAATAATAGTAGTATTGATGTAAATACTATTCAAGTCCTTCACTTTAAAGTTTATTATAGGCCTAAGCAATTTGCTAATTTAACCATAGAAAATGAGCAAAAAAAGATTTCCTTTAGGCGAGAAGGAAATAATATTATAGTTAAAAATAATTCACCAATTTATATGTCCTTTGAAAGTTTGGCTGTTAATGGAGTATCCGTTGATTACAAAGAATTATTTAAGCCAATTAAGCCACTATCAGAGCAAATATTCATTTCAGATAGCAAAATCCGTGATGTAAATACGATTACATGGAGTGTGTTGGATGAATTAGTATTAGAATTGCCTAAAAATACATCCACACTGTAATTTACAGGTAATGTTATAGTATTTAGGGCTAGGAGTAACTTGATTTGTTTAATAATGTAATCCTATGTATTACTGAGAGATCCAAATGCAAGATATAATATATAAACTGAAGGATTACGAGAAAGAAAAACTATCTACCTTTTTATTTTTTATTCTTTATTTTTTGTTTTTTTTCTCATCTCTAGCCTTTTCAAAATCCGATACTAACTTTCGTCTTGTCATCCATGGCGGAGCAGGGGATATTACAGAACGTTTACTCACTCTTGAATTACAAAAAGAGCATGAAGAGAAATTAAAGGAAGCATTACAGGCAGGATATTCCATTTTAGCTCAAGGTGGCGATAGTATAGATGCCGTTCAAGCGGCTGTGATCGTAATGGAAGACTCTCCGCTATATAACGCAGGTAAAGGGGCTTCTTTAACTACAAATAATAAAGTGGAATTAGATGCTTCTATCATGGATGGTCGCGATCTCAAAGCTGGCGCCGTAGCGGGTGTATCGAATGTAAAAAACCCTATCATGGCCGCCTATAAAGTGATGACTAAAACCCCTTATGTGATGATGGGAGGAACCGGAGCTGAACAATTTGCGAAATCAGAAGGGTTAGATATTGTTGATGAATCCTATTTTATTACTGAAAAACGCAGCGAACAATTAAAGAAAGTGAAAGAGATCAGCCGGAAACTCGATCAAGAAAAGGGAATTAACGCCTCGCTATTTATAGACCCGCTAATGTTTGATTATAAGTATGGCACTGTGGGTGCTGTTGCCGTTGATAGCCGCGGAAATGTTGCCGCAGCAACCTCTACAGGTGGCAGTACTAATAAACATTATGGCCGAATTGGTGATTCACCCATTATTGGAGCCGGAACATATGCGGATAACAATACAGTTGCAATTTCTACAACTGGTTTAGGTGAGGTCTTTATCCGAGGTGTTGCTGCTTATGATGTTGTTGCTCAAATGAAATACGGCAATACGCCATTAGCTGAAGCCACAATGAATACTTTGAATTCAGTGAAAGATATGGGAGGCACTGGAGGTATTATTGCAGTAGATAATAAGGGCAATTTTGTTATGCAATTTAATACTAAAGGTATGTTTCGCGGGATGATTGATCAAGATGGTGTTTCACAAGTTGCAATGTTTGGTTTTTAATATGTTATCTATTTAATTTTAATTGTTTTTTATTTTTAAGAATCGAATTTGAAATTACTAGTTTCCCATGTTGACGGTTTTGCCTACTTAAGCGTAATTGTTGGTAGGCTTTTTTTTTATTGGAGTTGGCATGTAAAAGCAGAAGAAGATTCATCTTTGATAATATAAAGATTATCACTCATTTTAGTTATATTAATATAGTACTTGATTTTATCTTTTTCTAATTGAATGAAATTAGAAAATAGCTTCTCAGGTATATTATCTGAATTGGTTACTGATGAAGATTTAAAGGTAACAACATAGTTACCATTGTGGTCAATCGCTAAGTAATTAAAATAAATTGCTCTATTAAGCCGGTAGATTTTTTTATCATCTTTTAAGTAGCCATACATATTCATGCGACCATAATTTTTTGTTGAAATTTGTAAATTAATCTTTGATTTCAAGCTCAACCCATTCTGTGTATTATTATCTTTAATCCATAATATTTCAGAATGGCAGATTTGAACATTGTGATTATTTTTATTGATAACAAAGGATGCGGTTGATGCGGTTGCGATTAAAAATAACGATACGGCAATATATTTTTTCATTCAAATTCTCTGATCATTAATCGATATGCAATCATGTTTAATGTTAATGCTGCTACAAATGCTGAGAGATATATTTTTATCAATGGAATAAGCTTGATTTAAGTCTGACAAAAGAATGATTCTTTTGGGTTCATCACATCGAATATTATATTTATCCAGCTTGCTATGTATTAGATTGATATTATAGCTAGAAACTTTAGCTAGCATATTAACCGGTGCTTGTATGATACATTTTTCACGTGAACTGACTGACAGGTAGTCACTCGTTGGATTTTCCTTAGCCATATAATACCAAAAAAATAAATTAATTAAATAGCATATCGCTATTGTTGAAATAGCTAATAGCAATATTTTTAAAGTTTTTTTGTTTAATGTTTTTTTGTTTTTATTTTTAATCGCGAGTGTCGTATTGATATTGCTACTATCGTCTTCTCCAGTTAATAATTCCGAGTTATTGGTATTTTCATCAAGTGATAAGTTTTCTGATACTGTGTTATCAGGGAGTTTTTGAGATAACTCTGAATTTTCGATATAGCCATGCTTACTTATATGAAGGGGATTAACTTCATTATTTTGTTCGTCAGATTTTACGTGTATAACGATATGACTATCAAGACGAAATCCTTTTTTGGGTACTGTAACAATACACTTAGGATCAATACCGACCTGCTCTAATTTTTTTCTTATTTCACTAATGTAAGTATTTAAATTATTATTAGAACCGACAAGGCCATATTCTTCCCATACATTCGTTAAAAGTTCATCTCGTGTTGCGAGTCCTTTTTTTAAATTTAATGAGATAATCTCATCGAATAATCTAGCAGCAGGTTTAGATAATTCAATAAATTGATTTTTATCATCTTTTGAGTATATTAAGCTTGTGTTTTTTTCGAAAATATATTTTTCGTCAATAGTGTAGTCATGTGACTCGTTCATAGATGCCGTCTGCTCTCTAATTAAAATAACGAATAGAAAATCTAAAAGTAATAACAGCCAATTTTAATAAATAGGCTGAATAAATATTATTATTTAACTTCTTGTTGTTATAGTTTAAATAGGGATTCAATTTACTGCAAGTTTTATGCGATGAGCTTTTTTGTAATTAATTAGCAAATTTATTGAATTGATACTTTGGTTGGGTTTAAACACTGTATTAAAATAATTTTTAGGTTATTTAATTCATATTGCCTACATATTTGTTGTTAAAAAAATATATTAATCCAAATAAATCCATTCTTACCTATGGATGTTCTTTTGTGGGAATAATCCTAGGTATTTGCACTTAAATTAATGCCTTTGTTATTTTATGAGAGACAGAAGTTAATTTTGTAAAGTTTACACTTTATTAGGCGAAGAAATTAATCTTCGCCTAATATATTAAGGATTAATATTTATATTCAATACCTAACCAATAGTTACGGCCTTCTTCAATATAACCATTAGTGTATTCATAGGATTTATCAAATAAGTTGTTCACTGAGGTGTTAACAGAAATACCTTGGCCAAAATCATAATCTAAGCGCAGGTCAGTTTTAGCATAGCCACGTACTTTGCTTTCTGCATCAACATAATTAAATGCCCAACTTCTTGCTTCTTCGGTAATGGTAATGCTAAATGGATCGTATGGCGTGAATTTCACCCAAGCAAAGGCTTTGTGGGTAGGTAATTCGGCAACGTGTTTTACACTGTAGTGCTTAGGATCAGCGTGAATATATCCGTAGCTTAAACCAGCTTCCATCCAATCAGTGATTTGTCCGTTAGTCCCTAAATCAATCCCAAAGTAGTCAACTTTGCCACTATTGCGGTTTTCAAGCACGTATCCCCCATTTTTATTAGTACCAACACGATGGGCCATAATCGCATCAGAGACATGGTTGTAATAAATACTTGATGTATATGACCAAACTGGGGAGATATGACCTTTATAGGTCAAATCGTAAGTTAGGGCTCGTTCTGTATCAATATGAGGGTTAATGATAAAGGTATCATCACTTTTCATTTTTTCTTTGGTATAGCGTTCTTTTTGTGTTGGGAAACGGCTTCTTTCTGATACCGAGAACTGTACGGTATCTTCATTTTCTAAATGGTAACGAGCCATCATTTCCCAGTTGAATGCATGTTGGCTATTACCATCATATTTTTCAAAATCTCCTGATTTGTAATCATAACGTTTGCCGTCGGCACTTTTGCGCCAATCGTAGCCAATACCAGCGATAATATCGAGATTATTCATCGCAACCCATTGATATTCTGTAGCAATAGAATAGGTATTATCTTTATAGCGGTCGAATGGGACATCTCTCTTTGCACGTGCGCGGTGAACGTCTTCTTTCCAGTGTGCGGCAAATGACAGCATATCTAATTCACGCACGGTGAAGTCAACACGCATGTCAGCCCCATTACTGTAGTCATCATAGCGGCTGTAGTTATAGATACCGTCTTTATAGTCTTTAACAGACCTATATTGATGGAGTGTATTCTTAAATGTGTCGTGGTACAGACGGCTCTGTAACGCGATATCATTGGTTATTTGGGTTGTTCCATTGAAATAAATACTTTCTTTATCATAAGCTGGCCATTGCCAAATTTGAGGTTTGGTGTTTGTTACACTCGGCGGGCTGTTTTTATCACCATCTTGCTTTAGATAGGTAACCACATACTCGTCAGTTTCACGGGGTGTCCAGCCCACTTTCACCATCATACGTTTATCGTCTGTTGCAGAGTTAGGACGGCGTCCATTATTTCCCGCCAATGGGTTATCATTTTCTGAACTCGGGATCCCCATAAAACGCTGCTTATATTGGCTACCACTGACTTGAATAAAACCTAAGTCATTGCGGCCACCTAAGCGTGCACTAATATTGTGGGCATTATCTGCGCCACGAGCGAAACCTTGGTTTAAGCTGATATTGGCCTCAAAAGGTTTTTTAGGGGTAGCGGTGGTTAGGTTAATCGCTCCCCCCATCAAGTTTGGACCTTGTAATAGTGAAGTATATCCGGTTGATAGCTCAACGCTTGCGAGTTCGCTCGTCATAAAGCGCCCTAGGTCAAGGGTGCCATCATAAGGGACATAAGTTGGGATGCCATCAAAAAAGATAGGTACTTGGCGGCTATCAAATCCACGTACATTCACTTGGGTTTCGTTGCGATTACCTGATTTTTGAATGGATACACCTGGCATTGTACTCAGTGCTTGTGCAACGTTGGTTTTATTCAATTGTGTCATTTGCTCTTGCGTGATGACATTTGCATCCGCTGCTAATGGTGTACTCCAAACAGACATCACATCAGTATTTTTTTCTGCTTTAGGGTCAGACGCGGCGTGTCCCTGTGCTGCGAATAAAGCCATCCCAACCAAATAGGTAATTTGTTTTATTTTCATTATGTCTTTCCAGTTTTATGAATAACGATATGTTATTTTTTATATAACGATATGCGTCATTAGCCACAAGCGAATGCAGCCTACGAGGTAGGCTGTTTTTACAAATGATTTTTTTGACGCTAACTACTTAGGTTACTGCTTAAAAATATGTACTTTAATATCTCGCGGCGCTGCGTAGTAAGGGGCTGATGTAACCAATAATGGCACCCCTGTTTGTGCGAATGCTTCGATTGTTTTTAAATTAATTCCACCTGCAATGGACAGTCGACAAGGCCGACTTTGTTGCTTGGTGAGTTCTTGTAGCCGCTGAATTTGTTCAATGGGCAATTTATCTAGCTGAATAATATCGGCTTGCGCATTGATGGCGAGAATGGCTTGTTCATAGTCATCCGCCTCAACAATAATCATTTTTTCAGGGGCGGCTTGGCGTAGTGTTTTAATATGACTCACCCAATCATTTGGATTTTCAAGGCATTGGCGATGATTGGTGAACAGTAAAATACTTTCTGCACTACCTGCTCGGTGAATAATAGCGCCCCCAGCCAAAATCGCAGTTAAGGCAAGGGGCTTAGTATGAGGAATGGTTTTTCGCGTGCACGCAAGTTGCCCATCAGGTTGATATTGATGCAAAATATTTACCATTTGCTGGGTGTAGTGGCTGACACCTCCACACCATTCCAGTACGTTTTGTACCGCTTTCCAGCCCTGATGCAAGGCTTCAATCGGCCCAGTGGCGCGAATTAAAACGCTTTGTGGGGCAACTTGTTGGCCATCTTGAAAGTGACAATCACAAGTGATCCCAAGTTTCTCTAACATACGTCTGGCGATGGTGACCCCACTGATGCAGCCCCCAAATTTGGATGCAAAGGTCATCATCCCCATTTGAGCCTGCAAGCCGAGCGCACGGGTGGTAAGGTCGCCGTACTGGATATCATCTAGCAGTAGTTGGTCGATTAATGTATCAGGCACGTAAATCATAATGTCAGTTCCGATTCATCGACCACATCCCAAGAGACCATTGCCCAATCTCTGGATGGATAAGGGATTGTTTTGCCTAGTGCCGCTTGTTCATCATAATACTGACGTAAGATAGCGGTTTCTCCTGGTGTAATATTTTTAAGGGACCAATTGACACTGTCAGCGAAAGTGTCAAAGCTATCAAATCCACCTTTATTTGGACTTTTAATAAAATCAACGCGCGCATTGATGCCCATTTGATGCAATATATTCACTGCATAAATATAGGTGGGTAAACGAACCACTTCGCGGCCTATTTTGCGAATTATTTTTTCATCAATAAATGTTGGGTTGATGGTATGGGTCGTGTATACCCGCAATTTTGTTTGGCGATTAAGCTTCAGTAAGGCTGCTTTTAAATCATCAACGAGTGTTGAGCGTGACGCCACTGAAATATCGACTTTGGGTAATGAACTCCAGTCATCTTCCCATGCCAGTTGTTCAAAGTGCGCATTGGGAATATTTAATTCTTTCGCCCGCAGTTCAGCCATTTCGAGCATGCCGCGGCTATAATCAATACCTATAGTTTCCTTGAATTCATTAGCAAGGCAAAGGCTAACGGAACCTGGGCCACAGCCCACATCAAGCAAAGTTTCAGCGCCTGCCAAATCCATTAATTCACGAAAGCGCACTAAGTATGGGTCATGGGGATTAGCGCAAGTTTGCGCCATTTGTTGTGCTTTTTTATCCCAATGCTCTGGCTCTTTGCGGCTTCGTTGGGCTTGTTGCATATGTTTCTGATACATTTTTGCAAAATCGATTTGATTAATTAACATGATCCCTGACCTTAACTAGAAAATGTTGATGGAAGCTGAAAGTGAGATTGAATGCTGTGTTTATCCACATTATAAAGTGCTGCCAAGTTAGTAAGTGTTAACATACATTTTGATAACCCTTGTCTGGCTTTTTGCTGTTTATCGAGCAAAATGACATTGTCAGCGATGGCTGCGGCATGCTGTGGGTGATGGGTTGACATCAATATCGTCATACCATGGGATTTAAGCTTTTCAATTTGCTCAAGCAAGCGAATTTGGTTACCAAAATCAAGGCTAGCGGCAGGCTCATCCATAATTAGAAGTAATGGTTTTTGTATTAAAGCCCTTGCTATCAATACTAACTGTTTTTCTCCGCCACTAAGCGTGCTGTATAGCCGTGTTGCCAAATGTGAAATGCCAAGGTGCTTTAGTTGTTGATATGCTAAATTTTTTTCGGTCTCTTTAGGGACTGAAAATAATGAAATATGGGGAGTTAAGCCCATCATGACCATATCGACTACAGTGAAAGTAAAGGGGGTATCATGGGCTTGGGGAACATAGGCGACAGTTTTGGCTATTTCGCGTGGTTTAAAAGTTTGAATTCCTTGCCCATTGAGTAGGATCTCGCCTTTAATTGCAGGTAATAACCCCAGTAAAGTTTTCATTAAGGTGGTTTTACCGCAGCCATTTGCACCTAATAAGCAGCTAATCTCCCCCTTAGGTAATGAAAGATTAATGCCATCAATGATAGCTGTGCCATGATAACCAATTGCGACCTCTTGCAAAGATACAATGCTCATCTCACCCGCCTTGTCTGCAATAAAATAGCTAAAAAGAAGGGCGCACCGATTGCAGAGGTTAAAATGCCTATGGGTAATTCAATCGCGGCGATAGTACGTGCTAAGGTATCAGTAATGAGTAATAAAATAGCTCCAATTGCCAGTGATGCAGGGAGCTGATAGCGAAAGTTAGCACCCACTATCATTCGGGTAATATGTGGCACAATCAAGCCTATCCAACCAATAATTCCAGCAATAGAAACAGCGCTTGCCGTGAGCAGTGTGGCACAAATAATGAAGGTAGCTCGAGTTAAACTGACATTGATCCCAAGGCTTTTAGCTTCTTCATCAGATAAGCTGAGTAAATTCATGCGCCAGCGCAATAATAATAGTGGAATAATACCGATAACCATCAGAGGTAATACTGACATTAAATCTGCTTGGGTAATTGATGATAACCCACCTAATAGCCAAAACGTGATGGAAGGCAACTGGGTGTAAGGGTCTGCAAGAATTTTCATCAATGAAATTGCTGAACCACATAACGCACTGATAGCGACACCGACAAGAACCAAAGATAAAATGGGGTCATGTTGACGCGCTAGTCGGGCAATAAAGCACACTAAAGTAACGGTAATTAGGCCACCAATAAATGCACTTAGCTGAATGTAAAATAATGATTGCCCAAAAAAAATACCGATAACAGCCCCCATGCCAGCACCCGCTGAAACCCCTAAAATATCTGGTGAAACCAATGGATTGCGGAACATTCCCTGATAAGCAGCACCTGCAATAGCCAGTCCTCCACCAATAACAATAGCGGCTAATGTGCGCGGGAATCGTATTTGCCAGAACACGGTTTCATGCCGCGGATTACTCAACTCGCTGTGAGAAGGTAACTGACTAATGAGCAGGTGGTAAAGCTCATTTAGTGTAAGTGAGTACTTACCACTTATTAAGGCGATAATAAAGCTTATTAATAAAACAGCGATTAATAAAAGGGATTTTCCGCCTTGTTTCAATACACCATTCATGATTTTTCCATGAGCCAATCAACCTGCTCTAAAGTCAGTGGAGAATGGTAAAAATGGGTAAAAAATTCAGCAATATCATGCTTGATATTTTCGGCAATACTCTTATCGAAATGGCTCTGTAGCCGTCTCATGCCGAGTAAGCGGTTAACCCCCGGAGGCCCATCTAACCAGCCAAATGGCATACCGCTGAAAACCAGTAACTGGTTGTTAGTAATGGCATCTAGCCCTTTCCATAATGCAGAGTTTGTGATCAATTCAATGGCTTCGTCATATTGCGTTATAATGATGTCAGGGTTCCATTGATATAATTGCTCCATAGAAACCGTTGTCAGTCCATGGAAGTTAGGGATATCAACTACATTACGCAAACCAAGCATTTCAATGGCTTCAGTATGAATTGAGCCTTTAGCGCCGGTTTCTAAACCTTTTGCCCCTCTCGCGAGGTAAAAACTTAGTGATTTCTGTTGGTTTTGATGAGCAAATAAGGCAGCATCATCAATATAGCGTTGAGCAAGTTGGCCTAACTTTTGAGCCTGTGGGATAACGCCTAAAACCTCACCGAGTTGCATAAGCTGTTGTGGCGCATCTTTTAACCCTCCAGCCATTAATAAATAAGGTACATGGGTTTGTTGGGCAACCTTTTCTGCTTGTGAAAGATAGGTATCATTAATATTACCAGTATCAATAATTAAATCTGGGTTATAGGATAGAAGCTGTTCTAAGGAAAGCGTACTGCCTCGACCTGCTAAACGACCATATACGGGTAATTCGAGCCATTGCGCTGCAAAAAGGCCACTGTGTCCTTTTTTCAGTGAAATTGAGGAAAATCCCACCATTTTTTCGGGGGCTAATGCGAACATCAATAGATCAGAAGGGGGGCCAGAGCTGATGACGCGTTGAATATCCTTTGGCGTCGGAAGATGACCAAATAAAGCTTTTTCAACGGCTGGACGAGTTTGTGCGAAGCTCGGCAAACTGTAAAAAGCAGCAAGTACTGCACTTGATTTAAGGAACTGCCTACGATTGATCGCCATAGTCTAATTTCATCTATTCGTTATAATAATAATTATATAGCGCGAAAATTAGCGGAGTCATGATAGAGAGTCAACTATAAAAATCGCATTGTTCGGAAAATTCGACATTTATGTGATGTAAATCAGTAACAAAGATTGCTATCCATTAACAGATAGCAGAACATGGTTATCGTTAACGAATTGGATATCGCTTTGAACTTATGAAGAAAAAAAGACCTTCTCTACAGGATGTTGCCGACCAAGTTGGCGTCACAAAAATGACGGTGAGTCGTTTTCTACGAAACCCAGATCAGGTTTCAGAAGCTTTGCGCGAGAAAATTGCCCAAGCTGTGGAGGCTTCCGGGTATATTCCAAATAAGGCGCCCGATATTTTATCGAATTCAACTAGCCATGCTATTGGGGTGTTGCTTCCTTCATTAACTAACCAAGTTTTTGCCGAAGTGATTCGTGGAATTGAAGCCGTGACAGACCGCCATGGCTACCAAACCATGCTCGCTCACTATAGTTATTTGCCCGAAAAAGAAGAAGAGCGGCTGACTTCACTACTTTCTTATAATATTGATGGTGTGATTTTAGCCGAACGGACACACACTGAACGAACGCTGCGCATGTTGAAAACCGCGGGGATCCCCGTTGTTGAGATTATGGATAGCGTTTCTCCTTGCCTAGATATTGCAGTTGGTATTGATAACTTTGAAGCGTCTCGCCAAATGACTCGGGCGATGATTGAGCGTGGCTGCCGTAAGGTTGTGTACTTAGGCGCAAGACATGATGAACGTACTTTTATTCGTTTAAAGGGTTATGAGCAGGCAATGCTCGATGCTAATCTTGAACCACGTAATGTGATGACGCAGGCTAGCTCATCGTATTCGCTAGGCGCCCAACTACTGCACGACTGCCGTGCTAAATACCCAGATACCGACGGCTTATTCTGTACCAATGATGACTTAGCGATAGGGGCTATTTTTGAATGCCAACGTTTAGGGATTCAAATTCCACAAGACCTTGCTATTTCAGGTTTTCATGGCCACGACGTAGGGCAAGTGATGACGCCAAAACTGGCGAGTATTTTGACGCCAAGAGACCAAATGGGGCGTAAGGCGGCAGAAGTCTTGTTGGCAAGAATGTCGGGTAAGAAGCTAACGGATACGCATTTTGATGTGGGGTTTTGTGTCCTTACTGGCGAAAGTATCTAATTATTCCTCGTCATACTTCGCGCTGTCGCGTTGTTGCCTGTACTCGCCAACCCTAGTCACATACTTATGTATGCTCCTAGGGCTTGACTCGCTTGGCGCCTAGCGACAACACGAACTATTTAGAGGAATGCTTTAAGGGGAGTAATAAAGTTTAAATATACTTTTTGTTTTTTGTTTCTATATTGATTGCGAGTTTTGCTTTGTTCTTTACCTGCCTCTTCTGAAGTCAGTTTGAGAGTATCATCACAGATCTGTTTTCTTCTTCACCAATTTGATTGCCAAATAAATCCGCACTGATGATAATGTTACCCGTAACTTGTTACCGGTAACAAAAACCGGTTTTTAACTAAAGCCAGGACAATAGTGAATATCTGAGGAGTTTCCTATGAATGATACCCAAAAACAAAACTATACATTTGTACTAATGGGGGTATCGGGTAGTGGTAAGTCTGCTGTTGCTACCGGTGTTGCACAGCAACTACAAGCTGCTTTCCTTGATGGTGACTTTCTTCACCCTAAATCAAATATTTTAAAAATGGCATCTGGCCATGCATTAAATGATGACGACCGTAAACCTTGGTTAGTCGCACTAAATAATGCCATTTTTGCAATGCAAAGAACCAATAAGATATCACTGGTAGTTAGCTCTGCACTGAAAAAAAGCTATCGTGATATCTTAAGAGAGGGGAACCACAACCTCTATTTTATTTACCTAAAAGGTGATGCGGTTGTTATTGAAGAAAGATTGAAAGCACGTAAAGGGCATTTCTTTAAGCCTGAAATGCTGAAATCGCAATTTGATGCCTTACAAGAACCTAGCGCGGATGAACCTGATGTGCAGGTTGTTGATATTCGCCCATCCTTAGAAAACGTGATTGAAAATACGTGTTCTACTATTCGTAAGATTGTCGCTGGAGATAACTAATGAATACCCCAGAAACATTAAGCACGTTAACGCTCGTGCTGACGGCAGTCGGCTCTGTCGTTTTACTGCTTTTTTTAGTGATGTATGCTCGTTTACATGCTTTTGTTGCACTCATGATTGTTTCTATTGGTGCCGGTTTATTTTCAGGTATGCCAGTACAACAGATCACGGAAACCATGCAAAAAGGAATGGCGGGAACCTTAGGTTTTCTTGCTATCGTAGTCGCTCTTGGGGCAATGTTCGGTAAAATTTTACATGAAACAGGGGCATTAGATCAGATTGCGAATAAGCTACTTAACCTATTCGGTGAAAAGAATGCTCACTATGCAGTGGGTGTCGCAGGGCTGATTTGTGCGCTACCACTCTTCTTTGATGTGGCTATTGTCTTGTTAATTGGTGTGGTGTTTGCGGTAGCGAACCGCACAGGCCATAACGTTGTTCGCCTTGCTATTCCATTATTTGCTGGGGTAGCCGCTGCGGCAGCGTTTTTATTACCGGGGCCAACACCAATGCTCGTTGCATCACAAATGGGGGCAGACTATGGCTGGATGATTTTAATTGGTCTGTGTGCTGCTATCCCAGGTATGATTTTAGCGGGGCCATTATTTGGTAAGTTTATCAGTAACTTTGTTCATATTGATATTCCAGCAGATTATCAAGCGCCAAATACAGAACATGGCAAAATGCCAAGCTTTGGATTTAGCTTGTGTTTAGTGCTTTTCCCGTTGGTATTAGTGGGTTTAAAAACAATCGGAACGCATTTAGTTGAAAAAGGAACCCCCCTTGAGCATTGGTTAGAGTTTATCGGTCACCCTTTCACCGCATTACTGTTAGCGTGTTTACTGGCGATTTATGGCCTAGGTTTCCGTTATGGTATGGATAAAGAAAAAGTCATGGCGATTTGTTCCGCAGCGATTCAACCTGCTGGGATCATTTTACTTGTGACGGGTGCTGGTGGCGTATTCAAACAAATTTTAGTGGATTCAGGTGTAGGCCCTGCACTAGGTGACTCTTTAATTGGTGCTGGTTTACCAATTGCTGTTGCTTGCTTTGTATTAGCGGGTGCAGTGCGTGTCATTCAAGGTTCTGCAACGGTTGCATGTTTAACAGCGGTAGGTTTAGTGCTACCTGTTATCAGTGAGTTAGGTTACTCAGGAGCACAGCTGGCAGCATTAGCTATCTGTATTTCTGGCGGTTCATTGATCTTAAGCCACGTGAATGACTCTGGTTTCTGGTTATATGGAAAATTCACTGGTGCGACAGAAGCGCAAACGCTAAAAACATGGACGGTAATGGAAACTATCCTTGGTACGACAGGGGCAATTGTCGGTATGGTGTTCTTCATGTTCTTGTAATGTATTTTATGAAAATACATCAGAGCTAAATGTATTGAATTAAAACGCCCGCTATTAAGTGGGCGTTTTGCTTATTTAGCTTAGGCTAATTTTAGGGATGATAATTTTATTATGGTGTTGTGGCGAATTAATGTGTTTAGCATGACCCGGTGATAATGCAATATGCTTCGTAAAAAATGAGGTTAGTCCTAAGTCGTGAGTAGAAAAGAAAATAATTGATTCATCTAATTCAAACTCTTGCTTCATTAATTGTAAGAATGAGAGTGCATCAGAGGTCGCCATAAATGATGTCGATTCGTCTAAGAATATCATTTCAGGTTGTTTTATCAGAGTCAGTGCGAGCTGTAACTTTTGTTTTTCCCCTGTAGATGCGGCGATATCGGTGATGAGTGTATCGTCTAAGGTTTCCTTACTAATCAGTAAGGATGGGCAACATAATTTGGTAAGGTGAACAATTGTATTGTTATCGAATACACCATAGAAATTAAAATTATCACGAATGCTGCCATGAATAAATGTTTAAATACCATTATGGTAGGCAATTTTTTCTGTTAAAAAGCATTGGGAAATTTCATCGATACCAATACCATTGATTGTAATATCCCCTGATGAGTATTCTGAAATCCCACATAATGCTTTCATTAGTGATGTCTTTCCTACGCCTGAAATACCAGTAATACCAATAACATCGCCGGGTTTGGCTTCAACATCAAGCTGATTAATAATGGTTTTACCATTAATGCTAACGCTAAGATTTTTTGCACTAAAATGTTTTATTGAATCTGTTGTTATACCATCTGCTTTGAAATGGATAAGTGGGTTGTTTTTTAACTGATCAATACTGGATTTGATATGAAATAGATGTGTTTTCACCATAAATAAGCGATTAATGGCACTTGTAATTGCACCAGAAAGTCGACTATTAATGATCATCACGGCGATAACAGAAGCCAAGCTTAGACTGCCTTCACCAATAGCCAAATAGCTAGCTACGTACATTACTATCATAGATAAAAACGTATTTACTTTGATAATTTCCATCCAATGGTGATTGGCCTCATTTAGTTTTAATTTTATTTTTTCATCTTCATTAGTTTTTATACTGATGTACTGTTTAAAATGGTTATCTCTGGCAAAACAAAGCTCATGTTTTTTTTGTTCCAATGAGTAGTACATGGCTGATTTTTCATAGTTTAAGGTATTCGCTCGGAGCATATTTTTATAGGAAAGAAAGCGGATGTGTAGGCATAAAAAGATAAGCCCAGCGTAATAGCTCAATAGCAATAATGAATAAAAACCTAACATACCAAAAATGCAAAATGAAAATAAAATGGCTAACCCGACATCATAAATAATTTGAGGCTTAATTTCCCAAACTTGTAAGATTGATGCTTCTGCTGTTCTCACTTTAATTGAGGCACTTTTACAACTAGATTGTTTTAATAAATTAATAAAATAGCGATTAAAAGTACTGATGTTAAGCTTTATTTTTTTTGTGTTCTGTTCATGAATAATGTGTTTAATAAAAAACTCTAAGCCAATAACTACAATGAAAATAAAACTAATATATAAAAGTGAGCTTATAGATTCACTATAAACTAAGCGGGAGTTAAAAAGATTTGAATATAAAGGTAATAATAGTGCGAATACAATTAAAGGTAATGACAATAAGCTAGATTTTGGTGTTAACTTAATCAGTGATTTATATATGCTCTCTTCATTGAGTGTGTTTTCACTTGCAGAAAATGAAAACAAATGTTTATTTTCAATTAGTTGTTGTGTTATTGCTATGTCGGTTGTTAGATTGGTTAGCTGGCCTCTATGATTTTTGATGATAATATATTTCCCATCTGCTATCTCCATAATAAAGAGAGCAGGTAGCTTTTTTTCATTAAAATCTGAAATAGAAGTGTATTGATAAGTGAAAAAATCATTATTAATAAATTCATTTATATTATTTAAGATATATTTATTATCATAAGAGAGTGCTGGAGAGGAAAATGGTTCTCCTAATATCTTAAAGTATTGATTAATAACATCATGGAAACTACTTTCTTTCATTTTCTTCACTCTTTAGGAAGCAAGCGTTAACCCCTTGATTATCCTCAATAGGTTTTAAGGCTTTAATGTGTACATTAGGCGTGTTTTTTTTAATTAATACCGTGTTATAGATGGTATAGGTCATTGCTGCGTCAAAAGATATGTTATTTCCATAACTGCAATAAACATCAATAGATTTAACCTTTTTATGATCAATTAGTTTTAAGGTGTCATGGCTAAACATTAACGATGTCATGATGCCATTGCCATTGCCATTGCCATTGCCATTGCCATTTTTATTGTCATTATTACTATCGGTATTTATAGATGAAGACGCTTCAGTATTGTGGTTATCAATTCCTATCAATGCCGCCTTGCCTTTATTTTTTTCAGCAGCCATTGTGCTTGATAACACATTAGCTAAGAGCACAGCCATAAGTAATGTCATGGTTGCAACAGCAGCAGATAATGCAGAAATAAAACCTAACATAAGTCACCAAACGTTAAATGTAATGTTATCGCTAATTAATGCGGTTAAATAATGAAGTACTGAAATCTCTTTACTAGAGATATAGAGCATCACTGGCAAACCGTCATGTTCTGGAAGGAGCTCCGTATTTTGTTCTGGTGTAATTTGTACTGAATAATAGCGTTCTTGGCTGTTCCGCTCCCTGTCACTAAAGGAATCAGCGCTGATTTTTGTAACTTTCCCGTTAATGATTTTTTTAAACCCAGGGGAGTTCACCACAATTTTGGCTGGTAGCTGTGGCGCTATAAAAGGGCGATACTTCGCTAATATTTTACCTTCAATAACCCGCGTACTTTGCTGTTTTTTAATCACCATCACTAAATTTGAGGCTTCAACATACGAACCTTTCTCTAAATCTTTTTCGATACTTAATACAATCCCGTCAGCTGGTGATAACACACTATTCGCTCTTATTTTATTGCGCAGTAATTCCATCTGACCACTGTTTTCTAATTTCTCTTTTTTTAGTCGATTAAGTAGAGTTTCATTTTCTTGTATTTCCCCGATAAGTCGTGCGGTATACTTCTTTTCTTGCAGTGAGATTTCTCGCAATAACCCTTGAGCATTTAATTCACCTGACGCTATTAGCGCGGTGGTGCGGCTGATTTCAGCATTATTATTGAGTTTTTCAATTTCAGGAGCTCTTGCATTTTTTAATAATAAGTCCTTCTTTTTCAGTATGTTAATTTGATTTTCTAGTTCGCTAGACTCTTTAATTTGTGAGATATATTTATCTCGTAAATTACTTATCTCCATGCGTAAGAGAATATGACCATAGAGTTCTCTATAGGCACTTAAAGTTTTACTTTGTAAGCCCTTTGCAAAGAAAAAATATTCAGATTCCGTATTTATGCTTCCATCAAGGATTTTATTTAACAGTTTTTTGTTTTCTTCTAATTCATTGATGCGTTCATTAGCAAAAGTAACGAGGCCGGATAAGGTTTTTTCTTGATGAAAGACATCTAAATTAGTATAGGAAAATAAAACTTGGTCTTTTTCTACCTTATCACCAGTTTTAATAGCGAACTGATTAATAAATCCAGAAGCCGGGCTCACTATTTCTAGTCGATTGGAGACTCCTGAGATAATCCCCTCTCCTGGAGAGGATATTTCTATTTTAGCTAATATAATATAACCGATAAATAATGACGTGATACCTAGAAATATTTTTAATTTTTTAGGTGCCCGGTTCAGTTTATTTAGATAACGTTTCAATTTCAGCTAACTTCCCTGTTAATTGGATATATTCCATTTTGTTTTTCATATCAGCAATCATTAATTCAGCAATGCGCCTTTCCATTGTTAACATATCAAATAGTGTGTTCACCATTTCATAGAAAGAAGATTGTGATATTTCATATTCCCTTTGTTGGCTTTTAATTATTGAGCGCATGGTCTTACGTTGTTCATGTAGCCCTATAAGTTCAGTCGAATTTGAATTAGCGATTAATTTTAAATTTTTAATTTTAGCTGTGGATTCTTTATATTTATAATCAGCTTTTCCTTTTGTTGCTTCATACAGTTTCAGTTGAGATTTTTCATTCAGAACTTTATCAAGGTCAAAGATATTTAATTTAACCTCCATTCCCATATAAGACTCGTTACGACTTCTAACTTGATCAATAAATCGTTCTTCGGCGATAAGATTAACATTTAAGAAGGGATTTTGTTGATAAGCATTTTCTTTCATTGCATCAGCTTGCATACGTAGCAAGTTATATTCGCTATTCTGTTGTGCATTTTCACTATCAATAATAGTTTCTTGTAATTTTTTTAATAGATTTTTTGGAACCGTTACACCTTTAGAAGGAAAGGTAATGCCTGATAAAAGCTCAATATTAGACTTATATTGCTCAATCTCTTTTTCTATATTTTGTAGCTCTGTTTCAATCCTCTGCATCAATAAAGAAGCTTGTTCAACATCACTGTATTTTGCTATGCCACTTTTATAGCGATGAGTAATAAGTTTGAAAATACTTTTAGCATTGCTATTTAAATCAGCTGTTGTTTTTGTTAGCTCATTGAGATAATAAATACCAATTAAGTTGTTAGTTGTCGAGGTGTAAAGTTCTTCTTTTTCCTTGTTTAGTGAAAGTGCTGATATTTTTAATTTTAAATTTTTTTCATTAAACCGGTGACTTAACGTAGTGTCATAGATCAATGAACTGGCAGTAATATTACTGTTAGTGCTGCCATCATGGCTTTTTATTTTTCCTGAAGCGGATATTTTTGGTAGATAATAATAATCTGTTTGTTTTGCTCTGAGGTTTTCAGCTTCTAATTCTAACGCTTTTATTTGAACTGGATTGGAGTTTTTTAATACTCGGCCAATAAATGTTTGGAAGTTTTCTACATCTTGATTGGCTAAGCTACAAGTTGGTAGTGATAATGTTAATAATAAACCTAAGGTGATAGGACGCATGTGCTTACTCCATTGATAATAAAGTTAATAGTTTTTTTCTGCTCTCAATGGTATTTTCTTTTAGCCATTGTGTAGTTTGATCTATTTTTAATATTTCTTCTGAAATTTTTTCATTCTGATTGTTTTTGTTTATTTTTTCTTCTAATAAGTAGACGGCTAATTTTCTTTTCCAGTCATCGTCAGCTTCTTTTATTGATTGTAAAACCTCTAAGTGCTCTTGTGCTGTGGAGGATAAAGCCAGAAGATGTGAGGAAATATCAGTTGCTAGCTCATTGTTTTCGGTCACGGAAATCATTTTTTGCGCTATATTGATATTCACTTTCTGTAATGTGTTCAGGGTTTCTTGAATATGATTAAGTTCTTCTGAGTAGTTTGCAGATTGTTGTTGAGTTTTTTTATTTTCTTTTTGGTAAAAGAAATGAAAGAAATTCAAACTCACTAACAGTAAAACTGAAATAGAAACCCCAAGAATAGAGGTTAAGAATGCAAAGGACATTGAATTAAGTGCCATTGAGATAGATGAGATCATGGCGTTCATTTTTTCTGAGACATCACCTTCTCCTCCAAGTGATGCTGATATTGCGGTGATCATCCCTGTTAATCCAATAAATGTTCCTATTAATCCTAATGACACAGTAACGGATGCAGATAATTTCGTTTGGTTTGAGAGTAATGTATAGTTGCTTTTTTTATTTTTATTAAATAATCGATGAAATAAAAATATAACTAAAGGATAAATATAAATCCCAATCATGGTGTAGCTGATTTCAGGGGCAAGTAATAGACATTGCTGAACCATTTCACGTACCGATTGTAATAAAAAACAAGCGAGAAACGTTGCGGCATAAAAAAATAATCCAAGATAATACATGTTATTTGTAATCCCAATAAATGCATGAGTTCCAACCTGGGCAATATTCACTTGTTCCTTGTTTTAGAACAATTTCTTTATTAATTCCCAGACTCTTAAGTAGTGATGCCATATAAAGAAGGTTGTAGGTGTTTTTTTCTTTACTGTGGCTGATTTTATCATTGATGTAACCGCTGATAATAATTTTATTACTTTTGTTTTTAACTATTTCTTGTTTGATTAAAGAGGTTTCATTGCTTGATAAATGAATTCCACCTTTAAAATAAAGACGTTTATTTGGGATGTCTATTTGTATTTTTTCAAATTTTAATTGTCCATAATTAATATGGGTTTCTGCAGTTTTCATTCCACTGAAAATAAACACCATAGAAACTAAAATAATTATACATAGTGTTCCACTTAACCCATCAACCATTGGGGCTAGTTCTTCATCAGAGTTATCATCATTTTCTTCCATATCTAATTCTTTTATTTTAGAAATAATTTTATTAATTCAGGATTATATTATAATCGCTATTGAAATGAACTCACTGGAATTGGAGCTCAAAAAAAAAGATTGTCAGACCACATTATCTTAAATGACGTTTTATTTTTAATTAAATGGATATAATCGGTTTCATTAACGGCAGCTTATGGGTATATAGCTGATAACCCCATTTATTAATATAATGATATAGAACATGACAGATAAAACTATCACAGATAAATTAAAAAGCATAGAAATCCAAAAGTTTAAAGTTCAAGGGCTTGATTTAATTGTAACTAAGCCAGATGGTTCTATTGAGAACATTAAAAATGGGCTGTCTGAAGTTATTTTAGGAAATATGACATTATTGACTGAGCAGGGCGAGATTCTTTCACAAGATGAAATTCTATCATCAATAACATTAAATGTCGGTGCTGATGCTATTTATATCAAAGAGCAATTGACGAGTGACATCATTGAATATACGGATAGCCAAGCCTCAAAAAAGAATAATGAGCAAATTGAAGGTGAGGAACAGCAATATGATAACCGACAAGACGATGAACAAAGTTTCAGTGAAAAACTGGCGGAGTTAAATCAAAAAAACCAACAATTAGAAAAGGCGCTTCAGACCTTGTCTTCTGAGAAAGATGAAAAAGAGGTATTACTAAGTTCGTCATTAACAAAGCTCACAGAAGCGAAAAACCAGCTAAATCAAAAAAATAAAGCAGAGAAAGCACAAGTCGAAGACAGCAACTTAACCTTTCCTTCACCATCTGCACCCGTTGTTATGCCAATAAGTTCTTCATCACCCTCTCAGACTGCAAATAAACCATTAGCACCTTCCCAGATAGCTAAACCTATAACACAGGTTTTTATTCAAGGAAAATTAAGCGAAGAATCCGACTCAGGGAAAAGGGGGGATAATATTACGAATATTAATACACCAATATTTACTGGGGTTATCTCTCCTGATAGTCAGGGTTATCTAACGATTAATGATAACAAATATTCGGTCACAGCGGATAAAGATGGAAAGTGGTCATTAAAAATCACTGAGCCGTTAGAAGATAAAGTATATGAATATTCATTAGTTGCTTTTTCCGGTGAAGGTAAGCCTGTGACGGTGAATGGCCAATTTGAAGTCGACACTCAGCTTGATAATCTCTCTGTTAGCCTTGATGGGCATTCGGATACCGAAACGTCGGCGGAGAGACTAACTAACAAGCAAGTTCCTACTTTTATAGGGAAAGCTGAAGCTGGTAGTACGGTAACGCTAACGATTGCAGGACAAACATTATCGGCAATTGCTGATGATAAAGGTACGTGGCGAATAACAGTCGAGAAACCATTGGCCGATGGAGTATCAAACTTCCAAGTCACTGCCGTGGATCCTGCTGGTAACCAAAAAATCATCACTGAGAGCGTTACTATCAAAACATCAAAACCAGATGCTAGTGTACTGCTTGATAACTCAACGGTTTTTTTGACCAGCAAAGTAAAGCCAACGCTTACGGGAAAAACAGATTCGAATTCCAATGTCATCGTTAAGGTAGCTGGAAAAGAGTACTTCACTAAGGCGAATGAACAGGGTGATTGGTCACTCACGATTAGTGATAACTTAGCTGATGGCTCACATATATTAAATGTTAAGGTAACAGATAGCGTAGGAAATCAGGGTGTTTTTATCCAAAGCCTGATAGTCGACACGACACTACCGGCTGCGACCGCGACGCTCACCGAAAGCAGCGATTCCGGCGCCAAAGGGGACAATCTTACGCAACACCAAGCAGTCACTTTGGAAGGGATAACCAAACCGCAATCGGCGGTGGTGATCCAGTTTGCGGGGCAGGAGTACAGCACCCTTGCCGATAAAGACGGGCAGTGGCAAGTGGCATTACCCGCAGTCAATCAAGACGGTGAGTATGATTATCAAGTGAGTGTGACCGATACTGTCGGAAATATCGGGATGTCCAAGGGGCAATTCACTGTGGATACTCAGGTGGATAGCCTATCGGTCCACCTTGATACACTGTCTGATAGTGGCAAGGTTGGCGACCATATCACTCAAGAGTCGCGTCCGCATTTTTCAGGTAAGGCGGAAGCGGGGAGCCGTGTCGAGTTGACGATTGGCGGACAACACGTGGTCACGACAGCGGATAGCCATGGGGCTTGGTCGGTGGTGACACAAAATGTACTCGCCGACGGCACCTATGATTATACGGTGAAAGCCACGGATGTGGCAGGCAATAGCACCGTGGTTACAGAGTCCGTGCAGATAAAAACCACATTGCAACCGACGACGTTACAACTCAATAACCAGTCTGATTTGATGACTAACCAACCGCTCCCGACATTATCCGGACAATCCGAGCCCCACGCGACGATACAGGTTTCACTGAGTGGGGAAATTTACTCAACGGTGGCCGATGCACAGGGCGCTTGGTCGATTATGGTCACCTCGGCACTCGCGTCGGGAAGCCACTTGCTCAAGGTGCAGGTCACCGATATTGCGGGAAATAGCGAGAAAATCAGCGAGACGGTATGGGTCGACACGACGCTACCAGCTGCGACCGCGACGCTCACCGAAAGCAGCGATTCCGGCGCCAAAGGAGACAATCTTACGCAACACCAAGCAGTCACTTTGGAAGGGATAACCAAACCGCAATCGGCGGTGGTGATCCAGTTTGCGGGGCAGGAGTACAGCACCCTTGCCGATAAAGACGGGCAGTGGCAAGTGGCATTACCCGCAGTCAATCAAGACGGTGAGTATGATTATCAAGTGAGTGTGACCGATACTGTCGGAAATATCGGGATGTCCAAGGGGCAATTCACTGTGGATACTCAGGTGGATAGCCTATCGGTCCACCTTGATACACTGTCTGATAGTGGCAAGGTTGGCGACCATATCACTCAAGAGTCGCGTCCGCATTTTTCAGGTAAGGCGGAAGCGGGGAGCCGTGTCGAGTTGACGATTGGCGGACAACACGTGGTCACGACAGCGGATAGCCATGGGGCTTGGTCGGTGGTGACACAAAATGTACTCGCCGACGGCACCTATGATTATACGGTGAAAGCCACGGATGTGGCAGGCAATAGCACCGTGGTTACAGAGTCCGTGCAGATAAAAACCACATTGCAACCGACGACGTTACAACTCAATAACCAGTCTGATTTGATGACTAACCAACCGCTCCCGACATTATCCGGACAATCCGAGCCCCACGCGACGATACAGGTTTCACTGAGTGGGGAAATTTACTCAACGGTGGCCGATGCACAGGGCGCTTGGTCGATTATGGTCACCTCGGCACTCGCGTCGGGAAGCCACTTGCTCAAGGTGCAGGTCACCGATATTGCGGGAAATAGCGAGAAAATCAGCGAGACGGTATGGGTCGACACGACGCTACCAGCTGCGACTGCGAAGCTCACCGAAAGCAGCGATTCCGGCGCCAAAGGGGACAATCTTACGCAACACCAAGCAGTCACCCTGGAAGGGATAACCAAACCGCAATCGGCGGTGGTGATCCAGTTTGCGGGGCAGGAGTACAGCACTCTTGCCGATAAAGACGGGCAGTGGCAAGTGGCATTACCCGCAGTCAACCAAGACGGTGAGTATGATTATCAAGTGAGTGTGACCGATACTGTCGGAAATATCGGGATGTCCAGCGGGCAGTTTATTGTTGATACTCAGGTGGATAGCCTATCGGTCCACCTTGATACACTGTCTGATAGTGGCAAGGTTGGCGACCATATCACTCAAGAGTCGCGTCCGCATTTTTCAGGCAAGGCGGAAGCGGGAAGCCGTGTCGAGTTGACGATTGGCGGACAACACGTTGTCACGACAGCGGATAGCCATGGGGCTTGGTCGGTGGTGACACAAAATGTACTCGCCGACGGCACCTATGATTATACGGTGAAAGCCACGGATGTGGCAGGCAATAGCACGGTGGTTACAGAGTCCGTGCAGATAAAAACCACATTGAAACCCACGACGTTACAACTCAATAACCAGTCTGATTTGATGACTAACCAACCGCTCCCGACATTATCCGGACAATCCGAGCCCCACGCGACGATACAGGTTTCACTGAGTGGGGAAATTTACTCAACGGTGGCCGGTGCACAGGGCGCTTGGTCGATTATGGTCACCTCGGCACTCGCGTCGGGAAGCCACTCGCTCAAGGTGCAGGTCACCGATATTGCGGGAAATAGCGAGAAAATCAGCGAGACGGTATGGGTCGACACGACGCTACCGGCTGCGACTGCGAAGCTCACCGAAAGCAGCGACTCCGGTGCCAAAGGGGACAATCTTACGCAGCACCAAGCGGTCACACTGGAAGGAATAACCAAACCGCAATCGGCGGTGGTGATCCAGTTTGCGGGGCAGGAGTACAGCACCCTTGCCGATAAAGACGGGCAGTGGCAAGTGGCATTACCCGCAGTAAGTCAAGACGGTGAGTATGATTATCAAGTGAGTGTGACCGATACTGTCGGAAATATCGGGACGTCCAACGGGCAGTTTATTGTCGATAGCAATATCACGCTGACTGCACACTTAGACCCAGCGAGCCAAGACAATTCGAATGCGTTGATAACCTACTCAAAACGGCCACAAATTAGTGGAGAAGCAGATCCCGAAAGTAAAATTACCGCTGAGTTTAAAGGACAAATTAAAACGGTTTACGCCGATAGCCAAGGAAAATGGTCTCTGATTTTTGATGTTGATGCGAATGAAGGCAAGGATAATCACTACAAGGTCATCGCAGAGGACGCTGCTGGTAACAAAGAGACAATTAGTCAGAGTTTTACATACCTGCCCTCATCAGTAGGATCTGGAGACATTCACCCCCCGACTCTAACCGCCACATTAGATGCTGCGTATGATAGTGGAAAGCAAGGTGATTATATCACCAATATTAAAGTGCCTAAATTTACAGGGAACGCCACGGCGGGGGCTAAAGTTAGACTGACAATCGGGAATGAAAGTTTCTCTACATTGGCAGATAAAGTCACTGGAAATTGGGAAATCCAAGTTAAAGAGCTCGCGGAAGGGAATTGTCAGTATCTTGTGACAGCGGAACACCCAATAAATGGGCAAACAAAGGATATTTCTGGGAATATTTTTATAGATACTACTGCTCCTGTACCCACAATTGAACTAAGTACAGAGACAGATACAGGAACTAAAGGAAACTTTATTACTGCACATCGTAAACCTGTATTTACAGGAAAAGGTGAGCCGAGGAGTGAAATCACTCTGGAACTAAATAATGAGTCGGTTTCGACAGTTGTTGATAACAACGGTTTCTGGAGTTTATCTTTACCTAATAAATTACCAAAAGATTTTATTGGTGATTATAAAGTTACCGTTACGGATACGGCAAATAATCAATTTGAAACAATAGACACACTGACGATTAATTCGAGTAAACCGGAGATTATCGATGCTGCTCTGGCTTCACCTTGGAAGAGAGGTTATCATCATGGTGATAAATCAACCAATGATTTAGAGGCAACTTTTACAGGAAAAGTAACCCCTGGTTCAAGTTTACAATTTAAGTTTAGACTGAGTAAGAAGGATGAGCATATTTTCTCCATCTCAGACATTGATAAAAATGGAAATTGGTCTTTTAGCTTACCGCCAGGTTTTCTTAAAGTGGATCGCCGTTATGACCTTGATAATTTGGTATTAATTGCAACGTCTCCAGCTGGGTTGACGACAGAAAAGGTGATTGAAGAAAAAGGGATTCAAATAAAGGATTGCGTTTTAAATGTGGCATTTCAAGTTGCGGCAGAGTCGAGTAGCACTGGGGAAGTTGATAACTCACTAAGCTCAAGTCGTTCTCCAAAGTTACAGGGAAAGATTTCAGGGGCATCGGATAGAGATGAGCTTACAGGAACCATTTTTATTGGTGGAAAAACTTATTCAATAGCTTTTGGTAAAAGCAGAAGCTCATGGAATTTCAAAGTCCCCGACGATGTCCAATTACCATTGGGGGAAGTCCCTTATACCCTCAAATTTAAAGATGTTTATGGTTCGGTAAGGGAAGTATCTTCTTCTGTATTTATCAGTGATTTCAAGTTTTACCTTGACCCAGATACAGATTCTGGCCAAATCGGTAACCACTATACCAATCATAAAAAACCCGTTTATAAAGGCAAAATAACAGCCGGTGGCACGATCTCAGCCAAAGTAAATGGTAATAGTTATCCTATTCAAGCCAATGATCAGGGAGAGTGGTGTTTCGAAGTACCGATTAAAGGGGATGGCGCTTACCATATTAGTTTTATCCAAGACGATGGTACAGTTTCAGTTGGGCAAACAACACTTAATATCCTCACTAAGGCACCCATATTTAATCATTTTCAGGTTGCTGAGGAGCAACTTCATGCGGGTACACAAGTTGCGAATGTAACCAATCCTAAATTGGTTTTCACTTATAATGGAAATATGGATTATTACTTGATAAACGTGAATGGAAAAACGACTCGACATAATAAGCTAAAAACTAAATATAATGGCTCTAAAACAGTTTTTGCTAATGAGCTGGCATTACCTGACGGCGAGCATGTGGCAAAAATAACTGCATTTGATATCGCGGGTAATAAAACTGAGCATGAAGTAATTATTAAAGTGCTCAGTGATGAATCCGGTAAGACTGCCCCAAGTATTGAATTTGGTGTGAATGATAAACAATTAATTTCTGAGAAAGATGGCAAATTACTTTTCAACCAAAATGATTTAACACTCACGGGGACTACAAGCGTCGCAAGCCTAGTTACCATCAAAGACATAAATGGAAAAATACTTGGTACGACAAAGGCAAATAATCAGGGGAGTTGGCAGCTGAAATTACCCAGTGATGTTGTTCCTGTAGGTATTAAGGATGGTGAAAAAATTCAATTATCGGTTACGGCAAAGGATTTAGCTAATCGTGAAACGCAGTTTGAGTTTGATTTGGTATATGACATTACCCCACCAGTATTGAATGCGGTATTAGACGAACAATCATCAAATGGCGGCACTATTCATGTTAATCAACCAACATTTAATGGAACAACCAAAGTCAATTCGGAAGTACGCTTGACGATCAATGGAAATATTTATCACACGACTGCGGATCACGATGGTAACTGGCAAATTAAACTATCTGATAAAGAGGCCCTTGCTGAGGGAACTTACTCGTATGAAATCGAAGCTCAAGACATTTTTGGCCAAATTAGTCTACAACCTATCTCAGGCAATTTTACAGTAAAAACCATTGCTGTGGCGACCGGAGGGTTAATGTCAGACTCAGATTCGGGTATTCAAGACGATAATTGTACAAATATAAATAAGCCTATATTTACTGGGATAACTGAACCGAATGCGACAATCCGATTAGTTTTCGATAATAAAATTGCCTCAACATTTGAAACTATCGCTAATGAAAAAGGGGAGTGGTCTATTCACGTTGATACTGAGTTAAGTGAAGGTCTTCATGATTATGTCATTTTTGCGATTGATAATATTAAAGGTATTAAAGGACAAGTTTCTGGGCAATTGGTTATTGATACATTAGCACCTGACTACCTTATTGGTGGTGTGGTGGATCCTATAGACTCCAGCACTAAACAGAATATTTTAACCAGTATGACGAGGCCGACTTTTGCTGGGATTGCAGAGCCTAGCACTTATTTGGAAATCACAGTTGGTCAAGAGATCTACACGAATATCCTTGTTGATAAACAAGGGGAGTGGAGCTTTACGTTAACAGAACCACTAATCGATGGGACACATGATTATCATATAAGGGTAACTGACATTGCGGGGAACTTAGGGACAGACAATTTAACCGGAAAAATTACTGTTGATACTCAAGCGCCAGAAATTTTAGGGGGGCTAAATAACACCACTGACTCAAGCCACAAGGGCGATAATATAACGAATATCAATAAGCCAAAATTTAGTGGGGTGACAGAGGCTGAGGCAGTTATTGCGCTTGAAATTGACGGTAAAATCTATCAAGGGGTGGCGGATGAAAAAGGAAAATGGGCGATATCTGTTACTGATGCCTTGATTGATAAAACCTATGATTATCGTATTGAAGTTAAAGATGCCGTGGGAAATAGGCAGGCGCTTACAGGGCAAATGACGATTGATACTAAAGCCCCTGAGCTTGTTGGTCACTTAGATGTTATGACTGACTCTGGCGAAAAAGGCGATGATATAACTAATATTAATACGCCAAAATTCAGTGGGACAACGGAGCCAGACACTCAGGTATTTTTAACCATTGATAATCATACCTATGAACAAAAAGCGAATAAACTGGGTCAATGGGAAATATCGGTATTGAACCCATTAGCTGAAGGTGTGCATGACTATGAAATTAATGCATATGACAAAGCGGGTAATCAGGCACAGCAATCAGGAAAGGTGACTATTGATACCAAAGCCCCTGAGCTTGTTAGTGGCTTAGATGTTATGACTGACTCTGGTGAAAAAGGCGATGATATAACCAATGTAAATACGCCAAAATTCAGTGGGACAACGGAGCCAGACACTCATGTATTTTTAACCATTGATAATCATACCTATGAACAAAAAGCGAATAAACTGGGTCAATGGGAAATATCGGTATTGAACCCATTAGCTGAAGGTGTGCATGACTATGAAGTTAATGTATATGATCAGGCAGGAAATCAGGCACAGGTTAAAGGTAATCTTACTATTTATTCCGATTTGCCCGATGCAACTGTAACGCCAATAGATAATACAGGCGGTACTCAGGTGGATATCCCGCCAATAGATACCTTAGCGCTTCCATCTGATATCGAGGAACACTATTTTTAATTGAATAATAGCCCTACCATGAAAATGGTAAGGCTAAAGTTTAAAGGTGAATAAAGTACTAAATCAAGGAATGGGGGAAGCTTGGCTGCGCATGAAAACTTTTAAATGCCAGTAAAAAGTAAGGGACATCATCATAGCCGACTTCTTGGGCGATACGTGTCATAGGCATATTTTCTGTTCTAGATAATATCATTGCTTTGTTCATTCGGGACATTAAGCTAATTTTGGAAAAACATGTATATTCACTGGCTAGTCGTCGTTTAAGGGTTGAAGGACTCATATGGAGTTTTTTTGCGATAGTATCTAGAGTAAGGCATTGTTTACCTGCGCTATGAAAAATTAAGTCATACACTTTATCTTTTATCGAGATATTCATTGAGGCATATAATGTAGAGGTAAATTCATTCACCAGTAAAAAAAATGATAGAATAAAGTTTAAATGAATATGAATAACATTATGGCTGGTCGGTGAGTTAGCTTCTTTAATTGCAGAATGAAATACATCTTCAATAATCGGGTTTTCTTGTAAGCTAGTACAACAAATTTGGCTTATTGAGTGTGTCTTTTTCTTATTAATAAATAATGCTGCATGCTGTTGGTAAAAGGATTTTAACATATCGGTGGTCATTGGAAGTACATCTACAGCCAGCAGATTGTGACTATCAAGATTGATTATCTCAATTGAAGATCCTTTGGGGAGAAAACAGATATCTGCAGCCGTTAGTCTTTGCCATGGGCCTTCTTCTATCCGTATTTCAATTTCGCCAGACCTCACTTTAAATAGTAGAGAGTGAGTTAGATAAAAGCTATTTTTTATTTTATTTGATAGGGTTTCAATATAGGTATGAAACGATTTAACACAGAAATTAGTCGACATTTTTGAACCTAAATAAATATTACCTACGATTATTACCGTAAAATTATTCTGGTTGTGTCAAAGAATTGTTCACGGCTTCCATATTTTTAACAACAAACCTTGAGCTTGCATAAGCTGAAAGATCGATTTGTTATTACTTCCTGACTTAATAAACTTCAGTGTATAGCGATGTGGTTTATTAAAAGGAACGCAGGGATACTAATTTTATATAGGGTATATTGATTTAATTACTGGTCACGATTTTTTATGTTTTTGAGAGAGAACAATAAATTCTTAACGAGTCAGTAATATTCCGAGAGTCATTATTTTAACTCATTGTTTTTATTTAAAATAATTATTTTTATTTTAATATTGGAATTATGTTTTTAGAGTAACAAAAAGATAAGTAAGAAAAAACAAAGTGAAATGACAACTATTAGGTGCTTAACATTAAAAAATAGTAGGAGTAAATAAAAAGGCAGAGTACGTTGAGTATACTTCTGCCTTATCGTGCGTTGGACCAGTAATCAATTCAATATTTGGTTTAACTGACTATATAGGCCTTGTGCGCTCTTCTTATAACCCTCGACGGAGAGGTGCACATTATCAGGTCGTGCTAAATCTTGTGCTGCCCATGTGCGAATTGAACAAGGGCCACCCATAAAGGCTTGCCAGTCCCAAAATAGCGTATTTTCCTGAGCGGCAACTGTTTTTTGAATTTGAATCACACTCGTTAAATTCACTGGCATCTGAGCTTGGCAACTCGCCGCATCATTAAATTTAAGTGAATCATTCGGGCCGATAAGTAAAATAACGCTATTTGGCATTTGTTGGCGAATTAAGCGAATTTTGGCGCGTAAATTTTGCTCGTAAGCGGCTAAATCTAATGTATCGTTAAAAGCTTCATTGGTTCCATAGGCTAAAATCACCATATCAGGGGACATTTGAGCTAAGGTTTCGCTCCATTGTGGTTGCCATTTATCTGTCATACTCAGTGTTGCACCATTGAGCCCAAGAGCTGAAAACATTACTCCTGGTTTTTGCGAACGCACTAACCACCCACCAATTTTCAACCCATCACCTTTATTAACAGTAACTTGGGCTGGAAGCTGGGTATTTACAGGGGACGAAAATACCCACTGGTTGCCTGTGGCTGGCAATGCAACATTGGGGGAGACGGCAGGAGCGACACGCATTTGTGAGTCACTTGTGCTTTGGTATAGAGTTTGTAGCTGATAAGCACCTAGCGCAGGCTGTAAAGGCTTGAGCACTACTTTACTGTTGGCTGCTTGTGGCTCGGCAATTAGCCCACCCAGTGGGTAATCAAAGCGTTCATCTTTGCGGCTTGAAGCCAGTGACCACTCTTTCTTTTCGCTCATACGGTTAATGGTCGCTGTTCGTTGCCCAGGTACCGAAATCGGAGGAATGAAGCCTGGGCCCGCGTCACCATAACGTTGCTGAAATAATGTTCTTAAATTACCGCTGAAAAAGTCAGCGGCTGTATGTGAATCACCAATTTGGACAATGTGAACTTGTTGGTTGCCTTGGCGTAATTTATTCGCCAATTGTGGCAAATTAGGCTCTGAGTTATTGACCAACTGCCCTTGTGCAACGACTGGCTGGCCTTTAGGCAGGCTAGTCGTGCGAGTTTTGTCTGATGTGTTCTGGCAAGACAATAAGCCCAGCGACAAAAGCGCAATCACGCTACCCGCCAATATTTTGGACTTAGCTTGACACAGTTTGTTCAGTTTCATGAGGTTCCTTTTCTTCCTCTTCTTCGAAATGAATGAGTGAGAATACTTTTTCAGCAATCAATTGTTGACCTTTTCCGCTGAAATGGATCCCGTCACCACTTCGCAATTTAATGGTACTACTTGCATCACCGATATAGTCAGAATAGGTATCGCCTTTATATTTAAAGACATCATTGACCGAAAAGTAAATTTCACCGTTGTCTTCAACTTCAGATTGGTAGAGGCTACTTAAGAATTTCATGCCATCGGAGAGCGTATTTTTACGCATATTAGGAGGCCCAACCCAAATAACATCAACATTGTGCTGGCGAGCGGTCGATATTATATCACCAATTCGTTCACGGTACACTTTTTCCCAATCTTCACTTTTAAATTTGACGTATTTATAACCCGTCTGTGGTGGCATATCCCAAGGGTCGTTAGGTCCTAAAAAAATGACTAAAACCTTAATGTTGGGGTTATCATTCAATGCCTTAGCAATGGTTTGTGGCCAATTGAAAAAGCGTGGATACGCCAGTCCTGTACTTTGCTTGCTTAGGTTAATGCTATCGATATTATATTTTTTCAAGAGCATGTTTTTAACATGTGGAGCGACGCCTTGCATCATGGAGTCCCCCGCGAACAGGACTTGTTGGCCCTTTTCGATATTGGCAATATGTTTTGCCACGATTGGCTGATCTTTTTTGATTGTAAAACCACCAAAGTTAATTTTCTGGTTTTTCTCTCTAACTTGTGGTCGTTTAAGCCGCTCAGGGAAAGTAATCGATAAGCTTTCAGCTGGATAAATATAGCCATTTACGAAATGAAGACCAATTTGAAACTCTTTGGGGAAACTGAGTTTTTTATCTTTATTGGCCAGTTCAAGCTCTGCGGCTTGTTTGTCTTCCTGCGCTTTTTGCCCTGATGCGTAATAAGTGAATAAGCTTCCTGCTTCAAGCGCACCATCATGTAAATAAGCACCATAATCCCAGATAGGATTCCCTGCCATTTTTGCCCATGGGGTATCTTGGTGATATTTTTGCTGCCAAAATCGTTCTAGTGAGCTTTGATTCAACCAAATTAATAATAGGCCAGCAATTAGGACAATAAATAAAATCTGCCCAACTTTGATTAGGGTATTTTTAAACTCAGAAGTTAGCATAAATAAACCCCGGCATACCTGAAGGAGAAAGCATAAACATAATAGTTAGAATAATCGCGAGCGGAATAGGATAATAATACCAAGGAATGGTTTGGTATTTTTTTGCCACATAATGGTAGCCTTGTACAAAATAAGGGTAGGTAATCAGTAGTAGCCAAAATGCGATTAGTAAGCCTAGGCTTGCATTAATTGAAGCAATAAAACCAGGTGCAATGATTTGATTGGCCATTAACAGGGCATCATCAAATGAGGGGCTACGGAAGAAAATCCATGCAAAGCAGACAAAATGGAAAGTAATAATTCGTGACACCCAAACGGATAATGTTTTATTAGGAATCACTTGGGTCCATCCTAATTTTTCCATGCATAAACTCTTAAGATTGAGTAGCACAATTCCTAATCCATGAATGGCTCCCCAAACTACAAATGTCATTGCTGCACCATGCCATAACCCTGAAATGACCATCGCAAGGAATACATTGGTATTCATACGGCTAAAACCTTTGCGGTTACCGCCTAGGGGGATATAAATATAGTCGCGAATAAATGTAGATAAGCTGATGTGCCAACGGGCCCAAAACTCTTTTAAATTTGCAGCTAAATAAGGCGCATTAAAGTTAACAGGGACTCTAAATCCTAATAATAACGCGATGCCCGTCACCAGATTGGTATAACCTGAGAAGTTAAAGTAAATATTCCAAGCATAGGCATAGGTTGCTACTAGGATCTCTCCCGCATTGTAACCCACGGGAGAATCAAAGACTGGATTTACAAAATTTTCAGACAAGTAAGAGCTAAATAAAAACAATTTCACTAGTGCTAATGAAATAAGCAATATCGCTTTTCGAGGATCTAAAACCTCACGGCTTTCCGCTTGTATTTGGGGAAGAAAGTTCTTCGCGCGGTTGATTGGCCCTGCGACGATGCTCGGAAAAAATGCAAGATACAATGTTACATCAAAGAAATCGGCTTTAGGAATTTCTTTGCGACAAACTGATACCGTATAGCTTACCGAATGGAATACATAAAATGAGAGTCCAAGCGGTGCGAGTATTTCCAATATAGGAAGACCAACACTAAAACCAAATTTATCGAGTGTTTGCTGAATAGTCTCTTGGAAGAATGAGTAATATTTAAAGGTGGTAAAGAAGCCAACAATGACAGCGGTAAGAATACCGTATATCCATCCACTAGAGAGCCAATTGGTTGCCACGTTGGTAAGCAAATAAATAATCAGTGTGTAGCTAAATAAGATATAAGCAAAGTCAGGACTAAATGAATAAACAAAAAAATAGCTAGCAGTGATTAATAAGCCATTTTGTAACTTTGCACTGGGCTGACAACCCCAATAAATAAGAAAAAAAATCAAGAAAGAGCCAAGAAACTCAAAAGAGAAGAAATTCATATTAGACTCAAAGATGTTAATTATTTTGTTAGAAGGTTAGGGTATATGATATTTGATCTCTTTTTCTATGCAATCAGAATATTGCTTGTCATATTGCTCGTCATATTTCGAGCGGTGACTTTGTTGGCTACGTTCAGCTACCCTAGTCACATACTTATGTATGCTCCTAGGGGTAGCTTCTCTTGCCGCCTCGCCACCACTCGAACTATTTAAGGCAATAGAGTAAATCTAAAAAAACATAAAAAATGAATTAGTCGAATGAGTTAAGTAAGTTAAATACGGTTTGTGAGGGATAAAAAATCCACTTAGTTAAGTGGATTTTTTATGTCTTGTACCTGGTGATACAAAATTAAATGCGAGTGGCTGCTCTTTGCTGAGCTTGTGTAATCAATTCTTCATTACTCGCGTACATCTCTTGTAAATAGCGGTTATAAGTAGAACCTAACTCTGAGTACCCTTTCATATCATTGATTAACTTTTTAGTATCTAGCTCATCTTTTGATAGACGCTGTTTTGCTCGTGAAGTACGTAGTGACTCATAAGCATTATGGGTATTCATATTTTTCATATAAGCAGTCACGGTCTCTTCTACAGAAGAATATGTAGAATAGCCTTTAATCTTTCCTTGTTTGGTCTGGCAGCCACTACCGCAGCGCATACCAAATAAATTACCGTTTTGCAGAGCAAGTTGTGATGTACCCCAACCAGACTCTGTTGCTGCTTGTGTGGCAACTAAGTGTGTTGGCATGATGTCGACACGACTCAATAGTTTGTTCCAATTTAAACGTTTTGGATTACTACATTTCATACCATAGCTATTACAGATTTGTTCAAGACGGCGCAACTCTTGTGCGCTCCACTTCTTATTAGCTTGTACTGATAGCAACCAAGTACGTTCAGCCATAATCTGCTTATTCACTTTTTCAATAACAGGGACAACCGTTTTCAAAAATGCTTTCTTTCGAGGCGTACCAGAAGGGTATTTACGCAAGTCAGGGAGTGAGGTTTTAGCCTGACTTACATTCTGTTGCACAGTTTTATTAGTATACTCTTTATTGAGCATTGTGCTGGTACTGGTGGAGCCCATACTCAGGCTCGAAAATAAAAGTAAAAATAAGAAAGCGAAGACGGCGTTTGTCCTCATCGTTCGAGAGGGCATTTGCTTCTCCTAAGTATCTCTGAACAAAATTCGAGCGAATATTAGCAGATTAATTTTTCACGAGCTACATTTATCCGGGTGACATTAAGGAAACTTCTGTATTATTTTGTGGGTTTTTTTATATTAATATGAATGTATTGATTTTAAATGACCTAATGGTTTCGTTTGGTATATTTTCATATGATGAATAATAAATTAAACTGTTTATTCCCGTGGCGCTTGCTCTTTACTTAAGTTAAATTTGAGTAAAAAACATACAATTCATTTAGTTATTATAGGGTTATTTTGTCTGAAAAATAAGCAGTTGGTAGTCTATTTTTTGACCGAAATGAGTTCTCCATCGTTTTATTAAAGCCTATCGAGGCGACAAAAGTGAAATAAGATTATTATCTGCAAATGAGTAAAAAGTGACATTTACCTTAAATTTTAAGCGCAACAATGTCAGGATAAAGTCCTATAGGGTGAGTCATATGGATATCACAAATAGTCCCTTTAAGGTTTTAAAATTTGTTGCAGTAAATCTTGTTGCTTCGCATCTTCCGCCAGCTGTGGAAAATCAGCCACTGTCCAATAAGAGGTCGGTTTGGGGAGCTGTTTCATATTTCCAGTAGGGAGCAAACGCAGTTGTGCGAGTAATGACAAATCATATTTGAGATAGCGGTCAGGCAACGTTAAAAATAAGCCTTCAGATGGCATAATTTGTGGGGGCATCAGAGGATAACGTTGGTCACTTGTTTGGTAATCTCTTGTTAAAACAAGAAATTTCTCTGGTACTCTACGGTAACTGTTCCACCATAAACCATCAACGCTATCAAATATTTTTCGCGTGGTTTTTCTATCTTTGCTACCGAGTTGGTGAAGGGCCAGTGGAAGAATATTTTCCATTGATTGAGAGTAAGTGGCTAAAGAGCCTGCTCGGCCTTGTAGTATCAAAGTTAAGGCGAGACGGGAACCAAGTAAATTTGAGTACAGGTCTTCAGGGGAAAATGCGGAAACCCCTTCAGAAAACCCCGGTACAGATTGATAGCCATACCACTGTGCAATTTCATGCCATACCGCGAGTTGGAAAGCCAATTTTGCGGCTAAGTAGGCGCTTAGTGTATAGCGCTGTTTGGCGGATTGTGGCGGTTCAAATGCACTGAAATGTATTTGTCTATCCGCTAATTCTTCACTCAGTGACAACGACCATTGTTGGCCTAGACGTGGGTAAATTTGGCTAAATAAGTAAAAAGTATAATCTGCAGTATCTCTGACATGGGAAATATCAATAAACCCGCTTTTATCCGTATAGAGTAAGCCTATTTTTTCATTACTGAGCCCCATTAATGCCGCAGAGGCACCTAAAAAGCTGTCATTATAATGATGTTCTCCTAGGCTATCTGCTTCAACGATATTATCGATAGTGTAAAACGGGACAGGTAATCCCCATAGCTCAGCTTGCAAGTTGTAGCCAAAGGCGCAGCAAGCGCGCAAACCTTGTGGTGGGGCTAAGGAAGCAATAATAGGCCAATTTTGTGAGGCTTCTTCAAAAGTATAGGGGGTAATGACAGGCTCAATAACGGGCAAGTCCAGTTTGTCATGACTTTGGCAAGCGGCTAATAAAAGCCCAATCCCCATTGCCAGAACCCATTTGAACATTAAAACGCCTCCCCAACTTGAAAATATACCCCTGTACTGTTGCGGCCAACACCGAAATCCAAGCGAACATTCATTCTTGGTTTAAATTCAAAACGATAGCCTACGCCAACGGTGGGCAACCAATGCCCTTGGCCTAATTCAGAGGCAGTATCACTCATGGTTCCTGTTCCTAGCCAGCCTACAACGCCATGACGCCAATCGAGTTTATGACGAAGTTCTATTTGGCTGGTGAATATATTGTTATCACGATAACGACCTTCATAATACCCGCGCATGCGGTTACCATTACCGAGTAATGATAGCTGGTTCCACGGTACATTTCCGGTTGAAAACCTCGCATAATTGTCAAATGCAATAACAGTCTCTTCGGCTAAGGCATGGTAATAGGCATATTGTAATTGGGTGGTTTGGAAACGTGTATCGCTACCGAGGCTAGGCGCAAAATAAGTATAGATGGCCTCAAAAGCTTGCCCATGATAGGCATTGGGCAGAAAATCTCGTGTGTCATAACTGTAGTATGCACTGACGCCTGAATTTAACACCGAACGACCCCCAATTGAATTGGAGAAATACTGTTTGGCGCCATTATCAGGATCACTGGCATTGATTGATGAAAAGTTCCAACCAAGACCAATATAAGTCGAATCGGCCAATTGATATAAGACTCTTGGGGTTATTTGGAATTCTTGGGAATGGTACTTTTCTTTATTGTGATCGTTTTTCCCTGCAGAATATCCCTTACCCCAGTAATAAGTGGGAATATTGTTAATGGTGCCGGAAACAAATAACCGCCACTGGTCGTTATCAATAAAATTATAATTGGTAAAATTTAAGCCAAACGCGCCTGTAGACGACGCAAAACCGCTTAAGCCAATAGAAGACGGCTGGGTTTGTTTATCTTCTTTATCTATTCGATATAAACCAACCAGCGCAGTACCAATACCAACGCCCATTTCGGGGGTATAAAATGGCCCCGGTAATACGCCCCAATCGATAGTTTTACTTTCATCAAAGCTATTTTTTCCACCGAGATCGTTTAACCAGCCATCGATTTGCTGGCGATCAGGGAGTAAATCAGCTTTAGCGGGAAAAATAATAAAAAGGCTGAGCAAGGCCAGCCTTTGGATAATTGCCGAATGCCACATTAAAAACGGAATTCCCCAGAAATATAAAAACTATTTCGGTTATTAAAACCGACTTCTGTTAACACATTAAAGTTTCTAGTGAGTTCGACACGGGCACCGACAGTATTATTCCATTTATGGGCAAGATGCTGTTTAACATCGAATTTTGCATCGTCTGGCGCTAATGCCATCAACCCACTCAATTCAGGCGGTAAATCTAGTTTATTAATATCACCTTTGAATCGTTGGGTAATATCTTGATACATGGCACCAGTCCAAATTTGTAGCTTTGTATTACCTTGACCAGGGATTAAAGGTTCAAAGATAAATTCATAACCAACCCGAGGAGTTACAACAAAAGCAGTAATGTCACCGTCTAAGATATCAAGGCTTGTTCTGGTATAGTTAAAATCTAATGTACTAAAGAATTGGTTATACCCACCAGCGAAGGTAACACCACCACCATACGTTTTTCCTTTATAATCTAATTCAAAAGGTAGATTTTTACCGATATCAATTATATTTTCTTTGCCAAAAATTTTGACCCGAGCTTTTACACTATCAAGATTTGTGGTTGATGTTCCTTTGGTTTTTCCGAGCTATAGTCATTTGTGGTGTATGAGGGGAAAAGAGGGTGGCGTATCCTGTTGATTGTTTCCTCCAAGAAATAATTAACAGTAGAGCGATACGCCATGACAAATATTACCCTGAATGTTCTTTCACAACCAGATGAAACTGGCACTGATGTGCTAACTGCTTTATTGCGTAATGGTGCTCGTCAGCTCATTGCGCAAGCAGTTGAAGTAGAGCTGCAGCAACTGCTGCAAGCTCATGAAGAACTGCGTTTACCCGATGGCCGCAAAGCTGTGGTGCGTAACGGCTATTTGCCTGAGCGCAGCATCCAAACGGGCATTGGCGATGTTGATATCAAGGTGCCAAAAGTGCGTGATCGTAGCGGCTCTGGTATTCGTTTTACCAGCGCACTGCTACCGCCATACCTCAAGCGTGCCCGCAGCGTTGAAGAGTTATTACCGTGGCTGTATCTCAAAGGTATTTCCACTGGAGACTACCAAGAAGCCCTTGCAGCCTTGCTGGGTGAGAATGCCAAAGGTCTGTCAGCTAACACCATTTCCAGGCTCAAGGAACGCTGGATTGATGAGCACCGAGAGTGGCGACAGCGCGATTTGAGTGACAAGCGCTACGCGTACCTTTGGGTTGACGGTATTTACAGCAACGTCCGCCTCGATGACCGTTTGTGCTTGCTGGTGGTGATGGGCGTGACAGAGCATGGCCGCAAGGAACTGATTGCTGTTGAAGAAGGCTATCGCGAGTCCGAAGCCAGCTGGCTTGAGCTGCTGAATGGCCTGGTTGCGCGTGGGCTTACGACCTGCCCAAAGCTGGCAACAGCTGACGGCGCTCTGGGCTTCTGGAAGGCTCTGAGCAAAGTATACCCGCAGACCAAACAGCAACGTTGCTGGGTGCATAAGACGGCCAATGTGCTCAACAAACTGCCCAAGGCAGTGCAACCCAAAGTAAAAGAAGCACTGCATGATATCTGGATGGCAGAGACGCGTGAGAAGGCTCATAAAGCCTTTGATATAGCGCTGGAAAGGTTTACTGCTAAGTACCCACGCGCAATGGAATGCTTAGCTAAAGACCGTGAGAGCATGTTGGCTTTCTACGATTTTCCAGCAGAACATTGGGTGAGTATACGCACCACCAACCCAATTGAATCTGCCTTCGCTACAGTACGTTTAAGAACCAGCAAAACCCGCAACTGCGGTTCAAGAAACACAACCCTAGCAATGGTTTATAAATTGCTGCAATCAGCGCAGAAGCGCTGGAACCGCCTGAAAGGATTTCAACTGCTAACCCTCGTGGTCAATAACGTTAAATTCCAAGACGGCGAACAAGTAATGGAGCAGTCAGACAGGAAAACCGCCTGATGCTCGTACACCAGATTTGACCATAACTCGGTTTTTCCATAAACGCCATATACGTTCATAAATGGAAAGACCCAAGTATCGAGTTTTAACATATGTGATTCATTCTTACTGCGTGTATGTCCTGTTTTAATCATTAAGTCATCATTTAAATCGAATTTAACAAAAGGAATATTTACGCCCTTTTCTGATTTAAAGGCTATTTTGTCAACTTTTATATCTTGACGTAGGTTCATATATCCGTAGCCGATCCCAAAAGGTTCCGGTAAATCATACCCTCGAGCGCGGGCTTCATCGCCCCAAATCGGCAGTACTCGTGACTCTGTGGTAGAAGAACGAGTAATGCCGCCTTCGCTGTTACTTTGTGGGACTCCAGACTCACTCACGGAGACCGAAAATAACGGACGATCACTATCGGCAAAGCTCACAGACATGCTCATAATAGAAGAAAGAATCAGTGCAGTACTGAATTGAATGCGTTTCATAAAATTGGCTCAATCTTTAGATAATAGAGAGGTGTAGTTAGGTATATCTATAATAGTTGGAATTTTAACATTGATAATTTTTTTATCGATAGCGCTTAATGCTTTTTTATGAAGATCTAAAACTAGATACCTGTATGTTAATTGTTTATTTAAGATTATCATTTTTCATACCTAAAATAGCTGCCGATGCAAGAAATAACATCGGCACGATAGGGCTGAAAATACTATTTTTTGTTTTGTTGATGAAACTTAACACGCTCATGAAAATAGGCTTTTAAATGGTCTTCCATTTGGTGAATCTTTTGTTCTAAGGCGTTGACCAGCACTTCATCGCTATTCATATCGAAAACGCGCTGCATCGCCAGTTCATCAACATATTCTTTTTGTGCCTTGGTTAAATCAGCCATATTTGAATTACCTTTATTGAAATAGAACTTTTGCTTTATCAATTTAAAGCAAATTAAAGAAAGTGCATTATTGTGCCTCAGTCAATACAGTATGAAAAGTAGAATAACTGATTGTCGAATAATGATTATTTATTAACTTACTTGCAATACGAAGGATCAAATCACAATCTCTGTTTGTTAAGAATAATCACAATATTCTTAATGAATATAAGCTGATATCCTCGCCAGAGTCACTTATTAATAGGTCTGAAAATGAATAATAAACAACACTACCTTGATACCGCAGCAGGTGAGGGTGAAAAAGAAGCATCAATGATGGTTGCTATCCCTGGTTCTGAGCTGACGTCTTTATTATTAGAGCAGCGTTTAGAAGAGCAAACTTATTTCACCGATGGTGAAATAGACTACATTCCTGAGGATGGCGGCTTTTTCTTTAGCTGTAAAAAAGATGAAGAAGAATTACGTTTTTATATCTCTTTAGTGGATAGCGACCCTGAATATACCATCAATCCTTATTTTGCCACTGATCCAATTAGCCCTGAGCTGTATGCAGAGGCCAGTGCTGCTCCTCAAGCAGTGATTGTTGAATGTTTATTTCAAGGACAGCCATTAGTTAATTACCTTCAGCAGCTGAAAATTATTCAAATATTAGTGCCAGATTTATTACTAGGCTTGGATATTTCTGCCGCAGGGAAAGTGTTTACTCATGAGTGGCTTAATTTCCAACTAATTGATGATTTGATGCCAAGCATTGACTCTTTGTATGTTGTTCATGCTATTTATGATCAAGAAGACAATGAAGACAAGCCGGAAGAAGAGCGTGCTCCGACCATGTATTGGTTCCATACTCACGGTTTGGCACGTTGTGGTTTATCGGAAGCAGAAATTATTATACCGCACCCGATTGCTTCTTATTATGGTATTCCCGAACTATTTTGGAGCTTCGTGAATAACAGTATTACTCACGGAAAAATCGTGTTTAATGAACCTATTTTTATTGGTCAAACCCAAGCAGGCTATGAGTATTTAGTTGCAGTACCGTTTGAAGAAGGGCTGTTGCATGTGGGTAAATCAACGCCAATTGATGACTTAAAACCACTTGAAGAGATGAATTTCGAGTTTGGTGATGCGTCATCAGAGCGTTTTATGGGGGATTGGCATGATCGAGACGAATCTCATCAGCACCCATCCGCGATGTTGTTTCGTGTGACACAAGAAAACCCGGTATTAGAAAGTTTCTTTGAAGGCTTTGAAGATCAAAACGCGATGATGTTTATGCGTACCGATGAAGAAACCGCTGATATGTCCCGTAAAGCCAAATTACGTTGGGAATATTTTACCCATATGTTAGATAACTACGGGCCAAAACCGGTCGCTCAGAAGAAAGGATTTTTTGCCAAATTCCTCGGTAAAAACGAGGAAGCTGAAGATTCGGAATGGCGCTTTTTAGTGAAATGCGGTATTGGTTACCATGATGCAGAAGAGGATTTTGATGGCCATGAACATATGTGGTTTGAACCCGTTTCTTGGCATGGTGACCAATTTGAAGGGCGCTTAATAAACCATCCTTTTTATGTACAAAATATGCAAGAAGGGGAAGTTTATCCATTAACACGTGATGATATTACGGACTGGACAATTTATTTCCAAGACGGCAGCTATACCCCTGATACGATATATAAATTGTTAAGTGGCGCTCAAGTTCACTAACTTGTCATACTCGTCATACTTCAAGCTGCATGGGTGTTGACTGCGCTCAGCCAGCCGAATCACATACTTATGTATGCTCATCGGTCTGTCTTCGTTTGTCGCCTACATGCAACTTGAATTATTTAGAGTATATACGCGCCACGATTCAAACCGCATGGGTGTTGACTGAGCTCCGCCAGCCGAATCACATACTTATTCAAGCTAGAGTACAAAGGTTTATGTTAGACTGGGCGCGCAATGCGCCCAATTTAATGATGAAAATTTAACGCCATGAATGAATCCGAGCTTTACCAATATGCCTTGTTTATGCTTTCCCGTCGTGATTATGGGAAAGCAGAGCTATTTGCTCGTATGAAACGGCGTATGTATGAAAAAAATGAAGGTATTATTGATGAGCCTTTAATTGAATTGGTGCTTGAAAGGCTAAGTGAGCAACATTTTCTTGATGACGACCGTGTCGCGGGGTTATTAATGCAAGGTTATCTCCGTAAAGGGTATGGACCATTGCGGATAAAACAAGAAATGCGGCAGAAAGGTTTCACTGAAACGGTTGTGGAAAAGCATTTTGCTACTCTAGATGTAGATTGGTTTGAAAAGGCCGCATTGGTTCGTAGTAAAAAATTCGGTGATGACCTTCCTCATGATTTCAAGGAAAAAAGCAAATAAATTAGATATTTACAGTATCGTGGTTTTTTTGGCGATATGATTTATGAGTTATTCAATGGTTAGTTTTCATATTGTTAATTTATAAAATCACTTACTTTTCAACTGGTTGAAATAAAATTTGAACATAGTTTTTGACGTTGTTTATTTTAGATTAATCAGTGAATTGTGAGTTCGATCTTTCTTTTATCAATTTCATGTTAACGTTAACATATCTTTGATCATATACTGTGTTCATGTTCTGGGCAGCTCACTTCACGATAAATCAAAAAAGAGAAGAAAGCGCTAGCAATGATATTTATTGGTTTAATTCAAATAGGTATTAATATGAAGATGTTACCGTTATCTGCGATTGCAGCGGCTTTTGTCATCCTATTCCCTTTGGTGGGGGATGCTCAAACGGATTTAAGCCGTATTGAGGCAAGGCTGGAGGCGTTAGAGAAAAGAGCTGAGTTGGCAGAACGACGTGCCGAAGCTGCTGAACAGAAAGCAGAAAAGCTCGAACGAGTGATGAATATGCATGAAACTACCAAACAACCCATATCAACCGTTGTTAAGGAGCCTATTTCCAATACAAATGTACCAAGGGAGAGTGAAGAAAAACCAACATCTGGGATCCAATACCACAATGATTACGGTGAACTTAAGCTTTATGGCGATGTTGAGTTCAATATGGATGGGGCGAGTCGTCAGGGACAAATTACATCTGTCAGAACGGCTCTTGGGAAAAACAACCAACCAAATAAGAGTGATAATTGGGATATTAATGGACGAATCTTGATTGGGGTAGATGGTAATCATTTGAAAGATAATGGAAATTATGCAGGGTTTTCTGTGCAGCCGCTTGCGGATATGACAGGAAAAATGAACCTTGATGATGCCGCTTTTTATTTCGGGCAAAAGGATCGCTGGCAAGTAAAGCTCGGCCGTTACGAAGCTTATGATATGTTCCCATTAGGACAAGATACGTTTGTACAGTATTCAGGCAATACGGCGAATGATTTGTACAGTGATGGGTTCGGTTATATTTATATGATGAAAGAAGGGCGTGGGCGTTCAGGTGATGGTGGTAGTGTTCAACTTTCCCATTCATTAGATGATTGGTATTTTGAAATTAACGCATTGGTTGAAGATGGTACCGCTTTATTCGATGATTCTAATTACCATGGTTATCAGCTAGATAATAAGAAAAATGTTATTTATTTAAGGCCTGTGGTGGCTTGGCAGCCGAATGATTTTAAAGTGGCTATTGCGATGGAATCCCAAGTTATCAACAATGCCTATGGGGATAACGTTGATGGTCATTGGAAGGATATGTCCAAACGTAATGGATATGGTATGACTTTAGGATGGAATAGCGTAGAAAAAGACTCAGATAATGGCGTGCAGCTAACATTCAGTACTGCATACCTAGATGCAATAGCAGAAACAGATTTATCGTTAGGTGGCTATGCCTTGTGGCGTCGCGCTCAACTAGGTTATATCTATGCGCATAATAATATTAAAGATTTTAATGCAGTAAATATTTCGACAGACCCTAATTCAGTATTGAATAACATCCCAGGTAAATATGATATTCATACTTTATATGCTTCTTATGAGTTACCTCAAATTTTAGCTATAGATAATTACAAAATTTATCTTGGTGCTTATTACTCTAAAATTAATGCAGATAACCCTAATTTGATTAGTCATCATGATGATGAACGCTATGGTGTTCGTGCTCGCTTCAAATATTTTTTCTAGTCTAAGTTAAGCCGTTCTTCCTATGTGTTGTTAATAAATAGGAAGATCGGCTGCAAAATAACTATCAAAAAGATTTTTTATTTATTTCTCTTGTGTTTTAACGCATTTCTATATTAAAAATCATCTGCTGACATGATCATTGTCAGTGAATTTTGCTTAATGATTAGGCAGAGTAATTTTTTTATAATTACAAAATAAGACAGGCAGGAGAAATAAATGATTGAGCTCTTAATCGGCGTTATTGTCGCCATTGGAGTTGGGCGTTATATCATAAAAGGGTATTCCGCAACGGGTGTGTTAATGACGGGAGGGATTTTACTTCTAATCATTACCGCTATTATGGGCAAAAGTATTTTACCAGGTTCTGTTCCAACGACGGGGTGGCGTGTAACAGATATTCTGGAATACATAAAATTCCTATTAATGAGCCGAGGTGGCGACCTTGGTATGATGATCATGGTGTTATGTGGGTTTGCATCTTATATGACTCACATTGGGGCGAATGATGTTGTGGTGAAAATCGCTTCTAAGCCATTAAAAATGATCAACTCACCTTATTTGTTGATGGTTGCTGCTTATATTGTGGCATGTTTGATGTCACTGGCAGTATCTTCTGCGACAGGCCTCGGTGTATTACTGATGGCGACATTATTCCCTGTAATGGTGAATGTCGGGATCAGCCGTGGTGCAGCAGCAGCAATCTGTGCATCGCCAGCGGCAATTATTTTAGCGCCGACATCTGGTGATGTTATCTTAGCGGCAAAAGCGGCCGAAATGCCATTAATCGACTTTGCATTTAAAACGACCTTACCGATTTCTATCGCGGCAATTGTGGCAATGTCAATCGCTCACTTCTTTTGGCAGCGTTACCTCGACAGAAAAGAAAATGTCACGACTGAAATGTTAGATGTGAATGAAATTAAAACCCATGCTCCTGCTTTCTACGCTATTTTACCTTTTACGCCAATTATCGGTGTTTTAGTGTTTGATGGTAAATGGGCGCCTGAATTGCATATTGTTACCATTATTGTTGGCTGTATTATTTTGGCTGCAATCATTGAATTCATCCGTAGCTTCAGCGCTAAACATGTCTATAGTGGCTTAGAAGTTTGCTACAAAGGTATGGCAGAAGCATTCGCAACGGTCGTTATGTTATTAGTGGCGGCTGGGGTATTTGCTCAAGGTTTAAGTACCATTGGCTTTATTAAAGGGCTCATTGACCTTGCACAGTCATTCGGTTCTGGCGCAATTGTGATGATGATTGCACTGGTGGTGATTACGATGTTAGCTGCGATGACCACAGGTTCAGGGAATGCACCGTTCTATGCATTTGTTGAACTAATTCCTCATTTAGCAAAACAAATGGGGGTCAATCCTGCTTACTTAGTGATACCAATGCTACAAGCCTCTAACTTAGGGCGGACTTTATCGCCGGTATCAGGGGTTGTCGTGGCCGTATCTGGTATGGCAAAAATCTCTCCGTTCGAAGTCGTGAAAAGAACGTCAATCCCAGTATTAGTTGGATTGGTTGTGGTTGTAATTGCGACAGAAATATTAGTGCCTATATATCTATAACATTTCAGTTTCTCAGGTAAAAAAAATGGCTGAGCGAATAACTCAGCCATTCCTCGAATTAAAAATTAAATACTTTATATCTAAAATTTACTCTTTTAATTGATTGCGAAATTATTTTTTTACAGAATAATTACGTGGTGTTTGTTCTTTTACGTTATTAACGAGATCTACCCCAAAAAGTTGAAAGAAATAGAGTAATTAAATTAGGTACTGTTGCCCATTTAATGCAAAATCTGCACATCTTATTTTAATAACGTTAATGATGAAGAACACAAGATGAGCACAATTGAAAAAGCAGTAGTTACAGAAGATAAACCTGTCAGTAAGTGGACTTATAAGGATTTTACTTGGGTACTTTCTTTATTTGGTACCGCCGTGGGGGCAGGCGTTTTATTCCTACCAATTAAAGCTGGTGCTGGGGGGTTTTGGCCATTAGTAGTATTAGCAATAATTGCAACGCCAATGATTTGGTTGGCTCATAAAGGGTTAGCTCGCTTTGTCTTATCCTCAAAAAATCCAAATGCCGATATTACCGATACGGTAGAAGAGCATTTTGGTAAAGTAGGCGCAAATATTATTACATTTGCCTATTTCTTTGCTATTTACCCTATCGTATTGATTTACGGTGTCGGTATCACGAATACTGTTGATTCGTTCTTAGTAAATCAATTAGGAATAGACCCACTACCACGATGGTTATTGTCTGGAGTATTGATTGCTGCAATGACTGCTGGTGTGGTATTTGGTCGCGACCTTATGTTAAAGCTCACCTCCCTAATGGTTTATCCTTTGGTATTCATTTTGTTAGCTTTATCATTGTATCTAATCCCTGAGTGGAATATGTCCATGCTAGAGGTGGCTCCTGATTGGAGTGCAATGCCTGTGATTGTTTGGATGGCGATCCCACTTATCGTATTCTCATTTAACCATAGCCCAATCATCAGCCAATTTACTAAAGACCAACGTCAGCAGTTTGGTGATAATGCAGTGGTAAAAACGGATATGATTACTGGTGGTGCAGCATTGATGCTGACTGGTTTCGTGATGTTTTTCGTTTTCTCTGTGGTGTTATCACTAAGCCCAGCAGAGCTTGCCGTTGCGAAAGAACAAAATATCAGTGTGTTATCACATATTGCGAATATCAACCCATCGCCAATCCTATCTTATTTAGGGCCTATTGTTGCTTTCGCTGCGATTGTATCAAGTTACTTTGGTCACTTCTTAGGCGCTCACGAAGGTTTGGTTGGGTTAATTAAATCTCGCTCTTCTTTCTCTGTGAAGAAAATTCAAACGGCATCCATGTTATTTATTGTGATAACAACCTGGATTGTGACTATTCGTAACCCAAGTATTTTAGGCATGATTGAAACGATGGGGGCACCAATGATTGCCGCTATCCTATTCATTCTACCTGTTGTTTCGATGAATATTGTTCCTGCAATGAAGAAATTTAGCACTTCAAAATTGGCACAAATCTTTACTTTTATCTGTGGATTAGCGTCTATTACTTCGGTTATTTATGGTGCATTTTTATAGTTATAAATAAAGTGATATAAGAAACAGAGCCATGACCTGTAAAAGTCATGGCTTTTTTTATATCAATACGAACTAGGTTATATGGATAGACATTGATATAACTAATTTTTAAGCTGGGGGGTGTGATAATCACCCTCACCGTATCTATCAATATGAAATAATTTCAAGTGCAAGTAGTTGCTCGGTATCGTGGCTTAGGTAATATCTAAGGTTATCACAGCATTATAATAACGTAATCACTACCTCTGGCTGTAACTATTCCAGTGCGTTGCAACAAGGATAACTAATGAAATTAGAAACATTATCGATTCACGCCGGTTACTCTCCTGACCCTACCACTAAGTCCGTTGCCGTGCCAATCTACCAAACCACCTCTTATGCTTTTGACGATACTCAGCATGGTGCTGACCTCTTCGATTTAAAAGTCGCGGGTAATATTTACACTCGTATCATGAACCCGACTAACGATGTTTTAGAGCAACGAGTTGCTGCGCTTGAAGGCGGTGTCGCTGGCTTGGCCGTTGCTTCTGGTATGGCGGCAATTACTTATGCGATTCAAACTATCGCACAAGCTGGAGACAACATTGTTTCTGTAGCTAAATTATACGGTGGAACCTATAATTTATTTGCCCATGCTCTGCCGCGTTTAGGAATTGAAACACGTTTTGCGGAGCATGACGATCTCGCCGCATTTGATGCGCTTATTGATGATAAGACGCGGGCTATTTTTTGTGAGTCAATTTCAAACCCAGCGGGCTTTATTGTTGATATTGCGGCGCTCGCTGAAGTTGCACACCGCCATGGTATTCCTTTGATTGTCGATAATACGGTGGCGACACCTTATTTATGCCGTCCATTTGAACATGGGGCAGATATCGTCGTTCATTCATTGACAAAATATATTGGTGGTCACGGTACATCACTTGGCGGAATGGTTATTGATTCAGGTAAGTTTCCATGGACAAAATACCCGAATCGCTTTTCGTTATTGATAGAGCCGGATGTGGCATACCATGGTGTCAGTTATACCGAACATTTTGGTGCAGCGGCCTTTATTGCTCGTTGCCGTGTTGCGCCATTGCGCGGAACGGGGGCTGCATTATCACCGTTTAACGCATTCTTGATTTTACAAGGTTTAGAAACCCTCGCGCTAAGAATGGATAGACATACCGAAAATGCGCTAAAAGTTGCGAACTACCTGGAAAATCATCCACAAGTAGAGTGGGTGAAATATGCAGGGCTACCGAGTAACCCTGAACATGGCTTAGCGCAAAAGTATATGAACGGCAAGCCAGCAAGTATTATGTCGTTTGGTATTAAAGGTGGCCAAGAAGCAGGGGCACGCTTTATTGATGCCTTGAAACTGATTGTGCGGTTGGTAAATATTGGTGATGCTAAATCACTAGCCTGCCACCCTGCATCAACGACACATCGTCAACTTAATGATGCAGAGTTAGCGCAGGCAGGAGTTTCTCGGGATATGATCCGCTTATCAATTGGCATAGAACATATTGATGATATTTTAGCAGACCTTGAACAGGCGTTAGCTGCTGCCAAATAGTTTTACTTTGTATGAATAACAACCGGTTATGGTAAATACCCTGACCGGTTTTTGTTTATAAACTGCCGTACACTTTTTTGTATTAATGACTAATATTAAGAACGAATTAAATTTTCACCTTATTTTTAAATACTGAACTATTCTTTAAACACTCAGTCTTATTATTTGATTCTTATCTATTTTTGTATATGAATTGTAGTATTCATTTATTGATTGTTTATATACAGCGACCTTTCTACCAACTAACGTTCGATTTGTTTAAATGGGGTTTAATTGGCATAACGATAATAGCTAAATAAAAGAGCGTGTTTGCTCAAACGAAATAAATAAAATGATTAAATATCAATAAAAAGAATGGTTGAGATGAGATGATTATGGCAAACAATAGAATTGCCTACCTTAAATGGTGCCTGTTATTTGGTTTTGTCCTAGTGACCTATTTTTTACCCTTAAATGGTAGGTTACTGTGGCAACCGGATGAACTGCGGTATGCAGAAATTAGTCGGGAATTGATTATAAGTTATAACTGGAGTGTTCCTGAACTTTTAGATATTCGTTATTTTGAGAAACCTATTTTTGGTTATTGGGTAGGGGCTGTTTTCCAAATGTTATTTGGTGAAAATAACATTTCTGTTCGTCTTGGAGTAGTATTTAGTACATTAGTCAGTGGGTTATTTGTTTATCTCAGCGCTAAAATGGCTTGGAAAAACTCACGTATTGCGTTTAATGCGGCCTTTATTTACCTTTCAATGCTGATGGTCTTTACCATCGGTACCTACAATATTCTTGACCCGATTGTGACAGCATTTATCACTATGGTGATTTTCTTTTTCCAATGGGGTTTAACGACAAAATACTTCTCTCATAAATTACTCGCTTTTATGATGATGGGAGTAGCCTGTGGGTTAGGGGTATTAACAAAAGGTTTTCTCGTTTTAGTGCTGCCAGTGCTTGTTTGCTCTGTTGCCGCTATTTACTTTAAGCAATTCAAAGAAGTATTTGTTTTCTCGTTTGTTTCGCTGTTCACTGCTTTTGTCGTGTGCTTACCTTGGGCCTTTGTTATTGCCAGCCGTGAGCCTGATTTCTGGAACTATTTCTTCTGGGTTGAGCATATTCAACGTTTTATGGCGAATAACGCGCAAAACAAATCCCCATTTTGGTTTTATATCCCTATCTTGCTCGCTGCGGTATTACCTTGGCTAGGGTACCTTTTTGGTGCGCTACGACACGCATGGCAGCAAAAAGGGTTACATATTTATTTTCTATTATGGTTTATCGTGCCATTTGTTTTTTTCAGTATTACTAAAGGAAAATTACTGACCTATATTTTGCCTTGTATTGCACCGATCGCGGTTCTTATGGCAGCCTACATTGAAAAAATACTGACTGAGAAAAACACACTCACTATTCGTTTGAATGCATTGATTAACACACTGATAGGTGGCGTTATTGCTGGTGGAATTATTGCTTCTGCTTATTACCCTAAACTGAATGTATATCAGGCCGATGAAAGTGGAAAGCTATGGTTAGCCGCTGGCGCATTTATTTTTTGGTTATTGGTTGCGTTGCTTTCTTTCAAACAACGGTTTTGGTATTTAGCCGCAGTGTGTACGGTGGCAATTAGCTTAACGGTGGGGCATGTGATCCCATCTCGTATTGCCAGTAATAATACGCCACAAGAGGTGATTGCGAAGTATCATCACCAGTTAGCTGATAAATCTGTATTGTTAACCAATAATGTCGGGCTAGGCACCACATTGGCATGGGTACTTAAACGCAGTGATATTACGATGCTTCACCAAACTGGGGAATTAGGCTACGGGCTAAAATACCCAGATGCCGCTAATCGGTTTTATAGCTTAAAGCAGTTACCTGATTTATTAAAAAATTATCATTATAAAGATGTGGCGGTGGTCGTAGAAAGTTCTCAGCGTGAATTGTTGGACGCATTACCCGGCAACCCAATTATTATTCGGGAAGGTAATCTTGTTTTAGCTTTTTATGAAGGCCAATAGAGACAGTACGTTGGGATGTTATTTGATAATCGCCGCCATACCATTTAGGTTTGGCGGCTATTTACATTAGCGTGTAGGCTTATTTAAAGTGCTCGAGTTTGACGCTGAATGAGATTTTTCCAGACCTGCGGGGAGACCATGATAAATTAATAGCATGGTCATGCTATTGCTCATCGCATTCACTTCCACTTCGTTGACTGTACGGCTGTTACGTTGATGACGGCTAGTTAACGTATTTCTCATTGGGACGTCTCCTAAGTTTCTTTGATTAGGCGATTCGCTTCGGCAAGCTCATAGCGCCTTGGTGTTAGTGCGGTTGCACTGTGATTACGGGCTAGCAAGGTATAAATGGTTGGTAAAACAAACAGGGTAAATAATGTGCCAACTAACATACCAGTGACTATCACTAAGCCTAAGCCAAAGCGGCTATTTGCTCCTGCTCCAGTGGCGAATAGCAGAGGAACTAAGCCAATCACCATTGCTGCGGTTGTCATTAGTATTGGGCGTAAACGAATTTGTGCTGCTTTGAGAATGGCATGTCGTCTATCTAACCCTTCATTGGCTTGCAATTCATTGGCAAACTCAACCATCAATATTCCGTGTTTACTGATTAAGCCAATCAATGTGACTAAGCCGATTTGGGTGTAAATATTTAATGTTGCATAACCAAGTGCCAATGGAATTAACGCACCACAAATTGAAAGTGGAACAGTAATCAAGATAATCAATGGGTCGACTAAACTTTCATATTGTGCCGCTAAGACTAAGTAAATAATGATGAGCGCCGCCATAAAGGCAAAGGCGAGGGTGTTTCCTTCTTGTTTATATTGGCGCGAATCGGATTGCCAGTCATGGCTAAAACCTGCTGGTAGCTCATTGGCAATATTATCTAAATAAGCAACAGCTTGGCCTAATGTGACACCAGGAGCAGGTATTGCTTGGAAAATTGCCGCATTTTGCTGATTAAATTGCGTGAGTTTATTCGGTTCAACTTGGGTATTGATATCAACCACCGTTGACAATGGGATCATAGTTCCCGCTTCCGATTTCACATAATGGCGTGAAAGGGCTTCCGGTGTTAAGCGTTGGCTACGAATACTTTGAGGGATCACATCATAAGAACGGCCATCCATCCCAAAGCGGTTAATATAGTTTTCCCCCACTAATAAGGTCAGTGATTCCCCGATATCTTGCATACGAATACCTAAGCTATTCGCTTTTGAACGGTTTATGCGGACTTCTACCACTGGGTTGTTGTAGTCGAGGTCACTATCTACCACCATAAACAGACCGCTTTCACGTGCTTGTTGCTTGATCTCTTCCATGGTTTTATAGAGTACCGAATAATCTTGCGGACTTCTGAGAACCATTTGGATTGGCAAGCCACCCGTTGAACCTGGCAAGGCGGGTAACTGGAAAACGAAAATACTGTTCCCTTCGACATCACCGACGCGCCCTTGTAAGTCACCTTGGATCTCAGATGCGGCGCGGTCACGCTGCTCCCATGATGTCAAGTTAGTTCCCCCAAAGCTGGCGGAGGGGCCATCGGTTCCGTTAATAATCCAAGTACTTTCTGTTTCTGGCAACTCCATGAAAACATCATGTAATTTACGCGAAAAACGTTCTACATACTCGAGGTTAGCGTGTTGCGGAGATTTGATCGCCGTTAATACACTAGACTGGTCTTCCACAGGGGCTAATTCACGAGGAGCTGATTGATAAAGCAGTGGTAAGCTAATGAATACACCAACGGCAATAACACCTGTTAACCAACGGTTTTTCAAAGAGAAATTCAATACAATGGTATAGTAATGGGCTAAGGTAGAAAAGAAGGTTTCTGCCATGCGCGCCATACGCCCTTCATTCTGTTTTGAGTTCAACATAAACGAGCTCATTACAGGGGAAAGGGTTAATGCCACAATCCCGGAAACAATCACCGCCCCGGCCAACGTGAGTGCGAATTCTTTAAACAAAGCTCCCGTTAAACCTGACATCAGCCCTATTGGAGCATATACCGCCGCCAAGGTGATCGTCATCGCGATAACTGGGCCTGCCACTTCACGAGCACCAATTAAAGCCGCTAAAACCGGTGATTTCCCTTCTTCAATATGGCGATGGACGTTTTCGACCACAACGATAGCATCATCGACGACGAGACCAATTGCTAATACCATGGCCAGTAGCGTCAGTAAGTTAATACTAAACCCAAATGCCATCATGAGTGCGGCTGCACCTAACATAGATAGCGGAATAGCTAAAATTGGGATGATTACGCTGCGAATTGACCCTAAACACAGGTAAATAACCGCAATAACAATCAGTAGCGCTTCAACTAATGTACTAATCACTTGGTCAATAGACGCTTTAATAAAGCGCGAAGTTTCAAATGCCATTTCCACCTTAACACCGGGTGGTAAGGTTTTGGTGATGTCAGGCATTAATTGATTCATGCCGTCAACGATTACTAGAGGGTTACCCGTTGGTGTGGCAAATAAACCAAGGTAAATAGCAGGCTCACCATTCATTAAACCACTGGTTTCTGTGGAAGCGGCTCCTAATTCAATGGTTCCCACATCTTTTAACCGTACTAATCCATTGCCGTCGTTGCGGATCACTAGATCACGAAACTCATCGACATTAGTGAGGTCGGTATTAACATAGACATTAGAAATCACGAACTCGCCTTTGACTTTACCGGGTGCCGCTTGGTAGTTGTTTTGGCGAACTGCTTGTGCAACATCCGCAGCGGTTAGCCCTCGGCCAGCTAATTTATCGGCATCCAGCCATAAACGCATTGCTAATTGTTGGCCTCCAAAGACTTGAACTTTAGCAACACCATCAATTGAGGAATACATTGGCTCAATGACGCGAGAAATATAGTCTGTCAGGGCTGGAATGGATAAATTGGTGCTGGAAAAACCGATATAAGCAACCGCAGTGGATTCCCCAGAAGAAAGTTCAATCACAGGGTCATAAGCTTCTTTCGGTAATTTATAACGAACTTGGTTCACCTTCGCCATTACTTGTGCAAGGGCTTGAGTGGAGTCTCGGTTAAGTTCCATTCGTACGGTGACAAGGCTACTTCCTTGCACAGAAGAAGAAGACAGATAATCGACGCCTTCCACAGAGGAAACCGCTTGTGCGATGGGTTGTGTCACAAACCCTTGCATCAATTTAGCTGATGCGCCAGGGTATTGCGTAGTAATGGTGATCGTCGAGCTTTCAAGTTGTGGATATTGGCGAATAGGCAGTTTACTCAGCGCAAATAAACCAATTAATACAATCAGCGCACTGACCACGAGAGCCAGAACAGGTCGGCGAACAAAAATATCAGTAAATTTCATTACGCCTTCCTTATGAACCTTGAGCCGTATTAGTGACAGGTTCAGACAATGTATCTTGGGCAACAGGGGTGACAGCAGAGCCGTCGTTTAAGCGTAATTGCCCAGAAGTGACGACTTTATCGTTAGCACTTAAGCCGTGTTCTATTTCAATTTTGCCATCCCAACGTTGCCCCGTTTTTACGGACACCCGCTTGACGGTCATCGCATCCCCTTCACCTTGCGTAATAAATACGGTATCGCCATAGGCGGTATACGTAACAGCGGTTTCTGGGATTGTAATGACTTCATTACTGGCTTGGCGTACCACATTCACATTGGCGTACATCCCAGCTTTTAATGTGCCATCGCTATTTTCTAATGTGGCTTGCAGGGCGATAGTACGTGATTTACCAATGAGTGGGTCAATGGCCGTAATACGGGCTGGAAAAGTTTTATTGGGATAAGCATCAACTGTAATATCAACAATTTGGCCTTGATGCAGTTCCGGTGAGGCCTGTTCATCTAAGGAAAAGTTGAGCTTTAAGGTTTTGGTATCCACCAGGCTGGCAATGGCTTCCCCTGGGTTTAAATACTGTCCTTCATGGACTTGGCGAATACCTATCGTACCGTCGAATGGCGCTCGGATCGTCTTTTGCGCAATTAATGCTTGGGTTTGGCGGATCAGGCCTTGGGCAATATCACGTTCAGCACGTGTACTGTCCACTTGAGCCTCTGCCACTAAATGTTGCGCAGATAATGAACGTGTTCTTTCATATAAGCGAGCCGCATTGCGCAACTGTGCTTGGTAACGTGATAAATCAGCTTGTTCAACGGCATCATTGAGTTGCACTAATAATTGGCCTTTTTTGACTTGCTGGCCAGATTCAAATGCAATTTTTGTTATACGGCCATTGGTTTCTGCCGCGACTAAGACTTGGCTGCCAGCTTCTAACTCACCTACACCGTAAAAAGTACGAGGCGCGGTATCTAAGCTAACAGGTGCCAATGCCACTTTTACGGGTGGATATTGGTATGCTGCTTGTTCGTCTTCTTCATTTTGCGCATAGGTCGAATAAATCGCGCTACCCGCCCCAACAGCGATCAAAACGGAACAAAGTGTCATTATTGTTTTTTTATTCATTAAATTTTCCTTCTATTTCTGCGTCTTTAACGCGAAATAAAGACCTCGAAAATGCCCTGCAATGGCGATAGCGATTAAGCCCCCAATAACAGCGATATGTTCAATTGCCCAAAACATGGCGATTTGAGCTTGTTCTCCCGTGTAGCTCCAAAAGGTGTGGACAACCACAATAGTGAGGAACAAAAACACGGCTAACGCGCCAGTTCCAAGCCATAAAAGACGGTTAAATAGCACAAGAACAGAGCCAATTAACATGACAGCAGCAGAAGCAATATTGAAAAACCAATCTGGGTGAAGACCTGCGGCACGCATTTCGGCCAGACTATTTTCATAATCAAAAACTTTGGCTAAACCAGATGAAATAAATAAAACCAAGACTAGTAAGCGAGCAATAACCCATAAGCTATTGCTTTCTAACATTTTGGTAATCACCGATGGCATAAACCTATCCCCTTTTAAAAAATAACCTCAATTGACAAACTAGCAGGGTGGCACTATAAAACCTTAAGTTAAGTTGAGGTCAAGCAAAGGTGAGCTAAAATGGCGGACAAAGACACAAAAACGATAAAACCTCAGAAGAATGAGGGGAAAAAAATTGATTTTACTCGGGCATTAACGGTGGGCGAAGTGGCAAAACGCTCGGGAGTGCCTGTTTCTACAGTCCATTTTTATGAATCAAAGGGGCTAATTCAAAGTACACGAACTCAAGGGAATCAGCGACGATTTCACTCTGTTGTACTTCGTTACATCGCCATTATTAAGGTTGCACAAAGTACGGGGATCCCACTACATGAAATTCAAGAGGCATTGGGGCGTTTTCCTGCAAATAGCGCGCTAACTTCGGAGCAATGGAAGGAGATGTCGACGCAATGGCGTAAATCTTTAGATAAGCGTATTCGGCAACTGACACGTTTACGTAATGAGTTGGATAACTGTATTGGTTGTGGTTGCTTATCACTCAGTGACTGTCCGCTGCGCAATCCTGATGATGTACTTGGTAGGAAAGGCCCTGGTGCCCGTATTTTAGAACGTCCATAAGTTATTTTATTAATTTCTGCGATTAATCATACTTTTCATTATTTGGATAGCCGCTGCTGAAAGTGGCTATTTAACGATTTATATCATCACCTTACTATTTAAATTACCGCACATAATGGATATTTTTTGCGCCCATCGGCTACCCCTTTCCAGCATATTTGCGTAACTATTCGTTATGTTAATTTTTTGTGAACTCATTGTAACTAAATGAGAGAAAAAGAGGGTGACAAAGATGAAAGGCTTGAATAATAAGATTGCCATTGTGACTGGGGGAGCGACCAAAATTGGTGCAACCGTTGCGAAGGTATTAAGTGATTACGGCGTTAAAGTCACGATTTTTGACATTGATACCTTGAATGGTGAAAAGGTAGCTCAAAGTGAGCCCAATATTGATTTTCTTCCTGTCGATATCACTGACGACCAACAACTTAAACAAGGCATTGACCGTGTTGCGCAAAAATATGGGCAACTCGATTTTTTAGTTAATCTGGCTGCCACTTATCTTGATGAAGGCCAGTTATCTACAAGGCAGGATTGGCTCACTGCGTTGAATATTAATGTGGTGAGTGCAGTGATGGCTGCGCAGCTTGCAAAAGTACATTTCGCAAAATCGGGTAAAGGTGCCATCGTCAATTTTACCAGTATTTCTTCTTCTGTCGCCCAAACTGGTCGTTGGCTCTACCCTGCATCTAAAGCCACCATGTTAGAGGTAACTCGCAGCCAAGCAATGGATTATGCGGCTGAAGGAATTCGTGTAAATTCCGTTTCCCCTGGGTGGACTTGGTCCCGAGTTATGGATGAAATCACAGGGGGAGACCGTCAAAAAACAGACCGTGTTGCTGCTGATTACCACTTATTAAAACGCGTTGGTGACCCAGAAGAAGTCGCTCAAGTTGTCGCGTTCCTACTTTCTGATTTGGCCAGCTTTGTTACAGGTGCGGATTACGCTGTCGATGGCGGTTACTCCGCTATGGGGCCTGAACAGGCTAAACCGGCAATTCCCCGTCTTGCTGAATAAGACACCATTTTAACTATTTTGTAGAGGAAAATACTATGCGCCGTATTGCTATCGTCGGTGGTGGTCAAGCGGGTATGCCATTAGCTTTGGGTCTACTCAATAAAGGTTATGAAGTCACTGTTGCAACAAACCGCACTCCAGATGACGTTAAAAATGGCCGAGTGATGTCGAGCCAGTGCATGTTCGATATTTCACTGCAATTTGAACGTGATTTAGGCATTAATTTTTGGGAAGAACAGTGTCCGCCGGTTGAAGGAATTGGTTTTACAGTTCCTCATCCCGAAAAAGCGGGGGAAAAAGTAATTTCTTGGCGTTCACGTCTCGATAATTATGCCCAAGCTGTCGACCAACGTATCAAAATGCCTTACTGGATGGAGTTATTTGCAGCTCGTGGCGGTAATTTACGCATTGAAGATGTTGGTATTGCAGAACTGGAACGCTTAGCGCAAACACACGATTTAGTCGTGTTAGCGGGTGGAAAAGGGGAAATTGTTAAACTGCTTGAGCGCGATGCCTCCCGCTCACCTTATGACAAACCACAACGGGCCTTGGCACTGACTTATGTGCATGGCATGTTACCAACGCCAGAGTATTCACAAGTTTCTTTCAACTTAATACCCGGTGTTGGTGAGTATTTTGTGTTCCCATCACTGACGAATAGTGGTGATTGCCACATTATGGTGTTTGAAGGGATCCCCGGTGGGCCTATGGATCAGTGGAATGAAGCTCGTACTCCACAGGAACACTTGGCATACAGTAAAAAAATACTCAATACCTATTTACCTTGGGAAGCAGAACGTTGTCATAATGTTGAGTTAACTGATGATAATGGCATCTTAGCCGGAAGATTTGCACCAACAGTGAGAAAACCAGTGTTAACTTTACCATCAGGTAACATTGTGTTTGGTTTAGGAGATGCGTTAGTCACCAATGACCCACTAACGGGTCAAGGTTCGAATAACGCTACCAAGGCTTGTAAAGTCTATTATGACGCTATTTTAGCCCATGGTGACAAACCTTACACTGCAAAGTGGATGAATGACACATTTGAACAGTTCTGGAAGTATGGTCGCCATGTTGTGGAATGGACCAATTCCTTACTCGCCCCACCTGAGCCGCATATTTTACACCTATTGGGTGCAGCCCAGCAGCTGCCATCCCTCGCACACACCATCGCGAATGCCTTTAATTACCCGCCCGTATTATTCCCTTGGTGGAAAGATGAGGCTGCTTGTGAGGCGTATATTCAATCGCAAATGATGGAAGAAGCTCGAGCTTAATGGGAGATATCAGTATGTCTATGATTGCAGAGGATACACTCATGTGTGATAGGGAATGGGGCGATACCGAATTTGAATCAAAGATATTGCGTAATCTGTTGGGATGTTACCCAACAGGCGTGGCTATTGTTACCACCCGAACTGCAGATGGCCGTGATGTTGGGTTAACTATCAACTCATTTGCGTCGTTATCACTTGACCCACCATTAGTGCTATGGAGCTTAGTGAATCATTCACCAAACCTAGCGGTATTTCGTGATTGTACTCATTTTACTATCAATATATTAGGCCACGGACACCAAGAACTAGCGATGCGTTTTGCGAACCCACGTATCGAAAATAAATTTGCAGATGTGGCTACCCACCTAACACCAGAAGGCGTTCCTGCATTGCATGGTGCTATTGCCACATTGGTGTGCGAAAACCATAAGCAAGACACGATTGGTGACCACTTATTAATAGTGGGGCATGTTCGCCGTATCGGTAGTGAAGCGGGTAAACCGTTAGTGTTCCATGGCGGTAGTTTTACTGCATTACATGAAGCGCCTTAAGGAGGGAGTGACTATGAACCAGCAAATTTTAATGACATTCGCGACACAATTGCAGCAAGGGAACATCCAAGTTATCGACCTGACACAAACCTTATCGCCTTCATTTCCGGCACTGCAATTACCTGAACAATTTGGGCAAGTTTGGTCATTTAGCATGGAACAAATTTCTCGCTACGACGATAACGGCCCTGCATGGTATTGGAATAATTTTAGTTGCGGAGAACATACCGGCACGCATTTTGATGCACCAATTCACTGGATCAGTGGCAAAGACCAAATCAACAACACCGTTGATACTATTCCAGTGGAAAACTTTGTAGCGCCAGCCGTTGTGGTAGATGCCAGTGCGGAAGTGGCTCAAAACCCTGATTGGGTGTTAACTGTAGAGTTTTTGCAAAAATGGGAAGAAAAGCACGGCACAATTCCTAAAGCAGCTTGGGTACTTTTCAGAACGGATTGGTCGAAAAAGGCGAATGACCCGGTTGCCTATGTAAGTATGCGTGAAGATGGTGCACACACGCCCGGACCATCGCAAGAAGCGGTGGAATGGCTTATTCATCAGCGTGATGTCAAAGGGTTTGGTGTTGAAACCATCAATACAGATGCAGGGCAATCATACAGTTGGCCAGTACCTTACCCTTGCCATACTTTAATGCATGGTCACAATAAATATGGCCTGCAATGTTTAACGAACCTCGACAAACTGCCTGCGACAGGTGTCGTGATTGTTGCTGCGCCACTTAAAATTGAAGGTGGTTCTGGCAGCCCATTACGTGTACTCGCACTTGTGGGGTGAGGTATGACAGCAAGCTCAACTCCTCAAGTGATAGTCGTGGGCAGTGGAATGAATTCCTTGATGTGTGCAGCCTTGTTGGCAGTACGTGGAAAATCCGTCCTCGTTCTTGAGCGAAATGACCGCTTAGGGGGCTGTATCCGCACTGAGAATTTGTTTGAGGGCTATACCCACGATTTACTTTCTTGCTGGTACTCCTTATTTGTTGGTAGCCCTGGGTACCAAGAGCTCGAACCCTATTTAAAGCAGTATGGATTAGAATTTGCTCAATGTGATTATTCAACGGGGTTAGTGCAACCGGATGGTCAATCGATTGCGTTAAAACGGGATATTTCTGAAGCGGCTAAGCAACTCGACCAGTTGGCTCCGGGGGATGGCCTTGCATTTCGTAAGATGGCGGAACAGCTATTTACGCAAGATGCAGCGCTTACATTTGGCCTATTAGGGCAAAACCCATATAGCGCCAATATGCTGAAATTATTATTTTCAGAATGGCGAAAACGTGGAGTCGATGGCTTGCTTGATTTTGCAAAAGCAGGAATAGAAAGCTTTCGCCGTTGGTCAGAACGTGAATTACAGCACGACTTTAGCCGAGCTTTGATGGCGCCATGGGTATTACATACCGGACTTGGGCCGGATGAAGCCAGTTCTGCATTAATTGGGAAATTAACCTTTGCGGCGGTGGTGGCTGGTGGTATGCCAGTGGTGAAAGGCGGCAGTGCTCGTATCGTGGAGGCTTTTGCGAAGGTTATTGAAGTGCATGGTGGCCAGCTAAAAACGGGTATGAATGTTGAAAAAATCATCACTATAGGTGAGGGGAGAAACCAACGAGCAACAGGAGTGATGGCGAATGGGCAAATCATTGCTGCGTCTGAAAGCGTAGTTTGTAACGTTACCCCAACGCAGCTGTATGGGGCATTACTCGAAAATACTTCACTGCAAGTGAGGGAAAAAGCGAGAGGTTACCGTTATGGGCGTGCGGGGATGCAAATTCATTTTGCTTTAAGCGCCCCTCCCCCTTGGTGTAATCCTGAACTGTTAAATGTACCACTGGTTCATTTCACTGAAAGCATGGAGCAAGTGTGTTTATCGGTGACACAGGCAAATAATGGTTATTTACCAGATAAACCGACATTTGGTATTGGCCAACCTACCGCGCTCGATCCCAGTCGAGCCCCAGAAGGAGGGTGGATCTTATGGATCCAAATGCAAGAGTTGCCTCGAGTGTTAAAGGGGGATTCTGCTGGTGAAATTTCAGTACCGGATGACGGGGGTTGGGATGAGCAAGTGCGAGAGGCTGTTGCAGATCGAATTCAACAGCGTTTAGAGCTGGTAATGCCAGGCTTTTCTAATTTGATAGTGGGACGCAAGGCAATTTCTCCCGCCGACCTAGAAAATTATAACTGTAACCTTGTTGGTGGTGACCCTTATTCAGGAACTTGTTCACCTGATCAGTTCTTCTGGTTGCGGCCTTTTGCTGCGACTGGCCAGACGAAAACGCATCAAACCGCAGTCAAAAACCTTTTTCATATTGGCGCCTCAACCCACCCCGGTCCGGGTTTAGGTGGTGGTTCAGGTTACCTTGTTGCACAAAAATTAGCAGTCAAACGCAGGACATAATAAATCAGCAAAGGATTTGTGACTTAACAGGTAAAGCACACACAGTAAGCAACCCACTATGGCAGGAAACATGATGAAAAAAACAACAATCGGTAAGCTTGTAGCAGGTTCGTGTCTCAGCATACTTTCGTTTGGTGCGATTGCCACCGAAGGTGGCGGTTTAGGGGTATACCCCGATGGGCTAGAAAACTTTATGTCAGGTGCATTGCCACCGCAAGGGGTACATGTACTGGTGTATGGTGGAAATGCACATTATGACAGTATTCGCGATAACAAAGGCGATAAGATCCCTGTTCCGGGGTTTAGCGTCAATGTGAACGTACTCGCTCCTCGACTTATTTGGGTAACTGATCAAAAAGTCTTTGGTGGTGATCTGGCTTTTCATACGATTGTGCCACTATTGGATGTGACTGCAAAAGCGGCGGGGCAAAAAGATACCAGCCGCGGCCTCGGTGATATTACATTTGGCCCCGCATTAGGGTTTCATCCATCAGCCGATTTGCATTATGTGGTTGGGCTAGATGCGTATGCTCCAACAGGTAAATACAGCAAAACAGACCCATCAAGTTTAGGTAAGAATTATTGGGCGCTGCAACCAGTTTGGGCAATCAGTTATATTCCACCTGTTGGTGTAAATGCGGATTTGAAGATGATGTATGACTTTAACTTCCGCAATAACGATACGAAAACACGTTCAGGGCAAGCATTTCACGCTGATTATGCACTAGGTTGGGGGTTCGGCAATGGTTGGGTGGCAGGTATTGGGGGCTATGCATTTTGGCAAACGACAGATGATAGCGGACCAAATTCAGCTCAAGGAAAAGCTCGAGCCTATTCTATTGGGCCTTCAATTCGCTATGCTAACCCGCAAGGGTGGCTATTTACTGCTAAATGGGAAAAGGATTTTGAAGTCAGAAACCGTCCAGAAGGTTCCCAAATTTATTTGAAGGCATCGATACCTTTTTAAACACGTTTGTATATCAAAACCCCATATTGGTATTACATAACAATATGGGGGGTATTTCTAAGAAAGTGATGATTGGGAATTTAGGCTTTTTTCATACTCTGACTTGGAGTTTCACCATAGCGTTGTTTGTAATCTGCACTAAAGCGACCCATATGGGCAAATCCCCAACGTAAAGCTACCCCAGTGACGCTAGTTGCTTCCCCTGAAAGGAGCTCTGCTCGAACACGTTCCATCCGTAAATCACGTAGATACTGCATTGGGCTGATATCTAAGAACTCTTTAAAACCAGCATATAAACTGCGTAAGCTGACGCCTGCAATATGAGCTAGCTGCTCAACAGTGATAGGTTCATGGGCGTGTGCTTCTAAATATTCTTGCACTCTGCGTACGTGACGAGGACGAATTGTTGACCTTCGCATGCCTGAGTCTTCGATATAATTATGGCCTTGGGTAGAAAGTAAAGTGACAGAAACCAATTGTTCAACTTGAGTCGTGATCAATTTATGTTGTAAGAGATCGGGCGCGCGAGTTGCGCATTCAATCAGGTAATTCATTAAAGTGCGCCATGCAATGCAAGATTGCCAAGCAAAACCCAACTCAAAAACTAACGGTTTATCTAAAGTATGCCCTAGTTGGCCTACTAAGGATCTTTCGAGTAAAGAACGGGAAATACGTAACATAAATTGATCGTTATCGCTATTCCAACGCATTATTGTTGATTCTTCAGGGCTAAGAAGTGAGGCCATCTGAGGAGTTGATTCAATACATTTTCCACCACTTTCGATGACTGCTGTACCTGATAGAGGCATTTGAACCAAAAAAAAGTCCTGTAGTTGCCCTGGAATAATGGAGACATCGGCACCATAGCGTAAACGGCTTAGAGAAATATCCCCCATAGGAATATAGTGCATACGAGCATCAAGGCGTTGATGTGGATTAAGTAAGTTAAATTGATGTGGCTTCATGACTCGACCAACCATCGATTTAATCTCTTCAGGGTCAGCTGAGGTAAATAATAAACGCTCTGAAGAACAGAGCTGATTTTCAATCTGAGATGCAGATGAATGGGACCACGAGTTGCTCAACATCGGAGGTTCCTCCAAAATGATTTGCCAGCCCTGCTTTATAGAATAACCAAAATAGGGCCCGACTAATATTGCTTGTTATGTGTTTTTCTCAGTAAATTCAATTTATTATAATATTTTGCAATGACTTATTATATTAGGGAGGAATGCTTTCCATTTAAGTCAAATGAAGCCTTCCTTTTTGTTAACATTTTATTGACTATTTTTTAACTAGTCATGAGTTGAACATAACATAAACAAATTTTCTTACCTAGATAAAAACATGCAGAAACTATCCTAAAACTGCAAAAAAATAGAAACTATGCGGTTGTTGTGATAGCGATAACAATATAAAAAATAAAGTTATTTTTATTTCAATAACAGTAAAATATATATGATTTTTCATATTAAATTTTATGTTTACCTATCTTTTTCTTATTTAATTAATGTAATGCTCTAATTAATTATTTTATGGCGATGTTTTTTTCTGATTTGTTTGCTTTTGTGAGGCCTATTTTCTATTTAAACATGCTATTCAGTATTTTTTATTTATTTTATTGATCTTTTTTTTCTACGCTATTTGGCGGAAAAACTAATTTTCTAGTTGTTTTAACTCACTATTTGTCCCTTATCTGCAAGCCTTATCCACTCTCTGCATAAATCTAATTTACATGATTAATCATGGATTGACCTGTTATTAACAAAAGATATACAAATAATAAACACAAAAAAGATAAAAACGTTCTGATGTTGATTGGTGAGGTTAAAATGGCTGAGCGATCGTTTGTACAAGAAGTTCAAAAATTACGGCAAGGGCAAGGTGAAACCTTCAGTGGTGAAGGGATCCTTGCTGTTACAAAAGCGCTATTAGAGTCGGGTGTATCTTATGTTGCGGGATATCAAGGTGCTCCTATCTCCCATTTGATGGATGTCCTTGCTGACGCACAAGATATTTTATCTGAATATGGTATTCGCTTTGAAAATAGCGCAAGTGAAGCAACTGCAGCGGCAACCTTAGCAGCCTCAGTTAATTATCCACTACGTGGAGCTGTGACTTTTAAAGCAACAGTGGGGACGAATGTCGCATCTGATGCCTTAGCTAACTTAGCTTCGGGTGGTGTGTTAGGTGGTGCTTTAATTATTGTTGGTGAAGACTATGGTGAGGGCTCTTCTATTATGCAAGAGCGTAGCCATGCTTTTGCGATGAAATCGCAGATGTGGTTGCTTGACCCTCGGCCCAATTTACCGTCTATCGTTCAAGCCGTGAAAGATGGTTTTGAGCTCTCTGAAGCCAGTAATACACCCGTTATGTTACAAATGCGTATTCGTTCTTGTCACGTTCACGGGCAATTTGTTTGCGCAGATAATCAGCGCCCTAAATTTACCGTCAAAGATGCGCTTGAGAACCCAACTCGAGACGTCAGTCGCATAGTATTACCCCCTGCTAGTTTCTTACATGAAAAAGAAAAAATTGAAGCTCGCTGGCCCGCTGCAATTAAATTTATTCAACAACATGAGTTAAATGAATTTTTTTCAGAAGACTCGGATGATGTTGGAATTGCGCTACAAGGCGGTTGTTACAACACGCTGATCCGCGCATTAAATCAGCTAGGGCTAGCGGATGTTTTTGGTAATAGCCAAATTCCTTTATATGTGATGAATGTGGCTTATCCATTGATTGACGATGAATTTGAACGCTTTTGTCGTCATAAAAAAGCCATTCTAGTTTTGGAAGAAGGCCAGCCAAATTTTGTTGAGCAAAATGTGGCGAATATTTTGCGTCAACGCAAGATTGATATTGCCCTGCATGGTAAGGATATGCTGCCAATGGCGGGGGAATATAATACTGCAACAGTGCTTGCGGGTTTACGTTCGTTTTTTGAATGCTATGGAAAGATAGCTCCACAAGTCAAAGCGGCTGCAAAACAGATTCGTATTCCAACGATTAATATTGCCACTCAAAAATCTGAAGAATCTTTACCTGAATACGTGAATGCAGCAGAGCCAACATTAGATGAATCTGTCCATGCGCGCCCACCAGGGTTTTGCACAGGTTGCCCCGAAAGGCCTATTTTTACTGCGATGAAGTTGGTGGAGCGTGAATTAGGCGAACATCATGTGAGTGCGGATATCGGCTGTCATTTATTTTCTATTCTACCGCCCTTTAATTTGGGGAATACCACCATGGGCTATGGGCTAGGAGGCGCAGGGGCTGCGGCTTTGAATGCAAAGGCTGGGAAACGCGCGATTTCAGTGATGGGAGATGGGGGGTTCTGGCATAACGGTTTAACCAGTGGTATTGCCAATAGTGTTTTTAACCGTAGCGATAACTTAACTATTGTGGTTGATAACAGCTATACCTCTGCGACAGGAGGGCAAGATATTCTCTCTTCGACAGCGTTGAATCCAACCCGTAGTACTGGTCATGAAATTGAAAAAGCGGTGAAAGGGGTGGGTGTTAATTGGGTGAAAACCATTAAACACACCTATGACTTAAAAACCATGACAAATACGTTACGTGAAGCTTTAACAACCGATGAGCAAGGGCCCAAGGTTCTGATTGCGCAAAGCGAATGTATGTTGAACAAACAACGCCGCGAAAAGAAAAAAGTGCGTAGTGATGTTGCCGCAGGCAAACGAGTGGTACGTGAGCGTTTTGGTGTCGACCCTGATACCTGTACCGGGGATCACTCTTGTATTCGTTTATCTGGTTGCCCGTCTTTATCAATTAAACCAAGCCAAGACCCATTAAGAACAGACCCGGTTGCAACAGTGATGGATAGCTGTGTCGGTTGTGGGCTATGTGGTGAAGTCTCTCACGCTGCTGTCTTGTGCCCTTCTTTTTTTAAAGCTCAAATTATTACTAACCCTAATGGTTGGGACAAATTGCGCCATCGTGTACGCGGTTGGTTTATTGGCTATTTACAGCGTCGTGACGCACGTCGTCGTGAACAATTTAGTTTCTAAGGGGGATGCATGAATTCTTTATCAACTGCATTACCATCAACAAAAGTCGCATTACAGCCGATTAAAATTGCCATTTTAGCCATGGGCGGCGAAGGCGGTGGAGTCCTTGCCGACTGGGTTGTCAACCTAGGTGAAGAAAACGGTTATTTTGCTCAAACGACTTCAGTGCCTGGCGTGGCACAGCGCACGGGGGCAACAATTTATTATGTGGAATTATTCCCAGGTGCTGATAACCCACAAACCCCTTCTCCTGTATTAGCTCTTATGCCGATGCCCGGTGATGTTGATGTTGTTTTGGCCTCTGAGTTAATGGAAGCAGGCAGAGCAGTGCAGCGTGGCTTTGTTACTCCAGAGCGCACAACATTGATCAGTTCAACACACCGCGTTTACTCTATCGCGGAAAAATCAGCCATGGGTGATGGGCGAGTCGATAGCCAAGCATTAATTCGCCACACTGCTGCATCTGCGCGTCAGTTTATTCACTTTGATATGGCACAAGCAGCACAAGAAAGTGGCAGTGTGATTAGTGCTGTTTTATTTGGTGCACTGTTTGGTTCCGGTGTTTTGCCATTTAGCCGCGCACAATTTGAAGAAACGATTGTACGTGGAGGTGTTGGCGTAAAGCCAAGCTTGCGAGCGTTTACATTAGGAGCAGAAAAAGCGACTAAACCCGAAGATGCATATCAGCCGGAGTCCACAAAGAACACCGTATATTCACCAAAAAATAAGCAGGTATCGCAACTATTAGCTCGTATCCAACATGAATTCTCTCCTCATGTGCAGTATCTCGTGACTGAAGGGACTCGCCGACTTATAGACTACCAAGACCCTGCCTATGCCACTTTATATTTGGATCGCCTCAATAACCTCTTTGCGCAAGATGGCGGGCAAGATGAGCGTTTGCAACGTGCGCTTGCGCGCCACTTAGCCCTTTGGATGTCCTATGAAGACACCATCCGAGTGGCTGATCTTAAAATTCGTGATAGCCGCTTTTCTCGCGTTCGCAATGAAGTACAGGCAAAAGATAATCAATTATTGGAGATCAATGAATTTATGCATCCAAGAATTGAAGAAATTTGCGAAACGCTTCCCAAAAATTTAGGTCGTTGGTTAATGCGTCCACATTGGTTACACAAAGCGCTTCGCAAAATGACCGAAAAGGGGCGCACGATCACTACCAGTTCTTTATTAGGTTTTTTACAGTTGTATCTATTAGCCGCATGGCGAAAAGGCCGACGTTCGACGTTACGTTATCAACTAGAAACGCAGCGCATTGAAAAGTGGTTAGCTGCTGTAATTAAAGCAGCGAAAGCTAACCCTGCACTTGCAACCGAAATTACCGAATGCCAACGCGTGGTTAAGGGGTATAGCGACACTCATGCGAGAGGGTTGCGTAATTTTAAAATCTTAATGGACATCGTTGCGCAGCAAGGTAACAAACTCACCCCCATTAATTTACGTGAACTGCGTGAAGCCGCATTGGCTGATGAACATGGGAAAGAATTGGAAAAATGCCGTCAACGTTTAGCTATGAATTAAGGATAACATCATGAGTTTACTGACATTTACTAAGCCACATAAAATTCACTTTTCGGAGTGTGACCCCGCAGGGATTGTGTTTTACCCCCAGTATTTCGTGATGTTTAACAATTTACTTGAACGTTGGGTTGATGAATTAGTCCCTCAAGGCTTTGCGGGTTACATCATGGAACAACGCTTTGGCTTGCCGACAGTACACCTAGAAGCGGAGTTCAAGGCCATTAGCAAAATGGGGGATAACGTGATGTTAGAGCTACATGTACAGCGTATTGGTCGCAAGTCTCTGACGTTACATCAACGCTGTGTCAGTGTTGATGGAGTACTGCGCATGCAAGTGACGCAAACCTATGTCACAACATCATTAGAAACGCATCAAGCAATCCCTATCCCAGATGCCTTGTATCAGGCACTAACTGCTCAGCAACCAGTGTAAGCAAAGGAGAAATTCCATGAATATCGTGTGTATTGGCGGTGGTCCCGCAGGGCTTTATTTCGGGTTGCTGATGAAATTAGAAAACCCGCAAAACCGTGTAGTGGTGGTGGAACGTAATCGCCCTTATGACACTTTTGGTTGGGGGGTGGTATTTTCTGATGCCACGCTCAGTAATTTACGCCAAGCGGACCCTGTTTCTGCTGAAACTATTTCTGCGGAATTTAGCCACTGGGATGATATTGATGTGCACTTTAAAGGTGTATGTAACCGCAGTGGTGGCCACGGGTTTATTGGCATTGGGCGTAAAAAGTTACTCAATATATTACAAGACCGCTGTGTGGAGTTAGGTGTGGAGTTAGTGTTCGAAACCCAAGTAACGGATGACCAAGCTATTGCTCGCGAGTACCAAGCTGATTTGCTTATCGCCTCTGATGGCATTAATAGTACGGTGCGTACGCGTTATGAAAACGTATTTAAACCCGATATTGACCCACGTCGTTGCCGTTTTGTTTGGCTAGGTACAAAGAAGATTTTTGACGCCTTTACCTTCTTATTCGCCAAAAATGAGCATGGATGGTTTCAAGTTCATGCCTACCAATTTCAAGAAGGGTTATCGACCTTTATTGTGGAGACGACGGAAGAAACTTGGCTTAAAGCCGGTATTGACCAAATGTCTCAAGAGGATGGCATCGCTTATTGTGAAAAACTATTTGCGCCGTGGCTTGATGGTGAAAAACTGATTGCTAACGCAGCGCATTTACGTGGTGCCGCAATTTGGATCCGCTTTCCTCGGGTCATTTGTGAAAATTGGGTGCATTGGACGCAGCCCACTCAAGGTAAAGACGTTCCTGTGGTCTTAATGGGTGACGCGGCACATACCGCCCATTTCTCTATTGGTTCTGGGACTAAATTAGCACTAGAAGATGCTATTGAGCTGTGTGAAAGCTTGAAAACTTCAGGGGGTGATTTACGTAAAGGGCTTGTGCATTACCAGAAGGTTCGCAGTGTCGAAGTACTGAAAATTCAGAATGCGGCACGCAATTCGACAGAATGGTTTGAAAATGTCTGTCGTTATGAAAATTTAGCGCCAGAGCAATTTGCCTACTCTCTCTTAACGCGTTCACAGCGTATATCTCATGAAAATTTGCGCGTGCGTGATGCTGTATGGTTGGAAAACTATGAGCAGTGGTTTGCGGAACAAACAGGTGTGACTTCAAAGGCAAAAGTGCCCCCTATGCTGACACCTTATCATGTACGAGGTATCACTCTTAATAACCGCGTGGTCGCGTCACCAACATTGTTGTATTGCGCTAATCAGGGTATACCCGATGATTTTCATTTGGTACATCTGGGAAGCCGCGCATTAGGTGGTGTGGGTCTAGTGATGACTGAAATGACGGCTATAGCCCCCGATGCCTGTGTGACAAAAGGCTGTGTCGGTATTTGGAATGACGAGCAAGTTACTGCTTGGCAACGTGTGACTGATTTTATTCATCAAAAAACGGATGCCAAAATTGGCATTCAATTAGGCCATGCAGGGCGCCGTGGTTCAACTCAGCGAGGGTGGGAGAAAGAAAATCACCCAATAGATGCAGATAACTGGCCGTTAGTTTCTGCTTCAGCGTTGCCTTATTTACCGAATATCTCACAAATTCCGGTAGAGCTATCCGAGGCACAAATGACTACGGTGATTGACCAATTTGTTGCGGCAGCAAAACGAGCAGAAACGGCTGGTTTTGACTGGCTTGAACTGCAAGCCGGGCACGGTTATTTGCTGTCGAGCTTTATTTCTCCATTAACTAATCAGCGTACAGATAACTACGGTAGAACGTTAGAAAATCGCTTACGTTTTCCGTTAGCTGTCATTAGTGCTGTGCGTCAGGTGTGGTCAAAACCTTTGAGTGTACGTATTTCATCGACGGATTGGGTGGATGGCGGGACTACGGTTGATGACGCGGTGGAAATTGGCCGTGCAATGAAGCAAGCGGGCGCAGATATGATTGACTGCTCTTCAGGTGAAGTGTCACCGCAACAGCAACCGGTCTATGGTCGGATGTACCAAACACCAATGGCAGACCGTATTCGTAATGAAGCTGGAATACCGGTTATTGCCGTAGGTGCTATTACTGATGCTGACCAAGTCAACAGCATTATTGCCGCTGGGCGGGCGGATTTATGTGCTTTATCTCGGCCATTACTTTCTGACCCTGCATGGGTCTTACATGAATGTGCGCGTTATGGGTGGGAAACTCGTTGGCCGGCACCGTATGAATATGGGCGTCAGCAACTCGTTCAATCCTTGAAGTCGCGTTAAAGGCTTTGGCAAACAAAGAGGAAAATAGCATGAGTACACACTCCCATGACCAATACCGAGAAAATGTGGCAGGGCGTGCCGATGTGGCAGATACCCCTGAGCTAGTGGCGTATTACCAAGAACTAGATGCGTTGAAGACAGGTGCATTATGGACGGTCGCAAACAAGATTGAACCGTGGCAACCCAAATCAAGCTCAGTTCCTGTGTTGTGGCGCTACCGTGATTTACGCGAACATGTGTTGCGCTCAGTTGAACTGGTGACCCCAGAAAAAGCGGGGCGTCGCGTGATCTATCTGAATAATCCCGGCCGCCAAGAAGTGGCTGCTGCAGTAGGTTGGCTATACTCAGGTTTACAAGTCATGCATCCGGGAGAAGCCGCTTCGGCTCATGCCCACTCATCCTCAGCATTGCGTTTTATTATGGAAGGGCGTGGGGCATATACCATTGTCGAAGGGCAAAAAATGATGCTAGAAGCCAACGACTTTGTACTGACGCCGAATGGGACATGGCATGAACACGGCGTTGCGGAAGATGGTTTACCTTGTATCTGGCAAGATGGATTAGATATCCCGTTAGTCAATGCCATGGAAGCTGGGTTTTACAAAGTGCATCCTGACTTGCATCAAGCACAAACACGACCTATCGATTACCCCGTTGGTATGTGGGGAGGAACCGCATTACGTCCTCACGATATCGGCTGGGATAAACCTTATTCACCATTATTTAAATACCAATGGGGGCCAACCTACGAGGCGTTGTGCCGTGCAGCGAAGGCAGCGGATGGCTCAGTATTTGATGATGTTTTGATGCACTACACTAACCCGCTCACAGGAGGACCTGTGATGCCAACCATTGGAGCGAGTATGCAATTACTGCGTCCGGGCTTTGTTGGTAAAGCTCATCGCCATACGGGAAGTTTTATTTATCAAGTAGCGAAAGGGCAAGGGTACTCCGTGATCAATGGGCAACGCTTTGATTGGCAAGAGCGTGATATTTTCTGTGTGCCATCGTGGATGTTCCATGAACATGTGAATACCTCACAAACCGAAGATGCTTGTTTGTTTTGCTTTAATGATTTACCCGTAATGCACTCTTTGGGGCTCTATTATGAAGAGGCTCTAGTAGAAAATGACGGTCACCAGAAAGTCGTTACCTAGGTGAGTATTATATTTCTTATTGATTAATATAAATAATTTTATTATTCCAATTTACGTGAAGAAGTGAGTGAGGCAATCACCTCATTCAAGGAGAAAGAAAATGCGCTTAATAACTTATCGTTCTGATGTGACCGCGGCAGCCCGTTTAGGAGCAGTTGTTAATCAACAAGTAGTGGATTTAGCCCTTCTGGCACAAGAGCAAGAGCTGTACTTGCCTGATAATATGTTGGACTTTATCGATTTAGGCCCACAAGGTGTGCGTGTTGGTACAGAACTTCTGAATACATATCAAGGGCAATTCCCAGCAGGGACTGCGTGGCCTGTACAAAATGTGAAAATTTTGGCGCCGATACCTCGCCCACGTAAAAATATTTTTGGTATTGGCTTAAACTATGTTGAACACGTGGCGGAATCCAGCCGTACATTAGACACCTCAAAAGATCTTCCAAAACAACCCGTTATCTTTTCTAAGCCCCCAACCACAGTGATTGGGCCGGGAGATGCCATTGAACATAACGCCAAAATTACCCAACAATTAGACTGGGAAGTGGAGTTGGCGGTGATTATTGGCACTCGTGCGAAAAGTGTCGCGGCAAAAGATGCTCTTAATTATGTGTTTGGCTACAGCTTGATGATTGATATGAGTGCGCGTGATTGCCGCCGTGCTGGGCAATGGATTTATTCTAAAGGGCAAGATACCTATGCACCATTTGGGCCATGCATTGTCACTGCTGATGAGGTTCCAGATCCTCATACCTTAGATTTAAGCTTGAAGGTGAATGGTGTAACCAAACAATCCTCAAATACACGCCACATGCTATTTAATGTGAATACATTGATTGAAGATATTAGCCAAGGGATCACATTAGAACCAGGTGACATTATTGCAACAGGCACTCCTGAAGGGGTAGGGGCGGGAAGAACACCTCAAGAATGGGTCTGGCCGGGGGATGTGATTGAAGCATATGTTGAGAATATTGGTGAATTGCGCCATCCAGTTGTCGCCGTTTAAGGGGGAAGTATGCTTAATTTGCAGACGTTTAAAGCCGCTGCGGTACAAGCCGCTCCGGTGTTTCTCGATACCAATGCTACGGTAGATAAAGTTTGTCGTTTAATTGAAGAGGCGGCGGATAACGGAGCGAAATTGGTTGCATTTCCAGAGGTTTTTATTTCTGGTTACCCTTATTGGAGTTGGGTGATGAACCCGATAGATGGCAGTCCATGGTTTGAAAAACTGTGCAAATCTGCCATTGAAGTCCCAGGGCCTGAAATACAAAAAATTGCTCAAGCTGCCGCACGCCACCACATCAATGTTGTAATTGGTGTGAATGAGCGGGACCCTAATGGAATCGCTACGTTATATAATACATTAGTGACGATTTCTGATGAAGGAAGAATTCTGGGACGCCATCGTAAATTAGTCCCAACATGGGCAGAAAAACTGACGTGGGCAAATGGAGATGCCTCTTCACTAAAAGTTCATCAAACCAGTATTGGGCCTCTTGGGGCATTGGCCTGTGGGGAAAACACCAATACATTGGCGCGTTTTGCTCTATTGGCGCAAGGCGAGTTAGTCCATATTGCGAGCTATATCGCCTTACCCGTTGCACCAAAAGACTATGACATGGCCGAAGCGATTCGTTTACGCGCATCTGCCCACTGTTTCGAAGGCAAAGTTTTTACGATTGTTTCCTGTTCGAGAGTGTCAGAAGAGATTATGGATGCAATGTCTGCAACTCACCCAGAAGCACGTGAGATACTGGCTCGGCCAAATAGCGCTTTCTCAGGAATTATCGGGCCTGATGGACGAGTTGTAGGCGAACCATTGGTTGACAAAGAAGGGATTGTTTACGGTGAAATTGATTTAAATCGCTGTATTCAACCACGACAAATGCATGATATTACAGGGCATTATAACCGTTTTGATATCTTTGATTTACAGGTGAACCGCCGGCCATTAACGGCAGCACGTTTTCACGGTAATGGGCAAGAAGATGAAGCTTTAAATGTATTTCCAGAATCAGGTGAGTCATTTGGGGAGAGAGAGATATGAGTTTAGCACGTACATATCGTATTGGGCAGATTGTCCCGTCATCAAATACCACAATGGAAACAGAAATTCCAGCTATATTACGGGCAAGAGAAGCTCTGTTTGCGGAGCGCTTTACCTTTCATTCAAGCCGTATGCGTATGCAAAAAGTTACCAAAGAGGAGCTGGCAAAAATGGACTCCGATAGTGACCGCTGCGCTATTGAATTGTCAGATGCTGCGGTTGATGTGCTGGGATATGCCTGTTTAGTTGCGATTATGAGCATGGGGAAAGGTTATCATCGCATTTCAGAAAAACGTTTGTTTCAACGTACGGTAGATAACGGCCATCCAGCACCTATAGTGACTAGCGCTGGGGCATTAGTTGACGGCTTACATGTAATGGGCGCTAAAAAAGTGTCTATTTTAACGCCTTATATGAAGCCGTTGACGCAGTTAGTGATTGATTATATCGAAAGTGAAGGCATTGAAGTGGTAGATAGTATTTCATTGGAAATTCCAGATAATTTAGATGTGGGCCGGCAAAACCCATTAGCACCAGTGGAAATTACGAAAAAACTCAATACCCAAGTAGATGCAATTGTGGCTTCTGCATGTGTGCAAATGCCTTCGCTACCCTCAATACAATTAATTGAAGACCGAGTTGGTTTACCTGTACTGTCTTCTTCGGTGGCGACGACCTATATGATGTTAAAAAAGTTGGGTTTAGAAACTCGTGTTGATGGGTTTGGTTCATTGCTAAGTGGAAAGTTTTAGCTGAATTATCGCCGACTTCTGCTACTCTTGAGGGGTTGTAATCAAATGCAATAATTCAAGATGTTATCAAGGGGAGCGAATGGCAAACTCAAAGGTTTTTGTTGATAATTATTTGCCTGCCCTATTGGGGCAGGCTTGGATGTTGGTTTCATCTGAGTTTCATGCCATTGTTGAAGAAAAAGGTTTGTCAATATTAGAGTGGAGAGTGTTATCCACACTAGCAGGTAATGGCTCGATGGGGATTACAGAGCTCTCACAAAAAACAGTCAGTAAACAACCGACAATTACTCGCGTACTACAACGGCTAGAACAGCAAGGGCACGTGGTTCGCCACAGTAACCATAATGGTAGTGATAAGCGCATAACACTTGTCAGTGTGACATCAAGTGGAATGTCACTAGTTGATGGTTTACTTATTGCAGCTCAGCAACACGAAGAAGTTGTTTTAGCTCCCTTGGGGCTACGTAAAAGTAAGATTCTTAAGCAAGTGCTACAAGAATTAATTGAGCGGCATAGTATAGAAAACACCAATACTGCAGATAAAAGCACTTCCGATAAAAATAATGAAAAAAAGCTAAAAAGAAAAAAATCAGGTAGCCTAAATTTATCTAAAGAAACAACAAAATAGTCGATTAATGATGGTTTAGTTCTATTTTTGATGGCAATACATAACTTATTATTGATATTGCGTTTAAATATTTATTTATCAAATAGATAAATAAGTTTCTTATGGGGCATTTAAGTCAGTAGTAATTTTTGCAACCTGATGATAGATAGGCTATTTCTTAATTTTATTATTTTTGTATCGATTGATTAATTGCCACTTTACATTGATTCATTTTATCTATTTACTTCATAACTGATAATTAATGATTAGCTAAACATGGAGCAATCAATGTCAGTAGTGACACTTGTACTCGTTTTTTTATTAGCCGTTGTTGTGAGCGTTTTTGTTTCACGACTGCTCAAAGATATTATTCCATTACCCCTGATCCAGATAGCACTAGGGGCTGGCTTGTCTTTATACGGTTTTACAGTTGAATTTGAACCTCATCTATTTCTATTTTTATTTATTCCTCCTTTATTATTCCTTGATGGATGGCGTATTCCTAAAGAAGCCTTATTTCAAGAAATTAAACCGATCATGTCGCTAGCCATAGGTTTAGTGGTTGTAACAGTGATTGGTATGGGCTTCTTTATACATTGGTTAATCCCAGCCATTTCTTTAGCTGTTGCCTTTGCGTTAGCAGCCATTTTATCGCCAACGGATCCCGTTTCCGTGTCTGCCATGACTGTCAATTCCCCATTGCCATCTCGAATGGCGCATATTTTGGAAGGGGAGTCATTGTTGAATGATGCAACGGGTCTGGTGTGCTTTAGTTTTGCAGTGGTCGCTGCGTTAACAGGTACATTTTCCCTTGCTTCAGCGGCTGGGCAATTTGTATTAGTGGCATTTGGCGGAATTTTAATTGGTTTGCTGGTGGCTTGGGCAATTGGCTGGTTAAACCAACTGCTCGTTAAGCGTACTGGGGAAGAACCTGCAATTCAAATTATGATCAGCTTACTGATGCCATTTACGGCTTATTTATTAGCTGAACATTTGCATGTTTCCGGTATTTTAGCGGCAGTAGTTGCTGGTATTGCGATGCACTATGAAAAAATTGCAGGTCGCATGCAAGCTGCTACACGTATGCAAAGTAAAGCGGTGTGGGATACGGTACAAACTGCGTTGAACGGGATGATTTTCATTTTGTTAGGTGAACAGTTACCGGGTATGTGGACAAATATGCCTGCTGTAGCAGAGGCCGCGGGTGCGAGCCATCCTTGGATGCTGTTTGTTTATGTGGCAATTATTACTGTGGCATTGGCAGTTTTACGGTTTAGCTGGGTGTGGATCTCGATGACTTTAACCGTCTTCCATAAACGCCGTCGCGGTAAAGAAGCAGATGTTATGCATATTCGTATGATGGCAGTAATGGCGACAGCGGGTGTGCGCGGAGCGATTACGTTAGCGGGTATTTTAACGTTACCTTTATTGATGCCAGATGGTTCATTATTCCCGAATCGTGACGTGGCTATTTTCTTAGCGATGGGGGTGATTTTATGCTCACTATTAATTGCCAGTATCGCACTGCCTATTTTAACGAAAGGGTTAGTACAAGATTTACCTTATGATAATGACGAAATTCGAGCGCGTTTAGCTTTAAATGAAGCCGCGATGGCACATTTACGTGAATTAATGAACCACCCATCGGATGATGTGGATGAAATTGCTATGCGTACTGAAGTTGGGGCGCAACTATTAGAAATTTATGGCAGACGACTCGATAATTCGGATGAAACTGAGTCAGATGTCTATGATTTACATAAGATGATTAATATGGAACGCGAAATGTCTAAGTCGGCGTTAAAAGCGAAACGCGACGCGTTATATCAAATGCGTAAAAGTAAAAATATCAATGAAAGGGTGTATCACCGTTTACGTGATGAACTTGATTTAAAAGAAGAGACACTGAATCACCATAAAAATGGTAAACATTAATTAGCGAAAACAAAAGACCTGAATTTATTCAGGTCTTTTGTTATTGTAATTCAACTGAATTTGACGGCTTGTATTGAGTTCTGATAGGTTGGTTACAATTCAATTTAGGAAATTTATATGTCACAGGTTGTAGCAAGCTTAAGCATTATTATTACCATCACATAGTGGTGGGGATAAGCTACATCCTAAACCCGCCAGATAAGGCGGGTTTTTTGTCCTTATCTGGTTAATTCTTCAGTAAGGAACTATTTATGAATTTAACAGAAGCATCTCCATTATTAAAAAAACAACCTCGTTTGCATTTTCTTTGTGGGAAAATCGCTTCTGGGAAATCGACATTAGCGAAACAACTGGCTAACCTCCCTCGTACTATTTTGCTCTGTGAAGATGAATGGCTTGCCGCCCTTTATCCTAATGAAATTAATGAATTGGCTCACTATGTCGAAAAAAGTGCTTTAGTAAAACAGGTATTGGAAGACCATATTAGGCAATTAATACAGGCTGGGAATAATATCGTGATGGATTTTCCTGCCAACACACCAATACAGCGTCAATGGTTAATGTCTTTGGCGCAATCATCTGATGTATCTTATGTATTTCATGTATTGCAGGTAAGTAATGATGAGTGTAAGGCAAGGCTTGTTGCTCGTAATTTAGCAGGGGAAAACCCATTTCAAACATCTGAAACGCAGTTTGATTTAATTACGGCACATTTTTCTTATCCAACAAGTAGTGAGCGGTTAATCTGTAAATTTTATCCATAAAGGTAACATATCTGAGTAATAAACTTATGGAGGAGACTTATTACTCAGATTTATGGTCACTTAGGTCGATACATTTTGAGGTTTTGCTGCTGTTCAATCCAATAGTAATCAGCTGGCCCTCCAGCACGCAATAGTGGTTTCTGGCTAGCACAATCATATAAGCCATTATTCAAGGCTGATTCATCAATATGCACCATGACGACTTCTCCCATCACCATCCAAGTATCCAATAGTTGCCCATCCGCCCGTTTAAGTTGCTGATATTGCGTGACAACACATTCCATTGAAACGGGTGTTTGAGCGATACGGGGCGGTGAAACGAGTGTTGAAGGGAGGGGGGATAGCCCCGTTAATGCAAATTCGCTTTCACCATGTGCGAGTGTGGCACTACTCATATTTACGTGTTCACCGAGTGAAAGCGTAGCAAGGTTATAAACAAACTCCCCTGTTTCGATGGCATTAGTTACTGAATCTTTTTTACCAACACTCGAAAAGGCCAATATAGGTGGTGAATAATTGAAAATATTGAAAAAACTATAAGGAGCTAGATTGGTTCTACCTTTACTATCACAGGTTGATATCCAACCAATAGGTCTAGGACCAATGAGTGATGGGATAGGGTCATGGGGTAGCCCGTGACCCTGCTGTGGTTGGTAACTATAAAACTTTGCTATCATTTTGGAGTCCTTTTTAACATTACTTTAACGGATATTTGAACAAGGTGTTAGGTATTTAAATAATAAATGCTATTAATGCATAAAGAATGCAGTAAGTGGATATTTTATTTTTAATTTTTCTTATATTAACGTTTGAGGATGTAACTTAATATAATAATATTAAATTAAATAGTAATTGATGATTATCTTTATTTTATTTATGAGTTTTAGTATTGACTTTATTGCTTAACTCTATTTTTGTGTAAATCCAGTGGATTGATTTATTTTAATTATAAGCTTTAATTTATTCTTTTAATTTCGTTATTTTCTGCATGTTAATATTTTTATATTTAATTAATCCGCCTTGCTATTATCTTGATTTATTTGTTTTTAACCTTTTGATTTTTAATATTTATTGTGTGTTCATCTAAGTTATATTACATGGGTTATATAATTTAATAGGAAATAGCTATCAAATTATATAAGTTCGATCGATACAAACGTATTTACAGAATTAATTAATAAACCTATATTTAAATTAAATTATTCTCTATTTTTATTAGATGTAAAAACAAACTGATTCTTAAGTTCGTAACGAGTCATTTAAAATTTCAAATGGGAGTTTTATTCATTGGAATTAATATGATAAAAACAAATGCGTTATTACGTCGGGATGTTGGATTATTTTTAAGACAAGCCAGAATTGATAAATCATTAACAGGGTACCAACTAGCTAAAATACTAAAAATAAGTCAACAACAGGTTTCTCGTTATGAGAGAGGGGAAACCGGTATTAATGTTGAAGTATTGAATACTCTTTTGGGCGTATTAGAAAGAAATTGGTTAGAATTTTTTTTCAAAGTCCTAGTGAATCATTCGAATGAAATTGCAGATATAAGAATACAAAATGAATTTTTTAATCTCATCGAAAGATCACTTTTCTACTATTATGGGGAATCAAAAAAAAGATAATTTTCAATTGGGTATGTGGTTGGAGTAAAAAATCACTCATATGGTGATGCTTAGTTTTATGTCCTCTTTAATTGAATTAAATATCGAAATTAGATTTACGCTATTGAATATTTAATGGCGTATTTATTGTAGTTTAATTTTTTAATTGAAAGGAAAAATATATGCAATTTACCAAATTAAATATTGCACCCTATTTATCAAAATCATCTCGGTTATTTATTTTTACTGCATTAATAGCTGGTATTTTTTCAACAAATTCTGCTGCCGACAACACAGGTACAGTTGATTTCGAAGGTGTCGTTGTTAGTACTCCTTGTAATATAGCGCAATCCTCACTAAAGCAAGTTATTGATTTTGGACAATTATCTCGTCGAGCATTGGAAAATGGTCGCGTGGCTGAGGTGAAATTTAATATTGAATTTACTGGGTGTGATTTCACTGACTTTGATATTGATACAGCTGGAAAACCTATTGCTGTTAAATCAATGGAATTAGTGTTTACAGGGCAAAGCTATGCGGATGCCGCAAATACTTTACTTTCTACCTCTGCGGGTAATACCAACAATGTAGGAATTGGTATTGATGGATTTGAGTTTGGAAAAGCTAAAGATGTGCTTTCACGTATCATCAATAAAAAAGGAGATAACGTATTATCTTTCAAAGCGTTAGCAAAAGCTGTTGATACAACGAAAAGTGTATCGGAAGGTAAGTTCAGCGCAGTAACAAACTTTCGTATTACTTATCAATAACTAAATGGTTTAACCGCCAGAATTGACTGGTGGTTAAATATTGATTCGCTAGAGGGGGGGGGCATGGTTAGTTATCAAAGGGTTATGAATATAATAGTCTTGTCGATAATGCTTATTTTTAGTATTCACTCATATGCAGACCCCAAAATTATTAAGCCCTACAACGTCAATGCAAGAACATTACTTAAAGGCAGTGTTATCGATGCGCCGTGTTCAATAACGTTGAAAAATCGCTATCAAACTATTGATTTTTCTTCTTTGGCTCTCGCTTTTTTGTCAAATAGCTTGCAAAGAGAAATGCATGACCAGCCTTTTATTATTGAGCTACAAGATTGTGGTAGTGCTTATTCAACCATTGACCTAAAAACATGGAAAATACGCTTTGTCGGCCAACGTGCGCAATATATTGATGCTTTTACGCTACAAGGTGCTTCCGAAGGGCTAGGCGTATCGGTATTAGACAATTCAAAAATACGATTACAGCCTAATAAGGTTTATTCATTATCTGACAATGTGTTGTATCAAGATAAATCAGGATACAGCCTTTTCCTTCGCTATTTCTTACGTTTGGAATTAACCGGACAGCCGATTCAAGCGGGCCGTTATTACGGGCTGATCCGCTTTTTCATCGATTACCAATAACACGCACGAAGAATATGTTTTTATGAGCTTCATTTTGAAGATGAACTCTTATTGCATTTAATCTGGTATAGCTAGGATGGTATAGAGCATGGTGTTCAAAACTAACGAAAAATTGAAGCTAGCTTGGCTCATTGCTTTTCTGTTACCGAGTTTTATAGGATGGAAAGCATTTGCAACTGAATTTAATACAGATGTTTTAGATGCAGATGATATGCAAAATATTGATATGAGCCAGTTTTCGGTAGTAGGGTATACGCTACCGGGGGATTATGTTTTTACTCTCTTTGTTAATGGGCAACGTTTAGGGGCACCCCGCAATATCTCCGTTTATGAAAATAAGCCAATTGCAGGTGAATCAACCCAAGCGACACAAACTATTTGTATTCCTCCTGATATCCTTGAGTTAATCGGATTAAAGCGTTCTGCGATGGAGAAAGTGACACTTTCTCATAGTGGAAAATGCCTCGATTTTTCTGCGCTATCAGGCGTTCAAACAGCCATAGAGCTCAGCACCTTATCGCTGAAAATGACTATTCCGCAAATATGGATGGAATATCGCGACCCTTACTGGGTTCCTGCTAATTTATGGGAAGAAGGAATAGGTGGCGCATTTATTGATTACAATGCGAATATTTCTGCAACCAAAGAAACGAATAGTAATCGGCAAATCTATTTATCAAGTAATGGAATCACTGGGGTAAATTGGGGGGCTTGGCGCCTACGTGGTGATTACAGTACATCTTATCAGAAGCAACGGGGTGATTATCCTCAAGAAAAACATAACTTTGATTTTACTCGTCTTTATGCATTTACTTCATTGAAAGATAGTGCCTCAATCTTTACGTTGGGAGAAAATTATTTTTATTCGGATATCTTTGAATCTTGGCAATATACTGGTTTTTCTTTAGAAAGTGATGACCGCATGCTACCGCCTAAATTAGTGGGGTATGCACCTGAAATTATTGGTGTTGCAAATACTAATGCGATTGTAATTGTTCGCAGCCAAGAACGCATTATTTCTGAAACGGCAGTGCCTCCTGGACCATTTCGTATTCAAACACTTGATAGTGGGATCCGTGGTGTATTAGATGTGACTGTGCGTGAAGAAAATGGGGAGGAGAGCAAGTTTAGTCTTAGTACAGCTTCGTTACCTTATTTAACACGTCCCGGACGCGTTATTTATAAAGTCGCAATGGGAAAGACGCGTTATGACAATCGGCATTTGACAGGTGAGCCTGTTGTAAGTGGTGAATTATCATATGGTGTTTCAAATGCATGGTCATTATATGGAGGAACTCAACTTAATGGTTATTACCAAAGTGCAGCATTAGGGATCGGACGGGATCTTTTTTCAATAGGCGCGGTTTCTTTTGATATCACACAATCTTTTGCCGATTTTTCAGATAAAAGACGCCAAGGCCGCTCTTATCGCGTTAATTACGCAAAATCTTTCGATGAGCTACGCACAGATATTACCTTTGCAGGCTACCGTTTTGCCGACAAAGAATACCGAACACTAACGCAATTTATGGATGAAGAGAGAATAGGTTATGGTACTCAGGCAGCAAAAGAAAATTATCAATTATATTTAAATAAATATTTTGATGATTTTAATATTTCTCTTAATTATCAATATAGTACTTATTGGCAGCACGACTCACAAACGCAATACGGTTTATACATTAATGCGCCTTTAAATTTTCCTCTTCTGTCCCAGAATGCCGCAAATTTATCATTATCAGCAACTCGTACTGAACGAGACAATGGCAATGAAGATGATGCAATTAACCTATATCTCACAGTACCGTTATTTCGCGGGCATAGCATCACATTTTCTGAACTCTACTCACGGTCAGCGGGTAATAATCAATTTAATCATCAGGTTGGCTATAGCGGTTATGGGGAACAAGATAATTACAATATCAACGTTGGTTATAACCACGGCCAACATATTGATAATCAAGTGAGTTTGAGTGGCTTTTATTCACGAGATATCTCTCAAGCAAGTACATCTATAAATGCGAGCTATGTGCCTGATCAATACCACAGCATTGGCGGGTCAATCAATGGCGGGCTTACATTAACCTCGAAAGGGGCGGCATTGCACCGATCAGCGCACGGTGGTACACGACTTATGGTTGAAACCCCCGACGTGAGCGGTATTCCTCTCGATAATGGGGTGATTAAAACCAATGCATTTGGGTTGGCTGTTATTCCCAATGTGAATAGTTATCGAAAATCAACAGCTTCAATTAATACCAGCCAGTTACCCGATGATATCGAAAGCCTCGAACCCTCGACAGATATTACGTTAACCAAAGGTGCCATAGGCTATCGCAGCTTATCGGTGATGAAGGGGCATAAATTATTTGTTGTTTTTGCTTTGTCAGATGGAAAGCACCCACCTTTTGGCGCCAGTGTACGTAATAAAAATAACCAAGAAGTAGGGCTAGTGGGTGAAGGCGGTGTGACGTGGCTAGTGGGGGTATCACCTCAAGAAAAGTTGTCGTTGTATTGGAATAACCAGCCACAGTGCGAGTTATCTCTACCTGAAAAATTAAATGAGCTTACGGATTTGTTGTTGCTGCCATGCTCTTCAGCCAAAGCGGTCCGTTCAGTTTATTCATCATCAAGTAAATGATTGTGAGGCTAATTATGTGGAAGTTAGATATTTGTTATCAATGGATTGTGAGAGTACTGCTTGTCATACCTATATTATCATTTAATACCTACGCAGCAGTGACCCTGGATCGAACTCGGATTATTTTTCCTGGGGATGTGAAATCGATTAATATCAAGATAACTAATGATAACCCAGAAGAGGCGTATCTCGCACAAAGTTGGATTGAAGACCAACAAGGTAAGAAGCTAACAAAAGGAGCGTTATTGGCCACGCCGCCACTACAACGCGTAGAGCCGAATAGCCAAAGCTTAGTTCGCTTGAGTCTGACGCCTTTATTTAGTCAGTTACCGCAAGATAGGGAATCCGTATTTTATTTTAATTTGCGAGAAGTCCCGCCTAAATCTCATGATGCGAATACCTTACAAATTGCTTTGCAATCGCGAGTGAAGCTTTTTTATCGACCTCCGTCCATTTTAGCCAAGTCAGAAACAAACTGGGCACATAAGGTCACATTAATGAAAACGAATAAAGGGTATCAGCTCAATAATTCAACGCCTTTCAATTTGACGGTTATTGGCTTAGGTAATAACCAAAAACAGTCGGAACAAAGCCAATTTGAAGTGGTGATGGTGCCGCCTAAATCGACTCAAGAGTTTATTTCCCAGCCACTAACAAGACCTCATTTAACCTATATCAACGATTATGGCGGAAAACCGACTTTGGCTTTTCATTGCCAACAAGACGTTTGCACAGTGGTGGATGAACGTTAGTTAGCTGAGGGGGATATATGCCTAGCATCAATAATAGAAGGAGTAATGCATTGATAAAACATATGCTTATCGGTCTATTTTTCATCAGTGGCATGATAGGAGTGATGGCTTCAGCGAACGGACTTTTAAATCATACTGCGGTGAATGAATCACATTATGAAGATTTAAATAGTGGATGGTTAGAAGTGAGCGCTCGATTATTCAATTCGCCTTGCCACTTAAAACTATCAACCTCAGCGGTGATGTTGACTCAATGTGGCGCAGGCGGTGCATTTTCTGCGGATAAAACGCAAACAACGCCCGCACAAATACGCTTCTATGATGTGCAGAATGGAAATGTTACGGCCATAGAGAAAATGAATTTATTAAACGGTAATAATTTTATTCACCCACCTGTTTCAATGCATAAATCGAATTTATTACGGTTGGAGGTGGTTTATGAGTAAGGCAATTTTACTTTTAAGTCTTGTACTTCCTATCTTTGGTTGGAGTAAGGAAAGCCTAGATGTGGAATTTAGTGGTATTTTAGTCAATAAAACCTGTCAGTTAGCGGCTGATTCCATCAATAAGCGGGTAAAAATTGAAAATATACGTTTGAAGTCGATTAATGACAATATTCCTAGTGATATCACACCATTTTTTATCACGATTGAAAAATGCAGCCAAGCCGACCTTAATAAGATGATTAAGATTACCTGGAAAAGCCCAAAACAAGTCACTGTAGAGGGAGGGAATTACCTTGGAACGGATGGAAGTAGTGGTGTGCTGCTTGGTGTAGTTGATAAGCAAGGCGCACTTGTTACTTGGGATAAATCGATTGAGGTAACACCTGTTACGGTTACAGATGGAAGTCAGCAATTGGAATTTGGTGTATTTGTGCGTAAAAATCCGTTGAATGAAGCAAAAAAAGGGGTTTTCTCAAGCTCAGCGACTTTTTCATTGGAGTATGAGTAATGAATACAATCAATTGGTTATCTAAATTTGTTTTGTGTTTTTTATTCCTCCCATTTATGTCTAAGTCGGATGTTTTAATCGATGTGAGCGCGACGTTAGTCGACCCAGCCTGCCACCTACGTAGCGAAGATAACAGTTCACCGTTAAAAATCAATTTTGGGGTGATTAATATACCGCATAACTCTGATGATATTTCCCAATCCCATATATTTCCATTGTATTTAACTGGCTGTAATTGGAATAAATCACTCGGTATTATGATTAACCCCAAAAATAGTAACACTATGGTTTATCAAGGAAAAAGTATTTTATCCACTAGTACTGATGGCCTTGGCATTAATATCAATAATATAACTGGTGGTGTGGCTCATCCACTTGAAGTTAATCAAATTCAACAAATATTTCCAGAACAAATAGATGCCACTTTACAGCGAATTATTTTACAAGCTGAGCTCGTCAATACCCTACCAGCGAGCCAACTCCGTGCTGGAAAATTTAGTGCTATTGCCATGATTTCGGTCACTTACTATTAAGGCGGTAATATCGGTTATGTCTAATTTTCAAATCCTGTTTCAGGCGGTTTCTAGCTCTATGGTGAAAATACCATTTCCCTTATTTTTTAAGGGAGAGTTTTTTAAACAAACATCTAGCTTATCAATGTATTTTCTGGTGGCCATTCTTAGTTTGTATGGAATGAATGCTCATGCAGATTATGCATCTCGAATACAAAATTCCAATTCAGGTTATTCAATTCGGATCGATAGTAATAGTGTTATTGAACCCGTTGCACGAGTTGGTTCTGATGGCAAAAATTATTATCGTGTAGGAAACCCTATTGTTATTGATGGTAATAGTGCTCAAGTGAGTGTGTCTGGCTTGGTTGATTGTGTTGGGAGACGATGGGGGAGCAGCAATACAAGAATTCATTCATCACAGGCATTTCATCGTTTGTTTATGTATGTAGCTTCTGCGGGAGTCACGATTGATGGAAAAACAGCCTACCGGATCAATAACAATTTAGTGATGACGGTGGAAACTCCAATAATGAATTGGATAAATATTGATGCAGGAATGTGCTCATATGCTTATGTGGGGCTTGTTAGGTCTGCTCAAGAGTTTACCAGTCAATTTCCAGTTACTATTACATTTTTTATTAATGAGCAAATTATTGATGGAAAACTGGTTATTCCTGCAATGGATTTAGCGGGCTATGTTCGCGCTTTTACTGAACCTAAAGCAGTGCCACCCTTTGATAGCTGGCCTTTATCTGACTCAACAGTGCCAATGCGTCTTGCCGCTTCTCAGTTAAATGTGAAAGCAATGTGTTCCACGCAAACGAGCTCTGGGCAAGCTAGCACCGTCAATTTGCGACATGGCCAATTAAGTAGTATTCATTACGATAGCTTGGTGACGGAAAGTATCAGATACACGTGCAAATTTGCTGCCTTAACGAAGGTAAGGTTACGGTTAGACTATGTGACAGATGGTGACCCACAAAAGCGCTTGCCAATGAAAGATGCTTCAAATAGAACGATTTACAGTCAGTTAGACATTGTGGATGAGCAAACAGGGGCGACAGGCACAGATATTCGTGTGGGAATTCATTCAAATCGCACTATTTATATTCGTAGTCGTATTCAAGGAAATAATGCAGACGCAGGAAGTTATCAAGGGTCTGCATGGTTAATTGCCACATTTGACTAAATTGAATTTTTGAATGGTTAGGTGTTATCCACTAATTCTCTGAATAAAACTGGATGGACTTTGCCCTAACCATTTTTTAAACATGGTCGAAAAAGACCCAACGCTGCTGTAGCCTAAATCAAATGCGACCTCAGTAATGGATTTACCTGCAGAAATATGGGTAATCGCACTTAATAAGCAAGCTTGCTGCCGCCAGTCAGAGAAAGATAACCCCGTTTGAGCACCAAAAAAACGGCTAAATGAGCGCTCACTTTTATGTAGTTTTGCCGCCCACTCCTGTGGTAATGAGGTGATTTGTGGCGCTTTTAGGAATTCCCGGCACAATTGGGCTAAATGTTCATCCCGTGGGATGGGGGCGTAGAAAGGCAGGGGCTCTGCTTGTGCAATTTCATGCAAAATCAATTGGTACATCACACCATCACGGCCATTTAAATCATATTCAATTGGGGTATCAACTGCTTCAAGCAATAGCTGACGAAGTAAGGGGGAAACCCTGAGTACTTCGCATTTGTTTCCCCTACGTGGAGCGGCTTTGGGCTCAATGTATAAGCTACGCGTACTGACATTCAACATGCGCGTTTCATGGGGCGTATTACAGGGGATCCAAACACCACTATCAGGCGGTATGACCCACTCGCCATCTGCGGTACTCACTTCAATCAAGCCTGTCGCACCATATAGAAACTGAGCACGGCGGTGAACGTGAGAATCAAGCAGCACATTTGGTAGGTAATCAGTGCCGATCGCTAAAACATCACGCGGAGTTGCATCGACAGTTTTCAGAGGAATATTTCGCATAGGAATTTTTCTTGGCTGAGATTCAAAAGCTATCATCTATTTTCTGAATATAGGCAATTTTTATTGATATAACCACATGTTTTCCGTGGTTGGCTGAAATTCCAATGTGTTTGGCAGGTTTTCGAAAGTTGGCAAACAGGGAAATGTTTACCCTATCGCGGCAACCTAATGTATGCCAGAGGTAGAGTTATCATGGAAAATTATTACGATCAGGCGGATAGTGAGAGTCTGATTGAACCCCTAACCCGTCGTCGGTTTATTCAAGGCAGCTCTGCGCTCATGGCTGTCCCATTTATTGCGACAAACACTGTTGCATCGACACCAGAAAACCCGAATATCATCCCAACCACAACGCTGCAAAATGAAGGTGAGCGAGTGGTCTCCACCTGCAGTAGTTTTGACTGTGGTGGCAAATGTGATATTCGAGCACACGTTAAAGAAGGTGTGGTGACACGAATTAGCACCCGTCCAGATGCCGATTTAGACGAAGAGATGCCCATCATGCGTGCTTGCGTGCGTGGCCGCAGTTACCGGAAGTTCGTCTATCACCCAAATCGCCTGAAATACCCAATGAAAAGAGTGGGCAAACGTGGAGAAGGGCGCTTTGAGCGAATTAGCTGGGAAGAAGCGACAACCTTGATTGCTGACAACATGCAGCGTATCAACGCCCAATATGGCCCTGCATCGCGCTTTGTTAGTCTCAGTACTGGGGTGACTGGGGGAATTTTCTCCGGTGCCAATATGTTGCGTCGGTTGTTTAATATCACGGGTGGTTTTTTAGAAAATTACCACTCAGTGAGCAATGGCAATACCATGGCGGTTACGCCTTATACCTATGGCACGTCAGCAAGTGGTAGCACGCTAGATACATTAGAAAATACGCCATTGGTGATCTTGTGGGGACATAACCCGAACGAAACCATTTTTGGTCACACGAATCATTATTTCCAAAAAATGAAAAAAAATGGCACTAAATTTATTGTTGTCGACCCACGTTACTCGGATACCGCGTCGTCATTAGCGGATCAGTGGATCCCCATTTTGCCGACAACAGATAATGCGATGATGGATGCCATGATGTATGTGATCATCAGCGAAGGCCTGCATGATCAATCCTTTATCGACAAATTCACTATTGGTTTTGATGAGCACCAGATGCCCGAAGGCATCCCTGAAAATGAGTCATTAGTGGCTTATTTAATGGGGAAAAAAGACGGTGTGGTGAAAACCCCAGAATGGGCAGAACCTATCACCAAAGTCCCCGCTGAAACCATTCGTCAACTGGCTCGCGAATATGCCAATACAAAACCGGCGGCCTTAATGCAAGGTTGGGGGCCTCAACGTCACATCTGTGGTGAACGCTCCGCCAGAGGCGCCACGTTATTAGCCACAATTACCGGAAATGTAGGCGTAAAAGGGGGCTGGGCTGCGGGCTATGGCATGGCAGTAACCCCTGATTTACGTAAAACGTTAGCGGGCCCGAGCCTATTTGAAAACCCAGTTAAAGCGAAAATCAATATCACCAATTGGGTGCAAGCTTGTGAAAACAAAGACCTTGTGACGCCAAATAATGGTTTAAAAAATGCGGAAAAACTCGATACGGAAATCAAAATGATTTTTTCGTTGGCGGGTAACTATATGACTAACCAGAACCCCGATATTTTGCATGCTGCTAAAGTTCTGGAAGATGAAAGTAAAGTTGAGTTTATCGTTTACAGTGACTTATACATGACACCCAGCGCCAAGTATGCCGATATTTTACTACCTGAAACCAGCTTCTTAGAACGCTGGAATGTGGGGGGAACATGGGGAACGGGCAACTACATTATTTTATCGGAAAAAGTGATTGAACCTGAGTTTGAGCGCCGTAGTGACTATGAATGGCTGCGAGAGGTAGCTGAAAAACTCGGCGTTGGCGAGAAATTCAGTGAAGGTCGTACAGAAAAACAGTGGATCGAGCATTTAGTCAATGATGCCCATCAGAAACGCCCAGAAGATGGCATTCCAACTTTTGATGAGCTGCTGGTTAAACGCCGTCATTTGTTAAAGCACAAACCCCATGTTGGGCATGTCGCTTTTGAGAAAAATATTAATGATATCGATAATAACCCGTTTGAAACGCCATCAGGAAAAATTGAGATTTTCTCTCAGCGTCTTTATGAACGTAATGATGTGGATATCCCTGCGTTATCCCATTATGTGCCTGCCATTGAAGGGCCTGAAGATGAACTAGCTTCCCGCTATCCATTGCAATTAATCACTTGGAAAGGTCGTAATCGTGCCAATTCAACGCAATTTGCTAACCCGTGGCTACAAGAAGTGCAGCGCCAAGAGTTGTGGATCAACCCAATTGATGCCAAACGGCGAAATATCACGGATGGAGAGCGCGTCAAAGTGAATAACGACCGCGGTATCACTATGGTGCCCGTCAAAATCACCCAGCGGATTATGCCCGGAGTGGTGGCTTTACAAGCAGGAGCATGGTGGCAACCTGATGAAAATGGCGTTGACCAAGGTGGTTGCGCTAACGTTTTAACATCAGCCCGTAGCACAGCAATGGCACATGGAAATGCCCATCAAACCTTATTGGTGGAGGTAAGCAAAGCATGAGTAAATTTCACGTTTATCCCGCTGTAAGCAGCAAACAGCTTGGTTTTTATATTGATTCTGCACGTTGCTCAGGTTGTAAAGCCTGTCAAGTTGCCTGTAAAGACAAAAATAATCTTGATGTGGGGCGCAAATATCGTCGCGTATACGAAGTCGCTGGCGGTGAGTTTATTGAAAATGGTACGGGAGGACTGGTGAATAACGTCTTTGCTTATACGTTATCCATTTCCTGCAACCACTGCGCCGACCCAATGTGTGTGAAAAACTGCCCGACAACGGCGATGCACAAGCGTGAAGGGGATGGCATCGTGATGGTCAATACAGACAAATGCGTAGGTTGTGGAACTTGCGCTTGGTCTTGCCCATATGGCGCACCGCAAATGAACCCTGAAACCAAACAAATGTCGAAATGTGATTTTTGCATCGACCTGCAACTAAAAGGGGAGCAACCCGTCTGCGTCGCCACATGCCCATTAGGGGCCATTCAGTTTGGCCCAATAGATGAACTCAGACAACGTTATGGCGAGCTGGCGGATGTCCGTGGGTTGCCAGACTCATCGATTACCCATCCCAATTTAGTGATCCACCCACATCTTGGGGCTGGTCGCACTCAAAACTCACAAGGAGAAGCCAAATGAATGAATGGCCACTATTGTTATTCACATTTTTAATGCAAACATCCATTGGGTTGAGTGTGATGTTAGCGCTTTTTGCGAAAAAATTATCAGCGGTTTTACCTCATAAAACGAATACACAATTTTTGCAGCAATACGTGTTTGTTGCCTGTGTATTTGCGGGGGTAGGTTTATTGTCTTCAATCACCCACTTAGGGGTTCCTTTGAATGCGCCTAATTCTTTGTTGAATATCTTTTCATCGTGGCTAAGCCGTGAAGTGGTTTTCACTGCGACCTATTTTGCTTTTCTTGGGCTGACTTTTTTGTGGCTATGGTTCAAAAAGGAATTGTCATTTCTGCTGCTTGGTTTGGCTATCATTGCTGGGTTATGTGATGTGTATGCCATGGCTTCAATTTATCGTTATACATCAATGTTAACGTGGATGAATGATAATACTTATTTGATGTTCTACGGCACGATGCTTACAGCAGGAGCTGCTGGGTATTATTTATTAATCAATTTGTTATTGCGCTTCCATGCAGGCTCGCCAGCGGCTCAAGTCTCAACGCGTGGGTTATGGGTGCTATGGGCGGTTATTGGCATTAGCTTATTAGCCCGTTTAGTTTATCAACCTGCCTATGAAAATTACTTAGTTAGCACGAGTTATCATAATGAATCGATTACATTTCCTATCGACTCTATTCATGCCTACCAAAGGATTTGGTCGCTGCGTATCACTAGCTGGGTAGTTGGAATACTGGCGGTGATTTTATTGGGATATGGATTATTTCGTCATATGCGACAAACCGCGAGTGGGGTTATGACTTCGAGCAGCAAAGGGTACTTAGTGGTGGGTTGTGCGGTTGCCATAATTGCTGAATTTATGCTGCGTTACTGTTTCTATACTATTCATCTGTAAATAAATAACAGTTTATCGCTTAGGAAATTACCTTTTTTATGATCCATTTTTCACACTATGCAGCAGCGTTTAATATCTTAGGCACTTGCTATTTATTTTCTCCAAATGATGATGCAAGCCATTATGCGATAAGTTTCTTCAAGCTAAATGACTTTGCATCTCAGTGGCCTTGTAAAATCAGTACTCAGCTTAGCGAACGCATCTCAGCATCGCTAAGCATCGAAATAGCGACGCTGCATACTCAGTGGACAAATTTATTTATTGGGCCTGAAGCATTACCTGCTCCGCCATGGGGCTCGGTATACCTCGACCCTGAAGGCGTATTACAGGGCTCTTCGACACTGGCGCTGAGCGAGTTTTTACAACGAGAGCGTTTAAAAATTCAGACGCGTTATCCAGAGCCTTCTGACCATGTTGGTTTAATGTTATTTCAAGCGGCAGTTTTGGCTTCACAAGTCAGGGAGGCAGCATTAAAAGAATTGCTAAATGACCATTTTGGGAGTTGGTTACCCCAGTTTTCTCAGCAATTAAATCGAACAACATGTAGCCCGTTTTATAACGCATTAACGGAATTAGCGCTGGTTACTGTAAGGTCATGTATATAATATTGTTCAGTATATTTGACCTTTTAATGGTTAATTAAACGTAATATTTGAATGGGTGAAAAGTTAACAAAATTTAATTAAATGAAAATTGATTTAGTTATAAGAAATGCAAATTAAAATGATTCTTACTTTACCTTTCTAAGCCATAATGCATTTTTAAGTCATACTACTTAATGATGTTTTTGGATATCCATAGGGGGTATAAAGTGGTCAATTTATTAAATCGTTTGTTGTCCCATGAAGATGCTGGCAGGTTGTTATTGCGTCTTTCCGTCGGTGGGCTCATGTTATTTCATGGTATGAGTAAATTAATGACAGGAGCGAGTGGTATTAAAGCGCTGCTAGCTTCTTATGGCTTACCTGAATTTATCGCTTATGGAACAATTTTAGGTGAAGTTGTGGCACCTATTTTTATTATTTTAGGAATTTTAACTCGCCCATCTGCATTATTAGTCTCCTTCACTATGGTGGTTGCATGGCTGATGATTGGGTTAGATAAAACATTTGTGCTTGATAAAACAGGCGCATGGGCGATTGAAAGTATTGTGTATTTCTTCTTGAGCGGTATTGCATTGGCATTTTTAGGTGCGGGTAAATATTCCATTATCAAAAACCCGAACTGGCGATAAATCCGTTTTTCTTTCGTGTTTGACATTGCCTTTGAAAAAAGACCATCAAAAATGTTCTGATGGTCTTTTTTTAATCATGATAGTCAATTAGTTGCTAGCACAATTGTACGCAAGAACTCGTCTAATAATCGGCTGTCACGGCAAGCGGGCTCAGGAAATTGCATACGTTCTGCATTGGCTATGACTTCCAGAACGAGCTTATCAATAGCTGGTCGCCTCGCGCCATAATCACTTTCAACTGCTTGGTGCTTAATAACCAGCAATTCATCTATCTCTGTGAGTACCTTGTTATCGGTAACTGTGGCCGCGACTAATTCAGAAAATGCCATTGGTGGCATGCTTTTACTTACTTCTATCCAACGCAGGGCTAATACCGCACGCAGCAGATAAAGATATTTTTTCAGTTTAACGCGCTCACCTTTAAAGTCAGTATGTAAATTACGCTTACTTATTGATAAATAGTGATAGCGCGATTTTAACGGTGAATAAAATTGTGCAGTCAGTTGCTCCAGTTGAGTAAAAAATGCCTCATCCTTAAAATAAACAATGGGTGAATGCAACCACTCTATTAATGCAGGGTTAGAGTTACGCATTAATTTCAATGCTTTAGATAGCTCCCAACCTGATACATCCAGCTCATCATCAATTGGCTTTTCTATCACATCGCGCTTTTTATCTAGCGTTAGGTACCAATCAAGTTTGTGAACATAGATAAATCGAACATCATAGTCGCTGTCGCGGGAGGCAAAGCCCCAACCGCGACTTCCAGACTCACACGCAAACAGCATTTTTACGTGATGAGTTTCTTCTATTTCTTTGAGTGTTTTTCCTATCCGTTCTTTCATCAGCACGGATACACTTTCATGGTCAGTTTCCATGCTTTCTCCTGTTACTTTTTATCTTTAACCCTTCACACACACCACTTGGCGTAGGGTATGAACAATTTCTACTAATGATGATTGCGCAGCCATTACTGCGTCGATGTCTTTGTACGCCATCGGTATTTCGTCAATCACATCACTATCTTTTCGGCACTCAACATGGGCGGTCGCCATTTTTTGGTCGCTGACTGAGAAACGTTTTTTGGCTTCTGTTCGGCTCATTACACGGCCTGCGCCGTGGCTACAGGAGCAAAAACTTTCTTCGTCACCTAAACCGCGCACGATAAAACTTTTGGCTCCCATAGACCCTGGAATGATCCCCATTTGGCCTTTTCGAGCCGACACGGCACCTTTTCGGGTTACCAGTACTTCTTCACCAAAGTGCTGCTCTTTTTGCACATAGTTATGATGGCAATTTACGGCTTCTTGTTCAGTGATAAACGGTTTTGGAATTTCGCGTGATAGTGCTTCCAGCACGCGGTGCATCATCACTTCACGGTTATGGCGAGCAAAGTCCTGCGCCCAACTTACCGCTTCCATATAGTCATTAAAATGCACACTTCCTTCTTCGAAATACGCAAGGTCTCTATCTGGCAAATTAGCGATATGCTGTTGCATATCTTTTTGCGCTAAGGTGATAAACAGATTACCAATCGCGTTTCCTACACCACGTGACCCGCTATGAAGCATTACCCACACGCGGTCTTGTTCATCTAAGCACAGCTCAATAAAGTGGTTCCCCGTTCCCAATGTTCCTAAGTGGTTGTAATGATTGGTTCCACGCAGTTTTGGGTATTTATCACAGATACGTTTGAACTCTTCATCTAAATGCGCCCAGTGGGTATCGACAATATCTGGTGTACGATGCCAAGCCCCTTTATCACGTCCATGTCGATGTGTAGTTCGACCGTGCGGAACCGCCGACTCAATAGCAAAACGGATGTTTTGCAAGCTATCCGGCAAATCCGATGCGGTTAAGGACGTTCGCACGGCAATCATTCCACAACCAATATCCACGCCGACTGCCGCAGGAATAATGGCCCCTTTGGTTGGTATCACACTTCCAATCGTCGAACCTTTCCCAACGTGTACATCAGGCATTACCGCAAGGTGCTTAAAAATAAACGGCATTTTAGCGGTGTTTTGTAGTTGTGTTACCGCTTTCGGGTCTACAGGCACGCCGTTGGTCCACATTTTTACAGGCACGCCATTTTCTTGAATTAATTGATTAAAGTTATTGTTATTCATTATTATTCCTTAATTTTTACCAATCCGTTTAATACTTGATCTAATCCACCGTAAACGGAAATTTGGTCGATTCGATGTGCGATACTTTCTAAGGTCTCAAGTTCTTTTAAACGCAATGCAACCGGGTTGTTTTCCATTACTTTTGCGGTATTTAACAGTGAACGAGTCGCGGCAGTTTCTTCGCGGCGGCGGATCACGTTAGCTTGTGCCGATTTTTCGGCTTCAACGACTTGGGATAAAATAGTGCGCATATCTCCCGGCAAAATGATGTCTTTTACACCGATACTGTCAATTTCTAGGCCAAATTCAACCACGCATTGCGCGACTTGAGCTAACATCAGCTCATCGACTAATTGTTTATTTTCTAATAGTTCATCTAAGGTTCGAGTCCCCACGATTTCTCGTATTGAAAACTGCAATTCACGATATAAATGCTCTACAGGCTGACTCAATTTTGAGAACGCCAGTAAAATATCGTGATAGCGCCAGTTGGCGCACAGGTTGATGCGTAATGTGACTTTGTCTTTGGTTAAAATCTCTTGTCCGCTAATTTCTAATGATTGTAAACGGGTGTCTATTATCTCAACTTCCGGTTTGTGGTTGATTTTCCAATAACCGTAAGTTCCCGGTTGTAATAAATCTTGTATCTCACCATCAATTTTTAACATACCGACATGCCATGCAGGTACTTGGCTAATCAAGGCCAACTCATTGCCTTTAATGCGTTTTTTACCCATCAGACGTGCAACGAATGCAGAGTCAATAACGCTATTTTCTAGCGACTGCGGCTCCACTTTTAAATTATTGCCATTTTTCCAATACAACCGACGGGTCGCTGGTGGCAATATTTCTGTCAAACTATTGTGCAAGTAAATAAAACCAATCTCGTCATCAGTCAAAGCGATGTCAATACAGTGGTCATCAACCCAATCAGGGTGAAATTGGCGTAAGTGGTCTGCCAGTTTTTCATCAATAGGTTCGTTATCAAGTGTGAACAATGACACAGTCAATCGATTGAACCAATCGTTTAAATGGTGCTCACCCGCAGTCAGTAATTGTTTAAAATCCCCATTTTTTGAGGTTAGTGCGATTTGTCCTTGAGCGATATTTATTTTTTTCATTATTTTTCCTTTTTCAATATTTATCCGGCACTGAAGAAAAAAGCGAAGTGGTGAGGGGAAAAGTAGAGTGCCAAAATTGGCTGTCTAAATTTCTGCTCATCACTCGGCAAAGCTCTCGAGTGGCGGTTTTAAGCTTAACTTCTGCTTAGTTTTATACAGTTGGATTTGTATTTTTTTCAGGAGTCGAACCTGATAGCTAGGCTATTACCAAGGTATCTTCCTGACGGCGGCATACAGACCATGTAGTGACTAAGCCACCATGTCTGCACCGGTTGAACGCGAAGTTCAGACAATTTCCGGCAGTGGATGAATATATAATTGCCAGAAGCGTGCCAACTTTTATTAAAGTAAGTTGGAAAATTTTATACTATTGAAAAATAACAAATAAATATATCTAATTAAATTTCACTAACATTACCAAGAGAAATGGATTAGGCTATTTATTATCTTTTTATATCGTACTTTATAAATTTCTATAAACACATCATGAATAAGAAACGCAAAGTGGTCATTGGTGTATTGGGCACAGTACTCGATAGAAGAGGCAAAAAAGCCAATCGCTGGACAAAATGGCGGCCAACGGTTGGTCTTTGCCAACAGCCTGATTTGGATATTGGTCGTTTTGAATTACTGCATCAGGTGAATGACTATGGCATGGCGCACCGGGTGAAAGAGGATATTGAACAAGCTTCTCCCAATACGGAAGTGGTACTGCATGAGGTGGATATTGCTGACCCGTGGGATTTTGAAGAGGTTTATACCTCATTACTGGATTTTTCTTCGCATTATCAATTTGATACTGATAATGAAGAGTATCTTGTACATATCACTACGGGTACCCATGTGGTGCAAATCTGTTGGTTTTTATTAACGGAAGCTCATTATTTACCAGCCAAATTAATTCAAACTTCACCGAGCCAAAAAGGGCGAGAAAAAGACCCTATCGGCATTCATACCGTGATTGACCTTGATTTAAGCCGTTATACCCATATCACCAGCCGTTTCCAAACAGAGCAGCAACAGCAGGTTTCGTTTTTAAAATCGGGTATTGCCACCCGCAACGCGGCATTTAATACCATGATTGAGCAAATCGAACGCGTCGCACTACGCTCTAAAGCCCCAATTTTACTCAATGGGCCAACGGGAGCGGGGAAGTCTTTCTTAGCTCGGCGAATTTATCAACTACGTGAAAGTCGCCACCAAGTTAAAGGGCGCTTTGTGGAAGTAAACTGCGCTACCTTGCGTGGTGATAACGCTATGTCAACGCTATTTGGCCATGTAAAAGGGGCATTCACAGGGGCAATCAACCCAAGGCGTGGGTTACTGAAAGAAGCGGATGGCGGTATTTTATTTCTCGATGAAATTGCGGAACTTGGGCTAGATGAGCAAGCAATGCTATTGAAAGCCATCGAAGAAAAAAGCTTTTTCCCTTATGGTTCAGATGAAGAAATTCACAGTGACTTTCAATTAATTGCAGGGACTCACCGTAATTTGGCGCAGCAAGTGGAGGAGGGCAAATTTCGTGAAGACCTATTTGCCCGTATCAATATGTGGACGTTTGCGTTACCGGGCTTGCGTGACCGCCGTGAAGACATCGAACCGAATATTGATTATGAATTAGCCAAATTTTGCCAAGAGCAACAAAGCCAAATTCGTTTTGATAGCGAAGCTCGCAATGTGTATGTGAAGTTTGCCTGTTCCCCTCAGGCCCTGTGGCGTGGCAATTTTCGTGAGTTGGGTGCATCCATTAGCCGGATGGCAACGTTTGCCGAACGCGGGCGTATTACTAAAGCTGTGGCCGAAGAAGAAATTGGCCGTTTGCAAGCCCAATGGCAAACAAAATCAACCAATATATTACCAAAGCAAATTGGTGAAATTGATTTATTCGACCAACCACAGTTGGCAACAGTGCTGGAAGTTTGTCGCCGTTCATCTACCCTTTCCGAAGCGGGGCGTGAGCTGTTTGCCGTTTCGCGGCAGCAGAAAAAACAACCCAATGATGCAGACAGGCTGCGAAAGTATCTCGCTAAATTTGGGTTGGATTGGGATGGGTTGAAGGGGAACGGTTGAAAAAATTTATAGTAGAAAGCCCCTATTAAGGGGCAAATTGTGACGCTGAAAGAGCAGTTAAATTAAGTCTATTTTATTGTTAGCAGTGTTATCCCATATTTTGAAATAGCTCCCTTAGCAAACTTAACGGTGTGCGTGTAGGCCTATTTTGCTCATTTACTGTAGATTTAAAAAGAGTCCCAATACTTGGCTGAATATTTATCGCAGATCCATCTCTTAGAAAGTTAACTTGTATTGTTCGACTATCGCCATTCAGGGTGGCAATGATATTTATAGAACCTTCGACTAAGCTGCTGATTTCTAATTCTGTATTTCCATATTCATCAGTCAATTTAATTGGTGAGATAATGGCATTTGCTGCTTCAAAGTGAACGTGTGCTCCTGCGATGCTTTGTCGGCTATTATTCACAATATGCAGTTTAATTTTGTTTTTACTGATCCCATCTGCCACTGCATTGTTTTGAATGATATCGATGCTACCAATAAATGACTGGCTAATATCGGATTTAAAGTTATATATTTCATTAATTTCTGTACCATGCTCAATATTTGCTTTTATTGCATAACTTCCTGATACCAAACTAGTAAATTGAATGGAAGCTTCACCTTTACTGTTAGCGATGATGCTATGGGATTGGTCAGAAACTGATTTTTCTGCCTGAGCCTTCCACATAAAATGATTAAGTAATGAATAATATCCCGTATTTTTTTGATTAATAGAATTAAGATTTGCAGGCAATGTGAAATTGACTTTCGCATTGGGTACTGGGTGGCCAAGAGTATCTTTAATTACTACAGTGAATATATTTGTATTTTTACCATCAGCGACAGCATTATTTCTTTTTGCGGTATTCTTATGGGTGATAGTGAGAGCGCCTGTGTTGGTAACTTCAATTAACGTTTCTGCTTGTGGTGAGACATTTCCATTAGTGTCATAAGCCGTCACGGTTAAGCGATAAAGATTGAGTTGTGAGTTTTTAAATGAATGATTGGCAATTTTATAAGACGGTAGTTTTACTGAACTTTCTCTGCCATTAAGGTGTATTTCCCCCCCAGCGGCTATCAATTCAGGGGCTTCTATCACTATTTTTTCTAGCGGGTATTTCGTGGTTAAATTGCGGATAATAGAAAGTTCTTCTCCTGTCATACCCTGAATAACTTTCGGTAATGATAATGAAATTAAGCTTTTCTTTTGGTATTCCAACACAATGTTGTTATTACGGTTAATAAAATCATAACGATTGCTGGAAATATGGCGAGTGGCCGCTACCGCCGAAGTATCAAGATGTTGCGCTAAGCTCCTTCCTAGCAACCAATTAAACGCCACTTTTGCATTTGTCTCATTTGTTCCACTATTGCCTATTTTATGTTCTGCATTTATTGCGAGCAGGGGAAATGGAGACCAATTGACGCCGACGGTAGCCGCCACTGGGTCTTTCTGGCGCTCATTTTTGCCAAATAAAGCGACGTCATCTCCGTAATATTGTTCCAGTTTTAGGTTTGCACCTAAATTCGCATACGTGGGTAGCCAACCTTCAAGTTGAATATCCCAGCCGTTGGCGGGGCGTGCGTTATAATCATCGGCTAATTCGGATGCACTGCGCCAAGTCGATAGTCCCAAATAGCTATTCGCACTCATTCGAACGTAATCTTGAGCATATTCCACACCAAACCCTAAGCGCGAATGGTAATGGGATAAATCATGATCAAAGAAAGCATTTACCCCTATCATGCTATTTTGTTGGAAATGACGTAAACCAATACCGTTATTGGTCTGTAGCCGGCCATCAGTGCGGTGAATACTGTGCTGAGAAAATAACAACAAATCTTGTTGTTCATACCAAGGTACTAACCAATCTAATTGAGATGTCTTAATTGACAATTTTTTATCGAGATTAATATTTAGCCTGGCATTACCGGCTTTGGATAACCAATGTGTTATTTCATCCGTCGCCATATTTGCGGCTTTATGGCGAGCGTAATCTTGTGCCATATCTGCCAGATTTTTGGTGTTTTTTTCTTCAGAAGCAAAGTTTGCGGCATTTTGTCCATATTCCGCTAAAAAACGTTCAGTACTATCTTAAGGTTGGGTTCCTTCAAATTGAATGGCCTGACCACCGAGTGTAGGTAAATCGTCTAAATGGACGATTTGGGCATAACTTGGCACCATTGGCAAAATAGCCGTAGACCAAATTGCCGTAGAGAGGAGCAAACTGTTCGGTAGTTTAGGTTTCAATTTTGACGAAGGGGGATTCATCGAACATATTCCTGATATAAATATTAATATCGCTATTTTCAGGGCAGACAATGATCAGTGCTTGTGAATTGATCGGATGAATATGGAAATACGATTTGTATATTGGAAATATTTGGAATAACTGGCTTTGGTTGATAATCAAAAAATACGGAATACTATACAGATTAAAATAAATGATTTTTTTATTGGAAAAAATCTTACCATAATAAAAACAACAAATTAGATGAGGAAGTTATGGAGTTAACATTTTTAGGAACCAGTGCTGGGGTGCCGACAAAAGAGCGCAATGTCACCAGTATGATATTAAATTTAGTCGGTATCCGTAAAAGCTACTGGTTATTTGATTGTGGAGAAGGGACACAACATCGCATTTTAAATAGCCCATTTAAAACGCCAAAAATTGAGAAAATATTTATTACCCATTTACATGGCGACCATATTTTTGGTCTCCCCGGTTTGTTATGTAGCCGCTCAATGGGTGGGGCAACAGACCTACTGACTGTTTATGGTCCAAAAGGGTTAAAACACTATATTGAAACGGTATTAGCCGTGAGTGTGTCTTATATGACATACCCGTTGGAAATCGTTGAAATTGAAGCTGGGCAGTTATTTGATGATGGGGAGTTAATTGTGACGGCTTATGCTCTTGACCACCGTGTTGAGTGCTACGGCTATCGTATTGAAGGACATCCAAAAAGTGGTGCATTAGACGCAGTCAAATTAGCCAATGACAATATTCCTCGCGGCCCTTGGATGCAAGCGCTTAAAGCGGGTGAAACCATCGTTCTTGATGATGGGCGAGTCGTGAATGGGGCTGATTACCTTGGTGAGCCTATTCCCGGTAAAGTCGTTGCGATTTTTGGTGATACTCAACCAACAGAACAAGCACTGGAGCTTGCGAGAAATGCCGATGTGATGATCCATGAAACCACCTTAGAGGCTGAATTTGCTCAAAAAGCCAATGAGCGTGGCCACTCGACTACGGTACAAGCGGCTGAGCTAGCACGCGCGGCAGGGGTTAAGCGTTTTATCGCAACCCATATTAGTGGTCGTTACGTGAGTGAAGATATACCAAGATTGCTTGCAGAGTGCCAATCGGTGTTCCCTGCAACAGAAATCGCAGAAGACTATTTAACCGTGAAGATTTAATGTTAGCGGGCAAGATATTGTCCGCTAAATCTATTGGCGATTTTAATAAATCACTTTCACAAAGCCATTACGGCAATATGTTTCATATTCATCAGAAAGCTGCCTATTTGTGACTATCACATCAAATTGTGATAATTCCCCCATATTGGCGGTCGCGACTTCATCGAATAGGTTATAAGGGGCGAGTAAAATCTTACGGATAGATTTTTCCATCGCTTTTTTCTTCATTGGTAAATCATCGAGATTATAGCAAGTTACGCCAAAATTTCCGTGCACGCCAGCCGCTGAAATAAAGGCTTTTTTAGGGTTGATTGAATCAAGTAATGAAGGGAGTGAAGGGTTGTAAAAAGAATCACTTTTAGGGCGATACTCCCCGCCACATAAAAGTGCGGTGGCATTTTTCTTTTGGCTAAGGGCGAGAAAAACGTTATGTGAGTAACAAATGCCAGTGAAATTAATCTCTTCGGGGATGAGTGAAATCAAGGTGGCCATTTCAATGCCATTATCAAAGAAAATTACATCATCTTCTGTCACCATACTAGCGGCAAGATTAGGGATATATAATTCTTCGGTTTGGTCAGGGGTAAAAACATCGGCTTGCGGCTCTTGGGTAGCTAAGTTGGCTGGTTGGGTAACAGAAACAATATAGCCGCCAAGGAGTGACATAGGAATAGGGCCTTCTGTGTCTGCGCTGAGATCTCGTCGGATAGTCATCTCTGAAACTTCGAGTATTCTAGCGGCTTCTTTTAAATGAATGCGTCCTGAACGCTTTAAACATTCACTTAAACGGCGAAGGCGTTCTTTTTGTTTAGTTTCTATCACCCTACAATCCTTTTTAAATGCACAAAATTGGCGCGGTTAGACCGCGCCCCATCATTTAGTAGTCACTCGGCTTGGTCGCCGTTCCTGTGACAATGGCAACACTCGCGCTGGCACCTACACGGTTTGCGCCAGCTTCAATCATTTTAATTGCGGTTTCACGGTCACGCACACCACCGGAGGCTTTTACACCGACTTCATCACCAACCACTTTACGCATCAGGGCGACATGGTGCTCTGTAGCACCCATTGTACTGAAACCTGTTGAAGTTTTCACAAAACCGACTTTAATTGTGCGGCAAATTTCACAAACTTGTGTAATTTCTTCATCAGTTAATAGGCAGTTTTCTAAAATAACTTTTAATGTTGCTTTGCCGCAAGCTGCAAATACCGCTTCGATATCACGACGGACAAAGTCTAAGTCGCCACTTTTTAGCATGCCAATGTTGATAACCATATCGACTTCATCAGCGCCACGGCGGACAGCTTCTGCGGCTTCAAATGCTTTGGCTTCAGTTAAGCATGCCCCTAGTGGAAAGCCTACCACACAGCAAACTTTAACGTCGCTGTTTTTTAAAAGTTCGCTGGCTAAAGGAACATAACCTGTGTTCACACATACAGAGGCAAAATGGTGTTCAGCAGCTTCCGTACACAGTTTAGTAATATCGCTGACAGTCGCATTCGCAGCAAGTAAAGTGTGATCAATATATTTTGCTAAGTCTTGCATTTTCAACTTTCCTATATAAATGTGGGATAGACAACAAAGAATGAGGAAATGTGGTAGATATAACACTTGATCATTCGTTATTCGAGATCCTAATCACAAATGATATTTTTGCAACATGATAATGTTACTATCATATCATTATGTGATTTATTTAACACGAGGGACATTATGGATATAGCAGTTATTGGTTCAAACATGGTTGATTTGATCACTTATATCGATCAAATGCCAAAAGAAGGCGAAACGTTAGAAGCGCCAGCTTTCAAAATTGGTTGCGGCGGTAAAGGTGCGAACCAAGCGGTTGCTGCTGCTAAGTTAAATTCAAAAGTGATCATGTTAACCAAAGTCGGCGATGATATTTTTGCAGATAATACGATCCGCAATCTTGAGTCTTACGGTATTAACACCCGTTATGTGGAAAAAGTACCTTGTACCTCAAGTGGTGTCGCGCCTATTTTTGTTAATCAAAATTCATCAAATAGCATTTTGATCGTCAAAGGGGCGAATAAATTTTTATCCCCGGAAGATATCGATCGCGCAGCGGAAGATCTGAAAAAATGTAAATTGATCGTCCTGCAATTAGAAGTCCAGCTTGAGACGGTTTATCACGCAATTTCATTCGGCAATAAACATGGGATCCCAGTGTTGCTCAACCCAGCTCCAGCGCAACGTACGCTCGATCTCGATTTTGCTTGCCGATGTGATTTCTTTGTACCTAATGAAACGGAATTAGAAATTTTAACCAATATGCCAGTAGACACGATGGATAACATTCGTCGCGCCGCACAGTCTTTGCTGGATAAAGGGTTAAAAAATGTCATCGTGACATTAGGGGATAAAGGGGCGCTATGGATGACTCGAGACAGTGAGTTACATATACCCGCAATTAAAGTGAATGCCATTGACACCAGTGGTGCAGGGGATGCCTTTATCGGCTGTTTCTCTCATTACTATGTCCATACGGGGAATATTGAAGAAGCACTGAAAAAAGCAGTGATGTTTTCGGCCTTCAGTGTGACAGGGAAAGGGACTCAATCTTCTTATCCAAGTGTTGAGCAATTTAATGAATTTGTGCAAATCAACACAGCTAATGAATAGCTAAATAATAATAGTCCAACGTAGCTATATACCCTTTGAATAATTAAGTGGTCATCAGAGCCACATAGCCACTCATCGGGTATAAATTATAAAAATATAAGGGTTACTATGAACATTAAGAACATCACTCAGTTACCGGATGGCTACCTGAGTAAGACTCCTCTATTCCAATTTATCCTACTATCGTGTCTGTTCCCATTATGGGGATGTGCTGCAGCATTAAATGATATTTTAATCACACAGTTTAAAAGTGTCTTTGAACTCAGTAACTTCGCCTCTGCTTTAGTGCAAAGTGCATTCTATGGTGGTTATTTCTTAATCGCTATTCCAGCGTCGTTAGTGATCAAAAAAACCAGTTATAAATATGCCATTATGGTGGGGCTGATCCTATACATCGCGGGTTGCAGTATGTTCTTCCCTGCGTCTCATATGGCGACTTACACCATGTTCTTGGCAGCTATTTTCGCCATTGCGATTGGTTTAAGCTTCCTTGAAACCGCAGCAAATACATATAGCTCAATGATAGGGCCTAAACAATACGCGACATTGCGTTTAAATATTAGCCAAACTTTCTACCCAATTGGCGCAGCGGGCGGGATCTTGCTAGGTAAGTATCTGGTATTTTCCGAGGGGGATAGCTTACAAAACCAAATGGCAGGAATGAATGCGGAACAAATTCATGAATTCCGTTTAGCCATGTTGGAAAATACTCTCGAACCTTACCGTTATATGATTATGGTATTGGTTGTGGTAATGATTTTATTCCTTATTACCAAGTTTCCTAAATGTAAAGTGGCAGAAACTCAAGATCATAAACGCCCAACCGCGGTAGAAACCTTAAAATATTTAGCGAAAAATAGCCGCTTTAGAAAAGGAATTATTGCCCAATTTTTATATGTCGGTATGCAAGTGGCTGTGTGGTCATTTACCATTCGTCTCGCATTAGAGATGGGGGATATTAACGAACGCGATGCCTCAAACTTTATGGTGTATAGCTTTGCTTGTTTCTTTATTGGGAAGTTTATCGCCAATATTCTAATGACTCGCTTTAATGCAGAAAAAGTCCTAATTATCTACTCGGTGATTGGGGCGTTGTTCCTGATTTATGTTGCGTTTATTCCGAGTTTCACTGCGGTGTATGCAGCGGTCATGGTGAGTATTTTGTTTGGACCTTGCTGGGCAACCATTTATGCAGGTACTTTGGATACCGTTGATAATGAGCATACCGAAATGGCTGGGGCGGTCATTGTGATGGCGATTGTCGGTGCTGCGGTTGTTCCTGCCGTTCAAGGCTATGTCGCAGATATGCTGCACTCATTACAACTTTCATTCCTCGTTTCCATGCTGTGCTTCGTGTATGTCGGTATTTACTTCGTTGGTGAACGCCGCTTTAAAGCCAAACAAGCTGCAAAATAGTGCTCAAATTGGGTAGTGTGAGCTACCCAATTCCATTTATCTTATTAAACCGTGAGTATGAAAATGAATACATTGATACCTCTTCACAAAAGCTTATTTACGGAAAACCCGACGCTTATTTTAAAAAATAACCAATTTACTGCCACTGCATTTCGTTACCAAACTGGCGTGGAAGGGCTACGAATTGAAAATCAGCAAGGGTATTTAACGATTTTACCTTTTTTAGGACAAATGATTTGGGATGCACAATTTTGTGGCCAAAATCTGAAAATGGAAAATATGTTTTCAGCGCCAAAACTGGTTCCAACGGTAGTTGAAACCTACGGTTGCTTTGCATTCCATTCAGGTTTAATCAGTAATGGTTGCCCTTCTCCAGAAGATTCACATCCATTACATGGGGAAATGCCTTGTGCATCAATGGATAGCGCTTGGCTGGAACTGACAGGCGAAAGTTTGAAAGTTGTCGGCGAATATGAGTATGTGATGGGTTTTGGTCATCATTATCGTGCGACACCGTCAGTGCAATTAAACTCAGATAGTGCATTATTTGATATTCATATGTCAGTCACCAATTTAGCATCGGTGCCTATGCCTCTCCAATATATGTGCCATATGAATTATGCTTACGTGGAGAATGCAACATTGACACAAAATATCCCCGAAAATGCGATTAAATTGCGTGAATCAATACCGGGGCATGTACAGCCAACTGAAAAATGGCTCGCATTTAATGAAGCGTTGAAATCTGGCAAAGTCACATTAAATCAGCTTAATCAGCCACAAATGTGTGACCCTGAAATTGTGTTTTTTATGGATGATCTTAGCCAATATACCGCAACGCCTGAGTTTAGAATGGTTTCACCCGCAGGAGATACGTTTGTAACGCGTTTTAAATCTAATGAGCTAAATTATGCAACTCGTTGGATTTTGTATAATGGTGACCAAAAAGTTGGCGCATTTGTACTCCCTGCAACTTGTCGTCCAGAAGGTTTCCTTGCGGCGAAAAATAACCAAACACTGATTTGGTTAGAGGCAGGGCAAACTCGTGAATTTACTGTCACTACTGGTGTTGAAAAGTAGTTTTTTACTTTAAAAAGGCAGCACATTGCTGCCTTTTACTCATATTGCTGACATTCTTCTTCTAAATCGCGTAGAAGCGCCGCGGCATCATAAACTAATGTTTTTTCCCCATCAGACTGCATCATCAATGCAACCTTAATATTTGCTTCATGCATATCAGGCAGAATTTCTGTCATCAGGTGTTTAAGGGTAAATAGCATTGGCGTAAAATTTGCCCATTCACCCGTTAAACACAACTCAACAAATGCTTTGGCAGGCCATAGGGGGAGAAAAAGACATTTTTCATCATTCCATGCGGTAACGAGATTTTTCCCATCACCGAGGCTCCATACCTGTTCCCAGTCAGCGATTTTACCGACAAAATAGTTATACTGTTGGTATGGTCTAAGCGCATGGACATTTTTTATTTCTTTATCATTTGGGGAAAATAGGTTGTTATTCATTATTGGATAATCTAAAAAGTACCTGATAATTATTGGGAAAATTATCTTTATAATTGTTATCTTAATAACAAGATAACGAAAAACAATACACAGTAAAACAAATAAAAATAAGATCTATCAGGTAAATTTTAGGGCGGTTAGAAATGATAGAAGCATTACTTGAAAAATATGCGATTGGTATGACCTTAATTGCGACTTTTCTCGCAATCTATTTAGCTTTTGAGATTGTACATAAACGCCGTAAGCATAAACATAAACGCAAAAGTATTTTGATCAATGTGATTCAAACTGTTGTGCTGTGTGGCGTGGTTATTGTTATTGCTCAATATGTAGACATGGCCGCAAAAGATTTTGATTTAACCTTTATTTCCACTTCTTTGGTTAATTTTATTACCATCTCATTGATTGCATTGATTTTAATGCGAAAACTGTTCCAACTAGCGAACCGACTAGAAAAAGCACAGATTAAAAAAGGCAGTGACCCCACTTCGGCACGTATTGTTGCCCGCGTGTTTAAAACAGCGATATTTGTCATTATGGTACTGCTGTTTGGCGAGCATTTTGGGATGAGCCTTTCTGGTTTGATGGCGTTTGGCGGGATTGGCGGTATTGCTATCGGTATGGCCGGTAAAGATATCCTGAGTAATTTTTTCTCTGGGTTAATGCTCTACTTTGATCGGCCCTTCAATATTGGTGATTGGGTCAGTTCACCGGATAGAAACATTGAAGGCACGGTGGTTGAAATCGGCTGGCGGATCACTAAAATTATTACGTTTGACCACCGTCCGCTATACATTCCCAACTCGGTTTTTTCTTCTATTAGTGTGGAAAACCCGGGGCGCATGACTAACCGACGTATCAAAACTGAAATTGGTTTGCGTTACGAAGATTCAGACAAAATTGGAGCTATTGTCGATGATATTCGCACGATGTTACAACAAGATGCAAATATCGATACCAGCCAAACCTTATTAGTTTATTTCGATGCTTTTGCCGACTCTTCGTTAAATATTATGGTGTATTGCTTTACCAAAACAACGGTTTGGGCTGAATGGCTAGCTGCACAGCAAGCGGTGTATTTGAAGATCATTGAGATAGTTAAACGCCACGATGCGGACTTTGCATTCCCATCACAGACTTTGTATGTGGAAAAAAACAACTAACGTCCCATTACGGATAAATTGACCGATTAATTTGTGGTGATCATCGGGTTAATTGGTTAATTTATCTTTTTATTATCTTTATGACGGCCTGAAGTATGGGGGAGAGGGTTGTGATGAGATAGAATTTTTATGCTATTAACCAGTGGGTTATAAAATATATTCGACTTTCCAAATCTTGCCCTCTTTTCTTACCATGCTAGTCATTTCAATTCCCTGATCTATCAAGTATATTGTCCGCCTCTTTTCCTCAGCTAACTAAGAGCCAGACTGCTATGAACAAAATCAATGTGGCATGTAGCCAGGGGGTCGCAATCTATTTCACTAATGAATTTCAGTGGGTAGATATTCGCGATGCACAGTTAAACAATATTGCCGCTGTCGTGCTATCTGAACAAGATGCCAACCAAGGGCTGTGGGAAAGAGTTGTTGAGAGTCAGCTGAGTATTCCGCTGTTTATCATTAGTGATAAACAGCTGCCAACCGATGAAAATTTACCACCTTATTTAACGGCGCTATTACCGCCAGCCCCGGCTGCTCGTGAAGAAAATAGCCGTCAATTGCTCGATGCTGCAAATCAGTACCTTGAGCAGTTATTACCGCCATTTTTTGCTCGAATGATGGATTATGCTGCGGGTCATAATGTGACTTTCGCCTGTCCGGGGCACCAAGGCGGCCAATTTTTCCGTCGCCACCCAACAGGGGAGCAGTTTTATCAATTTTATGGTGAAAACCTGTTTCGTACCGATTTATGCAATGCCGATGTGGCAATGGGCGATTTATTGATCCACGAGGGCGCAGCGAAAGAGGCACAAAAATTTGCCGCGAAAGTTTTTAATGCGGACAAAACTTATTTTGTCTTAAATGGCACCTCATCATCCAACAAAGTCGTGCTAAATGCGCTATTAACACCGGGTGATTTAGTTTTGTTCGATCGTAATAATCATAAATCAAACCACCATGGGGCGCTGATACAGGCGGGGGCAACACCGGTCTATTTAGAAACGGCACGTAATCCTTTTGGCTTTATTGGCGGTATTGATGCGCACTGCTTTGATGAAAGTTATTTACGTGGACTTATCCAGGAAGTGATGCCTGAAAAAGCACAAGCCCAGCGGCCATTTCGCTTAGCGGTGATCCAACTTGGAACTTATGACGGTACTGTGTATAACGCAAGGCAAGTGGTTGATAAAATTGGCCATTTGTGTGATTACATTTTATTTGATTCTGCGTGGGTGGGGTATGAACAATTTATTCCAATGATGCGCCAGTGCTCGCCATTACTATTGGAATTAAATGAAAATGACCCCGGTATTATGGTGACTCAGTCAGTTCATAAACAACTGGCTGGTTTCTCACAAGCGTCACAAATCCATAAAAAAGATAACCACATCAAGGGGCAAGAGCGCTTTGTTTCACACAAAAAACTCAACAATGCTTTTATGATGCACGCCTCTACCAGCCCATTTTATCCTCTATTTGCTTCTTTGGATGTCAATGCACGTATTCACCAAGGTGATGCAGGCAAAATGATGTGGATGGACTGTGTGAAAGTGGGGATTGAGGTAAGAAAATCGATACTTCAGCACTGCCGTTATTTTAAGCCTTTTGTTCCTGAAATCGTTGATGGCAAGTTATGGCACGAATACCCAACAGAGCAAATCGCTGCTGAGCAACGCTTTTTTAACTTCATACCGCAAGAACGTTGGCATGCGTTTGATGGCTATGCACAGGACCAATACTTCGTTGACCCCTGTAAATTGATGCTAACGACGCCAGGTATTGATGTCGAAAGTGGAGAATATGACGCTTTTGGCGTGCCTGCGACGATTTTGGCGCATTTTTTACGTGAACACGGCGTGATCCCTGAAAAATGTGACTTAAATTCAATTTTATTTTTGTTAACACCCGCAGAAACCCGTGAAAAACTGGAACTGCTAGTATCCCATTTGGTCCGTTTCGAACAGTTACTGGATGAAGATGCGTTATTAGAAGATGTATTGCCTTCGGTTTATCAGCGTTATCAAGACCATTATCAGGGTTATACATTACGCCGTTTATGCCAAGAGATGCACCAACTCAGCATTAATGACAATATTAAACAGCTGCAAAAAGAGATGTTCCGTAAAGCTCACTTCCCGGAAGTGAAAATGGCACCTCAACAGGCACATTTAGAGTTTATTCGTGGTAACTGTGAATTATTGCCATTAGATGAATTGGAAGGGCGTATTGCTGTTGAAGGGGCATTACCGTACCCACCGGGCGTATTGTGTGTCGTACCTGGGGAAGTGTGGTCGGGGCCAGTACTGCGTTATTTCAAAGCACTAGAAACGGGTATTAATGCATTACCGGGCTTTGCTCCTGAGTTACAAGGTGTGTATATTTCGAAAAATGAAGGTGAGAAAAAACGTGTCTATGCGCATGTTTTAAAATAAATTTCTAAGTATTCAGATATTAAGCATAGATTTTACCTTGCTAGCTGGTTAAATTGGGGTCAGTGCCATTTCTGACTCCAATTTTAATAAGGTAAGGTATGAGCAAAAAAATAATCCTCGATTGTGACCCCGGCCATGACGATGCTATCGCGTTATTACTGGCTTATGGTAACCCTGACATTGAATTATTGGCGGTAACAACCGTTGCTGGTAATCAAACCCTCGAAAAAGTCACTCATAATGCACTGGCTATCGCTGAAATGGCGAAGATTAGCGGTATTCCATTTGCTGCGGGCTCGGTACGCCCTTTAGTTCGGGAAATTGAAGTTGCGCCTGATATTCATGGGGAATCAGGGCTTGATGGGCCTGTATTACCGACACCAACATTGAAGCTTGATGAAAGACATGCAGTTTCACTGATTATCGAAACCATTATGTCTCACCCGCCTAAAACGGTGACTTTAGTTCCTACTGGCGCATTAACGAATATTGCGCTTGCTGCTCGTCTTGAGCCTCGCATTGTCGAACGAGTTAAAGAAGTGGTGCTGATGGGAGGGGGCTATCATGTTGGGAATTGGAGTGCGGTAGCTGAATTTAACATCAAAATTGACCCAGAAGCGGCTCATATTGTTTTCAATGAAAAATGGCCGTTAACCATGGTGGGCTTAGACCTTACCCATCAAGCGCTAGCAACTCCTGATGTAGTGAAACAAATTGCTGCGATTGGCAGTGATTGTTCACAATTTGTCGTCGAACTACTGGATTTTTTTGGAAAAATGTACAAGCAAGCTCAAGGCTTTGATGCTCCGCCAGTACACGACCCTTGTGCGGTTGCTTATGTTATTGACCCTAACGTAATGACCACACAAAAAGTGCCTGTAAATATTGAACTGACTGGGACGCACACGTTAGGCATGACGGTGGCTGACTTCCGCTATCCTGCGCCTGAAAATAGCCATACTCAAGTTGCTGTTAAATTAGACCATCATAAATTTTGGCAGTTGATTATCAACGCATTAAAAAATATTGGGTAATAAATGGATAATGAAATAGAACAAATGCCTTATGAGGCATTAATTGAACGTAGCATGAATGCGTTACAGGCCAAAAACCAATTTCATTGTGATACATGGAAATTAGATGAAGCCGATTGGTCAGTGAACCAAGACGAAGGAACCATTATTTTTCATGCGCCTGACAATATAATGGCAACAGCGCCCGTTCAAATTGTTGGTACTTATGACCAAAGCCAAGGCAGTTGGATGTGGAGCTGGGCAAACAGTTCTATCGACAGCGCTTTAACACAAGATGCAATCGCGGTGAAAGCTTATGGCGAGCGGAAAGACAACGCATTATTAACCGCCCGCATTAGTCAAATCGAGGAGTATGACGCATGGCAATTAACGGCATTGGCTTGCGAACTCAATAATCAGCAAGGGGTGTACCGTGGAATTGCGGGGCATACTTTGGTATTTATGACATTTGGTGAAGTTTCTCTTAAACAAATTTAGGTTGTATTGGTGCTTTATCTCTGGTCGATAAGGCATTTTAGCGCCTTTATTCCATAACCTATCCGTTATACTCATTTTCTTTTTCAATGAGGAGCTTGGTCATGTTAGATATTGCACTCGAAGCCGCTAAATTAGTCAAAACCATGACAGTAGACGCTTTTGAAGGGGCGGGAAAGTTTGATTATAAACCCGATCGTTCCGTAGTTACGGAAACGGATACCCGAGTTGAAGAAGAAATTAGGGCATTCTTTGCACAAAAAACACCGAATATCGCTGTTTTAGGTGAGGAGTTTGGCTTTGTCGGTGAGCAGCAATTCAGTTCTGGTTGGGTAATTGACCCGATTGATGGTACGCGTGCATTTATTTATGGAGTGCCGTTATTTAGTACGTTAATTGCTTATGTGGAAAATGGGGAACCATTACTTAGTGTGATTAGTTTTCCCGCGATATCCACACTCTACTTTGCTTCACAAGGGGAAGGGTGCTGGGTGCAAACAGCTAGTCAGGCTCCAAGACAGCTTAAACTCGAAAGCCAATCGCCTAAATCATTATCAGAAGCAGTGGTAAGCGCATCAGGCATTCATAATAGTAATTATAATTCCCGAGAAGGGTCGCAAATTTATCATTTGGATGCGGTTGTGGGCCAAGCAAGGGACTTCATTTTTGCTAATGACGCTTATCAGCATGCCATGGTTGCCAGCGGTCGCATTCATGGTGCGATTGATACCATTATGAAACCTTGGGATAGTGCGGCACTTATTCCGTGTATCCGAGAGGCGGGCGGGGAAGTTTGTGCATTAAATGGACAGCGTAAGCAAGCCATGTTTGCGGGAAGCTTGCTATCAGCCGCAACGCCAGAATTAGCGGAGCAAATTATTGAACTGATGAATAGTTGAAGATGAGAGCGTGAAGATAAGCCTCTTCACGCGATTTAGTTGATATAAATTAGCTAAAATCAAAATGCAAACGTAGTTTTTTGCAATGTAAACAACGGAATAAATAACCTTGAGCAGAGCTATCTTGATGGAGAATATTCGCGAGCTCTGAAATTGAAAAACCATAATCAGCGATATCATTTTCAAGGGAAACAAATTCATCGAGTCTATCTTTGATGTCATCCCAGTAAACATAGCCTATGAATTCACAAGGCTCTTGGCAGTGTGCGAGCCAAATTTCTTGTTGCCACCCTTGATAGCCCGGTGTTCGTTTAATTAGTTCATCAAACAGTTCAGTAGGGTAGGGGTTTAGGGTATGTGAAAACTCGCCGTCCTCGTCATATTCGCAATCAATACCTTCAACACTGTCAGGGTCTTGAAACTCACCATCAAATTTTGCACTGGCAGAACCATCAGCAATACACCAAGGACACAAAGCATCAATATCCGCAGTAGAATAAAACGGGCTTTCATAATAAATATCAGTAGGTTGCTTACAACAATCACAGGTTACTGTTTTATCCGTCAGAAAAGCTTCTGTTTCAATAGGGTTCGGGTGGTACCTAAATGTAGGGAGTGTTCGGTTATTGAGTGGCATATACAGTTCCTATTAAAGGTTGCGCGAGAAGTAAACCAACTTTGGGAAAGCATACCACAAGGCTGCTTGATTATATCTTTCGGTTTTATTCCATGGTGAGTTTCAGATAAAGTACATTGTTCAGTTAATTTGAATAAATTGAGCTATATTATTAGCTTTAACCTAAATAACATTGTCGATATGATGCCTTCATCGCAGACAACAAGGGTTGTCTCATCGAATAAAAAATGAAGGAATTAGACTATGAACATGTTAAAAACTTTGATGGCAGCTTCTGTATTATCTTTCGTCGCATTTGGTGCATCAGCAGCAACAATCACCGCAACAGGTGATACGCTAGCTTCAACAGAAGCGAAAATTGCAGCTAAAGCTAAAGCAGCGGGCGCAGATAGCTATACAATTACCAGTGCTCGTATGGGGAATTTTGTCACAATGAGCGCAGAAACTAAATAACGAATTGTATGAATTCATCTTGTTGAAATATTTTTGATAAAAAGTGGTGTTTTAGGCGCGATAAGCAGATTAAATACCACTTTTGTTTTATCTGAACCCACATAGAGTACTTTTCTAATCATTGAGGAGTCGTTGATATGAGTTTCAAATATAACCGCCTAGATAAAGATAATGCAGCTGTATTACTTGTTGACCATCAAACGGGTTTGTTATCGCTAGTTCGTGACCAAGACCCAGATAAATTCAAGAACAGCGTGTTAGCACTGGCCGATTTGGCAAAGTATTTTAACTTACCAACTATTTTGACTACATCTTTTGAAGATGGTCCTAATGGCCCGTTAGTTCCTGAATTAAAAGAAACATTTCCTGATGCCCCTTTCATTGCTCGCCCTGGTCAAATCAACGCGTGGGATAACGAAGAGTTCGTTAAAGCTGTCAAAGCCACAGGTAAAAAACAGCTGATTATTGCCGGTGTTGTGACAGAAGTATGCGTGGCATTTCCTGCACTATCTGCACTGGAAGAAGGCTATGAAGTTTTTGTGATCACTGATGCCTCAGGTACATTTAACCCGATTACACGTGATGCCGCGTGGGATAGAATGTCAAAAGCAGGTGCTCAATTGATGAGCTGGTTTGGTGCCGCTTGTGAATTACACCGTGATTGGCGTAATGATGTGGAAGGGTTAGGCACTTTGTTTTCAAACCATATCCCTGATTACCGCAACTTAATGACCAGCTATGCACTGCTTTCTGCGAAAAAATAGTGCGTAACTGGGTATTAAAATGACATAATTGGTTTAAAAATCCTCGATACGACATTGCTCATATCGGGGGTTATTTCGTTAAATTAACTGAGTTCAGCCGCTCATTTTCGTCATCATCGCACTTAATTCGCTCTATGTTATAATAGCCTGCTGTTTTTGCTTGGCTCCTTACTTTTGGGGGCTATCCATTTGATTTCAATACACAAGACCACCATGCATCAAAATACCTCAAAACAAGGCTACACCAACCTAAACCGATTTTCCGTTGCGCCGATGCTCGATTGGACAGATCGCCATTGCCGTTATTTTCATCGCTTATTAAGCAAAAATACCTTGCTGTATACCGAAATGGTCACAACAGGGGCGATTATTTACGGAAAAGGGGACTATCTTGCTTTTAGTGAGGAAGAGCATCCTGTTGCGTTACAGCTTGGTGGTAGCGATCCTGCCGCATTAGCGCAATGTGCCAAATTGGCACAAGAGCGTGGTTATGATGAAATTAACCTAAATGTAGGTTGCCCATCAGATCGCGTACAAAATGGGCGTTTTGGTGCTTGTTTAATGGGAGATGCGCAGCTTGTTGCTGATTGTGTGAAAGCCATGCAAGACGTGGTTTCTATTCCTGTAACCGTAAAAACTCGTATTGGTATTGATGAGCAAGACAGCTACGCGTTTTTATGTGATTTTATTGAAACTGTTTCTGATAAAGGCGGCTGTGAAATGTTTATTATCCATGCACGTAAAGCATGGTTGTCCGGCCTTAGCCCAAAAGAAAATCGCGAAATCCCACCACTTGATTACCCGCGAGTTTATCAATTAAAACGTGATTTTCCTCATTTGACCATGGCGATTAATGGTGGAGTCAAAACGCTGGAAGAAGCAAAAGAGCATCTTCAACACCTAGATGGCGTCATGGTGGGGCGCGAAGCCTATCAAAACCCGTCTATTTTAACGGCGGTTGATAACCAATTGTTTGGTGAGCACTTTCCTGTCACTAATGGTGTTGACGCTGTTAGAGCGATGTACCCTTACATCGAAAAAGAGTTATCGAAAGGCGCTTATTTAGGCCATATGACCCGCCATATGTTAGGGATTTTCCAAGGTATCCCCGGCGCACGTCAGTGGCGTCGTCATTTAAGTGAAAATGCGCATAAAAAAGGGGCTGACTTAGTCGTTGTTGAGCAAGCTCTCGAGTTTGTGACGCGTGGCGAATAGCTATCATGTGGGGAAAAAAGCGCCATTTGGCGCTTTTTGCATATTGAGTCGCTTATTATGGAACCAATAAACTCGAACCTTGGGTTTTTCTTGATTCGATAGTGAGGTGAGCTTTTTGTGCATCTTTTAAAGCAAAAATTTGTGATTGCGGCACATCTACATTCACTTTTCCGCTTAAAATCATATCAAATAAGGCATTACTAGCTTGGTCTAGCTCAGCACGGTTAGTCACATAGACACCAAGTGATGGGCGAGTGACGTATAATCCGCCTTTTTGGTTTAAAATTCCTAAGTTTACACCGGTAACAGGACCAGAAGCGTTACCAAAACTCACCATTAAGCCGCGACGCTTGAGCGAGTCTAAAGAAGCAATCCATGTAGATTGACCGACAGAGTCATACGCCACATTCACTTTCTCGCCATTAGTGATTTCTTTCACGCGAGCTGCAATGTCTTCTGTTTGGTAATTGATGACTTCCCATGCCCCGGCATCTTTGGCTCTTAACGCTTTATCTGCAGAACCCACCGTGCCTATCATCTTAGCGCCTAGCGCGTTTGCCCATTGGCAAGCTATCAACCCAACGCCACCTGCAGCGGCGTGGAACAGAAAGACTTCGTCACGTTTCAGTTGATATGTCTGATGGAATAAATAATAAACCGTCATGCCTTTTAATGAGCTGGCAGCGGCTTGTTCAAAGGTAATACCATCAGGAAGGTGTGCCACGGCACTTTCAGGGACATTATGGACTTCGCTATAAGCACCTAGAGGGCCTTGCGCATAAACGACACGGTCACCGGGCTTGAAACCTGTGACATGGGCACCAGTTTTCACAACAACACCTGCCGCCTCTGTACCAAGGCCACTTGGTAGCTTAGCAACAGGGTATAAACCGCTGCGAACATAGGTGTCGATAAAGTTAATCCCGATAGCACGGTTTTCTATTTGAATTTCATTATCTGCTGGGTTTGCTGGGGAATAATCTACTAAGTTAAGTACATCAGCGCCGCCATGTTGCGCGAATTCAATACGTTTTGCCATGACAATCTCCAATAAGGACTATTCATTTTAATTACAATAACAATCGTTTTATCATAACGCCATGTTTCAATCAGAAGAATTATAGGTTTGTGCTTTCAGTGATGTATTTTATCTTGTGATTACTTTGCGCAAAGACGCAAAGAAAACCACAAAAAAATAAGATTGGCGTATACTAAGCGCAGATCGTTAATTATAGACTTGGATATTAATGTATGGCTAAAAAACCCTCATCAAATTTTAAAACGGATGCCCCACGAGACCACCAAATGGAAGGGTTAAAACTTCCACCACATTCTCTCGAAGCGGAGCAGTCTGTTTTAGGGGGGTTAATGTTAGATAACGAGCGTTGGGATACCGTTTCTGAACGTGTGACCCACGCTGATTTCTTTAGCCGCCCCCACCGTACCATTTTCTCACAGATGCAATTTTTGCTTGAGCAAGGCAAACCTATTGACCTTATCACCTTATCAGAATCACTAGAACAGCAGGGTGAGTTGGATAGCGTCGGTGGTTTTGCTTATTTGGCTGAGCTATCTAAAAATACGCCAAGTGCGGCGAATATTAATGCTTATGCAGACATCGTCCGCGAACGTGCGATTGTTCGGGATATGATTTCAGTCGCTAATGAAATTGCAGATGCAGGTTATGATCCACAAGGGCGAAGCAGTGAAGATCTCCTCGATTTAGCCGAAACCAAAGTATTCCAAATCGCCGAGTCAAGAGCGAATAAAGACGAAGGGCCAAAAGGTATTGAAGCCATTTTGTCTGAAACTGTTGAAAAAATTGAGCAACTTTACCAACAACCGCACGACGGTGTTACTGGGGTTTCAACAGGTTACCAAGACCTCGATAAAAAAACCGCAGGTTTACAAGGTTCTGATTTAATTATTGTGGCCGCGCGTCCATCGATGGGGAAAACCACTTTTGCAATGAACTTGTGCGAAAACGCGGCGATGACGGAAGAAAAACCTGTTTTAATCTTCAGTTTAGAGATGCCAGGAAACCAAATCATGATGCGTATGTTGGCATCATTATCCCGTGTTGACCAAACCCGTATTCGTACTGGGCAACTTGATGATGAGGATTGGGCGCGAATTTCAAGCACGATGGGTATTTTGATGGAAAAGCGCAATATGTACATCGATGACTCTTCGGGCCTGACTCCCACAGAGGTTCGTTCACGTGCGAGGCGTATTTATCGTGAACATGGTGGTTTAAGTTTGATCATGATTGACTACCTCCAATTGATGCGAGTTCCTGCTCTTTCTGACAACCGTACGTTAGAAATTGCCGAAATTTCACGTTCACTTAAGGCGCTAGCGAAAGAATTAAATGTACCTGTGGTGGCTCTGTCGCAGTTAAACCGTAGTCTTGAGCAACGTGCCGATAAGCGCCCTGTTAACTCGGATTTACGTGAATCAGGGTCTATCGAGCAGGATGCGGACTTAATCATGTTTATCTACCGTGATGAGGTTTATCACGATAATAGTGAGCTCAAAGGGGTTGCGGAAATCATTCTCGGTAAACAACGTAATGGGCCGATTGGTACGGTGCGGTTGACGTTTAATGGGCAGTGGTCGCGCTTCGATAATTATGCAGGGCCAGCTTATAATGATGAGGACTAAATCCTCATCATAAATACTCGTCATATTTTGCGCTGTCACGGTGTTGGCTGCACTCGGCTACGCGAATCATATACTTATGTATGCTTCTTGGATTAGCTCAATCGCCGCCTAGCGACAATGCAAACTATTTAGAGTATTAAAGTTAAACTAGTTTGAATAATTTTTTCTTTATACAGAAACAAGATCGAATGGAAATTGATATTTTTTAGCGTATAACAAATAGAGAATATATTGGGCTGCCAAAGGGCAGCTTAATTTTTAGCGGGTTTAGAGAAAAAGAACGAGGAAACAATGAAAGCGGCAACCGCATTGATAAACCGCCGCGCTCTGCGACACAACTTGCAACGGGTGAAAGAAATTGCACCAAATAGCCAGATGATTGCAGTTGTCAAAGCAAACGCTTATGGTCATGGGTTAGTAGGGGTTGGTCAGGCAGTAGAAGAGCTGGTGGATGGCTTTGGTGTGGCAAGACTCAATGAGGCGCTACTATTACGGCAGCACGGTGTGATAAAACCGATTGTTTTACTGGAGGGTTTTTTTGAACAATCTGACTTGTTGTTAATGGCAGAACACCAGATTGACACCGTGATCCACTGTATAGAACAGCTTGAAATGCTAGAAGCCACCAAATTACCCTATCCTCTTAAAGTTTGGATGAAACTGGATACAGGTATGCACCGCCTTGGCATACTTCCTAAAGATGCCGAAGGCTTTTATCAACGTTTACAACGCTGCCAGCAAGTTCAGCTCCCTATCAATATTGTTAGTCATTTTTGCCAAGCGGATGCCCCCCATTTACCGACGACTGAAAAACAAATTGCCTGCTTTAAACAGTTTATTGACGGTAAAGAGGGTGAGAAATCCATTGCCGCCTCCGCAGGAATTTTACTTTGGCCAGAAGCTCACTATGACTGGGTTCGTCCAGGGATCATGATGTATGGCGCTTCGCCACAAGAAGGGAAAAGTGCAGAAGACTTCGGTTTGCTTCCTGTGATGACACTAAAATCAACATTAATTGCGGTTAGGGAACATGCGGCAGGACAATGTGTAGGTTATGGTGAAACATGGTGTAGTGACAAAGACACACTGCTTGGTGTTGTTGCAATCGGCTATGGTGATGGTTATCCACGTAACGTACCTTCAGGCACACCGGTGTTAATTAATGGGCGAAAAGTGCCTATTGTTGGGCGAATTTCCATGGATATGACAGTGGTGGATTTGGGACTAAATGCCGATGATAAAGTGGGGGATGACGTTATTTTGTGGGGAAATCAACTACCGGTTGAAGAAATTGCCACACAAACAGGCATTATCAACTATGAGTTACTGACGAAGTTAACCTCTAGAGTTGCAATGGAATATGTAGACGAATAGCCAGCAAAGGGTTATTTTCAGATAACAACGTAAAAATGGCGCTAAATATGGCAAATCATCGCTTGGTTTATTTAGCGTAAAATAATGATTAGGAGATGTCCTGTGTTCGAACATGTTGATGCTTATCCGGGCGACCCAATTCTGTCGTTAATGGATGAATTTAATAAAGACTCTCGTGAAAATAAAATTAATTTGAGTATCGGTCTTTACTATGATGGTGACGGGAAAACCCCTGAACTGGCGACAGTCGGTACGGCAAAAGCGGCGTTAAATAAACTGCCAGCAAGCGCATCACTGTATTTGCCTATGGAAGGTTTGAAAGATTACCGTACTGAATTACAAAAATTAGTATTTGGTGAGGATTGCCCGCTAATTGCACAGGAACGTATCGCTACCGTCCAAACGATTGGTGGTTCTGGTGCGTTAAAAATTGGTGCTGATTTTTTACATCAATATTATCCCGATTCCGAAGTGTGGTGCAGTGACCCAACTTGGGAAAACCATGCCTCTATTTTTTCAGGTGCGGGAACAAAAGTGCATTACTACCCGTACTTTGATGAAAAAACCAAAGGCGTTAAATTTGATGAGATGCTAGCGACATTCAAACAATTGCCTGCTAATAGCATCATCCTAATGCACCCGTGCTGTCATAACCCAACAGGCTCCGACCTGACTCCTGCACAATGGGATGAAGTCACTAAGGTAGCATTAGAACGCAAATTGATCCCATTTTTAGATATTGCTTATCAAGGTTTTGCAGAAGGCATTAATGAAGATGCTTATGCTATCCGAGCGATGGTTAAAGCTGGCTTACCCGTGTTTGTCAGTAACTCATTTTCTAAAATCTTTGGTATCTACGGTGAACGTGCAGGTGGCCTTTCTGTGATCTGTGAAAACCAAGATGAACGTGACCGTGTGTTAGGCCAGTTAAAAGCGGGTGTTCGCCGTTTATATTCTAGCCCGCCATCTAATGGTGCAAAAATTGTTGCTGCGGTATTAACCAACAGCGCAGAAAAAGCCAAATGGTTAGCGGAAGTGGAAGAGATGCGCTTACGTATTTTAGACATGCGTACGGTATTGGTGGATGAGCTAAAAAAAGCATTACCAAACCAAAATTTCGATCACTTATTAAAGCAGCGCGGCATGTTCAGCTACACTGGTTTTTCTAAAGAGCAAGTGGCTCGCTTGAAAGACGAATTTGCGGTTTACTTGGTTGGAACTGGCCGTGTTTGTATGGCAGGTGTCAATCGCCATAATGTTAAACGCATTGTTGAAGCATTTGCTGCCGTTAGCCAATAATTCTTAGCTATCGTAATAATTATCAGGGAACAAAATGCTCCCTGATAATCTTCTTACTTATTTTTTAATGGCCTTTCTACTTAGTAGCCGCGTTCTAAAATCGTTTTTAAGAACCGTGCGGTGTGAGATTTTTCACACTCAGCCACTTCTTCTGGTGTGCCTGCAATTAAGATTTCACCGCCGCCACTACCCCCTTCAGGGCCTAAATCGACAATCCAGTCCGCTGTCTTAATGACATCAAGGTTGTGCTCAATCACCACAATGGTGTTTCCTTGGTCACGAAGCTGATGTAAAACGACTAAGAGCTGTTGAATATCAGCAAAGTGCAGGCCAGTTGTTGGTTCATCCAAAATATAGATAGTTTGCCCTGTACCGCGTTTAGATAACTCTTTAGCTAATTTCACACGCTGTGCTTCACCACCAGAGAGCGTCGTCGCTGATTGACCGAGGCGGATATAGGATAAACCAACGTCCATCAGCGTTTGTAACTTGCGGGCAAGGGCAGGTACGGCATCAAAAAATTCACGAGACTCTTCGATGGTCATATCCAGCACTTCATGGATATTTTTACCTTTATATTTAATTTCTAGCGTTTCGCGGTTATAGCGTTTGCCTTTACATTGGTCACAAGGGACATACACATCAGGCAAGAAGTGCATTTCAACCTTAATAACCCCATCACCTTGGCAAGCTTCACAACGACCGCCTTTAACGTTAAAGCTAAAACGCCCTGGGTTATAACCACGAGTCCGAGACTCAGGCACACCAGCAAATAGTTCACGCACAGGTGTAAACACACCAGTATAGGTGGCAGGGTTCGAACGTGGTGTACGGCCTATTGGGCTCTGGTCAATATCAATGACTTTGTCAAAGTGCTCTAAACCTTCTACATCTAAATAAGGGGCAGGGGTGATGGTAGTCGCCCCATTTAATTGGCGTTGAGCAATAGGGAATAGCGTATCGTTTATCAGTGTTGATTTGCCTGAACCAGACACGCCAGTGATGCAGGTAAATAACCCAACAGGGACTTTTAACGTCACATTTTTCAGGTTGTTGCCCTTTGCCCCAAACACCGTCAGCATTTTATCTTTATTTATTGGAACGCGTTTCTGTGGGATATCAATTCTGCGCTCACCACTTAAAAATTTACCAGTGAGTGAGTCAGGGTTTGCGACAATATCTTCCAGCGTTCCTTGGGCAACAATTTGCCCACCATGTACACCGGCACCCGGGCCGATATCAATCACATGGTCAGCAGCGCGGATCGCGTCTTCGTCATGTTCAACGACGATCACGGTATTCCCCAGATCACGCAGGTGGATCAAGGTTTCAAGTAAGCGGTCATTATCACGTTGGTGTAAGCCAATTGAAGGTTCATCAAGGACATACATCACTCCCACTAAACCAGCACCAATTTGGCTTGCTAAACGAATGCGTTGTGCTTCGCCACCAGACAAGGTGTCAGCAGAGCGTGAAAGTGTCAGATAATTAAGCCCAACATTGACGAGAAATTTCAGGCGATCGCCAATTTCTTTTAAAACTTTTTCTGCGATTTGAGCGCGCTGGCCTGTGAGTTTTAGATTTTGGAAAAACTCCATTGCGTGGCCAATGCTGTAATCTGCGATTTCAGGCAATGTCGTATTTTCAACAAATACAAAGCGCGCCTCTTTACGTAAGCGCGTCCCATGGCAAGAGACACATGGACGGTTGCTAATATATTTCGCTAATTCTTCACGGACAGCCGTTGATTCTGTTTCTTTATAACGGCGTTCCATATTATTGAGCACGCCTTCAAAAGGGTGCCGGCGCACAGTGATGTCGCCACGGTCATTACGGTATTTAAACTCAATCGTTTCTTTGCCTGAACCATATAAAATAATTTTTTGAATGGCAGGACTCAGACTGTCATAAGGCGCTTCCACATCAAATTTATAATGCTCAGCTAATGACATCAGCATTTGGAAATAGTAAAAATTACGGCGATCCCAACCCCGAATTGCACCACCTGCGAGTGAGATTTCAGTATTTTGAATGACTCTTTCGGGATCAAAAAACTGCTGAACACCTAAGCCATCACAGCTTGGACAGGCCCCTGCAGGGTTGTTAAAAGAAAATAGGCGAGGTTCAAGTTCCACCATACTGTAGCCGCAAACAGAGCAGGCAAAATTGGCAGAAAAAACCAGTTCTTCTGCATTCGCATCATCCATATCCGCGACAATTGCGGTACCGCCAGAGAGTTCTAGTGCGGTTTCAAAGGATTCGGCTAAACGCTGAGCGATGTCATCACGAATTTTAAAACGATCGACAATGACTTCAATCGTATGTTTTTTCTGTAATTCGAGCTTTGGTGGATCGGATAGATCGCAAACTTCCCCATCAATTCGGGCACGGATATAGCCTTGGCTGGCTAAGTTATCGAGTAACTTAACGTGCTCCCCTTTACGTTCTTTAACGACAGGAGCAAGTAGCATCATTCGGCGATCGGTGGGTTGAGCCAGAACATTATCGACCATCTGGCTAACAGTTTGAGCCGCAAGCGGTATGTCGTGATCAGGGCAGCGAGGTTCACCAACACGTGCAAATAATAGCCGCAGATAGTCATGAATTTCTGTGATGGTTCCGACCGTCGAACGTGGGTTGTGTGAAGTGGATTTTTGTTCAATCGAAATTGCAGGGGATAACCCTTCAATATGATCGACATCCGGTTTCTCCATTAAAGAAAGAAACTGGCGAGCATAAGCAGATAAAGATTCAACATAACGGCGCTGACCCTCTGCATACAGGGTATCAAAAGCTAAAGATGATTTCCCTGAACCAGATAACCCAGTAATAACAATGAGTTTGTCGCGAGGGATGATGAGATTGATGTTTTTCAGATTATGCGTGCGTGCGCCGCGGACTTCGATATTATCCATTTACCACTTCCCGGATGATTTGATATTGAACAATCGCAAGAGACTATTATCACATATTTATGGCTGAATGGATATACAGTATTTCCTATTCGTCATATTTCAAACCGTGGCGTTGTTGGCTGCTCTCAGCTACGCAGGTCACATACTTTTGTATGCTCCCCGCGATACCTTCGCTTGCCGCCTAGCCACAGCTTGAACTATTTAGAATAGGTTCTGCTCATCATATTTCAAACCGTGGTGTTGTTGGCTGCTCTCAGCTACGTAGGTCACATACTTTTGTATGCTCTCTGCGATATCTTCGCTTTATTTTTACTCGTCATATTTCAAACCGTGGCGTTGTTGGCTGCTCTCAGCTACGCAGGTCACATACTTTTGTATGCTCCCCGCGATACCTTCGCTTGCCGCCTAGCCACAGCTTGAACTATTTAGAGTAAGATTTTAATGGTGAAACAGAAAAACAGCGATCTGCATTTATCGAAAAGATAGATGCTGTGCGAATTATTTTGTGTCTATACTGAAAATTGGCACGGTAGAATTTCACCAAAAGTTGGAAAGCGTTTCGCAAATTAACAAGCTTAATTTCAAATATTGGTGCAAATCAGCTCTGTCGTGGTAAACTTCACGGCTAATCCAGAGATTAAAATTCAATGCATCAGGAGTGATAAATGGCCAGCAGAGGCGTAAATAAAGTAATTCTTATCGGTAACCTAGGACAAGATCCAGAAATCCGTTATATGCCTAACGGCGGAGCTGTGGCAAACCTGACTCTGGCAACTTCTGAAAGTTGGCGTGACAAGCAAACCGGTGAGATGCGTGAAAAAACCGAATGGCACCGCGTGGTTATTTTCGGCAAATTAGCGGAAGTGGCGGGTGAATACCTGAAAAAAGGTTCACAAGTCTATATAGAAGGTTCTTTGCAAACACGTAAATGGCAAGATCAAAGTGGTCAAGACCGTTACACGACAGAAGTTGTTGTGAATATCGGTGGCTCAATGCAAATGCTAGGTGGCCGTGGCGGTGATGCACCATCACAAGGTCAAGGCGGCCAAGGCGGTTGGGGCCAACCTCAACAGCCTCAAGCAGCACAACAATTTAGTGGTGGCGGAGCTCCAGCCGCACGCTCATCAGCACCTGCTCCACAAACTAATGAACCACCAATGGATTTCGATGACGATATTCCGTTCTAATTTATTTGCTGATTAGAATGCACAAAAAATAAAGGCTTCCTCGTGAAGCCTTTATTTTTTAATAAAGATAAATGTATAAAATTATATACCCCAAAAATTATTATTTTTTTATTAAGATAGTAAAGTAAATATAAAACTGAAACCTTAAGGTTTTATTAATTTTAAATTAAGGTTTTCTTAACTAAATGGGAAATAATAAAGCCCCAGTAGTTAACTTACATGGGGCTTTGTATTGGTAGTGTTATTAAAAAAGGAAATATAAATTTTATTTTCATATTAGCGTATCAAGCTACTTTAGGTTCCAGTAGTAATGGGTCATTTTGACTTTCACCCGATAGGCGATAGATTGACGGTGACGTACCTAAATAAGCTCTAAATCGCTTTGCAAAAGATTGTTGGGAGTCGAATTGGTATTTTAATGCAATATCAATAACTTGAAGCTCGGTAGAACATAGGTCTTTAGCAGCTTCACAAATTCTCCTTCGGCGAATATATTCACCTAAAGGCATACCTACGACTTTTCTAAATACTCTTTGTAAATGCCATTTTGTATATCCTGATCTGAGTGCGATATCATCGAGTAATAAACGACTGGTTAAGTTCATTTCAATCCAAACTAATATTTCATTAACAACTGTAGATTGAAATTCTGTGTATTTCCCATTACAGGGAACAGGGATTTCTTTATACATAATATCTTCCTATTAGTTACTTTTTAATCTTATCCGTCATTAAGTCAATAGCCAATAAATAAATGGTAAACAAAACCGAATACAGTTTGTTAATTTGTAAAATAGACAAAACACCGATTTTTAATTAGTTTATAGCCAGTAGAGTTTATCTTAAGGAGATATATTCATAATGATATCGATTAGCAACAGATGAAACTATTACGCCCTTTGAATATAAAAACACGGTACTATGGTAAAGCTCTTCATTGGTTGCTGGGGATATATTTCTTTAGCTTCCAGAAACTAATTAAAATTATGGCTGAGATGACGACAGATAGGGTATTCATCGTCTGCCAACCGAATGTGAAGAAAAGAACCCCTGCTCCTAAGCTACCTATTCCACCGAAGAAATAGATAAGAAAATCGGTCATTCCCTGCACTTTAGCGCGTTCATGAGCTTCATAGGTATGTGGTAATAGGTTAGTAGTGCTGATTAAAATTAAATTCCAGGCGACACCGACAAAAATACCCGCCAACAAATAATTGTAAAAATGGTTACCTAGCAGGTTCATAGTCGCTGATAAAATTAACAATATGATACCGCAGAAAATAATGCGTTTTGTCCCTAAATGATGAATTAATGTTCCAGTGAAAAATGACGGTGCAAACATACCTAATACATGGAATTGAAATACAATTGCAATAGAGGAAAAGGCGAAATCATGTTGTTTCATAGATAACGGTATCGAGGCAAAGGTGAAAACCACAATGGCATATCCAACCGCGCTAACAATGGCGATTAATTTTAAAATAGGTTGTGAATACAATGCACTGTAGTCGCGTTTGACTAACACTTCATCCGATGGCGTTTTCACTATTTTCTTTAATGGCACAATTAATAATAGAATAAATGCGATTACATAAATGGCGGCTAACGTGATGAACGGCCCTGCAAACGGGTATTCTGTAAAAAATCGTTGGGTGGTAATAGCTAATGTTGGGCCGATTAAGGCTGCGGCAATGCCTCCACTCATAACTAGGCCAATGGCTTTTGCTCGTAAAGAAATGGGGGCTTCTTCAATTGCGGCAAAACGGAATTGTTGTGCAGTACCAATAGCAATCCCAGTAAAAAACAGTCCAATAGAAAAATAAATTAAATGGCTTTCTATCACGCCCAGAATAGAAAAGCCTGCGCCGATTAACCCACCGATGTTACCAATAATAAAGCCTACTCTTCTCGAATACTTTTGCATTAAAAACGCGATCGGAATAGTTGCTAGGATTAAGCCAACGTACTGGCTTACCAGTGGAATTGTTGCATAAGTTGGGTTGGTAGCCAGTTTTTCGCCAATAACCACTGCTACAGAAAGGACAATAGCATTTCCTGTGATAAATAATGCAAGTGTGATGGCTAACCACCAAACGGATTTTGGCATATATCCCTCTTTTTATTAATTAAAAATCAATTAGTTAATATTTTCATCAAGGGCGCAATCCCCTTGATTGGAGCAAAGGATACAACTTGAAGTTGACTTTAAGTCAAGGTTTTTTGGGGGATTTAAAATAGCGATTAATGCTGTATTTTTTTTGTTTTTGTAGATAATATCTCCATTAGAGTGGTGTGTGATGAATGTCGCAATTATCATTCCTTTGGAATAAAACAAGAAAAAATGATTGTCATCCTGAGAAATTTATGTTTTCTTAAGAAAAGAAATTGAAAAACAATAATCAATAAATTAGACAGACTAAACAGGAAAATCCCGTGAACATGATTACTAATCACTCAAACCTACTACTAACCGCGCCATGTGCCGCGGTGGTCGTGCGTGTGGTGGTGGTCGTGGGCTTAGCGCCGTAACGGGTACAAATCAACGCAGATTTAGAAACCCCGCCGGCGCAAACCGAGCGGGGTTTTTTATCACCTCTCGCTCGGATCCGCAGGCTAGCAAAGGATAATTATGATGAGCGAATCGGGCACCACAACATCACATAAAACCCGCTTTACGGGTGCGGAATTAATCGTACATTTACTGGAAAAACACGGTATTACTATCGTTTCAGGCATTCCAGGTGGAGCGGCTTTACCTTTTTATGACGCATTAGGTCAAAGCCAGAGAATCCGCCACATACTGGCACGTCATGAGCAAGGCGCAGGTTTTATAGCTCAGGGAATTGCTCGTACCACGGGAAAAGCCGCGGTTTGTATCTCTTCAAGTGGCCCTGGTGCGACAAACTTAGTGACCGCTATCGCAGATGCAAAGCTGGACTCTATCCCGCTGGTTTGTATTACTGCTCAAGTTTCTTCATCAATGATTGGTACAGATGCTTTCCAAGAAGTTGATACCTATGGTATTTCGATTCCAGTAACGAAACATAACTATTTGGTTCGTAATATCAATGAATTGCCACAAGTGATATGTGATGCTTTTCGTATTGCAGAGTCAGGCCGCCCTGGACCTGTTTGGATTGATATTCCAAAAGATGTTCAAACAGCCACAATTGAACTAACTGAAATACCAGAAGTATTACCGAAAGATAAAGCCCCTGCATTTGACATGGAAAAAGTGCTACAAGCGGCTGAAATGATTAATAACGCGAAACGTCCAGTACTGTATTTTGGTGGTGGAGTAATTAGCTCCGATTCTACAGAAACGGCGATTGCATTTGCGGAAAAAGCATCATTACCGACAACCATGACACTAATGGCACTTGGTACTATCCCGATGCGAAACCCCTTATATTTAGGGATGTTAGGTATGCATGCTGCCGCAAGTACTAACATGATTATGGAAGAATCAGATTTATTAATTGTGATTGGCGCGCGTTTTGATGATAGGGCGATAGGGAAAGCTGAGAAATTTTGCCCTAACGCGAAAATCATCCATGTGGATATCGATAAAGCAGAAATTAGCAAAATTAAGCGCCCAGATATCGCCATTCATGCTGATGCGGGTCAAATATTGGAATTGTTATTGCCTTTAGTTGAACGTAATGAGCGCACAGAATGGATGGCGCAAGTTAATCAATTAAAAGAGAAATATCCATTGAATTTTAGCGAGGCTGATAACCCGTTAAACCATTATGGTTTAGTTCTGTCTACGGCACGTGCAGCAGGCGAAGATGCGATTGTGACAACGGATGTTGGTCAGCACCAAATGTGGGCAGCCCAAGCTTATCCTCTGTCTCGCCCACGTCAATGGCTGACATCAGGCGGGTTAGGTACCATGGGGTTTGGTCTGCCTGCTGCGATAGGCGCGGCGTTAGCAAAACCCGAAAAAACCATTGTGTGTTTTTCCGGTGATGGCAGTTTGATGATGAATATTCAAGAGTTGGCAACCGCAGCGGAGCATCAACTGAATATCAAAATCATCTTAATGAATAACCAAGCGTTAGGAATGGTACATCAACAGCAAGATTTATTTTTTGAAAACCGCATATTTGCTGCAGCTTATCCGTATCAAACGGATTTTATCAAGATTGCGGAAGGGTTTGGTTTGCAAACTTGCGATTTAAATAATGAAGCAGACCCAGAAATGGCATTAGAAGCGATAATGAATACCAAAGGTCCATGTTTGATCCATGCCTTGATTGATGTTAATCAAAAGGTATATCCAATGGTTCCGCCGGGTGCAGCTAACATTGATATGATTGGAGCGTAATTATGGTATTTGAACATCATCCGATTGCTTTAGAGCTAATTGTTCGTAACCACCCAGGTGTTATGTCACATATTTGTGGTTTATTTGCCCGTAGAGCATTTAACGTTGATGGCATTCTATGTATGCCGATTAAAGATAAAGATGAGAGCCGTATATGGCTATTAGTACAAAAAGATGAGCGCTTGTCGCAAATGATTAACCAAGTTGAAAAATTAGAAGATGTTCGGGAAGTACGCTTTAGTGATGATTTGCGTCTTTTTGAAACAATGGAAAATTATTTGCAGTAATTCTGATATTAAACTTTATGACTTAAATAGCCCATTCAATTGCTTGGGCTATTTTCTTTTACATTTAATTATAGTGATAATTCGGGTTTCCTAAAACGAACAAAGATGGTATAAAATCAGCTACTGAATAATGATTCTCTGAATGTATTGCAGGTTTGTATTTGGCAATATGAATAATAAACAGGTATAAAATTATGCAAAACAATATCTATTTGTCGGACACTTATCAGTATGAAATTGAAACCTCCTTACTGGCACAAGGGCATGATGATGAGGGGCATTGGATAGCTTTAAAAGATAACATTTTTCACCCACAAGGCGGCGGACAACCCATGGATACAGCATGGGTGAATGATATGCCTGTTCGTATTAAGAAACAATCGGGTGGGCTAATTGTAGGATACATACCTGAAGGTGTTACTTTTAGCCAAGAAAATAATGTGGTTGCAAGGGTGGACAAAGAAAAACGTCAGCGCTACGCTGCTCTTCATACCGCCGGTCATTTGTTGAATTGGGAATTGCGTCGTTTTGGCTGGCTTGCACAAAAAGGCCATCATTTTCCTGATGAATCTCGAGTGGAATTTAGCATGATGGAAGGGGATGTTACTCCTTTTGATGAACTCGATAGCCAATATATTGAAGATATTGTTAACCAAAGCATTCGTAGTGGACGCTCCGTTGCAATAAAGCAAAAGGATGATTTACGGATCAGTTATATCGACCAAACTGAAGAAATGCCTTGTGGTGGAACACATGTTTCTTCGCTAGATAATATTCAGCATTTTTCAATTAAGTCGATGAAATTTAAAAAGGGGACACTGCGCATTAGTTATGATGCACAACATGCCGTAATTTAAACGCTATCACTAAGATGGGAGTAGGTCATAACAACAGTTGCTTGAAGTTCTCCTTCCATACAGAGATAACTATGTGGGAAATCACCACTGAAAGCATAAAAGTCCCCCGCCTCTAAGACGATATTTTGGTCGTTATGCAGTCGTAACATGAGGGAGCCAGAATTCACCATAATGTGTTCATGGGTTCCACTCATATGGGCGGGGCTATTGATGATAGCGCCTCTCTTCATGGTTAATTGCCAAATTTCAGAGATATTTCCCATGCTAATGCGAAATTTAAACTGTTGTGAATACTCTTTTTCGCTGGGAGTAGCTTTGAGGAAATAGGGATAAGCCTCATGTTGCCGAGTAAACAGGTCGCTAAGTGGAAAGCGTAGGGCAATAGCAATCGACTCTAATGTATCAATACGTGGGTTTGAGTCACCGGACTCCAGCTTGGATAAAGCCGCTTTCGATATTCCTGATATACGCGATAGTTCGTTTAGCGAAAGGTCTCTTGCTTGCCTCAGTAAGCGAATTTTTTGCCCGATTTTTATATTAATTTTTTTATCCACAATGTGTCTTTACCTGAATTTTAATTTATTGTGCTAATTCTGTATTACTCAGAGAAGCAAATTATACACGCTTAATTGTATATTGTATTTAAAGCGGCTATTTTGTTTTTTGATATAGATTTGAAATTTAAAACCCTACAAAAATAAAACTATTTTCTGTATTTGAAAGAAACTATAGTGAGGATGTTAAAAAACGTCTGGAGTTTAGGTCATGCCGTTTGAATTATTATCACCAGAAATGGCGATTTGTTTCTCAACACTGCTTTTTGCTTATTTGGTTTTTGGCATGGCGGGCTTTGGTTCAGCCCTGATTGCAACACCAGTATTAGCCATGTATTTGCCGTTAAATATGATTGTTCCAATTTTGGCGTTAATTGATTTAACCGCCGCGATTTTAAATTTATTTAAAGATGGTAAAAATGCGGATTATCAGGAAATTAAATGGATAATTCCACTAATGATAGTGGGGAGTTTAGTCGGTGCTGCGATTTTATTAAAAACCCGCCCCGATATACTCGTATTATTACTTGGGTTATTCGTTGTAGGTTATGTACTCCACGCTTTCTTTTCTAAAAAAGCAAAATCCCCCTTTTCAAAAGCATTAGTTGTTCCATTTAGTTTAGTGGGTGGTGTTTTTAGTGCTTTATTTGGTAGTGGTGGCTTTATTTATGCCATGTATTTATCTAGCCGAATTGAAGATAAACAGCGTTTTCGTATCACTCAAATGACATTAATTGGGTTTAGCACACTAACTCGAGTAGTGATATTTTTAGTGATGGGGGTGTATCTCAATCTAGATATTTTATTGATTGCTTTAGCGTTTTCTCCCGCAATGTTAATTGGTACGTGGGCTGGACGGCATATAACATTAAGAATTTCACGTGAAAGCTTTTTAAAAGTTATTAATGTCATCATTTTATTATCAGGTGTTGTGCTGCTTTATCGGTATTTTTTCGTCCTTTAAGTATTTAGAACGTCAAAAATAGTTTCATAAAGATAAATAGCAGAATATATAAGTCGTGTTACAATCACCGCAAACATTATTAGTTTCACTAGTAATGATGTGGTTTTTTATTTTTCATAATAATCTATTTTATGGAGTTAAAATCTGTTCTTTTGTAAAAAAGAAACGGGTTAATTTCAACATGAGCTCTGATAATCAGCGTTTACAAAATTTTCGTCGTTCCCCATCTTTTGCTATTTTTACTATCACTATGAGTATTGCGGTCATTGGTATCGTTATTGGGCTAAGTATTCCAATGGTTGCGCTTAGGCTAAATAACTATGGTTTCAATGAGTTGTATATTGGCATTATTTCGGCGGCACCTGCATTAGGCATGTTTTTAATTGCACCAGTGGTTCAACGTATTGTGCGTTGGTCAGGTAAGCGAAAAGCAATGCTATTGGCAACGATTGTTTCTGCCATTAGCTTATTACCATTATTGAGTACGTTACCTCTTTGGTTATTATTTCCGTTACGGTTAGTAACGGGCTTAGCGAGTGGTGTGATGATTTGCTTGGGGGAAACGTGGATTAACGAATTATCGCCTGAAAATAAACGGGGCCGTATTTTGGCAATTTACACTACAGTCTTCACAGTAAGCCAGCTACTTGGGCCTTCATTTATTGCTTATTATGGTGTGGAAGATAAATCACCTTTATTGATTTGTACGTTGATCCATTTAATCTCTGTGGTGCTATTTATTTTAATGGATCAAAAAGTCGGTGACCGTTTAGCTGAAAATGCCGCGAAATCTAATTTTTCAATTATTCAATTTGTAAAAATCGCACCGGGTATTTGTGGTGGAATTTTATTTTTTGCCTTCTTTGATGGAACCATTTTATCGATGTTCCCGATTTATGGTATGGGAATGGGGCATACAGAGGCGGTTGCTGCATTAATGATTAGCGCCATTCTTGCTGGGGATGCCATTATGCAGTTACCTTTTGGCTGGCTAGCAGATCATATGAATAGAGAAAAACTGTACCGAATTTGTGGCATTATCACACTTGCAGCCAGTCTATTATTGCCCTTCCTTATTACTCAACCTTATCTAATTTGGGTATTGTTGTTTGTTTTAGGGGCGACTGCAGGGGCAATTTATACCATTGCTTTGGTTCAAATCGGCCAATATTTCAAAGGGAATGAGTTGATCATCGCTAATGCAGCTGCCGCTATGCTGTGGGGAATTGGCAATTTATCAGGGCCATTACTTGCTGGGGTTGCGACTTCAATCTCACCTGTAGGTTTACCGGTGTTATTGGTTCTGTCTGTAACAGTATTTTTATGGTTCACACGAGAAAAATACAGCGCCCAAACGGTTGAACAAGTTACCCAATAAGTTGATTTGCGGTGCTTTACTCAAATTAGCGAGCACCGCATATAAATTATTCAATAACTTTATACACAACTAGATTTTCTCGGAATTCATCTGGGCGGTGATTGTGCCAGAATAACTCCATGCCTTGTGGTGCAGGTTTAATCGTTTTTGAGAGTACAATTAGCCAGCGGCATTGTTCAGGTTTTTCAAACCGGTCTTGGCGTTGGTGTAATACGCCAGTGTAATAGTAGAGCATTGGCGCTTCAGATTCGCCAATATTATCAGAAGCCATACAATCATTTTCTGTAAATTGGCCAGATAAATGCTGGTTTAAATCGACAAAAACCCCTTCGAAACCTTTTGCGTAGTCTATCCACCCCAAAAACAAGGTTAAAATTACCCCCCAAACAGCACATAAGCCTAATAACCAGTTTTTCATCATATGAAAAGCAGGTGGTATAGGGTTTGGAATAATTTTATTGCGTAAAAACCATACCAATGTAATTAACAAAGCGCAGATAAATGCAATGGGAGAAAATGGCATTTGGTAGCTCATGGGGAGCCAGCGGCTAAATGGAGCTAACCATTCTTGTTGATGACCAGTCAAGGCGATGAAATAGCAAGCCCATAAAAAAAGAATGAGTACAGACCATAAAATAGCCGCAAATCGGGCAATTCCATTAAGGATTTTTTCAGGGAAACTAAGTAGTGTTTGGGTTCCTAAAATGGCCATTGGGGCAATAAAAGGCAATAAATATAGTGCGCGACCAGAAGCTGATATCTGTAGGAAAACAACGCCTAATAAAGGAAATAGTGCTAACAGAAATTCGTTTGAATTAAATAAACGCTTAATTGGGTGCCTTAGAAAATAAGCGACAGCTAGTAAACCGGAAGGAAAGGCAAATAAGGAAACCGCTGCAGGGATCCGCGTTAGGTTAGCTTTTGCGCCTAATTTCTCAACAGAAAAACCAAAGAAACGGCCGATATTATTTTCCCAAAACCACACTATAAATAAATCAGGATGCTGAAGGTAGAGTTGGATAGGCCAAGGTAAAATAGTGATAAGGGCGATTAAGCCTGCGGTTAAGCTGTGCAACCAAAATTGCTTAGTCCGGCACTGAGCAAGAAAAATGGGAGATAAGAACAGGCAAATCCAGAGAACTCCGGGGATGAAAACGCCTTTTGACAACATGGTGACGATGGTTCCAAGAGATAACCAAAGTGCAGACATGCGCATTTTTTGTTGTTGTATCAGCCCCAATAACCCATACAGACCAATGGTTGCGCCTGCCATCAGTGCAACATCGGTAAACATATCATGACTATGCCTGATAATACCGGGGGCACAGGCATACAGTGCAAAAGCGACCCAAATGCGAGTATCAGTGAAGTCTGTGGCTTGGAAAAAACGACGTGCCAAAAGAATAAAAAATGAAAAATTGATCACCGAAAAAAATAAGCTTGCACTACGAGCTGCATCATAAAGTGGCATGAAGCTTGAAAATAAATGAGAGGTAATAGCTGCAACCCAATAATAAAGCGGGGGTTTTTCCATAAATGGCTCACCCGCATTTGTAGGTACTAACCATTTACCAGTCTCATACATAGTTTGAATAATACCAAAACTATAATTTTCATCTTGTTTCCAAGGGCTGTGGCTATATATTCCCGGTAATAAATACATAGCAAGAAAACTAATGAAAAGTAGTAAAATACTCCGCTGTAATATGATTAATGGTGCATTCTTATTTGACATTTTTAATATGTTTTATGTGTTTTTTACTTGATTAAATTGAAACTATAACTGCAGTTGATAATAATTCAGGTTATATACTTAAATATATATTTACTCAGCAAGTGATATTTATTTTTTAATAAAAAACAATAGGAACTGTTTTTTTAGCTCTATTTTTAGAAGACGCATATTACCACCAGTAAATAAGTTTTTAGCTATTGGTTTTGTAAGCAAATATTCTGGGATTGTATCAAAAAAATGATCCCCCTCTTTAAACAGACACTATATGAAAGGTATTTAGCTATTTTTACGTAAAGTAAATGTAACTAAAAAGAATCATTATTTGAAAATAATCTTTATTGCATAAGAATCTGCATATTTGGGTGCTAAAAACAGCAAATGGGTAAGAAATGCTAAAAATACTTGATCATTCCCCCTGTTTAGAATGATAATTACCCCCCTCACGATACGTTTTATTCTATTTTAAAAGCCAAACGATTGCGCAACTGTTTTTATTGGGGTTTTTTCTCAGTTAGTTTATTTTTTCTTAAAAACGTAATCGTTTACGTCAACGTATAGGTTAGTTGTTAGCAGTATTTGAGAATCTTCGTTTTCCATTAACAGCAGAGGTATACCATGTCAGGCCAACAGGCTTCATCCAGTTGCAAATTGGATTCATTTTTCAAGATAACAGCGCGCGGCTCTTCAGTTCGCCGTGAAATCATTGCAGGATTAACCACATTCTTAGCGATGGTTTATTCTGTCATCGTTGTACCTGGCATGTTAGGGCAAGCAGGGTTCCCTCCAACTGCGGTCTTTATTGCAACCTGCTTAGTGGCTGGTTTTGGTTCTTTATTGATGGGGTTATGGGCCAATCTACCAATGGCGATTGGCTGTGCTATTTCACTGACTGCATTTACCGCATTTAGTTTGGTATTAGGGCAGCAAATTAGTATTCCTGTGGCATTAGGTGCCGTATTTTTAATGGGGTGTTTGTTCACCATCATTTCTGTTACAGGTATTCGTAGTTGGATATTACGCAATATGCCAATGGGTATTGCACATGGTACAGGTATTGGTATCGGTTTATTTTTACTGTTAATCGCTGCTAATGGAGTGGGTTTAGTGATCAAAAACCCAAATGCAGGCCTGCCTGTTGCTCTTGGTGAATTTACGTCTTTCCCTGTTTTGATGTCACTCATTGGTTTAGCGGTTATTTTTGGTTTAGAAAAACGTCGTGTTCCGGGTGGTGTACTCCTCGTTATTATTGCAATTTCAATTATTGGTTTAATTTTTGATCCCGCAGTGAAATATCAAGGTTTCTTCAAGTTGCCTTCATTGGGTGATGACGGGCTTTCATTGGTTTTCAATATGGATATCATGGGCGCATTACAGCCAATGGTATTGCCAAGCTTACTTGCATTAGTCATGACGGCGGTTTTTGATGCGACAGGCACTATTCGTGCGGTGGCGGGGCAAGCGAATTTATTGGATAAAGACGGTCAAATTATTGATGGCGGTAAAGCGTTAACCGCAGACTCTGTAAGCAGTATCTTTGCGGGTGCGATTGGTGCATCTCCTGCGGCGGTATATATTGAATCTGCAGCAGGTACCGCCGCTGGTGGTCGCACAGGTTTAACCGCCGTGGTTGTCGGCGTACTGTTCTTACTTATTCTCTTTTTATCGCCGCTATCTTATTTGGTGCCTGCCTATGCAACAGCTCCAGCATTGATGTATGTTGGGCTTTTAATGTTAAGTAATGTCTCTAAGCTTGATTTCGATGATTTTGTGGATTCAATGTCTGGCTTATTGTGTGCCGTATTCATTGTTCTGACTTGTAATATCGTCACGGGGATCATGTTAGGCTTTGCTGCTTTGGTTATCGGCCGCATTTGCGCAGGCGAATGGCGCAAATTGAATATTGGTACTGTGATTATTGCTGTACTTTTAGTGGTGTTTTACGCTTCAGGTCTGGCAATCTAAAGTGGATTATTTCAAAAAGGTGGCTAGTGTTGCCACCTTTTTAACTTATTGTATTAATTAATCGTAAAGTCTCAATTTTTTCCCCGAAAATGGATGGCTAGGGATAAAATAGAGAGAAGGCGGTTAATCAAGTGGATGTGCATGATTTCCACTGGTTACTGGCTTAGTCTTAATTATCATGGTCTGGACGGTGCTATCTCTTACTATGCGGCGGCAGGCAAAATTTTAGGTTCTAGTCGCTAGGTTAATTCAGTAAGGGCAACATGGAAATTTTCTTTACTATTCTTATTTTGATTTTAGCTGTCTCTGTTTCAGGGGTAGCCGCTAAAATTCTTCCTATTCGTATTCCTCTTCCTCTCATTCAAATTGCTATCGGTGCGCTGTTGGCTTGGCCTCAATTCGGCCTGCATGTCACCTTTGACCCAGAACTTTTTATGGTTCTGTTAATCCCACCTTTGTTGTTTGTTGATGGGTGGAAAACCCCAACACGCGAGTTCTTTCAAAATGGTCGAGAAATTTTTATTTTAGTGTTGGTTCTCGTGCTGGTTACAGTGATTGGGATTGGTTATTTAATTTACTGGTTGATGCCAGGTATTCCATTGATTGCTGCGTTTGCTCTAGCGGCTGTGCTATCTCCAACTGATGCCGTTGCGTTATCTTCAATTGTTGGAAAAGGGCGTATCCCTAAACGGATGATGAGTGTGCTAGAAGGGGAGGCATTGATGAATGATGCCTCTGGTCTGGTTGCATTAAAATTTGCGGTAGCAATTGCCATGGGAACCATGGTGTTTAGTGCTTCTGGCGTTACCATTGAATTTTTCAAAGTTGCGGTTGGCGGGCTACTCGCAGGTATTATCGTGACTTGGCTGTACAGCAAATCGTTACGTTTAATGAGCCGTTGGAGTGGTGATGACCCAGCAACCCAAATTGTATTTATGCTATTGCTGCCATTTGCATCATACATGATTGCGGAACATATTGGGTTTTCAGGTATTTTAGCCGCCGTAGCGGCGGGTATGACCATCACAAAATCGGGGGTTATCCGTAACGCTCCATTAGCGATGAGGCTACGTGCTGATAGCGTTTGGTCGATGCTTGAATTTGTCTTTAACGGGTTGGTTTTCATCATGTTAGGGCTTCAATTGCCCGGTATCTGGGAAACGTCTGTTATCCAAGCAGATCTCGACCCAAGCGTAGAAACGTGGATGCTATTTGCCGCGGTGGCAATTATCTATTTTGCTTTATTGTTATTGCGTTTTTGTTGGCTATGGCTGATGAAAAGGTTTAGCCGTTTATTCTTAAAGAAAAGACCACTGCAATTTGCGAACTATACCGTACGTGAGCTTTGGCTAGCCTCTTTTGCAGGGGTACGCGGGGCTATTACCTTAGCGGGTGTGCTCTCTATTCCGTTATTTTTAACGGATGGCTCGCCATTCCCTGCTCGTTACCAGCTCGTGTTTATTGCCGCGGGAGTTATCTTATTTTCCATTTTTGCAGGTGTGGTCGCTTTACCGCTTCTGCTGCGTAATTTTAAAGTAGGAGATAAAGAAGCGGATGCCAATGAAATTCGCATGGCAAAAGCCGCGATGGCGGAAGTGGCGATTGTCAGCTTAAATAAAATGCAGGAACGTTTATCTGCTGACGTTGATGAAAAACTCGATTCAGAAGATATCAGTGAAGTCGCTTCCCGCGTGACGGGTTATTTAAGGCGACGTACCGCAGGACAAGATGAAATTGACCATAATTTGCTGGTTGAAGACCTTGAACGGCGTTTCCGTTTAACGGCATTACGCGCAGAACGTGGTGAGCTTTATCACTTGCGCGCAACCAAGAAAATCAGTAATGAAACGCTACAAACGTTACTGGTTGACCTGGATTTATTAGAAGCCGTCTTGATCGAAAAAGAGCATTAAAACCAAAAAGCGAGTATTCTAGCCAACATTCTTAAGTTTGGGGCGAAATACAGCATTATGTGGTTACTTGTTATCACGACGCTGCTTTGGGCAGCGTCGTTTAGTCTTATCGGCGAATACCTTGCGGGTCAAGTAGATAGTTGGTTTTCAGTGTTAGTGCGGGTTGCACTGGCTTCGCTGGTTTTTTTACCTTTCCTACGTTGGCGCCAATTTAGCGCTAAAGTGATTGCGCTCTATATGCTAGTGGGCGCTTGCCAACTAGGTATCATGTACCTGTTTGTCTTCCATGCTTATCAATACCTTACTGTTGCTGAATTTTTGCTTTTTACGGTATTAACGCCGCTATATGTCACGTTAATTTATGACTTATTAGAACGGCAAAAGCTGCGTAAAGGCTATTTGTTTAGCTCACTATTAGCGGTAATCGGCGCTGCAATTATTCGTTATGACCACTTGAGTGAATCTTTTTGGTTAGGTTTACTTTTTGTGCAGTTAGCAAATATCTTTTTTGCGATTGGGCAGGTGGGTTATAAACGTCTGATGGAGGTGCATCCAATCCCTCAACATCAGGCTTTCTCATGGTTTTACCTTGGTGCAACGCTAATTGCATTACTTGGATGGCTGCTATTTGGTAATAAATCGATGATGCCGACAACGACTCTCCAGTGGGGCGTCTTACTGTGGTTGGGTATTGCAGCTTCAGGCATTGGCTACTTTATGTGGAATTATGGCGCAACCAAAGTGGATGCCGGAACCCTTGCTATTATGAATAACATGATGGTCCCAGCGGGGTTATTAGTGAATTTTGCTATCTGGCAACAACATCCGGATTGGCTGAGTTTTACCATAGGATCGAGCCTGATAGTTGCTTCTCTTTGGGTGCATAAGCGTTGGATCCTTTCGCGGCCTTCACATAAGACAAGTTCTCCACGGCGTGGTCAGTCGTCGTCTCAGTAAACGCTTCAATAGCTGGCTGGCGCTGTTCTCCTTCACGGCAAGCTGCATACAGCCGGCTCCATAAACCGCTACCCAAGGTTTTGGTTTTTACTAGCCCTTGTTTTTCAAATGAATCAACCGCCCAGTGAGGTAGTGCGGCAATGCCCATTTTGGCTGCAACCATTTGGATTAAAATTAATGTGTTATCGACATTTTTCACATTAGGAGACACGCCCGCAGGTTGCAGAAAATGGCGCCAAACATCGAAGCGATCCCGTTGTACAGGGTAGATAAGCAACGTTTCATCTGCCAAATCATGGGGTTCAATATGCGGCCTTTTGGCTAACGGGTGGTCATTCGCTACAATCAATTTCACTTCATAATCAAACATTGGCGTATAGTGGATACCTTGATCTGGCAAAATGTCAGAGGTCATCACAATATCCAATTCCCTTGACAGCAATTCAGGTTGAGGGTCGAACGTCACCCCTGACTTAAAATCTACGCTGACTTGTGGCCAAGTTTGTCTGAATTGTTGTAATGCAGGGGTCAACCACTGAATGCAGCTATGGCATTCAATCGCGATGCGTAATGCACAAACCCCAGGCTCATTACATACCCGAATGGCATCTTTTACCAATGGCAGAACCTGTTGCGCCAATTGTAATAAGACTTCCCCTTGTGGCGTAAAGCGCAATGGCTGGCTTTTACGAACAAATAACCGGAAACCTAGCCGATGCTCTAAATCACTAAACTGATGTGATAAAGCAGATTGTGTCTGGTGCAAGTGAGTTGCTGTTGCCGCTAATGAACCGTATTGGCTGAGCGCTTGCAATGTTTTTAAATGTTTTAGTTCGATCATGAGAAACCTTCACGGTGACAATGAAAAATTTGCGCTTGTGCTTTATACAGTACCTGTTGATTATGGATGTGTAAACATCTAGACGGCTAAATATTTTAAGGGGTCAATATGTCTGTTATAAATCATACACTTGGTTTTCCACGTGTCGGTCTAAAAAGAGAGCTAAAACGTGCACAAGAAGATTATTGGGCAGGCAAGATTGACCAAGCCGCTCTATTAGAAACTGGTTATCAACTACGTGTACGCCATTGGCAGCAACAAAAAGAGGCAGGTGTTGAGCTATTACCCGTTGGTGATTTCGCTTGGTATGACCAAGTGCTGACAACCAGTTTGTTATTAGGCAATGTGCCGCCACGCCATCAAAATGATGATGGTTCGATTGATTTAGATACCTTATTTCGAGTAGCCCGCGGTCGCGCACCAACGGGCAAACCCGCTCCAGCAGGTGAGATGACGAAGTGGTTCAATACTAACTACCACTACATCGTGCCTGAATTTCAAAAAGGGCAACAATTTTCCCTGTCTTGGACACAGCTGCTTGATGAAGTCGATGAGGCATTAGCATTAGGCCATAATGTGAAACCGGTTATCATTGGCCCTATAACCTACCTTTGGTTAGGTAAAGTGAAAGGGGAACCATTTGACCGCTTATCATTATTGAATGAATTATTACCTGTTTATCAGGAGATCTTGTCGCGCTTAGCAGAAAAAGGTCTTGAGTGGGTGCAAATCGATGAGCCCGCATTAGTGTTAGATTTACCAGAGCAATGGCAGCAAGCTTATCAGCAGGCTTACCAAGCGCTATCAGGCCAAATAAAAATACTGCTAACCACCTATTTCGATGGTATTAGTCACCATGTAGACTTGATTAAGCAACTCCCTGTGCAAGGTCTACATGTTGATGTGGTTGCAGGTGCTGATAATATTGAAAAACTACATCAAATACTGCCAGCAGACTGGGTATTATCACTAGGAATTATTAATGGCCGTAATGTATGGAAGGCTGACTTAGGGGAAAAATTCTTACAGGTGAAGCCGCTCTTAGGTCAGCGTGATATATGGGTAGGAACGTCATGTTCATTACTGCACAGTCCAATTGACTTAAATGATGAGACGCGTTTAGATGCCGAAGTAAAAAGCTGGTTTGCTTTCGCTATCCAAAAATGTGAAGAGCTTGCTCTGTTAACTAAAGCGTTAAATCAGCCAACAGATAACCACATTGCTGAACTAAATACATACAGCGCACCTATTCGAGCGCGTAGAACATCAGCTCGTGTGAATAATGCTTCAGTGGCTCAGCGTTTGGCGGCAATCAACGAAGGGGATACAGAACGTTATAGCCCCTATCCACAGCGAGCAGCGCGCCAACGTCAACGCTTTAACTTACCATTATGGCCAACAACCACGATTGGCTCATTTCCTCAAACAAGTGAAATCAGAACATTACGTTTAGACTTCAAAAAAGGGAATGTGGATAAAACCTACTATCGCACCAATATTAGTGAACATATTAAGCAAGCCATTAAAGAACAAGAAATTTTAGATATCGATGTCCTTGTGCATGGTGAAGCTGAACGTAATGACATGGTGGAATACTTCGGTGAGCACTTTGATGGCTATGTATTTACCCAAAATGGTTGGGTTCAAAGCTATGGCTCACGTTGCGTTAAACCGCCAGTGATTATTGGTGATATTAGTCGCCCAGAAGCCATTACCGTGGAGTGGGCGAAATATGCTCAGTCCTTAACGGAGAAACCCGTCAAAGGGATGTTAACTGGCCCTGTCACTATTTTGTGTTGGTCATTCCCACGTGAAGATGTTAGCCGTGAAACGATTGCTAAACAAATTGCGCTAGCCTTACGTGATGAAGTCGACGACTTACAAAAAGCGGGTATTGGTATTATTCAAATCGATGAGCCTGCACTGCGTGAAGGGTTACCATTGCGCCGAAATGAGTGGGCGGCTTACCTCAAATGGGCGGTTGACGCCTTCAAGCTTAGTGCAGCGATTGCTGAAGATGACACGCAAATTCACACCCATATGTGCTATTGCGAATTCAATGACATCATGGATTCCATTGCGGCATTGGATGCCGACGTGATTACGATTGAAACATCACGTTCAGATATGGATTTGTTAGATGCATTCGAAGATTTTGATTATCCAAATGAAATTGGTCCAGGAGTGTACGATATTCACTCACCAAATGTACCTAATGTGGAATGGATTGTTGCGCTATTAAGAAAGGCAGCGAAGCGTGTTCCGGTTGAGCGCTTATGGGTAAACCCAGATTGCGGCTTGAAAACTCGTGGCTGGCCAGAAACTCGCCAAGCATTAGCTAACATGGTTGAAGCAGCGAAACAGCTCAGAAATGATCAGTAAAATGGCGATTAGTTAGTGTGTCAAAAAGGCAGGTTTTCCCTGCCTTTTTAGAAAGTATTAACCAAATAATTTAGATTTCAGTAAGTTCATACCGATAGAAGCCAAATCGAGGTTTTCTGGGACTTCGCCATTTGGTGTGGCGCTATCAACCAACTGAGGAAGATATTTAGCAATCATTTCTGAGGTTGCTTGAGGCTCTAAGCCAACCTGTTGAGCTAATTCTTGGATATTTGCATTTCCAAAAACTTGCATTAATTGGCTGGCATCGATAGGTAAATTATTTCCTTCACTGATCCACGATGCAATAACACCGCCTAAGCCTTGCTCGTTAAATTTTTCGATAACACCTTGAAGGCCACCTTGCTCCTCAACCCAGTTTATTACTGATTGAAATTGTTGCATTTTATCGCCTGCAACCATACCCATCATTTGCTCAAATAACCCCATGTTATCTCCTAGGCAATCCGCCAATTTATGCTCTCATCCATAGTATGGAGCATTATTCAAAAAATTGTAGTCGGCTATTTTCAGCAATTTGAGTTTTAGGTCAATAGAAATGATGCATTGAATATAGCCCAGTAGAGAAACAAAGGTTTTTCATTTGTGAATTAAACGTGAATAAACATAACGAGCGTCACATTTTCTATCACATTATTCTGTGAAAGCATGTTTAAGGTGAGTTTTTATTTATTTTGTTTTAATTCAATTGATTATGATTTTATTGTTTGTTTTTTATATTATCTCAAATGTGATATTAGTCATGTGTTTGTGAATTTTATTGTGTGAAAATTCACAACAGTCACGAAGATTAACAACATCAGGGGTCATTATGGGAAATTTCGTTAATAAAATTGGCGTGATTGGCCTAGGTTCTATGGGGATGGGGATCGCACAATCTCTTATAAAAAATAACATTCCTACCTATGGATTTGATTTAAACCAAGGTGCATGCAAAAGCCTACTTAACGCAGGCGCAATTGCAGTGGGGCAAAATGCAGCGGAATTTGCCCATGAAATTGATGCTTTGTTGCTGGTGGTGGTTAATGGTCGTCAAGTTGAAGCCATTTTATTTTCGGGTGAACAGCCTTTAGTTGAACAACTACGCCCCGGTACGGTTATTGTGTTGCACAGTACCTTGGCTGCGGAACAAACTAAAAATATCGCTCAGCGCCTTGCCTCATATCAATTACCGCTTGTAGATGCGCCTATTTCAGGTGGCTCAATTAAAGCCGCTGAAGGGAAATTGACTGTAATGGCTTCAGGTGAAGCAGCTCTATTTGAGCAGCTTTCACCCGTATTTAACGCTATTTCTGAGCGCTTATATCGCGTAGGGGATGAAGTCGGCTTAGGTTCAACCGTCAAAACGATTCACCAGTTATTAGCTGGGGTGCATATAGCTGTTGCCGCAGAAAGCATGGCTTTAGCCGCCAAGGCGGGTATTGACCTTGACGTGATGTACAACATTGTTACCCATGCAGCTGGAAATTCATGGATGTTTGAAAACCGTATGCAACATGTCTTAGACGGTGATTATACGCCAAAATCCTCAGTAGATATTTTTGTCAAAGATTTAGGGCTAGTGATGGAAACAGGGAAAGCATTAAATTTCCCGCTGCCACTTGCTTCAACAGCCCATCAAATGTTTATTTCAGCGAGCAATGAAGGCTTTGGTCAGCAGGATGACAGCGCGGTGATCAAAACATTTAAAGGTATTACTTTACCGGAGAAAAAAGCATGACAGTGAAGTTAGGCGTAATAGCGGATGATTTTACCGGTGCGACAGATATTGCAGGCTTTATGGTGCAAAACGGTTGGAAGGTTGTTCAGCTATTGAATGAACCTGATGAAAATACACCAGTACCAGAAGATGTTGATGCGATAGTGATCAGTTTGAAAAGCCGCTCTTGTCCTGTCGATGAAGCTGTTAGTGCATCGACCAATGCGTGCAAGTGGCTGAAGCAAAAAGCGAATTGTCAGCAAATTTTCTTTAAATATTGCTCAACGTTTGATTCAACCGAAAAAGGCAATATTGGCCCCGTTACAGATGCATTAATGGCCCAACTGGGAACAGATTTAGCATTAGTTTGCCCAGCGTTACCTGTGAACGGCAGAACGGTTATTCACGGTCATTTATTTGTGAATGGCCAGCTACTTAATGAAAGTGGCATGCAGCATCACCCTGTAACCCCAATGACCGACGCAAATTTATTGCGTGTGATGGAAAAACAATCAAAAGGTAAAGCAGGTTTAGTCAAACTTGAAGATATTCAAAAAGGCAGTGACGTTGTTAGCCAAAAGCTTGCCGAGTTAGCTCAACGAGGTGTGAGTTACGCGGTCGTTGATAGCTTAACGATGGATGATTTGCTTCCTATCGCACAAGCGGTTAAAGCCATGCCACTGTTAACTGGGGGCTCCGGCCTCGGCGCTGCATTAGCGAATGTGGATAGCCAATGCCCATGGGGCGGCACAACACAACGTGGCGAAAAACCAACAGGTAAAAACAGAAAAACGGTTGTTTTATCGGGGAGTTGCTCGGTAATGACCAACAAACAAGTGCAAGCTTATCAGCAAGTTGCTCCTGCAAAAATGTTGGATGTGGGTGAATGTTTAAATAACTCAGAGTATGCCAAAACATTAGCTGATTGGGTGCAAGCACAGCAACTAACCGGTTTAGCGCCAATGCTTTATGCCACTCAATCCCCTGAATTATTGAAACAGACACAAGAAAAATATGGCGCAGCGGAATCAAGTTTTGCGGTCGAGAAGGTATTTGGTGAAGTTGTCGCACTGTTGCAAGCGAAAGGGTATGACACCTTTATTATTGCGGGTGGCGAAACCTCAGGAAAAGTGGTTCAAAGCCTTGGAACAGAACAATTAAGTATTGGTTCACCAATTGCCCCTGGTGTGCCATGGGTACAGGATTTAGCAAGCGGTAACTGGTTGGCGCTGAAATCAGGTAATTTCGGCCAAGAAAATTTCTTCCAGTTTGCACAGGAGATGTTTAATGAGTGATGAAAAGGCGCTGCGCCAAGAGTTAGTCGATTGGGCTAAATCAATGTTTAACCGCGGATACAGTAGCGGTGGTGCAGGAAATATTAGTGCTCGGTTACCTGATGGTTCGATTATTGTGACACCGACAAACTCCAGTTTTGGTGATTTAGACCCTAACAAACTGAGTAAACTCGATGCACAAGGCAATTGGATTGGGGGTGATAAGCCGACAAAAGAAGTTTCTATGCATATGGCGATGTATTTGCAACGCCCTGATTGCCAAGCAGTTGTTCACCTTCACTCACCTTGGTTAACGGCGTTGTCTTGCTTACCGGGGTTAGATACAACAAATTGTTTACCTCCCATCACACCTTATTATGTGATGCGAGTGGGGAAATTACCATTGATTGAATACTTGCCACCGGGGGATGACCGAATTGGTGAGGAAATTGCAAAATTAGCACCGACACATAATGCGGTATTGCTATCAAATCATGGTCCGGTCGTGGGTGGCAAAACGTTAAGACAAGCTTTCTTCAACGCAGAAGAGTTAGAAGATACAGCTCGCTTATATATCACATTACGCCCACATGGCTTTACAACATTAACGCAAGAGCAAGTTGAACAGCTCGAAAGTCGTTATCCACAAAAGTAGTGAGGCGAAAATGGCTAAATTTGCTGCAAATTTAAGCATGATGTTTACCGAAGTGCCTTTTATACAGCGCTTTGAACGTGCTGCAAATGCGGGGTTCAAAGGTGTCGAATACCTCTTCCCTTATGAAGAAGATGCCGATGTCATTGCGGGTGAGCTGAGTAAACACCATTTAACACAAGCTCTGTTTAATATGCCAGCGGGAAATTGGGCACAAGGGGAGCGTGGTATGGCTTCGATCCCAGGTCGTGAGAAAGAATTTGCCGAAGGCGTACAAACGGCCTTGAAATACGCAAAAGCCTTAGGCTGTAAACAAGTTCATGCGATGGCGGGGAAAGTGAATGAAAACTATACACTTGAACAGCAAACTGCATGCTATATCAAAAATATTCAATATGCGGCGGATGTGATGGCTGAGCACGGTATTCGTGTGCTTATCGAACCCATCAATACCCGCGATATGCCCGGATACTTTTTGACGACACAAAAACAAGCTGAAGCATTACTACCTGAAATTGCTCGTGAAAATGTATTTATCCAGTTGGATTTATATCACTGCCAAATTATGGAAGGTGATTTATTGAAAACAATTGAACGTTTATGGGGTAAATTTAGTCACATTCAGATAGCGTCAGTTCCTTATCGTCATGAACCGGATAGCGGTGAAGTCAATTACCCATGGATTTTTAAGCAGTTGGATGAAATGGGGTATGAAGGCTGGTTAGGATGTGAATACCATCCTGCAGGCCGCACCGAAGATGGATTAGGCTGGCTTAAACAAGCAAATTCATAATTAGGAGAACCTATGCTCCCTTCTGAGCGTCGTGATTTTATTTACCGTTACGTGCATGAACATCAAACCGTATCGATCAGTGACTTGGTTGAGCTAATGAATGTCTCTCATATGACAGTGCGACGTGATATTCGGATGTTAGAAGAAGAAGGGAAGGTACTCAGTATTAGTGGTGGCGTTAAGTTAAATGACGTGCTGCGCCAAGAGTTACCTTGGAGTGAAAAAGCGCGGTTACATCATCGCCATAAGCGTGAAATTGGCCAGTTTGCCAGCTCACTAGTTGAAGATGGGCAAGTGGTTTATCTCGATGCGGGAACAACTACCTTTGAGATAGCACGCGTACTCGGCGAGCGTTTCAACTTAACGATTGTCACTAATGATTTTTCGATTATGCAGTACTTAATGAATAAGTCGCAGCTAAACCTATACCACACCGGGGGATTGGTGGATAAACGTAACCATTCTAGTGTAGGAAATACGGCTGCGATGATGCTGAAAACCCTCAATGTTGATATTGCTTTTATCAGCACCAGTTCATGGGATTTGCAGCACGGGGTTTCTACCCCGCATGAGGAAAAGGTTCAGATAAAACAAACGCTATTGGATGTTGCTCGCCGTTGTGTGCTGGTTTCAGACAGTAGTAAGTTCGGCAAATATGGCATGTTTCGTGTTTGCCCATTGAATCAATTGCACGACATTATTTGTGATGACCAATTACCAACTGATGTGGTGCAGCGGATAACAGAACAAAACATAAAACTTCATTTAATCAAGACATAAAACATAAATAATCTTACCTAAAACTGCATAGCCAGTTAAAAGGCTATAGCAAGGAGAATTACAATGAAAGTTATTATTACTGGTGGCGCAGGCTTTCTGGGCCAGCAGCTAGCCGCTGCTTTGCTTAAAAATAGCCAGGGTTTAAAATTTGACCACCTTGTTTTAGCCGATATTCAATGCCCTACATCACCGGTTGAAGATGCCAGAGTCAGTTGCGTCGCGTTAGATTTAACGCAAGCAGGGGCGGCTGATAAACTGATTGATGCACAAACCGATGTGGTTTTCCACCTTGCAGCTATCGTAAGTAGCCACGCTGAAAGTGATTTTGACTTGGGTATGAAGGTTAACTTTGAAGCCACTCGTCAATTATTGGAAGTCGCTCGTGCCAAGAACCCTGCAATCAAATTTATGTTCACCAGCTCCCTCGCTGTGTTTGGTGGTGAGCTACCTGATGTCATCACAGACTTGTGTGTCGTTAACCCACAATCGTCCTATGGTGCTCAAAAAGCTATGTGTGAATTGATGGTGAATGACTATTCACGTAAAGGCTTTGTTGATGGCCGTGTGATGCGTTTACCAACCATTAGTATTCGTCCGGGTGTGCCAAATAAAGCCGCCTCTTCATTCGCAAGTGGCATTATTCGTGAGCCATTAAATGGGGTTGAAAGTGTTTGTCCTGTTTCCCCTGATCTCGCGTTATGGTTATCTAGCCCTGAAACTGTGATTAACAACTTTATTCATGCGGTCAGTATCCCTGCTGAAAAATTTGGTAAATCACGCACGGTGAACCTGCCAGGTATCACCGTTACCGTCCAAGGTATGATCGATGCTCTGCGTGATGTTGCAGGCCAAGAAGCTGTGGATCTTATTCGCTTTGAGCCTGATGAAGCCATTAACCGTATTGTGGCGAGCTGGCCGGGCAAATTTGATATCAGCCGTGCATTGGATCTCGGTTTTCGTGCAGATGGCTCGTTTGGTGATGCGATCCGTTCGTTTATCACCCACCACGGTTCGTCTAAGTAGGAGATAGCCTATGTCCTATATTCCTGTTATTGGCCTCGCAGTGGCCATATTTGTCCTGATCTTCTTAGTATTACGAACGCGTGTTCATGCGTTATTAGCAATGCTAATTGCCGCAGCAATCGCGGGTATATCCGGTGGTTTGACTGCGGCAGAGACCGTGACAGTCATTACAAAAGGCTTTGGGTCAACACTCGGTAGCATCGGTATTGTTATCGGACTCGGGGTAATGATGGGAAGGGTGCTGGAAGTTTCAGGTGCTGCTGAACAGATCGCTTATAGCTTTATCAAATGGTTAGGAAAAAAACGTGAAGAATGGGCGTTGGCAATTACCGGCTATATTGTCAGTATTCCTATCTTCGTTGATTCCGCTTTTGTGATTTTATACCCATTGGCAAAAGCATTAGCCAAAAATGGTAAACGTAGCATACTAACTTTAGGCGTTGCACTCGCTGGTGGGTTAGTGGTGACACACCACACCGTTCCACCAACACCTGGGCCTTTAGGCGTGGCAGGGATCTTTGGTGTCGATGTTGGCGCAATGATCCTAGCAGGAATGAGCCTCGCTATTCCTTGTGTTATCGGTATTGTTCTTTACGCAAAATGGTTAGGGACTAAATACCCTGAATTTATGCCAGATGAAACGGGTAGTGAAGACCTGAAAGAAGTTCACGCTCGTTATATGGAAGAAAAAGCGAATAAACCATTACCAAGCCTGTTCTTATCGCTTTTACCGATTATTACGCCTATTTTGTTAATTTTCATAAATGCAATTAATGGATTAATTCTTAAAACAGAATCTTTCCAAGGTATGGAAAGCAATTGGTATTTCCAAACATTTGAATTTTTAGGCGCACCCATTATTGCATTATCAATTAGTGTGTTGATCTCTGTTTACACATTAATGCCAAAAGCAACGAAAGAAGAAGTCATCGACCGTATGGAAGAAGGCTTACAAGCAGCCGGTATTATTCTGCTTGTTACGGGGGCTGGTGGTGCATTAGGCGCGGTACTGCGCGATAGTGGCACAGGAAACATTCTTGCTGAGCATGTAGCAAATCTGCCAATTACACCTGTATTGATTCCGTTTATCATCGCGACGTTGGTTCGTTTGATTCAAGGTTCGGGTACAGTAGCAATGATTACCGCAGCATCTATTTCTGCACCAATCATTAGCCAAATACCTGATATTAACTTATTGGTCGCAGCGCAAGCGGCAACCATGGGATCTCTGTTCTTCGGTTACTTTAACGACAGCCTGTATTGGGTTGTGAACAGAATGATGGGAATTAAGGACGTTAAACAGCAAATCATTGTTTGGTCTATTCCGACCACCATTGCGTGGGCAATAGGTCTAGTTGGTGTCCTCGTTCTTGATGTAATTCTCTAATATAGCGTTACTATTTTTAGTTCTGCCAAATAATCAAAGCGCCCAGCAATCAGGGGCGCTTTTGTCGTTATATCAAACTTTCATCTATACTGATGACAATGGATTTTAAAGAGAAATAAGATCAATGAATAAATGTGACATAAATCACTTAATAATGAAATCAAACTTTTATTGTTTTCATTAAAAGTGACATTTATCACTAAAAAATTATGGCTTTGTCGCTATATTATAAATAACGATTAATCAGTATTGACTGATTTAATGATGCCATTGTGTAAAGGAGTTTGAAATGTCTGACGTTTTCCACTTAGGTTTAAAGAAAAGTGACTTACAGGGTGCGACCGTAGCGATTGTTCCTGGGGATCCTAACCGTGTTGAAAAAATTGCACGTCTGATGGATAACCCTGTACACCTTGCGTCATTGCGTGAATACACCTCTTGGCGTGGTGAGGTTGACGGAAAAGCCGTCATTGTTTGTTCAACCGGTATCGGTGGCCCATCAACGTCTATTGCAGTCGAAGAACTTGCGCAGCTTGGTATTCGCACTTTCTTACGTATTGGTACAACAGGTGCAATCCAAGAAGATATCAATGTCGGTGATGTTTTAGTGACAACTGGAGCAGTTCGCTTAGACGGTGCTAGCCAACACTTCGCGCCATTAGAATACCCAGCAGTTGCCGATTTTGATTGTACCAATGCGCTTTATGCCGCAGCGAAAGATGCAGGTGCAACCGTTCATGTTGGTGTAACTGCATCATCTGATACCTTCTACCCAGGTCAAGAGCGTTATGATACCTATACTGGCCGTGTGATGCGTCATTTCAGAGGTTCGATGAAAGAGTGGCAAGACATGGGCGTGATGAACTACGAAATGGAATCAGCCACATTGCTGACTATGTGTTCTAGTAGTAAAGGGTTACGTGCTGGTATGGTTGCGGGTGTTATCGTAAATCGTACCCAACAAGAAATTCCAAATGAAGCGTTACTGAAGAAAACTGAAGGTAACGTATTAAGTATTGTGGTTGAAGCTGCACGCCGCTTACTGTAGTCCGTGATTTACTGGCCCGTTTACTTGACTTTCACTCGGTTGTGGACAAAAAGTAAGCGGGCTTAGTCCTTTTACATACCTCTTATTTCTCTTTATTTCCTTTATAAATGTTACAATTGTTAATCAATTTACAGGAAATATTCTGATCCTCTTATTCGCTAGATCTGTTATTGTCATAAAAACAATTATCAATATTATGTGCCCTTAAATTGTTCAGGTTACATTTGTTTTATTGCTAACTGGAATGAAAGCTGTAGGGCGAAAAGGAATTATTATGTCAACAACACCTTATCTTCATCCTTCTGTTTTGCCTTTAAAAGGCGGTATTAACTTCCGCGATCTTGGTGGTAAAAAACTCGCTAATGGTGGGAAGATCAAGCCTGGAGTCCTGTTTCGTTCCGGTGCGTTAGACCGATTAACTCAAGAGGACGAAGCTGTTCTATGTTCACAAAATCTTTTCCAAATCATTGATTATCGTGATGAAGCTGAAATCTTAGATAAGCCTGATGTCATTTGGCAAGGCGCGCATTATGTGCATGCACCAGCAAATCCGTTAGCAAAAGAGGTCACAGCAAATTTAGATAAACTTACGCCAGAAATATTGGAACAATTTGACCCGCAAGCTTTTATGTTCCGTTTATATGAATTATTACCACTGAACAATCCTGCTTATTACCAATTGGTCAATTTACTCAAACAGCCAGAAAAAGGTGGTATCGTACAACACTGTGCGGTAGGAAAAGACCGTACAGGCGTCGGGTCCGCATTAGTATTATTTGCTTTAGGTGCAGATTTAGACACTGTAATGGAAGATTACTTACTGACTAATGAAACACTTGCACCATACCGCAAGCATTTACTCGAAGAACATGCAAAAACGATGGACGAAAGCATTGTGAAAAAATTTGAGTATGTCTATTCGGTACGTGAAGACTTTTTAAGAACGGCTCTAAACAGTATTGAAAGCCATTATGGCAATGTTGACCAATGGCTAGAAAAAGATTTTGGCTTAGGAAGGCAACAACGAGAAGCACTGCAGAGTCAGTTTTTGGACTAAGTTTCACTTACTGTAAGATGAGTTGTGGATAATCCATTTTTCCGTATCCACAACTTAGTTTTTCTAAAAGTGTTTCTGCTTTGTTTAATCTTGATTTACCACTTTTTCGCTACAGTATTCTGATTATTCCCTAATGAAAGGAACTGACCGTGACACTCAATGAAATTGTCACCATAGTGACTGACTTTACACGCGAACATGAAGTATGGGCGCTTCCTATTATTTTCTTTTTGGCGTTTGGGGAATCTTTGGCATTTTTGTCACTCCTGTTACCAGCAACGGTTATTTTACTCGCGCTTGGCGCTTTGATTGGTGAAAGTAATATTACTTTCTGGCCAATATGGTTAGCAGCAGCTCTCGGTGCTTTCTTTGGGGACTGGCTCTCTTATTGGATTGGTTATCATTACAAAGAAAATGTACGCCATATGTGGCCGATTTCTCGTAACCCACAAATGATTGATAAAGGGCAGCGTTTCTTTGACCGATGGGGTATTTGGGGAATTTTCTTTGGGCGCTTCTTCGGGCCGTTACGAGCTATTGTTCCCTTGGTTGCAGGGATTTGCGCCATGCCACAACGGCATTTCCAACTTGCGAATATTGCTTCTGCGATGATTTGGGCATTTGGTATTTTAGCGCCGGGAGCGCTCGGCCTGAAATGGTTCGCAAGTTGGATAGGCTAAGCTTGCGAAGTGCTTCGCAAAATTTTCTTCGATGGCTAAATTACCTCTGGACACTTATACAGTATCCCATTACCTTACACTAGACTTTGTAAAGTAAGGATTTAACCGTGGATACCTCTCTTTTATATGCAGTTATTGGTGCGTTGAGTGGCGTTTTAGTTGGTGGTTTAGCCTCTTGGTTCTCTATTGCCCAAAAAATTGCGCAAAAAGATCAGGAACTACAACAACTCAACCGCCAACTTGCTGCAAGTGACGAAAAAAACATCCACCTTGCGCAATGGAAAGAAGAGTATGACAGGCTAGATCAAGAATTGCGCACTCAAAGGGATATTAACCGAGAACAAGAAGCTGAGCTTCGTGAGGTAATAACCCGTTTTGAACAGAACCAGCTAGCAAACGAAGAAAAACAGCGAATTTTACAAAATAGCGAACAACGGCTGACAGCACAATTCGAAAACTTAGCAAATCGTATTTTTGAACAAAATGAGCGTCGTGCATCAGAGCAACAACAAAAAAGCCTATTGGCGATGTTGTCACCTTTTCGTGAGCAATTAGAAGGTTTTCGTCAGCAAGTTCAGCAAAGTTTTGGTGAAGAAGCGAAAGAACGCCACACTTTAGCCTATGAAATTCGGCAATTACAGCAGCTCAATAATCAAATGACCAAAGAAGCGGTTAACCTGACACGAGCCCTGAAAGGGGATAATAAAATTCAAGGAAACTGGGGGGAAACTATTCTTACCAGGATCCTCGAAGTCTCAGGTTTACGTGAAGGAAGTGAGTTTGAAACCCAAGTTAGCATCAATACAAGTTATAATAGCCGTTATCAACCGGATGTGATTATCCATCTTCCTGAAGGGAAAGATGTGGTTGTTGATGCCAAAATGTCGTTGGTTTCCTATGAACAGTACTTCAATAGCGAAGAGCCACATGAACAGCAACAGGCGTTAAAAAACCATGTGGCATCTATCCGCAATCACATGCGTATGCTGAGCCGCAAGGATTACCATCAGTTACCGGGAATTCGTTCATTAGATTACGTTTTAATGTTTATCCCTATTGAACCTGCGTATTTACTGGCTTTGAAAGAAGCTCCTGAGTTACTTGATGAAGGAATTAAACAGAATATTATGTTAGTTTGTCCTTCGACATTGTTAGTGGCGGTGAGGACAATTAATAATATTTGGCGGTATGAACGCCAAGGGCAAAATGCCCAGGAGATAGCAAATAGAGCAGCGAAAATGTATGACAAGCTGCGCTTGTTTGTGGATGATATGCAGGTTTTAGGCACCAGTCTTGATAAAGCAAATAATACTTACCTATCGGCAATGAAACGCCTTGCCGAAGGCCGTGGAAATTTAATTAGCCAGGCGGAAAGTTTTAAAGAGCTTGGGGTCGAAATTAAACAACCTATCCAACCCCAATTGGTTGAGCGATCAGATACGTCTAATTGTGCGGAATCTTAGACTTCTGATAGGGTTTTGGCCCAAAGACTGTTACACTTCCTACAAAAGTTTGAATGATAAGCAGGCATAAGAGAAATGACTGAACCAACTAAAGAAACCATTGATTTCGGTTTCCGTACTGTCGGCAAAGAAGATAAAGCTGGCCTAGTAGCGAATGTTTTTCACTCAGTAGCATCAAAATATGACTTAATGAATGATTTGATGTCATTCGGTATCCATCGTATTTGGAAGCGTTTTACCATTGAAGCGAGTGGGGTGCGTCGTAATCAACGAGTACTTGACCTTGCAGGTGGAACGGGTGACTTAACCGCTAAATTTTCACGTTTAGTCGGTGAAAAAGGTGAGGTCATACTCGCAGATATTAATGATTCAATGCTAAAAATGGGGCGTGAGAAATTACGTGACCTAGGCATTGTTGGTAATGTTAATTATGTACAAGCCAATGCAGAAGAACTGCCATTCCCTGATAACTATTTTGATTGCATTACTATCTCTTTTGGTTTGCGTAATGTCACCGATAAAGACAAAGCGCTACGCTCTATGTTCCGAGTGTTAAAGCCGGGTGGGCGCTTATTGGTGTTAGAGTTCTCTAAGCCAATTATTGAGCCACTGAATAAAGCTTATGATGCCTATTCATTCCATATACTCCCTCGTATTGGTCAGGCGATCGTTAATGATCCCGATAGCTATCGCTATTTAGCCGAGTCAATCCGTATGCATCCAAACCAAGAAACACTAAAAGGTATGATGGAAAATGCAGGGTTTGAACAGGTGATGTACACTAATATGACAGGTGGAATTGTCGCATTGCATAAAGGGTTTAAATTCTAAGATGGAAGCACCATCAACACATACCGAAAATCAAAATACAGTTTTGTATTCTTTGATAACAGCATTGATGGAAACCACTCTTAACCACATGTTGTTTAAAGAAAAAGTTCTACAGCCAGCTAGAATGCGCTTGGCCGGCAAGGTTATGGCTATTGAACTTAAAGAACTGAATAAAACGTTAACACTCGTTTTTGCTGAAAATCATGTTGATGTGTTAAGCCAGTGGGTTGAGCCTGCGGACTGTACCATTAAAACATCCATCTTTACGCTAGTTAAATTGAAAGACAAACAGCAATTATCTCAACTTATCAATCGTGGTGATATCGTGATTGAAGGGGATATGCAAATTGTACAGCACTGGTCTTCTTTACTTGACTTAGCAATTTGGAATCCTGCTCATTATCTATCACCTTACATTGGTGATGTTGCGGCAGAAGGTCTTAGCAAGTTCCTGAATAAAGGTGCTTGTCTTGCATCTCATTTAGTAAAACGGCAAAAAACGTATATCAAAGACGCAATAATTGAAGAATGGAAGATGGCGCCTAGCCAGCTTGAACTTGCTCATTTTAGTGATGAAGTTGAGCAAGTAGAAAATTCAATGAGTGCACTTGAGCTACGTTTAAGCCAGTTGGAGGAGAAGAATGACACCCGGTGAAATAAAACGACTTTACTTCATTATTCGGGTTTTTCTCTCTTACGGATTAGATGAGTTAATCCCCAAAACTAAACTAACGTTACCATTAAGAATAGGTCGCTTAGGTTTCTTTTGGATTAAAAATAAGCATAAAGACAAAACATTGGGCGAAAGGCTTCGTCTCGCCCTTCAAGAACTCGGGCCAGTTTGGATCAAATTTGGCCAAATGCTATCGACTCGCCGAGATCTTTTTCCACCTGCAATCGCAGATCAATTGTCATTATTACAAGACAAAGTGGCAAGTTTTGATGGCAAACTGGCACGAGGCTATATTGAGGAATCTCTCGAAGGGCCTTTAGAACAGTGGTTTGATGACTTCGATGAACAAGCTTTAGCTTCTGCGTCTATTGCTCAGGTGCATACCGCAACGTTAAAAGAAAATGGTAAAGATGTTGTCATCAAGGTTATTCGCCCTGATATTCTGCCAATTATTAAAGCTGATATTAAGTTAATGTATCGTATTGCAAATTGGGTTCCTTTGCTGCCAGATGGGCGGCGATTAAGACCCAAAGAAGTCGTGCGTGAATACGAAAAAACCTTGATCGATGAGCTGAATTTGCTCCGTGAATCGGCAAATGCCATTCAGCTTCGTCGTAACTTTGAAAATAGCGCCATGCTGTATATACCAGAGGTATATCCAGATTATTGCCGTGAAAACGTGATGGTGATGGAGCGTATCTACGGGATCCCAGTTTCCGATATTACTGCGCTTAAAGCGCAGGGAACGAATATGAAACTGCTGGCAGAGCGTGGTGTTAAAGTCTTCTTTACACAGGTTTTCCGCGACAGCTTTTTCCATGCTGACATGCATCCAGGAAATATCTTTGTTAGTTACGATCATCCAGAGGACCCTAAATACATAGGGATAGACTGTGGGATAGTCGGCTCATTAAACAAAGAAGATAAGCGTTATTTGGCAGAAAACTTCATTGCTTTTTTTAATCGTGATTATCGTAAGGTAGCAGAACTGCACGTTGACTCCGGCTGGGTTCCTTCAGACACAAATGTGGAAGACTTTGAGTTTGCTATCCGTACCGTATGTGAGCCTATTTTTGAAAAACCATTAGCTGAAATTTCGTTTGGGCAAGTATTATTGAATTTATTTAATACAGCACGTCGTTTCAACATGGAAGTTCAACCACAGTTGGTATTATTACAAAAAACATTATTGTATGTAGAAGGCCTAGGACGGCAGCTTTACCCACAGCTTGATCTCTGGAAAACCGCAAAACCATTTCTAGAGGACTGGGTTCATAGCCAAGTAGGGATACCTGCAATTACTCAGGCATTAAAAGAAAAAGCACCTTATTGGGCAGAAAAAATGCCTGAAATACCGGATTTAATTTATGGTGCATTACGGCAGCATAAGTACTTACAATCAAATATCGATCAACTAACTCAACAACTGAAAAGTCAGCGTAATAAGCAGCGTAAATCTCAGTACCTTTTAGGTATCGGTGCTACATTTATTCTCTGTGGGACTCTATTCCTCATTTCTAATCTCACACCGTTTGGAATTGTATTTATGGTGGCAGGTGCACTGTCTTGGTTGTTTGGTTGGTGTAAAACCGGCGGAAATTAAGTAAACTTTGTTTTGCGACAAGTTTATAAGGCTGTGAACATTTCCGTATTTTGTGTTGGTTGTATATAATAGATCTAATAACAATTGATCCCAAAACTATATAGAGGTATTAACAATGGAATCAACTATTGCAATGGCTGCTTTCGGTAGTCCTTGGCAGCTCATTATCATTGCCTTACTTATTATTTTAATTTTCGGTACCAAAAAATTGCGTTCTTTAGGCTCAGATTTGGGTGAGTCACTCAAAGGCTTTAAAAAAGCAATGAACGATGACGAAAAAGCAAAAGCAGAACAAGAAAAGCAAGATGCTGACTTCGCACCTAAAAATATTACTGAACAACAGGCTGCTGAAAAGAAAGAAAGCCCAGTTGAGAGCAAAAACAAAGAGCAGGGTTAAACCGTGTTTGACATAGGTTTTAGTGAACTGTTGCTTATTGCAGTTATTGGTCTCGTTGTATTAGGCCCTGAGCGGTTACCAGTGGCAGTGAGAACTGTCGCTGGGTGGATCCGTGCGATGCGCTCTATGGCTGCAAATGTACAAAACGAGTTATCGCAAGAGTTAAAGCTGCAGGAGTTGCAAGAAACGCTGAAAAAGGTGGAAGAAAAAGCTAATTTAGAAGCGCTTTCTCCTGAACTTAAGCAGTCAATGGAAGAACTGCGTACAGCGGCACAATCGCTTAAAAGCGATTACCAAGCGACAACCAATGATATTGAAACAGAGTTAAACAAAGCAAAAGAGATCACTGACAGTTACGATAGTGCTGTAAAGGAAGCGAAAGATAATACTCAGCAGCCACCTGAAGAGTCTGATCCAAACCCTGAGCATGCTGCTAAAATGGCGGCTGTTGTTGAGGATGAAAAGCCAGAAGATTCAGTCGCCGTGAAAACAGTAGAATCACTCGATGCTAAAGTAAAAAACTCTAATCAAACTGAAAGTGAAAAATAACACATGGCTGTAAATGATACACAACCACTTATTAGCCACCTCATTGAACTTCGCAAACGGCTGTTAAACTGTTTAATTACAGTTTTAATTGTTTTTGCTGCGCTTGCTTATTTTTCAAATGATATCTATCGGCTGGTAGCAGCCCCTTTGATTGATAAGCTACCAGTAGGTTCGCAAATGAGTGCGACAGATGTGGCGTCAACATTCTTTACCCCAATTAAATTGACAATGATGGTTTCGGTTTTTGTATCGATACCGGTTATTCTCTATCAAATTTGGGCTTTTATTGCACCTGCCTTATACAAGCATGAACGCAAACTCATGTTGCCTTTGCTTGTTTCAAGTAGTTTCTTGTTTTATTTGGGAATGGCATTTGCCTACTTCGTTGTTTTTCCCCTCGCATTTGGTTTCTTTGTTAAAACGACCCCAGATAGCGTTAACTTTATTCCCGATATCAGTAAATATCTTAGTTTCGTCATGACATTATTCATGGCTTTTGGTGCGGCATTTGAAGTACCTATTGCAATTATTTTACTGTGTTGGACAGGCGTGACTACACCGGAATCCCTGAAACGTAAACGTCCTTATATTTTAGTTGGGGCATTTATCGTTGGGATGTTTTTAACGCCGCCAGATGTACTCTCTCAAACTTTGCTTGCTGTTCCAATGTATTTGCTTTTCGAGCTCGGAGTTTTACTATCCAATTTCTATGTTGGTAAAGGTAGAAACCGGCAAGAAGAGGCAGAGGAAGAAGAAAAAGAAGAGTCTTGATTTGCATTAAATTATCTTTAATTTGCAATGCAAAAAGGTGAAAAGCCCTTTAAGAAGGGCTTTTGATTGCTTAAAGCGTTCAATCTGTATTTTTTTTAAATTGCGTATTATCAACCACTTTAGGTACACTTTTATTTAAAATATTCAGTAAAAGAATAGAACGATACTCTCCATTAGGCTCATCAAAAATAGCTTGTACTCCCGCGAAAATACCTTCGGTAATTGTCACTTGGTCACCATGCTTTGGTATATCTGGCGCGACAGAATAACTAATAGGGGTTTGTTGTAGGAGTTCAATAATCTCTTCAGGGACTTCCGTCGGCAATTGGCCAAAACGAATAAAATGGCTGACCCCTCTCGTTGACTGGATTGTTGTCGTATGAATTTCATTATGATCAAATTTCACAAATAAGTAATTTGGAAACAGAGCTTCTTGCACAGTCGTTCTTTTTCCTCTAACCACTTTTTCCATTTCAGTCATGGGCGTCATACAAACAACATTCTGTCGATTTAAATGCTCCATAGCGCGTTCAATTTGGCCTCGTTTGCAATAAAGCAAATACCATTTTTCCATTTTTTTGAATTCCATCTGACAAAACTATGTTTATGATAACAAATTACGACATAACAATGTGACTAATGAATAACAGCACCATATCATTGATATTCATCAGTCTATATTAATCGAATATAGTCTTATGATAACTGTAATGCAAAAACCAAATCAGTAGGAGACATAATGGATATCTTTTTGTTGAGTAACGGCAAGCTACCAGGCAACCCTGTATGGCTAAGCTACGCCTTACCTCGAATCAAAGAAATGATTACTCGTAAGAACATAAAGTCAGCAGTTTTGGTTCCTTATGCAGTTCTTCGCGGCTCACATGACGAAAGAGCAGAGCAGCTTTCCGAAGCATTGGGAATAAAAGTTACGTCAATTGAGCATTTCTCTAGTCCAGTGGAGGCGATTGAGCAGGCAGAATGCATTCTTGTAAGTGGCGGCAATACTTGGTGGTTGAATAAATGCCTACATGAGAATGGGTTGATAGTTGCGATTCAACGCGCAGTTCGTGAACGTGGCGTGCCATATATCGGCTGGAGCGCAGGATGTAATGTAGCGACACCAAGTATTCGTACTACGAATGATATGCCTGTGAGTAACGCAGCAATTATGCCATCTTTAGGGCTATTCCCATTACAAATTAATCCTCATTATATTGATGCTCACATCTCTGGTCATATGGGAGAAACTCGTGATGAGCGATTACAAGAATTTTGTGTGATTAATCCTCATGAAGTTGTTGTTGCGCTCAGGGAAGGAAGTGGGTTACAAATTAAAGGTAATGAACTTCATTATTTCAGTGGAAAAGATGAAGGTTTTAAACTATTTCAGCATAATAAAACATTCTCAGAGCAATTTAATACATTACTATTAGAAAAATTAGTCCCTTTTGATTGCCAGTAAAATGGTATACTAAACCAGAAAAAGATTGATTTTTAAGTGCTTTAGACAGTAACTTGTAACCTTGGCCGGACGTCTTATAATGGGACTCCCTCTGTAACAGTAAAAGAAGATAATGAAATACCGTGACCTTAGAGATTTCATCTCGCAACTTGAAAAACAAGGCGAGCTAAAACGCATTACAATGGAAGTCGACCCCTATTTGGAAATGACAGAAATTGCAGATCGTACACTAAGAGCAGGGGGACCGGCCCTATTATTTGAAAATCCCAAAGGCTATAACATGCCTGTCTTGTGTAACCTGTTTGGAACAACTAAACGTGTTGCGATGGGGATGGGGCAAGAAGATATAAAAGCTTTACATGAAGTAGGCAAATTACTGGCGTTTCTGAAAGAGCCTGATCCACCGAAAGGTTTCCGTGACCTTTTTGATAAGCTTCCAAAATTTAAACAAGTGTTGAATATGCCAGCTAAACGGTTAAGCTCAGCGGCTTGTCAGGAACAAATTTGGGCAGGTGAAGACGTTGATCTCACAAAAATACCTGTTATGCATTGTTGGCCAGAAGATGCTGCCCCTCTAATTACATGGGGTCTGACGGTGACTAAAGGCCCACATAAAGAAAGGCAAAACTTAGGTATTTATCGTCAGCAAGTTCTTGGAAAAAATAAAGTTATTATGCGTTGGCTATCTCATCGCGGTGGTGCTTTGGATTTTCAAGAATGGTGCCAAGCACATCCCGGTGAAAAATTTCCTGTTGCAGTTGCCCTTGGTGCAGATCCTGCGACCATTTTAGGTGCGGTAACACCAGTTCCTGACACATTATCAGAGTACGCTTTTGCGGGGTTGTTGCGTGGTAATAAAACCGAGGTTGTTAAATGCATATCGAATGACCTCGAAGTTCCTGCTGGCGCTGAAATTATTTTAGAAGGGTATATTGAACCGGGTGAAATGGCCCCTGAAGGCCCTTATGGTGACCATACTGGTTATTATAATGAAATAGATAATTTCCCAGTATTTACTGTAACTCATGTGACTCAGCGTCGTGATGCAATTTATCATTCAACTTATACGGGAAGGCCACCAGATGAGCCCGCAGTATTAGGGGAAGCCTTAAACGAAGTCCTTGTTCCCATTCTTCAAAAACAATTCCCTGAAATTGTTGATTTTTATCTTCCTCCTGAAGGGTGCTCGTATCGTCTTGCCGTTGTGACAATGAAAAAACAATATGCAGGACATGCTAAAAGAGTCATGATGGGAGTCTGGTCATACCTGCGCCAATTCATGTACACTAAGTTTGTTATTGTTTGTGATGATGATATTAATGCACGAGACTGGAAAGATGTCATCTGGGCAATTACAACCCGTATGGATCCTGCTCGTGACACAGTAATGATGGAAAATACGCCCATAGATTATCTCGACTTCGCTTCTCCTGTATCAGGATTAGGCTCAAAAATGGGGCTTGATGCCACCAACAAATGGCCGGGTGAGACAGATCGTGAGTGGGGGCGTCCTATTGTAATGACAGAGAGCGTTAAATCTCGCATTGATGATATTTGGGAACAGTTAAATATTTTTGACACAAAATAAGAGGGAAACCATGGCAACTTTAAGCTGTAAAGTAACATCTGTTGAATCTATCACGGATACGGTTTATCGGGTGATTTTGTTGCCAGATGGTCCTTTTCATTTTAAAGCAGGTCAATATTTAATGGTCGTGATGGATGAGAGAGATAAGCGACCATTTTCAATGGCTTCTACACCGAATAATAAAGAAACTATTGAATTACATATTGGTGCTTCTGAGATTAATTTATACGCAATGGCTGTCATGGATAGAATTTTAGACCAGAAACGTATAAATATTGACATTCCTCACGGTAAAGCTTGGTTTCGGGAAAATAGCAGTAACGCAATGATCTTAATTGCAGGTGGGACCGGTTTTTCCTATACCCACTCTGTATTACTTGCAGCTTTAGCTGAAAACTCGGATCGTGATATCACTTTCTATTGGGGGGGGCGCCAATTGGAACACTTATATGACCTTGGTGAATTGCAGGCCCTCAGTGAAAATTACCCTAATTTGAAGATCACTCCAGTTGTAGAGCAACCAGACGAACTATGGCGTGGTAGAACAGGAACAGTCCTGAGCGCAGTATTAGAAGATTTTGGTGATTTGTCCAGTCATGATATCTATATCGCAGGCCGCTTTGAAATGGCTAAAATAGCGAGAGAGCGGTTTTGTAGTGAGCGAGGAGCTAAGGCAGAACAACTCTTTGGAGATGCTTACGAATTCATTTAACCCGTCCTACTTCAAATTGTAGGGGTGTTGGTTTCGCTCATTCGCCCTAGTCACATACTTTTGTATGCTCCTAGGGTCTCATTCACTTACCGCCTATCGATAATCTTTAAATTTTTCGTGGCTATTTGGCCAGAAAAAGGCAAAAAAAACCCGCCCCTGACTAGGCGGGAACATCGACAAAATACAATGTTTGCGAAAACTAAAACTAAATTGTTAAACACGCTCAATAATTGTAGCAATACCTTGGCCGAACCCGATGCACATGGTGGCTAAACCAAATTGTTTATCGTTTTGTTCTAATTGATTAAGCAATGCTGTTGAAATTCTTGCTCCTGAGCATCCCAAAGGGTGGCCTAGCGCAATGGCCCCACCACTGAGATTTACTTTATCATCTAGTTGATTTTCTGATAGCTTTAAGCCTTTTAAGCATGCAATAGATTGCGCTGCAAAAGCTTCATTTAATTCAATAATATCAATATCATTTAAAGTTAGTCCTGCGCGCTTTAAAGCGAGTTCACTTGCTGGCACCGGGCCAAATCCCATGATCGATGGATCGCAGCCAACAACTGCCATTGAGCGTATTTTAGCTCGAGGCTTAATGCCTTGCTGTGTGGCATAACTTTCGCTGGCTAGCAGCATCGCAGATGCACCATCAGATAGAGCAGATGAATTACCTGCGGTCACTGTACCACTAGCAGGATCGAAGGCGGGGCGAAGAGCAGCCAAACCTTGAAGGCTTGCATCAAAGCGAATCACTTCATCATAATTTACCGAAATGAGGTTACCAGTGGCATCATGGCCACTAATTGGAACGATCTCGTTATTGAACTTCCCTTTTTCCGTTGCTAGAGCTGCAAGTTGGTGAGACCTTAATGCAAATGCATCTTGCTCTTCTCGGCTAATTTTATACATTTTGGCAAGCATTTCAGCGGTTAATCCCATCGCTCCAGCGGCTTTAGCAACACGTAAAGTCAGTTTAGGGTTGAAATCTATACCATGAGTCATTGGGACGTGGCCCATATGCTCAACTCCACCAATGAGTACTGATTTTGCATCACCTGTCATAATTAACCGGCTCGCATCATGTATCGCTTGCATTGATGAACCACAAAGGCGATTTACTGTAACGGCAGGAACCGTATGAGGTATATCTGTGAGTAATGCTGCATTTTTAGCAACATTAAACCCTTGCTCTAGTGTTTGCTGAACACAACCCCAGATGATGTCATCCAATTCTTTTTTACTTGAGTTTGGATTACGTTCAAAAATCGCATTCATGAGGTGCGCAGAAAGGTCTTCAGCTCTAACATGGCGAAATACCCCACCTTTTGAACGGCCCATTGGTGTACGTATTCCATCAATAATGACGACATTTTCCATAGAATTAACCTCTCGCAACTTTTTTGACATCAATCGCCACTACTGGTGGCTGTGGGTAATATCTTGCATTAGTAGCCGCTTTTTCTTTTAAGCCGCTAGGCGCGTGATATAGAGGACTCAAGTGCTGCAAAGATTCCGTTGTTTTTAAGTAAGATTGACTACCTAAGGTATCTAAATAGCAGAATACTCCCCCTCTAAATGGTGGAAAGCCTAAACCGTAAACTAAAGCAATATCTGCATCCGAAGGGCTTTGGATAATGCCTTCCTCTAAGCAACGAACAACTTCGTTGATCATTGGAGCCATCATTCGAGCAATAATTTCTTCTTTGGTGAATGAGCGTCTTGTTGAGCAAATAGTAGCAAGTAGTTCATCCGTCCGCGGATCATCAACTTTTTTCGGTTTCCCTTTTTTATCTTTTTCATATTGATAAAACCCGTGGCCATTTTTTTGGCCAAAACGTTGTTGTTCATACATCACATCAATGGCATTTTTGCCTTTTTTTCCCATTCGTTCAGGAAAACCTTGAGCCATAACTTGTTCTGCATGAAAAGCAGTATCAATACCAACCACATCAAGAAGATAAGCGGGCCCCATTGGCCAGCCAAACTCTTTTTCCATGACTTTATCTATTTCTCTAAAGTCAGCCCCATCTTGTAACAGTAAGTTAAAGCCAGCAAAGTAAGGAAAAAGTACTCGGTTAACAAAGAAGCCAGGGCAGTCATTGACAACAATAGGGGTTTTCCCCATTTTATTGGCGTAGGCAACAACCTTAGCAACAGTGTTATCAGAAGTTTGTTCTCCGCGAATAATTTCGACTAATGGCATTCGATGCACAGGGTTAAAAAAGTGCATTCCGCAGAAGTTTTCTGGGCGCTTTAGTGATTTAGCGAGGGTTGAAATTGGAATAGTTGATGTATTTGAAGCCAGTATAGTTTCACTTGTTACTAAGGACTCAACTTCAGCTAATACAGCAGCTTTGACTTTAGGGTTCTCAACAACGGCTTCAACGACGATTTGGCTATCTTCTATGCCATTGTAAGATAATGAAGGATGAATAGATGATAAGGTCGCCGCCATTTTTACAGCTGTAATTTTTCCACGCTCAAATTGGTTATTTAATAGCTTTTGTGCCTCTTCAATCCCTAATTCTAATGACTTAACATTAATATCTTTCATTAAAACAGGTACGCCTTTGCTGGCAGACTGATAAGCAATGCCTCCGCCCATAATTCCTGCACCTAATACGGTGGCATGTGTTGGAATCTCAATACGTTGTGCGATCTTTTTACTATTTGACTTAACTTGTTGGTCATTTAGAAAAATACTCACTAACGCACGTGCAACATCACTATGCGCTAGAGGAACAAATGCTGCTGTTTCATGCTTTAAGGCCTCATCGCGGGTACAATTTGCTGCCTTTTCTATTGTATTCACAGCCGCCATAGGGGCTGGATAGTGTTTGCCTGCAACCTTATACACCATTCCCTTAGCGACATTGAAACTCATCGTTTGCTCAATAGGTTTCAATTGCAGAGGGCTAAGTTTAGGTTGGCGTTTTTGCTGCCAATTGAAGGCTCCGGTGATTGCAGATTCAATGAGTTGTAGCGCTGATTGTGCGAGAGCTTCTGTATTAACAACGGCATCAATAAGGCCAAGTTTTAAAGCTTGAGAGGCATCGATATCTTTACCCGCAGTAATAATTTCTAATGCGCTATCCAAACCAATTAATCGAGGTAGCCGAACAGACCCACCAAAGCCAGGCATGATCCCAAGTTTCGTTTCAGGAAGCCCAATTCGGGCATCAGGGGAGGCGATACGAAAATCAGTGGATAAAACACATTCACAACCACCACCTAGTGCATAGCCATTAATGGCGCAAATCGTTGGAACAGGCAGGTCTTCAATACGATTAAATATACTGTTAGCGTAGTGTAACCAATCACTTAGTGTTTCTTTTGATGCTTCAAAGAGTGACAGAAACTCTTTGATATCAGCGCCAACAATAAAAGCGGGTTTATCAGAACGGAAAATTACACCTTGCAGCTCGGTTTGTTGCTCAAGAACAGACACGGCTTCATCAAGTGAAGCAACGGTGTGGGTGTCCAATTTATTAATTGGCCCTGGTGAGTTAAAAACCAGTTCTGCAATCCCTTGTTTCAACCATTGAATATAGATAGTGTCACTTTGATAAAGCATTCTGCTCTCCTCTACGTGGTAGTGTTATCTGGTACGACCAGATGAAAAGAGTGTGACTAGAATGTTAATTAATTGCAAATGATTAATGACAAAAATGGAAGGTTGGTCACAGCAATTAAGTGAAATAATTAATGATTTAAATGATAAATGTATTATATATCAATTAATTAATTAGGGTTTGCAACAGAGTGCATATCCGTTAATAACAGAACGTGGTAAGCTTAATTTTTCTAATTAATGCTGAAAGGTTGAAGGAAATGGAAAAACTGACTGCACTCTACGCTGAACACATTAAAACGTTACAAAACAGAACTCAGCAAGTTTTACAGCGCAGCAAATTAGATGCCATATTGATTCATTCAGGTGAACCCCTACGCATCTTTCTTGATGATAGCGACTATCCGTTTAAAGTTAACCCTCATTTCAAAGCGTGGGTACCTGTTACCGATGTTCCACATTCATGGTTATTAGTTGATGGTATAAATAAGCCTAAGCTATGGTTTTATTCCCCCGTTGACTATTGGCATAGTGTTGAGCCACTACCGAACAGTTTTTGGACCAAAGATATTGAGCTAATCCACTTAAAAAATGCGGATGACATCAAAACGCTTCTCGCAAGCTTATCAAAAGAAAATGTTGCCTATATAGGCTCAGCAACAGCACGAGCAGAATCTTTAGGGATTTCTTTGCATAATATCAATCCCAAATCGGTTTTAGATTACTATCATTATCATCGTTCTTATAAGACAGATTATGAGCTTTACTGTATGCGAGAAGCTCAAAAAATGGCTGTAAATGGGCACCTCGCTGCTCTCGAAGCATTCCGTGCAGGTATGAGCGAATTTGATATTAATGTCAGTTACTTACAATCTACCGGTCATCGAGATACCAATGTGCCTTATGGTAATATTGTTGCGCTGAATGAAAATGCGGCGGTATTACATTACACGAAACTACAGCAAACTGTGCCGAACGAATTACGCAGTTTTCTTATTGATGCAGGCGCTGAATATAATGGCTATGCTGCTGATATTACGAGAACTTATGCGGCGAAAGGTAAAGACGAATTTGCTGAATTGGTTGCAGATGTCAACACAGAGCAGCTTGCTTTAATTGATACGATTAAGGCAGGTGTCCGCTATACTGATTATCACGTGGATATGCATCATAGGATTGCTAAGATACTGATTAAACATGATATTGTTAAAGATATTAGCGAAGAGTCGATGGTGGAAAGTGGCTTAACAACGCCATTTTTACCTCATGGTTTAGGCCATCCACTTGGGTTACAAGTTCATGATGCTGCAGGTTTTATGCAAGATGATAGTGGTACTCATCTCGCAGCTCCTAAAATGTATCCATTCTTGCGTTGTACTCGTGTTTTAGAACCTAAAATGGTGTTAACTATTGAGCCTGGGCTCTACTTTATTGAATCTCTGTTATCTGAATGGAGAAATGGGGAGTTCAGCCAACACTTTAATTGGGATAAAATCGAGTTCTTCAAACCTTACGGTGGAATCCGCATTGAAGATAATATCGTGATCCATGCAAATCGTATTGAGAATATGACTCGAGACTTACATTTACGTTAATGAAACCTTATTTAATACCGGCTGAAACCATTTCTTTTACAGAAGAAATCAAAAAAAGCCAATTTATTACGTATTTAGCTCATACAGATGGTATTGAAGCGGCAAAAGATTACATTCAATCGATTAAAGCTCAATACCCAGATGCCCGGCACCATTGCTGGGCATTTGTTGCTGGTCGGCCTGATGATTCACAAAAATTGGGGTTCTCTGATGACGGAGAGCCGACAGGAACAGCAGGAAAACCCATCATGGCGCAACTATTAGGTAGCAATCTAGGGGAGGTTACCTGTGTTGTTGTACGTTATTTTGGTGGGATAAAACTAGGCACTGGTGGGCTAGTTAAAGCTTATGGAAATGGTGCCCAGCAAGCATTAAAAATATTACCAACAAAGACAAAAGTACCACAAAAAATCTTTAATTTAGTGTGCGACTATTCATTGATTAATGCGATTGAACAACTGCTTGTCCAAGTGAATGGCACAGTTTTACACAGTGATTATAATGAAACTGTCTCTTTACAAATTGCAATTCCTGCCACTCTTGAGCAGGAAGTCAATGATAAATTACGCGATATAAGCCGTGGAGCCTTAACGCTCACGTCAGAATCACAATAGTAAACAGTTTTATCAAGGAACCTGCCGAATGCATTTTCGTGCAATAACCCGTATAGTCGGGCTGCTTGTCATCATCTTTTCTTTTACCATGGTTATTCCTGGTATTGTCGCGCTAATTTATCGTGATGGTGCAGGGCGAGCTTTTAGCCAGACTTTTATTACTGCTTTGCTAATTGGTCTTTTTTTGTGGCTACCAACCCGTAATAGCCGGCACGAACTGAAAGCAAAAGAAGGCTTTCTTATCGTTGTTTTATTTTGGACGGTACTGGGAAGCGTAGGGGCATTACCTTTTATTTTTTCTGAAAGACCTAATCTTTCGGTAACTGATGCTTTTTTTGAATCGTTCTCAGGATTGACGACGACAGGTGCGACAACGTTAACAGGGCTTGATTCCCTACCCAAAGCTATTTTATTTTATCGGCAGATGCTTCAATGGCTTGGGGGGATGGGGATTATTGTACTTGCCGTTGCAATTTTACCACTTTTGGGTGTCGGGGGAATGCAGCTATATCGTGCAGAAATGCCGGGTCCTTTGAAAGACAATAAAATGCGGCCTCGTATTGCAGAAACAGCAAAAACATTATGGCTTATCTATGTACTGCTAACTATTGCCTGTGCGGTTGCTCTATGGATAGCCGGTATGGATGTTTTTGATGCTATTTCTCACAGCTTTTCGACTATCGCTATTGGTGGGTTTTCAACTCATGATGCTAGTATTGGTTATTTCAATAGTCCTGCGATTAACACTATCATTGGTATTTTCCTGATTATCTCTGGTTGTAACTTCGGTTTGCACTTTGCAGTATTAACTGGACGTAGTTTAGGGATTTATTGGCGCGATCCTGAATTTAGAATGTTTATTAGCTTCCAGTTTGTCTTGGTGGTTATTTGTACCTTAGTACTTATGTTCCATTCTGTTTATAGTAGCTTTGGTCAAACACTTGATCAGGCATTCTTCCAAGTCGTGTCCATGGCGACAACGGCTGGATTTACGACAGATAGCTTTTCTGGTTGGCCTCTTTTTTTACCTATGCTGCTATTGTGCGCCGCATTCGTTGGTGGATGTGCAGGCTCGACAGGTGGTGGGTTAAAAGTTATTCGTATATTGTTACTTTTCTTACAAGGCTCGCGTGAGTTAAAGCGCCTAGTTCACCCAAATGCAGTCTACACAATCAAATTAGGACAACGCGCATTACCTGAAAGGATCATCGAAGCTGTTTGGGGCTTCTTTTCTGCATATGCACTGGTCTTTGTCGTCAGCTTATTATTACTGATTGCTACAGGAGTTGATGAATTCTCTGCTTTTTCAGCAATTGCAACGACACTGAATAACTTAGGGCCAGGGTTAGGGACTGTGGCTGATAATTTCACAACGATGAACCCTACAGGCAAATGGATATTAGTTGTCACGATGTTATTTGGGCGTTTGGAAGTTTTCACTTTATTAGTGCTACTGACTCCCACTTTTTGGCGTGAATAGTTGGGTACAATTAATAAATAATATTACCTATATAGAAATGATATTAATTTAGGAACAATAATGAGCTACTTACTTTTACACTCCAGTACGGATGGGCAAACTAAAAAAATTATTCTAAAAATGGCGGAGCAACTGAGAAACTCAGGTCGTGAATGTGATATTCGTGATTTAAATACTGACCAACAGCTTAATTTATCAGGCTACGATAAAGTATTAGTAGGGGCATCTATTCGTTATGGGCATTTCAATAAAAAACTACAACGCTTCGTGCTTTCTCATCAAAATCAATTGAACTCAATGAAGACGGGTTTTTTTGCTGTAAATTTGACGGCAAGAAAAGAAGGCAAGAATACGGTAGAAACCAACGCATATACGCGAAAATTTTTAGAAGCATGTCCTTGGAAGCCTACATTGAAGTCTGTTTTTGCCGGAGCGCTGTTTTATCCACGTTATACATGGTTTGATAGAATGATGATTCGTCTAATAATGAAAATGACAGATGGCCCAACCGATCCAAAAACAGAGATTGAATATACTAACTGGGAAAAGGTTGCTGAATTCACAGTTGAATTTGATGATTTGTAGCTCACAATTTCAACAAAACGTAGTTATTTTGTGTGATTTGTTTAATAAATCATCGCTTGATGAAATAAATCAAAAAAACACTTGCGAGAATTTTTCGACTCCCTATAATGCGCATCCGTTGTCACGACAAACCGGTTCGAAGAAAACTTCGTAACCCAGTGATAACAGAGGTGAGAAAGAAAAAAGTTGAAAATAAACTCTTGACTTTCTAAATAAAAAACGTAATATACGACACCTCGCGACAACGACCTCGAAGTCGAAAATCAAAAGATTTAGTCGCAACGCTCTTTAACAATTTATCAGACAATCTGTGTGGGCACTCACAAGACACTATCAAAAAATATTTGATTTTAAGTCTTGAAGAGTGACTAACACGTTAATTCATATATATGAACTAATAGGTAATTTGATTTCTTCGGAAATCAAACGACAGTAAACATTCTTTGAGCATCAAGCTTTTTAATTGAAGAGTTTGATCATGGCTCAGATTGAACGCTGGCGGCAGGCCTAACACATGCAAGTCGAGCGGTAACAGGGGAAGCTTGCTTCTCGCTGACGAGCGGCGGACGGGTGAGTAATGTATGGGGATCTGCCCGATAGAGGGGGATAACTACTGGAAACGGTAGCTAATACCGCATAATCTCTTAGGAGCAAAGCAGGGGAACTTCGGTCCTTGCGCTATCGGATGAACCCATATGGGATTAGCTAGTAGGTGAGGTAATGGCTCACCTAGGCGACGATCCCTAGCTGGTCTGAGAGGATGATCAGCCACACTGGGACTGAGACACGGCCCAGACTCCTACGGGAGGCAGCAGTGGGGAATATTGCACAATGGGCGCAAGCCTGATGCAGCCATGCCGCGTGTATGAAGAAGGCCCTAGGGTTGTAAAGTACTTTCAGTCGGGAGGAAGGCGTTGATGCTAATATCATCAACGATTGACGTTACCGACAGAAGAAGCACCGGCTAACTCCGTGCCAGCAGCCGCGGTAATACGGAGGGTGCAAGCGTTAATCGGAATTACTGGGCGTAAAGCGCACGCAGGCGGTTGATTAAGTTAGATGTGAAATCCCCGGGCTTAACCTGGGAATGGCATCTAAGACTGGTCAGCTAGAGTCTTGTAGAGGGGGGTAGAATTCCATGTGTAGCGGTGAAATGCGTAGAGATGTGGAGGAATACCGGTGGCGAAGGCGGCCCCCTGGACAAAGACTGACGCTCAGGTGCGAAAGCGTGGGGAGCAAACAGGATTAGATACCCTGGTAGTCCACGCTGTAAACGATGTCGATTTGAAGGTTGTTCCCTAGAGGAGTGGCTTTCGGAGCTAACGCGTTAAATCGACCGCCTGGGGAGTACGGCCGCAAGGTTAAAACTCAAATGAATTGACGGGGGCCCGCACAAGCGGTGGAGCATGTGGTTTAATTCGATGCAACGCGAAGAACCTTACCTACTCTTGACATCCAGAGAATTTAGCAGAGATGCTTTAGTGCCTTCGGGAACTCTGAGACAGGTGCTGCATGGCTGTCGTCAGCTCGTGTTGTGAAATGTTGGGTTAAGTCCCGCAACGAGCGCAACCCTTATCCTTTGTTGCCAGCGATTCGGTCGGGAACTCAAAGGAGACTGCCGGTGATAAACCGGAGGAAGGTGGGGATGACGTCAAGTCATCATGGCCCTTACGAGTAGGGCTACACACGTGCTACAATGGCGTATACAAAGAGAAGCGACCTCGCGAGAGCAAGCGGAACTCATAAAGTACGTCGTAGTCCGGATTGGAGTCTGCAACTCGACTCCATGAAGTCGGAATCGCTAGTAATCGTAGATCAGAATGCTACGGTGAATACGTTCCCGGGCCTTGTACACACCGCCCGTCACACCATGGGAGTGGGTTGCAAAAGAAGTAGGTAGCTTAACCTTCGGGAGGGCGCTTACCACTTTGTGATTCATGACTGGGGTGAAGTCGTAACAAGGTAACCGTAGGGGAACCTGCGGTTGGATCACCTCCTTACCATTGAAGTGTACTTGTGAAGTGCTCACACAGATTGTCTGATAGAAAGTAGAGCAATGGCTTTACGTGGGAGACTTATTCGAGAGGATAAGACTTACACGAAAATAGCAAAACGGTGTTTTGCAATTGAATTTTCGTGTCCCCTTCGTCTAGAGGCCTAGGACACCGCCCTTTCACGGCGGTAACAGGGGTTCGAATCCCCTAGGGGACGCCAATTGCGCCGATATCGAGTGAAAGACGATGTCCCCAATAATGATTAAACCAATTATATTGTAGTTGGTTTAACAATTATGCTCTTTAACAATCTGGAACAAGCTGAAAATTGAAAACAACGCACATTGTTTATCGCTTAAACAATGTGAGAGTCTCTCAAAATTTCAGACCTGAAATTTTCGGTCACTTTAGCGAGTGGCATGAGCGAGCAGTCAGTCCTTCGCGGCGGCCAGCGCACAGCAAGCGCAGCATACATAAGTATGTGAGCATTGCGAGCACTGCCCAACAAAGAAGGAATGCACGCACAGCCATGACAGTAAGGTGAACGTTGAAACAATTTCGGGTTGTGAGGTTAAGCGACTAAGCGTACACGGTGGATGCCTAGGCAATCAGAGGCGATGAAGGACGTGCTAATCTGCGATAAGCGTCGGTAAGGTGATATGAACCGTTACAACCGACGATTTCCGAATGGGGAAACCCAGTGCAATCCGTTGCACTATCGTTTGATGAATACATAGTCAAACGAAGCGAACCGGGGGAACTGAAACATCTCAGTACCCCGAGGAAAAGAAATCAACCGAGATTCCCCTAGTAGCGGCGAGCGAACGGGGAGCAGCCCAGAGTCTTAATCAGCATTAGCATCAGGAGAACGGTCTGGAAAGTCCGGCAGTAAAGGGTGATAGCCCCGTATCCGAAGGTGTTAGTGTTGTGAACTCGACGAGTAGGGCGGGACACGTGTTATCCTGTCTGAATATGGGGGGACCATCCTCCAAGGCTAAATACTCCTGATTGACCGATAGTGAACCAGTACCGTGAGGGAAAGGCGAAAAGAACCCCGGCGAGGGGAGTGAAATAGAACCTGAAACCGTGTACGTACAAGCAGTGGGAGCCCCATCACTCAAGTGCCTCGGCAATTGAGTGAGGGTGTAAAACCATCACAATAACAGCGCAGGATTTGCCAACAAGATTGGCTGATTTTTTCAAGCCGCAGCGCAGTGGACATCGAAGTCCATGAGCAGCGGAAGTTAAAAAATCGGGCAAGATTGGCCGCAAAGCCAAGCGGGACATTTGAGGATGGGGTGACTGCGTACCTTTTGTATAATGGGTCAGCGACTTATATTCTGTAGCAAGGTTAACCGTATAGGGGAGCCGTAGGGAAACCGAGTCTTAACTGGGCGAATAAGTTGCAGGGTATAGACCCGAAACCCGGTGATCTAGCCATGGGCAGGTTGAAGGTTGGGTAACACTAACTGGAGGACCGAACCGACTAATGTTGAAAAATTAGCGGATGACTTGTGGCTGGGGGTGAAAGGCCAATCAAACCGGGAGATAGCTGGTTCTCCCCGAAAGCTATTTAGGTAGCGCCTCGTGAACTCATCTTCGGGGGTAGAGCACTGTTTCGACTAGGGGGTCATCCCGACTTACCAACTCGATGCAAACTACGAATACCGAAGAATGTTATCACGGGAGACACACGGCGGGTGCTAACGTTCGTCGTGAAGAGGGAAACAACCCAGACCGCCAGCTAAGGTCCCAAAGTCATAGTTAAGTGGGAAACGAAGTGGGAAGGCTCAGACAGCCAGGATGTTGGCTTAGAAGCAGCCATCATTTAAAGAAAGCGTAATAGCTCACTGGTCGAGTCGGCCTGCGCGGAAGATGTAACGGGGCTAAACTATGCACCGAAGCTGCGGCAGCGAACGTATCACTTAAACTGATTAAGTGATACTCAAATGTATCAAAACGATTGACGGAGCGAAGCGACGTCAATGCGTCCAACAAAGTCGAGGCGGAAACGTCAGGCAGTCAGTTTAAGGATACGTTCGTTGGGTAGGGGAGCGTTCTGTAAGCCTGTGAAGGTGTGCTGTGAGGCATGCTGGAGGTATCAGAAGTGCGAATGCTGACATAAGTAACGATAATGCGGGTGAAAAACCCGCACGCCGGAAGACCAAGGGTTCCTGTCCAACGTTAATCGGGGCAGGGTGAGTCGACCCCTAAGGCGAGGCAGAAATGCGTAGTCGATGGGAAACGGGTTAATATTCCCGTACTGGTGATAATTGCGATGGGGGGACGGAGAAGGCTAGGCTATCCGGGCGACGGTTGTCCCGGTTTAAGGATGTAGGCAGGTGAATTAGGCAAATCCGGTTCACTACATGCTGAGGTCCGACGACGAGTCACTACGGTGATGAAGTAGCTCATGCCCCGCTTCCAGGAAAAGCCTCTAAGCTCTAGATTATCATTAATCGTACCCCAAACCGACACAGGTGGTCAGGTAGAGAATACTCAGGCGCTTGAGAGAACTCGGGTGAAGGAACTAGGCAAAATGGTGCCGTAACTTCGGGAGAAGGCACGCTGGCATTAGGTGAAGTGATTTACTCATGGAGCTGAAGCCAGTCGCAGATACCAGCTGGCTGCAACTGTTTATTAAAAACACAGCACTGTGCAAACACGAAAGTGGACGTATACGGTGTGACGCCTGCCCGGTGCTGGAAGGTTAATTGATGGGGTTATCCGTAAGGAGAAGCTCTTGATCGAAGCCCCAGTAAACGGCGGCCGTAACTATAACGGTCCTAAGGTAGCGAAATTCCTTGTCGGGTAAGTTCCGACCTGCACGAATGGCGTAATGATGGCCAGGCTGTCTCCACCCGAGACTCAGTGAAATTGAACTCGCTGTGAAGATGCAGTGTACCCGCGGCAAGACGGAAAGACCCCGTGAACCTTTACTATAGCTTGACACTGAACATTGAGCCTTGATGTGTAGGATAGGTGGGAGGCTTTGAAGCGTGGACGCCAGTCTGCGTGGAGCCAACCTTGAAATACCACCCTTTAATGTTTGATGTTCTAACGTTGCCCCATTATCTGGGGTGCGGACAGTGTCTGGTGGGTAGTTTGACTGGGGCGGTCTCCTCCCAAAGAGTAACGGAGGAGCACGAAGGTTGGCTAAGCATGGTCGGACATCATGCGGTTAGTGCAAAGGCATAAGCCAGCTTGACTGCGAGAGTGACGGCTCGAGCAGGTACGAAAGTAGGTCTTAGTGATCCGGTGGTTCTGAATGGAAGGGCCATCGCTCAACGGATAAAAGGTACTCCGGGGATAACAGGCTGATACCGCCCAAGAGTTCATATCGACGGCGGTGTTTGGCACCTCGATGTCGGCTCATCACATCCTGGGGCTGAAGTAGGTCCCAAGGGTACGGCTGTTCGCCGTTTAAAGTGGTACGCGAGCTGGGTTTAGAACGTCGTGAGACAGTTCGGTCCCTATCTGCCGTGGGCGTTGGAAGATTGAAAGGGGCTGCTCCTAGTACGAGAGGACCGGAGTGGACGCACCACTGGTGTTCGGGTTGTCATGCCAATGGCATTGCCCGGTAGCTAAGTGCGGAAGAGATAACCGCTGAAAGCATCTAAGCGGGAAACTTGCCTTGAGATGAGTCTTCCCTGACTCTTTAAGAGTCCTAAAGGAACGTTTAAGACTAAGACGTTGATAGGTTGGGTGTGTAAGCGTAGCGATACGTTGAGCTAACCAATACTAATGAACCGTGAGGCTTAACCTGACAACACCGAAGGTGTTTTAGAGAGATAGAGTTGTTTTTCAGAGAACGTGAGAAGCCGAAAGGTGAAGGACACACAGCTTGTTTGAGATTGACGTTCTGGTTTAGTGAAGAAAAAACTAAACGGGAACAAACAGAATTTGTCTGGCGGCAATAGCGCGGTGGTCCCACCTGACCCCATGCCGAACTCAGCAGTGAAACGCCGTAGCGCCGATGGTAGTGTGGGGTCTCCCCATGTGAGAGTAGGGAACTGCCAGACATTAAATTAGTGAGAAAGCCACCCATAGGGTGGCTTTTTTGCGTTTGGAGAAAAAAAGAAAAACAGTGGATGTTGAGGTTAGGTGGGGTGCCTAAGTTTTAGTTCCTCAGTTCCTCAGTTTCTTAGCTCCTTAATGTTTTAATCCCTAATTTTAATCCTCTCTTCATCTCTTTTAGCTACTTTTAGGGCTCTCTCTATCTATCTATCACCATCATTAATGAGAGTGCGTGATGCAAAGTAGTGAGTAACAACTCACAGATTGTTTAGGGTAGCGGAATTTTAATAAAATCAAATAAATATTGTGGATTGGGTGTTTCCCCATCATGGTGATGAATGACATAGCTTGAATCAAAGAAGTCAGTAACAACTCACCTCTCTTTTGACCGGGACGAGGTGGGTAGGAGGAAAAACTCAATTCCTTGTATTTAAATGATGGATGCGATTAATAAACATAAAGTAGTCAGTAACAACTCACTTGTTGAAGGAGACGGTGGCTGTTGGTGAAGGTGGGATAACAGGGGCTAGGAGAAGTAATGGAGGGGAGCGGTTGTATTGGTGCGCTGAATGGATATTGTGAATACAAAGTAGTGAGTAACAGCTCACAGATTGTTTAGGGTAGCGGAATTTTAAGAATATCACGAGAGTACTGTGGATTGGGTGTTTCCCCATCACGGTGATGAATGATACCGCTTGAGCCAAAGTAGTCAGTAACAACTCACTTGTTGAAAGGGCGGTGGCTGTTGGCGATGGTGGGATGACAGGGGTAGGAGAAGTAATGGGGGGGAGCAGTTGTATTGGTGTGCTGAATGGATATTGTGAATGCAAAGTAGTGAGTAACAGCTCACTAGTTATGGGAGTTGGACGTTTAAATACATAGTATTGTATACCATAGAATAGCTAACTTATTGCTAATGTATTGAAATGGGGAATGTATTTAGCAGATATAAAGTAGTGAGTAACAACTCATTTGGTATGGTAATTAAACGATATCTGGTAGTAGAATCAAAAAATATAGTGAGCAAGGTTGTAGTGAATTTTATATGATTACTTATTATATAAATAGGATAATATAAGGGAAGTTTACTGATAAATAGAATGTATTTGATAAGTTAAAGTTAAGGATAATATTTATTATTGAGGGTGGTGAAATATTAAATATTAAATATTAACAAATTTATCATGCTTCTACCCTGAAATTAAACTAGTGCTATTATTAATTAATGATATTAAGAATAATTAATTAAATTATTTTTCCTCTATAATGTATTTTTATAATATTTCTAGGTTTAGATAAGTATTTTTATAATTAAAATGCAAGATTAGAAAATTAAGTTATAAATAAAAATATGATAAAACATATTTATTTGAAATCTAATAAAGGAAATTCTTCCAATATTTTTTTAAACCACGGTGTGAAAACTTCAGGATTAAGAAGGATCTCTTGTTTTAATTGAGTAATATTTACCCACCTTATAGATGAGACTTCTTCTCTATTTGGTTGGATATTCTTGTTATAATGTCCAATAAAGATATGGTCATACTCATGTTCAATTAATCCTCCCTGAACATCAGCTTTATAAATTAAGGAACCTATATGCGTTAATGGAGTGGCAAAGCCTAGCTCCTCTTGAAGTCTACGTTCAGCGGCTTTCTGAGTATCTTCATTAGGTTTAGGATGGCTACAGCAAGAATTTGCCCATTGCCCAGCTGAATGATATTTATGAAGAGCTCTCTGTTGAATCAGTAGCTCGTTTTGCTCATTAAAAATAAATACTGAAAATGCTCGGTGCAGATGACCGAGTTGATGCGCCAATAATTTAGGCATAACACCAATAGGTTCATCATGTTCATTTACTAAAATTAATTCATCTTCCATTTATATTATTTTCCTTCATAAAATGATTTCAGTAGTTTAGTATAATTAAAAATATAAGTTTGCATATTAGAGCTATTTACTAATGAACATAATTATTCTTTACTCACAGCTATCATAAGGTTATATAGCTGCGAGTATAAAAATTATTTTTGTTGTAAAACCCAAACTGCAGCTTCAACCCTTGATTTTAAATTGAGTTTTTTAAGTAAATGTTTAACATGTACTTTTACTGTGCTTTCTGCAATATCTAGTTTACGAGCTATCATTTTATTTGATAAACCCTGAGAGATCAGTTCTAAAATATCGGCTTCTCTTGGTGTCAATGAGGCAATATTATTGTCATCCTGTGTGGTGTTATCTCTTAGTGATTCAGCAAGTACAGATGCTAATGTTGGGCTGACAACTAACTTACCGCTTGCTGCTTCTTTAAGGGCTACGATAAGCTCTTCAGGTTCCATATCTTTTAGTAAATAACCATCTGCACCTCTTTTTAGTGCATTGACTAAATCATCACTATAGTTAGAAACGGTAAAAAGAATAATTCTACCTGACAGCTCTCGCTTCCTAAGTTCATCAAGAGTTTCAAAACCATTCATGCCTGGCATGTTGAGATCCAGTAAGATAAGGTCAGGATCTTGCTCTTCAGCGATTTGGATACCTGTTTTACCATCTCCCGCTTCACCGATAACTTGTAATGAAGGTTCCAAACTAATCAATTGTTTGACTCCATTTCTTAGCATCGGATGATCATCAATAAGTAGAATGGTTGATTTTTCGTTCACTATATTTGTATTTTCCATAGATGATTTTTCCGGTATGTTAAGCGTCAGATAAAGGGAAGGTAACTTTTACCTCTGTTCCACCTTGAGGCCTAGGTGTAATACAACAGTTGCCATTAAGGCTTAATGCTCTTTCTCTCATAATAATAAGCCCATAATGATTAAGTTTATCAGTATTTGACGTGATCCCTGTACCATCGTCAGTAATTGTAATAGTCACAATACCATCATACTGGTTTAATGAAACCTCAGCCCATTTTGCATTAGCATGTTTTAAAATATTGGTTAATGCCTCTCGGACTATTTGTATAATATGAATAGATTGATGCGGTGAAATACTTTTTGCGGGTAGGTCGTAATTTAAGTCTATTTTATACCCCATACGTTCGCTAAATTCATTAATGGTACTTTCTAATGAGGGGAGCAGACCTGGCTCCGTTAATTTAAGCCTAAATGTGGTTAATAGCTCTCTCAATTGACTATATGCGGTATTAATCTCGCTGCGCATTTCCGTTAACAACTGTTGTGGCTTTTCTGGTAATGGTTCAGGTTGTAATTGCAGGTAACTAATTTGCATCTTCAAGCAAGATAGAGACTGGGCGATAGAGTCATGGAGTTCTCTGGCAATAGCAGAACGTTCATCCATGATAAGCAACTGTTGCTGTTGTTCTATTTGGTGTTCCATTGCTAACATGCCAGAAATTTGTTTTGCTAAAACAGAAACGAGATTGTTTTGTTCATCTGAAAGTATTTGATTATCTTCAATCTCACCAATAATAATGCCATAACGATGCATATTGTCTGATAAATCCCATTGCAAGCTAAGAGGTTTCTCGGTTGTGACTTGTTGTTTTAGTTGCTTTGTATTCGCTTCAGATAACCCGGTTGAATGGCAGCATATTTCATGAAAATATGCTTCATTGCTTTCTTCATACAACCGTAAACTCAGATTTTTGAGTATGGTAATGTTTTCTAGTTCAATAAGAACTTTTTGTAATCGCAAGTAGAGGGGATCCGAGGAATGAAGGATTTGGTTTGATTGATATAAATAAGATAACACCTTATTTTTTGTGATTAAGTCTGCAGTTTTTTCTGCGACTCTTTCTTCAAGCTGATGATAACTTAGCGCTAATTCATCCGACATCTGGTTCAGAGTTTCTCCTAGCGCATTTAATTCATCTTGCCTATTATTTTTAGGGTAGCGTTGGCTAAAATCTTTTCGTCCAATCGCATTGACCATTGATAATAATTTAACCCATGGGTAATAAATTTTTCTTCTCAGGTGCCAGATAGTTCCCATAAGTAATAAGAATACTAAACTGATGAAAATCAGTTGTGTCATGGCAACATAAGCAATCTTTCTTTCCGTTTTCTCATCAATGTTATGAACTAATTCATCTAGTTTACTTACAAATGATATAACTTCGTATCTTGCATCGTTAGGTGTATTTGCTTCCATTAATGAGGGTTTTAAGATATGTAACCAATAATTGTAGAGTTCATCAAATTGAGGCGTTAAATTTTCGATCTTTACAACTTGAGTCAGCTCTGGGCTGATGAGGTCAGATTCTAATGCATCGAGATAACGCTGATTCTGGGTATTTAAAGGGACTAGAGAAAGCAATCTGTAGCTCTGCATTCGTAGTGAACCAGATTTATTTATTGCATGAGCGTTACCCTGCACACTTAAAATCATTCGATTGGAAATCGTCATCCCAATAATTCCTAAGATCGCAATAAGTAGCATAAGGCCGATCACTTGGTTAATAATTGAAAATCGGCGATACAGTGTGGGCATGTGTCACTTCCTTAAAGAGTAGCGCTAGCGAACTTAAAATGCATATTTCTCGTATTGTTCATAAAGGGTCGAATATTAAATATACTACTTTGGTAGTAGTTTTTTGGACCTATAACGATATAGAGAATAAAAAATAAAATTTTTCTTTAAGTTTTATGCTTTTATTTATTGATATATAAGATTAAATTTGGTTTGACTGGAAATAGGTTTACGTATTATAGCGTAAATTAAAGATGAGTTTCTTTTGATTTAGATCAGTTTAAATATCGAAGTAAATCAATATGTAAAATAATATACATCGAAAGTGTCTTTGATAATCATATCAATGATAGAAAGAAAGGCAGCCCTAATCGATAGAGCTACCTTTTTGTTTTAAGCTTTTTTAAATTTTTTGAATAGTGAGATTATCGCAACAAGGATTAGGCCTGTTACTAGCCCAAAAAATAAATTAATTATAGTTGGTAAGATAAACTGCATAGTACTGCCAATGATAGGCGTTAAGGTTGCTGTAAAGGATATTTCGGTGATCCATTCTGAAATATAGCTGATACCGTGGGTTAGAATACCACCACCGACCATAAACATCGCGGCAGTCCCTACAACAGATAATGTTTTCATCAGATAAGGAGTGGCATAAATTAATGAATTACCACATTTTTTTAATAAAGAAGAGGTTTTCTTCTGTAAATAAAAGCCTAAGTCATCTAATTTGACAATCCCTGCAACTAAGCCATATACACCGATAGTCATTACGATAGCAATGATAGAGAGTACGGCCACTTGGTTGATAAAAGTGGTAGTGGAAACAATACCTAGTGTGATGGCAATAATTTCGGCTGATAAAACAAAATCAGTACGAATAGCCCCTTTAATTTTTTTACTTTCAAATTCCTTAAGTTGTTCTTCTGATAACTGTAATTGATTTTGGGAAACAGTATCTTTTACGTTAGAATGCAAGAGCTTATGAGTTATTTTTTCTGCGCCTTCAAAACAAAGGTAGGCTCCACCAATCATAAGTAGTGGTGTGATAGCCCAAGGAAGAAAGGCACTGATTAATAACGCTAAAGGAACAAGTATTAATTTATTAATAAATGACCCTTTAGCAACGGACCAAACAACAGGAATCTCTCTATCTGCACGAACACCTGTGACTTGCTGGGCGTTTAGCGCGAGGTCATCACCTAAAACCCCAGAGGTTTTTTTGGCAGCCATTTTCGTCATGACGGAAACATCGTCTAGTACAGCGGCAATATCATCAAGTAATGTGAGTAAGCTACTTCCAGCCACAAGGGTATCCTCAATATTTTTTAAGGTGTCATTAATGTTTATTAGGTCAGTTAATGGATAATTAGTTCACTACAACATAAACCATATGTACAAATAAGATAATTCCACTGCAACTGATAAGTCTGAATTTTGAATTATTAAATTTTTATGACAGTGGAACCAATATGGTTTTTTCTTTTCTAACTTATTAATTTTAGTAAAGTAACATATTGCTATCTGCTATTTTACTTTATATTCGGTTTAATTATTTAGTTTATAAATAAATTTTAATAGATAGGTATAGGGTTAATACATGTCTTCTCAGCCAGTTTTGAGTATTGTCGTTGCTGTATATAATGGTGAAAAATTTTTACCTCAGTTTTTTGATAGCTTAATTGCGCAAAAGTTAGAAAATTGGGAGCTGATTGTTGTAAATGACGGCTCTAAAGATAAAAGTGAAGATATCATTAAGTCTTATGCAGATAAATTTGTACATTTGAAAGTGCTTTATCAAGAAAACCAAGGTGTCTCAGTTGCTCGTAATACGGGGATGGCTGAGGCTACGGGAAAATACATTACATTTCCTGATATTGATGATGAAATTAGCCCACAAATGTATGGGCGTTTATTAGAAATCGCATTATCAAATGACCTCGATGTTGCAACTTGTAATGGGACTTATGTTTATACTAATGGCGATGCTCCAAAGGCAATTTTCCCACCGAATAAAGTCCCGTCAACTGGGGTGATTTCAGGCCCTGAGTGGCTTGAAATTGGCTTAAGTTCACGCAAGTTTTTGCATGTAACTTGGCTGAATTTATATCGTTTAGACATGTTGCGCCAACACAAATTTTTCTTTGAGCCCAAATTACATCACCAAGACATTCCTTGGACAACAGAAGTGTTGCTCGTAGCAAAGCGCGTGCAATTTATTAATGAACAATACTATCGATATTTAATCCATAACCAATCTGTTTCACACTCATTGAGTGGTGATGAGCGCTCAGTCCGTAAGATAAAAACCTATTTGAAGATTATTGATATGCTGTTAAATATTTACCAGCGTTATCCTGAACAAGTTAAACAAGCCCCTGCTTGTTTATGGCAGGTAGGAAAGGAAGGCTTAGGGGTGATTCAAGCGCTATTAGCCATCAAATCACCAGATGTACAGAAGGAAATGGTACAACTATTTTTTGATAAGGGTTATTGGCAAATTGTGTGGGCGCATGCAACTACAGTAAAATTAAAATGGCGATTAATTAGACGTTACACAAAACTAAAAGAAATTATCAAATCATAATTTACTGAAAAGGTAGCTATTTTTATAGGCTACCTTTTTTGTTTCTATTTTGCTAATTGCTTTAGAGAAGCAATAAACATATCCCATAACTTTGGGTTATCTAACTTTGTAGCGACTTGCGTGTGGCAATCTGCTTTAGCGGGGTGGCGAAAGTCAGTCACCGTCATACCCGTTGTTAAAGCACCTTGCAGTTCGATATCAATCGGAGCTTTAATCGTTTCCATTATGGATGGGTCGATAACATAAGCAACAGCACATAGGTCGTGGACAGGGGCATGGTTAGTATAGCCATTACGTCTGCGGTAACCTGCAGTGTAGTAATTTAGGGATTCAACAACAAAATCACTTACAGGTGTATTTAACGCTGCAATTGTTCCCATTATTTGGTCGTCTGGCTTTGCTTGATGTGTAAGATCTAACCCAATCATAGTGATAGGCCAAGTTTCATTAAACACGATATGAGCAGCCTCAGGGTCTATAAGGATATTGAATTCAGCGACTGCAGTTCGATTGCCTGTATGGTAGCCTCCTCCCATTAAAACAACTTCTTTTACTAATTCTACAATTTCAGGTGCTTTTCTCACTGCCAAAGCAATATTTGTTAGCCCCCCAATAGGAACGAGAGTAATTGTTTTAGGCGGATGTGATTTGAGTGTATCAATAATTAGGTCAACAGCATGGCGCTGATCAATAGGGAGCTTGGGATCGGGGAGATGAGTACCGTCAAGGCCTGTTGTACCATGAACTTCTGGCGCAGTCTGTATTGTTCTCACTAGTGGCCTAGAGCAACCTGCGGCGATAGGGATATCATTTGCACTAACGAATTCCATAATTGCGCGTGCGTTATGAGTAACTTTATCTAATGTTTGGTTTCCGACGACTGTAGTTACCGCAAGTAACTCTATATTTGAATTGCCTAATGCTAAGAAAATTGCCATTGCATCATCGTGGCCGGGGTCACAATCGATAATAATTTTATTGTTAGACATTATTTCTCCATTTATTAGGTTATTTACGTTTAATTGACATAATATATGGATATATTTATTTTTATGTGATGTAAGTTCTATTTTTATGAATACTAATGTAATGAAATTATTCATTAGGGTTACTAATGGAGAGTGATGTGATTAACATATTAATAACAATCGTGTTGAGTTTATAAAGATAATGTGTTCTTTATGTAGTTTTAAGCAATATAAATGAAACCGCCCAGATGGTTTTATTAACGACTTAATGATTGAGGAGGCAGAATGGAGAACTATCTAGAAAGATTACCTGATGTTATTGATTCTGTTGCAACTAATCAGTTTTATCCTAATTTATTATCATGGTTGTCTTCACTTATTGCATTCGATAATGCGATTGTTTACTCCTTTGAAAAAGGAGCTCCACCTCGATTTCTTTCCAAAGTAGAGCGCCGTAATAGCGATAGTATTAACAGAATCTATCAACGAGGTGCTTATTTAATGGACCCATTCTACCAAGAAATCCAAAAAGGCGGGGCTTCTAAAGTATTAACACTAAAAGAACTCGCACCTAAAGGATTTTATCATACAGACTATTATCTCAATTTTTATCGTAAAACAGGGTGGTGCGATGAGGCAGGGTTGCTGTTAGATATTTCAACTAATAGGCAGTTAGGTATTTTTTTTGGTAATGAAGATAGGCCTTTTTTCTCGGAAAAATATACGCAAGCGCCACTTAAAGACGCCTTCGATATCATTCGTAGTATGGTCAAACTTCATAAAGATGTTTCTCCTTCTTCGGTGTCGAATCACTACCAAAATACAGACATGCAAACACGATTTGGGTTAACACCGAGAGAGTGTGAAGTTGTCGAATTAATCTTAGCGGGCAAAGGTTCACCACAAATTGCACAGGCACTTTTCATTAGTTTAGGGACAGTGAAAAATCACCGTAAGAATATCTATCAAAAATTAAGTATTAATTCACAGGTTGAATTATTTAACTTATTAATGAATAGGTTAAGCTAAGTATAATGTGTTTTTATATTTATTTTAACCTAATGATTTAAAAGTGTTTTATGGCTGTTATCTTTTTTATTGCTGCGTTATTTTTTTGTTTTTGTCTAGATGACCTTAATAAACTAAAATTCAATTAATAATCATCATTATTAATATGGTAATAGTTGTATAACTAATTGTTTATAATCTTATATTTTTTGATTTTATAAATTTTATTATAATTTAAATATTCTACTTGCATCACAATTGTTAACTTTGTGTTTCGAATGTCCCTAAAGGGATATGTAATTGTTAATGTAAGGTTAAGATAATCAGGTTATCGAAAGATACTAAACAGGGTATCCATAATGAATAACCAAGTAGAATCATTAACTTACTATGCTGCGACTAAGAAATATGACTTACGTTTTCCTACATTAAAGGAAGATCTTGATGTTGACGTCGTGATTATTGGTGGCGGCTTTTCTGGGATCCATACCGCACTTGAGTTGTGTGAGAAAGGGGTTACCAATATCGCTATTTTGGAAGGACGGCATCTTGGCTACGGTGGCTCAGGGCGTAATGGCGGCCAAGTGATGGCGGGTATTGGTCATGATATCGATGCAATTAAAAAATATGTCGGGCCAGAGGGTTTAGAAACAATTTTTAAACTCAGTAATATGGGCGCAGGGATCATGCGTGATCGCATCGCTAAATATGATATTGATGCAGACTTTTGCCGTGGTTATGCATACTTAGGAAGCAATAAGCGCCAAGAAAAGACCTTGCGTAGTTGGCTAAAAGATTTCAAGTCTGTCGATCCTGAGGAAGAAATTGAATTTTACAGTGGCTCAGAACTAAAACAGATTATTGGTTCTGATGCTTATACCTGTGGTATCAAACACATGGGCGGTGGGCATGTACATTCATTGAACTTATTGTTAGGTGAAGCGAAAGCGGTTAGTGAAATATATGGCGCTAAAATATTTGAGAATAGCCAAGTATTAAATGTTGAGTATGGTAATACCATCAAGGTTAGAACTGCGATGGGAACGGTCAAAGCACAAAAAATGCTGTGGGCTTGTGATTCATTTTTAAATGGCCTTGAGCCGACGATTTACCCTAAGACCATTAATACTTATGCATATCAATTAATGACGGAAGAGCTGCCTGATGAATTGATCGAGCAAATTAGCCCAATCCGTGGTGCTTATAGTGATATTCGTCCAGTTATTGATTACTACCGAGTGACGAATGAAAATCGCCTCTTATTCGGCAGTTCAACGCATTTTCTTGAATACATTCCATCTGACCTTAAAGCATGGAATCGTAACCTAATGCTAAAAGTCTTTCCTTACCTCAAAGACGTCAAAATTGAATTAGCTTGGGGTGGACCAATGGCATGTAGTGCAAATTTATTTCCACAAATTGGTTCATTACCACAACATAAAAATGTGTTTTATGCACAGGGCTATTCAGGTTTTGGTGTTACGCCTAGCCAGATTGTGTGCAAAGTCCTGGCTGAAGGGATGGTAGAAGGTTCTCATCGTTATGACTTAATGAGTTCTATCCCGCACGCCAATATTATTGGTAAAGATAGCATGCGTAATGTGATTGTTTCACTGGCAAAAATAATGCATCAAACATCCGGTTATTGGCAAGGTCGCCGTTAATTCGTTATCCGCCTAACTAGTTTATTTAAATCGATTAAAGGTAAAAAAATTATGATTAGTCCATTACTGTTAAACAAACCACTGCCAGAACTATTAAATATTGGTAGCGTGACAAATTTAGGTTCTGTGGTTGTTGAAGGCGACCCTCAAGCGAGTGTTGCGATGATCCACGGTGAACCAACGGATAATCTAACCTGTGGTATTTTTGCTTGCACTAAAGGTAAGTTCAAGATGGTGTATCCATTTGATGAAATGGCGACAGTCCATGAAGGTTCGGTGAAGTTAACGGATGTGAAAACTGGTGTGACGGTTGAATACCATAAAGGCGATACATGGTTTGCTGCGAAAGGTACTGAAGTTTTATGGGAAATTGATACACCACGCTTCGTAAAACATTACCTAGCTTGTGTAAATGCCTAATTAGTTTCTATTGAGTGGAGTTATAACAATGAGTGAGTTAACCCTATTACCAGAAGTCAGCGAGTTCTTGAAGCGTCAACACGGCCATTTTATCAACGGGTTACCGGTTTCTGGCAAGGGCGATACTTTTTTTGATGTTGTTAACCCTGCCACTGAACAGGTTATTGCTAAAGTAAAAGAAGGGACTTTAGCCGAAGTTGATGCCGCAATGGATGCGGCTCATACCGCATTTAAAGGGGTTTGGGCAAATACCACACCAATGGAAAGAGGGAATTGCTTAAACCGCCTTGCTGATCTACTTGAAAAACACCTTGAAGAATTAGCCCAGCTAGAGACGTTATGTTCAGGTAAAACCATTCAATTATCTCGTTTTCTTGAAGTGGGCTCATCTGCCCAGTTCTTGCGTTATTTTGCCGGTTGGGCGACAAAAATCAGTGGAGAGACATTGAATGTCTCATTGCCTTCTTTTAATGGTGAGAAATATTCTGCATTTACTCAGCGTGAACCCGTTGGCGTTGTCGCCGGTATCATTCCTTGGAATTTTTCGATCATGATTTCCATTTGGAAATTAGCCGCCGCTTTAACATGCGGTTGCACGATTGTGTTGAAACCAAGTGAATTTACCCCGCTAACTATGCTAAGGGTGGTGGAATTAGCGAAAGAGGCAGGGGTACCTGACGGTGTAATTAATATCGTGAATGGTGGTGGTCGTGAAGTTGGGCCTGCACTGATTCATCATCCACTTTGTTCTAAAGTGACATTTACGGGTTCAGTACCAACAGGTCTGGCGGTAGGGCGCTCAGCGATGGAAGGTAAATTAACCCGAGTCACACTTGAACTTGGTGGGAAAAACGGCGCTGCATTCTTAGCTGACCTACCGGTTGAAAAAATTGTTAATGGGATTATTGAAGCGGGATATCTAAACCAAGGGCAAATTTGTGCAGCTGCTGAGCGGTTCTATATTCCCTCTAAATTGATGGATGAAGTACTAGCAGAACTAAAAACGCGTTTGTCTGCGATGAAAGTGGGTTCTCCATTAGATGAAACAACCGAAATGGGGCCGCTGGCAAATAAAGCGCATTATGAAAAAATCTTAGGTCTATTTGAAAAAGCTCGCCAAGATGGCAGTGAAATTATTTATGGTGGTCAGCCCATTGCAGGTGCTGGGTATTTTGTGCCTCCAACCATTATTCGTGCTAATAGCCCAAATGATGTATTGATGAAAGAGGAAACATTTGGGCCAATAGGGACTTTCTTAAGCTACGATGATGAAGAAGAACTTATTGAGATGATGAATAGCACTCCATTTGGTTTAGCTGCGAGTTTATGGACAAATGATCTCAGTAAAGCGATGCGTATGATTTCACGCATTGAAGCGGGAACCGTATGGGTGAATATGCATACCTTCCTTGACCCAGCAGTCCCATTTGGTGGTGTTAAATCATCGGGTATTGGCCGTGAATTTGGTAGCGCCTTTATTGAGTATTACACAGAGTTAAAATCTGTCATGGTGCGTTATTAGTGTTCGATTTATATTTAATTAATCAACATTTCCCGGCCATCGTGCCGGGTTTTTTGTATTTCAATACAGGGAAAGTAAAAGCGTGAGTTATGAAGAAGGTTGATAATGATTAATTGTCGAAAAAGCGATGAAAATAGATGCCGTAGGTGGTCGTTAAACAAATTAGAGCTTTTCTTGGCGAATGATAAACCCTGATGATACAAGCTCGGTTCGGTTTGTCACATTCGCTTTAGTGAAGATATTGCGTAAGTGAGTCTTCACTGTTGATAGTGAAACTCCCAATAATAATGCAATTCGCTTATTACTTGCGCCTTCCCGTACTAAATGGATGATTTCTTGTTCTTTAGGGGTATAAGACACTAGCGAGTCGGGTAACACATCGAATGTCATTAGTTCAGCGACAGGCAAGATAGCATTTAATCGCATGATTTCTTGCTGGCTAAATGGGCTGTCTCGCAGCACCGAAATCCCCGCAATAATTTTATTTTTACGGCGAATAAATATTTCTGCCATATCAGCCATGTTATTTGGCTGCATAAAATCATGGAAAAAAGCCTGATTTTGTTGGCGTATTTCAGAATCCATTCTCACTAAGCGTAAGTCATCACTGCGAAAATGGTCAGGGTGCAAAGGGTCTAATTGGTGAAAATAAGTGAGATATTCTTCGTGCATTTTTGCTGAGATCCCATGAAGAACGTAGTTATCTGGCTGGCAATGATCATTTACAAGGTAATACACCAATGCGGAAACCGGAATAATATGAGCAATGGTATTTAGGCAGCAATCAATTAATGTTTGTTGATGAGGCTCGAATAATGGTGAAGTCATCATATTCCCTTGCGTATTAATCGAATTATTATCATGCCTCTTAATGCGTTTAACATAAAATAAACATATTAATAACGTGAAGTTGATAACAGTATTTAAAACTGATGAAAACCCCATCAATATTGATTTGGTGCTTTTTGGTATCTTTAGGGAGTTGTTTATTAATATATTAATGAGTAATTTATTTGCTACATATTGATATTACTTTGATTATTTTTTTTGCCCTTCAAAATATGGGTACTTTTCGCGAGTTGCATTTTATTTCCCCTCTCTCTAGGTATCGTTCTTTAGGACGATAGCAGCTTGTTTAGGCTTATTTCTATAGTGGATATGTAGTTACTTTGTTTTTACAAAAAATTCACATTTATGGCTGAGTAGAGAGTGAGAGGGATGTAAAATGAATTTATCCTCAAAATTGTCGACACATTTAGAAAAAGGGAAAGTTGGCTTTCCGACCACATTGGCGAGTTCTGCCGGCTTGATTATGGCTAGCCCCGTTATTTTAACCGTTACGAGTGGATTCGGTATTGGTGGTGATACATTCGCCCTAGCGGTGTTATTCAGCTTCATTATGATGCAAGCTCAGCTAACCACATTTTCGGAGGCTGCGGCTATTCTACCAACTTCAGGGTCGGTATATGACTATATATCGTGTGGAATGGGGCGTTTTTGGGCGATAACTGGCGCACTTTCGGCTTATTTGATTGTGCATGTGTTTGCAGGAACTGCCGAAACGATCCTTTCAGGAATTATGGCGCTCGTTAACTTTGAGCATCTCAATACTGTCCTAGAGACCAGTAATTCATCTTGGATGGTCGGCGTGGGATTAGTTGTCACGTTTGGGATTTTAAATGCATTTGGTATTGAGGCCTTTGGTAAGGTCGAGGTTGTACTGACATTCGCCATGTGGTCTACGTTAGTGATTTTTAGTGTGAGCGGTTTGATGTTGCCGTTTCATGTCGATATGGACGGCTGGTTTGGTCAGCCACTCAATACGGATCCAACGCTCATCCTTAGTTTTGTGGGGATGGCAATGTTTATGTTTGTTGGTTGTGAACTTGTTACTCCAATGGCGCCTGAAATTAAAAATTCTGCCAAGGTGATCCCTCGCGCGATGACCACGGGTTTATTCTGCGTCGCACTCTGTATGGTGTTATTCGGTGCAGCTCTAGCGAACCAAGTGGAAAATGTGGTCGTTGACCCGCAAACAGGCACACGCTTACTTGAAACACCGATGGCAATCCCTGCATTCGCTGAAATTGTCATGGGTGAGTTTGGGAAGTATTGGATAGGTGTCGCATTATTATTGGCTGGTGGAGCAACCATTAATACGTTAATGGCAGCGGTTCCTCGTATTCTTTATGGAATGGCGCTTGATGGGGCATTGCCACGTATTTTTGCTTATTTGCATCCGCGTTTCAAAACCCCGGTATTCGGTATTTTAGTCGCTGTGATGATCCCATGTTTGCACGCTTTTGCTATTCAAGGTGACCTTGACCGTATCATTCCATTGGTACTGGCGGCAGTGTGTTCTTGGGGGACGGCTTACTTGTTGGTAACGATTTCAGTGGTGTTATTGCGCATTCGTCGACCTGACTTACATCGTGCCTATCGTTCGCCTTTTTTCCCTATACCGCAAATTATTTCGAGTGTCGGAATTATTTTAGCTATTGTGTATATCACTCCTCCTGGCATGAATAAGTCGGATGTCTATATTCCCTTTGCCATTATGTTAGGTTTAACAGCAGGATATGCATTAATTTGGACTGTTTTCGTACAGAAAGTTAACCCATTTAAACCTGTAGATGTTGAATCCGTTTTATCGAATTCCTTTGCTGATGAAGAAATGGAAGGAGGCCAACTTGAGCCATTACGTAACCTCGCCTAAACCATCTTTGTGGGAAAGAATCGGTAAGCTCACTCAGCAACGTTTGCCTGCCGGATATCAAACAGGATTGACACTTAACCGTGTTGAAAAGGACATGGCGCCTTATCCATGTGAGTGGGGAGCACCCGGAGTGCTCCTTGTACAGCCTCAGCCTGAGCTAACCATTGAGGTAACTGAGCGACCAAGAAAATTGTTTCTCGCTTTTATCGTATATAGCCGCTTTGCGGTATTTGGCAAGTGTGCTGATAATATCAATGCAAAAATTGAAGTAAAAACCCGTGGGAGTATAAAGAAAAAACATATCCATTTTGTATCGAAACAAATGGATGGTCATAAAGTTATCGAGTGGTTGAATGAATACCCCGTTATTCGGCAAACATTAGAAGAGCTGGAATTTAATCATTGCAAGATAGAGTTTAGCAGTGGCCGTTGGCGTTGTGAAATAGAGCCTTATACGGCATCAGAAATGGTGAGCCGCATCCCAGCGACTCGTCGTTATTTGAGATTAATACAAAAACAACGTTATTATTTATTGAGTGCGCTGCAGTTAATTAACCAACTGATGGAAAAACGTGCTGTGAGCCATTGAGTTTAAAAGAGTTTTTTGATAGTAATAATTATTATCAATTGACTTGCTGGAATTTGATGTGAAATCTTTGCCTCTTTTAGGTTGTATGTTGTTGTCATCTGCTGCAATGGCAACGCATTCTGACTGCATACGTTTATCTGAGCTTTCCTTTGCTGAAGGGGTGCATGATAGCGAAGGTCATAGTTGCTTATCTTTTGAAGTATCACAGCAAGATTTTATAAAACAACGTGGTGAAGGTCTTTCCAAGGTCCTGTTATTGGATTCCAATAAGCAGCCAGTGCGTGCATTGCAAGAGTATGGTTCAGTACAAGAGCCCCATAGCGCAGATTATGTAGTATCAGAAAATGGGGTTTATTATCTAGCGTTGAATGGTGAGCCGGGTAAACCTTGGCAATTAAAGTTTGACATCAGCCAGTATCAGCCTTTAGCCATTAAAAAAGATAATGAACCTATTAGCCCGATGCTACAAAGTTTGCTTGATGAACATTATCAAAATGGTGATACAAGCGCATTTTGGCAAGCTGTCGCCGCGCAAGGAACCCCCCTGCTTGAGGCGTTTTCAAATCGACAAAAACGCGTGACATTTCTTTGGCGTGGCGCGAAAGCAAATGCCTATATTCTAGGGGCGCCGTCAGGTAATCACGAAAGAATGGCCCACTTGGCGGGAACGGATATTTGGTATCGTTCTTTTATCATTCCTAATGATACGTTATCACAATATAAAATTGCACCGGATATACCTTCTGTGCCTGAGGGCGGCTTTGCTCAACGTAAAGCGATTTTAGTCACAGCGCAGTCTGATCCTTATAATTCTCATGTTATTCCTTCGCAACGCGTCGATAAATATAACCGTTTTTCGTTGTTATCATTGGTACCGAACATACGCCAATGTCACTTCCCTGATGTAGAAAACAGGCAGATTAAAGGCCGTTTAGAGACATTTACGTTGACGAGCCAGGTATTAAAAAACGAAAGAAAAATAACGGTTTATCAGCCTAATATATCAATGAAAGCTCCGGCGCTATTGGTGTTATTAGATGGGCAAATTTACCTGAAAGACTATCAGATGGAGAAATTCTTTGATAAGTGGATAAATCAGGGGAATTTTCCTGCTATGAATATTGTATTTGTGGATAGCATCAATTCAGTGCGTCGTGGTGATGAGCTTCCTCCTAATGATGCCTTTCCTAAGTTGCTGGCGGATGAACTTATGCCCCAACTCGCGGAAATGGGAATTCAAGCACCTGCAAGCCATACGATTATTGCGGGTTCCAGTTATGGAGGGCTTGGGGCGGCATGGAATGCGTTACAGCATCCTGAAGTTTTCGGTAATGTCATTAGCATGTCAGGATCTTATTGGTGGGCTCCGAAGGATAAAGACCCTGAATGGTTGATTCGTGAAATCGAAATGATGCCAACACAACCGATCCGTTTTTTCCTTGAGGCTGGCCTTTTTGAACAACGTGGTAGTTGGGGGGGAATTATTCAAAACCACTACCGGTTATTCGATGTTCTAAAACATAAAGGTTATCAAGTTGATGCCATTGAACTCCCTAGCGGGCACGACTACGTTTCTTGGTGTGAAACACTTTATGAGGGAACAAACCAACTTGCGTCACAATGGTAAATAGCCCTAATGCTCATTCACAAAAAGCAGCTTATATTTAGTTGCTTTTTCACATTTATGACTAACGTCGTCATTTCGCCATAAAAGCGTCATTCAACTGTCATCTGGCTCCTTTAGCATGCCTTTCATTATTTGAAATATACATCTTCTCTTTTCATTATTGATTGGCAAGGAAACAGTTATGACTGGTAATTTTATGAAATCCCTTTTAGCTGTCACGGTAAGTACTTTAATTTTGGGGAGTACAGTCCCTGCCTACGCGGCTGATAAAAATGATGCGGTGTCAGAAAATCGTGCAGCGCAAGGTGATATCACCAAATTTGGTGGTGCGCGTCGTTTAGCGACAGAGCAAACTGATATCATGAAAGCCGCACTTCACAATGGCCAAGCCAAAAATGTGATTTTATTTATTGGTGATGGTATGGGTGACTCTGAGATTACTGTTGCTCGTAACTATGCAGAAGGCGCTTCAGGGTTCTTTAAAGGTATCGATGCCTTGCCAATCACAGGCCAATATACCCATTATGCGTTAGATAAAAAAACACAAAAACCCGACTATGTAACTGACTCTGCGGCGTCTGCCACCGCGTGGTCTTCCGGTGTGAAAACCTACAATGGTGCATTAGGGATTGATGTATTTGGTAATGATCATGAAACATTAATTGAGATAGCTAAACGTAATGGTAAAGCGACGGGTAACGTCACAACTTCCGAGATTCAAGATGCAACGCCTGCTGCGCAATTTTCGCATGTGAGTGCGCGTAAATGTTATGGCCCTGAGGAAACAACAGAAAAATGTGCGGCTAACGCGCTAGAAAATGGCGGTCGTGGTTCAATTTCAGAACAACTGTTGGTAACTCGTCCTGATGTCACGCTTGGTGGTGGCGCTAAGAGCTTCAAACAAGAAGCAAAGGCGGGTGACTACAAAGGCAAAACTCTGGAACAACAGGCTATTGAGCGTGGGTACAATATTGTGCGTGATGCTAAAACATTAGATAGCATCAAAGTCGCAAATCAAGATAAACCCGTTCTGGGATTATTCCATGATGGTAACATGACCGTTGCATGGGAAGGCCCGAAAGCGGTTCACTACGGTAATATCAACAATGCGCCATTGGAATGTAAACCGAATGCGAAGTTAGACCCTAATGCACCAACATTGGCTCAAATGACGAAAAAAGCGATTGAGCTGTTAGAAGTCAACCCAAATGGTTTCTTCTTGCAGGTTGAAAGTGCCTCTATCGATAAGCAAGACCATAAAGCAAACCCATGTGGCCAAATTGGTGAAACTGTTGCTCTCGACCAAGCTGTACAAGTCGGCTTAGATTTCGCTAAAAAACATGGTGATACATTAGTTATCGTGACTGCTGACCATTCACATTCAAGCCAAATTATTCCAGAAGGAACAAAATCAACGGGCTTAACGCAAGCGTTGATTACTAAAGACGGCTCTGTGATGGTGGTAAATTACGGTAACTCTGAAGAAGATGATTCTCAAGAGCACACCGGTGCTCAGTTACGTGTGGCGGCTTATGGCCCACATGCGGCAAATGTAATGGGTCTAACTGACCAAACTGATTTGTTCTTTACCATGCGCGATGCAATGGGATTGAAGCAATAAACCAACCCTGTAGTGAAAATTCTCCGCAATAGGATGTTGCGGGGGATTTTTTTATTTTCTAGTATATTTTCTCCTTATTTTTCAACCGTTCCTCAATAAACTTACTAAATATTTGCACTTCTTTTTTTATCCGTTATCTTGAGAAATTGAATCATCTGATAACAATAAATGTGCTTCTTCATAGGCACAAATAATGAGAATGGCATAATGAGAGAAGTTCGCGAACTACAACGAGATGAAATCCCATCTGTTTGGTCTATCGACCGCACTGAATTAATTGAAAACCTTTATCTGTATCAAAATGGCGAATTGGTGCTATCCAAACAACGGTTTGATATGAAAGGTTGGCCAGAAGGTGAACCTGAAGCCTATACCCCTCATTTGTTGGAAAGTTATGACCAAGGGGCGATATTTCTTGGGGTTTTTGAGCAGGGCAAGCTAATTGCTGCTGCAAGTTTAGATAATGTGTGGCGCGGTGAGCAAAAAAATTTACTGCAATTATCTTTCCTGCATGTGAGCCACTCGTACCGTGGCCAAGGTTTAGCAGGGATGTTATTCCAACAATGCGCTGAAATAGCGATGCAAAAAGGGGCAAAGGGCTTATATATTTCTGCGACGCCTTCAGAAAATACAGTGCATTTTTATCAACACCTAGGCTGCACCTTAATTGCACAACCTGATCCTGAATTATTTGCATTAGAGCCCGAAGATATTCATTTTATTTATCTATTTTCGTAATTTTTTATTTTGTAAAATAAGTGTTAATTTATAGGGAGTGGAATAAAAAAAGCATTGAAATTTACTAAAAACTAGATATTATTGATAATCATTATCATTTAAGAGTGTTGAGGTCACTATGCCAACTAGCATATCAAAAACCACAGGTTTAAAGCGTATAGGCGCTGGCCTTTGGGGAGTCTTTGCTGTGATATTGTTGAGCATTGCTTATGTACTCAATAATATGGGCTTAGATAATATAAAAATCATTATGATTATCATGATGGTAGCAACTGCAGGGATGTTATTTAATCGCGGTTCTCGTCGTTTATTGATTATCCCAGCTGTGATTTCACTTGCATGTTTTATGATGGCCTTTGTACTACAAAGGTAGCTCTATAATCTAATTAATAATTAAATAGAACAGAAGAAAGTGGTATCGAAAGATATTGATAATTGAATGGTATTCAATATAACGGTTTATTCAAATGATTTACTATTGTCTTATAGTAAATAGTCAGATAAGGCAGTGTTAGCATTACAGAGAAGGTCAAAAGGGCAAGATGTTATAAAAAAATGACTGACCAGTGGTGCGAAAGGGGGGACTTGAACCCCCACGTCCGAAGGACACTAACACCTGAAGCTAGCGCGTCTACCAATTCCGCCACCCTCGCAATACTGTCACATCAATAATACTGTCACATCAATACTACATTAATGTGATTTATCCAAAGTTAGTGGTGCGAAAGGGGGGACTTGAACCCCCACGTCCGAAGGACACTAACACCTGAAGCTAGCGCGTCTACCAATTCCGCCACCCTCGCATGCCTAACTCAATTTTGATACAACGATACTTTTTACCTGCTAATGAGGTGGTGCGGATTTTAGGCTAATTTCGACGAACGTCAATAATTTTTTTATGAAGTATTTTTTGATTGATGAAAAAATGGCCGGTGAAGGATCACCAGCCAATGAGAAGCATGATAAATTGTGCTTTAGCCTAAATTACTCGTGTATAAATTAACGCTTAACTGCTTGGTAAACTTTAAATTTTCCCGTTTTTGCAAGTACTTCGTGACTACCAAAAGCTTTATCGAGTAAATCAGGGTATGGTAAGAAAGCATTCGCAACGATCCGCAAGCGGCCCCCTTTTTTCAGGTATTTAGGGGCTTGGTAAATCATATTTTCAACCGCACGATAACTGGTGTTTAGGCCATCATGGAATGGCGGGTTAGAAATAATCCAATCAAATTTATCGTTAATATCTGAGTAGGCATCACTAGCGATGACTTTACCAGTCAGTTTATTGGCCTCAAGAGTGGATGCTGCGGAATCTAGTGCAGACGCACTGACATCACTTAAGGTAAGTTTGATCTCTGGGTTTTGTGAGCCGATCACCGCGGCAATCACCCCGTTACCGCAAGCAAGATCAAGCAGATCACCACTCATTGGATCGGTTAATGTTGATAACAGTAGGTCACTACCGATATCAAGCTCATTATGGCTAAACACCCCTGGTAATGCGTTAATTCTAACATTATCAAGTTCATAATGACGCCACCAGCGAGCAATATCAAAGGTGGTTGGTTGCTCTAATTCACCATAGTACAAGCCACAGCGACGTGCGGAGTCAATTTTTTGTAAGTTAGCGATCCCCTCCATAATGGATTCGGCGCTTTTAACACCACTGCGATTCTCACCGACGATAAAAATTTGGCTACCCGCAGCAAGATGAGTACAAAGGTCATCGAGTTGGAAACAGGCTTCTTGCTTGTTTTTTTGCCAAAAATAAATGAGAGTATCGCAAGGCTGGATAAATTCCGCAGGCGTAGTGGCAGAGAATAACGCCATATCTCCCATTAACGGCTGTAAACGCTGCCAGTGATGATACTGGTTGGTGATGACACGAACACTAGCCGCTTCTAAGGTTGCAGCGAGCTCATCCTGAATGTCACCGGCCAAAATGACATGACGATCTGTAAAATGTTCGAGATGGCGTTGAATAACTTCGCTGGCAGGTGTCAGTAATGACATATTCTGTCAATCTCCTAAAATAATAAAAAAACCGATGACATCTTACCAAAGATAAGAGAAATAGCATTGCTCTGTTGGCGCTATTGATCCCCTTTGATAAGATGTGGTTGTAAAATTGCGACTGGAAAATCAAATGACACGACGTGACAGGCTTTTAGAACAACTGGGGATCACTCAATGGATGGTGAGAAATCCTGCCGTGTTACGTGGTGAGCGTGGTGTAAGGATCCCAGCGTCGACTAAGCTTATTATTATTACTGATGAGAACCTTGATTTAAATAGCCAATTGCTAAAAGATATTTTTCTTTCCATGAATATTGCACAGGACGATGTGGTTTGTGTAAATTCAGAGCAACTAGGTTTAATCCCAACACCAATAATAACACCATGTTGGGTATTAGGTGATGAAATCCAGCCTGAAGGTTCAAAAATCATGTTTACTTCACCCGTTTTGTCTGAGCTAAGTACAAGCTGTAGCGCTAAACGGGCACTATGGAAACAAATTTATCAATATGATGAAAATTTCAACACTAAAGCAATCTGATCTCGCAACTGCGTACTTAATTGAGAAGTTGAGCCATGATTTTCCATGGACTGAGCGAGTTTTTTATGGGAACCAAGGGGAAAAGTACCATAACATAAAAATATCTGTTAATAATCAAATTGTTGGTTATGCAATAACACAGTGTGTTCTTGATGAAGCGACGCTGTTTAATATTGCCATACACCCTGATTACCAAGGGAAAGGCTATGGCCGTTTGTTGCTAGAACAGCTCATTGAAGAACTCGTAAAGAAAGGTATTCTCACGTTATGGTTAGAAGTGAGGGAATCAAATGCATCTGCTTTGCATCTATACGATAAGCTAGGTTTTCACCAAGTGACGGTGCGTAAAGATTATTACCCCGCCAAAAAAGGCCGAGAAGATGCTTTAGTACTTGCTTTGACTCTATTTTCTGATGAATAAATTTAAGTAACGAATAATTTATTATTAATATAATTAAAACCCCAATATGTGTCATAACATATTGGGGTTTTGTGCTTTTATGGACGACTATTTTTCAATTTCAGGAAGAATAGGTTTATTAATTAGTTGGATATTATCTTTTAACTCTTTTTTTGCCGCAGCTTGTGCGTTAACTTCTTCATTGAGGCCTTTATATGTGGAATAACACATAATTAGCATCATGATGGATAACGGTACAGCCATGGCGACCAGTGCAGATTGCAAACCAGATAATCCGCCGGTCATAATTAGTACGATCGCGATTGCTGCAATAATGACACCCCAAATGGTTTTAGTGACATGAGACGGATTTGGGTTCCCATTTTCACTGACCATTCCCAGTACAAATACCGCCGAGTTAGCTGATGTGATAAAGAAAATCAGTACCAAGGCAATAGCTAAGACACTAATAAATGTCGATGCAGGGAAATAATCTAAGAACTTAAACAGTGCAGATGTGACATCGGTTTTTACAGCATCTGCTAGTGCGGTTTGCCCTAAGTTTTGAATTAAATGGATGGCAGAACCGCCCATAACTGCAAACCATGCAAAAGCACTTAATACAGGAATAAATACTGCGCCAATCATAAATTCTTTAATTGTTCTTCCTTTCGATATACGCGCCACAAAGCTGCCCACTAACGGTGCCCATGCTATCCACCAACCAAAGTAAAACAGTGTCCAGTTAGCAATCCAAGTACCGTCATTATAGGGTTCAGTACGAAATGACATACTGACAAAATTTTGGACGTAGTCTCCAATACCTTGGAATAAAACTTTTAAGATAGTTTGGGTTGGACCAGATAGAAAGATAAATGCCATTAATCCGAGAGCAAGTATGATATTTAAGTTTGATAGATGTTTTATTGCCCCTTGTAATCCGGAAATCGTCGAAGCAATATAAACAACAGTAATAATAGCAATCAAACCAATTTGTACATAAATACTAATGGGCAATCCCCATAAGTAATTCATACCACTGTTAACTTGTAGTGTACCAAAGCCTAATGATGTGGCGATACCAATGACGACGGATAACATCACCAATATATTGATCCATTTCCCGACAGAGCCGTAGATCCGATCCCCAATCAATGGATAGAAAACAGAGCTGAGTGAAGATGGTAGTTTTTTTCTAAATTGGAAATAGCCTAAAGCTACACCGACAAGCGCATAACAGGCCCATGCAGAAACACCCCAATGCAGATAGACATATTGCATGGCTGCTTTAGCAGACTGTTCTGTTGAACCTTGGCCAATCGGCGGGCTGATATAATAGGAAACAGGCTCTGCTACCCCCCAGAACATCAAACTTATACCAATTGAGGCACTGAATAACATCGCAATCCAAGTGACTGTACGGTATTCCGGTTTGTCATTATCATCGCCAAGGCGTATGTGACCAAATTTGGAAAAACCAAGAAACATACAGAAGCTGAAAAAGATAAAAACGGAACCTAGAATAAACCAACCTAGATTGTTATAGATAAAACTTAAGGCGGAATTTGAAAAAGCTTCCAGCTTATCAGGAATAAATGCACCAAAACTGATTAACGCTAGGCTAAAAGCTAGCGACACGTAAAATACGGATTTTTTGTTATTCATCATACCTCTTCTCCAGTTGCTCACTTATTTTTCTTTTATGAGAGTTGGCTTGCAGGGAATACTCGTTGTGTTTTAAGGATACTTTTTTATTAGATGCTACTTTTGGTTTACAAAGAATAGCCATGCAAAGATTGTGCAGTCAACAAGAAATTAACCAATTATTAACAGGTGAGTTAAGGGTGATTGATTTAACTGATTGTTATTATTAACTTAATCGTTTTTGGTTAAAAAATTATCAATATTTCATTTGATCATTAATGCGATCTGCATTAACATTCCCAAAAAAGATGTTAACTATAAGTTTACATAAGTGAGGGCAATTATGAGCAATGCAGCTAAAGTCATTTCGATTAATGATCACCTTGATATTGATAACGCATGGACAATCCCTGCGCGTTATTACACGTCTAATGATGTTTTTGAGTATGAAAAAGAAAAAATATTTGCTAATTCATGGGTTTGTGTCGCTCATGTTAGTGAAGTAAAAGAAAAAAATTCCTATATCACTCGTGAGCTCATTGGCGAAAGCCTTGTGATTGTTCGTGGTCGTGATGATGTATTACGTGGTTTTTATAATGTATGTCCACACCGTGGACACCAGTTGATCAGCGGCGAAAGTGGCAAAGTCAAAAATGTGATTACTTGCCCTTACCACGCGTGGGCATTCAAGCTAGATGGCCAATTAGCACATGCGACTAATTGTGAAAATGTGAATAATTTTGAAGCCGATGCAATGTCATTAAGTAGCTTCCATGTTATTGAACATGCAGGGTTTATCTATGTAAATATGACTGTAGGTGATCCTCAGCCTATTGAAGAGCAACTTCCTGGCTTAGCCGAAAAAATGCAAGAAGCTTGTGGAGTCATTAGCGATTTAAAATTGGCAGCGCGTTTTGTTAGCCATACTCCTGCTAATTGGAAAACTATCGTTGATAACTATATTGAATGTTATCACTGCCCAACCAATCATGTGAGTTTCGCCAGTTCCGTGGATGTCAACGTATACGAACACCAATTATTGGATAATTGGACTGTTCAAATTGGCAAGGCAAAACCCTCTGAATCCTCCTATCAGTTTGATGAATCTGTTTTAGACCCACGTTTCTTCGGTTTTTGGATTTGGCCAAGCACCATGTTCAATATGCCTCCAGGCGGGGATTTCATGACGGTAATTTATGAGTTTCCAGTGAACGCAGGGGAAACCTTGCAGCACTATGATATTTATTTCCTCAATGAAGAACTGACTGAATATCAGAAAAACTTAGTGGAATGGTATCGCACCGTATTCCGCCCAGAAGATCTGCGCTTGGTAGAAAGTGTACAAAAAGGATTACGCTCACGGGGTTATCGTGGCCAAGGCCGCATTATGGCAGATAGGCAACGTAGCGGGATCAGCGAGCACGGCGTTGCCCATTTCCATAAAATCGTCGCTGGTGCGCACACTGAGTAATCACGTTATTTATTATAAAAATAAAAGGAGAAGTCACAAATGCATCATTTAACTCACCCTGCACTATTTCGTCAGTTATGTTACATCAATGGGCAATGGGTTGATTCAGATAAAAAAATCCCTGTGACTAATCCTTTTGACCAATCTGTGCTGGGAACGATCCCCAGCCTGTCGGCCACACAAGTAAATGAGGCGATTGAATCTGCGTATTCTGCGATGGAAGGCTGGAGTAAGCTGACAGCGAAAGCGCGTTCTATCATTTTACGTCGCTGGTTTGAGCTGATTGAAGCCCATGTTGACGATCTCGGGCGTTTAATGACTCTCGAACAAGGTAAGCCACTGCATGAGGCAAAAGGTGAAATTCGTTATGCCGCGTCATTTATTGAATGGTTTGCGGAAGAGGGAAAACGTGTTTATGGGGAGACTATCCCTCAAACGGTGGGAAGTAACCGTCTTTCGACAATCAAGCAGCCGATCGGTGTTTGCAGTGCGATTACGCCATGGAATTTTCCCGCAGCGATGATCACTCGTAAAGCGGCTCCAGCACTGGCTGCGGGTTGCAGTATTGTTATCAAACCCGCGACAGAAACGCCTTTTACTGCACTCGCCTTAGCGCAGCTGGCTGATGAGGCGGGTATCCCCGCTGGGATATTTAACGTCATTACTGGGGACTCTCGCGTTCTAGGGGAACGCCTAACTAAACATGAGCTTATCAGTAAATTTTCGTTTACCGGTTCAACACAAGTTGGGCGAATATTGTCTGAGCAGTGCGCATCAACGATTAAGAAAACCTCACTCGAACTGGGGGGGAACGCGCCTTTTATTGTCTTTGATGATGCAGACATTGATAAAGCGGTAAAGAGTGCGGTTCAAGCGAAATTTCGTAATGGTGGGCAAACTTGTGTTTGTGTGAACCGTTTTTATGTTCAAGATGCGATTTTCGATGAATTTCAGACCAAGTTCGTTACAGAAGTCGCCAAATTGCAAGTCGGTAATGGTCTTGAAGCCAGTACCGACATTGGGCCGATGATCACAACACGTGCTATCGATGGGATGAATGAGTTATTGCAAGATGCATTAGCGAAAGGCGCTCGTCAATTAACCTTAGGGAATGAAGTCACTGAGTATGGCAATTTCTTTAATCCCAAAGTCCTTGTTGATGTTGATGATTCAATGAAGATTGTTCATGAAGAAATATTTGGTCCCATTGCAACATTGATTCGTTTTAGTGATGAAAATGAAGTGATTACTCGCGCCAATAATACGATTTATGGCTTAGCGGCTTATTTCTTTTCTCGTGATGTTAGCCGTGTTTATCGTGTTGCTGAAAAGCTACAAAGTGGCATGGTCGGTATTAATACAGGCTTGATTTCTAATGAAGTTGCTCCCTTTGGAGGTGTGAAGCAATCAGGTCTAGGAAAAGAAGGCTCTCGATATGGTATTGAGGATTATTTAAGTACTAAGTATCTGTGTTTAGATATTGAATAATAAGAGAGGCACTGTGATGAACCAACAAAAAATTGCAGTCAATGTCAGTCGAATTGAGCAAATTAGCCCAAATATCAAAATGTTCGAATTTACTGCACAAGAGGGCACGCTAATGCCTTTTAGTGCAGGCAGTCATGTCACCGTTCATATGGGCGAGCAGGCTGGTTTGCAACGTGCATATTCGTTAATCAGCGACCCGCAGCAGTGTGGCAGCTATTGTATTTCTGTCTTGCGTGATGAAAACTCGAAAGGTGGTTCTGCATTTATGCATGAGCAGCTATCGCCAGGGGATAGCTTGTATCTGTCCCCAGCACAGAATTTTTTCTCGTTAGCACCGGATAACCAATGTAAGCATATTTTGATCGCCGGTGGGATTGGGATCACGCCTTTTCTCTCTTATCTCTATGAATTAGAAGAAAATGGAATGGATTTTGAACTTCATTACTGTTTTCGTGATAGTACAACGGCGGCATTTCTTGAACATTTACAACAGCGTATTGGCTCGCGTTTATTTCTTTATGACGGTAGCCAAGGGCAGCGAATGTCTGTCGAACAGTTAGTTAAAGCACAAGGAAGTAATAGCCATCTGTATGTATGTGGCCCTCAATCATTAATTAATGAGGTGATTGAAAAGGGTCATCAGCACTTGGGTGAATCACAGGTTCATTTTGAAAATTTTGGCGAAGTTGCCAGCGAAGGGGACTCATTTGAAGTCTATTTCCAACGCTCAGGCTTTAGTTTAGAAGTCGGTAAAGATGAGTCTATTTTGCAGGTAATCGAAGCAGATAAGCGCATTAACGTGGAATGTTTATGCCGTAATGGGGTTTGTGGAACTTGCGAAACTGCAATACTTGAGGGAGAAGCTGATCATCGTGACCACTACCTCGATGATGATGAAAAAGCTGAGCAGAAAACGATGATGTTGTGCGTTTCTCGAGCTAAATCTAAACGATTAGTCCTTGATTTATAATCAAAGTTGCCCCGCTTAGGCCATAAGTGGGGCAAAATACCTGTTTTAAATATCTTTTAATTCAAACATTAAAAAAGGCTGTTTTTCATCATTAAAGTGTTGATAAGCCGTAATTTGTTTGTCTTGAAATACGATTTGACCACGCCCTGTACGAAATACTTCATCTAACCATGACTTATGGTTGATCACTAATTGATATAATAAACGTTGTAGCTCAAGGTAATCTATTTCAGTCGATTGATTGTGTAAGTTGCTGGCTAATATTTCGCCTGCTTTATCTGTAAATACGACTAAGTGATTGAAATGAGATAATAATACATCAAAATAGCATTTGATTTTACGTAGGCGTAGTTCGGTATTTTTACGTTCGGTGTTGTCTAAACTGATCCCAACCAGCTTTGTCACTTTGCCATTAGGGCCTCTGACTCCTGTTGCTCGGGATGTGATCCAACGGTAATCGCCTTCCCAGTTAATTTTAAAATCCATTTCATGGGCACCGCCTTCACGAATAATTTTGGAATATCCATTAACCAATTTTTCTTTGGAGTCATGGCTCATTAAAGCCCAGAAATCTTCATTACTGGTGATTTTGATACCATAAACGGCTTCAACGTTGTCCGAGTAGTTCAATTCCCCAGTTAATAAGTCCCACTCCCAGGTCACGATATCTGCGGATTCTTGAAGATGGACTTCGTTGATGTTGCGCATGACGCCTGAATTGCTAACAGTGATTTGGTTATTGGTATACTCACCGTATTTCAACCATATCTTGTCGACATCCAATAACGTGGCGAGCTTTTCAAGATTATCTTCATCAATCATGCCGCCTTTCGTCCATTTGTTAACCGCCGTTCGGGAAACACCAAGGGCTTCAGCGGCTTTTAATTGACTCATTTTTTTCTGTTTTAGCAATTTCAACAAACGTTCTTTGAATGTCTCTGTTTCTGTCATCAATTCATGTTTACCTTATAACTTATGGAGTTAACTAAAAACCATGTGATAAGTGAGTAGCAAGGTATTGCTCTAGATTTTCGATAAAGACTCTAAGATTAGCACTCGTTCGGAGACTTCTCGAATATACAGCATAAACATCTGCAGTTTGATGCCATTGCGGTAACACTCGTACTAATTGGCCTGACTGTAACTCAGGCCGCACACTCCATTGGGAGCGCAATAGGATCCCTTCACCACTTAAGCACCATTGCTTGGCGACTTCACCATTATTGACGATTAATTTGCTATTGGGAGTGACCGTCATACTTTCTTGCTGGTGTTCAAGCTTCCATACCGCGGGGGCTTGATTACGTTCTTTAATCGCAATACAAAAGTGCTTTTGTTCCAGTTCTTGTGGGTATTTTGGGTAGCCGTGTGTTGCTAAGTAGGTTGGAGAAGCGCACAGAATACGCTGGTTCCGAGCAATTCGCCTAGCAATAAATTGCTCAGCTATCGTACCGCCAATACAGATATCAACGTCAATGTTTTCACTAATAATATCGACAGACTTATCGGTCAAAGTGAGATCAATACCTAATAAAGGATAACTCCCCCGGAGTGTGAGTATAAACGGGTTAATATAAGTACTGCCAAACCCTGTGCTACAACTGATACGTAGATTGCCGCGGATCTCTTCGCGACAGGCGTTGAGTTGTTGTTGCATCTGTTCCAGTTCAGCTAGCATCACTTCACTGCTACGTAAAATAATTTGCCCTTCGTGAGTCAGCTTAATTGAGCGAGCCGTTCTAAAAAATAAAGTTTGTCCTAAATTTTCTTCTAGCAACTTAATGCGTTTAGAAACATAAGCTGGGGATACCAACAGCTGTGATGCGGCTTGAGAGAAACTCATCAAACGGGCAACCGTGACAAAAACGCGGATATCCTCTAACGAAGGAAGCTTGTTCATAGTTTGTAAACCTAAGGATTACACTTCATATCTATACTTTATCACAGCAACCCCTAAACTGGAGAACAAACAGACATAATTCATTTATCAGAGGTTTTCACAATGTCACAATTTAACATAGCGGTTATTCCTGGTGATGGTATTGGTACCGAAGTGATCCCTGAAGGATTAAAAGTATTAGCAGCGGCAGCCAATAAATACAATGTAAAACTTAACTTTACCCATTTTGATTGGTCGTGTGAAACCTATCACCGTACAGGGCGTATGATGCCTGAAGATGGTTTAGAACAATTAAAGAAATTTGATGCGATTTTTCTCGGTGCGGTAGGGTTCCCTGGTGTTCCTGATCATATTTCGTTATGGGGGCTGTTATTACCTATCCGTCGTGCTTTCAACCAATATGTTAATTTGCGTCCTGTTCGTTTATTTGATGGCATTAAATGCCCACTAGCAGACAAAAAACCGGGAGATATTGATTTTTATGTCGTGCGTGAAAACGTTGAGGGGGAATACTCTGCGATTGGCGGTATTCAGTACGAAGGTACGGATGAAGAAATGGTACTGCAACAAAGCGTTTTTACCCGTAAAGGTACCGACCGTATCTTAAAATATGCTTTTGATTTGGCGCAGTCACGTGAGAAAAAACATTTAAGTTCAGCGACGAAATCCAATGGGCTATTTCATTCAATGCCTTATTGGGATAGCCGTGTAGCCGAAATGGCGAAGCAATACCCAGATATCAAAGTTGACCAATTTCATATTGATATCTTTGCTGCAAACTTAGTGAGAATGCCAGAGTTCTACGATGTGATTGTAGGGTCAAATCTATTTGGCGATATTTTGTCAGATTTAGGGCCTGCTTGTACAGGAACTATTGCGATTGCACCCTCAGCCAATATTAACCCAGAAAAACAATTCCCATCGATGTTTGAGCCGGTTCATGGGTCAGCACCTGATATCGCAGGGCAAAATATTGCCAACCCGATTGGTACAATTTGGGCAGCCGCCATGATGATGCAGCATTTGGGATGTCCTGAAATGCATGATTCGATTATGTCCGCAGTAGAAACAGCGATTAAACAGCGCCAACATTTGACTCGTGATATGGGCGGCGATGCCAGTACGCAGGCATTAGGGGATGAAATAGCCCGTTTGGTTAGTGCTTAGTTGATGCATAAAGACGGTGTTTATTGAGTCAATTTAGTGAGCCATCGAGGGACTGTTTTGCCTGTTCCTCGATGCTTTGATTGTTAATACCCCCAAGATCTGCGAAAATATCCGCCAATTTTGATTAACAAGACGGATTTGCGACGCCAAGAGCCACATTGAGCCTCTTCGAATGCTTATACAAATCTGTATATAAACGAAAAGAACGGTTAAATGACAGATCAGAACTTTCTCCATGAAGTTAGCACACGCAGAACGTTTGCTATCATATCGCACCCTGATGCCGCCCAGCCTTTCAACGCTTAAAACCACCTTTCATTGCACACCACAATCACATCTCTACGTACTGAATTTAAAGGCTTTTTGTCTTTTTCTCGTTTCTTTGCTTTTCAATGATGTTCAAGCGTAACCTCGGAAAATGTGTACAAACTTGAGTACAAATCGCCATATTTACCGTTTTTAGCCAAATTCCATGACACAAACCTAGCTGTAGGCCTTGTTCCTACTGGGTTTTAGCCAAAACTTGCCTATATTTTTTATGCCAAAAATCGAGAAATGATGGTAAGACGTTCGCGATTATCTCTAATTGTTTGCCGGTTGAGTTGGTTACCGGTTGCTTTCTTGCTGTCCTAAAAGTTCATTTGTATGGGCCTGATCTTCTGAACAAATCATGCATCTTTCTGACCATCAACAAGTGATGAATCAGGCGATGATAGCTTTACATTGATTTTCAGGAGAATGCAGATGACAGCAGTAGCGCACCAAGTAACCCCTTTTCTAACGTCTTACGAAGTTATGGCTCGTTACCACATTAGCTATACGACGCTCTGGCGAAGAATAAAAGATGGCAGCTTGCCGCAACCTCGTATCAACCGAAATACACGAAACAAGCTGTGGCACATTGAAGACTTGGAGGAGTATGAGAAGAATTAGGAATAGATAGCGTAGCTTAGTTTTTCTGTTGGAGCTTGGACTAACGCTTTGAAACGCCGGCTTGTGCCAACAATATAGTTAATATGTACACCAACTTAGGCTAAGATAGCAGCATGGATTTTTTATTGATTGGATGGATAGGTAAGTGACGACTCCTCAAGAACGGACAACAGGTATTACAAATGCGTCGATAAAAAAACGTTTCGGCTCAATTCCCGCTTGGAAGATGTTGAGTGAATATATCTGGAACGGTTTGGATGCTGGTGCATCAGATATTGATGTCATTATTAACACCTGTGATCTCGGCGGGGTGGAGTCAATAGAGATCCATGATAATGGTGAAGGAATTGACTTTCATAACCTAGACCGAAATTTTGATAATTGGGATGACTCATCCAAAAAACAGGTTACCCAAAAAGGCAGTCAAGGCAGAGGGCGGTATTCATTTCATAAATATGCTGCAACAGCAACCTGGCTTACGAGAAGACAATCTGAGAATGCACGTATTACCATAGACTCGTCTCGTATTAAAACGTACAAAGTTGAGTTGATCGACGATAAAGAACAGCATAGTAGTATTCTTTCAAATGGAAGTGGGACATCAGTATTTCTTACGGGCATTACGAGTGAAAAATCTCAAAAAATCCCTAATATTGAAAATATCATGGAGGAGCTTTCAAATGAATTTGGTTGGAAGCTAATAGTTTTTTCTAACCTTAAAATATCAGTTAATAGAGTCCGAGTGACGCCTCCCCAACATAGGTTGTTTCAAGAGCTTATAGATGTTGATGGAAATATATTTAGTTCAAGTATCATTCAGTGGATAAAAAAACCATCTGGTGAAAAGTCATACAATTATTTTAGAGATTCAAAAGAACATCAGAAGTATAGAAATCTGACTGGTTTTAACTACAAAAACAATTTTTTCATAAGTGGATATATACAATCTGAGTGGTTCGATAATTTTCAAGATACCTCATCTCCAAATGCTGATCTCTTCATTAGTGAAAAGAGTGATGGGAATAAAGTTTTAGCTATGCTGCTAAAAGAACTGCGCAACAAAACAGCCGAGATTTATCAGGGGTTCCTTAGAGAAAGAGCTGTTCAGCTTGTCGATTCTTTCGAAGAAAAAGGATATTTTCCTGTTTACAATTGGGAGTCTGACGAAGATCGTTCCTTTAGAATTGCACATACGAAGAAATTAGTAACTAGTATCTGCGTTGCTGATCCAGCAGCTTTTAATGGGCTAAAGGCTAAGCAAACAAAAATTATAATCGGTTTGCTTGATAGGCTATCTACATCAAGTGAAAATGATAGTTTGATAGATATATTGGAAGGCGTTTTAGACTTAAATAAGGAGCAAATGGATGAATTTGCATCTCAAATAAGTAAATCTAAACTTGATTATATAATTAGCACGATTGGACACATTCATAAGCGAGATCTAGTCGTACAGAAAATGAAGTACCTTTTTAAAGAGCACGCTAAAGAAGTTCTAGAAACACCAGACTTACAAGGTATTATTGAGGCTAATACATGGTTGTTTGGCCCTCAGTACACAACTATAGGTGCCGAAGAGGATGACTTTTCTAATACAGCTAGAAATCTTCGGAATTCAGATATTGAAATATTGGATGGGGACGATATCAGTACCAGTGATCTTATTGAAGGCGCTACCATAGAGGGGGCAAAAGGCCAAGTAGATTTGTTTCTTGCACGCAAAATGGTCACAATTGATCATTCTACACAAGAAGAATTTATTAAATGTACGATCATTGAAATAAAAAGACCAAGTGTAGCATTGAATAAGAAACATTTAGCTCAAGCTGAACGTTATGCTGAGGTACTTGATAAGCATCCTGCCTTTAATGATGAGAGAATGAGATTTGATGTTGTTCTTGTTGGAACTAAAATCTCCCAGAATGATACTCAAATTACAAGGCGGTTGAAAGACCTTGCTGGTAAGGGCGGCGCGGGCCTTGTTTCCGGGGCGGATGAAAGAATTCGAGTATACGTTAAAAGTTGGTCTACAATTTTTAATGATTTCGAGGTGACTCATAGTGCTTTATTACAAAAGCTAAAAATAAAGAGAAGCGAGCTAGAGTATAAATCTAAGCAAACCCTTGTGGATGAATTGCAAATACCTCTCTCTGAGGCGTCGTGAGACTTATAATAATTATTCGATAAGTTGTTTTTTTGTAACTGGAAAAACAACTAATCTAAACCGAGCCAAATGCACTACTTGACTCGGTCATTTGTACTAGCTCAGTCTCTTCCTTAATTCAGCTACCCCTTATTGTCCGAAACGCCAGTTGAATGGAAAGCCTGTCGGCTCGATGATGGTTTCTAGTTGTTGATACCAAACGTCGTAAGCATGACGCATTTCGTCCAGGTACTGATATTGGTTGTAGATAGCATCCAGCCCTTTTTTGCTGTGGCCAATCATCAACTCGGCAACTTCTTGCGTCGTGATGGCAGACATTCGCGTTCGCATCGTTCTGCGAAGATCATGCATAGACCAGTGTTCCATCTCAATACCAAGCGATCTGCGAGCCCAGATTTTCACATTGTTAGGAATAGTGGTATCAAAGCCATTTGTGGCAAGCTCTTCTTGTCCGTTCGCGGGAAACAAGTAAGTTGATTTGCTCATCTGCATCGCCAGTTCAATCAGCTCAATAGCTGGCTTAATCAATGGCCGCATGATCGGCGCTCCAATTTTCTCACCTTGTTTGCGGATCTCTATGGGCACTGTCCACATTGCAGATTGCAAGTCAAAGTGATGCTTTTCAGCTTGAATGAGTTCGCCCTTGCGCCCTCCCAATAAGAGAAGCAGTTTTATGTAGATGCGATTCTTCTCAGTGATTTTTGACTCATGCAAATAGCGCCAAAGTATCCTGATCTCGTTGTCATTTAGCACCCGAGTTCGTTTTCCTTTTTTACCGCCAACCTTTTTTGCTGTGATCCCAGCGGCAGCGTTAATTTCCAAAATTTGTTCATCAATCAGCCAGTCATAGAACTTATGCAGTACAGACACTAGGCGCTCTGTGTTTGACGGAGACGATTCCGAAACCTCACGAAGACAGTTTCGCAAGGACAATTCAGTGATGTCAGTTAATGGATACTTGCCAAGTCGGGGCAGCAAATATATTTCACTGCTGCGTTTTTGGTAGTGCCACGTTTTCTCCTTTAGCCCTTGCTTACCGGCAGAGTCTATCCAGTCTCGAAAAATCGATTCGAAGCTTTGATTAGCAGAATACTTAGCCCGTTCCTGCTGTAGGTAAAGCTTGGGGTTTCGGCCTTGATCAAGTACTGCCCTTAACCTATCCAGCTCATTCCTGGCTTCAGCCAGCTTCATAAGGGGGTAAGTACCTATGTCTACCCGCTGTTGCTTGCCATCGAACCGATAACGAAACTGAAAAACAATTTTGCCCTTGGGCGATACCCGAGCACTTAGCCCATCTCGGTCGGCTTTTACTACGGTTTCTTTTGCTTCTTTATTTAACCTGGCATCGAGCCAGCTAACTGATAACGCCATGTTATAAGCCCAGCCCTAGTTTTGATTTTAATGATTGTTTACGTGTTTCTGCTTTGGGTTCTGGCGCTGTACTCATAGAAGTAACTTCACCATCTGGTGCAAGGCCATCCACCGGTACAGATGTCGTGGATAGATTGGGTTGGCTCATTTGAATTAACCCAAAGGTTGCCAGCATCCGCAGACGCTCAGCGCGTTCCCGTGGTGGCGTCTTTTCCAATTCTTTGAGTAGTTCTGGGTGGCTCCCTGGGGGAATGTTGACGACAACTCTCATGATCATGCCCCATAAAACCAGAAGCCTCGGACGTTCGCCAAAACAGACTGCTCAGGCACGATGATCTTGCTTCGTGAAAAAATCTCCTTGGCCGCTTCCTTATAAGCCAAGGCTCCACCTCCGGCGATCAATACCAAGTCCGCATTAATGCTTTCGTCACGCATGGATTGACGCATGGCTGTAAGAGCAACAGGCGCTACCTTTTTCATGGCAGCATTCAGATAAGGTGAAATATCGACTTTTTCTCCAAATAGCAGGACCTGTAAGTCGCCGGTTCTCATGGCTTTTTCAAGTCGATCCATTCCGACTTTGGCACCATGATCTTCCGAAATCAGCTTATCGATGGTTTCCAGTAGCACGGACATTGCCTGAAGACTGGTTCCTGATGAGCTGTAGCGAATTTCTCCGGCCTCAAGGGCAACCCAATCAACAGAAAAGAAGCCGGGATCAATGACGACGACACGACCTTCTTCAATCAAGCCCAGATCACCACCCGTTTGAACCAGATCCATATAGGCACCGGCAGGCTGTGGTAGTACTTTGACGTCATGAACGGTGATGCTGCGCTTAGGCGTCACTTGATGGACACCTTTTAAACGCTGCACAAGGTCAGACTTACGTTGTGGTTCATGAAACTGGGAAACCGGTAATCCAGTGACAACCAAATCGATGGATTCTGTTTCAGCCATTAACAAGGCGGCATGAAAAAGTGCCTTATAGGTTTTTGTGGTGGGATATTCCGGGTGAAGCTCTCGTTCCCAGCCTTGAAGGCGTCCAGCAGGAACACCAGCGGCCCAGCGCTCATTATCGACAGAGACATACAAACAAGTTTCATCATCGCCTCCACCGATACGCTCCGGCATACGATCCGCTGGACCGGCACCCGCAGGTAGAATAATGGTTTTCGGTTCACTACCTGATTGGCCAATTGCCAGCTTCAGGTTTGAGTAACCGATATCTACGCCTAGTACAAACATACTTATCTCCTGTGCACTCAAAGTGCTCTAACGGTTTTCAATCAACCGCGCTGTTCACGCTTGGGCATTTCCAAGTGCTCTGGCGGTTTACTCAAATGTCATTATCAGGATTCGGTGCACTGGCGGTGGGCAGAAAGGTGACAAATCCTTTCATCTATCTGCCTATTGCATTTTTGCAAAAGTATGAGAATAGGCTCTGTTTGGCGGCTGGTGACCTAGCCAAAAAAATTGAGACGCCAAACGTCGTTTGCATTCTGGCCTGAACTTGCCAAACGGTTTGTATCTTCATGGCGATACGTCTTTTTAGGTGTTTTTAAGTGAAATCAGCCTGTATCCCTTGTCGGGTATGGGATTGAGCGAGTCGATTTATATCGAGACGCCAAACAGTGATTGTGACGGCAGTTTTACGTTTGGCGTTTCGATCCAAAAGCCAAACGGATAGTGGTTTTGGCTTTAGGGGTTAATTGGATGGGGAAATTGGTTTGGTAGAAATCGTCAATGAACAATGGAAAGCAGATGTATCAGATTTACTTCAGCAAGAAACGGACAGGCTAAAAGCGCTGGCACGAGCTGAAGTTGATGACTTTTGGGTTACCCATTACAAGGTTCGAGAGAATGAGCCCTTTAAAGACTGGGGTCTGCTTGGTGTCCGTATCAGAGACTTTAAGTATGGCTTTGGCATAGAGTGGTATATCAACAGTTTTCACGGTCAACGAGGCAAACGCGTGGTCTTTAGCAAGGGGCTGCGTATCTCAAAGACGAAGCTGAGATACGCATTTTTGACTGCCAAGGTTTGGCCAAAGAATGGGAGCTAGCGCTGGCCATGGAGAAAGAGGAATTCTTCAGTGATATTCGACGCCAGGTTGATAAGCTCAACATGCTGCGTCGCAGAGTGAATGCGTATTGAGTCAACTGCGCTACTTCACTCGCGGTAACTGGTCCCAGCGTGTTGTATAAGCGGGAGACAAATGCTCTCGCTTCATCGACCAATCTTTCTTGAGTCCTTGTCCAGCAAAGAAAACCTTTCCGGCACCGCTTTGGTTAATGGTGTCCAATACAGACATTAGCTGCTGGCTATTAGAGCGGGTCGATACGTCATCGAATAGTCCTGGTTGAAACATGCCAGGATCGTAAAAGTCAGACAGCATGACGCCCGCTTTGGCATAACGAAAACCATCCTTCCATATCCGCTTGAGTAAGTGATTGGCCAGCTCGATAAAATCCCGCGTGTCGCAACTGGGGATTAGCAATTCACCCGATGCAGAGTTGCTGTACTGCGGCTCGTTGTCCTTAAAGGGGCTGGTACGTATGAACACGGTCAGCACTTTGGCTTGCTGCTGTTCTTTGCGAAGTTTCTCAGTGGCGCGGGTTGCGTATTCGCATACGGCTTCACTTAAAAATTCAAAGTGCGTCACTTTTACGCCAAATGAACGGCTACAGACGATTTGCTTCTTAGTTGGCGGGATCTCTTCAAGTTCAATGCACGACTCACCATTGAGCTCTCTGACGGTTCTTTCTAAAACCTCTGAAAACTGGTCTCTGATGGCTCTAGGAGAGGCATTGGCGAGATCTAAGGCTGTGGTGATACCCAACGCATTTAAACGCTTAGAAAGCCGTCTACCAACGCCCCAAACATCATCAACCGGGACTAATGCGAGCAATCGACGTTGCCGATCTGGATTGGTCAGGTCTACAACCCCCTGAGTAGCTGGATATTTTTTGGCGGCATGGTTAGCCAGTTTGGCGAGTGTTTTAGTCGGTGCAATGCCTACACAGACGGTGATCCCAATCCAGTGGCCTATGCGCTCTCGCACTTGTTGTCCGAACTCGACAAGAGATATGGCAGACTCAATACCGGTTAAATCCAAAAACGCTTCGTCAATAGAGTAAACCTCTACTCGTGGTGCCATCTCCTCCAAAGTGCGCATCACTCGACTGCTTAAATCTGCATACAGCGCGTACAGTTGGCTAAGAATTCCCGCTAAAAATAGACGAGTAAGTGAGCAACCATTCTGCCGCATGGGTTGCTGGCGTCTAACACCAGAAAAATCACCCAGCCCAACCCGCTGTCTATTTTTTAAGGTGGGCATTCATCTACATGTCTAATTTTTTACCAATTTGATCGCTAAGATGTACTAATTTGATTACCGAGGGAGACTGACGGACTAATTACTTAGGGGCTTAATCGTACAATCTCCACTCGACACCACACAACTCACTTCTGGACATTTCTGAGTTGCATTTTAGCTAATTTAGAAAAACATGAATTAGATAAAGTATGGAAATTTCAAATCAATATGAGGCGGACATGAAGAAATTGAAAAAAGTAGCTTAACTGGGTTGGTCAATTTTGGTTGACCACGTCATGTTCCGGTGAGTACGCAAGTCATTGGCGCTAACGAATATGAAGGTCACTTTGCTTTTGACTTACTCTATAACAACTCTTCAGATATACAGCCTAATACCTTATCGACCGATACGCATGGTACCAATAATGTTAACTTCGCTATATTAGATTTCTTTGGTTACACATTCGCCCCTCGATACGCGAAAATGAAAAAGGTGTTTTTTGAGCTATTTGAAGTGACTGAAGAGAACGGAGGCCGTATTCAATTAAAGAAAGATATTAATCATAAGCTAATTGCTGAAGAATGGGACAATATTCAGCATATTGTTTGTTCATTGAGTCGTAAAACCACCACTCAAAGCACAATCATTAGAAAGTTGAGTAACGGCAAGAGCCGAAGATTGTCAGCATTGCATGAGTACGACCGTTTAATTAAATCTATTTATGTTTTGGAGTATGTTGATAATTCAACGTTGCGTCATTACGTCCAGCAAGCCTTGAACAGAGGTGAAGCATACCATCAGTTAAAACGTGCTATTACTTCAGTTAATGGCAATAAATTTCGTGGGGGGAATGATTACCAAGTATCACAATGGGGTTCTAGGGATTTTCCCCTCTAAAAAGACTTAATCCTCTGTAGACCACACCAATAAATGGCTGCGGAGGTGGGTTACTACTTATAAGTGTGGCAAATTAGGTAAATATCGTACATTTAATACGGAACAGCCCTGATATGGCCATCAAAAACGAAATTACTATTCTCACGAGAGCAGAACAGGCAGATCTTTATTCCCCACCCATTTTTTCAATCGAAGAACAACGTCTGTACTTTTCTCTGAACGATGCGGAATTGGCAGTTTTTCGGTCAATTCGTCTCAGAGCTCATAGATGTTACTTTGTCGCGATTTTGGGATACTTCAAATCAAAGCCCGTCATCCTAGATATCGCTTACTCGCAGGTTTCTAAGGATTTAATGTTCATCAGTAAAGAGCTGCTTGGCGGCAAGGGGCTCAGACCATTCACTCCCTCACAAAAACAAAAAGATCGACTCTACGCAAAAGTATTAGACCTTGCTGGTTATCACAAATGGGACGAAAGTCAGCACTTCAATTCTCTTTTCGACCACCTTGTTCAGGTGGGCAATGCCTGGCTGGAGCCGCGTTACCTCTTTGATACTGCTATTGAATTCCTAACCAGTCACAGCATTGCTATCCCTAGGTACACCGTACTCCAGAGACTGATAAGCAGAGCGATGCAGCAGGTCAGAAAAGACCTGGCGCACCAACTTAATCAACTCACCAGTCCTGAACTTCACGTCTTTCTGGACAGCATAACAGCCATTGATGACGGACTAAGCCTGAACCAGCTCAGAGGCGGTGCAAAAAGTCTGACCGTACCTGAACTTAAAAAAGAGCTTGCCCTTTATCATCAGTTAGCGCCATGGCGCACGCAAATCAATGGCGTTATCGATGGGCTTAATCTGTCTCTTAAAAATCGACAACACTTCGGTGAGCTCATCAACTATTACGGTAGTAAACTCAAACGATTCAAACGCGCACAGCAGCATCTATGGTTGCTATGTCACCTGACAGAGCGGATACAACTGGCACTGGAACGGTTAACTGATGGGTTCATTTACCATATCCGCAAGCAACAAGAAGCTGCCAACACCTTTGCACAACAAGCAGTGTTCCTGTCCTGGCAGTCAGCCGCGGACAATGTCACGAAAGCGGCAGAGTTACTGCATCTGTTTGTGGATGAGAACATTGATGATAATCAACCCTTCTCAGTAGTCAGACAACAGGCATTGAAGGTCATGAATGACAGGGATATCCAGACCCTCTGCCTTTACCTGAAAAAACAGAAACGGACCGTGGAAGAGTACCAGTGGCAACATTACGATGAACAATGCAATCTCCTGGAGCAACTGTTAAGGCAGGTGTTCTTGTGCCTTGAATGTGAGGCCGGTAAAGGCTCAGAAGCCGTCGTCGCCCAACTTCAACAGATGCAGACGGAAATCGCATTCGGTGGACCACTGAAGACGATGGATACGTCGCTCATCCCGAAAAAGCACCTCCCATGGTTGGTTAAACAGGATAACGTTAACCCGCAACGTTACGAATGGCTGCTCTACCGGCAGTTAACCTCACGACTGAATGGACGCATTTATTTGCCAAATGTTACCAAATACCGCGCACTGGAAGACGACCTGATCCCCCAGACATCGCAGGATACCTTGCTGGCCTCATCAACACTGGACAGACTAAAACAGCCCGCAGAGTTATTGTTACAGGAGAAACAACACCGGCTGGAAAGTGCACTCAAAGACGTTGCTCTCCATATTGATGAGGGAGACAATCGAAATGTGATCATGAAAAATCGTACCGGTACCCGCTGGCGTCTGCCGACCAAAAGCGCTACATCTCTGGTCAACAATCCCTTTTTTAAGCGAATGCAACCGGTCGGTATCGCGGATGTACTGCGGTATGTAGAGCGCGAAACCGGGTTCATGAAATGTCTGACTCATGTACTTCCGATACAAAAACAAGGGTTCACTCATCAGGATGATTTACTGGCCATTCTGATTGCCAACGCCACTCACCGTGGTGTGTATGGCATGGCGCAGATCTCCGATCGAAGCTATGAACACCTGAGTACGGTGCAGGCCAACTATATCCGGCCTGAAACGCTGCATGACGCCAGCGACGTGATCAATAATGCGGTTGCAGCGCTACCCATCTTCCGCCACTACCATATTCAGGAGGACCAGCTGCATGCCAGTGCGGATGGTCAGAAATTCGAAACCCATCTGGAAACCTTTAAAACCCGGTACTCCTCTAAGTATTTCGGCACCAACAAAGGGATCACGGCCATGACACTGGTGGCCAACCACAGCGCCCTCAATGCTCGGATCATCGGTTCCAACGAGCACGAATCACACTATATTTATGACCTGTTACAATCCAACAGCAGTGAAATCAAACCTGACGTACTCTCGACAGATACACACGGTGTCAATCATGTTAACTTCGCCTTACTGGATCTATGCGGTTACAGTTTTGCACCGCGATACGCGCAGTTCAGTAGTGTCATCAATGATCTGTTTGATGTGACTGAAAGTGAACAAGGCAGCACCATACTGGCGCTAAAGAAGCCTATCAGAACGAATGTTATTACAACGGGATGGCAAGATATCAGGCGTATTGTTCTGTCACTTCAGACAAAGCGGACGACACAAGCAATGCTGGTAAGAAAGTTGTCTGGTTACCCTTCTGGACACCCAATATTACAGGCTCTGACGGAGTATAATCGACTGGTTAAAGCGCAATATTTACTTGACTACATCGACGATGCCAGTTTGCGGCAGTATGTGCAACGTGCCCTGAACCGGGGAGAAGCATGGCACTTCCTTAGACGAGCCATTGCGTCGGTGAATGGTGATCAGTTCCGTGGCAAAAACGAGTCTGAAATCGCTATCTGGAATGAATGCGCAAGATTGCTTGCCAACGCGATCATCTACTTCAACTCCGCGATACTGAGTCATCTTCTGGGACACTTTGAAGCGAGAGGAGATGAAGAGAAAGCGGGTATCACTCGTGCTGTTTCGCCCGTTGCGTGGCAAAATATCAACTTAAGCGGAACGTATAACTTCACTAATACTGGGAAATTGCCCAATATTGGCGAAATAACAAGGCCGATAGTGGATGATTAGGCTCCAAGCTGAAAGTAAACCACCTCCGCAGCCATTTATTGGTGTGGTCTACAGAGGATTATGTCTTTTTAGAGGGGAAAATCCCTAGAACCCCACCTTGAGACAGAACGCGCCTTGGTCAGAATCCCAGTCGCTGGGCGGGTTTGCGCCTACGCTCTTGACCCCCACGAGGTCTGGAAAGGGTACGACAACGCCAAAGAATACGCGGCCTTCGTGACCAAGACGCTGGTCAACAAGGACGGCGATATTAAGCGCCGGATCATGTCGATGTTTAGCCCAGAGGAACGCCCAGACGACAGGGAGTGACGGGCACTGGCTGGCAATGTCTAGCAACGGCAGGCATTTCGGCTGAGGGTAAAAGAACTTTCCGCTAAGCGATAGACTGTATGTAAACACAGTATTGCAAGGACGCGGAACATGCCTCATGTGGCGGCCAGGACGGCCAGCCGGGATCGGGATACTGGTCGTTACCAGAGCCACCGACCCGAGCAAACCCTTCTCTATCAGATCGTTGACGAGTATTACCCGGCATTCGCTGCGCTTATGGCAGAGCAGGGAAAGGAATTGCCGGGCTATGTGCAACGGGAATTTGAAGAATTTCTCCAATGCGGGCGGCTGGAGCATGGCTTTCTACGGGTTCGCTGCGAGTCTTGCCACGCCGAGCACCTGGTCGCTTTCAGCTGTAAGCGTCGCGGTTTCTGCCCGAGCTGTGGGGCGCGGCGGATGGCCGAAAGTGCCGCCTTGCTGGTTGATGAAGTACTGCCTGAACAACCCATGCGTCAGTGGGTGTTGAGCTTCCCGTTTCAGCTGCGTTTCCTGTTTGCCAGCCGGCCCGAGATCATGGGGTGGGTGCTGGGCATCGTTTACCGCGTCATTGCCACGCACCTGGTCAAGAAAGCGGGCCATACCCACCAAGTGGCCAAGACGGGCGCGGTCACCCTGATCCAGCGTTTTGGATCGGCGCTCAATCTGAATGTTCACTTCCACATGCTGTTTCTCGACGGTGTGTATGTCGAGCAATCCCACGGCTCAGCGCGTTTCCGCTGGGTCAAGGCGCCGACCAGCCCAGAGCTCACCCAGCTGACGCACACCATCGCCCACCGGGTGGGTCGCTATCTGGAACGGCAAGGCCTGCTGGAACGGGATGTCGAAAACAGCTATCTGGCCTCGGATGCGGTGGATGACGACCCGATGACACCCCTGCTGGGGCACTCGATCACTTACCGTATCGCTGTCGGTTCACAGGCGGGGCGAAAGGTGTTCACTTTGCAAACTCTGCCGACCAGTGGTGATCCGTTCGGTGACGGGATTGGCAAGGTAGCCGGGTCCAGCCTGCACGCCGGCGTGGCGGCCAGGGCCGATGAACGCAAGAAGCTCGAACGGCTGTGCCGGTACATCAGCCGCCCGGCGGTATCCGAGAAGCGGCTGTCGTTAACACGAGGCGGCAACGTGCGCTACCAGCTCAAGACGCCGTACCGGGACGGCACCACGCACGTCATTTTCGAACCATTGGATTTCATTGCAAGGCTGGCCGCCCTGGTACCGAAGCCCAGAGTCAACCTAACCCGCTTCCACGGGGTGTTCGCACCCAACAGTCGGCACCGGGCGTTGGTCACGCCGGCAAAACGGGGCAGGGGCAACAAGGTCAGGGTGGCTGATGAACCGGCAACACCAGCACAACGGCGAGCGTCGATGACATGGGCGCAACGGCTCAAGCGTGTTTTCAATATCGACATCGAGACCTGCAGCGGCTGCGGCGGCGCCATGAAAGTCATCGCCTGCATTGAAGACCCTATAGTGATCAAGCAGATCCTTGATCACCTGAAGCACAAAGCCGAAACCAGCGGGACCAGGGCGTTACCCGAAAGCCGGGCGCCACCGGCTGAGCTGCTCCTGGGTCTGTTTGACTGACGAGCCTGAAGGCCAACGATACCAATCAAAATGCTGCGTTCACAGCGCCGCGGCAGGGATCCGCCGTGCTGGTTGTCGGAAAAGGAGCCGCTAGTGGGAAAGAGGAGGGTAAATTTTCAGCGTTGCTGGCTCCCCGTCAGCCGGATTGGGTTGCATCGCAGGGGTGTCGAAAGAGTCAACTGCGGTCCAAAGCTGTTGGACTTGGGTGAAAAGGGCGTTTATTCTTCCTATACGTGCCGCGTTCCAGGCGGCGACTATGAGGGCTATGTCGATGCCCATGTGCGCCGGCTGGAGGCGCTACGCCGGGCCGGTATCGTCGAGCGGATCGACGCCGACCAATGGCGCATCCCCGATGATCTGGTCAGCCGTGCCGCCGCCCATGACGCCGGCCGAGACAGTCAGGCCAGCGTTCGCGTCCTTTCCCCGGTCGATCTGAACAAACAGATCGGATCGGACGGCGCGACCTGGCTGGACCGGCGGCTGATCCACGGCGAGACGGCCGACCTTGCGCCAACCGGCTTCGGGCAACAAGTCCGCGAAGCCATGGACCAGCGCCGCGAGCACCATATCGAACAGGGCGACGCCACCCGCAGCCGGGACAGCCGCGTCTTCTACCGGCGCAACCTTCTCGCCATCCTGCGGGAGCGCGAGGTAGCCGGCGTCGGATCGGATATGGCTTTGAGTAAGGGCCTGCCGTTCCGCGCCGCCACGGACGGCGAGAGCGTCAGCGGCAAGTTTACCGGAACCGTGCATCTATCGAGCGGCAAGTTCGCCGTGGTCGAGAAATCCCATGAGTTCACCCTTGTCCCGTGGCGGCCGATCATCGACCGCCAACTCGGCCGCGAGGTTATGGGCATCGTGCAGGGCGGGTCGGTGTCGTGGCAGTTAGGGCGGCAGAGGGGGCTGGAACGCTGAGTGCGCCCATGCCGCATTGCGAAGCAAAAGATAATCGGATAAAATGTAGCAATTCATATTCGTAAGCGTGGAGTAATCAGATGGGAAATTCCAAGTCAGCAGACAAGTAAGCCGCAACAACCAGTATTGTTGTTGCGGCGCTCTGTAAGGCTAGTCTCATCTGATTGCTGACGAGCAGACGTCGCCCGGTATTCCTTAATCGAGGGTTGATTCGTCATGACCACCACACGCCCCGCGTGGGCCTATACGCTGCCGGCAGCACTGCTGCTGATGGCTCCTTTCGACATCCTCGCTTCACTGGCGATGGATATTTATCTCCCTGTCGTTCCAGCGATGCCCGGCATCCTGAACACGACGCCCGCTATGATCCAACTCACGTTGAGCCTCTATATGGTGATGCTCGGCGTGGGCCAGGTGATTTTTGGTCCGCTCTCAGACAGAATCGGGCGACGGCCAATTCTACTTGCGGGCGCAACGGCTTTCGTCATTGCGTCTCTGGGAGCAGCTTGGGGTTCTAGGGATTTTCCCCTCTAAAGTAACATAAATCGCCATACTCACCATATTTAAAGGCATACAAAGGTGGGTTACTTCTCCAAAGTATGGCAAATTATGAGGTTAACAACCCCTTAAACTTAATTTAATTCCTATGGCTATAAAAAACGAACTATCAATTCTTACCAAAGCTGAGCAGCTTGATCTATATTCTCCGCCGCTATTATCACTTGAACAACAACGATTGTATTTTACGCCAAACGAGATCGAGTTAACAGAGTTGAAAAGTATTCGCCTAAGGAACCACCGATGCTATTTCATTGCGTTATTAGGGTATTTTAAGTCTAAGCCTGTGATTCTTTCACCTAGCTTTAACCTCATCTTTGACGATATGCAGTTTATTTCAACGCAAGTTCAAGGAGGCAAAGGGATCAGGCCTTTCAGCATTAATAAGATGCAGCGTGACCGTATATATCAAAGAATACTGAGGTTATTAAACTATCAGAAATGGGACGAAAGTCTGCACTTTGCGCCGCTGTACGAACATCTTGTTATGGTCGGCAAAGCTTGGCTTGAGCCTCGTTATCTATTCGATGCAGCCGCTGAATATCTAGCAACGCATAGAATTGCCATCCCTAAATATACTGTCTTACAAAAGCTTATCAGTCGTGTTATCCAACAGGTCAAGAAGGCGTTAAATAATAAGCTTCGTATTCATGTTTCATCTGAACTACACGGATTTCTAAATACTATTATCGATGACAAAGATGGGCTCTCCTTAAGCCAGCTTCGAGCCGGTGCAAAAAGCGTTATGGTGACAGAGCTAAAAAAAGAACTGACGGTGTATCATCAGTTACAGCCTTATACAAGACAGATTGATAATGCTGTTAAGGGCTTAGCCTTATCGTCTAAAAACCAACAACACTTCGGTGAAATGGTGGATTATTATGGCAGTAAACTAAAACGCTTTAAGCGTCCACAGCAACACCTATGGTTGCTGTGTTTTCTGACTCAACGCATACGGCAAAGCCTAGAGCGATTGGCTGATGGGTTTATTCATCATATCCGTAAACAACAAGAAGCTGCGCATGCGTTTGCCCAACAGGCAGTGTTTGACTCATGGAGGTCAGCTGCAGACAATGTCACCAAAGCCGCAGAATTACTGCATCTGTTTGTTGATGACAGTATCGACGATAATCAACCATTTGCAACGGTTAGGCAACAAGCATTAAGTGTAATGAATAACCAAGATATAGAAACGCTATGCCTGTACTTAAAAAAGCAAAAACGCACGGTAGAAGAATATCAATGGCAATATTATGATGATCAAAACGGGTTAATTGAGCAGTTATTAAGGCCCGTGTTTCTATGTCTTGAATGCCAAGCAGGTAAAGGCTCAGAAGCATTAGTGACCCAGCTCAAAACCACAAAAACAGAACTATTAGCAGGTAATACATTGCAAACAATGGATAGTACACTTATCCAACAAAAACATCGTCCATGGTTAATTAACAAGGATGTTGTTCATCCACAGCGATACGAATGGTTGCTTTACCGTCAACTGGCTTCTCGGCTTAATGGTCGAATTTACTTATCAAACGTCACTAAATATCGTGCGCTAGAAGACGACTTAATTGCATCGTCAATACAGCCTGATCTATTGGCATCATCAACATTGGAAAAGCTAAAGCAGCCGATTCAGAAGCTACTGCAAGTAAAACAAATACGCTTAACAACATCCCTAGAAGATGTTGCTCGTCACATTGATAATGGTGATAACCGCAATGTGATCATGAAGAGCCGAAGTGGCACACGATGGCGACTGCCAGTTAAAGGCTCCCAATCACTTGTCAACAACCCTTTCTTTAAACAAATGATCCCCGTCAGTATTGCTGATGTGTTGCGTTATGTTGAACAAGAAACCAACTTTATGCAATGCTTCGCACACGTGCTGCCAATACAAAAACAAGTAGGCGCCAATCAGGATGATTTATTGGCTATTCTAATTGCGAATGCGACACATCGCGGCGTATATGGGATGGCACAAATATCTGATCGCAGTTATGAGCATCTAAGCACTATACAAGCTAATTATATTAGGCCTGAAACCTTGCAAGAGGCTAGTGATATCATCAATAACGCAGTAGCGGCACTCCCTATTTTCCGCCACTATCACATCCAAGAAGACGTCCTGCACGCCAGTACCGATGGGCAAAAATTTGAAACTCACCTTGAGACTTTTAAAACTCGCTACTCCTCGAAATACTTCGGCACCAACAAAGGTATTACGGCCATGACGTTAGTTGCCAATCATAGTGCGTTAAATGCCCGTATCATAGGATCTAATGAGCATGAGTCCCATTATATTTACGACTTACTACAATCTAATACTAGTGATCTTAAGCCAGATGTCCTCTCAACCGACACCCATGGTGTTAATCATGTTAATTATGCCTTATTGGATTTATGCGGTTATAGTTTTGCGCCTAGGTATGCTCAGTTCACCAGTGTGATCAATGACCTATTTAACGTAACTGAAAGCGACGACGGAAACACGCATCTGGCGCTGAAAAAGCCGATAAAAATGAATGTGATTGAAGAAGGCTGGCAGGATATTCAGCGTATTGTGTTATCCCTTCAAGAAAAACGCACAACACAGGCATTGCTAGTACGCAAATTATCTGGTTATCCATCTAGACACCCTATATTACAAGCATTAACGGAATATAATAGGCTCATCAAAGCCCAATATTTACTTGATTATATTGATGATGCAAGTCTGCGCCAATATGTTCAACGAGCACTGAACCGAGGCGAAGCCTGGCATTTCCTCAGGCGAGCTATTGCATCGGTCAATCGTGACCAGTTCCGTGGAAAAAACGAATCAGGGGTTCTAGGGATTTTCCCCTCTAAAGTAACATAAATCGCCATACTCACCATATTTAAAGGCATACAAAGGTGGGTTACTTCTCCAAAGTATGGCAAATTATGAGGTTAACAACCCCTTAAACTTAATTTAATTCCTATGGCTATAAAAAACGAACTATCAATTCTTACCAAAGCTGAGCAGCTTGATCTATATTCTCCGCCGCTATTATCACTTGAACAACAACGATTGTATTTTACGCCAAACGAGATCGAGTTAACAGAGTTGAAAAGTATTCGCCTAAGGAACCACCGATGCTATTTCATTGCGTTATTAGGGTATTTTAAGTCTAAGCCTGTGATTCTTTCACCTAGCTTTAACCTCATCTTTGACGATATGCAGTTTATTTCAACGCAAGTTCAAGGAGGCAAAGGGATCAGGCCTTTCAGCATTAATAAGATGCAGCGTGACCGTATATATCAAAGAATACTGAGGTTATTAAACTATCAGAAATGGGACGAAAGTCTGCACTTTGCGCCGCTGTACGAACATCTTGTTATGGTCGGCAAAGCTTGGCTTGAGCCTCGTTATCTATTCGATGCAGCCGCTGAATATCTAGCAACGCATAGAATTGCCATCCCTAAATATACTGTCTTACAAAAGCTTATCAGTCGTGTTATCCAACAGGTCAAGAAGGCGTTAAATAATAAGCTTCGTATTCATGTTTCATCTGAACTACACGGATTTCTAAATACTATTATCGATGACAAAGATGGGCTCTCCTTAAGCCAGCTTCGAGCCGGTGCAAAAAGCGTTATGGTGACAGAGCTAAAAAAAGAACTGACGGTGTATCATCAGTTACAGCCTTATACAAGACAGATTGATAATGCTGTTAAGGGCTTAGCCTTATCGTCTAAAAACCAACAACACTTCGGTGAAATGGTGGATTATTATGGCAGTAAACTAAAACGCTTTAAGCGTCCACAGCAACACCTATGGTTGCTGTGTTTTCTGACTCAACGCATACGGCAAAGCCTAGAGCGATTGGCTGATGGGTTTATTCATCATATCCGTAAACAACAAGAAGCTGCGCATGCGTTTGCCCAACAGGCAGTGTTTGACTCATGGAGGTCAGCTGCAGACAATGTCACCAAAGCCGCAGAATTACTGCATCTGTTTGTTGATGACAGTATCGACGATAATCAACCATTTGCAACGGTTAGGCAACAAGCATTAAGTGTAATGAATAACCAAGATATAGAAACGCTATGCCTGTACTTAAAAAAGCAAAAACGCACGGTAGAAGAATATCAATGGCAATATTATGATGATCAAAACGGGTTAATTGAGCAGTTATTAAGGCCCGTGTTTCTATGTCTTGAATGCCAAGCAGGTAAAGGCTCAGAAGCATTAGTGACCCAGCTCAAAACCACAAAAACAGAACTATTAGCAGGTAATACATTGCAAACAATGGATAGTACACTTATCCAACAAAAACATCGTCCATGGTTAATTAACAAGGATGTTGTTCATCCACAGCGATACGAATGGTTGCTTTACCGTCAACTGGCTTCTCGGCTTAATGGTCGAATTTACTTATCAAACGTCACTAAATATCGTGCGCTAGAAGACGACTTAATTGCATCGTCAATACAGCCTGATCTATTGGCATCATCAACATTGGAAAAGCTAAAGCAGCCGATTCAGAAGCTACTGCAAGTAAAACAAATACGCTTAACAACATCCCTAGAAGATGTTGCTCGTCACATTGATAATGGTGATAACCGCAATGTGATCATGAAGAGCCGAAGTGGCACACGATGGCGACTGCCAGTTAAAGGCTCCCAATCACTTGTCAACAACCCTTTCTTTAAACAAATGATCCCCGTCAGTATTGCTGATGTGTTGCGTTATGTTGAACAAGAAACCAACTTTATGCAATGCTTCGCACACGTGCTGCCAATACAAAAACAAGTAGGCGCCAATCAGGATGATTTATTGGCTATTCTAATTGCGAATGCGACACATCGCGGCGTATATGGGATGGCACAAATATCTGATCGCAGTTATGAGCATCTAAGCACTATACAAGCTAATTATATTAGGCCTGAAACCTTGCAAGAGGCTAGTGATATCATCAATAACGCAGTAGCGGCACTCCCTATTTTCCGCCACTATCACATCCAAGAAGACGTCCTGCACGCCAGTACCGATGGGCAAAAATTTGAAACTCACCTTGAGACTTTTAAAACTCGCTACTCCTCGAAATACTTCGGCACCAACAAAGGTATTACGGCCATGACGTTAGTTGCCAATCATAGTGCGTTAAATGCCCGTATCATAGGATCTAATGAGCATGAGTCCCATTATATTTACGACTTACTACAATCTAATACTAGTGATCTTAAGCCAGATGTCCTCTCAACCGACACCCATGGTGTTAATCATGTTAATTATGCCTTATTGGATTTATGCGGTTATAGTTTTGCGCCTAGGTATGCTCAGTTCACCAGTGTGATCAATGACCTATTTAACGTAACTGAAAGCGACGACGGAAACACGCATCTGGCGCTGAAAAAGCCGATAAAAATGAATGTGATTGAAGAAGGCTGGCAGGATATTCAGCGTATTGTGTTATCCCTTCAAGAAAAACGCACAACACAGGCATTGCTAGTACGCAAATTATCTGGTTATCCATCTAGACACCCTATATTACAAGCATTAACGGAATATAATAGGCTCATCAAAGCCCAATATTTACTTGATTATATTGATGATGCAAGTCTGCGCCAATATGTTCAACGAGCACTGAACCGAGGCGAAGCCTGGCATTTCCTCAGGCGAGCTATTGCATCGGTCAATCGTGACCAGTTCCGTGGAAAAAACGAATCAGAAATAGTCGTCTGGAACGAGTGTGCCCGTTTGACGGCAAATGCTATTATCTACTTTAACTCGATGATCCTAAGTCATCTATTACTGCACTTTGAAGAAGTTGGTGACGAGGAAAAAGCAGCAATAACTCGACAAGTATCACCCGTTGCATGGCAGAACATTAATCTGAGCGGCACTTATCAGTTCGCTAGTAACCGCAAACTACCTGATTTACAGGAAATAACTAGGCCTATTGTTGAAAATGAAGTCTAAAATGAAAGGTAACCCAGCTCCACAAGCCATTAACTGCGAGGGTTGTGGCGATTTATGTTACTTTAGAGGGGAAAATCCCTAGAACCCCATTCTGAAACAGACGGCCGCCGCACATGGCGATCCGGCCGACTGGCTGGGAGAACTGACAGTATATTGCGCGATGGAGCTGGCAGCAGGGTATTTTGGGGCCACCAATCGCTATGGCACCATTTCGCTGGCCAGCGCGGCCAGTCAGGCAGCATTGGCCTGGGAAGGGGAGGCACACTCGGCAATCGCCGATGCACGGATGACGGCCGGGGTGGTGAACGCCATTGCCGCATACCATCTGGCATTGCTGCAGGAGCAGGAACGGCTGCAGGGCTGACAGACTGGCCTGCACATCGCTGTTATCGCATAAACGCCGCGGGAATATCCTTCCACTGCGTGGTGTAGGCCGGAGACAACATTTCACGGCGCATGGCATATTCCGGATCAATACCTTCCCCGGCGAAGAAGACCCTTGACCTTCCTTCCCTGTTTATTTTGTCGATGGTGGCCATCAGTTTTTCGCTGCCCGGCCGCACTGCAGCCGGCGCAAACAGATCCAGCTGGGTTTCATGTCCCTGCAGATCGCTGAGCATCACGCCGGCTTTTGCATACCGCACACCCTCACGCCAGATACGCGACAGCCCCAGCTGCGCCGCGGCGATGATGTCGCGGGTATCCTGGCTTGGCACGGAAAGCACTTCCGTAGCCTGGTTACTGTAGGGCACACCGCCGGCGTCATAAGCACTGCTGCGGATAAAGACCGTTACCACCTTCGCCAGACGGTTTTCCTGGCGCAACTTTTCCCCTGCCCGTGTGGCATATTTAGTCACCGCCTGCTGCATCTGCGCCAGTTGCGTGACCCGCGATCCAAACGAGCGGGATACAACAAGCTGCTGTTTCGCGCCGGTACCTTCTTCCAGGGCAAAGCAGGCCTCGCCACGCAGCTCACGGATGGTCCGTTCCAGCGTCACACCGTACAGCCGGCGTGCAAGTCGGATATCCATCTCTGCGAGCGCCAGCGCCGTTTTGATCCCCATTGTCGCCAGCCCTTTTTCGGTACGATGGCCAACCCCCCACACATCGCCGGCCGACACCAGGCTCATCAGCCTTTTCAGTCTCACAGGATCACTGAGCGCCACAACCCCCCCGGTGGCAGGCCACGTCTTTGCGGCGTGGTTGCACAGCTTGGCCAGCGTCTTCGTTGGCGCGACGCCCACTCCACAGGTGAGCGTTGTCTGGCGCAGCACTTCAGCCCGCAAAAGCTGGCCAAACGCCTGCGGCGACATCACGCCCTCCATGTGAGACGCATCCGCAAAGAGCTCATCAATTGAGTAAACAAACGTCCGCGGCGCCAGACTTTCCACTACGGTTGCAAATCTGGCGGAGAATGAGGCGTAAAGGGTGTAGTTGGAACTGAATACGGCGACGTTATGCTGTTCCAGCAGGCGACGGCAGCGGAAATAGGGTTCCCCGCGGCGCACTCCCAGCGCTTTCGCCGCGCGATTGACCGCAACAAGCGCCCCGTCGTTGTTGCTGAGGACGACCACAGGGCGCCCCCGCAAATCAGGGCGGAACGCCTCTTCGCAGCTGCAGTACATCGAATTGACGTCGATTAAGGCGTACACGGGCGGTGACTCATAACAGTGAACGTAACCACACCCCATATCTGCAGCGCCTCCGGATCAAACCTGATTGGCGGAAAAGCCGGATTCAGCGGCATCAGGCAGGGGTAAGGGCGGAGCTGCAGCTGCTTGACCGTAAATTCATTATCGATGCTGGCAATCACGATGCTGCCGTGCCGGGGCTCTTCTGCCCGATCGACGACCAGCACATCGCCATCATGAATGCGGGCATCACGCATAGAATCTCCGGACACACGCAAGAAGTACGTTGCGGCCGGACGCCGCACGCAGTAATCATGCAGGTTAAGTTCATTTGCCTCATAGCCTGCGGCCGGACTGGGAAAGCCGGCCGCAACGGGTTCGGCAAAAAAAGGAAGTGCGGCGCCTTCCACTGAAGGCCGGGGATAAACGAGATCCAGCGCCATAATCTAGCCTCCAATAACTGTTTTTATATACAGTATATTGCAGACTTCAGGAAACAGGCAATGCCGGCATAAATATCGGGCCGGCACGCTTTTATTTATTGCAGAAACACCGCAGCTCTCGCGCAATGCTAGTGATCAGGATAAGGACAATCGCCGTACCAAACCCGGCCCCGATTGGCCTCAGAAAGCTGGTAAAGGCGGAGGACAAAGTTCTGTCATCATATGGATTAACCATGCTGCACCTGGGACCTACGTGCGCCCGCACCGACACCCTCACACCTTCGAGCTACTGTTGCCATTAAGGGGTCGTTTCGTGGTGCTGAATTTTGACGATCGGGGTACCGTCACCCATCGGGCGATATTGGGGGAAACCTGTACGGTGCTGGAGATGGCCGCAGGAACCTGGCATGCCGTGCTGTCGCTGGATACCGGTGGCATAATTTTTGAAGTAAAACACGGTGGCTATCAACCCGTGGCTGCCGATGACTATGCGCACTGGGCTCCAGCGGAAGGAGAACCAGGAACCACGGAGCTTATGGCCTGGTATGCGCAAGCGCAGGTGGGCGACAGCACTTTTGCCGTCTAAGGCGATAAACAAAAACGGAATGAGTTTCCCCATTCCGTTTCCGCTATTACAAACCGTCGGTGACGATTTTAGCCGCCGACGCTAATACATCGCGACGGCTTTCTGCCTTAGGTTGAGGCTGGGTGAAGTAAGTGACCAGAATCAGCGGCGCACGATCTTTTGGCCAGATCACCGCGATATCGTTGGTGGTGCCATAGTCACCGCTGCCGGTTTTATCCCCCACAACCCAGGAAGCAGGCAGTCCAGCCTGAATGCTCGCTGCACCGGTGGTATTGCCTTTCATCCATGTCACCAGCTGCGCCCGTTGGCTGTCGCCCAATGCTTTACCCAGCGTCAGATTCCGCAGAGTTTGCGCCATTGCCCGAGGTGAAGTGGTATCACGCGGATCGCCCGGAATGGCGGTGTTTAACGTCGGCTCGGTACGGTCGAGACGGAACGTTTCGTCTCCCAGCTGTCGGGCGAACGCGGTGACGCTAGCCGGGCCGCCAACGTGAGCAATCAGCTTATTCATCGCCACGTTATCGCTGTACTGTAGCGCGGCCGCGCTAAGCTCAGCCAGTGACATCGTCCCATTGACGTGCTTTTCCGCAATCGGATTATAGTTAACAAGGTCAGATTTTTTGATCTCAACTCGCTGATTTAACAGATTCGGTTCGCTTTCACTTTTCTTCAGCACCGCGGCCGCGGCCATCACTTTACTGGTGCTGCACATCGCAAAGCGCTCATCAGCACGATAAAGTATTTGCGAATTATCTGCTGTGTTAATCAATGCCACACCCAGTCTGCCTCCCGACTGCCGCTCTAATTCGGCAAGTTTTTGCTGTACGTCCGCCGTTTGCGCATACAGCGGCACACTTCCTAACAACAGCGTGACGGTTGCCGTCGCCATCAGCGTGAACTGGCGCAGTGATTTTTTAACCATGGGATTCCTTATTCTGGAAGAGACGAAATAACAACAACATGAATAGTCAATATTTTACCTGAAGCGAGCCACAACGCGTCCGATTTTATGCTTCCGAAAGGCAAATACGGACGTCGCCAGAATGAAACCTAAATTCCACGTGTGTTTTTTATTAGCTTCAAAAATCACTATTTCACGAAGAATTTAGACTGCTTCTCACACATTGTAACATTATTTACAACCACCTTTCAATCATTTTTGATAAATCATTGATTTCATCTTTGCTGCAATGATACTTAATAAACTCTGCAAGTTATCCACAGAGCAACACTCAATTTTATTGATGATATTCTTATTATACCAGACATTTTTCATACACTCCCTTGTACGGATAGTTTTCCGACAACTTCATGATTACATATCTTGCGGTTTTGATTATTTTTGCTGCAAGAAATACATACTTCAAACGAAAGGTCTTTATTTGCTGTCTGTATTCTGAAGAGTCCAAGGAATCAAACTTGAACAACAAAAATAGGTTATATGAAAGCATCATCATTTGAAACACGGCTTCATTCGCCCAAAATGACTTTAGCAAGAGATGACCCACCGCCATGTCGTATTTGGCTTCTTTGATATAGTTTTCAGCATTACCACGCTTTTCATAGTATATAACTACTTTTTCAGAAAGCAAGGTAGTATTTGTTACAAAGAAAAAGTAGTCGTATTCGGAACCTTCTAAAAGTGATAATTGTGCTCTTTCTTTTTCTGGTTTCAGTACGCGAGATACGACAAATCTTCTGTCTTTTTCCCATTTAACTAATTTTGTATACAGTTCTGTAGTTTCTCTACCTTCTTCTCCTTTAACGAATACAATTGATGAATTCGTTGCTTGTGAGGTGAGTGTAGAATAACTTTTGGCTTTAATTAAATATTTGCATCCAAGAGATTCTATCGTTTCGATAATTTTTTCATCAAAGTAGCCACTATCCATTCGAAATAAAATTTCTAAATCGTCTGATTTGATGTTAGCAACAATTTCTTTGATCATTTCCGCAGCACCGTTTGCAGTGTAAGTATTGCCACTTCTTACAAATCCGGTAACATATGCTTTTAATTCGTCGCAAAATGCAAATTGGATATTGTAGCATCGGTTTCCCAGTTTCTTAGGATTATATCCTTTTGACGCACCTTCTTGATGACCTTCTACGTTAATTACACTACTATCAATATCAATCGTAATGGATGTCAATTTACTTTTAGTGAGCAGTTTTTTAAAGACTTTAAAATTAATGTCTCTAAACATTTGGGTTGTCTTGAAGTTGAAGTTTCCTAGAAACCGTGACACTGTTTCAGGTTCTTTTACGGAAATATCAAACTCGTTGACGAGGGGATCATTTTGAAGTAGCTTTAGACGTTCTAACTTATCAATGCCAATGAAGTGACCGCAGAGCATGGTCTTTATATGATTCATCTTGATTTTATTTGTTGAGTCATTATCAAATACGAGGTCATTTTCAATAAAATCAAAAATCCCATTGCTTTTTGCATTCTCAAGGAGCAGAAAAAGACCTGCATTTGATGTTAGATTCTTAGCTTTGAAATCAATTTTATTAATCATAATTAGAACCCCTTTTTACTACTTTTCTTACTATTATTTTACCATATATCGAGTCATAAAAGCTGATAATTTAACATATTTTTGAGCACTTTTCTTTCACCCAATGGGTGAAAGCTGAATTTCGAAGGAATGCATATTTATCAAGGCTTTGATTATGCTTTTTGAAGTACTGACGTAGAATCTAGGCTGCATAAATACGCCATCACCAGGCATGTGACAACGCAGATAAAAAACCACAAATACCTTATCAAATTTCCTGATTTCATCATGATGGTTCTCTGTCGAAACAATGGGTCAAGTCAGAATCGTGGCCAGACGACCAAGAACGTCATCCATGATAGCCTCTGGCACCCGTTCGAGTCGTTTGCCGCCGCGGGCTTTCATATCGATCGTCCGGGGTTGATCGCAACGCACAACGCCGGTGGTACGTATGCCGGCGCCGTCCAGCGACACCGCAAAGCCAGCAGTGCGGGCAAAATTGCCTCCGCTGGTCACGGGCACAACAACAGGCAGACGGGTCACGCGGTTAAAAGCAGCCGGCGTGACAATCAGCACCGGCCGCGTTCCCTGCTGCTCATGACCTGCGGTAGGGTCAAGCGAGACAAGCCAGATTTCCCCTCTTTCCATGTCAGATTTCCTCCTGACCAGCCACCGGCGCATCCAGCCATTCACGTTCTTCAGCCGAGATTTCAGCATTCGGATCGCACTGCGCTAGTAGCTCAGCCAGTGAATACTGCGGGCGTCTGTGCGGCTCCACAATCAGCCGGCCATTATCAATGACCATGCCAACTTCATTATCTGTACCCAGCGACAGCGCATTCAGCAGTGCCGGTGGAACGGTCAGCATAACTGAGCCGCCAACCTTCTTCAGTCGGGTGGTATGCATTGTTCACCTCCATAAAAGTTATATTTAAATATAACATCCACTAAAAAAACATACCAGGCTTTAACGCGCAATGTTTAATAAAAATATAACTTTCAGCCAAACAGTAAACCCAGCGCGGTTGCTTCCATATGCAGCAATACCGGCAGCAGCAGGCCGCCGCTTCTGATCCGGGCAGCTGATGTAATCAACCCCACCAGGAACAGTTCTGCCAGGGTCAGCAGGTTCTGATACTGGCTGTGCGCGGCGACGAACAGCAATGACGTTATCAGCGCCCCCAGCCACATCGTCCAGCGGTACCGTGAACGGAAGACGTTCAGCATGATCCCCCGGAACAGCGTTTCCTCATTCAGCGGTGCAAGGATAAAGATGGCCAGCAACGTCAGGATCACGTCGGGTATGGATTTATCGGCAAAAAGTTTCGTCATAAACGGCTCAGCGGGCAGGTCCAGCACTTTACCCAGCAGAAATTCTCCGACATACACCACGGCCATCGCACCGACCAGCCACGGTGCGCCAACGTTACGCAGCTGGCCAACAACCGGTAGCGGTGCGACCCAGCGGCGGTAAACCAGGAACACACACAGCAGGTACACCAGAACAGCACCATGAATGAAGAACAGCGTATTTTTCCCCAGCCCATAGAGCAGAACGGTCTGCCCCATGACAAACAGGGCCCCCCAGGCTATGGCCCAGGCTGCCAGCAGAACCAGCATAAATTGCAGATATTTATTACGTGACTGAATCATTTTATCCCCTGTTAATTTTTAAACAGAATCGGCTTGACACTCAGGCCGGTTTTCAGACCTAATTTAAATGATCCAGAAAATGATTACCGATTTTTTTAATGGAGAAAGTGAAATGAAATCCAACACGAAGATTGCTCTCATTCTGACCGCATCCGTAATCAGTTGCAGTGCCTTTGCTCAGAGTGTATCCGCGCCGAAAACCGATTCGTTGCTCAGCAGCATTCTGGGTGAACAGGTACAGACAAACCAACATCTTGTACAACTGCTGGCAAAGGATCAGAATGCCAGTCTTACACTGACCCCGGAACAAAAGAAAACCGCCTGCCTGTATGAAAGTCATTACTACAGCAGTGGCGCACGGCTTACCGTCGGAAAAGAGACGCTTCGCTGCACGCTGAGTGGCGAAATCCCGACATGGGAAAATGCGAATGAGGGCAACATTGTCTCTGTCGAAGGCAAATAAAATTCCTCTGACACCCTCTCAATTATGCGCACCAAAATGATTTAAAAAAATCTCCTTTTGATGGTATATTTTTTACTCGAAATAGAAATCATTAGGAGATTGTTATGGTTGATGCCCCGCCCTCAATCCCGCTGCCAACCTGCATGGTTGAAGCAGCACAGATTTATCACATTCCTCTCCGTGGATTCCTCGCCTTGTGGCTGACTGAAGGCGGGAAACCGGGAATGAAAAATAAAAACAAAAACGGTACTTACGATTACGGCGCATTCCAGATAAACACCATCTGGGCGAATAAGCTGGCGGCTGATTTTGGTGTGAGAGCGGAGCAGCTGCAGCACGACTTTTGCGCCTCTGCAATGGCCAGTGCCTACATCCTCAAATACAACATCATTCTCGAAGGGGGGGATTTCTGGCAGGGTGTCGGCCGCTATCACTCCAATACGCCGGCGCGTAAGGCCTGGTATATCGGGAAGGTTTACCAAAATTCTCTGAGGTTCTGATGCAAAACCAGCCACAACGGAAAGGGGGAGGGGATGATGGCCTGATGATTATCGGGGCCCTTCTCATCATGATCACAGTGATGTGGTTTGGCTTTCGTGATTATGTGATTTACGGAGCCTGTCGCCTGCTTTACTGGATCTACGGTGTACTGCCGGACGCCATTACACCGGGTAATGCGACCGAGCGCCGGGACATGCTGCTGTCGGCGGCGCGGTATAATCACCAGGTTTCGCTGTGGGACTTTATCAGCGTGATGAACGACACGGCCAGCGTGCTCTTTCCCCTGTTCATTTTAATCATCGGGTTGTTCGTCTGGGTTATCTCGCGCAATCCTTACTACCGTCTGACCCGTAAACTGACCATCCGGAACCTGCCCTGGGTGATGGTAAAAAACTATCCGGGGATAGCCCATATCCTCGCCCGGTTTGGCCACCTCGATCAGCTGCTGCTGAATGAAGATCCGGAAGAAGCACGCAGCGCGCAGTCACCCGTTGAGTTTGCCCAGGAACATAACCTGATTGATACCGCTAAACGCCGCCTCCGTAAAAAAGCCGCACATAAGGTATTCCTGTCACAGGTAAACCTGGCTCCCGAAGGGGCGGCCCTTTCCCTGGCACCCTGGGAAAAAGCACTCGCAGCCTCGTTTGTACATCTGCGGTTTATGGGCGACCGGCCAACGGCTAAATCCATTCTCGACGATCTCAACCGTTCCTGCCTGCGGACTAAAGACGGCTTCCCTGATTATTCGCTGGCCGCCGGGCTCTGGACCGTCGCCAGCCAGTGCGAAGCGTTCAGAGAATTTGCAAAGGGGCGCCGCAGCTCCCGTTCGCTACTCTACGCGCTGTTCGATGATGACCTGCAGCTGCCATCCGCAAATTTCCGGTGGCTGAAAGGCGTGGACCGCACGTTATGGTATGCACTTTCAAGCGCCGGCCGCGGGAAGTTCTTCATTGAAGGAGGTGGCGTTATTGCCTGGAGTCAGTGCGAAAGTTACCGGCTGACGCTCGATGAAGAAAAGGCGGCGAAATTCCCGCCAACCGTGCGGGCGGCCGTGCTGGGCCTTGAGCTGGATCTGCTCCATTACCGCCATATTGACCGCCGCGATCCCGCCATTCCGGTCGCTCACTGGCAGGAAGACGTTATACCGCCATTTGCATTTGAATCTGACGCTGAAGCGGAAGACGAGCCGGCTACGCCGCCTGCAGCTCCGCACGACACCCCGAACAACAGTCTGCGACTGACAGACGATGAACCGACGCCGGCTAAACCTCAGCCGGCAACCCGTCCCGATCACCTGGAACTCTAAGCGAGGAAGTATGAAACTCACCGTAAAAACCGATCGCAACACACTTTATCTTTCCGCTGACGGAAGCTACCAGGAACAAGCCCTGCACTCCTTCCCCCTGTCAGCCTGTCATTTTGGACTTGGCCATGATGCCGGCAGCGGCCACATCCTGACGCACAATACGTTTTCTGGTGAAGCGGTGCAGCTGTTCCGCTTTGAAAACGAATATCAGGCCATCGAGGCGCTGAACAATATCCGTAAAAAGCTGAAACAGCAGCGCGGACTCAATGCCGTGCGCCGGCTGTCTAACTTTATCTTCTGGCCAGTCGCCGCGCTGGGCTTTATCGTCTCCATCAACGGCGCGTTGATGAATATGCATCAGCCGGCACAGCCACTGCAGGCAAACTCGTATGCTCCCGCGCCGGGTCTGCAGCAGCCTGTCACTGCGCCGGAGCAGCTGCAGGTTCAGGCAGCACCTGAAGCCCCTAAAAAACTGGCTGATAACGACTTGCTGTCACTGAAAGATGCCGTCACCAGCGGACGCTTTACGATCTCGCTTTCAACCGGGCATAAACACACCCTGTATGTGTTTTCCGATCCGATGTGCCCGCACTGCCGCGCGCTGGAACCCCGGCTGCAGGAACTGAGCAAACGCTATAACGTCGAGATTTTCCCCGTGTCCGTTTATGGCGACCTGCGCTCGATGGTCCGCGCCGCTCCTGTACTCGATACCGGGAAAGATACCCGACTGAAAAGCTGGGAAGACACGATTAACATGGGATACACCACCATGAACCCGAAAATTGACGATCCGAAAACAGCCCCGGATACCACCGGCGCCCGCCTGGTTGACGCGAACAATATGGCATTTGCGAAATTCGGGTTTATCGGCACCCCGTCCATCGTTGCCGATTCGGGTGATGTGATCCCGGTTTCCGTCGTCAAAGACGATGCCCGCCTGCAGCAGGCAATAGGAGAATAACCCGGAGCCGCTATGCAACAGGAATCTGTAGACAGTAAAAAAGTCATCCGCCCAGATGGTTCGTTCATGGAGTGGTTCCTCACTCCGAACGTACAGTTTGGCCTGCTGGCCATACTGACCGTGCTGGGTCTGTTTCTCCCCTTTACCATGCTGCTGAGCATCCTCATCCTTCCGCCGCTGATGGTGGCATTCACGGATCGTAAATTCCGGCCACCGCTGCGAATGCCGAAAGACTGCGAAATGTTCGACGACACCCTGACCACGGAAACCCAGGCGGAATACCGTCTGGGGCCCATTCGCATCCCGCATAAGGTCCGGGAGCGAAAGAAAGCGAAGGGAATTTTATATGTCGGGTATGAGCGGGGACGCCTGTTCGGCCGCGAGCTGTGGCTGAACATGACGGACCTGCTGCGCCACATGGTATTTTTTGGTACCACCGGGTCGGGTAAAACCGAAACCTTCTATGGGTTTATCGTTAACTTCCTGCTGTGGTGCCGTGGCTACTGCCTCTCAGACGGTAAAGCAGATAACAAGCTGGCCTTCGCCACCTGGTCGCTGGCGCGCCGTTTCGGCCGTGAGGATGATTATTACGTCCTCAACCTGCTGACCGGCAGTATTGACAGGTTCGTGAACCTGGTGAAGCAGGAAAGCATCCCCGCGCAATCCAACTCAGTCAACCTCTTCAGCGTTGCCCCGCCGACCTTCATCATCCAGTTGATGGAATCCATGCTCCCCCAGGTGGGCGGAGATTCGGCACAGTGGCAGGATACGGCAAAAGCCATGATGTCGGCGCTGATCAATGCCCTGTGTTATAAGCGCGCCCGCGGCGAACTGCTTTTGTCACAGCGCACTATTCAGAAAAACATGTCGCTGCCGGCAATGGCCGCGCTGTACGTTGAGGCAAAGAAAAACGGCTGGCACAGCGAGGGTTACGCCGCGCTGGAAAGTTATCTGGAAAATACACCAGGCTTCCTGCTGGCCAACGCGGAATACCCGGAAACGTGGGAAGCCCGCGCCTTCGAACAGCATAACTACATGAGCCGTCAGTTCCTGAAGACGCTCTCCCTGTTCAATGAAACTTATGGCCATGTTTTTCCGGAAGACAGCGGCGATATCCGGATGGACGATATTTTCCACAATGACCGCATTCTCATCGTCATGATCCCGTCGCTGGAGCTGTCACGCGGTGAAGCGGCCACGCTTGGCCGTTTATATGTGACGCTGCAGCGAATGACCATCAGTAAGGACCTGGGCTACCAGCTGGAAGGGAAAAAAGAGGAAGTCCTGCTCACTCACGCGCTGAATAATCAGGCGCCATACGGGCTGATTTATGACGAGCTGGGCCAGTATTTCACCAGCGGTATGGATACGCTGAGTGCGCAGATGCGTTCACTGGAAAAAATGGGCGTATTTTCCTCCCAGGATCACCCGTCGCTCGCCCGCGGCGCGAACGGCGAGGTGGATTCGCTGATCGCCAACACCCGCGTGAAATATTTTGAGTCGATTGAAGACCGGAAAACCTTTGAAATACTGCGCGAAACCGTCGGCCAGGATTATTATTCAGAGCTCTCCGGGCAGGAAGCCGAACACGGCACGTTTTCCAAAACGGTCCGGGAAGGGGATCTGTACCAAATCCGTGAAAAGGACCGCGTGAACATTCGTGAGCTGCGTAAGCAGACCGAAGGTCAGGGGGTAATTTCTTTCCAGGATGCCCTGGTACGCAGCGCAGCGTTTTACATTCCGGACAATGAGAAGTTTTCCAGCGAACTGCCGATGCGGATAAACCGCTTTATCGAGGTATTACCGCCATCGCCGGCGACGCTGTACAGCATCTATCCGGAACGTAAGGATGATGAACTGGCGGAAACGAACCCGGATGCAATGCACTTCCCGCCGATCAAGCTGTTCGGCTACGACAAAGCGGCCAACAGCCTGCTGGAAAAAATTGAGGTCTTCTACGAGCTGCAGTGTGGCGCAATTTCACCGGAGGAAATGTCGGTGTGCCTGTTTGAACTGTTCGCTGACTGGCTTGATGGGACGGACACAGACGACGTGCTTTACCACCAGGAAGACGATCTGTTTCCGATGATCGAGATGTAACCCTGAACGCCGGCGTTTGCCGGCGTTGTTAATCAGGAGGCCAAACGATGGCTGATAAAGAAGAATTAACGGAAAAAATTCAATGCCTGGAGTGTGGAAAATACTTCTCGTTCCTGGCTCCGCACCTGAACAAAACCCATCAGATGAACGCCAGGGAATACCGCGAACGCTGGGCTATTCCGTTACACACCCCCCTTGCCAGCGTCAGCCATTCCCGTCAGTGCAGAGAGAATGTATTGAACCGCATACGGCGAGGCGAGATTAATCCCGATGAACAGCTCGCGCTCATGGCTGAAGGAAGGAAGCACGCCCCGGAACGTGCAACCAGCACCAGGCTGCATAAAGTGGCTGCGCGAAACGTAGCGCAGACACATCAGATCTGGAAGCACTCGCCAGTAGTGAAAGTGGTACCAGAAGCGCTCAGGGCTGAAGCCGTGAAAAGGATGGAGGCCAGAAAAGTAACGGGGGAAAAAGTTAAGGCAATTGCTGCTGATCTGAACCTGTCGGTTGGGTGTCTGTATAAGTGGGTGTCGGCCGCTAAACAGACTGTAAACTGAAGGTTTGTGTTAAAAGGCGGGGAGTGGTCCCCCCGCCTTTAGTTACGTTTCCGGTCAGTCAAAATACTGCCGGATCAGCTCCAGGACCGCTATCACAGCGTTAGACACTGCAACAACAGCCCGCAGAACGACGATTAACAAGTTAATCATCCGTTTGCTCCATACAGAGCAGGAACACCGCTGATCGCCCTTACATTGCCTGTCACAGCGGCTACCTCACGTCAATTGTTTAGATGTTCCCACTCCAGCCAGGGCATTGAAACAGCACCACCTGTTTTTCAACCAGGGCTTTAATCCGTTCACGCCGCGTAAGCGGGGGCTGGAGAAGAACGTCAACAGATTGACCCGCGCAGTATACCCTATTCCGGGTGGTTTGCATTTACTGCACTCATGGCGTAATATTTAACCGTCAATTGTTTAGGTGTTCCCGCCTCCATCCGGGGCAAAACATAAAAACCCGATCTCACCAGTCGGGTTTTTTTGTGCCGCCCTTCTGGCAGAAATCGCATTTACTCAAATAAGGGGTCTGACGCTCAGTGGAACGAAAACTCACGTTAAGCAACGTTTTCTGCCTCTGACGCCTCTTTTAATGGTCTCAGATGTCCTTTGGTCACCAGTTCTGCCAGCGTGAAGGAATAATGGCCGAGCATATTGATATGTCCGTGGCAAAGCGGGGAGAGGCGTGCGATATCTTCATCATTCAGTGTTTCACCCTGCGCCCGGAGATGATCCAGGGCTGCCTGCATATAAATAGTGTTCCATAACACGACGGCGTTAGTGACCAGCCCCAGTGTGCCCAGTTGATCTTCCTGACCGTCGGTATATCGTTTTCTTATCTCACCTTTTTGACCGTGACAGATGGCTCTGGCAACGGCATGGCGACTTTCTCCCCGATTAAGCTGGGTCAGAATGCGCCGGCGGTAATCTTCATCATCAATATAATTAAGCAGATACAGCGTTTTGTTGATGCGCCCCACTTCAATGATTGCCTGAGTCAGTCCGGAAGGACGTTCACTTTTCAGCAATGAACGGACCAGCACTGAAACCTGTACTTTGCCCAGCTTCAGGGAGCCAGCGGTCCGGATCATTTCGTCCCACTGAAGGACTATTTTTCGGGGATCTGATTGCCCTCTGGCAATATCATTCAGCACGCCATAGTCGGCATCATGGTCCATTCGCCAGAAAACCGAAGCACCGGCATCAGCCAGGCGTGGAGAAAACTGGTATCCCAGCAGCCAGAAAAGGCCAAAGACAAGTTCGCTGGCACCTGCTGTATCGGTCATAATTTCGGTTGGATTCAGCCCGGTCTCCTGTTCCAGAAGACCTTCCAGCACAAAGATAGAGTCCCTCAGCGTCCCCGGTATAACGATGCCATGAAAGCCGGAATACTGATCGGACACAAAGTTGTACCAGGTGATCCCTCTGTTATTACCAAAGTATTTGCGGTTCGGTCCGGCATTGATTGTTCTGACTGGCGTAACAAAGCGCATTCCATCTGCAGATGCCACTTCTCCTCCACCCCATATCTGTGCCAGTGGCAGCGTTGCCTGAAAATCAACCAGTCTGGCATTAGCGCTGGTGATAGTTTCAGCCCGCAGATAGTTCGCTTTTGTCCAGTTCAGCCGGTGTCGGGTCAGTGCAGGAACATTTGATCTGATCAGTGGTTCCAGACCGATATTGCAGGCTTCAGCCATCAGCACGGCGCTGATGCTGACGGGCAGATCATCAACTCTGGCACTGGCTTCACTAGCATGGAAAAACTCATCAGCAAATCCGGTATGGGCGTTAATTTCGAGCAGCAACTCCGTTAAATCCACCGGAGGGAGTAGATCACTGATCATTTTGCTCAGTCGTTTCAGACTGTCCGGCTCATCAAGACTGGCGAGGGGAGAAATTGTCAACCGGGGCTTCGGGCCAGAAACATCGAGTTCGACAGCCTCATTTTCGCAAAGACGTGCAGCAACCTGTCTGTAACGACTATCAAGCTGATGACCCAGAGATTTTATTGCTTCCTGCGGGTCTGTCGGGTGCCCCAAAGAACGATAAACCTTAATCCGGTTTGCCTGCCAGTCAGCACCCTGTAGTAATCTTGCACGAGGATCTCCCCACCGGTTACTGCCGGTAACGTAGACATCCCTCCGCCTCAGACTATCCTGCAGTTTACTGAGAAAGCAGAGCGTGTATCCCCTGCGGGTGATATGTTTTTCCTTGTTAATCACCAGCCGTTTCCATGACCGACTGATAATTTCCGTTGGTGCGTCGTCAAAAAACTGCCGCCGTGAGCTGAACTCCCGGCTGAGGTAGTCACAGGCATTCAGAGTGGTAACCCCGGCAGGTGCGGATGAAAATTTAACGGTATTCAGCAGATGGGGCAGGAAACGACGAACGCGCCCGTACTGCTCCACCATTTCTTCATGAAAATTATCGTCTGAGGGCCGGGCAATTTCACGGACAAGCGTGATGATTTCAGCCAGCTTTTGCCTTGGGATGTAGCTGAACACCTCAGCACGAATCGATTCGTCCGGTGTTTCTTCTTTCAGCAGGTACGAACATGCGCTGGCGAGCGCCAATGCAGATTTATCCAGATCCTTCAGCGAGCGGAGCCGTTTTTTCTGCCCAATCTTTCTGGCGTCACGGATGATAACGGCCAGCATGGCGTCCAGAACGTCCAATGCATCATCCAGCGCCAGCGTTTCCCATGCAAGGACAAAGGCAACCAGAACCGCCATCCTTTTCTGCGGTGACATCCTGGCAATATTGAACACCGAAGTCATACCAGCATAACGTGCGAGATTTTTCAGGCGCACAGCCGGGAGTGTACTCAGGTTTTCAGCATGCAGGCCAAAATCGTTCAGAGTTTTCCAGCGTTCAATTGCTTCATTAAACGCCGGACCACTGATGGTCACAGGGCCCTTTTTCAGTGATTCCAGTAAAGACAGGCGGCTGCAATCAGTTGGCCCCAGCAGCATCTCCAGCTGTGAACGCTGTTCGGCTGACGGTATCAGTGCCAGTTTGTTCCACAGGCGCAACGTCGCCTTTTCCCTTACCTCTGAAATCAACCGGGTCAGCGTAGTGGCTCCGGGGAGAATAATACGATGTTGCATAAGCCACCCTGTCGCCAGATCGAAAAGCAGGCCAGGACGTTCGTTGCTTATCCAGCTCCGGGTATATAAAAGGGCACTGTTGCAAAGTTAGCGATGAGGCAGCCTTTTGTCTTATTCAAAGGCCTTACATTTCAAAAACTCTGCTTACCAGGCGCATTTCGCCCAGGGGATCACCATAATAAAATGCTGAGGCCTGGCCTTTGCGTAGTGCACGCATCACCTCAATACCTTTGATGGTGGCGTAAGCCGTCTTCATGGATTTAAATCCCAGCGTGGCGTTGATTATCCGTTTCAGTTTGCCATGATCGCATTCAATCACGTTGTTCCGGTACTTAATCTGTCGGTGTTCAACGTCAGACGGGCACCGGCCTTCGCGTTTGAGCAGAGCAAGCGCGCGACCATAGGCGGGCGCTTTATCCGTGTTGATGAATCGCGGGATCTGCCACTTCTTCACGTTGTTGAGGATTTTACCCAGAAACCGGTATGCAGCTTTGCTGTTACGACGGGAGGAGAGATAAAAATCGACAGTGCGGCCCCGGCTGTCGACGGCCCGGTACAGATACGCCCAGCGGCCATTGACCTTCACGTAGGTTTCATCCATGTGCCACGGGCAAAGATCGGAAGGGTTACGCCAGTACCAGCGCAGCCGTTTTTCCATTTCAGGCGCATAACGCTGAACCCAGCGGTAAATCGTGGAGTGATCGACATTCACTCCGCGTTCAGCCAGCATCTCCTGCAGCTCACGGTAACTGATGCCGTATTTGCAGTACCAGCGTACGGCCCACAGAATGATGTCACGCTGAAAATGCCGGCCTTTGAATGGGTTCATGTGCAGCTCCATCAGCAAAAGGGGATGATAAGTTTATCACCACCGACTATTTGCAACAGTGCCGTGTACATCGAAATACGGCTTATCAGGCGTTAAAAGATGCTTGCGATGACTTGTTTGCAAGACAATTCAGTTATCAGAGTCTTAGTGAAAAAGGTAACACTATTAATCACAAATCAAGATGGGTGAGCGAGGTGGCTTATATTGATAATGAAGCTGTCGTTAGACTTATTTTTGCCCCTGCTATTGTGCCTTTAATTACTAGGTTAGAAGAACAATTTACAAAGTATGAAATACAACAAATAAGTAATTTAACAAGTGCTTATGCTGTTCGTTTATATGAAATATTGATTGCATGGCGTAGTACTGGAAAAACGCCTCTCATAACTATGTATGATTTTAGACAAAAAATAGGTGTACTCGAGACTGAATACAAACGAATGTATGATTTTAAAAAATATGTTTTAGACATTGCATTAAAACAAGTAAATGAACATACCGATATTATTGTCAAAGTTGAACAGCATAAAACAGGTAGATCTATTACTGGTTTTTCATTTAGCTTTAAACAGAAAAAATCAGCCACGCATTCAGTCGAATCTAAAAGAGATCCGAATACATTAGACCTCTTTTCAAAAATAACAGATAAACAACGCCATCTATTCGCCAACAAGCTCTCAGAGCTTCCTGAGATGAGTAAATATTCACAAGGCACAGAAAGCTATCAGCAGTTTGCTGTACGTATAGCTGCCATGCTGCAAGATGCAGAGAAATTTAAGGAATTACTTCCTTTACTCAGAAAATTAGGATTTCAATGACATTGTTAATTGAAATTGTTAAGTTAACAGTCAGGTATTAACACAAGTTGAAAACTGGTTTACATAATGAAAAAACTGTCAGTTTCAGAGTTAGCTAAGCTTTATGGATATTCAAGACAAGCCATATATGCACATATAAACAAAGGAAATTTATCTAAAGGATCTGATGGATTAATTGACTTTTCAGAGGCCCTAAGAGTTTTTGGGGAACCACAAAAAAAAGAGGATACAGTCAATCAAAGTCAATCAATTAACAGTCAAAACTTGACAGAAGTTGACTTACTAAAACGTCAAGTTGACATACTGGAAAAACAATTAAATCAGGCAATACAGAGAGAAAATCAATCTTTAGAACGTGAATCGTTTTATCAAGAACAGATTGAAGCTATGCAGCGCTTACTAGAAGCACCAAAAGCCAATATGACTACCTTTACCGATCAGAGCTTTAAACAGGATATAGCAACGGATCCTCGGTCGGAACTAGCAACGAACTATGACGAATTGACTACTCCTCAGCAAGACAATAAGCGTATTCCTATCCCGGAGCATGTTGAACCAGAACAGAAGAAGAGAGGCTTCCTAAGCCGCTTTTTCCTTCCATATGGTTAGCCAAGACTCCAGTTTTTTGAAGAGCCAATTTCAGTGCAAGCACTTGAAATAATGACTCCTCAAAAAACCGGATGATGTTTATTAAAACTGAATAAAACCGTGGAACATCGCTCAATTAGTGATCGTGGAACATGAATAATCAATAAAAAGCCGTTCTGGTGCCCTATACTCCAGAACGGCTTACGTTAATATAATGATATTTAAAGAGAAATATCAAGCATTTCGTATAAGAAATTTTATGTTAAATGATTGTTAGAAATGCCCCTTGATCGAGGCATTTTCTATAAAGAATACTAAAAACTAATTAAAGCCAACCAAGTTTCAAAACAAGGCAGTTCTCAGCAATCATATTTTTAAATTATATAACTCCCAACTGAGCTTTTGCTCCAACGATAAGGCTTTCATTTTGAGTTTCTAAGGCAAATAAACCATACATCAAAGGAGAGGCCGCTGCTCTTTCTAAAGTCTGTTCATATAGTTTATTCCAAACTTTACCCCCTAGTTTTTCATACTCGATGATTAGAGTTTTGAGGCTTTCTTCTCCAAACAAAGTTACATGCCCAGCAAAATCAATCGCTGGGTCATCTATATGGGCTGTTGACCAATCAATAACGCCTGAAACAGCTCCATCCTTTGAAGCTAGTACATGCCCAGCATATAAATCGCCATGTATAAATTGGGTGAAATCTGCCCATAGAACATCATTATCCAACCATTTTCTGTAGCGGGTTTCCAATTGCTCACTTATACCAATTTCAGATTTTACTAACTGCAAATTGTTTGCTATTTCAGGTCTTAAATCTGAAGGTTTCATAATTTTCAAATCATTTTCCCGAACTTCTTTTTCAGGAATACTATGGATTTCAAATAAGGTTTTTGCCAAAGATGTTATGTATTTCGGGCTATCTTTGTCCATATTCCAAATTATTTCATAGGTTTCAGCATCCAAATTTAAAACAGGATTATCTTTAAGTATGGGATAAGCCACTAATTCTGTAGATGAAATTCTCCAATCAGGAACCTCTACAGAAAGATGTTTTTTTACCAATTCTAAAATGCGTTTTTCTTTCTTGATTTGTTCCCTCATGCCATCACGACGAGGAATACGCAGCAACCATTGTTGCCCCTTTGTATCAAGAGCAAAAACGACCTTAAAATCAATGCCCATTTCATTGAAATTCATTTTGTCCGTAAGCAACAAGCCGTGTGCTTCAGCAAGTGATTGAATATCTTGAATTGTCATTTTTAATTTCCTTTAAAGAGTTCAATAATTAATGTTCGGATTAGATTGGCTATCATTAACAATCTCTCTCAAAAGTCTTGATGATTTTGTGGTCTTTGATCTCGTAGATAATGTCAGCAATATTATCGACCAATTGCTTGTCATGAGATACGAAGATAATAGTTCCTGCATAGGACTTCATCATTGTTTCTAATGCGGCAATACTTTTTAGGTCAAGATAGTTTCCTGGTTCATCCATAAGCAAAATATTATATTTTCCTAAAAGCATTTTGGATAAAAGCAGTTTGATGATTTCACCTCCCGATAAGTCGGATAAGTTTTTTTGAATATCATTCGCTCCGATCCCCATTGAAGCCAATACTGCACGAATTTCCGCAACTGTGTACTCGCACTCTTCCTGCATAAAGGAGAGCACAGATTTATGCGTGTTAAATTTATATCCTGTTTGTGTAAAGTAGCCAATTTCAGCTTTTGGAGATATGGTTAATCCATCAGCACGTTCTGATATCATTTTTAACAAGGACGTTTTCCCTGTTCCATTCGATCCAGTTATAGCGACTTTAGCGCCAAGCGGTATTATAAAGTTAGCGTCATCAAAGATAGTACGGCTACCAAATTTTAAGCTCAGACCATCTGCCGTAATCGGGAACTTATTGTGCAGTTCTAGGGCTGAACTTTGACGAAAACGAATAGAACGCAAATGCTCTGGTGCTTGAATATCTTCTAATGCAGCCAAACGCTTTTCCATACTCTTAGCTGCCTGATACAGTTTTCTTTGCTTGGTGCCAGTCATTTTTGCATGCCCAAGTCGTCCAGCACTTTCGGTAGAGTTTTTGGATTTTTCTCCTTTTTTCTTATTGTCTAATCGATTAGCTTGCTGGCGTTTTTCTTGCACAGCAGATTCTAATCGCTCCCGTTCCTTCATCATCAGCTCATATTCTACGGCTTGGTGTTGTCGCTCTTCTTCTTTTTGACGCAAGTAATCCGAGTAACCACCCCAATATTCCGTAATTTTACCGTCTTTTAACTCCCATATCTTGTCTACAACCATATCAAGAAAATATCGGTCATGACTGATAACAAGTAATGCTCCATCAAATGCTTTAAGTTGACCAATAAGTAGATCTATTCCATTGAGATCAAGGTGGCTGGTTGGTTCATCCGCTAGAATGCCATGTACTTGTTGGGAAAATGCGGCAGCAATTTTTGCACGAGTTTCCTCTCCGCCACTCATTGTGTCGTTTTGTACATTGGAAACACCAAGGCGAGATAACATTGCCCGGTCTTCGACCGTTTCTATTTCGATTCCGCCCAGTTGGCTGATATGTGCAAAATCACCAAAACGCTGTAATGTCGCTTCGGCTAAAACAATTTCGCCATTAAGTACTTTGAGTAAACTACTCTTTCCTGCTCCGTTATCACCCACAAGACCAATACGGTCATAAGAGTGAATTTCCAATTCATCAATATCCAAAACATCACGCCCAGCATAATCCAAGCGTATGTTTCTCGCTTTAATAATTAAACTCATTTTTATTTACTCCTGTTTAGCTCTTGAAATTTTTTATGCAGCAAACAGGATTTAGGTGAAAACAAAAGCTAGCATCACAGTGTCCTCCCAAAAAAAAAGCTATTCATCCACAGGGTGGACAAATAGCTAGTCAATTAAGTTATAACTGGAAACTATGCACTAAAAGCATACTTATAAATTAAGCATACTTTTACTTTATATATCCGCATATATTCTTAAAGACACAACAAAAGCCCACCATTATAAAATAGTGTCACTATGCAAATAGTTGTGTCTTAACGAATGCGGATAGAATGCATAAACTTACCTAAAAAATAAAATTCAGTTTTATGATAACTTTACTGTTAAAAGAAGTCTAGACAACCTGAGGGATCCCCACAAAATTTCCATTCATACAATCAGCTATCAGCCTGTTTGATTACTGCCCAGTCCCACTGAACCACCCACTGTAGTATTTGTTTAAGTCCCTGCTGATAATATTGCCTGCGTATTCGCTGTTTGGGTTCTTTGCAAAGTAATATCCCAAGGAAATTCAGGGCCAATACCCGCCTATTTTTAACGGTGTTAGCTTGATAACGCAGGTGCAAACCCGCTTTCTCCGCTGCGCTACCTAGCAGGTAATGAAACCAATTAACCAATGCGGCCAGTAGTAGCAGTATCTCTAAGCGAGATTTCTTCTTGGTACCATGCAAATCGCTACCCAGGCCATAGCGGTGACTTTTCTGATCACGGAAGCTTTCTTCAATTTGCATTCGGCTACTGTAGCACTTAGCAATTTTATCCGCATACCCATGGCAGTCAGCTAAGGATGACACCAACAACCATGGTTCCTTATACGTCTTATTTTTATCGCGTTTCAATAGCTTATAACCTTTGCCAACCAGGACGGCCTGCGTTTCATAGTGTTGTGTTTGGGCAAGCATGATTTTTCCTACACTTTTTGGATCCTTCTTCGCTTGCCGATAAAGCTGATTAACACTGATAAACTTGTCCTGCTCTGCCAATTTAAGCTTCACATTGCCTCGAACTCTAGCTACATAATGCCATCCCAGCTTACGCACTTGTTTCAGCCATGGAACTTTAAACCCCGCGTCAGTGACAATTACGGGCTTACAGTCCTTGGGTAGCATGGCTTTAAGCTGCTTTAAAAACGCCCCGTGTAGGTGTGGGCAGGTATAATCTTCTGCGGCGGCAATCTTCTGTAGCAGAGTCAACGCTCTACCGTCAGCGGCAATGCTGGCACGCAGGATAAAGTGTCGCTTGGCAGTATCGGCATTGCTCCAGTCAACCAAAATCATCGGCTTAGTTTTATGGCCAACAATAGAAGCCGTCAGCGCAGCATAAATCAATGGCAGCTCTCGTTGCAGGTTAGGATTATTGAGTAGACGATCTGCCCGTTTGATACTGACCTTATCTGAAGAGCCAGGCATCGCCCGGCCAATCGCAGTAACGGTGCAACACGCATCCTTTGCCAGGGCGGTTACCGCATCTAGCAAAACCGAAAATCGGGCTTTATGCATTGATTTTGGCGTGACAAAGGTGAGGAAATCAGCGAGCATAGCTTTTACATTCATGGTGAGCATCCGCGGTGTGGGAGTTTTGGCGAATGATCAGATCAGGAACCGCCATGAATGTTCCCCAATCAACTAACATTTTATTTTAACTACAGAATTTCTGGGGATACCTCAGGAAAACTGGTCTCTGATGGCTCTAGGAGAGGCATTGGCTAGGTCTAAGGCTGTGGTGATACCCAACGCATTTAAACGCTTAGAAAGCCGTTTACCAACGCCCCAAACATCATCAACCGGGACTAAATCGAGCAATCGACGTTGCCGATCTGGGTTGGTCAGGTCTACAACGCCCTGAGTGGCGGGATATTTCTTGGCGGCATGGTTAGCCAGCTTGGCGAGTGTTTTAGTCGGTGCAATGCCTACACAAACGGTGATCCCAATCCAGTGGCCTATGCGCTCTCGCACTTTTTGTCCGAACTCGACAAGGGATATGGCCGACTCAATACCGGTTAAATCCAAAAACGCTTCGTCAATGGAGTAAACCTCTACTCGTGGTGCCATCTCTTCTAAAGTGCGCATCACTCGACTGCTCAAATCTGCGTACAGCGCGTAATTGGACGAGAATGCCAAAATGCCATGGCGCTGCATTTCAGCTTTGATCTGAAAGACGGGTACGCCCATTTTTATACCGAGTAACTTAGCTTCACGTGAGCGTGCAACCACGCAGCCGTCATTGTTAGACAGCACCACAACCGGCGTATCTTTTAAATCAGGACGAAACAGCTTCTCACAACTGGCGTAAAAATTGTTGCAGTCCACCAAGGCAAATACAGGCATGGGATACTCACGACTTGCGGCGCATGTTTCGCACCACATTGGTGACCACACCAAATATCTCTAACTCTGTCCCTTCAGGAATATGAATGGGCTCATACACCTGGTTTCTTGGGAGCAGCATGACGCACGGCCTTAGCTGAAGCTCCTTTACCGTGAGTTCACCATGGATACCAGCGATGACAATGTCACCGTGTTCTGCTTGGACAGAGCGATCAACCACCAGAATATCATCTGGGTGAATCCCAGCATCAATCATAGAATCACCTTCAACACGCACAAAGAACGTTGCAGCCGGTCGTTTGATGCAAAGCTCGTTAAGGTCGAGCGTTTGCTCAACATAATCCTGCGCTGGATTCCCATATGAACTCATTCTGCCCATATCTTGTCAGCTCTCTGTAGAAATTGAGGCGCTACTGAGTTCCTCCAGCGCCAAGTCGATATAGTCGCGGAGGAGGGCGCTCAATTCAGTAGGACTCCTGCCGTGTCTGAGTTCGATAGCAATGTCCTTGAGATTGGACCGTAGCGATTCAACGGCAAGCTTTGCTTTAATCAGGTCTAAGGTACTTCCAAACCTCGCCACTTCCTCGAAAGCCAAGTGAATATACGGTTCAAGACTACTGATCGAAGTATGCCCCGTGTACTCTTGAACCTTTCTCTTGAGGGTCTCACCATCCAGGAGAGCACGCCGAAAATCGTCCCCATTTTCGAATTCATGTTGCTCAATCAAAGCCACAAAAAGCTTGGTAATGAATCTATGCCGGAACATGTGTGCGCAGGCTTGCTCTTCGATCTTGGCAGCCTTGGCAAGCAGCAGTAGTTCATTCGTCAGCGTCTCGGTAGCGAGCCTTAGTCCACTACTTTCCGAAATCAGCAGATAGCCCAAGTCACTAGCGCTACCGATGGTCTTCTTAATGATCCGGTGTCGGAACTTTTCGATGAAATTTACGATCAATTCAAGGTCCATTTTGGAAACCGGCAAGTATCTGTACTCTTCCCTTCCTCCCGAGCGCTTGGCGGTGAAGACCTTGAGAACAGGCTCTTGCTTCATCTTCCTCGCGTTATAGATGTCTTCGACTCTGATGTTCGCGATCTCAACTCGCCTTGCCCCAGTAATCTCCAAAAGCTTGACCAGAATGAAACGCCGTCTTCTCTGATAGGTCGTCGTGCTCACATCCGGAATCACTTCGATCAGTTTTGCGATATTTGTAGAATTGATAGGTAAGCGCCGTGTTGGAGGCTCGGGGTTAGGAAAGGAATGGTGATGCCAATAGGTATGGACTATCTGCTTTCTCTGACCAGCCAGCTTGAACTCCTTCGTCTCAGCCCTGATCGTTCCTGCGGCGCCGACGAACGACGGTTCTAGATAGAGTTCTCCAACGAATCCTAAAAAGCCGAGGCAGGTTCTCCCTATGTTTGCCACATGGGCTGCTCTCCGTTTTCTCTGCTCTGGTTTTCGTGGATCCATTTCTCCTTGGAGCGTTCTGATGAATAGTGAAAAGCGAGAATCAGTCAACCCTATGAATGAGTAGTTGTTGTTAAAGCAAAAGCGAATAAGGTGTGAAAGAAGCTTGGCATATTGAGTAAGTGTCCCACCGCCTTCCTTACGGGAAAGTCCACGCTCAAAACAGTGCAGCATATATAGGTTCGCCTCGGTGCACGGCCTGCCATCGGGCCAACAGAGAAGCGGAATGTTATCAGCTCTGACGCTGAGGACGTGGCTATTTCGATCAACCCCGTAAGGTAATCGGAAAACATCGCTCGTTAGATTATAGAGTTTCTCATCCTTCGGCATTGGACGGGCTCTCATGTAAAGGCGTCTGAGGCCGCTTGCTTAATGAGAACATTAAAAGCAGCTCTCTACGGCGCTTTTTGAAAAGGATCAGATCTGCCGGGTCTGGGCATTTCTCGGCAAACTGTTGGGCGAGTGTTACTGATTCTCTAAAAACATTCGTAACCAGTGCGATTTCATCCCACAACTGAGAGATGGTCCTTTCCTGAGCCTTAATCTTATCTTTGAGGTCCTGCTTGGTTATAGAGGACGATGAAGGCTTGACTACGGTTGAATCGTGAATAGCTTTTGCGGCCTGGCGTCTCAGGTGATCAATAGTCGTAAACCCACCAGGGAGTATGTCATTCGCTCTGTTCTTAAGCGTATTGAGAGACATAGGAGAAATAAAAGCTTCGCTAACCGCCAGCTTTGCAAGTCCACTTTGGCTCTTCAAAGCGATCAAAAGTGTTATGTTTTCTTGATGCTCGGCGGGTGAGTGAATAATCGATTCGAGATACTCAACGCGAGAAAGAACAGATCTGTTGCTAATCTCAAGCTGAGCAGACACCTGCCGTGATGCTTTCTTCATGAATTTTCTCCGGTGATTTTAAAGAGGATCTCATGGCGCTTTCCTGTCGGTGTGTCGAAGAAGACTGGCTCTATCTTTAGCAACCCTTCCATCATTAGGTCTTCGATATAGTCTGCGACTTCATCCGACTGCATGATGGAAAATGATGACAATCCGTAACGCTCACGTAGGAGATTACCCAGATCTTCTGTGTTGCTCTGCCCTATGAGAAGTGCATCAGATGCGTATTCGGCACCGATTCTTCGCAACACCTCTCCTGGAACGGTCTCTGTGATGTAGTGATAAACATGCTCGACATTCGTATGACCCAAAAACCACCGAAGTGTGTCTAGGCCGCCAAATCCGCCGGCCCAGAAGAATGTCATAGCGAAGAAGCGTCTAAGTTGATGGGTACGAATGTAATAACGATGCCCAGTAGCGTCCTGTTGGACTTCGAAATAGTCAGAAAAGCGGTTTAGCACCTTGGCCGCGTCTACTGAACCCATCGCAGACAGGCCAACTTCGCGATAATGAGGCTTGCTGAACAGCCTATCTGAAATCGTAACTGAACTAAGCAAGGAGAGCTTCTGACGAAGATCACCCAAGCTCAGAATGCACCGGGCCGCGACATTGGGAATGGGACGAAGGACCTGTTCACGAGTCTTGCCGAAGTTCCGTTTCCGCAAGTCAAACTGTAAATAATAGCCATGGGACTTCTTAACAAGGCAGGTATCTGCCTTAAGATCCCTAAGCTCTCCAGAACGTCTGGCACTAAGCGCAGCGAGTATTATCCAGATGGCACCATAAAGTACCTCAATTAGCTGGAGCAGTCCCTCATTCTCTCTGAACCGCTTAAAAAACAGAGCGCTACCGCCTCCACGGTTCTGCCCGCGAAAATCTGCCGAGAGATCCCAGATACTTACTCCGATGTCTCGCAACCTCTTTGGGATCAGCTCTATCGTTTCAGATTGGGTCAAATCCCCGATGGCACATCCACGTGCATCAGCCTCTCGCGCCAAGGCCAGATAACCATCGATAAGGACCTGACCCAAATCTAAGTAGAACTCCACTGCGTTCCGAAACGATGAAAATACGACGTCCCGAGGCAGCGACCGGTAACGCCCGGTGCCCTTCATCTTAAGTTGCCCGAGGAAAGCTCTATTATCCAAGGCTGTTAGCGAAAGATGGTTGATATGGTCCAGCCCACAGAGCTTAAGGAGTTCCATCCGTTTAAGCGATTGTCGGTAGAAATCAACCCCAGCCTCAGAGGGAAGTGGATCATCATACAGAACCATGGACGAAACCATGGGATACTCTCTAAAGGTCTTCTCGGATGGGCTAAAGTGGAGCTCGTCCAGCACCAGCCCCCGGAATTTAGGCGTCACTAAAGTTCGCTCATGATAAATTTCAGAGTAGATACTGTTTGGAGAAACTTGATGACTAAAAAATGAATGCCCATGACTACCCGCCTTAATCGGTATGCGTTTGTAGTTTCCGTTGATCCACAGAAAAATCCTAGCCGCAACAATCTCCGACTCTGATAAGCCAAGGTTGCTCTCATCTACATCATCAACAATAGCGATTCCAGGAACCTTTGATAGAACGTACTGTGTCTCCAGCTTCGTAACCTGATGGCTGTTGAGGCGAAGGAAACGCTGTAGCTCTTCACGCGCAGCGTAGAGATTGTTCTTAGCGTACTGATCAGTAGCCAACACAGCCATGAACTCAGTTATGTCATGCGGCGTAATTAGCTTGAACTGATGGGATGCCAGTTGGAAATGCTCGGCTCTCAGGAGAAAGTAGTCGATGATACCTAAGGTCGTACGAACCCTTTGCTGTACCGTCTTCGGGGCAAGCTGGCTGCCTCCGGTGGCCAACGGATGGGACGACAGACATAAATATGCCTTTATGCTTTCCAAAAGGTTGTGATGTCTTGGGTGGGTGAGCAGTAGCCCATCATCGAGCCTAACCCTGAAATCAATAACAGTGTCTCTCTTGCCATTTTCGGCAAAACGAGCGCTCCATACTGGGTCATCGAACTTCGAATTGAGCCATTCAGCGCTTCGGAATAGTCCTAGATCCGCATCGACTGATCGCGTTATGAAGTCCAATTCGCGAGGTAGCGCGCTGCTATCATCCATAGACTAGACCCTCAAACTGTTGAGGATTCGCTATCCCCTTAGCCTTAACTAGACAACCGCGGATATATGGATCTAGATAACCATCAGATTCAATGTGAGCCTCTATCTTCGCTGCGAACTGGCTCCAGTACACAGCCGTTCCCGCCGCACGTGGGCCAGCTTGCTCAACGGCCATTTTTAGCGAGAGGAGCACACCAAGAACGCCTTCATCGATAGAAATAACGATCTCTGGATCTGACGAACCAGATATTTGCTCAGAGGAACTACTCAGCTGTTCGGGTTCTTCAGGCGGCGTTCGAAGGGCATGCGCCTCTAGAAACATATCCAACTCACTCATGCTGCTAAAGTCCGTTGCATCAAGCAGATAAGGAGAGTCCTTCATAGCGTGGACAATCACCGCGTTTTGGAAAATCCTGACCCACCGCTCTTGGAAAAACTGCATGATGGTAGGCGGCAGATAATGGTTCATGGCGACTCGTTTCGAGTTGCCTAGTGACTCTGCCATTTTCTCTATGCTTAACGACTTGAGGTAGACGAGAACACCTGCGGTAGCCCTTATCCGGGCCAGCGACAATACGGAGACCATGTCTCCTAACTCGGCGCTATGAGCTTGTATAAAGGCTTTCTGCCGGAGGATCTTGGCGAAGCTGGTCTGGTTTGTGAAAGTGTAAGGTTCCTGAAAGCCCTGACCACCCGCGACGATGAACAATCGTCGCCAGGCATCATCCCTTTTCTCCTTGAGATAGCGCCTAACCGGGGCCGTGATCTGGATAAGCAGCTCGACCACCGAAGCTGCGTCGTCGCTCAGTACAACCTCCTGTTGCTTCCCTTTCCGGTTTTTCTTCACAACAAGCACAGATCCAGAGTCGGTCTTAACAAAGCCGGTTCGCTTACCGTTTCGGTCGAATAACTCGCATTTCAATAGAGATGCCTCGGTCAGAACGGGATGCTGCGCTACTAGCCAGAGAGCGATGGGAGCAATCGCATACTTCGTCGGCATAGCCAGATTCGCCGCTAACTCCGATGTTGAAAAAGAACTCCCTGTTGCGCTTACCAAGTGGCCGCGCATAGCGTGGTCGATGATTGCAAATCCGTTGTGGGTTTCTTTTACAGTTCTGATAAGGCTGTTCATCCCCATCACAGGCTGGCCATAAGCCCGAGCAGATATTCGAGAACCTAGCGTTATCAGATCCCCTTGATCGCAGGCCTGATCAATAACGTTCAAACGATGAGCTATGTGATCAATCTCCCGTCGAGCCCACCGAACGACTTTATTGAAGTCGTCTTCGATCTGTCTGAATAGAAGCTCCGTTGCCTCCTTATCTGTGACAGACAGTGGGATCTGGGTCAAAAGCTTTTGTGATACAAGGGATTCACCATCAGCGTATCGATGGTGGCCTACTTCATGGAGGAATCGAGTGAGCTTTTTGCTCCCTTCGGGCCACACATCGCCAAGCGGGGAACACATAAGCCCTCCGCTAACCAGAACAGACTTTGCCCAACAGATGATTCTGATCCATTGGCGCTGAAGGTTTGCCAACACCCGTTCCGTCGGTTGGGTTTGGCTCCGCTCGGAGTACCCTTCGAAATGCCAGCGCTGAAAGCTCCAGAAAAGCTGATATACAAAGACTGGATCTTGGAGCACGTGAGCGTTTAAGGAAGGTCTGTCTATCGGATCATCGTCATACCAGCGCAGAAAATCATCAAATCGAGAGACCACATTAGCGTAGTTACTATAATGACTATGAGCCAAGGCGTGCTTCTTACTCTCCTGGTGTAATTCCATCGTAAAATCAGGCCCAAAAACATCGAAGATGGCTCCCATCTTTAATCGAAATGAGTTCGCGCTTCTGTCTGCGACTTGCCACCCCATGAGCTTGGCTGCTCGTACAGGGTCAATCCCAATAGCTTCAAACTGAGCGATGCATTCTCGGACCTGGCTATCTGTAAGGTCTGAATATACAAAAATATTGATAGGAGACGATTTAGACAGCTCAGCGAGGAGTTTAAAGAAATACCGGACAAGTCTCTGTCTGCCTGAGTATTTTACTTCAGCAGCCAGAAAACAGTTTGAGTAAAGCGCGCCATAGAAAAGGCGCTGAATGCTCAGAAAAGCATTTGTTCGAAGGTCTAGAGTGCTTGTGATAGGTGGATGGTTGATTAGCCACAGGAAACATTCGAAGTAGAACACAGCCCTATTAGCGCTCCGCCGCTGGGACGGCGGTAAATTAGCAAGGTGAGATTGAATTAGAAGCAAAACATTACCGGACAGAACCAGAAACTGGAAATTCTTATCTGTGTGGCCTTTCGTAATGATACCTTGGGGAAAACTTTTTGGGGAAACCCGACTCATAAAGAGATCTCACTCACCTTGCTCTACAAGATAAGCCTACTATAAAAAACTGTATATACATACAGTTTTTTATAGCGCGAGATACTGCTAAATGACCACACTGCTCAACTACGGCCGCAGATAACTACCGTATAGCCGTCTCTGAGGAGCAGCGTTAAAGGGGGAGAGGGCATACGCTCACTGTTGCTTTAACAGAGCCAACTGAAATTTCCGGAACCGGACGTTAGATGATTTTCCTGCGCATATACCGGAGTCGGCACAATGCGGACATACGGAGCGGCCTGATCGATGTCTTTAGCTGCGATTTAGCTGCCGCTATAAAGGAAGATTGAAAGAACACCTCTCATCTTATGATGCTGAGGTGCTTAGTACCCGCCAAGTTGCCTTAGTTATAAGAAGCGAAAATTTCTCTACCTATTTTGGCAATAGCTTTATCTCTCTCGTCAAACGAAGCTTCAGTCTGGGTGAGATATATCGCAACAATTAATGGCTGCTGTTCATTTGACCAAATCGCAGCGGTGATTCCCCTAGACCCAAAACCACCAGCACCCGACCTATCAGCAATTGACCACCCCTCTGGTAGCACTGAACGCAACAAGCTATCGGACACCTTGTTGCCAGCCATCCATTCAATTAATTGTTCTTTAGAGCCACTTGAGAGTTTCTCGCCATAAAGCAGTTTCCCGAGGCTTTTTACAATCGCGTTAGGTGTTGTTGTATCACGCTCATCCCCGCTTCGCGCTTCATTTAAATGAGGCTCTATACGATCCAGTCGCGTTACTTCATCACCGAGTTCTTTCATGAACAAGGTCAATTCAGATGGGCCACTAATACCGTCCAGTACTATATTAGCCGCTGTGTTGTCACTCATAACCAATGCAGCCGTGCAAGCCTGCTTGAGGGAAAAGCTCTCTCCAACAAGCTTTTCTGTTATCGGCGACCAAGTAATAAGGTCTTGTTCCTCAATCTTCACAGATCGATCAATCGACAGCTTCGCCGTTTCAACATCGTGGAGCAATTTCGCACATGCAAGAGGTTTAAAGGTGCTCATCAACGGAAAACGTGAATCGCCGTTGTAATGCCAAAGGTAACCATCAGAAACGCTGTAGATTGAGACTCCTACTTTAGCACCCAGGTTTTGCTCTACCTCTTTGATGCTGTTGACTATCAGGTCTGGAGAAGAGTTGGCAGGAATGCTGAGGGTTAAGCTGCTTAACAGCGATACAAAAACAACAAATTTGGAGTACATACGATAGTTTTTTCCTAGATATAAAGAAAGGTGTTTCCTGCTCGCGATGATACATCAAAACGAATATCGATTAAAGAATTAGCGTCTGTTATGGGTCGCGACCTGCGGTTTAAAGCAGCTTCGAGTGAAAGAGAATTGCGTCTGCTTTACCAGTTTGTTTAAAAACTCTCACGGTTCGGAGTGGGCCAGCGCTTATCGAGGCCACCGAAGTTGTTCCGTCTCGCCTGAGTCGGACAAGGCCATTTATATTATTTAGTTAACTAGCCTAACTCAACTTTGCTCGGATGAGCGCTAAGGCAACCAATTAGGGGATCCCAGCGGGGATCAGTGAAAAAACTCGACCGAGTGATAGTTGTCAACGCCGTAAAAGTAGGTATGAACGAGATTTATCTTACTATCTTATTATTTTTTCGTTATTTATTAATAGATTTCAGAACATTGACAAAAAAGAGCAATATGGGAAAAGGGCTGGTGAGGGAAAACCAGCAGAAACACGTTCCATGAACAATGGAATACGAAGGCGCTAGGCTTTGATGAAGGCAAGTGCGCCGCTACGGCCTATCAGCGAGACACTCATGACGAACCTCGAAAAATCACAATTGATACTGTTTGTTTATACAGTATCTAATGCTATGCTGATTTCTACAAGTAAAATTGTAGGTAAAACTGTAGTTGTTCGAGTAAGACGCTGTGTTGTCGGTGATTTATTTTTTGTGATGAAAAACTAGATGTGGGGGATCGCTCGCCCTCGTCAAAGCCTGCAAGGCTTGGACAATACTGCTTCTGCCTACTGCTCTTGTTTCTGTTACTGATCCTGTTACTGCTACTGGTTAACGCATGGGTCAAGTAACCGTCAGGCAAGGCTTGTTGAACCCTTTGCAAAGAGTTTCAAAACAGTTAGTAAAATTCTGCTTCGTATTGAATTTACTGGCTTAAAGCGAAGTCAGGAGCATCTTTAAAATGCTCAGTCGAACTCAGTTCAAGCCTTTTGCAACCGTTTGAAAAGGGGTTGGCTAAGCCATAAGTAAAGGGTATCGGTAAGGGTTACCTAAATGGTTTAGCTAAGGCTTTCTGAAAGGCTTAGCCAAAGCCTTCATACATGGGTTCACCTATTAGAAAGATTAAAAAAACGCTGAGGTATCCAAGGTGCATTTTGTACAACCTGTGGCACAGTGAAATAACCCAAAGCGAACAATAGAATTGAAGAGGAACCATCAATGACAAGAGCCCCTGCGCCATTTCCGCTAGAGCGCCTCGCGGATATCCCAGAAAGGCCAGAAGATTTTAGATTGCTGGAGCGTATTCCATTAACGCGTGAGCCGCAGTCCTGGCCACTTGAACTATCTCCCATGGTCGGTGATGAACAGCCAATGGTGCTGCTCGATACTGAGACAACCGGACTGTCTGCCGATGACGAGTCCATTATTGAGCTTGGTTTGGTTAAGGTGCTTTACAGCCCGTCGGCTAAGCGGATTGTGTCTATTGTTGATGTGATCAGCCTGTATGATGATCCCGGCAAGCCAATCCCCGAACTGATTACCGAGTTAACCGGTATCACCGATGAGATGGTGCAAGGCCAGCGCATTGATGATGCAATGGTTGCGAGTTGGTTATCCGATGATCCGCTGGTGGTTGCGCACAATGCACAGTTTGATCGTCCTTTCTTTGAAAAGCGGTTTGCCGCATTAGGCCATCTATCTTGGGCCTGTTCAGCCAGCGGCATAGATTGGAAAGCACTGGGCTTTGAAAGTCGGAAACTTGAGTACCTGCTGCTTCGCTTAGGTTGGTTCTATGAAGGACACCGAGCTGCAACCGATTGTTTGGCGATGGCCTGGTTGTTTCATTTGTTGCCCGAGTCCGTTGCAAACTTGTTGTCTGAAGCAGACAGGCGAACTGTGTTAGTTCGTGCGTTTGGTGCGCCGTTTGACGTAAAGGACTATTTAAAAGAGCGCGGTTACCGCTGGCATGACGGTGTTAAAGGTGCCAACAAACATTGGTGGCGCGAAATCAGCGAAGACGAGTTGCCGCAGGAACAAACTTACCTGGATGATTTGTATCATCGTGGCTCAGAACATGCCCACTATGACTACAAAGATGCCCGCAATCGATTTAAAGCTTTGTAGCTCTCTACAAGGTAAGCCTTGCATATTTGAAAACCTCTGGAAAATGGAAAGTGAACTTACGTTATACCCAAACTACTTGGTGTTGCAGCTAGGCGGCAAGTGAGCGAATGCCCATGAGCATAGATCTTCTATGTGATTGGGGTGAGCGAATGCAGGTAACACCGCTGCGGCTGCAAGTAGGCAGGGTATATAACCAACAAGAGGAATCTTTCCATGTACCAAGACACCTACATTGAATACTGGGGCGAAATCTTCGTCTCTGCCCGCATCATTGAATTTGGCATCACGTTTGAGCGCTTTATTAAAGATCCATGGAAGCACTTGATGTCCTGTGGTCAAGAGTCTGCTCCAGACGCGATTGCTGAAGGGATGTTGCCATTGCTACCATCCCAGGCGGAAGTTGCTAGGCGCATTCGGGAAAGTGAGCAACGAGCCCAGATGTCTACAGAGTCGGACAAAGGGGTATCTCATCGTGGCAACATCGTGGTGCCATTGGTTCGGGTAGCGCATTGATAGCGGCTATCAGCAATGGCATGAAACAATGTCTTCACGCCCATACCTGAGCGGCAATTGCATTCCAGATCAAAAAGTTGCCGCTTACTCTTCCCTACAAAATAATTTGTGATAGGATGATACCTAATAAAATTAATTAGGTTGAAGCCTATTCAGTGTTTTATGGCCATCTGTCCAGCTTCAACCGGTAGAGATTGATTAGTCATTGCGGATGAAGAGCAGCATTGAGTGATGCTTTTCAATGTGATTACGCGATGTCGGTCCGTACTTTATAAACAGAGTTTTAAGAATCTGGTTGAATTGGATAAACAAGACGCATGACAAATGATGGTCTAAAACAAACGGTAGTGGCGAAGCCAGATAGGCTTTCGCAGATAGCGCAGTTGCCACAAGCAACCAGGGATCGCATTGCCCATATCGATTTCACCTTATTGTTTAAGGGAGAAGCGGTACGGGCGGATTTAGTCGATCGCTTCAGCATAGCCGCCGCACAAGCAACGAAAGACTTCACAATGTACCGAGAGCTTGCGCCTGGCAACATTGAGTATGATCAAAAGCTCAAGTTGCACAAGCGTGGTGAAGCATTTGAACCCCTGTTCGACTACGACGTTGTGAGAACTCTGGCAACCATTAGCCAAGGCTACGGCGATGGCTTCACTGGAAAGGTAAAACCACCTCTGGCTTGTGAAGCGCCTTATCACCTTAACAAGCCGAGTTTATCGATAGTAGCGAAAGTCACCGAGGCCATCCACAAAGGCAAAGCCTTGAGTATCACCTATGTGTCGTTATCGAGCGGTGAAACAACGCGTGAAATTGTACCGCATACGCTGGTGGACAATGGCCTGCGTTGGCATGTTCGTGGTTTTGACCGCAAGCATGGTGAGTTCCGTGACTTTGTATTGACCCGCATTAAAGCTGCGGTTGTGCTTGAAGATTCCACTTTGTCTGAAACGGAGCTCGAAACCCAAGACCGGCAATGGAACCGATTTGTAGAGCTTGAGTTAGTGCCACACCCACGTATTGAGCACAGCGAAGCGATAGAGCTGGACTATGGCATGACGGGTGGCGTTCTAAAGGTTGAGATTAGAGCAGCAACCGCTGGCTATTTGCTACGCCAATGGCATGTGGATTGTTCTACGGAACACTCATTAATGGGCTTTGAGTATCAGCTTTGGTTGCGTAACAGCCAGGCTCTTTATGGTGTCACAAACTTAAGTATTGCGCCGGGTAGAACAAGTTAATCGAACGATGTAGCGACCATTGAGACGTTACATAAAGAACAGAATTTTAAATTTATAGTGAAGCCGTTGCAGCAACCTAGTGGGGTGCAACCAACACTGAACAGGAAAAGAAAATGGATCATAGTGTACATAACAAGCTCATCTCATTTATTTGGAATATTGCCGACGACTGTTTACGGGATGTGTACGTTCGCGGTAAGTACCGTGATGTGATTTTACCTATGGTGGTATTACGACGTTTAGATACGTTACTTGAACCCACCAAAGAAGCGGTGCTTGAAGAGGTAAAGTTCCAAAAAGAAGAGATGCAAGCCACGGAGCTTGATGATGAACCATTGAAGGCGGCCAGTGGCTATGTCTTTTACAATACATCTAAATGGACGCTGAAATCCCTATTCAACACCGCAACAAATAACCAACAGATATTACTCGCCAACTTTGAAGAGTACCTGCTTGGCTTTAGCGATAATGTTAAAGAGATCATTGAATGCTTTAACCTTAAATCGCAAATTCGTCACATGGCCTCAAAGCAAGTCCTTCTTGATGTCGTCGAAAAGTTTGTTTCCCCTTACATCAATTTAACTCATGAAACGGTCGAAGACCCGGATGGCAACAAGATGCCAGCCCTTACTAACCTGGGTATGGGTTATGTGTTCGAAGAGTTGATCCGCAAGTTCAACGAAGAAAACAATGAAGAAGCAGGCGAACACTTTACGCCACGTGAAGTTATTGAACTGATGACGCACCTGGTGTTTGACCCTGTGAAAGACCAGTTGCCGCTTACCATGACAGTATATGATCCTGCGTGTGGTAGTGGTGGTATGTTGACTGAATCTCAAAACTTCATTGAAGAGAAATACCCTAACGACAGCCGTGATGTTTACCTTTACGGCAAAGAGATCAACGACGAGACCTACGCGATTTGTAAATCGGACATGATGATCAAAGGCAACAACCCTGAGAACATCAAAGTAGGCTCAACCTTGTCTACCGATGAGTTCGCGGCTTCACGCTTTGACTTTATGTTGTCTAACCCGCCATATGGTAAGAGTTGGGCGTCTGAACAGAAGCACATTAAAGACGGCAGTGATGTGATTGACCCGCGTTTTAAGGTTAGCCTGAAAGACTATTGGGGAAATCTCGAAGTGGTGGATGCCACGCCACGTTCAAGTGATGGCCAGCTGCTCTTCTTAATGGAAATGGTCAACAAGATGAAAGATCCAAGCGTAAGCCCATTAGGCAGCCGGATTGCTTCTGTTCATAATGGCTCATCGCTCTTTACCGGTGATGCGGGCGGTGGTGAAAGTAACATTCGTCGCTTCATCATTGAAAACGACATGCTAGATGCCATCGTTCAGTTACCTAATAACCTGTTCTATAACACCGGCATTACCACTTACATTTGGGTGTTGAACAACAATAAACCCGAGGCACGTAAAGGTAAGGTGCAACTGATTGATGCCAGCTTGCTATACCGTAAGTTGCGTAAGAACTTAGGTAACAAAAACTGCGAATTTGCGCCTGCGCACATCACGGAAATTACCGATACTTACCTCGCGTGTGTGGGCGTTGAAAGAGCACTTGATGCAAACAATGATCCTGTTGGCATAGCCAGCAAAGTGTTTAGCAATGACGACTTTGGCTATTACAAAGTCACTATCGAGCGCCCAGACCGCCGAAGAGCCAAGTTCACTCAAGACGCAATAGCCCCACTGCGTTTTGATAAGCAGCTTAGTGAAGTGATGGAGTACGTGTACGCAGAGCACGGCGAACGTGTTTACGAAAAAACTGGCTATGGTACTGAAAAGAAAAAGAGCTTCTTGAAATCCATTGAGAAAGACATTCTTTCTTGGTGTGAAGATAACGACATCAGTCTCAATGCCAAAGCTAAAGCAAAACTGCTCGATGTGAAACATTGGCTGGCGCTTAAAGCATTGCTTGAAACGGCAGAAACGCTGATGGCTGACATCGGTAGCATTGAATTTGATGACTTCAATAGTTTTAAAACCCAAGTTGATAAATCGCTAAAAGCCCATGCTATTAAGCTTTCAGCACCTGAGAAAAATGCCATCCTGAACGCGGTGAGCTGGTATGACGAAACCGCCAAGAAAGTGGTGAAAAAGATCGTTAAATTAACGGGTGATAAATTAAACGACCTGCTGGAGCGCTATGAGTGTGAAGTCGCTGACCTGCCAGATTTTGGTTATTACCCCGTTCCTACAACAGAAGGCGGCAAAAAAGGCGAGTTCATTACTTACGAGACCAACTCAGACCTGCGTGACACAGAATCTGTCCCACTGAAGCAAAGCATTTACCAGTACTTCCTAGACGAAGTGAAGCCTCATGTTGATGAAGCATGGATAAACCTAGATACGGTAAAAATTGGCTATGAAATCAGCTTCAATAAGTATTTCTACCGTCATAAACCGCTGCGTAGTTTAGAGGAGGTCGCAACCGATATTATCAACCTAGAACAAAAAGCCGAAGGTCTTATTGCGCAGATATTGGGCGTCGCAGTAGAAAAGGTTCAGGGGTAAGCAGTTATGATAAATATTGCTGAAATGCCTAAATATCAAACTTACAAGGACTCTACCGAGGGCTGGATTGGTGATGTACCGGAACACTGGGATATTAGAAAGTTAAAGCATCTCTTTTATGAAAAGAAGCATCGGCCAAATATGAGCTTGAATAGCGGTGCTATTAGTTTTGGAAAAGTTGTTACAAAAGATGATGAAAAGATATTACTGAGCACTAAAGCCTCTTATCAGGAGGTATTATCTGGTGAGTTTTTAATAAATCCGTTAAATCTTAATTACGACTTGATCAGTTTGAGAATTGCTCTTTCAGAAATCGATGTGGTTGTTAGTGCAGGATATATCGTCATTAAAGAAAAGGAAGAACTGCAAAAGCAGTATTTCAAATATCTTTTGCACAGATACGATGTTGCTTACATGAAGCTATTGGGTTCAGGGGTACGACAAACAATTAGTTTTAACCATATTGCGAATAGCTTGCTGGTATTTCCACCTCTAGAAGAACAATCCCTTATTGCCAACTACCTCGAAAAGAAAACAGCACAAGTAGACGAAGCTATAGCTATCAAAGAACAGCAAATTAGCCTGCTCAAAGAGCGTAAGCAGATCATCATCCAACAGGCGGTGACCCAAGGGCTTGACCCCAATGTGCCAATGAAAGACTCCGGTGTGGATTGGATTGGTAAGGTTCCAGCGCATTGGGAAGTCCGTCGTAGCAAGTTTGTATTTACTCAAAGAAAAGAGCGGGCTTGGAAAGATGACGTACAGCTTTCTGCAACTCAAGCTTATGGTGTTATACCGCAAGACCAGTATGAAGAGTTAACGGGTAAACGCGTTGTCAAAATTCAGTTTCATTTAGATAAAAGAAAGCACGTCGAAAAGGACGACTTTGTAATCAGCATGAGAAGTTTCCAAGGCGGCTTAGAGCGTGCCTGGTCGCAAGGATGTATCCGGTCCTCCTATGTAGTCCTGAGAGCATTAGATGAAATTGATCCTTCTTTCTATGGGTATTTATTAAAGCTACCCTCTTACATCGCAGCTTTGCAGCAGACAGCAAGTTTCATTAGAGATGGTCAAGACCTAAATTTTGACAACTTTTCAAAGGTTGACTTGTTTATTCCGCCCATTGAAGAGCAAAAAGAAATAGCTAACTACGTCAGCGCTTTTATGAAGTCTTCTGATGAAGGCATTGAGTTGCTATTTGCACAAATCGAAAAGCTCAAAGAATACAAAACCTCCCTGATCAACAGCGCCGTGACAGGGAAAATAAAAATCACCCCAGAAATGATTGAGCAATAGGACGCGATTATGTTCACGGTAAATCATCAAACCAACAGAATCAGTCCTGTTAGGACAAAGAAGTTCAGTGAGTTGGGCTTTACAGAGCGCAAGCATCTTCAGGAATGGTTGGCACACGAGCCTTCCGCACTGGGTGAAGAGCTACTGATTATTCAAAAGGAGTTTGATGGCTTTGATGATACCCGTGAACGCCTAGATTTACTGGCACTGGATAAAGATGGCAACTTGGTCATTATTGAAAACAAGCTGGACGACAGTGGCCGAGATGTGGTGTGGCAGGCGCTTAAATATGCCTCGTACTGTGCAAGTTTAACCAAAGCGCAAATAGTTGAAATTTACCAGCAGTACTTAGACCGCTATGAGCCTGTAGCAGGAGAGGTTGACCTGTTAAATACCCCTGCAAGTGCATCGGCGAGAATATGTGAGTTTTTGGATGCGCCCGATCTCGATGAGTTAAAACTCAACCTGGGTAACAGCCAGCGCATTATGTTGGTTGCGGCAAACTTTCGCAAGGAAGTGACCAGCACAGCGCTATGGTTATTGGGTCAAGGCATTAGCATTGCCTGCTTCAAAATCACTCCTTATTCACTGGGTGAACAGCTACTGATTAATATTGACCAGATCATCCCAACGCCAGAAGCGAAAGAGTTGATGATCGGTATTAATGCTAAGGAAGCGGAAGAAAAAACCACCGAAGTGGTACTAAAAAACCGCCATACCGTGCGTCGCGAGTACTGGGAGCGTGCCTTAGAGGCGTTTCAGAAAAGCGCTTGCCAACTCTATAACAATATTAGCCCAAGCAAAGATCATTGGTTATCAGCAGGCTCAGGGCTAAGTGGATGTCCGTATAACCTGATATTTCTGCAAAAAGAGCTTCGAGTAGAGCTTTGGATCAGCCGTGGGGTTACCGAAGAGAATAAATACCTTTTTGATTTTTTGAGTCAGTCCAAACAAGACATTGAGCATACTTTTGGTGCAGAACTTGAGTGGATGAGACTGGATGAGAAGAAATCTTGCCGTATTCAGTTTTCGACCAAAGCTGATGGGTTTAACAAAGAGACTTGGCCCCAAGCGGTTGCGTGGCACTTAGAGCAGATGACAAAGTTAGAAAAAGCCTTAAAAGGACCGCTGCAAAAAGCGGCTGAGGCAATGAAACAGAAGAATTTTGATTAAGGGAATTTACAATTATGGTCAGTCAAACCAATGAACAAGCATTAGAGTCGGCCATTGAGAAATGTCTGGCTGGGATCAGTACTGAAGAGCTCAAAGAGGGGCTGAGTCAGCAGTCACTGGGTGCTGGATACTTCATTGGTGCTGCTAGTGACTTTAATATGCAATATGCCATTGATGAACGTTTTTTCTGGCAATTTCTGCAAAAGACACAAGAAGTAGAGTTGGCCAAACTGCAAAAGAACAACCCCTCAGATTGGCAGCGTAAGTTACTCGAACGATTTGACCGACTGATTAAGAAGCATGGCATTCTTCATTTACTTAAGAAAGGGCTAAGCGTAGACGATGCTCACTTCAATTTGCTCTATCCAGCCCCTTTGGCAAGCAGCAGTGAAAAGGTAAAGCAAAACTTTGCAGACAACGTGTTTAGTTGTACTCGCCAAGTGCGCTATTCCATGGCAAATCCCCTACAAGAAATCGACATGGTATTGTTTATCAACGGAATACCATTGATAACGCTGGAGTTGAAGAACGCATGGACGGGGCAAACAGCACGTTATCACGGCCAAAAGCAGTATCGAGATGATCGAGATGCAACGCAAGCCTTGCTGACCTTTGGCCGCTGCCTAGTGCATATGGCGGTCGATACCGACGAAGTGTATATGACCACTAAGTTATCAGGTGGCAGTACCTTCTTCTTGCCGTTCAATAAAGGACACAATCTTGGACAGGGTAATCCACCTAACCCAACTGGCCATAAAACGGCATACCTATGGCAAAAAGTATTCACTAAAGAAAGCTTGGCGAATATTATTCAGCATTTTGTGCGTCTGGATGGATCAAGCAAAGATCCATTACCAAAGCGAACCTTATTCTTTCCTCGATACCACCAATTGGATGTGGTGAGAAAATTGGTAGACCATGCCGCCCAGCACGGTGTCGGTCAGACTTACTTAATTCAACACTCTGCCGGGTCAGGTAAGTCTAATTCGATTACCTGGGCTGCTTATCAGTTAATTGAAACCTATCCTGCTTCGTCTGATGTAGCCGGTGGAAAAAGCCTGGAGCAGCCGTTATTTGACTCTGTAATTGTGGTTACCGATAGACGCTTATTGGACAAGCAGCTGCGGGATAACATTAAAGAGTTTTCTGAAGTAAAGAACATTATTGCCCCGGCGAACAAGTCTTCTGAGCTTAAGCAGGCGCTGGAGAATGGCAAAAAGATCATCATAACGACGATTCAGAAATTTCCGTTCATTATTGATGGTATCGCCGATCTCAGTGACAAGCGCTTTGCGGTGATCATCGATGAAGCACACAGCTCACAGTCTGGTTCGGCGCATGACAATATGAACCGAGCGATGGGCAAGTCTGAAGTCGAAGAGGCCGAAGATGCCCAGGATAAAATCCTTCAGGCGATGAAATCGCGCAAGATGCGCGGGAATGCGTCGTACCTGGCATTTACAGCGACACCAAAAAACAGCACTTTAGAGAAATTTGGTCAACGCCAAGAAGATGGCTCTTTCAAGCCGTTTCACTTGTATTCGATGAAACAAGCCATTGAAGAAGGCTTCATCTTGGATGTCCTGGCAAATTATACGACGTACAAAAGTTATTATGAGATTGAGAAATCAATCGCTGATAACCCTGAGTTTGATACCAAAAAGGCACAGAAAAAACTCAGAGCTTATGTAGAGCGAAGCCAGCAAACAATTGATACCAAGGCAGAGATTATGCTGGAGCATTTTGTTCCACATGTCGTGAATGCGAAAAAGCTCAAAGGTAAAGGTAAGGGAATGGTGGTCACTCAAAATATTGAGACGGCCATTCGATACTACAAAGCGATTAAGCGGACACTTGAGGAGCAAGGAAACCCGTTTAAAGTTGCCATTGCTTTCTCTGTAGTGGTCAACTAAAATTGGCCACGGTTTTAGAGTTTTTCCGGTATTGGTTTTCTGATTCGTTTGGTGGTAATCCACCGTTATATTCATGCGGCCTGACTTCGCTGTAATACCCGACGATATAATCCGTTATTGCATGGGCTGCTTCACTGAAGCTGATGTAGCCGGTCACCGGCACCCACTCATTTTTCAGACTTCTGAAGAAGCGCTCCATCGGGCTGTTATCCCAGCAGTTACCACGCCTACTCATACTTTGTTTTATCCGGTATCGCCACAGTAACTGTCGGAACTGCCTGCTTGTATAGTGGCTACCCTGATCACTGTGGAACATGAGCCCGGATGGCTTATTTCGTATTTCCCATGCCATTTTCAGCGCTTTGGTTGTCAGTTTGCTGTCCGGAGAAAATGACATTGCCCAGCCCACGGGTTTCCTTGCGAACAGGTCGAGTACAACGGCCAGGTATGCCCAGCGTTTACCGGTCCAGATATACGTTACGTCGCCGCACCATACCTGATTGGGCTCTGTCACTGCGAACTGTCGCTCAAGGTGGTTCGGGATAGCAATGTGTTCATGACCGCCACGTTTATACCGGTGAACAGGCTGCTGACAGCTCACCAGCCCCATCTCCTTCATTAGCCGTCCGGCAAGCCATCGTCCCATCCGGAAGCCCCTGTGTGTTGCCATTACAGCGATACTTCTTGCACCTGCTGAGCCATGACTGAGGCCGTGCAGCTCCTGAACCTGACTACGTAATACGGCTCTCCTGCCGTCCGGATTGTCAGGCCGGTTTTCCCGGTATCTATAGCTGCTGCGGTGAACTCCGAACACGCAGCAAAGAGTGGCCACAGGATAATGCGCTCTGAGTTTCCCGATCACCGAGACCTGTTCAGGGAGTCTGACATCAAGAGCGCGGTAGCCTTTTTTAATATTTCGTTTTCCATTTCAATACGTTGAATTTTTTTCTTCAGCTCACGTATCTCAATTTGTTCCGGCGTGATAGGGGATGCTTTCGGTGTTTTGCCTGCCCGTTCGTCCCGTAATTGCTTTACCCACCGCGTCAAGGTGGAAAGCCCGATATTCATGGCTTTCGCGGCATCTGCAACTGTATAGTTCTGATCCACAACCAGCTGGGCTGATTCACGTCTGAATTCTGCACTGAAATTTCGTTTTTTCATTAAGGCACCTGTGTTGTTCTGAGGTGAGCATATCACCTCTGTTCAGGTGGCCAAATTTATTAAACCACTACACTCAGGAACCAAAGAAGTTGACGGTATTGAATATACCGAAGCAGATATTAATGGTTTTGCCGAGTCAGATACCAAAGATATGTTTGATACCGATGAGTATCGACTTTTAGTGGTTGCTAACAAGTATCTGACTGGGTTTGACCAGCCTAAGCTTTGCGCCATGTATGTGGACAAGAAGCTCGCCAGTGTCTTATGTGTACAGACATTGTCTCGTCTCAATCGAAGTGCGCCTAAATGGGGTAAAAAAACTGAAGACCTGTTTGTTTTAGATTTTTTCAACTCGGTTGAAGATATTCAGTCAGCATTCGATCCTTTCTACACAGCAACGTCATTGTCGCAGGCTACAGATATAAACGTGCTGCACGAGTTGAAAGATGAAATGGACGATGTCGGTGTGTACGAGTGGTATGAGGTTGAAGACTTTGTGACGCGCTATTTCAAGAATGAAGACGCTCAGACACTCAGCCCAATCATTGATGTTGCAGCAGCTCGGTTTGACCATGAGCTGGAGCTTGAAGCTGAAGCTAAAGTGGACTTTAAGATTAAAGCCAAGCAGTTCGTGAAAATCTATGGGCAGATGGCTTCTATCATGCCTTATGAAATGGTCAGCTGGGAAAAACTGTTTTGGTTCCTGAAGTTTTTAATACCGAAATTGAAAGTGGAAGATCCCGATGCAGATGCTATTGATGAGCTTCTCGATTCTGTCGATCTGAGTTCATACGGTTTGCAACGTGTGAAGCTTAACCACAGCATTAAACTTAGTGACCAAGAAGCGGAGCTTGATCCTCAAAATCCGAACCCACGTGGGGCGCATGGCGGTGAAAAAGAAACTGACCCGCTGGATGAAATCATTCGCACATTTAATGAACGATGGTTCCAAGGCTGGAGTGCCACACCTGAAGAGCAAAAAGTTAAGTTTGTGAACATCGCTGAGAGTATCCGCAATCACCCAGATTTTGAATCTAAATACAAAAACAACCCAGATCCTCATAATCGAGATTTGGCTTTCGAAAAAATGCTCAAGGAAATTATGCTGCAACGCCGTAAAGACGAACTTGAGCTCTACAAGTTGTTCGCAGGAGATTCAGCATTTAAAGCGTCGTGGACGCAAAGTATGCAACGAATGGTAGGTATGTAGGTAGGTAGAAAGGAGTGATGGTTTGCTGAAGGCAGTCTCAGAGTTATTAGATGGGTCACCAGGCCTGAAAGGACGTCAAATTGCCAAGGAGCTGGGACTGGATAAGTCCCAAGTGAACTCGTTTCTTCACAAAAACCAGGATACGTTTGTGAAAAACTCAAATCATGAATGGTGCTTGATACGGGCTCAGCATGTGGAAATTGATTTCGGTACAGGTTGGATTGATGAGAAAGCCTTTGAGAGTGCTATCGGTAAGCTTGCGTATCAAAAAGATGCAAACAAGATAACATTTAGATTCGGCATCGATTGTAAGTTTTTGCTGATAGCATTGGCCCGTTTTCTTGCTCTCGCGAATCAGCTTACTGCGTATGGTAAGGATGTGGTGATGGATACTACAGCATGTCCTAATACTCACAGTTTTTTCAGCAGAAATGGCTTCTTTGATTATCTTAATCAAAGTGTCACTTGTCTTCCTGAAAGGCCCGTTTTGTCAGCTGCTAAAACTTATCGGGATAATAGCGATACCTTGGTCGAACTAGGAGAAATTGCACAGCCAACCCAAAACAAGGAGCTTGTAATTCGTTTGGGCGACAGGTTTGTAGAGCATTCTTCAGCTAGCTATTTCTTAGCGGCTAAGACTGTTTTTTCAGAGCTTGTAGGCAACGTTACTGATCACAGTGAATCCAAAATACCTGGACTAGCAGGTCTGCAAGTGTATCGACCATATAATAAACCAAAGCATATTCAAACAGTCATATCCGACTCTGGTTTAGGTATTGCCGCTACCTTGAGAACAACGTTACAAAGTGAACATCCGAAGTTGTACGCACAGTTTTCAGCGGAAACTGTTGAGAATGACATTGCGCTCGTTCAAAAAGCATTTACATCTGGTGAGGTTAGTCGCTTTGGTAAAGGCCGGGGGCTAGGCTTTAAGAGTAGTCGAGAGCACGCTAGCAAAGAGAAAGTTATCATTGTTATTAGGCAGCTAACTTTCTCATTGGCTTTGGAATATGCGAAGGGTCAACTCATCAATGTTTCTGAAGATAGAGGGTTGGTCCCTATCACAGGAACCCATATCTGTTTTGACTTCTATGTTGACAATTTCTGATAAATAGTGTCAACTTAAGCAGATGAAACAGTTAACTCATAAAATTCTTCTTTCAGAAGTCGTAGGTTCTGACCATGCCTTTGGTAACGATGAAGGTAGTGAAGCCTATGTGAAGATTAAAAAGATCGTTGATGGTCACCCATCATGCGATATTTTTGCTATTAGCTTGGAAGGGATTCGATTCACTGATGCTTCATTTCCTCGTGAAAGTGTAATCTCGTTGGCTAAAGCATTGAAAGGAGAAAAAGGTTTTTACCTTTCTAATGTACCGAGTCGTGACCTTCTGGACAATTGGTCTTATGGCGCTACAGCCAAGGATCAACCTCTTCTAGTCAAGAGTGATAGCGGTTACGAAGTGCTCGGTGTGAAACTTAGTGCGACTGTCAAAGAGCTTCTAGATTTTGTTATTGCAAAAAAGACAGTGACTTCGTCACATGTATCTAAGCACTTTGACATTTCAGCACAGAATGCCAGTGGTCGATTAAAGAAGCTTCATGCTACAGGTCTTGTGTTAGGTCAAAAAGAAGTGGCAGAGTCAGGTGGACTGGAGTTTGTCTACCGATCAATTGTGTAGTTTTTTTGGTTTTCTGGTTAATCTGCTTGCGTTAATCAGAATTGAAGTTTATTATTTGATCAGATCCTTTGGATCTTTTTTATTAATATCTGATAAATGTGATTAAGTTAAGCAGAATAGGAGGCTTTATGGCTACAAATCCCCCATCAGGTGACGGACACAGAAACGGTGCCGTTAAAGGTAGATCTCAGACTCAGACGCCAAGTGGACATTGGGTAAAGCGAGATGCTGATACTGGTCGATTCATGGATGTAAAGACATCTGACAAAACGCCTTTTAAAGGCGTCAGGAAGGAGAAATAGTTTGGCTAATGGTAAAACCCATTTGGTCGTCGGGGCTGCGGTTGGTTTAACCGTTGCCCTAGCGGACAACAAAAAACAAGCTGTCAGTCACCATCCTGTAACTGCCATTACGGTTGGCTCTCTATTTGGCAAGCTTCCAGATATTCTGGAACCCTCTTTGGGTAACCCTCACCATCGCCAGTTTTGCCACAGTCTATTGGTGTTAACTGCACTAGGTGTTGGTCTCAAACATTTGTATGAGTGGCAACCGGAAGAGGCAATTGATAAGTGTCTTCGCGGGCTGGGGCTAATCGCCGGATGTGCTTATGTCAGCCATTTGCTCTGTGATGCGACAACACCGCGCTCACTTCCTTTAATTGGCAAACTATAGGAGTTTTGAATGGTCGTTGAAGTCACGAGGCACATTAAGCGTCCTGTTGAGCGGGAGCTTTGGGCTCGCGCAGCTGCTCGTTGTCAGTTTAGCGGGTGTAATAAATTGTTATACAAATCAGCGGTGACCCAGGAATCGGTCAATGTCTCTCAAAATGCTCATATTTACGCATTTTCTGAGAATGGGCCTCGTGGTTGGGGACTCTTTAAAACCAAGCCAACCAGCTTGAATGACGTCAGCAACCTCATGTTGATGTGCTATGACTGTCACAAAAAAATTGACCAGAAAGGCAGCGAAGATAGGTATCCAGCCGATCTCTTGATTAGTTGGAAAATGCAGCATGAGCAACGTATAGAAATCCTCACAGGCATTGCTCCTGATCGCAAATCAAATGTTGTTTTATATGGTGCCAATATTGGAACTGAAAGATCACCGATTAATTATCACGGTTGTGTTGAGGCAATGTTTCCGAATTGGTATCCGGCAACTGAAAAGCCAGTGACACTATCCATGGTATCAGAGCTGAAGGATCACTCTGAACAATATTGGCAAGCAGAGTCGCAACACCTAACGAAGCGTTTTCAAAGTAAAATTTCATCGATCATCGAAGAGGATTCTTGTAAGCATTTTTCATTGTTCGCGTTAGCTCCTCAGCCATTGTTAATAAAACTTGGCGCTTTGCTTACCGACAAAATTGAGGTCGAGACTTATCAGCTGCATCGAGAGCCTAAAGGCTGGTTTTGGCAAGACTGTTCAGATGATTTTGAGTACATCATCAACAGACCTCAAAATATGGAGGGGAAGCCTGCCCTGGTACTTTCTTTGAGTGACCATGTGTCGCATGAGCGAATTACTCGGGTTGTAGGGCCAGATACATCGATTTGGGAAGTGACTATCAAGCACCCTCATAATGATTTCATGCAGTCAAAACAGCAGCTCTCTTTGTTCAGAAAGTGCATAAGAAAGCTGATTGTTGAAATCAAAAATACACACGGGGATGCCACGCCACTGCAAATATTTCCTGTGATGCCAGTATCGTGTGCCGTCGAATTAGGACGGGCCAGAATGCCTAAGGCTGATATGCCATGGCTTATTTATGACCACGACATAAAAACACAACAATTTGTAATGGCAGTCGAGCTTCGAGGAGACCTTCATGAGTAATACTAAAAGTAACGATGTTCTAAACACAATTCTGGAAAAAATTGAGCTACCAGAGAGTGCTTATGAAAAGGCTGAAAAACGCTATAAGGATCTAGGTGATTGGTTACATCGCCCAGAGTCAACATGCGTGAATTTTGATCCCCACGTGTTTTCTCAAGGGTCCTTTCGTTTAGGTACGGCGATTAGGCCCGATTCAGAAGAACAGTATGACCTAGACATGGGGTGCAATCTTCGGCGTGGCCTGGATAAAACGTCTATCACTCAAAAGCAACTAAAGCACCAAGTCGGTCATGAATTAGAGCTTTATCGAAACGCCAGAGGAATTAAGGAAGAGCTAGCCGAGAAGAAACGCTGTTGGCGCTTAGAGTATGCCGATGGTCTTAGCTTTCACATGGACATAGTTCCGTGTGTGCCAGAGAGTGATACAGGAAGAGGACTTTTGAAAAAGCGGATGGTCGAAAACTCTAAGTTTGATGAAAACTTGGCTCAAAACGTGTCTCAGCTTGCAGTTTCGATTACCGACAACACAGATTCCACTTATGCAGTTGTGAATGAAAACTGGCGTATCAGCAATCCTGAAGGATATGCTCGATGGTTTGAAACGCGCATGAAGACGGCACGGTTAGTGATAAACGAACGTGAAATGCGATTTAAAGCCAGTATAGATAGTCTGCCATATTATCAATGGAAGACACCCTTACAGCAGGTTATCCAATTATTGAAGCGTCATCGTGACACTATGTTTAAAAACAATGAGGATAGTAAGCCAATATCGGTAATCATCACTACATTGGCGGCTAAATCGTATAAAGGTGAAAGTGATTTGGCTTCAGCGTTGAATACGGTGCTCTCCGAGATGGATGACCATATTTCTGCACAAGCACCAATGATTCCGAACCCAGTCAACCCAGCCGAAGATTTTGCAGACAAGTGGTATGACGAAAAATCTGCTCAATACCGATTACAAGAAAACTTTTATAAATGGCTGTATCAAGCTAGAGCTGACTTTAGTGCGCTTTGCTCAAGTGATGATACGCAACGAATAGTAAATGCGGCGCAAAATGGTTTGGATTTGAAGCTTGATTCAAGTTCGGTAGCACGTCTATTGGGTATTCCTGCGGTGACAACAAAACCAACTTTCGCAATTCAATCATCTGATCCAAAGCCATGGTTTAAGCAATAGATGAAGCACTGGAAGGCTGTGGGCCTAGAGGCTTTTCTCTCGGCCTATCCGAACATTAGATTAGTAGATGTCCATGCAGATAAGATTGAGTTGCAGGGAGAGTATCAGTTAAAAGCACAGCTAGCTGGAAGTCGGTTTATTGAGCGAACATTTTCTCTAAGGATTGTATGCCCAAGTGAGTATCCTAGGGCTTTACCAGTGGTGTTTGATACAGCTGGTTACTTTCCTCGTAATCAGGACTTCCATACTTACTCTGATGGATCATTTTGTCTTGGCTCAGACCTAAAAATTAAGTCAATTTTGAAAGCCGACTCGTCATTGACAACCTTTTTCGAAAAGATTGTTGTCAGGTTTCTTTATTCGGTGTCCCATAGGGTTGAATTTGGCAACTTTCCCTATGGCGAACTGGACCATGGTGAGAAAGGCCTGATTGATGATTATTCTCAGTTGTTCAATGTTAATGGTAAAGCATCGGTTCTACGGGCACTGAAAGCGTTAGGTTTGCGCAAGCGTGAGGCAAATAAATTACCTTGTCCATGTGGTTGTGGTGATCGTCTTGGCTCGTGTGACTATCGGTTTGTCTTGAACGAGTTTCGTCAAGTTGAGCGCCGCCGATGGTTTCGCGATCACCTACAAGAAGCTTTTACACCGATTGAAAAACCCAAAAGGAGAGTTGGGAAAAAAACTAAAAGGCCAAGTAGAAATACGCCTTAGCTTAATCAGCTCCCTCAGCATTTTTTGGCGTATGTGTTAATACATATCGGATTTTTTAGTCTAATCAACCGGCAACGCCAGATTGAACCTTCACACTATCGTGTCGGAGGTTCACTATGTTCAAAAAACTATTTTTTCAAACCAAAGCACTACCAGAGCTTTCATCGCAACTGGATGCAGACATTCCACGCTATCCGCCATTCCTGAAGGGGTTGCCAGCTGCGTCACCCGAGGATTTGCAGTCCACACAAGACGAGCTAATTGCCAAACTGCGCCAAGTACTTGGCTTCAACCAGCGTGATTTTCAAAGGCTAATTCAGCCCTGCATTGATCATCTGGCGTCCTATGTTCACTTGCTGCCAGCATCTGAGCATCATCATCACAGTGGCGCTGGTGGTTTATTACGTCATTCGTTGGAAGTTGCTTTCTGGGCTGCACAAGCTGCTGAAGGGATCATCTTTGTTGCCAGTGGCACACCGGTTGAGAAAAAAGAGCTTGAACCAAGGTGGCGTGTTGCGGCGGCATTAGGCGGTTTGTTCCATGATATTGGTAAGCCCGTTTCAGACCTGTCCATTACAGACGAAGATGGACGCTATCAGTGGAACCCATTTTTAGAAACTTTATCCCAGTGGACCACAAATAACAGTATTGAACGCTATTTCATTCGCTGGCGCGACGGACGGTGCAAGCGGCACGAGCAATTTTCAATTCTGGTGTTAAACCGGGTGATGACACCTGAGTTGCTCGCCTGGTTAACCCAGCCGGGCCCTGAGATTTTGCAAGCCATGTTGGAAGCAATTGGCAATACCGATCCCGAGCATGTCCTGTCTAAATTGGTTATTGAAGCTGACCAAACCAGTGTCCAGCGAGATCTGAAAGCTCAACGAATTTCCGTTGACGACAACGCCCTTGGTGTCCCAGTTGAACGCTATCTACTTGATGCTATGAGGCGATTACTTGCCAGTTCCCAGTGGCTGGTCAATCAGCGAGACGCCAGAGTCTGGGTACGAAAATCGAATCAATCAACCCATCTTTTCCTGGTTTGGAAAAGCGCGGCTAAAGACATCATTGAGCTATTGGCCAAAGACAAGATACCTGGCATCCCAAGAGATCCCGATACCCTTGCGGACATCCTCATTGAGCGAGGATTGGCCACTAAATCCGCCTCAAATGAGCGATATGAAAGCCTTGCCCCTGAAGTGCTGATCAAAGACGACAAGCCAATCTGGCTACCCATGCTGCATATATCTGAGGCAGATATATTGTTCAGCTCGAATGTACCAAGTAGCGTGATGCTGTTCAGCAAATCTGAGTGGGAAGCAAAACAGCAAACACAAGCAGAGCCACAGAGTCGCTCCAGTGAGCAGCCAGGCTTGCCTGAAGCGTCATCATCAATTGAACTCAGTAATTCGGCTGAGTCGCCATCGACAAAATCGTTAGAACAAGATGATGAACTTCGTCATTCAATCGATGTTAATAACCTCCAGTCAGCAGAAAACGATCCAAGAGATGGATGTGAAAAGCCTAACAATTCATATGATGGCGCTATCTCAAATAACGTAAGCCAGCAAAACGAAGCAGCATTTAATCTCCCTGAATCTTTGGCGTGGCTCCCAGAGGCCAGCAGTGCGTTGATTATGGCTGGTGAACAGATACTGATCCGCTATCCCGATGCCGTAAGACCTTGGTGTGCACCCCGAAAACTGCTTGCTGAACTCAGTCGATTAGATTGGCTTGAACTAGATCCCGCAAACCCGACACGTAAGGCCAGAACTGTGACTACGAATGATGGCGTTCAGGAGCAAGGGTTACTGCTGAAAGTATCGATTTCTAAAGGGCTAATTGCACTGATTGACCTTTCCAAACAAGACGCAGAGTCAGTGGAACCAATTCAGAACGAAGAGGCTTCACAGCGTCCGAGTCGAACTGAGACAGCCAATGCCCAAGCAAAAGAGCCCGCCACAAGAGCGGAGCGTAAGCAAAAGCCGATTGCGCCCAATGCAAACTCAAGTACAGACCCCAAACACGCGCAGCGGCAACAGATGGTTAATTTTGTGAAAGATTTGCCCATCTTACTGACCGATGGCGATTACCCAGACGTGGATCATAGTGCCGATGGTATTCGCGTCACGATTCAAACCTTACGCCAAGTCGCCAATGAGCATGGCATTCCAGCCGGACAGCTGCTTCGGGGGATCTCGGCCAGTGACCAATGCCAGTTTGATGAGGGGGAAACGGTTCTGTTTACCGCTCACGCTGAACGTTAATCCATTTGAAGTTAAGCGGATTGTAAACGGTTATTTTGCGGAGCATGAATGAAAGAAAACGCATATGAGATGCCCTGGCGCACGAACTATGAAGCCATGGCAGCAGCAGGTTGGCTGGTTGGTGCAACTGGGGCAATTGCCGCAGAAATGCTGACTGAGCTACCACCTGAGCCATTTTGGTGGATGACAGGGATTTCCTCGGGCATGGCGTTGTACCGCCTTCCTGAGGCTTATCGCCTTTATAAGTTGCAGATGGGGCTAAAAGGCAAACCATTGGCTTTTATGGAGCTTTCGCATTTACAAAAGGTGATGGCAAAACATCCAGATGAATTGTGGTTAGGGTATGGCTTTGAGTGGGACCAACGTCATGCCCAACGCGCTTATGAAATCCTAAAGCGGGATAAACAAACCTTGCTTAACCAAGGTCACGGCAAACAAATGGGTTCAACCTGGATTCATGGTGTTGAGCCCAAAGATGAAGATGTGTACCAGCCAGTTGGTCACACAGAAGGCCATACCTTAATTGTCGGCACGACCGGTGCTGGAAAAACCCGATGCTTTGATGCGATGATCACCCAGGCCATTTTGCGTAATGAAGCCGTGATTATTATTGACCCCAAGGGAGACAAAGAACTTAAGGATAATGCACAGCGAGCCTGTATTGCCGCCGGTAGTCCTCAGCGCTTTGTGTATTTTCATCCGGGGTTTCCAGAGCATTCAGTACGACTTAATCCCCTGAGGAACTTTAACCGGGGCACTGAAATTGCCAGCCGAATTGCGGCATTAATCCCATCCGAAACCGGTGCTGATCCATTTAAAGCCTTTGGCCAAATGGCACTGAATAACATCGTGCAAGGTCTGTTGCTTACGTCACAACGTCCTGATCTGAAAACACTGAGACGATTCTTGGAAGGTGGCCCAGAAGGCTTGGTAGTAAAAGCCGTCACAGCCTGGGGGGAGCAGGTGTATCCAAACTTTAGTGTGGAGATTAAACGCTTTACTGAAAAGGCCAATACCTTGGCTAAACAAGCCATGGCGATGCTGCTTTTTTATTACGAACGCATTCAGCCCGTTGCCGCCAATACCGATTTGGAAGGGCTATTGAGTATGTTTGAGCATGACAGAACCCACTATTCCAAGATGGTGGCTTCATTGATGCCGGTGCTCAATATGCTCACCTCAAGTGAACTAGGTCCATTGCTATCACCTATTGCAAACGATGTGGATGACAGCCGGTTAATTACGGATTCTGGCCGTATTATCAACAATGCCCAAGTGGCCTATATCGGGTTGGATTCATTGACCGACGCCATGGTTGGCAGCGCCATTGGTTCGTTGCTTTTATCCGATCTCACCGCCGTGGCCGGTGATCGCTATAACTATGGTGTTGAAAATCGTCCCGTAAATATCTTCATCGATGAGGCGGCTGAAGTCGTCAACGATCCCTTCATTCAACTGCTCAACAAAGGCCGTGGCGCAAAAATGCGTTGTGTGATTGCTACTCAGACCTTTGCTGACTTTGCAGCCCGTACAGGCAGCGAAGCTAAGGCACGCCAGGTGTTAGGTAACATCAACAACCTGATAGCTCTTCGGGTGATGGATACCGAAACGCAGCAGTACATTACTGACAATCTGCCTAAGACTCGGTTGCAGTACATCATGCAAACTCAAGGTATGTCGTCCAACTCGGACAGCCCCGCGTTATTTACCGGCAATCATGGCGAACGCTTGATGGAGGAAGAAGGCGATATGTTTCCACCGCAGTTATTAGGCCAGCTCCCCAACCTAGAGTACATCGCCAAGCTTTCAGGTGGCCGCGTCATTAAAGGTCGCATTCCTATTTTAACCAGCTCTACACAGGCAGCATAAGGAGTCTGTATGCATCATTCTGTCTGTCTGAAAATGACAACACTTACCAGTAAGGAAATGCTCGCTCAGTGGCAGCAACATAACCCCCAGTTCAAGGAAACCTTAAGACTGCTTGAAACCGACTGGCCTCATGCTTTGGCCTCGGTGTATTGCTTGGCGGACTACTTAACGGATGCGTTCACGTTAGATGGCCATTCCATCTTTGATTTGTGTCTGTGTAATGGTTTGGGCAGTTATGAAGAAGTCAGTTGTGATGATGACAGTGTACGCCTTTGGCATTTCATTGAGGCACTGACCTGGACTGCCGCCAGTGCTTTTACGGGGATTCGCCTGCGTGATCCTGACCATTTTGAGTGGGCCGCCGTGGATGGTGTGTATTTCTACACCTGGATTCGTAATCGTCCAAATCGGATGACGTATTTGGCTGAAGGACGCATCGAGGTGCGTTATGTCAGTGGTCATACGACGACAAAGCGGCTTCAACAAGTGATTAAAGCCCGGATTATGACGCCAACCGTTGCAGCCATGCTGGCACGAGTAGAAGAGGATGTTTGGCATGAGCAAGCATAAGTCGGTTTGGCTACTGTGTCTGGCACTGATGCTGGAGATTATTGCCATTGGCGTATTAGTGCCCGGTGATTGGACTGGCCGAGTCATTAGTAAAGAGAAGCAGATGATCCAAAATCAATTGGGCGCACAAACAAGCTATTGGATTGGTCAAAGTAGCCATGGCTGGTATCAATCATGGGTTGTGGATACGCAGATGGAGCAATCTGTGCGTGATTTTCTAATCCCCACTGAAGAGCAGCGACTTCGTTCTAAAGGGATGGAGAACATGGGAGGCTTTTGGTTTGTCTGGGTAGAAGACCGTATTCAGGCATTTTTTGATGTGTTGTACCAAGTGTTCACTCGATTTGCGTTGCTGATGGTCTGGTTGCCCTTTGCGCTTATTCTCATGTTACCGGCGCTGTGGGACGGCTTGATGACCTGGAAAATTAAGAAAACAACCTTTGATTTTTCGAGCCCTATCATTCACCGCTACAGCATGATTATCCTGGGCTCAGGCGTCATTTTGCTGTTTATGGGATTGTTCGCCCCGCTGGCTATTCCACCGGTGGTACTACCGTCGCTGATCATCGGCTTGGCATTGATGGCAGGGTTGGCGTTAAGTCACTTGCAGAAGAAGATATGAGGCCTATCAGGCCTCATGAATGACGTTAACTCATTTTTTGTGGCTTGAGTGTTAGTTCAAAGCCACATGCGTGAGCATATTTTAGAAGAGTTGACCAACTTGGATTGGCATTACCTTTTTCTAAACGACTGACGTTACTTTTTTGGGTATGCATTCTTTCAGCAACCTGTTCTTGAGTAAGCCCCGCCTTTGTTCTCATGGTAAGCAATTGGTCAATAAAGCTGAACTCACTCTCAAGCTTATCGTACTCATTCTTAACTTCAGCATTGGCTAAAGCACGTTGTTTCAGTTTTTGCAGACTCATGATTTTTGAACCTCTTTTTGTCTATCTCTGGCAAGATTGAGCTCATTTTTGGGCGTCTTTTGAGATTTTTTTACAAAAGCGTGTAACACATAAATGTGCTTCCCTTTTAAGTAGCAAAATAAGCCTCTACCAATACCTTCTTGAGCTTTGGCGCGGATTTCAAATAACCCATCGCCCATAGACTCAGTATGAGGAGGCCCCAAGTTTGCACCATGCTTTTCCATCAGCTCTAAAAGCTTAATCATGCGAGCTTGTATTTTGGGTGGCATATCGAGGATCTGATCCTCAACGCCATCGTAAAAGTCGATCTTCCAGCTCATGGGTATCCTTAACTTAGGTTATCATAAATGATAACTCTGGTTGCGCGGTTTGTCTAGAACTTAACCGTCTTGTCTGAGTAGAACCCTCAAAACCTTCAAAAATTCGGCATCTAGCTGACCACCGAACCTGCCAATCCCAAGGCATTCTTCACTTCTCAATTCAAACAACGAGGAGTGACTATGGAACCTGTGAGTATTCCATCCTATATCGATGACCCGCCGCACTTCCTGCTTTGGAGTGCCGATGAGATGGCTCCCATCCTGTTGGGGCTAGTGATCGGCATTTTTACCGGTAATGCCTTGGTTTTATGCCTGTTGGGGTTGGTGACAACCAAGCTCTATCGGCGTTTTCGTGATGGTCGCCCAGATGGTTTTATTCTTCACGCCATCTACTGGGCCGGGCTGTTGCCAACCAAAGCCAAGACGATCCCTAACCCATTTATCAGGAGCTATCTACCGTGAAGTTCGACGTGTTTTTAAAATCATGGCAAGGCACGCAATTAGAGAACCGATGGCAACGGTTCCTGATTGCGGTGCTGGTGCTATCTAACTTGCTGCTTGCGGTTGCGGCATTTTCTCGCAATACCGTGGTAGCCATTCAACCGCCAACCTTGTCTGAAACGGCTGAAGTGTCACGAAACCAGGCTACTCAGCCTTACTTGGAATCCTGGGGGCTCTACCTAGCTGAGCTTATGGGCAACGTGACGCCGGGCAATGTGTCTTTTATCCGAATTGCTATCGAGCCGCTGCTTTCTCCAGCGGTGTACCAGCAAGTGGTCGATGCACTGGAGATTCAGGCAAGACAAATCCGGGAAGACCGAGTCACGCTCAAATTCCAACCCAGACAAGTGGAGTATGAGTATGAAACCGGCCATGTCTTTGTGACCGGTTATTCCTTGGTCTCTGGACCATCTGGAGATGAACAGCGCCAAACTCGCACCTATGAGTTTGACATCGATATTGAGCAATACCGTCCAAAACTTAGCTGGATGGATACCTATGAGGGGCAAGCTAGAACGAAGCGCGTTCGTGAAAAGTTGACCCAAGAGCAAAACCGGAGGGTGAATGATGCGAACCAAAATTAGTCGATGGATTACACCAAGCTTAATCGCAATGAGCTTGAGTGGCGTCCTGTTATCTCAAGCGTCGTATGCAGACGTGGAATTGCCGATTGTGCCAGCTAGTGTGATGAAGCAGCCCGCTACAGCAAATCCACCGGTTCAAACCAATATGGTTTCAACGGATGTGCCAACAACGCTACTGATGACACCGGGGGTTAATGAACTGATCCCTGTCGCACTTGGTCATCTGAATCGGATTGTGACGCCGTTTGAATCGCCTCAGGTGAGAACAACCAGTGATGCTCAGACGCAAATCAAGGGGAATGTTGTATATGTGGCCACGGACAAAGAATCACCGGTTTCACTTTACATCACTCCGCCTGGTCTGGAAGCGCCCGCGTTATCTGTCACCTTAGTACCTCGTCGTATTCCACCGCGTGAAATCACCTTAGCTATTGATGGTCAGCAGTGGCCTATTAAGGGCGTCGTGAACCGCAAAGCCGCCACTTGGGAAACAGCTCAACCTTACGTCGATAACCTACGTGACTTACTCAGACGCCTTGCACTAAATGAGTTACCACAAGGCTATGACATCCGTTTAGCTGGCCAAACTGACACAAGCCCGAAATGTTTTCAGCCGGGCTTAAAGTTTGGTTTTAAGCAGGGGCAAATTGTGTCGGGACATTACTTCACCGTCTATGTAGGACTGGTTGAAAGCTTTGCCGATGAGCCGATAGAAGCCAGTGAATTAGCCTGTCATACACCAGATATAGTGGCAAGCGCCTACTGGCCTCGCAATATCTTGTTGCCGGGTGAAAAGACTGAGTTGTATGTGGTTGTTCGCAATCATCGTGAAGAAGCGGTGGAAAGTCAGCGACCTTCGCTTCTTGTGGGAGGTGAATAACGATGAAAGCACAATGGGAACAAATGAGCCCGAACATGAAGCGGGGCCTATCGGTTGCAGGTATTGCTGGTGGTCTCATCCTTATGGTGATGGTGTTTTCACCTAATCCTGACGATGGCTCAAGTAGTCGGAACCGACAGGAAACGATCCGGCACATTCTTACGGATACCAATACTCGTGATGTTGGGGTCGATAGTTTGGCTGCGAACGTAAAACTACTCAGTGAGCGCAATGAACAGTTACGTCGTGAAGTTGAGCGCTTGCGTCGTGACGTCGATTCAGGACGGCTAAGCCCAGGTTCGCCTTCTATACCAAGTGAGGTCAATGCGGAGCTGGCCCGCCTTAGAGCGGAACTTGATGATGTTCGCGCAGGAGGTGATGCAGCAGTTGAAGGCACAAATAGCCGTTTTGAAGTGCCTTTATCTGCCATGGAATTACCCAAAGACGAAAAGCCTCTGCCGTCTAACCCAGACGACTATTTTGCCAATGCGCCGCTGCCTGATCCGCTCTATCAGCAGCCAGCCAATGGCCAAGGTACACGAGCACGAGATGTTCCATTGCCGCCAATCACGATTCGTATGATTGAGCCTGAAGTGGTTGCTGAACCAGAGGTTGTTGTGCAAGAAGCGCCGCCTTTGTATCTACCGGCGGGCAGCATCATCTCAGGTACTTTGATCACCGGTTTGGATGCACCTACTCACGAGTCCGCAAGACGCGAGCCTTTTCCTGCATTGCTGAGGATTCAAAAGGAAGCCATTTTACCCAACCGATTTAGAGCGGATATCAAAGAGTGTTTCTTGATCGCCGCAGGTTACGGTGATTTGAGCTCTGAGCGTGCTTATTTGCGAGGCGAGACCATTTCATGTGTGAGAGAAGATGGTGGCGTCATTGAAACGCGACTTGATTCTTATGCCGTGGGTGAAGACGGCAAAGCCGGTATTCGTGGCCGATTAGTGTCGAAACAAGGCCAGCTGGTGGCCAAATCGATGATGGCCGGATTCCTTCAGGGCTTGGCAGGCGCATTTGATGTGAATCCTGTTCCGACGATTCAGACGGGTAATGCCGGTGATACTCAGCTGTACCAGCAAGTCATGAGCCAAGAAGCATTACAAGGTGCTGCGATTAAAGGCACCGGTAAAGCATTGGATCGAGTGGCCAAGTTCTATTTGGACATGGCTGAAAATATGTTCCCAGTCATAGAGGTAGACGCTGCCAGGAAAATTGATGTCATAGTCACTCGTGGTGCCTCGTTGTCGTTGGCCACTTCGCAAGGGGGAGGTGCAAGAAGATGAAAAAATCCTGCATGTTGCTAACCGATCGAAGTCCGTTTCAGACAATAAGATGTGTATCCAGAGGAGAGTTAACCATGACGACATCAATGCAGAACAACCCAAAGCACCATTCAAAACAGTGGTCTAAAGCTGGATTACTTTTATTGGCAGTCGGCTCAACCTTATTGTCTGGCTGTAGTTCATTGGGTCTTGGGAGTAGTGAATATGGATGTCCAGGTATGCCTGACGGTGTGCGCTGTTTATCCGCTCGTGAAGTCTATGAGCTTACAAGTAATGGGGCTGCACCCAAGACGATTGATGCTGTGGCGACTCGAATTGGTTCTCCCTCTGGGTATTCACAATCTGATTTAGAGACAGGACTGCTGAGCCATCCAGCATTACCTGAGACGCAGCAATCTGCACCTCTTCGCATTCCTTCAAGAGTGATGCGAATTTGGATTGCGCCTTGGGAGGATGACCGTGGAGATCTGAATTTATCCAGCTACGTGTTTACCGAAATTGAACCGCGCCGGTGGGATATTGGGGTGTCAGCACCTCGAACGGTTTCGCCAGTGCTACGTCCACTTCAGACTCAAAGCGATTCTGCCTCAGCGGGAGCTGATGGTAAGCGCGATAACTTGAGTATCTACGGAGAAACTAACGAATGACAAATGCAGTTCGCACCATTCAAACTCAGCGCCTAATGACCATTGGTGCGCTTGGTTTGATGGCGTTAATGATTTCGGAGCCCTCATTTGCGGGCACCGGCGGTGATGCTTTCACCGATGTGTGGGATACCCTAAAAGATTGGACCCAAGGTACTTTGGGACGGATCGTAGCGGGAGCCATGGTACTGGTGGGTATTGTGGGAGGTATCGCTCGCCAAAGCTTGATGGCCTTTGCCTTGGGCATTGGTGGCGGTATGGGTCTCTACAACACACCAACAGTCGTTGAAAGTGTTATGTCTGCAACCTTACCTGTTGTTGCCAGCACTCAAGAAGTCATTGGCACAACAGTTCCAGCAATCAGCGTCGTCTTACTGGGCACCTGAATGTGAGCCATATTAGGCAGTTCACTTAAGGCAATCAAACTTAGGTCTACACAACATCGGGTTATTGGTGATGTTGTGTAGACCTTTTCATTTCAGCGACGCCACATTAACGAACTTGGTTTACAGTATTTGGTATATTAATACCTAAGGTGTTAAAATTCCTATCGTAATAAACTATATGGTTTATACTGTTCGTGATATTCATACCTTGGGTGTTAAAATGTCATCTAAAATAAACTGGCTTGTTGCTCATACTTCTCCTGGTGCGCTAGTACTTCAGCAATGGCTGACTGAAAACGGCGTGAGCTACTCCCTGGCTCAAAAGTACACGCAGAACGGTTGGCTGAAGAAGCTTAGTTCTGGTGTGTACTATCGTCCAAATGCGCAGGGCGATATAAAGCCAACTTGGGTTGATGCCATTCAAGCATTGGATGTGCAATTGGGCGTTCCAGTTCATTTGGCTGGATTGAGCAGCTTAACTCACCAAGGACTGAGTCACTATTTGCAGCTGAACAAAGAGCAAGTTTGGATTTGCGTTAAAAACAAGTCGTCCTTACCGAAATGGTTTCGTGAATTCCCTTATCAGAATTGGTTTTACTGCGGAAACCATAAGCTTGAAGTGAATCCCGAGAAGGATTTGAAAAGGATCAGGGTTAAAGAGAAAGAGCTCACTGTCAGCTGTGCAGAACTTGCTGCCTATGAAGTGGTAGATGCGATTGGAAAGCTGATTTCATTTGAGCATGTCGCAGAATTATTTCAGGGTTTAGTCAATCTTAGCCCTAGAAAAGTACAAGATATTCTTGAACGAAGCAGCTCTGTTCAGGCAAACCGAATATTTCTATTTCTGGGTCGATACTACGATCACCAGTGGGTCAATCGCATAGATGAAACAAGAATTAAATTGGGGGCAGGAAAGCGGCAGGTTGTCGAAAAAGGACGTTTTGATGAGCGATATCAAATCACAGTGCCAGAGATATTAAGCGTCAAAAAAGGTGAACAACATAATGGATAAAGATAGCCCATATTACAAACAGGTTTCCTTGCTCATAAGAATGCTTCCTGTGGTAGCAACAGAGACGGTTTTTGCACTTAAAGGTGGCACCGCCATTAATTTATTTGTGAGAGATTTTCCTCGGCTATATGTAGATATTGATCTTGCTTATCTTCCACTTGAACCAAGAGATGAGGCTTTGATTAATGTCAGGGCTGCATTGCAGCGCATTACAGACAGAATCAATACTCAACCAGATATCAGAGCGGCATTTCAGGATAATAAAGCTGATGAACTGAGAATCGTTGTATCAAGTCCGGTTGCGACGATCAAAATTGAAGTGTCGCCCGTCGCCAGAGGTACATTGCATAGTGCAGAAATAATGCCAGTTCAAGAGTCTGTTGAAGACGAGTTTGGTTATGCTGAGATTCAGGTAGTCAGTCTTCCCGATCTGTATGGTGGAAAATTGTGTGCTGCAATGGATCGCCAACATCCTCGCGACTTATTTGATGTGCGTATGTTACTTGGCAGTGAAGGGATTTCGAGAGAGATTTTGGTGGGTTTTTTAACCTATACATTAAGTCACCCTCGGCCTATTAATGAAGTCATGTCGCCAAACTGGCAGCCTCTGAATGAGAAATTTCAGGCAGAATTTGACGGAATGACTTTTGAAAAAGTTGAATGCGAAGACTTAGCCTCTTAGGCCCATGATGTTAATTGAACTGCAAAAACATTTCACAGAAAGGGATCATGCTTTCCTTATGTCATTCAAAAGAGGACAACCTGACTGGGCATTGTTTGACTATCCTAAAGCAGCAGACTTGCCAGCGATTCGTTGGAAGTTGCAGAACATTAACAAATTGGCAAAGAATCAAGCAAAACATCAAGAGCAATTAGATAAATTGAAGCAAGTGCTTGATGATTGGCTTGTTAACGCAAACGCCGAGTAATTCGTTTATAACAAACCTCAACGAGCTATAAGCCCCCTAGTTAGATTGCGATTTCTTCAATCTATCTAACCGAGTCCACATAGGACAACTGCATAGACTGGAGCCTCGATTTACATTAACGAGGACTCCTCATGCGAAAACTATCTCCAATTATTCTGGCGCTTGCGCTGTCTCCATTGGTTCAAGCTGAACCTGTGTCTGAAGTGTCGCCCGTTGGCAAAATTGACGGCATGGTTTCTTTGCCGGTCACGGGTATGAAAGCGGTCGAAAGCAATGGCCGTATTGTTTTCATGTCAGACAGTGGCCGGTTCGTCATTGATGGCACGCTCTATGATGCCTGGTCGAAAAAGCCGCTTACCAGCCTTGAAGAAATTCGTGAAGCGGGTAACACGCTGGACTTAAGTCGTCTTGGCTTAAAAATGGATGATTTGAATCCACTGACGCTGGGTGAAGGCAAAAAGAAAGTGGTGGTCTTTGTTGATCCCCGGTGTCCGCATTGCCATGAGCTTTTGAAACAAGCCCTACCGCTAACCAAAGAATACACCTTCCAAATACTCCCTGTGCCAGTGCTTGGTCCTGATTCAGAGCGTCAGGTTCGCCAGCTTGGCTGTGCGCGTGACAAAAAAGCGGCCACCGATGCATTGCTGAATGGCCGGATTGGTAACCTAGAACAGGATGATGCCTGCAACTTAGAACCAATGCAGCGTACCTTGGTGACGGCTCAAATCCTGGGCATTCAAGGTGTGCCTTTCATCGTCGCCAATGATGGTCGCATCAGCCGAGGCCGTCCTTATGATCTTTCTGCTTGGTTGGAGGGGCGTTAATGAAAGCCTCTCTGTATTCAGGGCAACGCGCTTCAGAGCTATTGCCAGTATTGGCCTATTCAGACGATGAGCAACTGTTTTTCATGGAAGACCAAAGTGTTGGCTTTGGTTTTCTATGTGACCCATTGCCGGGTGGTGATGAGTCTGTTGCAGACAGGGTTAATGTTCTTCTCAACAACGACTGGCCAAAAGACACTTTGCTGCAATTTGGCCTGTACGCCTCGCCTGATATTCAAACCGACCTTCAGCGCATGATGGGCTTACGGCATCGTCAATCCGATCCATTGCTTAGGGCGTCGATACGCAAACGTGCGGATTTTCTCGATGGGGGCACGGTTCAACCGATAGAAGAATCGACCCAGACTCAGGTTCGCAACTTTCAACTGATCGTCACCTGCAAATTGCCTTTGGAAAGTCCTATACCGACGGAGCGTGAGTTGAGTCGAGCATCCGCGCTTCGGGCTTCTTTCTCGCAAGCGCTGGCAACGGTTGGTTTTCGCGTCACTGAGATGACTGACCGAAACTGGCTCGCGGCAATAAGTGCTCAGCTTAACTGGGGAAAAGATGCTTCCTGGCGCAATCCATCACCAATCCGCAGTGAGGCAGATAAACCACTTCGGGAGCAAGTGTTGGATTATGACCGAGCTATCAAGGTGGATAGCCAAGGTCTGATGCTGGGCGATTACCGAGTTAAAACCTTATCGTTTAAACGCTTGCCTGAGCGGATCTGGTTTGGTCATGCCGCAAGTTTTGCGGGCGATATGATGACGGGCAGTCGCGGTTTACGCGGCAGCTTTTTGCTAAATGTCACCATTCACTTTCCCTCAGCTGAGGCGATGAGATCTCGTTTAGAGACGAAGCGTCAGTGGGCGGTCAATCAGGCCTATGGCCCGATGCTCAAGTTTGTGCCGGTGCTTGCAGCCAAGAAAAAGGGATTTGATGTTCTTTTTGAAGCTTTGCAAGAAGGTGATCGTCCTATTCGGGCCAATATGACTTTGACGCTGTTTTCACCAACGGGAGAAGCGTCCATCAGCTCTGTTTCAAATGCTCGAACTTATTTCAAAGAACTCGGATTTGAGCTGATGGAAGACAAGTACTTCTGTTTGCCCATTTTCCTGAATGCCTTGCCATTTGGTGCTGACCGCCAGGCGATGAACGACTTGTTTCGATTCAAGACCATGGCGACACGGCATGTCATCCCTCTGTTGCCTTTATTTGCGGATTGGAAAGGCACTGGCACGCCGGTGATTAACTTTGTTTCCCGTAATGGCCAGATCATGAGTGTGTCCCTTTATGACTCGGGCAGTAATTACAATTGTTGCATCGCGGCGCAATCGGGATCGGGTAAGTCATTCCTGGTGAACGAAATCATCTCCTCCTACCTATCAGAAGGCGGGCAATGCTGGGTGATTGATGTTGGCCGCTCTTATGAAAAGCTGTGTGAAGTCTATGACGGTGAGTTCTTACAGTTCGGGCGAAACAGTGGCATTTGCTTAAATCCGTTTGAAATCGTTGAGGACTATGACGAAGAAGCGGATGTGTTGGTTGGGTTATTGGCCGCAATGGCCGCACCTACGCAGTCATTAACCGATTTTCAGATGGCAAACCTAAAGCGTCAGACCCGTGAACTGTGGGAGAAAAAAGGTCGTGCCATGTTGGTTGATGATGTGGCAGAGGCCTTGAAAAATCACGAAGACCGACGTGTGCAAGACGTGGGTGAGCAGCTCTATCCATTTACGACACAGGGCGAATATGGCCGCTTCTTTAATGGCCACAATAATATTCGCTTCAAAAACCGTTTCACCGTTCTGGAGTTAGAAGAGCTCAAGGGGCGTAAGCATCTACAACAAGTGGTGTTGCTTCAGCTTATCTACCAAATCCAACAAGAGATGTACTTAGGTGAGCGGGATCGTCGCAAGATTGTGTTCATCGACGAAGCCTGGGATCTGCTGACTCAAGGTGATGTCGGTAAATTTATCGAAACGGGTTACCGGCGATTTCGAAAATATGGTGGCAGTGCTGTAACGGTAACGCAATCGGTCAACGATTTGTATGATAGCCCTACAGGTAAAGCCATCGCTGAAAACTCAGCCAATATGTACCTGCTTGGTCAAAAAGCTGAAACCATCAACGCGCTCAAAAAAGAAGGCCGCTTGCCACTAGGTGAAGGCGGCTATGAATACCTGAAAACGGTTCATACCGTCACTGGTGTCTATTCCGAAATTTTCTTTATTACCGAAATGGGCACCGGGATTGGCCGCCTCATCGTCGATCCGTTTCACAAGCTGTTGTACTCGTCCCGTGCAGAAGATGTAAACGCGATTAAACAGTTAACGCGCAAAGGCCTTTCTGTTGCTGATGCCATCTCTCAGTTGTTGAAGGAGCGAGGCTATGAATAAGACCACGCTTTGGCCATTTATGGCCTCTATTACTTTGTCTATTGCTGGTAGCGGTTTAATGACCAGCTGGCTCTTAATGAAAACACTCGAACCCATCCACAGCCAGTTGGCGTTAAGTACGCCCATTGCGGTCGTGGATTTTGGGGAGGCTGTGCTGTCACTGGGCCCCAATGCCAGCGAACAAGACATCGAATCCAGGTTGCTTCAGACCAATCAGCAAATTGAAAAGCTAAAAGCAGCCGGTTTTATCGTGCTGGATGCCCAAGCGGTGGTGGGTGCTGATGATTCCGTATTTGTGCCATTAGGCTCAAAGGAGGTGTCTCATGCAGATACTCCGTAAAAGAATGCCTTGGCGGCCATACCTCATCCAGTTGACTGTTCTTGCGTTAATCATGGCCTTGGTAGGCACCTACGCCATGATGCGCTACCGAATAGGTATTGATACCCAGCAAGAGCGCTGCCTGCCTGATACCACGGTGTATCTGATTGACCTATGGAATAAAAAGCCCGTTAAGGATGGTTTGTATGCCTTCCACTCAAAAGGACTCGCTCCGTTATATAACGACGGTACTCGGATGCTGAAACGCCTAACAGGGATGCCTGGGGATGAAGTCAAGGTGACGCCTGAGCATGTGATGGTGAACGGTGCTGAAGTCTCTACCGGCATGGCATTAGCCCAGCGTCTTGGTGTGGCGGAAACAGAATTTAGCCGCTCATTGACGCTGCAAGAAAACGAATATTGGTTTTCCGGTGAGGCTGCAACGAGTTTTGACTCCCGCTATTGGAATGCCGTTAAGCGCGAGCAGATTGTTGGTCGCGCTTGGCCGCTTTGGTAGGAGGTGGATGATGAGAAGACTATGCCTCTTATTTTTGTTGGTTGCTCCATTGGCTTGGGTTCAAGTGTCCTGGGCACAAGAGCCTTATCCGTTGTCTGATGAGGACAAAAAGATCGTTGAAATGAGCCGCAGCATTTTACAAAGTGCTGTGGATGGCTCATCTGAATTTATTGAGCCTTTTGCACCGGTTGAACAACCTGTGTCGCTCAAACACAGCGATGAATGGTTGATATTTGCGTCGTCCTCATTGGGTGATTCCTCACTGAAGCAGCTATTTAAAGAGGCCAGTGCTACCGGCGCTATTGTGTTGTTTCGGGGAATTCCTGAAGGAAAGACCTTGGGGGCGGCGATCCGTGATTGGCATACGCTGATGGTGGGACTTGATCCTGTTCCTCAGGTTCGAATCGATCCGAAAGCCTTTGTGCACTGGCGGGTGACTAGCGTGCCTGCCATTTTCCGCATAGAAGATGACAAGGTGACTGCAAGTGCACTAGGGGTTTACAGCAAGGACTGGTTGCAGCGTCAAATTGAAACAGGCAATACCGGTTCATTGGGTCAACGCGGTCCTATTCATTCCATTTTAGAACCGGATTTGATGCAAGTGGCGATGCAGCGTTTACAGTCGCTTGACCTGGGCGCGTTAAAGAAAAAAGCCATTGAGCGTTTCTGGTCTCGCCAAACTTTCACTGACTTACCCAAAGCCACGCAGTATCGGATAAGAATGGTTGATCCAACCATCGTCATGAAGCGGCCACTATTGGATGCCAATGGCCGAACATTGATCCCAGCAGGAACGCGTATTAACCCGCTAAAAGCCTTGCCATTTACTCAGCAGCTCGTGGTGTTTAATGCGTCGAACGCTGAAGAAGTGGACGCAGTAGCGCATTGGCTTGAGGGCCAAGATAGGACGCTGCGCCGCATTACGCTTATCACCACGCAGCTCGACCGTGCTCAAGGTTGGAATAGCCTCAATGCGCTCGAAAAGACATTGGACAGTCCGGTTTATCTTCTCAATGCCTCGCTAAAGCAGCGCTTTGATTTGCAAGTCACCCCATCGTTTGTTCAAGCAAAGGGACTCGCGTTTGAAATAGAAGAAATTCCAGCAAAGGAGCTTGTTCATGAAAAAGCTCAATAATACGTATCGTCTGTTGCGGACTCTCGTTGTCATGTTTGTCCTTGGCGCATCTATTCCTGCAAAAGCCGAACTGACCTGCCCAGACGCGGGTTTATTGTCGGGCAAGTTGCTGACGGATGTTTGCTGGTCATGCATTTTTCCTATCCGGGTTGCCGGTCTTCCTCTTGGCTCAGGCAATGTCCCAAGCGGCGCATCAAACAAGTCGTTTTGCTTATGTGAAGATAACTTAGGTGTGCCAAGGCCAGGTATTGTTACCAGCATGTGGGAGCCAGCGCGTTTGATTGAACTGGTCAGAACGCCAGGTTGTTCGCCTTCACTGGGAGGGATTCGCTTACCGTTAGGTGATAGGCGATTGCAAGGTGGTCATGGTGAGGGTGAATACGATACCGGTGATCTCGCTTTCTACCATTACCATTATTACGCCTTTCCGCTTTTGGTCATGCTCGATTTGTTCATGGATGGCAATTGCAATGCCGATGGTTACATGGACTTTGACTTGATGTATTTGTCGGAATTGGACCCAACATGGCTGAACGATGAACTGGCCTTTTTTACTCAGCCTGAAGCTGCTGCCGTTGCCAATCCATTGGCTATTTCGGCTTGTACCGCTGACGCTGCCTCATCAACGCTTGGTAAACCCATCGACCAGTTGTTTTGGTGTGCTGGCAGTTGGGGCCATCTCTATCCCTTATCTGGCCACACCTTAGCCATTGGCTCATTAGCAGAAAACACCAGCCATTTAGCGGCGCGTGCAATCGCGGCTCAACACAGGCGTGGTCTTGCTAGGCGAACAATGGGGAACAGTGCGCTATGCCGACCTGTTATCGAACCCATGCTGCCGAAATCACAATACAAGATGAGTATGTTCTTCCCTGTACCGGAAACTGAAAGTGCGCATGTCATCGGTGAAAGCACCATGAAATGGGGAGAGTGGCGAACGATCCCCGGTGCCGGTGAAGATGCGCTCTACATTTTGTGGCGCTGGCAAGACTGCTGTAACTCGGGAGGTTAACTATGAAACCAACACTTTTTACCCGAGTTTTAGCGGGTGTTTTATCAATCACTATGGCTTGCTTGCCCTTACATGGTGTGGCCGCTGATGTGCAGCGCCAATCCGGCTTAAGCGGACAACAAGAAGGTAAGCAATTACTGCAAAACTGGACGATGCCCGCACTTAACGGCAATACATTGTTGGTGCCGAGTGGCAGTGGTAATGAGTCCATTAACTTGCAAGAGCTATTTCCTGGTATGGATCAGGGCTCATTAGATGTCTTAACGGGCGTTTATGGCTCTGATGCCAGCATGAATCAATTGGGGACACAGCGCCAAGAGAGCATGGCATCTGAAAGTGGCGCTATGGGTGAAGCATTTCGTTCGCTACAGCAAATCAAAGACCGGTCTCGGCCAGATATGGTCAATGATCCGCTTTGGGCATTAACTGATGCGGTTCAAACTGACCCCAATCTATTAACGCAAAGCTTCCCAGGCTGTGAGTCTCAAGGTGAAGGCAGCCCAAATTACCAGCAATGTGACAGGCTCAATACAGCGGTTAACAGCTGCACTATTACTCACGATTACACGGCAGGCATCATTGAGCATGTTTCAGGGCCGATGAACCTTCGCTCTTGTGGTGAAGGGTGTCTTGAAGTTTGGATAGGACGTATTGGCGACAACTACTGGAGTGGCCGTTGTAAAGTGTTTGAACAGGCCATCACACTAAAAGTCGTGAACCCCGATGCGATTACTTCAGCCGTTCTTGAGTACGCCAAATGGGATGACTACATGCAAGTTTGGCTTGGCGATCAGAAAGTCTGGTCTGGGCCGAACAATAACTTTCCACCAGAAACGGCTGGCCGCTGCGAGCTCAGTACCAGTTGGGAGCGCAATCCTAATACTGACCTCACCGCCAAGTTAAAAGCGGTAGAGCCCGGTTTAGAAGTGCCAGTCAAAATTCGCGTATCGGTAACGGGTAGTGGTGAGGGGTATGCACGCATCAAGGTGCGCTTTGATCCAACCAAGGTGGTGATGAATGATAGTTGGTCACCACAGTCCTGTATCGAACAAGCAGCGGATATCCCGGCTAAGTTTTCAGACTACAGCATTCAATGTACGGATCAGCCGTCATCAACCAACGGATGTACGGTGGTCAATGGTGTTTCAGTTTGTGAATCCTATTTTGCCCCAAGCCCAGTGGCTGGCATATCGCCTTTGTGTCGGCGTGTACAAGTTAGTGTGGATGATGAAAGCTATAAGGGGATTGAAAATCAGGCCTGCCAAGTGCTTGAAGCGAATCCTTCCTGTGGATTCATGTCGTCAGAATGTGCCGAGACCAATGATAAAGGTGAATGCATTCGTTTTACCGATACCTATGACTGTGGATTGCAAACCAGCGATCCAAAGTGTGTGGTATCCAATCTTATGCCGAGTAGTTTTGAGGCCTGTGAGCCTACTCAGACGATCACGCCATTTACTGAAACCAAGCATGTACCCGATTACCAGGTGTGCGAGAAGATCAGCACGCTTACTCAGTGTCAGTTAGAACGACGTGTATCCGTTGAAACCCATCAAAAAAGCTGGTCCATTGAGCGCGGTTGCTTTAGCTCTGAAACGCTCAGCTTTGTTCCACAGCACAGCAGCACTATGCAAACTGGAAACGCGATACTGAGAATTTTTGATAATCAAAATACTGAGATAAAAATCACCGAGTCGCCATCCAAGGCAAATGGTTGGAAAACGACACTCTCATTGACGGGCAATAAGGAGACGGTGACTGAGACGAAACCGTCCATTAAGTACCCTGAAATGACGTGTCCAAAAGGAACCTTGGTTGGCTCATTGTGTAGGGTCGTTAATGGGTCGATTATTTCGTGGCATGAACCCCAGGAAATCACTCGTTCCAGATGCGAGTCCGGCTGGAACAAAGTCGATTTCGATACTTGCAGCCGAGAAGTTCAGAAGTGTTTGGCTCCTGCGAAACTAAGTGCTTCCTTGACATTCTCCGGCAAGTACTTAGAGCAGGACGTTGTTCATCAATCAAGTGATCCGGGCATAGACCAATGCTTGATGCAAACGGATCAGTTTACTGCGGTGCAGTGGCAGTGTTTGGATACGGGGACAAAACGAATAGAGGGGTTAACGGTTGGTAGTGGCGAGTTGGCAAAGCTTGGAAGTCTTTATCCGGCGGTTGTTTCGTCTCCTGCTCATTTAACCAGTCGTGGTAGCTCTGATGGACTGGGGCTCTCATGCTGGAGGGCAAAAGCGACCTACAATGCCTCGACTGCTCACCCAGAGTTCAACATGGGCAGCTCAGATAGCTGGGTAGATGCCAATGGTAATATACAAACCATCGTCAATAACGGACAAAACACGACCACCAATACGTGTTCCGCGCTGGAGCAAAACCCAGCCTGCCAGTATGTCAGAACCGAATGCACTGAAGGCGGAGCTGGTCATGAAGGCTTCTGCTATATCCAAAGTTTGGTGTATGACTGCGGACAAAGCGTAGAAGTGCAAAACGCTCGAATGGAAACTCAATACAACTGTGAGGGGCCAGTTCGCTGTATGGGCACAGATTGTTTAGAGCCAGAGTCAATCAAGCAGGCTAACTTTGCAGAGGCCGCTGCGATGCTTAATGCAGCGCAGTTTATGACCAATGATATGTCATGCACGGGAGCTGATGGCCAAGATAACGTCGAGTGTACGGTCTTTAAAGGTAATGCTGGCCAGTGCAAAAAAGCCGTTGGCGGCATAGTGGATTGCTGTGAAAAGCCAAGTGGCGTGTCGTTATCGGATTACATCACAATGATAGTTGCGGTCAACAAGCTTGATACGGCAGTCATGGCCATGAATCCGTCGTCGGCAATCTATGGTTCCTGGAATACGCTCAGGGAGCCAATCACGAGCACTTGGAGTGCGGTCAAAGAGCCTTTTGTGTCTGCATGGGACTCTCTCATGGGGGCTGGGCCATCAACGGCTGCTGGCGCGGGAGCGGAGCAAGCTGCGACTGGCTTTATGCAGGTGTTGACCAACAAGACGGCTGAATGGGTAGGTACGACCTTTGGTTCGGGGGCGCAATCGGCACTGTTTAGCAACGTTGGTGGCGCGGTTGGAGCCGATGGTGTTGTTTCGGGTGGCAACTTTGCCCTCGGTGGCGCTGCGGGCGCGGTTCTGAGTACGGTTATGACGGCCTACATGATTTATTCAGTCACCATGATCCTCATTCAGCTAATCTGGAAATGTGAGCAAAGTGAGTTTGAGATGAACGCCAAGCGGGTATTGAAGAGTTGCCATTACGTGGGCTCTTACTGCAAGTCTAAGTTCTTAGGTGCCTGTGTTGAGAAACGGCAATCATATTGCTGCTTTACTTCGCCACTTTCACGGATCATTCAAGAACAAGTACGTCCTCAATTGGGCCTTGGTTGGGGCAGTGCCAAGTCACCAAACTGTGAAGGTTTGACCGCGAGTCAGTTAAACCAGGTAGATTGGAGCCAAGTCAATCTGGATGAATGGATAGGTATCTTGTCGATAACAGGCAACCTACCCGAAGTACCGTCACTGGATCTGGAACGACTCACAGGCTCAGGAAGTACGCTAAACGTTGATGGAAATCGTCAGAGTGCCGCAGATAGAGCCATTGAACGGCTAAACGGAATGGATGCACAGAAACTGCGTCAGGAGGCGACGGAAGAAATTTCGGGGAATAATTGAGCGTATCCATCTAAAACAGCTTTGCCAATAATGTTCCATCATGGTTACTTTAATGAGCTTATTGCGCCTTAAGGTAACCAATTTGGCACTTTGGGCCTCTTATACTTTCTGTTCAGCGTGTGCGCAATTTGCTCTTATTTTTTTACCATTTTCAGACTTAGGAGGCTGCTGCAAAAAGGAAAAGCTGATAGTCTGGCACATATAAAATTTATGATAAAAGGAAAATTAATAATGCCTAATTTCGATCAAAACTTTGAAGCTACTCGTTTGTCTATGCTTTCAAAACAACACCCTGACATTGTGAAGGTGTCGGGTGAGGTGGTGTTTCGTGCGGAAGATGACGAAGACCGCCTAAGCGGAACATCTTGGACTCTTGAAGATGACATTTTTGATCAGGTCACCGAATCAGGCTTCAAATTACACTTGCTTGAACTTCTGGATAATTTCATAGAATACCGAGGTCAATGTAACGAGCTGCCGAAAAAGGAAGGGATTGTGCGTTTTGGTGGTGGCACTTTAAATATTGAATGGCTACCTAATGGAACTACCCATCTATCCAAATGATGTTTTATAAGAACCAGCCTGAGTTTTCCTATGGATGATAAATATGTTTCAGAAATAGACTGTCTTGATAAGTTAATGGTTGCATGGTCAGAGGCATTCCCGAAGGATTGGTATTTCAACTACGATGGAGTGATTTCAACTGAGGACTGGGATAGTTGTGGTAAAAAAGTTTTGTTTGTTTTAAAGGAAACAAATGAAGCAAAGCAAAATATTGTCAACGCTATTAATAGGGCTATTGAGGTGAAGGCAAGTGGATGGTGGCGAGGAAAGGTTCTTCGTCGGGTGGGGCGTTGGGCTTACGGACTTCAAAAATATGATGGGGCTGTGCCGTCACTGAGAGATGCTAAATTAAATGAAAAAAATGCAGTTAAGAATATTGCATACATAAATATAAGGAAAACATCTGGAAGTGCGCGAACCGACCAAAAATCATTTGACGCCCATGCCAAAGAATTTGCCCCTTTTGTTCGAAGGCAAATTGAGTTGATTAACCCTGATATTGTTGTGCTTTGCGGCACATATAATCAAGTTAAACGTTACGTATTCCCTGAGCTTAAAAAAGTTAGCGAACGAGTGCATGTTAATGACGGGGTTGTCTTCATCAATGCCTTCCATCCTGCCGCAAGAAAAAAGTCGGCCATGCTTTATCATCAAGTACTCGATAACTACCACGCTTACAAAAATCATATATAACCAATGCTTGAATAGTTATATGCAGCGCAAGCCTTGCGTCGTATCTTGAAAAAGCCCCTTCAAGAGGGGCTGTGTGATGGGAGCCGTTCGCTAGTTGGCGGGAGTATCTGTTTCCTCTTCAGTGATATCGTCATCGGTTGAAGGCACCGCTTGCTCAACTTCTGCTTCTTTACCCTTAGCTTGGGCTGATTTTCGTGCACGAATTTCGATATCAATAATGCGTCGTGCAAGTTTGATAATGCGCTGTTGCCATGCGTAGTTGCCATCAACACGTTGCTTGTTACTAAGCACGCTAGATAACCAGAGTGTGTCCATTGAGATCATCAACGAATCGAGTTTGCGCACTAAGCCGACAAACTGGCCAACCTGAGGCGAGCTGATTTTAGCGTTGAAGGTAATCGGGTCGGTGTAGTCAGGTACTTCATCGATGCCGTTGGACTCCATCAATTTGTCCAAACGAGATTGTTCGTTGTCTACCGCCTTAGCGCAATCCTCGATCAACTGGCTAATGATCTGTTCCACGTCATCAATTTCGTTCTCATCGCCAATGATGCGCAGGATGACATCGATTCCGTAAAGCGCACTGACCGTCCGTCTAAAAACACGGTCAACGACACGTTGCGCCTGTAAGCTATTAATTGTGAATGATTGTTCAAAGATGGGTTTTGAGTAACTGGGTTTTGCTTGGGCCATAAGTTTGCTCCTGATATGACAATAATCAGTCCCTAGACTAATCCTCTGTGAGGTAATGGCCTTTCAGCTAGGTGGAAGAATTGAGCATCTTTCTGACTATCCTGTCTGGATAAGACGGTTACACTGACTATCAAATATTGCTGATCTGTTTCAGTGATATCTGCGCCTGAGAGCATGAGCTCAAAGGAAGCCCGCCGCTGAGTATTCTCAGTGGTACTAAGAGGTAGCTAGCCTCCTTAAACAAATAGCCTGCATGTTCTTACATGCTCAACCATGCGTTCCTTACGGTTCGCCTTTTCACCACCCAACTGGGGGAGTTTTCCCCAGTTGGGGGTGACTCCTTCAAAACCAAATTATGGAGTCACCAATGGAATATATCTTCGGATTTATTATCCAAATCGCGGGCATTATGTTGCTAGCAAAACTGAGCTGGTCGCTTTTGCGATTGCTTGCTCGTCAAAGCGTGCGTCCGTTTCGATTTGTACTTACTCAAATCAAGCGATTGCTCACACCAACACCAAAACGTCGTCCAATGGCAGTGCCTAAAGCTCCTGGTATGCCCCGTTTGACATCTGCGTTTTACAAAGAGCCACATCAGTACGACATGGCTTTACTCGAAATACCAACCTATCTGCGTCGTCAGTCTTCTTTGCCCAGCCGGGTAGAAGCGACTGTGTGCACAGAGTTCAACTAAGACGAGGAGAACATCATGAAAAACCAAGTAACACTCATAGGCTACGTTGGCGCTGAGCCAGAGACACGAGCCTATCCATCAGGTGATTTAGTGACCAGTATTTCACTGGCCACTTCTGAGAAATGGCGCGACCGTCAATCCAATGAGCTCAAAGAGCATACGGAATGGCATCGGGTCGTTTTTCGAGATCGTGGTGGATTTAAGTTAGGGCTAAGAGCAAAAGATTTAATCCAAAAGGGAGCGAAGCTTTTTGTTCAAGGGCCTCAGCGCACGCGTTCATGGGAGAAAGATGGCATTAAGCATCGATTGACCGAAGTGGACGCGGACGAGTTTCTGCTTCTTGATAGTGTGAACAAAGCATCTGAGCCATCACCGGCGGATGATGCGAGCTCCCAAGCTAATTGGGCACAAACTTATCCTGAACCAGATTTTTAACCGAGCAAAAACGCTTTAACCCAGCCGGGAGTACTTTCCCGTCAGGGGCAGACTCCCACTTTGATTGTCGGAGTCCATAATGGAAAAACCAAAGCTAATCCAACGCTTTGCTGAGCGCTTTAGTGTCGATCCAAACAAATTGTTCGATACCCTAAAAGCAACAGCATTCAAGCAACGTGACGGTAGTGCACCGACCAATGAGCAGATGATGGCGCTCTTGGTGGTTGCAGATCAGTACGGCTTGAACCCTTTCACCAAAGAGATTTTTGCGTTCCCTGATAAACAAGCTGGAATTATTCCAGTGGTAGGTGTCGATGGATGGTCTCGCATCATCAATCAACACGACCAGTTTGATGGCATGGAGTTTAAGACTTCAGAAAACAAAGTCTCACTGGATGGCGCGAAAGAATGCCCTGAATGGATGGAATGCATCATCTATCGGCGCGACCGTTCGCACCCAGTCAAAATCACTGAGTATCTGGATGAAGTCTATCGACCGCCTTTTGAAGGTAACGGCAAAAATGGCCCTTACCGGGTAGATGGTCCATGGCAGACGCACACTAAGCGAATGCTAAGACATAAATCCATGATCCAGTGTTCCCGCATTGCGTTTGGCTTTGTGGGAATTTTCGATCAAGACGAAGCGGAGCGAATTATCGAAGGCCAAGCAACACACGTTGTTGAGCCATCGGTGATTCCACCCGAGCAAGTTGATGATCGAACCCGAGGGCTTGTTTACAAGCTTATCGAGCGGGCGGAAGCTTCAAACGCTTGGAATAGTGCATTGGAATATGCCAATGAACATTTTCAAGGTGTTGAACTGACGTTTGCGAAACAAGAAATATTTAATGCACAGCAACAAGCAGCCAAAGCGCTCACACAGCCTTTAGCTTCTTAGAGCCACGCATTCATTTTACTAACCCTGGCGGGATTATTCTCCCGTCAGGGGGAAGGTCTCGTCTTTTTTTGGAGATCTTCCATGACTAAATCAGCCTCACTTTTTCGCTTGGTATTGGTTGTTGCCCTTGTCGTAGGTTCGATTCAAGCCGGTAAAACGGCAATTGATTCGCTTCAAGCAAGTGTTGTTCAGCACCAAACAGCGTTAGCACAAGCTGCAAAGTAACCACTTAACCCTGAAGGGGAGTTCTCTCCTTCGGGGGAGTCTCCCTTCAAAGGAGGCAATATGAAGGTTATCGACCTATCACAACGTACTCCTGCATGGCACCAGTGGCGCATTGCAGGGGTTACGGCATCTGAAGCCCCAATTATTATGGGGCGTTCACCCTACAAAACACCTTGGCGATTATGGGCAGAAAAAACTGGATTCGTATTACCGGAAGACCTGTCGAATAATCCAAATGTGCTTCGCGGTATACGGTTGGAGCCTCAAGCAAGGCGAGCATTTGAAAATGCGCATAATGACTTTCTTCTGCCGTTATGTGCAGAAGCCGATCATAACGCAATCTTTCGAGCCAGCTTTGATGGCATCAACGATGCGGGCGAGCCCGTTGAACTGAAATGTCCTTGCCAGTCAGTTTTTGAGGATGTGCAAGCTCATCGAGAACAAAGCGAGGCGTACCAGTTGTATTGGGTGCAAGTACAGCATCAAATACTGGTCGCCAATAGCACGCGTGGTTGGTTGGTATTCTATTTTGAGGATCAACTGATTGAGTTTGAAATACAACGAGACGCGGCGTTCTTAACTGAATTGCAAGAAACAGCGCTTCAGTTTTGGGAGTTAGTACAGACCAAAAAAGAACCGTCAAAATGCCCTGAGCAAGATTGTTTTGTTCCTAAGGGTGAAGCCCAATACCGTTGGACATCGCTGTCTCGACAGTATTGCTCAGCACATGCCGAAGTGGTCCGACTGGAAAATCACATTAAATCTTTGAAAGAGGAAATGCGAGACGCCCAGTCAAAATTGGTCGCCATGATGGGTAACTACGCTCATGCCGACTATGCTGGGGTCAAACTCAGCCGCTACATGATGGCGGGCACGGTGGACTATAAGCAATTGGCCACCGATAAGTTAGGCGAGCTGGATGAACAGGTTTTAGCCGCTTACCGAAAAGCGCCACAAGAGCGGTTGCGCATTAGCACCAATAAGCCAGAGCAGCCCGTTGAAACACCAATCAAAATCAGCCTTGAGCAAGAGAACTTGGTTCTGCCAGGTGACTCGCCGAGCTCATTTTATTTTTAACGTTCACTTGGAGCCGATTTCGGCTCCTTTCTAATGCGCTCATATGGAGTGCATCAGAAAGCAGTTTCACTCGTAGCCAATGCTGGGTACGAATGATAGAGCGAGCTGAACTCTTACATACACAGCCATACCACAATCAACATACCACCCGACGGGGACTTCATTCCCTGCTGGGGCATGGAGCCTCGTCAAAACTGATGAGGTTTACCATGACTGAACAATCCCCATTTTTGGTTCAAGTGAATCAAGCGTTTAATGTCCCGGCTCCTGATGCTTTCGTTCTGGAAGGATTTAGTGCCGACACTACCCATCCAAACATTCCCGTTCGCAAGGACGAGTATGTTTTTAGAAAAGAAGACTTACGTGACGTATTGGCGTTCTTGTCTAACCCAGACGGTGACGGTTTGTATATTACAGGCCCCACTGGATGCGGGAAGACCTCGCTAATTTGCCAAGTTGCTTCTCGATTGAATTGGCCTGTTCAGCAAATTACTGCGCACGGTCGATTGGAATTGTCCGATCTTATCGGTCACCACACACTGGTTAATGGCAACATGACCTTTGTGTATGGACCGCTGGCACTGGCTGTAAAGCATGGCCATTTGCTGATCATTAATGAAATGGATCTTGCTGAGCCTGCTGAACTGGCTGGGCTCAATGACATTTTGGAAGGTGCCCCTTTGGCCATCGCACAAAATGGCGGAGAGATCATCATGCCACACAACAAGTTTCGTTTTATCGCTACCGGCAACAGTGCGGGCAGCGGTGACCAAACGGGCTTGTATCAAGGCGTGCTTCAACAGAATTTGGCTTTCCTTGATCGCTTTAGAATCATTGAAGCGACCTATGCAGAACCATCTGTAGAGGAAGCCATTCTGGAGAACGTTGCGCCGGGCTTACCAGAGGTCTTTCGCCAAAAAATGGTGAAGGTGGCTGGTGACATTCGTCGTCTTTTTATTGGGGGCGCGGATGGCGGTGCAGAGCTTAGTATCACCATGTCCACTCGGACCTTGGTGCGCTGGGCAAAGTTAACACTTGCTTTTAAAGGCGCTCCTAACGCAGTGGAGTATGCACTGGTTCGGTCTTTGACGGCTCGTGCTGAGTTGGAGCAACGTGAAGCCATTCACCGTATTGCCGCTGATGTCTTCGGTGACCACTGGGAGGATTGATGATGGAAAAGTGCTTTGCTCTTTACCGTTACAGTCATTCTGATGGGACAGCCAAAGAATGGGCCATTTACGTTGGATCAGATACCCAGGAGATTGAAGTTCGGTTTGGAAAAGCAGGTCAATTGTCGCAGCAGCGATTAATTGACTCGACTGATCCTAACGCAGAAGCAGACCGAAGAATCAATGAGAAAATCAACAAGGGTTATCGATTTGTTGGACAAGTCGGCATTGATCATCAAGGGCGGCCATTTGAACTATCAAATGCGCTTGATAGCGTCGCGTGCGCCAATAACGTCAGTTGGGAGTTTCGTACTCGCAAGGACGTCAATGGTCAAATCTCGCTGGCGCAAAAAGCGTTGTTCGATATGGCAAAGCTGCTTGAAGCCTATGGCTTGGCTGTTATTGATGATAACCAAGTCAGGATTGGAGAATGGTCATTAGGGTTTTGCAAAAGCGGATTACCTAGTACCAATCAAATCAGCATGGTGTCAGGTGAAGGCGCTGGCATTGTTAACACTGATGATGGCCCGTGGCCATTGTTGCTGTTACTGGCTTTTAAGCGTCAATTACCACCACTGTGTTCGCTCACAGTAGCGAGTCCTGAAGGGATAGAAGTATCCGACCAACTGAAGTTGGAAAAAGATGTATTGCGGTTGCTAGGCAGTGATTTAGAGCGGGTTCGCCCGATAGCTGAAGCACTGGACTTAATGCCTGTGAAAATCGATCTCAACCAATCGTCGCCTGATTCGCAAAATTACTATTTCTGATAGTGGTATTGCCATTAGCGCGTCAACTACTACCACCCATACGGGGGCCATTGCTCCTGTTGGGAGTGGTGCGTCCCCATCTCGCATGAGGATGCACTATGAGTATTCAAACCCTCGACAAACTGTTGATTTGTCACATCGACTGTTCCATCTGGAGCGGTAGAAAAAAGCTAAGGCCTGAAGATTTCAGATTAGCCAATGGCAGCCAACTTCCACCGAAGGATGTTGCCAGCTTAGGGAGTAAAAAAATTTGCGACCCAGAGGCATTGGCGAACTTTGAAAGGCTTAAGAAAGAAGCGCAGCGCTTGTGTGAGCAAGTCGGTGTGCGGTTTTTAGGTGGCTATGCCGTCCCTGAAGACCGAATTGATCAGATTGTTCCAGAGCTTGACAGGATCGGTCAGGAGTTTGCGCAGTGCAAGCAGTTGTTCTTGGACAACTATGATCAGGTGACGTTTGACTGGGTTGCGAAACACCCGGAATTTGCAGATGCAATTCGGCGTGCGCTGTCACCCATCGAAGACGTGGAACAACGGCTTCAGTTCGATTATGCCATCTATCGAATGCAACCGGCTGAACAAGCTGGTGGCTTAGATGACAAGGTCAATGGCATGGGACACACCCTATTTAGGGAGGTGGCTCGTGATGCTAATGAACTGTTTGAGCGTTCCGTTGCAGGAAAGAATCAAATCAGTCAGCGTGCCCTTAATCCTCTCAAGCGATTAAGAGACAAGTTGGATGGTTTGTCATTCCTGGATCATCGAGTTCAGCCGATGGTTGAAGCGATGGACAATTTATTTGTTCGTCTGCCGAAGACCGGCCCTGTGACAGACAATCTCTATCACGAACTGATGGCGACCATTTTAATTTTGTCTGATCCAGACAAGATGAGAATGCACGGTGAAGGTCAATTGGATATCAGACAACTGATGCCCAAACCTGAACCTAAACCCGCACAGCCAGTATCTGCTCAGGCAGATAACTTACGTGCAATACCACAACCAACCGTCAGACCAAACCTTGGTTCGACTGTACCAAACTCATTTTATTTCTAACGTCCTTGAGGGCATGTTGCCCTTAAGGGCGCATGTCCTCTGAACTATGTAAGAGGAAATTATGCAATCAACCATCCATAACCCCAGCCAACTGAACCAGTTTGAACCGCATTTTCGTGGTGTGACTGATGCGGTTGAAAGTGAATCGATACCAGAAGTGGCGTGTTGTCGAACGTTAGTACAACGATCGTACTCAACACATAGTGTCGTGATCCCCAAGAACCCTGTATTGATCGCAGATGCGGACGGGCAAGGTGTTTGGGTAACGGCCATGGTGTTTGTTCCAAACATGGCATTGCAGCAAACCGCTCATGAGCGGGCCTGGCTGCAATATCAACACGAGGTGTCTACTCAGTTACAAGACCAGTATGGTCTGACATTGGATGACATCCTGAGTTTAGACCAGCTTAAAACGTCATTTGAGCAGCACGAGAGTACCGCTCAATTGGTGGCTTGGTTAGGTCAAAAATACGACCTGGTTAAGCTAAAAGCACAGGTTTAAACACTTACATTCCCAGCGGGGAAACGCTCCCGCTGAGGGAGTATTCCCCCTAATGATTAGGAGACTCCCATGAATCATCCATTAAAAAATGCACTGCCAATCGTTGCCGCCGCTTATGGCGAAAAGTTTGGTGTGAAGGTGCTTATTCAAGGACAAGATGCGTTTACCGATGGTGAGCGGATTGTGATCCCAACAGCAAACCCAGACGACCCACACTATCAACAAATAGCTTGGGGTTATCTGGCTCATGAAGCGGCGCATATTCGGCATACCAATTTTGACATGGTGAAGAAGGCGTCGTCTAAGCCGATCCGTAAGGCACTTCTCAATATTATTGAGGATGTGCGCATTGAAAACGAATTGGCAAAGGATTACCCCGGAACCCGGCGCAGTATTTCGCAAGTGATTGAGTACATGGTGGACACACAGCAAATGTGTGTACCTGAACAGCCTGAGCCTGCATCTAACTTGCAAGCCTGGTTGTTGTTTCGCTTGAGATGCCATTTTCTGGGCCAGAAAGCGCTGACGCCTTTGTATCAAGCTGTTGATGAAAGAGTGAGACAACTCTTTCCTGCCGCAGCGATGAGCCGGTTAAGCGCCATGCTGACAGCAGTGCCTAGCCTGGCATCTACAGGTGAAGTGCTGAAACTTGTCGATGCCATCGTTGCCATGTTGGAAGAAGAATCTCGTCCACCACAGGATGAGTCTGATGCTGATGGCGGTGATGACATTGGACAAGATGCGAGTAATGACAGCAATAGCAGTAGTGACAGTCAAACCCCGGAAACAAGTTCGTCTGCAACAGGGGATGCTGCTGAAACGAGTGATTCAGATAACTCTGATCAAGCTGATAATTTGCGACAAGCCTTAGAGGCCAGTGCCGCTCACTTTGAACCCGATACCTTTGCACAAGTGGCAGAAGTGTTGTCGGAACAAGCAGAAGGACATCAGGGCGTCACTCCACTCAGTTTGCCCCAAGCAGAGCAAGCTATGTTGGGTGATGAGGCTATCTTGACCTTATCGGCGTCTGAGTCGGCTCAAATTCGAGCCCGACTTAGGGGCATGGTTCAGTCCAGTCAGGACAATCGGAATCATGCCAAACGGTACGGTCTTCGAGTGGCAACTCATCGTCTTGCCGCTTCACAAGCAGGTGAGTCGAGATTGTTTATTCAAAGGCAGCCCCGCATTGCGCCTAATGCTGCTGTGCACTTGCTTGTCGATATATCGGGCTCAATGGGTAAGCCCATTGGCGAAGGTAATCGCAAGTATTTTCATGTTGCCAATGAAGCCGCTTTGGCTTTAGCCATGGCATTGGAAGGTATACCGGGTGTTGTACCTGCGGTCAGTTATTTTCCTGGTATTCATCAGGAAGTTTCTATCGCGTTATTGCCCAAGCAATCGGTTCGACATCGGGCCGCCTGTTTTGACCAAAAACCAAGAGGTTGTACGCCTATGGCACAAGCTATGTGGTTTGCGGCAAACAGTTTGTTGGCACAAAAACAGAAGCGAAAGCTAATGATAGTGCTAACGGATGGTGACCCAGATGATTGGGCTGCCACGCATGACATTGTTGACCGGTGCAGACGCAGTGGCTTTGAGCTGCTGGGGATCGGGATTCAAACACGCAGTGTTGAGAAATTCTTTCCTCGAAGCATCGTGATTAACGACGTCAAAGATCTGAAGCGTGAGTTATTCGAAGTAACACAACAACTGATAATTCAGTAACCACATCCATTTTACCACCCTGCGGGGACGATTCCGTCCCCGCCTGGGCATGGGTTCGTCTCCGTTTTTTTTGGAGACTCCTATGAAAAACAGAAAGTTCTTAGCTGGCGAAGAAGCCGGTACTTACATCGTTCCTGAGCAAGTGACTGAAGCGGATATCTTAGATATGGCGCTCAAGCTTGCCCGTGGTCGATTGAGTAAAGGTCGAAAAATTGAACAGCCATCGTCGGCGTTCTCATACCTGCAAACACTGATGCACGAGTATGAGCACGAAGTCTTTGGCGTACTGTTTCTTGATACAAAGCATCGCGTTATTCGATTTGAAGAGCTGTTCAAAGGCACTTTAGATGCAGCGAGCGTTTATCCAAGGGAAGTAACAAAACGAGCGCTAGAACTTAATGCGGCAGCAGTGATACTGGTTCATAACCATCCATCGGGTGATCCTGAACCCAGTGAAGCTGATAAACGCATCACTCATCGACTCCGTGACGCCTTGTCACTTGTTGATATTCGAACGCTTGACCATGTCGTGGTCGCATCCGAGGGCTGCGTTTCGCTTGCCGAACGCGGTTATCTTTAATGAATGGGCGCATTGCCCATTCTCCTTCATCACAAAAGCAGTCCTATCAACACACGTCATCACAGCTCGAATTTCTATTTGAGTTTGATGATGCCCCAGTCACTTGGTCTGACACGGAAATCTGGCAGTTACGCGAAGGCATTCTATTGGATGCGATCCGTGTATTGCTGGACGGTCGTGTCAGTACTCGATTGCGAAGGGATGTGTTGTCGTGGATTCAAAATGACGAATTAACGCCATTTTGCTTTCGTGTTTGCGCGATGGCTGCGGTTGTCGATCCTGATGTGCTTCGTGATTCCATCATGTGGCTATTAAGACGACATGGTATCCAGCTTGACTAACGTTCCTGCATTAACCAAACGGCTCAATGCAGGACCCAAGCTGACTTTTACCACCAGTGGTAGGAGTCGGCTTTTTACTTAAGGAGGTTATATGGCGTTACCTTTACAAATTGAAACAGTAAGGCCATATCTTAATGGCCAATGGCTTCAAGTATTAGCGGTATTGGTGCCAGAACTTGATGCCGCCATTGCTCGAAAGGGCCGTCATGTGGCTTGTCCTGTTCATGGCGGTCGTGATGGCTTTAGGCTATTCAAAGATGCTGAATATACCGGAGGTGGCGTTTGTAACACCTGCGGTATCTTTCATGATGGTTTTGAACTGTTGTCTTGGATTAATGGATGGAACTTTGCTCAGTCTATTGAAGCAATCGGCCAGGTTCTTGGTATTCAACCCGGACAAATACAAGCGCCTATTCGGCCAATACCGAGTAACGCAGTTGATTGGAAGGCTAGAAAGCAGGACGAGGACAAAGCGATTATCCATCGCTTGAATCAAACCTGGGGAGAAACGTTTTCTCTTGCAGATACTCGTGCGCAACCAGTTTGGAACTACATGCATCGTCGTGGCATTGTTACCCGGCTTCGTCCTGAATGGGATTCGGTGCTGAGGTATCATCCAAACTTGCCTTACCATGATGAAGATGGCTTGTTTATCGATAGCTACCCAGCGCTGCTAGGTAAAATCGTTACTCAGCAAGGGCGTTCGGCCACGTTTCATCGGATCTACCTAAGTGAAGATGGATTCAAAGCGCCGGTTGAAAAGCCTAAAAAGATGATGCCGATACCAAGTGACAGAACAATCACTGGTGGTGCCATTCCGATAGGTGAGCCTGGTGAGGTATTAGGTGTTTCTGAAGGCATCGAAACAGCTTTAGCGGTTACCAGAGCTACGGGACAGACATGTTGGTCGGTTGTGAATGCAACGCTACTGGCTAGGTTTGAACCACCAAGTAATGTGAAAATGCTGTACATCTGGGCAGATCACGATCTCTCTGAGACCGGCCTGAATGCAGCGAATGAACTCAAGAAAAAAGCCTGGCAAAAAGGCATTCTGACACAAGTTCTGATCCCTCCGATACCAACGTCACTTGGCGTGAAAAGTTGGGATTGGAATGATGTGCTGAATGTTTACGGAGCCATGGGCTTTCCGAAAGTTCATATCTGATCTAAGGGGCTTCGGCCCCTTTTTTTGCGCCTTGCATATTTGAAAAATCATGGAGAATGAAAAATAGATAACCAATAGGAGAAACAAACATGATGGTATTAACCCTGTTAACAAAGCAGATTGATGGTGAGTTTACGGTTTACTGGAAGACCGGCCTTCGAAGAGGTGGTGAACTAAAGGTCGATTTAGGTGAGCAATACGACAAGCTAACTGAGCAGCAAAAGCCAATTGCAGCTGAGCTCTATGCGATTCATCACCTACTGTCAGTGAAAGAGGTGATGGGGAGTAACCGAAGCGGTAATGGGCTTCAAATCCGGGTCAGTAAAGGAGCTATCAAAAAGTTACAGAAACAACGCTCAACTCAGCATTCACTTTACAGCCTGACTAGGTTTTTGCTCACTCGATACCAGGAAGCACAGATATCGGTAGAGAAACGGGAAGATTGGCTCTCATATTCCTTCGAAGAATACAGCGTCGATAATGCTACCGTGAGAGAAATCGATGAGGTCATCAACGTTCCGAACATTGGGCCTGTCGTGGTGACTCGTCATGCACTGGAAAGGTTTGTGGAACGGCTTTCAGGCGGTGTACCTAAGCATCCTTGGAAGGCTTTGTGCGCTAAATTGTGTAGCACAGAATTGGCAAAATCTTTATTGCCAGAATGTATAGCTTCAAAGAAAGCAAAAAAATATTTCGTACAGGCAGAGTTTTGGTGTCATGGGAGCTCTGGTATGCACTTTGTGATGGTGCCATCAGCCAAAGCACTTACGTTAGTAACAGTGTTTAATAGATAGTCAGAAACACACACGATTCCTTCATCTATCTGGCCAATCGCTCTTACGGGGATCTTTAGCATGTTAGCTCTGTGAAATTTCTGGAGCTGACAATGAGAACGCCTTTGTTACCTTGGTTCATCCTATGGGTGACCATCCCAATCATTATTTTCTTTCTATTCATCTTGCCCGCCTATGCTAGTGATGGGCAATTCTATCAGCGTGGTCAGGAAGGTTGGTTTTGGTATCAGGTCATTCCCGAGCCAGCCGAGTCTGAAGACCTAATGAAGCCGAAATCTGGTGTTGTGGAGCCCACTAAGGACGGGCTAAAGCCTTTCAGTGCTGCCTGGTTTCGTGAGCACATGCAGTCGTTCATGGACAAGGCAATTGATGAGCCGACGAATGAGAACGTCAGAGCCTATCTGTATCTCCAGCGCGTCATGATGGATAAGGGCTCACAGTTTGCTGATGTTAGTCAGCAGGTGGTCATGGGCGATCCTGTTTTGGATGAAATCAGTCGCAGACCCTTGGCGACCTATGCTGCCAATCGGATGGATCGAGAAGCTGGCGCTCAACGTGATGTAGCTTTAGGTGAAGTAGCGAAGCGGGCTGGTTTGTTCTTTTTCTATCGTTCGGATTGCCCTTATTGCCATGCTCAAGCGCCTATCATCGAATCTATGGCCTTGAACTATGGGTTCGAGGTGTTTGCTATTGCTGTCGATGGCTTGCCTTTACCCGGTGGAGAGTTTCCCAATTACAAAGTCGATTCAGGACAAGCACAATCCTTGTCCGTTACGACTGTCCCTGCCGTGTTCTTAGTTGACCCGCCTAACGTTATTACTCCGATTGGACAAGGCGCAATGAGCCTTGATGAGCTCAATAATCGAATCATTCTCGCAGCCCATCAAGCCGGTTGGATTGACGATCAAACTTACTATGCCACCAGACCTGTTCAACCCGGCGTGTCACTCGCGATGTCAGCCCAAGAGCTTAACGAAAAGATATTACAGGACCCTGAGTTCCTTGTTCGCTATCTGCGTGCACAAGGAGGGTTATAACAATGAAAAAAGTAATCCGAGTATCGCTAATCGCCTGTGCGATTGGTTTTTCATCTATGAGCCAAGCAAGCTTGCAACAGGAGATGAACCAGTTGTTTGGTTCAATGACCAACACCACTGCGCCTGGTGTATTCGAGAGTCAGCGGCGTGGCGTTATATCTGGAGGAAGCGTTGTTGTTCGTAACAGGATCATGAACGAGAACCTCGTCTCTATGGTGCCACCGTCATTCCAAGCCGGTTGTGGCGGCATTGATATGTTCGCGGGAAGTTTGTCATTTGTTAACGCGGATCAGTTTGTTCAATTACTTCGCTCTGTTGCTGCAAACGCCAAGGGGTATGCATTCCAATTGGCGCTCAGTGCTATGTGTGAGAAATGCTCTCAGCACATGGAGACACTGCAAAAGAAAATCCAGCAGTTGAACGAGTATTTTGGTAATTCCTGTCAAATGGCTCAGGGAGTCGTGAACGATACCCTGGCTGCTTTTGGTAAAAAGGGGCAAACAGAAGCCAGCATGTTGAGCTCACTTAAAGGGGCTGGGGACATTTTTACCAGTTGGAGTGAGTCCAATGGTAAGAACCCATATGAGAACGCTTCGAGTGTCGCGGCATCTGATGTAAACAGAACGATTAAAGGTAATTTGGTTTGGCGAGCACTGAAACGTCATTCGGCATCAAGCTGGTTTGCATCGGGGGATGACCGTTTTCTTGAAGCAGTTATGTCGGTGACTGGTTCGATCATTGTTGGTGATCTAGCTAATGCCGCTGATGGCCAAGGTAAAGCCCCGAAACTGACCAGACTGAATGGCAATAAAGTGACTATTGAGCATCTAATTCACGGCGGTAACGTCGCTATGTACCGATGTGACACAGTGACACAAGACGGCTGTCTGAATCCGACAATCACTAACGTGACCCTGACGGGGTTATCAACCCAAGTAGAAAATTTACTTCTTGGTACAGGTTCCAGTAACGGCATTATTTTTAAGTTTGCTCGAAATACAGGAGCTGCTAGCACCACCGAAAAGGCTTTTATGACATCGGCTCCTGCGAGCATTGGCGGCATGATTCGAACACTTTCTGCATTAAATGAAGGGGCCGCTAGGTCGTTTGCTTCACGAACGGCACCATTTATTGCTGTTGAGATGGCGCGAGCATTGGTTGAAGACATGCTCAATGCAGCTAGAAGTACCTCCGGTGTGGAAGATCATGCCTATGTGAAGTTATTAACGGAAGACCTTGAACGTGCACGTCGCCAAATCAATGAGGAGTACGCTGCGTTGCAGCGAAGATACGGCTCAGAGCAAGAATTGCTGGCGCATTTTAACCAGGTGATTCAGACCATTCGCAAACAGCGTTATTACACCGTTAAATCTACGGCACTGGGGGAATAGGTCATGTGGGAGATCTATTCCATCGGGGATTCGGCATTTTTAGAGCAGGTCTTGAACGCTGTCGCGATGATTACTGGTACAGGCGACTTTACTTCAATGGTTCGCATTGGCTTGCTCATTGGGGTATTGATGGTCTCTGTTCAGGCCTTAATGCAAGGCGGTCGTGGCATTAACTTTCAACACGTTTTAGTCTCATGGTTAGTCTTTGCAACCATGTTTGGACCCAGTACCCGAGTGAGCATTGAGGATGCGTACACGGGACAAGTTCGAGTGGTTGATAATGTGCCCATCGGTGTTGCTGCCGCAGGCAGTACGATTTCAACTGTCGGCTTTCAAATCACGCGATTGTTTGAAACGGCGTTCTCAACTCCCGCCATGACGGAATACGGCTTTGCATCCAGTTTACAGTCACTGATTAAAGTGAGAAAACAGGTGATGGATCGCTCGGGGTTGGGTGATGCAAATCGTGTCGGTGGCTCAGATATCGAGCAATCGTGGTTTAACTACATCAAAGAATGCACCTTGATTGGCATCGACATCGGCCAAAAGAACCTAGATCAGGTGCTGAGTGATCCTAACCCGATGACTGCGATTAGGTTTGATTCGCGCATATATGGCACACGCATCATGCTCAGTGGTAGCAGTAGCGATCTGGACTGCACCGATGCCTATAGCCAACTGAAACTCATGACAGAATCAACCTTCATTCCGAGGCTTAAACAGGTTCTGTCAGCCTCATTGGGGACTTCGTCAGCCACTGACACTGATGACGTGATCCGAAATGCACTGAATAACCTTGGTTTGGCTTCGGTTAACACCCAAGAGTACATGACCGCGTCAGTGCTTTTGCCTATTTATGAGCAAAGCGTGACGGGCAAGTATATGGATGATCAAGCTTTCACCGCCGCCGTTATGGTTAATCAAGCGATTGAACAGCGCAATACACAATGGGCGGCGGAGCAGACTCTTTTCCAAAGTATCGTTCGTCCGATGATGACGTTTTTTGAGGGTTTCATTTACGCCATCACCCCTTTGATGGCCTTTGTGATAGCCCTTGGCCAAATCGGGATGCGAATGGCTGGGAAGTACTTGTTAATCCTGCTTTGGATTCAACTTTGGATGCCTGTCATGGCTATCATTAACCTGTATATTCATTTAACCGTTGCAGGGAAAATGTCGGCTCTTGATGCCTTTGCAGGTACAGAAGTGCCATCTTTTGCTGGGATGATGCAGATGGATTCAGTGCTGCAAACCTGGATAGCTACTGGCGGCATGTTGGCGTCGAGTGTTCCGGCAATTTCGCTCATGCTCGTGTATGGCTCAGCAATAACTGCAACCCACTTGGCTGGACGTCTTCAAAACGGTGATGCCATTGATGAAAAGATGGCAAGTCCAGATGTCGCGAAAAATGCCCCGGTGATGCAATCACAGTCAATGTTCCAAAATTCAGCCCTCACTGGTTCTGCTATGACCGGCGCGTCAAACCTACTTAGCAGTTTCTCTGTCGGAAATGCGGTGGGTTCAATGGTCGGCTCTGCAAAAGAATCCATGACTCAGGCAACTCAAGCCTTTAGCCGTCAGGTTGGCAATACCATGAGTCGAACCTTTGGTGAAAAGCTAAGTTACGACAACCTGTCTTCAGTTGGACGTCAGATCGGTTCTTCTAATTCCGCATCTAGCGCCGTTGTTAATCAGGTTACTGATGACCTGCAAACACGGTATGGTTTCGGAGACGATAAAAAAGACGCTGTACGTGGCTTGGTATCGGGCGTGTTATCGGGAGGCCTAAGGGTCGGTGGAGATGGAACCATTACAAATACCGGTGATAAAGAAGTAGCAGATAAAGGGTTCTTGGGAAGATTACTTGGTACAGGGGGGAATGACTCCCCACAAGGTAACTTGCCTGGAGTCGATAAGCCTGAATCCTCAAGAGTGCCAAAAATATCACGGCTACGAGCAGGCTTGGATTTAGGTGGAAACTTTAGTGGCCAAGTTGAGTCGTCAGAAGGCAGTTCTCGATCTACGACCGCAAATACGCTCACTGGGGAGATGCAAAGCTTGGCATCGAGTGATTCACGACGTGCTGAGTATCGCGATGCAATGGTTAAGGACCTTTCAGATTCAAGACGTTCTGGCGTTGAAATGTCGTTGTCTAACCAAGACTATCAGTCACTTCAGAGTTCAGCACAAGACGTTATCACGGCATCAAACCGCTTTAGTGAGCTTGATCAGGCCAGCTACAGTCTATCAGGACAAAGGAACACGGATGGTGCGACGTTAACTCGATTAGCAGCGGATAATCCTGAAGTCATGGATTATTTAGGTCGCTATATGAACCAGCATGTTGAAGCAGGTAACCGATTACGTGAAAACCTTCCAATGTATCAGCGCTTGCTACCTGATGATAATCAGGCGTATGTGGCCGCAGCTATGGAGTCTTTAACCTATAGCAACTCCTCGACGCCCGCTGAACGAGACAATGACTATCAAGCAGCAATGACTGTTATGGCCATGGCTACCGGAGCCGATTTACGATCTATTCAGCCACGCTCTAATGAAGGCTTGTCATCAACTGCACCTACTTTTGGTGGCACTCAAAGCCAAGTTGAATCCGGTGTTCTGGGAGGCTATGAGGATGCTGCAACAGTTCAAACGCAGTTCAATTCGGCTCAATCCGCTTACCAAACCAATCTTTCTGGTGTAGATGGACAGCTGAATGCGCATCAGCAACAAGCCCAGCAGGCCGTAGCTTCTGACACAAGTACCTATCAATCTGGACTCAACAGTGAAGCTGGCTCTCAGTGGCGATCTCGCATTATGGCTGATGATAGCGGAGTCTCAGGTGCTGAAATGTTCTTCAACAGCGCCAGTGCTATCGGTGATTTCAGTGGCAAGCATACTGATGCAGCTCTGCATACCCTGAATCACTTTGGCGAAGACTATGAGAGTTACAAAGAACAAGCGCTTGAAGATCCTGGCTCACGAGGTTTCTTGCACAACGCTACTGTGGCCAGCAAATCAACCTGGGATGGCTTAAAAGCCGCCGTTGATGCAGGAACCTCTTTGGAAAACCCATTGACGGCGTTTAATGATGCATACAGTGGATCGAGTTCGCAGTATGCCTCCGAAGTAAACTGGGGCACTAAGTCTGAAGCCATGTTGGCGGGGGCATTCGGTGCGGCAGTTAACAATCGATATGGTGAGTTTCTAGAGCAGTATGCTGATGATTTTAAACAGGAAGCATACAGCGAAGGGCAGAGAATGGGATTGACCCCGATTCAAAGTCAAGTTTTCGCTCAAGCTTTCAATGAAGGTTTGGCGGGGCGCGTTTTCAATTCTGAAGACTCATCGAGTTGGTCGCCTGAAATGCTTGGTCTAAGGGAGCAAATGCTAAATGAGTATCGTCAAAAGGATGAGAGTGGCGCTTACATCTCTGACAGTGTGTCTGATGAAGATAAAGCATTTGTGGATAAGCAGATTGCAGTGATCTCAAATGCATCCCTTGCGGGAGATTATGCTCAGAACAACTTGATCGATATTAGGGCATATAACCAGGCATCAGGAAATAAATAAAACAAGGAGTAGAAGCTCAAGGCTAACGAAGTTTTATGGCTTAATTACGTAGATAGGGATATATTTCTCCGTACTTAGATACGGAGAAATATATCACATGTACACAATTGGAAAATTAGCCGAACAAGCTAGTATCAATGTTGAGACTGTTCGTTATTACGAACGACGTGGTCTTATAGAAAAACCTGAAAAACCGCATCTAGGCTACCGACTTTATCCTTTGGCAACATTAAACCGAATAAAATTCATTAAACGTTCCCAAGATCTTGGGTTCACTTTGGAAGAAATCTCCAATTTACTCAGCCTTAATGACACTCCCTGTATAGAAGTGCAAGAAATGACTTTACACAAGCTTGCAAGTGTGAAAGCCAAAATAGCAGGTCTTCGCCGCTTAGAAACCGTTCTCACAGAATTATTGAATGAGTGTAATTCTAATACTAACCAATCCCACTGTCCCATTATTGATTCCCTACTTCCTGAAGATTAATAATGAGTCAAATTTTATCTTGACTCCGTAGTTGGGTACGGGGTTTAAGCTTGTTTTACTAAAGTACGATAAGTAGAGTGAGTTATGTCAAAAAGTAATCCCAACTTTCCAATCATCGGCGGTGTTATTGCCGCTATTGGCGCTGGTCTTTGCTGCGCTGGTCCTTTCGTCTTGTTGCTGCTAGGCGTGAGTGGCTCCTGGATTGGTAATTTAACCTTGTTAGAACCTTATCGTCCCATTTTTATCCTGCTGGTTTTAGCCTTATTTGGCTTCGCAGGCTGGAAGGTCTATCGCCCCGTCGAGGACTGTGAGCCAGGCACCGCCTGTGCAGTTCCTCAAGTGCGAAAACGTCGGCAGGTGATCTTTTGGTTAACGGCACTGACTGCGTTGGTTTTAGTCACCAGTAATTATTGGATTGTCTGGTTTGCCTGATGACGATTTCTAACCTTTTATTTTGATTAAATCTTTATGGCTTGCTCTTGGAGAAAATTATGAAAACACTCGCCCTAATGTCCCTGTTCGTACTGACCAGCCTGAACGCTTTAGCTGCCCCGAAAACAGTTACTTTGGAAGTCCCAACCATGAACTGTGTGACCTGTCCCTTTACCGTGGAAAAAGCCTTACAAAAAGTCGATGGCGTCAGTAAAGCCGAAGTGACCTTTAAGACCAAACTGGCGGTGGTCACCTTCGACGACGAAAAAACCACGGTAAAAGCACTGACCGAAGCCACCACTAACGCGGGTTATCCGTCAACGCTCAAGGAGTAAAGCATAGAAATGCTAATACGGTTACTGACCCGGTTCGGCGATAAGATTAGCTCATTGGGCGCGCTGGTTTCTGCTATGGGATGCGCCATGTGTTTCCCGGCCATTGCCAGTCTGGGCGCTGCGGTAGGACTGGGTTTTCTCAGCCAATGGGAAGGTCTGTTTGTTAGCACGCTATTACCCCTGTTTGCCTGGATTGCCTTGGTACTCAACGGACTTGGCTGGTTCAGCCACCGGCAATGGCACCGTAGTGCGCTGGGTGTGGCCGGCCCCATTTTATTGCTGTTATCGCTCTATCCGTTTTTCCAGTACGGCTGGAGCAGCTATGTCACCTATTCAGCATTAGGCCTGATGGTTGCCGTATCGCTTTGGGATATTTTTTCACCGGCGAATAAACGCTGTGATGATGACAGCTGTGCTGTTTAACACGACGCAATGCCTGACTACTATTTGAGGAAAACGAATGATCTTACTATCGATAGAAGGGATGACCTGTCCAAGTTGCGTCGCCCACGTTAAAGAAGCACTCGATGCGATCGAAGGCGTTAATAAGGTTGAAATATCTTATGAAAACGCCAGAGCAACGATCACCACGAACGGTGGGGTCAGCGTAACCGTTCTCATTGGAGCAATAGAAGCTCTCGGTTATATCGCAAAAGAATCCACTGGCACTGCAAAAGAAATTACTTCACCGAACGACTGCTGTGACAACGAAAATGCAAGCAACACTGAAAGCAACCAAACTCAACATGTGGCGATTATCGGTACGGGTTCCGGCGCTTTTGCCTGCGCTATTAAAGCCGCTGAAGGTGGTGCCAAGGTCACTCTTATTGAGGGAGCCGATGTGATTGGCGGCTGTTGCGTGAATGTCGGCTGCGTACCCTCAAAAATTCTAATCCGCGCCGCTCAATTGGCTCAGCAGCAACGCAATAATCCCTTTACCGGACTGGAAAATCATGCGCCCCAATTGAGTCGAGCCTTGTTGACTCAGCAGCAGACCGCTCGGGTCGAAGAGCTGCGCGCGGCAAAGTACCAGAATATTCTGGAGACAAATCCTGCGCTTAGTTTACTTAAAGGTTGGGCGCAATTTAAAAATGCCAACACCCTGATAGTCAGAAAAAATGATGGAACCGAGCAGGCAGTTCACGCCGATAAAATCCTGATCGCTACCGGCTCCACGCCAACCATTCCTCCTATTGATGGTTTAACTGAAACACCTTATTGGACCTCTACCGAAGCGCTGTTTGCTCAGGAATTGCCGCAGCACCTGGTCGTGATTGGTTCGTCGGTTGTAGCGCTGGAAATTGCCCAGGCTTATCGCCGTTTAGGCAGTGAAGTCACCATATTAGCAAGACATACATTGCTTTATCGGGAAGATCCCTTGCTCGGTGAAAAACTCACCGGATGTTTTGAAAAAGAAGGCATTCGAGTATTAAACAGTACGCAAGCTACCAAGGTGACCCACGATGGAAGCCAATTTACATTGGAAACTAACGCGGGCGATCTACGCTGCGATCGTTTGCTGGTAAGCACCGGGCGACACGCCAATACTTGCCAACTCAATCTGGGCGCGGTGGGTGTTACGACCAACAAAAAGGGCGAAATCGTTGTTAACGAACGCATGGAAACGAATGTTCCCGGTATTTACGCCGCCGGAGACTGCTGCAACATGCCGCAATTCGTCTATGTCGCCGCGGCCGCCGGTAGCCGTTCCGGCATCAACATGACGGGCGGATACGCCAAACTGGATCTATCCACCATGCCAGCAGTGATTTTTACCGATCCCCAGGTGGCAACTGTTGGGCTCACGGAAGAGCAAGCCAACGCACAAGACATTGAAACCGACAGTCGTGTATTGGAGATGGAGAACGTGCCGCGCGCACTGGCGAATTTCGAGACCGATGGTTTTATCAAATTGGTGACGGAAAAAGCCACTGGCCGCCTGATCGGGGCGCAGATTCTGGCGCATGAAGGTGGAGAACTGATCCAGAGTGCGGCGCTGGCGATCCGCAACCGTATGACGGTGACGGAATTAGCCGACCAGCTTTTCCCTTACCTGACTATGGTGGAGGGTTTGAAGCTCTGCGCCCAAACCTTTAACAAGGATGTCAAAGAACTGTCCTGTTGTGCTGGGTAACGAACTTGAGTTGATCCGTATTCATTGATGGAAATGGCATTTTTCATTCGTAGTACGAAAGTGCCAATCAATTTTTTGAGTATAAGTAAAAAAGCAGTCAATTTACTATGACCTTGTTTTTTTAGGGAGGATAGATGAGCGACCATCTGCAAATTCGTTTACCCAGTACCAATATTTTTTTTCGCTCAGGCTTAGTTCTCGACCGGTATCTTTCAGTTGTCTTTGAAATAAATGGATTAGTCCGCTTAAGCCTAAGAAGGCTAAACCGACACATAAAATTGTCCAACTCGCTTGCCAATATGCGATTGCTACAAGCATAGTGATGATGGCTATAAGTCCGATGGGATTACAGGTCGCTTTGAATCCCAAGTAGCTGAAAAAAACGACGGTGCAAATCAGAAATGGCAAAGCCGCTAACTTGGCAGATGCCGTTAATATTTCTGAGGGAAAAAAATGAGCCGCAGCCAAAGTCGCCAGAAAAAGCCCCAGTGATATAAACCAGCAGCGTGCTGGTAAAGATTTAAGTAATTTTATCATCTTAGTACTCTCAAAGTGCACGGGCGGTGCACAATCAAATCATGCATCAGCATGTTAGTTCTCAAAAAGTGCTCTAGTGGTTTGCTCGGCCATAATCTCACACACAGGACATTTAAGCTGAATGCGCTGTTGAGATACCGTCAAATACAGACTGCCGCATCGACACCGGTGTAAGGATGCAAGCTGTGATCTTAAATCACGAGCTAGAACCCAACCTTCATTGATGGTCAGTTTTTTCCAGGGGATCTCAGCTGGAAGATCTGCCTCTTCTCTTGCAACCAAGTACGCATCGTAAGCCTTCATCAAAGCATCGATATTTAATTTCTTGTAGACATTATCACCACCAATATTGACATAAAGCGCCATCAGCAGGGAGCCTTCAACTAGGGCTCTTCTGCTTTTAACGATGGCATCAGATTCTGGCAATTGACCAGGACAAGGTGACTTGCCAGTCACTTCTTTGTGCAGCCTTCTGATAATGTGGATTGGCAAACCTGTATCGAGCGCGATAATGGTCGTTCGAAATCCGTACTTAATAAGCAGCGAGGCTCGGGTAAACAGCTCACTTTTGGACAGGTTATCAATCATGCATCCCCCTTGTTGTTTAGGGTTGATAATAAATAAGCGATTCTTGGGATACCTGTACCTTTGCTCTTCACCATCTCAATCAGTTGGCTTTGGTTACCCCTTGGTTGAAACAGCATGAATGATGAGGTCGCCACTCGTTGCAGGTCGTCAACACCGGCATTAATCAGTGCATCCACCACGTCGCGTGTAAGTCCAAAGCGCAAGACCGCCTCTTGCGGATCAATGCGCGCCAATTCACGTGCTGCGTGTAGGTACGCCAAATTTAATTGATAGAAGTCTTGTTGATTGGTTGTCATTGACGGACCTCCAGTTCATGTAAAATATTGCGATAGATAGAAAGCACTCTTTGCCCATACCAGCGTGCACGATCTTCGTTCCAACTGTGATAGCGGCCTATGCCAAGCTCTAAATCATTTGGTGAAGACTTGATTGCTTCGGCCAAAATACTTGAGCCGACCGTAAGGTTGGTGATGGGGTCTAGCAGTTCCGCTGCTGAGCTCACCCGATGCCCATGCCAATGCAAATTGATTTGCATAAGGCCAATATCGAGCTGATATTTTTCAGTCTCTTGCAGTGCCTGGTTTAACAGTTGCTCTGCTTCTGTCTTAGATTTGGCGTAGGTTGCGTTTGAACCATTGCGAATTGCGTATGGCCATGGACTGGTCATGTTGAGACCACGATGTGAGGCCGACTCAGCCAAGGCAACGGCGTAGAGCATGACTGGATCAATACCAACGCTTTGTGCTGCTTTTTCCCACTGATAGCCCGGAAACGCATAGACTGAAGTGCTTGCGGACATGGCTATCACTAGGGCAATGGTTTTTGCTTTAATCGTTTTCATTTTTGTCCTCTAATTGATTTCCGAGAAGCGCCTGAATGGCTTTCGGGCTTATTCTTTTTAATGGCACTGCGCTAAAGTCGGCGATGCCTCTCGTATAAACTTGTGCCGCTTTTGACCAGTCGCCTACGGCAACAGGCGCTTGCATATCAAATCCTTTTTGCTGGTTCTGATGGTCTGCAATACCCTGTAATAGCCTTGGGTATTCACCCACTTCGTCCCGTAGCAAGTAAGCCTGGTAGCGTGTTAAAAACTCTTTTTGCTTAAAGGGGTATTCCCTGTCATCAACCTTGCAGAGTTCAACCCATCCACCCATGTCTGAAATCACGCGGTGGATAAGCGCATCGTCAAACATCACGGATGTCCAAGCGCCAACCTGACGAACAGCCTTGTCAACTTTGTTCCAAGCAACCATGGCTCTTGAACCTGAGTTGCCGTCGATATGCTTGATGACGTCAGCGGGCTTTGGAAAAAATTGCCCAGTATCCGGTGATTGAATATGCCGAGTCAGACCGATTCGCACTTCTTCAATGCTATAAGCACGAAGGGCTTCAAATGCGATGGATAGCAATTGTGGTGATACGCTTTTGCCATACATGGCCCAAGCTGCTCCCCAAACTTCAGCAAACTCGCGTTTATCAACCTCCTGCACTTGAACGAACCTCCCGAATACCTGGTCCGGCCCAGCTTTCAGCAATGCGGCGATTGCTTTCTTCAATATTCAATTGGTGATTGCTGCCCTTTAGGCTCGTCGATGATTGCTGTACTTCATCAATGCGAACGTACTCGTCTTCCCATTGCCGGTTTAAAAGCCAGTTATGTGGCATAGGGGTCTTAGTCCGATCTTGATACTGTAATCGGTTGTCTCGTTGCTCTTTCCAGCGTGTTAGCACTTCCAAGGCGAGTTCATGGTCTTCATTGAGGCCCATGCGTAGCCATTCTTCTTTGGCTTTCGCTTTTTTTTCTTTGCGTATTTGTACATCCCAGAAGTCTTCAAACTGTATGTGGTCAACAGTTTTAACTGTTGGTTTATTGCTTCTCTCAGAGTCATCCGACCGTTGAGAGTCCCTTACCGGGTTGCCATCAGGCATAAACAATGATGAAAATTCTTCTGGTAGCCGAGCTTGAAAAGCGGCAAGAGATTTCAAAAGCGATGCCATACCAATGAAGTCGGCAGGTACATCTTTAAGCAACCGAAAGGCTGCCTTACCTTGGTTTGGGTTTTCGATTGGGTTGTGCTTCAGAAAGCTTCGAATCAAAGTCCAACCAGATCCCTCGCAACGAATCAGGAACTGATCTTGTTCTAACTCACTTAACGTCTTGGCAACCTGTTGCTCATCCCAGTTCAAGTCAGAAGCAACGTAACCAATCGGCAGTCGAAAGCAGCCAAGCAAATTACAATGTGGGCATGTAAGCAAATACAGTCCTAGCAACTTCGCTGAGTCACTCCAGGACAAAACATTTTGCTTTAGCCAAAAGCGGGTATAGACCTTGCCATAATCACGCATGGAGGAACTCGCTTTTGTGTTTACGTAAAATGCTGACCATTATTTGCCCTTAATCCTACTGGTTACTGGCTTTCAGCTCGCTTGGGCATTCGGGATAGATGTCCGGTCTTAACTGAGATCGGGTTACCTGTCCTTGCGTAGCTTGTTCGATGGGTAAAACGAATTCAGCGGGAACACGCCCTGATTTATTCAACCAAAACCAGACGTTTTGCTGTTTTGAGTTGATGGCTCTTGCTAATGCTGATTGCCCGCCGACCAAGTCAATGGCACGGCGGAGATGTTTTTGTGTCGTTTTGAACACTTCCATACCGTCTCCTGTTACAATAATAACTGTTACAAGATTGAATGTTACAGTTTAAACTGTAGATAAGTCAACAGTTAAAATTGTTGAAAGACTACAGTTTTATTTGTAGAATGCGGGCTTATGAAAACTTTATCCGAACGACTAAACCATGCCTTGCAGCTTACTGGGGTAACTCAGTCTGAGTTGGCTCGTCGCATTGGTATCAAACAGCAGTCGATCAGCCAGATTTGCTCTGGTAAATCGGCTAGGTCTCGTTACACCATGCAGATCGCGGAGGCGCTTCGCGTGAATGCTCATTGGCTCGCCACAGGTGATGGCGAGATTGGCTTGGGGGTCGGTAATGTAGAAGTCGGGCCTGATATTAAGGGAAGAATTCCTCTCATTAACTGGGTTCAGGCCGGTGATTGGACTGAAATAGCGGAGGGATTTGCCCATGAAGATGCTGAGGAGTGGCGTGAAGTCACTGGGAAAGCACATGAGGGTTGTTTCGCACTTCGCGTAAAAGGCGACAGTATGGAAAATCCAAGCGGAAAAAAATCCATACCTGAGGGGGCAGTGATCGTTGTTGATCCTGAGTTACCTTACTCTTCAGGTTCATTGGTTGTTGCGCGTTTGGATGATTCGAAAGAAGCAACCTTTAAGCAGTTGGTTATTGATGGTGAACAGAAGTATCTAAAACCTTTGAACCCGCAATACCCTGCAATACCGATCAACGGCAACTGCACCATCATCGGTGTAGTACGACAAGCTATCATCGATTTCTGGTAGCGAAGGAATTTGTGGTTTAGCCACAGTTGTTCATTAGCTGAAGAAGCAACGATTGCAAACAGCTACAACTGAGCATTGGTGCACGCTGAGAGTAAATGGTAACCGATTAGATAACCATTGATTGTTTATAAAGTCAAGATCAGCGAAAATAGCGGCCAATTACGATTAACACGACGGATTTGACAAGCGAAGAACTGAAAAGAGAGTACTTCCAAAAGTGTGTACAAATCCGTGTACAAACTAAAAGAATTTATACATGGCAAACCAAGATTTTCTTAATGAAATCAATAAGCGAAGGACCTTTGCTATCATCTCGCACCCCGATGCGGGTAAAACCACAATAACCGAAAAAGTGTTATTGTTTGGGCACGCTATTCAACGTGCTGGTACGGTAAAAGGCCGTGGCTCTAACCAACACGCTAAATCTGACTGGATGGAAATGGAAAAGCAGCGTGGTATTTCGATTACCACCTCTGTTATGCAGTTTCCTTATAATGATTGTCTTGTTAACTTATTGGATACCCCAGGTCACGAAGACTTCTCTGAAGATACTTATCGTACATTAACGGCAGTTGACTGCTGCTTGATGGTCATTGACTCGGGTAAAGGGGTTGAAGACCGGACACGTAAACTGATGGAAGTCACTCGTCTACGTGACACTCCAATCTTAACTTTCATGAATAAGTTGGACCGTGATATTCGTGACCCAATGGAATTAATGGATGAAGTGGAAAATGAGCTGAAAATTGCTTGTTGTCCAATCACATGGCCTATTGGTTGTGGTAAATTATTCAAGGGTGTTTATCATTTATTACGCGATGAAACAATCCTATACCAAACAGGCCAAGGTCACACTATTCAAGAAGTCCGTATAATTAAAGGGCTGAATAACCCAGATCTTGATGCTGCCGTAGGTGATGAATTAGCGGCACAGTTACGTGATGAGTTGGAATTGGTTCAAGGGGCATCTCATGAATTTGACCATGACGCATTCTTGCAGGGTGAATTAACCCCTGTCTTTTTCGGAACAGCGTTAGGTAACTTTGGTGTTGACCATATGCTAGATGGCCTAGTGGAATGGGCTCCTCAGCCACAACCGCGCCAAACAGATTTACGCCAAGTTAATGCGACAGAAGAAAAGTTCACTGGTTTCGTATTTAAAATCCAAGCAAATATGGACCCGAAACACCGTGACCGTGTTGCGTTTATGCGTATAGTTTCAGGTACTTATGAAAAAGGCATGAAACTACGCCAAGTGCGCATCAAAAAAGACGTGGTCATTTCTGATGCTTTAACCTTTATGGCGGGGGATCGCTCTCAGGTCGAAAACGCCTATGCAGGGGACATCATTGGGTTACATAACCATGGTACGATTCAAATCGGTGATACCTTCACACAAGGTGAAGAGCTCAAATTTACGGGTATTCCTAACTTTGCCCCTGAATTATTCCGCCGTATTCGCTTACGTGATCCGCTAAAACAAAAACAACTGTTAAAAGGCCTCGTTCAGTTATCTGAAGAGGGCGCAGTACAGGTGTTCCGCCCGTTAACTAACAATGATTTAATTGTTGGTGCGGTAGGTGTGCTGCAGTTTGACGTGGTGGTTTCGCGTTTGAAAAGCGAATATAACGTTGAAGCTATTTATGAAGCCGTTAACGTTTCTACTGCGCGTTGGGTTGAGTGTGATGATGCGAAGAAATTCGAAGAGTTTAAACGCAAAAATGAGCAAAACTTAGCCCTTGATGGTGGCGACAACTTGTCTTATATCGCACCGACTATGGTGAATTTGAACCTGACTAGTGAACGTTACCCTGACGTTAAATTCCGCAAAACACGCGAACACTAATTGTGTTTATGACCCACGACTAGCATAGTTAGTGGGTCATCTTATTTCGAACTTCATTTAAAGCAACTTTCCCTGTTTTTTTATGCTTATCATCAAGAATATTCTGTCTTTATCACCTTTCTCTTTATTTTTTATGTTTTTTTACTTAGGCTATATTATTCGTTGTCCATTGCAGTGAAAGGAAGGTTTTTATGAAAAAAGCAAAACTATTGAGTTTGTTAGGAGTTATTGGGTTGAGCTGGGCGCTCGCGGCTTGTAGCTCATCATCAGATAGCGCTTTGAAAAAACAAGCCTCAGAAACCTGGGACAGTGCATCTAAGACCGTTGAAATGGCAGGTAAAGATACTGGGAATGCCATTTCGAGTGGCGCTAAAAACACCGGTGACTACATTGATGACTCCGCGATTACGGCGGATGTAAAAGGAAAATTACTGGGTACGAAAGGTATTTCGAGTAACAGCGTATCAGTAAAAACAGTCAATGGTGTTGTTTACTTATCAGGCTTTGTTAAATCAGCCGATCAAATTGATAAAATTACCCAAGTGGCATCGCAAGTCAATGGGGTAAAATCAGTACAAAATGGTTTAGTCATCGCTAACTAATCAGTAAATAAATGTCTCAATAGCTCATATTGCTGAATATTTATTGTACAATGCGGATAGAATGGGCTTTCAAAGGGAAGCTCATTCTGTTTTTGAGCTATTTAAAGTGAACTTCTGTCATTCAGAGGCATTATGGGAAAACACGTTTCAGTTACACTTGGCACGATTGAGCCGCTTGCATTCTTTGATAATATCAACTCGGGAAAAACTGCCCTGATTTGTGAAGGTGGCGGTCAACGAGGAATTTTTACTGCGGGTGTACTGGATGAGTTTCTTATCTCTGATTTCAACCCTTTTGACCTGATGATAGGCACTTCAGCTGGGGCTCAAAATCTTTCTGCGTATATTTGTGGGCAAGCAGGTTATGCACGCCGTGTGATCACGCGTTATACGACTAATTCGGCATTTTTCAATCCACTGCGCTTTATCCGCGGCGGTCATCTGATTGATTTAGATTGGCTCGTCGACACCACAGCAAAAGAATTCCCATTACGTATACAAGCAGGGCTCGATTTATTAAATTCAGGTCGTGAATTCTATATGGGAGCAAGCCGCAGTGATGATTTTTCCGCTGCTTTTCTAAAGCCTGACGCAGACAACTGGCTCGATATTATTCGTGCATCCAGCGCTATTCCGGGCTTTTATCGTGAAGGTGTCGAATTTGATGGCACGCTTTACCAAGATGGTGGCATTAGTGCTGCTATCCCAGTTGAAGAGGCATACCGCCGCGGTGCAGAGACTATTGTGGTGATCCGTACCGTTCCTTCCCAAATGTATTTTACCCCTGAATGGGTGAAAAGAATGACTCGGTGGCTGGAAGGGGATAAAAATGGCCTACAACGTATGGCCGCGATGCTAAAAGTTCATCTGAAAAGCTACCGTAGAACACAAGAATTTATTGAAAACCCACCAAAAGATGTACAGGTCTTTGAGATTTATCCACCTGTTCCACTGAAAAGTAGTGCGCTGGGTAGTAAGGTATCTTCGCTTAATCAAGATTACCATACGGGGCGCCGGTGTGGTCGCTATTTTATTGCAGCACTGGGTGATGCCTTTGACCACAACACAAATCGCTTTAGCCATACTTTGGCACAGAAAATTGAGTCTAACCCATTAGATATTCAGTTTGAGCCACAAGTACCGAATGAGCTCATTCCTGAATTGGCGGCGGAGCCTGTTACCTCAATGCCTTTGGCCGCAATATCCGCAAATGAAAATCGTGATGGCTAAACGTCAATTTATTGATACTCATTGCCATTTTGATTTCCCACCTTTTAGTGATTCCTTCACTGAAAGTTTGCAGCTTGCTCAACAAAGTGGGGTGAGTGATATTATCATTCCTACAGTGAGTATGGATAATTTTGCACGAGTTTGGCAACTGGCACAGCAGTACCCGCAGTTGCATGCCGCTATGGGGTTTCATCCGTTATATTTGAGTCAGTTTCAAGAGCAACATATTGATATATTGACTGATTATCTAGCTAAAAAGAATAAAAAGTGTGTGGCGATAGGGGAGATTGGGCTTGACCTCTATATGCAAAACCCGCAATTTGAGCGCCAGCAAGTGGTGTTGTCCGCACAATTAAAGTTAGCGAAACAGTTTGATTTACCAGTTATTTTACATTCACGTAAAAGCCATGACCCATTAGCTGCGATGCTACGTCGTTTTGATGTCCCAGCTCGTGGCGTTGTGCATGGTTTTGCCGGCAGTCTATCTCAAGCCCAAGCCTTTGTTAAACTTGGCTATTATATTGGTGTTGGTGGCACAATTACTTATGACAGAGCGAATAAAACTCGCCATGTGATGTCGCAACTCCCTTTGACTTCATTATTATTCGAAACGGATGCCCCTGATATGCCAGTTTCAGGTTTTCAAGGCGAACCAAATCGTCCTGAACGTATTGAGTGGGTTTTTCGTTCATTATGTGAGCTTCGCCACGAATCCCCTGCAGAAATAGCCCAACAACTTTACAACAATAGTTTGTCGTTATTTAATCTCACCAAGTAAAATCGCATACAGAATCATAAATAATATTTATATAATTTCACTAATTGGCTATTAAAATCTATTTAGTTTTTATTGTGCTTAATTGGGACTTTAGTGCCTTTACAGATTAAACTGAATAGTTTTTGTGACTTTTGTCACATTATGTGAATTTTTGTTGTTTATTGCAGTATGTATTTGTGATGAGTATTGCGGGTTATTGGTGATGACTAGGTATAATCATCAAATTAAGAGTCAAGGTGACTTACACGTTTCCTTATATATCAACCTAAAATAAAGTGAACAGGGATCCTTCCATGCAGCTCATTATGAGTATTATCGGAATGGCGGTACTTATCGCGATAGCTATTCTATTTTCCAGCAATCGCCGAGCAATTAGACTACGCACAGTTGGCGGCGCATTTTTAATTCAATTAGCCATTGGTGCATTTGTTCTTTATGTTCCAGCGGGGCGTAGTGTGCTCCAAGGGATGTCTGACGCGGTTTCTAAAGTTATTGGATATGGTCAAGATGGGATGAGCTTCATCTTTGGCGGCCTTGTTTCCGATAAAATGTTTGAACTGTTTGGTGGCGGTGGCTTTATTTTCGCTTTCCGCGTTTTACCAATTATTGTTTTCTTCTCATCATTAATTGCTGTCCTTTATTATTTAGGGATCATGCAGTTAGTGATTAAAGTTCTTGGTGGTGGTCTGCAAAAAATATTGGGAACCTCAAGAACAGAATCGTTATCTGCAACAGCAAATATCTTTGTTGGGCAAACGGAAGCACCATTGGTTGTTCGCCCTTATATTGCAACAATGACGACATCAGAGCTATTTGCCATTATGTGTGGTGGTTTAGCTTCTGTAGCAGGTTCAGTTTTAGCGGGCTACGCCCAAATGGGTGTACCAATGGAATACCTGATTGCTGCCTCCTTTATGGCCGCTCCAGGTGGTTTATTATTCGCCAAACTGATGGTTCCAGAAACAGAAGATGTAAAAGATAGGGTTGATGCGACAGATTTAGTCGCTGAAGATGAACGCCCTGCCAATATTATTGATGCGGCTGCTTCTGGGGCATCATCAGGGATGCAACTAGCGCTGAACGTGGGGGCAATGTTATTGGCCTTTATTGCTTTGATTGCATTGATCAATGGCATCTTAGGTGGTATTGGTGGCTGGTTTGATTATCCACAATTATCACTGGAATTATTATTAGGTTGGTTATTCGCTCCGATTGCCTTCTTAATTGGTGTGCCGTGGAGTGAAGCGACAGTTGCTGGTTCTTTCATCGGTCAAAAAATTGTTGTGAACGAATTTGTTGCATTCATGAACTTCGGTGAATACATGAAAGCGGATGCTGAAGTACTGGCGGCAGGCAAACAAGTGCTTTCCGACCATACTAAAGCAATTATTTCGTTTGCATTATGTGGTTTTGCTAACCTTTCATCCGTCGCTATCTTACTCGGTGGTTTAGGCGGAATGGCGCCAAATCGCCGTGGTGATGTCGCTCGTTTAGGTATGAAAGCGGTTATGGCTGGTACCCTGTCTAACTTAATGAGTGCAACCATTGCTGGCTTTTTCTTAACGTTAGGCGCAGCAGCCGTAATTTAATTTATATTTGCTATCAACTAATCCAATTAAACGGAAGGGGATTAATCCTTCCGTTTTCATTTTGATTCGTTATATTCTTTTATGACTTTTTATATCAATCGTAAATTTTCAACTATTCTTAACTTAGTCAATTAATGATACAGAAAATATTGAAAAAGCCATTTGAGAGAAGAATTGATGGCGATAGATGGTATAATTTGATCTATATCACATTTTTTATTTTAATAATGTAACATTCAGTCGATTAATGTGATTTGTAGCACATAAAATGGCATCATTCCATGGTCAAATAGGCATTAGTAAGCTGCTATGGAACTGCTAGTTCTCAGAGTCTAGGACTCTAGGGCATGATGCGGTGAGAAGGATCTCAGCTGCTCAGTTCGGAAAGAATCCGACTAGCATCTTTAAGGAACCAAGCCCGCTCGCCAACAAAGAACGTGTCGTTCTGAAGAATTAACAACGTTGGAGAGTTATATGACTGATTTAAAAGCGGCCGCACAACGCGCGCTGTCACTTATGGATTTAACCACTTTAAATGATGACGATACTGATGCGAAAGTCATCGCACTGTGTCATCAGGCGAAAAGCCCAGCAGGCAATACCGCTGCAATCTGTATTTACCCTCGTTTTATTCCCATTGCACGTAAAACATTACGTGAGCAAGGCACTCCAGATGTGCGTATTGCAACGGTTACGAATTTCCCACACGGTAACGATGATATTGATATCGCATTAGCTGAAACCAAAGCAGCAATTGCTTACGGTGCGGATGAAGTTGATGTTGTTTTCCCTTATCGTGCGCTGATTGCGGGTAATGAACAAATTGGTTTTGATTTAGTGAAAGCCTGTAAAGACGCTTGTGCGGCTGCGAATGTGTTGCTGAAAGTAATCATTGAGACAGGTGAGTTAAAAGATGCAGCACTAATCCGTAAGGCTTCTGAAATTTCAATTAAAGCGGGCGCTGATTTTATTAAAACTTCGACAGGTAAAGTACCTGTTAATGCAACATTAGAAAGCGCGGAAATCATGATGCAAGTCATCCGTGATATGGGCGTTGAAAAAACAGTCGGCTTTAAACCTGCTGGTGGTGTACGTACCGCAGAAGAAGCAGCAGAATACTTAGCGTTAGCGGGACGAATTTTAGGTGACAATTGGGCAGATAGCCGCCACTTCCGTTTTGGTGCTTCTAGCCTATTAGCAAATTTATTAAATACGCTAGGTTTTGACGTTAAAAAATCAAGCAGCAGTTATTAATTTTCGCAATATTGTTAGCCGATAAATTCGACTTTAAAGGAGAATATTGTGTTTCTGGCACAAGAAATTATCCGTAAAAAACGTGATGGTAAGCCATTAAGCGAAGAAGAAATTCGTTTCTTTATCAATGGTGTTCGCGATAACTCAGTTTCAGAAGGTCAAATTGCTGCATTGGCAATGACTATCTATTTTAATGATATGACCATGCCTGAGCGCGTTGCATTAACGTTAGCAATGCGTGATTCAGGAACCGTTCTGAACTGGAAATCACTCAATCTCAATGGCCCATTAGTTGATAAACATTCAACTGGCGGTGTGGGGGATGTGACTTCACTGATGCTTGGCCCTATGGTCGCTGCTTGTGGCGGTTATGTACCGATGATCTCAGGCCGTGGTTTAGGCCACACTGGTGGAACACTAGACAAGCTTGAAGCGATCCCTAATTTCGATATCTTCCCGGATGACGTTCGTTTCCGTGACATTATCAAAGATGTCGGGGTGGCAATTATTGGGCAAACTAATTCATTAGCACCTGCCGATAAACGTTTCTATGCGACCCGTGATATTACAGCGACAGTGGATTCAATTCCGCTAATTACCGCTTCAATTTTAGGCAAAAAACTGGCTGAAGGCCTTGATGCTCTAGTGATGGACGTTAAAGTCGGCTCTGGTGCATTTATGCCAACGTATGAGAAGTCAGAACAGCTAGCAGAGTCTATTGTTAAAGTAGCCAATGGGGCGGGTTGTAAAACTACGGCATTATTGACTGACATGAATGAAGTGCTAGCTTCCAGCGCAGGTAACGCAGTTGAAGTTCGTGAAGCGGTTCAATTCTTAACGGGTGAATACCGTAACCCACGTCTTTATGAAGTCACCATGGCGTTATGTGTAGAAATGCTGGTATCTGGTTCATTAGCAGCAAACCGCGAAGAAGCACGCCAAAAATTACAGGCAGTATTAGACAATGGTAAAGCGGCAGAAGTGTTTGGCCGTATGGTAGCAGCTCAAAAAGGGCCTGCTGATTTTGTTGAAAATTACAACAAATACCTGCCGACTGCGGTACTGAGCAAAGCCGTTTATGCACCAAAAGATGGCATTATCACGCAAATGGATACACGTGCGCTGGGAATGTCCGTAGTGACGTTAGGCGGTGGTCGCCGTAAAGCGACAGACCCAATTGATTATAGCGTTGGTTTGAGTGATATCGCTGCGTTAGGCGCCAAAGTGGATACCCAAACGCCACTGGCAATTATCCATGCAAATAGTGAAAAAGCTTGGGAAGAAGCGGCGAAAGAAGTGCGTGAAGCGATGGTGATTGGAGACAAATCTCCTGAAACAACACCAATGGTTTATCGCCAAATCAGCGAGTAATACAAATAGATTTTAGTGGTATATCGTTTTAAAAATACCGCAGGAGAAAAATATGAAACGCACATTTATTATGGTTTTGGATTCCTTTGGGATCGGTGCAGCACATGATGCACATAAATTTGGTGATGAAGGTTCCAATACATTGGGTCACATCGCAGATGCTTGCGCCCGTGGCGAAGCGGATATTGGTCGTAAAGGGCCTCTGCATTTACCTAATTTAACAAAATTAGGTTTAGGTAAAGCAGGAGAAGAATCAAGCGGTTCATTCCCTGCAGGTCTTGACCCTAATGCAGAAATTATTGGTGCGTATGGTTATGCGAGCGAAATTTCTTCAGGCAAAGATACGCCATCAGGCCACTGGGAAATCGCAGGTGTTCCTGTGTTATTCGATTGGGGTTATTTCTCTGATGAAGAAAACAGCTTCCCGCAAGAACTGCTGGATACTTTAGTCGAAAAAGCAAACTTGCCGGGCTATTTAGGTAACTGCCATTCATCCGGTACAGTTATCCTCGATCAACTGGGTGAAGAGCACATGAAAACAGGGAAACCTATTTTCTATACCTCTGCTGACTCAGTATTCCAAATTGCGTGTCACGAAGAAACTTACGGCTTAGATAAACTGTATGAGCTGTGTGAAATTGCGCGTGAAGAGTTAACCAAAGGTGGTTATAACATTGGCCGTGTTATCGCGCGTCCATTTGTTGGCGACAAAGCGGGTAACTTCACACGTACAGGTAACCGTCATGACTTAGCGGTAGAGCCACCAGCACCAACCGTATTGAAAAAATTAGTTGATGAAAAACAAGGTGAAGTTGTTTCTATCGGTAAAATTGCGGATATTTACGCTCATGTCGGTATCACCAAGAAAATTAAAGCCACTGGTATCGATGCGCTATTCGATGCAACGGTAGAAGAAATGAAACTAGCGGGTGACAACACCATCGTTTTCACTAACTTTGTGGACTTTGACTCCGCATATGGCCACCGCCGTGATGTGGCAGGTTATGCTGCGGCATTAGAATTATTTGACCGCCGTTTACCTGAACTAATGAAATTAGTTAAAGAAGACGACATCCTAATTTTAACGGCAGACCACGGTTGTGACCCAACCTGGCCAGGTACAGACCATACCCGTGAGCACATCCCAGTGTTGATTTATGGTCCAAAAGTGAAACCAGGTTCATTAGGTCACCGTGAAACTTTCGCAGATATTGGCCAGACTGTCGCGAAATACTTTGATTTGTCGCCGATGGATTATGGTAAACCAATGCTCTAACACCCATTACCCGTCATACTTTGAGCTGTAGCGGTGTTGGCTGCATAAAATCCCCCTAATCACATACTGATGTATGCTCATAGGGATGATTTTCTTTGCCGCCTAGCTACAACTCAAATTATTTAGGGTAATGGCGGGGAATTAAAGGTAATGAGCAAAGCTTTGTCGTCATACTTTAAGTTGTAGAGTGGTGTTGGCTGCACAAAACTACCCTAATCACATACTGATGTATGCTCATAGGGATGATTTTCTTTGCCGCCTAGCTACAACTCAAATTATTTAGGGTAATAGGTAAGTATGAAAGGTAGTGAGCGAGCTATTGAAGGGTAATAAGCTAGCTGTAGTTCGTTGGCTACGATTCAAATTGCTTAGGCCAGTAAGATACAGATTATTAATAATAAGGTGGGAAGCCACCTTATTCATTTGAAAATATTTAATCGTTTAAAGGGAAATAATCATGGCAACTCCACATATTAATGCAGAAATGGGTGATTTCGCTGATGTCGTTCTGATGCCAGGCGACCCATTACGTGCAAAATACATCGCTGAAACTTTCCTTCAGGATGTTCGCCAAGTCAATAATGTGCGTGGCATGTTAGGTTTTACAGGGACTTATAAAGGCCGTAAAATTTCGGTAATGGGCCACGGTATGGGGATCCCTTCATGCTCCATTTACGCGAAAGAACTGATCACTGATTTCGGTGTAAAAGTGATTATTCGTGTTGGTTCATGTGGCGCAGTAATGGATGATGTAAAATTGCGTGATGTTGTGATCGGTATGGGTGCTTGTACTGATTCACGCGTTAACCGTCAACGCTTTAAAGAAAATGATTTTGCAGCGATTGCGGACTATGACTTAGTCCATAATGCAGTTGAAGCGGCAAAAGCAAGAAACGTGAATGTACGTGTGGGTAACCTGTTCTCAGCAGACCTATTCTACTCACCAGATCCTGATATGTTTAAAGTGATGGAAAAATACGGCATTTTGGGTGTTGAAATGGAAGCTGCGGGTATTTATGGTGTTGCTGCTGAGTTTGGCGCACGTGCGTTAACGATTTGTACTGTTTCTGACCATATTAAAACTGGCGAACAAACAACGTCAGAAGAACGTCAAACCACGTTCAATGAAATGATTGAGATTGCATTGGATTCAGTGTTGCTAGGTGACAAATAGTCGTTAACTCAATACAGATATGATTTTTTAAATGCCACGTATAGCGTGGCATTTTTTGTGAAATAAAAGTTCTAAATCCCCGAAATGATCATGTCAACAGCCGAAATAATTTTTGCATGAACATTCGGGATGATACAGACGAGGTCACGTGGTTTAAGTTTATTAATGGAAATAGTGGTTATGGATTTAGTGATAATTACATGGTGAATACCATTAATATAAACCACAGGGGTTAGAGCCTTAACTTGTGAATTGTTATGCAATAATGGCGATATAGGCATGATAACACGTGAGTGATAGTCACTCAGTAGGTCATTTTGGATATCAATAAGATAAGGATATTGGTCTTTCGACCTGATTGATTTATTACGATAAACAGCATATTGAGGCATTAAATCACCCCATACTCATTATCATCAGTAAATAGCCCTGCTTGTTGTTCAAATTCGTTAAAGCTATCAATGTTTGTTCTATTTTTTTCTTTCCATTTGGCATCAGAGCTTTGTTTGATAGTAAGGGGAAAATCTTGTTGTAGGTTTGCCTTATTTTGCATCTCAGTGAAATGATTTTGCGTTTTCATGGGCTACCTTAAATTAAGTGGATAAGATGGGTATTACTTTAGGGTAGCACCACTATGCTGGCAACTGCGCTGGGCGTTTTAAGACTAACTTTTTATCCGGCTCATCATCACGGCATCAACATATTGCCCATCACGAAATGCATAATCTTTCATGCGGCCTTCTAGCTCGAAGCCAAACTTTTCATACAGCCCAATGCCACTGCCATTTGCTGCGAATACTTCTAGCTCTATGCGATGGACATTCAGCCAGTTGTCACAGTAATCCACCATCACTTGCATCAGTTGTGAGCCAATGCCTTTGCCTTGGTGGGCTTCACTAACGGTAATTCCGAAAGTAGCGACATGGCGACGGCGCACTTGACTAGGTTGGCTGATAACTAGCAAACCCACGACTTCCTCACCAATGGTGGCAACAAACTGAGTGACGGGTGGATCATTTTCCCCGAGGCGAGCTTCCCAGGTTTTTTCTGTTGGGTATGGCAATTGTAAGGTGTTGGCATACGCCGAATAATCAGCGTGCATTTTAGTTATTGCAGGCACATCGTCCAGCGTTGCTCTGCGGATGGTTATGTTATTCATTACTTTACTCATCATTGTCGTTTCTAGAATATATTAATCACATCAAAAACATATTATGTCAACTTAGCAAAGTCATATAAATCGAGTAGTAGCACTAAATTTTACTGATTGTATTTAAAAATTATTGAGGAAATCGCTATCTGATATCGAAAGCTTATTGGCTTATATATTATTTTTGTGTGTCTTACCTAAAATAGGAAACCTAACATGAAGATCTTTAAAGCCCTAAGACATCATGATCATGTTACAAAGCAAACGGACCCATCAATTTCACTGAGTGATATGGTAGATAACATTATCAACAAACATAGCTTCTATGAGGGATCTAGCCATCTGATAATAGATAAAATAGTTAGTTTAAAGAATAGTACGAATGCTGATGGAATGAAGGAAATAACAGAGGCATGGGGTAAAGTAAATAAGGCTAACGGAAAAGCGAAGTATAAAATTAATAAGTATTTTAATAAAGGTATCGAAGCAAGTAAAAATTATTTTTCTCTACCTCCTAATCAATCACTTTCTACTGGAAAAATCAAAATAGAGCAAAAAAAAGATACTCTTGATAAAAAGGTTATTCAAAAGTCATGTAGTGGTGATTTACCGAGCTATAGTCATTTGTGGTGTATGAGGGGAAAAGAGGGTGGCGTATCCTGTTGATTGTTTCCTCCAAGAAATAATTAACAGTAGAGCGATACGCCATGACAAATATTACCCTGAATGTTCTTTCACAACCAGATGAAACTGGCACTGATGTGCTAACTGCTTTATTGCGTAATGGTGCTCGTCAGCTCATTGCGCAAGCAGTTGAAGTAGAGCTGCAGCAACTGCTGCAAGCTCATGAAGAACTGCGTTTACCCGATGGCCGCAAAGCTGTGGTGCGTAACGGCTATTTGCCTGAGCGCAGCATCCAAACGGGCATTGGCGATGTTGATATCAAGGTGCCAAAAGTGCGTGATCGTAGCGGCTCTGGTATTCGTTTTACCAGCGCACTGCTACCGCCATACCTCAAGCGTGCCCGCAGCGTTGAAGAGTTATTACCGTGGCTGTATCTCAAAGGTATTTCCACTGGAGACTACCAAGAAGCCCTTGCAGCCTTGCTGGGTGAGAATGCCAAAGGTCTGTCAGCTAACACCATTTCCAGGCTCAAGGAACGCTGGATTGATGAGCACCGAGAGTGGCGACAGCGCGATTTGAGTGACAAGCGCTACGCGTACCTTTGGGTTGACGGTATTTACAGCAACGTCCGCCTCGATGACCGTTTGTGCTTGCTGGTGGTGATGGGCGTGACAGAGCATGGCCGCAAGGAACTGATTGCTGTTGAAGAAGGCTATCGCGAGTCCGAAGCCAGCTGGCTTGAGCTGCTGAATGGCCTGGTTGCGCGTGGGCTTACGACCTGCCCAAAGCTGGCAACAGCTGACGGCGCTCTGGGCTTCTGGAAGGCTCTGAGCAAAGTATACCCGCAGACCAAACAGCAACGTTGCTGGGTGCATAAGACGGCCAATGTGCTCAACAAACTGCCCAAGGCAGTGCAACCCAAAGTAAAAGAAGCACTGCATGATATCTGGATGGCAGAGACGCGTGAGAAGGCTCATAAAGCCTTTGATATAGCGCTGGAAAGGTTTACTGCTAAGTACCCACGCGCAATGGAATGCTTAGCTAAAGACCGTGAGAGCATGTTGGCTTTCTACGATTTTCCAGCAGAACATTGGGTGAGTATACGCACCACCAACCCAATTGAATCTGCCTTCGCTACAGTACGTTTAAGAACCAGCAAAACCCGCAACTGCGGTTCAAGAAACACAACCCTAGCAATGGTTTATAAATTGCTGCAATCAGCGCAGAAGCGCTGGAACCGCCTGAAAGGATTTCAACTGCTAACCCTCGTGGTCAATAACGTTAAATTCCAAGACGGCGAACAAGTAATGGAGCAGTCAGACAGGAAAACCGCCTGATGCTCGTACACCAGATTTGACCATAACTCTGATTTACCTAATGGTTCAATAAAAAAAACTACGCCACTAGAGGGTAATGCTACAGATGATGTAATTATAAAAAAGATGAAACATTGTGAAAATGTGGTTGCTAAACTGGGGAATGAAGTGGTTGATGAGAAGGTAAGTGGTTTTATAAATGAACTTTCAATAAGAAAAAATCAATTAAACCAGCCGAGTTCAAGTGAAAAAGAACCTAAGTTTCAAAAAATCCTTGCTAGTCATACGATAGAGGAAGCGATTAAAATTAAAGTGCCTTTTAATGGAATCTCGGATAAGTCATTAAGCTTGATTGAGTCTAAAATTAAGGCGAGATTTAATAAATTAAAGTCAAGTGAAACCCCCTATCTATTTGAAAAAGAAATGTTCGATGCACAGAAAATACTAAAAAAATACGACAATAAATTGGTTTGTGAAAAAATAAATAATATTATCAATAAATTTTTAGACAGAAATGAATTATATATTAGAGAAAATAAAGTTCCGATGGACCGAATCTGGTGTGCCATAAATTCCGTGAGTTCATTACAGGATATTACACCACGTAAATACAATGAATTTAAAATGGCAATTATAGATTACTTGAAAAAAGAACCAATTGAAGATATTTTTGAGTCTTCATCCGAGTTAATACGAAAAGTATCACGTTATACTCATAAAAACATTGCTGATAAGGTTAATAATTTCATAAACGTTTATTCAATGGATAGAGTGAAAGAATTGAAGGGAAATGAAAAATTCAGTGTTGCAAGTAAGATAGAGTTATTGGAACCTGAAAAAAATAGAGATCCAGAAGAGTTAATAAAGGATATGAGTTTAAAAAAAATAGTTTCACATGTATTCAGTCGAATGATTAATAATATACGAAGGCTATTTTCCAAAAATTAATGGTTAATTTTATTTATGTGAAAATAGACAAATTAGCCCGTTGTATTTACGGGCTAATTTTTACTCATATCAAGGCGTCATCATAAATACTTTTGAATTTTGCCCTAAGTATTGACGAGCCAAGCGGTTAATATCTTCAACCGTTAACTGGCGAATAATATCTTGCTCTTGGTTTAAACGCTGATATTGCCCATCATCGCTGGCAATCTGCGCTAGAGCCTCAGTCCAATAGCTTGAACTATCCGTCACTTGTGAGTTCTCTGTTAGCCAAATATTTTTCGCTTCGGTTAGCTCTTTTTCACTCACACCTGTTTGACGAATTTGTCCAATCGTTTTTTGGGCGATTTGCGTCATTTCTTCAGCACGCTCAGGTGAGGTGGTGAAATTTAACCGAGCAAGATAATAAGGTTGCGGTTTCTTCGCGAGCATCTGTGAAAAGCCAAGCGCATAAATACCACTCGCTTTCTCACGTAGTTCACCACGTAAGCGTTGGCTCACAATGGTATCAATTAATTGAATCGCTAAGCTGTCTTGCTGGTTCCAGACAGCAGGTGACGCGAACTGAATACTCACCATGCTCTTATCGCTGCTGCTGATAGGATAAGTTTTATTAAAACTCGCCATTTTTGGCATGATCCCTTGGTCGCGAGATACCAGTTTTTGGTTACTTTGTGGTAATGATGCAACCCATTGCTCTAACAATGGTTTTAGCTCACGGCTATTCATTGCACCTGTAATGACCAGTGTCATATCTGCTGTTGAGGTGAGTAATTGGCGGTTAGCTTGCTGCAACTGCTGAGCCGTAAATTGCTGCCAGCTGCCCTGTGGGTTAATCACCAAAAATTCACCGTGGGTATAGCTTTCCCGATTAATATTATCAAGGAAAGTGCGTTCTACGGGAGTTTTGGATAAGTTTAAAGTAAAAGATTGTTTTTGTTGCTCTAATTTTTCACCACTAAATTGCGGAGCGGTGAGTTTTAAATTGAGTAACTGTAGCGCCGTTTCGAGGTTATCGACAGGGGCTTTTCCGCGAAAACCATGTGTGAGCAATTCGCTGTATGGGCGAACGCTAATTTGGTTTTGCTTTGCCAGCAGAGCCAGATCGCGCGCGCTGTAATTTCCATAACCGCTGCTTTCAGGAAGTTTCAACGCCCAATCCGTTAAACCTGCCGTTTGTTGTGTTTCTAACGAACGGCCACCCGGTAATTGCAAGTTAAATTGAATATCATCTTTCAGGTTTTTATCTGTTTTAACAATTACCTGAATGCCATTACTCAAAGTCCAATGTTCCGTTTTTTCAACGGGCAGCTTAGATTGATCAACAATACTGCCTTTTATGGATTGGGGTAATTGCAGTTGAATGGCTTTGGAGCGCAGCGTAAATGGCCCTGGTGTGCTTTGGCGTATTTTAAGCCATTGCTGATTAAATGCCGATTTATCAATAGTAGGGGCATCAGTATCAGGCCCAATTAATGCTAAACGCGGGGAAGCGGTTTGTAGGAATTTAGCGACATGCTGTTGTAAGTCCTGCGGCTTAACGGATTTCATTAACTGGTAGCTGTTATCTAACTGTTGGCGCTTATTCCACATTGGCATGTCGTATTCAAGCGCCGTCGTCAGTTGCCCTGCTAAATATTCATTACTATAACGTTGCTCTGAAGCGGCTTGCAGGCTGAATTTTTTCAACATCGCTTGCTTTGCAGAATCAAGTTCTTCTTGGGTAACCGGCTCAGTAGCAAGGCGTTGTAATTCTGTAAATAAAATCTCAGTTGCACCTTGGTAATCATTACCTTTCGGGTGGATGATCATCAACTGTTGTAAGCGCTGGTTATCTAACATTGCCCCTTGTTCATTGATGCTAATCGACGGCAAAATGCCGTTATCCACCATAACGGAGAAACGTTGGTTTAAAATAGCTAACCAGAGGTTATCCAGTAAATCTTCCGACTGCCCTAAACGGGTATTTAGCGGTGCGCTAACATCCTTTTGTAAAGCAAATTGCACATAACGCGCCCCTTGCTCTTTATCAAACACACCTTGGACTAACATATTGGTTGTGCTAGTAAATTGCTTCCACTGAGGGTCATCTTTTGCCACTTTTTCAGGTTTAGGGAGCGCAAATAAATTATTAACCTGATTGCGTACTGATGAGCTATTGAAATCACCAATAATTAATAGTGACATTCGCTGAGGCTGATACCATGTTTGATAATAGTCTTTCGCTTGCTCAATCGGAGCATTGCGTACCACATCTAATGAGCCAATTGGGTTGCGATCGACGTAACGGCTACCGTGGTAACGTAATTTTTCTAAGCTGTCATTGATGCGATAGCCCATCCCTTGGCGTAGGCGCCACTCTTCGACAATCACAGGGCGCTCTTTTTCGAAGGCTTCTTGGTCAAAGGTCATATTTGATGCCCAATCGGCCATCACTTGTAAGCCTGTGGCGACTTGTGCGGTCGTGGCTTCGGGGAGTGACAATTTATATAGCGTGGAATTTAAACTCGTAATGGCATTCACATGGCTACCGAGTTTAAGCCCTTGGTGTTCCAGCTGTTTGAACCCCGTGGTTCCCGGAAAATGTTTGGTGCCTTTAAACGCCATATGTTCAGTAAAGTGTGCGAGGCCAAGCTGCTGTTCATTTTCTTGTAATGAGCCGCTACTGACCAATAAACGCAGTTCAACTCCAGGTTGATTACGTTGCAGAAGGTAAACTTGCAGCCCATTGTCGAGTTGGTAGTGTTGAAGGTCACCGCGCACAGGCAATAGTGAGGTCGAATTTTTGCTCACCGATGTGCTGCCTGCGCAGCCACCGAGCAGAATACTCATCAATGCTGCGAAGGTAATTTTATGAAGCATATTCAGGCGTTCCTGTATTTAAGGATTTTTCACTCGTAGGCTCCACGAGCAATATGTGTTGTTCCGCAAATTGAGTCACGAAGCTCTGATGGCTAACCAAAACAATGGCGCTATCATGTAATTCAGCTTTCAATAAAGCGAGCAGCTCTAGTGCGCTAGTTTCATCAAGGGCTGAGGTCGTTTCGTCTAATAAAAGCAGTTTTGGCCGGTTGAGTAATAAACGCGCAAACATAATGCGCTGCTGTTCTCCGCCAGATAAACGGTTATTCCAATCGGTTTCGAGTGCTAATTGATGATGCAGTTTTTCTAAACCGACTAACGTCAAGGCATATTGAAAATCTCGTTGGCTGAATTGGGACGCCGCTTTGGGATAAGCCAATAAGCTATCAAGCCGACTAATGGGTAAATAGAGGCGCTGTGGGATCCACATGACTTTTTCTGTTCGGCTGATAGTCCCGTTGAAGAAAGGCCAATGCCCACTTAGCGTACGTAATAAGGTGGATTTTCCAATGCCAGAACGGCCACTAATCAAGGTTAATTCACCTTGTTTGGCGGTGATATTCACGGAATTAATTAAACAGCGGTTGTCTGCGGTAGAAATGGATAACTTAGCCACCAGAGGTGGCGATTTTTCGTCGATAGTAACCACAGCTTTGTTATCGTTTTCCAATAAAACCACAAAGTTGTATAAACGGGAGACCGTGGCTTGCCATGCGGCGATTTCTTTATAGGCAAAAATAAACCAACCGAGTGAAGTCGCAACACTGGTAAAGGCTTGGCGCAATTGCATTAAGCCACCTAACATGATTTCACCCGCAAGGAATTTAGGCAGTGCGAGTAATACAGGTGCTAAAGCGGTAACTTGTTGGTAACCCACTGTATAAAAAGATAAATTTCTTTCACAGCGAATAAGGCGGTTCCAGTTGCTGATAATTTCACCAAAGCGCCCCATCAGTTCTTTTCTATCTTGAGTTTCACCGCGTTGCCCTGCGATGGCATCACCGTGTTGGCGGCAATTAATTAGCGAGCTACGGTAATCCGCTTCGCGGCGCTGCTTATCCATATGCAAACGGCGTAGCGGAAAACCTATCCATTGGGTAAGTGCAATACCAATGAGGGTATAAATAATACAAGCCCAGAACATATACCCGGGGATGGTCCAGTCGCTATCGGCAAAATTAAACGACAGGCTACCGGAAAGCGTCCAAAGAATGGCGGCAAATGAAATCAGCGTTAGCATTGAGTGAAGGAATGTCACCACTAAATTTAATGTTGATTCAATTAGTAAACGAATATCTTCGGCAATACGTTGGTCTGGGTTATCCGGTTCTTGTGATGTCAGCCTTAACAGGTAATGTTTACTGTTGGGGGATAACCAACGGCCAAGTACTTGCTCAGTCATGCCTTTACGCCAACGGATAATCAGCATTTGTTTTAGGTAGTTACCCATGACGACGACAAAAATTAGCCCACTAACTAAGATCACAAAGTACTGTAACAGTCCATATAGGGCTTGGCCGTCGAGTTTTTGTAGGGCGTTATAAAAGTCGCCGTTCCACATGTTCATTTTGACGTTGAACCAGACGGATGACAGCGTAAGCCCCAGTGAGGCAAACAGCAGTATCCAGCACAAAAGGGCAGCACGCTGCCCCCAAAAAGGTTTTACTAAATAGAAAAATTGTTTCAGTGTCTTCATGACGTTTTATTCATTTGTTGTTTTAATTGTTTAACGAGTTTTATTGCTCACATTGCTGGGAATTACAGGTCGTAATTGACTTGTAACCAGAACTGACGGCCCGGGTCGTAAGAGTTAATAACTCGGTTATCGAACATAAATCGGTCAGTAATGTTTTTATTATTCAATACGTTATTTACTTCTACAGAGAAACCGAAACCGTAGGCGAAATCAGGCTTCCAGCCTAGGCGAGTATCCCACGTATATTTACTAGCAAATTTTTGTTTGCTGTATTTACGAATTTGTCCCACTTCAGGATCGGTATAATAGTCATTGTCATAACGAACGGCTTGGTCACGAGCACCCCACCATTGCAGACGGTTATACCAAGTGACATCGTAATCATCCCAAACACTGGTTAGCTCTAAATTAAGTTTAATGGGGGAGTTGAAACTAGTAGATGGTAGCTTGGATGCATCGATCACTTTGCCGTCATACCAAACTTTGTTGAGGTTAACTTTATTGGCTGGGTCGAATGAATTATAGCCTGAATCTTTTGGCGTATTACTTTCACTTTGCTGCCAAGTAAAGGAGGCATTCATCACGTGAGAGGCTTGTGACCATTCCCACGGTTGACTATTTTTTACGGATAATGTCACTGTATCGTGAGAACTACGACCACCATTATCATACATACGAATGCTACGTTTATTGGCATCCGTTGAATTGTATTTAGTACGAGTTCTGACTTCGTCATAACCTTCACGGTGTACATATTGTAGACGCCATGTGGTTGACATTACTTCTTGTTGTAAGGCAAGCGTTAACTCATCGTTATAGGGGGTTTTAAGTGAATCAACACCCTCATAATCACGTTCATCAGTCCATTCATTGGTGTTAGGATCAATTCCACAGAACATATAACAGTTTTGCATTCCTGCATTTTGAGCACCATACAACGCATAGGTAAGCATTGAGCGGCCGTAGTAGCGGTTAGCCCCTGCAATTAGTAAGGTTTCATTATTACCAAAAACATCATAAGTCCCAGTGATACGAGGGGCGATATTGGTACGATTAACGAAATCATCACGGTCAAGGCGAATCCCTGGGCGTAGGTTTAATTTGCCATACTGTAAATTGTCATCTAAAAAAATTGCATAGCTGGTGTAATCAGCCGAGTGTGTACCAGATTGGAAGCGAGTGATATGATCGGCGGAACCAATCCATTGAATATTGTCTGCTGTGCCGATGAAACGATAGCGATAGTAATCTTTATCGCGCTTATAAGTCCCCTTGGTATAAGAAACCTCAGAACCTAATGTGGGTTGGTGTGTAATACCGAAACCATCTTCTATTGGGTTGAAACGCATTATGGCTTTAGCAGTATGAATATTTTGTTTTGTTGTTAAGTCACCTTGCCCGCCACTACGCAGTGATTGAGGATTTTTCCAATCGCTGTAGTCTAGAAGTTCAACATAATCTTGTTGGTCGTTTTTTCTATCATCTTCTAATGTTTGGGTGCTGGCAGTTAGCTCTAATTTACCGATGTCATAATCATGTTTGAATACACCCGTAAATCCAAGTCCATCATGGGTACTGTCATAGCCTGAATTTAAGACAGAGCTAGCAAATAAATAACTGTTATATTTAGCATAATTGATAGATAGATCTAATGAGCTATGCGGCGATAAATCCGCTGAATATTTTAGGAAAAAATTATCCGAATCTCTTTTTTGTTTACGAGTTCCTTCAGGCGAATAAATCTCTTCCAATTCCCCTGAACTATTCAATGTAACGCCTGTTCCTCCGGTCGCTGTCATCGGAATAGTCGAACTACGACGTGAAGCGGAGAAAACTAATCCTGAATTTTCACTCACTCCTAATTCAAACCAGCCACCAAAGTCATTTTTATCATAGCGGTTTTGGAAACGAGCAGGATTTGCCGTATCATTCTTAGTCGTATCAATCCCTTGCGATGAATCGTGAAACAAATTATTCCAACCAGAGCGGGTTAAGCGGTAATAGGCGTGAGCACTATTTTCCCCTTGCCAGCGTCGGCTGTTCACCTCAACGGTGCCCCCTGTAAATCCACCAAATTCGACAGGAATGTTATTGTCATACACTGTCATGCTGTCGATCAGACGGCTATCGATGTAGATCCCTTGGTCGCTACTGCTCAGACGGGTCGCTGTTTCACCGAGACCACTGTCTGCGGGGTCAAAATCGTTGTTAAAGCTCACTCCATCAAGGCGATAGGCGTTTTGGTAGCTGCTTGAACCGTGGATTGAGATGCGGGAAGGCTTGATTTCCCCTTGGTTCATCGAGTTACTGTCATTGTTAGCAAATTGGACAGCAGGGTTAGTTTTCATCAAATCCGTAATATTGCCATCACCGGTATTTTTCTGGCTAATCTCTTCAGACGTCACATATTGCGGTGCTGACATAACATCTGTTGCGGGGTGATTCTGAACAACGCCAGAGACTTGAGTTTCCGGTAATACCAATGTGCCTTGGCTTAAATTTTGCTGACGAATAACGAAAACACCATTTTCATTGACTAACTCTAAGCCGCTACCGATGAGTATTTTTTGTAATGCAGTTTGAGCGGAGTAGTTACCAGACAAGGCAGGTGCTCGTAAGCCATTTAACTGACCTTTATCATAAATCAATTGAATTTGGCCTTGGCGGCTAATTTCAGCCACTGAGGTCGCCAGTGATTGTTCTGGTAGTGAAAATGCGAGTTCTTGTGCTGATGCAGACTGACAAACAATGGCGCTACTCACCGCAATAGCAAGGGCGAGCGGCCTTAATCGGCTTTGAGTAAACTGAATAGACATGGTTATCCCTTATTCTTAAGCTGCACAAAAAGTGTGCGAAAATAGGTCAGCAAAATGATGACTAGTTAAGAAGAGGGTGAAATGAGAATTATCCTCACCTGCAAATGAAAATATTTTTTATTTATTTTTTTTATTTTGAATAATCAATACGTTATTTTTATCTCGATAGACGACTTGTACCGGAAGTAATGAAGGAAGGGCTTGAAAAAACTGTTCTGGCTGATGGGTATTGATGCGACCTGAGATTTTACTCTTCGCTAATTGAGCGGGAGAAAGCTCGATATTTATCGATGAATAGTTTTTAAGTTCATCGAGGACTTCTGAAAGTGGTTTATCGACAAAAATTAATTCACCAAAACGCCAACGAGCCACATCTAGCGGGTTGATGTGTTGGCGAGCGATTGGGCTGTTCGGCGATTGACTGACTGCACTGTCACCAGCAAGTAGGAAAACGGGTTGTTTGCTTGCGGCATCTTCAAAGCTGACAATGCCTTGGCTGACATTCACAGCAACTTGCTGAGCCACTTTGTTAACTTCAAATTCGGTTCCTACCACTTGAATACGCCGGTTATCAGCTTGAATTATAAAAGGCCGATAGGGGTTGGATTTGACTTTAAAATAAACATTTCCCTGTTCCAGATACAGGTTACGTACTGGAGTTTCATAGGCGACATGAATACGGGTATTGCGGTTAAGAAACAGCTGGGAACCATCAGGTAAAGTAACTTCTTTAGGCGTATCCGTTGCCACTAAGGTCATATTATTGAGCAACATCGAAGGTAAGTGGCTGTATGGCAAAAACAAAATAGCCGCAATAAAAAATGCTGCAAAAGTATTGCCCAAAGGGCGCCATAAGCGAAAAAAAGGGCGTTTTTCCTTGGGAAGTATTGTGCTAGCAGGGCGCGGCATGTGATCAAAATCGCGCCATAGTCCAGCAATGGCATCATACGCTTTTGCATGTTCAGGTGATGCAGCAATCCATTGTTTGAATTGCTCTGTTTCAAGGGCGCTGATACGTTGGCTGTGCATGCGGGTAAACCACAGCGCGGCTTCTTCATCAATGCGGCTTTCATCATCTGATGTTTGCAAAGAGTCGTGAGTCATTACGAATTATTGCCCTGATTATCAAGGTGTTTTTTACAGTGAACAAGCGCCGCCGCAATATGTTTTTCCACCATACTGATTGAAATTTCCATTCGTTCAGCAATCTCACTTTGAGATAAGCCATCAAAACGATACAGCAAAAATGCTTCTCGTCGACGGGGTGGTAACGTTTCAAGCGCTTCGCTTAGCCGTTGGATGCGTTGCTGATGTTCCAAGATTTCACTGGGATCAGCTTGGCTTTGTTCAAAATGCGGTTCATGAGTAACATCATCAATGGATGTTTCTGATTTAGTTTGGCGCTGGTTACGTCGCCAATGGTCAATCAAAACATGATTCGCAATTTTAAACAGATAAGCGCGGCTCTCTTTTACAGGCGTTTGTTCTTTACGGTTTAGCCATAGTGTAAACACATCCTGTGATAAATCATCAGCATCATTGCTGTTATCTAGCCGATTGCGGAAAAAGCGCACAAGTTGGCTATATGTTGACTGATACGCACCGCTAATTTTACGGGCAAGAGATTTATCAATAGTCATTTTACTGGTGTTAATGTCTTAAAAGAGCACAATTGTGCTGATTAATAATCTGCTCAGATTACTTTATTATTTAAATCAATAAGTTGTTTTAATAATTATGTTTTTACTAATAATAATGAATATCATTTTTGTTTGTATTATGCCTATAATCTGCAAAAAATAAAGTCGTGAGGCAGAATATGAGCAGTATGACGGGTCAGTTAGAGCGCCCGATTTTCCGTCCACTAGGCGGTTTGGTTTTAAGTTGTCTTTTCCATGGAACACTGGCAATCATTTTTATCGGCTGGTTTACTTCTTCAATTCCGAAGACCGGAGTACTACCACCAGCAATTTCGTTGCAGCTGGGTGTTTATCAGCTTGAAAAACAGGCAGAGCCTGAAATTAATCATGCCCCTAAACAACACATGACGACGCGTGAAGAGTCATTGCCTGAAGTGGTTGAAAAGGTAGATAAATTGCCTGAAACTGCGATCGTAGATAATGGCACATTGACGAAAGTCAGTGAGAAAAAACGACCACCGAAAAAGACAATTCCACAAGAGAAAAAAGTGATCGACGAAGCCCCTGTAACTACGCAGGAATCGATGGTGACTTCCGCTCCTGCATCAGGGAGTGAATCCAGTAGCAGTGCGAATTTCTCCAGTAATGCGTCTGCGGCAGTGAGTGGGCACCAAGGCTGGCAAAGTGAGGTTCATCAGCGGATAGCCAAGACCAAACGCTATCCACGTGCAGCGTTGCGTTACCGCTCAACTGGGGTCTCTCATATAAAAGTGGTTTTGGATAGCCGGGGTGAAGTGATTGCCGCCAGCTTATTGAATTCATCCGGTACGAAAATATTGGATAAAGAAGCGTTGGCGACAATTTCACGTGCTGCGCCTTTTCCTACCCCGCCAGAAACATTGTTGGTAGATGGCCGGGTCGAGTTTATTGCGCCAATCGTGTTCGATACAACGTCTATTTAAATTCAACTAAATAGCCCTTTTTAGGGCTATTTATCAGGTGAATTTGGTCTGTTTTTTGGGGTCGGTCGTTTAGGGCGATAAGGACGAGGTTCTTTCTTTCGTTTCAAACGTGCTGGCTTAGTAGCAGGTGTCCCTTTGCTCTCTTGCTTGCCATCTTCATTACTGTCGTCATCTCCATTATCATCTTGATTTTCCTCTGTATTAACGACGAGCGGAGGGGCTTGTTTGTGGCCTTTCTTTTTCTTTAAACGCAGTAATGTATTTGCTAAAACGAAGCCAATACATAAGGCAAGTAGAATAAAAATTCGTAATACATTGGTGCTGTTATCCGCTTGTTGAATTTCAGCGGCTAGGAGCTCCGTATCAATGGTTAAACGCAAATAGCCTTTTGGCTCTTTTGTGCCTTGGATGGGAACGACAAGCTGGTATTGAAAGTTTTGTAGTGAGGAGTTGTCATCGATGGCCAGCCGTTCTTTCACCGTTGTCGGCTCACCGACTTGAGTGACCAGTGTGCCACTGGCAGTATAGATACTGGCATCTAAAATATACCTATCTTTCACCACGTTATTTAAATTGGCATTAATTCGCTCTAAATTAAAATCTTTACTGCCGGGAACAATATAATCAGATAAGCTGAAAGCAACTTGCTCAGCAAGAACATAAGTCAATTGTTTAAATTGCTCAATTCTGCCTTGGTTTTGGCTATTTCCTAAATAAGAAATACCATGCATAAGTAAAGTTACCAACGCAACGCAGATAACGATAATGACTGTTTTGTGGAGCCTAAAGGTAAGTTTCATTGCTTTATTGGTGCTCTCGACTTATTTTGAGTATAAAGATGCCGTTATACTTTAGCGAATATGGGGTTATCTTCAGTTTTAACAGTAAATACATAAGGTCACAAAGCCTTAAAATTTAGTATAGTGGCTTCGTTCGGCTGCTCGCAACTTATCATTATAAAAAAGTTACACTCTAAATAATTCGAGTTGTATGTAGGCGACAAACGAAGATAGTCCGATGAGCATACATAAGTATGTGATTCGGCTAGCTGAGCGTAGTCAACAACCAGACAACTTGAAGTATGACGAGTATATCGATTACAGGAGCTAATTTTCATGTCAACGAGCTTGACCTATTGTTATCTACCCGACGAAATCCAAAAATGGCCAGGGTTGCCATTGTCATTAAGTGGTGAAGAAGTGATGCCATTGGATTATCGTGCTGGGGACAGTGGGTGGTTATTATATGGCCGCGGCTTAGATAAAGCGCGTATCAGTAATTTCCAACAGCGATTAGGGATCGCTATCGTAATTGTCTCTTCGTGGCGTATTGATGACTACCAAGTGGTCAGAATCGCTGGGAGTATTACACCTCGAATTAAAAAACTCGCTGACGAATGTTTATTAGATGTCGTGCCATTAGGGCAAATTCCACGTTTGCGTTCACCGGGCCTATTACTGATGGATATGGACTCGACAGCGATTCAAATTGAATGTATCGATGAAATTGCTCGCTTAGCAGGGGTTGGAGAGCAGGTTGCTGAAGTGACCGAGCGAGCCATGCTAGGGGAACTCGATTTTACGGAAAGTTTACGAGCACGCGTTAGCTTACTTGAAGGTGCCGACGTCGCTATTCTTGACCAAGTGATGGAAACATTGCCTTTAATGCCGGGCTTAACGAACCTTGTGCGTAAGTTACAAGCGATGAATTGGCACATTGCGATAGCATCCGGTGGTTTTACTTTCTTTGCTAATAACTTGCAACAGCGATTGAAACTTGTGGCGGCGGTTGCTAATCAACTTGAAGTCAAAAATGGTAAGTTAACAGGCAAAGTCAAAGGCCCAATTGTAGATGCTAAATATAAAGCGCAAACCTTGGTTAAATTGGCGGAAAAACTGGAAATTCCCATTGAGCAAACTGTTGCCATTGGTGACGGGGCAAATGACCTGAAAATGATCCGTAAAGCAGGGCTGGGTATTGCATATCATGCGAAACCAAAGGTGTATGCAAGGGCGAAGGTTGCGATTCGTCATGCAGATCTGATGGGGGTGATGTGTGTGTTGAGTGGGGGCCTCAAACACGAAGAACGCTAAATATTCTTCATATTTCGTGCTGTGGCGGTGTTGGCTGCACTCGGCTGCTTGGGTCACATACTGGTGTATGCTCCCCAAGACATCCTCTTTTGCCGCCTAGCCACAACCCGAACTATTTTGAATATTGATATCGATATTTTATGGTTTGTGCTGTGGCGGTGTTGGCTGCACTCGGCTGCTTGGGTCACATACTGGTGTATGCTCCCCAAGACATCCTCTTTTGCCGCCTAGCCACAACCCGAACTATTTTGAATATTGATATCGATATTTTATGGTTTGTGCTGTGGCGGTGTTGGCTGCACTCGGCTGCTTGGGTCACATACTGGTGTATGCTCCCCAAGACATCCTCCTTTGCCGCCTTGCCACAACGTGAACTATCTAGAGTATTACGGCTAAAGTGTTATGGATAATAAGAACTAAGAACTAAGAACTAAGAACTAAGAACTAAGAACTAAGAACTAAGAACTAAGAACAAAATTGAATTTTATGAGGAGTTTGCTGTGGCGAAAGGGGTTAAAAGGGCATTTGTCTGTAATGATTGCGGGGCGGATTATCCGCGTTGGCAAGGGCAGTGTAGTGCTTGTCATGCATGGAATACCATTACAGAAGTGCGTCTGGCCTCTGCAAGCTCTTCATCGCGTAATGACCGCTTAACGGGGTATGCAGGGAATGCGGCTGGGGTAAGTAAGGTTCAGAAGTTGTCTGATATTAGCCTTGAAGAACTGCCTCGTTTTACTACGGGTTTTAAAGAGTTTGACCGCGTACTTGGCGGGGGAGTCGTACCGGGCAGTGCTATCCTAATTGGAGGTAACCCGGGAGCGGGTAAGAGTACCTTATTGCTGCAAACCATGTGTTTGTTGTCGCGTGAAATGAAAACCTTATATGTGACAGGGGAAGAGTCACTTCAACAAGTTGCGATGCGAGCGCACCGTTTAGGGCTACCGACTGACTCACTCAATATGCTGTCAGAAACCAGTATTGAGCAAATTTGTTTAACAGCGGAGCAAGAACAGCCCAAACTGATGGTGATTGACTCCATCCAAGTGATGCATATGGCAGATATTCAATCCTCTCCGGGCAGTGTGGCACAAGTCAGGGAAACCGCGGCTTACCTTACCCGTTTTGCGAAAACCCGTGGCGTTGCCATTATTATGGTTGGCCACGTCACTAAAGATGGCTCATTAGCAGGACCTAAAGTCCTCGAACACTGTATTGACTGTTCTATCATGCTAGATGGCGATGCGGATAACCGCTTTCGTACCTTACGTAGCCATAAAAACCGCTTTGGGGCAGTCAATGAGTTAGGCGTATTTGCCATGACAGAACAAGGGCTTAAAGAGGTCAGTAATCCTTCTGCAATTTTCCTAAGTCGTGGTGACGAAATTACCTCAGGTAGCTCCGTGATGGTAGTATGGGAAGGGACAAGACCGCTGCTGGTGGAGATCCAAGCGCTAGTAGACCATTCGATGATGTCTAACCCACGGCGTGTTGCGGTCGGGCTTGAACAAAACCGTTTGGCCATTTTATTGGCAGTATTACACCGTCATGGTGGCTTGCAAATGTCAGATCAAGACGTTTTTGTCAACGTCGTGGGTGGGGTAAAAGTAACTGAAACCAGTGCGGATTTAGCACTATTACTTTCTTTGGTTTCGAGTTTTCGCGACCGCCCATTACCTAGAGATCTGGTGGTCTTTGGTGAGGTGGGGCTTGCAGGGGAAATTCGTCCAGTTCCAAGTGGTCAGGAACGTATCTCTGAAGCAGCAAAACATGGTTTTAAGCGTGCTATTGTGCCCCATGCGAATATGTCAAAGAAATCACCGCCAGATATGAAAGTGTATGGCGTGAAAAAGTTAGCGGACGCATTAAGTATTTTGGATGAACTATAAGCTTTTAATCTAGGGTAAAAGGAAAATACATGGCTGAATTTGACTATCTTAAAAACGCAATCAAACGAGCGGGTTACACGCTCCAGCAAGTTGCGGATGCGACAGATATGACCAAAGGCTATCTCAGCCAGTTGATTAACGACAAAATTAAAAGCCCCAGCGCACAAAAAATCGCGGCATTGCATCGTTTTTTAGGCCTTGAATACCCTATTCAGCAAAAAACGATTGGCGTGGTGTTTGGCAAATTTTATCCATTACATACTGGGCATATTTATTTGATTCAACGGGCATGTAGCCAAGTCGATGAGCTCCACGTCATTCTCTGCCATGATGAACCCCGTGATAAGGACTTGTTTGTTAACAGTTCTATGTCTCAACAACCCACAGTAAGCGACCGTTTACGCTGGTTATTACAAACTTTTAAATATCAAAAGAATATTCATATTCACTCATTTGATGAAAATGGCATAGAGCCATATCCACACGGTTGGGAAGTGTGGAGTGATGGAATGAAAGGCTTTTTGAAAAAGCATAATATTAATCCAAGTTTTATCTATTCAGGGGAAGTGAATGACGTGCCGCGGTATAAAAAATACTTAGGTATCGAAACCATCTTGATTGACCCTGAGCGCACGTTTATGAATATTAGCGGTAACCAAATTCGTCAGGCGCCGTTTCGTTATTGGGAATATATTCCAACTGAAGTGAAACCCTTTTTTGTGCGTAAAGTCGCTATTCTTGGTGGCGAGTCAAGTGGTAAATCGACGTTAGTCAATAAGTTAGCCAATATTTTCAATACATCCAGTGCATGGGAATATGGCCGAGACTATGTGTTTAGCCACTTAGGTGGTGATGAGATGGCATTGCAATATTCTGACTACGACAAAATCGCCTTGGGACACGCTCAATATATTGATTTTGCAGTAAAATATGCTAATAAAGTCGCATTTATTGATACCGACTTTGTCACGACTCAAGCTTTTTGTTTGCGCTATGAAGGCAAAGAGCATCCATTTGTTCAGGCATTGATAGACGAATACCGATTCGATTTAGTAATAGTTTTAGAGAATAACACCCCTTGGGTCGCTGATGGTTTAAGAAGCTTGGGGAGTGATAAAGACCGGAAAGCGTTCCAAGGCTTACTCATTGAAATGCTTAAGAAAAACAATATTGAATTTGTGCGTGTAGAATCCTCAGATTATGACACACGTTTCTTGGAGTGCGTCACCCTTGTTCAGCAGTTACTGATGTTGGATGACTTATAAAGCCTCACAATAAAAAACGGCATCTAATGACGATGCCGTTTTGATTCTATCTATATGATATCGATCCCTTAAATAATTTGAATTATAGGTAGGCGGCAAGAGAGTGAGTCCCTAGGAGCATACACCAGTATGTGACTAGGGTTAGTAAATGAAGCCAACACCCCTGCAATCCGAAGAATGAAGAATATTTATTTGGTCATACGCTTATACTTCATCCGATGTGGCTGCAACGCTTCCGCGCCTAACGTCCGTTTTTTGTAATCTTCATATTCAGAGAAGTTACCTTCGAAGAACGTAATATTACCTTCGTCTTGGTAATCAATAATATGGGTTGCAATACGGTCAAGGAACCAACGGTCATGGGAAATAACCATAGCACAGCCAGGGAACTCTAACAGGGCGTTTTCCAGCGCACGTAAAGTTTCAACGTCGAGGTCGTTGGTTGGTTCATCGAGTAACAGGACGTTACCGCCCACTTGCAGTAATTTGGCTAAGTGTAAACGGCCACGTTCACCACCAGATAACTCACCAACACGTTTACCTTGGTCAACGCCTTTAAAGTTAAAGCGACCCACATAAGCGCGACTTGGAATTTCAAAGTTACCAATACGCATGATGTCTTGGCCGTTGGAAATTTCTTCCCAGACAGTTTTGCTGTCGTCCATCGCATCTCGGAACTGGTCAACAGAGGCAATTTTCACGGTATCACCTAACGTGATTGAGCCGGAGTCCGGTTGCTCTTGGCCTGAAATCATACGGAACAGCGTTGATTTACCTGCACCGTTAGGACCGATAATCCCCACAATTGCCCCTTTCGGGATTGAGAAATTCAGGTTATCAATCAGAACGCGATCACCATAAGATTTACTTAGGTTTTCAACCTCGATAACTTTATCCCCTAAACGCGGCCCAGGTGGAATAAATAGCTCGCTGGTTTCATTACGTTTTTGATATTCAACGCTATTGAGCTCTTCAAAGCGAGCCAAACGCGCCTTACCTTTAGCCTGACGGCCTTTTGGATTTTGGCGGATCCACTCAAGCTCTTTCTCGATAGATTTACGACGAGCGGCTTCTGTGGAGGCTTCTTGCGCCAAACGTTCATCTTTTTGCTCAAGCCAAGAAGAGTAGTTACCTTCCCAAGGAATACCTTCACCACGGTCAAGTTCGAGGATCCAACCCGCGACGTTATCTAAGAAGTAACGGTCATGCGTGATAGCCACAACAGTACCTTCGTAGTCGTGTAAGAAACGCTCTAACCAGGCAACAGACTCGGCATCCAAGTGGTTGGTTGGCTCATCGAGCAGCAACATATCGGGTTTTTCGAGTAGTAAGCGGCAAATGGCGACACGACGACGTTCACCCCCAGAAAGGTTTTCAATTTTAGCATCCCAAGCTGGCAGGCGCAGTGCATCCGCCGCTCGCTCTAATTGGTTGTCTAAATTATGACCATCTTGTGCGGAGATAATGGCTTCTAACTCGCCTTGCTCTTTCGCGAGTTTATCGAAATCTGCCCCTTCTTCCGCGTAAGCTGCATAAACTTCGTCTAAGCGTGTTAATGCATTTTTCACTTCGCTAACCGCTTCTTCAACAGCTTCGCGTACGGTGTGCTCAAGGTTTAGCTTCGGTTCTTGCGGAAGATAGCCGATTTTCAGACCCGGTTGTGGACGTGCTTCACCTTCGATATCGGTATCAATACCCGCCATAATACGCAGTAACGTTGATTTACCGGCACCGTTAAGACCTAAAACACCGATCTTAGCCCCCGGAAAGAAGCTCAGAGAGATATTTTTTAAAATATGACGTTTCGGTGGAACAATTTTTCCAACCCGATACATACTGTAGACGTATTGAGCCAATTTATTTACCTTTTGATTTGTAAAGGGAATTTTAGTTTTTTAGTCTATTTTTGCTTTAACAAGCTTAGGCTGAAAAGCATTTAATAAACAGCTATATAATTTTCTAGAACTATACCTGAACATCAGAAGATCATCCATCCCTCTCAGTGATACAAGCTTGATGACTTTCTATTATCAATTTGTGGGTGTATAGTGTGTCTATACGCTATACAAGGAGTTGGCCATGATAAAAAGTTTTAAACATAAAGGAATTGAACACTTTTTTAAAATGGGCATTACGTCTGGTATTCAATCGAAGCACATAACAAAGTTACGGGTACAACTGACTGCGCTCAATGTTGCTAAAAAACCACAAGATATGTCTGCACCAAGTTGGAATCTCCATCAATTAAAACGGGGAGATTTGCAGCATCATTGGGCAATATCAGTGAATGGAAACTGGCGACTCACATTTAAATTTGAGGGTGAAGATGCCATTCTCGTTGATTATCAAGATTATCATTAAGTAAGGTGAACATAATGAGCAAAATGCATAATCCAGTACATCCGGGTATCGTTTTACGTGAATATTTAGAGGGTATTTCAGTCACTGAAGCTGCAAAAGCATTGGAGGTAACACGTACAACTCTCTCGCGTATTCTCAACGGTAATAGCGGTATTTCGGCAGATATGGCGATACGATTAGAAATGGCACTCGGAACCAGTGCTGAAATGTGGGTTGAGATGCAAGCCCAGTATGAACTTTGGCAAGCTTCTTTGGAAAAACGCCCCGCCATTAAACCTTTATTTCCGCGGAGGGAAGGTTGTAAGTCATTCATGGACTGAATGGTACGTAAAAGACTGTAAAGTCGAAAAATTCAAGAACTCTCTGCTGTTACTAAATAAAAACTTTCGGTAGCATTAACATTATTGATATATGTTTAATATACCCATAATCCTTCAAGTCGCAGCGCTTTTCGTTGAGGTATAAGTGACTACGCTCAGCTAGCCGAGTCGCATAGTTTATCTATGCCCCTGTCTATCTTCGCTTGTCGCTTGCCTGCAACTCGAATTATTTGGGGTATATATAGGTTAAGGTCTTTCCTGTATTTTGACTTTAGTTTAGCGATGGAGCGAGTGAATATGAAAGGTTGGTTAGCGGCAGTACCTGTGACAATGTTGCTGGTTTCCAGCGCAGTATGGGCGGATTCCTTACAGGCACAACGGGAGCGTTATCAGGCAATTAAGGTTGCATGGGATGCCAATAAAATGGATGAAGTCGAGCGCTTGCTGCCGACCTTGCATGATTATCCACTTTACCCTTATCTCGCTTATCGTGAGTTAACTCAAGACTTGGATATTATCTCGCCACGACAAGTTCAGGAGTTTATTAATACCTACCCAACCTTGCCTGTCGCTAAAAATCTCAAAACACGCTTTGTCAACGAACTAGCTCGCCGCCAAGAGTGGAAATCGCTGCTTGAATTTAGCCCTGAGGCGCCAAAACCTGCCGAAGCCCAATGTAATTTTTATTTTGCTAATTGGGCTGTGGGAAATAAACAAGTTGCTTGGCAAGGGGCAGAAAAAGCTTGGTTAAATGGCCGTTCAATGCCGAGTGCTTGTGATAAATTATTTAACGAATGGGAAAAAGCGGGTTATTTAACCCCTGAGATGACCCTTGAACGTATTAATTTAGCCATAAAAGAGGGCAATACATCGATTGCTAGTTATTTAGCAAAACGCTTACCAACCAGTTATAAAACGATTGGTGATGCGCTAGTGAAATTACAAAATGACCCTGCTTCAGTCGTGACATTCGCTAAAACGATGACGCCAACGGATTTTACTCGCCAAGCCACCATCGCGGCCTTTAGCCGTTATGCGCGCCAATCTCCTGATGCGGCTCGTACAGTACTTAATAGCATAAGTTCTGCACAAAAAATGAATATGGCAGAAAAGCAGTTACTTAAAGACAGTATTGCTTGGCAATATATGGGTGATGTGACCCCTGAACAGGCCCAATGGCGTGATGAGACCATTCAAGAAAGCAATTCATCGTCATTGAAAGAGCGTCGTGTTCGTTTAGCGTTGGGAGCTGGTGATAAAACCGGTGTCGCGTCATGGTTAAAACGCTTGCCAGCGGAAGTGAAAAATAAAGAAGAGTGGCAATATTGGCAGGCCATCACGTTAATTGATGCAGGTAAAAAAGCAGAAGGTGAGACGTTACTTCGCCAATTAACTGAAAAACGCGGTTTCTACCCAATGGTTGCAGCACAAGTCTTAGAAGTAGATTACCCTGTATACGTTAAAACGGCCGTTAAGCCAGACTCAAGCATTAATAAACTCCCAGAAGTTCAGCGGGTTAGAGAGTTAATGTATTGGGAGCTAGACAACCTCGCTCGTTCTGAATGGGTGAGTTTAGTGGCATCGCTTCCAGCAAACCAGCAAGAGCAATTGGCTCGTTATGCGTTTGATAATAAATGGGCTGACCTCAGTGTTCAAGCGACTATCACAGCTAAACTTTGGGATCACCTAGAAGAACGTTTCCCATTAGCATGGGATAAAGAATTCAATTTATATACCAAGTCGAAAGATATTCAAAAAAGCTATGCAATGGCCATTGCTCGCCAAGAAAGTGCATGGAACCCACAAGCTCGCTCGCCCGTTGGTGCGACAGGTTTGATGCAGTTGATGCCAGCGACAGCAAAACATACCGCACAAAAGCAAGGTATTAATTATGTGAATGCGAGCCAGTTGACCAATCCTACGACCAATATTGAACTAGGGACGGCGTATCTGGAAGATGTTTATCAGCAATTTGGTAATAACCGTATTTTAGCCAGTGCGGCTTATAATGCAGGCCCATCCCGTGTGACTCGTTGGTTAGGTAACAGTGGTGGGCGTATTGATGCAGTCGCATTTGTTGAAAGCATCCCGTTCTCAGAAACCCGCGGTTATGTGAAAAATGTTCTATCGTATGATTTATTTTATCGACATTTTATGGGGCAGAAGAATAGTAAGGTGTTGCTTTCGAATGAATGGAATATGAAATACTAAAAATACTCTTCATATTTCGAATTGTAGGGGTGTTGGCTACGTTTGCTAACCCTAGTCACATACTTGTGTATGCTCCTAGGGCTTAGCACACTTGCCGCCTACCTACAATCCGAACTATTTTGAGTATTCATATTTTTATATTTCGATTTATAGGGGCTTCGTATGTTAGCTTTAGTTGCATACAGGTGTATGCTCCCCGAGCTATCCTCGCTGGTCGCCTAATCACAACTCAAACTATTTAGCGTATTAACGCAGTAACTAAATGAAATTTGGTTATTTTTTGTATTGTTGAAGCTTGAAAAGCGTTTGGTTGATGATTTCTAATAAGAGTGTGTTATTATTTGTACTAGTTAAATAGTATGGGTGGATAAACGATGACAGCAAATCAACAACATGACCCGGCGCTGACTGCCGATGAGAACGCTGACTGGCTGCGCTTTGTGAATTTATTACAATTGGCATTTGAACAAGATATTCATCTGCCAGTTCTTCAGTTATTACTCACGCCAGATGAGCGTACAGCGTTAGCGACTCGCGTTAAAATTGTACAAGAACTGATGCGCGGTGAAATGAGCCAAAGAGAACTGAAAAATGAGCTAGGAGTGGGAATAGCAACTATTACTCGGGGTTCGAATAGCTTAAAGTCAGCGCCTATTTCTGTGAAGGAGTGGTTAGAGCAGCAACTTCTCTAAAATACGCGTCATATTTTGCGCTGTGGCGTTGTTGGCTGCATTCGGTTACCCGAATCGCATACTTGTGTATGCTCATCGGGATAACCTCACTTGCCGCCTAGCCACAACCCAAACTATTTAGCGTATTGGTATTTATTGTATTTCAAATTGTAGGGGTGTTGGCTACGTTTGCTAACCCTAGTCACATACTTGTGTATGCTCCTAGGGCTTAGCATCACTTGCCGCCTACCTACAATTCGAACTATTTTGAGTATTCATATTTTTATATTTCAATTTGTAGGGGGGTTGGCTTAGTTCATTCGCCCTAGTCACATACTTGTGTATGCTGCTGCTCTCTTGCCGCTTTTTTCCCACAATCCGAGCTATTTAGAATATAAAGGGTATTTATATTTTAGATAAATAGGCATAAAAAAAGTATGGTTTCCCATACTTTAGTGTGAAAAGAGTGGTGTTTAATCGCACATGCAATTTTAATTATTTTAAGTATAATTAATCTTCTACTTGGTTTAGCTCTTTATAAATTTCATGCTTAATGGGAACTAAGGCCAATATCAAGGCTTGTTGGTAAACACTAGTGCGAGTTAATACCCCATCAGTGAAAAAACCAATGGCACCACCTTGTTGTTTGATATTATCGATGCCTGTTAAAAAGGCCATTTCATCACCGAGTTCGCGGCCTTCACGAATACCCGCCAGAATTTTTTCTGGGATCATAATACTGGCAGAGCGAGATTCGCCGCGTATTTGCTTATGCTCAATCACTATCCAAGCAAATGTCATATCGTCTTCGATACCTGCTTCAATACCAACCCAAAAATCCGCTTCGGGGCGAACTTGCCTAGAGGCCATAACGCGCTGTCTAGCCCCAGTACGGGTTTCATTATTACCGATAGGTTGCTGTGGAACACTGCTATCGACATTAATATCTTCAATTTGATAACTGCCAGCCCCAAAAACAGCATCGAAAGCAAGATGAATCGCTTTAATTTTGGCAGGATTAGTCGTTGCAGCTATAACTTGGTACATTAATTATTTTCCTTTGAACACATACTTCGAAAAGTAATAACGGAACACATCTATGTTACAGGTTTATCTTGTTCGCCATGGCGAAACTGAATGGAATTTAGCTCGTCGCATCCAGGGACAATCCGATAGCCCTCTGACCGCCACTGGACGACTGCAAGCAAGGCAGGTGGCTGAGAGGATAAAGTCAGAAGGCATTACCCATATTATCACTAGTGATATGGGACGCACACTGGAAACTGCACAAATAATTGCAAGTGTATGCGAATGTGAAATTACCACAGAACCGCGTCTACGTGAACTAAATATGGGCGTTCTTGAACAAAGAGCAATAGAGTCGTTAACGCCAGAGGAAGAACAGTGGCGCAAAAGCTTAATTGATGGGACTCGTGGAGGACGAATTCCAGAGGGTGAATCAATGGAGGAGCTGTATACACGTATGTTTGCAGCACTAAATAGCTGTTTAGATTTGCCTGAAGGTAGCCGCCCACTGATTGTTAGCCATGGTATTGCGCTAAGTACGTTAATTAGCCGTATTATGGGGGTTCCTGCCTATTCAGAACGCCGTCTACGTTTACGTAACTGTTCGTTATCTCGTGTTGATTACCAAAATAGCCCATGGCTTGCGAATGGTTGGATAGTTGAAACAGCCGGTGAGGTTACACACTTATCGCAGCCAGCTCTCGATGAGCAACAAGGTTAACTATTTAGAAAAAGGAGTTTCAACAAACTGAAACTCCTCTGCTTTAAGGGGTTATGGTCGAACCTGTTTTGATTGGTACATAATAATCAAAGGTATCGATGTGTGTCTTGGGGTCATCATTTTCTGGGGTGATATGACGTAAATCGATGTTTTTTAATCGATAATGTTCGATATCATAACCTGGTCGACGCGTTAAATTCAGCTTAGGCAAATATACGCCATAAATTTGGTACAAAAACTCTTGTAATGCATCTCGAGTTGGCGTCCCATTGAACGAAAATTTAACATAATGGCCACTTGGTAACGTTAAACTCGTGTACTGGTCAGTGTTAAAACTCGCATCCTCAGGTTTTACCGCAGTGGTATAGAATACCGTTTGTTCATCTTCTTTTTCTGGATTATGAATGGCATGGTGCAAGCCAAAAACTTCAGACGCAATAGTCGTCGTATTATCCAAATAGTAGTGCCAAAATGTTTGGCGCATTTGGGAACAAGCGGTCGACCACTCTTCTAGTGCATAAGAGCAACTTTGTTCCAAGCCAACCAGCTCTTGTGCTGGCATTTGTAGGAATTCATGTTCAATATTGGTGTGATTATCTAAAATAATCGGTGGGCAAATACCTGCAGCGCACCATTCTTCACTCCGACGATAAAACGCTGGAGTTAGGTTAAATTGCTTTTTAAAGGCTCGAGTAAAAGTTTGTTGCGAATCAAATCGATACTGCAGAGCAATATCAAGAATTGGTCGGCTTGTTAGCCGCAATGCAACCGCTGCACGAGAAAGCCTTCTAGCTCGAATATAAGCCCCAATCGCTTGGTCTGTCACCTCTTTGAACATTCTTTGTAAATGCCACTTAGAGTAGCCCGCTTTTGCGGCAACATTATCTAGCGAGAGTGGTTTATCCAGATTGTCATCTATCCAGCGAAGCAAGTCGCGAATAATATTAGTTTGATCCATGTATATCCCCAGCCAATGCGACTTATAGAACAGATATAATCTATCAATGAATTGCTATTCTATATCAAGTTATCTTTTTCGTTTATAGTAAATGAGTTGTATTTGATAATTAGTTAAGAAAGTGAATAATAAATCTTGTGCCACTACGAGGTTTTATCGATTTTTAGTTGAATAGGAAATTCAGTATGCGTTGTTCCAGATTAAAAAATATCATACTTGCGGCATTATTATCAGTGTTGCCGAGCATCACATTTGCTGAGGAAATTGGTTCAGTCGATACTGTTTTTAAAATTTTCGGCCCTGATCATAAAATTGTTGTTGAAGCATTTGATGACCCTGATGTTGACAATGTGACTTGTTATTTAAGTCGTTCAAAAACAGGGGGGATCAAAGGGGGCTTAGGTTTAGCAGAAGACACCTCTGATGCTGCCATTTCATGTCAGCAAGTTGGGCCGATCGAGTTAAATGACCGTGTCAAACGCAAACCGACGAAAGGGCAAGTTGTCTTTCAAAAACGAACGTCTTTAGTATTCAAAAAATTACAAGTTGTACGCTTTTACGATCCAAAACGTAATGCATTAATTTATTTGACTTATTCAGATAAGATGATCGACGGCTCACCAAAAAATGCGTTAAGTGCAGTACCAATTATGCCTTGGTGATTAATTTAGATGATAAAAAACCGGCTATTTAGCCGGTTTTTTGAATATCAATTCAAAATTGATTATTCGTCTAAATCACCGCAAAAGCGATAGCCTTCACCGTGGATGGTTGCAATGATTTCTGGCGTATCAGGTGTTGATTCAAAATGTTTACGAATACGACGGATCGTTACGTCAACAGTTCTATCATGTGGTTTCAATTCACGGCCTGTCATTTTTTTCAGCAGGTCTGCGCGAGTCTGAATTTTTCCTGGGTTTTCACAGAAATGTAGCATCGCACGGAATTCACTACGTGGTAATTTGTAGTGCTCACCAGCAGGGCTGACTAATGAACGGCTGTTGATGTCTAATTCCCAACCATTAAACTTATAGCTTTCCACTAAACGACGTTCTTCCGTACCACCCGCTAAATTCATAGTACGAGACAGTAGGTTGCGCGCACGAATAGTCAGTTCACGTGGGTTAAATGGTTTAGTGATATAGTCATCAGCACCAATTTCAAGGCCAAGGATTTTATCGACTTCGTTATCACGTCCTGTTAAGAACATTAACGCAATGCTTTCTTGTTCACGAAGTTCGCGAGCAAGTAGTAAACCGTTTTTACCTGGTAAATTAATATCCATGATGACTAAATTGATGTCATGCTCAGAGAGAACATTATTCATCTCTTCGCCATCAGTTGCCTCATGAACCACATAGCCTTCCGCTTCAAATATGCTTTTAAGCGTATTGCGTGTGACAATTTCATCTTCAACAATCAAAATGTGTGGGGTCTGCATAGTTGCTACCTAAAGTATTAAAATAAAAATACTGAACTCACAAGCCGTTTCCAGTTAGGTGGTTATTGATATTTTTCTCTGGAAAAACACGTTTATGAGTATAAATTTGTTTTGAAATTCAATAGTGCCATTATGTTGCCATCTTGGGCAAAAGACTTTAACAACAAGCCAAAATATAAGCACTTTCCCAATATTGTACTGTTAACAGCAATATAACAGCTAATACTGCATTTACCACCTAAAAAACTAACTTTTGTTGATACATATCAAAATCAATTGTAGCACGTTAACAAAAATTGTTAGGTAGATAATTATATAAATTAATGCAGTGTTTAGGAATCAGATAGCGTCTAAAAAAGGGGAATAGTTGATGCCCAAGGGGGCTTCGGCTGGGTATTAATGAATATAGTCTTCAATGGGTTAAATATACCATCATAAATAATGTTTAATTTGTGACCTACCTCCAATTTTGAAATGTTATTTTGCTACAAAAAAAGGTGAAAAATTTATCTTGTTAGAGATAACGGGATGTAAATATTTAGTCTGTAATTTTTTGTTTCATTTAATTAGGAAAAATACTTATTTTGTTTTGATGTGACTATTTTTTAACAATTCCATAGCATCTGTTTGTAATTTAAACGAATGAAAAAGTCATGGGGCTAAGTATTAATACGTACCTGTGTAATCTGTTGCTATTGGCGCTCATATATTGATGAACATGGGGGTAAATGATAAGAAATATAGCTGCTAAATGCATCAATTAAGCTGGTCGTTGTTGCTCATCTTCTCATCTTGATTCTCTTCACAGGAAATTACTGAAGGCTATCTCTATTGCCTATTTAATAGTCATTTTGGTTTTTCATTGAGTAAAAAATTATTAATCTTTAAATCTTTGTTATCTTGGTTTTTAACACTGCATTTGATGTAATGAGTGTCTTTTTGTGAATGAGTTTTTCGTGCTGGCAGATAATTTATCGAATAAAAAAAGGGAGATAAAAGGGATGTTTTGCAAATAAATTTGACAAAATATACCAATTGCTTTAACCGTATAGGGAGAAACTTAAAGAATCTAAGAGACAGACAGAATCTATGCGTAATATCAGCCTGACTATTATTATTACCACCACCACCGTAACCACAGGAAACGGGGCGGGCTGACGCATCCAAAAAATAAAAATGAAAAAGCCCGCATACTTAACCGATGCGGGCTTTTTTTTGGTGTTAATTCAGGAGAGAAATACCATGCGTGTGCTTAAATTTGGCGGTACTTCGGTTGCAAATGACGAACGAGTACTGAATGTTGCTGACATCGCTGAAAGTAAACTAGCAGATGGACAAGTGGCTTTGGTGCTATCTGCACCAGCAAAAATCACAAACCATCTGGTTGCTATGATTGAAAAAACGGTTGCAGGACAAGATGTCATCACGCATGTTAATGATGCTGAAATGATTTTTGCTAACCTTTTAAAAGGATTAAAAGAAAAACAACCTGGTTTTGAATATGATCGGTTAAAAAAACTGACAGAACAAGAATTCGCACAAATCAAACAAGTACTGCATGGTATTACTCTTCTCGGGCAATGTCCGGACAGCATTAACGCATCAATTATCTGCCGTGGTGAAAAGCTCTCTATCGCCATTATGGAATCAGTGCTAAAAGCACGCGGCCATAATGTGACGGTTATTAACCCAGTTGAGAGCTTACTCGCGAAAGGTCATTATCTTGAATCTACGGTTGATATAAATGAGTCAACTAAACGTATTGCCGATTTAAATATACCGAAAGATCATTTTGTTTTAATGGCAGGTTTCACAGCGGGTAATGAAAAAGGTGAATTAGTAGTATTAGGCCGTAATGGGTCTGATTATTCTGCTGCGGTTTTAGCGGCCTGCTTACGTGCTGATTGTTGTGAAATTTGGACTGATGTTGATGGGGTCTATACTTGTGACCCGCGTTTGGTGCCTGATGCGCGTTTGTTAAAAGGTATGTCATACCAAGAGGCCATGGAGTTATCCTACTTCGGAGCCAAAGTCCTTCACCCTCGTACCATCGCCCCAATTGCTCAATTCCAAATCCCTTGCCTGATAAAAAACACCACTAATTTAAGCGCTCCAGGTACTTTAATTGGTGATGGGCAAACCGATGAGAGCACGCCAGTGAAAGGGATCACCAACCTGAATAACATGGCGATGATCAACGTATCCGGCCCCGGAATGAAGGGGATGGTGGGGATGGCTGCTCGCATTTTCTCCGTCATGTCTCGCAAAGGGATCTCTGTCGTTCTGATCACACAGTCTTCATCGGAATACAGTATTAGTTTTTGTGTTCCGCAAAATGAGTTAGTGAGAGCTCGCGCTGCACTGGAAGAAGAATTTTACTTAGAGCTGAAAGATGGCGTACTTGATCCACTGGATGTGATGGAACAGTTAGCGATTATTTCAGTTGTGGGGGATGGAATGCGCACTTTGAAGGGCATTTCGGCGCGTTTCTTCTCGGCTTTAACTCGCGGTAACATCAACATTGTCGCTATCGCACAGGGGTCTTCTGAACGTTCTATTTCTGCCGTTATTGCCAATGAGTCTGCCACAACAGCGGTACGCTTATGTCACCAAATGCTATTTAATGCAGAGCAAGTTATCGAAGCCTTTATCATCGGTGTGGGTGGTGTTGGTAATGCATTAATTGAACAAATTCACCGCCAGCAACAATGGTTAAAACAAAAGCATATTGATCTGCGTGTATGTGGTATTGCAAATTCACGTGCAATGTTAACGGATATGCAAGGGATTGATTTAGATAACTGGAAAGCGGAGCTAGCGGAAGCGAAAGAGCCATTTAGTTTAAGCCGTTTAATTCGCTTAGAACGTGAATACCATTTCTTGAACCCTGTCATTATTGATTGCACATCAAATCAGGAAATCGCAGAGCAGTATGTCAATTTCTTGAAAGACGGCTTTAATGTGGTTACACCGAATAAAAAAGCCAATACATTATCGATGGATTACTACCATCAATTACGTGCGGCAAGTGAAACCTCGAAACGTAAATTCCTCTATGACACTAACGTAGGTGCAGGGTTACCAGTTATTGAAAACCTACAAAACTTACTGAATGCAGGGGATGAATTGGTTCACTTTAGCGGAATTTTATCAGGCTCTTTATCATTCATTTTTGGTAAATTAGACGAAGGTATGTCTTTATCAGAAGCCACAACACTTGCGAAAGAAAAAGGTTTCACAGAACCAGATCCTCGTGATGATTTATCAGGTATGGATGTTGCGCGTAAATTATTAATTTTAGCGCGTGAAGCGGGTTATCATTTAGAACTGCAAGATATTGAAATTGAACCTGTTTTACCTTCTGACTTTGATAGCAGTGGCCCTGTTTCTGAGTTTATGGCACGTTTGCCACAACTCGACGAGCAATTTGCACAGCGTATAAAAGCCGCAGAAGCGGAAGAAAAAGTGTTACGCTATGTTGGGCTGATTGAAGAAGGGCGCTGCCAAGTGAAAATTGTGGCTGTTGATGGCAATGACCCACTCTTCAAGGTTAAAAATGGTGAAAATGCACTGGCTTTCTATACACGCTATTACCAACCAATTCCTTTAGTATTAAGAGGTTATGGCGCAGGTAATGATGTTACTGCTGCTGGTGTATTTGCGGATATGCTGCGTACCCTTTCATGGAAATTGGGAGTTTAATAAGTGATTAAAGTTTATGCACCGGCTTCAATTGGTAATGTGAGCGTCGGGTTTGATGTCCTTGGGGCGGCTGTTTCGCCTGCTGACGGTTCACTATTAGGTGATTGTGTAACAATTGAAGCTGCGGATACTTTTTCCCTGACGAATCAAGGAAAATTCGTTGCTAAGCTGCCGAAAAAAAATGAACACAATATTGTTTACCAGTGCTGGCAGTTGTTTTGTGAGCGCCTTGGTAGGCCATTAAATGTCGCGATGACGCTTGAAAAAAATATGCCAATTGGTTCAGGGCTCGGTTCTAGCGCCTGTTCTGTTGTCGCTGCACTGATGGCGCTTAACGAATTTGCAGAGAAACCATTCGATGATACTCAACTGCTTGGCATGATGGGGGAGCTCGAAGGGCGTATTTCAGGAAGTGTGCACTATGATAACGTCGCACCGTGTTTTTTAGGTGGTTTGCAGCTGATTATCGAACAAAATGGCATTATTTCTCAGCCTGTACCTGCATTTGAAAATTGGTATTGGGTTATGGCTTACCCTGGAATTAAGGTATCGACAGCAGAAGCGCGTGCGATCCTGCCTGATAGCTATCCACGCCACGATATAGTAAACCATGGCCGATACTTATCAGGGTTTATTCATGCATGCCATACAAACCAGCCGTTACTTGCCGCAACGATGATCCAAGATGTTGTCGCAGAACCTTATCGTACACAATTATTACCCGGTTTTGCGGCAGCACGTCAAAATGCAAAAGAAATCGGTGCATTGGCTTGTGGTATCTCTGGCTCAGGGCCAACATTGTTTGCTATTTGCGATGAGAAACATATCGCTGAAAAAATGGCGAGCTACTTGCAACAACATTATATTCAGAATGATGAAGGCTTTGTGCATATCTGCCGTTTGGATCTGGCCGGGGCAAGGACAATAGGGTAAATAATGAAACTGTATAATTTAAAAGATAACAATGAACAAGTAAGTTTTGCACAAGCGGTTAAGCAGGGGTTAGGTAAGCAACAAGGTTTATTTTTTCCTCAAGACTTACCTGAGTTTACAGCGGCTGAAATCGACGAATTATTAAAATTAGATTTCGTCACACGTAGCAGCCGAATTTTAAGTGCCTTTATTGGTGATGAAATTCCACAAGAAGAATTAGCTGCACGTGTTAAAACCGCGTTTGCTTTTCCTGCGCCAGTTTCTAAGGTTGAAGATGATGTAGCAACGTTGGAGTTATATCATGGGCCAACACTCGCATTTAAAGACTTCGGTGGCAGATTTATGGCTCAGGCATTGGGCCAAGTAGCTGGTGAGCAGCCGGTGACCATTTTGACTGCCACTTCTGGGGATACAGGAGCCGCGGTTGCACACGCATTCTATCGTCTTAAGAACGTGCAAGTTGTTATTCTCTATCCAGAAGGAAAAATTAGCCCGCTGCAAGAGAAACTCTTCTGCACGCTGGGTGAAAATATTCATACGGTTGCGATTAAAGATGACTTCGATGCATGCCAGGCATTAGTAAAACAATCATTTGATGATGAAGAGCTGAAAAAGGCGTTGTATTTAAACTCGGCGAACTCGATCAATATCAGTCGTTTGTTAGCTCAAATTTGTTATTACTTCGAAGCCGTCGCGCAGATCCCAGCAGAAAAACGTGATCAATTAGTGATCTCGGTTCCGAGTGGTAATTTTGGTGACCTTACGGCAGGTTTATTAGCTAAATCAATGGGCCTACCGGTTAAACGCTTTATTGCAGCAACTAACGTAAATGACACTGTGCCGCGTTACCTTGTTGATGGGCAATGGAAACCAAAGCAAACTGTGGCAACATTATCGAACGCCATGGATGTTAGCCAGCCAAACAACTGGCCTCGTATTGAAGAGTTATTCCGCCGTAAAGGTTGGTCCCTTGATGAATTAGGCCATGGAGCGGTGAGTGACGACGTGACTAAAGAGACAGTACGTGAATTAGATAAAAAAGGGTATTTATCTGAGCCACATGCTGCGGTTGCTTATCGTGTGCTTCGTGACCAGTTGCAAGAAGGTGAATACGGGCTGTTTTTAGGCACGGCACACCCAGCTAAGTTTAAAGAAAGTGTTGAAGAAATTCTTAATAAGGCAATACCTTTACCGAAAGAGTTAGCAGAGCGTGCGGAACTACCACTCCTCTCACACTTTTTACCATCTGACTTTGCACAATTACGCGCATTTTTAATGAAATTAGCACCTAAGCAATAAAAATTGCAAATGTACGAAAAACGGAAGCGAAAGCTTCCGTTTTTATTGGTAATACCATCTTTTATAAAGATAATTATATGGTTTCATATTGCCACATCACTTATTCACTTCTAACGGATTTATTTGTCACATTGAGCTAATGCTAATACCATCGTGCCCATCTCTACCGCCATCAGGTCCACCGCGTCCTCCTTTTCCTCCTTGGCTACCATTGCCCCCATTGCCACCATTACCACTACCAGAGCCGTTGCCCCCATTACCTCCGTTACCGCCATTAGTTCCCCCGTGTCCTCCATTTCCCCCATTGCCATTTACAGTTCCATTCCCGCCGTTCCCACCACTACCACCACCATCTCCATCACCGCCATTTCCGCCATCACCTCCAGTTACACTGCCATTACCGCCATTTCCTCCATTGCCATTACTGCCTTTTTCTGCGTTTCCGCCATTGCTACCATTACCGTTATTTGATCCTGTTCCGCCATTCCCTCCATTTTGGCCATCACCACCGTGTCCACCATGACCACCGTTACCACCATGGCCACCTTGACCATCATTTCCAGCTTGACCCGAATTTCCGTTTTGTCCATAACTTACAAAGCTAAACATTTTAGAATAGTAATATTGGCCATGGAGTATCGAACATACTTTATTATTAATTTCATTTATATTGAGTTCATTTTTTAATAAACAATTAGATGGGGTATTAAATAAGGAGTGAGAGTATGCTGAAAATGAAATAGAACTAATTAATAAGACGCCAAGTGAAATGTAATTTTTATACATGATAAATTCCTCTGTTCCCCCCTCATCGAGTGAGGAGGGAAATATTTAGTGACGAGATATATTATCTACCGTTGCCGCCATTACCGCCGTTACCACCATGGCCGCCATTCCCTCCATTACCACCATTTCCTCCATTACCACCGTGACCGCCATTCCCTCCATTTCCTCCATGGTTTTGTTCATAAATAGTAGAATAAGTCGAAGTATTGTCAGAATGTTTTTCTTGGAAAGAAGTTGCAGATGCTAGAATTGGGAATAATAAAGATACTATGACAATAGATGCTTTATACATATAAAATCCTCGATTAAAAGTTTAAATTGAAGTGAACTGCAAGGAAATTGTAATTCATGATTTTGAATAAGTAATTAATATTTTCATCTAAGAGTGAAATTAAATTTAGTTCACTGTTAATATAAAATAACATTATTTATTTTTTTGTGCGTATTTTAAATGATTTATTAATAATGAATCATTTGAGATAATTAATTAATAATTTGCCAGGTAATGTTTTGTTTTAAAATTAATTATCATAAGATTAGGGTTTTATGGGGTAGGATAGTAAAGTGGAATATATTAAAATACAATTCCACTTTACCATTGATTTTAACAGCATATAGGCCTATGTTTCCTAATGTAGTATATTAAAAGGATATAAGGCTATATATTATGAAGGGAATTACCTTAAGCTTTGTTTGATGTATTCTGAATTTTATTTGATGTTCAGCCAAACATCATCATCATCTCCTTTTACGTTAAACCAAACATCATCATCATCCCCGTTATAGGCTACGTTTACGTCTATATCTAGGATAGGTGGCTCTGGTGGGAAAGGAAGAATAGGAGTAGCGAAAGAGAGAGTTGGAAATAATAAAAATGCAAATATGATTGATTTTTTAAACATATAATCACCTTTTAAAGTTAGTATTGAAATGAACTGCTTAGAAATAATAACTTATTTTTCTTGATGTTCAATAAATATTCAATCAATTTAGTAATAAAAAATGAAATTGGTCAAATAAAATCTATTCGTTGTGTCTATATCTAAATTTTATTTTTTTAATTTAAAACCATATTAATATTTATTTAATAATATGGTTTTAAAGTTATAATTAATTATTTTTTGAATGTCCTATTATTTTACTTTGTATAGAAGCAGATGAACTATTTTTATGAAAGTTTAACATGGTGACGGCTTTTTCATTTTCATTCATATCGGAAAATGGTTTTGCAACTTTTACCATCGATTTTTTATAGTTAGGTGATTGGTTTTGGTGGCTACTGATCATATTCTGCATTGCTGGGGAGGTACTATTTTGAGTAAAATTCAATGCGGTAGCAGCTTGAGTATGTCTATCTAATTGAAGAAATGATTGGGTTGAGTTGATATTATCGTTGACTGAAATACCCGCCTTACTCAAGTGGTTATTAATCGATTTTTGATTAGAATACGATGTATTATTCTCAGTGAAATTTAATGCATTCGCTGCATTATAATGTATTTCTTTTTCTGTTTGAGCGGTTGCTACATGTGTTGTTACAGTTACAAGTGTTAAAGCAAAAATAATTTTTTTCATTACAAATCCTTATTAAGTTAGATAATTTATCTTGTAACTATAATAAGGCTTTATTTCTGTCTGAATACTGACAACAAGATGACAAAATTGCCATTTATGGTAGATATTTAATTTGGTTCCTTAGGTAAAAATACAGTAAAACGTGTTGAAAAATCATCTGATGTTACAGTGATTCTTCCCTTATGCGCTAATATGATTGATTTGACGATAGCCAACCCAATTCCGCTCCCTTCATTTTTTCTTTGTCTTGATTTATCTACTCGATAAAATCTGTCAAAGAGTTTTGCTAAATGTTCTTCTGGTATTTTCATGCCGGGATTGCTGATAATTAATTCAATACCATTTTTTACATTCGAAATATTAATACTGACAGAATCCCCCTTTGGGGTATAGCGGATAGCATTTGATATTAAGTTAGTAATTGCTCTTCTTAACATATCTTTATCGGCCATAATAGGGTCTGTATCACCAATTAGCTTAAGCTTTATTTCATTCTCTTCCGCGAGATATTCAAAATAATCAAATATGAGCTCTATTTCAGTTTTAATATTAATAACTTTTTTCTCAGGGATAAGCCTATTATCATCTGCTTGAGCAAGAAAAAGCATATCAGAGATCATTCGTGATAGACGGTTATATTCTTCTAAATTAGAATATAACACTTCAACGAGTTCTTCTTTACTGCGATTTTTACTCAAAGATATTTGGGTTTCAGTCATTAAATTAGTGATAGGTGTACGCATTTCATGAGCTATATCTGCTGAGAAATTCGTTTGTCTTACGAAAACATCTTCAATTTTGACTAACATCTGATTAAATGATTTTGTTAATTGTTTTAATTCATTAGGTACAGAATCAGGGTCTAAACGCACACTTAAGTTTTCGGAAGTGACATTTTTGATTTCATCGCTCACATCTTTAAGGGGTTTTAATCCTTTAATTACAAGGAAATAAACGACAAGAATAGTAAATAAGCACAATATAATAGCGCTGACAATTAAATTATTTATTAATGAACTCAGATAATCATGATGAAAATTTAATGATAATGCAGTAACCAACCGATATTGTTTAGACTCTGAAGGGGAATCTACCTGAATAATAATTTCAGATAGGCGATAATTTTTAAGCTCTTCTTGGTTATTTTTATGAGGATCATAATTTTTTAAGTACGTAATGAGCTTATCTGTTGCATTGGGAGATATTAATTCATTTCCTTTTTTTTCAATGAGATAAATAGTAATGTCTTGGTGCTCATTAATAATGGTTTTAATACGTGCATATTGTTCACTTTGTGAGTCTGTATTGTTATTTAACAAGCTACGGATCGTTAGGTTCAACTGGTTAAGTGTGTATTCATCTTGCTGTTTAAAATGCAACATAACCGAATTGATCATGATCGAGCTAAATAGTAACAAGGAGAGGGAGAGAGTAATACTGATCAAAACAATAAGACGAATTGAAATAGAGACAGGAGATCGAAAAAATTTAATCATTTTCAGGGATCTCAAGTAAATAGCCCATTCCCCTAATGGTATGGATCAATTTAGGTTCATAGCCTTGATCTATCTTAGCTCTTAATCTTTTCACTGCCACATCAATCACATTGGTATCACTATCAAAATTCATATCCCACACTTTTGAAGCGATAAGAGAACGAGAAAGCACTTCACCTTGATGAAGAATAAAAAATTCCAATAAAGAAAACTCTTTACTGGTGAGTATAATTTTATCATTTTCACGGGTAACGCGTCGCTTAATCAGGTCAACATGCAAGTTAGCAATGGTAAACTGTGTTTTTTGGATGCTGCTGTTGCCTCTGCGTAATAAAGTTCTTACTCGAGCGAGTAACTCCGAAAAATCAAATGGTTTAACGAGATAATCATCAGCACCTAACTCTAGTCCTTTGACTCGATGCTCAACATTACCTAATGCAGTGAGCATCAGTATTGGTGTATTTTTTCCTGAATTGCGTAAGTTCTTTGCAATTTCCCAGCCGTTAATATCAGGTAACATCACATCAAGAATAATTAAATCATAGTCTTCAGTTGTGGCCATATGCAGGCCAGTAATACCATTTTCGATTGCATCAACAATAAACCCGGACTCACTTAAGCCTTTAGACAAGTATTCTCTCGTTTTATGTTCATCTTCAACAATAAGTAATTTCATCTCAGACCTATCAGCCAGGTAAATAATGCAGCCATTCTAAGCACTACAGCAACGAAATGTAAAATGACAAATTTGTCATTTTCATGTCATCAATCTAACAGGAGGTCTTTTTTACTATAGCTCCAATTTTAATTACTAGAGGCATGGCTATACCATGTATTCCCCAAAAATATTAATAATAGCTTATGCCTTAACTTTGACGGGCTGTGTTTCGCTCGCTCCTGAATATCAACGCCCTAACCTTAATTTACCTCATCAATTCAATAGTCATGTTTCTGATGCAGCAAAGCAGGCTCAAACTGAATTATTGTTCCCTAGTTGGGAACAATTTATTCAAGACCCTCAAATGAAAAACGTGATAGAAATTGCACTAGAGAAAAACAGCGATTTATACCTTGCTGCGTTAGATGTAGAGGAAGCTCGTGTACGTTTTGGGCTCGCGGGGGCAGAAAAATATCCTCAAGTTAATTCATCGATGAGTGGTGATTATAGTCAGTCGTTAGAGAGCGGGTCATCCTTTAATAAGAAATACAGCGTAGGCATTGATATCAGCTATGAGCTGGATTTTTTTGGGCGTATCAAAAATTTATCTGATGCAGACAAAGCAAAGTTTATTGCTTCTCAAGAGATGAGCCGTGCGACACAAATTATCACGATTAAAACGGTAGCAGAAGCGTACTTAGATGTGGTGTATAACCAAAAGCTATTATTAATTGCACAAGAGACGAAACAAAGTTATCTCAATAGTCAATCGATTGTAATGCAAAAAGTGGCGGCAGGAAAAGCCGCACTATCAGACCTAGAACAAGCTAAAGGGCAAGTACAGTCTATTTCTATTAATATCGAAAAAATTGAAAGTGAAATTGCAAAAAATGAAAATTTACTGAATTTTTTGACAAATGACTATGCAACAAAAATAAACTTAGATCTAGGACGCTACGAGCCAAACTATCCTTTAATTACGACACCTCCAGATATTCCTTCTGAAATATTGCTAAAGCGCCCGGATATTATGGCTGCGGAGCAAAACATTATTTCTGAGAATGCCAACATCGGTGTAGCGAGAGCGGCTTTCTTTCCTTCTATTTCCTTTAATACGGGAGTTGCAAACAGTAATGATTCTTTAACGGGGTTATTTGACTCTTCAAATGGTATTTGGAATTTTATTCCTAAAATTACGTTACCTATCTTTACTGGGGGGACTAATAGTCGAAATTTAGAGTTGGCAAATATTAGAAAAAATAAAGCGATTGCTAATTACGAAAAAAGTATTCAAGTAGCGTTTCGAGAAGTGAAAGATGCCTTAGTGATCAAATTGAGTTTAGAAAAACAACTTATCTCCCAAGAGCAATATGTCAACACGCTGCAAAACGTCTTAACACAGAAACAAGCAAGTTATCGATATGGTGGTTTAAGTTATCTCGATGTTCTCGAAGCGCAGCGTAGCTTATTTACAGAACAGCAAAACTTATTGATGTTGAAAATAGAACAGCAGAAGAATGAAATAAATTTATTCTCTGCATTAGGTGGCGGATTAATCAAATCATGAGGGTAAAAATGAAAAAACTAAATACGGTATTTTTTGTAATTTCAATGGCGATATTAACAGCAACCAGCTATGCAAATGCAGCTGAACATAATCACTCTATTTATCCAGAAAAAGCGGCGGAACCAACAATTAACACTGAAGGAAAGCTAATCTCGATTGACAAAGATAATAAAAAATTAACGATAAATCATAAAGAAATAGAAAGCATTGGTTGGCCACCAATGACGATGCGTTTTACATATGAAGATGAAAATATGATCAACGGTTTACAAGAAAATGATGAATTGAAATTTTCATTTGTACAACAAGGTAATCTTTCAATGTTGAAATCCGTCGAAAAAATAAACTAAATAGGTAGAGAGATGTTATGTCATTAGTTAACCTGACCAAATTGCTATTGGTAATTATTTTATCGAGCGTTATTTCAATTTTATTTTACCGTTATTTTTTCGTTATAGAAAATAATAGCCAATCAGTTGAAAAACAAGAACGCACCGTATTGTATTGGTATGATCCCATGTATCCCAATACCAAGTTTGATCAACCAGGGAAATCCCCTTTTATGGACATGGATCTTGTTCCTAAATATGCGGATGAAAACTTGGCTTCAGCGAATAGCAAAGGGGTAACAATTAACCCAACACAGACACAAAATTTAGGGCTTAAAACGGTGGATGTGAAGTGGGGGAAATTAAACTATGACTTAACATTTCCAGCCGAAATTGCGTTTAATGACCATCAATTTGCTATTGTACAAGCACGCGAAAATGGTTTTGTTGAAAAAGTTTATCCATTCACAGTAGGTGAGAGGATCCAAAAAGGTGTTCCTATTGCTGAGCTAACGATCCCTGCATGGGTTGAAGCACAAAGCGAATATCTTGCGCTTAAGCAAATGAATGCGAGCCAACAAGATCTTAATAGTGTCATTGAGCGTTTACGTTTAAATGGCATGCCAGAAGGCGCGCTTTCTCAGTTTATTAAAACAGGAAAAGTGCAAACACGTTTTACTATTCAAGCTCCTATTTCTGGGGTAATTACTGCACTTAATCTACGTTTAGGGATGAATGTATCCAAAGAAGTCGTTATCGCACAAATACAAGGAACAGATCCATTATGGATTAATGCATCTGTTCCTCAGTCAGTTGCTGAATTACTTAATCAACAAACACAATTTACAGTTTCTATTCCTGCCTATCCTTCGCAGTTATTTACTGTAAAAAACTGGTTGATATTACCCAGTGCAGATCAAGCAAGTCGTACAATTAATATTCGTACAGAAATTGCTGATCCTAACCATTTATTAAAACCAGGTATGACAGCATATTTAAATTTAGTTGCAGAAGGTAATGAAAGTTTATTGATCCCTTCACAAGCCATTGTGGACTCTGGGAAAGAACAGCATGTTATTGCTGTTGGTGAGAATGGTGAATTTATTCCCAAAAGAGTACGAGTGCTGAGTGAATCTCAACAAATGACAGCAATATCTGAAGGCTTACAAGTGGGTGAGCATATAGTGACTCAGGGTATTTTCCTGATTGATTCTGAAGCGAATATTGCTGGTGCATTAGCCAAGATGGAAGCGCTTCCTGAAGTATCAGCGTCATCTAATCATTCATCACATAAATCTCAGGAGTAGAGTATGTTGGAATGGATTATAAGACGCTCGGTTGCTAACCGATTTCTAGTGTTAATGGGAGTCGTGTTTTTAGTCATTGCGGGTATTTGGAGCATTCGCAGTACACCAGTTGATGCATTACCTGACTTATCTGATGTACAAGTGATCATCAAAACCACTTATCCAGGGCAAGCGCCGCAACTGGTCGAAAACCAAGTTACCTACCCGATAACGACGACGATGCTATCTGTGCCGGGAGCAAAAACGGTGCGGGGGTTTTCTGCATTTGGTGACTCATATGTTTATGTTATTTTTGAAGATAATACAGATTTATACTGGGCTCGTTCACGAGTTTTAGAATATTTAAATCAAGTCCAAAACCAATTACCCAAAGGTGCAGTAGCCTCCATTGGCCCTGATGCGACAGGTGTTGGTTGGATTTTTGAATATGCTTTAGTGGATAAAACTGGAAAACATAATCTAGCAGAACTACGTTCATTACAAGATTGGTTTTTGAAATATGAATTGAAGGCTTTGCCTAATGTTTCAGAAGTGGCAACCGTTGGCGGTGTGGTTAAATCTTACCAAATCTTAGTTGACCCACTCAAGCTCAGCCAATTTTCAGTGACATTACCTGAAATAAAACAGGCCGTTGAAATGGCTAACCAAGAAGCTGGTGGTTCATCGATTGAAATTGCTGAAGCTGAATATATGGTTAGAGCAAGTGGTTATCTTCAATCTATTGATGACTTCAATAAAATCTACCTAAAAACGCCAGAAAATGGTGTACCTATTTACCTACAAGATGTTGCTCGAATACAGGAAGGCCCCGAAATGCGTCGTGGGGTTGCTGAGCTAAATGGAGAAGGAGAGGTCGTTGGGGGAATTATTCTGCTTCGCTCTGGTGAAAATGCACGTAATGTGATTCAGGATGTAAAACAGAAACTTGAAGATTTAAGTGCTAGCTTGCCGGAAGGCATCGAAATTATCACGACTTATGATAGAAGCATTCTTATTGATAACGCGATTGATAATTTAAGTTATAAGTTACTAGAAGAATTTATTGTTGTCGCATTAGTGTGTGCCGTTTTTTTATGGCATTTCCGTTCTGCTCTCGTGGCAATTATTTCTTTGCCCCTTGGATTATTTATTGCCTTTATCGTCATGCGCTACCAAGGAATAAATGCAAATATTATGTCGTTAGGGGGCATTGCAATTGCGATCGGAGCCATGGTGGATGCCGCCATTGTTATGATCGAAAATGCACATAAAAAATTAGAAAAATGGCAACATGAAAATGAAGATAAAGTCATTGATAATGCCCAGCGTTGGAAAGTTATTACGGATTCCGCTGTTGAAGTTGGGCCTGCATTATTTATCAGTTTATTAATTATCACATTGTCTTTTATTCCTATCTTTACGTTGGAAGGGCAAGAAGGCCGTTTATTTGGTCCACTTGCATTCACAAAAACCTATGCCATGGCGGGTGCTGCGGCTTTAGCGCTGATTGTTATTCCAATTCTAATGGGATATTGGATCCGCGGTAATATTCCAAATGAAAATAAAAACCCACTGAATCGTTGGTTGATCTCACTCTATAGCCCTATTTTAATTAAGGTATTAGCGTGGCCGAAAACCACCTTATTAATTGGTTTCTTATCTTTATTTACGGTGATATGGCCATTAAAAAATTTAGGTGGTGAATTTCTTCCTGCAATTAATGAAGGTGACTTACTTTATATGCCTTCAACATTACCGGGTGTTTCGCCTGCACAAGCGGCATTTTTACTACAAAATACGGATAAGTTAATCAAAACTATTCCAGAGGTGGATACGGTATTTGGAAAAGTTGGTAAAGCTGAAACAGCAACGGATTCAGCCCCGATGGAAATGATTGAAACAACGATACGTTTGAAGCCGCAAGCACAGTGGCGAGAAGGAATGACACTCGAAAAAATTATTGATGAGCTCGATGAAACTGTACGTTTACCTGGGGTTGCAAACTTATGGGTTCCACCTATTCGTAACCGTATTGATATGTTATCTACGGGAGTCAAAAGCCCTATAGGTATTAAAGTATCAGGCAGGGATCTTGAAGAAATCGATGCATTAGCCCAAGAAATTGAAAAAGTCACAAAATCGGTACCGGGGGTGGTTTCAGTTTTGGCTGAGAGGTTGGTAGGCGGACGCTATATTGATGTCAAAATTGATAGAGAAAAAGCGGCTCGTTTTGGTATGAGTGTCAGCGACGTACAAGTGTATATTTCAATGGCCACTGGTGGGGAAATGATTGGGGAAACAGTTGAAGGGATTGAGCGTTACCCAATTAGCATAAGATATCCTCAAGATTACCGAAATAGTGTAGCTGCGATGAAGTTATTACCAATTTTAACGCCAAGCAAACAGCAAATAGTACTTAGTGATGTTGCAGATGTCTCCGTGAATATGGGCGCTCCCATGTTGAAAACAGAGAACGCCAGACCGACTAGTTGGATTTATATTGATGCACGTGATCGTGATATGGTTTCTGTTATTAAAGATATTGATACAGCAATAAAAGATAATATTCAAATGAGGCCGGGTCTTAGCTATTCCTTTACGGGGCAATTTGAATTACTCGAAAGGGCTAACCAAAAATTAATGTTAATGGTTCCCGCGACCATCATGATTATTTTTGTACTGCTTTATTTAGCCTTTAGACGATTTAGTGAAGCTTTACTTATTTTATTAAGTTTACCTTTTGCTTTGGTGGGCGCGATTTGGTTCCTTTATTGGATGAACTTTAATTTATCAGTTGCAACAGGAACTGGATTTATTGCATTGGCAGGTGTCGCGGCTGAATTTGGCGTAGTTATGTTGATTTATTTACGCCATGCAATCGAAGATAAAGAAAAACAGCAAGGAATAAGCAAGCTATCAAACCAAGATTTAGACCGTGCATTATATGAAGGCGCAGTTTTACGTGTTCGCCCTAAAGCCATGACAGTTGCCGTAATTTTAGCCGGTTTATTGCCAATATTACTTGGAACAGGAGTCGGTTCAGAAGTGATGAGCCGTATTGCTGCACCGATGATTGGTGGAATGATAACTGCACCGTTATTATCCCTATTTATCATTCCTGCGGCTTATAAATTAATCTGTCAGTTACGCCATAAAAAATAGACACTTTTTAAGTACTAGTCATTATTATTGATAAGGTAAATAGCAATGAAGAAGATAATTTTAGGTGGAATGTTTTTACTGTCATTTTCTGCATTTTCTCAAAACCAGAGCGTGCAATTGTATAAAGATGCAAACTGTGGTTGCTGCCAATTATGGGGAGAAGGAGTTAAAAAAGCAGGGTATGACGTTGTGGTCAATGAAATCAGTTATGATGAGTTGAACAAACTGAATGATGAGCTGAATGTGCCTTATAACTTACGCAGCTGTCATATCGCTAAATACAAAGGTAAAGTGATTGTTGGCCATGTTCCTGTCAGCAGTCTTGATGCGATTGATGCCTTACCAGCGGATGTGGTAGGGATTTCTGTTCCGGGTATGCCAATTGGTAGCCTAGGGATGGAGCAGCCAGATGGCCGTACTCAGCCTTATTCTGTGGTGCAGTTTAAAGCAAATGGGGAATATCGTTAATTGAGATAAAATTTATTAAGTTGCAGGATATCCTGCAACTTGTGTGTTTTATTCGCCTTCTAATATTAATTCGATGGCTTTGAGCTCTTCTTGCGTAAAATTACGATTTTTTAGTATCCCCATTGCATCATCAATTTGGCTGATACGGCTTGCGCCAATGAGAACGGAAGTGATCCTGTCGTGTCTCAGTAGCCATGCTAATGCCATTTGGTTTAGCTTTTGTCCTCTTTTTGTTGCCAGTTCATTCAGTTGTTTAACCTTTGATAAAATGTTTGACGTGAGTCTTTCTGGGGGCAAAGAAGGATTACCTGCAGCACGTGAATCAGCAGGGATGCCATTAAGGTAGCGATCGGTTAATATCCCACCAGCCAATGGAGAGTATGCGATAGAGCCAACGCCTTCTTCTTCCAGTAAATCGAGTAAATCTTCTTCGGGAGTACGTTCTAGCATGGAATATCTAGGTTGGTGAATCAGGCAAGGGGTTCCTAATTCATTGAGAATATTAATGGCTTCTTTGGCTAAATTGGTTGGGTAATTAGAAATCCCCACATACAGGGCTTTTCCTTGGCGAACAATGAGATCTAGCGCTCCCATGGTTTCTTCTAGTGGGGTATTGGGATCAGGTCGATGATGATAAAATATATCTACATAATCTAATCCCATTCGCTTCAAACTTTGGTTTAGGCTTGCAACTAAGTATTTTTTACTTCCCCAGTCACCATAAGGGCCGTCCCACATAGTGAAACCCGCTTTTGATGAAATAACCATTTCATCGCGATAAGGCAGAAAATCCCGCTGCATAATTTTGCCAAATGTACTTTCGGCAGAGCCTGGTGGTGGCCCATAATTATTAGCAAGATCAAAATGGGTGATCCCAAGGTCAAAAGCATGGCGAAGCATGGCTTGGCAATTATCAAAGGGTTTGTTATCGCCAAAGTTGTGCCATAACCCTAATGAAATCAGTGGCAAGCGTAATCCGCTACGGCCACATAAACGATATTCCATTTCAGTATAGCGCTTTGATGATGCAACATAAGGCATACTTCACCTCCAAAATAGTGGGTAAAACTCAATTTATACTGTCATAAAGCTAAAAAGTAGGCTGAGGAATCAATGCTAATTTGTTCTTGACTAGAAGGTTTATGAGTAAATTGTGATAGAGCCCGAAAAAAGAGTGAAGTATTTTGGCATTCGTGGGTATCGGCTGCGTACCAATCCCCACGTTTTGTATATTAGGCTTGCTCTGAGCGGGTAAATACCAGCTCGTTACCTTTAGATTGGCTTTCATCAAATTGATAGCCTTCTAAATTAAAATCAGCTAGTTGGTCTGTTTTCGTTAATTTATTTTGGATGATAAAGCGGCTCATTAAACCCCGCGCTTTTTTTGCATAAAAACTGATAACTTTATATTTACCATTTTTTTCATCAAGGAAAATAGGCTTGATAATTTGCCCGTCCAATTTCTTTGTATTCACCGATTTAAAATATTCATCTGAGGCAAGGTTGACTAATATTTGATCTTTTTGCTCCGCTAATGCGTGATTTAATTGCTTGGTAATGATGTCTCCCCAAAACTCATATAAATCTTTTCCACGGGTATTTTTTAATCGAATTCCCATTTCTAAGCGATAAGGTTGCATTAAATCTAGCGGTCTTAAGATACCGTAAAGACCTGATAATATGCGTAAATGAGATTGAGCAAACGCAAAATCGTCTTGAGAAAAGGTTTCTGCTTGCATACCCGTATACACATCCCCTTTGAAGGCAAGGATCGCTTGGCGTGCATTTTCTGGGGTAAAGTCCGCATGCCATTCTGCAAAACGGGCAGCATTGAGCCCCGCAAGCTTGTCGCTAATTTTCATTAAACTGGCAATATCTGCAGGGGTTAATTTACGACAGACATTAATTAATTTTTGTGACTCAGTAAGTAATTCAGGCTGAGTAAACTGCTGTGTCGCAAGTGGGCTTTCGTAGTCTAATGTTTTTGCAGGTGAAATTGTAATAAGCATGACTTGACCCTTTATAAAGAATGATACTGCTTACTTTAGCAAAAATTCTTCCTAATTGGCTAATTGATACGATAAGCCAAACCAATATTATTCTTTAATTACAATGATAGCACAATATAACTAGCTAAAAGGATTCAGTTTCTAATTGGCTAGCGAAATCGATTGCCAATCAAATAGTTGCTTTTGACTAGATTTACTTGCTTGCAGCAATATGGATGCATGATATTATCTGTAGACGGTGCGGCGATAGCCACAATTCCTTTATAATACGCAAAGTAATTCAAGTTGCAGTTTGTTAGCCTACACCACAAGAGTCGCAAGAATTGTAGGTAGCTAACCACCGCTACAACTTGGAATATGACGGGTATAACAACGAGATTAAAGAAATGACCGATAAACTAACCTCATTACGTAGTCTGACAACTGTTGTTGCTGATACTGGCGACATCGAAGCGATGAAGCTTTACAAACCACAAGACGCGACCACAAATCCCTCGCTGATCTTAAATGCTGCACAAATTCCTGAGTACCGTAAATTAATTGATGAAGCGGTAGAATGGGCACGTAAGCAAAGCAGTAATCGTGAGCAACAAATTGTTGATGCTTGTGACAAACTGGCTGTTAATATCGGTCTGGAAATTCTGAAATTAGTTCCGGGTCGTATTTCTACTGAAGTTGATGCGCGCCTTTCTTATGATGAAGAAGCTTGTATTACTAAAGCGCGTCACTTAATTAAAATGTATAACGATGCAGGCATCAGTAATGACCGTATTCTGATTAAACTAGCTTCGACTTGGCAGGGTATCCGTGCTGCAGAGAAACTGGAAAAAGAAGGCATTAACTGTAACCTGACCTTATTATTCTCTTTTGCTCAAGCACGCGCTTGTGCGGAAGCAGGTGTATACCTGATTTCTCCATTTGTGGGCCGTATCCTTGACTGGTACAAAGCGAATACAGATAAAAAAGAATTCGCACCACATGAAGATCCAGGTGTAGTTTCTGTTACTGAAATCTACAATTACTACAAAGCTCACGGTTATAAAACTGTGGTTATGGGCGCAAGCTTCCGTAACGTGGGTGAAATCATTGAGTTAGCAGGTTGTGACCGCTTAACTATCTCCCCTGGCTTATTGAAAGAACTGTCTGAGTCACAAGGTGAATTAGTCCGTAAACTGACTGATACAGGTAAAACTCAAGAGCCAGGCGCTAAGTTAACTGAAGCTGAGTTCTACTGGCAGCACAACCAAGATCCAATGGCGGTTGATAAACTGTCTGACGGTATCCGTAAGTTTGCAGTAGACCAAGAAAAACTGGAAAAAATGATTGCAGATTTACTGTAATTTATTTCGTTTTTTCTTAAAACCCAGCCAGTTGGTTGGGTTTTTTTATACCTATTTTTCATTGAGTTAGTTCTCAATTTCAAGATATAAAATTGAGGTCGCTGTATGCAAAAGCGCATCATGCTATGATAATGCTCCTGTTTATCCATTAGTAGACAGTTTCTGAATTGATCAATTTTTTGAGGTTTGTATGAATGAATTGCGCATAGGTCTGGTTTCTGTTTCTGATCGTGCTTCGAGTGGTATTTATGAAGACAAAGGTATTCCAGCACTAGAAGAGTGGTTAGCAAAAACGCTGACAACCCCTTTTCGTATCGAAACTCGCCTGATCCCTGATGAGCAAATCATGATAGAGCAAACATTATGTGAGCTGGTGGATGAATTTGCTTGCCATTTAGTCCTCACTACTGGTGGCACAGGGCCCGCTCGTCGCGATGTCACGCCTGATGCAACCCTTGCGATTGCTGACCGCGAGATGCCGGGTTTTGGTGAGCAAATGCGCCAAATTAGCCTGAAATTCGTCCCTACTGCGATACTATCACGTCAAGTGGGGGTAATACGCAACCAAGCTCTGATTTTAAATTTACCTGGACAGCCTAAAGCGATTGCGGAAACTCTGGAAGGTTTAAAAGACAAAGAAGGGAATGTGGTAGTTTCTGGTATTTTTGCCAGTGTTCCTTATTGCATTCAATTACTTGATGGCCCTTATGTAGAAACAGACCCTACAATTGTGAAAGCGTTCAGGCCTAAATCGGCTATTCGCCCTGAGTAGTCTTTTAATGTAATCAGGTGAGACTTAACTCACCTGATTAATAATATTTAATGCATAAAATCACATACGTTAGTTAAATTTAACCACGCTGGCCAATCGGTAATACTGTTTTGCCATATTGCTCATTTAATATTTCTGCAACTGCTAAATAAAATGCGCTAGCACCACAGATAATTCCTTCAAAACCTGCAAATTTTAGTAATACTGCATTTCCTGTAATATTACCGATTGCTAATAAAGCGAATAATATAGTTAAGCTACCGAAGACAAATTGCAAAACAAAATTAGCTTTGAACGTTCCTAAAAACATGAAAAAGGTAAAAATTCCCCAAATAGCGAGGAAAACACCTAAAAATTCAGGTGAAGTTGCTTCGGCTAATCCCATTGATGGTAAAAATAATAAACCCACTAATGCAATCCAAAACATACCGTAAGAGGTAAATGCAGTTGCACCGAATGTATTGCCTTTTTTGTATTCAATCAGACCTGCAATAAATTGAGCAATACCACCATAAAAAATGCCCATACTTAAAATAACGGATGAAAGAGGGAAAAAACCTGCATTATGAATATTCAGCAGGATGGTTGTCATACCAAAGCCTAGTAAACCAAGTGGGCCTGGATTTGCAAGAGAGCTAGACTGCATATAACCTCTGGTAAAATATAAAAAATTCAAATAGATAAAAAACAAAAAGGTTTTGCCAAAGTGACAGCGGCGGCGCATCATACGCAGTTTTAATTGTTTAAACCATGATCACAAGACAGGTTTTTTTGCAATAAATGCAAATTTTTTTGATTCTCCCCCTTGATGAATGAATTTGTGACCCCATCTTAAAAGCATCAACTGATATCAATCCAAATTATTGCGTATTGAAAAATAATTTAGGCTCAGAGTGAAAACTCCCTTGAAAATGAAATATTGAGCCTCATATAGATTGATATCGAAATCATAGTGAAAAGAATTCCTTTGGAGGCGTTTTAGATGGGTAAAATTATTGGTATCGACTTGGGTACAACTAACTCATGCGTTGCAATTATGGATGGTACTACAGCTCGTGTTCTGGAGAACAGCGAAGGTGATAGAACTACTCCTTCCATCATTGCGTACACTCAAGATGGTGAAATTTTAGTTGGTCAGCCAGCGAAACGTCAGGCAGTGACTAACCCAGAAAATACTTTATTTGCAATTAAACGTTTGATTGGTCGTCGTTTCCAAGACGAAGAAGTTCAGCGCGACGTTTCTATCATGCCATATAAAATCATTGCGGCTGATAACGGCGATGCTTGGTTAGATGTGAAAGGCCAAAAAATGGCTCCACCACAAGTTTCAGCTGAAGTTCTGAAAAAAATGAAGAAAACAGCAGAAGACTATTTAGGTGAGCCAGTAACAGAAGCAGTTATTACTGTACCTGCTTACTTTAACGATGCTCAGCGTCAAGCGACTAAAGATGCTGGCCGTATTGCTGGTTTAGAAGTAAAACGTATCATTAACGAACCAACAGCAGCTGCATTAGCATATGGCTTAGACAGAGAAGTTGGTAACCGTACTATCGCGGTTTATGACTTAGGTGGTGGTACATTCGACTTATCAATCATCGAAATCGATGAAGTTGATGGCGAAAAAACGTATGAAGTTCTGGCTACCAATGGTGACACACACTTAGGTGGTGAAGACTTTGATACACGTTTAATCAACTACTTAGTTGAAGAATTTAAGAAAGAACAAGGTGTTGACCTGCGTAACGACCCGTTAGCAATGCAACGTCTGAAAGAAGCTGCAGAAAAAGCGAAAATTGAGCTGTCTTCTGCACAACAAACAGATGTTAACCTGCCGTATATTACAGCAGATGCAACAGGTCCTAAACACATGAATATTAAAGTGACTCGTGCGAAATTAGAGTCACTGGTAGAAGATTTAGTTAAGCGTTCTATGGAGCCAGTTAAAGTTGCTCTGCAAGACGCAGGCTTAAGCGTGAGCGAAATCAACGATGTTATCTTAGTTGGTGGTCAAACACGTATGCCAATGGTTCAAAAAGTTGTTGCTGATTTCTTTGGTAAAGAACCACGTAAAGACGTTAACCCAGATGAAGCAGTTGCAATGGGTGCGGCAGTTCAAGGTGGTGTTTTAGCGGGTGATGTTAAAGACGTTCTGTTACTTGACGTAACTCCTCTGTCTTTAGGTATCGAAACCATGGGTGGCGTGATGACTTCGTTAATTGCGAAGAATACCACTATCCCAACTAAACATAGCCAAGTGTTCTCAACAGCTGAAGATAACCAAGCAGCGGTAACTATCCATGTTCTGCAAGGTGAGCGTAAACGCGCAAGTGACAACAAATCACTGGGGCAGTTTAACTTAGATGGTATTCAACCTGCACCACGTGGTATGCCACAAATCGAAGTGACTTTTGATATCGATGCGGATGGTATCTTGCATGTTTCTGCTAAAGATAAAAATAGTGGACGTGAGCAAAACATCACCATTAAGGCTTCTTCAGGTCTGAATGATGAGGAAATCGAAAAAATGGTACGTGACGCAGAAGCAAACGCTGAAGCTGACCGTAAATTTGAAGAGCTAGTTCAGGTTCGTAACCAAGCTGACCAATTAGTTCACGGTACTCGTAAACAAATCGAAGAAGCCGGTGATAAATTACCAGCTGAAGATAAAGCGAATATCGAAAAAGCAACTTCTGAATTAGAAGCAGCAGCAAAAGGTGAAGACAAAGCGGATATTGAAGCGAAAATCCAAGCTTTAGTCACGGCATCTGCAAAACTTCTGGAAATCGCACAGCAACAAGCTCAAGCGGGCGGTGCAGCTGGCGCTGGCGCAGAAGCGAAAAAAGATGATGATGTTGTTGATGCTGAATTCGAAGAAGTTAACGACAAAGACAAAAAATAATGCCCTTAGCGGGCGCAGTAACTATAGCAAATGATAGTTAATGGTTACTGATACCGGATACGGGCGTCGAGGCAACTCTACGCCCGTTCCGCATGTTAAGGGCAAAATTAAATGGCAAAAAGAGATTTTTATGAGGTATTAGGCCTCGAAAGAAATGCATCGGATAAAGATATTAAGCGTGCTTATAAGCGCTTAGCGATGAAGCATCACCCTGACCGTAATCAGGGTGATAAAGGTTCAGAAGATAAATTTAAAGAGATCAAAGAAGCTTACGAAGTTCTTTCTGACGAGCAAAAACGTGCGGCTTATGACCAGTATGGTCATGCTGCGTTTGAGCAAGGTGGAATGGGCGGAGGCGGTGGCTTCGGTGGTGGCGCAGACTTTAGTGATATCTTTGGTGACGTCTTCGGTGATATTTTTGGAGGCGGCCGCAGACAGCAGCGCCCAAGCCGTGGTTCTGACCTACAGTACAACATGGAACTGACTCTCGAAGAGGCTGTCCGTGGAGTGACCAAAGAAATCCGTATTCCAACCTTGGAAACCTGTGACGTTTGTCATGGTAATGGTGCGAAACCAGGAACTAGTGCGGATACGTGCTCAACCTGTCACGGTATGGGCCAAGTCCATATGCGCCAAGGCTTTTTCTCTGTACAACAGCCTTGTCCAACGTGTCATGGTCGCGGTAAAGTTATCAAAGATCCATGCAACAAATGTCATGGTCATGGCCGTGTTGAAAGATATAAAACACTGTCAGTTAAAATTCCAGCAGGTGTAGATACAGGTGACCGTGTTCGCTTGTCAGGAGAAGGTGAGGCCGGAGAAAACGGGGCACCAGCAGGAGATTTATTCGTTCAGGTTCATGTATTGCCTCATAATATTTTTGAGCGTGATGGTAATAACCTGCACTGTGAGGTTCCAATTAACTTTGCTGATGCAGCACTGGGTGGCGAAATTGAAGTACCAACCCTTGATGGCCGTGTAAAACTGAAAATCCCAGCAGAAACCCAAACTGGTAAAATTTTCCGTATGAAAGGAAAAGGTGTGAAATCGGTACGTGGTGGTCTGCAAGGTGATTTAATGTGCCACATTGTTGTTGAAACCCCCGTTAAACTCAATGAGAAACAAAAAGAGTTGCTCAAAGAGTTTGGTGAATCACTAGGTGGAAAGAGTGGTGAGAAGAACAGCCCGCGCTCTAAAAGCTTTTTAGATGGCGTTAAGAAATTCTTTGATGATTTAACTAATAAATAATTAGTTAATAATTGGAAAAGCTAGAATGGCTGACTGAGCATATTGCCAAGTCAGCCATTTTTTTATCTTATTTTACGACTTCACCACTAGCAACCACAGTTTCGCGGACTTTACTGGCAAAATCTTGAGCTTCTTTGATAATTGTATTTTCATCAGCAGTCAGTATTTTACGGTCTTGCATCAATACCTTGCCATCAACAATAGTATGGCGAACATTGGCTCCATTTGCGCCATAGACTAATGCGGCATAGGGGCTATACATAGGAACCATATTTGGTGATTTGGTATCAATAACAATGATATCAGCTAATTTCCCTGCTTCGAGAGAGCCGAGTTTGTCTTCCATATGTAATACCCGCGCAGAGCCCATGGTCGCCATCTCAACAACAGTGATTGGTGGCATCGCTGCTCTATCTTTATTGGCTAGTTTGTGAATTTTACCGACTAAATTTAGCTCATTTAGCGTCGTTAGCGTATTACTCGACATTGGTCCATCCGTTCCCAAACCAACGCGGATCCCTTTTTCCAGCATGGTTGTTACAGGGGCAACACCTTTAGCAGACTTAGTATTCGCACTGATATTATGCGCAACGCCGACATCATACTGCTTGAGTAGATCCATATCCTTTTCATCAACCATAATGGCGTGTGCTGCAATAACTTTATTATTCAGTGCGCCAATGTCAGCCATATATTGTACAGGGCTTTTCCCTCCTGTACGTTTGGCTATTTCTTCTTGTTCACGGTCAGTTTCCGCCAGATGGATCATTACTGGAACATTAAGCTCTTGAGATAATTTTGCTATTTTCTGTAAATGCTCGGTTGTATTGGTATAAGGCGCATGAGGCGCAAAAGCAGGGGTGATACGTGGGTGATCTTTGTATTGATTGATAAAGTTGACTGCATAATCGATACCTTCATCTGCATTTTTTGCATCAGCGACGGGAAATTGAATCACTGATTCCCCAAGAACCGCTCTTAGTCCAATTTTATCAACGGTTTTAGCCACTTCATCTTCAAAGTAATACATATCAACGTAAGTTGTGACTCCACCTTTAATCATTTCAATATTCGCAAGGTTGGCCCCAACTCGTACCATTTCACGGGAAACCATTTTATTTTCTAATGGGAAAATATAACGGTGTAAACGGTCTGGCACATCATCAGCTAAGGAACGAAACACGGTCATAGATGCATGTGTGTGAGTGTTAATTAGCCCTGGCATGACAATATCGCCATTAACATTCAGGACATTAGGTGCTTGATAATTTTGAGCAAGTTCAGGGCCACCAACCGCAATAATTTTATTGCCTTTGATGACAACTGTACCATGGTCAATAACCTGCTTTTTAGCATCCATTGTTAAGATGGTTCCATCTACAATTATGGTGTCCGCGGGGATAGCTGAAAAACTAGGAAAAGAAGCACTAATAATGGAAATAGCCAGTAAAGATTTTAAAAGCGACATTTTGGCCTCATATCTGGTGAGAAAATATAACAATTATGGGTAAATAAAAAGCAATAATACGATTTTGGATAAAGCTAAATTAGTTGCTTGATAACCAAACATTCAAATAATAACAATTTTATTAATGACTTAATTTTGCTAATAAAACACCAAAAACAATAACAACACAGGCAATGACTCGCATGACGTTGAATTTTTCTTTAAGAAAAGCAATGGATAAAAACATGGCAAAGAGTACGCTAGTTTCTCTAACTGCGGCGACCATGACAATCGGTGCTTGGCTCATCGCCCATATGGCAATGCCATAGCTAATGAGTTGCATTAACCCACCTAGCAACCCTGAACGCCAGTATTGTTGAATTCCAACAAGTAAGGTACCACGATATTTGATAAGGCCAGGTACAGCTAACACAATTCCATTTAAAAGAAACAACCAAAGTGTGTACACGACAGGGTCTTCACTTGCTCTGGCACCATAGCCATCGGATAGGGTATAGCAAGCCGTAAAGAAGGCGGTTGATAAGGCAAAAACTAGTGCTTTTCCTTTAATATTCAATGTGAATTTTTTACCCGCAAAAGCAATGAGCACTACGCCACTAATAATGCACAAAACACCAATAAGACCCATTAGTGGAATTAGCTCATTAAATAGCAAAGCACCTAGTACTGCTGTCATTAATGGCGCAGAACCACGTGATATTGGGTAAATTTGGCTTAAATCGCCATGTGTATAAGCCTGACTTAAAAAATAGGTATAGCCAATATGAAACAGTACCGATAACGCTAACCAATGGATAGCTTCTGGTGATGGTAGGCCTAACCAAAGTATTGCTGGTATCGCTAAGGCGCCAGAAAAAACAGAAATCATGACTAGGCCGAAAAAACGGTCATTACCAAATTTAACTATAGTGTTCCAGCTTGCATGGCAAAAAGCTGCAAACAGCACAGAAAGTAATACGTAAGTTGTCATCGTTAAATTGTAATCATTAGTATTTTATTAGCAATCTAAACACATTGTTTTGCGAAACGTTTGGCAAATATTTTGTAAATAGTCTTCCATATTTATCGTTTTTACAAAAGGTATCGAAGAAAGAAACAGGCAAGTTTTTCTTGTGTAAATAAAAGGGATAAATTTTGATGTACTAGAAAAGTTGAATTTATAAAGTCTGTTTATCACAAAATTTATTATTTGTTTTTATAAAAGTTGTCTATAGTAAAATTAACGTTTTTTTCTCATTTGCCGTGATCTCTAACCCAAATAAATCGGTAATTCCGAGTGTTAAGCGATAAATAAACGATTTTTTACGAATTAATAATTAGCATAGTATTAACATTCAAAAAAACATTGGGGTTAACTATATGACAGCAATTATTCGTAAATTTTTAAGGTTAGAAGCAGCAGGGGGCTTACTTCTGATTATTGCTGCCATAGTCGCTTTAATAATGGCTAACTCACCATTACAAGGGGCTTATCAGCAATTTTTAGATATTCCTGTATCCATTAAAATATCAGAGTTTGGTTTAGATAAACCGCTGATATTATGGATTAATGACTTCCTAATGGCGATTTTCTTTTTGGTGGTCGGCCTTGAAGTAAAGCGCGAATTATTAGAAGGATCCCTTGCAGGACGTGATAAAGCGATATTTCCAGCAATCGCAGCCTTAGGAGGGATGATTGCTCCAGCATTAATTTACCTATTATTTAATGGTGGAGATGCAGTTACCCAGCAAGGTTGGGCAATACCTGCCGCTACAGACATTGCTTTCGCGCTAGGTGTGATGGCCTTATTAGGTAAGCGAGTACCAACAGAACTTAAGGTGTTCTTATTAGCATTAGCTATTATTGATGACCTTGGTGTTATCGTGATTATTGCCTTTTTCTATACAAGTTCTGTTTCCTTGGTTGCATTGGGGTTGTCAGCACTGTGTATTGCCATTCTCTGTATGATGAATTGGCGTAGAGTAGAGAATACAGCGGCTTACTTAGTTATTGGGTTAATATTATGGGTGTGCATTTTGAAGTCTGGAGTGCATGCCACATTAGCAGGAGTCATTGTTGGCTTCTTGATCCCTTTACATGGTACTAACCAGACCAAGCCTTCAGAAGAATTGGAACACGTTTTACATCCATGGGTTGTTTACTTAATTCTACCTATTTTTGCGTTTGCTAATTCGGGTGTGCAACTTCAAGGTGTGACTTTTGAAGGTTTGTTGAGCCCACTGCCATTAGGAGTCGCTGCGGGGCTAATTTTGGGTAAGCCAATTGGGATTTTTCTGTTTAGTTGGATTTCGGTAAAACTTGGGTTTGCAAAATTGCCAGAGTCGATTAACTTAAAACAAGTTTTTGCCGTTTCTGTACTGTGTGGGATCGGTTTTACTATGTCTATTTTTATAACCGGCCTCGCATTTGATGGGCTGGATGAGGTGTATAGTACCTATTCGCGCCTAGGAATCTTGATTGGTTCTACGCTAGCTGCATTTTTAGGTTACTTTATGTTAAGAGTAGTGTTACCGAAACAAAAAGAACTAACCTAGTACAAGCTTATTGTGTAATTTTGCAAATTATTAGTAAGAATTTCCGAACTAATAATCTATGATATACCGTAGTGTGTTTTTTAATACACTACGGTATTCATTTTAAAGGCTCTGAAAAGTATGAGCTGCGGGTAAATGTGTATGGTCAATAGCGGGTTACATAGCTAGTGACGGTACCGAAGGAATCGATATGCGGGTTTCACATCTTAATTTTAACCATCTTTACTACTTCTGGCATGTATGTAAAGAAGGCTCTGTAGTCGGAGCAGCAGAAGCGCTTTACCTGACTCCTCAGACAATTACAGGGCAAATAAAAGCATTGGAAGAGCGATTAGGTGGAAAGTTATTCAAAAGGCAGGGGCGAGGTTTGGTGCCATCTGAGCTTGGGCAATTAATTTTTCGCTATGCAGATAAAATGTTCATGCTTAGCCAAGAAATGCTAGATATCGTCAATTACAGCCGTGAATCTAATTTATTGTTTGATGTTGGGGTTGCAGACACGCTCTCAAAACAGCTAGTTAGTAAAATATTAGAGACTACGGTTGTTGAGCATGAACAAATTCATTTACGTTGTTTTGAATCAACGCATGAATTGCTATTAGAACAGCTTAGCCAACATAAATTAGATATGATTTTGTCTGACTGCCCTGTGGACTCATCACAGCAAGAAGGTTTGTTCTCGGTGAAGTTGGGCGAGTGTAATATGAGTTTCTTTTGTCGTCAGCCGATCCCTAAAAAGCCATTTCCTGAATGTTTAGAGGAACGTCGCTTATTGATTCCAGGGCGGCGATATTTGTTAGGTAGGCATATCTTAGCTTGGATACGAAATAAAAACCTGCAAGTAGAAGTGTTAGGTGAGTTTGATGATGCAGCGCTTATGAAAGCATTTGGCATGCATTATAACGCGATTTTTGTTGCTCCATCGCAGTATACACCTGACCTTTTAGGTGGCGAAGATATTGTAGAGTTAGGCCGTTTAGAAAGCGTAAAAGAAGAGTACTACGTTATTTTTGCAGAAAGAATGATCCAGCACCCAGCCGTGCAGCGAGTGTGTAATAAAGATTTCTCAGATTTATTTTCAGTTCCTCTTGATAGCTTAGATAAAAAATAGTAACAAATAAAAAACCGGCATAAGCCGGTTTTTTTAAGCTAATCAAGAAGCAAAATTACATTGCTTTGATTTGAGCAACTAAGTTAGCTTTATGACGTGCTGCTTTATTTTTGTGGATCAGGCCTTTAGTAGCATGGCGATCAACAATAGGTTGCATGTCATTGAATGCTTTCTGAGCAGCTTCTTTATCGCCTGCAGCGATAGCAAGGTAAACTTTCTTGATAAAAGTACGTACCATAGAGCGACGGCTAGCGTTATGCTGGCGACGTTTCTCTGACTGAACGGCACGTTTCTTAGCTGATTTGATATTAGCCAAGGTCCAACTCCCAAATGTATTCTATTGAGGACAATTCAAAGGTCGAGGAATATGCCCTTTCGCCCTTCATTTGTCAATGGATTTGTGCAAATAAACATCGTGTACTTCGATGCTCATGCGTTGTGAATGGTGCAAGATTCTATCAGCAAATATAAGAAGAATACAGATCTTAGCGTGAAAAAATGCATAATTGATGGCAGAAATTTAAAAAGAACTAAGGGTAAAAATATTTTTTAGTCTGTCAATCAGTGGGTAGTATGAAAATTAAACATGTTGTGGTTGTTTTTTGTTCTTTTTAATCGTTTGGTTATAACCATTGAAGTGTAAAACATAAAAATATAATATTTTTAGAGACCTTGGAACAAATTTGTTGTATTGATAATCCATTGGTTACCCCAAAGTTTTTGATATTCGAATCCAATAGCTCTGCTTGGGAGCGTAATAACCCACTAATTGCATAAAAATAGTGCGGAAAAAATCGTGTAGAGATCAAAAAAATAGGGTTTAATGAAACCTTTTGCGAACTAAGGTTAACCTTATGCGTCGTACAAGGTATAATCCTGCAATTTCCTCGGTATTGAGCCTGTTATGGAGCTAATTCGCGGTATACAGAATATCCGGGCGTGCCACCATGGTTGCGTGCTGACTATCGGTAATTTTGATGGTGTTCATCGTGGGCATCAGGTTTTACTTCAAAATTTGAAACTTAAGGGTGCGCAGTTAGGGTTGCCAACTGTCGTGATGATATTTGAGCCACAGCCCCTTGAATTTTTTATTGGTGACAAAGCGCCAGCGCGTTTGACGCGTTTGCGAGACAAAGTTAAATACCTTGCAGATAGTGGTATTGATTACCTCTTATGTGTTGAATTTAACCAGCACTTTGCGTCATTAACACCTGCTGAGTTTGTTTCTGACTTACTTGTCAGTAAGCTTGGTGTAAAGTACCTCGCTATAGGTGATGATTTCCGCTTTGGGAAAAATCGCATGGGAGACTTTGCTTTTTTACAACAAGCAGGTAGTAAATTTGGTTTTGAAGTTGCAGATACAGAAAGCTTTTGTGATTCAGGGCTCCGTATCAGCAGTACAGCGATACGAAAAGCCATTCAAGAAAATAATCTTGAATTAGCAGAAAGCCTGTTAGGGCACTCTTATCGTATTAGCGGGCGTGTGGTTCATGGTAACCAACTTGGTAGGACAATAGGTTTTCCAACGGCAAACCTACCGTTAAAACGTTTAGTCACACCAGTAACTGGTGTATATGCTGTAGAAGTTTACGGTTTAGGTGATAAGCCTTTACCGGGTGTGGCAAATATTGGCACACGTCCGACTGTATCTGGAAAAGGAACACAGTTAGAAGTTCATCTGATTGATGCAAATATGGATTTATATGGGCGTCATATCGATGTAGTGTTACGTAAGAAATTACGTGATGAGCAGCGGTTTGCTTCGTTGGAAGCGCTTAAGGAGCAAATTGCTAATGATGTAATTGCAGCGAGAGAGTATCTTACTGCAATAGGAATCAGATAATTTAGCGGAAAATTGGAACTGAGAATCGATGAGTGACTATAAAAATACCCTGAATCTACCGGAAACAGGGTTCCCAATGCGTGGCGATCTCGCTAAACGCGAACCACAGATGTTAGAGCGCTGGTACAAAGAAGGTTTGTATCAGGCAATCCGTAAAGCAAAATCGGGCAAGAAAACCTTTATTCTGCACGATGGTCCTCCGTATGCTAACGGCAGTATTCATATTGGTCACTCAGTTAACAAAATTCTCAAAGATATTATTATTAAGTCCAAAGGGTTGGCGGGCTATGATTCCCCATACATCCCAGGTTGGGACTGCCATGGATTACCGATTGAACATAAAGTTGAACAAATCGTCGGTAAGCCAGGGGAAAAAGTTTCCGCTGCTGAATTTCGTGCACAATGCCGTCAATACGCTAAAGAGCAAATTGAAGGCCAAAAAGCTGATTTCATGCGTCTTGGTGTTTTAGGTGAGTGGGATAAACCTTATCTAACAATGGATTTTAAAACCGAAGCTCATATTATCCGAGCATTGGCTAAAACCATTGCAAATGGCCATTTAGTGAAGGGGGCAAAACCTGTTCACTGGTGTACTGCTTGCGGTTCTTCATTAGCGGAAGCTGAAGTTGAATATTATGATAAAACCTCGCCATCTATCTATGTTCGCTTCCCAGCCGTAGATGGCAAAGCTGTGTGCGAAAAATTTGGCATTGTTAGCGAAAAAACACCTTCGTTAGTCATCTGGACAACAACGCCTTGGACTTTGCCAGCTAACCGTGCGATTTCTTTAAACCCTGAGTTTAAATATGATTTAATCGAAGCAAATGGTGAGTTACTCATTTTAGCTGCTGACCTCGTCGAAGAGGTAATGAAAACGATAGGGGTTGAAGCGTGGGCAGTGCTAGGGGAGTGTGAGGGTTCTGCACTTGAACTTTTACGTTTCAATCATCCATTTATGGGCTTTGATGTGCCTGCAATTTTGGGTGACCATGTGACATTAGACGCGGGTACTGGTGCTGTTCATACTGCACCAGGCCACGGTCCTGAAGACTATGTGGTTGGTCAGAAATATGGCTTAGAAACAGCGAACCCTGTAGGGCCAGATGGTTGCTTCTTACCAAATACTTACCCAACATTAGATGGCGTGTTTATTTTTAAAGCTAATGACCTTATCGTTGAATTATTGAGCGAAAAAGGCGCATTACTATACAAACAAGCGATTCAACACAGCTATCCATGCTGCTGGCGCCATAAGACTCCAGTTATCTTCCGTGCTACGCCACAGTGGTTTATCGGTATGGATAAAAACGGTTTACGTGAACAATCGCTGAAAGAAATTGATATTGTTCAATGGATCCCGGGTTGGGGGCGCGCACGTATTGAATCAATGGTTGAAAACCGCCCAGACTGGTGTATTTCTCGTCAACGTACTTGGGGTACCCCAATGTCGTTGTTTGTTCATAAAGACACTGAAGAGTTACACCCTCGTACATTAGAATTAATGGAAGAAGTGGCTAAGCGTGTTGAAGTGGATGGCATCCAAGCATGGTGGGATCTTGACCCTGCTGAGCTGTTGGGTGATGAAGCTGAAACATATCGTAAAGTACCTGATACCTTAGACGTATGGTTTGACTCAGGTTCAACGCACTTTGCGGTTGTGGACGCACGTCCTGAATTCCATGGTAATTCAGCGGATATGTACCTTGAAGGGTCAGATCAACACCGCGGCTGGTTTATGTCATCATTGATGTTATCAACCGCAATGAAAGGTAAAGCACCTTATCGCCAAGTATTGACACATGGCTTCACTGTTGATGGCCAAGGCCGCAAAATGTCTAAATCTTTAGGCAACACAGTGAGCCCTCAAGATGTCATGAATAAACTGGGTGCAGATATCTTACGTTTATGGGTTGCATCAACGGATTACACTGGCGAAATCGCTGTTTCAGATGAAATTTTAAAACGCGCGGCTGACTCATACCGCCGTATTCGTAATACTGCACGTTTCTTACTGGCTAACTTAAATGGTTTTAATCCTGAAACCGACATGGTGAAACCAGAAGATATGGTGGTTTTAGACCGCTGGGCGGTGAGCCGTGCTTTAGAAGCTCAACAAGAGATTGCCAAAGCTTATGATGAGTACGATTTCTTATCTGTTATCCAAAGATTAATGCATTTCTGCTCCATTGAAATGGGGTCATTCTATCTGGATATCATCAAAGACCGTCAATACACCGCGAAAAGTGATAGCTTAGCACGCCGTAGCTGCCAAACTGCGTTATTCCACATTGTTGAAGCATTAGTGCGTTGGATGGCTCCGGTTCTGTCGTTTACTTCTGATGAAATTTGGAATGAGTTACCAGGAAAACGCGCTCAATTTGTTCTTACCGAAGAGTGGTATGACGGCTTATTTGGTTTAGATGAATCAAATGAAATGAACAACAGCTTCTGGGCTGAGTTGTTAGCGGTTCGTGGTGAAGTGAATAAGGTGTTAGAACAAGCGCGTACTGATAAGCTTATCGGGGGCTCATTAGAAGCCGCTGTGACTTTGTATGCCGATAAAGCTCTGGCTGAAAAACTACAAAGCCTTGGTGATGAATTACGCTTTGTTTTACTGACATCACAAGCCCATGTCGCTGATATTGCAACGGCTCCAGCAGATGCGCAAGAAAGCGAATTGAAAGGCCTAAAAATTGCTTTCAGTAAAGCAGCGGGTGAAAAATGCCCTCGTTGCTGGCATTATGCAAGTGATATCGGTTCTTCGAGCGAGCAACCAGAAATTTGTGGTCGCTGTGTCACTAACGTAGCCGGTAACGGCGAAACGCGTAAGTTTGCTTAATGAAGACGCCAGTTTGTTCTACCGGTTTGCGTTGGTTATGGTTGGCCATTGTGATCATCGTTGCGGATTTAGGCATTAAGCAATTAGTGCTTAGTGATCTAAATCTGTACGAGCCACACCCGATAATGCCATTTTTCAACATAATGTATGCACAAAATTTCGGAGCGGCATTCAGTTTCTTGGCTGATGAAGGTGGTTGGCAACGTTGGTTCTTTGCGGGTATTGCAATTGGGATATCTGTAATCTTGATGGTTATGATGTATCGCCAAAGTGCACAAAAACGCCTATCAAATATTGCTTATGCATTGATTATTGGCGGTGCTATCGGTAATTTAAGCGACCGTTTAGTCCATGGCTTCGTTATCGATTACCTTGATTTTTACGTTGGTAATTGGCATTGGCCGACATTTAACCTAGCGGATATGGCGATATGTATTGGTGCGGCACTTGTCATTTTTGAAGGTTTTTTACCTGATAAATCAAAGCAAGAAAAAGCCAAATAAGATGGCAGCGTACTAGGTTAGAATGTAATAACTCACAGCCCAGATTTTCTGGGCTGAATTTTATGATAAATAGGTTTGGTTTATGTCTACTCAAATACAGGCACAGAGCTCTGTTTTACTGCACTTCACATTGAAATTGGAAGATGGCTCTACGGCTGACTCCTCGCACGCACAAGGAAAGCCTGCGTTATTTGTTTTAGGGAATGACTCCTTATCGCCAGAACTTGAAGCCCAATTGATTGGCCTTAATGAAGGTGAAAAGAAAAGTTTTTCGCTGCCCGGAGATACTGTTTTTGGGAAACATAACCCTGACTTAGTTCAATATTTTTCATTGCGTGATTTTATAGAAACAGGCATTCCTGAAATTGGTACGATAATGCTATTTACGGCGATGAATGGCAGTGAAATGCCAGGTGTAGTAAAATCAATTGAAGGTGAGTCGATTACTATTGATTTTAATCACCCTCTCGCAGAGCAGCAGATTAGTTTTGATGTCGAAGTGCTTGAAGTAGACCCGCAATTGGAGAATCACAATGCAAATATTAATGGCTAACCCTCGTGGGTTTTGTGCAGGCGTAGACCGCGCAATTAGCATCGTAGAAAGGGCGTTAGAAATATATGGTGCTCCGATTTACGTTCGTCACGAAGTGGTTCATAACCGTTATGTTGTTGATGATTTACGTCAACGTGGTGCTATCTTTATTGAGGAAATCTCAGAAGTACCAGATGGGTCTATTTTGATTTTTTCTGCGCATGGCGTTTCCCAAGCTATTCGTCAAGAAGCTCGCTCTCGCGATCTCACCATGTTATTTGATGCGACTTGTCCTTTGGTTACGAAAGTTCATATGGAAGTTGCACGAGCTAGCCGTAAAGGCAAAGAGGCTATTTTAATTGGCCACGCTGGGCACCCAGAAGTCGAAGGTACGATGGGGCAATATAGTAACCCTGAAGGTGGGATGTATCTTGTTGAAAGCCCAGAAGATGTTTGGAAACTGAAAGTGAAAGATGAAAATAATCTCTCTTTCATGACACAAACAACGCTTTCTGTTGATGATACTTCTGATGTCATTGATGCGCTGACATCTCGCTTTCCAAGTATCGTTGGACCCCGTAAAGACGATATTTGTTATGCAACGACTAACCGCCAAGAAGCAGCGAGAGAGCTTGCAGAACGCGCTGACGTTGTTTTAGTCGTCGGTTCTAAAAACTCATCAAACTCAAATCGTCTTGCAGAGTTAGCTTCGCGTATGCAAAAACCTGCCTATTTAATTGATGGTGCGGAAGATATTAAAACGGAATGGTTAGCGGATAAAAATATTATTGGCTTAACTGCTGGGGCATCTGCTCCTGATATTCTAGTTAGGCAAGTTATTGATAGGCTTAAAGAATTAGGGGCTGACTCTGTTGTTGAATTGCAAGGGCGTGAAGAAAATATCGTCTTTGAGGTCCCTAAAGAATTAAGAGTTGAGGTTAAAGAGATTAATTAATCATTTGATTTTAATTACAGGAACAGCCGCTTTATGATCCCGATCTCGCGGCTGTTTTAACCTTTCCATTCAAATGGTTCCTTTCGAATATCCTCTGAATTAAAACTTTTACTGATAATCCTTTCTCTCTCTACGCTTTTGTTAATAACGATACATTTTTGCTAGCGGAATATGGTCAGGATAGTTAATCTGTATCACAATCATTTCTAAACTATGGGTAAAAATAGTTTTTTTATCCTAAACAACAGTTCAAATTTATCGATTTGCATTAATTAAAAAAGGATAAGCCATGGCAAATTCAATGGTACGAGTCGCAATAGTTGGTGCCGGTGGGCGTATGGGGCGCCAGCTAATTCAAGCCGCGCAACAACAAGATGGAATTCAATTAGGTGCCGCGATTGAGCGCGAGGGCTCATCACTTATCGGGACTGATGCAGGGGAACTCGCAGGTATCGGTAAGCTAGGTATTGCCATTGTTGATTCACTTAATCAGGTTGTTAATGATTTTGATGTTGTCATTGATTTCACGCGCCCAGAAGGGACTTTACACTATCTTGCATTTTGTAAAGCTAACCAAAAAGCCATGGTAATTGGAACGACAGGGTTTGATGAGCAAGGTAAGCAAGCTATTGCCGAAGCGGCGAAATCTATTCCTATTGTCTTTGCGGCAAATTTCAGTGTTGGTGTCAATGTGGTGCTGAAATTACTGGAAAAAGCAGCAAAAGTGATGGGAAATTACACTGATATTGAAATTGTTGAAGCACATCACCGCCATAAAGTGGATGCGCCATCAGGTACGGCTTTGGCTATGGGAGAGTCTATTGCTAGTGTACTTGGGAAAGACTTAAAAGAGTGTGCGGTATATACCCGTGAAGGTTACACCGGGGAACGAGAACCTGGAACTATTGGCTTTGCAACTATCCGTGCTGGGGATATTGTGGGTGAACATACCGCAATGTTTGCAGATATTGGGGAGCGAGTTGAAATTAGCCATAAAGCCTCTAGCCGTATGACCTTTGCAAATGGTGCAATAAAAGCTTCAGGGTGGGTTTGTGCTAAAAATAATGGGTTATATGATATGAAAGATGTGCTAAATCTGGATGATTTGTAGTTTTTATTTTTTATTTTTTTTCTTTAAAATTATACGATTAAAATTATTTTCTTATTATTATAATATCGATCTGAATTATTTTTATTCAGATTGATATTAATTGATATCTTCATGGTTTTTATCTTCTGTTTTGCTCGTTAATTATCCTTTCTTCCTTCTTTTAGCTGGGTTATTATCAATAAACTAGTTATCTTGCTTTGCAACCGTTTACTTATTCATATTTACTGCTATTTATACTACTCATCCAACTAAAAGTGAGGTAGTTAAGTAAAAAAGTAAGATAAAAGTGAAAAAAATGCATTTTTTTCTAGACAAGACCCTATCTCATCATTAGAATGCGCGCAATTTGCCAAAAATTTGCTTAAAAACTCATTTTGGCATTGATTTAGATCGTAAAATCTGAATTAATATGCAAAAAACGTGATTTATTATTCTCCGGAGGGTGTTTTGATTAAGTCAGCTATATTGGTTCTGGAAGACGGAACCCAATTCCACGGGCGTGCTATCGGTGCAGAAGGCGCTGCAGTTGGAGAAGTCGTTTTCAACACGTCGATGACCGGATATCAAGAAATAATTACAGACCCTTCCTATTCCCGCCAAATTGTTACTCTCACTTATCCCCATATTGGTAATGTCGGCACTAATGCTGATGACGAAGAATCCCCAAATGTTCATGCACAAGGCTTAATCATTCGTGACTTACCATTGGTTTACAGTAACTTCCGCGGGCAAGAAGGGTTATCCGAATATCTAAAACGCCATAATGTCGTGGCGATTGCGGATATCGATACACGTAAATTAACACGTTTACTGAGAGAAAAAGGCGCTCAAAACGGTTGTATCATTGCGGGTGATAACCCTGATGTTGCACTCGCACTGGAAAAAGCGCGTAGTTTTTCAGGTTTGAATGGGTTGGACTTGGCAAAAGAAGTCTGCACTAAAGAGATTTATAACTGGTCCCAAGGTTCATGGACGCTGGAAAATGGCCAGCAAGGCGCGAAAACTGCGGAAGAACTCCCTCTACATGTTGTTGCTTATGACTTCGGTGCAAAGCGTAATATCTTACGTATGTTAGTTGACCGTGGTTGCCGTTTAACGGTGGTGCCAGCAACTACACCAGCAGAAACCGTATTGGCGATGAACCCCGATGGTATTTTCTTATCGAATGGCCCTGGTGACCCGGCTCCTTGTGATTATGCAATCAAGGCAATTGAAACATTCTTAACCACAGAAATCCCAGTATTTGGTATTTGTTTAGGGCACCAATTACTCGCTTTGGCCAGCGGTGCTAATACCATGAAAATGAAGTTTGGCCATCATGGTGCTAACCATCCAGTTAAAGATTTAGACAAAGATGTGGTGATGATCACGGCGCAAAACCATGGTTTTGCGGTTGATGAATCGACACTTCCCGACACACTGCGCGTGACTCACAAGTCACTGTTTGATGGAACATTGCAAGGTATTCACCGTACGGATAAACCAGCATTTAGTTTTCAAGGCCATCCAGAAGCAAGCTCAGGGCCACATGATGCGGCAAATTTGTTCGACCATTTCATTGAATTAATTAATGAATACCGTCAAAACACACCTCGTCAAAACGCACAATAATCGGGAGCAAAAAAATGGCAAAACGTACTGATATAAAAAGCATTCTGATTTTAGGTGCCGGCCCAATTGTAATTGGCCAAGCATGTGAATTTGACTATTCAGGTGCCCAAGCGTGTAAAGCACTGCGTGAAGAAGGTTACCGCGTAATCTTAGTTAACTCGAACCCAGCGACTATTATGACAGACCCAGAAATGGCGGATGCAACTTACATCGAGCCGATTCACTGGGAAGTTGTGCGTAAAATTATTGAAAAAGAGCGCCCAGATGCAGTATTACCGACCATGGGGGGCCAAACCGCATTGAACTGTGCGCTTGAATTAGAGCGTAAAGGCGTTTTAGCCGAGTTCGGTGTCACCATGATTGGGGCGACTGCTGATGCAATAGATAAAGCAGAAGATCGCCAACGCTTTGATAAAGCAATGAAAAAAATCGGCTTGGGCACTGCACGCTCAGGTATCGCACATAATATGGAAGAAGCATTTGCTGTTGCCGATGCGGTAGGCTTTCCCTGTATTATTCGCCCATCATTTACGATGGGAGGTACCGGTGGCGGTATCGCCTATAATCGCGAAGAGTTTGAAGAAATTTGTACTCGCGGTTTAGATTTATCCCCGACTAACGAATTATTGATAGATGAATCGCTGATTGGTTGGAAAGAATACGAAATGGAAGTTGTCCGCGATAAAAAAGACAACTGTATTATCGTTTGTTCCATTGAAAACTTCGATGCCATGGGGATCCACACAGGTGACTCTATCACCGTAGCACCAGCTCAAACACTGACTGATAAAGAATACCAAATCATGCGTGACGCATCGATGGCAGTATTGCGTGAAATCGGCGTTGAAACAGGTGGCTCTAACGTTCAATTTGCGGTAAACCCTAAAGATGGGCGCTTAATTGTTATTGAAATGAACCCGCGGGTTTCGCGTTCATCAGCGCTTGCCTCTAAAGCAACAGGCTTCCCAATTGCAAAGATTGCGGCAAAATTAGCCGTGGGCTATACCCTTGATGAGTTAATGAATGATATCACTGGTGGCCGTACCCCTGCATCATTTGAACCTTCCATTGATTACGTTGTGACAAAAATTCCGCGCTTTAACTTTGAAAAATTTGCTGGCACGAATGACCGACTCACAACGCAAATGAAATCGGTTGGCGAAGTGATGGCTATCGGTCGCACATTCCAAGAATCAATGCAAAAAGCGTTACGTGGGTTAGAAGTGGGCGCAACAGGCTTTGACCCGAAAGTAGCCCAAGAGGACCCTGAAGCTCTGACTCGTATCCGTCGTGAATTAAAAGATGCTGGTGGAGAGCGTATTTGGTTTATTGCGGATGCATTCCGTGCGGGGCTTTCTGTTGATGGTGTTTTCAATTTAACCAATATTGACCGCTGGTTCTTAGTGCAAATCGAAGAACTGGTACGTTTAGAAGAAGAAGTGGCTGAATTAGGTATCAATGGCCTGACCAAAGACTTCTTACGTGTACTCAAACGGAAAGGTTTTGCAGATGCCCGTTTAGCTAGTCTAGTCGGGGTTTCTGAAGCAGAACTGCGTAAATTACGTCAAGGCTATGATTTACATCCTGTATATAAACGTGTTGATACCTGTGCGGCAGAATTTGCAACAGATACGGCTTATATGTATTCCACTTATGAAGATGAGTGCGAGTCAAACCCAAATAATGCTAAACCGAAGGTGATGGTATTAGGCGGTGGGCCAAACCGGATTGGGCAAGGGATTGAATTTGACTATTGCTGCGTGCATGCATCTTTAGCGTTACGCGAAGACGGCTATGAAACCATTATGGTCAACTGTAATCCTGAAACCGTTTCAACTGACTATGATACATCAGATCGCCTCTATTTTGAGCCAGTGACACTGGAAGACGTACTTGAAATTGTGCGTATCGAGCAGCCAAAAGGCGTGATTGTGCAATATGGTGGTCAAACACCATTGAAATTAGCGAGAGCGTTGGAAGCTGCCGGTGTTCCTGTTATTGGTACGAGCCCAGATGCCATCGACCGCGCAGAAGATCGTGAACGTTTCCAGAAGGCCGTTAATCGCTTGAACTTGAAGCAACCACAGAACGCAACTGTCACAGCGATTGAGCAAGCCGTTGAAAAAGCAGCTGTTATTGGCTACCCGCTGGTTGTTCGTCCATCCTATGTACTAGGTGGCCGAGCAATGGAAATTGTATATGATGAAATCGATTTACGTCGCTATTTCCAAACCGCGGTAAGTGTCTCTAACGATGCGCCAGTGCTACTTGACCGTTTCCTAGACGATGCGGTTGAAGTTGACGTAGATGCGATTTGTGACGGTGAGATGGTACTGATCGGCGGTATCATGGAACACATTGAGCAAGCTGGTGTGCACTCTGGTGACTCCGCATGTTCTCTACCTGCTTATACGCTTAGCCAAGAAATCCAAGATGTAATGCGTGAACAAGTTCGTAACCTTGCCTTTGAGTTACGTGTGCGTGGCTTGATGAACGTGCAGTTTGCAGTCAAAAATAATGAAGTTTACTTAATTGAAGTCAATCCACGTGCGGCAAGGACTGTGCCTTTTGTTTCTAAAGCAACGGGTGTGCCATTAGCGAAAGTTGCAGCGCGTGTGATGGTAGGGCAAACCTTGGCACAGCAAGGGGTGACGGAAGAGGTTATTCCACCATATTACTCTGTGAAAGAGGTGGTATTGCCATTCAATAAATTCCCTGGTGTTGACCCAATTCTTGGGCCTGAAATGCGTTCAACAGGCGAAGTAATGGGCGTCGGCCGGACATTTGCTGAAGCTTTTGCTAAAGCGATGTTAGGCAGTAGCTCGACGATGAAAAAATCAGGCCGTGCACTGTTATCTGTTCGTGAGGGAGATAAAACTCGCGTGGTTGATTTAGCTGCTAAGCTGTTAAAACACGGCTTTGAGCTGGATGCTACTCACGGCACTGCGATTGTGTTAGGAGAGGCTGGTATTAACCCACGCCTCGTCAATAAAGTTCATGAAGGTCGTCCACACATTCAAGATAGAATTAAGAATGGTGAATATGATTACATTGTGAATACCACCGCAGGGCGTCAAGCCATTGAAGACTCAAAATTAATTCGTCGCAGTGCATTGCGTTATAAAGTCCACTATGACACGACGTTGAATGGTGGGTTTGCCACTACGATGTCGCTCAGTGCAGACCCAACCGATACGGTAATCTCTGTACAAGAAATGCATGCATTAATTAAGTAATAATTTAACGTTATCTATATAAGCCTCAGTATTCAATCTACTGGGGCTTTTTTATTGCTATTCTATAAAGCCATCTCCTGACGAGAGAGAAATTGTCTGCTGATATAATGGATAAGATGGAATTTTAATAAAAAGTGCAAAGTGGTGATTGACTCTCACGTAACGTGAGGCACTAACCTTAGTCGCAATTACAGGAGGAACATATGCTATTTCAAGTTGGTGAGATCGCGGAAAAAACAGGATTAACCATCCGTACACTTCATCATTATGAAGAAATTGGCTTATTGGTACCAACTGCAAGAACCGATGCAGGTTATCGGCTTTACAACATGCAATGCATAGAGCGTTTAACGCAAATTCAATTGTTACGGCAAGTTGGAGTCAAACTGAAAAACATCGGTGAATTACTGGATGGCCAGAGTGGAGATATGACGAGTTTGCTGCAAGAGCGAATTGCATTATTAACGGAACAAATGGAGCAAATGGCGACATTACGTAATCGATTAGAGCAATTACACAGGCAAATGCAAACGGGGAATACTTTAACTCAGGCTGATTGGTTTTCTGTATTGGAGATGATGTCGATGTTTGATAAATATTTTACCCCTCAAGAATTGGAACAATTGCCATTATATACGGCGCATACGCTGAAAAACCAAGAGTGGCAACAGCGAGTAGCAACGGTAAGCAAGCTGATGGAACAAGGTGCAACACCTCAATCTACAGAGGTGCAACAAATTGCACATGAATGGATGACAGCGTTAGAAAGAGATACCGGAGGAAACCCTGATTTCTTTGCACGACTGAATCAAATTCATTTATCGGATAACACGTTAGCTTATTCATCAGGCATTTCTGTCGCAATGATCCAATTTGTTGCAGAGGGTTTTAGTGAATACCAATTATCACTGTTTAAACCCCATTTAACCGCGGAGCAATTTGCTTTTGTTCAGCAACATTATTTTGCTTCAGGGCAGGTGTGGCCTGAGTTAATTGCGGGTCTCTATAATGCATTAAAAGCCCAAAAATCCCCAGATTCACCTGAAGTACAACAATTAGCACAAACATGGTTAACGATGTTCAACCAGTTTACGGGGGGAGATCCTGAGCTACAAGAGAGAATTCGGGCTATTTATCGTGAAGATCCCAAAATTTCTCAAGGGACATGGATGACTGCAGAAATTGGTCAGTATTTATTTTCTGCTATTAGCAGTTTGATGACTGAATAAACCAAATGGCCGCTGACTAGCGGCCATTGAGGTTGTTGACAAAGCGGGATAAAAGCGTGGTTTTTCCCGCTTTGTGTTATCAGCCGAAAATCAATAAATTGATTTTTCTAGTTTATTTTCAAAACCTATTCGACTTGCCGCCAAACATAATATGTTTGTCAGCAGTCTGAATGGCCGCTGACTAGCGGCCATTACTCGGTCATATTATGATTTCTCTTTGCTACTCGAGAGTGCTTTGCGGTGTTTCCAGTACATTACAATTGAGCCAATTAGGCCACTAATCAGTAGGATAACTGGGATAATCATCAGAGCACTAATCACAATTTGCTCGTGTTCTTTCACAAAAGGAATTTGGTTTAGGGCATACCCTAAGGTGACAATCAAACCAACCCATAACAAACCACTTAACCAGTTAAAAAACTGGAAACGGCGGTGGCTTAATTCAGATAACCCAGCAAGCAAAGGTAATATCGTTCTGACAAATGCAAGAAAGCGCCCTATAAGTAGCGCGTATAAACCTTGCTTATTAAACATATTGTTTGCTTTGGTGTGATATTCCTCAGGGATTTGTGCTAACCAGCGCTTCACAACCTTAGTTTCACTTAACCATCGGCCTTGCAGAAAGCCCAGCCAGCAACCTAAACTGGCTGCGGTTGTTAGCAATAATATCGTGGGTATAAAGTGCAAAACCCCTTTGGCAATTAATGCACCAGAAAGGATCAACAAGGTATCACCGGGTAAGAAAGCGGCGGGAAGGACGCCATTTTCTAAAACAATGACAACAAAAAGTACGGTATAAATAACCCAAAGCACTTCAGGGTTGGAGAGTTTAAGGAAATCGTGGTGCCAAAGTGCCAGTACGATTTCGCGTAGGACTTCCATAATTATTCCTGTATCTGCGTAAAAGCGAATTTCTTTATCATCTATATTACAGGAAAAAAAGGGCTCAAGTTTGATTTGTTTGAAGAATTAATCATTTAGTGAAAAAATTGCAGGAAACATTTAACGCAGCTCCTGCAATTAATATATTGATTTTTAATTTAAATTCTTTCGAAAGCTAATTGTAAGTCGTGAATTAAATCATCGGTGTGCTCTAGGCCTATATGTACTCGGAAGAAGGTTCCTTCTTTTGGTGAAAAATCATACTGCCGCATATTGAGTAAATCTTCTTTTTGGTATCCCAAAATCAGCGACTCAAAACCACCCCATGAATAACCCATTTTAAAATGATTAAAATTATCAAGAAAAGCGGTAAATTGCTCAGTGGTTAAGCGTGATTTTAGTTGGAAAGAGAAAAGGCCATTAGCACCTGTAAAATCACGGATAAAGAATTCATGGCCAGGTGAATTCTCTAGTGCAGGGTGAAATACCTGTTCAACTTCAGGGCGTTGTTGTAACCAGTTAGCGACTTGTAAGCTATTAATTTGATGCTGCTTTAAGCGAGTCGGCAATGTATGTAGTCCTCGATTAGCCATATAAACGGTGTCTGGATCAGCCGTTTGGCCTAAGAGATATGAATTTTCGCGCAATGTTTCAATACAGCGTTGGTTTGCCACAGCAAGGCCGAGCATACCGTCGGAATGGCCATTGATATATTTAGTTGCTGATTGGATTGATACGTCAACATCAAATAATAAAGGTTTAAGTAAAACACCAGCAGCCCAAGTGTTATCAATCATAATCACAATTTCAGGGGATTTCGCACGTATTGTCTTTACGATTGTCGGTAAATCATGAACTTCCATGGTGATAGAACCGGGGGACTCTAAGAATACAATACGCGTATTAGGCTGAATTAAATCAGCGATACCCGTTCCGATGAGTGGATCAAAATACGTGGTTTGGATATTTAACTTAGTGAGAATATTGTCGCAAAAATTTTGAGTTGGGTCATAAGCTGAGCCTGTAACAAGGATATGTTCGTCAGCAGAAATAAACGACAAAATGGCATTTGTGATAGCTGCTGCGCCTGATGGGTAAAGGACGCATCCAGCACCTGATTCTAATTCTGTCATGGCCTCTTGAAAAGCGAAATGAGTTTGCGTACCACGACGCCCATAAAATAATACGCTATTTGCACGATGGCGAGTTGCATGACGTTTCTCTTCGAGCGTATCAAAAATAATAGATGATGCTCTCTGAATTACGGGATTTACCCCTTTTTGTGTGTACTTAGGGTTCCGACCAATATGGACTAATTGTGTTTCAGGTTTTATTTCTGCCATGATTTTTCCCTACACAGAGTGTGAACTGGCTAAATTCAAAGGTGATTTATACTAAGACGTTAAATGATCCTGATAGAAATGTAACTTGAGTATTCTTCAACTTTCAAATCGTAGGTGAGTTTTATTTTGTAAAATTAAGTAAGAACACTTAATTGAGCTGTGAATTATTAAGAAAAATAACCGCATAATAGAAAAGGGCATGTTTGTCTAAACGCAAAAAAATATAAAAAAATCGCGAATACTAATGATAATTACTATCAATTCGCGCTGTGTTTGATATCATCAGCACCGTCTTTTTGAAAAGAGACGGACAGCGCGAGTCAAATTTCGCTTTTAAAGGTTAGTCGATGAATGGCACAATCATCGATATGAATTTTATTATACAACACTAAAAAGAGAGTAAAGGCCAACTGATGCGTAAACTAACAGCTTCTATTCTATTGGCGTTCGGCTTGATGGGTACGGCAGTCGCTGAAACCACACCTGCAACAACACCAGCTGCGTCTCAAAACACACCATCAACACAACCGGCAGTAAATTCAGCCGCACCAACAACAACGACACCAAGTGCTGAAGTTGCATCAGTACCTGCTGAGCCTGCGCAAGGCGAAGCCGTGAACACAACAGTTGTTAATGAAAATATTGAAATTGCAACAGAAGCACCGACAGGGGGTTTTGATCAAGACTTATCTGTTTGGGGAATGTACCAAAATGCAGATAACGTGGTTAAAACCGTTATGATTGGTTTGGTGATTGCTTCTGTCATTACATGGGCTCTATTTTTCTCAAAAGGTTTGGAAATATTAGTCGCTCGTCGCCGCTTAAAAGCAGAAGCAAAAGCGATTGCTGAGGTGAAGTCACTTGATGAGGCGGTCAGTATCGCAGAAGGCTTCAAAGCAAATAGCATTACACGTATGTTATTAAATGAAGCTGTTACTGAGCGGGCTTTATCAGCCAATAGCTCTGATTTATCAGGCACAAAAGAGCGCACATCATTCCGTTTAGAAAGAGCTGTTGCTGCGATTAGCCGTTATATGGGGCGTGGTAATGGCTATTTGGCGACTATTGGTGCGATTTCTCCATTTGTCGGTCTATTTGGGACTGTCTGGGGGATCATGAACAGCTTTATCGGGATTGCCCACTCGCAAACGACTAACCTCGCTGTTGTTGCCCCTGGTATTGCAGAAGCATTATTAGCGACAGCAATTGGTCTTATTGCCGCTATCCCTGCGGTTGTGATTTATAATATTTTTGCCCGTATGATCAACAACTATCGTGGTCAAGTAGGGGATGTCGCTGCTCAGTCCGCATTGTTACTGGGGCGTGATCTTGATCTGGCAAATAGCAAAGCAAGGTAATTATTATGGCAATGCGTTTAGGTGACGAACAAGACGATAGCGGTGAAATGCATGAAATTAACGTAACACCTTTTATTGATGTTATGTTGGTTTTATTGATTATCTTTATGGTTGCGGCACCATTGGCAACAGTTGATATTAAAGTCGACTTACCCGCCTCGACAGCGAAGCCGCAGCCGCGTCCTGAAAAACCTGTTTTTCTAACGGTTAAATCGGATAGCCAGCTTTTTATTGGTGACCAAGCTGTGACAAAGGAACAGCTTGCTTCTACACTTGACCAAGCAACGAGTTCCAATAAGGAAACAACAATCTTTTTCCAAGCGGACAAGAGTGTTGATTATGAAACTATGATGGATGTAATGAATGCATTGCGTCAATCAGGGTACTTGAAGATTGGTTTAGTGGGAATGGAAGCGACATCATCCTCAAAATAAGCTGATTAAGCCATATAAACGCGTTTTATCATTAAGGGTAAAACGCGTTTTTTTATGATCTAACCATACCACTAAGATAAGTTCGTGTCTTACTAACCTCCCTTAGGTACTATTTGTGAAAATCCAAGCGCATTTATTTATCTAATTAATTTTTTTTTAAAGAATTTTATTCTTATTTGACATTTTTTATTCGCAATTTGATAAGGTAGCTTGACCATTGTGCCCATTTTTTTACTCTATTTTGGATGTTTTCGCTTGTATTCCCGATAAGTAATAAAGATTTTCATTAGTTTTTATAATGAATTATTATGTGTTTTTCCTTTCTTATCATAGTAATTTCTATTGATATTACCTTTTTTTCTACCTACTCATTAGTCATATTGATTCATTTTTGTAGTTTTTTAATTTATAAATACGAGTTAAATGACCTATTAATTCTGGTTATTTTATCAATGACAATGCAATAATGATGTAAAACTTTATTAAAAATAAACCATGTTACCAATAAGGATTTATATAAGTATTATTTTTAATCTATTTTTGCATATTCCCTTATTAATAGGGCGGTTATTTAATAAAAGAGAGATTGGTCAAAAAATGATTGTTTATCATAGGTCTGGTTGTTTTTATTTTTAATTTTTAGGTTGATAAATCTTAATTACGTAAATACTACTAATAAATTATAATGAAAAATATGTTAATTTTATTAATGTTCAAAAAGTTTTATTATTCCAGGGAATATATTTTTAAAGCTAATTTATATATTTAATTAATATTAAATTTATTTTTAAATTTGAAATGAATTCTTTTTTATAAAAAATGTAAATTGTTTGTAATATCTTAACTATAGGTTAAATATTTTGCCTCATTCTTATGTTCTTGCTGTATCTTTTTGATTTAAATTGATTTTGTGTTTTATTCTGTATCTTGTCATGAAAATAAAAAAACACTTGCGCAACAAAAGTGTTGCGCTATAATGCAATCAATAACATTTAGAAACACTTTTAAATACTTTATTATACTGAGTTATCTATTTTTATAATTTACTTATGCTAGGGAATTAATAAGGCCAACACTAATTTGGGAATCATACAAAGTTAGTGAATATTTAGGTCTTAACATTAAAAATAGATATAGTTACTTAACAGTTAGCTCAGCTAAGTAAATGTATTTAGACCGTGATATAAGTGTTATTACTGGAGTCAAATGGGCTGACTACAGACTACGCATAGCAAGCGTCGCCGTAATACGGCAATTTCATATTATACTCTTCTATAGATAAAATAAGACTACACTTCCAGCGTTATCATTGAGATAGCGCTTTTTTTTTATTCCTAACTATCTCTTTAAATCTGGCTGTGCTCGAGATCAATTTGCCTCTCGTTTTATGATGAAATAACTTCACGAAAAAATTTATCGGAGTATGATGTTGCCACTTCGCTGTGGGGATCGATATAAATACTTATAACGATAATTATACAACGGCGAGTTTCTCTGCCAAGGTCTGGCGTGAATGAATTGGAAGTAACAATGACTTGGTCTGATTTTAAATCTCGCTATCTCATCGGTTTTTGGAAACCATTACCTGCAGTTATTGCCGCAGGTATCTTATCAACCTATTATTTTGGCTTGACTGGCACGTTTTGGGCAGTTACGGGTGAGTTTACGCGTTGGGGCGGGCACATCATGCAATTATTTGGCGCTGAACCAGAGACATGGGGCTATTTCAAAGTTATTGGTTTTGAAGGTACACCATTGGATCGCATTGATGGTGTGATGATTATTGGTATGTTTGCTGGGTGTTTTGCCGCTGCGTTATGGGCAAATAATATCAAATTACGAATGCCTCAGCACCGTATCCGTATTTTTCAAGCTATTTTGGGCGGTATTATCGCTGGATTTGGTGCTCGTTTGGCAATGGGGTGTAATTTAGCCGCATTCTTTACTGGGATCCCTCAATTCTCATTACACGCGTGGTACTTTGCTGTTGCTACTGCGGCAGGGTCATATTTTGGTGCGAAATTTACACTAATGCCAATGTTTCGCATCCCTGTGAAACTGAAAAAAGTCAGCACCGCATCGCCGTTAACACAAAATCATAATGTGGCGAAAAGACGCTTTAAACTAGGAATGATGATTTTCACATTAGCACTAGCTTGGGGTTTTTATACTTTATTAGACTCCCCTGTGATGGGTTTTGCTATCTTATGTGGTATTGGCTTCGGGTTACTGATTGAAAGAGCGCAAATTTGTTTTACCTCCGCATTCCGTGATCTGTGGATCACCGGACGCACACATATGGCCAAAGCTATCATTATTGGTATGGCAGTCAGTGCAATTGGTATCTTCAGCTATGTACAGTTAGGCGCAACGCCAAAAATTTTATGGGCTGGGCCGAATGCAGTGATTGGTGGATTACTGTTTGGCTTCGGTATTGTGCTCGCTGGTGGTTGTGAAACGGGCTGGATGTACCGTGCGGTCGAGGGCCAAGTCCATTATTGGTGGGTTGGTTTTGGTAATATCATTGGTGCTACGGTGCTGGCTTATTACTGGGATGATTTAGGTCCTTGGTTGGCGACTGATTTTGACAAAGTTAATTTACTTGAAACCTTTGGACCAGAAGGTGGATTGCTAGTCACTTATGGATTATTAGCGGTAGCATTTGTGTTGATGTTGGTCTGGGAAAAACATTTTTTCCGTAAACGTTCTCAAAAAGCATCTAATGTATCCGTGGAGGTAATATGAGTAATAAAGACATTATCCCTGATTATCGTTTAGATATGGTCGGAGAACCTTGCCCATATCCAGCAGTAGCAACACTAGAAGCAATGCCATCGTTGAAAAAAGGCGAAATATTAGAAGTGGTAAGTGATTGCCCGCAGTCGATTAATAATATTCCTCTAGATGCGAAAAACTACGGTTATACGGTGTTGGATATTCAGCAAGATGGGCCGACTATTCGTTATCTTATCCAAAAATAACGAATACGCGTCATATTTTGCACTGTCGCGGTGTTGGCTTCATGCGTTAGCCCTAGTCACATACTTGTGTATGCTCCTAGGTTCTAACTCATTTGCCGCCTTGCGACAGCACAAACTATTTAGCGTATTGGTATTGGTCATACTTCGCACTGTCGCGGTGTTGGCTTCATGCGTTAGCCCTAGTCACATACTTGTGTATGCTCCTAGGTTCTAACTCATTTGCCGCCTTGCGACAGCACAAACTATTTAGCGTATTGGTATTGGTCATACTTCGCACTGTCGCGGTGTTGGCTTCATGCGTTAGCCCTAGTCACATACTTGTGTATGCTCCTAGGTTCTAACTCATTTGCCGCCTTGCGACAGCACAAACTATTTAGCGTATTGGTATTGGTCATACTTCGCACTGTCGCGGTGTTGGCTTCATGCGTTAGCCCTAGTCACATACTTGTGTATGCTCCTAGGTTCTAACGCATTTGCCGCCTTGCGACAGCACAAACTATTTAGCGTATTGGTATTGGTCATACTTCGCACTGTCGCGGTGTTGGCTTCATGCGTTAGCCCTAGTCACATACTTGTGTATGCTCCTAGGTTCTAACTCATTTGCCGCCTTGCGACAGCACAAACTATTTAGCGTATTGGTATTGGTCATACTTCGCACTGTCGCGGTGTTGGCTTCATGCGTTAGCCCTAGTCACATACTTGTGTATGCTCCTAGGTTCTAACGCATTTGCCGCTTTGCGACAGCACAAACTATTTAGCGTATTGGTATTGGTCATACTTCGTGCTGTAGCGTTGTTGACTGCACTTATAGGCTTACTCTTCTTGTTCTTGCCAATTAGTAATATCTAGGACCAGCTCGCATTCATCATCCATATAAGCGCCTGTTGGTACAAAACCAAGTTTTTTGTAGAACTCAAATGGGCTTTCTTCCCCTTCACCACAGCTATTATAAAGGCGTGGGTATCCTTTTCTTTTTAAATAATGGATGACTTGAACTAGGGCTTCACGGCCGAATCCCAGCTTTTGGTAGGGTTCAGCAATCATAAAACGCCAAAGCATAATACCGTTATATTCTAATTCATCATCATCTAACCCAGAATGCAGCATGATGAAACCGACAGGGACATCATCGGCGTAAATGCCTCGATACCATGCGCAATCAGAAAACTGGGCTTCCACCATGGAATAGGCATTGTCAGCCACCATATTACGTTGTGCTTCACTAAGCGTATGACTTAGTAAGCAAATTTCAGAAAAATTATCGGCGGTGACTTTTTGTAGGGTAACCAGTGAATTTTCATCTAATTCAGGTTCGATGAGCTCTTTCATAACATTTCCTTCGACAGAATATTGACCATAATCATCAGTGATGGGCTATTTTTATTATTGTTGTTGAACATAATTAAATATTAGAAATTTGCGATATGGATATAAATCAATCAACCAGAGATTTCACTACCAGTCAATGACTTAATTGTGGCTATGTAAGCGGGATCTAAAAAGTGATGGCAACTTACTTAAGTGTGAGTTGCCATTGTGAGGGCGATAGAGGGGATAGAAACAAATTAGTGCTCGGCTTCGCCACCTAATACATCAATCAAGCGAGCGATTAATGCACTAAGTTCACCTGTCATTAATACGTAATCAGCATCAAATTTTTGCGCGTAGTCTTCTTTAGCGATGTCGTCATTTTGGTCTTTTAATGTATCGCTAAATTTGAGGCGCTTCAGGGAACCATCATCAGATAACATGAACTGGATACGCTCTTCCCAATCCAAGGCCAGTTTGGTAACGAGTTTACCGGCTTCAATGTGGGTGGCGATTTCATCAGAAATGAGTTCTTGCTTCTTACAGCGGATAATACCACCTTCTTCTAAGATAGCTTTTAGCTCCGCTTCATCCATGACGGCAAAACCTTGTGGTAATGAGCCCGAACGGATCCATTCAGTGAGTGTTAGCTCTATTGGGTCTTTAAAAGTCAGAGGGACGACAGGTAAGGAACCTAAGCTTTTGCGGAGTAAGGCTAAATTGTCTTCAGCGCGTTTTGCACTTGCGGCATCAACAATAATTAATTGATTTACTGTATCAATCCAAATGTAGGTTTTACTGAATTTACTGAATGCACGAGGAAGGAGTGAGTGAACAACTTCATCTTTTAGTGAATCTTTTTCTGTTTTCTTCAGCTTACGGCCTTGGTCAGCTTCCAATTTTTCGATTTTATCCTGCAATTCTTGCTTAATTACAGGAGATGGCAGCATTTTTTCTTCTTTTTTAGCACAGATAAGAATTTGGTTACCCGCTGCATGTGTCAATGCATCACCACCATTCATAGGGGAAACCCAGCCAGTTTGCATCATATCTTGGCTACCACAAGGGTGATAGGCGAGGGCGGCAAGCTGTTTCTCTAAATCATCTGCGGAGAGTGCCAAATCCCGATTCAGGCGATAGACCAATATATTCTTGAACCACATGAAAAACCTACCTTTGTTAATAAATAGCCAGTTAGAGCAGGGGGCTATGATAGCGAATTGTCTGTTATTAAGCGAAAAAAAATGCGCTGTCGTTGAGGGCTGCTATCATTTCATTAGTTAACTATTGATAATACCCCTCAAAGCAAGCCATGATAGCTATAGAAGCCCTGACATAAAAACTTTAAATAGTAGAGAACATCATAATGAGAATAGGTATTGACCTTGGTGGAACCAAAATTGAAGTTATTGCATTAGATGACAGTGGCAATACTTTGTTTCGTAAACGTATTCCAACACCTCGTGGTGATTATGATGCGACACTTAAAGCGATAGCAAGTTTAGTGGCAGATGCAGAAACGGCGACTGGGTTGTCAGGTAGTGTTGGTGTGGGGATCCCTGGAACTTTGTCTCCTGTGACTGGTAAAGTTAAAAATGCCAATTCCACATGGCTTAATGGTAAACCGTTTGATGCCGATTTAAGTCATCTATTAAACCGTGAAGTAAAAATGGCGAATGACGCTAATTGCCTAGCTGTTTCAGAAGCGGTTGATGGTGCAGGAGCGGGTGAGAAGGTCGTGTTTGCTGTTATTATCGGAACCGGTTGTGGTGCAGGAATTGCGATAAATGGGCAAGTGCATTCGGGGGGAAATGGCGTTGCAGGGGAATGGGGGCATAACCCTTTACCATGGCAAGATGAGCAAGATAGGCAGTTTCTAGTATCAGAAAGCTGTTATTGCGGGCTGACGGGTTGCACCGAATTGTTTGTTTCAGGTACAGGGTTTATGGCGGATTACGCAAAAATGTCAGGAAGCCAAAAAACGGGGATGGAAATTGTTGCATTAGCTCAAACAGGTGATAAGCATGCCACCATTGCACTGGAAAATTACCTTAATCGCCTTGCAAAAGCCCTCGGACAAGCCATTAATATGTTAGACCCAGATGTGATAGTGCTAGGGGGCGGAATGAGTAATGTTGATTGCCTCTATGAAGAGCTACCAAAGCGTATTCGTCAGTGGGTGTTTGGTAGGGAGTGTGATACACCGATTCGTAAGGCGGTGCATGGCGATTCGAGTGGGGTTCGCGGAGCTGCTTGGTTGTTTTCGTCCTAATTTACGTTGTCGCGGTGTTGGCTTCATTCGGCTACTCGGGTCACATACTTGTGTATGCTCCCCGAGATACCCTCTTTTGCCGCCTAGCGACAACGTAAATTAGTTAGAAAATAGAGCCTGTGAGATGGTCGCGGTGTTGGCTTCATTCGGCTACTCGGGTCACATACTTGTGTATGCTCCCCCGAGATACCCTCTTTTGCCGCCTAGCGACAACGTAAATTAGTTAGAAAATAGAGCCTGTGAGATGGTCGCGGTGTTGGCTTCATTCGGCTACTCGGGTCACATACTTGTGTATGCTCCCCGAGATACTCTCTTTTGCCGCCTTGCCTCAACTCGAATTATTTAGAAAAAATACTTGGTTTCTAATCAAATGAAAGTTCTTTAGGAAAAATACTTAATTTCTAATCAAATGAAAAATATGTATAAACTAATGATTAAATAATCATCTTTTATTTCTTAAATTAAATTTAGATTAATTGAAAATAATTTGATAGATATATTTATAGAATAAAAAGGATAAGTAAAAATAAAGGTGCTTTCTTGGCTAAATAAAGCACAGAAATTTAAGTTAAATAAGTTTCTTTAATACTCAGTGATATAAATCACAGTTCTTTTTTTCCTACGAAAAATATTCACAACTCCTCAATGGAATAAGTTGAGTTAATTAAGGTGAATTCGTCATCATTAATTCATTTTTGTGAGCTATATAAAAATCAAGCCTAATAAAAAGATGAAAACCGTGATTTAGTCACAAAAAATGGTTACTGTTTGCAGTGTATTATCATTAAAAATTGACGTCATGCACATAGTGTAAAATTTTAACGCTAACTTTGTTGTTTATTTGTTCAATTTTACAGGGTAGGTACTCAGATTTGAGAGGCAATTTTCTCTCAATAATAGCAACTAAGGGGATTACATGAATAAAGTATTAAAACTTTCAACACTTGCTATGTTAGTCGCATTTAATGCGAACGCAGCAACAGTTGATTTACGCGTAATGGAAACATCGGATGTTCACAGCAACCTCATTGATTTTGACTATTATAGAGACAAGCCGACAGAGCAATTTGGTTACGTTCGTACCGCGACATTAATTAAAGCCGCTAAACAAGAAGCGACAAACTCAGTATTAGTGGACAACGGAGATTTAATCCAAGGTAGCCCATTAGCAGACTATATAGTAGGTGAAGGTTTAAAAGACGGTGAATCTCACCCTGCACATAAACTTTTAAATACTATGGGTTACACCGTAGGTAACTTCGGTAACCATGAGTTTAACTTTGGATTAGAATTCTTACATAAAGCCATTGATGGCGCAAAATTCCCATACATTAACGCCAATATTATTGATGCGAAAACGGGGAAAAACTACTTTAACCCATACATTATTGTAGATACACCGGTTAAAGATAGAGATGGTAAAACGCACACTATCAAAATTGGTTACATTGGCTTTGTTCCCCCACAAATTCTTATTTGGGATAAACCAAATTTAGAAGGCAAAGTTTTAGTTAATGACATTACTGAAACTGCGAAAAAATTTGTACCACAAATGAAAAAAGAAGGTGCGGATTTAGTTGTTGCTATTCCTCACTCTGGTTTTTCTCAAGAGCCATATAAAGCAATGGCTGAAAACTCAGTTTATTACCTCAGTGAAGTCCCAGGTATCGACGCTATCATGTTTGGCCACTCACACGGCGTGTTCCCTAGCAAAGATTTCAGCGATATCAAAGGTGTTGATATTGCAAAAGGAACAGTTAATGGTGTACCTGCGGTTATGCCAGGCCAGTGGGGTGATCATTTAGGTGTGGTTGATTTAGTGGTCAATAATGATGATGGCGCATGGAAAGTGGTTGATGCAACAGCTCATGCACGCCCTGTCTATGATAAACCAAATAAGAAAGCCTTGGTTGAGCGCGATGGCGACCTAGCAAAAATTATTGAACAAGAACACCAAGATACTCGTAAATTTGTCGGAAAACATATCGGTAAAGCATCCGAAAATATGTACAGCTATTTAGCATTGGTTCAAAGCGACCCAACTGTACAAATCGTGAATGATGCTCAAATCGATTACACCAAAAACTTTATTCAAGGTGACCCTGACCTCGCAGATTTACCAGTTCTTGCAGTAAATCTTGTTGCTGATGGCGCAGTTGCTTATCTGCACTGAGTTGGTTAATTATCTGGCCTTGCTTTTGGTTTATTTGCTTAATTTCTTCATCAAGTTGAGTGACTACTGTTTGTAATTGTGTTTCAGTAAGCGCCGAAAAATCAGCAATGCGTTGTTGATTCAGTGCTTCAATCGCCTGTAGCCCCTCTTTATAACGTGTTTCACACTGAATACGAGCTTGGTTTATGCGCTGTTTTAGCTCTTCTAATTGTTGCTTTTCTTCGTGGCTTATTAACGCATCAAGAAAGGCTTGTTGATGGCTAAATGGGCTATCTGTAAGTGATTGAGTGAACAGAATATTAGCTTGTTTTTGTGCCAGTTTTGTTTTTTCACTGGCGTCAATGAGCTCTTGATAGCTTCCATTCATTGAGGCGATAGCTTTATCAATCTCATTGAGTTGTTTACTTAATTGTTCCTGAGTTTGGAAAAGCATGGTTTGTTTATCATTCAATTTCTGAATGAATTGGCTGATAGCTAAACCAGAAAGCTGTGTTTTCCGTTGCGCTATTTTTTGCTCTAAATCTAGCTCAATTTGTTTAAGACGATTTCTTTCTTGTTCAATTTGTTGAGTGAGAATACGGAGTTGTGCTGACTCAACTTTTAATGTGGCAGTATTGACTTCAATTTGTTGGCTAAGTGTTTGCACCGCCATTTTTTGGTTATTAAAGCGCTCACTTCGCTGAGTAACTTCGCGAAACCATTCATCAAACTTATCTTTATCTGGCGCGCTTAAGTTAAATGGATTTAGGGTGGATTGCCATTGCTCTATTTGTATCTGTTTACGCTGTTGGAGCTGATTATGTTCTTTTTGGAGCTCATCAAGTTGTTGCGTTTGGTTTTTTAAACGCTCTTCGACTAATAACAGTTCTGATTGCAGCTGTGTAAAGCTAGCTTGTTGTTCATGTAAATGATGTTTGGCTTGCTGATATTCACGTTCTAGAGCCGCCATATCCGCCACTATTCTCTGTTGCGTAGCTAATTGATCCGTTAATTGATTAACTAAGATGGTGACGGCTTGCTCATTTTGGGCTAACTCAGGAGTGAGTGCTTGCTCACATGTCTTTTGCCACTGTTGGTTAAAAGCATCGAATTGTTCATTGGTTTGCTGTTGTTGCTGTAAGTTTTCGTTCTGACGTTGTTTTTGTGTGTGAAGTTGTGATTCTAACTGAGCTTGTTGCTGTTTTAATTGGTCGAGTTTATCTGTTAGTTCAATGAGTTGTTGCTGCGTTTCACTGAGATGGATTGATTGATAATCGTTAACTGCAGGGTGCTCTGTTGCACCACATAATGGGCAGGGGTTACCTGCTATGAGTTGCTGGCGCTCATGCTCTAGGCTGACAATTTTTTGTTCTAATTGTAATTTATCATTGGTTAGTTTGACGCGTGGGGCTAACTCATTAATACGTGTCAGGGCAATGCTCAACTCTTTTTGCGTCGCAGTGATACTTTGTGCTAATTCAGCATCTTTTTGAATTTCTTTCTGTTTTTGTGTTTGAGTATTAAGGCATTGAGATAATATTAGGGGTAATAACTTGGCATGCTGTAATCGAGCTTGTAGCTGTTCAATGTGTTGGTTGATGGTCTTAACATCATGTTTTTCTTGATTTTGTTTGTAGGTTTCTTCTTGTTTTTTGAATGCGTCGGTGCTGCGCTCTAACTCGAGACATTTTTGGGATAATTTTTCAGTTTGCAGCTGTTGTTGTCGCTGTAACTGTGCGACGCCATTTGAAAGTATTTGTTGTTTATTGTGCAAATTCGCCAGTTTGTCGGCTAATTCGAAAATAAAATAACCTTGTTGTTGCCAACTACCTATTTGGGAACTCAGTTCAGCGTCTTTTGGGTGCGCTTCTAGGAATTGGTTGTGTTTCTTTAACTCAATGTGAGCATTTTGGATCTGATTCTGTGTCTCATTAACTAAGTGTTGTTTTTGCTGAAGAGTTTTGTACTGTTGCTCAATTTGCTGCGTAATTTCAGACTGCTGCTGTTTCAATTGTGCAATTTGGTTATCCAGAGGCCTGACAGTTTCATCAATCAATTGATGTTGTTGTTTGGCGAAATCAAGGTGTTGTTGATACTCGGATTGTGATTTCAACAACTTCTCTTGCAGTGGGGCACGTTCAGCTTGCTGAGTTTGCAAGCTAAGTTGCAAACGTTGTTGTTTATTCGTGTATTCAGTGAGTCGCTGTTGCTGGCGTTCAACTTCCTGCCATAACGGGCGAAGGGATTCCGCAGGAGCGCTGTCCGCCAACCGTTTCAACTGAGGCTGTGCGGCTTGGAACTCAAGCTCGTTTTTTTTAAGCTCATCATCAAGTGATTGCATGCGCTGGGTGAGTTGGTGATATTGTTGCCACCAATTAACCCCTTGTTGGTGGCGAGCCCGCTGTTGCTTGGTTTGAGTCTCTTGTTCAAGTAAATGGCTTTGTTGTGCCAATAACTCTTGATGCTCTGCTTCAGTGAGTAAATTAATGCTTTGTGCTTTCGCTTTTAGCAAATCTAAGTCAATTTTGGCTTGCTTGTGTTGATTAAAAACATAAATTGAAATTTGGCTATAAATTTCTGTGCCTGTAATTTCTTCAAGTAAATCAGCGCGTTCTTTCTCTGAAGCATTTAAAAACGCAGCAAAATCACCTTGAGAGAGTAAAATTGATTTAGTAAAACGCTCATAATCAAGCCCAGTTATTTGTGCTACTAATTCCTTTATCTCTGTGATTTTTACGGTCAATATTTTACCATCAGTAACCGTTGCAAGTTCCGCCTTAGGCTGTTGTAAATTGCCGTCAGGTTTTCCTCCTGCTCGTCTTTGGCTCCAAAAGGCACGATAAGCTTTGCCTTTGACCTCAAACTCCACCTCCGCAAGGCATTCCCCAGTGTGGCGAGTCATCAGTTCATTTTGTGCGTTAGAAATGGTTTTTAAACGCGGTGTTCGGTGATAAAGCGCGAGGCAAATTGCATCCAATAAAGTGGTTTTCCCTGCACCTGTGGCACCTGTAATGGCAAATAGCCCATTGCTAGCAAATGGCTCTTCAGTGAAATCAATTTTCCATTCACCTCTAAGGGAGTTAATATTTTTTAAACGTAAACTTAAAATCTTCATATTAACTTTCCTTGCTCATTTGTAATGCATCATAAGATTGTTGAAATAGCTGCACTAGGCGCTGTTCACGCTCAGGATCTTCTAATGACTCTTGGGCAAGGCGACGTAAAAAAACGTCTTCTACGGTGAGTTCACTTAATGTTTCATTGGTCAAGGTTTGGTTTTGTCCCTGTATTTGCTTGCGTGCACGGCGTAGTATCACGACGTCGACAGGGAGCTCTTGTGTCAATGCTTCAATACGTTGTTGGATATCGGCGAGGTAATCTTGTGAAGCGACTTCAATGTCAAGCCAAACTGGTTTATCACCTTGGTAATCTTTCCATATCTCTAATTGCTGTTCTATTTGGCTTAAGGAACCTTTAATGCTTTGTAATGGCTGAATAATGGGGATTTCCAAGGGGGTAATTTGAGTTAATTTACTTCCAGTGAATTCAATAAGGCAGACACTTTTTTGTTGCGTTGTTTCGTCAAAACTTAATGCAATAGGTGAACCGCAGTAGCGAATATTTTCTTGTCCTCCAATCACTTGGGGGCGATGAATATGGCCAAGGGCAATATAGTCAGCAGGGGGAAAGGCCCCAGAAGGAAACGCATCTAACGTACCAATATAAATGTCTCTCACAGAGTCAGTTAAGGCTGCGCCGACAACGGTTAAATGGCCAGTTGCAATAATTGGGATATCCAACCCTAAAGCGGCTCGTTGTTCTAGTGCGAGTTGGTAGCTGGCTTGGTAATGATCATGAATAGCGCTTTGTAGTGAGCGTTGTTTCTCTTCAATATCTTGCCCTGCGATACTCAGTTGAATATCCCGAGGACGTAAAAAAGGAATGGCACAAACTAAGCCGATAGGTTGCGCTTGTTTATTCACTAATGTAATAACATGCGGCTCACTTCCAGATGTAATGACTTGTGTATTCAAGTAACGAAGTAGAGCACTTGACTCATTGAGTACAGAAACAGAGTCGTGATTACCGCTTAAAATAACCAGTTGGCAACCTGTTTTTTGTAAGTCGACAATAAATTTGTTGTACAGCTCACGTGCATAGCTCGGTGGTGAACCTGTATCAAATATATCACCTGCAACGATGACGGCATCAACATGGTGTAGTTCTACTTGCTCAACTAGCCAATTTAAGAAATGTTGGTGCTCAGGCGCACGGCTTTTGGTAAAAAAATACTGACCAAGGTGCCAGTCTGAGGTATGAATAATGCGCATGAGTTATCAATTCCTATCATCAATAATGAGCATGAACGTTCGATAATGAGAGTATACCTGATCCATATAATGGGTGAGGGGTGTTTGTGACTTTATTACCATGTTGCGGAAATATTTCACTTAAATGACATTTAACCGTTAAAATAAAGATTAATATGCGTTTTACCCATTGATATTCATAATTCTGTCATAAAAGTGACGCATAATGCTTTCACATTTTAAATGTCTTCTTAATTTTACAGGAACAATCATGGCAAGACGCATTCTAGTTGTTGAAGATGAAGCGCCCATCCGAGAAATGGTTTGTTTTGTATTAGAACAGAATGGTTTTCAGCCTATTGAAGCTGATGATTATGACAGTGCGATTGCACAACTCGTTGACCCGCTACCCGACCTCGTCCTACTGGATTGGATGATCCCAGGGGGCTCCGGTATTCAAGTAATTAAGCATATGAAGCGTGATAGCGCAACACGTGACGTTCCTGTCATGATGTTAACTGCACGAGGAGAAGAAGAAGACCGCGTAAAAGGTTTGGAAGTTGGCGCGGATGACTATCTTATCAAGCCATTTTCACCGAAGGAATTAATTGCTCGGGTAAAGGCAATTTTACGTCGTATTTCACCAATGGCGACGGAAGATATTATTGAAATGAATGGGTTAACATTAGACCCTACCTCTCATCGTGTGACCAGCAATGACATTCCTATTGATATGGGGCCAACTGAATATAAATTACTACATTTCTTCATGACTCACCCTGAACGCGTATATAGTAGAGAACAGCTACTAAATTATGTCTGGGGAGCCAATGTGTATGTTGAGGATAGAACCGTTGACGTGCATATTCGGCGGTTAAGAAAGGCACTAGAGACGGAAGGTCATGATAAAATGGTACAAACTGTACGTGGTACAGGTTATCGTTTTTCTATCCGTTATTAAAACCCACAAAGGGAGAGGCATGCGTGCTTGAACGTTTATCGATTAAGCAGCTGATTTGGGGGCTGTTTTTATTTATCTTACCCGCCCTTATTTTATCGGTTTTTATTGGCCACCTAGCGTGGCTATTAGTGATATCGCTACTTGCTGCACTGATATGGCATGGGTATAACCTGCTCAAGCTTTCTTACTGGTTATGGCTAGATAAAAGTATGTTGCCCCCTGAAGGGCGAGGTGGGTGGGAACCCATTTTTTATGGTATCTACCAGATGCAGCAACGTAATCGAAAACGCCGCCGTGAATTAGGCCAGTTAATTAAACGGTTTCGTAGTGGTGCAGAATCACTACCTGATGCAGTGGTAATGATGACAACCGAAGGGAATATCTTCTGGTGTAATCGCCATGCGCAGGCTTTACTCGGCTTTCGTTGGCCTGAAGATAATGGTCAACATATTTTTAATTTATTACGTTATCCTGATTTTAGCCGTTACTTCACCATCAAACGTTATGACCAAGCGCTGACTATCGAGCTCAATAGTGGTGAAATCGTTGAGTTTCGTATCTTGCCATATACCGAAGGGCAGTTATTGATGGTTGCGCGAGATGTGACAGAAAAACGTCGTTTGGAAAAGGCGCGTAGGGACTTTTTTGCGAATGTGAGCCATGAATTACGGACTCCCCTCACTGTCATTCAAGGTTACCTAGAGGTTATGGATGACCAAGAAAACGTGACTGCGGTCAATAAAAAAGCACTGCATGTTATGCAAGAGCAAACGCACCGCATGGATAACTTAGTTAAGCAGCTTTTGCAGCTATCACGCATCGAAATTGCCCCTCAAATTAACCTTGATGAGCAAGTGAATATCCCTGTCATTCTCAAAATGATTGAGCAAGAAGCGCTTAGTTTAAGCCAAGGGCGTCATCAATTTGAATTTCATGTTGATGAAAAATTGCGTGTTCATGGTAATGAAGAGCAATTACGTAGTGCAGTGGCGAACTTAGTCTATAACGCGATCAGCCATACGCCTGAAGGCACCAAAATTTGGGTTGATTGGCAGAGAAGCGGGCAAGGGGCGCGTTTTAGTGTGAGAGATAACGGGCAAGGGATACCCGCAGAGCATATCCCTCGTTTAACCGAACGTTTTTATCGAGTAGATAAAGCACGTTCCCGCCAAGGCGGTGGAGGTACTGGCCTTGGGTTAGCTATTGTTAAACATGCATTACAACATCATAGTAGTCAGTTGGTGGTGACGAGCCAGTTAGGTAAAGGGAGTGAGTTTTCATTTACGTTACCAACAGTACTAATTGTTGATGATAAAAAACTTAAAAATGGGTAAATAATTCCACTTTATTAATATAATCAAAATATTAATAAAGTGGATTATTTCTATTCACCAATCCATATGCATATTCAATTCAATATTCATATATTTAATGCTTATAATTGCTGTCACATTAATTATATATTCTGTTAAATAATCAATTCTAATCACTAGAAAAAGATGAGTTGTTCATTTTTCGAACAAAGCATATAACGAGTATTGGGATTTTGCTGAAAGTAATCACTAGTTCTGAAAATTAGTTTAGTTATTTATTCTTGTTTTTAGGTTTGCTATTGCCTTTTTGCCCTATAAAAGTTCTACTTGTTGTCAGTTATTGGCGAATTTTTCTGTTTTTTGACTTTTCATTTCGTGTGATACAGGCAAATATACTTTTTTATATTGTTAACAGTATGTTTATCAGAATTCTATCTCGCTATATATATTTCAAAGGGTTGCTAAGTGTAAACCCATAATTTTCTATTTTGTCACTTAAAAATAACATAATATGGCTCATCGTTTATCATCAAGAGATATCATCGCATTAGGCTTTATGACTTTTGCGTTATTCGTCGGGGCAGGAAACATTATCTTTCCCCCTATGGTTGGTTTGCAGGCAGGGGAACAAGTTTGGACTGCGGCACTAGGGTTTTTGGTTACTGGTGTGGGTTTACCTGTTTTGACGGTTATTGCGCTGGCTAAAGTGGGTGGGGGTATTGAAGCGCTCAGTACGCCTGTCGGCAAAACTGCAGGGCTACTATTGGCGGTTGTTGCTTATTTGTCGGTAGGGCCTCTATTCGCAACGCCAAGAACGGCAACTGTATCTTATAAAGTCGGTATCGCACCATTATTCGGTGGTGAGTCCGATATGCTATTACTGATCTACAGCGTGGTTTACTTCGTTCTAGTTATTGGTATTTCATTATACCCAGGAAAACTGCTCGATAGCGTTGGGCACATTTTAGCGCCTGTAAAAATGCTAGCTTTGGCTATTTTGGGTATTGCGGCTGTCATGTGGCCTGCGGGTGATCCGATTCCGTCAACAATAGAATATCGTGAGATGGCTTTCTCGAACGGCTTTATCAATGGTTATCTGACAATGGATACCCTCGGTGCGATGGTATTTGGTATCGTTATTGTTAATGCGGCGCGTTCAAGGGGTATCGAAAACTCTTCATTATTAACTCGTTATACTATGTGGGCAGGGTTAATTGCAGGGGTATTATTGACGCTGGTCTATTTGTCATTGTTTAAGCTTGGTGAGAATAGTGGTTCGTTAATTCCAAACCCTGCTGATGGCGCTGACATTTTACATACCTACGTCCAATATACTTTTGGTAATTACGGTAGCTTCTTCCTCGCGGTATTAATATTTGTTGCTTGTATGGTAACTGCCGTCGGCTTAACTTGTGCTTGTGCAGAGTTCTTCAGCCGGTATGTACCGATTTCTTACCGTAAACTGGTATTGATCCTAGGTGTGTTCTCCATGGTGATCTCAAACTTAGGTTTGAGTAAGTTAATCGCCTTCTCATTACCCGTGCTAGTTTCAATTTATCCACCTTGTATTGTCTTAATTTTATTAAGCTTTACTTTGAAGTGGTGGAAAAACCCAACAATAGTGATTGCGCCGACAATGTTAGTCAGCTTTGTGGTCGGTCTAATTGGCGCCGTAAAAGCGTCAGATCATCTGAAAGGTTATATTCCTGAATGGATGACTGCAATGCCACTGTATAAGCAAGATTTAGTCTGGGTATTACCAACTGTTGTTGTGATGGTCGTGGCAATTTTATGCGATAAGTTTGTGGCACCCGCTGCGCAGCATAAACAAGTATAGTAATTTCAATTATTGAATCGAAGGGCCGCTAATGTTAGCGGCCTTTTTTTGTGTAACCAGAGCGGTTACATAACTCGTTTTGAATGGGGCTAATGATATTTTTTTGTTGAAGTTAGTACGGAGTACTAGTAGATTGGATAGGAAATGCGCAAGGAGGTGCAAATGAATTATTTAGAGTTTGTTGAAACTAGAATTTTTAGTCAGCAACGTAAACTAATTATGGAAGATAATGAATTTCAATTATTTCAGGCCTTCTTATTAGAAAACTATGAGTATGGTGACGTAATAAGCCGCTCTGGAGGATGTAGAAAAATACGTTGGAGAGCCTTAAATAAAGGAAAACGTGGTGGTGTTAGGGTTATCTATTATAACAGAACCATGAGCGGTAGGTTGTATTTGCTTACGATTTATACTAAGAACGCAAAGGAAGATTTGAATGAACAAGAAAAAGCGATTTTACGAGCAATCATTCAAAAGCTTGCTTAATGGTTAAATATACTCGTAATCTTTCAAGTTGCAGCGGTGTTGATTACGCTCAGATAGCCGAGTCACATAGTTTATCTATGCTTTCCGTCTATCTTCCTTTATCACCTAACTGCCGCTCGAATTATTTAAAATATAGAATTGAATGAGTTATGTAATAAGGATAATGGTATGGGAAAAAAGCTTTTTGACGATTTAGTGAGTAGCTTAGAAGAGATGGTTGCTATCGAGAAAGGTGAATTAGTTCCTGCTAGTGAAAATATTCATCGCTTCGAACTACCAGATGTTAAAGCTATTCGTAAACACTCTGGTATGAAACAACAAGAGTTTGCAGAAGCGATAGGTTCTAGTGTTGATTTGGTCCGTAGCTGGGAACAACAACGTCGGTTTCCATCAGGAATGGCCCTCAAATTGTTGTATCTTTTAGAAAAGAAACCAAGCCTGATTAATGAGTTGAGGGCCATTCATATTTAATCCAACCCCATCAGAGAAGGGGTTGGATCCTTCGACAGCGATTAATCAACCCCAACTGCACTACCTGCTGGACGGCGTACATCGTTAGAGCCATAAATAAAGCCTTCGCGTACTTTTCCTGAAACAGCGGAATCATTACCCGAAGATTTGGCACTAACACCAGCGCCTTCAGGGATCGCGACCATAATCAACTCGGCAGCTCCCCATGGAGTTTGCTCAACCATCTGGTAACCCATTTTATCGAGGAGCGCTAAGGTGTCTTTAGAAACGCCTCTTTGCTCATAATAAACCTCATCAGGGAGCCACTGGTGGTGAATACGCGGTGCATTAACGGCTTCTTGTGGCGGCATACCATGGTCGATAATATTTAAAGCGGTTTGCAGCGTAATTGAAATAATCCGTGAGCCTCCCGGTGAACCGAGAACTAAAAATACCTTGCCATTTTTCGTCACGATAGTCGGGCTCATGGATGATAATGGGCGTTTACCCGGTGCAATAGCGTTGCGTTCCCCTTGTACTAAGCCATATAAATTCTTCTCGCCGACTTTCGTGGTGAAATCATCCATTTCATCGTTTAAGAAGAACCCTGTCCCCGGAGGGATAACAACAGAACCGAATCGGCCATTAATCGTATAAGTCGTTGAAACCGCATTTCCTTTTTCATCTACTACAGAGTAATGTGTTGTCTCTGGTTTTTCGTGTGGCCCTATTCCCGGTTGAACTTGGGTTGATGGCGTTGCTTGGTTGGGTTTGATTTCTTTGCGTAACTCTTCTGCATAAGCTTTACTGAGTAATTTTTCGGTTGGATTATCGACAAATTCAGGGTCACCAAGGAAGGTGTTTCTATCCATGTAGGCATGGCGCATTGCTTCTGTAAGAGTATGAATATAGTCCGCAGAGTTAAAGCCCATTTCCTTGAGGTCATACCCTTCTAAGATATTAAGCGTTTGGCAGATAGTTACCCCGCCTGAACTAGGTGGTGGAGCAGAGATAAATTGATACCCTCTATAGGTACAACTGACAGGCGCTGTATCTGTAATTGTAAAATCCGCAAAATCTTTTGCTGTTAAGATACCACCATTTTTTTTCGATGCTTCTTCAACAATTTTGGGGATTTCACCTTTATAAAAAGCGGATGGGCCATTCTGGGCAATTTTTTCTAAGGTATTGGCTAAATCTGTTTGGACTAGTAAGTCTCCCGGTTGGAAGGCACTACCATCAGGCTTTAAGAAGATACGAGCCACTTCAGGGTCTTGTTTAAAACGTTCTGTCGTGGTGTCGAGAACATCGGTATCTGCACGGGTTAGAGTAAAGCCTTCTCTGGCTAATTTTATGGCAGGAGCCATCACCTGTTGGCGGCTCATTGTCCCGTATTTTTCTAAAGCATAGTCTAGGCCTTTAACGGTACCGGGTACACCTGACGCAAGATAGCCATAGAGGCTGGCATCTTTAATCAATTTACCGTCTTTATCTAAATACATATCTGCGCTAGCGGCAGCAGGGGCAGTTTCTCGAAAGTTAATGAATAAGTCTTTCCCATCGGCTAGGTGGATAGTCATAAAGCCGCCACCGCCAATATTACCGCAGCAAGGGTTAACCACGGCTTGTGCATACCCTACCGCAACAGCTGCATCAATGGCATTACCGCCTGATTTTAGAATATCAGCCCCAATTTGTGATGCTAAATGTTGGGAAGAAACGACCATGCCTTTTTTCGCTTCAACCGCAGGTTCGGAGGCGGCATATAGTTGACTGGAAACAAGTAAGGAAAGAAGTAGAACCGCAGGGCGTAATGATGTTTTTATCATTCGTATCTCCCAGTTAAGGTTAGGTGAGGTGTTTTATCGCACAAATATTCAATATGAATAATTTGTTAATTATTTGTGCTTTTAATGTATAGCACACAATAATACAAAACATTGAGTATTTGAGTTAAGAATTGTTAACTGAGTGGAATAATTGCTAGTAGGAAGAGAAAAGATAGACTAGGTTCACAAAAAGTAAAAAGCGGGCCTAATGCCCGCTTTTCTAAAACTCGCGTAACGAATTACAGTTTTGCAGAGTTTTTAGTCAGGTAGTCAGCAACGCCTTTTGGAGAAGCATTCATACCTTCTTGGCCTTTTTCCCACTGAGCTGGGCAAACATCACCGTGCTCTTCGTGGAATTGCAGTGCGTCAACCATACGCAGCATTTCGTCAATGTTACGGCCTAATGGCAGGTCATTAACAACTTGGTGACGGACAACGCCGTTTTTGTCAACGAGGAAAGAACCACGCAGTGCAACGCCTGCATCTGGGTGTTCAATACCGTAAGCTTTGATGATTTCGCGTTTGATATCAGCAACCATTGGGTATTTAACTTCACCAATACCGCCGTTATCTACTGGTGTTTTACGCCATGCGTTATGAACAAACTCAGAGTCAAAAGAAACACCTACAACTTCTACGCCACGTTTTTTGAATTCTTCGTAGCGGTGGTCGAATGCGATCAGCTCTGAAGGACAAACGAAAGTAAAGTCCATTGGCCAGAAAAAGATCACAGCTGGACGGCCGTTCAGGTGGGTTTTCAGGTTGAAGTTATCAACGATTTCACCATTACCTAAAACAGCTGCAGCAGTAAAGTCAGGGGCTTGACGTGTTACCAGAACCATAATTTACTCCTATGAGTTTGAATTAAAGTTTTTTGTCCTGTCTATTTAATCACTGATAAATAGTGTGGACATAGACTGCCAAAAGAATAGAAAAATATCTTTTGATAATAAAGACATTTAAACCGATTATTGTGATAGGTTTTGACTATCAATCATACTAGTTTATTAAATTAATATCAATAAGATAGTTTTATTCCATTAAAGTGCAAGCTTTAATTTATTCCTTTGTGTTAATTGTGACATTTTGTACAAAAAAATGTTGCAGCGCATTAGCCATCATTTCTGGATAAAATTGAAAGAAAATATTTTCTAACGCATCATACTGAAATAAAAAGTCGTTAAATGAACCACTTAGCGCTCCAAGCTTGGGGCGCCTTCTCGCCATACCATTCAGTGATTTACCAATATAATTTTTATCCGCATAGCGTATCAGCCACTGCTGAGGCCAAAGGAATTCATTTAACTCCTGAAATTTTTCAGGAGTATGACAAAGTTGTGGCTCAATTATTGTTCGGCAGTCACGTACAAAGCCCGCTAGCGATATTGATGGCTCAATAGTCGACCAGTGCAGCGACAAAAAATGATCCCAGACTAAATCCAAGGTTATGGGCGCAACACGGCGATATTCATCACGAAACAACAACTTAGCTTCTTTGACTAAAGGGTGGGTATCCGTAATGCGGTCGACGGCTCGATGCATAAAGATACCAGAGACAACTTCAGATGAATAAAGGCCCGTAGGGTTTCCGCGGACGTAGTCAGCCATGATGTTGCCGAGTAAGGAGCTGTCAGCGAGGTGGGCGAGGTGGAGGTGCGCTAAATAATTCACTTTAAAATGTCCGTCGTCTTTCAAACCACAGGGGTGTTAGCTCCGTAAAGCCACCCGAATCACATACTCATGTATGCTCATCGGGATATCTTCACTTGCTGCCTACCTGTGATTCGAAATCCATAGGACATGCAGCACAGCTTAGCTAGCTTTTTGATTGCTCAAACTATAGCAGTAATTATGTTGAATTCGAAACTCACAGGACATTACTTGGCAGAGGAATAAAGCATTCCTCTAATTCGAAATTCATGGGGTATCAGTACTGAGAGAAAAAAATAAAAAAGTCGAAATAAATTTGTCATGAAAGTTTATTGAAATTGAAATAATTCATTCTTTGAATGGACAAATAGCGTACAGAATTTTTTGCTAACAAAATATTTGTTAAATAATGGTGTTTTTCTGTACTATTTTACGCTTATTTCTTGCGCCAAAGTCAGCGCGGCACTAGACTAGTCGCCTGTTTTTTTAGATTGATGTCAATACAATGCGTGTTTCTGATTTTACTTTTGAATTACCTGAAGAACTGATTGCCCACTATCCGCAGGCTGAACGTAGTGCTTGCCGTTTATTAAGCCTCGATGGCGGTTCAGGGCAGCTCACGCATGGTGTTTTTACCGATATTCTAGAAAAATTGGAGCACGGTGACTTGCTAGTGTTCAATAACACTCGCGTGATCCCTGCACGGTTATTTGGGCGCAAAGTTAGCGGTGGTAAAATTGAAGTTCTGATTGAGCGTATGCTGGATGAACACCGCGTATTAGCCCATGTTAGGGCATCAAAAGCGCCAAAAGAAGGAGCTGAATTACTGTTAGGTGAAGATGAAAGCGTGAAGGCGACCATGGTCGCGCGTCATGGTGCATTGTTTGAACTGCGCTTTGATGATGAACGTGATGTATTAAGCATTCTAAACCAAATTGGTCATATGCCTCTGCCGCCTTATATTGATCGCCCTGATGAAGAGTCAGATAAAGAACTTTATCAAACCGTGTATAGTGAAAAACCAGGGGCTGTCGCAGCACCAACGGCAGGTTTACACTTTGATGAGCCGTTACTTGAAGCATTGCGCCAAAAAGGCGTAGAAATGGCGTTTGTGACATTACATGTGGGAGCCGGTACCTTTCAACCAGTACGTGTTGATACTATCGAAGATCACATTATGCATTCTGAATATGCAGAAGTGCCACAAGAGGTCGTGGATGCCGTTTTAGCCTGTAAAGCTCGAGGTAATCGCGTTATCGCTGTTGGAACAACGTCGGTTCGGTCACTAGAAAGTGCCGCAAAAGCAAGCCAAGACGCTTTAATTGCTCCATTTTTTGATGATACCCAAATCTTTATTTACCCTGGGTATGAATATCAGGTGATAGATGCACTAATCACCAACTTCCACTTACCTGAATCTACATTAATTATGTTGGTTACTGCGTTTGCTGGATATAAAAACACCATGAATGCATACGAAGAAGCCGTTAAACAAAAATACCGTTTCTTTAGTTATGGTGATGCTATGTTTATTACCCCCAATACAAACGCTCGATTTGAGAAAATTGGAGAGTAATCAGTTTTATAAGCGGTGGCATCGGCTGCTTGCTTAGCAAATTAATATTATCGATAGCAACAGACTGTTTTTCTGCTGCTAGGAGGCAAATGTGAAATATGAATTACAAACGACTGACGGCAATGCACGCCGTGGTCGCTTAGTCTTTGAGCGCGGCGTGGTGGAAACCCCTGCATTTATGCCAGTAGGAACCTACGGTACAGTTAAGGGGATGACCCCTGAAGAAGTGAAAGAAACTGGCGCTCAAATCTTATTAGGGAATACTTTCCACCTGTGGTTACGCCCGGGTCAAGAAATCATGAAGTTACATGGTGATCTCCATGACTTTATGCAATGGCAAGGGCCAATTTTAACCGATTCAGGTGGCTTTCAGGTCTTTAGTCTTGGTGCGATGCGCAAAATTAAAGAAGAAGGTGTGCATTTTCGCAACCCTATCAACGGTGAAAAAGTTTTCCTAAGTCCTGAAAAGTCGATGGAAATTCAGTATGACCTCGGCTCAGACATTGTCATGATTTTTGACGAGTGTACGCCGTATCCAGCAGATTGGGACTATGCAAAGACATCAATGGAAATGTCGTTGCGTTGGGCTGCACGTAGCCGCCAACGCTTTGACGAACTAAACAATAAAAATGCTTTGTTCGGTATTATTCAAGGTAGTGTTTACGAAGATTTACGTGATATTTCAGTTAAGGGACTGGTGGAAATCGGCTTTGATGGGTACGCTGTAGGCGGCTTAGCCGTAGGCGAACCGAAAGAAGATATGCACCGAATTTTAGAACATGTCTGCCCGCAAATTCCAGCTGACAAACCTCGTTATTTAATGGGAGTTGGCAAACCTGAAGATTTAGTTGAAGGGGTTCGCCGTGGTATCGATATGTTCGATTGTGTGATGCCAACACGAAATGCACGAAATGGGCATTTATTTGTGACAAATGGCGTGGTAAAAATTCGTAATGCTAAGTATAAATCAGACACATCAACACTGGATGCTGATTGTGACTGTTATACTTGTCGTCATTATAGCCGTGCTTATCTGCATCACCTTGATAGATGTAATGAAATCCTTGGTGCAAGGCTCAATACCATCCATAATTTACGTTATTACCAGCGTTTGATGGCCGGTATTCGCCAAGCCATAGAAAATGGGAATTTTGAAGAGTTTGCTAAAGATTTTTACCAAAAGATTGGTAAACCCGAACCTTCATTAAATATCGAGTGAATTTAAGTGCGAAATGCCACTAATCTGTGTAGCATATCAAACTTAGCTTTTTTGTATGTAAAATTGCTTTCAATAAAACAATGAGGAAAGTTGAATGAGTTTTTTTATTTCTGAAGCAGCGGCGTCAGCAGGTGCACCAGCGCAAGGTAGTCCATACACCATGGTTATCATGCTTGTTGTTTTCGCGCTGATCTTCTATTTCATGATTTTGCGTCCACAGCAAAAACGTGCGAAAGAACACCGTAAATTGATGGAATCTATCACTAAAGGTGATGAAGTTTTAACAACTGGCGGTTTAATCGGGCGTGTAACTAAAGTGTCTGAAACCGGTTATGTGGTTCTTGAGTTGAGTGAGAACACAGAAGTAACCATCAAACGTGATTTCGTTGCTGCTGTTTTACCTAAAGGCACAATGAAAGCAATTTAATTCTGATTCTCCCGAAGGGAACTGCCGTGCTAAACCGTTATCCTTTGTGGAAGTATCTGATGTTGATCTTTGCGATCCTCATCGGTTTGCTTTATGCACTTCCAAACCTATATGGTGAGGATCCGGCTGTTCAGATCACTGGCGTGCGGGGAACCGCCGCCAATGAACAAACGCTGATCCAAGTCCAAAAATCGTTAAAAGACGATAAAATTGAGAGTAAATCTATCTCTCTAGAAAATGGGGCAATTTTAGCCCGATTCAACAACTCTGATGTTCAGTTACGTGCGCGTGAAGTGATCATGAATGCACTGGGTGACCAGTATGTTGTTGCATTAAACCTTGCACCTGCAACGCCTAAGTGGCTCGAAGCGATCGGTGGTGAACCGATGAAGCTTGGTCTTGATCTGCGTGGTGGGGTTCACTTCCTGATGGAAGTTGATATGGACACTGCATTAGGTAAATTGCAGGAACAAAACATGGATGGTTTGCGTAATGACCTGCGTCAAGAAGGCATTGCGTACTCTTCTATTCGTAAAGGCAATGATTACAGCGTGGAAGTTCGCTTCCGTAACGCGGACGATCGTAGCCAAGCTGAAAAAGCATTGTCTCGTAAATACCCAGACTTAGTCTTTAGTGATGGCAGCGATAACACCATGATTGCTGTTATGACCGACGAGCGTTTACGTGAAGCACGTAACTATGCAGTTTCTCAGAACATTACTATTATTCGCAACCGTGTAAACCAATTAGGTGTTGCGGAGCCACTCGTTCAACGCCAAGGTGCTGACCGAATTGTGGTTGAATTACCCGGTATCCAAGATACTGCTCGCGCAAAAGAAATTTTAGGTGCGACTGCGACATTAGAATTCCGTTTGGTGAATACTTCAGTCGATTCTTCCGCAGCAGAAAGTGGCCGTGTACCAGGTGATTCAGAAGTTAAATATGACCGTGAAGGCATGCCTTACGTTTTATATAAGCGTGTGATCTTAACGGGTGACCATATTACGGACTCAACCTCTGAAGCGGATGAAAATGGCCAACCACAAGTGAGTATCAGTCTTGATAGTGCTGGTGGTTCTATCATGTCTGACTTTACACGTGATAACCAAGACAAGCTGATGGCAACGCTGTTTGTTGAATACAAAGACAGTGGTAAAAAAGATGCAACTGGCCGTTCAATTTTGGTGAAAGATGAAAAGGTCATCAATGCGGCACGTATTTCTGCGCGTTTTGGTAGCAAATTCCGTATTACGGGTATTACTAACGGTACTGAAGCTCGCCAGCTTTCATTACTGTTACGTGCTGGTGCGTTGATTGCGCCAATCCAAATTGTTGAAGAACGTACCATTGGTCCAACACTGGGTATGCAAAATATCGAGCAAGGGCTAAAAGCGTGTATCGCAGGTCTGTTAGCTTCTATCCTGTTTATGATTATTTATTATCGTAAATTTGGTCTGATTGCGAGTAGTGCGCTGTTAGCAAACTTGGTGTTAATTGTTGGTGTGATGTCCTTATTACCGGGGGCAACACTGACCATGCCTGGTATTGCGGGGATTGTATTAACCCTTGCAGTTGCAGTCGATGCTAACGTTCTTATTAACGAACGGATTAAAGAAGAGCTCAAGAACGGTCGATCTGTTCAGCAAGCGATTCATGAAGGGTATAAAGGCGCCTTCTCAAGTATTACAGACGCAAACTTAACGACACTTATCACTGCGATTATTCTATATGCAGTGGGTACTGGGTCTATTAAAGGCTTTGCGATTACGACAGCGATTGGTGTCGCAACCTCTATGTTTACAGCTATCGTCGGTACACGTGCTATCGTGAACCTGCTTTACGGCGGTAAACGTATTAACAAGCTGTCAATTTAAGGAGCACGTTGTGGCACAGGATTATACTGTTGAACAATTGAACTATGGTCGTAAAGTTTATGACTTTATGCGCTGGGACAACGTTGCCTTTAGCATTTCTATCGTATTACTGATTGCTTCTTTTGTGATTATCGGCGTCAAGGGTTTTAACTGGGGCTTAGATTTCACAGGTGGTACGGTAATTGAAATCAACTTAAGTCAGCCAGCTGATTTGGATAAAATTCGTGATAGCTTGTCTAACTCGAACCATAAAGATCCACTAATCCAAAACTTTGGTAGCAGCCGCGACATCATGATCCGTATCCCTCCTATTGAAGGCACCGCGGGTCAAGAAGTCGGCAAAGAAATTATCACGATTATCAACCAAAGTGTGGATGATAAAGCAACCGTAAAACGCATTGAATTCGTGGGGCCAAGTGTTGGGGCTGAATTGGCGCAAACAGGGGCTTTGGCTCTGTTAACTGCGTTGATTTGTATCCTAATCTATGTTGGGTTCCGTTTTGAATGGCGCTTGGCTGCGGGTGCCGTGCTATCTCTTGCGCATGACGTGGTGATTACTTTAGGTATTCTGTCTTTGTTCCATATTGAGATAGATATGACTATCGTGGCGTCATTGATGTCGGTTATCGGTTACTCGCTGAACGACAGTATCGTTGTATCAGACCGTATCCGTGAAAACTTCCGTAAAATTCGTCGTGGGACACCGTACGAAATCATGAACGTCTCTTTGACGCAAACATTGAGCCGTACCATTATGACATCAGCAACCACATTATTAGTGGTTCTGATGCTATACCTGTTCGGTGGCGCAATGTTGGAAGGCTTCTCATTGGTTATGTTAATCGGTGTAACTATCGGTACTATCTCATCTATTTACGTGGCTTCTGCACTAGCACTGAAGATGGGTATGAAGCGTGAACACTTGATGCAAGCGAAAGTCGAAAAAGAAGGTGCAGACCAAGAGTCGTTACTGCCTTAGTTCTTAAAATAGTTCGTGTGTGAGTAGGCAGCAAGTGAACGACATCCCTAGGAACCATAGTAAACTATGTGACTAGGGTATCGGAGTGCAGCTAATACTCTCACAACGCGAAATATGAAGAGCAACGAGAACACCCTAGGAGGCATCTTCTAGGGTGTTTTTTCTCGCATAGTAGGGTAAACTATCTCCCCCTAAATAGATTCAGGAAACGCTATGCACTGCCCATTCTGCTCAGCTGTAGATACGAAAGTTATTGACTCGCGTCTGGTCGGTGAAGGGTCCCAAGTCCGTAGACGCCGCCAATGCTTACTGTGCCATGAACGCTTCACAACCTTTGAAGTGGCTGAACTTGTCATGCCTAGAGTCATTAAAAGCGACGATATTCGTGAGCCTTTTGATGAAGAAAAGCTTAATCGTGGTATGCAAAAGGCATTAGAAAAACGGCCTGTAAGTTCTGATGATATTGAACAAGCTATTATTTCTATTAAATCCCAGCTTAGGGCTACCGGGGAGCGCGAAGTTCCGTCGAAATTAATTGGCAGTTTGGTCATGGATGAGCTGAAAAAGCTCGATAAAGTTGCCTATATCCGTTTTGCTTCTGTTTATCGCAGCTTTGAAGATGTGCGTGAATTTGGCGAAGAAATCGCTAAATTACAGGATTAACGCCAATGATTGAACAAGACAACATGTATATGGCTCGTGCTTTTGAGTTGGCACGAAAAGGGTGTTTTACCACATCACCTAATCCAAATGTCGGGTGTGTGATTGTGCGTGATGGTATTATTGTCGGTGAAGGGTATCATCAAAAAGCGGGGGAACCCCACGCTGAAGTCCATGCACTAAGAATGGCAGGAGATAAAGCGCAAGGGGCAACGGCTTATGTCACCCTTGAGCCTTGCAGTCATCATGGTCGTACCCCACCTTGTGCAGAGGCGCTGATCAAAGCGGGTGTAAGCCGCGTTGTTGCTGCCATGCAAGACCCAAACCCTCAAGTTGCGGGCCGTGGCCTGTATATGTTGTCGCAAGCAGGGATTGAAACGCGCAGTAATGTTTTATTAAACGATGCTGAAGCGGCAAACCGCGGCTTTTTAAAACGTATGCGTACCGGGTTTCCTTATATCCAGTTGAAACTTGCCGCTTCACTCGATGGCAAAACCGCCCTTGAATCAGGGGAAAGTAAATGGATTACCAGCTCGGCAGCTCGCAAAGATGTACAAGCTCTTCGAGCCGAGGCTAGCGCTATCTTAAGTACGAGCAGCACGGTTGTTGCTGATGACCCTTCTTTAACGGTACGTTGGAACGAGCTCCCATCAGACATCCAACAAGTTTATCCAGAAAACCAAGTGCGCCAGCCCATTCGTATTGTGTTGGATAACCACAATCGTGTGACTTCTGGCCATAAAGTCACTCAATTAGATGGTGAATGCTGGTTAGTGCGTTCAAACCCAGATGAAAATGCAGTATGGCAAGGGCAAGTTGAGCAACTCGCTGTTCCTGCTGATGAAAACGGCACCGATCTCGTTATTTTGATGATGCAATTGGCTAAACGTAATGTGAATAGCATTTGGGTTGAAGCAGGGGCAAAACTTGCAGGCTCATTGCTTAAGTTAGGTTTAGTGGATGAGCTGATTGTCTATATTGCGCCTAAATTATTAGGAAATAGCGCTCGAGGTCTGGTGGACTTCCCACCGCTTAATGCCCTTATTGATGCGCCAAAATTTGAATTTACAGAAGTGAAGCAAGTCGGGCCAGACCTACGCGTCAGGCTTCGTCCCGTATGGTAAGTGGTTTTTTTGAAAATCATACGTACGATACACGAAAGAATGTGATAAAATCCGCGCCCCGCGGGTTATAATTAATATTAGAGGAAGGCTATGAACGTAATTAAAGGTGTTGTTGCTGCTCCACAAGCGCGTGTTGCTATCGCTATCGCTCGTTTTAACAACTTTATTAATGATAGTCTGCTGGAAGGTGCTGTTGATGCGTTAGAGCGCATTGGTCAGGTTTCAAATGACAACATCACCATTGTGTGGGTTCCAGGCGCTTATGAGCTACCGTTGACCACAAAAGCATTAGTTGAAACTAATAAATATGATGCAGTAATTGCATTAGGTACCGTTATTCGTGGTGGTACAGCTCACTTTGAATATGTTGCAGGTGAATGTAGTTCCGGCCTATCTCATGTCGCGATGAACAGTGAAGTGCCAGTGACTTTTGGTGTGTTAACCACTGAAAATATCGAACAAGCCATTGAACGTGCGGGTACTAAAGCAGGTAATAAAGGTGCTGAAGCTGCACTGACAGCACTTGAAATGATTAATGTAATTAAGGCCATCAAAGGCAAATAATACACAATTAGCTCTATGTTGCCGTTTTTTCGCCACAATGGTGTAGATAACGCAATGCAACAAGTGTTTTTTGTGTACAGTTTTTAAATTTAAGGGGAATCTTGTGAAACCTGCTGCTCGTCGCCGCGCTCGTGAGTGTGCTGTACAGGCCATTTATTCATGGCAATTATCTGGCAATCCAATTGCTGAAGTGGAATATGAGTTTATTGCTGAACAGGACATGTCAGACGTTGACGTAAACTATTTTCGTGAACTGTTATCAGGTGTTGCGACCAACGCGACAAAACTTGATCAACTGATGGCGCCTTATTTATCTCGTCAGCTTGAAGAGTTAGGGCAGGTAGAAAAAGCGATTTTACGTGTCTCTATGTTTGAATTAAGTTTCCGTGAAGACGTACCTTATAAAGTTGCAATCAACGAAGGTATTGAATTAGCGAAAGTTTTTGGCGCAGAAGATAGCCATAAATTTGTTAACGGTGTATTAGACAAAGCGGCACCTGCAGTTCGTCGTAAAAAATAATAATATCAGGGTTCCCTCCTGTAGCACTACGGTAATAAATAGGTAGGCTGGGTTCCAGTCTACCTTTGTGTTTATATGCTCGCGATATTTCAATGACAGGTGAGCGAAGAATAATTGTAGCCAATTAGATACGCTGTTTAGGTTAGCAATTGTGTGCTATTTACCTATTATTGAATTATTAGGGTGTAAATTATTTGCTTCGTCTCAAACGAAAATAGATATAGCGAAAACGGAAAATCTACCATGTCATATGGCGAATTTGACCTCATCGCGCGTTATTTTAACCGTCAAACCACTAACCGACGTGATGTTAATATCGGTATTGGCGATGATTGTGCGTTGATGACCATTCCAGAAAAACAGCAACTTGCAGTAAGTACTGACACTCTCGTTTCTGGTATCCATTTCCTACCTACCATTTCACCGGCTGATCTTGCTTATAAATCATTAGCATCTAATTTAAGTGACCTTGCAGCGATGGGCGCAGACCCTGCATGGGTTTCCTTAGCCATTACATTGCCTTGTGTTGATTGCGATTGGTTGCAATCTTTCAGTGATAGCTTGTTTGAACAGCTTAATTATTATGGAATGCAATTGATTGGTGGTGACACAACTCGTGGGCCAATGAGTTTAACGTATACGGTTCATGGTTTAGTACCAAATGGTAAGGCGATGTCTCGCGCAGGAGCGCGTAATGGCGATTGGATTTATGTCACTGGTACTCTCGGTGATAGCGCGGCAGGCTTAGCTATTTTGCAAGACAAACTGAATGTTGAAAATGTAGAGCATCAAGAATGGCTAATTGCGCGCCATTTACGTCCGCAGCCACGGATTTTACAAGGCCAAGCGTTGAGAAACCTGGCTTCTTCTGCAATTGATATTTCGGATGGTTTAGTTTCCGATCTTAACCATATCTTGAAAGCGAGTGGTTGTGGTGCACGGATTAATTTAGATGCATTGCCTCAATCAGAAGCGTTGAAACAAAGTTGTAGTATTGAGCAAGGGCGTTTATGGTCTTTGAGTGGTGGTGAAGATTACGAACTCTGTTTTACTGTTCCTGAAATTAATCGTGGAGCGTTAGAGATGGCATTAGCGCATACGGGGTCAGGCTTTACGTGTATCGGGCAAATTAAGCCGCAGTCTGAAGGAATTAGCTACTTTTGCAATAACCAAGAAGTTGATGTAAACCTAAAAGGTTTCGATCATTTTGTTTCGGAAGGTGCATAGAATGGCAAGTCGCCAAGAAAAAGCGGAAGCAAAAAAACGGCTAACTATGCGTAATCCTTGGCACTTATTGGCTACGGGGTTTGGTAGTGGCCTTTCTCCTATTGTGCCTGGCACAATGGGCTCTCTTGCTGCGATACCTTTCTGGTTATTAATGGCAAACATGCCAATTTGGAGTGTGTGGGTACTCATTATCGTGGGTTTTTGGATTGGTTGCCTAATTTGCCAACGCACTTCCGACGATATGAAAATTCATGACCATGGCAGTATTGTTTGGGATGAATTTATTGGGATGTGGATTACGCTAATGGCGATCCCAGTTGTTGATTATGAGTGGGTCATTACCGCCTTCTTTATTTTCCGCATTTACGACATGTGGAAGCCATGGCCAATACGGTTTTTTGACCGAAAAGTCAGCGGCGGTTTTGGTATTATGATTGACGATATCATTGCGGCGATTTTTGCTTATGTCACTATTTGGTTGTTGGTTTGGTATGACATTATGCCATTCTCAACCAACTAAATACGCGTCATATTTTGCGTTGTGGCGTTGTTGGCTGCGTTCGGTTACCCGAATCACATACTTGTGTATGCTCATCGGGATAACCTCGATTGCCGCCTAGCCACAACCCAAACTATTTAGCGTATAAATACGCGTCATATTTCAAATTGTAGGGGTGTTGGCTTCGCTTATTCGCTCTAGTCACATACTTGTGTATGCTCCTAGGGTCTTATTCGCTTGCCGCCTACCTACAATCTGAACTATTTAGCGTATAAATACGTGTATATTTGATGTGATTGCATATCGTGGTGACTTCTTTTACTTCTTTTACTTCTTTTACTTCTTTTACTTCTTTTACTTCTTTTTGCGCCGAATACCCATCACGGAGGTTTGTGCTAGGGTTAATCCTTTGGTTTCTGGTGCAAATAGGATAGAAACAATTAGCCCGAGCAAAGAAACACCTGCCCCCATTAACACCACTGAACTGACCCCATATTTAGTGATAAACAGTGGTAATGCCCACGTTGAAAAAATGGTTCCAATACGGCTGATGGACATAATTACCCCAACGGCAGAGGCACGAATATCTGTTGGAAACAGTTCATTAGGGTAGAGCCATTGTAAAATACCCGGCCCGCCGGAGAAGAAAGCGTAAATGCCAAACATAATAATCACAAGGCAAATACCGAGGTTTGAGAATAGCCCAAGTATGGCAAGTGCAAGGGTCATAATCGCAAAGCTACCAATCAATAGTGGCCGCCGGCCCATTTTATTTAACCAATACATCGCGGGTAAACAGCCTAACATAAAGAATAAGCTAATAACCACGTTACCCAGTGCGGCATTTTTCCCCTGATCCCAGCCCAATTGCCCAACAATTTGTGGGCCAAAGGTGTAAATTGCAAACATCGGGATCACTTGGCAGGTCCAAATAATGGCAGTGAATAGAACAAAAGAAAAATGGCGCTTAGTGAATAATTGGATGAAATGTGTTTTTTGTTGTTCTTCGGCTTCGAATACCACAGGCTGACCAAACAGCTTTTCCATCATTTTTTCGCATTCTTTAACGCGCCCTTTGCGGATCAGCCAAAGAGGTGATTCAGGTAAATCAAAACGACCAATCAAAATGATAATACAAGGGATCACTGAGCTACCAAGCATCCAGCGCCAGCCATCTTCCACGTCATACAACATATAACCGACGAGATTGGCACAGGTTGCACCCACATACCACATAGCCGCAATAAACCCGACAGCAAATGCGCGCTGTTTAGTATTGGAAAACTCAGTGATCATTGACGTTGCAATTGGGTAGTCCGCACCTATTACTATCCCGATTAAGAACCGCATGATAAGCAGCTCCATCGGTGTTGAGACAAACATGGTCGCCACTGAAATAGCACCAATGGCAACAATATCAATTAAAAACATTTTACGACGACCGACTTGGTCGCAAATATAGCCGAATAGAGAAGTACCGATGAATAGGCCCGCTAATGTTGCAGCGCCTAATAAGCCAATCCATTCACTACTTAAGCTTAATACGGGTGTGAGTTGTTCTAAGGCAACGCCGATCAGGACTAATACATAACCATCCAGAAAAGGCCCTCCACTGCCCCAAAGCATAATCCGCCGATGAACGGAGGAAAATTGGATATCATCAAAACTTTTTGGTTTCATTATGCATCCCAGTGTCAGCGTAAATAAACGCTTGAAAACTCTCGAAGTTATTAGCTCCGAGAGTTATGCTAAATAAATCAGCCGTAACGAAATTCAATACCGAAAGTGCCGCGTGGGTATTCCCATTTTTCTAATGCACTACCTAAGCCAAGAATGCGGCAGGTTCCACATTCAAGACAACCGGCATAATCGAAACGTACTGAGCCGTCCTCTTGTTTTTTATATAATCCCGCTGGGCAAGCTTTAGTTAATGTTTCGAGCACATTCATATCTGGATGCTCTTTTATCACAATATGCGGGTTTTCTTCATCGACATTAAATTTATTAATGCCGAGTTTGACATCAACGTTGACTGGATTACTCATATTGCTCTGACTCCTTTAATTCCATCTTTGAGCAAATTCATAAAGCCCACTTTCTTCGCGTGTTGTAACATGGTCTTACGTAAAGGCACAGGCGCTTCATCTGAGATAGTGAAGAGTTTTTTGGCAATACCAACTGCCATTTCTGGGTAAGCAGAAAACATGCGAGGGTTATCCAAAAACTCAGGCATTTTTTGGTACATTTTCATGTCCCGCAGTGGGCCTTCGTTGAGCAGTGTGAGGTATTGATTTAAATTTTGTTTGCTGAAATCGTCGGTTTTCATTGCGCTAAGTACGGCTTTTGCTGCCGCTTCACCGGAGGCAACAGCTAAGTCCATACCACGAATAGTAAAACCTAAATTCATACACATACCAGCCGCATCACCAGCAATTAATACCCCATCACGTACTAATTCTGACTGCATTTTTAAACCTGCTTCAGGAACAACGTGAGCGGCATATTCGACCATTTTTCCGCCTTCAATCAACGGTGCAACGGCGGGGTGCTGTTTAAAGTCTTCAAGCATTTGCGGAACAGATTTCTTAGCGTCTTTGATGTGGTGTAAGCCACAGACTAAACCTAAAGAAATAGTATCTTCATTGGTATAAAGGAAGCCTCCGCCCATCAAGCCATCGGTCGGTGAGCCTGCAAATAGCCAAGCAACGCCCTCGTTCTCATTTAAATTAAAGCGGTTGCACAACACATCTTTTGGTAGTTCAATTAATTCTTTAACCCCAACGGCAACATGTTCTGCATTGACGCGTTTTGTCATACCAAGTTGTTCTGCCAATAGTGAATTGACACCATCTGCTAAAATGACCACTTTAGCTTCAAGTACATCACCATCAGCCTCCACACCGACGACCTTGCCATCGCGTTCAACTAACTTATCAACTCGAATACCTGTAATACACTGCGCACCGGCATTTTCGGCTTGTTCAACCAGCCATGGGTCCAGTTTTCCCCTTAGTACAGACCAAGAGGTTTCATCTGGGTTTTGTGCTGCAGAATTTTGAAAATCAACAGTGACAGCACCGGTTTCGGTCATAAATGACAATTTTTCGCGTGTGATCATGCGCTCAATGGGCGCTTCTTGGGTAAAGCCAGGAATAATTCGTTCTAAGCTATGGGCATACATTCGCCCACCTGTTACGTTTTTACCGCCCGCGTAGTTTCCTCTTTCGATTAGGAGAACTTGCGCACCTTCACGGGCAAGCACCAATGCAGCTACAGAGCCGGCTAGGCCTGCACCTACAATGATTGCATCAAAAATATCATCGGACATAGTTTCTCCAAAGGTCACTAAAACAGTGAGGAAAATGCCTCACTGTTATTGAGTTTATTTCGCCAGTTGTTGCGTTAAAGCAGGTAAGATTTTGAACAGATCGCCTACTATCCCGTAGTCAGCAAATTGGAAAATAGGGGCATTTTTATCTTTGTTGATAGCGACGATAGTTTGTGCGCCATTCGCACCGACCATATGTTGAATTTGCCCTGAAATGCCGACAGCGAGGTAAAGCTCTGGTTTGAGCATTAAGTTGGAAATACCCACATAGCGCTCATGTTCCATCCATTTTTCATTTTCTGCGACTGGGCGGGAACAAGCGATTTCAGCACCTATTGTGTCGGCAAGCGTTTTAGCAATAGCGATGTTTTCTTGACTACCAATACCCCGTCCTACACTGACAACTAAGCGTGCTTTATCTAATTCAACTGAGCTACCTGCTTTTTTCTGAATCGAGGTACGTACAATAGATTGTTTTGGTTCGACCCATTGTGTAGCTTGAGCCGTGCCGTTACGTGATGCATCACTTGGGGCTGCTTCAAATGTACCAGAGGTAAGTGTTGCAATTGAAAATGCGCTATCTAGAGTCTCTTGACCGAAGGCGAGACCACCGTAAACCATATGTTTAATTGCAGGTTTTCCAGATTCGATTGTAACTGCTGTTGCATCGTTAGAGACGACTGCTTGTAGTCTAGCCCCTAAGCGTGCTGCTAGTAATTTACCTCTACGGGTATTCGGTAACAGTAATAAACCTTTATCACCATGCTGTTTGATGGTTGAAACGATAGTATCTGCATAATCTTCAATAATACGGTCGTCGGGTTTACCTGCTAATTGAAAAACTTGGGTCGCACCAAGTTGAAAAGCTTGTGAGCTTTGCGCTTCATCTAGGGCGAAAACATTGACTTGCTCACCAAGGGTGAGAGCACCGCCGATAAGTTCAGGCAAACGGGAAGTCATGTCACTAAATACCCAAACGGTTGATAATTTGCTCATAACTCCTCCGATTAAATGATTTTTCTTAAATGTTCTGCAAATTGCGCAATTTGATCATCTCCATCACCTTCAATAATGATCCGCTGGCGAACTTTCTGTTTTGGTGCGGCGATAGATTGAGACGATAATGCGGCAACGTTATCTAAGCCAATATCTGCCATCGTCCAAGCTTGGACGGGTTTTTTAGCGGCACCTAAGATGGCTTTCATGGATGGAATAACGGGAACGTTAATATCGGAGGTAACAGCGATAATGGCTGGTAATGGAAGGGATAACGTTTCAATTTCGTCTTCCAGTTCACGCTCTACAATCACCGTATCGGCTGTGATAGAAACAATGTTTTTCACACCATTAATGGCAGGAACTTGCAGGGTTTCACCTAATAAAATACTCACTTGTTGTGCATTGAGATCTGCGGAACCATCACCGCAAATAATTAAATCAAAGCCCACTTTCTGTGCCGCGGCACCAAGGGTAATCGCAGTTTGATGGGGCAGTGCATGCTCAAGTTGGTCATCAATAACAACAACCAGCTCATCTGGGCCACGTGATAGCACATCTTTACGCGCTTTCATATTAGTTAGTGCTTTACCACCAATACTTAACGCAATTACTTTGCTGTCTGCTTGCTGCGCTTTTATTTGGTTGGCAGTTTCAATTGCATTTAAATCATATTGACTGATTTTGGTATCGGCACGTGAAAAATCTAAAGAACCATCTGAGCTATTTACAATAATATCTTGTTCATCAGGAACAGATTTATAGCATGTAATAATATTCATTACATCTCCTAAAATAATATTAATAAATATGATCCGTTTCGGTTTCGGATTATATAATTATCATGATCTGGATATTTAAAAATAAAACCTAAGTCACCAATATTGAAAACCTTAAATTAAAGGGAGTTTAATTACTCATACTGATACCCTACTCACCAATATTATAAAAATCACCTAGTTATCAATGAAATGTTCAATATTGCTACCTGAATCACCAATACTGAAGGTATTTAATAACATTAACGTTACACAATATTTTATCTCTATGTATTTATTGGTATTTAGAGTTATTTTAAATAGAAAAAACAATAACAATTATTTATCACGAATAATATTGTGACCTTAATAACAGAATTGTTAATGGGGACTAGACATGATTTAGATAGAATTTGAATTAATACTTAATTAGGTTTCTCGGGATTTAATAATAAATATAAGTTTTAAATAAATGTAAGTATGAGGTTATGTATTAGGTGTTGAGAATAATATCTATTTTAAAACTTATGTATTAAATAATAAATTGGGATCGAACTATGAGCAAAGAAAATAAAAAAGGTGGGATAGAACCGAAGGTTTTTTTTCCACCGTTGATCATTGTTGGACTATTGTGTTGGTTAACTGTCCGTGACCTTGATGCTTCAAATGAAGTTATCAACCAAGTTTTCAGCTATGTCACCAATGTGTGGGGCTGGGCATTTGAGTGGTATATGGTCGTGATGTTTGGTGGCTGGTTTTGGTTGATTTTAGGACCATATGCTAAGAAACGCCTAGGAGAAGAGAAGCCTGAGTTTAGCCGAGCAAGCTGGATTTTTATGATGTTCGCATCTTGTACTTCGGCCGCCGTGCTGTTTTGGGGTTCGATTGAAATCTATTATTACGTTTCTGCACCGCCTTTTGGCTTTGAACCTTATTCAAATGAGGCCAAAAATATTGGGCTCGCATACAGCCTGTTTCACTGGGGACCACTTCCATGGGCGACCTATAGCTTCTTATCTGTCGCATTCGGTTATTTCTTCTTTGTTCGCAAAATGGATGTTATTCGTCCAAGTAGTACGCTAGTTCCTCTGGTAGGGGAAAAACGGGTAAACGGGTGGTTTGGTACGCTTGTTGATAACTTCTATCTCGTTGCGTTGATATTAGCAATGGGAACTAGTCTAGGATTAGCAACACCGTTAGTTACTGAATGTATTCAATATTTATTTGGTATTCCTCATACCTTACAACTTGATGCCATCATCATTTTCTGTTGGATCATCCTAAATGCAATTTGTGTGGCTTTCGGCCTGCAAAAAGGGGTGAAAATTGCGAGTGACGTCCGTAGCTACCTGAGTTTCTTGATGTTGGGATGGGTATTTATTGTTGGTGGCGCTAGCTTCATTGTGAACTATTTCACTGATTCTATCGGTGTCCTAATGATGTATATGCCTCGCATGCTGTTTTATACCGATGCGGTAGGTAAAAGTGGCTTCCCACAAGGCTGGACAGTGTTTTACTGGGCATGGTGGGTTATCTATGCCATTCAAATGTGTATCTTCCTCGCACGTATTTCTAAAGGCCGTACCGTCCGTGAGTTGTGTATCGGGATGGTGGCAGGCTTAACGGCGGGAACAACGTTAATTTGGACTATTTTAGGGAGTAACACACTCCAACTTGTTGACCAAAATATTATTAATGTTCCCAAACTAATTGAAGAATTCGGCGTTGCGCGCGCCATCATTGAAACATGGGCTGCCTTACCTTTGAGCACTGTAACAATTTGGGGCTTCTTCATCCTCTGCTTTATCGCCACTGTGACACTCATTAATGCCTGTTCCTACACCCTCGCTATGTCGACTTGTCGCGCAGTGAAAGATGGTGATGAGCCGCCATTGTTAGTGCGCATCGGTTGGTCTGTCTTAGTCGGTGTTATTGGCATTGTTTTGCTGGCGTTAGGCGGATTAAAACCTATTCAAACAGCGATAATTGCCGGAGGATGCCCACTTTTTTTCGTCAACATCATGGTAACGCTCTCCTTTATTAAAGATGCCAAAGTGCATTGGAAAAATGACTAATTTACTCAGAAACAACATTTAAGAGGTTATTGATATGGATTTTAGATTGAATGATGAGCAGGAGCTGTTTGTCGCAGGGATCCGTGAACTGATGGCCAGTGAAAACTGGGAAAGCTATTTCGCTGAATGTGACCGCGACAGTAAGTATCCTGAACGCTTTGTAAAAGCCTTAGCGGATATGGAAATCGATAACCTGCTGATCCCAGAAGAACATGGCGGCTTAGATGCAGGGTTTATCACCGTTGCTGCGGTATGGATGGAGCTGGGTCGCCTGGGAGCACCAACTTATGTGCTGTACCAACTACCGGGCGGTTTTAATACAGTGCTAAGAGAAGGAACTCAAGAGCAGATTGATAAAATCATGGCGTTCCGCGGTACGGGTAAACAAATGTGGAACTCGGCGATCACTGAACCGGGGGCTGGCTCTGACGTAGGTAGCCTACAAACCACTTACCAACGCCGTAATGGCAAAGTGTATTTGAACGGTAGTAAATGTTTTATCACCAGTAGTGCTTACACCCCATACATTGTGGTGATGAGCCGTGATGCGGATTCACCAGACAAACCTGTTTTCACCGAATGGTTCTTAGATATGAGCAAATCAGGAATCAAGGTGAACAAACTTGAAAAACTGGGTTTACGCATGGATAGCTGTTGTGAAATCACTTTTGATAATGTCGAACTTGATGAAAAGGACATGTTTGGCCGCGAAGGTAATGGTTTTAACCGTGTAAAAGAAGAGTTCGACCATGAACGTTTCTTAGTGGCCTTAACTAACTATGGTACTGCGATGTGTGCGTTCGAAGATGCGGCTCGTTATGCTAACCAGCGTGTTCAATTTGGTGAAGCCATTGGCCGTTTTCAGTTAATTCAAGAAAAATTTGCACATATGGCGATCAAGCTCAATTCAATGCGCAACATGTTATATGAAACTGCATGGAAGAGTGACAATGGATTGATCACCGCTGGAGATGCAGCAATGTGTAAATACTTCTGTGCAAATGCGGCATTTGAAGTCGTGGACTCTGCGATGCAAGTACTCGGTGGTGTAGGAATTGCAGGTGAGCACCGGATCGCCCGTTTCTGGCGTGATCTGCGTGTGGATCGCGTATCAGGCGGTTCAGATGAAATGCAAATACTGACATTAGGCCGTAGCGTACTAAAACAATACCGCTAATAACTGAACGTAATGGGATGGCTTTCACGAGAGGGCCAACCCTGCTTCACAGGAGATAACAACATGGCAGAGCATCTACCTATGCCAGAATTTGGCCCTCTAGCTGGGGTTAGAGTAGTATTTTCAGGAATTGAAATTGCTGGCCCATTTGCAGGGCAAATGTTTGCAGAATGGGGCGCTGAAGTGATCTGGATAGAAAATGTCGCTTGGGCAGACACTATTCGCGTTCAACCCAACTACCCTCAGCTGTCACGACGTAATTTACGTGCATTATCATTGAATATTTTTAAGGATGAAGGGCGTGACGCATTTTTGAAACTGATGGAAACCACGGATATCTTCATTGAAGCGAGTAAAGGCCCCGCATTTGCTCGCCGTGGTATCACGGATGAAGTACTTTGGGAACATAACCCTAAACTAGTTATTGCACACTTATCCGGTTTTGGGCAGTACGGTGACCCACAATATACCAACCTCGCAGCTTATAACACCATCGCTCAAGCTTTCAGCGGCTATCTGATCCAAAACGGTGATAAAGACCAGCCAATGCCTGCTTTCCCGTATACCGCAGATTATTTTTCTGGCATGACCGCCACAACAGCGGCTCTCGCGGCACTGTATAAAGCGCGTGAAACCGGAAAAGGTGAAAGTATTGACGTTGCCATGTATGAAGTGATGTTGCGTATGGGTCAATACTTCATGATGGACTACTTTAATGGCGGCGAAATCTGCCCACGCATGACAAAAGGGAAAGACCCCTATTACGCAGGTTGTGGTCTTTATAGCTGTAAAGATGGTTATATCGTGATGGAAATTGTCGGTATCACGCAAATTCAGGAAATTTTCAAAGATATTGGGTTGGCGCATCTGTTAGGCACACCAGAAATACCGGAAGGCACACAGCTAATTCACCGTGTTGAATGTCCTTATGGGCCTTTAGTGGAAGAAAAACTCGATGAATGGCTTGGCTCTCGTTCGATTGATGAAGTGTTAGCAAGACTCGCGGAATTGAATATTGCTAGCGCCAAAGTCCTTACGATTCCTGAGCTAGAAACCAATCCTCAATACATTGCGCGCGAATCTATTACCAGTTGGCAAACAATGGAAGGAAAAACCTGCCGTGGTCCTAATGTCATGCCTAAATTCAAAAATAACCCCGGACAAATCTGGCGAGGCATGCCATCACACGGTATGGACACGACAGATATCTTAAAAAATATTGGATACAGCGAAACTGATATTCGGGGGTTAGTCGATAAAGGGCTAGCCAAAATAGTTGATTAATTGAATGGGTACTCAGGGCAATGATGACTATTGCGCTGAGTATTCATCAGGGAAATGATGGGTAACAATTAATGGATGTAATCGGTAAACAAAATTTGCGTCAAATGTGGGATGACTTAGCAGTCACCCACGGTAACAGTCAGGCGCTTATCTTTGAATCCTGCGATGGAAAGGTTAGCAAGTTCAGCTATTTAGAAATGAACCAGCAAATTAATCGCACCGCCAATCTCTTTTTAGCTTATGGCATTCAAAAAGGCGATAAAGTGGCTTTACATTTAGATAATTGCCCTGAATTTTTCTTTTGCTGGTTTGGCTTGGCTAAAATTGGGGCGATTATGGTCCCAATTAATGCGCGTTATAAATACAGTGAAAGTGCCTGGATCATGCAGAACTGCCAACCCAAAATGGTGGTAACTTGCTCCTCTTTCTTAGATATTTATCAACAAGTATTCGCTGATGAAGCGACCAGCTTAGAACATATTTTTTTGATTACAGAAACGCAAATTGAACCCGTAGAGCATATTTCTGACTTTTGGCTTGAGCAGTCACAACAACATACGCAGTTGACTCAGGTGGTTGAATTGCATGTCGAGGATACGGCCGAAATTTTATTTACTTCTGGTACCACCTCGAAACCTAAAGGGGTGATTATTACTCACTATAACCTCCGCTTTGCGGGTTATTACTCTTCTTGGCAAAACAGCTTGCGCTCCGATGATATTTATTTAACGGTCATGCCTGCTTTTCATATTGATTGCCAATGTACGGCTTCTATGGCTGCATTTTCTGCCGGTGCTACGTTTGTTTTATTAGAGAAATACAGCGCACGCCGTTTTTGGCAACAAGTGGTGAAATACAAAGCGACTGTCGTCGAACTCATCCCAATGATGATCCGCACATTATTAAGCCAGCCGCTGGCGGATAACGAAAAAGATCATTGTTTACGAGAAGCCATGTTTTACCTCAATTTAAGTGAAGAAGAACGCGACCAGTTTATGGCCCGTTTTGGGGTGAAGCGGTTTTTAACTTCGTATGGAATGACGGAGACGATAGTTGGTTTGATTGGTGATAGGCCTGGCGATATGCGTCGTTGGCCATCCATTGGCCGCCCTGGTTTTTGTTATCAAGCTCAAATTCGGGATAGAAATAACCAACCTGTCGGAACAGGGGTTATTGGTGAGCTTTGTGTAAAAGGTGAACGTGGTAAAACCCTCTTTAAAGAGTATTACAACAGCCCTGAAGCGACAGCAAAAACCTTTGACGAAGCGGGATGGATGCATACGGGTGACTTTGCTTACCAAGACAAAGACGGCTTTTTCTATTTTGTCGATAGAAGCAGCAATATGATCAAACGCGGTGGAGAAAATGTCTCTTGCAGTGAAATCGAAAATATTATCGCCTCACATCCTGCCATAGTCGATGTTGCGGTGATTGGTATTGTGGATGATATCCGAGATGAAGCGATTAAAGCCTTTATTGTGCTTGAAGAAGGGGAAACCTTAACTCAGGAAGAATTTTTTGCTTTTTGTGAAAAACAAATGGCGAAATTTAAGGTGCCAACGTGTGTTGAGGTACGTAAAGATTTACCGCGTAACTGTTCTGGAAAAGTATTGAAAAAATATCTGCAATAATCGACAAACTTGATTAATTTTGCATACGTTTTCGGGTTGCACATGTGCAACCTGAAGCGTCACTGCACGACGAAGAAAGGATTATATTATGAGCGAATCATTAAAAATCACTCGAAATGGCGCTATTTTAGAAATCATACTCGATAGACCTAAAGCAAATGCAATAGATGCAAAAACTAGTTTCAAAATGGGAGAAGTTTTCCTTAATTTTCGCGATGACCCTTCTCTGCGTGTCGCCATTATTACCGGGGCAGGAGAGAGATTTTTCTCTGCGGGTTGGGATTTAAAATCTGCGGCGGAAGGTGAAGCACCTGATGCTGATTTTGGTCCAGGAGGCTTTGCCGGTTTGACTGAAATTTTTAATTTAAACAAACCTGTTATTGCTGCGGTGAATGGATATGCGTTTGGCGGTGGTTTTGAACTGGCTTTAGCGGCAGATATGATTATTTGTTCTGAAAATGCCAGTTTCGCATTACCTGAAGCCCAACTCGGGATTGTTCCGGATAGCGGTGGTGTTTTACGTTTACCTAAAATTTTACCTGCGCCAATCGTGAATGAAATGGTGATGACCGGCAGACGAATGGATGCGCAGGAAGCATTACGTTGGGGAATTGCTAACGATGTGGTTCCTATTGAGAGCCTGATGGATAAAGCCCGTGAACTTGCAGAACAAATCACCCAAAGTGCGCCACTTGCTGTCGCTGCACTGAAAGAAATTTTCCGCGCTACAGGTGAACTTACAGTTGAAGAGGGGTATAAACTTATGCGTAGCGGCGTGCTGAAAAACTACCCTGCGGTTTTACACTCAGAAGATGCAACAGAAGGCCCGCTGGCGTTTTCCGAAAAACGTTCACCGAGTTGGAAAGGGCGCTAGTACACTAGCAGTGAGGTGAATCTTGAGTTTTTACGCTTTTGAAGGGGTGATCCCAGTTGTTCATCCCACCGCATATGTACATCCATCAGCGGTAGTGATTGGTGATGTGATTATCGGTGAAGGAGTGTTTGTCGGGCCTAACGCCTCTTTGCGTGGGGACTATGGTCGTTTGATCATAGAAAAAGGTGCGAATATTCAGGACTGTTGCATTATGCATGGCTATAGTGATGTTGAAACGATTGTCCATGAGTGCGGACACATAGGTCACGGTGCTATTTTGCACGGATGTATTATTGGTCATGATGCTTTAGTCGGTATGAATAGTGTGATCATGGACGGTGCTGTCATCGGCGAACAAAGCATTGTTGCTGCGATGAGTTTTGTTAAAGCTGGGTTTCAAGGAGAATACCGTCAGATGTTAGTCGGAAGTCCAGCCCGTTTTTTACGCTTAGTGACTGATGAAGAACTGCATTGGAAGCAGTTAAATACTAAGGAATATCAAGACTTAGCGTGCCGGTATCAGCAACACTTACAGGAAACCCAGCCACTAATAGAGCTTGAAGCTAATCGACCCCAATTATTTGGTACAACGGATGTAAAACCTAAGGGGCAATGATTCACAAAAAGGCCGTAAAATAAAAAACGCAGATAGTGAAGTCTGCGTTTTTTATTGATGTGAAGCTAAGAAATAGGTTTAACGACGTTGTGCTTTTGATAGCATCCATTGCCATTTTTGCTCTCGATTTAATTCACTTGGTGGCATAGAGGCTGCTTTTATAGGAGAATCGATAGTGACTTTTTCAGCTTGATGACTTCTTAAACGTGCATAAAGCTGGTTATCAATTTTCTTAACTTTAATAAGCCGCTGGCATTGGCAGCCTCGTCCCGATAATTTATTTGGGATCATTTTTACTTCACACTGAATTTCAGCAACATCAGATAAAATATAAGAAACAATATTGACTGCATTAGGATGCGGGATATCAAAGTTGTTAGATATCTCTCTAGCTGTAGTCCAGCGCCCTTGTTTCATTACCCAGTTTGCAATAGATAAATACAAGGGTTCATTAATATATTGTCCACACATAAGCGCTCCCAAATCTATTTATTAAAATCGACTAAATAAAAATAAACTATATGAAAATTGTAGTTGGAATAGCGTTTATTTGTTTCCTGGTTTGTTAATTAAGAAAACAAAATAATTACTTATTAATTTCTGGTTAAAATTGTTAAAATAATATATTCGTTATAAAAATAAATTATCATTTCTTACATATAAAAAATAATATTTCATAATAATATGTGACGAATATAATTCAGAGACTAAATTACGCTGTCATACAGTGACAAAGTTCATATTAATAGATTTTAAAATAATTTGCATGCCTTTATTGTGAAAATTTACATTCAAGATAAAAGCTTTGTTTGTATTCTTATTTCAGGTAAATAGCTGAATATCTTTGTAGATAAACTGATTATATTTGGTTTTATATTTTATTTTAATGATCTTGAAATATAATAAAAATGTGACATAGGTGATTTTTTTAAATGAACATTAGTGAGTCAGTAATAATAGGGAGCTAAACACTTTTTTAGCGTATTAAGAAAAGGAATAAGAGTGATTGGCTTTGTGATTGAATAGGGCATTGTATTGTTAATGCAATGCCCTGAAGATAAAAACTATTTGGCTAAATAGTTATTAATAGAATTAACAATACCTGTGGAATCTAAGCCCAATTCAGCAATAAGTTCCTCTTGGGTACCCTGAGAAATAAAATAGTCAGGTAAACCAAGGTTTAAGATTGGAATGATTTTTTTCTCATGCATTAGGAACTCATTCACACCGCTACCAGCACCACCCATGATGGCATTTTCTTCGAGAGTGACAAGTACATCATGGGTATTGGCCATTTCAAGGACCAGAGCTTCGTCTAAAGGCTTCACAAAACGCATATCTACAACAGTTGCATTGAGTTGTTCAGCAGCAACTAATGCGTGGCTTAATAATGTGCCAAAACATAAGATAGCGACTTTTTCGCCTTGGCGACGAACAATACCTTTACCAATAGGCAGTGGCGATAACGGCTGTAATTCAGCGCCTGTTCCTGTACCTCGAGGGTAACGAACCGCACATGGGCCATCTTGGTAATGGTAGCCAGTATGCAGCATTTGGCGGCACTCATTTTCATCACTTGGAGCCATAATAACCATGGTTGGTATACAGCGCAGGAATGAAATATCAAAAGAACCTTGGTGAGTTTGTCCATCAGCCCCAACAATGCCTGCCCGGTCAATTGCAAACATGACAGGTATCTTTTGGATAGCCACATCATGAATGACTTGATCATAACCGCGTTGCAAGAAAGTGGAATAGATAGCAACAATAGGCTTATAGCCACCAATGGCGAGGCCTGCCGCAAAGGTGACAGCATGTTGCTCCGCGATCGCGACATCGAAGTATTGCTCTGGGAATTCTTTAGAAAACCGAACCATACCAGACCCTTCACGCATCGCAGGGGTGATAGCCATCAGCTTGCTATCGTCTTTGGCCTCTTCACACAGCCAATCCCCAAAGATTTTAGAGAATGTTGGCCCCGTCTCTTTGCTTTTAGGTAAAGTGAAGGTACTTGGGTCAAATTTAGGAACAGCATGCCAGCTAATAGGGTCTTTTTCTGCTGGCTCATAACCCCGACCTTTCTTGGTCATGATATGTAAAAATTGCGGGCCTTTTAAATCACGCATATTTTTTAACGTTTGAACTAAGGCAACAACATCATGGCCGTCAACAGGGCCAATATAGTTAAAACCTAATTCTTCAAACATGGTCCCCGGTACGACCATGCCTTTAATGTGTTCTTCTGTCTTTTTCAGTAGCTCTTTAATAGGCGGCATGTTAGAAAAAACTTTTTTTCCACCTTCACGCAATGTTGTGTAGAGCTTTCCAGAAAGCAAGTGAGCTAAGTGGTTGTTTAGTGCGCCAACATTTTCTGAAATAGACATTTCGTTATCATTTAAGATAACCAACATGTCAGGTGCAGCATCCCCAGCATGGTTCATCGCCTCAAATGCCATTCCTGCGGTAATGGCGCCATCACCAATCACACAAACCGTTTTACGGTTTTGTTTTTCTTTTTCTGCGGCAATGGCCATGCCTAAACCGGCACTAATGGATGTTGAGGAATGGCCAACGCTTAAAATGTCATATTCACTTTCTTCACGCCATGGAAAGGGATGTAAACCATTTTTTTGACGAATGGTATCAATACGGTCACGGCGCCCAGTTAATATTTTATGTGGGTAGGCTTGGTGGCCGACATCCCACACAAGGTTATCAAACGGTGTTTTATAGACATAATGTAGTGCGACGGTGAGCTCAACAGCGCCAAGACCAGAAGCAAAGTGACCGCTAGAGCGACCCACGCTACTCAGTAAAAATTGTCTGAGTTCATCACAAAGCTTGGGCAAACTCTCTTTAGGCAACAGACGAAGCTCATCTGGTGTCTCTGCCAAGGCTAGCGTTGGATATTTAGCGATATCAATACTCATTAGTTGCTCACTTATAATTAATAAAAAACCCAACTTACTTAGCCATAACAAAATGACTATTTTCAGTATTTAGCGGCATAAAGCCTCTATGTGCTGTTGGGTTGCCTTCGTTTATCGTGCCTATAACTCGAGTGATTAAGAAGTCATCCATCTATTTTGTTGTGTTATAGGAATGATTCGAAGATACATTAGGGTAATAAATTGCCGTAATTATCGATCTTCTTGTAGCCAAAAGGCAAAGCATATTGTCAGCTTTTACGTTCAATAATGAAATTAGCTAAAGCGCTTAACATTTCTATATTATATCCATGGGACTGGAGTGTCTCTAAAGCATCTATTGCATCATGATATAGCTCACGTGCTTTTTTCTGCGCCGCTTCAAGCCCTAATAGCGATGGATAGGTACTTTTTTCATGTTCGGCATCAGTTCCTTGGCGTTTACCCGTGACTTCACTATCACCGATAACATCTAGAATATCGTCCTGTACTTGAAAGGCAAGACCGATGGATTGTGCATATTTATCTAAAACAGGTAACAATTGTTGACCTTTTTCACCTGCCGCAAAAGCACCAAGACGGATTGCAGCACGAATCAATGCCCCTGTTTTATGTTGATGAATGCGCTCGAGAGATTCAAGGTCAACTTGCTTCCCTTCTGCATCTAAATCAAGTGCTTGTCCGCCACACATACCTGCTAAGCCACTTGCGTATGATAACTCTGCAATCATCGCTATGCGGTCTTTGTCTGTTACATCTGGCATTGGTGCAGATGACAGCAATTGGAAAGCCAATGTTTGCAATGCATCTCCAGCAAGCACCGCATTGCCTTCACCGTATTTAATATGGCAAGTCGGTTGGCCACGACGTAAATCATCATCATCCATTGCAGGTAAATCATCATGGATTAATGAATAAGCATGAATACATTCGACTGCAGCAGCAGGGGCATCAAGGTTTTCTTGGCTAACACCAAACATCGAGCCGATGGCATAAGTTAAAAATGGACGTAAGCGTTTTCCACCTAATAATGTGCCATAGCGCATAGCTTGCGCTAGAGGGAGGTTTGCAAACGGCAGCGCATTTAAGGCATCTAATAGGTATTGATTGACTCTGTCGTAAGCTTGCTTTTGTTGCTGCGTAAAGCTATCTAAATGTTGTTCAGACATAATTTATTCTGTATCAGGTGAAAAATCGGCTAGAGGTTTATTTTCGTCATCGCTTAGCAAAATTTGTACACGTTGCTCTGCTTGCTGTAATACTTTTTGACCTTGTTTAGCAATTTGAACACCACGTTCAAACTCATTAAGGGCATCTTCTAAGGGAAGTTCACCGGATTCTAGGCGAGCGACGATCTGTTCTAGCTCTTGAAGTGAGTTTTCAAAACTAACAGTCGGAACTTGCTGAGTTTTTTCTTTAGCCATAGTCTTTAGCCACTAATGTGAAATCAGTTAATTCGAGGGATTTTAAATATTCAGCAGACTAACGCAGTCTTGCTACGGTTACAATTTATTATTGGGGTTTTTAGATTCAACCCGCAAGATAGTGTTATAATACGCCTCTTTATTGACAATTGGTAACGTGTCTGTGTCTCTGTTAAGGCACATTCGTTTGCCACCAACCACCATGAACATGCAGCTATTATGAAGTTTATCATTAAGTTATTCCCAGAAATTACCATTAAAAGCCAAACTGTTAGGCTACGTTTCATTAAAATTTTGACCAGTAATATCCGTAACGTGCTTAAACCACTTGGCGAAGAGATTTCGGTTGTCCGTAATTGGGATAACATTGAAGTGCGTGTGAAGGGGGAAACAAAACACGATGAAATTTGTGACATGCTAGGGCGTATCCCAGGTATTCACCATATTCTCGAAGTGGAAGAAAAACCGTTTACTAGTCTGCATCATATTTACGAAATGACACACGAAGCCTATGGCGAGTCATTAGAAAATAAAACATTCTGTGTGCGGGTGAAACGTCGTGGTAAACATGAGTTTTCATCCATCGATGCTGAACGCTATATCGGTGGTGGGTTAAACCAGCACATTGCATCTGCAAAAGTTAAGCTTAAAGACCCTGACACCACGATTCACTTAGAAATCGAAGATGATAAACTTATCTTAGTTAAAGCACGTATTGAAGGCATTGGTGGTTTCCCTATAGGGACCCAAGAGGATGTGTTGTCACTCATTTCCGGTGGTTTTGATTCAGGTGTCTCGAGCTATATGCTGATGCGTCGTGGCTGTCGTGTTCACTATTGCTTCTTTAATTTAGGCGGAGCTGCACATGAAATTGGTGTGAAGCAAATCGCACATTATTTGTGGAACCGTTTTGGTAGCTCCCATAAAGTCCGTTTTATTGCTGTAAATTTTGAGCCAGTTGTGGCTGAAATTTTAGAAAAAGTGGATGATGGCCAAATGGGCGTTGTGCTCAAACGTATGATGGTAAGAGCGGCATCTAAAGTTGCTGAGCGTTATGGCGTGCAGGCGATTGTCACAGGTGAAGCGTTAGGGCAGGTATCAAGCCAGACTTTAACAAACTTGCGTTTAATTGATAATGCTTCTGATACTCTCGTATTAAGGCCGCTAATTTCCCATGATAAAGAACATATTATTAAGTTAGCTCGCCAAATTGGTACTGAAGATTTCGCAAAAACCATGCCTGAATATTGTGGTGTAATCTCAAAAAGCCCAACAGTTAAAGCGGTGAAAGCGCGGATTGAAGCGGAAGAGGCCAATTTTGATTTTAGTATTTTAGAGTCTGTTGTTGAACAAGCGCAAAATATAGATATTCGACAAATTGCACAAGAAAGCCTTGAAAAAGTCCCTGAAATTGAAATGGTGAGTGAGCTTTCAATTGAAAATGAAGTGATTTTAGATATTCGTTCAATTGATGAATTCGAAGACAAACCACTGAATGTAGATGGAATGGAAATTAAGCACATTCCATTCTATAAGTTGAGTACGCAATTTGGTGACTTACCAAAAGATAAAACCTATTTATTATATTGTGACCGTGGGGTAATGAGCCGCTTGCAAGCGCTATACCTAAAAGAACAAGGTTATGAAAATATAAAGGTTTATCGCCCATAACTTAAAACAGGGTGCTTGTATCACCAACTCACGATCAGAGAGAAATGTGGGGGAAATTTCCCCCACAAGACTAGTTATCGCAGGATAACGTAGCTTGAACCAGCGTGTTTCCGCTGCTGATACTGAAAGAGCACAGTCTTTCTTGCATCAATAACGAAAAACACAATACCGTCAGACACACGGTAACTAGCCCCAGAAGGGCAATTTTGGCCATTCCTCTTGACTCCTTTTCTAAAAGGAGACAGAATCCAATTGTGTGAGTTGGAGACTGCCTCGGATTAAGATTAACATCTAAATTCGGGGCTTTCGTCTTTTTGGCTCTCACAAATGCTTGAACCAAATGATCCAAGCACCCGCGGCAATCATAGCAAAAAATCACTCTAAACAAATGTTTTTATCGTTCATTATTGAAAATAAAATATTTAAATTCAGTTGGTTATAATGTTTTTGATATCATTGATATTAATATAATTACTGATGCAACCGAAATAGAAATGATAAAGTGAGCTGAATAAAAATAAGTAGAGAATAAAAACAGGGTGCTTGTATCATCAACTCACAATCAGAGAGAAATGTGGGGGAAATTTCCCCCACAAGACTAGTTATCGCAGGATAACGTAGCTTGAACCAGCGTGTTTCCGCTGCTGATATTAAAAGAGCATAGCCTTTCTTGCATCAATAACGAAAAACACAATACCGTCAGACACACGGTAACTAGCCCCAGAAGGGCAATTTTGGCCATTCCTCTTGACTCCTTTTCTAAAAGGAGACAGAATCCAATTGTTGAGAGTTGGAGACTGCCTCGGATTAAGATTAACATCTAAATTCGGGGCTTTCGTCTTTTTGGCTCTCACAAATGCTTGAACCAAAATGATCCAAGCACCCGCGGCAATCATAGCAAAAAAGTACTCTAAACACAGATTTTTTTGCTATTTAATTTTTATTATTCAACGAGTTAAGTTGTATTTCTAATTCGTTTTTTATAATGAGTTTTATATTTAATCTTCTAAATAATCGTTAATACCATTAGGTAAAACGAGTTGAGCGGTAACTTGGGCCGCAGTCTTTCGGCCTACCAATAATTCAATTAACTTTAATGCAAAGTCAAAAGAAGTGGCGGGCCCTTGGCTAGTTAATAGATTGACACGTTCATCAAAGTAAACTCGGCGATCGACCCATTTATGAGCTGGGATTTTATCTTTCATTGATGGAAAACAGGTCATATTACCTAGTGGAAACAATTGGTGATATTCAAGTACAAGCGCTGGTGCTGCACAAATAGCTGCTACGATTTTACCATCAAGATGCATACGGCGAACTTTTTCAACCACCAATGGGCTATTGCGGAACGTTTCTGCTCCCGCCATACCACCAGGCAGCACAATGGCATCAAAAGGTTCATCAGCGACTTTAATCAACGGAGTATCGGCAATAATTTTTAGGCCTCGTGAGGCTGTAATGGTTAAAGAGCCATCTTCAGTCACACTCGCTAAGGTCACATCGATACCTGCTCTAACTAATAAATCAGCAGTAATAGTAAATTCAATTTCTTCACTCCCATGAGCGATGCAAACTAGAGCGGAAGTCGTCATATTGTTGTTCTCTATTTTTGACTAAGTGATAAAGGCGATCGTTTTCAGGTGTACTGATCCCATGAGCTCGTGCTTGTTTGATTAAAAAGCCAGTGATGTAATCAATCTCTGTACGGCGATTATTTCGCATATCTTGTAACATAGAGGAATAGTTATCAGCGGTATTATTGATAATGCCGTAAATATACTCAGTCAGTTCTGCTTTATCCGTATGCAGCCCTTCTGCCGCCATAACATGACATATTTCATCAATGATCCGAGATATCTGTGTGGAATGTTGGATTAATTCACCATTTTTACAGTCATGTTCGACGGTAAGGGGGTTAATGACACAGTTTACAATCAATTTACGCCAGCAAGTGGTTAAAATATTATTATGCCAAGCCACATCAGGTAAGGCTTCATGCAAGATATCTGCTATTGGGTAGTAAGCTTGTGCTTGGGAATTGATAGCGCCGATATGTGTGATACCATTTGCGACATGAAATACTTGGTTATTTTCTTGCCAAGCTGCATGGGTTGTGACGCCCGCTAAGATAGGATGACGTAAAGGCGCCAGCTCTTCAATCGTCCCCATGCCATTATGCAGTAATAGAATAGGCGTATTTTCTGGGATAGTATTAATCAAAGGTAATAAAGCGTCAGAAACTTGCCATGCTTTTAAACAAACAATGATCAACTCACTGGTTTGCAATTGGTTAATATTATTACAAGGAATCAGCTCTCGGAAACTACGCCCATCAGGTTCATTAACATCGACGAATAAATCAGACTGTGCAACACGTAGCCAACCTTGTATGTCATGCCCTTGTATTGCAAGTGAAGCAAGCCACAGTTTACCTATCGCACCACAACCAATTAGAGTTATTTTCATTGTTTCCCCTTTGAAAATGGGACTTTAACGTCTTATAAGGTAAGGCGGAAGTGATCTCTTATCATTATAACCTTTTACGATACGAAGTTGTAGTTAACGAAGTATCACAGACCCTGATAACTTGAAGTGATGTTAATAAAAACGTTATCATGCGCACAGTCTAAAAATTATCAGTGAGGTTCTAGCTATGCCATCATTTGACATTGTATCTGAAGTGGAAATGAATGAAGTACGTAATGCGGTGGAAAATGCGCAGCGTGAGTTAACCAGCCGTTGGGATTTTAAAAATGTCGAAGCTAGTTTTGAGCTAAATGACAAAAATGAATCAGTTAAAATCACTAGTGAGTCTGATTTCCAAGTACTCCAGTTAGTTGATATCTTAAGAGAAAAAATGGCAAAACGCGGTATTGATGGTGCTGTATTGAATGTGCCAGAAGATATTGTTCATAGTGGAAAAACCTATAGCGTTGAGGTTACGTTCAAGCAAGGTATTGATGCTGCAACTGCTAAAAAAATCGTTAAATTAATTAAAGACAGTAAACTGAAAGTCCAAGCACAAGTTCAAGGTGACCAAGTACGTGTGACGGGCAAAGCCCGTGATGATTTACAATCGGTTATGGCATTAGTACGTGGCGGGAACTTAGGCCAACCTTTTCAATTTAATAACTTCCGCGATTAGTTATTTTTCAAGCATTCATTTAAAGCCCGCGATAGCGGGCTCAGACTGCTGACAAACATATTATGTTTGGCGGCAAGTCTAATAGGTTTTGAAAATAAACTAGGAAAATCAATTTATTGATTTTCGGCTGATAACACAAAGCGGGAAAAACCACGCTTTTATCCTGCTTTGTCAACAACCTCAGCCCGCGATAGCGGGCTAATTTTTACTGATTTATTAATGCTTCAAGTTGCTCTCGATTGATGATTTTTCTATCAACTTTAACATAAGCACTAAATTCCTCGTCAACGACAAGCGCTTCCATCACCCCTTCTTGAGCTTGTAATTTTTTCTCAAGAGCTCTTGTATCTCCAATATGGTTGGGTAATTCAATACGAATACTGCTGACATAAGGAGGCTGCTGCATTGTCAGGCTAATGATAAACCAGATAATGGTCAAAATTAAACCACCAATAAAAACGGTACTAGCTCCTTCAAAACTGTATAACCACCCACCAACAATACCCCCGATGGCAACGCCTAAAAACTGGCTAGTGGAGTAAACGCCCATGGCAGTTCCTTTATAGCCCGCAGGTGCCTCTTTGCTTATGAGTGACGGTAAAATGGCTTCCATGATATTGAAAGCGATAAAAAACAGTTGAATACCTAAGAAAATCACCCATAAGTGACTACCAGAAAACCATAAGGTAATTTCGGCCAATGCTAAAACGGCAATACAGAATAAGAAGACTTGTTTCATTTTGCGGTATTTTTCCGCATAAATAATGAACGGAAGTACGGTGACAAAAGCAATTAACATCGTGACTAAATAGGCTTTCCAATGGTCTTTCGCTAAAAAGCCAGAGTCAGTCATGATAAGAGGCAGAGCAACAAAACTGGACATCAGTAGGGTGTGTAAGCTGAGGATCCCTATATTTAATTTGAGTAATTGGGGGTGCATTAAAACCGCTTTTAAATTACCTTGCACAAATGCAGACTCACGATTTAAGATATGAGTATTAGTATTAGGAACAACAAAAACAGTCACTGTAATAGCACCAACTGCAAGTAGCGCTATCCCCCAAAATAAGCCACTTAAACCAACCCAATTAGCGATAATTGGGCCAAGTACGAGGGCGATAGCAAAAGTTAAACCGAAACTAATACCTAAAAATGCCATGGCTTTAGTGCGATTTTGCTCTCGAGTTAGGTCAGAAAGTAATGCCATGACGGCAGCAGAAATTGCTCCGGCGCCTTGTAAAGCCCGCCCAATAATAATTCCCCAAATAGAATCGCTTAGTGCTGCAACGATACTTCCGATAATAAAAATAACTAACCCAATAATAATTAAAGGTTTCCTACCAATCTTATCTGACATTAAACCAAAAGGGATTTGAAAAACGGCTTGGCTAAGGCCATAGATACCAATAGCGACACCCACTAAGAACTCGCTAGCACCTTGTAAATGCATCCCATAGCTGGTCAAAATAGGTAATACCATAAACATTCCAAGCATTCGCAAGGAGAAAACGGAGCCTAATCCCCAAGTGGATCTAAGCTCTGTGGATGTCATTTTGTTATCATTCATTTTTATTCTTCATATTTCGTGCTGTAGCGGTGTTGACTTCTCTCAGCTAGTTAGGTCACACATTAATAAATACAACAAGTTGAATAAATACGTATATGTTGTGGCAATATGTTTTTAATCTCAACCTATTAGCATTTTTAATAGTGCATTTGATATCTAGCTTATCAATAGCAAGCGGCTATTTAACCATAAAATAGATTCATAAGGATAGGCAGAATAAGTAAAAGTGAGTTGTAAAAGCAGTTAGAGACAAATAAAAACGGCGGGGAAGTCCCGCCGTTTAGACATCGTTATCATCAGTAAACAGATAAGTTATCTGACGAGAGCTATAACAGTATCGCTTGAAACTATAGGGTCAACTGACATCATTACGCTCAATGAAGTAATCGCTACGATTGAGAAAATGAACAGTTTTCTTGCCCAGACCCGGTCGTCATTTTCGGTTTTGAAGCCCGAAATTGCCATACCTAGCCACCATAAGCTGACTGCTGCACCTACGATGAGGTACTTATAGCCCGCGTATCCACTGATAGCTAACATTAATGTTGCGACCATAAACGCTAGGATATACAGGAAGATGTGCGTTTTCGCGACGGAAATTCCTTTAATAACCGGTAACACAGGAATGTTTGCGGCTTTGTAATCCTTAAAGCGGAAGATAGCAATGGCATAAGAATGAGGCATTTGCCACAAACTGAATATCAATAATAGGATAAGTGCCCCCATATCGAATTCATTTGTAACAGCGCAGTAACCGATAACTGGTGGTGCCGCGCCTGAAAGACTGCCAATCAGTGTGCCATAAACGGATTTACGTTTCATATATAGGCTATAAATACCTACATAAACAATGAAACCGATAACTGCAAGCAGCATTGCCAGAGCATTGGCTGCTACAAGTAGCAGCACCATACCAGCAATACCTAATGCAGCAGCGTAAATCAGGCTAACTTTCGGATCAATTAACCCTTTAACTAAAGGGCGATTCTTCGTTCTTTCCATGATACGGTCGATATCACGGTCGATGTAGTTGTTAAAAACACAACCAGAAGCCACGACCAGTGATACACCCAGCAAAGTCGCAACGAACAGTGGGTAATCAATTGACCCTTTTGAAGCCAATAAAAAACCACCGATCACAGAAATCAAGTTTCCGAATATAATTCCTGGTTTGGTCACTTGCAGGTATTGCTTAAACATATCGGCAACTCTTTAGTCGAGCATCATATTGATGTTCAGGTTGTACATAATCCACAGTGAGCCAATGACCACAATGCCAACAATAAGCATGGTGAACAGGAAGGCAACTAAATTCCAACGCTCATCTGATGATGTATTCATATGTAAGAAACAAACCAAATGAACCAGAATTTGCACAACCGCCATGCCTACAACAGTCCAAAGGATTGCTGAAGTTGACGCTGTACCTTCCATCACCATCCAGAAAGGGATCACTGTCAGGATAACTGATAGGATAAAGCCAATCAGGTATGTTTTAACGCTACCGTGGCTTGCTCCAGTGTGAGCATCTTTTGCATGACTCATTTAAATAGCCCCCAGAAGATAAACAACGGTAAATACACAAATCCACACAACGTCTAAGAAGTGCCAGAACAAACTTAGGCAGTTTAAACGTGTTTTGTTGACATCAGTCAGGCCACGGCGAGTGACTTGGATCATCATGATAATAATCCAGATCAGGCCCGCAGTTACGTGTAGACCGTGAGTCGCAACGAGTGCGAAGAAGCCAGATAAGAAACCGCTACGGTCAGGACCAAAGCCTTCTGCAATCAATTCATGGAACTCATAGATTTCCATAATGACGAAGCCAAGACCTAACAGGAACGTTGCAAACAGCCATAAGTTAACAGCAGCTATCTTACCTTTGTGCATCGCTATCATTGCGAAGCCGTAAGTGATACTACTCACTAACAGTAAGAAGGTTTCGCCTAATACGAACTTCAGACTGAAGATATCTTTACCAGCAGGACCGCCAGCAGTTCCATCGGCCAAAACAACATAGGTCGCAAACAAACAAGCAAACAGAATCAAGTCGCTCATGATATAGAGCCAGAAACCGAATACTTTTGTTCCACCTGCATCGTGGTGCCCATGCTCAGCATGGGCGATATTTTGGTTAGTCATTGTATTAGTTGACATCGTTCACACCTGCCTTACGCAATTCTTCAAAGTGCTTATTCTCGATTTCTTCGATTTCAGCCACAGGTACGTAGTAATCAACATCTTCGTCGAAGCTTTTTGCAATCCAAGTTACGATCATTCCACCGAAACCAATGATTGCGAGCCACCAGATGTGCCAGATCATTGCGAAACCTAAAACTAAGCTAAATGCAGCGATAATAACGCCTGCGCCTGTGTTTTTCGGCATATGAATTTCTTCATATGAAGTTGGTTTCTTATGAGCAAGGCCTTTCTCTTTCAGATCCCACCATGCATCGCGGGTTTGAACGTGTGGTTCAATCGCAAAGTTATAGAAAGGTGGTGGAGAAGATGTCGCCCACTCAAGTGTACGTCCACCCCATGGGTCACCGGTTAAATCACGGTTTTCATGACGGTCACGGATACTCACAATGATTTGGATAACTTGGCATGCAATACCGATTGCGATTAACGCAGCACCGCCTGCAGCAACAACTAACATTGTGTGGTAAGTCGGGTCAATATTCTGACTTAAACGACGGGTCATACCCATAAAGCCAAGAATGTACAGTGGCATAAAGGCTAAGAAGAAACCGATGATCCAGAACCAGAAGGCACGAACACCCCATTTCTCATTTAGCGTGAAGCCATACGCTTTCGGGAACCAGTAAGTCATACCCGCGAAGCACCCGAATACAACACCACCAATGATAACGTTATGGAAGTGAGCAATCAGGAATAGACTGTTATGCAGAACGAAGTTTGCACCTGGAACAGCAAGCAGAACACCAGTCATACCACCAACAGAGAAGGTGATGATGAAACCGATAGTCCACAGCATAGGTGATTTAAACTCGATACGGCCTTGGTACATGGTAAACAACCAGTTGAAGATCTTAACCCCTGTAGGGATTGCGATAATCATTGTGGCGATACCGAAGAAGGCGTTAACGTTCGCTCCTGAACCCATCGTAAAGAAGTGGTGCAACCAAACGATGAAGGACATAACGGTAATAACGATTGTCGCCCAAACTAATGAGGTATAACCGAATAAACGTTTTTTCGAGAAGGTTGCTGCAACTTCAGAGAATACACCGAACACTGGCAGAACAAGGATATACACCTCAGGGTGACCCCATGCCCAAATCAGGTTGATGTACATCATCATGTTGCCGCCCATATCATTAGTGAAGAAATGGGTACCTAAATAACGGTCTAACGTCAGAAGCGTTAATGTAACAGTTAAGATAGGGAAAGCAGCAACAATCAATACGTTAGTACATAACGCAGCCCAGCTGAATACAGGCATTTTCATCATCGACATACCCGGCGTACGCATACGGATAATAGTCGCGATAAAGTTAACCCCTGTTAATAGTGTACCAATACCGGATATCTGGAGACTCCAGAGCCAGTAATCGACCCCGACCCCAGGGTTGTACTCCAAGCCGGATAATGGCGGATAAGCCAACCAACCAGTTTGTGCGAATTCACCTACCCCTAGAGAGATGTTGATTAACACAACACCAACAACAAAGAACCAGAAGCTCAATGAGTTAAGGAATGGGAATGCAACATCACGTGCACCAATTTGCAGAGGCACAACTAAGTTCATCAAACCAACAACGAATGGAGTTGCCATGAAGAAAATCATGATAACGCCGTGTGCGGTGAAGATTTGGTCATAGTGATGAGGATTTAAGAAACCCTCTTGGCCAGCAGAAGCAAGAACTTGCTGCCCACGCATCATGATAGCATCCGCGAAGCCACGGAATAACATAACCATTGCGACAATGATGTACATGACACCAATTTTCTTATGGTCAACAGAGGTTAACCATTCTTTCCACAACCACTTCCATTTACCAAAGTAAGAAATCACACCGACTAAGCCAAGTCCACCTAGGACAATAGCAATCAGGGTGACAACGATAATCGGCTCATGGAGCGGAATTGCATCTAGTGTTAATTTTCCGAACATGCCCTTATTCCTCAGCGCCAGCAGCATGAGCACTATGGCTCATTTGCATTGAATTGCCTGTAGCATCGTTATGGTCAGTCATTGAATGACTTTGATTTTCTACAGGAGCGTGACCTTTATGGTGCTCATGACCAAACTTCAGAACGATATCTTCATAAAGTTTAGGCTTCACGCTAGAGAAGTAGGTAACAGGAACGTTCATGCTTGGCTTAGCGACTTCGTCGAACGCCTGCATGGTATCCATTGTTTTAGGAGAAGCTTTTACCTTTTGTACCCACTCATCAAAACCTTGACGGTCTGGAGTTGCAATAGCATTGAACTTCATGTCAGAGAAACCGTGGCCACTGTAGCTTGCTGAGAAGCCTTTGTAGGTACCTGGTTCATTAGCGATTAAATGAAGTTTAGTTTGCATACCTGCCATCGCGTAGATTTGGCCACCTAAAGATGGAATGAAGAATGAGTTCATCACCGAATCTGACGTGATTTTGAAGTTAACTGGCACACCTGTAGGGAATGCGATTTCATTAACTGTTGCAATGCCTTGCTCTGGATAAATAAATATCCATTTCCAGTCAGCAGAAATAACTTCAATAGTGACAGGTTCCTGATCACTCACTAATGGCTGATACGGGTCCAGCTCATGTGTCGTCTTCCAAGTGATAGCACCTAGAATAATGATAATGATGATAGGAACGGTCCAGCAGACTAACTCAATTTTATTTGAGTGAGCCCAATTAGGACGGTAGGTTGCTGACGTGTTGGATTCACGGTATTTTCTTGCGAAGATAATCGTCATGAAAATAACAGGAATAACAACAAGTAGCATTAAGCCAATTGCAATAAGAATTAGCTCTTTTTGTTTAACGCCAACGGCGCCTTTTGGATCCATCAACACCATATCGCAACCACCTAGTAGTAAGGCAGCTACAACGAGTGAGATTGCTCCGATGCTTTTTTTGTAGTTCATAAGTCTCATCCACGACCCCAAATGACAAAGATTCTAATTGTCGTTTCATCAGTGCGGGCATTTTACGGTAAGGTTATGCGAGTGTAAATGATTGTAAGGCAAAGAAACTGAATTGTTAGCTCTTTATGTTAATATGATCACATGTAAAGAACTTATAAACAAAAAGTTAAAATTGATACGGATTATAAGTATGTATTGATAAAACTCTATTAATACTAAATTATCTTGGTAATTTTTCAAAGAAAAATATATACAAAAGAAATGAAAAAATAGTGAAACTGATATAAATGATTAGCAATTTGCTAAGGGAAATTACAGTTTTTATTGCCGATAAAGCTATTTTGGTTGCTTTATCGGCTAAATCATAAAGAAAAATTCTTATTTTACTGATAAAAATAAGAAAATAGTTAACTTCTGATGCAATGTTCTATAGTGCACTAAAAGGTATACTTTAATGTATAAATGATTGCATCTTGGTAGAAAGTATCTCCTAATTTATTATCAGCATAGCGGTATTGTACCCCTGCAGAAACATGGTTTGTTGCATTCCACCAAAAAGCGAGGGCGCCATTTATGCCATTACGCTTGTCCCCGTTATAGCGTTTATTCCTCGCAAATTCCATTTCATGCCAGTTTGTTATCATGAAATTTTCTTCGAATACGCTGAAATTATAGCCAGCCACCCAACCTGCTACATATCCATTATTACCTGAATAGAATGTCTGGTCGGTGTAATTAAGAGCAATAAAAGGTTTAAACCATAAATCACCGAATGCAGTGTTATAACCAATACCATATAAAGTATTCACATCGTGGAAATTACCACCATTCTTGGCTCCAGGTAATGACCAAGTGCCATAAACGTGCCCGTATAGGTTGAAACCAGTATCACCTAAATAAAAGCGGCCTGTTGTTTTAATGGTATAGCGTTTATTTCGTCCTGAATCGGTGTGTTGGCTATGGAATGGGTTTTCGAGATCAAAAAAGCCATATGACTCACCCCAATTAAAATTGGCACCGCCTTCAAGCTCAATATAGGCAAAATCTTTCTTACGTGTCGTGTTTTCTGTTTTGGTTTCAGTACGATGTGACCAATCTAAATAGTTTACATTGACATCAGCAAAGCCATTTTTATAGCCAATAATATTGTCAGAATATGCCGTACCTGCTAGAGAAATTAAGGCGGTCATGTAAATGATTTTTTTCATATATAGATTATTTTCACTTATTGATTAATGGAATTTAGTAGTGCGTTAGTTATTAACACTTTAGCTAACCAATTTGTAACTTGTGATATATTAGACTTGAAAATTGTAATTAAGAAATATTTTACACGCATGAAGTGATCGCAATCACGATATTTAGATGTTATTGCTTTGTTTTGCTATTTAGATCTAATTTATACAAAAGATCAAATTCCCTAAACAAATAAGCTTTGCTTAGGGAATTATGAAAAGAATGAGAAAGAGTATTGGGAGGGTTATTGCTGTACTGTTTTGCGAACGGCGAGGAAATCTAAACTACCACCAATAACTAAGCTGATAGCGCCAATGCTAATACCAGTATTAAAAATAAGGTGTTGGTAGTGGGGTAAATTCAGCCAAAATTCAATTTGTGTCGTAAACAGATAAACTTTCATATCACTAAATGAAAATACAAGTAATGAAAGTAGCCAGATAGCAAGGAAGCTAACGGCAGTAATAAGTGCATATACGGCAATGCGATACCCTTTCGCATACAGCTGACGCCGTTGAAACAACCCTGTTGTTTGTGTGTAGATTAAGGATGTCCGACAAGCTAATAAAAGCAAAACACCAGGGACTGCAACGGCGATCGAAATAAGGTAGAACAGTGGCCAGCCATAATTACTGACAAAAATACTTGCGACTGGGCCAATATAAACACGACCAACAGCGGAAAGAGCAGAAAGAAGTGCAAACTGCGTTGCGGATAGCGACTTATTACATAGTGTCATTAATAGGGCGACAAAAGCGGCGGTTCCCATACCAGAGAAGATATTTTCTAGAAAGATAATCGACCCCATGGTTAAGATATGGGGCGGTGTTATCGCTAAGAACCAATAGCCTATATTAGAGCCGCCTTGTAGAAGCCCAAAAATAAATAGAGCTTTAAATAAGCTCATATTTTTCATGAGGTAACCACCAAGTAACGCTCCAACAATAGTTGCAGCCATACCAACAGTTTTATTGACGGTACCCACTTCGCTTAAACTAAAACCAAGAGCATTTAATAGAAAGTTAGTATTAAGCGCCATGACAAAGGCATCACCGAGCTTGTAAAAAACTAACAGTAGTAAGATTAGCCAAGCATTGTTTCGGCTAAAGAATTCAGCGAGTGGTTCGTATATTGCTTTTTTTAGTGATGTTGGTGCAGCGCAGCTTTCTTCGGGTTCTTTCGCGAGTAATGTTGCGATAACGCCGATAATCATCAGCCCTGCCATGACTAAATATAGTTGTTTCCACGTTAAAAACTTATCCGCTAACCAAAGAGCAAGGCCGCCTGAAACTAACATGCTGATCCGGTAACCCATAACTGAGGTTGCAGCACCAATTCCGCGTTCTTCCGCACTCAGTAAATCAGTTTTATAGGCATCAAAAACAATGTCTTGTGATGCTGAACAAAATGCAACAGTAACCGCCAGCGCAGCAAGGTACCACAAATGCTCTGAGGGGTTCATAAAGCCCATAGCGGCAATGCTGATAATCAACAGAATTTGCGTGGTTAATAGCCATCCTCTTCGACGACCAAGAAAGGGCGGAGTATAGCGGTCCATCATTGGGGACCAAAGAAATTTCAACACATAAGCCTGTCCGACTAATGAAAAGAAACCAATAGTTTTAATATCGACATTTTCAACAGTTAGCCAAGCTTGTAATGTACCTGCAGTTAAAGCTAAAGGTAGACCAGAAACAAAGCCTAAAAGGATTAAAGTGATGTTATTTGGTAGAGTAAAACGAGGCATTATTCCCTCTAAGCCAGTGTGATATTGCTGCAATACATTGCGCTGCAGAGGTATTGGCTGCGCTATGCTACCCAAGCTCAATCAGTGAGAGCTTAGGTAGCTTAATACTTAATGATAATGATTGCTCAGTTAATAGCGTGAATTTTGTCTGATAAAATCGGTGATTTCCTGGTCTGTTGCCATATCTGCAATTAAATCAGTGAGTGCGCTATTGATAGCTGTTGCTATCTTGTCATTATTGGCTGCTAATAACTCTTGTGTATTAAAATTGCGGGTAAATGAACGTGTTTTTGTCGAACCATTTGGGGCTGTTGCAATAATACTCACACTGGAGTTTACGGTAATATTATGGCGCAAGCTGCCTTCACTGACTTTGGTATCGAGTTTATTCAATTGAACGACTAGATTCACATTTGCTGGTGATGTCACCATAAAGCCACGTGCAGCCATTTGTTTTTCGACGGCTTCTTGCATCAGATAACGAGGATCGCGTGAAGGGTTCAGTACGACTAAACTGCCATTGCGGTTGACTTCCGCTAAGGATTTATTCGTACGATTGTCTACACTGCTAACACTGATTGAAGTTGCATTCAGTGTGGGGTTTTTTGCAGGTAAAGCTATCTTAGGCTCAAGTGATAATGTATTGCTGCTGGTTGCACAGCCCGCAAGAAGAAATAACCCTAAAAGTGGAAAACACAGTTTTCTTAACATAATTTTTTCCAGTTCATCTTTCCTAATTGAATATGTTTCGTTATGGTGCGGGTAGCCGTCGTTCAATATAAAGCTTAGCGGCTTATTTATCCTGAACTATTAGACAACAATTTTTGAAAAAATTCGCATCAATGTGCCGCTATCATAACATTGGCAAGTTATTATCGGATATTTCTATAATAAGAAGATAGCAATAATCAACACGTACAATAAAAGATAATTGCCTCTGAGCATAATTTTTAATTAAGGAGCATTTTATGGTCGCTAATGCAGCTCAAAGTATGCAATCTCTTGTGAGCCAAAAATTACAAGCTGCTTTCGAACCTACACATTTGGAGGTAATTAATGAAAGCCACCAACACAATGTGTTACCGGGCTCTGAAAGCCATTTCAAAGTTATTTTAGTGAGTGATAAATTTGAAAATAAACGAATGCTTGCCCGCCACCGCGAAATTTATGCTATTTTAGCCAGCGAATTATCGGGAGGGATCCATGCCCTTGCTTTGCATACATATACGCAACAAGAGTGGAATGAGCTTGCTGACACTGCGTTAAAATCACCTGCTTGTCGTGGTGTCGGCGGTGTTAATCGGTAATTTTTCGTTTCAGTTAATACACTGAGACTATGCTGTACTTAATCAGCTATGCTCGATGATGAGCTTGGTGAATGTTTTTTCTTCAAATTAGGTGAAAAAACAAAAAATTTAGTCAGAAAAGTCACAAATAATGAGGAAAAAACGCTTCTTTTCTCAGCTTTTCTCGACTCAGGGCGCATGCATCGGTATAATGCTGCGTCTAATTTTCAGTAAGGTTTCGGGACGCTTCTGATATCAGGGATTGACCGTTACGAAAGTAACGCCCCCGGTTCTGGAAGGGAGACAGCCGTTATGATTTAATGGCATAACTCTGGAGTAGACCGATCACTAAGATTTATTTTGAGGTAAGAAGATGCAAGTTTCTGTTGAAACGACTCAAGGCCTTGGGCGTCGTGTAACAATCACCGTTCCTGCCACTGATATTGAAAAAGCAGTTAATAGCGAATTAGTTAGTGTTGCTAAAAAAGTACGTGTTGATGGTTTCCGTAAAGGGAAAGTACCAATGAACATCGTTAAACAGCGTTACGGCGCGTCTGTTATGCAAGACGTTCTGGGCGATGTAATGCAACGTAACTTCATCAACGCAATTATTGAACAAAAAATCAATCCAGCGGGTGCGCCTAGCTACAAACCTGAGCAACTCGAAGACGGTAAAGATTTTGTTTATTCAGTTGAATTCGAAGTTTACCCAGAAATCGAATTAACAGGTTTAGAAACGATTGAAGTTGAAAAACCAGCTGTATCTGTAAAAGATGAAGATCTGGAAAACATGTTAGAAACTCTGCGTAAGCAACAAGCGCAGTGGAAAGAAGTTGAAGCGGCAGCAGAAGCTGACTCTCGCATCACTATCAACTTTACCGGTTCTATCGATGGTGAAGAATTCGAAGGCGGAAAAGCAGAAGACTTCGCACTCGTTATGGGCGAAGGTCGTATGATCCCAGGCTTCGAAGAAGGTGTTGTTGGTCATAAAGCGGGTGAAGAATTCGATATCGAAGTTAACTTCCCAGAAGACTACCATGCTGAAAACCTGAAAGGTAAAGCGGCGAAATTTGCTATTGTTCTGAAGAAAGTAGAACAACGTGAACTGCCTGAATTCACTGAAGAATTCATCAAGCGTTTTGGTATCGCTGATGGTTCTTTAGATGGTCTGCGTGCAGAAGTACGTAAAAACATGGAGCGTGAGCTGAAAAATGCCGTGCGTAACCGTGTTAAAGCACAAGTTCTTGATGGCTTAATCAAAGCTAACGACATCGAAGTTCCAGCAGCAGTTGTTGATGGTGAAATTGATGTTCTGCGTCGTCAAGCGGCACAGCGTTTTGGTGGCGACGAAAAACAAGCGATGGAATTACCTCGTGAACTGTTTGAAGAACAAGCAAAACGTCGCGTAGTGATCGGTCTGCTGTTAGGCGAAGTGATCAACAAAAACGAACTGAAAGCTGACGAAGATCGCGTTAAAGCGCTGATCGAGGAAATGGCTTCTGCGTATGAAGATCCAGCTGAAGTTATCGAATACTACAGCAAAAATGAAGAGCTGATGAATAGCGTTCGTAACTTAGCTTTAGAAGAACAAGCTGTTGAAACTGTATTGGCTGTTGCTAAAGTGACAGAAAAAGAAACTAACTTCACTGAACTGATGAACCAAGTTCAAGCAGGTTAATTCTTTCTTGCTGTACAAAATAATGAAACCCGTGGTGTAATACTACGGGTTTTTTGTCAATTAAAGCCTTTAAATTATCACTTTAGCGAATTTAATTAGGATACCCTTGAAAAACACATTTAAACCCTAATTATATTATCTATACTTCAAGTAGTCTAAGTGGGGCTTTAATTGCAATTTGAACTATTTTGAATAGCTTAATATTGTAGAAATAGTGATATTAACCAATCGAGTTATTTCGTCATTTTTGAAAATCAAGTATGGTTTTCTAATGGTATAATTCCGTGTAACCCAATAGACTTGTGTTAAACTCTTTTACAGAGCGTCTTGTTTACTGCAGCATACTTAGCTGCATTTTCTTCTTATTTCGCCAGTTGCTTGGTTAAATATTAGCTAAACTAGAAAATAAGAGAATTGAAAGAGCCTGCAGACACAGGAATTTTTTAAAACCGTTGTTTGTGGCATGATCTCTGCTCAAAATAGCAGGCAGACAGCAAATTAGGCGCAAGCACCGGAACGTTTTTAATAGGAGATTTCGATGTCACATTTTGGCAGTCAGGAACAATTAGCATCTCAAATGGCCCTTGTGCCTATGGTCATAGAGCAAACTTCTCGTGGTGAGCGCTCGTATGATATTTACTCACGTCTATTAAAAGAACGTATTATCTTCCTGACTGGTCAAGTGGAAGACCATATGGCGAATTTAATCGTCGCTCAGATGTTATTCCTTGAAGCAGAAAACCCTGAAAAAGATATTCATTTGTATATTAATTCACCGGGTGGCGTTATTACCGCAGGAATGTCAATTTACGATACGATGCAGTTTATCAAGCCTGATGTAAGTACTATTTGTATGGGACAAGCTTGTTCCATGGGGGCTTTTTTATTGACGGCGGGTACCAAAGGTAAACGTTTCTGCTTACCAAATTCACGCGTGATGATCCACCAACCATTAGGGGGTTATCAAGGTCAAGCGTCAGATATCGAAATTCATGCTCAAGAAATTCTTAAAGTGAAATCTCGAATGAACGAGCTAATGGCTCTACATACTGGTAAATCCATTGAAGAAATTACTCGAGACACAGAGCGTGACCGCTTCTTATCTGCAAATGAAGCAAAAGAGTATGGTTTAGTCGACCAAATTTATAGTAGCCGTTAATGGGTTAACTTTTGGTATAATTAGTTCATACCATAAACTATTTTAAAGAAAATCGTTGTTTTGTTTTTTAATTGAATGAAAACAAAACAATATGGATAAAAGTGAGGTCAACTGATGACAGATAAACGCAAAGAGGGGACAGGAAAACTGCTTTACTGCTCTTTCTGCGGAAAAAGTCAGCATGAAGTTCGTAAGCTGATTGCCGGTCCGTCAGTCTATATTTGTGATGAATGCGTAGATTTATGTCTCGATATCATCCGTGAAGAAATAAAAGAACTTACGCCGCACCGCGAGCGTAGTGAGCTGCCTACGCCACATGAAATCCGACAGCATCTTGACGACTATGTCATCGGCCAAGAAAAAGCGAAGAAAGTCTTAGCGGTTGCTGTATATAACCATTACAAGCGCTTGCGTAATGGTGATAAAACCAGTGATGGCGTTGAATTAGGCAAAAGTAATATTTTGCTAATTGGCCCAACCGGTAGTGGTAAAACGCTTTTAGCTGAAACTTTAGCACGTTATTTGGATGTACCATTTACAATGGCTGATGCAACGACATTAACTGAAGCTGGTTATGTCGGTGAAGACGTTGAAAATATTATTCAAAAATTACTACAAAAGTGCGATTACGATGTTGAAAAAGCTCAGCGTGGTATCGTATATATTGATGAAATTGATAAAATTTCACGTAAATCAGATAACCCATCAATTACCCGTGACGTTTCTGGTGAAGGTGTGCAACAAGCCCTTCTGAAACTAATCGAGGGAACGGTTGCAGCAGTACCGCCACAAGGGGGACGTAAACACCCTCAGCAAGAGTTCTTGCAGGTTGATACTTCAAAGATCCTCTTTATTTGTGGTGGGGCATTTGCAGGGCTCGACAAAGTAATTGGCCAGCGTTTAAATACCCGTTCAGGTATCGGTTTTGCTGCCGAAGTGAAAGGTGAATCAGATAAAGCAACGGAAGGTGAGTTATTAACTCAGGCAGAGCCAGAAGATTTAATTAAATTTGGTTTAATTCCTGAATTTATTGGCCGTTTACCTGTTGTTGCAACATTAACTGAATTAAGTGAAGAAGCATTAATTCAGATTCTGCAAGAGCCTAAAAACGCTTTAACTAAACAATATCAAGCCTTATTTAGCCTTGAAAATACTGAACTCGAATTCCGTGAAGAAGCACTAAAAGCAATAGCTAAGAAAGCTATGGCACGTAAAACCGGAGCTCGTGGTTTACGCTCTATTGTTGAAGCTGCATTGTTAAATACGATGTATGACCTTCCTTCAATGAGTGATGTTGAAAAAGTTGTCGTTGATGAAAACGTCATTAACGAACAATCAGAACCGCTATTGATATATAGCAAACCTGATGCTCAAGCTTCTGGCGATAACTAATCCCATATAAAACGTTCAATAGTTAATCAAACGAAATGAGGGGTTTCCCTCATTTTGTTTTTTATGTTCAACTAGCCATTGAATGCTAAAATCTTGTCCCCATATAGTTTATATTCTGAGGTGTGGTTTCCTTGTTCTAGAAAGTAATTTTAAAACAAGAGATAGAAACCCTTAAACTAGCGTGAGCTAAACGAAGAGAGAGCTTTATGAATCCTGAGCGTTCCGAACGCATTGAAATACCAGTATTGCCTCTGCGTGATGTAGTGGTATACCCACATATGGTGATCCCACTGTTTGTTGGACGTGAAAAATCCATTCACAGTCTGGAAGCAGCGATGGATCATGACAAGCAGGTAATGCTGGTTGCGCAAAAAGAAGCCTCGACTGATGAGCCAGGGGTGAATGATTTATTTGCTGTCGGTACAGTCGCATCGGTTATTCAGATGCTAAAACTGCCTGATGGCACCGTTAAAGTCCTCGTTGAAGGTCTACGACGCGCACGTATTACCAGTTTGACAGATAATGGCGAATATTTCTTAGCGCAAGCAGAATATTTGGCAGCAGAGCAAAATAATGAATCTGAGCACGCAGCGTATGATGAAGCGACAGCGGGTTCTCAATCATCAGACGCACTTGATGAAAAAGAAAACGAAGTGTTGTACCGCACTATCGTTAGTCAGTTCGAAAGTTATATAAAACTGAATAAAAAGATTCCACCTGAAGTATTAACCGCGTTACATGCGATTGAACAAGATCAGCTAGACAAACTGGCAGATACCATTGCCTCTCACATGCCACTAAAATTAGCGGATAAACAACGCGTTTTAGAAATGGCAAATATCGCAGAGCGTGTAGAGTTTTTGATGGCCATGATGGAGTCAGAAACTGAGCTGCTGCAAGTGGAAAAACGCATCCGCAACCGTGTTAAAAAACAGATGGAAAAAAGCCAGCGTGAGTATTATCTGAATGAGCAAATGAAAGCCATTCAGAAAGAGCTGGGTGAAATGGACGATGCGCCAGACGAATATGAATCGCTAAAACGTAAAATCGAAGAAGCGAAAATGCCAAAAGAGGCACAAGAGAAAGCAGAAGCAGAATTGCAGAAGCTGAAAATGATGTCGCCAATGTCAGCAGAAGCTACTGTTGTCCGTAGCTATATTGATTGGATGGTGCAGGTACCATGGCATAAACGTAGTAAAGTCAAAAAAGACTTAGTTAAAGCTCAAGAAGTGTTAGATACCGATCACTACGGTTTAGAGCGTGTGAAAGACCGTATTTTAGAGTATCTGGCAGTGCAAAGCCGCGTCAGTAAAATTAAAGGGCCAATCCTCTGTCTGGTTGGGCCTCCGGGCGTGGGTAAAACCTCTTTGGGGCAATCTATTGCTAAGGCTACTGGCCGTCAATACACTCGTATGGCATTAGGTGGGGTGCGTGATGAAGCTGAAATTCGCGGTCACCGTCGTACCTATATCGGTTCAATGCCAGGTAAGCTGATTCAAAAGATGGCAAAAGTAGGGGTCAAAAACCCACTATTTTTATTGGATGAAATTGATAAAATGTCATCTGATATGCGTGGTGACCCAGCCTCTGCATTATTAGAGGTGCTTGATCCAGAACAAAATATTGCCTTTAACGATCACTACTTGGAAGTGGATTACGATTTGTCTGATGTGATGTTTGTTGCAACATCCAACTCGATGAATATTCCAGCACCATTGTTAGATCGTATGGAAGTCATCCGTCTTTCTGGCTATACAGAAGATGAAAAACTGAATATTACGAAAAAACATTTGCTGTCTAAGCAGATTGAACGTAACGCATTGAAAAAGAATGAGTTAACTATCGATGATAGTGCTTTAATGAGCATTATTCGTTATTACACTCGTGAAGCTGGAGTTCGTGGTTTAGAGCGTGAAATCTCTAAATTGTGTCGTAAAGCGGTTAAAGCGCTGCTCATGGACAAAAAGCTTAAGCACATTGAAATCAATGCTGATAACCTGAAAGATTATCTGGGTGTTCGCCGTTTTGATTATGGCCAAGCAGACACAGAAAACCGTGTTGGGCAAGTTACAGGCCTTGCTTGGACTGAAGTTGGTGGTGACTTACTGACTATTGAAACTGCATGTGTGCCAGGCAAAGGCAAACTAACTTATACCGGTTCTTTAGGTGAAGTCATGCAGGAGTCTATCCAAACGGCATTAACGGTTGTTAGAGCTCGAGCAGAAAAACTGGGTATAAATAGTGATTTCTATGAAAAACGTGATATTCATGTTCACGTACCAGAAGGCGCTACACCAAAAGATGGCCCGAGTGCGGGTATTGCGATGTCAACCGCTTTAGTCTCTTGCTTAACGGGTAACCCAGTTAGAGCTGACGTAGCAATGACAGGTGAAATTACTTTAAGAGGTTTAGTTTTCCCGATAGGCGGCCTGAAAGAAAAATTATTGGCTGCACACCGCGGAGGGATTAAAACCGTATTAATCCCTAAAGAAAACGAACGTGATTTAGAGGAAATTCCTCAAAATGTGATCGCGGATCTCGAAATTCATCCGGTGAAAACAATTGAAGAAGTTCTTTCTTTAGCTTTAGTTAACCCTCCTTTTGGGGCAGAAGTAGTTAAAAAGAAAGCTAAAAGAGTGAGCTGAATCAAGAAGTTTGTATAAAATTAAGACTGACAGCTAATTTAGGGCTTGTCAGTCTTTTTTTTCATCGCTAATTTAACGATGATTCTGATAATTGTTTGTATGCAATCTGTTCTCTTGCCATTGGTAATCAGGATTGATATAACGGCTGCATCATTAATTAACTATACTAATAACTGCTATAGTTAATTATAGTTAATTAAGAGATTTATAGTCCAACTAATATGGGGATGATAAGAGTGAATAAAGCTCAACTGATTGATCAAATCGCTTCTGATGCGAATATTTCTAAAGCTGCAGCAGGTCGTGTTGTTGACGCGTTCGTTGCTACTGTAACAGGTTCTCTGAGTAAAGGGGATGATGTTGCTCTAGTTGGCTTTGGGACTTTCTCTGTTCGTGAGCGTGCAGCACGTACAGGCCGTAACCCTCAAACGGGTAAAGAAATTAAAATAGCTGCGGCGAAAGTTCCTGCTTTCCGTCCAGGCAAGGGTCTTAAAGACGCTGTAAATAGCTAATTAGGTATTTAAGTTTGTCTTTCTCGTAATTTTGCGAAAACTCAAACTGACGGAATGTCTTTAATCAGCTAATATATAAGCGCACCATTGAAATGGTGCGCTTTTTTTTCTTTCTGAGTTAAGATTAGCGTATTATCAGGAAATTGAATTCAACAAAGCGGAGTTAAGCCTTTTTATGATGGAAAATTTACGCACAAAGGCGAATAGTCCTTTGCTCAAAATAATACTGGCGCTGATTATCCTTTCATTCGTGTTGGGTGGCGTTATGATGGGGGGCCTCGGTGGCAACAGTGCAAATAATGCAGCTGAAGTTAACGGGCAATCAATAAGCCGTGAACAGCTACAGCAGGCTTTTCAACAAGAACGCCAATCATTACAAGAGTACCTAGGGGATAAATTCTCAGAAGTCGCTAGTAATGAAGAAAGTATGAATTTACTGCGTCGTCAAGCTCTTGATAACTTGATTAACAATGAACTGATTAATCAGTATGCTAATGAATTACAGCTCTCAGCAAGTGACCAGCAAATTGAGCAATATATTTTCTCAATGCCTGTTTTCCAGACAGATGGCCGGTTTGATAGCGAAAAATATCGTGAGATCTTAAGTCGTAACAACATTAACGCGGATAGCCTTGCGGCTCAAATTCGCCAAGACCTTACACGAGCTCAGTTAGGAAAAACCTTTACTGGAACGGATTTCGCTTTACCATCAGAAGTTAAAGCATATGCTGAATTATTTATGCAAGAACGTGAAATTCGTACTGCAATCTTAGATTTAGCAGAGGTTCAAGCAAAACAAACAGCTTCTGAAGAAGAATTAAAAGCCTACTATGATGCCAACCAAAATAGCTTTATCTCACCTGAGAAAGTACAAGTAAGCTATGTTGAAATGGATGCAGCATCAATGCCGCCAGCGACAGTGTCAGCTGAAGAAGTAAAAGCGTATTATGATCAAAACCTGAAAAATTATACTCAGGCAGAGCAAAAACAGTACAGCATGATTCAGGTAGCTTCAGAAAAAGAAGCAAATGATATTCTGAATGAATTAAAACAAGGTGCGGACTTTGCAACACTGGCAACTGAAAAATCAACGGATAAATTCAGTGCAGGGCAAAAAGGCTTGATTGGTTGGATGGAAGCGGCATCAACGCCAAGCGAAATTGTGGACGCAAAATTAATAGAAAAAGGGCAACTTTCGGCACCTGTTAAATCACAAAATAGTTATGTTATCTTTCGCTTAGATGATATTAAACCTGAATCTATTAAACCGTTTGAGCAAGTTGAAGAAAGTATTAAAACTAGCTTACTTCAAGATAAAAACATTAAACAATTCTATGACTTACAGCAGAAGGTTAGTGAGGCTGCCACGAGTGATATGGAATCATTAGTTTCGGTTGAATCTGTATCTGGTTTGAAAGCTGTGACAACGGATTGGTTTGATAGAACAAATCCACCTGCCGCACTTAATTTCCCTAAAGTGGTCAGTGAAGTATTTAGCGACCGTTTAGTGGATAAAAATGGTTCTAAAGGGATCAACTCAGATGTTATTAACGTTGAAGGGGACCGTGCATTTGTTGTGCGTGTAACAGAGTACAAACCTGAAAGCGTTGAACCTTTTGATAAGGTTAAGTCCGAAATTGAAACTCTGGTTAAGCGCCAAAAAGCGGATGCAGAGTTGAAAGCTACGAGTGATAAACTTCTTGCTGAGTTAAATGCGGGTAAAGGAACAGAAGCTCTAAATGCGGCGGGGGTTAAATTTTCCGATACTCAAACTGTTTCTCGTTTAATGCCACAAACAGCGGTTATTAATGCAACGATGGAAATGCCGCAACCTGCTGATGGTAAACCAAGTTATGCACTTGCGCGTGATGAGTCCGATAACTATGTGCTTATTCAACTAGATAAAGTTACGCTAGGCCAACCGACGGATGATGAGTTAAAGCAACTGACTCGTGAATACCAAGGTGCTATGAGTTCTGCGGTCAATGAAGCTCTGATGCTTAACTTGCGTGAGAATGCAAAAATTGAAGTGCTGAATATTGAGTAATTGCGAGCAGCTTCGCAAGTAAAATTGTAACTTCATGAATAGAAGGCCACCTTTGGGTGGCCTTTCGTATTTTCAGTATTATTGAAAAGTGTTCCGTATTTTTCTATGGCATCGTTGTGTCTCAACATACACAGGAGAACAAATATGTTATGGAATTCAGTCAATAAATGCAGATTAGGTATTGTTCTGCTCCTTTCTTTATTATGCTCATTCTCTTCTTTTTCTTTGGCTAAGAAAATTGAGCGAGAAAAAGCCACAGAGGCTGTCATTCAAGAAAAACAAGTAAGTAATAACTCACCATCAACGAGCCATGGCCAGTCTGACAAAGTGAATATCAACTTAGCGGGTGAAGAAGAACTTGCAGAAAAACTTACTGGTATAGGTAGGCAAAAAGCGAAAGCAATCATTGAATATAGGCAAAAGTATGGTGCTTTTAATTCCATTGAAAATATTTTAGAAGTTCAGGGGATAGGTCCTGCATTTTTAGAAAAGAATAAAGATAAGTTAACTTTGTAACTAAAATCCCCCATACAGAGTATGGGGGTAATATATTAAAGGTTACTAATTAAGCAGAAAACTAAACTTTTTATAAATAATTTGCGAGCTAAGTCTTATTATTGATAATCATTCAGCACATTTTCCGTACATTTGTTATTTTTATGTTATTAAAAAATAAACTGGTCGGAGTAGTTATGACAACACACATTAAAGTTCATGGTTATCATATAGATGTTTTTCAACATGTTAATAATGCACGTTACTTAGAATTCTACGAAGCGGACCGCTGGGAATGGATGAATAAGCGTAATTTCATTAGTTGGGCGATAAAAAACAATTTAACAATGGCTGCGGTGAATATTAATGTAAATTATATCCAAGGCGTCTTGCTTGGTGATGAGCTGACAGTAGTGACTCGAATGGATAAAATCGGCACTAAAAGCGCAGTCTGTTATCAACAAATAATTCGCAATAAAGCAGGGGCTCAAGAGGTAGTTTCTGATGCTTATGTGACATTTGTATTTATCGATAACATAGAGAATAAAGCGATTGTTATTGATGAACAATTGCGTGAGAAACTAGAGTCATTCAAAGTAGGTTCTGAAGACTTTATTCAAAATTAGCCTACCTAGCTTGAATCGTTATTAATAAGCTAATGGCAGGCTGTGTGTTTGACTAATTAATTATAACTTTTGCTTTAGTGAGAGCATGATAGCTTCTTTATCACTTAAATATTCATTTAAGCCCTTGCTCCTTAAATGGCAGGCAGCACATTCACCGCAACCATCACCTTGAATACCATTATAACAAGTCAGTGTTTGCTGCCTGATCGTTTCAAGGTGACCATAGCTGTCGGCAAGTGCCCAGGTTTGGGCTTTATTCAGCCACATTAACGGGGTTTCAAAGCGAATATTTTTGGCAAGACCGAGGTCTACTGCATGGTTGAGAGCTTTGACAAACTCATCTCGGCAGTCCGGGTAACCTGAAAAGTCGGTTTCACAAACCCCCGTTATCACTGCTTCTGCCTGTACTTGGTAAGCATAAATTGCAGCTAATGTGAGGAATAAAATGTTACGCCCTGGAACAAAAGTACTAGGTAACGCATTTGACTCACTTTCAGCGAAATCAGGGACTGGTATGTTGTCTCGGGTTAAGCTACTGATTGCCAAATCATTGAGTAATGTGACATCTAACACTTTATGTGCTGCAGCACCTAAAGATACGCTTAATTTCTGTGCGACTTCGATTTCAAAACGGTGGCGCTGGCCGTAATCAAAAGTAACACAGTGAACTTCATCATAGTTTTGCAAAGCTTGAATAAGACAGGTTGTTGAGTCTTGGCCCCCGCTAAAAACCACAACTGCGCGTTTCATAGGTACTCCTTGGTGATATATCATTTTCAATATGTAATAAGAAGAGAGCGAAACATGTTAGCGATACTAGGATGCAATTAATAGTTCTATTTTTATCAAGCGAGTTTGATTGAGGTACTATTTATATGTCAATTTGGTTATTTGTGTAAAAATATTCTATAATCGTGGTGTTTGGTAACATTTTTATTGTTTTTTAATTATTCAATTTTGCATAATATGTTTATGCAGCTAATAAAATAACGACAAAAGTACTTACACCTAAATCAAGAGAGCATTCATGTTAGATAAAATAGACAAAAAACTGCTTTGTTTATTGCAAAATGACAGTAGCCTATCCTTAAATACCCTTGCTGAAGCTGTTAATTTAACATCTACTCCGTGCTGGAAAAGATTAAAAAGGCTTGAAGATGAAGGCTATATTCGAGGGCGAGTGACCTTACTCGATGGTGAGAAGCTAGGTTTAGGTTTAACGGTAATTGTGACAATTAAAACACAGCATCATAATAGTGAGTGGTATGAGCAATTTGTTTCTTTTGTTAGTCAACTTCCTGAGGTGCTGATGTTTTATCGCATGGCTGGTGAGTATGATTATCTTATGCAAGTCGAAGTGCATGATATGAAATCATATGATTTGTTTTATAAAAAGCTAGTCAATGGTGTCCATGGTCTAATAGATGTAACCTCAAGCTTTGCAATGGAAAAAATCAAATATACGACAGTATTGCCTATCCCTGATTAACCTCGTAATAACTTAGATAATTACGGTCTCTCATTCTTAGGCATCAATAAATCAATATATTCAAGGCAGTATTACGTGCGATTATTTTCACAACTAGGTTGGTATTTTTTAAGTGAATGGCGGCGCTATCTCGGCGCTGTTTGCTTTTTAATTATCATTGCTATTTTACAATTAGTTCCTCCACGCATTGTTGGTGTTGTCGTTGATGGAATAAGTAAAGGAGCAATGCCGACAAAGCAATTAATCACTTATGTTTTAATCATGCTGTTGATTGCATTGGTTGTGTATGGGTTGCGGTATATTTGGCGTTTATGGTTATTTGGTGCTTCTTATAAGTTAGCTGTACAGCTACGACAAAAGTTTTATCGGCAATTAAGTCTGCAGAATCAAGCGTTTTACCATAAGTATCGAACGGGAGACCTAATTGCACGTACAACGAATGATGTTGACCGAGTCGTGTTCGCAGCTGGTGAAGGTGTTTTAACATTAGTTGACTCATTGGTGATGGGGTGTGCGGTGCTCATCATGATGAGTGTTGAAATTAGTTGGCAGCTTACTTTACTAGCACTTATTCCAATGCCAATTATGGCATTAATCATTAAACGGTATGGAGACCAGCTTCATCAGCGTTTCAAGCATGCTCAAGGGGCATTTTCGTCTTTAAATAATCATGCGCAAGAAAGTTTAACAAGTATTCGTATGATTAAAGCTTTTGGCCTTGAAGATCATCAATCAAATCAATTTGAACAGGTAGCTACTGAGGCAGGGCGTCGCAATATGCATGTTGCTAAAGTTGATGCGCGTTTTGACCCCACCATTTTTATGGCGATTGGTATGGCAAATTTACTCGCTATTGCAGGTGGAAGCTGGATGGTATTAAACGATACATTGACGTTAGGTGAATTAACGAGCTTTGTAATGTATCTAGGGTTAATGATTTGGCCGATGTTAGCGCTTGCTTGGATGTTTAATATCGTTGAACGAGGTAGTGCGGCTTATAGCCGTATTCTAAGTTTACTCAATGAACCGCTAGTCATTCAGGATGGTTCGCATTCATTACAGCCTGAAAAGGGAAACTTGAATGTGAATATTATCAACTTTAGTTATCCAGAAACTAAGCGAATAGCATTACATGATATTAAGTTTGATTTAAAACCTGGACAATTTTTGGGGCTTTGTGGGCCGACGGGGTCTGGAAAATCAACGTTGTTGACGTTATTACAGCGTCAATTTGATGTGACGGAAGGGGCGATTTGCTATCAAGGCTTATTACTACCCGAAATCCGTTTAGATGAATGGCGTGCTCGGTTATCTATCGTAAATCAGTCCCCATTTTTATTTTCAGATACAGTTGCTGGCAATATCGCGCTTGGGCGGCCTAATGCCACTCAAGATGAAATTGAACAGGCTGCGCGTATAGCTTGTGTACATGATGATATTTTACGTTTACCTGAAGGCTATTCTACTCAGGTTGGTGAGCGCGGTGTCATGTTATCTGGCGGGCAGAAACAACGAATTTCTATTGCAAGGGCTATCTTGCAAAATGCAGAAGTCTTGGTGTTAGATGATGCACTTTCTGCTGTTGATGGGCAGACCGAGTTTACAATTTTACAAAATTTAAGCCATTGGCGGCAGGGTAGGACTATGATAATTAGCGCCCATCGTCTATCTGCATTGGTAGAGGCAGACAATATTATTGTGTTATCTCAAGGTGCTATTGTTAGTCGAGGTAAACATGAAGCGCTTATTGAGCAATCGGGTTGGTATAAAGATATGTATCAGTATCAACAGATTGAAGCTGCTCTGGATGGTGAGCTATGAGCCAAAAGAAACCGCTATGGCCAGCACTCAAGCGTTTGCTTGGTTATGGAAAAGCATACCGAGGAACCATGGGTATTGCCATTGCAATGCTATGGTTAGCCGCTATTGCAGAAGTTAGTGGGCCTCTGCTAATCAGCTATTTTATTGATAACATGATAGCGAAAAAACAAATCATCATGCCACTTGCTTTATATATGGCAGTTGGTTTTATATTGCTCCAAGTTATTGCAGCGTTATTACATTACTATCAAATTATTTTATTTAATAAAGCCTCTGTGGGGGTAGTGCAAACATTACGTACAGATGTGATGAATGCAGCCCTTCGACAGCCCCTAAGTGCATTCGATAAGCAACCTGTTGGCCAATTAATTTCACGAGTTACAAATGATACTGAAGTTATTAAAGATCTATTTGTGATGGTTGTGCCGACGGTATTTCGTAGTTTAGCCCTGATTTGTGCCATGTTAGTTGCTATGTTTTCATTGGAATGGCGTATGGCATCAATTGCAGTGATGATTTTTCCTGCAGTATTTGTGGTAATGCTTGTTTATCAGCGTTTAAGTACGCCCATTGTGCGCCGTGTGAGATCTTATCTTGCAGATATTAATAACGGTTTTAACGAAGTCATTAATGGAATGACAGTTATTCAGCAATTTATCCAACAGGCTAGGTTTGGCGAAAAAATGCAAAGTATTAGCCAAGACCATTATTTTGCAAGAATGAAAGCATTAAAACTTGATGGCTTACTATTAAGGCCATTACTAAGTTTACTTTCAGCTTCAGTATTGTGTGGCTTGCTATTGCTATTTGGGTTCGAAGGAACGACTACCATTGGTGTTGGTGTCTTATATGCATTTATTAACTATTTAGGTCGCTTGAATGAGCCGCTTATTGAGTTAACTTCTCAGCAATCAATGCTTCAACAAGCTGTTGTTTCTGGTGAGCGTGTATTTGAATTAATGGATAGTCCGCAGCAAGGTTATGGTGAAAGTATTGAGCCATTACAAGGAGGTTCAATCTCAATTAACCATTTATCTTTCGCTTACCGTGATAACAAAATGGTACTTAAAGATATTAATTTACAAGTGCCTGATAATAACTTCGTTGCATTAGTCGGTCATACAGGCAGCGGTAAAAGTACCATAGCAAATTTAATTATGGGGTATTACCCGTGGCAGGAGGGAGATATTTTATTAGATGGACGTAATTTGAGTTCACTATCCCACCAAGTATTACGTAATGGTATTGCAATGGTACAACAAGACCCTGTTGTCCTCGCTGCTTCTTTTTTTGACAACGTCGCATTAGGACGTGAGATTAGCCAAGACAAAGTTTGGGAAGTTCTTGAAACTGTTCAGCTTGCTGGGTTGGTTCGTGGTTTACCTGATGGACTAGATACCGTGCTTGGTGAACAGGGGAATACCTTGTCTGTAGGGCAAAGACAGTTATTAGCGATGGCCCGAGTTCTTGTGGTGACACCCAAAATTTTAATTTTGGATGAAGCAACCGCGAATATTGACTCAGGGACAGAGCAAGCGATACAAAAAGCGTTACGAGTGATTCGCCAACATACTACGTTAGTTGTGATCGCCCACCGTTTATCGACAATTGTCGACGCTGACCAAGTCGTTGTGTTACATCGTGGTGCAATTGTTGAGCAAGGTAAACATTTACAGCTTTTGCAACAAAAAGGACGTTATTATCAAATGTACCAGTTGCAGCAAGTTGGAGAATCATTAAATGCCCATAGTGATGCTGAAATTGAGGCTATACCTAGTTAATTATTCTGCACTCTTATAATGCATACCTTAAAACCACTCATTCGAGTGGTTTTTTATTTTGTTCTTTCCTATTGAATTTTATGGATAAATATATTTTGGCACACGGTTTGCTATAAAGTCAGTGCTGTCCGAAGTATTAAGCAGCTTATTCATATGACTTATAGGAGTGAACATGAAATATATCATCGCGATCATTAAGCCATTTAAATTAGATGAAGTTCGAGAGGCACTATCAGATATTGGGGTTCAAGGGCTTACGATTACTGAAGTTCGAGGGTTTGGGCGGCAAAAAGGACATGCCGAATTATATAGAGGAGCTGAATATACCGTCGATTTTTTACCTAAAGTACGTATGGAAATAGCGGTTTCTGATGAGTTGGTAGAGCAGGTGATTGAAACAATTGAAAAAAAAGCTTATACGGGCCAAGTCGGGGATGGAAAAATATTTATTTTGTCATTAGAGCAAGCAGTACGTATTCGTACAGGTGAAAAACAAGACGAAGCACTGTAGGAGAGCAAATATGAGCAAAGGGTTCCAATACTTATTTTTATTGATATCAATGGGTGGTTTTCCAATAACCGTGTTTGCAGCAGAGGAAACCCTAGATAAAGCTGATAACGCATTTATGATGATAGCGACTGCTTTAGTTATTTTTATGATACTGCCAGGTATCGCATTATTTTATGGTGGGTTACTGAGAAGTAAAAATGTTCTTTCTTTAATGGCTCAAACTGCGGTTATTTTCGCTTTAGTGTCTGTTATTTGGATTGTTTATGGATACAGTTTAGCTTTTAGTGAGGGGAATGATTTTATAGGTGGTTTTAGTCAGATTATGTTGAAAAACATCACTGTAGATAGCTTATCTGGGCCGATCCCTCAATTTATTCACGTTGTATTCCAAGGTGCATTTGCATGCTTAACAGTTGCATTAGTGATAGGTGCACTAGGGGAGCGCATTAAATTTTCTGCAATTTTAATATTTACCGTTATCTGGACTACATTTGCTTATTTACCAATGGCACACATGGTATGGGGCGGCGGTATTTTATCCCAAGATGGTGCACTAGATTTTGCAGGGGGGACGGTTGTTCATATTAATGCGGCTGTTGCAGGTTTAGTTGGTGCTTACTTACTTGGACATCGTACCGGATTAGGGAAAGAAGCCATTAAGCCTCACAACTTACCTATGGTATTTATGGGAACCTCCATATTATTTATTGGCTGGTTTGGTTTCAATGCAGGTTCGGCAGGAAGTGCAAATAGTATTGCAGCCTTAGCGTTTGTGAACACTATTGCAGCGGCGGCTGGTGCTATTTTATCATGGACTTTAGCAGAGTGGATTTTCAGGGAAAAACCTTCATTATTAGGTGCTTGCTCTGGGTGCTTGGCCGGGTTAGTCGGTGTTACGCCAGCGGCGGGCACTGTGGGTGTCGGCGGGGCATTAATCATCGGGCTGCTTTCTGGGCTAGCGGGTTTATGGGGGGTTGTGATTTTAAAACGTCGGTTAAAAGTTGATGATGTGTGCGATGTTTTTGGGGTTCATGGTGTCTGCGGAATTTTAGGTTGTTTACTAACGGGGGTGTTCACCTCAACTGCATTAGGTGGAAGTGGCTATGCAGAAGGTATTACGATGATGAAACAAGTGGGAATTCAAGCTATTAGTATTCTAGTTTGTGTTGTTTGGACTGCAATTGTTGCTTATATTGCATTTAAAATCGCAGAGAAAACGTCTGGCTTACGCATTAATGTTGAAAAAGAAAGGGAAGGTTTAGATATTACTTCTCATGGTGAAAGTGCCTACAATTAACCTTAATGTAATGATAATGACAGGATAATACTGTGTTTTATGTAAATTGATAATGGCAGCGTATTGCTGGCTGCCATTACCTTTTTAAACTGACAATTTTATTTTTCTAAGTAAGTAATCACTTACTTGAAGTCCCTTCTATTTTTGAGGTTGCCTATGGCGGATTACGCCCTCTTGGACAGCCGTTGCAACAAGATCACCTTGTAAATTATAGATTTGTCCTTTTACAAAACCCCTCCCTCCTGATGCTGAAGGGCTTTCTACGGCATACAGTAACCAATCATCAATTTTAAATGGACGATGGAACCACATTGAATGGTCAATCGTTGCAACCTGTAAGTCGCGTTCCATAAAGCCTCTACCATGCGGTTGTAATGCGGCTGGAAGGAAATTGTAATCAGAAGCATAACCTAATAAATAGTGATGAAGTGAAGGTAGGTCAGGTAGCTGCCCTTTTGCTTTGAACCAAATATAGCGAAATGGTTCTTGAGGGGCGGAATCGAATGGGCTGTAAAACTCAACAGGGCGAAACTCAAAGGGAGTTGGCCTAAGAGCGTATTTTTTAACTGCTTCCGGTAATTGATCAGCCAAACTTTGAACAATATCATCTTGAGAAATTAATTTTGTCGGTGGTGGCACATCCGGCATTAAGTTTTGATGGCTATAACCTTCTTCTTGAGATTGAAATGATGCGGTCATAAAGAAGATAGGCTTGCCATTTTGAATGGCACTTACTCGGCGTGCACTAAAACTTCCACCGTCGCGCAAAATTTCAACGTCATAAACAATAGGACGAGAGCTGTCACCGGGGCGCAAAAAATAACTATGAAAAGAATTAATCGCTCTTTCTTCAGGTATGGTTTGTTTCGCAGCATACATGGCTTGCCCAACAACCTGCCCGCCAAAAACTTGAGGCAATCCAAGGTCTTCACTTTGTCCTCGAAAAATCCCTTCTTCAATTTTTTCGAGTTCAATTAGGCTAATTAAATTCTGTAATTCTGGGCTCATAGTCATCTTAGTTCTGTTATATGTAAATGAGATACAGGTATTTTCCCATTATTTACCCTGAATAGGTAGATTAATTGCTATCGAATAAATTGGGGTTACGTATTGTTACATTTAGAAATATAAATGTATTATTCTACCAATATTAGTTATACTTTTTATCATTCCTTGTCAGAAAATGATTTGTCTATTCCGATTATTTAAAAATGTTTTAGTAAACATTGTATTATAGGTAATAACTATGAAGTTTTTTCGCTACATTGTTAGCTTATTAGTGCTTTTAACGTTGGTTGGCTGTGAAGGGAATAGCACAAAGCCCAGTGAAAAAACACTTAATGCTAAAAATAGCAATAATAACCAGACGGTAGATTCAGGGAAAATTGAGGGCCGTGTGGTAATCTTACAGGATACTGTTTTACCCGAAGGTGCGGTTGTTACAATCACTTTGGCAGATACAACAGTTGCGGACTTACCTGCTCTAATATTATCTCAAAAATATTATAATTCGGTGAACAATCGGCCGACTATTCCTTTTGAACTAACTTACCAAAAAAGTGAAGTTAGGCAAGAAGGTACGCTAGTTGTGAATGCAACTATAAGCGCAAACGGAAAACTATTGTATATCAGTGATAGTGTTGTAGAGGTTATCAACAACGGTATTACAAAAAATGTTGAATTATTGATGGTCTCTGCGAATTAGCCAATGTACCGGCTCTTAGTTGAGTCTCTATTTTTATAAGTGTTTGTGTGATAAATCGCCACTTAGCCATGGGTTTCTTGCTATTTCAATGACTATCAAGCATAATGCCTCTGCTTTGAAAGAAGCAATCAATGGGGGCTCTGTTGGTTCTCCCGCAACGCTAACTTGTTAACTTGGTCAGGTCCGGAAGGAAGCAGCCATAGCAGGGGTCGTGTGTGCCGGGATGTCGCTGGCAGGGCTCCCACCCAATTCTAAGACCTTTCCTTGTATATCAATCTCCCTATTCCAATTTATTATAAATATAATTTTTAATTGTTTTTTCTGTTTATTCTTTTTTATTTTTATAAATGTAAATTAAACTTTAAGGTTTAAATGAATTCAAAAGTTAAAAAGAAAAGTTAAGAATACAACATTAATTGTTGAGTATTGTGATAAGAAAAAGTTGGCAGGCTAAAATTTAAAATAAGAAAATCCTATTAGCATAATAATTATGCCAATAATAAAATGACAAATACATTGCGTTCAGCCGATAAGTGGATTTACCGGCTATAACCATTCACTATCTGTGCGTGTTAATAAGATATTATCTAACAAACTTCCAAACAGACGCTGGGATTTTATCATAAAGCTTATTCATTGTGAGTTCAGCTAAGCGGTGATCTGCTGCTGAATAGAATAGCTCTAGCTCATCATCAGATAATTCATACTTATTTTTTTCAATGACACGCTCAAGTGTTTCAATTGTGGTGCATTTTCTTAAACGCATCAGATAATCAGATTTGGTCATAATACCCTTTCTTTTATGCAAAATTACTTATTAATATACGGTTTTATAGTCTGAACTAAAGGTAAATAATACCTTTAAGTTTTGCTGGTTAGGCACTTTAGGTCATCATCCAGCACAGCGACAAGGCTGTGATTCATTGCTTCCCAGTCTATAATTTCACTAAGTGTGATAACTGGGCTGCCGAATAAATCATAGGTCTCATCGAGGTATTCTTCGATAAGTGATATAACAAGATTTTCTTTTGGGTATTTGATTTTAAACCGCCATACAAATGCAGCGATATGTTCAATGAGTTCATTCAAGGCTGCGCTTTGCGGGGAGCTTAAATCATTAATCCAGTGTGTATTTGTTTTTTGTAAGCTTAAAATAGCGTCTCTATTGAGACTATTACATAAGTATTTTAGTTCTGCTATATCATGTCTTTTGGGTGAGTATTCATCCATAATCACCTCCGCAGGCGAATCTGACTTTTGCTGTGTGTATTTTTTATCAATAATGTCATGTTAACTAATTAAAGCACCTATGTTCAATATAAAAGTTTGCACGTTAGTATATTGAAAAATATAAGATTATTGCTAGTTCGTTAAACTTTCGAAAATTATTAATATAATACATAAGCGATGTTCGAATACGGACTGGCTGCTCGGACTAAACTAGCCGCGATATAATAATAGCATTATTACCACATATGTCACCACCAATAAACGACTTTTTTCTAATTTATTAGTGAGTAGTTGAGGTTTGAGTTACGTATGTTCTGTTTAAACTCAATTTTATGAAGTATTTAAACTATAGTTTAACCATCGGTTATTCTAGTACAGCGAATATGAAACCTTTATACAAAAGATGTTATAAAAATTATTATCCTATTTAATTCATTCAAATAATTAATTTTTACTAATAAGAGAATTCAAAATAAAAAAGCTTTTATCTGAAATAGACAAAAGCTTTTTTGCTGAGATTAACTTAAAGGTAGAGGTTTAAGGTCACCCCTGGTTTCAGGTCGGCCATTTTAACACCTGAATTCCAAGTCATTAAATCATTGAGCTTTATGCCATGACGCTTAGCAATGCTATAGTAGGAATCGCCTTTTCTTACTTTATAGGTTTTTGCCTTACGGCTACTTGCTGTAGACGCTGGGCTAGCAACTTTTAATACTTGCCCAGGTTTGATAACGCTTGCGGTTTTTAATCCATTTAGCTTTTGAATATCTTTCGCAGTAGTATTGAATTTTTTTGCAATACTTGCGACGGATTCGCCTTTGCGTACTTTATATGTCGCTATTTTAGCTCGATTTTGACGCGCACTAGAAATTGCAGTAGGTTGTGCTGTTTTTATCTGCTGATTTTGTTGCGCTGCTAAGCGAATCGTGTTTAAAACGTCTTGGTCTGAAAGAGATGTTTTGAATTGTTCGGCTTTAGCCGTAGGTAGCATAATATAATGAGGGCCACTTGGTGATGTTATACCGCGAGTGTAACCAGAATTATATGTTTTTACCGATTCAACTGTTAACCCAGCCAACTCAGCAGCTTGAGATAACGTGATTTGTTGGCCAACATCAATTTGAGTGAGTGCTCTATTTTTATTACTTGTTGGCAAATTAACTTGATACCTTTCAGGATTTTTTAATACTTGGCTAAGCGCTAAGATTTTTGGTACATATTGTTTGGTTTCTTTCGGTAAAGAGAGTGACCAGAAATCAGTTGGTAACCCGGCAGCCTCATTTTTCTTGATAGCATTTTGTACACAGCCTTCACCACAGTTATAGGCAGCTAGAGTGAGCTCCCAGTCATGGCCGAACATAACATTTAAGTTTTCGAGAAGATCGAAGGCCGCTTTAGTTGAAGAAACGACATCTCTGCGTTCATCAACCCATTGTGTTTGTTTTAGGCCATATGAGCGAGCCGTGATAGGGACGATTTGCCATAGGCCTGCAGCTTGTGCCGGAGAAGTTGCTTTAGGATTAAACGAGCTTTCAATAATAGGAATTAAAGCTAACTCCATTGGTAAATTGCGCTCATTAATTTCGTCTACGATGAGGTACATGTATGGCTCAGCTCTTAATGCCACATCGTAGACAAAACGTTGTTTATTTAAATAACTATTTGCTAACTCCCTAATTTGAGGTTTATCAGGGACATCCATTTTTAGTTCATCACTAATATAACCCCATAGGTCATAATCAGATTTAGGTAATTGTCTACTGGCGGCTTGGTTATGTGGTGCAACAGTTTCAATTGTATGATTACTAGGAGTTTTGTTCTGCTTAATTTTTTTCGGGGCAGTTTGGCATCCGGCCAACAGAACAATGGCGATAAGCGTCGCGATTATCTTCATTCTTTTCTATTGTTCTTCATTTTAATGTTTAAAAGTCGAACAATAATACTTATCCCACCCCGATATGACAATCATTAAACTTTAATATTGGTCTTTTAATTGACGCAGTAGGGTAAAAATTGCTCTTAAAGGTGGGTTTTGTAGATTAATATTGAGTTTTTTCTGTAGTTGAGGGTTGTCACATTGCAGAAAAATATTTATTTTTTTCTCTATTTTCAATGTGGTAGGTACTGTTGGTTGATGTTTGTCACGTATTTGCGTTATTTTTTGTAAATATTGTGTAATCGCTTCATTTTCAGGCCATATATGGTGTGCAAATTTGAGATTAGATAAAGTATATTCATGAGCACAACAAATTAAGGTTTCATCAGGGAGTGCTGCAATTTTTTGGATAGATTCAAACATTTGCTCGGGCGTTCCTTCAAATATCCGCCCACAACCCGCAGAGAATAGGGTGTCACCACAGAATAAATAAGGTGCTTGGTAAAAGCCAATATGCTCAGATGTATGGCCTGATAATGAAATAACCTGTAGGTTGAACTCGTCAATTATGACTTTATCACCATTTTCGACTATTTCTGTTGCTCCTTTAGATTGAGTTTCTTTTGGGCCAAAAACGGGAAGAGTTGTAAATTTGCTTAAAATCCCTTTTACGCCACCCGTATGGTCATTATGGTGGTGAGTTAATAGGATTGCGACTGGGGTCAATCGCTTGGCTGTAATTATTTCAAGCACAGGCTCTGCCTCTGCAGGGTCAACGATGATACACTGTTGGTGGCTATCAGCTAAAACCCAAATGTAGTTATCGTTTAAGGCTGGTACTCGAATTAACTCCATAATGACCTCGATACTTGTTAATAGTTAATAGGGGAATTTCATGAAGCCTGCGCGTATTGATAAAAAAATTCAAATGCCTGTTAGTTGGTCTGACATTCCTTTTGGAGAACAATACCGTCAAGCCATAGAAAATCAACTTAGCCCTTGGTGGCCAAAGATATTTGGCTTTCATCTGCTTAAGTTAGGTCATTTAAGTACTGAAATCCAGACCGAAGGCTGTCTTATCTCTCACCAATTTAATGTTGGTACCGGCGATCCGCGTTTTAACCTTGTTGCCAAACCCGAAGCTTTACCATTAACCCAAAAATCTATAGATGCCTGCCTAATGACTCACTGTTTGGCTTATAGCCATGATCCTCATTGGCTCTTACGGGAGGTTGACCGGGTATTAATCGACGATGGCTGGTTAATTATTTCAGGTTTTAACCCTTTCAGTCTTCTTGGAATGGCGAAACTCGTGCCTGTTTTACGTAAACGGCAGCCTTATTGTAGCCGTTTTTTTCCATCCGTTAGGGTATTTGATTGGCTCAGCTTATTAAATTATGAAGTTTTGTATCATCGCAATTGCCAAATAATCCCTTGGCTGGGGGCGAATAGACGAGTGAATAAAAGCTGTGGGGGAGTTGGTGTTTTAAGCGTGATTGTGGCGCGGAAACGGACTTACCCACTAACTCCGACACCACTAAAATTTAAGCAACCAAAAGTTAAGATTGGAACAGCACTCGGTACAGCAAAGGAGATCAGTAAATCAATGAAGGTAAACGACCCTTCTTAGTTTTGTGCGGGTTGGTAACCCGTGTCTTCTTTAGTTGGTGCTGAAGCCGCAGCTCGAGCTAATTCATCACATTTCTCGTTTTCGGGGTGGCCAGCATGGCCTTTAACCCAACGCCAATCAATAGTATGTCGTTGGATGGCATCATCGAGGCGTTTCCATAAATCGACATTAACGACAGGGGATTTATCTGCTTTTCGCCATTGTTTACGCTTCCAGCCGTGGATCCATTGTGTTATTCCTTGTCGTACGTACTGGCTATCAGTGGTTAAAATAATATCACAAGGTCTTGTTAGCGATTCTAATGCTTTGATGGCTGCAAGTAGTTCCATTCGGTTATTTGTGGTTAAAAAATAACCTTCACTCAACGTTTTTTCATGCTGTTGGTAGCGTAAAACAACGCCATATCCACCAGGGCCAGGATTGCCCAAACAGGAACCATCCGTGAAAATTTCTACCTGCTTTGTCATTTCTGTTACACTCTATATTATTCGTTCCCCTCTAGTTTGACACAAAAAAACATTATGAGCACGGTGATAACCAGACAAATTGTCCTTGATACTGAAACAACCGGTATGAATAAACTCGGTGTTCATTATGAAGGGCACAACATTATAGAGATTGGTGCGGTTGAAGTGATTAACCGCCGACTAACAGGGCGTAATTTTCATGTGTACATTAAACCTGACCGTTTAGTGGATCCTGAAGCATTCGAAGTGCATGGGATAAGTGATGAATTTTTACAAGATAAACCTGTTTTTGCAGAAATTGCGGATGAGTTCCTTGAATTTATTCGAGGTGCAGAGCTTGTTATTCATAATGCTCCCTTTGATATCGGTTTTATGGATTATGAATTCCGTAAACTTAATAAAGGAATTCCACCCACGCAAGATTTTTGTACCATCACTGATAGCTTAGTATTGGCTCGCAAACTTTTCCCGGGTAAACGGAATAACTTGGATGCGCTATGTGACCGCTATTTAATTGATAACTCTAAGCGAACACTGCACGGGGCTTTACTCGATGCTGAGATTCTGTCAGATGTCTATTTGGCAATGACAGGCGGGCAAACTTCATTATCATTTTCGATGGATTCGGAATCGGCTAATAATGAGCAAGAGTATGAAATTCAAAGAATTGAACGTCCCCAAACTGGCCTTAGGGTGATTTTTGCTTCCGATGAAGAGCTTATTGCTCATGAAGCCCGGCTGGATATTGTTGATAAGAAGGGTGGCAAACCCTGCCTTTGGCGGCAATCTTCCGATGAGGCTGAAAATTTACACTAATGATTGGTGTTATCATTAATGGTTGCTTAGGAAAATGCATAGAAAAGCCTCTCAAGGCTAAAAACTGTTCAACTGCGCGATTTAACAAGAAAAAGTGTTGACGGGGTCCTTAAGTATTCGTAATATGCATGGCGTTCCCAGTAGGGAACATCAGGAGCGGTAGTTCAGTTGGTTAGAATACCTGCCTGTCACGCAGGGGGTCGCGGGTTCGAGTCCCGTCCGTTCCGCCAAATTATAACGCCACGCTAATATATTAGCGTGGCGTTTTTTTTATCATGACTGTATTTAACTGCATTAAGAGTTCCTTTCTTTTTGTATCACTTTTTTGTTGAATGATACATTTTTTGCTTCTAATGACTTCTTTGAGTTAATTTTTGATATAATGAGATCTATAAATAATAGATTTATGAGAATAATTCATATTCTTTTTAATCATATTAACTATTCTTAGGTTTTGTCGCGATTTTATCGAAATGTATAAGTTTGAGTTTTTTATGACTGTATTAATAATAATTCGCATGAACTCTAACTAAGATAACAGATCTGAAATAATCTAACCAATCTTTACCTAATGCTTTAAGGTATATATGAAGGCTATCAATAGAAATAGCAGATTGGCCATTCTCATACCTTGATATTTGTTGTTGGCTCAAATTTAATAATTTTCCTAATTCTGTTCCTGTTAATGATTTTTCAATACGTGCGGATTTCAAGTATTTTGCGGTAGCCATAACAATATCTAGGTCATTACTTTTATTCAATTCTTTAGTATTGATATATTTCATTTCATATTCTCTCTATTAGGAACTTATTATTTTAAAGTTAGCTATTAAAGATGGCATTACTTTAAATTTTTTGATTTTCTCTATGAGGAATAGATTATATTTTTTAGTTACCAATGTGAAATTGTTTTAATGAATCAAAAATAGTTTATTTGATAGCTTTAGTCTATTGATATAGGTGTAAATAATGAATATAGACTATTGAATCAAAATATAGGTTTTTATAATCCAATAAAAACAATGCGTTATGTCAATCTTAGGGATTGGCTTAAAAGTGAGAATATAATAAATAATAAATGAAAAAAATGCATTTATAGTCGTATAAAAGTAAGTATTTATATTTTTACATAAAATTACAAAAAAATATTTATAGATTAAGTTGAAATAGTGATTTATTTAGGGTTGATTTGGTACTTATCGGTAGGTAGCATATAAATTTAATTATAGGTAAAAGTATAATCAAGCCTGCTTAGTTGGAGAAAAAATGAAAAGGTTAATAGGAATCAGAGATGTAATATTAGCGATTACCTGAGCTAACTACTTTATAAGTAGTTAGCTATGTGTTAAATTGTATTTAATTTATCTTGCCTGCTACAGACAAAATAAGGGCCAAACGAACTGGAAAAAAGGTACCAATCAGAAGTTATCTCATCAATTTCTACATATGCAATTGAGTTTAGATTGAATGCTTTAAAATATTTTTCGAATATATCATCAGGAACATTGTCATTTGAAGATTTTCTATCATAACTTATGGTTAACTTTAAATCTTTTATATACTTTCTTGATGATTGATTGAAATGAACAACTCGATTAACAGTATATGTCTTATCAGTTGTAATTGTTCCTAATAATTTAATATATCCACTGTTATCATTGTTTTTTACTAATTTCATATTTAGTGTATATGATGATTTATTATTAGCTAATATGAAATTAGAGGAAACAGTTGCTTCACAATATTGTGTTTTACTTTTTTCTAAATTCAAGTTAAATAACAAGAAAACGATAATTAATGAAAATAATAGTATCAATGAATATAGTGTTTTATTAGTCATTTTTATCCTGCCAATTTACTCTTGTTGAAATGCATTCTTTATTTTTTTTGCATTTTACTAATAAGCTATGTTTGTTTTTACCTAAGTTTTGTATATTGTTATAATAATAAAAAACATCAGAATCTTCACAGGTTAAGTTAAAATCAATTGCTTGTTTGCTTATTGTGTCACTCATGTTTTTTTCATAGTTATCTTTGAACCCATAAACAGGGCAATCTCCAATTGTGCTAATTTTGTATGACTGTATTGATGCATATGGAAATTTTATTGCATAAATTTGATTTATAAGGTAAATAATCACCAAAAGTAAAAAAACACTAATTATCAATAATGTTTTTTTAATAATATGATTTTTATCACTAATTAATAGTGATTTGTTAGATTTATTGCTTGAAGTGGGAGGGGGGGCTAGGCTTTTCTCTATTTTATTATTGAATTTGGCAATCGATTCTTCAATTTGAATTTCAGAAGAGATAACAAGGCCTTTTTTTGATATGCTTAGAATTGCATTTTCAACTAAAAGCTGTTGATGTAATACTTTTCTTAATGTACTAATGTATTGGTTAAGGGTGTTTATCGAAACTTTTAGGTCATATTTATTTAGTATTTTTTTTAGTATCTCTTCACGAGTGATAGTCGTTTTATTATTCTGAATTAGTATTATAAAAATATAATTCAACACGGGTGTTAATTTCATTACACTGAGTTCTGTGTCCACCCTAAATATTTCACCTAAGTCAGAATTATATTTTATTATGTTGTTCAGTATATATATCATACATGACTCTTATTTAGTTATTAAAATATGTGCTTAGTTTGATCACTTTAGCTAACATGATAGTCATTGATTTTAAAGTAATTATATCAGTGTAATATACTACTCTTTTTTTGAGAAGAAAATATGAAAATAAATTTTTGTTTATAACGATTGGTTATATATGTAATGACAAAAATTTCAGTGTATTGTATTAATGAAACTGACATTTTTTGTTTTGATGTTTTATATACAGATAAAAAGCAGTATTAACCACTATTTCAAGTCATGGAAACCTAAATTAATTTGCTATTTTTAATAGGCGGAAATGATTTTTTAGAACTGAATTTTATGAATTTGTAATGCTTTAAGGTAATTATAGATACAGAGTACCTGTCGAATTATGATTAGGTAATTCAATGTTTATTTTAATAGTAGTATAGCCAAATTTGTCATTTTATTTTTTTAATTAATTGATATGATTGAATTTTAGGTGCAGTTGCCAATTGGGTAATATTTATCAAATATTACAATATATTTACGGCTTTTCTTTTTAAGACGCTCATCTTTAGATTCTTGGCCGGGTAATAAGTAAAATATATAAGGCTCGGAATCATCATTAGCATCACAGTTTTCATGTAAGAGCGCTCTAAAATAGGTATTACCCGTATTTTTTAGAATACTAGTGCTTGGATTAAGCTCATATTTAAAATCTGGTTTTTTAGGTCTCACAACAAAATAGGTTTCTAGGCTAACCGTTGGATAAAATAAAGGTCGCTTTTTTTGTTCATTATCACTACGCATATCAAGAGGGGTTTCGCTAATGATAATCTTATAATAGCGCTCGGTCTCATCGGCTTCTCCTCGATAAAAAATCTTAAAAAATTCTTGTTCCCCAGGTAATAAAATTTTCTTCAATGGAGTAAAAATAATCTCGCCGTTATGGAGAGGTGCCCCATGTTCTTGGTTACCTGGTTTATCAATTTTGTAGGCACTAAAATTATATAAATTAGTTTTATCTGTGTCGTTGATGTATGGCTTAGAAAAAAACTCTTGCCCTGACTCCATCGAAGAAATATCTGCATTGATATATAAAGCAATAGCATTATTGCAAGACACTGATAGCAAAACCAATAATAGGATTTTAAGTAAATAAAATGGTTTCATATTAAAAAATCCAACTAAAATTTAAGAGTATATGGGGTTCAATAAAAGGGCCACTTGAACTTTTACAAGTAGCCCTAAAAGTAGTCATTAGATATTATTGAATATCGGGCCCAGTCCAAATTGCTTTGACAGTTATTGTGCCACTTGCAGAAACGGTTCCTAACCAATCAATACCATCCAATGTAAAAAATGATTCAGAGTCATTCATTGGGAATGATAAATCTAAGTTAGTTCGATAAAAAGATCCTAAATCCTCATTAGGTCTATCCCATGGTGTTTCAGACCATAATGCATTTTTTAATGAAATTTCATTATTATCACAACTTGCTCGGTGTGATTCTTTAGTACCATTTTCATTTTTAAATGAAAGATAAGCGGAAAAAGGGACATTAAGTTTATTATCGCTCGAGGTAAATAAGCAGTATGACTGTCCTTTTAATGTTGTGTTTGGTCCTTCAACTTTTGCCGTAATAGAATCCGCTTGCCTTGGCCCGCTAGTCGTGACGATATAATTAAATTCTATCGGTGGTTCATCATTGCCGACTTTTCCTGTTTTGGATTGGTTTGGATTAAAATCTGCAGGAATAATGCTAATTCCATAATCTCTCGGCTTAATTATTAAGAAATTTGAAGGTGTAAATTCGTAAAATCCAGATTGAGGAAGTGGTGATTGAAAACCAAAAGTATATACACTATCAGCAAGTGTGACTGTTGAATTAGGTGAAGCGTCAACAATTGATTTTAAATATTCATTTGAGAGAAAAACTTCAATATTTTGTGAACCATTATTAAAGATCTCTGACATGTTTGTTGTTGATGACCAATTTGTCCAGCGTGTGCTGTTACTTCCTTTATATTGAATAAGTGCAGCACGGGGGTCCCTAGCTAAACCTAACTTTGCACTATCAATATACATACGAACTGTAAATGTTCCGCCGATAGATTGTCCTTGGGTTTCTAATTCAACCAACTTACAAATAATTCCAGAAGTATTTCCAACAATCCCTGTCGAGCAAAAATTAGAACCGAGTCCAATAGTTGGATTGCCATTGCTATCCACAAAGACTTCTTGTAAGGCGCCCGTTCCTTTTAGAATAATATTGCCTTTTTTATTGGTTGGAATGTAGTGTTGTTGTGTTGTCGTTCTTCCTCCACTCGTCATACAGGTCGTATTACTTAAATCATAATCGTCGCGGCTTGTGCAGGTTCTTAAATCAAAAGTATATTCTGTTCCTGGTGGTATTTCGGCTAACCAGCGATAAAAAGATTCAGAAAATATCGGTCTTGAATATCCAGACTCACCCGGTGTTCCTGTTTGTTGGATTTTATATGCACCATTATCTCGTAACTGCTGAGCTGACCAATAAGACGTTGCTGGGCAATTTCGGTTATTTGTCATGCAACGATTTCCGATAAAAGGTTGGCTTACGGGAGAATTTTCTAACCAGATATCACCTGTATTATATGTTGAGCTAAAAGGTGTTCCTGTATATCCCATATAGCCTAAACTATATTGTCTATTGCGCTGGTATTTTGTGAATACATTTGAGCCCGAGAAGCGAGGGTCAACTCTATTAGCAACAATAAAGAATTCGTTATCAACTTGGTTTTCAACAATGACATACTCTTGTAATGGTGCTGTTGCAGAAAACGAATTCGGTATTAGAACCGAAAATGAAATAAAAAGTGCTGTTATCGATAATAATCGCATATTAAATTAGCCTTTAAAGTGATAATTAACGTTTAGCAAATGCTTCTTGAGGTTCACATGTCACCTCACCGACCCACAATGCACCACGTGCACCTTGAAGGTTTAAATCTGCTTCGCAAATTGTTTGCTGATCATCTTGTAATAACGATATCACTGGATATCGGACGTCAACATCCATGGAAAACTCACCATTTTGGTCCGTTTTTGTTCGACCAATATGATTTCGAATTGAGGCATATTTTATATATTCACCATTTGGTGATTTCAGACGACCAAATACCGTGACTAGTTGCCTTACCTCAGGTTGATAAAGAGCAATGTTTCCTGGGTATAATGTGACGGATTTATTTCGCCCTGAGACAATATCAAAGCTGTCTTTTGATTTTCCGTCATTCATTAACTGAATGTCATAATCCGAATAAGGGGATAATGGAATAAAGGTATTTTTTCCGCTAATTGGGTAATTTTGCCCATTTACTTTTGCGACCATGCTGCCGCTACCTTTTATATCGGAATTAATAATGACGCCTGATTTACCTTGCTGCCCACTTGGCATGATCATGCCGTTGCTATATGCCACAGAGCCACGAGAGGTTAAATTGCCATTAAGTCTGTTATTATCGGGGCGATTAATCGTTACGGTACCTGAATTATATTTAGTATCATAAGAAGCATAGCCTAATGTTGAAAAATTGGATTCACCATTATCTTTATCTCGGACTAATTTGGAGACAGAAACCCCTGCATTGGTAATCACCGAATTTTCAAAATTTTTATTCGCATAAATATTTGCTTTCACATTACCATTTGTTGAGGAAACACCCGTACTCAACCATGTTGATAAAGGTAAGGAAAAATCGAGGTTAATATATTTTTCGTTGGTACTATTTTGGTTATCATAATGATAGCGCTGTACACCCGCTCTTAGCCCCACCGTTCCATAACGGCCAGAGAATAATGTATTCGCATATTCATAGTTAATTGAATCACTGCCAATACGGCGATCTTTAGTATTACTAATAGTCAGTGACCCAGTTCTATCAATTATTTTGTCAAAATTAATGGTTCCGCCATAAGAATAACTGTCAGCATCATAAAGTGGTAAATCACCAGTCACTACAGTTTTTTCTTTAGATGCCCATAAAGAACCATAACCTTCCGGTATATTGACAGAAAGAGTCGCAATATTACGATAACTGCCATGGTTTTCTAGCATGCCTTGCCAGTTAACTGAGATATAGTTATTTAAAGCTGCATTGATACTCGTTTCTTGTACAACAAATTTATCAAACCCATAATTTGACATTTGAAAACGCACGCCAGACAATACAGGGAAGTTATAAGCAAAAGAGGCTCCGATTAAATGGCTTTTACTCGGAGTTTGACTCGTTGAGCCTTCATTTCTTACATAATTGCGCTTATCAAAGTCAATATAACCACCATAAATTTCCCAATTGAGTTTATCAAAACCGCCCGTTATCGCACCGAAGGATTTATTAATTGTTTGGTGCTGTGTTGTGACAATTTTGCCATCGATAACTGTCTCAATAGTGACGTCGTAAATACCATAGGGTAGTACACTGGTATCAACTTCAAAATTACCCATTGGAAAATTTTGAATATTTAATAATTTACCTTGCCGATAAATGCGTACTTCGCCTGGGCTATTTAAAAAAGCATAAATCGGCGTAAGTGATTGCTGCTTATTTGTCACCATACTTGAGGAATTGTTTCCTATTGATGCCGCATAAATTTTACTGCTGCTAAGGGTAGTTAAGCTGGCAATAGACTGTAAATTCCACGTACTCATGAGCCCAAGTGCAAAACGAAATCCGTTGAAATCACGCTCATACATTGCACGATACAGCTCAACATTAGAATTAGATTTTCCAATGCTATATGCTGATGCATTTACATTAAAGTGATGTTCCGCAGCTGCGAATAATGTATCTAAATTGAAATAGCTGCTGGATGTATCTTTTGAATCTTTAACACGGCTCTGGAATACCCCTAAATCATAGTTAGCTACCGCTGAAAATGAATTAACTGAAGAATTTCCTAGTACAGATTGCCGCGCATGTTCTTTTGGCGAAAAAGCAGCTTTATCAACATCTAATGATAAATTAAAAGAAGAAATGTTTAATTGAAGGGTTGCATTATTATCAATAATAATACCATTACTTTCATTAAAAATGGCATCCTTTTTTTCTTCAAGTTTATCAACTAGTAAATTATTTAATTTCGCACCTTGCTCATTTTCAATGAGATGAATACTTGATAATTTAATATTACCATGATCGATTACAATAACTGCATCTGCAATTTTACTTTCGCTCTGATTGGTTGCTGCATCATCATTTAGTCGTAAAAAAACAGGTACAGACATTCCTTCTTCCAATGCACTAACAAATGCAGGAGGAATAATATATCCACCGATCTTAACGCTTTTCATTTCATTGGCATTAATTGTATTCGAAAAAATAATACTTAATATTGATAAAGCAATAGCACTCTTACGCATAATTTAAGTCCATTCTTAATTATTTGACAACAATGAACTCTCCTTTGTGCCAAATACCTACGCTTGATTTTTTATTTGTGACATCGACAAATTGTAATTTGACGGCTAAGTTTGGCATGAGGTAATAACGCTCGCGACAAATACCATCCACTCCGTATTTTTGTTTTTCTGCTAAACAAGGGCCTGAAGCCACTACACGGAAGGTGCTATTTCCAGTATTTGAAACTTGGGAATTAGTGTATTGATAATTAAAGTTTTCAATTCTTGGTGCGACAACGAGTATTGTGCTAATTGTTGCTGATGTTGTTGCTGATGCCGATTTCGCACTTTGTGTAACACCACTCTCGCCAATAGGATCATCTTTCCAATTTAATCGATAGTAACGTTCTTTATTATCTTTTGGGCCTTGATAAATTATCTTAAATATATCTTTTGCATGCCCTGGAAGAATTAAATTAGCGGGTGTTGATAATATTTCATTAGGATCAGTAACTGTAATTACTTTTCCAGTATCAAGTGGTGAATCTATTTTTTCTATCGTTAAATTTACCAATCTTGCTGTATCTACTGTATTTTCAATTTCTTTAGATAAGGTGTCTTCATTCGATGATATTATTTCAGTAATATTTCCCACGTTGACAGCAAAACTGCTTTTTAATGGTAACCATGATAATAAAATTAATGCTAATGTTATCTTTTTCATAATCGCAAATTTCAAAAATGAATGACGATAAAGATATTATTTCCCTATAGTATCTTTATCGTAATATTTAGTTATCTAATAAGGGGATATTGAATTAAGGAGCTGGCGTGAAATCACCGTCCCAAGTTGCAGTAAATTGAACTTTAACATCACCATCCCATGTACCATCAGTCAGTGCTTTAAAGTCAGTCGCTGCACCATCAGCTTCAGCGCCAGCAATAACAAAGGTGAATTCACCGCGATCTGCTGCACGCTCAGAGCCATTATAGATGCCATCAGCCGCTAAATTGTCTAAACCAGAAGTTAAACCGGTTGATGTATCAATTAATACTAAATCATTATTTTTAGTCAAATCTTCGCCATTCCATTTAACCCCAACAGTTAATTTAGAATCGTCAGTTGTTCTTGCTAATGTATTAGCAATAATTTTTGACGCTAATTTAAAATCTGTTGCACCAGCTTGGCCTTGAATAGCGATATCAAATGCTCCATTCTGTTGGTTAAAGCTTTTTTGGCCTTCGGCATAATTAAAAGTTAAACTTCTTAATGGAGTTACAACTAACATACTTGTCGTGTCTTTAATTGCAGTCGCTTGCCATGTTGCTGTTGCTTGAGCGGTACGTGTATCTGCATTTGCAGCTGTAGCAAAAGAAGCTGCGATAATTGTTGATAACAATACAGAAGCCATTTTTTTATTTAACATACTAATCTCTCTTTTTATATTGATAGAAAACAATAGTAAAATTAGTTATTTAATTTTTACATATTGATATGGTTTTATTGAATTTAAAATGGAATATTTAAATATCTTTCATGCTGTTTAGTAATATTTCGATTGTTTTTTTACTTAAATTTATATTGTTTCTTTTATTTTCTTCAGAGAAACAATCAATATAGTAAATCATTTCAATCCATCTTTTGTCTAAAACGGTTAATATTTCATTTAATTGATCTAGCGATAATGAACTGCTACCAGTTTCATAGCGAGATACCTGTTGTTGGCTAATGTTAATTAATTCTGCCAACTGTTTTCCTGTCATGTTTTTTTCTTTGCGTGATTTTCGTAAATAATTTCCTACATGACTACTAATTATATTAGCTTTCATTTTTTCAGCCTCTAATATTAATAGATCTATTTATATGATATTCGTTAGCTCACTTGCTTGCTTAATTGAGTGTTATAATAAATACATTAAAAAAAGAGTAAATGGCAGGATTTCTATTAAAAATATACTTTTAATAGGTTTTTTCTATTAACTCTGTTTTTTTTAGCATTATCTAATTAAAAAACATCTTCTCACCAGTTTAATTGGTTAAAAATACACTTAATAGTGTTGAAATCAGGGGGATCAATAAAAAAATACACTAAATAAGCGTAAAATTATTATAATTGTTAACAAATGTATATTTAATTAAGAAGCATAAAGAATCTACATTGAAAGTTACAATTTATTACAATTAAAGGGTGGGAAAAATTTAGAATAAAGGTAGGAAACCAGTTATATTGGTAAAATTATAATTTGTAATTTGTTTTTAGCCCTCTTATTTATTAATAACTCAACTAACTAGTTTAATGTGTATGATGTTAAAATTACACTTTGCTAACTAGATATATGATATGACATCAGTGTCTAGTAGGTTGATACTATAGTATCAACTTTTTAATATCATGACCCTATTGTGCACATGGGGTTTAGACCTGAAATTTTGTCTTACAGGCCAATTTATTTTCTATAGTCTCATCAGGTATTTTACCAGTGAAAATAGAATCAGCGATAGGTTACTACGTTCTCTAGTGCCCCTTATTTTAATTTCAGCAATATCAATTATGATGTCTTTATCTGTGGATGTCGTGTGCTATAGAAATAATAATGGGAAAGCTTCCTCTTTGTAATTAGGTCACTAAATGAATATAGGTTTTGTAGTGCCTAATACTATACACGTTTGTTCTAAAAGCAATTCTTCACTTAGAGATTCGCTAATTATTACTTAATAAGTTAGATATACCGATTTACCTAACCGCTAATTAAGATTGCACTGCGGGCTTTTGAAAGCCACTTTTATTCAAAACTATACATATAAGAACTGTGATCTGTATAGGAATTTCTGTTGTAAAAACGTTGGTTGTTAGAAGTGCACGCACTATCTATATATGATGAGCAATCTAGATAAGCTTTGCAGAATAGCTTATCTAGATTATTTTGAACGATTCTTATTTTCTCCTTGTTAGGTGTGGAGATAGACCATTCTATAGGCTATAGGCAACTGCGATTAGCCAGTAATATTTATTGCTACTGTTTTTTCAATTCATGTTACTTCTATTTATTTCTAATCATTGGAAGGGTTGGGTATTTGACTTAATCTAAACAAAAATATTCGGGCATATTGAGGCTTTTTTTTGTCTAAAACTTTGCCAATTATCACTAATGTGGCAGCTAAATGCGCTAGATGCATAAATCACCTTGATCCCAGACACTGAACTCAGGTTTAATAAGGTTAGTCACTTGCGCAAAAATGTAAGCATTAAGGGATATTTTGCGCAATGGAATGGATTCAGCTTTGCGGCAGTTCAATTTATTAGCGATCTGCTGCCATGAACATAGCAAATATTGCGGTATGGGTAGAATTGGGTTACTTTCAATCGCTCTATTCGTGAAATGCTCAATTTGTTGTCGATGTGCTATGGCTCCTTAAAGTAGGGAACATATGGGATACATCGCTAAATTGATGTTTTCATGTTACAGCGAAATTAAAGTAGCACTATCCGTATTGCGTTGTAAAAATTGGTTTAAGTACGTTTTTATCCTACCTGGAGTATACTGATGACGACTCGTAAAACCCTTGCTAATGCTATCCGCTTTCTAAGTATGGATGCGGTTCAAAAAGCAAAATCAGGGCATCCTGGCGCGCCAATGGGCATGGCTGATATTGCTGAAGTACTGTGGCGTGACCATATGAATCATAACCCAGCTGACCCACACTGGGCAGATCGTGACCGTTTTGTACTGTCAAACGGCCATGGCTCAATGTTGATTTATAGCTTACTGCACCTCACTGGTTATGACTTATCTATTGAAGAGTTAAAAAATTTCCGCCAATTACACTCTAAAACACCGGGCCACCCAGAATATGGCTATACTCCAGGTGTTGAGACAACAACCGGTCCTTTAGGTCAAGGCATTGCAAATGCAGTGGGTTTTGCGATTGCAGAACGTACATTAGCAGCGCAATTTAACCGCCCTAACCATGACATTGTTGACCACCACACTTATGTGTTCATGGGTGATGGTTGTATGATGGAAGGTATCTCGCACGAAGCGTGTTCTTTAGCGGGTACACTGAAATTAAATAAACTGATCGCATTCTATGATGACAACGGTATCTCTATTGATGGTGAAGTTGAAGGTTGGTTTACTGACGATACCGCTGCACGTTTCGAATCTTACGGTTGGCATGTTATCCGTGATATCGACGGCCATGATGCATCACAGATCAACGCGGCAGTGAATGAAGCGAAAAGCCAAACTGATAAACCAACACTGATTATGTGTAAAACTATTATTGGTTTTGGTTCACCAAACAAAGCGGGTTCTGAGTCTGTTCACGGTGCGCCTTTAGGTGATGCTGAAATTGCAGCAACTCGTGAAGCTCTGGGGTGGAGCTACGGCCCATTCGAAATTCCTAAAGATATCTATGAAGCTTGGGATGCTCGTACTGCAGGTAAAGAAAAACAAAGCGCATGGGATAAAAAATTCGCCGCGTATGCAGCGCAATTCCCTGAACTAGCTGCGGAATTCACTCGTCGTATGAATGGTGAATTACCTGCTAACTTTGACGCGGATGCGAAACAATTTGTTGAAAATCTGCAACAAAACCCAGCAAATATCGCAAGCCGTAAAGCATCACAAAATGCATTAGAAGCATTTGGTAAAGTATTACCTGAATTTATGGGCGGTTCTGCGGACTTAGCGCCAAGTAACTTAACCATGTGGTCAGGCTCCAAAGCACTGAACGTTGACCCAGCGGGCAACTACATTCACTATGGTGTTCGTGAATTTGGTATGTCAGCTATCATGAACGGTATCGCGTTACATGGTGGTTTCATTCCTTACGGTGCGACATTCCTGATGTTCGTTGAATACGCACGTAATGCGGTTCGTATGGCAGCACTGATGAAAGTGCGTAGCATCTTTGTTTATACTCACGACTCTATTGGTCTGGGTGAAGATGGCCCAACTCACCAACCGGTTGAGCAACTGGCAAGTCTGCGTGTGACACCAAATGTCAGCACATGGCGCCCTTGTGACCAAGTTGAATCTGCTGTGGCGTGGAAATATGCTATCGAACGTAAAGATGGCCCAAGCGCATTAATCTTCTCTCGTCAAAATTTAGAGCAACAACCTCGTACTGCTGAGCAATTAGCCAATATTGAGAAAGGGGCTTACATTCTGAAAGATTGCGCAGGCACGCCTGAGTTAATCTTTATTGCGACAGGTTCTGAAGTGGAACTGGCCGTTAAAGCGGCTGAGCAATTAACATCAGAAGGCCGTAAGGTCCGTGTTGTTTCTATGCCATCAACCGATGCATTTGATAAACAAGATGCGGCATACCGCGAAGCTGTTTTACCTGCCAATGTGACAGCACGTGTTGCTATCGAAGCGGGTATTGCAGATTACTGGTTTAAGTACACTGGTTTAAACGGTGCTATCATCGGTATGCATACCTTTGGTGAATCTGCTCCTGCCGAAGTTCTGTTTAAAGAATTCGGTATTACAGTAGAGAAAGCGGTCGAAGCTGCTAAATCTTTACTGAAATAAAATAAGAAGGAATGAGTCCCGAATTTTGGTTCCCATTTCTAATTATCTTGCTGAACAACGCCCAGTGATAAGCTAGGCGTTGTTTTTTTGTGCACCAATATAGGATTTTCTATTGCGTTCTGTAAATATATCCCTTAATCTAACCTTAGATAAGCTGAACCGTTTCAGTCATGTATTGCTGAATGAAAATATTTTTTAAAAATGTCGGTTGAAGCACACTTTTGATGTTTGACAGCTAAAATGAGCAGTAGAGTTGGTGTGAGTCAGTTATCCTTAGCAACCGTGTGATTTTGCTCAGATACAAGGTGTAGAATGGCAATCAGGGTAGCAATAAACGGCTTTGGCCGCATTGGTCGAAGTGTTCTAAGAGCGTTGTATGAATCTGGCCGTCGGGCAGAGATTATCGTGGTGGCGGTTAACGAACTTGCTGAACCTGAAGGTATTGCGCATTTGCTGAAGTATGATTCCAGCCATGGGCGTTTTGCTTGGGATGTACGGCTTAACGGAACACTTTTACAAGTTGGTGATGATAATATTCGTTTATTTCATCAACGTGAGCTGCATGAGTTGCCTTGGAAAGAGCTGGGTATTGATGTCGTTTTAGATTGCAGTGGGGCTTATGGCTCACGGGATGATGGGTTACTGCATTTAGCAGCAGGGGCGAAAAAAGTGTTATTTTCTCATCCTGGTACTGACGACCTTGATGCCACTATCGTTTATGGTGTTAACCATGAAAGCCTAACCGCTCAAGACAAGATTGTTTCCAATGCTTCTTGTACCACCAATTGTATTATTCCAATTATTAAATTACTTGATGAGGCATTTTCGATTGAATCGGGGACAGTGACGACGATTCACGCGTCAATGAATGACCAGCCCGTTATCGATGCCTATCATAAAGATTTACGCAGAACTCGCGCAGCGAGTCAGTCTATCATTCCTGTTGATACCAAATTAGCCGCAGGAATTACACGAATTTTTCCGAAATTTAAAGACCACTTTGAAGCCATTTCTGTTCGTGTACCGACGACGAATGTGACAGCGATTGATTTGAGTGTTACCGTACATGACGATGTTTGTGTTGAAAAAGTCAACCAACTACTGCGAAGCGCTGCACAAGGGCATTTTCGTGGTATAGTGGACTACACAGAATTACCGCTAGTCTCGATGGATTTCAATCATGATCCACACAGTGCTATTATTGATGGTACACAAACGCGAGTTAGTGGTAAGCATTTAATTAAAACCCTGGTTTGGTGTGATAACGAATGGGGGTTTGCTAACCGGATGCTAGATACAACATTAGCAATGGCAGCGACAGGTTTAAACTAATTGGCGACTGACAGACAGCAGGGCATGATAACTTTATTGTTTTGCACAGTCGCTGATGGAAACTTTATAGAGAATCAACGAGAGGATTCACCATGTCTGTAATTAAGATGACCGATTTAGACTTAGCGGGTAAACGCGTATTCATCCGTTCTGACTTAAACGTTCCTGTAAAAGATGGCAAAGTTACTTCTGATGCGCGTATTCGTGCTTCATTACCAACAATTGAAGCTGCTCTGAAACAAGGCGCTAAAGTCATGGTCACTTCTCACCTTGGTCGCCCGACCGAAGGCGAGTACAACGAAGAGTTTTCACTGCAACCTGTTGTTGACTATCTGGCCGATAAAATGGATTACCCAGTCCGTTTAGTTAAAGACTACCTTAACGGTGTTGACATCGAAGCTGGCGAGTTAGTTGTGCTGGAAAACGTTCGCTTTAATAAAGGCGAGAAAAAAGACGACGAAACGCTGTCAAAACAATATGCGGCATTGTGTGATGTTTATGTGATGGATGCGTTTGGTACGGCTCACCGTGCACAAGCGTCAACACATGGTGTTGCTAAATTCTCTCCAGTGGCTTGTGCTGGCCCACTACTGAGTGGTGAGTTAGAAGCATTAGGTAAAGCATTAGATAACCCAGCTCGCCCAATGGTTGCGATTGTTGGTGGTTCTAAAGTGTCAACTAAACTGACTGTATTAGATTCTCTATCTAAAATTGCAGACCAGTTAATTGTTGGTGGCGGTATTGCGAATACCTTTATCGCAGCGGAAGGCAACAATGTTGGTCGCTCATTATATGAAGCAGACTTAATCCCTGAAGCGAAAAAATTACTGGCAAACTGCCAAATTCCAGTACCGACTGATGTTCGCGTTGCAACTGAGTTCTCCGAAACTGCACCTGCAACTCTGAAAGCAAGTACTGAAATTAAAGACGACGAACAAATTCTGGATTTAGGTGACGAATCTGCACAGCGTTTGGCTGAGATCCTGAAAAATGCCAAAACCATTCTTTGGAATGGCCCAGTAGGCGTGTTTGAGTTCCCTAACTTCCGTAAAGGTACTGAGATCGTTGCAAAAGCGATTGCTGATAGCGACGCATTCTCTATCGCTGGTGGTGGTGACACCCTAGCGGCTATCGATTTATTCGACATTGCTGACAAAATTTCATATATCTCTACTGGTGGCGGTGCTTTCCTTGAGTTCGTTGAAGGCAAAAAGCTCCCTGCCGTTGTGATGCTAGAAGAACGTGCTAAAGCGTAATTAATTGTTCATACACAACAGGCAGCGTAGGCTGCCTGTTTACCACAGGACCTTTTCACATGTCTAAAATTTTTGATTTTGTTAAACCGGGTGTTCTTACTGGTGATGATGTACAGAAAGTTTTCGCAGTTGCTAAAGAAAATAACTTTGCATTGCCAGCGGTGAACTGTGTTGGTACGGATTCAATTAACGCCGTACTTGAAGCGGCCGCTAAAGTTCGTGCTCCAGTTATTGTTCAGTTTTCTAATGGCGGTGCTGCATTTATCGCAGGTAAAGGCCTGAAAGCTGAAGGCCAACAAGCTGCAATTTTAGGTGCGATCTCTGGTGCTTATCATGTACACCAAATGGCTGAGCACTATGGTGTTCCTGTTATTCTGCATACTGACCACTGTGCGAAGAAATTACTGCCATGGATCGATGGCCTGTTAGATGCAGGTGAAAAACACTACGCAAAAACCGGTAAACCACTGTTCTCTTCTCACATGATTGACCTGTCAGAAGAAACACTGGAAGAAAACATCGAAATCTGTGCTAAATATTTAGCGCGTATGGCTAAAATCGATATGACTCTGGAAATCGAACTAGGCTGTACTGGTGGTGAAGAAGACGGTGTTGATAACACAGGTATGGACAGTTCTGAGCTGTATACTCAACCAGAAGATGTTGCATATGCATACGAAAAACTGAATGCAGTAAGCCCGCGTTTCACTATCGCGGCTTCTTTCGGTAACGTTCACGGTGTTTATAAACCAGGTAACGTTCAGTTAACGCCAAAAATCCTGCGTAATTCACAAGACTACGTTTCAGAAAAATATAACCTGCCACACAACAGCTTAGACTTCGTATTCCACGGTGGTTCTGGCTCAAGTGCTGCTGAAATCAAAGAAGCAGTTAGCTACGGTGTTATCAAAATGAACATCGATACTGATACTCAGTGGGCAACTTGGGATGGTATTTTACAGTACTACAAAAAGAACGAAGGCTATCTGCAAGGTCAGTTAGGTAACCCAGAAGGTGCGGATAAACCTAACAAAAAATACTATGACCCACGTGTGTGGCTGCGTAAAGCACAAGATTCAATGGTTGTTCGTTTAGAACAAGCATTCAAAGAACTGAACTGTGTTGATGTACTGTAATTAACGCGCATTAAGTTTTTTGTGATTAATCCCCTAGTAAGGTAACTTGCTGGGGGATTTTTTTTAGAAAATAGAATGAAATTAGCATTTCATATTGTGGTATAAATGACCTCTTGCCTATAAAATAAACAAAGCTATAATGAGACCTATTAAATGGTCTTTTGGAGATTGAAAATGCCTCAAGTTATTTTAAGTGATGTTACGGCGAGCATCAGTGAACTAAAGAAAAACCCTATGGCGACAGTGGATTCTGGTGAGGGGTTCCCTGTGGCTATTTTGAATAGAAATAAGACTGCATTTTACTGTGTTCCAGCTGAAATATATGAAAATTTATTAGAACAAATTGAAGACAAAGAACTTATTGAAATTGTTAACGCAAGGAAAAACCAGAAGCTTGTAGATGTGGATTTGGATAGCTATTTATGACAGGGTTCTATAAAGTTAAATTTAGGGATGATGCAGCAAAAGAGTGGAAAAAGCTTGGTGCAACAATACAGAAGCAATTTGCTAAGAAACTAAAATTACTGATTGAGAACCCTCATATACCTTCTGCAAGGCTCAGTGGGCTGCAAAATTGTTATAAGATTAAGCTGAAAGCATCAGGTTATCGCTTAGTATACGAAGTTGTTGATAATCAGCTTATTATAATTGTGGTCACTGTGGGGAAAAGGAATCGTAACGAGGTTTATGATATTGCAAAAAAGCGGCTATAGGTTTGCGGGTGTCCCTTGATGAAACCTTAATTGCCATTGGTTTGCTGAATTTTTTAGCCAAATAGATGAGCGGTTAGTTAGCTTGGTTTTACCCCCATCTTGTTGTTCAAAACTGATATAAGTCATTAACACCGTATTATCACTCAATTGCGAGCAGTGGAAGTTTTCGGCGTAAATCGTTTTAGCTGTTTCATTAGCTAATGACGCTAAGGTATCGAGTTTATCGGTTGAAAAGCCAGAACGACCAAATTCAAAAAAATCCTCATGTAATATCTCGCGAAGAAAATTGCTATTCTGTCGGTTAGTACTGTTATGTAATTTTTTTTCTAATTCAATCAGTTTATTCATCACTCGCGTTCCCCCAATTGTTGTGCCAGTTTCTCGGCGAGTTGCGTAATGATATCCGAGGTATTAGCATGGAAATGCATGGCAATTTCCATTTCTTGAGCAGCTGGGAAACCTTCTTCTTCTGTTAAAATTCGATGTTGAGGAAGTTTTGCTCGTAAAGGTAATAAACTAACACCTAACCCATCTGCGATAGCACTTTGAATACCTGCAAGGCTAGAACAAGTATAAGTTATGTGCCAAGGACGCTGTTCACTATCTAATAATTTGAACATATCATTACGGTAGAGACCGTTTTCAGGAAAAACCACCAAAGGTACTGAATCATTACTTAAACGTTTATATTGGTTGCTTGTTAGCCAACACAAAGGCTCCGGCCAATGGTAATCACTTTTAAATTCCCCTTTTTTCTGTTTCACAATAATTAAATCTAATTCGCCATGTTGGTAGCGCTGATGAAGTTGTCGGCTTAGGCCACTCGTGACTTCTAACCGCACATTGGGGTTAGCTTGCATAAATGCGGCCAGTGTCGGCGTGACTTGGCCAGAAGCGAGGTCTTCAGGAAAACCGAGCCGAATAGTTTGAATGACGGCATTGCCAGTGATTTTCATAAAGAAGGTATCATTGAGCGCCAATATATTTTTTGCATAACTCAACAAAACTTCACCAGTTTCGGTTAAGGTTAGTATGCGGTGCCCTCGGACAAATAAAGGCTGACTGACTAAAGCTTCTAGCCGTTGAATTTGTTGGCTTAATGTTGATTGTGTTGAATTTAAATGCTGTGAAGCCACGGTGAAATTCCCTGTTTCAGCAACAGTGACAAAGGTTTTTAACAAAACAAGGTTGAGCAATGGATTCATTTTATAAATACCAATCATTTAGTTATTTAATTTTTAAATAGCATACTTTTTCAGTAGATTAAAGGGTCATAGGGGAGATTAATCATGAAAACATTCTTTTTACGTGCAAAATGGTTGGTTCACTTAGCTAGCATTCTTATGATTTCATTGATATTTATGGGGAAAGGTATGGCAAACCCACAAGCCAACTCTTTGGTATCATTGGCTGAGCAAGGTAACTTACAAGGTGTTAAGTCCTTAGTTGAGCAAGGTGTGGATATTGAACAGCGTGATTCACGCCAACGTACTGCGTTGATGGCGGCAACCCATGAAAACCATCTTGAAGTTGCCCGTTTTTTGATTGAGCAAGGTGCGGACGTTAATGCACGGGATAATATGCAAGATTCCCCTTATTTGTACGCAGGGGCGCGTGGTTTGCAAGAGATACTAATATTGACTCTACAGCATGGCGCTGATTTAAAAAGTACCAATCGCTACGGGGGAACTGCTTTGATCCCTGCGGCAGAACGTGGACATGTTGCAACGGTTAAAACCTTGATTGATGCGGGTGTTGATGTCAATCATGTTAATCGATTGGGTTGGACGGCACTAATTGAAGCGATTATTTTGGGTGATGGTAGCGATAAGTATGCACAAATTGTCACTGAATTAATCAAAGGTGGCGCAGATGTTAACTTAGCTGATGGTTCGGGGATATCACCGCTGACGTTGGCAAAAAGTAAAGGTTACCGTAACTTGATTGAAATTCTTGAGAATTCAGGAGCGAAATAATGTCGGATACGCAATTTTTACAACAAGCTATCAACTTAGCAATGGAAAACGTGCGAGCTGGCGGGCGGCCTTTTGGCGCAATTGTTGTCTGTGATGGGCAAGTTGTTGCGAGTGGCGTTAATCAAATACTTGAGCTCAATGACCCAACCGCCCATGCGGAGCTAATGGCATTGCGTCAAGCAGGGCAAAAATTAAGCCGCGTGAAATTAGATGACTGTGTGGTTTATGCAAGTGGGCAGCCTTGCCCGATGTGCTTGGCCGCGATGCGAATGGCGGGTATCTCTCGGGTCGTCTACGCCTATTCAAATGATGACGCCGCACCTTTTGGGCTTTCTACAGATGCGATTGCAAAAGCGCTGAGGGTCGTTCCTGAGCAGCAATCAGGTTTACGGTTTGAGCAACTAAAACCCAATGATGAAACGCGCAGTACACTGTACCAACAGTGGTGGGAACGGCAATCTAAATGAGTAAAGCGGCACCATCTTCGCTGGCGTTAGTACTGACCATTGTTTTAGTCGGGGTGAACTTACGCCCCTTTATGACGGGCCCAGGGCCTGTTATCGACAATATCATTCAAACGACAGGGATGAGTTATCAAAGCATTTCGCTTTTAACATTGTTACCCATGTTATTGATGGGGGTTGGCGCATTGGTTGTACCAATGCTAAACCAACGAATAGGTGAACGTGCGGGTATCAGTAGCGCAATGCTATTACTGCTGGTCGGTTCACTCGCTCGTTACTTTGTTGTTGATGGTGCAGCTTTATTATTAACCGCTTTTTTATGTGGAGTGGGTGCGGCTTATATCCAGTCGGTATTTCCTGGGCTCATCAAAGCGAATTTCCCCCAAAAAATGGCGATGATGACAGGATTATATTCAGCCACGTTAATGGCAGGGGGAGCTATTGGCGCACAGATCACGCCTTTGGTTGAAGAAATGACAGGCCATTGGCAGAGTGCCTTAGCATGGCTTGCTTTCCCTGCTTTGTTGGCGCTGTTGGCTATTTGGGCGAATGTACACACGGAGCGGGGCTCAAAAGCAGAGCAGGTCTCAGTGTTGACATTCTTACGAAGACCGAGAGCATGGTTGTTGATGGCAGGTTTTGGGCTGATTAATGCGGGCTATGGCACCGTAGTGACTTGGCTAGCGCCTTTTTTCCAAGAACAGGGAATGAGTGCTGCACAAAGTGGCACTTTTGTTGCCATATTAACGGTGTTTCAGGCGTTATCTGCACTCATGATCCCCGTGTTTGCTTCGCATAATATTGATCGTCGTTTTTGGCTGATTGTCACGCTCAGTTGCCAAGCTCTTGGTTTTTCTGGGTTGATGCTGTTTGCCAGCGATGTGCCACTTTTATGGGTCGCGTTATTAGGTATGGGGCTAGGCGGCTGCTTTGCATTAAGTATTATTACTGCTTTAGATCATTTGCCTCATCCCGTTAGCGCAGGCGCATTGACTTCGTTGATGCAGGCTGGAGGATTTATTATTGCAGCCTTTGGGCCATTATGCGCCGCGTGGATACAGCAATTGAGCCAGAGTTTTACATGGGTATGGGCAATGCATGTGATTTTTGTATTAGTAACATTGATTCTTTATTTGCGTTTGAACCCTAAAAGCTACAGTCAAATCTTCAATTTAAAATAATTAATTTCCTCTTTATTTATTGCGAATGATAATTATTGTTATCTTGGTGTTTTTTTGTCACTATACTGTTTATTTATTCGTCTAGGTAAGAGCCCTATGCAGCAGCGTATCGAAGATAAATTCACACAAGCGCATTCAGCCCGTGAAGAACACTCTGTTGGTGAGTTTATCCGGATCCGTCGCGGTGAGTTTCTGATTAACCGTGATTTAGGTATTGAAGAAGAGCAAGCCGCTGGGCTAAAAATTGTGGCTATCCATCAAGGGGCGATGGGCTGCCGTAGTAGTGCGGGACAAAATGTGGAGATCAATTCACCTTCTTTGATTTTATCGGGCAGCCAGAAAAATTATCTGTTGAATAATCAATTTTATGGCCAACAAACCATGAAATACACCATGATTGATATCTCTCCTGAATGGTTAGAGGCTCAGCAATTAAGTTTACCTGATACGTGCTATCACCCTAGCGCCCCAAAGCTATTACAGTTGGTTATTCCTCCTAATATACTCGCAATCACTCATCAATTATTTGCTTGCCCAACTCATTCGTCATTACGTCATCTATATTTAAGTGCTAAAGTGTCAGAAATTACGGCATTATGCTTACATCATTCATTATCTAGTGCGAACTCGGCGGTTATAGGCACATTACGGCAGCGAGATATTGATAGCCTGCACATGGCAAAAACGATATTGATTCAGGAAATGGAATCTCCGCCCAGTTTAGATGAGCTGGCGAAACGACTAGGGATCAATACCCGTAAACTTACCCAAGGCTTCCGTCAATTATTCGGTAATAGTATTTATGGCTGGTTGCAGGAGTACCGCTTAGAAACAGCTTTTCAACTGCTGAGTATGAATGATGCGAATATCTCAACAGTGGCTTACCAAGTCGGCTATACCCCCGCTCATTTCTCCGTTGCATTTCGCAAGCGCTTTGGTATCTCCCCGAATCAACTCAAAAAATAACAGCCGACTGCCGGATAACGATAGACAAATTCCGGCGGTCGAAAGTAACCCATCACATTAATTGCTAAATTGATAACAATTATCATTTAACTTTTTTAGGGTGGAAAATGCTGTCCGTTTATAACATTAAGTCACGCGGAATATTCCGCTTAACACCTTGTGCCCTTTTGTGTGCAACAGTGAGTTGGTCTGCGATGGTGAGTGCAGAACCCGTGCAGCCGAAACAGGATGTTATACAAGTGACCGCATCCTCAGATATGGATGATGACTATGTTGCACCGGGCGTGACGACACTTGGAAAAATGGCACTCAAGCCGCGAGAAGTGGCGCAATCTGTTAGCGTGATTGATAGAGAGCAAATTGAAAAACAAAACCTACAAACCCTTGATGATGTAATGCAACGTGCAACAGGGGTAACCAGCGCGCCTTATGTGAAGTTAACCACCGCTTATTATGTTCGTGGTTTCCAGATTGACTCATTTGAAATTGATGGTGTACCTGCGTTATTAGGGAATATGGCGAGCTCACCTCAAGATATGGCGGTATACGAGCGGGTCGAAATTCTACGAGGCTCGAATGGCCTATTGCATGGTATGGGAAACCCCGCGGCAACCGTCAATATGGTTCGCAAACATGCGCCAAAAAAAAATATGGCTAAGTTGAGTTTAAGTGCAGGAAGTTGGGACCGTTATCGTGGGGAAGTGGATGTTGGAGGGCTACTCAATCAGTCTGGTTCAGTGCGCGGACGGTTTGTCATGGCGTGGGAAGATAAAGATTATTTTTATGATGTTTCTGACCAGCAAACACGCTTGATGTACGGTACTGTCGATATCGATGTTACCCCTGATACGTTACTGCGTATGGGCGCACAGTTCCAAACGATTGATTCTGTCACCAATATGGCGGGTGTTCCTTTCGGTAAAGATGGCAGTGATTTACATCTACCGCGTAAAACGTATTTAGATGTGGATTGGGATCGCTTCAAGTGGGATACATCCCGCTCATTTGCGGGGATTGAACATAAAATCAATGATAATTGGCAATATAAGCTTAACGCAGAGTATCAACATGTAAATGCTCGATTACTATATGCAGGAGCATGGGGAAATATTGATCCAGTCACGGGTGACGGTGCGATGCTAATGGGAGGCGCGTATAAATTCCGTAACGAGCAAACCAGTTTAGATACCAGTTTAAACGGCAAAGTGGACGCGTGGGGGTTAACCCATGATGTGGTTGTTGGTGCGAGTTACTCACATGCCAGTGAAAAGCAATATAGCGCAGATTTAGACCCCGCTTTAAATGTACCCGTGAATGTGTATCGTTGGAACCCTCACAGCGTGCCGAAACCGAGTATTGGCACTTATAGTTCAGCAGGGCCAACCAAGACAACTCAAAAAGGTTTATACGGGATGGGGCGTATCAAAGTGATCGAACCTGTCACGGTTATTGCGGGGCTACGTGATAGCTGGTGGGATGTCAAAACGCCAACGGCAAACTTCACGGAAAATGGCCGTCTTACCCCCTATGGTGGCGTGATTTGGGATTTTAACCCTCAATGGTCATGGTATAGCAGCTATTCAACGGTCTATCAGCCGCAAACAGGGAAAACGTGGAGCGGGAAAATGCTCAAGCCTGTTGAAGGGCAAACTCTTGAAACGGGTGTCAAAGGTGCGTTATTCAATGGCGGATTAAACTTATCAGGTGCTATTTACCAAATCGATATCAAAAATAACCCACAAATTGACCCTGCGCACCCAACGGGGGGCTTTAATAACTATTTCATTAGTGGTGGTAAAGTCCGTAGTCAAGGCTTTGAACTTGAAGGCATTGGCTATCTGACTCCATTTTGGGATGTATCTGTGGGTTATACCTATACGGATACGAAATACCGTGATGACAGCCAGCACCAAGGGGAATCTTACAACACCTTAACCCCTCGCCATATGTTGCGGGTATGGTCTAACTATGATTTACCGTGGGATGAGCGTAAATGGAGTTTGGGCGGCGGTATGCAAGCTCAGAGTGCATACAGCACAAGTAACGGTAATGTGACTTTACGCCAAGGTGGATATGCCATTTTTAATGCCCGTTTAGGCTATCAAATCGATGAAACATGGACGGCTGCCGTTAACGTTAATAACGTGTTCGACCGTCGTTATTACTCAGGGTTGTTCTCTCCTCAATGGAATAACCGCTATGGTGACCCACGTAATGTGATGTTTACATTGAAGGCTGATTTCTAATGAAATTAGTCAGTTGCCTAGCAGTTATTGGCACTTTGTTCAGTGGAATCGTGCTATCGATGTTGATAGCACGTTTTTATCCATCAGCAGAGCCCCTCGAACGCTTATATGGTGCGATATTTCTAAGTGTTATCACCTCAATGGGGTTATTGGTTTATAACCTCAGCGCATCAAATTGGCGGCAAATATTAGTACGCAGCTATAGCTGGTGGCCATTGCCGCTTTTTTTAATGATGAGGGGATGGATATGAAGAATAAACGATCTCTTTCCCTCACTCGTCGTTTAGACCAATTACATCGCAGTGCGGGGGCGCTATTTGGTGTTTTTTTGTTTGTGATCCTATTTACAGGGTGTTGGAGCTTAGGCAGTGATGCGTTGAGATTATGGGGTAACAAAGTGCCACTTTCAGGTGAGTTACTACCACTTGAACAGCTCCTTGCATTGCAACCAAGTGCAACCATGATCCAATTGCCTGAACAACATAACCCAGTGATCACTTTTTGCCAGAGTCAGGGAAGTTGTGAGCTAAGCTATAGCGCGATTAACGGTAAATCGGTGGCATTAGACTGCCCCACAATATGGCTAGTGACATTACATAAAAACTTATTTATAGACTTTCCTGGGCGTATTTTTATTAGTTTATTTGGTTTTGCATTAGCTGTCTTATTAATTACAGGTCTAGTAATACAGCGCCGTAGAATAGCCACTATGGTGCGCTTGCCACGTGTTACACACTTGAGAGTGTTGCTTCACGATTTACATAGCTGGCTTGGCCTATGGTGTTATCCGTGGTTGGTTTTATTTGCGTTTACCGGCGCGTTATCGGGGCTAGGGGCGCTCGGAACCGTTTCCCTCGGTGAAAGGGCGGCACCGGATAATCCACAAATTATCATGAAAGCTCTGATGGGGGAGTTTGAGCCACTAAAAACACCCGTACCTGTGGCTGAAAGCTCAATCACTGCGGCAGTCAGCGCATTACAGCAAACAGTCCCTAGCTTTATACCTCAAACTTTGTTCAAGCAAGGTGAAATGTGGGTGATTGGTGGTGTGCGTAATGGGCAGTTATCTACTTCTAATTTCGAACAATATCAATTTGATAGTAAAAAACGCCAGTTAGTTGCAGTGCGGGATTCTGCAATGCAAGGTATTTGGACTCGTGCTTTTATTGCCATCCAACCCTTGCATTATGGGCAATATCAATGGCTACCTAAAATAAGTAACACATTGAGTTATCTGCATTTTATCGCGGGCTTGAGTGGGCTGATATTGATTTCTGTTGGCCTAGCTATGTGGTGTTGGAAAAGAAATCATAGCCTAGCGGCAAGGTTCATTGTGGGCAGTTGTGGGGGATTGCTGTTGTCCGCATGTGCACTATTAGCGGCAGTGCCATGGTTCACTTCATTGTTACCAATACATTTTTTTATCGGCTGGGGGATAGCATGTACTGCGAGTCTACTCTGCAAAAATGCACAGTTTAGCTTGATGGCATGCCTTTTTTTCTCTGCCATCTTGCTGTTATTCGCATTTATCGCCTCTTACCTGTTTGGTTCGTTGCCTTTTTCTCGTATCAATCTCGTTTTGTTATGTGGCGGAATAGGGCTGCTATTTATTTTATTTGGTTATCGAAAATTGTCAGGCACAGCAAAAGGTGCGCGGAGTGAGTATGAAAGATCTATTACAAAATAAACAGTTAGTGGTGACGTTGGGGTTACTTTATCTTGCGCAAGGGATACCGGTGGGGATAGCAATGGATGCGTTGCCTACCTTTTTACGCCATGACGGAGGAGAACTGAAAGCATTAGCTTTTTTGCCATTAGTCGGTTTGCCATGGGTGGTAAAATTTTTATGGGCTTCGTTTGTTGATAACCATTGGGGGAAACGTTTAGGTCGTCGTAAAAGTTGGATTATTCCAATGCAAATTATTGTCACGGTAACGATGTTTGCGTTAAGTACCATCGGGCTATCGGTTGCGAATGCTTTCCCCTGTATTGTCTTGTTGTTTGTGGCTTCACTTGCTAGTGCTACCCAAGATATTGCAACAGATGGCATGGCTGCTGAGCAAGTTAGTGGCACAATGTTATCAAAAATTAATGCGGTGCAGATAGCTGGGGTGATGGCGGGTTTTTTTATTGGCGGTGCAGGGTTGATGATCATGAGTGAAAGTTTAGGTCAGCAGCTTGCCTTAGGGGTTTTAGCTTGTGTACCGTTACTCAGTTTATTGTTTATTAGTGTCTGCCCATTAAAAACACCATCAATAACACAGGAAATGAACGAGAAAGCGAGTCTATTAAAAACAGTAAAACGTCGTGGTGCTCCGCGTTTACTGTTATTAACTTTACTTTCTGCGGTAACGGCTGTTTCCGGTTTTGGTTTAGCCAAACTATTCTTAAATGATGCTGGTTGGTCATTAGCGCAAATTGGTAAAATGGGCATGGCTGGTGGCATGGTCACATTAGTACTGGGTTGTGGCGGTGGGGCGTGGTTAATCGGTAAAACCGGTGTGTGGCGTGCTTTCTCATTTGGTCTATTATTTGCTTTACTCTCTTCATTATTGTGGTTGTTACAATCCTTTAGTGGCGTGTCAATTAGCTTAGTGGCACTTTGTATTACATTTGGTTCATTATCTGCGGGGATCACATCAGTCGCGATAATGACGGCGGGAATGCAATTTGCATCACGCTATCAGCAAGCGGGTACTGACATGACCGCAGTACAAAGTACGCGGGATATTGGCGAATTAGTCAGTTCGATGATGCTTGTTGGTTTAACGGCAGCGGTAGGTTATTCAGGTGGGTTTATATTAGGGGCATTAATTGCCTTTATAGCGTTGCTAATGACATTCTCACATTACCGTTATGTGCAAAGATTAGAAGCAGAGCAAGTTTAATATAAATAGAGTCGGTGCTATTTTTTACGTTTCTTATTTTGTTTTTTTACTTCTTTATTCACTTTCTTTTCAATGGAATTGAAGTAGATATCTAAATAATGTCGGTTGCTTAAAAATGAAATTAAGCAACTGGCAACAATCACCACCCAAACAAGTTGCAACTTAATTGAGTTTTCAATACTGAAAAGTAGTAATAGTGGGATCATGACCATCATGCTTATGAAAATGGAGCACAATAACGCGCCAGCAATATAGAGTGAGTACTTTTTTAACCCGAATATATTGAGGGTGGTAAGCACGACAAAAGTTAACAGTAGCGTACCAAATGTCGCAAACATAATGATTAGCCCAGCCTCTTGCTCAATAAGCCAATCCGTGAAACCAAACCAAGAAAAAGGGATACTTATCATTGTAAGCGCTCCTGTTTACTAAATAGTAGGGGGATATCTTTAAAACGAAATAACCTGGCAAAAATAACATTGGGGAAAACATGAATATCTGTATTGTAGAGTGTGACGGTTTGGTTGAAAAACTCACGTCGGTCTGCAATTTGGTCTTCAATATGTTTTACTTGGGTTTGCAATTCCAGTAACACCCCTTTACTTATCAGCGTTGGATAGTTTTCAGCGATAGCAATCAGCGGTTTTATTTTTGCTGGAAGTTGATTTGCAGTATCGACTTTGGTTTCAATAGCGGTACTGGATAAATAGCGCTGACGGCTGGCAATTAACTCGCTAAACAGCTGTTTTTCATGTGCCATCGCTTTATCTGCAACTTGAGTTAATACAGGAACTAATTCGACCTGCTTCTTTAATAACACATCTATATTCGCAAATGCTTTATGGCAATTGTTTTTTAAAAATACAATATTATTATAAATATTAATTATATAGCGTATAAAAATATAGCTAATAACAGCGATAATAATGAAAAAAATAAGCTTTTCCATGTTAGTTATCACCGAATAATGATATCTGGTCGAAATGCATATTTAGCAGCCCGTTTTGATAATCCATTGGCGTAACTAAAATCATACCAATCAGAAAAAGTGCAATTATGGCGGTAATAGCTAAATTTCGACGTAATGGACCTGTTTTGTTCCAACGAACGACATAGTCTGAGGGCGAGACGCCTAATAGCATATGAGGTGCCTTACGTATAATAATCGATTCGCCTTTTTCATTGGCATCTGCTGTACCAATTAATAAATAACTGCGGTTTGCTTCAAGTAAATATTCTTTGTAACGGCGATTACTGCTTTCAATATCCATATGCGGTTCTAAGCCAGGGTAAACAAAATAATCTGGGTCGCACTCTACTTTTACCGAACCAGTATCATCCGTAAGAGTGAAGCTATGCATGTTGTATTTACTATTTTGTAAGGTATAGCTTTTTTTACCGTCTTTATCTTTTGATATGGAATATTCAAAATAAAATGAGCCGTAACAGGTTTTATTACCTAGTTGGCTTTTAATGGCTGTGCCCGCCGTGATTTTTCCTTCAATTTCCACAAGCCCCATTGCCATTGAGCGGATTTTGGAGGTGGCTAAATTTTTCTGAAATTTTAAAAAGCGCTTGGTTGGCGTATTTTCAATTGCTTTAAATACAAAAGCTAAGACAAATGCGATAAAAAATACACGCATGTCGATAAAGAACCCTGCAAATAGGCAAGTGGCGATCAGCATACCTATAAGGGTTTTAAGAAACGCACTAAACTTTGATGAGCCTTCATTTTGTAAACGTTGATAACGTTGATAGCCAACTTTACTAGCCTTGACAACATTACGGGTAATAAAAAAGGTGATGATGAGAACAACGACGTAATAAATGATACTGCCATAGTCGCCGATAGAAGGAGAGAGCGAGTACCACATACCACAAGCAACACTGATAAAAGGAATGATCCCCCAGTTTACTTTTTTATTTATCGAGAACTTGTTATCAATAAATAAAATTAAAGCACCAATAGCTGCTCCGAGTAAAAAATACATATTCACGCATTAATACCTTTAGGCTGACATTATTTAAACTGGACGCCCTGATATTTTTTTTCATCTTCAGAAATATCAAGTAATGGCAGTGCTGAGAAACGAAATGCATTGGCAATTAGGCTGTCAGGGAACATTTGTATTGCAGTATTATACTCTGTTGTTGCATCGTTAAAGCCTTCACGTCGTTGGGCTAATTTATTTTCAACATCACTTAAGGCGATTTGTAATTGGGTAAATTGCTCACCAGAAATAAGAGTAGGGTAATTTTCTGCAATGGCAATAAGGTTACCCAGTGCACGGTTCATTTCATTCGATGCCGCGATTTTATCGTTCATGTTTTTGGCATTAAAGTAGTTCTGACGCGCATCACTTAGTGAAGTAAAAAGGCTTTCCTCATGTTCCATAGCCTTTTCTGTAATGGTAACGAGTTGTGGGATCTGATCGGCTCTTTGCTTTAAAATAACATCAATATTGGCAAATTGATTGCTGACTTGATTACGGGTGTTGATCAGGCGGTTATAGATAGAGATCCCCCAACCTATAGCCAATAAGAGTAAAACAAATACAACGATAAGTGTGATGGTCATATTGATGCCTTTTAACCCGTGATAAGTAATTTGGGTTAAAAGTATAAGAGCCTTACCGCTTATGCAATCAGAAAAGAATGAAAGTAAGGTGAGAATAAAGAAAATCTGATCTTGCTTATTAATTCTTTTTTGAATGACTAAAAATAAGAAAAAATGCAACCTTAATTTGTCAGGATTAAAACAGTTTCAAGGTTAAACAAATTATTAAGGTGTAATTCAAAGTGAAATAACATATAAAAAAATAGCCTCAAATATAAGAGGCTATTTCATATAAATACTTTACTAATTAAGCCGTTGGCTCAAGGATTTGGTGCATTACAGGGTGGAATTTACGTTTAAAGTAAACCAACCCATGCCCAGTATCGTTCACAATGATTTGTTTCATTTCAACCATGTAGACAGAGTGCGTACCGATATCTTGAACTTGAGTGATTTCACCTTCAAGGTTGGCAAGCGCGTTTTTTAACATTGGTTGCTGTAAAATACCGCTTTCCCATACACTCCAGCCAAAACGTTCTTCCATCGTTGAACCTTTCATACCTGCGAAATGGCATGCAAGTTCTTCTTGTTCATGGCTTAGCACGTTGACACACAGGCGGCCATTCTTTTGAAATACCGCATTCATAGCGCTATTGCGGTTAACACAGACCATCAAAGTGGGTGGCGTATCTGTAACTGAACAGACTGCAGTGGCTGTAATTCCACAGCGACCCTCAGTCCCATCCGTGGTGACGATATTGACTGCTGCACCAAGACTTGCCATCGCATCTCTGAAACGCAGGCGATGTTCATTTTCTAAAGACATTTTGACCTCCTGCTGCCGACTATTTCAGCAGCGAATCTAACTGATTAATATCATTGTTGTTATGCAGGTGTGGACGTTTCCATCCGTGTTGATCGTAGTCTGATAAACAGCGATCAACCATATCTGTCATGGCTTTCATATTGCCAGAACCGTATGCATGACGCAGACATTGCAGACGAATTTCATCTTGGCTTCCTGCGTAGTTAATTTCATACAGTTCATGGCGGCCACCAAATTCACTGCCGATTGCATCCCACATGAGTTTAAGGATCTTAATACGTTCAACGTGATCCATACCATTAGAGCCGCGAACATATTTAGCTAAATACTTATCAATTTCTGGATTATTCATATCACGAACGCTTGATGGTAGGTAAATCAGGCCACTTGTCACGTTACTTTCAATGATATTCTTGATTTTGGTGTAAGCCATTGGTGCCATAACACGGTAAGTTTGGATAGCTTGAGTATCGGGTAGATAAGCGCCGCCTTCCCATGCTTGTGCTTCAGAGGTCATTGCATCGGTTAATGACCAGAACAGATTACGCCACGCAACCACTTCACCCAGATCAGCTTGTACACCACGGAAATCAATAACACCTGTACATTCTAAACTTTTTTGTAACAATCCGGTAATGAAGTCTAATTTAACGGCTAAGCGGACACAAGCTTGTAATGGGAATAAACGTGCAAAACCACCTTGAACTGCCCAATTACGTGCACGGTCGAAATCACGATAAATTAATACGTTTTCCCATGGAATTAACACATGGTCCATCACCAAAATGGCATCATTTTCATCGAAACGGCTTGATAATGGGTAATCAAATGGTGCGCCAGTTGCACCAGCAACTAATTCATAAGATGCACGTGAGATTAATTTCACGCCATCTGCGTCCATTGGTGCAACAAACATCAATGCGAAATCAGGGTTATCGCCCATGACTTGTGCGGAACCAAAACCAATAAAGTTATAGTGTGTTAACGCTGAGTTAGTCGCAACAACTTTAGCACCACTGACGATAATCCCCGCATCTGTTTCTTTTTCGAGTTTGATATAAACATCTTTAACTTCATCAGCTGGCTTGTGACGGTCGATTGGTGGGTTAACAATGGCATGGTTAAAGTACAGGCCACTTTCTTGAATACGTTTATACCAGTGACGTGCGTTGTCTGCAAACTGACCATAATATTCTGGGTTAGCGCCTAAACAGCTGGCGAATGCCGCCTTATAGTCTGGAGTGCGTCCCATCCATCCGTAGCTCTGACGTGACCAATCTGCGATAGCGTCACGCTGTTGACGTAGTTCATCGGCACTTTTAGCGAAGCGGAAGAATTTGTGAGTGTATCCGCCGTTTCCTGTGTCGGTGTTCCAGCAAAGTTGGTCATGAGTCGTTTTATCATGAAGCGCATCATATAATTGTCCTATAGAAGCGGCTGAATTACGAAAAGCGGGGTGAGTGGTGACGTCTTTTACACGCTCGCCATAAATATAGATTTCGCGGCCATCTTGTAAGCTTTTTAAATATTCTTGGCCATTAAAAGGGCGTTTAGCATCTGAACGAAAATCTTCTGGTTTCATGTCTACCTCGTTATCTCACAATGAGGGCTTGCATTGATAGGGTACAAAGGTTGCAAGCGAAATATGTTAATTTTATGTTTGTTTTGTGTTTCTTAATTGAATCGCTTTACGAGGGAGTTTTAAAGAGACTTTCTAAAGGTTTGCTGGTACTTTTCGTTGGGAGCTGTGTTTTGTGAAAGAAATGTGATCATCTCGATGTTTTGATATTAATATAAATTTTTATTTATCTTACAGTGCATTGATTATTAATCATTAATTAAACAGTTATTATATTAATATTAATATTTTTCCTTGGGTTGTTTGTTCTTTTTTTAATCTTCATATTCACTTTTTGTTAAGCATTATTAGCATATTTATAAAGTTAAAACAAAATTTATAAGATATCAAAAATGTTTTTAAAATGTAAAATTATTTGAAGAGTGGTTTGTAGAGATAGGTTAGAAGTAGGTATGATATAGCGTTCAGGAGGCATTGATGATTTTTACCTAAAAATACGGATAAAATCACTAAGCCTCTCTTTAATGAATGTTTTGTTCTCGCCATAGGCTAGGAGAGCACCCGACTAACCGGTTAAAAAATCGCGCAAAATAGGCGGGGTCTTTGAAACCGAGCTGGTAGGCAATTTCTGAAACGGGGCTGTCGGAAAACAGTAACATCCGCTTAGCTTCACGCAATATTCGGTCAAAAATCAACCTTTTCGGTGGCCGGTTAGCAAACCGCCGGCACATATCTTTAAGGCGTGACTCTGTGACATCAAGTTTTTTGGCATATTCAGGTACCGCAAGGTGTTCATGATAATGTAAGTCAATGAGCTGATTAAAACGTTGGAATAGGCGGTGTTCGCCTCTAACCCCCGTTGTAGGGTGCTCATCAAGTGGAATAGAGCGCAGTAGAAAGGTAAACAGCGCTTGGGCTAAAGAGGCGAGGGCTTGGTCTTTGCCAATATAGTTATTCGCCGATTCGCGAGCCATCAATGCCCAATAATGATTAAAGGTATCGATATCATCAGGCTTATCGGCAACAGATAAGCAAATAGCAGGGATATCGACCAAATCTGGATTCGCTGGGTACAATGAGCTAAGAAGCGGCGTGATCAGCTCTTGCCGTACGGTGAGTACGTGGCCATCAGTGTCTTCTTGAGTGAAAAATGCATGTGCAACCGAAGGGGGCGTAAGAATAAAGAGCGGCGCTTGAACAGAATAGCGCGACTCATCGAGCTGCAAAGTAATATGGCCCGTAACCAAATAGTGCAACTGGAAGAAACCATCATGGCGATGAGCTTGCATGTCGCGACCAAAGAAGGCGGCCATGTTGCCAAAGGTTTGGTAGTGGACGTCGTCGGTGCCTTGGGTTTCGTCGTAGTCTGTGCTGATGTCAATATTCGTAATTAAAGTTGAGTTACCCTTCATTCTTCGGCTCGCAGCGTTGTTGGCCTCACAAGCCAACCCTAGTCACATACTTCAGTATGCTCCTAGGGATTAACTTGCTTGCCGCCTAGCTGCAAACCAAATTATTTTGGGTAACACCCTTTAATAATTATTTGCAGCATAAGTTATTAAAACATTTGAAACATTTAAAACATTTAAAACATTCAAAACATTCAAAACATTCAAAACATTCAAAACATTCAAAACATTCAAAACATTCAAAACATTCAAAACATTCAAAACATTCAAAACATTCAAAACATTCAAAACATTCAAAACATTCAAAACATTCAAAACATTCGAACCATCAAAATTTTAAGGTGTTGCTCTTGGCCTTGAGTTTTTCATTGGGATAGCAATGACTAACAGCGCACCGACCACCAATAGGCCTGCAACAAAATAGAGGCCAGAGTTAAAGCTACCGGTTTGGTCTTTCAGCCAACCGATAAGGAGTGGGCTGACGGCGGAACCTATATTACCTGTTGCGTTGATAACCGCAATACCGATGGCACGAGCACGTAAACTGATTGATTGGTCTGGGGTTGTCCAGAACACTGCCATCGCAGTAAATGAACCTGTTGAGGCCATAATAATACCAATCAACTGAATGACGGGATGGCTTGTCATCGCAGCGAGAACCCATCCTGCGGCCGCAAATAAATACGGTAGTGCAGTATGCATTTTCCGTTCTTGTAACCTATCAGAACGGCGACTCCAATAGATCATTCCTAAGATAGTACAAAACTGTGGGATTGCAGTTAATAGCCCAATCATGGCATTACTACTGCCTTCATTGAAGCTTTGCATGATCTGCGGGGTCCAAATATTAATCGCACTTAACGTATTGGTTAAACAGAAATAAGCGACGGTATACATTAAGATCACTGGGGTGAAAATTTCTTTCCATAAGCTTTTGTTCTGCAATGCGGTATGGCTTTTGGAACCATGTGGCTGTACGAGTTCCAGCTGGTCTTTGTCCATCATTTCTTGCAGTGTGTCTTTGTCTTCTTGGGTCAACCACTTAGCTTTTTTCGGCGAATCATCAAGGTAGAACCAAACCAACACACCGAGGATCACGGATGGGAAACCTTCTAGCAGGAACAGCCATTGCCAACCTTTTAGGTTTAAAATGCCATCCATACCTAGAATATAACCGGATGCGAGTGAACCGAATGCCATGGTGACTGGCATCGCAATCATAAATAAGGCATTAGCACGAGCGCGGAAATAGGCAGGGAACCAGTAAGTCAAATAAACTAAAATCCCAGGTAAGAAGCCCGCTTCAGCGATACCCACTAACATCCGTAGGACGTATAAGCTGGTTGGCCCTGTGGCAAACATGGTGGCTGTAGAAGCAATACCCCAAAGCACCATGATGGTAGCTATCCAGCGGCGAGCACCAACAATTCCTAACATGATGTTACTTGGAATACCAAAAATTACGTAAGTGGCATAGAACAAGGTGGCGGCTAAGCCGAACATGGTGGAAGTTAGGCCGATATCTTTCCCCATGGTTAGACCTGCAAAGCCAATATTAATACGGTCTAAGAAGGAAAAAACGAATAGCACAAATAAAAATACAATGAGACGTTTAAATAACTTATTAATCACCCGCTGCTGCGGTTCGGTTAAATTTTTATGTTGTTCAGCAGGGTTAGTGCTTGCAAGTTGTTGATTACTCATATTGTAGGGCCCTCAATTCTTTCTTTTACAGATTATTATAGGTACAAGGGACGAGTAGGCAGTCATGGTGCTGTCTGCCCAATGTTGCGATATTGATTTCTTAATTTATCTAATTAAGTTATTTGTCTGTAGGGTTAAAATTAACTTATTTAGAGACAGTTTAATTAATAAACGCTTGGTGCACTCGAGGCCACCTCTGAGACGGTTTTACCAAATTTTGCTGCTAGCGCTTCTGCGGTACGTGCTAGTAGCGTGGTATCAACCCCGACGGCAACAAATAGTGCGCCGAGTTTAAGATAATGTTCAGCGACATCTGGGGCTGCCATTAAAATACCGGGTGCCAAGCCAGCCTCACGAATTTGTACAATTGCTTTTTCGATTGTGGCTTTGACTTCAGGGTGGTTAGGGTTCCCTGAGAAGCCCATATCTGCGCTAAGATCCGCAGGGCCGATAAACACACCGTCGACACCTTCAACTTTTAGGATCTCGGGAAGGTTATTCATGGCTTCACGGGTTTCAACCTGTACTATCACACACATTTCATCATTGGCACGGGTTAAATAATTAGGTACTCGGTTCCAACGAGAAGCACGTGCCAAAGCACTGCCGACACCGCGTATCCCAGCTGGCGGGTAACGTGTTGCGCGCACCGCTTGCTTGGCTTGCTCTGCATTTTGTACCATCGGTAGCAAAAGGGTTTGTGCGCCAATATCCAGTAATTGCTTAATGATCACCGGATCATTCCACGGTGGGCGTACCACGGGCTGTGACGGATAAGGGGCGATCGCTTGTAATTGAGATAATGTCGTTTGCACATTATTTGGTGCATGTTCACCATCAATTAATAACCAGTCGAAGCCTGCACCAGCAAGTAATTCAGCACTATATGGGCTGCACAAGCCAAGCCATAAACCGATTTGCGGTTGACCACTTTTTAGTGCTTTCTTAAATTTATTTTCTAAAATATCCATGCCATTTTCCTTACACGAAGCGGCAGCTAATTGAACCCATATTGCCGTAATCAACGTGGAACACATCACCTTTACGAGCCGGAACAGGGCGTGTAAATGAGCCACCTAAGATAATTTGACCAGGCTCAAGTTGCACATTATGCGGTGCTAATTTATTTGCTAACCATGCCACGCCATTTGCTGGGTGATTGAGTACAGCGGCTGCCACGCCAGATTCTTCAATGACGCCATTACGATATAACAGGGCGCTAATCCAACGCATATCCAAATCGCGTGGTTTGATTGGGCGACCACCTAAAATTACCGCGCCATTTGCTGCGTTATCCGAAATGGTGTCGAACACTTTGCGTGGGCGGTTGGTTTCAGGGTCAACGTTATGACAACGCGCATCGATCAGCTCAAGGGCTGGGATCACATAATCAGTCGCGTTATACACATCAAAGATGGTGCAATTTGGCCCACGTAATGGTTTCGCCAGTACGAATGCTAATTCAACCTCAATACGCGGTACGATAAAGCGGTCTGTTGGAATATCACAGCCGTCATCAAAAAACATATCGTCAAGAAGCGCACCGTAATCAGGTTCATCAATCTGTGAACTTGCCTGCATGGCTTTGGATGTTAGCCCAATTTTATGGCCTTTTAGCACACGTCCTTCAGCAATTTTTACGCCAACCCACTCTTTTTGGATAGCGTAAGCATCGTCGATCGTCATTTCTGGGTGATCGAGTGAGATCTGACGGATTTGCTCACGTGATTTTTCAGCCTGATTTAGGCGCTGCGCGATTTGTGATATGACATCTTTTTGTAACATGCTGTTAATACTCCTATTCACCTATTCTATTTCGAGAGCAGCGCTGCACTAAAGCGCTTTGCTGCCACTCGGACTATTCAAGGTGTAAATTGAATGCGTACCCAGCGGTACTCAATTTAACTAATTGGAAAGACCACCAAAGCAGAGGTATTTCACTTCCAAGTAATCTTCGATTCCGTAGCGTGAACCTTCACGCCCCAGACCTGACTGCTTAATGCCACCAAATGGGGCCACTTCATTTGAAATAATGCCTTCATTAATACCCACCATGCCGCTTTCTAATGCCTCAGCAACACGGTAGATACGCCCGATATCTTTTGAATAGAAATAAGATGCCAAGCCAAATTCAGTATCATTGGCAAGATCAATAGCTTCTTGCTCATCGCGGAATTTAAATAAAGGTGCCAGTGGGCCGAATGTTTCTTCTTTAGCGACTTTCATGGCTTCAGTGACGCCAGTGATAACGGTCGGTTCAAAAAACAAGCCACCTAATTCTGCCGATTTACCACCAGCGATGACTTTTGCACCGTGGGAAACGGCATCAGCAATATGTTCAGTGACTTTATCGACTGCGGCTTGATTAATCAGAGGACCCTGCTGGGAGTCTGCTTGTGTGGCAGGGCCGATTTTCAGTTCATTCACGGCTTTTGCTAAACGAGCCGCAAATTCATCGTAAACGCCTTCTTGGACTAAAATGCGATTAGCACACACACAAGTTTGCCCACTATTGCGGAATTTAGCCGCTAAAGCACCTTGTACTGCTGCATCTAAATCGGCATCATCAAACACGATAAATGGCGCGTTACCACCGAGTTCCAGAGACATTTTTTTCACGGTGTTAGCGCACTGTTCCATCAGCAATTTACCAACTCGTGTTGAACCCGTGAACGTGAGCTTACGAACGATAGGGCTAGAGGTCATCACGCCGCCAATGGCTTTAGCATCCGTACCTGGGACAATGTTAAATACACCAGCAGGAATACCGGCTTCTTCCCCTAACGCTGCCAACGCTAATGCAGATAATGGTGTTTCTGCCGCGGGTTTTAATACCATCGTACAGCCTGCTGCTAGCGCAGGGCCGACTTTGCGGGTGATCATGGCGTTTGGGAAGTTCCACGGTGTGATAGCCGCAACCACCCCCACGGGTTGTTTTATCGTCACAAGGCGACGCCCCGGTAAAGGTGATGGAATGGTTTCCCCATACACACGTTTACCTTCTTCAGCAAACCACTCAATAAAGCTGGCACCGTAGGCAATTTCTCCCATCGATTCAGTGATCGACTTACCTTGCTCAGCACTGAGTAACTCAGCCAGTTCTTTTTGGTTATCCATCATTAAACGGAACCATTTATTTAAAATTTGGCTGCGCTCTTTGGCGGTTTTAGCACGCCATGCAGGTAGGGCTTTTTCTGCGGCTTCGATAGCTTGTTGGGTTTCTAAAGCACCGACATTGCTGACTTTAGCGATAATCTCATTATTTGCTGGGTTAGTGACCTCAAACACACCTTTATTTTGGGCATCAACCCATTGGCCGTTGATATAAGCTTGTTGGCGAAATAACGTAGAATTGGTATTTATGCTCATTTTTCGTTGTTCTCCGAAGACACTGATTGGACTTGTGGGCGGATATTTTTAGCTGATAGCTGTTGGCTAACAAAACTTAACCCGGCACACAGCGCCATAACAAGTGCCATAGCGAATGGGGATTCATCTTGTAATACAGAAACTGCAACGCTGGCGACAGCCGCTAAGGCAAACTGAATAGAAATAGCAAGTGCACTGGCACTTCCTGCAATTTTCCCGCGATGTTGCAGTAATAGTGACAAACTGTTGGTGCCGATAGCATTGACCATCGATAAGAACAGCACGACTAGAATAACAATTATGGGCAAACTTTGTTGGTAAAATATGAGTAACAGCAGACCAAATGCTAATTGAAACCCACTTTGTATAGTCAGTATGCGCGTTAAACTATAGGTTTTTAGCAGTTTAACGTTCAACAACAACATGACAATCATCCCCAAGATGTTACAACCGAACAGCAAACCATAATGTTGTTCAGAAACACCGAAATAATTGATGTACACAAACGGTGAACCACTGATAAAGGCAAACATACCGGCAAAAGAGAATGCCATGGTGCCAATAATACTCAGTGCTTCTCGGTCTGTGAGCACCTGTGCATAATTCTTAAAAGCGACACAAAGTATATTTTCAGAACCGCGCTGGTGGGTTAGAGTTTCAGGGAGTAAGAAAAAAATCGCACACACCGAAGCCAAGCCAATTACTGCCAGCAAATAGAAAATCACTTGCCACTGAAAATGAACAAGTAAAAAACCACCTAAAAGTGGTGCCAGTAATGGCGCTATCATGGTCACTAGTGTCATTAATGACAGCACTTTAGGTAGTTCATGAGCAGGGTAAACATCCCTTGCAATCGCCCTAGCCATAACAATGGCCGCTCCACTACCAAAAGCTTGCAGCGCTCGGAATACAATCAAGGTATTTGCGTTGGTGGCTTGTGCGCATAACAAACTGGCAATAGTGAAAATGGCAAGGCCACTTAACAACATTTTCCGCCGGCCAAGAAGGTCACTTAATGGGCCATAAAACAGCATTCCCACGCAGAAACCAGCAAAAAAAGCCCCAAGGGTGTACTGCATTTGCCCTTGAGTGGCCTGTAATGCAATTCCCATTTGAGGGAGGGCTGGGAGGTACATATCGATAGACAATGGACCGAATGCCACTAATGACCCCAGTAATGGAATCAAGTAGTGCGGTATGTGTTTATCGAAATTTTTAACCATCTTGCCCTCTCAATAAAACGAAGAATAAAGCTTTAAACTCTTAGCCCTTAAACAAGGCATGAACATTGTTCTGTTTATAATTTAAAACAGGATCAAGCTCTTCCATGGTAAAAGACAGCGCGAGGTAACGTTTTGCCATTAAATCGGCAAAGTGGGTTTTGATCAGGTCGAAAATCATTTCCCCCGTTTTTTGCCTATCTTCAAGAGAGCGCCCAGCACCGATCTTCAACGTCATATGGACAAAAGCATAATCGTGCTTGCCATCGGCCATTTGCCAAGTATCCAGCCAAATAGCACGACTACGAATGCCACCTAATGGGAAGATACCGGTTCCCGCGAGGGCTTCATTCACTTTGGCGAAGAGCTCAGGTAGTTGAGCTTCATCACGAATATTTTCTGTACATTCTGCATAAAAATGAGGCATAACAATTCCTTATGCGGTGACAGCTTGTTTATCAGTAATATAGCTTGGTAGTGGGAACACGGCATTGATTTGCCCTGTGCCTGAGCTTGCAAACAAGTCAGTTAAGACTTCCACTTTCTCAGCGTATTTATCCCAACCTAACATACCTAACAGCATCACGGTGTCGTGCATATGGCCTTCGCCATAGCAGTAATCTGCGTATTCAGGCAACATTTTGCAGAATTCTTCAAAACGACCTTCACGCCAAAGTTTGACGACACGTTTATCCATTTGCTCATCAAATTCACGCGTGTAGCTGTTCATGCCATCTTCGGCTTTTTGGTCATCAATAAAGCGGTGTGATAATGAGCCACTCGCTAATACAGCGACGGTGCCATTGTATTTTTCAATCGCGGTTAGTACGGCTTCACCTAATTTGCGGCTGTCTTCAAAACTATGAGAAGTACAGAATGCTGAGATTGAGATAACTTTAAAGTGACGGTCACTATTCATATAGCGCATAGGAACTAATGTCGCATACTCAAGGGTTAAGCTTGGGATTTCATGAGCTTGAGCACGAACACCTAACTTACGCGCTTCCTCACCAATCATTTGGCCTAATACCGAGTTCCCATCGTATTCATATTCCATATCGCGAATAAAATGTGGAAGTTCATTACTGGTGTAAATACCTTTAAAGTGGTCAGCACAGTTAATGTGATAGGCGCTGTTGACTAACCAGTGCGTATCAAAAACGATGATGGTATCAACGCCTAATTCACGGCAGCGGCGGCTGATTTCTTTATGCCCATCGATAGCGGCTTGGCGGCATCCAAAGTTTTTACCTGGTAGTTCTGATAGGTACATGGATGGGACGTGTGTTATTTTTGCGGCGAGTGCCAACTTACCCATTTCATCCTCTCTTACCCGTTATATTTTGAGCTGTAGCGGTGTTGGCCGCACAAAACCACCCTAATCACATACTCATGTATGCTCATAGGGATGATTTCGCTTGCCGCCTAGCTACAACTCAAACTATTTAGGGTAAGGAACGAGTTTACCCATAATTTGTTGTAGCTATTATTTATCATGAATCATTTACAGTTCAAATTTTCATGGGTATCTAATTGATAAATAAAATAAATTTATGAATCACACACCCCAGCGAGGGATGTTGTGGTCTCCGTAGGAGATACACACGTTCTTCATTTCTGCGAACACTTCGAAGCTGTACTCGCCACCTTCACGACCTACACCGGAGGCTTTGACACCACCGAATGGTTGGCGCAGGTCACGCACGTTTTGGGTGTTAACAAACACCATTCCAGCTTCAATACTGCGTGATAAACGTAAAATCTTGCTGACATCTTGCGTCCAAATATACGAAGCAAGGCCGTACTCAATATCATTTGCCATGCGTAAACCGTCTTCTTCAGATTTAAACGGAATTAAACAAGCCACAGGCCCAAAGATCTCTTCTTGGGCGACACGCATGCGGTTATCGACATCAGCCAGTACGGTAGGACGTAAGAAATTACCGCCTTTGAGGTGGTCAGGTAGGTCAGTCGGTTTGTCTGGGCCACCCGCTAACAAGGTTGCGCCTTCTTCCATACCTAAACGAATATAACCCGAAACCTTGTTCCAGTGCTGCTGGCTGATCAATGCACCCACTTGGGTTTTCGGATCGTTCGGGTCACCGACGATCAAGCGGTTTGCACGTTCCGCAAAGCGTTTAACAAACTCAGGATAGATACTTTCTTGGATGAAAATACGTGAGCCAGCCGTACAGCGTTCGCCATTAATGGAGAAAATCGTAAACAGGGCAGCGTCTAGTGCACGCTCAATATCCGCGTCTTCAAAGACCAGTACCGGTGATTTACCCCCTAATTCCATGGAATACTTTTTCAAGCCTGCATTTTGCATAATAGTGCGGCCAGTAGCCGTGCCCCCAGTAAAGGAAACCGCACGGACATCATGGTGTTTGACTAAAGCATCTCCCGCAGTGCTACCGTAGCCTTGAACCACGTTCAAAACGCCTGCTGGAATACCGGCTTCCAGAGCCAGTTCACCAAGGCGATTCGCTGATAATGGTGATAACTCAGACATTTTCAGAACCGCAGTATTACCCAGTGCTAAACAAGGGGCGGTTTTCCATGTTGCGGTCATAAATGGCACGTTCCATGGGGAAATCAGCGCACAGACACCCACAGGTTGAACCAAGGTGTAGTTCATCATCTTGTCATCAACAGGGTAAGTACGGCCATTCATTTGCTGGCAAATTTCAGCAAAGAATTCAAAGTTGTGTGAAGCGCGTGGGATCAACACGTTTTTAGTTTGGTGAATAGGCAAACCAGTGTCTTTGGTTTCCATTTCTGCAATTTGCGGGACATTTTCGTCGATCAATTCACCAAGGCGACGCATTAAGCGAGCGCGCTCTTTCATCGGGGTATTGGCCCATTTCGGAAATGCGTCTTTCGCTGCGGCAACGGCTTGGTTGATTTCGTCTTGTCCACCCGCTGCGACTTCAGCGAGTACTTCACCCGTTGCAGGGTTGGTGGTTTCAAAATAGTCTTTGCTAGCAACGTTTTTACCGTTGATCCAATGATTAATCTTAGTCATTACACACGTTCCTCATAGTCTTTTTCGCTGATAATGGTGTTGACCAGTTTGCCAACACCTTCAACTTCAACAATGACTTCGTCACCCGGCACGACATCAGACAACCCTTTTGGTGTCCCTGTCGCAATCATGTCTCCCGGTTGCAGTGTCATAAAGTCACTGAGGTAAGCAATTAAAAATGGAATATCGAAAATTAGATCGGCAGTGGTGCCTTTTTGACGTAATTCACCATTAACATAGGTGTATAAAGCCAAGTTATGGGGATCTTTAATGGCGTCTTTATCGACAATCCAAGGGCCGATCGGCGTTAAGGTATCGCGGCTCTTAACACGTAAATTTGGGCGATAATAGTTCTCTAAATAGTCACGGATCGCATAGTCATTACACACGGTATAACCTGCGACATAATCCATGGCATCTTCTCTTGAGACCTTGTGAGCCGTTTTTCCAATCACCACCACTAACTCAGACTCATAATGCATATATTCAACATTATCAGGACGAACAGAAACTTGGCGGTGGCCCGTTAAGCTGCTTTCTGCTTTTAAGAAAATTAAAGGTTCTTCAGGTGGCTTAAATTCTAATTCGGCAGCATGGTCTGCATAGTTCAAACCAAGGGCAAATAACGTCCCTTGAGCAGGGGGTAACCATTCAACATCAGGAGAATCACCCGCGATCACATCCCCATTAGGTAATGTCATGGCTTCGTTATCACCAACAGTGACGGAATATTCAGTGCCTTTAAAAAGGATTTTGGCGCGTTTTGTTATCGTAGACATTATTTTCCTCCTGCTGCCACAACGGTATTTTTCAGGCTAGGAAAGCCTTCCGCTTGGATAACCACGTCATCACCGGGTTTGATGGTGACACGTTGCTGTGGCGTTCCGAGCAGGATCACATCCCCTTGCTTTAAGGTGGCGAAGTCACTTAATGCAGCCACTAACTCGCTAGCATCGCGGATCAGATCTTTTGTTGACCAGCGATCCACTTCTTTGCCATTCACTAGGGTGATGATATCGACAGGAGTATTTAGCGAAGTAGCCACCATTTCACCGATTGGGCAGAAAGTATCACGGCATTTTGCTTTAATTGCAGGGCGATAGAAGGTGTCTTCTGGCAAGCTCACTTCATTTGCCAGCGCAAACCCAGCAATAAATTGATGAGCATCCTCTTTACTGACTTTGCGTGCATTTTTACCGATCACCAAAGCAAGCGTAGCGCCACTTTGCACTTCTTCACCTACAGGGTGCAAAATTTGCTCGCCTGAATTGATACGCGTATTACGCGGCTTAATAAACCACACAGGGGTTTTTGGTGGGGTCTTATAAGGGGCTTGCTGGAATGCCTCAAGCCAGTGGCTAAGCTGGCTTTGATGATTGAGGGCAACGGCAAATACAGTGCCTTTCATTGACAACTCCTTAATGAAAAGAATTCAACTTTCGAGTAATTATTAATATATTAATAAAGTATAATTTTTAAATTAGCAATAGGTTTATGGAAATGTTAATTTTAATTGTGATCTCATTAACATAATTGAGTTGTCTTTTTGTAAGGTGCTGTTATAAATGAATTTATTATTTTTTCAATTTTTTTTGATTTACAAAAAATTAACTTTAAAGTTGGATTTTAAATTATTTACTCATTAATATTTTAGGGTTTTTCTTTGAGATTGTTATTTGACCGTGCTACTCTTGAATAAGGCAAATTGGCGATGTAGAAATTCATGGTGATAACCAAAGGTTTCACTAAAGCATTGTGCCAATAAAGCACTGTGGCAGCCGCCATAAAATACCTAAATTAGGCTAAATAACGTTAATTAAGTGGTGAGTTTTAAGCTTATGCATGAATCATTGACAATTGCATTATTGCAGGCAAGGGAAACCGCTATGGGTTTTTTCCGGCCGATATTAAAGTCGTATAATTTGACTGAACAGCAATGGCGTATCATTCGCGTTTTAGCTGATAAGCGTTCAATTGATTTTCATGAATTATCAGTCCAAACCTGTATTCTGCGCCCAAGTTTAACGGGGATCCTAACCCGTATGGAGCGCGAAGGTTTAATTTTCCGCTTAAAACCGTTGAATGATCAGCGCAAATTATATGTCTCTTTGACACCAGCAGGGCAAGAACTGTATGACAAAGCACGGCAGGAAGTGGAAGAAGGTTATCAAAAAATCGAGCTGGCTTTTTCGCCAGAGAAAATGCAGCAATTAACCGCGTTGTTGGATGAGTTAATTGCTTTAGAGAGCCCAGATTATAGTAATATCGCTGCTGATAAGAGAAAGAGCGCCTAAATTTTCGTCATATTTCGAGCTCTAGCTGTGTTGGCTTCTTTCGGCTATTTGGGTCACATACTGATGTATGCTCCCCAAACTATCCTCAATTGCCGCCTTGCTAGAGTTCGAACTATTTAGAAAATTAATTTGTCTTCGTCATATTTCGCATTGTGACATTGTTGCTGGCGCTGGCTACTGGGTCACATATTGGTGTGTTTTCATCGGACTTTCTTCAATTGTCGCCTTCTTATAATTCGAATTATTTAGAACATAGTTATTACTTAAATAATTCACTTTTCCGTTTAGATTCGCTGAAGTTCAACTTCATTTATACTTTTAGTTGAGTAGCCAATCCCTCACTGTCATATCTTATTTGTAATTGTGAAATTACCTATAGGTTACTTGTGACAAACTCTTCAGAAAAATCATTCCTAATAAAATCAAATGATTGATTTTCAGTATATGGCATTAAATTTTATTATTAATTGCGGTTTGGTTAGATTAATATAATAAAATGGCGGAAAAAAAATCATATTAAGAATGAAAGTATTAATTTTTAGTCATGGTGGATTTTTTTATCTAAAAACAGTTAATGAGAATAAGTTACATTACGGTAAATTTACTGTTCGTAACGAAAATTTAGATAACATGACAAAATATCAAATTATATGGCGTTTATTATACTTATCGTTGTTTATGATTTCGCCTTATGGCTACACGGAAAATCAATTATTCCCTTCCACGAATGAAAGTATTCAATTTGAACAGAAACAACGGTTAGAATCGGAGTTAACCCAACGTAATCTATTGGAAAAACACAATGTAATCACTGTTGATGATACTTTTTCCAAACACGGTCAAGATGAAATTTGTTTCCCGGTCGATAAGATCCAATTTGTCGGTGCCACACAACTCACCAGTAAAACTCAGACTCAGTTAACCTCACCTTACTTAAAACGCTGCCTCACGCTAGGTGAAATACATGAGCTCACTAAGCATGTGACTAATTACTATATAGAACAGGGGTTTATTACCTCTCAAGCCATCATTCCTGAGCAAGATTTATCGTCACATCATCTCGCCATACAAATGATTGAAGGAAAGATTGAAACTATCGAGATTGAAAACTCCCCTAAGCGTTTAGCTCATCAAATATTCCCTCATCAACAAGGAAAAATATTAAACCTACGGCATATTGAACAGGGGTTGGAGCAACTCAACCGGTTATCGTCCGCTAAGTACACTATCGATATCCAGCCAGGAAGCCAAAGTGGCTACTCTCGGATTATTATTCACCAGCAAGGGAAAAAGTGGCCTATCACGGGCCAATTGAACTTCGATAATTCAGGGATGAAAGCAACAGGAAAACAGCTGATTACCGGCGGTTTGACGGTAGATTCCCCATTAGGGTTTGGTGAGCAGTGGTCAGTCTCGGCCAATACCGATATGGATGGAAGTACATCCCATCATAATCGTTATATCGTTGCGAATGTGAATGTGCCTTATGGTTATTGGTCATACCGTTACCAATTATATCGTAATAATACATTACAGCCGTTTTATACATTGGATCAGCAATACCGTTATGAAGGCAAAAATACCAACCAACAATTTGATATCAGCCGCTTAATTTATCGCGATGGAAAACAGCGTCTAACCTTACAAGGCAGTTTGAAACATAAAAATGCCCGCACTCAGCTAGCTTCCCAAACCCTGAGTATCAGCAGCCCAACCTTAACCTCACTCTCGTTTACCCCGCAGTACAGCACTACCCTCGGACAAGGCTACTTCACGTTAAACCCTGCTGCTGAATGGGGAATATCCGCCTTTGGCGCCTCACCGGACACCCTCGCGAAAGACTCACCGCGCAGCCATTACCGCAAATTCAGTCTAAGCATCAGTTATCAGTATTTTTTCGCTAATGGTTTGACTTATTTAACCTCATTTTACGGTCAATATTCGCCCGATAATTTATACGGCATTGAACGCATAAGTATTGGAGGCCAGTATTCTGTCCGTGGCTACCATGAGCAGTCTTTGAGTGGTAACCGAGGTGGCTATTGGCGTAATGAAATCAATAAAGGCATCGCTAATACGGCAATTGGGCAACTGCGTTTTATCGGAGCGCTAGATTACGGGTTTATTGCCTCAGATAAATACCACGTTGAACATGACACTTTAGCCGGCGGAGCCGTTGGCCTCTCTTTTACAGGCAATAGCCTAATTTATTCTCAGTTTCTACTCAGTAAACCTTTGCATTATCCCTCACAACTTAAACCAGACAATTGGTCGGCTTATTGGTCGGTCTCATTCTCTCTGTAGCTTTACGTTTTTAAAGGATTATTTATGCTAAATGAACAATTACCTTCTCGCTCTAAGCGGATATTAAGTTACACCATTATTTTCTTAACCGCAGTCTACCCCTTACATCCCGCTTGGGGAGCAGCCATGACGGCGGCAGATAAAAACACCCAAATCAGCCAACAAAATAACGTCCCGATTATTAATATCGCCACGCCGAATGGGGCAGGAATATCCCACAATAAATTCCAACAATTTAATGTCGATAAACAAGGTGCGGTACTCAATAACGCCACCACTAATGTGAATTCCCAAATTGCAGGGCAAATCAAAGCCAATACGAATTTAAAGGGAAATGCCGCTAATCTGATTATCAACGAAGTTACCGGCAGTAGCCGCTCAGAATTACAAGGTAAGTTGGAAGTAGCAGGCAAAGGGGCGAATGTCTTAATTGCTAACCCGAATGGCATTACCTGCAATGGCTGTAGCTTTGTGAATACCCCTGCGATTACCTTAACCACGGGAAAACCTATTCTGGATAACAAGGGGGTTTTGTCTGCGGTTGAGGTGAAAAAAGGCAGTGTGGTTATCGGCGCCAATGGCATGAATGCCGAAGCGCAAACTTATGCCGATATTATCAGCCGTGCCACCGAATTGAATGGGCAAATCAAAGCCAAGAACCTGACCCTGATGCAAGGCACCAACCGTGTTGATTTTCAAAAAGGCACCGTAACACCGATTGCGGGTGAAGGGGCAAAACCCAGTATTTCCGTAGATACCAAAGCACTGGGTGGGATGTATGCCAATCAAGTGAAATTGGTGAGTACGGAATCAGGGGTGGGGATTAACCTCAGTAATGTGCAAGCCAACCAACATGACCTGACGTTAACTGTCGATGGCAAAATTACCCTTGCCGGCAATATTCAAGGGAAAAAAGACATCAATGTCAGCACCAAAAACCTGCAGATTAACGCCAATGCCAACGTGAATGCCACCAAAGACATCACATTAGCCACCAACACCCTCGCCAATAACGGCAAAGTTACCGCAGGCAAGGATATGCGTGTCTTTGCCGATTCAATAAGCAATACGGGCAATAGTGCACTTATTCAGGCACAAGATAATTTGTGGATGCAAAAAAATGCCAAGGGGGATTTGAGTACGCTGATTGAGAATAAATCGGGGACGATAAAGACCAATGCAGGGGATTTGGTGGTTCGTACGAAGCAATTGACCAACATGTCGTTAAATACCCACTACAAGGAAAATACGATACAACCGACCTCCACAAGTAAGAACTTATTAATAGACCGAGTTAGAGAAGGAGGCGGGAATTATGATGTGGTCATGAATGCAAAGTTGGTTAACCCTCTTCCTAATAAGTGGTTCGGTGTAGCTGATTTTTCAAATGCATTTTATAAAGAGGGTGTTTTAGTCAATACAGGTCAAAGTATTTACTCTGATGATTCAGTTCGGCTCGGAGAAATAGTTAGCGGTGGAAATGCTTATCTTAATGGTAATCAAATCACTAATGATAACGGTATCATTTCTGCTAAGAAAAATTTAATTTTAACCGGTAATACTTTAGATAACAGTCAAAATATTGGCTGGAAAAAATACACCTATAAAAATTATGTCATCGATCCTTCGAACAGTGGAAGTGGAATAGTTAATATTAGAAATATCAAAGAATTAATTTTAGAAACGCATTATAAAATACAAGGTGATGTGTTCATTTTGGAATTGATTGATAATGTAAAAACAAAGAAAGGGTTACATTCAGGTGCGAATCTCATCCTCGATTTTAAACATTCGATCAGCAGTGAGAACAAACTACCTATTACCTCATCACTGATCTCAAAAATAAATCACATCGATTCCCCCGCTTATTTAATGTCAGCAAAAAATATTATTTTAAATTCTAATAATATAAATATTTCCACCAACTTACAGTCTGAAAATGATCTGTCTATCATTGCAGGTCAAAACATTAATATTAATCATGCACAGCTCGTTGCAAAACAATCACAAAGCCTAATTGCCAATAACGACCTTAACCTTAAACAGGTTAATTTAACGGCTAAAGACAGCACCTTAATTGCGAAAAATGGCGATCTTCAATACAGTTTAAACCCCGTTTCTGCCTTTAAAGACAATGTATTATCGCCCCCGGTTATCAACGCCGCAAACTCGTTACATATCCAAGCCGGTAAAAATATCACTTTTGATAATGCGCAGTTAGCCAAAACGAATAAACTTACCCTCAGTGCCAATGACAATATTGTTATTCATCGCGATGAATCCGATTTAATGAAACTCGCGGCATCAGAGCCTGTCGCCAATATCAATGTGTTACTCACAAAAATAGGAAATTGGACAAGTTCAGGGGAAATAAACCTCACCGCAGGCAAAAATATTGAAGCGCGTGGCATTGCTTTCAACAGTGGCAAATTACTGACGTTCAATGCAGGCCAAGATATTTTATTAGGCTCAAAAGCCATAAAAGATGTCGATAATGTATTTAAAACCAATCGCTATCCAGAGTTGCGTTCTCAGCTCATCGCGAATGGCAATATCACGTTAAATGCCGCTCGTGATATTGACTTGCAGTCGGCTAACCTTCAATCCACAGACAAGGTCATAGCGCTTTCAGGTCGTGATATTAAATTAACGGCTACCGCTTACTCTGCCATTCCCAACCCCAGTGAAGATAACCAAGATGTGCGTTATGTGACCTCGACACTTTCCGGAGATAAAGGCGTCACTCTGGCCTCCAATGGCGCACTCACTGCACAAGGTAGCACAATCAAATCCCTAAGTGACATCACACTCTCAAGTGGGGGAAATGTACGCTTAGAGTCAGTTAAAACGAACTATCGAAAACAGTCAGGGAAAAAATTTGAAGAGTTATATCGCCAAATTGGCACTGAAATTAACAGTGGTAAAACCCTGACCATTTTGTCAGAGGGGAGCATTCTTTTCCAAGCCTCACGTCTCGTTGCCAAAGGCGCGATGGATATTGCAGCAAAAGGCGGCTATCTCTACGCCCAAGCCATGGAAGAAAGCAGTTACTTCGAAGAGTATAAAAAGAAATGCAATAGATGGACGCTTTGTATTACGAAAAAGGAAGTGAGAAAAACACGCAGTGATAAAACCAATAAAGTCACTGAGTTTACTGCTGGTGGCGATATTAATCTGTATGCCAAGGATGATGTCACATTAGAAGCGACCAAAATTAATGCGGGCAAGAATGCCAAAATCACCAGCCAAACGGGCAAGGTCAATTTTAAAGCGGTCAAAAACTCGCAATTTGAACAGGTGATTACAAATTCTAATGGTTTTTATATCACCCAACGTAATAAAGGCTATACCTCAGATAAATGGGTTTTACCTGCATTGCATATTGGTGGAAAACTAACAGTTGATGCGAATAAAGGGATCACTGCGGATGTTAAATCGAAAAATGGTCAGAGCTTAGAAAATGCCTTAGAGGCTCTTGGTAAAACAGAAGGTACACAGTGGCTTGCAGGCTTAAAAGACCGTGAAGATGTTCAGTGGAACTTAGTTAAAGACGCCTATGACAGTTGGGATTATAAAAGCCAGAGTTTAAACCCGGTTGCTGCTGCGTTGATTATGATAACCGTTGCAGCGATGACGTCAGGTACAGCAACTAAATTTGCGGCTTGGGCAGCATCCGGTAGCAGTGGTACGAGTGCTGCAGTGATATCAGGCGCGGCTTACTCTGGTATGACAGCTCTTTCAACACAAGCAGCGATCGCACTGGCTGAAAACCAAGGAAACCTATCGAAAGCGCTTAATTCACTAGGTAAAAGCGAAACAGTTAAATCTATTGTTGCTCAAATGGTGATCTCCGGGGCGCTTAATGGTTTAGATGTCAAAATGGGATGGACAAAAGGGAATCCGGGGAATGCTAAGTTACCTTTATTAAGTAATGGGGATTGGAATAAGGTTGCTCAGCGTGTTGCCGCGCAATCTGTGATTAGTTCAACCGTGAATACTACAATCCAAGGTGGCAGTTTTACCGATAACTTTAAGAGTGCCTTACTCAGTAATATTGGCAATCAGGTGAATGCGGAAGGTGCAAAGTTAATCGGTGATAACGGAGAAATTTTAGGGCATACAGGCAAATTATTAAGTCACTCAGTTGTTTCAGGGATTAGCGCTGAAATTGCAGGCGGAAATGCAAAAGGAGCTATAGTGGGTAGTCTTGCTGTTCAGTTAGCAGGGGTCACACTAAACAACAATTTAATTAATGAAAAAGAATGGCAAAAAGATTCTGAGAAATACGCTCAATTATCCCGCGTGTTAGGGGGATTTGCGGGTGCAATATTCACTGGTAACGCAGGAGGGGTCTACAGTGGTGCGGACTCGGGAGAAAGTACCTTCAGGTTTAATCACTTACTTCATGAACTTGCAATGGATTTTGATAATGAAATGCAAAAGTGTGCTGGTAATACAAACTGCGAAGCTACACAAATAAAAAAATATGCTATGTTCAGCTTAATAAACAGTGGCAATTTAGATTTAGAAATAACTAATAACCCATTAGTTACACAAGATATCACTAAAACGAGAATATCAAATGCATTTGATTTAGCTAAAAGGCCTTACTGGGCTAGTTATCTAGGTTTTGATGTCATGCAAAATGACCTAGCAAAACAATACTTAATGTATTGGAACTTACAAGACTTAAATAAAATAAACGCAAAAACACCGGGTTGGACAAAAGCAGCAGTATTAATATCAGATCCTGAAATACAAGCCTCAGTTATTTCATTAGGTTGGATAGGAAAACAACTTATACAAAAGAGTGTATTTACAGTGTCAAAACTAGGCTCTGATGAAATAACATTAATGATAAAAAGTACACAAACGGGCCTTAAAAATCCTAGTCAAATAGATCAAATGAAAATAGATATGCTCAGCAATAACTATAGATTCACTGCACCAGAAGGTATTATTGCTGGATACGTCGATAAAAAAGGTATTCATTATATATCAGAAGGCAATCATAGAATGGTAGCAGCTAAAGAAATATATGTTAAAACAGGTGACTCGCAGTATATTAATAAATTGATTGAAAATGGTAGATGGACTGTAGTTGAATCTGCTCCTGCTGGAGCAAAACCATTACCATCTAGAAACTAATAGGGTAATATCATGACAAAAAATGAAATATATGTAGACATGTTATTTTGGATCCTTCCATACATAAGAAATATTCAATCTCAGGATAAAAAAATAAAATCTAAGGATTTATCATGTTATTATGAATCTGAGCTAATACATAACTTACCAAATAAAATTCTAACGAATGAGTTCACTAGTAGTGATATATCATTTTTAAACTACCAAGCTAAATACTATTATGAAAATTGCACTCCGAAAATCAGTGTGCTTTACTCAAAAAATATAGAATATATTAAAATGTTATTTATTTTAGTACCTGATGAGTTAAAAGATCAACTAACTTGGTCAGGTCCACAAAATAATTCTATAGTTAATCAAGAAACGAATTAGCGTAAAATTTAATAGTTATTCATTCATTGTGGCGTTAATTTAAATATCCTAAATATTATATGGAGAGTGTAGTGGTACAGTGAACTTAACTAGTTAAAAATAAGTCTAATATATTGTTTTTAATGAATTTTAACTCCTTGTATCCATGATGGGTTCCGGTGTGGAACCTATAATGGGGAGCAGACCCCGAAAATCAACTTCTTCTTGTGAGTGGTAGATATTTAGCAAAACGATTAACTGATTTTACTATTAATTACTTTAGTCGAAATTCGTCTATAAAAACAATATCAACCTCAGAGATTGGAATGAAATGGTATTTACAAGGAGAGGGTAATACTCAAGAAATATTATGTGAAGATACGATCGCTAAAATCTTACCAGACTTAGCTAGCGTAAGTAATTTATTATCAAAAATGCAAATGTCATAAAATAGGATTCTATTGCATTAATAGACAATTGAATAAACACAGGCGGCTATAATTTTAGCCGCCTGTGAATTCTTATCGACACATTTTAGGTAATGTTTCTTTTTTGGGACTACTTACCCAGTAAGTGCAAGAAATGAATATGTTTTTCATATTGGTCTAGGATATCGTGAATGATCTGCTCTTTTGCCCAGCCGTAGTCTTGCCGACCTTCTTTTAAGTGAATCTCAGCACGATAGTAGCGTTGCACCTCGCTCTTTTCATCATCACTTTCTGTCCCCATACCTGCTAAAGCAAAGGCTGGTTGAATATAGTAACGGAGGAGAAATTCATAGAAAAAGTTCATATCGTCGCCTAAATCGACTTCAAAGCTAAATTACCAGTCCTTCCCACATGATTTAAATAACAGAGCAGTCGGTTTCTATATCACAATCAGCAACAACGGCAATAATGCGAGGCTCAAGTTGCGTTTTAAACTCATCGCAAATGGTAATATTACGTTAAATGCGGCCCGTGATATTGACTTGCAGTCGGCCAACCTTAAATCCACAGACAAGGTCATAGCGCTTTCAGGTCGTGATACTAAACTATCCTCAATTGCCGCCGTGCTAGAGCTCGAATTATTTTGAATACCAATTTGTTTTCGTCATATTTCGCATTGTGGCATTGTTGCTGGCACTGGCGTGCGGATATACTTAATCGTTATGCAGCCATTTTGGTCGGCAGGCGTTGGTCTATCACATCTTGAATCACATTTAGCCGTTTCACATCTTCCAATGTAAAAAATTCCGCTCTATAAGCAGTCATGTGCCCCCCTTAATAGTTAGCTTACGTGACGGACACCTTAACTTAGCCCAGAGCGGACATTACAATTTTGCTATTACAGCGTTTGATCGCTTAAGCTCCTTTATGTTAACACTATGTATTAATTACTTTTTTTATGCATTTTTTTATCTAAGTAGTCAATCCGTGATTGAATATCGGTGTAACCTAGTTGATAAGCTCTCTTGTATAAGTTGATCGCCTTCTCATAACTTTGAGGAACACCTAGTCCCTCCTCATACATTAAGCCCAAATTAATTAACCCGCCAAGCCCTTCTTTATTTGAAGCATCTTGATAGAGCTTTACTGCTTTATTGATATCGACTTGAACACCAAAGCCATGCTGATAAAGCAACCCCATTGAATTCATTGCCGCGGGATCTCCGTTTGCAATGCCTATTTCATAGCATTTTATTGCCTCATCATAATTTTCTAAATCACCGTACAAATAACCTAATCGAGTAATCGCAAAATCATTACCGAATTTAATCGATTCTTTATACCATTTTTCAGCCAACTTAGTGTTTTTCTCTCCTCCTCGACCATCTCTATATAAATCACCTAAACTCATCATAGCGCTGCTTGATTTATGCTTTTTAATTGCTATTTCAAACATTTCTTTAGCTTTGATGTAGTTATTTTCGTATTTATATAATATACCTAAATTGTAGTCTGCGGAGGATGACCCAAGTTCAGCGGCTTTTTGATAAAGTAAAATGGCCTCATCTTTTCTCCCTTGGTCTTCTGTTAGCATTGCTAAACGATTCATCCCGTTTGCATCATTCTTATCTGACAGTCTCTGATAAATTTCCTCTGCCTTTTCGAGATTTTTTGCGACACCAGTACCCGTTTCATAAAAACGCCCGACGATTAATAAAGCCTCATCATCCCCTTGTTTTGCTAAAGCCTCACACGCAAGAAAATTATTCTCTTCAGGAATACATTTAATCGCAGGTTCAGAATAAGACAATACGGGATTGCATAAGAGTAGGAATACTGTGACTATTGTAATTTTATTGTTTAACATAATCAAAATTCACCTAAGAAAAGTTTTCATAGGGGTCATAAACAAACCGCAGTAAATAGATAACCTCAACATTTTCTTGCATGACACGAGGATTTCGAGATACCCGAGATTTTAGAATAAAATCCATCCCTCGTAGAGTCGGAGGGATTACACCAAGTTCTGCTGCTGTATCTATTGTTCGTTTAACACCTTTTACTGATGTTACGCCAAAATCCTCTGTTCCTTTTACCCAGGGATTACTGAGTGCCGTTTTAACCGAAGGTTCATCACCATCACACCGATAATAAATTGATTCATCTAACCCGTTAGGGGTAAACATTCATTGGAGCGATTATGTGCGCTTTTAAGGTTTTTCAAAATTCGACGATAAATAGCCAACCTTTTTTCCATAGCTTCATTAGCATCCATGATTTCACCGTTTTTGCAGTAAAACCACTCTAAATCCCCACACTGCATACAATCCCCCACCTTATCCTTAAGTTAAACTTAAATCATAAATGAAAGAGAATTAAATGAATACATTTAACTTTGTGTTTATTGATTACCATAAGACCCATTATGCTAAACGAGCAAGTTTAGAGAATAAAACAGCCCGTTAGACATCATAAAACCGCCTCAGCGCGTTTTTAGCAACGTTGAGATTGAATGCGAAAACACACTGAAATCGTCGAAAAACATAAACCTGTTTTGTGGTGATTAACGATTTAACCAACCGAGTCAACGAGGGTCGTAGCCGAATCAATTAGGAAAAAGACACGTGGTCATGTCTGTCTATTTGAGGGATAAAACTTTCTTCTACTACGCCAGATTAGCTTGTGAAAAATATTTAAAAGTTCATTCGGAAGACTTAGCTAGCGTAAGTACTTTATTATCAAAAATGCAAATGTCATAAAATAGGATTCTATTGCATTAATAGACAATTGAATAAACATAGTCGGCTAACTTACTATCAAAAGGTAAGATCATTACGCTTTCAGACCATGATATTAAATTAGGCTTAATATCTCAAAATTAACCCCCCATCATAGAAAAAGATCAGTTGCATGCCTCTGCGACTAACAAATTGGTTGAGGAAATTAATAAATTAAATTCTAAATCACAAGCCGAGAAGTTTGCAGTTGGGATTGGTGCTTATGATCCTTCTATGGAGAAAACAGCATTTGGGTTTAGTAATGGTAAAGTCAGTGCGGAACTCGTTATGTTTTTATTGCTTTATGTGAAAAAAAATGGCTTACTAAAGCCAAATGCTACATAAGGAAATCGCATGAAACACCAAATAATCATGAGAATAATTGGATCTGAACAGGGGTTAATCACGAAAGACCTTTCAAATTCAAAAAATGATGCGATCCTAATTAATTCAATTAGTTATTCTAGAGAAAAAGATGAAAATGGCACTCCAATTCTACGATTGACGATTGATAAAGATTTGGGTCACTCAACCAAATTTATCTTTGATGCTATCAAAAACGATGAAAAAATAGATATTACTCTTAAATATTTTATTGATGGGGAAGAACCTTCTATTATCAATTATAACAATGTCATTATTGACAGTATACAATCGTTATTTTGTGCTGAAGGATTCAATTTCGATGATAACCTTGCGATAAGACAAGGTAAACCGTATGAATTAATTCAAGTGATTTCATATAATTAAGTATTATAACCTTGATGGTGATTATTATAAATCACCACCATCAAAATGAAAAACAAGACTATTTACACCAATTAAGATAAAAAGCTATATATTAGTATCAGAGGTCATAGTGAAAATAAGAAATATAGATAAGTTAAATAAAAATGACTTTATCAAACTTAGTTCAATTCATTCATCCATTGGAAAAGGGGATGATTTTGATTCATGGTTTGAAGAATCAGTATCAAGTAAAAAGATTCCCAAAATATTGTATTTGATTTATATTATTAACTATTTAACTCTTGTTTTTTTTATGGGGGCACCATTAATTCTATCACTAATACCTTTAACAATCGCATATTTAATCCCTGTATTAATGGTTTTATTTATAGACTCAGTAAATAGTAAAATACCTTTTTTATTTTATCTATCCATAAAATTTAAACTTTTAATTCACTAATGAAAATAAAAAAATTATAAAATACTAATTTTCGTCACTATGTAATTCAAGAATCAATTTCAATTTTATTGCTGATGCTGTTAATGAATATAATAACATTGGCTTATTTCCTATAGCTAATTTTCTTTTATAATTTTCACTAGTCCATCTTTCTATTCTAAACCCGACGTTATCTGGAAAATAGCGTTCAAAAAAACCTAATTTTCTTAATCCTTTAGAAGTTTTTGTTGGTAATTGTCTTATTTCAGTTCTTTTCTTTGGATCAATAATTTTAAATGCTCCAAAACCGATATAAAGATTATTTACAAAATCAACATCATAATAAATTTTCTTAGCTGTGATGCTATCTCCACCTAATGCTATAGTACCTTGTTCTATTAAAAATTTAACTGGATCTTGTCTAAAGTTTATTTCACCATCAGTTAACTCATACGTAATATCAGAAATACCTTGATATACACGACCTCCACCATAGGCCATGCTTATCGCACCGGACGTTTTCATTCCGTGACTTCCAATTGTTTTACCTATTCTATAACTAAAAATACCAACTGCTGTTTGAATTGCACCACCTAATATATCAAGGCTCTTGTCACCATAAAAAAGCCAGCCTTCACCAAAATAAGACCTAGTTGCATTATATAGTTCTTTACTTGCCTTTCTTAATTGGGAATACGCTAATTTTTCTGATTCATATTCAAGTTTAATTTCCTCAGTGTATTTATATATATCGGGCCAATTCCCCGTTGAACCTATGTTCTCTCTAAACCAATCCCGAGTGCTATCTACTCGTTGATGCCTAGCATTATTATTATACAGTGCTATATTAAAATCAGCTCGGATCAACCTTATAACTTCATTTATTTCACTTCTGTAACCTTGTTTACAGTAGGGGTCGTCAAGAAAATACCTTGCAGATAACTCAGATATTTTTCTTAATTCATTTGCATACCATTCAAAGGTCTCTTCTGGGCTAGAGAACATTAAAAGCTCCTTTCTTCCCATATACTGTATGTACTAGTACCAGCAATAACATGCTCCCAGGTAACCGATTTAAATCGAAACGATACAGACTCTTCTGGTTGGGCTTGATTGTGAGTAACAGAATTAGGATAAAAACAATTTAGGTCAACAATTGAGGCATCTGTCAGTTTTATTTTATAATACAGCTCTAACCCACCATTCATTGATGTTCTATAAAAAGTAAAGTCGCACGTTAATATCTCACTCGATGTTAATGCTTGAGAAAGTAGTGGGGAAGACTTATCAATTGGCTTACGAATACTAATAGGCTGAAAACTGACATTTTGATGCATCGATAAATTAGAAGACAACTCATTAATAAGAATTTCGTTTTCGTGTCCCTTTTGATACTTGTTTCCGATAGAATCTATCGATGAGCATCCTTTCGAGATTAAACCTTGTTTATTTCCTTTGTAGTGGTCAACTAAAATTGGCCACGGTTTTAGAGTTTTTCCGGTATTGGTTTTCTGATTCGTTTGGTGGTAATCCACCGTTATATTCATGCGGCCTGACTTCGCTGTAATACCCGACGATATAATCCGTTATTGCATGGGCTGCTTCACTGAAGCTGATGTAGCCGGTCACCGGCACCCACTCATTTTTCAGACTTCTGAAGAAGCGCTCCATCGGGCTGTTATCCCAGCAGTTACCACGCCTACTCATACTTTGTTTTATCCGGTATCGCCACAGTAACTGTCGGAACTGCCTGCTTGTATAGTGGCTACCCTGATCACTGTGGAACATGAGCCCGGATGGCTTATTTCGTATTTCCCATGCCATTTTCAGCGCTTTGGTTGTCAGTTTGCTGTCCGGAGAAAATGACATTGCCCAGCCCACGGGTTTCCTTGCGAACAGGTCGAGTACAACGGCCAGGTATGCCCAGCGTTTACCGGTCCAGATATACGTTACGTCGCCGCACCATACCTGATTGGGCTCTGTCACTGCGAACTGTCGCTCAAGGTGGTTCGGGATAGCAATGTGTTCATGACCGCCACGTTTATACCGGTGAACAGGCTGCTGACAGCTCACCAGCCCCATCTCCTTCATTAGCCGTCCGGCAAGCCATCGTCCCATCCGGAAGCCCCTGTGTGTTGCCATTACAGCGATACTTCTTGCACCTGCTGAGCCATGACTGAGGCCGTGCAGCTCCTGAACCTGACTACGTAATACGGCTCTCCTGCCGTCCGGATTGTCAGGCCGGTTTTCCCGGTATCTATAGCTGCTGCGGTGAACTCCGAACACGCAGCAAAGAGTGGCCACAGGATAATGCGCTCTGAGTTTCCCGATCACCGAGACCTGTTCAGGGAGTCTGACATCAAGAGCGCGGTAGCCTTTTTTAATATTTCGTTTTCCATTTCAATACGTTGAATTTTTTTCTTCAGCTCACGTATCTCAATTTGTTCCGGCGTGATAGGGGATGCTTTCGGTGTTTTGCCTGCCCGTTCGTCCCGTAATTGCTTTACCCACCGCGTCAAGGTGGAAAGCCCGATATTCATGGCTTTCGCGGCATCTGCAACTGTATAGTTCTGATCCACAACCAGCTGGGCTGATTCACGTCTGAATTCTGCACTGAAATTTCGTTTTTTCATTAAGGCACCTGTGTTGTTCTGAGGTGAGCATATCACCTCTGTTCAGGTGGCCAAATTTATTAAACCACTACACTTTTAGCGTAAGATAAATTATATTCGCCATTTTAAGCATTCCCTTTGTCATTAAAGATAAATATAGATAGTTCACAATACCATATACATTACTTAAGTTAAATATTATGATTTAGCATAGATTGCGTTTACCTTGATTTTAAAATTTCCATAAGACCTATTATGTTAAACTGGCGAACTTAGTGTCTAAAACAGCCCGTTAGGCATCATAAAACCGCCTCAGCGCGTTTTTAGCAACGTTGAGATTGAATGCGAAAACACACTGAAATCGTCGAAAAACATAAACCTGTTTTGTGGTGATAGACGATTTAACCAACCAAGTTAACGAGGGTCGTAGCCGAATCAATTAGGAAAAAGACACGTGGTCATGTCTGTCTATTTGAGGGATAAAACTTACATGAGGGGAGAAAATAAGAGTGCTAATTTTGCTTGTGAGTATGATGGATTTTTAGATGATATGATTTTTAAAGAGGGTGTTTTTTTGCAATAAGTTATCCTCCAGAAAAAGAAGATGAAATAGTCGTCAGTGAAGAAACTTGCTTTTACTATGCCAGATTAGCTTGTGAAAAATATTTAAAAGTTCATCCTGAAGACTTAGCTAGCGTAAGTACTTTATTATCAAAAATTCAAATGTCATAAAATAGGATTCTATTGCATTAATAGATAATCGAATAAACACAGGCGGAGGCGGCTATAATTTTAGCCGCCTGTGAATTCTTATCGACACATTTTAGGTAATGTTTCTTTTTTGGGGCTACTTACCCAGTAAGTGTAAGAAATGGATATGTTTTTCGTATTGGTCTAGGATATCGTGAATGATCTGCTCTTTTGCCCAGCCCATCACGTCATAATCTTGCCCACCTTCTTTTAAGTGAATTTCAGCGCGATAGTAGCGTTGCTCCTCGCTCTTTTCATCATCACTTTCTGTCCCCATACCCGATAACGCAAATGACGGTTGAATATAGTAACGGAGGCGAACTTCGTATAAAAAGTTCATATCTTCGCCTAAATCCACTTCAAAACCTATTCGGTCATCTTTATCAGTATGGATATGGCATACAGTACCTTGCTTAGCCAGTTCTTCAGATACCATTTCCATTGATGGCTTCACAGATTCTTCCATAAAGCGTTTAACATGCGCGCGTTTAGGGAAATATACGATGTTACGCAAGCGTCGCTGCCACGGAATAGGGTTACGGCTGGCAGTTGGTGCAATGGTCGCTAACTGTTGGCTATCGCGCTTATAGGCATCGACTCTTAAGGCTTTGAACAAGCCATAAATGGAGGCGAGCAAAACGACAGCAAAGGGAAGAGCACTCGCAATTGTCAGTGTTTGTAACGCTTGGAGACCACCTGCGAGTAACATTGTTATCGCAACGATACCCATTAAACCCGCCCAAAAGATACGTTGCCAAACAGGGGTATTAGAATCGCCGCCTGAAGCTAAAGTATCAACCACCATTGCTCCTGAATCCGCTGAAGTCACGAAAAACACAATGACCATTAGCATAGCAAAGAAAGATAAAACCGAAGAGAATGGAAAATAATTAAGGAATTCAAACAAAGCGAGAGATACGTCTGCCTGAACAGTTTCGGCTAATAAGGTTGCGCCTTTATTTTTAATTAAATCAATCGCTGTGTTACCGAAGAATGTCATCCACATTAAAGTGAAGCCAGCTGGGACAAATAATACCCCCATGACAAATTCACGAATACTACGACCGCGAGAGATACGGGCAATAAACATACCGACAAATGGCGACCAAGATAACCACCATCCCCAATACAGTAGTGTCCAGCCGCCTAACCAATTACTTGATTTGGGTTCATAGGCATAGAGATTGAAGGTTTTATTGACGATCTCTGAAAGGTAGCCACCTGTATTCTCAACGAAAGATTTTAAAAGAAGCACAGTTGGCCCTAAAGCAACGATTAATACGAGCAATAGAAATGCGAGGCCAAGATTGAGTTCCGATAAGATACGGATACCTTTATCTAGTCCTGAAACAACGGAAATTGTTGCAAGCCCTGTAAAAATGATGATCAAAGCCACTTGTACGGTTTCGCTGACTGGTAAACCAAATAAATGGTTCATCCCAGCGTTAACTTGCAGTACACCGAAGCCTAAAGATGTTGCAACACCAAATACCGTCCCTACTACTGCAAATACATCAACTGCATGGCCTATTGGGCCATAAATACGCTCACCAATAATGGGGTAAAGGGCAGAGCGTAATGTGAGAGGGAGGCCGTGGCGATAGCTAAAAAACGCTAAAATTAATGCGACAATGGCATAGATAGCCCAAGCATGTAACCCCCAGTGGAAGAACGTTAAGCGCATGGCTTCTTTTGCGGCTTCAACGGTTTGCGGTTCACCTACAGGTGGGTTGAGGTAGTGCATTACGGGTTCTGCAACCCCAAAAAACATTAGCCCAATTCCCATACCTGCTGAGAAAAGCATGGCAAACCACGAGACATAGCTAAAATTGGGTTGGGCGTGGTCTGGGCCTAATTTTATTTGCCCATAACGGGAGAGTCCCAGATAAGTCACACTCAAAAGAATAATAGCGACGGCTAGAATGTAAAACCAGCTAGCATTATTGAATAAGTTTTGCTGAAGATGACTTAGATGAGATTCTGCGACTTCTGGCATCAAAGCGGCAAAGCCCACGATAACCAAAATAATAACGGCAGAGCTATAAAATACAGGGGGACTAATTTTAGAACGAATTTTTTTAGAATCAGTATCAATTTGACTCATAACAACCTTCTTTTGTTTTGTTTTATTTTATTTTTGGCATACCGATATCGACAAATATGCAGCGAGCTGTCCTTCTTAATGAAACAATGAATAATTGCGAAAAATTTCCCCTAAGGAAACGAGATAGAAAGAACAATAATATGGTGTTGAAGGCAGGCTAAACTGCCAAAAATAGCGATGAAACCCGAGTCTTTATCACCTTCATAAGTTAAAAAATAGGCGGTTATACTGCCATGATACGAGTGAATGATCAACAATATCGGGAAATAACATTAAATAGAGGATAAAAATATCATGTTAATTATCATTAAATTAATAATTAACAGTGCAGTATTTACATGTTTTACCAATAAGTTAACGCAAATGAGTGAAAGTAAGTACTAGATAAGTAAAAACCTTAGATAAATGGAGGTGGAAATGTGATTAGCGTAATTGGCTATCCTTACTGCCACGCCGATTATAGCCACTAAATGTAGATTGTTTTTTATCTAATTCATTTTGGCAGTTGATACAGAATTTTACGCTGAGTAATGCTAAACGGCGAGCCTCAGGAATTGCCTCACCACACTCTTCACAAAACTCGGCACTTTCACCTGAGTGCAATTGGCGACGAGCTTTCGCTACCGCATCATCAAGAGTGGCATCAATTTGTTCTTGAACAGCATCTTCATTTGCCCAACCATTTGCCATCATTCACCTCTGTTTGATTAAATATTGATCTATATACCAATATAGAGGCGAGAAAATTTAATTCAAGGGCAATTATTACTCTAAAGATAATGTCATATAAATGTGGTCCATTCCCTCTTCATCATACATTTCTCCCTCAGTTTGGTACCCCAGAGTATGGTAAAAATCAATGGCAGTATATTGCGCTGAAAGAGCGATTTTATGGTAATGATGAGAACGGCCATATTGCTCTACAAATTTCATTAATTCACGTCCTAACCCTTTACTTCGGTGTGATTTTTGTACTGCGACACGGCCAACTTTGATGAGATTGTCTTCAAGTAGTACACAACGTAATACTGCAGCTGGCTGCCCATCTAAATACAAAACGACATGTAATGCGGACTCATCATATTCATCGACATCGATATCAGCGGGAAACCCCTGTTCTTGAGTAAAAACTTGTTGGCGCAGGTTGAAAGCATCAGTAAGGAGTTCTGGGTTTGTGTACCCCATGCTATGTTTAATTTGCATTAGTTTTCCTGGTAGCTAGCGAATAAGAAACATAATTATATCGTGGAATGGCGAAAGAGTTAGGTGGGTTTTGTTGTCTTTTTGCACCAAATAAGAATGCAGGCATTTAAAGCCCACATTCTTGAAGGGAACTGAGCGGAAAATTATTTTTTATTGGTTTCTGCGTCATTTTCTGCTTTGAGTGATTCCGTTTTTTCTTTCATATCGGTTGCGACTTCGTCAGCTTTATTAATCGCATCCGTTTTAACTTCTTGGCTCAGTTCTGACGCATTTTGTTTTAACTCTTCAGCTTTATTTTGCGCATCTTTCGTTAATTCATCAGCTTTTTGTTCACCATCTTCTTTTAATTGCTGGGCTTTTTCTTCAGCTTGTTTAACGGTGTCACTTGGTTTGGATGAGTCATCACAACCTACGATAACTGTAACAATTCCCGCGAAAAGAAGTGAAGTGATGAGTTTTATATTCATAAACATATCCTTAGCACGATGCTGGTAAAAATGTTATTGAAGCTCGATATTGGCATAATCGCCAATGTGTATATTTAACTATAGTTGAAATTAAGTGAGTTATAAAATAATTAGGTAAAAAACTGAAATCGTTATATTTTTTTTGATTGCAAACTCAAGTGAATGTTTTTTTTTGGAAAGTCATCTCTTGTTCCATGCTATAGAGTTATAAAATATAGAAAACCAAGCTAAACTGTTCGAACTTATTATTAAATAAATAATGAAAACAAATGTATGGCTTAGATAACAAAGGAATAGCATTATGGCGTACTATTATTCGTTGATTATTTTAAAATTTATTATCGGTTTTGCCATTGTTATCACTCATATGAATCTATCGGGAAAAACGCAGCTTTCCCAAATGACTCCTATTGATTTTATTGGTAATTTTGTTTTAGGAGGTATTATTGGTGGGGTGATTTACAGTGATACTATCCCATTGTACCAGTATGTGACTATTTTAATTATTGGTGTTTTGTTTATAAGCTTTTTGAACTTTTTAACAAAAAGATTTAATTTTTTTCGTAATGTGGCCATTGGTAATCCCATACCTATCATTAAAAAAGGCCAATTTATAATGGAAAACATCTTAGAAAAAGCCAATAAGATAGACCTCATCAATATTTCATCTCGAATTCATGCACAAGGCATTCATTCCTTTCAAGAAATTTATTATGCACAAATAGAACCTGATGGGCAGCTAACCATTATTTGTGATGAAAAAAATATGCCATCAGTGATCCTGATAAAAGAAGGGGTTATTAGAAGCTATGGTTTGGAATCTATCGAAAGAGATGAAGCTTGGTTAATGCAGCAAATTGAATTACAAGATATTGAATCAATAAACGATATTTTCTTAGCTGAATTTTGGCGTGGTGAAGTCACGTTTATTTTGCGGGATGGTAAAATAAACCGCAAGGGAGCACAGCATCTGAAAGTTATAGCTTAAATGAATAGGTCGGTGAAATGCAGATAACATTTCACCGACAGAGACCTAATTATTGTTTTAAATCATCATAAAGCATTAATGAGGATTTATTATCTGGGTCACCAATATAACGAGGTTGAGGTTTAAATGCCTCATTAAACAGGCTTTTTTCGGGCTCAAACCCAGTATAGTTTAAACCTGCTAAATCAGACCACGCGTAGATAAAGTCCATGTTACTGAATGGTCGGGTTGTTTTATCATTCAAATCAAATTGATGAGTTGATAGCCACTCAGGTGATTGCCAAACTAGGAAAGGCACATTATAAATGACTTTACTTGGCTTACCTTCACTACGCCCTAACATTTTATGAGGCGGGGTATCATAAACATCTTCACCATGGTCTGAGAAAAACACCAGAAAACCATTTTCTTTTGAAGAATCAAAGTCCTTGATTAATGTTGAAACAACATAATCGTTATAATGTTGTGCGTTATCATAAGCATTATAATCTTTCACTTCGTCATCATTTAGGTTAGCGGGAACCACGCTGTCTTTATCTTTGAAAATGGCTTTATCTTCTGGGTAGCGGAATTCATAGCGCATATGCGTTCCTAACAGATGGACAACGATAAATTTCTTTTCTGCTGGGTCTGCAAGCGCTTCTTTGAATGGTGCAAAAACCACGTCATCATAGATACGTGAGCTTTGAGCCATATCATTATTCAAATAATATTGCTTATCTGTTTGGCGAGAGAATGCCGTTAATAAGGTGTTGCGTTCAGTCATCGTCTGCTGGTTAGTGATCCAAAACGTTTTAAAGCCCGCTTGCTTCATCATGTTCATCATAGAAGGGCGCGAATTGAACAGTTCAGGCTCAGTTTGTGTCGCAAACGTCAGAATTTGTTGTAGTGCTTCAATAGTATAAGGTCGCGACGTCACAACATCATTGAATACGGATAAATTAGCAGGATAATCCCTTGCAAGTTCATCTAACTCAGGTGTCGTTGGGCGTGAATAGCCATATAGGCTCATTCTATCGCGGCTGGTGGACTCACCTATTACTAATACAAATGTGCGGGGTGTATCACCGTTTGCATCGACAAAGTTTTCTAATGGTGGAATTTTACTGTTGTCGCGGATTAATTCCTCCATGTTTGCTAGCTGGTTTTTATATAAAAAGTAACCACTCACAAACTGCCATGGCGCAGCGTAGGCGAGTTTACTATTTAAATACGATGCGACATTAGCCATTGGTCGGTCTTGTTTAATGCCTTTGTTATAATAAGGAATACCGAACAAAATAACTAAAATTAACAATGAAATACCGATTCGCCCTGACTTTGGCAGTGTTACCGGTTTTAGACGTGTCCATAGGAAAATTGCGACTACAGTATAGGCGAGTATGACACCTAAGACTTTGAAGCTAAAATATTGTTTAAGGAATTCGCCTGCTTCATTAGTATTGGTTTCAAACATCACAAACATGACACTTTGGGATATTTGATGCCCATAAACCACAAAGTAGGCGAGGGCAACTACCGAAGAAAGCCATAAAACAATACCAATTAGTCCCGCAACTAACTTAACTTTTTTAGGGAACAGTAGGGCAGGAACCAGCCAAAGAGAGCTATAGAGTAGTGAATCTCTTAGGCCAATAGAATTACTTTGCCCTGTTACGAGCACATACAGTTGTAATAGTGATGAAAAATACCAAAAGTAGATTAGTAACCAGAACAGTGAGGTCCAGCTAAATTTTTCCGAGTGTGTAGTGTTACTCATAGGTTTTTAAACTCTTGTTTTCTATTATTGTTAAATCGAATTGAAAAATAATTGAGAAATCGGTTTTTAGATATAAAGACGTAGTTTAAGTTCCAAAATATATTATCTATAAATAATATTTCCTTAATAATCATATAACCGTTTGTTTACTAGTGTTTTTTAAAAGCTGTTTTGTTCGCTTGGAATTGGGCAGCTATCGTGATATTCAATTATAGACGATGTTTTGCTAGCCATTGTTAAAATAGTAAAATGTCCAATTAGCATTTGTCATCGTCTTTACGCCATTGGTACTATCCTTTGATATATTTATGGTATATAAGAAAATTTGACGAATGCATCAATGAAGGGTGAGAGCAATACATGTTAGATAATTCATTTGTGGCTTTTTTAAAATCACCTCTATCAATCAGGGTGTTGCTTTCATTGCTAATAATTATTGATGGCGCAATGATTTTAAAGCCTGTATTAAGTGCTTATACCGACTACATTGATTGGCGCGAGTCAGGGCTAACACAGTGGTTAAAATCACTCGGCTTTATGAAGTTACTGGATATTCCTCGTTTTTTATTGGGAATTTCACTGATTTTCCTATCGTTATTTATGGTTAACGGAGCCCGTATTGCTTGGGTGTTCTCCTTATTTTTACTTGGGATTATTTCATTTGTTGACCTGCGGTTAACACAAGAAAACATACATCAAGGTTATTTTTCCCTCTTTTTATTGGTTGCTTTGTGCCTTTTTTGGAAGTTGTATCATCACCATAGCTTAACCAGTGCTGGCTTTGTGGCAATAACCTGTATTATTGCATTATTGCTGTATTCCATTTTTGGTACTTTATATATTGGTGATGAATTTTCACCAGTGGTTAAAGACGGCACAACGGCCTTTTATTTTGCTTTAGTCTGCATGACAACGGTCGGGTTTGGTGACATTGTTCCGGTTACAGTGGATGCGCGTGTATTCACGGTGACGGTGATTATTTTAGGAATTACAATTTTTACCACTTCAGTGGTTTATATTGTTGGGGTGTTAGCGAAAGGTACGAAAGAAATCGTGCGTAAGAGGTTTTCTTATATGAAAAATCATTATGTGGTGATTGGTAGCACACCAATGGCTGTTAATGTCTATCAAGGGCTGAAAAAACGGGAGCTACCGGTGGCTGTGATTTGCCAAGAAAATCATCGCAGTCATTATCCCGAAAAAGATAATATTGTGACCGGTGACCCAACCAGTTCCGAATTGCTCGCCGCTGCTAATGTTAAACACGCAAAGTGTGTGTTAGTGATGACAGATAGCGATTCGCTCAGTACTTTCGCTTTATTGGGAGTGAAAGAACAAGCAGGGGAAGGTGGCTCGGTAAAAACCGTGGTGCTAATTAACCAAGAAAGCAATATGGATAAAGTTCGCTTACTTAAACCTGATATGTTGTTTTCATTATCTACGCTAGGTTCAGAGGTTTTGATGCAAGTGCTTTGCGGTGAAGCAATATCGAGCGACTCTATTAGTGATATGCTGTTGAACAAAGTTGCAAAAAGCTAACCTTAAAATAAAAATAACGGGAATTGTGCTTCATGCTAAGTGCTCAACAAGTGAGTTGCCATCGGCAAAATAGGGTGTTATTCCATCAACTTGATTTTATAGTGCAACCTAGTGAAATCTTGCAAGTTGAAGGGCCAAATGGAGCGGGGAAAACAACCTTGCTACGAATGATGGCTGGGTTATTAAAACCTGATGAAGGGGCTGTCTGTTGGAATAATCAATCGATTGATAAACTAAAAGAAGAATTTACTCGTCATTTACTTTATTTAGGCCACAAACCAGCGGTTAAATCATTATTAACACCTTATGAAAACCTCAAATTTTATTACCAAATGCACCATAAAGGGCATGAAGGTGAGCGTATTTGGTCTGCTTTAGAAGAAGTTTCGTTAATTGGTTATGAAGATATTCCTGTTAGCCAACTTTCTGCTGGGCAACAACGGCGTGTTAATTTAGCGAGGTTATGGCTAAGCGAAGCTCCTCTGTGGATACTTGATGAGCCTTTTACCGCAATTGACGTGGCGGGGGTCGCTCGTTTAACAGAACGTTTTCATCAGCATGCAGAGCAAGGGGGGATTATTTTGTTTACCTCCCACCAAGCGATGTCAGGGCAATTTGGTTCACTAAAACTGACGGGTGGGGTTGAATCATGTTTTGGTTATTAATTAAAAGAGAGCTTAAAATTGCATTTCGAGGTTTTTCTGAGCTCGTTAATCCGCTATGGTTTTTCTTAATTGTTATCACACTATTTCCCTTGAGTATTGGTCCTGAACCTCAATTATTAGCGCGCATTGCGGTTGGGGTGTTTTGGGTTGCGGCCATTTTGTCTTCACTATTATCACTAGAGCGTTTATTTAAGGATGACTACCTTGATGGCTCCCTTGAGCAACTGTTACTCGCACCGCATCCTTTATTTATCACTGTATTTGCGAAGGTGATTGCCCATTGGTTAGTCACAGGGCTGCCCTTGATCTTGTTATCCCCTGTTGCGGCATTAATGTTGTCTTTTAGCGCAGACACACTATTTGTATTAGCAGGGACATTATTATTGGGCACACCTGTATTGAGTTTTATTGGGGCGATTGGTGCAGCATTAACCGTTTCCTTAAAAAAAGGCGGTGTCTTGGTGAGCTTGCTTGTTTTACCGCTGTATATTCCTGTGCTGATTTATGCAACAGGTACGATGGAAGCCCACAGTTTTAAAATGCCTCTCGATGGTTATTTTGCCATTCTTGCCGCGTTATTTGCCGCCAGCATCACCTTTTCGCCACTCGCTATTGCAGCTGCGTTGAAGCTTAATATTAGCAATAGCTAATTATTTTTCTCTCGTCAAAATAGATAACAAGAGCAAATTAATTTTTGCCTTGTTATCTATTGTCGATTCAGAATTGAAATATAATAATTACTTATACATTTAACGGGTGTTTTTTCTTAAGATTTCATTTTATTCAACTAGTTAATGGGCTTTATTTGTGTTTTTGATACAAATAAAGGTAAGTTTTATAAAAAATCGCATTGAACTCAAATAATTTATTTAAATTGCTACCGTTTTATATTGTTTATTACAAAAAATATTTTTATGTTAAATTATGATTATAATCATAATCATAATATATGAAGTTAGATGAGTTATAAAAAAGCTTAAATGAGTGTGATTGTAATTTGACTTAAGGTGTGTGATGTTTCGTATATTACTTTATCTCAAACCAATACAATTAATAATTCTAATGATTTTAAAACGTAATTTTAGCTATAGATCGATTTTGCTTACCTTTTGTCTCCTTATGGTAGCCAAGCGGGCGGAGGTTCACTGAGTCTCAATGCCAGCAAAACCGAGATGCACAGCGATTACCAATCGGTGGATAAACAAACTGGCATCAATGCAGGCAAAGCCAGCAACACCACTCATACAGCGGTATCGGAAGGTGAGATTGTTATTTGCGATAAGGCAAATCAGAAACAAGATGTTACTGATTTAAGTCGATATACAGACAATGCCCATGAGAAGCTGAATATGATTTTTGATAAAGAAAAAGAACAGAAACGGATACCCATCTAAATGGGTTAAAATTGAAAAGCTAATAATGAATAAGAGTAAAAATATAGTTTATTATTTAATAATAAACATCTTTAAATAATCTAGGTTCATCAAAGCTAATAATATTCATGAATAAAAATCCAATGTATAATAAAAAACTAAAAGTGGTTTATGTATCGTATGGTTTTTAAAAGTTAATATAGCGAGTTTATTCTTGTTATTTATTATGAATCATATTTTTATGCTTTATTGTGATAAAATGTTAAATTGGTTTATTGTTCTTAAATGAAAATAATCAAATGCCAAATAATACTAAATAATTAATGGACAAAAGGTGACTTATTATCTAGTTTATTGTTCCAATATGTTAGTTTAGGAAAAAATCACAAAAGGTAGCATATAATGTCGAATATTTTATCATTAGATAGTGATAATTTCTCGAGTACACTTTACCCCCTAGAGCAATATGAGCAACAAACTGTAGTTGTTTATTTTTCGGCTTCTTGGTGTTTACCGTGTAAAAATATGTATCCTATTTTTACTAAGCTTTCTGAGTATTTTCAAGAAAATAACATCGATTTTGGTATTGTTGATATTGCTCAATCGCCCACTTTAGCTCCTCGATATGGTATAAAATCAGTGCCGACAATTGCGGTTTTCCAAGATACTCGGTTAATCGATATTATTGCAGGAGAAGTACCATTTAATAGGGCATTAATGGTATTGGAGAAAACGCTCGGTAAGCGTTAATATTCAGCGAATATATTTAATAATAATGATAAGACATTCATAATGTTAATACTGATATTAGAAGGGCTATTGATAGGCTGTCTACTAGGTTTAACGGGAGCGGGAGGTGGAATTCTTGCTGTTCCTGCTTTAATGGCAAGCCAAAATTGGAGTGTAGCATTAGCAGCACCTGTAGGGCTTTTAGCTATTACAATAGCGGCTTTTATTAGTGTTATTCAAGGGCTTATAAAAAAGAATATTCGCTATAAAGCAGCTATTTGGATAGCGCTATTGAGTATTCCTTCTGCTAAGTATGGTATTTACCTTGCCCATATTGTTCCTCCAGTTTGGTTAACGCTTATTTTTAGCCTTGTTATGCTTTATGTCGGGGGACGTATATTTTTCAATCGGGGTGATGAGCAAAATGATGCACATTGTTTAATTAATACAGAAACTGGGAAATTTATTTGGAACACTAAAACAGCGTTAATCTTTGGGGGAATTGGTGTCATTACAGGATTACTTACTGGCATGTTAGGTGTCGGTGGTGGTTTTATTATTGTTCCTGCATTGCGAAAATTCACTAATTTGAATATGAAGAGTATTATCGCAACATCATTAATGGTTATCTTCTGTATTGGTAGTATTAGTATTTTTATTAATGTCTGGAATGGGTTTCAATATCCTAAAGAAATTAGCATCGTTTTCATTGCTTCATGTGTTGTTGGCTTATTAATTGGTCGATTAATAATGCATTATATTTCTAATAAAGCCATTCAAATACTATTTTCAAGTGCTGTTATCTTTGTTGCCTTAGGGTTGATTTCATCAGTATTGATTGAATTTAATGTCATTTGAAATAGGTTTTAAATATCACTTATTAAATAAATTTTTATAATTCATGCAGTGTGTCACTATTTTGAATGTTCAATCATTTATTCTTCTTTAAAAAAGTAAATTTGATTTATCTTCAAGCTCAAAAAGGTATAATGAACCATCGCATTTTTCTACCCTGATAATAGTGAAATGGATTGCTAATATACTCTTCTGGGTAATCATTAAAGGTTGACTAGTATAATTATGACAAAACAAGATAGCTCAACAACGATAATTGATATAGCTAAACGTGCTAATGTAACTGATATTACAGTCTCTAGAGCATTTAATCATCCTGAGATGGTAAAGAAGGAAACTCGAGATAAAATATTAGCGATAGCACAAGAGCTCAATTATGTGCCAAATCTTTTTGCACGTAATCTGAAAAACAAAAATAGCCGCATAATAGGTGTGGTTACTGATAGCACATTTAACCCATTTTATATCGTACTAATTCAAACAGTCTCACGCTTAGCGAAAGAAAAAGGCTATCAAGTCATGATTTTTGATTCAGATAGTGATGAAAAAGCAGAAAAAACAGCAATCGAAACATTAGTCAGCTACAAAGCGAGCGGTATTTTACTATCGCCAGTTCGTGACGATAAAGACTATCAACCAAGTTACTTATCATTAATTGATCAACATAATGTGCCTTTAGTTTTTGTTGACCGTTCAATTTATGGTTATCAAAATAAGTATTCAGGACTGTTTTTGAAAAACTTTGAAATTGGCGCTTTAACAGGAAAATTTCTTAACCAGCAAAATAGTGAAAATACACTTATTGTTTCAGGTCCAGAAGGATCTGAAATTAGTTTGTCTCGTTTAGCGGGTATATATAAAAATTTTCCAAATAGAAAAAATATTAATGTCTTATACAGCAGTTATATGTTTAACAAGAATGATGAAGATTATCTAAGAAAAAAAGTTCAAGAGCTTTATACACCAAATATGTATATTGTTGGGCTGAATGGAATTATTACGGCAGGGATGTATAAAATTATTTTAGAACTAGGACTTTCTTGCCGTTATTTTTCTGTAGATTTACCACCCTATGCAGATACTTATCATTTATCTATTTCTGGTGTACATCACGATTCGGTATATCTTGGTGAATTAACAACTGAGTTATTGTTTTCTGAAATAGAGCGAGATTCACATAAAGACCATAAAACAAAACAGATATTTGTTGATGGGAAACTTGTTGTTTATTAATAAGAGTTAGAAAGAAAGTCCTTTGTGATTTATATACTCTAAAGAATTTTAGTTGTATATGAACACAGTCAACACCCATGCAACTTGAAGTATGGCGATTATAGATAGGCAGGTAATGATACCTGCCTATCTTAATGGCGATGAGGTATTATTAATTTAGCGTTTCATTGAGCTAATTAAGGTAGCGCCCCAAATAATTAAACCTTTTACAATATATTGAACATAAGGTGAAATACCTAATAAATTTAAACCATTATTAAGTACGCCTAAGATCATTGCGCCAATCAGTGTGCCAATGATCATACCACGGCCTCCTGCAATTGAAGCGCCGCCGAGTACGACCGCAGCAATAGCATCTAACTCAAATCCTACCCCTGCATTGGGTTGCCCACTCATTACTCGAGAGGTAAATATTAACCCAGCGAATGCAGCAGTAAAACCGCTAATAACGTAAACTAACATTTTATAACGTTCAACGCGGATACCACTGAGGCGTGCAGCTTCTTCATTACCGCCAATGGCGTAAATATAACGGCCAAAAGAGACATGATTTAGTACAACATAGAAAATAAGATAAAGGCCAAGCATTAATAAAATAGGAACTTGAATTCCCATTAATTCTTCGCGTCCCCAAAAAGCAAATTCTTGAGGTAACCCTGACACTGGGTAGCCACCGGTATAAATTAAGGCTAGCCCTTTAGCAATAATCATGGCGCCTAAAGTGACAATGATTGGTGGCATTTTACCATAAGCGGCTAAAATTCCATTAATGAAGCCAAAAGCAACACCGGATAATAAGCCCAGAGCAATTGCGGCGTAAGGGTCCATTCCATAATATTTCATTAAGCCAGCCATCAAGGTTCCAGAAAGCGCCATAACAGCACCAACGGACAAGTCAATTCCACCTGTTAAGATAGCAAATGTCATACCAATAGCGATGATGGCATTAATAGAAACCTGACGAGCAATGGTCGAAAGGTTATTTACAGTTAAAAAATGTTCATTAAAAATGGACATGCAGACAAATAAAAGAATTAAACCAACAAGTGGTAAAAATGCAGGTATTTTTGTTAGCTTAGAAAAACTAAATTTATTTTTAGTTAATGGAATTGCACTTTGATTAGACATAGTCGTTATCCTATATAATATTGCCGGCCGCATGTACCATGATCTGAGTTGAGTTTATTTCGTCTCCAGTTAACTCAGCAGCAATTTCACCATCTCGAAAAACCAAAACTCTATCACTGACACCAATAACTTCTGGTAGCTCCGATGAAATCATAATAATGGAAATTCCTTTTTCAGTTAGAGAGCGCATTAACTGATAAATTTCTGATTTTGCCCCAACATCAATACCTCGGGTGGGTTCGTCGAAAATAAGAATTTTGGCTTGTTTATTTAGCCAGCGAGCAATAACAACCTTTTGCTGATTTCCACCACTTAAAGTAGAAACCGCGGTGTGAGGTTCTGGTGTTTTAACTTTTACTTGGGAAATTAAATCAATAGATAAAGTGAGTTCTTTTTTATTTTGAATTAAAAATAATTTTTGAGCATGATTGTTTAACCATATATTTTCTTTAACGGAAAAGGGCAATACAAGGCCTTGAGTTTTTCGGCTTTCTGGTAATAAACCGATACCTAATTGCAATGCAGCCGCAGCCGATTTAACTTTAACTTCTTTGCCTTCTAAAATAACTTTCTTCTTATATGCTTTATCAGCACCGATCATGGCAAGAATAGTTTCTGTGCGACCCGATCCCACCAACCCCGCAAGCCCTAAAATTTCACCTCTCTTTAATTGAAGGTGGTTAGTTGGGCTATATGAGAAACGCTGAACTTCTGCATCTAAGATGACTTCTTGCTCGTTGAATTGGCGTTTATGAGGATAAATATTCTCAACTTCACGACCAACCATCATTTCGATAATAACGTCTAAATCTGTTTCATCGACCTTACGCGACCCTATATATTGTCCGTCACGTAGTACACTGATGGTGTCACAGATTTCATAAATTTCTTCTAGATGGTGGGAAATAAAAAACATTCCAACCCCTTTAGCTTTTAAATCACGCATTACATCGAATAAATGGTTTGCTTCATTGGGGGTTAATGTCGCAGTTGGCTCATCTAACACTAAAATTTTAGCATCCAAAGACAGAGCCTTTGCGATTTCAACAAACTGTTGCTCTGCGATACTTAAATGGCTAATAGGTTCATCAATATTGATGTTTACACCCAGCTCAGCTAGGATTTCCTGCGATTTTTTTCGCATTAATTTTCTATCTAATAAACCAAACTTATTTTTTAACTCTCGATTTAAAAATATATTTTCAAAAGCGTTTAAATAAGGAATAAGAGAAAATTCTTGGAAAATAATACCTACGCCAGCTTTGATGGCATCTCTGTAGTTATGAAAGGTGTGTTCTTTGCCTTCAATCAGAATTTGTCCGCTATCAGGTTTATGTATTCCACATAACACTTTCATTAGCGTTGATTTACCTGCGCCGTTTTCACCTAATAATGCGTGAACCTCCCCTTTTTCTAGGGAGAGATTAATATTATCTAACGCCTTAACCCCAGGGAAAGTTTTACTGACATCTTTTAATGCTAATAATTGCATCATATTGCTTCCCTATATTTCTCAACTGCTTAAAAATGGGTAACAAAGCCATTTGGAATTTTTATTCCAATATGCATTTAATAATTAATATTTATGAAAATGTATTGCACCGAACATCAGAAATACAGGTGCAATACATTGGTTATTGATAACTAACGATTACCAGTGAAAATCTTTAGCATTGGTTTTGTCGATCAATTTAACATCAATTGGGACTTCTTTAGGGACATTAGCGCCCCAGTATTTTGCTAAGCCCATAGCTAAACCAATACGAACTTGGTCACGAGGGAATTGCGCTGAAGTAGCAATAAATGGAGAGTTACCTTTGGCAATTTCAGCAACCGCTTCAGGGGAACCGTCAACACTCACTAATTTGACATCACGACCAGAGGACTCAATCGCTGCTAACGCACCTAAAGAACCGACATCGTTAACACTGAAAATCCCATTTAGCGTTGGGTTTGCTTGCAACATATTTTCTGTAACGTTCATTGCAGTATCACGTTCTTGTTTACCGTTCAATTTAGTTACGATTTTGATATTTGGATATTCTTTCATCGCTGCTTCAAAACCACGAACACGCTCAAGAATTGGCACAACAGGAATACCATCTAAAATTGCCACTTCGCCTTTGCCGCCTAATGCTTCACCTAAACGTTTACCTGCCATTAAGCCAGCATCATAGTTTTTAGAACCAACGAAAGAGTCAATTGGGCCATTTGCTTGAGCATCAATGGCGATAACTACAACTCCCGCTTTTTTCGCTGCCAGTACAGCCGTTTCCGCACCAACGCTATCTGCCGGGTTTATTAACAGAATATCGATTTTTTTCTGTAACATATCTTCGATATCACTGGTTTGTTTTGATACATCATGAGCCGCATCAGAAATGTATAGTTGTGCGCCCATATCACCCGTTGCGCTCTCTAAGGCTTCCTTCATGGTGACAAAATATTCATTGTTTAATTCTTGAAATGACATACCCACTGAAACTGGCTTAGCGGTAGCGTTAAATGCCATACCTAAAGTCAGTACACTTGCAGCGACAGCTAACTTTTTAAATTTACTCAGCATAAGATGTTCTCCTAAAAGAGCGTTTAATTATATGTAGGGTTTTTACTTATTTAGTGTTTATTTGAATTATCAATTATTACTGCCAGTTAAAACATGTTTATGGCTTGATGACGACTTTAATTGAGTCTGCCGATTTCGCCATGACAAAGGCTTCTTCCCAATCATCGATGGAATAGAAGTGAGTAACGATATCATCAGCACTAACTAAGCCACGGCTAAATAGGTCAATAGCGACTTCATAACTATATGGCCCTAAGTGAGCACCGCGGATATCGAGTTCTTTGCGGTCACCAATGATTGACCAGTCAACTGTTGTTTCTTTACCAAACACGCTGAATTCCACGAAACGGCCAAGTTTGCGGATCATTTCTAGCCCTTGAGTAACACCGATTGGTGCACCCGTTGCTTCAATATAAACGTCACAGCCATAGCCTTCAGTCATATCTTTGACTAATTTAATCGCATCTTCTTTCAGTGGATTGATAACGACATCTGCACCAAATTTTTTTGCTAATTCAAGGCGCTCATCAATCGCATCAATGACAACCAATTTTTTCGGCGTTTTTAATTTTGCGACTTGGATCATGCACAGCCCTAGTGGGCCTGCACCTGCAATGACGACGACGTCATTTAAATCAATATCACCACGGCGTACAGTGTGGATAGCACAAGCCATTGGCTCAATTAATGCGGCATCTTTATCAGATAGTTCATCAGGGATTTTATGAATAATGGCGCGTTCTGAAAAACGCATATATTCAGCCATACCACCGTCGGCAACTTCTTTTTGGAAACCGTAAATATCATGGGTTTCACACATCCAGTATTTGCCAGACTTACAGAAACGGCACTCCCAGCAAGGGACTATCTGTTCTGCTAAGATGCGGTCACCGATTTTCAGTTTGAATTTTTCAGCGGAGCCTTCACCGAGCTCTGCAACGCGGCCATAAAACTCATGGCCAGGAACTACTGGGGCTTTGATCCATGGGTCATCTCCCCAAAACATTTGAGCACCATCGTTGGCTTTACAGTCGCCAGCACAGATCCCGCACCCATCAACTTTGATGACAACTTCTCTAAATCCTGGCGTTGGTCTTTTAATATTTTCAAAGCGATAATCATGTGGGCCATGACAAACAACTGCTTTCATTTTTTCAGGTAGGTTACTCATGTTCTAAGACCTCTTTCTAGTTGTTAACCCTAATGTTGACGTCAACATTAAGCGTTTTTTTATAACGCATTTGCTTTAGTTTTTTAACGCTTAACTATCAATATTGATATGTATGTAAGAAAAATGGTTGTTTAATGTTATAGATAAAATAAATTTTTTTTAATATGACGACGTCGTCATTTTTGAAAGTCAGTATCTTAAAAACTAAAATTTGTGATTTAAGCCCTAATTTTAGTCACTTAATTGAGTACTTTCATTGGGAAATGAGACTGCCGAAACTGACTTTGTAACATGATGAAAATCATAATAAAAATCTTAATTCATTCCTTATTCTGTTTTTTTAAGAAATGAATATGAAGCCGAGTATAATTATTTTAACTATTTTCAGAAGTGAATATTTCATGCAAAAACATTTCAGCTCACACTTTTGAATGAAAACAAATTTAAACTACATTTTATAAAGAGATATTGAGTGGTTAACAGGACATTATTTTTAATTTATAAAATTTAATTTAAAAAATTAAATAGAGTAATGAGTCATTTTGATACGCTGCTATAATATTTTCTTTGCAGATATACCTATAGGTATTAAAAAAATAGCTTTATACCTTGTAATTGTATTTTGCCAATTAAGCAAAGTATAAAGCTAAATAGAGCCAAAGTTTAACTTCATTTTGTCAATAAAATCATTTCGTTATATTCTAAAGAGGGTGAGGAGACCTCATACCCTAGTGTTAGACAATCATTGGTGCAATGATAAAACCGAAGGCGACACCTGCAATAATTCCACCTAGCCCTGGTAGCATAAAAGGGTGATTTAAAATATATTTTCCAACCCGAGTAGACCCTGTAGAGTCGAATTCAATGGCTGCTAATGATGTTGGGTAAGTGGGTAAGACAAATACCCCGGTGACGGCGACAAAAGAGGCCAATATTGCCCATGTTGGGACATCTAAGGCAATGGCTAATGGAATAATTAACGGTGTTGTGGCACCTTGTGAATATAACAAGGCACAGGTTAAGAACAGAACTAAAGCCAATAAAATAGGATATGCAGATAACACATCTCCTGCGATGGCCTTGATTTGGTCCATATGGGCATCAACAAAAGTAGTGCCTAATGTCACGATTCCGAGGATCACCGCAAGAGAACTCATTCCTGAGCGGAATGTTGGTGCTAGTACAATGGAATCCGGTGATGTTTTACAGAAAACTACCATCAAACATGCTGCACTTAGCATACAAATGATGATGATATCTCGTGTTCCCATCGGCTTACCGATATCAAAACCAGGACGTAATTGTGGGAATGCAGCGAGGATCACGATAGCAATAGTGGCAATAATGAATAGAACAACAGAGAATTTTTCTCTCGTTGTGCTCTCGCCTTTTTTCTCTTCGTACTTATGCACTAAGCCTTTTTGCAAACGGTCTAGATAGACCTCATCGTTTTCAAGTTCGCAACCTTGACGTGATGCAATAAAAGCGGCAACCATGGCAGCAACAAAAGAGGCGGGTAAACATACTGACATGACAACGATAAAAGTGATGCCGTTACCTTCCATAATTGTCAACATCGCCGCCATTGCTGCACTGATTGGGGAGCCAGAAATAGCAATTTGTGAGGCAACCACTGAGCCTGCTAATGTTCTTGATGGTCGAATACCCGAATCTTTTGCAATTTCCGCTATCACAGGCAGCATAGAAAACACAATGAAACCTGTACCAGCCATGATAGTCATCACCCAAGTGGTGATTGGTGCGATTATATTTAAATACTTAGGATTTTTACGCATAAATTTACTGGCTAGGCGTACTAGATAATCCATCCCACCAGCAGCTTGTAATGCAGAAGCTGCTACCACGACCGTCATAATAATTAAAATAACATCAACAGGGGGTGATCCAATGGGTAAACCAAACCCGATGGTTAATACAGCTAATCCTAATCCACCACAGAGTCCTATACCTATTCCGCCCATGCGAATGCCAAAGAATATTGCACCTAATACAACAATGATTTCTAGCCAAACCATAATCGTCTCCAATAGACAATATATTGTCATTAGTAATATTGAAAAATTAATTTTTGATAATTGATATAAGTTAAATATTTTTATTTATCATTAAATTTTGTTTTCCGACTCTGTTTTCATACCAGTGAATACTTGCTCTGACTAATGAGCTGGTTGAGTCGATATATTTATCTGGATAATTATTTATTTCATTTGCAAGAATGACGGGGACTTCGGTACAGCCAAGAACAATAACTTCAGCTCCTCGAGAAAATAATGTCTCAGCTTGTTTTTTCATAATGGACTCAGCCATTTTTTTATTTCCTGACTTTAATAAATAAATGCTTTCCATTACATTTTCTTGGCTTTTTTTATCAGGGGTAATGCAATTTAAATAATTGCTCTCTATATTTTTTTGGTATAATCCCATATACATGGTGGCATTTGTTGCAAGTAATCCGATGTTTTTTTTCTTGGTTGCTAGTACCTCTTTCATTGTCGTTTCAACGATACTTAACATATCGACGTGGCAAACCTCTTTCAGTTCACTAAACCAAAAATGTGCGGTATTACAAGGTATAACAATGCATTCGGCGCCTGCATTTTCTAGTTTTCTTAAATAGTCAGTCATTAAAGGTAGAGGAGATTCACCATGGTTTAATAGTGCGTCCGTTCGGTCTGGTATATCAGGAATAGATGATATAATTAAAGGAATATGCTCTTGGTCTCTATTTGCTACGGTATAGTTTACGAATTTATTAAATAAATCGACAGTAGCGGCAGGCCCCATACCACCTAATACACCAATTAAGCCTTTCATTTTAATACCCCTGCATTTCATTAGTCTTTTTATAAAATAAAAAAATAAGCACGTATCTTTATTAATTTATTTAACATATGCTTTAATGTTAAAATGGTTATTAACTTATTTATAACTGCCTAGCCTGTGGTTAATATTTATCAATGTTTATCTAAAATGAGAAATGCAAGTAAGTATGGTTTGATGCAAGATATGCATTAAGAGTTTTTATTCAAAATAAAAGCATTTTTATAAATGGCTCTGAAAGCCTGAATAGACTGGGCTCTATGGATTAAAAAAATCAAATGAAATTAATTTTTGATTTTTGTTAATGTTTTAAATGGTAGGGCTATGCATAATACAAATAACGCCACTACAAATTTAGTTTGATTATTTAACCAGTCATTAACTTAAAATATCAATAAAAATACTTTTGATTTTTTATATTTTAACAGCAAGTCAATTTAAGGCTTAATAAGATGAAAAATATAGAAACAAAATGGCTATATGATTTTTTAACACTAGAATCGTGCCGACATTTTTCTCATGCAGCAGAACAGCGAAGTATTTCTCAGCCCGCATTTAGCCGTCGTATTAAAGCTTTAGAGGAAGCTATTGGCGTTGAATTATTTGATAGAACGACGTCCCCTTTACAGTTGTCTGAAGAGGGCAAAATTTTTCATTCTCAAGCGCGTAGTTTATTACAACAACTGGAATGTAACTTAAATGAATTATCCGGCCATAATGTATTGAGCCTACCGAATATTAAAATTGCTGCTGCTCATTCGTTGTCGTTAACATTGCTCCCAAAATTAGTTCACGGGCTGTCTGGTTACGGTGGAGAATTTGTTTACCATGTTGAGGCTATTGATGTCGTACAAGTTGTGAACACATTGAGAGAAGGGAAAAGTGATTTTATTATCTCATTTTATGATGAAGATTTAATGCAATCACCATTTTCCTCATTGAATGTATTTGAATCTGAATTATACCCAATTTGTGCAGCGGATGAGCAGGGTAAGCCGCTATTTGACATCTATCAACCCCAAGTGCCGCTGCTGAATTATACCAGTGCTTCATATATGGGAAGATTAGTTAATCGTCGGTTAAGTGAGTTTGGTGCGATCAATTCAAAAACACTTTTTATGTCATCAATGAGTGAGTTACTAAAAAATATGGCTTTGGATGGCCATGGTATAGCATGGTTACCCATTTATTCTGTAGTGAATGAATTGAAAGAAAAAAAACTCGTTTGTTTGGATACACCTGAATTAACGATACCTATCCAAGCGTATATTTACCGCATGGATACACGTCTAAATAAAACTGCAGAGGATTTTTGGCGTATTTTGAAAAAAAATATTCCAGAGGATTTACGGAATTTATAGTGGGGAAAGGTAATTTATAAGTAAATAACCTGCGAATATAAGCAGGTTATTTAAGTAATTCGCCTTTTATTTAGCGGAAATATAACACCTTAAAAGTGAGAAAATTAATGATCTAGAGAAACAGAATGCACATATTCCAACTGTTTTAAAGAACAGTAAAATTCAGGTAAAGTGATTTTTTGGCGTACTAATAGCTTTAAATTTACCTCGACGCGCTCTTTCTTGATATCTCTGATAGTGAGATTCTCAATTAAGTCCTTATGGTTTTTTAGATACTCAATAAGTAAAGGTACACCTTTTTCATGAGTAAATAGCATACGAACTTTAATTTTTCCTAGTTTTTGGTTTTTCATCTGAAATAATGCAACTTGGGGGCTGAGTTGTATTGCTAAGAAAAAAAGAACTGTAACTATGACCGCATGCCAGTAGAATCCCGAACCGCATGCAATTCCAACACCGGCAGATGCCCAAACAATGGCTGCGGTTGTTAGGCCTGAAATTGCATCATCACGTCGATGTAATATAACGCCAGCACCTAGAAAGCCTACTCCACTAATTATTTGTGCAGCTAATCTCATTGGGTCGCTACGTATATTGTCAGAGATATTGGCGTAATACTCCGCTGACTGAATAGAAACTATGGTTAATAAACAGCTAGCAACGGCAATAATGACACAAGTTTTAAAACCAACAGGCTTTCCCTTTGATTCACGTTCTAGGCCAATTAAGCCGCCTAAAACAAAGGCGGCCAGCAGTTTAGAAATACTTGATAGTGATAAAGGGCCAATGGTGTCGACAAACTGTATAAATAAATCCATGGCTTGCTCCTGACGTAGCCTTAGCCTTTCCTCGATTTTTACTGTGTATACTCGTAATCCTTCAAGTTGCAGTGGTGTTGACTACGCTCAGCTAGCCGAGTCACATAGTTTATTTATGTTCCCCATCTATCTTCGCTTGTCGCCTACCTGCAACTCAAATTATTTGGGTATAGCAACGTTATTTACTACTTTTTCACCTTCGTTATTTTTCTTTTTAGATACGTCGTCTTTAAAGAAGAAGATAAAGAAAACGGTGACAACAGCGGCGACGATAGCCGGGTAATGCCAGAATGTTCCCCATTGTGGCAATGCTGCGCTACCTGTCTCTGTGACAGTTGAATTAAAGATTTCACCACAAATTGTTGAAGCAAATAATAAGCCAAAGCCATTTGAAACAATAAAGCGTAAACCCTGAGCTTGCGCTCTGATCTCAGGTTTGGCTTTACGGTCAACGTAGATATCACCTGCTGTAAAGAAGAAGTCCCAGCATAATCCTTGAAGCATCAACCCTATAATAATGAAGTAAAAACCGGAATCTACTGCGGCATAGGAGAATAGCATTGAGCGAATAATCCAACTTACCGCGCCAAGAAGTAAGGTAATTTTGAAACCGAACTTCATTAAGAAGAAGGACAGAACGAACATAAATAGGACTTCACATGCAATACCAATTTGCATGATAGATGCCGCATTATCGAATCCCAGTGTTTTAATAAATACAGGAATATAAGCGGAGTAAGCTGTTTTCGGTATCATTAATACAAAGATGCTAAACATTAAGATAGCGAAATAGCGGTCTTTGAATAATGAAAGTGCATCTAAGCATAGAATATCTCTAGCGGAGAAAGGTTTACCTTTCGCTTTTGGCGGTGTATTTGGCAAAGTAAAGCAGTAAAAGCCTAATAATACAGCAACAGCTGATGCGATATACCAAGTCATGGTACTACCTGAAAAGCCCATTTCTCCTAATATAAATCCGATAGCCATAAAACCGAATGTGCCAAATACACGAATAATAGGGAAATATTTCACGCCATTAATATGAGAGAAGCTGATGCTATTAGAGAGTGCAGTTGTTGGATAAAACAGTAGCCCAATAATGAAAATCATAAACAGGGTCATACCGCTATTTTGTGCCTCAATAAATTGAGGAACACATAGAATAACGGCCGCATTAATTAAATGCAGTGTTCCCATTACCTTTTGTGAGGCAAAGAAGCGGTCTGCAACCATACCAATAAATAAAGGAGAAATAATGGTTGCCACACCTAATAAAGCGTAGGCATTACCAATAATATTTGCCATCCCATAAGTACTTAACACGAGTCCCATGGTCATATTCCATGCGCCTTGCATGAAATATTGCACAAACATCATAATGAGTAAGCGAGAGGTTATTTTCATATCCATGATTAGTTTTCCTCTTAATGTGCTTCTAGCGTTAATCCGTCATAAGCAACGCGGATATTATAAGGTGCACAAACTGCTTCTAATTCTTCATGAAGTAATTTGCCGCTATGGGAAATATGTGAAACAGCAATTTGAGTTTCCGAATGTAGGCAGCCTTGTTGTTGCAGTTTTTCTTTGGCTGCAAATACAGTTTCTAAGCTCATGTGATTATCTGTACGATTTTTCCCATTGAGCCCGTAAGTGCATTCAAATACGACGATATCAAGCTGTTTATTTTCCAACCATTTCCATGTTAATTCAGGGAACCAACCTGAATCATGTCCATAAAAAATAGCTTTCCCAGCTTTTTCAATGTGATAGACGTAGCATAATTCCCATTTAGCATGGTTTGCGAGTAATGGCGTAATTTTATAACCATTTCTTTCTACAGTGACAAAAGGGATTAAGCAGTGGAAATCGAAACGTTCTTTGCTATAGCCAGGCAGAACATCAAGGCAGCCATTAATTGCTCGGTCATTACCAAAAATATGTAATGGATGGTAAATTTCAAAACCATAACCTTCCATGCGGCTAAATAAATCACCGACATTAAAATGGTCAGGGTGAGTATGGGTAAATAGCAGGCTTTCAAACTTGGTTGCATCCATTCCATCACGCATTAACTGATAGCTAAATGTCGGGGAAACATCGATCAGCATAAGATCATCTACAATAGCGGAAGAATGGGTTCTAATATCTTTCCCCCCGAGTTCTCTTGCTCTCTGGCAGTGCTCACAACGGCAGAAAGGATTTGGTATACCTTCAGAAGCCGCGGTGCCTAAGAAGTGAATTTTCATAATAATTACCTATATTTTATTGTTTTATATGTATTTTTTTAACCCTGATGTTGGCATTCAAATAAAAAACAAGGGTATTTGAACGTTCCAATAATAATATTGGTGATTACTTTTGCCAATAAATGTTATTTTGATCAGTGATCTCATTCAAAGAATATTTTAAATGATATTGATTTTATTAATTTTTATTTTCGCATTGGAAAATGGCAATAAAAAAGTATTTATATTACTAGCTTGCTTTATAAACGAATTAATTATGGAACGTTCAAAGTAATTATCAGTAGTCGTGATAAATAATTCAGGTATGCTATTGGTAGCAACAACCAAGGTGAAAAAAACAGATGGCAACAATCAAAGATATCGCAAAATTAGCAGGTGTTTCTCATGGAACTGTTTCTAACGTATTGAATAAACGGGGAAATGTGAGTGTTGAAAAAATTGAAGCAGTCTATAAAGCAGCAAAGCAAATGGGGTATCAGCTAAATACACAAGCTCAATTATTGAGAACCAATAAGAGTCAGAAGATAGCAATACTATTACCGCAATTATTGTCTGATAAGTATGCAATATTTTTTAATTCATTTAGGCAATCAATGGCTCAGTATCCAGAGATAACTTATGATCTATTCTTGACGGATGATCTGGAAACGACAGAACTAGATGCATTACAAAAAATTGCGGCAGGTGGTTATAGGCAAGTAGTGGCAGTCAGTTGTTTGCAGGATGCCACTATCTATTTTGATACCTTAAAATTAGCGGCGTCTCAAATTATTTTTATTTACCGTCAGCCCACAAATGCTTACCACTTTTTCACACTGGATTACTCTCAGGCAACTGATGCGATATGCCAACAAATAGCCACAAGTCGAAGTCAATTAGTAGGTATTTTTAGTGATGATCATGGAAATCTAGAGAACGCCACTTTTGTCAGTGAGTTACAAAATAACCTTAAACAGAAGGCTCCGAATAAAAAATTTATTATTATTCGTGCTTCTAATGATGAATCTTATAAGGCGGCTTTTGATTTTTTCTCTGGAGAGCAGATTCCTGATTTATTTGTTGCTGAAGACATTGAAAAAGCGAGTTTTTTAACCCAAGCAAGTTTTTTTGGTAGCGAAGGTGATTGCCCCGCAATTTTTGCTTTAAGCGGTAACATTCCTCCTATACTAAAAGGGTTACATTGCTTCCCAATGAACTATGCACAATTAGGGTTGGAAGTGGTCGATGAACTGATGAGAGAAGATCATGAAAAGAAAACTGTGGGGACAAATACTGTCTATGTTCGTAATCAAAGTGGTAACCTTTATACGGCAACATCGGCAATAATTACTGACAATAAATCTGATCCAACCCTGAATTTACTCATTTTACCGAGTCCTTCAACAAACGCACTTAAAAAACTACTGCCACATTTTTATAGACAAACAGGAATTAAGGTTAATTTAGCGGTTTATCCTTATGATGAAGTTTATCAGATATTAGGGCAACTCCATTTACACCCTTATTATGATTTACTACGTATCGATATGGCCTGTTTTCCCTGGTTTGCGGAGCGCATCCTACAACCATTAGATAAAGTAGGAAGAGGGGTGACTGATTTATTAAATAACTTTTCCTTACCGACTCAGCAAAAATATAGTTTGGTGAATGATACTGCTTATGCCATGCCATTTGATGCCAGTGCGCAAATGTTGTTTTATCGTAAAGATCTCTTTGAAGATCCTATTTTAAAAAGAATGTATTACGAGAAAACAGGGCAAGAACTAATAGTACCCACTTCTTTTACTGAATATGATCAGGTAACTCAATTTTTCACAGAGCTACATGAAGAAGGTGAGTTTTTACGGCCTATTGGTGCATCAACGACGTTAGGTAGTGCAGGGTTAATTGCCACTGAGTATTTATTAAGGTATTACGCCGCTGGCGGAAAATTGATAAGTAATGGCCATATTCCTAGGTTAGAAATGCCATTAGCGGGTCAAGTATTAAATGAATACCTTCATCAGGTTTCTATGACAGAAAATATTCATAATAAATGGTGGAGTGAATCCGTCGAGCAATTTGAGCAAGGAAAACTAGCCATGTTAATTGCTTATATGAACCTATTTAACGATGTCGCTTATAGTAATATTTTCCCTAAAATTGGCTTTGCTTCTGTACCTGGGGGAATTCCTCAATTGGGGGGGGGAGCATTAGGGGTTTCTCGCTATAGCCAAAAAACTCATTATGCAGAACAATTTTATCGTTGGCTCTATTCACCGATAGTAATGGATCACCTCATATTATTGGGTGGCAACAGTAATCACCAAGATTTCAGCCATAATCAAGAGATTTGCTATCGTTATCCATGGATGCCGCTGGCGTATCAAGAAATAAACCGAGGGATCCGTGAGTCTTCAATTCCAAACGGTAAGTTGTTTAATTTACGCCAAGCTGAAGTCATTATTGGGCAAGGTATTACTAACGTTGTGAACAAAATCATGACGATAGATGAAACGATTGAATATATTAACCAACGGTTATTAGTTGATACGCAAGGCGAGAGATAAATATCGGTTTAATTAGAGTTTTAAATCAGCGGATAATCATATGATAAGGCGTCATTACTTTTCAATTTTATCCGCACAAGCTATCTTCTTCGCAAAAGTAATTTGTGATGAAGAGCGTTTTGCTCAGTAATTTTATAGGTAGATACAAAGCAAAAACCCGCCTTTTGGGCGGGTTCTTTAAATAAGTGGTGCCCGGACTCGGAATCGATTTTTCATTATAACTGGTTGTATTTAAATCCATTAATTGAATTTGATTTTATTTATACCCTCTTTTGTACCCTCGGTCCGTTTGGTGGGTTTTGTTGAGCACGGTTGGGGCGATAGAGCGCAGCAAATAGATTGGTTTTTTGCACAGATGACAGGTGTAATTATAACGTATTCGAATCCTTTTTAAGTATACATTTAATGGGGATCATGTTCATGTTAATTGTTTCTAGTATGAATCATGGTATTGCCAATTTGACATGTTTAATGATGTCTTATTGTGTCATTTTTGTTTAATTCCTCAATGTCTAATTCAGTTAAGATCCAACGGTTTGATATGTGCCATTGAATACTAATCAAAGTGGAAGTAGGCTTAATTTATCCATCCAATATAGGATAAACTCAAAGTGATCAGTACTTATTCAATTCAATGTCACACACATGACACACGCATAAGGGCCATCTCTGTCTTGGCGACGTTCAACATAAACAGCTAACACGCCACGACAATCTGGCACCTCCTTACCAATATAATGCTCGCTATTACCAACCCATTTATACTTTCCCCTACAATAACGAGCAAGGCGAGAGCCTAAATGTTGCTGATGGATCTTCATTGCTGCAGATTTACGGATGATATTCATGGTTCACCTCATACTAAGCCATGCTCAGCGAAAGAGAAGATTTGCTGACCACCGATGATCAGATGGTCAAGCACTCGTACTTCAATTAGCTGCAATGCTTTTATTAATTGTTGCGTGATAGATTTATCCGCTTGGCTTGGTGTGATATCGCCTGACGGATGATTGTGTGCAAAGATAACGGCAGCAGCATTAAAATGAAGTGCTCGTTTGACGACTTCACGAGGATAAACCTGTGTGCTGCTAATCGAGCCAGCAAACAGGGTTTCACTGCTTATCAACTGATTTTGTTGATTCAAGTAGAGCACAATAAACGCTTCACGCTCTAATGCTGACATTTTTAGCCGTAACCAATCCCTCACATTTTGCGTTGATGTAAAAGCAATACCCGGTTCACGCAGATACTTATCCAGTATGGTCAACGCACGTTTGATAGTACGTTGTTCATTAGGAAGCAGTGTTAAGGTATTCGTATAAGTATTGATACTCTCCATCGTTAATATCTCCATCATTACGAGGCTAGTTGAAGCATATTTTCAGCCATCACCCACAAGGCTCGGTTAAGCTTCACATCACCATCAATCCCATTCACTGAACGCGTGCGAGCGCGTTTACCTTTCGCATTTCTGCCTGATAATCCCCCTTTAATTAAATTTTCTTGCAAACGTTGGTACACCGTCCAAAGATCGTCCTTCTTATCTTCAACACGGCGTGGCTGTAATACTTGCGCTTCGGTCACAGGTTGATGTGCTTCACCATAACGATATGTGAGAGCAGATTGAGCAAAGATGTGTTGGGCTGGTGGCGGTAATAATAGGGACTGCATGGCATCACGTTGCTCATCCATGCGTTCAAATAGCCCTAATACTTCATAAGCCCCTTCAATCACTTTTTCCACCACATCGCCCTTGTGCGGTACACGCACCTCACCAAAGGTTTGTCCGCAAATTAAGCCATTCTGACAAACGAATCGGAACATCCCCGGTAACATCTGATAACTCGATGAGCCATCATGGCTATTGAGTAAGATGATTTCAGGCACTAGGCTGCCCGTAATTTGGTCATGGCGTCTCAGCCGTAACAGATGCTTAGTATGATCGCGACGGCTTTCATCTCGCACACGAGTTTGGCATGCAAAAGAACAGATAAAAACCTTCTTTCTGTAAACTATCGAGTAAGGTATGTAGGAATATAAGTGCACTTTTCGCTACGAGATTCATATTTTTCTTCTGAAAACACACTGGGTACTGTGCGAAACAATTCTTCAATCGTTAATGGGCGGTCGCGACGGATACTATTTGCCGCACCAAAGCGGGATGCTAAGCGAGTCATAATGAATTTCCTTTAAAATAAAGTAGATAGATAAGAAGTCGGCGTAAATAAGGGCGAGGTTAATCGATTAAATGGAAAATAGCGGAACGTTCAGGATGTTGCGCCGCATAATCACGCAATTGATAAAAGCGATCGACGAGGGTGTCACTTTCCGTTTGAAAGGACCATAAACTGTACATCATCAAACACACAGCTATGCCCGCAGCTTCAGGACTGAGTTCCGCTTCGTTACCATTATGCGGATTGAATAGCGTAAGCTCCTCTTGATTCAAATCGGGATAAATAAAAGCGCCGCCATTAGATAAAGTGCAATATTCCCAATACCCGCCGTGGTAGTCCTCACAAAACTGGCCCATGGTAGTAAAAATCACCACTTCAAAGGTTGAAAAGCCTTTAACGGTGCCAAAATGAGTTTGCCAAAAATGCGTGCGCTGGCGGTTGGAAGCGGGTGTTGAGATGATGGGTTCAAGTGTCATAAAAAAGCCCTTTTGTGGATGTTACGAAATAAAAAAGGCAGACCGATTGGTCTGCCGTTATGTTGAATCTACATTGAAATAGTTGAGTTTTAGTGGTCACTAAATAGCCCGTTGAGTAGTCGTTCAATGGCTCCCCCCAATAAGGTTGTGCAAGCAAGCGTCGCCCCAAGTCGAGCCGCTTGAATTTCCGTGTCGGAATACTTGCCTTCAAGCGCAAGTTGTTCATTGACCGTCTTCTGGGCGTAGTAGGTGATAGACACCAGTGTCACAACACTCACAGAGGTAGCGATAAGTTTAAAAATGGACATAGATTACCCTTTAGTCAGGCGTTCATTGAATATGAACGCCGAATAGTGTGTGAAAACTCAGTATTGATATCGGGCGATATCCGGTTTTTGAAAGGATTGTGTTTGGTAGTAAAATAACGCTTTTGCTATTCCGTTAATAATTTGAGGGGTTTCAAGTTTACCTTGATACGCCCATGCGACGGCATCTGTTCTTGCTAAACGGCTCAATGTTTTTTCCATCATAGGGGTAAAATCCTCCTGCCCTTGTTTATCCTCTAGGTTATACAGAACATGCGTTAGAACAGGCTTTTCAGGGTTAACGAGGCTCCAAATAAAAACTTGGGTGATTGACCAGTCGTGTGCATTTTGTTGTGCACGTTTTAGGTCTGTGATGTATTGCTCCGTGATTTGAATGGCTTCATTTTGCTGGTGTCTAAATTGTGTTAACGCATTGGCATTGTGTTGCTGAAGCTCAGAGACCTTTTTCCGGAGCATTGCCTCGACATTTTCTGTTTGGTTTAACCACGGTAATAAATACAGGCTAACATCAGGGGCGTGGTCATTCAATGTCTCCGTTAACGTATTCCACGCTTTAAGCTGGCGCTCGGCTTCCTCTGACGGAGTATAACCGGCATTAAATGCAATTGGTGTCGTCATTGCATAGGGCTGGTCAACATTGCCTCTGAGCAATGACCAGTCATGTCGGGACAGTGTTGTGATGAGCTGTAAAACCTGTGTAAGCCTCTGCTCCTCAAGGGTTGAATCTGTTTTCGGTGTTTCCGCATTGGCAAAGCGCGGTATGAATTTAGTCATACCGTCTATTGCCGTTTGATACCAGTTATTTAAATCGTGGTTAATGGCGTTTTGTAATGCCCCTTTAGCTAACTGACACTTATAGACCACCAAGGGCCTTTCTTGTTCATCCGTTAAGGTTTCCCATGTTGGCGAAACACAATCTTTACGATGGTTGAGTACCCCACCGAGTGTGACACTGCGGTCGTAATCATAAATCAACCCTTGAACACGCAAAATGTCTTGGGAAACAGTCTTAGCAGTCGTTGAGGTTGCATCATCACATCCCAGCAAGAGTGCGCTGCTGATGCAGACGGTATAAAAAATAGTTTTCATCTTAATACCTTATAATTTAACGAGTGATTGAATATATTGGTAATGGGGCAAGGCTTGAATAAACGCCTCTTCACATAACCGTTGGTTGAGGTCTTCACGATAACGAAAGCCCCGCGCCGTCATGACCACGTCTTGCAAGGCCATCACATCAAAGACATGAATGTGCTCCGCGATATCAGCGGCGAGATACCAATGACCTTGGTAATAAATCAACTTATACGGGGCAACGTTCGTGATGTTTTTTCCTTGGTGGGTAAATTGCAGTAAACGCCGTTTTACAATGGCTTGTGTTAGAATATAAAAGCCCCCGAACAGCGAGGGACGCTGCTTAGGTGGCGTGTGGTAGACAATAAACGGTGAATCAATTGTTGGGTCGAGCAGAACCGTCAGCAGCTTCCTGTCTAAAGCCGGAAACAGTGAGGTAATATGCGTAATAGCCGCAAAGCGCAATATGTCCTTATCGGTACGAAAGGGACGCTGTGATGCTGCCAATCGATAGCCACCTTGGTGATATTCCAAGTCCAGATATTGAAGGCGCTCATTAAAGTCACGCCGTAGGGTACGAGTCGAGACATTGAGCTCTTCTGACAGCTCGGATAAATAAACGGTTTCCCCGCGAAATAATTGACTAATAATAAACGCCAACCGAGACGCAAGCCGGTCATGGCGAGACACAGAAGTCGACATGATGTTGTCCTTATTAAAATAGCTCCGGCAAGCGGATAGAATGGGATTGATAAACCTTATTGCGATAAGGCTTTTTGTCGTAAGTACGCCACAATGATGCAGGCGGGGACGGTGACCCGATAAGCGGGTCCCGCTAAGTCAGCGACAAGCCATGCAGAGCTCACAGCAAGACCAATCGGACCCGCAATCAAGGAAAGTGCTCGGTGTGCGGCAAAGAGTGTGCCAATGGTGGCAATCCCGCCGAGTGCATTAATCACGCCAATGGCTGAGAGTGTGGCCACTTCCAGCGCGGCAATGCCAGAGGTACGGATAGCCGCTTGAACCGCAATCAAAATCAGTTGAGGTGTGGGGTTGGTGAGGTTAAGTTGCATATCACGAGAGAAGGCTTGTAGCTCTTCTGTGGTCAGCTCATTTAAGCTTTTTTCTAATACTTTCAATAACAAATTTAATTCCAAGGTTTCGGTATTACCCTCCTTTGGATAATTGACATCAAGGTGGTCACAGACATCCTGTAAGATTTCACGGTACAACACGCCCTTATTGCCTCGAACGAGACTCATCAAACTGTTAGCTCCAAAGGCTTGCAACTCTGCCGCAATCGACATCCAATATTGCTGGTGCTCCGGATGGTAGAGTTGATATTCAGGCGAGCTGGTTAAGGTTTCAGTCCAACGCTTTTGTCCGTCTTTGCTGTCGTGAGTCAGTACAGACACAAGCAAGCCCAGTTCTTCATTGCTGCATTCACGTAAAAACGCTAAATCGGTATCTAATCGGTAAGTTGCCATCGGTGTTATTCCTCAGTTTGAAAAAGAGAACACTACGATAACAACCTCACCGGACAGGTTATGTCCGGCTATTTGACTTTTTTTCGGGGGAAAATGGAGGGGAAATGACAGGATATGTCCTTGAAAAACATTAAGTGATTGATATTTAAATTATTTCAATATCACAATAATACTGTATATCTGATTATTTTTTGATTGTGAACGATACAAAAGAAAGAGTACGTAACTTTATTTTTTCTTATGGCGTTTTGCTTTCATTGAATTTATACAGGCAACCCCGATACTGCGAGCTTTAGGCTGCTGATATGTTTGTTTCGCTAATCTAAACAAATACCCTTTAAATTGGATGGCGTTCATTTCATTTGTAAAATGATGGAATATCGTGTCGTCATTCCAGTCAGGATATAATATATGCAACATTGAAGTTTTATCTCGCTGCACACTTCTGACATATTTTTCCGTTTTTTGTTCATCAGAAGGCTCATTATTAATAGGTGTTAGATTATTTCTACTTCTCCGTTTATTGGCATCTTTAGTCCAAAAGAGCAAGCTTTCATACCCACCTTTATACGAATCTTTTGTTTGTGTTAAAAAAAGGATTTTCCCTTCTAATTGGTTTTTAAATAGAATAGAATTCCAAACCGATTTTATCTCATCAGTCATTCTATTATTGAACTTTCCATTTGAAATATATAAGTGAATACGAATGTATTTTTCATCAGAGGCGCTCACTTTTAGTGAAGTCCAAAAGTAACCTAATATATGTTCATTTAGCATAACTCGCGAACGAATATGGTTAAAAAAATCCGTCACACATTGCATTAAAGCGTTATCTTGCTTATCCTTATTATCCTTATTATCCTTATTATCCTTATTATCCTTATTATCCTTATTATCCTTATTATCCTTATTATCCTTATTATCCTTATTATCCTTATTATCCTTATTATCCTTATTATCCTTATTATCCTTATTATCCTTATTATCCTTATTATCCTTATTATCCTTATTATCCTTATTATCCTTATTATCCACTTTAATTGAAAAAATAAGATGCCCCGCATTTTTATTCCTTTTTATCATCGTTTGATGGTATTCATAAAGCCTATTAAAGATATTGTTTTTTTGATTCAAAGACCTTTTCAGTAAGGTTATAAATTTAGCGCCACCTAGGATTTTAATCTCACCATCGATGACACCTTCGTAGTTTGCATCAATAAAATCAATTAGATTTATTGATGTATTTGAGCCGGTGGGAAATCCACCATAGAGGACATATTCATCCGCCAACGCAACGATTTGTTCGTTGATTTTCTTAGTCCTTTCAATATTAATTCCATCATCTTTTTTGTCTAACAGTAAAAAATCAAAGTCGTTATACATCGATTTGAGTGACATTCTTATCTCCCTAGTCTGCTCAATTACATACTGCCTCATCATACAAGTTAGTCTGCTATTATAATACAAGTTAGTATTACATATAGATACAAGTTAATTTACCTCTACTGCCGCATGGTTTTCAGCGGATAAGTTTGTATCATTAAAGCCAGGATGGTTTGAATCAATAAACTAGGCGTTTCGCATGCAAGTAGTGTCGTTTTTATATTATTAGATGTGAGATATGTTAGTAAAGCAGTAGCGATTATAGCTCTAGACTAAATCTAATACTTATCGCCCCCTCAGCAATCATCATACACTTTGACTAAAAAGTCATCAATAGGAGGCAATAGAAGCTCGTTTAATGATAAAAAAGATCGTTCATTAGCATTATTAATAATTACATGTGGTACATAAAAACTGCTTCACTGTGAATGTTTCGCCAAGTTTAAACACCATTTGCATTATTTATTCGAATAGGCTCCTAAGTTTCATGTTTATATCTAAATAATATGGCCTAAGTTAAATTATCCCATCTACCTCATTTTTATTTCGTGGAGACGAGTAGTACCATTCTTTTTTATTTTACATCGAAATATGAACAAACATTCGGATTGCATAGCTTTTTAATTTAGTTCATTATAGCCATGAATTCCCACTATAGGTGATAGTAGATAAAAAAACAGACTGAGCACCGAGTTTAATATCAAAGCAGCATACCCAAAACAACCAAAACTGGCATATAAAAATTAGTGCGTGTCTTACGTCTATATTGGTGAATAGAAATGATTGTCTAGATGTTAAAGTTAACAATACCTAACTTAATTTATTCATTGAGTTAAAGATTGTATTGTTATCACAAAAATAACGTGAATTTCTTATTAAAAAAAGACTAACTTTCACCTCTGATAACTAAGTGATTAAGCCATTATTTTGTGTGTAGGGTGCACTTTCGTGTTTAACTGGTCTTAAAATAATGGGGATTAATCTAGGATTATTATATTATTATATTATAACAACATTACAATTACAGAGTCATTACAATAATAATTAACTATTGCGATTAAATATAACTAATCATTCCATTTATAAATAAGCCACATGACAACGAGAGTGATTAAATACACAACAACTCCGGTATTGAGACGCTGTATTATAATGCTTAATTGCAATATGAAACGAAAGGGTAATAATCTCCTATCCAGTTAATCTCTGACTCTCTTGTTCGATTACAAGGTAATTAGGTTCGTCACCTAATGACGCAATATCATCGCGTGGCTGACATAACCCGAGTCGAAGATATAATGTCACCTTGCTACTATTGCTCCTTAAGACCAAAATTACCTACAGGCTCTAACCTTACTCAGCTTACAGAACGCCATGCTATCTTAGTACGCTGTGTTTTATTGTTTATAAACATATTGGGTTATGCTATCAGTCCCCATTGACTACCAAAGTCAATGTAATTCCCCCAAAGCAAAGCCCCTTTGCTGATGATCGCTTCCCAACCATTTGTAATCAAAAATTAAAAATAACTCCCCTGCCTGATGATACGAACCTTTATTTGATCGCAGGTAACTAAAATGACAAATCGTGCACTTCACTTAAATCAAGTTGTTCTCTCAACTACGTTTGAACATGACCGTTTAACGCTCACTCGAGACCACTCACTGCGTGAGCTGGTGTCTCTACTCATGGGTAATATTAAACACCTTTCAAAACATCTAACTCATAAATTAGATTTATATAAAGGCATTCCTTTGTCGCCTGAAAACCCACGCTTAAAACTCACCTCGGCATCCCCCAAAGGTGAGCTCTTTTTAGAAACGCTCAAGTTCACCCGTTACATTCAATCAATGAAAATATCGCAAATACAGCGCTTGCATCCCACTCTTGTGCTCTTGATCTCTCTTGCTAACAAATACCGCCTGAGTGAGATACTGATAGACAAAGATAAATACTGGCTGGCTGATACCCCTGAACACGTTCAGTGGCTTAACGAGGCCTTCCATGAGTTCCAAAGCACGTTAAAGAGCCCTGACTACAAAAAGCAAGTCCGAATCTTCGAGCAAGGCGCTCAGAAGAATTACAGACGAGCTCAGCAATACATTGACTCGTTGTATCAACGTTACTCCAAACTGTTAGTTGTACGAGTAGATCTGTCTTACAAAAGTGGTATTTGCCACAGAGTCAGAGCTCACCACCTGCGCCAGCATCGCCAAGCCCTGTACAAAGCCATTAATAGCAACCCACTCTTTTCACACTGTGTCGGGTATATCTTGAAATTGGAATTCGGCATGGAAAAAGGCTTCCATTACCACGCTTTGTTTTTCTTTAACGGTCAGAAAGTGAGGCAGGACATTACGCTGGGTAAACTCATTGGTGAACTCTGGCAAGAACATATTACAGAGTGGGCAGGCCTGTACTTTAACTGTAATTACCAAAAAGAAAGATATCGTGAACTGGGTATTGGACTATTACCCCGAGGTAATGCTTATCTGAAGAAAGGATTGTTGAATGCGGTAAGGTATTTATGTAAAGCCGATGCATGGGTCCGTCTGGCTGTGCCTGAACTCAAACGCACCTTTTGGCGAGGCGAAATCAAACCGAGAAAACGCCAGTAGTTAGCAACCAAATTATTTTTTACACATCCGGTTAATGATGTGGAGTGATATCCACATCCCATTTTTCGATATCGCTCCTGCTTTTTATCCACATTAAAAACAGGAGTTTTACCATGAGCACGCAAACTGAAAATATTGCATTACTTAATGACCAATTTATTGACATGAAATTTATCACCGCACTAACGGGGTTAACGGATAAGTGGTTCTACAAATTAATCCAAGAGGGTGAGTTCCCCAAACCTATCAAGTTTGGTCGTATGTCGCGCTGGTTAAAAAGTGAAGTCGTACAGTGGTTACAAGCACGCATTGATGAATCGAGAGGGGGCAACTCCGCCCTTGGATCCTAAGGCACTAGCGCGAGTCGCCGTGCATTTTCCATAGCATACCCACCCATTACCCACCAACTCAATTTTAACCACACCTGGTGCGATTGAATGCGCTCTAGGCAAAGCTACGCCCTAAACATACGAACCTGGCTCGATACGCATGCAGGCACAGCTCAGTGGTCTTCTAAGTTTCAAGGTGGGTTGCCGAGTGTGGATCATGAATGTTGGGTACTCAGAACGTTTAGTTTAAATTTTACAGAAGGAGCACAACCATGCTTAAATTACATGAAGTCAAAATGTCGCTAGCCTTAACGCAGAACAATCGTTTCGCGGGAGCCACCCAAGAACCGAGTTATTCACGAGAAAACTATTACTGTGCTCACTGCGGTGAGCCCGTCACACTGCACAAGACGCCAACGGAGTCATGGTTTACCCATTCTGATCCTCAGAGCGCAGAGCACTGTCCGCGGGTCATCAGTAAGATCAAGAGCTTAGAAGACAAGGCACGACTGAGCACACAGGTTCGATCAGTTTCACCAATATTAAAGGTCACGAATTGGTTTTGCGTGCAGTGTCGTGAGTATTTTACAAATAATCAAAAATGTTGCCCGAAGTGCCATGAGGGGATTTGGTGTATTCCTGCCCAGAATGTCACAGAGGAACATCAGCCTAAAACAGAAAAATCGTTTCCATTATGACCTTTTAATGCTCATGGTGTTAGGTTAATCAATCACGCTTTCGCTAAATGTGACCACGGTACTGCCACCAAAATTAAGCCTACCCTGATAAGCTCACCAAAGAAGAGGAGTTAAGGCTGAGTTTTCATATCGAGGAACGGCTGTCACGCTATCCCCCGATCTTGGAAGGTATACTGCTTAGTGAATGTGTACGTCTTAAACAGCACTCCTTTGCTACAAGTTAATCAGTTTATTTCAGCAATTTAATGATCCGGAAATACCACCGAAATTGGTCTAATTTGCTGTTGGAGTCACCGTTAGACGATTGGAACCATACACTTAAGTTGAAATCCAAAGAACAACTCGTGGAATGAGGGATTGATAGGCAAGCCGAAAATTGGGGATTAACAACTATCATGAATGAATATGTATTGTTCAGCCGATAAGCACGGCAAAGTAATATGGAGGATCAAAAGGATTAATATCGTTAACGCGTGCTACTCACTGTGTTGATATTCCTTCTCATGACAAACCTCATATCTGATAACGCTATGCTTTCACTTCGACACTTTTGTAATTGCCTTGCGGATGGCAATCAATCAGGCAAACTGATGCTGCTGCTATATGTACAACCGTCCTCAGTAGCTTAAGTCATGCAGTTGTCGAGGGTAATGAATCCACTGACATGAAAATCCTCCTAAGTTGAATAATACCCACCTTTTATCTGTTGTTAACAGGGTACGTATAACTCTATATATGAGTATTCATATCTATTTATTTTAAATAGATAAAAAGTATTGCTGGGTTACTTAACTCAACCTATAATTCAAACTATTTATTTAAGATAAGATACTTGTATTGTTTGGTGTGAAAGCGAGTTTTTCGTTGTCTTTAATGGTCTCTGAGGACGGATTTGCTTTCGAATAATTTACCGTTTTACCTTATGAGCCTTGGTTTACGGCTAAGGGCGGTAGCATATCAAAATATCAATAATGCTTTACTTTCTAAATTTGAATACAGCACCTTACTTCTGTGTTGTTTAGGAAAAAAGGGTCAGAATGCCAATTGCTTTTGCTTAAATGAAAGGATCATTGAATGAAAATTTACCTCCCATTATGAATGAAGGCGCATTGTTCTCTCCGCAATAATTTCAACAACAAGCTCAGTGGGAGGCATTTACAAATCAAGGTGTTTCCGGTTTATCTTCTCCTTTTACCTGGGGGAGTGGAAAAAGTTGAACTTAATGAATCACTTTTATCGTCAGGTCGCTTGCAAGTTCACTAATTACGGGCGTGGTTGCCAAATTAACTATGCCATTTCAATAATCACTAATTTAAGTGATATCAACTTTTTGGAGATCTAAGAGGCCAACCTATATCAGCTGTTAACTGAAAATAATGAGATATCAAAAGGGGGCGGAACTAAAGTGGGGGGATGGGATCACAGTAAGATTTATCTGTAAGTATATCTTATTTATAGATAGTTTAGTTAACAACTATCTCACTCGAGCTTATTTGTGTATAATAGACAAAATTAGTTGAGTAAATTGAGAATTATCAGTGAACAGGTAGCTGTAAGCCCGGGGCGGTAGCGTGCCAAAAAAACAACAATGAGTCTATTTTTGATGCTCTAACTTTGTAATCAAGATATGCTAGGCCCTACCAAAATAAAAATGTTTGTCTCCAGTAGTCTAGGTTTCATTGGTTTTCCCATAACTTTTTTTAAAACATATTGATATATAATGAATTATAAAATCTTCATCAAATTTTTATCGTATTTATGGCTAGGAGGAATAGCATCTGCATTTTTTGCATTCATTACTCAAGTGGTATTAGCAAGACACATGAGTATTCCTGAGTTTGGCATGTTTAATTCAGGAGTAATTCTTATGGTAATTATTTCCACTATCTATGGATTTGGAACTGATGCTGCACTCTTAAAAGTATTTGGGAAATCATATAAGTATGGGCTTTCATATACAAGACCTTTAATTGTATATCTAATCTTTTCAGCCATAGCACTTACCTGTATTTCTTTTGTCTATATTTATATTTTGTTTCCTAACGATTACTCTCTTAATGCATACAAACTAATACCAACATTCATAGCAATATCTTTACTGAACGTAAAGTTTTCCATATTACAGATAGAAAAAAGGTTTGAATATTTATCTTTTTGTCAAATATTATTAAATGGAAGTAGGTTATTATTTGTAATTATTTATTTTTTATTGGAAAAAGACTTAACTAGCGGAATTTATAATATATTCTTCTATTCTTCTATTCTTCTAATAGTTTTTTGCATCCCTGATTTAATGAGTTTAATCAATAAGAGTAAAAAAATCCCACAAAAAAATCTAATCTCTTTTATTTTAATGATCTTGCCATTTGGTATTATTACTAGCACTTTTGCAATATACTCTCAATCAATAATAATAATCACCAATAGTTTACTAAGTAAAGAAGTTGCAGGTTATTTATCTGTAGCTTTAAACATTATGTTAGCTATATATATATTGCCTGTTGTTGTATATCAAAAAATATTGTTACCCATGTTTCATAGGCAGGCCTTTCATGATGAAAATAAATTATTACATAATTATCAAGAGGGTTGTAAATATATGTTGCTAATTGGAATGATTATATTTACATTCATTTTTTTCTTCTCCGAAAAGCTTATTATTTTAATATTTGGCATTGAGTACAAAGAAGCTGCATATATTGTTAAATATATTTCATTTTGTATCCCTCTAAGATTTCTAAGTTCAAATGCTGGAGCTATTTTATCTACAAAAAATCTAGTATATAAAAAAATGTTCAGTACTGTACTATTAAGCGTTATAGCTGTAATAACATCTTACTACTTATTAAAAACCTTTAATTTAAAAGGAGTAATTTTATCTATTTTATTAAATGAAGTTCTTATGTTTATATTGTATTTTTATATGTTATGGAAATACTCATTTGGTAATAACACCTTTAAAAATTGGCTTTCAATAAAATGATTAATTTAATAAAACGATATGGTAGAGTTCTCATGGGATTAAGAGGTTTCATGTATGATTTCAATCGGTTTTTAAGATTTAATGCATGGAACTTTAAATGCTCAAATGCCAAAATGAGACAATATCACCTAGCGAAACTAACTCATACACTAGAGAAGAGTATGAGCTTTAAGGATAAGAGGGCTGGAGCTGGGTATACAAATGCAAAAAAAATACAGGAGATATTGATAGAAGTCGATAATAACAACTACGAAAAAAATTTTAATGATTTTCTAGCTCTCCAAACCTTGAAAAAATTTTGTCTAGAATCAAAGGATGCTGATAAAAAATTTAATAATATTTACCAAGAATTACCTAACTGGGATGACGCGTTTACTGATTATGGTATTTACTCTTTAAGCAAAGAAGAGATTAGCCGTGGTCAACTAGAGAGTCCTGAAGATTTTTTTAACTCTCGATATACACTACGAGATTTTAGTAGCATTATTATTTCATCTGAAATAATTGATAGAGCTTTAAACTTAGCTCAAAAAACTCCTTCATCTTGCAATATGCAACCATGGCATGTTTATGTTTTGAATAATAGGGAAAATATTGATATCGCTCTGAGCTACCAAACTGGAAATAAAGGATTTACAAATCATATTCATAATTTAATGATTATTACATCAGATCAATTGTCTTTTATATCATCATCTGAAAGATATCAACACTGGATTGATGGTGGATTATATGCAATGTCATTAATTTATGCATTTCACTCACTTGGAATTGCTACTTGTTGTTTAAATTGGAGTGAAAACCCCAAAAAAGATATCGCTATTAGAAAAGTATTAAATATTAACGAACATCATTCTATTATTATGATGATTGCATTTGGATATCCTTGCGAAAATAACTTAGTTTGTGTATCGCCACGGAAAAATATTAAAAACATAAAAACTGAGATTTAGTATAATATGAGAATTGGAATTGTCACAATACATAAAGCCAATAACTATGGTGCAGTCTTACAAGCAACAGCAACAGGAATTTATTTAAAAAAATATGGTAGTGTATTTTATATAAACAATAATGATAGTAAATATTTGCAAGAACAATTAAATTTAATACGGTTTTCTTTTTCTATTAAAGGAATATTAAGAACATTAAAAGATATTTTGAGGGTTAAGAATAGATATTATTCGCTTAATAAATTCAAAAAACATTTTGAAAAATATTATAATGAATTGGATGTTAAAAATAATATAAGTGAAATAAAGAAGCTAAATGTTATTGTGTGTGGTAGCGATCAAATTTGGAACCCTCAATGTACTAATGGAAATGATGATATTAATGGATATTATTTTTTAGATTTTGCTGGTGAAGAAACTATTCTGTTTTCTTATGCTAGCAGTGCAGGGTCATACCAATATGATGATATCCAACTAGCTAAAATAAAAAGCTACTTGAATAAATTCTCCAAGATAGGTGTACGAGAGATAGATTTATCTAACACACTAAATAAAAAAATAAATGTTAATAGCCAAGTAGTTTTGGATCCAACATTATTAATCAGTAAAGAAGATTGGGATAATTTGCCTAGAGAAAAAATAAAAAATTTACCTCAAAAGTATATTTTTGTATACATAATAAATCATAATGTAAATACTGACTCTATAATCAAAGAAATCAGCTCTAAATATAATCTTAAGATAGTATCCTTAACCCAAGAAATTTCTCCTAATCATAATGCTGATATATATATTAAAGATGCTGGCCCTTTAAGCCTTATTGAACTTATTCAAAAATCGAATTATGTTGTAACTGATTCATTTCATGGTTGTTGTATATCCATAACATACGAAAAACAATTTTTAGTAATTCATCCAGGTAAGGGGAAAATAAACAGGATATCTAGCTTGTTTGATGCACTTAATATAACTGAAAATAATATTTTAAATGAAAAGATGGATATAGAAAATATTAACGATATTGATTATGATATTCTAAATAAAAATCTTATATCATTACGTAGTTCCAGTGTTTCTTTAATCGATGAAGCAATAGATAGTAAGATATAAAAAGGTTATTTTCTTCTGTGATAAAAATAATGAGTGATATTACTGTAATTATACCATACTATAATTCAACTGATACAATAGAGCGAGCGTTAGATTCGGTTTATTGTCAAACTGTCTCTGCGGCTGCTATTATTATTGTAGATGATAATAGCAGCTATTCTTCATTAGAGTACTTATATCAATTAATTAAACGCAAATACGACTTAACTATGATACCCATTGATGTCATTGTGCAAGAAAAAAATAATGGACCTGCAAAAGCAAGAAATATAGGTTGGAATCTTGCAAAAACTAGTTTTATTGCTTTTTTAGATTCTGATGATTCGTGGCATCATAAGAAATTAGAAATCCAATTAAAATATTTTTTAGATGATCCCTCATTGATAATGTGTGGTCATAAAATGAAAGTTATTACTGCGGATAGTTGTCATCATCTAAATATTGAAGATTTAAATTATAAAACAATTAGCAAAAATTTGATTTTATCTAAAAATTATTTTCAAACACCTAGTGTAATTATCCGAAATAATATCCAAAATCGATTTCCTGAATATCAGAGATTTAGCGAAGATTACTACTTATGGATAGATATTATTTTAGATAATCATAAATCAATATATTTATCTGAACCTTTAGCATTCTGCCATAAACCTTTTTATGGTTCTTCAGGTTTAAGTGCTAATTTATTGAGTATGGAAAAAAGTGAGCTTAAAAATTATTTAATGTTTTACAAAAAAAATAAAATCAATTTATCCGCTCTTGTTTTTTTTAGCACATTATCAATATGTAAATTTTTAGTGCGATTAATAAAAACATTAATAAAAACAAGGTTGAAGTAAATGCCTAAGCATTCCTTTCAGCAAAAATTGATATTCCTCTTGGCAATAATTATTGCTACAGTCCCATTTTATTACCTAAAACCATTTCAAGATTCTCTAATTTATTGGGAACAAGCCAAATTAATTTGGAGTGATGGTATTATTACAACCATAGAGGAAATTTATAAACAAACTAACAAAGTAGAACCTTTAATACTGATTGCTTTTTATCTTGAGGGATTATTGGGATTAACTGATTCAGGTCTGTTTATATTTTCAAATATTCTAATTTGTAATATATTAATTATAATAAGCGCAATTAAAATTTTAAAATTAAACAATTTGACTTTTAAGGTGCATTTTGTTTTGTTAATTTTAATTAGTTATTTAATTATATCTAATACCCTATATGTTTGGAGGAGTATATATGCTATTTGCTTTCTGGTTCTATGTATTACAAACGATAAGTTAAAGTATAAAATGTTTTTTTTTGTACTCTCAGTTTTATCCCATCAATCTATTATTTTGTTCTGTTTTATTTATTTTGTTCTATGTAAAATCCCTAACAAAAGCAAAAAAAATATACTAGCTTATTCTGCTGTAATAGGTTTTTCCTTATACTTTATAATAAATAAATTTATGTTTTTATCATATTTCATTTCTGGTGAGGTTTCTGTTTTTTTCAGCTCAGGACAAGATACATTAATTCGAATATTTATTAATATATACTGCGTGTTAATATTATTGTTGATTGTTTCAAAAAATAACACTCATTATAATCTCGTAAATTTTAGTATATTTTTGCTTGTTGTTTCACTATTTTTAAATTTTAACTGGCAAATAATGTGGAGAATTTCAGTTCCAGCATTAATACTAACTCCAATTCTAGCATTGAGTACTATGCCTGGTAAGCAAAAAAAAATTATAATTTATTCATCCTTATTTGTAAGCCTAATACCGGCATTTCGTATATTTTATTTAATTATATTTGACACGTATCCAAACTAAACTATGAAAAAAATTGCTCATGTTCAATTACTACCTCTTTTAAGTGGTGCTCAAAGAGTTAGCTTAGATGAATTACAAAGACTCCCTAATGATAAATTTGATAAGTATCTAATCTGTTGTCAAATAGGACCTTTAACTATAGAGGCGGAAAAACTAGGAATCAAATGTATAATAATTGATTCTTTAACCAGAGAGATATCACCAATTAAAGATCTAAAATCCTTAATTCATTTAATAAAAATTATTAAAAATTATCGATTTGATATTATTCACACACATTCATCTAAAACGGGGGTAATAGGGCGTTTAGCTGGATTTATATCAAAAACCCCACTGATTATCCATACGGTTCACGGGTATTCTTTTCCCGCAGCTAAAAATAAAATTCAATATATAATCTATTATATTATGGAAAGAATCGGTTCGATGTGTGGTAATAAATTAATTTGTCTTCATGAAACAGATAAAGAGATTGCAATCCAAAAATTAAAAGTAAAGTCTAACGATATTTATATAATTCCGAATGGTGTTGATGTGAAAAAATATACTCCACCATCAATTGAAAATAAGCAGCTATATCGTAAATCACTAAACTTATCAAAAGATGATATTGTTATAGGTATGACCGGACGCCTTTGGCTACAAAAAAACCCCATATTTCTTTTGGAAAATATGCTACCTTTGCTTATAGAGAATAAAAATATTAAAATTTTATTTGTCGGTGACGGTGAATTAAAAAAAGAATTGGAAAAATTAATAAGTATTTATGATTTAAGTAAGCAAGTATATCTATTGGGTTGGAGAAATGATATAGACCGTATTCTTCAATCTATTGACATATTTACGCTTCCATCTAAGTGGGAAGGTATGCCTTTAGCTATTTTAGAAGCACAGAGTTCAGGGTTGCCGTGTATTGTTTCAAATATCACAGGGAATAACAATTTAGTATCTAACAATATTGATGGATTTATATTTAATTTAGAACCTAATAGTGAAGAGTTTAGAGATAAAATAAAAAAATTAATCTATAATAAAGAATTAAGAATGAAGTTAGGTATAAAATCAAGAGAAAAGGTTATTCTGCATCATTCTATTGAACAGAGAATACAAAAGATTGAAATGATTTATGATGAGCTGACTTAAAAACTTTTTCTTCATTTCTATTGTGTAATAAATTGATAAATATGATATCTATGAGTTTTCGTGATGCATGTTAACATAATTGTATAACTATGATCTATCTTATCCGGCTGTACCGTTATCTCTGGTTTCCATATGTCCTCCACCTAGGACAAAATGTCATTGATATTGGCGATCGTAATATCTCGAAATTTGTAGATATCTCCCCTAAATTATTAGATGAAATGTACGCTCCGCTGTTATTGGCAAAGCCAACTTTAGATAAACAACTTAAAAACTATGAATATAGAGAAGGGTGTTGAGCTATCATTGAAATGCTTTAAGAAAAACGATATCGAAATTACGGGTGTGATCTTAAATGGTATCGATGCCAAGTCAGACGATTATAATTATGTTTATGAGTACTAGGAAAGTACAATGAAAAACGCAAAAGTATTAGTCACTGGTGGTCTTGGCTACATTGGTAGCCATACCTGTGTACAAATGATTGAACAAGGCATGCAGCCAATTATTTTAGATAATCTCTGCAATGCTAATCCTGAAGTACTCAATCGCATTGAAACCATTACTGGCACCAAACCTATTTTCTACGTCGGTGATGTACGTGATAGCGCCGTTTTAGGTCTTAAGTCCTGCATTAGAGCAACGAAATATCGTTCTTATAAAAGTCAGGTGGGCAAAATTACAAAGAATATTTTAAAACGAAAATTTAAAGCTAAGAAACCCAATTACAAGTGGGGCACTGATGTAACGCAGTTCAATGTTCAATGTGAAAAGCTTTATCTTTCCCCCATAATGGACTTATTTAATGGTGAGATTGTTTCCTACAAAACGCAACGTAGTCCTACATATAAGCTAGTTGATCAGATGCTAAAACAAGCAATTACAAAGCTAAAAGCAAATGAAAAGTCACTCATTCATTCAGATCAAGGGTTGCAGTATCAAATGGACCATTATCAACAACAGCTACAGGAAAGGGGCTTAAAACAAAGTATGTCAAGAAAAGGAAACTGTTTAGATAATCCGTCAATGGAAAGCTTTTTCGGGATACTTAGAGCCTATCTCAATAGGGATTAATTACCGCATAAAAAATATATTATCACTGTAACCAAAACCTTATACAGCCTGACTTTTAAACATCGATATGGCTGGGTAAGGTGATGAATTTAGCTCCTATTGAGATAGGCTCTAACTATTTTATTAAAGAGATCTTTTTTATGAAGAAATACTTCATGATTTTATTTACCGTATCTGCATTAACCGGCTGTACCGTTACCCCTGGTGTCTATATGTCTACATCAGGCAAAAATGTCGTCGACACTGGCGATCGTGATATTTCTAAATTTGTCGATATCTACCCGATCTCGCCAAAACTGTTAGATGAGATGTATACCCCACAGATTATCGCAAAACCCAACCCAACCTTAGAGAAGCAACTTGCAACCTATGAGTACCGTGTTGGTGTGGGTGATGTATTAACCATTACGGTATGGGATCACCCTGAGTTAACTATTCCTGCAGGCTCTTACCGTAGCGCTGCAGATTCAGGCAACTGGGTACACTCAGACGGCACTATCTACTATCCGTATATCGGTAAAGTGAAAGTCATTGGTAAAACCGTCACTGAAATCCGTAATCTAGTGAGTAACCGTCTATCGACTTATATCGAATCACCACAAGTGGATGTCAGCATTGCCGCCTTCCGCTCACAGAAAATGTATGTGTCAGGTGAAGTGGCTAAACCCGGTACATTACCGATTACTAACGTACCGCTAACGGTTTTAGAGGCCTTTAATAATGCAGGCGGCCTGACTGAAAAAGCCGATTGGGACAATGTCGTACTCACCCGAAATGGCAAAGAGATAAAAATCTCACTGCAAGCATTAGTTCAGTATGGCGACCTAACCCAAAACCATCTGATGCTACCGGGTGATGTACTATATGTACCACGTAATGACGGGCAAAAAGTGTTTGTGATGGGCGAAGTAGGTCAGCCAAACACCCTAACCATTGACCGTGCTGGCATGAGTATTACTGAGGCACTGAGTAAAGCAGGCGGTACAGATCAAAATACCGCTAATGCAACCGGCGTATTTGTCATCCGTCCAATTAAAAACCAAACCTCGGGGGATAAAGAGCTGGATGCCCTACTGCCGAAAAAAATGGCGGCGGTCTATCAGTTAGATTTATCCGATGCCACTGCCATGGTGATGGGAACGGAATTTAAACTGCAACCTTATGACTTAGTTTATGTCACAGCCGCTCCTGTTGTGCGTTGGAACCGCCTAATCACCCAATTGCTACCAACCATCGCAACTTATAATCAGTTAACCGAAGGTACTAAACGTATTCATGACTGGTAATCCATATGTTTAATAATATTCTCGTTGTTTGTATGGGGAATATATGCCGCTCCCCCACGGGGGAGCGCCTATTACAAGCCCGTTTCCCCGATAAAAAAGTGCACTCCGCGGGCATTATCGCCAAAGAGGATCGTCCCGCTTATGATAGCGCCATCCGTATTGCACAAAACCACAATCTCTCCTTAGATGCCCATCAATCACGTCGTTTAACCAGTGAATTATGTAAAGAAGCAGACTTAATCCTAGTGATGGAAAACGACCATATTGATAGGATCCATCAACAATTCCCCGAGACGCGTGGCAAAGTCATGCTGTTCGGCCAGTGGCTAAATAAAACCGAGATCCCAGATCCGCATAAACGCAGTGATGAAATGTTCGAGCATGTTTATCAACTGATGGAAAAAGCCGTTATACAGTGGCAAGGGAAAATTTAATTTTACTATTTTAAAGGCTTAACGTTAATTGATTATGAACACGACAAAAACCAGCTCCGCTGCCTCTGACGAAATCGATCTGCTGGCGCTATTTAAGATACTCAAATCCAGCTACCTTAAAATCGGCTTTTTTACCCTCTTTTTTATTGTGATTGGTGCCGCTTATAGTTTTCTAGCGACACCAATCTATCAAGCCAATGCGACACTGCAATACGATAAAATGAGCCAAGTCTCATTGTTAGATCAAATGAGCGATGTGATGCCATTTGCTAATAGTAATAGTCAAGTGGATTCCGAAATCGAGGTCATTAAGTCTCGGATGGTGCTCGGTAAAACGGTTGCAGACCTTAATTTAGATACCCAAGTAGCACCCGCTGGTTTTTTCGATAGGCTTTGGGGAGACAAAGCTTCCGTCGCCATTTCCCTCTATTCTTTACCTGAACATCTTATTGGTGAGCCCGCTATTCTGACCTATTTAGGCGAAAACCGTTATACTCTTCATATTGATAACCAAACCGTTGAAGGCAAAGTGGGCGAACTCCTAAAACAAGATGAAATCAGCTTGCTGGTATCCTCAATCAATGCTGAAGTCGGACAAGAATTTACCTTATCTAAAAACGCCCGCTATTCTACTATCGAAAACTTACGAAAAACTTTAGCGATCGCAGAGGTTGGTAAAGGCACTGGCATTATCAGTATGGAAATTAAAGGTTCCGATAAAGCGGAAAATGTGCAAATTCTGAATAGTATTATTCAAAATTATGTGGACCAAAATACCGAGCGTAAAAAAGAGGTTACCAATAATACCTTATTGTTCTTAGATGAATATTTACCGAAAATCAAAGCTAAATTGGACAACTATGAAAACCAATTAAATGCTTTCCGTAAAAAGAATGAATCTATCGATTTGTCCTTAGAAGCTAAATCGGCTCTTGATAGCGCCTTGCAAGTCGAAGAGAAACTCAATGAGTTAACCTTTAAAGAGGTAGAGATCCAGCAGCTCTATACCCGTAACCACCCCGCTTACCAATCATTGCTGGATAAGCGTCAGCAACTGTTACGTGAAAAAGAGAAAATCAGTAAAAATATCCAAAAACTTCCTAATACCCAGCAACAGATAGTGCGTTTAACCCGTGATGTGGAATCCGAACAAGCTATCTATAATCAGTTAGTAGCCAAACAGCAAGAGCTGAGCGTATTAAACTCCGGGATCACCGCCGATGTACGCATTATTGACTCGGCAGAATCCCAACCTAATGCCGTGGCACCGAAAAAATCATTGATACTCGTTCTTGCCACTATCCTTGGCTTTATTGTGGGTTGCGCTTATGTGATCGCCCGTGAGTTCTTTAATAATAAGATTAAAGGTACTGAGGATATCGATGCATTGGGTGTTAACGTCTATGCCACTATCCCGTTCTCTAATTATGAGAAAAAATTAATCGCAGCGGGGAATCAGCGCCCACTTGCATTGGAAAACCCAGCCGATACGGCAGTAGAAGCCATCCGTTCCCTACGCACCAGCGTTTACTTCTCGGTGATGAACCAAGGGAATAACTTGGTGATGATCAGTAGTGCATCACCGGGCGTAGGTAAAAGCTTTGTTAGCTCTAATATGGCGGTTGTATTAGCTAATGCGGGTAAAAAAGTCCTCTTAATTGATACCGACTTACGTAAAGGTCGTATTCATAAAGCCTTTGGTTTAAGCAATAAAACGGGGTTATCCGAATATTTGGCTCAGCAGGACATTACGCAACCGGCCATCCACAGTGGTGTGATTGAAAACCTAGATGTGATCTGCCGTGGTAAAAATGTCACTCACTCTTCTGAGTTACTGATGGGAGAACGTTTTAAACACCTGCTCGACACGGTGAAAGGGCAATATGATATTGTGGTTATCGATACCGCCCCAATCTTAGCAATCACTGACTCCGCGATTATCGGTAAGTACGTCGGCACCTCACTGCTTATTGCCTACTATGGTGTCAATACGGTGAAAGACGTTGAGCTATCGCTAAAACGCTTTAAACAAAACGATATCGAAATCACAGGCGTGATCCTCAATGGTATCGATGCAAAATCAGACGACTATAACTATGTCTACGAGTACTAGCCGTACAGGAATTTAAAATGAATCATACAAAGGTCTTAGTCACAGGCGGTCTTGGCTACATTGGTAGCCATACCTGTGTGCAGATGATTGAACAAGGCATGCAGCCAATTATTTTAGATAATTTATGTAATGCCAACCCAGAAGTACTCAACCGCATTGAAACCATCACAGGTAAAAAACCTGTCTTCTATGCCGGTGATGTACGTGATAACGCTATTCTGGATACGATTTTTGCTGAGCACCAAATCACATCGGTGATCCACTTTGCTGGGTTAAAAGCGGTTGGTGAATCCGTTCAAAAACCGATTGAGTATTATGATAATAACGTCAATGGCACGTTAGTATTACTTGCCAGTATGCAAAAAGCGGGCGTCAAAAGCTTAATTTTTAGCTCATCGGCTACTGTGTATGGTGATCCAGAAGAAGTACCATTAACCGAAGACTCTAAAGTCGGTGGTACTACCAACCCATATGGCACCAGTAAATATATGGTTGAGTGTATTCTTGCTGATCTGCATATTCCACATAACGATTGGTCGGTTACTTTACTACGCTACTTTAATCCCGTTGGCGCACACCAATCAGGTTTAATTGGTGAAGACCCACAGGGTATTCCAAATAACCTAACACCTTATATCGCTCAAGTAGCAGTTGGTCGTCATAAAGAAGTCATGGTATTTGGCGCTGACTACCCAACACCAGATGGTACTGGTGTTCGTGATTATATCCATGTTATGGATTTAGCTAGCGGTCATATTGCAGCATTAAATAATGTCAGCCATCAAGCAGGCCTACATATCTATAACCTAGGTACGGGTAAAGGTACTAGTGTATTAGAAATGATCGCTGCTTTCGAAAAGGCATCAAGCAAACAGATCCAATACAAAATAGTTGCTCGCCGCCCCGGTGATATTGCTGAGTGCTGGTCTAGCCCTAATAAAGCCTTTACTGATTTAGGCTGGCAAGCTCAGTACTCCGTGCAAGATATGGTGAACGATAGCTGGCGTTGGCAATCGCAAAACCCTAATGGCTATAAATAGATTTATTTTACTTAGGTTAAAATATGAATATTGATATAGATTCTTTTGCCCTATATATTGGTGTTAAAGCAGAATATTTAGCTATGTTATATAGAACTACATGTGAATTAGAAGGATTGCCTTTACCTAAAAGAAATAGGCATGGTAAGGTAAAAATGAGTGATGTTTTAATTTTTAAACAACACTTTGAAGATAAAACAAAGAATATTAATGAGAATAAAACATTAAGTTAAACTATCACTAAAGCTCAAAGAGCTGATGGATAAAATATGCAAATTATTACTTTAAGAGCCAATCCAAAAAGAAATTGTTATATAATATAATTAGTTACGATAATTTCTGAGGGGGAACGTATGATAAGCCGTTATTGTCAGATTAGTGATGAACTCTCGGAAAAAATAACAACTCTTATCCCTGAATACAAAACAAATCATCCGCTCGGAACTAACCGTAAACGGGTTGATAACCGCGCAGCTATGGATGCCATATTATTTGTGCTCAAGACTGGCTGCCTGTGGAATGCTTTGAATACCAAAGGGACATATTTACCGAGTTCTGCACATCGTGCTTCTAAAAATGGCGTGATGCGATTTTGAAACATGTCAGAGTGATTGTTGATAGATCCTAAAATGTACTAGTTCAGACTCGATCTGACAGTTACCAGTTATTTGTACAGGTGTCTGTCAGATTATATTTGGGTTAAATTTTTTTCAGCCCAAATCCGTTTCCATCCAATAACATTTCTATAGGCGTTCGTCCACAACACATTTTTCCTTGGTCAGTTCGAGCATTATTATAGTAATACTACCATTCATCAGGATCGTAAGCGCGTCATAAACCCCGTATTCTAATCATCTAGCACAAATAATAAGATCAAGTCTCCGACCATAAGGAGATTTAAAATGGGAAAATGACGCATCAATCAAGAATGGAAAACGCTTGTCGAGCAATCTGAATCGAGTTCACTATCTACACTCGCGTTTTGTAAGCTCAATAAACTCAACCCCTCAACGTTTGTCACCGCAGTAAGATAAATATCCATTTAATGGTTTGAATTAAATAAAAAAAGAATACCATAATAGCCATCTTCACGGATATCCGTGAAGATGGCTTAAAATAGAGTTTAGTTTGATTAACGTTCTAGCTTATGGATATCATTGGGGTACCACGACATTCTTTATTTCCCGCCTTAAGAGATGAAAGCGGTTTGACTCTCATTCTGTTATCCTATCTACCCACCCGTATGATAAACATATCCTCCACTGTGAAAAATACCGCCTTGTTCAAGACAAATATCACGTCCATAGCGTTCATAGTCAAAGTAATGGGATAAATGACCCAGTTGGGCTAAATCATAACAACCACTTTCTTCTATCCAGTAATAACCTAAATCATATTCATTATTGACCCCCGCTAATTGCTGGAAAGAATCTAAATTATCCGCTAAATAAATTAAATCATGGATTGAACTCGCTGAAGAACCGATTTCAATTGCCGCCTGATAAAGGTCAATTTCATCTGGCGATAACATGGCTAATCGCGTGGCTAACTCGTTCAACTCATCTAAAAGGCTATATTCTGAAATGTAAGAAGAAAGGCCATCAATGGAGGATTCATAGTCGGTCAAAAAATACTCTTCATAGTGAATACCATCAATGCCAATCCGCATTAAACAGTGTTCTATTTCTTTTGAGGTTGCCGGAAGCTCAAGCCACTCACCAACAAGTTCACCTTCGTTATATTTACCTAAATTCGTAATAAAAACAGAAATCATCCCCGATTTTAGGCATGGGGAAGCCGTCGCTGTTATACGCATATTCGTGTCCTATTATTGATGTATTGTGATTTAATTAATGGCGATATTTTGATAAAGGGATCTATTTCCCTTTAGAAGATGATATTGATATAAAAAGCCAATTGCGTATTACCATGAAAAACGCCGTTATTGGGTGATCTCCATTCATGAAAATACGCAGCCAATCAGCTGAAAAACAGGCAACTCGCTTTAAAAATGATTAATGACGTTTTAGAGCAGGATAATGAGTTGCCTTACAATCCCGATAAGATGTTATGCTTTCTATCATGATCTCAATTTGCGTGGGTTAAAACGAAAAAAGCCCCTGTCCAATAAACTAGGGTCAGTTCAATCATCACGCTATGAGGCTATTTTCAGCAAAATGATGAAATGTTTTTGGCATGATTTAGACTTTATGGAACAATTGGGTATTATAGTCAGATTAGACCGCATCAATATAACGGTGGCTTAACGCCCAATGAATCAGAACGATTATATTGGGAAAGCTCTAAAACTGTGACCAATTTTTGTTGACCACTACACCCAGACGACCGTAAAATTCAGGATTATCGTTCAGCCTATAACGATATTCGTGATTGGCAGCGAAAAGAGCGAGCAGTGAATCAAAAAAATAACGCAACGGTAGAATGGGATGATGTCGTTTTTGAAGTTGACCTCCTGAAATCCCAAGAGATTAACCTCGATTATATCCTCGGTCTTATCTTTGAGCACAATAAGCAGAAGAAGAGCAAGGAATCACTCACAGAAGATGTAAGACGTTTGATTCGTTCGAGCTAAGGAAATCGTGCCAAAGAAGAGCTGGTGGTCGATTTTATCAACCAAACCAATCTCGATGAGATGCCAGATAAAGCCAGTATCATTGATGCCTTCTTTACCTTTGCACAAAAAGAGCAACAGCAAGAAGCAGAGAAACTGATTGCAGAAGAAAACCTGAATGTAGAGGCGGCAAAACGCTATATCAAAAACTCATTGAAACGAGAGTACGCTACAGAGAATGGTACGGAGTTAAATGAAGTACTACCTAAGCTAAGCCCACTCAATCCTCAGTACAAAACCAAGAAACAAACCGTATTTCAAAAGATAAGTACGTTTATTGAGAAATTCAAAGGCGTTGGTGGTGGCGTTTAGTCTCAACCGAGAATAAATAACAGTTAGGATGATAGGTTGATGTATGAATAGTGATTGTCAGCGTTTTTTAGATTTGATACAGAAAAAGAATGCTATTACAGCATTTATTTTTCAACGAAAATTCGAAAAATACCAATGCTTTTTATCGATAATAAAGAGTATTGATGAAATCAAGTCACATCATAAACCTGAGCGACGTACAGCTAATCTTATTGATGTACTTGGGATCAATGAAAATGGGCATAGTGCTATTCTCTCTGAAATATTAAATTTTAAAGAGCAGGGAAAGTATATCTTTCTGGAATCATTTATTAACACATTCCTTGATTATGATGTTGTTTTCAATCATGAAAAAACATCAATTAAGCCAGAAGAAGATCGAATAGATATTTTGATTCAGGATGGAAAAAACTGCCTCATCATAGAAAATAAAATCAATGATGCAGTAGACCAGCAAGAGCAACTGAAGCGGTATATTGATAAGTGTAAAGGTAAAGGATACATAGATGAGAACATACATCTACTTTATCTAGTGAGTATGAACGCTGAAAAAGACTTAAATGCGACCCTTTCAACCTATGCTGAAAGTTTCAAAGAGAAAACCAAAGTGGCTCCATATCATCCAACGCTGATTGAATGGTTAGAGTCATCAGTACTTCCTAATATTAAGCATAAAGACAATGATTTTTACTGCTTCAATAGCCAGTATATTGATCATCTTAACGGCCGTTTTTGTAAAAGACCTCGAGACGAAAAAATGAATAATGAAATCAATGAGTTTATTTATCAGCAATTTGATCTTAAAGAAGGTTGTTCTGTTGAAAATGTGGAAAAATTAGAAAGTGAATTAAAGCAGGTAAACGAGCTTCAGTCTCGAATAAATACTATTCTTTCCCAGCAAAAAGAAGATATTTTTAAAAAATGGACTTCTGCGTTAAGAGAAGATTTTCCACTATTGAATGTCCAAGAAGGAAAGGAAGGTGAATTAACTAAGACTGGTGTTTTGATCGAAAATGGATCAGATCCTTTTTCTATTCTAATTGAGAAAACTAACTCATCGGTTTATTTTGGTATTGGAAAGCATTTTACTGGACAAGACAAGCTTAATGAAAATGTTATTTCGCTTGTAAATCCGTTAATGGGTAGTTTTAGACGCTCTGAATGGTGGTACGGCTGGAAAAATACATCCTATGAAAAAGGGTATACTGATCTATGCAAACTCATAAAAGAATATCTTGATATGGAAGCAGGTTAATACAAAAATAACCATCAGATAAGTACCATCCTTTAACGAAACCCCATCAGGGGTTTCCGTTAACTTATGGCTATCAATCAAATGTATATTCACACTCGATACATTCATAACGATCAAATACCACGCCATCTAAAGCTGAACCACTCACAGCCCCAGCAGTAGCTCCAGCGACTAAACGTCCAAATAGAGCGCCTACCGCAGCACCAGCAATCGTCCCTACAACAGGAACAGCAGAGCCGATAGACGCTCCAGCTAGTGCGCCTGATACGCCACCAGCAACAGCTCCTGTCTTTTTCCCGATATGACGTTCACGAATGCGAGTTGAATCGCAGGCCGGGCAACGAATGTAATTTTCCATGATAATTTCCTTTTAGGTTGATTTAAAAGCAAAAAAGCCCCTGTCCGTGAGGACAGAGGCTTTCAGTGATAAAACTTCTTTATTGAATGAGATGTATTACGATAAATCGTGGTTAGTTATCATGCGTTTTGACGATTAAAATTCCCATGAACAATATTGCCACCATTTCTCAATGAATCGATATAGTCGGCATACCACTGCATCATTTCTCGTCTACCTTCTAAATATTGCGCATGGTTATAGGTTCCACGTATCGCATTTTTATTGCTATGCGCCATCTGTGTTTCAATACAAGCGCTGTTAAAGTCTTTTTCATGTAAGATCGTACTCATAGTCAAATCGTAGAAATAGATGCAATTTGTTGATTAATCTTGATTAACATTTTAATTTATAGTGCTTTTTAGACTGTTTGGGGGCTCTTGTCTATATCGAATACAGAGGCCCCCAAATAGGCCCCCAGATGAGAGAATTAAACTGTTTTTTATTTGATTTTTAACCGCCGGTATTAATCATTGGGTTATTCAATTTGGCAAAGTCGAATGGCGAAATAGTTTGTTCCCGATTAGCATCCAAATAATCAGCCCACCATTGCACCATTAATCGGCGTTGGTCTATATGTTCTGCCTTATGAATATAAGCAGCCCTCACTGAGTTACGTTCTTGGTGGCTCATCTGACGTTCTACTGCATCCTTCGACCATAAACCTGATTCAACTAATGAACTACACGCCATCGTTCTAAAACCGTGTCCACAAATTTCAGTCTTCGTATCATAGCCCATCACACGTAAGGCTTTATTGACTGTATTTTCACTCATGGGTTTAAAGGGATTATGAGCGCCCGTTAGGATCAATTCATGTTCACCCGTCCATGTCCAAATTTCTTTCAGTATAGTGATGGCTTGGTGGCTAAGGGGAACTAAATGCGGAGTGCGCATTTTAGCGCCCCTGTGTGAGAATTTAACGCCGGGTATAGGCTTTCGCTGAGCAGGAATCGTCCATAAGGCTTTATCGAAGTCAATTTCAGACCAACGCGCATAACGAAGTTCGCTTGACCTAATAAACACTAATAAATTTAACATCACAGCTAGGCGAGTGACGGGTTGCCCTTTATAAGCATCGATACGGGCAATGAGTTCAGGTAGACGGTCAAGGTTAAGAGCTGGACGATGTTGGCGTTGTACAGTCGTTACAGCCCCTGCGGTATCAATAGCAGGGTTATAACCAATAATACCGGATTGCACCGCATAACGCATGACAGCAGAAATACGTTGCTGTAAACGCGCAGCTATCTCATAAATCTCTTTACTTTCTGCTGCACGGATAGGAATAAGCAGGTCAGGGGTTTTGAGGGTAGTGATATCGCGTAATCCAATATAAGGAAAGACATGCGACTCCAAACTCTTTAAAACCTTTTCACTGTGTGATTCAGACCATTTTTTATTGCTGGCATGCCATTGTCTTGCGATGGTTTCAAAAGAGAGATTAGCATCAGAAGCTGCTTTAGCCACACGTTTTTGTTCGCACGGGTCAATACCGTCAGCAATCAATTTTCTTGCTTCATCACGTTTTAAACGCGCCTCTGATAAAGAGACATCAGGGTATAAACCCAATGCTAAGGTTTTCTCTTTACCTAAGTGGCGATAGCGTAATCGCCAGTACTTAGAACCATTAGTGTGAACCAATAAGTGCAGACCTGCACCATCGGTTAATTTATAGGATTTCACATCGGGTTTAGCCGCCCGAATTTTAGCGTCAGTCAGTGCCATAGTGAGCTTCCTGAGAGATAAAATGGGTACAAAATTCTATCGAACTAGTGTATACCCGCAATTGTACCCGCACAATGGGGTTGATGTGGGTAGAATCGAGTAGAATTCAGTGGAGTTGAAACTTTGGGAGAGTGTTGATTTTAGCGGGCTTTACAAACAAAAACAGACGTCGGTTGACGTCTGTTGATAATAAGGTGGTGCCCGGACTCGGAATCGAACCAAGGACACGGGGATTTTCAATCCCCTGCTCTACCGACTGAGCTATCCGGGCAACGGGGCGCATTAAACCGTATTCAGCCGTTTGCGTCAATGCATTTTTAATAAAAAACCACTTTTTTTTACTGAGTGTTTTCTTTTTCAGCAAAATGTGTGTGTTTAGTATGCGTTAGTTGTTTTTTTAACTTAACGCTCCTTTTTTACGGCATAGTGCGATTGTTAGGATATCCTCAGAAAGGTGTTGTGCAATCTCGACATCTTGAATGTCTCTTTGTACTAATAAACGGTTTAAACAGCCTTCAAGTACTAGTTCCATTTGGTTAGCAACCAATACAGAGTCTTCAATATCTAGCTCTTCTAATAGGTTTTTAGTGAAGTGAAACGAATTGTCTTTTTGCAAGCGACTTAATTGGTGGATAGGGTGCTCTGCATCTGGGTAATAATTACATGCAGAAATAAATAAACAGCCAGGGAAACGCCCTTGGCTGACTTTTTCTGATAATTGTTGGTAGCGAGCCATTAATTTTTGCTGTGGGCTTAGGGACTCATCTAGCAAAGTCTGTCGCTGCCATACTTCGATTTGCTGGCTATGATAGCGTAAGCAATCATAAATAAGCGCCTCATCGTCTGGCCAGAACTGGCGAATAGTAGAGAAATCAGATTCAATTTCACTGAGTAAATTCTCTGTAGATGCGGATAAGCCTTGAATTTCCAATTGATTTAACGCATGGCTCAAAATAATTTCGCGTTGGATAGGCATTGTTAACTCCATCACAATAATGTCTGATTTTTATCCATCATAACAATGTTCAATTGTGAATTATAGCGGTTTGCAGTGCTATTATGAGTCGTCGTTTTCGAAGGAGAACGAAATCAAATAGGAAATTAAGAGGGGGAGTTTAAAGCAAACAGGAGGGGGAAGAACCCCCCTGAAACGAACTTCATGGATTTATATCGGTCTTAGTTGATCAACTTAGCTTCTAATGCAGCATCGATATAATAAAACTGAAAGACTTTTTTCATAAAATCATCAATATCATGTGTTCGTAATTCGAGAGCTTGTAAAATATCTAAAAGACCTTGGATCGTAATCGCATTTTTACCTCTTTCATAACGAGAAACTTGTTGTTGGCTAATTTTTAAGCGAGAAGCTAATTGTGAGCCAGTTAAGCCCACCACTTTTCTACGGTGTTTTAAAAAGCTTCCAATATAAACGGTTACATTTGTATTTTCATTTCTTTGAGTATTTAGCATTACTCCTCCAAATATATAAATATTGAACAAATAAGTTATTTTTCTATTAAAGTTTCGTGATGTTTAATTTGTGTCACTCAGAGTGATTAAAAGATAGTTATCAGACTTTTCGGATATTATTAAACAAGGGTCAGTTAATTATTACCAATATTTATGGCGGATTGATTTTAAATTTTTGATAGATGATTTCTATCTTTGGTACTCTCAATTCGTGTGTGATGAGGGGTTTTTTAGTGTTATTGTTTGTCTGCTTCCGCTTTATTAGTGATTTGTTTTGATGGTTATTTATTTTTACTTTATTTTTGAATTTATATTTCTATTTGTGATTTTGAAGAAATGAATGAAGCAGCTTGTCATTATATGATTATAGTCATTGTTTGTTACACTTATATGTAGAGTATTAATATAGATATATTGTTAGAAAAATACTTATTTCTGATTTTAATTTAATTATTAACAACCGAGTTCAATATATTTTAAATATATTTTTAATAAATGGCTTAGTTTTTTATCTGAATGATTATTATATTTTTATAATTTCCTCCGTGACTTTGTATAGAATAACAAAAATAATATGTTATATGTAGGCATAGAAAACCCGTGCGATTTGCACGGGTCTTTATAATATTAATTGATACTAATATAAACTATAGGATCATACCGCCGAATAAGAAGCCGAATGAAACAGCTAATGCGACAGCGATGGTACCTGGAATAAAGAATGGATGGTTAAAGACAAATCGGCCAATACGTGTTGTCCCTGTATCATCCATTTGTACTGCTGCAACCAGTGTTGGGTAAGTAGGCAGAATAAATAGGCCAGAAACCGCAGAGAATGATGCGATAGCCGTTAGTGGGCTTACATTCAGCGCTAATGCCATAGGCATCAATGCTTTTGCTGTTGCGGCTTGTGAGTATAGTAAAGCAGAGCAGAAGAAGAAAATTACCGCTAACATCCAAGAGTGCTCATGGATTAAATCACCAGCAGTTTCTTTGATCCAGTCAATGTTATGCTGTACGAAAGTATCACCTAACCAAGCAACACCTAAAATACAAATACATGCGCTCATACCTGCTTTAAAGGTACTTGAGTTCAAGATTGCATCAGTATTAACACGACAGAAAATAGTGATTAATGTCGCTACAGTCAGCATGATAATCAAAATAGCATTTGTGGTGTTCATTAATGGGGTTTCGACAATCCCTAAGCTTGGGCTGTTAATGATGGCATAACAGACAACGCCAACAACCCCAAGTAAGAACAGCAGTACAGAAGACTTAGCACCGGCTTTGATTTCTTTTACTTGGCTACCACGCAGTTCAACTAAACCTTCAGCTAAACGTTTTTGGTAGATAGGGTCATCGGATAATTTAGAGTTAAAAGTCCAAGAGATGATGAACGACATCAAAATGATAGCAAGGAATGTCGCAGGTAATAGAACACTTAAGAGAGAGATGTAACTGACTGTGTTACCTGCACCAACCATTGCAGGGTTTTCCATGACGGATGCCATGTAAACCACTGCAGCAGAAATTGGTGATGCTGTAATACCTATCTGAGCAGCAACAACCGCAGTTGATAATGGACGGCACGGTTTTACGCCTTGCTCTTTTGCAACTTCTGCAATAACAGGCAGTGTTGCTAAAGAGATATTACCTGTCCCTGCGAAAAGTGTCAGGAAGTAGGTAACAATGGGTGCAAGAATGGTGATGTATTTAGGATTGCGGCGCAGTAATTTTTCGGTTTGGGCAACTAAATAGTCCAGACCTCCAGCAATTTGCATTGCAGAGATAGCGGCAATAACAGCCATGATGATTGAGATAACGTCAAATGGAATGGTTCCTGGTTTTACGCCAATAGCAGCGAGTACCAGTACCCCAAGGCCACCGGCGAAGCCGATACCTATCCCACCTAAACGGGCCCCCAAAAAGATGGCCAGCAGAACAATAATAAATTCTACGGCTAACATAGTGTTTACTCCTCGACAAAATGAAAATTAAAATTATGAAACTGTTATGTTAATTATTTGTGTGTGTATCAATCAAAAAAGGCACGCTTTCTATTGAGAGGCGTGCCTTTATTTTTAAGTGTTATTTATGATAAACATAAATTTTTAGTCATCAAAGCGTTTTGCTTTATAAGCTGGGTGTTTTAAGTTCTCAATAGAGAAAATATCATCCAGTTCAGCTTCAGTCAGTAAACCGCGTTCTAAAACAACTTCGCGGACGCTCTTACCGGTTTCAGCACAAATTTTACCCACGATGTCACCATTATGGTGGCCAATAAATGGGTTTAAGTAAGTGACGATACCGATGGAGTTAAATACAAATGCTTCACAGATTTCTTTGTTTACTGTAATGCCGCTAATGCATTTTTCTTGCAGATTACGACATGCGTTGCTCATTAAAGAGATGGATTCGAACATCGCTTGGCCAATCGCTGGTTCCATTACGTTTAATTGCAATTGACCCGCTTCAGCAGCCATTGTTACGCAGATATCGTTACCAATAACTTTGAAACAAGCTTGGTTAACAACTTCAGGAATTACAGGGTTAACTTTTGCTGGCATGATAGAAGAACCAGCTTGTAACTCAGGTAAATTGATTTCTTTCAGACCTGCACGAGGACCGGAAGATAACAGACGTAAGTCGTTACAAATTTTAGACAGTTTCATTGCCAGACGTTTTAAGCCCGCGTGAACTGTGATGTAAGCGCCGCAGTCAGAGGTTGCTTCGATTAAGTCTTCTGCAGGAACGCATGGTAAACCAGTCACTTCAGCTAATTTTTTAACGGCAAGCTCTGAGTAACCAGGTGCAGTATTCAAGCCTGTACCGATAGCAGTAGCGCCTAAGTTAACTTCGAGCAGTAATTCGATGCTGCGTTTTAAGTTTTTCTCTTCTTCTTTTAAGAGAGTAGCGAAAGCATGGAATTCTTGGCCGACGGTCATTGGAACAGCATCCTGCAACTGGGTACGGCCCATTTTCAGAATGTCTTTGTATTCTTCAGCTTTAGCTTCAAAGCCTTTTCTCAGGTATTCAACAGATTCAATTAACTTCAGTACTGAGTTATACACTGCGATACGGAACCCAGTAGGGTAAGCATCGTTAGTGGATTGACTTTTGTTCAGGTGATCATTTGGGTTGAGGAATTCATATTCCCCTTTTTTGTGACCCATCAGCTCTAAACCGATATTCGCCAGTACTTCATTGGTATTCATGTTCAGTGATGTGCCCGCACCACCTTGGAATACGTCAACAGGGAACTGATCCATGCATTTGCCTTCATTCAACACAACGTCACAGGCTTTGATAATAGTCTCTGCGATATTACGAGGAATAGTTTTCAGTTCTTTGTTGGCTAAAGCTGCCGCTTTTTTTACCATAACCATGCCGCGGATAAATTCTGGGACATCGTTAATAGTGCGGTCGCTGATATAAAAGTTTTCAATCGCACGCAGAGTATGAACACCATAATAGGCATCAGCTGGAACTTCTTTTTTACCTAACAGGTCTTCTTCGATACGAGTATTGTTTGACATGAGAACCTTCTTAATTAGATTACAGTTACTGTCCGTTTATGCGCTTTAAAAATCTATACTTCGTAAAACAAAATTCACAGGTGATTAATATTGCAAAGTAAAACTTTACAAGCAATTAACACCGTCTACTACGTTGTCAGCATTATGATCTACTGATTTATGGGTAGATGATATGCTTTTAATCATCTATTGCCTTGAACCTAGATCACTATATAGTTTGATTTATGCAACAGATTTCACGTTGTGTGACATTCATCACAGATAAGTATCATTAATGAAAAAAATCTGTGAGTTGAAAAGCGTTATCTCTGCCCCAATTATTATGGCTATACTAAAGAAAAAAGCGAATATTGATAGTTGTCTCTTAGATGCAGTTCACAAAGGTTTCCCTAGGGGCGTAAAATAATCGATAGCTTATTGAAATAAAGGAGAACTTGTGCGCTGGTTACCACTCATTCTGATATGTATTCTCGTTTACATTGAATCCGTGATTTTTGTGCGGGTTGCATCCGAAGTTGGTGTTTTAATGACGCTAATTTTGGTCGTTTTGACATCCTGTTTAGGTGTGTCACTCGTTAAAAATCAAGGTATGAAAAATGTACTACAAATCCAACAAAAGTTAGCATCGGGTGAAAGCCCAGCAGCTGAAATGATCAAGAGCGTTGCATTGGTTTTAGCGGGCTTCTTGTTGATTGTGCCGGGGTTCTTTACAGATTTTATTGGCTTACTATTGTTACTTCCGCCAATTCAAAAGCTTATTGTAATGCGCTTAATTCCTCATATTCGTTTCTACCAGCCGGGTTCAGGTTTTAACCAAACAGGAAATAGCGGCTTTCAACGTGGCGATACTTTTGAGGGGGAATTCCAACGTAAGCAAGATGATCCTTCTTTTACAATCGATAATTCAGATAAAACAGATTCATCAGATAAAGACGAACGCCCTAAACCATAAAACCACCCTATTTATGGGGAGATAAAAATGAAAAATTTTTTATCTCCCCCCTTGAAGTCCCTCTTCTTCGCCCCAATCTGCTCAAACATGGTACTAGTTTATTTAAGACATGCTGGTATCGTCCTTTTACCTAGTATGGACTTTATTTATAGGAGAACTATTAATGAAAATTCGTCCATTGCATGACCGTGTTATCGTTAAGCGTAAAGAAGTTGAATCAAAATCTGCCGGCGGGATCGTTCTGACGGGTACTGCTGCAAGCAAATCAACTCGTGGTGAAGTTCTTGCTGTTGGCAACGGCCGCATCCTCGAAAATGGTGAAATCAAAGCACTGGATGTGAAAGTTGGCGATATCGTAATTTTTAACGATGGTTATGGCGTGAAAGCTGAAAAAATCGACAATGAAGAAGTTCTGATTATGTCCGAAAGTGACATTCTGGCAATTGTTGAAGCGTAATTTTCACTTAAAACTTCTCAACGAACGAAAAGAATTTGAAGGAAAGAGATAATGGCAGCTAAAGACGTTAAATTTGGTAGTGATGCACGTACGAAAATGCTTCGTGGTGTGAATGTTCTGGCAGACGCAGTAAAAGTTACTTTAGGTCCTAAAGGCCGTAACGTAGTTTTAGATAAATCTTTTGGTTCACCAGTTATCACCAAAGATGGTGTTTCAGTTGCACGTGAAATCGAATTAGAAGACAAATTCGAAAACATGGGCGCTCAAATGGTGAAAGAAGTTGCTTCTAAAGCTAACGACGCTGCAGGTGACGGTACAACAACTGCAACTGTACTGGCTCAAGCTATCATTACTGAAGGCTTAAAAGCGGTTGCTGCGGGTATGAACCCAATGGACCTGAAACGCGGTATCGATAAAGCAGTTGTTGCTGCAGTTGAAGAACTGAAAGCCTTGTCTGTTCCTTGTTCAGACACTAAATCAATCGCACAGGTTGGTACTATTTCTGCAAACTCCGACGAAACCGTGGGTAAATTAATTGCAGAAGCTATGGATAAAGTCGGTAAAGAAGGCGTTATCACGGTTGAAGAAGGTACTGGTCTGGAAGACGAGCTGGATGTGGTTGAAGGTATGCAATTTGACCGCGGTTACTTGTCTCCTTACTTCATCAATAAACCAGAAACAGGTGCTGTTGAGTTAGAAAACCCATTCATCCTGTTAGTTGACAAAAAAGTCTCTAACATCCGTGAATTACTGCCAGTATTAGAAGGCGTTGCTAAAGCAAGCAAACCACTGTTAATCATCGCTGAAGATGTTGAAGGTGAAGCACTGGCAACTCTGGTTGTTAACACCATGCGTGGTATTGTTAAAGTTGCAGCGGTTAAAGCACCGGGCTTCGGTGACCGTCGTAAAGCCATGCTGCAAGATATCGCAATTCTGACTAACGGTACTGTTATCTCTGAAGAGATCGGTATGGAGTTAGAAAAAGCGACATTAGAAGATTTAGGTCAAGCAAAACGTATTGTTATTAACAAAGACACTACCACTATCATTGATGGTGTGGGTGAAGAATCTGCGATTGCGGGCCGTGTTGCACAAATTCGTCAACAAATCGAAGAATCTTCTTCTGACTACGACCGTGAAAAACTGCAAGAGCGCGTTGCTAAATTAGCAGGCGGTGTTGCTGTTATTAAAGTGGGCGCAGCAACTGAAGTTGAAATGAAAGAAAAACGTGCTCGTGTTGACGATGCTCTGCATGCAACTCGCGCAGCGGTTGAAGAAGGTGTTGTTGCTGGTGGTGGTACTGCACTGGTTCGCGTTGCAGCGAAACTGGAAGCACTGACTGGTGAAAACGAAGAACAAAACGTAGGTATTCGTGTTGCTCTGCGTGCGATGGAAGCGCCAATGCGTCAAATCGTTACTAACGCAGGTGAAGAAGCCTCTGTTGTTGTTAACAACGTGAAAGCAGCAAAAGGTAACGAAGGTTACAACGCGGCGACTGATACTTACGGCGACATGATCGACATGGGTATCTTAGACCCAACTAAAGTAACGCGTTCTGCTCTGCAATTCGCAGCGTCTATCGCAGGTCTGATGATCACCACTGAAGCGATGATCACTGAACTGCCAAAATCAGACGCACCTGACTTAGGTGCTGCTGGTATGGGCGGCATGGGTGGAATGGGCGGTATGATGTAAGCCAGCTGGCGACATCAAGCTTAAGTAGTTACTAACTCAGTTAGGGCTACCCACCACAAAACCGGTATCGTTAGTGTTCCTAGCGGTGCCGGTTTTTTATTGGTTTTTAATAAATATATAACCATTAATTATTGATGAATGTAATACCTCGAAACGATGTACAATTAATGCGTTATACGATTTATTTTTGCGTCAATGTTGCTTCACAGGTTATATTTAACGTAAGGTAAATGGTTTGAATTAGTAAAGAATAGAGCAGGTTCTTGGTTAATTTGTGGTAAACTCTATTCGGCTGGTGATGTGCGGCAATTATGGCGCTGTATGTTAATCACCTCCTAGATATTTCAATTAATAGATTATTGAAACTAAAGCGATTTTCAAACCAGCTGCAAAAACACAATGAAAAAATGAGGGAAAACATGCGAATTAAAGTCTTGCTTGGTGCTGCTGCATTATTGCTTTTAGCAGGTTGTTCAACAACAACTAATTTGACTGCGGCAGGCTCACAAGTTCGTTTTGTTGAGAATCAACCAGGAAGTGATTGCCAACTTCTCGGTCAGGTTGCAGGGACTCAAAGCAACTGGTTGAGTGGTGTGAATAATGAATCTAGCTCAATGCGCAGCGCAGCAAATGATTTACGTAATAAAGCCGCGGCAATGGGCGGTAACGTGATTTTTGGTGCATCAAGCCCAAGTGAAACTGTGTTATCTAGCTTCATTCCATTAGATAGCAAAATGGTTGGCCAAGTTTATAAGTGCCCCTAAAATGAATTCATAGCGCCCAAATGATGATTTGGGCGTTTTGCTTTCTAGTTCTGCCTTAAATTAAGGTCAAGCAGTGTTTTACTTGGCTCTCCCCCAATTTCCCGAGCGAGCTTAGGTACAAGGTACCCTGAGACTTTACTCAATAATTGCTGTATTAATTGTCTAGCTTCAGTATCACTCACTAAAAAGTGAGCGGCACCTTGGACTTTATCTAATACATGTAAGTAATAAGGTAAAATACCTGCATCAAACAGAGCATTACTTAAATTCATCAGAGCTGTCACGTTGTCATTAACTTGGCGCAGTAATACGCTTTGGTTTAATAATGTCACACCTGATAACTTTAGTTTTTGCATAGCATTGGTGAATGACTCGTCGATTTCGTTAGCATGGTTAACGTGTGTCACCATAATTACTTGTAACCTTGAGCTAGCAAGGCGTTTACAGAGAGTTTCAGTGATACGTTCAGGTATCACTACAGGCAAGCGAGTATGAATTCTAAGGCGTTTTATATGTGGGATCGCCTCTAATTGGCTGATAAGCCAATCGAGTTCATGGTCTTTTGCCATCAATGGATCACCACCTGAGAAGATGATTTCATTGAGTTCGGTGTGGTTTTTTATATAATCCACAGCCATCAACCAGTTATTTTTATTTCCTTTGTTGTCTTCATAAGGAAAATGCCGGCGAAAACAGTAGCGACAGTTGACTGCACAGCCACCTTTTACCAGCAGTAATGCGCGGTTGTGGTATTTATGCAGTAAACTTGGAATTTCATTATCCTGCTCTTCTAGTGGGTCAGTAGAAAAACCTGGATGTATATCAAACTCTGCTTTTGCGGTTAATACCTGCAATAACAGAGGATCTAGTGGATCGCCTTTCTTCATACGGGAAATAAAGGGCATTGGAACGCGTAAAGGAAATAGTTTACGTGCCTCACTGCCTTCTTTTGATAAAAGGTGATTTTCTAGGTTAAGTATTTGCAGCAATTCATCTGGATTAGTGATTGCTTCTGCAAGTTGTTGTATCCAGACTTCTCTGGATGAGGTATTTTGAGTTACAATATCGACCATTTTTTGGCTATGCCATTTTTAGTTTATAAATTAGAGGATCACCATGGCTACTTATAGTACCAATGAATTCCGCTCAGGTCTTAAAATCATGTTAGATGGCGAGCCTTGTGTCGTTTTAGAAAGTGAATTCGTCAAACCGGGTAAAGGTCAAGCGTTCGCACGTGTGCGTATCCGTAAACTGATTTCTAACAAACTGTTGGAAAAAACATTTAAGTCTACTGACTCTGTTGAAGGTGCAGATGTCATGGATATGAACTTAACTTACCTGTATAACGACGGTGAGTTCTGGCATTTCATGAACAACGAAACTTTCGAACAGTTAGCAGCGGACGAAAAAACCGTTGGCGATAACGCGAAATGGTTAGTTGACCAAGCAGAATGTATTTTAACACTGTGGGACGGCCGTCCTATCGCGGTCACTCCACCTAACTTTGTTGAGTTAGAAATTACTGATACTGACCCTGGCCTGAAAGGTGATACCGCAGGTACAGGCGGTAAACCTGCAACACTGAGCACTGGCGCAGTGGTTAAGGTTCCTCTGTTTGTTCAGATCGGTGAAGTGATCCGTGTTGATACTCGTTCTGGCGAGTATGTTTCACGCGTAAAATAACGGTTGATCCTATACTGAATCGTTAAAAATAAAAAGCCGTGGTCGAATGCCACGGCTTTTTTTGTCTATTTTTTAAGGCCTAACAGCACTTAAACCCACCTTTACCACCGTAACGTGCATCTTGGCGCTCTTTAAAAAACTCTTCATAGGTCATGGGAGTTTGGTCAGGGTGCGTTTTTTGCATATGAGCGACGTAGTTGTCGTAATCGGGGACGCCGACCATCATTTTTGCCGCTTGGCCTAGGTAGCGGGCTGCTTTTCCCAGTTCTCCAAACATAAATCCTCGTCATACTTTGTGTTGTAGCGGTGTTGGCTGCTCTCGGCTACCCAAGTCACATACTGTTATGTATGCTCCTAGTTTCTCCTTCATACTTCACGCTATTGCTGCGTTGGCTTTATTCGCTAACCCTAGTCACATACTGGAGTATGCTCCTAGGGATTATCTTCTTTGCCGCCTTGCTCCAACGTGAATTATTTTGGAGAAAGAGTATATGCCCTAAACAGTGACAAGCTTTTCCGCGAAAATCAATGATGGCGTGTATTTGCCACGATTTCTTCATAGTTGGCTGGCATGGCTTCGTATGGTACTTCATTCGCTGTTGGTTGGTCGGATTTTAATGCCTTCAACGCAGTGCGGATGGAGAATAGAGCCAGTAATACCACAACAATCATAAAGAAAATAGTTAATCCTGCATCTAAGCGGTTATTGAAAATTAACTGAGTTAATTGAGATTCCGTATATTGAACTGGAATATTACCGCTATCAATCATTGCTTGGAATTTATTTGCGACAGCTAAGAAACCAACACGGGCATCTTCACTGAAAGTTTTCTCCCAGCCTGCAGTCATCGTACAGATTAACAACCATGCAGTTGGGACTAAAGCGACCCATGCATATCTTTGGCGCTTCATTTTAAACAGTACCACAGCACACAGCATTAATGCCATACCCGCTAACATTTGGTTCGCGATACCAAACAATGGCCATAAGGTGTTAATACCGCCAAGTGGGTCGACAACACCTTGGTGAAGAAAATAACCCCAAGCAAGCACACATAGCGCGGTTGCTATCAAGTTTGCGGGTAACGAATCGGTACGTTTCAAGGATGGAGAAACCACACCCAGTAAATCTTGCAGCATAAAGCGTGCCGCTCGAGTTCCTGCATCCACCGCGGTTAAAATGAACAACGCTTCAAATAGGATGGCAAAGTGATACCAGAAGGCGACATTCATTAGACCGCCAAGGGCACCGTGGAGAATATACGCCATCCCAACAGCCAGTGTTGGAGCACCTCCGGCACGTGAAATAATACTGGTTTCACCCACATCATTAGCAATGCTGTTAAGCTGTTCAGGGGTGATCTGGAAGCCCCAACTACTGACAACTTGGGCAGCAGAAGCGACTACATCTTGTGTACCTGCGGGGGCTAACATTGCCATGGGGCTATTCATGGCGAAATAAACACCCGGGTCAATCACACAAGCGGCGACTAACGCCATGATAGCTACAAAAGATTCCATCAACATGCCACCATAGCCGATAAAGCAAGCTTGGTTTTCATTCGCCAACATTTTGGGTGTGGTACCCGATGATATCAGTGCGTGGAAGCCAGAAACGGCACCGCAAGCAATGGTAATAAATAAGAATGGAAACAAGTCACCTGCCCAAACCGGGCCTGTACCATCAATATATTTGGTCAGCGATGGCATTTGTAGATTTGGATTGAGGATTAAAATACCAATTGCCAAACCAATAATAGTACCGATTTTTAAGAAGGTTGATAGGTAGTCTCGTGGGGCAAGTAGCAGCCAAACAGGAAGTACAGCGGCAACAAAGCCATATCCCACTAACATCCAAGTGAGTTGAACACCAGTATAGTCAAAATAAGGTGCCCAAGTTTCGCTTTCAGCGACCCAACCCCCAGAGATAATTGCAAATACGAGGAAAACTAACCCTATAATAGAAACTTCACCAATGCGTCCTGGGCGTATATAACGGGTATAAATACCCATAAAAATCGCCAATGGAATAGTAAAGGCAACGGTGTAAGTTCCCCATGGGCTATGAGTGAGGGCTTTTACGACAATCATAGCGAGTACGGCTAAGATAATCACCATAATCATAAAACAAGCAATTAAAGCCAGAACCCCTGCCGTATTACCCATTTCTTCTTTAACTAATTCACCCAGTGAACGGCCGTCTCGACGTGTTGAAACAAACAACACCATAAAGTCTTGTACGGCCCCTGCTAGCACAACCCCGGCAAGTAGCCAAAGCATGCCTGGTAAATACCCCATCTGTGCCGCAAGTACAGGGCCGACAAGTGGGCCAGCACCTGCGATGGCAGCAAAGTGGTGGCCAAATAATACTTTTTTATCTGTTGGTACGTAGTCTAAGCCATCGTTATGACGAATTGCTGGTGTCATACGAGTTGCATCAACTTGGAGTACTTTTTTAGCAATAAAAAGCCCATAATATCGGTATGCAATCAGATAAATACACACGGCTGCAACAACGATCCACAGGGCATTAATCTGTTCACCTCGATTTAAGGCGATGTAACCCAGTGAAAAAGCACCAAGTAATGCGAGCACAATCCATATTAATTGTTTACCCATAGCCATCCCCATCTGTTCAGTTGATTACTTTTTGTTATTTGTTTAAGTAAAACTGAGAAAGGTATAACCATACTTAAGTCAAAGAAAAAGTAGCTAAACCGATACACCCAATTGAAATTTGAGATAAATTTCATAATTGTAGCCAGTATCACTAATTTAGGATTATTTATTGGATTTTATTTGGTTTTGAACTAGTGGTTGTCTATTGAATTGGTTTTTTATCTTGATTTATTATTTATTATTTATTTTGAAATTAATGGCTATTGATGTATTTTTATCGATGAAGGGATGGGTAAAGGTAGGGGAAATAATCGGAAGTTAAAAAACCTCCGATTATTAATTGGTTAACTAGGTATGTCTTAATTTTTGAATTATTTTTTTGCCAAAAAGTGTAGTAATTAGGCCAAACATGATTAAAACAAGGCCAGCAACTTGTACGCCATTAATGTGCTCATCAAGAAATAATGCACTACTGCTTAAACCGAAGACGGGAACTAACAATGAAAAAGGAGCAACACGCCACGCTTCATAGCGACCGAGTAAGACACCCCAGATCCCATAGCCAACAAATGTTGATAAATAAGCTAAATAGATAATGACACCAAAGACCGACCAATTAAAACCAGATAGCCCTTCAATAATTGCTTCTTCACCTTCTAAAATCCATGAACTAATTAAAAACGGAATAATTGGGATCAGAGCACTCCAACTGACTAAAGATAGGGCGCTGCATTTCTCTGCGCCTTCCTGTTTCATAATAATTCTATTAGTGATATTACCACAAGCCCATGATAATCCAGCAATTAAAGTGAATGCTAATCCGAGTAATGGGATATCATCAAGCCCACCGGCAGTGGCACCATTGGCTAACACCGTCAGCCCTGCAATCGCGATAAACATACCAATAAAGTGGGTTGGCTGTAATGATTCCTTTAAAATCATTGCGCCAAGTAATAGGGTAAAGAAAGCTTGGGATTGCAATATGACAGAGGTTATACCCGCAGGCATACCAACTTGAATAGCACAAAATAAGAAGGCGAATTGACCAAAGCTAATTGTTAGCCCATAGAGAAGTAATAATTTGAATGGAATTTTAGGGCGTTTAAAAATAAAAATAGCGGGAAAGGCCACAAACATGAAGCGTAAGGCACCTAATAATAACGGTGGAAGTGCAGTTACCCCGAGCTTAATGATAACGAAGTTAACTCCCCAAATAATCACCACACAAAGGGCGAGTAAGATGTCTCTGAGACTCATGCTGTTTTCTCGATGAACTTGCCAGATAAGACACCTACTTTACCTGTGTATAATTTTGAGTGCGATGGTTATGATGCTTAATCATAAAAAACAGTATAAAAAGGTTAAATATTATTGCTGATTTGCGCTTATTTGTTATTTTTCGTTGCTTGAGTCTTGTTACATGAATGTTTATAATGAATTTTCACTTCATACGTATTCAGGACGACCTGAATTAACGTCATTTAAATATGGGGACGACCCCGAGTATTTAACGGGAGCAACCAGCTATGGCTTGGATCGTCCTTTTATTTGCGGGTTTATTAGAAGTTGTATGGGCTGTTGGCTTAAAATATACCCACGGTTTTACACGTTTAACACCGAGTATCATTACCATTATTGCGATTATTGCGAGTATGGGTCTGTTAGCTTACGCAATGCGTGGCTTACCTGTCGGCACGGCTTATGCAATTTGGACCGGTATTGGTGCAGTGGGTACGGCAATTGTTGGGATTATTTTTCTTGGGGAATCAGCGAATATGTTTCGCTTATTAAGCCTTGCCTTGATTATTACAGGGCTAATTGGTTTAAAAGTATCAAGTTAGCTTTCAAATTAAGCATTTTTTAATTAAAAATGAATAATAAGCGGGTGACAGAGAAAGTTACCCGCTTTTTTTGATATTTTTGGGGACATAGAGAAAACAATTCTTATGTTATTTTTCGTTATAACGCGATGGCCAAATTTCAGATGGTGCAACATCCAAAAACTCGGCAATAATGCGCTCTCCTTTTGGCCAGCGTCTAGATAGGGCGTTATTTAATGTTGATGAGTTTAACCCTGCTGAACGTGATATTTGTGAAAGAGAAGAACCTTTTTTCTTTATTGCTGCAATAATATCAGCCGAGTGCCAGTCTTGTTTCATATGATCTCCAATAGTTAATATATAAATATAATTTAAATTATTTTAATGAACTGTAATTCAATTGAGATATAAAGATAAAAAAATAATTCTTAATTTTGAATACCTTTAAATTTTGGCCTTTGAATATTTATTTTTATGTGTTAAAGATATAGATTCAACGTTTTTATTATCTTTATTTTTATTTAAATAACTAAAAGGTGATTTTTATGGATATAGAAAACAATAGGATGGAAAAAATAAGTGCTAGTGTGAAATTAGACCTATGTAATTATTTTAATTGGAATGATATTGATGTTAATTATAATATTATTGATATTGACGAAAAAAAGATATATGCATTGTCAAGCGACTATGAATGGCAATTAATTTATTGGCATCATGATATGGATTTATCATTAAAAGAACGGTTATTTGCGGGTGTTCAATATTGGAGTAATTATTCAGATGCATACCAGAAAATTTTAACCAAATTAGATAAAGGAAATAAAAAAATTGATTTTTGCAATAGATACAATAATTTATTTGAGATATTTTCACTCAATGCGAATCATAAAGTCCCATATGATCATTTACTTTCATTGTATCGATGGCGTTCAATAGTTTCTGAATATGCATATGAAAAATGGTCTGAAAATAAAACGGTTGCATTACCGTTACGCCAAAAAATTGAATTAGACGAAACCGCACCTATTATTTGCAGGGGTAATGAAACCTCTAATTATATACGTTTTGGGCAGTTGTCATTTTCAAATAAAGAAGTATTAACCATCCGTTTGTTGCTTTCCCACCGAAATATAAATGAAATTAGCCGTATTCAAGGCTGTTCGGAGGAGGACGAATATATAAGGGTTAACAATATCAAAAAAAAATTAAGCTGTGAAATGGTATCTCAAAAGGAATGTTTTTCGGTAATGAAAGATCACGGGATTACATTAGCAAGCTTAGAAAAATTAATGCCTATTAATTAATTTAACTATTTGTTTCATATAGGGATATGGGATCATTTTATGAAATGGAAATTACGTTTTGGCGCTGTAGCAGGGCATACCTTAGAATTTTATGATGTTGCAATTTTTGCAGCGATTTCATCATATTTAAGTGCAGAATTAACTCGGCTAGGTTATCAGCAAGCAACGGAACTTGTGTGGGGGATTTTTGCTTTACGCTTTCTTATACGGCCACTAGGTGGGTATGTGATTGGCCGTTATGCAGATAAAGTTGGTAAAAAACCGGCAATGATTTTAGTAAGTATTCTCACCGGTAGTGCAACATTATGTATGGCATTTCTGCCAATTGAACTCTTAGGGGTATATACGCCTTTAGCCATATTATTTCTTCAAATGTTGCTATCTTTTAGTTTTGCGGGTGAAAGTCCATCACTGTCTACCTATTTATATAAAGACTCTAAGCCCCAAGAACGAGGTAGAATTTCGGCGTTGTTAACTGGAAGTGCGGTTGTTGGTGTTATTGGCTCGTTAGGAATCGTGTTAATTCTCGAAAATATATTAGACCCTGAAACCATGCAAAGGGTGGGGTGGAGGATACCACTACTATTAGGTCTAGGTAATATACTGATCTGTTTTTGGTTTCGCTATCGCTTACCAGACCAACCCATTGAGTATGATGGGTGCCAAAAAATAGATTGGCTTAAGGCATTTAATATTTTACTGGTTGTTATTCCTGGTTCGGTTATTTTTTATACCTTAAATTTTTCATCTTCGTTTTTACTTAAGGAGTTAGAGCTAGAAGAATTTAAAAGTATATATTCAATGATATCATCAACTTTATTATTGATTTTAATGGCAATAGTTGGCTGGTTAACAGATAAATACAGTTACTCTGAACGGGTGTTTAACTTAGGGGTAAAGTTAGCTGCCATACTATCAATTCCTACTTATTACCTAATGTCGACTAAGGTTTTATCATTAGTACTTATCTCCCAATCGTCAATTATTATTATTTCAGCAATGGTTTTATGTAATTGGAATTATGCCATGGCAAAACCAGCCAATGGACAAGTTACGACTTTAAGTATGGGATACAATCTTGCATCGACGATTATAGGCGGGTTAACGCCTTTAATTATCAACTATTTAGTCATCATTGATGTTTCCTTGGTTGGTGTTTTTGTTTCATTGAGTTCGTTAACTCTATTTGTTTCATTGTTATTGAGTAAAAAACAAAGGTTATTAACTATTTAAATGTAAGGGTGACATATGAATATAGAAAATAAACACCTAGAACTTTCTTGTTCTGGTTTTGGTGATAAGTTTTTAAAGTATTTCGATTGGAATGATATAGATGTTACTTATAGTAGAGTAGATTTGATTAATCATTCTGTAAGGACTATTTCTAGTAATTATAATTGGGTTCTTATGGTTTGGGATGATGATTTAGATAAGAAAGTAAAGGAGCGATTAATCCCTGGTATTCAATATTGGAATAATTACTCTGTCGAATTTCAAAAAACATTATCTAAAACAGATAAGAAAGAAATGAAAGTGGATTTTTGTACTCAATATGGCGGTGTATATGAAATTACATCAATAAATTCAAGAAAGAAATTCTCATCTAATGAGTTATTAGAGCTCTATAAATTAAGAGCTGTTATTTCTGATTACTCCCAGCATGTCTGGAAAGATAATGAAAATATTATTTTACCACTTAGGGCGGACATAAGCTTATCTCAACAAATTGAAGATAATAACCGAGATATTTTAGATTTTCATCATTATATGCGTTTTGGTAACATTCGTTTTACCCGTAAAGAAATGATAACTATTCGTTTATTATTATCACATTGCCGAGTAAAGGAAATTAGTTATATTCAAGGTTGTTCGGAAGCGACAGAAAATAAACGTATTCTACGCATTAAAGAAAAACTAGGTTGCTCTTATACTTCACCTAGTGGTTTATTTCAGGCTTTAAAAGAAAATGGCATTACTCTTGCGTGTTTGGAATCTTTGGTGAGTTACCCTTAAATATGAGAATATTTTTCTACAAGGAAATTGATTAATAGAAAAGGGATAAATAATGAAATGGAGATTCATGTTTGGCGCCGTCGCAGGTAATGCTTTAAAGTATTATGATATTGCTGTGTTTGCGGCTATATCCACTTATTTAAGTACGGAATTAACTAATTTAGGTTATACACAAGCAACGGAAATGGTATGGGGGATTTTTGCATTACGTTTTTTAATCCGCCCACTAGGTGGGTATGTTATAGGCCGATATGCTGATACGGTAGGGGAAAAATCAGCTCTAGTATTAACAAGTATGATAACCGGTACGGCAACATTAATGATGGCACTGTTACCCATTGAATTATTAGGGAACTATACGCCATTAGTAATATTAATTTTACAATTAGCACTTTCTTTTAGTTTTGCTGGGGAATTTCCTTCTTTAATCACTTATTTATTTAAGGATTTAGATGGGAATATTCAATCTAGAGTTTCATCAATTATTGTTGGTAGTTCTTTATGTGGAGTAATCGCATCATTAGCTGTCGTTTTCATGTTAAAGAACACATTTTCTGAAGAAGCGATGCAGTCAATTGGCTGGAGGCTCCCACTATTAATTGGTTTAATTAATATTTTAATTAGTTTTTGGTTTAGAGCAAAATTACCGGATTATAAAAGTGAATTAGATGAAAAACCAATATTCAGTTGGCTCCATGTATTTTGGGTTTTCTTATTTACCATTCCTGGTACTGTCACTTTCTACTCTCAAAATTTATCAACTTCATTAATTATTGAAAAATTAATGATAGACGAGATAAAGAGTTTTTATGAAATATTTTCGTCCGGTCTATTGTTAATTTTTATGCTGATATGTGGTTGGTTAACCGATAAATATAGCTCAGTTAAATCTGTTTTTAATATGGGAGTCATTGGGATGGTATTGCTTTCAGTACCACTCTATTTTTCATTGCAGCTAGATAATTTACTTCTCGTCTTTTTCGCTCAAGTCGTTATGTCCGTATATTCAGCGATGATATTGTGTAATTTATCGGCCGTACTGATGGATAAATCTAATGGGCAAGCAACAATACTAGGCGTAGGGTACAATGGCGCCTCTGCCTCTATCGGGGGGATAACGCCTTTAGTCGTCGGTTATTTAGGTCACTTTAACTTAGGTTATGTTGGGCTATTTGTTGCGGTTTGTGGGCTTTCCTACTTTATATCTACTTGGTTGCCAAAACCAAATCCTGTTTAGTGTTAGTCATGATTTAATCCCCCTTAAGGGGGGTTAAATATCAATACATCATAGGGTTACAGTAACGAAAAATCAGATAGTTACCTTATTAACTATATAAATATTTTGCTTTTCGACATAGTATTTGACGCTATTTTCATACCATGATTTAAGTTCAGATGATGCGTTTATCAGGTTATCTAGCCTTTCTTTTGCAGGTTTCGTTCTCGGCTTTTTAGGTTGTATTGTCATCGAAATATCTCTTAACGTCATGTTCCAAAAGCAAATCTGATAAGGCCATCATAGCACTTGATATTAACATGCTAAAACTTAGCTCTCCGGCAGTTTCGTTATTTTAACTATCTGGCTGCTACTTCTATGAAAAGATAAAATAAATGCGATCAATAAAACATACATCATCGCACCAATCAGCCATACCCAGCCATCCCATGTTGCGAGTGTTTGACCAAAAATAAAACTAAATAATAATGGACCAATAACCCCAGTGGCATTGGTTAAACTGACTAAAATTCCTTGTAATTTACCTTGGTTAGCTTGATTAACTTGAGCTGACATCAACCCTTGTAGTGCTGGCAATGCAATACTGCCACCAGCGAGTAAGACCAATGTTGGGTAAATCATCCAGCCTTCTGTCAGTAATGACAAAATAATGAATGCGGCCCCATCCACGACAAAGCCGACAATGATTGTCACTTTTTCATTGAATCTTTTGGCTATTGCGCCTGCGACAAAGGCTTGAAACAAGGCATGCATAACGCCTAAGCCTGCTAAGGATAACCCAACTTGCATGCTATTCCATTGGAAGCGGTTTTCGGTAAATAACACCCAAGTTGTTGCAGGGATTTGGCCAATTAACTGTGCTATAAAAAAGACGAAAAGTAGCAAAATCACGGGTTTTACCACTTGCATGAAGGGAACAGGTGACGATAGCTCCGCATTCTGCTCACCCTGTTCAGCGACTTTGTGTTGATCTTTAAAAATAAACCAGATCACGACAAAAGAGCACGCATTCAAAATAGCCGCAATAACAAAAGGAAGATGAGGAGAGAGTTGTCCTGCAAAACCCCCAATCGCAGGCCCTGCGATTAAGCCAATACCAAAAGCTGCACCTAAACGACCAAACCACTTGGTACGTTCTTGTGGCAGTGTATTGTCTGCAATAACAGAAGCGGCTACTGCGCCTGTTGCACCAGTGATCCCTGAAATTAAACGGCCTAAATACAGCATCCAAAGTGAGCTCGATAAAGCCAACAAAGTGTAGTCCAGCGCTGCTCCGGCAAGGGAAAGAAGCAAAATGGGCCGGCGGCCGAATTTATCGGACCATTTACCCAATATTGGAGCAAAAAATACCTGCATGATGGCATAGAGCGCGAGCAGTATGCCGTAATGATTAGCCAAATGTTCTATGGAGACATATTCACGCAGTAAAGCAGGTAAAACAGGCATGATCAAACCGATCCCCATCGCATCAAGGGCTGTGATCATTAATGCCGTGATCGCAAATTTATTCATTATCTATTTCTCTATCATTGATAGAGTTGGAATATATCCCTATCAGTGATAGAGTGTCAATAGAAATTAAGGGGAAAACGATGGCACGATTGGATAAAGAAACCATTATTACGGCGGCATTAGATTTATTGAATGAAGTAGGAATGGAAGGGCTGACAACACGAAAATTGGCCCAAAAATTGGGGGTTGAGCAACCCACACTGTATTGGCATGTGAAGAACAAGCGCACATTGTTGGATGCATTATCTGTTGAAATGCTAAAACGACACCATAACCATTCATTACCCGTTGAGGGGGAATCGTGGCAGGAGTTTTTGCACCATAACGCATTAAGTTTTCGCCGAGCCTTGCTCAGTTATCGTGATGGAGCAAAGGTACATTTAGGAACACGCCCTAGTACAGAACAATACGCCACCGTAGAAAAGCAATTACAATTTATGATTGATAGCGGTTTTTCATTAAAAAGTGGCCTTTATGCAGTGAGTGCAGTGGGGCACTTTACATTGGGTTCAGTACTTGAGCAGCAAGAGCATTTAGCGGCAATGGGTGAGAGAGATGTTGAACAAGACGAGGCGATGCCATTGCTATTAAAGGAAGCTGTTCAAATCATGGATAATGATGATGGAACAGAAGCATTTTTGTTTGGTTTAGAATCAATTATTCGAGGCTTTAAGCCCTAAAAAAGAAAAGGTATGACAATGTGCTGTCATACCTTTTATTAAAATAATGTGTGATTGAATTATTTACAGAGTAAATACACCAATAATTGCAATAACACTAATGATTGCTGAGCCGCCGTAGAAAACCCATTTTGTCGCAGGGACATGGATTTTAAAGTCGTGCAGCGTATGGTGGATACGGTGCATACCACACCAAACTGGCAAAATAATCATCAGTAATAAGAATACGCGGCCGATAAAGCTTTGGCTAAATGCCATAATGCGCTCATAGCTAAGCATTTCTGGTGCAACGCCGAGAGGAATTAAAATCCCTAACAGAATGATGATTGCAGGGCCAATTACGGCGCTCCACATACCACCAGCACCAAATAATCCCCAGAAAATCGGCTCATCGGAACGTTTAGGCGTTAGATTCATCAAATTCTCCTTAGATTAAAATAATAATGCGATAGCTAAGATTGCTGCCGTAACAACAATCGTGAGAGCCCAGAAGCCTTTAACGATAGGCTCATCAGACATTTTCTTATCTTTCACAATAATACTGACGGCTTTTGGTGCAAGATTGAACCACGTGGTGGTGTGCAATAATGTTGCTGCCAAAGTAATAATGTTAATGATAAGAATGATTGGGTTACTTAAGAACCCAACAAAGCCAGCCCATGATTCAGGGCCACTCTTGAGTGCAAATACCCCATATAGGACTAAGATACTAAACCAGACTTGAAGGACTGAAGTACTTTCACGCATGATATAAAAGCGGTAAAAACCTAGCTTTTGCCACCAATCGCCCTTCATTTCCCTTACATAGGGTTTACGTTTTGTTGTCATGACTTCAATTCTCCTTATCGTGGCTTCAGCATGGCGATAACAAAGTCTTGCGCACTGGCAACTTTACCTTGTTGGATCGCACCCGCAGGGTCGACATGCTTAGGACAGACTTCAGAGCAGTAGCCTACAAACGTACAACTCCAGACACCATTGTCACCGTTTAACAAGGTCATGCGTTCTTTCGCACCATGGTCTCGGTTATCTAAATTGTAGCGCTCTGCCAATGTAATCGCGGCTGGACCGATGAACTCTGGGTTCAGTCCAAATTGTGGGCAAGCTGCATAGCACAGACCACAGTTGATACAGCCTGAGAATTGATGGTATTTCGCCATCTGGGCAGGCGTTTGCTTATTTGGGCCTTCAGAAGGTTTACGGTCATTACCGATAATGTACGGTTTGATCGCCTCTAAACGCTCAATAAAGTGAGTCATATCAACAACAAGGTCGCGCTCGATTGGGAAGTTACCTAATGGCTCAACTTTCATGCCTTGCGGGTATTCACGCAGGAATGTTTTACAAGCCAGTTTAGGCACTTTATCCACCATCATGCCACAAGAACCACAAATCGCCATACGACAGGACCAGCGGTAAGACAGGTCTGGAGCGAGATTATCTTTGATATAGCCTAACGCATCTAACAAAGAAGTTTGCTCGTCGTAAGGGACATCATACGTCACCAAATGGGGCTCACTATCCGTTTCCGGATTGTAACGCATGATCTCCATTTTTAGGTGTTTCATATCATCCATTAGCTTGCTCCTTCTTCGCCTTATCTTGAGCTTCAGCTTCGGCACCGTAAACACGTTTAGCTGGCTGAGATTTCGTGATTTTCACGTCACTGTATTCTAAACGAGGGGAGCCCTCTGGGTTATAGAATGCCAAAGTATGTTTAAGGAAATTAACATCATCACGCTCAGTACAGCCTTCATCGAGACGTTGGTGTGCACCACGTGATTCTTTACGGTTGATTGCAGAGTGAGCCATACATTCCGCCACATCAAGGCCAAAGCCTAATTCAATGGTGTACAGTAGGTCAGTATTAAATACGCTGCTATGGTCGGTAATTTCGACATGTTTGAAGCGTTCTTTCAGCTCAGCAATTTTATCAACGGTTTTTTGCATTAATTCAGGAGTACGGTAGATACCGCAGCCTTCTTCCATTGAAATACCCATTTCGTCGCGAATTTTCGACCAGCTCTCTTTCCCTTTTTGGTTCATGAGCTTGCTGAGGTCAGCTTCGATATCACGAGTACGGGCTTCGATAGCATTTGCATTGGCTGGTGTTGCTTCAGCAGCATGGCGAGCAGCTTCTTCACCTGCCAGACGACCAAATACGACTAATTCAGCTAATGAGTTAGAACCTAAACGGTTTGCACCGTGCAAGCCAACAGAAGAACACTCACCGACAGCAAATAGGCCTTTGATGCGTGTTTCTGTGCGTTGATCCGTTTCGATACCACCCATAGTGTAGTGAGCGGTTGGGCGAACAGGAATTGGGTCTGTTACTGGGTCAACACCCACGTAGGCTTTCGCTAATTCACAAATAAATGGTAAACGCTCATGCAGTTTTTCTGCGCCAAGGTGGCGAAGATCTAAGTAAACAACATCACCGCGGTGGGTACTGATGGTGCGACCTGCACGCCATTCGTGCCAGAACGCTTGGGAAACTTTGTCACGTGGACCCAGTTCCATATATTTATTTTCAGGTTTACCTAGTGGAGTTTCAGGCCCCATTCCGTAGTCTTGCAGATAGCGATAGCCGTCTTTATTGACAAGGATCCCCCCCTCACCACGACAACCTTCGGTCATTAAGATACCAGAACCCGGTAACCCAGTTGGGTGATATTGAACAAACTCCATATCACGCAGCGGCACGCCATGGCGGAATGCGATACCCATACCATCACCGGTTACAATACCGCCATTGGTATTGTAGCGATAAACGCGTCCAGCACCGCCAGTTGCCATCACGATGGCATTCGCACGGATCTGGACTTTTGTTCCTTCCATCATATTTAACGCGACAAGACCACGGACTTGGCCTTCATCAACAATGATATCGAGAACAAAATGTTCGTCAAAACGTTGGATTTGTGGATATTTTAATGAAGTTTGGAACAGGGTATGGAGCATGTGGAAGCCAGTTTTATCAGCAGCAAACCACGTACGCTCAATTTTCATTCCACCAAAACGGCGAACGTTAACTGAACCATCTGGTTTACGGCTCCACGGGCAGCCCCATAGCTCTAGTTGGGTCATTTCTGTTGGGCAGTGTTCGACAAAATAGTCGACAACATCTTGCTCACACAGCCAGTCCCCACCAGCTACAGTATCATTAAAATGATAGTCATAGGAGTCATGAGCCTGAGTAACTGCTGCTGATCCCCCCTCTGCGGCCACAGTGTGACTACGCATTGGGTATACTTTTGAGACCAGAGCAATCTTGATATTGGGATTTGCTTCAGCGGCAGCAATTGCTGCACGTAAGCCTGCGCCCCCGGCCCCGATAATCGCTAAATCGGCATTGAAGGTTTGCACTGCGCTTCTCCATTGTTCAAGTGTAAAATTGATAAATTCTTTTAAATACTTTTGATAATTAGCTACGTCATTTTCAGTTCAACTTAAAGCTAAACTACGAAATATCTGTTTTTAATAGTAAATAATATAATAGCTAATAATGACTTATCATGCTGTGAATTATAGCGAATAGTACTCAAGATAAATTTGATATAGAGGGGGGTTTTGGCCAAATTTAGCGATAAAGTGTGAGGTAGATCTTCTTTTTATAAATTGTTTTTACATTGCTCGATTTTCTAGGCTGTTAACATCGAATAAAAAGGAATTTCAAATAATTATCATTAAATTTACATAAAATTTTAGTGTATAAAACCAAGGGGATTAGTCAGGTTTTACCAATAATAAGTGAATAATACTATTATTATAGCTGAAGAGTTTCATTCATATTGAATGCTAATTTGCGAGGAGTCTCACTATTTATTTTTAGAAGAAGTTCAATTTCGAAGAGAAAATTTTAAAATAGATTGAGAAAGCGAATCGTTTCGCTTTTTTAGTAACAGTTATGTCACATAACATAAGAAATAATCATGTTTCTGACTATTTTCTTTATCTTTCCTCATTAACTCGATGTATAGCTCAAAGTAAAGGCTTTGCCTAATCGTATAAAGCAAGAGATAATCTGGTTATCTCTACTTACTCATCATGTCGACAGTTACAAGTACTTACGCCCAGATAAATGTGCATTATCAGTGTAAATGCATTGTGTGTTGCAAGTGAGGTGGGTACACTGCACGACTAAGTTTATTTTGGAGTTATCTTAATGAGTGATATAGCGAATTGGCAGCCAACCGCCCCCATCGCTAACCTGTTACAGCGCGCAAAAATAATTGCGGAAGTCAGACGTTTTTTTACTGATCGCTGTGTACTTGAAGTCGAAACCCCCGCAATGAGTCAGGCAACAGTCACTGACATTCATCTTGTTCCATTTGAAACGCGTTTTGTGGGTCCTGGTGCGGCACAAGGCATTAATTTATATTTAATGACTAGCCCTGAATACCACATGAAACGCTTATTAGCGGCAGGTAGTGGCCCTATCTATCAGTTAGGTCGTAGCTTTAGAAATGAAGAAGCAGGGCGACATCATAACCCTGAATTTACCATGTTAGAGTGGTATCGTCCGCATTTTGATATGTATCGTTTGATTAATGAAGTGGATGATTTACTGCAACAAGTTTTAGAATGTGAGAGTGCAGAGCTACTTTCTTACCAACAAGCGTTTTTACGTTATTTGGATATTGACCCGCTGTCCGCCGAGAAAAGCGAATTACGTGAGGTTGCAGCCCGTTTAGATTTGAGTAATATCGCGGATCAGGAAGAAGATAAAGATACCTTACTTCAACTGCTATTTACCATGGGCGTTGAGCCTCATATTGGTAAAGAAAAGCCTGCAGTCGTGTATCATTTCCCTGCGACTCAAGCTTCTCTTGCGGTGATTAGCACGGAAGACCACCGCGTAGCTGAGCGTTTTGAGGTGTATTATAAAGGGATGGAACTGGCGAATGGTTTCCATGAACTCACCGATGCAAGCGAACAACGCCAGCGATTTGAACAAGACAACCGTAAGCGTGCGGCAATGGGGCTTCCTACTGCGCCTATTGATGAGCACTTATTGGCGGCTTTAGAGCATGGTTTACCCGATTGTTCTGGTGTAGCAGTTGGGGTTGATAGGCTGATAATGATTGCATTAAATGCAGACAAAATCAGTGATGTGATCGCATTCCCTGTCACTATTGCTTAAATAAGGCGGTTAACTTGAAGAGAATGCAGCCAAATGAAATGGCTGCATTCTTGTTTTTGGTTCAGAAAACTATTTTTGCTTCTGCTGTTCTAAGAACTTAACCCCTAAGTCAGGGAAGTCTGTGAAGGCGCCATCGACATCGGCTTGGTTATAAATAATGTCATAAAGCTGTTGCCCATCTTTGGCGTATTTTGGCAGCTTATCAACACGGATAGTGAATGGATGAACTGCCATTTTATTATCATGAGCTTCTTTAACCATGCCATTCACTTTGATATTAGTTGGCGTAGATTCTTCACTAATTAGCATATGATAATCAGGGCCAATACCATCAGCATAGGTCGCAATTTCTTTCATGGCGCCGGGTTTCATCATCCAATCATAATTGTAATTAACCCAAGTTCCGTCAGGTTTTTGCTCTTGAGTTTCATTCCAATCGGTGTAAGCAATCAATTGAATTAATTTAAGATCCATTCCCATTTCTGGCATCAAGGTATTTTTGATACGTTTTAGGTCATTAGGGTCAAATGACTGTAGATAAACGTTGGAATCCTTGGTGGTATAGCCATACTCTTTAAGGACTTCGAGTGTTTTTTTGGTGATATCTTTGCCTTCTTGTAAGTGGAACCAAGGGGCTTTAATTTCTGGGTAGATACCAATATTCTTACCCGTTGACTTGTTTAATCCCTGAACAAATTCAATCTCTTCTTGGAAAGTATGAACGCGGAAGTCTGATTTGCCCATTGGGAAGCGGTTCGGATAGCTTTGCACTTTTTTACCATCAACAATATCAAATCCTTCTGTAAAATTGAGTGATTTGATTTCATCAAGGGTAAAGTCAATCGCATAGTAACGGCCATCTTTACGAGCGCGGTCAGGGAAACGTTCAGCAACATCTGTCACGCGATCGAGATAATGGTCATGTAAGACCACGAGCTCGTTATCTTTCGTCATAACTAAATCTTGCTCAAGAAAATCAGCACCTTGTGCGTAAGCCATTGCTTTTGCAGGTAGGGTATGTTCCGGTAAGTAACCACTTGCACCACGATGTGCAATGACAACTTTACTTGAAGCTTGAGCTACAGCAGACACTGACATCACTAAAACCATACTAGCCACCAATGTTTTTAATGGAAAGCTCATGATTATATCTCCTTGGCACTTTATTTGGGTAAAAAAATGGGCTACATCATTTTTTGATATAGCCCACGAGTCTAGCGATTAACAATGAACATTTGATGAATGTTTATTGTGAGTTTGCTAATTCGCGTTTATGTTTGCTTTCGCTCAACATCACGATAAACAGTAGAACAACGGCCAGTGCTGAACCACCGATCATGACTGCGAAGCCACCGTCCCAACCGAAGTAGTCTACGGTATAACCAACGATAGCACTTGCTGCTACAGAACCACCGAGGTAGCCGAACAAGCCTGTGAATCCTGCGGCTGTACCTGCTGCTTTTTTCGGTGCAAGTTCAAGGGCGTGCAAACCAATCAACATAACAGGACCATAGATTAGGAAACCGATGATCAACATACATGCCATATCAACATTTGGGTTACCAGCTGGGTTCATCCAGAACACGATAGTTGCAATGGTTACCAGAACCATGAAGAACACACCAGTGGCTCCACGGTTACCACGGAAGACCTAATCCGACATCCAACCACACAGTAACGTACCTGGGATACCTGCGTATTCATATAAGAAGTAAGCCCATGAAGATTTGTCCATTGCGAAGTGTTTAACTTCACGCAGGTAAGTTGGAGACCAGTCCAAAACACCATAACGCAGTAAGTAAACGAACACGTTCGCAATCGCAATCATCCATAATAGTTTGTTAGGGAAAACATACTTCATGAAGATTTCTTTTGCAGTTAACTCTTGCTCATCTGATGCTTTATAGTCAGTTGGATAGTCGTTTTTGTACTCTTCAATTGGAGGAAGACCACAAGATTGCGGGGTGTCGCGCATTAACGCAAATGCAATGATTGCAACAAGGATAGCAGCCAATGCAGGCATATACAGCGCAGCTTTCCAGTCGTTAAACCATGCCATACCTAACATGAACAGTAATGGAGGGATACCACCACCGACGTTGTGTGCACAGTTCCAAACCGAAACGATACCGCCACGTTCTTTTTGTGACCACCAGTGAACCATGGTACGCCCACAAGGAGGCCAACCCATACCTTGGAACCAACCACAAAGGAACAGTAATACGAACATTACCATGATGCTTGATGTTGCCCATGGTACGAAGCCCATAATTAACATCACTGCGGAGGCGAGAATCAAACCTGCTGGTAAGAAATAACGCGGGTTTGCACGGTCGGAAAACGACCCCATGATAAATTTAGAAAATCCGTAAGCAATTGAGATCCCTGATAATGCAAAACCAAGGTCACCTTTAGAGAAACCTTGTTCAACAAGATATGGCATCGCTAACGCAAAGTTCTTTCGGACTAGATAATACGCTGCGTAACCAAAGAAAATACCCATGAAGATCTGCCAGCGAAGCTTACGATAGACAGGATCTATCTTATCCGCTGGCAGCCTCTCTATATGAGGTGCTGGTTTAAAAATGCTTAACATATACGCCTCCGATGGCATGCTAATTTTTATTTACACTTCCATTTCTCTATTTCAGAGAAATATTGAGTGTTTATTATTGGTGAAGTAACAAAAACGAAAGTAATCGAGTAATTTAAGAGTCTTTATTTTCTTAATTGCTCTAAATTGTAGGCGTTAAAAAACAATTTATCTGTAATCCAACGCACAATTATTGATTTTGTTTATGAAGTTGCATAGTAAATGACATTTGTGAATAGAATGGAACTAGAAATGTTAATTATTTTGTGATTCTCATCACGATTTTGTTCTTTTGAACACTGAATATGCATCAATTGCTTTCGTTTTTGTTCCTTATCAAACATTGATCGCGTTTCTGGGCTATATTTAATAATAGATTATAAAAATAGAATCTATACTTATCGATTATAGAAATGTTTATTAATGTGAGGAATGCGACATGAATGGCTCATCTGTGACTGAGACGGATGTCATCATTATTGGTGGTGGCGCAACAGGTGCAGGAGTCGCTCGTGACTGCGCTCGCCGAGGTCTAAGAACTGTTTTACTCGAAAGGCATGATATTGCGACTGGCGCGACAGGGCGTAACCATGGGTTACTTCATAGTGGCGCGCGTTATGCAGTCACAGATGGTGAATCCGCCAGAGAATGTATAGAAGAGAACAAGATTTTAAAACGTATCGCGCATCACTGTATAGAGCGAACTGATGGTTTGTTTATTACTTTACCTGAAGACAGCTTAGAGTATCAGCAACAATTCATTACGGCTTGCCAAGCTGCGGGTATTGATGCGACTGCAATTGACCCCAAAGAGGCTATTCGCCTTGAACCTTCTGTTAACCCACATCTAATAGGTGCGGTTCGTGTTCCTGATGGCACGGTTGACCCATTCCGTTTGACTGCGGCAAATATGTTAGATGCCAGAGAGCATGGCGCGAAAGTGTTAACTTATCATGAAGTTATTGGTTTGATTCGTGATGGCGACACCGTACGTGGCGTTACGGTTTATGATCACCACGCCAAGAAGCAATATGATATTTACGCGGAAATTGTCGTCAATGCAGGCGGGATCTGGGGGCAAAAAATCGCAGAGTATGGCGAATTAAAAATTAAAATGTTCCCTGCGAAAGGGGCGCTATTAATTTTAGGCCATCGCTTGAACAACATGGTGATAAACCGTTGCCGCAAACCTGCAGATGCCGATATTTTAGTTCCCGGCGATACGATTTCCCTGATTGGGACCACATCGACTCATATTGAATATGACCAAATTGATAATATGTATGTCACCCCTGAAGAGGTGGATATTCTTATTCGTGAAGGTTCAATGCTATCGCCAGCACTTGCAACAACACGTATTTTACGTGCATATGCAGGTGTTCGGCCATTAGTTGCCAGTGATGATGACCCATCAGGGCGTAATGTCAGCCGCGGTATTGTGCTGTTAGACCATGCTAAACGCGATGGCTTAGAAGGGTTTATCACTATCACTGGTGGTAAGTTAATGACATATCGTCTGATGGCTGAGTGGGCTACTGATAAAGTTTGTGAAAAATTAGGCCACAGTGCCAAGTGTACAACAGCAGAAGCGCCACTACCGGGCTCGCAACATAGTGCAGAAGAAGCCTTACGCAATGTTGTTTCTATCCCAGCCCCTATTCGTGGCTCAGCGGTTTACCGTCATGGTGACAGGGCTTCTGCAATTCTCAGTACGGATAGGCTCGATAAAAGTTTAGTTTGTGAGTGTGAAGCCGTTACTGCTGGTGAAGTACGCTATGCCGTTAATTCATTAACGGTGAATAATTTACTTGATTTAAGGCGTCGTACTCGTGTGGGGATGGGAACTTGCCAAGGTGAATTATGTGCTTGCCGTGCTGCGGGGTTACTCAATCGTTTTAATGTCACAACGCCTCATGAAACAGAGCAACAACTGAGTCACTTCCTTAATGAACGTTGGAAAGGTGTACGTCCAATTGCTTGGGGTGACGCATTGCGTGAAAGTGAATTTACCAGCTGGGTATATCACGGGTTATGTGGCATGAATGAAGCGACACTTGGCAAGGATGCACAGAAGGAGGCGGACAATGAAATATGATGTAGTGGTAATGGGCGGCGGTTTAGCTGGATTAATGAGCGGTATCCGTTTGACCCAGTCTGGTCTATCTTGTGCAATTGTTAGTGCAGGGCAAAATGCATTACATTTTTCATCAGGCTCCTTGGATTTATTAACCCATTTACCAAATGGACAAGTGGCTGAAAAACCACTAGAAATGCTTGATGCGCTAAAGGAACAGGCGCCAGCACACCCTTATAGTTTAATCGGAGAGACGCAAGTTACTGAGCTAGCGCATATGGCTCAGTCAATATTGCAGCAAGCAGGAGTTCATTTAAAAGGCTCTTGTGAAGAAAACCATTATCGTATTACACCTCTGGGCCATAAACGGATGACTTGGCTTAGTCCGGAGTCTGTCCCGACTGTCGGTTTGCACCATAAAATGGATGTTAGCAAGATTGCTGTGGTTGGTATCGAAGGTTTCTTGGATTTTCAACCTCAAATGGTGGCTGATGAGCTACAACGTGAGGGGTTACAAGCAACATCACATTATGTGCATTTACCATTATTAGACCGGTTAAGAGAAAATCCGAGTGAGTTTAGAGCAGTTAATGTTGCTCGCTGGTTAGACCGCCCAGAAAATATGGCACAAATGGTGGCTGAAATCTCACCATTGGTTGCAGATGCAGAGGCGATTTTTATGCCAGCCTGTATCGGGCTTGATAGCGATGAGCCCCTGCAGGAATTACAAATGAACTTAGGTAAGCCATTATTTTTACTACCGACTCTTCCTCCTTCACTATTGGGGATCCGTTTGCATGAAATGTTGCTGCGTCAGTTTCGTCGCCAAGGCGGAATTGTGATGCCGGGTGATAAAGTTACTGCGGTAAATTGTGTTGATGGCCGAATTGAATCTGTCCAGACTCGTAATCATGGCGATATCTCTTTAAAAGCTAAGCATTTTGTTCTGGCGACGGGGAGCTTTTTTAATAATGGTTTGGTGGCAGAGTTTGACCGTGTCTATGAGCCTTTGATGCAATTGGATCTGTGTGAAATTTCAGAACGTGCAAAATGGACGAATAAAGAGTTTTTCGCTTCCCAGCCCTATATGGCTTTTGGTGTGAAAACCGATGAAAAGTTACGCGCACAAAAAGAGGGGAAAGCCATTTCTAATCTTTATGTGGCCGGCGCCGTTTTAGGCGGTTTTGACCCTCTCACTCAAGGTTGTGGTGCAGGTGTATCGATAATTAGCGCATTATATGCCGCTAATGAAATTATTAATGAACTGAGTAAGAATAAAACTATGCAGGTGGAGGTGGCACAATGAGTATTCAAGATGCAAGCTTTGAAAGCTGTATTAAATGCACTGTGTGTACCACTTATTGCCCTGTTGCAAAGGTTAATCCTCTGTATCCTGGTCCTAAGCAAGCAGGGCCAGACGGTGAGCGTTTACGCTTAAAAGATCCGATGCTGTATGACGAGGCACTTAAATATTGTACAAACTGCAAGCGTTGCGAAGTCGCTTGTCCATCGGATGTGAAGATTGGCGATATTATTGCTCGTGCGCGTAATACTTACAGCCAACAGAAACCTAAAATTCGTGATGCTATTCTCAGCCATACGGATTTAATGGGGTCGTTATCGACGCCATTTGCACCAGTTGTAAATACTATTACAGGGTTAAAACCTGTACGTCAAATCCTTGATAAAGCATTGAAAATAGACCACCGCCGTGAGTTACCTAAATATTCGTTTGGGACTTTCCGCCGTTGGTATGCAAAACAAGCTGCTGAACAAGCTAAATTTGAAGAGCAAGTTGCGTTCTTCCATGGTTGTTATGTGAATTATAACCACCCTCAATTAGGTAAAGACTTAATTAAAGTCTTTAACGGCATGAATATTGGTGTTCAGCTACTTAAACGTGAAAAATGTTGTGGTGTGGCATTAATTGCCAATGGCTTTATGAAGCAGGCGAAGCGCCAAGCTAATGTTAATTTAGAGTCGTTGCAAGAAACTATCCTTGAAAAACATGTACCTGTTGTTGCAACTTCATCAACCTGTACGTTTACCATCCGTGATGAATATACGCATGTACTTGATGTTGATACTTCAGCAATGAGGGATAACATTGAGCTCGCAACGCGCTATATTTATCGGTTACTTGAAGAGGGGCGTGAACTCAAACTGAAACATACGCCTTTAAAAGTGGCTTATCACACGCCATGCCATATGGAAAAAATGGGTTGGACTTCCTATACGTTAGAGTTAATTAAACGTGTACCAGGGGTTGAGCTAATTGTGTTGGATTCACAATGCTGTGGTATCGCAGGAACCTATGGTTTCAAAAAAGAAAACTATGAGGTTTCTCAAGGAATAGGAGCAGGATTATTCCGCCAAATTGAAGAAAGTGGCGCGGATATGGTGATCACAGACTGCGAAACTTGTAAGTGGCAGATTGAGATGTCGACGAGTAAGAAGTGTGAGCACCCGATTTCACTTCTAGCAAAAGCTTTGTGATCTGTTACTTATCGAATTGTAGGGTTGTTATTTTTTGTTTTAGCTCAGTTAAACTTATTTGGAGATAGCATTTAGCTATCTCCTTTTTTTGTTTTTAGTGTTGATTGGCTAACTGTTTTTTATCTGAGTTTGCAAAGAAAGACTTCAAGATAAAGTTCAAAAGCACACCATAAGCAGGCAAGAAAAATAGCATGCAAATAAGTAGCTTAAAGACATAGTCAACTAAAGCAATCTCTACCCAATTTGCAGCCATAAATGGATCGCTACTGCGGAAAAAAGCAATAAAGAAAAAGGCGATAGTGTCAATCAAGTTACCAAAGAACATTGCACAGGCAGGTGCTACATACCAACGTGCATTTTGGCGTAATCGATTGAAAACACTGACATCTAATATTTGACCCAGTACATAAGCCATAAAACTCGCTGCGGCAATACGTGCTACAAATAAGTTAAATTCAGATAATGCGGTAAAACCTTGCCATTCACCTTGGAAATATAAAGCTGAAATAACGTATGAAATCAGTAATGCGGGCAGCATAACTGCAGTGATAATTCTGCGTGCAAGCGGCGCGCCATAAATACGAACGGTTAAATCAGTAGCTAAGAAAATAAATGGAAAAGTAAATGCACCCCAAGTGGTATGGAAGCCAAAAATATTAATTGGCAACTGCACGAGGTAGTTACTAGAAGTAATGATTAAAATATGAAATAACGAAAGCCAAATTAACGCAGTGGCTTTTTGCTGCGCAGTAAAATCAAACATATTGTACCTTTTTAGTCACAATGGGGTGAGGGAACCCATGAAATACATCCCAACACTTGGGAGCAGCGCATCATACTCTTGTTGCGCAACAAATGCAAAACTGTTCATTTATCAATGGATATTTTATTATATAATCAGTCTATTGATCCCTTTTAGAAGTGTTTTTTAATGTCTGATTTATTTGCTAACCCAACGAAAACCCTTGATACACTAGGGCTGCGTTGCCCTGAGCCTGTGATGTTAGTGCGTAAAACGGTTCGTAACATGGCCGATGGTGAAACGTTGTTAATTATTGCTGATGACCCAGCAACCACACGTGATATCCCAGGTTTTTGCCGCTTTATGGAGCATGATTTATTAGCAGTAGAGGCTGACAACGCACCATATCGTTATTTGTTGCGTAAAAAATCGAGCTAGTTGTTACTAGCTAATTTCTTTTTGTATGTTAATCCCTGCCAAGAGGTAGGGATATTATTGTAGGCTTAATACTTCCTGATAGCTTAACCCAGTAAGTTGGCAGATAAGTTCAATACTTGTACCAAGTTGCAAACCTTTAAGTGCAACTTCATGTTGTTTTTTGTTTGCTCCAATATCAATGCCTCTATTTACACCAATATCAATGCCTCTATTTACACCAATATCAATTCCCTCTTGTAACCCTTGATTTTTTAATCGTTGCGCGATGTTCATAATAGCCTCTTGGTTATTTTCTAATTGGTATATAAGTTGATTAACCACTGTCTCAAAATGAGGTGAATCCATAGTAATAAATAAATAGTTGAAAATAGTGATGATGTCATCACTATGATGATAATTTTGATTCATCGCTTCAGCTAGTAACTGCGTGACTTTTTCTATGTTATCTCTTAAGTCTCTGTGCTTCATTGCGAGTTCCATGACGGCAACTTTGCGATGATTTACGAGTTCGTTATCATCAATAACAGTAATATCAACGAGCGGAAATGGCTGACTATATAAGTTTGATGCAATTTCTGGCCATGGGAAACAGTGTGTCCATGGTTTAGCATATGGATAAGGCGTTATCTTCCCATGATAAAATAAAACAGGCACAACCAGCGGTAGATCACGATGACCTTGTTGTAAATGTTGGTTCATGGCAAGGAATGCATAATGCATCATTCTCCAACCCATTAGTTTATCTGGTGTTGATTGGTGCTCAACTAACATATAAATATACCCTTCACCTTGCTGTGTCTCGACAGTGTAGAGAACATCTGAAAGACGAGTGCGTAGCTGGTTATCAATGAAAGAAGAGTTTGTTATCGCTAATGTTTTGAAATCACATAATTGCTTAATATGGCCGGGTAAATGGATATCAAAAAAATCACGTGCATTATCAATTTTAGACATAAACCCTTTAAATGCAGCATCATGTGGTGTTGAACTGTGATTTTTTACCATGCCAAGTACCTGCTAAACGTCATGCCGAAATAATCTATTTACAAAACGTATTTTAGCGAAGATTGAGACTGATGGAGAAAAAGTTAGTCCTAATTCTCTAATTAAGGTTGTATTTAACATATTGTAATACAACAAAATATTGGAATGGTTGTAAATAAAAACGCCACTAAGTGTGGCGTTTAAATCAATTGGTATAAATTATTTTTTCACTTGAGGTAACTTGACTCGCAGTAAACGTACAGCGTTCGCAGTGACGAGTGCTGTTGCACCTGAATCAGCAAGTACGGCGACCCAAAGCCCGGTAATTCCCAATAAACTGGTCACCAGAAATATTGCTTTTAGCCCCAAGGCAATCGCTATATTTTCACGAATAATTTTCCGAGTCGCACGAGATAATGCAATAATCTCTGCAAGTCCAGTCAAACGGTTATGGGTTAATGCAGCATCGGCGGTCTCTAATGCCACATCAGTACCACTACCCATGGCAACACCGATACTAGACGCTTTCATTGCAGGGGCATCGTTAATACCATCACCGACCATCATTGTGCTGTGGTTACGATTAAGGGCCATAACTGCCGTCACTTTATCTTCTGGTAATAACCCTGCGCGGTATTCCATGCCTAATTGGCCCGCGATAGCGCTTGCAGCACGAGGGTTATCGCCTGTTAGCATTACAGCATTCACATTGAGCGCTTTCAGCATGCTCATCGTATCTACTGCATCGCTGCGCAATGTATCTTGCAGTGCGGTTAAACCAATTACGCGGTCATTTTCGAGTGTGACAACAACCGTTTTTCCTTCAGCTTCTAATGTTTCGACCTTATTTTGCCATTCACTATCGAGTGGAATATCAAGGCGGTTTGGCGAACTCACTAGTATACGCTTACCATCAAGTACACCCTCCACTCCTTTTCCAGCCAATGCTTTACGATCTTGTGCTTCAACAATGCCTAACGATAACGCCTCTGCTTTATTCACCACCGCTTTTGCCAGAGGATGATGTGAACCCACTTCAACGGAGGCGGTAATTTGGACTAATTCAATTTCGGTCATGCCTTCTACAGGAATAAGGTCAGTGACATGAGGTTTACCTTCCGTGAGTGTGCCTGTTTTATCTAAAGCAATTGTCGTGATAGTGCCCAGTTGTTCAAGTGCCGCACCGCCTTTAATTAATGCACCTCGGCGTGTTGCTGTTGCCAGTGCAGACGTTATCGCCGCAGGGGTTGAAATCACTAATGCACAAGGACAACCGATTAATAACAGTGTTAAACCTCGGTAAATCCAAGTCTCCCATGGTGCACTGAAGAATATTGGTGGAATAATAATCACTAGTGCTGAAATAAGCATAATGATTGGGGTATAAACTCGACTAAAGCTGTCAATAAAGCGTTCTATCGGCGCACGGCGTTCTTCAGCTTCCTCAATTAGCTGTAAAATGCGGTCAATCGCATTTTGACCTTGCTCTGATACCACCTGCATTTGAACGGCTCTATCAACAGATAAGCAGCCTGCAGCCACCTTTTCACCGACATTACGCTCTACAGGAACGGACTCACCTGTTAACGCACTTTCATCAAAGCTGGCAAAACCTGACACTAACACCGCATCGGTAGGTAAACGTCCACCCGGTGCAATCTCAATAATGTCTCCTGGTCGTAATTGCGCAACAGGAATCGTTGTTTTTTGCCCATCTTTGATTAAAACGGCGTCTTCTGGTACCAGTGCCATTAAGGCGCTAACCCCTCGTCGGGCTCTTCCGGCAGAATAGGATTCCAACATTTCGCCTAACATAAACAGTAAGATAACCATCGCGGCTTCTTCTGTTGCTTGAATAAAGATTGCGCCTATTGCGGCAACGGACATCAAAGTTTCGATAGCAAAAGGGGAACCCGTTCGCATTAAGCGCAATGATTTACGTGCGATCGGGTATAACCCAAATAGAGTGGTTAAAATAAAGGCGATATTACCCAACTGTGGATTGATAAACTCAATTCCCCAACTAATCGCCATTAAAATCGCTAATATAATAACGGGCTTAGCTTCATTGAGTAAGCTTTGTGGTGGCGCGATAGTTGCCGCACTGTTGCCACCGACTTCAAGTAATTCATAACCCGCAGTTTCAACGGTAGAACGCACTGCTGTACTAATATCGGTGTTGGCATCAACCACCAGTTTTTCCGTAGCAAATAACACTTTAGCTTGTTTTACTTCACTTATTTGCCTAACTGCAGTTTCAATTTTGTTTGCACAGCTTGGGCAATCCATACCACGGATGATCCAGCTAAAGCGCTGGCCTGCCGCTTGGGTAGGCTCAACTTCATTGCTGATATCCGCAGTTAACCCGCAGCTATTGCCATGTTTGTGATCATGACCAGTATGGTCATTGGCGGCGTGATCATGAGTTGAATGACACTCACCACTGTGCCGGTGACTGCCTTCATCGTCGTCAGGATGTTTCTTCACACTACCATGTTCATGAGTATGTGAGTCATCACTAACTTTTTGGCTATTGCCCGCTACAGTAGATGAACAGCAACTGTTGCTAGAGCAGCAGCTACTTGTGTGATTATGTGTTTCTTTATGGGAATGTGAGTGCATAAGCGCCCCCTTATCAAACAATGTGTTCTATCATTGTGGATAAGTTTACACTCTGGAGTCTACTCCAGAGTCAAACAAAAATAGGGCGGCCAATTGATAAAATTCTCAAATAGCACTTTTTATCAATTGGCATGGTATGACTAAAAGGTGTGATTATAAGTAAATCGCTCGCACAATGAAAAACTGTCCAAGGAAGTATAGTGCTGCAACAACGGCTTTTGAGGCTTTAAAGGGAATACGGAATCGAGCAATTAGCCAAATACAGTTAGAAAGAAATAGCAGTGATGCGCCAATCATGATTGAGAAGTTGTATTCACGACCGAGACCAAAATATTGGTCACCAGCAACCCATGCCATAATCATGCACATTATTAATGATGCAAAAACAATAGCTTGTAGGCCTTCAAGCTTGCCCCAAATGAAAACTAAAGTAACGGCAGCGACAATCAGAGGTGCGGCAAGCCAAGGTAGATAGAGCCCGAAATTAAATTGCATTCCGAAGCTGATGGTATAAATCAAATAACTCAAGAACATCAACGCGACGGAAGCTAGTAAGTGCTCACTTGAAAGCATGCGAGAAAGATCTGCAACGAGAGAAACTAGCAGCCCCGCAAGAATAAGATAATTTTGCAGGTTAAGGTCGTCGGAGCTCCAACCCCAAAGTAATAAAAGTAGCAGTGTGATTGGGCGAAATAACCAACGTTGCCACCCGGGTCCTCGATAGGCGGCATCGACATATAACCAACCGGAAAAGAGTACAGCGAGGAATGGCCAACTAATCATATACACATCCTTATATGTTCAATGAATGACACGGCAGGGATCCGGTAACTTAGAAACGTGTCCTGTTTAGTTAAATAAGATAAACTATCATGACGGACTTTTTAAGCAAAATGCACACATTATGAATAAGCCAATATTACTGATTATCGTTTTAGCGATTATTGCGGTGCTCGCCACTAAGCGTTTTTTTGACCAACGCAAGCAAAATGAACTTAATGATAACGCTTTGCCTGTAAGCTACTTAGTAAAGGTTGATAGCAAAAAAGACTACCCTTATCCTAACATGCGTTCTCGAGAGCGGGATGTTGTTTCACCTGAAACTTTTCGCTATGAGATTCACTTTAAAACGCTATCAAGCGGCGAAATTATTAAAACTATTGTAACGGAAGAACAGTATCAAGGCGTTGAGCTTGGCCATGAAGGCAAGCTCATTATGCAAGGTACTCGGTTTATTCGTTTTGAGCCAGCGTAGAATAAGTTATTCACCTGATTGTTTTTTCTTTGCTTCTTCTAAATCGGCTTTATTTTTTTTCTGCATGGCTAGCATTTCGAATACGCCAAAAAAGAAAATGCGTAATTGAACTAAACCAGAGATTTTCTCTCCTTTTGGCAGCGTTGCTTTTAGGAAAATAGTTTGTAGTGCGTGCATGAAAATCATAAAAACCATTGCAATATCCATAAAATATTTCAATGGTTTAGGGAATGGGTGGACGAGATTAAAGACCATAAAGCCCCAAACGCAAATCATGAGCAGGCGTCCAATATTGATAAACATGTTTTTGTCCCTAAAGTGAAGTTCGAATAAAAAGGCGATATGCGACTTGCCCTGCTATTTTTTCGCGATGAAGTTGCCAATTAGCTGGGATGTCAGTAAGTGGTGACTCCGCTTCTGACTCAACGTATATCCAGCTTTCTTCAGCTAACCATTGGTTTTTTTCTAACAATTGAATGGTTTCATTGAGCAGCCCTTTGCGAAATGGTGGGTCAATGAAAACGACGTCAAAAGGTATACCTGCTTGGCTTAAAAAATTTAGGCTATTGTGATTCACTACGGTTGCGTTATCGGCTTGTAAGCGAGCTTTATTTTCAGCCAGTAATTGTGCGTTTTGTTTATCGAGCTCAATAAAGGTGACCGTTTCTGCAAAACGAGAAAGTGCTTCAAAGCCCAGAGAACCACTGCCTGCGAAGCAATCTAAGCAACGCGCATCCCGAATAATTGGCATCAACCAGTTAAATAATGTTTCTTTAATTCTGTCTGTGGTTGGGCGCAAGCCCTCACTATCACGAACTGGCAGCTTTCTTCCGCGCCATTTCCCACCGATAATACGAATTTGCCCTAAAGAGGGAGATTGTGGTTTTTTTGCCATAATGTTTATTGTTGCTTAACGGGTTTATGTACTTAAATTTGATTGTTACTATTGTATACCTGTCAGGCGATAAGTTGCAGTGTTGTTATCTCTGATTGGCTGTATTTCAATTATAGTGCTTCATTTTCACAGTTTTAACACGAAAATTCAGATTAAATTGGCAGGATTTTTCTTTCAGATATGTGTTGCTGAGCGATGAAATGGTAGACTGCATATAATTTTATTGCGATTTGATTATCGAGTGCCATATTTTTACCGCGAGGAGTGTAGTGGCAAATGGCTAAAGACAAGAAAAAAGGTTTTTTCTCATGGTTGGGGTTTGGGCGTAAAAATGAAGAAGAAACCCAGCAACAAGAAGCTCAACAGAATGATAATGATATAATCAAGGACGTTGAAAAACAATCAACCCATGAAGCTGCGGTAGATGCCGCAACAGCCGAAGTAGAACGCCAACATCAAGCAGAGCAAGCCGCGATTAAAGCCGCTGAAGACGAAGCTGAACGTCAGTATGAAGCACAGCAAGCTGAGATTGAGGCAGCAACAGAGCAAGCAGAACGTGAGCGAGAAGCGAAACTAGCAGAACTCCAAGCCGCCCAAGAGCAAGCAGAACAAGCGCGTCAGGAAGCCCAAGAGAAAAAACTAGCGGAAGAAAAAGCTGAGCGTGAGCGTCAAGAAGCTGAAGCAATGCGTATTGCTGAAGAAGAAATGGAACGTCAGCGTCAGCTTGAGCTAGCTGCGATTCAAGCGGCAGAGGAGGCCGAAGAGCAACGCCGTCAGGCGGAGTTAGCTGTCATTCAAGCAGCCGAAGAACACGCGGAACGTGAGCGCCAAGCAGCAGAAGTCGCACGTTTAGCCGAAGAACAAGCGGAACGTGAACGCCAAGCAGCAGAAGCGGCACGTTTAGCCGAAGAACAAGCAGAACGCGAACGCCAAGCAGCAGAAGCGGCACGCTTAGCCGAAGAACAGGCTGAACGCGAGCGCCAAGCAGCAGAAGCGGCACGTTTAGCGGAAGAACAAGCCGAACGCGAGCGCCAAGCAGCAGAAGCAGCACGTTTAGCGGAAGAACAAGCCGAACGCGAACGTCAAGCAGCCGAAGAAGCCCGTTTAGCCGAAGAACAAGCGGAACGTGAGCACCAAGCAGCAGAAGAAGCGAGAATTGCAGAGGAAGAAGCTGAAGCTGAGCGCTTACGTTTAGAAGAAGAAAAAAATAATTCACCAACAGAGCAAGAAAAACCTAAAAAAGAAGGTTTCTTTGCTAGGCTAAAGAAAGGGTTATTAAAAACTCGCCAGAATTTAGGTTCAGGTTTTTTTGGGCTGTTTTCAGGTAAAAAAATTGATGATGACTTATTTGAAGAGCTAGAAGAACAGCTATTGATTGCCGATGTCGGGGTTGATACCACTCGTAAAATCATTGATAACTTAACGGCACATGCAAGCCGTAAAGAACTCAAGGATGCAGAAGCGTTATATGGCAAATTGCGTGAGGAAATGTCTGATATTTTAGCGAAAGTGGATAAACCACTCGTGATTGAAGATAAAAAACCCTATGTTATTCTTATGGTTGGTGTTAATGGGGTCGGGAAAACGACTACAATTGGTAAATTAGCACGTCAATATCAGTCGGAAGGAAAAAGCGTCATGTTAGCCGCGGGGGACACTTTCCGTGCAGCAGCCGTTGAGCAACTTCAAGTATGGGGTGAGCGTAATAAGATCCCTGTGGTAGCCCAACATACTGGTGCAGACCCTGCATCTGTTATTTTTGATGCAATTCAATCAGCACAAGCGAAAGGGGTTGATGTTTTAATTGCAGATACCGCTGGACGTTTACAAAATAAATCGCACTTGATGGAAGAGTTGAAAAAAATTGTTCGGGTAATGAAAAAACTCGATGAAAATGCTCCCCATGAAATTATGTTAACGCTAGATGCAAGTACTGGACAAAATGCGGTAAGTCAGGCAAAACTTTTTGATGATGCGGTCGGTCTAACAGGTATCACATTGACTAAACTCGATGGCACAGCAAAAGGTGGCGTAATTTTCTCTATTGCCGACCAATTTGGTATTCCAATTCGTTATATTGGTATTGGTGAGGGTATTGAAGATTTACGTCCATTTAAAGCAGATGACTTTATCGAGGCTCTATTTGCCCGAGAGGAATAATTTTCGATGATTCGCTTTGAACACGTTAGTAAAGCTTATCGCGGTGGCCGCCAAGCACTCCAAGGGGTTGATTTTCATCTTCAACCTGGAGAAATGGCATTTCTAACAGGCCATTCAGGCGCAGGTAAAAGTACATTACTTAAACTGATTTGTGGTATTGAACGCCCAAGTGCGGGTCATATTTTATTCAATGGTCATGATATCAGCCGCTTGAAAAATCGAGAGATCCCGTTTCTGCGTCGGCAGATCGGGATGATTTTTCAGGATCACCACCTGCTTTTTGATCGAACGGTATATGACAATGTCGCAATGCCGCTAATCATTTCTGGTGCCAGTACCGAAGATATTCGTCGCCGAGTTTCTGCGGCATTAGATAAAGTCGGGTTATTGGACAAAGCTAAAAACTTTCCAATTCAGTTATCTGGTGGGGAGCAACAGCGTGTCGGTATTGCCCGAGCGGTAGTGAATAAGCCAACGATGTTATTAGCGGATGAACCAACAGGTAACCTTGATGGTGAATTGTCAGAAGGGATAATGCGTTTATTCGAAGAGTTCAACCGTGTAGGGGTGACCGTTTTAATGGCAACCCATGATATTGCATTGATTGAGCGCCGTAACTACCGTGTTCTTACATTAAGTGAAGGCCGTATGCTTGGAGGTCAACATGGCTAAGAATGTCCGAAAAAGTAAGCCGGAACGAGCCAAGCAATCGAAAAGTAAAGCATTAAAAGGCGGTTGGAAAGAGCAGTGGCGTTATTCGTGGTTGAATGCGCTCGCTGATATGCTTAGACAGCCTTTAGCCACCTTTTTGACTATCATGGTTATTGCCATTTCACTCACGTTACCGAGTCTTTGCTATATTGTGTGGAAAAATGTTTCGCAAGCTGCGGAGCAATGGTACCCAACACCACAACTCACTGTTTATTTGGATAAATCTCTTGATGAACAAGGTGGGCAAAATGTGGTAACGCAGTTGCAAGCGCTTGATGGGGTTGACCATGTGAATTATCTTTCACGTGACCAAGCCATGAGTGAGTTTCGCAGTTGGTCTGGTTTTAGTACTGCGCTCGACATGCTAGAGGAGAACCCACTGCCTGCGGTAGCTATAATTACGCCTAAAATTGATTTTGAAGGTTCTGATGTATTAACAACACTGCGTGATAGGGTTAGCCAAGTCGATGGCATTGAAGAAGTTCGCATGGATGATAGCTGGTTTGCACGGTTAGCCGCACTAACAGGTTTGGTGGGGAAAGTTGCTTCTGTCATTGGGATTTTAATGATTGTGTCACTGTTCCTTGTGATAGGAAATAGCGTACGGCTCAATATTTTTGCTCGCCGTGATACAATCAATGTGATGAAGTTAATTGGTGCTACCGATGGGTTTATCATGAGGCCATTTTTAAATGGTGGCCTTGTCTTGGGCGCATTAGGTGCCATTATTTCCTTGATTATGACCTTTCTACTTGTTTGGCAGTTAGCAGACGGTGTTGCAAAAGTAGCCAGTGTGTTTGGTACACAATTTCAGATTGAAGGGTTGTTATGGGAAGAGTCTTTATTGATTCTATTGTTATCGGCTATGGTTGGTTGGATAGCAGCATGGTTAGCAACACTTCAACATTTACGACACTTTACACCTGAGTAACGAGTTGTTTTCTCATCATTTTTATTAAAGAGTCATGATTTAATTATGTCATGACTCTTTGATTCCATTGCAAATTTGCGTTAAAAATGAACTTAGTCTGAATTGTTTTGTCCTACATTGACCTACTGTTAACAAATTTTGTATATAATTTATTTAACGCGGTTAAACTGGTAGACTAAAAGTGTTTGCCTCATGGTTAACCAATGCGGTTATCAATACAAACTAATCTGTTTTCTATTATTTTATTGAGGATCTGAATGACCAAAGACATGCAATCATTAGCTCTTGTTCCACAGGGGAGTATTGAAGCCTACGTTCGGGCGGCTAACTCTTACCCGATGCTTACCGCTGAGGAAGAAAAGGAACTCGCTGAACGGCTGCATTACCATGGTGATCTGGATGCTGCAAAGCAACTGATCTTATCGCATTTGCGCTTTGTTATTCATGTTGCTCGTAGTTATGCAGGGTATGGTTTACCGCAAGCTGATTTAATTCAGGAAGGTAATATCGGCCTGATGAAAGCGGTGCGTCGTTTCAATCCTGAAGTTGGCGTTCGCCTTGTTTCCTTTGCGGTTCACTGGATCAAAGCTGAAATTCATGAATACGTTTTACGTAACTGGCGTATTGTGAAAGTCGCGACGACAAAATCGCAGCGTAAGTTATTCTTTAATTTAAGAAAGAATAAAAAACGTCTTGGTTGGTTTAACCAGGACGAAGTCGATATGGTTGCCCAAGAGTTAGGGGTAAGTACTAAAGATGTGCGTGAAATGGAATCACGTATGGCTGCACAAGATATGGCATTTGATATGTCAGATGACGATGACAGCAGTGATTTTGGTGGTCCGGTAGCCCCAGTCTTATACTTACAAGACAAAGCATCAGACTTTGCTGGCTCAATTGAAGATGATAATTGGGAAAGCCATGCAACTGATCGCTTAGCAGATGCACTAGACTCTTTGGACGAGCGTAGTCAGGATATCATCCGAGCTCGTTGGTTAGACGATGACAACAAAACAACGTTGCAAGAACTTGCTGATAAATACGGCGTTTCTGCAGAACGCGTTCGTCAGCTTGAAAAGAACGCCATGAAGAAGTTACGTTTGGCGATGGAAGAAGACGAAGACAGCGAAATGTAATTTATTACTGGCTAATTCGTTGCTCACTAAAATTATCTGCATTTATTGCCTGTTAAGAGGTGGATAAATGCAGATAATCATTTCTACTTTTACATTTTTAATTGTTCAATTAATCACTGTATAACTCTAGCGGTAAGCCATCTGGATCTGTGAAAAATGTAAAACGCTTTTGCGTGTAGGGGTCAACCCGTATTGCTTCACAAGCCACACCTTGTTCAGTTAAATAAGCGACCCATTTATCTAAATCATCGACACCGAAGGCTAAATGACGTAGCCCTGTGGCTTCGGGGTAACTTAGTCTCGCTGGTGGATTAACAAAACTGAATAACTCAATTTGGTAATGCTCACCAAAAGCTAAGTCTGCTTTCCACGAATTATTTGCTGGACGGTAATGTTCTTCAAGTAAATTTAAGCCCAAAATACGGCAATAAAAATCCTTACTGACGTCAAAATTGGATGCGATAATAGCAACATGATGAATTTTATTTAACTTCATGCTGTTTTTCCCATATATCAGGTTGTGCGGTGGCATTGAAGCCATTTGCCGACAAGAAAAGCTGCATTGCTTCTTTTTCTTGCAGGGCAACCCCACTAATGTCAAATTTCCATAGTGTAATATCAGGGATTGTTTGGCAAATTTCTTCTAATAAATATGATCCTACACCTCGTCGGCGAGTGACCTCTCGCACACAAAAATCCCACAAAGTGGCAGTGCTATGATCCACAGTAATTTTTGCTGCGCCAAGAAGGCGGTCATTAAAGCGAGCTGCATAAAATTGCTCACCTGCTTTACACATTTTGGCTAGCTCAAAAGGGCTCTGGTCAGGCCAGATTTTATGTAAGTCCAGATATTGTTGCTCAGTAGGATTGACCAGCGGGATAATAGTGAGTCTCATGATATTTTGTTTGTTTCCCTGTAAGAGTTGCAGTCACTCATCCTGCCAGAGTGATCTACAACCGATTTTTTGATTTTAGAGAGAAAAATTTGGTGATACTGAATTTTCCGAATTTCACTCGGATTAATTTAAATTTAACCCGAATATAACACTAGTATTTACAAAAAACCTACTTTAACACATCAGTTTTTTATTCTGCTTCTAATGTAAAAACCTGCCATATCCATTTGCTATTTAGCATAATTATCTTGTTTAATGTTATGAAATATATAGCCTTATTCGCTGTATTTTGAAATATCAGGCATTGTACCTGTCAACCATAATAATCTACTACAAATCAAACACAAACACTCAGAACCATGAAGACGGGGACGATAAAATGAAGAATATGAATAAAGCATTATTAGCGGGCTGTATTGCGATGGCATTCAGTTCAGCAGGATGGGCAAAGGAAATTAAAATAGCGGTTGTTGGCGCGATGTCAGGGCCTGTGGCTCAATATGGTGATATGGAATTTACAGGTGCGCGCCAAGCGATTGCAGATATTAATGCTAAAGGTGGCATTAATGGAAACACATTAGTGGCAGTCGAATATGATGATGCTTGCGACCCAAAACAAGCGGTTGCGGTAGCAAACAAAGTCATTAACGATGGTATCCGCCATGTTATTGGGCATTTATGTTCCTCTTCAACACAGCCTGCATCCGATATTTATGAAGATGAAGGCGTCATTATGATCACCCCGGCAGCAACCAATGCGGATTTAACCACGCGTGGTTACCAGATGGTGTTGCGTACAACAGGTTTGGATTCAGACCAAGGACCAACAGCCGCTAAATTTATTATGGAAGATATCAAGCCAACCCGTATTGCTGTTGTTCACGACAAACAACAATATGGGGAAGGTTTAGCACGTTCTGTACGCGAAAGCCTCAATAAAGCCGGCGTTAAAGAAGTGATGTTTGAAGGGGTAACAGCGGGTGACAAAGACTTCTCTGCTTTAGTCGCAAAATTGAAAAAAGAGAATGTGGATTTTGTTTACTTTGGGGGATATTACCCAGAAATGGGGCAAATCTTACGCCAAGCTAAACAAGCTGGCTTGAATATTCGCTTTATGGGGCCTGAAGGCGTCGGTAACTCTTCATTATCGAATATTGCAGGTGATGCTTCGGAAGGCATGCTGGTAACTTTACCAAAACGCTATGACCAGGTCGCGACTAACCAACCGATTGTTGATGCCATCAAAGCGAAGAAAGAAGACCCAACAGGGCCATTTGTTTGGACAACTTATGCTGCTATCCAAGGTTTAACGACGGCAATGGAGCGTACTGGCAGCATCGAGCCTGAAGATTTAGTGAAAGACTTGAAAGCAAACCCGGTCGAAACGGTCATGGGAACATTAAGCTGGCAGCCAAACGGTGACCTGAAAGGGTTTGAGTTCGGTGTATTTGAGTGGCACAAAGATGGGACATCCACCTCTGTAAAATAGTACTCAGCAGTGTTCCAGCATAGTGAATAAGAACCGGAAGTGAGTAACTTGCTTCCGGCTTCTGCTCTCTATATAGGACAAGTAGTTCGAAAGGATAGTCTTATGTCAGATCAAATTCTCTATTTTATTCAGCAACTTCTGAATGGTTTAACCCTTGGCAGTACCTATGCATTGATAGCTATCGGCTATACGATGGTATATGGCATCATTGGGATGATTAACTTTGCCCACGGCGAAGTGTACATGATAGGTAGCTATGTCTCTTTTATTGTGATCGCAGGCTTAATGATGCTTGGGATCGATATCGGCTGGATCTTGGTTGCTGCGGCCTTCATTGCGGCAATCGTGGTCTCTAGCGCCTATGGTTGGAGTATTGAACGCGTTGCTTATCGGCCAGTTCGACATTCTAAGCGTTTGATTGCGTTGATCTCTGCGATCGGGATGTCTATTTTCCTACAAAACTACGTCAGCCTGTCACAAGGTTCGCGTGATTTAGCTCTACCCAGTTTGATCACAGGGCAATGGGTTCTAGGTGAAAGCGATGGTTTTGAAGCCACGGTGACTAAGATGCAATTGACCATCTGGGTGGTTACCGTGCTTGCGATGTTAGCTTTGACGCTATTTATTCGCTATTCAAAGATGGGAAGAGCCTGCCGAGCCTGTGCGGAAGATCTTAAAATGGCCAGCTTATTAGGTATTAATACCGATCGAGTTATTTCATTGACCTTCGTTATCGGTGCGGCAATGGCTGCTGTAGCTGGTGTACTGCTGGGGCAATTTTATGGTGTGATTAACCCATATATTGGCTTTATGGCAGGAATGAAAGCATTTACCGCGGCAGTGCTAGGGGGAATTGGGAGTATTCCGGGTGCTATGTTAGGCGGGTTAATCTTAGGCGTTGCAGAAGCAATGACCTCTGCATATTTAAGTACAGAATATAAAGATGTTGTATCATTTGGTTTATTGATAGGTGTGTTATTAATCATGCCAACCGGCATTCTGGGACGCCCGGAGGTCGAAAAAGTATGAGAAAAGAAAATTGGATTAATGCCGTTGTTGCTTCCTCGACTTTCTTCGTGCTGGCGCTGTTTATGATGGGCTTGCAACTTGCGCTCGATGGCACAAAACTGATCGTGACAGTTGGGGATTCTGTGCGTTGGAACTGGATCATTGCGGGAATTGTGGTGATCTTTGTTTATCAATTGGTTCGCCCAACGTTGAGTAAAGTTTGGCAAGGGGTTCCTAAGAAGGCGTGGGCTATTCCTGATTTTGATGGTTCGACAACCAAGCAAAAAATCCTTGCGGTTATAATTATTATTGCTGCCATTATTTGGCCATTTATTGTTTCTCGCGGAAGCGTGGATATTGCCACCCTAACATTAATTTATGTGATGTTAGGGCTCGGCCTAAACGTAGTTGTCGGGTTATCAGGATTACTGGTTCTTGGGTATGCCGGTTTTTATGCCATAGGTGCTTATACTTTTGGTTTATTAAATCATTATTATGGTTTTGGGTTCTGGGAAAGTTTACCGATTGCAGGTTTAACCGCTGCGTTAGCGGGCTTTTTACTAGGGTTCCCTGTGCTAAGGTTACGTGGTGACTATCTTGCCATAGTGACGCTTGGCTTTGGGGAGATTGTTCGTATTTTATTACTGAATAATACTGAAATCACGGGTGGGCCAAATGGGATCAGCCAATTACCGAAACCGACTTTTTTTGGCTTGGAATTCAGCCGTACCGCGAAAGAGGGTTGGGACACCTTCCATAACTTTTTCGGCTTAGATTACAGCCCAGGTGACCGAATTATCTTTCTGTATTTTGTCGCTTTACTATTAGTGGTTTTAACCTTATTTGTTATCAATCGGTTACTGCGTATGCCATTAGGTCGTGCGTGGGAAGCATTACGCGAAGATGAAATTGCCTGCCGGTCATTAGGGTTAAGTCCAACTCGAATAAAATTAACCGCATTTACTATCAGTGCAGCCTTTGCAGGGTTTGCAGGGACGTTATTTGCCGCACGGCAAGGTTTTATCAGTCCAGAGTCTTTTACCTTTGTGGAATCGGCATTTGTGTTAGCCATCGTCGTTTTAGGAGGAATGGGTTCACAAACCTCCGTTATTTTAGCCGCAATTATTTTAGTTGTATCACGGGAAATGATGCGTGACCTTAACCAATACAGCATGCTGCTATTAGGGGCGCTAATGGTGCTGATGATGATCTGGCGACCACAAGGCCTATTACCGATGAAACGCCGTCAAATGCAGGTGAAAAAAGTCCCAGAAGGGGAGGGCGTATGAGCCATATAACTACGCCTTTGTTACAAGTGAATGGCTTAACAATGCGTTTTGGTGGGTTACTTGCCGTCAATAATGTTGAGTTAACTATTAATCAAGGGGAAATCGTCTCACTGATTGGCCCAAATGGGGCGGGTAAAACCACCATTTTTAACTGTTTAACCGGTTTTTATAAGCCGACCAGTGGCACGATTTTATATCGAGAAAAACATCTTGAGGGACTGACCGGGCAGGCAATTGCACGCCTTGGTGTTATCCGAACATTTCAGCATGTGCGGTTGTTTAAAGAAATGACGGTGATTGAAAATTTACTTGTGGCGCAGCATCAACATTTAAAAAGTGGCATTTTTTCTGGGTTATTGAAAACCCCTGCATTTCGTCGAGCAGAGTCTGAAGCGCTTGATAATGCGGTAAAATGGCTTGAGCGTGTTGATTTACTCCCCTTTGCAAATCGCCAAGCGGGTAATTTAGCCTATGGTCAGCAGCGTCGGTTAGAAATTGCTCGCTGTATGGTCACTCGTCCTGAAATTTTAATGCTGGATGAACCTGCGGCAGGTCTTAACCCTAAAGAAACCAATGATTTGGATGACTTAATTGCTGAGTTGCGTACTCATCATAATGTTTCAATTCTATTAATTGAACATGATATGAAATTAGTCATGGGAATTTCAGATCGTATTTATGTCGTGAATCAAGGAACGCCATTGGCGAATGGCACACCGAGTGAGATTCGCCAACATCCAGATGTGATAAAAGCCTATTTGGGGGAAGCTTACTGATGCTAGAGTTTAAAAAAGTTTCTACCCATTATGGAAAAATTCAGGCACTGCATCAGATCAGCCTGAATATTCAAAAAGGCGAAATTGTTACGCTAATCGGAGCAAATGGCGCTGGGAAAACAACGTTGCTCAGTACCCTTTGTGGCGATCCGCGAGCATCGGAAGGCCAAGTCATTTACCGAGGCGTGGATATCACTCAATTGCCCACTTCGAAAATTATGCGTGAAGACATTGCTCTAGTACCAGAAGGGCGGCGTGTATTTTCTCGTATGACTGTGGAAGAAAACCTCGCAATGGGGGGGTTTTTTGCTGATCGCCAGCAGTACCAAGAACGTATTGAGCGGGTTTATAAGCTATTTCCAAGGCTGTATGAGCGCCGAAGTCAACGTTCAGGAACGATGTCAGGTGGTGAGCAACAAATGCTAGCGATAGGCCGTGCTTTAATGAGCCAGCCAGAGCTGTTGTTGCTTGATGAGCCATCCCTAGGCCTTGCTCCCATTATCATTATGCAAATTTTCGATACAATCCAACAACTACGTGAAGAAGGAATGACGATTTTCCTTGTCGAACAAAACGCCAACCAAGCGTTGAAGCTCGCAGACCGTGGTTATGTGTTGGAAAATGGGCATATTGTGTTAGAAGACAGCGGTAAAGCACTTTTAGCCAATGAGGCGGTTAGAAGCGCGTATCTCGGCGGCTAAAATTTTCGTCATACTTCGTGTTATGGCGTTGTTGGTTTCATTAGGTTAGTTGGGGCAGATACTTATGTATGTTCCCCAATTTTCGTCATACTTCATGCTGTGGTGTTGTTGGCTTCATTCAGCTATTTGGGGCGCATACTTGTGTATGCTCCCCGAGATATCCTCATTTTGCCGCCTAGCCACAACGTGAATTATTTATTAAATCATTAAATTGCTATTGGCTATGCTATCGAGTGATAGATGTGGTGGGTTCGTTTCAATTTTTATTTTTAGTGTTAACTTGTCCTGTTTTTCAGCAATTAACTTATCCTGTTCATCAAATGTAAAATGAGTCGTCGTTTCTGCTATAACCTCTGAATTATTAACTTTTTTTCCAGTTTTTGTATTGATTAAATTAAAGTAACCTTCAGATTTTACCTGATAGCTATTATTATCTAAAATATTAATCATGATTGATGATTTGCCATGATCTTGAAATAAAAATTCGGATTGGGTTTTACTTATCATTTCCGAGGCTTTAATAGTGCCTTCTGCCAAATGGGCTTGATTTGCAATATTACAAATATGGCATATATGTGAAGGCGGTAATTTTCCTAGGTATTTATTAATATCAATTATGGATTGTAGTTTAGTTGGATTATTATCTTTATTTTTAACAAAAATATTCATTCTTGGTATATCAAGGCCAATTTGATTTAAGGATGAATGTTTTTTTGTTGGTTGACTAGAGGGAATTAAATTATTGTTTACTTTTGTTAATGTCTCACTGTGATCTTTAATTTTTGAATTAAAAAAAGAATTTATATCTTTTTTGATTTTTAATTCAACTCGTTGATTATCTGTTGTTAAATTATTTAGTGAGGTATCACACCCTTTTCTATGTATGAAATTTTCAGGTAAGAAATAATGAGTTTCAGCAAACTGAATAGCCTCTTCTTCGGTATTAATAACTTTAGGTATAGAATTAAATTTTGAAGCAGGAAGTGATAACTGAGTTTTATTTATTTTTGTGATATCAAGGTTTCTCTTGCTGTTAGGGATAAAATAATTTCTTACCCGATTAAAAAAATTAGCAATGTCGATGCTCATAAAATTCTCCAATTTTAAACAGGAGGAAAAATAACCTGTTTTTAGAAGAAATAATTGCAAGAAGCGTGAATAGCTAATGAATAGCGCATCTACTTCTATACATCGTTACAACGTTCTGTGAAGCGACTCTCAATTTTGTTATTTGCTTGTTTCTATACACAAAAACAAATGTATATACAACTTTCCCTCTAGAAACATACAGCTACTTGTTGTTGTATAACTTCCCTCGTATTCCAACCTTCACACTTCCTACAAAATTTCAAATTTAAATGTATATACTTTGTGAAGTAAATGTATATATATTTAAATCATCGATAAATACTCTCAATGAATAGATAATCTCGAGCAAGTTGATATAAAAATAATCTGTTGATTTATAATCAATTAATTAGTTTGAAGACGCACGTGCATCGCCACTAACTGGGTATCTCGCAGATTATTACAAACAAAATTGTTAATTTAAAGTTAATTAAAAATGGATGATAGGGGATACAACCATGTTAAATCGTACTGACTCAACTCGAGTGATCCGCGCACCACGTGGCAGTGAGAAAACCTGTAAAAGCTGGCTGACAGAAGCGGTATACCGCATGATCCAAAATAATTTAGACCCAGATGTTGCTGAGCACCCTCAAAGCTTGGTGGTCTATGGCGGTATCGGCCGTGCAGCACGTGATTGGGAATGTTATGACAAAATTTTAGATGTGCTGACCACATTGGAAGATGACCAAACATTACTCGTGCAATCAGGTAAACCTGTTGGTGTGTTCCCTACCCATCCAGATGCCCCACGCGTGTTGATCGCAAACTCAAATATTGTTCCTCACTGGGCGAATTGGGATCACTTTAATGAGTTAGATCGCAAAGGCCTAATGATGTATGGCCAAATGACGGCCGGCTCTTGGATCTATATTGGTTCTCAAGGGATCGTTCAAGGCACCTATGAAACCTTTGTTTCGCTTGCTAAACAGCACTTTAATGGCAACGCCGCAGGGCGCTGGATCTTAACCGGTGGCCTTGGAGGGATGGGAGGAGCACAGCCATTAGCAGCAACTATGGCAGGTTTTAGCATGATAGCGGTCGAGTGCGATGAAAGCCGTATCGATTTTCGTCTAAGAACCCGTTATGTAGACAAAAAAGCGACTTCTCTTGATGAAGCATTGCAATATATCGACGATGCCAAAGCCAATGGCCAACCCGTTTCTGTTGGGCTATTAGGTAATGCGGCTGATGTTTACAGTGAATTGGTGAAACGCAATATCACCCCTGATTCAGTGACCGACCAAACGAGTGCCCATGACCCAGTACATGGCTACTTACCACAGGGCTGGACACTCACCCAATGGCGTGAAAAACAACAAACTGCCCCTGCTGAAGTGACCAAAGCTGCGAAAAAAAGCATGGCAGTACAAGTAGATGCGATGCTAACGATGCAAAAACGTGGCTCAGCAGCTTTTGACTACGGCAACAATATTCGCCAAATGGCAAAAGATGAAGGAATTAGCAATGCCTTTGATTTCCCAGGTTTTGTTCCTGCTTATATTCGCCCGCTATTTTGTGAAGGTGTTGGACCATTCCGTTGGGTCGCGTTATCCGGTGACCCAGAAGATATCTATAAAACAGACCAAAAAGTAAAAGAATTATTACCAGATGACAAACACTTACATAATTGGCTCGATATGGCACGTGAACGTATCGCATTCCAAGGGCTCCCTGCACGTATTTGTTGGGTCGGTTTAAAAGACAGAGAAAGATTAGGGCGTGCTTTCAACGAAATGGTGAAAAGTGGTGAGTTAAAAGGCCCTATTGTCATCGGTCGTGATCACTTAGATTCAGGCTCTGTTGCGAGTCCACACCGTGAAACGGAATCCATGAAAGATGGCTCTGATGCCGTATCAGACTGGCCTTTATTGAACGCACTGTTAAATACCGCAGGTGGGGCAACATGGGTCAGTTTACATCATGGTGGTGGTGTTGGCATGGGCTTCTCACAGCATTCAGGCGTCGTCATTGTATGTGATGGAACGGACGCTGCTGATAAACGTTTAGCGCGCGTTTTACATAATGACCCTGCAACGGGCGTTATGCGCCATGCAGATGCAGGTTATGACATCGCCATTAACTGTGCGAAAGAGCAAGGCTTGAACTTGCCGATGGTGAAGTAATGTCCTTTGCCGGCTGCTTAATCGGTCGGCAACTTTCTGGAATATAAGGAATTCAGTATGAATGCTGCGTTAACTCAGAAAAGACAAGGGCCACTGGCGGGGATCAAAGTGATCGACTTAAGCCGTGTGTTAGCAGGTCCTTATTGCACCGGTATGATGGCCGATCTTGGTGCTGAAGTGATCAAAATTGAAGTGCCCAACCACGGTGATGACAGCCGCCATTTAGGGCCATTTATTGATGGTGAAAGTGTTTACTATGGTTTGATTAACCGAGGTAAACGCAGTATTGAATTAGACCTTAAAGCGGATGAAGACCGAGCGATTTTATTTCAATTAGTCAAAGAAAGTGATGTGGTGGTTGAAAACTTTCGCCCTGGTGTGACTCAACGACTTGGCATCGATTTTGAGAGCTTAAAACAGCACAACCCTAAATTAATTTACGCCAGTATTTCAGGGTTCGGGCAAAACAGCCCACTTGCCAGTTACCCGGCTTATGACATTGTGGCACAAGCGATGTCAGGCCTAATGAGTGTCACTGGTTTCCCAGAAACAGGGCCAACACGCAGCGGTGAGTCAATTGGCGATGTGTGTGCAGGGATGTTTGCATCATGGGCGATAAGCAGTGCGCTATTTGCGAGAGAGCGTCATGGTGAAGCGGCACAGTATATTGATGTGGCGATGGTAGATGTCTTACTCAGCATGCAGTTAACTGGGCTTTCAAACTTATTTGCAAATGATAAGGCCCCGAGCTTAGTGGGGAACCGCCACCCAGTATCCACGCCATTTGATACCTATCAAGCAAAAGACGGTTTAGTCGTTATCGCGATTGCGAGTGAAAAGCTATTTCAACGCTTTTGCGAATGTATGGAAAAACCGCAGTTATGCCACGACCCGCGCTACGGTGATGACCCAAGCCGAACGCAGTACCAAGCTGAACTTAGAAAAGAAATCGAAAGTTGGACACGCCAAAAAACGGTTGAAGAGGTATGTGACATATTATTAAACGCGGGCGTTCCTGCTTCACCCATTCATAATTTACACCAAGCGACACAAAGCGAACACGCCGAAGTGAGGCAAGTACTGACGTACCTGAATGATGGAGGAACACCATTGGTTTCTCAACCGGTTTTTTTTAATGGAAAGAAACCTCATTCGACCCGCCGTGCCCCGAAATTAGGTGAGGCAAACTTAGTTTATAAACCAGCGAAAACAACAATTAAAAATGCGGAGACGATGCAATGAGTTTTGATATTAATGAAACGGAACAAGCGGTTGTAGATGCGGTAGAAAAAGTTTGCCATGACATTTTACAGCCGAATGCACAAAGATACGATGAAACCGAAACCTTTTGTGCTGAAAGTTTACAAGCGTTAGGGGAAATAGGCTGTTGGGGAATTAATTTACCTGAACAGTATGGCGGTTTTGGTATTGGCAGTGTGGCGATGAGCAAGGTCGTGGAATCGGTTGCAGCAGCTTGTGCATCGACGTCATCGGCTCTAACGGCGCATTTTTTGGCGACAGATTCAATTTTAATTGGTGGGACAGAAGAGCAAAAAAATCATTGGTTACCAAAAGCCGCTGCTGGGGAATTATTAGGTGCATTCGGCTTAACTGAGCCGGCTGCGGGCTCTAACCCTGCGGATATGCGTACTGTGGCTGTACGTGAAAATGGCGGATGGCGTATTCGAGGAAATAAACACTATATCACAAACGCCAAAGAGGCTGATTTTATTGTGTTATATGCTAAAACCGATGTTGAAGCGGGAGCCCGTGGCATCAGTGCATTTATGATCCCTAAAGGCACTGAAGGTGTGGCATTTTCTCAACCTGAAAAAACCATGGGGTTACGGGGTAGCACCATTTATGAATTAGCATTGAATTGTTGGCTACCTGAATCTGCATTACTGGGAGAGGAAAATAAAGGGTTCCACACCGCCATGGAAGTTTTAGATAAAGGGCGTGTTGAAGTGGCTGCAACGTCACTAGGTATTGCTCGAGCCGCGATGGAAAGTGCTTTAGGCTGGGTAAAAGAACGCCAAATTGGTAAAAAACCCTTAGCTGCATACCAAGGAACTCAATGGCGTATTGCGGATATGCACACGCAATTGGAGGCGGCTCGTATGTTGACCTGGCAAGCTGCGGAATTACGTGATTCAGGGGAGCGTTTTAGTTTGCAATCCGCTACGGCGAAATTGTTTGCTGCTGAGTGTGCGGGTTTTGTAACGGATGCGGCTTTACAGCTTCATGGCGGCTACGGCTATATTCGTGACCTTCCTCTTGAACGTTATGTGCGTGACGCACGGATTTTACGGATTTTTGAAGGGACATCAGAAATACAAAAAATTATTATTTCACGTGCTGTTTTAGACGCCCACTAATTAATTTTAAGTATTAAATGAGTAAGCGGGACAGGCGTTTACTCGTTTATGGAGCACCACAGGAAGCACTACCTGACAACAGGATCATGGAATTAAAAACACAACAACAATCAGGTTTAAGAATGTATTTCAATTAGTTATTCAGGGTGAATAACAGATAAAACATCACCCAGCGTAATGCTTAATAACTGTACCTTACAATTGTAGTTATTGCGGTTCCATTACGATTAATTGGTTCATTCTTTAAGCCAGCCTTGCTTAAAGAGGAGTTACCATGACAGTTTCAAACGACATCGCTACAGGGCAAAAAAACCGGCAGGAGAATGTACCCTTAATCGAAGCGCGTTCCATCGATTACATTCCAGAGTCCGAGCGCCATGGCACTTTATCGAGCCAATTCACACTTTGGTTCGGTTCTAATTTGCAAATAACGGCAATTGTAACGGGGGCCTTGGCAGTCGTGCTTGGCGGAGATGTATTCTGGTCATTAATTGGCTTGTTTATTGGCCAATTATTAGGTGGCGCGGTGATGGCCTTGCATGCGGTGCAAGGGCCGAAATTGGGGTTACCACAAATGATCTCGAGTCGTGTACAGTTTGGCGTATACGGTGCCGTCATCCCTATTTTATTAGTTTGCATGATGTATGTCGGGTTTTCTGCTAGTGGTACCGTGCTGGCAGGGCAAGCGGTTGGTCAGTTGTTACATGTGACTGATTGGGTTGGAATTATTATTTTTGGTGTGGTGATTATCGGCATTACAATTTGTGGTTATCGCATCATCCATATTTTAGGGAAAGTAGCGAGCGTTATCGGCGTGATTACGTTCTTTTATCTATTTTTCCGTCTGTTTTATATGAATGATGTTTCGGTATTACTGGAAAATCGCCATTTTAGCTGGACGAACTTTTTATTAGCGATGTCACTGTCTGCTTCTTGGCAAATTGCATTTGGGCCTTATGTTGCTGACTATTCTCGTTATTTACCGACTAAAACCCCGACAATTAAAGCCTTCTTGGCTGTGGGTTCAGGCACAGTAATTGGTACGCAAGCCTCAATGATTTTAGGGGTTTTTGCCGCAGCGCTTGCTGGTAATCAGTTTGCCGGTAATGAAGTCTCGTATATTGTGGGCTTAGGCAGTACAGGTTTAATCGCGGCGTTGCTGTATATCAGTATTTTCTATGGGAAAGTGACAATAACTGCATTGAATGCCTATGGTAGCTTTATGTCTATGGCTGCGATTTGGTGTGGTTTCCGTGGGAAAAGCCAAATTTCTCGTGGCCAAAGGTTGTTCTTTATTATTCTAATGGTCAGTTTTTCAACACTACTTGGGTTAGCGGGCCAGCACTCATTTTTAAAACTCTTCTCTGCTTTCTTATTGTTTTTACTTGCATTCTTTACCCCTTGGAGTGCAATTAACTTAGTTGACTACTATTGGGTCACTAAAGGTCGCTACGACGTTCCCGAACTTGCAAACCCAAATGGCCGCTATGGGCGTTGGAATAAAGTCGGGATATTCACTTACATTGCCGGTGTATTAATACAATTACCATTTATATCAACAGGTTTTTATACCGGGCCTTTAGTCGAAAAACTCGGTGGTGTCGATATTTCATGGATTGTTGGCTTAGTAGCAACAAGTATTCTTTACTATGTTGCGATTAAAAAATGGCCTATGTCAGTCGCAGATCGGTTGATATTACCGACAACAAAATAACCATTTCATAAAAAACTAGCATTAAAAAGCGTAAAAATTGAGATAGCCAGTAGCAGTGTAACTATCACTGTTACGGTTTCTCTCAACCTAAAAAACGGTTTTAGAACATTACCATACCCACCAATCGTTGAAGAATTGGGATAGGAGTTGCTATGAAAATTTTAGTCGCAGTGAAGCGAGTGATAGACCATAACGTCAAAATAAGAGTAAAAGCCGATGGTTCAGGGGTTGAATTGGCGAATGTCAAAATGGCAATTAACCCATTTGATGAAATTGCCGTCGAAGAAGCTGTGCGTTTAAAAGAGGCGGGAAAAGCAACAGAAGTGATTGCGGTTTCCATCGGTGACATTGGTTATCAAGAAACATTACGTAGTGCGATGGCGATTGGCGCTGATCGTGGGATTTTAGTCCAAAGATCTGGGGAGTTAACACTAGAGCCACTGGATATAGCGCGTTTACTTCAACAAATCGTAGAAAGGGAACAGCCAGATCTTATTTTATTAGGCAAACAAGCTATTGATGATGATTGCAATCAAATAGGTCAAATGCTCAGCGCATTATTGGATTACCCGCAAGCGACATTTGCTTCTCAAGTTAAGTTTGAAGGGCAATCACTGCAAGTTACGAGGGAAATTGACGGTGGTTTAGAAACGTTAGAAATGCCATTGCCAGCGGTCATCACAACAGACTTACGGCTCAATGAACCTCGTTATGCAACTTTACCTAATATCATGAAAGCGAAGAAAAAAACGTTAGATATTATCGATATTACTGATATGGATTTTATCCCATTAGGGCAAATTAGAACGCTTAGTGTCTCAGAACCCAAAAAACGAGCGGGGCAATGTACATTGCTAAGCAGTGCGACAGAGCTAGTCAGTGCATTACAAGCGAAAGAAGTGATTTAATCGAGGAAAATACCTATGAGCCAAATATCTGTATTAGTGGTTGTCGAGCATGATAATCAAACAATAAAAACCTCTACTTATCATAGTATTAACGCTGCAAAACAACTTCTCACCGCAGGTGGCCATTTGCACTTATTAGTTGCAGGAAGTGAGACAGAATTGGTCGCTCAGCTAGCTGCGAGTATAAAAGGCGTGAGTAAAGTCCTAGAAATACAATCAGATAACCTTAAAAACCAACTTGCAGAACCGATGGCTCATGCGGTGGTGAATATTGCAGAAGAATATACTCATTTACTGTTTCCAGCGACGACATTTGGTAAAAATATTGCCCCACGGGTTGCTGCAAAGTTAGGGATCGCACAAGTTTCAGATATTACTCAAGTTATTGATTCACAAACTTTTGTTAGACCTATTTATGCAGGAAATGCGTTAGCAACGGTACAAAACAATGGCCAGAAAGTGGTCATTACGGTACGTAGTTCGGCATTTTCAGGGGGATATGAAACGCAAAATAGTGCTGAAATAGAGAAGGTTTCCCTTGCCGATATACCGCTGCGTAGTCAATTAAAAAGCCAATCGTTAACTCAAGTTAGCCGTGCGGAATTGAGCTCTGCAAAAGTGGTTATTTCAGGCGGGAGAGGCTTGAGCTCAGGTGAAAATTTTGCGTTATTGGAAACGATAGCTGACAAGCTAGGGGCTGCGGTTGGGGCTTCACGTGCTGCGGTAGACGCTGGTTTTGTGCCAAATGACTACCAAGTAGGACAAACAGGGAAAATTGTCGCACCTGATTTGTACATAGCTGTAGGAATTTCGGGGGCAATTCAGCATGTTGCAGGAATGAAAGAAAGCAAAGTGATCGTTGCTATCAATAGTGATCCTGAGGCACCGATTTTCCAAGTTGCGGATTATGGTATTGTTGGCGATCTGTTTGAGATCTTACCTGAATTTGACAAAGCATTGGCGTAATGGAGGGGCTCATGGCTATCGACAATATTGAGAAAATAAATGAGGCTCCCGAGCGGGAATCGATGGAGTTCGATGTCCTGATTGTCGGTGGTGGGCCCGCGGGGTTATCTGCAGCAATACGTTTAAAGCAGCTAGCGGCAAAGAAAGGAACAGAAATTTCGGTTTGTTTAATTGATAAAGGTGCACAGATAGGAGCTCATATTTTATCTGGTGCAGTGATAGACCCACGTGCTCTCGATGAATTGCTACCAGATTGGCAGCAAAAGGTTTCGGCTTCTTTAACACCTGTAAGCCATGACCGTTTTTTATGGCTAAAAGAAAATAAAGCGAGTCATTTACCCCTCTCTTTATTGCCAAACTGTTTGAAAAACAATGGTAATTTCATTGGTAGCTTAGGGGAGATAAGTGCTGCACTAGCCGTGGAGGCAGAAGAATTAGGTGTTGATGTTTTTGCCGGTTTTGCTGCCACAGAGGTGTTATTTGATGATAAAAACCAAGTGATAGGCGTCACAACTGGAGATATGGGGCTTGATAAATTAGGCAACCCAACACAGATGTACCAACCGGGTATGAATTTACTGGCAAAAATGACCTTTTTTGCGGAAGGGTGCCGTGGTCAGCTAGGTAAGCAATTGATAAATCATTTTAATTTAGCCACAGAGAGCGGTAAACAAACCTATGGTTTGGGGATCAAGGAAATTTGGCAAATTCCAAAAGAGCAACACCAAGCAGGGTTAGTTGTCCATTCCGTTGGTTGGCCGCTAGATAACCATACTTATGGCGGTGGCTTTGCTTATCACTATGGGGATAACTTAGTCGCGGTGGGTTTGGTTGTCGGGTTAAATTATGAAAATCCATATTTATCACCGTTTGATGAGTTTCAACGTTTAAAAATCCATCCTGCATTTAGTGATTTTTTATCGGGTGGAGAACGGATCAGTTATGGTGCTAGAACGATGGTAGCGGGTGGGTTAGCCGCGTTACCTGAACTAAGCTTTCCCGGTGGCGTGTTAATTGGTGATGATGCAGGTTTTCTTAATGCAGCCCGAATTAAAGGCACCCATTGTGCGGTGAAAAGTGGGTTATTAGCAGCAGAAGCTTGGTTCAGTGCTAACCAGAATGGAATGGTTGATTATTTACAGTTTAAAAAGCAATTTCGCCAGCTATTTGAAGAGAGCTGGTTATATCAAGAGCTTTATCAAACACGCAATTTTAAGCCCTATATGAAAAAAGGGCTAGTGGTTGGTTCAATGCTATTTGGTGCAGAACAACTGTTATTTAAGGGGCGTACCCCGTGGACGTTGAAATTAAAACAATCGGATCATGAAGGAATAAAGGAAGCCAAGGGTTTTACACCGATAGATTACCCAAAACCCGATGGTAAATTAACGTTTGATAAGTCTTCTTCCGTATTTTTATCGAATACTAACCATGAAGAAGAACAACCCTGCCATTTAAAACTGGCTGATATTAATGTCCCTATCCAAGTTAATTTAATGAAATATGCTGCGCCCGAGACGCGTTATTGCCCCGCGGGAGTTTATGAAATTGTAGGGAATAAAAGCGAGGAAAAACTGCAAATTAATGCGCAAAACTGCCTGCATTGTAAGGCTTGTGACATTAAAGATCCGTTACAAAATATCACCTGGACTGCTCCCCAAGGAGGGGAAGGGCCTATTTATCAAGGAATGTAAAACGAATTTATTGTGATGTAGTTGTGCTTGATATTTTTGTTTTATCAGTCGCTTTGGGGCAATTTTGCCCCATTTTTTTATTTTTGCATTAATTCTCAATTCGAGAATGTAATTTTAATTTGTAACGCGAGCCAGCTGTGATCATATTAACATAGCTAATTAGAGTGTTACCTGTCCAAGTGCGACGGCTAAGTTGTAAGCAAGGTGAGTTTTCTTTAATTGATAATGATTGAGCAATAGATTTTGTGGCCAATGCAGCTTCAATGGTATGTTCCATTTCACTGACAGGAAAATGGCGTTGCAAATAACCGCTAGGAGTTTCAGTGTCACCATATTTTTGCTTAACAAAGTCGGGCACAATGGCGTGGTTAACATAGCGTTCTTCTAACATTAAAGGAATATCGTTTTCAAAATGTAGTACTTTACAATAGCCCACATCACTTCCTTCACTAATCCCGAGCTGTAGTGCAATTTCTGCTGATGCGGGAATAATTTTTAGTTGCAGCTGGTGGCCGCTATATTTATTACCACTTGTTGAGATCTCATCAAAAATATCAAACGCTTTTGTTACGGGGAGCTCATGTTTTTGAGTGGCGACAAATGTTCCTTTGCCCGCAATACGATGTAGGATCCCTTTTTGACTTAACTCTGAAATGGCTTTATTCACGGTCATACGGCTTACATTGAATTGAGCACATAGCTCTAATTCTGTCGGTATTTGTGTTTCAGGCTTAAAAATACCTAAATCAATACTGCGTAAAATGTAAGACTGAATTTGCTTATATGCAGGTTGTAATGTCATCGCTGTTATTCAAAATTATTGTTAAAGGAAGGAGTGGTAACATTGTTTTATTGCCACATTTCACTCACAAACTTTGTATTGAATGCAAGTTTATCAGTAATTACTGGCTTTGCTAGTAGGAGATACCTATTTCTAATGATTAACCTGAGTTAAATAGCTGTTTAAGGTGCTCGTCCTTATCTGAATTATTTAATTATAAGGTAAGTTTTACTAGGGCTATATACCTTTATTTATTATCATAATGTTAAATTTACTTAGCGAAATAGGCATTTATTCATGCGAGTTCAATATTTCCATGTCAGTCTTACTCAATGTGACTATCAAAATGTCAGCCCAATGGGAATGGTAAGATTGATTGCCTCCCAAAAAGTATTTTTCTTTAATCAAGGTGATTTTTCAAATAGTGAAATTTTTTTAGAACGCTTACAACAAGGCGATACCTTGGTTATTTGTGCAGAAGAGATGAATGATGGCAGTTATTGGGCTGAGTGGGTTTACCATGAAAAGCATGGTCGACTTGAGCCAGATAGAACCATTAGTTTTAATCGCTCACTAGGAAAACAGTATTTAATTTCGTTAGCCTTAATGGCCCTGATACCTGCAGTGTATTACTGTTTTATTAATGCAGATGATAGCTTCTTAATGATTATCTTAGTCTCACTTTTAGGTTGTGCTGCCTTTGGTGGAATAGTTTTGTTTGCTCTTGCACTGGCCGAGACTAAGCATATTTTAAGTCCAAAACGAAAATCAATTTTAAAAGCGTTGGATTTAGTTATTGATGGGCAATATCAAAAGAGTGAACAAGAGCAACAAATTGAAATTTTAGGAATTAAAAGCTTAAAAAATAAAGCCAATAAATTACGTAAATCAGCAGATAACTATCGTGATAAAGCGTCATTACTCGTCACCCGTGGGAAGGTTAATATTACATCAACCCTCAGCTTAACAGTTGCTACGGGGGATGCAGAACAAAAGCTCAATCATGTTGGTTTGCAGATTAATAAAAGCCATATGGATGTTCTAATTTCAGCAAATGAACCCTTATTCAACAACCACAATCTATTTATTGCTCAAGGTGATGAACTTGAAGTTTTTCATAAAAATATCCAAGCGCATTCAAAAGAGCAGGTCATTTTTGGTATTTACAATCACCAAGACGGGCTTGCCTATAGCTTGATTGGTAAGGGGGCTCCTCAAGAACGAGGTTTTTATTTCGGGCTGTGGGGGGGCATTTGCTTACTTTTAATGTTCTTTGTCTTTATGGCCGGAGGGTTATCAATTTCTGAAACCCTAGAGAAAGGTGGATATTGGGATTATTGGGACTGGGTTAATATTGTGGATACAGGTGTGCTATTTATCAGTTTCGCAGTAACGATTTTATTCGGTATCAGTTTTCTTATCGCTTTGTGCGTGGCGATATATTTTAAATTATCTCAGCGTGGAAATGGGTATTATCAAGCGCAATATATTTTGAAGCATCTACGTCGTAAGAATGGCCAAACGGATTATGTGACGGAGGTGCGCTCATGAACCCATTTCTGAGTAAACGTTTTCTCTTTTTGGCTTTGGTGTTTGTATTAAGCCTCGCTTTCACTTTTATTATTTTTATTCGTACTGGTACGGTTGATTGGCAGTGGAAAAACCATAATGAAAATAGCTTCCCGATTGGTAGTTATGATTTTGCAACAACATTTCCAGCAGAAAATGGGATGTTAGTTATAGCTCAAAAAAGTGGCCGCTCTAATTATTATTACTCGTCTTATAATACTTATATGCCTTCAAGTGAATATGATAACCAGATTTTATTTGCAGATAATAATGGCGTGCATTTTATTACTTATAGCGATCAAAGTTTTTATAATGCAGTCTGTGAAAGAAAACAATGTTTAATGATGTTCAGTGATGGCTATCAAAAAATTAACTTAACTGATTTTTCAGTGAGTGAATTTACACCTTGGAGTAAAAAAACTGGCAAGCTATTTTCAACGTTGATTATGGGAAAAATCTACTTATCTAAAAGCTCTCCTTTCTATGTTGTTGCGGATAATGAAAATATTTTTATCAGCGCTGATAAAGGAATGACATGGGAACATTTTATGAATGTTCGTGATTTAGCCAAGTCATTATATCCTGAAGAAATTGAAGGAAATTCAAATTTTTCTTATGCAACATATCGAGATAAAATAGTGATGTGGTATAGCTATGGCAACCAAATGGGATCATTAGAAGTTATTATGGATATCCCAACAAAACAGGTTATTAGCAGTAAATGGCTGCCTGTCAGGATCAATGAATCAGCACAAAATCGTAATGGTGATATTTTTGTGGTTGCTCAAGAGCCCTCACGTCACTTATTTTCTTTGATGCAATTTCATACTAATGGTAATTTTGAGGTGATGGCAGAAAGCGGTTATAACCACATGAACAGCTTAGAAGTCGGCAATCAAGGTTTAATTGTTTCGAATATAGTTAGAGGTTCGCAACAATATTTAATGATGGATTTTGCCACGAAAGAGATCCGTTATCGTCCTCAGTTTCCTTTGTATAACAAAATATACAATATGGCGGACCAATCCTTGATTGAAATAGAAAGTACTTATTCAAATGAAAGTGCGCTGACTAAAGGAGCACAAGTTTCTTATCAATCATTGCATTGATGCGTAAAGATGATTTAGTGTGTTCTCATTCAATAAGGATAGGGTTTTCCCTATCTTTTTTGTTATTGTTATTTAAAGGTTAAGCTAATACTAAAATAGGTATAGTTTGCAGTTTAAGGAGAGGAAGAGTACGTTTTAATGATAGACTAAAAATAGATAAAAACTAAACGATTTTAACTCATTATATGGAAGTAAGTTGTATAATTAGAAATATATAATAAAAATAAAAGAAATGTAGTTAATAATATATAGTATTAACTATAGATGATGATATTCAATATCATCATTAAAGATTACTAGCTAATTATTCTTTATATATGTATTAATATTTAATCAACCATTTGATTAAATATTAGTAAACCTTGGTTACTTTATGAGTATTGCAGTCATTAAAAAACAAACTAAATGTCAGATAAAAAATAAGTAAGATTGACTAGACCCTACTTTTCATTTAATGCAAAATAGCAATGCAAAATTAATTCTAATTCTAATTTTATTTTAATTGAGATAGCTAAATGAATATATCCAAAATCAGCATTGCATCTATTCTTATTGCAAGTGCATTATTAAGTGGTTGTGCTAAAGAATCTTCTCGTTCTTTAGCCGTAGAAAAAGTTGCGACATATAATACTCAATATTCAGGCCCAAAAAGCCCAATATCAATAGGGAAATTTGATAATCGTTCTAGTTATATGAATGGCATTTTCTCTGATGGGGTTGATCGTTTAGGTAATCAATCTAAAACCATTTTGATGACACATTTACAGCAAACGGGTCGTTTTAATGTATTAGACCGTGCAAATATGCAAGAACTTAAAGAAGAAGCTGGTATTAAAGGTCAGTCGCAACAGTTAAAAGGTGCAACTTATGTAATTACTGGTGATGTTACTGAATTTGGGCGAAAAGAAGTTGGGGATCGCCAGTTATTCGGTATTTTAGGTCGTGGTAAATCACAGGTCGCTTACGCCAAAGTCAATTTAAACGTTGTTAATGTTCAAACATCTGAAGTGGTCTTTTCTTCACAAGGTGCTGGTGAATATGAATTATCAAATAGAGAAGTGATTGGTTTTGGTGGCACTGCCAGTTATGACTCAACATTGAATGGTAAAGTATTAGATTTAGCAATTAGGGAAGCGGTAAATAACTTAGTTTCTGGTATAGAAAGTGGTGCATGGCAGCCAGCTAAATAAGGAAATACGATGAAAATTAAATTATTGGCTATGGTAGCCGGCGTAATTTTATTAAATGGCTGCGCTAATGAACCCAAACCACTATATAACTGGGATGGTTATCAAACAACGGTCTACCAATATTACCAACAAACAGAAACTGGCCCTCAAGAACAAATTCAAGCTTTGAAAAAGAATTTGGAAATGAGCAAAGCAAAAGGTTTAGCAACTCCGCCAGGGTTGCATGCGCATTTAGGGTTATTGTATTCAACAACTGGAGCGGTTGATCTTGCAATGCAAGAATTTACTGCGGAAAAAGCATTGTATCCAGAATCTGCGGCTTACATGGATTTTCTCATGAAAAATAAAGGAAAAGTAAAATGAAACATTTACTTATAGTCTGCGGATTGGTGATGACATGGTTATTAACGGGATGTGCTCAGCCAACTAAAGTTGATTACACGGCATTTAATCAAAGTAAGCCTAAAAGTATTCTGGTGCTATTACCACAAAACAGTTCACCAGAAGTACAAGCAAGTCATGGTTTATTATCACAAGCGACTCTTCCTTTAGCTGAGGCTGGCTACTATGTTTTCCCTGTTGCTGTTGTTGAGGAAACATTTAAGCAAAATGGGATGACAAATGCAGGTGACATTCAAGCTGTTCCACCTGCAAAATTGCGCGAAATTTTTGGTAATGATGCCGTACTTTACTTGAATATCACTGAATACGGTACAAGTTATCAGGTTATTTCTAGTGATACTCGTGTCACTGCGGATGCGAAATTGGTTGACGCTAGAACAGGAACGTTATTATGGAGTGGCTCAGCGACTGCATCGAGTGCTGAAAATAATTCCTCGTCAAATGGTATTATTGGGGCGTTAGTATCTGCTGTTGTTAACCAAATCGTAGATACAATGACAGATAAAAGCTATGCAATTGCAGGTATAACAAGTGTCAGGTTATTATCTGCAGGTAAGCCTAATGGTATCTTATATGGGCCTAGATCGCCTAAATATGGTAAAGATGCTCAGTAATTATTAATTATTGAATAATGGGCGAAATAGAATAAAATATTTTGCCCATTTTATTTAAGTTAAATATTATTTAAGTGAAATTAACTTATTTAATTATCGTTTTACATTGTTTATACGTTTTTTTAATTGGGATGATTAAACTAAAAATAATAATATTAAACTCTTATTTAATATATGGGTTAATACTGTGACTTGAATCAAGTTGTTCTAGTTTATCTCACTAATAGTGTGATATAGGTACAATATTATGACAATAGCGATTACTTTGGTAACCCAACTGTTATATATATAATAATAGTCGGTTGTACTAATTCCTCGTTGATAGGAGTCATAGTATGTTCTTGTTAAACGAATCACTTATATCAAGGTATTTCTTCTATATGAAGAAATGGTTCAATATTGATATTTCTTTAGCCTTCTTCTTTCCAAACAAATAACCTTTCTCTTTTCCTTTCTTAAAATTTTTTTAACTTATTTAACTATAGGTTAGATCTCTAATATTTATTATTTAATGAAAAATTAAAGGTATTATCATGGCTAAAAGAATTGTAGAACCATTCCGTATTAAAATGGTAGAAAATATCCGTATTCCATCAAGAGAAGAACGTGAAGCGGCGTTAAAAGAAGCGGGATATAACCCATTCTTATTACCAAGTAGTGCAGTTTATATTGATTTATTAACTGACTCAGGCACCAATGCGATGAGTGACCACCAATGGGCAGCAATGATCACCGGTGATGAGGCATATGCAGGATCTCGTAACTATTATGATTTAAAAGATAAAGTGAAAGAGATGTTTGACTATGATTATGTCATTCCTGCTCACCAAGGTCGTGGTGCTGAAAATATGTTATTCCCTGTTTTATTAAAAGTAAAACAGGAACAAGGTGGAGCTAAAAAACCGGTCTTTATTTCTAATTTCCACTTTGATACAACAGCAGCTCATGTTGAATTAAACGGTTGTAAAGCAATTAATATTGTTACCGAAAAAGCCTATGACTCGGATACTTACGATGACTGGAAAGGCAATTTTGATATCCAAAAATTAAAAGATAATATTGCTGAGCATGGTGCAGAAAACGTAGTCGCAATTGTATCTACTGTAACTTGTAATAGTGCAGGCGGTCAGCCAGTATCAATGGCGAATTTGAAAGAAGTTTATGAAATAGCTAAACAGCATAATATCTTTGTTGTCATGGATTCTGCACGTTTCTGTGAAAATGCGTATTTTATTAAAGAGCGCGACCCTAAATATAAAAACTCGACTATTAAAGAAATTATTCTTGATATGTATAAATATGCTGATGCATTAACGATGTCAGCGAAAAAAGACCCATTATTAAATATTGGTGGGTTGGTTTGTATTAAAAATGACGAGAAAATCTTTACGTTGGCAAGACAACGCTGTGTACCAATGGAAGGTTTCGTAACCTATGGCGGTTTAGCGGGTCGTGATATGGCTGCAATGGTACAAGGTCTTGAAGAAGGGGCTGGAGAAGAATATCTACATTATCGTATTGGCCAAGTTAAATCCGCTTACGTGAAGGTGGAATTTCAATTCAATATCCTACAGGGGGACATGCCGTATTTGTCGATTGTAAAAAGCTGGTTCCTCATATTCCTGGTGATCAGTTCCCTGCGCAAGCGGTGATTAACGCACTTTATTTAGAATCAGGTGTCCGTGCGGTTGAAATTGGTTCATTTTTATTAGGGCGTGATCCTGAAACTGGTAAGCAAAAACACGCAGATATGGAGTTTATGCGGTTAACCATTGCAAGACGTGTTTATACCAATGACCATATGGATTACATTGCAGATGCTCTGATTGGTTTAAAAGATAAATTTGCAACCCTCAAAGGGCTGGATTTTGAATATGAACCGCCAGTATTAAGACACTTTACTGCTAGATTAAAACCAATTAAATAATAGGTCGCTCGTATGGTTCCCGTGCAATGCGGGAACCTCATCCTTATTCTTAAGGTAAACACCATGAATAATTCGGCAGCCAAAAAAGAACCCTCCATAATGGTAGGGGGGTTTGTGCTAGGCGGTGCCATGATTGGGGCGGGGATGTTTAGCTTGCCTACTATTATGGCTGGAGCTTGGTTTATTAACTCTGTAGTTATCTTGTTAGTTGTTTGCTTTTTTATGTTTCATTCAGGGATTTATATTTTAGAATGTATATCGAAATATGGAGCAGGAACGAATTACTTTTTTATCTCTAAAGAATTATTACCCAGATGGGCATGCTATATTGCAAATATGGCATTAATATTTGTACTCTACATACTAATTTATGCCTATATATCAGCAGCAGGTTCAGTTATTAAAGAAGCTGCCGCCATTTACGGATACAATATTAATTTAAGATTAATATTTATTATTTTTACATTAATTCTAGGTGCGAGCATCTGGTGGAGTGGCGTAGGGGCAAGTCGTCTAACATCATTATTTTTATTCATTAAAATAATTCTGTTTATTTTAGCTTTCTCCGGTTTATTTTTTATCGTAAAAACAGATTTACTATTAACTTCCCCCGTTGAAGGAGGACAAACAGCGTTATTACCTTTTGTTTTTATTATTATTCCTTATGCAATTACTTCTTTTGGTTATCATGGGAATGTTTGTAGCTTGTATAAGCTGTATCATGAGAATGAAAGAAAGGTCGTTAAAAGTTGTGTTATCGGTTGTGTATTGGCATTGGTGCTCTATTTTCTCTGGATCATGGGGACAATGGGAAATCTGCCGCGGGCAGAGTTTTTAACAATAATTAATAAAGGTGGTAATTTAGATGCTTTTATTGAATCACTATATGCGGTACTGAATAGCAAAAATATTGCGACATTCTTACTGTGGTTCTCTATTAGTGCTGTATTTTGTTCATTCTTAGGTGTTGCAATTGGGTTATTTGATTACATTCTTGCTTCGTTGAATTTTAAGGACAACCCATCAGGTAGAATGAAATCTGCATTATTATGCTTCTTGCCTCCTCTTATTCTTTGCATGTTATTCCCAAATGGTTTTTTAATCGCAATAGCATATGCAGGCATGGCTGCATGTATCTGGGCGATTATTTGCCCTGCAGTTATGGCATTAAAGGTAAGAGAGCGTTTTCGAGTTATGGTCAAATCTGGTGTACGAGCATCAGGCGGTTTTCCTGTCTGACTGCTCCATTACTTGTTCGCCGTCTTGGAATTTAACGTTATTGACCACGAGGGTTAGCAGTTGAAATCCTTTCAGGCGGTTCCAGCGCTTCTGCGCTGATTGCAGCAATTTATAAACCATTGCTAGGGTTGTGTTTCTTGAACCGCAGTTGCGGGTTTTGCTGGTTCTTAAACGTACTGTAGCGAAGGCAGATTCAATTGGGTTGGTGGTGCGTATACTCACCCAATGTTCTGCTGGAAAATCGTAGAAAGCCAACATGCTCTCACGGTCTTTAGCTAAGCATTCCATTGCGCGTGGGTACTTAGCAGTAAACCTTTCCAGCGCTATATCAAAGGCTTTATGAGCCTTCTCACGCGTCTCTGCCATCCAGATATCATGCAGTGCTTCTTTTACTTTGGGTTGCACTGCCTTGGGCAGTTTGTTGAGCACATTGGCCGTCTTATGCACCCAGCAACGTTGCTGTTTGGTCTGCGGGTATACTTTGCTCAGAGCCTTCCAGAAGCCCAGAGCGCCGTCAGCTGTTGCCAGCTTTGGGCAGGTCGTAAGCCCACGCGCAACCAGGCCATTCAGCAGCTCAAGCCAGCTGGCTTCGGACTCGCGATAGCCTTCTTCAACAGCAATCAGTTCCTTGCGGCCATGCTCTGTCACGCCCATCACCACCAGCAAGCACAAACGGTCATCGAGGCGGACGTTGCTGTAAATACCGTCAACCCAAAGGTACGCGTAGCGCTTGTCACTCAAATCGCGCTGTCGCCACTCTCGGTGCTCATCAATCCAGCGTTCCTTGAGCCTGGAAATGGTGTTAGCTGACAGACCTTTGGCATTCTCACCCAGCAAGGCTGCAAGGGCTTCTTGGTAGTCTCCAGTGGAAATACCTTTGAGATACAGCCACGGTAATAACTCTTCAACGCTGCGGGCACGCTTGAGGTATGGCGGTAGCAGTGCGCTGGTAAAACGAATACCAGAGCCGCTACGATCACGCACTTTTGGCACCTTGATATCAACATCGCCAATGCCCGTTTGGATGCTGCGCTCAGGCAAATAGCCGTTACGCACCACAGCTTTGCGGCCATCGGGTAAACGCAGTTCTTCATGAGCTTGCAGCAGTTGCTGCAGCTCTACTTCAACTGCTTGCGCAATGAGCTGACGAGCACCATTACGCAATAAAGCAGTTAGCACATCAGTGCCAGTTTCATCTGGTTGTGAAAGAACATTCAGGGTAATATTTGTCATGGCGTATCGCTCTACTGTTAATTATTTCTTGGAGGAAACAATCAACAGGATACGCCACCCTCTTTTCCCCTCATACACCACAAATGACTATAGCTCAGCGTTTTCCTGATTCGAGATTCAAAGTGTGGGGCGGAAAAGGGTTAATCTATGCCGTTATCGCCTTTGGAGTAGTCGGCATTATTTGCCAATTGTTAGCGCAGTTTAATTTGTTACCGATATACCGTTAATTTTTCAAAATACAAGCTGTAAAATAACTGAAAAGGTACAGTGAGGGTTCGCTGTACCTTTTTTCTATCCAACGATATGGCGGATTGTAGGCTAATATTGAAATATAACGGTTTTTTTAAAGTACATTTTAATATTTTGACCTTGATAAATAATGGGTTTAAAGGCCATTTTTTTAATTGCTTTAACCGCTTCTTCTCTAAAACCTAAATCAGGAATTTTGTTATTTAGTATTTCAACGGATTCAATTTGACCATCTAATCCAACTAATAACCGAATTTGCACTTTAACAACTTTTGTATAGCCTAAGGAACGAGCCTCTTTCGGATACCTAGGAGCCGCATCCTGTAAAATTGTATAGGAAATACCACTCGAACCGAGTGCGGTATAGCTGCCATCACCATTAGCAGCAAATTGGCTATTACCAGATAATCTATTATTCCCTTTACCACTTTGACCACTTTCTGAAGCTGATGGGTTTGTGGAAGATTGATTTTCAGCAGCTGAATGGGGTGGTATTTCTTTAGCTGCTTCTTGTGAGCCTTGCTGCGTTTCATGGTTTATCTTATTGGCAATAAGTTGATTTTCTGTGTTATTTTTAGTGTTATTGTTCAGTAGCTTACTTTGTTCTTTTGGCTTTTTCCCTTGTACGGACTGACTGATTTCCGGTTTTGTTTTTTCTTTTGTTTTTTGTGTGAGTAAAGGCGATTCAACCGTGTTATCAACGGGAATATTCACAGGAATCAATGAATTTTTAAGTTGAGTTTTTGAAGGTATTTTACTTTCATTAGGTTGAGACTTGCTCATCTGCTTCTGTTGGGAAGCAGCTTCAGCCTTTGAAGGGGATTCTGATATAACTTCATGTGATTGCACTTGTTTTTTATTGCTCTGCTCTCCTGTGCCCCCTGAGGAGCCCATTTGTCCCCCTAGAGATAGAGTTATCGTTTCCATACCCTCGACTATAGGTATCGCCCTACCTGTTTGTAGGGCGATAAACATAATGGCAATAATATGGATAACGAGTGACAGTGCTAAAGCAAGTTTATAACGAAAAAACGGGTTTATAGTCACTGAAACATTTCCTGTTTTAATCAATAGGTAGCTTTAATGCCTGCAAAAAATGAGCGCTCATTTCCAGGAATTAATGAGCCATAACCTGCGGTAACATAGTCGTAGTAAGTTTTGTTCATTAAGTTAGTGACCCCGCCATATAATTCGATGTGTTCAATCGGCGCGTAACGAACACTGAGGTCAATGAGTTCACGTGATTTAACTACGCCATCTTCTTCTTTATTGGCATCAGAAAGGAAATTATTGTACGAACCATAATAGGTATACTGAATGTCTCCCGATAAATCATCGGTAAAATCGTATTTTACTTTTAGTTTAACGGAGTGCTCTGGCACTTTAGTTAAACCACTTTTCGTGTAATCAATGGTATTTTTGCCGTTTTCTTCCAAAAACTGGCGGCCATGATTGTTATAATCAGAACGTCCTCTGAGCCATGAATATGATTCTTGGAAGGTGAAATTACCGAGCGTTTGTTGGAAGTCAACATCGGCTCCCCAACGGCGAGTTTTCAACAAATTCATTGTCTTAGCATCATTGACACTAGTGAGATAAATACGATTTAGCTGGTTATTCGTATTAGATGTCCAGAATGTGATATTGACAGTACTAAATGCTAATTTATCTCTTAAACCGACCTCAAATAAGTCATATTTCTCATCTTCGGCCTTAGTCGGAGTATAAATTTTCTCACCATTAACGACAGATTGGTCGCTGATTTGCAAGCCATCGGGAAGGGTGTAGCCTCGTTCATATCGCCCATAAATTCGGCCAGTATCGCGATAAAGGTAAGCAAGAGAAAGTTCAGCTGCCGTATTCCAACGGTCTGAAGTGCCAGACCCATTTACTGTGCCACTTTTATCAAATGACCATTCCGACAATTCACGTCTCAACCCTTGAGTAAATACAAATTGATCTGATTTAAGACTGTTAAGAGCATAAATTGCCTTTGTTGTTTTATCATAATCAAAATTATGAGGAACCCCATAATATCGGCCTTTACTATCTTTTTTATAGCTCCCAATATAATGAATAGAAGCCTTTTGTTTGGCATAATCTACGCCAAAAAGTAGATTGCTATCATCGAGATAGCCGATATCTAATTTGATTTTTGTTCCGTGGCTTTTTTGATTAACTTTTTGTTCCCAGTTGGCATTATTAGTATAAAAACCATCAGTGTAGAAAACATCTGTAGCAAAATTGAGTTTTTCCGTAAATGCATTTTGGTAACTTAAATTATAGCTATCGACTTCGCGGTCACCGATCAAATAACCACTGATCGTTTTTTTAATTAGTTTACCATTCTCATCAATACCGACAGTGACGGTTTTGTCTGGTGGAACGTAGTCTTTACCATACTTTTTGATATTACGTGATGTGAGCGTTTTTACGTACTGAGAACTTTCAGTGAGATGACTTCCTCTCAACATGAGGCTTTGATCTGGAGTCAGATCCCATCTACCGCCTAGTGAATAATATTCTGAATTACGGTAGGTATCTTTATAGTAAAGATCACGGTTTAGTTTACTGGCAGTACCTAAAATTGAAAAGGTATCACTCACCCGAGCTCCCAAATTAGCATTTAAGCGATATCCTTCTGAGTTCCATTCAGATAAAACACTTGTTTTGGGATTAGCCATACTTCTCAGGTTTGACGTTATATTAATGACTCCACCTGCAGTCCCTGAGCCGTAAATAACGCTTCCGCCACCGGGAATGATTTCAATACGCTCAAGTTGTTCAACGGGAATAATATCGTAGTTAGTGGTATAAGGGTGATTTGCTAATGTGGTAATTGGAGCCCCATCAAGTAACACTTGTAGATTACGTTGTGAGGTTTCAGCCCCTTGTCCCCGCAAGTCAATATTACCTTGTCCAGAGGTATCGACACTAATACCAGGAACGGATTTAAGCACATCAGAGATTGTGCGGTTTCCTTTGCCTTGAATATCTTCTTTTGAAATAACAATAATTTGTTTGGTGTCTCGTAAACGTTCTATTTCAACATAGTCAGGTCGTGCATAACTATCTTGTAGCTCAATAGCATCAGTTGTTTCTTGAAGTTGTGGTGATTCAAGTTCTTTATTGGCTGCATGTGTCGTAAAAGAAAGTGTTGATAAAATAATGAAACAAATAAAACTTGGCTTAAATTTAACCATATTGTTTCCAACGGAGGAAATGTTTTTCATTGGAGTAGGCTTGCCCTTTGTAATGATAATGCAAATGATAATCAATCTTATTATATTATTATTGATTTCAAGATCAATTAATTTAAAACAATTTATAATATGGCTAATTATTTGATTTAAGTGGAAATAAATTGTTGACTTAGGCGGTATATCTTACTGAGTGGATAGTAACTTTTACGCTAGGTTAGGTGTGAAAATAGAGATAGGGGGACATTTACTCAGGTTGGATGCTCTCATTTAGCGATCTACTTCAAATTACTCAAATTAATTTCAAATTTTTAATTTTCTCTGATTCCCAAAATCAAATAGTAACCCTCTTGAAATGTAAGTATTTTTACCTATATCGAGTGCTGGTTAATCAAATCTAGGGATTAAAATATTTTTCTATAGCGCCGATAAAGTTAAATATTGTCAGATTATCCCACCAAAAGAGAAATTCTATGCAGAAACTTCGAAATTACTCAATTCGCACTGTGGTCTTCGTATTATTAAGTATTTTGTGTCTGATCTTGGGGGGAACGAATGTATACAGTGGTTGGTCATTATCACGTATTGCTGATGGAAATGATATTGATAGGCAATTGGTGCAACAAATGACCGTCCTTAGTCAAGGAAATGATCAGTATTTTCGTTTTGTCACACGACTAACTAGAGTCATGGAAAGTAAAAGCCAAGGGAAAGATGTGGATTATGCCCCTGTAAAAGAAGCGATGTCCAATATGGGGAAATATTTAGAGCAAATGAAGTCGATTTCTCCTGGACCGATGGATCCTGAAGTATCAGATTTGGTGATCAATAATTGGCAATCACTGCTAGATGATGGCGTCACGCCTCAACTCGCATTGAGTATGGACAACGATTCGGACAAATATTTAGCGCATGCCCATAATGTAACACCTGCATTAAGCCGAGCTTTTGGCGCTTCAATTCAGCAATTTAATCAGACGGCTGATGAATTGATCAGCCATACTCGGCAGAATGTCGATAGCGTGATAGATATTACACAAGTGGTCATGATCGTCACTGCAATATTAGGGATCTTCATGCTCATTTTTACGGATCGCTATATGGCAGAGATGATGCAAAAACCATTAGGGCTACTGAGGCAACATTTTACTCAAATTGCGAAAGGGGATTTAAGCCATCCTGTACAGCCGTTCGGAAATAGCTGTGTAGGAAAATTATTTCCAATACTTGAAGGGATGAGAAAAGATTTAAGTGAATCGGTCAATACAATCCGACAAGGAAGTGAAAATATTTATCTGGGGGCAAGTGAGATTTCAAACGGTAATAGCGATCTTTCATCTCGAACAGAAGAGCAGGCCGCCGCTTTAGAAGAGACGGCTGCGAGTATGGAGGAAATTACCGCTGCAGTTCAACTGAATATGGAAAACACACACCAAGCTAATCAATTAGTAGGCGAAGCGTTCGTGGTCGCTAATAAAGGGAATAGCATTGTTGATTCTGTTGTCGTGACCATGACTGAAATCTCCCAAAGCTCACAAAAAATAGCAGATATTATCAACATGATTAACGATATTAGTTTTCAAACGAATATCTTAGCGCTCAATGCGTCTATCGAAGCGGCTCGTGCTGGTGTGCATGGACGCGGTTTTATGGTAGTCGCTGCGGAAGTGCGCAAGTTAGCGAGCCACAGTGCGGAAGCCGCGATGGAAATTGAACGACTAATTGCCGATTCAGGAGCTTGCGTTCAGAAAGGAACGGGTTTGGTGAATGAAATGGGAAAAACGATGGAGAATATCTTACAGGGAATTAATGAGGTAACAGCAATTATGGAGCAAATCACCGTGGCTTCAGAAGAGCAGAGCAAAGGAATAGCCCAAGTTGGAGTCGCGATTACACAGATGGACGGCGTTACACAGCAAAATGCCTCTTTAGTTGAACAAGTGGCAACTGCAGCTAGTTCATTAGCGGGGCAAACGCAAGAATTACAACAAGCGGTTCAGCAGTTCAATTTATCCATACAAACGGTCTAGCACATTATTTTTGCAAATAAAAAGCCCTCACTGCATCACAGTGAGGGCTCACAAAAACACTGCATTAACCGACTAGGATTAGTTCATGCCGTATTTTTTCAGTTTCTTACGCAGAGTGCCGCGGTTGATACCCATCATCAGGGCTGCACGGGTCTGGTTTCCACGGGTATATTGCATAACCATGTCCAACAAAGGCTGTTCTACTTCAGCCAATACCAGCTCATATAAATCATTAACATCTTGATTATTTAATTGAGCAAAATAGTTCTTCAGTGCTTGCTTAACTGAGTCACGTAACGGTTTTTGAGTTACTTGATCTTGTGAATTTACAGTAGCAACGGTTAGTACGTCAGAATTTACGCGTTGTTCGAACATAGTTCTGTCAGCTCTTATCTTTATTTACGCAAAAATTTTCAAAAAATGCCTCCAACACCTCCAGCTGTTCGCTGGCATCCTCAATGGTGTTGAATGAGCGCCGAAACTGGTCATCAGGTGCATGTTCTTTTAAGTACCAAGAAACATGTTTGCGCGCTATACGGGCTCCTTTGCCTTGACCGTAAAAGTCGTGCAATTCCTGTACATGCGCTAGCATAATACGCTTGACCTCTGCCATTGGCATTGGTGGCAATATTTCACCTGTGTCCAGATAATGCTGGATTTCCCGGAAGATCCAGGGTCTTCCCTGAGCCGCTCTGCCTACCATCAAGGCATCCGCCCCTGTGTAGTCTAAAACAGCTCTGGCTTTTAGCGGGTCAGTAATGTCGCCATTGGCAATAACCGGAATGGTAACAGTCTGCTTAACTGCCCGAATATTGTCATATTCAGCTTCCCCATTAAACAGACAGGCTCTAGTTCTGCCATGAATAGTGAGAGCTTGAATGCCGCAATCTTCGGCCAATTTGGCAATCTCTATGCAGTTTCGCTCTTCAGGTGACCAGCCTGTGCGGATCTTAAGGGTGACAGGCACATCCACTGCTTTGACGACACCTTCAAGAATCGATTTAACGATGTCTGGATAGCGTAGTAGTGCAGAGCCTGCAAGCTTACGATTCACTTTTTTAGCTGGACAGCCCATGTTGATATCGATGATTTGAGCGCCACTCTCAACGTTGATTTGAGCCGCGGCAGCCATTTCATCGGGATCATTGCCAGCTATTTGCACGGAACGAACCCCAAGTTCATCGCGATGAACCATTCTGAGTCTAGATTTGTCGGTCTTCCAAACTTGAGGATTAGAAGAAAGCATCTCTGATACTGTCATCCCAGCACCCATGTCATAACAGAGCGACCTAAACGGTTTATCTGTAATGCCTGCCATGGGGGCAGCAATAAGACAGTTTCTCAACTGATATTGTCCGATTCGCATAACTAAATGGGGGCCATACTGTGACTGCAAGGGCGCGTATATTACGCATTTTTTACGAGATATGAAAGGACAAACTTTGAGCAAACGGTTATTTATCACTAATTTTTTTATCTTGCATCTTTGCAATTATAAAATTAGTTATATTTAACAAATAGTTAAGTAGGTATTATAACGATTTATTAAAATAACTGTTGTGCTGTTCAAATCTCGTGCAGAACAGATTATCGCCAGCTATTGAGCAATATTTGAGCTATAAGATAATCTATTCTGGCGTTGTTTTCAAAGAAATTATTCTCTAATTTTAATAAAAAAACTCATTAAAAATGCTTGACACCCGTAATCCTGCACCATTCTTCTTTTTCAGCAACAGGGTCGATTTCAAAAGTTGAACGATAAGCGTCAGCCACTCCTTCTGCTTGAGTGGCGAGCACGCCAGAAAGACCTAATAACCCACCTGGGCGGGGTAGCACGCTAATCATCGGGGCGAGCTCACGCAATGGGCCAGCAAGGATGTTAGCAACCACGACATCAGCTTGTAAGTCATTAGGCTGGTCTTTTGGTAGGTATAGAGATAAACGCTCTGAAACACCGTTACGTTGCGCATTATCGCGGCTTGCAGTGATAGCTTGAGGGTCGATGTCGATCCCGATCGCATGAGCGGCACCTAATTTTAATGCGGCGATCGCTAAAATCCCAGATCCGCAACCAAAATCGATCACTGTTTTACCTTCTAGATCAAGGCCATCTAACCATTGGAGGCACAATGAGGTGGTTGGATGCGTGCCAGTACCAAAAGCGAGGCCAGGATCTAACATTACGTTGACTGCCGTTGGATCGGGCACATCGCGCCAACTTGGGCAGATCCACAAGCGTTCCCCAAAGCGCATCGGATGAAAGTTATCCATCCATTCTCTTTCCCAATCTTTGTCTTCTAATTGTTCGATTTTATGGATAAAACCTGCACTCAATAGAGGACTATTTTCTAGTTGAGCAACGACAAGTTTCATGTCGGTTTCTGCGTCATATAGACCAATAACATCGGTGTCACCCCAAAGACGCGTTTCCCCCGGAAGCGGCTCAAAAACAGGAGTATCGTGGCTGTCTTGAAAGGTGACAGACACTGCACCGCTTTCGATTAACTCATCGCCAAGGGCTTCGGCATCTTTTGCGGTTGAGTTTAGTCTTATTTGTATCCAAGGCATTGTTTTTTCTCTTCTAAAATGCTCGTCATGCTTCACGCCATAGCGTTGTTGGCTGCGATCACTAACCCTAGTTACATACTGGTGTATGCTCCTAGGGATTAGCTCGTTTGCCGCCTATCTATGACGCGAATTATCTAGAGCATTGCATTTGTTCATTTACATTAGGTAACGCCAAATTCACCTATCAGTAGATAGGAATCAGTGAGTGCTAGTTACCTGTTCGTTTGCTGGTGATTGTACTGGATTTTTGCCAAAAAGATTACCTAGAAGGAAGGCAATAAGACTAAAAATCAGTGATGGGACGATAGCGTGAAAGCCCATGATTTCAATTTTAAAACTTGCCAATATGGCATAACTGACGCCTCCGATGACCATACCACTGATAGCACCTGTTCCATTGGCTTTTTCCCAGTAGAGCCCGAGGACTAATGGCCACAAGAAAACAGCTTCTAAACCACCAAAAGCCAGTAAATTCAGCCAGATAATCATCTGAGGCGGGTTCCATGCTGCAACTAAAAGCAATGCACCTAAGACCAAAGTGGAAAGGCTAGAGATCCGTGCAAGACGCTTTTCATTTTTGATTTGTGTTGGCATGGTATTCAGATAGATATCTTTTACGATGGTTGCCGAGGACTGTAGTAGTTGTGCGTTGATCGTTGACATAATTGCGGCCATCGGTGCCGCTAAGAAAATTCCCGCTGCAAATGGTGGTAGAACTTGTACCATCAAAGTAGGGATCACTTGGTCTGGGATTGTGAGGTCAGGTAAAATTGCACGACCGAGAGCTCCCGCAAAGTGCATACCAAACATCAGTATCGCCATGACGATGGTTCCCAAAATAATACCTCGATGAACTGCTTTACTGTCTTTATATGAAATACAACGTACCGCAGTATGAGGTAAACCAATCACCCCAAAACAGACTAAAACCCAAAACGAAGCTAAAAATGGCCCGCTTAAAATGTCATCTGCACCTTCAGGCGAAACCAATTTTGGGTCTATGGTATGCATTTTTTCTATGGCTGCGGGTAAACCACCTGCATGGTAAATAATTGCAACCAGCAGGATCACCGTACCTAAAAGCATCACTAGGCCTTGCAGTGCGTCATTCAGGACGCTGGCTCTAAACCCACCAATTGCGGTATAGAGTGCGATAGATACCCCAAAAATTATTAACCCGTAAGTATATGGAATACCTGCTGCTGTTTCTAATAAGCGCGCACCACCAATAAATTGCACTGTCATCGCGCCAAAAAAGGCAATGAGTAGGCTAACACTGGCAAACCACACTAAAAACCGACTTTGGTAGCGTGCATACAGCATATCGTTGAGTGTAACGGCATTATAGCGACGCGCCAAAATAGCAAATTTTTTACCTAGCACGCCGAGGGAAAGCCAAATCGCGGGGAGTTGGATCATCGCCAATAGCACCCAACCTAGGCCATATTTATAGGCAGCTCCCGGTCCTCCAATAAAAGAACTCGCACTGATATAGGTTGCTGTGATGGTCATCGCAAGGACAAAGCCGCCCATTGAACGATTACCTAAAAAGTATTCATTTAAAAACTCGCCTTTTGTTCGTTTTTTATATGCATAAATGGATAGCAAAAAGACGAGAGCTAGGTAGCCGACGAGAGGCAGGAGAACTTCAATCTGCATCATTCTCCTCCAAAGAGATGTCTTTAAAAATCAGTTTAACCATCATAATGCAGAGCAAAATAAAAATGATGGGTAAGATGAGACAAGACCATTCAAACCACAGTGGTAGCCCTGTAATTCCAAGCGTGTTGTCCGGTAGGTAGGCACTAATAACCCAGCCGACCAGATAGGCGATAGTCAAATAAAATGACCAGCGCGCTTCTTTATTTGATTGAAGAAAACGTTTATCCACCCGTTATTCCCCTTCATTCCCATAAAAATAATCAGCAATTGTACGATAATCTGTGGACTGAGTGTGAAAAATACCAGAAGAAAAGTGCACTAAAGCGTATTTAACACAAAAAAATACCGCAACGCAGGGCGTTACGGTATCGATTGACGATAAGTTAAACAGGTTATCGCTGACTTATTCAGCAATACCCAGTTTTTTCTCTAAATAGTGGATATTAGTTCCACCTTTTTGGAAGTTTTCATCGTTCATAATCATTTGGTGCAATTCAATATTGGTTTTAATACCATCGACGATTAATTCGTTTAACGCATTTTTCATACGAGAAATAGCGATTTCACGAGTTTCACCATAGGTAATTAATTTACCAATCATTGAGTCATAATACGGAGGTACAGTGTAGCCTGCGTAAATATGAGATTCCCAACGTACGCCAAAACCACCAGGTGAGTGGAAACGGGTGATTTTACCCGGGCTTGGGATGAAAGTATTCGGGTCTTCTGCGTTGATACGGCACTCAACAGCATGGCCATGCACCACGATATCTTCTTGCTTCACAGATAATGGTAACCCAGAGGCAACACGCAGTTGCTCTTTAATTAAGTCTACACCAGTGATCATTTCAGTTACTGGGTGTTCAACTTGAATACGGGTATTCATTTCAATGAAGTAGAACTCACCGTTTTCGAATAAAAATTCGAAGGTACCTGCACCGCGATAACCGATTTCAATACATGCATTAGCACAGCGCTCACCGATATTACGGCGAATTTCAGGTGTAATACCCGGTGCTGGTGCTTCTTCAACCACTTTTTGGTGGCGACGTTGCATTGAACAGTCACGCTCAGCCAAGTAAACCGCATGGCCTTGGCCATCAGCCATGACTTGAATTTCAATATGACGTGGGTTTTCAAGGAATTTTTCCATGTAAACCATATCATTATTAAAAGCGGATTTCGCTTCAGCACGTGTCAGGTTGATCGAAGATTCTAAATCTTTCTCATTGCGTACCACACGCATACCACGACCACCACCACCACCAGATGCTTTGATGATGACAGGGAAGCCGATACGTTTTGCGATGGCTTTATTTTTTTCAGTGTCGTTCCCTAATGGGCCATCAGAACCCGGAACACAAGGTACACCGGCTTTTTTCATCGCGTTAATTGCAGAAACTTTATCACCCATTAGGCGGATGGTTTCAGCTTTTGGACCGATAAAAACAAAACCAGAGTTTTCAACTTGTTCTGCAAAATCTGCGTTTTCAGCCAAGAAACCATATCCTGGGTGAATCGCTTGCGCACCTGAAATTTCCGCTGCGGAGATAATCGCAGGGATATTTAAGTAACTTTTCGCTGATGCTGCTGGGCCGATACAAATTGTTTCATCAGCCAGTAACACGTGTTTTAGATCGCTATCTGCCGTAGAGTGAACCGCTACTGTTTTGATGCCGAGTTCTTTACAGGCACGCAAAATACGTAATGCGATTTCTCCGCGGTTAGCAATAACAATTTTTTCCAGCATGGAAACGCCTCGTTATTCGATGACAACTAATGGCTCGTCAAATTCTACTGCATCACCGTTTTGCAACAGAATGGCTTTAACAACGCCTGCTTTATCTGCTTCGATTTGGTTCATCATTTTCATCGCTTCAACGATGCAAAGTGGGTCACCAACGCTGACCGTTTGACCAATCTCAACGAATGGTTTCGCTTCTGGGCTTGGCGCGCGGTAGAAAGTACCGACCATTGGTGAGCGAACCTGGTGACCTGCAACTGCAGCAGGTGCAGCTGGCGCTACCATAGCTTCAGATGGTGCAACCGCATTAGCCAGAGCAGGTTGTTGTGCAACCGGTGCAGAGTAATATTGTTGAGGTGCAGCCATAACCTGGGAAGCAGGTGAAACGCGGCTGATACGTACTGACTCTTCACCTTCAGAAATTTCCAGTTCAGAAATGCCAGACTCTTCGACCAGCTCGATCAGCTTTTTAATTTTACGAATATCCATGGATATGATTCCGTACTCTTATATTTGGATTGAATTAATTAGGCGCAGACGGTTAACCGCTGCCTGTAAAGCAAAACTATAACCATCAGCACCTAGACCACAAATTACACCGATTGCTTTATCGGAGAAATAAGAATGTTGGCGAAATGATTCCCTAGCGTGCACATTAGACAAGTGGATCTCGATAAACGGGATACTCACCGCGAGTAATGCATCACGTAGTGCAACACTGGTATGTGTGAATGCAGCCGGATTGATGAGAATAAAATCAACATCATGACGTGCAGCATGAATTTTATCGATTAGTTCAAATTCTGCGTTTGACTGAAAATGACTCAATTTTACCCCTAACTGGCTAGCCTCTGACTCCAGCTTGGATACGATATCGGCAAGAGTTTGGTTGCCGTATTTATCGGGTTCCCGTGTACCTAGCAGGTTTAGGTTTGGCCCATTCAAGAGTAAAATGTGAATATCTTCTGCCATTATGCTGCTACCTCCGACGATATTATCAATAGCCCGACAACATAACGCGATGCTAAGCGTTTGTCATCTTTTATCATAAAAATAAATGGATTTTCTACTGACAAGGTTCGTCATTATAATTATTTCGTGACATATAGCAGCAAAATACTGGTCTTATCAGAGAAAATACCCGAATTTATTTTAGAAAATGTGCGGTAATCCCTATTTAGGCGAAAGTACCGCAATAAATTGGTGACTAACCTCGCAGGTTAACTAGCGTACGCCCAGTCACTTCATTTTTTAAGAGTTTTTTTGCATATTCGACAGAATCTTCTAATTTAATCTCATTGCTGACTTGCTCATAGAAAGACGGAGGTAGAAGTTCCGCGAGTCGTTGCCATACTTTAGGGCGATTTACGGCAGGGTAGTAAACCGAATCTACACCTTGTAGGCGGACATTACGTAAAATAAATGGCATGACACTGGTTGGTAAGTCGAAGCCACCCGCTAAGCCGCAGGCGGCAACAGTCCCATTATAGTGTGTTTGCGCAAGAAGATTAGCGAGTAATTCACCACCTACTGTATCAATCGCACCCGCCCACAACTGTTTGTCTAATGGTTTAGCAGGATGAGTGAAATCACTACGAGGTAATACCCTCTTGGCACCTAAACTTTGCAGGTAGCTGCTGTTTTCTTCACGACCTGAAATCGCGACAACCTCATAACCTAATAAAGAGAGTAATTGCACGGCAGTACTACCTACACCACCGCTTGCACCACTTACGATGACTTCGCCTTTATCAGGAGTCACACCAGCTTCTTCTAGGGCATTTACGCAAAGCATTGCTGTAAAGCCGGCGGTGCCAATAACCATCGCTTGTTTTAAGGACAAATTTTCTGGAAGAGGGGTTAAATACTTTGCGGGGACTCTTGCTTGAGAGGCTAACCCGCCCCAATGCGTTTCACCCACCCCCCATCCAGTCAGTAGTACATGTTGGCCAACTTGGAAACGAGGGTCTTCACTGTGGTGGATCACACCTGAAAAATCGATACCGGGTACCATCGGGTATTGGCGAACAACGCCCGCTTTTCCACAAATAGCTAATGCATCTTTATAATTAAGTGTAGACCAATAAATATCGACTATAATATCTCCGGCTGGAAGCATTTCTGTAGTTAATGGTTGAATGCCAGAGACGATTTTTTCGTCAGTTTGTTGTAGGACGAGAGCTTTCATCTTTCACTCCTATATAATGATTAAATATGTATTTTGAAAATGACTAAAATTTGAGTGTATTTCATTGACGTAGTAACAGTATTTAAGCTATTAATATTGTAATTAATTTGTAAAAATTTATTTTTTTCTGGCATAAATAGGCTTTTATCATGCAAAATATCGCATCTTGACGGATTCATTTTGCATATTGACATAAATTTGCCGCGTTTCTGGTAGATAATAGAGCGAACACTCAGCGAATTCACCCAATTTGTATTGGAAATAGCCAGTGTGTAGCAATAATAAAAAGAACTAAATAATATTTGAACTTGTTGCCATAATAACTTGTCACACTGGGAAGAAAAAGATGGAGTATATAACAACCAAAGAATAGGTGTTTTTTTGTGTGTTTTTATCCTGTAGGTAAATAATACAATTAATATCTGTTTTTGGGGTTTTTATCTGCTTCGTTTAGATAAGAAGCATGTACAGTACGGTACGTGAAAAATAGATGAATTAACCATATTTTAGAAGCAGCTCATTAACGCCTTGAGACCGCTTCAAGTGGTTGGTAGAGTAGACGGGTTTAAATTCGTCCCCAGCTTGCAGGATAACTCTTTCGTTATGTTTAAAAAATTTCGTGGCATGTTTTCTAATGACTTGTCTATTGACTTGGGTACGGCCAATACCCTTATTTATGTCAAAGGACAAGGCGTAAAATTAAATGAACCCTCTGTAGTTGCTATTCGTCAAGACCGCTCTGGATCGCCAAAAAGCGTTGCTGCTGTCGGTGGTGAAGCGAAGCAGATGCTGGGACGTACACCAGGTAATATTTCGGCAATCAGGCCAATGAAAGACGGTGTTATCGCCGACTTTTTCCTGACTGAAAAAATGTTGCAACACTTCATCAAACAAGTTCATAGCAACAGTTTTTTACGCCCAAGTCCGCGAGTCCTTGTTTGTGTCCCTGTTGGTGCAACACAAGTTGAACGTAAAGCCATTCGTGAGTCAGCGTTAAGTGCGGGCGCACGGGAAGTCTTCTTAATTGAAGAACCTATGGCCGCAGCAATTGGTGCCGGGTTACCTGTATCAGAAGCAACAGGCTCAATGGTTGTTGATATTGGTGGTGGTACTACAGAAGTCGCTGTTATTTCGTTAAATGGCGTTGTTTACTCTTCATCTGTACGCATTGGTGGTGACCGTTTCGATGAGTCCATCATTAACTATGTACGTCGTAACTATGGCTCACTGATAGGTGAAGCGACAGCAGAACGCATCAAGCATGGAATTGGCTCTGCATTCCCAACAGATGAAGTTTACGAGATTGAAGTTCGCGGTCGTAACCTTGCGGAAGGTGTGCCACGCGGATTTAAGATGAACTCCAATGAAATTTTAGAAGCATTGCAAGAACCGCTTACAGGAATTGTCAGCGCAGTCATGCTAGCACTTGAACAGTGTCCTCCTGAACTGGCCTCAGATATCTCAGAGCGCGGTATGGTCTTAACCGGTGGTGGCGCGCTTCTTCGTAATTTAGATCGCTTATTGATGGAAGAAACTGGTATCCCAGTTATCGTTGCTGAAGATCCTCTAACTTGTGTCGCTCGTGGTGGCGGTAAAGCGTTAGAAATGATTGATATGCACGGTGGCGACCTGTTTAGCGAAGACTAAATGGCCTTTTAGAAACAGTTGGGGCTGTCCCCAACTGTTTTGACTATTTTTTGTTCCTCTGACATTAGTGAAACTTAGCCACACATGAAGCCAATTTTTAGGCGAGGTCCATCCCTACAGCTACGCATTTTTATTGCGGTAATCATTGCACTTGTACTGGTGGTGATTGACCATCGCTTTGAGCCTTTCAATAAAGTCCGTAACTACTTAGACACGGCGGTTAGCCCATTCTATTTTTTAGCCAATGGCCCACGTCAATTTCTAGATAATATCTCCGAAAGCTTCTCTTCAAGAGAACAATTGCAATTCGAAAATAAAGCCTTACGCCAAGAGCTATTACTGAAAAAAGCGGACAACTTGCTTTTAGAACAACTTAAGCAGGAAAATGCGCGGTTAAGGGAGTTACTTGGTTCGCCACTTCGTCAAGATGAACACATGATGGTCACTCAAGTTATTTCAGGCGCGAATACGCCATATCGTGACCAAGTGGTTATAGACAAGGGCAGCAATGAAGGCGTTTATGAAGGGCAGCCCGTTATTAGTGATAAAGGCGTAGTTGGTCAAGTGGTTGGGGTTAGTAACTTTAATAGCCGTGTTCTGTTAATTTGCGACACTACCCATGCACTGCCAGTACAAGTATTACGTAATGATGTCCGTGTTATTGCTGCAGGCTCTGGATGTGCTGATGATATCCAATTAGAACCGTTGCCTGAAAATACCGATATTCGTGTTGGTGATGTCCTTGTCACGTCAGGGTTAGGAGGGCGTTTCCCCGAAGGTTATCCTGTAGGGGTGGTCTCTGCCGTAAAACACGACACACAACGTGCTTATACTATTATCAGCGCGAAGCCGAGTGCCGAATTGCAGCGTTTACGCTACCTTCTGCTACTATGGGGAAATGATAGCGACCCTAAAACGCCACTACAGCCTTCGGAAGTTTATCGTGCAGCAAATGAACGATTAATGAAAGTATTGCCGCAAGTGTTACCTAATCCGAATGAAATTCAGGGGCCTCCATTGCCACCATCAATGGCTCCGACGTCACAACCATAAGTAGAGGAAACACAGTATGGTTATGGGCAAGAGAGTAAATTAGCATGGATGAGTATCGCGGAAATGGCCGTGCCATCATTTGGTTATCGTTTTTTATTGCGTTGATTTTACAAGTCATGCCTTGGCCGGAACAACTCAGTTTTTACCGGCCATCATGGCTTCTGTTGATTCTCACTTATTGGGTGATGGCATTACCACACCGAGTGAGTGTTGGTACGAGTTTTATTTTAGGGATTATCGTAGATTCCATTCAGGGCTCTGCACTGGGAGTGCATGCTCTTTCTTTTAGCATTATTTGCTATCTCGTCTCTTATAAACACCAATTGTTGCGTAATATGGCGTTGTGGCAGCAAGCTCTGGTGATTATGTTACTCACTATCATTCAAGATCTTGCTGTTTTTTGGGCTGAATTTCTATCATCACAAGTATTATTCCACCCGCAAGTATTTTGGAATAGCTTAGTGAATGGTATTCTATGGCCATGGCTCTTTTTGCTTTTACGTAAAATTCGTCGGCAATTTTCAGTATGTTAGGGTGTTAGTTGTCGGTCTGACTGGGAATACAGTTTATGTGTTTAATTTATCTTGCGTCCGGCTCACCCCGTCGACGTGAACTTGTTCAGCAACTTAATTATACCTTTGAGGTTTTACGTCCAGAGGTAGAAGAACAGTGGCAGGAGGGGGAGTTGCCTCAAGACTATGTTCAACGTCTTGCACGAGATAAATCTTTAGCTGGTGTTGCGATTGCACCCGATAATCAACCAGTTTTGGGCGCAGATACAATCGTTGTTCTCGCAGGGGAAATTTTAGAAAAACCGCGAGATAATCAGCACGCAGAAGAGATGCTAAGTGCATTATCAGGAAAAACCCATCAAGTCATGACGGCTATTGCCTTATCCAACCGTCAACAGACAATGCAGTCACTAATTGTGACAGATGTGACATTCCGCGAGTTATCTTTAATCGAAATACGGGACTATATACAATCTGGTGAGCCAATGGATAAGGCAGGCGCTTATGGAATACAAGGAATTGGTGGGCGTTTTATACGTAAAATTAATGGCAGCTACCATGGGGTTGTTGGTTTACCACTGGTTGAAACAGACGAGCTAATTCAGCGATTTTTAGCGTTAAGTGATGGTAAGGGGAAGTCATGACTGCGGAACTATTAGTAAACATTACGCCATCTGAAACGCGCGTTGCTTATATTGATGGTGGGATATTACAAGAAATTCATGTTGAACGAGAAGCAAAAAGAGGGCTAGTAGGGAATATTTACAAAGGCCGTGTGAGCCGTGTTTTACCGGGAATGCAGGCGGCCTTTGTTGATATTGGTCTAGATAAAGCCGCTTTTTTGCATGCTTCTGACATTATGCCTCATACGGAATGTATTGCGGGTGATGAACAAAAAAACTTTCATGTCAGGGATATTGCGGAGCTCGTTAAGCAAGGACAAGATTTAATCGTCCAAGTTGTTAAAGACCCCCTTGGTACCAAAGGTGCTCGCCTAACTACGGATATTACACTCCCTTCTCGCTATTTGGTCTTTATGCCAGGAGCTTCCCATGTGGGAGTTTCACAACGTATTGAAAGTGAAGATGAAAGAGAACGCCTAAAAGAGTGTGTTTCACAGTATTGTGATGAAAATGGGGGCTTTATCATTCGTACGGCAGCAGAAGGGGTCGGGGAAGAGGAAGTTAAACAGGATGCCGCATTCTTAAAACGCCTGTGGGCAAAAGTGATTGAACGAAAAAAACGCAATGTGACTCGCACTAAAATTTATGGTGAATTAGCACTTGCTTACCGCATTATTCGTGATTTTGCCGGCGCTCACCTTGATCGCATTCGTGTTGACTCTCGTTTGACCTATACTCAATTACAAGAATTTATCGAAGAGTATGTGCCAGAAATGACAGCTAAGCTCGAACTCTATCAAGGGAATCAGCCGATATTTGACTTGTTTGACGTTGAAAACGAAATTCAGCGAGCAATGGACCGAAAAGTGGAGCTAAAATCAGGTGGTTATTTGATTATAGACCAAACTGAAGCCATGACGACCATTGATATTAATACGGGCGCATTTGTTGGGCACCGTAATCTTGAAGAAACTATCTTTAATACCAATATCGAAGCAACCCAAGCGATAGCAAGGCAACTGCGTTTACGCAACTTAGGCGGCATTATTATTATTGATTTTATTGATATGGCTGACCCGGAACATCGCCGCCGTGTATTAGCGTCATTAGAGCAGGCATTGAGTAAAGATAAAGTTAAAACAACCATTAATGGTTTTTCGCAACTGGGCTTAGTCGAAATGACGCGTAAGCGTACAAGAGAAAGCTTAGAACACGTATTATGTGATGATTGCCCGACTTGCCAAGGGCGCGGAACCGTTAAGTCGGTAGAAACGGTATGTTATGAAATTTTACGTGAAATAGTTCGTGTTCACCGTACTATCGATGCAGATAGGTTCTTAGTTTATGCATCCCAAGCGGTGGTTGATGTCCTTAAAGGGGATGAGTCACACGCCCTTGCAGAAGTTGAAATTTTTGTTGGAAAGCAAGTTAAAGTTCAGACTGAACCTCTTTACAGTCAGGAACGTTTTGATGTCGTAATGATGTAAAAGGAGATTTGAGTGAGACGACTGCCACGTGTAGCACTGGTGACGACTGCGGTTATATTATTGCTGTGCGCATTAGTGCTGTCAGGGCTGCGTTTTCTTCTGCCAAATATCGACAACTATCGGCAAGACCTGATCGATTACGTTGAAAAAAAGACCGATGTATCGGTACAAATTGGTAAAATTGAAGGGGCTTGGCAATCTTTTGGCCCTGTACTGACGTTGTCCGATGTCGTTTTACAGAATAAAACTACCGATATTACAGCGAATACTATTACGGTTGAATTAGATATTTGGAGCTCGTTATTTTCTCTGCGCTGGCGTTTTCGTGACTTAACCTTTTACCAGTTAAATGTTGATCACAAAGTCCCTTTCAGCCTTGGCGATTCCTCGGAAGGGCAGTCTTTAGATGGTATTGAAGAGCTATTTTTAAGGCAATTTGACCATTTTGTACTAAAAGAAAGCCAATTAACCTTCCTCACACCTTCAGAACAAAAAACGACGCTGATTTTGCCTGAACTTTCTTGGCTCAACGATAACGACAGGCATCGCGCTCAAGGTTTTGTTAGTCTTGAAACCATCAATAAGCAGCATGGTTATCTGCAAGTAAAGCTTGATGTGTCAGATAAAAATGGCGTGTTAAGCGACGGTATTTTTTATTTGCAAGCGGATAATATTGATATGCAGCCATGGCTTAGCCGCTGGCTACGGGATAACACGTCATTACGGGACGCAAATTTTAGCCTGTCTTCTTGGGTAACACTGAAAAATAACCGGATTGATAGCGGCCTTATTCAATTACGGCAAGGGGAAGCCAATTGGGGAACCGGCGAATTAGCGCAAAACTTGCAAGTCAATGATTTGCTTTTGCGAATGAAAAGGCAGGGAAATGGGTGGTTATTTAACATTCCTGAGCTTGATACCTTGAAAACCAATGAGTTTATCTGGCCACGAGGGAGCGCCTCTGTATTGTATTTGCCTGCCAGCAAAAAATACCAAGATAATGACCATTGGCGCATCCGTGCAAAAGATATTGAACTTGAACGTTTAAGTGAAATTTTACCCACTTTTTCCTTTTTAACGCCTGAAATGGTACAGGATTGGCAACATCGCCAACCAACTGGTGTAGTGAGTGAATTTGCGCTTGATATCACGCAAAATATGCCTGAAAACGTACAAATCAACATGGACTGGCAAAATGTTAGCTGGAAAAAATGGAAGGAGCTGCCTTCAGTTAATCACTTTTCAGGTGTTTTAATCGGTGGGATGCAAAGTGGTAGCGCCACCGTTAGCTTACAAGATAGTGAAGTTGACTATCGTGATGAATTTAAAGCGCCTTTCTCGATAAAAACGGCAACAGGTCAGTTCCATTGGGTCAATAATGCCAGTGAATTTAAGTTGTGGAGCCCATCATTAGAGCTACAAGCTCAGTCTCTTTGGGCAAATGGTGAGTTTCGTTACGCAAAAGCGAAAAAAGGAAATTATGCCGATCTCGCCATTCTTGCCGGAATCCGTTTAGATGATGCAGGGGATGCATGGCGTTATTTCCCTCAAAAATTAATGGGCCAAGATGTGGCCGATTACCTGACGAAAGCGATTATTGCCGGTAGTGTAGATAATGCGACTTTAGTCTATAAAGGCGACCCTGCTCATTTCCCCTATGATAACAATGATGGGCAATTCCAAGTTTATGTCCCTTTGCGTGATGCAACATTCGAATATGACAGTGAATGGCCTGCGTTATTGAACTTAGATATGAACTTAGACTTTAGGCGTGCAGGGTTATATATGCATGCGCCAAGCGTGAAATTAGCGGATGCCACAGCAACCAACCTTGATGCGAACATCCCTGATTACACTAAAGAAATGCTGTATATCAATGCAGACATCAGTGGAACTGGAAAACAAATCCAGCAATATTTTGTGCATACCCCGATGAACCACTCAATTGGCGATACGCTTGAAGAGTTACAAATTGGGGGGACTGTTAATGGCCAATTAGGGTTATCTATTCCATTGGTGGCGGGTAAAGATGTTTTTGCCAAAGGGAAAGTTAATCTCAATAAAAATGATTTATACATTCAGCCAATTGATAGCACTATTTCCGCTTTAACGGGCAGTTTTGAGTTTAACAATGGAGATTTACGCGGTGAAAACTTGCAAGGCCATTGGTTTGAACAGCCCATTACTGTTGATTTCACCACTACAGATCAAGCAAAAAATTATTTAGTGGATGTGAATGTTAGCGGAAACTGGGCGGTGAATAAGTTGGCAATGTTGCCTGCTGAGATTAAGCAAAAGGTGTCAGGAACCACTAACTGGAAAAGCCAAGTTGCGATCACTATTCCGAATACAGCAAAAGAACCTGTTGGCTTACAAATAGACGTTAGCGCAGGGCTAAAACAACTGAAAAGCCAGCTACCCGCTATTGATAACGCTCTATTAGCCGAACTTGGGCAAATTAATGTTCAGGCTAAAGGAACAACAGAACAGTTGGTGGTTGGTGGTGATATCGGTAAGCGCATTGGTTTTAATACTCAATGGGGGCTGAGTAGTAAGCCTTTAAGCTTATTAAAAGCCCATGTTGCTCAATGGCGTGATGGTATTCCTGAATTACCTAAAAATGCAACTTTTGTTGTTGATTTGCCACCTATTACCGATATGAACTGGGAGAAATTAGCCGGGTTGTTAGTGTCATCCCATAGCCGCGAAGGAGGGATGAATATTGGTTTACCTGATATGCTTGAGGTCAATATTCCATCAATTTACCTCGCTGGGCAGCAATGGAATGCAGTAAATTTTTCCTATGACTTACAACGGGCTGAGCAATTAGTCAGTATCAATAGTGAAAACTTAAAAGGTTCGTTACAAATCTTTGCTTCACAGCCTTGGCAGGTCGCCATTGATTATTTGTATTACAACCCTAGTGAATCCTCTAGTACTCAAATCAATGACCTTGCTACGACACAAATCGATTTTAGCCAATGGCCGCGGTTCCAGTTTCACTGTAAAGAGTGTTGGGTCGCTGGGCAGAAATTAGGGGAAATTAGCGCTAATATCCAACCTAAAGGCACTTTATTGCAACTGACAGATGGCACGCTAGATAACAGCGTCACGAAATTAAAGTTAGATGCTATTTGGAACAGCGAAAAAGGCAATAAAACACAAATTGCAGGTTCATTAACCGGTGAAGCTTTTGACGAAACGGCGGCGTATTTTGGTATATTGGTTCCCATTATCCAATCACCTTATACTATTGAATTTGATTTAAATTGGGCTAATTTGCCTTGGTCACCAGATATCGCCTCTTTAAATGGTAAAATGTCTGCAAAATTGGGCAAAGGAGCGATTGCACAAATGGGCGGTGGTCGTGCCGGGCAAATATTGCGTCTAGTCAGTTTTGATGCCCTGTTGCGTAAACTACGATTTGATTTTAGCGATACATTTAGTGATGACTTTGATTTTGACTCCATTAAAGGTGATGCGACCATTAAAAATGGTGTACTGGTTTCGAAAAATACCTATGTTGATGGTTTAGTTGCAGATATCGCTTTTAATGGTCAAATTGACCTCGTTAAACGCCAAATTAATGTTGAAGCCGTCATTACACCGGAAATATCTGCTACAGTAGGAGTAGCAACCGCGTTTGTAGTAAACCCATTTGCAGGCGCTGCCGTATTTGCGGCAACGAAAGTGCTCGGTCCACTATGGAGTAAAGTTTCCGTTATTCGTTACCGAGTAACAGGTAGTTTGGACGAGCCGAAAATTGATGAAGTATTACGTCAACTGAAGGAGACTCAAGAGTAATGAAAAATGGCAACGTTGCACTTTTGCAGTTATGTAGCGGAAATAATACTAAACACAATTTGGCGCAAATCGAACAACAGATCAAACAGTTACCAGAGACTGTTGAATTAGTACTGACCCCTGAAAATGCATTGTTATTTGCGGATGCGGCGACTTATCGTAAACAAGCGGAAGAGCAAGGAAAAGGCCCTTTGCAAAGTGCGATCAGCGAAATGGCCAAACGTTATCATGTTTGGATTTTAATTGGCTCAATGCCAATGATTAGCCGTGAAGATCCTGAACGTATTACGAGTAGTAGCTTATTATTTGATTCTGAAGGAAATATTAAAGCTCGCTACGATAAAATTCATATGTTTGATGTCAATATCGAAGACGAGCAAGGCACTTATAACGAGTCTGTGATTTATCAACGCGGTGAACATATCACTGTCGTTGATACACCAGTTGGCCGTCTTGGCATGACAATTTGCTATGATTTACGTTTTCCTGGTTTATTCCAAGCATTACGTGAACAAGGCGCAGAAATTATCTCTGTACCAGCGGCATTTACTCGTTACACCGGGCAAGCACATTGGGAGCCGTTATTACGTGCCCGTGCGATAGAAAACCAATGCTATATTTTAGCGCCTGCTCAAGTCGGTGTGCACGGCACACGTCGCACATGGGGGCACAGCCTTGCGGTTGATGGGTGGGGTAAAGTGATGAAAAAGAACGTGGATGCAGTCGCGTCTACGGTACTGAATATTAAAACGGACAGCTTGAGTGTCATGCGAGAGCAAATCAAAGTGGTGAAACATAACCGCTTTAGACCGCAATTGACATCCTTGATTAAAAAAGAAACCAAAGAGTAACGAATATGAGTTTAGTTTCTGTCAGCGAACATTTGCTGGCCGCCAACCGCCTTGGGCAAGAAAATCTGTATGACATTTTAGGTTTGTTATCTGAGCGCCATCTGGATTATGCGGATCTGTTCTTTCAATCGAGCTTCCATGAATCATGGGTGCTTGAAGATAGGATCATCAAAGATGGCTCTTACAATATCGACCAAGGTGTTGGTGTGAGAGCAGTCAGTGGTGAAAAAACCGGTTTTGCTTACGCAGACCAAATTTCGCTACATGCGCTGACACAAAGTGCGACCGCAGCACGCAGTATTGTGAATGAGCAAGGCTCTGGTAAATCACAAATTTTAACTAATGTTGAATATAAAAAACTGTATTCAGCAGCAGACCCACTACAAAGCTTATCGCGGGAACAAAAAATTGATTTACTGCATCGTGTTGACCAAGTTGCACGCGCAGAAGACCCACGTGTTATCGAGGTCAATGCCAGTTTAACGGGTGTTTATGAGCAAGTGCTAGTCGCCGCAACAGATGGCACTTTGGCGGCAGATGTTCGTCCGTTAGTGCGTTTGTCAGTCAGCGTGCTGGTGGAACATGACGGTAAGCGCGAACGCGGTGCAAGTGGCGGTGGTGGCCGTTATGGTTACGAATATTTCTTGGAAATTCACCAAGGGCAAGTGGTTGCTGAGCAATATGCACGTGAAGCGGTGCGTATGGCGCTGGTGAATTTGTCAGCGATCGCAGCGCCTGCTGGAATGATGCCGGTTGTGCTGGGTGCTGGTTGGCCAGGGGTTCTATTGCATGAAGCGGTAGGCCATGGTTTAGAAGGTGACTTTAACCGTCGCGGCACCTCTGTTTTTTCAGGTCAAATAGGCGAACAAGTGGCATCACCTCTGTGCACTGTGGTGGATGATGGCACGATAGCGGGCCGTCGAGGCTCTCTCGCCATTGATGACGAAGGGGTACCTGGGCAGTATAACGTCCTAATAGAAAATGGTATTTTACGTAATTATATTCAAGATAAACTGAATGCACGCCTGATGGGAGTTGCTCCAACAGGTAATGCACGTCGTGAATCTTATGCGCACTTACCTATGCCGCGTATGACCAATACCTACATGTTAGCAGGTACATCAACGCCAGAAGAAATTATTGCGAGTGTGGATAAAGGCATTTATGCACCAAACTTTGGTGGTGGTCAGGTAGATATCACCTCAGGTAAATTTGTATTTTCAACATCAGAAGCTTACCTGATTGAAAAAGGTAAGATTACTTCTCCTGTGAAGGGAGCGACGTTAATTGGCTCGGGTGTTGAAGCTATGCAGCAGATTTCAATGGTTGGTAATGACTTAGCGCTAGATAAAGGCGTTGGTGTTTGTGGCAAAGAAGGCCAAAGTGTCCCTGTTGGTGTAGGCCAACCTACATTAAAACTGGACAAACTGACTGTTGGCGGTACCGCATAATCGTTCTTGGCGATATAAACTAGGCTCTGCTCGCCCTGGTGACAACTTCTTGTCGGTGTTGTGACTAGGGCGATTGTGTGCCTGCAAAGCACAAAACAACTGAGGTGTTATGAATAAACGTTTTTTACCTGTCGTATTGATGGCTATTTTGATTGTGATTAGCCTGTATTTTAATGGTGGAGATAAAACACCATCTGAACCATCCGTTAATCAAAGCAATCCACCTTCTCGTGAAGCGATAACGCCAAAAGAAACACCACAACCGATTGATAAGCTAACTGCACAAGATAACGTGGTTAGTTTTATGGAAAAATATCAAAAACTTCCCGCTTTCTATATGACGAAAAAACAAGCCCGTGAAGCCGGATGGGATGCGAAAAAAGGTAACCTTTGCGATGTGTTACCTGGAAGAGCGATTGGCGGCGACCGTTTTTCTAACCGTGAGAAAAGTTTACCCATTGCACAAGGACGCCAATGGTTTGAAGCAGACATTAATTATCGCTGTGGTCATCGCGGGGCGGACCGTTTGCTATACTCATCAGATGGGATGATTTTTGTGACTCATGACCATTATAAGAGCTTTACACAAGTCAATTAAAGGAAATACCGTGATGAGCAAACAGGTAAGCTTTGATTTTAGGCAAATAAACTCATTGAATGATTTTTATGACCAATTTGCTCAACAATTTTCCCTTCCTGATTGGTTTGGTCATAATCTTGATGCTTTGTGGGACATGGTTTCCGCAGGCATTGAGTTACCTGTAACCATCACGTTTTCACATATGAGCGCGGAACAGCGTATAAAATTCGCAGATGTTATTGATGTGATGAATGACGCACAAGACATGTGGGAAGAAGAGTTTATTTTTGCTTTAGATATAACAAAAAGCTCTAACTAATATTCCTATCACTCATGGTAAAGTCTAAATAAGATAACTGAGCTGATAGGGGTCTTTAGGATGAATAACGTTACTTGCACTGCATTTCCACTAAAAGAAAAAAAATTTCTTATTGTTCATGGTTACACGGCATCCCCTGAAAAAAATTGGTTTCCATGGTTGAAATCAGAGCTTGAAGCCTTAGGCGCTTTTGTTAACGTCCCCACCATGCCTGACTCTTTAGCCCCCAACCCTGAAAGGTGGCAGCAGCGCTTGCAGCATTTACCTTTTGATATTGATGAAAATACGATTTTGATTGGCCATAGCTTAGGTTGCGTTACTGCATTGCGGTTTCTTCAACATGCAGGGCAATCGGTGGCAGGTTATGTATTGGTATCAGGGTTTGACGAAGAACAGCCTACATTGCCTGAATTACAGCCTCACACCGTTGAACCATTGAATTATGACGAACTCATAAAAGTGGCAAATAATCGAATATCGATTATATCAACCAATGATGAAATTGTGTCGCCGGGGTCTTCGAAAGCATTGGCAGAGGCCTTAAAAACACAGGTTATTATTGAGGAATCTGCTGGGCATTTCCTTGATAGAGAAGGCTATACTGAGTTCAAAACACTACTTGATACGATCAAAACGCATTTTAGCTAGTTATGGTTGGTAAGAATACTAGGCACACTGGTTTTGAGTATTTCAATCAACTCTGGGTCCATATATGGGTAATCATCAGGAATATCCAAAACATGAAGCGGTTTGTATTCCAAAAGGCGGGGGAAATCTGCTTTTAAGCGGTTTTTATGTTTTTGCTCCATCACAAAAATTACATCTGCCCAGCGGATTAAATCCGCATTAACAGGGCGCTTCGCATTGCGGCTCGTTCCCGCTGAACGGGTGACCCAACTTTCATGGTTGCGCCAGATCTGTTCAGCGGTTGGACTACGCCATTGGTTTTTACTGCAAATGAATAAAATATTCACGAGTTGTTGTGTATCTCTTCAAGGCTAATACGGGCAAGCTGTATATTACTTACTTGCGGGTATGCCATACCTAATTGGGCTGCACGGATCATTTTTTCGCTACGGCCGTACATTTGTTTCCAGTTTTTTTCAGGTGTATAGCAGTCAACTAGTCGTGAATTTAGTTGATCACGGGATTTATTGATTCGAGCTTTGGCTCTGCGCCATGCTCTATTTCGGGTATTATCCATATCTTCCTCATTATTTATCGGGGTTCAGCAGCCGCGATAATACGGGTCAGAGTATGTCTAACAATGGCATGATAGGTTGTTTCGGCAGCGCTATCAACACGCTTCTGGCTTTTTCAGATTATTGCTTAATTTACAAAGAAAAATCCCCTAGCCGTAGCATAGGGGATAATTCATTAAGCCATTTCAGAGAGATCTTTCAAATATTGAAAGATTTGGCGATAAGCTTTCGGCGGTTTGTTGCCTTCACGCTCTTTTTTTGCATTACGGACTAATGCACGCAGTTGTTGCCTGTCTGTTTGTGGGAACAGGGCAACCACGTCTTCAATGACTTCATCACCGCCATCTAATAAACGGGTACGTAAGTCTTCCAGTTTATGTAAAATTACCACTTGCTGGTTGTGGCGGTTTTTAAGCTTGTCCAGAGCCTCAGTAATGGGCTCAACCTCACGTGAACGTAATAACTTACCAATCAATTGCAATTGGCGGCGACGGCCTTCACGTTTGATTTTTTGGGCAAGTTCAATGGCTTCAAGTAATTGAGTATCTAACGGGATGCGTTCTAATTCACTTTTACTTAAATCAACGAGCTCAGCCCCTAACTTTTTGAGGATCTCAGCATCGCGTTTAATTTCGCTTTTACTGACCCAAATGATTTCCTCGTCTTCTTCGTCTTGCGGCGCTGGGATATCATCCAGCCAGTCATCAGGCTGTTTGGCCATATCGATTTTCCTTTTTACCGAACACAGTGGTTTAATTACGCGTAATTAATATGATTTACTGTGTTGTGAGTGTTAACATTCATCTATTATATATTGTAACTGGGAAAACCCCTCTATGACTACCTAGCATTTGCTTGTTAGGGCAGAAAATCACGTTTCCCCCACATTATTGATTGGACTAAAGCATGAGTGTAACTGAACAAGTCACCGAACAACGTAAAAAACTCGAAGAAGCCGTCGCGCACGCATTAGAATTTGCTAAAACACGTTGTGATGCTGCGGAAGTCGCAGTAAACAAAAGCACTGGGATTAGTGTAAGTACCCGCCAAGGGGAAGTCGAAAATGTTGAGTTTAACAGTGATGGAGCGCTAGGGATCACTGTTTATTATCAACAACGTAAAGGCAGTGCGTCTTCAACAGATTTAAGCCCTGAAGCTATTGAACGGACTGTTCAGGCGGCAATTGATATTGCTAACTATACCTCAGAAGACCCGTGTGCAGGGCCGGCAGACAAATCTTTGCTGGCTTTTGAAGCACCAGACCTCAATTTGTTTCAAGCGAGCGAACTTTCTCCTGAAGAGGCGATCCGCTTAGCGTCGATTGCGGAAATGTCAGCATTAAATGCAGACTCCCGCATTGTGAATACGGAAGGCGGTAGCTTTAATGGGCACTACGGGGTTCGTGTATTTGGTAACTCCCATGGCATGCTGCAAAGCTATTGTTCAAGCCGCTATTCGATGTCAAGTTGTGTGATTGCTGAGCAAAATGGTGAAATGGAGCGTGATTACGCTTATACGATTGGCCGTAGCTTAGGGGCATTACAGTCGCCTGAGTGGGTTGGGCAGGAGTGTGCTCGTCGTACTTTGTCTCGTTTATCGCCACGTAAATTACCGACAATGAAAGCCCCTGTTATTTTTGCTGCAGAAGTGGCAACAGGCCTATTTGGTCACTTAGTTGGTGCCATTAGTGGCAGCAGTATTTACCGTAAATCTTCTTTCTTACTCGATAGCTTAGGAAAGCAAATTTTACCAAGCTGGCTAACTATCAATGAGCAACCCCATTTAATGGGCGGGTTGGCGTCATCACCTTTTGATAGCGAAGGCGTACGCACTTGTGAGCGCAATATTGTCGAAAATGGCGTTTTGCAAACGTGGTTAATGACCAGCTATTCTGCAAGAAAATTGGGTTTACAAAGTACTGGGCATGCTGGAGGCATCCATAACTGGCGTATTGCAGGGCAAGGGCTTTCATTCGAAGCATTGCTGAAACAAATGGGAACAGGGCTAGTCGTTACTGAATTAATGGGACAAGGGGTTAGTGGTATCACTGGTGATTACTCTCGTGGGGCTTCAGGTTTTTGGGTCGAAAACGGTGAAATTCAGTATCCTGTGAGTGAGATTAGCATTGCTGGTAACCTAAAAGAGATGTGGGCGAATATGGTTACTATCGCTGATGATATTGAAACTCGCAGTAATATTCAGTGTGGTTCGGTACTGATCCCAGAAATGAGTATTGCCGGGGAGTAGGTTTCTACTCTGCCCATTTAAAGGCAACAAAAAAGGCACTCAATTGAGTGCCTGAATATGTCAGAGGACTTACCTGAGTTTTTTAAATAAAACTTTTTTCGCTAAGCCTTCCTTAATTCAGCCGTTATCATGATTAACGGTGGAACTCACCAGCCGCTTCTGGCTGATAAACGATTTCCAGTACGCGAACACGCGTTTGAACACCGTTTGGCAGTTCCCAGCTGATTTCATCGTTTACATGCAATCCCAACAAAGCTGCCCCAATCGGTGCCATAACAGACAGCTGCTCTGCACTATCTTTCAGGGACGCAGGGTAAACTAAGGTGCGTGTGCGTTCTTCGTTGCTGATTAAATCCAAAAAGCGAACGGTACTGTTCATCGTGACCACATCCGCAGGGATCTCTTGCGGGCTTAAGATATCTGCACGGTCAAGTTCATCATTGAGCGCTTCGGCAACTGGTGTGCCCGCATAAGCCGGCTGTTCCATCAGTGCATCTAAACGTTCAGCATCTAAATCATTGATAATAATTGTTGGCTTTGTCATACCACACTCCAATAGAGACATACAAAGCAAACACCCCCCACCCATAAGGTAGGGGGTGTCGCTAGAAATAAGTTTGTTTAAAATATTAGGCGCTATACGCTTTAAAGGGAAGAGATCATGATCACGATCTCTAAGCCTGCCTAGATAAAAATCTACTGATTGATATTATCAGTAGCTAGCTTGAAACTCAGCTGCTTTTCATCAGCGATATCAGCTATTCTTCATCAAACCTGTTTTCGAATAGGTTGATAATTGCGGACAAGGCCTGGTTTTCATCTGGGCCGCTAACTTCGATATCAATCTTACTGCCTTGTTCTGAGTCTAACATCAACATCGCAATAACGCTATCGGCCTCAGCCTCAATTTGATTATTATTACGCAAAATAACTCTTGAGTTAAATTGTTTAACTAAATCATAGAGTAACATAGCAGGCCTTGCATGCATTCCAAGCCGATTTTTGAGCGTTATTGTGGCTTTTACTGTCATTGCTGTTATTTGCGCTTTTCCAATGTTCTGTGGCGTGACTGCACGTTTTTACCACGGGAACGGAAATAGTCGGCAAGTTGCTCTGCGACATACACGGAACGGTGTTTACCTCCCGTACAGCCAATTGCAACAGTTAAGTAGCTACGGTTATTGGTTTCTAACATCGGCAGCCATAATTCTAAATAGCTACGAGTTTGATAGATGAAGTTATGGACTTCAGTATGCCTATCCAAGAATGCAGCGACTGGCCGGTCAAGGCCTGTCATCGGGCGCAATTTCGGGTCCCAGTGTGGGTTGGGTAAAAACCGTACATCGAATACATAATCGGCATCAATAGGAATACCATGTTTGAAACCAAAGGATTCAAACACCATTGTCAGTTCACGCTCACGCTTGCCCATCAAACGTGTTCTTAGCATTTCAGCTAATTCATGAACGGACATTTCAGAAGTATCGATGACTAAATCAGCACGAGAGCGTAAAGGCTCAAGTAACTCATTTTCTTCATCTATTGCGCTCTCAAGTGAAAGATTTTTACTTGAAAGTGGGTGCAACCGACGAGTGTCACTGTAACGGCGAATAAGCGTGTTGCGGTCAGCATCTAGAAACAACAATTGAGGAGAGAAGGTTGAAGGCAATTTATCAATCGCTTCTTCGAAAATCTCTGGATTATCGGGCATATTACGCACGTCGATACTAACCGCTGCTGAAATGTTACGATCAGCCAGTGAATTCGCTAACTCCGGTAGTAATACAACCGGTAGGTTATCTACGCAATAGAAACCCATATCTTCCAGCGCACGTAAGGCAACGGATTTCCCCGAACCGGAACGGCCGCTGACTATCATCAGCACCATGAGCTTGCTCCCTTTTGTTTCCTAATAATGAGTTTCTTGAAAAGCAGTACTTGCCAATTAATATTATTTAGAAACCATAACAATATCATTTGCATATGGCAAGATACATAATTTATCACTTACTCTGTAATTATGCTGTATAGCTCTTCATCACTTTGTGCACTGCGTAGGCGTTTACAGAGCGTTTTATCGGCTAGTTTTTTGGCGATAAGCGACAACGTATGCAGGTGCGTTTTACATTGGTCAGATGGCACAAGTAAGGCGAAAAGCAAGTCAACAGGTTGATTATCAATTGCATCAAAAGCAATGGGTTCCTCTAGATGTAAAAAGACGCCGACAGCACGGCTACTTTCACCTTCATTCAGCTTTCCATGAGGAATGGCAATACCACCACCAATACCTGTTGTGCCAACTTTTTCTCTGGTTAATAACGCTTCAAATACCGTATTTTCAGGTAATTCCAATTCAACGGCAGCCAGCTCACTAATAATTTCTAAAGCTCTTTTTTTACTCGTGCACACAATATTATTACGTGTACAGGCTGATGATAAAACAACGTTTAACTGGATTTCTATATCACTATTCATTTTATTGTTCACTTAGGACTACAAAACCAGATGGTGTATCCCACCATCTGGTTTGAAACATTATTCGGCTAATTAATAAGCCGCATCAATGCATTAATGTTGTCTCAGTTTTTCTTTATGTTTGGTTAATTGGCGCGACAGCTTGTCTACGAGTATATCTATAGCAGCGTACATATCATTTTCTTCCGCTGATGCGTGGAGATCCGCTCCATTAACTTGCACGGTTGCTTCAGCAATTTGCTGAACTTTTTCAACTTTCAAGACAACTTGGATACCGTTAATGCGATCAAACAATTGCTCCAATTTTTTGAGTTTTTTCTCAACAGTCTCGCGCAATGCAGGAGTAACTTCAATATTGTGTCCAGTAATCTGAAATTCCATACAATCTTCCTTATTTTATCAATTAAACCAGTTGTTTACGCTGGTTAGAGGGCGGAATGGATAACGATTCTCGATACTTAGCAACAGTTCTGCGAGCGACTTGAATGCCTTGTTCTGCAAGCATACTCGTCAATTTACTGTCACTCAATGGTTTTGCTGGGTTTTCAGCAGCAACCAGTTTTTTCACCAATGCTCGAATTGCGGTTGAGGAGGCTTCGCCACCTGTGTCCGTATTGACATGGCTGGAGAAAAAATATTTCAACTCAAAAATGCCTCGTGGGCTATGGAGAAACTTTTGAGTTGTCACTCGTGAGATAGTTGATTCATGCATGTCCACTTGATAGGCGATATCGGCCAGTATCATCGGTTTCATGTGTTCCTCACCCAGCTCAAAGAATTCTTGTTGCTGTTCTACAATACAAGTCGCGACTTTTAATAGTGTCTCATGGCGGCTCTCAAGGCTTTTAATCAGCCATTTTGCATCTTGTAGATGACTACGAATATATTGAGAATCATCTTCATTTGCTGAATTGTTTAGCATCGAAGCATAATGGTTATTAATACTTAGTTTAGGGATGCTATCTGTATTTAATTCAACTTGCCAGTGCCCTGCGATTTTTTTCACTAAAACATCTGGAATAACGTATTCCGACTCCCCAGTATTGATGGATTGGCCTGGTTTTGGATTCAGCGTTAAAATTAAGTCTATCGCAGTTTTTAGGGCATCTTCTTTTAAACGAGTTAATTTCCCTAACTGACGAAAGTCACGGTTAGCCAATAAATCAATATGATTACTGATAATGAGCTTTGCATCTTGTAGCCCATCAGTTTCCTTAGGGTAGAGTGACAATTGGATTAATAAACACTCTTTTAAGTCTTGTGCTGCGACACCCAATGGGTCGAAATGCTGAATACGTTTTAGGACAGCAATGACTTCTTCAATACTAATCTCTGGGTTATCAATCCCTTCATGTATATCAGAAATGGCTGTTGTCAGGTAACCGGAATCATCTATTGAATCAATAATAGCTGTAGCTATTGCTCTGTCCGTGTCAGTAAAAGGGGTCAGTTCAGCTTGCCACGTCAGGTAATCTTGTAATGTTTGCGTAGTTTCACCTTGATAAACAGGGAGTTCATCAAAATTATAATCATTACTGGTGCCTGACGGCGTTCCTGCCGTATATATTTCATCCCAATTAGTATCTAAAGGGAGCTCATCCGGCATATCATGGTTTTCGAGCGCATCTTTGGTATCAAGCTCACTGGTATCCGCATTTTCATTCAGGGAGTCAATAGATTCAGTCTCGGGATTTAATTCTTCTTGCTCAAGCAGTGGGTTTGTTTCCAAGGCGAGTTGAATTTCTTGCTGAAGCTCAAGTGTAGACAGCTGCAACAAGCGGATAGCTTGCTGCAATTGAGGGGTCATTGCAAGTTGTTGACTGACTCTAAGCTGCAAACTTTGCTTCATGAATCTGCTTTAATCTCCCTAAAAAAATGACAACACGATAATTTATAACCGGAAACCTTCACCCAAGTATACACGTTTTACTTGCTCGTTCTCTAAGATCATGGTTGGTGACCCATGAGCAATTAAGTGCCCTTGGCTGACAATATAGGCTCTTTCACACACATCTAAGGTTTCACGCACGTTATGGTCGGTGATTAACACACCGAGGCCGTAATCCCTTAAGTGCTGAATAATTTTTTTGATATCTAAGACGGAAATAGGGTCAACACCCGCAAAAGGTTCGTCTAATAAAATAAATTTTGGGTTAGCAGCAAGTGCACGAGCAATTTCAACACGACGGCGTTCCCCACCAGATAGCGACTGCCCCATGCTGTCGCGAAGATGAGTAATACTAAATTCTTCCATCAGTTCTTCAGCACGTTCTTTACGTTGTTGGGAACTCAAATCTTCGCGAATTTCTAACACAGCCATTAAGTTATCATAAACACTGAGGCGGCGAAAAATTGAGGCTTCTTGAGGAAGATAGCCAATTCCGCGGCGCGCACGTTCATGCAGCGGTAGAAGGCTGATATCTTCACCATCAATCATAATTTTGCCAGCGTCCCGCTGAACAATACCCACCACCATATAAAAGGTCGTTGTTTTACCGGCACCATTTGGCCCCAATAAGCCAACGATTTCACCTGATTTAACTTCCAAGCTGACATCTTCAACGACTTTACGTTTTTTATAGGCTTTAGCTAGATTTTCAGCGGTTAGTGTCGCCATAACAGTTATTTACTCTTACTTGCTGATGAATTTTTATTTGCCGCAGGGCCTTTTTCTTGCAATTGTGCCGGCAGTATCACGGTGGTGACGCGTTTACCTTTATCACTAAACGCTTCCATTTGTTGCGTTGGAACTAAATAGGTAATTTTGTCACCCTGAATGTTGCTGTCTAACTGCTCAAGATAGGCATTACCTGTTAATGTGACGAGTTGTTTATCAACCTCATAACGGGCTTTGCTGGCATGGCCTTTAATCGGTTTACCATCATCCTGTAATTGGTAAAAGGTAACCGGGGTCCCAAAGGCCTCAATCACAATTTTATCCGAGTCACTACTTGGACGTGTTACAACCACTTTATTGGCTCTGATATCAATAGAACCTTGTTTAATAACAACATCATCAGTAAAGGTGGTGACGTTTTTTTCTAAATCAAGAGATTGTTTGACCGAATTAATCGTCATTGGCTGCTGCGTATCACTTTTTAATGCCATCGCAGGTAGGCTAAGAGCCAAAATTGCACTGGCAACAGCTCCTTGAATAAAACGTTTCTTAGTTACTTGATTCATTTTAATGCTCTTCTGGTTGTAACACATAATGAGTTTTTACATCTTCGATTAATTCAGCAGTTTTTGTACGAAGGTTTCCCTTCATTTTCATACCGGTAGAATTGAGACCATGTCCAATAATGGTCACTTTATCATCAGATGAAACGTCTTGTGTTGTCAAATTGACAACTGCACTCTCAGTTGTAATTCGTTGGATCTGCGACTCTTTGGTTAAGCTATCAACCTGAACATCGCTATATAAATAGAGAATTCTATCGTTCGTTAACCGTGCTTTGAAAGCCTTAACCGTCCAGGTTGGCTCGCCAGCTTCGTTATAAGTGGTTAGAACTGGTTTCGAAAACCACGTGATTTTTCCTTCAGTATAATTATCTATTTTCTCTGAAACGAGTTTATACGCTAAATTACCCGTTGGATTATAGACAAAAGTCACTGAATCATCAGTTTGATAATTAGGTTGCCCATCATTAATTACTTTATCCTCTGCACTGTCGGAATCATTACCCGCTAAATTCCAGCCGATAAGGCCTAATACTACTAAGGATAAAATAACAATTAACCACTTCTTCGCATTGCTCATGAATTCAATCTATTCGTTATATTGATAAACCTTTTGCTTCTTCCAGTTTGTCTTGAGAAAGCAAAATAAGGTCACAAAGTTCGCGGACTGCACCTTTTCCCCCACCAATACGAGTCACGTAATCAGCTCTCGGTAATAACAAAGGATGGGCATCAGCGACGGCGACGGATAAGCCTACTTTGGCCATAACAGGCCAGTCAATCAGATCGTCTCCAATATAAGCTATTTCTTCAGCTGATAATTGTAGTGTATCTAACAGTTCGTAATACGCCAAAAGCTTATCGCTTTGACCTTGGTAAAGATATGTAATGCCTAATGTTTGAGCCCTATCTTCAAGAAGTTTCGCTTTTCTTCCTGTTATGATGGCGACTTCAATACCGGAAGTTAATAAGCAGCGTATCCCATAGCCGTCACGGACATTAAAAGCTTTGAGTTCCTCGCCATTATTCCCCATATAGACCAAGCCATCTGACATGACACCATCAACATCACAGATCAGTAATTTGATTTTTTCTGCTTTATTTAAAACAGTATTGGCAACAGGGCCATAGCAGGTTTCCAAAAAGGTAGACGTCATGGTATTTCCTTATGTTATACAACACCGGCTTGTAGCAGATCATGCATATGTAGCACACCGACTAATTTATTATCATTTGCGACTAATAACGAAGTCACGTGCCGAGATTGCATTAAATTTAGTGCTTCAACCGCTAACATTGTTGGTGATACCCGAATTCCACCGGGGGTCATTAAATCAGCAATCTTAGCGTTATTTAGGTCGATTCCCATATCAAAGATACGGCGTAAATCCCCATCAGTGAAAATACCTTCAATATTCATGTCATCATCACAAATGACTGTCATCCCCAGTTTTTTACGGGTGATTTCCACTAAAGCCTCACGTAAAGACGCGCTTTTAGGAATATGGGGGATTTCATCACCCGTATTCATTAAATCACGAACGAGGAGTAAAAGTTTGCGCCCAAGTGCGCCACCTGGATGCGAAAGCGCAAAATCATTCGCCGTGAACCCGCGTGCAGTTAATAAGGCAATAGCTAATGCATCTCCCATTACAAGTGTCGCTGTTGTACTCGTGGTCGGTGCTAGCCCCAAAGGACAGGCTTCTTGAGGTACTTTGATACACAAGTGGACATCTGCATATTTTCCCATATTACTTTCAGGGTTGTTAGTCATACAGATTAAAGGCACTTTAATTCTTTTTAAAACAGGAAGTAAGGCTAAAATTTCCCCTGACTCGCCAGAATTTGAAATAGCTAACACAACATCTTTATGAGTAATCATCCCAAGGTCACCGTGGCTAGCTTCCCCTGGGTGAACAAAAAATGATGGCGTTCCTGTACTTGCTAGTGTAGCGGCAATTTTACGGCCAATATGCCCCGATTTCCCCATTCCCATTACGACGACTTTGCCTTCACAGTTAAAAATAAGCTGGCAAGCGTTGTCAAAGTCAGTATTGATATATTGTTCTAGGTTTTTTAAACCTTCGTGTTCGATATGGAGAACTTCTTTACCTACTTTCTGAAAATCGAAGTTTGACATTTCTAGTTCCATGCGTAGCTTTTAAGTTAATCGGATTAGCGAAATCAAATTGTATAACGAATACTTAGTATCAGTAAGTATTTTGTCAGTTAAGCACTTTTTAATGTTAGTTTTATACTTAATGAGTATTTTAGGGTGCTTCGATGTAGAATTTAATACGTACAAGATGGTTTTATTAGCATCTTGAACCAAAAACAGATATGCAAATTCGCGTATCCTCAAGTTAGGTAATCACAACATTCTAAGAGCTATCTGCTGTTAATAGTGATAGTTTTTGCTGACTATAAATAAATTATATTGTTTTTTCTCTGTTTCCTTTTGATAAAAACAGAGTTGTAATTCTAAAAGTCATATTTTCGACGCTATAATACTATAAATTCTATTTTGTTGTGATATTTGACGATTTTCAGTTTATCTTTCGGTAACATCTGAACGGATAAAAACATTTACGCGTGGTGTATAACGAGTTATTTAACATGCAAGCACAGACAGACAACTTAATTGAAGTACGGAACATGTCCTTTACTCGAGGAAATCGGAAAATATTTGAGAATATTAATCTGACCGTTCCTCGTGGGAAAATTACGGCAATTATGGGGCCGTCAGGGATTGGTAAAACCACATTACTGCGCTTGATTGGAGGCCAATTACGGCCAAACGAAGGTGAAATTTGGTTTGATGGTGACAATATTCCAACACTGTCACGCTCAAAGCTATATCAGTCCCGTAAAAAGATGAGCATGCTGTTTCAATCAGGGGCGCTATTTACGGATATGAACGTATTCAATAATGTGGCTTTCCCTCTACGTGAGCATACGAATCTGCCAGAATCGCTGATTCACACTACGGTAATGATGAAATTAGAGGCGGTTGGTTTACGTGGCGCCGCAAAATTAATGCCATCCGAATTGTCAGGTGGTATGGCACGGCGTGCTGCATTAGCGCGTGCTATCGCACTTGACCCAGATTTAATCATGTTTGATGAACCTTTTGTCGGTCAAGACCCGATTACTATGGGGGTTTTGGTTAAATTGATTGATGAGCTTAATCAAGCACTGGGTGTGACCTGTGTCGTGGTTTCCCATGATGTTCCAGAAGTATTGAGCATCGCAGATAATGCTTATATTGTTGCACAGCAGCACGTCATTGCTCAGGGAACAGGCGAGGAATTACGTGAAAACCAAGACCCTCGTGTGCGACAATTTCTTGATGGTATTGCGGATGGGCCTGTTCCATTCCGTTTTCCCGCCAATGATTATCTAGCTGATTTATTAGGGTAAAATAAGATGATAATAAAGGCGATAGCAGCCTTCGGACGCCGATGGATTGATATATTTTCCGCGTTTGGTCGAGCAGGTTACATGCTGTTTCGCGCCTTACTCGGCAAACCAGAGTTTCGTAAACAATGGCCATTATTGATGAAGCAATTGTACGCCATTGGTGTGCAGTCATTGCTGATCATCGCTGTCTCAGGGTTATTTATTGGGATGGTTTTAGGGTTACAAGGTTATTTGGTTCTCACTACGTTTAGTGCTGAAGCTAGCTTAGGTATGATGGTGGCACTTTCACTATTACGTGAATTAGGCCCTGTTGTGACCGCCTTGTTGTTTGCTGGACGAGCGGGTTCTGCATTAACAGCTGAAATTGGCTTAATGAAAGCGACTGAACAAATTTCTAGCCTTGAAATGATGGCAGTGGACCCGCTTAGGCGTGTGATAGCCCCACGGTTTTGGGCTGGTTTTATTAGTATGCCGTTGTTATCTCTTATTTTTGTTGCTGTCGGTATTTTAGGTGGCGCACTAGTTGGGGTTGACTGGAAGGGGATTGATGAGGGCTTTTTCTGGGCTTCAATGCAATCTTCCGTCGATTGGCGGCTAGATTTAGTCAACTGTGTGATTAAAAGCTTAGTCTTTGCTATCACAGTGACTTGGATCGCATTATTTAATGGCTATGATGCCATCCCAACTTCGGAGGGGATAAGCCAAGCTACAACAAGAACAGTTGTGCATGCGTCATTGTCTGTTTTAGGACTGGATTTCGTACTTACCGCACTGATGTTTGGGAACTAAGTCATGCAAAGTAAAAAAAGTGAAATATGGGTTGGTTGTTTTATGTTGCTGGCGATTGCCGCAATTATCTTTTTATGTTTAAAAGTCGCTGATTTAAAATCGATAGGAAGCCAATCCACCTATCAAATCTCAGCCTCTTTTGAAAATATTGGTGGCTTAAAAGAAGGCTCACCAATTAAAGTTGGTGGTGTGGTGGTTGGCCGAGTTGCCAGTATCACACTAGATAAAAAGAATTATGTTCCTGAAGTTAAAATTGATTTATTGAGCGAATACGACAATATTCCTGATTCAAGCTCGCTGTCAATTCGCACGTCAGGTTTGTTGGGTGAACAGTATATTGCAATGAATATCGGCCCAGATGATGAAGAATTAGGTATAGCAATCTTAAAAAATGGCGGGCGTCTTGAAGATACTAAGCCAGCTATGGTATTAGAAGACTTAATTGGCCAGTTTTTATATAAAAGTGGTGATAGCCAAGGTGCAGAGCCAGAGTCAACTGCACAGTAATTTGATGCTCCCTTTGAAGAATAAAGGAATGAATTATGTTTAAACGTTTAATGATGGTTGCTATGTTGGCAATTGCGCCATTTGCCATGGCAGTAGACCAAACCAACCCTTATAAATTAATGGATGAAGCGGCGGCGAAAACGTTTAACCGCTTGAAATCAGAGCAACCTAAAATTAAGCAAGACCCTGAGTACCTTAGAACAATTGTTCGTGAGGAATTATTACCTTATGTACAAGTTAAATATGCAGGGGCTTTGGTGTTAGGAACCTATTATAAAGGGGCAACTCCAGTACAGCGTGAGGCTTATTTCAAAGCGTTTGAAGATTACCTTGAGCAAGTTTATGGTCAAGCATTGGCCATGTACCATGGTCAAACGTATCAAATAGCACCAGAGCAACCGTTGGGAGATAAAAACATTGTTGCTATTCGTGTGACTATTGTTGATACCAACGGCCGCCCTCCCGTACGTTTAGATTTCCAATGGCGTAAAAATAGTAAAACTGGCTACTGGCAAGCTTACGACATGATTGCAGAAGGTGTGAGTATGATCACAACTAAGCAAAATGAATGGGGTGATATTTTACGTAAGCAAGGTGTTGATGGCTTAACAAAACAGTTAGAAATCAGTGCAAAAGCACCTATTACTTTAGAAGAGAATAAGTAATATGAGTCAGTTGTTAGCATGGGAACTCATTGAAACAACGCTATATTTCAACGGGACATTAGACCGTGATTCGCTTATGTCGTTTTGGAATAGAAAAGAGTCATCGCTAGAACATACTGAAAGTATAGATGTTTCTGGTCTTAAACATGTGGACTCAACAGGGTTGGCGATGCTCGTTCGCTTAAAAGGTGAATTCCAAGCTAAAAACCGTTCACTGAATATTACTGGTGTCAGTGATAACTTGAAGACATTGATTGAGCTATACGGGGTTCAAGAGGTTATTCTCAATTAGGTTAAATATCCTAAATTGGGTCAAGTTATGTAAAAATGAGCGCCTCTATGTGCTTTTCGGCACGAGAGGCGTTTTCTTTGGTTTAAGTGTTAAGCCTAATCCTTTAGGATAGAGGATTAAGCTCTGGCTGTTCTTATTGCGATGTTTCTGTATGCAACGCATGCAATTTGCACTATTTAGAGTAAAATTATAAATCACAAATAATTAATAAATTGAGTCATTATGGATACCAACGAAATTAAGCAAGTATTGATGGAAAAATTGTCTCTGAATGAGGCTATTGTTACTGGTGATGGTAGCCACTTTCAGGTTATTGCTGTCGGTGACATGTTTGACGGCATGAGCCGTGTTAAGCAACAGCAAGCAATTTATGCACCTTTAATGGAGTATATTGCGGATAACCGCATTCATGCTTTGTCTATTAAAGCGTACACCCCTGCGCAATGGGAGCGCGATCGTAAACTTAGTGGCCTTTGATTTCAAAGCCTAAGCGAACAGACTGTAAAATTCGACATACGAGAATACTTGAATGGATAAGTTTTTAGTTAAAGGACCAACCCGCTTAGAGGGTGAGGTCACGATATCTGGCGCAAAAAATGCGGCATTACCAATTCTGTTCGCTGCTCTGTTGGCTGAAGAGCCAGTAGAAATACAGAATGTCCCTCATTTGAGGGATATTGACACAACGATTAAATTATTAAATCAACTTGGTACTAAAGTAAAACGCAATGGCTCAGTATATGTCGATGCAAGCACGGTAACGACATACTGCGCGCCTTATGACCTCGTTAAAACCATGCGTGCATCCATTTGGGCTTTAGCGCCATTGGTTGCCCGTTTTGGTCATGGTGAAGTCTCTTTACCAGGTGGTTGTGCTATCGGTGCTCGCCCTGTTGATTTACATATTTCTGGTTTAGAGCAATTAGGCGCAAAGATTGCTTTAGAAGATGGTTATGTGAAAGCAACGGTTGATGGTCGCTTAAAAGGTGCTTGCATTGTGATGGATAAAGTCAGTGTGGGGGCGACAGTCTCTATTATGACAGCGGCAACCTTAGCTGAAGGAACCACAATAATTGAAAATGCGGCACGTGAACCTGAAATTGAAGATACCGCTAACTTCCTAAATACCCTAGGTGCAAAAATTACTGGGGCAGGGACTGACCGCATTGTAATTGAAGGTGTTGAACGTTTAGGTGGTGGAGTTTATAAAGTACTGCCTGACCGTATTGAAACGGGAACATTCTTGATTGCTGCTGCGGTTTCACGCGGTAAAGTCATCTGCCGTAATGCTCGCCCAGATACACTGGATGCGGTGCTAGCTAAATTGCGTGAAGCTGGGGCTAAAATTGAAATCGGTGGTGACTGGATTAGCCTAGATATGGAAGGCAAGCGTCCAAAAGCGGTGACATTACGTACAGCACCACACCCAGGGTTCCCAACTGATATGCAAGCACAGTTTAGCTTACTTAATCTTGTTGCTGATGGGGCGGGGATGATCACTGAAACGATTTTTGAGAATCGTTTTATGCATATCCCAGAGCTGATCCGTATGGGAGCTCATGCTGAAATTGAAAGCAATACTGTGTTATGTCACGGTGTTGAAAAATTAACTAGTGCGCAGGTAATGGCAACAGATTTACGAGCATCTGCAAGTTTAGTTATTGCGGGCTGCATTGCTGAAGGGACAACGACAGTTGACCGTATTTATCATATTGACCGTGGTTATGAGCACATCGAAGATAAGCTACGTGGTTTAGGTGCTGATATTCAGCGCGTACATTCAGATGATTAATGCATTGGTAGGGTGAATGGGGCTCCTCCATTCAGCGAATCAAAAAAGGTTGTTCGATATCGAGCAACCTTTTTTTACGAAAGAGTATTTATCAATGATTATCCTGCCTGCTCATCAGGAATTTCTTCAATAATCACATCAATATTTTTAATTTCGCCATCTCGTAAGATTTGCACTGCGGTCTTGCTTCCAGGGCGGATTTCTGCGACTAAATCCATGGTTTCTGCGGCTGAAATAGCAGGTTTGCCATCAACCGATAAAATAATATCCCCTTGTAGTATGCCCGCTTTAGCTGCTGGCCCATTTGGGGCAACTTGGAAAACCCGCAAGCCTTGTATTTGGTTAATATTATTGTTATTTGACCTAATTTGAGGCAGTTCACGCGCCGTAATACCAATATAACCACGGATCACTCGGCCATCACGGATTAGCTTATCCATGATTTTAGTGGCAAGGGCGGTTGGAATGGCAAAGCTTAACCCCTCAGAACTAATGCCTTGGCCTGCTGTGAAAGAAAGTGTGTTAATGCCAACTAACTCCCCCTCGGTATTAATTAATGCCCCGCCAGAGTTACCCGAGTTGATTGAGGCATCGGTTTGCAGGAAATTTTGCCGACGGGTAGAGCTTAACCCTACGCGACCCGTTGCACTGATAATCCCCTGAGTAACGGTTTGGCCTATGTTATATGGGTTACCAATAGCGAGTACGACATCACCAACATGAGTGACCCGTTGCGTATTAATTGGAATAACGGGTAGGTTATCAGCGTCAATTTTCAATACGGCGAGATCAGTCAATGGATCCGAGCCAACCAGTAAGGCATCAAAAATAGCACCATCTTGTAAAGCGACTAAGATTTGGTCTGGGTTATCAACGACGTGTTTATTCGTGATAATGTAGCCATTTGGGCTCATGATCACACCCGAACCGAGGGATTTTAATTCACGCCCTGACTGGGAAAAACTACCTTTTGAGCTACTGTAAACATAGACTACTGCAGGCGCAGCACGGCGTACTGCTTTATTATAACTGATGGGCTCGCTATTTGTTTTACCATATAATAAGTCGGCTAAACCTTGAGGGCGCAACGAAGGAACCGCAACGATAATAATCAATGCAGTCAACAGGCCAAGCATGACAGATAAGGTTAGCTTCTTCACCATAGGATATAGAATATTTAGTTATTGCTTAAACATGTTCAGAGCATAACATAAAAAAACAGGTACAGCAGAGTGATACTGTACCTGTTTTGTTGATTTTCAGATGGTTTTTGATGAATTAATTTTTCATCAGTAAATATAAGGTTTCACCGTCACGTAATACTTTCATTGCTAATACAGGAGGTTTAGCATCAATAATCTTACGGAATTGTTCAATAGTCTCAACTCGAGCGTCATTAACACCAAAGATTAAATCGCCTTTTACGAGGCCAATGGCGGCAGCTGGCGATTTTGGTGCCACGCTATCAACTTGTACACCTTTAGTATTGCTAACGGTTGCATTAGAAATCGTTGCACCTAATAAGGATTCGCTCAACTTTTCAGCTTTAGTTGTTGAGCCTTCATCGTTCTCAAGAACCACTTTGACTTCCATTGGTTTACCTGAGCGAATCAAGCCAATAGTAATTTCTTTACCAATTTGGCTAGTACCGATTTTAGCTCTTAACTCTGCGAAGCTATTAATACGTTTACCATCAACAGAGACTAAAACGTCACCGGATTTAATGCCTGCTTTAGCTGCGGATGATTTAGGTAAAACTTCGCTCACGAAAGCGCCACGCTGTGCATCAATATTGAATGCTTTAGCGATATCGGAGTTCATTTCAGTACCTTTGATACCTAAGATCCCGCGTTTTACTTCACCATGCTTAATTAACTGCTCGCTAAGGTTTTTAGCCATATTACTTGGGATCGCGAAACCGATACCGATATTACCGCCGCCAGGTGCCAAAATCGCGGTGTTAATACCGATTAATTCACCGTTTAGGTTAACGAGAGCACCACCAGAGTTACCACGGTTAATGGAAGCATCGGTTTGGATAAAGTTTTCTAGGCCTTCAAGGTTTAAGCCGCTACGACCTAATGCTGAGATAATGCCAGATGTTGCTGTTTGCCCTAAACCAAATGGGTTCCCGACTGCAACCGCAAAATCACCTACACGCAATTTGTCAGAGTCTGCAATACTAACAGCAGTTAAGTTTTTGATATCTTTTGCATTGCTTATTTTCAATAACGCGATATCGGTTTGTGGGTCTTTCCCAATTAAGTTAACGGCAATTTCACGGCCATCGTTTAATTGAATTTGTATTTTGTCGGCGCCATCAATTACATGGTTGTTGGTTAAAATATAACCTTGCTGAGCGTCAATAATGACACCAGAACCTAAGCCTTCAAATGGACGTACGCTTTGTTGCTGTTGTGGTATATTCGGGCCAAAAAAGAATTTAAGCTCTTCTGGAATTTGTTGGTTCTGTACGCGAGTACCAGACACATGAATATTCACTACAGCTGGCAATACTTTTTCAAGCATTGGAGCTAAGCTAGGCATGTTCTGGCTTTGTGCTGTTGCCGGTAAAGTGGCAGGTAATGCTGCGCTACTAACCGCAGGAATAGCCGCTAAAGATAAGCCTAAACTCATTGCTACTGCGGTAAGAAAAAAGTTTTTTCTTTTCATAATTCAGTCGATTCTTTCAAGAATAAGTTATCAACTCACTGTGAATGCAGTTTTAGAAGAAACACAATGCGTTGAGATAATATTGGTTGGTATCAGATTCAATTTTACTGATGACTATGACCACCGATTATGCGCAAAAGTTCCCATGACGGGTAGCGAATATCCACTCTTTTACATCTATTTACATGTACCTTAAGTGAAACTTTAACTTCTATACAGTAGATAAATAAATTATTAAATTATATTTGGATGGAAATCTTGTTCAGAATTATTAACTAAAAATTTAATAATGGAAGACACACGGAAAGTGATAAAATTTAGTAGGTTTTATAGGAAATCACCAGTAAGCATTGCTTACTGGTGATAAAAGATAAAAATTTACTTTTCTTTCTCTTCAATAGGACGGAAAAGACCCGAAGCACCATCTGAGTAATCTCTTGGTGGCATTTTAACAGGCGCTTGGTCGTTATCTGCTTCAGATTCGGTTAAACGATAGTTAAATGGGTTGTCTTGTGCTGGCATATCAGGCATTAATTCAGATGAACTTTGTGCCATGTGTTGGTAAAGCTGGCGGTAATCGCGCGCCATTTTATCCAATAATTCTGCGCTACGAGCAAAATGGCTAACAAGCTCTTTACGGTACTCTTCGAGTTCAGTACTTTTTTTGTCTAGCTCAGCTTGCGCTGTTTTTTGTTGGCGAAGCTTTGGGTTGCCATAGCGCACAACTAATGCACCGATGATAAAACCCACAATCAATCCGATTAATGCATACTCCCAGGTCATGCTGACTCCTTCATTACTTCAATGTTCACAGATTCAATGTTCGCAGAAATTAAATGTTGTTACCGTTACTATACCTTAAATAATTCAAGTTGCATGTAAGCGTCAAGTAAAGCGTCTTAACATATTGTAATTTGGCTAGTTAAGTGATGACAAAATCTACAAGCCCTGAGTAGGTAGGTTAAATTAGTCAACAACTTATTAAGAGTGGAATCTTAAATCGAATTTCCTTACTCTATAGCGGCTCGTTAACCGAAAGTTAAATGATAACTGAATCTGGTTATAATAAAGGCAGTGTATATCAAATAACGGTAAAAAAACCGAAAAATTTTTAAGGATTATTCAGTTAATGTCGCCGATGACCCCTACAATGCGTTATCAACAAGCGCTGGCTGATGGAAACTACCAGCCAGATGACGTACAAAAGCTCGCTGTAGAACGCTTAGATAAAATATATCAGCAGCTTGTGAATACAACTTCTTCCACTTTACAAGATAAGCCCTCAGGTTTAAAGCAACGCTTTAGCCGCCTTCTTGGTAAAGCATCGACAGCACCAATTACCCCAGTAAAAGGGCTATATATGTGGGGCGGAGTAGGGCGTGGAAAAACATGGCTGATGGATATGTTTTACGAAAGTTTACCGGGTAACCGTAAACTTCGCTTACATTTTCATCGCTTTATGAAGAAAGTACAAGAAGATTTAATGGCATTACAAGGGCAAGAGAACCCGCTGGATATTATTGCGGATGAGTTTAAAAAACAAACAGATGTGTTGTGTTTTGATGAATTTTTTGTGTCAGATATTACCGACGCTATGATCCTTGGCACTTTACTCGAAGGGCTATTTGCTCGAGGTATCACACTGGTGGCTACCTCAAATATCATCCCTGATAATCTTTATCGTAACGGTTTGCAGCGAGCTCGTTTCTTACCTGCTATTGAGCAAATTAAAAAATACTGTGATGTAATGAATGTCGATGCAGGTATTGATTACCGCTTAAGAACTTTAACTCAAGCGCATCTTTTTTTATCCCCAATTAATTCTCAAAATCGTCAGCATTTAGATGAGGTTTTCGTTAAATTGGCGGGTAAGCAAGGGGAGCAAAATCCCGTTTTAGAGGTTAATCATCGTAAGATGCAAGCCATTCATGCTGCGGAAGGGGTGCTAGCAATCGAGTTTAAAGTTCTGTGTGAAGAGCCTCGTAGCCAAAATGACTACATTTACCTATCAAATTGCTACCACACTGTGTTGCTGTACAATGTCCCCGTGATGGGAATAACAGATGAAAATCCAGCACGTCGTTTTTTAGCGTTAATTGATGAGTTTTACGAACGAAAAGTTAAATTAGTCATTAATGCTGAAGTGCCAATGGAGTCGCTGTATCAAGGGCAACTTTTGGTTTTTGAGTACCAACGCTGCTTGTCTCGATTGCAAGAAATGCAAAGTGAAGAGTACCTGAAAATACCTCATTTAACTTAAGGTAAACGACAAAGCAGGGTTGTTAGCGAACAAGTTACCTGAATTGCATGATTTAAGTACAGTATACGATGTTTATTTGAGCAAACGTAAAAAAAATGCATTTGGGGTCGATTTTTGTTTCTGACTTCTCTATAATCTTGCGACCCCACGTTACAGCGTTGTTTTTTATTTCCCAAAAAATAACGCATTAATGCCAGTTAGGCTGCTCGAAGGGGTAGGTTTACTGGACAAAGAGTCGTGTGAACCTCAGAAAGCTTATGAACATGAGTGTTCACCAACGTGTAACTTCAATATTGGGTAAGTTTTAATGAAAACTTTTACAGCTAAACCAGAGACCGTAAAACGCGACTGGTACGTTGTTGATGCAGATGGCAAAACTTTAGGCCGTCTTGCAACTGAAATTGCTAGCCGTCTGCGCGGTAAGCATAAAGCGGAATATACTCCGCACGTGGATACTGGTGATTACATCATCGTTCTGAATGCAGAAAAAATTGCTGTTACCGGCAATAAACGCGAAGACAAAATCTACTATCGCCACACTGGCCATGTAGGTGGAATCAAGCAAGCAACTTTCGAAGAAATGATTGCTCGCAGTCCTGAGCGTGTGCTTGAAATCGCGGTTAAAGGCATGTTGCCAAAAGGACCTCTGGGTCGTGCAATGTACCGTAAACTGAAAGTTTACGCAGGTAATGAGCACAACCACGCGGCTCAACAACCGCAAGTTCTTGACATTTAATCGGGATTATAGCAATGGCTGAAAATCAATACTACGGCACTGGTCGCCGCAAAAGCTCATCTGCTCGTGTCTTTATTAAGCCGGGTAGCGGTAACATCACAATCAATCAACGTACACTGGAACAATACTTTGGTCGCGAAACTGCGCGCATGGTCGTTCGTCAGCCGTTAGAGTTGGTTGAAATGTTGGAAAAATTGGATCTGTACATCACTGTTAAAGGTGGTGGTATTTCAGGTCAGGCAGGCGCAATCCGTCACGGTATTACTCGTGCACTGATGGCTTATGATGAGACTCTTCGTTCTGATCTGCGTAAAGCTGGTTTCGTTACCCGTGATGCGCGTTCTGTTGAACGTAAAAAAGTGGGTCTGCGCAAAGCACGTCGTCGTCCACAGTTCTCCAAACGTTAATTTATTACCCTTTGGGTATAAAATTGATGAAAAAACCCGTCTTAATGGCGGGTTTTTTATTGCCTATTGTTTTACTTACATTTTTATTATTGATGCTAGAATAGCTGTGTCTAATTATGATTCTTTATAAAAGAATGAATATAATAAAAGAGAAAAATAATAATTTAGTCTAAAATCAAAAATAATTATTAGTGGAACAATATTGGGATAATTCTACTAAATATAGCCCGAACCCTAGAGTTTACTTTAGGTTTTTTATTCTATTTATCTTTGCTTTTTCATTAAAAAACTCTGAATTTTTATCTTTTTGAACCTAAGAATGAAATAAATCTGTGATTTTTTCGGTGTGTTCCCCCTAAGTTGTACAAAATCTGTTAGAATATGCCCCTGTTTTTTTATTTCACATTTCTCGCCTTTACTGTGCGGGAGGGTTGTGTTGACTTTCAGTATGGATAAATGAGAGTTAAACACAGGGGATTTTAAAATGGGTAATGGGTAATTAAAAATTAATTACATTTCGTCCATTTTGTATTTTGGAGGTTTTAATGGCTGTCGCTCCTAATAAACGTTCGGTAATGACATTGTTCTCTGGCCCTACTGACATTTTTAGCCATCAGGTACGGATTGTTTTGGCTGAAAAAGGGGTAAGTGTTGAAATTGAACATGTCGAACCCGGTCATCTGCCTCAAGATCTGATTGATCTCAACCCATACCAAAGCGTTCCAACATTAGTTGATCGTGACCTGACTCTGTATGACCCACACATTATCATGGAATACCTTGATGAGCGTTTTCCTCATCCGCCATTAATGCCTGTTTATCCAGTTGCACGTGGGACTAGCCGTCAATTGATGCACCGCATTCAAAATGATTGGTATTCATTAATGAGCAAAATAGAGAATGGTAGTGCGCAAGAGGCAGCAAACGCTCGTCGCCAACTCTCTGAAGAACTGATTGCGGTTTCTCCTGTTTTTGCTGAAATGGAATTCTTCATGAGTGAAGAGTTTAGTCTCGTAGATTGCTATTTGGCTCCATTGCTATGGCGTTTACCTGTACTCGGTATTGAATTGAACCCATCTAGCAGCAAATATCTGCAATTATATATGCAACGTGTGTTTGCACGTGACGCATTCTTAGCATCGTTGACTGAATCTGAGCGCGAAATGCGTTTGTCTACAAGAGGCTAAAAGAATGATGGAAATGACAGCAATGTCACCACGTCGCCCTTATTTGTTACGTGCCCACTATGAGTGGTTGCTTGATAACGATATGACTCCGCATTTGGTGGTTGATGTCACCGTTCCAGCGGTTAACGTTCCGATGGAATTTGCTCGAGATGGGCAAATTGTATTGAATGTTGCGCCAAGAGCTGTTGGTAATTTTGAAATAACCAACGAAGAAGTGCGTTTTAATGCTCGCTTTGGTGGGATACCTCGCCAAGTTTATGTCCCAATGGCCGCAATTATGGCGGTATATGCACGTGAAAATGGGGCTGGAATGATGTTTGAGCCTGAAGCTGCTTATGATGCAGAGTTATCAGCAGGTTTTGAACAGGCCGAAGAGCTTGAAGACAACATTTCTTTAGTTCATGAAACTGAATCTGTGGATGAAAATTCGCATGAGCCATCAGGGGATGAACCACCACGACCACCAAAAGGTCGGCCTTCGTTAAGGGTTGTCAAATAATCCATTAGCCGGGTTAGCAGTTAATGAATGAACAGAGGGGAATAAACCCTCTGTTTTTTATATAAATAAATCATTAAACCCCTAAAAATAATAAAATCCCTTCAGCAGCATTGCGCCCATCAGCAATAGCAGTCACAACAAGATCTGAGCCTCTTATTGTATCCCCGCCGGCAAACACTTTTTCATGGGAGGTTTGATAAGGAAAGGGACTGTTACGGTTTGCTATAATATGACCATATTTATCGCGCTGGATTAACGGTTTATCTAACCAAATTTGGTTATGAGGAATAAATCCATAAGCCACAATTATGGCATCGGCTTCGATAAAAAAAGTTGAATCTTTAATTAGTTCTACTTGATAACGACCATTTTCTAATTCGCCATTTTGCGTACGAGCGGCATAAACTCCCATAAGTTTCTGCTGCTCATTAATCACAAATTCTGTGACTTGCATATTAAAATGGAACTGGGCTCCTTCATCTAATGCATTAGCGACTTCTTTTCGTGAGGCTGGCATACTTTGTTCATCTCTACGATAGAAACAGCTAACCTGCTTCGCTCCTTGACGAATAGCGGTACGTACGCAATCCATTGCAGTATCTCCACCACCTAATACGATGACTCTTTTTGCGTGTAAATTAATATAGGGTTCGCCATTAGGGTTGGAAAGTTGCATTAAATGGCGTGTATTTGCGATTAGATAGGGAAGTGCTTCAAAAACGCCCTGAATCGCTTTTTTAGGTAAGTTACCTCGAATTGCTTGGTAAGTACCAGTACCAATAAAAATAGCGTCATAATTGGAAAGAAGCTCGTTTAGAGAGATATCTGTCCCTACTTCAGTATTCAATTGAAACTGAATACCCATTTCTGTAAATATTTCCCGTCTTTGGACCATTAGCTTCTTTTCTAGCTTAAATGACGGAATACCAAAGGTTAGTAGCCCACCTATTTCAGGGTGCTTATCAAAAACGACGACATTTACACCATTACGAATAAGCACATCGGCGCAAGAAAGACCCGCCGGGCCTGCGCCAACAATGGCGACACGTTTGTTAACGGGGCTAATATGGGAAAGGTTTGGGCGCCACCCCATCGCAAAAGCAGTATCATTAATATACCGCTCAATATGACCGATAGTGATAGAACCAGTTGTATCATTAAGTACACATGCTAATTCGCACAGTTTTTCTTGTGGGCAAACACGCCCACAAATTTCAGGTAAACTATTGGTATGATGAGATAATTCAGCAGCTTCGATAATTTTTCCTTCAGCAGCAAGCCTGAGCCACTTTGATATTGGATTATGTAGTGGGCACCTCCATTCACAAAATGGGCTACCACAAGATAGACAGCGGCTCGCTTGCTGTTGTGCATCGACGGCATTATCGGGCGCATAGATTTCAGTAAACGCTATTTTACGGATTTCCAGCGCTTTTTTAGGGGGCTCGCAACGTTGGGGACCGAAAATATTTGAACTCATGGCATTCCTTACTGAATTTTGTCTGATTTTACTTGAGATAGCTTGGGCTTTTACTTTGATTTTAGCGGCCTTCCACAAGAAACAGTAGCGTTATTGTTTTGATTTTTATGTGATTTTGATTAAAAAACACCCAAAATAAATTTTTACTTTATCTAACACAAAGAAAATACCTGATTGTTTTTTATCATTAATAGTAAAAAATGGCTATTGAATGAGCAGGATCGACATTTCGAGTGAATAATCATCCGAAACTGCCTTGTTTGATATATGATTCAAAGAGAATTTAACTAAGGGGTGGTTATGAAAGTACTTCGCGGCCTTGCGCAATACTATGTCGATTTAATGATGAAGCTCGGGCTGGTGCGATTTTCTCTGTTACTCGCATCTGCACTCGTTGTTCTCGCCATGATAATGCAAATGGCAGTGACAATTGTTTTAAGAGGGCATGTTGATAGCCTCGATATGGTGGGGTCAATTTTCTTTGGGTTAATTATTACCCCATTAGCTGTTTACTTTTTATCGGTGGTGGTTGAGCAGCTTGAAGAGTCTCGGCAGCGTTTATCGCGAATGGTTGATAAACTTGAAGTTATGCGAAAACGTGATGCTGATTTAAACACTCAGTTACAGGGAAATATTGAACAGCTTAACCTTGAAATTCTAGAGCGAGAAAAAGCAGAGCGTGCTCATTTAGAACTTCTGGAACAATTAAAACAAGAAATGAAGTACCGTGAGCAGACGCAAATTGAACTTGAGCAGCAATCTGTTTTACTTCGTTCATTCCTCGATGCCTCACCTGATTTAGTTTATTACCGCAACGAAAATAATGAGTTTTCGGGGTGTAACCGGGCAATGGAACTATTGACTGGAAAAAGTGAAAAACACTTAGTTGGGTTAACTCCATTAGATATTTATGATGTTGAAATTGCCTCTAAGGTTATGGAAACCGATGAAAAAGTATTTCGTCATAATGTTTCTCTCACTTATGAACAATGGTTGGTATATCCAGATGGTCGTAAAGCCTGTTTTGAACTTCGTAAAGTGCCTTTTTATGATCGCGTTGGTAAACGCCATGGTCTGATGGGCTTTGGGCGCGATATAACGGAGCGTAAACGCTATCAGGAGGCGTTAGAGAGCGCGAGTAGGGAGAAAACCACCTTTATTTCTACAATCAGCCACGAGCTTCGTACCCCCCTTAACGGCATTGTTGGTTTGAGCCGAATTTTATTAGATACAGATTTAACTTCGGAACAATCTAGCTATTTAAAAACTATTCATGTAAGTGCCGTTACGTTAGGTAATATATTCAATGATATTATTGAGATGGATAAAATTGAACGCCGTAAAGTTCAGTTAGATAACCAGCCCATCACATTATCTGAATTTGTGAATGATTTAGAGAATTTAAGTGGATTATTGGTACAGCCAAAAGGGCTTAAATTTGTCATGGATGTTGCCCCTGCATTACCGAAAACGGTGTTAACTGATGGGACTCGTTTGCGGCAAATATTGTGGAATTTAATTGGTAACGCAGTTAAGTTCACGCAAAAAGGTGAAGTGAAGCTTAGTATTTGGCAAGAAGCTGAAAATAAACTGTTTTTCAGGGTTCAGGATAGTGGCATAGGTATACCTAAGGGCGAATTAGATAAAATCTTTGCAATGTATTACCAAGTAACAGATTCTGCTGGAGGTAAACCTGCAACTGGAACGGGTATTGGGCTTTCTGTATCTCGTCGCTTAGCACAAAATATGGGAGGCGATATACAAGTTGAAAGTGAAATAGGACAAGGCTCCACTTTTACTTTATCTATCACAGCGCCTGTTGTTGAAAGTCATGTTATTGAACAGCAAGATAGTGAAGACGATTACCCATTGCCTGCATTACATATTTTACTCGTAGAAGATATTGAACTGAATGTTGTTGTTGCTTGTTCTGTATTAGAAAATTTAGGAAATACGGTTGATGTAGCAATGAATGGGAAAGATGCTCTCGAGATGTTTGCCCCTGGAGAATATGATTTAGTTTTATTGGATATCCAATTACCTGATATGACAGGCCTAGATATCTCTCGGCAACTCAAACAGCAGTATGATAAGCAAGACTTACCACCATTGATTGCTTTAACGGCAAATGTTCTTAAAGATAAAAAAGAATACTTTGATGCAGGTATGGATGGGGTATTGAGTAAACCATTATCAGTTCCAGCATTGACCCAAATTATTGAGCAATTTTGGGGGGAACAATCTACTCAACCTGAAGAAATATCGGGTGAGCATGAGACTTCGAGTGTTGATGAATCTAGGCTCGATTGCGATATGCTAGAACAGTATATTGAGTTAGTTGGCCCTAAGCTTATTTATGATGGCCTAGATGTCTTTGAAAAAATGCTGCCGGGTTACTTAGCTATTCTTGATTCAAATATGGTGGCTAAAGACCAAAAAGGGATTGTTGAGGAGGCTCATAAAATCAAAGGCGCAGCAGGTTCTGTTGGCTTAAAGAACTTACAGAAAATTGCACAACAGATTCAATCTCCTGATTTACCTGCATGGTGGGACAATGTGCAAGAATGGGTCGATGAATTAAAACAGGATTGGAAAGCAGATATAGAAACTTTGAGAAACTGGGTTGATGAGCGTACAAAAAAATAACCCCAACCGAAGTTGGGGTGCGCGAATACTGCGCCAACACCAGGGAAATCGTTGATTTGCATATGCTTTTTGTTTTTTGCAAATCATAAAATTAGGTATATCACTGTAAAGGGCAACATCAAGATACCAAAATTTAGCGAATCTGTTACAAGATTCATTAAAATCTGTGATGAAGATTGATGTTTATGCACCTTAGCGCCTGAGAGATAATTTACTACAAATGGAGGAAGATATGAAATCAATTGCGGTTATTTTAAGTGGCTGCGGTGTTTTTGACGGAAGCGAGATTCATGAGTCAGTGCTAACTATGCTAGCTTTGAGTCAATATAATGCTGAAGTTCATTTTTTTGCGCCTAATGAGTTACAACCTACTGTTATAAATCATATAAATGGAGAATTGAAAACAGAAAAGCGTAACCAAATGGAGGAATCTTCACGTATTACACGTGGGAAAATATCACCTTTATCGTCAGCTGATGCTTCAAAGCTAGATGCCCTCATTATTCCTGGTGGTTTTGGGGCGGCAAAAAATTTATGTGATTTCGCAGTTAAAGGAAGTGAGTGTGAAATTAATAAAGAACTATTAAGTTTAGTACGCCAAATGCACCAACAGAAAAAGCCGCTAGGGCTGATGTGTATTGCTCCAGTGATGCTTCCTAAAATGTTAAATACATCAGTAGAACTAACTATTGGAGATGATAGTGAAACGATTGCTCAAATAGAAATTATGGGGGGGAAACATATTAAATGTGCTGTTGATGATATTGTAATTGATGAAGTTAACCGAGTTGTTACAACACCTGCTTATATGCTAGCTCAATCAATTTCTGAAGCAAATACGGGTATTAATAAGCTTGTTAAGAAAGTATTGGAAATGGCGTGATTATTTGAATGCGAACTATTGTTTCTAGATTATGGCACTGGTTAAAGAAGATCACATTTTCATTACTTGTGGTGTGGATTTGTTCAGTCATTTTATTTAAATACATACCAGTGCCTTTTTCTGCAGTGATGATTGAACGGCAAGTTAGTGCATGGATAAACTTAAATTTTTCTTATGTGTCTCATTCTGAATGGGTAGATGAAAATCACATTTCTCCGTATATCTATTTAGCAGTAATTGCAGCGGAAGATCAAAATTTTCCTCATCATTGGGGGTTCGACCTTGATGCAATTGAGCGAGCTTACAAACATAATTTGAGTAATAAACAAACAATTAGAGGGGCTTCAACTATCTCACAGCAGACAGTAAAAAATGTGTGGTTATGGGATGGAAGAAGTTGGTTAAGAAAAGGCTTAGAGACAGTAATGACTCCTGTTATGGAGCTTTTATGGTCAAAGAAAAGAATACTGACCGTTTATCTTAATATAGTAGAGTTTGGTGATGGTGTTTTTGGGGTCGAAGAGGCTGCAAATAAATTCTTTAATAAGCCTGCTAGCAAGCTTTCAATGAGTGAGGCTGCACTATTAGCTGCGGTTTTGCCTAATCCTCATAGATATAGTGTAAAAAACCCATCTTCTTATGTGCTCAAAAGGCAAGCTTGGATCTTGAACCAAATGCACTTATTGGGAGGTAAGAATTATCTGAAAATAAACCAGTTGATGAACGAATAAGAAAAAAGCCATGGTTTTTAACCCACGGCTTTTGTTTTTATAACAATATATTATTGTTTATGATTAATTAAGATAAGTGAAAGCAGTCGTTACTCGACGAACACCATCTGTTTCACTAGCGATTTTCGCCGCTGCATCTCCTTCTTGCCTTGTTAATACACCTAGCAAGAAAACCTCACCGTTTTCAGTAATGACTTTCACACTACCAGATTTAACGCTATCACTCGCGAGGATTTTAGATTTAACTTTGGTTGTTAACCAAGTATCTTTTGAGGCTGTACCTAAATCAACAGGCTCACCACTACGGACTTCATTATAAACTGCGATGGTGCCATCAACGTTAGAGGCTATTTGTTTTGCTCGTTCAGCCCAAGCCATATCAGGGCTTTGGCCTGTTAGCAGAACATTTCCTTTATAAGCGGTTGCAATGATACGAGCCTTGCCCGTAATTTCTTTATCTTTGTTCAGTTGCCCACTAACTCGAGCTTCTAAGGTGCCATCGTCAACTTGTTGACCAACTGTACGAGGGTCAGTTGCGCTTTTTGTTGCAACAGCAGCGGAACCGACTACAGCAGCACCAATACAACCTTGTAATAGAATAGTACTAATGACTATGGCAAAAACCGGAATTAATCGCATTTTATCTCCTTAATCGTCCTGATGTGGGAAAAGAGTATTATCTATGAGGTCACATAGACAATTTACAGTAAGAAGGTGAACTTCTTGAATTCGAACACTTCGTTGGGATGGAATACGAATTTCAACATCTTGGGGGCCAAGTAAACCTGCGAGTTCCCCTCCGTCATAACCTGTTAGGGCGACAATTGTCATGTCTCTAGTTACGGCTGCTTCAACTGCCTTAATGATATCGCTACTATTACCATGGGTTGAAATTGCCATCAAAACATCACCATGTTGACCTAATGCTCTAACTTGTTTCGCATAAATTTCAGAAGGCTGCTTACTACCCGAAATCGCAGTTAACACTGCATTATCTGTATTAAGTGCTAAAGCGGGTAAGCTAGGGCGTTCGGTTTCAAAGCGATGGATCATACTTGCAGCAAAACGTTGTGCAGTAGCGGCAGAAGCACCATTACCACAACATAAAATTTTGTTGCCATTGAGTAGAGATTGAACCATCATCATCGCGGCTCTTGAAATGGCATCAGGCAGCGCTTCAGCAGCTGCTATTTGAGTTTGTATACTTTCAGTGAAGCAAACTTTTATTCGGTCTAGCACGAGTTTTTCCTTTGTCGCCTCGATATAATTCAAATTATTTTTGTATATTGCCATTATATTTGAATTATAGCTTTGTTGACTGCATGATCAGCGTATAAAACTGATTATATCATTTGTTAATAAATATCATTTTCGTTGAATGCATTTTGTATCCAGTCAAATTGGTTTCCCGTGATGGCGCAGATATCAAAACGGCATGCACTGGTTTCAAAACTTTCTTGCCTTTGTGAGAGCCAATATTTGGCAGCAGCTAATAGTTTTCGACGTTTGTGCCAGTTTACTGATAAAAGTGCATCTCCGTAATCACAATTCTTGCGAAACCGAACTTCAACAAATACCCAACCTGTATTATCTCGCATGATGAGGTCGATTTCTCCGCCTCGGTTCCTTGCATTACGTTCAACAAATGTTAATCCCTGCTGTTTCAGGAATGCGAGCACTTGATTTTCATAGTACCGGCCTGTTAACCATTGTATGGCTTTTGGCATAATTTTCATGACGTCCTTGTCTGAAAAAAAATGAAGTATTCAGTGATGTTATTGTGAGGAAACCACTTTGCCTTGTTTAAATTGCAACCAAGGTAATTCTCGGAACACTACACAGTTTGGTGTAGTACTCAAGGTTCCTGATGCACCATTGATACGAAATTGTCCAGATTGCTGTAGCTTGTCGTAATTGTTGGCTAAAGACCATGCGTCAATACCCATGGCATATAAGCGGAATAAAGAGTAATCATTGTTCAGCTTTTGTTGGGCTTGTTTACGTAAGTTATTGTTTGCACCTGCGAGTAAAGGGATTTCGCTAAATTTAACGCCATCCATTTCAAAGCGGTAGTCTGCGCCAGATCCAGCTTGATTACTGCGAGAGCTTGCATAAAGCGAAGGACGAGAACGAGAACTAATTGCCATTTCAATCATTGGCTTGATTAAGGTCAGCTCATCACGGGTGGCAACAATATAAACGCCGTCAATCGCACCAGCTGAATCGACATATTGTGAGTCTATCGATTGTATTCCGGTATTCACAGGCGTTCCTGTCATACGGATACCTGCGCCGCGATTAATCGACTCTTTTAAAGAAGGGACAGACCCAAAGGTTTGCATTAAAACGGTCCCGCCGCCTTTTTCTTGCCACCCTTGTGCAAAGGCTTTGGCTATCCTATCACCGAAAGCATTAGCGGGAACTAGTACCAATGGCATTTGCTTACCTTCAGCTTTCATGTAAGCGGCAGCATTTTGTGCCTCATCTTCTGGCGATAATGAAAAATAGCAAAGATTAGGTCGAGGTTGTAATTGGTTTGCATCAAGCTCATTGAGGGCGAGCACACTGACAGGCGCTCCCATTTGGGTAATAACTTGAACGTCACTTTTTAATAATGGCCCAACAATAAGATTAAAACCTTCATTTTTCGCTTGTTCAATAAGCTCAGGCATTTGCTTGTTTGTGGTATCAAACACTTTGACGCTTTGGGTATTCACAGGGGCGGCATCAATACGCAAAGTTGATGTCACCACGTCGCTATCGCTAGAGGTGGGGGCATTACCTGTTGTTGCTGCAACTTGTTCATAAATTTGGTCAAGCACATCATTTCCACTACTTGATGGTGGAGTTATGGCTGTTTTAGAAGCTGGCCCTTGAGGCAGGCCTTTTTGTGCATCCATAAAGCCTTGCATAATCGCTTGACCGAATACTTGTCCTTGCCCACTCATGGGTAAAAACAATGCAATCTTAGGATTTTTACCCACTTGAGGTATCATAGCTTGTTGCAAAAGCGTCGGCGTTGTCATCACTCCAGGGTTATTCGAGTAACGCATTTTCCAATCGTTATAGCCTGCAAGTAAAGCATCTGTGTCGTCTCGGTTGTTTTGATAAATATCTAAAAGATCGACCCAGCCTTGGAGAATATTTTCATCTGCCCCAATTCCATGAATTTGTTCTGGCGTTAACTGTGTTAACATCTGCCATAACCCATCAATATTAGCTTGGCGTTCAGCGGCTGTTTTTAATAAAGGTTCTTGGCTAATGTAGGCCCGTATTGCCTCCATTGAAGGCTTACCTTGTGCAGCATCAATGATTGCTTGGTAACGGCTAGCATCATCAGATGTGCTTTGCTCAGGCGTTTTTTGGGTTGACGGAAAGTATTCCGAGACAATTTGGCACCCTGACAGTGCAAATGTGGACAGCATTGCTGTGCAGATTAACCCTTTTTTCAAATGCAAAAAAATTGAAGGACGCATACTGTATCCAATGGTGTATTTTTCAATTGCTTAATTTTAAACCGGCTATTCGGATGAAACAATGAACCAACCTAATCAAGCTGTGGTTATGGCATCCACGCTGTATATTGTCCCTACCCCAATTGGTAATATGGGGGATATAACGCAACGCGCGTTGGATGTTCTTAAACATGTTGACCTTATTGCAGCAGAGGACACTCGGCATTCAGGCATTCTATTACAGAATTTTGCGATAAATGCGCGGTTGTTTGCTCTGCATGATCATAATGAACAGCAAAAGGCAGATCAATTAATTAGTCGACTTCAACAAGGTGATAGTATCGCATTAGTCTCCGATGCGGGTACACCTTTAATTAATGATCCAGGTTATCATCTAGTTAATCGTTGCCGCGAAGCGGGTATTCGTGTTGTACCTTTACCGGGTGCCTGTGCTGCTATTACCGCGTTATCAGCGGCGGGTTTACCCTCAGACCGTTTTTGTTATGAAGGTTTTTTACCTGCTAAAACAAAAGGGCGTAAAGATGTTTTACAATCACTCGAACAAGAAACTCGCACGCTGATTTTCTATGAATCAACCCACCGTTTGTTAGATAGTTTAGCAGATATGGTGGAAGTCTGGGGGCCAGATCGCCATGTTGTTTTAGCGCGAGAAATCACGAAAACGTGGGAGTCCATTGAAGGCCGCCCAGTGGGGGAATTACTCGCTTGGGTAAAAGAAGATGAAAACCGTCACCGTGGCGAAATGGTGTTGATTGTCGAAGGGTATAAAAAGCCAGCGGATGACTCTGCAGTTTCCCCTGAAGTGGTGAGAACATTAAATTTATTACAAAAAGAATTACCCCCTAAAAAAGCGGCTGCAATCACGGCTGAAATTTATGGTCTCAAGAAAAATATGCTGTATAAGTTGATGCTTGATAATCAAAGTGATGAATGATTTTTGGGCAAATACCACGATTTGATTGATATAAGTGGTAAATTGCCCACGCTAGAGTCTGTACAAGCAACAACAAAGTGCCTATAATTCGCCGCGGAGTTGGCCAGACAACCGCTGCTTTATCGTAGTCCCTTCGGGAGACGGGTAGAGGGGAGGAAAGTCCGGGCTCCATAGGGCAGGGTGCCAGATAACGTCTGGGAGGCGCGAGCCTACGACTAGTGCAACAGAGAGCAAACCGCCGATGGCCTGTTTACAGGATCAGGTAAGGGTGAAAGGGTGCGGTAAGAGCGCACCGCGCGACTGGCAACAGTTCGTGGCACGGTAAACTCCACCCGGAGCAAGACCAAATAGGGGTTCATATGGTGCGGCCCGCATTGAACTCGGGTAGGTTGCTGGAGCCAGTGCGCAAGTGCTGGCCTAGATGAATGGTTGTCCATGACAGAACCCGGCTTATCGGCCAACTCCACAGACAAATAAAAAAGGCTATAGCACTTTTATTGCTATAGCCTTTTTTATTACTCGTCATATTTCAACTTGTAGGGGTGTTGGCTGCTCTCGGCTACTCTAGTCACATACTTATGTATGCTCCTAGAGATATCCTCCCTTGCCGCCTACCTACAAGCTGAACTATTTAGAGCTGTTTATTGCCGCAAGCTAATCTTGTCACCTCGTTTTTCTGAAATCATCAATATCGTCACGCTCTGATGCAAATCAATACGCTATGTGAATATGTAATTACAATAGTGGTATTTATAATGCATGTTAAAGAGATGTGCGTAGATGATAAAGAAATCACGTGTAAGGTACCAACGTCGCCCAGGTACAACTGGGGGAAAACTCCCTTGGAATGATTGGCGAAATGCATCAACATGGCGTAAATTTGTACAGTTCACGCTATTGGCGATCAATATTTATATTGGAGTTACCTTCTATTACTGGGTACGATATTACGAAACTGGAGGGGCGACAATTCACCTTCCTCGCCCTGGTGGAATTGAAGGTTGGCTGCCGATTGCGGGGTTAATGAATTTAAAATATACCTTGGAAACGGGGAGTTTTCCGCCAATTCATGCGGCCTCAATGTTTTTATTAGTCTCTTTTATTGTGATTAGCTTACTGTTCAAAAAAGCATTTTGTTCATGGATGTGCCCGATTGGCACAATATCAGAGTACACTGGTAAGTTAGGGAAAAAAGTCTTTCGTTATCAAAACCAAATTAGCTTACCTAAATGGCTCGATATCCCTTTAAGGGGCCTAAAATATTTGTTATTAGGTTTCTTTCTTTATATTGCATTTTCCATGTCTGCACAGATGATCCAATATTTTATGATGTCGCCTTATGGGATCATTATTGACGTAAAAATGTTGGATTTTTTTCGTTATATTAGCTTGTTTGCGCTTATTACTGTGGTCATTTTAGTGATAGCAAGCTTGTTTATTCGTAATGCTTGGTGCCGTTATTTGTGCCCTTATGGCGCTTTGTTAGGCATTTTTTCGTTATTTTCGCCATTTAAAATTCGGCGAAATGTGGAAAGTTGTATTGATTGCGGAAAATGTGCCAAGAACTGCCCATCACGGATACCTGTCGATAAGTTAATTACTGTAAGAACGGTGGAATGTACGGGATGTATGACTTGCGTTGAGTCTTGCCCTGTTGCATCAACGTTGGATTTTTCATTGCAAGTGCCAACAAAAAAACGTCAATTTCGCTTATCGGGTTGGATGATGGCAATTCTAACCTTAGCAGTTTTATTTATTATTATTGGTATTGCTATGTATTTTGGCGTTTGGGATAGCCCAGTACCTGATAATTATTGGTTTCATATTATACCAAATGCAAGAATGATAGGTCATTGATGTGCAATAAAAAGCCCCGCTGCATACAATGATGAGCGGGGCAACTTGTTGTTTTGTCATGATGACAGACTTTGTACTGCTTATTTATACTTATTTACTCGCTTATATTTATTTTCTCACTTACTGCTTACTACCACATCAATTAACCGCTTGCTTAACCATCTGCAATAATTGACGTACATCTTCTGGGCGAGTGTTGCCCGTTTCTTTATCAATGATGGAACTATAAATATGAGGAATGATTTTTTTCACGCCTGCATCAAGGGCAATTTGCAAAATTTCAGCAAAGTTATCTAAATCAATGCCGCCTGTAGGCTCTAAAGAAAAATCAAAGTCAGCGCAAGCTTTGGCAATGGCTTTATATTCTTCAATATATGTTAATCCTTTCATATTAAAGAATTTAACTGAGTCAGCACCCATGTCTTTAAGCATCATAATGGCAGTTTCAACCGGAACAATGCCATCTGGCGCTTGAGAGCTTAGTGGGCCTGTAGAAATTTTCACCATACCTACCGTGCCTGTGGGTGATATGAGCGCATTCACGAAGGTTTCATTTTGGCCTAATAGTGCACGGCTAATTGGTGCGCCAGTAAAGACTTGGTTAACGTGCTGTGGTTGAACTTCTTTTGAAATCAGCGATACCATGGTTGACTGATTTGGGTCGCCAGCACCGAGACCAACTGATAATGCATTATCGGTTTCTTGTGCATAAATGCGCATATCTGCAATGGCACTTTCTAAGTCAGGGTAATTTTTAGATAAAACACCAACAACAACAAAGGTTTCTGCTGCGGCATAGATATCTTTTGCATTCTGATGGCTGCCTGCCAGTACGTTTAAACAGACACGGTCACGATAAAAATTCGGTGACAATTTCATCTTAAATTCCTTCTACTAACAAACGAATATTCTTAGAAATAACATCAAGTTGTTCAGTGCTAACACTACGAATGTCAGCCTCTACTTTTCCTTCGTTGGCTTTGTACTCACGGAAGTAAATCGCGGTATCGCCCTGTTTTAGCTCAGCCATGATTTGGTAAGTGGTTTTGCCTATCATTTTTTCATCAAAGCTAATTTCGGTACGGGCAATATCACGTCCTGCACCATCCCAGACGACTCGAGCAGAGATACCTTTAATGGCATTTAAATCACTGATGAATTGACTCATTCGATTAACCATCTCTGCGCCTGTTTCTTTGGTAGCAGTCAGGTACTGTTCGATAGCGAGTGTGAGCCCCAAAATACCTTCTTTACCTACTTTCATCGCACGGCCAATACCTTGGCTTTGGCGTTTTACCCACTCAATATATTGTTTTTTACCGATAACCAGACCGCTTGTTGGGCCTTCGATTGCTTTTGCTCCGCTGTAAATCACAATATCGCCACCGGCTTGGTAGTAAGCGGTAAGTTCTTCTTCTGCTGCGGCATCAACGATCAGGGGGAGCTGGTGGTCATGAGCCACTTTGGCGGCTTGTTCCACGGTTAACATGCTTTTTTGCACGGTATGGTGTGATTTGATGTACAAAATAGCGGCTGTATTGGGGGTGATTTTTGCTGCTAACTGAGCGGCACTGCACTCATTAGCAAAACCCGCTTCGACTACTTTACCGCCACCTAAGCTTACCATTGTGTCCACAGGAGCACCAAAATTAACGTTATGGCCTTTAGGTAAAATAATTTCACGTGGAACAACTTTGTCGGATGAATGCAAATTGAGCAGTAAATCATCATCATCTTGTACAATCACCGCTGCAACAGCTTGTGCAATACCAGCAGAGGCACAAGACACAACCATCGCAGCTTCAACATTTAATAGATTAGCAATATATTCGCCAGTTTTATTAACTAAGTCTTTAATTTCAAAATAATTATTTAATCCATAAGCAACACGTTCAACAACTTCTGGAGTTGGCGTTGAAACACCCAGAATTGTCATGCGGCCAGAGGCATTAATAACGTGTTTTAACTGATATTTATCATAAATCGATTGCATGTTCTGATTCACCTTGTGCATGAATAATGTGTTTTCCACCGACGATAGCAGCCAATGGTACGAAGCGGTGAGTGCCTATACGGTGTTCGCCTTCTGCATCCGTGAGCTCTGTTTGCTCTTCTTTAAGGTCAAAAAGGGTTATGTCGGCGTCAAAGCCCGGCCTTAAATAGCCTTTCGCGGGTAACGATAAGAAGTTGGCGGCTTTTTCGGTAACGCAGCGAAGCACTTGTTCCGCACTAAAGCCCATACACAGAAATTTGGTCATCACAAAAGCGAGGCTATAAACAGGGCCATTAACGCGGTTGCGGTGGTAAATATCGGAACTGATGATGTCAGGGTAAGTGCCAATGCGCATCGCTTGCTCTGCAACTTTAAAGCTAAAGCTTTCACCGCCATGTCCAACATCTAATATGACACCCCGTGCGAGTGCGCGAGCAATTGATGGTTTTAGGTAGCCATCTTCGCCTAAAATCTTATTGGGTTTGCCATTAAAGCAGTGAGTGATGATATCGCCGCGCGTCAGTAAATCAGCGACTTCATCAATATCCGGCGGGTTGTTGCCAATATGCACCATGAGTGGAAGATGGTGTTTTTTCTGCATTTCTTTAGCTTTAATCAGTGGGGTAATGCCATTTTCACCAACCACGCTTTTACTCATACGGGCTTTCATACCAACAACAAAGCCGGAGTGGCGTTCGATAGCGTCTTGAAAGCAGGCTTCATTGATGTTGTTCATATCCGACAATTCATTTTGCGCAATGATGCCAATACGTGAAATATTTAACAGAGAAAAGACATTCGTTTTTGATTTCTGGGTGAGCTGATAAAATTTATCAATATCATCAGCACCGACACTACCTGCATCAACCAGTGAGGTAACTCCGCCAGCGGCTCCTGCTAAATCAGGGTCATCGAAGTAAATAGGTGACTCAACAAAGCAATGAGCATGAGAGTCAATCCACCCAGCACTGACATAAGTTTTTCCTTGTAGGTCAATGACTTTTTCGGCTTGCTGATTATTCGCTAATTCAGGGCCTGCCGCTTCGATTTTTCCATCTTTAATAAGAATGTCGATAATCGAGCCATCGATACGCTTACCTTGTTTGATGATTAAAGTGTACATAGTTGTCCTCTCTATACTCGATACTCGTCATACTCGTCATACTTCAAACCGCAGCGTTGTTGGCAGCACTTCCGCTACCCTAGTCACATACTTTTGTATGCTCCTAGGGATATCGTCGTTTGCCGCCTAGCTGCAATTTGAATTATTTAGAGTATGCCTAAGTGCGTATTCTAAATGATGTCAACCGCAGCGTTGTTGGCAGCACTTCCGCTACCCTAGTCACATACTTTTGTATGCTCCTAGGGATATCGTCGTTTGCCGCCTAGCTGCAATTTGAATTATTTAGAGTATGCCTAAGTGCGTATTCTAAATGATGTCAACCACAGCGTTGTTGGCAGCACCTAGTCACATACTTTTGTATGCTCCTAGGGATATCGTCGTTTGCCGCCTAGCTGCAATTTGAATTATTTAGAGTATGCCTAAGTGCGTATTCTAAATGATGTCAACCGCAGCGTTGTTGGCAGCACTTTCGCTACTCTTTGAACTATTTCGAGTCTGTTTTTAACTTATGTTATTCAGTAACCCGGAGCATATGCCCCGGGAGAGTGTTGGTTAAGCGACGATTGGGAAGAAATAACCGAACAACATTGCACCTAAAATGGCGCCACCGGCAACGGGTTTTTGCCATACATAGAAAATCAATGCGCCAATTAAAGAGCCAATTCCGATTGGAATGGATGCGGCCATCGCAGCTAAAATAATTAATGGACCTAAGAAACGGCCAGAGGTATTACCCGCACCCATCATGACGTCAGCACCAAAGGTTGAGTTAGCCTGAGCAATCGTGAATTTACGTGCAAATACAATCAGTAAGCCGATTAATACGCCAAGGAATAAGCCAGTTAGTAACGACATCCAGAAGTTAGTGACTAAAAAATCCCAACCAGCGGCTAAAAATAAGGCGGGAACACCGAGGCCAATACCGGTTTGCAGTGCACCACCGATATCTAAAATACCGACCAATGAACCTTCGATGATCCTAGCAAATAAGAAACTTGCACCAAATGCTGCGACTGCGCCATAAACCCCGGTATCTAACCCTGCACGTAACATGGCGACGAACGCCACTTCGTTAAATGCCCCAAAACCGTAGACGACATACATGTGGGTACCTGCGAAGATCCCTGCGGAAAGCAACCCAACAAAAATCGGGAAGGACCATTCTGCGTACCAAAAATCTTGTTTGTTAATTTCTGTTGTCATGATTATTTCCCGCTCAGCAGACCGTGGACGTATTCAAGCCACAATGGTTTATCTAGGTTGAAAGAGGTGATCATCTTTAGGTCGAATTCACGGAAGAAGCCGCTGAGAACGAACAGGAGAACCACTGTTATCATCATTGTACGAGTGATACGGTTCCAGCCGTTGTCATCAACGCCTTTACCAATCAAGATACCTAAAACTAAACCAGGGATAGCATTCCCCATGATTAGCTGAGCACAACCACCAAATAATGTTGCCCAGAAACCTGAACGACGCCCTGCATCCATGGCGGCTAACCAGAAGATGACTGGCATCACGGTATTAACTAACAAGTTTGCGGCAGGCACTAGTACGTTAATGGCTGTCGTTTGTAGTGCAGCAGGAACTGCGGAAGCGGTTGTGTTTAAGAAGGCGACAACTAATGCCCCAATGATGGCACAAGCGATAGCCATTTTTTTCGGGTTATGCAGTGTGTCAGCGACACTACGGTTTTTGGTTAATAGTGCCGCCGCGCCCCAGTTTGGGATGATGCGGTGGTCAACATCTTGTGTAAATGCCCCAGCAGCAACTGACGATGCCCATGCGTTAAAGAAGAACCCTAAGCCGAAAGAAAAATGAGACGCTGGGTCGCCTTCACAAGCGTTCAGCTCACCCAATGTACGGAATGCCCCCATACCTTGTACGGTTGGTGCGTGGAACATACGCGCAGCCCCTGCGCCTAAGCCAAAGCCGCAGAGCCCACCGATGATCAGGGACATGCCCAATATTTCTAAAAAAGATGCAGTTTCACTCATGGAATTAACTCCAGACCTGATTGCTATTATTGTTCTGTAAATGGTATTTCGTTGACAGAAAGTAAAGTGACATCCAGCGAAACGTCGAGTACAACACGAAAATGTTCACGTTTGCGTGGCAAAAAGAGAAAAAGAAATTTTTCTGTCCGCGAATGAGAGTGAGCACTAATCACTTCAACATCCTTTGGTTCTATCCGTAGGATGATATCTGTGCTGTTCTTCAGTACGGTTTTTTGAATTGAATTTAAGGCGTCAGCTATTGCTTTTTGCTTAGTGTCGCCTTGCCCTGTAACCCGTACAACCGTTTCGATAGATTTTTTCATTAAGCGTTGCCGTATTTTTTATTGAATGCTTTTACCAAGCGCTCGCCTAACTCTTCCTTGTCCATAAAACCGAAACCTAATACATTGCAACCGTCTGCAATCGCGGTTTCTCCCTCTTCAATAGAGCGCATCCCATAGCGAGCTTTATAGCCATATTTAGTTTGAGCGGTAATTGCGCCAGCGCCACCACTACCACAAAATGAGATGCCTAAATCGGCTTGTTCTGCGTTCATGACATCACCGAGTTTCATATCAGCAGCGACCCCCGGAACAACAACCGCTTTACCACCCGCAGCTTCAACACCGGTAGCTACTTTTTGGCCTTTACCTAAACGGTCACCGATAACAACAACTATCTGTTTCATAAAATATTCTCCAAATCCTACCAAATTAGTAATTAATCATTTGAACGTGCGACTTCAAAGTGAACAGAGAGTAAATAAGTCTCTTCAGGTGCTAATCCAGGAAGTGTGTCAACAACCCGTTGTGCGAGCACTATCGAATGTTCAGAAATTTCATCGAATAAGCTGATATCGACTTCTGGTAAGGCTTCACCCGTTTTTGCTCTACCGACCATGGCACGTAAATGAGACTCCAACATCTGTTGTTGTACATCTGTGGTGTAGCAGTCCTCCTGCTTGAGCCAGTCAGTAATCACTGCTAGCAGTTTTTGTGTCACCTCATCAATATCAAGGTTATGTTCTAACATTTTAAAAACGACAACTGATTCACTCATAACTATTTAAAATCCAAAGTAATATTGCAAGTTAGACTACTCTGTTCCTTCATGCTTAATACCTTAGTCTGTTCTTGTTCATTTTTGCAGGCAGGAAATTTCCACTTATAAGTGGAAATTGTTTGGAAATTAATAAATGCATCTTTGGTATGTTTTTTGCTCTATTTGGAAATTAAGTGGAAAAATTGACATCAGTCAACTATCTAAATAAGATGTAAATAACAATACTTTGAATAAAATGTGTTATTTATCAATTGACTATTTTTTTAATTAAAAAATGGAAACAAAAAAAGGAACTGGAAAGGGAAGTGGAAGCTATAAATGGAAATGATGTTGCGTGGGTTGTACCCGCTTCCATTTAGTCACTTTGGCCGTAAAATAGACAGTTTAGGATAGGAAAGTATTTATAAGAGTTGTGGTTAGGATCACGTAAAAGTCAGCAACTTCCACTTTTCCACTACAAAGTGGAAATTGCTACCAAGTTAGAGGATACGCGCTAAGCTATCTTTAGCTATTACTTGGAACTCATTGAAATTTTTGACACTCACTAAGCGACGTGTTGTCTTTTCTTTTACAAAGGTAACGAAAAGGTCATAAATAGCCATTGCTTCTTCATAGTCTGTTTTACTGATAGCTAATAAGAAAATGACATAAGCATTTTCTTTGGTTTCTTTATTCCACTCAATGCCTTTCGGGGCGACAACGGTTGCAACCACTGTTTTATTGGCAAGTAGCCCTAAAGAGTGAGGCAATGCGATACCTTCCCCGAGCAAGGTGGAAACAATTGATTCACGCTCTTGTAGTGAAGGGTAGAAATCAGGTGTGACGTAGCCTTCTTGCTGCAATTTATTGCAAACCATTTGAAAGAGCTCTTCTTGGCTAATTTTTTCATTAATTACCATGAAGAACCGTTCATCAAAAAAGCGCTCGATGATATAAGGGCGAGTTTGGTCAACCATGGCGAGGCGGCCAACTTGCTCTAGCTGATAGGGTGTTGGGAACGGTGCAATTTTAATAACAGGCTTATTTTTCTCTGAAATTCGTACAGTGGTAATCACGAAATCTTCAGAGACTTCATCCAAGGATTCATACTCTTGTAACGTTAACCCTCGGCTAAATTTGAGCTGTGGAAATTCACGCATGATTTTAGATTCAACCACGCGAAACGTGGAGTTCCCTGCATCAGTAACTACCAGTACTTCTGTTTGGCGAATGGAGCCAGCGCCATAGTTACGTTCGAGGCTGACTCCAATATGAACCGCAAGGTAACCTAGTTCATCTTCACTGATTGGGTGGGGGAGTAATTGCTTACTTGCACTGGTTAATGCGCTCAGTGTGACATCATAGGCGAACGGGTAATATTGTTTGATATCAGATAATAGCGGGTTTGGTGTGGAAATATGATACTGCAAACGGGTGATCAGCGATGCAAGATGAGTATTGAGATCTTTTTTGAGTTTTTCATCGCTCCGTAAGTCATAATTATATAACTCATTAATATAATTTAAAATATATTCACACAGCTCATTATGAGTACCACTTTTTTGCGTGCTAGAGTCTTGGTTACTAATGCGTTGGGCAACAATTTGGTCATGTAAATAGCTAAGTTCTGCCCCTGAAAGGTCATTGCCAAGAAAGTAGATTAAACCTTTGGATATTTCATCACAGGCTTTGCGGATCACTTCTTCACTGTCATCATTTTTGACGGAGGTGGTGAGTTCATGACCACGAGTGATACGCAAAATAGTCACCGCACAATTAAAAACTAGGTATAAATGCCCTTCGTTGCTAATCCGAATATCAAAGCGATTCATACTGTTATGTAAAACTTTATCGATATATGTCAGGTCTAAATTATCAAGGCAATCAGGGCGGAAAGTGGTTAAATCAGGGGTTATCTGTGCGGAATAGCGGCGCCATAAAGTTTCGGTCATACAAGCTCGAACTGCCCACTCGCTACCGTTCAAACGAATGCCTTGATGAGGGATACTTTCTAATGCAATTTGGTATTTATGAAGCTGTTCTCTCACCGCGCCCATATCTTGCTGTAAAGTGCCACGGCTGATAAACCACTCTTCAGCGATATCATCAAGTTTTACGGGGAGTGATAACATCAAGAGTTTTAATAGCAGGGCATCAATGCGCTCTTTGCTAGTGCGAGGAATCTGATTGTCTTCATCACTTTGTTGAGTAAAGGTAGCAAATAGGGCTTCGTCTTCAATTTTTAGTCGGTAACCGCGACCTCGCTCATATACAATATGAGCACTATATGGCTGTATCAATTCATTGATTTCATTGATATCAGAACGAATAGTTCGAGTAGAAACGGAGAAATTTTTGGCTAACTCGTCTTGAGGCACTACCTCATTGAGAATTTGAGCAAAAATTTGATTATGTCGCTGTTGAGTGAATAGAGCCACGGAAACACCTTTAAAATCAAAACGAAAAAGCATTTGAGCAAGAAAATGACTTGTTTTTTGCTCGCTAATGGCAGGACTCTAACACAAGCATGTCAATATGTAGGATATGTAAATCATAAAATTTGCGAATCCGTTCGCAAAATTCACTCTGCTATAGCAGGAAAAGGGCTAGCTTTGCTCTCCAAGATCGATTAATAGCCCTCTAAACGGTTTATTTACACTAATGATGACTTGATTGTCGTCTTGGATAAAAGCCCCATCATTGCAATTCATTTCTAACTGCTCGCCTTTTGGTGTACGCAATGTCGCTCCACCATGTATAGACTGAAGGAATGAGTTTTTTCCTTTTAGCGTGATCGCTGTTGACTCATTAGTTGCTAAATGAATTTGGGTGATCCAAATTTGTTGACGTAACTGAATGCTTTGACTTTCCCCGTCAGGAGATGCGATAAGTTTGTTCTCATTTTCACTAATGGCTATTTTTTGCAAAGGCAAAGATTCTTGCTGTGGGCAAGCATTTAGCCAGAGCTGTAAACGTGTCAACGGTGTTTTTGGGCACACATTTTGTTCGCTGTAGCTCAGGTCTGGGCGCGGTGAAAAACGCACACACTCACCTTCATCCGCTTGGATGGTGTTACCTAGGCTATCTCGATATTCTGCATGCCCTTTTAGGATGATATTTAAGATATCGACATGTGGATAGGTTCTTGGCTGTAGTGCATTTTGTGGCGCGATAACTTCTTGGTTCAGCACTCTGAGAGTTTTAAAACCCATAAAGTCTGGGTCAAAATAATGGCCGAATGAAAAGGAATAACGCGCTTGTAGCCAACCATAATCAGCTTTTCCGCAATGGTTAGCGGGTCTTAATGTCATCATAATGGTTAACCCTCATTGAAAATAAATAAGTTAATAATCTATTGTTATAATAAATAGCTGGACGTTGAATTGTTAGCCAGTTAATCTGTTTCCTTTGTTCAAATTTCCTGAAAGAGAAACTTCATGAGTAAAGAGAGAGCATTAACGCTTGAGTCATTAAGAGTTATGGATGCAATCGACCGCCGTGGTAGTTTTGCTGCAGCCGCTGAAGAGTTGGGGCGAGTCCCATCTGCGCTGAGTTATACCATGCAAAAATTAGAAGAAGAGCTCGATGTCATTTTATTTGACCGTTCAGGGCATAGAACTAAGTTTACCAATGTCGGTAGGATGCTACTTGATAGAGGAAGGATCCTACTTGAAGCCGCTGATAAGCTAACATCTGATGCGGAAGCGCTTGCAAAAGGATGGGAAACGCATTTAACCATCGTGTGTGAGGCTTTAGTTCCTGTTCATTCACTTTTTCCGCTGGTGGAACGATTGGCGGAAAAATCAGAAACACAGTTATCGTTAATTACTGAAGTATTGGCGGGAGCATGGGAACGTCTTGAAAGCGGTAAAGCGGATATAGTCATTGCTCCTGATATGCATTTTCGATCCTCTTCAGAAATTAACTCTAAATCGTTATATACCGTTAATCATATTTATGTAGCGAGCCCGGATCATCCCATTCACCAAGAACCTGAACCGTTATCTGATGCGACTCGAGTGAAATACCGTGGAATTGCAGTGGCTGATACCGCTCGTGAGCGGCCTGTGATCACGGTGCAGTTGTTGGATAAACAACAACGATTGACGGTGTCAACGATTGAGGATAAACACAGAGCCTTGTTGGCCGGCCTTGGTGTTGCGACGATGCCGTACCCAATGGTTGAACAAGATATTCGCGAAGGGCGTTTAAAGGTGGTTGGCGCAGAGTTTAGCCATGAGACGAATATTATTATGGCGTGGCGGCGGGATAGTATGGGGGAGGCGAAGTCGTGGTGTCTCCGAGAGATCCCAAAATTATTTAGAGTGTAAACTCGTTATATTTTGAGCCGTAGGGGTGTTGGCTTCATTGAGTCACCCGAGTCACATACTTATGTATTCTCACGGGATGACTCAATTTGCCGCCTACCTACAACTCAAACTATTTAGAGTTTACGAGCAGGGTTTGCTGGTAGCGATTCGAAAGAATAAATAAAACAGCTTGGTTTAATTTTCACTTATCGATGACTATGATTTGGTTTTTATCGGCTTCAAAACAACTACATTGAATAAAAAAATACCTCCCGAGGGAGGTATAAGTTGGACAAACAAATAAAGTCAATAAGGGTGATAATGAAATCGGAATTACCATTTTTTATTTAATAAATGGTCAATACTAAATTTCCCTGGGCCGGTTACTGCTAATAGTAAGAAACCGCCTGCGATAGTAAAGTTCTTCATAAACATTAAACTATTTGGTGCAACGCTAAAGTCGATATGGAACAGTAGTGCCGTTAATACGGTAAAGCCTGCTGTAAATAGGGCTACAGTTCGTGTTAAGAAACCAAATAGAATGGCTAAACCGCCACCAAGTTCTAATAAAATGGTTAAAGGTAATAAAAAGCCTGGAACACCCATTGCTTGCATGTATTGTTGTGTTCCTGCGTATGCATCTCCCAGTTTTCCATACCCAGCAACAATGAACAGAATTGGCATCATAATACGAGCTAACAATACCGCACCATTTTCTAAATTTTTCATTAAGATTCTCCAGACTAATAAGCCATTAAATATAAAGTATTTGCGATATGTGTCGCTTTGTAATGTTGTTTTCAGCACAAATAGGTAAGAAAACATTTGATGGGCTTATAATAGTCATTTGCTTATTCAATAAAAAGCAAAGCTTATTAACAAAGATAGTCAAAAAAATTGAATGCTGATGAAGGGGAGCTAGCTAAAGTGAAGAGACTTAATTTAGCATATTGATTTTGATTGGAATTACTTCTTTCCTGCATTGATCGTACTTTGAATTGTCCTTGCTATACCCCACATTGTGAAGGCTTTTTTCCCTAATTGAAGTATGCGTTTGGGTTTTTTCAGTGAATAAATCGAAAGCAGGCCTGTAGCCGCAATAAATAAAGGACGGAAGGTAACGAAGGTTTTCCAGGTACGGTCATAAGGAGCGGTCACACGTAGCCAATCTTCAGAACTTGCAGCAAGGTCGCTCCGTTGCTGCTCAATTCTGTTGAGTAACCGTTGTTTTTTTGCGGCAAGTAATTGGCGTTTATTTCTGGTCATTATCTTTACCTGCTAATGCATTCGCGTCTTGGCTTAATTGCTCCCGTGTGGAGCTCAATAAGGTAGACTGCTTTGCTTTTTTAAGAGCCCAAATAGCAAAGGTAATGGCGAGTAGGACTAAGCACCCTGTTGTTATAGCAAGTGCTTGATAACGATAAACAGGGTCAACAGACCAAAAAATAAGACCAATTAAACACATTAGGCCAAAAGCAGTAAAAAGAAGCGCTAGTCCAACTAACAATAACAACTGGATAAAATTAACTTTCTCTTCTTCGAGCTCAACGGCAATGAGTTGAAGGCGAGTTTCAACAATATTAACGGTAATACTGGCAATGCGTTGCAGTATTTCAAGGACCCCTTTACCGGGGCCCTGACGTTGTTGATTTTGTTCCATAAGCAATTAACGTTTCGCGAGAAGTACGCCAAGAACCACACCAACAGCAGCACCGATACCGATACCAGTCCATGGGTTTTCTTTGACATAGTTGTCTGCACGGCCCGCAATTTCTTTAGTTTGCTCAGTGATCCTTTCGGTGGTTTGACCGAGTTTAGCGCGAGATGAGTAAAGTACATCTTTCGCTTTGGATTTCAAGCTTTCAATCTCTTCTTTCGACTTCTCGCCTGTATCATTCAATACGGCTTCAAGAGAATCTGCTAACGCTTTTAGTTCTGCGCGTAGGTCTTCTGATGAATGATTTGATGACATATAGAACCTCCTATCAATAGAAAAGAAACATCACTGTATTAACAATAACTGTTTTTGCATTAAGTGCAATGAGTTATTCAATAATAAATTAGGGGTTAAGAAAAAATGTAAAAAACAGTATTTATAGAAATTCTATAAATATCAGTTAGTTAATTTAATTGCGGGGAGTGGGGATACTAAGACGTAAAATTAAGTAAAAATGAAAATGCGAGAACTGAGAGTTCCCGCATGGAGAATTAATTCGCTTTTTTATTTGAGAATTTTTTCTTAACGACAACAGCAATGCTACCAATTAAGCCAAGGATCAGTAGCCCTACAGGGATCAACATCAAAATGTTCATAATATGATGTTCATATTGTAGGAAAATCGGGCTTTTACCAAAGCCATAACCAATTGCAGTCAAAATTAACACCCACAGTAGGCCACTTAACCAATTGAATACTTGGAAACGACCGTTTTGCAAGCCAGCTAGCCCTGCTATTGTTGGAAGTAGTGTTCTGACAAAAGCTAAAAAACGACCAATTAACAAGGCTGCGAGGCCATGACGGTGGAACAAGCCATAAGCGCGTTGGTGGTAGTGTTCAGGTAAGTGCTCAAGCCAGCCTTTAACTATTCGTGTGTTCCCCAGCCATCGCCCTTGTATATAACCAACCCAACAGCCTAAACTGGCGCCAGCGGTTAAAATTACAATAGTGAGCGGATAACTTAATGTGCCTTTAGCGATGAGAACACCAACTAAAATCAATAAGCTATCGCCAGGTAAAAACGCTGCAGGCAACACCCCGTTTTCAAGAAACAAGATAGCGAACAGCATGAAGTAAATCGACCACACTAACGATGGGTTAGATAGGGTGACATAATCTTGGTGCCAAAGGGCGAAAAAAAGTTCTTTAACTAATTCCATTAATGTTTCCTAAACGGCAATAACAGCAACAAACTTGTTGTTGGGCAGGGAGAAATGGATTAAGTGAATGCCAAAGTGAAAGTAGTGTTTCCTCAGGCTGTTAGTGTAAAGCACGCTCACTTTAACAAAACAGAAAATAACTAAACAGTAAATTTTAAGCTTATTTTTAGAATTCATTTAAGTTTTTGCCGATTTTTACGATTTATTGCGCGGCATGGAACGATGTAAAGTGCTTAAAAATGGCGTTTAACCCGCTTTTTACCGAGAGTATGCGAAATATACTTGTTAATTTATCTTTTAATGTAAAAAAATAACGATAAAACAATAAAGGCTAATTATTGCATTTTAAGACTATTTACCGTATCTTATCGCCATAGCAAAGGGGAGTAACTTCTTCTTGTCGGTTTATCGTCATTACGGTGTACACATTACACCCGGTAGCCGAGCACCACAGTTCCCTATTTTTAGGTTATTTGTGTTGTAAGTGAGACCTTGCCAGAAGGCGGGGTTTGCTCATAATTTACAACCAAAAGAAATAGCTTGTGGTTAACGAATTTTAAGCGGCTGATGTCTTCTGGATATCAGCCGTTTTTTGTTTTTTAAGGGAAAGGAAAATGCACTCAGTTGGTAACCCGATTTTATGGGGTAGTTTTGCCGTTATTATTTTACTTATGTTACTCATTGATTTGTTCTGGCAAGGGAAACACAAAGGCCAAGCAATGTCGATGAAACAAGCTGCGGCTTGGAGTATCGTGTGGGTAACGCTTTCGCTTCTCTTTGCAGCGGGTTTTTGGTGGTATCTTAATGAGAACGTAGGGCGTGAGTTTGCTGATAGCCAAACCATGGCGTTCTTAACGGGTTATTTATTAGAAAAAGCATTAGCTGTTGATAACGTATTCGTTTGGTTGATGTTATTTAGTTATTTTGCCATTCCTGCAACTTTACAGCGTCGTGTGTTGGTTTATGGAGTATTAGGCGCTATCGTACTTCGTACGATTATGATTTTTGCAGGTAGTTGGTTAGTCACACAATTTAGCTGGATTTTGTATGTATTTGGCTTGTTCTTGCTATTTACTGGTTTGAAAATGGCTTTTGCCAAAGAAGATGACTCGCCAATAACGGATAAACCGCTAGTAAAATGGGTTCGTTCTCATTTACGTATGACGGATGAATTACATGGTGAAAAATTCTTTATTAAACGTAATGGCGTCCTATTTGCGACCCCACTTATTTTAGTGCTGATTTTAGTTGAAATTAGTGACGTGATATTTGCGGTGGACAGTATACCCGCTATTTTTGCGGTGACGACTGACCCATTCATTGTTTTAACATCGAATTTATTTGCAATTTTAGGCCTACGTGCCATGTATTTCTTGTTGTCAGGGGTTGCTGAAAAGTTCTCAATGCTAAAATACGGTTTAGCGGTAATTTTAAGCTTTATCGGTATAAAAATGCTATTGATTGATATTTTCCATATCCCAACACCGATTTCGTTGGGTGTGATTGCGTCAATTTTAGTCGTGACGTTAATCATTAATGCAATTGTTAATAAACGCAACGAAGCAAAAAGTTAATTTATCTTTTTTATTTTTAAATCCTCTGCTGTAAAAAGCAGGGGATTTTTTTTTAACCCCCTGAAAACGCTCAACCATTTTGTTTATCCCATTCTACTATAAGAAACAAAACTCTATTGAGATCACAGTTATGTAAAATGTTTGTTAAACAAAGTCAATCATTGTGTATATTTTGAATAATTGCCTTTTCAGGCGACTATTATTCCTTATACTTGCTGTGCAAACACATTTAATTCCTAATAAAGATAAATAATATAGGTCTATTATGGATACAAATAAAACAGGGTTATGGCGAGTTATTAGCCAAGGTAGTCTAGTCAAACAGATACTGGTTGGCTTGATAGCGGGTATTTTGCTTGCATGGTTATGGCCATCTGCTGCAAAAAATGTCGGGTTGTTAGGGGATTTATTCGTTAGTGCGTTAAAAGCTGTTGCTCCTGTACTGGTTTGGGTGTTAGTAATGTCATCCATTGCTAACCACCGCCAAGGGCAAAAAACCAATATCAAACCTATACTGGTGTTGTATATTTTAGGAACATTTTTTGCCGCGGTTGTCGCCGTTATTGGTTCTTTCCTGTTCCCATCAAATTTAGTCTTAGCGGTAGGTGATACACAGCTAAATCCACCGGGTAATATTGCTGAAGTGTTAAAAGGCTTGCTAATCAATATATTTGCGAACCCTATCGACGCACTGATTAAGGGCAATTATATTGGTATTTTAGCGTGGGCGGTCGGGCTGGGTATTGCACTGCGCCATGCAAATGAAACCACAAAAACTTTAGTTCATGACTTTTCTAATGCAGTAACACAACTGGTACGGGTTGTGATCCGTTTAGCGCCTTTAGGGATTTTTGGCTTGGTTGCTTCCACTATCGCAACGACAGGCTTTGCAACCTTAAAAGGCTATATTCACGTTCTCGCAGTATTGATTGGCTGTATGCTGATTGTTGCTTTCATTGTTAACCCATTGATTGTTTACTGGAAAATGAAACGTAACCCATACCCATTAGTTCTCGCTTGCTTACGTGAAAGCGGGGTAACAGCATTCTTTACACGTAGTTCAGCAGCAAATATCCCTGTGAATATGGGGATGTGTCGTCGCATGAATCTACATGAAGATACTTACTCTGTTTCTATCCCATTAGGTGCAACCATTAATATGGCTGGTGCAGCGGTAACGATTACAGTACTGACGTTAGCCGCCGTACATACTCTAGGTATTCCAGTTGATATCCCAACGGCACTGTTATTAAGTGTGGTTGCTGCGGTGTGTGCATGTGGCGCATCAGGCGTTGCCGGCGGTTCACTATTACTGATCCCATTAGCTTGTAACATGTTCGGTATTTCAAATGAAATTGCGATGCAAGTGGTCGCGGTTGGTGTGATGATTGGCGTATTACAGGATTCAGCAGAAACGGCGCTTAACTCTTCAACTGACGTGTTATTTACGGCAGCGGTGTGCTTAGCGGAAGATGAGAAACTGGCTAACGCTGAAGCGCGGCTATCTCATCGTGATTAATTGTTAATTAAATATATTTTGAAAGGGCAGAGACAGCGAAAGTGAACTCTGCCCTTATTTTAGTGGGTTATTGAGTTAAAACTCATTACGTAAGCGGCGATAACCTTCGACTAACTGCACATTAGTTGCGGCAACTTCTTCTGAAAATTGCAAAGAGGCGCGGTCAACTTGTTTAAACTGAGATAAATCACTGTGGGCATTTACATGTACGCAGGATGGAATATATAAAGCAGGGGGTAGCGTTAAACCATCAACAACAGCGTTATAGCGAACAACACAGTTTTCCCCAATTTTGCAATTAAATAGAACGCTATTAAAACCAATAAATACTCGTGTAGCAATATTACAAGGGCCATGGACAATGGCACGATGTGCTATTGAAGTATGTGAGCCAATTTGTACTCCAGCCCCACTTTTAGAATGGATAACAACACCATCTTGAATATTTGAATGTGGGCCTATTACTATCGGTGACATATCCCCCTCTTCATTGAGTTCATCAGCTCGGATGACTGCATATGGGCCGATATACACGTAATCTTCAACAATGACTTTGCCACAAATAATTGCGGTAGGGTCGATATAGGCTTTTTCTGAAATAACAGGGGAGTGTCCTGATGGATTTTTACGCAGCATGAGTACTCCGTTTCCAGTGCGTGTGAACAACTGCATTATGTGCATGTAAACTTTCTTGATGCTCTATATTAATGTTCACTTCGTCATAGTGACATTGATGACGAAAAGCCATGACTAGTTTTCTCGCTGCATCTTCACAAAACATCAGGTTTTGGGCATTTGCGATAGCGAAAGCTTGTTCATCATTACGTTTAACAACAGTTTGTACAGGTGTTGAAAGCACGTTTTCAATTTGATTAATTAATTCAATGATGGGAAATATTTTATGACTAGCTTTCAACGCTATGGTTACCCATGCCCAGCTGCGTTGGCTATGTGGTGTAGCGGGTAACCCATTTTTAGCTAGCCAGTTGAAAACTTGAGGGGGATATAATGGTTGTGTCTCGTCCTCAAATTCAATAGCAAATTGTTGTTGAATTACTTGGGTACTGAGTGCCGTGGCACTAGGACATGTCGATGAATAAGGAACCCCAACTTTTAAACAGATAATAAATGATTTGTTGAAATTTGCATTTATTTCAAATGGATATGCTTTCCATCCATGCTGGTGAGAAACTAAAGAAGGGCGAGATAATAAAATATCGCCATAAAGTCGAAGAGATGACTTCGATGATACATGGCTATGGGATATTAAAATCTGCTCTAGAGCCTGTTGAATCAAATTGGGGGTTAGTTCATGCTGTGTGAGTCCATCTAAGGTCTGATACAGCCGGGACATGTGTATTCCTTTCTGTCCTTGTAAATCAGTACCGACATCAACAAGTGCGTTGATTGGACGACCCGCTATCTCAATAGGTAAAGCAATCCCTGTCATACCGACCCAGTCTAGCTTGATATTGCTATAAATATCATTTTCCTTTTGCGCATCCGGTAAAGATGAACAACGTAATTCAGTTGATACTGTCATAACCCCTCAGCCATTCTTAATTTACAAATAGTGGTTATGTTATAACATAACAATTGTTTAGAGTGAAGAAAAAGAGGTATAAATATCAGTTAGGTTAAGGAGTGCAGTTCCCCCTCAGATAAAAGGCTCACCTTAGGGGGACATGAAGAGGCTAAATCTGATATGCGGTTTTCATCCCTTGCTCAATTGCTCGGCGGGCATCCAGTTCTGCAGCAACATCCGCACCGCCAATCACATGGGCGTTGATCCCGTGTTCTGCTAGTTGTGTTTTTAATGGGCGGTAAGGCTCTTGCCCTGCACACAAAATGACATTATCAACAGGCAGGCACTGTGTTTTATCTTGATAGCGAATATGGAGCCCTTCGTCATCAACTCGCATGTATTCCACGCCATTTAGCATTTGAACACCGCGTTTCATTAGTGATAAACGATGTACCCAACCGGTTGTTTTACCGAGGCCTGCTCCCACTTTACTGTTTTTCCGCTGTAATAAATACAATTGACGAGCTGATGCCATAGGGACTTTTTGTGGGGGTAATACACCACCTTTAGAATGAATTGTGGTATCAATATTCCACTCTTTATTAAAGAGTGAATTATCTAAACTGCTGCTTTTCCCTTCTTGGGTTAGCAATTCAGCAACATCAAAGCCAATCCCTCCAGCGCCAATAATAGCGACACTTTTTCCAACAGAGCGTTGTTTGGTGATGACATCGATATAGGAAATGACTTTATGGTGCTCAACCCCTTCGAGCTGGATTTTTCGTGGGATGACACCCGTTGCAATAATGACTTCATCAAACCCCGATAAACAGTCAACATCGGCTTGTTGTTCAAGGCGTACATCAACATTCAATAATTGTAATTGGCGGCAAAAGTAACGGATGGTTTCATGGAATTCTTCTTTGCCAGGTATCAGTTTAGCGAGGTTAAATTGGCCACCTATATGGTTAGATTTTTCAAACAAAGTGACACGATGCCCACGCTTTGCCGCGTAAATTGCACAAGATAACCCAGCGGGCCCAGCACCAACAATCGCAACGGATTTACTCAGTGCGGCTTTTTCGTTGGGATAATCCATTTCCCTAACAGCTTGTGGGTTAACTAAACAACTGGCCAGTTTTCCACTAAAAATCAGGTCGAGACAGGCTTGGTTGCAACCAATGCAAGTGTTAATTTCATCTGCTCGATTTTCTGCGGCTTTACGAACAAATGCTTCATCAGCCAGAAACGGCCGAGCCATTGAAACCATATCCGCTTGGTGATTGGCAATAATATGTTCTGCAACAAAAGGGTCATTGATGCGGTTAGTGGTTATCAGTGGAATATTCACTTTCCCCATTAATTTTTGCGTAACCCAACTAAATGCACTGCGAGGAACTTGCGTTGCTATCGTCGGTACTCGAGCTTCGTGCCAACCAATACCGGTGTTGATCATACTCGCACCCGCGTTTTCAATTTGTTTGGCAAGTAATTCAACCTCTTCCCACGTTGAGCCATCTTCAACTAAATCCAGCATGGAAAGCCGGTAAATAATAATAAAGTTAGCGCCAACGGCTTCCCGTATTCGCCGTACGATTTTAATGGGAAAACGAATTCGGTTTGTGTAACTTCCACCCCATTCATCGGTTCTATGGTTGGTACGTTTGGTGATAAATTGGTTAATTAAATAACCTTCAGATCCCATAATTTCGACACCATCATAGCCAGCTTGTTGAGCTAGCTTGGCTGTTGTCACGAAGTCATCAATCGTTTTTTCAACTTCATCAGTTGAGAGTTCTCGGGGGGCGAATGGAATAATCTCTGCTTGAATAGGGCTTGGTGCAACTAATTTAGGATGCAGGCCATAACGCCCTGCATGTAAGATTTGTAAGGCGATTTTACCATCAGCTTGGTGGACGGCATCCGTGATTTGTTGATGAAATGAAAGCTGGTTTTTATCGTTTAATACCGCGCCATGAGCGGTAAGCGCCCCTTCTGGATTGGGGGCGATACCACCGGTAATGATCAGACTGACTCCATTTTCAGCGCGTAGGCGGTAAAAATGTGCTAGCCGCTCGCTGCCTTGTGGGTGCTCTTCAAGCCCAGTATGCATTGAACCCATCAAAATACGGTTTTTTAGGACAGTATGGCCTAAATCAAGCGGGGTAAAAAGGTGTGGAAAATTGCTCATTATTATACTCCCATTCGGGATTTCATTAACAGGTCAGATGAGTTAACTGTAGCGTAATGAAGCTGCAATTTGGTAAAGATGTTAAAATTTTGTGATTTTTATCATATGTTTTCGGTTAAATAGCTGAGTGTCATAAAAAAATAGGTGTTTTTTTATTTTTATGTCATAAACAGAGATTAAAAAAAGAGACACACAGCATAAAGAACGATATAGGGGAAACAATGATGAAAGAGATTTGCCAAGCTATTACTTTAGAAGGTGAATACGTTCGCCTTGAACCTCTATCCCACCAATATGATATCGAACTGGCAGATATCATTCGACGAGATGGGTTGAATAATTTGTGGTATGCCTTAGTTCCTGAGCCTGAGCATTTCTCTCAAGATGTGGAAAAGCGCCTGGAAAATTTTCAGAAAAAGGAATGCTTACCTTTTGTGGTGATTGATAAACGAAGCGGTAAACCAGTTGGTATTACTTCTTACAATCGTGTGGACCATACAGTAAGGCGGGTTGAAATCGGAGCCACTTGGTATGGAATAGAAGTACAACGCACCGCATTAAATACAGAAGCTAAATATTTGCTCTTAAAGCATGCTTTTGAGGAATTGAATTGCGTTGCAGTGGAGTTTCGTACACATTTTTTAAATAGCCAAAGTCGTCGAGCCATTGAACGGCTAGGGGCTAAGCTTGATGGTATTTTACGCAACCATATGAAAACTAAAACGGGTGAACTGCGTGATAGCTGTATATATAGCATTATTGAGTCAGAGTGGCCGTCAGTAAAACACCACTTAGAATGGCAGATGGTGAAACCGCGCTAAGGTTAGCTGTAGGTAAGTCGCCCACCGAAAGGTGGGCGATATTAGCTATAAATACTCATGCATGGGTTTGGTCATAAACACATTATTTGGCATTTTTTCTGTGGTGGTATAGCCAGCAGGGCTATTAATCAGTGCAGGAATACGGTTCACTAAATTTGCACAGGTTAATTCTACGGTTGCTGGGTTATTCACCTCAATTGAGGTGTCGGGTTCTCCAATTAACTGCCAGCTATTTTTATCGCACTCATCCGCTGTTAAGATTTTCCCAATACACTCTGTTTCGAGGGTAATACCTTCTGCGGTTTCGGTGATTACCACTGCTGATAAGCCTAATACATCCCCTTTTTTCACGGTCATTTTGAGGGTGTCGGAGTAAATATCTTGTTGGGCAATTTGCGGTACACAGCGCTGAGTTTGGCTGGTGATCGTTAACCCAAGTCGGCTGCATAACCAACCATTTTGCGTCCACATATACGGTGGTGCATATTCACCGCTTTCGATTTTCTGCGAAATAACATCGTAAGGTAAGTCGTTATAGTTACCAATTTGTTTGTCGAACTCGTCAACAGTTAAACCCGCACCGTGGCCGACGGCGAGAGCGATACCGTAATCTTCAACGTTATAGCAGCTAGAACCTTTAATTTTCACCAACTTGTGCATGGAGCCTGCTAAAGTGTCAATGATCACACCCCAAAACATATCTGGGTAGCCACTTCCTGCAAGGGTACAATTATTTTCTTTGGCTAATGCATCAAGCTTTTGTGTAATTTCAGGTGATGAATTCCATGGATAAAGGGCTTCTTCTCCGGTTGAAATGGCGTTTACACCATGACGTGCAAATAAGGAGAATGCATCTTCTAAATCAGCCATGGTACTCAATGTTGCGATGATGCCAACATCAGGTTTTAAGGTTTCGAGGGTTTTATCCGCTTCATGTAGCGGCTGTACTTTTACCCCTGTTGGTGTTGTTCCTGCAATTTCACCTATATCTTTACCAATAACGGTTTCATTGATATCAAAAGCCGCCACAACTTCAGCACCATGTTCTTGCAAGTAACGGATCAAAAATTTGCCCATTTTTCCGCAACCATATTGAACTGCACGTACTTTTTTCATCATTTTTGTCCTATATGCGAATTATCTATAGACCATATTGTGAGATCTGAATGTAAAAAATATTGTTTTATATCAATTATTTGAATAAAGAACTTTTAATAAATTTAGTTGTCATTATGATGTTGTTTTTATTATTAATTTGATATTGGTAAGAGTTAAATATAGATAAGGTGTGAGAAAGAGATTTAAATAAAAAATAGTGGGGCTCATTAAAATTGCAGAAAACGATGTTCGAATGATAGTAATTACTTATGCTATCGCATTGAATTATAAGAAGAGCGATTGAGTTGAACACAATTTCAGCATACGGTTTCGAAACACTAGACCTAAGCGAAAACTACACGTATAATCCTCTCCACTTTGGCCCCTTAGCTCAGTTGGTTAGAGCAGTCGACTCATAATCGATTGGTCACTGGTTCAAGTCCAGTAGGGGCCACCAAATTTATCAAGGAGTTAGATGTTAATCATCTAACTCCTTTTTGTTTTCACCTCATTATCGTGAGTGTTTAACTCACAATCTAACTGGCTGTGAGCCTTCGGTTTTAACATTTTAAAAATCAATTTCAACACTTATCGTTAGGAAAACAGTGAAATTGTTTTTGCTGTTCAACGTGTTCTTCCTTTATCCATCCTACTTTATCCGTAATGGGAAAGAATAAATAGTGTATAACGTAAATGGCGACAAAATTCTGAAAAAATGGAAAACGGACATAAAAAAATGTTTTTTTATATGTTAATTCGATATATCACTAAGTGTTGGAATAAAATACATTTTAAATATGCATTTAAAGAATATTGCACTGCACCGTCAAGGGGGTTAATCCCTGTGGGCTTAAAGATTAATCTAATAGTGTATTTTTGTTTTTATTAATCAATGGGTTATTTAATTTTTTCTGTGTGAAATATTTGGTTACATAGTTTATTTCTATGTACATTAGAACTTACTGGGCTTATCGCAGTTTGGTCTATTTTTTGTTCGATGATTATTTGGCTATGATTCATTTTTGGTGTTTTTCTGGAGTTATATAGCGATATTTCAACCCGTTTACGCTAAGTCACTTATCCTAGGGAGATACAGACAGGCCCTCCGGTTTACAGTCCATTCATAAGCTTTTATTATCCTTAACTCAAATCTTACCGTGCGCACTGGCTGAGATGACGGAAATTAATCGATAATTATGTCGACCTAACCCAATTTGTCATTCTGGATAAAGGATATCGCTATGCCAACTCCATGTTATATTTCCATTGAAGGAAAAACCCAAGGCAACATCACTGCCGGTGCATTTACTGCCGATTCAGTGGGAACACACGGTTGCAGGCACATCCGGTGCCGATGACTGGCGTGCGCCGCTCGAAGCGTAAGTTCAAATTTAGCGAGCCTTTCGAGGCTCGTTTGCGTTTTTAGCTTTTTCTCCTGTAGAGGAAACTCCCATGTCTTGGAAAGACCCCAATAAAAACAAACGACTTGGCAACCCCGAAAATAATCCACTTATTCACGGTGGTGGGTATGCGGGTGGCAGAACCTATGCACAAGACCAAGCTTTGCAAGAAGCCCATGGGCAACTGCTAGAGCGTATTATGAATGGCGAAATGGGGACGGGGTTGGTATTCACTTGCACAATTGGTGGGCTACCTGAAAACACCTTTCAAGTGACCCAGTTTGATTTGCAAGAAGGGCTTTCCCAACTCTTTTCACTGTCGATTCAGGCGGTCAGCCCATTACCCGAGATTGATTTTCAAACGGTGCTGGGTGTGGCCTCTTCGTTGACTGTAAAGCGAGATGGAAAAATTCTTCGCACGGTACAAGGCATTTTAGCCGGGGCAGAGCAAGGCAACACCGATGGGGTTAAAACTTGGTATCACTTTGTGATACGCCCTGAAATGTGGGTGATGACGCTTAAACAGGACAGCCGCATTTTCCAAAATATGACGGTGCCCCAAGTTCTTAAGGTGTTACTGGATGAAGCGCGTGTGAAACACGATATGCAATTCTACCATTCGGAAGAGCATCTTGAACGCTCCTATATCACCCAAAAGCGCGAAACGATGTATGAGTTCTGGTGTCGCCTTGCTGCTGAAGAAGGGATTAATTACTGGTTCGAAGAAGGCCCGCAACTGTTTTACAGTGACCGTCATTTAGGCATGAAAGCGGGTATTTCGCTCACCTATAATCCGCAATCAGAGACCGACATTACTGACAGTACGGCCACCACATGGCGCTATGCTGAGCAGTTGTGCAGCGATATTCGTGTGGATAAAGATTACAACCAACTCCGTCCCTCTTACCCGCTGAGTCACCAAGTCACTGGTGAAGTGCATCAGCAACATGAGGTGTTTGAAAGTTACGGTCGCTTTCAAGAAGATGCAGAAGGTAAACCCTTAAATCAAATTCGTTACGAGCAATCGCAAAACCAGCGTCAAGTGGGGTCAGCCACGACGAACTGCATTGAGTTAGCACCGGGGCGTATTTTTACTTTGTCTAACCATCCTAGCCCTCGAATGAATACGACATGGCAGGTGGTGAGTGTCTCTCATCATGGTGTGCAGCCATTAGCGGATAACAGTGGTGGTGAAGGCACTCAATTGAGCAACCAGCTTTCCTTTGTGCCTAGCACTCAAGAGTGGCGACCGCCTTACCGATATAAGCCGCTTGCCGATGGGGATGAAGTTGCGACAGTCGTAGGCCCAAAAGGGGAAGAAATTTACACGAACAGCAAAGGGGAAGTGACCGTCTATTTTCATTGGGACAGGCGTGGTATTCCTGACCACAGTGCTTCTTGCTGGGTACCTGTAATGCATGGCTGGAGAGGAAATGGCTATGGGTTTATGAGTATTCCCCATATTGGGCAGCAGGTTTTAATCAGTTATCTGAATGGCGACATTGACCGCCCCGTCATTACGGGATGCATGTACAACGGTCGCAATGCCCCTCCGTTAGATTTACCGACCCAAAAAACACGCACCACCTTTAAAACGTGCACTCATAAAGGGGAAGGTTTTAACGAATTACGTTTCGAAGACCAAGCAGGGCAAGAAGAAGTATATATTCATGCCCAGCGTGACATGAATGTGCATATTCAACATGATAGCCACACCCATGTTCAACAGGATGTCAAACAGCGTATTGACCAACACCGTTTTACTGACATTCAAGGGGATGACCACCTTCACATTAAAGGGACGCACAAGGCTCAAATAGAAGGTGATATCTCTGAACAGGTGCTTGGCAGTTATCACCAACAAATTAACGGTGCACTGGTGAGTGAAAGTGGTCAAGAGACCCACATCACCAGCCAAGGGAAAGTGGTGATTGATGCGGCGACGGAAATTACCTTAAAAGTGGGCGGCAGTTTTGTGCGAGTGACACCGGGCAATGTGTTTACGTCAGGCAATGTGGCGATTGGCGACAGTGCCGGAGGCTCAGGGCAAGCGGTAGACATTCAATTGCCGGATGGCGTTGACCCGTTTGCGGCACCGCCTTACCCCATTAAACCCTATTGTGCGATGCAAGCCCAAGCGACGGGCAGTTGGGTGATTAAGCCTAATGGGGGAAATCAATGAGACTCACCCCTTGGACAACATGGTTAACGGCATCGAATACCGACCCTATCTATTTACTGCTCAATACGTTAGCCACACCCAACCCGACAGACTTATTGTTTGCCAACGATTGGGTTGAACAGGCATTTCCTATTTACAATGGCACTGCACTGGCCCATTTAATCGGTCAGAGCCCGTGGCTTGTGAAGTTAAAACCGAGTGCGTATGCCCCATTGGGGCAACTGCTTGACCGTAAAGGCTTAAGTGATAACACATGGGGCTGGGCGTATCGCAGCTCGCTGGATTGGCAATACCAGTTACGTCATTGGCAAAACCGCCAATTGGTGGAGCTGAATGAAGAGCTCGTGGTGCTGCGTTTAATGGACACACGTATTGCGAATGTGCTTATTCCCAAAATGCGTGAGGTAGATTGGTCTGTGTTGATGACCCCTGTTCATGAGGTGATGTTGGAGACACCCAGTGACCCTGCTTTTTTTGAATCACCTACCCGGCACGACCCTTTGCCTATTCCAGAACTGCAAGCCCGTCCGTTCATCATGGGGGAACACTTACAGGCTGCGTGGGAAAACTCCGCACAGTTTATCGAGCTGTTAGCGGAAAACCTGGCGTGTGAACTGTGGGAAAATCACGCAGAAGCTGCTCTATCCCTCGACACACCGGAAGGCCAACTTCACCGACGTTTAGTGGATTGGTTACACCTGCATCCCTCACTCGCGGGGGATATTCATACTCGTACCGCCACACAATTTACGGACTATGCCCAGCAACAAGGCTGGTTAACCACGACAACGGAGCCGTCATGAGTCAGAAGGTTGAATCGTGCATTATCTGTGAAAACTACCGATTTTGGTTAGAACTGCAATTGGTCGATGATAAAGGACAACCCTTAGCCAACGTGCCGTATACGCTCGCCGAGCGAGGCACAGGCCGTACGTTGCAAGGCAGCAGTGACCCACAAGGCCTGATTAAAGCGGAAGGCTTAACGGCTCGTCCGTATACACTGAGCCTTGAAGCGCAACCCTTAGCCGATGCCCTGACAACGCTGTCGCCTCCGGCAGCGATTCAAGGCAACGATAAGTCACTGAGTGATTATTGCCGTGAGCAAGGGTATCTCCTGAGTGAAAATAACCGCGCAGGGGCGTTTAACCCGAATGTACCCACCACGGTTCACCGCATGACAGCGGGGCAAATAAGCCGTTCTACCCACTATCAACAACGGGATAAGGGCTATCCCCTATTGTTCCCGTATGACCATCGCCGTGTGATTGCGATTAAGCGGATAGCCGAGCCGGTATTTGCTAAATCGACCCTAAGAGGGCTAGGCAATACGGATGAGGGACTTGACGTAGAGGCCTTGGCTAACTTTGGGGTGTGTGATTACAGTAACTATACTTGCAACACAGTGTCAAACTCGACACAAACAGTTCCTCAATCAAGCTGGGTATCTTCATTCTTTAGCGCATTAAATCCGGTTGGCACCGCACAGGCTTTTCCAATTGGGGGAGCCATGGGCAGTGGCGCTATGGCAAGTGGTGGTGTTGTCGGTGGTGCCGTGGGGCAGCAAGAGACGTCGTTTGGATGGGATAACTCACAAGAAAGTGCAAATCACCGTATTGCTCGACATCTTGAGTATGAACTGCGAAAACCGTCACCGTTGGTTTTAAGTGCAAATATTCTGTTTGCCATGGTAGCGAATTACTATGAAGGGGACAGCTTAACGCAGCCTGATTTGCTGGAAATTGCTGAGATGGGAGGCTCTGCACCGACGCGTATGCGAGTGGGATTTGCCTCAACGGGAACCACAGCGGCAGCGATGGCAAGTGCATCTCAACTGATTGCATACCATACCGAGCGAGACAGTGGGTTTGACCAAGTGCCAGTGATTAAGGGTGAATTGGCTTCCGAAGCTGAAGCGCGAGAAGTGTTGAGCTTACCGATATATCAATCCCCAAATGGATTGCCGAGTGCTAATAACCAAGCCGAAATTTACCGTTTTGATGCAGATGGAACAACCCTTTACATGGGCGTGGCGGCATCGGGGGAGATAATTAATATCTCTGCGCGGATTGATGATATTCCAAATGAACCCATCATTCATGCGGGCCCCTCGCCTCAGCCTCAAAGAGTAGAGAAACCGGAAGGTTTTGCCATCCATGAGTCTGATACTCGGCCTGAAACACTGCCGATTGCGGATGATGGGATTATTTGGCGCCATACGGGGCACGATGTTGAACCGGTGGATTTTCGAGATTATATTTTGACGGTAGACAGGAAGGATGTTAAGCCTGTTTACGTAAGTTTAAATGAATCTAAAAATGTCACAAATTCAGCTGGTGAAACCGTAGAAAGAAAATTTGTAGAGGATCAAGATGGACTTTTAGAAGAAGCAGAAAAAGCGGCAGGTGGCAGCTTAGATAATTTTAAACCAATAAAAGAACACTGGTATGAAAGTCCAGATGGCACAAGAAGAATTGAGTGGAATCCAGACGGGCATAAAAATACTAATGAGGGTCCACATGTAACTATCCGTGACTATAATGGTAAACGATACAGTGTGACGGATAAAATTTTTATAAAAGGTAGAGAGAAGTATGATGGAAAACCATAAATGCATTAATCTGATAGAGGCAAATGAAATATTGTCACCTATTTTAGGTGATAATATTGAAATAATTAATTTCATAGATTATGCCGAAGATGAAAATTTCTTTTTAGTTAAAAAACTGAATAACTGGGAAGAAAAAGATGATATTGATATATTAGAGGAAATTGATTTTAAAAGATATCAACTAGGTGAAGTGATTGTATTAAATGATTTCTTATACGAAAAAAAGATGGCATTTTTATTAGACTCTAAAGATATTGATTCTTTTTTGGATTGGTATTTTAAAAAATATAACTCTTGTTTTATTGATGGCGATACTATTTTCTTTTCTATAAGCAAAAAAGAAATATTATTATTCAATCATGATGGTTATTTAATGGTATATAAACTACCAATTAAGTTAATAGAAAAGGGTATTGAAAAATACATTAATTTTAAGGCTAAACATAAGTTATAATTGTGATGACTATGGTTCATAATCGATTCAGTTTAATTGCTATCATCATTGGAGCTTTTAGCATTCTTGTAATACTTGTTAATCAAAGCTTTGAGCGTGAATACGTCCAATCCAAACCTAAGTTAGAGCAAATTGTTCATGAAAAGGTAAGTAGTATAAAAAAAGCGACAATCGATGCAATTAAAGGAAAAGCGTATCAAGCTCCTACTGTAGATCCTGCCAATGAACAGCGACAGCTTTTATTAGATAAAATTGAATTATCCAAACAAATTAGTATAACGCTCAGTGTGTTTGGCATTATTTTGACTGCTATTTCATTTATTCGCCATGAAAACAAAAAATCGGGCAGGATAGCGTTAGCGCTAAATGGGAGTGTTCTCGCTATTTCTCTTCTATTGTATGCTGCCGCAGGTATAGCCAGCATTGTTGCTGTTTTACTTGTCATTTGGTTTATAGGTCACTTTTTTGACATTTTTAGTATTTGCTAACTTTTTCAGAAAAGCACCCTAATTTTTTACGTAAAACAGGTGATTTTAAGTATCAGCTTGAACAGATTTTAGCAAAGCTTGATCAGGAGAAACAACGCAATGCGTAGTCTTGTGAACGGCAGAAAACTCATTTTAAAAAATGATACGACGAATACTGGTGGTACGGTACTGACAGCTTCTTCTCTCGCCAAGCAAACCCAAGGCGTCGCTTGTGTGGGCGACTCTGTTTACTGTCCTTCATGTAAAAAAAACGGCACTATCGTTGAAGGCGATAGCTTAATGAAAATTAATGGTATCCCTGTTGCGCTAGAAGGTCACAAAGTCGCTTGTGGGTGTTCAGGGGGCTGCGTGCTTGTTGCTGTAGAATAAATGTTAATGTGTTTTAACTTGCTCATATAGCGTGCATATTATTGTCACGTGTTGCTGCTTTACTTTGGTTACTCGTTAGTGAGATAAAACTATCCGCTTAAATGGCAAGAATTGAATCCATTAAAAACCATCAATAATTAGTTTATCCCTATGAGTATCTACCTAAAGTAGATATGGTTACTATTTACTCAAGGCTGTTAAAAGGAATTATATGCAGGATTTACTGGATGTAATTATTGATTTCCTCTCCTCGTTCAAGTGGCGTACTGCAGTAATGATTGTTGCAGGTGTCGCTGTGCTAATTAGCGGATTTAATGACTATTTTGTCATTGGGTTCTTTTCTATCGCTTTAGTGTTGTACTCCCCAGAAATCTGGCGGTTTATGGGTAAAACAAGAAAACTAAACAATCCTTTTAAATGACTTAGGATTAAATGTGTTGATACCGACAATTGGGCTTATAACAACGGTCATTATTGATCTTATTTTGATATATTTAATTTTTTGCTGTTTTAAAGGAATTCGAAGTTCGAGTCTTTCAACTGTATTCATCAGGTTTGCTCTTGCATCATGTTGTAGTATTGTGATGTTGTATAGTATTTCAATTAGCTTATTATTCTTAGGCTCATTTATTCGCTAACGGCCTAGTCAATTGTTGTGTTAAATAATTTAAATTAATTTATGCATAAAGGGTATGTATATGGAAAATAAGCTTAGCAACAATGAGCAACAGAATGCGCTAGATATTCAATTTATGACTCAGGCTTTAGCTTTGGCTACGGATGCGGCGAAAAATGGTAATGAACCCTTTGGTGCGGTATTGGTTAAAAATAACCAAGTCGTTATGACTGGTGAAAATCATATCCATACTGAAAGTGACCCGACCTATCATGCGGAGTTAGGTCTCATACGCCAGTATTGCTCTGAACATAAAGTCATGGATTTATCAGATTATACGCTGTATACCAGCTGTGAGCCATGTTGTATGTGTTCCGGTGCAATGGTATGGAGCCAATTAGGTCGGATGGTTTATAGCCTTTCTCATGATGAACTCGCAGAGATTGCAGGTTTTAATATTATGTTAGGTAGCGATGAGATTTTTGCCAAAAGCCCCTTTAAACCTGAAGTGGTTAAAGGCGTCTTAAAAGAGCAAGCTATTTCTATTTATACGCAATATTTTAAGCCAAATTTATAGCCTTGACTGCATCATTATCTATCAATGAAGTAGGGTGGCTTGTGCCACCCGTATTAGTTTGAAAGTTAAAATAATTTTTTCTGTGGTGGGCCTGAGAAATTCATTTTGCCAATGCTATTCATTAACACTTCAACGACAACAGGTTGCTTCAAATCGACGGCTTGGCGTAGTGTTGATTCGAAATCTGTAGCTTTATCTATCGTAAATGCCTGAATCCCCATCGATTGAGCGAGTTGGCTAAATGAAGGCGTGAGTAACTCATTATAGTATTGGCGGTCTGAAAAATATTTTTCCTGAATACCTCGCATTACGCCATAACCTTGGTCATTCATAATAATCAGAACAATGGGGAGCTGCTCTTGTGCCATGGTGGCCAATTCACCTATGCCTAACATTAACCCGCCATCACCCACTAAGCCAATAACAGGCACATTCGGATTTGCTTTGGCACTGCCAATTGCCATAGCGAGTCCTAGACCAATCGCACCGGCTAATGAGTGAATGTTGTGCATTGGTTGGGTCGCTTTGAGTAAACGGCTTCCCCATAAACTCCCTGATACCGTAATGTCTCGGACAAAAATACCGTTACTCGGTAAGACTTGCTCCACGGCATCACTGAGTTGGCTATAAGGGCCACATTGTTGCCTGAGTTGCTCTTCTGCCTGCTGTACGGCCTCTTGCACTTGTTTTTTCCACTGAGTAGAGATAGGGCGCTTGGCTTGTTCAATTTTATCGGCAAGTGCTTCAAGTAAACTTTTGCAATCCCCAGTTACGGTTAAGTCGGCTAAATAGTTGCGATTGGCTGCGAGTGGGTTTATATCGATTTGTATGATGGGATGTGGCAAAGGTAATGACCATGTTTTGGTTTCATTACTGCGTAAACGCGAGCCAGCGACGATGGTTAAATCACATGAACGCAGTAATGCATCAATGGAATCTGCATTATGAAAAGCACGTAAGCTGAATGGGTGGTCATCCGATAAAATACCTCGCCCATGGGTGCTGCTGATGACGGCAATCCCCGCATCAGCAAGGCGTTTGACAGCATCTTTTGCTTGTAGAGCACCTACGCCAACCCATAATAGAGGCTGTGTAGCGTGTTGAAGTTTATCCCAAATTGCATTGACTAGCGATGTACAACAGTCAGGCAGCGTAGAAGGGGGAAGTGGCACACTGAGCACAGATAATGGCACTTGCGCACTTTGAATATCAATTGGAATTTCGATAGAGACAGGGCCGCAAGGTATCGTTTGAGCAACCTGAATGGCTTTATGTAGAGTGGCAACGGCTTGTTCGGGGGTATGAACACGAAAAGCTAGCTTAGAACTCGAACGTAAAAAGCCGAGTTGGTCATGGGTTTCATGAATAAACCCTGCGTCCATATCCAGATAAGCTTTTTCAACTTGCCCAGTAATATGGATCATGGGGGAGCATGCATTCATGGCTTCAATCATTGAGCCAACAGCATTCCCAGCTCCTGCTCCCGTACTGGTTAACGCCACCCCTAAGCCACTAAAACGGCTATGTGCATCCGCCATGGTAACGGCTCCTGCCTCCCCACGACTTGGCGTAAAATCAATCACTTTTCGGCGCCCGATAGCATCTGCTATGGGTAAATTATGAATTGAAATAACCCCATAAACCGTTGTGACTTGGTATTGTTCGAGTGTTCTGGCGATAGCTTCGCCAACTGTAATCATTTCAGACATTTTATTCTCCTCAATGCTGCCATAATCCGGTGACGGATTTGCTATTCACACCAACGGTTTGGTTGTGGGTTAAGTGCCAGAAATAGGCTTTTTTGTTGCATATAGGCTTTGAGGCTTTCAAGGCCTTTTTCACGGCCAATGCCACTTTCTTTAAAGCCGCCAAATGGCGTTGAAATAGAAAAAACTTTATAGGTATTAACCCAAACGGTACCGACATCAAGCGCATCGGCGAGCTTAAACGCCCGGGTGTAATCTTTTGTCCAAATACCTGCTGCAAGCCCATAAACAGAATCATTAGCTTGTTGAATTAAATCGTCTTCATCATCAAATGGCATAACGACGAGTACGGGACCGAAAATTTCTTCTTGGCAAACAGTAGATTGGTTATTTAAGCCTTCAATAATCGTCGGTAAAAAATAGTTGCCATCTTGGAGTACAGGGTCAGCCGGTGCAGTTCCACCAATACGGATCTTCCCGCCTTGTTGTACGGCTTGTTCGACATAGTTTCTGACGCTGTCTCGGTGCGAAGGGGAGATTAATGGCCCCAAATGAACGCGCTCTTGCCTTGGGTCACCAATAATCAGGTTGCGGGTCAGTTGCGTTAATTTTTCCATAAAAGATGAGTAGATATCTTTAGCCACAAACAGGCGCGAACCCGCGATGCAGGCTTGCCCCATCGAACTAAAGATACCGTAGCAAACACCGTGTGCAGCAATATCAAGGTCAGCGTCTGACAACACGATAGTTGGGGATTTACCCCCAAGTTCGAGTGACGTGGTGATAAGTTTATCTGCCGCAATGTGAGCCAGTTGTCGTCCCGTATTGGTGCCACCCGTAAAGGAGATTTTTTTCACCAGAGGGTGGCGAACCAGTGCATCACCGACAATCGAACCTTTACCCGGGAGCACGCTCAATAGGCCGCTGGGTAAACCCGCTTGCTCAAATAGCTCAGCTAATTTTAATGAAATTAGAGGTGTGGCTTCCGCAGGTTTTAAGATGACTGCGTTACCGGCAGCAATTGCTGGGGCAATTTTTTGCATATCACTGGCAATTGGGGAGTTCCATGGCGTGATTGCGGCGATCACGCCAATGGGTTGGTAAGTACTTATGGTCATCAGTTCTGGCTGGCGGCGAGGCGGAAGCTCACCACCTGAGACTTCACAAACCGCGGCAAAGTAGCGAGCAGTTGCTGCTGCGCTCATTACTAAGCCACGCGCTTCTGCCCAAGGCTTGCCGTTATCCAAGGTTTGTAATTGGGTTAATGCTTCGCAGTTTTCATCAATTAAGCGACTAACCTTGTATAAGATAGCCGCCCGTTGGTGAGCGGGAAGGTTGCGCCAAGAAGGCATCCTCCAGGCCATATCAGCTGCAATCACGGCGTCTTCGACATCTTCCAAACTTGCACTGTTGAGGGTGGCAACCACTTGGTTATTTCCCGGAAAACGCGACTGCATTTCAGGTCCGCGACCTTGCTGCCATTGACCACCAACAAAAATATCCATGTTGTTCATTATTTGGCTCCTATTAAATAGCTTGCTGCCCAGCGATACGACGACAAATTTCAACAGCACTTAAGGCGGCTAACATCGATGTTTTCGGGTTGGAGGGGAGAGGATTTCCATTGAGTTCAATACAGAAATGACCAAAATCACCCATAACATCAATGCGATGTGAATTGTGTGTGGTGTTCGGGTCAACAACTAATTGAACTTGTGTGGCATCCATCCCAATGCCATACAGCGCGACAGTGGCAGCGACATTGGCATTTGCGGGAAAATTCAGAGCCGCTTCACGAGCACTGCCACTAAAGAACACCGTAGGCTGTGTCACTTGTGACAAATCGACATAACGCTCAGCCGCACCATTGCGCCAACTTGCGGGGCTTTTACGTGACTGGTAGGTCACCTGAGTGATATTGGCTTCTTTTGCCGCACGTAAGCCATCAAGCCCTGCAACAGCGCCAGTCAGTGGGATCAATTGGCTGTGGTGGCGTTGGGTTAAGGCGACCAAGTGTTGTTCAAAGTCCGTGTCTGCAAGTGCACCTGTAGAGATAATGGCCAGTGTCCAGCCTCTTTCTAGTACCGTTGGTGCATATTGCTTAACGGCTTGGTGCCCCGCACACTCCAACACTAAATCAGGGGGAACGATATTATTATCAAGGCTATCGATAGGTGTAACGGCCCCTTTAAAGCGTTCCAAAATGGCTTGATGGTGATGGGGCCGGGCAACAATGTAACGTAGGGCTATCTCATCAGGTAAGCGAGTAATCACTTCTTGCGCCATTGCACCATAACCAATCAACATGAGTGTTTTCATCATTAAATCCTTTAAATATGATGGCTAAAGCCACCTGAAACATCTAAAGCGGCACCCGAGGTAAACGACGCCATGGGGGAGGCTAGAAAGACTAAGGCACGAGCGGGCTCTTCGGGTTTTCCTAAACGTTGCATTGGTATGCCTCGTTTTTTAGCGATATCGCCAATCCATTGTTCCCAATCGAGATTTTTGTCAGTGCGATTTTCGAAGCGACGTCGCCATTGGTCGGACTCTACCATGCCAAGTAAAATAGAGTTCACGCGGATCCCTTTAGGTAACAGTGTTTTCGACAAGTTTAGTGTCATGTTTAATAGTGCTGCTCGAGCTGCCGAGGTGGCGACCATATGCGGTTCAGGTTGTAAGGCCAGCAGTGAATTGACACAGGTAATAGAAGCAATATTTGATAGTTCTAAGAATGGCAAAAAAGCATTCACGGGGTTAATCACACCAAATAGTTTGAGTTGGGCTTCATGTAACCACGCTTCTTCGGGGGTATCGCTATAGCTTGCGACATAGCCTTGCCCTGCGTTATTAATCAATATATCGACTTGGCCATATTGCTGATGAACCTGTTTTGCGAAGGCTTCGGTTTGTGTTTTATCAAGAACATCACAAGAGTGTGCGATAAAATGCCCTTGGGGGTAGAGCTCTTGTAATGTTGTGAGTGCTTGCTGGAGTTTGTCTTGATCACGGCCGCAGAATGCCACTTTACAGCCTTCATCCAGTAAGAGTTTGACGGTTGCAAAGCCGATGCCGGAGCTTCCTCCTGTCACGACAGCAACACGGTTATTTAACTGTAAATTCATGAGTCTTCCTTTATTCGGCTTGGCAATAGAACGTCTCTAAAAATTGTTGTAAGTGGTGGTTAAAGGCGTCTGGCGCATCTAAATAACTGGCGTGTCCCGCTTGGTTTATCAGAAAGTAAGGGCAGTTTTTTTGTCGTGCGAGTCGTTCTACTTGTGCTGGTGGCGTAATGGTATCTTCTGTGCCAACCAGTATTTCCAATGGGCCATCATAGCGATTTAAATATTGGCTGATGTCATCATGAGCTAGCATCCACGCAGCAGCTAAGAAACCTGTGGGGTTGAGCTTCTTCATGTTCTGTTGAACCCAATTGACTTTCTCGGTAGTTGCGTTGGCCGATAGCAGCGTAGCAGCACGGTTTTGCGCATATGCCTCAATACCGGAACTAAAAACAATATCTTGTCGCTGTTGGTAAACTTGCTTTTGTTGGTCAGGGCATTTTGTGGCATAACCTTGCGCGGGGTTCGCTAATATTAAGCCTTTCACTTTATTGGGATATTGCGCTGCAAAAGCGCTTGCCATTATGGCGCCAAGGGAGTGCCCCACTAACACGATGGGTGATAAGACTAATTTATCAATAAAAGCATTTAATGCATTTGCGTAATCAATTGCGGTAGGTGTTGTCGTCTCTAGATCACGGCTTTCTAAATAGCCGGGAGCATCCCAGCTATAGAGATGGTAATGGTCTGTCAGTGATGGGCTCATCAGTTGGCTTACCCATGAAGCAGAACCAGAGCTGATACCATGCAGTAATACGACAGGGTGTCCTTGGCCGGCTTCCCGCCAACTTAGGCGATATGGCCCAAAGTCTGCCACCTGTGGTTCTGGGAGTTTTTTATTGAGCAAATTCATCACTGACGACTCCTGTTAGTTACGTTTAACTTTTGATAAAGGGTGATCTTCGGGATATGTCGGGATCGCCGGTTTTGGTGTACCGATCATGACGCACATTAAGGCTTCTTCTTCCCCGTGGTTAAATAAGCCACGATAAATACCCGCAGGAACTGAAATCAGGTCACGCTCCTTGAGAACCGTTTCATATTCCTCATTGCCATCTTTTACAAACAACGTGATGGTGCCTTTCAACATAAAGAACACTTCTTCAACATCGGGGTGCAGGTGTAATGGGCCTTCGCACTTGGCAGGAAGAACCATGGTAGAGAAGGTAAAGTTCTCTGCGGGAACGGTATTAACATCGCTAGAGACACCCGTTGCGCCAGTGCCGATATAGCGCATTTGTGCGCGGCGATATTTAGGGTCGTAATCCGCTTGGAATTTCAGGGCATTCCAATCATATTTGCGCCCTTCAAGGCGAGCGATGCGCGATTCAATCCATTGAGCCATTGGAATATCTTGTGGTTTGATTTGCGGTTGTGACATGGTGTTATCTCCAATAAAAAATGAGTTAATATTTTTTCAGTAAAGGCACTAGTAACAAGCTGCCGAATAAACCTATGACGACGATAAATAACAACCCGCTATCCATAGTGTGAGTGACAGTAATAAGAACCCCCATTGCCAGCGGTGCAGCAGCGCCGGCCAGGTTTCCTAACCCATTGAAAATACCGCCTGCTAATGCACTGACTTGTTTTTGTGTGGCTTTTGCGAGTAGGGCAAAGATATTTGGTGCGCCTGCCCCCCACATAAACATGCTAAACGCCATCATAAGAATGATGCTGTAGGTGCCAGTGAGAAATAACACGCCAGCAAGACCTAGGACGGCACCAAGTAATGAAATAAAACAAACGAGTGCGCGGCGATCGTAGCGATCTGATAACCATGCTCCGATAGCCTCACCAAATAACATGGCGATAAAGGGAAGGGATGACAGGATCCCTGCATGTTCCAAGTGGATAGACTTACCTTTAATTAAATAGCTAGGTAACCAACCATTCATCCCCCAAAGGTAGATAAGAAAAGCAATATTAAACATGCAGATAATCCAAAAATGGCTATTTTGGAATAAGCGTTTTTTATGGGCTCGCATCGCGGCCAGTTGCTCGGCAGGCAGTGCTTCACCCGCTGTATTTTTATTTTGTGCTTGGCGATTGACTAAGTTGGGATGGCGAATACCAATCACCACAAGCCACCAAACGGGGACAGTAAAGGCGGCCATGACAAAAAATGTACTTTGCCAACCATAGTTATTAAGTAAATACAATGAGATAGGAAAGCCTAACGCTGCGCCTAACGGTGTGCCTAATAACCACATCATAGTGGCTCTAGCTTGCATTTTTGGCGGAAAGGTACGGCGCACAATGGCATAAGCGATTGCCAGCAAAGGCCCTTCGGCAATTCCCAGTAACACGCGTAAGAAAACCATCGTGCCATAGTGGTGTGTGAATCCCATAAAAATCATGAGGAAACACCAGCTACTGATCATAAATAACAGCATTTTAGTGGGGTGAAATTTATCACCAATGCCGCTTAGTAACATGGAAGAAACACCATAAGCGAATAAAAATGCGCTCATCAGTAATCCCAAACGGGTTGGGTCAAAATCAATTCCCAGCGCTTGCTGAAATTTTTCGTCAGAAAATAGAGCCGCAATGCTAATTTTGTCGAAGAAAGCTAGTAACACACAGGAAAACAGGCCGATTGGGATCAACCAATTGATCTTTTCAGGAACATCTTGCTCGATTTGATCAGGTTCTGAATTTCGTAAGGTTATAGTCTGGTTAGCCATGAGATTTCTCCTTGCTGAACACTATTTCAGTGACATTAGTGAAAATGTGGGATCAGCAAGTTGTGAAGGGTCCAATTTGCGGTGGCCTTGTATCCAACGTTTACCTAGCTTGATGGCACGAGCATCATTAAATGCAATCATTTGCACCAATTCATTGCTTTCATTTAAAGCAAAATGAACCTCTGAATCAGGAGTATGCCGTTGAATATGATTTAATTTTTGTGAGGTTGGGACACCTAAAATTTGGATGTTGTCCTGGTATTGATCTGACCATAACCAAGCGAGTTCATTGAACCCTTCAGACTGCGGATTTAGCATGGCTTTTGCTGTGGTGATGGCTTGGTTTTGAGCATAAGCCCATGACTGTAAACATAAAGATAGTGTGGGATGGCAAGCGACGTCCCCCGCAGCATAAATATTGGGGTGAGAAGTTTGCCCTTGGTGATTAATCACAATACCGTGGGTAACATCAAGCCCTGCTTCTTTGGCTAGTTCGAGATTTAATTCAACACCAATCCCCATAACAGCGAGATCGAAGTTTTTCGAAGGCTGCTTTTGGCAACTAATTTGTAATCCGGTTGTTGTTGGCTCGCCAAGTTCGATATCACCACAATCGGTTATGACATGAACGCCCGCTTGTGTATGGCGTAGTGCCAGAGCCTCTGAAACATTTTGCGGTACACTGCGTTCGCACAATCGGCTTTGCCGCTCAAAAATTGTGACATAAATACCCATTTTTCGTGCGGAAGCAGCGACTTCTAAGCCAATCCAACCACCGCCAATAATGGCAATTTTTTGTGCTGATAATAGTGCAGTGCGTAATTTCTGAGCGTCATCCCATGAACGCAAGGCGAATACTTGAGGGTGTTGCTGCCAACGACTCGACAGGTAGCGAGGTCGGCCACCTGTTGCAAGCAGTAATTTGTCAAACGTAATGACACGGCCATCACTTAAATGAACGTATTGGTTTTGGCCATCAATTTTGGTGGCACGTAGTGGGCGAAACCATTGTAAATTTAAGGCATGAGTTTCTTGTTCGCTGAATAAACGTGATAACGAAAAACTCTCCTGCGTCAGTACCGCTTTAGACAGCGGTGGGCGCTCATAAAAATCATGGTTTTCATCGCTGATCACCGAAATAATACCTTGATAGCCTTCATCTCGTAGGGTTTTTGCCGCCCAGCCACCAGCCTGGCCCCCACCGATAATGACAATACCGCCTTGGATTAATGAGCTCATGGTGTTACTCCTTAACTTGGCGGCGAGTTTCATAATCGAGACCGCCTTCTACAGCCCATTCCGTAAATGAAACTAAGGAATGTTCCAGTTCGCGCGGTTGCCACTTATCGGTAAGGTAATCATCATTGGTGTAATATTCGAAAGCACCACCTGTTGGGCTGTTGACATACCAAAAGTAAGCGGATGAGATAGGGTGGCGGCCTGGGCCAATAAAGGTGCTCCATTGATGGCGGTTCATTGCTAGGCCGCCGCCAATCACTTCATGGATATCACGAACCGTAAAAGCGACATGGTTGAGGCCGCTGCCACGATGAGGAAGCTTCAGCAAAAACAGGTTATGGTGGCAACCGTTTATTTGTGTCCGTAAAAAGACGGCACGGTCGATATAACGGTCAGAAACTTGAAAACCCAGTTTTTGGCGATAGAACGCTTCTGTAGAAGGTAAGTCATCAACAAAGAACACCACGTGGCCGACGTTAATAGGGGTGGCTTTTTCGTAAACCGGGCTAGGTTTATCAATGCGGCGAATATCCCCCCATTGGTTGATAGCGGTGACCTCTAATTCAACCGTTTTTTGTTTACTGATGGTAAAAGCGACAGTCATGCCATTTGGGTCACGGCATTGTGCGCCATCTGGCGTCAGTTGAAAGCCATCACAAGGTCTAATTTTCTCAATGATCTCTTGGAGTTTATCCAAGTTTTCAACACCCCATGTAATGCGGCGCAGTGTTGAACCCGCTTCAAAAGGGGCTGGCAGATTTGGGTCTTGGTGTGAAAATAACTGTATTTCTGCACCAGATAAGGTCGTGAATAACGAGGCGTTATCAGAGGCCGCTTTGAGGCCAAAATCATGTAAAAATTTCTGGCAGCTAGGGATATCTTCAACACCAAATTCTAATTTTTCTATTCCAATCACTGACATTGTAAAGTCCTCTATCGATTGGTGTTATTGCCAAAGGTTTTTTTGGACAAAAAGAACCTGAGGCTTATGGCAATAAACCTAAAAATGTGTGGATGATATTTGGTTAACGCTAAACGGCTTTTGCTTGGCTCATGCCACCAATAAATTCAGTGAGTTTTTGGGCTGCATAGCTCACTTCATTTTGTAATCGCCGGCACTCTTGTGCAGGGATGCTACTCATTGGCACCATGATGCTAATTACCGCTTCTACGCCATTCGTTTGGTTATAAACAGGGTAAACAATGGATGAAATCCCCCGACGGTAAAATGATTCACCAATCACATAGCCTCGCAGTTTGTCAGCTTGGATCATTTGCCAAAATTCCTGCTTACAGCCTGCGTTATCGGGGAGTTCATCATCAGGGTAAAGCGCATCAAATTCAGCGCGAGTTAACCCGCTGAGTAGCATTCGACCCAGTGAGGTTCGGTGCGCTGATAAACGCGTGCCTACGCTAACATGGTTAATCTTTGATTCTGCGCCACTGACTCTGGCGATATAAATAATGTCCCGACCATCTCGAATGACTAAATGGCTGTTACATTGGCTTCGGTCTCTGAGTTGCTCGATAATGGGCTGGCCTAACTGGGTTAAATCGAGTGATGCAATATAGCCAAGACCAAGGCTGAGTACTTTGCGGCCTAATGAAAATGCTCCAGTACGTGGATGTTGGACGAGGAAATCCAAGTGCACTAAGGTTTGGATCGCACGGTAAGCCGTTGCTTTGGGCATATCGACTAAGCGGAGGATCTCTGCAAATGTCAATTCGCGATGCTGTTGAGCGAGTAACAGAAGAAGCTGTAGCCCTTTTTCCAAACCGGGTACTAGATATTTACACGTTGAATTCATGGTCCTCACCTCTTTACCGACTGAATGGCGAAATTAGTTAAAAATAAAGCCACCATTAACTGGGATTAGCTGGCCTGTGACAAAATCGGCCATGGGCGAAAGCAAATACAAAGCGGTTCCCGTAACGTCTTCGGGCATCTGCTCTCCTTGTAATGCTCTGCCATTTTCATATAGCTGGTGGCGCTCAGCGGGAACGTATTCGGTCGCTTCGACTTTAGTGAGCCCTGGCGCAATTGCGTTGACGCAAATACGGTGAACACCGAGTTCACGTGCCATTGAGCGTGTCATACTGATGATAGCCCCTTTACTGGCGACATAAGCCATTAGCTTGGGGGCTCCCCAAAGTGCGGTATCAGAGGCAATATTGATAATTTTGCCGCGGGAACTCTGCTTTAAAAAGGGGAGAGCGGTTTTGGTGACTAGCCACGTTCCTCTGACGTTCACTGTCATGACCTTATCCCATAGCGCCAAGTCATATTCGTCGAGCAGCTTCCCACCCACTCCGGTTGCCAGAGCCGCATTGTTAATCAGCCCATCAATTGCGCCTTGTTGACCAATACTGTTTAATGCATGAGTGATTGAGTCAGGATCCGCTAAGTCGAGAGAAACACCTTGGGCTTCAAACCCTTGTTGTTGTAAGGACTCGACACTTTCTTGTAATCGTTGTTCTAGGATGTCACACAAGATAACTTGAGCACCTTGTTCTGCGGCGGCTTGTGCGAAACTCAAGCCAAGCCCTCTTGCGGCTCCTGTGATTACAATGCGTTTTCCTGCCAAGATATCATGCATTTTCAGTTTCCTTATTGTTGATTAAGTCAAACTGCTTCTTCGCTTCGCGTTGCATAATGCGGCGTAGGCGGGATAAACCCACATCGTGCTGATAAAGAAATTCTTTATCACGTGCATTTGGTGTGAGGTTTTCTAAAATAATGCGATCTTGTTCTAAAACATCCCAATGCAGTCCTTCTAGGCGGTTGCGGTACATAAAGCGCCATAAATCACGTTGCCAGTCTTTCACTTTGCGAATACGCCAAAAGAAAACACGAGTATGGTGACGGTCTTCAGGTACGACCATGCCGATAATCCAAAAGTGCCCACCAGGGCCGAAGCGTTTTTGATATGGGATAGATAAACGCAGCCAATTTGCACCCGTACTCGCGAATTCCACCCAGTCAAAGTTGACACCTATTTGGTCATTTTTACGGAAAATAAAGCCATTTTTTGTTGCTTCTAGGATCATTTCTGATTGTTTGTCACCTTCTGCCATTGAGTGTGATGATGAATGGAGATAGGTGCCATGCATTGGGTCCATCACGTTTTCGAGTGCATATTGGTAATTGCACTTCCACGATGCGGTACAGAGGAAATTGCTGTGGTTTTCGTCATCAGCTAATTCTTCAGGAAATTCGAGGGTGGGAGGCGTTTCACCGTCAATTACCGCAAAATAGAGGAAAATGGCACCATGGACTTCTTGAACGGGATAGGTTTTTAAACATTTTTGACCTTCAAGAGGGCATTGACTGACCGCTGGAACATCTTTAACGATGCCATCTCCACCGACTTCGACACCGTGATACCAGCAGGCAATGCGTTCACCTAAGTTCCAACCCATTGATAAACGGGCACCACGGTGAGGGCATCTATCTTCTAAAGCATGAATTTGGCCTTTATCATCACGCCAAAGCACGATTTGTTCTTCTAAGCGAGTAATACCGATAGGGTTACTACTGACTTCCCAGCTGGATAATACGGGGTACCATTGCCCGCGTAATCCGACATCCAGATAATCTTGGTAGTTTTGAAGTTGTGTATTTGTCATCATCATTTGCTTCCGTTTATCAAAGGTGTTTTTGTTTTCTTTTCTTAGTATGACAATGTGCTAGTAACCATTGACGAGAAGAAATTCGCGGAAACTGCTTGTGGACCAAGGTTGCCCTTGTCGGTCATATAATTGCTGTTGATTTAATGCACTAACTAATTCTTCAAGTGATTCAGTGCCAGCAGCGAATAGCGTTTCCAGTGCAAAAATGAGTTTGTTTTCATACTCATCAGGCATACGTGAACGTGTTTGCCAAACGATATTCGGTGCACTTCCTGGCGCTTGGATACTGCCTTTACCACCTTCTCGTGCTGGGATAATTTGATTATTTGCTGGTAAATACGGATTAATATTTTGAATAGGTTCCATTTCTACTCCTCAATCAAACTGATTTCGATTCGGTTATCGTGAATGCGTGTCTGGTAGGTTTTGAGATCTCGCCCACCAGGTTCGCGTAAACATTTACCCGTTTTAATATCGAAAACGGCTTCATGTAATGGGCATTCCACTTTGCCATCTTCAACAAAACCTTGGCTTAACAGGGCATAGGCATGTGGGCAAACATCTTCTAAGGCATAATATTGGTCTTCAACTAAGAAGATCCCAATTTCGGCATCATCAACTTTGGCTGAAAAAGGAAATTCTTCTTGAACTTGTGAGACATCGCAGACAGCAATCCAGCTCATGGTTTTCTCCTTTTGAATGTGTTGTAACATTTTGTTTCATATGTGAAACATTGTTTTTTATTTAAAACCAGATTAATTGTATGGGTGATTATTAGTCAATCAAATGTTGACTATATGTAAAATATTCGTTTCAAAATGTGGGGTGTGTCGAGGTTATGATGGAGTTTGGTTTCATATGAGAAACTTTCGATAGGTTTATTCAAATAGGACTACTCGTTTATGGTGTTTGGGAAGGAAGTCATGGAGAAATGTGAAAAATAGTCTATAGAATAATAAGCTCAATATATAAATTAATATCAATAGGATATTGCATATAAGCTCTTAATATCCTATTGATGGTATATTCAAATAACTTATTTCACCTCAAAGCGTTGCAAGTCTTTACTGACCGTCACAGGGCCTGAGTATTGTTTTCTGACTTCATTAATCCACACGTCATCAGTAATCGATGGGTCATCCGCGGGGACTAAGTGGGTTAGGACAAGGTGTTTTACATTAGCTTGCTTGGCTATTTTTCCGACATCTTCTGCTGTTGTATGGTGAGAAATAATCGCTTTTGCCAGCGTTGAACCGTTGCCGATACGGTTGGCTAAATTTTCCACACCAGAGACTAAGACGACTTCACTAATTAAGTAATCAGCATCTTTAGCAAATTCAATAATTTGGCTATTATCAATCATATCACCAGTAATAACGATAGTTTTTCCGCCAGATTGTATTTTATAAGCGAGAGCTTCGTCTGAGTTAAAAGGTGGGTGTGGAACAAATAAGGCACTAATTTCGACATCATTATTTTTGAGTACAGGGCCTTCTTGAATATCTTTTGCTGTAACTATTTGGCGCAAATCAGGTTTACCTTCATCTTTAACGCGTAAATCAATATCGCGACTAAAAGTATCCCAAACACCTTTTGTCATACTTTCCGTTCCAACAGGGCCATAAACAGCGATATTATGATTTAAACCACTGTTCCATGCATTTAACAGTAGGGCTGGGTAATCGGCAACATGATCACTGTGGAGGTGGGTAATAAAGATAGAATCAAGATTTTTTAATGGGGCTTTTGATTGAACTAATCGCAAACTTGCTCCGTATCCCGCATCAAATAAGTATATTTTATCGTTCTTGATAAATGCCGTCGATTGCGGCAAGCGTTTTTCATTTAATAAGGAAGGACCGCCTTTTGTTCCAAGCGTAATAATTTCATCTGCACTAGTAAGATGGCTAACACCAAATAGCGCAGCACCGATAGAAAGAGAAACGAAGAGTTGTTTTAGTTTCAAAATATCACCTCTTTATATTATTAATAGATTGAGTTTTATGAATAATATTTATTCATTGCAGGGTATTGGTATATTGTTAACATATGAATAACTCTACGTTTATGTGTGGTGGGATACTATCGTTCTTATGGACTAGGTGAATGATTTAGAAGATTATTTATGTTAATTAATAGAGAATAGTTCTGAAAATAATTATTCAATTTAACTATAATTCTAATATTATTTAATAGAGAAAGTTATATTGTTTGCTCATCCTATTTAAATTGGATTTTAAATTTATATTTAACTCTGTTTAGGGTTATTAATGAATAAATAATAGGCTCTATTTTTAAATGGAATCATTATTGTATTACTAAATAATTGGTTCGGTTTTTGAAAAATGAGTCTGCCAATTGTATTTCCACAACTTTTCTTGATCTCAAGTGAAGTTTTTTTTATGTTTTAGCGCGAAAATACCCTCACAATGCTAAGGGGATATCTCAGTGAAAAGTGGTATACAGTTACGCATCAAAGGGAAAGTGCAAGGTGTGGGGTTTCGCCCCTATATTTGGCAGTTAGCCCACCAATGCAAATTATTAGGTGATGTTTGTAATGATGGTGAAGGGGTGCTAGTGCGTTTATGTATTGGTTCGGATATCACTGAATTTACTCAGTTATTGTACCAACATTGTCCGCCATTAGCCCATATAGAAAGTATTGAACCGCAACCTTTTCAATGGGATAAATTACCCGATACCTTTACTATTCGCCGTAGTGGTGAAGGTAAAATGGACACGCAAGTAATTCCAGATGCTGCCACTTGTGATGCGTGCCAACAAGAGCTTTTTGCCCTATCAAATCGGCGTTTTCATTACCCGTTTACAAACTGTACGCATTGCGGCCCCCGTTTCACTATTATTCGTCATATGCCTTATGATAGACCCAATACCGCAATGGCCGATTTTCCTTTGTGTCCTAATTGCTTAGAGGAATATCAATCCCCCGCAGATAGACGATTTCATGCGCAACCTAATGCGTGCGCGGTGTGTGGCCCTGAAATTAAATTGTGCGACCCATCAGGAAAAACGATTGCAAATAAAGAGAACGTATTAGTCTTGGCAGCTCAGCAGTTATTGGCAGGTAAAATTGTTGCCATTAAGGGGATCGGGGGTTTTCACCTTGCTTGCGATGCGAGTAATGATCAGGCGGTAGAAGCTTTGCGCGTACGTAAATGCCGCCCAACTAAGCCACTTGCGGTAATGGTTCCATCACTGAATTGGTTAGAGTTGCACAATATGCCGCTTAGTGATGGCCTATGTGCATTATTAAAAAGCCCTGCCGCACCGATTGTGTTGATTAAAAATTGGAAAAATCATGTATTAAGCCAATATATTGCGCCAAAGCTAGCGGAAATAGGTGTTATGTTACCTTCTAATCCGTTGCAACACCTATTGATGGCACAAGTTAATTGCCCATTAGTGATGACATCAGGAAATGTATCAGGAAAGCCCCCTGTATTGAGTGAGCAAGCTGCTCTGGCTGATTTAACGGATATTGCTGATTTTTTCCTCACTCATAACCGCGATATTGTCCAACGTGCAGATGACTCACTGGTGCGTTATCATGATGGGCAAGCGGAAATGCTCCGTCGTGCGCGGGGCTATGTCCCTGATTCGATTGATTTACCTAAAGGGTTTGAAAATTCCCCACCAATACTGGCTTTAGGGGCTGATCTTAAAAATACCTTTTGTTTATTGCGAGACAAAAGTGCAGTAATGAGCCAACACCTAGGCGACCTTGATGACATGGATATTTTTGAACAATACCAGTCTGCGATTGCATTATTTGAATCTATTTATCGTTTTACGCCAACCGCTATAGTTTCTGATATGCATCCTAATTATGTGAGTACGCGCTATGGCGAGGCGTTATCACAGCAATTACGAATCCCATTGATAAAAGTGCAGCATCATCATGCGCATATCGCAGCGGTAATGGTTGAGCATGGTTTACCACTAAATGGAAGTAAAGTCATTGGGTTAGCTTTGGATGGTTTGGGGTATGGTGATGACCACAGGCTATGGGGAGGTGAATGCTTACTAGTGGATTATAAATCCAGTCAATACCTAGGAGGCTTGCCCCCAGTTGCACTGCCGGGAGGGGAATTAGCTTCTCGGCAGCCATGGCGTAATTTCCTTGCGCATTGTTTACAATTTGTCCCCCAGTGGCAAAAGCAAGAGAGCGTTGCTTATTTAATGTCATTTCCTTGGCAAGGCTTACAAAAGGCGATTGATAAAGGAATTAATAGCCCAACGGCTTCATCTACTGGGCGGCTTTTTGATGCGGTTGCTGCGGCGTTAGGTATTTGTACGGCACAAACTAGTTGGGAAGGGGAGGCCGCTTGTCAACTGGAAGCGATTGCAATGAAATCTCCCGTGAGCGTACATCCGGTCACTATGCCGTTAGTTGGTCAACAATTAGATTTACATACATTTTGGCAGCAATGGATGGCGTACTGTGCGCCTAAACCACAACGCGCACATGCATTTCATGTAGCGTTAGCGGAAGGTTTTGCTGAGCTAGCAAGGAAATCAGCGAACCAATATGGTACTAAGAAAATTGTTTTGTCAGGTGGTGTGATTCATAACCAACTATTGCGAGAACTATTAGTGAATAACCTATCTGAGTTCGATGTGTTATATGCAAAACAATTTCCTATGGGAGATGGTGGGCTATCATTGGGGCAAGTCGCTATCGCTTCTGCGATGTTGAAAAATTAATCTATTACTGATGGGCAGTATTATATTTATAGGATTGTATATCTACCTATTTTTCAGCTTTTCATTTTAATAGATTATATTGTATTTTTGATATTGATTCTTATTTAACATATTTGTTTTTATATTAATAGTTGGATTGTTATTAATACACCTATTCTGCTTAATTAATTATATTACGATAATGAATCTAAGTATCATAATGAAAAATAAATGGTTTTTTATTTTAAATGATGTGATGTATAACGCAGTATTGAAAATCAAATCTATTTTTTTATATTTTCCCTCTTGTTTTAACACAGGTTACTGAATCGATTTTTCTAGCAAATATATAAAAAAAATAAAATTTCTTATTGCCTATTGATGAAGATCAAATGATTTAGGAGCGGTAGGAATAGGATCTTATTTTATATTTATGCATCAGGTTACTTAAATAAGAATTTATTTCATTAGAGTTGGTTTTGTTTGCTTCTTAAATAGATAAATACAAACAAAAAGCGTATGCATCATTTGTGTATAGGGCCTTGTGGTATTTATAACCTTAAGATAATAAACAAAAATTTCCTTCTAATGAATAGGTTTTAAGCCACCCATAATAATAGGAAAAAAGAATGATAGGAGATAACTCTATTATTTCTTCGCATGGCATTAACCGCCGTGATTTTATGAAGTTATGTACAGCATTAGCAGCGACAATGGGATTAAGCGGGAAGGCTGCTGCCCAAATAGCTGAATCTATTAGTGACCCAGCTCGACCTCCTGTCATTTGGATTGGTGCCCAAGAGTGTACGGGGTGTACGGAATCTTTGCTGTGTTCAACCCATCCAACTTTGGAAAATTTAATTCTCGATACTATTTCATTGGAATACCACGAGGTGTTGTCTGCCGCCTTTGGTGAGCAAGTTGAGCAAAATAAACATGATGCAATTGAAAAGTACAAAGGAAAATATGTTTTAGTCGTCGATGGTTCTATCCCGCTAAAAGATAACGGTATTTATTGTATGGTGGCGGGGAAACCGATTGTTGAACATATTCGTGAAGTGGCTGAACACGCCGCGGCCGTGATTGCGATTGGTTCTTGTGCTTCGTGGGGCGGTGTTGCTGCGGCAGGAGATAACCCAACAGGAGCCGTGGGTTTAGATCAAGTCATTAAAGATAAAACCGTTATCAATATTCCAGGTTGCCCGCCTAATCCACATAACTTCCTTGCGACGGTCGCGCACTTAATTACGTTTAATCGTCCACCAAAACTGGATAGCAAAAATCGCCCAATGTTCGCGTACGGTCGATTAATTCATGAACACTGCGAACGTCGCCCTCATTTTGATGCGGGCCGCTTCGCAAAAGAGTTCGGTGATGATGGTCATCGTGAAGGTTGGTGTTTATACCATTTAGGCTGTAAGGGGCCTGAAACTTACGGGAACTGTTCCACATTGCAATTCTGTGATGTCGGTGGTGTTTGGCCTGTGGCGATTGGTCACCCTTGTTATGGCTGTAACGAGGAAAATGTCGGCTTTCACAAAGCGATACATCAGTTGGCGAGCGTGGAAAACCCAACACCACGGGTGGATAAACCGGATGTCAATAATCGCGAAGGTGGCCAAATTTCATCTACAGCTGTGGGGTTAATTGGTGGTGTTGTCGGGTTAGTGGCTGGAGTTAGCGTGATGGCAGTACGTGAATTAGGTCGTCAAAAACGCCAACAAGATACTGACTCACGGGGAGAATAACCGTGAATAGACGAAATTTTCTTAAACTCTCCGCAGGGGGAGCATTACTTGCGGGAAGTTCACCCAGTTTGGCGGGGCCTGAAAACCGTCCGCCGATTCCCAATTCTTTGGGGATGCTATATGACTCGACCCTGTGTATTGGGTGTCAGGCGTGTGTGACAAAATGCCAAGATATTAACCACCCAGAGCGTAACCCGGTCGGGGAACAAACTTGGTCAAATAATGACAAACTCACTCCTTATACCAACAATATTATTCAGGTTTGGAGCAGTGGAACAGGTGTTCATAAAGACCAAGAAAAAGATGGCTATGCCTACATTAAAAAGCAGTGTATGCACTGTGTTGACCCTAATTGCGTGTCGGTTTGCCCTGTTCAAGCGCTGAAAAAAGACCCAAAAACCGGCATTGTTCATTACGATGCCAGCGTATGTACTGGCTGCCGCTATTGCATGGTGGCGTGTCCCTTTAATATTCCGAAATATGCTTACGATGACAAATTTGGTGCGATTCATAAATGCGAGTTATGCAACCAAAAAGGTGTCGAACGTTTAGACAAGGGTGGCTTGCCCGGTTGTGTCGAAGTTTGCCCAACGGGAGCGGTAATTTTCGGGACGCGGGAAGAATTGCTCGCGGAAGCCAAAAAACGTTTAACACTCAAAGTGGGGGATGAGTACGGTTACCCAAGACAAACCTTACATAGCAATGACCCGAATGTGATTAAAGTGCCTAAATATGAGTCTCATGTTTATGGGGAACTTGAAGGTGGTGGTACACAAGTTATTGTTCTTTCAGGTGTGCCCTATCAAAATCTTGGGTTGCCTGAATTGGAGCAGTTGTCTACTGGGGCTCGTTCTGAATATGTCCAGCACACCCTTTATAAAGGGATGGTATTGCCGCTCGCGGCGTTGGCAGGGTTGAGTTTCTTGGTGTATCGCAATACCAAGAATGATAAACACGAAGGAGACGACTCAAATGACGACGCATCATAAAGAGCAGCCGTTAGGCGGGCGTTTAGTCAGTTGGCCAATTATGGTATTTGGGCCATTAGTGCTGATTTGTGTCATCTTGATTGTTAAACGTTTGGTCTTCGGCTTAGGCTCAGTTTCTGACCTAAATGGTGGCTATCCTTGGGGGATCTGGATTGCTTTTGACTTACTAATTGGTACCGGTTTTGCTTGTGGCGGTTGGGCGCTGGCTTGGGCGGTGTATGTATTTAATCGCGGTGAATATCACCCGTTAGTGCGCCCTGCGTTATTAGCCAGTTTGTTCGGTTACTCCCTCGGTGGTTTATCCATTACCATTGACGTAGGTCGTTACTGGAACTTGCCTTACTTTTACATCCCCGGTTTCTTTAACACCAATTCGGTGCTATTTGAAACGGCAGTGTGTATGACGATTTATATCGGTGTGATGGCACTGGAGTTTGCTCCTGCACTGTGTGAACGTTTTGGTTGGAAGGTTTCATTAAAACGCTTAAATAAAGTGATGTTTTTTATCATTGCGCTAGGGGCGTTATTGCCGATGATGCACCAGTCATCAATGGGGTCATTGATGATTTCAGCAGGATATAAAGTCCATCCTATTTGGCAAAGCTATGAAATGCTACCACTACTCTCATTGTTGACCGCATTTATTATGGGCTTTTCCATCGTTATTTTTGAAGGATCATTACTTCAAGCCGCATTACGTGGGCAGGGTGCTGATGAACGGCCATTGTTTGTTCGTATCACTCGGATCTTGCAGGTACTGTTAGTGCTGTTTCTGGTCTGTCGTTTTGGTGAGCTGATTTATCGAGATAAGTTGCACCATATCTTCAATACCGATTTCTACGCCATGATGTTTTGGATAGAAACCGCATTAATGGTTTTCCCATTGGTTATTTTCCGTATGCCATCACTGAGGAATGATTCTCGGTGGTTATATGCAAGCGGTTTAAGCATGTTGATTGGCGCTGCCATGTGGCGGATGAGCTATTCCCTCGTTGCATTCAACCCAGGGGGCGGATACGACTACTTCCCAACAACAGAAGAACTTTTAATTTCAATAGGTTTCGTGGCAATAGAGGTATGTGCTTATATCTTATTGATCCGCTTATTACCTGTTATTCCTGCATTGAAAAAAACAACGATGAGCCATTCAGAGGCCCGAGGTAAAGCATGAGCCAACGTATAACAATAGACCCAGTCACTCGTATCGAAGGTCACTTACGCATTGATTGTGAAATTGAAGATGGAAAAGTCACTAAGGCTTGGGCTTCAGGCACGATGTGGCGTGGTATGGAAGAGATAGTCAAAGGAAAAGACCCTCGTGATGCATGGATGATCATGCAGCGTATTTGTGGGGTTTGTACCACCGTGCACGGTATTGTGTCGGTGCGCACGATTGAGAGTGCCTTAAATATTGATGTGCCAGTGAATGCGCAGTATATCCGTAATATGATTTTAGCCGCGCATACTATTCAAGACCATATTGTCCATTTTTATCAATTATCGGCGTTAGATTGGGTAGATATCACCTCTGCGCTGAATGCAGACCCAAATAAAGCAGCAGAAATTTTGAGAGGCGTTTCGACGTGGCCACTGAATAGCCCAGAAGAGTTCACGCGAGTTCAAGATAAAATTAAAAAACTGGTTGCCAGTGGGCAATTGGGTATTTTTGCTAATGGATATTGGGGGCACCCAGCGATGAAACTATCGCCTGAGGTGAACTTAATTGCTGTAGCTCACTACTTACAAGCCCTCGAATGTCAGCGTGATGCTAACCGTATTGTGGCATTATTAGGAGGTAAAACGCCGCATATTCAAAACCTTGCTGTTGGTGGTGTCGCAAACCCTATCAACCTTGATGGTGTTGGGGTTCTGAACCTTGAACGCTTGATGTATGTAAAATCCTTTATTGACCGTTTAGGGGATTTTATCGAGCAAGTGTATAAGATTGACGCAGCGGTGATTGCAGCAGGCTACCCTGAATGGCTCGAAGTCGGTCAAGGTGCGAAACATTACATGTGTATGCCTGAAATGCCAATGGACGGTAAAAATGGGAATTTTCTATTACCTGGCGGGTATCTAGAGAACAGTGACTTTAGTACTTATCGCCCCATTACTAGCCATACAGATGAGTATTTGATCAACGGTATCAAAGAAAGTAGCAAACATGCATGGTACAAAGAAAATGAGCCACAAGCACCGTGGGAAGGCACCACGAACCCGGATTACACCGGCTGGGATGATGACGGTAAATATTCATGGGTAAAAGCACCAACTTTCTATGATAAAACCGTTGAGGTCGGGCCGCTCGCTGATTTGTTGTGTAAATTAGCGGCAAAACATGAACCGACAGAAAAACACTTTAATGATGTGGTGAACCTGTATCAAACACTGACAGGTAACAATATTAGTGTGGACCAACTGCATTCCACATTGGGGCGGATTATCGGACGTAGTGTTCGTTGTTGTGTATTGAATGAAACCTTGTCAATTCAATGGCAAGCGCTGGTGGACAACATCGCAAAAGGGGATCACACCACCTTTGTAAAACCCGTATTCCCAGAAAATGCCACCATTAAAGGTGTCGGTTTTGGTGAAGTACCTCGAGGTTTATTATCTCACTGGGTCGTGATCAAAGACGGTAAAATTGAAAATTACCAAGCGGTAGTGCCTTCTACTTGGAATTCAGGCCCACGTAATTTCAATGATGAGCCAGGCCCTTATGAGCAAGCATTGGTAGGAACTCCTGTCGCTGACCCATCTAAACCCCTTGAAGTGGTGCGGACCATTCACTCATTTGACCCTTGTATGTCTTGTGCAGTGCACATTGTTGACCCTGAAGGTGGCGAAGTCACTAAGGTTAAGGTGCTGTAATGCGTATTTTAGTCTTAGGTGTTGGCAATATACTGTTGAGCGATGAAGGGATTGGGGTACGCATCGTTGAGGCTTTAGAACAGCGCTATCACCTACCTGAATGCGTAGAAGTGCTTGATGGTGGAACTGCTGGAATGGAGTTAATTGGCCCAATGGCAGATAGAGACCATTTGATCATTGCCGATGTTGTGTTATCGAGCCAGAAGGCTGGCTCGATTTTAGTCTTGCGTGATGACGAAGTCCCTGCGCTGTTTACACGTAAAATTTCCCCACATCAACTCGGTTTATCAGATGTGCTATCCGCTTTGCATTTAACCGATGAATTCCCACAGCGGCTAACATTAGTTGGCGTTGTGCCTGAATCCCTCGAGCCGCATATCGGTTTGACGGCAACAGGGCTGGCCGCTTTAGAGCCAGCTTTACAAAAGGTTATTGAGGTTTTGCGAAGCGAAGGCTTGGAAATCATAGCGAAAGAAGAGAGTTTGCATGCCGGATGACATATTAGGTTATGAAACTAACCCTCGGCCTCAGGTTGAGGCCGCATTTACGCGCGTTGCTGAACAATCGATGCATGATTTGTCATTTTTGCATCCAACGATGCCTGTGCACGCCAGTGAGTTTGTCCTGTTTGAAGGGCAATGGGTGGGTGCGGTGATTACGCCATGGATGCTCAGCGCGATTATTCTACCGGGGCCTGAGCAATATTGGCCTCGCCGCGTGGTCGGTGACAAGGTTGGGTTAATCCTCCCCTATGGTGAAATGACTTATACCGTAGGTGAATTAGACGGCTTAACTCAATATTTTGCTTGCTCATTAATGTCGCCATTAGAAAAAAAAATGACACCAGAACAAGGTATTCACCTAACGGATGATTGCCAGCGAATATTGTTATCGCTCCCAGTTAGTGACCCGAATATTCCTCAAGCACCTGAACGTAGAGCATTGTTTGCCCGCCACTTAAGGGGGCAGGATGCATGAGGTTTCGTTATGCCAAAGTACGATAGAAATTATTGAACAGCAGGCGAAAAAAAATGCAGTTAACCGAGTCACCGGTGTTTGGCTTGAAATCGGCGCACTCTCTTGTGTTGAAGAGAGTGCGTTTCGCTTCAGTTTTGATGTCGTTTGCCGAGGTACGGTTGCAGAAGGCTGCCAGCTCCACATTATTTACCAGCCTGCACAAGCATGGTGTTGGGATTGCAGTGAAATAGTGGAAATAGACAGCCACCAATCGGTTTGTCCATGCTGTCAGGGGTTGAACCTGAAAGTGGAAAGTGGGGATAGTTTGCGCATCAAAGAGTTGGAAGTGGAGTAGCTTTTTGAGCTGAGCTTGAGGTGTATCAACTAGACTCAATGGACTATGTATTAATCTAATTTAACAATTTAGCGGTTGGGAGTGAAACTTATGTGTAGTACTTGTGGATGTGCGTCGGGAGAGCGCAAAATTGAGGGGGATGACCACGATCATCACCATGACCACCATCACGGCCATGATCACCACCAAGGTCACAACAATCATGATCACGACCATCACCATGATCATGAACCTAATGGGCAAACGGTGATCATTCATCACCATTATTATCATCAAGGTGATGTCCACAACCATTATCACCAATATGAACCCGCACCTGCTGAAAGCAAGTCTAAAAAGCATAAACACAAACATAAGCATAAACATAAACATATTTATCAAACGGCTGAGGCAAGTTTTAAACCAGCTGGGGAACACCATGACCTTGATTATGGCCACGGTGAAGCAGGTACCCATGCACCGGGGATTAGCCAAAAACGCATGCTACAAATTGAGATGGATGTGTTAGATAAAAATAACCATCTGGCGGAACATAACCGTAAGGATTTTTGCCAGAAGAATATTTTAGCGCTAAACCTCGTTTCTAGCCCCGGTTCAGGAAAAACCACCTTGTTGACAGAAACGTTGTTAAGACTGCGTGACAGAATTAATTGCGCAGTGATTGAAGGTGACCAACAAACCACTAATGATGCACAACGGATCCGCGAAACGGGTGTGCCTGCGATTCAAGTGAACACAGGAAAAGGCTGTCACTTAGATGCACAAATGGTCCACGATGCAACAGCACGCTTAGAGTTAGCCGATAACAGTTTGTTATTTATTGAAAATGTCGGGAATCTCGTGTGCCCTGCCAGTTTTGACTTAGGGGAACGCCATAAAGTAGCGGTGCTGTCAGTCACGGAAGGGGAAGATAAACCTCTCAAATATCCACATATGTTTGCGGCAGCAGATATCATGTTATTGAACAAAATCGACTTACTGCCATACCTGAATTTTGATGTTGATGCTTGTATCGCCAATGCTAAGCAAGTGAACCCCAATATCCAAGTTATCCAAGTTTCTGCGACACGCGGCGAAGGGATGGATGCATGGCTGGCATGGTTGGAGACACAGCTATGTGCTTAGGCATTCCGGGCAAAATAGTGGCAGTTGGTGAAGACATTCACCTACTCGCTCAAGTGGATGTTTGTGGTGTAAAACGCGATGTGAATATTGGCCTCATTTGTGAAGGGGAAACCGCCGATTTATTAGGCCAATGGGTATTGGTACACGTCGGGTTTGCCATGAGTATCATCAATGAAGAAGAAGCGCAATCTACCTTGGATGCGTTAACCGCGATGAGCCAGCTAGACCACGAGGTCAGCGATTTTAGTGGTTTAAATGCAGGAGCGGCAGATGCAGTACGTCGATGAATTTCGCGACCCTGTTCTTGCAAAAGCGCTGTTGGCGCATATTCATCAACGGGTGAATGAAATACCCCAAGCGAAACGACGCCCATTACAACTCATGGAAGTCTGTGGTGGCCACACCCACGCGATTTTTAAATTTGGTATTGACCAGTTATTACCCGCTGACATTGAATTTGTTCATGGGCCCGGTTGCCCTGTGTGCGTTTTGCCAATGGGACGAATTGATAGTTGTATTGAAATTGCACAGCACCCTGAGGTTATCTTTTGTACTTATGGCGATGCAATGCGTGTTCCAGGGGAAAAGGGCTCTTTACTTGACGCCAAGCGTGATGGAGCGGATGTCCGCATCGTTTATTCACCGCTAGATGCCTTGGCATTGGCAGAGCAGCATCCCCATCGCCAAGTGGTTTTCTTTGGCTTAGGCTTTGAAACCACAATGCCGAGTACGGCAATTACCTTGCAGCAGGCGAAGCGACGCCAATTAGCAAATTTTAGTGTATTTTGCCAGCACATTACGATCATTCCTACCTTGCGTAGCTTACTTGAGCAACCGGATGTGCGTATTGACGGCTTTTTAGCACCGGGACACGTGAGTATGGTGATCGGGGCGCATCCCTACCAGTTTATTAGCGAAGACTTCCATAAACCCTTGGTGGTCACAGGGTTCGAACCCTTAGATATTTTGCAGTCGTTAGCCATGCTAGTTGACCAAATCGCTGATGGTCGTTGTGAGGTAGAAAACCAATATAAACGCGTTGTGGCCGATGAAGGTAACCTGTTGGCACTTAAAGCGTTAGAGGAAGTTTTTGAACTTAAACAAGCCAGTGAATGGCGCGGGTTGGGGGAAATTGCAGGTTCAGGGGTTCAATTAACTCAAGCTTACCAATTTTTTGATGCTGAGAAGCGTTTTCAGGTACAACCCCATAAAGTGGCTGATGACCCGCAAGCACGTTGCGGTGAGGTGTTAACAGGGCGCTGTAAACCGAACGAATGTACGTTGTTTGGGCGCCGTTGTACGCCACAAACGGCTTTTGGCGCATTAATGGTTTCTTCTGAAGGTGCCTGTGCAGCTTATTACCAATATCGTCGGGAGGCATAAATGAGTCGTGATGCTAACAATGTGGTGACGATGGCCCACGGAAGTGGTGGGCAGGCGATGCAGCAATTGATTGAACAGTTGTTTTTGCAGGCGTTTGCAAACCCAGCGTTGAATGAGCGAGAAGACCAAGCTCGGCTAGCATTGTCGGAAATGACCGCATTGGGTGACCGTTTGGCATTCAGTACCGATAGCTATGTTATCGACCCAATTTTTTTCCCGGGAGGCAATATTGGTAAAATAGCCGTTTGCGGCACAGTGAATGACGTTGCAGTTAGTGGGGCTACCCCCAAATATCTTTCTTGCGGTTTTATCTTGGAAGAAGGTTTTTCCCTGACTGAATTGCAGGTTATTGTCGAATCTATGGCGGCAACGGCAAAAGCGGCCGGTGTGGATATTGTGACAGGCGATACCAAGGTAGTGCAGCGCGGGGCCGCAGATAAAATCTTTATCAATACGGCAGGTATTGGCGTGATCCCGTCCAATATCCAGTGGGGAGCTCAGCATATTCAAGTTGGGGATAAAGTGATTGTTAGCGGTACGTTGGGTGACCACGGCGCGACTATCTTAAACCTGCGCGAACAACTCGGGTTAGAAGCGGAGCTTTGCAGTGATTGTGCTGTATTAACGCCATTGATAGCTCCGCTGCGTGAAATTGACGGCATTCGGGCATTACGAGACGCAACTCGTGGTGGCGTAACGGCAATTCTACATGAATTTGCCCAAGCCAGTGGCTGTGGAATTGCTGTTAATGAGGGGGATTTACCCGTCTCTTCTGCAGTTAGGGGCGTGTGCGAGCTATTGGGTTTAGAGCCGTTAAACTTTGCCAATGAAGGCAAACTAGTGATTGTGGTGAAACCTGAAGCGGAAAATGCGGTGCTTGCTGCACTACACCAGCACCCATTAGGGAAAGATGCCGCCACGATTGGCTGTGTGACTGAGCAAAAACAAGTCAAATTAGTTGGGATCTTCGGTACATCAAGGTTATTAGATTTGCCTCACAGCGAGCCTTTACCCCGTATTTGTTAATTAAAAACGCCCTATAGATAAAACCTATAGGGCGTCCAAATTTATTAACGTCTTAACATGCCTTTATCGATGATAAACTCGATAATGGTCTCTAAGCCGACTTTTTTCTTTAAGTTAGTAAACACATAGGGCTTTACTGGTCGCATTCTTGCGGTATCGGCTTCCATCACTTCTAATGAAGCGCCGACATACGGAGCAAGGTCAATTTTGTTAATCACCAGTAAATCGGAATGGGTGATCCCTGGCCCACCTTTACGTGGAATTTTTTCGCCTTCAGCAACATCAATAACATAAATGGTTAAGTCTGCCAGCTCTGGGCTAAACGTCGCGCTGAGGTTATCGCCGCCGCTTTCCACAAATACGATATCAAGGTTTTTATGGCGGATGGCTAACTCTTCAACTGCCGCTAAATTCATTGATGCATCTTCACGAATAGCGGTATGAGGGCAGCCGCCAGTTTCAACACCAATAATGCGGTCTGCATCTAGTGCTTCGGCACGGGTTAAAATTTTGGCATCTTCTTGGGTGTAAATATCATTGGTGACAACGGCAATTTGGTAAGTGTCGCGCATGGCTTTGCATAACACTTCTAATAATGCGGTTTTTCCTGAGCCGACCGGCCCACCGACACCAATTCTTAAGGGTTGATTATATTCTTGCATAGCATTTTCTCATGAACGAAATAGTCGTGTGTATTGGGTTTCATGCCGACTACTGGCAATAATTTGTGCAGGTGTAAAACTACCAATATCGTCTATTGGCCAGGTTGCCGATTGTGCAACCACCTCGGGTATGCGCTCAGCAAGGGTAAATAAAATATTTTGCCCCGCGCTTTGCCCTAAAGGGATAAGCTTAACACCGGACATCACCGAGTTTTCTAGCCAACCCCATGCATACGCGGTGCACAATTTTTCAACGTCAATTTGCCAATTTACCGCGGCGAGGGCGAAGGCCATTAGTTGGGTTTGTTTCACGCAGGTTTGCAGGTTAGCATCCAGTTCAATGCCTAGTTGAGGCAGCAACCGTGCAAAAGCAATTCCTCGTTGCCGCTCTTCTTGGCGTAGTTCTTTGGTTTCACGGCTGGCAATCATAAATTCACACCAATATTTCACCGCTTCAATATCACCAAGGGAAAGGGAAGTCTGAATTTGCCGTAAAACGGGAAGCTCTAATGTTGCAATGGCATGCGTCATTTGTGCGGTTAGCCAGCCTGCAAGGGTATTTGGTGTTGTTACCCAGCCTTTTTCAATCGCCCATTCTAAGCCTTGTGAATAGGTAAACGAGCCAACAGGTAAAGAAGGACTAACTAACTGGTATAAGCGCAGATCTGCTAACATAGGCACACTCCCTGAACCTGATTAGTGATGGTGATCATCGTGGCCGTGATGGTGGTGGTGACCACCTGATGAGCCGCCATAAGCCCCCGGTTCCGGTTGGTATTTTTCTAAACCGACACTAACCGTGGCACCTAACCCACGCGCCATATCATCTAACACATGATCATGAAAATAACGGCACCAACCCGCTTCAATTTGCAAAGGAACATGGCGGTTGCCTAAGTGATAGCAAACGCGGGCGAGCAACAGAGCGTCATCGCTGTAAACGGTAGAAACTTGCTCTTTCGCGGCTTCGATTGTGACTAACTCACCATCTTCAGTGGATAAAACGTCGCCTTCCTTCAGGATGGTTCCGCGCGGCAAAAATAGCCCCGCTTCTTGCCCATCACTTAAGGTAACTTTTAAACGGCTTTTGGTGCGTTCATCCATTGTTAAGCACAGGGTTAATGCACTTGGTGAATGGGGTTGTGGGGCAACCACTTTAATAAATTTTTTCATTTTCTGGCTCTTTTAATTAGGGGTCAGAATAAAAAGTAACGTTGTGCCATCGGTAACTCAGTCGCAGGTTCGCATACCAGTGGGATACCATCGGCTTTGACGATATAAGTTTGCGGGTCAAGTTCGATATGTGGCACATAACTGTTGTGCACCATAGAGGCTTTGCTAATGCTTCGGCAGCCTTCAACTCGGCCTATTTGGCTCTGCAAGCCTAATTTTTCAGGAACACCTGCTTCAATACCTGCTTTTGACATAAAAATCATTGAGGTATGGTATTTTGCTTTACCTAATGCTCCAAACATCGGGCGGTAATGTACAGGCTGTGGTGTTGGGATTGCGGCGTTAATATCACCCATTGGCGCATAGGCGACCATTCCCCCTTTCATAATTAGGGCGGGTTTGATGCCAAAAAATGCAGGGTCCCATAATACGATATCAGCTAACTTGCCTATTTCTATCGAACCGACTTCATGGGCAATACCGTGGGCGATAGCGGGGTTAATGGTGTATTTCGCCACATAACGTTTGATACGGTTATTATCGCTTTCTGGTGTGTCACCTTCTAAAGTTCCGCGCTGTAATTTCATTTTATGGGCGCACTGCCAAGTGCGAGTGATAACTTCACCAACGCGCCCCATGGCTTGTGAGTCTGAAGACATCACAGAAATTGCGCCCATATCGTGCAAAATATCTTCCGCAGCAATGGTTTCACGGCGAATACGAGATTCCGCAAAAGCCACATCTTCTGGAATTGATGGGTCGAGATGGTGGCAAACCATTAACATATCCAAGTGCTCATCAACGGTATTGATGGTGTATGGCATCGTTGGGTTGGTCGATGCAGGCAGAATATTCGGTTCTCCGACGGATTTGATGACGTCAGGGGCATGGCCACCGCCAGCACCTTCTGTATGGAATACGTGGATCACTCGTCCTGCAATGGCCTTCACGGTTTCTTCATAAAAACCGCCTTCATTTAACGTATCTGAATGGATAGCCACTTGCACATCCATTTCATCAGCCACATTCAAACAGTTGTGAATAGCCATTGGGGTAGCACCCCAGTCCTCGTGAATTTTTAAGCCAATGGCACCCGCTTCAATTTGTTCGCGAATCGCTTCGGGCCGACTGACGCAGCCTTTACCAAATAGCCCGACGTTGATCGGTAGTTCATCAACAGCTTCTAACATGCGGTACATATTCCAAATACCGGGGGTGACGGTAGTGGCATTAGTCCCAGCCACAGGGCCAGTTCCACCGCCTATAAAGGTGGTAATACCGGAAACAAGACCTTCTTCTGCTTGTTGTGGGCAAATAAAATGGATGTGGGTATCAACGCCACCCGCGGTGATAATTTTACCTTCGCCTGCAACCACTTCGGTACCGGGGCCGATAACGATATCGACATTGGGTTGAACATCAGGGTTACCTGCTTTACCAATCCCCGCAATACGGCCATTTTTGATCCCGATATCCGCTTTAACAATGCCCCAATGGTCTAAAATAATGGCGTTGGTGATTAGCACATCGACACACAGGTCACTGGTGACTTGGCTTTGGCCCATGCCGTCACGAATAACTTTACCGCCACCAAATTTGACCTCTTCACCATACGTGGTGAAATCTTTTTCGATCTCTAGAAATAATTCTGTATCAGCTAAGCGTAAACGGTCACCTGTTGTTGGACCAAACATATCTGCATACGCTTGACGAGAGATTGTTTTCATTATTAATTCTCACTCTCTAATTTACCCATGACTTTGCCATGGAAACCATATATTTCTCGCTTGCCGCTAAAAGCCACGAGTTCAACTGTGCGGCTTTGTCCTGGTTCAAAACGTACTGCCATGCCCGCAGGGATATTCAAACGAAAACCGAGTGTATTTTCGCGTTCAAATTTTAGGGCGTCGTTGACTTCATAAAAATGATAGTGAGAGCCAATTTGAATCGGGCGGTCACCATGGTTGGCAACTTGTATCGTTTGGGTTTCTCGGCCTGCATTTAGTTCGATATCACCCAAAGCGTGGTTGACTTTAATTTCACCGGGGATCATTTTGTTACCTATACAATCGGGTCGTGAATAGAAACCAGTTTTGTGCCATCAGGAAATGTACATTCCACTTGGATGTCTTTGATCATTTCTGGCACGCCTTCCATTACCTGCTCTGCGGTTAACAGGGTTCGGCCTTCGCTCATTAATTGGGCGACAGTTTTACCATCACGTGCGCCTTCCATAATCGAACAACTGATCAGCGCGACGGCTTCAGGGTAATTGAGCTTTAGCCCACGGGCTAAACGCCTTTCAGCAACGAGGCCTGCTGTAAAAAGCAATAATTTATCTTTTTCTCTTGGGGTTAATTCCATTTTTTGCTCCTAAAAAACGTTTAAGTTGCCCAAATACGCGGTGGTTCTGGGCAATAACCTAACCAATATTGTCTTGTTGCCTGCCAAATATGGGCAAAGCAAGCCATCATCGGCTCGGTTTGAGAACCTAATAACCGTAATACTAAAATGCCGTCTACATCAGTTAGCCCATATTCAAGCGGTCTCACTTCCGTAGAGAAAAACACGGCCAAACTCTCGTGAAGTTCAGCTTTTAACTCATCGCTGGCGGGGTAGATATACAAGGAGCCGACCATAGGAAATTCACGCATGACGGCTGATTGTTTTTGCGAACCTTCGATAAATATGGATTCCGCCAAGGTGAGTTTGTCATCAATATAAAACTGAAAGCGGCCCCGAATATCACCGTTGTCGAATTGCTCGTTTAATACTGGGCGCCCTAAACATTGGATTTCCCAGCCGACAAATTTTGATGAACTAGCGATTCGAACGTGGGTTTCTAAGCGAACTTGAGCCTCAGGGAAAAAAATATTTTCTTGAGGTAGCCATTCTAAGAACCCATTGGGCGCAACAGTTAATGTTTGTACTTGTCGCGCAACACCGCCCGCACTGCGATAAAATTTTGTCGCGCCGGGTGTGGTCAATAACGCATGGGCGTGTGGTTGAACATCAATATTAATAAGGAGTTTATCCCCCCCGACAACGCCACCGGGTGGATGAAGTAAATAGGTGTGTGCAATTCCTTGCTCGGGGTAGAATGGCCGCTGAACCATTAAAGGGCCGATATGTTGTTTATCCGTTAAGCGGGTGACGCCACGTTTTAGTTCATATCGTAAGAAGATTTCAGCTAACCAGCCTGATCCTGAAAAATCAGACATACTTTCTCCTGCAACTCAGTCAACTAAAAATACGCGAACATGTTTAGCTATACCCCAGCCAAAATTGGGTATTTGTGATGTAAAAGCTAATGCAAGTAGGGTAGGATGTGAATGAACGCCAAAAATCATTATTATTATTATGCAGTGTCGTAGGCTGCATGTGTATGCCGCGCGATTCTACACCTTATATCGAAAATTGCCTTTCAATTAAACAGCATTTTATTTAGAAAATATAACAACCATCAAAATAACAGTAAAAAATGAGCGTATATCTATATTGCGATTTCAACGCAACCGGACTATATTCTCAGCCGCACTGATATAGAGCTGATATGTTTTGTTTCATTACTTTATATCTATTCAACAATCCCTTTTCTTGGGAAGTCATTCTGACATTAACAGCAGTTTATAGAGATTATGGAATATAAATTCTTTCTTTCAGAAAGCCAGATGGTGTTAAAAGCGTTTTATATTGAAAGCGCGATGATAGCCATGCTAACTGGCGCGAAAGGAAATATCGTGATCAATGGCCAATCCATTGAAATTGAAAGCGATGTCACCTTAATTATTCCTAAATACAGCCAAGTTTCCTGTAATATTGTGTGTAATACCGTGAAGCAGCCGCTTGAGTTGCACACGCTGTCGATGTCAGCAGAAGAATTACAAGCGGTATTTTTATTACTGAAAACATTGATGAAGTCCGGTGCGCCTCTGACTAGCCACCAACCCATCTACCATATTTCTCCCCCAGAAACTGTGAGAGATAACTTTAGTTTGCTAAAACAATGCTTACCATTAAAAAAACAGAGTGCATCCCAAGAAGCATTGTTAATGAAACAGAGCCTATATTTTATTTTAATGGCGATATATCAAGAAGGTATCGATATTCTGAATCTTTTTCGTTTCAATTACGATGAACCGAAAAACCAAGCGATCACCCATTTGATAACCCAAGAACCGCAAAAAAAATGGCATTTAGACGATGTTGCGAAAGCGTTATTTACGACCCCTTCAACGTTGCGCCGCCATTTGAACCGCGAAGGGGTGTCTTTTCGCCAATTATTGTTAGATGTTCGCATGGGGATGGCATTGAATTATTTAACGTTTTCGAATTATTCTGTTTTTCAAATTAGTCATCGCTGCGGTTTTGGTAGCAATGCTTATTTTTGTGATGTCTTTAAGCGAAAATATAATATGACACCTTCTCAGTTTCGGTTGCAATCAAGGCAGTCGAACGACCCTAATTTTATTACTAATTTGTCCTTGCGATCTAACCCAATTGAATTTGACAAAGAAATTGATGAGTAGTTGTTAAGATAGGTCAAATAACGACTTAATTTTGACGGTTTCTCTAATAAATTCGCTGTTCTATTGATGTAGCGCCTAGCAATCAGGGCATTAAATTTAATATAACTCATATTGGTTACTCTACACATAGCGAATATCTCACCGATAGCGACACCAATGAAAATAACGGCATTGGTGGTTTGAAATAAAAAATAAAACCTATCTATAGAGGGATGTATGATTAAAAATATCGTTGCAGCAATGTGCCTGATGGGGCTCACACTGCAAGCTCAAGCCGTGGAACCTACTCAATCACAAACCTTACGTTTAGCTATTGGTTCAGAGCCCACTGAAGGATTTGACCCTATGCTTGGGTGGAGCCATGGCAGCTATCTACTGTTGCATAGCCCATTACTGAAACAAAAGGCTGACCTCTCATGGCATAGCTATATGCTTGAAAGTTATCAACATAATGCCGATGGTAAACAGTGGACACTTAAGCTGAAAAAAGGCTTAAAATTTTCCGATGGCTCACCATTGACCGCCAAAGATGTGGTTTTTACTTATAACAATGCCGCGGCAAGTGGCGGTAAGGTGGATATGGGCAGCTTTGCCAAAGCAGAAGAAGTTGACCCGTTAACCGTGAAGATCACGTTATCTTCCCCACAAAGTACCTTTGTTAATGTACTAGGCTCGCTAGGGATTGTTTGTGCAGATAAATATGATGCGAAAACCTATGCACATAACCCGATTGGCGCAGGCCCTTATCGCTTAGTCGCATTCCAGCCGGGGCAGCAATTGATTGTCGAGCAAAATCCGTATTATGCAGGGCCAAAAAATGACTTTGGTAAAATGGTCTTTGTCTTCCTTGATGAAGATGCGGCCTTTGCTGCGGCACAAAGCAATCAACTGGAAATCGTTCGTATCCCTGCCGCAGTAGCAGCGAATGCTAATGATGTGAAAAACATGAAATTGGTTGAGCGCTATAGCGTGGAAAACCGCGGTATCTCTTTCCCGATTCCACCCGCGGGTGAGAAAGATGCTCAAGGTAACCCTATCGGTAACGACATCACTTCTGATGTTGCTGTCCGTAAAGCGATTAACTATGCACTTGACCGTAAACTATTGGCAGAATCCGTATTAGAAGGCTTTGCCGTACCGGCTTATACTGGCGTCGCAGGGCTGCCATGGAATAACCCAGACTCCGCTTTTAAAGATGGTGACCTTGAGAAAGCCAAATCTATTTTAGAAGAGGCAGGGTGGAAGCTGAATAAAGAAGGTCTACGTGAGAAAAATGGTAAAGTGGCGAAACTGACATTATGGTATGCCAGTGGTGATACCACACGTCGTGACCTTGCTCAGGCAATCCGTTCAAGCTTAAAACCGATTGGTATCGAAATGGATTTAAAATCGGGAAGTTGGGAAACCGTTGAGCTACAGATGCATGCTAACCCAACATTGTTTGGTTGGGGAAGCTTAGACCCGATGGAAATTGTCCATAATTACAGCAGCAAAGCAGCTGGTGTTGGTTTTTATAACCCTGGTTATTATAAAAATGCGGCAGTTGATGAACTAATCGAAAAAGCGTTAGCACAAGCTGACCAAGACGCAGCGATTCCATTATGGCAACAAGTGGATTGGAATGGTAACACGGGTGTTGGTATTAAAGGCGATGCCCCATGGGCTTGGTTGATGAACCTGCAACATATTTATTTACTGAATAATTGTGTTGATTTAGGGACTAGTGCCCCTGAAATTCATGGTTCTTGGTCAGTATTAAATAATGTCGATGAATGGGCGTGGACCTGTCAGTAATGCGAACCGCACTCGGGCTTTTCTTGCGATTTATTTGTTTATTAACCGTAACGGCAGCGGGAATTTTTATCCTGCTGAGTTACTCGCCTATCGACCCAATAAAAGCCTATATCGGCAATGACTTACTGCATGTTCCCCCTGAGCAATACGCGCTAATTGCCGCGCGATGGGGGCTTGATCAGCCATTATGGGTACAGTTCTGGCGTTGGTTTTCACAAGTGTTACAGGGGGATTTTGGCTATTCCATGCTCTATAACACCCCAGTAATTCAAGTGATTGCTGACCGCCTTGTGCCTTCTTTAGCTCTACTTATTAGTTCTTGGCTGTTCTCTGGAGTTGTTGGTTTTGCGTTGGGTTTAGTGGCTGGGCGTTATTTAAACCGCTGGCCAGACAAACTCATCTCAACATTATGCTATTTACTGGCTTCAATTCCTGTTTTTTGGGTAGGCTTGCTGTTGTTGTCTTTGTTTGCGGTGACATTACAGTGGGCTCCGATATGCTGTGCTTGGCCGATAGGCTTGGATGAGCAAACGGCAACATTTTCACAGAAACTTCATCACCTAGTTTTACCTGTCATTGCGTTGGGTATGTTAGGCGTAGGTAATATCGCATTGCATACACGTGCCAAAGTTGTTGAAGTGATGAGCAGTGAATTTATTCATTACGCACAGGCTCAAGGGGATAATGGTTGGTCGATGATTGGGTTTCATGTACTAAAACATGCTATTACCCCGGCAATTTGTTTACAGTTTGCTTCTATTGGTGAATTACTAAGTGGGGCATTATTAGCAGAAAAAGTATTTGCCTATCCAGGCTTAGGTCAGGCGACGATAGATGCGGGGCTACGTGGAGATATTCCCTTGTTGATGGGGATCGTCATGTTATGTGCCGCGATAATATTTTTTAGCAATACGGTAGCTGACAGCCTACTAAAAAAAGTGAATAAGGGAGTGATGAGAGCGTCATGACATATAACCCTAATCGCGCTTTATTTAAGTTAGCTTTTTCGTTGCTTTTGCTGGTTGTTGTCAGTATCTATGCGTTTGGTCTCTCCCTCAATGATATTGAAATGAATTTACTCGATAGGCGTTTGCCACCTTCGTGGGCGCATCTATTTGGTACAGATAATTTAGGGCGTGATTTATTTGCCAGAACCTTTCAAGGTGTGGCAACTAGCTTGCAAATCGGCCTTATGGCAGCGGTTACCAGTGGTTTTATTGCACTTGTCATGGCCGGTTTATCTTCAATAAGCAAAGTGATGGACTATGTAGTGCGTGGCGTTATTGATGCCATGTTGGCATTGCCACATCTTTTATTACTGGTATTGATTTGTTTTACGCTGGGTGGCGGAAAAATGGGGGTGATTTGGGCCGTTGCACTGACGCATTGGCCAAAATTAGCCTTAATTTTACGTTCGGAGTTACAACGAGTTAGCCAGTCAGATTATATTATGTTATCTCAACGTATTGGTAACAGTGCGTTTTACCGCTGGCGTTATCACTATTTACCGATGATTTTGCCTCAATGGATGGTAGGAACGTTGTTAATGTTTCCCCATGCGGTTTTACACAGTGCGGCGTTAAGTTTCTTAGGCTTTGGTTTATCGCCCCATGAGCCCTCACTGGGTATTTTATTGTCCGATGCATTGCGTTATCTCAGCACAGGAGCTTGGTGGCTGGTGGTTTTCCCAGGCATTGCCTTAGTTGGGCTAGTGTTATTATTTGACCAATTTGCTAAAGCCTTGCAGCAGCTTTGGTTGAAGGGGGCCGTATGTTGAGTCTTGATAATCTCACCGTGGATGTCGCGCAATTTCGTTGGTTAGGGCGCAAGCGTTGGGCTCCGTTACTACAAGGGATTTCATTGGATATTCGGCCCGGTGAGATGGTTGCACTGGTGGGTGGGAGCGGGGAAGGCAAGAGCTTGTTATTACAGAGTGTTTTGGGGTTACTTCCCCATAATATGCGCTGTCGTGGCGGTATTCACCTTAATGGTAAAAAACTGACCGAACAAAACAAAGCGCAGCACCGTGGTAATGTATTATGCTATATACCTCAAGGGGTTAGCGCACTTAATCCATTAATTCGTATCGGCCCACAATTAGAACGTGCCGCAGTGTTAAGTGGGCAGCATATTAAAATGCACGATGTTGCGCGGCACTTACAGCAATATAATTTGCAAAGCTCACTAGTGGATAGCTACCCAAACCAGTTATCCGGTGGAATGGCAAAGCGGGTACTCGCCAGCAGTGCGACACTCTCTTGCGCGCAATATATTTTAGCGGATGAAATTTCATCATGGCTGGATGATGACCATGCTACACAACTGCTCGAAAACATTAAATCGCTTTGCCACGATGGCCGAGGTGTTTTATGGGTCACCCATGATTTATCCATGGCTGTGCGTTTTGCTGACCGTATTGCCTTATTGCGTAATGGAGCGTTGGAAGAAGTGTTAAGCAGCCAAAAGCTACAACAAGGTGGTGGTGGAAAATGGCTGCAATCGTTGTGGAATGCGTTACCGGAACATCAATTTATGGCAAGTAAATGAGTATCACTGAACCTATTTTACAAGTAAATAATTTATGCATTGAACAAGGTGGGCAGCGGGTGTGGGATGGCTTTAGCTTATCACTGACTAGCGGTGAACGTCTTGGGATATCTGCGCCCAGTGGTTTTGGGAAAACCACGTTGGGCCGAGTATTAGCTCAGTGGCAAAAGGCATCCCAAGGAACCATTTTGTTTGAAGGGCAACCGTTACCTCAACAAGGTTATTGCCCAATTCAATTAGTCCCCCAACATCCCGAAAAAAGCTTTAACCCCTATCGCAAGGTGGGGGCGAGTTTATTTGATGCTTGGCAGCCAGAAACCCATTGGTTAGAGCGCTTTTCGATTAAACCTGCTTGGCTTGAAAGGCTTCCCAGTGAGTTATCGGGTGGTGAACTTGCTCGTATTGCGTTACTGCGAGCCCTTGACCCGCGAACGAAAATTTTAATTGCCGATGAAATCACCGCACAGTTAGACGCCAATTTGCAAAAAGAAATTTGGCAGTTGTTAGTGAAATTATCCGAAGAGCGACCACTCGCAATGGTTATTTTTAGCCATAACAAAGCGTTATTAGAGAAAGTGTGTAGCCGTATTTGGGGAGTTAGCAAAACCTAGATGAAGTTCGTGTATTGACAAAAATATTTTTTTATTAATAATCGTCCCGTGTCCTAGGACGTGAGACAAGGCGGAATTTAGAATATGAAAAGTCAAGATATACTGATTCTTTTAAAAATAATTTCGATGCATATCGATTTGAATCGTCAGAATTTCGATAGTGATACTTTTCATTTATATGAAAGTAAAGTTGATTGGGGGGATATGTTTGGGGGGCAGGATGCTTCGGGAGAGTCATCCGCGGATTTTTCTTTAGCTCATGTTGATGATGATATTTTAGTCGTCGTAGAGGATGAATGGACAGAAAAAGGGCTAAAGCCTAGTTATAATGAGGAAAGCGCGATTAAAAGCCGTTTTTCTGTCAGAAACCTTGAGTTTTTGACAGGAATTAGTAAGTCACAAATCAGTTTAGGCTTAAATCGTATGTACGATGTTGGTCTAGCGAAGCCAGATAGAAGATTAGCGATTCCCAAGGTGAATACTAAGGCTTTATTTGATTTTATTGCTTTTGGAATCAAGTATGTTTTTCCTGCAAAGGAAGGTGAGCTGACAAGGGGGATTGCAACATCAATAGCAGCTCCTGTATTAAAAGGAAAACTAATGACATCAGGAGAATTTCCTCTTGTATGGCCAGATCCAAGAGGAAAGACAAAAGGATTTGCTATTGAGCCATTACATTCTAATATTATTCGTGCAGTTCAATTAGATAGTAGGCTGTATGCAATGTTAGCTTTAGTTGATGCGGTTAGGATTGGCAGACCGAGAGAGCACAATCTATCCTTAGAAAAACTAAAAATCATTTTTGAGGAAGTTAAATGAGCGAAAAGGTTAACTTACAAAAAAGTATGTTACTGGTGGTTGCAGATGCATTAGGTGAAGAGCTATTAGCTCAAGTTGTCTTTGTTGGCGGTTGTACTACAGGCTTGTTAGTCACTGATGAATATACCAAAGAGCAAATTAGATATACTGATGATGTTGACTTAGTGGTCGATATAGTTGGTTATGCTAAGTGGAGCCAATTACAAGAAAAGTTGAGAGAACGAGGGTTCAGGGAAGATCCTTTTGATGATGTTATCTGCCGAATGTTAATTGGTGAACTCAAAGTTGACTTTATGCCTGTAGACCAAAATGCATTAGGTTTTAGTAATCGTTGGTACAAAGACGCTGTAGAAATGGCATGCCAATATCAATTAACTCAGAATGTCACTATAAATTTAATTCGGCCTGAATATTTTATTGCCACAAAATTAGAGGCGTATCTAGGTAGAGGGAATGGTGATTTATTAAGTAGTCGAGATATTGAAGATATTTTAAATATTTTCGATGGAAGAGAAAGTATTGTTGAAGAGATCTCTCAGTCAAGTACAGCATTAAAAGAATATATTTCAAATAATTTAGCTTTATTGATTAATGAATATGATTTTGAAATGGCAGTACAGAGCACTAGCCAAGGAATTCGTTCACGAGAAGATATTATTTTTGAAAGATTAACCCAATGCATCAAACATTAACGCGAACAGCTAAAGAGCTCTCATGGTTATTTGCGACTCAAATGGGTGCTGATAGAAAACAAAATAAAGATTTATATGCGTTAATTGACCGAGGTAATTTTAATTTGGTGATTGCTTTTGATGTTTCAACGTCATCTCCAGCTACTACTGAAATGGCTAAATTCTTCTTTGAGATAGTTATTCAAGAATTAAATTCAATAGAGCAGAGTCACTTAACTGAAAATATCGTTGATCATATTTTACAGCTTGGATTTAAAGAAACTAAAGCTAAATATAAAATTGGGAAGGCGAGTTTATTAGTTATTGGAACTTTTAATTCGGGGGAATCTGTTTTCTGTTTTCATACGGGAGATATTCGTTTAGGTAACTGGAAAAAAGATAAATCGATAAATTGGCTTACTAATGTTCATACTGGTGCTAATCCACTCGGCGAACCTTTTGTACAAAGTATGTTGAAGGATGAAAATAGAAAAATAGTTACTCGATGTTTTAATTTACAAAAAACATTTTTACTTGATTATAAAAAAGTCACTGAGGTGGATTGTCGGCTAATTATTGCAACAGATGGTTTTTGGGCTGAATGTGATAATGAAAAGCAACAAGCCATTATTGAAGGAAGTGAATTTTCTGTTCAAGATGACTTATCTGTATTGGTTTTAACGTGGGATCGTGATGATAAATTGCCATGTAATCAAAATGGGCTATTGATACTTTGATACCCACAGTAACTTAAAGTGCCACTTGGTTAATTACATGTGTGATTAGCCTGAAAACGAAGTTCACTCTAGGCATTTTTGACAAATGTCATAGGGATATCTAAACCCATCCTCTATTTTAAACCCCTTAAATGAAAATGATAACCATTACTGTTATTGGGGTGAATATATGTCTCATCGTTTAAAACGGCACCAATTGGCGCATTGTATTGCACTCACTTTAGGTATAGGAACTTTGGCGACACCAATTGGGTTCGCTGCACCAGCAGTGACATCGGACAAACTGATCGTCACGTCTTCAACAGGTCAAAACCGTTTGTCACCGAGTGAACAGCAAGAAAAAGGCAAGCTTGAAAAAGTGGCTGGCGGAACAAATTTAGTTGTTATCGAAAAAGAGACTCGCCTTGCGACCTTACAAGATGCTCTTGATTATCAGCCTGGGCTTGTGATTCAAAATTTCTTTGGGGGGATTGATCAGCCACGTTTGAATATTCGTGGGTCAGGAGTACAAAGCGCACCGCTTGCTCGGGGTGTGTTGCTGCTCCAAGATGGCTTACCTGCAACAGATGCAGACGGCAGTTTTCACATCAGCACCTTAGAAATGCGTGATGTGCGGATGGTAAGTGTACGCCGCGGCGCAAATAGCCTTAACCCACAAAGTAATAGTTTGGGAGGTGAATTGGATGTGCTCTCTTACACGGGTCGAAACGAGCAGGGCCGCCTACGCTATGAGTACGGCTCCCATGGTCGCGAAGGGTTACAAACGGCATTTGGTGGCGTTTCTGACGATGGGGTATTTGATGGTCGTGTAAATTTCACTTATGACCATTTTGATGGCTATCGCAAACACTCTGCTTCTCAACGTAAAACGTTACGCAGCAACTTTGGTTATGTGACTAATAACTTTGAAAACCGAACTTGGTTGAGTTGGACAGATTTGCGCTTTGACGTTGCGGGGCCTGTTTCTGAAGAGGTACTCAATAATAACCCTACAGATGTGTACCCGATGGTGTGGCTACGTGACCCACACCGTAATGTTGAGCAATTCCGAGTGGCTAACCGCTCAGACTGGCAAGTGGATAACCAAGCGATTGGCGCTGGAGTTTGGCACATTCGTACTCATGATAATTTTACTACTCCCGCTTACTACCGTTTTAGCCGCAGCCACAGTGAAGGGCTACAATTCACCTATAATATTGAAACTGAACCCGTGACATACCGTACGGCACTTGCATGGGACCAAATGACCTTGCAGACTGAATTAATGCAAAACCGTAAAGGGACACCGGCAGACAAAACAAGAATAGGCAAATATGATGGCCGAGCTGAAAACCTCTATGGCAGTGTGGGGGTAGACTTACATATTACACCAACAGTGACAGTTAACTTAGATGTCAAAGGTACGCATGCACGCCGTGACGTAGAAAAACGGCAAAGTCATTTGTCGTTAGACCAAAGTTGGACATTTTGGACACCAAAAGCGGGGGTTATTTGGCGCCCAACGGAAAGCCAGCGCTACTTTGCTAATATCAGTGCGAGTGAAGAACCTGCAACATTTTGGGAAATTATTAACTCTAGCAATGGAAAACTGACGAAACTCTCACCACAAAAAGCCATTACTTATGAAATTGGTGGAGAAGGGGATGTCACTGATGGGTTGAAATGGAACCTTGCGCTGTACCGCAGTCAAATTAAAGATGAGTATATTACCACTTATGACAGTGCAGGGACGGTTGTTGGCGTGTTTAATTATGCCGCGAAAACCCGCCATCAAGGCTTAGAAGCTGGGCTGACAGGACGTGTTGGCGCAGGGCCGGGGGATATCAATTACCGAGTTTCATGGACTTATAATGATTTCCGTTTTATGGGGGGAGAGTATAACGGCAACTATATCGCAGGTATTCCTCGCAATATTGTCGCTGCCGAGGTGTTATATGAAATTGGGGATTGGAGCTTCGGGCCAAATATTCATTGGGCGCCAACGGATATGGCTGTTGATCACCAAAACAATCTCGATGTTCAGAAACGTAAAAATTACGCCGTATTAGGGCTTAAAGGTAGCTATAAACCAACAGAGCAGTGGTCTGTGTATTTATCGATGGATAATTTAACGGATGAACGTTATGCGACAACATCAGTTGCTAATCAGACCGTCACAGCAAAAGATAGCACCTTGTTCCCCGGTATGGGCTTTAATGTGAATGGTGGTGTAACCTATAACTTCTAATAATGAATAAACGCATTAATATTCGTTAATGCGTTATTCTTAAAATGGGCGCTGTGCAGAAATAGATAATTTCGTTAAGTAGTTTTCATTATGGATATGCACAGTGTCTTTCTCGATATCAATAAACCCTTTTTGCCGCCATCCAGAAACTAACCGACTGAGTGTTTCGTAACGTATGCCTAATTTAGCCGCGAGCTGGCCCCGAGATAAAGGCAAAACAATATTTGAAGTCAGTTGCTTATGTTTTAAATCGAGAATATAGGCCGCTAGCCGTTGTTCAGCAGAACTCGAAGTTAGCCAGTCGATATGGTTAATGTTCTCATATAGTTTGCTACTAAAACGCCTTAGCAGTTTCTCCATAATTTGCGGGCAGGCATGGCATAGTCGTAAAATATCGCGTTTATCAAGTAGCAAAGCTTCACCGTCGGTTTTTGCCCGTAAACTCATGGGATAACGGTTGTGAGGCATAAAAACGGCTGCGATGGCAACAATTTCCCCCGTACAAAACAAACCAAAAATTTTTTCTTCACCCAAATAGGTGTGGCGATACACTTCCATTTGCCCGCTGATCATCAAGGGGCAATGCTTAAATGGTTCCCCTTCATGGTTCAGAATTTCACCACTTTTAAAGCGAATATGGCCACAATTTTCCAGCAGTAATGCCAGTTTCTCATCTTCTACCCCATTAAACAGTAAGCACGATTTAAGGGCATTGAGTGATTGTGCATGGGGGAAAACGTTTTTGACAAATGTCATAGGTCATCCTCTTACGCCGTCTTAGAATGGCTTAAGTATAAATGATAATCATACACATTATCAATTGAGATGTTAGCAGAGAGCTGAATAACCCTATGATAAATAATGCTTTTAGACTCGCCGCCGTTTTTCTAACTTTCGGTGGAATAGCCAATGTATATGCATCACAAGCCGTTGATTTCACAGATATGTCAGGTGATAAAATTCATTTATCATCCCCTGCAAAACGTATTGTTGTGATCCCAATCCCTGCCGCTTCGATGTTAGTTGGCATGGATGAAAGCAGTGAAAAATTAGTCGGAATGCATCCTTTTGCAAAGGTTGCTGCGCGAGATGGCATGCTAAGCCAAATGTTTTCTCCTGTTCTACAAGTGAATTCAAATGTGGTGGGTAACAATTTTACGCCAAACATTGAAGCATTACTTAATGTGGAGCCCGATTTAGTGTGGCAATGGGGGCATAGAGGAGATGACATTATTTCTCCTATGCGTGATGCAGGGCTCACCGTTGCTACGTTAGATTATGGGCAAGAACGCTATACGCAAGAGTGGGTTCGCCTAATGGGGCAAACACTTGGCCACAATGATAAAGCGCAAAGGATGATCCAGTGGCGCCAAGAAGTTGTCGATACACTCTCAGCAACTACCGCTGAAATACCAGAAGCGCAGCAGCCCCGAGTCCTGTATTTATCCAATTTTAACCAGAGTATTCAAACATTTGGCTCAACATCACACAACAATGCAGATTTTGCACTGGCGGGTGGGGTGAGCTTAAACCGTGACCTCACTGGGCCAAGAACCCTCAATATTGAGCAAATTCTGGTTTGGGACCCTGACATTATTCTATTAGGTAATTTCGAAGAAGGGTTATCGCCAGCTGATGTTTACCGCAACCCTATGCTAAGTGAAGTCACCGCCGTGAAAAACCAGCGTGTGTATAAGCTCCCTATTGGTGGTTTTATCTGGGATGCACCAAACCAAGAAACACCACTGTACTGGCAATGGTTATCGATGATTTTTCACCCAGAAACGATGAAAGTGCCATTGCGTGAGGAAATTCGCCTTAGATATCAGCAACTTTATGGCTATGACGTGTCAGATGAGCAAATTGACGGAATTTTGCAAATAGAGATGAACAAAAGTAGCCAACACTACCTTTCTTTGATGGGGAAACCGCATGCGTAAGCCCCAATATCTTTGGTTCATTTTTGCTATTGGCCTATTGTTGACTTTTGTTTTGGCCCTAAGCTGTGGGCGTTACCCAGTTTCGTTTTCCGCGGTTTGGCATATTCTCTATGACACTATTTTTGGTAATGAAATGATGGGGAACTATAGCCGAACGGAACAAAATGTGGTGCTGAATGTGCGCTTACCGCGTGTTCTGATAGCAGGAACGGCAGGGGCTGGGCTGGCGGTTGCGGGGGCGGCTTTGCAAGGTATTTTCCGCAACCCATTAGTTGGGCCGCAAATTATTGGTGTTTCATCAGGGGCTGCATTGGGTGGCGCGCTAGCTATTTTATTATTTTCTTCTTTGTTGATCACCATTTCATTGGCTTTCATCGGTGGGTTGCTAGCTATCGTGCTGGTTTTCTTATTGGGTTTGAATCGCCAAGGCAGCCAGCTATTAATGTTAATCCTTGCGGGGGTGATTATTAATGCTTTTTTTGCTGCATTAATTTCGTTAATTACCTATTTTGCAGACCCAAATAACACGTTACAAACCATTGTTTTTTGGCTTATGGGCAGCTTTGCCAGTGCGTCTTACCTCAAACTCAATATTGTTTTTCCTGTGGTATTAGTCTGTGTCTTGGTCATTTTTGCGCTGCGTTTTCGTATCAATGTGCTGTCTCTTGGGGAAGAAAATGCACAAGCCTTAGGGATGAAAATTAATAGAACCCGCTGGGCTGTGTTACTCAGCGTAACCTTGATCACCAGTGCGACAGTGGCGGTATCCGGCACCATCGGCTGGGTAGGGCTGATTGTTCCACATATTGCACGGCTAATGGTAGGGCATGATCACCGGATATTACTGCCTGCCAGTGCGGTCATTGGTGGGATTTATATGGTAGCTGTCGACACCTTTGCACGCAGTATGACGAATGCAGAAATTCCATTAAGTGTGATCACCGCACTGATCGGCGCCCCTATTTTTGCACTACTGATCCACACATTGAATAAAAAGGTGGCCGATTTATGATCCAAGTTGAACACCTTAATTTCAAAATAGCCCAACGCCAATTATTTACGAATGTTAGTTTTCGGCAACCAAAGGGCAGTATTGGTGCGATTTTAGGGCCAAATGGCCGCGGAAAAACAACTTTATTAAAACTACTACTCGGCTTACAAAAAGGATCAACAGGCAATATTTCCCTAAATGCACCCGTCGCTTATGTTCCACAGCTTAGTGGTTCACTGTTTCATTACTCTGTTCGCACTATGGTGAGTCTCGGGCGTATTCGTCATTTACCTTGGTATGCCTCACCCAATGAAAAAGATAACCAAATTGTAGAGCAGTGTTTAGCGTACTTAGGCATAAGCAAATTTGCTGACCAACCCTTTAACTGCCTCAGTGGAGGGGAAAAACAAATGGTCATGATTGCGAGGGCATTAGCCAGCGAACCAGAAATTCTGATTCTTGACGAACCGACATCCGCATTGGACCTTGCCAACCAAGACAGTGTGCTCAGCGTCTTACGTGACTTAGCCATACATCGCGGAATGACTATCTTATTCACGAGTCATTATCCACAACATGCGCTGCATATCGCTGATTATTCACTGTTGTTATTTAACGGCAGCGGTTGTTTATTTGGTGAAACTGAACAAATTTTAACGGAAGAAAACCTGACACAACTGTACCAATTACCCGTCGCAATTACGCCAATGGATTATCAAGGCCGGCAGACCCAAGGGGTCATTCCGCTATTTAGATAACTGAATGAAAACGATTGAATTAAGGAATATTAAACGATGAGCAATAACACAATAACACCTTCAGAAGCGCTGACTATCAATCAGTTAATTAATTATACTGAACAAGGTATTGCAAGCCGCATATTAGCGAAAAATGGCGGGGGAAATATCACCTTATTTGCTTTTGATAAAGGCCAAGCGCTGTCTGAACACAGCGCCCCTTTTGATGCGATTGTGATGGTTGTTGAAGGGAGCTTACAACTTACCATCGAAGGAAAGCCTGTAATGGCTAAACCGGGGGAAGTTGTCAGAATGCCTGCTAATATTCCTCATGCGGTAGATGCGCTTGAGCCCGCAAAAATGCTGTTAGTTATGTTACGTGAGCCTGAAACGGCTTGTACACATTAACTTGGAGGTGAAAATGGACCAATCATTTACCGCCCACGAAGCAGGGCACAAATTTCTAGCACGCTTGGGGAAAAAACGTTTACGCCCAGGGGGAAAAGAAGCAACCGAATGGTTACTTAGCCAATCAGGGTTACACAAGAACAGCCAAGTTCTTGAAGTCGCGTGTAATATGGGAACCACTGCCATTGAAATTGCCTCCCAATTCCATTGTCATATTACGGGTATTGATATGGACAAGCAGGCGCTCGTACAAGCACAAAAGAATGTTGCGAATAAAGGGCTAACAGATTTAGTGACAATCCAAATGGCGGATGCATCAAAACTACCGTTTGAGGACAACAGTTTTGATGTGGTTATTAATGAAGCCATGCTAACCATGTACGGCGATAAAGCGAAAGCGAAGCTATTGCAGGAGTATTATCGAGTACTAAAACCGGGTGGCTGTTTATTAACCCATGATATTGCATTTAAGGATGCCCAAGCTGTTCAAAGTGTGGTTTCCCAAATGCAGCAAGCGATTAATGTTAAAGCACAGCCATTACCTGAAGCGCAATGGGTAGAATTATTTCAACAAGCGGGCTTCCAACAAGTGGTATCTCACACTGGGCCAATGACGTTGCTATCACCAAAAGGGTTGATTTACGATGAAGGCATTTTGGGTGCCCTAAAGATTATCCGTAATGCATTGAAGAAAGAAAATCGTCCCCAATTTTTGCGTATGTTCCGTCATTTTCGGCAAAATCGTGGAAAGTTGAATTATATTGCAGTCGTTAGCGTGAAGTAATTAATAGGAAGATCTTGCGCAAGGATGCGTGACTAGTACTGAATAACCTTTCATTATCTGTTGTTAATAATAATAATTCTTATATTTATCTTGATTCTTAGTTACTGTTGATAATAATTATTTGATAAAATAATAAACAGTAATTTAGTTATGCATTGTGATTTATTTTTTAGATTCAATAACAGCAATTCTAATAATGTAAAGGTTTAATTTAATGAAAATAAAGCATTTTTTTATTATCTCTCCTTGCTTTCTCCCTTTTATTTCCCCCTCCGTATTTGGCGCCGATAAAAAAGAAGAGTCCATAACCGTATCTGCTACACGTGGTTATAAAACCGTTTCAGAAATGGCACAAACCACATGGGTGATTGATAATGCTGAAATTGAGCAGCAAGCTGAAGGTGGAAAAGAATTAAAAGATATTTTAGCGCAGCTTATTCCAGGAATGAGTGTCAGTGGCCAAGGGCGGACAAACTATGGCATGAATATGCGTGGCCGTTCAATGATTGTGATGGTGGATGGAGTACGCCTTAACTCTTCTCGTAGTGATAGTCGCCAATTAGATTCTATCGATCCTTTTAATATTAATCATATCGAAGTTATTTCAGGCGCAACGGCGATGTACGGTGGTGGTAGCAGTGGTGGCTTGATTAATATTGTGACGAAAAAAGGCCAAGAAGAAAAACAAGTTTCCCTGCAATTAGGTGGAAAAACAGGCTTTAACAGTGGTAAAGATCACGATGAAAATATTGCTGCAGCAGTAAGTGGTGGTAATGAGAACGCTCACGGACGTGTTTCTGTTGCTTATCAACGCTATGGCGGTTGGTATGATGGCAAAGGTAATGCGATTAATATTGATAATACCCAAACAGGGCTACAATTTTCTGATCGTCTGGATGTGATGGCGTCAGGTACTATCAAAATCGATGAAAAACAACAGGTTCAAGCTGTTTATCAGCATTATAAAAGTGAGTCTGATGGTAAACACGGCCTCTATTTAGGAAAAGATTTTTCCGCAGTTAAAGGACAAGGTGAAGCTTATAACAGCAGTAAATTAAGTTCTGACCGTTTGCCGGGAACTGAGCGTAATTTGCTCAATTTACAATATTCAAATGCAGATGTATTTGGGCAGGATTTTGTTGCACAAGTTTATTATCGTGATGAATCACAAAAGTTTTATCCTTTCCCAACCCTTACAGGCAAAGATGTTACAAGTATCAGCTCATCGGATCAAAAAACCAATTTTTATGGAACTAAGCTGACGTTCAATAGCCAACCTATCGATGAATTAACGTTAACTTATGGTGTGGATGCAGAGCATGAGCAATTTCGTGCGAACCAAATGTTTTTTGATTTAGATAAAGCGAAAGAATCCGGGGGAATGGACTTAACTAAAGCTTTCCAAATTGGCCGCTATCCAAGCTATACCACGACGAATATGGCGACATTTTTACAAAGTAGTTATGACATTACGCCAATGTTCACGTTAAGCGGTGGTGTACGTTATCAGTACACAGAAAATAAAGTCGATGATTTTATTGGTTATGCACAGCAAGAAGCGATTGCTAACGGAAAAGGTAAATCAGCAGATGCAGTACCGGGTGGGAAAACGGATTACAACAACTTACTGTTTAACGCAGGGCTGCTGGTTAACTTAACCGAAGAGCAACAAACATGGTTTAATTTCTCTCAAGGCTTTGAAATTCCTGATATTGCTAAGTATTACGGAACAGGTGATTATGCGAAGACCCCAGATGCCAATGGCCACTATCATCTCAATAAAAGTGTTAACATTAATGATACCAAGGTAAAAGGAATTAAGGTTAACTCTTTCGAGTTAGGATGGCGTTACACAGGGGAAAACTTACGCACACAAGTTGCTACCTATTATTCTTTGTCTGATAGAAGCTATGGCATTAATAAAGATGACATGACCATCTATATGAAAACCGATAAACGCCGTATCTATGGGGTAGAAGGTGCGGTGGATTACTTCTTTGCTGACTCAGATTGGAGTGTTGGAAGTAACTTCAATCTACAAAAATCAGAAACTAAAGTGGATGGTAGTTGGGAAAAATGGAGCGTTGATTTCGCGAGCCCATCAAAAGTGAATGCCTATATTGGTTGGGAGCCGAATGACTGGGCGCTACGCTTACAAAGCCAGCAAACGTTCAATTTAACGGATGCGGCTGGTAAGAAACTCGATGGTTATAATACCGTTGATTTATTAGGAAGTTATATGCTAACAGTGGGTAAAGTTAGCTTTGCTGTCGAAAACCTGCTGGATAAAAATTACTCCACAATTTGGGGACAGCGGGCACAAAGCTTATATAGCCCTAAATATGGCGCTGCAAACCTGTACGATTATAAAGGCCGTGGCCGAACTTTTGCCCTTAATTACAGTGTGACTTTCTAATTTGATATTTTAACTAATGATAAGCCACTGTACAGTGGCTTTATTCATACCAACCTATTTAAATTTAAGGTAAAAGATTTTCCATGAAATTATTTCTCACAGGATTATTGTGCTTACTAAGCTTTTGGGGGCAGGCAAAAACGCCAACGGTGATTACCGACTTACAAGGTCGTGAAGTCACAGTTAATCTTCCCGTTGAAAAATTATTTTTGGTGGATAGTCGTGATATTTTGCCAGTGGATATTGCTGCGGGTAAAAGTGGGATATCTCGTATTGCGGGTTGGAGTGATTCGCTTACGCAGTACGCGCCAGATTTAAAACAAGCTTATTTCAGTGTGTTGCCTGAATTAGACAAAATTCCAACCTTAAAGAAAACTCGTGAAGCGGGTCTTCAAGTTGAAAAATTGATCGAATTAATGCCTGATGTGGTAATTATGCATAAGGCTAATTATGGTGCGATGCGTGATAGCCAAATTTTACCGCAACTTGAAGCCGCCGGTATTCAAGTTATTTTTATTGATTTTCGAATGGATATCGCGAAAAACACGCCGAAAAGTATTTTATTATTAGGGAAATTATTAGGAACACAAGAAAGAGCTGAACAGTTTGCGAAACTGTATCAAGAAAAATTAGATGCGATTGAAAGCCAATTAGCTCAGCCATTTCCAGCTGTTTTGATTGAAGCGAATGCAGGGTTATTTAGCGATAATTGTTGTCAACTTTATGGTCGTTCAGGTTACGGTTCTTTAGCGGCCCTGGCAGGTGGAAATAATCTAGTTGCAGATAGCTTTCCTGCAAAAGGGGCTGAAAGTTCCATTGAGAATATTATTACATTAAACCCAGAATATTATTTACTGACAGGCGCCGATTGGCACAACTTTAATCGTCGTTCGCTCGCAGTAAGCTTAGGATATAATGCAAATAAAGCTAACGTGCAGAAGCAGTTATCAGTATTAATGGATAGACAAGGGATCTCTTCATTAACGGCAGTTAAAGAAAAGCGCGTTATGGCGATTTACCATAATTTTTACAACAATCCGATGAATATATTTGCCATTGAAGCTATGGCTAAATTTATGCATCCAGAACGATTTAGCGCATTAAATCCAGAACAAAACTTAGTCGAATTCCAAAATCAATTTACAGAGATCCGAGAAACTGGCGTGTTTTGGGTGAGTTTATAAAAATAGGGCTGCTAACTTTTTGTTGGTAATAGAAACTAACAAAAAGTTAGGTTGCTAATTTGTCTCTGCATAGCTTCCCATTTATCAATAAACTCTCTGAAACCCCTTGTTCTATCATATCTCCCAGTTTTTTTATAAACTGGGAGTATTGCTATGTTAGTCATGGCAACTAAAAATTTGTTAGCTAGAATCAAGAGATAGATCACAAATTGCTCAAATCTTGATTGAGTCTCCATTATTATCTAACTAATATTTAGTTAGGATTAAAATAAGTTTGGTAGAAAATGAAAATTATTCAAGACAACTTTGAAATGTTATTGGCAGTTATGAAAGGAATTGCGGGCCAATTTGGCGACAATTGTGAAGTGGTATTACATGACCATAGCAAAGGGTTAGAAAGTAGTATTGTTGCAATTATTAATGGCCATGTTACGAAACGAAAGGTGGGAGACCCAAGTAGTAATTTAGGGCTTGAGGTACTGCGTGGGACAGATGTTGATGGCGACAAATACAATTATTTTACCCAAACCAAAGATGGGAAAATGTTGCGTTCAACTTCAATTTATTTACGTGATGAAACTGGCAAAGTTTCTGGGGCGCTTTGTATTAATCAAGATATCTCAGAATTTATTGCCGCAGAAAAAGCCATTCAAGGCATTACACAGCGTAATAGTATTGAGCAAGATACGGTTAAGGAAGTTTTTGTCACGGACGTTAATGAAATTTTAGATCACCTTATTCAAGAATGCATGCAGGTTATCAAAGTCCCTGTCATCAATATGGGTAAAAAAGAAAAAATGGATGCAATTAAATTCTTTGATGATAGAGGTGCTTTCTTAATCAAAAAAGCAGGTGAGAAAATCTGTGAGTTTTTAAATATTTCCAAATATACCCTTTATACCTATTTAGCGGAATTAAAAGGGGAAGACAATAATGAAGAATAAGAGAGGTTTTTATGCCAATAACGCCTTACGTTGCTTTAGACTTACAGCAACTTGAAAAAAATGTCAGAGGCATGACAGGCAAGCTAACACAGCAAGGTATTGAACACTGGCCGCATATAAAAACACATAAATCAGTAGAATTAGCGAAATTTGAGATCGCCTGTGGTGCAAAAGGAATTACATGTGCCACATTGCAAGAAGCGACGGTTATGGCGAAAGGCGGAATTGATCATATTCTGCTTGCTTACCCAATGATTGGTGAACAAAAATGTCAGCAATTTATTGAGTTAGCTAAAAAAATAAAATTAAGAACGATTATTGATAGCCTACAAGGTGCTGAACAATTATCAGCAGCAGCAAAGCAAGAAAACCAAATTATTGAGGTCTATATTGCTGTTGATTATGGTGCTCACCGGGAAGGTATTCAATTAGATGACTTAGAGCCATTTGCACTGGCAATACAAAAATTACCTAATTTGAAAATTATTGGTGTATTTACTTATGCAGGAACAATATACCAATACCGAACCGAGCCTGAAATACGTAAAGCGGCAAAAGCAGAAGCAGATCTTTTATTATCTTGCCAAGAACGGTTAGAAAAATTGGGTATTACAGCGCCTCGGACATCTGGCGGGTCAACACTATCTTCATTCTATGCTGATGAATTAAAAGGGATTACAGAGTCACGGGCTGGGAACTTTATTTTTGGAGATATGAATGCTATCTATGGTGGTATTTATACGCCTGAAGATTGCGCTTTAACAATAAGAACAACTGTTGTGAGTATTCCTATTGAGGGGTATGCAACAGTAGATGCAGGGACAAAAACATTAACTTCTGACCAATCTGCAGAACCAGGCTTTGGTTATATAGTGGAAGACCCAACTATAAAACTAGTTAAATTAAATGAAGAACATGGCTATCTTCGCTATGACCCAAAACAAATTAAATTAAATATTGGTGATGTATTAAATATTATACCGAATCACAGTTGTGTCATTCCTAATTTAACAAACAAAATATATGCATTAAATAATAATGAAATAGACCATATTATTACACCAGACGCACGATATTAAATATCGGAGAATAAAATGTATAAATTAAATGAACAGCAACAACATGAGTTGCTAGAGCTTCTTTGTGCCTTAATTCGGCATAAATCCGAAAACCCGCCAGGGGAAGAACAACAAGTTGCTGAATTTATATATCACTATTTTAAACAAGAAAATATTGATGTTGAAATGCAAGAGGTAGCTCCTGGTCGTCCAAATGTTATTGCACATTTAAAAGGTTCAGGAAAAGGTAAACATTTATTATTTAACGGTCATATAGATGTTGTGCCTTGTGGTTGTGGTTGGAGTACCGAGCCATTCGACCCTGTGATTAAAGATGGAAAGGTTTTTGGGAGAGGGGCTGCAGATATGAAATCCGGTGTTGCTGCAATGATGTATACGGCAACATTATTAAAACGTAATCAAGATACATTTTCAGGTAATTTAACTTTAGTATTTAATGTGGATGAGGAGAGAATTAATCTTGGCATGCTGCATTATATTAAAGATGGAATTTCTGCAGATTATGCCATTATTGGTGAGCCAACTTCTCTTGGTGTATGCATCGCACATAAAGGCGTTAGCCGCTATAATTTAAGTACTAAAGGCACTGCAGGCCATGCAGCAAAAACTCGTTATCCTGATAGTGCAATTTCTAAGATGTCTAAAATACTACCTGCTATAGAACAACATCGCGCTTCTGTTGAGGAAATTAGTCATCCACTATTAGGTAGTGCTTCAATGATTATAACCACTATTAATGGTGGCACAGCTCCGAATATTGTTCCTCAGCATTGTGATATTGAAATAGATAGAAGACTCGTTCCAGGGGAAGAAAAACAAGAAATAGAAGCGAGATTACATCAAGCTATCGCGCAATATAATAAAGGTGAAGAGATAGATTATCACTTAGATAATTACTTATTTATTCCCGCTTCAGATATCCCAGCGGATCACGAATTAACTAAAGTTGCATTAGATACAGTGAGCCGTTTCACAGAAAAAACAGCGCTACCTGAAATATTTGAAGCGACATGTGAGGCGCCTTTTTTCTCGGTTACCAGCCAGATTCCTACACTTATTATGGGGCCTGGGGGACTAGCTCAAGCTCATGTTAAAGATGAGTTTGTTGAAATAAAAGAGTTATATCTTGCGGCTGAAATTTATTATGACATGGCAAATACATTGCTGAATAAATAGGAAAAGTGAATGAATATTGAGAAGAAATTAGAAGAAAAAGGAATTAAACTTGCCACACCAGGGGCACCAAAGTTTTCATATGTATCTATTAAGCAGTATGGTGATTTACTTTATACATCAGGCCATGATTGTCAAAAAGATGGCGTATTAATTTATAGCGGTACGTTAGGTAAAGAATTAACAGTCGAGCAAGGCCTAGAAGCAGCAAAACAGTGTATTGTTAATATATTTTCCTCGTTAAAAGCCTATTTAGGAGATTTAGATAAAATTGATGAATGTATAAAATTATTGGGCTTTGTACAAAGCACTGATGATTTTAAAAATCAGCCACAAGTCATGAATGGAGCTTCAGATTTTTTAATTGAAATACTCGGTGATAAAGGTAAGCATGCACGTTCAGCAATAGGTACGAATACATTGCCTTTTGATACGCCAGTGGAAATAGAATTAATATTAAAGCTAAAGTCGTAAATAATAGATAACAACTAAAGATTATTAATAAAATAAATCTGCGGAGTAAATATTATTCTGCAGGGTCCTGTTACGTCTTAAAGGTACTTAATTATGTCACTACATGCGAGTAAAAGACTAAAGCGCTGGCAGCTTATTGCGCTTACATTTTTGTTGATAGCAGGTATCATTAACTTTTTAGATAGAGCATCACTCTCTATTGCTAACTCTACAATAAGTAAAGAATTAGGATTTAGTGCAACCCAAATGGGATTACTGTTATCAGTATTTTCATTTGGCTATGCGTTATGCCAATTACCTATAGGTATGGTAATGGAGCGCTTTGGAGTTAAAAAGATTTATGGCTTTGGTTTGTTTTTATGGTCGTTAGCACAAACGGTTACAGGGCTATTATCTTCATTTACCCATTTAATTATTGCGCGAGTTATTTTAGGTATTGGTGAAGCCCCACATTTACCTACAGGCGTTAAAGTCGTTAATGATTGGTATAATATTCGTGAACGAGGGTTACCTATGGGGATTGTTAATATGTCCTCTACGTTAGCTCAAGCGCTGGCTCCACCTTTGCTCATTGCATTAATGTTAGCTTTTGGCTGGCGTACAATGTTTATTATTATCGGTATTAGTGGGATTATTCTGTCTATACTTTGGTTTATTTTCTATCGTAATCGTGAACAATTAGAATTAACAGATGATGAATTAAACTATTTAAATGACGGAGCTCCACCATCTTCAACGAATAAAGTTTCTTTCAAAGAATGGGCATCATTATTTAAACAACGTTCTTTATGGGGAATGATTATTGGGTTTAATGGTGTGGGTTATATGGTTTGGCTATATCTAACATGGTTGCCCGCTTATCTTGAAAACTCCAGAGGTTTAAGTCTAGAAAAAACTGGCTGGGTTGCCGCAATACCCTTTTTATTTGGTGCGCTTGGAATGCTCGTAAATGGTGTTGTTGCAGACTATGTGGTGAAACGTGGTGCTGACAAAATGAAAAGCCGTAAATGGATGATTTGCTTAGGCTTATTATTTGCTGCCATATTTACACTACCTGCTGCTTATACTGACAGCACATTTTCAGCTGTTGCTTGTATTAGTATGGCCTTGTTTTCTATTCACTTTGCAGGGACTTCTGCTTGGGGATTGATTTTAGTTTCAGTGCCTTCTCGTTTAATTACCTCAGTGAGTGGTATTCAAAATTTCGGTGGTTTTATTGGAGGGTCATTTGCTCCGATTATTACCGGTATTATTATTGACCAAACACATTCATTTACCTTAGCCCTTGTTGTTTGTGCAACGGTCGCATTCCTTGCATCATTGGTTTATTTCTTCTTTGTTAATGAACCAATTAAAGACCCTGCAGAGATGGAAGTAAAAGTAGTATAGTTAAATTTTATGGCCACTTTTTATAAGTGGCTTTTCTATAAAAAAACAAATCTTATATTGATGCTCTAATTAGGTCATTATTTGTAATTGATTGTTTTTATTGTTTGTTATTCGATTCTTTAATTCAGTATAAATTTAATCATCAAAATTGGAATATGTAATTCTTATAAATAATATGCTAATAATAACCAGCCACATGATTATATGTTTTTAATTTTCCAAAGGAGTTTAAAATGAGAAAGGTTATTATATCTAGTGTATTATTTGCTGTATCTACAATTTCATTTAACTCAATGGCAGCTGACAAAAATACGGTTACACCTGAGAATATGACTTGCCAGCAATTTATTAATTTAGATCCTCAAAGCTGGGCACCTGTTGCGTTATGGGTAACAAACCAAGAAACGCAATTTAAAGGTGGAGATTATGTTGCGCTAACAGAGCAAAGTGTTGCTGAGGTCCCTCAGATTGTTGAGTTTTGTAAGAAAAAACCGGAAGGCACTCTGCAAGATTATTTAGCATCTAAGAAATAATGCTAACTATTATGCCATGGAGGGCATAATAGCCATTAACAATGAGAAAAATGAGTTTTTATACTGTGGTAGATTAGAAACTACACTTTAGAAACATTGAATCGATATATCTTTATATCTTTATTTATTTACAGCTAATTTATCGACTAAAAAATCGATAAATGCACGTGTCTTAGCCGGTAAAACAAAAGTATTTGGATAAAGTAATTGAATATTTTGTTTCGGTAAACGGTATTCGGGTAACACATGAACTAAACGCTCATGCTGCAAGTCGTCGTCAACCATCCAAGCAGGGCAGATAGCAATACCTAAAGAGGCTAGCACCATATGGTGAATAACGGCCGCAGAATTAGACTCATATTGGTTTTTAATTAAAGGTAAGTAATATTTTTCATTTTTTGAATTCTGTAAAAAATATTGAGGATCTTGCCAGTTTAATAGCGCATGGTTAATCCATGGGACATTTGCTAAATCAGTGAGTTGTTTGATTGGGTATTTTTTTAGAAATTCAGGAGAGGAGACTAAGTAAATCTCATATTCACCCAGTTTTTTCATTTTAAGAGATGAATTTTTTAAATTACCTAATCGAATAGATAAATCGAGTTTTTCTGTGATCAGGTCATCTAATGATGAGTTAAATGAATATTGTAACCTTAACTTAGGATAAAGGCGGCAAAATTCAGGGAGTAGCGGCAAAATAAAACGTTGGCCAAATTCACTCGTTGATGAAAAACGTAGCAAACCAGCAATATTCGTTCCTAAATTTTGGCTTTTTTCGAATGCTTCATCTATTTGATTTTGAATACGTTTAAAGTCGTCATAAAAATGTTTTCCTACCTCTGTTAATGCAATATTTCGCGTGTTTCGTGTTAGCAAGCTTACATTAAGCTGAGCTTCTAATTGTTTGATATCGACACTAACCATAGAGCGACTTAGCCCTAAAATATCTGCGGCTTTAGTGAATGAACCCGAATCAACAACCTGTAGAAAACTGATAATCTTTTTAAGATTTCTTTGCATAATGATAACGATTGTTCTTTTTTATTAAACAATCATGTTACCTCCCTTGTATCGACAAAGAAAGTACTTAAACCTATTCTTTGCCACCGGAGGAAGTCCATGACTTATCGATACAAAATTGCCACAGTATTTTTACTCGGTTTCTTTATTGATTGTATTAATATTTTTATGTCAGCGATAGCATTGCCTGACATTGCTGCATCATTTTCAGCAAGCCAATCTCAAGTGGCTTGGGTTGCCAATGCCTATATTTTAGGTTTAGTTCTGGTGATGCCAATCAGCTTATGGTTAGCAGGTAGGTTAGGTAACCAAAAATTACTGTGTTATTCCATGCTACTTTTTTCTATTGCAGCTTGGCTCAGTGGAAGCAGTGATTCAATATATAGCTTAATTTTTTGGCGCTTTATCCAAGGGGCTGCGGGAGGGTTATTAATTCCGGTAGGTCAGGCGTTAGTTTTTGCATTATTTCCAAATAATGATCGCCAGCGTATATCAACATTGATTATGACAGTCGCGTTAATTGCTCCCGCATTTTCACCTGCAATTGGCGGCCTAATTATTGATTCTTTGTCTTGGCATTGGGTCTTTTATTCTAATTTACCTTTCTCATTACTAACGGCAGTACTCGCTTGGATATGGATAAAAAATGATGGGAAAAAAATAAGAGAAAAGCCAGATATTTTGGGGCTAATAATGGTGAGTTTAAGTTTGTTAAGCCTATTATTATCATTCTCTTTTTATAATGATTATCACAATTTACTATTGGCTTTGGCGAGCTTTTTTACTTCTGTATTCGTATTTATTGTTTACCTTAAATATGCCCAAAAATGTCGAGAACCTATTTTAAATTTTCAGTTATTGAAAAATAGCAATCTGCGTAATGCTTTTATTGTTTACTATGCTGTTCCCGGTATTTTTACGGGAGTTAATTTACTCAATATTTTTAATCTACAAGAGAACATGGGGTTCAGTGCAGCAAAAACCGGGCTATTTATGGTGCTATATGCATTGGGGGCGGTAATATCAATGTTAACTGGTGGACGTCTTTACTTACAGATAGGAAAAAAACGATTATTTATTATTGGTATTACATTACATAGCTTTGGTATTTTTCTGCTTTATTGGGTCTCATCTTCCAGCCAGCTCAGTTTATTGATAATCGCTTATTTATTGATGGGGATGGGCGGAGGGTTGAGCGCCAATACTGCACAAATTAGCTCGTTGATGGATTTCAAAGACAAAGATTTACTTCAAGGTAGCGTGTTATGGAATATTAATCGACAAGTCGCATTTAGTGTTGGTGCAGTCGTATTTATTTCTATATTTAGCTTAATGACTTTCTCGAGTGATTTATTACGTTATCAATTTACGTTTCTTATTGCATCAATACTCGGGTTACTTTCATTAATTTCAGTGATCAAGGAAAAATAAATGAGTGAAACAATGGAAAGAGCGCAGCAAAGCGTGGTGGATTTACATATTCTTATTGAGGATATTTTTACAGGGCGTCGTGGTAATAAAAGTTTGGCGCCGTTATTAGCCAGCTTCGATGACAACTTCAAAATGGTTACAACACAAGGCCATTGTATTGGATTAAATGCAGTGACTCAGTTATTTAGTCAGAATGTAGGGGCTAGAACATCATTTTCTACAGAGTGTATTAATCTGATTCCATTGCGCGAAGACAATGGCTATTGCTGGGTTCAGTATCAAGAAAAACAGCAAATAAATGGTATTGAGTCGCTAAGAATTTCGACTGCATGTATCAGGGTCGAACTCGAAAAGTGTGTTTGGGTTTATTTGCATGAAACACCGGTAGTGTAGCTTTCCATGGTTTTAGTGACCATAAAAAAACACCTGCCGGAGCAGGTGTTTTTAGATATAAATAAATCAATTATTCGTCAAGGAAGCTGCGCAGAACTTCTGAGCGGCTTGGGTGACGTAATTTACGTAACGCTTTTGCTTCGATCTGACGGATACGCTCACGGGTAACATCAAACTGTTTACCAACTTCCTCAAGGGTGTGGTCAGTATTCATGTCGATACCAAAACGCATGCGTAGCACTTTTGCTTCACGAGCGGTTAAGCCTGCTAACACTTCGTGAGTTGCAGAGCGTAAGCTTTCTGACGTTGCAGAGTCTAAAGGCAGCTCTAAAGTTGTATCTTCAATAAAATCACCTAAATGTGAATCTTCATCATCACCGATAGGGGTTTCCATAGAGATAGGTTCTTTAGCAATCTTCAGTACTTTACGAATTTTATCTTCCGGCATTAGCATGCGTTCTGCCAGTTCTTCTGGCGATGGCTCACGGCCCATTTCTTGCAGCATTTGGCGAGAGATACGGTTCAGTTTGTTGATAGTTTCAATCATGTGAACCGGGATACGAATAGTACGTGCTTGGTCAGCAATTGAACGCGTGATAGCTTGACGGATCCACCAAGTTGCATAAGTTGAGAACTTATAACCACGGCGATATTCAAACTTATCAACGGCTTTCATCAGACCGATGTTACCTTCTTGAATCAGGTCAAGGAACTGCAAGCCACGGTTGGTGTATTTCTTAGCGATAGAAATTACCAGACGTAAGTTTGCTTCAACCATCTCTTTCTTCGCACGGCGTGCTTTCGCTTCACCGATAGACATACGACGGTTGATATCTTTAACTTGTTCGATAGTCAGACCCGTTTCTTCTTCAATTTGACGCAGTCTTTGTAGGCAACGCAGAATTTCTTCTTCAACTTCAAGTAGTTTTTCTGACCAAGGCTTGTTCATTGCTTTTGCAGCAGTTAACCAAGTTTCACTGGTCTCATTACCACTGAATAAAGTAATGAAGTTTTTCTTCGGCATCTTGCACTGCTCAACACATAGTTTCATGATGGTACGCTCTTGTAAGCGAACTCTGTCCATCATTTCACGCATGTTATTGACCAGATAGTCAAATTGCTTAGGAACTAAACGGAATTCTTTAAATACTTCGGAAAGCTGCTCAATAGCGGCAGCCGTTTTTGCATCACTACGGCCATATTGTTTAATATGTTGACGCGTTTTTTCATATTGCTCACGAAGATCAGAGAATTTTTGACGCGCTAATTCAGGATCGATGCTGTTATCGTCATCGCTATCGCTGTCATCGCCGTCTTCATCTTCTTCGTCTTCGTCATCGTCTTTATCAAGCTCTTCTTGTGGTAATTCAGAGCCAACGTGAGTCGCTGTTGGTGCAAGATCTTCTTCCGCGTTAGGGTCAACAAAGCCAGTAATTAAATCAGATAAACGGCTTTCTCCTGCTTCAACACGGTCATATTGCTCAAGAAGATAAGTGATAGCCTCAGGATATTCAGCAACAGAGCACTGAACCTGATTAATACCATCCTCGATACGTTTTGCAATGTCGATTTCGCCTTCTCGAGTGAGAAGCTCGACGGTTCCCATTTCACGCATATACATGCGAACAGGGTCGGTTGTACGGCCGATTTCACTTTCAACACTGGACAGCACTTGTGCAGCGGCTTCTGCTGCATCTTCATCAGTATCGGAAGTATTTTCAGCCAAAATTAAATCATCGGCATCAGGTGCTTCTTCCATGACCTGGATGCCCATGTCATTAATCATCTGAATGATATCTTCGATTTGATCTGAATCGACGATATCTTCCGGCAGATGGTCGTTGACCTCAGCATAGGTTAAGTAACCTTGCTCTTTACCCTTGGTTACGAGTAGCTTAAGCTGCGACTGCGGGTTTTGCTCCATAAGACGGTATCCACACTTCTGAGTATTTAGATTGGTGTCGGTCGGCGAAACATTCGGCCAACAAGAACATACAAAGGGAATATTTATTATTCGCTACGCCCTTTATTTTCGTAGCATTTTACAGGCATTTGCCTTGTGTTTATCGGCACTTAAGCCGTTTAAAATATTAATTCTGTTTTGGGTTAGATTATGTTTTCACTCTGGAAAGAGTGATTAAGCGGACTTCTTCGCGCTCTTCTGGGGTCAGCCCTTCAGTTCGTTCTTTTGCTATCAAATAGTCGAAACGTTCGTCGAGTGCGCTATTAAATAGATGGTTTAAGGCATCTATAAAAGTATTTTCCGCTATCTCCTCTATTTCTATATCGTTCCACGTTGCCAGTTTTTCAAGCTGTTTCGCAAATTTATTATCACGATAACGCTCTAGCAACTGCCCAGTTGACATTCCGGGGGTGGAACGGCAGACATCGACCAATTCCTGAAATAGAGAAAGCCCCGGCATTTGAATATGGGCAATTCCCTCTAATGAGGGAACAAGCTCCGAAAAGTTCGGATTCTGTACCAACAGCGCGATAAGTATTCGCATTGTGGTTGGTTTTAATTTGGGAGCCTGATAGTTAACTTGTTCTGTGCTCTCTCTATCAATCATAGCAAGAACTTGAGAAATATCCGGTATACCAATAAAATTTCCTAGCTCTTGTGCCATATAAAGGCGCAGCGTTTCACCAGGTATTTGCTTAATCAAAGGGATAGCCAGTTTACTAAATTTTGCTTTCCCTTCTTGCGTTTTTAAATCTACCTGTGGCACAAGTGAATCAAATAAAAAAGCAGAAAGGGTTTGAGCATCCTTCATGCGTTGCTCAAAAGCGTCTTTGCCTTCTTTACGTACTAATGAATCAGGGTCTTCGCCGTCTGGTAAAAACATAAAACGCAATTGACGGCCGTCCGTCAGATAAGGTAGGGCTGTTTCAAGTGCTCGCCATGCCGCTTCTCGGCCAGCGCGGTCACCATCATAGCAACAAATAACCGTATCTGTTGAACGATAAAGTAACTGAATATGTTCTGAGGTTGTTGATGTACCCAGTGAAGCAACCGCATAGCGGATATCGTACTGAGCAAGTGCAACAACGTCCATATAACCTTCAACTACCAGTAATTTTGATAATTCATTACTGTTTTGTGTTGCTTCATAAAGGCCAAATAACTGGCGACCTTTATGGAAAATATCGGTTTCAGGGGAGTTTAAGTATTTAGGAAGAGCATCTCCTAATACGCGTCCACCGAAGGCAATCACACGACCGCGCCTATCCCGAATTGGGAACATGACACGCTCTCTAAAGCGGTCATAGACTCGGCCATTATCATTTGTCACTAACATGCCAGCATCATCAAGCTGTTTGCGACTTTCTGGGTTTACAGCAAACTTTTTGAGCAAGTTGTCCCAGCCCGCAGGGGCGAAGCCAATCGAAAAATGCTCGATAATTTCAGTGCTTAAACCACGTTGGCTTAAATAATCTTTCGCTTTATTAGCAGAAGGATGACTTAAGGCAGCACAGTAAAATTGATTAATTTTTTCCATCAACTGATATAAATTTTGCCGTTGATGAAGTTCTATTTGGCTTGAACCCGTTCCTTTTTCATATGGGACATCAAGGCCGTGTAGTGCAGATAATTCTTCGATAGCTTCGACAAAATCGAGTTTGTCATAATTCATCAAAAAATCGATGGCATTGCCATGCGCACCACAACCAAAACAGTAATAAAATTGCCTTTCACCATTTACAGTAAAAGAAGGCGTTTTTTCATTATGGAACGGACAACAAGCGTGATGGTTTTTACCCTGTTTTTTTAACGGGACTTTTGCATCGACTAAATCAATGATGTCGGTTCTTGCTAACAAGTCATTGATAAATGAACGCGGAATTCGTCCAGCCATAAGCCTCTTTTTCGCCTGTTGATGAACGATAATAAGCCGCGCTTCCTTGTGGAAAGCACGGCCTTTAACTGCTTAGCTATTTACTACTACAAAAACTGAGTGACTACGAGAGAAACTAAAGTTTTGTATTAGCTATCGTCTGCAATGAATGCGGCTTTCACCGCAAACAATTAGTACAGACGAGTACGGCGTGCGTTTTCGCGAGCCAGTTTCTTAGCGTGACGCTTTACAGCTGATGCTTTAGCGCGTTTACGTTCAGTCGTTGGTTTTTCATAGAATTCACGACGACGAACTTCAGCTAAAACACCTGCTTTTTCACAGGAACGTTTGAAACGACGCAGTGCAACGTCGAATGGCTCGTTTTCACGTACTTTAATTACCGGCATGTGCCTCTCACCTCAATAGAAATCGGTTTGTTGCTGGTACTGATTCACCAGCCTTCATTTAAAATGGTGCGGAATTTTACTTCAATGAGTACGGGTTTGTAAAGTGCCGTATAAAATTGAATCACACAAGATTACCTGATTAGCAGTTCATTTGATGAAAAAGCAAACAAAACCAGATAATAATGAGAATTAGCCACACGAAATTTTTTATTACAGGGGACTGATTATAGACTATACAGTCAGGAAAGTCAGCCTTTTGACAACATTAATTACGCGATTGAACGAAAATAGTGATAGACTTGCGGTTATGCAATAAACAAGGGTAGTGCAATGCGTGTTTTAGGTATCGAAACCTCTTGCGATGAAACTGGTATCGCAATCTATGATGATGAGCGTGGCTTATTAGCCAATCAATTATACAGCCAAATTAAAGTTCATGCAGACTATGGTGGTGTCGTGCCTGAATTGGCTTCACGTGATCATATTCGTAAAACAGTGCCGTTAATTCAAGCGGCGTTGAAAGAAGCCAATTTAACCAGTGAAGACATCGACGCTGTAGCTTACACTGCGGGCCCTGGTTTGGTGGGGGCTTTAATGGTTGGTGCAACTGTTGGGCGTTCATTAGCTTTTGCATGGAATGTTCCTGCCGTGGCCGTTCACCATATGGAAGGCCATTTATTGGCACCGATGTTAGAAGAGAAAAGCCCTGAATTCCCTTTTGTTGCGTTACTGGTTTCAGGTGGGCATACCCAGCTTATCAGTGTGACGGGAATTGGTGAGTATGAGCTACTTGGCGAGTCCATCGATGACGCGGCAGGTGAAGCGTTTGATAAGACAGCTAAATTATTAGGCTTAGACTACCCTGGAGGCCCTGTGTTATCTCGAATGGCAGAGCAAGGCACAGCAGGTCGTTTTGTTTTTCCTCGTCCAATGACCGACAGACCAGGGCTGGATTTCAGCTTCTCAGGGTTAAAAACCTTTGCAGCCAATACTATTCGTGAAAATGCGGATGACGACCAAACCCGTGCAGATATTGCGAGAGCCTTTGAAGATGCGGTGGTAGATACGCTTGCGATTAAATGCAAACGTGCATTGGAGCAAACTGGTTTTAAACGCTTGGTGATGGCCGGCGGCGTTAGTGCTAATCGAGCTCTCAGAGCTAAAATGGAAGACGTTCTCAAACAGCGCGGTGGTGAAGTTTTTTATGCGCGCCCTGAGTTTTGTACAGATAACGGTGCGATGATTGCGTTAGCGGGGCTTATTCGTCTTAAAGGTGGAACAACGGCAGGGCTTGGTGTAACAGTTCGCCCGCGCTGGCCTTTGGCTGAATTACCACCCTTAGAAAAATAATCATTGTTAATGAATTCATATTTTTTGTAAAAAGGGCTGGATGACAGCCCTTTTGCTATTCAATTAGATATTAATGTAAAACAACAACAGCATCTTCAAGTCGGCTTGAGCGTGCTTTTACCATCGTTGATGTCTCTGTGCTTTGCTCTACCAGTAATGTACTTTGTTGTGTGATGGTTTCGAGCTCACTGACTGCTTGGGTAATGTCGGCGATACCAGCCGCTTGTTCAGAGGTCGCTTGGCTAATATGGGTGATCAATTGAGTGACGTTTTGTATTTGGTCAACAATTTCCTTCATGGTATCTCCTGCCGTATGGACTTGATTTTTTCCTGAATTGACTTTCTTTTCACAATCATTAATTAATTCGCGAATATCATTCACTGCGCTTGCACTGCGGCTTGCAAGGCTACGGACCTCATTGGCAACCACAGCAAAGCCTTTCCCTTGTTCACCTGCACGCGCGGCTTCTACCGCCGCATTTAACGCGAGTATATTAGTTTGAAATGCGATGTCTTTAATCACATCAGTGATGGAATTGATTTTGCTGGTACTACTGACAATTTCATTCATGGTATCAACAACAGCTTCCATCATTGCGCCCCCACTGACTGCGGTTTCGCTGGTGGTATTGGAAAGTTGATCAACTTGAATAGTATTATCGGCATTCATTTTTACAGAAACGGACATTTGGTTCATTGTCGCAACGGTTTGTTGCATGTATCCGACGGTTCTCTGAGTATGTGTTTCTAATTCATGACAGTCAGAAACCAAAGATTCACTGCCTTTGCGAACGTTATCAACTTGTTCGGAGACATCTTTGATTAACCAGCGGCAGATTAACCCCAGTTGCCCAATAGAACGTAATATTAAGCCAATTTCATCTGTGCGCTGCATATGGTTAACGCTATGTCGATTTCCTCGTGCAATACCAAGTGCTTGTTTGGTGATGTCTTCCAATGGCGCTGCTAGCATTTTTTCAAATACCACATTACCGATCAGTAACGTGATAAATGTACAGGCACTCATCATCATAAGCGGTGCGATTGGCTGGGGAATGAAGCTTGCCATGATGAGCCAAAGAATAAATAACAAACTCATGATTAGCCGGATACGCGAACGCGTTGAATTTGTTGAAAAGTGAAATGGCATTTTTTTAGAAAGCACAATTCCCTTAAAAATTTTTCGTTGGCTTTTATTTTCATTCATTGCGTCATAAATGGGTTCTACCGTAGCAATTTCTTCACGTGTTGCGCGTGTCCGAATAGACATATAGCCCGTAATAGCCCCTTTTCGTTCCATTGGAATGATATTGGCTCGAACCCAGTAATGGTCGCCATTTTTGCGACGATTTTTCACAATACCAGTCCAAGGTTCTCCTTTTTTAAGTGTTGCCCACATGTCGGCAAAAGCTTCCTTGGGCATATCCGGATGGCGGATAATATTGTGTGGACGTGTTAATAACTCATCTAATTCATAACCACTAACCTGTACAAAGAAATCATTAGCGTGGGCAATATTTCCTTGCAAATCGCTGGTTGTCATCAAGGTGATATTTTCATCTAATACATATTCGTTTTGAGTGATATAAGGGGTTCTGCTCATTATAAATACCATTATTATTGTTTAATTTTCCTTTTATATAGTCGACAGCTTTTAAATATTCCTTAGTAATAAATTTGCAATTATTTAACTTTTTTTTAAAAGTGTGCGCTGGTTATGGCAAAAATGTAACGTAGCACAAATTGCTATCAGTACAGTTTTAAGGAGAGATATCGAACGGTTGTTATTGGGGGAGTTTTTGGAAATTTTAAACAAGGCAAATAGCATAAAAAAAGAGCTGAAATCAGCTCTTCTTAGGAAAAATCATATTAACGATATTAACGATTAGTCATCTAGTTCTTGTTCTTTGGTTTCTTGGGCTATTTCTTTATTGGTTTTTTGCTTTTTGTTTTTTAGTTTTTGCCAAATACGGCTTTCTTGACCGCGCCAAAGGCGTTGTATATTACCGTGATGGCGAACTAACACTAAACAAGACAACATGGCGACAGGGAAAGTGAACTCAGGTTTAAACCACCAAACATAGAAGGGGGCAAGTAAGGCGCTGACAATCGCGCCGAGTGATGAGTAACCACTAAGCAATACCGTAAGTAACCATGTCCCTGCGACTAAACCAGAAAGATCCCAACCAATAGCGGCAATTGAACCAAATGCGGTTGCTACCCCTTTTCCGCCTTTGAAACGAAAGAAAATGGGATATATATGCCCAAGACAGGCTGCAATTGCAACAAAGCCAAGATAGAATGGCTGCACATTTAAATAATAAGCAAGCCAAACTGGTATCATCCCTTTTAATACGTCACAAATGAGTACTCCGGCAGCGGCTGCTTTACCGCCTACACGTAATACGTTAGTTGCACCAGGGTTACCAGAGCCGTGTTGACGGGGGTCGGGTAGTCTCGCCAAACGGCAGATCAGTATCGCACTCGAAACTGAGCCACAAAGATAGGCGAAGATTATCATGCCAAGCGCGGTTGCACTCATAGCTAACTCCAAAAACGGTTAAGGCCATAAATTCACTTCAGTCTTGGATAATACGCATATTTTTGCTGAAGTGGTATCAATTCAGTACATAAATGAGAAAATGACGTGATGGATATCGTATTTATTGAGCAATTATCAGTCATCACCACGATTGGTGTATATGACTGGGAACAAGATATTGAACAGAAACTCGTGCTCGATATCGAAATGGGATGGGATAACAAACGCGCGTCTATGAGCGATAATGTAGAATATTGCCTAGATTATGCCAAAGTTAGTCAGGCTATCCTAGCTCATGTAGGGAATAACAAGTTTGGGTTAGTAGAACGTGTTGCTGAAGAAGTTGCACAGTTATTGATGACACAGTTTGCTAGCCCATGGGTTCGTATTAAGGTGGCTAAGCCGGGAGCCGTGGCGCGAGCCAAGCAGGTTGGGGTTATTATAGAAAGAGGCATGAAAACCGCTTAAATGATGACTGGCGGTGTTTAGCCGCCAGTTTTATGGTCGTTAGATGATTTGTTGCTGCTGCCAATCTGTTACCGCTTCAATGCGTTGTTTTGTAAGTTCTTGGCGAATTTCAGGGCCTTTAAATCCCTGTTCAACGATAGGTTTGACATCAACCGCTTGTGCGATAGTAAAAGCCTGCTTGAAATATATCCCTTGTGGGTACGTTTGCTGTTCGAGCCCTAACCGGCCTCTTGCATCCGCTTCACTGATTAAACTCAGTTGTTCAATACGTTCTGGTTTACGCCAGCTATCAAGCCCATCAAAAATCGCAATTAGCTCATTAGCAGGTAATTTATTGATAACATGGATTTTATCATGATAGCGTGCCGCTAGACGAGCTAAGTCACGAGCCGTAGTGGGTACTTTTAATCTTGCGCAGAGAGTTTCTATTAATGGAATACCTGCCTCACCGTGGTTTGGATGACTCGGCCAAATATCAGGTGGTGTTAACGCTTTACCTAAATCATGGCATAAGGCCGCAAAGCGAATATCCACATTGTTAGATAGCTCGGCAATCACTTTCATTACCATTAGCGTGTGGATACCCGTATCAATTTCAGGGTGCCATTTTTCAGGGGCAGGAACACCAAATAACGCATCAACTTCAGGAAAAAGTACAGCTAAAGCACCACATTGGCGTAAAACATCAAAATACACCTGTGGGGAATTTGATTTCAGCGCTTTTTCTGTTTCCGTCCAAACGCGCTCAGCGGTGAGGTGAGATAATTCCCCTGTAGCGGCCATTGTTTGCATCAAGGTTAATGTTTCTGGTGCGATAGTAAAACCATGCTCAAAGTAGCGAGCAGCAAAACGAGCAACCCGCAAGACCCGTAAAGGGTCTTCAGAAAATGCATTAGAAACATGGCGTAAAACACGGCTCTTGAGGTCTTTCACGCCTTGGTATGGGTCAACAATTTCACCTGATTCACTTTGTGCTATCGCGTTAATTGTCAGATCGCGACGTAGCAAATCATCTTCAATGGTCACATCAGGTGCGCTATAGCAGCTAAAACCAGTATAGCCCGCACCAATTTTACGCTCTGTTCGGGCTAAAGCGTATTCTTCATGGGTCTTTGGGTGCAAGAAAACCGGAAAATCCTTTCCTACTTGTTGAAAACCTTGAGATAGCATTGCCTCGGGGGTTGTACCAACCACCACGTAGTCTCTATCTGAAATAGGTAGTCCAAGAAGTTGGTCACGCACTGCGCCACCCACGAGATAGACTTTCATTTGAATGGCCTCAATTACATCCAACCATCATTACGTTTTTTACGACGCGGAATAATGTGCGGTAAAATCAAACCTAAAATTAAGCCAACACCGGCAACACCACCGCCATACATAAACCATTGTAAGATTAATTCGCGACGGCGATCATCTAAGTTGACCTCTGCAATCTCTAGCTTTTTACCGGATTTGATCAACTCATTTTTTAATTTTTCATTTTCGGCTTTTAGCTGGCTGACGATATTGTCATTATCAGCCACTTTTTGCTGCATATCTGCAGTTCGTGTATTCCACGTACTGTCGATATTGTCGAGTTGTTGACGTAGCTTTTGATTCTCAGCTTCAAGTTCTGGAATGCGGGTTTTCATGCTTGGAGTATTGCTGAGTTGGTCAACAGGTAACCAGACCGTTCTACCTTTTTCATCGCGAACTTGTGCAAATTTGTTATCTGTGGAAAGCAGTTCAACCGCTTCCCCGGCATTGAGCGTACCTACAATACGATATTTTGTGCCAGGTCCACTATGAACGTATGTGGATAAATCATCTGACACATAACGTTTTTCTGCTGCATGTGAATTTAAGGAAAGGCCTAGCCCCATGATTGAAATTAATAATAATGGAATTTTTCGCATGGTATTTACAGTCTTTTGATGGTGAATGAGTTTTATATTAATTGAATACTAATGAGTAAAACGCGAGGGTGCAAATCCTAAACGCAGATGTCTCTACAGTCTAAAGGAGAATGAGAACTATCCTAACTGTCTAAATTACCCTTATTTTTACTTTGTTTTCAATATAACTCACTGAAAGAAATATGACAGGTAGAATTTTTGTTTATCACACAGTTTCTTTTCTCAGCTTAGCTTGATTGGGGTAATATGAGTGAAGTGAAATAATTAAATAAGGATATGTATGAGCCACGTAGAGGTTGAACTCAAACTTGCCGCTAAGAGTTCCGCAATAGAGGCTGTACGACAGTGTCTATCGACATTGTCTCACCAATACAGTGAGCCGACGAAGTTAACCAATATCTACTTTGATACGGCAAATAAGCAGTTACGTCAGTGGGATATGGGCTTACGTATCCGCGGTTGTGATGGTCGTTATGAAATGACAATGAAAACGGCTGGGCAGGCGATAGGCGGCTTACACCAACGGCCTGAATATAATGTTGACATTGATTCACCTGAGCTTGATTTAGCCGCATTACCGGCTGAAATTTGGCCTGAAGGCACTGATGTTTCACAGCTTCAGTCTGAATTAAATATCCTCTTTAGCACCAATTTTACCCGTGAAAAGTGGTTAGTGACTTTTGAAGATAGCGAAATAGAAGTGGTTTTTGACCAAGGTGAAATTTCCTCTGGCGCAAAGGATTTGCCTATTCAAGAGTTTGAACTAGAACTAAAAAAAGGCTTTATTGCTGATGTACTCAATTTAGCGAAGAAATTTGCAGATATCGACGGCTTACATTTGTCATCACTTAGCAAAGCTGCACGTGGTTATTCATTGTTATCGCCGACAAAAGCGCCATTAACTCCTCCAAATTCGGTGTTTGACTATGAAGAGTACCCCCTCGAAAAATCATTAACGCATATGCAATTACTTTGCCAGCAGCATGAAGACTACTGGTTAGCAAATGGCAGCAATGCACGCCAAGGCTTCAGTGAGTTTTTACGTTTTGTTCAGGCATTTTTAGTGCATTACCAAAATTCTGTACCTCACTTTATTCATGACACTCCACTGGAACAATTACGTTCAGATATTGCCGATGAAGCAATTAGTGCTGAGGATTTTTGCTATAGCAGCCAGTGGTTAAAGTGTAAATTAGCCTTTATCCAGTGGTTAAGTGCTTTAACCTATCAAGAAGCCTATTAAGGTATTGATAATATGCATGCTTTTCCTGAGTTATTACAAAGCCAAGGTGAACGCGTTTTAAGCCAGTTAGCGGAACAAACGAATGAATTATTACCGTTAAATGAACAAGAAATTCAAGTGCTTGCATTCAGTGATTTTGTGTTAAAGCAAGTATTAGCACATCCGCGGTTTTTACTTGAAATTCGCTCTCGACCACCACAAGCCGATGAATGGAAAAGTTATGCATCATGGTTAGCTCAAGATTTGTCATCTGTTAGCAACGAAGACCACTTGATGCGAGTGTTGCGCTCATTTCGTCATCATATGTTAGTGCGCTGTGCATGGATGCAAGTGCTAGAAATAAGCACGCAAAAAGAAACGATTTATCAGCTCAGTATATTGGCGGAAACCTTGGTTGTTGCAGCGCGAGACTGGTTGTATCAAGAATATCGTCAGTCATGGGGAACACCTTGTAATGCAGAAGGAAAACCGCAGCCGCTGTTGGTTTTAGGGATGGGGAAGTTGGGGGGCCGAGAGCTCAATTTTTCTTCTGATATTGACCTGATTTTTGCTTATCCAGAAAATGGGGTTACCCAAGGTGGCCGAAAAGAGTTAGATAATGCGCAATTTTTTACGCGTTTAGGGCAAAAATTGATCCGCGTACTCGATCAAGTGACGGAATATGGCTTTGTTTATCGGGTCGATATGCGTTTACGGCCATTTGGAGATAGCGGCCCGCTGGTTTTTAGCTTTTCTGCGCTTGAGGATTATTACCAAGAACAAGGGCGAGACTGGGAACGCTACGCGATGGTTAAAGCCCGTATTATGGGCGCTGATAGCCTCCATTATGAGGAGTGTTTGCGAAAGCTTTTGCGTCCTTTCGTTTATCGTCGCTATATCGACTTTAGCGTGATCCAATCCTTACGCAATATGAAAAATATGATTGAGCGAGAGGTTCGGCGTCGTGGTTTGGTCAATAACATCAAATTAGGTGCTGGAGGGATCCGCGAAGTTGAATTTGTTTCACAGGTTTTCCAACTCATTCGAGGGGGACGAGAACCTGTTTTACAGTCGCAATCTTTATTTTCAACGTTACAAGGGATCCGTGAACTCGCATTGTTAACCGAAGATCAGGTTAATATTCTGCAAGATGGCTACCTTTTCTTGCGTAGAGTCGAAAATTTACTGCAATGTATTGATGACCAACAGACACAAACACTCCCCGAAGAGGCTTTAAACCAAGCGCGTTTAGCATGGGGGATGGGCTTTGCTGATTGGCCTGCATTTTATCAGGTTTTGAGTCAAAAAATGGTTGCGGTGCATCAAATATTCACCGAGCAAATAGGCCAGGAAGATGACTCTGAGAACATTGATGTATTCGATGAAATTTATATCACATTATGGCAAAGTGAATTATCAAAAGAAGAATTAGCCAGCTATTTGCCGTCTAAAAGTGAAGAGATTGCACAACGTATCATTCACGGTATAGTGATGTTCCGTCATGATCTCAATAAACGCACCATTGGTCCTCGAGGGCGAGATGTTCTTGATGAATTAATGCCTAAATTATTGGCTAAAGTCGGTGAGCGTGATGATGCAGGGCAAGTCATTGAGCGCATCACACCACTGTTACTGAGCATTGTTAGCCGCACAACTTACCTAGAGTTAATGCTTGAATTTGATGAGGTTTTGACGCACGTTATTCGTTTATGTGCGGCTTCACCTATGATAGCGGAACAATTAGCTCGCCACCCATTGTTACTTGATGAGTTACTCGACCCTCAATCGTTATACCAACCCTTACCGCTAACGGCCTACCGTGATGAGCTGCGCCAATATTTAATGCGCGTTCCTGAAGATGACGAAGAACAACAACTTGAAGCATTACGTCAATTCAAACAAGCTCAATTATTGCGTATTGCTGCTGAAGATATTTCAGGTGTTTTGCCGGTAATGAAAGTCAGTGATCATCTGACTTACCTTGCGGAAGCAATTATTGATGCGGTGGTCCACCAAGCGTGGCAAAAAATGGTAAAACGCTATGGTGAGCCAGCGCATCTAGAGCAAAGTGACAAAAAACAATATGGGTTTGCGGTATTAGGTTATGGAAAGCTAGGCGGCTGGGAACTGGGCTATGGCTCTGACTTAGACCTCGTTTTTCTCTTCGATTGCCCTTTAGATGTTGTCACCAATGGTGAACGTTCCATTGATGCTCGCCAATTTTACTTGCGTGTTGCTCAGCGTATTATCCATTTGTTTAGTACTCGAACCCCTTCTGGCGTGTTGTATGAAGTTGATGCACGACTAAGGCCTTCTGGTGAATCAGGAATGTTGGTCAGTACCATACAATCATTTGATGATTACCAAAAAAATGATGCTTGGACATGGGAACATCAAGCGTTAATTCGAGCTCGAATGGTGTTTGGTGATGAGGATTTACAACGGCAATTTATACAGACTCGCCACGAAACTCTGTGTATGCCAAGAGACCCTAAAACTTTGCAACAGCAAGTGCGTGATATGCGGTTGAAAATGCATCAGCACCTAGGAAGTCATCAAGTCAATGAATTCGACTTAAAAGCGGATCCTGGTGGGATTACTGATATTGAATTTATCGCACAATACTTAGTTTTGCGTTTTGCCGCAGAAAATAATGCGCTAACACGTTGGTCTGATAATGTGCGTATTTTCGAGTTGATGGCGCAGTATGGTTTTATGCCAGAAGATGAAGCGAATGCTTTAACTCTAGCGTATGTCACAATGCGTAATGAGCTCCATCACTTAGCATTACAATCACTACCAAGCCGTGTAGAGATAAGCCAATTTTCTCAGCAACGTGAACAAGTTTTAGCAAGTTGGCAAAAATGGCTTGAAGAATAAAGAACAAACGCATTTTATTTAGCTAAACAGCGCAATATGCTAGTATTGTTGCTAATTATTATCAGATTTCCTTTTTAAGACTGGAGTGCAGGATGAAAGTAACTCTTCCGGATTATAAACAAGCCGGTGTGCTGGTGGTTGGTGATGTTATGTTAGACCGTTATTGGCATGGTCCTGCAAACCGTATCTCGCCAGAAGCCCCTGTCCCGGTTGTTAAAGTCACAATGGTCGAAGAGCGTCCCGGTGGTGCGGCTAACGTCGCGATGAATATTGCGTCATTGGGTGCAAATTCACGCCTTGTGGGGTTAACTGGAATTGATGACGCGGCAAAAGCACTCACTAAAAATTTAAATGCCGTACAGGTTCGTTGTGATTTTGTGGCTATCCCCACCCATCCAACCATTACTAAATTACGCGTACTTTCACGTAATCAGCAACTTATTCGCCTCGATTTTGAAGAAGGTTTTGAAAACGTGGATGTTGCCCCTGTACTGGAGCGCATAGAACAAGCACTGCCACACATTGGCGCACTAGTACTGTCTGACTATGCAAAAGGGGCGTTAACTCATGTTGAGAAGATGATAGCGCTCGCCAACAAGGCCAATGTTCCAGTCTTGATTGACCCGAAAGGAAACAATTTCGAACGTTACCGTGGGGCAACTTTATTGACACCAAATATGTCTGAGTTTGAAGCGATTGTTGGGCCATGTAAAAACAACCAAGACGTTGAAGAAAAAGGCATGAAGCTGCTTCAGTCATTGGAGCTTAAAGCGCTGCTAATTACGCGCTCAGAACAAGGTATGAGCTTAATTCGCCGTGATGAAGCCCCATTGCATTTACCGACTCAAGCACAAGAAGTGTTTGACGTGACGGGGGCAGGGGATACGGTTATTGGTGTTCTCGCTGCCTCTATTGCATCTGGCCGCCCATTACATGAAGCCTGCGCACTAGCTAATGCCGCAGCAGGCGTGGTGGTGGGCAAATTAGGGACTTCAACGGTTTCGCCTATTGAATTAGAAAACGCTATTCGTGGCCGTGCTGACACTGGTTTTGGTGTTATGACTGAAAGTGAATTAAAACAAGCGGTTGAGAATGCAAGACTGCGCGGTGAACGTGTGGTGATGACTAATGGCTGTTTTGATATTCTCCATGCTGGGCATGTGTCTTATTTAGCTAACGCGCGTAAATTGGGTGACCGCCTAATTGTAGCTGTAAATAGCGATGCTTCGACACGCCGCTTAAAAGGTGAAACACGTCCAGTTAACCCATTAGAACAGCGTATGACCGTTCTAGGGGCTTTAGGGGCAGTAGATTGGGTCGTGGCTTTTGAAGAGGACACTCCACAGCGTCTAATCGCAGAGGTTTTGCCTGATATCTTAGTTAAAGGGGGGGATTACCGCCCTGAAGAGATCGCGGGCAGTGCGGAGGTATGGGCCGCGGGAGGCGAAGTTAAAGTACTTAACTTTGAAGATGGTATTTCTACAACCAATATCATCAAAAATATCATGAAAACCAGTTAATTTATCATTATTAATTAGCGAGTTAATAACCTCACGTGGGTATGTAAAAACGCCGTGAGGTTTTTATTTATCTAAAATCAATGTGGCGTCAAATGTTGACGTCATATTTTTTTGCTTTAGATTTTGATATCACAATATGACGTCATGGAATAGACGATAGGGGTGGAATATGATTAAAAGCAGTAATGTGATGACGATAGACGGCCATCCTGCATCTGTTATCTATGAAGCTGAAATTAAAGCGTTTCGTGGTAAGTTTTTAGATGTAAGTGGTTACTGTGATTTTGTTTCTGATAGCATTGAAGGGTTAAAAAAAGAAGCGCGAATTTCTTTAGCAGAATACATCGAAGGCTGCCAAGAAGAAGGGATTAACCCGTTCAAAGAACAAGAAACGGTAAAGTCATTTACGCTGCGTTACCCAAGCCGCTTAGAGGCTTATTTAAATGCGGTAACAACTGAGCATAATGTTTCTAAAAATCAGTATATTGTTCAGCTGCTTGAGCGTGAACTGAATATCAAATAACAAAAGTGACGCCTTAATCGGTGTCACTTTTTCAATTTAATTACTCAGCCGTTTTTTCTTCTACATTTAAATGGGCTTCGAGTGCGCTAACGCGTTGTTCCATCTTCGCTAATTTTTCACGGGTGCGTAATAAGACTTGAGTTTGAATATCAAATTCTTCACGACTGACTAAGTCTAATTTGCCGAGTTGTGATTGTAACAGTGAACGCAGTTTTTTATCAAAATCTTCACCTAAATCGCGTACGCCTTGTGGTAAAGCGCCTTGAATTTGGCGGGCAACTTGTTCAATTTTTTTCGGATCGAGCATTTCGCGGGTCCTTAAGTTTATCAAAATATTGTTGTGAATTGTTGGGACTAGTTTAATACCTCTTGCTGCCTTGCGCTAGCTTGAATTATTTAGAGAGAGGTTTAGAGCCAGTAGTGAAATTAACCTTGATAACTCTAAGTTTTTATTCATGTTTTTTGGCTAAAAGTGTGAGTCGTTCGCCAATTTTGATTATCATCGTTGCGAACTTGAATTATTGGCGTTATATTAATTGCGTATATCTCAGGGCGGGGTGAAAGTCCCCACCGGCGGTAAACATGCATCACGCATGAAGCCCGCGAGCGCTTTATCATTTTTATGGTAAAGGTCAGCAGACCCAGTGTGAATCTGGGGCCGACGGTTATAGTCCGGATGGGAGAGAATTAACAGTATCTGCATGTTTGTGCGATTACGCACAATAGTGTTCTGCATACCTGAATAGGTAAATGCCTTTTATTGGCTATTTATATATTCACCATTTCTCGTATTCCTAAGACTGCCTTGATTCTGGTAACTAGTTAATAACTATTTAAGAGGTTTTTTACCATGGATCATTCGCTACTTTCTGTATTTGGCAATCCTATCGAACGTGTTGAAAATGCTATCGAGGCATTACGCCAAGGTAAAGGTGTTCTTGTTCTTGATGATGAAGATCGTGAGAACGAAGGCGATTTAGTTTTTGCAGCAGAAACTATGACCGCCGAGCAAATGGCATTTACCATTCGTTATAGCAGTGGGATCGTGTGCCTTTGTATTACTGAAGAGCGCCGCAAGCAACTCGAACTACCTATGATGGTAGATAACAATACGAGCCAAAATCAAACAGGCTTTACTGTGACCATTGAAGCCGCACAAGGTGTGACGACAGGTGTTTCTGCCGCAGACCGTATCACCACTATTCGTGCCGCAATTGCAGATAACGCCGTTCCTTCAGACCTTAACCACCCAGGACATGTTTTCCCTCTGCGTGGCCGTGAAGGCGGGGTATTAACGCGTCGTGGTCATACTGAAGCGTCTATCGACTTAGCAATATTGGCAGGTTTCAAGCCAGCTGGTGTGTTGTGTGAGTTAACCAATGATGATGGTTCTATGGCTCGTACCCCTGAAGTGGCTGCGTTTGGTAAGCAACATGGTTTGACTGTAGTGACGATTGAAGACTTAGTTCAGTATCGTCAGTTGCAGGAAAAGAAAGCGAGCTAATCTTTTTTCTCGTCATATCTTGAATATTATCTAATGTAATGGTTTTAGTTATTTAGGTAATAAATAGTCTGTTAAGCATATAGAATGTTATAAAGGCCACTGAGTTGCACACCTCGTGGCCTTTTCAATTTTTTTGATGATCATACTCATAATTAGCCCACTGTGTTTTTTGCTGGAAAGCGTATGCTGTAGGGAGAAACTAATTGAGTTGGAGTTGAAATCATCATGTCAGTAAATACTTCGATGGTAAAAAATAAGATCCCTGCCATTTTTATTGGTCATGGTAGCCCTATGAATGCGATTGAGGATAACCCTTACACTCAAGCGTGGGAAAATCTCGGTAAAGCCTTATCTCGGCCACGCGCAATTTTGGTGATTTCAGCCCATTGGTATACGCGCGGTACTGCTGTGACTTCGATGTTAAAACCAAAAACGATTCATGATTTTGGCGGGTTCCCCGAAGCCTTGTATCAAATCGAATATCCAGCTCCTGGTTCTCCTGAATTAGCTCAGCAAGTTGTTTCATTACTCGCCCCTGAGCCAATTTACCTTGATGAACAAGAGTGGGGATTAGACCACGGTACATGGGAAATTTTGCTGCGTATGTATCCAGAAGCGGATATCCCCGTGATCCAACTGAGTATCGATGGTAGCAAGCCCGCCACTTGGCACTATGAACTCGGTAAAAAATTGAGTGTTTTAAGGGAGAAAGGCGTGCTGATTATGGGCAGTGGCAATGTTGTCCACAATTTACGGGCGATGAATTGGCAAAACTCTCATGCTGAGCCGTACACGTGGGCAATATCTTTTGAAAAATTTGTATATGACAATCTGCAAAGTCATGGAACGCCTCACCCACTGACTAAAGGATTAGAACGGGAGGATGGCAAATTATCGAACCCATCACCAGAACATTACTTGCCTATTTTACCTATTTTAGGCACTTGGGATGGGCAAGAAGAGATCAGTACACCGATTGAAGGAATTGTGTCGGCATCGTTAAGTATGTTGTCTATTCAGGTAGGGTAAGTTTTCTGCGATAGCTTTGTTTCATAAAAAAGCCCAAATCATATTGCTATATTTGGGCTTTCCTTTTAACGTTAAATACGATTAGTCGATGATCGTATGTGGATAAAAGCGTGATAAGTCTTGAGTGATCAGTTCTTTATCTTCACGAATACAGATCCCCGCAGGTTGATCATTCACCAACCAGCTTCCGACTAAGGTGTAGTTACCTTCAAATTGTGGAAGTGGATGGAACTGTTGAATAATCATACCTTCTTCGCCGTATGGGCCGTCTGCGGCTGCAATTTCCTTACCATTTTCGATAATACGGATATTAGCGCCTTCACGAGAAAATAATGGCTTAATAACGTATTTTTCGAGTTCTGGCTGGGTTTTGCCATCCGCAAAATAGGCAGGCAGTAAATTTGGGTGATCTGGGAACATTTCCCATAACATAGGCAATAAGGCTTTGTTAGAAATGATGCTCTTCCATGCAGGTTCTAACCAGCGTACGCCAGCGTCTTGCAATTTAGTCGAGAAAATTTCTCTTAGCATAAATTCCCATGGATATAACTTGAACAGGTTGCTAATCACCTGATCTTGGGTATCCGAAAACTCACCTTTTTCACCTAGGCCAATTTCATCGATATATAAGAATTCAGTGGCAATACCCGCTTCATTTGCACAGTCTTGTAGATATTGAACGGTACCGCGATCTTCTTCAGTGTCACGGCAACAAGACATATGCAACAAGCGAAAACCATACTGATCTTTTAATTGCGTAAAGCGTTCGATCAATTGCTCTTGAATACTATTAAACTGATCGGCATTTTCAGGTAATTTCCCTGCTTCAATTTGATCTTCTAACCAGATCCATTGGAAAAATGCAGACTCGTATAATGAGGTTGGAGTATCCGCGTTATTTTCTAAAAGCTTAGGAGGGTTAATACCATCGTAAGCGAGGTCAAGCCTAGAATATAACGAAGGTTGTTCGCTTTTCCATGAGCTGCGAACAAATTCCCAACAATGCTTAGGGATCTGAAAACGTGCCATTAACTCATCGCTTTCAACAACACGTTCAACCACTTTTAGGCACATTTGATGCAACTGCTCGGTTGCATCTTCTATTTCTTCAATTTGTGCCATAGTAAATTGGTAATACGCATCTTCTGACCAGTAGGGCTCACCATACATAGTATGAAATTCAAAGCCAAACTCAGAAGCTTTTTCGCGCCAGTTTGGGCGCTCTACTATAGGAACTCGTTTCATTACTTATCAACCACCCATCGAACGGGAAGAAGAGGTTGATTTTGCAGAAGAAGATGAACGCTGTGCCATCGCTTGTTTATTTACGGTGTCACCAAAACCGCCACGGGTAACTGTTGAAGTTGTTGGTGGTTTAGGTGCCATGGCTGTTTTTGGTACGCTCATGGAACGGCCACCTGCAACAGCAGGGCCATAGCTTTTACCTGAAGCGTCAACAAACTTACCATTGGCAGGGCTAGCTGGGTTTTTTGAGCTGAATAATGGTTGTGATGCAGCGCTACCGCCCATCATACGGCCCATCATATAACCCATCATTAATGGCATCCACATGCTACCGCCGCTGCTTTGTGCTTGAGCCGTTTGTTCACCATTTGTTGAGCTAGTGCCTGCAATACCTGCTTGAGCCGGAGCTTGAGTACACATAGCTTCACCAAACTCAGCAATACAGTCAGCTTGAGTTTCATATTTAGGTGCAGTTTTAGCGGCTTCTTGTAGCGCATTATTGTAGGCGATAGTGCACTGTTCTGCTTGTGATGGGTTCGCTTGGCTACAGTCTTGTGCGTTTGTGTACAATGAGACGGTTTCATCACTTTCTTCACAAGCGGAAAGCATAAATACGGCACTGACCGCAACAGCCACAGGCGCTAAACGGTATGAACGCCAAGACTTACGGAAGGCGCTCTGATTAATATCTTTGGTACGCTTCATGGTCATGGTAATTACCCTGAATTTAATTAAGTAAGATGTTTTTAGATGTTAGCTCTAGGATAGGGGATAAACGCTGAAAATTAAAGCAGAAATATAGGAGAAATGAGCTGAATTTATCATTTTGATAACTTTTTGCTATTTTTTCCTATTTAGCATGGTATTAGTTAAAGGGAAAAATAATATTTTTATTTTATATCAATGTGTTAACTATTGGTTGTTTTTTGCTCTAGCGCGCAGTAATAAGAGTGAGAATTAACTGAATTTGTGCCAGAGGCTAATGAAAAGGGGTTGTAAGCGGTTCAATTAGTGCAAATTAGCAATTCTAAACGATTTACTTGGCTTCCTTCAAAAAATAACCCGCTATATAAGCGGGCCATTATATCATTTTCAAATAAACTAAGAGTTTTAATTCATTTTTGGCGCGTTGGTATTACGAATAATACTACTTGCAGAGGTTGAAATCTCTTTACCTAAATTCGCATTTAGGCGGGCAATATCGTCTTCGTTCAATGTGCCACGAGCAAATTCGATATTCAGTTGGTTAATCATGTAGTCATAACGTGCATTAGACAGGTTTTGTTTCGCTTGGTATAGCGCAGTTGTTGCTGTCAACACGTCAACAATGGTACGAGTTCCTACTTGATAGCCGGCTTCCATCGCATCTAATGAGCTTTGTGCGGAAACAACGACTTGTTTGTAGGCATTAATGCTACTGATTGACGATGATACGTTATTAAATGATGAACGAACTAACTGAATCACATTGCGGTAAACGCTTTCTAGTTGTTCACTAGCACCTTGGAAACCATATTGTGCTTGTTCAACCTGAGAACTGACTGCGCCACCAGTATACAGTGGAATGCTTAAATTTAAGCCAATGCTATTTTGACCATTATAGCTGTTGGTCGCACCACCACCATATGGAGTATTATAACCGCTGCCGTGTTGGTAACTATTTGTGACTGATGTTGATGCATCTAAGTTAACTGTTGGCATGTGGCCTGTTTCTGCTAAGCGAATATTTTCACGAGAAACATCTTGTGCTAAACGTGCGCTTAATAGGCTGAGGTTACGCTCTTCTGCTTCTTTTAGGATAGCGTTGATATCGCCCAACTCATTGGTTTTAAAGCGGTCGATATTTAAAGAAGCAAGTTGGCTGTAGTACACGCCACTGACTTGACGCAGTTTTTCAATCGCATTTTCTAAATCATTGCGGCCAGCGACTTCTTGTGCAATAACGCTATCATAGTTTGCACGGGCGTTTTGCACGTCGGTAATGGCAACAAGGCCAACGTTAAAGCGTTGTGTAACTTGGTCTAATTGGCGATAAACGGCTTCTTTATTTGCTTCAATATAAGATAACGCGTCAATCGCTTTTAACACATTAAAATACGCAGTTGCAGTATCTAAAATTAATTGCTGTTGACTTGTTTGGTATGTGACATCAGAAATACCCGCGGTTTTTTCTTGGATAGTCAATTGACGCCATTTCGACATATCAAACACAACTTGAGTGAGTTTCAGTGAAGCATTTAAACCTGTGCTTTCAGTATTTCTTGCGTCACGGTAACCACTGCCGTAGCTAGCTCCTGCACCTAAACCTAATTGTGGCAATAATGGGCTGCGAGATTCATTAATTTTTTCAAAAGCTTGATTACGTTCAGCTAATGATTTTCTTAATTCAGGGTTACTTTCTTTGGATTTTTGGTAAACCTGTAGTAAATCTTCTGCATAGCTATTGGTACTGAGACCCACAAAACTCATCGAAATTAAAAGGGGAAGCAGTTTCTTCATTTTGATTCCTTGATTAAACAGCAAATTAAGTTGAGTCTGTTGCCTAAAACGTACCATGCCTAACTAGGCGATAGATATTAAATTATCCGTTTTAGAGACAGTTATTAAAAACAGACACTACGTTGCTCTTTGATTTGAATAATGGCGCTTATTGTAACAGAGTATCACTTCTATTAACGGTAGCCTTTTGTGCCATTTTGTCTCAATTTATTAAACATTACCTCATCTAAGGTTAAAAAACCTTAAAAACTGTTTTAATCCACAATTATTTCCTTAAGATGGAATAATTGGGTTTGGAGAATGAAATGACAAAACAAATAGAGCAGCCAATTAAATACGGCAAAAATGATGTTGAAATTATATCCAAGCGTAAATTATTTAACGGTTTTTTTCAAATGGTTGAATATCAATTTCGTCATCGCCTTTTCGCGGGGGGATGGAGTAAAGAAATTCGCCGTGAAGTTTTTGAACGCGGCCATGCTGGCGTGGTTTTACCCTATGACCCGAAAGCAGATAGTGTTGTTTTAATTGAACAAATTCGGTTGCCAGCGATTGAGACTAGTGAAACACCCTGGTTACTTGAAGCAGTAGCTGGAATGATAGAGCAAAACGAATCACCGGAAGAGGTTATTCGTCGTGAGGCCGTTGAGGAAGCTGGGCTTATTATTGGTCGCACTGAAAAAGCGGTAAGTTATCTTTCTAGCCCTGGCGGTACGACTGAACGTATGCATGTATTTATCGGTGAAGTTGATAGCAGCCAAGCGAAAGGTGTTCATGGGCTAGCGTCAGAAAATGAAGATATTTGCGTACATGTGGTTAGTCGAGAGCAAGCTTTTCAATGGGTTGAAGACGGCACAATTGATAATGCAGCAACAGTGATAGCGATTCAATGGTTACAACTTCACTATCAAAAACTTCATGAAAAGTGGATGAAACTGTGTTAAATAACGATTAATCTGATGAAGTGTGTGCTGATTATCAGAAAGTTAGAAAGTAAAGCTTTAAGATAGTTGTAAGTATGTTGAGCTTTTATATAGTTGTAATGAATAGATTAGGTACTAAATAATATTTAAGAAAAGGAATACTTTTGGACAGCCAGCTTGAAGTGACTGCAAAGAACTCTAAAGTTGTGAGAATTTTACAGGTTACTGATACGCATCTTTTTGCTAATACAGAAAATACGCTTTTAGGGGTAAATACTTACCGTAGCTATCAGGCGGTACTTGATGCTATCTCAGAGGAAAATCTCCCAATCGACTTAATTGTGGCGACAGGGGATTTAGTTCAAGACCAATCACCACAAGCTTATCAGCATTTTGCGGATGGTATTGCGCGTATTCCTGCTCCTTGCGTATGGCTTCCTGGTAATCATGACTATCCACCGGCTATGGTCAAAACACTCAGAATTGCTGGGATTTCAAGCGCTAAACAAGTTTTAATTGGTGATGAGTGGCAAATCTTGATGCTTGATAGCCAACTTCAAGATGTACCTCATGGCGAGCTTTCTGAGCAACAGTTAGAGTGGATGAAAGCCAGCTTAGATGCTGAACCTGAACGTACTACATTGATTATGCTGCATCACCATCCTCTAGCCTCGGGTTGTACTTGGCTTGATCAGCACAGTTTGAGAAATTCACATATTTTAGCTGATTATTTAAAAAGCTACTCAAATGTTAAAGCGATGCTATGTGGCCATATTCACCAAGAAATGGATGAAAACTGGCACGGTATTCGGTTGTTGGCAACGCCTTCTACCTGTGTGCAATTTAAGCCTCACTGTACTAATTTTGCGCTTGATACCGTCGCGCCAGGCTGGCGATATTTAGAATTAAGTATTAATGAACAAGGGCAAAGGCATATTACAACCCGCGTTCATCGCTTAGATACAAGGGAATTTAGCCCTGACCTTGACTCAGACGGTTATTAATTCGCTTATGTCAACTCTACTTTATATTCATGGTTTTAATAGTTCCCCTCAATCAGCTAAAGCCAATAACTTAAAGCAATGGATTGAGGTGAATTATCCACAAGTTAATATGATTGTACCGCAGTTACCGAATTACCCTCAGCAAGCTCAAGCTATGTTGGATGATATTGTCCAACAGCATCAGCATGAGAAAATGGGGTTAGTCGGCTCTTCGCTCGGCGGTTATTTTTCAATTTGGTTTTCAGAGCGTTATCAGCTTCCTGCTGTCGTCGTAAACCCTGCGGTACGTCCTTTTGATTTACTGCAAGATTACTTAGGCGACAATACAAACCCATATACTCATGAACAATATGTGTTGGAAGAAAAGCACATTAATGAGCTAAAATCCTTATACATTGAAAGATTAACATCCCCTCAGCTTATCTGGTTGTTACAACAAATGGGCGATGAAGTACTTGATTATCGAGAGGCTGTTGCCTATCTTTCAAAGTGCAAACAAACTGTGGAACCTGACGGTAATCATGCCTTTATTGGTTTTGACGCTTACTTTTCTCAAATTGTTGATTTCCTACAATTGGCAGAGAAATAGTGTCAAAACGTATGAACACTGTTATTATCAACAGTAACTCACTGATTGAATAGTTCAATTAATCACCTATTACCGCAGAATGACAACATGACTCAATCTAGTTATAACGCAGAGGCCATTGAAGTCCTCAGTGGTTTAGAGCCTGTTCGCCGTCGTCCGGGGATGTATACCGATACCAGTCGACCGAACCATTTGGCTCAAGAAGTAATTGATAATAGCGTCGATGAAGCGCTTGCGGGGCACGCGAGCCATATTGAGGTTATTTTACATGCCGATCAATCCCTTGAAGTAATTGATGATGGGCGCGGTATGCCTGTCGATATTCACCCAGAAATGAAAGTGTCAGCGGTTGAGCTGATCCTGGGGCAATTACATGCGGGGGGGAAATTCTCCAATAAAAACTACCAATTCTCAGGTGGTTTGCATGGTGTCGGGATTTCTGTCGTCAATGCGTTATCAAAACGTATTGAAGTTACTGTTCGTCGTGATAGCCAAGTGTATCAAATTGCCTTTGAAAACGGCGATAAGGTTGAAGATTTACATGTAATAGGGACTTGTGGAAAACGCAACACAGGGACTAGCGTGCATTTTTGGCCAGATGGCAGCTATTTTGATAGTCCAAAATTTTCAGTAACTCGTTTAACTCATAATTTAAAAGCCAAAGCTGTTTTATGCCCTGGCGTGAAAATCACGTTTAAGGATAAGCTCAACGATACAGAGCAAAGTTGGTGCTACAGTGACGGGTTGACCGATTACCTAATGGAGTCAATTGACGGCCTTGAAGCGTTACCCCCAAAGCCATTTACAGGTGAATTTTCAGGGGAAACAGAAGCCGCACAATGGGCGTTGCTCTGGTTGCCTGAAGGTGGTGAATTACTGACGGAAAGCTACGTTAACCTTATCCCAACAGCACTAGGTGGAACCCATGTTAATGGTTTACGCCAAGGGTTGCTCGATGCGATGCGTGAATTTTGCGAATTCCGCAATATATTGCCTCGTGGTGTTAAGCTCTCAGCTGATGATATTTGGGAGCGCTGTACTTATGTGCTTTCCGTTAAAATGCAAGATCCACAATTTGCGGGGCAAACCAAAGAGCGTCTGTCTTCTCGTCAATGCGCTGCGTTTGTTTCGGGCGTGGTAAAAGATGCCTTCAGTTTATGGCTTAACCAAAACGTGCAAGTGGCTGAACAGCTTGCAGAAATGGCAATTTCTAGCGCGCAGCGTCGAATGCGTGCAGCGAAAAAAGTGGTGCGTAAAAAACTCACCAGTGGCCCTGCTTTACCGGGTAAATTAGCCGATTGTAGCTCGCAAGACCTGAGTATGACGGAATTGTTCCTTGTAGAAGGGGACTCCGCAGGGGGCTCTGCAAAACAAGCGCGTGACCGCGAATACCAAGCTATCATGCCGCTACGCGGTAAAATTCTCAATACATGGGAAGTGTCTTCTGATGAGGTTTTAGCTTCCCAAGAGGTACATGATATCTCTGTTGCTATTGGAATAGACCCTGATAGCGAAGACCTTAGTCAATTACGCTATGGGAAAATTTGCATCCTTGCGGATGCGGACTCCGATGGTTTGCACATTGCTACATTGCTATGTGCGTTATTTGTCCGTCATTTCCCAACATTAGTAAAAGCAGGGCATGTCTATATGGCAATGCCGCCGTTATATCGTATCGATTTAGGCAAAGAAACGTTTTACGCCCTTGATGAAAGCGAAAAAAATGCTGTACTTGAACGCCTTAGCCGCAAGCGAGGTAAACCCAATGTTCAGCGATTTAAAGGGCTGGGGGAAATGAACCCACTGCAATTACGTGAAACGACATTAGATCCAAATACTCGTCGTCTTGTACAGCTAATTATCGATGATGAAAACTACCAAGAAACACTTGCGGTCATGGATATGCTTCTTGCGAAAAAACGCTCTGAAGATCGCCGTAATTGGCTGCAAGAAAAAGGCGATATGGCTGAAATTGATGTCTAATATCCGAATTGCGATGAGAAAGGAACGAATTGAATGAGTGAAATTACTCATGATGGCGTAGAGCGCTTACCGCTTCATGCTTTCACTGAAAATGCCTATCTGAACTATTCGATGTACGTCATCATGGATAGGGCATTACCGTTTATTGGCGATGGGCTTAAACCTGTTCAGCGCCGTATTGTGTATGCAATGTCAGAACTTGGCTTAAGCAACACGGCAAAATATAAAAAATCCGCCAGAACTGTGGGTGATGTTCTCGGTAAATATCATCCACACGGTGATATCGCTTGTTATGAAGCGATGGTCTTGATGGCGCAGCCGTTTTCTTACCGTTATCCGCTGGTGGATGGTCAAGGAAACTGGGGGGCACCAGATGACCCTAAATCATTCGCAGCAATGCGTTATACCGAATCACGACTATCCAAATACGCTGAAGTTTTACTCAGTGAACTTGGTCATGGCACCGTCGATTGGGTACCAAACTTTGATGGTACGCTAAACGAGCCCAAAATGTTGCCTGCACGTTTACCGAATATTTTGTTAAACGGTACAACAGGCATTGCGGTTGGGATGGCGACAGATATTCCACCACATAACGCCCGAGAAGTGGCTCAAGCTTTGGTTGCTTTACTAGATAAACCTACACTAAATCTTGATGACATCATGGCATTTGTGCCGGGACCCGATTTCCCTACGGAAGCAGAAATTATTTCTTCCCGTGATGATATTCGTAAGATTTATCAAAATGGGCGCGGCTCTGTACGCATGCGTGCGGTGTGGGAAAAAGAAGATGGTAATGCTGTTATCACGGCTCTCCCTCATCAAGTTTCTGGGGCGAAAGTTTTAGAACAAATCGCCAGCCAAATGCGCGCGAAAAAATTGCCGATGGTTGAAGATTTACGCGATGAATCTAACCATGAAAACCCAACACGTTTGGTGATAGTTCCACGTAGTAATCGTGTTGACCTTGAACAGGTTATGACGCACTTATTTGCGACAACGGATTTAGAGCGTAGCTACCGCGTTAACCTTAATATGATTGGTTTAGATAACCGACCTGCGGTAAAAGGGCTTGTTGAGATCTTAAATGAGTGGATCGCTTACCGTCGACAAACTGTACGTAATCGCTTAAATCACAGGTTAGAAAAAGTATTAAGACGTTTACATATTTTAGATGGTTTATTGATTGCTTATCTGAATATTGATGAAGTCATTGAAATTATTCGTACAGAAGATGAACCCAAAGCGGTTTTAATGTCACGTTTTAATATCAGTGATACCCAAGCTGAAGCTATTTTAGAGTTAAAATTACGCCATTTAGCCAAGCTCGAAGAAATGAAAATTCGTGGCGAGCAAGATGAATTAGCCAAAGAGCGCGATGATTTACAAGCGATTCTTGGGTCTGAAAGACGTTTAAATACGCTGATTAAAAAAGAGATTCAAGCTGACGCCAAAGATTACGGTGATGACCGTCGCTCCCCATTGCATGAGCGCGAAGAAGCGAAAGCAATGAGCGAACATGAAATTTTACCGTCAGAACCGATTACCGTTGTGCTTTCTGATATGGGGTGGGTGCGAAGTGCTAAAGGGCATGATATCGAGCCGACTAACCTAAATTATAAAGCGGGAGATGGTTTTAAAGGGGCTGCGCGAGGTAAGTCAAATCAGGCGGCGGTATTCCTTGACACAACAGGGCGAAGTTATTCTGTGGATCCGCTTGAATTGCCTTCAGCGCGTAGTCAAGGTGAGCCTCTAACGGGGAAATTAACTCTGCCTCCAGGTGCATCCATTGAACATGTATTGATGGCGCCTGATGAGCAGAAATATTTAATGGCTTCTGATGCAGGTTACGGTTTTATTTGTACCTTCAATGACTTAGTCACTAAAAATAAAACTGGTAAGGCCTTAATTTCTTTGCCTGAAAATGCAAAAGTATTGGCACCAATTGAACTGCATAATGAACAGGAAGATTTGCTGTTGGCAATTACCAAGGCAGGGCGTATGTTAATATTCCCTGTGGCGGATTTACCCCAACTTTCAAAAGGTAAAGGGAATAAAATTATCAATATTGCAGGTGCGCAAGCGGCAACTGGCGATGATTTATTGACTTGGTTGATGATTTTGCCTGTGGGGGCATCAATGACCTTGCATTTCGGTAAGCGGAAGCTGAAGTTTAAAGCAGAAGACTTACAAAAATATCGTTCAGAACGAGGTCGTAAAGGGACGTCGTTACCGCGTGGAATGCACAATATTGAGCGTATTGATATTGAGCCAGTAGAGTCTGAATAATTAACAAAGAACAAACCTTATAAACCTTTTTTAGTATGAACTTCAAAAGGTTTATAAGTAGATAATATTCATCATGGAGCTGAAAAGCTTCTTACAATTTGGGGTTAGTATGTTAGCGCTTATTAGAGCGATCATTGTTATTATTTATACGATTGCGGTGTGTGTAGGGGGCGGGATTTACTGTCTATTTAGCCCTCGTAACCCAAAACACGTAATGACATTTGGTCACATGTTCGGGCGGTTATCAGTCGTTTTTGGGATTAACATTATAAATCGTGTACCCGAGAAAGCTAAGAGCTATGGCCCGAGTATTTATATTGGTAATCACCAAAACAATTACGATATGGTGACTATGTCAAATGGGGTATTACCAAGAACGGTAACTGTTGGTAAAAAAAGCTTGGTTTATATACCTTTTTTTGGCTTTTTATATTGGATAACGGGTAATATTTTAATTGACCGCGCTAATCGCTCTAAAGCCCATAACACAATCACGCAAGTTGCTGACCAGATTAAAAAACGTAAAATTTCTGTGTGGATGTTTCCTGAAGGTACTCGCAGCCGTGGTCGTGGTTTACTGCCATTTAAAACGGGGGCATTTCATGCAGCGATTGCAGCAGGGGTACCGATTGTGCCTGTTTGCGTTTCTAGTACACAAGGTAAAATTAAGTTAAACCGTTGGAATAACGGTACTGTCATTATTGAAATGCTAGACCCTATCGATACATCGCTTTATAGCCGAGAGCAAGTGAGGGAATTATCTGAGCATTGCCATGCTTTAATGAAAGCCAAAATAAAAGAACTCGATCTCGAAGTCGAAGAAATGGCAAAACAAGGCAAATAACCTAATTCATTGAATTTATTTAAAAATGGGCAATATTTGTATATTGCCCATTCTTTTAGGTGGAATACAGCATAAATTGACTTTATTGTTTCCTACCTGTCTTATTTCCTTTTTTAATTACTTACCATTACTATTTATAATCTTATTAATTATATTTTTACACATTTGCTAGATATTTTTAGAATTTAGCCTTTTTTCGCGATATCATGGCTTACAAATTATTGCGACCTTAAATTGTTGTATCTAAGTTGTTATATTGCTGGGTCCAATCATAAATTAGCCATTTTATAGGCTGAAAATCTACAATACTAAATAATAAAATGCGCTGGAATTTTTGTTTAGCGGAGAATTTATGTCATTCAATCGATGCCAAGCCCTGATAGCGGCGGGGGTGGCTCTATGTTTGTCCTATGTGCCAATTTATGCAAATGCAGAGGGGGCGACAGCTTTACCTGTGCCACCATTATTAGAATCACGGTCTGGACAGCCATTATTTTTAACATTACAAAAAATTCATTGGTCTTATGATGGAAAATATTCAGCCGATATTTGGGGAGTAAATGGTTCTTCCCCTGGGCCGACAGTCAAAGTAAAAAATGGCGATGACATTAAGCTTATTTATAGTAATCGCTTACCTGAAGCCGTTTCGATGACAATCAGCGGGTTGCAAATACCAGGAACACAAATTGGTGGAGCGGCAAGGTTAATTTCACCTAATGCGGACTGGTCTCCAGTGATCCCGATACGTCAAAATGCAGCAACGCTTTGGTATCATGCAAATACTCAAGGGAAAATGGGCGAGCAAGTCTACAATGGTTTATTGGGGATGTGGATCATCGAAGATGATGTGACGAAAAACCTGCGTTTACCTAAACACTATGGTGTTGATGATTTTCCTGTCATTATTCAAGATAAGCGTTTAGATAATTTTGGCGTCCCTGAATACAAAGCCGATGAAAACGGGTTTTTAGGCGATTCATTACTGGTTAATGGCGTACAAAATCCATACATTGAAGTTTCTCGAGGGTGGGTACGTCTACGATTATTAAATGCGTCGAACTCCCGTTATTATGTAATGAAAATCAGTGATGGTCGTCCATTTTCATTGATTGCATCTGATCAAGGGTTATTAACTGTACCTGTTAGTGTTCAGGAACTCCCATTAGCACCGGGGGAACGGCGTGAAGTCTTGATTGATATGGCGAAAACGCAAGAGTTAACCATTACTGCGGGCGAGTCGGCTACCTTTATGGACCGTTTAAAAGGGCTATTTGAACCATCGAATAGCTTAATTTCAACCAATGTATTAACTATCAAGGCAACTGGATTAATGTCATTGGTAACGGATGGTTTACCGGCACAATTAGTTGAAGATAAAACGCAAGTCACATCCAGTATTACACAACGTAATATTCACCTTAATGATGGTTTTGGTATTAATAATGCGACTATTGATACAAACAGGGTTGATTTCTCAAGCCGCCAAGGCAATTGGGAACGTTGGGTTGTGACGACGAATGAACCGCAAGCATTTCACATTGAAGGTGTGCGCTTTAAGGTCTTAAACCGTAATGGTAAACCAACACCGCCAGAAGATTATGGCTGGAAAGATACTGTGTGGGTTGATAGCCGAGTTGAATTATTAGTTCAAATGATGCAACCGTCCTATAACCATTTCCCGTTCTTATTTTATAGCCACAATTTAGAGAAGGCGGATTTAGGGTCTGTAGGGCAGTTGGTTGTTGCACCGCAAGACACCATGCAATAATTCGTATTACAACAATATTGAATATCCAATAAGCAGGCATTTAGCCTGCTTTAGGTTGTTGACAAAGCTAGCTTAGCGCCACTCGAATACCAAAGGCGATTAATACAACGCCGAGAACCTTATCAACGTATTTTTGCACCTTTGCCAGGCCTTTTCTTACAGGGGCACTTTGGATTAAAAATACTAAAATAGGCCAGTAGATGACGGCTAAACCCCAAATAATAAAGGCAAACCACAGCTTTTCGCCAACAGTGGAATTAATATCTAGCACTTGGGTAAAAACCGCTAAAAAGAACAGCGTGGCTTTTGGGTTTAATACATTACAGAGAAAACCTTGCATAAAGGCTTTTTTGAATGAAACAATTTCGTGTTTACTGGTTGTTAGATCAACGCTATGGCCGGATTGCGGAAGTAAGCTTTTGACACCGATCCAAATTAAATAGGCTGCACCCGCGTATTTTAAGATATTAAACAGCCAAGGCGTAGTTGTAATCAAGACAGCGAGGCCTGCAACACAGTAAGACATATGCAAAGCGATAGCGACTATCACACCACATGCAGACATTAATGCGGCAGAGCGTTGATAGCGTGCTGAATTTTTAACAATCAAAAAGAAATCTGGCCCTGGAGAAAGCATACCGAGTGCAGCGATGGTCGCAACCATAATACTCGTTTCGTACATGTTATAATCTCTTTTCCCGTTCAATGTTGGTAAATAAAAATGACCTGCTAATGACACTCACATTTAGACTGGTCTTAGAGGGTTCATTTTGTTTTTAAATGTTATTTTTAGTCATAAGTTTATCAATTCGAGTATAAGTGATTCAAACCTGTTTAAGGAAGTTTAAATTTAGTCGACGAAGCAATTCTCTTTCCGTATAGTGTGCTCAATTTTTATATCTTGTTTCTAAGGTGAGTAGATGAATATTAGCTTAATCGCAGCAATGGCGATCGATCAGGTTATCGGCATGGAAAAAGCGATGCCTTGGAATTTGCCGGGGGATCTAGCGTGGTTCAAACGAAATACGTTAAACAAACCGGTTATCATGGGCCGTGTTACCTATGAATCAATTGGGCGCCCATTGCCACAACGTGTGAATATTGTATTAAGTAGTGCTCCTGGTACTGATTCTGATGTTATTTGGGTAACGTCAATTGAAGAAGCATTGGCTGCAGCGCAAGCAATTGAAAATGTTGAAGAGGTGATGGTAATTGGCGGTGGTAAAGTTTATCAACAATTTTTACCGCTAGCGAATAAATTATATTTGACTCACGTTGATGCTGAAGTTATCGGAGATACTCATTTTCCGGCTTATGAGCCTGATGAATGGGATTCTATTTTTACCGAATACCATGAAGCTGACGAAAACAATACCCATGGTTATTGTTTTGAGATCTTAACTAAAAGAGACTAATTTTTAGTTAGAATGCAAAAATGGCGCTTAATTGCGCCATTTTGCTATAACTTGCAATTAACTAGGCAAAAAATTACTCTTTACGGCTTTTTTGATATGACTTTTGCTGGTGGTACTGCTTAGTTTCCCAATGGAATAGCGTTAATTCCCCTCCCCAGCAGCAACCCGTATCTAAAGCATAAACGTTATCAGGAGTGCATTTCCCTTCAAGGGATGCCCAGTGACCAAAAAACACTGAGTAATCCTCAGGAATTTTACTGGGTAGATCGAACCAGGGTTTTAGCGGAGCGGGCGCTTTTTTAGGGTTTTCCTTGCAAATCATATCTAGCTGTCCGTTTGGAAAACAGTAGCGCAGGCGTGTTAAGGCATTGGTACTAAAACGCAAACGAGCTAGCCCCATTAAGCTTTCAGACCAGTTATTTGGCATGTCACCATACATGGAGTCGATGAATAATGGATATGCATCACTAGACAGCACGGCTTCAACTTCCCTTGCACACATTCGTGCTGTTTCGATATCCCATTGTGGTGTTATACCTGCATGAGTCATCAAGATCTTTTTTTCTTCATCAATTTGTAATAAAGGTTGGCGACGTAACCAATTGATCAGTTCGTCAAGATCAGGTGCATGTAATAACTCATCGAGGTGATCTTTCGGCTTGTTACGACTAATTTTACAGTAAATTCCTAACAGATGGAGATCGTGGTTGCCAAGCACTAAACGTGCGGCAGAACCAAGGCTTTTTACATAGCGTAAAACTTGCAGTGATTCAGTTCCGCGGGCAATGAGATCGCCTGTTAACCACAGTGTGTCTTTGGTTGGATCAAAATGGACGCTTTCCATCAAGTCACGGAGCTCACGATAACAACCGTGAATATCACCTACTAAATATGTCGACATAATTAATTAATCAGTGTTGGGATAGCAAGACGAAAAGCAGGGATATCAACGTGGAAACTGTCCCCTTGTGTGCTTATCATCACATAATAACCTTCCATTGTACCCATTGGTGTTTCAAGGATTGCGCCACTGGTATAACGGTATTCTTTTCCTGGTGGGATAAGCGGTTGTTCACCAACCACGCCTTCACCTTGAACTTCGGTCTTATGGCCATCACTGTTAGTAATGAGCCAATAACGGCTCATTAATTGAATAGGCTCTCGTCCTAAATTACGAATGCAGATAGTGTAAGCAAACACATATCTCGCAATATCGGGTTGAGATTGGCTTTCTATATAGACACTCTGAACTTGGATGCTTACATTCGGCTCATTAAGCATAGTGCCTCCTTCAACAGACTATTCTGAACGGTTAGAGAGATAGTTTGCCATTTTACAATATTGTTCAACAGAAATATTTTCTGCTCGGGTGCTTAAATCAATACCCAGTTCTGTTAACTCTTCAACGCTGAATAAATCCCCTAAACTATTACGAATCGTTTTACGGCGTTGGTTGAAAGCTTGTGTGGTAATACGGCTTAAAAATTTAATATCTTTTACCGGATACGGGTTTTCACGATGAGGAATCAACCTAACAATGGCTGAATCTACTTTTGGCGCTGGTGTAAATGCGGTTGGTGGTACTTCCAACACAGGCACCACGTTGCAATAATATTGCGCCATAACACTCAAGCGCCCAAAGGCTTTGCTACCTGGTCCTGCAACCAGACGATTCACCACTTCTTTTTGTAACATGAAATTCATGTCAGAAATAGAATTGGTGAATGTGAATAAGTGAAACATTAACGGTGTGGAGATGTTGTAAGGCAAGTTACCAAAAACGCGCAGGGGCTGGCCCGCTTGTTTGGCTAATTCACCAAAATCTACTGTCATTGCATCTTGCTGAATGATAGTCAATTTATCTTTTAGTTGAGGATGAACGTGTAAACGTGCAGCAAGGTCACGGTCAAGTTCAACTACGGTCATTTTATCGATTCGGCTACCGACAGGTTCGGTTAAGGCACCTAAGCCGGGACCAATTTCTACAATGGACTGACCTGGCAGCGGGTTCATGGCATCCACGATGCTGTCGATAATAAATTGGTCAGTTAAAAAGTTCTGCCCGAAACGTTTGCGGGCAAAGTGCCCCTGATGGACTCGATTATTCATGTATTCTTAGATGTCATTTGGATAGCTAACTTTAATGCGGTGATAAAACTTCCCGCATCAGCATGACCCGTCCCCGCGAGCTCAAGGGCTGTCCCATGGTCGACAGAGGTACGGATAAAAGGCAGGCCGAGAGTGATATTTACTGCTCTGCCAAAACCTTGGTATTTTAACACAGGAAGGCCCTGATCGTGATACATTGCTAACACTGCGTCTGCATGGTCTAAATACTTAGCTTGAAATAGGGTATCTGCAGGCAATGGCCCAATCAAATTAATCCCTTTTGTACGTAGGCTTTCAAGTGCAGGCTCTATAGTATCAATTTCTTCGGTACCCATATGGCCGCCTTCTCCTGCATGTGGATTTAAACCACAAACATAGATGGCCGGTTTTTCAATACCAAATTTGGTTTGTAAATCATGGTGTAAAATGGTGATGACTTCATGAAGGCTTTGTTGGGTAATAGCGGCCGACACGTCCTTGAGTGGCAGATGCGTTGTGGCTAATGCAACACGCAGTTCTTCGGTAGCTAGCATCATAACAACGCGTTCACAGCCACTTCGTTGTGCAAAGAATTCCGTGTGACCACTAAATGACATGCCTGCATCATTAATAATCCCTTTATGTACGGGACCTGTTACAAGCGCTGAAAATTCGCCATTTAAACAGCCGTCACATGCTTTTGCTAAGCTCTCCACAACATATTGGCCATTATCAACATTAAGTACACCTGCCTTTGCAGGCGTTACTAAATGAACAGGTAGAACGGATAAGTGACCTGCAGGCTGTTCTTCATTAATTGAATTGGGGGAATATTCAGTTAATGTCAGAGGCAAATTTAGCGCTTTGGCACGCTGGCGTAATAAATCAGGATCGGCACAAGCAACCAACTCAACAGGCCATTGCTGTTGAGCTAGCTGAATAAGTAGGTCTGGACCAACCCCGGCTGGCTCGCCGGGGGTGATAACAACAGGCTTAATTTGTTTTTTCATCTGTAGATTGGCTGTCACGACCATCAACTATTTTCACGTAAGCAGAAGCGCGTTGTTCTTGCATCCAGCTTTGTGCTTCTTCGTTAAATTTACGATTAAACAGTAAACGGTAAGCTTGATCTTTTTGCGCCGCGTCTGTTTTATCAACGTTGCGTGTGTCTTCTAATTGAATTAGGTGCCATCCAAAGTTTGATTGAACAGGTTGGCTTAATTCACCTTTATTCAGTCTCATTAGCGCATCGCGGAAAGCTGGGTCATAGATATCAGGCATATTCCAACCTAATTCACCGCCTTTTAACGCACTACCTGGGTCTTCAGAGTTTTCTCTTGCTGCATCTTCAAATGAGATTTTGCCTGAACGAATTTCCTGAGCAATTTTGGTTAATTTTTGTCTTGCCTGTGCATCATCCATAATTGGTGATGACTTAATCAAGATGTGGCGTGCTTTCACTTCTGTGACAGAAATAGGTTGGCTGCCACCACTGACATCGTTAACACGTAAAATATGGTAGCCGACACCAGAGCGAATAGGGCCGACAACATCACCTTTTTTCGCATTTTTCAGTTGTTCAGCAAACACAACGGGTAATTCTTGCAGGCGTGACCAACCCATATTACCGCCTTTCAGTGCTTGAGGATCTGCTGAATAAGCGATAGCTAACTTACCGAAATCTCCGCCTTTTTTCAGTTCAGCTAAAATTTTATCCACTAATGCTTCAGCGGTTTTTAGTTGTTCCTGTGTTGGATTTTCTGCTAACGGAATCAAGATATGGCTTAAATTAACGCCCATCTCATAATTTGCTTGTGAGCTCATTTGTTCAGCAAGAGAATCAACCTCTTGAGGTAAAATGGTCACTCGGCGGCGAACTTCATTGTTACGCACTTCAGCGATCAGCATCTCTTTACGAATTTCGCTACGATACTGATTCATATTGATGCCATCAGCGGTTAAACGTTGTTGCATTTGCTGTAGTGTTAAACCGTTTTGACGAGCGATATCAGTAATAGTTGCATCCACGGCTTCATCTGGAATATTGATTTGCATTTGGCTAGCCATTTGCAAAATGATGTTATCCATAACGAGACGCTCAAGGATCTGATGACGCAGAGTTTGATCATCAGGCACCTGTTGACGTGCGTTCTGAGCATTCAGTTTTACTGTGTTGATCATATTCTGGACGTCACTTTCCAGCACAACACCGTTATTGACGACCGCAGCCACTTTATCCATTTGCTGAGGCGCAGCCAAAGCAGTGGAGCTTGCGAACATCAGTCCCAGAATAAGCGTTCTCCAATTCTTCATAATGGTCCTATAAATATTGACTTTGATTCCGCAAAAGCGGGCTAATCTCTTTTTACTCGTCATACTTCAAGTTGCAGTGTTGTTGACTGCGCTCACTCGCACTAGTCACATACTTGTGTATGCTCCTAGCGACTCAATCACTTGTCGCCTAACTGCCCCTGAGTTATTGACAGTAACTCTATGTTATTTTTATCAGAAAGCACGTTGATAAGGCATAATGCCACTTTCTAACATCTTCTGACTACCTAAACTATGATTGTTATTTAGGCCTCTAAGTTCCACATTGATTGACCATTTATTATCATATTCACTGCTGAACTTCTCTTTTTGCCAACCAACTATCTTACGTTCATAGCCAAGATTGACCGCCCAGCAGCAAGTATTGTATTGCAAACCAACAAGTTGGCTCGCAGGTTGCTGTTGTTTGGTATCATAATAATATGAGCCCACAAAACCCCAGCGCTCGCTTAATGGCCAACTAACTACAGTACCCACCTGTGAAATACCACGTTGGTATTCAGGCAGTGTATAGGTATAGCCGCCATTCGCAGTATCTTCACGACGGAAGGTCGCTTGAATATAATCGCGGTCAACGAAACGGTAGTTCAACTGAACTAAACGATCGGCATCTAAACGGTATTCTGCAACCGCATTCCCCATGGTGACATTACCGAGGCGGCGGTCATATTGTAAACCACCACGCAAGCCCCAGTTATCATCAATTCGCCACATAGAGTCGGTGGCCCACAATAATGAACCAGTGTTACTTTTATCATCAATTGGGCGATTTGAATCACCCGCACGTGGGCGTTCGAAATAATAAATTTGACCTACTGAGAAATTAAACCGCTCAGCTAAAGCATCATCATACACGCGGGTTGTAACACCTGTGGTGAACTGGTTTGCAGAGGCGATACGGTCAAGGCCACTGTAAATTCGGTCACGGAATAAACCGCTATAGTCTGACTGCAACAATGAAGAGTCAAAGTTATTGATATTATCTTGATCTTTATACGGAATATATAAATATTGGACACGTGGTTCTAATGTTTGAACGAAATCACTACCTTGGAAAAGGTCTCGTTCGAAGACAACTTTCGCGTCACTTTTAAACATTGGCAGAACACGAGTCACATTTTTTTCTAAGCTTTTATCTGTATTTGAGCGTGGGATATCTTGGTCGTAATGAGTCGCATACAATTTGATGCTGTTATTCATATTTGCCCAGCCATTAGATAATGGCAGGTTTACTTCTGGTTCGATGTGTAAGCGAGTTGCATCAGGGTTATTTTTCCCCACACTAGTAAAACGAGCAGCTTGTGCGTAAGTATGCACATCAAAGGCACCTAAATTATTTTTATAATAATTGAAGTCCACTTGTGGCTCTGCTTTATAAGCACGTTTGTTGGGGTTATCAGCAAAAATTTGGAATTGTTTGTGAGTAACTTTTGCATTCCAGTTTGTATCTGAATAACCTGCACTGAATTTTTGCGTAGCGTAGCCATCAGTGGTGCTACCATACTGGGAACTAAAGTCAGTGAAATAGCTAGGGTCGCTCACTTTGGTATAGTCAGAGCTGAAGTTCCAGTGTTCCGCGTAAGTCCCAGAATGGCGCCAATAGAATAACCAACGGTCATCACTATCACGGTCTTCACGCTTACCACGTTCTTTGTCCTTGATATAAGCTCGGTCATGATTTAGAAAATCAAAGGCCACGGTGCCTGTACCGGGAGCAATGAGGTAACGGAATTCATTGTTTAATTTTACACCACGGTGGGTCATAAACTGTGGGGTAATCGTGGCATCGTAGTTTGGCGCAATATTCCAATAATAAGGTAATGAGAACTCTAGCCCATCGTTACTTGAATAGCTTCCCGTCGGAATTAAAAAACCGGAACGGCGTTTATTACCAATCGGCAATTGCATATATGGGCTATAGAAAATAGGCACGTCACCCACTTTAAAACGTGCATGCCAAATTTCAGCCACTTCTTCTTCGCGGTCGATAATCACTTCAGAGCCCGCAACGCTCCAGCTATTATTGCCGGGTAAACAGGTCGTGAATGTGCCGTTTTCCATAATAGAGTAACGGTTTTCACCACGCATTTTCATTTTTGTCGCGTCACCACGTCCCTGACGGCCTACCATCATGTAGTTACCATCATTTACATCAGTGTTTTTATTATCTAAGTTAGACCACGCAGAAGGGCCTTTTAAGATAATTTGTGGGTCATCGTAGTGAACATTACCCGTGGCGGTTACTTCACGGACAGGCAGCTCACCCGCAGTTTCTGTTTGCGTGAGTTTAACCTTATCAGCGGTTAATGTTTGGTTCCCTTGTTGAATATCGACATTACCTTCATATTCAACAAAATTCGGGTATTCACCACGGACATCTTCAGCGGTAATGTGAATCGGCAGGTCGTTAGGGTCACCTTTTACAATCGGTTTTGTGTAAACAGGGACACCCAGCATACACTGCTGTGCAAGGTCAGCATGCGCTTGCTGACTATAAATTGCCGCCCATACCATGGTGGCGAGTAGTGTTGGATAGCTTTTTTTCATCATTAAATATGGGGTTCCGTCATCATTGGCATCGCCAGCAAACGCTCAAAGACTAACTTAGCCAACCACTTTGCGCCAGTATAATGTAAGAAACTTTACGCGCGGGTAGTTATGCATAGAGCTGAATGAATAGTATGATAATGCAAAATTGCATTTTGAGCATTGAAGAATTGAGGGATATATGCACTATTGGGGCAAAATTATTGGCGTTATACTCGCAATCGTCTCTGGATTGGGTTTTTGGGGGGCGCTAATTGGGTTAATTATTGGGCATGGTTTTGATAAAGCATCGATTCAACGTAAATTTGCAGGGAGAATGAATAAGCGTGATCGCCAAATTATTTTCTTTGCTAGCACTTTCCAAATTTTGGGGCATTTAACGAAGTCCAAAGGCCGTGTAACCGAGACAGATATTCAGCTTGCAACCAATTTAATGGACAGAATGCAATTACACGGAGAAACACGAAAAGCGGCTCAACAAGCATTTAGAGAAGGCAAATCCCCTAACTTTCCATTACGTGATGTATTAAAACAATTACGTATGGCCTGTTATGGCCGTTTTGACTTAATTCAGATGTTTCTGGAAATTCAATTACAGGCGGCTTTTGCAGATGGGCAGCTACATCCAAACGAACGAAAAGTATTGTTTATTATTGCTGAGGAATTGGGTATTTCTAAGGTTCAATTTGAACAGTTCTTGGATATGATCCAAAGTGGTCGCCAATTTGGCCAAGGGTACTCTCAGCAGCAATCAGGAGGGTATTATCAGCAATCGAATGGCCCAACCCTCGAAGATGCTTGTAAAGTCCTTGGTGTGTCCCCGAGTGATGACCCAACAAAAATTAAGCGTGCCTATCGTAAATTAATGAGCGAACATCACCCAGATAAATTGGTTGCGAAAGGTTTGCCGCCAGAAATGATGGAGATTGCTAAGCAAAAGGCGCAGTCTATCCAAGCAGCTTATGACTTAGTTAAGAAGGAGCTCGGCTTCAAATAAATTTCCCCGTCATATTTCGCGCCGCAGCGTTGTTGGCTGCGCTCGCGAACCCTAGTCACATACTACTGTATGCTCCTAGGAATTCGCTCTCTTGCCGCCTAGCTGCATCACGAACTATTTAGGGGAAATCAGGCTAACGAAGAAAAACCAAAAATCTCGCTTTGTTGTCTTCATTCATGAACCCTAGTCACGTAGTTATCTACGCTCCTAAGGATTTGCTCTCTTGCCGCCTAGCTGCAACACGAACTATTTAGGGGAAATCAGGGGAATAATTAAAATGGATTATTTCGCTTCCGTTTTTTGTTGGCTGCGCTCGCGCACCCTAGTTACATAGTTATGTATGTTCTTAGGGTAAAAACAAACGGGAAAATAATCAGCGCAAAAACAGAGTGAGTTAATTTTTGCACTGGTAATATTGAAATCTAATCAATCGATTAGAGACCGTTAAAAATCCGGTGGGCAGGTAAAATGCATTGGCGTGCCGTATTCAGGGTGGGTGATGTATAATTCCTGAGCATGTAATTGTAAGCGAGTAGCTAGCGTTTTGGCCTCATCGTGTGCATAGAAGCGATCACCAAGGATAGGGTGACCTAATGCTAACATATGGACTCTAAGTTGGTGCGAACGACCCGTAATAGGGGAAAGCTTTACGCGAGTGGCTTGTTCTTCGTATTGTAAAACTTGGTATTCAGTTTGTGCTGATTTCCCTGTTTCGAAACACACTTTTTGCTTAGGGCGGTTTGGCCAATCACAAATTAGCGGCAAATCAACCAAGCCTTCTTCTTTTTCTAAATGACCCCAAACACGAGCAATATAGAATTTTTTCGGCTCACGCTCTCTAAATTGGCGTTTAAGTTCGCGTTCAGCTTTTTTGTGCAGTGCCACAACCATGACGCCACTTGTCGCCATATCTAACCGATGTACGGATTCAGCGGCGGGAAAATCACGCTGAACACGGCTCATAATGCTGTCATGGTGCTCTGGCGCTTTTCCGGGAACAGAGAGTAACCCGCTAGGTTTATTCACCACAATGATGTGAGCATCTTGGTAAAGTATATGCAACCAAGGTTCAACAGCAGGTTGGTAGGGTTCCATCATAACGTGTGTAACTCCGAAGCTTTTAAATAATTTCTCCCTCAGATGAGGGAGAAATAAGTGACTATTTTAGTTTACGCTTACTATAATTCAAATTACTAATAATAAGCTATTTGAATGAGCAACAGCGTACTCACAGCAAGTCGGCTACTGATGAGTTACCACAACTAAACGAATCGCATCTAGTCGCCATGTAGCTTGGTCGATATTAGTCATCAGTTGTTGGCGTTCTTCCTCAATAATATCAAGTTCTTCATCACGGATATTTGGGTTGACCGCTTTTAGTGCTTCTAAACGAGAAAGCTCCAACGTTAGCGCCTTATCAGCCGCTTCTTTTGCATTTTCTATCAATGCCTTGGCTTCTTTTTCGATCATTGGCTCAGATAAGCGTAATACCGAATGAACCTCATTTTGTACTGCATTGACCAGTTTGCTTGCCATATGGCGGTTAATGGCATTTAATTGGCGGTTAAAACTTTCAAACTCAACTTGAGATGATAAGTTATTACCTTTTAAATCAATTAATAAGCGTACCGGAGTCGCGGGTAAGAAACGGCTAATTTGCAGGTTCTTAGGCGCTTGAGCTTCCACAACGTAAATCAGTTCAGTCAATAAGGTGCCAACAGGCAGCGCTTTGTTTTTCAATAAAGAAACCGCACAGCTGCCGGTATCGCCAGATAGCACTAAATCTAAACCATTACGAATAATAGGGTGCTCCCAGCTGATAAATTGCGTATCTTCACGAGAAAGTGCTTGCTCTCTATCAAACGTGATGGTGCAACCATCTTGAGGAAGTCCTGGGAAATCAGGTACTAACATATGGTCTGAAGGTGTGAGGATAATCAGGTTATCACTTTTATCTTCTTGATTAATACCGACAATATCAAAAAGATTGAGTGCAAAGTTAACCAATTCGGTATCGTTATCACCTTCACCAATTTCTTCAGCCAACAGATTGCCAGACTCGCCACCGTTTGAATGCATTTCAAGTAAACGGTCACGGCCTTGTTCCAATTGCAATTTCAAGCTGTCATGCTCTGCACGGCAGGTTTTAATAAATTCATCAAAACCTTCTGTGACTGTCGGTTCAGCCATAAATTGCAGTAATGGTTGGTAGTATTTATCGTAGATAGCTCGGCCTGTTGGGCAGGTATGTTCAAAGGCATCTAAGCCTTCGTGATACCAGCGGATCAACACAGATTGTGCGGTATTTTCTAAATAAGGCACATGAATGCTGATATCACGGCTTTGTCCAATACGGTCTAAACGGCCGATACGTTGCTCGAGTAAGTCTGGATTAAACGGCAGGTCGAACATCACCAACTGGTTAGCAAATTGGAAGTTACGCCCTTCAGAACCGATTTCAGAACATAATAGAACCTGCGCGCCTTCTTCTTGAGAGGCGAAATAGGCAGCAGCTCGGTCACGTTCTAATAACGATAACCCTTCGTGGAACACGGCAGCACGAATCGCTTCGCGTTCACGTAACACTTGCTCCAATTGTAGTGCAGTTGCGGCTTTCGCGCAGATCACTAACACTTTTTCATGGCGGTTTGCGGTCAAAAAGCCCATTAACCACTCAACCCGCGGGTCAAAGTTCCACCACGTGGCGTTTTCACCTTCGAACTCTTGGTAAATTTGCTCAGGGTAGAGCATTTCTTTTGCACGTGTTTCAACGTCTTTTTTACTGCCCATAATACCAGCCACTTTAATTGCGGTTTGGTATTGGGTGGGCAATGGCATTTTTAACGAATGCAATTCACGACGAGGGAAGCCTTTGACGCCATTTCGGGTATTTCTGAACAACAGGCGGCTAGTACCATGGCGGTCCATTAACATGTTGATCAGCTCTTGGCGCGCGGCATTGCCATCTTCACCTTCAAGGTTTGCAGCCTTTAGCAGTGGTTCGATATCTTGTTCTTTGATTAATTCGTTAAGTAAATTTTGCTGGTCATTAGTCAGTTTGTCACCCGACAGCAACAGTGAAACCGCATCAGCAACAGGACGGTAGTTTTCTTGCTCAGCAATAAAGTCTTGGTAATCATGAAAACGGCTAGGGTCAAGTAAACGCAAGCGAGCGAAGTGGCTTTCTTGGCCAAGTTGCTCTGGTGTTGCCGTTAATAGCAAAATAGAAGGAATATTTTCAGCTAATGTTTCAATAACTTGATATTCGCGGCTCGGGGCGGTCTCACTCCACTGTAAGTGATGAGCTTCGTCGACGACCATCATATCCCAGCCCGCTTCAACTAATTGGTCAAAACGCTGCTTGTTACGACGGACGAAATCCAGTGAACACAGAACGAGTTGTTCTGTTTCAAATGGGTTATCACTATCATGCTGTGCTTCACTGTAACGGCTATCATCAAACAAAGAAAAACGCAGATTAAAGCGGCGTAGCATCTCAACCAGCCATTGGTGCTGTAAGCTATCAGGAACAATAACTAAGACGCGCTCTGCACGGCCTGCCATTAATTGCTGGTGGATAATCATCCCCGCTTCAATGGTTTTACCTAAGCCGACTTCGTCAGCGAGTAATACACGCGGATGGTGGCGTTTTCCCACTTCATTGGCAATATGTAATTGGTGTGGGATCAGGCTTGCACGAATACCGCGTAGGCCTGTCGCTTGATGTTTGACTTGCTCGCTTTGGAATTTGCGCGCACGGAAGCGTAAAGCGAAACGGTCCATACGGTCAATTTGCCCAGCAAATAGACGATCTTGCGGCTTATTGAATGTGAGCTTGCTGTCAAGGAACACTTCTCTAAGGCTCACACCGGTTTCTTGCGTATCTAAACGTGTGCCGATGTAAGTCAATAATCCTTTATCTTCTTCAATGCTTTCAACTTGAAGTTGCCAGCCTTCGTGGCTGGTAATGGTATCACCTTCATTAAACATCACTCGGGTAATAGGGGCATCACTGCTAGAGTAAAGGCGGTTTTCGCCACTAGCAGGAAAAAGCAACGTTACCATACGGGCATCAATTGCCACGACGGCACCTAATCCAAGTTCGCTTTCTGTATCGCTGATCCAGCGTTGACCAAGAGTAAATGGCATAGATTTAACTTAATTCCATAAAATTGAGAGTTTATTTTTTAGATTTTTTAAGACAATTTTTATCAGTGTCTTCGCCCAGTGTTGGTGTAGCTCATTAATAGTTACACAAGGAAGAGTTCGAATTATTTTAAAAATAGTCGTTACCTGATGATTAATTATACACATTTAATTATTCAAATTGCAGCAAAGTGAGCACTAAGGCGTTTGCTGGGCTTGTGGCCGAGACAATGAGTCAGTCTATTTGAATTATAATGAGTATTGTTGATTATCACGCATAATTTGTGTAGCCAGACGTGCGAGACACCAAAGGGGCGATATATTAATTCAACCGAAGGCTATCGTCACCTGTTAAAAAAACATCAAAGGTAGAATAAATTTTAAAACAACAGGGTAATTTGCCCAGTTAGCAGGGTATCAAAGTCATCTTGTAAGAAAGGCAAGATAGCATCTGCTATTGGTTTGATTTGCTTGGAAATATAATGTTCGTAATCCGGTTTTGCCGTGATGATTTCCAGCGGTTCAGGCCCTGCCTGAGTGATAATATAGTTTATCCAACCACCATTTTGATATTGCAAAGGGCGCTGTAATTTTAAATTATAGTCATCAGCGGTACGAGCAGCTCGAACATGCGGAGGAACATTTTTTTGGTAATCAGTCAATTTTCGGCGCAGGCGTTTACGGTAAACTAAACGGTCATCATATTGGCCTGAACGAATATTTTGCACATATTCACGAATATATTCACGGTAAGGTTGGCGATAAAAAATACGGGTATAGAGCTCTTTTTGGAATATTTGTGCTAAGGGGGTCCAGTCTGAGCGAATGGTTTCCAGCCCTCTAAATACCATGGTGTCTTTACTCAGCCCTGCATAGCGTTTTTTACTCCCCATTTCAGCACCACGTACCGTTGGCATCAAAAATCGGCGGTAATGGGTTTCATATTCAAGCTCTAAAACCCCCTCTAATTGCCATTCTTCAGCTAAATGTTTTTTCCACCAGCTATTCACGTAATCACGTAAAGCAAAGCCAATTTTTTGCGCTTGCTCTTCATTGTGGGCGTCTCGTAACCATACAAATGTGGAGTCGGTATCCCCATAAATAACTTGGTAACCCTGTGACTCAATCAAACGTTTGGTTGTACGCATAATTTCATGGCCACGCATGGTGATTGATGCAGTCAGTCTTGGGTCAAAAAAACGGCACCCTTCAGCGCCTAGTACCCCAGCAAATGCGTTCATAATAATTTTCAACGCTTGGGATAGTGGCGCATTATGCTCTTTTTTGGCTTTATCCCGTTCTTGCCAGATATGGCTGACAATATCGGGTAAACAGTGGGTTGTACGAGAAAACCAAGCTTGGCGAAAACCAGGAACAGAATATTCAAGGTCTGGATGCGCTAATCCTTCAATCATACCCGCAGGGTCGATGAGAAAAGTTCTAATAATTGAAGGATATAGGCTTTTATAATCCAAAACTAATACGGAGTCATATAGCCCAGGTTGGGAGTCCATGACAAAGCCCCCGGGGTTCAGTTGCATTTTATGTTCCGTCAGGTTGGGAGCGACAAAGCCAAGGCGGTGTAGACGGGGAATATAAAGGTGTGAGAATGCTGCGACAGATCCGCCCATTTTATCAACAGCAAGGCCAGTTACTGTTGAACGTTCTTGCAAGAAAGCCATTAAATCCGTTTTTTCAAAGATCCGATGGACTAAAATACAATCTTGAATATTGTAGTGTGCTAGAGCGGGTTTATCGTGAGCAAAGCGGCGGTTGATTTCATCCATTCGGTCATAAGGGGTATCAATCGCTTTACCTTCGCCAAGGAGTTCTTGAGCGACAAACTCTAAACTAAATGATGAAAAACTCCATGTTGCTGCTTTTAATGCATCAATACCATCAATAATTAACCGGCCTTCAGCAGCGGCAAAAAATACCCCTTGCTTAAAGCCATGCTCTCGCCACTCCAATTTTTTGTTTTGTCGACCAAACAATAATGGGATGCCATAACGCTCAGCATGCTTTTGTAATACTTGTAAGTCGAATTGGATTAGGTTCCAACCAATGATGGCATCAGGGTCATATTGGTGAAGCCATTCATTGAGCTTATGAAGTAATTGCGGGCGGCTATTCACATAGATTAAGCGATGTTCAGAGCTCAATGCAGGCCCTTGTTCTGGCCCTAACATAAATACCACATTGTCACCACAGCCAGACAGCCCTATAGAATAGAGTTCACCATGTTGGCTGGTTTCGATATCAAGGGAAACAGCTTTGATTAAGGGACGGTAGCCTTCGCAAGGTTTTAGTTGAAATTCTCCTTGCTGATTTTGAGAAAACCAGACAGAGGCCGCGATAAAGCGTTCCATTAGATACCGTTCACTTGGGCGAATATCTGTTTCTAATAATTCGACACCCAATTCGTTGCAGCTTTTTTCAAGATTCTGTAATTGTCGATATTGCTGGCAATAAATCGCATAGACTTTTTCGCGTTTAAAATCAATTAATCCAAGGAGCCGGTAGGTAATATTGGGTTGTTCATCTAATAGATGTTTTACTTGAGGGAATTGAGATTCAGCTAAAAAACCAATGGCTTTTTGATAGGGAACAGTGACCTTTTGAGGTTGGTTATTAGTGAGTAGCCAATAAGAGACCTCAACACCGTGGCGGGTGTCTTTCCAGTGACGGCTAAGAATAAAGCCTCTTTCTGCTGGAGCGATAAGTTGGGTCATTAGGCTACTCGCATAAAAAATAGTTACGATAAATATACGCGAATAGTGTGAATTTATACAGTGCTAATTATTGGAAACGCTTATGATACTCAGTAAAGCAGACGCAGCGCTTTGTCCCTGTAATAGGTATTGAGTATCACCATCGTAGGCAATATTACCTTCTGCAATAACCAGTGTCCGCGGGGCAATTTGTAAAGCATCATCAACATTATGAGAAACCATTAACAATGTGATTGATTTTTCTGCACAAATTTCCCTGAGTAATAGCAGCATTTCTCGGCGTAATGCAGGGTCGAGAGCTGAAAAAGGCTCATCAAGTAATAAAATTGGTTGATTGCGGATCATGCAGCGTGCTAATGCCGCGCGTTGACGTTGCCCCCCCGACAGTTGTGCTGGTAACCTATCTAAACATTCACTCAGGCTGACACGGCTCGCCATTTGCTCAACTCGCTGAATTTGCGTTTTATTCAGGCGTAAATTGGGTTGCAGTCCAAGACCAATGTTTTGCCGGATTGTCAGGTGTGAAAATAAATTATTTTCTTGAAATAACATAGAAACAGGGCGCTTAGCTGGAGGGCTAAAAGTATGGTCTTCGCCATTGAGCACAATCGTTCCGCTTTGGGGAAATTGAAAGCCGCTAATCAGGCTTAATAGCGTACTTTTCCCAGCACCACTTGGCCCCATAACTGCCACAGACTCACCAGACTGAACAGAAAAATCAAATGACATTGTCAGGTTGTCGTATTGGTAATCTAGCTGAGTCAATTTAATCATGGTGTTTTCCTGAGATACGTTCAATCAAGCTAAATAAGCAAAAGCAAAGTAATAATAATAACATGGCCGTAACAGCCCCATCGTTTGACCGGTAAGCCCCTATTTGCTGATAAAGATAATAAGGGAGTGTGCGGAAGTTATCATTGCCAAATAACGCGACAACACCAAAATCACCAATTGAGATAACACAAGCAAATGCGAGAGCTTGGGAAATAGGTTTGCGTAATGCTTTAAGTTCAATAAGTTGGAAACGATTAAAACCAGAAATGCCAAGTGATTGGCACAATGGGTTATAGCGCTCAGCGCTGTCTCGCATGGGGTTTTCTAATACTTTTAACGCATAGGGAATGGCTAACAAAGCGTTAGTCATGATAACTAATGGGTAAGGGGATTCAGGTAAGCCCACCGTTTCATTAAAAAAGATAAAAAAACCTGTCGCGAGCACGATACCGGGCATGGCTAAAATAATTAACCCACTAAGTTCTAAGGCTTGCCCTAGACGAGCCGCTTGGCGTAAGCGCAATTCACGGCTGCTCCATAACAACATTAAGGTAAGTACCACGCAGACAGTACCAGCACACAGTGCAATAAACACAGAGGTTGCCGTGGCTTGCCATAAGGCGGGTTGCTGCAATACCGCCCAAAGTTGCCCATTTAACCCATCGAAAATAACCGCGAATAGTGGGGGAAGTAGCAATAACATGGCAGCGACAATGAGCAGCAGGTCACGAATACGACGAAATGCGTTATCAGCGGGGTCAACCCATTGCGCTTGTTGGCTAAACCCCACTGAAAATACACTATTTACTCTATGGCAGATAAACATTAAACCGACACAGAAGAACAGCTGAATTAATGCCAAAATAGTGGCTCGCCCTAAATCAAAATCATAGTTAAGAGCTTGGTAAATAGCCAATTCGATAGTGGTTGCTGCAGGACCTCCGCCCAGAGCGAGCACAGTCGCAAAGCTGGCAAAGCACAGCATAAAAATTAACGCAGCAGTAGGTAATATTTGCCGCCGTAAATAAGGCCATTCTAAAATAGTAAATTGCTGCCACTCATTGAACCTCAGTTGTGCTGCAATTTGTCTCTGCTCAATAGCGATATTTTCTAAAGACTGTAATAGCATACGAGTCGCTAGTGGCATATTAAAGAAAACATGTGCTAGCAAAATGCCTTTTAGGCCATAAGGTGAAAAGGTGTAATTAAATCCCAGTAATTGACAAAGTTTAGCCAGCCAACCCGTTTGCCCGTAAACTGATAAAATACCAAACACGGCAACTAATACCGGAAGAACCAATGTCATTGCACATAGGCGTAAAAATAGAGTTCGCCCAAAAAAACGACGGCGATGTAATGCTCTTGCGAGAAAAATGGCAGGGATCACAGAAAAAATAGCGGATAAAAAAGCCTGCCAAAAGGTAAACCCAATCACATGCCACAAATAGCTATCGCTAATAATGTCAGCCATTGAAATTTCAGGTGCAAAAAACCACAGTGCACCAAAACTAATGAGTGCAACCGTAATCAGTAATCCGGAGGCCAATGCCCCCGGTAGTAGAGACAAATTAATTAGCGACTGACGGCGGTTTGCCATAAACGAGTCCAATTTTGGCGTTCTTTGGCCACTTCTTGAGAACTAAATTGTAAGGCTTTTTCAGGTAGAGGTAACTGGTTGTATACCTCAGGTAAGGGAATATCAATGACCGGATACATCCAGTTTGTTGTTGGCAGGGTATTTTGGAATTCAGGTGTTAAGACAAACTGCAAGAACTGCTTGGCAAGCTCCGGCTGTGGGCTATTTTTCAGCCTTGCTGCCACCTCAACTTGCATATAGTGACCCTCATTAAATAATGCCGCAGCATAGTTATCTTTTTGGTCATTAAGCATTTGATAACCCGGCGATGAGGTATAACTGAGTACAAAATCACCTTCCCCTTTTAAGAACAGGCCATAAGCTTCACTCCAACCTTTAGTTACGGTGAGTGTTTTGCCTGCCATTTTTTGCCATGCATCCGCAGACTTGTCGCCATACAGTTTTTCAATCCACAGCATTAAGCCAAGTCCGGGCGTACTGGTTCGAGGATCTTGGTAAATAATTTTCCAATTATTTTCACTATTTAATAATGCATCCATACTTGTTGGTGGTTGTTTAATTTTATTAGTGTCATATATGAATGCGAAATAGCCATAGTCATAAGGAATGAAGGTTGAGCTATCCCACGAAATAGGCAGCTTCAATGCACTGGTATTAATGTCGGCAGAAGCAAACAGGCCTGTTTTTTCAGCAGAATCTAATAAATTATTATCTAACCCTAAAATCACATCTGCTTTGCTTTTTTTTCCTTCCATTCTGAGTCTGTTTAGCAGGGCTACACCATCCCCCAGCGCCACTATTTTTAATTCACAATCGCACTGCGCTTCGAAATTTTTTTTAATTTGTGGCCCTGGACCCCACTCTGCGGCAAAGGAATCGTAGGTATAAACAGTAAGCGTTGGTTTATCCGCCCATGCTAATTGACTTAAACTGAGTGCACCAAAGGTAAAGAACGATGCTATAATTTTGTTTTTAAACATGCTTTTTCCTGCGCTAAAAGATAGTGACACAGGATTTGAGGAGAAACCGGTGCAGATATGCAGACGGAGGCTCAAATCCCTACGCCGGTATTAACCGGATCAGGTTCTACGGGTTATTTCTCAGCCGAAATAAGTTCGGCACCCCGTTGAGATGTTCACTATTGTAGTGACTTCAGACATATCTGCAAACTGTATTGATATAGGTTTACCAGTTTAGGTATGTGTGAAACAATTAGGCATCTTTCAAATTTGGTTATTGAGGTAGTCTGTGATTGATGATGATGGCTACCGCCCGAATGTAGGAATTGTAATTTGTAATCGGCAAGGGCAAGTTTTATGGGCCCGCCGCTATGGTCAGCACTCATGGCAGTTTCCTCAAGGAGGCATCAATCCTGGGGAATCGCCGGAACAGGCGATGTATCGTGAGCTATACGAAGAAGTCGGGCTACAGCGTAAAGATGTCAGGTTATTGGCATCTACCCGTAATTGGTTACGTTACAAATTACCCAAGCGTTTGGTGCGTTGGGATACAAAACCTGTTTGTATTGGGCAGAAACAGCGTTGGTTTTTACTTCAACTTCAATGCAATGATGCCGATATAAACGTGCAGCGCAGTAAATCGCCAGAATTTGATGGCTGGCGATGGGTCAGTTATTGGTATCCTGTTAGGCAGGTGGTTTCTTTTAAACGTGAAGTTTATCGGCGTGTCATGAAAGAATTCGCTCCCGTAGTTATGCCTTTACAGGAACAAAAATTACCACAACGGCCCTCTTTTAATAACCGTAGGCGTGGAGCAAAGTAGCCTATGTTGACGCGTTTACGTGAAATTGTCGAAAAAGTTGCAATGGCGACAAGTTTGACTGATGCGCTAGAAGTGTTGGTGAATGAGACCTGCAAAGCAATGAGAACAGACGTTTGTTCCATTTATTTAGCTGATCACCCTCGCCAATGCTATTACTTAATGGCAACCCGCGGGTTAAAAAAACCTAGCGGGATTGCTATTCGTCTAGGTTTTGATGAAGGTGTCGTAGGGGCCGTAGGGCGCCAGTCTGAGATGCTCAATCTAGCCGATATTCGTGAACATCCTCAATATAAATTCCTGCCTCAGCTTAAAGAAGAACAATTAAAAGCTTTCTTAGGTGTTCCCGTGGTATACCGTCGCCAATTATTAGGCGTGCTGGTCGTACAGCAACGGGAAAAACGGCTGTTTAATGAAACCGAAGAATCTTTCATGGTAACGTTGTCGATGCAACTCGCCGTGATTTTGTCGCAAGCACAAGCAAAAGGTATTTTTGGGCAATATCGGCAAAATAGAATTAAAGCGATTCCTGTATCACAAGGAATTGCAATGGCTTATGGATGGCAAGATAGTTCCCAACCTTCTTTAGATAGTATTTTTCAAGCAAGCGCTATTGATATCGACAAAGAAAAACAACGCCTTGTCGCCGCCCTCGAAAGTGCTACAGCGGAATGTCGTCGTATTAGTAAACGTTTTATGGCGAGCTCAGCAAAAGAAAGTGCGGCGATATTTGATCTCTACAATCATTTACTGAGTGACCCACAGCTAAAAAAACATCTGTTTGCCGCCATCAATGATAACGCAACTGCTGAATGGGCAGTTAAAACAGTTATTGAAAATTATGTAGAGCAGTTTTCTCGCCTGCGTGACCTTTATTTAAGGGAAAGAGGGGCCGATTTAAAAGCATTAGGTCAACGCTTATTATTTCATCTTGATGATTCACTTACCGCAAATGAGCAATGGCCAGAACGTTTTATTTTAGTTGCTGATGAATTAAGTGCTAGTGTATTGGCGGAGTTACCTATTGAGCAACTTGCTGGTGTGGTCGTGCGTGACGGAGCAACGCATTCTCATTCCGCTATCTTAATCAGAGCTATGGGAATTCCTGCGATTATGGGGGCGGATATTGAGCCTTCGTTATTACATAACCGCCATTTAATATTGGATGGTTACCGTGGTGAGCTCTTTATTGAACCTGAAAATTTAATTGTTCAGGAATACCAGCAAATCATTGAAGAAGAAAATGTTATTAGTCGCTTAGCGGAAGGAACTCTTGAACAAGATGCAACACTTAAAGGCGGCGAACAAGTTCATATTTACCTTAATGCAGGTTTAAGTCCGCGCTACGAGCAACAGATTAACACAGGGGTTGATGGCGTTGGCCTGTATCGTACTGAACTGCCTTTTATGTTGCACAATGGTTTTCCCTCGGAAGATGAGCAAAAACAACTCTATAAAGAAGTTTTACAACTTTTCCCTACCAAGCCTGTAGTGTTAAGAACCCTTGATATAGGGGCTGACAAACAGTTGCCATACATGCCAATTAGCGAAGAAAACCCAAGCTTAGGCTGGCGCGGTATTCGCATCATGTTGGACCAGCCCGAGATTTTTTTAATCCAGCTAAGGGCTATGTTACGGGCGAATATGTTTTCAGGTAATTTACGTATTTTATTACCGATGGTGACCAGTGTTAATGAGATAGACGAAGCAATTTTGCTGATAAAAAGAGCAAGGGACGAAGTGAGTTTTTTATTAAAAATGCCAGTTGAGATGCCCCAAATTGGTATTATGCTTGAAGTTCCTTCTTTGCTATTTCTATTACCGGAAATAAAAAAACGCGTTGATTTTATCTCTATCGGGACTAATGACTTTACACAATATTTACTTGCTGTTGACCGTAATAACACCCATGTAGCGGCGCTATATGATAATCTTCATCCCTCAATTGTGCGCTTTTTAGCAAAAGTAAGTGAAGAGTGCCAACGCCTTCAACTCCCTGTAAGTGTTTGTGGGGAAATGGCAGGGCAGCCACTCAGCGCAATGGTATTAATTGCTCTAGGATATCGCTCCTTAAGTATGAGTGGGCGTAGTGTTCCTCGCATGAAATATTTAATCCGCCAGCTTGACCCAACCTTGATGTCGCAGTTAGTACCGAAGTTATTGGCTGCGGAAACGAGTGATAGTGTCAGGCTAGAGGCGAGTGAATTTATGGAGCAACACCATTTAGGCGGTTTTGTACGTGGTGGGATTTAACTTACAACAAGATGTAAGTATTTAATTTGGTTTAGTTTGAAAAATATCAAGTATAAATGACTATACTTTTTGTTGTATGCTTCAGGGGCTTCACAAATTGAAGCCTGTTGAATACGTAATAGTCGACGAGTAGTTGGCTTAATGATTAAAAAGTGGGGAACAATGAGTAACAACTACTTAGCATTTCCGGAAATAGATCCTGTTATGTTCTCAATTGGGCCAGTATCGTTACACTGGTATGGCTTTATGTACCTTGTTGGCTTTGTTTTTGCCCTTTGGCTAGCAGGGCGTCGCGCTGCAAAACCCAATAGTGGCTGGACAAAAAACGAAGTAGAAAACTTGCTGTATGTTGGCTTTGTTGGCGTATTTGTCGGTGGTCGGTTAGGTTACGTTTTCTTTTATAATCTCCCTGTTTTTCTTGACGATCCTTTATATCTATTTAAGGTTTGGGATGGTGGCATGTCCTTCCATGGCGGCCTAATCGGTGTGATATGTGCCATGATGTGGTTTGCTCACCGTACTCGCCGTCGTTTCCTGCAAGTATCTGACTTTGTTGCACCATTGATCCCATTTGGCTTAGGCATGGGCCGTATTGGGAACTTTATTAATGGGGAGCTATGGGGACGAGTAACACTCGATACGCCATGGGCATTTTTATTCCCACATTCACGCAGTGAAGATATTCAACTTGCCGCACAGGACCCTTCGTTATTACCCATATTAGAGCAGTATGGTGTGCTACCAAGACACCCATCACAGCTTTATGAAATGTTCTTAGAGGGAATTGTTCTGTTCCTTATTTTGAACTTATTTGTGCGTAAACCTCGTCCAATGGGGAGTGTTTCTGGGTTATTCTTGATTGGTTATGGTGCATTTAGGATCATAGTTGAATTCTTTAGGCAACCAGACGCACAGCTTGGTTTATTTGGTGGTATTAGTATGGGACAAATTCTATCAATTCCGATGATTATTATTGGAGTTCTGATGATTGTTTGGGCTTACAAATATGGCAAAAATGTGCCAGCCCATAAGCCACTAAAAGAGCCTACAAAGAGTTAATAAATACAATTATTGGGGCTAACTTAGTCTGTTGAATATAACTATTTTGTAAATAAAGCAATGAAGTACAGCAAGACAAAGGTTAGCCACTTAAGTTATTTTTTTAAAAGAGAGTCACTATGAAGCCGTATCTTGATTTATGCCAACGTATTATTGATGAAGGGCAATGGGTTGAGAATAAACGAACAGGTGTTCGTTGTTTAACCGTTATTAACGCTGACCTTGAATATGATGTGGGCAATAATCAATTCCCCTTGATTACGACTCGTAAAAGCTTTTATAAAGCGGCGATAGCTGAGCTTCTTGGTTATCTACGTGGCTACGACAATGCGGCTCAATTTCGTGAAATTGGTTGTAATACATGGAATGCCAATGCAAATGAGAACCAAGCATGGCTGAATAACCCTTATCGCAAAGGTGAGGATGATATGGGCCGCGTATATGGTGTTCAAGGGCGCTCATGGCAACGCCCAGATGGAACACATTTAGATCAGCTGAAAAAAGTCGTCAATAACTTAAAAAATGGAATTGATGACCGCGCAGAAATTATCACTTTCTATAACCCTGGTGAATTTGAAATGGGTTGCTTGCGTCCCTGCATGCATACTCATACTTTTTCATTGCTAGGTGATACCCTACATTTAACATCTTACCAACGTAGCTGTGATGTACCGCTTGGTTTAAATTTCAACCAAGTACAATGTTTTGTTTTGCTCGCTCTTATGGCTCGTATTTCAGGCCATAAAGCAGGTAAGGCTTACCATAAAATTGTGAATGCACATATTTATGAAAACCAACTGCCTTTAATGCGTGATGTCCAACTAAAACGTGAGCCGTTTGCTTCCCCTTCATTGTTTATTAACCCCAAAATTCAGTCATTAGAAGACCTCGAAACATGGGTGACTTCGGATGATTTTACTCTCGAAGGGTACCAGTGCCATGAGGCTATCAAATATCCGTTTACTGTTTGATTAGCGAATAAATTGTTTACTAAGATGGTTTTATCGAAAAGCCATCTTAGTATTGTGTTTTTACATTTCATCAACCTCCCTCCTTTATCTATCCCATCTTTCTTAATGAATTTTATCTTGGTTCATAATTAATTTACTTTCTTGCATTTATTTTGAATTAACTATTTCTTTGCGAAGCAGCTCGCAAATTGACTTGTATTGTTATGCATTTATTTATTTTGTTGCGAAGCGTTATGCAGTTTGTAATGACAAACCTCGCTAGACAGATTTTTTTTGGCAATCTCTGTCTTGCATATAAAAAGTGGGGTCACAACAAAATGAAAGTTGAATTAAATACAATGCAGCGTGGTTTCACCTTAATTGAGATTATGATTGTTTTATTTATTTGTTCTTTTGTTATTTTTTCTGGTTTATATCAATGGCAACAGCAAGTAGAAAGGCAGCGGTTAATCGATGCGGCTAGGCAAGTATCTGAGTTTATTTATAGCCAAATGACAGAAGGTGTCTATTTAAATAGGTATCAAATATTATCCGTTAAGGCTGGTAGAAATGATTGGCAGCTTGATGTTAAAGATGCGAACAGCAAGCAAGAGGTTGGCAAGTTAACAGCAAAAAGGCACCAAGGAATAGAACTTAGTAAAGCAAGCCGTACTTCAATTCAGCTATATGGTAAGCAGGGAACAATCCGTGCTTTTAGCATAGAGCTAAAAAATCAGGATCAGCAAATCACAATTTATATTTCTTCATTAGGCCGTATTAGAAGCTGTAGTCATAAAAAAATGACAGGGGTACCTAAATGTTGAATCCCTTAAATAACGATAAATTAAAAAAACAGCAGGGATTTACACTCATTGAAATATTAATGGCAATGGCTATCAGTAGCATTGTTTGTGTATCAGCGATGAGTGCTATTCCTACATTATTTAAGCAAACCTATCGAACTTACATTCAATACCAAATAGACAAGGATATAAGGCAAACATTGATAAATATGGAAAAAGATTTTAGAAGGATAGGTTACTGTAGTAGCCTAAATTGTGGTGAAGAACCTTTAAAAATCACATCAAAATTTTTAAGCAAAGGGAATAACTCGTGCATTATTTTTGCTTATGACCAAGATTTATCGGGTAGGTGGGAAGATATTAAATCCAAATCTAAAGATTCTGATTATTTTGGTTATCGGTTAAATAATGAAAAATTAGAGTCCAATCGAAATGTCCGAAATTGTGATGGGACTCGTTGGCAATCATTATTTGATGAGAAGCTAATCAAAGTTAAAAAATTAGCATTTGATTGGCGGGAAAATACCCAATTACTTGAAATGGAAATAAGCCTTAAAACAGAGTTATTACCTAATCAAACATTTAATTACCGAATAGCGGTCTTAGTTAGAAATCTATGAAGAATATAGAGCAACAACAGGGAAACGTTTCTCTGCTTATGGTTATTATTTTTATCACAATAGGCACATTATTGATTAAATCGGTGCATTTTTTCCAAGAACGAGCTCGGGATGAGTTGCATAAGGAAATTAAATATTTCGATGCTTTTAATAAAGCAGAGTCAGCTCTTGCTTGGGGGGGAACATTACATTGGGATAGTCAATATAGAGGATTAAAGCGTTGGGTTTGCCAGAAAGAGGAAAATCAACAATGGAAAAGTTGCTTAAAACATTACAAAGGGGCGGATTTCGTGCTGTCGGGGCAAAGTCATTATCTCTTAGGGAATGATATTAAAGTTTATCGATGGGTAGTATGGGATGCAAATAAGCAACAGTTTTTCTCTCGTAAAAAAGGGTGGTTAGATTATTGCCCAGTGATAAAAAAAGGATTTTGCTAATGAAAACAAAGCAGCAAGGATTTGCATTAGTAGAGGCAATGATTGGCGTGGTTATTTTTGCTATTTCACTGGTAGCTTTGGTAAACTATTCGCAATATATCATATTGAATTTTAATAAATTGTATATGAATTCTTCGGCCATTAGAGTGTTACATAGTACATTAGAGAAAAGCTCAATGTTAGGGGAACCAATATCAGGGGAGAAAAATTCTTCCATAGATCCAAATTTGCGTTACCCTGAGTGGAAAATACAAACAACTCGCTTACCGCGAGCCGATAACTGTACTGAGTTAATGGTATCGTTAACGATAAAAAAACAGCCATTTTCATTAAGCCGTTGGTATTGCTCAACAGGAGAATACTATGTTCCAAGTGTATCATTCTAATCAATTAGATTTATTAAAAGATCTAATGACTCATTTAATGAAAAATGAACCACTTTCTCACCCTTTTGAGCAAGAAATAATTTTAGTACAAAGCCCTGGAATGTCACAATGGCTGCAAATCGAACTTGCTAAGCAGTTTGGTATTGCTGCAAATATTAGCTATCCCTTACCTGCAACGTTCATTTGGGACATGTTTAGGCGAGTCTTACCGGATATTCCAAAAGAAAGCGCTTATACCAAGCAAGCTATGACATGGAAACTAATGACAATATTGCCAACTGTCATTAATGAGGAAGAATTTGAACCTTTAAAGCATTATCTTCAAGAAGATACAGATAAACGTAAACTTCATCAGCTTGCTGGTAGGATTGCTGATTTATTTGACCAATATTTGGTTTATCGCCCACAATGGGTTGGAGTATGGCAAAAAAATGAACTAATAGAGGGGCTAAGTGAAAATCAACTATGGCAAAAACGTTTATGGCAGTGTCTTGTTGAATATTCAAATGAACTAAAACAGCCACCTTGGCATCGAGCTAATTTATATCAACATTTTATTGATACATTATCATTGAACCCTGATTTAGGAAAATTGCTGCCAAAGCGTATTTTTATTTGCGGTATCTCATCTCTTCCACCTGTTTATCTACAAGCTATCAATGCAATAGCAGAACATACAGATGTTCATTTAATGTTTACTAACCCTTGTCGCTATTATTGGGGGGACATTCAAAGCGCGTCGTTTTTAGCTAGGTTACAGCAAAGAAAACTTCGCCATTATCTTGATAAACATGAAATTTCACGTTTTAAACTCGAAGAGCATATTCCTAATTTATTTAATGAAAATGGCGAACAGGATATCGCTAATCCACTACTCGCCTCGTGGGGAAGGCTAGGTCGAGACAACCTATACTTTATTTCTCAAATCGATAGTGCGAATGAAATTTCGGCCTATGTTGATACTGAACGAGCCAATTTATTAGAGAATGTTCAGCAGGATATTTTAGATCTCGAAAACCATGCTCAATTAGGGACAACATTAGAAAATTATGAAACGAGTATTGGTAAACGACCAATCAATGAGCTAGATGATTCGATAACATTCCATTTATGTCATAGTGCACAGCGGGAAGTTGAAGTATTACAAGATCATTTGCTTTCTCTCTTTGAGCAAGATTCATCGCTAACACCGCGTGATGTGATAGTCATGGTGGCCGATATTGACAGCTATGCACCCTATATTCAGGCTGTTTTTGGTAATACGGCATCAACTCGTTATATCCCATTTTCAATTTCAGATAGAAAAGCACTGCAAGCTCACCCAATTTTACAAGCATTTATTATGCTACTCGACTTACCTCAGAGTCGTTTTTCAACGGAGCAAGTTCTTAGCCTACTTGAAGTTTCTGCTTTTTCTCAACGTTTTGGTATTGATGAAAGCGAGTTAAGTTTATTACGCCGCTGGGTTAATGAATCAGGGATCCGCTGGGGGCTTGATGACGATAATGTACGTTCTTTTGCTTTACCAGTGATAGGGCAAAACACATGGGAATTTGGCTTAAGTAGAATGTTGCTTGGCTATGCAATGGATAGCAGAAATGGCCCGTGGAATGGTATTTTACCTTATGATGAGTGCAGTGGCTTAGCCGCCCAGCTTGCCGGGAAATTAGCGCTATTAATTAATACACTAAGAGAATGGCGCTCTTTATTAGCACAAGAACGCCTACTTGAAGAGTGGAAAGAACTTTGTCAGCAACTACTTGATAGCTACTTTATGGTTGATGGGGAAACTGAACTTGTTCTCGCACTATTAACAGAACAGTGGCATCAAATCATTGATAATGCGATAATTTCAGGATATGAAGAACAAGTTCCATTGCGTTTAATTCGTGATGAACTTTCAGTTCGCTTTGATGATGAAAAAATTAGTCAACGTTTCTTGGCTGGAGCCGTTAATTTTTGCACTTTGATGCCAATGCGTTCAGTACCATTTAAAGTTGTCTGCTTACTGGGTATGAATGATGGTGCTTATCCGCGAAATATACCACCATTAGGATTTGACTTGATGGCGGAAAAACCTGTTCGTGGAGACCGAAAACGCCGGGACGATGATAGATACCTATTTTTAGAAGCATTAAATTCAGCATCTAAACAACTTTATGTTAGTTATATTGGGCTTTCTATTCGTGATAATCAGCCTTGTAATCCATCGGTATTAGTTACTGAATTAATTGATTATATTTGCCAAAGCTTTTGTTTAGTTGGTGATGAAACTTTGACTATTGATGAAAGCGCTAAACGATTAAGTGAGCATCTGGTCATCCAGCATAATAGAGTCCCATTCGCAAAAGAAAATTTCTTGCCTGAAACGCCTTATCAGAGTTTTGCGAGTGAGTGGTTACCTGCCGCAAAAACAACAAATAAAGTTGATGAACCATTTTGTTCAATACTTGAAACTCGAGAGCCCATTACTGAAATTTCTTTAGAACAATTATTACGATTTTATCGTCACCCTATCAGGGCATTTTTTCAACAGCGTTTGAAAGTCCATTTTTCTATTGAAGAAACCGAACTGCCAGAAGAAGAGCCATTTAACTTAGGTAGATTACAACGATATAAAATTAATGATCAAATTTTAGATTTACTTGTCAAAGATAAGAACATTGAGCCTTTTTATTCTGCTTTAAAAGCATCGGGTCAGCTGCCTGCTAGGCAATTTGGTCAACTTTTTTGGGAACAGCAGTTGAACGAGATATCGCCATTAGCTGAAAAAGTTAAAGAATATGATATGCAGCTATTTGATTATCCATTAGATTTTCAGTTAAATGGGATAAAAATTACTGGTTTATTGAAAAATATTCATGAAACAGGAATGGTACGATATCGCCCGGCTTACTTAACTGCTAATGATGGGGTACAGCTATGGGTGGAACATTTGCTATTTAACTCGCAAATTGGTGAAGGGGAAAGCCTTGCACTAGGAAGAGATAATAGTATTTGGCAGTTTGCTGCTATTAGCAAAGAAGATGCATTGGCTTATCTACAAGATTTAGTCGTAGGCTACTGTGAAGGGTTTAATTCCCCGTTAATTCTTCTTTCTCAAAGTGGTTGGAGTTGGGTTAAAGCTTGCTTTGATAAAAAGACAAAACAGTACGATTTTTCGAGTGAAGAAATTCAACAAAAAGCATTATCTGCTTTGCTCCAAAGCTTACAAGGAAGTCAGATGCAAAAAGGTGAGATGGAAGACGATTATGTGTCAAGAACTTGTAGAAGCATTGATGATGCGATGATTAAATCTTTGTTATCAAACACTCAACGGTTTTTATTACCGATGACAAAATACTTGAAATGACAGGAGAGCAACAAAGGATGCAATATTTATCCAAAAATATCGCTCATCTATTTTTATTACTGATAATTTTTTTCGGTGGTCAAGCAATAGCAGCGCAACCACTTTGGCAAGTTTTGCCTGAAACAGTAAATAAAAGTGAAAGAGACCCTAGGGAATATAAAGCCATCAAACTTAGTAATGATATGACGGTTTTATTGGTATCAGATGCCAAAGCAACAAAATCATTGGCTGCGGTATCGATACCTGTTGGTAGTATTGAAAACCCAAATAGCCAATTAGGGCTGGCTCATTATTTAGAGCATATGGTTTTAATGGGTTCCAAAAAGTACCCAGAGCCAAGTAGTTTCTCTGAATTTTTGCAAAAACACGGTGGTAGCCATAATGCAAGTACCGCTTCTCATCGTACTGCTTATTACTTTGAAGTTGAAAATGGTGCATTAAAAGAAGCGACGGATAGGCTTGCAGATGCATTAGCTGAGCCACTTTTAGACCCGATTAATGCAGACAGAGAACGTAATGCAGTTAATGCAGAACTTACAATGGCACGTTCTCGTGACGGGATGCGTATATGGCAAGTACGTTCTGAAACATTGAACCCATTACACCCGAACTCACGTTTTTCGGGGGGAAATTTAGAGACTCTGAAAGATAAACCTAATAGCAAACTACAAGATGAGCTTGTGGGTTTTTATAAGCAGTATTATTCTGCAAACCTAATGAATGCAGTGCTTTACGGCGACGAATCTATCGAATCATTAGCGAATATTGCACAGGAAACATTTGGGCGTATACCTAATTTTAACGCAAGTGTTCCCGCTGTTAATATCCCAGCAGTAACGGATAATGAAAAAGGCATTATTATTCATTATGTGCCAGCGCAACCGCAAAAAGCCATACAAATTGAATTCAGTATTAAAAATAATATGGTAGATTTTCGCAGTAAAAGTGACAACTATATTAGTTACTTAATTGGTAATAGAAGCCCCGGAACATTGGCTGATTGGTTAATATCGCAAGGGCTTGCTGAAGGTATCAGTGCCTCTGCCACTCCAAATTTAGATAGAAACTATGGTTCATTCTCTATTTATGTGACATTGACTGATAAAGGGTTACAAGAAAGAGACGAAATTATTGCAGCTATCTTTTCTTATCTTGAGTTAATTAAAAATGATGGGGTCAATAAAAGTTACTTTGATGAAATAGCAAAAGTTCTTAATTTATCATTCCGTTATGGTTCAATTGTCAGGGATATGAACTACATTGAATGGTTATCAGACCAAATGATTGATGTTCCTGTTAATCATGTTCTTGATTCAGATTACATTGCAGATAAGTATGACCCTGAAGCGATTAAACAGCGTTTATCAGAGCTCACTGCGCAAGAGGCGAGGATTTGGTTTATTAGTCCAAATGAACCGAATAACAAAAAAGCCTATTTTGTCGATGCACCGTATCAGGTCAATAAAATCACAGCAAAACAATTTAAAACCTGGGCAAGTTTAGAATCTAAAATGAATTTTAAATTACCTGCTTTAAACCCGTATATTGCTGATAATTTATCACTAATTAAAGCTGATAAGGTTTATAAACACCCCGAATTCATCTATCAAGATGGCAATACACGAGTGTTATATATGCCAAGTCAATATTTTGCAGATGAGCCAAAGGCGAGTATCACTTTATCATTACGTTCTAACCAAGGTGATAAAGATGCTAAGCAACAAGTAACAGGCTCTTTATTACAATATATCGCTTCATTGAAAATGGATGAACTGCAATATCAGGCATCTGTAGCTGGCATGTCTGTCTCTGTTTCTCAGGGAATCGGTCTGCAATTAAATGCCAGTGGTTACACCCAACATTTACCTGAACTCTTTTTATCCATGATAAAGCTATACCTGAATTTTGAGCCAACGGAACAAGAATTAGCTCAAGCAAAATCTTGGTATAAAGAGCAAATTGAAGTTGCTAATAATGCGAAAGCTTATGAGCTAGCCATGCAACCGCTTCAGCGTATTAATAGTGTACCTTATTTTGAGCAAGAACAGCGTTTAGCCGAGCTAGATAAAATTTCATTGCAAGACATCACTAACTACCGTGGAATGATAGTTAAAAGTGCAGCATTACAAGCGCTGGTCTTTGGTAATATGACTGAGTCGCAAAGCATGAAAACTATTAAAGATGCACAGCAATTATTAAAGAGCGAAGGTACCAACTGGTGGCGTGGTGATATTGTAGTTATCGACAAAAATTACCTAGCAGATTTCCATAAACAGGGGAATAGCTCAGATAATGCACTTGCTGAAATCTTTATTCCAGACGGTTATAGCCGCATTGATGGCGCAGTATTATCAGGTATTCTTTCTAAGGTAATTCAGCCTTGGTTTTATGACCAATTAAGAACCAATGAGCAACTGGGTTACGCAGTATTTGCTTTTAAAGCAGGGCTGGGGGATCAGTGGGGAATGGGCTTTTTAATTCAAAGTAATGCCAAAACACCGAGTTACTTGAATACTCGTTATCAACAATTCTATCTTCAAGCATTAGAGAAACTGAAAAAGCTGCCGATAGATGAATTTAATCAATATAAACAATCCATTATCACGGAGATGAATCAACCACCTCAAACATTCTATGAGGAGGTAGGCCGTTATTCATCTGATTTTTCTAGAAATATTTTCAGTTTTGATACTCGTGAAAAAGTTATTGCAACTTTAGGGACAGCAACGAAAGAACAAGTCATTGAGTATTATGAAAATGCAGTTATAAAGCACAAGGGGTTAGCAGTAAGCTCCCAAGTTATAGGCCAAGGAGTTGATACTAAAGTGGGGTATGCTCATCTGAAAGATTGGGTGCTTTACCCAACAGCTTCTCAGTTGCAAAAGATTTTACCAATAAAGGAAGATGCTGAGTGAATAAAGTGCAGGTAGAGTCCCAATTACTGAATGTTTTTTCCTTACCTCTGCGTGGGCAGCGGTTAATTGAAGCATCTGCAGGAACGGGTAAAACATATACAATTGGTATACTTTATCTGCGGCTTTTATTAGGTCTGGGAGGCGTTAATGCGTTTCCTAGGCCGTTAAGTGTTGAAGAAATTTTAGTTGTAACATTTACTGAGGCTGCGACGAATGAGTTACGGGGACGTATTCGTCAACGTATTCATGATATGCGCTTAGTTTGCTTAAGAAATGGCGTTGGTTTCGAGTCGCAGCCTGAGTATCTTGAATTATTAGCTGAGCTTTCGGGGGAATCCCAAAGAAAATTCGCTGCGCAATGGTTGCAGGCAGCGGAAAGGCAAATGGATGAAGCCGCGATATATACTATCCATGGTTTTTGCCAAAGAATGCTAGTTCATAATGCATTTGAGTCGGGAGTATTGTTCGAACAAACAATGATTCAAGATGAATTTCCGATTCAAAAACAAGCTTGTGCAGACTTTTGGCGCCGCCATTTTTATCCTCTGAATTACTCCATGACGAAAGTCATTCAGTCACTGTGGACTAGTCCTGAAGCATTACTTTCGGAGATTAAACCTTTCTTGCAGGGTGACATTCCTTTAATTATTAACCAACCGAAACAAGTAGAAACTCTAGAAGAACGGCATCAGCGGCTAATCTTGTTAATTGAGTCAGTTAAAACGGCCTGGTTAGAAAACTCAGCGGATTTTGAGAAGCTTATCGCTGATTCAGATGTGGATAAACGAAGTTATAGTACTCGTTTTCTACCTACATGGCTGATAAAAATAGGCGAATGGGCTCAAGAAAAAACAGAAGATTATCAGCTTCCTAAAGATCTTGAACGTTTCTCACAAACGGTATTACATAAAAAATCAAAAAGTGGCTTAGGGCCAGAACATATTGTTTTCCAAAGTATAGATGAGCTACTTTCTCAATCATTAACTCTAAAAGATCTGGTTATTCCACTGGCCATTTCAGAGGTGAGGGAAGCGATTACTAATGAAAAACATAATCGTGGTGAAATGGGGTTTGATGATTTATTGACCCGTTTAGACGGTGCTCTTGCTCAAGAAAGTGGGAAATTTTTAGCTCAAGCTATTAGTCAACGCTTTCCTGTTGCGATGATAGATGAGTTTCAAGATACAGATGCACAGCAATACCGTATTTTTCAAAGAATTTATCGGGAAGTTAATGACAGCGCATTACTTTTCATCGGCGACCCTAAACAAGCTATATATGCTTTTCGGGGCGCAGATATTTTCACCTATATCGAAGCAAAAAATGAAGTTAGTGCTCACTACACATTAGAGACTAACTATCGTTCATCGCAAAATATGGTTGAAGCTATTAATCACTTATTTGGCCGCTGTCAGTCACCATTTATTTTTGAGCAAATTCCTTTTCAACCCGTTAATTTCGCTAAGCAAAATAGCGGTAAAAAACTTATTCATGATGGCGAAGTGGTCAAAGCACTTACATTTTGGCAAGTGGAAGCAGAAGGTGTCTCAGTTGCTGAATATGAACAAGCAACAGCTTCACAATGTGCAGCGCAAATCGCACAATATTTACAAGGCGGGTTTCAGGGTAGTAGCTATTTTGACAATAAAGGAGCACATACTCCTGTAGAAGCTTCTGATATTACTGTGTTGGTTCGTAGCCGACGTGAAGCTGCATTGATTCGTGATGCTTTAAATCGGTTAAATATCCCTTCTGTGTTTCAATCTAATCGGGAAAGTGTATTTTCAACACCGGAAGCGAGAGATTTACTGTGGTTACTACAGGCAGTTTTAACACCGGAAAAAGAACGTGTTTTGCGCAGTGCATTGGCGACAGGAATATTGGGTTTAACCGCTAAACAAATTGATGACCTAAACCATGATGAAAAATCGTGGGAAAAAATTGTAGATGAATTTGCTCGTTATGCCATGGTGTGGCAAAAACGAGGCGTGCTCCCCATGCTTAGAATGGTCATGGCGCAGAGGAAAATTGCAGAAACGTTATTATCAGGTGCCGATGGAGAGCGCCGTTTGATGGATGTGATGCATATTGGTGAGCTGTTACAAGAAATGTCATTACAGCTTGAAGGTGAGCACACACTAACACGTTGGCTGGCGCAACAAATTGCCCATCCTGATCATCAATCTGACGCACAACAAATGCGTCTTGAAAGTGATAAACATTTGGTGCAGATCAGTACCATACATAAATCTAAGGGCCTTGAATATAAGATTGTTTGGTTGCCTTTTGCGAGCAATTTTCTACCCCAATCTAAAGGTTTATATCACGATAGAACGGATTATGCAGTACGGCTAGATTTAAACGATAGTGAAGAAAATGTTGCTCTAGCTGATGAAGAGCGTCTAGCAGAAGACCTACGCTTATTATATGTAGCACTCACAAGGGCTATCTATCACTGTAGTGTCGGTATTGCACCATTAATTAAAGGTAACAGAAAAAAAAGTGGTGAAACCGATTTACACTTATCTGCGCTGGGTTACGTCATCCAAAAAGGGCAAGCAGGAGATAGCCTACTATTGAACGACATGCTAGCTGAAATTAGCAATGACGTTATTGATGTTGCAGTGATTAATCAACCTAAGTCGGAACGCGTGCTATTAGAACAAAATGATAGCGTAAACTTATCGGCAAGAGCAGTGACTCGTCATTTTAATGACCACTGGCGTGTTACCAGCTATTCGGGGTTAAGTTACGGTTCAAGCCATACTGAATCAGAAGAATCAGTTTCAGCATTGCAATTTGCTAATTCATTAGCCCCTAATATGGATATTGAGGCTAGTGTTGATGTGGAGCAACAGGAAAACGAGTCTCTTATCCTAACTCCTCATCAATTCCCTAAAGGTGCATCACCGGGAACATTTTTGCATAGTTTGATGGAGGAGATTGATTTTAGTGGGCATGTTTCTCAAGAATGGTTGTCTGAAAAACTTGAATCTTCAGGGTTTGACATACAGTGGGCGCCGATGCTGCAAGAATGGCTGAATGCAATTGTACAGGCACCACTATCAGAAGACGGCTTATGTTTATCTGCATTACAGGCTCAAGACCAATTGGATGAAATGCAGTTTTATCTCCCTATTGATTCCCTATTGAGTGCCAGTCATTTAGATAAGATAACGCACCAATATGACCCATTATCACAACGTTGTCCTCCGCTAAATTTTGAGAGAGTTCAGGGTATTTTAAAGGGGTTTATTGACCTCACCTTTTACTGGAAAGGCAAATTTTATCTTCTTGATTATAAATCAAATTATTTAGGGAAAGATGCCAGTTTTTATACCCAAGAAGCCATGGCTGAAGCGATGATAGACCACCGCTATGATTTGCAATATCAACTATATTCGTTAGCGTTACATCGTTACCTCAAGCAAAGAATGCCTAATTATGATTATGAAACTCATTTTGGTGGCGTTTATTATTTATTTTTACGAGGCATAGATAATATTCACTCAAGTAACGGCATTTTCTTTTATCGCCCTATAGAGCCTTTTATTGAAGCGTTAGATAGCTTATTTAAAAATGTTCAGCAAGGGGAAGCAACTTAATGAAATCCCTATTTAATCAGGCTATTGAGAAGAATATCTTTACACCTCTAGATGTACAATTTGCTTACAGCATTTCTGATGATAAGTGTCCTATAGTACTTATGATTGCCGCACTCCTTAGCGCAGAAACTATGGCTGGGCACGTTTGCCTAGCACTGGCGGATGTTGACCCCGAAAAATTGTTTGCGGGAAGGCATCCAGAGTTAGCAACTGCGTTTTGGCAAAAAATGGGAGAGCCGAGTGAGCAAGAGCTCTATCAAACGCTCAGACAAGCAAATGCAGTGTCATTATCAACAGAAAACAAAATCTCTCCTTTGGTGCTTTCAGGGGAATATTTATATTTTCAACGGATGTGGCAATATGAGCAGTATGTTGCGAAATTTTTCTCTAATACATTAATAGATAAGCAAAATAATGTTCAAATTAAGAATGTACTAGACAGCTTATTTCCCATTACTGATGATATAGATTGGCAAAAAGTTGCAGCAGCAGTTGCTGTAACGAGTAAGGTGTCAATTATATCAGGGGGGCCAGGAACAGGAAAAACCACAACAGTTGCACGTATCCTTGCTGCATTAATTAAACTTGAAACTAAGTATCACCATAAAATTAGAATAGAGTTGGCAGCTCCAACCGGTAAGGCGGCAGCTAGGTTGACGGAGTCCCTCGGAGAGGCGATGAAAAAAATGCCTTTAACCGATGAAGAACGCGCTGTTTTGCCTAATCATGCAAAAACATTGCACCGTTTACTAGGGGCTCAACCTGAGAGCCAGCAGTTTCGCTATAACCGAGATAATCGTTTATCTCTTGATGTACTGATTGTTGATGAAGCCTCAATGGTAGATTTACCCATGATGAGCAAATTACTTGAGTCATTACCTGAAAATGCAAAGTTAATATTTCTAGGTGATAAAGACCAATTAGCCTCAGTCGAGGCAGGGGCAGTATTAGGGGATATCTGTCAGTTTGCTGATAACGGTTATAGTGCAGAAAGAGCGTCCCAACTTTCGGAGTTAACAGGGCATTCAGTTGAATCTTATGCATCACCAAACGGCCCAGTTATTCGTGATAGCCTATGTTTACTGCGTAAAAGCTACCGTTTTTCGGCAGATTCAGGGATTGGCCAACTCGCTTTTGCTGTAAATGAAGGTAATGTTTCTAGAGTTCAACAGTTACTAAATCAGCAGCGGCCAGATGTACATAGTTATATTCAAGAAACCGCAGATGATTACGCGAAAATTTTATTAGATGCCGCTGAAAATTATAAGGAATATCTACTAGCGGTTAAAAATAAAGAAGATCCTGAGCAAGTTTTGAAAAAATTTAACCAATATCGGGTACTAACAGCTCTGCGAGAAGGCCCTTTTGGCGTCATTGGCCTTAACGATAAATTGGAAAAATTATTTCATAGGCAAGGGATAATAAACCGTCCATATAATTTATTGAATAAACACTATGCAGGCCGGCCAATTATGATTAGCCGTAATGACAGCCCATTAGGACTCTTTAATGGGGATATAGGTATCATTTTACCGGATGAAGAAAATGCACTGAGAGCCTATTTTCAATTTCCAGATGGGACTATTCGTGGGGTACAACCTAACCGACTTCCACAACATGAAACAGCTTATGCAATGACCGTTCATAAATCACAAGGTTCGGAGTTTGCTCATACCGCATTAGTTTTACCAAATGTATATTCTCCCGTAATGACTCGTGAGCTGGTGTATACGGCGATAACTCGAGCTAAAAAAGAGCTATCTCTTTATGGCAGCCCAAAGGTATTACGTCGAGCAGTTGAAACACCAACCAAGCGGCGAAGTGGTTTAGCGACCCAATTAATGTGACTAGTTCATATGTAAGTTACGTGAATATTTAACCCAAAAGTAAAGGTAATGAGATGGATAACCAGCAAGCAATGACGGCAATTACAGTAACATTAAATGCAAGACTTGAACCGATTAGGCGTGGTGATTTAGAAGATGCATTTAATGAAGTCATGAAAAGCATGGGTAAAAATATCCATGTTACAGGTGGTGGAACATTATTAAGTGATAATGGCGAAGCGCAAGAATGCGATATAGAAATAGCACTTGAAGAAGCTAGTGACGAAAATATCAGTTTAATTATTCAACTTTTTTCTTCAATGTTAGCTCCAAAGGGCTCTCGTTTATTCATTCATGGCGAAGATGTTCGAATCGATTTTGGCTCAGATGAAGGCATGGCTATTTATTTCAACGGGACAGAGCTCGCTGATGACGTTTATGAAAATGGGGATATCAATGAAGTATTCGATACTCTAGATGAAGCAGTGGAAGATATTGGGAGTATTCACGGGGTCTGGGATGGCCCGACAGAAACGGCATTTTATTTTTATGGTACTTCTTTCGCTGAGATGAAAGCTGCAATACAGCCGCATTTAGACTCCATTCCTTTGTGTGAAAAAGCAAGGGTTATTCAGATAGCTTAGTGGCTATTCATTTGTGTTAAAGCCATAGCCCAAACTATGCATCCTTGTATAGTTTGGGGTTAAAGTAATTGGCTAAATAGTAATCATTTTGAATACTCTAATATTTACTTATCAGCTTGGTTTTTTAAATCTAAAATCAATATTTTAGAGCGTCGCTGGTAGTTGTATAAAGCCTGTTTTTTCATTGGTAACATCTCAATCTCCGCAGGGGTAAAACCACGCTCTTGAAACCAATGGATGCTACGAGTTGTTAGTACAAATAGCTTGTCTAAACCAAATTGTTTTGCTTGTACGGCAATACGGTGCAGTAACTCCTCTCCCCTAGATGAACTACGGTAATCAGGATGAACGGCGACACATGCCATTTCACCTAATTTTTCTTCTGGGTAAGGGTAAAGCGCTGCACAAGCGATGACTAAGTTATCACGTTCAATAATGGTAAATTTATCAATTTCCATTTCTAATTGCTCACGTGAACGTCTAACTAAAATCCCTTGCTGCTCTAATGGGCGAATAAGTTCTAATATTCCACCAATATCATTAATGTTTGCACGGCGGATTTGTTCCGCGCTTTCCATGACTATTTGGGTACCAATACCATCGCGAGAGAATAATTCTTGAATTAAAGAACCATTTTCTTGGTAGCTCAATAGGTGGCTACGGCGGACACCCCGGCGACAAGCTTTTGCGGCTCCACGTAGAAAACGCACGGTTCCTGAGTAGTAATCGCCCTCAGATTCCAGCTCTTGAATACGGTTTTCTGCTTCATTTGGGAATAATTCAGACAAAATATTGCCTTCTTTATCTACTACACCTTGTGAGGAGCAAAAACCGATCAGTTTTTCCGCTTTCATTTTTACTGCTAATTGAGTTGCAATTTCTTCAGAGGTCAGATTAAAACTTTCTCCTGTGACAGAGACTGCAACCGGCCCAATCAACACAATGGAACCATTATCTAACTGATTATTAATGGCTTCTTCATTAATACGGCGGATTCTTCCGCTGTGGCAATAATCAATGCCATCATCAACCCCTAGAGGTTGAGCAATAACGAAATTACCACTAACCACATTAATATGTGCGCCTTGAAGCGGGGTATTACCTAAGCTCATAGATAACCGAGCCGTGATATCTAATTGTAAAGCTCCAGAAGCTTGTTTTACATATTCAAGTGTATTCGCATCTGTTACGCGAGTATGTTTATGATAAACCGCATCATATTTGTGTTCAGCTAAGATATCCTCAATTTGAGGCCTAGCACCATAAACGACAATAATTCGGATGCCTAAACTATGCAATAATCCTATATCATTGACAATACTAGGAAAATTTTCATGCGCAATCGCTTCACCACCAAGCATAATAATGAATGTTTTGCCGCGGTGGGCGTTTATATAAGGGACCGAATGGCGAAACTCATCAACCAACTCGGTGCTGCGCTCTTTCATAACAACCCTCTTAATTGAATTTTTATTCGTTAATAATGTATTTTTATTCTTTTTGTTGGGAAATATCAAGTAAAAGATGGGATAAAAAAAGTAACATTTTTATTTTTATCGTTTACATATCTCTAAATTTAACTAGATATACTCTACGAAAATTAAATTGCATAAAATTGACACAGAAAGTCACTCACAAATATTTTCTCTCGGTATGATTAGGTTATACTCATTAATGTAACTCTATAGATGCTTTGATATATTCTTAATGACAGAGTGCAAATGATTAGTTAGAGTGCGTATTTCAAGTCTAATTATTAGCAATTATCCTAAAATCACTTTATTTTTCAGTTCTAGGTTCGGAATTATTGATGAGTCACCAAGATCACAACCCATCGAAGCGTCGTTTTATTCAGGGCGCAGCTGCAGTTATGTTACTGAGCATTAGCCCATTCGGTTTTTCTGCGAGTAGCAGCGTGGTGGCTGTGCGCATTTGGCCTGCATCCAGCTATACCCGGGTAACATTGGAATCTAGTACTCCATTGAAGTACCGCCAGTTTGTGCTTAATAACCCTGAGCGTATTGTGGTCGATCTTGAAGGGGTGCAGTTAAATAATGTATTAAAGGATATGGGAACCCAAATTCAAACACGTGATCCTTACCTTAAACTGGTTAGAGTTGGGCAATTTGATCCGAAAACGGTTCGCTTGGTGTTTGAAGTTAAAAATAAAGTTAGTCCTCAATTCTTCTCGATGGCCCCTGTTGCGGAATTTAAGCACCGCTTAGTTCTTGATTTTTATCCAGGTAAAGGTGTTGACACCAATGATGATCCTCTATTGGCATTACTTGAGGATTATAATAAAGGTGATCTTGAGGAAAGCATGCCTGCTCAAGCGAAGAAGCCTGGAAAAGCAGGAACGGATCGCCCCATTATTATTATGATCGACCCAGGGCATGGTGGTGAAGACCCTGGTGCGATAGGCAAATATAAGACACGTGAAAAAGATGTGGTTTTACAGATCGCACGGCGCTTAAAAGCTTTGATAGATAAAGACCCTAAAATGCGTTCCTATATGACTCGTAATGAAGATGTCTTTATTCCGTTAAAAGTCCGAGTGGCGAAAGCACGTAAAATGCAGGCTGATTTATTCGTTTCAATTCATGCAGATGCATTTACTAACCGTTCAGCCCGCGGTTCTTCTGTTTTTGCGCTATCAACGAAAGGTGCGACCAGTAATACGGCTCGCTACCTAGCACAAACACAAAACGAAGCGGACTTAGTGGGCGGTGTGAGTAAAAGTGGAGATGTGTATCTCGACCATACGATGTTTGATCTCGTGCAAACAGCGACGATTAACGACAGTTTGAAATTTGGTGATGAAGTACTAAAACGGATGGGAAAAGTTAACAAGTTGCATAAAAATAGAGTTGACCAAGCCGGGTTCGCGGTGTTGAAGGCTCCAGAGATCCCATCAATTCTCGTTGAAACGGCTTTTATTAGTAATTTAGAAGAAGAGCGGAAATTGAAAACAGCTAAATTCCAACAACAAATGGCAGAATCCATTTTTGAAGGGGTAAAAGCTTATTTCCGTAATGGCGGTGCATTAGCAATTCGCAACTAATTAATTTAAATCAGATTAAAATAAAGAAAGGTGATAAACGTGTGTGAGTCGCCTTTTTTTGTTTTTATCGATGGGTAAAAATAGAATTTATTATAGTGGTACTAAAAAGGTAATTGAATTAGAAAGGGCATTTGAAAGAATTGGTTGCGGGGGCTGGATTTGAACCAACGACCTTCGGGTTATGAGCCCGACGAGCTACCATGCTGCTCCACCCCGCGACTGAAGAGGTAAAAAATTGGTTGCGGGAGCTGGATTTGAACCAACGACCTTCGGGTTATGAGCCCGACGAGCTACCAAGCTGCTCCATCCCGCGACTGAATTTTTACGACTTTATACTGCAGATTTTTTGTTACTTTACTGATTTAATCAGTAATTGGTTGCGGGGGCTGGATTTGAACCAACGACCTTCGGGTTATGAGCCCGACGAGCTACCAAGCTGCTCCACCCCGCGTCCGATGCGGGCACTATACTCGGGATGAGATCTGATGCAAGTTTTTTCGTGTTTTTTTTTCAAAATTTAGCATTTACAGAACAAAATCTGTTCTGTCTGGCTGTTTTTTGCTCTTTAGTGAGTAGAGAGAGGAAAATAACCTAACTAAATATATTTACACGTTTCATTCCCTAATTGGGTTTGCTATTGTGCGCTTCATATTGGATTGTTGGATTTATTTGGGTGGTAGAGCATGAATATAGGGCTAACAAAAATCGTCAATAAACAAATAGTAAAAAAATGGTTAGTAACCAGCGTATTTCTTTCCTTATTAGCTGGATGCCAAACCCATCCAACGGATAAAGGCCAACAATATAAAGATGGTCGCTTAGTGCAAGATTTACAGAAAGTAAATCAAGTGAATGTACAGGGGCGACCAATAAATGCGCCAGATTTTAATCAACAAGTTAATGAAATTAAAAATGCATCACCGCGATTGTTTAAAAATAACAACGATACCTATCATGCTATAGAAAACTGGTTGATGGCGGGGGGGAACCCGGCTCAATTGGCAAATTTCAATTTAACCGCTTTCCAAATGGAAGGCGCTGATAATTATGGAAACGTACAATTTACAGGGTATTACACACCTGTGATCGAGGCGCGCCGTATGGCTCAAGGTGAATTTCGTTATCCGTTGTACGGTATGCCGCCAAAAGGAAAAACACGCTTACCTAGCCGAGCGGCAATTTATAATGGTGCCCTGAGTGATCATTTAATTTTAGCTTATAGTAATTCGCCGGTTGAAAATTTTATGATGGAAGTTCAGGGAAGTGGTTATGTTGATTTTGGGGATGGCAGTCCACTGAATTTCTTTGGTTATGCAGGTAAAAATGGTCACGCCTATAAAAGTATCGGAAAAGTGCTGGTAGACCGCGGTGAAGTTCCTTTGAGCCAAATGTCATTACAAGCTATCCATGATTGGACGAATCAGCATAGCGAGCAAGAAGTTCGCCTGCTATTAGAAGAAAATCCGTCATTTGTATTTTTTAAACCGCAATCATTTGTCCCCGTTAGAGGCGCAAGTGCGGTTCCTTTAATTGCTAAAGCATCTGTTGCATCAGATAAAACCCTCATTCCACCGGGAACAGCCTTACTCGCGGAGATCCCTGTGTTAGATAATAATGGGAAATTTACGGGTCAGTACGAAATGCGTATGATGATAGCCTTGGATGTTGGTGGTGCGATTAAAGGGCATCATTTTGATATTTACCACGGTATAGGCCATGAAGCCGGAAAAATGGCCGGTTTTTATAACCATTACGGGCGAGTTTGGGTGCTGAAAAAAAGCCAGCCGCTATTTGGTTCAATGTAGTTACAGTTTTAACTGAGGTTGTTCGTTATTATGCAAGCTAAGCTTTCTGATGCTTGGATGCAGCGTTTTGCTGGGATCGGGCGTTTATATGGGCAACATGCTCTTCATCTTTTTGCACGTTCCCACATTTGTGTCATTGGCGTTGGTGGGGTAGGCGTGTGGGCCGCGGAGGCGCTTGCTCGTTCAGGTATTGGGCATATCACATTAATTGATATGGATGATATTTGTGTGACTAATACCAATCGCCAATTACATGCCATCAAGTCGACAGTTGGGCAACCAAAAGTTGATGTGATGAAAAATCGTATTTTAGAAATTAACCCCGAATGTGTAGTGGATGTTATTGATGATTTTATTACTGTTGATAATGTCGCTCACTACCTTAGCACGGGGTTTGATTATGTCATTGATGCCATTGATAGTGTAAGGCCTAAAGCAGCGTTGTTAGCGTATTGTAGACGCTTTAAAATACCCATTATCACCACAGGTGGGGCTGGTGGACAAATCGACCCAACACAGATTCAAGTGACAGACCTAGCTAAAACGGTTCAAGACCCTTTAGCCGCTAAGTTGCGCGAACGCTTAAAATCCGATTTTAACGTTGTTAAAAATGGCAAAGGAAAGCTCGGGATTGACTGTGTTTTTTCTACTGAACAGCTTGTTTATCCGCAAAGTGATGGCACTGTGTGTGCGGCAAAAAGCACTGCGGATGGCTCTAAGCGTATGGACTGCGCTTCAGGCTTTGGTGCGGTGACTATGGTTACAGCCAGTTTTGGGTTTATTGCTGTCTCACATGCACTTAAAAAGATGATAGCAAAATCACAACGGGAAATGGAACAGCAGTAAAGTGAATGAGGCTATTGCGATAGATAGCCTCATTCAATGAATTACGCAGGTGTCATTTCATTGGCAATATTTTGAATTGCCGTAATGAGTGATTGAATACCATTTTGGCGGGATTCGCTGAGCTGGCTAGGTAAGCCGGTTTGAGCTAATAAGCTATTAAAATCAATTTCCATGATTTCTTTCGCTGTTTTTTGCTCTATTGCCGCTAACAAAATGGTAAATAACCCTTTCACCACTCGGCCTTCACTATCCCCATAAAAATGAAATGTTTCATCATCATTGAGAAGTGCTCCAATCCAAACTCGGTTTTCACAGCCTTTAACCTCTTGAGTTTGCAGCTTTTCATCATCAGACAGCGCCGGCAATTTTCTCGCAAATTGAATTAATAAACGGTATTTATCTTCCCATGCTTTATGTGTGGAAAACTGTTCAACTATTTCTTGAATTTTAATCTCTGTACCGAATGGGTGCGGAGCAAGTTCATGGTTAGTCGAAGTCATTAGGCTTCCTTTATTGATTTATTCATTGAGTATAGAAAGTGAAACGGTGACTGCATCGATAAATTTATCGACGTCTTCCCGGTTGTTGTACGGCATCATTGAGATACGCAAGCAGCCACTGATATTTAATGCATCCATTAATGGTTGGGTGCAATGTTGACCATAGCGTAATGCAATATTTTGTTCGGTCAAGAGGGCACCTAGATCACTATGGTGAATATCTTTGAAGTTAAATGATAGCAAAGGAGAATCAGGCACACTATAGCGAATAAAGCCGGGAAGTGCCGATAGTTTTTTAGTGGCATATTCGATTAGTGAGCAAGTATATGTTTCTGCTAGTGTTAAATTTATTCCTTCCAGCCACTCTAGGGTAGCAGAAAAGGCAATTACCCCTGCAATATTCGGTGTTCCGGCTTCGAATCGTTGTGGAATAGGTGCAAGAGTGAAATCGTCAAATGTGACGTGGGTCAACATTTTCCCTCCACCATGCCAAGGGGTCATTTGCTCTAAAAGTTCTGTTTTGGCGTAGCAAACTCCAAGCCCAGTTGGCCCATATAACTTATGTGCTGAAAATGCATAGAAATCAATATTCAGCTCACTGACATTAATCGGGCTATGAACGACACCTTGTGCGCCATCAACAACGACTAAAGCTCCTACTTGGTGAGCGAGCTGAGTCACCGTTTGTATATCGGGTTGATAGCCAGTTACATTGGACATTTGAGTGATAGCGATGACTTTCGTTTTTTCAGATAATTTAGATTGGAGTACATCAAGACTCAATGTCAGGTTCTTTTCAACCGGCCATTTTATAATTTTTGCGCCAGTTTGCTGTGAAAGCATAATCCAAGGTAATAAATTTGAATGATGTTCTATTTCACTGACAATAATTTCATCGTCAGGTTTTAATGTTGAGCGAAAATAACCTTGTGTAATTAAATTAATTGACTCAGTTGTTCCGCGTGTCCAAATAATATTTTTTTCACTGGAAGCATGAATATATTTTGCAGCACGGATTCGCCCCTGCTCATAATCACGTGTTAATTTCAATGATTCAGATGACTGCCCTCGATATACCGAACTGCCAGACAAGCGATAATAGTCATTAGATGCATTGATCATGGCGATAGGCTTTAATGCTGTTGCCGCACTATCAAAAAATAGTGTTGATGAGTCTATCGCTGGGAAGGCGAGGCGAAATGTGGTGGCGCTAAAATGATCCATGAGTATTTTCTTTTTAGTCAAAATTTCAATGTATTTGATTTTACTGAGTGCAGTGTTAGTTGATTGTACATTTATTAGTACATTTATAGTTATTTTCTGATTAATTTAAACTTATCATTTTTTAATCTAACCATTGAAATATTTTGTTACGTTTGGTATTAATTGTTAGCAATTCTTCTAGATGTGGTTTCAAGATGATTCAGTGTTTTGCGTTGCAATGCAATGCCTTTTGTTTATAAATTTATTTTTTTAAGTACTTAGTAACTAATTTTCAAGATTTATCTTAAATATCTTACTGAAAGTTTTTTCGGTACACTTACAATTATCTATAGTTATTTGTATTTATTAAGTTAAATTGCTTAAGTAAATACCGAAATAGCATTAAAAAAAGAGTAAAAAAAGCACCGCGCGTTGGCGGTGCACTATATAAAATCACTATGGACAGACAGGGTAAATGTACAGGAAGTGAAAAAACAGTAGCTAAAGCTACAAAGGTCTGGTTCAACCAGACAACTTGCAAACACAACATCACAACCACAAAGCCAAAAGTTTCAAAGTAACTAAACTCTGTAACTTTTCGTTCCGGCTTAGGAAGTGTGCATACTATAGGTATTTACTAGCGTATCCTCAAGGGACAAATTATAATGCTTCGGATGAAAAAAACTAATGCATAACAAGATGCCAAGTAGAAGTGATTATGTCTAAAAGATTACCGCCCCTAAATGCACTGAGAGTCTTTGATGCTGCTGCTCGTCATTTAAGTTTTACTAAGGCAGCAGAAGAATTATTTGTAACTCAAGCGGCCGTTAGCCACCAAATGAAAAGTTTGGAAGATTTCCTTGGGCTGAAATTATTCCGTCGGCGCAACCGATCATTGTTATTGACAGAAGAAGGTCAAAGTTATTACCTTGATATTAAAGAGATTTTCTCTTCTTTAAACGAGGCAACGCGTAAGTTACAAGCCAGAAGTGCAAAAGGAGCATTAACGGTTAGTTTATCCCCAAGTTTTGCGATTCAGTGGCTGGTGCCAAGGCTTTCAGGCTTTAACCAGGCCTATCCAGGAATTGATGTGCGGATCCAAGCTGTAGATAGAGAAGAAGATAAATTGGCAGATGACGTTGATGTCGCTATTTTCTACGGTAAAGGTAATTGGCCAGGGCTAAGAACAGATAGGCTTTATGCTGAATATTTAATGCCGGTATGTTCACCATCTTTATTAACTGGAGATAGCCAACTAAAAATTCCTGAAGATTTAGCAAAACATACGTTACTTCACGATTCTTCACGAAGAGACTGGCAAGCATATGTTAAGCAACTAGAGTTACAAAATGTCGTTAATGTACAGCAAGGTCCCATTTTTAGTCATAGTGCGATGGTTATTCAAGCTGCTGTTCATGGTCAGGGAGTTGCACTGACGAATAATGTTATGGCTAAAAATGAAATTGACGCAGGGCGCTTAGTTTGTCCCTTTAGTGAGGTGTTAGTTAGTAAAAATGCATTCTACTTAGTTTGCCAAGAAAATCAGGCAGATTTAGGCAAAATAGCTGCATTTCGCCAATGGATTCTTGGGCAGGCGGCAAGTGAACAAGAGAAATTAGGTTTTATTACGGGTGACCAAGATGTGGCGCTTATTCAGTAATCAAGTATTTAAATAAAAGGTGTTACTGTGAATAGTCGTTTGATGTTAATTTTTGCAGGAATTAGTGGCTTCTTTACTGTTGCTTTTGGAGCTATTGGTTCACATGCGTTATCGTCAATTATGAGTGTCCATCAAATGGACTGGATTGAAATAGGGCTACGTTATCAAATGTTGCATACTGTTGCACTAATGGTGCTAGGGGCAATTTTATTACGTAAAATAATTCTGTGGTTCTATTGGTCAGGTGTGTTTTTCTCTGTTGGGATACTTCTTTTTAGCGGTAGCCTTTATTGTATGGCACTATTGCAGGTAAAATACTTCTCTTATTTTACGCCAATAGGTGGTGTATGTTTCCTAATTGGTTGGCTGTTAGTGGTTATTGGCGCTATGCGTCTAAGGAAATCGGCGTCACGCAATGAGTAATAAAATTGCACTATATTGCCGTCCAGGCTTTGAAAAAGAATGTGCAGCAGAAATTACAGATAAAGCAGGGCAAAAAGAAATTTATGGTTTTGCCCGCGTAAAAGAAAACAGTGGTTATGTTATTTTTGAGTGCTACCAAGCAGAAGATGCGGACAAACTCGCACGAACGTTGCCTTTTCGAGAATTAATTTTTGCTCGTCAAATGATTGTAATAGGGGATTTACTTAAGGATTTACCGCCTGAAGACCGTATTACCCCGATTGTAAATGCATTGAGTCAGCAAGTTGTGCGGGCAGGAGATCTCCGTGTTGAAGTTGCTGATACCAATGAATCGAAAGAACTCTTGAAGTTTTGCCGCAAGTTTACGGTACCTTTACGTAATGCATTACGTAAAGAAAAAATCTTATTGCCAATCGAAAACTTTAAGCGACCCGTTATTCATGTGTTCTTTATTGCCCCTGGTTGCTGCTATACCGGGTATTCGTATACCAATAATAGTTCAAATTTCTATATGGGGATCCCAAGGTTAAAATTCCCATCAGATGCACCGAGCCGTTCAACCTTAAAACTTGAGGAAGCTTTCCACGTCTTCATTCCTTATGAAGAATGGGAAGAACGTCTAGCTAGTGGGATGAAAGCTGTCGATCTTGGAGCATGCCCAGGGGGATGGACTTATCAATTAGTGAAACGCAGTATGATGGTGGATGCTGTAGATAACGGTCCAATGGCGGAAAGCCTTATGGATACAGGGCAAGTTAAGCATCACCGTGAAGATGGTTTTAAATTTAAGCCTACTTCCCATAATATTACTTGGTTAGTCTGCGATATGGTTGAAAAACCAGCTAAAGTTGCTGCGCTAATGACTGATTGGCTTGCTCAAGGTTGGTGCCGAGAGGCCATTTTTAACTTAAAATTGCCGATGAAAAAGCGCTATGAAGAAGTTTCACATATCTTAGAAAAGATGAAAGCACAGCTTAAAGAGCAAGGCGTTAATGTGTTGATTCAAGCGAAACAGCTTTATCATGACCGCGAAGAAGTAACTGTACATGTGATGAGGATATGGTCGGCAAATCCAATGGCACGTGAGTATTATTAATTTATAGAATCAGTTAATAAAAAAGCCACTTCATCATTAAGTGGCTTTTCTGTTTTCTATTAGTTGGGTGCATAACGCAACTGATTCAGATTCCCTCGTATCGGGATATCGGTTCTTAAAGTCGCAATATCTCGGCAAATCAATGCAATTTCCTGCTGATTGATGAGCTTTTTCTGCCATTTCTCTTCAAGGTTATCTAAATTGGCAAATATATTTTCAATAGAGTGATATTGTTGCAATAGTGTCGTGGCACTTTTAGGACCAATCCCTGCAACACCGGGAACTTTACTACTACTGATCCCTGCAAGCCCCCAATAATCAGGAAGTTGATTAGGAGAAACGCCAAATTCCTTTTCGATAAAAGGGATATCTAGCCAGCGCTTTTGAAAATAATCGCGAATTCTTAAGTTAGGGGAAAGTAGTTGGCAGTAACCTTTGTCTGTGGATACGATGGTAACTGTGTGCCCCGATCCCGCAATGCGTGTTGCTAAGGTAGCGGCTAAATCATCGGCTTCATCCCCTTCAGACTGCCAGCAGTGAACCCCTTTTTCTTTAAATAAGGCTATTAGGGTGGGGAGTTCAGCATGCAGATCTTCAGGCATAGGTTGTCGCCCCGCTTTATAATCGGGGAGTTTTTCATGGCGCCAGCTTTGGTGACGTCCTTCTTCATCAAACACTGCAACAATGTGCGTGGCATCAGTATGGGCGATCAACTGCGATATTGCAGATAAACAAGTTTCTCCACACGGGCTTCCTTGCACCGCGTGGATACGGCGTATTAAGTTTAATGCATCAATAATTAATAAGTGGATCATAAATACGCCAACATTTACTTATTTCACGATTTCATAGCAAGGTTCGTATGCCGTACCACCCGGTAATTTCATACGATGTTGCTCAACGAAGCCTTGTAATAACACATCCATACGCTTCATTAGCTCACTATCGCCGTGAATTTTGAATGGCCCATGTTTTTCGATGGCTTTCATACCAAATTCCTTCACGTTACCAGCCACAATACCGGAGAAAGCGCGGCGTAAATCTGAAGCCAGTTTCTCAGGTGCTTGCCCTGGGTGGAGGTTCAGTGATGCCATATTTTCATGCGTTGGTTCGAATGGATGTTGTAAATCGTGAGCAATTTTAATTGACCAGTTGAAGCTATAGGCATCACCTGTGCTACGGCGATTTTCTTTAACTTGTGGCATGCTGCGTTTCATTACACGAGCGACTTCTTGAGCATCATCAATAATAATTTGGTAATGCTTACTGGCTTCATCACCTAAAGTGTGTCGAATAAAGTCGTCTAATACTTCAAAGTATTCCGCACTTTCTTTTGGGCCCGTTAAAATCAGTGGTAGAACTTGTTCACTGTTGGCTGGGTCCATTAAAATACCCAATAAATACAGTAACTCTTCGGCGGTACCGACACCTCCTGGGAAAATAATAATCCCATGACCTAATCGAACGAATGCCTCTAAACGTTTTTCGATATCAGGCATAATGATGAGTTCGTTCACTAATGGGTTTGGTGGCTCAGCGGCGATAATTGAAGGCTCAGTTAAGCCGATAAAACGGCTATTTTTGTATTGTTGTTGTGCATGGCCAACTGCTGCACCTTTCATCGGTGCTTCCATGGCACCCGGGCCACAGCCTGTACAGATATTTAGCTCACGCAACCCAAGCTCATTACCTACCTTACGGCCATATTGGTACTCAATTTCATTAATTGAGTGGCCGCCCCAGCAAACAATCATACTCGGGTCTTCATCGATATGCAGGGCACGGGCATTACGCAAGATAGAGAAAATCATATTGGTAATATGTGTGCCATTTTCGAGGTCTAAATTAAATTGTTCTTTGGCATGGGTAATTTGCGCATGGACGAATAGAATGTCACGCAATACGGCAAATAGGTTTGCTTGTAAGGTGCGAATAATTTTACCATCAACAAAAGCTTTTTCTGGTGGGTCGATAAGTTCAAGCTTAACGCCACGCTCACGGCGTAATACATTGATATCAAAATCTTTACTTTTTTCTAATAGCTCTTTACTGCTATCAGTTAAGCTGCCTGAATGCAAAACGGCTAAAGAACAATTTCGAAATAATTGGTACAAATCGCTACTGGCCGTGCGTTTTAGCATATCAACTTCAAGTTGAGAGAGTAGATCCATAGATCCTAATGGACTGATATGAGTAATCAAGTAGTACTCCTTTACCCCATGGGTTCTTGATATGTGAATTGTACTGCAAATGTATTAATTACACTTACTTTTCAACTATATATACTTATTGTCGTGATAAACGACCTAGTTCTGGCGTAAATTCTTCATTACTACGCCATGGGTTTATATCAAGCCCTCCACGGCGAGTATAGCGTGCATAAACACTTAATTTTTCAGGTTTACACAATTGCATAATATCAGTGAAAATGCGTTCAACGCATTGTTCGTGAAACTCATTATGATGGCGAAATGAGACCAAGTAGCGTAATAAGGCTTCACGATCAATTTTGGGTCCACAATAGTGGATCTGCACAGAGCCCCAGTCAGGTTGGTTGGTAATTAAACAGTTTGATTTTAATAAATGGCTCACTAACGTTTCGTCAACAACTTGTTGTTGGGTGCTATTCGCCAAATAATCTCGATTAAACTCATAATTATCAATATCAATCTCTTGTTCATCAATACATTCGCCAAGTAATGGCTGGATAGGTTGATGAGCAAAGTGCTCTAATTTATGAAGTGTAACGCTTACTTGGCCATTAGCACAGCGGCTTAAATCATTTTGCAAAGCGCTTCGCACATTTTCCCAAGTTTCAAAACGTGTTTGGTTAAAACTATTTAGGTAAAGCTTAAAGCTCTTAGATTCAATTAAGTTTTCGCTATTTGCATCAACACTAATCGAGCCGATTGCTACTTGGGGAACACCGCGCTGATTTAGCCATGAAAGCTCATACATTGTCCAAATGTCAGCACCGTGAAATGGAAGTGCTTTAGCGTGAATGGCTAAAGGGTCACGATTTAAGCTACGAGGGACAGCTTGTAATAATGTGGCATCATACTGATCATGATAATCCGTTTTCTTTCCAAGAGTTAAATTATTAAGTGCGGGATTATTCTGGTAGTGTGACATATAGGTCCTTATACTTCATAAACTGAAAATGAGGCTAATAGGTAAAATTGGGATATTTTCTTCGTCTGTGAACTTCTGTCATAATACCATTTATCGACAACATTGACGCCTTTCTCTTTAAATTGACGACAAAAAACACATAATTATGAATACTTCACATTCTGCCGCACTACATAATTTTACTCAGAAATATATTTCACAATGGCACCAACAAACGGGGTTACCTCCCGCCTCAACAGACTTATATGGTATTCCATCGCCATGTATTGTCCGCACAGGTGAAAACTGGGTTTACTGGGAACCTCAACCATTTCCAATAAAGGATGCGAGCTTAGATAAAGTTGCGACAGCATTGGAGATTAATTTACAAGGTGATATCCATGCTTTTTATACTGCACAGCTTGCTGGCGATATGAAAGCCACATTTCGTGATATTACGTTGAGTTTAGTACAGGTGTGGAATGAAGATGATTTCATCCGTTTGCAAGAAAATTTAATTGGTCATTTAGTGACTCAAAAGCGTTTAAAACTATCACCCACGCTATTCATTGCAACGTTGGAATCAGAGATTGAAATGATATCAATGTGTAATCTCACGGGGGAAATTATATTAGAAAAATTTGGTAGTCAGGAAAGGCGTGTACTTTCTTCGAATTTAACAAGTTTTCTCGATGAGCTAGTGGTTGTTGTTGAGCCTCAGGGGTAAGTGTTTTTAAGCGGGTTTGTGTAAGTAAATGCCTACAATTAAGCTAAGTAATTTCTTAAAAAATGTTCTTTATATTGTAATGATAATTATTTAACTTTTAATTTCATGGCGTTACTATCTGGTTTGTACTTTTTGCGTATTTTTACCGTGTTATTGTTTATTTTGCTAGGTTGTTTCATTAATAGATTTAATGCATTCTTATCGCACTGGACAGGGTAAACTCGTTTAGCTTTTTATACCTTCATGTGAGGTGTAAAAATTTTTTAAAACAAGGCGATGGAACGCGATTAGGTGATAAATCTATAAATTTGTTTTAATCAACAGGATGTTGAATGACGGGAAGTCATTTGCAGGATGCGTAAATTTTAAAGTATGAGCCAGTCAGCTTCGGTTGACTGGCTTTTTTAGTTAATACCTATTGTAGCGGGGTGATTTAAAAAAATTAAAGGTACTTTAATTTATTTAAATCAATGTTCTAATCTAATTGAATTTTTAGTTAGCGAAGCAATAATACCTTGGGTCATGGAATCGCGTAGCGCTTCTCGGCGGCGAAATTCAGCACGACGCTGGCTTTTCACTGACTCTATATCTCGTACAGGTTCTTGAATAGGTAATTGGAACCAACCATCAGGTGTTTTCGTGGCACCGCATTCTTGCCAAAACGTATCATAGCTTGATTTCAAATGCTGGCTCTTAATATGACACTGGTTTGAAATTCCTAATATTGATTTTACATCAAAGAAGGCTGCTACTGCATAAACCGCTGACATTAATAAATTTTTGGGCCTCATACCGTGCATTTGCTTAGTTATCAACCTAACTTGATCGACACTTTGTTCAGTGGAAGGGCCTTGCAAAGAGCACACGTACAATTGTCCTTCTGGGCCGAAGGAAAAACTCATTAAATAAATATCGTCACCGGTCTCATTTCTCAAGTGTAAAGTGAGGTCGCCTTCTCGAGGGTATTGAGAGTAAATCAATGTTAATTGAGCAAGCTCTCCTGATTTTAATTCAATGTTTGCCACGAGAAGCCCTTCTCGCTTAGCAGAAAACATAGCTTCAATAGCTTCGGGCTTGAATGTACTTTCAATTAAATTGAGCGTGTAGCTGGCGGTTGATAGTTTTTGTTTTCCGCTCCAGCTTTTATGTAGATACTTATTTATAGGGCGTTCGATAAAATGAGGAACGCCTTCAATGACTGAAGAAAATTGCGCACTACGGTAGTTTTGGCACATAACTTGATAATGCTGATATTGTGACGAAGGTAGCTTTGAAATACGTATTTTTCTTTTTAATTCAATATAGTTAGAGTTTAAAGCTTTCCAGACTTTATTTTCCTTACGCCACTGTTTTAGTCGTCCCATAGATAAACCATTTTGTTGTTAATTATTCTGTAAGTACTAAATTGATAAAACATTTAATCTTACATGTGCTATCTGCAACAAAACATAAACGAATCTTATTAAATGAGTTGTTCGATTAATAGCTACGATAATAATTATTATCAATATGCAAAATAAATAAACTTGTATTTGCTAAGGCTTAACCCCATGTATCCGACAGAATTATGATAGAAAATACCGTATATTTGCTGCAGCCATCACTAAATGAGTTTAAGTATGAATATTGAACAACGTATTATTGAGAAACTTCGTCACTTAGAAGAGGAAATGAAATTAAAATCTCTTTGGAATGAACAGCCACCTTCCCCCGAGGCTTTTAACAGCGTAGAGCCTTTTTGTATTGATACGATGGAGGCTATAGAGTGGCTGCAGTGGATTTTAATACCTCGTCTACAAATGTTAATTGAACAAGGGGCTACGCTGCCAACTAATTTTGCGGTCGCTCCTTATTTTGAAGAAGCGTATAAGCATGATGAAGAAGAACAATATACTCTACTTATCAATTATTTGCGTGAGTTAGATGGTTTTTTCTCCACCAAGACCTGCGGGTAATTTATTGATGCTGGAAATTATTTATCACGATGAATATATGGTAGCGGTTAATAAGCCTGCTGGTATGTTAGTGCATCGCAGTTGGCTGGACAGTAAAGAAACCGTATTTGTGATGCAGACACTACGTGACCAAATTGGCCAGTATGTTTACCCCATTCATCGCCTCGATAGGCCGACATCAGGTATATTACTATTTGCGTTATCGAGCGACGTCGCAAGGCTGTTATCGGCTCAATTTGAAAACCATCAGTTAGAAAAAGTGTATCACGCTGTCGTTCGCGGTTATTTAACCGAAGAGCAAACCATCGATTACCCGCTATTAGAAGAGTTAGATAAAATTGCGGATAAACATGCATCACGTGAACCTGTTTTACAGGAATGCGTTACCCACTGTAAACCGATAGCGACAGTTGAATGCGCTATTGCGATTGGGCGATATGAAACATCAAGATTTAGTTTAGTTGAGTTAAAACCTGAAACTGGCCGTAAACATCAATTGAGAAGGCATATGTCTCATCTTCGTCACCCTATTATTGGTGATAGCAAGCATGGAGACTTACGCCAAAACCGAGGGGTGAATACGCATTTTTCAGTGTCTCGCCTGATGTTACATGCCAGCTTATTAAATTTAAATCACCCAATAACAAAAGAAAATATATCGTTAGTGGCTACGTGGGATACACAATGGTTATCATTAATTGAGCAATTTGGATGGTCAGATACAGTTGCAAAATTAGGGATAAACGTTATTAACTCATCAAGTTAACTATGAAATAGAGGGAATGTTATGTCAAAAATAGGCATTTTTGTTGGAACTGTCTATGGTAACTCTTTAGCTGTTGCGGAAACGGCACAAGAAATTTTAGAGCAGCAAGGGCATGAAGTGGTTGTTTTTGATGAGCCCACCTTGAGCGATTGGCAACTTTATAATTCAGGTAATGAAATTGCACTTATTGTGACTTCGTCTACAGGGCAAGGGGATATACCTGACACCATCGCTCCGTTATATAGTGAAATCAAAGATGTTGTCGGTTATCAACCTGATTTACGTTACGGAATAATTGCTTTAGGTGATAGCAGTTATGAAAGTTTTTGTGGCGCAGGTATTCGTTTCGATGAACTGTTAGCTGAACAATCAGCGACCCGTATTGGCGATATTTTATTTATTGATGCAATTGAGGTGGATGTTCCTGAGGAGTTTGCTAAGCCTTGGGTTGAAGCATGGGCGGAGCTGCTTTAAATGTCTGCACCGTAGTATTACCTATATTAATGATAAATATTGGCAGTGCTACGGCGCAGTAAATTAATCATTTCACCTGTAAATTATTTACGGGTCAATTTTTCTAGATCTGCTTCAATTTCTGCGATCTTATTTGAAACCACATGTTCAAGATGGCGTAAGTCATCGAGAATTTTGTGTTTTAAATCAATGTCAGTTTGATCTGTTTGGCAAATTTGATCTAGTTCTTCAATGGCGTAACGTAGGTTAGTGTTAATTTCATTAATTTCTTTGAAATTATTATTACCATCCGCAATAGTTTTACGCTGGCGTGGGTATTTAAATTTTACGCTTTTAGCGAAAAACTCCCCTTTATCTTTGCGAAAATAAATTTTTAAAATGTCATTATTCGCTTCTTGGCGTAAGGTGTAGCGGTCAATATCTTGAGGGTTACTGATGCCTAAACTTTTCAAATTATCGTACATGTTAGCTCGCTTTACTGTAGAGACAGAGTCGGTGAACAAAGTGATAGTGTGAGCAGGCCGTAACAATATCGGTCTATTTCTCGTTAATAAGCTATCTATCCCATTCGTTTGGGTGATAGATATAATGATGTTATTACACAAACAGCATCATTATAATGAAAAATAAAATAATACAGTTTTATTAGAGGTAAACGGCAAAAGCCACGGACATATTATGCGCGATTTGTAGAAATTGACAAACTTCTCTTTGCAATTAATGCGCTAATATTAAAAGGTAACACTGATATGGCCACCCGAGTTGCATACGGGGGTATGCGATTCGGGATAGCTTTAGTTTTTTAACCTAATTACAGTGGCTCACTATAAAAGTTTATTATAAAAACCAGTAACAGGTTTGGCGTGAGATTTTAGGCGTTTAATTACTCATCAATCGTTCTTAATAATTCATTAATACCCACTTTACCGCGAGTTTTCTCATCAACTTTTTTTACAATGACGGCGCAATACAGGCTGTAGCGACCATCTTTAGATGGCAAATTACCTGAAACAACTACGGAGCCAGCAGGGACTCGGCCGTAATGAATTTCACCTGTTTCACGGTCATAGATTTTGGTGCTTTGCCCCAGATAAACCCCCATTGAAATAACGGAACCCTCTTCAACAATCACCCCTTCGACCACTTCAGAACGAGCACCAATAAAGCAGTTGTCTTCAATAATTGTTGGGCTAGCTTGCAATGGCTCTAATACGCCACCGATCCCTACACCACCAGATAAATGCACGTTTTTACCAATCTGTGCACATGAACCAACGGTTGCCCATGTATCTACCATTGTGCCTTCATCGACGTAAGCACCAATATTGACATATGACGGCATTAATACGCTATTTTTAGCGATATAAGCGCCTTTACGAACAGCGGCAGGAGGAACAACTCGGAAGCCTTCTTTTTCGAAGCGAGCTTGGTCATAATCCGCAAATTTCATTGGAACTTTATCGAAATAACGGCTTTCTGCACCGTCAATCACTTGGTTATCTTGAATGCGAAATGATAACAAAACAGCTTTTTTCAGCCATTGATGGGTAACCCAAACACCGGCAATTTTCTCAGCTACACGTAGTTCTCCGCTATCGAGTAATGCAATGGTATCTAACACGGCTTGTTTTACTGAGTTTGATACCGTATTTGGTGTGATACTGGCTCGCTCTTCGAACGCTTGTTCAATGATCGCTTGTAAATGCTGCATTGATTGTATTTTCCTCTTGAATGTTATAAAAAGTGAACGTTCACCATAAAAATGTGATGGACGCTATATTTTATCCTTCGATTTTAGGGCCTCTGTCAACCTTTCTGATAACTCTTGTTGCATATTTTTAGTCAACGCTTTGTGTTCCTTATCAGCTAAAACAAAGAAATCTTCCACTTTTTCGCCAATTGTCGTGATGCGTGCGCCATATAGAGAAATTTCCATTTGAGCAAAAATATGACCGATGCGAGCCAATAAACCTGGTTGATCTAAGGCGAACAGTTCCATATAGGTGCGACGGTCGTTGGTGGAATGTAGAAAATTGACTTTTGTTGGCACGGTAAAGTGACGTAATTTTGACGGCAGAGTACGTGGCTTAGGCAGTGATATTTCTGGTTGCTGAACGGCTAATAACAACATTTTTCGGATGTGGTCGTATCTGTCTTTGGACAGAGGACTACCGTTAGGCTCAAGAACGACGAAGGTATCCATGGCCATATTGTCTTTGTTAGTAAAAATTTGAGCACTGTGAATGCTTAAATTTCGCCGATCCAATTCGCTGGCGACAGCGGCAAATAAATGGGGTTTATCATGGCACCAAATAAAAATTTCTGTTCCGCCATGTTTAGGTTGTGTGCTGATTAATACCAAAGGCTGGCTCAAGTCGTGGGCTAGTAAGTGCTTAGCATGCCATGCTAATTGGGATGGCGTATGACGTAAAAAATAATCGGCATGGCAGCGGGACCATAACCCCTGCAGTTTTTCTTCATCAATTGATGATTGGCGTAGTAATGATAAAGCTTGATAACGATGATGACGAATGCGTTCGCGTAAGTCAGGGGTGCTCTGCATGCCTTGATTTAATTGATGCTCTGTAGATAAAAAAAGTTCACGAATTAAACTTTGTTTCCAGCTATTCCACAGTGTGCTATTTGTCGCGCAAATGTCTGCAACCGTTAAACACATCAAGTAGTTAAGCCGTGAAACAGTTTTAACTTCCCCTGCAAATTGTTTAATGACATCGGGGTCTTGAATATCACGCCGTTGAGCTGTCACCGACATCAATAAGTGGTTTTTAACCAACCATGAAGCTAATTCAGCTTCTTTGACAGAAAAATCATGCAGTAAGGCAAAATCATAAACAAAATCAGAGCCAAGGTCGGAATGATCTCCTGATCGGCCTTTAGCTATATCGTGAAAAATGGCAGCTAATCGTAAAAGTTCAGGTTGCAATAATTTGGGATAAACACTGACACACAGTGGATGATCACGACGATTTTCTTCTAACGTAAAGCTATCAATTTTTTGCAGTACGCGAATAGTGTGTTCATCAACGGTATATGCATGAAATAGGTCGAACTGCATTTGACCAACGATATTGCTCCAGAGTGGGGTATAAGCGCTCAGTACACTATGAAGGTGCATTGGGACAAATGCACCTTTGATGGCGCGAGGGTGGCGTAGAATTTTGATAAACAGTTTTCGGGCTTCAGGGATTTCACATAATGGCACTGAAAGGTTGCGCCGCGCATAACGTAGTTGCCGTAAAGTAGTGGAATAGATCCCTGTAATATTTGGGTAGCGAGCCATTTGGTAAAACATTTTTAAAATAGCGGCTGGCTGCTTGATAAATAACTCTTCATCAATAACGTCAATCAATGATCCGCGTAATTGGAATAGAGAATCAATAGGACGGGGCTTTTCGTTGGGGTTAAGCGTTAAAATAGCTTCATCAAATAACTGCAATAGCATTTGATTGAGTTCCCGAACACGGCGAGTGACGCGATAAAAATCTTTCATCATTCGTTCAACGGGTTGGTTTTTTTCGCCTTCATAACCCAGTAACCGAGCCACACTAAACTGGCGGTCAAATAGCAGGCGATTATCATGACGTTTCACCACTAAATGGAGCGCAAAGCGAATTTTCCATAAAAATATTAGGCACTCTTTGAGTTCTTGGCGCTCTTCTTCAGTGAGAAAACCAAAACCTACCATTTCATCGACGGTGGTTGCACCAAAATGACGCCGCCCGACCCATAGTAAGGTATGGATATCCCGTAATCCCCCAGGGCTACTTTTAATATCGGGTTCTAAATTATAGCTAGTGCTATGGTAGCGTTGATGGCGTTCTTGTTGTTCTTCAATTTTTGCAGCAAAAAAGACCGCGGAAGGCCAAAAATCATCGCTAAAAATAGTTTTTTGTAATTGTAAAAACAGGGCGACATCACCACAAATTAACCGTGATTCAATGAGATTAGTTGCGGTGGTTAGGTCTGCATTTCCGGCTTCAATGCATTCAGCGAGGGAACGGACGCTGTGGCCGATATCAAACCGCAAATCCCATAATAGAGTGATAAATTGCCCAATTTCGTTAGCGATGTGTTCTGGAAGCGGTTTTTTACTTAAAACTAAAATATCAATGTCAGAAAGTGGATGTAGTTCATGGCGCCCGTAACCCCCAACGGCGATTAGTGACATATCAGGCTGCTTATCAAATTGAAAGGATTGCCATAATCGAGTGAGTAACGCATCAAGGTAATCACTTCGCAAGTGAATAAGGTCGACAACATCTTTACCTTGGTTGAAAGCCTCTTCCAGCCACTGATCGAAATCATCGACATGTTGTCTTAATAAATTAAGTTCAAGGTCATGAGTACTAAATTGATTAGGGGGGAGGTAGGAAGCTGAATTTACAGTCATCTTTATCTTTCCGTATTGATAGCAATAGGGGGGTAGCTACCAGCTTACGGTTTTTTGATAAAAATGAACAGAGGAAGAGCCTTCGGTTAGGAAGGCTCAATGGAGAAGATTATTCGTTAACTAATACTGCAGAGATAAACGGCTCTTCTTCTTTACGTAGAGTGAGGATTTCACAGCCGTTATCCGTCACAACTAACGTGTGTTCATATTGTGCAGACCAACCGCGGTCTTTGGTTTTAACTGTCCAGCCATCTTTCATGGTGCGAATACGGTGATCGCCTGTATTGACCATAGGCTCAATGGTAAAAGTCATCCCTTTTTGTAGAACCACGCCACTGTCGTCAGCATCATAGTGCAGAACTTGTGGTTCTTCATGGAAACCTTGGCCAATGCCGTGGCCGCAATATTCACGCACAACTGAGAAATCTTGTTTTTCGACAAATTCTTGAATGGCTTTACCCAAAGTACGTAAGCGAATACCCGGTTTAACCATCCGGATTGCTAAATATAAGCTGTCTAGTGTGACTTGGCAAAGGCGCTCACCTTGAATAGTTGGTTTACCAACAATAAACATTTTGGAGGTATCGCCATGGAAACCATCTTTAATAACGGTGACGTCAATATTAACAATATCGCCATCTTTTAAGATTTTATCATCACTAGGAATGCCGTGGCAGATGACATCATTGACAGAAATACAAACAGATTTAGGAAAACCGTGATAATTCAGGCACGCAGGGATAGCTTGCTGTACGTCAACAATATGTTGATGACATAGGCGATCCAATTCACCCGTACTAACACCCGGCACAACGTGCGGAGCAATCATTTCTAACACTTCTGCTGCTAAGCGGCCAGCAACACGCATTTTCTGAATATCTTCTTCAGTTTTGATAATAATAGCCATGAATTTAGTCCATTCATGCCAACATTGAATTTGATGGCATGTTAAAAAAGAGGGGGAAAATAGGTAGCCCATTTTACATCGATGAGATATATGGTAACAGCCACCGCATTTTCTGCCAACTAGCTATCGAGCGGACTCGAAAGTCGAAGTCACTTTATAGTAGATAAGGAAAGGAGTGGAGCTTGTTCATTTTGAGCTTTTAACAGCACAAAATGCAAAAAAATAGTAACGAAGGCCATCTAGACGATATTGCAAAAATAAGGTTTTTTTATCTTGCCAAATAGCGTCTATAATTGACCTGAGCAATGGTTAAATATTGCTCAGGTCAATGGCTTTAAATCAAAACCACTTTTAGGCATTTTTGTGAGCGAAAAAAGCAACAAAAGTTGGCTTCTAGGTTGGTTTTATGGTATAAAGCGCGCCGGCAATCCATTTATTTCTTATCACCATCATCGAAATGTCATTTTATGGCATCAAGATAAAGTCGTTGATAAAATATTGGATGTGCGAAACTTAAAACTCAATTGTGTAATAACACACACAAATCGACACGTGCACCGGGGTGCTCTTATGCGTTTTAACGCAGCTTTGGAGTCGGTAGCATGGGATTTGTGGAGGCATAACCCCAATTACTTAAATACAGAGGTATTAAATGGCAACTGTTTCCATGCGCGATATGTTACAAGCAGGCGTACACTTTGGTCACCAGACTCGTTACTGGAACCCAAAAATGAAACCTTTCATTTTCGGTGCGCGTAACAAAGTTCATATCATCAACCTGGAAAAAACTGTTCCAATGTTCAACGAAGCTCTGGCTGAGTTGACTAAAATTGCTTCTCGTAAAGGCAAAATTCTGTTTGTCGGTACTAAACGTGCTGCAAGCGAAGCCGTTCAAGAAGCTGCTAACAGCTGTGATCAGTATTTCGTTAACCACCGCTGGTTAGGCGGAATGTTGACTAACTGGAAAACCGTTCGTCAGTCAATCAAACGTCTGAAAGATTTAGAAGTTCAATCACAAGACGGTACTTTCGACAAACTGACTAAGAAAGAAGCGCTGATGCGTACTCGTGAACTTGGTAAGTTAGAAAACAGCTTAGGCGGTATCAAAGATATGGGCGGTTTACCTGACGCTCTGTTCGTTATCGATGCAGACCACGAACACATTGCTATTAAAGAAGCAAACAACCTGGGTATCCCAGTATTTGCTATCGTTGATACTAACTCTGATCCAGACGGTATCGACTTCGTTATCCCTGGTAACGATGATGCAATCCGTGCAATCAAACTGTATCTGGGCGCTGTAGCAAGCACCGTTCGTGAAGGTCGTTCACAAGATCTGGCTGTTCAAGCAGAAGAAAGCTTAGTAGAAGCTGAGTAATAAGGCCCAAACCCTTATTTAGGTATTGCTATACAGGTACTGCTATATGTTAGAAGGGGCCTGATTTAGGCCCCTTTTATATATGAATCAGAACTATCCACGTGGGGAAGACTCCCACGGGGAATATCGAGGAATAAATCACATGTCTGGAATTACCGCTGCATTGGTAAAAGAACTGCGCGAACGTACTGGCGCAGGTATGATGGAATGTAAAAAAGCACTCGTTGAAGCTAATGGCGACATCGAATTAGCGATTGATAACATGCGTAAATCAGGTCAAGCAAAAGCGGCTAAAAAAGCAGGTCGCGTTGCAGCTGAAGGTGTTATCCTGACTGAAGTTTTCAACGGTGGTAAAACAGGTGCTCTGGTTGAGCTGAACTGTGAAACTGACTTCGTTGCTAAAGACGCAGGCTTCTTAGCATTCGGTAAAGAAGTTTTGGCTTCTGTTGTTGCTGACAAAAATGCTGACATCGATGCGCTGAAAGCAAAATTCGAAGAAGCTCGTACAACATTAGTTGCGAAAATTGGTGAAAACATCAATATTCGTCGTGTTGCTATCCTGGAAGGCGCACAAGTAGGTAGCTACCTGCACGGTGCTCGTATTGGTGTTTTAGTTGCGGCTGAAGGCGCTGACGAAGAATTACTGAAACACATCGCTATGCATATCGCTGCAAGCAAACCTGAATATGTGACTCCAGATGATGTTCCTGCTGATGTTGTTGCTCATGAGCACCAAATCCAGTTAGACATCGCAATGCAATCTGGCAAACCACGCGAAATCGCTGAAAAAATGGTTATCGGTCGCATGAACAAATTCACTGGCGAAATCTCTCTGACTGGCCAGCCTTTCGTAATGGACCCAAGCAAATCTGTTGGTGACTTACTGAAAGAGAAAGGTGCTACTGTTTCTGGTTTCCTTCGTTTCGAAGTAGGTGAAGGTATCGAGAAAGTTGAAACTGACTTTGCAGCAGAAGTTGCTGCAATGAGCAAGTAATCAACTAAGGGCCGCCAATTGGCGGCTCTGTTTTATATACGTATATTCCCTGCGATGTTAGCGTCATAGGCATTGCGCTAGAATTCTTGTGTATAAAAAAATTATATTTAAACTAATTCAAAATTTAGGTACGTAGAACACTGTAATTCTACGTGTGTTACCCCAATAAATATCTGTTAGGACAGAACACCATGGCAACCAATGCAAAACCCGTTTATCAGCGTATTCTGCTTAAATTAAGTGGCGAAGCCTTGCAAGGGGCAGAAGGTTTTGGTATCGATGCTAGCGTTTTAGATCGTATGGCTCAGGAAATTAAAGAACTCATAGAACTGGGTATACAGGTCGGTGTGGTTATTGGCGGTGGTAACCTGTTTCGTGGTGCTGGTTTGGCACAAGCTGGAATGAACCGTGTTGTCGGAGACCACATGGGGATGCTAGCAACTGTGATGAACGGACTCGCAATGCGTGATGCATTACATCGCGCCTATGTGAATGCAAGACTGATGTCTGCGATCCCACTTAACGGTGTCTGTGATAACTATAGCTGGGCAGAGGCCATTAGCTTGTTACGTCACGGCCGTGTTGTTATTTTTTCTGCAGGAACAGGCAACCCATTCTTTACAACAGACTCCGCTGCATGCCTACGTGGTATTGAAATTGAAGCGGATGTCGTGTTAAAAGCGACAAAAGTTGATGGTGTGTATTCAGCAGACCCTGCTAAAGACCCAGACGCAGTCCTTTATGAAAATCTGAGTTACCAAGAGGTTTTGGAACGTGAACTTAAAGTGATGGATTTAGCGGCATTCACATTAGCACGTGACCATAACTTACCGATTCGCGTATTCAATATGAATAAACCGGGCGCTTTACGTCGCGTTGTTATGGGCGAAAATGAAGGAACTCTGATTTCTCACAATTAATACTCAGAGACATGACCTGAGTTTAAATGTATTATCTAATATAAATTCAGACAATTTAAGCGAGGTCGCATGCGGCCTTTAATAACCAGTTCTTAAGGGTTGAAAACGTGATTAACGAAATCCAAAAAGATGCTCAAGACCGTATGGAAAAGAGCCTTGAAGCATTCAAAAGCCAAATTAGTAAAGTTCGCACAGGCCGTGCATCTCCAAGCCTATTAGACGGTATCACTGTTGAATACTATGGTTCAGCGACACCTTTGCGCCAATTAGCTAACGTCACTGTTGAAGATTCACGCACATTAGCTATTTCTGTTTTTGACCGTAGCATGTCACCTGCGATTGAAAAAGCAATCATGGCATCTGATTTAGGCTTAAACCCATCATCAGCGGGTACTGTTATCCGTGTTCCACTTCCTCCATTAACGGAAGAGCGTCGTAAAGACTTAATTAAAGTGGTTCGTGGTGATGCAGAGCAAGGCCGTATCGCAGTCCGTAACGTTCGCCGTGATGCTAACGACAAAGTGAAAGCATTACTGAAAGATAAAGAAATCAGTGAAGATGACGAGCGTCGTTCACAAGATGATATCCAAAAGCTGACTGATAGCTACATCAAAAAAGTTGATGAAGCATTAGCGCAAAAAGAAGCAGAGTTGATGGAATTTTAATCCATCATAATAATAAAGCCACCAATGCAAACTGTAAAAGTGTGCGTTAGCGTGGCTTTATTATTTTTCAAGCTTATTAAAAAATCCTTTCTAACCTCTAAGCTGATATAATCTCAGTATTGAATTAATACAGAGTACTCAATCACTATGAAATGTCTGACAATCCTAGGTTCTACAGGCTCAATTGGTACAAATACACTTTCTGTTGTTCGCCAAAATCCCGAAAAATTTCAAATCGTTGCTCTAGTAGCAGGAAAGAATGTCACTGAAATGGCGAAACAGTGCCTTGAGTTTAATCCGAAATATGCCTCAATGGCGGATGAATCGTCAGCAAAAGCGCTAAAAACTATTTTAACTGAGAATAATTGTAAAACTGAAGTTTTGTCAGGAAAACAAGCTGCAATTGACCTTGCTGGTCTGGATGATGCTGACCAAGTTATGTCAGCCATTACTGGGGTTGCCGGTTTACTTCCTACTTTAGCGGCAATACGCAAAGGTAAAAGAATATTATTAGCGAATAAAGAGTCTTTAATTACTAGTGGCCGTTTATTCTTTAATGAGATTCGTAAGCACAATGCAACAGTATTTCCTATTGATAGCGAGCACAATGCTATCTTCCAGAGTTTACCTGAAATTATTCAACTGAATTTAGGTTTTGCCGATTTATCAGCTTCCGGTATCTCAAGTATTGTTTTAACCGGATCAGGTGGGCCATTTAGGGATACACCGTTATCGCATCTTGATAATGTGACCCCTGATGAAGCATGTAACCACCCAAATTGGTCGATGGGGCGAAAAATATCAGTCGATTCAGCGACAATGATGAATAAGGGGCTAGAATATATCGAGGCTTGCTATTTTTTTAATGCGAGCGCCGAGCAAATGGAAGTGATTATCCATCCTCAATCTGTTATTCATTCCATGGTTCGGTATAAAGATGGCAGCGTGATAGCACAACTGGGCACACCTGATATGCGCACTCCAATTTCATACAGTATGGCTTATCCTAAGCGTATCATGTCTGGTGCGAAACCTCTTGATTTTGCAACACTTTCATCATTAACATTTGTTCAGCCTGACTATCAACGCTATCCTTGCTTGAAGCTCGCAATCGATGCCTGCCACCAAGGGCAAGCCGCTACGACGGCACTTAATGGTGCGAATGAAATGACAGTTGCTGCTTTTCTCGAAGGCAAAATACGCTTTACGGATATAGCAAAAATTAATCGCAATGTATTAGATAGCCAAGTTTTTTCTGAACCTGTTTCGATTGAAGAGGTCTTAGAAATCGACGAACGAGCGCGTAAAAATGCAGAAAAAATAATCGCTCAGACAATTTAACGCTGGTATGTGTTTTATTTAGTTGCTGATAGCCATAATAACTCTTTAATATGTGATGTGTTTAAAAAAAGAAAAATAACATAGTACCTCTTAGAGATTTAAGGATGTGTCTTATCAGCAAATTCAATAATAGTAGTTATTATTGGTCTGTATACTCAAAGTGGTACTCACAAGGATTAATATTTAATGAACTCTAGTGGTGAAAATCTCTCTGATTCAATGATGCCTAAGCATGTTGCTATCATTATGGATGGTAATGGCCGATGGGCTAAACAAAGAGGGAAGCTCAGAATTACAGGTCATAAGGCAGGCGTTGAATCTGTCCGTAATTCTGTGCGCTTTGCGGTAAAAAATAAGATTAGTTCGCTCACATTGTATGCTTTTAGCAGTGAAAACTGGAGAAGGCCAGAGAAAGAAGTCAGTTCTCTCATGGAGCTATTTGTTTTTGCTCTTGATAATGAAGTTAAGAACCTACATAAAAACAATGTAAAACTAAAAGTCATTGGTGATATTAGCCGTTTTAGTGAACGCCTCAGAAAAAGAATTGATAAGGCAGAAGCATTAACGCAAAACAACACTGGGCTAAAACTGAATATTGCAGCGAACTATGGTGGCCGCTGGGATATTAGTAACAGTGTAAAACAAGTATTTGCAAAGGTACAAAGTGGTGAGCTTTCTATTGATGACATCAATGAAGAAAGTATCGATAACCATATTTGTATGCATGACCAAGAAAATGTCGATTTAGTCATAAGAACTGGGGGGGAGCATCGCATAAGCAACTTCCTATTATGGCAAGTCGCATATGCGGAATTTTATTTCACCAACGTTTTGTGGCCAGATTTTGATGAAATGGTGTTTCAGAGTGCAGTTGATGCTTTTAGTAAGCGTGAGCGCCGTTATGGTGGAGCTGAATCAGATGATGAACTGGGCAAAGAATAGGGGAAAGATGTGCTGAAATATCGTTTGCTTACTGCGATAATTTTAATACCGATTGTTATTGCGGCGCTGTTTTTACTTTCCCCAGCGAATTTTGGGCTTATCGTGATTGCGGTTTGTGCTTTAGGTGCTTGGGAATGGGCACAATTTGTCGGCTGGCACTCTCAAGCTAAGCGCATAGGCTTAGCGGTTGTTTTTGCTGCAATATTACTTGCAATGCAATTTTCTATTTCCGATATAAATCAGTTCTCCTCTGAGCCTATGATTTTGTATGGTTTATGGGCTGGCCTTATTTGGTGGGGGATAGCGATTATTTTAGTTGTTACCTATCCCGCCTCCGCTTCTTGGGGCAAATCAGTTGTTATTCGCTTATTATTTGGCGTGTTAACGATTATCCCATTTTATTGTGGAATGATGGTTTTAAGAACCGTTGGTTATCAAAGTGATACATTCTTTGGAGCTTGGTGGTTATTGTATGTCATGTTGCTAGTTTGGGGGGCTGATTCAGGTGCCTATGCATTTGGTCGTACTATCGGGCGCAACAAAATGGCACCGAAGGTATCTCCTGGTAAAACATGGGAAGGCTTGGTGGGTGGCCTTATAACTGCTGGGATTATTTCATGGTTATTTAGCGCCTTTGCGCCAATCCCCGTGATGCCTGATTATTTGCTAGTGACTTCAATTATTGTTGTTGTAGTATCTGTGTTTGGTGATTTAACTGAGAGTATGTTTAAGCGCCAATCAGGTATTAAAGATAGTAGCCACTTAATTCCAGGGCATGGCGGTATCTTGGATCGTATTGATAGCCTAACAGCAGCAATCCCAGTTTTTGCTGGGCTAAATTTGTTAATTTTTAACGGTTTTGGTCTTTAGGAAGATACATGGGATTTATTTGGAGTTTAGTTGCCTTTATTATCGCAATAGGTGTGCTAATTACAGTACACGAGTTCGGCCATTACTGGGTTGCTCGCCGCTGTGGTGTTTATGTTGAGCGCTTTTCTATAGGGTTCGGCAAAACCTTATGGCGCAAAGTCGATAAGAATGGTACCGAATTTGTTTTGGCGATAATCCCGTTAGGGGGTTATGTCAAAATGCTTGATGAGCGAGTTGGTAGTGTTTCTCCTGAACGTCGCCATCAAGCGTTTAACAATAAAACTGTCGGTCAACGAGCTGCCATTATTGGTGCAGGGCCAATCGCGAACTTTTTATTAGCAATTGTTGTCTATTGGATAGTCTTTATGATTGGTGTTCCTTCTGTGAAACCTGTCATTGAAGACGTAAAGCCAGGCTCTATTGCGGCAATTGCAAATTTTGAACCAAAAATGGAACTAAAATCTATTGATGGCATCGAAACTCCTGATTGGAATTCAGTTCGTTTAGCATTGGTCGGTAAAATCGGTGACCGTGAACTGACAGCGCAAGTATTACCCAGTGGTTATAATGAACCGATTACTAAAACGGTTGATTTAACCACTTGGCAGTTTGATCCAGAGAAACAAGATCCAATTTTGTCGGTAGGTATAATGCCTGTCTCTGCAAGAATTGACCCTGTTATCCAAAAAGTAACGCAAGGGTTAGCTGGTGAACGAGCAGGTTTGCAGAAAGGCGACAGAATAGTGAGTGTTAACGGGGAAGTTCTGGGCCTGTGGGATCCCGTTACACGAATTATTCGTAATAACCCGGGCGTCTCGTTAAAACTTGAAGTGCAACGGTCGCAGCAATTGATTTCACTCACGTTGACCCCTGATAGCCAAGATGGGCCGCGTGGGGAGAAAATTGGGTTTGCAGGCGTAGAACTTTCAGTGTTACCGTTAGCAGATGAATATAAGATGGTGCAACAATATGGGCCATTTTCTGCGTTTTACCAAGCCAGTGATAAGACGTGGCAGTTAATGAAGTTGACGGTCAATATGATGGGTAAACTGGTTGTTGGGGATGTCAAACTCAATAACTTAAGCGGTCCGATATCTATCGCTAAAGGTGCGGGGGTATCCGCCGAGTCAGGCTTGGTATATTATTTGATGTTTATTGCGCTTATTAGCGTCAATTTAGGTATCATCAATCTGTTTCCATTGCCTGTTTTAGATGGGGGGCACTTGCTCTTCTTATTAATTGAAAAAATTAAAGGAAGTCCGGTGTCTGAGCGAGTACAAGACTTTAGTTTTCGGATAGGTGCAATGGCATTGATTCTGTTAATGGGACTTGCACTTTTTAATGATTTCTCTCGCTTCTAATTTTTGTAAGCTGGGGACCAGTAAGGAATACGCATAACAACGATGGCGATGAAAAAGTTGCTCATAGCGTCGCTGCTTTTCGGCAGCGCCACTGCATACGGTTCAGACGGATTCGTAGTTAAAGACATTCGTTTCGAAGGTCTACAACGCGTCGCCGTTGGTGCAGCATTATTGAACATGCCAGTTAGGGTTGGCGATTCAGTTGATAACGATGATATCAGCCGTTCGATTCGTTCCCTATTTTCAACCGGTAACTTCGAAGATGTTAGGGTCCTGCGTGATGGAAACACGCTGATCGTTCAAGTTAAAGAGCGGCCAACGATTGCAAGTATCACCTTTACAGGCAATAAGTCTGTTAAAGATGATATGCTCAAGCAGAACTTGGAAGCTTCAAATATCCGCGTTGGTGAGGCACTCGACCGCACGACAATTGCAAATATCGAAAAAGGTTTAGAAGACTTTTACTATAGCGTTGGTAAATATAATGCAACAGTAAAAGCTGTTGTAACGCCTTTGCCACGTAACCGTGTGGATTTAAAATTTGTTTTCTCTGAAGGTGTTTCAGCTCAAATTCAGCAAATTAATATTGTAGGTAATAAAAATTACACTACAGCAGAATTAGTTAATAAGCTGCAATTGCGTGATGATGTTCCTTGGTGGAACCTCGCTGCTGACCAGAAATATCAGAAGCAAAAACTGGCGGGTGACTTAGAAACTCTGCGCAGTTTTTATCTTGATCGTGGTTATGCGCGTTTTAATATAGACTCCACGCAAGTCAGTCTGACCCCAGACAAAAAAGGTATTTATATTACTATTAACATTACTGAAGGCGACCAATATAAAATATCGGGTGTCGAAGTTAATGGTAATACGGCTGATCATTTAACTGAAATTCAAGAGCTTATCACTATTACACCGGGAGAATTATATAACGGTGCTCAAGTGACAAGTATGGAAAACAAAATCAAAGATATGTTTGGCCGCTATGGTTATGCATATCCTCGAGTAATGACACAACCTGAAATCAACGATGCAGATAAAACAGTTAAATTGCACTTAAACATTGATGCAGGTAACCGTTTCTATGTGCGTGAGATTCGTTTCCAAGGCAATGACACCAGTAAAGATACTGTTTTACGTCGTGAAATGCGCCAAATGGAAGGTGCATGGCTCGGAAATGATTTAGTTGAACTAGGTAAAGAACGTCTGAATCGTACAGGTTATTTCGAAACTGTTGATGTAGAGACTCAACGTGTACCTGGTAGCCCCGACCAAGTAGATGTTATCTACAAGGTTAAAGAGCGTAATACTGGTTCAATGAACTTTGGTATCGGTTTTGGTACTGAAAGTGGTGTGAGCTTCCAAGTTGGGGTTACACAAGATAACTGGTTAGGTACAGGTAACGCAGTTGGTATTAACGCAAGTAAAAATGACTACTCAACTAACGTTGAATTCTCATTTACTGACCCGTACTTCACCGTTAATGGTGTGAGCTTAGGCGGTCGTATTTTCTATAACGACTTTAGTGCGAAAGATGCGGATCTATCAGGCTATAACAACAAAACGTATGGCCTAGACAGTTTCTTAAGCTTCCCATTTAATGAAAATAACTCTTTCCGCGTCGGTGCGGGTTATGTTCATAACCGACTTTCGGATATGCGTGCTCAAGCTGCTATGTGGGATTACCTTGATTCTATGGGTAAAAATCCACCAGTTACAGAGAACGGACGTAATAAAGAAAGCTTTGATGCGGATGACTTCACACTTAACTTAGGTTGGACTTATAACTCGTTAAATCGTGGTTTCTTCCCGACATCGGGTAATAAAACGAACGTATCGGGTAAAGTGACAATTCCTGGTTCTGATAACGAATACTATAAACTACGCTTTGATACAGCGCAGTATTATCCACTGGACGAAGACGAAACTTGGGTAGTTCTGGGGCGTGCACAAGCAGGTTATGGTGATGGTATTGGCAGTAAGCAAATGCCATTCTATGAAAACTTCTATGCGGGTGGTTCAAGCACTATTCGTGGTTTCCGTTCGAATAATATCGGTCCAAAAGCGGTTTATTTGAAGAAAATTAATGGAAAAGATGGCCCAGAGCCTGGAAGCCCATCAAGTGATGCGGTCGGTGGTAATGCGATGTACGCGGCATCATTTGAGTTAATCACTCCGACTCCATTTATTGACGAGAAGTATTCGAACTCCGTTCGTACCTCTCTCTTTGTTGATGCAGGTACGGTATGGGACACTAATTGGAACAGTATTCCTGCGGCTTGGCGCGAAGGTATGCCTGACTATGGTAAGGCAAGCAATATCCGAGCTTCTGCGGGTGTGGCTTTACAATGGATGTCTCCACTTGGACCACTGGTCTTCTCTTATGCGCAGCCGATTAAGGACTACGAAGGGGATAAATCAGAACAGTTCCAATTTAATATTGGTAGAACGTGGTAATCTATTCCAGTTTCTATCTATGAAGGCTCCCATGTTTTTGTGGGAGCAACCAAAATTTCCAGCCATACGTATGGGTTAAGGAGTTTAGTGTGAAAAAATTGTTGTGTGCAGCGGGTGTGAGTATTGCTTTAGCAATGTCTGCGGGGGCTTATGCTGAGAAAATCGCTATCGTCAATGTTGGTGAAATTTTCCAAAATATGCCAGCGCGTGAAGCCGTTGCTAAACAGCTTGAAAGTGAATTCAAAAGTCGTGCGACTGAGTTACAAAATCTAGAAAAAGATTTGCAAACTCGTGTTGAAAAATTGCGTCGTGATGGTGCAACAATGAAACAAAGTGAGCGCGAAAAGCTTGAATCTGAACTCATGACTAAACGTGATCAATTCGCTGAAAAAGCTCAAAAATTTGAAGAAGACAACCGCCGTCGCCAAGGCGAAGAGCGTACTAAAATTTTAACTCGTATTCAGAACTCTATTAAGGTTGTTGCAGCTAAAGAAGGCTATGATGTCGTTATCGATGCAAATGCAGTTGCTTATGCAAAAGATAGCGTTGACATTACAAGTCAGGTTCAAAAACAGGTTAAATAATAGATGTCTTCAATTCGATTGGCTGACCTTGCTCAGCAGTTGAATGCGCAATTACACGGTGATGGTGATATTACCATCACCGGTATTGCTCCAATGCATTCAGCGAATAATCAACAGATTACTTTTCTATCTGACAGCCGTTATAGTGACAAATTGGCAGATTGCCAAGCTGCAGCGGTGGTTCTCACAGCAAAAGATCTTGAAGCATGCAAAGTGGCTGCTCTGGTAGTGGATAACCCATACCTTGCTTATGCACGCATGGCTCAAATTATGGATACAACGCCAAGCCCAGCTGAAGATATCCATGCATCAGCGGTAATTGCTGATGATGCAAAACTTGGTAAGAATGTCGCAATTGGCGCAAATGCCGTTATCGAAAGTGGTGTTGAGCTTGGCGATAATGTGGTGATTGGCGCAGGTTGTTTTGTGGGCAAAAATACGCGTATTGGTACAGGAACCCGTTTGTGGGCGAATGTCAGCGTATACCACAATGTTGAGATTGGCGAACACTGTTTAGTTCAATCTGGCACAGTCATTGGCTCTGATGGTTTCGGCTATGCGAATGATCGTGGTAATTGGATCAAAATTCCTCAATTAGGCACAGTGATCATCGGCGATCGTGTTGAGATCGGTGCGAGTACAACCATTGACCGAGGTGCTTTAGATAACACAGTAATTGGCAATGGGGTTATTATCGATAACCAGTGCCAAATTGCACACAATGTCATAATTGGTGATAATACCGCAGTTGCTGGTGGTGTTATCATGGCTGGTAGTTTAAAAATCGGCCGTTACTGTATGATTGGTGGTGCCAGTGTCATCAATGGCCATATGGAAATTTGCGATAAGGTCACAGTAACAGGAATGGGGATGGTCATGAGACCTATCACTGAACCAGGAGTATATTCTTCAGGGATTCCTTTACAGCCTAATAAAACTTGGCGTAAAACAGCTGCTTTAGTCTTAAATATCAATGAGATAAATAAGCGACTGAAACATGTTGAGCGTGAATTAGATAGCCAAAATCAAAAAAAACAGTAATCATTTTGTAATTCAGGCTAAAATAGTTATCTGAGTTACGTTTTCCGGCCTGCCAGTTAACCTAATTTAAGGTTAAAGCAGGCCGATTCATTAATTAAACCGTATTAATAGACAGGAAGAGTATTTCGATGAGTGATAATCATACTCTGAATATAGAAGAAATCTTAGAACTGCTTCCGCACCGTTACCCATTCCTTCTGGTTGACCGTGTATTGGATTTTGAAAAAGGCAAATCATTACGTGCAGTGAAAAATGTGTCATTTAACGAGCCATTTTTCCAAGGACACTTCCCTAGTAAACCTATTTTCCCTGGTGTATTGATTTTAGAAGCCATGGCGCAAGCGACAGGAATTCTTGCGTTTAAAAGCGTTGGAAAATTAGAGCCGGGTGAGTTGTACTATTTTGCAGCGATAGACAATGCGCGTTTTAAACGTCCCGTTCTACCAGGAGACCAAATGGTCTTAGAAGTAGAATTTATCAAAGAACGTCGCGGAGTTGCACGTTTTAAAGGTGTTGCTAAAGTTGATGGAGAAGTGGCCTGCGAAGCAGAAATGATGTGCGCCCGTCGTCGTGAGGTCTGATATGATTGATAAAACAGCCTATATTCATCCATCCTCTATCGTAGAAGATGGAGCTATCATCGGTGCCAATGTTCATATTGGCCCTTTTTGTTATATTGGCGCGAATGTTGAAATTGGTGAAGGCACTGAACTGAAATCTCATGTTGTCGTTAATGGCCATACAAAAATTGGTCGTGACAATGTGATTTTCCAGTTCGCTTCCATTGGTGAGATTAATCAAGATCTTAAATACCAAGGCGAACCAACGCGAGTTGAAATCGGGGACAGAAACCGTATTCGTGAAAGCGTAACCATTCACCGTGGTACTGTTCAAGATGTTGGCCTGACAAAAGTGGGCAATGATAACTTACTGATGGTGAATGTGCATATTGCTCATGATTGTATCATTGGAAACCGTTGTATTATTGCAAATAACGGTACTCTAGGTGGTCATGTAACACTTGGTGATTATGCCATTATTGGTGGGATGACCGCAGTTCACCAGTTTTGTAAAATTGGTGCTCATGTTATGGTTGGTGGCTGCTCTGGTGTTGCACAAGATGTGCCGCCTTATGTCATTGCACAAGGTAACCACGCGACACCATTTGGTTTAAATCTTGAAGGTCTAAAACGCCGTGGTTTTGAAAAAGAATCACTACATGCTATTCGTAATGCATACAAGGTGTTATATCGTTCAGGTAAATCGTTAGAAGAAGCTCGTGAAGAAATCGCAGAAGCGGCAAAAGCGAATGAGCACGTTAAAGTGTTTAGTGATTTCTTAGAGGATTCAGCGCAGTCTAAACGTGGTATTATTCGTTAATCTAGTATTAATGAATCGAGGCCTTTAATAAGGAGCGAATTTCGGTGAATAATAGCCGCCCACTTACTATTGGCCTTGTTGCCGGAGAAACATCTGGTGATATTCTCGGTGCAGGGCTTATCCGTGCACTTAAAGAGCAAATACCAGATGCTCGCTTTGTTGGTGTTGCTGGTCCTTTAATGCAAGCCGAAGGTTGTGAAGCTTGGTATGAAATGGAAGAGCTTGCCGTCATGGGTATCGTTGAAGTCCTCGGCCGCCTACCTCGGTTATTATCCATCCGTAAGGATCTAACCCAGCGTTTTACCGAATTACAGCCAGATGTTTTTGTTGGAATTGATGCCCCTGATTTTAATATTACCCTTGAGGGGCGCTTAAAATCGAAAGGGATTAAAACCATTCATTATGTTAGCCCATCAGTTTGGGCATGGCGTCAAAAACGGGTATTTAAAATCGGTCGTTCAACGAATTTAGTATTAGCTTTCTTACCTTTTGAAAAAGCCTTTTATGATCGTTTTAATGTTCCTTGCCGTTTTATCGGGCACACAATGGCGGATGCCATTCCATTACACCCTGATAAACAAGCCGCTCGACATCGGCTGAATATTCCTGAGCATGTTAAATGTTTAGCCTTACTGCCAGGAAGTCGTCATTCAGAAGTCGAAATGCTAAGCGCAGATTTTCTCAATACAGCGAAAATATTACAGCGTAATATCCCGGATTTACATATTGTGGTGCCGTTGGTGAATGAAAAACGCCGCCAGCAGTTTGATGAGATAAAGCAAAATACTACGCCTGAACTGCAAATTCATACTTTAGATGGCCAAGCTCGTGATGCAATGATTGCAGCAGATGCGACTTTATTAGCATCAGGAACGGCAGCACTTGAATGTATGCTAACAAAATGCCCAATGGTGGTGGGGTATCGTATGAAACCTTTCACCTTCTGGTTGGCAAAACGGTTAGTGAAAACGCCGTATGTTTCTTTGCCTAATTTGTTAGCAGGAAAAGAGATTGTCAAAGAGTTACTACAAGAGGATTGCCAGCCTGATAAACTCGCACAGCAGTTGCTTCCACTCCTAGAGGGTGGCGAGCCGGTTGAAAACCTGAAAGAAACTTTTTTACAATTACATCAGCTTATTCGTTGTGACGCAGATAAACAAGCTGCTGAAGCTGTATTAGATATGGTCAAAAATTAATGGAATTTATCTATCCAAAAGCAAATTTAATCGCGGGTGTTGACGAAGTGGGTCGAGGCCCATTAGTCGGAGCTGTAGTGACAGCAGCGGTGATTCTTGATCCCAATAACCCTATTATAGGGTTGGCAGACTCAAAAAAACTCACCGAAAAAAAACGTGAGAAATTATTTGATGAAATTCAAGAAAAAGCATTGTGTTGGTGTATTGGTCGCGCAGAACCAGAAGAAATTGATAATATAAATATATTACATGCAACTATGTTAGCTATGCAGCGCGCTGTTGCCGGTTTATCCATTATTCCTGAGTATGTTTTAATTGATGGTAACCGTTGTCCTGAATTGCCAATGCCTTCACAAGCAGTAATTAAGGGCGACAGCCTAGTACAAGAAATTAGCGCAGCATCCATTTTAGCTAAAGTGATTAGGGATAGGGAAATGGTTGAGTTGGACAAAGCTTTTCCTGAATATGGTTTTGCGAAGCATAAAGGCTACCCAACCGCGTATCATTTAGAAAAATTGGCGCAGTATGGTGCAACCGAATTCCATCGTAAAAGCTTTGCTCCTGTGAGAAGAGCTTTAGACAGCAATAAGTAGGTATTAGGTCGATGGCATCACCTCGTTTTATTCATTTACGTGTTCACAGTGACTATTCCATGATTGATGGGCTAGCCAAAACAGGGCCACTGGTTAAAAAAGTGGCTTCAATGGGTATGCCTGCATTCGCGATCACCGATTTTACTAACCTTTGCGGGTTAGTCCGGTTTTATGGTGCAGCGCATGGTGCAGGGATCAAACCCATTATTGGCGCTGATTTTTATGTGGAAAGTGAATTATTAGGTGATGAAATATCTCACCTAACTGTTTTAGCACGTAATAATGAAGGCTATCAAAACCTTACCTTACTAATTTCTGAAGCATACCAAAAGGGCTATGGTGCGGTTGGGCCAACGATAAAACGTGAATGGTTGGCCAAGCACAAAGACGGCTTGATTCTACTGTCCGGTGGCCGTAAAGGGGATGTCGGGCAATTTCTATTAAGGGGAAACCAATCCTTAGTGGATGAGTGCCTTGCATTCTATGAAACTCATTTCCCAGATAGCTACTATTTAGAGTTAGTCAGAACAGGCCGGCCTGATGAAGAAAGTTATCTACATGCGGCTGTCGAGTTAGCGACTAAAAAAGGCCTACCTGTCGTTGCAACGAATGATGTTTGTTTCATTGAAAGTAGTGATTTTGACGCTCATGAAATACGTGTTGCTATCCATGATGGTTTTACATTAGCAGATCCAAAAAGGCCTAAAAATTATAGCCCTCAGCAATATTTACGTTCCGAAGAAGAGATGTGTGAGCTGTTTGCTGACATCCCTGAAGCGCTAGAAAACAGTGTAGAGATTGCTAAGCGTTGTAATGTGACGATCCGTTTAGGTGAATACTTCTTACCTCAATTCCCAACAGGGGATATGAAAACAGAAGACTTTTTAGTTATGCGCTCTAAAGAAGGGCTCGAAGAGCGTTTAGAATTTCTGTTTCCTGATGAAAAAATCAGGGCAGAAAGACGTCCTGAGTATGATGAACGTTTAGATATCGAACTCAACGTAATCAACCAAATGGGTTTCCCTGGCTACTTCTTGATAGTTATGGAGTTTATCCAATGGTCGAAGGATAACGGCGTACCCGTTGGGCCTGGACGAGGTTCGGGGGCAGGTTCCCTTGTTGCCTACGCACTCAAAATTACTGACCTTGACCCGTTGGAGTTCGATTTACTATTTGAGCGTTTCTTGAACCCTGAGCGTGTTTCGATGCCTGACTTTGACGTCGATTTCTGCATGGAAAAACGCGACCAAGTCATTGATCACGTAGCCCAAATGTATGGGCGTGATGCCGTTTCACAAATCATTACCTTTGGTACGATGGCGGCAAAAGCGGTTATCCGCGACGTGGGGCGTGTACTTGGGCACCCATATGGTTTTGTTGATAGAATTTCTAAATTAGTGCCGCCAGATCCCGGTATGACACTAGAAAAAGCATTCGAAGCAGAGCCACAGCTCCCTGAAATTTATGAAGCTGATGAAGAGGTTAAAGCGCTTATCGATATGGCGCGTAAACTCGAAGGGGTCACTCGAAATGCCGGTAAACATGCGGGTGGGGTGGTTATCGCTCCAACTAAAATTACTGACTTTGCGCCACTGTATTGTGATGCGGAAGGTAATAACCCCGTCACGCAATTCGATAAAAACGATGTCGAATATGCAGGGCTAGTGAAGTTTGACTTCCTCGGCTTACGGACGTTGACGATCATTAACTGGGCGTTGGAAATGATCAACGCGCGCCGTGCTAAGAAAAACTTAGAGCCGGTTGATATTGCGGCGATTCCGCTGCACGATCAAAAAAGCTTTGATATGCTGCAGCGCTCAGAAACCACGGCAGTATTCCAGTTGGAATCCCGTGGAATGAAGGACTTAATTAAGCGATTACGTCCCGACTGCTTTGAGGATATGATCGCTCTGGTAGCATTATTCCGCCCCGGGCCATTACAATCAGGCATGGTAGATAACTTTATTGACCGTAAGCATGGTGGTGAAGAAATTTCGTATCCAGATGTACAATGGCAACATGAATCATTAAAACCTGTTCTAGAGCCCACATATGGTATTATTTTATACCAAGAACAGGTTATGCAAATTGCTCAGGTTTTAGCCGGTTACACGCTTGGCGGTGCAGATATGCTGCGTCGTGCGATGGGGAAAAAGAAACCTGAAGAAATGGCGAAGCAGCGTTCTGTTTTTGAAGAAGGAGCAATCAAAAACGGGGTAGACGGCGAGTTATCAATGAGAATCTTTGACTTGGTAGAGAAATTTGCCGGTTATGGGTTTAATAAATCGCACTCAGCAGCTTATGCTTTAGTTTCTTATCAAACATTATGGTTAAAAGCTCACTATCCCGCTGAATTTATGGCTGCTGTAATGACCGCTGATATGGACAACACGGAAAAAGTGGTCGGTTTAGTTGATGAATGTTGGCGAATGGGCTTAAAAGTATTGCCACCAGATATCAATAGTGGGCTTTATCACTTCCATGTGAATGATGAAGGTGAGATAGTTTACGGTATTGGTGCAATTAAAGGGGTCGGTGAAGGCCCGATTGAGGCGATTGTTGAAGCGCGTCAACAAGGCGGGATATTTAAAGAGATTTTTGACCTTTGTGCGCGAGTCGATATTAAAAAAATTAATCGTCGTGTGATGGAAAAGCTTATCATGGCAGGGGCATTTGACCGATTAGGCCCTCACCGTGCGGCATTGATGTCTTCCCTTGAAGATGCATTAAAAGCGGCTGACCAACACGCTAAAGCAGAGGCAATAGGCCAAGCAGATATGTTTGGTGTATTAGCGGAAGCACCTGAACAAGTTGAAAGTTCATACGCCAGTGTGCCTAAATGGCCAGAGCAGGTGGTATTGGATGGTGAACGCGAAACGCTTGGTTTATATTTAACAGGGCATCCAATAACGCGATACTTGAGCGAAATAGAGCGCTATACTAATGGGCTTAGATTAAAAGATGTGAACCCCACCCCTCGTGGTCAAGTGACAACTGTGGTAGGTTTAGTACTTTCAGCTAAAGTCATTACAACCAAGCGTGGAAATAGAATAGGTATTTGTACGCTTGATGATCGTTCCGGTCGTCTGGATATTATGTTATTTTCAGATGCACTCGATAAATACCAACATATGTTGGAAAAAGACAATATCCTGATAGCCACCGGTCAGGTCAGCTTTGATGATTTCAATGGTGGTAATAAAATGACAGTGCGTGAGTTAATGGATATTAGTGAAGCAAGGGAGAAATATGCACGAGGACTTGCAATTTCACTGTCAGATAAACAAATTAACGATCAATTGCTGAACCGGCTTCGCAGTACTCTTGAACCTCATCGTTCAGGAACGATCCCGGTTCATCTGTATTACCAGAAGGATGATGCCAGAGCCAAGCTTAAATTTGGTGTTGTTTGGCGTGTGACGCCAGTGGATCCCCTTCTGAACGATCTTCGAACTCTGCTGGGTAGTGAGCAGGTAGAATTAGAATTTGACTAAAATAGGAATATTATGAGTCTGGATTTTCTTGATTTTGAACAGCCAATCGCGGAATTAGAGGCGAAAATTGATTCTCTAACAGCGGTTAGCCGTCAAGATAACAACTTAGAAGTCAACCTAGATGAAGAGGTTGCTCGTTTACGTGAAAAAAGTGTTGAACTGACACGTAAAATTTTCTCTGATCTAGGAGCTTGGCAAATCGCTAAACTCGCTCGTCATCCACGTCGTCCATATACATTGGATTATATTTCTCGCATTTTTACTGATTTCCAAGAATTAGCAGGTGATCGTGCTTATGCAGATGATAAAGCCATTGTGGGTGGAATGGCGCGTTTAGATGGTCGCCCAGTTATGATTATTGGGCATCAGAAAGGGCGTGAGACAAAAGAAAAAATCCGTCGTAATTTTGGTATGCCAGCCCCAGAAGGTTACCGTAAGGCATTGCGTCTGATGGAACTGGCTGAGCGTTTTAACTTGCCTATTATTACCTTTATTGATACTCCTGGGGCTTATCCGGGCGTTGGTGCTGAAGAGCGTGGTCAGTCAGAGGCTATCGCACGTAATTTACGTGAAATGTCACGTTTATCTGTCCCAGTCATTTGTACTGTTATTGGTGAAGGTGGCTCTGGTGGTGCTCTTGCCATCGGTGTTGGTGATAAAGTCAATATGCTGCAATACAGTACTTATTCTGTTATTTCACCAGAAGGCTGCGCTTCCATTCTATGGAAAAGTGCAGATAAAGCACCACTAGCAGCAGAGGCGATGGGGATTACTGCTCCACGTCTTAAAGAACTGAAATTAATTGATAATGTTATTCCTGAGCCATTAGGCGGTGCACATCGTAATTATGATGAAATTGCGGAACAGCTAAAAGCACGCCTGAATGAGGACTTAAACGAATTAGATGCATTAGATGCCGAAGCGTTGAAAAACCGCCGCTATCAGCGTCTGATGGACTATGGTTATTGCTAATTATTAACCGCTAATCGTTAATAAAAACGGGAGTTTGCTTTTTGCCAGCTCCCGTTTTTTTATTTTTAAGCTAGTCATTTTTAATGATAACAGAGTGTTTTGATTTAAATTATTCATCTGCTGAAAATAATAATAGATAGGAACTAGGGTGCGACAATATAATTATTTGCTATATGCTTTTACTTGCGTATTGATATGGAGCTTTATTCCTATTGTCTCTCGTTTTGGGCAAGAAGGTATGGATAGCTTCCAATTCCTTTTTTGGTCAAACTTAATTTCAGCGATATCTGTAATTATTGTTGCACTTGCTTCTGGGTATCGGCTGACAAAACTGTTTATCTTGCCAAGAGATGTACTAATCAAAGTCTTTGTTCTTGGTTTTCTTGATTGTTTATTCTACTTGTTACTGTATTACGGATATTCCATTGAAAATGGTATCGCCGTATTGGTCATTCAATATAGCTGGCCATTAGTTATTATCTTGTTATCAGTAGTATTGCTAAAAGATAAATTAGCTGGAAGACAAATAATTGGCATCATAGTTGGTTTTATTGCGGTGGTTATTACTTTTACTAAAGGGCAAATTACACAGCTACATGTTGAAAACCCAACAGCGTTATTACTGGTTTTTAGTGGTGCATTTTGCTTTGCACTAATGTCAGTTTTTTCTCGCCAATATTCGATAGACCTCTATATTAGTACTGTGTGGTTATTTATTTTTTCAACGCTAACTTCTTTTGCCTTACTGATACTATTTAGTGAAATGCAGTTACCTTCAAAAGCAGCTTTTTGGCCAACATTGGTTAATGGCATTTTAATCAATGGGGTGTCTTATATTTTGTGGTTTAAGGCGATGAATACAGGTCATTCAGCGAAAATAGCTTCTGTGGTATTTTTATCTCCCGTATTATCGGTACTCTGGTTAGTGTTAATCTTAAATGATGTTTTTTAAATTGCGTATGCAATTGGGGTATTACTGGTAATTATTTCTGGTGTTCTGTGTGTTGGCGCAAAAAGCCAAAGCCAGAAGTCGTAAGAAGGGCGAATAAATGGCGCAGCATTCGCAAGTAATTGTTGAACAAGTTCTTAATAAAATAAGTGGTATTCAAAAAATTCTAGTGGGATTCAGTGGTGGTATTGACTCTACGGTTTTATTACATGCACTTTATCTTATTCGGCAACAACGGCTTCCTTCACTAGAAATTCGTGCTATTCATATTCATCATGGCTTGAATAGAAAAGCAAACGAATGGGAGCAGCATTGTGCTCAATTATGTTCACAATGGGACATTCCTTTTATTTGCCGACATGTCGTGGTTGATTCAAGCCAAAAAGGTATTGAAGCAGCAGCACGAGAAGCTCGTTATCAGGCTTACCGAGAAGAATTACAAGAAGGCGAGGTATTAGTTACGGCTCAACATCTTGATGACCAAGCAGAAACTTTCATGTTAGCGTTAAAGCGTGGTAGTGGGCCAGCAGGGTTGTCTTCAATGCCTGAATTATTGAGTTTTTCAGCGTGTTGCGGTTCAACATGGCTATTACGCCCATTACTTTCAACACCCCGTATAGCGCTAGAAGCTTATATGCAAGAGCAACAATTGTCGTGGGTTGAGGACGATAGTAACCAAGATGACCGTTACGATAGAAATTTTTTACGTCTTCATATTATGCCAACTTTGGCTGAGCGCTGGCCACATTTTTCTCATGCTGTCGCGCGCAGTGCAGCGCTATGTGCTGAGCAAGAATCATTACTCGATGAGTTATTAAAAGATACCCTTGAAGGTATGATGGATTACCGAGGGGGCCTATTTATAGATGATTTGCAAGGGTGTTCATCTTCCAAACGTAATGCGTTAATTCGTCGTTGGGTTGGTTTGCACCAATTGCCAATGCCGCCATTTAACCAATTGGAACGTATTTGGCAAGAAGTCGCGTTAGCTCGGCATGATGCAGACCCTATTTGCCGCTTAGGGCAATTTGAAATTCGTCGTTATCAAGGCGCATTGTGGGTTGTTAAGCGCATTAATAGTCTATTAAATAAACAGTTTGAATGGGCTTTTCCTGAGGTTTTTGAGTTACCTGAATCCTTAGGAGTATTACAAGTTATGGAAGGAGAGGGGCAAATACGGCCACCACTTTCGCATGAAAATGTGACAATCCGTTTTGGGCTGCAAGGCACATTGAAAATAGTAGGACGCCATCGTTCCAGAAGCAGTAAGAAGATCTGGCAAGAATTAGGCGTAGCTCCATGGATGAGAGAAAGAGTGCCATTAATTTATTATAACGACCAGCTAATTACCGCAGTAGGGTGCTTTATTACCCCTGAGGGGTTGGTTGATGAAGCGTCTCTGGGCATTGCCATCGATTGGCAAAAAGAGGGTGAATTTAAGGTATTAAATTAATGAGAAGCCCCTTATGACTGTGATTACCATAAGGGGCTATAGAAGGACTCAAAATCGTGAGTATTAGTGAGAGTGGTCGACAACAATTGTGCCGATTTCAGGATGACTGAAGGAAATTATGCAATCCAATCTTAACTCCTTGGTTCCATCATGTGTCTCAACAATCAGGTACTCAACTTTTTTTCGTAGGAGTAAATCACTGGCCTTCCCCTCAATATTCACGCCGTCATTAAGTATTATTTGCAACTTTAGCTGACGTTGGCATGCGATTTCTAGATATTCGTAATCATCACAATTGATAGGTTGATATTCAGTATCTGTAGACATATTCCCTCACCACTGTGTTAGTGGCGGTTATTGCCGCCTTGAACATGTTGTACTAAGCAAAAATGTGCTTAGTACGATAATAGCACAGTAACTTTAATAACTATAATCACAGCGCAGGGAAAAAGACAATTCTTATTCACTAAATCAATACACAACGTATTTTATCAGTAATGTCCGAATTTTCTTATGTTTGACATATTTTTATTAGATGAAATGCTATGATGTTTATATTGGTTAACAAGTTAAAACACATGGTTTTAAGGGAATTATAATGAAAAAATCACTAATGTTAGTCTTAATGGCGGTTGGAAGTATTACGTTAGCTGGCTGCCAGAGTGCGACAAAAAATATTGATGCAGCACCAGTCGATAAAGTCTATACAGGGGTTTTACCTTGCGCGGATTGCTCTGGTATTGAGGCGACATTGTTAGTTAACCAAGATGGTAGTTATGTTGAACAGCTCGTTTACTTAGGAACGAAAGATGGTGATACAGCTTTCCATGATACTGGTAAATGGGATATAGAAAATAATAAACTACGAGCAACTAATCCTAAAGGTGAAAGTACTTATTTTGCCCAATCAGCAGATGGTCAATCAGTGACCTTGCTGGATTTAGACGGTAACCCGATTGAAACACAGATGAATTATACGTTAGACCAAGTTAAGCCAAGTAAAAAAGTGGGGCAGTACCGCTATATGGCTGATGCAGCTGTTTTCAAAGAGTGCGATAGTGGTCGCCAATACGCTGTTTCTGGTGTTGAATTAGAAAAAGCGTATGGAGAAACTGGGGTAGATGGTGGTACACCTGTCTATGCTGAAATTGAAGGTTATTATACCATTCGTCCTTCAATGGAAGATGGCCAGTTTGATTCCGCATTAGTCCCAACAGGTGCAATTAAGTTCGACAAATCTGCTTCTTGCAACTAATTCGTACTTTTTTCTTTCTTAAGAAGACCCACTTCAACTGAAGTGGGTCTTTTTCTTTTTGGGCTATAAATTACCAATTAAAACGCCGTATTACCCATCTTTAATTTTTTTCTTATCATTATTTGATATCAATATAACTTTTTTATTGACGCAAAATATTTATATAAATGTGAGGATTGTCATGGCTGTTGGTCAATGGGAGACAATTGTTGGTTAGTTTGAATTATCGAAAATGCTGGGAAGGCAGTATACTCAATTCAACTAGAGATAATTAATTGCTTTAGTGTGTAGGGTTGGGTTAGATGATAAGTCTATAAGAAAACTTATAAGTTATAGCGGTAATAAAAAATAGAACGAATCAAAGGATAAGGAATGAATAAGAAAAATATTTATCTATTTTGTTCTGCAGGAATGTCTACCTCACTGCTAGTTAACAAAATGAGACAGCAAGCAGAAAAATACGATGTACCTGTCAATATAGAGGCCTTCCCTGAAAGCTTAGCTTCAGAAAAAGGTGTAGATGCGGATGTGATATTACTCGGCCCGCAAATTGCTTGGATGTTATCGGATATCCAAAAATTATTACCTAACAAGCCAGTTGAAGTTATTGATTCACTTTTGTACGGAAAAGTGGATGGGCTCGGTGTACTAAAAGCTGCCGTTGCAATTATAAAAAAACAAACTGCAAGCTAATACCAAAAAGCTATTTACAACCTCTACAACATAATAACTCCATCAACATTAACGTTATTAACATAACGTAATTAGTTAAGAATGGAGCATACTCAAAAAATTGAGGGTATTTTTATGAGTCTTTTTATCACTTCGCTTGAAAAGGTACTCCTTCCATTCGCTGTTAGATTGGGAAAGCAACCTCATGTTAATGCAATAAAGAATGGTTTTATTCGAATTATGCCTCTGACCTTAGTTGGGGCAATGTTTGTGTTAATTAATAATGTTTTTCTGAGTTTTGATACAGGGTCATTTTTCTATTCTTTGGGGGTTAGACTAGAGCCTTCAACGATAGAAACACTAAATGGTTTTAAAGCCATTGGTGGAAACGTTTATAACGGGACATTGGGAATTATGTCCTTAATGGCACCTTTTTTTATTGCGATGGCACTGGCGGAAGAACGTAAGGTTGATCCACTTGCTGCTGGTTTGTTAGCTGTTGCTTCTTTTATGACAGTCACACCATATGACGTCAATGGTGCTTATGCCGTTGGTGCTAATTGGCTCGGTGGGGCTAATATCATTTCAGGGATCATTCTAGGGTTAGTCGTTGCTGAAATGTTCACTTTTATTGTTCGCCGTAATTGGGTGATTAGATTACCAGATAGCGTACCACCATCCGTATCTCGTTCATTCTCTGCACTTATTCCTGGTTTTATCATCTTATCAATTATGGGAATTGTGTCGTGGGCGCTAAGCGGTATTAGTAGTAATTTCCATCAAATCATTATGGACACAGTATCCACACCACTTGCTTCTATGGGGAATGTTGTTGGCTGGGCATATGTTGTATTTACCTCTCTATTATGGTTCTTTGGTATCCATGGTTCTCTCGCATTAACCGCATTAGACAGCGGTATAATGACACCGTGGGCATTAGAAAACGTGTCTTTATATGCAGAGTATGGTTCAGTTGATGCTGCGATTGCTGCGGGCAAATCCTTCCATATGTGGGCAAAACCGATGCTTGACTCCTATGTATTCTTAGGTGGAACGGGCGCTACATTAGGATTAATTATCGCTATTTTTATCGCATCACGTCGTGCCGACCATCGTCAGGTTGCAAAATTAGCATTACCGGCAGGTATTTTCCAAATTAATGAGCCGATTATTTTTGGTCTACCGATCATTATGAACCCGGTTATGTTTATTCCATTTATTCTTATTCAGCCTTTATTGGCAGGAATAATGGTCGCGGCTTATTATTTAGGGATTATCCCACCAGTGACGAATATCGCACCATGGACAATGCCGACGGGTCTGGCTGCATTCTTCAATACTAATGGTAGTATCGCTGCCTTACTACTTGCATTATTTAACCTTGGTGTGGCTGTACTCGTTTATCTTCCGTTCGTTGTGATTTCTAATAAAGCACAAAACACAATCGATGAAGAAGAGAGTGAAGAAGATATTGCTAACGCACTTAAGTTTTAAAATAGGGGGAGTTTGCTCCTCCCATCAAAATAGAGATAAAAGTATGTTTGAACTTAATGATATCCAAGAAAATGCGACTATGGATGAACTTGAAGAAGTTGTCATGGGGCTGATTATTAATGCAGGGCAAGCAAGAAGCTTGGCTTATACCGCATTAAAAAAGGCGAAAGAAGGTGATTTTGTGACGGCAAAAAGTTTAATGGCACAATCGCACTCTTCGCTGAATGAGGCGCATAAAGTGCAAACTCAATTGATTGAAAGTGATATGGGTGAAGGACGAATCAAAGTTAGCTTAGTTCTGGTTCATGCACAAGATCATTTAATGAATGCCATGTTAGCCCGTGAATTAATTACAGAGTTAATTGAGTTACATGAAAAATTAAACCATTAGAGAGGGAGCCATGATGCAGGCACTGATGAATAGAACCGACACTAATGCTGAAATTAAACTCGTTCAAGAAAGTGAACTTTTTAATAATAAAACCTTTCATGTCTTTATTTATAATAAAGTTGAGAGTGCAAGTGGACTGCATCAACATGATTATTATGAATATATGATTGTTCTAACGGGGCGTTGTTATCAAATAATTAATGGGAAAAAAGTTTTATTAGAGCGGGGAGATTTTATTTTTCTCCCAATAGGGTCGCATCATGAAAGCTCTTATGATTTTGGGCCTACACGGATACTCAATGTTGGAATTAGTAAATCATTTTTTGATAAACATTATTTACCACTATTACCAAGTTATTTTGTTGCATCGCAAGGCTATCAATTAAAAAATGAATTTATGGCTTATATAGAGTCCGTGATTGCATCATTAAATTTTCGTGATAGTGAATTTAATGAATTTATTGAGTTGGTTACATTTAATGTCGTAAATCGATTACGCCATTATCGTGAAAAAAGTATGCGAGATGATGCCCCTCAATGGCTAAAAAATACATTGGAAGAAATGCATGATATCGCTATGTTTAGTGAAAGTGCCCTACAAAATATGATTTCGATAACGGGAAAATCACAAGAGTACTTAACTCGGGCAACAAAACGCTATTATGGCAAAACGCCAATGCAGATTATTAATGATATCAGAATTAATTTTGCTAAAAAGCAACTCGAAATAACTAATTATTCAATTACGGATATTGCTTTTGAATCCGGTTATAGCAGTCCAAGTTTATTTGTTAAAAAATTTAAAGAGCTAACTTCATTAACACCAAGTGATTACCTAAATAATCTTCCCATTTCTAAGCGTCTCAAGCATATCCATCTTTTTCTATAAAGATGGTGTGCTTTTCTATGTCTATTATAAAGGTACAATGAGGTTAATATGACTCAGAATCAGAAATTAAAAGTTGTCACCATTGGGGGTGGGAGTAGCTACACTCCTGAATTACTAGAAGGTTTTATTAAACGTTACCATGAGTTACCTATTACTGAATTATGGTTAGTGGATGTTGATGAAGGTAAAGAAAAATTAGATATTATCTATAATTTATGCGAGCGCATGGTTAAACATGCCAATATACCACTCAAGATATTTAAAACGCTTGATAGGCGAGAAGCATTAAAAGACGCTGATTTCGTGACGACTCAATTAAGAGTTGGGCAATTAAAAGCACGTGCGTTAGATGAATCAATCCCCTTAAAACATGGTTATTTGGGGCAAGAAACTAATGGTGCTGGTGGCTTATTCAAAGGGCTGCGAACAATACCTGTGATTTTTGATATTATTAAAGATGTCGAAGAAATTTGCCCGAATGCTTGGGTAATTAATTTCACCAACCCCGCAGGTATGGTAACTGAAGCTGTTTATCGCCACACTAACTTCAAACGTTTTATTGGTGTTTGTAATATACCTATCGGTATGAAAATGTTTATTACCGATGTTTTGAAACTATCCGATAGCGATGAATTATCTATCGACTTATTTGGTTTAAATCATATGGTTTTTATCAAAGACGTTATTGTAAATGGTTCATCACGGTTTAATGAGTTATTAGAAGGGATTGCTTCTGGAACATTAAGCGCAAATTCAGTTAAAAATATTACAGACCTTGCTTTTGATGAAGGATTAATTCGTGGATTAAATCTGATCCCATGCTCTTATTTATTGTACTATTTTAAACCTAAGGAAATGCTAGCGATTGAGCTTGGCGAGTATTATAAAGGGGGGGCTAGGGCTCAAGTCGTGCAAAAAGTTGAGCATCAACTCTTTGAACTATATAAAAATCCAACATTAGATGTAAAACCTAAAGAGCTTGAATTAAGAGGTGGAGCTTATTATTCAGATGCCGCTTGTGAAGTCATCAATGCAATATACAATGACAAACAAACGGAGCACTATGTTAATATTCCACATCATGGGCATATTGATAATATTCCTGAAGACTGGACAGTCGAAATGACATGCTTATTAGGTCGTGATGGCGCAAAACCGCACCCACGAGTAAAGCATTTTGATGATAAAGTACTTGGTTTAATTTATACCTTAAAAACTTTTGAAATTACCACTAGCCAAGCTGCAGTAAATGGTCAGTTTAATGATGTTTTATTGGCGATGAATCTAAACCCATTAATTCATTCTGATAACGATGCGCGTTTAATTTCTAAGGAATTACTTATCGCCCATAAAAAACACCTACCGAACTTCGCTAAAGCAATACAACAGCTTGAGCAAGAAGGTTAATTAGCCAAATAGCTTATAGTGTCAAGGGAGAGCATATGGCTGTATTACTTATTGTAAATGCCGATGATTTTGGACTCTGCGAGGCCGTTAATTACGGCATCATTGAATCTCATCGTAATGGAGTTGTTCATTCAACAAGCGCGATGATGAATATGCCTGCAATATCCCATGCGGCTAAATTAAGCCAAGAGAATCCGAATCTGGCAGTGGGGATGCATTTTGTTTTAACGGCTGGGAAGCCTTTCTCATCAATGCCTACTCTCAGCCGTGATGGGCTGTTGGGTAAATGGCTTTGGAATATTGATATTAATGATTTACCATTGATTGAGATTGAACAAGAACTAAATTTGCAATATCAAAAATTTATCGAAATTTTTGGTCAAAAACCGAGCCATATCGATAGCCATCATCATGTTCATATGATTGAGGGTATTTTTCCAATTGTAGTTGCTTTCGCCCAAGAAAAGGGTATTGCATTACGTGTTGATCGCCAATTAGAGAAAAATTGGCCGCCATTATCATATCAAGTGCCAAGCACTGACTGTTTTAGTAGTGAGTTTTATGGTGATCAAATCTCAGAAGCGTTATTTTTGAAGATTATTAATGAAGCTAAAGCACAAGGTAATAATTCTATTGAAGTTATGAGCCATCCTGCTTTTATTGATAATGCGCTATTAAAAAGTAACTATGCTTATCCACGTTTAAATGAATTGGAAGTATTAACATCTGAAAATTTAAAATCACAGATTTTGGCGGATGGTTTTAAGATTGGTTCGTACCGAGACATCTAAAAAAAGAAGCCCAAATTCAAATAACCGAAATTTGGGCTTTATTTTCTAGCTTTTAACTTATTTTATTTACCGAGCTTTCCTTTTAGGAAGCTAATAACATTTTCTAAGCCAACCAATTCTTTATCATCACTACGGCGTGATTTATATTCAATTTGGTTGTTGTCTAAGTTACGGTCACCAATAACGATAGTGTATGGAACACCAATCAGCTCCATATCGGCAAACATCACGCCTGGGCGCTCTTTACGGTCATCGAAAATCACATCAATACCATTTGCTTTTAAGTCAGCGTAAAGTTTTTCTGCAACTTCTTTAACACGATAAGATTTGTGCATATTCATTGGTAAAATAGCCACTTGGAACGGAGCAATTGCATCCGGCCAAATAATTCCGCGGTCATCATGGCTTTGTTCAATAGCAGCGGCAACAATACGCGTTACACCAATGCCATAACAGCCCATGGTGACGATTTGGTTATGTCCATCTTCATTTTGGACTGAAGCTTTCATTGCTTCTGAGTACTTAGTCCCTAATTGGAAAATATGGCCAACTTCGATACCACGTTTAATTTGCAGTACACCTTTACCATCTGGGCTTGGGTCTCCTTCAACAACGTTGCGTAAATCAAAAGCTTCTGGTAACGCCAAATCACGTTCCCAGTTGATGCCAAAATAGTGTTTACCATCAATATTTGCGCCTGCACCAAAGTCGCTCATTACTGCAACGCTACGGTCGATAACAATCGGAAGTGGCATATTGACTGGGCCTAAAGAGCCCGGGCCAGCATTCACTGCATTTCTGATTTCAGCTTCCGTGGCGAATTCTAATGGGCTAGCCACTAATGGGTGTTTTTCTGCTTTGATTTCATTTAACTCATGGTCGCCACGAATTAATAAAGCGACGAGCGTGTGACCTGAATCTTTTTTCGCATGAACAATCAATGTCTTAACAGTTTTTTCAACAGGTAAATTGAATTGCTCAACGAGCTCTGCGATTGTTTTTGCATTAGGCGTATCAACAAGACGCATCTCTTCTGTTGGAGCGCAACGTGGCGTTGTTGGTGCTAATGCTTCTGCGAATTCAATGTTAGCGGCATAATCAGATTCGGTAGAGAAAATAACGTCATCTTCACCATTTTTTGCTAATACTTGGAATTCGTGGGATGCGCTACCGCCGATAGAGCCAGTGTCAGCTTGAACGGCACGAAAATCAAAGCCAATACGCGTGAAAATTTTGCTGTAGGCTTCGTACATCGCATCATAGGTTTCTTGCAATGATTCTTGGCTAGTGTGGAAAGAGTATGCATCTTTCATAATAAATTCACGCGAGCGCATCACGCCAAAACGTGGGCGAACTTCATCACGGAATTTGGTTTGAATTTGGAATAAATTCAATGGCAATTGCTTGTAAGAGGTGATTTCGTTACGGACTAAATCTGTGATCACTTCTTCATGGGTCGGGCCGAGAACAAACGGGCGCTCACCACGGTCAACAAAACGCAGCAATTCAGGACCATACTGTTCCCAACGTCCACTTTCTTGCCATAAATCTGCAGGCTGAACGACGGGTAAAGATACCTCGATAGCGCCTGCATTTTCCATTTCTTCACGGACGATGGTTTCTACTTTACGCAGAACACGAACACCAGTGGGTAACCAGTCATACAGACCGGAAGCAAGTTTACGGATCATTCCTGCACGCAGCATCAGCTGATGGCTGATAACTTCTGCATCCGCAGGGGTCTCTTTTAGAGTTGAGAGCAGATATTTGCTAGTACGCATTGTATAGGTTCCATTAGAACAACAAGTTATGGCAAACGACTTATTTGCCAAGGTATATAGTGAGCTAGTCTACCAGTGACGGAGGCTTGCCAAAAGGGGTTAACGTGATTTTTCGTATGGTTCGATAGCGAATACTTCAGTCACACCATCAATTACCCGCCAGCGAATATTAAAATCTAATAAATGGACTGCATAGTCACGTGTTTCAGTAGATTGTTTCTTATATGCGGGGCGAGGGTCTTGCATTAAAACTTGTGAAATAAATTGTTTAATACCTGGGTAGTGATTTTGATAATCATCTAATTCAGTTTCTATTTCTGGGGTAAATATAACCTGCATATCATCTGAAGGTATGTCCTGTGCGTACCCTGCAGTTGCGGTTGGTATTGCCTCAGCAAAGGGTAAGTAAGGTTTTATATCGATAACAGGGGTGCCATCTACTAAATCAAGGCTACCAAGCTCAAGGATCACTTGACTGTTTTCTATTGTTATTCCATGTAATTCAACAAGAGACATGCCTATTGGGTTTGGTCTAAATGTTGAACGGGTTGCGAAAACACCCATTTTATCATTGCCACCTAGTCTTGGAGGGCGCACTAGCGGTTTCCAGCCATTTTTCATTGTTTGATGAAAAACGAATAGAACCCAAACATGGCTAAATTGACTGAGTCCTCGCACCGCATTTGGGTCGTTGAATGGAGAATGCAGATGTAAGCGTCCCGCACCCCCCTGAACAAGTCCAGGTTGGCGAGGGATTGCAAACTTTTCTTTATAAGGTGATTCAATGTGCCCAATAACATTAAACTGAAAAGATTGCATAAGATATTTATTCAACAATTTGTAATGCACTGCCTTCACAGATAGTTGCCTGATAACAACCTGGAGAGGTCATGGTTTGGCACTGGTGTAAAAGTACGGCATCAGCCGCAATATAGGCAGCTTGTGTTAACATACTGTTTTTTGCGGTATTCAAATTTGCCGGAGGGCTTTGAACGCTTTCTCGACAAGATTCCCCAGAAACAACACCTAAATCTTTGAAAGGCATCCCTAATAATTCTTCTGGGCTATTCATTAATTTAACGTTTGCTGTGTCTGGCTCTGTTACTTTCGGTACAGGTTTAGACAATTTCATACTAGTGAAACCTTTATTTTGCCCTGGACTCGTGTATTGGTTAATTCCACACCCGGCTAACACAAATGTTACCAAAGTGAGCAATAACAGTCTCATAAGTTATACCTTTCTTATCTGATTCAAAATAATGCTGCGTTGTTTTTATAGTCTATAAATTACAAAAAATACTAGACGGCGTTAAGCCGTCTAGTATTTTAATCGTTTTTTAAATAATAAAAAAGATTACCAACCTTTAACTGCACCACCATCGAAGACTTCATTAGCTTTGTTTGCTACTTCATCTGATTGATATGCCTGAATAAATTTTTTCACGTTCTCACTATCTTTATTATCTTCACGAGCAACAATAATATTTACGTACGGAGAATCTTTATCTTCAACAAATAAACCATCTTTTGCAGGTGTTAATTTAGGTGTAGCACTACTTGCCCAAGTCGTATTGATAATCGCTAATGCAATTTTTTGGTCATCTAAAGCACGAGGTAATTGAGGCGCTTCTAACTCAACAAATTTCAGGTCTTTCGGGTTTTCAACCACATCTAAAACAGTTGGCATTAAGCCAGTACCATCTTTTAATTTAATTAAACCTTGTTGTTGTAATAACAGCAATGAACGGCCTAAGTTAGTTGGGTCATTTGGTAACGCAATTTGAGAGCCATCAGCGAGTTCATCTACCGACTTAATTTTTTTAGAGTAAGCCGCAATTGGATAAATAAAGGTATTTCCAACAGGAACTAATTTGTAGTTACGATCTTTAATTTGTTGATCAAGATAAGGCTTGTGTTGGAATGCGTTCGCATCGATATCGCCTTTACTTAATGCTTCATTAGGTAAAACGAAGTCATTAAATGAAACGAGCTCAACATTTAAACCGTACTTTTCTTTAGCAACTTTCTGTGCGACTTCAGCAACTTCTAATTCTTTGCCCATGATCACACCAACTTTGATGCTGTTGGCATCTTTCTCTTTTTCACCACAACCAGTGAGAACGAGTGTGCCTAATAGCGCGCCGACAACTGCGATAGATTTTAATTTAATAGACATTGGTTTACCCCTTTAAAACGGACTTTATAAGCACCTTAACGGCGCAGCTATTTTACTAACTATCGATGTGAAACTTTTTTCATTAAATACTCGCCACCAAACTGAATTAGGTTTACTAAAATGACGAGGAGAACAATAACAGTATTCATCACAACAGGGTTATAAGTTTGATAACCATATTGTAGTGCGATTTGACCTAAACCACCGGCACCAACTGCACCACCCATTGCAGAATATCCGACTAACATAATTAACGTGATAGTGGCTGCATTAATTAAACTTGGCAATGCTTCAGGGATCAAAATCTTACGAATAATCTGAAGCGGAGTCGCTCCCATCGCACGGGCTGATTCAATTAAACCACTTGGAATTTCTAATAACGCATTTTCAACCATGCGAGCAATAAACGGCGCAGCGCCAATTGTTAAAGGAACGATTGCCGCTTTTAAACCAATAGTCGTTCCAACAAGAAACGAAGTTAATGGAATAATCCACACCAGTAAAATAATAAATGGCACTGAGCGGAAAATGTTTACTACAACTGCAAGAGCACGATATAGCCCTACATTCTCCATTACTTGGTCTTTGCGTGTAATATAGAGCAATACACCTAATGGTAAACCTAAAACAAAACCCAAAAAGCCGGAAACAAAGGTCATTGTGATAGTGTCAATTGTGCCGTTAATCAGCAGGTAAATCATTCTCTCAGACATAACCCAAAACCTCTACTTTCACATGATGCTCTTTTAAAAATGCAATTGTGGATTCAACCCCACCATTGATGCCATGTAGCTCTGCGAGCATCACACCAAATTTCACGCCGCCGGCGTAGTCAATTTGTGAACTTAAAATATTAATATCAATATCAAATTTGCGTACAGCCATTGAAATTAAAGGTGCATCAACAGACTGCCCTGTAAATTCGAGCTTGAGTAATGGTGATAAGTCCTTACCTGGCTCCGTTTTTAATCGTTCTTTATAATCATCTGGAATATCAATAACTAATGTTGATTGAATAAACGCTTGAGCGACAGGTGTTTTTGGGTGAGAGAATACTTCACTCACTTTGTCTTGCTCAATTAATTGACCGCCACTTATTACAGCTACTTGATCACAAATACGTTTTACAACATCCATTTCGTGGGTAATTAATAAGATAGTTAAGCCTAATCGACGGTTAATATCTTTTAATAATTCTAAAATTGAACGGGTTGTCGCGGGGTCTAATGCACTTGTCGCTTCATCACATAGTAATACTTTTGGTGAATTAGCTAATGCGCGAGCTATAGCAACACGTTGCTTTTGTCCGCCCGAAAGGTTTGCTGGGTATGCATCTTTCTTTTCAGTTAACCCAACTAAATCGAGTAATTCACTTACACGCTCTATAATTTTTTCTTTAGGCGTATTATCAAGTTCCAAGGGGAGAGCAACGTTATCAAAGACGGTACGTGAAGATAACAGGTTAAAATGCTGGAAAATCATGCCAATGCCGCGACGTGCTCTCGTCAACGTTTTTTCAGTCATTGATGTTAAATCTTGTCCATCAACAATAACTTGGCCTGAAGTTGGGCGTTCAAGCATATTCACGCAACGAATAAGCGTACTTTTACCCGCACCTGAAGCACCAATAACGCCATAGATCTGACCAGCAGGCACATGCAAGCTAATATCAGTAAGCGCTTGAATGTTACGGCTTCCTTGCTGGAAAACTTTATTAATATTTGAGAGCTTTATCATTTATAGTTTCTAACTTTATCTGAATTGTTTTTAGATAGTGTATCTAATAAGGTTGGATGTTAAGGCGTCTAGACGTCTAAGTCAATAAAGATTGTTCTATTTATTCTATTCTCCTTTTATTTCTTTTCATGAGATACTAAAAAGATACTAAATTTTAGGAGTAAACAGGTGAGTAACGGGATCCCAGCAGTCTTTTTAGATAGAGATGGAACAATTAATATCGATCATGGTTATGTACATAAAATTGATGATTTCGAATTTATTGAAGGGTCAATTGAAGCGATGCTCGAATTAAAAAAGATGGGTTATGCATTAGTTATTGTAACTAACCAGTCAGGTATTGGTCGGGGAATTTATACAGAAGACCAGTTTATGCAACTCACAGAATGGATGGATTGGTCATTAGCAGATCGCGGTATCGACTTAGACGGTATTTATTTTTGCCCTCATCATACTGAGGCTACAGTAGAAGAATATCGCCAAGACTGTAATTGCCGTAAACCAAAGCCAGGAATGCTACTAGACGCGCAGGCTTTTTTAAAAATAGATATGGCATCATCTATTATGGTGGGTGATAAACTTGCTGATATGTTGGCAGGCAAAGCCGCTAAAGTCGGTACAACTATATTAGTGAAAAGTGGTGAGCCAGTCACCGATGAAGCAATCAATAATGCAGATATTGTTATTAACAGTATCGCAGAGTTGCCAGAAACGCTAAAAAGAATCAAAAAGTAGCCTTTTTGGGTGGTAAATAGGCAGTTAGAAAAAAAATGTAAAAAAACACTTGCCAGATTTTTCTGACTCCCTATAATGCGCCACCACTGACCGGGAACAAGACAACGCAAAGCGCGATGAACACTGAAACGGCAGCGAGAGATTCTGAAAAGAAAAAGCAAAAAATTGCTTGACTCTCACGGAGGAAAACGTAATATACGCCTCCTCGCAGCAACGACCGAACGGTTGGTTTTCATAAAGAAAAGCTGCAACGCTCTTTAACAATTTATCAGACAATCTGTGTGGGCACTCACAGGACACTATCAAAAAAATATTTGATTTTAAGTCTTGAAGAGTGACTAACACGTTAATTCATATATATGAAATAAGGTAGTAACGCTTATTTTGGAAGGATAACGCGAAGGCAAGCAGAGATAACCCGAGACAGTACTTAGGTACGGCGAGGGGAAGCGATGCGAAGCCGACAAAGTTAGCCGAACAAAAGAACGTTACGGTCAGTAAGACATTCTTTGAGCATCAAGCTTTTTAATTGAAGAGTTTGATCATGGCTCAGATTGAACGCTGGCGGCAGGCCTAACACATGCAAGTCGAGCGGTAACAGGGGAAGCTTGCTTCTCGCTGACGAGCGGCGGACGGGTGAGTAATGTATGGGGATCTGCCCGATAGAGGGGGATAACTACTGGAAACGGTAGCTAATACCGCATAATCTCTCAGGAGCAAAGCAGGGGAACTTCGGTCCTTGCGCTATCGGATGAACCCATATGGGATTAGCTAGTAGGTGAGGTAATGGCTCACCTAGGCGACGATCCCTAGCTGGTCTGAGAGGATGATCAGCCACACTGGGACTGAGACACGGCCCAGACTCCTACGGGAGGCAGCAGTGGGGAATATTGCACAATGGGCGCAAGCCTGATGCAGCCATGCCGCGTGTATGAAGAAGGCCCTAGGGTTGTAAAGTACTTTCAGTCGGGAGGAAGGCGTTGTTGCTAATATCAACAACGATTGACGTTACCGACAGAAGAAGCACCGGCTAACTCCGTGCCAGCAGCCGCGGTAATACGGAGGGTGCAAGCGTTAATCGGAATTACTGGGCGTAAAGCGCACGCAGGCGGTTGATTAAGTTAGATGTGAAATCCCCGGGCTTAACCTGGGAATGGCATCTAAGACTGGTCAGCTAGAGTCTTGTAGAGGGGGGTAGAATTCCATGTGTAGCGGTGAAATGCGTAGAGATGTGGAGGAATACCGGTGGCGAAGGCGGCCCCCTGGACAAAGACTGACGCTCAGGTGCGAAAGCGTGGGGAGCAAACAGGATTAGATACCCTGGTAGTCCACGCTGTAAACGATGTCGATTTGAAGGTTGTTCCCTAGAGGAGTGGCTTTCGGAGCTAACGCGTTAAATCGACCGCCTGGGGAGTACGGCCGCAAGGTTAAAACTCAAATGAATTGACGGGGGCCCGCACAAGCGGTGGAGCATGTGGTTTAATTCGATGCAACGCGAAGAACCTTACCTACTCTTGACATCCAGAGAATTTAGCAGAGATGCTTTAGTGCCTTCGGGAACTCTGAGACAGGTGCTGCATGGCTGTCGTCAGCTCGTGTTGTGAAATGTTGGGTTAAGTCCCGCAACGAGCGCAACCCTTATCCTTTGTTGCCAGCGATTCGGTCGGGAACTCAAAGGAGACTGCCGGTGATAAACCGGAGGAAGGTGGGGATGACGTCAAGTCATCATGGCCCTTACGAGTAGGGCTACACACGTGCTACAATGGCGTATACAAAGAGAAGCGACCTCGCGAGAGCAAGCGGAACTCATAAAGTACGTCGTAGTCCGGATTGGAGTCTGCAACTCGACTCCATGAAGTCGGAATCGCTAGTAATCGTAGATCAGAATGCTACGGTGAATACGTTCCCGGGCCTTGTACACACCGCCCGTCACACCATGGGAGTGGGTTGCAAAAGAAGTAGGTAGCTTAACCTTCGGGAGGGCGCTTACCACTTTGTGATTCATGACTGGGGTGAAGTCGTAACAAGGTAACCGTAGGGGAACCTGCGGTTGGATCACCTCCTTACCATTGAAGTGTTTTGTGAAGTGCTCACACAGATTGTCTGATGAAATAGAGTAGCGGTATCGATAGGCTTGTAGCTCAGGTGGTTAGAGCGCACCCCTGATAAGGGTGAGGTCGGTGGTTCAAGTCCACTCAGGCCTACCACTTTTCTCTTATGCTGCGTTATGGCTCAGCTCATTTACCCAAAAGTAAACTTCGCTAACCCACGCCTTGCCTAAGAAAAAAGACCTCCGAATAAGAACATCTTATTAAGAGATTAATTGATACCGAAAATACCTTTATGGGGCTATAGCTCAGCTGGGAGAGCGCCTGCCTTGCACGCAGGAGGTCAGCGGTTCGATCCCGCTTAGCTCCACCATAATTTTTCTGATTATTCAGAATAGATTAGTAATAGTCTATTGCGAATAATTATGCTCTTTAACAATCTGGAACAAGCTGAAAATTGAAAACAACGCACATTGTTTATCGCTTAAACAATGTGAGAGTCTCTCAAAATTTCAGACCTGAAATTTTCGGTCACTTTAGCGAGTGGCATGAGCGAGCAGTTAGTCCTTCGCGGCGGCCAGCGCACAGCAAGCGCAGCATACATAAGTATGTGAGCATTGCGAGCACTGCCCAACAAAGAAGGAATGCACGCACAGCCATGACAGTAAGGTGAACGTTGAAACAATTTCGGGTTGTGAGGTTAAGCGACTAAGCGTACACGGTGGATGCCTAGGCAATCAGAGGCGATGAAGGACGTGCTAATCTGCGATAAGCGTCGGTAAGGTGATATGAACCGTTACAACCGACGATTTCCGAATGGGGAAACCTAGTGCAATTCGTTGCACTATCGTTTGATGAATACATAGTCAAACGAAGCGAACCGGGGGAACTGAAACATCTCAGTACCCCGAGGAAAAGAAATCAACCGAGATTCCCCTAGTAGCGGCGAGCGAACGGGGAGCAGCCCAGAGTCTTAATCAGCATTAGCATCAGGAGAACGGTCTGGAAAGTCCGGCAGTAAAGGGTGATAGCCCCGTATCCGAAGATGTTAGTGTTGTGAACTCGACGAGTAGGGCGGGACACGTGTTATCCTGTCTGAATATGGGGGGACCATCCTCCAAGGCTAAATACTCCTGATTGACCGATAGTGAACCAGTACCGTGAGGGAAAGGCGAAAAGAACCCCGGCGAGGGGAGTGAAATAGAACCTGAAACCGTGTACGTACAAGCAGTGGGAGCCTTGATTTATCAGGGTGACTGCGTACCTTTTGTATAATGGGTCAGCGACTTATATTCTGTAGCAAGGTTAACCGAATAGGGGAGCCGTAGGGAAACCGAGTCTTAACTGGGCGAATAAGTTGCAGGGTATAGACCCGAAACCCGGTGATCTAGCCATGGGCAGGTTGAAGGTTGGGTAACACTAACTGGAGGACCGAACCGACTAATGTTGAAAAATTAGCGGATGACTTGTGGCTGGGGGTGAAAGGCCAATCAAACCGGGAGATAGCTGGTTCTCCCCGAAAGCTATTTAGGTAGCGCCTCGTGAACTCATCTTCGGGGGTAGAGCACTGTTTCGACTAGGGGGTCATCCCGACTTACCAACTCGATGCAAACTACGAATACCGAAGAATGTTATCACGGGAGACACACGGCGGGTGCTAACGTTCGTCGTGAAGAGGGAAACAACCCAGACCGCCAGCTAAGGTCCCAAAGTCATAGTTAAGTGGGAAACGAAGTGGGAAGGCTCAGACAGCCAGGATGTTGGCTTAGAAGCAGCCATCATTTAAAGAAAGCGTAATAGCTCACTGGTCGAGTCGGCCTGCGCGGAAGATGTAACGGGGCTAAACTATGCACCGAAGCTGCGGCAGCGATATGTAAATATTGTTGGGTAGGGGAGCGTTCTGTAAGCTTGTGAAGGTGTGCTGTGAGGCATGCTGGAGGTATCAGAAGTGCGAATGCTGACATAAGTAACGATAATGCGGGTGAAAAACCCGCACGCCGGAAGACCAAGGGTTCCTGTCCAACGTTAATCGGGGCAGGGTGAGTCGACCCCTAAGGCGAGGCAGAAATGCGTAGTCGATGGGAAACGGGTTAATATTCCCGTACTGGTGATAATTGCGATGGGGGGACGGAGAAGGCTAGGCTATCCGGGCGACGGTTGTCCCGGTTTAAGGATGTAGGCAGGTGAATTAGGCAAATCCGGTTCACTACATGCTGAGGTCCGACGACGAGTCACTACGGTGATGAAGTAGCTCATGCCCCGCTTCCAGGAAAAGCCTCTAAGCTCTAGATTATCATTAATCGTACCCCAAACCGACACAGGTGGTCAGGTAGAGAATACTCAGGCGCTTGAGAGAACTCGGGTGAAGGAACTAGGCAAAATGGTGCCGTAACTTCGGGAGAAGGCACGCTGGCATTAGGTGAAGTGATTTACTCATGGAGCTGAAGCCAGTCGCAGATACCAGCTGGCTGCAACTGTTTATTAAAAACACAGCACTGTGCAAACACGAAAGTGGACGTATACGGTGTGACGCCTGCCCGGTGCTGGAAGGTTAATTGATGGGGTTATCCGTAAGGAGAAGCTCTTGATCGAAGCCCCAGTAAACGGCGGCCGTAACTATAACGGTCCTAAGGTAGCGAAATTCCTTGTCGGGTAAGTTCCGACCTGCACGAATGGCGTAATGATGGCCAGGCTGTCTCCACCCGAGACTCAGTGAAATTGAACTCGCTGTGAAGATGCAGTGTACCCGCGGCAAGACGGAAAGACCCCGTGAACCTTTACTATAGCTTGACACTGAACATTGAGCCTTGATGTGTAGGATAGGTGGGAGGCTTTGAAGCGTGGACGCCAGTCTGCGTGGAGCCAACCTTGAAATACCACCCTTTAATGTTTGATGTTCTAACGTTGCCCCATTATCTGGGGTGCGGACAGTGTCTGGTGGGTAGTTTGACTGGGGCGGTCTCCTCCCAAAGAGTAACGGAGGAGCACGAAGGTTGGCTAAGCATGGTCGGACATCATGCGGTTAGTGCAAAGGCATAAGCCAGCTTGACTGCGAGAGTGACGGCTCGAGCAGGTACGAAAGTAGGTCTTAGTGATCCGGTGGTTCTGAATGGAAGGGCCATCGCTCAACGGATAAAAGGTACTCCGGGGATAACAGGCTGATACCGCCCAAGAGTTCATATCGACGGCGGTGTTTGGCACCTCGATGTCGGCTCATCACATCCTGGGGCTGAAGTAGGTCCCAAGGGTACGGCTGTTCGCCGTTTAAAGTGGTACGCGAGCTGGGTTTAGAACGTCGTGAGACAGTTCGGTCCCTATCTGCCGTGGGCGTTGGAAGATTGAAAGGGGCTGCTCCTAGTACGAGAGGACCGGAGTGGACGCACCACTGGTGTTCGGGTTGTCATGCCAATGGCATTGCCCGGTAGCTAAGTGCAGAAGAGATAACCGCTGAAAGCATCTAAGCGGGAAACTTGCCTTGAGATGAGTCTTCCCTGACTCTTTAAGAGTCCTAAAGGAACGTTTAAGACTAAGACGTTGATAGGTTGGGTGTGTAAGCGTAGCGATACGTTGAGCTAACCAATACTAATGAACCGTGAGGCTTAACCTGACAACACCGAAGGTGTTTTAGAGAGATTGAGTTGTTTTCAACGAGAGTGAGAAGCCGAAAGGTGAAGGACACGCAGCTTGTTTGAGATTGAGGTTCTGGTTTGCGAAGAGTAATAAGCGCAAACGGGAACAAAATAGAATTTGTCTGGCGGCAATAGCGCGGTGGTCCCACCTGACCCCATGCCGAACTCAGCAGTGAAACGCCGTAGCGCCGATGGTAGTGTGGGGTCTCCCCATGTGAGAGTAGGGAACTGCCAGACATTAATTAAAGGTTTATTGCCCAATAAGCAGTAAACAGCCGAAAGGCAAAAGAATAAGTGGAGCGGTAGTTCAGTTGGTTAGAATACCTGCCTGTCACGCAGGGGGTCGCGGGTTCGAGTCCCGTCCGTTCCGCCACTTATCAAAGCCTCGTGATAAAAATCACGAGGCTTTTTTGTGCATAGAAAACCCCCAGCTAGGCTGGGGGTTCCGTAAAGCTTTCAGCTTTGAATAAGATATTAAAACCCCTTTTGATTTGTTAAAACACCTTGCGGTCTGGCAACTGCAAGAGTCAAACAAAAAATCAAAAGGGGGTCCCAATGGGGGACGAAAAGAGCTTAGCGCATACACGATGGAATTGTAAATATCACATTGTTTTTGCCCCAAAGTATAGAAGGCAAGTTTTCTACGGTGAAAAACGTAGGGCGATAGGTAGTATTTTAAGGAAATTGTGTGAGTGGAAAAATGTCAGGATAGTGGAGGCAGAATGTTGTGTTGACCACATACACATGCTTCTAGAAATCCCACCCAAGATGAGTGTTTTGAGCTTTATGGGGTATTTAAAAGGAAAAAGTAGCCTAATGCTTTATGAGCAATTTGGGGATTTAAAGTTTAAATATCGAAATAGAGAGTTTTGGTGCAGAGGGTACTATGTTGATACGGTAGGAAAGAATACGAAACGAATACAAGAATATATAAAACATCAGTTAGAACAGGATAAATTGGGAGAGCAATGTCGATCCCCTATCCGGGCAGCCCGTTTACGGGCCGTAAGTAATCCATAGATGCAAATGTCAGGGCCGTTATGCGCCTGTTAGGGCGCGGCTGGTAACAAAGCCTTATAGGCGCATATTAAAAACCTCCGGCTATGCCGGAGGATATTTATTGTATTACTAACATACTGGATTTTATGGATAATAACCTATTGTAGGTGACTTGGGGCATTGTTTGGAGAAATACAGTTTTACGTCTGCTTTTAATTAGTAATTAGCTTGGTAAGTATATTATCAAATCGTTCTAGGGGTGTTCGTTATTTTGTTGGGGGGTTAAGCTATATTAATATTAAAAATACGCTTTAAAGCTTTCTTACCGTAGGTAGTAAAAGTAATTTCTCGATAACCTTTTGTTTTCTCTATCCATTCTTTTTCTGCAAAAAATTTCAATAGTAAGGTTCCTGCTAGTCCCCCTAGGTGCATACGTCTTTCACTCCAATCCAAACAAGCACATGCTATTTTTCGTTTTGTATTAGGATCAATGTCGATACCTAATTTTTTAAATTGATTGGCACCAATCATTGATAATTTATTTTCTCTAGCTGTAAACCAGCCATTTTTATCCATAAATTCGTAGATCTGAACGGCAATTTCTCCGGCTAAGTGATCATAGCAAGTACGTGCCTTTCGCAGATGAATAGGTGTTGTTATAGGTGGGGTGTACTCCAATTTCATGGATACCCCCATTAATGTTTCTAATAATTCGGCAATGTCTGTGCCTGCAAGCCTATAATAACGGTGTCTTCCTTGAGATAGACAACTAATTAAGTGGCTGTTTAAAAGTTTAGTTAAGTGTGCACTCGTTGTTGATGGGGCTATATTTGCAGCTACGCTTAATTCTGTTGCTGTCCAAGCCCTGCCATCCATTAATGCACACAAAATACTGACCCTTGAAGGGTCAGCAATCGCAGAGGCAACTTTTGCGATAGATTGTTCTAATGGCTCTTTTTCTTCAATGGGAATACTATCTTTGCTTGGTATCATGGTTGGCTTTCCCACTTCTTTGTTACTTCAGCGGCTAATATATTGTTGTCTGTTATTAATATTAACCTGTTATTGTGGTCGCTGTATTGAACAAGGATATTAATTTGGTGAAGTGCGAGTTGAGAAACAATTTCTCCAAGTTCGCCAGGACGTTCTTGTTTTAATTTGCGGATCACTGGTTGTATGATACTTTCAACCTGTAAACCCTCAGTAGTTAAGGCATCTCGTGCTTTTTCTGGCTGGGTAACAAGAAAGTGAGCATGACTTTTTTCTTCGATAGAAAAAACGCCACCACCTTCAAGGCCAATACCATGTTTCCCTAATGTTGTCGCCAATAGTGCTAAAGCACCTACTTGGTTTTCAATAATCACATGAATATCATACATCAAAGCTATCCTCGTTATTGAATGAGTAATCCTTTAAGGTATGGGCAACTCGAATTCGATAATGGGAAAAAATGGTTTGTTGTCCTTCAACTTGTGCATCGATATGCATGAAATGGTTTTTCCATTGTTTTACTGCTTCTTCTGTTTCCCACCATGAAAGTGAGAGAATTTTTCCTTCTGTTGTAATAGATTGAAAGCGTTCGACAGCAATAAACCCGTCAATGTGCATAAGTTCAGATTTAAGTTTGGCTGCCAATTCAAAATAACGCTCTTTTTGCACTGGTATTGGGATGGCTTCAAAAATTACGGCAATCATAAAACTCTCCTTAATGTAGAAGCTCAACTATAACGGTTTAATTTATAGATACTTCGATGGTGAGCGAAATATTAAAAATAGGAGAGGAATGTAAAAAATGGGAAAGAAGGGCGTGGGTTACTTTAAGGACTGATATAAACTATAACCTGCTATTGACCCTGCAACATCATAGGCAAAATCATGCCAACTCCACCCAGTACCATTAGGCCTGCTGTCATAAAGCTCTTTTGCTGTGCCAAGAGAAACTGAAAATAGAATACCAAATATGGCAGCATCGCGGTGTTGCATGTTTTGTTTATCTGCATAAGCATTACCAGCCGCAGCCATCGCGGCTGAAAATGCAAAATGCTGCGCTTTATCTTTACCTTGCCAATTATCATTAGCCCAATGAAAACCAGTACATCCTGTTGAAATGAATATAAGTAAGCTAATGATCAGTGATTTAAACATTTTTGGTAAGATACCTAAAAAATTAAAGTAGCAAAGTAAAAGCGCCACCGAAGTGACGCTTTGTTTAAATTCTAAAGGATGCGGCTAATTAACCGGTCGACTCGTATTCGACGTAGTCGTCGGATTAATTTTTTCACTTTAACAGGATAGGTTTGGATGCTATCTAGTTCGCGAAAATGGCTAACAACCTTAGTATGAGTTCGAATGCACTCTAGCTCGTGATTGCGTTGCTCTTGCAGCTGTTGTTTTGGATCGTGAATTAATACTGCGTTTTCAAGATCTAACCCCCAAGCGCGTGGGTTTAAGTTGTTACCCGTGATCAATTGCCAGTGATTATCAACCCACATCCCCTTTAGGTGATAGGTATTGTCTGCGTCTTTCCAGAGCCTTACTGTTAACTGCTGGTTATCAATAAAGCGTTGCAAGCGACTAACAAAACGGCGCAAGTTGATCTCATAAAGGTATGGCAATGCACCAATAATTTTAAATGGCTCTTCAGGTGGGATATAGAAGTCGTTGGCAGTTTTGTCACCAATGATAATTTCTACTTGTTTGCCATCACGCAGTAACCGACTAATAACCCTAACTAACACCGCAGGCAAATTAAAATAAGGCGTACAGATTGTTAGTTTATTGTTTGTTGCACCCATTAAATGCGTGATAACACGGTTTAAATCGTTTTTCTTACCGAGACCAACAAAGGGAGTGACGGACAGCTCATCATTAGTTGCATTCCCTGAAAATTGATAGGACGCTCCCCGTAAGCCCAAACGAAATTGTTTAATTAAATGCTTAAACTCAGCTGTTTTTGGTCGAGTTGGCGTATTTAATAAATGAATGGCATCAGCTTGTAGTAATGCGTCATCAATAAATTTTTTCATTGATGCGGTAAGTTGGCTATTTTTGATCAGGTGATAGCGGTCGTAACGGTATTTACTATGACGTTGTAAATAGACGTCATTAATACTTGCCCCGCTATAGAGTAGAGTATCATCAAATAAAAAGCCTTTTAGATGCAAAACACCCAGAGCTTCCCGTGTATTTACAGGGATGCCGTAGATAGGGATTTCAATTTCAGGGTAATGTTTTGCAACATCATAATACCAATCGGCATTAGTGGCGTTTGCTGCAACCCCGATGCGACCTCGCTGAGCACGGTGCCAGTCTACGAGAATTTTGATATCCAATGATGTATTAGCTTGTTTTGCAGCGTATAAAGCATGAAGTACGTCTTTACCTGCATCGTCTTTCTCTAAATACAAAGCCGTTATGTAGATAGTATTTTGAGCCTGAGAAATTTGTTTAAGCAGTTCATCACGAAAATCTTCTGTCTTATATAGCGTTTTTACATCAGCAATTTCTTGAGAGAGTTTTGGTAAACTTAACAAATATTGTTGATGTTTTGCTTGTTTTAATTTTGACAACATCACAGTGTAAATTTTCTCTTATTAGTCTAATAGCAACTCGCTTTGCGCACATTTTTAAGCGAATGATCTATGGATGATAGCATATTTAGCTAAACCATTTAGTATAAATTGACGACTTGTTTAATTACTATACAAGTTAAGCCGTGTCCTTAGATATTTCTATAAGTGAAGTGTCAGATTAACGACTCCATCTTCAAATTGAACGTCAATCTCAAAACCAAGTTTTTTAGCTAGGCTTATCATATTGCGGTTTTCAGGCATAGTTATGGCTGTTAGCTTTTTAATGCCGTGGCTTCGCGTATAGTTAAGTAACTTTTGCATAAGTTGATAACCGAGCGTTTGCCCTTTCATATCAGAGCGAACCAGTACTGCAAATTCAGCCTCTTGGTTATCAGGATCAGCCATTGCTCGCGTGACGCCAATAATTTCAGGCGTAGTATTGGGGTTTTTTACCGCAACGAAAGCCATTTCACGGTCATAATCAATCTGTGTCATATTGGCGAGGTCGTCATGGGTAAATTCGCTGATCTCGCTAAAGTAGCGATAATAAAGATCCTCTTTAGTCACTTGCTCTATAAAGGATTTTAGCAAAGGTTCATCTTCAGGGAGGATCGGTCGTAGTAAGCAGGTAAGATCTTCTTTTAAATGAATTGTTTCTTCTAGCTCACTAGGATAAGGGCGAATTGCCAGCCTTGATGTTGTCGCATCATCTGTTGGGCTTAATGCCATGGAGACATCAAGTAAAGTAAATTCATCCCCTGAGGCGAGCAATGGATGAATATCTAACCTTGTAATATTTGGGCAATCAATAATTAAATTTGAAACTCGTACTAATAAAGCAGATAACCCTATGATGTTTAATGGTTCTAAAGCACTTCGGGATTTTATTTTATAACCTTTAATAGCATTAATAACTAGGTAGCGAGCTAAAGCCATATTTAGCGGAGGAAGAGCTACAGCAGCTTGGATCTCTTGTTGCCACTCAATACCACCTTCTCCTAACATGATAAGAGGGCCAAAGACAGGGTCTAGTTCAACAGCGATCCTGAGCTCTTGAGCACCTGCTCGATTAGCCATACTTTGTACTAGTAGCCCTTCAATTCGTGCATTAGGGAAATTTGTTGAAACACGTTCCATAATCGCTTTAGCTGCATCTTCTACCTCTTTAGCATTGCGTAAATAGAGCATGACCCCTTGTACTTCTGACTTGTGTACAATATCGGGAGAACGTAGTTTTAAAGCAACGGGGTAACCAATTTTCTCTGCGATTTCAATGGCTTCATTGCTCGAATGTGCAATCCAGGTGGGTAAGCTATTTAACCCGTAGGCTTTTAAAATTGGCTGAACTTCATGAGTATCCAAGTGGAGCTTATTATTTTCTAATGCTTGCTGAATATATTCATGAGCCTGTTGCGTATTAGCGGTGATACCTACTGGGAGGGCTGGCGTTTCTTTTAATTGTTTTTGGTTACGGCGATATTCCACCATATGCATATACGCCGTGATTGCCCCTTCTGGAGTGCGGTAGGTAGGGATCCCAGCTTCACTAAATAGGCGACGAGATTCTTGAGAGGAATATTCTCCACACCAGTTGGTTAAAATGGTTAGCCATTTTCCGCGTGGGTGTTGCTTAATAGTTTTAATAATTTTTTCTGCCATGGTTTTACTTTCAGTTATCGCACTGGGAGTGTGGATAAGTAACAAAGCGTCATGGTCATGGCTATCGAGCATTTTGTTTAGTACATTGATATAGCGCTCAACTGTGGAATCATCTCCTAAGTCAATCGGATTTTGTGTTGATAAATCAAGAGGTAATAGTGAGCTTAATTCATTTTCTGTTTCAACACTTAGCGTTGCAAGTTTACCATTACGTAAGAGAAGTTCGTCTAATGCCATCGCGGCTGGGGCAGAACCATTACTCATGATTGAAAGACGCTCACCGCGTAATGGAGTCATGTAACTTAATGTCTCAACCGCAGAAAACATTTCGTGAGTATCTTGCACGCGAAGAAGACCTGCACGCTGGATAGCGGCATCGTAAGCGGCATCTAGGCTAGGCTTATCGCCCAGTAGTTTTTGTGCTTTGCGGGTTCGACCACTTTTTATCACTAATATAGGTTTATTGCGTGAGGCACTGCGAGATGATGATAAGAAACGTCGTGCATCACTAATGCTCTCAAGGTACAACAAAATAGCGCTGGTTTTGCTGTCACGCGCTAAGTAATCGAGTAAATCGTCAATATCTATGTCGATGCTATCACCAAGGGCAATAAAATAAGAAAAACCGATGTCTCGGTGCCTTGCCCAATCCAGAACGGTATTCGATACAGCAGCAGATTGAGAGATAAAAGCGAGTTTTCCTTTTAAGATTGGTATTGGAGAAAAACTCGCATTCAAACCTTGCCATGGTGCGAGAAAACCTAGGCTATTCGGGCCTAATAGGCGAATTTGATATTGCTGGGCGACTTTTTTCAATTCATTAAACTGAATTGAAGGGGATGACAAAATAATAACCACTTTACAGCCAGCTTCCCCTAATTGCTGTAAACAGGAGATATTACGTGAGTAATGGGTACAGATAACGGCAAGATCAGGTTTGAGCGGTAATTTATCTATAGAAGGATAAGCAAGTACGCCGAGGACAGAGTTTCGGTTTGGATTAACAGGTAAAATAGGACCTTTAAAACCGCTGGTAAGTAGGTTTTTCATCATCACCGAACCTGCACGGCTCGGGTTTTCAGATGCTCCCACGACAACGATAGACTTTGGCCGGAATAAAGATTCTAACTGACTGACTAAACCCATGGTTGATAACCCTTTGCTTTGCTGAACGAGATAAGCGTTCAATAGATAAAAAGTGGCTGAGTGATACTTATGAATACTATGCCTTATCTTTGAGATTGCGCTAGTTTATCTGGTGAGTTTAATTAATTTATACAAGCACGTTCACGTTTTATCAGCACGACGATCTAAAAGTTGTCATTTAATGGTACTGGGCTCGAAAAGAAAGAGAAAAACAGTACCAATAAATAGTTAGAGGTGGGATTCGGTAAGTAGCTTCTGTGCAATAGGGTGATGCGGTTTCCCTTCAAGGTATTTTTGACGGAAAAGATTGAAGTGGCTAAAGAGTTGTTGTGAAGCGTCTAAATCTCCCGCTAATTCTAAAACGGTAGCTGCAACTTCGGCGGTACAATGTTGTTCTTCCCTTGATGGCGTACGGAGTAAGTAGTCAGTTCTTGCTTTGGTATTAATTGAAAGCATTGGAATATCATTAAGATAAGGGCTTTTTCGAAACATTTTGCGTGCTTCAGGCCAAGTCCCATCGAGTAAAATAAATAAAGCGGGTTTATCCGACAAAGTCGGTTCATTGACCACGATGCGTTCATTTTGAGCGTAGCTTTCTGGAAAAATAAGGTAAGGCTGCCTTGTGGTGTCTTGCAGTGCCGCCAATAGCTGCGCATCAGGCTCTGTTCTTGACCATTGAAAGGCCAAAGTGTCGGGCAAAACATCCGCAATCAACTTTCCTGTATTACTTGGCTTAAATACCTCACCATCAAACATAATCAAGCAAAATTGGCTTTTTGCTTGTGATGATATGGTGTCTTGGCATAGGCATTGTGGGTTAGGTAACAAACAATATTGGCAACGTTTTACTCGGCAGCCTCGTGCCCTAAACGGTTTAGTCGATAATGCGAGGCGCTGTTGACGCAGGTGATAAACGGCATTCGAAGTCATGTTGAATTATATTTTTTAGGCCTAAAATTAAGGCGCATATTGTACGCAAAACGATTTCTATACGATAGAAGTATATTCAATAACTTTTAGATGAGATAATAGTGCGAATCGGTAGCGTAGCCATGCAACATCATGTAATCTTCGCGCCATAGCTTAGTGTAGGGGATAGTGATGAACGACTCGAATGATTTTAGTGGTAAAAACGGCAAAGTAAAAGTGATGTATGTCCGCAGTGAAGAGCAGGACAACAATAAAGGTAATGATAAACGCCGAGGCGGTGGCCGTGATGATAGGCGCGGTAATGACAAGCGTGGTGGTGATAGACGAGATGGTGCCCGTCAAGATCGTGGTGGTCGCTCAAGCCGCCCTGAAGGTGGGCGTGAAGGTCGTCGCTCTGATAACCGTAATGAAGCACCTCGCGAGCGTTCGCCATGGCGCACTGTTTCTAAGCCAGATAGCGAAGAGTTAACGAATGACCATGGCGGAATTGTTGGTAAGAGCCAGATTGACCCTGAACAATTGCGTAAGCAGCGCCAAGAAGAAACTCGTATCTACGGTGAGAATGCCTGCCAAGCCATGTTTAAAAACCGCCCTGATGCGATTGTTCGCGCATGGTTCTTGCAATCTGTCACACCGCGTTTTCGTGATGCGTTAAAATGGATGGCGGCAAATCGCAAAGCTTACCACGTTGTTGATGACGAAGAGTTATCGAAAGCATCCGGAACTGAACATCATGGTGGTGTCTGTTTTATCATTAAAAAACGCGGTGGAATGAGTGCTGATGCTTACTTGCAGCAAGCGGCAGGTAATGACTGCGTATTAGCACTGGAAGATGTGGGAAATCCACATAATCTGGGAGGAATTATGCGTAGCTGTGCGCATTTCGGTATCAAAGGTGTGATTTTGCAGGATGCAGGCATGCTAGAGTCTGGGGCGGCAATTCGCACTGCAGAAGGTGGTGCTGAACACATTAAAGCGATTGATGCAGATGGATTAACAGATACTTTGGATAAATTCCGCAAAGCGGGTTATACCATTGTGACGACTTCTAGCCATAAAGGCAGTCAAGATCTCGCAAAAGCGAAGTTACCGGCCAAAATGGTCTTAGTTTTAGGCCAAGAGAGTGATGGTTTAAGTGATAGTACGTGGGATCAAGGCGATATGAGTCTCTATATCGGTGGAACAGGTAAAGTGGAAAGCTTGAATGTCTCTGTTGCAACAGGAATTATGTTAGCCCAGTGGTGGCAACAAAACCAAGTTAAATAACCACCTACGCTTTATCAGAAAAATAAGACCATACATAAAAGGATGTATTCCCGCTATGTATGGTTTTTTTATATCTATCACCAAGTTATTCACTGGATTGGGCTAATTAATGAGCACCACCACCGCCTTTTGAACCTGCCCCAAATGGTGGCTTAGCGAACCAGACAATGACCATCAGTAGGATAAAAATTCCAGCTGAGAGCCAGAATATCTCATTTGCTGACATAATCAGTCCTTGGTCAGTAATCGTTTTAGCAAGATAGGCCGCACTTTGCTGCTCATTCATGCCTATTTTCGCCAGTTCACTGTACATCTGTTGGGCATTTGGGTTATATGGGTTAACAAATTCAGCGAGGTTTTCATGATGCATTGACTCTCTTTGGGTCCACATTGTTGTGGTGATTGATGTCCCAATGGCTCCAGCTAGGGTACGAGTAAAGTTAGATAAACTCGATGCAGAGGCCATTTTTTCTGGCGGCAGGCCAGATAATGTAATGGTTGTCAAAGGCATAAAGAAACAAGCGATGGCTAAACCTTGCACAAATTGCGGCCAAGCAGCTTCGGCAAAACTCATCCCAGGTTCGAAAGTATAAGCACGCCAATAGTAGCAAACAGCATAGATAATAAAGCTGAATGTAACTAAATAACGCATATCAATTCGGTTACCAAAACGCCCTATAATTGGTGTAATCAATAGCGGTAATAATCCTACAGGTGCAGAGGCTAACCCAGCCCATGTTGCGGTATAGCCATAAACTTCTTGTAGCAATTGCGGCAGTAGTACAATCGTTCCAAAATAGAGCATGTAAGCAAGGCTTAAGGACAAACAGCCAATCGTAAAATTGCGTTCTTTAAATAGGGATAAGTCGATGACAGGATGGTCATCGGTGAGTTCCCATACAATTAAAAAGGCAATAGCGACAACGGCAATAACGGTCAGGACGATAATTTCAGTCGAGTTAAACCAATCCAGCTCTTTGCCTTGGTCAAGCATAATCTGTAAAGCACCAATACCAACAACCAATAGCACTAAACCAATAGTATCAATGCGCTGAATAGATATTTTAGTTTCACGGCCTTTTAAGGTGCGCATGATGGCAAAAATGATCGCAATACTAAATGGTACATTGATAAAAAATATCCAGCCCCAATGGTAGTTATCACTAATATAACCACCAAGAATCGGTCCGCAAATCGGAGCAATAACGATAGTCATTGACCAAAGGGCGAGGGCCATATTGCGTTTGGCTGGAGGATAATTGTTAAGCAGTAGGCTTTGAGATAAAGGAATGAGTGGTCCTGCGACTAAACCTTGTAAAACTCGGAATAAGATCAGCATCTCTAAGCTGCCAGAAATACCGCACAGCCATGAAGTTAAAGCGAATAAGCCTGTAGACCATAAAAATAGCCTGACTTCACCTATCCTACGGGCTAGCCAACCAGTGATGGGGATGGAGATCGCATTGGCAACGCCGAAAGAGGTTATTACCCAAGTTCCTTGCGAGTTGGATGCCCCCAAGTTTCCCGCAATGGTTGGAATAGCTACGTTAGCAATGGTGGAATCAAGAACTTGCATAAATGTTGCCAATGAAAGAGCAATTGTCATCCATGCGAGTTTTGATCCCGTTAAAGGTGCTGTCGTCACGATTGCACCCCCACTATTTATTTCCTAGGTTATTATTAATTATCTCAGTAACTATTTTGTCCGCAGGAGACATATCTACAGCTAATGCAGCAGTATGGTAAGCAGGGGTATCACGCATCCCTTTAGAAAGCACTTTGCCATTTTTATCTAATGTATCAACCGTAACTTCGGTGGATAAACCGATACGTAATGGATATTCTTCAAGTTGGTTTTCATCTAAGGCTATACGTACGGGTAGGCGTTGGACTACTTTGATCCAGTTACCACTGGCATTTTGTGCAGGTAATAAAGAGAACGCGCTACCTGTTCCCATATCAAGTCCCACAACAGTACCGTTAAATACGATATCTTTACCGTAAAAATCAGTAATGACCTTCGCTGGTTGGCCGATACGCATATCCGCAAGTTGTGTTTCTTTAAAGTTCGCATCAATCCACATACCATTGGAAGGAACGATGGCCATTAATGGGGTTGAAGGGGTGATTTGTGAACCCACTTGTACACTGCGGCGTGAAACATAGCCATCAACAGGGCTGACGATTTTCGTCCGTTGCAAGGTGAGCCAAGCGTTTCGAACTTGTGTTGCTGCTTGCTCTACTGCGGGTTGTTTTTCAATTGAGCTATTTAACACTATGGCTTGATTAGCATTATATTGTTCTATTGCCATGTCTAATGCCGCTTTAGCACTGACGACAGCTTCTCTTGCGTGTTGTAGTTCTTCTTTACCAATGACATGGCTACTACCTAAAACTTCTCGACGTTTTAAATCATTTTGCAACCGGTTTAATTCAGAACGTTTGACCTCAATATTGGCTTGTAGCTGGCGGCTGTTAACCATGTGCTGGCGGGTTTGACGCACACTGTTGGCTAATTCTGTTTTTGCTTTATCGAGAGCTAATTCAGCATCACGTGGGTCCAGTTCAACCAAAACAGTTCCACTTGTCACGAAATCTGTGTTGTCCACATTGACAGTCATCACGCTGCCGGAAACTTGGGATTGTATTTGTACTTGGTTTCCCGCGACATAAGCATTATCCGTTGATTCATAGTGACGAAGAACGAGATACCAGTAGGCCCCCCAGCCAACGCCTATAATAATAAATAATAGAGTCAACAAGATAAGCGCACTTTTACGTTGCCTTTTTTTATTTCGTTGGGGAGTTTGCGTTTGTTGCATTTCCTCAGGGGAACTCATACTCGTATTTCTCCACTTCTCTGGATAAGGATCACGGTTGTTTCCAGTAGTTAGGTAATAACCACTGGAAACTGAGACTACAAATGATTTTGCTGTTTGATGGGATATCGTAAAGCATAAGGGTGAAAGGATAATGAAATATTATGGGCTGAAAAGTTTTTTTTCACCTTTGAGCTTAAGAATGGCTCAAATACATTAACCTTACAAATGTTATGGTCAATCTTTTATAGTATCCAGTTTTGTCAGTAATTTACGCATCAGCGTGTTAAGCTGTTGTTTCTCATCAGCATCTAAAACAGACCAAATATCAATTAATGCGCTGTGTTGAGGTGGTAATAGGCCATTTAAAAACTCCGTCCCTTTTTCTGTGAGGTGTAGATGAAGGCAACGTCTATCGTTGTGACTTTCTTTGCGCTCAATCCAACCATTTTTTTCCAGTTCATCTGCAATTCGTGTTGCATTGGTTCGTGAGGAACCAAGAGCCGCACTGAGTTCAGATGGCTGAATACTGCGGGAGTCTTTTGTATCAAGGATCATAAGTGCCATAAACAGGGTTTCATTAATACCTTGAGACCTTAACATATTATTTCGTGTTTCAAGTAACTTCCCATGAACATGCATGCATAGGCGTGTCAGTAGGATTTCTTGATACGGAATAGGACTTTCATGTGAATCTTGTTGTTCTACACGAGCATTGAGTAGCTCTTCAGTTGGTGTAAATGAACTTTCCATTATTGGGATACCTTATTAGTTTCAGTTGGTAAGATTACAACTGTCATCAACCACCTAAATGGTATATTAAAAGATAGAATTAGCAATTATACTTAATTAATATCGCCGATTTTATTTTGATAATAATACATGATTCATAAATTTTATGAATGTAATTTACCTATTTTTGTATAGCAGGCTGACCTTTTTACACTGATAGTGTCATTTTTGGTTATAAAACAACCAAGCCAATGCTTAATTAAAGGTTAATTTCAATCATACAAAACAATATATAATCACACGACATTAACTCAATACCATTTTTTTTGTTACCCAATAATTACAACTTAGATAGATATTTTTAATGGATAGGTGTAATTACTTATTTTTGTATAATTTAAACATTATCTGATATAGCAATAATTTGATTTATTAACAGTTATACTACCTTTTCATAGAGTCATTGTATTTGTTTAACTGTGTCATTCCCTAATATTTACTTTGTTTACTATTACGGTTGATAATTATTGGCCTTATGATGAACTGTTTATTTATTCAATATTCAACAGATTTGATGGGTAAAATTGAGTCACATAAGTTTAATGTATTATGAGATTTTATATGTTTATGTGATCTCGAAAATTTTCATCATAAAATGTATTGATACAGATATCAGTTATGTTTAGTCATCAGTTGTGGTGATGATGGGATCATAGCGAATACCGATAGCCCAAATAATTAAACTTAGAGTGGTTAAGATTGCACCTGCAATCGCAACTCCCTCCCAACCCGCGTGTTCATAGGCATAGCCTGAAAGTAGAGATCCTAGTGCGCCCCCAATGAAATAGCTGGTCATATAGCCTGCCGTTAGGCGGTTACGAGCTTCAGGTAATATTCGATATAACGTACTCTGACTGGTGACATGGACGGCTTGTACTGCAAGGTCTAGCACCAAAATACCAATGATAAATGCGACCAGGGAATATTTCGCTAAACCGATGGGTATCCAGGATAATAGTAATAACACCAACCCAATAGTTGTAATGAGCTTTCCTTTGCCTTTATCGACAAGATGCCCTGCTTGGGAGGCCATAATGGCACCTGCGGCACCGACTAAGCCAAATAAACCTATAGTCCCTTCGGAATAATTGAATGGCGGACTGGCTAATAAGAAAGCCATTGCGGTCCACAGTAAACCAAAATTGGCAAATGATAATGCACCGAGAGAAGCGCGTACCGCAAGCACTGGAGTGCCGAAAAATAACCGGCCAATAGAACCAATGAGCTGGAAGTAGTTTAAGTTAGCTTTTTGATGGTAACGGGGGAGTTTAATGGCTAGAACAATCATTAACAGCATCAATAATGCAAAGGCCACCCAATAGATCGCTCTCCAGCCACCGACCATAGCAACAGCACCTGAAACCGTTCTTGCAAGTAAAATGCCCAGCAATAACCCACTCATAATCATTCCTACCGCTTTACCACGTTTATGAGGCTTAGCAATAGATGCTGCTAGTGGGATCAGGACTTGTGCAACAACTGAAAATAGTCCAGTAAGGGCGGTACCTAAAAGGATTTGCCAAATATTATTTGAAAGCGCTGTAATTAATAGCCCTAATGCCGAAAGAAAGGTCATCGTTAAAATTAAACGCTTGCGTTCAAACAAATCTCCCAACGGGACTAAAAAAAGTAAACCTGCCGCATAACCCAGTTGGGCTGCGGTGACAATAAACCCAGCCATATTAGTGGTTAAATTAAACTGCCCCGCAATGGTGTCTAAAAGCGGTTGAGCATAGTAATTACTGGCAACGACAAGACCTGTGGCAATGGCCATTAAAATAGTGAGGCCCGTTGTTAGCTCTGCAGTTTGGGTCTGTTTCATGAGGATTACCTATTATTAGCTAGGCGTCTACTATAAACAAAATTTATTACCTTGGTTTATTTCTTTTTGTCATTGATGTAAAAAAGCCACCGGCTAGGGTGGCTAAAGTGACTTAATCGAGCTGTTTATACTTACTTAGCGGCTTCTTGTGCTTCTTTTACCCAGCTATCAAAAGTGGATTGATGGGCTTTGATCCAAGCATTTGTGTGGCGCTGAATATCCGATTGAGACGCTTCACCATTATGCATTCTTAAGTTTTGCGCGTTAATATCGGCAATAGGTAGTTTCATTACTTCAAATAATTTTGCTGCAGCAGGGTTATCTGCAGCCCATTTTTTATTGGCGACAATATGCATGGTATTTGGTGGGAAACCATAGTTTTTTCCGTTAGGTAATGTGGTGTCTGTTTTTTCACCGTTTGGCATTGATGAGAATGGCACTTCTAACCAAACTACATCACGGCCCGGCTTGAGGACATCACTTATCCAATAAGGCGTCCACGTATAATATAAAATAGGCTTACCTTCTTTATATCGGGTAATGGTATCTGCCATCATTGCCGCGTAGTTCCCTTGGTTATGGTCAACCGTTTTTTCTAAGTCATAGGCTTTTAAATGGTTATTGATGGCTGCTTCACAGCCCCAACCGGGGTTACATCCCGTTAAATCAGCTTTACCATTACCATTTGAATCAAAGAGTTTGGCAATTTTAGGGTCTTTGAGTTGTTCAACATTGGTAATCTTGTATTTTTCAGCGGTTTTTTTGTCGATGAGGTAGCCTTGAGCCGCATTGACAACATAATTACCTTGACGATAGAACACATTATCACCACCAGCGGCGTCATATTGCGCATTATGTAAAGGAACCCAGCTGGTGGCTAAGTAAGTCGCATCACCGTTCGCAATTGATGCGTAAGCGACATTATAGTCGACTTCTTTGATCGGTTGGACATCATAGCCGAGCTCTTCAAGGGCTTTCGCAACAATCAGTGTTTGGAATGTCTCCTCACTGATCGTACTTTGCACAGGGTTAATTTTTACCCCTTTACCTGGCAGGTTGTTAGCACCTGCAAATGGGACGGTAAACATGGCTGTTAGTGCAGATGCAAGAATGATTTTATGTTTCATTATATTGTTCCCTCTGTTTTTTCGCAGCGAGCTTGGCTTTAAAGTTAAGAGCCAAGTTAGGTGCCACGTGAGTGGCACTTAGGTGAATGGAGGATGTTCTGATTAATGGTTTTTTTTACAAAATGGGCGCATGACTAGCCCAATAGGGCCTTTTTGATACCAACGACATGATGTTTTGCCGCGAGTATCTTGCCCTAAAGATTGGGTAAAACGGTCTAAGATGATAGCCAGAATAACAATACCGACCCCTCCGACAGACGCGAGACCCATATCAAGGCGGCCAATACCCCGTAAGACCATCTGGCCTAAGCCTCCGACTGCAATCATTGAGGCGATAACGACCATCGACAGTGCTAACATCAAGGTTTGGTTCACCCCGGCCATAATGGTTGGCATTGCCAATGGCAATTGCACTTTAAACAGCATTTGGCGAGGGCTTGCACCGAATGATTCAGCGGCTTCAATTAAGTCAGCTGGGACTTGTTTGATCCCTAAAATGGTCAAACGAATGATTGGCGGTAAAGCAAATATAATGGTGACGACGACACCAGGCACATTACCGATACCAAATAACATAACAATCGGGACTAAATAGACGAATGCAGGTGTGGTTTGCATCGCATCAAGTAATGGGCGAATAATCTTAGCGGCTCTATCACTACGTGCCAACCAAATACCCAGTGGTAGTCCTATCACAATACAAAACAGTAAAGATGTGAGCACTAGAGATAGTGTCACCATCGCTTCTGACCAAGCACCAATCGCCCCGATGGCTATCATCGAAATAAATGTGGCCACACCCATTGCGCGTCCGGCTAATTGCCAAGTGAGTAATGCGAAAATAATAATGGCAACAGGAGCTGGTAGTGATGTAAGAAATTGTTCAAACCCGCTCAGAATGAAATCAATGGGGGCGCGTATTCCTTGGAATACAGGACGAAAGTTGAGAACAACCCAATCGATAGCATGCGTAACCCATGAATCAAGGGGGATCAGTGTGTGTTGGAAGGGGTCCATAATATTAAACTGATCGGGCACGATGCTATCAGTCGGTGCGGCATCAAGCCAATCACTCGAACTGGTATCAGCAGGTGTTGTTGTGTCTGATGCATTGCCCCAAGGATCATCCGCAGAGGTATTTGTCTCGCTAGAGCTTGTCGCTGCCCATGGGTCATCAGCTGGTGTATTTTCAGTACCTTGTGTTGGTGTCTCAGTGACTTCAGTATCAGCCCATGGATCTTGCTGGTTCGTCGTTGTTTCTTGATTTTGCTTACTCATTTGGTGTCTCCTTATCCAGCGCTTGTAACAGCATTCCTTTTGAAATCACGCCTAAATACCGGTTTTTTTCGTTAATAACCGGAACGGCGCAAGGGGCTTGTGCTACTGTAGAAATAACTTCATTTAAGGATGTATCACCTTGAATTGGTTCGATATCAGTTAAAATTGCGGCTTCTATACCTGCTTTTTCGTGAAGCGCTTTTTCTAAGGATTCAACAGAAACTACTCCGGCAAAGGTATGTCCTCGGGAAATTAAATAACCGTGATAGCGATCTTCATCATTAAGGACTTTTAGCGCGGAACGGGGACCAAAACCCGGTGCGATGTGTAATAGGGCATTTGGCCGCCTACGCGCGATGTCCTTAGCGCTGAATACTTGGCTGATATCCACACCGCGGAAAAAGGTCTTAACATAATCATTCGCTGGATTATTGAGAATTTCATCAGGCGTACCAACTTGAACGACAACGCCTCCTTGCATAATGGCAATGCGGTCACCAATTCTCATGGCTTCATCAAGATCATGAGAAATAAAGACAATAGTGCGTTGTTTATCTCCTTGTAAGGATAGCAGTTCATCTTGCATTTCAGTACGAATTAATGGGTCAAGGGCTGAGAACGCTTCGTCCATTAATAAAATATCAGGGTCATTGGCTAGCGCTCTGGCTAACCCGATACGCTGACGCATCCCACCCGAGAGCTCATCTGGGTATGAATTCGCCCATTTTTCAAGATTAACTTGCTCAAGTGCATTCATGGCTTTCTTATGGCGCTCTTCTTTTGGAATACCAGAAAGTTCCATACCAAAAGCGGTGTTATCAATGACGTTCATATGTGGCATCAATGCAAAGGATTGAAACACCATACTAATTTTTGTTCGCCTAACTTCGCGCAATGCTTTGTCAGAGATATTGGAAATATCCTCTCCATCTATCATGACTTGCCCGCTAGTAGGTTCTATCAGGCGATTGAGGAGGCGCACCAAGGTAGATTTTCCTGAACCAGAAAGTCCCATGACAACAAAGATTTCGCCTTCTTCAATCGTCAGATTAACATCTTGAACACCTACGGTTAGGCCTGTTTTTTCAAAGATATCATCTTTATTCATACCTGATTCTAATAGCTTAAATGCTTGATCAGGATTGTCCCCAAATATTTTATATAAGTTTTTAACTTGTAATTTTATTGCCATATATTATTTACCCAATTTTCAATCAATAAGGAAAATGAATTACCTGTATTGAGAGTGATGAATTCTATAGTGATAGTTAACACTATGTTTCCTAACTATGATTATCCTTTGAAAATTATTAGGGCATAGATTCCTGTATTTAGTTTAATTGATTAGCTAATTATGGATTAAATTCAAATTCCTCCGTTTGAGTTATTAGTAAAATTTGCAAGCAATAAACCCTAGCATAATAAAATCAGCTGGCAACCCTAGGTTAAGTATAATTAATCAAAAAAGTTAGAGGTGAAAAATGATTTTATTAATATAAATAAAAGTGTCATTGAGCTATAGGATGATAATTTTTATGATTTCCATATCAAAGTTAACTTACTGGTGAGGTTGAATTTATTCAAAAATAATACACTTTGCTTTTATTAATATGGGGACTACTGATTTTATTTAATTTTTAGGTGGATAGATGTTGAACTGATGGATGAAAAAATTGAATTTAATAGCCTATTGATTAATCAAATTAATGAAAAATGAAGTGAAACTTGATTGAATTGAAATTAATGGCCAGATTAACTCATTAAAAATGAGTAATTAAACAGATATACATATAAAAAACGAATAAATCAGTCTATTTTTTGAACCAAAAAATACCATGATGAATAAAATCATTATAATTCATCATGGTATGGTTTTTGTTGTGAATGATGTTTATCAATAAGCTAAATTAAAGCTTTGGTTAAAAGTCCCAGTCATCATCTTCGGTACTGACTGCTTTACCAATAATATAAGATGAACCAGAGCCCGAAAAGAAATCATGATTTTCATTTGCATCAGGAGATAAAGCAGATAATATCGCAGCACTGACATCGGTGACCGTATCAGGAAATAAGGCTTCATAACCTAAATTCATTAATGCTTTATTCGCATTATAATGAAGGAATTTTTTGACATCTTCTGACCAACCAACTGTGTCATAAAGCTCTTGTGTATATTTTACTTCATTTTCATATAAATCGAATAATAATGAAAAAGAAAAATCCTTAATTTCTTTCTGAGTATTCTCATCATATTGTGCTAATGATTTTTGAAATTTATAGCCAATATAATAGCCATGTATGGCCTCATCACGAATAATTAAGCGTATAAGATCTGCGGTATTGGTTAATTTGCCTCTACTTGACCAATACATTGGTAAATAAAAACCTGAATAAAATAGAAATGATTCTAAAAAGACACTTGCTATTTTTTTCTTTAAAGGATGTGAATCACAATAATAAGATAGGATGATCTTAGCTTTATTTTGTAATGCATTGTTTTCTTCACTCCAGCGGTATGCATCATCGACATCAACCGTTGAGCAGAGTGTTGAAAATATTGAACTATAAGAGCGGGCATGTACTGCTTCCATAAAGCTAATATTCGACAAAACCGCTTCTTCATGGGGGGTTTGAGCATCTGGCATTAAGCAAGGTGCACCGACCGTATTTTGAATCGTATCTAGCAGGGTAAGACCAGTAAATACACGTATCGTCAACTGTTTTTCTGCAGCAGTTAGGGTATTCCAAGACGGAATATCATTAGATAATGGCACTTTTTCTGGAAGCCAAAAATTGCTTGTTAATCGGTTCCATACTTCTAAGTCTTTATCATCCTGAATACGGTTCCAGTTAATGGCTTTTACTGGTGTGTTAGATGCGCTGGTGGTCATAATATTTTCCTATTACAAAGTGCAAGATACGCAGCCTTCGACTTCAGTTCCTTCGAGGGCAGTTTGGCGTAATCGGATGTAATACAATGTCTTGATTCCTTTTCGCCAGGCATATATTTGCGCTCGGTTAATATCTCGTGTGGTGGCATCATCTTTAAAAAATAGAGTCAAAGATAAACCTTGGTCAACGTGCTGAGTTGCCATGGCATAAGTATCAATAATTTTTTCAGGGCCGATTTGGTAAGCATCTTGGTAATATTCTAAGTTTTCATTCGTCATGAAAGGAGCAGGGTAGTAGACACGACCAATTTTACCTTCTTTACGAATTTCAATTCGTGAAACAATCGGGTGAATGCTTGATGTTGAATTATTGATATAAGAAATGGACCCAGTAGGAGGTATTGCTTGCAAGTTTTGGTTATAAATCCCATAGGTAATGACAGACTGCTTTAAAGCTTGCCAATCTTCACGAGTTGGAATTTCGATACCCGAACGTCGGAATAATTCCTGAACGGTTTGTGTTTTTGGTAGCCAAATATTGTTGATATATTTATCAAAATAATCACCAGAGGCATAGGTTGAATGTTCAAAACCAACAAATGCAGTTTTTCTTTCGATGGCTAATTGGTTTGAAGTTTTTAATGCGTAATAGGTGACCGCATAAAAATAGATATTGGTGAAATCGAGCGCTTCTTCTGAGCCGTAATAAATATGCTCCCTTGCCAAGTAGCCATGTAAATTCATTTGACCTAACCCAATCGCATGCGATTGTCGGTTACCTTCAGCAATGGAAGGGACAGAGCGAATATCGCTCATATCGGAAACTGCGCTCAATGCTCTAACAGCTGCAGCTATTGATTGGGCGAAATCCGGTGAATCCATTGTTTTAGCAATATTCATGGAGCCTAAATTACAGCTAATATCTTTACCAATTTGTTGATAGCTCAAATCGTCTTCATAAACGCTAGGGCGATTAACTTGCAGTATTTCTGAGCACAGATTGCTCATATTTATGCGCCCTGCGATAGGGTTAGCTCGGTTGGCAGTATCTTCAAATAAAATATACGGATATCCAGATTCAAACTGGATCTCCGCTAAAGTTTGGAAAAATTCCCGAGCATTAATTTTGTATTTTTTTATCGCTTTGTTATTGACCATCTCATGGTATTTGTCTGTAACGCTAATTTCAGACATAGGAACCCCATAGATGCGCTCAATATCATAAGGAGAGAACAAATACATGTCCTGGTTATCTTTCGCTAGCTGGAAAGTAATATCGGGGATAACGACCCCTAAAGAAAGTGTTTTAATCCGTATTTTTTCATCTGCATTTTCACGCTTAGTATCAAGAAAACGCATAATATCAGGGTGATGAGCATGCAAATAGACGGCACCGGCGCCTTGCCTTGCACCTAATTGGTTGGCATAAGAAAATGCATCTTCTAACATTTTCATGACAGGAACAACACCAGAAGACTGGTTTTCAATCAGTTTTATTGGGGCGCCTTGTTCCCGCAAATTGGTCATTAGAAAGGCGACTCCGCCACCTCGTTTGGATAGCTGCAAAGCCGAATTCACAGAGCGGCCAATAGATTCCATGTTGTCTTCGATTCTTAAAAGAAAACAAGAGATTAGCTCACCGCGTTGTTTTTTACCGCAGTTAAGGAAGGTGGGAGTTGCAGGTTGGAAACGACCTGTAATAATTTCATCGACATACAATTTAGCAAGAGATTCACTCCCTTGCGCAAGCGTTAAAGCAACCATACAAACGCGATCTTCATAGCGTTCGAGATAGCGTTTGCCATCAAAAGTTTTCAGCGTATAGCTCGTGTAATATTTAAAGGCACCGAGAAACGTTTGAAAACGGAATTTATGAGCGTATGCCTGTTTAAATAGTGCTTTGATAAATTCAAAGTCATATTGTTCTAATACACTGTTTTCGTAATAATTTTCTTGTGCTAAAAAGTCTAATTTTTCTTTTAAATCATGGAAAAATACGGTGTTTTGGTTCACATGCTGTCGAAAATAGTGGTGAGCCGCTTCTTTGTCTTTATCAAATTGAATACGGCCTTCATTATCATATAAATTCAACATCGCATTGAGCGCATGATAATCCACATCTGATATATTTTGCATTTTATCCATTTGGAATAACTCTAGTTGTTTGTACGTTGCCAAAACGTTTTTAGGCCTTGTTGAACGGACTGAACATCTTTATCAGTACCAAGAAGTTCAAAACGATATAGGTAGGGGACATGGCATTTTTGCGCAATGATATTTCCAGCTATCGCATAGGCATCACCAAAATTGGTATTACCCGCAGCAATAACACCGCGGATAAGTGTGCGGTTGACTTCAATATTAAGAAATTGGATCACCTCTTTTGGGACAGCACCTTTGCTACCACCACCACCGTAGGTCGGCAGTAATAAAACATAAGGTTTTGTCGCAATTAGACTATTTTCGTGGCTTCCAATAGGCAACCGCGTTGCTGGGACACCTAGCTTTTCAATAAAGCGATGGCAATTTCCTGAGCGACTTGAAAAATAGATGAGTGATTCCGTTTTCATAACACCACCTAAGCGGCTAATAAGCTAATCATGTCTGGTCGAAAACCTGCCCAATGTTTGTCTCCCGCAATAACAACGGGAACTTGCTGGTAGCCTAATTTTCTGACTAATTCAAGAGCTTGGCTGTCTTCAGTAAGGTCAATGATTTGGTAGGAAATAGATTTGCGATCTAAGGCTTGATAAGTTGCATTACACTGAACGCAGTTAGGTTTACTATAAATGGTAATCTCAGCCATGTTATTTACCTTTTGAATGTTTAATAGCAGTAAAAATAAGGTGCGTGAGATACAAATACTATATATAGATTTTTAACTTATCAACCACACAATATGTAGTGAATAGAAAATATTGAATGATAATTATTCTAATTATTAGCTAGGTGGTTATTAACATTGAAAATAAAAAAGTATGGTATTGGATGATTCAGATAGACTCTCTAAGAAAAAAGATCATTGCAAAGTGGAAATAATTTACTCTATAACTGTATATACAATCAGGTAATTGAGTCCTTTTGAGGAGATACTATGTACCATCAATATTTAGCAACACCGGATAAATTTCCTAAACCGTGGATACATATTACGGCTGATGATGACGGAATAACGAGCCTCTATTTTGTGGATGAAAAAACAGAAAAAGAAACGAAGAATGAGCACTCCAAGCTTTGTGTGAAAGAATTAAAGGAATATTTTAATCATAAAAGAACCGTTTTTACGGTTGCATTAAATCCACAAGGAACAGAATTTCAGAAAAAAGTGTGGAAACATCTTTGTGGGATCCCTTACGGGGAGCGATGGAGCTATAAAGATTTGGCGTTAAAGTTAGGCTCCGTAAATTATTGTCGTGCGGTCGGTATGGCAAACTCACGTAATCCAATCTCATTAATTGTTCCTTGTCATCGCGTACTTGGGCATGATGGAAAATTAGTGGGGTATACAGGAGGCTTAGATATTAAAGATTGGTTACTTTTGCATGAGAAGTAAACACTGAATAATTAGTTATAGGCAATACTATTAGTTGTAATAATTACTATTGATAAGAATTATTGTCGAAATCAGAACCTATTCTATCGATAAATAATATTTTTTTATCTTTTTAGTCCATTTTCGTGATCTAGGTTGTAGACAAGTAACTGAGAAATCTGATGTACTGAGCTTGATACAGATGGTGTGTCTATTTTATTTTAAAGGTAATATTTGATGTCTAAAGTTAAAGGTAACGTTAAGTGGTTCAACGAATCTAAAGGTTTTGGTTTTATCACTCCAGAAGATGGTAGCAAAGATGTATTTGTTCACTTTTCTGCGATTATGGGCGATGGTTTTAAAACCTTAGCTGAAGGCCAAAAAGTGGAATTTGAAATTACTGAAGGTGCTAAAGGCCCATCTGCTGCTAACGTTATTCCTCTGTAATTTTTATAATTAAGATTAAAACGAACAGCTGAAAACTCGCCCTAGCTATCTAGGGCGAGTTTTTTTATCTATAAAAATAAAAAAGGCCTGATATAAACCAGACCTTTTCATCTATAAATTATCTATAAATTAAACAGTTGAGATTATTTAACTTCTTCGCCTTTAGCTTGTAAATCGGCATGATAAGAAGAGCGAACGAATGGGCCACAGGCTGCGTGAGTGAAGCCCATTGCCATGGCTTCTTCTTTCATTTCATCGAACTCAGCAGGGCTGACGTAGCGTTTGACGGGTAAGTGATGGCGACTTGGTTGTAAGTATTGGCCTAGTGTAAGCATCGTTACACCATGACGACGTAAGTCGCGCATAACCTCAATAATTTCTTCATTGGTTTCACCAAGACCGACCATTAACCCCGATTTAGTTGGGATATTTGGATGTGCTTCTTTAAATTTTTCGAGTAATTTTAAAGACCATTCATAGTTAGCGCCAGGGCGAACTTGGCGGTAAACACGTGGCACATTTTCAAGATTATGGTTAAACACATCAGGTGGTGTTGCAGTTAAAATCTCTAATGCGCGATCCATACGGCCGCGGAAGTCAGGAACCAGCGTTTCTATTTTAATTGATGGGCTTTTTTCACGAATAGCACTAATGCAATCAGCAAAATGCTGTGCTCCACCATCACGTAGGTCATCACGGTCAACAGACGTAATGACGACATAGCGTAGCGCCATATCTTTAATAGTTTGCGCTAATTTTTCGGGCTCGTTGGCATCTGGTGCATTTGGGCGACCATGGGCAACATCACAGAATGGGCAGCGGCGGGTACAAATAGCGCCCAAAATCATAAAGGTCGCGGTACCATGGTTAAAACACTCAGAAAGGTTAGGACATGATGCCTCTTCACATACAGAGTGTAAGCCATTTTTGCGCATGGCTGCTTTAATGCCTTGAATACGAGTGGAATCAGCAGGAAGCCTAATTTTCATCCAGTCAGGTTTACGTAGAATTTCTTCTCGTTCAGTCACAACGTTTTTGACAGGGATCAGCGCCATTTTGTCGGCGTCACGATATTTAATTCCGCGTTCTATCTGAATTGGTTTACTCATAATATGACGGTTCCAGTTATCTTTTATGCTGATGGATAAGTGATAATTCTAAATAAAACCGAATGGAGACTGTTATCCATTCATTAAAATATTTTTTAAAAATGTTAAAAAATTATAGCATTATTATTGAACAATATGAAATCCTAGTGTGTCACAGAATTGGCGAATTAGCACAGGCTGAACATCGGAAACTGATACTTTGGGAGCAAGATTACTCATTTGAGTCATCTTTAATTCACTGTAACCACAAGGATTAATACGATTAAAGGGTTCAAGATCCATATCAATATTCAATGCGAGGCCATGAAAAGAACAGCCTTTCCTTATGCGTAATCCGAGGGAGCAAATTTTGTCGCCATTAACATAGACACCGGGAGCATCAGGGCGAGGATACGCTGCAATATTAAAATGGGCAAGGGTATTTACGACGGTATTTTCTAATGCGGTAACTAGCTCACGAACACCAATTTTATTGCGTTTTAGATCGAGCATAACATACATCACTTGTTGCCCTGGCCCATGATAGGTAACTTGGCCGCCTCTATCACTTTGGATAACAGGGATATCACCAGGGGCAAGAACGTGCTCCGCTTTTCCGGCTTGGCCTTGGGTAAATACGCGAGGATGTTCAACTAGCCAAATTTCATCATGGGTTTCTGGCGTACGGTGTTCTGTGAATTGGTGCATCGCATCAGAAACAGTTTGATAAGGAGCAAGGCCAAGTTGGCGTATGGTTATACATCTATCTGACAAAATTTAGGTGTCCACGTTGTCTTTATCGTTGCGGGCAGTATAACGCCTATGTTTGCCATACTTCAAGTTAACATACGACTGGATGCTTGCATAAAATGTGATTTAGATTGGAAACAAATGTTATTTAGGAGTGAATATATTGCATTTTAACGTAGGGCATAAAAATGAAAAAGGCCGAATAGCAGTAGACTATTCGGCCTTTGATAACTTGTTGTTTAAAGTACAACTTTCACTAACTCTAATGCACCTAACTCAGTATACAAGGTTTCAACTTGTTCAATATGAGTTGCATTGATAGTAATAGAAACTGAGTGATAATTGCCTTTGCTACTTGGTTTTACGTCTGGGCTATAGTCACCTGGCGCATGACGCTGTACCACTTCAATCACTTGATCAACCAGTTCAGGCTGTGCCAAGCCCATCACTTTGTAGGTTAATGGGCATGGGAACTCAAGCAGTTCACCTAATTTCGTTTTCATGGGCACTCCTAATTTTTAAATTGGGCTGCTGGCTGAAAAAGATTGGCTGGTATTAAACCAGCCAATGAGATGTATTCATCCAACAAACATTTCGGTACTTATCTATTTCGATATTTACTATATGGGGACGACTTATTTTAGTTTCAAGTCTTAACCAAACCAGCGATGAAAGAGTAATTTTATGTAGTCAATTAACCGACTGAAAAAACCACCTTCTTCAACATCTTTTAACACTGCTAAAGGGTGCTGTTCGATGATTTTACCATCAAGTTGGAAGCTAATTGTCCCTACTTGTTGGCCTTTGGTTAATGGTGCTTCTAGTTCAGTTGTCGTTAATTCATAGCTGGCTTTTAAATCTTTTAAGCGGCCTCGTGGGATAGTGAGGTATAAATCTTCGGTCACACCTAATTTTACTTCATTTTCATCACCAAACCAGACTGGCACACTGGCAAAATCCACATTGGCTTGTAATGGTTTAACGGTTTCATAAAAGCGGAAACCGTAAGTGAGTAATTTTTTACTTTCGGCATCACGGCCTTTGCTACTTTTCCCCCCCATAACAACGGAGATCAGGCGCATGTCACCTTCAGTTGCTGATGCGACAAGGTTATAGCCCGCGGCATTAGTATGGCCTGTTTTGATGCCATCAACAGCTAAGCTCTTATCCCACAACAGCCCATTGCGGTTTGTTTGACGGATGTTGTTAAAGGTAAACTCTTTCTCTTTATAAATTGCGTATTCTTCAGGCACATCACGTACTAGCGCTTGCCCAATAAGAGCCATATCACGTGCTGAACTATATTGGCCCTCAGCATCTAACCCATGAACAGTTTGAAAATGGGTATTTTTCAGCCCTAATTTGTTCACGTAACCATTCATTAGCTGAACAAAGTTGGCTTGGTCACCCGCAATATAGTCGGCCATTGCAACACAGGCATCATTACCTGATTGCAAGTTAATGCCACGAGTTAACTGAGAAACGCTAACACGATCGCCTGGTTTTAAGAACATCAATGATGAGCCTTTAAATACTGGGTTACCAGTAGCCCACGCATCATTTCCAACCGTGACAATATCATTTTCACCAATTTTGCCTGACTTAATTGCCTGACCGATAACATAGCTGGTCATCATTTTTGTCAAACTCGCCGGATCACGGCGTTGGTCAGCATTACTTTCAGCGAGAACTTTGCCTGAATTATAATCAATTAAGATATAAGCTTCTGCATCAATAGCGGGCGCTGCAGGAATTGATGTATTTGGGAAGGTTTCATTAGCGTTCGCAATGTTAGCAGTCATAAGAAGGAGTGCGGAACCCAGCACAGTATGACGCACGATGCGTGATGGAGCGACATTATTCATGGTTTTACCATTACATCCGAAATTCGGTTAACACAAGGAGGCGCAGTTTAGCAAAAGAACGGGATAAGAAAAAAGTGACTTTTGCGCTGTACCAATGATTTTTTTGTCAGTTGAATATTGCCTGTATTTAGGTTGCCCAAAATATGATTGAGCAACCTAAAGTTACATAGCTCTATGGTGCAACGACCATTGACGATTGGTTTTTTTCAGACTGCAAACGGCCTTGAACCTCAACAGCTTGTTGCCTTGTACTAAATGGCCCTAGCTGTACTCGGTAAATACCATTATAGGGTTGTAGACGGCCTGGAACATTAAATTGTGTTTTCAACTCATTCAGCATATTTTGCGCGTTGGCTTGGCTACTAATGGCACCAGCTTGAACAAGAAAACCACGCTCTGGAACCGGTTCTTCAGCTACAACGGCTGCAGGTGGCGGTGTTGGTGTTTGCAGGTTCATGTCTGGCATAGTAGGCTGCATCGGTTCTTTGGGCTGCTGAACTGGCAATGTATTTTCCGGAGTTGGCAAGTTTTCCATCACAGGGGTGCCCATTGGGCCAGAACCTAATTGTGGGCGTCCCGGTAAAGCATAGCTCTGTTTCACAAAGTTAGAACCTACTGTTCCTGTCCCTGATAAGGAGCCATCTTGGGCAACTTGAATGGCATCAATTTTAATTTTTGTCGTAGGCATTAAATTCAGGCGGTCAGCGGTAGCTCTTGAAACAGCAATACTTTTACCTGGAACATAAGGCCCGCGGTCATTAACACGAACAACCATCATGCGGCCATTCATCATATTGGTGATACGTACATAACTTGGGATTGGCAAAGTCGGGTGAGCCGCTGTTAATTCCACTGGGTTAACGCGTTCCCCAATCGCAGTCATATTACCTGCAGACTCAGCACCATAAATGGATGCATAACCCACTTGGCTAAATTGTGATGGGTCACGTACGATTTGGTATTGTTGACCATTACGTGAGTAATCATTATTTGCGGTTGGATGATACGGCTCATAATGAGGCTCTGCACCTAATACATCTTGAGTGGGTACATTGGTTGGCACTTGGGCTGGTTGTTTAACTTCATCTGTCACACAGCCACTGAGTAGCGCGGCTGTGACGCCAAGCATTATCCATTGTAAACGCATACTAAGCCTCATTTTATAAACTTTTAGAAAGGAATTTTCGGTGTGTATGTATCGACATGATAATACCGAATCCAGCCATTAAAACAATCAATGCGGAGCCCCCATAACTCACTAAAGGGAGGGGGACACCAACCACAGGTAATATACCACTGACCATACCGATATTCACAAATACATAGACAAAAAGGATTAAGATCAAGCCGCCAACCATAACTCGACCAAAGGTATTTTGTGCGCTAGCAGCAATATAAAGCCCGCGAATAATCAGTAAAAGGTATAGGCCAAGTAAAATGAGCACCCCAACTAAGCCAAGTTCCTCTGCTAACACAGCAAAAATAAAGTCGGTATGTCTTTCTGGCAAAAATTCAAGCTGTGATTGCGTGCCATGTAGCCAACCTTTCCCCATTAACCCACCAGAACCAATTGCAATTTTTGACTGGATAATATGGTAACCAGCCCCTAATGGATCAGTTTCTGGGTCTAATAACATCATGACACGGGCTCTTTGGTAGCCATGCATTAAAAAGAACCACAGCAGGGGAATGAAGGCCGCGAGCGCAATCGCTGCAACAGTAATAAGCCGCCAACTCATTCCTGCAAGGAACAAAACGAACAAGCCTGAAGCTGCAACTAAAATTGAAGTACCAAGGTCTGGTTGCGCCGCCACCAATAATGTGGGTACAAAAATCAATACTAGTGCAATTACGGTATTTTTGAATGAAGGAGGGCACAGGTCTCGGTTCATAAAACGAGCGACCATTAAAGGGACGGCAATTTTTGCAATTTCAGAGGGTTGGAACCGAATGAACCCTAAGTCTAGCCAACGCTGAGCCCCTTTACTTATCTGCCCAAAGACATCAACAAAAACCAGTAAAATAACGCAGAAGATAAACAGGTGAGGTGCCCAGTTTTCATACATTCTAGGGGGGATCTGCGCCATCACTATCATGACGACGAAGCCTGTCGCTATCTGCCCTAATTTACGCTCCATCATTTCAGGATCTTGGCCGCTAGCACTCCACATAATAAATGCGCTGTATGCAAGCAACGCGATAATAATTAGCAGCATAGGCACATCTATATGCAGACGTGTGGATAACGAAATTTTTTTCTTATCGTCTGTCATATTCTTTATAGCTCATTGTTATTCATGGAATTGCGCATCAGCGATCTTCTCCTGCATTGGTTGCTGACACTGCGACTTCGGTTCGGTTATCACCAAGAAGAACGTGGTCAAATATTTGCCGCACAATATCACCGACTGCTGGGCCTACGCCCCCATTTTCTAAAATAATCGCAACGGCAATAGTGGGTTTATCATACGGAGCATAAGCAATCATTAACTTGTGGTCGCGCAAGTGCTCTGCCAGCTTACTGGCGTTATAGGTTTCATAGCTGAAGACTTGTGCGGTACCGGATTTCGCAGCTGCTTTATATGGTGTGCCAATGAAACTGCGGCGGCCAGTACCATTTGGTGCATTGGCTACACCGTACATTCCATGCTTAGCTAGTTCCCAAAAACCTGAGTTAATATCGCCGATTTGTTTGGTTTCTTTGTCTTCATAAGGCACCATGGCATTACCCAACTTTGTGCCGTAGAGTAAATGAGGGGTCTTAACTTGACCATCATTTATTAATGTCATCAATGCTTTTGACATTTGAATTGGAGTTGCTGTCCAATAGCCTTGTCCTATCCCAACAGGGATCGTATCACCTTGATACCAAGGTTTTTTATAGCGTTTTTGTTTCCATTCACGGGTTGGCATGATGCCAGAGCGCTCTTCAGCCAGGTCAATACCCGTATAATTGCCAAAACCAAAACGGCTCATCCACTCAGAAATACGATCAATTCCCATATCATAAGCGACTTGGTAGAAGAAGGTATCCGCAGATTCAATAATGGATTTCGATACGTTAAGTTTACCGTGCCCCCAACGCTTCCAGTCGCGGTAGCGTTTTTCTGAACCCGGTAATTGCCACCAACCAGGATCAAAAATAGTCGTATTTGGCGTGATTACTTTTTCACTTAATGCGGCAACAGAAATAAAGGGTTTTACTGTTGATGCAGGGGGGTAAAGCCCTTGAGTTGTCCGGTTAATCAACGGCCTATCAGGGTTATTTAATAACGCTTGATAATCTTTATTTGAGATACCGTTAACAAACAAGTTAGAGTCATAACTTGGATTAGACACCAGAGCCAAAATTTCGCCATTACGTGGGTCAGTGACCACAACGGCAGCACGGCTAGTGGTTAACAGTTTTTCGATATAAATCTGTAATTCGAGGTCAATGGTAAGGTAGATATCCCGACCAGCTTGCGGTGGTTGTTCATGAAGTTGGCGAATAACACGACCACGGCTATTCACTTCAACTTCTTCATAACCTGTTTTGCCGTGTAAGATGTCTTCATAATAACGTTCAATACCTAATTTACCGATATCGTGGCTAGCGGCATAATTGGGTAATAAACCTTCTTTATCAAGACGTTCAACATCTTTGTCATTAATTTTTGCCACATAGCCAATCACATGGGTTAGTGCAGAACCGTATGGGTAAGAACGACGTTGGTAGCTTTTGACCTCTAAACCAGGAAAACGGTACTGGTTAACAGCAAAACGAGCGACTTGGACTTCGTTAAGCTGTGTTTTTAGTGCAATAGAGGTAAACCGACGTGAGCGCTTACGCTCTTTTTCAAAATTAGTGATGTCTTCGTCAGTTAAATCGACCACACTACGAAGATTATCTAAGGTTTCTTGTAGATTACTGACTTTTTCGGGCACGATTTCTAACTGGTAAAACGTGCTATTAAGTGCGAGTTGGGTTCCTCGACGGTCATAAATAATCCCACGGCTTGGTGCAATAGGCACCAATTTGATTCTGTTATCGTTTGACCGCGTTTGGTAATCTTCATGACGGACAATTTGTAAGTGATACAAATTCGTCACAAGAATAGACGTTAAAATGACAATCACACCGAAGGCGATAAGCGCTCGGCGGATAAACAAAACTGATTCAGCGGTATGGTCGCGAAAAGGGGTGCGTTGTGTTTTCATCCCATTGCCATTTTGAACATATTTAAACCTGACTATTCCCTGTGATAAGGGTGGTTAGTCGTAATACTCCATGCGCGATAAAGACTTTCAGCAACAAGGACACGAACCAGTGGATGGGGCAGCGTAAGTGGTGAAAGCGACCAGCTTTGCTCCGCGGCTGCTTTGCAAGCGGGTGAAAGACCCTCGGGACCACCGATTAATAAACTAACATTACGGCCATCTTGTTTCCATTTATCGAGCTGTACGGCAAGTTTTGGGGTATCCCAACGATCCCCTGGAATATCCAAAGTGACGATGCGATTTCCTTTACCTACAGCTGCGAGCATTAATTCGCCTTCTTTTTCTAGAATGCGCTTTATATCTGCATTTTTCCCGCGTTTTCCTGCTGGAATTTCCGTTAATTCAAATGGCATATCTTTAGGAAAACGGTGGAGGTAATCCATAAAGCCGGTCTGGACCCAGTCCGGCATTTTTGTTCCAACGGCGATGAGCTGTAATTTCAAACTCAGCTCCAAAGCTTTTCTAATTCATACATACGACGACTTTCTTCTTGCATAATATGAACAATGGCATCGCCAAGGTCGACGACAATCCAATCAGAAATGCCTTGCCCTTCAACACCCAATGGCATTAAACCATTTTTTCGGCAAGCTTCGATTAATCTGTCAGCGACTGACATCAAATGGCGGCTTGATGTCCCTGTACAGATGATCATCTGATCGGTAATACTTGATTTCCCTTGAACATCGATAGTAATGATATCTTCTGCTTTAGCATCATCAAGCTGATCGATAATAAATTGTTGGAGTTCAGTTCCTTGCAAAAGGTTCACCTTTTATTCAAATAAACAGAATATCACGTTAAACACTGTTTGTAGTTTGTAGATAAAATAATAGCTGATAACGAATCAAACACATTAACAGCCTTGTTATTTTACCCTAGATTTTAAGAAAAATCGGCTAAATTATTTTTTATTCATTGTGGAGTGAAATTTATAGGGATATCCGTACATTTGAGCAAGAAGTTTGTGTTAACTTTACAAAATAACTCTAGAAACTGTACTCCTGAAAAACATTTTAGGATGAGATAGGTATTATGCAAATAATTAAGCCAAAAGTTTTTATATTTGAAGGGATTAATCATCTTCCTGTTAATATTCATCGACAAGTGAGTTCCATGGTTGAATTTATGACGGATTTTTCCCATGAGGACAGGCAAAACAAAGTTAATGGTATTATTTGCTTTGGCCAGCAACTCCCTGAATTACAGGGGCTATTCCCTGCTAACATTCCAATATTAACCAGTGATAAACTACAAGATACAACGTTCTGGGACTGCTTTTTGACGAAATTGTATACGTTACAAAGGTTAGATGGCTTATACAACGAATTAACACATCACAACATTATTCAATTTCATAGCTGCCACAAATATCTCATTATGGCGTATTCCCCTGTTGGCTATCAGTATACAGGGCGTTTAGTGGCGAGTATTAAAAGCAGTACCGACCTTGTGTGTTTTTTTAATCAATATAAAGCTTGTTTAATGGAAATATTGGCGACAGTGCCAGCAAGAAACACGGAAGTTAATGCGCTGAGCCATATGCAAGGTTATTTCAAACACAAAGCCACGAAGGATGAGAAAAAACGCTTATTATGGCTGATTAACGACTATTTAGCGGGGAATTTTCCGTTAAACAGGCCGTTAGAGATGATGAAACAATTGCTTATTCAATACCCAGACAACTATTTAATAGAGCAAGTTATTTTTGAGCCATATCCGAATAGTTGTTCAATAAGGGAGCTCCCTTATTGCTGGTAAAGGTGATGTTGATGAATATATTGCAGAACTGCATCTGGAATTAAATCGTGACAAGAGTCGCCTGAATTTAATTTTTCGCGGATCTCTGTTGCTGAGATATTTACCAGTGGAGTATCTCCAATAAAAATATACCCATTCGCCACTTGGCTTAAGGCAATAGGGTCTGTTGTTTGATGTTCTAACAGCCAGTTTTGCATTTTAGGATCGGTAAACTGTGTGGCATATCCCGGTCGGGAACAAACCAATAAATGGCAGTTATCAAGTATCCGCTCCCAGCCGTACCATTTATTAATCGATAATAAGGAATCTTGACCAATAATAAACGCCAGAGGTTTTTCTGGCCCAATTTCTTGGCGTAATTCAACCAGTGTTTCTATCGTGTAAGAAGGGCTATTTTTCTCTAATTCACGTGTATCGATAGCAAATAAAGGCGCATTTTGAATTGCGAGTTTCACCATTTCTAAACGTTGTGATGGCGTCGCTTCTGGTTGTGGGCGATGGGGGGGAACGTGGTTAGGTAACAAGATAACTTTTTCGAGCCCAACTTGTTGAGCAAGTGCTTGCACTGGACGTAAATGGCCAAAGTGAATGGGGTCGAACGTCCCACCGAATAATGCGAGCAAGTTATGCTGTTTTGAAAATGAGTTACTCATGAATAAAATTCTCTGCAAATGCTTTACCACATAATAGCATAGACAGTGACTGCAGGTCAGGCCATGGAGAATGGCTAAAATCTTGTTTAATATTGATTTCTGCTTGCGTTAATAACATTAATGCAGATTGTAATTGATGCAATGTTAAACGTTGTAAGGCTTCCGTGAGCACACCTCGGCGGTTTTGCCACACTTTGTGTTGATCAAATAATGTCTTTAACGCGGTTGTTGCAGACTGGCGTTTTAATGTAATAAGCAACATTAGATCGCGTTGGATTGATCGCAATAAAATAACAGGCTCAATATCTTCTTGCTGCAATTGCTCTAAAATATGCCATGAACGGCGGGATTTACCCGCCAATAGGGCATCAACCCAATGGTAGGGAGTAAAATGCGCAGAGTCATTAACGGCACTCTCAACCCGAGGATAGGTGAGTTTACCATCTGGATAAAGAAGAGACAGCCGCTCAAGTGCTTGCGCCAAACCAAGTAAATTCCCTTCATAACAGTAACAAAGTAGCTGGTTAGCTTCGGTTTCTAACGAAAGCCGCATACTGTAGGCGCGTTTAGAAACCCATTGTGGTAACCGCTGATATTCAGGCGTTAGGCAGCTGATATAAATAGCATCTTGGCTAATTGCTTTAAACCAAGCACTGTTTTCTTGTGCTTTAGTGAGCTTATGACCACGTAACACAAGAAGGAGATCTGAATGCAGTAATTGCGCCAGTTGGTTCAGCTTTTCAGCCATGGCGGCATTAGGGCCATTTTCAGGCAACAACAGCGTGAGAGTTTGACGGCTAGCAAATAGGCTGAGAGCTTGGCAGAGGCTAAAAATCTCATCCCAATCAGTATTTTGCTCTAGAGAAAACGAAAAATGCTCTTCAAAGCCTTGCTCTTGTGCCGCTTTGCGGATGGCATCTTGGCTTTCTTGAAGAAGAAGGGGCTCATTGCCCCAAATTAAATAGCGGCCTCTTAGAGACTCTTGTAACGAAGAGGCCAGCTGTTCAGGGTAGATACGTGTCATTATGGTTGAGTATTCGTATCAGCCGCTTGGTTTTTTGCTTTTTCAAGTTCTGCTGAATGAACAAGCAATAATTTACGCACGATATTGCGTGCAGCTTGTTCTTGCATTTCTTGCCTTACAATTTCTTTTTCAGCATCTTTCGCCAGTGCTTCTAAAGGGTTGTCGAAGAAAGTGCGTTCAACACGGCTTTGTAAAGGATAGATAGCACCATCAGGCATTAACACTTGCACATTCATTACCAGTGTTAATTGTTTCTCTGCCGCTTTACCATCTTGATAAACGGACACAGTTTCAGTGTTCTCATTAGAACTCAGAACTTTCAAAATGGGAACACCGGCTCTTCCAGTTTCGAGAATGGTCACATTATTGAGCCGCAGTTGTTCCCTAAGCGCCCTTGTAAGGTAGCCATATGGATCACTTGAACTTAGCTGCAAAGTTCTCAGTTCCTCAGGAATTTGAGTTGTTCCTTGAAGACGAAAACCGCAACCTGCGGTGACTAGCACCGCCAGGCTCAAAAATAAAGTTATCAGATAACGCACCTGGCCTCCTTATCAGCCAACAACCTAATATTAACCTACAACAAGGTTTAGCAATTTGCCTGGGACATAGATTACTTTGCGGATGCCAACACCTTCAAGGTATTTCGCTACGCTCGGTTCATTTTTTGCCATATCTAGGACAAATTCTTGGTTTGCATCAGCCGGAACGGTGATACGACCACGAACCTTACCATTAACTTGAACGACAACCAGTTTGGTATCGTCAATCATGGCTTTTTCATCAGCAACAGGCCATTGTGCGAAATCGATGTCTGTTTGGTGACCGAGCGCTTTCCACATTTCAAAGCAAGCGTGTGGAATGATTGGTGATAACATCAGCGTGATAGCCTCAAGAGACTCTTGGACTAATGCACGGTCTTGTTCCGTTTCTTGTGGTGCACGAACTAATTTGTTCATGAATTCCATGATAGCAGCAATAGCAGTGTTGAATGCATAACGACGGCTGAAATCATCAGAGACTTTCGCGATTGTTTTGTGCAGATCACGACGTAAGTCTTTTTGTTCAGGTGTTAATGTGCTGATATCTAAAGGTGAAGTTGCACCTTTTTGTGAGTGCTCGTGTACTAAACGCCAAACGCGACGAACGAAGCGGTTAGCACCTTCAACGCTGGATTCTTGCCACTCAAGGGTTAACTCTGGTGGTGCAGCAAACATCATAAATAGGCGAACGGTATCCGCACCGTATTTTTCGACCATTAATTGTGGGTCAATACCGTTGTTTTTCGACTTAGACATTTTGCTCATACCGGTATACACCAGTTCATGGCCTTCATTATCTACGGCTTTAATAATACGGTTTTTGTCGTCACGTTCAACAATGGCGTCTGCTGGAGAAACCCAAACACGCTGACCATCGCTGCCCGTATAATAGAATGCATCAGCAAGCACCATGCCTTGGCACAGTAAGCGTTTTGCTGGTTCATCTGAGTTGACTAACCCTGCATCACGCATCAACTTATGGAAGAAGCGGAAATACATTAAGTGCATGATGGCATGTTCGATACCACCAATATATTGGTCAACCGGTAACCAGTAGTTTGCTGCCTCGGGGTCTAACATGCCGTCGTCATATTGCGGGCAGGTATAACGTGCATAGTACCAAGAAGATTCCATAAAGGTATCGAAGGTATCGGTTTCACGTAATGCAGGTTGACCGTTAATGGTCATTTTTGCCCACTCAGGGTCAGCTTTAATTGGGCTGGTAATGCCGTTCATCACGACATCTTCTGGCAAAATGACAGGTAACTGGTCTTCAGGAACAGGAACGACAGTACCATCTTCCAATGTTGCCATTGGGATTGGTGCCCCCCAGTAACGTTGACGTGAAACACCCCAGTCACGTAAGCGGTAGTTTACTTTACGTTGACCTGCACCTAGTGCGACAAGTTTATCTGAAATGGCATTGAAGCCAGCTTGGTGGTCTAATCCACTGAATTCACCTGAGTTAATCAGTGCATTTTTTTCGGTCATCGCTTCTTGGGATAAATCAGGCTCATTGCCATCAGCATCGGCAATAACTGCTTTGATGGGTAAGTTATATTTGTGAGCGAATTCCCAGTCACGTTGGTCATGGGCAGGAACGGCCATAACAGCACCAGTACCGTATTCCATTAAGACAAAGTTAGCGACCCAAATTGGCAGCTTTTCTTGGGTTAATGGATGAATAACGAATAAACCGGTTGCCATACCTTTTTTATCCATGGTTGCCATATCTGCTTCCGCAGTTTTGGTATTACGGCACTCATCAATAAATTGGGCTAATTCAGGGTTATTTGTCGCGGCTTCTTTAGCCAGAGGGTGACCTGCTGCAACAGCCACATAAGTTGCCCCCATAAAAGTATCAGGGCGAGTGGTATAGACTGTTAAGGTTTCATCACGGTCTGCAACATTGAACGTGATCTCAGTCCCTTCGGAACGACCGATCCAGTTGCGCTGCATGGTTTTGACTTGCTCTGGCCAGTCATCTAATTTGTCAAGGTCGTTGAGCAGCTCTTCTGCGTAGTCGGTAATTTTAATAAACCACTGTGGGATTTCTTTGCGCTCAACAGGGGTGTCACAACGCCAGCAGCAGCCATCAACCACTTGTTCATTCGCCAAAACAGTTAAGTCATGTGGGCACCAGTTAACCGCAGAGGTTTTTTTGTACACTAAACCTTTTTCATACAATTTAGTGAAGAACCATTGCTCCCAACGGTAATATTCAGGGGTACAAGTCGTGACTTCGCGATCCCAATCGTAACCGAAACCGAGCATTTTCAGCTGGTTTTTCATGTAATCGATATTGGCATAAGTCCAAGGCGCAGGAGCAGTATTATTTTTAACCGCAGCACCTTCAGCAGGCAGACCAAACGCATCCCAACCAATTGGTTGGAGAACGTTTTTCCCCAACAAACGTTGATAACGAGAGATAACGTCACCCATGGTGTAGTTACGTACGTGGCCCATGTGTAGTCGACCAGAAGGGTAAGGTAGCATGGACAGGCAGTAGTATTTTTCTTTGCTGTTGTCTTCAGTCACTTTGAAAGTTGCTTTTTCATCCCAGTGACGCTGTACTTTAGGCTCTATATCTTCTGGACGATATTGTTCTTGCATGGCACCGATAATCCTATGGTGAGTAAAGGCTACATTAAGTAGCATTAATGTCTTTCTTAAATTAGATCCGCATAGCATAACGGATCATACCCGAAAACAACAATGCCTTATCACAACAATCGTTGATTAGCTGAACCGATAGGGGAAGCTGGATCTTGTTTTCGGGGGGCGAAGTCAGAATTTTACATTCCAATGACCATCAAACTTAACCAAAAAACAGCAAGATTGGTAGTGTTTTACGCAAAAAAAAACGGAACTATCAAATATTTTATAGTGCCGTTTTTAATTGTGGACGGCATGTATCCAATGAACATCAATTGGGCTCTTATTTTTATTTGTGCCCTATTAAAAATGGAAAAAGGCACAAAATCATTAAACGAGTGAGTGGATCCTTGTTTTATAGTGACTGCTATTAATTTATCTGACAACAATTATACAATTGTGGAATTGTTATGGAAAAAAGAGCTCAATGCCACTGTGGTGCAGTGAAGTTTAAGGTTGTATCAACAGATGGACTCAATACAAAAAGACGCTGTGATTGCTCTTTTTGTCGAATGCGTGGAGCTATTGCAGTTTCAGCCCCTTTGTCAGGGATCACTATAATAGAAGGGGCTGATAAACTCACCGAGTATCGTTTCAATACCCAGAAAGCCGTTCACTTTTTTTGCTCTGTATGTGGCATTTATACTTTTCATCAGCGCCGTTCTAATCCTGAGTAATATGGTGTGAATGTTGCGTGTATTGAAGGTGTTTCTCCATTTGATTTTGCAGAGGTTAATGTTATGGATGGCGTAAATCACCCGAAAGACGGCGGGGGAGGTGTTATTGGGAAGATTATTTATAAAAAAGTAAATGAAAAATAGCGCAGTTAATGGTGAATGGTTTTAATCAAGATAGTGGCAGAAAACCTGATAGTTCTCTGCCACATAATAAATAAACTTAGTGCAGGATTTTTGCGAGAAAATCTTTTGCACGGTCAGATTGTGGGTTAGCAAAAAAGTCTTCTTTTTTACTGTCTTCAACTATCTTGCCTTCATCCATAAAAATAACACGATTAGCCACTTTCTTAGCGAAGCCCATTTCATGGGTAACCACCATCATAGTCATGCCTTCATTGGCTAATTCAACCATAACATCAAGTACTTCGTTGATCATTTCTGGGTCTAGCGCTGAAGTAGGTTCATCAAATAGCATAGCGATAGGGTCCATACACAGTGCTCGAGCGATAGCGACACGCTGTTGTTGCCCACCTGAAAGCTGAGCTGGAAATTTATTGGCATGGCTGGATAAACCTACGCGTTCCAATAATTTCAAACCTTTTGCTTCCGCTTCTTTTTTATCGCGGTTTAATACCTTAACTTGCGCTAATGTCAAATTTTCAATAATCGACAAATGAGGAAATAACTCGAAGTGTTGGAATACCATCCCAACTTTAGAGCGAAGTTTTGCAAGGTCAGTTTTTTTGTTATTAACTTGAATATCATTCACAAAAATCTCACCCTGTTGAATCGGCTCTAAACCATTCACTGTTTTTATTAATGTGGATTTACCAGAACCAGATGGCCCGCACACAACCACAACCTCACCTTTTTTAACTTCAGTTGTGCAGTCTGTAAGCACCTGAAATTGGCCATACCATTTGGATACATTTTTCAGGGTTATCATGAAACAGTCCTTTTCTTAAGATAATTCACTAACATAGAAGCGCCAAAACTGACAATAAAGTACACCAGACCCGCAAACAGTACCATCTCTACTTGTGTCCCATCACGCTCACCAATATTGGTGGCGGTACGGAAAAAGTCTGTCAAACTGAGCACATACACGAGGGATGAGTCTTGGAACAGCACAATCCCTTGAGTTAACAACAAAGGCACCATGGCTTTAAAGGCTTGCGGTAACACCACGAGCCGCATAGTTTGCATATTTGTCATTCCCAAAGCTAATGCCGCAGAGGCTTGTCCTCGTGAAATACTTTGAATACCAGCACGAATAATTTCAGAGTAATAGGCCGCTTCAAAAAGAGAGAAGGCTATCATTGCAGAAATTAAACGAATATCATTTTTTGGTGATAAGCCTAGAACATTTTGTAATAAGCTAGGTACGATTAAGTAAAACCACAGTAAAACCATAACCAACGGAATAGAACGGAATGTATTCACATACAGTGCCGCAAACCAGCTAATTGGTTTGAATGTGGATAACCGCATCACGGCCAGAACTGTTCCCCACAAAATTCCGACCACTATCGCGGTCAGTGTGATTTTTGCTGTGACAATAAAGCCATCGATTAAAAAGGGCATACTCGGAGCAATTGAGCTCCAGTCAAATTCATACATCATTTTACCGCCCTCCAAGAGTGCCAGGTAAGCGAACTTTGCGCTCTAATAACGTCATCAGAATCATGATAATGACGTTAATACCGACATAAGCTAACGTAATTGCGGTAAAGGATTCCCATGCGTGAGCAGAATAGTCCAATAGCTTTCCGGCTTGTGCTGCCATATCGACTAAGCCAATGGTTGACGCAATGGCTGAGTTTTTAACCAAGTTCAACATTTCTGAGGTCATTGGTGGCAAAATAACCCGATAGGCATTGGGTAATAGAACGTAGCGATAGGTTTGTGGCAAAGTCAGCCCCATTGCGAGTGCGGCACTTTTTTGCCCTCTAGGTAGTGACTGAATGGCTGCGCGCACTTGCTCAGTCATCCGCGCTGCGGTGAATAACCCAAGGCAAAGCATTGAGGAAATAAAGAATTGATAGTTAGGGTCTAAATCCATTTTAAACCAATCCCCGATTGAACGCGGGAGAAGTTCTGGAATAACTAAATACCAAGTAAAAAATTGTACAATAAGCGGCACGTTACGGAATAATTCTACGTATGCGGTGCCTAAAAAAGCTAAAAAACGGTTAGGTACGGTACGTAAAATACCGAAAAATGAGCCGACTAGAAATGCAATAATCCAAGCGCAAATAGAAAGTGTTACGGTGACTTCTAGGCCAGATATTAACCACCCTAAGTAGGTGGTATTCCCAAATGGGGCTTCCTGAAGGAAAATCCCCCAATTCCAGTTAATAGACATGATATTGACTTCCTGTGGGCAATGTAATTCCCGAATACTGTCGTAAAAGAGGATGCAAGGCGGGGAACGACCGCCTTGCAATTCTTACTTCAGTAATACCCTGTTTGTCTTTTTATTAGTTTAATGCTTTGTCATTTGGTTCTTTAAATAAGGCTTTCATTTCATCGGACAAAGTAAATTTCAGGTTCAGATTTTTTGGTGGAATAGGCTGATTGAACCAACGGTCAAAGGATTTCTCTGCGACACCCGAGGTCTGTGCATTCGCAATGGTTTCGTCGATAAGCACTTTAAATTGAGGGTCATCTTTACGCAACATACAACCATAAGCTTCTTCAGTTTGTGGTTTGCCAACGATTTCCCAGATATCCGGTTTTTTCGCTTTTGCTCGCTCACCCGCTAACAATGCATCATCCATCATAAAGGCGACAGCACGGCCTGATTCCAAGGTACGGAATGAGTCACCATGGTCTTTTGCGCTGATAATGCGCATTTTCATATTTTTTTCATCATTTAGCTGATTCAACAGAATTTCAGAAGTCGTACCTGAGGTCACGACAACATTTTTACCGGCTAAGTCAGCAAAGTCTTTTACACCGGAATCACCTTTGGTGAGTAAGCGTGTCCCGACCACAAAGATAGTGTTAGAGAAAGCCGCTTGTTTTTGTCTTTCAACGTTATTGGTTGTTGAACCACATTCAAAATCAAATGTGCCATTTTGCAGGAGTGGAATACGGTTTTGTGATGTAATGGGAATGAGTTTAACTTGCAGATCAGGCATGTTTAATTTTTTCTTCACTGCATCAACAATGGCATTTGAATAATCCTGTGAGTAACCAACCACTTTCTGGCTATTATCATAGTAAGAGAACGGTACGGATGATTCACGATGACCAACAACTATTACACCGTTGTCTTTGATTTTTTTCAGGGTACCGTTTAATTCTTCTGCTTGGACTGCGCAGGTTGCACCTAAAATCATCATCGATAATACAAGTTTACTTATACGCATAATTACAACTCCTTTAGAACATCGGTGTAAACCCGTTGTAATTTTAAGGGGTTATCACGAAATAACGCCTGAATTACTGTGGTTTTGTAGTGTTGTGTTTGCAAATATTTCGCAGATTTAGACAATACCGCGATTATCCGCTATATGTTTTATTGTTGTTAAAAAGTAATTAAATTTGTTAATTAATGAAAACGAATTGTTTCAATTTCGGGAGCTGTCTCGCATATTATTTGGGTAATTTTTGAATTACCGCACTAACATGGTGATTTGCCACTTAATATTGTCCTAAACTGATAGTCACGCACTGTTAAGGTGCAATCTATCTTCATTTCATGTCATATATTGGATAAAGCAATTTACGTGCCTAGTTTTGATGGAACTGCATTTTTGTTCATTGGGAAGAGAATAATATTTGTAAAGTTAGCTGATGACACTTGTACGGAATATTTTGCTGTGTAAGATGTAACCTCTATTTAACTTATAGACGGTGTAACGGTATTAATCAAAGACTGGTTTTTATCGTTATGGTTATCAAAGTCGCATAATTAGTATTATTTCAGGAAGTTATACCAAGGTGCGCATGAACAGGCATTTAAAATTAGGTAAAGGATTAGTGATATTCGCCTGTCTGATGGTATTGATTTGTATGAATCAACGCGCCGTCGGAGAGCGTCTGCTCGCCAATTTTTTTGTGCCCGACGTCTTAGCTCAAGTGCAAATTAATACTGGAGCTAACCTTTCCTATATCGAACAATCACAAGTAAAACAAGGTGATGGCAGTAGTACACATCTTTCTAGTTGTGAACTGAGCGCCAAGTCATTAATGACTTTGTTACCTGCTGTGCTTGAACCATTCTTCTTTATGTTCCTTACTTTGGCTGCGCTAACTTTATTTTGTACTAATCTATTTATATCTAGAGCAAATAATGAAGAGAAGCATGCCCCTCCAAGAGTCAGAAGACACTTACAATTTTGTAATCTTCGGAATTAACACACAACGAATAGGGATTCGTTTGTGTAATTTATTCTGGAGGAAACAATGCGTTTTTTAATTAATTCATTTTTTATATTTTTTGCACTATTTTCGAGCAGTTTATACGCTGCAGATACGGGGTGGTTGCAACCTGCGAATACGGGGTGGATGAATGACAACACTCCACGGCATGAGCAGGTCAGGTTATTAAGTTCAGCACAGGAAAATGGCAAAATTGAGGTTTTGCTTGATGTGAAACTTGATGAGGGATGGAAAACCTATTGGCGCTCGCCAGGCGAAGGCGGAGTAGCGCCTGAAATCGTATGGTCGTCACCTGTTGAATCAACGGATTGGCAATGGCCAACACCAGGGCGCTTTGATGTCGCGGGTGTTTCAACTCAAGGTTATATGGGCGATGTGATTTTCCCTATAACAGTAACAAGTAATGAGAAGTTGGACAAACTGGCAGGAACGTTAACATTATCAACATGTAGTAATGTTTGTATTTTAACCGATTACCCATTTGAGCTCGATTTAACAGAACCTGTTCCTGCTGACTTTACTTGGGCATTTAACCAAGCCAAAGGTGCAGTTCCACCATCAAGTGGTTTAGTTGAGCAAGCCAAAGTTGGTTTTGCTAATGATAAGCTAATCATTGAATTACAAAAAAATACAGGGAACTCGTGGGAACAACCGAACATTTTCACTGATGTGGTTGAAGGGGCGGCGTTAGGCGTACCTGTAATAGAAACATCAGGAGAACATTTAACAGCAACAATAGATGTTGGTGATGATTGGGGGGGCGAATCTCCTGATTTAACCGGAAAAACCATTTCTTTTGTGGTTTCTGATGGTGACATTTCCCAGCAAATTAGCCATCAAGTTAGCACATTTACTGGCGCAATAGCGTCAAAAGTGAGCGGTGCATCTTTATGGCAAGTGGTGTTATTTGCACTTTTAGGTGGTTTGATCCTTAATCTAATGCCATGCGTTCTTCCTGTGCTCGCCATGAAACTGGGCTCAGTCTTAATGGTTCCGCAAGGTGAGCAGAAAACCATTCGTCGCCAATTTTTACTGTCTTCTTCAGGGATTTTGGTTTCCTTCTGGTTACTCGCCTTACTGATGACCTTACTGCGGGTCGGTCAGCAAGCCGTTGGCTGGGGTATTCAGTTCCAAAACCCGTGGTTTATCGGCTTTATGGTGGTGGTAACGGCGTTATTTACTGCAAATTTATTTGGTTTATTCGAAATCAACCTTGGCAGTAAGGCTAATACACGCTTGGCGACCGCAGGTGGTCATGGCAATAGTGTTCATTTCTGGCAAGGAGTATTTGCGACATTACTGGCAACGCCTTGCTCTGCACCATTTTTGGGCACAGCAGTGGCCTTTGCACTGGCAGCGCCAATGGAAGAGTTGTGGTTGATCTTCACCGCATTAGGTGTCGGAATGAGTTTACCTTGGCTATTAATTGCCGCTTTTCCTGCCATTGCGAGGTTGTTACCAAAACCGGGTATGTGGATGCTCAAATTGCGTGCAATACTTGGAGTCATGATGCTAGTTTCCAGCTTATGGCTAATTAGCTTATTAATACCTCATTTTGGTGTGCCTACTTCGACGGCGATTGCTGTCATTTTCTTAGTGTTATTAGTGGTCTTTATCGCGATAAAACGTGGTGTAAGAGCAGCTATCTTGCCATTTATATTATTCGCTGTTTTTGCTGGTGGATTTGTTTGGATGACGCAAGAACAGCACTCTGGTAGCCGCTCTCTCGTTAAAGATACGGTGAATTGGCAACCGCTAACTGAACAGGCAATTAATGATGCGTTAGCGGATAATAAACGCGTATTTATTGATGTTACCGCGGAATGGTGCGTAACCTGTAAGGCAAATAAATACAATGTATTGCTAAGAGATGATATTCAACAGCTGCTTAGTGAACCTGATGTTGTTGCTTTACGGGGTGATTGGACCAAACCTTCACCTGAAATTACTGCATTTTTACAAAAACGTGGGCAGGTCGCTGTTCCATTTAATCAAATCTATGGCCCTAACTTGGCCGAAGGCGAAGTACTTTCAACGATACTTGATCGTGAATCGCTAATATCCGTTATGAATCAGGCCAAAGGAGCCACAAAATGAAAAAAACAATTTTAGCTGTTTTATTTTCGTCACTAATGATTGGTTCAGTAGCACAGGCGGCACCTTTGAGTGCAGACCAAGAAGCACAAGTGCGTAAATTAGTGCGTGATACTTTGGTTGAAAACCCAGAAATTCTTGAAGAAGCTATCGTTGCCCTGCAAGCCAAACAAGGGGAAAAACAACAAGCCCAAATGAAAGAAACGTTAAAATCGGAGCACGATGCTTTATTCAATGACCCAACCAGCCCGCGTATCGGTAAAAAAGATGCCAAGTTAGTTTTGGTTAACTTTACTGATTTTAACTGCCCATTCTGTAAGCGTTTCGACCCTCAACTGATGGATATTGTGAAAAAATATCCAAATGATGTGGCAGTGGTAATCAAATATTTACCATTTAAAGGCCAAACATCAATGGATTCAGCTCAGTTAACCATGACGTTGTGGCAAGAAGACCCGAAAGCATTTGAAGCTTTACACCATAAATTTATGCAAAAACAGGGTATGCTATCAGATGCAAATATCAAAGATGCTCTCAAAGCCACTGGCAATGATAAGCTAAAAGCGAGTGATAAGAGCCGCGATGGTATTCGTACCAATATGATATTGGCAGAAAAATTGGGTGTGAATGGTACCCCAGCAACATTGGTGGGTGATGAAATGATCCCTGGTGCTATTGATGCACAGCAGTTTGAGGAAATTGTTAAGGAGCAGCTCGCTAAGCTCAAATAATATCCTCGTCATACTTCGCGCTGTGGCGTTGTTGGCTTCGCTTACTAACCCTAGTCACATACTTATGTATGCTCCTAGGGCTTAGTTTCACTCGCCGCCTAGCCTCAACACGAATTATTTAGAGGATAGATTGTGCCTCGTCATACTTCGCGCTGCAGCGTTGTTGGCTGCTCTCGACTACGTGGGTCACATACTTGTGTATGCACCCCACGATAGTCTCGTTTGCCGCCTAGCCACAACGCGAATTATTTAGAGGATAAAGATTAAACAATCCAAACTCTAGAATTAGAGGATAGGAAAACAAATATTTAATTAAATGCTAAAGCATTCATTTTAAGTGGATGTTTTGGTTTCTTACATCTTTGATTTGTACTATTTGATAACAAATAGGTAAGTAACTATATGAATAAAATAAAAAAGTGGTCTAAAGAAATTATTGTTTTGGCAATTATTTTATTTATTGCCTTTACGGTGATGGATTTATGGCGCAAACCACAAACCCTTGCGCCCGTATTATTGGAGCAGCACACTCTAGTGAATGGTGAGAGCGTTTCATTAGCTGAGTTAAGTAAAGAAAAACCGATTCTAGTGTATTTTTGGGCAACTTGGTGTGGGGTATGTAATTTGACTTCGCCAACGGTATCAAAGTTAAGCCAATCAGGTATGCCAATTATTTCGATCGCGATACGTTCAGGTGAAACATCTCGCTTAATCAAGGGAATGGAAAACAAGGAATTAACGTTTCCTGTGATTAACGATACCAGCGGTCAGCTTTCCAATGCGGTTGGGGTCAGCGCAACTCCCACATTTATGGTAATTGATAACGGTGAATTAGTTAGCTTTACATCGGGTTGGACTAGCTCTTATGGCCTAAAAATGCGTATGTGGTTGGCATCCTTTTAACTTTCCACCATCCCCTTTGACCTAAAAAAGGGGACTTTTCTGCCTATAAGTTTAATTTATCATTATGGTAAACTCATTCGGCTATATAAATAATAAAATAGGTGAATGGGATGGCTATGTTTAAAAAAGTGGTTGGATTATTTTTAGGCGCGGTATTAATCACGGGATGCTCCCCTGATGTGGAAGAAAAAACGACAACGAAAGAACCATCAGGAACAATAGAAAATTCAAAAATAGAACAGCGTTATGATGAAATAAAAGCTAATTCAACAGAAGATAAAATCAATGCGTTTAATGCAAAAGGAGATGATGACCCAACGATGTTACGGGGCATTTTTCTGTCTGATATGGCTAAATCCTTACCTATGCTGATTGATGACATAACACTATTGACGGAAGTGACTGCTAAAAATGGCATGTTATTTTACCAATACACTATCAAAGGGATCCCTGACAATATATTGGAAGGTGATAGCTGGCAGCAAAATATGCGTGAGATTTTAAATCGCAACTATTGCGGTAAAAATGCAGGTATGGATATTTTGCATGAAATGTTTCCCGAAGGCATTACGCATAATTATCATAAGTCTAACAAACTCATTTTTACCTATATTGTTACCCCTGCAATTTGCCAATAGCATTCATTGGAATGCCTGATAATATTTGTTTATCAGGCATATCAATGATTAGAATTCTAAATTACGAATAAAACGGTAGTCCGCTGATTGTGGTTTTAAACGATACAAATTAGCGGGTCGGCCACGCTCGTGGCGTTTTTCTCCGGTATCAATTAACAAATCAGCTTGTTCGAGTCGGCGCCTAAACGATTTATTTTGTAAAGGCTTACCAATCAAAACTTCATGGACATGTTGTAGCTCTGCTAAGGTAAAAACGTCAGGTAATGCAAAACCTGGAACTATCGAATAGAGTGATTTTTGCTTTAGGCGCTCTCTCGCTTGTTGATAAAGTTTGAGGTGGTCGAATGCAAGAGTCAGTTGTTCAATTTCATCAATAGAAACCCATTTTACAGAATCCACGGTATCAATATGGGCTTCGCAGGCTTGGTAAGCAATTAGAGCTGTGTAGCAAACAGTGACAGACCAGCCGCGAGGGTCTCGTTGGTGGTTTCCTTCCGTACAAAGTTGCTCAACATAAGGAGGAATAACTCCTGTTTTTTCTTTTAGTTTACGTAAAACAGTCTCTTCTAAGGTTTGATCATTTTGCTCATTAATAAATCCTCCCGGTAAGCCCCATTTCCCTTTTTCAGGGAAACTTGCTCGCTCAACCAGTAATACTTTCAACGTGTTTTCATGGTAAGTAAATAAAACGGCGTCGACAGTGAGTAAAGGCGATAAATAATCTTTTCTGTCATAACTAGCAAGAAACTCTTTTTCATTCATATTGTTACCACTCAACGCTAAAGATGAAGTTTAGGGTTAAATCATACAGGTAAAAATAGTTATTGTCATTAAGACATTTAATGCTTGACTTGTTTGTGTCTATAGGACAATAATCAATTAAGGTCATAAAGACAATAATGAGGAATCCACTATGATTAACTTTAAATATTTCAAAGCAGACTCATCAACTTTTGTTATTCAATCGGTGAATGGGAAAGTGCGTAAGCAAGGTAAGGGGCTCAGTTTTTGGTATAACTCCGATAAAACTTCCATTGCGGCACTTCCATTAAATGCCCAAGAAGCCCCATTTATTTTTAATTTACAAACGTCTGATTTCCAAAGTTTACGTATACAGGGGCAAATTTCTTTTCAGGTAAAGCAGCCGGAAAAAACCGCGGACGTCTTAAATTTTAATTTATCTAAGGATGGGAAAAGCTATTCTTCTGAAGATCCCCTTAAATTAAGTGACCGAGTTGTGCGAGCAGCTCAAACAGTGATTCAAGCCAAAATACAAACTACTTCATTGCGAGATGCATTACTAATTAGCCAATCATTAGTGATTTTGGTGAACCAGCAATTAGCAGAGCAGGCGGTTATTGAGTCACTGGGAATTGAAATTTTGGATGTTTCTATTTCTGCCATCGCACCATTACCTGAAACGCTCAAAGCGTTAGAAGCACAAGCGAGAGAATCCATACTGAAAGAGGCTGATGATGCCATTTATGCAAGACGTAAGTTTTCTGTAGAACAAGAACGAACAATTAAAGAAGCTGAATTAGAAACAGATTTATCTGTTCAGGCCAAAGAACAACAAATTGAAGAGGCTCGTCTTGATAATGAGCGAAAAATATTGCGAGAGCGAGCCGAAATAGAGCAAGAAGAGTTAATTGCACAAGTAAATGCAGAGGCAAAACGTAATGAGCTGGTTGCGCTTAGTGTTGAAAACCAACGTATACAGTCTGATGCAGATGCTTATTCCATTGAGTCTAAAATGAAAGCTTATAGCCAATTACCCGTTGAAAACTTAAAAGCGTTAGCGTTGGCTAAAATGGGACCTGAGCAGTTGATGGCGATGGCATTCGAATCATTGGCACAAAATGCTGGAAAAATTGGTGAGCTCAATATATCGCCTGATTTATTTAGCCAGTTAATGAAAAAAGAAGGTAAATAATGCAAAGGAATAATGACGTGCGATTTGTATTAGTTATGCGTAAAACGCGTTTACAGGAATTGATTGAACGCTTTAACACCTGGCCTCAAGCCAAATTTTACTTGGAGCATAACCATGTTGAAGTGAGCGATTATTTAAATGAGCATGATTTATATCAGCGCCAATTAGTGCAAGCCGAATCGGTATTGAAATCATTGGGTAGATTTCAATTATTGGAACGAAAATTATTGCCTAGTTACCAATTTTCTAAACACGATATTGTTGTTGTTATTGGCCAAGATGGTTTAGTGGCGAATACCTTGAAATACTTAAATGGACAGCCAGTTATTGCTATTAATCCTGATCCTAAAAGGTGGGATGGCCAACTACTTCCTTTTGAAATAGGCCAATTGCAGGAAGTCGTGATAAATACCTTAAAAGGAAAAATAGAGCAAAAAATAGTGACTTTTGCACAAGCTACAACCAATGATGGGCAATCACTATTAGCGGTAAACGATTTATTCATTGGCCCGAAAAGCCACACTTCGGCACGCTATTTATTGAACTGGAATGGGGAACAAGAGTTTCAATCATCTTCTGGAATAATTATATCCACAGGACTTGGGTCAACGGGGTGGTTTCAATCTATTTTAGCGGGAGCACAGGCCATTATGGGAGTAAGTACTCACCCGTTGGCAAAAGGATTTGGTTGGGGGGAAAGTAAATTACAATTTAGTGTTAGGGAGCCGTTTTTAAGTAAAACGACAGGAACCAGATGGGTATTTGGCACGATTGAGCCGAGTAGCCCGTTAGCTGTTGAGTCATTAATGCCAGATAACGGCGTTATTTTTTCTGATGGCATTGAAGATGATTTCTTACAATTTAATTCAGGCTGTATTGTGACGGTGAAGATTGCGGACACACAGGGGTTATTGGTTGCTTAGCTAATTTCCCCACCTCATTTACAGGTACCGAGGTGGGGTCAACATCGTTACTTTTGACGTCTATTCATAGCAAAACCAAGAATACCAAACATAATGGCGATTCCCCACATTGGATGATTACTCCAACGTGCGTAAGGGGTTAGCCCTGTTGTCGGTGTGACTTCAGTGGCAAGAGTCGCTGTTTTAAATTGTGGTAGCATATCTTGTATTGAACCATCCGCACGGATCACCGCAGTTATTCCGTTATTAGTGGAACGTAATAATGGGCGTCCCAATTCTAACGAACGCATACGTGCCATTTGGAAATGCTGCCATGGGCCGATAGATTGGCCAAACCACGCATCATTTGAAACAGTAAGTAAGTAGTCGCTATCAGGTTTAAAATTATCTCTGACCTGTGTACCTAAGATAATTTCATAACAAATAGCGGCAGTGAGGTGAATATTCCCTACAGCGAGTTGGGCTTGTTGGTAATCACCACGGCTGAATCCAGACATCGGTAAGTTAAAAAACGGTGCAATAGGGCGCAGGATATCTTCTAATGGAACAAACTCCCCAAATGGCACTAAATGATGTTTGTTATAACGGTTTTTTGATGGGTAGAGATACGGGTTTTTATCCCCTAATACAATAATCGTATTAAAGAACTCATATTCCCCATCCATTGGCCTTGCATCAACGATCCCTGTGATTAATTGAGTGTTCGAAGCCGCTAACAGCCGGTCGAGGGATTTTAGCCATGCTTGGTTATCCAGTTCAACAGAAGGTACGGCAGATTCAGGCCAGATAATTAGCGATGCTTTACCAATATAAGGACGAGATAACTCCATATAGGTATCTTTGGTTTTCTGTAAAAAACTGGCTTCCCATTTCATTGATTGCGGGATATTACCTTGAACTAATGCCACCTGCATTTTGTTGTCTTCAAGCGGGGTAAACCACTGAATATTTTTGGCAACTAATGGGGCAAACAGTAAAACTACCGCTGTGGCTAATGCAATAAAGCTACGACGTAGGATAGCGAGCACTAACAAACCACTAATGCTAAATAATAGCAATGTGATCATTTCGACGCCGAATATTGGAGCGAGCGATTTCATGGGGCCATCAATTTGGCTGTAGCCAAATTGCAGCCATGGGAAACCAGTGAGAACCCAACCACGTAAAAACTCAGTGACTTGCCATAGGGCAGGAGCAAGAAATACTAAACGCCAAATATTGGCATGTGGGGCAAATTTAGCCATCAATGCCCCAAAAAGCCCTGTATAAAGGGAAAGGTATGCTGCCAAAAGAATGACAATAAAGACGTTAACAGGCCCTGGCATCCCCCCAAAATCCGCGATACTGACGTAAACCCAGTTAACGCCACTACCGAATAAGCCAAATCCCCAAGCGAAACCGATAGCAAAAGATTGCTTGGCTGTGCGCTGCAAGGTCAGTAATTGGAGAAAAAGGATAGAAAGAAGTGCGGCAGGCCAGATGTCAAAAGGCGAAAAAGCCAGCGTTCCACTGGCTCCGAAAATTAAAGCCAGCAGTAACCGCAACCGCTGACTTTGATAAATAGACGTTGAGTTCATTAAGTCTGTTCTTCTTCCAAAGTTGGAACTGGCGCGTCGTCTGGAATTTTCACGTGAAGCAGAAGGATCCGGCGACTATCTGCCATCGCAACTTTAAATTGATAGTTGTCAATTGTGATGGTTTCACCACGAGAAGGTAGATGACCGAAGGCTTGCATAACGAGGCCACCGACCGTATCAACCTCTTCGTCACTAAAATGAGTCCCAAAGGCTTCATTGAAATCTTCAATCTGCGTAAGGGCGCGCACAGAATAAGAATGGCGGCTAAGTTGACGAATATCAACATCGTCTTGGTCGTCGTATTCGTCTTCAATTTCGCCCACGATGAGCTCTAAAATATCTTCAATAGTCACTAGACCAGAAACACCACCAAACTCATCGATAACGATAGCCATATGGTAGCGTTGAGAGCGGAATTCTTTGAGTAGTCTGTCTACTCGCTTACTTTCAGGGACAACAACCGCTTGGCGTAATACCTTATCGATACTAAAAGGCTCAGCGTCAGTACGCATAAATGGCAGTAAATCTTTTGCCATTAATAACCCTTCGATATGGTCTTTATCTTCACTAATAACAGGGAAGCGTGAGTGAGCAGAGTCAATAATGACATCAAGGCACTCATCAAGCGTTTGGTTACGTTTTAAGGTAACAATTTGGGAACGCGGGATCATAATGTCGCGCACACGCTGATCCGCAATATCCATTACCCCTTCAAGCATTTCGCGGGTGTCAGGATCGATCAAATCGTTCTGTTCAGAGTCGCGGATTAATTCGACCAAATCATCACGATTTTTAGGTTCACCATGGAATAGGTGATTTAACAGTGCAAAGAACCCTTTCTTAGGACCAGGGTTATCGCTACTCGAAGAGTTATCGTCGCTCATGGAGGTTAATTTTTTTTTCCTCAAAAAATACTCGTCATACTTCGAACCGCAGCGTTGTTGGCTGCACTCGGCTACTCGAATCACATACTTATGTATGCTCATCGAGATATCCTCACTGGCCGCCTAGCTGCAATTCGAATTATTTAGAGTATTTACTCGTCGTATCTCGAACCGCAGCGTTGTTGGCTGCACTCGGCTACTCGAATCACATACTTATGTATGCTCATCGAGATATCCTCACTGGCCGCCTAGCTGCAATTCGAATTATTTAGAGTATTTACTCGTCGTATCTCGAACCGCAGCGTTGTTGGCTGCACTCGGCTACTCGAATCACATACTAATGTATGCTCATCGAGATATCCTCGCTGGCCGCCTAGCTGCAATTCGAATTATTTAGAGTATTCACTCGTCGTATCTCGAACCGCAGCGTTGTTGGCCGCACTTGGTACCAAAAGTAGCCCAAGTCAAAGTATTTGGAGCTTAGGTTAGTTAATAAAAACAGTTTACTACATTCTTTTTTAGCACAAAATTGACGGTTTATCTGCAAAATAACCGTCAATTTTTTGTAAAGTAATGCTTTCTTTGAGAAAGATATCTCAAAAAATTATAGTTAGGTCACTCTTTTTCTGCAAGATATGGGTCTTCATAGCCCAACTCAGCTAGAATTTCAGTTTCTAAACCTTCCATTTCTTCCGCTTCATCATCTTCAATATGATCATAGCCTAAAAGATGAAGGCAACCATGAACGACCATATGAGCCCAGTGCTCTTCTGCCGTTTTTTGTTGGTCAATAGCTTCTTGCTCAACGACTTGGCGGCAAATAATTAAATCACCAAGCAAAGGCAGTTCAATTTCTGGTGGAGCCTCAAAGGGGAATGACAACACGTTAGTCGGTTTGTCTTTGCCACGATAGGTTAAATTTAAGTGATGGCTTTCCTGCTCATCAACTACCCGAATAGTGACTTCACTTAGTGCTTGAAATTTCGGTAAAACAGCGGCTAGCCAACGCTGAAACTCGGCTTCCGAAGGCAAGCCATCAGGGTTTTCACACGCAATTTGTAAATCGAGAATAATGTCACTCATTTATAGATTTTCCTGCTTTTCAAATTGCTTTTGTTGTTCTTTTTCTTTTTCTTCACGTAACTGCTGGCGACGTTTATTGTCTTGTTCTTCCCAAGCCTCATAAGCCATGACAACTTTTGCAACGACTGGATGGCGAACTACGTCTTCACTGTGGAAGAAATTGAAGCTTAAATCATCGACTTCGGAAAGCACTTCAATGGCATGACGTAACCCTGATTTACTACCACGAGGTAAGTCAACCTGAGTAATATCACCCGTCACAACCGCTTTGGAATTAAAACCAATACGTGTTAAAAACATCTTCATCTGTTCGATGGTGGTGTTTTGGCTCTCATCTAAAATAATAAAAGCATCATTCAAGGTACGGCCACGCATATAGGCCAGCGGTGCGACTTCGATAACATTACGCTCAATCAGCTTTTCAACTTTTTCAAAGCCTAACATTTCGAATAGCGCATCATAAAGTGGGCGTAGATAAGGGTCGACTTTTTGGCTGAGATCCCCAGGTAAAAAACCAAGTTTCTCACCTGCTTCAACCGCAGGACGGGTTAGCAAAATACGGCGAACCTCTTGGCGCTCTAACGCATCTACCGCCGCGGCTACCGCTAAATAGGTTTTCCCAGTTCCTGCAGGGCCAATGCCAAATGTAATATCATGGTCTAAAATATTGGCGATATATTGCGCTTGATTTGGAGTACGTGGTTTGATCACACCACGTTTAGTCTTGATATTCACCGCTTTACCGTAGTCAGGAACGCTATCGGCAGATTGCTCTAAAACACGGCTATCCAGAATGGCTAAGTGAATATTTTCAGGGTCGATATCAGGAATAACACCGCGCACAGGCGCGGTATCGACATACAGTTGACGCAAAATTTTGCTCGCCGCTTGAACATTCAGCGGCTTACCCGATAACTTAAAACGGTTATCGCGGCGATTAATTTCGATAGCAAGGCGGCGTTCTAGCTGCTTGATATTATCGTCAAATGGCCCGCAGAGGCTCATTAAACGCTGGTTATCTGCGGGTTCTAGAAAGATTTCTTGTGTTGCGATTTGCAAATTTTTTGTCTCGGTCACTGAATATCCTATGGTTGTGGCTTAGGGTTGAAAGCTGCCAACACCTAGCTCATCTTCTTTACGAGTACGTGCAATAACAGACTCTGGTGATTCATGAACGCGAAGACCCATTTGATCTTCTGTACGAATGACTTTACCGCGCAATGAGTTGGTATAAACATCCACAATTTCGACATCCACAAATTTACCGATCATATCCGGTGTGCCTTCAAAGTTCACAACACGGTTATTTTCAGTACGTCCAGACAGCTCCATGACGTTTTTACGCGATGTTCCTTCAACTAAGATACGTTGAACGGTTCCCACCATTTGGCGGCTGAAGCTTAATGCCTGCTGATTAATACGCTGTTGCAGTAAGTATAGACGCTGTTTTTTCTCATCTTCGGTTACATCATCAGGTAAATCCGCAGCTGGGGTGCCTGGACGCGCGGAATAGACAAAGCTGTAGCTCATATCAAAGTTCACGTCTGCAATCAGTTTCATGGTTTTTTCGAAGTCTTCGGTTGTTTCACCAGGGAAGCCCACGATAAAGTCTGAACTGATTAGAATACCAGGGCGTGCTTCACGCAGTTTGCGAATAATGGCTTTATATTCAAGTGCGGTATGAGCGCGTTTCATCATTGTTAGAACGCGGTCTGAGCCACTTTGCACGGGTAGATGCAAGAAACTGACTAATTCAGGGGTATCGCGGTAAACTTCGATGATATCGTCAGTAAATTCAATTGGGTGGCTAGTGGTAAAGCGGACACGGTCGATGCCATCAATAGCCGCGACTAAACGCAGTAATTCTGCAAATGAGCAAATTTCACCATCAAAGGTTTCACCACGGTACGCATTCACGTTTTGACCCAGTAGGTTAACTTCACGTACACCTTGTGCGGCTAACTGTGCGATTTCAAAAAGAATATCATCACAAGGGCGGCTAACCTCTTCACCACGGGTATAAGGCACTACGCAGAAAGTGCAATACTTGTTACAGCCTTCCATAATGGAAACGAATGCGGTCGGGCCTTCAGCGCGAGGTTCTGGTAAGCGGTCAAATTTTTCAATTTCAGGGAAACTGATATCGATAACAGGGCTACGCGTACCTTGAACTTGATTAATCATTTCAGGCAAACGGTGCAAAGTTTGCGGGCCGAAAACGATGTCAACGCTTGGCGCACGTTGGCGAATAAAATCCCCTTCTTGCGAAGCAACACAGCCGCCTACACCAATGATGATGTCAGGGTTTTTATCTTTAAAAAACTTCCAACGACCAAGCTGATGGAAGACTTTTTCTTGTGCTTTTTCACGAATGGAACAGGTATTAAGCAGTAATAAGTCTGCTTCTTCTGCAACTTCAGTGAGTTGATAACCATGGGTATTTTCTAATAAAGAAACCATTTTGGATGAGTCATACTCATTCATTTGGCAACCCCAAGTTTTAATATATAGCTTTTTATTCGTCGACATGTCGTATATCCGGTGTTTTCGAAGCGGCTAGTGTAATGGACTCCGAAACGCGTTGTAAATCCAAAGTCCTACCCTTTATATTTTTGGGAACTCGCATGCATTTTGATTAAGGACATCATTGTATGATGGGATAAATGCAAAGATATTTAAAATAATATCACTACACGAAATCTAAGGGCAGGCAATTTGCCTATTGTTTTAAAATTAGCACGTATTGTATTCATTTGCGGCATCAGTGACCAGAGGATGTTGCAAAATTGTGGTTGTTTTTTGTGCAAATCAAAGTGTTTTCAGCAAAATATACTATTTGTAAGGTTATTAAGGTGGAGGAATGAATGACCTCTAAGACTTCAATGCCTATATTTCCTGTGAGAACCCTCATTTTTCGGTACAATACCTTTATCAACGTGGTCACTGTTATCAAACAATAACCTTTATTAAACAGTAACCTTTATTAAACAGTAAATAGTAGCGAACGTATGAATAAATTAATCGAATCTTATGATGTTGTCGTCGTTGGCGCGGGTATGACTGGCGCGGCAGCAGCATTGGGCTTTGCTCAAGAAGGCATGAGAGTTGCTTTGCTTGAAAAAGCACAACCTGTGGCCTTTGACCCACAAAGTGCCCCTGATGTTCGTATTTCTGCTATTAGCCGCGCTTCTGTTGAATTGTTGGAGCAATTAGGGGCTTGGCAACATGTTAAGGCAATGCGAAGTGCCCCATATCGCCAGTTAGAAACATGGGAAGAACCAGATAGCAATGTGATTTTTGATGCTAAAAGCCTTGGGCTACCTGAACTTGGGTTTATGGTAGAAAACAGAGTACTACAGCTTGCGTTATGGCAAGAATGTGAAAAATACAGCAATCTAGACCTTGTTTGCCCGGCGAAACTCATCAATTTATACCAACCTAAGCAGCAAAAAGAATGGATGTTAGCATTAGATGATGGCCGTACTTTACAAGCTAAGCTTGTGGTCGGAGCCGATGGCGCTAATTCGCAAGTCCGTAAAATGGCAGGAATTGGTAGCCGCGGCTGGCAGTATCGCCAGTCATGTATGTTGATTAGCATTCAAACACAGCAACCTCAGCAAGATAAAACATGGCAGCAGTTTTTCCCATCAGGGCCAAGGGCATTTTTACCTCTGTATGATAATTGGGCCTCATTAGTCTGGTATGACAGTCCCGCAAAGATTAGGCGTCTACAAGGTATGTCAATGGAACAATTGACGGGAGCAATATCCGAAGCCTTTCCTGAACGTTTAGGGCCTGTTATCGCAATTGCGTCAGGGGCATTTCCACTGACTCGTCATCATGCAAGCCGCTATGTGATGGATGGGTTAGCATTGATTGGCGATGCAGCTCATACTATCAACCCATTAGCGGGGCAGGGTGTGAATTTAGGCTACCGAGATGTTGATGCTCTGTTGAAAGAAGTGATTTACGCGCGTGAATATATACAACCTTGGAATTCTCTTGGTGTATTGAAACGTTACCAACGACGTCGTTTGCCTGATAATTTAATTATGCAAGCTGGGATGGATGTTTTTTACATGGCATTTAGTGAAAACTTACCAGGATTAAAAATATTTAGGAATCTTGGGTTGATGGCGGCACAGCGTGCTGGAGAAGCGAAAAAGCTGGCGTTGAAGTATGCGTTAGGTTTATAGAAATTATCTTGAATATAATAAATAGGCCGCTAATTAGCGGCCTATTTATTATTAAGTGAAGAAGTTAGTGCTATTTATTATTAGCTAAATCAACCGGTTGAATATTACTTGTGTCTGTATTGATGCTGTCATCTTCAGTAATCACAGAATCCAATGTTTCATTTTTTGCTGAAAACGCATGAGCCAGTTTTTCGGTATCCAGTTCTTTTTCCCAACGTGCAACAACGATACACGCACACGCGTTACCCACTAAGTTAGTTAAAGCACGGCACTCAGACATAAAGCGGTCAATACCAAGGATTAAGGCCATACCTGCAACAGGAATGCTTGGAACAACCATTAAGGTTGCCGCTAATGTAATGAAACCCGCACCAGTAACGCCAGCAGCACCTTTAGAGCTAATCATTGCAACGAGCAACAGCGAAATTTGCTCCCAAATCGTCAATTCAATATTGGTAGCTTGAGCAATGAATAATGCAGCCATGGTCATATAAATATTCGTACCATCAAGATTGAATGAATAACCTGTTGGGATAACTAACCCGACAACTGATTTTTCACACCCTGCATGCTCCATTTTGCGCATTAAGCTTGGCAGTGCGGCTTCGGAAGAAGAGGTACCTAAAACTAACCAGAGCTCATCTTTGATATATTTAATTAGCGCAATGATGGAGAAGCCGTTGTATTTAGCAACTGCTCCTAACACTAACAACACAAATAGAACGGATGTAATGTAGAAAGTCATTATCAGCATCATTAAGTTGCCAATAGATGAAATCCCATACTTACCAATGGTAAAGGCCATTGCCCCAAATGCCCCAATAGGCGCGAGTTTCATGAGCATCGCAACCATTTTGAACACAGGTTCAGAAAAGTTTTGCAGTAACTTAACGATAGGCTCGCCGTGTTTACCCGTTGCAGCTAGCGCTAACCCAAAAATAACCGCAATAAATAGAACTTGCAGAATATTTCCATTTACTAATGGACTAATGACGGTATCGGGGATGATATTCATCAAAAAGCCAACAATTGAAGACTCGTGGGCTTTTTCAACGTAAGTAGCAACTTTAGTGCTGTCTAAGGTTGCAGGGTCAATATTCAGGCCAGAGCCTGGGCGAATGATATTGGCAATAATAAGACCAATAATTAATGCAATGGTTGAAAAAGTGATGAAGTACAACATCGCTTTACCTGCGACACTACCCACTGCCTTCATGTTTGACATGCCTGAAATACCAGTGACAACTGTTAAGAAGATAACTGGCGCGATAATCATTTTAACGATTTTGATGAATGCATCACCAAGCGGTTTTAATGACTCTCCAATGTCGGGAAAAAAGTGGCCAAGTGCTATACCCAGAACGATGGCTACGATCACCTGAACATATAAGATCTTATATATGGGTTGCTTTATCATGTTTCGCATAAATTTTCTCTGTAAAAATGTTGCGTTTGGCAATTTATAATTATTAGGTTTAAAACTTTTATTAGAGTTTCTGAGAACTAATTTAGTTGGAATGGAAGAAGGGACTGAGTTTATTAGTACCAGAGGTTGATAATAATTTAACTGGTAATAATCATACCTAACTACAATTCGAGCGCAGATTACCACTTTCGATGGTTATATAGAAATGATTGAAGTCACACATTTGATAGAAAAGTTATGCAAACGTAAATTTTATGAGGTAAATGTTGCTTTAACATCACTTTAAACGATTAAGCTATTGGTTAATCGGTAATATTAGGATTAAATAAATAAGCAAATGACCAAAAAGTAATCATTTAAACTAAAAATAGGGATGTAAATATAGAAAACAGTAGAGAGGGATACTTTACTGCTTAAAAAATGGAGTTATCTGCTAATTTGTTATTTTTTATTTAATTTATCAATAAAATCGATAAGTAAAATTAAGACTGCCTAAGCATAGTAAGATAGAGCAGGGAGTTAATTTAAGCGATGTTGAAAAGAGAATGGCTGGGGTACCAGGATTCGAACCTGGGAATGCCAGGATCAAAACCTGGTGCCTTACCGCTTGGCGATACCCCAACAAAAGAAATGGTAGCTACGACGGGATTCGAACCTGTGACCCCAACATTATGAGTGTTGTGCTCTAACCAACTGAGCTACATAGCCATATATGATTTCTTTAAAATGAATTGTGCAACTATAGGTAGGATAGTAGATGGCTGGGGTACCAGGATTCGAACCTGGGAATGCCAGGATCAAAACCTGGTGCCTTACCGCTTGGCGATACCCCATCCGGGAATTCTACTATTGATTGTTTTAAGATGGCTGGGGTACCAGGATTCGAACCTGGGAATGCCAGGATCAAAACCTGGTGCCTTACCGCTTGGCGATACCCCAATCTTAAATTCAATGCTACCGAGAAGGAAAATGGTGCGGGAGACAAGACTTGAACTTGCACACCTTGCGGCGCCAGAACCTAAATCTGGTGCGTCTACCAATTTCGCCACTCCCGCAAAATAATGGTGGCTATGACGGGATTCGAACCTGTGACCCCAACATTATGAGTGTTGTGCTCTAACCAGCTGAGCTACATAGCCATCTTTTTTTGCATTACCTTCGTCGGCGTTGCGGGGCGCATTATGCTAATTACAGACACGACAGTCAACAGCTTTTTGCACTATTTTTCAGAAAATGTGTCTGTTTGTTTGATGAATAATCATTTTGTCGATAAAGCCAGCAAAAAACAAGCCCATATTTGAAAAAAATCACTTTTGTCTTACCTGCTAGATAAATGTAATTTGGTGATGAAGCGAAATAAAACATCGAAAGAGCTCAAGAATTTGCAAGAGGAGTAAGATTAGGGGATAACAAAAACAACGGAACAACGGAACAACGGAACAACGGAACAACGGAACAACGGAACAACGGAACAACGGAACAATGGGTTTGACTTATGCTTCTTGTATTGTCGCAATGTGAAAGGTGATAACAAGATGATTTCTGAAGTTACGTTAGGTTGTTCATTGTCGATCTTTACTAATACCCATCATTCTTGATTTTGATTTATATTCTCTGTCTAATCTAAATTAGAATAAATATTGGTGAGTTATGGTTTGTCAAGTCAAATTGTCAAGAGGTGAAAGTGCTAAAATGTAAATATATAATACTTTTTATAATGGGGGCTTTTATTTTATCGGGGTGTTCTACCAAAAAAAATGAGTTGTGTCTTTTTGGCATGCATTCATACACTGAATCATACAGTGATTATGCCAATCCCGTTTATTTAGATACAAGTGGTAAAGAATTATCTTGGAAAGCTAAAACGGAAATCTTAAAGCAAGCGGAGCGGTATGCTGAAGATTCCATTAATGAAGATTATGTTCTTGCTGAAAGTTTATGCCCTAAACTCAATACTGGCGATGTTATTTTTGAAAAAATCCATGTTGATGTTGATACTCAAGGGAAGGCTAATAACGTTTTAACTGTTCCATTTGATTATACTGGTTCACAAGCTGCGGCCGTTCAATTATATAACGATAAAAAGAAATCATATTCATCAAGGATAAGCGGTAAGCTAGGTGATAAAGGTAAAGCTAATATGGTTGTTCGTGGACCCTGTTTCAATAATATATGCACGGAAAGCGAACTTATGGATTTTTGCAAAACTAAGCAACGCACTGCATTGACCGATAAAAAAGCTATCGATTATTTGAAGACCTATTACATACGTGAGCATCAAGTAAAAATTACGTATCCCAGTAAAAACAAAAAAGTATATGAATGTGAAAGACCTAATTTTCTCCGCTGGTAGTAGAAATTTAGTTTTTTCAGCTTGCAACAGAGTAATTTAAGTATTAAACATTATTCTGATTTATTTTTTAAAATATCATTAACTAATTGTTATTAAAAAAATTGTTTGTATTTTTATGAGCAGAACAGACTACATACTCCGTGCATTATCAAAAATATCTCACAAGAACTGGGAACACTACATCATCAACCGAATTTTTCACAAGTTGGATGACCCTGAACTTGAGTTCGTTTGCCAGCAGTGCATTCGTAAGGAAGGGCATTCTGGCAAGATTTACCTTGCAGACCTGTTTTTTCCACAGCTTAAACTGTACCTTGAGATAGATGAGGCGCACCATGACAGCGATGAAGCCAAAATAGCTGACGCTGTTCGCCGATTAGATATCATGGAAGCTACGGGGTTTATAGAGAAACGTATTCCTGCCAATAATGTAACTCTGGAGGAGGTTAATCACCTAGCTGACGAATTCGTCGTTCTTGTCAGGGAGAGAAAAGACCAGTTGAAATCACAAGGCTTGTTTCATCCCTGGGATTATGATGACCGTTATACCGCTAAAAAACATATTAACGCAGGTTTTATTGAGGTGGGTCCTTACGCTGTTTTTCGATATCACAGGGATGCTTTACAGTGCTTTGGTTACGGAGATAAAGGTCACCATCAATCAGGAGGCTGGCGTTTACCCAGAGCAGTTGTCGAGGCGATAGGACTGGCTGGGGATGTAATGGTTTGGTTCCCGCGTTTATATAAGGCGGGGGAGTGGGACAATGCACTTTCCTTTGATGGCAATCTGATAAGCGAAAAAAGCCTTAATCCTGAGCGTAACTATAAGGAAACATGGCATTACCGTATCGTAATGGCTCATTCTCGTGATGAACTGAATCGAACGCTGTATCGATTTCTTGGCATTTTCACTCAAGATGAGAAACTTTCAACCGAAGGGGTTAATGTTTTCAAACGGGTAGATACTCGCGTGAAGGTTTATTCATCATAAGATAAAAATAGTACTGTATTTTGTAGCCTATTTTGCTTCATCACAGGTTCACCTAATCTTAAAATGATGTCACATATAGGTAGACATGCTAGATTTCAATGCCTACCTACCGTAAAGAAAATAACGCCAAAAATTAGCTTTCAAACAATTTTTGTAATAATTCACCATTAAGCATCGCACGTTTAGTGAGTGCGAAAGCGCCTATTGCCGAATTATGAACCAACTGCGATGTAACAATGGGGAGATTGTCCCTAAATCCTTTTAAGGCTTGTGTGTCAATACAGCTTTGAATCGCGGGTATCAGAATTTGTTCTGCTTCCGTGATATCCCCTGCAATAACGACTTTTTCAGGGTTAAATAAGTTTATAGAGATTGCAATCGCTTTACCGATTTGCCGACCAACGTGTTGGATAACTTCCGTAGCAAGTGGGTCTCCCTTATTAGCGGCTTGGCAAATATGGGAAATCGTACAAATTTCCAATGTAAGGGAACTTGAATAGCCTTGTTCTAAACGCTGTTTTACGCGGGCTTCAATCGCTTGGTTTGAGGCAATGGTTTCTAAACAACCAAAATTACCACAGTGGCAAAGTTCGCCAAGGGGGTCAACTTGGATATGGCCGATTTCTCCGAGGTTACCTCGGTGGTTGAGCAATATCTCTTTATTGATGACTAAGCCTGCCCCTGCGCCTCTGTGGATACGAACGAGCAGTGAGTCTTCGCAATCACGAGTTGCACCAAAATAGCTCTCAGCGAGGGCTAGGCTGCGAATATCGTGCCCTGCGTAACAGGTAATTTTAAAGTGTGCTTGCAAGTTGTCGATGAGATGCCAATTATGGACCTTGATATGCGGCATGTAGTAAACAATACCACTGTTTGGGTTAACTAACCCAGGGAGAATAATAGAAATCGCGATCAACTCTTTTAAGCGTTTCTGATTGTGTTCGATAAAGTCTTCAAGGGCAGCAATCAGTTTTTGTTCTACGGCTTGCTGAGAAGGCTCTGTGATAGGGTAATGAGCATCGACGATCATTTTGCCACCTAAGTCGTATAAGGCGATGGTGGCATCATAGCGGCCTAAGCGGACGCCAATCGTATGAAAATTTTTGTGCTCAGAAACAATAGATATAGCACGACGGCCCCCAGTGGAGGCCTGTTGGTCAACTTCTTTAATTAAACCACGTTCGAGTAACTGGCGAGTGATTTTAGTCACACTGGCCGGGGCAAGTTGGCTTTGCTCCGCGATTTGAATTCTTGATATCGGGCCATGTTGGTCAATTAAACTATAGACGACAGCGCTATTTAGTTGTTTGACGAGATCAATATTACCAATTTGCTTCAGCGAGTGGCTTTGATTCATTAGCTAGTTACTCATTTTTTGTAGACTTCGGCTCCGTTAACATAGGTTGCAAGGACGTCGAAGTCGTGGTTAAACGCGGTTAAATTCGCAATTTTACCCGGAGCAATAGACCCTAAGGTCTCATCAACTCCGATGGCTCTTGCGGGGTAGAGCGTTGCCATTCTCAGTGTTTCATCTAATGGGATACCCACGTACTCTACACTGTTTCTCACTGCTTCTATCATTGTGAGTGATGAGCCGCTGAGTGTGCCATTTTCATCTACACATAATCCATCGCGGTAGTATATGGTTTTACCTGCGAAGATAAAATGATCCATTTCACCAGTTTGAGGATCTATTCCTGCGGGCGCTGTGGCATCAGTCACTAAAATTAATTTATCACCTTTTAAGTGTTTGCTATTACGAATGTTTGCCCACTGGACATGCAAGCCATCAGCGATAATTCCCGCATATACTTCAGGAGTGTCATAAATAGCGCCAACTAAACCTGGGCCACGGCCTGAAATATATGGCATGGCGTTAAAAAGGTGCGTTGAAAAGCGAATTCCGGCTTTAAAACCCAGTTTGGCTTCTTCATACGTCGCATTTGAATGTCCAGCAGAAATAACAATGCCGGAATCTTTCAATTGGTGAATGTAATCAAGTTCTACCATTTCAGGCGCTAAAGTAATTTTAGTGATAGCGTCTGCATGAGCGGCTAAATAATCAATCATCTGCGCGGATGGTTGACGGATAAATTCAGGGTTATGCGTACCTTTTTTGATAACATTAATATATGGGCCTTCTAAATGAAGTCCTAGAGCTTGGTTCTTGTGGTCTTTTAAGTACTCTGTCATGACCTCAATACCATGCTTCATTAATTCGTCAGAGCAAGTAATCAGCGTTGGCAGGTAACTGGTACACCCTGTACGCTCATTGGCTTTTTGCATGATATCCAAATTCTTTAATGTGACATTTTCTTTATTATCATTGAATTGGACACCACCACAGCCGTTGACTTGCAGGTCAATAAACCCAGCGGATAAGATTGCACCTTGTAGGTCATGCTGTGGAATATGGGAAGGTAATTCAGAGACAGGACAAACATCTTTGATGATTTCACCATCAATGACGACCGCATGGTTATCCAGTCTTTCATGACCTGTATAAATAATGCAATTTGTTAATGCATACATGGCTTAAAACTCCTGACCTCTGGAAGGTGGGTCACCGATCAGCTTTCGCTGACCGGGTGATTGATAAACATAATCTTAGTTAAACTTTTCAATAATTTCAGATTCTAGCTGTTTGAAATATTTAAGCGTTTTAACTTTTAATTCGAGTGTTGCGGGTTCATCACAAACGACCAGTGCTTTTGGGTGCATTTGCACGCAACTTACTGTCCACATATGGTTAATTGAACCTTCAACTGCTGCATGAACTGCGTTCGCTTTATTCGCACCCGTAGCGAGTACCATTAACTCTTCAGCATCCATTAACGTGGCTACACCCACAGTTAAAGCGAATTTTGGTACTTGATTGATATCATTATCAAAGAAACGTGAGTTAGCTTGGCGCGTTTCTGGTGTTAATGTCTTAATGCGGGTACGAGAGTTCAATGAAGAACCGGGTTCATTAAAAGCAATGTGACCGTCGTTACCTACGCCGCCCATAAATAAATTAATTTTGCCGTAAGATTTAATTTTATCTTCATAACGTTGGCATTCCGCATCAACATCAGGGGCATTACCATTCAGTAAATTGATATTTTGCGCTTGAATGTCGATGTGGTTAAAGAAATTATCATGCATAAATGTGTGATAGCTTTGAGGATGATTAGCGGGAATACCAATATACTCATCCATATTAAATGTTACCACATGCTTAAAACTGACTTTTCCTGCGTTATATAAAGCAATCAATGCCTTATAAGTGGCAAGAGGAGTGCCGCCTGTTGGTAACCCAAGAACGAAAGGGCGATCAGCAGTTGGGTTGAATGCGTTAATTTTGTCAGCAATATACTGTGCGGACCAAATGCCGACATCATGCGCATTGTTAAGTGGAATTAGCCTCATGTCTCAATTACCTCTAATAAGTCTGTGAAATCTTTCATGTATATATGTATCCCTGATGTTATTCATTAGATATAGGAATACTCGTTATACTACAAATTTATTACGCGCTGGTGTTGGTACACAGTGCCGTTTTAACGGCTACACCTGCATTTTAAACGCGCTGAGAATATACAGGTTAATAACATAAATAAGTTATTTTAATCATAAAATAAGTTTTCGATAATAGCTAGTAATTTAGTCATATCGGTAACTCTTTCGTTGACATTTATCACAAATCGAACCTATTTATTTTGCATCGCGAAACAATTAATTTAGACTATAAAATTGATACTCTCAATAACCTAAATTATGATTTAGGTGTGTGAACAATAAGATCCCGTAAATGGGGCAAAAATAGGGCGATAAAGGGGGAGTTTGTGAATATTCTTAGCTACTTACAGCGGATTGGTAGGGCACTTATGGTGCCAGTTGCTGTACTACCAGCCGCAGCAATCCTGATGGGGATTGGCTATTGGATTGACCCAGATGGTTGGGGAGCCAATAGTGCAATCGCGGCGTTACTGATTAAATCGGGTGCGGCTATTATCGATAATATGTCCGTGCTATTTGCTATTGGTGTTGCTTATGGGATGTCAAAAGATAAGGACGGTGCGGCTGCACTGACCGGTTTTGTCGGCTTTTTAGTGGTGACAACACTGTGTTCGCCTGCATCTTATTCCATGATCATGAATGTTCCGCTGGAAAGCGTTCCTGCGGCATTCGGTAAAATTAATAACCAGTTCGTGGGTATCTTAGTTGGGGTTCTATCAGCTGAATTGTACAACCGTTATAGTGGCGTAGAGCTACCCAAAGCGTTGTCTTTCTTTAGCGGCCGTCGTCTCGTACCGATTTTGACCTCGTTCTTAATGATCATCTTAGCCTTCATACTGATGTATGTCTGGCCGGTGGTTTACAACGGTTTAGTCTCTTTCGGTGAAAGCATTAAAGACTTAGGTTCTGTGGGTGCGGGTATTTACGCCTTCTTCAACCGTTTATTAATTCCTGTCGGTCTGCATCACGCACTCAATTCGGTGTTCTGGTTTGACGTTGCAGGAATCAATGATATTCCAAACTTCTTAGGCGGCGCTAAGTCAATTGATGCAGGTCTGGCAACGGTAGGTATTACAGGTCGCTACCAAGCTGGTTTCTTCCCAATTATGATGTTTGGTCTGCCGGGCGCGGCATTAGCGATTTACCACTGCGCACGTCCAGAAAATAAAGCGAAAGTTGCTGGTATTATGATTGCCGGTGCGTTTGCGGCATTCTTTACAGGTATCACTGAACCACTCGAATTCTCTTTCATGTTCGTGGCACCAATTCTGTACGTAATCCACGCATTATTAACGGGTATCTCTGTTTATATTGCAGCGACGATGGAGTGGATCTCTGGATTCGGCTTCAGCGCAGGTTTAGTCGATATGCTATTGCAGTCACGTAACCCATTAGCCGTTCAGTGGTATATGTTGATTGTCCAAGGTTTAGTCTTCTTCTGCATTTACTATGTCATTTTCCGTTTCATGATCCGTAAATTCAACCTGTTAACACCAGGCCGTGAAGAGAGCGCAGGTGATGAAACGATTGATGGTTATGACGAAAGCATTAGCCCTGCCGATAACAGTGACAGCGATATTCAAAAAGAAGCTCGCCAATATGTTGCAGCGGTTGGTGGTAGTGACAACATCGTCAGTATTGATGCCTGTATTACACGTTTACGTTTAGGCGTTAAAGATTCAGCGATTGTTAATGACGCCATGACAAAACGTTTAGGCGCTTCAGGTGTTATCCGCTTAAGCAAACAAAATGTGCAAGTGATTGTCGGTACACGTGCTGAATTGGTCGCAAAAGCAATGACTGAAGTAATTGCAAAAGGCCCTATTGCCGGTTCTGCACCAGTTGCAGCAGCAGAAGAGAAAAAAGCCGCAGAGCCTACAAAAGCAAAGGGCAATGTGATTTTATCTTTGGTTGCGCCGGTCAGTGGTCAAGTGTTCTCCCTTGACGATGTGCCAGATGAAGCGTTCTCTAGCCGCATTGTGGGCGATGGTATTGCCATTAAACCAACAAGCAGCGAAGTGCTAGCGCCGGCATCAGGTACGGTGGTGAAAATTTTCGAAACTAACCACGCATTCTGCCTTGAAACAGAAAACGGTGTTGAGCTCATAGTTCATATGGGTATTGATACTGTTGCACTGAAAGGTGAAGGTTGTGCACGTTTAGTGGAAGAAGGTGCGGAAGTGACTGCTGGAACACCAATTCTGAACCTCGACCTCGCGTTCCTTGAAGCTAATGCCAAATCAATGATTAGCCCTGTCATCATTAGTAATATCGATGATTTTGCTGGCGTCGAGATTTTAGTTGACGGTGAAGTAAAAGCAGGCGAAACGGTTATTTATAATGTTCTGAAATAGTTCAGTTTAATATTATAAGTTAGTAAGAGGGTGGCTTAGGCCACCCTTTTTTTATGGTGGTTAAATAAGAAAAAGATAATCATACAGGGTATAACAAATAATGATAATCACTATCAATTGAGTTTAGTTTATAAAGAAAATATAATTAATTGTTAGCTTTGTGGGGAGGTGTTTTTTCTAAAATACGCGAATAATTAAAATTAAAGCGCCTAAAATAATTATAAAAAAGTATCTATAAGGAGAAAGAAATGGGATTAAAAATTCATTTGGTTTGGTTTGATAAACAAACAGAGGAATATGTTGGTGAAGAGTATTCTCTAGATCTAGGCGATAATGATAGCATTATAGAGGAAACCATTAATCCTGAGGAAAATATTATTAATAATGGTTGTTTTGATATGGTTTCTGACTGGGTTTCTAATCTTCAAAATCATATAAAACATAACATTGAATTTAGTAAATATGATTATCAAGTTTCATTCGATTATCGAGATGAATGGTAATTATCTATATTTATAAATTATTAGTAAATAATTTAATTTACTTGTTTTATACAAATTAATATTTATCTAAAACAAAAACATAAGGAATATGTAATATTACTGAATTAGTGAAATACTTATAACTTCACTCTCGGCTTATGATTTAGGAGAAATTTCGTGAGGTTGATTTCATGGTTTATCGTTATAGGAGCGTTCATGATCGGGACTCCAACTTGGGGGGGAAATATAAATCCTCCTTCAATTCCAACTGTGAGGGATCGTCTATATACCATTGAATATAATGAAACAGAACTTCGTTATGATCCAGACCTACCTAAGCGAGTTCCTTATCCCAAAAACCAACAACAAGTGGTTGAGTTATATCATCGGGCATTAAAAAACAATAATGAAGATGATAATTATGCCTTATTTTCTTTTTTCAGAATTGGTTGTACCGATTTTAAGCATTTACATAATGTGAAAGGTGCAAAAGAGGAGTGTGCTCTGGCTAATTTCTTTTTGAAGAGAGTATTAGAAATTAATTCTAATAATGGGTTAGCTCTGTTATTTACAGGGGTAAACCATCAGCATGGTAATGAAGGCTCGAAAAAAAATATGTCAGAAGCAATTTTATATTATAAACGCGCTTATCACCTTTATGGTAATAAGGTACTTGTAGCAGGAAAAAATCTTTCGACGATTTATTTACATGGACTCGGCGGGATCCCTCAGGACTTTAATAAAGCAAAATACTACTTAGAAATGGTAGCAAGAGATAATCCAAAGGGGCAAGATGCATATTACCTCAAGAATTTTGATACCTATGTTGATTTACTCAAAATATCAAATGAGGGTGATAAATGTAAACAACAGGATCCTAATAATCGTATTTGGGTTAAAGAATGTAATGATAAAGTAGAAAAACAAATAGAGACATACCTAAAAAAACATAGAGGAAATCAGAAAGAGAAAGATGCGATTGGTTGATTTAGTAAAGTTTTATTTTATGACTAGTGTGAAAGGTCATTATAAATAATAAGTTAAAAGTATAGTACAAAGAATACTTTAATTTTCTGTGTTAAAAAAGTTGCATTTGTTAATAACATTGGCGAAATCTCAAACAAGGTTGTCAAATTTGCATAAGCAAGGGGCTTTTTTCATCGATAAAATATTTTCTCAATTACTGAGAGGGGTTATCTGTGGAACTGCTTCTGTGTTTATTTGGCTTTATTTCGGGGATCACCACCGCACTATTCGGCTTCGGTGGCGGTTTTATTACGGTTCCACTGTTATATGCCTTGATTACCTTAGTGTGGGGGCCGCAAAGCGATGCAGGCAGTGTGGCAATGCAAATTGCGGTGGCAACATCAACCTGTGTGATGATCTTTTCATCGACGCTTTCGAGTCGTGCTCATTACCTTAAAGGCAACCTGAGTTGGCCAATTATTCGCCCTTTTATTATCCCTATTTCAATTGGCGGAATTCTAGGGGCAATAGTGGCGCTATCCGTAGATAGTGCATTAATTCATTGGATATTTATTGGTTATTTAATTATCACTATTTTAGATTGCTTTATTCGTCCCGGTTTTATGAAAACAGAATCTATAGGTATACAAGCCTCCCGTGGCGGTATTTTTGCCGATACCCCGATTGGCGTGGTGATTGGTGCGGTGGCGGCATTTTTAGGTGTTGGCGGCAGTGTGATGACTGTTCCACTAATGCGGCGCCGTGGTGCCAGTATGATCCAAGCAGCCGCATTTGCGAACCCATTGACATTACCAATGGCAATCACGGGCACATTAACCTATTTTTATTTCGCTATTGATAAGCACATTGATCTCGGAGCAGGATTTCTGGGGATGATCTATATCAAAGGGGCATTAATTTTAATTGTGACATCGTGGTTAGGGATCCGTTTTGCTTCTTTATTAATGCCTTACCTGAGCGATAAACGTCATGCCCAAAGCTATCCGTTACTGTTACTCGTCGTTTTAGCCGTCATGATACTGGCTTAGAATCGCGTATATCGGTGGGTAAAGATGAGGTTTTTACCCTAAATTCCTTCTGATCATCGCTTTTGCTGCACTTCGCGCAATCAAACGGTTGTTTCCTGATTGATTATGGTAGAATATATTTAATTACTATACGCTTTTGCGCGCTTTTGGCATTGAGGAATGATGACAATGAATGAGGCAGATGCTCGCCCAACAAATTTTATCCGTCAGATCATAGATGAAGATCTGGCGACTGGAAAACACACGTCAGTGCATACGCGTTTTCCACCTGAACCGAATGGCTATTTACATATTGGTCATGCGAAATCAATCTGCTTGAATTTTGGCATTGCCAAGGATTATCAGGGCCAATGTAACTTACGTTTTGATGATACAAATCCTGTAAAAGAAGATGTCGAATACGTTAACTCTATTCAAGAAGACGTTAAATGGCTTGGTTTTGAGTGGAGCGGCGATGTTCGTTATTCCTCTGACTACTTTGATACCTTGTATCAATACGCGATCGAGTTGATCAAAAAAGGCTTAGCTTACGTTGATGAGCTCAGCCCAGACGAAATTCGCGAATATCGTGGGACACTCAAAGAGCCTGGTAAAAATAGCCCATACCGTGAGCGCCTAATTGAAGACAACTTAGCACTATTCGAAAAAATGCGTGCGGGCGGCTTCGAAGAAGGAAAAGCGTGTTTACGCGCGAAAATCGATATGGCTTCGCCATTTATGGTGATGCGCGACCCAGTTTTATATCGTATTAAATTTGCGGAACATCACCAATCTGGCAATAAATGGTGTATTTATCCAATGTATGACTTCACGCATTGTATTTCTGATGCATTAGAAGGCATTACTCACTCTTTATGTACCTTAGAATTCCAAGACAATCGCCGTTTATATGATTGGGTTTTAGATAATATCACGATTGATTGTCACCCTCGTCAGTATGAGTTTTCTCGTCTGAATCTGGAATATACGGTGATGTCTAAGCGTAAACTGAACCAATTAGTGACCGAAAAACACGTAAATGGTTGGGATGACCCACGGATGTTAACCATTTCAGGTTTGCGTCGTCGTGGTTATACCGCAGCATCTATTCGTGAATTTTGCCAACGTATTGGTGTGACGAAGCAAGATAACAACGTCGAAATGGCTTCTTTAGAATCTTGTATTCGTGATGATCTGAATGAGTCAGCACCACGTACTATGGCGGTTATCGACCCAGTTCGTGTTGTCATTGAAAACATGCCTGCTGGTGAAGAGATTTTAACAGCGCCAAACCATCCAAATAAACCGGAGATGGGAACACGCCAAGTGCCTTTTAGTAACGAAATTTATATTGACCGTGCGGACTTCCGTGAAGAAGCAAATCGCCAATATAAGCGTTTAGTATTAGGCAAAGAAGTTCGTTTGCGTAATGCATATATCATTAAAGCAGAGCGTGTTGAAAAAGATGCGGATGGTAATATTACAACCATTTACTGTACTTATGATGCAGGCACATTAAATAAAGACCCAGCAGATGGCCGTAAAGTGAAAGGCGTTATTCATTGGGTTAGCGTAGCGCATGCATTACCTGCAGAAATTCGTCTGTATGACCGTTTATTCACTGTGCCAAACCCAGGTGCAGAAGACGATTTCTTATCCGTTATCAACCCTGAATCGTTAATTATTCGCCACGGTTTTGTTGAGCCAAGCCTGAAAAATGCAGAGGCAGAAAAAGCGTATCAGTTTGAGCGTGAAGGGTATTTCTGTGCGGATAATAAGTTAAGTAGTGCAGATCATTTAGTGTTTAATCGCACTGTTGGGTTGCGTGATACTTGGGCTAAGATTGAGAACTCTTAACTTGATGTCCCTGTCATACTTTGCACCACAGGGGTGTTGGCTTCATTAAGTTACCCGAGTCACATACTTATGTATACTCACGGGATAACTTAATTTGCCGCCTACCTGTGGTACAAATTATTTAGGGGCTAGATCGAGTATTAGAACAAAAAACGCTGACATTTATTTGCCAGCGTTTTTTATCGTAATCAACAGAACCTACAGAATTTACTCAGATTTGTTATCCACTTTGTCTTTCAGTAAACCATGCAAATATTTATTGGCTGGGATCACATTACCTTGAGCATCTTTGACTTGGTACTCTTCGCCAGTAATGGACGATTTTGAGGCAACATTATCAATAAATTGTTCTGTAGTTTTGAGACGTTTTTCTGTTTTACGTAGTTTTAAACGTAAGTGAGATTCTGCGTCGGCAGCAGAATGTTCAGTTCCGTTACGAGTAAAAGTAAGATTCTGTTGCTTACCAAGCTCTGCTAATAATGATTCAGTACGAATTTTTTCTTCAGGGCTTAGCGCAAGCGCTTGGGTGGTAACAAAAACGCTCAAAAAAAGAACTAAAGCAGATGAAAAACGGTTTGATAGTTGGGCTGTGAGTGACTGCACGAATTTCTCTCCATAGAAAAAAGGTGAGTAAATTATAGGCAGCCTTTTAATTTAAACTATCGGTAAGATTCCTAGAATTCAATGAATGGTAATCCATTAGGGCATAAACCGATAACCAATCCCTGTTTCGGTTAATAAGTGAATAGGGCGAGCAGGGTCATTTTCCAATTTTTGCCGTAGGTGGCCCATATAGATGCGTAAGTAATGATTATGTTCCACATAATTAGGCCCCCAAACTTGCAGTAATAAATGCCGTTGAGTTAATACTTTACCGCTATTAGCCACGAGTTCACTGAGTAAACGGAACTCAATCGGGGTAAGGTGGAGCTCTTCACCTTGCTTGGTAACAATTCGATTAATAAAATCGATAGTGATATCCCCAAACTGGCATTTTGAGTTTTCTTGGGTGGATTTGCCGAAACGCCGTAAAGCAACCCTAACACGAGCCAGTAATTCGCTAATCCCAAAGGGTTTTGTGAGGTAGTCATCAGCGCCTGCATCCAATGCAGCCACTTTCTGTGATTCTTCTTCGCGAGCGGATAAAACAATAATCGGAATACTGCTCCACTGACGTAGGTCACGAATTAAATCAAGCCCATCACCATCGGGCAAGCCAAGGTCTAAAATCAATAAATCAGGTTGCCGAGTACCCGATTCGATTAGGCCGCGGTGGTAATTTTCGGCTTCAAACACTTTCCAGCCTTCACCCTCCAACGCTAAACGAACAAAGCGACGGATTTCTTTTTCATCTTCAATAACCAGTATTTGATGGTTAGTACTCACAATATCGAGGGTCCTTCTATATTTCTGCCTCAATATCAGGCAGTTGTTTTAAAGGTAAAACAAAATGGAAACTGGCTCCACCTTTATTATTGTTTTGCGCCCAAATTTCGCCTTCATGCAATTGGATAATAGCACGACAAATGGCAAGCCCTAAGCCAACGCCTGGGATTGCTGATTCTTTTTGTGCCCGAGAAAATTTATCAAAAATGGTTTTTTCTTGCCCGTTTGGGATCGCATTGCTGGCATCCCATATTTCAATATGAATTTTTTGCCCTTCAACTGCGGCTCGAATACCAATCGGGGTATTGTTATTGCTATATTTTACGGCATTTTCTAAGAGATTGATTAGCACTCGTTCAATCAAATTGGCATCACAATAAAGCAATAAATCTGCTGGAATATCAATCTCTAAAGGGTGACTGTGTAAGGTGTAATCTAAGGTTCTAACGGCACTACTGGTAATTTCTTGTAGTGATTCCCACGCTAAGTTGGGTTGAATGCTGCCAGATTGCAAACGAGCCATATCCAGTAAATTATTAACTAAGCGAGAGGTGCTTAGTACTTGTTGGCGCATTTGGTTGACTTGCTCTGTTAATGGTGAATTTTCCGCTGATAAGTTCAACATTAAAATTTCAGTTTGCCCGAACAAAACGGTAAGTGGCGTTTTTAGATCATGGGAAAGTGCGGCAAGTAACGAGTTTCTCAGTTGTTCACGTTCAATGTTTAATTTGGCTAATTCAGCTTGTTTGGTCAATTGTAGACGAGCAAGCGAGCTTGCAATCAGCCCCGTAAAGGTTTGCAGCATGCGTTGCTGCTCTGGGATCAATAACTGGCGCATGTTTCTTGGCTCAATGGCAAGAACGGCAAGGGTTTGGTCGGCAGTAGTGATAGGTTGTAATTGATAAGGAACACTTGGCAAAGTATCCGTACCAGCACCGGCTGGCTGGCGTTTATCAAAACTCCACTTAGCAATGGCTTTATCAATTTGCATTGCCGTGTAGCCATCACATTGCAACGGTGTTAATTGCCCATCCTCATCAGGTAATAACAAGCAACTTTTGGCTTGGAAGGCATTATTGAGAAAATGATATCCTGTTTTTCCAATATCATCAGTGGTGATGGCTTGGCCTAATTCTTTTGTCATTTCATATAAATGACGGGTCCGTTGTTCGCGATACCGAGCAATACGAGCTTGGTAGCGCATACCCGCAGTTAAATTCCCCACAACAACCCCAACAATTAGCATCACCGTAAAAGTGACTAAATATTGCATATCCATGATAGCAAGGGAAAAATGGGGTTGAACAAAGAACAGGTCAAAACTGATCACGTTAACCAAGGCGGCAAAGACAGAGGGGCGTCGACCATAAAATAATGCGATTAACACGACACCTAATAGATAGAGTGTCACGAGGTTGGCTTTATCGAGTGCTAATAAAAAGGTACGTGAAAATAAGGTGATAGCGGCGCACATCACAATGGCCATTAAATAGCCATTCATATCCGATCGCCATTTTTCAGAGAACGGTTTTCTTTCGGGTTCTTTGTCCCACTCACTTTTTTCTTCAAGTGCGACGATCACTAGGTCTAGATCTGGGCCGAGCTTACCTAGGCGATCGGCAAAACCGGGGCGTAAATTGAACTTAAACCATTTATTTGTTTTATTACGTCGGCCAATTAATATCTTCCCTAAATTATGTTCTCGTGCGTAACGCAATATGGCTTTTTCTTCAGAAGGATCTGATAAGGTCGCTGTTTCTGCCCCTAAGTCTTGAGCAAGTCGCAATGCTTTTAAGATAGCTCTACGCTGTGTTTCAGGTAGCTGATGAAGCGAAGGGGTTTCAACATAAACAGCATGCCAGACACTACCGAATTTTGCGGCAAGCCGAGCCGCGGTACGAACTAACTTTTCATTTCCCGTATTATGGCCAACGCATAACAATAGCCCATCGCGAGTGTGCCATACGGGCGCTTGGCCTTTACCGCCACGAAATTCACGCATTTGGTCATCAACTCGGTCGGCAGTGCGACGAAGTGCGAGTTCACGAAGTGCAATTAAATTTCCTTTGCGGAAAAAATGCTCAATGGCGCGTTCGGCTTGCCCTGGTATGTATACCTTACCTTCTTTAAGACGTTGCCGTAGGTCGTCAGGGGGAAGGTCGACTAACACCACTTCGTCAGCGGCATCAAAAATATGGTCTGGAACCGTTTCACGGACTCGAATACCTGTAATGCTTCCAACAATATCATTCAGGCTTTCAATGTGCTGAACGTTGATGGTCGTCAGTACATCAATTCCAGCATCAAGTAACTCTTCGACATCTTGCCAACGTTTAGGGTGTCGGCTGCCATTAGGATTACTAAATGCTAATTCATCCATTAAAATTATGGCAGGATGCCTAGCAATTGCAGCATCAATATCGAAGCCATTTAGGCGGCGGCCGTGATGGGTAATGCGTCTGGGTGGTAACAGAGAAAGGCCGTCAAGTAACGCGGCTGTTTCTTCTCTTTCATGGGTTTCTACCACGCCAACCAGAACATCTAGCCCTTGGGCTCTAAGCCTTTGCGCTTCTTGCAGCATGGCATACGTTTTTCCAACACCTGCACAGGCACCGAAAAAAATCTTTAATTTGCCACGCCCAATTTCATTGGCTTTGACCAAGAGTTCATCGGGGTTAGGGCGAATAGGTTCCTGATTGTTCATCACAGCCCCTAGTGAGTTTGACTGTTTATTTGTTGTTGATATTCATCAAGTGCTAGGTTCAGTTTTAGCACATTAATGACTGATTCGCCTAAAAAGGGTAACAGCGCCTGTTCAGTATGTGTTTCTATCAATGATTTTACCGCATCCAAAGGAATTTGCCTGCTTTTTGCAATGCGTGGAGCTTGGTATAATGCTGCATCAATAGAAATATTGGGGTCTAAGCCGCTGGCAGACGCCGTGAGTAAATCCACTGGGGTGGCGTTATCTGCATCGGGGTTTGCTGCGCGCAGTTGTTCGTTACGCTCAATCATCGTTTGTTGTAATAACGGGTTACTGACCGCTAAATTACTTCCGCCAGAAGCTAATGCGTTGTAGGGGCTATCAACCGTCGCAGAGGGGCGACCGTGAAAATAGCGGACATCACCCACATTTTGCCCGATCAAGGCTGAGCCAACAGTACGTTCATCTTGCATAAGTAGAGAGCCGTGAGCCTGCCATGGAAAAAAGATGTTAGCGAGACCAGTTACCATTAATGGGTAAGCAATACCGGTAAAAATGGTGAGTACTAGTAACATGATAATCGACGAACGGATCATATTCATAATCAACTCCTTATATTCCAAAAAAACTAATAAGCAGATCAATCAGTTTGATCCCAACGAATGGCACAATTAACCCGCCTAAGCCATAAATGCCTAAATTACGTTGCAATAATGATTGGGAACTCATTGGGCGATAATGGACACCTTTAATGGCTAAAGGGATCAAGAAGATAATAATCAATGCGTTGAAGATAACCGCAGAAAGGATAGCGGACGCAGGTGAATGTAATTGCATAATATTTAATGCATTTAATTGTGGCCATGTCACCGCAAAAGCTGCAGGGATAATGGCAAAATATTTAGCAATATCATTGGCAATACTGAAGGTGGTTAATGAGCCGCGAGTCATCAACATTTGTTTACCAATATGCACGACTTCGATTAGCTTGGTTGGGTTAGAGTCTAAATCAACCATGTTACCGGCTTCTTTTGCCGCTTGGGTGCCAGAGTTCATTGCCACTGCGACATCCGCTTGCGCCAGTGCTGGCGCATCGTTGGTGCCGTCACCTGTCATGGCAACTAAGCGGCCTTCAGATTGATATTGGCGGATCAACGCCAGTTTGGCTTCCGGTGTGGCTTCAGCAAGGAAATCATCAACCCCAGCCTCTGCCGCAATAGCAGCTGCGGTTAAATGGTTATCCCCCGTGATCATCACGGTCTTTATGCCCATACTGCGCATTTGAGCAAAACGCTCTTTCATTCCACCTTTAACGATATCTTTGAGTGCCACAACCCCTAATACAGTTTGGTTATCAACGACAACGAGTGGGGTTCCTCCCAAATGAGCAACTTTTTCGACCAGTTGATCGGCTTCTACTGGGAATTTACCGTGGTTAGCTTCAATATAACGACGGATCGCATCCGCAGAGCCTTTGCGGATCATCCGTTCGCCAATATTGACTCCACTCATACGCGTCATTGCAGAAAAAGGAACAAAAGTCGCATTCAGGGCATGAATATCTCTTTCACGTAAATTGAATTTTTGTTTTGCCAGTATCACAATACTGCGGCCTTCTGGTGTTTCATCGGCTAAAGAAGATAATTGTGCTGCATCAGCCAGTTGCTGTTCAGTGATACCCGTTAGCGGTAAAAACTCTGAGGCTTGGCGGTTTCCCAGTGTAATTGTCCCCGTTTTATCGAGTAATAGAACGTCAACATCTCCCGCAGCTTCTACGGCACGCCCGCTGGTGGCAATAACATTGGCTCCTAGCATGCGGCTCATCCCTGCTACACCGATAGACGAAAGCAAGCCACCAATGGTGGTTGGGATTAAACAAACTAATAGGGCAATCAACACTAAAATAGAAACTGCATCGCCAGCACCGGCATAATCTGCGGCAAAAGAGGTAAAGGGGTACAAAGTTGCACAGACAAGGACGAAAATGATCGTTAATGCAGTTAACAAAATGGTGAGTGCGATTTCATTGGGTGTTTTACGGCGTTGCGCACCTTCCACCATGGAAATCATTCTATCTAAGAAGGTTTCACCGGGGTTGACCGTACATTCCACGATCAGCCAATCGGAAAGTACGCGAGTTCCCCCTGTTACAGAGGAAAAATCACCACCAGATTCACGGATCACTGGAGCGGATTCCCCTGTAATTGCGCTTTCATCCACAGAGGCGCCGCCTTCGATGACTTCCCCATCGCAAGGAATGGTATCTCCGGCACGGATCAACACAATATCGCCTTTACGTAACTGATCTGAATTCACTATTTCTTGATTGGCATCCAGCGAAGCAGACGCTAAACGCGTTGCGCTACTTTGTTGCTTTACGCCTTTTAAGCTTTGGGCTTGTGCTTTGCTACGCCCTTCAGCGAGTGCTTCCGCAAAGTTGGCAAAAATAACCGTAAACCACAGCCAAAGGGTGATCATTCCACTGAACCAAGCACTATCTTGTGTGTAATCCATTACCATGGCTAACCAAAGTAACGTAGTGATAATACTGCCAATAAAGACTACAAACATCACTGGGTTACGCCATTGCGCTTGCGGAGTACATTTTTTTATTGATTCAATAATAGATTGTTTAATTAATTGATTATTGAATAATTTAGTTTGTTTATTTTTCATTTTTTTCCCCTCATTATCCTGCAAAGCCAATGTGTAATTGTTCAGCGATTGGCCCTAATGCTAAAGCCGGCACAAAGGTGAGTGCGCCAATGAGAAGCACGGTGAAAATAAGTAACCCAATGAATAAAGGTCCTGTTGTGGGTAAAGTGGCATGGCTTTGGGCTTGTGGCTTTTTATTGGCCATTGAGCCTGCAATCGCTAAGACGGGAAGGATCACACCAAAACGACCAATAAACATGGCTATTGCAAGTAGCACATTGTAGAACGGCGTATTCGTGCTGAGCCCTGCAAAAGCGCTACCATTATTATTGGCGGCAGAAGAAAAGGCATATAGCACTTCACTAAACCCATGCGCGCCTGAGTTTAAAATCCCTACACGCCCAGCTTCGGTCATTAATGAAATAGTTGTACCAAGTAGCACTAAGGTTGGGGTGACTAAAATCGCCAGTGCGACCATTTTCATTTCACGCACTTCAATTTTTTTACCCAGGTATTCAGGTGTACGGCCAATCATGAGACCAGCAAGGAAGACTGCGAGTAATACAAATAGCAACATGCCGTATAAACCGGAACCGACACCGCCAAATACCACTTCACCAATTTGCATTAACCACATCGGCACCATTCCACCCATTGCAGTAAAGGAGTCATGCATGGCGTTAACCGCTCCACAAGAGGCTGCGGTGGTGACGACGGCAAACAAAGCGGAGCCGACAATCCCAAAACGACTCTCTTTTCCTTCCATATTGGCAGAGCTAGTGGCATGCAGTTCGGCTAAAAATGGGTTTCCCACATATTCCGCTTTAACTACGACTATGGCAGCAACCACAAAAATGATCCCCATAACCCAGAGTAAGGTATGGCCTTGCTTGTTGTTACCAACGACACGACCAAAGGCAAAGCAAAGTGCAGTAGGGATTAGGAAAATCGCTAACATTTGCACAAAATTACTCAGTGCAGTTGGGTTTTCAAAAGGGTGCGATGAATTAGAGCCGAAGAACCCGCCACCATTTGTGCCGAGCAATTTTATCGCTTCTTGGGACGCAACTGGCCCCATCGGTAATAGCTGTTCACTGCTATCTAAAGGATGAATAAGTAAATAATTGGAAAAATTTTGGATCACACCTTGGCTGACAAAAAATAGCGCAAAAATAATCGCTAAAGGGAAAAGCAAATACACAGTAATGCGGTAAATATCTAACCACGCATTACCGACAGTTTTATTGCCATGGTGTGAAAAAGCACGAATAATTGCGAAGGCCACAGCAAGGCCTGTCGCTGCGGAAAGAAAGTTTTGTACAGTCAGCCCTGCCATTTGGCTTAAATAACTTAATGTATTTTCGCCGCTATAGGCTTGCCAGTTAGTATTAGTAACAAAACTAACCGCGGTATTAAAGGCTAAATCCCAGCTCATCCCTTCAAAGTGTTGAGGGTTAAGAGGTAAACGGCCTTGGCAGATTAAAATAACGAATAATAAAACAAAGCCTAAAAGATTAAATAATACAATTGCTAAGGCATATTGTCGCCAATTCATCTCAGCCATTTCACGCCCTGGTTGTTTGACTCCAGCAAGGCGCCAAAGTAAGGACTCACTGCTTGCTAACCGACGAGGTATATCATTGTCGATTAGCCGAGCAATACCGTTACCTAAAGGTTTTGCTAAGATGAATAAGATCAGTAAAAAACTACCTAAAAATAACAATGTAGTGGTAGTCATATCAGAAATCCTCCGCGTTAAGCAGGGCATAAATCAGATACGCCAGCAGTAAAACAACGAGAACTGCCCCAATAATGGAAAGTAATGACACAGTATTTTCTCCTTATTATTTCCATGAGATAAGGCTAAAGAGTTCGTTGTAAAGAAGCTGATAAAAATCACGGGTAGGGTGTAAAAAAAGCATAAAAATGGTTATTTGTCGAGCAAGAAGAGAGTGCTTAATAGAGAAAGTGGCGTGTGGTTTTATTAATTTATTTGTTAAATAATTGTAATTTAAATGTACAAATAAAACATTAATTGGTTAAAAAATGTAATAAAAATACGGAATGAACAGATTTTTTAGAAAAATTTACATACTAAGTGGTCAGATGAGTAGTTTTATTACACAATTTGCGATATCCTATCTACAGTCAATATATTTCATATTATCTGTTCGGTTTTAGTCGCTCTTTACTACTGTGTTAATGGGAAATGTGTGTTAATGGGGAATGGTAGAGCAAAGCTGGAATCGACAAATAAAGTGGCAACTGAAGGAGGATACCGATGTCCACATATCGCGAATATTCCCGTAATCAGGTACTTGCACGCCGCACTGCTGCTGTAACAGCTGGCATTATTGCGTTTCCGGTTATGGTTTTTTATCCAAAAAGAGCAAAGTTTTATAGCCATTTACATAAAGTTTGGGCAAAAACCAGTGATAAACCGGTTTGGCTAGAACGTTCAGAGACAACGCTGGAAAGCCACCGCTAATTTAGTACTTAATGGCGAGTAATAACCCCTACGATGTTGAATTGTGGGGGTTTTGTTTTTTTATTTTCTTACTTTCATTTACTATCCAGCTGAATTTTTATCGATTAATGCCCTCGATTTGCTTTAAATAACACAGAAAAAAATTATGTTTCCGTTTATGCTTATTGATTATCAGTCAATTACGTTCAAACTGGTGGATAAACCGTTTAGCTGTGCAGTAAAAAGGACAACATAATGCATAATTTAAGATTAGAAGAAATCATTAATGAAGAATTGAAAGTTAGTGAGTTCCAAGATTTTGCACCGAATGGATTGCAAGTTGAAGGGCGACCCCATGTACATAAAATCATCACAGGGGTGACAGCTTGCCAAGCATTGCTGGATGTTGCTGTTGAAAAGAAAGCTGATGCCGTCATTGTTCATCATGGCTATTTTTGGAAAAATGAGCCAGCCATTATCAAAGGCATGAAGAGAAATCGCTTAAAAACATTATTAGCGAATGATATAAACCTGTATGGTTATCACCTCCCATTAGATGCACATCACCAGTTAGGTAATAATACCCAGCTTGCTTATATTATGGGGGTGCAGGTGAACGGCCAAATTGACCCATTAATGCCATTTGGTTTTTTTGATCAACCCATTACACCTTCAGAATTAACGTCTCGCTTAGAAACTCGCCTTGGCCGTAAAGTTCTTCATTGTGGTGATAATGCAAAAGAAGAAATTCGCCAAATTGCATGGTGTACAGGAGGAGGGCAAGGTTTCATCCTACAAGCGGCGGAATTTGGCGTAGATGCCTTTGTAACAGGGGAAGTTTCCGAGCAAACCATTCATATAGCAAGAGAAATGGGTATCCATTTCTATAGTGCAGGGCATCACGCAACAGAGCGTTATGGGATCAAAGCACTGACTCAGTGGCTGGTGGATGAACATGGATTAGATGCCGAATTTATCGATATCGATAATCCGGCTTAATTTTCGTCGCCTTTTACATCACTGCGTTGTTGGCTGCATTCACGAACCCTAGTCACATACTTATGTATGCTCCTAGGGCTTCGCTCTCTTGCCGCCTAGCTGTGATTCGAAAAGCATAGAAGATGGATTAATAATATATTTATAGAATTAAATTTTCGTTTTATTCGAGCGGTGGCGGTGTTGGCTTCACTTAATATGTATGTACCTAAGATTTAGTTTGATATTTGAACGTATTATCAATATGAGGGATACTTATCATAAGCTTAGATAAGTATCCCTTTGTTTTTTTACTATTATTCTTTAATATAGTGCTTTCTTGCTAAATTATTGTACCGCTCCTATGTCACACAGGAAAAACGTAAAACTTACAGTTGGTTAGCATATTTATCAATATTAATCACTAGTAATTTCATGATAAATAGTTAAATACACTATAAAATTAGGCCGATAATTTCACTGTCAGTGAAGATGGCTTAAATTTTCTATTTTATTTATTTTAAATCATGTGGTTGCGATAACCTCTTAAGCTGAAATATTTGGTTACATAGTTTATTTCTATGTACATTAGAACTTACTGGGCTTATCGCAGTTTGGTCTATTTTTTGCTCGATGATTGTTTTGTTATGATTCGTTTTTGGTGTTTTTCTGGAATTATATAGCGATATTTCAACCCGTTTACGCGAAGTCACTTATCCTAGGGAGATACAAACTGGCCCTCCGGTTTACAGTTCATTCATCAGCTTTTATTATCCTTAACTGAAATCTTACCGTGCGCACTGGCTGAGATGACGGAAATTAACGGGTAATTATATTTACCTAACCTAATTTGTCATTCTGGATAAAGGATATCGCTATGCCAACTCCATGTTATATTTCCATTGAAGGAAAAACCCAAGGTAACATCACTGCCGGTGCATTTACTGCCGATTCTGTCGGTAACATCTATGTACAAGGTCATGAAGACCAAATGTTAGTGCAAGAGTTTTCTCACGTTGTGACTGTACCGACAGACCCACAATCCGGCCAACCTTCAGGCCAACGTGCGCACAAGCCGTTCCGTTTCACCGTGGCGTTAAATAAAGCCGTTCCGCTGCTGTATAACGCATTAGCCTCCGGTGAAATGTTGCCGAAAGTGGAACTGAAATGGTACCGCACATCGGTTGAAGGGAAGCAAGAGCATTTCTTCACCACCACGTTAACCGATGCAACCATCGTCAATATCGATTGCCAAATGCCGCACTGCCAAGACCCGGCCAAAGCGGACTTTACACAGTTAATCGAAGTGTCTCTGTCTTACCGCAAAATCGATTGGGAACACACCGTTGCAGGCACATCCGGTGCCGATGACTGGCGCGCACCGCTCGAAGCGTAATTGACAATAGCGTTTTCCAATGCGTGAGCGATGATTTTTATGTGGCCCACGCATTTTACGCGGGAGGGTTTGCATGGCAAGAAGCATTGTCCAAGGAAAAAAAGTCGGGTTACATCAAGACAAAACGACCACAGGGGCAACTTGCCTAGCCAGTATCTCAACGGTTACCAATGATGGCACTCGTGTATTACGGGTCGGTGATAAAGCCACACGTTGCCCACACTGTAAAAAAGAGGGGACGTTGGTAACGGGAGAGGAAGGCATGATATTGCATGGATGTCGTGTTGCCGTTGAAGGTTCGATTGTGCAATGTGGCTGTCCCTACGGGGCTAATCGCTTGGTGTGTTGAGTTTTTTCTGTTGAATTTATAAAGGTATTTCGGTATGGATGGATTGGTTTTTACCTGTCAATTTAAAGGTGTGCCACCCGATACGTTTGCGGTGACTGAGTTTCAACTGACAGAGCACTTGTCAGAGTTGTTCACCTTATCGCTCACTGCCGTCAGTGCGCTTCCTTCCATTCCGTTTGATGACATGTTGGGGTTTGCTTGTTCATTAACTGTGACGCGTAATGGTAAACCAGTACGCACTGTACGCGGGTTATTAGCCAGCGCAGAGCAACAAAATACGGACGGTAATCGAACGTGGTATCATTTTGTTATTCGCCCTGAAATTTGGGTCATGTCATTAGGGCAAAATAGTCGCATTTTTCGTCGGATGACCGTGCCGGATTTGCTTCAACAGTTATTGTCAGAATCGCACATTAAAGCAAGTTGCAAGTTTTACGCAAAAACGCCTTACCCACAACGCGATTACATCACGCAGAAACGTGAATCCAATTACCAATTTTTTTGTCGCTTAGCCGCTGAGGAAGGGATTAGTTTTTGGTTTGAGGATACAGGACGAGAGCCTCAGCTGTTTTACAGCGATTCTCATTTAGGGGTGACTGCGGGAATTGATTTGGTGTATAACCCCCAATACGATACCGATACCCATGACCATACGGCGTATCACTGGCGCTATCGCGAGTCGTTGCTATCGGGCAAAACCCTCTATAAGGATTACAATCCTGAGCGCCCCTCTTACCCATTAGAACATGAAATAAAAGGGGATATCCATGGCCAGCACCCCTTTTACGAAAGTTATGGACGTTTTCAAACCCAAGAGGATGCAGACCGCTTTACGGCACTTCGTCATGAAGGGAGTCAGCAATACCGTTGTGTAGGTAGTGCGACCACTAACTGCTTTGCTTTGATGCCGGGTAAAATTTTCTCGTTGTCATCCCACCCGAGCCTTGATATGAACCGCCCTTGGCAAGTGGTGTCGGTTTCTCATCACGGAGTCCAACCTTTAGCAGATAACAGTGGTGGCGAAGGTACGACTTTATCCAATCAACTGACTTTTATTCCGAGTGAGCTAGATTGGCGCCCGCCGTTTATTCATAAACCCACCGCAGATGGTGATGAATTGGCGACGGTGGTTGGGCCGGATGGGGAAGAAATTTACACGAACAAAGACGGGGCAGTGAAAATCTATTTTCACTGGGACCGATATCGTGAACCTGATTTAAGCAGCTCTTGCTGGGTACGTGTCGCACAAGGTTGGAATGGGGATGGATATGGGTTTATGGCGATACCCAGAATCGGTCAGGAAGTGCTTGTCAGCTATCTAAATGGGGATATTGATAGGCCGATTATCACGGGATGTACTTATAATGGGCGCAATGCACCGCCGTTAAATCTCCCTGATGAGATGACCCGCACTACGTTTAAAACCAAAACCCACAAAGGGGATGGTTTTAACGAGTTACGTTTTGAAGACAGAGCCGGCCAAGAGGAAATTTATTTCCATGCCCAGCGCGACATGAATGTGCACATTGAACACGATACGCATTGGCATGTTCAGCATGACGCTAAACATCGTATTGATAATGACCGATTTACAGAAATTGCGGGCAATGAGCACTTAGTCCTTAAAGGCAGCCAAAAAGAAAATATTACAGGCAATGCCTCTTTGCATATCGAAGGTGACCAGCAGACACAAGTTGACGGGAAAACGGTGCATGAAAGTAGTCAACAAACCCATTTAGTCAGTGGCGGGAAAATCGTTCTGGAAGCGAATACGGAAATCACATTGAAAGTGGGGGGCAGTTTTATTCGTATTACCCCCGGCACGATATTTACTTCTAGCGATATGGTGGTCGGTGGTGGCAGTGCAGGCAGTGGCGCCCCAGTTGCTTTGGAATTGCCAGAAGGCGTCGCACCGTTTGAACTGCCACCGTACCCCGTCAAAAAATACTGTGCCATGGCAGCGCAGCAAGCGGGGGGATTAACCGTGAAGCCGAGTGAGGATGAGTAATGCCACAGACACTTATACAACAGCATATGCTCACACAAACATCAATTTCGACCCCATGCTCAACCTGGTTATCCTGGTTAACGGCTACCCCACAAAATGATGTGTATTTTTTGATTAATACCCTATCAGACCCCAATCCGGTTAAACGGTTTTATGCCCATGATTGGATTGAGGAAGCCTTCCCGATTTACCACGGAACGGCATTAGCACATTTGGTCGAGGTGAGCCCATGGCTCGTGAAAGTCAAGCGGTCACAATTATTTCACCTCGGTAAAATGTTAGACAGTGAGCCTTTCAGCGACCCCAGTTGGGGCTGGGCGTATCAAAGTCAATTGGATTGGCGTACCCAAATTACCCACTGGCAAAAATACCAATTTGCCTTGATGGGTGAGGATAAAATCATTTTTCGCTTCTTTGATGCGCGTATTGCGCGTACGCTTTTACCCAATTTGGATAGAGGGGATTGGTCACTTTTGATGATGCCGATTGAGGATTGCTTTATTGAGTGTGGGGAGACAAATACCATTTATTCGCGCCCCCCATATGCGGAGCCGTTCATTAGCCCTGCTGATTATATTCTCAGTGAAGCGTTGATTAAGGTCTGGCGAAATTCAGAGCAGGCGTATATTAATGTGATTGATAATTTTTATATTCAATTTTGGGAAAACCATCCGACCTTAGCTGACCCGTTAGATGAGCCAGAGGGGCGTTTAATTGCGCTTATCCGTGAATGGATGGACGAGTGCCAACAAAAGCGCTTAGACACTGCTCACCTCTTTGATGATTTGTTTTTGCGTTACCTTGATGAAAAAGGCTATTTACCCGACATGACAAGGAGTACCAATGCCGTATCAGTATAATGACCCCTATTGTGCAGATTGTTCTAAGCGCAAGGCATGGATTGAATGCGTGCTGGTTGATGAATTTAACCAACCGTTAGCAGAAATGGCGTACACTTTAAAAGTTCGCAACGGTGTCATTAGAAAAGGTGTTACTGATGCACAAGGGTATTTGAGGCAAGAAGACTTACCTCGTACGGTGGCGACATTGACCATTGAGTCTCAAAAACTCACCGATGAAATGGAAAAACGCCCACTGAGAACCCTTCGAGGGGAGGCTCACTCGACCGTCAAACCGGATGCACTATTACAAGGCTATTCTTATCGGTATGCGGTTATCGGGGAATTATGCGATAAAGCCCCGGATATCGATAAATGGGAATCCGCTCGTTTTGGGCTGCCGTATTATCATTTTCCGAAAGAAAATGAATTCAACGGATTGAAGTTGATGGGCGAAGATTTTAACCAACGTCATGTGATAGAAGTCTGTCCATTTAGAGCCTGGTCGTTAATTCTCAATCACACCCCAGAGTATGACATGGTCAATGCTTATAATTTAGGGTTAATGTCATTGCTTGTGTATAAAAACGAGGTCATGGTTGATCCTGATAAAACCGAAGACATGCGGGATTTTATCAACACACCGGATACCACCACGTCCTTTTTCTATCAGCAGTGTTTTGATTTGTCTCAATCCCCTGTGATTAAAGACAGTCACGATTACCCCGCTATTGTGACGGATGTGCCCTTTAACCAACGTTATCGTCCAGTGATATTTTTAGATGTCACTCAATCGGAAAATCACCAAAAAGGCGATCATGATACAAAACTCTTTTTTGTGGAAAATGAGACTCAAATCATTGTCGCATGGCGAGGAACAGCCAGTTTGCGGAGTGTTCTCACCGATACGACGTATCAACCGATCCCTTGCCCAACCACATTAATCCCCGAAGGAAAATCTAACGTCCATCGTGGTTTTTTAGAAGCCTATCAATGTGTTGAAAAGTATTTTAAAGAAAATACAAATAAAATTAAAGACTTATCACAAGATGTTGATAATAAAAAATTATATATTTGCGGTCATAGTTTAGGTGGAGCACTAGCTTTGCTGCATAGTTCTGAGTTAAGAAAAAACAATCCTCTGCTTTACACCTACGGGATGCCTCGCGTGTTCACCATCAGCGGGGCTAAATCACTTAGTTCACTCAATCATTACCGCCACGTCAACGACGCTGACTCGGTCACCAGCGTACCGTTTGATACCAATATGGACAGTTGGCTCTTCGAAATAGGCGGCGGATTAGGGACCACATTAGGCGTACTCTGGACGGTCGCCACCCTTCCCACCGTTCCATTGCAAAAAAGCCTACCGGATTTTGGTGAAGTGTATTCTCACCAAGGTAATCCAGTCAGTCTCTTTAAAGCCCGACAAATTGGTGAAGAAATACAATACACGCACACTGGCGTGACTGTCGGGAAAAAACGCTGGCGCATGAATGGCGAATATAAATTTTATCTCGTGCCAAATATAGCGAACGTATTAAATGATAAATTACAGAAAGAACAAACCGGACTGGTACAATCGTTAGGCATTGATAAACAACGATTAGATGATACATTTCCTCAGCGTAATAACCCCAATCTAGACACGATTATCACCATGCCGCTAGATCATTTTATGGGGAGTCAATATCAAGCGATTATCAATAATCAGTTACTCTTTACTGTTTCTCCTGAGAAAACCCCCAAACACGTCGCATCAAAACAACGATTTGAAGCGCTCACGCATCATCAAGACGCTTACAAATTAAATGCCGAACGCAATACCACATTTATTTCCCTTGAAAGTAAACTTACCAAGGGTGTTACCCAGCAAATAAACCAAAATTCCCGTTTAAAAGATGCGCTAGAACGTTATAAGGAAGAGACTCATGAACTACCTGTGTCATAGAACTGGATTAGCGGCATTGCTCAGTATCATTACTCTACAAGGGTGTGCGCAAAATCAGTCATTTTTACCCCCAACCGATGGGGAACGTATTCACTTTACAGCAACTATCCCCCAAGAATTAGTATCATCGCCAATTTATGCGGTATATCGTTCTGAAGTCTGCCGCAAAGAAAACCGAACCTCCAATATGGAGGTTTACACGGTCCCGGGATATCATCGCGAGCAATATCCGTTAACGATGAATGCCTCGAATCAAGTAGATGCGGATATTCCGAAATCTGGGGGAGGAAAATGTGATTGGAAACTCAGCAATTTTGTTTTTGAAGTCACACTCAAAGATCCGTCAAAAATTGATCCTTTAATATCAGATAATTTAGGTAAAAAAGTTAGCTTTGTATTAGACAATAACTCGCCAGCCACATTTGATGGTGGCTATGAAAAAAAATCAGGAGATTTTAACGAAACGTTACTTTTTTTCCCTCTTTTAACAAAAAATTATTTAGATGGATATGAAGGGACATTTTATCTCATAGGGAAAAATGATCCTTTAACATATAAAATAACCAATGCCAAGCGAGTTAATATAAATGTTAATTATAAAAAACAATACCTTTCAGTTTGGACAGGCAGGCTTAATAATAATAGACCATTTATGACTTACCCGAATGGAGATATCGTTTATGGTGAAGTTAGACCTCAATACAAAAAACTGCTCAAGATATCAGAGTCTATGCCGTCTAAATAAAAATAGGACGTACATTTTCAAGTTCCCATAAGAAGACGTTATGGGGTGTTTTGACTTAAAGAACATAAGCACGCCGTTGGCGTGAGCATCGCGGTAAAGCCGCTCTATTTCTATAATGCCCCCTATTTGTAGTGGTCAACTAAAATTGGCCACGGTTTTAGAGTTTTTCCGGTATTGGTTTTCTGATTCGTTTGGTGGTAATCCACCGTTATATTCATGCGGCCTGACTTCGCTGTAATACCCGACGATATAATCCGTTATTGCATGGGCTGCTTCACTGAAGCTGATGTAGCCGGTCACCGGCACCCACTCATTTTTCAGACTTCTGAAGAAGCGCTCCATCGGGCTGTTATCCCAGCAGTTACCACGCCTACTCATACTTTGTTTTATCCGGTATCGCCACAGTAACTGTCGGAACTGCCTGCTTGTATAGTGGCTACCCTGATCACTGTGGAACATGAGCCCGGATGGCTTATTTCGTATTTCCCATGCCATTTTCAGCGCTTTGGTTGTCAGTTTGCTGTCCGGAGAAAATGACATTGCCCAGCCCACGGGTTTCCTTGCGAACAGGTCGAGTACAACGGCCAGGTATGCCCAGCGTTTACCGGTCCAGATATACGTTACGTCGCCGCACCATACCTGATTGGGCTCTGTCACTGCGAACTGTCGCTCAAGGTGGTTCGGGATAGCAATGTGTTCATGACCGCCACGTTTATACCGGTGAACAGGCTGCTGACAGCTCACCAGCCCCATCTCCTTCATTAGCCGTCCGGCAAGCCATCGTCCCATCCGGAAGCCCCTGTGTGTTGCCATTACAGCGATACTTCTTGCACCTGCTGAGCCATGACTGAGGCCGTGCAGCTCCTGAACCTGACTACGTAATACGGCTCTCCTGCCGTCCGGATTGTCAGGCCGGTTTTCCCGGTATCTATAGCTGCTGCGGTGAACTCCGAACACGCAGCAAAGAGTGGCCACAGGATAATGCGCTCTGAGTTTCCCGATCACCGAGACCTGTTCAGGGAGTCTGACATCAAGAGCGCGGTAGCCTTTTTTAATATTTCGTTTTCCATTTCAATACGTTGAATTTTTTTCTTCAGCTCACGTATCTCAATTTGTTCCGGCGTGATAGGGGATGCTTTCGGTGTTTTGCCTGCCCGTTCGTCCCGTAATTGCTTTACCCACCGCGTCAAGGTGGAAAGCCCGATATTCATGGCTTTCGCGGCATCTGCAACTGTATAGTTCTGATCCACAACCAGCTGGGCTGATTCACGTCTGAATTCTGCACTGAAATTTCGTTTTTTCATTAAGGCACCTGTGTTGTTCTGAGGTGAGCATATCACCTCTGTTCAGGTGGCCAAATTTATTAAACCACTACAATTGTGCAGATTGTTCTAAGCATCAAGCATGGATTGAAATTGTGTTAGTGGATGAGTTAAATAAGCCAATAGTCAATATGCCTTATACTCTGGAGGTGTCGAGAGGTGCTACCCGAACGGGGAGAACAGACCATAACGGTATTGCAAGAGAAGAGAATTTACCCCCTACGGTGGGGCGTTTCTCTATTGATGCTCAATCTCTTGTGGATGAAATGGAAACACGCCCCTTAAGGGTGCGTAGGGATGGGCGCTCTAAACCCCACCATGAAGCGATTCAACGAAAGGATAATTATCGATATGTTACGGTGGGTGATTTATGTGATTCTAAGCCTAACATATTGAATTGGAATGAGCCTGAATTACCGAAACACCATTTTAAAACACAAAATCCGAATGGGTATCGTGTAATGTTTCGTAATGAACGTTGGGTGTTTGAAGTGTGCCCATTTAGGGCATGGTCATTCATGCTGCACCATCAAAAAGATTATTCGATTACTAATGCGTGTAATTTGAGTATATTATCGGTATTGTCCTATGCGAGTTTAACATCAAATAATGATAAAGAGCCCGATTCAGGCAACTACATTGGTTCCATTGAAGATGTTTTCTTGAATCAATTTTTTGATTTATCCAAAATCCCTACTCAATTTGAAATGAATTCTTTCACACCAGTGGTTTATGATGTGCCATTTAAGGATAGATACACTGAAATCGAATTTATTGATTCTGGGAAGAATTTAGATACCCAATTGTTTTATATTGCCAATAGTCAAGAGATGATCGTTGTTTGGCGGGGAACGGCAAGTATGAATGATGTATTTACCGATATGAGATTCAAACCTGTAAAGCTACAAGATGACATGGGGGTTCAAGGTTATGTTCACTCGGGATTTTATAATTCGTTTAAAACAATGGATAATTCTTATTTGCTAAGAAAAGATATGAATTCAGATAGTAGCGATGTAGATGGGGGAAATATATTAGCTTTTATAGACAATTTAGCTTCAAATCGAAAATTATTCATTGCAGGGCACAGTCTAGGGGGCGCATTGGCGTTATTGCATGCGGTTCAATTAAAAAATTATAACCCAGTGTTATATACTGTTGGAATGCCTAGGGTGCTCACGATTTCAGTTGCAGAACAATTAAAAGATATAATTCACCACCGTCATGTAAATGAAAATGATGCAGTACCAGCCCTTCCTTTTGAAAAGGATATGAACAATTTTGCATTTAAAGAAGATAGTGATTGGTTAGGGTATTCCATTGAAATAGCATTAACATATGCAGATTGGAAAACAGAAGGGCTATCTAGTAAAGCGATTGATTATCAAAAGAAACGACTCAGTGCAAAGAACGATAAGTTTGTTCATCATGGAGATGCGGTACATTTTTATAAAAAAACGTTTTCAAGGTACTCGTACGGCGGGCATGGTAATATTATCCCTATAAAAACTGAAGAAAAGTTATACCTTGTCTCCGAGTTATTGGAAGATCATAGGCTTAAGCAAGAGTTTTTTGAACTGTATCGGCTGCCGAAGAAAGCTTCTCCAGACTTACTTGGGGCGCTTGACCACTCAAGTGTTAACTATGCGAATTTTATCATATATAGGCTGATAAATTTGCTTAAAGATGAAGTATTAACAGATTCTGCTTATGAAATTCGAGCTGAGTTGATAAAACAAAAGGGGATATCAAAATCAGAATACGATGAATCCAGTTATTTACTTGATTTAGATTTAATGGTTGCAGATACGTTACTCCCAACTTTGTTACAGTCAGAAGGGGCTCACTCATTGGAGAGGTTCAAATATGCAAATAACATCTATTAAGTTCGTTATCGTTGCAACCTCGTTTTTCTTATTAACAGGCTGTGGTGAGATTTTGGATAATTTTCTTGATGGTCAATTTCCGCTTAATACAAAAAATGATGGGAATAAAATTTCCATTTATGCAGATGTAACGCCAGAAACAAAGGTTATAGTTAGAGGAACGTATGCTTCGACTAAGTGTGAACGTTCACACTTTAATGCCGCCTACACAAAAGTTTCGTACTCACCGATAAAAAAAGAAGTTGTGATAGAAAGTGTAGACGATATTGATAATAAAAAATCAGCTTCTTTTTTACCCATTAATGGTGGGGGGTGGTGTAATTGGGAGTTAATAGAAATAGAATTAGCCCCAATTTCAGTGGTAAGTGAAAGTTCATCAATAACCTATATTAGAATTCCTGTAATTGATAATGAGAAATCTAAAATTAAATATTTTATAACCATGGCTCCAATAATAACTAAGACTAAGGGTAAAGATACTATTCATTATTCGTTATCAAAGAGGGATGCTAGGGAAATTTCAAATAAAAAAAATGGAGAAATATATTTTAATTATAATGTTGATCATGATTTAAAAACAATTGTATCGAATAAAAATGAAATTATTTTTCCTAATGGAAGTACTAAGCACGGTGGGTCTGAAGTATATAGTAAGTTTGTTAGCTTTGATGAAATTATAAAAAATAGCAATAAAAAAGAATATACTTCCTACTCTGAGTATTTGGACTAATTTGTATGAATTATTGCAAGCAGATGTGGTTACTCATTATATTAAGCCTCAGTTTTCTGAGTTTGTTTTTACATGGCTGTGCAGCCAATAATAGTACGTTTTCACCCCCATTAGACGGAGAAAATATTCATTTTACAGCTACTGTGCCTAACGAATTAGAGGCCTTACCCATTTTAGCCACTTATCGTTCTGAGGTTTGTCGTAAAGAACGTCGAAACTCAATCATGGAAACGTATACTATCCCAGGATTTCATCGAGCCAGCTATCCATTGAAAATCGTGCAATCAAACCAAGTAGAAACGACTATTCCTGAATCAGGTGGCGGTCAATGCGATTGGAAACTCAGTAATATTAAATTTGAAATAAAACTCAAGGAGCCATCAAAAATCGATCCATTGATATCAGATAGTTTAGGCACAGAAATCACCTTTGTGTTGGATAATAACTCCCCCGCTACATTTGATGGTGGTTATGAAAAAAAATCTGGGGATTTTAATGAAACATTAACATTATTCCCTTTAATTACAGAAGATTTTATTGGTGGTCACGAGAAGTCATTCTGGCTAATCGCAAAATACGAAACCATGACCTATAAAGTAAAAAACACAAAGAATATCAATGTTAATATTGATTATAAATCAGACATGAAAACTTATAATGTTGGACCTAAAGATAAAAATTCAATAGCAACCTTTATTTACCCTAACGGAGAACAAGAAAAAACCAGATGGCTTTTTCCTGAATACAACAAACTGATCGAGATATCTGAAACTATATCGGCGAAATTAAAATAGATGTATTGCAAATTGCCGCAAGCTATGGAGGTGTTCTGACCAAAAAGTTAGTGAACACTTTGCAAGATGCGTTGAAAAAAGAGAAGGCCAAGCCGTTAGCGCTGAATTTAATATTGATCTAGTTTTATCCTGTGAAATTAATTGTTTCATTGGAATGGCTCAATTATCAGGTAGTAATAGTACTGAGTTTTGTATTGATGGAGATAATAATTTTAAAATTACAATTAGTGGCGGCATCAAAGCCCATGCAGAAGCGAATGTATTTTTCATGACAGCATCTTTTAATTTTGAATTAGAATTAAAAACAGCTGCATCAATTGAACTTGAATCTCATAAAAATGGAATTGACCTAGTTGTTTGCCATGATGGTATTGTTCTAGGGTTAGGGTTGTCAGCTGATATAAAAAAGGAAACTAGAGGTCAATCAAGAGTTAGAAAACAATATTCAGCTAAACCTAAAAACTATGAGTTTTACGCTCTCGCAGATCCTTTGAAGAGAGAGGATTCAGATTTAAGATTTAATTTAATTGGTGCAATAAAACAAGTTCCTAAGAGAGAACGTCAGCATATTAAAACTGTTATTCCTCCTGGGGCAAATCCAGGATTTAAGCTTAAATACTAGGGTGTGTAAATATGAAAAATATTATATTATTTATTTTATTTGTTTTAGGAGGGGTTAACATGGTTCATGCGCAGGGTAATAACTATACAGTTAGAGCGAGCATTGATGTCGCTTATATGTTTTGTGATTTTAAGGTGAATGGAGTATCGAGTTTTGATAATAGGCAGTACGTTTTTTTTGATAAAGGTATTGTTACAACCAATACAAACGTTCAAATGCTTATTGAAAATGGTGTTAATAATATCGAGTTGGAAGTTGCTCCAATATCTTGGTTTAGTGATAACAATGGCAATAAAGAATTTGATAAAGATGCTGTTTGCAATGTTAGTTTATATATTACGGAAAACTCAACAGACGATTTAAATTATGTAGCTAAAATAAAAATAGAAATTGATAAAGAAGGAAATCCTATAGCTTATTCATTTAATAAAACTGATGATTCTATTAAGAAAAGTGTTGCTTATTTAGATAATACTGAAAAAGTTACTAATAATAAAATTAGGTATGTTGTAGGTGAGTTTGAATACCCTAAGGATATGGAGGTTGTGACTTTCAAAAAAGATATACTTTTTCATAATATCCCAGATTGGTTATGGGTAAAATCTGAACCTTATGATGAATCAAAAATTAACAGTTTGAAATCTGCATATGAGGAGTTATGGCATTCCTTTAATGATAAGGATATTAATAAAATTAAAGAACTAAACTCTGCAGCTAATAATGCGTGGGCTATTTCTAATAACTCGACTGAAGAAGCTATTTTTAAGTCTTATGATATAATTGAATTAATAAATGAGCCTTCATCAAAAATGATTCCCATTGATTGGGATAATTTTAAAGTAATCTTGATGAATAAAGGAAGAATGGTTAAACTTGTTTACAAAGAGGATTTTTCTTATTCACCTATCACTATGACATATAAAGATGAGAATGGTGATGAGCTATTATATAGCTTTTCTCCTATCTTTTCATTTGTTAATGGAAAATTCATTCCAGTCATATAGTCGGGTACTATTATATGCCAAACATTATTCTTATTGGTGATTCTGATACAGGCCATGGTAAACATGGCCCAACCCAAGTGATTACAGGTTCTCCAACAGTAAAAGTCGATGGTAAGGCGGTTGCTCGGCAAGGAGACGCATTAGCGCCTCACGGTGGGCATTCAAGAACTATCGTTGATGGTTCAAGTAGTGTATTTATTGATGGCAAGCCTGCGGCCAGAACAGGTGATACAGTAAGTTGCGGTGGCGTATTAATTGGTAATTCAACGGTAAAAATTGGTTAGAAAATACGATGTTCTGACGGATAATAATTGAGTTCGCTAGGATTGATGATAGTAAAGAAATTAGTGTTATATCAGATAGTCAATATTAACATTAAGTGGTTAATATAAGGATATTTAATGCGCAAGTTAGCGATAGGTTTAGTATTAGTGATGATTGTAATTTTTACTCTGTTAGTTAATTCTTACAATACAATCCAAAAAAATGATGAGTTAGTCTCTGCGGCAGCGTCAGAATTATTAAACCAATATCAGCGTCGATTTGATTTGATCCCTAATCTGGTCAGTACAGTTAAGGGATATTCAAGTCATGAAAGCAATGTGTTACAAGAAATTGTAACGGCGAGAGCGTCTGTCGGGAAAATTAATGTGGATGGTCGCGTATTTGATGATCCTGAAATTTCTGCGAGCTATCAAAAAGCTCAAGATAATTTAGGGCAATCTCTATCACGTCTATTAGTCATTTCAGAAAATTACCCTGAATTGAAAGCAAACTCACTCTATCAAGACCTGATGGTACAGTTGGAGGGAGCTGAAAATCGTATTTCAGTTGCGAGAGGGCGGTATATAGAGGCGGTACGCCATTATAATACTCAAATTAGGCAATTCCCCTATAACTTAATTGCGGAATCTATGGGGTATGATAAAAAAATTAATTTTAACGTTGAGAATGGGCATGAAATCAAAAGAACACCAACGGTGGATTTTAACTCATGATACGTAATATTTTATTTTCCTTGCTTTTATTTAGTGCTATTGCGAGCGCATCAGTGAATAATACACCCCCATTAAAAATAGATAGGGTCATTGATCGTGCAAATTTATTAACGGCGCAGCAATTCAAAACGCTAAATAATTTATTGATTAATTTTGAAAATAATCGGAATGATGGTTCACAATTTGTTGTTTATATCGTTCCGACTACTGGGAGTGAAAATATCGAAACTTTCGCAAATCGTGTTTTTAATCAATGGGGGATAGGTAAAAAGGGGCTTGATAATGGATTACTGCTTGTTGTGGCAATAAATGACCGCAGTGTTCGCTTTGAAGTCGGGTACGGCTATGAGGGGACATTTACCGATGTTCTTGCTGGGAGAATTATTCGAAAAAATATGTTGCCGTATTTTAGAGCAGAAAACTATTATACGGGGATTGAGCAAGGGATTATAAATGCCATTCATGTAGCTAATGATAGGCCAATAAGCTCAACGAATTCTTTGACAGATCTTATTCCTCTTAAAATATTACAAACACATTTTATTTTAATTTATGTGATAATATTAGGGCTAATTTATTGTTTTCAGCTTGTATTTTCAACGAAAAAATTAAAAAGAAAAATTAATCAAGTGATAGCGCCGTCAGGTAAAAAAAAGAAAAATTCAGAAAAGCGAGGATATAAGATAGGTGCAAATCAGCTAAAACGGTTAAAAAATTATCTGAATTACTCATTCTATTTTCCAACATCATTTTCGCTGTATTTCCCTGTAGTGTTTTGTTCAGTCGTTGTCATTTTTTATACACAAATAATTCTTAGTGGTATTGTTAACCCTTTTATCTTATTACTGATGGTGGTGTTATCATTATTCTTTAACCTTATTTCATTAACCGTGTTGTTTATTGGCATCAATATCTTATTTCCGATTTATCGACAGCAGAGAAAAGAATGGAAAGCGATTTGTGAGTTCAGTCGATTTGGTTCACCTTTTTATCAACCTTCATATTCAGTAAACACATCCCATAAACACGCTTCTAATTTTACTTCCAGTCACGATTTCAGCTCATCAAGTTCATCAAGTTCATCAAGTTCATCAAGTTCATCAAGTTCGTCAAGTTCATCAAGCGGTGGGGGAGGCGGTTCTAGCGGTGGTGGCGGTGCTTCGGGGCATTGGTAAAGTGTCTACTAAGGTCTTGATTTAGGTTTATAAGTAAGCGTCAGGTGAATCCCACCTAGCTGGTCGTGTATTAAATGTATTGATTTGGTTAAATTAATGTTCCCTTTCAGTAAGAGTACCAATAATCTTGTCATGTATTTCAGTAAATTTTGAATACCTCCATTGATGAGGAAGGTCATCGCTACGATGATCCGTTGGAGCTTCAAAAACTGGTATTTTTTAGATGCGGTCAATAAACAGCATTGAGTGATAACTTACCACAGCGTAATAGTCAACTAACCAATACGATCCCATTTTTTATCGTGTTACTCTTTATGGCTTTTTATACACTTTGGGGTTTTATGGATAGACACTCATCTAAAATGTATGCATTTCAGGATGCAATTAATTATAACAAAAGCATTTATGACTCGTATAATGAACAAGGCAGTAGCCCTCCAAAATATTTAGATAAATATGTTCCATACTTTAACAAAGAAAAATAAGTATATGGGTCTATAATAAAGCATATTATACTGGTGAGCTTAGCCGTAATAGCCAGGCAGAAATATTTTTAATAATTGCCTGGCTAATTTTTGAGCTGTACAGCTACCTAAAAGGGCTTCTCTAAATCTATTTAGTGTACTTGGCTACTCCACCTTAGTGACGAAAAAACCAACACCAAACCCGAAATAGTTAGTACTAAACCTAAGTGTTGGCTCCAACCAGCGACCATTAGACCGATGGCGAGTCCGATGTAGTAAAATAAACCTAAAATTGCTCCGGCGGTGCCTTTTTGCTCACCATAACGGTTTAATGCATGGGCAAGTATGTTCGGGATCGCAATTCCGTAACCAATAACGACACCAATAACTGGTAAAACAAACCAAATAGAGTCCATTAGAGCAAAAACTAAGCAGCCACTAACTAAAGAAATGATACTCGATAGCTTAACAAGTTGTTCAGATGTGTGTTTTTTAGCCAATAAATAGCGATTTGATATCGAACCTAAACCGACCCCAAGCGCTAATAATATCCCAGTTAATCCAAACTGTTGTTGAGTGAGCATTAATTGTTCAAAACTGAAAGGTGCCAGCTGATAATAGCTAAATAAATTAATGTTGAAAAATGCAATCAAGATCACATTTCTAATAATTTCTTTATCTGCAATCATGCGTAAAAATGTCTCAATAAATGAGATCTGCGTCACATTTTCAGGCTTGGTCTCAGGTAAACGGCAGGCGGACCAGAGAAAAAGCACCGCTGCTAAAATCGCTAAGCCGATAAAAACGGCACGATAGCCACCAAAATTGGCTAACCCAGCACCAGATAACATTCCCAAAGCGGGGCTAATTGCTAAAGCAACTCCCATAATAGAAAAAACTTTCGCTAATTCATGGCCTTGGTAGCTATCGCGCATGGCAGTTTGTGTGCCAATTGAACCTACGGCAGCGCCAAATGCTGACAACATTCTCATTAATAATAATAAATAAAAATGTGTGACAAATAACGCGCCAACAGAGGCAATACCATAAATCAATAAACCCGCCAAAATAGTCGGGCGGCGCCCTAAGGTGTCACACATACGCCCCCAAAACACCACGCCTAATGCAAAAGCAAAGAAATAAAGCGACAGTGTTTGTGAAGCTTGTTCCGCATTTACTGAGAAAGCACTGGCGATATCAGTGAGAGCGGGGCTGTATATGGTTTCCACAATTTGAGGAAACATCATTAAGGCAACAGCAAGCCATAATGAGAGAGGATGTTTCATACTTTTTCCTGCCAATCTACTAAAAATAAAGGGGCTAATCGGATACAACTATTTAATAGCAGGCAGTTTAGTGTTATTTTTATTGTCTTATTACAATAATAAAGACTATAAATATCAAAAAAGAGACATTATGGCTTGGTTAAATCAAACAGATGAATTTCAAACTCACTGGTACCATGCCCCAGTATTGGGAATTGCAGCAAAAATGGGGCAGCATGACTCAGGTTTTCATAGACATGAAATGGGACAGCTTTTGTTTACACAACAAGGGTGTATACGGATTTCACTGGAAAATCGCCTGTCTTTGCTTCCCCCTGGTAGGATGGCTTGGATCCCACCATTTGTTCTTCATCGGGCGCAAATGAGGGCATCAGTGGGGTATCGTTCGGTTTATTTATCAGAAGAATATGCCAAAGAAATCGGGAACGATGTGGTTATTTTAAATATTTCCCCATTGCTAAGGGAAGTGTTAGAACGTATTGCTATTGCTCCGTTTGATAGTGATTGGCAGCAGGGGCGTTTGGCCAACTTATTACCGGTATTTATTGATGAATTACAGAGTGCTGCTTTAGAACCAACACTGTTAGCACTACCGCAAGATAGGCGCTTTAAAGGGGTTGATATCGAACAATTACCACCGAATTTAAACCAATTAGCGCAAACTATCGGTGCGAGTGAGAAGACGATTACACGGATTTTTTTTAAAGAAACAGGAATGAGTTATCAAGCATGGCGCCAACAGTGGCGTTATATTAAAGCCATTGAATTACTCGCACAAGAAAAGCCATATCATTATATTACTCAAGAACTTGGCTTAACAAGTGATAGTGCGTTTATTAGTTTTTTCCGTAAAATGAGTGGGATGACCCCAAGGGAATATCAGCAGCAGTAAGCTAAATGACTTTGGTAAACAAACATGAAAAAGCCCCGAAAATTCGAGGCCTTAGCATATGTAGGGGTTCAGATTTAATTAAATATTATTTTTTTGATAATTCAGAGTTGAATTCACGTTTGTCATAGCCGGTATATAGCTGGCGAGGACGTGCAATTTTCAGGCCGTCATCGTGCATTTCATTCCAATGTGCAATCCAGCCAATGGTACGTGCAATGGCAAAAATAACAGTAAACATTGAAGATGGAATACCCATTGCTTTCAAGATGATACCTGAATAGAAGTCAACGTTCGGGTACAGTTTTTTCTCAATGAAATACGGGTCGTTTAATGCGATACGTTCCAGCTCCATAGCGACTTCCAGCAAGCTGTCATTCAAGCCAAGTTCATTTAGAACTTCATGGCAAGTTTCACGCATTACGGTTGCACGTGGGTCATGGTTTTTATAAACACGGTGACCGAAGCCCATTAAGCGGAAAGAGTCATTTTTGTCTTTAGCGCGCTCGATAAATGCAGGGATGTGCTCAACAGTTTGGATTTCTTCCAACATACGTAAGCAAGCTTCGTTAGCACCACCGTGAGCAGGCCCCCACAGTGAAGCGATACCCGCTGCGATACAAGCAAATGGGTTTGCGCCAGATGAACCCGCAGTACGAACTGTCGATGTTGAGGCGTTTTGTTCATGGTCAGCGTGCAGAATCAAAATACGATCCATTGCGCGTTCTAAAACAGGATTAACTGTGTATTCTTCACATGGTGTAGAGAACATCATGTGCAAGAAATTACCCGCGTATGACAGGTCATTACGTGGATAAACAAAAGGTTGGCCAATTGAATATTTGTAACACATCGCTGCAACTGTTGGCATTTTTGATAGCAGACGATAAGCCGTAATTTCACGGTGGCGTGGGTTATTCACGTCTAATGCATCGTGATAGAAGGCAGCTAGTGCGCCTGTAACACCACATAATACAGCCATTGGGTGTGAGTCACGGCGGAAACCATTAAGCATGCGAGTAATTTGCTCATGGATCATGGTGTGGCGAGTCACCGTATTTTTAAATACGTCATATTGTTCTTGAGTCGGTGCTTCACCGTATAGCAGGATATAACAAACTTCGAGATAAGAGGCTTCAGTAGCGAGTTGATCGATAGGGAAACCACGGTGTAACAGAATGCCTTGCTCACCATCGATATAGGTGATTTTTGATTCACAGGATGCAGTAGAAGTAAAACCAGGGTCGTAGGTAAAGAACCCTTTAGAACCTAAAGTTCGGACATCGATAACGTCTTGACCAATCGTTGGGCTTAAAATATCTAGGTCAATATCACCCTTACTACCAGTCGTTAGCTTAGCTTTGTTATCAGCCATTACGGTCTCCTTAGCGCTTGATAATCGACACCCAACAACCCAGAAGCTCAGCGTTATACTGCGTCTTCGTGCATTGTTCTACCGGTATGCTTTGGAAATCAGCTAGCTATCACATAAAACCTGAAATCTGAGACCGATGACAATGTAGTTAGGTTGTTTATGAGTGTGTAGATGTTATGTTCTTTTTGTTGTTTTCCCTACAATATCATTATTTGTGGTAAGAGGAACAACTTTCATAACTTTTGTTATTAATACCCATCATAGTTCAAATTGAAGAGTATTTAACATTGCAATATTCACGTTTTTTTCTTTTACGATGAAGTGTCAACAGCACCGTTAAGATAATTCTGCCAGACCTATATGTAAGATAAATGTTGAATCATTGTCAAATAAGATAAGCACATTTATACAAAATGTTTAAATCGTGATCCTTCTCACTGTTCGGGCTAAATGTCTCCAAACATTTTGTGTGGGAATTGTAATGGCATTGTGAAGACTTTATACTAGCGGCAGGTCTCCGGATTACCCTGTAGTAGGAGTTCCCAGCGTGATCAGTATGCAACTTTATTTAAACATGATGGATTAGAGTTTGTGTTAAGTTGCATTTTGTACCCCCTGTCGCTGTCTGATTTCCACCCCAGGTCCGGAGGATGGAAAATAATAAAGAGCTGTGTGGGCAAAATTGTGAAAAAACAAAGACCTGTCAACCTTGATTTGCAGACGATTCACTTCCCGATCACTGCAATATCTTCGATCTTGCACCGTGTCTCTGGCGTCATTACTCTCATCGCAGTTGGTATTCTGCTTTGGTTGTTAGGGACATCTCTCTCCTCTCCAGAAGGTTTTCAATACGCGTCTGAAATAATGACTGGCTTTTTTGCTAAGTTCATTCTTTGGGGCATCTTGACGGCTTTGGCTTACCACATCTGTGGTGGTATTCGTCATATGCTAATGGATTTCGGTTGTGTTGATGAAACGCTTGCTGCTGGTAACTCATCTGCAAAAATTACATTTGTCATTACCGTGATTTTAGCAATTCTGGCGGGGGTTTTAGTATGGTAAGTAATGCTTCAGCTTTAGGCCGTACTGGTATCCAGGACTGGCTATTAATCCGTGGTTCTGCGATTGTCATCGCGCTCTATGTACTCTACATTGTTGGTTTTGTTGCTATTAATGACATTACCTATGACGTCTGGCGTGGTTTTTTCGCCTCTTCTGTGACGAAAGTATTCACTATCCTCACGTTGTTCTCGATTCTTGTCCATGCGTGGATTGGCATGTGGCAAGTGCTGACTGACTACGTTAAGCCTTTAGCAATTCGTTTAGTGTTGCAACTGGCTATCGTTGTAGGTCTGTTGGCTTATTTAATTTACGGAACAATTGTTGTGTGGGGTGCATAAATGAATCTGCCAATCAGAGAGTTTGACGCTATCGTTATCGGTGCTGGTGGCGCAGGTATGCGTGCTGCACTGCAAATTTCACAGTTGGGTCTGTCATGTGCTCTGCTGTCAAAAGTCTTTCCAACCCGTTCTCATACTGTTTCAGCGCAAGGCGGTATTACTGTTGCGTTAGGTAATACTCACCCTGATAACTGGGAATGGCACATGTACGATACCGTGAAAGGTTCCGACTACATCGGTGACCAAGACGCTATTGAATACATGTGTAAAACAGGGCCAGAGGCTATCCTTGAATTAGAGCATATGGGGTTGCCATTCTCTCGCCTTGATGACGGAAGTATTTATCAACGTCCATTTGGTGGTCAGTCTAAAAACTTCGGTGGTGAGCAAGCTGCACGTACTGCGGCTGCGGCTGACCGTACTGGCCACGCACTGTTACATACCTTGTATCAGCAGAACTTAAAGAACCACACGACCATTTTTTCTGAATGGTATGCCCTTGATTTAGTTAAAAACCAAGATGGCGATGTTGTAGGTTGTACTGCAATTTGTATGGAAACAGGCGAATTAGTTTATTTCAAAGCGAAAGCAACTATTTTAGCAACCGGTGGTGCTGGGCGTATTTACCAATCAACCACTAACGCACACATCAATACAGGTGATGGTGTGGGGATGGCTGCTCGTGCAGGTGTTCCACTACAAGATATGGAAATGTGGCAGTTCCACCCAACGGGTATCGCAGGTGCGGGTGTTCTCGTTACTGAAGGCTGCCGTGGTGAAGGTGGTTACTTGCTGAACAAAGACGGTGAGCGTTTCATGGAACGTTATGCGCCGAATGCGAAAGACCTTGCGGGGCGTGACGTTGTTGCGCGTTCTATCATGATTGAAATTCGTGAAGGTCGTGGTTGCGATGGCCCATGGGGTCCACATGCTAAACTGAAATTGGATCACTTAGGAAAAGAAGTTCTGGAATCTCGTTTACCGGGTATTCTTGAGTTATCTCGTACCTTTGCTCACGTTGACCCAATCAAAGAGCCAATCCCAGTAATTCCTACTTGCCACTACATGATGGGCGGTATTCCGACTAAAGTTACAGGCCAAGCCATTCGTTATAACGAAAAAGGTGAAGATGAAGTCATTCCTGGCTTGTTTGCAGTCGGCGAAATTGCCTGTGTATCAGTACACGGCGCTAACCGATTAGGCGGTAACTCACTCCTCGACTTAGTGGTATTTGGTCGTTCAGCGGGTCTGCATTTGAAAGAGTCCATCATGGAACAAGGTTCAATGCGTGATGCGTCTGAATCTGATATCGATGCAGCGATGACTCGTTTTAACCGTTGGGAAGGTGCACGTACTGGTGAAGACCCAACTGAAATCCGTAAAGCACTGCAAACCTGTATGCAGCATAACTTCTCGGTATTCCGTGAAGGTGATGCCATGGCGAAAGGTTTAGAAGAGCTGAAAGTGATTCGTGAGCGCCTGCAAAATGCACGTCTTGATGATACCTCGACTGAGTTTAATACTCAGCGTATCGAATGTTTAGAACTGGATAACCTGATGGAAACGGCTTATGCAACGGCACAAGCTGCAAACTTCCGTACAGAAAGCCGTGGTGCGCATAGCCGCTTTGACTACCCAGAGCGAGATGATGCGAATTGGTTATGTCACTCATTATATTTACCGCAATCTGAAACGATGACGCGTCGTGAAGTCAACATGCAGCCAAAACTGCGTGAAGCCTTCCCACCGAAAATTCGTACCTACTAATGCGTGGTGTTAATCCAGTTGCGGAGAAATAAACTATGAAATTACAATTTTCGATTTATCGCTACAATCCTGATGTGGACAACGCACCACGTATGCAAGATTACACGCTAGAAGTTCCTGAAGGGCGTGACATGATGTTGCTGGATGCGTTAATCCAAATTAAAGAGCAAGACCCAACATTATCCTTCCGTCGTTCTTGTCGTGAAGGGGTATGTGGTTCTGATGGTCTGAACATGAACGGTAAAAACGGGTTGGCATGTATTACGCCATTATCCGCGTTAATCCGTGGTGGGAAGAAAATTGTCATTCGTCCATTACCAGGTCTGCCTGTTGTACGTGACCTGATTATCGATATGACACAATTCTATACCCAATATGAAAAAATTCGTCCATATCTTATTAATGATAATAAGAACCCACCGGCGCGTGAGAATTTACAAACTCCTGCACAACGTGAAAAACTCGATGGTTTATATGAGTGTATTTTGTGTGCATGTTGTTCGACTTCTTGCCCATCTTTCTGGTGGAATCCGGACAAGTTTATCGGGCCTGCAGGCTTGCTGGCGGCGTATCGCTTCTTAATTGATAGCCGTGATACAGAAACCGATTCGCGATTAGATGATCTGAACGACGCTTTTAGTGTCTTCCGCTGTCATAGCATCATGAATTGTGTCAATGTATGCCCTAAAGGACTAAATCCAACGAAAGCTATCGGTCATATTAAATCTATGTTACTAAAACATAGTGCTTAATGATGCATATTTAACCCGCAGTGCTCAGGTGCTGTGGGTTAAAATGAAATAGCACAAAATAAAAACATAAGTTAAAAGAAGCGCGTAAAGTAAAAACAATGACATGATTTAAATGCGCGGAAGCTCACAAAAGCGCGAAAACGAAATACCAACAAAGAGCGTCAGAAAGTAACATTGTCACCCATAAAAAGTAGTACTTATTAAAACGTTGTCATTACAAAAGCGTAAAAAAGTGAAAGCAAAGAAAGTAACAGCAAAAAGTAGAAAAAATAGCCAACTGCAAAAAAAGATGAAGACGACAGCCCAAGCATAGGGGCCTTTAAAAACCGCAGCCAGTTTTTAAAGGTTCCTTAAAAGGGAAACCCTTACTGATAAAGGGCCTCCCAAAGAGAGAACATGCATAAAGCACGTCCAAGAGAACCTTTATCGAGGTCGCTTAAATGCGGCGATTAGTTAACCACGGCGAAAACTAAAGCTTTAAAAGCTTAAGGGATCACAATGCAGAACGGCGTAATGAAGGACTGGCTGGATTCAAGCTTTCTGGCAGGCGCGAACCAGACTTATATAGAACAGCTCTATGAAGATTATCTGACTGACCCTAACTCTGTCGATGCCGAGTGGAAAGCAATTTTTGATCAACTACCTGGTGCGGCATTAGGTACTAGCGGTGAACAATTCCACTCCCAAGCGCGCGATTACTTCCGTCGCTTAGCAAAAGACTCTACACGTTATCACACCTCTGTTAGCGATCCAGCTATCGACGCAAAACAAGTCAAAGTTTTGCAATTAATCAATGCGTTCCGCTTCCGCGGGCACCAAAATGCGAATCTTGACCCGTTAGGTCTTTGGAAACGTGAATCTGTTCCAGATTTAGACCCAGCATTCCACAACCTGACGAAAGAAGACTTCAACGAAACCTTCAATGTGGGTTCATTTGCTATTGGCAAAGAAACTATGAAGCTGAGTGAGCTATATGAGCACCTGAAACGTATTTATTGCGGTTCTATCGGTGCTGAATATATGCATATCACAAATACAGAAGAAAAACGTTGGATTCAGCAGCGTCTTGAATCTGTAGACGTATCTAAAATTTTCTCAGTAGAAGAGAAAAAACGCTTCTTAGCAGAATTAACGGCAGCTGAAGGGCTTGAGCGTTACATTGGGGCTAAATTCCCAGGTGCCAAGCGTTTCTCATTGGAAGGTGGTGATTCACTAATCCCAATGCTGAAAGATTTAATCCACCACGCAGGCAAGCAAGATACCCGTGAAGTTGTTTTGGGTATGGCTCACCGTGGTCGTTTAAACGTTCTAGTTAATATCTTAGGTAAAAAACCTGGCGAATTATTTGATGAGTTCGCGGGGAAACATAAAGACCACTCTAGTGCGGGTGACGTTAAGTATCACCAAGGTTTCTCCTCTGATTTTGAAACCGCAGGTTCTCGTGTTCACTTAGCATTAGCATTTAACCCATCTCACCTTGAGATTGTTAGCCCTGTAGTTATTGGTTCAGTACGTGCTCGTCGTGACCGTCTGGATGAAGGCCGCAGCAATATGGTTCTGCCAATTACCATTCATGGTGACTCAGCAGTAACTGGCCAAGGCGTTGTGCAAGAAACATTAAATATGTCTCAAGCACGTGGTTATGAAGTTGGCGGTACTGTACGTATCGTAATTAATAACCAAATTGGTTTCACTACTTCAAATCCAAAAGATACACGTTCAACCGAATACTGTACTGACATCGTTAAAATGGTGCAGGCGCCAATTTTCCACGTGAATGCAGATGACCCTGAAGCAGTGGCATTTGTAACACGTTTGGCACTGGATTTCCGTAACACGTTCAAACGCGATGTTATGATTGATTTAGTATGCTATCGCCGTCATGGTCATAACGAAGCGGATGAGCCAAGTGCAACTCAGCCAGTGATGTATCAAAAAATCAAACAGCACCCAACACCACGTAAAATTTATGCAGACCGTTTAATTGCAGAAAATGTGTTAAGTGCTAATGATGTCACTGAAATGGTTAATCTGTATCGTGATGCGTTAGATGCGGGTAACTGTGTGGTTGAAGAATACCGTGAAATGGGTCTGAACTCATACACATGGGCTCCATATTTAAACCATGAATGGGATGCATCATACAAATCAACCGTTGATATTAAACGCCTAACTGAACTGGCAACTAAAGTCAGTACTATTCCAGAAGGCGTGGTTGCGCAATCTCGTGTTGAGAAAATCTATGCAGACCGTGCCGAAATGGCGAAAGGTGAAAAACTTCTCGACTGGGGCGCCGCTGAAACTTTAGCGTACGCAACATTGGTTGATGAAGGTGTTCCTGTACGTTTATCGGGTGAAGATGCGGGCCGTGGTACATTCTTCCATCGCCATGCAGTTATTCACAATCAAACGAATGGTTCAGTTTACGTCCCACTGCAGAATATCCATAACGGGCAAGGTGTTTTTAATGTTTGGGACTCTGTTCTGACTGAAAACGCCGTATTAGCATTCGAATATGGTTATGCAACGACAGAACCACGCGCATTGACTATTTGGGAAGCACAATTCGGTGACTTCGCTAACTGTGCGCAAGTGGTTATCGACCAATTCATTAGCTCTGGTGAGCAAAAATGGGGTCGTATGTGTGGTCTGGTAATGCTACTGCCTCATGGTTATGAAGGTCAGGGGCCAGAGCACTCATCTGCACGTTTAGAACGTTACCTGCAACTGTGTGCTGACCAAAACATGCAAGTGTGTGTGCCATCAACACCAGCTCAGGTTTATCACATGTTACGTCGCCAAGCCTTACGTGGCATGCGCCGTCCTCTGATTGTGATGTCACCAAAATCTCTGCTGCGTCACCCGTTAGCGGTTTCTAGCATGGAAGAATTGGCTAATGGTACATTTGAGCCAGTTATCGGTGAAATCGATGAAATCAATCCGAAAAATGTGAAACGCGTCGTTCTGTGTTCAGGGAAAGTCTATTACGATCTGTTAGAACAGCGTCGTAAAAATGAACAAACTGACGTTGCTATCGTGCGTATCGAACAGCTATATCCGTTCCCACACGAAGATATCCAAAAAGCGTTGGCGCAATTTACTGATGTAAAAGACTTTGTATGGTGTCAAGAAGAGCCATTAAACCAAGGTGCTTGGTATTGCAGTCAACATAATTTCCGTGAAGCTATCCCAGCTGGGGCAACTTTACGTTATGCAGGTCGAGCTGCTTCTTCATCTCCAGCAGTTGGCTATACGTCCGTACACCAGGAACAACAAAAAGCCCTGGTTAATGACGCTTTGAACATTGAATAATTAAAGGATAGAAAATGAGTAGCGTAGAAATTCTTGTTCCCGATCTTCCTGAGTCCGTTGCAGATGCTACGGTTGCCACATGGCATAAAAAACCAGGTGACAGTGTTCAGCGTGATGAAGTACTGGTTGAGATCGAAACAGATAAAGTCGTTTTAGAAGTTCCTGCAAGCGAAGCGGGTGTATTAGAAGCTATCGTTGAAGATGAAGGTGCAACAGTATTGTCTAAGCAGTTACTGGGTCGCATTCGTTTAGGCGATAGCACTGGCATTCCAGCTGAAGTGAAAGAAGCACAAGAGTCAACACCTGCACAACGTCAAACTGCAAGTTTAGAAACAGAAAGCAACGATGCGCTGACACCAGCTATTCGTCGTTTAATTGCAGAGCACGATTTAAACCCTGCGGATATCAAAGGGACTGGCGTTGGAGGTCGTTTAACTCGTGAAGATGTTGAAAAACATTTAGCGGCAAATAAATCTGCGACACCTGCGGCGAAAGCACCAGAAGCGCCACAAGCGCCATTAGCGCACCGTAGTGAAAAACGTGTTCCAATGACTCGTTTACGTAAACGTATCGCAGAGCGCCTGTTAGAAGCGAAAAATACGACTGCAATGCTGACGACGTTTAACGAAGTCAACATGCAACCAATCAAAGACTTACGTAAACAATATGGCGAAGTATTCGAAAAACGTCATGGTGTCCGTTTAGGCTTTATGTCTTTCTATGTTAAAGCTGCGGTTGAAGCACTGAAACGCTACCCAGAAGTGAATGCTTCTATTGATGGCGATGATGTGGTTTACCATAACTATTTCGATATCAGTATTGCTGTATCAACACCACGTGGTCTGGTAACGCCAGTGCTGCGTGATGTCGATGCAATGAGCATGGCTGATATCGAGAAGAAAATTAAAGAACTGGCTGTCAAAGGTCGTGACGGTAAATTAACTGTCGAAGACTTAAGTGGTGGTAACTTCACTATCACTAACGGTGGCGTATTCGGTTCTCTGATGTCTACACCTATCATTAACCCACCACAGAGCGCGATTTTAGGCATGCATGCGATTAAAGACCGCCCTATGGCTGTAAATGGTAAGGTAGAAATTCTTCCTATGATGTATTTAGCACTGTCTTACGACCACCGTTTAATCGATGGTAGTGAGTCAGTTGGCTTCTTAGTCGCTATCAAAGATATGCTGGAAGACCCAACTCGTTTACTGCTGGACGTATAGCAACATAACAGGGCAGGGTACAACTTGCCCGGTCTGAAGTAACCGATGCAACCCGTTCGCGGGTTGCTAAATCAGTAACAATTGCAGGAGGCGAATAAACGCCTCTTCAGACTCAATTATGGATAGAACATCATGAATTTACACGAGTACCAGGCAAAACAGTTGTTTGCACGTTATGGGATGCCTGCACCGACAGGTTATGCCTGTTCATCAGTTGCTGAAACCGTCGATGCAGCTAAAAAAATTGGTAACGGCCCATGGGTAATTAAATGCCAAGTTCACGCTGGTGGACGTGGTAAAGCGGGTGGCGTGAAAGTCACTAGCGATATCAATGAAGTTAAAGCGTTTGCAGAACACTGGTTAGGTAAAAACTTAGTTACCTATCAAACAGATGCTAATGGCCAACCAGTAAACCAAATTTTAGTTGAAACTGCGACTGACATTGATAAAGAACTCTATTTAGGTGCTGTTGTTGACCGTAGCACTCGCCGCGTTGTGTTCATGGCTTCTACCGAAGGTGGCGTGGAAATTGAGAAAGTCGCAGAAGAGACCCCAGAGTTAATTCACAAAGCGATTATCGACCCATTGACTGGCCCAATGCCTTTCCAAGGTCGTGAGTTAGCATTCAAATTAGGTCTAACTGGCAAACAAGTTAGCCAATTTGCAAAAATTTTCATGGGTCTAGCAACATTATTCCTAGAACGTGATTTAGCATTAGCTGAAATCAACCCACTGGTTATCAGCACTGCGGGTGATTTAGTTTGCTTAGATGGTAAATTAGGTATCGATAGCAACGCGTTATATCGCCAACCTGAAATCCGTGAACTGCGTGATGAATCACAAGAAGATGCGCGTGAAGCACAAGCAGCTCAGTGGGAACTGAACTATGTTGCATTAGACGGCAACATCGGTTGTATGGTTAACGGTGCAGGCCTTGCAATGGGTACGATGGACATCGTTAAATTACACGGCGGCGCACCAGCTAACTTCTTAGATGTTGGCGGCGGCGCGACAAAAGAGCGTGTAACTGAAGCATTTAAAATCATTCTTTCTGATGAAAACGTGAAAGCGGTTTTTGTTAACATCTTTGGTGGTATCGTTCGTTGCGACCTGATTGCAGACGGCATCATTGGTGCAGTTGAAGAAGTTGGCGTAAATGTACCGGTAGTTGTGCGTTTAGAAGGTAACAATGCAGAGTTAGGTGCTAAAAAACTGGCAGATAGCGGCTTGAACATCATCGCTGCAAATAGCCTGACAGATGCAGCTAAGAAAGCAGTAGCAGCAGCGGAGGCTAAATAATGTCTATTTTAATCGATAAAAACACTAAAGTAATTTGCCAAGGTTTCACTGGTGGTCAAGGTACATTCCACTCAGAACAAGCGATTGCTTATGGCACGCAAATGGTCGGTGGTGTGACTCCAGGTAAAGGTGGCACTGTTCACTTAGGTCTACCTGTGTTTAACACTGTTCGTGAAGCTGTAGAAGCAACGGGGGCAACAGCCTCTGTTATCTATGTTCCAGCACCATTTTGTAAAGATTCTATTTTAGAAGCTATCGATGCAGGCATTAAACTGATCATCACCATCACTGAAGGTATCCCAACGTTGGATATGCTGACAGTGAAAGTGAAATTAGACGAAGCAGGCGTTCGTATGATTGGGCCTAACTGCCCAGGTGTTATCACTCCGGGTGAATGTAAGATTGGTATCCAACCTGGTCATATCCATATGCCAGGTAAAGTCGGTATCGTTTCGCGTTCAGGTACGTTGACTTATGAAGCTGTTAAACAAACAACAGATGCAGGCTTAGGTCAATCAACTTGCGTAGGTATTGGTGGTGACCCAATCCCAGGTTCAAACTTCATTGATATCCTGAAATTATTCCAAGCGGATCCGCAAACTGAAGCTATCGTCATGATCGGTGAAATCGGTGGTAACGCAGAAGAAGAAGCGGCGGCTTATATTAAAGAGCACGTCACTAAACCTGTTGTCGGTTACATCGCAGGTGTAACTGCGCCAAAAGGCAAACGTATGGGGCACGCAGGTGCAATCATCGCTGGCGGTAAAGGCACAGCTGATGAGAAATTTGCTGCATTAGAAGCGGCTGGTGTGAAAACCGTTCGTAGCCTTGCAGACATCGGTGATGCAGTAAAATCATTACTGAACAAATAAGTGATTCGCTAGGCAACTAGCAAGAGTAAGAGACGAAAGCCCGTGCTCATGTGAGCGCGGGTTTTTTTATGGTTTACAAAAACATTTCAAACAAATTTTATGTGGTTATGCGGTTTTCTGAAAAGAGTGTCTATACTTAAAAATGCGTATTACAGGCTTATATGAAGGAAAATTGATAATGAGGGGCAACTAGACGAGTAGGGGGCGCTAATCGCATTTTGTGCAAAAAATAGCAAAATTGCGGCATGTCAATTTTATAATATTGACGACAATTCAATTAAACCAATATAACCGTTTAGTTGATAAAAACGGCTATATTAATAAAATTCATAATAAGTTTAAAATAAGATACTATTACAAATTAAATATTCTTTTTTCGAGGCTTTAATTCAATGATTATATTTTTTGTTAATCTTTGGAAAAATTAAGAACATTTGTATCATTATCAATAACAGCATTTTAACAAGTAAATAACCATTAATTGACTGACAGGTATATCAATTAACAACAGGAAAAAAATTGACGTAAATCAATTCATTGCCTCTGGCTTTATTTGTTCAAATTGCTTAAATTGGTGCTCGATCAAATACTCGGTTTTCTATTAAAGGGTATAATTATTGATGTAAATTCAGAATTCAAATATGAGTCACGTAAAAGAAGTTTATTGTGTGTGAAGATAGGCGTACTATTATTATAGTAACGTTTGTTCTTTTAATTTTGTTAATTATTTGTTGTTTTGAGGCATTTTTTGCTGGTAGTTAAGAGGCTTTCTAAGTATTTAAAACTGGAAGCTGGGTTGCCGCAAGTCGGTGTCTTCCTGCTAGGAGCAAGGAGTCAAGATGTTTGATATTGTCGAACTGTCACGATTACAGTTTGCCTTAACTGCGATGTATCACTTCCTGTTCGTACCATTAACGCTAGGTATGGCGTTTTTGCTTGCGATCATGGAAACGGTATATGTACTGTCAGGCAAACAAATTTATAAAGATATGACTAAGTTCTGGGGTAAGTTATTTGGTATTAACTTTGCTCTGGGTGTTGCAACGGGTTTGACCATGGAGTTCCAATTCGGTACTAACTGGTCTTACTACGCTCACTACGTTGGAGATATCTTCGGTGCACCTCTTGCAATCGAAGGTTTGATGGCGTTCTTCTTAGAATCTACCTTTGTTGGTTTATTCTTCTTTGGTTGGGATCGTTTAAGCAAAAAACAACACCTTGCTGTAACATGGTTAGTTGCTTTAGGTTCTAACTTCTCTGCTCTGTGGATTTTGGTCGCGAACGGTTGGATGCAAAACCCAATCGCTGCTGATTTCAACTTTGAAACCATGCGTATGGAAATGGTTAGCTTCTCTGAGCTAGTCTTGAACCCAGTCGCACAAGTTAAATTCGTCCACACAGTTGCTGCAGGTTATTGTACCGGTGCAATGTTTATCTTAGGTATTAGCTCTTACTACCTGCTTAAAGGTCGTGATGTTGCTTTTGCTAAGCGTTCTTTTGCAATTGCGGCAAGTTTTGGTATTGCAGCGGTTCTATCTGTTATCGTTCTTGGTGATGAATCAGGTTACGAAATGGGTGACGTACAAAAAACGAAACTTGCAGCCGTTGAAGCTGAGTGGGAAACTCATGCTCCTCCAGCCGCGTTTAACTTAATCGCTTGGCCAGATACCGAGAAACAAGAAAATAAATTTGCTATCTCGATTCCTTGGGCGATGGGTATCATTGCAACCCGTTCTGTCGACACACCTGTTTTAGGCTTGAAAGACCTAATGAAACAACACGAAGTTCGCATTCGTAACGGTATGATTGCATACGGTCAGTTACAAGAACTTCTTGCAGGTAATAAAGATCCTGAACTGCGTGCGGCATTCGAAGCAAGCAAAAAAGATCTTGGATATGGTCTTCTGTTAAAACAATATGCACCAAATGTTGTTGATGCAACTGAAGCTCAAATCCAAAAAGCAGTGAAAGATAGTATTCCTAACGTTGGGCCTCTGTTCTGGGCATTCCGTATCATGGTTGGTGTTGGCTTCCTGTTACTGTTGATTATTGGCTGGGCATTCCTGTCAGTAGTTCGTAACCGTATTGGTCAAAATAAACTATTGCTGCGTATTGCACTACTCGGTATTCCATTACCATGGATTGCAATTGAATCGGGTTGGTTCGTTGCTGAATATGGTCGTCAGCCATGGGCAATTGGTGAAGTGTTACCGGTTTCGGTTGCACACTCCAACTTGACAACCCATGACCTGATCTTCTCTATGGTATTGATCTGTGGTCTGTACACACTGTTCTTAATTGCTGAAATGTTCTTAATGTTCAAATTCGCTCGTAAAGGGCCAAGTAGCCTGAAAACCGGTCGTTACCACTTTGAACAGAAAAACACTTCTGCACACGACGTTCAGTAAATAGGAGTCCACTTATGTTTGATTATGAAGTTCTTCGATTTGTGTGGTGGATCCTTATCGGTGTATTACTGATTGGGTTTGCTGTCACAGATGGCTTTGACATGGGCGTTGGCTTCTTATTACCTATCTTAGGTAAAACAGATACTGAACGCCGTATCATGATTAACGCTGTTGCACCTCACTGGGATGGTAACCAAGTTTGGTTAATCACTGCGGGTGGTGCTATGTTCGCTGCATGGCCACAAGTTTATGCTGCGGCATTCTCCGGCTTTTATGTCGCTATGATTTTGGTATTAGCAGCATTGTTCTTCCGTCCGGTTGGTTTCGACTACCGTTCAAAACTGGAGAACCCAAAATGGCGTAATATGTGGGACTGGGGTCTGTTTATTGGTGGTTTCGTTCCACCATTAGTTATCGGTGTTGCGTTTGGTAACCTGTTATTAGGTGTTCCACTACAAATCGATAACCAGCAGTACCTGACTTATACAGGTAACCTGTTTGGTCTGCTAAACCCATATGGTCTGTTAGCGGGTGTTGTCGGCTTAATGATGATTGTGACGCAAGGTGCAACTTATTTGCAAATGCGTACCACGGGTGAACTGTACTTACGTGTTCGTAAAGCGACTTATATCTGTGCATTAGTTACTTTAGTTGCTTTCGCAGGCGCAGGTGTTTGGTTAGTAATGGGTATTGATGGTTATGTTGTTACTTCAACTATCGATACATTGAGTGTTTCTAACCCACTAAACAAGACAGTCGCAGTTGAATCAGGTGCTTGGTTGACTAATTTCAACACTTACCCAATTCTGTGGGCGTTGCCTGCTCTGGGTGTAGCACTACCGTTAGTCACAATGCTGTTTAGTAAAGCAGACAAAAATGGTTGGGCGTTTGTGAGTTCTTCATTAACTATCGCTTGTATCATTTTAACCTGTGGTGTAGCAATGTTCCCATTCATCATGCCTTCAAGCATCATGCCAAACGCAAGTTTGACCATGTGGGATGCAACATCTAGCTTGTTTACACTGCAAGTGATGACTGTTGTTGCTATTATCTTTGTTCCAATCGTACTGGCATACACCGCATGGTGTTACTATAAAATGTTCGGTCGTTTGGACAAAAACTTCATCGAAGGCAACAAGCACTCACTGTATTAAGGAGCATAACTATGTGGTATTTCGCCTGGATCCTCGGCACGCTGTTAGCTTGTAGTTTTGCAGTGATTGCAGCATTAGCATTAGAGCACTCAGAAGACTCTAAAACAGCTAAAGATGGTGAGTAATAAAAATGCTGGTGGATAAAACCTATCAGCTATTGGATAAGGGGCCGATAAGGGCCCTTATCCTTATTTTAGCTTTAGTAACTGCAGGTGCAGTCATGTGGGATCCAACCCTATTTGCTGCGAAAACGAGTTCATTTCAGATATGGCAAGGGCTGTTGTTAATATGGGCAACATGTACCGCGATGATTTTTGGTGTGGGTTTTAAACCTAAAAAAGTTATCTTCCGTGCAATTTTCCATCCATTGCCAGCTGCCATCATTCTTATTTGGGGACTTTTTCAGGTCTTTAGATAATTCTAATTGCTAATTATGGGTCAATGGACCCATAATTATTTTTGATATCTTTACTTTCAAAGTGATTCCAAACTGGCACTGTCTTGCGTATAGTGGCACCGTTAATTAATTTAACCTAAGACGGAGTGATTGTTATGTTATTTCGCTGGCCTGTTCGCGTGTATTATGAAGATACAGATGCGGGCGGTGTTGTTTATCATGCACGCTATTTAGCCTTTTTTGAGCGAGCAAGAACCGAAATGCTGCGAAATAAAGGTATCAATCAACAAAGTATGCTTGCTGAAAACCTTGGCTTCGTTGTGCGAAGCATGACAATTGATTTTGTCAAAGGCGCTAAGCTAGATGACCTGCTGGAAGTTGAAACGCAAATTATTGAAATGAAACGCGCGTCATTAACTTTTCAGCAAAGGTTAGTTGATTCGCAAGGTAACCTGCTTTGTGGGGCAAATGCCCTTATTGCTTGTGTGGACACATCAAAAATGAAGCCGATTGCGCTTCCTAAGTCTATTGTCGCGGAGTTTAAACAGTGACTGACATGAATATCCTGGATTTATTCCTTAAAGCGAGCCTTTTGGTTCAGCTCATTATGTTCGTTTTGATCGGTTTTTCTATCGCATCATGGGCGATCATTATTCAAAGAACGAAAATTTTAAATGCGGCAACTCGTGAGGCTGAAGCATTTGAAGATAAGTTCTGGTCAGGTATCGAGTTATCGCGCTTATATAAAGAAAGTCAAGCTCGCCGTGATGAATTGAGTGGTGCCGAACAAATTTTCCATTCTGGTTTTAAAGAGTTCGTTCGTTTACACCAAGCGAATATTCATGCGCCAGATGCGGTAGTCACGGGGGCTTCTCGTGCAATGCGTATCTCAATGAATCGTGAACTTGAATCAGTTGAAGCGCATATCCCATTTTTAGGTACTGTTGGCTCAATTAGCCCTTATATTGGTTTATTTGGTACCGTTTGGGGGATTATGCATGCATTTATTGCATTGGGCGCGGTAAAACAAGCAACATTACAAATGGTTGCACCGGGTATTGCTGAAGCATTGATTGCAACCGCAATTGGTTTGTTTGCAGCGATCCCTGCAGTTATGGCATTTAACCGTTTGAACTTACGTGTCAGCAAATTAGAGCAAAACTACGATAACTTTATGGAAGAGTTTTTAGCCATCTTGCATCGTCAAGCTTTCTCTGCTGATAAGAAATAAGACGGGGGAGATAAGCGAATGGCGCGCACAAGTCGCAGACGTGAGCTGAAATCCGAAATCAACATTGTTCCATTACTGGACGTATTGTTGGTACTGTTGCTGATATTTATGGCAACAGCACCGATTATTTCTCAAAGTGTGGAAGTTGAATTGCCGGATGCAACAGATACACAAACCGTCTCATCAAGTGATAACCCACCGATTATTTTAGAAGTGTCGGGGGTTGGCCAATATAATATGCGTCTTGATGGTGAGGTTTTAGAATTGTTACCACCAGAGCAAATTGCGGCAGAAGCAAAATCTCAATTAGAGAAAAATCCAAAAGCGATTTTCTTGATTGGTGGAGCAAAAGAAGTCCCTTATGAAGAAGTGATTAAGGCGCTGAATATATTACACAGCGCAGGGATAAAATCGGTTGGCTTGATGACTCAGCCTATTTAGGCTGGGTTATTGTCGTTTGAATAAGTCACAATTCTTTTTTTGGATACCAGAGTGGGAAAGACAAAAGAGAAAAAAGATAACTTAAATCGATCATTAGTGATGTCAATTGTATTGCACGTCCTATTGATCGGCTTGATTGTTATAGGCTCTTTAGTTTCCGTCGTCAAACTTGGTGGTGGCGGGGAAGAGGGAACTGTCATCGATGCGGTGATGGTTGACCCTGGCGTGGTTGTTGAGCAATATGAAGAAATGCAAAGGCAGCAAAATAACGTCAGACAAGCGGCGAAAGAGCGTAAAGAGCAAGAACAAAAGCAAGAGGCTGAGCTTAGAGAGCAGCAAGAAAAGGAACAAAAGCGTCTTCAGCAGCTTGAAGAAGAGCGTATTAAAACTGAGCGTGCAACGGCAGAGCAACAAAAGCAAGCCGAAGAACAACAGAAAAAAGCGTTAGAAGCGGCTAAAAAAGCGAAGGAAGAGCAAAAAATAGCTGAAGAAGCTGCCGCGAAAGCGAAAGCAGAAAAAGAAAAATTAATTAAAGAGCAAGCCGCTGAAAAGGCAAAAGCTGAGGCACAAGCTCAGAAAGAAGCAGAAGCGGCGAAAGCCAAAGCTGAAAAAGAAGCTAAAGAGAAAGCCGAAAAAGAAGCCAAGGAAAAAGCAGAAAAGGACGCTAAAGTAAAAGCTGAGAAAGAAGCTAAAGCTAAAGCCGATAAGGAAGCCAAAGAAAAAGCAGATAAAGAAGCGAAAGCCAAAGCGGCAAAAGCTAAGGCTGAGGCTGCAAAAAATGCGGCTTCCGTTGACGATTTGCTTGGTGATTTAACGGCATCAGGCCCTAGCAAGCAAGGTGGCGAAGCTGCAGCTGGAAAAGGTGGCGGTAAAAAATCAGGGGCATCCAATGCTGATGTGGACAGCTATGCTGGTAAAGTCAAAGCGGCTATCCAAAGTAAGTTTTATGATTCAGATACTTTCCGTGGGCGTACTTGTGAACTTCAATTGAAGCTCGCGCCAGATGGGTTATTGGTGAGTATTACACCAAAAAATAGCCCGGCCAATGACGCGGCACTCTGTGATGCAGCAATCCGAGCAGCAAAACTTGCAACGATGCCTAAACCACCTAGCAGAGAAGTCTATGATACGTTTAATAAAGCAGGTAGCACGGTTGTGTTTAAACCTTAATATTCAATAACTCAGAGCAGTCTGTATTGATATTATTAAGGCAATAGCATAAATAGTTTGTGTGGTATCTAGTTTTGTTATTATACCTTTGTTAAAATTCAGCGAATTATTGCGGTAGTAAATAATCCGCAGTAAGGGAGATAAGAATGAAGCAGGCTTTTAAAGTAGTTTTAGGGTTCCTAATGCTATGGGCGACAGTGGCTCAGGCTGAAATACGTATTGAGATCACTGAAGGCGTTAACTCAGCTCAACCTATTGGTGTTGTTCCGTTTAAATGGTCAGGTGCTGGTGCACCACCACAAGAAGTCGGCCAAATAGTCGGTGCTGATTTACGCAATAGCGGGAAATTTAACCCTATCGAACCAAGCCGTATGCCTCAACAACCAGGTACCGCTTCTGAAGTGATTCCTGAAGCGTGGACAGCGTTAGGTATTAACGCAGTTGTTGTGGGGCAAGTACAGCCTGCAGCAGATGGTAGCTTTGTTGTTAGCTATCAGTTAGTCGATGTCGCGGCTAATCCAGGTGCTGTTTTATCTCAGAACCAATATAAAGTAACAAAAGAATGGTTACGTTATGCAGCGCATACTGCAAGTGATGAAGTCTTTGAAAAATTGACAGGTATTCGTGGTGCATTCCGTACACGTATTGCTTATATTGTTGTCAACAAAGGCGGTCAGTATCCATATGAATTACGTGTTTCTGATTACGACGGTTTTAACCAGTTTACGGTTCACCGTTCACCAGAACCTTTGATGTCGCCAGCATGGTCACCAGATGGTGAAAAACTGGCTTATGTTACATTTGAAAGCGGCAGTTCAGCACTTGTCATTCAAACCTTATCGACAGGAGCGGTTCGTCAGGTAGCATCATTCCCTCGTCACAATGGGGCACCTGCATTCTCTCCGGATGGGACTAAACTGGCATTTGCATTGTCTAAAACAGGCAGCTTGAATTTATATGTAATGGACTTAGCGAGTGGGCAAATTCGTCAGGTAACCGATGGTCGTAGTAACAATACCGAGCCAAGCTGGATGCCAGATAGCCAAACTTTAGTCTATACTTCAGATCAGGCAGGACGTCCGCAGATTTATAAAATGAATATTAATGGTGGCAGCCCTGAGCGTGTGTCCTGGGAAGGAACACAAAATCAGGACGCTGATGTTAGCCCGGATGGTACTTTCTTAGTGATGGTCAGCTCCGGTGGCGGTCAGCAACATGTCGCCAAACAAGATCTGGCAACGAATAACGTTGAATTTTTAACGAAAACGTTCCTAGATGAAACGCCGAGTATCGCACCTAACGGCACTATGGTAATTTATAGCTCCTCTCAAGGCTTGGGGACTATATTGCAGCTAGTTTCGACCGACGGGCGTTTCAAAGCGCGTCTTCCGGCTACCGATGGACAGGTTAAATTTCCTGCCTGGTCGCCGTATCTGTGATGCATAATAATAATGTGTGGCAAAAAATATTAAGGATCAAAACGATGCAACTGAATAAAGTGCTTAAAGGGCTGATGATCGCGTTACCAATCATGGCAGTCGCAGCTTGTAGCTCTAACAAAAACAATGACCAAGATGGCGTAGATACTTCTACTAACCAAACTAATACTGGTCTGTCTGCGGAAGAGCTGGCACGTCAGCAAATGGAACAGCTGCAACAAAACAACACTGTTTACTTTGGCTTTGACAAATACAACGTATCTCCAGAATACGCTGAAATGTTAGATGCACACGCAGCATTCCTGCGTAGCAACCCATCTGTACGTGTTGTTGTTGAAGGTCATGCGGATGAGCGTGGTACTCCAGAATATAACATCGCGCTGGGCGAGCGTCGTGCTAATGCAGTTAAAATGTACCTGCAAAGCAAAGGTGTTTCTGGTGACCAAGTTTCACTGGTTTCTTACGGTAAAGAAAAACCAGCTGTGTTAGGTCACACTGAAGCAGACTACGCGAAAAACCGTCGTGCAGTCATTGCATACTAATAGATAAGCGAAATTATCTATTATGAACAGTAACTTCAGACACTTACTAGTCGGTCTGTCGTTATTGGTTGGCGTAGCGGCCCCTTGGGCCGCTATTGCCCAAGCGCCAATCAACAATGTCGGATCTGGTTCAACAGCAGACCGCCTTACCCAACTTGAGACAGCAGTTAGCTCTCAAGGTCAAATTCTGTATCAAATCCAACAGCAACTCGCTGACAATCAACGCGACATCGACATGTTACGTGGTCAGATTCAAGAAAGTGAATATAAATTGAATCAAGTCATTGAGCGTCAGAAAGATTTATACATGCAATTAGACAATGCGGGCGGTGGTAATTCAGCAACCTCAGGCGATACAGCAACACCTGACACTAGCGCATCAAATGGATCATCTTCCTCAGCGACACCTACGGCAGCGGCCAATACAGGTGGAAATGAGAAAGATGATTACAATGCTGCAGTCAAATTAGCGATGGAAAGCAAATCCAAAGCTCAAATTGACCAAGCAATAGGTGCATTACAAGGTTTTATTAAAGCCTACCCTAAGTCTGGGTATCAATCTAACGCCAACTATTGGCTGGGGCAGTTAAACTACAATAAAGGTAGCAAAGACGATGCTGCTTTTTATTTCGCCACTGTAGTTAAGCAGTATCCTAAATCCCAAAAAAGCAGCGAAGCCTTATATAAAGTTGGGCTGATCATGCAAGATAAGGGACAAAAAGATAAAGCGAAAGCTGTTTACCAACAGGTATTGAAACAATATCCAAACAGTGCTGGTTCAAAATTAGCCGAAAAAAAGCTGAGTACACTTTAATTTATGGCCCCGAAGCAATATTACCGAATATTTCGGGGTTATCAGTATGATAAGTGTGCGTTTAATCTTTTTTTGCAAAAAAATCATTGCACCCTCGTCAGAAATCAGTAATATAAGCCGCCGTTGATACGAGAATACGGTTAGCCGAAAATCTCGAAAAACAGAAAGAAATTTAGTTTTAGATGGGTCGTTAGCTCAGTCGGTAGAGCAGTTGACTTTTAATCAATTGGTCGCAGGTTCGAATCCTGCACGACCCACCATCTAAAACCTATAGTAGTAAAAAAAACAATTTAGATGGGTCGTTAGCTCAGTCGGTAGAGCAGTTGACTTTTAATCAATTGGTCGCAGGTTCGAATCCTGCACGACCCACCATCTAAAACCTATTGTAGTAAAAAAAAGCAATTTAGATGGGTCGTTAGCTCAGTCGGTAGAGCAGTTGACTTTTAATCAATTGGTCGCAGGTTCGAATCCTGCACGACCCACCATCTCAAGGCATTCCTAAGCAAATAATCCAATTTAACAATCACCTAAGTAAACACTCAGTCGTTAAGCCATACCTCGACAAGCTGGTTGCAGGTTCAGCCCGTAGGGTAAATCCGAAGGATTTAAATCCTGCACGGCCCACCATCTCAGCATTAAATCTAAGCTAACTCCGAATCAAGCAAACGCTCAGTCGCCAAGCTATACCTCGATAAGCTGGTTGCAGGTTCAGGCCGAAGGCTAAATTCGTAGAATTTCAATCCTGCACGACCCACCATCTCAACCCATTCCTAAGCAAATAATCCAATTTAACAATCACCTAAGTAAACACTCAGTCGTTAAGCCATACCTCGACAAGCTGGTTGCAGGTTTAGCCCGCAGGGCAAATCCGAAGGATTTCAATCCTGCACGACCCACCATCTCAAGGCATTCCTAAGCAAATAATCCAATTTAACAATCACCTAAGTAAACATTCAGTCGTTAAGCCAGACCTCGACAAGCTGGTTGCAGGTTCAGCCCGTAGGGCAAATCCGAAGGATTTCAATCCTGCACGACCCACCATTTCAAGCCATTATCAAGCAAGCAATCCAAGTAATATTTACCTAAGTAAGTACTTAGTTGTCTAATCGCTCACAACAATAAAAGCACCGCATTCCTTTGCTGTGCTTCATTTATATTTATCTTATTTTACAGTGTTTCAGGGAGTAGGGCGTTATCCTGCAAAATGCCAATAAGCAGTTCTTGCATTTTTTCTGCCATAAGCTGCATATCATTGAAGCCTTGAAGGCTAGCGAGCTCGGTAGCTACTTCATTAAAGCAGCGCATCAAACACTGAAGAGACAATGAAGCGCTGTGAGCCGTTCCACAATTAAAAATAACCTCCAATGCCTCGATATAGGGTTTAGGCATCCATTCGTGATATTGACGGCCTTTATACCAAACATGCTTACCTTGCAGAGAAACTAGGTTTTCAACTAGTGTGAGAAAATACTGCTTCATATCTGCACTTCGCGACCATGCCACCCATAACTCATTTCGTGTGAGTGCGATGGCGACTTGATGAGCCTCATGCCAAAAATCGGTGATTATCTCGGCAAATTCAGAGGCACTAACAGGCTTTGGCTGTAAAGATGTTGAGTTGGCATTTTCAGGTAGTCCATTAGCGATCCCTGTTTTATCCAATAAAACAGTAAAGCCCCGTGAAAATGTCGCATCTAAACCTTCACACTTCATTTTTTCGAGACGCTCAGGTTCTGCAAAAGTGAAATCAACTTTGCGGCCTTCTTCATAGATCACCAAGCAAGTAGGCCAGTCTGGCGCATCATTTTCTTCGTTAAGTAAATGAAGAGCAGCCAAGGGGGTACCAAAGTTATTAATCCAATGTGTTTGTTGGAATAGCTCTGTCACCCCGTGGCCAATCAATTCGATATCAATATCAGAATAACTATCGATATGTTGTTCTCGCCCTCGAGAGCCGGTTAATACCACGGCTTCAATTCTTGGATCGAGCAATGAAACTGAAATAATTTTATTTATTAATAATGCAGGTGATTCCATAACTGACCTAATGAATTAAGTAAGGATGGCTACGATACCGATAAAGAGGTAGAAAAGCGAAGGTTCAAACGTAAAAAGTATGAAAAGAGTACTTAAATGACTAAGTTTTTTCTAAAGTGAGGGAAAGTCGTTAACATTTATAGGAGAGGTATCAGAAATTCAGCAGTGTTAGTACCAAAATTGTCTTAATTGTTAAAAGTATATTGCATTAAACATGAAGATGGGAAAGATTACAATGATGATAACTAATCTAAATTTACTTTAAATTCTATTTTTTTTTGAAAGCACTCTGAAATTATTCTGTGTTTTATTATTTGCATCTATATTTATAAGGTATAATTTACTTTGTTATATATTAAAATGAAATTTGTATTTAATTGCTTAACAAATTATTATTTGTTTTTTTAAGAGGGAATTAAAATGGGAATGAGAACAAAGGAACTAAACGGAGATGAATGTTTTTTGGAATTAAAAAAACATTATGAATATATGAATGGAATTATACAAGAACTTCATGCAGAACTAGGTGAGTTAGCTGAAAAAATATTAAAAACCCAGCAGAGAAAAAAAACATTACACCAAACATCGCTGAGGATTATGATAATGTGACAGAAAAAATTCGTAATTATCCATATATTGGCTCTAGATTACACCGACTGTTATCCAAGTCTGATGCCAGGGTTAGCCAGTTGGTCATTGATGCTAAAGGGGATACTTTAGCTTTTCACGGTTCCTTGGCTAAAGTAAGATACACTGCAAATGATATATCTTATATGGTAGGATATTTACATTATAATAACCAATTAGATGAGAGTTTAAATACTAGTAATTCTGAGAATGATGAACTTAAAATTGTTGATGAATGTAGACAAGAAATGGACATGTCGAGTGATAAATTAATACAAGATAATACTAAAGAAGGTGAGGTTATTAGTAATAAAAATAAAATAAAATCAGAATGGCATATTGATGGTGGTAATTTAACAGATAATATTGCAGGACTTTATAGCAGAGAGCAAATTCTATCTAATGTAGTAAGTCATGATAATATTGTAGAATCCATTCTTCTACCTATACCAATATATTAGTTGCATATCTTCCTTTGATTCATCATACCTGCCTACAATGCAAGTAGGTAGGTTGTTACTTTTTCATTTCATGACATTTATAACCGTAATTCTTCAAGTTGCAGCGCTTTTAGTTGAGGTATAAGTGACTGGGCTACGCTCGCCGAGTCACAGAGTTTATCTATGCATCCCGTCTATTTCCTTTGTCGCATATCACAGTTCGAATTATTTGGGTTATGTAAAATTAACTTGTACGCTCCCTATTACATATACAAATTAACCTTCTAATTAAACACCATTTATTGATAAATCAAAGATCAATCAACTTTTACTTTGATGTCTGGTATATCCTTTGAGGTAAATCGGTAATAGGGAGGAAATGATGCTAGATAAGTAAAAATAGTGAAGACTTATTGAGCAAACTAGCGTATCGTGTTTAGTATATAAAACAAAATGTGTGTAAACTTGCGGTTTTAAACTTGCATAAGGTAATAAAATCGCTTTTTGCTAAACAGAGGCAACCAATGAGCGTGTTTATCGATTTTGACCAGTCAGTTTATCCGTTCCCAGCAAAACCAGCACGATTAAGCTCGGATGAAAAAGAATTTTATCGGCAGAAGATTAAGTCGCTATTGGTGGAGAAAAATGCGGTAATCGTTGCACACTACTATACTGATCCTGAAATTCAAGCACTTGCAGAAGAAACTGGGGGCTGTGTTGCAGATTCACTTGAAATGGCGCGTTTTGGGGCTAAACATTCGGCATCTACCTTAGTTGTTGCTGGAGTGAAATTTATGGGTGAAACCGCAAAAATTCTCAGTCCAGAAAAACAAGTCTTAATGCCAACATTAGAAGCCCAATGTTCCCTTGATATAGGTTGCCCTGAAGAAGAATTTATCCGTTTTTGTGATGAGCATCCAGATAGAACTGTGGTGGTGTATGCTAATACTTCAGCAGCAGTAAAGGCTCGGGCTGATTGGGTAGTCACATCCAGTATTGCTGTTGAATTAATAGAGCACCTTGATAGCTTAGGTGAAAAAATAATTTGGGCCCCAGACCGCCATCTTGGGCGTTATGTCCAACAACAAACTGGGGCTGATATTCTGTGTTGGCAAGGGGCTTGCATCGTTCATGATGAATTTAAAACACAATCATTAGAAAAAATGAAAGCTCTATACCCTGAAGCTGCGGTATTGGTTCACCCTGAGTCACCACAAGCGATAGTCGACCTTGCAGATGCGGTCGGTTCTACAAGTCAGTTAATTAAAGCAGCACAAAATTTGCCTAACCCATTGATGATAGTGGCGACGGATAAAGGTATTTTTTACAAAATGCAGCAAGCTTGCCCGGAGAAGACGCTTTACATCGCTCCAACAGCGGGTGAGGGCGCAACATGTCGAACTTGCGCACATTGCCCTTGGATGGCAATGAATGGCTTAAAAGCGATTGCTGATGCTTTGGAAGGGAATTCGCAAGACCATCAAATTCATGTCAGTGAGATATTACGAGAAAAAGCATTACGACCATTAAATAAAATGCTAGATTTTGCAGAGAGTCTAAAATAATAAAATATAATTTGAATGAAATACTGAGCAATACAACATTAACGATCACTTATAAAGGATTTTGGGATGGATTTCTTTAGTACAGCCAATACGTTAGTGCAGATCCCGCTTTGGGGATCAGTTTATGATTTATCTTACATTGAAGCCGTGGGGACCATTGCTGGTTTACTTTGTATTCTACTTGCGAGTCTAGAAAAAACGATTAATTATCTATTTGGGTTAATTAACGTTTCTCTGTTTGCAGTTATTTTCTTTCAAATTCAGCTATATGCAAATCTATTATTACAGATATTTTTCTTTGCCGCCAATATCTATGGCTGGTACGCATGGAGCAGAGTTACTAGTTCGCAGCAAGCAGAGCTAAAAATTCGTTGGTTGAGCTTACCAAAAGCAGCTATAGCACTGGTTATTTCAATTATCGCGATTATTTATCTGACATTTAATATTGATGCGGTATTTGGTGTGTTGGCGAAATGGGCCGTCGAGTTATTAAATCTATTTGGCGCTAACCTCGCAATGCCTGCAATAGAACCTGATGCCTTCCCATTCTGGGATTCGACGATGACCATTCTTTCCGTTGTCGCGATGATTTTAATGACACGTAAATATGTAGAAAACTGGTTGTTGTGGGTCATTATTAACGTCATCAGTATTGTGATTTTCTTTATTCAAGGTGTTTATGCCATGTCCTTAGAATACTTAATTTTATTAGGTATCGCCCTAAATGGCTCTAGGCTTTGGATAAAATCAGCAAAAGAAAACGGCTCCATGCCCATTTCTCGTACTTAGACAGAAAAAATCATCTAAAACAGCTAAAGTGGCATTATCGTCATTTAGCTGTTTTAGTTATTATTTGCTCTGAAAAATGCCAGTTTTGCCTACTTATCATGCTAAATTTCAACATTTCACCTCATTTTATAATTGGCTACTAATAAAGTCCTAGTTTTATCGTGCGCTTGCCTGTTTACAGATGTCTGTTGAACGGTTAGATTAAAATTTCGATGCTAATTATCTTTTATCCTTTCGAGTACAGTGAAGGAATTCAGCTGTCTACTCTGCGCTTTGTTCGGGCGAAACCAACTTGGATAAATTTGGCATGTAAATCAACTACAGTAAAAATAATAAACATTGGATATACAGGTATGAATTATCAGAACGATGACGTCAGAATAAAACAAATAAAAGAATTATTACCACCAATTGCTCTACTTGAAAAATTTCCAGCAACCGACAAAGCTGCGTTTACCGTTCATGAAGCACGCCTGGCAATCCACAATATTTTAGCCGGTAAAGATGACCGTTTAGTGGTAGTTATTGGCCCTTGCTCGATTCATGATACTAAAGCGGCTTTAGAATACGCAGAGCGCTTGGGTAAATTACGTGAGGAATTAAAAGGTTCTCTGGAAATTGTGATGCGCGTGTATTTTGAAAAGCCACGCACAACGGTAGGTTGGAAAGGGCTAATTAATGACCCTAAAATGGATTGTAGCTTTGATATTAACGAAGGTTTACGTATTGCTCGTGAATTATTGCTGACAATCAATAACCAAGGCTTACCAACTGCGGGTGAGTTCTTAGATGTCATCAGCCCACAATATGTGGCAGATTTGATGAGTTGGGGAGCTATTGGTGCTCGAACCACGGAATCACAAATTCACCGTGAGCTAGCGTCTGGTTTATCTTGCCCTGTTGGTTTTAAAAATGGTACAGATGGCACAATTAAAATTGCCATTGATGCAATTAACTCAGCGCGTTCAGCCCACTGTTTCTTGTCAGTGACTAAGTGGGGCCATTCTGCGATAGTGAACACCAGCGGAAACCCAGATTGCCATATTATTTTACGTGGTGGTAAAGAACCAAATTACAGTGCTAAGCATGTGCAAGAAGTCCGTGAAGGGCTAGAGAAAGCGGGGCTTGTGCCTAGTATCATGATTGATTTTAGCCATGCAAATAGCTGCAAAAAATTCGAAAAACAAATGGAAGTGGCGACGGACGTTAGCGAGCAAATCCGCCAAGGTGACCGTTCGATTACAGGGATTATGATTGAAAGTAATCTTGTTGAAGGTAACCAGAATCTCGAATCTGATGAGCCATTAGTTTACGGTAAAAGTGTGACGGATGCGTGTATTGGTTGGAGTGATACTGAAAAAGTATTGCGTCAGTTATCAGATGCGGTGATCGCTCGTCGAAATAAATAATTTAAGAATAATAAGTACATCAAGCCAGATATTTTAATATCTGGCTTTTTTTATATATATACAGCACGATGGAATTTTATATTTTTTATTATACAAAAAATAAATTAGTTTTTTATTCTAAGCTGCATTATTATTTTTTTGTCATTTTTATTAATGGCATTCTTTAAAGTTAGTTAAGTTTTCATATAAAGGAGTATATAAAATGGCATTAACTGATAAATCAAGAATTAATTATGAAATCAATCTTAGAGTACTTTCTAATAAATTGAAAGAGAATGCAGAAATAATGCAAGAAAGTATTATGAATGCTAGAAAAGAGTTAGAGGAAGATCGTGTAAGACTGAATAATGATATTGATATTAGCATTAGAGGAGGCTGGGGGAATGATAAAGATAAAACCGATTCATTTAAATATATTGATTCGTTAAATGATTATCTTAACATAAGAGCAAGTGAATATAAGGATAATATTAAGGTATCTGAGTTAATGAATGAGTACATTGAAAACCCAGATAAAAGAACGGCTATCTTAGAACAAATCCGCCCTCTCGCTGAAAAGGTAAGTCAATTAGATGAAGTGCCTATTTTGTCTCGCAAAAATTATCCTTCAATGAATTCAGCAATTTGGTATGATTTGAAAGCGAATATTTCTGGACCTAAATTAAATAATGATTTCAAGTATGAAGTTGAATATATATTTAATTTAATGAATGCAGAAATAGATAACGATAATGGATATATTTCCAATAATGTCTATAATTATATGGAGGATGTTAAATATATTCGGGAAGGAATCCCCCGCATTGAGAAATCAATTTTAGAATATGAGGCAGACTATGTATCGGACAAAGAATCATTTCCTAGCGCTGAATATTACAATGAATTTATATCAAGTTTAAAAGATAAAGTTAAAGAAGATAAAAGAATAGTTTCTATTATTAATGAAACTATTAAAGAATATGTAATTAAAAATCCTAATAGTACAATTCATTTAAGTGGGAATAGTGGTTTTTCTCCAGTAGATATTTTGGGAGAATGGACTGTTTCGTTCATAGATAATCACTTTATTAGTATAGGTTCTCCTAATGAAGTGAATATTATTAACTTGACTCCACCTGTAATGCCTATGATACCTAACGCAAATTAATCGTAACGACTGCCGGCTTGTCAAGCGGCAGTCATTGTGTCGCCCACTTACTGTTTTTTTTGAATTTGGTTAATGAAGGTATTCAATTTTGACTGTTCTTCAGGTGTTGCATTTGCCGGAGTTGCCGTTAATTGCAATCGTTCAGTATCGGTCTGGACATCAAAATGTACTTTGCCTTTCTCGCCTTTTGTATATTCCACCTCTTTTAATGGAATACGATAACAGTAAGCGAAAATGTTTGGGCGAATATAGAAATATGAGTCTTTAATCGCTAAATAGACACCATCACCCGCTTTTTTGCCAAAGTAACCAAGGAAAATGGTGAAAACAAACAGGAACATCCCTAAGCTTTGGCTTAATATAATAAAGGTGATACTGATTAAGCCAAGTGCAACAACTAAAATACGGTTATTGCGTTTGTTGAACTCAACGCGTTGGTCAAATTGAACATTTAAAGAGGTATCAAATTGGGTTAACTGATGGTAACGCCAGCGGATCGCAGAGAAAATCATTCCCATGGTAAATACAATGGTGATTGGCATTAATGCTAGGCTACTGAGTACGGCAAGGACAATGGATAACCGAGGTTTATAAGTCATCACCATCATACTAATAATTTGTACTGGGAAGCTGATACAAGCAATGATCATTAAGGTTTTCATCAGCTCGGCATTAGCAGCACCATTTGAACCATCAACGACTAATTCGCCACCTTGGATCATATACAGCAGGGAACCCAAGATACTGGCGCTAAGTACAAGGCCAACCCAAACATACATATTAAATTTGTTCATTTTATTGTTTTATCAACCTTTCAATGTGTTTTCCCTATAATAATCGGTTATTGGGATTTCTTACACTGTGAGTTAAGTTTTTTTGAGGAATAGAAGTAAATGGATAAGAAAAAAGGGCTAAGCATATGGCTTAGCCCTTCAATATTTAGAGATAAAGTTAATAATTACTTCGCTTTACCTTGGTTTGCTACTGCGGCTTGTTTTGCAGCAATTTCATCTTGGTTACCTAAATAGTAACGTTTGATTGGTTTCATGTTTTCATCGAACTCATAAACCATTGGTACCGCAGTTGGGATGTTTAATTCCAAAATTTCATCTTCACTTAAGTTGTCTAAGTGTTTCACTAAAGCACGCAGAGAGTTACCATGAGCGGCAATAATGACTTTCTCGCCACTAGTAACGCGAGGCTTGATGACTTCTTCCCAGTAAGGAACGACACGCTCAATAGTGGTTGCTAAGCTTTCAGTAACGGGTAATTCTTTATCTGACAGTTTCGCGTAGCGAGGATCGTGCCCTGGGTAACGCTCATCATCTTTTTCTAGGTCTGGAGGTGTGATAGCAAAACCACGGCGCCATAATTTAACTTGTTCGTCACCGTATTTTGCCGCGGTTTCTGATTTGTCTAAACCTTGCAGAGCACCGTAGTGGCGTTCATTTAATTTCCAGCTTTTTTCAACGGGTAGCCATGATTGTTCAACTTGATCAAGGATATTCCATAAAGTATGAATAGCGCGTTTCAGAACGGAAGTGTAAGCAAAATCAAACACAAAACCTTCGTCTTTTAGCAGTTGGCCTGCAATTTTTGCTTCTTCGCGGCCTTTATCGGACAGTTCTACATCAGTCCAACCTGTGAAGCGGTTTTCTTTGTTCCACTCACTTTCACCGTGTCTTACTAAAACCAGTTTAGTTACAGCCATAGCTAAAACTCCTATCAGTACACTCAAATTAAAAATGAATTATTGCTGACCTACATTATAGGGATAGTCAACTCGAACGCTAGTAGCAACTTGCATTTTCTCCCTATCAATGCGAAAAACAAATTTTACACGAGAGTGATGACTTGTTTTCTAGGTTCATAGATCCTGTGGATACTCTAAATTTAACTCGAATTGAATCGATACAGCAAGTGGTAAAATGATTGTTTGTGCATTCCCATGATAGATATCAATCTAAGCACTCAATTACCTCTAACAAGAAGAACCGGTAATGGCTATTTTTTACGAGTTATTGGAGATTATTGCTTCTATCTATAATTTTACAGCATTAGATTCTCTTTTCGTATGATTTTTGTTCAAGGATGCATTCACTCTAAATTTTTTAATGATATAGCTAAGAAAAATGAGCATGAAAGTGACTAATGGATTGATAAGGTTGAATTTTTTAATGTTTATTTATGCGTTATTTTATAATCTTATATTGAGTAATATCATTTAGGTGCTTTAGGGGTATCAATCGAATTATTATATTTCTCTATCCTAAATTAATTGTTTTTTGATTTTTTTGTTTCATTGTATCTCTTTAAATTTAGCCAATAAGAAAAATGGCATTCTATATAAAAACATATAAAAATAGCTTCTATTGGATTAATATAAAAAGCTCAGATTAATAATTAATAGTATTGCGAAATTCTTAGATTATTATACTTTTAGGCTTTCAGTGAGGTTATTATTTATCTAAAAAATTTATTTTAGATAAATCTTTGATAATCAGGTTTTTATTGAAGAATGAAAATAGCCATTAATATTTTTAGCATTTTAATTTTTATTTAATTTAATAAATGAGGGTGGAATCACAGTAATTTTCTATTTTATACGTTTAGAATGGTACTAGTTTCTAAAGGGGGACACTATGTCTTTACATTTTGCTTTATTTTTTAAAGGCTGCATTTTATTTTTGCTATCACTTGATAGCAAAATGAAAGCTTTATTAAGCAAAATTTGCTGGTTTGTACCAATTGCTTCCCTTGAAAAAGATGAATCTGAGAATTCTAATCAATCTGAAAATGATTTCTCAGTTAATTGGTCGCAGTTATGGCAGAGTGCACAGAAGCTTTATATTTCTGTATTTGATAGCGATTTAACTAAATTAGAAAGAAATGCTTATGTTAATCCTTTAATATCATTAAATATTCGTAAACGTCACGAATTGATCTTTTTATTCCTTGTGTCCAGTTTGCGCCACATAATGATTTGTCGTCATTCTAGTGGTGCACCTGGAAATATTATTTCTTTACCTTTAGCTGCCTTTAAAAAGCACAATGCGCATTTATGCCATTGTGCTTTTTTTATTGTCTGAATTAAATTTTAAGGAGTTGTTATGTTTATTGTTTGTGTTGCGGCTTGTCCTACTGGTGTTGCTCATACATATATGGCTGCTGAATCGTTGGATATCATAGGAAAAAAAAGAGGCCATGAAATTAAAGTTGAAACTCAAGGGAGTATGGGAATTGAAAATGAGATTACCAGTGACGATTTAGCAAGAGCAGATGCGGTCATTTTGGCTGCTGATGTCGCTGTTATTAATAAGGAGCGATTTAATGGGATGATTAAGCTTGAATGCAGTGTTGCAGACCCAATCAAGTATGGCGATGCAATTATTGATGCAATTGAGGAGGAAATGAAAAATGGGGCAGTCTAATGGAACATCGAAACTAGGCATTGGTACGGAAATAAAAAATGCCATTATGACGGGTGTGTCATGGATGCTGCCATTTGTTATCGCAGGTGCAGTGATTATGGGGATATCTCGTATTGGTGCATCTTTATATGGTATTGATAATATTTGGGATTCTAGCCATCTGGAAGCTACAAATTTCGTCGTCCAAGTGCTTCATAAATTTGATGGTTTTGGAGGATTAGCACTCTCTCTTATGTTACCTATCGTCGCGGGGTATATCAGCTTTGCTATCGCGAATAAGCCTGGTTTAGCGCCTGGAATGGTCGGTGGTTTGTTGGCAAGTAATTTAGGCACCGGGTTTTTAGGGGCCTTAGCAGCAGGGTTTATTGCTGGTTATATTGTACGTTTATTAGCTAAATATACGAAATTACCAAAATCACTTGCATCAGCAGGACCGATTTTTATTTTGCCAGTAGGTGGTACATTACTCACCTGTATTATTATGGCATTTGTGATTGGTGCACCTTTAGCGGCACTTAATCATGGTATGGAGCAATGGCTTTTATCAATGTCGGGATCTAATAAAGTAATTCTTGCTGCCGTTATTGGCGCAATGGTTGGATTTGACCTTGGTGGCCCGGTTAATAAAGCCGCAGTAACCACTGCAATGGCATTATTAGCATCGGAAATTTACGAGCCAAATACAGCAGCTCAAGTTGCTATTATTATTCCCCCAATTGGGATCGGTTTAGCAACGCTAATTTGGTCAAAACGTTTTCCTGAATCATTAAGAGAAGCAGGAAAAGCTTCTACGCTAATGGGGTTAATTGGCGTTTCTGAGGGCGCGATCCCATTTGCTCTTGCTAATCCAAAGACTATTATCATTAACATTATTGGTGCAGCAACAGGTGCAGCTATGGCGGTCGGTCTAGGTGCGATAAATCATGCTCCTATTTCGGGATTTTATGGGTGGTTAGCCGTAGATAAATGGCCGATATATATATTATCGGTTGCTGTGGGATCTGCAATTATTACTATTGGCTCTTTATTAATATTTCGTGGTAATGAAACGATAGAAACTAAAAAAACAGAAACAGCTATTCCTAAATTTAAAGTCGGTCGTTAATTAGAGAGTTATTTTAATAATGTCGTACAGTGTTAATTAGCGTGAATAACGTGACGGGGCTGTTCTGCTAAAAATATTTTAAGGTCATAAAATGAAAACGGTACATTTAATTCAACATACGCACTGGGATCGTGAATGGTATTTCACTGAGAATGATTCAAAAATTGTTCTTTATTATTTCATGAATGATTTAATTAAACATTTAGAAGAAGATCCTTCTCTTGGCCCCTTTGTTTTAGATGGGCAAACCGTGGTGCTGGAAGATTATTTACAGGTTGCACCAGAAAGGCGTGATTGCTTACAGAAATTAATTAAACAAGGCCGAATTCTTATTGGCCCTTGGTACACACAAACTGATTTTTTAGTCGTTGGAGCGGAATCTATCACGCGAAACTTACTGTTGGGAAAAGTAGATTGTGAGCAATGGGGCGGTTATATGCCAATAGGCTATGTGCCTGATTCATTTGGACAAAGTGCACAGCTACCTATGTTTTTGCAAGAGTTTGGTATCAAACATGCGGTCGTATGGCGTGGATGGTGTGAACATGATGTCGCAAGTAGTGAATTTATTTGGAAATCGCAGTCAGGTCATAGTGTGGCTACTGCTGTATTACCTTGGGGCTACGGCTGCGCGAAATGGTTACCTGATAATCCAGAAAAAGCCTCTGCCGTTTTACCTGCTATCTTGGAAAAACAAGCCCGTTTTGCTCACTCAGACCAAATATTACTACCTAATGGTAATGACCAATCCCCTTTTGAATATGCCGTACCTGCGATGCTTGAGCAATTAAATAAAGTTCAAAAGGAATATTATTTTGTCAAAAGTAGTTTCAGTGCATTTTTTGATGCTTTACAAGTAAATAGCACTGAACTACCTGAATTTAATGGTGAATTGCTGAGCCCGAAATATATGCGTGTACATCGTGGTATTTTTTCTACTCGAATGGACATTAAATTATTAAATGCAAAATTAGAACAATTTGTTAGTCAACAACTTGAGCCTCTTCTATCCATTAACTGGCGGCTTGGTTTACCTTATCCACAAACTGCGATTGATAATATTTGGCGTAAAGCTATGCAGTCACACGCTCATGATAGTATCGGCGGATGTAATTCTGATCGTGTTAATAGCATGGTGAAAGCACGCTTACAAGATGGTTTAGAAAGTGCAAATCAACTGTTTGACCTTAATATGAAGATGCTTGCTCGCGGGATTGAAGCAAAACAAGATGGTAAAAAAATTATCATTTTCAATTCGTTGCCACATAAAAGAGATGCTCAAGTTTGTATTACACTTTATACACCTGAAAATGATTTTTGTATTAAAGACGATGCAGGAAAACCTTGCCGCTGGCAACTTATTCATGAAGAAAAACAAGATATGTCTTTGATTGTACAAGAATTGGCGAATAGCACGACAACGACATGGTACCGGAAATGCGAAGTCTTGCTTGAAGTGAAAGAGTTACCTTCATGCGGTTATCAGACTTTTTATTTGGTTGAAGGGGAAAATTCAGGTTTTGAAATTCAACAAAACATTCAAACTGAAAATACATTAGAGAATGAATGGCTGAAACTTGAACTGCACCAAGGACGATTGTTATTAACTGATAAACGTAATCAACAACAATACCCAAATATTCTTAGATTAATTGATGGTGGAGACGAAGGAGATAATTATAACTATTCGCCACCTGAAGATGATTGGTTAATTAGTAGTGATGGACACTTACAGCAATTTAACTGTGTAAGAGCATCGTTAATGGATTCATTTATTCTAAATTGGCGAATTCCAGTACCACAGAATGCAATTGCTCGCCAAACCAAACAGGTTAATGCGCATTTATCTGCCACAATGCAGGTTTCTTTACCTCATGATAAGGCATGGCTAGATGTTGAAATCACAATTGATAATACCATTGAAGACCATCGAATTCAGGTTGAAATTCCTACGGAAATTCAACAGACATTTCACTTTGCAGACCAACCTTTTGGTTTAATTCAGCGAGAAAATAATCCAGCCAATATGGATATTTGGCAAAGTGAAAATTGGGTAGAGGCACCAACAGCGCTTTATCCAATGCAAAGTCTGGTAATGCAACATGATGATAAAAAAGGTATTTGTATCGTTACTGAAGGACTAAGAGAGTATGAAATCCCAGCCAATCAACCTGACATGATAAGAATAACACTTTTGCGCAGTGTGGGTTGGCTAGGCCAAGCAGAACTAACTTGGCGGCCAGGGCGTGCATCAGGTATGGTTTTGCCGTCACCGGAATCACAAATTCAGGGGCTTCATCATTTCCATTTTGCTATATTGCCGATAGAAAATGGCCAAAGCGCTCAACTATGGCGTGATATTGAGCATTGGCGTTTACCTGCATTTGGTTACCTAGATTCCGGTTGGTCTCAATTTAAAACGAATCCTCATTATATTGTTTTTCCTGATAATTATAGTTTATTGACGTGGGATAGTGAGCTGCACTTCAGCACGTTGAAAAAAGCACAGAATCAAGAGTCACTGATTTTACGTGGGTGGAACCCAAGTAGTGAAACCAAAACCTATACAGAACCTAAGTCGAATACGTTGATACATCAAGTTACTTTATCGGAGTCTATATGCATAAACACAGATAAAGCAGCTCCTTGTACACCTGTGTCTTGGTTAATTGACTAATTAATAAAGGAAAAATTATGCAAATACTTCCATTTCGTTGTGAGTTACCTAATGGTATTCATGCAAGACCAGCGAGTGCAATTGAGCAAAAAACAGCTTGTTTTCAATCAGATATTTTACTTTTTAATAAAAGCAAACTACGCCAAGCCAATGCAAAAAGTGTTTTGGCTCTTGTTGGGGCAGATGTCGCTGTTGGTGATGAATGTTATTTTACAATCAGTGGAGATGATGAAAATCTGGCTTATGAAAAACTAAAGGTATTTATTGAACAAGAATTTATTCATTGTGATGGATTAATGCCAAAAAAAGATAAACCAGAGCAAGGAATGATCCCTATATATCTGAGTCGGACATCATCTCAAATTATTCAGGGTTATGGTGTTAGCCAAGGGATTGCAAAAGGTAGGGCTATCTATATGAAATCTTTTGATTTACAAAAGATTTCATTATTAGAGCCATCAAATTCACAATCAGAACAATGTGAAATACTAAAACGTGCGTTACAAAGTGCTCGTCAACAATTTAGTCTAGATATTCAGCAAGCTGATAAAACAGCGGTTGATATTTTAGAGGCACAAAGCCAATTATTGGATGATGAGGATATTGAAGCGTGCTTACTTGAACCAAGAGAGGCAAATAATGCGATTGCTGCGTTATCAATGGCAATTGAAGAGCTCAGCTTACCATTTCGAAGCAGTAGTAATGAATATTTACGCCAACGTGAGTTAGATATTAAGGATCTGGGATTGCGTATAGCAAGGCATCTTGGTATCGAATCTAAAATACAACTTCCTAAATTAACAGAAGATTCGATTATTATTTGCCAAGGATTACTGACACCAAGCGAATTATTGGCATTGAGAGGGGAGTATTTGCAAGGTATTGTGATGGCTTCAGGGGCAGAAACATCACATACCGCTATTTTAGCACAATCTTTCTCTCTTCCTTTAATATGTCTTTCATCTTCCATAATTGAATCAATTCAATCTGCTCATGTTTTATTATTAGATACGCAATACGATTTATTAATTATTGAGCCTGATACATATGCAGATAATTGGTTCAAGTTTGAAAAAGATAAACTATCTCGTTTGTCTATCTCTGCTAATACGCCAAAAAATGATTATTCAGTATTGGATCCGTCTTTAATTTTTCTTGATGAAAGAATGGAAAGTAAAGAGGAAGTTATTAAACGATTAACTGATAATTTAGAAGTTAATCACCGAACTGACTCTGGATCACAAGTTGAACAAGCAATATGGCAAAGAGAAGAGATTTTTAGTACGGCATTAGGTTTCTCAATTGCAATACCGCACTGTAAATCACCTTTTGTTAAACACAGTAGTATTTCTGTATTACGTTTACCGAATGAGTTAGCGTGGGGAGATAGTGTTAATGTTAAATTAGTAATTATGCTAACAATTAATGATTCAGATGAAAATCAGCATATGCGAATCTTTTCTGTTCTCGCACGTAAATTAATGCATGAGTCTTTTAGAAATGAAATGTTAAATGCTAAAAAATCAGAGGATATTGTTGAATTATTGAAGCTGGAATTAGAATTATGAGATAAGAATATAAAAAATTAAAATTTTAATAAATTAATTTTCTTTTAAGTTATTTAAAAGGATGGGAAGGTTTTTTTCTAAAAATATAAGGGGTATATCTATAAATAAAAGATAGATAATGAATCATTGTTTTAACGATTAAATAAAAAATAAATATTAATTATAGGAATCAGTTTATGAAAAACTTAACTCTAGGTATCTCTACATTATTATTTTGCACAGCAGCGAATGCGACATATATTGACTATCGTCATGAATGGTTAGGGGATGAACATCGCCATGAAGACCGTGTCAAAATTGGCCATAGCATGCAAAATGGAACTTATTTTAGCCTTGAAGGAAAATGGAGAAGTCGAGATGGTGGTTTTGGTGAAAACCTATCATCAAAAGGAAATGAGGTTGAAGTTGGTTATAAATATAAAGCCACAAAAGATTTTGTTTTAACACCTTCTTTTGCTTTAGATTCAGGAGATAAAGATACGGCTTATAAATTCAGTGTCAAAGCTGCCTATAATTTAACGGATGATTTTAATATTGGAACTCGTTTACGTTATGGCGTAAGACATTATGATAACTCTAATAAGCCTAAAAAAGATAATCAGCATTATTGGCAGAGTAATTTTTATTTAGGTTATAAGCTGCAAGATTTTTCATTAAGTTATGACTTTGAATATAAATTTAATACTGATTATCCTGCATATAAAGGTAAAGAAAAGGATTATGCACATAATCTGAATGTGTCTTGGGTTGGTAATAAGACATGGGTTCCTTATGTTGAATTAGGGTATGTGTCCTATGATGATGGTTCATATGTCAAAAATGGACAAACTTACCGTGATGCATGGCAGTGGCGTTATCGCGTTGGCATTGCATATAACTTCTGATAGAAATAGTTAATTATCTAAAGGGAACAAATATGAACAATAAATTAAAATATAGTTTTGCCCTTGCATTAATGTCCATTGGAACTGTCGCAATGGCAAATGCCCCTACGGCTCAACCTTATAATTATCGCGTCGCGTTTATGCCTGATATCCATTTTCATGATGTATATGGGCAGTTTGCTGATAATGCATTTGAAGGATTAAAAAATAGTAAAAGTGGTCAAAATGCCGTTATTCGTTCTATGTATGCACAATTAACATCTACGCGTTTATTTAATGAAAACTATTTTGCTCTACGTGCTGCACTTGATGATGCAGGTAAGAAAGGTATTAAACTTATTGCATTACCTGGTGATTTTACTGATGACGGCCAACCTATTCACTTACGTGGGTTAGTAAAAGTATTGCAAGAGTACGAGCAAAAATATGGTATGCGTTTCTTTGCTACACCAGGGAATCATGATCCGAACCGTCCATTTGATATGCCAGCAGGAAAAGAAGATTTTCTTGGAACTGATGGTAAAACGCAGCGTATCTTTAGTTTAGGGGCAAGTGAGTGTACGGGATATAAAGGAAAGACTGCCGTTATAGAAACGGGAGCTGAGCTGCCAACAATTTGCTCTGAAGAGATGGTATATAGTGGTTATGGTCGAGTGATGGATGCAATGAAATCATTTGGTATTAATCCGTTACCAGAAGATATTTATTGGGAAACACCATACTCAAACTATGGTTCTCAAGGTTACAACTATGAAGCAGCCTTAAAAGCCAGTGATTTTAACCAAAGGCAGTATGAAATTTGTACTCAAGGAACAGGCGGTAAATATAAACAAGAGGGATATGGGCCTTGTTTTAATGTTGCAGACAGCAGTTACCTTGTTGAGCCTATTCCTGATTTGTGGTTAATGGCCGTTGATGCCAATGTCTATGTTCCTTCTGAAAAAGCAGATATTAATCACCCTAAAGCAGCTAAAAACTTTGCAGGGTCGGGGAATGCGGGTTACAACAAAATGTTGACACATAAACAACAGACTGTTGAGTGGATGGCGGATGTTGCAAAGCGCGCGAAAGAGCAAAATAAAACATTAATCACGTTTAGCCATTTCCCGATGGTTGAATTTGATAATGGTGCAGCAGATGACCTTGAAACCATTTTTGGCAAAGGTAAATTTCAGTTAGAAAGGGCACCAAAAGAAGACACTAGCCATGCAATGGCAAAAACAGGTATCGGTGTTCATGTTGGCGGTCATATGCATTTTAATGATACAGGTGTACGTAAGTATTCGGATGGCAGCTTACTTTTTAATATTCAAGCTCCTTCAATGGCCGCATATGTTCCTGCTTATAAAATATTGAATTTTAGAAATGCGAATGAAATTGATGTACAAACCATTGTAATAGAAGATGTTCCTCGGTTTGATGAGTTATTTGAGCACTATCAGCAAGAGTGGGAACACCTCAAAAATACTAATTCGTCGCATCTTTGGAATAAAGATATCTTAAGCGCAAATAATTATTATGACTTCACTAACTGGCATATTACTGAACTGACACGTTTACGTTTTATTCCTGAGGAATGGCCATGTGAAATTCGTCAAATGTTATTTAGTTTGAATGGCGAAGAGATGCTTATTTTAAGCCAGTTAGATACTAAGAAAGCTTATAATGAAGTATTAACGGCACCATTGAGTCAAAATCATGAAATTTGCGCTAAAGACCCGGGAACTGTCAATGTCACCGAAATCTACTTGAATAAAGACTCCGATGCATGGAAAAAAGCCAGTGATAAAGCTGCTACTCTTGCTAAAAATACAGGGTATCAGTTAAATGATTTTGCAAAATGGAATGGTTTTGACCTTGCTGTGGATTTTTATCGTTTACGTAATGCAGACGAGCTTGCGTTGCAAGATATACCTGTAGAAAGATTAAACCAATATCGATTCCTCACAGGAACCTTGTTATCGTCATTACCAAATGAGACTGATAAAATTAACGCGGATAGTTCATTTGAGAATATTTTTAAATTACGCTTTGGCAGTATTTTCACTGTAATTGATAAATATCTACAAGGAAATCCAAGTCGAGATTTTTATCTTAATATTGAGTCTGGGGAAATTAAGCCAATGAATGTTAATCAAACTAGTCATTAGATTAACGATAGATAACATGGTTATAATAATGAAAAATCACTAACATTATTCGTGTTAGTGATTTTTTACGGTGAAGATCATCCAATTTTTGAGTGATTATGAATTTTTAATTAGTTAACATTAATTAGAAACCAACTTAATTGGATAAGTAAAAAATAACAGATGTCCCAAATTTAACCCGAAGTGAATCGATACAGCCAGCCATAATTTACCACTCCACATCCAAGTTAGGCCATAAATCAAACCCGCTAATGTAGCAAAGAGAATTAACAGTGCTCCACCTGCAAAATGCACGGCGCCAAATAACAGTGAGGTAATCACTAGTGCTAGGTAAGGAGACCTCAACCAAAGGGTTAGACGTTGTTGCAAATAGCCACGAAATAGCGCTTCTTCAGCTAATGAAACAAAAAGTAGGTTACAGAGCACAAAAGCAGGTAACCAACTAGGAAAATGCCATTCAAAGGCTAATCCGCCAGCAGCAGTTGCGACCAGCAATAAAAGTGGCATAGAAATAACCAGCAGTGCCCATTGAATTTTAGCTGCATGCTTGGCTGGCCGACAGACAAATAACGTTGGTAAGCAGGCGAGTAAAATAAAAGGGACGAGTGCCTTATCAAAATTAAAATACATTGTGAAAGGGGCGCTATGTTCCCCTACGGTAACGTTATCGAGATATCTCAGGTTATTAAACCCAGGGAATAAGTGAATAAATAACCCAATCGTACAGATTAGTAAGATGATTTCACTAATAATTTTGGTGGATAGATAGTGTTGGAAACGCAAACGAATAATGGCAATTATTGTAATACAAACCAATAGTAGAACCGCTTGCCAATCAATAACGTGTGTAAGTGCTGCGGTAATAATTGTGCAAGCGAGTAAAAAAAGAGCAATTAAACGGTGTGTTGCAAGTACTGCAAGTGAAGAGGCTAACATTAACCAAGCCATAAAAAATATCCATTATGATGTCTAAATTATTAGAATAGGCGCAGTGTAATGATTTTATGTGAATTTTCTAATTTAAAATAACCTAAAAAATATAAATAAAATAAAATCAAAGAGTTATTTGTGTATAACTTAGTTACCATCTATTAAACATTAGATTAATTTGCCAACAGTTTCATCGTGTCTATTGGCAAATAAGTCAAAAATTAAAGTTTTTCAATATCATAACGGTATTTCCCATTATCAGGGACAAAAGTGAGCCGATGTGTAATACAAGCAGGGGCGTCTTCTTGATGATGGCTGACGAATAAGAGTTGTGTGTTACCTTGTCTTAGCATTACATCAATAAACCGCAGAACTAACAACCTGTTAAGGCCATCAAGCCCTTGCAATGGCTCATCTAGAATAAGCATAGCAGGGTGTTTAACTAGTGCTCGAGCTATCAAGACTAAGCGCTGCTGCCCCCACGAAAGACTGTGGAAAGGTTGTTGAGCTGTTTGCGTAGAAAAACCTAACAGCGCTAGCCATTCATACGCTAATTGTATTTGACGATCAGAGGGGGTTTGGTACAAGCCAATAGAATCATGAAAACCGGAAATAATGACATTGAGTACACTGGTTGCGACACGGTATTCTTGGTGAATGCTATTGCTGACGTAACCAATGTGGCGCTTAATATCCCATATGGTTTCTCCTGACCCACGACGGTGACCAAATAAGGTTAAGTCATTACTATACCCTTGAGGGTGATCTCCTGTAATCAAGCTCAATAAGGTGGATTTTCCAGCGCCATTTTCACCGATAATTTGCCAGTGTTCGTTTGGGTTTACCTGCCAATTTAAACCGTGCAAGATCGGTTTGTCATTGTAGCTAACAGTTCCATTTTTCAAAATAATACGAGGTGTCGTGTCATCCAGTTTTTCATCTGCGGTTGGAGCCTCAGTTTCAGGGATAGAAAGCTGTTTAATTTTCTCACTATGCTGTAATTGCGTTATTAGCGTGTTAGCAAGTACTGACTCCCTATTTCCCACCATTGCTAGTTTGCAATCAGCGACAACACCTATGTTTTCAATAAAATCAGGGAGTTCATCAAAGCGGTTCAACACTAACACTAAAGTTAAGCCTTTTTCAGACAAACTTGATAGTAGTTCGCTGAGCTGACTTCTTGAATAAACATCTAGGCCATCAAATGGCTCATCAAGGATCAGTAAGTCAGGATTACCCATCAATGTTTGGCATAACAGTACTTTGCGAGTTTCACCCGTAGAAAGGTACTTAAACCGACGAGACAACAAGTCACTGATACCGAAGCGAGCGGCAAGCTCAAGGCAGTATTCATTGTCCTTATGGTTAAATTGAATGATTTCAGCTGCTGTATATCCCGTGTCATCTTCATCATCACTGAGCATATCTGTATTATTGCGCTGCCACTCTTCATTAATGATTTTTTGTAATTGTTCAAATGATAGACGAACAGGAGAGGTGAATGTATTTTTTACGACACCAGAAAGAGGAGGGAGCTCATTGGAAAGTACTCGAGCAAGTGATGATTTACCACTACCATTGGCACCAATAAAAGCCCAATTTTCCCCTTTTTCGATGTTAAGTTGCTGAATGTCTAAAGTCTGAATTTCGCTGAGCTTAAAGTTGCCATGTTGTATTGTTATTGTGCTCATCAAGCTTCCTTATCATGATTATTTACCTTGTCATCTATCACAAATAATCAGGATTGAAGCTAAAGTCAACAACAGAACGATATGATAAGGAAAAAAGGTGAATGCTTACTTACTTTTATTGTAAGTAAGCAGGGCAAACTAGCAAATTAGCAAAGTGTGGCAACAATCACTTGGTCCGCATTGAATAATGCCATAACGCTATTATTCACTTTCAAAGATTGGGCATCGATTTCGCTATTTGGCATAGTTGAACATAAAGTTTCACCGCCTGTGAGTGTCACAATCACTTCACTGTTCTCATCACCCCGCTCTAAAGTGGTAATTTTGCCTTCAAGGCGGTTATCAAAGCCTGTTGGGTTAGGTTGTTTAGTAATTTTGACCCAAGGTGCTTTAATCAATGCAAGCACTTCTTTTCCTTCGGCTAACCCTAAACGGTTAGCGCTTTGCTCTGTTAGTGCGGCATTAATCACAGTGCTGTTATCGGCTAAGCGAATTTGTACATGTTGTTGAACTTGCATATGGTCACGGGAAATTAAAGTACCAAAAAATTGGTTACGGGCACTGGTTTGCAATGAAAACCGTGAAATAGCCGCCAATAAGCTGTCTAAAGGGAGATTATCTTCTTTGAGTACATCGAAGGCTTTTTGTTGAATTTGCGCCAGTAAATCATAAAGTTGAAGTAATCTTTCACCATAGTGGGTGAGTGTTGTGCCGCCACCGCCTTTACCACCTGTTGCTCTATCAACAAGGATATCATCAGTGAGTTGATTCATTTCATTGATGGCATCCCAAGCACTTTTATAGCTGATCCCTGCGAGTTTAGCGCCTTGGCTGATTGACCCTGTCGCTTTAATTTGTTTTAGTAGCGCGATACGGCGAGGATCAGCAAATAAACTGCCCTGTAGTTTCAGTGTGAGTAAAATTTCGGCCTGCATAAATTTCTCCCTTCCGGCGTGGCTGGTGATGACAGACGTAAAAAGCACGTTTAGTATGTCGTTAGTATAATATTTTGTCTAAAATAGTCTCCATTATAACGTAATTGTGCGTTATTATTTTGATTTGATTTATACTCAATATACTGAGAGTCAAGTTTTCCCTCGTCAGCGTATCTTGTAGGCTGGTGGGTACAGTATCACTGAAGAGGCTTTTTCCTATGTTAGAACTAATTAAAAGTTTGGGTTTTGCCCTGATGATGGTTCCAGTTGTTATGTTTTTGATCATGGGTTTGATCTATGGTTTGGGCGCGTTCTTTAACTTACTGTCTAAAGCACACGTACCTCATCATCATAATACTGAAAACAAGTAATTTTTAACAAAATTTCTTGTCTGACTGATTATAGACCCCCTGATTGTAAATGCAGTCAGGGGGTTTTTCATATAGCAGTGGGCATTATAATGATGGATATTTGCTATCATGGTAATTTGAATATAGCTGTCTGCGGTTTTGAATATTAAACTCTTTTTGTTCAGCCATCGTCTTTTTTATAAAACTTTCTTGAAATTCTTTTAATGTATCATAAGGATCTTGCTGAGTATTTTCAGTGAGTTGCTTAATAGCTTCAACAACGAATAATCCACATCCGTTAGGGACTTGTTGTTGGATATTCCCTTCAATATAGGTTATATCTTTTTCTATGATACCTGCCTTTTCTGCGGCTTTTGCTATTTCATTAGTAATTTCAGGGCTGACATTTTGGTATGAATTAAAGACGACACATTTCATATCTTGCTTATGTTCCGGCTGATAGAACACAACTAAGACCCAATGGTTATCATTGATATTGATAGGAAATAACTCACATTTATCTAATGTTTTATTATTTAAAATTTTTTGTTCAATTACATCGGCTAATAAGTTGTAGCCATTTTGCATGAGTCCTATTGAGCAATTGATGGTCATGTTTGATGGCAAAGTTGGGTTATTTTTATTACTTGAATCAATCTCATCACTTGTTGTCATCCTGTTATTATCCCAAAGAGTAGATTCCGCGGGTTCATTTTTCATCAATAGTTTAGTTAAACTAATTTTATCAATAACTTTTTCTATTGCAGATCCGACAATATAAAGGAGCTTAGAAGGGGTCGTTAGTTTCGAATCTTTTAGGTGTTTTTTGATTTTTGTATTAAGGTGTAATTGATATAATTTTTTGCTAGTTTCTTGTATTTCTTTATCTATACCTTTCTTTGCAGGCAGCTTTCCACTAAATAAATCAAACAGAATATTTTCTGCTTTTCTTCCTTCGTTGTCTTGCCGTAGAGCGATATTGTGTAATAAATCGATACTCTCTAAGTTCCCATTACCCGCTGATTCTGCTAAGGAAGCTAAAGCTTCAGGGGAAATATTTTTTTCAAATAACCCATTAAATTGCTCAATGGTTAATCCACTCATATAGTGAGCTTGGGTTGGAGAAAGCGCTGTCGGTTGAATAGCCATATTATCTCCTCTGTTTTTATCTATCTGCAAAAGTTGGATAAAATATTCAATTGTGTACGATTTGTGCCGATAAAGTTACAAAGGATATAAATTGTTCTCTATATAAAAACGATTTTACGGCTGAGGAATTTTTCATCGTTAGTGGGGTTTTAGAGAAAACATGCAACAAAATTGCATCATTTCTTGCGCCAGCACACTTTTATCACGAGTTTGACTTTAAGTTATCGCTGTGTCCTGTTATATATAACGTGTCGATTAATACTAGGGTAGATAAAAATGAAAAAAGGTTTGGTATCACTTCTCGCTGGCGCAACATTAACGTTAACGATGGCTAGCAATAGCTTTGCAGCTGATAAAATTACGGTTTTTGCAGCGGCTTCTCTAACTAATGCACTGAATGAAATTTCTGAGCAATATAAGAAAGACACTAAAGTAGAGGTTGTTGCATCCTATGCGTCTTCTTCAACGCTGGCTCGTCAAATTGAGCAAGGTGCACCCGCTAATTTATTTATTTCTGCTGACCAGCAATGGATGGATTACGCCATCGATAAAAAATTGATGGTAGAAGATACGCGCTATACATTATTAGGTAATGAATTGGTGTTAATTGCACCGAAAGATGCCAAAATTGATAAAGTTGAAATTAATAAACAAACTGATTGGAAAAAACTGTTAGATGGTGGCCGTTTAGCCGTTGGTGACCCTGACCATGTCCCTGTTGGTATTTATGCCAAAGAAGCATTAAGCAACTTAGGTGCATGGGAAACGGTTGACCCGCTGTTAGCACGTACAAATAACGTGCGTAGTGGTATGGCATTGGTTGAGCGCCAAGAAGCGCCTTTAGGCATTGTATATGGCTCTGATGCTGTCGCTAGCCAAAAAGTCAAAGTGGTAGGTGTCTTCCCTGCTGATACCCATAAACCTGTTGAATACCCAATGGCAATTGTTAAAGATCAAGATAACAAAGCAACCCGTGATTATTATGAATACTTGAAAACCCCAGCGGCTTCAGAAGTATTCAAACGTTATGGTTTTGAACCTCGTACTAAATAAATGTTAAGAGAGTATTTTTTTGCAGATGTTAAGTCCTTATGAATGGGAAGCGATTTATCTAAGTCTAAAAGTATCCAGTGTGGCTGTAATTTTCAGTTTGCCATTGGGTATTTTAATGGCATGGGTATTGGTTCGCTGTAATTTTCCTGGAAAAACACTGCTCGATAGTATTATTCATCTACCACTGGTATTGCCGCCAGTGGTAGTGGGGTATTTATTATTGATCAGTATGGGTAAACGCGGTTTTATCGGTGAATGGCTATATAACTGGTTTGGATTTAGTTTTACCTTTAGTTGGCGGGGGGCTGCGCTTGCGTCTGCCGTGGTTGCGTTTCCACTGATGGTACGTGCGATCCGTTTAGCGCTTGAAGCGGTTGACCAAAAATTGGAATTAGCCGCGAGGACATTAGGCGCAACACCGTTACGTGTCTTTTTCACGATCACCATTCCGCTTTCTCTTCCCGGTATTATTGTCGGAACAGTATTAGCATTTGCACGTTCACTTGGTGAATTTGGCGCCACAATTACTTTTGTTTCGAATATACCAGGTGAAACACAAACCATCCCATTAGCGATGTACACCTTAATTGAAACGCCAGGGGCGGAAGTAGACGCTGCGCGATTATGTGTGATTGCGATTATTTTAGCCTTGATTTCATTACTGATTTCAGAGTGGCTCACCCGTTGGGGTAAAAAGCGTTTGGGGGTGGCTTAGCATGTTAGAACTCGACTTTTCTCAAAAACTAGGGGACTTACAGCTTGAAGTCACAACGCAATTGCCAACGGAAAGTATTACTGCCGTTTTTGGGCTTTCAGGCGCTGGTAAAACCTCGCTTATCAATGTGATAGGTGGGTTAACTAAACCTAATACAGGGCGTGTTGTATTAAATGGCCGCACATTGGTGGATATGGAAAAAGGTATTTGCTTACCACCTGAACAACGCCATATCGGTTATGTATTTCAAGATGCACGGCTATTTCCCCATTATCGGGTGAAAAGCAATTTGCGTTATGGCATGTCACCCGTAATGAAAGATCGCTTCGATGATATTGTTGAATTATTAGGGATTGAAAAATTACTCAATCGCTACCCGATAACCCTTTCTGGTGGTGAAAAACAACGAGTCGCCATTGGCCGCGCATTACTTACAGCCCCTGAAATTCTCCTAATGGATGAGCCGTTAGCCTCTTTGGATTTACCTCGAAAGCGTGAATTGCTGCCGTATTTAGAAAAGCTTTCTCAAGACGTGAAAATTCCCATTTTATATGTTAGCCATAGTTTGGATGAAATTTTGCGTCTGGCTGACAAAGTGATTGTCATGGCGCAAGGAAAAGTTAAAGCTTTTGGCGCTTTGGAAGATGTTTGGGCAAGCAGTGCTTTGCGCCCTTGGTTACAGCAAGAAACGTTAAGCAGTGTGGTAAGTGCAAAGGTGCATAGCCAACACCCTGATTATGAAATGACAGCGGTGATTGTAGGTAGCCAAAAACTGTGGATCCCACGCGTTGAAGCCCAACAAGGTGTTGATGTGCGTATACGTATTGACGCCGCTGATGTTTCTTTGGTGCTTGAAAAACCGCAAGTGAGCAGTATTCGTAATATTTTAGCCGCAGAAGTGGTTGAATGGATTGAAGATGGCGAGCAAGTAGATGTGAAGCTAGATTTAGGCGAAGAACATTATTTATGGGCGCGGATCACTCGCTGGGCAAGGGATGAGCTTTCTATTCGCAAAGGGCGTAAAGTTTATGCGCAAGTGAAGTCGGTGTCACTTTCCCGCCATTTATAGCAAGGACATATTTTTCTCTTCTATCCAAAAAGTAATCAATAAGAGATATCGCAGCTTACGTATAAAATACGATATCTCCTTTCATAGATTAATTTTTATGTATAAATAAAGTTAATCTCTACTTTACTGTTTGCTGTAGATAGTGCTTAACTGTTTCACGAGCGCCAACAGAGATTAGCTGCTGATAGGCTGTTTTTACATTTTTGACGATATCTTGATTTTGAGAAAACTCAAGTGGAAAGATAGCGTTAATCGCTAAAAGCCTATCAACAGCTTCCAAACCAACCCCACATAGGTGATAGATTTCAGCAAATTTATGTTGTAAAGGATCCTTAATATCTATTGCATTACCTTGCTCATCTTGTCCACTGACATATTTCATCCAGGCAGCAACTCCGAGAGCGAGAAATGTATAGTCTGAGCCGTGCTTTTGATGCCACATTATTGAGTCTAGTAAGCGTTGAGGTAATTTTTGGCTCCCATCAGCCGCAATTTGTGCAGTTTTATGTTTGATTGTCTTGTTAGAAAAACGCTTTATTAAAGTTTGTGTATATTGTAATAGGGTTGTATTGTCAGGGATGAAAAGTGTAGGTGCTTGTTCGTTTATTATTAAGCTGTACGCCGCTCTACTGTAATCAGAGTTTTGCATAGCATCGGAAATAAATTCATAGCCACCTAAGTAACCTAGATAAGCAAGAAAAGAGTGGCTTCCGTTTAGCATACGTAATTTCATCATTTCATAGGGTGTGACATCAGGCACAAATTGAGCACCGACATGCTGCCAGTCTGGTCTACCATTCACAAAATTATCTTCAATAACCCACTGGCGAAATGATTCACAAATGATGGCACATGGGTCATCTCTGCCAATTAATTGTTTAATTTCTGCATATGATTCTTGAGTCATGGCTGGGACAATTCGATCAACCATTGTACTTGGGAATGAAATGTGTTGATCAATCCATTGCGCTAGTTGTTTATCTTGTTGAGCGGCTAAACCAACAATAGCACGCCGTGCGGCCTCACCGTTTTTACGAATATTATCACAAGAAAGAATGGTAATAGGGGGTTGTTGTCGTTGAAAACGTAAACGAAGTGACGCGACGATATAACCTAAAACCGATCGTGGTTTTGTTGGGTGTGCGATGTCATGTTGTATGTTGGGGTGTGACAAATTCAACAGGTCTGTTGCAGGAGAAAGGCAATAGCCTTTTTCTGTGACCGTTAATGAAATAATTGCTGTATCAGGGGAAGCCATCTTTTCTACCACAGCATCTATGCCATCAATGCGTGGATGCATTGCTTCTTTTATCACCTTAATCGTTCTAACGGTCGATTTTTCTTCGTCTTTTTCAAGTAAAGTGTAATGGCCGTTATATTTATTTAATTGATTAATTAACACAGCTCCGCTATCGGACATCAAATTAATTTCACAATATCCCCAATTAGAGAGAAATTGTTCAAATAATAAGTGAGTGTAAAGAGCTTGATGAGCTCGATGAAATGCACCACAACCAAGGTGAACGATACGGGGAATGAGCAATGGTTTAACTTCTTGAACGGGCTGGAAAGTTTGATTATTTAAGTGAGGGGTATGTGGCATAACTCGGTCCTTATAATAGAAGCAATCAATGTAGAGTAAAGACATCTCAATATGGCAAATTAATAATTAAAAAACAAATCTGTTTTTAAATTGATTGGCGGTTATAGAGAGATTATTTATAATCAAATATCTTTTATATTATAAATATATTTTTAATTGAGCAGGGGTTATTTTAATGGTTACAATGTCTTCTTTGTTGTATATATTTGATTTTGCTTATAATGTTAATTGTTTGTTTGTGTTTTTAATAAAAAATTAAAATAAAATTAAAATAAATTATTTTAAATAAAAGTATATGTTTTCTCATTGAAATATGATTTCGATCTCATTTCTAAATAATTTAAGAACGATCATGTTCTAAATTCAGTTTAATAGTGCTAATTTCAATAGTGCGCGCTTTTTGTCCGTTTTGTTTGAACAAAACATACCTCAAATAATGTATTCCTAAAATAAATGTAGGGGGCAGTATGAGTGACACTATTTCAGAACAATTAGCTACCGATACTGCAGCTGATAAGCCAGCTGCAGATAAAAAAACGATTAGAAAAGTGATGATGGCTAGCGTGTCAGGAACGGTCATAGAGTGGTACGACTATTCATTGTATGGTGCAGCAGCAGGGCTAGTGATCAATAAACTTTACTTTCCGAATCTATCACCCACAATTGCAACATTAGCAGCGTTTCTTACCTTTGCTGTAGGCTTTATTTCACGTCCTTTAGGGGGGGTAATAATAGCTCATATAGGAGATAGATACGGGCGCAAACCAGCTCTTATTTTTGCCATTGTTTTAATGGGGATCGCAACACTCGCTCTTGGATTACTTCCGACTTATTACCACATTGGCATTTGGGCCACGATTGCATTAGTTGTAATCAGATTAATGCAAGGTTTTGGTTCAGGCGCTGAGCTAGCAGGTGCCCAAACTTTTGTTGCGGAATATGTCCCTATGAAGCAGCGGGGGTTTTATACCTCGTTAATTAATGCATCTACAGGGATCGCCATTCTATTGTCGACTGCCGCTTTTTTTGCTGTATCACAACTCCCTGATGATGCCTTTATGAGCTGGGGTTGGCGTGTTCCTTTCTTGCTATCTATCGTTTTATTTATTGTCGCTATTTATATTCGCAAGCAATTGGATGAAACCCCTGAATATGTTAAATCAGTCGAAAAAGCAGAGAAAGATAAAAAAGAGCAAAAAATTCCGATTAAAGAATTATTTATTCATAGTCGAAAAAATTTACTCTGTGGTTTTTTTAGTTTGGCGGGGCATCAAGCAAATGGTTATGTACTTAGTGTATTCAGTATTAGCTACCTCACTAATACGTTAGGAATGGAAAAATCTGATGGATTGATGGCATTAATGGTCGCTGTACTTGTTAATACAGTCATGACGCCTGTTATGGGGAAATTAACTGATAAATATGGCACAACTACAATCTTCTCATTCGGCGCTATTTTCTTAGGGGCTTTTGCGTTCCCATTATTTTGGTTCCTTGGCAGTGGTAGTTTAGTACTGGCAACACTGGGTATGTGTATTGCTTATGGTATTGGCCATGGCGCGACATCAGGAGCTCAAGGCGCATTCTTAGCTAATCTATTCCCAACACAATATCGTTATTCAGGTATTGCACTTTCTCGTGAACTAAACAGTGTTATTTTTGCAGGCTCAACCCCAGTTATTGCAGCTGCTTTAGTTTCTGTTGGAGATGGAAAACCGACTTATGTTGTTTACTACTTGATTTTCTGCTGTGTGCTGACATTAATCGCCGTGCAAATGGCCAGAAAATTAAAACAACACCAATAAGATACAGATTAAATTTTTACTTATTTAGTATGAGGTTCATATGGATATTATTGTTTCTGAAGATAAACAAATGTTAGGTAAAAAGGCCAGCCAAGCGGGAGCACTTGCGATTAAACAGGCGCTTAGTAAAAAAGCAGATGTCGCCATTATCGTCGCAACAGGAGCTAGCCAATTTGAAATGCTGGAAAATTTAATTAATGAAGATATTGATTGGTCTCGCATTACTATTTTTCATTTAGACGAGTATATTGGCCTGAATGAAGGACATCCGGCTAGTTTTCGCCGTTATTTACAAGAACGACTTGTCAATAAATTGCCATCACTGAAGCAATTTATTGGGGTAAATGGTTCTGCTGAGAATATAGAAAAAGAAATTCAGAGGCTAAATCATATTATTCGCCAGTATGACATTGATGTCTGTTTTGCAGGAATAGGAGAAAATGCACACTTAGCGTTTAATGACCCACCTGCAGACTTTAACGTGAGCTCGCCTTATCTTGTGGTTAACCTTGATGAAGCATGTAGAAAACAGCAATTGGGCGAAAAGTGGTTTGCCCATTTGAATGAAGTACCTAAGCAAGCTATTTCTATGAGTATTTCGCATATTTTAAGTTCAAAAACTTTAATACTTAGCGTACCTGACTTACGTAAATCTATTGCAGTAAAAAATACAATAGAAGGTGAAATAACCAACCAAGTTCCTGCGTCAATTATTCAACAACATCAAGATTGCCGAATATTCTTGGATAAAGATTCTGCTTCCTTGTTAACAGGGCGCTATTAAGGAAAAGTATTGAGGGATCAAACGATGAAGGTAACCAGTGGACTATTTGATATTCAGGTAAATGGTTTTGCAGGTATTGATTTTAATGATGAAAATATTACTGCAGAAGCATTAGATTATGCACTAGATAAAATGTTAAAAACAGGAGTAACATTTTGTTTGCCAACGTTAATTACAGCATCGGAGTCTTCTCTTATAGAGCGTTTTCGGGCATTAGATAAGGCCGTATCGAAAAGCCATCTTGGTAAACTTATGGTTCCTGGTTACCATTTGGAGGGGCCATTTATTAATCCAGAAGTGGGGTATGCGGGATGTCATCCTCCCTGCGATATTATTAAACCAGATATTAATTTGGTTGCTAGTTTAGAAAGAAAGGTTAGCAAGCCGATATTGCTAGTGACTTATGCTCCAGAGTTTGACCGGCAATTTCAATTTGTAAAACAGTTAGTTGTCATGGGGAAGTGTGTGGCGGTAGGGCACTCTAATATCAATTTTAGCCAAATGGAGGAAGCGGCCAAAGAGGGTGTTTGCATGAGTACACACTTAGGAAATGGTATTCCTCAATATTTACATAAATTGGAAAATACGCTTCAAGCTCAATTAAGTTGCGATGCTATTGGTGCCAGTTTTATTGCTGATGGAATACATATTCCATTTCCCGCATTAAAAAATTTATTACGAACTAAGACGGTCGCTAGGTCAATTTTAGTGACAGACGCTGTCAGCGCTGCAGGTTGTAATAAAGCAGGGAATTACCAATTTGCAGCGATGTCAATTGAACGTACTGATGATGGCACCGTGCGGGTTCCCGGGGAAGCTAATTTAGCGGGGTCTAGCCTGACATTAGACCAAGCGGTACGTAATATAGTGAACAATAAGATAGCAAGCTTTGATGAAGCTATTATGATGGCGACCACTAATCCACGCCATTATTTACAGCCCGCATTGATGAGGTGTGGAATAACCCCTCCAGTATCAGCAATTACCTGGGATGATCAACTAAATATTGTAAAGAGCACTATCAATCGTGAAGTTGTGCGTGAATATACATATTAATTACTTTAGCGTATTGTTTTAACCAGCAAAAGCCAGGCTGCCTTACCGCGTTCTGGCTTTTTTCTTTTATTAATAAGGATTGATTGACGATAGACCCTTGAGGCATACTTTATCGATAGTTATTTACCATTTTTCTGACTTGAGAAGGGGTAAGCTGTAGGTAGGTTGCCTATTCCTATTTGATGAATGGTGCAGGGACCTAGATTAAACGGCTTTATATCGAATTATTATGATATTAAAAACAACGACTGGCTTTTTATCACATTTACCGATCACTCAGTCTATTACAAATGATAAGGAACGTATTTTTTATGCCATTTTAAATGGCCAAATCACGACACGTCGTGAAGCAGTAAAATTTCTGAATATCCGCTCAACTACCGTATCAGAACATGTTACTGAGCTTTTAGATAACCGTTTATTGACCGAAACAATCAGCCAACATTCAGGGCGAGGTCGGCCATCAATGATACTGGTAGTGAATCCTAATCGTTTAGTAACATTAGTTTTCCAAGTCATTAGTTTGTCATTACATGTTTTTGCTATCAATTTAGTTTCTAATGTCATTGCGCATGAGCAGCTTGAAGCATCACCTGAGTGTGATAGCCAAGCATTAGCCAGCAAAATTAGCCAACTTCACAAAAATATTCTGCAAAAAATACCGAGAACAGCGGAAGTTTCGGGGTGTGTCTTCTCTTTAGGGGGGTTATTTGATCGCAAAACTTATCATTGGATACATGCATCTCGTTGGCCTAGAATGAATGATTTAGATATCAAAAGTTTATTTCCCCCTGAGTATCGTGTTGTTTTATCAAGAACTTTGGACGACGAGTTAATGCTACATGTACTTGAGCGTCGCAAAAGTACGTTATTACTGCATTGGGGGTACGGTGTCGGGGTTGCCTTTAGTACCGCAGATAATTACATCAATATAGGTGGACATGCTTTTGGTGAAATAGGGCATTGGCATATCCCAGGGCAAAATAAGCCGTGTCAGTGTGGGCAAGTTGGGTGCTTAGAAACGGTTACTGCATTATGGGCAATTGGTCCAGATGTGCTTGCTGGTAAATTTAAAGCCCATGATGATGAAGAAAATGTGGCAGAAATTTTGGCTACTCATGATCTAGTTAATAATGCAACGATGCAGCAAGCTGTTTCTCATATGGCAAATGCAGCATCAAATATTTGTCGTGTATTTTTCCCTTCACGTTTAATTGTGTCGGGGCCTTTTGTGAAAAACCCGCAAATTTGGGCTGCGTTTTGTGAGAGCTTCCAACAGCAAAATCGTTTTTTTGGCCAATCATTACCGGAACTCTCAATGAGTCAGATGAGCCGAAACTCACGAATTTATGGCGCGGCCTTACCTGTATTAGAGCAAGCGTTAATCGAATTACTTACCCAATAAGTTGTATTGATTCATCAATTATGTAGAGTTTTTTCCGGTTACTGACAATCTTTAACCGAAAAGTATGGAGAGTGTCAGTAACCTGAATTGAACTAAGTTTTCTTGTTATTTCATAACCCCGTTAGAGAACGTATTTACGGATAACTTCAGCAATACCCGGCTCCGTGTTGATGCGAGTGACTAGCTTGGCTTGTTGCTTGATTTCATCAACCGCATTGCCCATCGCTACACCTAAACCTGCGGTTGTCAGCATACTTAAGTCATTAAAATTGTCACCGAAAGCCACAACATCATTCATCGTCATCCCTTGGGATTCGACCCACTCTTTTAAGCGTTGGCCTTTGCTATTGCCTTTGCGGCCGACATCAACCTGATCCATCCAAGACCATTCACAGTCCAAACCAAAATCATTTTCAATTTCGCTAACGACTCGATGAAGTTGCTCCGTATTTGGCGAGCTAACAGCAAATTTCCAAATAGAATCATAGTTATGCATCACATCAGCGTAATCTTCAACAAATTCAATGGTTGGGCGCTGTGCAACAGGTAAGGATTCGGCCCAATTCAATGTACGTTTAATGCCTTCTGTTTGTGCGTTATAGAGCATTGCATTATCAACATACATTAAATGCTGAATATCTGTTCCACGCAGTTTGTCTATCATTTGTGTGACAGAATCGAGGGTCATAGGATCTGATTTTAGAACTTTTTTGCCTAAATAGTCGTATAGGTAGGTTCCATTACAACAAATGGCTGGAGTATCGAGATCTAAAGTTTGATAAAACGGATGAATCGCAACATGATGGCGGCCTGTGACAATGATCACTTTGACGCCTTGGCGGCGTGCTTCTTGTAAGGCTGCTAAAGATTCAGGCAGAATTTTCTTTTGGTGATCAAGCAGTGTTCCATCAAGATCGAGCGCAATAACGCGGTATGACATAAACGGCTCCACGTGATTTAGTTGTTACCTATCTTACTAAAGGGGTAGAGATAGGGAGATGATGAATTTAACGAATAATGAGAAATTATTGCTATAAAAATAGTCAACTTGATATGTTTTATCATCATAACGTTAACTGAACCGTTTTAGTATCATTATTATTTGTTCTTGGTACGATATGTAACAGCCGCGTCAGTGCTATTTACCCAGTGTAATTTGCATAATATAAAGTATAGTGAAGCCAATATAGTGGATTATAGATGCGGTTTTGTATTTTTATCATGAATTAAGGAGTCAGGATGAATCAGGTTGTTTATATTGCGAGCCCCGAGAGTCAGCAAATTCACGTGTGGTCGATGAATGAGGTTGGGGAGCTTACTCTTCTGCAAACGGTAAAAACACCGGGCCAAGTGCAACCTATGGTATTAAGCCATGATAAAAAACACCTTTATATTGGTGTGCGCCCGAATTTCCGTGTCGTAACCTATGAAATTGAAGAGAAAGGGTTACTACGTTTAAAAGCGGAGACATCAATTCCAGGTACACCGGTTCATTTATCCCTTGATAACAATGGCAAATATCTATTTGTTCCTTCATATCATCAACATAACTTGTCAGTGTTAACCATTAATGAAGAAGGCGTCCCAGATCGCGTTGTTCAAGTGATTGAAGGCTTGCGTAATCCACATTCTTCCCATGTTGATGTTGATAACCAACAGCTTTGGGTTCCTTGTTTAGGCGAAGATCATATCCGTTTATTCGATTTACATGAAAATGGTTATTTAACCGAAGCAACCGCAGATCAAATTACCACAGCTGCGAAATCCGGCCCCCGTCATCTGGCTTTCCATCCTACTGAAAAAGTCATTTATTGTGTGAATGAGTTAGACTCAACGGTAGGCGTGTATCGTAAATTTACTCGCTATCGTAACATGCAAACTTTGGCAAATTACCCATTAGGTAACGAAAGTCAGCGCTGGGCTGCAGATATCCACATTACGCCAGATGGCCGCCATTTGTATGTTAGTGAACGTTCTGAAAGTTACCTCAGCCACTATCTGGTTTCTGATGACGGTTGCGAGCTAACATTAGAAGCACGTTACCCAACAGAGACGCACCCAAGGGGCTTTAATATCGATGCAACAGGGCGCTTTTTAATTTCGAGTGGGCAAAAATCAGACCATATTTCAGTTTCTGAAATTGACCCGATTACAGGGAAATTGACACAAATAGGAAGGTATATGGTCGGGAAAGGTCCTATGTGGGTTATTTCAGTCATCCTTTGAGCCGTAACTGTGTTGGCTACGTTTACTAACCCTAGTCACATACTTGTGTATGCTCCTAGGGCTTAGTTTCACTTGCCGCCTTGTTACAGCTCAAATGATTTATGAAATACTCTAGATTAAAAATTCAGTAACAATCACTTCGATTATCATTGCATTTATTGTGCTATCCCAACACTTTTGCCATTGCATTTGTTACTTTACTGAGTTGCTCGGGGGTGATGATATACGGTGGCATAACATAAATAAGTTTGCCGAATGGGCGAACCCAAACACCATTTTCCACGAATACTTTTTGTAAAGCGGCTGTATTGACTGGCTGCTTCATTTCAATCACGCCAATTGCACCAAGAACACGTACATCTGCAACACTAGGGTGGGATATTAAAGGCATCAGTTCAGCCTTAAGTTGTTGTTCGATAGTGGCAATTATTTTCTGCCAAGGACTATTGAGTAACAAACTCAGGCTGGCATCCGCCACCGCACAGGCAAGAGGGTTACCCATAAAGGTTGGTCCATGCATAAAGCAACCTGCTTCACCATTGCTAATGGTTTCTGCCACATGGCGAGTTGTGAGAGTGGCAGAAAGTGTCATATAGCCCCCAGTTAGTGCTTTACCTAAACACATAATATCGGGTGATATATCAGCATGATGGCAAGCAAACAATTTACCCGTACGACCAAAACCAGTCGCAATTTCATCAGCGATCAACAGTAGACCATATTGATCACACAAATGGCGGACTCCCTTTAAATATTCAGGGTGATAGATACGCATTCCACCAGCCCCTTGAACGATCGGTTCAAGGATGATCGCCGCAATTTTGTCGCTATTTTCGGCAAGTTGAACTTCAAGAGGATGCAAATCGGCGCTGTCCCATTCGTCGTAAAAACCGCATTGAGGGGCTTCCACAAAAATATGTGGAGGTAAATACCCCTTATACAGGCCATGCATTGAATTATCTGGGTCACAAACGGCCATCGCACCGAAGGTATCACCATGATATCCATGACGTAATGTGAGGATCCGTTGACGCTTTTCCCCTTTGGCTTGCCAATATTGCAATGCCATTTTCAGAGCAACTTCAACCGCCACTGACCCGGAATCGGCAAGAAAGACACATTCGAGTGGCTCTGGTGTGATGGCAACCAACTGTTTACATAGATTCACTGCGGGTGGGTGCGTAATCCCGCCAAACATCACATGGGACATTTTCGCTAATTGCGTTATTACCGCTTGGTTTAATACAGGGTGATTGTAACCATGAATGGCTGCCCACCATGAAGACATACCATCAATTAATTTTACTCCATCGGCCATGACTAGCTCGGCTCCATGGGCTTCAATAATCGGATAAGCCGGAATTGGCTGGCTCATCGAGGTATAAGGGTGCCAAATATGTTTGGCATCAAACTGAATATCTACGTTATCCATTTGCTATCATCGTCAACTTTTTTAGATCATTTTAGTTGACATGATAATCGCAATATTTAAACTGGCAACAACTTTTTCAACTGGAGAGTTTCCGTGAGCCAATTAAAACAGTGGACAATAAAACAAGCTAATGAACTGTTTTCAATGCCTTTTTTTGAATTATTATTTCAGGCACAGCAAATTCATCGCCAACATTTCGACCCCCAGCAAGTGCAAGTCAGTACTTTGCTATCGATTAAAACTGGGGCTTGCCCAGAAGATTGTAAGTATTGTGCGCAAAGCGCGCGCTATAAAACAGGACTAGAAACTGAAAAACTAATGGAAGTTCAGCAAGTTCTGGAGTCTGCGAAAAAAGCTAAGCAAGCAGGTTCAACGCGTTTTTGTATGGGCGCGGCATGGCGGAATCCGAAAGAACGCGATATGCCTTATCTTGAAATGATGGTAAAAGAAGTGAAGTTATTAGGGATGGAAACCTGTATGACTTTAGGGATGATTGATAATTCTCAAGCTCAACGCTTAGCAGAAGCCGGGTTAGATTATTATAATCATAACCTTGATACCTCTCCTGAATACTATGGCAATATTATTACGACTCGCAGTTATCAAGACCGCTTAAATACACTCGAAAATGTCCGAGACGCAGGGATCAAAGTCTGCTCTGGTGGGATTTTAGGCTTAGGCGAAAAAGTCAGTGACCGAGCGGCCTTATTGGTGCAACTGGCAAATTTACCTAAACCGCCAGAAAGTGTGCCGATCAACATGTTGATGAAGGTTGAAGGAACCCCGATGGCAGATAACGAAGATGTCGATGCGTTTGATTTTATTCGTACTATTGCCGTTGCACGTATCATGATGCCAACGTCATACGTTAGGCTGTCGGCAGGCCGTGAATACATGAATGAGCAAACTCAGGCATTATGTTTTATGGCTGGTGCGAACTCAGTATTCTATGGGTGTAAATTATTAACGACGCCAAATCCTGATGAAAACAAAGATTTAGCACTATTTAGAAAACTGGATATTAACCCTGAGCGAATTGAAACTGACGAAGGGGATAACCATCAAGCCGCTAAGTTAGCCGAAACGTTGTTAACCGCCGATAACCCTCAATTTTATAACGCAGCAGTATAATGACTTGGCAATCATTTATACAAAACCAGATAGAGCAGCGTAAGCAGGCTTCTATCTGGCGTCAACGGCAGTGTATTGATAGTGCCAATGGTCGTTCGCTTTTTCTGGCTGGAAAAGAATTTCTTAATTTCTCATCCAATGATTATTTGGGATTAGCCCATCATCCTCAAGTGGTTGCCGCGTGGCAACGTGGGGCTGATGAATATGGTGTGGGTAGTGGAGGATCGGGCCATATTACAGGGTTCACCAAAGCACATGATAAATTAGAGCAAGCTCTCGCTGATTGGCTCGGCTACCCAAAAGCTTTATTGTTTATTTCAGGTTTTGCCGCGAACCATGCGGTGATCACGGCATTAATGACGGCAAATGATCGTATTTTAGCGGATAAACTTAGCCATGCATCAATAATGGAGGCCTCGATTCATTCAGGGGCTCAATTGAGGCGCTTTAAGCATAATAACCCTCTATCACTTGATAACTTAATCCAAAAACCGGTTTCGGGAAAAACGCTTGTCGTCACAGAAGGCGTTTTTAGTATGGATGGCGATAGTGCTCCACTTCAACAATTGCAGGAAATCGCTAGAAATCAGCATGCTTGGCTGATGGTTGATGATGCACACGGTATTGGCGTTATCGGAGAACAAGGCCGTGGTAGTTGCTTCGCGAATGGGGTTAAACCTGAAATTTTAGTCGTGACATTTGGTAAAGCGTTTGGTTTAAGTGGTGCATCGGTATTGTGTGATGAGCCAACGGCTGAATTTTTTGTCCAATCCGCACGCCATTTAATTTATAGCACTTCAATGCCTCCGGCTCAGGCTGTCGCGCTTCTAGCGGCAGTTGAGCAAATTCAGCTCGCAGATCAAGCACGAGAAGACCTTAACCAACATATTGCGTATTTTAGAAATAATGCTGATTTTAATGGCATGCAGCTGGCTAATTCAATGACGGCTATTCAACCATTAATTATCGGGGAAAACCAAGCTAGCCAACAGTTAGCCAATTTCTTACGCAAAAAAAATATTTGGGTGCAAGCGATCAGGCCGCCAACGGTTCCGCCTGGGAGTGCTAGGTTACGAGTCACATTAAGCGCTGCGCATCAACGTCAAGATATCGATCAATTATTGGAGGCTTTACATGACTTTATCGCTCAGTCGTGAAAAGCATAAAATTGCAGCGGCATTTGGCCGTGCGGCTAAAAGTTATGACTCAGTGGCAAGTTATCAACGATCAACAGGAACACAACTGCTTGGTCAACTGACTTCAGTCTTAAACAGTTCAGAACTCACAGTACCATTACATATTTTAGATGCAGGGTGCGGTACGGGGTATTTTAGCCATAAACTGAAAAATCAAGGATATCACATCACGGCTTTAGATCTTTCTGCTGGTATGCTCGAAATGGCGCAAACGAAAGCTGTGGCTGATCATTATTTATGTGCTGACATAGAATCCATTCCGTTAGATTCACAAACCTTTGATGTGGTTTTTTCCAATTTATCGGTCCAATGGTGCCAAGATCTCAGCAAAGCATTAAGTGAATTATATCGAGTGACAAAACCGGGGGGAGTTGTGGTGTTCACCACACTTGCAGAGCATTCTCTCGCAGAATTGTCTTCAGCTTGGCATTCACTTGACGGCTATTCACATGTGAATTCCTTTCTCAGTGTTCAGCAGATACAAAATAGTTGTCAGTCATGGAGACATAAACTTATTTTTCAGAAGGATACCGTCTATTTTCCTGAATTAATAGCGTTGCTTCATTCATTGAAAGGCATTGGGGCGACACATTTGACTGCTGGGCGTAAAGCAGGGTTAATGACCCGCCAGCATTTGCAGCAACTTGCTTTGCTCTATCCAATGACAGAGCAAGGCTTACCTCTAACTTATCATACGGTGTTTGGAGCGATTTACCGTGACTAAAATGTATTTTGTAACAGGAACGGATACAGAAGTAGGGAAAACCGTTGTAAGTTGTGCTTTATTGCAAGCTGCGGGTTATCAAGGTTTGAATACGGTGGGCTATAAGCCTGTCGCATCTGGGAGTGAGCTCACGGCGGATGGCCTACGTAATAGCGATGCGTTGTTATTACAAGCCAATAGCCGAGTAAAATTACCCTATGAGGCGATTAATCCTATTGTATTTGAAGCGCCAACTTCACCGCAAATTATCAGTGAGAAATTAAATCAACCCATTGAATTTTCAGTGATAAATAAAGGGTTGGCTTATTTGAAGTCCCAAGCGGATTGGTTATTAGTCGAGGGGGCTGGTGGATGGTATACCCCGTTATCTGTAGAAAAAACTTATGCAGATTGGGTGATTGAACAGCAACTCCCCGTTATTTTAGTTGTTGGTGTTAAGTTAGGCTGTATAAACCATGCATTGTTAACCATGGAATCTATCGAAGCTGCAGGTTTACCCGTAGCCGGCTGGGTTGCCAATGAAGTTGAACCCGCAGGTATTTTCCAAGAGCAATATTTGTCAACACTTAACCGAATGATCAAAGCACCTTGTTTAGGGGTGATCCCACACCAAAAAACACTCAACGGTAAATTAGGAAGCTATTTGGATCTTTCTTTATTAACTATTTGATTATATAAAAATATCAATACTTTTCCCCAAGCCACACTCAATGCTTGGGGCTGATCAATTGTTAAATAGGGAGCCGATCTTTTTTAACGTTCTCAACTAAAATACTGTCAAGTATTTCAGTAAAAATACCACTCAGATCTTAATAAAAAATATAAAATCTGTTTTTCATAGCAGTTACTACTTAAAAATTTTTTCATTAAACTGCCATCTTTTTGTCATTTTGCCTCCATCGAGCAAATCTTAGAGATCCTGTGAATCCATGAGCTCTAAGGGCTTCAAGAGTTATCCACCATTTCTGTGGATAACCTTGTGTATTAACGTTATAAAACAAGTTCTACGCTAGGTGACAAGCGGCTTTGGGTTTATTTGATGTGATTCTGGACTTTAAATTAATCTATAATAAATACAAATGGTTAAATAAAATCAAGCCTTCAATTTGTATTTGAGGTATGGCATAAAAATGCAATAGCATAAAATATAAAGTTTCAAAAAGGTCAAGTACTTTTTTGGGGATAACATTTTTATAAACATATCAGAGCGGAGATTAACAGAAAATTTAGCTTCAATACTTGAAGCTGGTTTTTTATCCAGTATCATATTGGAAGAAACTTGTTAAGGGGCGTTAATATGAGTAAGGATTTTAAGCTGTATTCTGATTTTCAGCCGGGAGGGGACCAACCCGAAGCTATCCATAAATTAAGGGAAGGGCTACAAGATGGACTTGCTCATCAAACTCTATTAGGCGTAACGGGGTCCGGTAAAACGTTCACTATTGCCAACGTCATTGCGCAAGAGAACCGGCCAACCATGCTAATGGCGCATAATAAAACCTTAGCGGCACAGCTTTATAGTGAAATGAAAGCCTTCTTCCCAGATAACGCCGTGGAATATTTCGTTTCTTACTATGACTATTATCAGCCTGAAGCTTACGTCCCAAGCTCAGATACTTTCATTGAAAAAGACGCCTCTGTAAACGAACATATTGAGCAAATGCGTCTATCTGCGACTAAGGCCTTACTCGAACGCCGCGATGTAATTGTGGTGGCTTCTGTGTCAGCTATTTATGGTTTGGGTGACCCTGACAGCTATTTAAAAATGATGTTGCACCTAACGGATGGCATGATCATCGACCAGCGCTCAATTTTAAGGCGTTTAGCGGACTTACAATATACGCGTAATGACCAAGCCTTCACGCGAGGGACTTTCCGTGTTCGCGGCGAAGTTATCGATATTTTCCCAGCGGAATCAGACGAATATGCCTTACGCGTTGAGCTATTTGATGACGAAGTTGAACGGTTATCATTATTTGACCCATTGACAGGTCAAATACAACATCGTGTTCCTCGCTTTACCGTTTATCCAAAAACGCACTATGTCACACCGAGAGAACGTATCCTTGAAGCAATGGAACAAATTAAGGTTGAATTAGCGGATAGGCGAAAAGTATTACTGGAAAACAATAAACTACTTGAAGAACAGCGTATTACCCAACGAACACAATTCGACTTAGAAATGATGAATGAGCTCGGTTATTGTTCAGGTATCGAAAACTATTCGCGCTACTTATCGGGTCGTGCGCCCGGTGAACCACCTCCGACATTATTCGATTACTTGCCTGCAGATGGCTTGCTAGTGGTAGATGAGTCTCACGTTACCATCCCACAAATAGGCGCGATGTACAAAGGGGACCGCTCAAGAAAAGAGACCTTAGTTGAATATGGTTTTCGTCTTCCTTCTGCATTAGATAACCGGCCAATGCGTTTTGAAGAATTCGAAGCTTTAGCGCCGCAAACTATTTATGTTTCAGCAACACCGGGTAACTATGAGCTTGATAAATCAGGCAATGAGGTGATTGAGCAAGTTGTTAGGCCTACAGGCCTACTTGACCCGATAATTGAAGTTCGCCCAGTTTCTACCCAAGTAGATGATTTACTGTCTGAAATTCGTATACGTGTGCAGAAAAATGAACGTGTGTTAGTCACCACATTAACTAAACGTATGGCCGAGGATTTAACGGAATATCTCGAAGAACACGGGGAGCGAGTTCGTTATCTTCACTCAGATATCGATACAGTCGAGCGCGTGGAAATTATTCGCGACTTACGGCTTGGTGAGTTTGATGTGCTGGTTGGGATCAACTTATTAAGAGAAGGCTTGGATATGCCAGAGGTATCTCTGGTGGCTATTTTAGACGCGGACAAAGAAGGTTTCTTGCGTTCGGAACGTTCGCTTATTCAAACCATAGGGCGTGCGGCTCGTAACTTAAATGGTAAGGCAATCCTCTATGGAGACAGGATCACCAACTCCATGCAAAAAGCGATTGCAGAAACAGAGCGTCGCCGTGCTAAACAAATGGCGTTCAACGAAGAACATGGCATTGTTCCACAAGGGTTGAATAAGAAAATCGGTGATATTCTGCAAATTGGTCACAAAGTGGGTGGCAAAGGAAAAAGCCGCACGAAAGACAATACCAAAAATAATAATTCGGTTGATATTCAATCAATGTCAACAAAAGAATTGGAGCAACGGATTTCGCAACTTGAAGCGCAAATGTATAAACATGCTCAAGATCTTGAATTTGAAGCGGCTGCGCGAGTCAGAGACGAATTGCAGGAGATACGCTCCCAGTTTATCGCTAATTCCTAATTTTCATCATTTTCTTCATACTTCGCGTTGTGGGGGGGTTGGCTTCGTTCAGTCACTCGGGTCACATATTTATGTATGCTCCCCGAGCTGCCTTCACTTGCCGCCTACCCACAACGCAAAGTATTTTGAAAATAGATTTTGTGGAAATACGGGAAACAAAGGGCTAATTTTAGGGAAGGTTTTCCGCTGCGGGTATTTAGCAGCGGAATGGCGGTTGGGGATTATAACAAGTTGATGGTTTCTTCGATGGCTTGCAGTAACAGCTTTCTATCATGGCGATACGGAATATCGTCAGCTTCGAGTACCCGTTGGATTATTTTGCGGTCAGGGCTGATATTATTGGTTTGTGTGCGTGGGCCAAGGATTAACGCATCAATTTTTTGGCAGCCAATATACTGTTCCATCATTTTTAGTTTGTCAGGTAAAGACAGGTTTGCAGCAGGGGAGCTAATTTCTTTCGCTAAATTGCCAATATAAATCATCGGGGCTTTACATTCGCGTAGTGCAGCCGCAATTTCATCCAAAAGTAATAATGGCATTAAACTAGTAAAAAAACTGCCAGGGCCGATAATAATTAAGTCTGCTTGGTGGATAGCCTGCAAGGCTTCTTTAGTTGCCTTGACTGTTGGATACAAACGTAACTCTTGTGGGATTTCATGTAAGGCATCAACATTCACCTCACCGTACACTTCATTACCCATTTCATCGACAGCCATTAAATCAACAGGAGATTCCGACATCGGGATCAATTGCGCATCGACTTTTAGCATATTACGGATAAGATTTATGGCTTCTAGTGGGCGCACACTTAAGTGATCTAATGATTTTAACATTAAATTACCTAAATTATGGCCTGAAAGCTCACCATTTCCGCTAAAACGGTATTCAAACATCGCTGAAGCAATGGACGGCTCAGTAATTAGCTGATTTAAACAGTTACGCATGTCTCCCCAAGCTATCCCACCTTCAGAGCGACGAATACGACCAGTCGAGCCCCCATTATCGGTTGTGGTGACAATACCCGTTAAACGAGAACCTAAAGAAGAAAGTGAAGACATCACGCGACCAAGCCCATGGCCGCCACCTAAAGCGACAACATGTTTGAGATCCGCCAGACTACAATTCGGCATAGTGTTCCTATATCAGTTAATTTTCAGTACTTATAAAAGCAAGTAAACCAGCGAGTTACGAAATACGTTTTTTACGCTAATGCCCGTTTTATGGCGACTAAAATAAATTGGGCGTTAATCTACCATAAAACATCATTCTTGGCTTAAGTACCGTGACAAAAAACAATAAAAGAGACGATTCTGTATTGGTGTGTACTTCCAAGGTATCCTCATCTGTCGCCTAATCACAACTAACAACGCAAATTATTTAGCGTTTTGATTAATGAATTCTGTGCTTCACTATTTATTTTTAATTGATATGCCAATTATTCAATTTGAAATATCGGTTTTGATAAGCGTTAAGTGCTGATATTTATAACGTAAACAATCAGATGGGGAGCTTGCTCCCCATTTTAGATCTATATCAATAAATGTTTAATTAAATAGTTAGAGATGTTAATCAATTAGTATGAAATTATACGGTTTGAGACCACTCAAAATGGAAAATTGTCATTGATAATAATAGCTTCGGTGATTCAACTATGTCTTTTGTAAGTCGTTGTATATAATGGTATATATCGAATTGCAATTCGCTTTTTCAATTTCTATCGGCTAGAATCCTTACATAAATTAAGTGAACAGAGTGGCGTATTTTATAGTTTAAAATCAGTAACTCGGTTCCAAATAAAACTCCTAGCCTTTGCGTCTAAGTTTGAACGACTGAATATGATGCACTGGCCGTGGCCTAGAGCCACCAGGGTGCAAGATAGAAATGTCTGCATCTCCCGTACTTGGAAAGGTGTGATTATGCAGCAACTTGTCGATCAATTTGACCGAAAATTTTACTATCTTCGGCTTTCTATAACAGATGTTTGCAACTTTCGTTGCACATACTGCCTACCCGATGGCTACAAGCCAAGCGGTCGTCATGAATTCTTAACATTAGATGAAATTCGTCGTATCAGTACGGCATTCGCAGAATTAGGTACAGAAAAAGTGCGTATTACTGGCGGTGAGCCAACTATGCGCAAAGATTTCAGCGATATCATTGCTGCCATCAATGAAAATGAATCAATCAAAAAAATAGCCGTGACAACTAACGGCTATCGTATGGCGCGAGACGTACAAGAATGGAAAGCAGCAGGGTTGAACGCGATTAATGTGAGCGTTGACAGCTTAGATCCACGCCAATTTGCGGCCATTACAGGACAAGACAAATTCTTTCAGGTGATGAAAGGCATTGATGCCGCCTTTGAAGCAGGCTTCGAAAAAGTAAAAGTCAATGCCGTGCTCATGAAAAATGTCAATGATATTGCGTTGAAGTCATTCCTAAATTGGATCAAGCACCGACCAATTCAATTACGTTTTATTGAACTCATGGAAACCGGTGATGGTAGTGATATCTTCCAACGCTTTCATATTTCAGGCGAAACTATTCGCGAACGTTTAATCGAAGAAGGCTGGTATATGCTTCCTCGTTCTCGTAGTGATGGGCCTGCTCAAGTCTTTAGTCATCCAGATTACCAAGGCGAAATTGGGCTTATCATGCCTTACGAAAAAGATTTTTGCCAAAGTTGTAACCGCTTACGCGTTTCCTCACTAGGAAATCTCCATTTATGTTTATTTGGTGAAAATGGCATTCCACTTCGTGATTTATTGGGCGCAGATGACCAAAACGAGGCGTTAAAAGCTCGTATTCAACGGGGCTTACACCATAAACGAGAAACCCATTTTCTGCATATGGGCGATAGCGGAATTACACCAAATTTATCCGTAATCGGCGGTTAACTCTTTTTTATTTCAGGAGAAAATATGTCCCAACTGACTCACCTCAATGCGTCGGGCGAGGCGCATATGGTTGATGTTTCAGCCAAAGCTGAAACTGTCCGTGAAGCTCGCGCAGAAGCTTATGTCACCATGAACCCAGCAACCTTAACAATGATTGTCGATGGTAGCCATCATAAAGGGGATGTGTTCGCCACGGCACGTATTGCGGGTATCCAAGCGGCAAAAAACACTTGGCAGCTTATCCCATTATGCCACCCATTGTTGTTAACCAAAGTGGAAGTGACCTTGAAAGCGGAACCTGAACATAATCGTGTCCGTATTGAAACTTGTTGCCGGTTAACAGGGAAAACAGGGGTAGAAATGGAAGCGTTAACAGCCGCATCCGTTGCTGCGTTGACGATTTATGACATGTGTAAAGCCGTGCAAAAAGATATGGTGATTGGCCCTGTTCGTTTATTAGAGAAAACAGGCGGTAAGTCTGGACATTTTAAGGTGGAATAATGATCACAGTATTATTTTTTGCTCAGGTACGTGAGCTAGTTGGAACGGAACGTTTAGAACTCACAGACTCGTACCCAAAAGTTGAAGACTTACGCCAAGCACTTTCACAAAAAGGGGATCGCTGGGCGTTGGCACTTGAAGATGGCAAATTACTTGCCGCTGTTAATCAATCATTTGTTTCACTAGACCACCCTCTCTCTGAAGGGGATGAAGTGGCATTTTTCCCACCTGTCACTGGGGGGTAATATGGAAAATACCCATATTGCAGTACAAACTGAAAATTTTAGTGTTGGTGAGCAATATCAATGGCTTGCACAGTGTGATAGTGATGGCGCAGTGGTGACTTTTACAGGGAAAGTGCGTAACCATAATTTAGGTGACAGCGTTGCGGCATTAACACTCGAACACTACCCAGGAATGACTGAAAAAGCGTTAGCGAATATAGTCATAGAAGCAAAAGAGCGTTGGCCATTGCAGAGAGTTAGTGTGATCCACCGTATTGGTACCTTACAACCCGGCGAAGAGATTGTTTTTGTTGGGGTCACGAGTGCTCATCGTAATGCTGCATTTCAAGCGGCTGAATTTATTATGGATTACTTAAAGACCAAAGCACCATTTTGGAAAAAAGAAACCTTACCTGAAAATGAACGTTGGGTGGAAGCGAAAGAAACTGACGAGGCGTCTGCAAACCGCTGGTAATCGCATTTTTTCCGCTAAAAAATACGAATTTGCTGAATGGTATTGTCAAAAGAATGTGTTAGACTTTGGTTAATTTCTCCGATTGCAGTATTTTTACTGGGTCGATTTTTCTTTTAGCGAAAGGGTAACCATCATGGGTCAGTTTGATCAACGTAATGATTCTCTTGTCCAGGGTGCCAATACTGGCGTTCAGGCATTTATGTCGCAAGTATACGGCTGGATGACAGTCGGTCTGCTGTTGACAGCTTTTGTGGCATGGTATTCTGTTAGCAGTGGGTTGTACTACACCATTGCAACCAATAAAATTCTCTTTTTTGGAATGATTATTGCTGAACTTGGTTTAGTGATGGGCATTTCATTCCTGCTGCAAAAAATTAGTGGCATGGCAGCAACGGGCATGTTTATGCTCTATTCATTGCTCACAGGCTTAACGATTTCAGTTATTCTTGCCGCATATACTGGTGAGTCCGTTGCGGGCACATTTGTCATTACTGCGGTAATGTTTGGTGCATTAAGCTTCTACGGCTATACCACTAAACGTAGCTTAACAGGTATGGGTAACTTCCTGTTTATGGCGCTGATTGGTATTGTTGTCGCTTCTTTGGTTAACATCTGGCTGCAAAGCACCATGATGTATTGGGTGATCACTTACGGTGGTGTTTTACTGTTTGCTGCTTTAACTGCTTATGACACTCAAAAACTGAAAGAAATGGGTTCACAAATTGATGAAGATGACAGAGAAACAATGCGTAAATACTCTATTATGGGTGCGTTATCTCTGTATTTAGACTTCATTAACCTGTTCTTAATGTTGCTGCGTATCTTTGGTGACCGTCGCTAATTTGAGTGGCTTTCCTCATTACTCAGTGAAATGAGGGGATAGAAGTCGTTAAAATTGAAAACCCTTGTTACTTCGGTAACAAGGGTTTTTTGATCTAAATACTATCGTAAAATATGATTTGAATATTATTAACTTGTTTGTGATTCAAGGCGTTAATGATAGTTCCAATGCTTTTAATTGTATTTTCAAAGTGTAATATTATTTCTTTTGATCACGCTATTTTCTTCCTAAATAAGTAATAGGCCACTGAACTGGTGATTATCGCAATGATGAATAATGGCCATAAACTATGGAAGATAACTGAAAAATCAGCATTTTTTAGGTATATCTGTTTGGTGATTTCAGTGAAATGACGAATTGGGTTAATCCAAGTGATTTGTTGCAGCCAAATTGGCATGTTTTCGACTGGGGAAATATAACCTGATAGCAGCACTGCTGGCATCATAAATACAAATACCCCAATGAACGCTTGTTGCTGAGTTGAACACAGTGCTGAAATAAGTAAACCAAACCCCACCAAGGACAACCCATAGAATAACATGGTGGCATAAAAGAGGAGTAGGGAGCCAGCAAAAGGAATTTGATAGCAAAAGATCCCAATAACTAGGACCAAACTTGCCTGTGCAGTCGCTACTATCAATGCAGGCACCGCCTTACCAATAAATATTTGCCAAGTGGTAAGGGGAGAAACGAGCAATTGGTCCAGAGTGCCTTGTTCTCTTTCCCTCGCGATAGAAAGGGATGTCACAATCAGTACCCCGATCGTAGTTATCAAAGCTACTAATGAAGGCACAATAAACCATTTATAATCTAAATTGGGGTTGTACCAATTACGAACGATTAATTCACTGTTGTTCGGCAGAGTCTGTGATTGCGTTAGCTCATGTTGGTATTGAGTGACAATTTGTGCAATATAATTTGCTGCAATTTGCGCACTATTTGAATTACGTCCATCAAGGAGTAACAGCATATTAGCGTTATGGCGGCTTGCAATATCAGCACTAAAGTTTTGCCCAAAACGAACAACCAGCAGAGCCTTGCGGTTATCGAGTGTTTCACGAATTTCATGTTCATTCTTCAATAATAAAACTTGAGAAAATGCACTGGCTTTGGCGAGACGTTGAGTTAACTCGATAGAATGCTCACCACTGTCTTGGTCAAAAATTGCAATGGTGGTGTTAGTGACCTCAAGAGTGGCAGCCAGAGGAAATAAAATCATCTGAAATATCACGGGCAAAATTAAAATAACTCGTGTTTGTGGTTCTTGAAGTAATGATTGAAGCTCTTTCATAATTAAGGTGTATAGGCGATAAAACATAACGTCACCTCAATCCAAACGACGGCGAGTTTTTAGCGCCGTCAGTCCAATAAATAGTATTGCAGAAGCGATTAGTAGCAGGAAATCTATCAATAAAACAATATAGATATCACCCGCAAGAAAGAGAGTTTGTAAGCTACTGACAAAGTACCGGGCAGGGATAAAATAAGTCACAGCTTGAATAATGGCTGGCATACTATCAATTTCAAAAATAAACCCAGATAACATAATGGCAGGTAAGAAAGCGGCATTCAGAGCAACCATCGCTGCATTAAATTGGTTACGAGTAATTGTTGAAATCAATAACCCCATCCCTAGTGCGGTTGCTAAATAAAGGCTGGTAATGACAAATAAGACCAATAGAGAGCCACGATAAGGTACTCCTAAGACAAAAGTGGTGACAAACATGCATAACACCATCACAAAAGTACCAAGCACTTGGTAAGGCAATAATTTTGAAAGCAATAACTCAGTTTTAGTGATTTGGGTTGAAAGCAATGCTTCCATCGTGCCACGTTCCCATTCTCTTGCAATAACTAAAGAGGTCAAAATAGCACCAACTACGGTAATTATGATGCTAATTGCCCCTGGAATAATAAAATGCTGACTAATTGCCGCTTCATTAAACCAATAGCGCATATTGAGCTCAATTAGTGGGTCTGTTGGGTAGCCTTTATTTTCCCCTTGCTGCACCAGCCACGTTTGCCACACACCTTGGGTATAAGCTTGCACAAAGTTAGCCGTATTCGGTTCGCTGCCATCAGTAATGACTTGAATTGCGGCATGACCTTGTTTTTGCAGCAATTGGGCTGAAAAATTTACAGGAATGACGATAATGCCGCGAATTTCACCCGCTTGCATTTTATCGATTAATAAATGGCGGTTATTACTAATAGTCGCATCGATAAATGGAGAGCCTGTGAAGGTATCAACCAATTCACGAGCTTGCGAACTTTGTTGCTCAAGTAAAATACCAATACGTAATTTACTTGAGTCTAAATTGATACCATAACCAAAAATAAATAGTAACATCAATGGAATAAGCACAGCTATAAGAGCGCTGCTAGGATCCCGCACAATTTGTTTACTTTCTTTCCAGCATAGTGCTTTAAGCCTACGCCATGAAAAATGAGAAGCGGTGTGAGTCATTGTGCCTCCTGTTGCTTATCATAATTTATGATGAGCTCAATGAATGCATCTTCCATGGATGGGTCAGGGTTTTCAGCACTTGCAACTTGCTGTTTCAGTTCATCAGGGGTTCCTGCCGCAATGATTTTTCCATGGTAAACTAGCCCGATACGGTCGCAATACTCTGCCTCATCCATAAAGTGAGTCGTGACCATAACGGTAACGCCTTTATCAACCATTCCATTGATATGTAACCAAAATTCTCTACGAGTTAGTGGGTCAACGCCTGAGGTTGGCTCATCTAAAAATAAGATATCAGGCTCATGCATTAATGAGCAGGCGAGGGCTAAACGCTGCTTATACCCCAGAGGAAGGGATTCAGTTACCTGATTGATAATCGGTTTGAAATTAAAGGCCTCAACCATTTCTTGGATTTTTTGGGTTTGTTGTTGATGATGTAAACCATAAACACCCGAAAAAAATTTCAGGTTTTGCCCCACTTTTAGGTTACCGTATAGCGAGAACTTTTGTGCCATATAGCCAAGGTGCTGCCTGACTTTGTTTGAACTCGTTTTTAAATCCATTCCAAGAACGAGTGCTTGCCCATCTGTTGGCTTCATTAACGCACACATCATTTTAAAAGTTGTCGATTTTCCCGCACCATTTGGCCCCAATAAACCAAAAATTTCCCCGCGTTTAACTTGGAAATTTACGGTATCAGTTGCCGCAAATTGGCCAAATTTTTTGGTTAAATTACGTGCTTCTATGACGGTTTCTTCAGGATTAGGTGGAATTTGCGGTACGATAGCGGCTAATTCCGAACGATGAGATGGGCCCCCTCCTAATAAGTCAATAAACGCATCTTCAAAACGTGGCTGTGCTTCAATGAGTTTTCCATCTGCCATATTTAATGCGGTTAATAAATTTGTCTGTGACGCATTAGGCTTCAAAATTAAGCGAATATAGCGGCCTTGGATTACTCCATCGGTGGTTTCTGGTAATACGAGTGCGTTTTGTAATACAGTGCGTTTTTGTGTGGCTGGTACATCAAGTAAAAACGAGCGTCCCGCCATTTTTTCAGTTAATAACTCGGGTTTGCCTGCATAAAGCTGTTTGCCTTTATTTAATAGCAGCACATTTTTACATTGCTGAGCTTCATCTAAATAGGAAGTACTCCAAAGAATGAGCATTCCATCATCGGCAAGAGTATGAACCATTTGCCATAGTTCGCGTCGAGCGATGGGGTCAACACCAACACCGGGTTCGTCGAGTAAAAGAACCTTGGGTTTTCCTAATAATGTACAGGCTAACCCGAGTTTTTGCTTCATCCCCCCCGATAATTTACCGGCTAGCCTATTGGTAAAAGGGGCTAGGCTGGTGAATGAAAGCAGTTGCTGATAGGTTTTTTGGCGCTCTTCGCCGAGTACGCCACGCAAATCTGCGTACAAATTTAAATTTTCTTGTACGGTCAGGTCTTCATATAAACCAAATTTTTGGGGCATATAGCCAAGGCCAGCTCGCATAGCAATGCTGTCGTCGATAGGGTCGAGCCCCATCACGCTAATTTTCCCTGCATCTGGTTTTAATAGCCCTGCAATCATGCGCATTAAAGTTGTTTTTCCTGCACCATCAGGGCCGACAAGGCCTGTTACAGAGCCCCCATGAATATCGATTGTTAAGCTTTCAACGGCTGGAGTATCCAAGCCAACAAATGTTTTCTCGACATTGTATAGCCGGATACTGTAATCATCACTCATAGCAAACTCTTACTGTTTATTATCAGCAAATTGAATAGTCACAGGCATACCTTGGCGTAACGCATCATCTGCATCATTGACGACGATACGTAGTCGATAGACTAAATCGGTTCGTAAATCCGGTGTTTGTACGCTTTTAGGGGTAAATTCGGCGGTAGGGGAAACAAACCCGATGGTACCATGGTAAGGCTGATTTGGGCGGCTATCCGTATACAGCAAGACTTCTCTACCGGGAATGGCATCACCGAGGTGTGGTTCGCTAACATAAGCTCTGGCCCAAACAGGATTTGTTAAAGTGACGCTAAATACGGTATTACCTGCACCGATGATTGTGCCAGGTTCGATTGCTCGGGTTAAAATAGTCCCAGAGGAAGGTGCAGTTAAAACGGTGTCTTGTAAGTCGAGTTCAGCTTGAGCGACAGCTGCTTCAGCTTGTAACCATTCGCCTCGAGCGGCAGCTATTTCTTCTTGGCGAAAGCCGCTTTGGTATTGATTCAATTTATCTTGTGCCGCTTGAAGGGCGGCAAATGCTTGGTTTCGATTATTCTTCGCGTTATCTAAATCATTAGCTGAAATAACGCGGGAGGCAGCAAGCCCTTGCTGACGTTTATAGAAGTTATCGGCATATTGCCAAGCCGCTTGTTTTTGAGCCACTTCAGCTTCAACTTGTGCAACCTCTTGAGTACGGTAACCACTTTCTTTTAAAGCAAGTTGGGCTTTGGCGCTGTCACGTACTCCTTTGGCTTTATTTAACGCGTTAATGTAAGGAGCATCATCCAGTAGACCAAGTTGCTCGCCTGCAATAATTTTTGCACCTTCATCAACGCTTAGGGATTTGAGCTTACCTGACACTCGAAAACCAAGATTTACCGTTCGGACATCAACATTGCCGTAGAGTGTTAATGTTTTGTCTTGCTGTGATTGATAGTAGTAATAACCACCAATTGCAGCACCGATTAATATGAGAATAATGAAAACAACAACAGAACGGTTTTTATTGCTCATAGCTAACCTTACTTAAAGAATCAACGATATGAAAACAAATTTTGTTGTTAGAGGCCGCTGTTTTTAATGGAGAAATGTGGCACTAGCTGCAATAAAATCACCAGCCTCTAGTTATTATCAATGTGAATGAATCACTTTAATTATTTTATCATATCACTTTTCATATTGTTTGCGATGGCGTAAGCCTGCTAATAATATATTTGTATGTTCAATAAGAACTTGATTAATAATTTTAAATTCATTTTCATTGATATGTTTCCAACCCGTTTGGCGTAACAAAGTTTCTCGTGCAATACGAAATAAAAGTGTTTCGCCAAGGATTGCGTGTGTGTGGATTAGCGTTGTTAAATGATTGGGGTCAGCACCAATGTAAATCGCAATCAAGCGGTTTAGGCGCGAATGTATTGGGCCTAAAGCCTGTTCATGGATTACCGTATAGGCTTCGGTCGGGTTGAGTTGTTCACGTGCTAATATCCGAGAAAAACTTAAATTTTTCTTTTCCAACTGAAAATGATTATAGGCAATGACTGTTTTTTGTAGTAAATCAAGTGCATCATCAGTTACTTGTACTGACAAAGGTTGATTTAGAAAGTTGTCAATTGCTTGAAAAACATCATGGAAATCGTCCCGAATAGTTTTTGCGATAAGCTGAGCTACCGCTAAGTAAAGACCTTCTTTTGAGCCAAAATAATAAGAAATTGCGGCAATATTTTGCCCTGATGCCTGTGCGATCTTGCGTGTAGTAGCGCCATCAAGCCCTTGTTCTCCATATACATCAGCAGCAGTGAGAAGCAATTGCATTTTCGCATTTTCTCCTCGCAATGTTGACGATGAACCTGTATTCATAACCATTCCTTTAAAAATTCAGAATTAAATAACACCTAATTAGCTCTTAATGGATTTTCATTTTTATAAAAAGTAAAAAACGACATCTCATAGTACTATGTAAGTATATATACTATGTGAGTCAGATTTTATATTAATTTATTAACCAAACTAAATTAATATATTTATCATCTGTAAATAATGTTAGAATTTTACACAGTGTCGCACGGCAGTTTGCGCTTTTTCTTCTGACTCACTTCCCCCATAACTGCCACATTCAATTTGAAGCGGTGAAGCCCGGAGTAATTTAATTTGACTACTTTTTCAGACCTCGCGTTAAACGAGGAAATTTTGCTTGCCATTAATGAATTAGGTTATGAAAGCCCTACGCCTATTCAACAACAAGCTATCCCAGCCGTGCTCGCAGGAAACGACCTTTTAGCTAGCGCCCAAACTGGTACAGGTAAAACAGCGGGTTTTACATTGCCAATTTTACAGAAGCTTATTACAACTCCTCGAGCAGGAAAGGATCGCAAGCCTATTCGTGCGTTAATTTTGACGCCAACAAGGGAGCTTGCAGCGCAAGTTGCTGAAAATGTAAAAGAATATAGCCGCCACCTGCGTATTCGTTCTTTTGTCGTCTTTGGTGGGGTGAGTATTAACCCACAAATGATGAAGTTACGTGGCGGGGTTGATATCTTAATTGCAACTCCGGGGCGCTTATTAGATTTAGAACACCAAAATGCAGTAGATCTTTCCCAAGTCGAAGTTTTTGTTCTGGATGAAGCTGACCGTATGTTAGATATGGGGTTCATTCATGATATTCGTAGGGTGATTAATAAATTACCCAAGAAACGTCAAAACTTATTGTTCTCAGCGACGTTTTCTGACGAAATCAAACAACTGGCGAATAAATTACTCAATAACCCTGTAACTATTGAGGTTGCTCCGCGAAACTCAGCTTCTGAGCAAGTGACTCAGTATGTTCATCTGGTTGATAAAAAACGAAAAGCGGAATTACTTTCGTTTATGATTGGCCGTGAAAACTGGCAACAAGTCCTTGTTTTTACGCGTACAAAACATGGTGCAAACCGTCTCGCTGAGCATTTAAATAAAGATGGTGTCAAAGCTGCTGCTATCCATGGCAACAAGAGCCAAGGGGCTCGTACTCGTGCATTAGCTGATTTTAAATCTGGGGATATTCGTGTGTTAGTGGCAACGGATATCGCAGCCCGTGGCCTTGATATTGAACAGCTTCCTTATGTGGTGAACTTTGAGCTTCCTAATGTTGCAGAAGACTATGTTCACCGTATCGGTCGTACAGGCCGTGCAGAAGCAACTGGTATGGCAGTTTCCTTAGTATGTATCGATGAGGCTAAGTTACTCAAGGATATCGAAAAATTATTGAAAAAATCGATTCCATTGATGGCGATAGAAGGTTATGAGCCCGACCCCTCCATAAAGGCGGAGCCTATTCAAAAAACACCACAACGCAATGAACGTCGTTCAGGTGATAGAAACCAAGGTAAACCACCACGTCGCAGCAATTCGCCATCGTCAAAGCCTAGTTCAGGGAAGGGGGAAAATTCCCCATGGAAAAACGCCCAGAAAAAAGTCAAACAAGGGCGAAGTGACAGCTAATATTCCATAAAGCTTGTAGCTCTTTTTAATGTTAATGGCATTAACTAGAGCTACTTGTTAAACTATTTCAAGCCTGTAACTGGTCACCCCCATCTTAGAATTTTCCTGCTCATCTATTCAATAAACGGTATGATAAGCAGGTGTTATTACGTTTTTTGCGAGCCATTTATGCGCGTTTTATTAGCTCCTATGGAAGGAGTTTTAGACCCTTTAGTACGTTGTCTATTAAGCGAAGTTAATGACTATGACCTGTGCATAACAGAGTTTGTTCGCGTGGTTGATACCCTTTTACCAGCAAAAACTTTTTACCGTTTATGTCCTGAACTAAAACATGGCAGTCGTACCCCTTCAGGGACATTAGTTCGCGTGCAGTTATTAGGGCAACACCCTAAGTGGTTGGCAGAGAACGCAAACCGAGCGGTCGAGTTAGGATCTTGGGGGGTTGATTTAAATTGCGGGTGCCCATCAAAAACAGTTAATGGCCACGGTGGAGGTGCGACGTTATTGAAGCAACCTGATTTGATTTATCAAGCTGCGAAATCAATGCGTGAAGCAGTTCCAAAAGAATTACCTATTTCTGTTAAGGTTCGTTTGGGGTGGGATAGCGCTGAATTTGCTTATGAAATTGCAGATGCGGTTCAACAGGCGGGGGCAACAGAACTTACTGTCCATGGTAGAACCAAAGAAGACGGTTATAAAGCAGAGAGTATTAATTGGTCTGCCATTGGAGAGATTCGCCGTAAATTATCGATCCCTGTGATTGCTAATGGAGAAATATGGGATTATGCAAGTGCACAGCGCTGCCTTGAAATCACAGGTTGTGATGCTGTGATGATTGGCCGTGGGGCACTAAATACCCCAAACCTTAGCCGGGTAGTCAAATTTAATGAATCTAAAATGCCTTGGGAGCAAGTTGGTAGATTGTTATTAAAGTATACAGAACTTGAAAAACAAGGGGATACAGGCCATTACCATGCTGCTCGAATTAAGCAATGGCTAGGCTATTTACGTAAAGAATATCATCAAGCAGATGAACTGTTTTCTCAGGTTCGATCGTTAAAAAATGCTCAACAGATTGCGCAAGTGATAACTGAAATTGTGAGCAATTAATTATGAATAATATTGATTGGCAAAATTTTATAGTTGCGAAATTAACTTATAGGGTCTTTACTTAATTGGTAGGAGAGCGATTTAACTTACTTAAAGCTCTACTATTATATGAGAACATTTTGACATTATAGTGAAATTACCTAGTCTGGGAGGCGTAAGATGGGTGTAATTGCTTGGATTATTTTTGGTCTAATTGCAGGTGTTTTAGCTAAGTGGCTGATGCCAGGTACTTATCACATGGGGTTCATTATGACCACCGTGCTGGGGATTGTTGGTGCTGTTGTGGGTGGTTACATCAGTACTTTCTTTGGTAAAGGAAAAGTTGATGGTTTCAACTTTGGGAGTTTTGTTGTCGCGGTTATCGGTGCGATTGTCGTACTGTTTTTAGCCGGGATATTTGCCAAATAACCATTTCCTCTACTTGGTAAATCTTCATTCTATAAGCCACTTAAATATCAAGTGGCTTATATTTTTATGGAAGAAGAGGATTACGACTCGATTGGCATGCCGTTATCTTGCCCCCATTGGGCCCATGAACCATCATACAAACGCACGTTTTGGTTACCTAGTAATGTTAATGCCATTAATACCACAGCTGCGGTCATTCCTGAACCACAGGTCGTCACTGAAGGTGCATGGATATCCACACCTTGCTTAGTAAAAATAGCTTTAAGTTGCTCCGGTGATTTGAATTCACCCTTTTCAACGAGAAGATCCCATGGGACGTTTTTGCTCCCAGGAATATGCCCCATACGTAAACCCGGACGTGGTTCTGGTGCTTGGGCAAGAAAGCGTGGTTCTGCACGAGCATCAATAATTTGAATTTTTCCTTGATTTACAATATCAAGCATGTGCTCTTGATTCAGTGCGTTACTGTCTTTACGTATGGCATGGAATTGTTTCGTAGCTGGCGGAGTGACTTCCCCGGACTGAACATCAAACCCTGCTGCTTTCCAAGCATCGATGCCACCGGCTAAAATCTTAACGTTTTTGCAGCCCATAGTGGTGAAAGTCCACCAAGCTCTTGGGGATGAAAATAAGTTATTCTGTGAATAAATAATAACTTGGGTGTCATTACCTATGCCCATGGCACTAACTGCTTGGCTAAAAACATCGGCACTTGGCAGCATATGGGGTAAATCACAGCTTTTGTCTGCAATTTCATCTTGATGAAAGAACTGAGCGTTAGGAATATGTTCTTCTAAATATTGTTGGCGGCAATCATAAGGTGCGGTCGGTGGTGGAGAAGAAGCATCGAGTACAATGATGTTATTATCAAATAGATGTGAATTTAACCATTGTGGGGTTACGAAATAATCGTTGTACATAAGCTATCTCCATCCTGGGCTGATAAATTATTTTAAAATTATTGAATTTGATTGGGGGCTGGCAGTGCTGAAGGGGATTGCGGTTGCCCTTGCTCAAGTGGTGTGGTTGAACGTGTATAAATGTTCATACCCGCTAAAACAATACCGCCTACAGAACCAAAAGCGCATAATGCGCAAAGTGCGATAACAACCTTTTTCATTTTCTATAGCCTGCCTAGTGATAAAAATCCAAATGATATAAGAACTCAAAGTATAACCGGATGAGTGTTGCAAACAAGTTAAAAGCTATTTTTTCTGTTGCAGAATGGGCGTTTTGCAAAAAGCTTCCCAATTTTTATGTATAATGGGTATTAATACAGTAGTTTTGCGAAGCGGTTGGCAAAAGCGTTTTTTACATATTCCGTATTGTTGTCAGTTTCGTTATCTTTCATTTTAACTTTGGTCACCTGCATAATTTATGTCCCTGTCGAATAAAACTAAAGAACAAATAACTCAGTGGTATAAAGGGTTGTCCGTACAAATTGACGGGTTTGTTTCCCGAGCCCCGCAGCGGCAGATGATCGCGCAAGTTGCAAAAAATTTAGCAGATGATGACGGCCGCCATTTGGTCATAGAAGCGCCTACTGGGGTGGGTAAAACGCTATCTTATTTAATACCGGGGATAGCGGTTGGTAGGGAAGAAGGTAAAACCTTAGTGGTTAGTACAGCGAATGTGGCATTACAAGATCAAATTTATAGTAAAGATTTACCCTTATTAAGCAAAATTATTCCTGACTTAAAATATACAGGAGCATTTGGGCGTGCTCGTTATGTTTGCCCTCGTAATTTAGAAGCTATTTGTGCCGCAGAAGGCGAACAAATAGATTTAATGTTATTGGTGGAAGATAAAACAGAAATTGCGAATAGTGAAGAGCGGGCTATTTGTCAGCAACTGCGGCATGACTTTCAGAGTTTTGCATGGGATGGGCTAAGGGATCACCACAAACGTGCATTTAGTGATAGCTTATGGCGCAAAGTCAGCACAGATAAAATGAATTGTTTAGGCCGTAATTGTCAATTTTATCAGCGTTGCCCATTTTTTATTGCTAGGCGGGAAATCGAAGATGCTGATGTAGTGGTTGCTAATCATGCGTTAGTTATGGCTGCAATGGAAAGTGAATCGGTATTACCTGACCCGAAAAATTTATTATTAGTGCTGGATGAAGGCCATCATGTTCCGGATGTTGCAAGGGATGCCCTTGAAGTTGAAGGCGAAATTACGTTAGTTCAACTAACGGCACAGCTTGATAGCTTTATTCAGCATGTTGGGCAGTACATGGGGCAATTTCGTCCGGCGAAGCCACCAAAGTTAGCTAACCCCGAACGGTTACAGCAACATGCAGAAAAATTACGTGAAACATTTCGTGATTTTTCATTATTAGCGAATGCATTATTACCAGAAACATCAAAAGAAACTGAATATTTATTTCCGCTTGGTGTATTGCCTGAAGCAATGCAACTGAGCTGTCAGGCCTTGTTTAAGCAAACTGATGCATTACAGGGGCTGGCGGAAGCAATCTTAAATGATTTGACGGAACAAACTGCGAAGCAAGATATTGTCCGCTTACATCGCTCCATTATTGTGACTAGTAGGGCTATGGGGTACTTTGAAAATATGTCGAAGCTTTGGCGGTTGGCGGCATTAGAACAAAGTTCAGGTGCCCCTGTATCAAAATGGTTAAGTCGGCGTTATGAGAAAAACCAATCTCGCTTCTTTATGCATTGTGCAGGGATCCGAGTGAGCGAACAATTACAACATTTGTTATGGAGAAATGTTCCTCATATTGTGATTACCTCGGCAACACTGAGGTCATTGAACAGTTATTCACGTTTTATGGAACTCACTGGGTTATCCGAAAAAAGTGATGACCGCTTTGTGACATTATCTTCGCCTTTTAACCATGTTGAGCAGGGAAAAATTATTATTCCTAAAATGGAATATGAGCCAACGATAAACAATGAAGCTGAACACTTAGCGGAAATGGCAGTATTTTTTCGTGAACAATTCGCTAAAAATACTCACCGTGGAGTACTGGTTTTATTTAGTAGCCAAAGAGCGATGGAAGGTTTTCTTGAGCATGTAAAAGATTTGCGTTTGCAGCTTTTAGTTCAAGGAGATCAACCACGTTATCGGTTAGTCGAAACACATTGCGAAAGAATTAACCAAGGGCAATCTAGTGCCTTAATTGGCTTACAATCGTTTGCTGAGGGGTTAGACCTAAAAGGGGAATATTTAACTCAGGTCCATATTCATAAAATTGCATTTCCACCAGTAACAAACCCTGTGATTATCACTGAAGGGGATTGGTTGAAATCATTGAAGCGATACCCATTTGAAGTACAAAGTTTACCTAGCGCCTCATTTAACTTGATACAGCAAGCAGGTAGATTAATTCGCAGTCATGAGTGCTATGGTGAAATTATTATTTATGATAAACGTTTGCTAACTAAAAACTATGGTAAAAGGCTATTAAATGCATTACCTGTATTTCCTATAGAACAACCTGAAATACCTAAAAACAGTAACTAACTAAGTTAACTCATTTTATTTTTAGGTACTTGAATAACAGTTTGATTATAGTAAATGACTCGCTAATAAAATGGCCACTTTACAGTGGCCATTGGTCAATTTTAATTGACTCTATTTACGACATTACTCAATATTTGCTTCTAAGAACCAGAGGAATTTATCCATATCGCGAGAAGCCGCGGTAAACATATCCGCAGTGTCTTCGTCTTCCACTTCATCAATGGCTTTGCGGATATCATTCGCGACAATAGCATAGCGGTCGGCTAACGCTTTTAAGTGGTCTTGTACGCTATGGATATTAATTGGGTAAGCTTCTAACGAGGTGAAGCGGTGAACTTCTTGCGTTGTACCAATAGCAACGCCTCCCAATTGAACCGCGCGCTCTGCGAATTCATCTAAATGTTCAACTAACGTGGTTCTAAAGCCATCTAGCATTTCATGGATAGCAATAAAATTACGGCCACGCATATTCCAGTGGGCTTGTTTAGTCATTAGAGAGAGATCGGTAAAATGGACTACCATAACATTAAGAATTCCAATGGTTTCCAATTTTACGCTGTCTTCCATATCATTACGTGTATATAAAAGTTCATTTGAAGATGCTTTAAATAATTTAGCTGTACTCATGATTCATCCTCTCTTAAATATTAATTTGTTTAGTAACCTCATCTGTCAATAAATATAAAATAACCGAACTAATTTGTCATAATGTAATAAACGATTAATTTAATAGGTCTATTCGATATACTTTATTAACCGTTAATTAATTGTGGATCTTCGATACTAATCGTTTTTGACAATAAGTGCGATAGAGATAATAAATTTTTATTTAAAGCATAAACTAGAAATAAAAATAGATTATTTCAAATTGGTGAATAAAACTTTACACGAAAAAAGGTTAATAAATATCTATATATCGAATTTATTAACCTTGATTGTCTTTGTTTGCTTATAGTTTTTAGTGGCTAGGACACTTTTTCGATTTTTGACTTTGGTACCGCTGTTGAGGTGGAACCAATAGAAGCACAGACAATACATAATAATGCCAACCATTGAGTCATCGTTAAGTGCTCATTTAGGAAAACAATTCCTAAAAATGCGCCCATACAAGGTTCAAGGCTCATCAATGTACCAAAAGTTCGGGCAGGCAAACGCGTTAGCGCTATCATTTCTAATGTATAAGGAAATGCGGTTGATAAAATCGCGACTGCTAGTGCAATAGGTAAAATTGAGGGGTCGAACATCACCTCGACACCTGTTTGCATTAAGCCGATAGGGAAGAAGATCATGGCAGAAATAAATGAACCTATTGCAACGGTTGCTGCACCGTAACCCGCTCCTGCACGTTGCCCGAATATAATATATAACCCCCAGCAGACACCGGCTCCGAGAGCATAGAGAGCACCGAGTGTATCAATGGAATCAATATTATCGCCGATTGGGAGTAAGAATAATAACCCAACAATAACAAGGGCTATCCATAAAAAATCAATCGGACGGCGAGAAGAAAACATCGCAACGGCTAAAGGGCCAGTAAATTCTAAAGCAACAGCTATCCCTAATGGAATTCGTTCAAGAGATAGGTAAAACAAATAATTCATCGTACCTAGGGATAATCCATAAGCAAGCAATGGAACTAGCGAATTTTTTCTGAATTTTAAACGCCAAGGCTTAAAAATAACAAACAAAATAATAGTGGCAAGGAATAAACGTAAACCAGTAACACCGGGAGCGCCGATAACAGGAAATAAAGTTTTAGCTAAAGAAGCTCCGCTTTGAATAGAGGTCATTGCAAGCAGTAATAACCCTATAGGTAATAGCGGAAATGCGCTCTTTTTAGTGTCGGCAGACATAAATAAGTAAACCTCGGAAAACGTAACTTAATTGATAATAAATATTTAGAAAATAAGTATTCAGTGATGAAAAATAATTTCTTAAAGATTATCTCATAAAACAGCACGGCTTTATATTTGTTTATGGTTTAGCTATAGAGAATAAGGGGGTAAATGTGCTCTATTGGTTGTCAACATGTTGGTTTAGGTGAATAGCAGTGCTATAAACATGAGTAAGTCTCATTTTATTATGGCGAAGAGTGAAGCTTGAGCTTCTGTATTAGGCTCGTATAATTCAGTGCTTTAACTAAAAAGTCACAATAAAAATGGAAAATGAGGAACAAATGGGAAAAATTAAAAGTATTGCAGTGTATTGTGGTTCCAGTATGGGAAAAAATGAGGTCTATCAGCAAAAAGCCATTGAGTTTGCTAAAGAAATGGTTAAACGTGATATCACGTTAGTCTATGGTGGAGCGAGCGTGGGAATTATGGGGACAGTTGCTGATACCGTATTGTCATTAGGGGGAAAAGCGATTGGGGTGATCCCATTATTGCTAGAAGAACGTGAAATTTCTCATAAGAATTTAACTGAGTTGTATAAAGTTGAAACGATGCATCAGCGTAAAAGTAAAATGATTGAGCTTGCGGATGCCTTTGTCGCTTTGCCTGGCGGTTATGGCACGCTTGAAGAGTATGCAGAAGTATTTACTTGGAGCCAAATTGGTTTACATGCTAAGCCATGCGCTTTATTTAATATTAATAATTATTGGCAACCATTGATTGATATGACAAATAAGATGGCAGATGAAGGTTTCCTCCATGAAAAATACCGTCATATGGCGATTGTGAATGATTCTCCCGCTGAGTTATTAGAAAGTTTTGAATCTTATGTCGCCCCACCAATTAAAACCTACGACTAGCGTTAATATTAAAATCACAGAGAGGAATGCATGATAAGGGAAGCTATTAAAAGTGATGTAGAATCCATTTTATCGCTTTACCAAATTTTGTTTTCGGAAATGGCATTATTCGACCCTGAACGTTTACAACCAGCGGAGCAGACTAGGGAATTTATTGAAAATGCGATTATTGACGATAAATTTTGTTTATTAGTTGCTGAATTTAACAGTGAGATTAAAGGGTTTTGTATTGCACAACAACAAGCTGCTGACCCTTATAACTGTGTTGTTCCTCGAAATTTTGGTTATATCTTTGACCTAGTGGTTGCTCCTAATTTCCGTGGTGAAAAAGCAGGGCAAAAATTACTAAATGCGATGAAAGCCTGGGCAAAAAGTCGACAACTAAGCCACTTGGAGTTGTCAGTGTTAGCGCAAAACCATAAAGCGATTAAATTTTATGAGCGAGAAGGGCTAACCGAGATCAGCCGTACTATGGGGATCGCTCTTTAGTTTGGCATTTAGTCAGCCTTTCCTTTCGTGTTAATCAATTTGCTGAAAACAGCACAAGATCTAAGCGGTGTAATATGGCATAATGCGCCGCTATTTATACCTGCCATACTCTAATGACCATACATGGAGTGTATTTTGCTGCTCAAATCACTATTTTGGGTTGTTTTGCACGCTGTAGTCATAGACCCCTAATCATCGCAGGCTATTTTACACCGTTTAATTTAAGGCATAGCAGTGTTAACAACGAACAATATCACTATGCAGTTTGGCAGTAAGCCACTGTTTGAAAACATTTCAGTTAAATTTGGCACAGGCAACCGTTATGGTTTGATCGGCGCAAATGGCGCGGGTAAATCCACGTTTATGAAGATTTTAGGGGGAGATTTAACCCCTACAGCTGGAAATGTGAGCACGACTGATCCAAATGAGCGTATTGGTAAACTTCGCCAAGATCAGTTCGCATTTGAAGAATTTACCGTACTTGATACCGTGATTATGGGCCATAGCGAGCTGTGGGACGTCAAACAAGAGCGCGATAGAATCTACGCCTTACCTGAAATGAGCGAAGAAGACGGCTACCGTGTGGCTGACCTAGAAGTCGCTTATGGTGAAATGGACGGTTATAGTGCGGAAGCGCGCGCAGGTGAATTATTACTGGGTGTGGGTATTCCTGTTGAACAACACTATGGGCCGATGAGTGAAGTCGCGCCAGGCTGGAAGCTGCGGGTACTGTTGGCTCAAGCCCTATTTTCTGACCCTGATATCTTATTACTCGATGAGCCGACGAATAACTTGGATATCGATACGATTCGTTGGTTAGAGCAAGTGCTGAACGATCGTAACTGTACTATGATCATTATTTCCCATGATAGGCACTTTTTAAATACCGTATGTACCCATATGGCTGATCTAGATTACGGTGAATTGCGTTTATTCACTGGTAACTATGATGAATATATGATCGCGGCAACTCAAGCACGTGAGCGTTTACTGGCAGATAACGCGAAGAAAAAAGCACAAATTGCAGAACTGCAATCTTTTGTTAGCCGCTTTAGCGCTAACGCATCTAAATCGAAACAAGCGACTTCACGCGCACGTCAAATTGATAAAATTCAATTGGATGAAGTGAAAGCTTCTAGCCGACAAAATCCATTTATTCGTTTTGAACAAGAGAAAAAATTGTTCCGAAATGCGCTTGAATTAGAAGCTGTAACGAACGGTTATGACCAAGGGCCATTATTCAAAAACGTCAATTTATTACTGGAAGTTGGCGAAAAAATGGCAGTTATTGGTGCTAATGGTATCGGTAAAACCACATTCTTAAAAACGCTGGTGGGCGAACAGCCTGCAACGAGTGGAATGGTTAAATGGTCAGAAAACAGCAGCATTGGGTATTATGCCCAAGACCACGCAGAAGATTTTGAAACGGATTTAACCGTGTTTGACTGGATGAGTCAGTGGAAAAGTGAAGGGGATGACGAGCAAGCGGTGCGCAGTATTTTAGGCCGTTTACTGTTTTCTCAAGATGACATTAAAAAGAAAGTTAAAGTGTTATCCGGTGGTGAACAAGGGCGTATGTTATTTGGTAAGTTAATGATGCAACAGCCAAATATTTTGATTATGGATGAGCCAACCAATCACTTGGATATGGAATCTATCGAGTCATTAAACTTAGCCCTCGAATTATACAAAGGTACGTTAATTTTCGTTTCTCATGACCGTGAGTTTGTTAGCTCATTAGCGAGCCGTATTTTAGAAATCAAAGAAGATAAAGTCATTGATTTCAAAGGTACTTATGATGAATACCTGACAAGCCAAGGTGTGGTTATCTAAATAGAGTTTTTAGATTAGAAACAAAAAGCCCTCAAATTTTGAGGGCTTTTTAATGGGTGAAGTAAACTTAGTTTTTCTTCACAAACTCAGATTTCAATTTCATTTGACCGAAACCATCAATTTTACAGTCGATATTGTGGTCGCCTTCGACCAAACGGATACCTTTAACACGGGTACCAATTTTTAGCATAGAAGAGCTGCCTTTGACTTTGAGATCTTTAATAACCGTGATGGTATCACCATCAGCTAACAGGTTGCCATTGGCATCTTTTACAATCAATTCATCAATATCAGCTACAGGTTCGGCATCATTCCATTCATGCGCGCACTCAGGGCAGATATACATATCGTTATCAGTATAGGTGTATTCAGACTGGCATTTCGGGCAAGGAGGGAATTGCATATTCATACTCTCAGTAACTTTATCAAAAGAATAAACAGTGGTGATATTTAAACCATCAAGCACCACAAAAGAGAGATAGTATAAGGTGAAAGGGCAATTAAATTATTTTTTCGGATTATTCTTAATTTTGATGTAATAAAAATAGGAAAAAGGCGAGAAAAGCCTCGCCTGAATGATGAGAAAAGCCAACTTGCCCGAAAATTTAGCAGTTAGCTTTTAGCACAGACTTCACAATGCGGGTCTTTGCTAAGTTTAAATTGGCGAAAATCCATGGTCATTGCATCAAATAGCAATACTTTTCCTGAATTAACTTTCCCATAATTAGCTAATAATTTAATGGTTTCCATCGCTTCTAGCGTACCAATGGTACCGACTAAAGGGGACATAACCCCTGCTTCCACACAAGTTAAGTTATTTTCACCAAATAAACGGCTTAAACAGTGATAGCAAGGGGTGTTTTCTTCATAAGTGAAAACAGATAATTGCCCTTCCATGCGAATAGCAGCACCTGAAACTAGTGGTTTTTTTCGTGGTAAACACAAGCGGTTGAGCTGTTCACGAATGGCAACGTTATCTGTGCAGTCTAAGATCACATCATGATGCATAATTAATTCATCAAGTTGTGCATCATCAAGTTGTGCATTGACGGTGTCAATTTGAATATATGGGTTAATGGCAGCAAGTTGCGCTTTAGCTGAATCAACTTTCGGTGTACCAATGGTGACGTCACGGTGCAAAATTTGCCGTTGCAAGTTAGACAATGACACGGTATCGAAATCCACCAATGTCAGATGACCGACACCAGCAGCAGCAAGGTATTGAGTTGCGGCACAGCCTAAACCGCCAAGGCCAATAACCAGTACTTTGCCAGCTTTAAGTTTTTCCTGCCCATCGAAATCAAATCCACGGAGGATAATTTGGCGGTTGTACCGCAACATTTCCGGATCGCTAAGCTCTTGCACTGTTATTATTCACTTTTTAATAAATAGTTAAACATTTCGACTTCAACCATTTCACCTGCTTCAACGCGCCCACGTTCTCTTTCAAGGACAATAAAACAGTTGGCTAAACTAAATGAACTAAACACATGTGAGCCTTGGTGACCCGTCGTGGCGACTTGCAACTGCCCTTGCTCATTGGTGCTTAGAATTCCTCGTTGAAAATCTAAACGGCCCGGGCTTTTCTTCAACATGGTGGTCACTGGAACCTTGAAGCGTAGCGGAGCACGCCATTGGCTGTGCCCTGAAAGGCGGGCAATCAGCGGTTGAACCAATTGATAGAAGGTGAGTGCGGCGGAAACAGGGTTCCCCGGCAGCCCACAAAACCAAGCGTCGCTCAGCTTACCAAAAGCAAAAGGTTTTCCTGGTTTAATGGCTAACTTCCAAAAACCAATGGTGCCTAATTCATCCAAAATTTGTTTGGTATAGTCGGCTTCACCTACGGAAACACCGCCACTACTGATCACTAAATCAGCGTGTTGGTTAGCTTCGATAAAGGTTTGCTTGAGTTTTTCGGGCGAGTCCGGTATTACGCCTAAATCAAGCACTTCACAATTAAGTTTTTCCAGCATCAGACGAACGGTAAAACGGTTAGTATCATAAATTTGCCCATCTGCTAAAGGAAGGCCGACGGCTTGTAGCTCATCTCCCGTTGAAAAAACGGCAACTTTAAGGCGGCGATATACGGTGACATCAGCAATACCCAGTGAAGCAATTAAAGGTAGCTGAGCGGTCGTTAGTAAGGTGCCTGCAGGGAATACGGCACTGCCTTGGGTGATATCTTCCCCTGCTTTGCGGATATTACTACCTTGTTTAATTGGTTGGGTGAATACAATACCTTGGTCCGTTTGTTGTGTAGATTCTTGCATCACAACGGTATCCACTCCTTGTGGAATTGGTGCGCCTGTCATAATACGTACGCAGCAACCTGCTTTTAGTTCACCTTCCATCGGGTTACCCGCAAAAGATTTACCTGCTACAGGCATTGGCGTTTTACTATCCCAATCGGCGAAACGTAAGCCATAACCATCCATAGCAGAATTATCAAATGGTGGAACATTGATAGGGGAAATCAGGTCTGTCGCAATGATACGTTGTGCAGAGGAGGTCAGTGGAATGATTTCTGTATCTGTGACGGTTTTCGTTTGAGATAGTAATTTTTCCAATGCAACATCTAGAGAAATCAAATCGTTAGTATGACACTGATCCATAAATAATGACCCTCATTATTGTTATCTGCCTTGAGGCTTTAAAATGTGTTCGTGATGCATATTATGGCAGAAATCCATTAGTGCGTGAATGAATAGAAATTGATTACAGATAGCTTTTGGTTAGATTTAACGAACAGGGAGGCATTAACGTAGACAAAATTACACATGAAATGACCAATTTTTAGATTATTTATTGCGTTAATCATTTCAAGTTTATTCGTTTATCGCCATTCAAGGTTAAAACATTGATAAAAAATGTGCTACTAATCACCTTATATAAGGTGTAAAACCTTTTAATGTATGTATTCATCTTGTGAATAAATTACAGGGCTAAATGCAAATATTTCACAGCGATTAACGATGTTGTACTGGATTATCTCTACCTGCTGTTTTAGAGTACCGCACACCTGCATTTTATAAAAATAGTTATACCATTTGTGGAGGATCACATGTCATCTCTGAGTAAAGAGGCCGAATTAGTTCATGCCGCGCTGGAGGCTAGAGGCTTAGAAACGCCTTTACGTATCCAGCCAAAATCAGGCGACGAACGTAAGAAACTGATTGAAGGGCACATGACAGAGATCATGACGCTACTGAATTTGGATTTAACCGATGACAGTTTAGCTGATACCCCTCGTCGCATCGCAAAAATGTATGTTGATGAAATTTTTTCAGGGCTTGATTACGCAAACTTTCCAAAAATCACTTTAATTGAAAATAAAATGAAAGTGGATGAAATGGTCACTGTGCGTGATATTACGTTGACAAGTACCTGTGAACACCATTTTGTTACGATTGATGGAAAGGCTACGGTTGCCTATATTCCAAAAGATAAAGTCATTGGTTTATCGAAAATTAATCGAATTGTGCAATTTTTCTCACAGCGTCCACAAGTGCAAGAGCGCTTAACACAGCAAATTTTGGTTGCTTTGCAAACATTATTGGGAACAACAAATGTAGCTGTTTGTATCGATGCAGTGCATTATTGCGTGAAAGCACGTGGTATTCGTGACGCGACAAGTGCAACAACAACAACGTCATTAGGCGGGTTATTTAAATCAAGCCAAAATACACGGCAAGAATTTTTACGTGCAGTGCGTCACTTATAATTTATGACAGCAACGACGCCGTCAAGTCGCATTGGCCAACTTGACGCTGTTCGTGGTATGGCGATTTTAGGTATTCTTTTAATGAATATCTTTGCTTTTGCTTTACCACAAGCGGCGTATTTAAACCCTTATTACACCAATAAAACACCCGACTCAGAGGCTTACCTCTGGGGGATTTTCAATGTCCTTTTCCAAGGCAAAGTTCTCGCTATTTTTTCAATCCTATTTGGGGCAACCCTTGCTTTATTACAACCCCGTTCTCTTCGTTGGAACCGGTGCCGTCTATTCGTTTTAGCCCTGTTTGGGGTGATTCATGGGGTTGGTTTTTGGGATGGTGATATTCTTTTGGCTTATGCATTGACGGGCTTGTTGGTAACCTATCTGCTTAATCAATATGAAGATGGTTTTTTATTGAAAATAGCACTATCAATCTATTTGATTGGGTTAGTTATCTTGCTCGTGTTGGGTAGTAGTGTAGACCCCTCCGGTTTTTGGCAAACCTCTGATGAGCAACTGGCATTTGAATATGCGATACATACCTCAGGGGGAATGGATGGCGTGCTTTATCGAGCGTCAGAGATGCTCAAAATGGTTGAAATGTTGGTTATCCAATATGGCTGGCAATTAGCGGCATTGATGATTATTGGCGCACTGCTAATGAAAAATGGTTGGTTACGAGGGCAATTTAGCGCTCAACACTACCGCAAGGTAGCCTACATATTTATCTTGCCATCTATATTGGTCCAAATAGTTTCGCTATACATGCAAAGCCAATTCAATTGGAGTTATTTTTCAACATCAATCATTGGTTACATTATTAATGAGCTAGTTATTCCATTTCAATCTTTAGGATACATAGCTCTGGTGTATGGCTTTTGGACGATACTGGCAAACAGCAAAGTCGCTCTTGGCTTGCAATATGTGGGGCGGATGGCGCTAAGTAATTATATTTTGCAAACGCTAATTTGCACCATGTTGTTTTACCAATTCGGCTATTTTGGTCAATTTACGCGGGTTGAATTACTTGTCTTGGTTCCCATTATTTGGGGAGCAAATTTATTGTTTTCTTATTATTGGTTGATGTTTTTCAGGCAAGGCCCACTTGAATGGTGTTGGCGCAAATTAACGAGAAAGCTGATAGGTAGATGAGTATTCATCTACCTATCAGACTGCTGACAAACATATTATGTTTGGCGGCAAGTCGAATAGGTTATTGAAAATAAACTAGGAAAATCAATTTATTGATTTTCGGCTGATAACACAAAGCGGGAAAAACCACGCTTTTATCCCGCTTTGTCAACAACCTCATAGGTAGATGAGTATTCATCTACCTATATCTACTTCAATTTATTGACTTCATCCGGTGAAACCGCCGGATAGCCTTTAATTCCTGCTGGCATCTTAATGGGGGCAGGGATGGATTCTTGTTCACCTAAAAATTTAGGTTCCCGTTTTAAGATATATAAATCCGCCAGAGCGCCTAGCCGTGCAAACACTTCACGCACTCTCACTCTATACATCCCAGAAGGTGTCGGAACTGCTAAACATTGTGCATCAATACCTTTATGTTTGGCGATAAAGACTGCGCGTTCACAATGAAAACGCTGGGTAATAATCGTAAAATTATCGGTATCAAACACTTTTTTAGTGCGTACTACGGAGTCTAATGTCCTAAAACCTGCGAAATCGAGCACGATTTTAGAGGCTGGAACCCCTTCTTTAATTAAATCTTTACGCATGTTGATTGGCTCATTGTAATTATGAGCGCCATTATCACCACTGAGGAGCAAATATTTAACTTTTCCACTGTGGTATGCCTCTGCTGCGCCTTTAATGCGATAGGTATAATAGAGGTTATTAACACCAGAGGCATAATATTTGGATGTGCCAAGTACCATCCCAACATCGCGTGCAGGCAATTTTTCTACATCTTCATAGATATAGGGGGCGGTATCCCAGCTTATCCAGCGATCAAGCAACATTATGGTCGTAAATGCGATCCCTGCAATAATAATAAGACCAAAAAACAGACGTTTCCTCATGTCCTAGCCTTGATAATAAAAAGTCATAATCCGAAATTGTCAGCCCCAATAGGCCTGTGTCTTTAGGCTACTTGACTTAAATTAGTGACGCAAGTCGCGTAACGTAAAGTCATGTCAATGTCTGAATACCAATCGAAGTTGACTAATATTAAGCCTAATAATTGAATTAAAATTAATCAGACATTGAATGAAAAAGATAAATCACATTCTCATTAAAGAGTGAGCGGCTTCACATCATGATAGTTTTTATAGAATGAAGCTATATATTATGAAATTTTAATTCTATATTTTGTATGTTATATGAAATATTGTTTCTTTGGCGGTTTTTTGTGAATAACAGCTCTCTAATCAGATAGGTGAGGAAAGTATGAAATTAACGACATTACTAGCCGCGAGCGCTGTGCTTGTTACAGCAAGTGTGGCGGCAAAAGAGTACCAAATCAATCATACCGATCAGTTAAAATCACTCAATGATGCGACTAAAAGTACTGAAGTCTGGGAAAAAGCAGAAGTATTAACCGATTTTACTTACCCATGGGAAAAGGAAGTGGCTCCCAAAACAGATTTTCGCGCTTTATGGAGTGATGACGCACTATATTTCCGTTTTATTGCAGATGATAAAGATATTCAGTTAGGTGATAACCCAGATAAAGACCAAGCGGTGTTAGATTCTGACCGAGTCGAACTCTTTTTCGCGACTAGCCCTGAATTAAAACCTTATTACACGGCTGAAATGGACCCGAAAGGGCGTACTTTCGATGCAAAAGCTAATTATTACCGTGAAGTTGACCCGAGTTGGAACTGGGAAACATTACAAACCGTGGGTGAAATAACGCCAAATGGTTATGTATTAACGGGAAAAATTGATTTAGATGAATTCACTAAACTCGATTTATGGCAAGACGCAGACAAACAGACACTAATGTGTGCCATTTTGCGTGGAGAGTTCAGCGCGGGTGAACCTAAGCAAGTGCGTAAATGGATTAGCTGGATCAAACCTGATTCCGTTAAACCTGATTTTCACATCCCATCAGCCTTCGGAACCTGTAAGTTCGTAAAATAGCATTATCGCCGGTGGCTTTTGTCACCGATATTTTTCAATACAAACCTATTATTGTGAGTAAGATCATAACCCGCAATTAAGTGGTACGAAATTGCTGTGATTTGAATTGAAATTAAAATTCATTTAATGTATTTTTTAATGAAATTAAATTTCATGAGGGCATTTGAATGTCTCTAGCCGAAAATACTCTGAGTAACTGTCTACACAATGAATTCAATCAGGAAACGCAGCAGTTTTCACGTTTGGATACGCTATCGATGGTGAACGTCATTAACCAAGCTGATAGCACGGTTGCAGGTGCCATTCAGGCTGTTCTACCTGCGATTGCTCAAGTGGTTGACGCTGTTGCTGAGTGCTTAAAGCAAGGTGGACGTTTGTTTTACATTGGCGCGGGGACTAGCGGTAGGTTAGCCGTATTAGATAGTGCAGAATGTCCACCCACATTTGGTACTTCACCTGAAATGGTGCAATCGATTATTGCGGGTGGCCAAGATGCAATGCTAAAAGCGGTTGAAAATATTGAGGATTCAGCAGAATCAGCGATTGCTGAGCTAAAAAAACGCCAACTTTGTGCCAAAGATGTCGTGGTGGGCATTGCTGCGAGTGGACGTACACCATTTACCTTAGCGGGTATTGAATACGCTAATGAAATCGGTGCGTTAACGGTGGCTATCACCACGCGAGGAAGAGGGTTATTAAGTGACGTAGCAAAATTGGCAATTGCCCCCGATGTTGGCCCTGAAGTGTTATCGGGTTCGACTCGTATGAAAAGTGGTACTGCGCAAAAAATGATTTTAGGCATGCTAAGTACTTGTGTGATGGGGAGACTAGGCCGTATTCATACTAATTTAATGGTTGATGTTGTTGCCAGTAATATCAAATTACTGCGCCGCGCAGAACGGATTGTGAGTGAAGTCTGCGGTATTGATGAACACACCGCGGCAGGGTTATTAGCGCAAGTGGATTATCATCCACGACGCGCAATTTTAATGCATGAGCTACAAATTAATGCACAGCAAGCGACGGATATCGTTCAACAACATCCAAATACCACCTTGGATAGCATGTTAGCAATTACCGTTAAGTAATGGGATAGCATGTTGAAGAGCAGGGTTATTGGCTCAGTCAACATCAGGGGGATCATATGGCTAATAAGATAGAACATCTGGAAGTACTCGCCAGAGAAATAGAAAAATATGCGGGCGGCTTTGAGAACGTGGCAACATTAACTCATTGTATGACGCGTATCCGTTTAGTTTTAAAAGATAACAGTAAATTTGATGCTGAGTCCTTGAAACAAATTGAGGGCGTAAAAGGTGTTATTTTTAATGGTGAACAGCAACAAGTGATTGTTGGGATGGGAACCGCAGCGAAAGTTTTTTCGGTGATGAACAAACGTATGCAAGGTAGCACCTCTACGACATCAGAAAATGCAGCACCGGCGGAGAAAAAAGCGTTTTCCATTCGCCGTACGTTGAATACGTTAGCCGCTATATTTGTTCCTACTATTCCAGCGTTGATTGGTTGTGGTCTAATTATGGGGCTAATCAATATCGTCCGCTTGGTTGCTCCGGGGGTTGTCGACCAATTCCCTGAGTTATTTAAGTTATTAAAATTGATTGGTAGCGCAGTCTTTGTTTATCTTTCAATTATGATTGGGGTGAATACCGCGAAAGAGCTTGGTGCATCTACCTCAATTGGTGCGGTCATGGCTGGGTTACTTTCGATGCCGGGGTTAGCGGATATCACCTTATTTGGTTCGAAATTAGTCCCGGGTAGCGGGGGTATTTTTGCAGTGCTCATGGTGGTCGTTTTCTCTTCTAAATTTGAAGTGTGGTTTAGGAGCATTATTAAAGAAAGCTTAGACCTTATCGTGACGCCATTTGTGACCATTTTAGTCTCTGCGATGGTCGCAATTGTGGTGTTCCAACCCGCAGGACATTACTTAAACCAAATTTTGGCTCAAGGTGTTTCTGTCGCTTTATTAAATAGTGGCGGTGGTGCCGTGGCGACTGGCGGTATCTTGGGGGGGAGTTTCTTATTCTTATTACTAACGGGTTTACATCAAGGTTTGATCCCAATTCACGCTGAAATTTTACAAACTTTTGGTCTGAATTACTTGTTCCCAATTTTAGCTATGGGGGGAATGGGGCAAGTGGGTTCGTGTTTCTGGGTTTATTTAAAAACCAAAAACCAACGCTTGAAGAAAACCTTAGTCGGTGCGTTACCTGTGGGTATTTTTGGTGTCGGTGAACCGCTTTTATTTGGTGTGTCATTACCATTAGGTAAACCATTCATCGCAGGTTGCATTGGCGGCGCAGCTGGTGGGGCATTAATGGCGTTCTTTCATGTCGGGATCATCATTCCTTTTGGAACAGCAGGGTTATCGCTAATTCCATTAGTGGGTGATGGCCAAATATTGGATTTCTTAATTGCTGTTGCAGGTGCATGGATTGTCGGGTTCATTGCCAGTATGATAATAGGCTTCACTGATCCAGAAAAATAATTAGAAGGAAAAGCCATGTCGACACTGACGGTAAAACTGGAAAGCTTGCAGACACGAGGTAAAGGCACAGAACAACGTATTGCCACATTTTTGCTTGATAATCGCGAAAGTCTTATCGCAATGAATGCAGCGGAATTGGCTCAGGCGGCTGGGGTCAGTAGTGCATCTGTTATCCGCTTTTCACGCCAAATGGGGTACCGTGGCTATCCTGAATTTAAAGTTGATTATTTGTCGGATGAGAAGCAACACAAAGCAGAAAGTTTATACGGTAATCTGAGTTGTCACGATGATACCTCTCAGATTATCGCCAAAACAGGGCAAATGTTTATTTCGGCTATTGAAAAATCACTGGATTTACTTGAGCCCTCTGTCGTAGATACCATCGCGCAAAAAATGTTTCAGGCCAAACGTATCGTGCTGTTTGGTGTCGGGTCTTCAGCCATTGTTGCCAGTGATATTTTCCATAAATTAATTCGCATTAATAAACACGCACTGTTTAGTTATGATTTGCATGTTCAGCTAAGTTACTCGGCAAATTTGGGGCCGGAAGACCTAGCTATTGCAGTAACGGCGCGTGGAAATACTCAAGAAATCAATAGTATGCTTCGTGCTGCAAAAGAAACAGGTTGCCCGACAGTCGCACTGACACGTTTTGGTCAAGATGAAGCGATAAAGTTAGCGGACTTCGCCTTGCCTTATTTTTATGATGAGCAACATTCCCAATTAGGCATCATCACCCCCCAAGTGTTACAGATGATTACTTTCGATACATTATTTTTTAAATACCTCACGTTAGCAGATAGTGATGCAAATGAAGCATTACAAAAAGGGCGACGAGCACTGATACAAGGCAAGAGTTAATGATTGTAACGGAGTTAGCGATAGGCGCACTTATTGGGCTGATTATCAGCACAACGGGTGTTGGTGGTGGTGTGATTGTCTTACCGATACTGACCTATTTTTTGGGGCTAAATGCACTAGCAGCAGTAGCCACTGCCAATTTCCTTTCGATGCTAATGAAGGTTTCTTCTTCTTATATGCATTTTCGATTAGGCAATATCCCCTTTAAAGGCGCTATGATTGTATTAGCGATTATGTTGCCGAGCACATTTCTCTCAAGTCTGTTTGTTACATGGTTGGGGGGATTACCGGGGTATGAAAAACAAGTCGAGTGGGGTATTAACCTGTTAGTGGCTGCTGCCATTATTTTTTCGCTATATTTATTTGTTCAGCGAATGTTTTTTGTTTCGATTATCAAGCAAGAAGCGGCAAAAGGGGATCAGCTAAAATCCATGGCTGTGCCGGCTATCCTAGCGGGTGTTGTACTTGGTGCAACTGGAGTTGGTGGTGGGGTGGTTGTTCTCCCTATGTTGCTGCGCTATATGCAACTGAATATTAAGCAAGCAATTGGTACATCGATTTTTGTAACAACCGTGTTGTCTGGTTCCTCTGCTTTAGCTTATGCGCAAGATGGCTATACGGATTTAAAACTGGCGCTGATATTGTGTGCAGGGGCATTGATTGTGATGCCATTAGCTAAATATTTACTGGTCCGTTTATCTGAACGTACTTTCCAATACATTACATTGTTATTAATTATCTGTAGTGCAGTAATGATGACAATGAATTTATTCACTTTCTAGATTTACGCGTCCTATTATTGACGGTATCAATAATAGGACTAATCTCTTACGAAAAAACGGTATTTTTATCGCTGATTAAGTTCTTTTGCCATTTCTTGGTAAATAAACTGGCGCTCATAGTTCAGGTCTTCGTCTTGTAGGGAAGAAAACTGGCTTAGTGTTATGGCCAGTAAGGCGGCAGCTATAAGTACAATGACACCGCTAGAGAGTAGTTTTGTCCGGACGGTTGCTTGGGGCGCAAGTACAAAAGCGCCACTAATAACAGCGCCAAGTACTGCTCCACCAATATGAGCAGCGTTATCAATACCTGACTGCAAACCATTGATGAGAGTTAGCGCAATCATTCCAATAATATTATATAGCGGGCGTTTTAATTGGTTGCGCTCTTCAAGAGAGAGGTTTGGGTTATTTATCCCTTTTAATAAATAAATTACGGAAGCGGCAGCTAACCCCATAATGGCTCCAGATGCGCCAATACCAACGGTAATATATACCGTGTTATCAGGTAAATATAAACTATTCCATGCATTCATTGACGCGCGGTTTGCTGCGGCGTTAATGGCTTCACTGTATTGCCAATAAGCGCTAAAAAATGCCGCGCCAATACCTGAAAATAGGTATATTGCGAGCATCCTAAATTTTCCATAGGTGCGTTCGCATTCAATCCCAATAACAAACAAGGCCAATGTATTTAAAGCAAGGTGCATACCACCTGAGTGCAATACCATACTGACTGGATAACGCCACCAATCCCCCGTTAATGAAAGTTGGTAAACATTGGCACCAAATAATAATAAGTTATTTTCTTGGGAATCGAGTGGGGCGGCATAATTGAGCTGGTAAAAATAAACAACAATATTCAGCACCGCAATAAAAAGCGTTAGGGCTATTGCCCATAGGGAAAACTTAGGTTTCTGTGGAATAGCAGCATTGAGGTCGCCAGTCATGTCAATATCCTATTAATCAGTCATGGCCGTTATCTTAAATAAGTGATTTGTTTAGCGCAATTTATCATTATCTGAGAAAACAGACATTCGTTTTTTCGGATCTATAAAAAACAAAAAAGGAGCTCTAAAGAGCCCCTTTCAATCAATACCGTTATGACAAATTAAAACGAGGTCCGTTTATAGGTACGGTACTCTGGTTTCCAGAAATTACGCTCAATGGCTTCATCCAATGCGCTATCAGAGGTGACCGTTGCTACACCTTGGATCTGTGCTTCTTTTGCCACTTGTTTAGCAATAATGCGAGATACATCTTGAATATCAGACAGTAGAGGTAATAGCGCACCTTCACCATTTTTGGCAAGTGGTGAACAGCTGGCAAGCGCACGGCTGGCGGCCATCAACATGCCATCAGTAACGCGTTTAGCACCAGAGGCAATCACACCAAGACCGATACCCGGGAAGATATAGGAGTTGTTACATTGTGCAATTGGGAACACTTGGTCTTTGTAAGATACAGGGCTAAATGGACTTCCTGTTGCGACTAAGGCCTTGCCATCAGTCCAATTGATAATGTCTTCAGGGCGAGCTTCGACGCGTGATGTTGGGTTAGATAACGGCATCACGATAGGACGTTCACAGTGCTTATGCATCTCTTTAATGATTTCTTCTGTGAATAATCCAGCTTGGCCAGACACACCAATCAATATGGTTGGTTTGGCATTGCGTACCACATCTAACAGTGAAATTGAGTCACTGTTAACATCCCAGTCGGTTAAATTCCCACTGTTTTGGGTTAATTTGGCTTGGAAATCGAGTAAGTTAGGTAGTTTATCGGTTAATAAACCAAAGCGGTCAACCATATAAATACGTGAACGCGCTTCTTCGTCACTCAAGCCTTCGGATTTCATCTGGGCGATGATTTGTTCTGCAATACCGCAGCCTGCTGAGCCTGCACCCAAGAAAGTCACGCGTTGGTCGCTTAGCTTACTGCCTGCGGCATGGCTGGCGGCAATTAAGCTACCTAATGCAACCGATGCGGTGCCTTGAATATCATCATTGAAACAGCATAGCTCATCACGGTAACGGGTTAATAAAGGCATCGCATTTTTCTGAGCGAAATCTTCAAATTGTAATAATACATTTGGCCAGCGGCGTTTAACTGCCTGAACAAATTCATCAAGGAACTCGTTGTATTCATCACCCGTAATACGTGGGTGACGCCATCCCATATACAGAGGGTCATTCAGACGCTGTGGGTTGTTGGTTCCTACGTCAATAACAATAGGTAAGGTATAAGCAGGGCTGATACCCCCGCACGCGGTATAGAGAGAGAGTTTCCCAATTGGGATGCCCATACCACCGATACCTTGGTCACCAAGGCCTAAAATACGTTCGCCATCAGTAACAACAATCACTTTCACATTTTGTTTGGTGGCGTTTTGTAGCATGTCGTCGATGTATTCACGATTTGGATAAGAAATAAATAAACCACGTGCACGACGATAAATGTCAGAGAAATGCTCACAAGCTTCACCCACGGTTGGGGTATAGATAATAGGCATTACTTCAGTGAGGTGAGCATCGATAAGGCGATAAAATAAGGTTTCGTTGGTGTCTTGAATATTTCGCAGATAAATGTGTTTATCAATATCTGATTTAAAATCAATTAATTGGCGGTAGGCACGTTCAACTTGTTCTTCGATGGTTTCTACTTGTTCAGGAAGTAAACCATGCAAGTTAAAATTTGCACGCTCTTCTTCGGTGAAGGCGCTTCCTTTATTCAGCAAAGGGAATTCAAGCAAAATTGGGCCAGCGTAGGGTATATAGAGAGGGCGTTTTGTTTCGTACTCATGTTCCATGAAATATCACTCTTCGGACGATTAATCAACAAAGTCAGGGTAGATCCTAAGCTAAACAGCAAATATGTACAGTAAATAATGATAAAAAAGCGTTAAAAAATTTACTGAAAAATATTGTGCATATGATAAGGAGTTTATGCGCGGAAGGGAATGAAAGCCGATAACGGCATACGCATTACGGTAGGTAGATCACGCTTAGGCAAATAATGAATGTCTCATCGTTATTTTTACGTTTTCAAACGTTAGTTTAGCTTTGCTGCGGGTTCAATTTTTTCATGTTTTTTCTTATTTTTAGTCAGTTACAGAGAGAAAAAACGGATTCACTGAAAGTTAAATTATATTTTTAAATATCATATATTGCTGCAAGTTTTAAATTTATATAAGTTGAATTTTATTTTATTTTATATTTCATTTTTCACTAAGGAGTTTTATGAATTTAATTAATGGGGTGTTAAGAAATAAGCGTATTTATATATTACTTATTATGGCATTTCTAGGAGGAATGAATCATTCAAGAGCAGACTATAACCCAATCGAAACACTAAGGAATATTGACAGCTATTTCTATGAAAACAAATATGGTTCATCAATTTTTGGTCGAGTTATAACAGATTATTTTTATTTGGTGATGAAAGAAAAAAACAAAACAATTAATAAAACATTGATAGACAAAATAAATTATGACCATGCATTAGAAATGCTTCAAGTATTGAAGCGAAAAGCGAAGAAACAGAGTACAGGTGAAAAAGTCTCTCATGATATGACTTATAAAGAAGCAGATGAAATACACTATCTGGTCATGTTACGTAATAAAATACCCGAAGAAGCTTGGGTTTTAGGTGTGGTATTTTCTGTATTAGATGAAAAAGAAAAAGAATTTTATTGGCAAAAAATTATGGCAGCTTCCGGAGACCGTGGCCATGAATTATCGGTAATATACAGCTTGATGAAAGTGATGTTAGAAAAGGAAAAGAAGGCCACTAAAAAACAGAAGATCATTATTAATAAATGGTATGAACGTATGAGTAAAACATTAGCTTCTGCTAAATCATAGTTTTCATTTAAATAAGTTTGAAAACTAAATGTTATATAAGTATTAAGGTGTCAATTATTATGAAATTATATTTTTGTTTAATTCTACCGTTATTATTATTTTCCTGCATTGTTAATGGCGAGAACCGCCCCGGTTTTGTTTGTGGACAGTTTAATAGGAATATTATCGAAGTTCCTAGTAAGTATGTTTTTCCATTTGCTGAATATGAAGGATATAGCTATTTTGACCCAAGGTTTGTTGAAAACAAAAAAGGGTGTGAGGCTAATTTTAGAATTCTGCCAATGAGGATGTCATGGCCAGACTTAAAACCATTTAGTGAAGTCAGTCATGATGTTAGAATGATAGAAGTCTATGTTGAGCCATTAAATAGTGATCCTGAAAAGTATTTTAGTCATAAGAAAGATATATATTTAAATATGGGGAGTATTAAAAGGAAAGGTGAACTATATTATGATGAAGAACTAGAGTTGTATTTTAATGAGGTTTTTATTGAGTCTAAACATATTAATGGAAATAAAGTGCATGTCAATATTATAAAGTATGGTTACTATTGGGATGAAGATAATGATGAAGTCAATATTTTAATGGAATGTTCATGGAGACAGTTAGATGATAGTTATCGGCATTGTAAATTATTATCATTAATGCCTGAGTTTGGTCTTAAATATAGTGTTTCATTTGAATTTTCAAATCTTGTTAATTGGGAAGCTATTCAAGACAAGGTAAGGCTATTTTTATCTGAATATATTAAAAATTAGGGGCTAAAAATATGAATGGTCGTGATCGTAGGCAGGGAGACTTAGAATTAATATCAATAGATTTATCTAATGTTACCCGAATTTTAATAGTTAGTAAAAATCCAGAGCTTATGTATGATTAGTTTATTTTAATAGGTGTAAGTATGAGATTTGAACTAATAATTAGTTATCTAATTAAATTTACAGTTAATTGTCTTATGCTATTAATCTCAATAAATAGTTACGCTGATAATCGTCCCGGTTTTGTCTGTGGGCAGTTTAACGGAACGGTTATAGAAGTTCCTGACAAGTATGCTTTTCCATTTGCTGAATATGAAGGGTATAGCTATTTTGATCCAAGGTTTATTGAAAATAAAGAAGGATGTGATGCTAATTTTAGAGAGTTAACATTAATAACGCATTGGCCTTATATGACAAGTGTTGATCCCCAAAAAAAATTTCATCTTGAAATAGATGAAAAAACGATAAGAATTATATTGAGACCAATTAGAGAGAAAGATTATTCATTAACACAAAAAATGAAAAATTATCTTAATGCATCATATTTAGGAAAGCGAAGTCAAATATTTTATGACGATGATTCCGAACTTCAATATGTTGACTATTTTGATGAATATAATGTATCTGAAAAACTATATAGTGGAAAAAGAACTCAAAAGAAAAGAACTTTTTTTTGGTTCGAAAATGAAAATGAAATTATTGCTATCTTAGAATGCTTATGGCTACCATTGGAAAATAAATATTCAAGTTGTAATATGATTTTTTCAATATCAGAAATAGGTATACTTGCAGAGATTAAATTTAGTTTTGATAAGTATAATCAATGGAGAGATATAATGAATGAAGCTAAGGTTTTTGTCTTCGGTTTTATTAAGGATGAATATTATGAGTAAAGATATGGCTAGTTTTTCAATTAATTATAATGATATCGCAAGTTTAAATGTTATTTTATTAGAAAGTAAATTTGCAAATTCTATGGGCGAAGAAAATTTTTCAAGTATACCTAGTGAGGATGTTTTTATAATTTAAAATATATTGATTTATTTCAACAGGTGCAAGTATGAAATTTGAAATGATAATTAATTATCTAATTAAATTTACAGTTAATTGTCTTGTGTTATTGATTTCCATAAATAGTTTCGCTGATAATCGCCCCGGTTTTGTCTGTGGGCAGTTTAATAAGAATATTATAGAAGTTCCTGGCGAGTATGTTTTTCCATTTGCTGAATATGAAGGGTATAGCTATTTTGACCCAAGGTTTCTTGAAAATAAAAAAGGGTGTGAGGCTAATTTTAGAGTGCTGCCAATGCGAATGTCTTGGTCTGATTTGAAACCATCTAATGAGGTAAGTAATGATGTTAAAATTATAGAGGTTTATGCTGAACCATTAAAAGGAAACCCTGAAAAATATTTGAGTTATAGAAAACACGTGTATTTAGATATGGGGTACCTCAAAAGAAAGGGGGAGTTATATTATGATGAAGAGTTGGATCTTTATTTTACTGAAGTGACTGTGACAATACGGAGAAGTATTGGTCATAAAGATGATATGTATTTTAATAAAAAAGGATATTATTGGAAGGAAATTAATAATGAAGTGATTTTTTTAATTGAGTGTGAATGGTTACCAATTGATGAGAAGTATCATAAGTGTTTTCAATATTTTTTGATTCCAGAAATAGGAACTAAGGTTAAATTTTATTTTGATGCTAAAGAATTATCTAATAGCAATATAATGAGGGAAAAAATACGAATTTTTTTACTCGACCATGTTAAAAATTAGGAGATGATATGAGAAATCAAGAAATTAGAAAGGGTGATTTAAAGTTAACTCGTAGTGATGTTTCTAATGCAATTAAAATTTTATACGTAACCAAAGAACCAAAGTTGATGTATGAATATTTGGAAAGTAAAGGAGACCGATATGCTAAATTAGCTAATAGTGTGGTTAAAGGTGATTCTCTTTCAGGTGCTTTTGCGCTTAATTATTTAGATGAAGCTATTTTAGAGCATATTGGAGTGCAAGATGAGTTTATAATTTAGCGTATTCGCTATGATATGGCAATAGCTTATGTTCAAACCCTAAAAAATAGATTTGATGATGGAAAGGATGTAATCTATGGTGATATAAATCACATAGAGGCTAAATTATTTCATAGTAGTGTATTTTCTTATTATAATCTTCCTTCTGATGCATGGACTTTAGAACCTGTATTTTTTGTGTTACCTAGAGAACAAAGAGAGAGTTATTGGCAGAGAGCTTTAAATTCTGTAGGTGATATAGAAAGTGAAACATTATTAATGTATAAATACTAAAGATATAATGTCTAGAGCATTATATGAAGCTCCAGCGCATATGCAGCCTAAAATACATAGTTGGACTAAACGAGTTCTGGATATTGATAATGTAGTAGATGGCGTGGTGGTTACAGCCAAAAAATCTTATCAAAATATTATATCTCATATAGAAGAAGATAATATGGATAGAATAAATACAATTATTTATAATACAGGAAACCCTTTAATCGATAGAGGAACAGAGCGTTTTTCATTTTGGGATTATCCTTCACAACATTTAGAACCATTTCAAGTACAAACAGATTGGCGTGGTCAAACGGAATTTACACATAAAAATTTATTATCTGAATATTATTTAGAAAGACCTGATTATATATTACCAGAAGCAGGCTTATTTGATTCACCATCAGTTAATTATCAACCAGATGTTGCTCATTATGACCGTATGATTGATGATTTAAGGGGAAATATGCCATCAATAAACAACAAGTCAACACCTCCAATTAAGTATTCACATAATATGGTTGATAAATCAATATTGGAAAGCTCTTATCCAAAAGCCGAACCGAATAGACAATTAGCACCTCGTACAACAAACCTACTTGATAGGTTTAAGGATAATGAAACACCAACAAATTATTATCTAGAACGCCCAAGTGTTGTTCTTCCGGGAACGCCAGGATTTAAAGACTTCCCTACAGATACCATAAGAAATAACCCTCATTTTGAAAATATGATTGATAATTTAAGAGATAATATGTCATCAATGAATAATTCAATGGACTCATTTGATGATAAATACTCAATACCCTCAATGCCAAGTATACCTGAATTTAGTTATAGTGGTTATTCTTCTGGAGGATCTTTTAGTTTTAATTAATATTTAAAAAGTCTACTTATAATAAAATAAATTATTTTATTTATCTAGAAAAAGAATTTTTAAATAATCATATGAAGGCACGGGGTGAGTCATTTACCAGTGAAAAACGGAGTCGGTATCAAAAAGAAGTAAAATTAGCATATGGACGAATTATGAAAAATCGGAAAGAAAGTGATAACATTCCAATTGGTGATATTACGCATCAAGAATTTATTAAAATAAAAAAAGAAGCGATGTTAAATTCAGGAATTCCTTATGAAGGTTGGTTATTTAAAGATGTATTTGAAGTATTATCTATAGATAAACAGAATAAAATTATAGGGAAACTATTAAATAGCTTTTCTAATAAATCACTTAATGGTGAATCAGCGTTATTTGCTAGCATTTGGCTAGGCATGAAAGAAGAAGCCGCGCAATCTGCATCGATAAAACAGCAACAAAGCCAAGCTTGGCTAGAGAAAATGCGAAAGATCCCTTTAGTTATTACATTAGAAGAGACGATAAATGAAACAGAAAAATTGTTTAATGAATTCACTTACTAGAGCATATATTAATCAACACTAGTGAGTTCTATTATGGATGGCCACTTTGCAGGTAAATGGTTTTGTGAACAAGATTAAAGTTCTAATAGCAACTATACGGTTATTGCTGTTTATTCAAGCTCCCAGCAATAACCGTTATATTTAAATAAATATAAAATTAATCCAAATAAGCTAATTCAATATTTTGGCAACCCAATGCCTGTAATGTATTTTCGGTAACATACCAATGTTTGATAATGGCATCTTGCTTTTCAACAAACTTAGCTTGGTCGATGGCGTGAATATCTTTACCTGCAAGGTTAATCATAATTAAAGCGGCTTGCAGTGGTGGTAAACTTGGGTTGAATGCGGCATTTTCTGCGTAGCGGCCTGTAAACAGTGAGCCATCTTTTAACTGTAACGCAATACCCGAATGGGATTGGCTATAAGGTGCATGGGATTGGTTTGCAGCCTCAATTGCTGCACTTAATAACCGGTCACGGCTTTGGTTTTTATAGCCATGGTCAACAGGGTCTAGCAGTAAAGTGGTAATATTGAGGTCAGACGGCCCAAATGAGTCGGGTAAATAGTGGTGTAGTACCGCAGGTGTGCGACCTGGTAAATTCACCATAATTTTACCACCTTCACGTAATTCATTCATAAATTGGCGGCAGTGGCCACAAGGTGTGTAATTTACAGTAATTGAGGTAACCTGCGTTTCACCTTTCATCCAAGAGTGTGTCACCGCACACTGTTCTGCATGGATCACTTGGCCCATTGATACATGGCTAAATTCCATATTGGCACCAAAATACAAGTTACCACTTGCTCCACGTGCGATTGCACCCACGTTAAAATGGGAAATAGGAGTGAGGGCATAGGCAGCAGCGAAAGGCAATAATGCAAAGGCTAACTCAGCGTCGTCTACACTTGTTTCAGCTTTAATCTGTTCAACTTGTTCCGCCTTTAACATGCCTTGAAAATCAGATTTATCAATGATAGGTCTAAGTACTGACTGTAACTTTTCTGGAAGCTCGGCCCAAGCGGCCTTAAATCTTGAATGCATGAGTTACTCTCCCTATTTAATTGTTTTTATTCTATTCAATAATACGTAGAACTATGTGTGATAATTGTCACCATTTTGGATGTAATACGTGAAACATATTCTTTTGTTGTGAGATATATCTCATATTTTATCAGTGTGCGTATGAGCAAGAGGCTATTGAACTCCTCTTACCCATATATTTGGTTATTGGTTTAATGAATTAAGCTTAGCTAAAAAGATGTAAAATGACAGGGAATATAAACGGGGCAATAAGCGAGGTGATAACCCCACAGGTCATTAATGCAAGAGAGCTATAAGCACCTTCAATGTAATTCACTTCGGCACAGCGGGCAGTACCTAGGGCGTGGGAAGCGGTTCCCATCGCGAGCCCTCTTGAGGCGTGGGTTCGTACACGTAGCACATCAAATAAGCTATGGCCAAACATGGCGCCTAAGATCCCAACAAACAACACGCAAGCGGCACTAATCGCAGGGATCCCACCAACAGAATCAGCGACAGCCATCGCAATAGGAGTAGTTACTGATTTAGGTAAAATAGAACCCGCGATATCTGGGGTTGCCCCCAACCATAGTGCGATGGCAGCACCGCTGAACATGGCCACTAAACTACCTGCAAAACAAATGCTTAATAAAGATTTCCACTGGGCACGAATTTGGTGCATTTGTTCGTAAAGTGGAAAAGCGAGCGCAACGACTGCGGGTTGTAGTAAATCATTGAGTATTTTGCTACCTGCAAAATAGTGCTCATAAGAGGTATTCGTGATCACTAGTAGTGCAATCAATACCGCAATAGTAATTAATAGTGGGTTTAAAATCGGTAACTTAAATGTGGTCGACAACTTACGCGCTAAATAAAACACCACAATGGTCAGCGGTAATGACCACCAAATATGTTCTAACATTATTCATTCCCCTTAGTTTTATCATTATTAATGACCGAAGAAATTGGGTCTTCGGGGGGTAAAGGAACGTCATCAGGTTGAGCCCCAACGACAGGGCGTTCCTTATGAATATAGTTGGAACTGATGGCGACAACCACCATAACGATTAAGGTACTAACTACACAGGAAACGATGATAGGAACCATTTGTTGGCTGAGTAATTCATAGTAATTCATTATGCCAACACCAATAGGAACAAACAGGATGGTCATATTTTTCAACAAAATGCTGCAACCGGGTTGTGCCCACTTCGCGGGGATAATTTGTAACGCAAGCAATATGAATAAAATTAACATGCCGACAATGCTGCCAGGGATGGAGAATGGAAGTAGTGTTGAGATAAGGTTTCCAATAATCAGGCAAAGGTAGAGTATTGCGAAAGCTCGCAAATATTGCCATCCCGTTATCAGTACCTGTTTAAATGACATGAGACTGGTCCTGTAATGTAATATCTATTCATCATACAATTAACTTTATTATTGTGCTACCGATCACAATAAAAAGCCAATAAAAAAGTGGGAAGTATTTAGCTTCCCACTTTTGATGAATAACAGACTAGAGCAAGTATGGGTTATTTAACTTGCATACCGGGTTGTGCACCACTGTCTGGGCTGAGTAAGAAGATATCTTTACCGCCAGGACCTGCTGCCATTACCATGCCTTCAGAAACACCGAAACGCATTTTACGTGGCGCAAGGTTGGCAACCATCACCGTTAAACGGCCTTCTAAAGCTTTAGGGTCTGGATAAGCGGAGCGAATACCAGAAAATACTTGGCGCGTTTCACCACCGATATCCAATTGCAATTTCAGTAGCTTGTCTGAGCCTTCAACAAAATCAGCTTGCTTGATTAACGCAATTCGCAGGTCAATTTTCGCAAAATCATCAAAAGTGATGGTTTCTTGAATTGGGTCATCGGCAAGTGGCCCCGTAAGTTGCTGAACGGGTTTGATGCTCTCTTTTGAGGCTTCAACCATTGCATCAACTTTTGCCATTTCAATGCGGTTAAATAGCGCTTTGAACGGTGCGACGCTGTGGTTCAGTAATGGGGTGTTAATCGCATCCCATGATAATTCACTATTTAAGAAGGCTTCAGCACGCTTAGTAAGGCCTGGTAAAACAGGTTTCAGGTACGTCATCAGAACGCGGAATAAGTTGATGCCCATCGAGCAAATATCTTGCAGTTCTTGATCTTTACCTTCTTGTTTGGCGACAACCCAAGGTGCTTTTTCATCAACATAGCGGTTTGCGATATCGGCTAATGCCATGATTTCACGGATCGCTTTGTTATATTCACGGTTGTTATAATCCTCACCGATAACTTTAGCGGCATCAACAAATTGTTGGTATAACTCTGGCTCAGCAAGGTTTGCTGATAATTTGCCATCAAAGCGTTTAGCAATAAAGCCCGCATTACGTGATGCCAAGTTAACCACTTTATTGACGATGTCGCTGTTGACGCGCTGGACGAAATCTTCCAAATTAAAATCGATGTCATCAATACGCGAAGACAGTTTTGCTGCATAGTAATAGCGCAAGCAGTCAGCATCTAAATGATCTAAATACGAACGCGCAGTAATAAATGTTCCGCGCGATTTAGACATTTTTGCCCCGTTAACCGTGACATAGCCATGAACAAACAGGTTTGTTGGTTTACGATACTGGCTACCTTCTAACATAGCAGGCCAAAACAGGCTGTGGAAATAGACGATATCTTTACCAATGAAGTGGTAAAGGTCGGTTTTCGAATTTTTATTCCAAAACTCATCAAAATCAAGATCGCCGCGTTTGTCACACAGGTTTTTAAAGGAGCCCATGTAACCGATAGGCGCATCTAACCAAACATAGAAATATTTACCCGGTGCATCTGGAATTTCAAAACCGAAATAAGGTGCATCACGGGTAATATCCCATTGTTGTAGGCCTGATTCGAACCATTCTTGCATTTTGTTGGCGACTTGTTCTTGTAATGCGCCTGAGCGAGTCCACGCTTGAAGCATGTCGCTAAATGCAGGAAGATCAAAGAAAAAGTGTTCTGAATCACGCATTACAGGTGTAGCGCCAGAAATCACTGAACGTGGGTTAATCAGTTCTGTTGGGCTATAGGTTGCGCTACAGACTTCACAGTTATCACCATATTGGTCTTCGGCTTTACATTTTGGACAAGTGCCTTTAACGAAGCGATCCGGTAAGAACATGCCTTTTTCTGGGTCGAAAAGCTGTGAAATAGTACGGTTCTTAATAAAACCGTTATTTTTTAGTTTCCCGTAAATCAGCTCTGATAAAACTTTGTTTTCTTCACTGTGTGTGGAGTGGTAGTTATCATAACTAATGGCGAAACCAGCAAAATCGTTCTGATGCTCTTGGTTCACTGCCGCAATCATCTCTTCTGGCGTTACGCCAAGTTGTTGAGCTTTAAGCATGATTGGAGTTCCGTGCGCGTCATCGGCACAGATAAAGTGAACCTCTTTGCCGCGCATTCGCTGATAACGGACCCAAATATCAGCCTGAATGTGTTCCAGGATATGACCAAGATGGATTGAACCGTTAGCATAGGGTAACGCACAGGTTACCAGTAATTTATTCGCGACTTGAGACATAGTAACTTTCTTACTTCCATTATTTGAAAAGGGTCTTTGATGTTAACCGATCAAAACCATCGCTGCTAGGGGTATAAAATATTAATTGGAAATTTGTTTGAAAAAGAATTTTTACCTCTTCGTGGCTTTTCCTATCTCGATATAATAACTTTCTTCCTGTTCTCTGTTATGATTAATCTCAGTCAAAGTATATCCGCCCAATTTTCTGTAACTTATTCTAGGATATACATAGTTCAAAAATATAAATAAAGGAGCCGGGATGAACGATAAATCCCCCGAGCAGAACAAACCAGAACTGCTGACTGAACAAGTCTCCAAAGTTTTGGCTTCATTTACACACCCAACACTGCAACGTAATTTGATTTCTATCAAAGCGTTACATCATTGTGCAATGTTGGACAATGTGCTGCATGTCGAATTAGTTATGCCATTCGTTTGGAAAGGGCCGTTTCAAACTTTAATTAGCGAAAAAACTGCTGAATTAAAGCAACAAACAGGGGCTCATGCTGTTGAATGGAAACTGCGCCATGACATCACCACATTAAAACGTGCAAATGATTTGCCGGGTATTAATGGTGTTCGTAATATCTTAGCCGTCAGTTCGGGTAAAGGTGGTGTTGGTAAATCCAGTACTTCTGTGAACTTAGCGCTAGCACTGGCACAAGAAGGGGCGAAAGTGGGGATCCTTGATGCGGATATTTACGGCCCATCAATTCCAAATATGTTAGGCACAACTTTAGAGCGCCCAACCTCCCCAGATGGTCAGCACATGGCGCCAATTATGGCGTATGGCTTGGCGACAAACTCAATCGGTTACTTAGTGACTGATGATAACGCGATGGTCTGGCGTGGCCCAATGGCAAGCAAAGCGTTGATGCAAATGTTGCAAGATACGTTATGGCCTGATTTGGATTACTTAGTTATCGATATGCCACCGGGAACAGGTGATATCCAGCTAACACTTTCTCAAAATATCCCAGTAACCGGTGCTGTTGTGGTGACGACTCCACAAGATATCGCCTTGGTCGATGCCATGAAAGGCATTGTGATGTTTAAGAAAGTCAATGTCCCAGTGCTGGGTGTTGTTGAAAATATGAGCGCACATATTTGCAGTAATTGTGGCCATGTTGAGCCAATTTTCGGTACTGGTGGTGCTGAGAAATTAGCCGAAAAATACCATACTAAATTATTGGGGCAGGTTCCTCTGCATATTTCTTTACGTGAAGACCTTGACCGTGGCCAGCCTACTGTTATGCGTGATCCTGAAGGTGAATTTGCAGATATCTACCGTGAAATTGCTTCGGGTATTTCAGCTTTGATGTATTGGGAAGGGGATAAAATCCCAACAGAGATTTCTTTCCGCGCCGTTTAATCGGTTATAGAGAAAAAAGGCTATTTAGTTTATCACTAGATAGCCTTATTTATTGTTGATACTTTTCTTTACTAAACGTGTTTTTTTAACCTTCTATTTTTCTGAATTGTTTGCGGAACATTTCTTTATTGAGTCATGTTCGCGTAGAATAACCACATCTTTTATTTAATCAGTTTTCTTTCTACGGGCAACCCGAAAAGGTGACTATGAAATTTTTAATTTTTATTGTTGTCGTGGTGCTGATCGTTATTTATTTTTATAACCGTATCGTCGCATTGCGAGAAGCTGTTATTTCGAGTGAAACAGAAATTTCAGTTCAATTAGATCGTCGTGGAAAAGTATTTGATAGCTTATTGGCAACAGTTAAAAAATATTTAAGCCATGAAAGCGAGGTGTTCAGTAAAATTACTGAGCTACGGACGCAAGCACAAACGGCGACTGGGGATAAAGCCCGTGAAGCCGAAGATGCGTTATCAAAAATGGTAACAAGTGGGGCAATTAATGTCGCGGTGGAAGCTTATCCTGAGCTAAAATCCGATGCAATTATGGCAAATTTACAAGAAGAAATCGTTTCTTCAGAAAATAAATTGTCATTTGCTAAACGTGGTTATAACCGTTCATTAGAAACTTATAATGCGTATATCGCTTCTATGCCTGCGGCACTCATTGTTGGCATTATTCCTAGCTTAAAAATTTCAAAGGAATATTGGCGTCTTGATGAAGAAACCATTAAGACTGAGGAATCACGTCGAATTAATTTTGATTAAAAGCCTTTAAACCTTTGAAGTGATAAATCATCGGGATGCCTTATGGTGTTCCGATATTTTATGAGTAGTAGATAACAGGTTACATTATGGATTTTAGAAACGTCATTCGTAAAAATAATATTCGCACACGTTTGGTGGTGATGAGCTATATTTTTTTAATGCTAATCATTGGATTACTGGCGGATATTGCAACACATCCAAATGAACAATTGGATTTGGTCGACAATGCGATGATGTTTGTGACACTTCATGAATTACCTATCGCCACTTTCATTGTTTTAGGTTTAACCTTCCTTGGGCTAATTTATATTCATTTTAGAGGCCATAAAATGATGTTAGCTGGGATGAATGCCAGAGAAATCACCCAAGAAAATGCGAATATCCCCCAAGAAAAGCAACTTTTTAATATTATTGAAGAATTAAGTTTAAGTGCCAGCTTAGGCTATATTCCTCGCTTATATATTTTAGAAACGGACGAGCCTAATGCTTTCGCAGCAGGGTGGAATAATCGTAATGTACTTGTGGGGGTGACAAGAGGCTTATTACAGACACTTAATCGGCAAGAGGTTCAAGCCGTTCTTGCTCATGAAGTTGGGCACATTATTCACGGTGATTCAAAATTAACTCTGTACGTGGGGATTTTGGCGAATGTGATTTTAACCGTGACCAATTTATTTAGTCAGATTTTTATTCGAACAGCAGGGCGCAGTCGCAATAATGCGGCGAACAAAGCGCAAATGATCCTATTAGTTCTGAATTTTGTTTTACCGTGGATAACACAAATTCTCTATTTTTATTTATCGCGTACCCGTGAATATATGGCGGATGCCGCAGCGGTTGATCTGACTTCTGATAACCAAGCGATGATCAGCGCATTGAAAAAAATATCAGGGAAGCATGAAACCCATGATTATGATGAAACGAGTACAGGCCAAGCTTACCGTAAGGCCGCTTATATTTTTAATAAGGGCGATTCTGTGTTTTCAACTCACCCTTCGATTGAAAATCGCATTGCGGTATTAGAAGGAAAAAAACAGTTTTAGTGTATAAATGACATTTTGTACGCTTTGATTTACGGCATTTCCTATCTAATGGGTGTTTTTTTAGCGAACTTTGTTGAGGTATGCTGGAACAACACGCCATTACCCCCTATAATTCCGCCAACATAACATTTTGTTGTTGTGTATTTTCATTTCTAATATTTAACCAGGTTATCATTTTATGACTGACATAGCGCATCACTGTACCATTGTAGGTATATCGGGAGCCTCTGCATCTGGCAAAAGCTTAATTGCCAGCACGTTATACCGTGAATTAAGGGAACAGGTTGGTGATCATAATATCGGTGTTATTCCAGAAGATTGTTATTACAAAGACCAAGCCGATGTCCCAATGGAAGAGCGTCTTAAAGTAAATTATGACCATCCTAACTCGATGGACCACAGCTTGCTTTATGAACATCTCAAATCACTGAAAAGTGGCCAAGCAGTAGAAATTCCGCAATACGACTATGTCGCTCATACCCGTAAACAGAAAACCATCAAGTTTAAACCTAAAAAAGTTATTATCATTGAAGGTATTTTATTATTAACAGATAAGCGCTTACGTGGTGAAATGGATTTTTCTATTTTTGTCGATACGCCACTTGATATTTGCTTGATGCGCCGTATTAAACGTGATGTAAATGAAAGGGGCAGAACGCTCGACTCCGTTATTGACCAATATAATAAAACGGTTCGCCCAATGTTTTTGCAATTTATTGAGCCATCAAAGCAATATGCCGATATCATAGTCCCTCGCGGGGGGAAAAACCGTGTTGCGATTGATATCTTGAAAGCGAAAATTGGCGAGTTCTGTCAAGATTAAACTGCGCAGAAATTAAAATAATGAAGGGGGAAACAACCATGCGTCTTTGTGACCGCGATATTATTCAATGGATGGATGATGGTAAATTAGTTATTAGCCCACGCCCACCAGTTGAACGAATCAATGGTGCAACTGCAGATGTTCGTTTAGGAAATCAATTCCGTGTTTTTCGAGGACACACGGCTGCATTTATTGACCTTAGTGGCCCTAAAGATGAGGTTAATGCCGCATTAGATCGCGTCATGAGTGATGAAATTGTGCTTGATGAAGATGAGCCCTTTTTCCTACATCCAGGTGAATTAGCACTTGCAGTGACGCTTGAGTCTGTTACGCTCCCTGATAACCTTGTCGGTTGGCTAGACGGGCGCTCTTCATTAGCGAGGTTAGGTTTGATGGTGCACGTAACAGCACATCGAATTGACCCCGGTTGGCATGGGCAAATCGTGCTAGAATTCTACAATTCAGGTAAATTACCGTTAGCGTTGCGTCCTGGCATGGTGATTGGCGCATTAAGTTTTGAGCCGTTATCTGGTAGTGCTGATCGCCCTTATAATAGCCGACAAGACGCTAAATATAAAAACCAACAAGGTGCTGTTGGTAGCCGTATCAGCGAAGACTGATAACCGGTGAACTTTGCGGAAATTGCAGTGTTTAATGGAGATTAAACAGGTAATTTCCGCCCATTTTCAGGGATAGGTGTGAGTTCATTTTTGTGGCGAGCGCAAGCGGAATTTAAGAGAGGGAAGGATGAAACGTTTTTTGACGACACTGATTATTTTACTCGTGGTAATTGTTGCAGGGTTAACCACACTTGTAATGTTGGTGAACCCGAATGATTTTCGTCATTATATTGTTGAACAGGTAGAGAAAAAAAGCGGTTATCAACTTGAATTCAACGGTGATATGCGTTGGCATGTATGGCCAACTTTAAGCATTATTACTGGCCCTGTTTCCCTTACTGCACCGAATGCCGCTAAACCCATACTAAGTGCAGATAATATGCGCTTAGATGTTGAATTATGGCCACTTATCTCCCACAAGCTTTCTGTTGAGCAAATTGTGATTGATGGTGCTGTTATCCGCAAAACACCAGATAGCGAAATCCAAACTCACCGTAATGCTCCTGTCGCGCCAGGTGGTGTGCCTACATCCTCCCCTTTACCAGAGAAAAATAGCTGGTTATTAGATATAGAAAAAATTAATATTTCTAATAGCTTAGTGATTTGGCAAACATCTAAAGATGAGTTTAACCTACGTAACATTGATCTATCACTGAAGAAAAGTGATAAAAAACAGGTCGCTGTTAAATTCAGTGGAAATCTAAATAAAAACCAACAAGAGTTTGTATTTAATCTACGTGCAGATATCGATTTATCGGATATTAATCAAAAGATTAGTGGGCAATTAACGCAATTTGATTATAAATTGAGTGGTGTTGATTTGCCTGAAAGTGGAATTGAAGGGCAAATAACAAGTGATTTTCTATACACCAAAGGGAAAGTAGAAAGTGCAAGTTTAAGCCATTTGGTGATAACGGCTAATGAAAGTGCCCTGTCAGGCGATGCTAGTATACAATTAGCCGATACCCCCAAAATAATGGTCAATTTAGTGGCCGAAAAATTAGATTTAGATAACTTACTGGGGACTGTGCCTAGCAGTACCCGTATCGAATCAGAGGTGAATAATAACCGTGTTGGTGTTAAACCGGTTATTTCTGGTGCAAATCCTCAACAATATGATTTATCTGGCTTGCAGGTATTTTCCGCCAATATCAATTTAGCCATTAACCAGTTAATCTATCGTGGAATGATGGTTAGTGACGTAGTTTTTGAGGCACAAAACCAAACACCTCGTTTGACGGTTTCAAAATTACAGGGTAAGGCATTTGGTGGTGCCTTCTCATTACCAGTGACGTTTAATTACAGTTCAACGCCTGCATACGTTTCCGCAAGGCCGGATTTTAAAAATATCGACCTAACACCACTATTAAAAGCCTTCAATATGCCACAAAAATTAAGTGGGGTAATTTCGTTAAATGCTACATTATCGGGTGTAGGTTATGATGACCATGCAGTAAAAAATCAATGGCAGGGGCCTGTTAATTTTGAGTTAAGAAATGCAAAATTGCAGGGGTTGAATATTCCTTTATTAATTCAGCAATCCGTTTCCAGAGTAACCAATAAAATTAATGCACCAGTGAATACGGGTAACGTCACTGAGGTTGATTCCTTCACTGTAGCAGGGAAATTAAATAAAGGTAATTTGAACATTTCCTCTATGAATGCAATGTCATCCTTAGTGAATATTAGTGGGCAAGGCCGTATAAATATCCTTAATGAAACCATTGATGTCAATTTAGGGGTTAATATTGCTAACGGCTGGGGCGGTGATTCACGTTTAGTCCAGCAATTGCAAGCGATGACCATTCCACTGCGTATTTATGGTAGTTGGAATAATTTAAAATACCAATTAGATGTGGAAAAACTACTGCGTAATGAGCTACGGACTCAAGCCAAAGAAGCCCTTGGTAATTTCTTAAAGAAAGAAGAAAATAAAGGGCTTAATGATTTATTGAATGCATTGTGAAGATAAATGCATATTTCATATATGAATAGTATAAAAATGGAGCCGCTTAAAATAGGTGGCTCCATTTGATGGTAATAATTTATTATTCAAATTTGGATGGTGTTTTTCTGCCCATCAGAAATTCCTTGTGTTTTTGATTATTATTCTTGTAAGCTTGGTGAGTTTGATTCATTTTGTCATTATCTTGTTTTTCTAATTCTGCTATCTGAGCCTTCAGGTTTTTTACTTGACCTGGTGCATCATCGAGTGTTTTTTGCTTCGAACTATGATGCTTGTATGAAGAGCTATTTAACAGACCTTGATATGTAACGATGTTTTTTTGTACAGCATCTAATCTGTCCCCTAACTCTCTGATATTATCCTGAGAGAAGGCCCCATTTGCTTTGTTGTTTTTAATATCGTTAATTTTTGAAGTAATATCACTTAACAGCTTTGTCATGGCATTCTTTAGTTGTTTAACATCTTTTTTATGAACGGTTTTTTTTGATGTAGTAATGGGGCATTTTTGATTATCATTGCTAACGCTGTGAGTATTTCCACTCAGGCCTTTCGGTGAGTTATTTGTATTTTTAATCGCAGACGGATTCGGTCGCAGTACTGTTTTTGAGCTATTATTTACGTTTGTCATGATATGACCTTTATTAAAGTTAATTGTATTTCATTGGTCGAATTATTCAGTGTTTCAATGCTATTTTCTTTAATAAAACGCTACTGTTTTTATTGTTAACGGGTAAAGAGATAACATCTGCGGTTTTTAGACAAAAAAATACCGGCTCTATAGGCCGGTATTGTAGTAAAGAAATAAAACTAATTAATCATCTTCAAATTCATAGCCATCACCTTCAGGGGCAGGTGGCGTGATTAACACTTTATTGACTCGGTGGCTATTGACTTCCAATGGTTGGAAAATACAACCATTGATAGTGACTTGCTCTCCCACTTCAGGAACACGCTGCAAGTGCTCCATTAAAAGGCCTGCAATCGTTTCATATTCACGTTTATCGTCTAATTCCATAGGGATAAACATGATCAGGTCTTCAAGTGGCATAAAGCCGTTGGCAATCCAAGTACCATCATCCAGTTTTTGAATGTCGTGGCGTGAGTCATTTTCTTCATCACCAACCGGCAAGTTACCTGCGATCGTTTCCATTACATCGGTCAATGTCACGATACCTTCGATAGAACCAAACTCATCCACAACAAAGGCAAAGTGAGTATGCGCCTTACGAAACTGCTCTAACGCTTTTAACAGAGACAACCCTTCAGGGAATATCAATGGCTGGGTAATCAGTGCTCGTAAGTTTAATGGCTGGCCTTTTAATTGCTGTTTAACCAAATCCATTACATGTACCACCCCAACAGGTTCATCACTGATCGTTTCATCAATGACAACTAAACGTGAGTGTGGGTTTTTCTCCATTAATTGCAGTAAATCTGCAGAAGACTTATTAATGTCGAGGTAATCCACATCATGGCGTGATGTCATGATGCTTTCTACGTTACGTTGTGCCATACCTAACACACGAGCAATCATCAAGCGCTCTTGTGGGTCAAAAACCGATTGATTATCAGCGATAAGGTCAGAAGTATGCGGGTCTAATTCCCCACGCTCATTATTACCGCTAAGAATACGTAATACCGCTTCTGCCGTACGTTCACGTAGTGGGCGTGAGCCTTTAAGGAATTTACGACGGTTAAATTGGGCAAATTGGTTTAGGACTTCAATCATGATAGAGAAGCCAATTGCAGCATATAAGTAACCTTTTGGTATGGCATAGCCAAACCCTTCGGCAACTAAGCTGAAACCAATCATCAGTAAGAAGCTTAAACACAGTATGACAATGGTTGGGTGCTGGTTAACAAAGCTAGTTAACGGTTTACTTGCCCAAATCATTAATACCATAGCAATGGTTACAGCGGCAATCATTACGCCGATATGGTCAACCATACCAACAGCAGTGATCACGGAGTCCAGTGAGAATACGGCATCAAGAACAATAATTTGTGCAACAACAGCCCAGAAATTCGATGTCTTTCTTTGAGTATTGGTGTGTTCGTCTTTCCCCTCCAGCCGCTCGTTTAGTTCCATTGTGGCTTTAAACAAGAGGAATAGACCACCCACCAACATGATTAAATCTCGAGCACTAAAAGGATGCTCAAAGAGAGTTAATATTGGTTTCGTGAGGGTGATGAGCCATGACAAGCTAAATAGAAGCACAACACGCATAATCAGGGCTAATAAAAGTCCAGTTACACGGGCTCTATCACGCAGCTTTGGCGGGAGCTTATCTGCCAGAATGGCGATGAAGACGAGGTTATCAATACCAAGAACGATTTCTAGAACGATAAGGGTAGCGAGGCCCGCCCAAATCGAAGGATCTGCGATCCATTCCATACAGTTTGTTTTACCTTCTGATATGACGGCTTATACCGACGAATGAATAATGCGGTTTGTTGAATGAAATATCAATAAAAAATCACGCTAATTGGACAATTCTTGACAAAAATGGCCTTGTATACGTCATCGATTGCATCAATAACTACCATGCTGCCCAATCCTAGGTTAATATGTGATCCCGTTAACAGAATGTCAGCACGGTCGAGGCTGACTTGGTCCTAATCAGACAGGAGTTGTTCATGTCAAAGCAGCAGATTGGTGTTGTCGGAATGGCAGTCATGGGGCGTAACCTTGCGCTCAATATTGAAAGCCGCGGTTACTCAGTGTCTATCTTTAACCGTTCTAAAGATAAAACAGACGAAGTGATTGCCGAAAATCCAGGGAAAAAATTAGTTCCCAACTATACAATTGAAGAGTTTGTTGACTCTCTGGAAAAACCTCGCCGCATCTTGTTGATGGTTAAAGCGGGTGAAGCGACGGACAAAACCATTGCCTCGCTGACTCCTCATCTGGACAAAGGGGATATCTTAATTGACGGCGGTAATACCTTATTCACTGATACTATCCGTCGTAATCGTGAATTATCCGAACAAGGTTTTAATTTCATCGGTACTGGTGTTTCAGGTGGTGAAGAAGGCGCACTGAAAGGCCCTTCAATTATGCCGGGCGGGCAAAAAGAAGCTTATGAATTAGTTGCGCCAATCTTAAAAGAAATCGCAGCACAAGCCGAAGGCGAACCTTGTGTGACCTATATTGGTGCAGATGGTGCGGGCCACTATGTGAAAATGGTTCACAACGGTATTGAATACGGTGATATGCAATTAATCGCAGAAGCCTATTCATTATTAAAAGGTTCTTTGAACCTGAGCAACGAAGAGTTAGCTGGTATCTTTGCTGAGTGGAACAAAGGTGAGCTGAGCAGCTATTTGATTGAAATTACAGCAGATATTTTCAAGAAAAAAGATGAAGATGGTAAATATCTCGTTGATGTGATCCTCGATGAAGCGGCTAATAAAGGTACAGGTAAATGGACTAGCCAGAGTGCGCTGGATTTAGGTATCCCTCTGACTTTAATTACTGAATCTGTATTTGCGCGTTATATTTCTTTCTTAAAAGACCAGCGCGTTGCGGCATCTAAAGTATTAACCGGTCCAACTCTGAAAGCCGTTGAAGGTGATAAAAAAGACTTTATTGAAAAAGTTCGCCGTGCACTGTATTTAGGTAAAATTGTGTCTTATGCGCAAGGCTTCCAACAACTGAAAGCAGCATCAGAAGAATATAATTGGGATTTAAACTACGGTGAAATCGCAAAAATCTTCCGTGCAGGTTGTATCATTCGTGCTCAGTTCCTGCAAAAAATCACAGATGCGTATAACCAAGATGCGAAAATTGCCAACTTGCTGTTAGCGCCATATTTCAAGCAAATCGCTGACGAATACCAGCAAGCACTGCGTGATGTTGTCTGCTATGGCGTACAAAATGGTATCCCAACACCGACATTCTCAGCGGCTATCTCTTATTATGATAGCTACCGTTCAGCGGTGTTGCCTGCAAACTTAATCCAAGCCCAGCGTGACTACTTCGGTGCTCACACTTATAAACGTACGGATAAAGACGGTGTTTTCCACACTGAGTGGATGGAATAAAATTCGTTATCATTAATTTTTGATAACACAAAAGGCGCTAGGTTTAGCGCCTTTTTTGACTTTGAAGAGCCATAAAATATTTAATTTATCATTATAAGTAAATCATTAATTCGACGGTGGCTTTAGCTTTTCTATAATTTATTGTATCTAATATTTTAAAAATTAATTTTATCGAGTCTGGGCATGGTTTATGCGTAATTTTCTTATCTTATTACTTTTATTGGTATTACTTGGTCCACTAGGGATTGATTTATATTTACCAACAATACCTGATATTGCGAAGGATTTAGGTAGCAGTGAGTCGGTGATTCAATCTACAATTGCCTTGTTTATTTTAGTTTTAGGCTTAGGGCAGTTAATTTCAGGCCCATTAGTGGATAGGTATGGCCGAAAACCTATCGCGATTTTGGGCATAGTGCTGTACATCATTGGGGCAGGTGTTGCTATTGCAGCAACAACACCCGTGGTATTTATTGCCTCGCGTTTATTGCAAGGGGTTGCAGTCTGTTGTTCTTCGGTGGTGGCATTTAGTTGTGTACGTGACCGTATGAATGGCACGGAAGCGGCTCGTGCCTTTGGCTTCTTAAATGGGACATTGAATATTGTTCCTGCGTTAGCTCCGCTGCTCGGAGGCCTGTTAGCAGAAGCGTGGGGCTGGCGAGCTCCGTTCTGGTTTCTTGCTTTGTATGCGTTAGTCATATTAGTGCTGATTGTTGCCTTTTTACCTGAAACTCGCCCAGCTAATTTGCCAAAAGCAAAAGTTATCCCACTGAAAACCTATTGGCGAATTTTGGGGAATCCTCAATTTATTATTTTTGCCTTAGTGAACGCAGGCACGATGGGTATGGCATTAACATATGTATCACTTGCACCAACTGTACTGATGGGGGATGCCCAGTTAACTCCGCTCGCGTTTTCTATAGTATTTGGTGTTAATGGTTTTTGGATCATGTTTGCCAGTTATATCGCTAATTATTTTATTCATAAAATAGGGCGGCCAACCTGTTTATTGGTTGGTAGTTCAATGATGGCACTTGGCTGCTTAGGATTATTGCTAGGTTTTGTCGTATTACCGATAGAAATACAAAGCCATTGGTTAGTCTATATGTTGCCTGTCGCTTGTGCTTGTACAGGGCTGGCCTTTATGATGGGAACGGCAACCAGTTATGCTTTAGAACCGTTTGGTAATGAAGCAGGCACCGCATCTGCCTTAGTGGGTTTTGTTCAAATGGCAGGAGGAGCAACTCTCGGACTTTGTGCAATCGGTTTGCCTATCGCACCAAAAATATCATTAGCATTAGTTATGCTGGTTGGTTGTTTGTTTGGATTACTTGCAAGAAAAGCGAGTTTATCTCTTGTTAAATCAGCATAGAGTAGATCGTTTAAAGATTTTATTTTTCATTATGTCGTATATAGTTATCACTAATTAATTTAGTAATTAGTGATAACTTAGATAAAATTATGCAATATCACCATTAATCGTTGTTAGGAGTCTATTCTTCTTTATTTCAATTTCTCTAGAATGGACAATTTTATTATTAATATAAAGATTAGCTTTTATGGGGTTTAAACTTCGCTCAATATTAACATGAAATTTATTCATCATCTCTTCATTTGAACGGAAGTTATGAAGTTGGTACTGGCTTATTGTCCCATCTTCAAAAATAACCTCTAAATATGGCATTTGAGTGTCTATTTTTTTATCATGGCTATAAACCATACCATAAGAACCATATAAAGAAGGGTAGATATAGCTATCGATTACGTCTTTAGGGTCATAGAACCCCATTAAGGTCACAACAGGTACTCCTTGTTTATAGGGAACTTTATAGAGGATTGTTTCATTGTTATCTTTTCGATTCCAAGTGTAGCCATCTGAAATATAACAAATTGAATCATTTTTTTTAATTAATTCAATCTTGTTGTTAATATGAAGCTCACTATTGTAATCTGCGCCTGATTCTATTCTTAAAATAGCATTTTTATTATTTTCATTTGCTAATGGAATGTTAATTTTTGGGGCGTGATAACCATTTCCATTATAAATAATAATATTTTTATTTTTTTTCAATAGTGAATTTAAATCGTTAGTTGTAATATCTGAGCCATTTATTGCAGTAAACTCGACGGTATTGAATTGTGATAGCTCTAAATATGCATCTACCATCTCTTTTGTTTTTGGATCCCATTTTTTATATCCTGTTTTTGATTCTGTACTAAATACATATTTACTTTCTAATCTATTTTGAATTGCAATGAAAGAGTTAGGCGTATAAGCAGTATAAGCGTTGTAACGAGTATCATAAAATTCACCTCCACTCATTGCGTCATGATTTAATTTACCATCTTGGTATATATTGGGAATAAAATAGTTATTATCTGAATCCCATAGCCAGGTTGAATTTTTTTTATTTGCAACTGCATGGGAGCCGCCTTCATCTCCCCCATGATAATCACCTAAACCAAAATTGTGACCGAATTCATGGCTAAGCTCATTACTATCTGTCCTATTTAATGTTGCTTTACCTCCACCACCAGACCAGCCGTGGACGACTCTACCATTTTTATACATTCCGACAGAGTTATAGGCAGTTATCTGGGAGGTTGGAACAAAGGAATCAGCATCTGGAGCTGAACTATTTATGCCATAATTTGCGGTGTTAACACCATTAGCATAAAAAGATTTAGTGATCCACTCTCGCATGCTGCCACTATGGCCTCCTCCTTCATCCGGTGCATTATCTGTAAATACTTGGCCATTAGGCATGACCACTTTTAACAAATGGATAGGTTCGTAGCGGGAGACAATTAATTTTTTTACTGGGATCGTTTGATAATATTGGCGATTTAATTCAAATTTATCTAGAAATAGAAGTGTATCTCTTGGTGGTGTAAGCAACCCTATATCAAAAGTATTAATGAGTAATTCATTTGGTGCACCTACATCAATGTTAGATAATATGCTTTTCTGACCTTGATAATTAAATTCAAGTTTTATTTCTGGATGGATATATTCTTTTGGGATTGTAGTAGACCATGTTTTATCTATATATTCCAAGTTGCTAATGAAATTTTCTTTGTTATTCTGATTAATAGGGATCCATTTTTTATCTAAATCATAGACAAAAAGGACGTTTTCACCTGTTTGTAACTTTATAGTGTTTTTTCCATAATGAATGTAACTGTTATACGATGCATTAGAGCTAAACAGTATTTTCTTATTATGGAATGCATCATTTTTATTTAATGTGAAGTCACGACTCCAATTACCATCACTAGTCAATATTTTTATTGAGTCATTATTCTTTATTAGATTATTTAAATAATTTTTTTTTTCGAAGCCTCAATGATTAATTCATTTTCATCTAAAGTTATATCAAATTTATTAGGGTATGAGTTGTTGATTTTTGATGTGTGACTAGAAGAAATAGGAATGTTTTCCCATTTGCCATCTGAATTACAATGGAATAATAATACACTGTCTTTTTTTAGCTCGAAAACTTTATTTGTAGTGTGGATGAATGTTGACTCTTTAGCTTCTGATGTGAAAATGATTTTTTTAGATGTGAATTTTTTATTCTTTTTTAGTGTGAATTTTTTGACTCTATCATAATCCATTTTCATTATTTTTAAGGTGGAGTTTTCTTCTAGATTTTTCTCAAAAAAATCTGCGTCTATTTTATTTATATCGATATCTGGCAGGTTTCCAATTTCAAAATAAATAATTGGAAGAGTATTTGAGGGTGCTTTTCTAGGGGGGCTGTAATATTTTATTTGTTTAGCATCATTTTTTGTTAGCCAATGTCCATTTTCATCACATATAAAAAGGGTGGATGATTTTGACGGTAGTATAGAAGTGTTATTGCCATAATTAACTTCAATATCGTTATTGTCAGTGTTGTGTAATTTTATAGTTTTACCTTTATATTTGATGCTATTATTTAGAATGAAAGGTGTTTTTATATTGTTATGATTAAGTTTTAAATTTATTTTGTTATTATCTAAAATTGTTTCGTGTAAGTAATTTTGATTTTTGGATATTTCAATTAATTCACTATTAGATCTCATGACAAGGTCGAAATTTACCGGTGATTTGAAATCACGAGGTAATAAATTAGTTTCTCTTATACTATTATCTGCAATTTTTGGTAGTTTAGATGGGGGAGATAGCGGTTTTTGCATGATTAAATTATTATTTTTATCATAAATATTTAATTGAATTGGATTTTCTTCTGGAATATGAGTATGCGGTTTAAACATAATTAAAGTCTTACGTTCCTTAACTAGTTTTGGCTTACTATCTCCATCTATATGGAGTTTAGATGGAATAATATTAGCTTGGGCGAAAAATACATTTCCTTTTAATTCACCATCTACATCACTAGAGTGCAGGTTATTATTAAAGTAATGATTAGTTTTCCCATTTTCAAAAAATGAGAGATTACCGAAGGATTTGTTTATTTCTGTTATTAAATGCCAATAATCTAGAATGGAGTTAGACTTATTTATAGTATCTATATAATAATCATTGTTTCCTATTGATAAAATATGGCTTTTTAAACTGTTAATCAATAATGATGGTGAAGTCGTACTTAAGTTTTTATTTGGCATAAAATATTATCTTATCTATTTGTTGTTTCGTAGAAGCTGGTCAAATTTTTAGTTGATGGTAAGATAAAATATCTTTAAAAAAAAGATGAATTGTTTAATAGTTACTCCTAAATGATACTCTAAGTATTGGAAAGCTCACCATGAGTGAGGAAATTAATATTATTTGAACTAGTGAGGTTAAAATGAATAACTCATTACTAAAAAAGCCAATGATTACTTAGTGTGATGTATTTTGAACGCGGATACATCACCATAGAATGCGTTCTATGGTAAATATAAACGAATTAAAAGGTTTAGTACCATGAATCAAAAGCATTGGTCAAAATACGAGCTCCTTCATGAGGTTGTACAAAATCCCAATATCCATATTAAAGGTAAGCATAGTTATTATAGCGACTGCTGGGATAACGGGTTTGAGCGGTCAGTTGTGCGTTATCTACAAGGTGATGAACAAAGCCGAGATTGGCAGCTAGCATGGAATGTTGACCAACTTTATATCGGTGATTATGTCTGTATTGGTAGCGAAGCTGTGATATTAATGGGAGGGAATCATACTCACCGAATGGATTGGTTTTGCTTATATCCTTTTCTTGAATTTATTGAAGAAGCTTATGTAGGAAAAGGCGACACAGTGATTGGCGACGGAGCCTGGGTTGGCATGCGAGCCTTTATCATGCCCGGAGTTAAAATAGGTGAAGGAGCTGTAATTGCTGCTAATAGTGTAGTGGTCAAAGATGTCGAGCCTTACTCCATTGTGGGAGGGAACCCTGCAAAGCCGATTAACTACCGCTTCTCACACGATGTAATTACTGAACTATTAGCATTGAAAATCTATGATTGGTCGGAGGATAAATTTACCGCATTAAAGCGGTTTATTTGTGGATCAGATTTTGTGGCATTAAAAAATGCCAGTCAGGAATATGATCAGCGATTGATTGGTTAATTTTACTTATTGATGGGTATTCTGTGGAATACCCTTTTTTAATACAAAACTATTTTTCTTCTGTGCGAATAAACTCAACTAAAGTCGGTGCGGCTATTCTTTGATAATCTTCTGTATTTAAAATAATAGAGCGCTCTAATGTACCGGCATTAAAAGCTAGTTCCTCAAAACGTTCAAATAATAGTGGGTCGGCAATTAACTTTAAGTTAGGGTGAAAACTAAAAGGCGGAATAGCCCCGAACACACATTGAGTGAGCTCATCGACTTCCTTTGGGCTTGCTAAAGATGCGCGGGTTCCACCAATGGCCGTGGCAACCTTATTTAAATCAGCCTGTTTATCAGCGGGTAAAATCGCCAGTACATGTTGGCGAACGCCATTTCCTTTTACATGGCATACTAGTCCTTTTGCCCCTTGCCCAAGCTGTGTGCCACGTATTTTTGCCACTTCTTCCGATTTCCCTGCTGTGGGGTGCTCCATCACACGATATTTTGCATTATTTTTATCAAGTAATTGTGTGAGTTGCATAAAAATAGAATTTTCAGACACTGTTTTTTCCCTTTAAAACCACATCAATAATAAGAAATGATAACAAGTTAATTAAGAGATACAACCGTGAAATATAGCGAGTCAAAAACATAAATTTGGGAAATATTATAAATTGCATATCAGATGCGGTTTTTAACTATATTGTTAATCTATTCTTGGGTTTTATTGTCATATCTTCTGGTGAATTAATTATTCAAAATAAAATCAATGAGTTATTTTTCCTTTTTTTTATCATGGTTGAGAATACATCTTATTAAGAATTGAGTTTGATCATTTACGCTGCATTTTATTATAGGTAATATAAAAATTTATATAACGAAAAGATAATATGACTCGTAAATTTAATTTATATCTCATTATGCCGCTTATTGCAGGGATCGCACCGTCTATTGTTGCAGCACAAGTTTCTGAGCAACTGGCTAAACCTAGGCAAGATAGAATGTTAGTCACCGCAGCACCAAGTGATGTAATCATGGAAGCACAGGCTGGTGCTGGCTTTTTCACATCGCAAATTGATATTGGTCCATTAGGCAACCGTGAGTGGATTGATACGCCGTATTCTACAACCACGATTAGCCGCGAAATGATTAATAATCAACAAGCTAAAAGTTTGAGTGAGTTATTGAAATATGCGCCAAGTACACAAATGCAAGCCCGTGGAGGGATGGATGTAGGGCGTCCACAAAGCCGAGGCATGCAAGGTGGCGTGGTAACGAATAGCCGGATTGATGATCTGTATATGGTGTCAACAACGGCATTTCCCGTGGAAATGTTGGATAGAGTGGACATTATTAATAGCTTGACGGGAGCATTGTATGGCCCTGCAAGTCCCGCAGGGCAGTTTAATTTCACCACAAAACGCCCTGAGGATATTCAGCGTTTTTCTTTAGGTTACCAAAGCCGTAATGCCTATAGTGGCCATGCTGATTTAGGTGGTTATTTTGATGCTGATAAACGTTTTGGATATCGCCTTAATTTGTTGGATGAAGAGGGAACAGGCAGCCTTAAAGAGAGCACATTACGCCGTAAGTTAGCCTCTGTGGCGCTTGATTGGAATATTCAACCGGGTACACAGCTTCAGTTTAATGCCAGCCACTATAATTTTGTGCAAAAAGGTTATGTGGGTAGTTTTAGTTATGGCTCTGCTATCAAATTACCAAAATCACCTAATCCACAAGATAAAAATTTAGCATTGCATACCGCAGGAAATGATTTAACCACTGATACCGTTAGTACTCGATTAATTCATGATTTTAATGAGGATTGGACACTAAAAGCGGCAATTGGTTATCAGCAAGCGGATAGGGCGATGCGTACGGTGACGAGTGCCATTCAAGATAACAATGGAACCATTAGCCGCTCATTAAGTGATTCCCCCGCATCGGGACGTTTTCGTGTGTTGAGTAATTCAGTGGTAATTAATGGTCATGTAGACACGGGCTCTATTGGTCATGATTTATCATTAGCGACGAATGGCTATGTTTGGTCGATTTATAGTGCAAAAGACAAGAGCGTGAGACGTGATTTGGGGCAAACCAATATGCACCGCCCGTCGCCAATGGAAGAGCCATCGGATGGCAAAATTCATACGGGAGGTTCACGTTATAAATCAGCTGAAAATAGCCAACAAAGTATCACTGTCGGTGACACAATCACGTTTGATTCACAATGGTCAGCCATGTTTTATCTCAGCCAAAGTTGGATTGAAAGCCGTAGCTTTGATAAACAAAACCACAAAACCAGCCAGACCAATGACCATGGCCTCAGCCCTCAAGCAGCATTGATGTATAAAATTACCCCTCAGGTGATGACTTATATTAGCTATGCTGATTCGTTAGAAGAGGGGGATACCGCGCCGATGAATCAAAACCTGAAAAATGAAGGGCAGACTTTAGACCCTTATCGTAGCAAACAATATGAATTGGGTATTAAAGCCGATGTAGCAGATTTAAACCTTAGTGCTGCGGTATTCCATTTGGAGCGGCCATTTGCCTACGCGGGGGATGACAACGTGTTCCGCAAACAAGGTGAACAAGTAAACCGAGGGCTAGAGCTCACGGCAACCGGCCATGTTTGGCAAGGGCTAAATGTCTATAGCGGCGTGACTTTCTTAGATCCAAAACTCAAAGATACCAAGTTCACGACAACGCGTGATAAACGTGTTGTTGGTGTGCCGAAAGTTCAAGCCAATATGTTAGTGGAATACAGTTTACCGACAATGCCAGAACTGGTGTACAGCGCTAATGTGCACTATACAGGAAAACGAGCTGCTAATGACACCAATACTAGTTGGGCAGGTAGCTACACAACATTGGATTTAGGAACTCGTTATAGTACAAAAATCAATCAAGTTCCAACGACGGTCAGATTATCCGTCAATAACGTAACGGATGAGCGCTATTGGGCTTCCATTTTTCCATCAGGTATCAATGGAGAAGGGAAAGGGGGAAGTGCTTTTTTAGGTTCAGGGCGTGAAGTTCGCGCAACGGTTACGTTTGATTTCTAATTATAACAGTCTAGGAGTATGCCGTTTTACGTTAAGGTGAAACGGCGTGAAAAATATGAGAAAAACCATTTTTCTGCAATCGGTCATTTTACTGTTTGGACTACTAATGAGTAGCGCAATACAGGCGAAGACAGATAACCCCGAATTGCGTATTGCAACACCGTGGCCAGCACAAAATACTATTATTATGATGCTAGGTTACGGTGAGCAAATTGTCGGCACATCGATGATCGCGAAAAAAATTCCATTATTTCGCCAAATGTTACCCAATATTGATGATGTTCCAGTGATCAGTATTAGCAATCAATTAAACCCAGAACAAATCATTTCATTACGTACGGAGTTACTGTTCATTGCTAAAGGAATGGAAGTCCCACAACGTGATTTATTAGAAAATGCAGGGATGAAACTGGTTGAATACCCAGCGAATTCATTAAAATCGTTACAAGAAAGGGTTCAAGCCACAGCAAAAGAGCTGGGCCCTGATGCGCAAAGTAAAGCTATTGAATATCAACGCTATTTTGACCGTAATATCGTATTAGTTAATGAACGACTAAAAGGGCTCACTGATGCAGAAAAACGGACGGTATACCACAGTATGGGGAACGTGTTATTTACGTCTGGCCGCCCATCATTAAATCAAGATTGGATGGATTTAGCAGGGGCAAAAAATGTGGCTGAGACTTGGTTTTCGGATAAAAAAAATAATTCAGGTGAGGTCTTGTTGGAAAGCATTATTACTGCGAACCCTGATGTGATTGTTGCGATGAATAAAGAAGATGCTAATATCATACTCACATCTCCTCAATGGAAAGCAATTAGCGCGGTAAAAAACCAGCAGGTATATGTGAACCCAAAGGGAATGTTTTGGTGGTGCCGAGAAACGTCAGAGGAGGCATTGCAGTTTCTGTGGCTAGCACAAACACTGTACCCAGAGCGCTTTGTGGATATCGATATGCAACAAGAAACGGCTGATTTCTATCTGAAATTCTTTGGTATTTCATTGAGCGATGCGCAAATCGATAATATTTTGCACCCATAAAATAAAACTGCCAGCGAGGCTGGCAGCCTGTTATTTATTGATGACGCTCTTTTAAACGTTTGATTATCGTGCTTAAATCCAGCTCTTGGTCTTGTAGTAAGACTAATAAGTGGTACATCAAATCCGCGGCTTCGTTAGTCAATTCAGCGCGGTCATTAACGGTTGCCGCCAGAGCGGTTTCAACACCTTCTTCACCCACTTTTTGAGCAATACGTTTAGTACCGCTAGCATATAAACGCGCGGTATAGGAGCTTTCAGGAGAGGCAGTTTTGCGTTCTTTTAGTAATGTTTCTAACTCAAATAAAAAGCCCCAGTCACTTTGTGCGGGCGCGAAGCAGCTTTGTGTACCGTTATGGCAAGTTGGGCCATCCGGCAGTGCGAGAGCCAGTAGCGTATCACTGTCACAATCAGGGTAGATATCCACCAAATTTAGAAAATGATTGGAGGTTTCGCCTTTCGTCCACAAACGTTGTTTTGTACGAGAAAAAAAAGTGACTTTACGGCTGTCTAAGGTGACTTGCAATGCTTCTGGGTTCATATACCCAAGCATTAGCACGTCACCTGAAACGGCGTGTTGTACGATAACAGGCATCAGGTTATCGACTTTTTGCCATGCAAGTTGGCTGCATTGTTCTGTGGTTAACATACTCTAATTTGAACTCCGTTTTCGGCTAGGTATTGTTTTAAGTCACCGATATTAATAATTTGTTTATGAAATACAGAAGCGGCTAAAGCACCGTCAACACCTGCGTCAGTGAAGGCATCAAGAAAATGCACTTTTTCACCTGCGCCGCCAGAGGCAATCAAGGGCACTTGGCAGACTTCACGGACTTTTTTGAGTTGTTGTAGATCATACCCTTGGCGTACACCATCTTGGTTCATCATATTTAACACAATTTCACCCGCGCCACGTTGTTGTACTTCTTTTACCCAATCAAGGGTTTTCCACGTGGTTTGTGTGGTACGTTTTTCATCGCCAGTAAATTGGTAAACGAGATATTCACCTGAGCTTTCATCGAACCAAGTGTCAATACCGACAACGATACATTGTACGCCAAAGCGTTCAGCTAAACGGCTGATTAATGTAGGGTCGGATAATGCCGGGGAGTTGATGGAAATTTTATCTGCGCCAAAAGACAGAATTTGCGCGGCATCGTCAACGCTTTTAATCCCACCTGCAACACAAAAAGGAATATCAATCACTTCGGCGACTTTGGCAACCCAGCTTTTGTCTACCACTCGGCCATCAGAAGAGGCGGTAATATCATAAAACACCAGCTCGTCTGCGCCTTCTTGGGCGTAGCGTTGTGCTAATGGAACAATATCACCGATGATTTCGTGATTACGAAATTGGACACCTTTAACCACTTGCCCATCACGGACGTCTAAGCAAGGAATTATGCGTTTTGCCAACATTTGATTGCCTCCGTAACGGTGAATTTACCTTCTAATAGTGCACGACCAACAATCACGCCAGCTGCACCAGATGGCGGAATAGCCGCGATATCATCTAGATCGCCAATTCCCCCTGATGCCTGAAAGGCAATATCAGGGAATTTTTGGCTAATTTCTTGGTATAAATTCACATTAGAACCCGCCAATGTTCCATCTTTGGAAATATCAGTACAAAGGACGTGTTTTAAGCCATAAGGGCGATATATTTCAATGGCTTGCTCTAAGGTTAAATTTGAATTCTCCTGCCAGCCGCTAATGGCAATTTCTTTTACGCCTTTGTCATTAATTCGTACATCTAACGCAAGTACAATGGCTTCCCCACCATAGGTTTCAAACCATGTTTTAACCAATTCAGGTTTGGTCACCGCAGTTGAGCCAATGACAACACGAGCCGCTCCGGCTTCCAGTAAGGCTTTAACATCTTCTTCGGTACGAATACCACCACCAACTTGTACGGGAACACTCACGCCAGCTAATAATTTTTTGAGCAGTGGAATTTGGCGTTTTTGCGGGTCTTTCGCACCCGTTAAATCCACGAGGTGCAATAGTTTTGCCCCTTCTTTTTCATATTGCTGCAAACGTGGGAGTGGGTCATTGCCATAATCAGTTTGTTTGGCGTAATCCCCTTGATGCAATCGCACCACAGTGCCATCGATTAAATCTAATGCGGGAATGATCATGGTAATTACATCTCCAAAAAGTTTTGAATCAAACGTGAACCTGCTGCGCCAGAACGTTCTGGATGAAATTGGACACCATAGAAGTTATCGCAATTCACGGCACTGCTAAACGGATTGCCATATTGCGTTTGCGCGATGGTATTGCTGGAAATAGGCATCGAATAACTGTGTACAAAATAGAAATAGGCATTATCAGGGATATCCCTAAACAAGGGGTTTCCTGCTAAGGCTTTGACTTGGTTCCAACCGCTATGAGGAACTGGAAGTCCATTGGCATCCATTTTTTGTACAGGGCTATCAATTAACCCCAGTAGTGGCACTGTAGATTGGCCTTCTTCACTAAAAGAGCCGAGTAGCTGCATGCCTAAACAGATACCTAACACCGGTTGGGTAAGTGCTTTGATTAACGGAACTAATTCACGTTCAGTGAGCTTTTCCATGGCTGCGCTAGCAGTACCAACCCCCGGCAAAAAGACTTTGTCAGCTTGTAAAATAGTATTGGTATCACGGCTCACCACAGGGTTATAGCCTAGGCGTTTCACCGCATAAGCCACGGAGGCTAAATTTGCACAGCCGGTATCAAGGATGACAACGTTCATTACAGAACCCCTTTCGAGCTAGGTAACGTATCCCCTTCAACACGAATTGCTTGGCGCAATGTGCGGCCGAAAACTTTAAACAAACTTTCGGCTTTGTGGTGATCGTTTTTCCCTTTGGTTTTCAGGTGTAATGTGCAACCCATGGCATAGGAAAGTGAGCTAAAGAAGTGCTCAATCATTTCTGTGCTTAAGTCACCGACGCGTTGGTATTTAAACTCGGCCTTGTATTCAAGGTGCGGGCGACCTGAAATATCCAGTGCACAGCGCGCTTGGCATTCATCCATTGGCAGAACGAAACCAAAACGTGCGATACCGCGTTTATCACCCAGCGCCACTTTCAGTGCTTCACCTAGTGCAAGACCAGTGTCTTCAACCGTGTGGTGGTCATCGATAAATAAATCGCCATTCACTTCAATGTTTAATCGGAAACCGCCGTGAGTCGCGATTTGGTCTAACATGTGGTCAAAGAAGCCTACGCCAGTGCTAATTTTGCTGCCGCCTTCTTGGTCCAGCCACACTTCAACTTGGATATTGGTTTCTTTTGTTACACGCTTCACCAGTGCATGGCGGTTGCGTTTGGTTAATTGCTGGGTGATAGCTTCCCAGTCAAGTTCAGCTGGGTTATAACGTAACCCTTTGATACCCATATTTTTAGCTAATTGAATATCTGTTTCACGGTCACCAATCACATAGCTGTTTTCGCTGTCTAATACGTTGCTGTCTAAATAGCGCTCAACTAACTGCAATTTAGGTTTACGGCAAGCGCAGTTATCTTCGGGCTTATGTGGGCAAATTAACACTTCATCAAATTTAACGCCTTGGGACTCAAATACCTGCATCATTAAATTATGAGGGGGTTCGAAATCTGCTGTTGGAAAGCTATCGGTGCCTAAGCCGTCTTGATTGGTTATCATCACTAAACGGTAATTGGCTTTTTGCAGAGCAAGTAAGCTAGGAATAACTGCTTTTTCAAAGGCGAGTTTACTTAAACTATCAACTTGAAAGTCAGTTGGCGGCTCGGTAATTAATGTTCCATCACGGTCGATAAATAAAATTTTCTGGCTCATGAATCATTCCTAATTAGCAAAGTGCTGCAATAGCTTCAATAACACGGGTATTTTCTATTTCTGTCCCAATAGTAATACGCAGGCAATTAATGAGACCGGGTTGTTTACTTTGGTCACGTAAAATAATGCCTTGGTCCCACAGGGCTTTAAAGACTTTATTTCCATCAGTGAAACGCACCAAAATATAGTTGGTTTCACTTGGATAAACATGTTCAACCACTGATAAGTCGCGTAGCGCTTCACGAAGTGCAATACGGTTTTCTGTTACCGTTTCTACACGGCTTTTCATCGTCTCGATACCTTGGGGCTCAAGGGCTTGAGCTGCAATCATCGCAACAGGGGTTGATAACGGGTAAGGGGCGATAACCTTTAATAGCACTTCAATCACTTCAGGGGATGCTAAAGTAAAACCACAACGTAAACCTGCTAATGCAAAGGCTTTGGATAAGGTTCTTAAAATTACCAAGTTTGGGTATTGTGCTAACCAGTTTGCCACACTGTATTGTGGGCAGAACTCAATATAGGCTTCATCGACAACGACTAATGCACGGCCTGCAGCCATATCTAGCACTTCGCGTAAATCTTTATTGTCGATGATATTGCCTGTTGGGTTATTCGGGCTGCAAATATAAATCAGTTTGGTATTGGATAGATTTTCACGGATCGCGTTAACGTTTAATGCCCAGTCTGGCAACGCCATGATTTTCTTTTGTTCAACACCAAAGGTTTCTGCACTGACGCTGTACATGCCATAGGTTGGCGGGCAAAACATCACCGCATCTTTCCCCGGCTCACAAAATGCGCGGATTAACAACTCGATGGACTCATCGGCCCCACGGCAAACGAGCACTTGTTCTGGTTTAACTTTGGCATAAGCTGCATAGTTATTGATCACCGCAACCGGTTGGCATTCAGGATAACGGTTAAGGTTGCGTTCACTGAATTGGTAATCAGGTGCAATTGGGTATTCATTGGCATTGAGCCAAACGTCGCCATTTCCCCCTAAACGTCGTGCAGACATATAAGGCGTCATGGTTTTAACATTTTCACGTGCAAGACTGGCGGCATTAAATGGTTGGCTCATGACTTACTCCTGATTTTGTTTTTTTAGTTCGTTAACGCGTAAGGTAACGGCATTTTTGTGAGCGGTGAGTTGCTCTGCTTGCGCTAAAGTTTCGATGGTGTTGGCTAAGCCTAATAAGCCTTGCTGCGACAGTTTTTGCACCGTCATTCGCTTCATAAAGTCAGCGAGGCCAAGGCTTGAATAGGTTGCAGTATACCCGTAAGTGGGTAATACGTGATTTGTGCCTGAAGCGTAGTCTCCTGCAGATTCGGGTGACCAGTCTCCGACAAACACGGAACCTGCGCTAGTGATAGAATCGACTAGGTCATCGGCATTGCGTGTTTGTAAAATCAAGTGCTCAGGTCCATAGCGATTGCTAATTTCAACGCATTGTTCGATCGAATCAGCAATAATGACACGGCTGGCGCTCAATGCTTCTCGAGCAATTTCTGCACGTGAAAGTTGCGCTAATTGTTTTTCTGTTTCTTCGATCACGCGTTGGGCAAAGTTTTCATCATCAGTTAATAAAATAACTTGTGAATCAGGGCCATGCTCTGCTTGAGATAGCAAATCAGATGCGGTAAATGCTGGGTTTGCACCGTTATCAGCAATGACTAACACTTCGGAAGGCCCCGCAGGCATGTCAATAGCGGCTCCATCATGGCTTTGACTCACTTGGCGTTTTGCTTCAGTGACATAGGCATTACCGGGGCCAAAAATTTTATCAACTGCAGGAATACTTTGGGTACCAAATGCCATTGCAGCAATCGCTTGCGCACCGCCTACTTGGAAAATATCACTGATGCCACACAGTTTCGCAGCATACAAAATTTCATCGGCAATAGGTGGGGGCGAACACAAAATAATTTTGCGACAGCCTGCGATATTCGCAGGGGTTCCCAACATCATGACCGTTGATAACAAGGGAGCAGACCCTCCCGGAATATATAAACCGACCGCATCTATTGGGCGTGTGACTTGTTGGCACACGACGCCTGCCTGTGTTTCTACTGTAATCGGAGTGGGTTTTTGGGCTTCGTGAAAACGACGAATGTTACCAATGGCGGTTTTCATTGCTGTTTTGATTTCATCACCAAGACGAGCCTCTGCCGCGTCAACAGCATTTGCAGGTACACGCACTGTTTCGATTTCAGTTTTATCGAAACGACGGCTCAGTGCTTTGAGAGCGATATCGCCCTCGTTACGGACTTGGTCAATAATTTGGCTAACCGCAGTACTAATGCTACCAGAAGCCGCTATTGCGGGGCGCATTAATAAAGCGCTTTGTTGCTCTTGGTTACAAGCCGACCAGCGAACAGGTTGGTTAAATCCCATTTTCATGACGGCTTACTCCATCATTTTTTCAATTGGCAGGACAAGAATAGAGCTTGCACCTAAAGCTTTGAGTTTTTCCATGGTTTCCCAGAACAGCGTTTCTGAGCTCACCATGTGCATCGCCACACGGCTTTGTTCGCCTGCTAACGGTAGAATTGTTGGGCGTTCAGCGCCCGGCAGCAAGGCAATGATCTCTTCCAGTGTTTCACTTGGCGCGTGCAACATGATGTATTTGGATTCACGTGCTTGAATAACACCTTGGATACGGGTCATCATGCGGTCAATAAGCTGTTGTTTTTCCGGCGACATCTCGCCATCACGTTGAATTAAACAGGCTTTAGAGCGATAAATAACTTCCACTTCTTTTAGACCGTTTGCTTCAAGTGTTGCACCTGTAGAGACGAGGTCACAGATAGCGTCGGAAAGGCCAGCACGCGGGGCAACTTCGACTGAACCATTTAACAAGCATGATTTAAATTGAATGCCTTTTTGGTCGAAATAGCGTTTTAACAAGTGAGGGTAGGAAGTTGCAACGCGTGAGCCATTTAAGCACTCAGCACCAGTATAGTTGAAATCTAATGGGGCAGCGAGAGATAAGCGGCACCCACCGAAATCAAGACGACGCAGGGTTTTATACTGCGGGTTTTCCCCTTGAGCACGGCGGTTTAATAACTCTTCTTCAAGAACGTTTTCACCGATGATCCCTAAGTCAACGACACCGTCCATGACCAGCCCCGGAATATCGTCATCGCGAACGCGGAGTAAATCAATAGGCATATTTTCTGCATAAGCAATCAAACGTTGTTGTTGTAAATTGATTTTGATGCCACAGCGAGAAAGCAATTCTCTTGATTCTTCACTCAGACGGCCTGATTTTTGTATTGCAATACGTAAACGTGATTTATCCAACATGACTTTACCCTTATCCCTTTTAAAATTTTTTGTTTAGTAACTCTTTGTTCAAGAATAAAAAAACCCTCGGAAGATTATCTTCCGAGGGTTCTCTCAATTCGCATTTCAGCCACCGGAAGATTCGTTGAACGTCTTCCAGCACACATCGCCCGAAAGACTAGTCAGGATGATGGTGGTGATGATGGTTGTGTGAAATACGATTCATAATGTCTTCCGTTCTGTTATTTAAGTGAATGACTAAACATTCACTGTGCTAACTAAATACTCATTGGTATTCAACCTATCCGATTTCCCCCTATGAATGCAACCTTTTTTTAAAAAATAACCAATAATAATTAGTTGATGCGCTTTTATAGTGATAAATCCCTCAGAAATTGTATTCGGAAGTTTTATGGTTTTCAGCTACTCTGTGATTAATTTCAGTCAGTTGAACGATTGGGGAGTTTTCATATGAAAAAAGTCACTGTCATCGGGTTAGGGTGGGTTGGGTTACCGCTCGCCCAAGCCTTATTGTCTCAAGGCATTCATGTGGTTGGAACTAAAACGACACCAGATGGTATTGAAGCCGCTCAAGCGGTTGGAATTGAGTGTTATGCATTGAAATTAACCCCAGAACTTGAATGTGATGACGACGATTTAGCGCAGTTGATGGAACAAAGTGATGCTATCGTTATCTTGCTTCCGCCCTCTAAAATTAATACCGAATACTATGTGATGGCGATTGAAACACTGGTGAATAGCGCAATAGCCTTTCAGGTGCCTAAAGTTATTTTCACGTCATCTACTGCGGTTTATGGGGAACAAAATGGTGAAATGACCGAAAACAGCCCATTGGATGGGGTAACTGAATCAGCTAAAGCCTTGGTGGCGACAGAACAGTGGTTGCATCAGTTACCGAACATATCGGTGGATATTCTGCGATTAGCGGGATTAGTCGGTGAAAAACGCCATGCAGGGCGTTTTTTAGCGGGGAAAACCGGGGTGAAGGGGGCAAACCAACCTGTGAATATGGTGCATCAAGATGATGTGATTGCCGCCATTTTATTATTGCTCCAGCAACCGCAAGGGGGACATATTTATAACCTCTGTGCGCCAGTCCACCCAACACGAGCCGAATTTTATACTCATGCAGCACAATCTATCGGGTTAACCCCGCCTCAATTTATTGAAGAGAAGAATACGTTAGTGGGGAAAACCATTAACGGTAATAGAATTTGCCAAGAACTCGGGTTTGAATACCAGTACCCAAACCCAAGTTTGATGAATATGACCCTGTGATTATTTAATCGGGATCATGACAATTTTTTGGAACGCAGGGCGTGTGGTCAGTTGCTGGTACCAGCGTTCCAAATTGTTAAATTCGGGGCGTTCAGTGACAATTTCATGCCAAGGGTAAAATAGTGGTGCGATAGCAATGTCAGCGATACCAAATTTATCACCACTGAAATAGGCTTGGTTAGCTAATGCATTATCAGCAATGGTTAGTAACCGATTGATATTGCCATAAATAATTTTAGCTTGTTCTGGGTCTCTATCCGCTTCTGGGACACGAACAATTTTGTTCATCATCTGTTTAATGTGGTCGAATAAATTAGCACCACTCCAATCCATCCATTTATCTGCGGCAGCTCGTTCTTGTAGGTCTTGTGCGAGCAATAAGTGAGAATGATCAAACTTTTCCGTAAGGTAACGTAAAATCGCATTCGATTCCCACAGCGCAAAGTCATCATCCTGTAGAGTTGGAATTGTGCTGTTTGGATTCATTTTTATATATTCAGGTGTATCTAGCCCACCAAATGGGCCACCCACATCTTTTTGATTGTAAGCGATATTTAATTCTTCTAAGCACCAAAGTACTTTTTTGACATTGGAAGAGTTGACGCGTCCCCAAACAGTTAACATGGCAGTCTCCTAAATTGATTTTTTGGCATCGACCATGGTTAAGATAGATTAAATTTACTCAGAGGCAAATGTTTATTTGTTATCAGTGGCCTCAGTGAAATTAAAGTCTTATATTAGGTCTAGTTATCAAATTTTGTCACAGCGATGGGTTCTCGTTTAGTGATGTTGAGTCAATGACAGTAATTTAAATGTGTAGAATTAAGTGAAGGAATAACCGATGAGTAAGAAAATGTTGTCTTTAAAAACCCGCCGAGCTGGTATTGGGTTGAGTCTTTTGGTTGCCGTAAGTACCAGTGCTTATGCGGCGCAGACACCGGTTGCTCCTCAAGTCGATGCAAAAGCGTTTGTTTTGATGGATTATAATAGCGGCAAAATTTTAGCGTCTGGGAATCCAGATGAACGCTTAGATCCCGCAAGTTTAACAAAAATTATGACCAGCTATGTGATTGGGCAAGCGGTGAATGCGGGGAAAATTACCCCACAGGATATGGTTACGGTAGGTGAAGATGCATGGGCAACGGGAAACCCTGTTCTTAAAGGCTCTTCTTTGATGTTTTTAAAGCCAAAAGATCGTGTTTCCGTATTGGATTTAAATAAAGGGATTGTGATCCAGTCAGGGAATGATGCCAGTATTGCTCTTGCCGATTATGTTGCAGGTAGCCAAGACTCATTTGTGAGTTTAATGAATCAATACGTGCAAAAGATTGGTTTAAAGAATACCCATTTTAAAACCGTTCATGGCCTCGATTCAGAGGGGCAATATAGTACTGCACGGGATATGGCATTGTTAACCCAAGCAATGATCCGTGATGTTCCCGATGAATACGCACTGCACAAGGAAAAAGAGTTTACCTTTAATAAAATTCGTCAACCAAACCGTAACCGTCTGTTATGGAACCAAAATTTAAAAGTGGATGGCGTAAAAACTGGGCACACGAGTGGAGCAGGCCATAACCTAGTCGCCTCTGCAACAGAAGGCGATATGCGTTTGATTTCAGTTGTGTTGGGAGCGCCAAGTGACCGTGTGCGTTTTTCTGAAAGCGAAAAATTACTCACTTGGGGTTTCCGTTTCTTTGAAACAGTCACGCCAATTAAGGCAGATGCCACACTGAAAAAGCAGCGTGTCTGGTTTGGTGATACTTCAGAAGTTGATTTAGGGGTTGCCGATGATGTTTCAATTACGATTCCTAAAGGGCAATTGCAAAACTTGAAAGTGGATATTCAACTAACTAACGATTCACTTGAAGCGCCTCTTGCTAAAAACCAAGCGGTAGGAACGATTAACTTTATTCTGAATGATGAAATCGTCGAACAGCATCCTCTAGTTGCAAAAAGTGCCGTTGAGGAGGCTGGGTTCTTCGGTCGTATTTGGGATTACATCATGAAAACGATTAGCGGCTGGTGGAGTGCCATTTTCGGTTAATAATGATTAAATGAAAATGATGTGAACAAAAAAATGCCTGCATTAGCAGGCATTTTTATAGAGACGATAGATAAACAAATGCTATTCGCAGTGAGCCAATTTAATCGCTAATCCCCCTTGGGATGTTTCACGATACTTAGCGTTAATATCTTTACCAGTTTCATACATGGTTTCAATGACTTTATCGAGGCAAACACGTGGGTCACTGACACGGCGTAATGCCATGCGTGCGGCATTTACGGCTTTAACGGAAGCAATGGCGTTACGTTCAATACAAGGTACTTGAACTTGCCCTCCAACAGGGTCGCAGGTGAGACCTAAGTTATGCTCCATGGCAATTTCTGCTGCGATACACACTTGCTCAGGGCTACCGCCCATTAATTCGGCGAGCCCCGCAGCGGCCATCGAACAAGCAACACCCACTTCTCCTTGGCAGCCCACTTCGGCACCGGAAATTGACGCATTCATTTTATATAATGCACCAATGACACCGGAAACTAGAAAATAACGGGTATAGGAATTTTCATTCACAGGGCGAATGAATTTGTCATAGTAAGCTAATACCGCAGGAATAATGCCACAGGCTCCATTCGTTGGTGCCGTTACAACACGACCACCCGCTGCATTTTCTTCGTTAACGGCAAGCGCATACATATTGATCCAATCAATGACGGCCATTGGGTCCATATTGGTGTTATCCGTTGTCACGAGTTGACGGCGTAATGCGGCTGCTCGGCGCGGTACACGTAATGGTCCGGGTAGTAAACCTTCGGTTGTCACTCCCCGTTCAATGCCGGATTTCATGACATCCCATACGGACGAGAGATATTGCTGAATTTCTTCTTTACTGCGTAACGCTAATTCATTCTGCATCACGAGTGCGGAAAGTGATAACCCTGTGTCTTTACAATGTTTTTGCAGGTCGGCTGCATATTTAAATGGGTAAGGGACTTGAACTGCATTTTCGTCTGACTGGCCAAAATGTTCTTCATCGACAATAAAACCACCGCCGATAGAATAGTAATTTTTGCTGTAAATAGCATCATCACCACTGAATGCCGTAATACTCATTCCATTTTCATGGAGGGGGAGATTGGTTGTATGAAAATTCATTCCCCCTTCAGTAGGGAAATCAACTTCATGTTGCCCTTGTGCAAGGGAGAGCCTTTCAGTTTGCTCAACATTACGCATAAAAGCAGGAATAGCGTCAATATCAATGGTATCCGGTAAGTTACCCGCAAGACCCATAATAATCGCCATATCCGTTGCATGGCCTTTACCCGTTAAAGAGAGCGAACCATATACATCAACTGCAATTCGTGTTGTGCGAGAGAGTAATTTTTGCTGGATAAGGTCGTCAACAAACTGTTTGCCCGCTTTCATTGGGCCGACGGTATGGGAACTAGAAGGGCCGATGCCAATTTTGAAGATATCAAATACACTAATCATATTCAGTGCTTCCTTTTGTAGAAAGTCATTGAAATTAGGTAGCTTCCGTTGTTGGTCGCTACCTAGTGGCTTCAATTAGAAGAATAACTTATATGTTGCCGCAGAGATAGCGACCAGACCCATAATTACGATAAATACATTGCTAATTTTACCTGAGTATTTACGCATTGCTGGTACCTTGCTAATTGCATACATTGGCATTAAGAACAGTAAGATAGCGATAACTGGGCCACCGAGGCTTTCAATAATATCTAGCACACCTGGGTTCAATGTTGCCACTAACCAAGTTGTGACTAACATGAAGATTGCAGTACCGCGGTTTAACTTGCGAACATCAATTGTTTTACCTTTTGCACGGTAAGCACGCTCAACTAGACCATTGAAACCTTCACGAGCACCTAAATAGTGACCAAGGAAGGATTTAATAATTGCAATAAAGGCAATGATTGCAGCTGCATATTTAATGAATGGCTGGTCAAAATAGCCAGACAGGTAGTCAAGAATACTGATATTTTGTGCTTTAGCTTGTGCAAGATCCGCTGAAGATAAGGTAAAGACACAGCTTATCACGAAGAACATAACTGTCAGCACCATCAGAATGTGTGCAGAAGCAAGGATCCGTGAGCATTTTTGTTCAGCTGCATCACCGTATTCTTCACGTTTTGCAACGGAGAAAGCGGAGATAATTGGCGAGTGGTTAAATGCGAATACCATCACTGGGATTGTTAGCCAAATAGTGACCCAGATGCTTTGTCCGCCGGTATTTTTTGTTGCTTCAGTGATACCTTCCCAAGTTAATGTATTTAGTACATCACCAGACCAATGTGGGATCATATACAGTGAGAATGCAACCAGCACGGCGATAAATGGAAACACTAACATACTCATGACTTTTACGATGTATTTTTCACCGAATGCCACAATCGCCATCACTCCGCCTACAAGGATCAAGGCAAGTAACCAGCGTGGTGGTGCGCCAACGCCCAATAATTCGGTTAAGAATTTATTGACGTTATTGGTGATGGAAACACCATAAACAAGAAGAATAGGGTAAATAGCAAAGAAGTAGAGTAGGGTGATCCAGTTTCCTGCTGTGCGACCAAAATGTTCTTCTACAACTTCAGTGATATCACCGTCAGGTTTTGAACCAGAAAGAACGAAGCGTGTTAACCCACGGTGAGCAAAAAATGTCATTGGGAAGGCTAATACCAGCATCAGTAAAACAGGTAATAAACCACTCATACCTGCATTGATTGGCAAAAACAATACCCCAGCACCGATAGCTGTACCATATAAACCCAGCATCCATACTGTGTCAGTTTTGCGCCAAGCACTACTATTTACTGTTTGCGAGGCCGTTTTGTCGATGGAACCAACTTTTGTTGCATCCATAATAGTCTCCGAAAATATAAGTCAAAAAAATCATTTAGCGTAACTGCAAATGCGTTACGACCTTTTAATCTTTTGGTACGAACAATTACTCAATAACAATTGTTTTCTTTTGCGTAACAATCTGATTGGAAATAAAACTAAAATTGACGGTAAATTGATTTTCAATCAGTTTTGTATTTTTATCATTAAATTTTAACATTGGATTTTGAGTGTGTGAATTTATAGTTTACCAGAATAAAATGCCGTGATTATTATCTCAAAAGAGAAATATCCCCCAAGATTGCGAGATATAATTATATTTTATAAAAATGTTAAATAAATTTGTGTTAAGTTTGTTTTTATTAGCAATTAAATAGTGGGTGAATAAGTTAAGCTTTACTTAAATGTGAGCAGAATTAAATTCTGTTAGAAAAATATTATTATATTAATGATTAAAATTGAGCTGATTAAAATATCATCCATATCAATATAAATATTGAACTGTACTGTAACAATAGTACAAGTTAATTGTTAGGGTTGTGGTGTAAGTTATTGAAAATAAATAAAATATTTTTATTTTTTAGATTGATTTATTGCGTAACTAATTAGTTTAAAAATTGGAGGAAAGATAACTATATATTAATTATTTTACGTTTTTTTTGTGCTTATATTTGCCACTTTTTTTGCAACGAAAAAAATAATTAAAATAGGTAACAAGATATTTGTTAAGTAATTGTTTTAATAATTTTATTGATAACTTCAAAAAAGTTTTAATCATGAGAATGGAAATAAACAGAAACTTTGATTTAGCGCAATTTTTATAATGCTAAACATACTGGCATTAATTAATGCCAGTATTTGAATATACGTTGTTATGGTTGAAACCAACCTTTACGAATAAGAGAGGCAAAAATAAAACTATATAGCCGAGTGATAGGTAATTGAATTTTATACGCACCAACAGACCAGAGGATCTGGGCCAAACCGCATGCGACAATCGCCAGTATAAAGGCACCTGCCATATCTAAAGGCCAATGAACACCGAGGTAAATACGTGACCAAGCAATAACGACAGCGGGGATCATCATCACGAGGCCAACCCAAGTTCTTAGCCAGAAAAGAAATGCAAAAGCGAATGTAAAGACAATCGTGCCATGGTTACTTGGGAATGAAGGCGTGGCTTCATGCTCGGAGAAATTAGTGCCAATTCCCATGACAAATGGGCGGTCATGCGGCGCGAAATAGCCCACTAGCCATGAAATGGTTAAGCCAATGACGATAGCAATGGCTGCTTTACAAGCAAAGGCACGTTGGCGAGTCATATTTGGCTGGGCGCCCCAAAACCAACAAGCAACAGTAAATAGTGGAAATAATAGAATTAAGCGTTTCGCAATCACGTTCGCTACAGCAATGGTTCCACTAGCGGTTTCTGGAGTCGCATTGATCAAATTGAATAGATCAAGGTTAAGTTGTTCCAGCACAGTTCAGTACCTCGGTCAGATGGTTAGTGAGACAGAATAGATATAAAAGGGGGAGATTAAAGTTTCTTAATGAGCAGGTAAAGTCCCTTTGTCTTATTATTGAAAGCTATATGCGACAAATTTACTTGCGGTTTAACATTTACCCAATAATTATTTAGTGCAGTAATGAGTTTAGATAAGTCAAGGGAGAAAAAGTGATGTGGTGGCAAAAAGAGATACAACTTAGCGCAAAAGCGAGAGGGTTTCATTTAGTGACAGAAGAAATTCTCAAGCAACTTCCTGAACTTAGCTTAATCAAGGTTGGTTTAGCGAATATTTTTATTCAACATACATCAGCATCTTTAACAATCAATGAAAATGCAGATTACACTGTCAGGGAAGATTTCGAGAGCTTTTTCAATCAGGCCGTTCCTGAAAATGAACCTTATTATAAGCATGATTATGAAGGAAGTGATGACATGCCTGCGCACTTAAAAAGCAGTTTATTGGGTGCAAGTTTGACTATTCCAATTACTAAAGGGTGTTTAAACATGGGGACGTGGCAGGGGATTTATTTATGTGAGCACCGAAATTATGGTGGAAAACGTAGATTAATCATTACATTGCAAGGCGAACCCAGCCGTTAGAAACAAAAAACCCGATAGCATGAAAACAAATAGTTGGCTATCGGGCTCCTCAATATGGGGACATCAAAGAAAAGCAGTGGCACTAATTAAGACCCCGTCTAAAAAAGAAAGTTCTCACCTAGATGAAAAAAAGTACAATATTTTTATTAAATTTGGCTTAAATAGCACAAAAAGAACAAGCAAAGTGTTAACACCTATAAATAAGTGAACAACTTTGCTTGTTGAGATGAAAAACAGAAGGGGCTAATTATTTGTATAGATTCAAATTTTCTTTTGCGTAAGCTTCGAAATCTGTGCATCCACCAATATGTTGCTCATCAATAAAAATTTGTGGAACGGTTTCAACAGGTTTGCCAACAGTTTTAGATAAATCTTCTTTAGAAATACCTTCAGCTTGAATATCAACGTAGCGGTAGTCAAAATCTTCACGTTCATTTTTCAGTTTTTCAGCGAGTTCTTTTGCACGAACACAGTATGGGCAGCCAGGACGACCAAAAATAACAGTATACATAGTATCTCCTTTTTATCTTGAGCTCAGATTCTAATTGCAATGCTCAATACTATGCCTACATAAGTTATGAAATAAAAGTCGAATTTTCCTGTTATACCTATAGGTATGACATATAATTCTCAGTTTGAGAAAGTGACACAATAATGAGAGGAGAAAAAGAATGAGCAATAAACCTCAGTCTAAAGGGACAATGCGTTCACTAGCGGACATGCCAAAGCCCATTATCGTGTTAGAAGGTGTGGGTATCATTCTGCTTATTATTGTTTTGTTAGCAACAAATGACTATATCACATTGCCGGAGCCTTTAATGCAGCCAGGGGCGATCGTGAGCATGATTATGGTCGGCATTGGCTGTTTGGTCCCCGCAATGGTCAATATTGTCTGGCGAGCAATTCATGGCCTGAGTTTTTTGGGCATTGATAATAAACAACCAGAAAAGAATGTATCTAAAAAGCCAGACTCTACAGATAATAAACCAGATGAATAAGTAGATTGAGCGTGGTTTTACTGGTGTTTCACTCTACAATGTGTGAGAATTATTCGTTTTTTAGTTAGGGGGGAAATGTGCCAGAACCCTAACAAATCGATATTGCACGACTATTTTGAGTTGAAGAAGGTTACTATCCATGGATTCTATTTGTTACCCTGACATCACTAAGTTACGTGAATGGTTAGACCAACTCAAAACCTCTTATTTCGAGTGTGATTCCTGCTCTGCATTACATTTACCTCATATGCAAAATATAGACGGTATTTTTGATGCAAAGCTCGATATTTTAAATAATGTTTTGGTGTTGTCTGCATTAGCTGAACTCAAACCGACAGCGATTGTGACGTTAGTGGCGAATATCAGCCAAATTAATGCCAGCTCATTAACGGCAAAAGTTTTCCTTGAAATAAACAATGAAAACTTGCCTAAATTGATTGTTAGCCAATCATTTTCATTAGAAGCAGGAATGACGTATCGTCAATTCTGCCATTTTTTACAGCAAGCGGAAGAGCAAATTTCAGCTATTGTCTTTGAAATCTTTAGCAATAATTTGTTGTATGCAAATCAAGATGACTTTAGTGAAGATGATGACAGCTCTGAAGAAGGCTCTGAGCTTTCTCTTGATGACAAACCTTCAGTTATTCTCCACTAAGTTTTTGCTATGCATTGTGAAAAATATGCCACTGGGCAATGCCATTCATGCCAATGGCTGACACTAACTCCTGAACAGCAAATTATTGAAAAGCAGAGCCAACTACAGGCTCTTTTACCTGCTATTGATACCTCCCTATTTAAGCCTCCAGTTACAGGGCCGCAAACGGCTTTTCGCAATAAAGCTAAAATGGTCGTTAGTGGTAGTGTTGAGAAGCCAATTTTAGGTATTGTTGGGCGAGATGGGCAAGGTGTAGATTTAACGGACTGCCCGTTGTATCCAGATGCCTTTTCTGATGTGTTTAGTGCCATTATTCCTTTTATTGCAAGGGCAGGGCTGACGCCTTATAACATTGAGCGCAAACGCGGTGAATTAAAATACCTATTATTAACCCAAAGTCATTACTCTGGGAAATTCATGCTGCGGTTTGTTTTGCGCTCAGAGAAAAAAATTGAGCAGTTAAGAAACGCACTTCCATGGCTACAAGTACAGTTGCCACAGCTTGAGGTGATCACCGCCAATATTCAACCTATACATATGGCAATATTGGAAGGGGAACAGGAAGTATTTCTAACTGAGCAGCACGTTTTACGTGAAGAATTTAATCAAGTTCCTCTGTTTATCCGCCCGCAAAGTTTTTTCCAAACGAATCCTATAGTGGCTGCAAAATTATACCAAACCGCGAGGGAATGGGTTAAAGCGTTAGATATCGATAGCTTGTGGGATCTGTTTTGTGGCGTGGGCGGCTTTGGGCTGCACTGTGCTGAAAAAGACACTCACTTAACAGGGATAGAAATCAGTGCGCCAGCGATTGCCAGCGCACAGCAATCAGCGGATGAACTTGGATTAAAGCATGTTGAGTTTAAAGCCCTTGATTCAACGCGTTTTGCCACGGCGAATCAGGATATCCCTCAGCTTATTTTAGTCAATCCGCCACGCCGAGGAATTGGTAAAGAGTTATGCGATTTCCTTTCCCATGTGCAGCCTGAATATATTTTGTATTCTAGCTGTAATGCACAAACCATGGCGCAAGATTTACAACTGTTGGCTGGCTATCAAGTCTGTAAGGTACGATTGTTTGATTTATTTCCTCATACGGCGCATTATGAGGTATTGACTTTATTAAAACGGTTAACTCATTAATAGATAATATAAAAAAAGCTTGGTTTTAATACCAAGCTTTCTATTAAAGTGAGATAAAACTAGCCTCTATGCTCAAATTCCAACGCTTTGCGTTCAATTAAACGCATTAGAACGGTCAAAATTGCATTGACCACTAAATAAATAATTCCCGCAGCAACAAACGCCATCACATTCCAGCTTTGACCAAAGATCAGTTGGCTATAGCCCATGACATCTAACATTGTAATCGTACTGGCAAGTGACGTACTCTTGAAAATCAGGACGACTTCATTGGAATAGGACGATAACGAACGCTTAAAGGCATAAGGCAAAATAATACGCATGGTTTGCATTTTACTCATACCAAGGGCTTGGCAAGACTGCCATTGGCCTGATGGGATGGCTTTAACTGCACCGTGGAATAACAAAGTGGAATAAGCCGCACTGTTTAAGGCCAATGCAACCATTGCACAGACCCAAGGTGTGGAAATAATCTCCCACAACATGGGATAATCTTGCAATGATTTAAATTGGCTTGGGCCGTTATAAATTAAGAAAAATTGTACCAATAACGGCGTACCAGTGAAAAGCGTGATATAGACTTTAACGGCTTGAGAAACCACAGGGGTTTTCAGCGAGAGAACTAAAGTAAATAATATCGCTAAGATAAAAGCCACAATGAGTGCGCTAAACGTTAGTGATAAGCTGGTTGGTAGCCCTGGAAGAATATCTAAAATTAAATCCATCATTTTGATTCACCTCGCTCAAAGCGAGTAGTACGCAATTCAATACGTTTTAAGATAACTTGACTGACTAACGTAATGGCAAGGTAAATCAAACCCACAATGGCGTACCATGTGAATGGTTCGTGAGTTCTATTGACGATTGTTTTTGTTTGTAGCATCAAATCATTAACACTGATGAGTGAAACTAACGCGGTATCTTTTAATAATACAAGCCATTGGTTGCCTAAGCCTGGAAGCGCATGGCGCCACATTTGCGGCATAATGAACCGAAAGAAAATAGTGCGTTTGTTTAAACCTAATGCAAAACCTGCTTCCCACTGGCCATAAGGTACTGCTTTTAAAGCTCCTCTTAATGTTTGTGATGCATAAGAGGCGTACAACAAGGCAAGGGCAATAACACCACAAACAAATGGGGTATAGTCAAATTCGCCACTATTAGCAAAAAAAATGCTGGGGTCGATTTGAATAGTGGTTTGCCAGAAACCAAGGTTTATATCGAACCCATCACCAAACAAATTGATCAGTTGTAATGTACCGAAATAAACAAACAACACGACCAATAATTCAGGTAGACCGCGGATCAAGGTAACCCAGCAGGTCCCTAAAAAGGCAATAGGTTTAAAACGAACGGACTCCCACGCAGTAAATAACATGGCGAGGATCAGCCCCAAAACCAGTGCAGAAACAGCAAGGCCGACGGTGATACCGGCGGCACTTGTTAAAAATAGAAAGTTGCTCATTAATTATATCAATTACTGTTGAAACCATTTTTTGTGGATAGCATCATAAGTGCCGTCTGCTTTAACTTCGGCTAAGGCTTTATTCATTTTATCCAACAGCTCTTTATTCCCTTTACGAACCGCAATACCTAAACCAATACCGAAATATTGTGGGTCAGTCACTTTTTCACCAACAGCAGCTAAGTTTTCGTTACCTTTAGCTTTTAACCACTCGTCAGCAACAGCGGTATCACCGAAGACGGCATCGATACGGCCATTTTGTAGGTCTAAAATAGCAGATTGGTAGTTATCATAAGGAACGGTTGTCATCCCTTTATGTTGTTCCATGATGTATTTTTGGTGAGTGGTTCCGTTTTGAACACCAATTTTTTTATCTTTTAATTGGTCTACTGAACTGATTTTTTCTTTTACAGCAATAAATTCTGCTGAGTTAGGGTAGTAAGTCTCAGTGAAATCTACTTGCTGTTGGCGCTCAGGGGTAATATCGATACCTGCCATTAATGCTTCAAAGCGACGGAATTTTAAGCTAGGAATTAAGCTGTCGAAAGATTGGTGAGTAAATGTACAAGTTGCATTCATTTTTTCACACATTGCATTGGCTAAATCAACGTCAAAGCCAACGATTTGGTTATTCTTATCGAACATTTCAAAAGGTGCGTAAGTCGCTTCTGTTGCAAAACGGATGGTTTCTTTTTCCGCAGCAGTTGCAGATAGGGTTACAGCGCCCAGCAGTGCAGCTAATATAATTTTTTTCATTGCTTAATCCTATATCTATTAATGTGACAGATAATTTGCAAATGCTTCTGTTTGAGGTGCAGTGAAATGGCTTGCATCCCCTTGTTCTACTATATGGCCGTTTTCCATATACACGACACGACTAGCGGTTTTGCGAGCAATTTCCACTTCGTGAGTGACGATGACTTGTGTAATCCCAGTTGCAGATAGTTCACGAATAATATCAACAACTTGAGCGGTGATTTCTGGGTCAAGTGCCGCGGTTGGTTCATCAAATAATAAAACTTTTGGTTCCATCATTAGCGCTCTTGCAATCGCAACACGCTGTTGCTGACCACCCGATAAATGTAAGGGGTAGCGATCAGCAAATTGCGACAACCGTAAGCGTTCTAATAACTTAGACGCTTTTGCTTGCGCTTCTTGCTTTGATAATTTTAACACGCGGCAAGGTGCTTCAATTAAGTTGTCCATAACGCTCAGATGAGGCCACAGATTATATTGTTGAAATACCATCCCTACATTTTGACGCAGCTCACGAATCGCTTTCGCATCTGGAGCTGAAGAAAAGTCAAATTGCTGACCCACAATATTCAAGTGGCCTGAACGTGGCATTTCTAATAAATTGAGGACACGTAACAATGAGCTTTTACCAGCCCCGCTTGGCCCAAGTAATACCATAGTCTCACCAGCAGAACACTCTAGATTGATATCAAAGAGTGCCTGATGGGAACCATAGAAACAGTTGATGTTTTTTAATTGAATGCTCATGTGTACCAATAATATCTTATTTCACTACCCGCGATATTAATCCTATGAGCATATTTATGCAATAATTTCTGCATAAAAATTTGGTTTTTACGCTAAAATTATTCCGATTTAACGGTCAGTTGCTCTGCTTGCTGTTCTTTAGCGAGTTGTTTATCTCGCTCATAAGCCAGTTCGCTGATGCGTTTTGCCATCCCCTTAAAGATAAATAAATGTGCGGGCATCATGGCAAACCAATAGAGTAGGCCGCAAAAGCCAGCTGGGTGCCACCATGCCCGAACATCGATTGAACGGCGGTTTCCGCTATCATGAATAGTAAAAGTTAGGCGGCCAAGTCCTGGCGCTTTCATACCAAATAACAAGCTAAGTTGTTTATTAGGCTCAAGATTAATCACGCGCCAGCCGTCAATTTCATCACCGAGTTGGAGCTGTTCACGATCGGGGCGGCCGTACTTCACTTTATTTAACATCATATCGTCCATGATGGCGCGAGTTTTCCACAGGCCATTGGCATAGAAATAGCCGTTTTTTCCGCCGATTTGTTGCACTGTATACCAAAGCGATTCTGAACTGGCTGTTGTTCCAAGGGTTGCTCCCGCTTGTTTTGGGTAATAGCCATAGCCGGGACGCCAGCGTTTTCTGACTTCTGGGTCATAACCCCAATCTGCGTTATCAACGGCATCGGCTTCTTCTGCTAAAGTCGTTCTAACGGCATCATCAAAAGAAATTAAGGTTTGGGGGATCAGTTCTCGTAACGCTTTATCATCCGCGGGGAGGTCGTGCTGCAAGCCTTGAATTAACTCCTTAGCGATTGACGGTGGTACGGAGGTGATCAAACTGATGAAATGCACGGAAATCATACTAATGGGGATCGGAATAGGAATAAGTAAACGCCGCTTACCACTGACTTTAATAAAGCGCTTAAATAGCTCTTGGTAGCTAATAAACTCAGGGCCACCTGCATCAAAAATCCGATTCTCAGTTGTTGGTATTTTTGCCAGTTGCGTTAAATAATACAAAATATTCGATAGAGCGATAGGTGACGATTTAGAACGAACCCAACGTGGTGGCGTTAAAATCGCTAAGTTGTAGACCATATCACGCATAATTTCGAATGCGGCAGAACCAGACCCAACGATAATTGATGAGCGGATTTCGGTAACAGGGATTTGGCTTTCACGTAGAATATCACCGGTTAAACGTCGAGCAATTAGGTGTGGTGAATAGGTGTGCCCATGTTGTAATGCACTGAGATAGATAACATGTTTAACGCTTGAGCCTTCAAGGGCTTGTTGCACGTTGCGAGCGGCTGCACGCTCACGCTCGACTAAATTGGCTTGGTCGGCCATGCTATGAACGAGGAAATAAACAATATCGATGCCTTCCATGACACCTTTTAGTGTTTCAGGGTCGTGAAGATCCACATAAATGCATTGGGTATCTTGCCAGCCTTGAGATAACATCCAATCAACACGACGTGCACCTGCTGTTACGTCATATCCTTGCTCAATGAGTTTAGGGATCAGATTCTGACCAATATAGCCACTAGCGCCCAACACTAAAACACGTTGTTTATCTGTCATGTTAATTTCCTGATTCACGCAAATTAACAGCTATTGTGACTGAAATTTTACCTATGTAAAGAAGGCCATGAGAATTGGCGTAATAAGACTCAGTACGAAGCCGTGAACAATAGCAGCAGGGACAATTGAAACCCCACCACTGCGTTGTAAAACAGGCAGTGTAAAATCCATTGATGTTGAACCACAAATGCCAAGAGCGGTTGAGCGGTAACGGTTAATAATAATTGGGATAAGCATGATTGCAGCAAGTTCCCTTGCTAAATCATTGAAAAAAGCAGCGCTCCCCATGACTGGGCCATAAGCATCGGTGAGGACAATCCCTGTTAATGAGTACCAGCCAAAGCCAGAAGCCAGCGCTAACCCCATTTTCACGGGAAGGTCTAGTAAGAACGCGGCTAACGCACCACCCGCTAATGCACTGACCGCCATGACAAACGCAATGGTTGTACCGCGGCGGTTGATTAAAATTTGCTTGATGCTCATGCCGCTGTTACGTAGCTGGATACCGACGAGTAATAGCAGTAGCATTAACGCCAATTGGCTCCCTTTGTCGGCATAGTGCAGAAAATCAAAATGAGTTAGGCCAACGACAAATCCGAGTAGTAACACTCCGCATAGTTGTAAGGATTCGAGCACCATTTTGATTCGTGAAGGTGGTTTTTCTTGTTTATGTTGCGGAATTTTCCAAGGATCAAATTTATCCAGCAATAACAGTGAGATTACATTCAATGAAAATATGCAACCAAAAAAGGTAACTGCATAAATTAAAATAGAAAATAAGTGAACACTTAAATTTTCAAGAAGTGCAAGAGTAATTCCCATTAAAAATAAAATAACATACACCATTGAATTCAAGGATTGGTGTACTCGATGGAGAATTTGCTTGTTTTTAATAGGAATAAGATAACCAAGCGTTAATGGTAGAAGAATAATTAAGAGTCCTGAATACATGGCCGCATCCTTAGAGGTTATCTCATCGACTAGCTAAATATAAACAAAGGGTTATACAATTTTATTTATTTAGGTTATTGAAGTACAAATCCGATTTAACGCCCCGTGCTAAAAGTTCTTTTTGTTATAAAATGTTTTTATTGGCTAACTAATAAAAAATAGGTCAAAAACACTAAAAATAAAAGTTTTACTATTTTATAACACTGCAATTAGATGCTCAACATAGTTTGCTATTTTGCTATGAAGAATTTTTATTTTACATACATAGTTATAGTAATAAAGAAGGTTAATCGGTAAGCTCTAAATATTGTTCTTTAGTATATCCAATTGACGGAATCACCCGATATGTAATGAAAACTAATAATATTTAGGGTGAACTAAAAATATTCCAAGGAGAGTGATATGTACCTGGAACGTGTGGAAATATACGGATTTAGAGGGATTAACCGCCTTTCATTAGAACTGAATAACAGTACAGTTTTAGTTGGCGAGAATTCATGGGGAAAGTCGAGCTTACTTGATGCTCTTGACCTTCTTCTTTCTCCTGAACATATAGATTACCAGTTCAGTCTTCATGATTTTCACTATCCCGCAGGGAATGATGAGTCACGTTACCGTTCATTGCAGATAGTCTTAAAATTTTGTGAACGCCGCAAAGGGCGTCATCAATCCTATCGTTTTCATAACTTAGCCTCAGTTTGGGTAGATAACGGTGATGACCTTAAACATATTTTTTATCGTGTTAGTGCAGAGCTTAAAGATGATGACACGATAGTTGTCGATAAAAGCTTTTTAAATGCAGGTGGTAATAAACTTTCATTGGACAACGTCGGTAAATATATTAAAGAAATTATTCGGTTGTATCCTGTTATTCGCCTTCGTGATGCGCGTTTTTTACACTCACTTAATCCAGAAACGATTGTTTCAGGGCAAAAAGAGGTACGTGACTTATTTAATGCTCGTATTAAGGAACTCACTAGCGCATTGGTCAACAACCCTGAACGCTTAAGTGATGAAGATCTCTGTGATGGGGTTGATGCCATGCAACAGTTGCTTAGCCATTACTTCTCTGGGCAAAGCTCCCATATTATTCGTTCAGATAATTCAATGGTTAAAATAGAACCGCGTAAACGCGGTTGGAAAGCGCTTGATAATATTAACCGGTTAATTGCCAAACCAAATCAACGTAATATTCGGTTAATCATTTTAGGGATGTTTTCTTCTTTATTACAATCAAAGGGCAATATTCATTTAGATAAATACGCTCGGCCATTGATTATTGTTGAAGACCCTGAAACGCGTTTGCACCCAATTATGCTCTCCATTGCATGGGGCTTATTTAGCTTATTTTCTCTACAGAGGATCACCACGACGAATTCAGGGGAGCTACTTTCATTAGCGCCTTTGGAGGATTTATGTCGTTTGGTTCGTAATACGAATAAGGTTTCAGCTTATCGTTTAAATGAAAATGATTTGAGTGCTGAAGAATTACGTAAAATTTCTTTCCATATTCGCTTTAATCGTCCGTCAGCCTTGTTCGCTCGCTGTTGGTTATTAGTTGAAGGGGAAACTGAAATTTGGCTGATGAATGAATTCTCGCGCCAGTGTAACTATTACTTTGAAACAGAAGGAATAAAAGTTATTGCATTTGCGCAAAGTGGTTTGAAACCACTGCTAAAGTTTGCCAATAAAATGGGAATTGAATGGCATGTTTTAACTGATGGTGATGAGGCAGGGCGTAAATATGCGGCAACAGCGACGCATTATGCTAATAAAATTAATTCCTCAGATAGGGATAGGCTAACGATGCTACCCGCACCAGATATGGAACATTTCCTATATCGTGAAGGGTTTCGAAAACTTTATCATGAAATTGCTGATATTCCAGATAATGCGAAAGTTTCAACAAGGCGAGTGATTATTAAGGCGATCTCTCGTACATCGAAGCCAGATTTAGCGTTAGCAACTGTTAATCGGGCGGCTGAGTTAGGTCCAGATAGTATCCCTCTACAGTTGAAAAGTATGTTTTCTCGTGTGGCATGGTTGGCAAGGGGTAAAGCAAATTAATGGTGATATCGATAAATTTTACGGGTTGTTGATGGATTATTGAGAAATCCCACTCTTAGGTTTATCTCATGTTGAATCAATTGATAACTTAAGTGATATATAATTTGATCATTAGTTTTTAGCTGGCAACAAATTGGAAAGTCACCTCCTTTTACAAGTTGTCAGCGATCTTAGAGGGCAATGCCCTCTTTTTGTTCATAGGAAGCGAATAAACATGAAGGCAAAGCCTAAGAAAAAGTGGCCGATTTATTTGGCAATCATTATTGTTGCCCTAGTCACTGCTGGGTTTCTTTTTAATCGTGAGGAAGAAGAGGTTTTTCAAACCGTAGATGTCACTCGAGGCGATTTAGATAAACAAGTGCTGGCAACGGGAAAACTTGACGCTGTACGTAAAGTCGATGTGGGGGCTCAAGTGAGTGGGCAACTACAAACTCTGTATGTTAAAGAGGGTGATTATGTTAAAAAAGGTGATTTATTAGCCGTTATTGACCCGAAAAAAGCCCAAAATGATGTGACTGAGTCTGAAGCGATGACTCGTGAACTTGAAGCGAATCTATCATTAGTTCAAGCGGAACTTCGCCTTGCTCAACTGACTTATCAACGTCATTTAAGCCTAGCGAAACAGCAAGCCGTTTCCCAACAAGAGCTTGATAAAGCCAAAACTGATGTAGAAGTGAAAAAAGCGCAAGTTGCCACTTATCAAGCGCAAATTAAGCGTAACCAAGCCACTTTAGATTCGGCAAAAACAAATTTGAAATACACTCAAATTACGGCTCCAATGGATGGCATTGTCACCTTTATTAAAACATTACAAGGGCAGACGGTTATTGCTGCTCAGGAAGCACCAACGATTTTAACACTTGCGGATTTAGACACGATGCTAGTAAAAGCGGAAGTTTCTGAAGCCGATGTGATTTATTTGGAGCCTGGGCAAGATGCCTCGTTTACCGTCTTAGGCGCTCCAGATAAAAAATTCTCAGGGCAACTAAAAGATATTTTACCAACACCTGAAAAAATCAATGATGCCATTTTCTATTATGCGCGCTTTGAGGTACCCAATCCGCAACATTTATTGAAATTACAAATGACCGCTCAGGTCACTATTGAATTAGAGTCACGTAAAAATGTTCTGTTACTACCGCTATCTGCATTAGGCAATGAAATTTCACCACAAACCTATGAAGTGGATATCCTTCAAGGCAATAAAGTCGAGAAAAAACATGTTGAAATTGGTGGTCGAAATGATGTGTATGTGGAAATTACCAAAGGCCTAAATGAAGGTGACAAAGTGGTCATTGGCCATAGCGAGACGGAATACTAACTATGTCTGCATTAATTGATCTTCAAGGGATCACTCGTCGCTACGGGGAAGGCGAAAACCAAGTTACGGTCTTAAAAAATGTTTCACTGCAAATTAATGCAAGTGAGATGGTGGCGATTATTGGTGCTTCTGGTTCAGGTAAATCCACGCTCATGAATATTATTGGGTGCTTAGATAAACCAACTGAAGGGAATTATTGCATTGATGGTCAAAGCGTTGCAACGTTAGATAACGACCAATTGGCAGAACTGCGCCGAGAGCATTTTGGCTTTATTTTTCAACGTTACCATTTACTGAGTCATTTAAGTGCGGAACAAAATGTTGAGGTGCCTGCGGTGTATGCAGGGGCGGGTAAAAACCAACGTCGTGAGCGAGCAGCCCAGCTATTACAGCGTCTAGGGTTAGGGGAGCGAGTTGATTATCGTCCAAGTCAGTTGTCTGGTGGGCAACAACAGCGCGTGAGTATTGCTCGCGCTCTTATGAATGGTGGGCAGATAATTCTCGCAGATGAGCCAACAGGAGCACTGGATAGCCATTCGGGGGAAGAGGTCATGAATATTTTAAAAGACCTCTGTGCCCAAGGGCATACCGTAATTATTGTCACGCATGACCCTGAAATTGCTCAACAAGCGGAACGTATTATCGAAATTAAAGATGGCGAGATTTTGAATGACTCGGGTAGTAAAGCCACGAAACGAACAAATTCATTACCAAAAGCTCCCCCACGAAAATTCTCTTTAGCTCAGGCGTATGGTCGGTTTAGTGAGGCCTTATTAATGGCTTGGCGTGCCATGGTCGTTAATAAGATGCGTACATTGCTGACTATGCTGGGGATTATCATTGGCATTGCGTCGGTGGTATCAATAATGGTGATCGGTGATGCTGCTCAAGGTATGGTCCTTAATGATATAAAATCAATCGGGACGAATACCATTTCAATTTATCCAGGGGAAGACTTTGGGTACGATGATGCAAAAAATCGTCAGTCCTTAAGAGCCTCAGATATTGATGCATTAGCAAAACAGCCTTATGTGTACGCGATTTCTGGCGAGCTCAACCACTCAACACGCTTAAGAAAAGGGAATGTTGACGCTTCGGCACAGCTCACTGGTGTTGGGCGGGATTATTTTAATGTTTATGCCTCTAAATTTTCAGAAGGTATGAGTTTCACGCAAGATATGGTGGATAAGCGCGCACAAGTGGTGGTTATTGATGCCAATACTAAACGCCGCTTTTTCCCTAAACAAGAACATGTTATTGGCGAAACTTTGCTCATTGGTAATATGCCTGTAACGATTATCGGTGTGCTTGAAGAGAAAAAATCGACTTTTGGTTCGAGTAAGTCGCTATCGGTTTGGTTACCGGATACTACGGTGAATAGTAAAATTCTGAACCGTCCATACTATGAGAGCTTTGTTGTTAGGGTGAAAGACGGTTACGATGCGAAAACGGTAGAACAGCAACTGACCCGCTTACTCACGTTGCGCCATGGTAAAAAGGATATTTTCACCTATAACCTTGATACTTTTGTAAAAACAGCGGAAAAAACCACCCAGACTATGCAACTGTTTCTAACATTAGTCGCGGTTATTTCGCTGGTGGTTGGTGGTATTGGTGTGATGAATATTATGCTGGTTTCTGTTACCGAAAGGACGCGAGAAATTGGTATTCGCATGGCGGTAGGGGCTAGGACTAGCGATGTGATGCAGCAATTTCTTATCGAAGCCGTACTAGTCTGTTTAATGGGCGGATTGATGGGGATTGGCCTATCGTATGGGATTAGTTTATTGGCTCAAATGGCACTACCAGGCTGGACTTTTTCTTTTGACCCGGTGGCATTAGTCAGTGCCTTTGTTTGTTCAACCGCCATTGGCATTATTTTTGGTTTTTTACCTGCTCGAAATGCAGCTCGCTTGAACCCAATTGATGCGTTGGCGAGGGAATAAATTGTTCGTATAAAGCTCTCCATGCACATTTATCAAAATAGTGCATGGAGCATTATTTATATATTATTTCAGTACTTTAAGTAATGCTTGCATATATCCCATCGCATAAGCCATACCTGCGTGCCATGGCGCATCACATGACATTTGTGGCGTATGGTCAGGGATTAATACACCTGTATAATTATTTTCTTTTAATATTGTTAATACCTTCAACATATCAATATCGCCCTCATCAATGAAGGTTTCATGATAGTGTGGCACTTTACCTTTAACGTTCCTAAAATGGACGTATGCCATCGCATCTTGACTTGCATATTGTTGTACTGCTTTGTAAACGTTGCCCTCAGACATTTCGGCAATGGTTCCAAGACAAAACTCTAGCGCATTTGATTTACTTGGTTTTATATCTAGTAATTTTTGATATAAGTGAGGTTGATTGACGAGCCTTGGTTGACCTCTGACAAACTCTAGTGGAGGATCGTCTGGATGAGCAGCTAGGCGAACGCCTGCTTCTTCAGCGACAGGGATAATATGGTTTAAGAACCAGGTTAACCTTTCCCAGAGTTGCTCTGTTGTTGTTTCAGGACGATAACCAGCACTATGGTTATTGATTTTCATATTCCATGCCATATTATCCGGCATTGGCTCTAGAATGTCTTCGTTGATGCCAGATAAACCAACAGTTTGAGCACCTCCTCGTGCTTTGTTTTCGATAACTCGCCCTGCGACTCCTGCCAGACTGAAATTATATCCAAAGACAGGAATACCTGCTTTCCCTACATTTCTAATAATGTTTTTGACGACTTCAAGCTGTTCTAATTTTTTAGGACCGTCAAACAAAATATCATCCCAGTGGCAAGGGTCGAAATTTTCAATTGCATAAAATGTTAAGCCAAACTCTTGCATCCGGTCACGGATTTTTATTAGTTCATCTACTGTCCAGACATCACCAACAGCCGTTCCCCAGCCATCATTATCGCCAATTGGCTGGTCGCTACGTGAAAATCGTTCATTACTGTTAAAGTAGTCGACCATATGAACAACGATATGAGTTGCTCCACATTGTTTTGCAAAAGCATAATGTTCATCATTAAGCATATGTCGATATAAACCAAATCCTAGTTTCATAATTATTAACCTTTTAATTTGAAAATTTCTTAGTTAGTGAGATTTAGTGGTTTTACATATAATGCGACACTGATTGCGCCAACAATACCGATTCCACCTGCCACAAAAAATGCGATGCTATACATTCCAGACCATTCAATGATATAGCCTGTAATAATAGGGCCTAAAATTCCGGCAACATTTGCCATTGCGTGTACAAATCCACCAACTGCACCAATATTATTTTTTGCAACGGTATCTTGTAGAATTGCCCAATAGGTTGTAGCAGATAAATATAAGAAAAATATTCCGAATGCCATGAGTGCTACGGCACTTTCAACACGAGTAACATTACCGACAAGAAAGACAAGGATTGCCGATATTCCTAGACAACTAACCAACACGATTTTTCTGGAGAATAATGGTTTATTTGTTTTCTTTAAAACAAAGTCACAAAGTATTCCCCCTAGAGCCATTCCAATAGCACCTAATAGCCAAGGTATAATACTTACTATACTCATATCTTTTATACTGAGATTTTGAACATTAGATAAGTAACTCGGAAACCATGATAAAAAGAAAAATAAAATATAATTCAAACTGAAGAATGCAAGAGTTGTTGCTAATATAGTCGGACTCTTTATATAAAAAGATAATGGTTTAGATATAGTATTTGTGGTTTTTGATTCTACATTATTATCGTCAGATAAAATATATTCTAATTCTTCTTTTGATATTTTTTTATGTTGTTCCGGTTTATCTTTAGCTATTTTTAACCACCCAATTAGCCATATAAAGCCTATTGCAGCAAGTATAAAAAATGCAACACGCCAACCAGTTGTAATTATTAATATTCCCATTATAGGGCCAGCAATAGCTCCACCTATTGGATTACCAGCAGTTGCTATACCTATAGCAGTAGCAACTTCTTTTTTAGGGAACCAGTTATTAACCATTTTATTGAGTGTTGCTGCAAAGGGGCCTTCAGCTGCACCAAATAAAGTTCGGATAATAAGCATAGAGATAAAACCAACAGTTACCCCGATCATGCCGCAAAAGATAGACCAAAGAGCCATACTTACGGCAAAAACCTTTTTGGGACCATATTTATCTGATGCGTATCCGCCAATGAAATTAAATAAAGCATATCCAATAGAAAAACTACTGAAAAGTATACCCATTTCACTTGGTGTTAAGTTTAAATCTTTAGAAAAAACAGGAGCTGCAATAGCAAATGCAGAGCGATCCATATAGTTTATCATTCCTCCTAGAGAAATAAATAAAACTAAATTCCATCTTATTTTTTTAAACATAAATCACCTTTGATATAATGATATGTTTATTATTCAATTTAATAGACATATCTATTTTATGTTTATCACATGACGCCAAATTTATTATATGCTTCTACAGCACCCATTCCATTTGCTATTTCTTTTTGTACTTTATTCTCCATTTTTTGTTTTTCAAATGCATGTTCAATAACGTAAGACTCTACATTTTTAGGAATAATTAATACGCCTTCTTCATCGGCAACAATTAAATCACCTGGTTCAATTAAAATATTATTGATTTTGATTGGAACTCGATAATCTAATACTTTACCTCTTATTTTTTGATCTTGAGCATAACTACCTAATGAAAATACAGGGAAATCAAGTTCTAGTATTTCTCTCTTATCTCTTGAATAGCCATAAATAATAGCGCCCGCAGCGTTAAGTTTTTTAGCTCTTGTCGACATTAATCCACCCCACAGGGCGTAATTATGCGAGGAACCTGAAGCGATATAAACTTCACCTTCCTTTAAGCTATCTAGTGCTTCAAACATAATACCGAAATCTTTATTTCCTAATGGCCCATTAGATGTAACGTCAGGCGGTAACATGTAATCAGCTTCTAGTACAGGCATTGCTCGACCTACAATCTTCATATCCTCAGATAAAGGTTTGAGTATAGGAGGTAAGAACTGATGGTGTAATCCTATTTCATCTAAAATATCCCCTAGAAGAGCTACGGGTAATTCCTTTTTAATCTTGTCAAACAAATCATTATCTTTATTCATTTCATATTCCTATGTATCTAAGGTCTTAATCTTACTGTTTAGCTGTCAACCTGTCATACAGGCTAACAGTCTAGCCTTAATATTAAAAGAGGGTTAATATAGGTTTTGTGATACGACTCTAGTTTTATTATTGTTTTAATCACAGGAAGATTATTTTTTTGATTTTAAATCAAATGGATATTGCTAATTTTGGGGGTTAGATTGCATCCTTTAATTGAAAAACAAACACTTTCAGAACAAGTTAGAAGCTATGTTCTATCTTTAATATCTCAATCAAATCTAAATCCAGGTGATGAAATACCAAGTGAAAAAGAGATTATTGAACGTTTAGGGGTGAGCAGGGGGGTGGTTAGAGAGGCTTTTCAAAGCCTTTCTATATTAGGTATTTTAGATATTAGTAGTGGCAAAAAACCTAAAATACAAAAAATTAACTCAAACCCGTTAGAAACTATTTTTAACCATGCCATTGTGACTCAGCAGGTTAATTATCAGCAAATCTTAGGCCTTCGACGTGCGATTGAAGTTGATTCTGCAGTGTTGGCTGCAATGCATGGAAATAAAAATGATTATATCAAGTTAAGAAAAATTGCAGATAAAATGAGGAAATCCTTGTTGAGTTCTAATGATTGGGATTTGTTCATTGAGAGTGATATTGATTTCCACTTAACATTAGCTGAAATGTCACAAAATCCGTTATATGCATTGATGCTAAAAGCATTAAGAGGCGCATTAGGTGGTTCTATTTCAGCTGGTTTATTAAACCAAAACAACCATGATGAACATAAAAAGATCATTGATATTCATTTTGATATTTTAGAGTCAATTGAAAAACAAGACTTTGTGGCAACTGGGTTAAAGATGGATACTCACTTTAAGTTAACCATGGATAGTTTTTAGATCAGCCACCCATAATAATTTTTCTTAGTGAGATTTTTGAGTGGCGAAGGATAAGCTAAATTCCTTCGCTCTACTTTCTGTGTAACTCAGCTTTAAGGTCAATTATCAATATGTGAATCATCTGCTTGTAAATAATTTGATTTAGGGATAGTCCCATTTTTCGGAACCAAGTTCCTCAATTAAATTCTGCTAATTAAATGCGTTATTTTTAACTCCTTCATTTCCCGATAATATTTTTTTCAGTCTGTATATTCCCTCGTTTCTTAAAATATTTCATAATAAAAAACTGTCTGAAAAGATAAATTCTACTTGCGAATTGGTATCGATCATGGATATGATTTGCCTTGTAGAATAAATGAAACCTAGTTCCATATAATGGAACTTATAATAAAGCCAGTAAAAAACTAAGCAAAGACAACCACACAGCAGGTGCGATATGGCGAATAAAGCAGGTGAAGATTATTCTTTGGCTCGGGTACCCCAAAGTGCTCGTAGGCCGTTCTATGAAGTGTTAATTCTACGAATTGGCGCACTAGCTTGTGTTTCACAAGTTATGTTAGGTGCGGCTCTTGGGTATGGGTTAACTTTTTGGCAGGCGTTTTGGGCAACGATGCTTGGATCTGTAATTTTACAGGTTGTCAGCTGGGGGCTTGGAGCGGCTGCGTGCCGCGAAGGAATGTCAATCAGCCTACTGTCTCGGTGGGCGGGTTTTGGTAAGTTAGGCTCAGCACTCATTGGTGGTGCAATTGCTATCTCCTTAATGGGCTGGTTTGGCGTCCAAAATGGTTTCTTTGCGGATGGAATGTATAAAGCGACTAATGTGCTAACACCAGGGACTTGGTCACTTATTACAGGTATTGCGGTGACGGTTATAACAGTATATGGGTATCGATTTTTATCTATTACTGCCAATATCTCAACGCCGCTATTTTTATTCGCGTTAGGCTGGGCGACATATAATTTATTATCAGGTCAAGATATTGGTACGCTTATTAATGACACTGAACCCGCCGGGCCATTAATGACTATGCCTGCGGCCATCACAATGGTTGCTGGTGGTTTTATTATTGCAGCAGTGACAACACCCGATATCAGCCGTTTCATGAAAGGGCCTAAAGATGTGTTTTGGATGACGCTTATCGGCACATTTTTTGGTGAGTTACTGGTCAATATGATAGCGGTACTAATGGCGCTGTCATTACGTACAAGCCAAGTATTTGATTTAATGATGGCGCTGACAGGGCTATTAGGTGCATCGATTGTTATCTTCTCAACAATAAAAATGAATGATATCAATTTGTATTCATCATCGTTAGGTTTTTCAACACTGTTAAATGCCATATTTAATAAGCGTTTTGACCGTCGTTATTTAACGTGGGTGATTGGTATCTTTGGCACAATCGCTTCAATGTTAGGGATCTTAGATAACTTTATCGGTTTCTTAATTTACTTAGGAATAGCCATTCCTCCTGTCGCAGGGATTATGGTTGTTGACTATTACTTGTTAAAACGTGATCGCAAAGAACTAGATATCACTCGAGAGCAAGGCATATTACCACCGAGTTGTGAAGCATATAACCCAGTAACACTCGTGGTGTGGGTGATCGCAGTACTGGTTGGCTGGGGGACATCAGAGTTAGGTCCGCTGCATGCAGACTACGGTATCCCAGCGCTTAACTCTTTGATTACTGGTGCAGTTGCTTATTGGATAGGCATGCGCTGGCAGGCGAAAGCGAGAGGTGTTGAAACGGTACACTTTCGCAAAGTCTCTCATTTAGATTAAGGATTAAACAATGTCAGGTACAAAAGTTAAAGTTGCTCTGGCTCAGTTTGATTCAGAACTTGGCAATAAAACCAATAATTTACAACGCATGGCACAGTTGTGCCAACAAGCCGCAGATTCAGGGGCAAAACTGATTTGTTTCCCTGAGCTGGCGACAACGGGTTATCGTGGTGACTTACTGACCACTAAGTTGTGGGATTTAAGCGATTCCATCGGAAGTGAAACTTATACGCTATTTAGCGAACTTGCTACTCGTTTAAATATCACTATTGTTAGCGGTTTTGTTGAGCGCGGTGAATATTTAGGCGATATCTATAACTCTGTCGGTGTTTGGAACCCGGGGTGTGAGGGTATTAGTGGTGTTTTTCGTAAAGTTCATGCTTTCGGCATAGAAAAACAATGGTTTGGACGAGGTGATAGTTTCCCTGTGTTTGAAACGCCGATCGGTAAAATCGGTATCATGATTTGCTATGACATGGGTTTTCCAGAAGTCGCACGAATTTTAACATTACAAGGCGCGGAATTGTTATTAGCCCCTTCAGCTTGGTGTGTTCAAGACCGAGATGTGTGGGATATTAATAGCGCCTGTCGAGCACTAGAAAATGGAACCCACTTACTTGCAGTGAACCGTTGGGGTCATGAAGAAGATCTGCATTTATTTGGTGGTAGCAAGGTTTTAGGTCCTCGCGGCCAAGTACTTTGTGAAGCGAGCTGTGAGGGCGAAGAGCTATTAATCGGTGAGGTTGATTTTTTAAACCAAGCCCATACACGTTTAAAAGTGCCTTATCTGAGAGACAGAAAGCCACAAAGCTACAGTGTATTAACCCAAGGTTTAGGGTCATGAGTATTTTATCTAGCGTGGTTGATGTTTACCAATTGTTCTTACGTTCAGGTAATGAACTGACGGTGACAACGTTGGTTAATGAATTAGGTATGCCAAAAAGCTCGGCCTCCCGTCTTTTAAAGCAAATGGCTGAACTCGGATTGCTGGAAAAGAAAAACAATGCACCGATATATCGACCTGGTTTGCTGATTATGGAATTAGCTCATCGGGCTAGGGGGATGAACCCGCTAATCGATATGATGCTTGAAGCACTTGATGAACTTGCGAAAGATAGCGGGTTTACCAGTTATGTCTCAGCACTTGATGATGATATGGTTCGTGTTGTTCATGCACGTTTTGGTAATAGCATGCTGCAAGTGATCACTCAACCGGGTACCCGCTTACCCATACTGGGAACGTCAACGGGGCGTGCACTATTAGCAAGGTTACCGCTAAATGAGCGGTCAAAAATTATCGACCGTGAACCAAAAGAAGAACGGGGTAAATTAGTTGAGCGCTTGGACTTAGTGGCAGATCGTGGCTGGGAATTTTCGATGGATGAATCCGTTGCTGGAGTCGCTTCCATATCCAGCACGGTGTTCGACCCTGCACAAAATACGTTATATGCCTTGTGTTTAAGTTTGCCTGCTGCACAAATGAATGATGAGGTTATGGTGCAGTTATCCAAGAGCCTTTGTCATAAAGCCGCTTATCTTGGGTGTATGGTGGGTGACCCGTATTGGTTGCAAAAAAGCATGAATAAGCCATGAGATTATTTCATGTTATAAAAGCAAAAAGTAGTAAGTAGTTGAAGTAAGTAGTTGAAGTAAATAGTGAATTATAAATATTTAATATTATTAGCATTTTAAGTGCGTGAATACGCCTTCATCAGGAAAAATGGAACCTCTATTACGTGAGATTCCATCTAGAGTGAAATGAGATTAACTCGCTATTCTATGCGAGTTAATCTCAAAGTAGCTCTTTACTCTCATAAAAAATAATTAAAATTAAAGGAAGTACAATGAGTCTAAAACAAACTCTTTGCGTATATGATCTAATCGATTGCGCTAGTGTTAAAGGTGAAGACATTGTTGCATTGTTCCAAGATTTCCCACACATTGAAGTCATGTCTAAAACGGTTAAGGATCACAAAGGACAAAGTGACTTTGTTCGCATTCTTATTCCAGGAACACAAGGTAAATCACAGCATAAAGATGCGCCAACACTGGGAATCATCGGGCGTTTAGGTGGAATTGGTGCTAGGCCTTCTCGAATAGGTGTTGTGTCTGATGCAGATGGTGCGATTGCCGCACTTGCAGCAGCGCTTAAACTGGCACAAATGCATGAAAAGGGTGACCAGTTACTCGGTGATGTCGTGGTCACGACCCATATTTGCCCAAATGCGCCAACACGTCCGCATACACCTGTTGATTTTATGGACTCGCCCCTTGAAGATGCCACGATGAATCAACATGAGGCGATCCCTGAAGCGGATGCTATTTTGTCCGTAGATACCACGAAGGGAAATCGTTTACTCAATCATAAAGGGTATGCACTGTCTCCAACAGTAAAAAATGGTTATATTTTACCCGTGTCAGAGGATTTAATTCGTTTGATGGAATGGAGTAGTGGCCAAAAAGCGGTGACATTTCCATTATCAATTCAAGACATTACGCCATATGGTAATGGTCTACATCATATCAACAGTATATTACAACCTGCGGTATCAACATCTGTACCAGTGGTTGGTGTCGCTATTTGCTCAGAAACGATAGTACCAGGTTGCTCTACAGGGGCTAGCCATGAGGTTGATATTGCGGCTACTGTAAAATTTATGATAGAAGTGGCTAAAGCATTCACAGGAAAACAATGTGCGTTTTATGATGTTGAACAATATGATTTATTGACATCATTGTATGGTGATATGTCACACCTGCAAACAGCAGGTAATAATGCAGCAAAAAATGATTAATTTATAAATAGTCACAGTTAATTATTAGCGTTGTCAGTGTTATTAAAATAATTAACTGTGCTCTATTGGTGAGCTATAAATTCGATTCTGTTGTGTTGTCTGGAACATCCTCATTTTCAATAGGAACAATGAGGTCTGCATGATTACCTTTTGGGCCAATAGTCACACTAAATTGAACTTTCTGGCCTGCTTTTAGTGTCCTGTAACCGTCCATTTGGATACAGGAATAATGAGCAAAAATATCTTCTCCGCCATCAGCCGGGCAAATAAAACCAAAGCCTTTTGCGTTATTGAACCACTTAACGATACCCGTCTCCATATTTTATCCTTCAAATTTACCAGTATTTGCATTTAGAACGATGTATAAAAAACACATACAAAATAAGTATAAATACGATGTTATTTGTTCGTAAAATATACTGTAATAAATTACCTTCTAAGGTCAAGAGGTACGGTTCAGGAATTGCTGGAAAGTGTTAAGAATTCGCTAATCAATAGCGCTCATTTTCTATAATATTTGATATGGCTCACAGATTGCTAACCATGGAAGCAAAGGTGATTCCCATGATACACTGTCGCTTGATGCAATATAGACAAAAAACAGCATAGTAACTAAATGGTATAGTTTTATGATGTTATCAATATGATTGATAGAAATCGTTGATAATAAAGACTATGCTTAAATTGAAGTTAAACACTGAGCAAGAAAGCAATGAGTGATTTTCTGGGCACATTTAAAACTGACGTCATTTTTAAAGATGAAATAGAACAAACCTTACAGCCACCATCGATGTATAAGGTGCTATTAAATAATGACGATTACACCCCGATGGATTTTGTTGTCGAAGTGTTACAAAAATACTTTTCTTTTGATGAAGAACGCGCTACACAGATAATGTTAGATGTCCATATTCAAGGAAAGGGAGTTTGTGGAATTTTTACTGCAGAGGTTGCTGAAACTAAAGCGGCGCAAGTCAATACTTTTGCTCGTGAACATGAGTACCCTTTGCTTTGCACTATAGAGAAAGTCTAATTTGGCTTAATATCAATTTTGGGAGGTGCTTATGCTCAATCAAGAACTGGAGCTTAGTTTAAACGTAGCTTTTACGAAAGCGAAAGACAGTCGCCATGAGTTTATGACTGTAGAGCACCTATTGCTAGCGTTACTGAGTAATATCTCTGCTCGCGAAGCTTTAGATGCTTGTAAGGTTGATCTTGTTGCATTACGTCAAGAACTTGAACACTTCATCGCGCAAACTACACCTTTGTTACCCGAAAATGATAGCAGAGACACCCAGCCTACGCTGAGTTTTCAGCGTGTATTACAGCGCGCTGTTTTTCATGTGCAATCATCTGGGCGCAACGAAGTCAGCGGTGCAAACGTATTGGTCGCGATTTTTAGTGAGCAAGAGTCCCAAGCTGCGTACTTATTACGCAAGCATGATGTAAGCCGTTTAGATGTAGTTAATTATATTTCTCATGGCACGATAAAAGGCGAAGAGTCGTCATCAGAACAAGATATCTCCTCTAATAGTGTGCAAAACGAAGAGCAGCCGGTCCCAGAAGACCATATGGACAACTTTACGACCAACTTGAACCAGCAGGCCAAGAAAGGGAATATCGACCCTCTGGTTGGACGTCAGGCTGAATTAGAGCGTACGATTCAAGTATTGTGCCGCCGTCGTAAAAATAATCCACTATTAGTCGGTGAGTCAGGTGTCGGTAAAACCGCGATTGCTGAAGGGCTAGCATGGCGTATTGAGCAAGATGATGTACCTGACGTAATGAAAGGCTGCACAATTTTTTCATTAGATATTGGTTCATTATTGGCTGGAACCAAATACCGTGGTGACTTTGAGAAACGTTTCAAAGCATTATTAAAAATGCTGGAAAAAGATCCGAAGAGCATTTTATTTATTGATGAAATTCACACTATCATCGGTGCAGGAGCCGCGTCTGGTGGGCAAGTTGACGCAGCGAACTTAATTAAACCGTTGCTATCAAGTGGTCGAATTCGTGTTATTGGTTCAACAACATACCAAGAATTTGGCAGTATTTTTGAGAAAGATAGAGCGTTGGCTCGTCGTTTCCAGAAAATTGATATTGTAGAACCAACTCCCGAAGAAACAATTCGTATCATCAATGGGTTGAAGCCTAAGTATGAAGCTCATCATGATGTTCGTTATACCGCAAAAGCGATCCAAGCGGCGGTGGATTTATCCATTAAATATATTACCGACAGGCATTTGCCAGATAAAGCCATTGACGTGATTGATGAGGCCGGGGCGCGAACGCGACTGGTTGCACCAAGTAAGCGTAAAAAAACCATTGGTGTGCCTGAAATTGAAACAGTTGTGGCGCGTATCGCCCGTATTCCTGAAAAAACGGTTTCCTCAAGCGATAAAGATAAACTCAAGACACTCGACTCTCGTTTGAAAATGTTAGTGTTTGGACAAGACAAAGCGATAGATTCATTGTCTGAGGCAATCAAAATGAATCGGGCAGGTTTAGGGTTAGAAAATAAACCTGTGGGTTCTTTCTTATTTGCCGGTCCAACAGGGGTGGGTAAAACTGAAGTGACTGTCCAGTTAGCGAAAGCGTTGGATATCAAATTGCTGCGATTTGATATGTCTGAATATATGGAGCGCCACACGGTTAGCCGCTTAATTGGTGCGCCTCCTGGCTATGTCGGCTTTGACCAAGGTGGTTTACTGACCGATGCGGTTATCAAACATCCGCATTCAGTGGTGCTGTTAGATGAAATCGAAAAAGCGCATCCAGATGTGTTTAATATTCTTTTACAGGTAATGGACCACGGAACGTTAACAGACAATAACGGTCGTAAGGCGGATTTCCGTAATGTTGTTGTGGTAATGACAACCAACGCTGGGGTGCAAGAAACTCAGCGCCGTTCTATTGGTTTTGCTGAGCAAGATAATAGCACTGATGCGATGTCTGAAATCAAAAAGGCGTTCTCACCAGAATTTCGCAACCGCCTTGATGGTATCATTTGGTTTAACTCATTAACTCCAGAAATTATTACGCAAGTCGTTGATAAGTTTATTGTGGAATTACAAGTTCAGCTTGATGAAAAGGGTGTATCAATTGAAGTTAGCGCCGCGGCTCGCCGCTGGTTGTGTGAAAAAGGTTATGATAAAGCGATGGGTGCCCGACCTATGGCTCGCACCATTCAGGATAACCTGAAAAAACCATTAGCAAACGAGTTGTTATTTGGTTCACTAACCAATGGTGGCTCTGTAAGTATCGGGCTTGATGAAAAAAGTAACACACTGACATACAGCTTCAGTAGCGTGCACAAGGCCTCTCCGGAGGATGCGGTATTCTGACGAATAGACCACAGGTGTATCAATGCACCTGTGGTTGTCAGGCCTTGCCTGAAGAGAATATCAACGGCTACGGAAAATGATTCGGCCTTTGCTCAGGTCATAAGGTGTTAACTCTACAGTTACCTTGTCGCCTGTCAGGATACGGATATAGTTTTTACGCATTTTTCCAGAAATATGAGCAGTCACCACGTGACCGTTTTCCAGTTCAACACGGAACATTGTGTTTGGCAGGGTATCTAAAACTGTGCCCTGCATTTCAATATTGTCTTCTTTGGCCATCTAATCCTCTAAGTTTAATAACCGTGATTTTTAACGGGCAAGATAATGCCCAAAAACCCGCACTAAGTAAAGAAGTGTCGCATTTTAACGCGATCTTTATTTTTAAGTGAAGGAATAAAATTAATGTAAAACCAAAATTCATTAATCGAAAATTGGCGGTATTTCAATCGATTGCGGTATCCAGCAGGCGGGGTCAATCGCTTTGTCACGCCACCGATAAAGAATATGTAAAAAATCCCTACGGGATATCTCTTTTGCGCCCATTGAGGCGGTATGGTGGTTAAGTACCTGACAATCAAAAAGTTGCCCATTATAGCGCAAAAAATGAAAATAGAATGTAATAAAAGCAAATTTGGATGCATCATTCATTCTACTGAACATAGATTCCCCACAAAATAGGTGCCCCATGTTCACGCCATACAGGCCTCCAACGAGTTTATCGCCATACCAAGCTTCAATGGAATGCGCCATACCTGCTTGGTGTAGCGCTAAATACCCAGCTTGAACTTCGGGTAAAATCCATGTGCCTTCTTGGCGTACAGAACAAGCTTCAATAACTTGCTTGAATGCATGGTTAACAGTAATGCGATAAGTCTGCTTTTTTAAAACTTTTTTCATTGACCGGCTAATATGGAGTTCACCAACCATGAGTACTGCTCTAGGGTCCGGAGACCACCATAAAGGCATCTCTCCAGGATTAAACCAAGGAAAGATACCATCATAATAGGCAGCTTGCAGCCTTTTTGATGAAAGATCTCCGCCAATCGCTAATAAGCCATTGGGCTCCCGCATGGCTTCAGACACGGGAGGGAATAAATAGGAGTCATCATCTAATTGGTACATATACGCCTCAGAGCGGTTGCTGTGCCCAGTGGCGCTGGCGGAACTGATAATACTGGCCTTGCATACCTAACAGCGCTTGATGGGTACCTTGTTCGATGATTTTACCATTGTCCATCACACAAATGTTATCCATTTCCTCTAAGCCCTGCATACGGTGAGTAATGACAATTAACGTCTTATCGGCACATTTTTCTTTTAACAGTGCTAAAATCTGCTGTTCAGTTTGTGTATCAAGCCCTTCCGTTGGTTCATCCATTAGAATTAATGGTGTGTTATGTAATAAAGCACGGGCAATACCTAAGCGGCGTTGTTCCCCTCCAGAAAGTTGTCGGCCGCCTTCACCCATCCACGCATTAAGCTTTAATTCGTTTTCTAATAAATTACCTAGACCAACTTGCTGTAATACTTCGCTTAATTCGGTATCCGTCGCTTGTTCATTGGCGAGCAACAGATTATTGCGCAATGTATCACTAAAGACATGAACCCGTTGTGGTACTACAGACATCATATTACGTAACGATTTTTCGCTAAATTCGTTAATAGGCGTGCCATTTAAGTAGATGGTTCCGCTATCAACATCCCAAGCACGGGTTAATAACTGCAGAAGAGTGGATTTACCACAACCTGTTTTACCTAATAAAGCAAGGTGTTGGCCTTTATTTAATGTTAAAGACACATTTTGAAGAACGGCAAATGGCTGTTCTGGATAGGTAAATGAAATATTATCGACAGTCAGATTTTCCAATGTTGCGATTGAAGGGCTTTCACTTGGGAAAGTTACCTCTGGTTTTGCGGTCATTAATTGGGAAACGCGAGTAGCAGATGCAATCACTTGACCCATATGTTGGAAGGCAACAGCAACAGGGCCTAATGCTTCGAAAGCCGCTAGCGCACAGAATACAAATAAAGCAATCAGTGCTCCCGGTTTTGTATCGCCTCCTACATGGTCGGCAGCCATCCAAAGAAGCAGTGTTGCTGTAACACCAGAGGCAAATAAAATAATGGCTTGAGATAACCCAGTGAGTGCCGCTTGCTGTTGTTGACGCACTTGCCACTTATTTTCGATATTAAGCAAGTTTTGGCGAAAACGTTCAGTGGCGCCAAATAATGTTAACTCAGCTTGTCCTTGCAGTGCGGAGGTTAAAATAGTGCGATAACTTCCACGTAATTCGGTTAGCTCACGGCCAATGGGTTTTCCTGCACGATAGAATATAAATGGCATTGTAAATAGCAAGAACAGCATGATGCCACCCAGTGTCCAAGCAAGACGAGGGTCGAGATAACTTAAACCAAAAATAAGGACAAAGGTAACAAAAAATGCAGTAATGATCGGCGATAAAACACGCAAATAGAGGTGATCTAGGGTCTCTACGTCAGCGACCAGACGATTGAGTAACTCCCCTTGACGAAAACGACTGATACCACCCGGCGAAAGGGGCAATACTTTACTAAAAGCAAAAACCCGTAAATGAGCAAGTACTTTAAAAGTAGCATCGTGGCTAACTAGGCGTTCTCCATAGCGGCCAGCGGTACGAAAAATAGCGGCACCACGGACACCCGCAGCGGGTAACATGTAATTAAAATAGTAAAGACCCGGAAAACCAGCAATGGCGGTTCCGGCTAAAAACCAACCAGAAAGGGTAAGTAAGCCAATACTTGCCAGTAAGGTCACAATCGCCAAGATAATGCCTAATGTAATTAAAAACCAATGGCGGCGGTAAAGGGCTAAGAAAGGTAATAAAATTTTCATTATCAAAGCTCCTCACTGCGATGGGCAAGTAACTGGGCAAAAGCGCCTTCTGACTTGCTTAACTGTGTGTAATTACCTTGTTGAATGATTTGCCCGTTAGCCATTACCCAAATTTGGTCATAATCAAGGGTTTCTTCCAGTAAATGGGTGACTAAAAGGGTCGTTTGCTGACTTGATAGCTGGTTAAGTGTTTGCATAACACGTTGTTCGCTGTGGGAGTCTAAGCTCGCAGCAGGCTCATCTAGAAGGAGCATACGAGAGGGTTTCAACAGGGTTCGTGCAACGGCAACTCGCTGAGCTTGCCCGACCGAAAGGCGAGCGGCATAGTCACCCAGCTTGGTATTTAGGCCATCAGGCAAATGGGCTAAGAATTCGGAAACATATGCATTATCAATCGCCTGTTGAATTTCCGCTTCTGTAGCATTTGGCTTGCCTAAACAGATGTTTTCAACCAGTGTTTGCTCTGGAAGGTGAGGGTTTTGCCCAACCCAACCGAGTAATTCACGCCATTTATCAGGGCATAATTCACGAAGTTCAACACCATTTATGGTGATGGAACCGCGATAAGGCAAAAAGCCTAACAATAAATTCAGTAATGAGCTTTTTCCCGCACCACTTTGACCAACAATTGCAATACGTTGTTGTGGCTCAATATTGAAATCTAATGGCCCAGCAAGGCGCACACCATCATGGGATAAAATTTCTAATTGTTTAGCCTGAATATAGATAGCCTCATCACTCAGTGTTTGGGTTCCTTGTTGAGCTTTTTGTTCGCCCTCACTGTTTAATAGTGTTTCGAGTGTTTCAGCGGCACCAACAGCTTGCGCTTTGGCGTGGTAGTATGTGCCAAGGTCACGTAATGGTTGGAAAAACTCTGGCGAAAGTATCAGGGCAAGAAAACCTGCAAATAGCGTGACAGGTAAACCATAGCTACCGAAGTTCATTTCGCCCAGGTAGGAAAAACCAAAATAGACAGCAACAACAGCAATAGAAATCGATGCAAAAAATTCAAGTACGCCAGAAGACAGAAATGCCATCCTCAATACTTCCATCGTTCTGGAACGAAAATCTTCTGTTGATTCACGAATTTGCTTAATCTCTGCTTTTTCACGAAAAAATAACCGTAAGGTATCAAGGCCTCGTAATCTATCGAGAAAACTCCCGCTTAAACGACCTAAGGCAATAAAGTTACGACGGTTAGCATCCGCAGCGCCTAATCCGACTAATGCCATAAAGATAGGAATCAGCGGGGCAGTGACGAATAAAATGAGTGCTGCAGCCCAGTTAAAGGGGAAAATAGCAATCAGGATCATAATGGGGATGATCCCAGCTAAATACATTTGAGGAAGATAGCGCGAATAGTAGTCTTGCATATCTTCAATTTGTTCAAGAATAATTGTAGCCCAGTTACCCGCTGGCTTACCTTTAACCCACACAGGGCCGAGTTCTTGAAGTTTATCGAGTACCATGGTACGTATTTCTTGGCGCACCACTTGGCCACAACGAAAGCCAACGCGTTCTCGTACATAAGTGACAATTGCGCGTAAGATAAAAACGCAAAGCAGAAGAACAAAAGGGGTTAATAACTGTTCTCGAGGAACGTTATCCATAATCAATGCTTGTAAGATAACAGCTAAGAACCAAGCTTGAGCAATAATCAGTAATCCACTCAAAATGCCTAGTAACATAGAGATCCGCAACCAGCGCTTGGCAGGGGCACTGTATTGTTTTAACCAACGTACCAATTCAGTCTGTCTTGATTTATCCATAATGATTTAGTTAGCAGGTGTAGTTTTAATGTCATTGAGTATAGTTAGGAAATATCACCCTAACGTTGTTTTTATCATGCGTGATATTGCAGTTGACCTGTTTTAAACAGCATGAGAACGATAACTTTTGATCTGGTAACGCAATTGGTGATTATAAGAAAATCTGCGTTTTTGATCTTACCCATAAATTCGAGTATTAGAGTACATCATAACAGCTTCATCACGATATGTTACCTAATAAAAGTGGGTTATTTAAAGTGAGTTGTGCTTTGTTATTAAATTGTTTTATAAAGGTAAATTTAATATTTCAGTAAATTTTTAGATGTAATGATATTGGGATATTACTGTATTTCTACGTAATAAAAAGGTGGCTTAACAAAGAAATGTTAAGCCATCGGCATTTTTCACTACAATTAGAATGTGGGGTCTATCATTAACCATTCTTTGGGTTTTAATTCATAGTTTCCTTTTAATAAATTATCCCAAGCCTGATCTTTTTCTTTCATGGTATTAAATGAGCGAGTTTGCGTATCCATTAACTCCCAGGTTTGTTCCGTTTGTTGCCATATATTACAATCAATACTAGAGCTACTTGGATAGGAATAGCACATAACCACATCATCTTGATTGTTTTGGTTAACATCGGCCATAAAGCCTACACACGGGTATGGGTCGTATTGTGAGGTACAATACCAAGCACTACTAAGGTTTTCCCCGAGGTCGAACCAACTCTTCGGTATTGCAGGGCTATTTTGAGCTTGAATTAATACTGATTTTAGCGATCTGCGCTGTTCTTCTTCATAAGGGCTGGTTTGGAATAGTTTTTGATATTCAGGGTTGTTATTGAGTTTTTCAAAAGCTTGTTGCCCTTTCTCACCTAATTGTTTTAAGTCATAAGCAAGCGAGCTATTGACTTTAATTTTGCCATTTTCAACGCCGGCAAGAATACTGTTTAGTGTGATGCGTTTAAAATCAGCAATAGGGCTGTTAATGACCAATATAATGGCAATTAGAGACAAAATTCCCGCTTTATTGATAGGGCCTAAATAGGACATCCAGGCTGATTTTTTATAGATAATTGCGATGCTATAAGCAAAAATCAATACAAATAGGAATAGGGCAATAGTAAAGGCGTATAGGCGCTCAACACTCCAACTATACTGGTTAACTCGTACTAAAATTCCATAGAGCGAAAGCACTGAAAATGCATTAAGTAACATAATGCTAATTAAGACAAAACCGTTGAGACCCGCACGGAATTGATATTGAGTTGTGCCATCGCCATACACGAAATTGATAAAAATAAGGTTTAAAATTAAAAACCACAGCATTACTGCGGAGCCTAAGCCTGCAGAGGTTAAACCTGAAAAGTATGAAACAACGAAACCGCCTAAGAAAATAACAGCAACAATATTCAATAGAGGTAAGAAAAAACGCGCAATAAAGCTAACAAAATTACTGAGTTGTACATTCAGTGCTGTGCGTAAAAAAGCTAAACTCACGTTGAACCCAAGGGCAAAGCTCACCCAATAGATAACGTCGTTATCAAGAGCTTCACTCAAAAAAGTTAGGTTAACAATGCCAAATAAAAAACTGGCTATTTTTACGATTAATGTTAGCAACCCACCGATTATAGAAGCGAGAATACCCAGAAAGGTATTTTTAATATATAGCCCCATTAAGCAACCGTAATCAATTTTCCATGTTCTTGTGGTTTGCCACGATTGCATCCAAGGAAGTATAAAAAAGAGCAGGACGGTGAGGGTGATAAAGGCGAAGAATGGGTCTGTATCTGAAGAATTTAGAAAGTCTTGGGCATGCCAGTAATTGAGCCAGAAAATTAACCCAATAATGACCGCAATGTTGAGATAAAAAATAGCGGATTTTGCATTGGTAATTAGGTAACTGATTGCTGAAGGAACAAAAATGGCGAGCAAAATAGGCAGATATAGGGTGGTGGCGCTTAGTTGGCTTTCTAGGCGGATAGAGTAATCAGTAGTGGCTGTGATGACGATGCCTTGAATCACGGCAAGTATGACAATAATAAAATAAGAATAACCGCGAATGGCATCACGTTCTAATTGTTGCCCCATACCTACACCTTATATTAATTAATGTTATGTAAAAACAGTATAGGCAGTATTAAAAAAGTACAATATAAACTTGGTCTTAAAAATATATGCAAAACCAATAGTTAGGATGGGGAGTATAAGTAATAAAAAAGGCTTCAATTGAGGAAAAATTGAAGCCTATCTAAATTACAATCACTTATTGATTATTTTGATGCTAAGCCATCAAGATAACGTTCTGCATCTAAGGCTGCCATACAACCTGTGCCCGCAGAGGTAATTGCTTGGCGGTATATATGGTCCATGACATCACCAGCCGCGAACACACCTTCAACAGAAGTTTGAGTTGCATTGCCTTGGGTGCCAGATTGCACTTTAATATAACCGTTGTCTAAATCTAATTGGCCTTCAAAAATAGCTGTATTTGGGCTGTGGCCGATGGCAATAAATGCCCCCATAACAGGGATATCTTCTGTTGCATGTGTTTTAGTACATTCTAAGCGCACACCCGTCACGCCCATATCATCACCTAATACTTCATTTAATGTGCGGTCGGTATGCAGAATAATATTACCGTTCTCAACTTTATCCATTAAACGATTAATCAGGATTTTTTCTGCACGGAAACTATCACGACGATGAATTAAATGAACTTCTGAAGCAATATTAGAAAGGTACAATGCTTCTTCTACCGCAGTGTTTCCGCCACCAACGACAGCGACTTTTTGGTTACGATAGAAGAAACCGTCACAGGTTGCACAAGCTGAAACGCCACGGCCTTTGAACGCTTCTTCTGAAGGTAGGCCGATATAACGAGCGGAAGCCCCTGTTGCAATAATTAATGCATCGCAGGTATATTCATTTTCATCGCCAATTAAACGGAAAGGACGTTGTTTTAAGTCCACTTTTTGGATATGGTCAGATATGATTTCGGTGTCAAATTTTGACGCGTGCTCATGCATGCGTTCCATAAGCCCTGGACCGGTTAAACCTTCTGGGTCACCAGGCCAGTTTTCAACTTCAGTTGTGGTGGTCAATTGACCGCCTTTTTCCACCCCAGTAATCAATGCTGGGTTTAAGTTTGCACGTGCAGCATAGACAGCCGCAGTATAGCCCGCAGGGCCAGAACCAAGAATGATTAACTTGCGATGTGTTGTTGTGCTCATGAATTCCTCTTTAATCTAAAAAGCATTTATCAGATTGTAGGAGAAATAAGAGGTTAACAAAAGTGGTTTAAGTGCGACTTAGTTTCATTTGGCTTATTTCATCAATAGGTAATACCGACAAAATGTAAAAAAATATGACAAAAAGTTGCTTGTGTCACGCATCACAATTTTTAGGAATTATCTTGAATTAAGGCTGCGAAACGTTTTACTAGAAAAAAAAGCGAAATCTTGTACTGATTTTTATTCATTTGCTTTGACAATCGGCTGCGCATTTGCGAAAACATCAGTGTAAGAGTTAATTATCTAGCTGATCAATGGAAATGGCGCATTTTTGTTCTTGCTGGAAAATTAACTTTACACTACTTACAAATTTAAAATACAAGTAAACATTGTGGGTGATAATTACATTCACACTAACTTCAGCATTATGAATAAAATTTGCTCCTGAACACGAATTCCTAAATAAAAAAGGTGGTGGCTAAGGTGCTTATTTTTAGATGTAGAAAATAACAATTAGAGAAAGAGAGATAAAGAGATGATTGACAATAAAAAGCGTCCTGGCAAAGACCTTGACCGTATCGACAGGAATATATTAAACGAACTACAAAAAGACGGGCGAATTTCTAACGTAGAGTTATCTAAACGAGTTGGTTTATCTCCAACACCTTGTTTAGAGCGTGTACGTCGCCTTGAGAGACAAGGATTTATCTCTGGCTATACTGCGTTACTAAATCCACACTACTTAGATGCATCTTTGCTCGTGTTTGTTGAAATCACACTTAACCGTGGTGCTGCGGATGTATTTGAGCAATTCAATACAGCAGTTCAAAAACTGGAAGAAATTCAGGAATGCCACTTGGTTTCTGGTGACTTTGACTACCTGTTGAAAACGCGTGTGCCAGATATGTCCGCATATCGTAAACTGTTAGGTGAAACTCTGTTACGTTTACCAGGCGTAAACGACACTCGCACCTATGTAGTTATGGAAGAAGTTAAACAAAGCAACCGTTTAGTGATCAAAACTCGCTAATTAGTGCTTTTTAACCTCGCTTCAGCACAGCATTTCAGCTTTGTTGCCGCACTGCAGTTTCAACGCTGAGTTTACTCAGCGTTGTTCCGTTTTTCTCACCTCATTTGTTGCTTTATAAAAACGTAATATTTTGCTGTTTCACAGCTTCAACTGGCTGCTATCCATGCCTTTCTACTTTGTTTTACGTAAATTACTTAGCAACTGATAAGTTTTATTTCCAATTTATTGATTCTAAAGCTATAAATATTTAGGATTTTTGACGAGAAATAGAAATTGAATCATCATACATTAGATGGAATACTGCACCTTAGTGCTTTTGTGAAGCCTTGATATCTCTTAGTCGCTGTAAAACAGGCAGAGTCAGGCGTTTAATGGTAGAATAAACCTAGGTTAGTCAAGAACATCAGTTAGCAAAGAAATAATAATGAGCCAAGAATATACAGAAGATAAACATATCAAATTTAAAAAACTAAGTAGCGGAAGACGGCTATTAGAGGTTATTTTGCTCGCAATATGCTTGAGCGCACTCTTCTTAATGGTGGCTTTATTGAGCTTCAGCCCTTCAGATCCAAGCTGGTCACAGACCACTTGGAATGCCCCAGTGAAGAATTTAGGGGGTAGTGTAGGTTCATGGAGTGCAGATATTCTTTTCTCTGCTTTTGGTATTCTTGCATTTGCCATTCCTGCACTATTACTCCTAGGCTGCTGGGCGATTTTCCAATATGAAAGTCGGCGCCGATATATTGATTTTTTCTCTTTATCGTTAAGATTAATAGGTGGTTTAGCACTTATTTTATCTTCTTGTGGGCTTGCGGCTCTCAATTTTGACGACTTACCTAATTTCGCCTCTGGTGGTGTGATTGGCAGTGTATTTAGTAATGCAATTATGCCGTGGTTCAATTCATTAGGTGCTACGTTAGCATTGCTGTTTTTATGGGCGATAAGCTTTACGCTGTTTACGGGATGGTCATGGCTTACAATCGCAGAAAAAATTGGTGCAGCGGTACTTCTCCCTATTACTTTGCTAACAAATCGAGCGAGGGGAGACGATTTAGATAACTATGATTACGACGTTGAAGAAACTGAAGGAGCTTTACAGCGTGCGCAAGAAGCTGAGCACAGAGCCAATGACAGCCTAGAAAATATTGATGCGGATGATGTTTTGTTTTCCGCACCCACTGTGGCTGAATTAGTCACTGAAGTCGCTCCAACAACGGAAAAAAATACGGGTGAAGCGGTTGCTACTATAGAAAACCCAATTCCTTCAGTGAATCAAAACACATCAGAGCAAGATTCGGTACCTGCTTTCTCTGCAGTGGATGAGCCGAGCACATATCATTTTGAAGTACCAGAAGATTACCAGCCTAAGCTCGGTGCAAGTTTTGATTCAACATCAGATACCGTTAATGAGCCGTTAGTTCAAGCGTCACCGTATGTTGCACCAGAAGAACCGATGTTAAGTGTTCAGCATAATCAACAAATAGAACAACAAAAACAAGATAATACCGCTTATCAAGAATATTCGGATAAACAAGAAACACCTGTTAATCAAGCTGCGTTTGAAGCTCAAGCAACATCAGTGCTCCCACTTGACTCTTCAAGTACAACAGAAAGTTTTATTCCATCATCAGTTACTGAAAGGGTCTCTAATCCAGCTGCATTAGCGGCTGCGGGTATTTCAGTCGCTGCACTGGAGCGCCATGCTCAGGTTAAACAAAATATGGAGCCGGAGCTTCCACGGCCAAATCCTGTTCGTTTACCGACTCGTCGTGAGTTATATGGTATTCGCATTCCATCGTTACGTGATGCGGAACTACAGCGGCGTGAAGAAGAGGCTTCTAAACGTGAACAAATATATCAGCAGTGGTCTACGAGTGAGTCTGACCAACCTGAAACTGATGATGAGGCACAACAAGACGAATTATTACGAGCGCAGTTCTTAGAACAGCAACGTGAACGTTATGGTGAAGTTGATGAAACTGATTATGATGTACCGCTTAATAGCCTGCACTCGCATGATGAGCAATTACAAAATGAGCCAATGACTGAAAATAGAGTCAGCGCATTTACGCAGCCAGAAATTGAACACCGTTGGGCGTCAGCTTCACAACAATCCAATAATACGCATACAATTCCAGAGCCTGATGAGGCCGTGCCAGTCGTGGATAATGGCTATCAACCTCAGTTTACACAAGAGCAAGAAGACTTTGAGCCCAAAATTGATTTAAGAAAAGAGTTCTCTGTGCTGGATAGTTTTACCCCTGTTGATGATTTGGTTGACAACGAGCCAGCTGATCCATTATTTATGCCATCATTTAGCGCGACTACTGTTACAGCAGGTACCCCACAAAATAATATCGCTGAAGGGCTTGCTAGCTCACCATCAGTAACACAAACTTTTGGGCAGCCACAGCAGCCACAGCAGCCACAGCAGCCACAGCAGCCACAGCAGCCACAGCAGCCACAGCAGCCACAGCAGCCACAGCAGCCACAGCAGCCACAGCAGCCACAGCAGCCACAGCAGCCACAGCAGCCACAGCAAGATAGCTTATTCCACCCGTTCTTAGTGCGTAATGACCAACCATTACCAAAACCAACAACGCCAATGCCGTCTCTTGATTTGCTGGCAAGTCCGCCAGCACAAGAAGAGCCAGTGGATATGTTCAAACTAGAACAAACAGCAAGGTTGATTGAAGCAAGGCTTAATGATTACCGCGTTAAAGCTGAAGTGGTTGGTTTTTCTCCAGGCCCTGTCATTACTCGGTTTGAACTTGACCTCGCACCGGGAGTAAAAGCTGCACGGATATCCACATTGTCACGTGACCTTGCTCGTTCGTTATCAACCGTAGCCGTACGTGTTGTAGAAGTGATACCGGGTAAACCTTATGTAGGCCTCGAACTCCCTAATGAGAAACGGCAAACCGTTTACCTAAGTGAAGTCTTAGACTGCGATGATTTCCGCAAAAACCCATCTCCTCTCACTATTGTATTGGGTAAAGATATTGAAGGTGACCCTGTTGTTGCGGATTTAGCGAAAATGCCTCATTTACTCGTTGCGGGGACAACCGGCTCTGGTAAGTCGGTTGGGGTGAATGCAATGATCCTCAGTATCTTGTATAAAGCCAAACCCGAAGATGTTCGCTTTATCATGATTGACCCGAAAATGCTGGAGTTATCCATTTATGAAGGTATTCCGCATCTATTGACTGAAGTGGTTACTGACATGAAAGATGCGGCGAATGCCTTGCGCTGGTGCGTGAATGAAATGGAACGCCGTTATAAACTCATGTCTGCATTAGGGGTACGTAACCTAGCGGGTTATAACGACCGCATTAAAGCAGCAGAAGAAATGGGGCGGCCAATTCCTGATCCACATTGGAAACCCGGTGATAGCATGGATGTAGAACACCCAATGCTGAAAAAAGAACCTTACATTGTTGTCATGGTTGATGAATTTGCCGACTTAATGATGACAGCTGGTAAAAAAGTGGAAGAGTTAATTGCACGGTTGGCACAAAAAGCACGTGCCGCGGGCATTCATTTAGTATTGGCAACTCAACGGCCATCGGTTGATATCATTACTGGACTAATCAAAGCAAATATTCCAACGCGGATTGCATTTACGGTATCCAGTAAAATTGACTCGCGCACGATCCTTGACCAAGGCGGCGCGGAATCTTTACTAGGCATGGGGGATATGCTGTATTTACCACCAAACTCTTCAATTCCAGTGCGGGTGCACGGCGCCTTTGTCCGTGACCAAGAAGTTCATGCCGTTGTGAATGATTGGAAAGCTCGCGGTAAACCACAATATATTGATAGCATTACAACCTGTAGTGATGATAGCGAAGGTGGTGGTTATGATAGTGGTGGCGAAGAGCTCGATCCGCTGTTTGACCAAGCTGTAGAGTTTGTTGTTGAGAAACAACGAGTTTCCATTTCTGGGGTTCAACGCCAATTTAGGATAGGTTATAACCGTGCTGCAAGGATTGTTGAGCAAATGGAGCTCCAAGGTATTGTCAGTGAGCAAGGGCACAATGGTAACCGTGAAGTTCTTGCTCCTCCGTCAATGGGGCATTAATAATTTAGTGTGCTAATTGCTGGTTTAATTTAAGGGGTGTATAAAGACGTAACACCTCTTATGGTAATAATTTTAAGGTCTCTCATCGATGAAAAAAATGATGTTATTGGGTGCGTTAGCCCTGAGTTTACATATTGGCCAAGTATTGGCGGACGCAAGCCAAGACCTTCAAGAACGTTTGAATAAGGTCAATAGCTTCCAAGCTAGCTTCTCGCAAAAGGTGACGAGTCCTGAAGGGGATTTGGTTCAAGAAGGTGTTGGGGATTTATGGCTTGAGCGCCCAAATTTATTTAATTGGAACATGACATCACCTGATGAAAGCGTATTGGTGTCAGATGGTAAAGATTTGTGGTTTTATAACCCGTTCGTAGAACAAGTGACGGTGACTAATTTAGCAGATGCTACGCAGGATACGCCATTTCTACTAATTACACGTAACGACCCGAAAGATTGGAAACAGTACTCAATCATTCAGCAGGGAAATACGTTTGATTTAAAACCAAAACAAACTAATGGGACTTTAAAACGTTTCTCCATTACGGTTTCTCCCGAAGGGACGATTGAGCAGTTTTCAGCGGTTGAACAAGATGGCCAAACCAGTGCTTATCAATTAAAAGAGCAAAAAAATGGTCGCGTTGATGCGAGTAAATTCAAGTTTACAGTACCAAAAGGCGTCACTTTAGATGACCAGCGTTCAAATGCTAAATAAGCTTGATTAGAGAAAATATTAGCCAGCAGTATTCATACTTGCTGGTTAATATATAAGATATTTTAAGAAGTAAAAAAGAGGATATAGTGGGTAACCTGTCTCTTGATTTTTCGCAGAATGAATTTCAACCTTTAGCAGCAAGAATGCGGCCTGAAACCCTTGAACAGTATATTGGCCAAAAGCATTTATTGGCTGAGGGGAAGCCGTTGCCACGTGCGATTAAAGCGGGTCATCTGCACTCCATGATTTTATGGGGGCCCCCTGGAACAGGTAAAACAACCCTTGCCGAAATTATTGGTAATTATGCACAAGCCGATATCGAACGTATTTCAGCAGTTACTTCTGGTATTAAGGAAATTCGAGAATCCATCGAAAAAGCCCGGCAAAATCGCAGTGCGGGGCGGAGAACCATTTTATTTGTCGATGAGGTTCATCGTTTTAATAAAAGCCAGCAAGATGCATTTTTACCGCATATAGAAGATGGCACGATTACATTTATTGGTGCAACAACTGAAAACCCATCATTTGAATTAAATTCCGCGTTATTATCACGTGCTAGGGTGTATTTGCTTAAATCCCTTGAAGAAAATGATATTGAACAGGTCTTGTTACAAGCACTGGCAGATTCATCTCGTGGCCTTGGTGGGCAAAATATTGTTCTGCCTGATAACACGCGCAAAATGGTCGCTCAGTTGGTTAATGGGGATGCTAGGCGTTCATTAAATCTCCTGGAAATGATGGCAGATATGGCAGAGGCTGATAGCCAAGGGCAGCGTATTTTAACCGCTGATCTGTTAAAAGAAGTTAGCGGTGAACGTACTGCACGGTTTGATAACAAAGGCGACCGTTATTACGACTTAATCTCTGCTCTGCATAAGTCGATTAGAGGCTCAGCACCAGATGCTGCACTGTATTGGTTTGCAAGGATTATTACTGCGGGTGGTGACCCTCTGTATGTTGCCCGTCGGCTACTTGCAATTGCATCAGAAGATGTGGGTAATGCGGATCCTCGTGCGATGCAAGTCGCCATTTCAGCTTGGGATTGCTTCACGCGAGTGGGGCCAGCCGAAGGCGAGCGTGCAATTGCCCAAGCGATTGTTTATTTAGCTTGTGCGCCGAAAAGTAACGCGGTTTATACCGCCTATAAAGCAGCGATTAAAGATGCACAAATGCAACCGGACTACGATGTGCCAGAACATCTTCGAAATGCCCCAACTAAACTATTAAAAGAAATGGGGGCAGGGAAAGAATATCGTTATGCGCATGATGAACCTAACGCATATGCTGCGGGAGAAAATTATTTTCCTGAACCTATGCAAACAACACGTTATTACTACCCTACGAAACGGGGCCAAGAAGGCAAGTTTGCTGAAAAATTAGACTGGTTAGCCCAACAGGATCAAATTAGCACTACAAAACGCTATCGCTAAACTAGGCAATGCGGTAAGGTTATATAGCGAAATACTTTACTTTATTTGTTGTGCTGGAATGCACCTCAAAAAGTATCATTAATTACTAACAATAATCACAGGATAAGCATGCTCGATCCCAATTTACTGCGTACGGAGCTAGACGCGGTTGCTGAAAAACTGGCTCGCAGGGGTTTTACCCTTGATGTGGAAAAGCTGCGTGAATTAGAAGAACGCCGCAAAGTTTTACAAGTTGAAACTGAAACCCTGCAAGCAGACCGTAACTCGCGATCGAAAACTATTGGTGCGGCGAAGGCACGTGGTGAAGATATCGAACCATTACGTCTGGAAGTTAACCAATTAGGCGAAAAATTGGATTCTGCAAAAGCAGAGCTAGATAAGCTGCAACAAGAAATCCGTGATATTGCCTTGAGTATCCCGAACATCCCTGATGACCAAGTACCTGATGGTAAAGATGATTCTGACAACGTTGAAGTTGCTCGTTGGGGTGAACCTCGCCAGTATGACTTCGAAGTTAAAGACCATGTTAGCCTTGGTGAGTTATCTGGTGGCTTAGACTTCCCTGCTGCGGTAAAACTGACAGGAGCACGTTTTGTTGTCATGAAAGGGCAAATTGCTCGCATGCATCGTGCCTTGGCTCAATTTATGCTTGACTTACATACTGAACAACATGGTTACCAAGAGTTGTATGTTCCATATTTAGTCAACCATGACACACTGTACGGAACTGGCCAATTACCAAAGTTTGGTGAAGATTTGTTCCATACTAAACCACTGGAAGAAGAAGCAGACAGCAGTACTTATGCGTTGATCCCAACCGCAGAAGTTCCAGTGACTAACTTGGTTCGTGATGAAATTTTAGATGAAGACTCACTTCCTCTGAAAATGACGGCACATACGCCTTGTTTCCGTTCTGAAGCAGGGTCTTATGGCCGTGATACACGCGGTTTGATCCGTATGCATCAGTTCGACAAAGTTGAGTTAGTACAAATCGTTCATCCAGAAAAATCTATGGATGCATTGGAAGAGCTGACTGGTCATGCAGAAAAAGTATTACAATTACTGAACTTGCCTTATCGTAAAGTGATTTTGTGCACCGGTGATATTGGTTTTGGTTCACGTAAAACCTATGACTTAGAAGTGTGGTTACCAGCGCAAAATACTTATCGTGAAATTTCATCTTGTTCAAACATGTGGGACTTCCAAGCGCGTCGTATGCAAGCGCGTTTCCGCGGTAAGAGTGATAAGAAAACACAACTTGTTCATACCCTGAATGGTTCTGGTTTAGCTGTTGGTCGTACATTGGTGGCGATTTTAGAAAACTACCAATTAGCTGATGGCCGTATTGAAGTTCCAGAAGTATTGCGCCCATATATGAAAGGGCTAGAGTTCATCGGTTAATTTCCGTTACTCTTTCAAACATAAAGCGCGACTGACGACAGTCGCGTTTTTTTGTGTAAATTTAAAGTGTTCTGGAAAAAGCATCCTCAGGTTAAACCTGATCCCCCCTCAATATTTTCCAAATAGCAGCATTCAATGCATGACATTAATCTACGGTAAAGTAAATTTATCGGGGTGATATTGATGGGTGTAATTATTGGTGTTTTCTTATTGGCAGGTATTGTAAAAGGGGTGATCGGGCTAGGCCTACCAACAATCGCGATGGGGTTATTAAGCACATCAATGGAGCCTGCTGCAGCTGCGAGCTTATTAATTATTCCGTCATTAATTACTAATATATGGCAATTATTGATTGGCCCACAATTTATGGCACTAATCAAACGGCTCAGTGGTTTTATTATTGGGGTCATGCTTGGCACATTATTCAGTTTTTTACCTTCTTTAACCTCGGCATCTCGTTGGACACTACCTGCACTGGGTATCGTGCTTATTATCTATGGAATTTGGGGCTTAATTGCTAAAAAAACGCCATCTTTCGAGAAACATGAAACATGGCTTTCGCCAACAGTGGGTTATATTACAGGTGTAATTACAGCAGCTACAGGAGTATTTGTTATTCCAGCAGTGCCTTATTTGCAAACCTTAAAATTAAATAAAGATGAGCTTATTCAGGCTCTAGGGTTAGCATTTACCGCATCAACAGTTGCATTAGCCATTAAGTTATCCATTGGCCATCAACAATATGATATTAATTGGAGTTTATCTGCCTTTGCCTTAATACCTGCTATTGGTGGAATGTACCTTGGTCAATATTTACGCAAGATTATTAGCGAGAAATTATTCCGTCGTTGCTTTTTTATTGGGTTAATCGGATTAGGGATTTACATGACGGCAAAACTAGCTTTCAGATGACCATTTAATTAAAAAATGAATAAACTCGTTGGTATAATCAGGTAATTGGCTGAAATCTCGTGCGCAGATAACTAATTTTCGGCATGCCCAATCTTCAGTCAATTGCAGTATTTTACTAGTAGAAAATTGACTACGCTGTGCCGCTTGTTTGGGAATAATAGCAATGCCAATTCCATCGTTAACCCCTTGCATTACCGCATCTAGTGTTGGCATGCGTACCCGGTAGTTGAGCCGCTTGCCTTGCTGTTTGGCGTTATTATCAATATGCTTTTGTAATGGGTTATCTTCCATTAAACCAATAAATTCAGCATCAATAATATCAGAAAATAGAACGCTTTTTTGGCTTACCCAAAGGCTATCTTTATGGGCAAAAACGACTAATTCATCTGAGCTGAATGGACGAATATCCAGACCAGTGAGGTCAGTAGAATCTGCGATAATACCAATATCTGCAATTTTATTTTTGATGGCAGTGACGATATTAGCACTTGGCATTTCTTTCACGGATACAGACATAGTGGGTTGTTGTCGTAAATAAGCGCTAACACGGGCGGGTAAAAATTCCATTTGAGCTGAAGTATTACAAAGAATATTAATATGCCCACGCAGGTGTCGACTATATTTTCGCAGTTCATCTTGCATTAATTCAATTTGCTGCAAAATTGTTTTCGCATGCTCAATAAATGCATGACCTGCATTCGATAATGAAACCCCTTTCACTGAACGAATAAATATATCGATGTTTAATTCATTTTCTAACCCACGTATTCGTTCACTTGCAGATTGCAGTGTAAGATAAGTTAGTTTCGCTCCTTGGGTGATGCTTCCTGCATTGGCGACATTAACACACAGTTTTAAATCAGTGGTATCGAAATACATGGAAAACAACTCCAAATTATGAAAAGAAGAGGGAAATTATCATTTAAAGGAATATATGTGAATTTTTTCGGGATAGCAAAAAGGAAAGCAATTGCTTTCCTTTTTTTAGATTTAATGATTTAACAAAGTCGTCAAATCATTAGATTTTGGTTTATTTTACTTGTGAGAAAAACAGGCTGCGATAACTGCTGTAATAGCAAACATACATAATTGGCATAGAAACTAATAAACCTAAACCTAATGGGATAACTGAAATTATCATTAAGATTGATAAAACGATAAAGAACAGGATACCTGGTAGGAGGTTTTTCTTAACAGCTTGTAAGCTTGCTGAGATTGCAGCGCCAACAGTGAAATCATGGTTCATCACTAATGCAGGAGCAAACCAAGTTAAGGCTGTACCCACTAATGCTGCAATGGCCATTATGATGATTGCAAAGAAGAATGTACCTGAAGACGCAAGGATAGCCGCGTCAGATGGCGAACCGTATTGGTTGCTTTCCATCAGTAAACCGAACATTGCAGAACCACCGATAATAAATGCGATGATCATTCCTACTAAGTTAGCAGCAAAGTTGATGGCTCCAACGGCAAATAGGGTACCAAATTTATTTTGGAAGCCTGCAAATAATAAGCCGATTTCTGCTTGGCCTGTTTTACGTTGATTTTCACTGATAGCAATAATACCACCGATAAAAATAGGTGTAATAAAAGTAATCAGTAAGTTCAAGAATGGGATCATTGAAATGATAAAGATCACCGCAAACAGAACGATGTTAATTAGGATCCACATTCCCAGTTTTTCTTTAACGAGAGACCATGATTGGCTGATCCAGTTAACACCTTCACCTGCATCTACTGCGCGAGGTTCTGCGTGAAAAACGAATGTATCGGCTTGAGTTTGTGCGTTAATTGTAGGTGCAGGATTGTTATCTGCACTGAAGTTTTCATTATTCATGATAAAAAAGGAACCTGTTAGTCGTAGTGAATTAGCGATATATTATTATTAATAAGTTTTTTGAGCTTATACTCATTCTTGTAACTTATCGGCAGTAGTATGCAGATAAGTTAGCTTATTATAAAGCAGACTATTCTGGTAAGGTATTTTTGATTAAAATTTTCTTGTATAAAATATTTTCTATCGAAATAAGACGGTTATCTATTCCTTAATGTACTGAATAAAATACGAATATTTAGTATATTTAGTGAAAAAAGCTATTTTTTGGTTCTATCAACAAGGTTAAAATCGTCAATTAAATAATCACGATTCATAATAATTAAGTAAGATTTTATTTAATTTAAAAGCTAAATAAGTGATATTGGGTAAGCATCCAACGGCTTAATTTCTTTAAGTACAAACATACTTTGCATTTCTTTGATTCCCGGTAACCGGCGAATAACCGTCATAGCAAAGTCGGCATAGGAGTCTAAATCATGGGATACAACCTGTAATAAAAAGTCAGTATCACCACCAATACTGTAGCAAGCGACGACATTTTCTAGCTCAGTCACTTCTTGTTCAAATTTTTGTGCTTCAGCCTCGCTATCACTATCAATAATGACGCGAACAAAAACCATCACACCTAAGCCAATCTTTTTACGATTGAGAATGGCGCGATATCCTTGAATAATATTTTCTTCTTCTAATTTTTTAACCCTTCGCCAACAGGGAGAGGCTGACATGCCTACTTTTTCGGCAAGCACTTGGTTAGTTATTCGAGCATCATCTTGTAGTAACTTTAGTATTTTTATTTCTGTCTTATCTATTGCCATAAATGAAAATCTCTATCTTAAAAATGCTTTAAATGGGATAAATTTACCTAAATCTTAGCGTGTAATGACTGAGTTAGAAAGCCTATTTCTTTCTTTAAATGCCATAATTATTGGGAAATTAAATACACATAAAATCATAGGGGACAGGAATGATATTTAATCCAGCTGAGCATCGTTGTGCTATCGTCGTTAATCAGGATTTATCTAACGGGTTGGCAATGAATGCCGCTAGTGTGATTGGCGTGAGTTTAGGAAATAAAGTTAACAATATAGTAGGGGAAGATTTGAACAGTGCGGATAATATCAATTACCCCGGTGTGATTTATGCGCCATTACCGATTTTAAAATCACCGGAGCAGTATATTAAAGAGATTGAAGTGGCTGCATTAAAGGTAAATGAAATATACATTATTCCTTTTAGCTTATTGGCACAATCGTGCCGGACTTATGATGAGTATCAGCAAAAATTATTAGAACACGAATATAAAAATATTCAGTTAGCTGGTATTGGGCTGGTAGGAAATAAAAAGGCGGTAACGCAGCTTATTGGCCACTTACCTTTGTTTAGATAGGAATAATGGCAGATAAAGCAGAGGCTCTATAAAGAGCCTCAAATTGGTTAGTACATTACTTTGTGACCATAACTTTCTAGAATACTTTTAACTCGTTCCATCACTTCTTTTGATGGTGGTCTAACGCCATCTAGTTTGTATTCTTCACCCATGGTTTCCCATTTGTGTTTACCGAGTTCGTGGTAGGGCAGTAATTCGATTTTTTCGATATTGCTCATATCTTTGGTAAATTCGCCCAGTAAATGTACTGAATGGTCATCATCACTCCAACCCGGCACGACAACATAGCGTACCCAAGTTTTCTGGTTGCGTTTGGCAAGGTAACGAGCAAATTCCAAAGTACGATGGTTAGAAACACCCACTAATTTTTGATGAATTTCATCATCGATTTGCTTTAAATCTAACATCACTAAGTCAGTGACATCCATCAGTTCATCAATCACTGGGTCGTAGCGGCGCACGAATCCATTGGTATCAAGGCAAGTATGAATATTTTCTTTTTTACAGGCACGGAACCAGTCACGTACAAATTCAGCTTGTAAGATAGCTTCTCCGCCTGAGGCGGTAACACCTCCGCCAGTCGCATTCATAAAGTGGCGATAGGTTACGGCTTCTTTCATTAATTCTTCAACGGTAACAATATTGCCACCGTGGGTATCCCAAGTATCGCGGTTATGGCAATACAGGCAGCGCATTAAGCAGCCTTGGAAAAACACAATAAAACGGATCCCAGGACCATCAACGGTTCCGCATGATTCAAACGAATGAATACGGCCGAGTGTGGTTGGGGTTTCTGTCACATTAGTCGTTGCTATTGTTTTGGTTTTAGTATCATCGATAGACATAGCAGGCACTCCAAAATATCCTTCATACCGCAAACTTTAGAGCAAAAATATCGTTGCTGGTATAGATAAAAAGCCCCCTTGAGGGGGCTCAGACTGCTGACAAACATATTATGTTTGGCGGCAAGTCGAATAGGTTTTGAAAATAAACTAGGAAAATCAATTTATTGATTTTCGGCTGATAACACAAAGCGGGAAAAATCACGCTTTTATCCCGCTTTGTCAACAACCTCAGACCCCGTAAAGCGGGGTCTTTAATTTACTTTATTTTAATAAGCTAATTATTACATTGTACTGGTGAAAGTACGAGTAATAACGTCTTGCTGTTGTTCTTTAGTCAGTGAGTTGAAACGTACAGCATAACCAGATACACGGATAGTCAGTTGTGGGTACTTCTCTGGGTTTTCCATTGCATCTAACAGCATTTCACGGTTCATAACGTTAACGTTCAGGTGCTGGCCGCCTTCGATAGACGCTTCGTGGTGGAAGTAACCATCCATCAGACCCGCTAAGTTCGTTTTACGAACATCATCATCTTTACCTAACGCATTTGGTACGATAGAGAAAGTATAAGAAATACCATCTTTCGCGTAAGCAAATGGCAGTTTAGCAACAGAAGTCAGTGAAGCTACCGCACCTTTTTGGTCACGACCGTGCATTGGGTTTGCACCTGGTCCGAATGGTGCACCTGCACGACGGCCATCTGGTGTATTACCTGTTTTCTTACCATACACAACGTTAGATGTGATGGTCAGAATTGACTGAGTTGGTACCGCGTTACGGTAAGTAGGCAGTTTCTGAATTTTCTTCATGAAACGTTCAACTAAGTCACACGCGATATCATCTACACGAGAGTCGTTGTTACCAAATTGTGGATATTCACCTTCGATTTCGAAGTCGATAGCGATACCGTCTTCATCACGAATTGGTTTAACTTTCGCATATTTGATTGCAGACAGTGAGTCAGCAGCAACAGATAGACCCGCAATACCACAAGCCATGGTGCGATAAACATCACGGTCATGTAACGCCATCAGCGAAGCTTCATAGCTGTATTTATCGTGCATGAAGTGGATGCAGTTCAGTGCAGTGACGTACTGAGTTGCTAACCAATCCATGAAGTGGTCCATTTGGTTCATCACAGTATCGAAATCTAAGACTTCGTCCATGATTGGTGCATGTTTAGGACCAACTTGCATTTTCAGTTTTTCATCAACACCACCGTTGATGGTATACAGCATGGTTTTCGCTAAGTTTGCGCGAGCACCGAAGAACTGCATTTGTTTACCAACAATCATTGGGCTGACGCAACATGCAATTGCGTAGTCATCGTTATTGAAGTCTGGACGCATCAGGTCATCATTTTCATACTGAACTGATGAGGTATCGATAGACACTTTAGCTGCGAATTTTTTGAAATTCATTGGCAGTTTTTCTGACCACAGGATAGTCATGTTTGGCTCAGGAGATGGGCCCATGGTATACAGTGTGTTCAGGAAACGGAATGTGCTTTTCGTTACCAGAGTACGGCCATCAAGGCCCATACCTGCTAATGATTCAGTTGCCCAGATTGGGTCACCAGAGAACAGCTCATCGTATTCAGGAGTACGTAAGAAACGTACCATACGCAGTTTCATGACTAAGTGGTCAATCAATTCTTGCGCTTGTTGTTCGGTGATTTTACCTGCTTCTAAGTCACGTTGGATATACACGTCTAAGAAGGTAGAAACACGACCAAATGACATTGCAGCACCGTTTTGTGATTTAACAGCGGCTAAGTAACCGAAGTAAGTCCACTGTACTGCTTCTTGTGCGTTTGTTGCTGGTGCAGAAATATCGTAACCGTATTTTGCAGCCATTTCTTTCATTTGACCCAATGCACGGTGCTGTTCAGCAATTTCTTCGCGCAGTTGGATAGTCATTTGTAGGTCTTCACCTTTTTCTAATCTTTCTTGCAAAGAGGTGAATTGGTTAAATTTGTCTTTCATCAGGAAATCAATACCGTACAGTGCAACACGACGGTAGTCACCGATGATACGACCACGACCATATGCATCAGGTAGACCAGTTAAGATACCTGATTTACGGCATTTTAAGATGTCTGGCGTGTAAACGTCGAAAACACCTTGGTTGTGAGTTTTACGGTATTCAGTGAAGATTTTTTTGATTTCTGGATCTAAAGTACGGTCGTAAGCTTTGCATGAGCCTTCAACCATTTTGATACCACCGAATGGGATAAGACCACGTTTCAGAGGTGCGTCAGTTTGCAAGCCAACGACTTTTTCTAATTCTTTAGTAATGTAACCTGCATCATGAGAAGTGATGGTTGAAGCGACATCAGTGTCAAAATCAACTGGCGCATGAGTGCGGTTTTCGATTTTGATCCCTTCCATGACTTTATCCCACAACGTGTCAGTTGCTGGAGTAGAGCCTGCTAAGAAAGATTCATCACCTTCATATGGAGTGTAGTTTTTCTGGATGAAGTCACGTACGTTGACGTTATTCTGCCAGTCACCTTGGTTAAAACCTTGCCATGCTAAAGCGAATTTTTCATTTAACTCGGACATGATACTTTTACCTTTTAACAATGGATCTTTTAGGGATCTTAATAAATCTTTTCGTGTGTGTCAGTGGCTATTAATGTTTTTGGCCACTACGTAAATGCATAAACCAATAAATGAGGCCGACTAAAATCGCACCGCCAATAATATTTCCGATAGTGACTGGAATTAAGTTATCTGTAATAAAGTTACCAACCGTTAGGTGTGAAAATTGGTCAGGAGACATATTTATTTGAGACCAATATTCAGCGGGGGCGAACTCTTTAATCATAATGCCTAACGGGATCATGAACATGTTTGCGATACTATGCTCAAAACCGCTCGCTACGAACATCGCGACAGGTAACACTAGAACGACCAGTTTATCAGTTAAACTACGGCCGGAGTAACTCATCCAAACCGCAAGGCAAACCATTAAGTTTGCTAAAATTCCTAATGTAACCGCTTCAATAAAGGTATGGTGTAATTTATGGCTGGTGGTTTGTAATACATTTAACCCCCATTGACCATTGGCTGCGGTGTATTGTCCTGCAAACCAAATCAGTGCAACAAAGAATAACGCACCAATTAAGTTACCAATATAGACATTAAACCAGTTACGGAACATTTGCCCCCAAGTAATTCTTCCTGTGGCTTTTGAGACGATAGTGAGTACGGTGGAGGTGAAAAGATCTGCGCCACATACAACCACTAACATCAGACCTAAGGAGAAACAAATCCCGCCAATAAGTTTAGTGAAACCATAAGGCGCTTCAGCTGCCCCGGTTGTTGCTGTGATATAGAATACAAACGCGATAGAGATAAAAATACCGGCAGTGAATGCTGACAAGTAAGTAATTGCAGGATGTTTATTTGCCTTATAAAAAGAGGCATCATCTGCGACTTGCGCCATTACAGCAGGTGGCAATAAATTAAAAGGGTTGTCAGCTTTCATACCAACACTCTCTTACAAAGTTGATTAATTATAGCACGCAATAATAGTAACAAAGGGGTGAATTGATAAATTTGATATGGATCATGAACTCTCTAGAGAGAGCGGTGAAAATGGTTAGTAAATTGTTAAATTTAAATCTATCTTGTTGATATATAAGGTATAAATATTTTTTAAAATTTATTAAAAATTTTTATAAAGTCAGTTTTGAGCATTAAAATAAGTAAAAATATACGCGTAAATGTTAACTATTTAAGATGAATATGATCCTTTTGGCATATAATTTAACTTATGTTTGCATAATACCCTATTTAATTCGGGGGGATTCCGATATATATTCCTTAACCAAACCTTATTTCTGCAATATTTATCTAACAATAATGTAAATAATAAAAGATTCGTATAAATGAATCTACAAATGAAAGTGATATATGTTAACTAATCAAACAGCTTTTAATGTTATGGCTAGGTATAAAACTCAATATCTTCGAGTGTGTTCAATTCTTGCTCAATACGTTCACGACTTGCTAAAAGTGTTTTGATGACTTGGTTCACTTTGGATTCATCAATGCGGAAAGTTGGGATAGACACACTAATTGCAGCTATGATTTTATCCCGCTGACGCAATGCAACAGCATAGCAGGTCGTTTCTTCATTTATTTCTTTATTATCAACGGCATAATTATTTTCACGAACTGCGTTAAGCTGTAGGCGCAGTTCAGCCAAAGTTTGCACACTGTATTGGGTTAACGGGGTAAAACCTGAAGGATAAAGCTCGGAAATTTGTTGGTCACTGTAGTTAAAAATCATGGCCTTACCAAGTGCCGAGTAAATAGCAGGCAAACGAGTACCAATATTAGAGATTAATTGGACCTTTTGGGCTGATTGGACTTTATCAATGTATAGTACATCGGCACCGTCTAAAATCCCCATTTGACACACTTCATTGCATTCATCAACAATATGTACCATTTCCCGATGAACCATTTTTAGCCAATAGGATTTTTCGAAAAATGAGCGGGAAAGGAGTGAGCAGGCGATACCTAAATAATACAGCTGGCTATTGTCATCATAATTAATATATCGATGTTCAACCAACGTTTTTAAGATAGGATAAATAGTCCCCTTTAAGATTTGTGTTTTATCAGAAAGTTGTGTCAAAGAAAGCCCAGTATTTTCAGCCGATAAAACTTGCAGTATTTCTAATACCCGAATTGTCGGCATGTGCCCCGTAGACATTAAACCACCTCACTGATTAATTTTGTCGCTATTTTAGGTTTAAAATACCACTATGTAAATCATCTCAGGAATACGTTTAATCTCAAATTGGTCATACCTGTTAATGGCTCAAGTCGCAATAAAGACGTGATTCTGTTCAAAATTTAGTAATAAAAAAATCATTTTTTAGCCAGTCTAATTGCTATTTCTTTTCTTTAAATTCTTTTTAATCAAATAATTATGTGAGATTTATATATAAATTGGATAAATTTGACTCAATCCATAATTCATGATTTCTTGTTTATTGTTTTTATTTATGAATACGGTTTGTATATATGAACATTAATGGGTAAGGAGATTACCGGTATGGAAAGTCGTTATATCACTCCAGTAGTGACCATCTTTGATGACAAAGGTCGGGTGGATATAGAACAAAACATACGTGTTTATGATTCATTGAAAGGCAAAGTTTCCGGTTTTGTCACAATGGGAAGCACGGGGGAATTTTTTGCACTTAATATGCAGAGCTCAAAAACACTAATCGACCTATGTGGTCGTTACCCAAAGGAGGAAATGCGTGTTTATGCAGGAGCAAGCCGCCTTGATGTGCAAGAGTCGGTTGAATTGGCTAACTATGCATATGAAAAAGGAATCGATGGGGTGATGATCATTAGCCCATATTATTTTCCGCTGGATGATGAAGGTGTTTTCCGTTTTTACAGCACGATAGCAGCCAAAACATCTGCTAACATTTTCATTTATAACTTCCCTGAACGAACAGGTTATTCTGTCTCTCCAGATGTTTGCCTACGTTTAGCGGATAAATATCCCAATATCATCGGGTTGAAAGATACCATTCCTGACACGACTCATACCGCCCAAGTGATTGAAACGGTGAAAACCCGCTTACCTCATTTTGAGGTATATGCAGGTTACGATAATAACTTTGCTCATGTGGTTTTATCGGGGGGAAATGGTTGCATTGGTGGGCTTTCAAATATTGTTCCACAGTTTTTTGCATCGTGGATGCAGGCGTTTATCCAGGGTGATTTAGCATTAGTGGCAAAACACCAACAACGAGTAGACCAATTGATGGCTATATATGGTGTCAATGCACCATTTATCCCAACCTTTAAAAAAGCATTGCAGCTAAAAGGTGTGGTTTATTCAGACTATTGTACAGCGCCATTTATTGGCTTGAACAATATACAGATTGAGCAACTTCAGCAGTTATTAACCCTTGCTGATTCACCGCTCTGACCTTTCCTGAATCAAACACAATAGAACATCTTACCAACAGGGAAAAATATCATGGCGACAACGAAAGCTTATAACAATCCTGTTTTAAATTCTGCGATAGCCAAATCGTGGAAACGTTTAGTACCTCTGATGTTTATTTTGTATTTTGTTGCATTTATTGACCGTGTGAATGTCGGTTTTGCTAAAGATGCGATGCAAGTCGACATTGGTTTATCCGATTCTGCTTTTGCATTCGGCGCAGGGATTTTCTTTGCTGCTTATGCATTGTTTGGCATCCCTGCAAACCTGATTTTAAACAAAATAGGGGCGCAAAAATGGCTAAGTATTACGACAGTTATCTGGGGCGTTCTGTCTGCAATGACAGGTTTTGTCACCAATGAGACGCAATTTATTATTTTACGTTTCTTATTGGGGTTGGGGGAAGCCGGTTTTTATCCAGGTATTCTATTATTAGCTTCCATTTATTTCCCCAATAATGTACGCGGGTCTGTAATTGGAATCTTTGTTTTAGGCGTACCTTTGGCGTTGACTCTGGGCTCGCCATTATCTGGCGCGTTACTGGAATTGCATGGTTGGTTAGGTCGGCCGGGTTGGTTCTGGATGTTTGTCATTGAAGGCCTTCCCGCTGTTGTGATTGGTGTTTTTGCCTTCTTTTATTTGGATGATAGCCCTGAAAAAGCCCGTTTTTTAACCGAAGAAGAGAAAAAAGCCCTAACTGAACAATTAGCTAAAGAAAATGCAAAAACTGAAACCACATCAGTATTATCTGCACTAAAAAATATCAAAGTTTGGCACCTTGCACTGATTTACGGCACGATCCAAATTTCAGTATACGGTTTGATGTTCTTTCTGCCTTCCCAAGTTGCGTCCTTAATGGGGGAAAGCTTAGGTTTTAAACAATCCTTAGTTGCGGCAATACCTTGGGCTTGTTCTGCATTTGGAGTGTATTACATTCCTCGTTTTGCCGACCGTCATCCAACTCGTCGTATCGAAATCTCAGTTCTGTGTATGTTAGCCGCAGCATTAGGTTTGGCATTGTCAGCATTTGCGAGCCCTGTTTTTGCTATTGCGGCGTTATGTTTAAGCGCTGTTGGTTTTTTATCCGTTCAACCGGTGTTTTGGACGTTTCCACCTCAGTTATTAAGTGGTCCTGCATTAGCAGCAGGAATTGGTTTCTGTACCACCATGGGGGCATTCTGTTCATTCCTCGCACCAATCATTCGCGTGGAAGTCGATAAAATGATGAATAGCAATACCGCAGGTATCGTGACATTAGCGGTGATCACCGTCGGTTGTGCCGTTTTAATCGCATTACTTAAAAAAAACACTCATAACAACAACCTCAAAGCATTGTCATCTAACTAATGACAATTTTTAGGAAGGTGTGACATGCAAAAAATTCTCAAAATTGATGAGAGCGACAACTTAATTGTTGCTTTGAAAGACCTGCAAGCAGGCGATATCTACCACTGGGGAAGTGAAGAAGTGACCCTAGTGACCGATGTGAAAGCAAAACACAAGTTCGCCATGGAAGCGATACCCGTTGATGGTATTGTTTCGATGTATGGTACTGCAGTAGGAAAAGCCACAAAGCCAATCGCAAAAGGTGAAGTTATCACAGTCGATAATATTCGCCACTATGCAGCTCCGGTTTCTTTAGAGCAAGATGCGCCATATGAGTGGAATGCGCCAGATGTATCGGCATATCAAGGACGTACATTTAAAGGCTATATACGTGAAGATGGGCGAGTGGGAACTGCAAACTATTGGTTAATCTTTCCATTAGTATTTTGTGAAAACCGCAATGTAACAAAGCTCACTGATGCCTTAAATGAGGCATTAGGTTATACCAATAATAGTTTGAAAAACTTTGCGTTAGATTTAACCGCAGGCGAGCAAAGGGAAGGCGCAAAACCTAAATTATTCCCACATATAGAAGGTGTGCGTTGCATTACGGTCACGAGTGGTTGTGGTGGGGCGACTTCTGACAGTAAGACAATGTGTGATGTGCTTGCTGCCTATGCAGATCACCCTAATGTGATTGGTATTACGGTGTTTAGTTTGGGCTGCGAAAAAGCACAGCGCAAAATGTTTAAAGAGTCACTTGCTGCTCGAAACTCCAATTTTAATAAGCCTGCACTTTACTTCCGCCAGCAAGAATGGAATAGCGAAGAAGAAATGATGCAAACCGCTTTGAAGCAAACTTATGAGTGCATGAAGGCTGTCGAACCACAGTCCCGTGTGGATGTTCCGTTGTCTCATTTAAAACTCGGTGTGAAATGTGGCGCTTCTGACGGTTTTTCTGGTATTTCGGGTAATCCTGCGATGGGGCTAGTTTCTGATTGGTTAGTGACCTTGGGGGGCGCATCAGGTTTAGCTGAATTCCCTGAATTGTGTGGTGCAGAAGGGGACATGGTGAAACGGTGCGTGTCTTTTGAGGATAAGAAAAAATTCTTGGACTTGATGGAGCGTTATGAAAAGACAGCGAATTTCTTTAATACTACGATTGCCGATAACCCGAGCCCCGGTAATATTGCAGATGGACTAATAACAGATGCAATTAAATCGACTGGAGCGGCTAAAAAAGGCGGAACGTCGCCGATTAGTGCGGTGTGTGATTATGCGGAGCCTATGCCTGACAGCGGGTTATCATTAGTTTGCACGCCGGGTAATGATGTTGATGCGGTTACCGGCCTTGTTGCTGCGGGGTGTAATGTGGTTATTTTTTCAACAGGACTTGGAACTCCTACAGGGAACCCGATTGTGCCAGTTTTAAAAATATCGACTAATAGTGCCATTGCAGAGCGTCTGTCAGACATAATTGATTATGATTGCGGGCCAATTATTGATGGGGTTCCACTACCAACAATTAGTAAAGGGTTATTTGAACGGGTGATTGAAACGGCAAGCGGTGACTATCAGGTTCAAGCGGACCGATTAGAACAGTTTGATTTCTTATTATGGAAACGTTCATTGGATTTATAATTAATATAAACCAATAAATTGTGAAAATGTTGACGGGGCAAGTTCCCCGTCAACGATTTAATTCACATTATGCATTATCACGCTTTGCTTTTTGCAGCTTTTCATAAGCAGCCAGCAAGGCTTGATGCGCAGGAAGTGCTTTAAGTTCTTCGTCAATAGACCACAAGCCATAGAAGCATGATTCCCCAGCGATAGCGGCTGATGCAGCATTTACTGCCTCTTGACCATACATACGTACAAAGGCGTTGTAGTATTGTGCAGGATCACGTTCTTCTTCTTGGGATAACAACAACAGGGTTTGCAAGCAACGATAATAATTTGCACGCTCAGCAGTAAATACCGAGCTATTGAAGTCTTGTGTCCATTCAACCCAAGCAAGTGCTTGCTCGAGATCACCACCAGCCAGTGCCAACATGGATTTTAGTTCGCCAATACGCAGGTTACTCCACCCATTGTCTTTACCTACAGCCAACCCAAGTAATTCACGAACACGGGTAAAATCATCTAAACCGTCATCATCTAATTGCTCGATAAGTGCAAGATAATCTTGTTTTTCCCATTGGCTATCAGGTAGGTTGATAATCGTGTCACGTAAATAAGCGCCCATCGCGTTATTGGCGATATGTAAGTCTTCTACTGGGTAAATATCAGACATACCTGGGACTAAAATACGGCAAGCGTAGACACCCAAATGGTTATAATCTGCAATATAGACTTCAGCATCTAATGTATTGAAAATACTAATAAGCGTTGCAAATTCTTCTTGAGTTGTGCCTTTAAAGCTCCAATCTGCAAAGGCATAATCGGCATCATCTTTAAATAAATCCCAGCTAATTAAACCGCTTGAATCAATAAAGTGAGTTTCAAGGTTTGTGTGTTCAGCCACTTCTTCGTCATCAAAGGTCGGTGCATTAAATACATCGAGGTCTTTTAAGCCACGGCCTTGTAGCAATTCGGTGACTGTACGTTCAAGGGCAACACCAAAGTCAGGATGAGCACCAAATGAGGCAAAACAAGTCCCGTTCTGTGGATTGAACAAAACCACACAAATTACAGGGTATTGGCCGCCTAGTGATGCGTCATAACAGAAAATTGGAAAACCTTCTTTTTCTAAGGTTTCAACGGCTTCAACTACCGCAGGATAACGAGCCATGACGTCAGCAGGGATAGCCGGTAAGCTAATACTTTCAGCAATGATTTTATTTTTAACAAAGCGTTCAAAGACTTCGGAAAGGCCTTGTACACGCGCTTCGTTGGCGGTATTTCCCGCAGACATTCCGTTGGAAACATATAGGTTGCCAACGATATTCATTGGAATATATACGGTTTGATTGTCTGATTGGCGGGTAAATGGCAGGGCGCAGATACCACGTTCTTCATTGCCGGATTGTAAGTCAATTAATTGGCTGGCGGCTAAGGCGTTATCGGGGTCATAAAATTTAATCAAACAATTGTCTAATAACCCTTCAGGTAAACTATCATCTTCGGTTAGTGGAAACCATTTTTCATTAGGGTAATGAACAAAATCCCCTTCAGCGATAGATTTACCAAGGTAAAAGTCCGCAAAGAAGTAATTCGTTGATAAACGCTCAAAATACTCACCAAGCGCTGAGGCTAATGCGGCTTTTTTGCTCGCTCCTTTACCATTAGTAAAGCAAAGGGGACACGCTTTATCGCGGATATGTACAGACCAAACGTTGGGTACAGGGTTTAACCAAGAGGCTTCTTCAATATCAAACCCTAATTTCTTTAATTTGGTTTGAAATGCATCGATAGAATCTTCAAGAGCGGCATCTTTGCCGGGAATAAAAGTTTGGCTCATTGTCAGTCACTTGTGAATAGAGTGTTTCAAACGGCTTATGATACGGATTTTTGTCGCAAGCCTCACGCTTTTTATTTATTCACAGATAAATCATCTTAAAATTCATTATTTATCCTAAAATAATTGTATAGGTCACATAAAATTCAGCATAATTCCACATAATAACTGAAGTTTATTAATGAAAGGAAAATAGGATGAAAAACAGAAATAAAGCGCTTTTGGCGACATTGGTTTCACTGTTTGCCGTATCCGCTATCGCTCAACCTAATATTACAGTATTGGCGACAGGGGGAACGATAGCAGGTGGCGGTGATTCAGCCACATCTTCCAGTTATCAAGCGGGTAAAGTAGGGATTGATGCTTTAATTAATGCAGTGCCAGAAACCAAAAAAATTGCCAATTTAAGTGGTGAGCAATTGGTGAATATTGGCTCACAAGATATGAATGACCAAGTCTGGCTGAGCCTCGCGAAAAAAATTAACCAAGATTGCGATAAAACAGATGGTTTTGTAATCACTCATGGTACTGATACTTTAGAAGAAACGGCATTTTTCCTTGATTTAACCACGCAATGTAAAAAGCCAATTGTTTTGGTTGGTGCAATGCGTCCTTCAACAGCTTTGGGCGCTGATGGTCCTTTGAACCTGTATAATGCAGTAGTTTTAGCGACGGATAAGTCTGCTGGAGAGCGCGGTGTTCTGATGGCAATGAACGATAAAGTCGTACAAGGCCGTAATGTGATGAAAATGAGCACCACTGAAGTACAGGCATTTGATGCAGTTAATGGTGGGGCAGAAGGTTTTATTCATGATGGTAAAGTCACTTATTTCCAAGCAGCGCAACCTCGTGGTGACAAAGCGGCATTCGATGTCAGTAAACTCGAAAAGCTCCCTGCGGTAGGCATTGTTTACAATTATGCCAATGCATCAGCGGCTCCGGTGAAAGCTTTGAGAGAAGAAGGGGTTGAAGGGATTGTAAGCGCAGGTGTGGGTAACGGTAATATGTATAAAGTGGTATTTGACGCTTTAGCAAAAGCAGCGAAAGAAGACGTGGTTGTTGTTCGTTCAAGCCGTGTACCAACAGGTTATACGACAAGAAATGCCGAAGTGGATGATAACTTATATGGTTTTGTTGCTTCAGAAAGGTTGAACCCGCAAAAAGCGCGTGTATTGCTTCAGTTAGCCTTAACTCAGACTAAAGATCCTCAGCAAATTCAGGCATTATTCGAAAAATATTAATTATCAAAACAAGTATTAATTTAATACAGCGGGGTGCAGTAGCTTGTACCCCGTTAGCTTTATTGTTTGTTAAGAAATTTTATACTTACGTATGTTATTTTTCAGTACAACAACATTTATCCTAATTATTTGACTCAGTAATCTGAGCTTTTTTAAGGCAATTAGGTCAATGTGGTGATAGAACTTTGAGAATTCCTACAAAATAGGAAAAATTAAGGTACAAACAGTTAATTTATTGATTTTATCTTAAACCCTTTCTTATGTGTATTCTCTATATATTTTTTATATTTATCAATTTATTACATTTTATTTTTAGCAAGGTCATCACTGGTGATAATGGCAATTAATTAAAATTAATGTGTCGTTGATCATATTTTGGCAACAAAGCCTGTATCTGTGTTGATAATTCGCGTTGCAAAAAATAGGCTAAATACATCGCAAGAGGCATAACTCATTGTGAATATTTAGATTTAAATGGAAAGTTAAATCGTATTTCGGCCGAAAAATAAAATTAAAAAATATTAGAGGAATACAAGAATGGTTAATAAAAATGTCAATACTGGCAGGAAATTGCTCGTCTTAAAAATCGCAATAGCGATGCTACCTATTGGTTACCAGCCAATCATGCATGCGGAGCAATTTTTTGAAGATTCAAAACTTACTGGTGGCCTTTACTACTGGCAACGAGATCGTTCACGTAAAGATTTAGACCCTAATAGTGATAAATATAAAAAGTATGCGGATAATCTTAAACACTCAACGTTTAATGCCAGCCTAGATTTCTCATCCGGCTATTTTCAGGACATTATTGGGCTTGATTTAGCGGGTTTTACAGCTATTGAGCTATCGAACAGTGGGCCTGCTGCACCAAATGAAATCGGTTTTAGTGACGCAAAATCACGTTGGGATGAAAAATGGACAGGGGATCGTAGTGGTGTGACTTTTTATAAAGCGGCTGCAAAATTGAAATATGGCCCTTTCTGGGGGAGAGGCGGCTATATTCAACCAACGGGGCAAACGCTATTAGCATCCCATTGGAGTTATATGCCTGGAACATACCGTGGATTAGAGGTGGGCGGGGTGTTTGATTTTGAGCAAAATGGTGAACTCAGCATGTCCTATATGTGGACCGACCGCTATAAAGCACCTTGGTACCGCAGTATGTATGATTTTCGTGAAGCGGATGGTAAAACTGGGATCAGCTATTTACAATCAATTGGTTTCAAATATGACTTTAAAAACAACTTAGTTCTTGAAGGGGCATATGGGCAAGCAAAAAGCTATATGGACCAATATTTTGCCAAGGTTTCCTATGCTGTTCCTGTTGTAGACCGTGATTTACGTATGTCTTATCAATTTTATGGGGCAAAAGACAAAGTTTCAGACGGCGGAGTTAATGATGTTTATGACGGTTTAGCTTGGTTGCAAGCGATGACATTAGGTTACACCTACGATGAATTTGATTTTAAATTAGAGGGAACCTATGTAAAAGCTAAAGGTAATCAAGGTTATTTCCTACAGCGTATGACCCCTGGTTGGGCAACATCAAATGGCCGCATGGATATTTGGTGGGATGGCCGTTCAGACTGGAATGCTAATAATGAAAAAGCCGTTATGGCTGGTGTTATGTATGATTTAAAAAATTGGGATTTAGCTGGATGGAAAGTCGGAACCTCATATATTTATGGTTGGGATGCTAAACCAAGTACGAATAGCCAATATGCTCAAGATGTACGCTTAAAAGAAAGTGCATGGAACTTTGATATTTTATATACCGTGCAGTCAGGTAGAGCAAAAGATACGCTATTTAAGCTACATTTTACCAAATATGATAATCATACAGATATTCCGAGTTATGGTGGTGGTTATGGAAATATTTTCCAAGATGAAAAAGATATTAAGTTTATGGTAATGATGCCATTTACTGTATTCTAGAGTAGAAAATATTTTAGTAACAAATGACTGCTATAGGGGAACTATGGCAGTCATTTGCCTAGATAGGAAAGAGGTTTGCTATATATTTTAATATTAATGAGATGTTTTAATAAGTGTAAATACTGATATAAAAATTGAAAATAAGGTGGGTATATTCACCTTATTTTTATGGTGACTACAAAGAAGCGTTATTTACACTTTCATTGGGTATGATAGCGTCTTGTTTTAGCTTATCTTTTAATATGGTAACTTTTTCCGATTGATGAGGAGGATTTTTAATTTGAGCATGGCCAGATAAAACCCCACCCTTTTTAATCGATAAGCTACTGTAATGGATAGTACCGTGGATTTCGCCATTATTTTCAATACAAATAGTATCAGATAAGCACTCACCTTCAATACGCCCATTAACTACCAGCTCTTTACAGGTAATATTTCCCGTGACTTGGCCGTTTAACATGACTTTAACAGTATTATCTTTTCCTGTTATATTTCCAATGACTTTTCCATAGATATGTACTTGCTCATTAGAGGTAATATTCCCTTCAAAAATAACGTCCCTAGAGATAACCGTATTCGATTTTTCTTCACTAATAGTAGGCGTTGATAGTGTAATTTGTTCTTCTATCTTTGCAGTCACTTCAGGCTCATTACTTATAGAAGGGGACGTCGATGTAGGCGTGGGCTTGTTTTGTCTTTTGGTGAACATTTTACTTACCTTTTTTTGATTGAAGTATAAGATCAAGAATAGCACTGATAATACGAACGAAAATAAGGTGATAGATAAATAGCTAAAAAACCACCCTATTAAAGTAAGAAACCAGAAGAAAAAACTTGTGTTGAGAAAAAGATATGTTTTTTTCATCAGATAATCTCTTACAAATTACTAAAATACGTAATTAGTTTAGTCAATAAATGTAATTGTGCATTTAAAGTGTATTTTAACTTTATGGCTACATTTGAATCATCAACTTTCTAAATTATAGTTAAAATAATAGAAAGGAAATAAAATAATTTTTATATAGTATGAAAAATTAGAAAACATCTATAATGTTATTTATATATCACTTTGATATATAAGTATAATTCTAGATGATAGAATATATTCATCAGTGAAATAATATAAGGGTTTTGATTTGAATTGCAACTATTATAGTTTCTAGGAAAATTTTTTATTAACTAAAAATTGTAGTGATAAATAGTTAAATTTAAGTTACTCATTATAAATTATCACTAATTGAGTGAAAAAATATGGATATTTGAAATAAAAAACCCTGATAAAGTTTATTATCAGGGTTTTGGTATTTTTTAACCATTACGTTTTATCAGCGATGGTTGAATACTATTACTCTTTTGCTTCGTGTGCGTCAGCATTATCACGGCAATCACCATCTGCGCAATGGCCATATAGATATAAACTATGGTTAGATAGTTTAATGCCATGGCGAGCAGCGATATTTTTTTGGCGAGTTTCAATGGATTCGTCAGTAAACTCAATCACTTTTCCACAATCTAAACAGATTAAATGGTCATGGTGATGTTGCTGAGTTAACTCGAATACAGATTTACCACCCTCGAAGTTGTGACGGGTTACGATACCTGCATCATCAAATTGGTTTAACACGCGGTATACGGTTGCTAACCCGATCTCTTCGCCCATATCGATCAGCTTTTTATAGAGATCTTCCGCACTGACGTGGTGGCACTCAGGCTCTTGAAGTACTTCCAAAATTTTTAATCTTGGAAGAGTGACTTTGAGTCCAGCATTTTTCAATGCTTTGTTGTTGTCTGTCATGCGGGTTTGTCCTGTATCTTAAATCATAAATTTAACAATAATGAGACATTTTTAACATCAATACAGTTGTCTTCTAAACTGATTTACAATTATAGGCATGGAAAATAAAAATAGAAACCATGCATTGTCTCATTATTTTGATAATCTCTTGAGAACCTATCCTATTAGGATACCTTATCGGTTATTTTAGATTACGCCACTGGCTTAAGTGATTCATTTTGTACAAGACAGTGGTGCAATCTATGGGTAAGGTTTCTTTATATGACCTATTAGCCTAAAATTTCAGCTAAAGACATTTCTTCAGAGATTTGTTTTACCCATGCATCAACACGTTCATCAGTTAGCTCAGGTTGACGATCTTCATCAATAGCTAAACCAATAAAGTGGTTGTCATCTGCCATACCTTTGGATACTTCAAAGTGATAACCTTCTGTTGGCCAATGACCAACAATAACAGCACCACGAGGCTCAATAATATCGCGGATCGTACCCATAGCATCACAGAAATATTCAGCGTAGTCTTCCTGGTCTCCACAACCAAATAAGGCGACAAGTTTACCTTCGAAATCAATTTCTTCGAGAGTAGGGAAGAAATCATCCCAATCACATTGAGCTTCACCATAATACCAAGTTGGAATACCGAGAAGTAGAATATCAAAAGCTTCAATATCTTCTTTACTGCATTTTGCGATATCGTGAACTTCTGCTACATCTTTGCCCAATCTTTCTTGGATCATTTTGGCAATATTTTCTGTGTTACCTGTGTCACTTCCGAAGAAAATGCCTATGACTGCCATAAAGTGATTAACCTCTTGTTTTTCTAAGAGGACTAGAGGTGAAAATTCGCCTTCTAGAGCCCATTTAGAACGAAAATAGATAGAATATTACGCCTTATTCTGGCGAAAAAATGATGCTAAGTCTGTCAAATTTGTGTGATTTATCAAGATAACGTTATTTGAGTATTGATGTGTTAACATGCTCAAGTTGTGACATCAAAATTTCTTCGATCAATTCACTACGGCTTATATTTTTATCTTCAGCTAACTGATTCAATATCACGACAGCTTCTTCGTTCAGTTTCAATTCAACTCTACGCAATCCTTTCACTTTATCTCGTTTCAGTTGGTTGCGTTTGTTGATCCTCAGTTGTTCATCCCGTGATAGCGGGCTTGTTTTAGGTCGCCCAGGCCTTCGTTCCTCAGCGAACAAATCTAGTGTAGTTCGATCCGTTTGTTCTTTTGCCATGTCTATAACTGCTAAAAGGGTGTGCCAGTAATTCAGCGCGCCATGATACCCTAGCTAATCCCCTTGTGCTATAGCTTCATCTACGATGATTTGGTTTAATCGGTTGTAAAATGAGCGCTTTTAGTAAAAAAGCACCACTTGCTATAGGTGTGATGCTTTTTTATCCGTGTTATTGCGTTTGTTGGCGCCATAAATTGGCGTATAAGCCATTTGATTTGAGCAAGTTTTCGTGTGTATCCATTTCGTGTACTTCTCCTTGGCAAATAACACATATCCTATCAGCATGCATAATCGTGTTGAGTCGGTGAGCAATACTAATGACTGTTCTTCCTTGCGTAATTAAAGGCATATTTTCCATAATGGCAGCTTCTGACTCGTAATCGAGCGCAGAAGTGGCTTCATCGAGAATTAAAATGTCTGGTTCGGTGAGTAAAGCGCGCGCAAGTGCAATTCTTTGACGTTGACCACCTGAAAGGTTCAAGCCTTTTTCTGATAAGGGATAATTAAAATTATCAGGCAATGCCATAATAAAGTCATATGCTCCAGCTAATTTTGCTGCGTGAATAACTTGTTCGTTAGTCGCTTGCGGGTGGCTTAAACGGATATTCTCTGCGATAGAACCGACGAATAAAGTGCTTTCTTGTAATACAACGCTCATTTTTCGGCGTAATGACACAGTATCTGCGACAGCTAAATCCATGCCATCAACAATAACTTGCCCATGTTGTGGTACATAAAGTCGTTGTAATAATTTCGTTAAGGTGCTTTTTCCAGAACCAGAAGGGCCAGTAATCCCAATAAATTCACCAGAATTAACCATTAATGACAAATTATTGATAACTTCAGGCGTATCAGGTTGATAACGAAATCGGATGTTTTGAAACTCTATTTTTCCGTGAATATTTGAAGTGTTTGCAATCCCTTTACGTTCATTTTCTACAGGTTCATCAAGAATATCTCCCACCCGACGCAATGAAATGATGGTATGTTGGAAATCTTGCCAAACTTGAGCAAATCGCAATACAGGTTGTGTAACATGCGCGCTTAGCATATTAAATGCCACTAATTCGCCAGGAGAAATCCCACCGTTTAATACCTCCTTGACACCAACCCACAAAAGAATTGCGGTAGTTATTTTACTCACAAGTGTCATTAACTGAGAGGCAACTTCACTGCGCATTGATACTTTAAAGCTTTGAGTTAGCTGCTTGCTAAATATTTTTTTCCAGCGTTGATTAAAGTATTTTTCTGTTGCTGTCGTTTTTATGGTTTCAATCCCAGTAATACTTTCGGTGAGAAAAGTGAGACCATTTTCATCGGCTTGGTAAGATTTTTGAGTTTGTTGGCGAATGATTGGGCCTAAAATCATCCATAAAACAAAAAATACCCCCATAGAGCCCAATAAAATCCAAGCCATCAAACTACTGTAGGAAAATAAAACCGCGACAAAAAGGATAACAAAGATAAAGTCAATGAATAGCATCAGTGTCGAGCCCGTTAAAAACTGCCTTATATGAGCTAATTCACGGATCCTTGCGATAATTTTCCCTGTTGGCCTTAGCTTAAAATAATTTAAAGGTAAGGCCATTAAATGGCGATAAATTTTCCCTGATAATTCAGCGCTTATCTGGCTACTACTATGGCTAAAAATCTTATTACGAATAAAACCATATATCGGCTCTGCAACAGCAATGGCAAAAATCGCCAATGCAATAACGTGTAAATTTGAGAGACTGCGGCCAACTAACACTTTGTCGATTAAATTTTGAAACAACAGTGGACTAATTAAGGCGAAAAGCTGAATAATGGCAGAGAGAATAAAAATATTTCGTAATTTAACATGTTGTCGCAAAATAGAGGGAATAAACCAGCTAAAACCAAAGGCCTTTTTTTGCTCCGGTTCTAATTGCTCCTTAATGAGTACTATGTCAAATTCAGCTTGTTGATGCCCAATCGAATTATAAATAGGTTTTCGTTCATCATTAGTCGGGTTAATGAGTACCAATTCATTTTCTTGGCTAATTACTTGCCAGAAACCATCTATATAGATTAAAGCGGGCAAAGGTAGTGTTCTTAATTGCTTATATTGTGCTGCAATAAGCTCGGTTTCATACCCCAATATTTGTGCACATTCTCTAATTTCCCACTCAGTAGGGGATAAAGTTTGCATACCAATAGCATGTCTTAGTTGGTCAGATGAAACATTGTTTTGATAATATTTAGCCACCCAAACTAAGGCATCCAAACCATGATTATTTAACTGTTCCATCGATTATTTTTCTCTCATCGCGTTTGAGGTGTATTCATTGATTGGGCTAAGTAAGTAATCAATAATACGGCGTTTATCTGTTTTTATTTCTGCCACAATGGATAAACCGGGTGTCAGTTCAATAGACTCACCATCAACTACTAGTTCTTTTTGCTTAAGACCGATTTGCCCTAAGAACACTAATCCAAGATTTTCATCGAGAGTACTGTCACGAGAGACGGAAATCACTTCCCCTTCAACTGTGCCATAACGAGTGTAAGGGAAAGCATCTATTTTCACCTCTGCTCTTAACCCTTCATGGATGAAACCAATATCTTTATTTAAGATTTTAATTTCAGCTAGTTGAACATGATTATTAGGTACTATAGCCATTAACTGCTGTGCGGGTTGTAACACTGCACCTATAGTGTGTGTAGCAAGTTGTTGTATCGTGCCATCAACGGGAGCCCGTATGATTTCTAATTGGTTTCTTTCTTTATTTTTTAATAGTTCTTGCTCAAGGGAAGCCCGCTTAAAGTCAGCTTGTTTGTATTTTTCATCCCACTCTTGGTTTTTTTGGGCTTTAATTCTGCCTACCTTTTCATTTAAGGCTTGATACTGGCTTTTTAGAATTGAGAGCTCAGATAATTTGGTGACTTTTTCTTTTTTAGCGATTAATAGTTCTCGCTCTTGTTCTAAAAATTCCTTCTGGCTGATCAACTGCTTTTTAGTTAACGAATGGTGTGCATCGAGACGCTTTTTGATGTTTACGATGAGGGAATTGATAGTGAGTAATTCGTCTTTTCTAGCTTGCTGATTGACAGTATTTAATTGAATTTCATTATTAAGTTCATTAATTAATGAATCAAATTCTATTTTTTGTGTTTGATAGCTAGCCCGTGTATTGTTTTGTTCTAGTTCAGTTAATTGGTTAAATAAAGGTAATTGCTCAATAGGCTGTTGTGAAATCAATGCTTGATAAATTAATATTTCGGCTACATGGAAGTTATGTTGGTAATTTAAACTCAGGATATCTTGGTCAACACCTAATACATTGACAGTTATTAAAGGATCCCCTTGTTTTACTACTTGCCCATCAGTGACATGAATATGTTCTAAACGACTTAATTCAAACGCTTGAATTAACTGTGTTCGTCCTGAAACAATAAGTTTACCTTGCGTGGTTGCTTGAATATCCAACTTACCAAAAAACGACCAAGTTATAGCAATAAAAACGCCTACACTAATAGAAATAGCGACGTATAGTGCCAAGTAAGACGGTGGTGTTTTTAATATCGCCAAGTGTGAAGGCAAAAAGCTGTTATAACGGTTTTTGTCTAATCGATGTTTCATTTTACGTCCATGTCTGATTTCAGAGACTGTTGTAGAGTCCACAAATGTTTATAAAAATTACCTTGTTCAATAAGTTGCTGATGGCTACCTTGCTCGATAATTTCACCATTTTGCATCACAATGATCCGCTGGTGATGGCGAATAGTTGATAGGCGGTGAGCAATTGTGATGATGGTCCTTCCTTTTGCAATAATATGCATATTTTCTTGAATAACGGCTTGGGATTCGTCATCTAAAGCGCTAGTTGCCTCATCAAAAATAATCACTTTAGGGTTGGAAAGCAGTGTTCTAGCAATAGCAATACGTTGGCGTTGGCCGCCAGAAAGTGATGTTCCCCCCTCGGCAAGAACGGTGTCGTAACCTTTTGGTAATTTCAAAATAAAATCGTGTGCTCCCGCCATTTTGGTGGCATGAACGACTTCGTCCATGGAGGCATCCGGTGAGGTTTGAGCGATATTGTGAAAAACAGATTGGCTGAATAAGAAATTTTCCTGTAAAACAATACCAATTTGTTGTCTAAGGGAGTGCAAGTTAATCGCAGACATGGGGGTTCCATCCACAAAAATAGCACCACTTTCAGGGGTATAAAGCCGTAGTAATAATTTAGCGAGGGTGCTCTTACCTGACCCTGATGTCCCAACAATACCAATAGTTTCTCCCGCTTTAATATTTAAATTAAAGTTTTTTAGAACAAATGGCATGTTAGGTTGGTAGCGGAACGAGATATTTTTTAGATTTAAATGCCCTTGAAGAGATAACTTATTTTCTTGCTGTGATTGTTCGGTAGGTAAGTTAATAATTTGGGAGAGTTTTTCGATAGCGACACTGGTTCGAATGTAGTCCCCCCATAGTTTAGTTAGTTTGATGAGGGGCTGGTTAGCGTGGCTAACCATCATGTAAAAGGCAATAAGCTGGCCAATCGTCATCTGCAATGCTAAAACTTCAGAAGCACCAACCCACAAAACAATAGCACTGGTGATTTTTTCAATAGCCATCACTAGATGTTCAGAGCGGGAGCTTATTTGCCCTGATACAAAGTTAGTTTGGCTCATATCAGCGGTTTGGCCGTCCCAGCGACGAGTGAAATTTGGTTCGACGGATAAGCTTTTGGCTGTTTCGATCCCATTGATACTTTCGGTCAAAAAAGAGGTATTGATGGCAATATTGGTGAACTGTTGTTGTGCAGCAGATTCAATTTTAGGCGTTAACCACCAAGCTAATAAAAGATAAAAAGGAATAGAACACAAAAATATTATTGTGAGTGTTGTGGAGATCAAATTCATCACAAAAATAAATACAAATAAAAATAGCACATCGACACATAGGGTAAAAAAGCTGCTGGTTAAAAACTCACGAATAGTTTCGAGTTCTTTTACTCGGGTGACAATTGCGCCTATTTGCCTGCTTTTAAAAAAGGGAATAGGCAGTCTCAGTAAATGATTTACCAGCTTCAAGCCGAGTGTCATATCAATGCGATTAACAGTGTGATGATAAATATACTCTCGTAATCCTTTCAATGTCACTTCGATCAACGCTGCAATAATTAACCCAAAAATTAAAACGTCCAATGTGACTAAGCTATTATGAACGAGTACTTTATCCATAATAACTTGCATAACAATAGGGGAAACTAATGCGAGTATTTGTAATATAAATGAAAAGAATAAAACCCACAAAATAATGGGTTTGTATTTCATAAATTCAACTTGGAACCAGGTAATGTCAAATTGACCCTGCTTAAGGTTTACTTCTAACCAATGACCATTCCATTGTTGATTCAGCTCATCAATACTCCATATCTCTGGGGGCGTATTCCCAAATTGCTGAATGAGTACTTGTTCTTGATTGCAGTTAGCTAATAGAATGGCTTCTCCTTTGGTATTATATAAAATAGCAGGGCATACGATTTTAGTTACATTTTTATTCTTCTGATATTTATTCCTACAGCGAATGGCATGTTTCGATTTAATAATGTTAAGTTTTTCATTATAACCAATAGATTGATTGAGTGTTTGTTCTAGTTCTTTAGGATTTACTTGCCCTGATAACTTAGCAATAACACTAATGAAGTATAATGTTGATTTTGATTTGAGACTATCCATTTTCTATATTAATAAATTCCTTAAGTTATTTGAATTTTTAATTCCAAATTTGCATTGATAAAATATGCACTAGATAGTAATAAGGTGGAGTAGAATTTGGATAATACAGGGTTTGTAATTCGCTGTGTATTGAAGTTAGTCTTATTATGTAATTAATAAAGTAATTATATTTAACTACAAATATATTTAAAGATATTGAAAAGTTATATATCTTTTCAATATCTATATTTAAATGTGAACAATTATTCAGGGATAGATAAAAAACGATGAATGGCTCTTAAAACATGGTCTGGTTTTTCTGCATGAACCCAGTGCCCTGTATCAGCAACAACCCACGCTTTGGCTTGCGGAAATTGTTGTGCGATTTGTTCTTTATATTCAGCTTGTACATAAGGGGAATTTCCTCCTGGGATTAACAGCACGGGTTTATTCCAGGCGGGTACTATTTCCCAACCAATAATACTTTCATAATTAGCTTTTAGGGCAGGTAAATTAAATTTCCACTCACCCTGTTTAAAGGATTTAAGCAGAAATTGGATAACACCATCCTCATTAATGTAATCACGCATAATCACAGTAGCTTCTTGGCGAGTTTTTGCATTTTTTGCTGTGACGGCATCAAGCGCCGCGAATATTTTATCATGACGGCGGACTTGGTAAGCGACAGGCGCCATATCAATAGCAACGATACTATTAATAAAATTAGGGGCTATTGCTGTTGCCGCCATGGCGATTTTGCCACCCATAGAGTGACCAATTAAAATAGCATTTTCGTAACCTAAAGACTTTATTAGAGTAATAACATCTTGGGCCATTTGTTGGTAACTCATTTGCTCATCACGAAATGAGTCACCATGATTACGAACATCAATTTGAATCGTATCGAAATATTGTTGTAGATTACGTCCTAAAACACCTAAGTTATTGAGGTCACCAAATAACCCATGTATGAGTACAATAGGACTATTTGAGATTGGATTTTCAGGTTTATGGATAGTATGGTTAAGTAACACAGTCATATTTGTTTGATCAATTCGTCAGCGGTACATGTGGTCTTATCATGTCACGGCTATGAATAAAATCCAAATGGTCAAATAAGCTGCGATTTTGGCTGAGGTAAGTCAATGAGTCGATAATCAAAATATCCTTAGCCAATGAATTTCAGAAAATTGAAGTTGATCACTGAGGCAAAATACTGGAAGTCATGGCATGATAACCCACTGAATTATCTTTGAACTTAGAATAATGTTTACTTTAAGTTATTGAAATTTTAATTGTTTTGTTTTTTTTAAATCTGTCTTATAATCACACCGCAAATTTTAGTTAAAAAAGTACTGGGAAAAAATGAAAACGATAGAAGTTGATGAAGAGCTTTACCGCTATATTGCGAGCCATACACAGCATATCGGTGAAAGTGCATCGGATATTTTGCGCCGTATGTTAAATTTCAAATCCGGGCAGCCAGTACAAGCAAAAGAAATTAGTCAGGAACATGCTGTTATTAAGGCTGAACCTGCGATGAGTACACCTGCTGTTGCATTAAACCCTGTTAGAGTCATTAGAGAGCTTCTGTTATCTGACGCTTATGCAGAAAAAAGTAAAGCGATTGACCGCTTTATGTTGATTTTATCTACTTTATATAGTTTAGATGCGAATCGTTTTGCGAGTGCAACAGAGTTAATGCATGGCCGAACTCGTATTTATTTTGCTGGTGATGAACAAACATTACTTGCAGCTGGTAAGCAATCTAAGCCGCGTCATATACCAGGAACACCCTATTGGGTGATCACGAATACGAATACGAATCGTAAACGTAGCATGGTTGATGCGATCATGCAGGAAATGCAATTTCCAACCAATGTGATTGAAAAAGTTTGTAATACTATTTAAAAACTGAAAGGCCACTGATGTTGATAACAAAGCATCAGTGCTTTGGGAGAAAACAAGTGACAATACATGAACGTGCAGGGCAGCTTCCGTTTCAAAGTGACTTGATCAATGTCGCTCAATTAACCGCTCAATATTATACGCAGCAACCACAACCCGATAATACATCTCAAGCTGTTAAGTTTGGCACATCAGGGCATCGTGGTAGTTCGTTGCGTAAAAATTTTAATGAAAACCACATATTAGCCATTGCACAAGCAATTGCCGATTTACGCAAAAAGCAAGGTGTAACAGGTCCTTGTTTTGTAGGGAAAGATACCCATGCGTTATCAGAAGCAGCGTTTATTACAGTGGTTGAAGTGTTAGCGGCAAATCAAGTTCATGTAATTGTTCAGGAAAATAATGGTTTTACGCCAACTCCAGCTATCTCTCACGCTATTTTAAGTTATAACCAATCACACCAAGATGTTGCGGATGGCATTGTGATTACGCCTTCACATAACCCACCTGAAGATGGCGGTATTAAATACAACCCTGCGAATGGCGGGCCGGCTGATACCGATTTAACTTCTGTTATTGAAAAAAATGCAAACCAATTGCTAGTCAATAACCTGGAAGGGGTTAAAAGAGTCAATTTTGATACAGCGATGGCGAGTGAATACGTTATTCAGCAAGATTTGGTTATGCCTTATGTCTCTGCATTAGGCGAAGTTGTTGATATGCAAGCGATTGCTAAGTCTGGTTTGAAAATTGGTGTTGACCCACTAGGCGGTTCCGGTATTGAATACTGGAAAAAAATTGCTGAATATTATCAATTAGATATTGAAATCGTAAATGACCAATTAGACCAAACGTTCCGTTTTATGCCTTTGGATCATGATGGTGTTATCCGTATGGATTGCTCATCAAGTTGGGCAATGGCGGGTTTGCTTGGGATGAAAGAAAAATTTGATTTAGCTTTCGCTAATGACCCTGACTATGACCGTCATGGCATTGTTACCCCCGATGGTTTAATGAACCCAAATCACTATCTTGCTGTGGCAATCGACTACCTATTCCAACACCGCCCTCAGTGGGGAAAAAATGTTGCGGTAGGGAAAACACTTGTCTCAAGTGCGATGATTGACCGTGTTGTTAATGATATCGGTCGTGAATTAGTTGAAGTGCCTGTAGGGTTCAAATGGTTCGTTGATGGGTTATTCAGTGGACAACTAGGTTTTGGCGGTGAGGAAAGTGCTGGGGCATCATTCTTAAAATTCGATGGCACACCTTGGTCAACAGACAAAGACGGTATCATTCTTTGCTTACTAGCCGCGGAAATTACGGCGGTTACCGGTGAAAACCCGCAGCAGCGTTATAATAACCTTGCCAAAAAATTTGGGGCACCGATTTACAACCGTATTCAAGCGAAAGCTACTCACGAAGAAAAAGCGAAGCTAAGTAAATTATCACCGGAAATGGTTGCAGCAGATACATTGGCAGGAGATAAAATTACACAGCGTTTAACCGCAGCCCCCGGTAATAATGCGCCAATTGGTGGTTTAAAAATCATGACTGATTATGGCTGGTTTGCAGCAAGGCCATCAGGCACGGAAGAAGCGTATAAAATTTATTGTGAAAGCTTCCGTGGAGAAGAGCATTTACGCCAAATAGAAAAAGAAGCGATTGAAATCGTAAGCAAAGTTATTCGCTAATTTTTAATCTTCAATAAAAGACATTTCAATGAATATCCCGAAACACAGCGCAATGATGTAATTCGGGATATTATCGCTTATTTATTGTTAATTTCTCCATAAAATGGTGCTTGTCGAGAGTGTGACAAGATTAACAAAATTCTTTTCCCCATTATCAAAAAATAACCCCCCTTTCATTTTTGGGATTGCTGACAATAACCGTTGCAGCTAAAGGCTTGGAGTGGTACAACTTTAACTATCTGAGTGAATTTTATTAACCATAATTGAAGATGGATAGGGTGAGGTCAATGAGTCAGGTTTATAATTTCAGTGCAGGTCCAGCTATGCTACCTGTTGAAGTCATGCGTCGTGCTGAACAAGAGTTTTGTAATTGGAAGGGTTTAGGCGTTTCTGTCATGGAAGTTAGCCATCGCGGAAAAGACTTTATCGAAGTGGCAACAGAAGCAGAGCAAAATTTACGTGATTTATTAAACATCCCTGATAACTATAAAGTTTTATTTTGTCACGGTGGAGCTCGAGCCCATTTTGCGACGTTACCAATGAATTTACTAGGTGATAAAACGACCGCAGACTACATTGTAAGCGGCTATTGGTCAGAGTCAGCAGCAAAAGAAGCTGAAAAATACTGTACACCTAATGTAATTCAAATTACTGAAGAAAAAGATGGCATTGTTAGTTTAAAACCTATGAAAGAGTGGCCATTAAGTGATGATGCCGCTTATGTTCACTATTGCCCAAATGAAACCATTGGTGGCTTAGCTATTCATGAGGAACCTGATTTCCCTGAAGATAAAATTATTGTTGCTGACTATTCCTCTTCTATCTTATCTAAACCGATTGATGTAAGCCGTTATGGTGTAATTTATGCGGGAGCTCAAAAAAATATTGGGCCAGCTGGATTAACTATCGTTATTATTCGAGAAGACCTGCTCGGTAAAGCTTCGCCTCAGACTCCATCTGTATTTGATTACACGGTATTAGCAAAACACGATTCAATGTTTAATACTCCACCGACCTTTGCTTGGTATCTCGCGGGGATGGTCTTCAAATGGTTAAAAGAGCAAGGTGGTTTGCAAGAAATGGCTAAGCGTAATTATGAAAAATCACAATTACTCTACAATGCAATTGATGATAGCCAGTTCTATATTAACCGTGTTGCGGTTGAAAACCGTTCTTGGATGAACGTACCGTTCCAAATGCAAAACCCGGCACTTGATGCGAAATTTATTGAAGAAGCCAAAGAGCAAGGCTTACTTTCTCTAAAAGGCCATAAAGTGGCTGGTGGTATGCGTGCGTCAATCTATAATGCGATGCCATTAGCTGGTGTACAGGCTTTGGTTGATTTTATGGCTGATTTCGAACGCCATAACGCTCAATAATGAGATTTGCCGACTGAAATAGGATGTTCAGTCGGTTATCTGTGCTCTTCTTATTTGACTTAAAAGAAAATGGAGCCAGATATTATTTACTTGCAAAACTTCACTGGAGAAACTGCTTTTTATGCAATCCCTGACATTACAACCTATCTCTTCAATCAACGGCACAATTAATTTGCCAGGGTCAAAAAGTGTCTCAAACCGCGCACTATTATTAGCAGCGATGGCTAAAGGAACGACCATACTCACTAACTTATTGGACAGTGATGATATTCGCCATATGCTGAATGCATTAAGCCAGCTAGGTGTTAACTACCAATTGTCTGAAGATAAAACACGTTGTCGTGTGGAAGGTTTAGGTGGAAATTTATCTCATCCAGATGAAACAGAAATCTTTTTAGGCAATGCGGGAACTGCAATGCGCCCACTGACTGCAGCACTATCACTAAGCCGTAATAATATTATTTTAACGGGTGAGCCTCGCATGAAAGAGCGCCCAATTGGGCATTTGGTTGATGCGCTGAGGGAAGGCGGTGCAGAGATTGAATATTTGGAACAAGAGAATTACCCACCATTACGTTTAAAAGGTGGTTTTATCGGTGGCCAAATTTCAGTCGATGGGTCTGTTTCTAGCCAGTTTTTAACTGCGCTGTTAATGGCGGCACCGCGTGCAGAGCAAGACACAACAATTACAATTATTGGCGAGTTAGTCTCCAAACCTTACATTGATATCACATTAGCATTAATGAAAACGTTCGGTGTTAATGTCGAAAATCATCAATATGAATATTTCGTTATCAAAGGGCAGCAACAATACCAATCACCAGGCGAATATTTAGTGGAAGGTGATGCTTCATCAGCGTCTTATTTCCTCGCTGCGGCCGCCATTAAGGGGGGCGTAGTGCGTGTAACAGGAATTGGGCGCAATAGTTTGCAAGGGGACACTAAATTTGCCAACGTATTAGAAAAAATGGGCGCGACTATTCGTTGGGGTGATGACTACGTTGAATGTGAACGCAGAACATTGACAGGTATTGATATGGACATGAACGCGATCCCTGATGCGGCAATGACCATTGGAACGGTTGCCCTGTTTGCTGAAGGCGAAACGGTTATTCGTAATATCTATAACTGGCGGGTAAAAGAGACCGACCGGTTATATGCGATGGCGACAGAGTTACGAAAAGTTGGCGCTGAAGTGGAAGAGGGGCATGATTATATTCGTGTTGTTCCACCGAAAAAATTACAACATGCTGAAATTGAAACCTATAACGACCATCGTATTGCAATGTGTTTTTCCTTAGTTGCATTATCAGATACACCAGTAACAATTTTGGATCCGGGCTGCACTGCAAAAACTTTTCCTGATTACTTCGAACAGTTGGCACGTCTAAGTCATTAATCTATTGATTGGGTTGATATTATTTTCTTTGATATCAACCTGATTTTTACGATTCAAATATCAACTTTTTCTTATTTTTTAGCAATCATCAGAACCTGCTTATTTCACAAATCTACTGGATTGGTATAATACCTTCACAGATTTTAATTGCGGGTAGCTAGGCTATTTGCAGAAAAGGAGATTTTTTATGGTGGCGATAGCCCCTGTAATCACCGTTGATGGACCAAGCGGAGCAGGTAAAGGTACGCTTTGCCAAGCATTAGCAAACGAGTTTGGGTGGCAACTTTTAGACTCTGGCGCGATTTATCGTGTATTAGCGTTAGCAGCGTTACATCACCATGTTGATATCCAATCCGAAGATGCGTTAGTTCCTTTGGCTGCAAATTTAGATGTGAAATTTGTTCCTGAAGATAATGTACTGAAAGTCATTCTGGAAGGGGAAGATGTTTCGAATCAAATTAGAACCGAAACAGTAGGAAACACTGCATCCCAAACAGCCACTTTTCCTCGCGTACGTGAAGCTTTACTCCGACGCCAACGTGCATTTAGAACCCATCCTGGGCTAATTGCTGATGGCCGTGATATGGGAACGGTGGTTTTTCCCGATGCACCGGTAAAAATTTTTCTTGATGCCTCCGCGGAAGAACGGGCTCATCGGCGGATGAAGCAGTTGCAAGAAAAAGGTTTTGATGTTAATTTTGAACGTCTTTTAAGCGAAATTGAAGAGCGGGATTTTCGTGATCGTAATCGCTCTGTTGCACCTCTTATTGCCGCGAAAGACGCATTAGTGCTGGATTCCACAAGTATGTCTATTGAGGAAGTTATTGAAAAAGCACACACCTATGCAAAAAAAATTCTACAATTATCGTGATAATAGGCTTTATTTTAGCTTATAATTAGATAATATACGCAGTTACCGCTATGTGATTATATTATTAGCATAGCATCAACCTTGCGACATGGAATGTTGTGGGGTATGTGAAACAACCCCATTTGGCGGGAAGCTAAGTGGACGTTAATTTAAAACTCTTGAAGATCATTAATATGACTGAATCTTTTGCTCAACTCTTTGAAGAATCCCTGCAGAATATTGAAACTCGTCCTGGTTCTATCGTCCGTGGTACTGTTGTTGCCATCGATAAAGACGTAGTCCTTGTTGACGCAGGTCTTAAATCAGAATCTGCTATCCCAGTAGAACAGTTCAAAAATGCTCAGGGTGAGCTAGAAATCCAAGTTGGCGACGAAATCGATGTAGCTCTGGATGCAGTAGAAGATGGTTTCGGTGAAACTATCCTGTCTCGTGAGAAAGCTAAACGTCATGAAGCATGGCTGATGCTGGAAAAAGCTTACGAAGAAGCTGAAACTGTAACTGGTGTTATCAACGGTAAAGTTAAAGGTGGTTTCACTGTTGAGCTGAACGGTATTCGTGCGTTCTTACCAGGTTCACTGGTTGATGTACGTCCAGTTCGTGATACTACTCACTTGGAAGGCAAAGAGCTTGAGTTCAAAGTAATCAAGCTGGATCAGAAACGCAACAACGTTGTTGTTTCTCGTCGTGCTGTAATTGAATCTGAAAGCAGCGCTGAGCGCGATCAACTGCTGGAAAATCTGCAAGAAGGCATGGAAGTTAAAGGTATCGTTAAGAACCTTACTGACTACGGTGCATTCGTTGATCTGGGCGGTGTTGACGGCCTGCTGCATATCACTGACATGGCTTGGAAACGTGTTAAACACCCAAGCGAAATCGTCAACGTTGGTGATGAAATCAATGTTAAAGTTCTGAAATTCGACCGTGAGCGCACTCGTGTTTCTCTGGGTCTGAAACAACTGGGCGAAGATCCTTGGGTCGCAATCGCTAAACGTTACCCAGAAGGTACTAAACTGACTGGTCGCGTTACTAACCTGACTGACTATGGTTGCTTCGTAGAAATCGAAGAAGGCGTTGAAGGTCTGGTTCACGTTTCAGAAATGGATTGGACTAACAAAAACATCCACCCATCTAAAGTTGTTAACGTTGGTGATGTTGTTGAAGTTATGGTTCTGGATATCGATGAAGAACGTCGTCGTATCTCACTGGGCCTGAAACAGTGCAAATCTAACCCATGGCAGCAATTCGCAGAAACTCACAACAAAGGCGACCGCGTTGAAGGTAAAATCAAGTCTATCACTGACTTCGGTATCTTCATCGGTCTGGACGGCGGCATCGATGGCCTGGTTCACCTGTCTGACATCTCCTGGAACGTTGCAGGCGAAGAAGCAGTTCGTGAATACAAAAAAGGTGATGAAATCGCAGCTGTTGTTCTGCAAGTCGACGCAGAGCGTGAACGTATTTCTTTAGGTGTTAAACAGTTAGCTGAAGATCCATTCAATAACTATTTAGCAGCAACTAAGAAAGGCGCAATCGTAACTGGTAAAGTAATCGCAGTTGATGCTAAAGGTGCAACTGTTGAGCTGACACTGGGCGTTGAAGGTTACCTGCGTGCATCAGAAGCTTCACGTGACCGTGTTGAAGATGCAACACTGGTTCTGAACGTTGGTGATGATGTTGAAGCTAAATACACTGGTGTTGATCGTAAAAACCGTGTAATCAACCTGTCTGTTCGCGCTAAAGACGAAGCTGATGAGAAAGACGCTGTCGCAGCTGTGAACAAACAAGAAGATACAGCATTCGGCAACAATGCTATGGCTGAAGCTTTCAAAGCAGCTAAAGGCGAATAATTAAGTGGGGGCAACAGTAGCGTTGCCCCTTTGTAACGGTAGTTTAGGGAGGTACTATGACCAAGTCTGAATTAATTGAAAGACTGGCTAGCCAGCAGTCTCATCTTTCAGCAAAAACCGTTGAGGAAGCTGTAAAGGAAATTCTTGAGCATATGGCGGATACGTTAGCTAACGGTGAGCGTATTGAAGTCCGTGGTTTCGGCAGTTTTTCTCTTCACTACCGTGCTCCACGCGTTGGCCGTAACCCAAAAACTGGTGATAAAGTGGAACTAGAAGGTAAATATGTTCCTCACTTTAAACCAGGTAAAGAATTACGTGATCGTGTAAATATTTACGGCCAATAATCGGGCTGTAAATCTTAATTATTACATCAAAACAGTGCTTGTATTTTATACAGCACTGTTTTTTATTTCTGGTCAACACCAACACCAACACCAACACCAACACCAACACCAACACCAACACCAACACCAACACCAACACCAACACCAACACCAACACCAACACCAACACCAACACCAACACCAACACCAACACCAACACCAACACCAACACCAACACCAACACCAACACCAACACCAACACCAACACCAACACCAACACCAACACCAACACCAACACCAACACCAACACCAACACCAACACCAACACCAACACCAACACCACTTCTATACTTTTAAAGCCTATAAAAATAATAAAATAAATCCAAAAGCAGCTTTAGAGATATATACGTGTTTTGCGAAGCTCCTCGCAAACTAATATGTATATTTTTATCAGTAAAAAACATATTGGGAAGCGCTACGAAAAATAAAACAAAGAGACTTAAAAAATTCATAGGAATAAATAAACTAAAGCAAATAAACGCTATGTAGGGATACAAAAGTTGATAAAAAATATCATCTACATAATAAGATGGCTAAATAACTCAATCAAAAAATGTAATTTAATCTTTAATGGAAAATTGTCTATTTCGATGACAATGGCTTCTATTGCTTTGATTTTAGGTACATTACCACTTTTATTTATGCCTAAAATTTTAATGCTGAGTGAATTATTATTTGTTTCTTTGTTTGTATCGGTATTAATAATATTCTTTATATTTGGTAAATCAGGCAAGTTTTTAGCACTAATTATTATGTTTTTTCTATGGGCTAATTGGCATGGAATTAACATCATTAATCATATTAATTATCTATCTAAAAAAAATAACGATATTGATGTGGTTATTGTTGGTATTCCTTTGAATAGCAAAGAGCAAAAAATCAAAGTACGTATTGATAAAATTAACAATCGCATTGTTTTTCCTCCGTTATATGCTACATGGAAAACAAAGGAAACTGTTTGCGCTGGGCAGTTGTGGCGAATCAATGGCACTGTAAAGCCACTACACAGCTCACTAAATGAAGGAGGATTTAACCTACAACGTTATTATTTGGCTAATAGAATCATTGGAGTTTTGAAAAGTAAGAAAATAGAATTATTAAAAAAGGATTGTTCTGTAAGACAAAAAGTTATCCATAATTATATGGAGCTAATTAATTCATTATCTAATAAAGGGATTATTTATGGACTAATGTTTGGAGATAGAAGTTTGTTGGCAGTAGAACAAACATATTTACTACAGAGAACAGGTTTGACACATTTAATGGCTATATCAGGCTTGCATATTGGGTTAGCTTACTTGTTTGGCTTTCTTATCACTCGAGTGATTCAATATTTTTTACCAATAAAGTATGTCAATGAAACACTACCAGTAGTAATTGGTATAGGGCTAGCAATTTTTTATGCATGGATCTCTGGCTTTGCTATCCCTGCGACTCGAGCATTATTTGCCCTACTATTATGGATATATATCAGAAATAAGCCTGCAAGGTATTTTGCTTGGCAATGGGCACTGTGGAGTATCGCAGGAATATTATTATTAGACCCATTGGCTATTTTGTCAGATAGTTTTTGGTTATCTAGTTTCGCTGTGCTAGCCATTCTTTATTGGTTAACCATATTTCCATTACCATATCATTTATCTAAAGGTGTAAAGGGGAAAATTATAGGGTTAACCCATTTACAAATTGGCTTACTAGTCTTACTGATCCCAATGCAACTTAGTCTATTTAATGGTATTAATGTAATGGGGTTAGTGGCAAATATCTGGTTTGTCCCGTTAGTTTCTTGGTGTGTTGTTCCTGCTATTTTGCTCTTGTTTTTAGTACCAATAAAAGTGGTTCAGCAACCTATTTTATATACGATAGATAGGGTTATAGATATAGGGCTAAAACCATTACCTTATTTCAGTACTTTTTGGTCAGAATTTATCAATGTTCCCTATTATTTATTTTTAATATGTTGGTTAAGTATCATTGTCGTTTTATTTAAGTGGTACAAGCGCTATTTCGGGCTTATTAGCTGTGTAGTTATTTCAATTTTCTTAGAAAAGGGGAGCGGTAAACAATCCAAAGAAGGTTGGAGAATGACGGTATTAGACATCGGGCATGGTTTGGCTGTTGTGATAGAACAAAACAATTTAGCGTTACTCTATGATACAGGTAATGCATGGAAAGGGGATAGCAATGCACAGCGTCAAATTATTCCTTTCCTTAAATATCACGATATAACCCCAATTGGAGTCATTTTAAGCCATAATCATTTAGACCATACTGGTGGTGCAAATTATTTAATCCAGCAATATCCATGGCTAAGTGTAAGAAGTAGCTTTGGCCCACAAAAAACGTCGGTAAATAGGGAAAAAACTAATAATATAAAAAGTATGGAACACCTTCCGTGTTTTAAAGGCCAAAAATGGCAGTGGGGGATATTAACTTTTGAAGTATTATGGCCTGAAAAGCTAGCACCAATATCACATAATGATGATTCTTGTGTTATTCAATTAACGGATGGGTTTCATAAAATTTTATTAACAGGAGATATCGAAAAACAAGGGGAAAAATCACTGGTCGCAATGTACAAGAATCGGTTACGTTCGACTCTTCTTTTCGCTCCACATCATGGAAGCAGCACGTCATCAACTGATTTATTGTTAAGAAATGTTCAACCTTCAATGGTGGTAGTCTCATCAGCAAGGTATAGTGCATGGAAAATTCCATCGCCAAAAGTCTATTTTCGGTATAAAAATAATAATATTAAATGGTTAAATACAGCGGAAGATGGCCAGTTAACTATATGGTTTAAAAAGGAAAAAATTAAAATTTCACGTTATCGCTATGAAATTCAGCCCCGCTGGTATCATCTGTGGTTTGGCTTACCGCTATTTCCCGAGTAGAATAGTGCGCTTACATTAAGTCTGGTAATTAAAAGTATGAATGATAAAGACCTTTCGACAAAACAAACTTTTCGTCGCTTGTGGCCGATAATTGCGCCTTTTAAAGCGGGTTTAATCGTTGCAGCAATAGCACTTATCATAAACGCAGCGGGTGACGCGTTTATGATTTCTTTATTAAAACCTTTATTGGATGAGGGCTTTGATAAAGCAGATAATGACGTTTTAAAATGGCTTCCGCTTGCGGTGTTGGGTTTAATGGTTGTTCGTGGTGGGTCTAGCTTTGTTTCAACCTATTGTGTTTCCTGGGTTGCAGGTAAAGTCGTGATGAACATGCGGCGTAAATTATTTGGTCATATGATGGGAATGCCTGTTAGTTTTTTTGACCAGCAATCGACAGGAACACTATTATCTAGAATTACCTATGATTCAGAACAAGTTGCATCTTCTTCTTCTGGAGCATTAATTACAATTATTCGTGAAAGTGCTTATATCATCGGGTTGTTTGCGATGATGTTTTATTATAGCTGGCAACTTTCTCTTATTTTAATCGTAATTGCCCCGATTGTATCAGTCACTATTCGTATCGTCTCTAAACGTTTTCGTAAGATTAGTAAAAACATGCAAACCGGAATGGGGCATGTGACGGCAAGTGCTGAACAGATGTTAAAAGGCCATAAAGAAGTTTTAATTTTTGGGGGACAGAAAGTTGAGACTGAACGCTTTAATAAAGTCAGTAACAACATGCGCCGCCAAAATATGAAAATGGTAACCGCTTCAGCAATTTCAGACCCTATTGTTCAGTTAATTGCATCATTTGCACTAGCATTTGTCCTTTATGCAGCGAGTTTTCCTGAAATTCGTGATGAATTAACATCGGGTACAATTGCAGTTGTTTTTTCATCAATGTTTGCACTGATGCGTCCTTTAAAATCATTAACTAACGTTAACTCACAATTCCAGCGTGGTATGGCGGCTTGCCAAACTTTATTTGCTATCTTAGATTCCGAACAAGAAAAAGATAACGGAAATAAAGTACTTAAAGAGGTTAAAGGGGATATTAAATTTGAGCATGTTACCTTTACCTATGCAACCAAAGAGCATCCTGCGTTAGACGATGTTTCGTTTACTTTGCCAGCAGGGAAATCAGTTGCTCTGGTTGGGCGATCAGGTTCAGGTAAGTCCACAATTGCAAATTTGATTACACGTTTTTATGACATCGACGAGGGGTCTATTCAAATTGATGGGCATGACATTCGTGAATACACGTTATCTTCATTACGTAGCCAAGTCGCGTTAGTTTCTCAGCATGTTTATCTATTTAACGATACGATAGCCAATAATATTGCCTATGCAACAGACGGCAGCTACAGCCGTGGGCAAATAGAGAAAGCTGCAGAAATGGCTTATGCAATGGATTTTATTGCTAAACTTGAAAAAGGCTTGGACACGGTTATTGGTGAAAATGGTGTTATGCTTTCTGGAGGGCAACGTCAAAGGATCGCGATTGCTCGAGCACTGCTACGTGATGCCCCAATTCTTATTCTTGATGAGGCGACATCCGCGCTAGATACAGAGTCTGAACGTGCTATTCAAGCTGCTCTTGATGAGTTACAGAAAAATAGAACATCTTTGGTCATTGCCCACAGGTTATCGACGATAGAAAATGCAGATGAGATATTAGTTGTACAAGATGGCCGAATCATTGAGCGTGGTGACCATAAATCGCTATTAGCTCAAGATGGCGCATATTCACAGTTACATAGCATTCAGTTTAAACAATGATAGAACGCATTTGGTCTGGCAAGTCATGGCTGTATCTTTTATTGCTGCCGTTATCTTTCCTTTATGGGTTGGTAACGGTAATTAGGGATATAGCTTATAAAATCGGGCTGAAACGTTCATGGAAAGCGCCAATTCCAGTGGTAGTGGTGGGAAACCTGACAGCGGGGGGAAATGGTAAAACCCCTGTTGTTATCTGGTTAGTGGAATCACTCACCAAAGAAGGCTACCGCGTGGGGGTTGTTTCTCGAGGGTATGGCGGTAAAGCTGAAAAGTACCCGCTGATACTCGATGAAACGACGAAAACTGAAGTTGCTGGGGATGAACCCATACTAATTTTTCATCGTACTAAATCCCCCGTGGCTGTTGCGCCTAAGCGCAGTGATGCAGTTAAAGCGTTATTGGAAAAATTCCAATTAGATGTAATTATTACTGATGATGGGTTGCAGCACTATGCATTGCAACGTGACTACGAGATTGTCGTTATTGATGGCCAGCGTCGTTTTGGTAATGGTTGGTGGCTACCCGCAGGGCCTATGCGTGAAAGGGCTGGGCGTTTAAAGCGTGTTAATGCTGTCATTGTTAACGGTGGTGAAGCTCAAGAAAATGAAGCCGTAATGGCCCTTGAAGGCGATGTTGCTTATAACTTGGTGACTGGTGAAAAACGTGCAGTTACACAATTACCTGCGGTTGTCGCAATAGCAGGTATTGGTCATCCTCCTCGTTTTTTTACCTCATTAGAAAACAAAGGGGTCGAAGTTATTAACACTCATGCTTTTGCTGATCACCAATCGTATGAATTAAAACAGCTTTCACCGTTAGTTAAAAATGAGCAAAACTTATTAATGACCGAAAAAGACGCGGTGAAATGCCGTGCTTTTGCACAACCAAATTGGTGGTTCCTTCCAGTACAAGCACAATTGCAGCCGATTGACGCTGAAAAAATCTTAAGCGGAATAAGAAAACTTATCACAAATAACAAAAAAACTTGTCTATAACGTTCCTCTGTGATAATAATATCTCCAATGTGATATAGATCTACTTATTATGTATCTAGATACAATACATTGATAATTGGATTTTATACTAGCTTAAATTTCACGCTCCGTTCTTTAGTTAGTCTTCATATCCTCGCGTAATCTACATTGTAAAGTCGCTGTCACTGCGTTTTGTCATCATAATGTCAAAATAGACTGTTAACTTCGCAGTAGATTAGCGGTGTCTGAAATCTATATATATGGGCGTTATAAAATATGCGCAATGATTTGTGCGCATGAATTGGTAAAGTTTAATTACTCTTTGATGTATTAATAGATCGGCATTTTATAAATGGGAAGCAAGAAAGAGTAATGATACAAAGATAAAAAAAATATTGTTCTCAGAACAAAAGGAGTTTTAATATGAATTTTCAATTACATATGGGTCGAGTTAAATGGTTTGACGCAAAAGAAGGTTACGGTTTTATTTCACCATTCAATGGTGGTGATGATGTATTTGTGACAACAAAGTCAATTGCTAATAAAAAAATCAAATCATTATTCGAAGGTCAAAACGTTGAGTTCTCTGTTACTCGTAATTCGGATGGCATAACGGCAGCTGACGTTATTGCTTATTAGATAATAAACAGAACAATTTCTCCTGCTTTTATCCTCTCATCTCTCGCAGGAGATCTTATTCAGGAAGATTAAAGTTAACGGTGATATCTGCATGTGATATCCTGACTCCAAGTGAGTTAAAATCCATTCGGGAGAAAACATGGATCACCGTTTACTTGAAATCGTTGCCTGTCCTGTATGTCACGGCAAATTAAGTTATAACAAAGAAAACCTCGAACTTATCTGTAAGTTTGATCATTTAGCCTATCCAATTCGTGACGGCATCCCTGTATTACTAGAAAATGAAGCGCGCCCCGTTTCATTAGATGAAGGTCAGTAATCCTCATGTTTACGGTTATTATTCCTGCTCGTTATGCCTCAACACGCTTACCAGGTAAACCTTTGGCTGATATCCATGGCAAGCCAATGGTTGTTCGAGTAATGGAGCAAGCTGTTAAATCGGGGGCTAGCCGAGTGATAGTTGCGACAGATCACTCTGATGTTGCTAAAGCGGTGATTGAAGCAGGTGGTGAAGCTTGTATGACTAACCCAAATCATCAGTCTGGGACAGAAAGACTAGCTGAAGTTATTGATACCTATGCTTTTTCTGACGATGAAATCATCGTGAATGTGCAAGGTGATGAACCTTTAATTCCACCTGAGATTATCAGCCAAGTTGCTCGTAATCTTCAGGGGAGTAAAGCTGAAATGGGGACGCTAGCTGTACCTATTAATGATGCTCATGAAGCGTTTAATCCAAATACTGTCAAGGTTGTTACTGATCACGAAGGTTATGCATTGTATTTTTCTCGGGCAACTATTCCTTGGGATAGAGACAACTTTGCGAAAAGCCATGATGTAATAGGGGATACCTTTTTGCGTCACATTGGTATATACGCTTATCGAGCAGGGTTTATTCGTCGTTATATTAAGTGGGAAGCAAGCCCATTAGAGAAAATCGAAATGCTGGAGCAACTTAGGGTGCTTTGGTATGGCGAGAAAATTCATGTGGATGTCGCGAAAACTACGCCAGGTGCTGGTGTTGATACCCCTGAAGATCTTGAACTCGTTAGAAGTCAATTTATTCAGTAGCCCACATTTTCCTAATAGCTCAAATAGCCAATATGCGATTTAGCTAAACAAAAGGTGTAATCTCAATAGATTACACCTTTTTTGCTACTATTCAGCGGTAACTGACTCAGGCGTAGCAAGTTGCTCTTCTAACGTCTGTGTATTATTGGGTTTTAAATGCCACCAAAGCGTACCAAGAAATTCATACCAAGCACGTTCACTATGGCCAAAGAAATAAGAGGAAGGGATATATTTCTCCCATGGATTAATTTCACTCGTGATAACCAACTGATTTGCGGGGGCAGGGAAAGGGTTCATTCCTCGTTGAGTAAACATAGTCATCGCTCGAGGTAAATGGTTAGCAGAAGTTACTAATAAAAAAGGAGATTTCCCAATGATTTTTTCAACTTCATAAGCTTCCTCTTGTGTATCTTTGGGTTCAGTGAGTGGAATAGTATCTTGTGCGGGGACACCCAAGGATTGAGCAACTTGTGCAGCAACTTCGGCACTGCTGATAGGACTACTCGCTTTACCGCCAGTGAAAATTAGTTTACTACCAGGGTGTTTAAGGTAAAGACGAACACCTTCAGTCACTCTAGGTAGGCTATTATTCAACAGATTGGAACTTGGACTCCAATCAGGGTTATACGTAAAACCGCCACCGAGAACAACAATATAACGTACATCTTGAGGTGGATTCTCAGTAATTAATTCATAGCGCTTATTGAATTGTTTTTCTGCTGGGGCAAGTAAAGTATCTGAAACAGGCTGTAACCCCAACAGAGTTATTAAAACTAAACTTAGGGTAGTAAACGCCTTTCCACAACGCTGCCAGCGTGTAAACCAAAGCAAAAGCAATCCGATAAACCCGATGATGAGTAATAATGGTAATGGCATCAATAGAGAACCAATATATTTTTTTAAGATAAATAACATAACTAAGCCTATTCTTAAGGGTTATCGATTAATCATTGTGGCAGAATCTACGGAAAAATATGCAATAACGCAGCGAAATTAGAGGGAAAATAACAGAATAGTGTTTAATAGTAGCAAACTGAAAATTGCTGAGCACAATGAAGTACTATGCAAAAATATAGCTATTATCTGTTATAATTCCTGTTTTAACAGTCGCCTCGCATTGTATGTGATAAATACGCTGCAATGTGAGAATATTTCTGGTTAGAGTTAATTTTCTCAATATCAGGATGTAATCAACCATTTTACGTTTTTTCGCGACAAATTGGCTCATAAACCGCTTTAAATAATAGATGATAGGCAACCGGATAGCACATGGCAGACCGCAACTTTGATGATATTGTCGATAAATTTGCAAAAAATATCTACGGAACGACAAAAGGAAAAATACGAGAAGCGGTAGTTTGGCAAGATTTAACTCAATTATTAAGCAGCCAATTTGAGGGTAAAACTCTAAAAATACTTGATGCAGGTGGTGGTGAAGGACACTTTTCACGCAAACTCGCCGAAATGGGGCATCAGGTGATACTTTGCGATTTATCTGAAGAGATGTTGGAACGAGGCAGTGAGCTTGCCAAGGAACAAGGTATTAGCGATAACATGCGTTTTGTTCATTGTGCAGTGCAAGATATCGCACAATATATTGATGAACCTGTTGACCTTGTTTTATTTCATGCGGTACTTGAATGGATTAGCGATCAAAAATATGCAATTGAACAACTGGTAGATATAATTAGACCAGAAGGCGTATTTTCTGTCATGTTCTATAATGCAAATGGTCTGGTGATGCGTAATGCAATTTTGGGAAATTTTCATCTTGCAACGCCACATATTCAACGTCGTCGTAAACGCTCGTTATCACCACAAAACCCGCTTTTTCCTCATCAGGTTGATGCTTGGTTAGGCGAGTGTAATATGCAAATCATCGGTAAAAGTGGTGTCAGGGTATTCCATGACTATTTACAAAGTCGGCAGTTACAGCAAAAAGATTTTCCGGCATTGTTGGCATTAGAACAGCAGTATTGCCGTGAAGAACCCTATATTAGCATGGGGCGTTATATTCATGTCATGGCACGCAAACAAATACAAAAGGACGATTTATGAGTGATTTTTCCCAGACCGTCCCTGAACTTGTGTCTTGGGCACGAAAAAATGATTTTTCGATTTCACTTCCCGCTGAACGTTTAGCATTTTTGCTCGCGGTAGCGGTATTAAACAGTGAAAGAGTCAATGGTGAAATGAGTGAAGGGGAACTGGTTGATGCCTTTCGTGAAGTTTGCAAAGGGTTTGAGCAGACAACTGAATCATTGTCAGTAAGGGCCAATAATGCCATCAATGATATGGTTCGCCAGAAGATTTTTAACCGTTTTGCCAGTGACATTGTTGAAGGTAATGCAATTTACCGGCTAACCCCTTTGGGGATTGGCATCAGCGATTATTATATTCGTCAGAGAGAGTTCTCAACATTAAGACTTTCCATGCAACTTTCTATTGTTGCAGGAGAGCTGCAACGTGCCGCTGAAGCCGCAGAGGAAGGTGGTGATGAATTTTATTGGCATCGTTACGTGTTTGCCCCACTAAAATATTCAGTTGCTGAAATTTTTGACAGTATTGATTTATCCCAACGTATTATGGATGAACAGCAAAATTCAGTAAAAGAAGATATTGCCGCATTATTAAATCAAGACTGGCAGGCAGCTATTGCTAACTGTGAGCAATTATTATCAGAAACATCAGGTACATTGCGTGAGTTGCAAGACACATTGGAAGCCGCAGGGGATAAACTGCAAGCGAATTTATTACGTATTCAAGAAGCTAATATGAATGCGCCGGCATTCTCTGACTTAGTGGATAGGTTGGTTTTTGACCTGCAAAATAAACTAGACCGTATTGTTAGCTGGGGTCAACAATCTATCGATTTATGGATTGGTTATGACCGTCATGTTCATAAGTTTATCCGTACAGCTATCGATATGGATAAAAATAGAATATTTTCTCAGCGGTTACGTCAATCCGTTCAGCACTACCTTGATAGCCCTTGGGCACTCACTTACGCTAATGCGGATCGGTTATTCGATATGCGTGATGAAGAGCTCGCGTTGCATGATGAAGAGGTCATGGGTGAATTACCACCAGAGCTTGAGTTTGAAGAGTTTAGTGAATTAAATGACAAGCTTGCTGAGCTAATGGAAGTTGAGTTAGCTATTTATAAAGCAGAGCAACGGCCGCTCGATGTTGGCCGTGTGTTGCATGAGTACTTACTGCAATATCCACAAAAACGTCATTTTGATGTTGCTCGAATTATTATCGACCAAGCTGTTAAATTAGGTATCGCAGAGGCTGATTTGGCGGGATTACCGGCAGAATGGCAAGCTATTAATGATCACGGAGCCAAGGTACAGGCACATGTCATCGACAAATATTGAACAATTTATGCCAGTTAAACTGGCTCAAGCATTAGCTAACCCGATTTTTCCAGAGCTAGACAGCCAATTGCGTTCAGGTCGCCATATTAGTGTTGATGACCTTGATAACCACGCATTTTTAATGGATTTTCAGGAAGTATTAGAACAATTTTATGCACGATATAACGTAGAATTAATTCGTGCCCCTGAGGGGTTCTTCTATTTACGTCCGCGATCAACAACCTTAATACCTCGCTCTGTGTTATCTGAATTAGATATGATGGTTGGGAAAATTCTTTGTTATCTCTATCTCAGCCCTGAACGCTTGAGTAACCAAGGTATTTTTACCTCACAAGAGTTATTTGAAGAATTATTATCATTAGCGGATGAAAGCAAACTACTTAAATTTGTTAATCAACGTTCGACAGGCTCTGACCTAGATAAACAAAAATTGCAGGAAAAATTAAGAACATCACTCAATCGTTTACGTCGCTTGGGAATGGTGCATTTTCTGCAAAATGATTCGAGTAAATTTATTATTAGTGAATCTGTATTCCGTTTTGGCGCCGATGTGCGCAGTGGCGATAACCCACAAGATGCACAGTTACGGATGATCCGTGATGGTGAAGCTATCTCTCTTGACGGTGAATTATCACTAAAAGATAGTGATGAAGAGGGTGGCGAAGAGAGTCAAGAACTGGCAGAAAGTGATGAGGATGAAGAATAATGATTGAACGCGGAAAATTTCGCTCACTGACGCTGGTGAATTGGAACGGTTTTTTTGCCCGAACTTTTGACCTTGATGAATTAGTGACCACGTTATCGGGTGGTAATGGTGCGGGTAAATCAACAACCATGGCGGCATTTATTACCGCGATGATCCCAGATTTAACCTTACTTCACTTCCGTAACACAACGGAAGCCGGCGCGACCTCAGGTTCTCGTGATAAAGGCTTGCATGGTAAGTTACGTCCTGGTGTCTGTTACGCTATTTTGGATGTGTTAAATTCGAAGCATCAGCGCGTCATGGTGGGGGTGCGTTTACAGCAAGTCGCAGGGCGCGATAAAAAAGTCGATATTAAGCCATTTATGGTACAAGGCATTCCATTAGCGACAGTTCCAACGGAAATATTGACGGAAGTTATCGATGGCCGCCAAGCAAAAGTGATCCCACTCAATGAGCTAAAAGAACGTCTTGAAGAACAGGAAGGCGTTTTGTTTAAGCAGTTTAGCTCAATTACCGATTACCACTCGACACTGTTTGAATTAGGCGTGTTACCGAAACGCTTACGTTCTGCGAGTGACCGAAGCAAATATTATCGACTGATTGAAGCGTCACTATATGGCGGTATTTCTAGTGCCATTACTCGCTCATTACGTGATTATTTGTTGCCAGAAAACAGTGGGGTACGTAAAGCATTCCAAGATATGGAAGCGGCTCTGCGTGAAAACCGTTTAACATTAGAAGCCATTCGTGTCACTCAATCAGACCGCGACTTATTCAAACATTTGATTAGCCAGGCGAATGATTATGTTTCTGCGGATTATATGCGTCATTCCAATGAAAGACGCATTCACCTTGATGCAGCACTGGCTGCGCGCAATGAGCTATTAGCTAGCCGTAAACAATTACGTGTTGAACAAGTTCGTAGCGTCGAAATGGCGCGTGAATTGAATGAGCAAAATGGGGCATCTACAGAATTAGAAGCTGACTACCAAGCTGCCAGTGACCATTTAAATTTAGTGCAAGCCGCGCTGCGCCAACAAGAAAAAATCGATCGCTATCAAGCAGATATCGAAGAACTGACTTATCGTCTTGAAGAACAAAGTGAAGTTGTTGCTGAATCGACTGAAACTCAAGAAGAATATGAAGCACGAGCTGAAGCTGCTGAAATTGAAGTTGATGAATTAAAAAATCAATTAGCTGACTACCAACAAGCACTGGATGTACAACAAACACGAGCCATTCAGTACCAGCAAGCCTTGCATGCCTTAACGCGTGCTCGTGAATTGTGCCAGCTTCCTGAATTATCCATTGATAACGCAGATGAATGGCTAGATACCTTCGAAGCGCGTGAACAACAAGCTACCCAAGCGTTATTAGCGCTTGAGCAAAAAATGAGTGTGGCGGATGCCGCACATAGCCAATTTGAGCAAGCCTATCAATTAGTTAGAAATATGGTAGGGGAAGTTAGCCGCAGTGATGCATACCAACAAGCGCGTACATTATTACGTGATTGGTCATCACAACAACATTTAGCGGATCGTGTACAACCATTACGTATGCAGCTATCTGAATTGCAACAACGTCTGAATAGCCAGCAAAATGCAGAACGCTTATTGGCGGAATTCTGTAAACGTCATGGCCAAAGCTATGAGCCAGATGAACTTGATGCACTGATGGCTGAGCTGGAAGCGCAACAAGAAGAGCTCAGTATTGGTGTGAATGAGAGTGGCGAAAGACGAATGCAAATGCGCCAAGAACTGGAACAAATTCGCCAGCGTATTAGCCAACTTTCATCTAAAGCCCCTGCATGGATTATGGCTCAAGAAGCGCTAACGCAGCTTAATGAGCAATCCCATGAAACGTTTGAGTCAAGTACTGCTGTGACTGAGTTTATGCAGCAACTCCTTGAACAAGAAAGGGAAATAACGGTTGAACGAGATGAAGTTGCTGCGCAACGTAAAGATCTCGAAAAGCAAATTGAGCGGTTAAGTCAGCCAAGTGGTGCGGAAGATGGCCGCATGTTAGCGTTGGCTGAGCGTTTTAATGGTGTTTTGTTATCAGAAATTTATGATGACATTACCATCGAAGATGCGGCTTATTTTTCTGCGTTATATGGCCCAGCTCGTCATGGTATTGTGGTTCAAGACTTATCTGTGGTCCGTGGCCAGCTCGAAACATTACAAGATTGCCCTGACGATGTTTATTTTATCGAGGGGGATCCTCAATCGTTCGATGACAGCGTTTTTGATGCGCAGGAATTTGAAAATGCGGTATTAGTCCGTTCGTCTGAGCGTCAATGGCGTTACTCTCGTTATCCTGAATTACCTTTGTTTGGTCGTGCTGCTCGTGAAAGTCATTTAGAGTCATTAACTGCTGAACGTGATGAGCTTGCTGAGCGTTACGCGAACCTGTCATTTGATGTGCAGAAAATTCAGCGTTCTCACCAAGCATTCAGTCGGTTTATAGGCCAACACATTTCCGTGGCCTTTGAAGATGATCCTGAAGCTGAAATTCGTTCGCTTAACCAGAAACGCACGGAAATTGAACGTGCTTTGGCACAATTTGAAGAGCAAACTCAGCAGCAACGCCAACAATTTGCACAAGGTAAAGAAAGCCTTGCGGCTCTTAATCGTTTATTACCTCAAATGGGGTTATTACTCGATGAAACATTGGCGGACAGAGTCGAAGAGATAAACGAAGAACTAACGGAAGCAGAAGAAGCGGCACATTTCCTGAATAAACATGGTAATGCGTTAGAAAAGTTAGAACCGATTGTGACAGTGTTACTCAGTGATCCTGAACAACATGAACAATTACGCAAAGATTATGAGTCAGCAAAACACAGCCAACAAAATGCAAAACAGCAAGCCTTTGCATTAGTTGAGGTTGTTCAGCGTCGTGCTCACTTTAGTTACAGTGACTCAACAGGAATGGTGAATGAAAACGCGGACTTGAATGAAAAATTACGTCAGCGTTTAGAACAGGCAGAAACCGAGCGTACACGCGCTCGCGAACAGCTGCGTCAGCACCAAGCGCAAAGTGCACAATTCCATCAAGTTCTCGCCTCGTTACGCAGTTCTTTCGATACCAAACAAGAAATGTTGAAAGAGCTCGAGGTTGAGATGCAAGAGATCGGCGTAAAAGCTGATCCTGATGCTCAAGAGCGCGCTCGTATTCGACGTGATGAGCTGCACCAGCGCGTCATGGAAAATCGTAGCCGTATTAACCAGTTAGAAAAACAGCTGACATTATGTGAAGCTGAAATGGATAACTTACAGAAGCGCCTTCGTAAGTTAGAAAAAGACTACTATATGCTGCGTGAGCAGGTAGTGACGGCAAAAGCAGGTTGGTGTGCGGTAATGCGCTTGGTGAAAGACAATGGCGTCGAGCGTCGTTTACATCGCCGTGAGCTGGCCTATACTGACGGTGACAGCTTACGTTCCATGTCGGATAAAGCCTTAGGTGCGTTGCGTTTAGCGGTTGCGGATAACGAACATTTACGTGATGTACTGCGTTTGTCCGAAGATCCAAAACACCCTGAGCGGAAGATCAAATTCTTTATCGCGGTATATCAACACCTACGTGAACGTATTCGCCAAGACATCATTCGTACAGATGACCCGATTGATGCAATCGAGCAAATGGAAATTGAGCTGGCGCGCTTAACGGAAGAGCTAACGGCGCGTGAGCAAAAATTGGCGATCAGTTCAAAAAGTGTGGCGAATATTATTCGCAAAACCATTCAGCGCGAACAGAATCGAATTCGTATGCTAAACCAAGGGCTGCAAGCCGTGGCATTTGGTCAGGTTAAAGGGGTTCGCCTCAATGTGAATATTCGAGAAAGCCATGCGCTGTTACTCAGTGTCCTTTCTGAAGAAAGTGAAATGCACCAAGACTTGTTTACCAGCCAACGGTTAACTTTCTCTGAAGCGATGGCGAAATTATACCAACGCCTTAACCCTCAAGTGGATGTTGGGCAGCGGTTGCCACAAACCATCGGTGAAGAATTACTCGATTACCGCAACTACTTAGAATTAGAAGTTGAGGTTAATAGAGGTTCAGATGGCTGGTTAAAAGCAGAAAGTGGTGCGTTATCCACCGGTGAGGCTATTGGTACAGGTATGTCCATCTTAGTGATGGTAGTACAAAGCTGGGAAGAAGAGTCTCGCCGTCTGCGTGCTAAAGATATTATTCCTTGCCGGTTATTATTCTTAGATGAAGCTGCGCGATTAGATGCTAAATCAATTGCAACCTTATTTGAACTGTGTGACAGGTTAGAAATGCAGCTAATTATTGCGGCGCCTGAGAATATTAGCCCTGAGAAGGGCACAACCTATAAGCTAGTTCGTAAAGTGGTTGGTAATCATGAGCATGTGCATGTGGTTGGCTTAAAAGGCTTCGGACAAGAAACCCCGAACGTACAAGCACCAACATTGCAGTAATAGTTTTTGTGAATGAAATGAAAGCCGGTATTTAGGAATAAATATCGGTTTTCTTGTATTTAACAAATAGTGCAAATGCAATTTAACAAGATTATTAATTAATTTGAATAAAACCCGATGTTTAAAACATATTTTTTCATGATGAAAACCTCTTTTTCTATATGGAAATTAAGTGAGAAAGAAAGCGTTAGCTAAAGCTTTTAATTAAAATAAAATTCATCTATGTTTAAAGCACCAATAAATACCCACTAATAATGAAAATAATTCTTTTTCTCATTAAGTGGTTATCTGTCTATAATCCGAAAAAAGGAAAATTAGTCTATTCCTATAACATTACTGCTAAAATTAAATACAATAAAATTGTAATTATAATAAAAAATATTGTTATCCATGTAGTTAATTAAGGTGGATGTATGGCAAAGAGAAGAGTGCGAGCTCTGCAAGTCTCAGTAATATGCGGGTTGATGGCGTTACAGTTTCCTGCATTTTCAAATGAAGAAAATACGCAGCAAAGTGTTTCTGAAGTTCAAGCGGTAGCTCCAGTTACACCAACAGAAAGTTTAGTAAAAATAACACAATCACTTCCTACGGATGTGAAACCTATTTTTTCTACGCAATTAGCAAAACTATATGCTGATAGGAAAATGCAGCTATTGTGGCAAGATGAAACGGCAATTAGCCAATTTCAACAACAATTGGCAGAATTATCCCTTGCTGGGGTTCAGCCTCAATTTGGGGAATGGTTGGCAATACTGGAAAATAACCAGTTAAATGAACTGGGCCGCGACGTTATTTTATCTGATGCCATGCTTGGCTATTTACAGTATTTATCATCAGTAGAGGCGAGCGGGCAGTACTGGCTATATACTAATCGGCCATATAAAATTATTGCTCCAACAACGGCTCAAATGAAACCATGGCTAGATGCCGTTGAATCTAATAACCTAAGTAGTTGGGTAAAATCACAGGCACCGAATCATCCAATGTATTTGCCAATGCGCAAGGAAATGCTGAAATTATTGGCGATGCCTGAAGATAACCTAGAAATAGTAGGAACAAAAGCATTAAAGCTAGGGCAGTCTAGCGATGATGTGGTTATGTTACGTCAAATCTTACAACGTGAAGGGTTACTTGAGGGTGGAAATGTAACCGAAGAAGTTGCCCCTCCTGAAACAATGGCTCAAGTTGCAGAACTGGCGGTTGAACAAACCGTCGAACCAACAGAGCCAAGTGATGCACCTGCAAGTACCGTGTCCAAAGTATATGACCAAGAACTCGTTGATGCTGTAAAAAAATTCCAATTACAATATGGTTTAGAGGCCGACGGCGTAGTTGGAAAAGGCACGCGTGTTTGGTTAAATATGCAGCCAAAACAAAAAGCGGGTTTAATGGCGCTTAATATGCAACGTTTACGTATTATTCCTGCAAGTCGTGGTACAGGGATATTAGTTAATATTCCAGGCTACTCTTTAGATTTCTATTTAAATGACGAAGTCATTTTAGATTCTAAAGTGATTGTTGGTCGTGCAGATCGCAAAACACCGATCATGAGCAGCGCACTGAATAACGTGGTAATTAACCCGCCTTGGAGTGTGCCAACCAGTATGGCACGTAAAGATATCGCCCCAAAAGGGAAGCAAGACCCAAGTTATTTTAGTCGAAAAGGCTATACGGTTTATTCGGGTTGGGGGGCTGATTCATATGAAATCAACCCATATGCTATTGACTGGGATAATATCACCCCAGCTAATTTCCCATATCGAATTCGACAAGCTCCGGGCCCAACTAACTCATTAGGGCGCTATAAGTTTAATATGCCGAGTTCAGATGCGATTTATTTACACGATACACCAAACCATAGTTTGTTTAATCGTAATGCACGTGCAATAAGCTCTGGATGTGTGCGTGTGAATAAAGCAAGTGAGTTAGCCAGTATTTTGTTAGGTGATGCAGGTTGGGAACAAAAACGAATTGACGGTGCATTGAAAGAGGGGTCAACACGGTATGTGAATATACCAGATAGAATCCCAGTTTTTCTGTACTACCAAACGGCTTGGGTAGATAAAGACCAACAGCCACAATATCGAGCAGATATTTATCAGTATGATAATTCTATTGATAATGCAGATAAATATTTGCCAATGTTGAAAAAGATTTTACACTAATTGTGAGTTTTAATTTGTAAGGGGGAGTTTTCTCCCCTTAATTATTTTACGTATTAACGGCCTGAACATAGTTCTTCGTAAATTTTCATTCCGTGACGTTTCCTCTATTCTCCGTTTTTATCCTGTTTATTCCATTGTTTTATAGTTATTCAGCTATGGCTATTTTACTTACTTTGATAAAGGCAGCATATTTTGTGTCTAAGATTGCATGTTTCGAGCAGTTTGAGTGACAAAACTCTATTACTGACGAAAACTGCAATAAAATTCCTGTTAAGTATGCATATCTTTACATAATTATACATTAAAGCTAAGCATGATTTGCTAGACTCAATAGGTTGCCAAAATTTTATCGATTAATACTGAAATTATTAGAGTCTGAGCTATCACCTATGGATATAATTGATCAATCCCGCAGAAAGTGGTTAGGTATTGGGGCTGCAACGATTGGCCTTAGTTTATTACCAAGCCATGTCTTTGCTGCAATGACGACCCCTCGACCACGAATTTTGCGTTTTCAAAATATTAATACAGGCGAATCGTTAAAAACCGAATTTTTTGACGGGCGCCGTTATAATAAGTCTGAACTAGCACGTTTAAATCATTTTTTCCGTGACTACCGTTGCGACAAAGTGAAAACTATTGACCCAAAACTGTTTGACCAAATCTATTTATTACAAATGATGATGGGAACAAACAAACCTGTCCAACTGATCTCTGGTTATCGTTCTTTAGAGACTAATAATAAATTACGTAGTAAAAGCTCTGGGGTGGCAAAGAAAAGCTACCACACACGCGGGCAGGCGATGGATTTCCATATCGAAGGGTTACAATTGAGTAATATCCGTAAAGCTGCGCTGAAAATGAAAGCAGGTGGTGTTGGTTATTATCCTCGAAGCAATTTTATACATATTGATACAGGGCCTGCAAGAACATGGTAATCTGTGCATAGGTGACACAGATTATGGAGTAATTGCTCGATGAAATATACTATTATCCCAGTAACACCGTTTATGCAAAACTGCCAAGTTATTTGGGATGAAAATACGTTAGATGCAGTTGTTGTTGACCCCGGTGGAGAAGCAGAGAAGTTAATTTCTGCTATTGAAAACCTTGGGCTGAAGTTAACTAAAATTCTGTTAACGCATGGTCACTCTGATCATATCGGTGCATCGGCTACCCTTTCTAAGCACTTTTCAGTGCCTATTTATGGTCCACAAAAAGAAGACGCCTTTTGGATTGAAAACCTCGCAGAGCAAAATGCAATGTTTTATATAGGCGAATGCCCTGACTTCACACCAGATTACTGGTTAGAAGAAGGGGACAAAGTGACTTGTGGCAATATTACATTTGATGTACTGCATTGTCCTGGCCATACGCCCGGTCATATTATTTTTGTGAACCATGCTGATAAATTAATTTCCATGGGTGATGTATTATTCAAAGGTGGTGTTGGTCGTAGTGACTTCCCACGCGGTAACCATCAAGACTTAATTTCATCAATTAAAAACAAAGTATTACCGCTTGGCGATGATTATCAATTTATCCCTGGTCATGGGCCGATGTCTAATCTCGGTTTTGAGCGGAAAACAAACCCTTTCTTGCAAGATGAGTTACCTGTTTGGTAATTATCTAATCTGACTTAACCCCCTTAATTACAGGGGGTTTTTTATAACTTAATATTAATCATGTCACAAATAAATAATAGTTAACACTATGTCCTAATTGTTCCTGACTGAGTTTTGGAATACCTCGAATTTTGCTATTTTCCTATCGAACAAATAATTGTTTTTTTAATAATAAACAAATAATTAATTGAAATTATTAGTGAATTTGTAATTTTCAGGGAAATAAGAATATGAATGATAAGGATGTTAATGTTAAAACTCAAGGTAATGGCAAAACAGGGCAAGATTATTCGAGTATCAATTTACAACTTAAACCGTTAACAGAAAAGACTCCACAGGTCGAAACAGGTATTCCAGCTAGCCATCAACGCATTTTTACGAAAATAGCTAATGAGGAAAATATTATTATTGGTATAAGGCCGATAGATACTAAATCAACGAGTTTAATTGAATCGGGGGAGTACAGTAGTAAGGGGTTGGCTATCAAAGGTAAAAGTGCAGACTGGGGGCCTCATAGTGGTTTTATCCCAGTACAACAGGAATTTGCTAAAAAATCAGGCCGAACTAACAGTGATAAACTTAATAGCCAGCTTCAAGAGCTGTTTCAATCCAGTAAGGCGATTAGTGTCCATTTAGAGATTAGTACTCAGCGAATAAATGAATTATGTCAACTTAGTGCTATCTCACCGTTAGAACTCATTAATGATGAAGGCTATTATCGTACTACATCCATTGTTGATGATAATGAAAAAGTCTTTTTCCTGAAAAAAAGTGCAGACAGAACATCGGATAACTGGAAAGTTTATCATCTAGAAAATGGAGAACTTACAGAGTTTCTAGTTGTTGGCGATACTAAGACTGGCAAGCCTGTCACGGCAGATTATGATTTATTTAGCATTATATTTCCAATGTCAGATTTAGAGCATTATATCAATGTGAGAGAAATGCCATCGTGGGAAACATGGAAAGCAAGTGTTAATTATGATGAATTATCAGCAAAGGAAAAAAAACTATTTAATAATAAAACGGAATATGATCGTTATGAGGGGCAGGATAATGGTGTTAGCAATAAGAAAATAAAACAACTCAAAGATAAGATGAACCGCCTGCTAGGCCGTGAAAATGGGTTTGAACTGGTTCACCACGGTGCTGATGATGCCAACCCTGCCAGTGTGATGAGTGAAAATTTTCCGATAACTTTTTTCTTACCTGAAAACTTAAAGGGGAGAAATAAGCTTAAAGGGTCAACGGAATCAATTGAGACGTATTTTCCAATGAATTTTAATGGTTCTATTATTATTGATAATGTAGAACAACTATCTAATTTCCAGCAATTATTAATTAATCAGGGGTATCGTGCTCCGTTAAATAAAAAATGGAGTGAAGGTGATCATGGAAAATTATTTGAACCCAAAAGAAAAATATCAGATACCTATTTAAAAGGACTAGCAGAAATTAGTCGAAAAAAAAACCTTAACGATAATGCTGAAAATAAAGAAAACAAGCAGCAATCTAATGAGAAAGTTATTCTTGATATTGGTGATGAGTTCAATGATATCCATCTAGAAGACAATAAACGAAAATCTATTCTTGCCGGAGGGAATGGGACAGAAATAGATGATATCGATGTTTGGAATAATCCTTTGCATAAATATGAAGAAAGGAAATCCGGACAGATAAAAAATATGCAACAAGGAAGCACTAACAGTGAGTCCGCAAAAAAATATAGCTATAATGTCATCATTCAATTAGAGGGAGATAATGTAACCGCAGATGCTGTAGCTAATGCATTTGCCAAACACCCGAATGACTCGATGATTATTCAATATAGCTTAACTACCAAGCAATATAAAATTATATATGGTGATATTGTCCGAGCGCAATCAGGGAAAGTACGTTGGGTAACTGTAGGCCATGGTGATTATTCAGGTGAAAATAACCCAACACTCTATGCTGATAAATCAGCGGAAGAATATACAGATGGACTAATTTATTTAAAACAAAAAGTATTCAATAATTATAATCCAGATAAATTAATTATGTTGGGCTGTGAGTTAAGCCGAGGAGGGGTAAATGAAAATTTTGCACTGAAAGCCGTTGTACTGTTAGGAAAAAATAAACTAAATGCACCAGTTGTTGCTTACAATCGAGCAATTACAGTTGCAAGTAATGGAAAGAAAAAAGTTTATCCAGAGGGTGGGATTAAAGGTCTTATTAATACAAAAAACTATAAAATGATTTATATATATAATCCCAAAACAGGTCAGGTAGAGATTAATAATCAGTTAGCGGCGCTACATTTTATTAATGAATTACGCCGTGGTGAACTTACTTTTGAGCAGTTAAAGCAACCTTCTAAGCTAGATCCTTTACGTATGTTTAAAGGTGCATATTCTAGATTATTTAATATGAATTTATTAAAAAAAGTGTGCTATAACCCAGATGTGTATAGGTTATTTCATGAAGAAATAAAGAAAAATAATGGGATTTTACCAGCGAATTTTCATGCAAAGTTTACCAAGAAACTGAGAAAGATGAATATTATCGATGTACCTATTTGGCAAATGGTAGATGCTGAAAACATTCTTAAGGTTCCGCTAAGTAAGCAACAGATGAGTTCAAACTTGGTCGTTATTGTTCGATTGTCAGATAGTAAATCGGGTTTAATTTATGCAGAAAAAATAGCGGCAAGGAACCCATTTGGCACGCTTATATTTCAGATGGATATAGAACGAAGCAAACATATTTTAGAGTACGGTTCTTTAGAATTTGCCACTTCAGAGCAAAGTCAACAAAAGGTTAATTGGTTGATTATAGGTGATGAGGGTATTATTAGAAAATCAGTAACTGAACTAGCTGATGAGTTATTAGTATTAAAACAGAAGTATCCACAAGTAGATTCTAATAATATTGAGTTCCATTTTACTGATTCTATGATAAGTAATATGGGAGATAGGAGTAGGCAGTTTATTTCTGAGTTTTCTAGCAACCTTAATAAACGTAAAATTTTGTTGAAAATTAACTCTGGTTCAAATTATGAAAGTAAAAATGATTTTTTAAAGTCAAATAATAAAAAAAGCGCAATACCAATACTAAGCGAACATACACATCACTCTATTGTTGAAGTGCTTGAAAATATAGCATTAAACAAAAATTCTATTCAAGATCTTAATAAGACTGAATATACCTATTTATTGAAGTATTTTTCTGATGGAAATGGCAATGTTGATGTTAAAAAACTAAAAATTGCAGTCTCTGATCCGTTAGTAAACCGAAAACTAAATGCAACGTTAAGTCAAAAGTTTGAAGCTAATTCACTATTACTAAAGCCATTTTTAGAACTAGAAATATCAAGTCGTTATCAGCAACAAGCGAGTGATATCCAGATATTATTGTCTGCGATAAGAAATGACATCACGATACTAAATCACTTAAGTGAGCGTTCACAAAAGTTATTAATGAAATTATTTCCTGCTGGAAGTGGAATCGATAAAGGCAAAATTTTAGCATTAGTTACAGATAATCATGAATATATTTTATTTAGTAATAAACTAATAAAATTTAGTGAGCTAGCCACTGCCAATTTTATTGGCGAAAATGCGCCATTAGAAAAATATTCTTTCACCGATGCATTTAGTGTTTATGAAAATTACCAAGCACAGCGATTGGCTAAATTTAATCAACAATTGATTTATGGTAATAAAGTTGAGTTAGTAGAGCATGGAATTATTCGTTCAGGCGCTCAAAGCCGAGAGATGGACCAAACTTTGGGGGGAATATACGCGGTTGAACTGTATTTAGGGGAAAGCCATTCAGCACGAGATTTTATTGAACGTAAAGGGCAAATAGAACAAGCCACAGTGAAAAATGCATCGACATCAGCAGAAAACTCACTGCTGATAAAGATGGAGCAGTACAGCCAAGATATTAATACTGAACTCCACAAAAATGGGATTTCAATAGCGGATCAATCACTTGGTAGTCTATTCGCAACACTTGGCGAAGTGGATAACGCAATAATCTTCTTAAAGGGGAAATCGGTCACTTATACCGTAACTTATGTACAACGTAATGGCGGTTATGAAATCAGCTTATTTGATCCCCATGGGCTCCAACTTAATGTAAAAAATAGCTCTTCTCAACAAGCTCAGCAGCAGTTTCAACAGCAAATTAAGCATTACTTTAGTGAAAATAACCAACTTTCTGAAGGGGAATTTAGAGCAGATTTCCAGATTATTGACTTAGACTCGGCTAGCTTTAAAAGCGCATTGTCTTCTCTACGTAGCCAGCGGCAATCAATTATTGAACAAACTGAATTTACGTTACCAAAAAACGTTTGGGTCACTATTAACGGTGAAAAACTTGCCTTTGCCAAATTACAACAATTAGGTGCCACTATTGATGGAAAACCGATTTCTTTAGGTGATATCAATACGGCTTATCTACATAATAAAATTCGTTTTTCACCAGAAAAACTAACAATGTATTTCACGTTGATGGAAGGTGGGAAAGAAGATCTTTCTTTCATCAAAGTGTTCCATGAGCAATTAAAATCAGCAGATATCCACCAATTAGTTGATCACCAAGCTAACTTTGCTGAGTCTGGGGTATTAAAAAAACAGTTTAGATATTTAGCGAATAGTATCGATTTTCAGAAAAATAGTATCCCATCCACAGTCTTACTTAAGACTCGTCAAGCAGGTAAGAGGCTTCCTCAATTTCAACGCTTGGCAAATCGTTCTGGGCAAGCAATGGGAGCAGCCGGAGCTATTCAAAGCCTAATTAGCGCATATGCCATTTTAGATAAACTAGATAACCCTGATATTAGTGATGAGGAAATTAAAGAGTTAGAAAAACAGTTTTATTTACTTGCGGCATCTGCCTTGTTCAATTATGGCGATATGATAGTGCAACCAATGCTATTAAATATTGCATCCAGTAAGGGAGCCACTTCGTTGGTTCGTGCGAGGATTGCCACGGGGGTAGTGGTGATTTTCAATTTGGTAGGGATGGGAATTGATGTTTACCAAGCCTACGACAGCTTATCTAAATTAGACAGTGTCACAGACCCGAAACAACGCCAAGATCTTATCGTAAATGCTTATTTCTCTATTGCTAGCGCTGTGGTTAATGGGCTCACTGTTATTGGTGTCTTAGTTGGTTCGTCTATTATACCTGTAATTGGGTTAGCTGTAGGAGGGATATTACTTGTCGGGGGCTGGGTCTATAGCGGTGTTCGTGCGGTTGAAAACATCAAAGAAGTTATTGATATTGGCTGGGATCGTGAATTAGAAGAGGGGATCCGCGGTGCTTTAGGTTTAGACCCAACCATGCGTAGCCAGCAAGAAATGAATATACAACATTATATTAATGCGTTTAAAGAGCAAGATTGGAATATGGATCTCGCTTTATTTGAAAATAATATTATGCAGGCAGGGTTTGCTCACCACCTTAGTGTCATTGAAAAGCCGACCTATGAGAATGAGCCTCGATACTACTTGGTTGATAATTATGATAATTATTTTTACGGTAAGTTGGGGAATCTCTATATAGGGGCGGGAAATACGACGGTACGTTTTTTACGTAAAGAGGCACCTCTGTTTACTGCTGATGAAGTTAAATTCATTTTACAAAATAAACTTGTCAGAACGACGGCGTGGTTTAAAAACTTAAAACACCTTTATGAAAATATGGGATGGTCTATTCACCATGATTTTCGTATTCAAGCTAAAGAGAAAGAGATATTTGACCTTAGAAATACGGGGAGCATAGCGACTCATGAGCGTTACTCTTTAAATTCTACCTATAAGAACTCGTTATTAGATGAATTTAAAGTACGACACCAAATTTTAGATGATGAATTATCACTGCCTCTTCAAGACCAGTTAATAAATTCCAACCCGGAACAAATTAGTTTTTATTCGAAAAAAACCGAATTTGGTGTATTAGGGCAACAAATGCTAAGGGAAAACGAACGCGTTTTCAGTGAGCATTTAGTGAATAACAGCCAACGGACAGCGTTATATATTGAAAATACCAATAGTGAAGGGACTAGCTGGAATACGGCTAATGGTAATGACGTTGTAATCGGTAAAAAATCACAGAAGAATGCCTTTCAAGTATTATCAGGTGAAAAGTATTTTGCAGGGGGAGATAAAGACGATCTATTTTTTATTCGGGATAGTTGTTTAGCATCGTTAACTTCACGAGGGGGAAAGGAGGCGACCAAGTATCTAGATGGCCAAGACGGGCAGGACACAATTATTATTGATAACCTACCAGATAGCCACCGTGTCTATGTAAATTTAAACAAAAATACGGTGCTTTATCAGCGGGAGCGAAATCACTCTTTTATTCCAGTTGCCCATTTGCAAAGTATGGAAAATGTGATGATAAGAGGGAATAGCGATGATCATTTACGGGGAAATGATACGGCAAATATATTGGATGGTGGGTTAGGAAAAGACATTGTAGAGGGCAAAGGGGGGGATGATAAACTCATTTTAACTCAAGGTATTGCAGCTGGTGGTGACGGTAATGATAGTTATCATATTCGCCGTTATGAGTGGCTTGACCATGTTGACGACTTGCACCTTACCGAGCGCTATTTTGATGGAAAAGAGAAAGCGGTTAAAACGCGAAAATACCTAAACCCTATTTATACACAAAGTAACCATAAGTTTCAGGCGAAAGTGGTTATCAAAGAATCTAATTACCAACAAAGCAGAGTCGCTATAGAGTATTTTATAGATGAAATAAGGCAAGTTCAGTTAGACGGCAACAACTTGGTTTTAACAATCAAACCACCCAAAAATAGTATTGATGGTCACTTTTTTCAAAATGTGGAAAGTGAGGTCATTATTGTCCTCGAAAATGTGCAAGATGCGGATTCGAAGGTGCCACATCATGTCTATCGATTACAAACCCTTGATGGTTGGATGATGACAACGGTAATAGATGAAAAATATCCTAACAAGTATTTTAGTTTAAGCTATATACAAGAAGGGGATCAATTATCATCTACAGACGGAAAATCTGTCAAAATAGATGAACCAATGGGTACTATAACGATAAACCAATCACGTCATTATAAGGAGCCTAATTGGGGATGGTTTACGCCAATAGGCCGTGCTGAACACTTAACCTACCGTGGAAATAGTCAAAATAATATATTACCCCTAATAAAATTAGGTAGTTATATTGAAGTTAGCCATGGAATCGATACCTACCAAATTGTACAAAGTAAAGAGGAATATGGTGAGGTTGAGTTTGATTTTTCTAAAGTCAATGACAGCTTTACGGATAAGGACAGCCTGTGCCTATTGCTGCCTACCGAAAATGGTTATTCGCTGAATATGGACGATGGGCAGCTATACCGTTTAGATAAATTCGGGCAAAAACAATTGACTATTAAGTTTACGAATGTAGGCAATAAGCTCTCCGATGTTGTTTTACTTCAAGACAAGCATAGCAATTTATTTAAAGTCAACTTACAGGAAAACCGCTTAACACCAGTAACCCCAGTTAATGAAAGTAGCGCAGATGATGATCAAATTATAATGCCAATGGGCTATCGAACCGAAAAACATGTCATTGATGCTCAAAATGGTGATGACACTATTATCAATAAAGGCTTAGAAAGCTATGTCCTGTTGGGAGGGGATGGTGATGATAATATTAAAGCCAGCGGTGGTAATAATCTATTATATGGTGGTTCTGGGGACAACTTTATTAGTGGTGGCTCTGGGGATGATTTGCTGTTATCCAGTCAAGGGAACGATACGTTAATGGGCGGGGCAGGTGATGACCACTATTTAATTGATGGTCATCAGGCAGGTGCCATTTATATTGAAGACCAGATTGGCAATAACCATATTCATTTAGTCAATTTTAAACGTCAACCAATTGAAGAAAGTGACTCAATATACCAATTTTATGCTTCACCAGCCGGTAAACTGGTAAAAATTAAGGCTTCTAACGATGATGGTGAGGGGAGCTTCAATATTCACCACTATGAGCGGCTGGACGAAAAATTTAACTCCTCCACGAGCCACGGGATGACTCCGCTCGTTAATTATCTCTCTGAAAAACTCCATAAAGCCAAACAGTCAGGGGAGTTCACCACTTGGAAACCCGTTGATGAGCTTGCAAGCACATTAAATGGCGTGGTAGTTGATGGTGTAGCAAGGCCTTTAAACCTAACGTTGAGAGATGATGGGATTCTATTACAGCAGGATAGCCCTAGAAATAATTGGCTTATTGATACTTTAGCTGGCAATGATAGCGTCATGGATATGAGTGAATATGGGCGTATCATCAAAGGAGATAGTGGTCACGATAAGCTGATAACTTATGGTGGTGAAAATGTGCTATATGGTGGGCAAGGTGATGATATTTTATGGGCGCAAGGCATGCATCAAGATGTGCTCATCTCTTTAGATGGAAAAGACCAATTAGCAGCAGCTCAAGGGGACGACCTCTATATTGTCAGCGGTCACGGTAAAGGCGATGTGAAGATCACTGATTTTGAGGGGCGCAATCAGGTGGTTCTAATTGATTTTGATACTGAAGAAGTCAGTTATAAACAATTGTCAGCTAAGGTTGCTGAAACAATATATCGCTCAAAGAGCGGCAGGCAAGTGATGCTATCTCATAACAACCATATTGGGTCAATGAATAGTGTCATGCAGGTGCGTCATCTCAGTAGTTACTCGCAATTATCAGAACAACATATAGAGCAAACCATCGACCGTTTGGTTCAGTTACTTGTTGAGGAACGCATTGATTATGAAAGCAATCTCGATCTTAGTATAAATAACAGTAATTATAGAAAGAATTGGGGGGCGGTACAAATAACTGAGCGCTTCCTTAGCCACCTTAAATAGTTGTTTATAAAAATAGCCAGTCAGTAATGGGACTGACTGGCATGATATTAAAGGTGCTGTTTTATTATTTTCAAAGGTTAAGCGTTAACACATTTGAATGATTACAGCACTTTAACGATGGCATCACATAATGGAACCATGTTCTCTAATGTTAATCCTGCCACGTTAATACGGCCAGAGCTTACGGCATAGATACCAAATTCGCTACGTAGACGCTCTACCTGCTCTTTTGTTAGGCCACTGAAGGAGAACATACCATTTTGGTTAATAATGAAGCTAAAGTCCTGTTTGGCGCCTTTTTCTTCCAATGTTTTCACTAACAGTTGGCGCATGCGCTTAATACGTTCACGCATTGCGGTTAACTCTTGGATCCACTCAGCTTTTAATACGTCATCAGAAAGGATGGTTGTTACCACTGCCGCACCGTGCGCTGGTGGGTTTGAGTAGTTGGCGCGAATAACCGCTTTCGCTTGGCTAAATGCACGCTCTGCGTTGTCACTGTCTTTGGCAATGATGGTACAAGCACCGACACGCTCATTGTATAAACCGAAGTTTTTAGAGAATGAGCTCGCAACAATCATTTCAGGGTTGTTTTTGGTGAAAATACGCAGGCCTTCGGCATCTTCATCTAAGCCTTTTGCGAAACCTTGGTAAGCAAAGTCAAAAACCGGCAATAAACCTTTTTCCGCACATAATGCCGCCAGCTTTGTCCATTGCTCAGAAGTTGGGTCAATACCCGTTGGGTTATGGCAGCAACCGTGTAGAACAATCACATCGCCAGCAACAGCGGATGACAGGCTGTTAAGCATACCGTCGAAATCCATACCGTGGTTGGCTGCATCATAGTAATTGTAGGTCAGCACTTCTAAGCCAGCCGCTTCAAAAATATTTTTGTGATTAGGCCAAGTTGGGTTGCTGATCCAAACGCGTTTTGCATTAGTTTGCTTCGCAATAAAATCAGCTGCGATACGCAGGGCACCAGTACCGCCGGGTGCTTGCGCTGTACGTGCACGTTTTGAGGTGACAATTTCATGTTGTGCACCGAATAACAGTTCTTGTGTTACACGGCCGAACTCTGGCATTCCGCTAATCGCAAGATAGTTTTTGGTGTTTTCGTTATCCAGCAGGAATTTTTCTGCTTTTTTAACGGTATCAAGCACAGGGGTTTTCCCTGATTCGTCTTTATAGACGCCAATACCTAAGTTGATTTTATTATCGCGGGGATCAGCACGGAAACTATCAGCAAGACCTAAGATTGGGTCAGCAGGGGCAGAAGTAATTTTTTCAAACATGTTGTCGATTCCAAAGCTCTGTAGTGGTACCCACACAGTTCCTAAGGTATGAAGGCATAAGTGAGAATGCGGTTGGCTATCCTTGCTTGTAATCTGCCCATACCATACGAAACTCGCGGGTGTAGCTGAAAACGGGTTTAGTCGAACGAGTCGAGTTCTCAGGGTAACGTGATAAAGGCTTTTTGCCAACCGTTTTACCAAAAATCGGCGAGATCTTGTGAACTAGGTAGGAATTGCATGTAATCTAACCATAAATATCTATAAAGGCGGTGAATCAGTCTGTCTTACCGATAATTTAGGAGTTTTTAGGGGGCACAGTTTGAGGTGGGAAGAGCGAAATAAAAAAGCAGCGCCGAAGCGCTGCTTACAAAAACATGTTACCGTTTTCTAACTTATCAGTTAACTGATAATTAGAATTGGTAGATCAGACCTAAACCAACTACGTTATCTGTGCTGATACCGTAAGCTTTGGTGAAATCATTTTTATCTAGCAGGTTGATTTTATAATCAACAACTGCAGACATGTTTTTGTTGAAGTAGTAGTAAGAACCCACAGAGATATATTTAACTAGATCTTTGTTACCGTATTTAGTGCTCAGGTCTTTACCTTTAGATTGGTTATAACCGATAGATGGTTTCAGACCGAAGTCGAACAGGTATTGTGCAACTAACTCAACGTTTTCAGTTTTGTTAGCAACACCTGATAAATAGTCATCACCGCCTGCACCGTAACGAGTCATGTTTTTAGTTTGACCGTACATAGCCGCTAAGTAAACGTTGTTAGCGTCGAATTTACCACCCACGTTCCACGCTTCAGCTTTTTTACCGCCAGTGTTAGCCATAGCTTTTTGGTTTGGTGTACGGGAAGAGTTAGAGTAACCACCACCCAGTGTTACACCCCAACCTAAGTCATAAGCAGTTGAGAAACCGAAGCCGTCACCGTTGTCTTTTTTAACGCCAGCAGAAGACAGGTTGTCGTCGCCGTTTTTACCTTGATATTGCAGAGCGAAGCTTAGGCCATCAACATAGCCGAACGCGTTGTTGTTACGGTAAGTTAACAGGTTACGGTTACGGCTAGTCATGAAGTTGTCTGCTTGATCCATAGTGTCCGCACCCCATAATGGGAATACGTCGGTCCATGCGTTCGTGTCATAAACCACACCGTAGTTACGGCCGTAGTCGATTGAACCGAAATCAGCAAAACGTAAACCAGCGTATGCTAAACGGTTTTTGTTTTCGCCTTCGTTCTCAGCTTTGTTAGTTTTAGTTTCCCACTCGAAACGACCAAAACCAGTCAGTTGGTCAGTGATTTGAGTATCACCTTTAACACCTAAACGAACGCGTGAATCATCACCGTCTTGGCTTGGAGCACCATTGCTGCCGCCATCTGCGAAGTAGTGACGAACGTCAACTTTACCGTAAACGTCTAATTTGTTGCCGTCTTTGTTGTATACTTCAGCTGCGTTTGCTGCACCAGCAGCTAACAGAGCTGGGATAACCATTGCAAGAATATTGCGTTTCATCATTATTATTACCCTCATTGGTGTTATTCGGACACCTGCCACTGCCAAAAATAATTCGCAAAAAATAATTGGAACTATTTATGAGAGATTAGTGTCGTCTATGTCAGCGACCAGTGTTCCATTGCTAAATAAAATTATCTACCCTCAAAGTGCTACAAAATCAAAGATTCTGAAACAAATGGTAACTAGATGTTTCAAAATGTAAAAAATAGAGCAATAAATAACCACTCATCGTACCAGTTTAAAAAATATTACAAAAATTAGGGAACTTTTTCAAAAGGTAAATTGAGTTTTTTTTGAGCAGTTTAGCGAATGCAAAGCGGTTATTTATCACTAGTAAAAAGAGAATAGTGAGATTAAAAAGCAGATTATTCTTAGTGGTAGCAGATTGCTGGCTGTTTGCGGAGAATAATAAGGTGATAACGTAAAAATTGTGACCTGGTTATCATGTGGCTGTAATTTGATGTAACAAGATGAGATAGTTGTATAGTGAAAGCATATTAGGACTGAAAAGTAACGGGCCAACATTAGTTGGCCCGTATATTAAGGTGTTAACATAGAAAAGCAGTTATTAGAACGCTGCATTTCTTGGGGTACGTGGGAATGGAATCACTTCACGTACGTTACCCACACCAGTGACGTAAGCCACTAAACGTTCAAAACCAAGGCCGAAACCTGAGTGAGGAACGGTGCCATAACGGCGCAGATCACGGTACCACCAGTAATCTTCTTTATTCATACCCATTTCTTCAAGACGGGCATCTAACATATCAAGACGTTCTTCACGTTGTGAGCCACCGATGATTTCGCCAATACCCGGTGCTAATACATCCATCGCAGCAACAGTTTTTCCATCTTCATTGAGGCGCATATAGAAAGCTTTGATGTCTTTCGGGTAGTTTTTCACAACCACAGGGGCTTTAAAGTGTTGCTCAGCAAGGTAACGCTCGTGCTCAGACGACATATCGACACCCCAGTAAACAGGGTTTTCGAATTTCTGACCACAAGTTTCAAGGATTTTAATGGCATCCGTGTAATCAACTTGTGCAAAGTCTGAGTTAACAAAGCTTTCTAAGCGGTTAATAACGTCTTTATCGACACGTTGTGCAAAGAATTCTAAGTCATCACGACGTTCTTCAAGGGCGGCTTTGAAGGCGAATTTCAGCATTTTCTCTGCCAAGCCTGCGACATCATCTAAAGATGCAAATGCCACTTCAGGTTCGACCATCCAGAATTCAGCTAAGTGACGGCTAGTATTTGAGTTTTCAGCACGGAAGGTTGGGCCGAAAGTGTAAACTTTGCTAATTGCTGTTGCGTAGGCTTCACCGTTCAGTTGGCCTGAAACGGTTAAGAAAGCTTCGCGACCAAAGAAATCTTCGCTGAAATCGACTTCACCTTTGTCATCACGTGGCAGGTTATTGTAATCCAATGTAGAAACACGGAACATTTCCCCCGCGCCTTCGGTGTCTGAGGCAGTGATCACTGGAGTGGAAACCCAGAAGTAGCCTTGCTCATCAAAGAAACGGTGGATAGCTTGCGCTAAAGTGTGGCGCACACGTGCAACAGCACCAATTAAGTTAGTACGTGGGCGCAAGTGTGCGGCTTCACGTAAAAACTCAACACTATGACGCTTCGCTGCCATTGGGTAGGTGTCAGGGTCTTCAACCCAACCAACAACTTTTACAGCAGTGGCTTCAAGCTCAAATGATTGACCTTGGCCTGGGGATTCTTTTACGGTACCCGTAACTTCAACAGAACAACCCGTTGTTAGGTGCAGGACTTCGTCATTATAATTCGGTAAATTATTATTAATGATAGCCTGTAACGGATTAAAGCAAGAACCGTCATAAACGGCGAGGAAAGAAAAACCAGCATTTGAATCTCTCCTTGTACGTACCCAGCCTTGAACGGTGACTTCTGTGCCTACCGCCACTCGGCCTTGCAGTACGTCGACTACAGGCGCTACTATCATATAATTCACTCTCTTCATATTTAACGATATCTACTTCGACTATCTCAATCCGTCATACTTCGAGCCGTAGATGCGTTGGCTTCACAAACCGACCCTAGTCACATACTTATGTATGCTCCTAGGGCTCACTTTGTTTGCCGCCTTCCTACAACTCGAATTATTTAGGATGTAATTCAAATTGTTTTAAATCCATTCGACCGCTTATATCTATGAATATTATTCAAAAAATGTCATCGGTTTATGGCGATTAAAATAGTTAAAGTAGGGATATTAACGAAATCCCATTTTTCAGGGGCCAAAGCTCTATGTTACTTGCCATTTATTAGGAAACAAGTAAAAAATCGCGATAAAACATTTCTGTTGAAGCGAAGCGTGGTTATTGAGCTTAAAAGCTATAGTAATAGTAAGTGAATAAAAGAAAAAGGGGGTTTTGAAGCTCTGGGCAAGAAAAGTGCAAATTCTTACTCAGAGCTAGGGAAAAGAGACTTAATTAGCTGGCTTTTTCCATTTTAGGTAGGTCGAACGCTTTTCTGAGTTGATTGACGAACTCATCATCTTCACAAATGGTTTTTCCTGGGCTATCTGAGAGCTTAGCGACAGGCTTACCATTGCACTCTACCAATTTGATCACAATATTTAGCGGCGTAACATTGGGAATATTGCAGGTTAGACGAGTGCCGATACCAAAAACAAGGTTAATCCGTTGGTGGAAATAACGATATAATTCAAGTGCTTTTTGTAAGTCTAAGCTGTCAGAGAACACCAGTGTTTTGCTCATAGGGTCGATACCCAATTTTTGGTAATGAGCAATGGCTTTTTCGCCCCATTCGATCGGGTCCCCTGAATCATGACGCAACCCTTGGTAGCGGTTCGCAAAGTTAGCATCAAAATCACGCAAAAAGGCATCCATGGTGATACAGTCAGTTAATGCGACACCTAAGTGATTAGGGTATTCATCTAGCCAGCTCTGCAATGCCTCGCGTTGGCTATTTGCCAATTCAGGGCTGATTTGCTGGTGGGCTTGGAACCACTCATGGGCTTGTGTGCCAACAGGGGCTAAGTTTAACTCGTGAGCAAGTTTGTAATTGCTAGTCCCCACAAGATAAGGAAATTCTTGTTTAAGCATCGAAACAATGGCGGATTGCACATCGTAGGAAAAACGGCGGCGTGTCCCGAAGTCCATTAGCTTAAAATTAGACAAGTCGAGTTGGTGCTCATCAGCTTGTTGATAAAAAACATTTAACAGCTTTTTAAGTTGCTGAACAGCATCACTCGGATGAATGTTTGGGTGCCTATCTTTTTGGATGATTTCACTGACCAATGCAAGGAGTGGTACCTCCCACATGATCACTTCACGCCAAGGCCCACTAATGCGAATAGCCAATTGGCCTTCGTCGGTGGTACTGACAACGACTTGTTCAGGGTTAAAGCGGAATGATTTTAACCACGTAAGATAGTCTTCTTGGAAGAAAGGTAAGCGGCGGAGAAAATTCAGTTCATTATCAGAAAGTGATAAGTTAGCCATCAACTGAATTTGTTGCCTGATTTCATTGGCGTAAGCACCTAAGATCTCACTGCTACGACAGCGGAACTCAGCGACAACCGGTACCTGGTGGTAACGGTGGAAAACGGCCTGCTGCATATGAAGCTTGTAAGCATCGGTATCAAGCAGTGATGTAATAATTGGTGTAGCGTCTAAATTCATGGCACGCAGACATCCTCGCGGAGCTTATCTTTACCACTAATGCTATTCATTTTTACTCTTGTTTCCCTTGAAACCTGTTTGATTTTTCAAAAATTCACAATGAGATAAAAGCAGCAATAGTCGTTAGCTAAATCGTTAAAGTTGCAAAAGTATACCCACTTTAGCAAAAGATAGAAGTGTTATTCTACCTCTTGGTTTCAAGGAGCACGGCAACCTAAATTCACGCATTGCCTTTTTGTATTACTATAAAATCAAATAAATACGTTTTATTCGTATTATGTTCCATAGAAATAGACAAAAAGCATTAATCACGAAAAGATACTAACACGCTATAAAATATTTAATAGTACTATAGCACCAACAAACAAACGAATTTTTAACAAAGTTAAGCAGGGTGTGACATACAAAGCTAACATTGCCATAAAAATAGATAACATTTTTTGATGAAAATGTTTCTCAAATCCATTCACATTATTGTGGCTTATAGTATTGTATAAGTAATAAAGCAGTACGATATTGAATATAACGAATTAAAAGGTTACTTATGACCCAGCTAAGACAAGCGAAATATCGTCAGGATTATCAAGCACCTGATTACACAATTACAGAAATTGACCTCGATTTTAATCTTGACCCAGTGAAGACAGTCGTTACCGCAATAAGCAAGGTAAAACGCCTTAACTCTCAGTCATCAACACTTGAACTCAATGGCGAAGATTTATCACTAGTCAGTATTGAAGTCGATGGCAAAGCGTGGAAAAACTATAAAGAATCTGAAGGTAAATTGATTATTGAATCATTACCTGAATCTTTTACACTGCGGATTGTGAATGAAATTAGCCCTGAAAAGAATACAGCGTTAGAAGGGCTATATGTTTCAGGTGAGGCGTTATGCACACAATGTGAAGCGGAAGGTTTCCGCCATATTACCTATTACCAAGACCGACCAGATGTGCTGGCTCGCTATACCACCACAATTACAGCGGATAAATCACGTTATCCTTATTTATTATCAAATGGTAACCGTATCGCAGAAGGTGAGTTAGAAGACGGCCGCCATTGGGTGAAATGGGAAGACCCATTCCCAAAACCAAGTTATTTATTTGCCTTAGTTGCAGGCGATTTTGACGTTTTAAAAGACATATTTGTCACTCGTAGTGGCCGTGAAGTTGCATTAGAACTTTTTGTCGATAAAGGTAATTTAGACCGTGCACCATGGGCAATGCAGTCCCTGAAAAATGCCATGAAATGGGATGAAGAACGCTTTGGTTTAGAGTATGACCTTGATATCTATATGATTGTTGCCGTTGATTTCTTCAACATGGGAGCCATGGAAAATAAAGGTTTGAATGTCTTTAACTCTAAATATGTTTTAGCTAAAAGTGAGACAGCGACGGATAAAGACTATCTGAATATCGAATCTGTGATTGGTCACGAATACTTCCATAACTGGACTGGTAACCGTATCACTTGCCGTGACTGGTTCCAATTGAGCTTAAAAGAAGGGTTAACTGTTTTCCGCGATCAAGAATTTAGCTCTGATTTAGGCTCTCGCTCTGTTAACCGTATCAACAATGTTAAAGTGATGCGTTCAGCCCAGTTTGCTGAAGATGCAAGCCCAATGGCGCACCCGATCCGTCCTGACAAAGTCATCGAAATGAACAATTTCTATACTTTAACAGTGTATGAAAAAGGGTCTGAAGTCATTCGCATGATCCATACGCTGCTCGGTGAGGAAATGTTCCAAGCGGGAATACAACTTTATGTTCATCGCCATGATGGCAGTGCGGCAACCTGTGACGATTTTGTGCAGGCGATGGAAGATGCGTCAAATGTTGATTTATCACTATTTCGTCGTTGGTATAGCCAATCAGGGACGCCAGTTTTAACTGTGCGTGATGAATATTCACCAGAAAAACAGCAATATACGCTACATGTTAGCCAAATGACGCCAGCTACAGCGGATCAAGCTGAAAAGCTGCCATTACATATCCCATTGGATATTGAGCTCTATGATGAGCAAGGTGGAATTATTACGCTAAAACGTGATGGTAGTGTGGTAAATTCAGTGCTAAACATTACGCAAGAAACTCAAACGTTTGTTTTTGATGAGGTGACAAGTCGCCCAGTTCCCTCCTTATTGCGTGAGTTTTCAGCCCCTGTAAAATTAGATTACAACTACACAGATGAGCAATTAGCTTTCTTGATGCAGCATGCAAGCAATGAATTTGCTCGTTGGGATGCTGCTCAGCAACTCATTAATAATTATGTAAAAATTAACGTGGCTCACTATCAAAATGGTGAGGCTTTAGTTTTACCTGAGCCAGTAGTTGATGCTTTTCGCGGTGTATTATTAAGTGATTCGATTGACCCTGCGTTAGTCGCCTTGATCTTAACGTTGCCTTCCGAAAATGAGCTTGCAGAATTATTTACGGTTATTGACCCGGTAGCGATCCACGAAGTGGTGAATTTTATCCATCATCATTTAGCAGTAGAAATGCATGATGAGCTTCTCACCGTTTATCGCTCCATTAATATTGATGGCTATCGTGTTGATCACCAAGATATTGCTAAACGTTCATTGCGTAATATTTGCCTGCAATACTTAGCGGCGGGTGATGATAGCGAACTGGCGAACAATTTAGTGCTGGAACAATACCAATCTGCCGATAACATGACGGATTCGCTGGCCGCATTGACCGCAGCAAATGAATCACAGTTAGCTTGTAAAGAACAGTTAATGGCAGACTTTGATGAGCGTTGGCACCATGACGGGTTAGTCATGGATAAGTGGTTTACATTGCAAGGGGCGAACCCTGCAAAAGAAGCGCTTGCCAATGTACGTGCATTATTGAATCACCGCTCATTTAGTATGAGTAACCCGAACCGTGTTCGCTCACTTGTCGGTGCTTTCACAGCAGGGAATCCCGTTAATTTCCATGCGAAAGATAGCAGTGGTTACCAATTCCTGTATGAAATTTTAGTCGATCTGAATACACGTAACCCGCAAGTGGCTTCAAGGTTGATCGAGCCGTTGATCCGTTTAAAACGTTATGATGAACAGCGCCAAGCGCAGATGCGCAAAGTGCTTGAGCAATTGAAAGCGCTCGATAACCTTTCTGGTGATCTATTTGAAAAAATTACCAAAGCGTTAGAAAGCTGATTTATATATAGCTAACCAATTATTGGTTTTAATAAGCCGCTAAAATTAATTTAGCGGCTTATTTGTTTATGACAATAATGGAATATTAAATGAGAGATAACTGTCATAAAGTGGTTGTTTTCCCCCAAAAAACCAGGCAAATGAATTTTTATTGATTTTTTCATGGTAAAAGCGCGGTGAGATAGGGTAATCTATAGCGCGTTTTATCCGACGAAAAATAGTTCGCACAGTGAAAACTCGGCAATCAGTCTTTGGCGAGGGTTTTGGCGCGCGACATAATGTCTATTTTATTGAAACGCACTAGTAAAAATAGGTTATTGGATATGTTATATCATCTTGCCCGCAAGGCACTGTTCCAGCTCGACCCTGAAAAAGCTCATGAATTGACTTTTCGCCAGCTTCAACGTTTGAACCATTCCCCTTTCCAATGTCTTATTCGCCAATCTGTTGCCACTAAACCCGTTCAATGCATGGGGCTTTCCTTTAAAAACCCACTAGGGCTCGCCGCGGGTTTAGATAAAGATGGTGAATGTATTGATGCATTTGGTGCAATGGGTTTTGGGTTTATAGAAATTGGTACGGTAACTCCTCGTCCACAGTCTGGTAATGACAAACCGCGGTTATTTCGACTTGTAGAAGCAGAAGGTTTAATTAACCGGATGGGTTTTAATAATAAAGGTGTCGATAATCTTGTTGAGAATGTTAAAAAATCGAATTACGGCGGGGTCATTGGTATCAATATTGGTAAAAATAAAGATACACCTGTTGAACAAGGTAAAGATGACTATTTAATTTGCATGGATAAGGTCTATGCTCATGCAGGTTATATTGCTATTAATATTTCCTCACCAAATACGCCAGGCTTGCGTACATTACAATATGGCGAAGCACTAGATGATTTATTAAGTAGTATAAAAGCAAAACAACTGGAATTACAATTACAGCACCAAAAATATGTACCTGTCGCTGTAAAGGTTGCGCCTGATTTATCTGAAGAGGAACTTATCCAAGTTTCAGATAGCCTAGTTAGGCATAATATTGATGGCGTTATTGCAACGAATACCACGCTAGATCGTTCTTTGGTTCAAGGGATAAATCATTGTAATGAGGCTGGTGGGTTAAGTGGCCGTCCTGTGCAATTAAAAAGTACACAAGTTATTAAGATTATTTCACGTGAGTTAAATGGAAAGCTGCCAATAATTGGAGTAGGTGGAATTGATTCCCTTACCGCGGCGCGTGAAAAAATGGAAGCGGGTGCCTCTTTAATTCAAATTTATTCTGGTTTTATTTATCATGGGCCAAAATTAATTAAAGATATTGTTAATCATATCTAGTAATAAATTGTAAATTTACGTATCAAGGGGGTTTATTTATTCCCCCTTTTAAACTATATTGCTAATAGTGGCTATTTTTGTATCAAGTTGAACTCAATTTTCAGTAGATTTGCTATTTAGATAACAATATTATCCAGTTATTTCTAACGCATCTTCTTATTTAGCAGATCCAATTTTTAGCATATAAAAATAGCCTTAGAGTAAATTTAGAAAGGATCATTATAGAGATCATTTCTACTTTATTTACCGGTAAATCGCTAAAGGATCGTTTATGAATATTAAACCTGATGATCATTGGCGTTGGTATTTTGATCATGACCATAATAGGGTGATGTTAGATCTCGCCAACGGCATGATATTTCGTTCATGTTTTCCTGCTAAGATGCTAACGGTTTTTGCTCGTAATGAGATGCCTTTTAGTATCGAAGATGCAGGTGAATATTATTTATTTGATGAGCAGGCTAAAAGGCTAAATATTACTCAAGAAGAAAGAGCTGAATTAGTCTTAAATAGTTTAGTTGCTTTTCGTTTTTTAAAGCCACAGATGCCAAAGAGTTGGTACTTTTCTTCATTTCACTATATTAATGAGCCTAAGCAGGGGCAAATAATTCAAGTGTGTTTAGAAAATACGAACCATTATTCCACATTTATTATTGCTGAGGCTGGCTCTTCTGCGAGTTTATGTTTATTAGCGGAACCAATTTTAGAATTACCCGATCGAACTTTACGATTTTGCGATCCAATTAAGATCATGAACGATCGCATGCTTGAATATTCATCTAAAGTGAAACGTCAATTATACGGTAATGCTATTTAAATGATCGCTAGAGATCAAAAAAGAATAGTGAAACAAAAAGTTTTTTTGCTAATTAATCTAGTTTTGAGCGTTTAACACCATCGTAGAATTGAAACCTTGATGGTGTTAAAAAGCAAAATCAACGCTTAATTAAACGCTAATTTAACGGATGTTTTCGGGATACAACTACAGGCGAGTATATAACCGTTTTCTTTAATGGCGCTTTGTTTTAACGGGGTGACTTCCCCTGAAATAAGTTTAATTTTACAGCGACCACAGATGCCAGCTCGACATGAATAAGGGATAGTTAAACCATTGGATTCTAATTGCTCCAGGATCACATTTTGGTTATCACCGGTATATTCTGTTTCTTCAAAAACTAAACTGACCTTATTGGCTTGAGTATTTAAACTATTAGCTGCTAGGTCACTTTCCCGCTCTTGAACTAAATACTGTTTTGCTGGTTTAGTTTCTAATACCGTCAGAGTATCGCCAACACGAATAACACCGGTATTTTTAATAATCACATTTTGGCCAAAATCGACATCCCCTGTTTCATCTGAACGGAAGGTTTGTAATGTCGCAAGTGGCTCACTGTGGGGATGTTTGATCCCTTTCTCTGGGCTAACAGTAGTTAAAATGCATCGGCTACATGGCCTATCTAATGTAAAGATGACATCACCAATTTGAATGGTTTTCCATGTATCTTCTTCAAAAGGCTTGGCGCCTGTAATAATTAAGTTGCCACGAAACTGTTCTAATTTAATACTGGCAGGGCAACGGCGTTGCAGTTCTTGGACAGAAGCTTCGTTGATCAGTAAGAAAGGGTAGCCGTCAGCAAAAGACATCGGCACATCTTGGTGTTCTTTGACGCGACGAGAAAGCTGCGGGCTTAGCCAGCGTAGTTGTACCGGTTCGTCAAAAAAGGTACTTAACCAGCTATTTATTGCTTCAGGTGCAATAAGTGCATGAAAATGATTGCCCCAAACTTCAGTAGGGCTCTGCTTATCATCAAAGTCCTGATACAATACCGTCGCACTTTCGCCATTTGGTGCTCGCAAGTGAAGACCATTATTGAGCATTACCGGTGTAAAAAGTAACATTTGTGGATATTTTCTCGCCGTAATAAATTTACCTTCCAGCGTGGTTACCATAAAATTACGATCAAAAGTCAAACCGCTAATATCAGCGAAGGCGTGGGATAAACGAACTCCTCGCATAGATTTAACTGGGTGTGTGTAAAGGCGCGAAAGCGTTATCATTTTTTAATCCTTATAATTGTGCGTAGCAACTTTATGACAACTGCATAAGATTAGCTATAATGCGCAACAATTTTTCATCCAAATTGGTAATAAATACTATGAATTCTCTGTTTGCCAGCACAGCTCGCGGCCTTGAAGAACTACTGAAAACGGAATTAGAATCGCTTGGCGCTAGCCAATGCAAAGTGGCCCAAGGGGGTGTCTATTTTCAGGCCGACGAACGTGTGATGTACCAAAGCCTACTGTGGAGTCGGCTGGCATCGCGTATTTTATTGCCACTGAATGATTTTGACGTCTACAGTGACTTAGATTTGTACCTCGGTGTACAAGCAATCGACTGGAGTGAGATTTTCTCCGTCAATGATACCTTTGTTGTTCATTTTACAGGGACTAACGAAGAAATTCGCAACAGCCAATACGGTGCATTGAAAGTGAAAGATGCTATCGTAGACAGCTTCGTACGCAAGCTAGACCAGCGCCCTGATGTCGCCCGCCAGCAAGCGGATATTCGTATTAACGTCTATTTAAATAAAGAAAAAGCCAGTGTAGCACTCGATTTAAGTGGTGATTCATTACATATTCGTGGCTACCGTGATTTGGCAGGTCAAGCGCCCTTAAAAGAGACGCTGGCGGCAGCAATTATCAACCGTTCAGGTTGGCAGCAAGGAACACCCTTGGTCGACCCAATGTGCGGTTCAGGAACCTTGTTAATTGAAGCCGCAATGATGGCAACAGATAAAGCCCCCGGGTTACACCGTACGCATTGGGGCTTTTATGCATGGTCGAAATTTAACGCGGAACTTTGGCGTGAACTAACCACGGAAGCGCAAGTGCGTTTCCGCCAAGGTTTGAAAGAAACGACATCGCGTTTTTATGGTTTTGATATCGATAAGCGCGTACTGGAAATGGCTCGTGCGAACGCGCGCCGTGCAGGGTTACAAGATTTAATCACCTTTAAGCAAGGTGATGCCGCTGCATTGGAAAACCCAGTTAAGGCCGATGCGTTAGGCACGATTATTAGCAATCCCCCTTATGGGGAGCGTTTAGAAAGTGAGCCTGCTTTAATTGCGCTACATAGCCAGTTAGGGCGGATCGTGAAGGCCCGCTTCCCTGGTTGGCGTTTATCGATTTTTAGTGCTTCTCCTGAGTTACTTAGCTGTTTGCAACTGCGTTCAGAGCGTGAATTTAAAGCTAAGAATGGTCCTTTAGATTGTGTCCAGAAAAACTACCAGCTAGCGGCTACGCCATCAGAAACGATAGCGGAAATTTCACCTGATTTTGCAAATCGTTTACGTAAAAATATCAAGAAATTAAGTAAATGGGCAAAACAACAATGCATTGATAGTTACCGTGTTTATGATGCAGACTTACCTGAATACAATGTTGCGGTTGATATTTATGGCGACAAAGTGGTTATCCAAGAATACGCGCCACCGAAAACTGTTGATGAACGCAAAGCTCGTCAACGCCTATTTGATGTGATCACTGCAACAATGAATGTGCTAGAACTGACATCGAATCAGCTAGTGTTAAAAACGCGCCAGCGCCAAAAAGGCAAGCAGCAGTATGAGAAATTAGCGCAAAAAGACGATTTCTTTTTAGTGCAAGAATACAATGCGAAAATGTTGGTGAATTTGACGGACTATCTGGATACAGGGTTATTTCTTGACCATCGTATTGCCCGTAAAATGTTAGGCCAGATGAGTAAAGATGCAGATTTCTTAAATTTGTTCTGTTACACCGGCACTGCCACTGTGCATGCAGGGCTTGGCGGCGCGAAAAGCACCACTTCCGTAGATATGTCACGCACTTATCTTGAGTGGGCTGAGAAAAACCTACAAGCGAATGGGCTAACAGGTCGCCAACATCGTTTAATTCAAGCGGATTGCTTGAGTTGGCTGGCGAATAGCCGGGAACAATTTGATTTGATCTTTATTGATCCCCCAACATTCTCAAATTCAAAACGCATGGATGGTACGTTTGACGTACAACGAGATCATATCCAATTGATTACCCACCTAAAGCGGTTATTACGCCGTGGTGGAACCGTAATGTTTTCTAATAACAAACGCGGTTTCAAAATGGATCTTGAAGCAATTAAAGAATTAGGATTACAAGCACAAGAAATCACAGCTAAAACACTGTCAGAAGATTTTGCTCGTAACCGCCAAATACATAACTGCTGGCTAATTAGCCACGCAGAGTAAGGATAGAATCAATGGCTTTAATTAATTTGTCGGGTGCATATCTTTCGTTTAGTGATGCCCCATTACTGGATAATACAGAAATTCATATCGAAGATAACGAACGTGTATGTTTGGTTGGTCGCAATGGTGCGGGTAAATCAACGTTAATGCGTGTGTTAACGAAAGAACAGCCGTTAGATGATGGCCAATTGGTTTATGAGCAAGATTTAGTTGTTGCACGCTTGCAGCAAGACCCACCGCGTAATATTGAAGGCACTATTTTTGATTTTGTGGCTGAAGGTGTTGCAGAACAGGCTCAGTACCTCAAAGATTATCACCATGTTGCAAAAGAGGTCGAAACCGACCCGAGTGAAAAAAATCTAAATAAATTGGCTGAATTGCAAGAGGTGTTAGATAACCGCAATTTATGGTTGCTGGACTCTCGTATCAGTGATGTGCTGAAAAAACTCGGTTTACCTGCGGATGCAGAACTGTCTTCACTATCAGGGGGTTGGCTTCGTAAAGCAGCTTTGGGCCGTGCGTTAGTGAGTAACCCACGAGTACTATTTTTAGATGAGCCAACCAACCACTTAGATATAGAAACAATTCTTTGGCTGGAAAACTTCCTAAAAGATTTCCAAGGCAGCATCGTATTTATCTCCCATGACCGTTCGTTTATCCGTAATATGGCAACACGTATTATTGATTTAGACCGTGGGCAGCTGTCTTCTTGGCCGGGTAATTATGATGACTACTTGGTGAATAAAGAAGAAGCATTGCGTGTTGAAGAGATGCAAAATGCAGAATTCGACCGTAAATTAGCCCAAGAAGAGACGTGGATCCGCCAAGGTATTAAAGCGCGACGTACTCGTAACGAAGGTCGTGTTCGTGCGCTGAAAGCGCTACGCGTAGAGCGTTCAGAGCGTCGTGAAGTGATGGGCACAGCGAAAATGCAAGTGGGTGAAGCAGCCCGTTCTGGCAAAATTGTGTTCGAAATGGAAAATGTGAATTACCAGATTGATAATAAAGTACTGGTAAAAGATTTTTCAGCTCAAGTATTACGTGGCGATAAAATTGCGCTAGTTGGGCCAAACGGTTGTGGTAAAACAACATTATTGCGCTTAATGCTAGGAGATTTACAAGCAGATAGCGGACGAGTTCATTGTGGGACTAAGTTGGAAGTTGCTTATTTCGACCAGCACCGTGCGGCATTGGACCCAGATAAAACCGTGATGGATAACTTGGCGGAAGGCAAACAAGAAGTCATGGTCAATGGCAAGCCACGCCATGTTTTAGGCTACTTACAAGACTTTATGTTTCCACCAAAACGTGCGATGACTCCTGTTCGGGCGCTTTCTGGTGGTGAGCGTAACCGCTTGTTGCTTGCGCGTTTATTCCTAAAACCAAGTAACTTATTGATCCTCGATGAACCGACTAACGACCTTGATGTCGAAACCTTAGAGTTACTCGAAGAGCTAGTTGATGGTTACCAAGGAACGGTTTTATTGGTTAGCCATGACCGAGAGTTTGTTGATAACAGTGTGACAGAATGTTGGATCTTCGAAGGTAATGGGGTTATTAAGCGTTTTGCGGGCGGATATTACGATGCTCAGCAGCAAAAAGCACAAACAGTGAGTTTGAAAGCAGAACAAACGGGTAAAGTGACTGCCCAAGATAAACAGACGAAACCGAAAGAAACGGTAAAACGTTCAAATAAGCTCAGTTACAATTTATTACGTGAATTGGAACAATTGCCAGCAAAATTGGAACAACTTGAAAGTGAAATTGAAACATTGCAAACTCAAGTTGGTGATGCCGATTTTTTCAATCAACCACATGATGTAACAGAAAAAACGCTGAGTCAGCTAGCAGCAAAAGAAGCTGAACTAGAGCAAGCATTTGACCGTTGGCAAGAGCTTGAATTGCTGAAGAACGGCTAATTACGTTTTAATTAAAGGAGCAAATACACTTTGTGCAACCATGCGTCTCATGAACATGTGCTTTGTCCTCAGTGTGACATGTTGGTTGCAGTTCCTGAGTTGGAACAAGGGAGCAAGGCAACGTGTCCACGCTGCGAAACCACATTGGTCTCAAAGTGGCGATATCCGTATAAGCAGCCGGCAGCATATGCATTCAGTGCATTAATTATGCTGTTTGTTGCCTGCTTGTTCCCTTTTGTTAAGATGGGCGCCGCAGGGATTGAAAATGAAATTTCACTATTCCAAATCATTGAAATTATAGCAACCACGCGTTATAGCGGTCTGGCACTATTTTTTCTATTCTTTTCATTGATTATTCCTGCATTTTGTATGGTCACCATTATCCTTTTAGGGTTGCAAGTTCATATTCCTAAAGGTATTAAAGTGGTGATCACCCGTATACTGTTCCAAATGAAAGCGTGGTGTATGGCTGAGATCTTTCTAGCGGGGGTCTTAGTCAGTTTTGTTAAATTGATAGCTTACGGCGATATTGGCATCGGGTTAAGCTTTTTACCTTATTGCGCGTACTGCATGCTGCAAGTAAGGGCTTTTCAATGCTTAGATCGTCACTGGCTATGGAACCGAATTGAAGCGGCTCCGAAATTAGATAAGCCGTTAATCGTGGGCCAGACGGGTATTAAACAAGATGTACGTTTATGTCTTGTGTGTACGGCGATTTTACCTGCCGAACAATCAAAATGCCCACGTTGTCACTCCCATGGTAGTGTACGGAAAAACCAAAGTTTACAATGGACTTTGGCACTTTTAGTGACATCAATTATGTTGTATATCCCTGCTAACGTACTACCAATGATGACCACAAATACGTTGGGAACCGCATTAAACTCGACCATTATTGACGGAGTCATTTTGTTGTGGGAAGACGGGTCATACCCTGTTGCCATGGTGATTTTTGTGGCCAGTATTATGGTGCCTACATTGAAAATGATAGGAATTGCATGGCTTTGCCTAGATTCCAAGGGGTACGGTAATCGTGACCCACATCGTATGCATTTTATTTATGAGTTGGTGGAATATGTTGGTCGTTGGTCAATGATAGATGTATTTGTTATCACTATTTTAGCCTCTTTGGTTCAAATGGGGCAGTTGATGAATATTGTCCCTGCTATGGGGATTATTTTCTTTGGTGTGGTTGTTATTCTCACAATGTTTGCAGCGATGACCTTTGACCCTAGATTAACTTGGGATCGCTGTGAAAGAAAAAATGCAGTAAATACTGTTGAACAAGAAGGAGTCATCGGGTGACTGAAAAAGAAACACCGCAGGCCAATGCCAAAATTAGCAAGCTAAAAAGTTGGTCGCCTGTATGGGTGATCCCAATAGTGACGCTCTTGCTTGGTGCTTGGGTTTTATTTTACCACTTTAGCAACCAAGGCCCTGAAGTGACATTAATCACTTACAATGCTGAAGGAATAGAAGCGGGTAAAACGAAAATTAAAAGTCGCAGCGTTGATATTGGCGTTGTAGAAAGCGTGACACTTGATGACAACTTTAGTCGAGTGATTATTAAAGCGCGCTTGAATAATGAAATGAAAGAATTGTTGCGTACCGATTCCGCGTTTTGGATTGTAAAACCGACAATTGGGCGTGATGGCGTCACTGGGCTTGGCACATTACTTTCAGGTGCTTACATTGAGCTTCAACCGGGGTTAGCGGCAAAAGAACATTTCGAGTTCACCTTATTGGATACTCCGCCTCTTGCATCACCAGATGCTAAGGGAATTCGTGTTGTATTGGTGAGCGATAAGGCAGGGCAACTAAACCCAGGTGACCCAGTATTATTCCGTGGTTACCGAGTTGGTTCTGTTGAAACCAGTGACTTTGATATGGACAAGCGTGATATGCGCTACCAATTATTTATCAATGCGCCTTATGACAAATTGATTAGTTCAAATGTACGTTTCTGGAAAGACAGCGGCATTGCTTTTGATATGTCATCCCAAGGAGTTCACGTTGAAATGGGCTCAATAGCCACATTACTGACCGGTGGTGTGAGTTTTGATGTTCCAACAGGGTGGGTTCCAGGTGCAAATGTGAAGGAAAATACTGAATTCCAACTGTTTGATAACCAAAGTAGTATTCAAAATTCCTTGTATACGCAGTATCAAGATTTTGTTTTGTTTTTCTCAGACTCAGTGCGAGGCCTGCAACCCGGAGCGCCAGTAGAGTTCCGTGGTATTCGTTTAGGTACCGTTGCACAAGTGCCTTTTTATACGGAAGGTTTAGACCAATCACTGGATAATGACTTTAGAATTCCGGTTTTGATTCACATTGAGCCAGAGCGTTTCTCTAAAGATGTCGGTAAGAATTTTAATTTGAAAAATGAATTAAATTTAGCCTTGAAAGATGGCTTAAGGGCATCATTAAAATCAGGAAACTTGCTAACTGGCGCATTATTTGTTGATTTGGATTTTGTGCAAAATGCAGAGCCTTATAAAGGCCCAACTGTAGTTGCTGGCTATAAAATTATCCCGACAACCAGTGCAGGGTTAGCGCAAATTCAACAAAAAGTCATTGCAGTGTTGGATAAAATTAACAATATGCCAATTGAACCAATGCTTAATCAAACCACACAAACATTGGCAGAAGGGCAGAAAGTTGTTAAAGAAGCTAATGCCATGTTGGCACAGCTCAACAAAGTGATGGCGAGTAAAGAGTTCCAAAATTTACCTCATGACTTGCAAAAAACACTGCAAGAAATGAACCGTGCAATGCAAGGTTTCCAACCTGGTTCACCAGCCTATAATAAAATGGTGGATAACATGCAGCGTTTAGACCAAGTATTGAGAGAAGTTCAGCCACTTTTACGTACTTTAAATAATAAGAGTAACGCATTAGTTTTTGAAGCTGAGCCAACGAAGGATGTTGAGCCTAAAGGAGTGAAAAAATAATGAGATATTTATTATCGATATTTGTTTTATTATTGGCGGCTTGTAGTAGTACTCCTGAGAAAAAGTACTATCAATTGCCAATGAAAACTCCTCAGACACAATCTGCAGAGGTGATGGATAAAGGCCAAGTATGGTTACAGCGCATCATGTTATCGGATGTATTGACGTCAAATGGTATTACTTACCAAACGACAGATGTCAGTTATACCAATGCGAGTACACACTTATGGGCTAGCCCATTAGAACAACAGCTTGGGCAGTCGATGGTGAGAGAATTATCTGCGGCATTACCTGAAAAACTAGTTTCTTTGCAGCCATTACAGAACTCGCCGGATACGCTCGATATCACTTTAACGGCCTTTAATGGGCGGTATGACGGTAAAGTATTAGTTCAAGGCTTTTGGACTTACTCTCATAATAACAACGTGATCCGCCGTAATTTTGATGTGCAATTAGATCAAAATGAAGATGGTTACCCGGAGTTGGTCCGTACGTTATCGATGGGCTGGCAGCAAGTGGCTGAGAGTATTGCGAAAGAGATAGATAAATACTAGTTATTACCTAAGTATTTTATATTAAATGCACCTTTAATATATATGGTTTATATATTTTAGGTGCATTATTATTTTTATTAAATATAGATATTTTTTTAATTTATATATTAGTGAATGATAAATTCTTTTGTTCTCTAATATGATGATAAATAAAAGGATATTTTTATTTATGATTAAAATCAATAGATTATATTAATTGCCACATACAAGTCACATTTATGCTATTTATGACAAATATATGAAAATCTTTACTTGATTTTTTTATCAACGGGCGCTATTTCTATAGTGTGCCTATTAAAAAATAGTAGGTGCTGTTTTCTTTTCCATTTAAATGATGAGGGAAGTAAGGCATGAAAAGACAGAAGCGAGACCGTTTAGAAAGAGCTTTATCAAGAGGTTATCAAGCAGGTTTAGCAGGGCGCTCTAAAGAACTATGCCCATATCAAGCAGTAGATGCTCGGTCGCATTGGCTAGGTGGTTGGCGAAAGGCGATGGAGGATCGAACCATAGCGGTAGTGTAACCCCCACATTCTTTTAATCTTTTAGGTTAAATAGCCTGTACTCGTTTATTTGAGTATTTTCGGGTTTTTAAGTTAAAGATATCAATCAATTTAAGAACCTCCGCCATTGCGGAGGTTTGCATTTCAAAGCTTAGAATGCGCTCGTGTCTTTAAAAAGACCCACTTTTAAGTCTGTTGCAGTATAAATTAATTTACCATCAACTAAGACTTCACCGTCTGCTAACCCCATGATCAGCTTACGGTTGATCACGCGTTTAAAGCTGATGCGGTAAGTGACTTTCTTCGCAGTAGGGAGGACTTGGCCTGTAAATTTAACTTCGCCAACGCCTAAAGCACGTCCTTTTCCTTCACCGCCAAGCCAGCCAAGATAGAAGCCAACTAACTGCCACATTGCATCTAGGCCTAAACAGCCAGGCATGACAGGGTCGTTTGTAAAGTGGCAGCCAAAGAACCAAAGGTCTGGATTAATATCCAGTTCAGCTTCCACATAACCTTTATTAAATGTGCCACCATCTTCAGTCATACTGACGATGCGATCCATCATCAACATGTTTCCTGATGGCAGTGGAGGACCATTTTCTCCAAATAATTCGCCTTTACCAGAAGCAATTAAATCATCTTTTGTGTAGGATCCGCGTTTATCAACCATGTTCTTAAGATAGCCTTTATTATGTGTAGGGCTACAGGATAGCTTACACTTGTACGCTGAACAACTCCGATCTGCTATTTTTTACGCAATCTTTACTTAACTCATCCATTTTAAGAACCAAGGAAGTCTAGCCTTATCCGGTGAATTTGCTTGATTAATGCGTTCTTGAATTAAAGCTAACAGGTGTATATTTTCCTCTTCAGCTTGCTGTTCAAAGTAAGGTTGTTTAGTGAGTAAAGTAATGGCTTGGGCGACATGTTCAACGGGCCAAATATGGAATTGGCCTTCTTTTACGGCTTCAACGACAGCAGATTTGGTGCATAAATGGCGGACATTTGCCATTGGGATGATGACACCTTGGTTGCCAGTTAACCCGCGTTTTTCACAGATATCAAAGAAACCTTCAATTTTCTCATTCACCCCACCAATAGGTTGGACATAGCCAAATTGGTCAACCGCACCAGTGATAGCAATTTGCTGGTCAATAGGCTGTAGTGCTAATGCACTAATTAAAGCGCACAGCTCTGCGAGTGATGCGCTATCACCATCAACTTCACCATAAGATTGCTCAAAGACGATAGAGGCTGAGAAAGGTTGAGGTTGCTCTAATTTAAGCTCGTAATTTAAATAGGCTTGCATGATCATCATGCCTTTGGCATGGATATTACCACCTAACTCTGCTTTGCGTTCTACGTCAGTGAATTCGCCATCACCTAAATGGGCGACACAGGTAATTCGAGAAGGTTCACCAATAGCGTCAGGGTGCCCCGGGTATTGCAAAACAGATAAACCATTAACTTGGCCGATAACTTCGCCTTCGGTTTTAACAAAGATCTGTTCTTGCAAAATATCATCTTGAGTACGTTCTGCTAGGAAACTATGGCGCCATTGGCGATTTTCGTTAGCTTGATTAAATGACTCTTGAGTGAGCAAATGGTTGACATGGTAATGGCTGGCATCTACAAGGGAGCGAACTAACCAAAGATTATCAAGAGGAAGATTAAATTTATCCTCACAGTAACGTACAGCTTGTTGGATAAAAGGAAGCCACCCATCAGGGGAAATATTCGGTAATTTATTTGAATCAATAATGGATTTAATATAACGCATCCATAAGGTCAATTGTTCTTCATCTTCGAAGAACATAACAGGCTCATATTCGCCATAAATAGCGCAGCTAAATAGCTCTGGTGATGTAAATTCAAATTCTTCTAGAGCGAGTCGGTCACCAACAATTATGACTTTAAGTTCTAAAGGCTGTGGCTTAATTTCAATGGGTAAAGGTTGATTATCCGAATAAGGTAGCCATTCAAGCTGTTGACGGTTAACCATATTTTTTAGGCGAGCCCACATTAAAGGTTGATTAATTAATGTGCTAGCAGCGATAACTAATATGCCACCATTGATTTGGTGAAGTAAGCCTGGGACTAAATTCAAGGAAGGGGTAACATAGCCAAATAATTGTTCGGGTTCTATCCAATTACGGTAAGCGATTTTATCACGAGAAGAAAAACGGCTTGTAACACCATTTTCCCACTGGAAAACGCGGTTATCTTCAGATAATTGATAGTCACCATCAATAGTATTTATCTCTGCCAGTAATGGGGTAATTGCATTAGCATAAAGGCTAAGATATGTCTCACTTTCATCAGACTTGATAAACATAAAGCGCGTTTGGGCAAATTCATCAACAAAATGTTGTATGCCATCAGATAGCCTAGGCTGAATGTCTGATAAAATTGCAGGGGTCAACGTTTCTGAAGATACAAATTTCGTCTGAAATGACGATAAGTTAGGAATTAGGCCTTGCCATGTTAGTTCTTGACTGATCACTATAATTATCTGCTATTAATAGAGTTATAAATAAAATGCCTGCCAGTAAGCTGGGCGTATATGCCTGAAAAAGGTTTATTTAATAAATTTGCTAAATAGCATTGTTTGTTTTATAAACAAATTTCAGGCTAATTCATTACCCAATGGGCAAGCTTGTTATATTAGCCTTTGATAGGCAATCTTGCAGCAATAATTGTTGAATTATCGACTAGAATAACGAAAACATAAATACAATGGGTAGTGTCATTGGCCAAGTTAAGCCAATAAGTATGGCGCTCAGTAGGCGCATAAAAAAGTTTGGATCTTTTGTTACGAGTAGGGTAAATAGCATTGCGCATACACCGCCAATCCCATAGATGACGAGTATGTATTCAAATGTGGACATGCAGTTTTATTAATTTGTTAACAGATAGGGGCGGATTGTACACTATTTTTACAAGGTAGGCTTACCTTCTTTATTGAAAAAGTGAATATTCCACTAAATCGAATATCTGCATGAGTATTTTGTTTATAATCTTGCTAATATAAAAATAGGTTCAATTTTCTTCAGGAAAAATTATGAAATATCAGCAGCTTGAAAATCTTGAATGTGGCTGGAAATGGGAATACCTCGTCAATAAAGCAAGAGGTGGCGAAGCAATTACCCGCTATATAGAAAGAAGCGCAGAAAAAGAAGCCATAGACTTGCTGCTAAAAATGGAAAATAGACCGGTTGATGTACTAAAGTGGATCACTCAGCATATGAACCCAGAGCTTGATAACCGAATGAAACAGAGTATTCGGGCGAGGCGTAAGCGTCATTTTAATGCCGAGCATCCACATACACGTAAGAAATCAATAGATTTAAATTTTTCAGTATGGCAGCGTTTGTCTAATCTTGCCGTGAAGCGTAATAAAACGTTGTCTGAAACTATTATTCAGTTGATTGAAGATGCGGAACACAAAGATAAATATGAAAGCCAAATGAGCTCATTAAAACAAGATTTGCAAGCGATCCTTGGAACACCAAAGGGGAAAAGATAATTAAAGAAGATCTGTGAGGATCCGTGCTGGTAATTCAAGCTATATGACATGATTGCGGGAAGTTTAATTTTAAAAATGAATTTTTGTATCGTGTCTATTATTTTTAGTAATAAAAAACCCCAATATTAATTGGGGTTTTTGTATTTCAGTTCGAAATTCAAACTAGGGCTAAGAATTAAGCACCTGGCTGAGTTACAACTTCAGTTGTACCTTGGATTTCGATTTCAACGCGACGGTCTGGCGCTAAACACTCGATCAGAGCTGCACGGCCTTTAACGTTGTCACATTTGTTACCAGTTACTGGATCTTCTTTACCACGGCCTTCTGCAGCGATTGCGCTAGCTGGAACGCCTTTAGATACTAAGTAGTCAACTACTGACTGAGCACGTTTCTGTGACAGAGGCAGGTTGTAGTTTTGTGAACCGATACGGTCAGTGAAACCAACTACCAGTACGCGACCTTGAGTTGGGTCGATGCTGCTCAGTTCGTTGTACAGTTCATTCAGAGCTTGCTGACCTTCTGGTTTCAGAGATGCTTTGTTGAAGTTAAACAGAACGTCTGAACGCAGTGTGAAACGTTTGTTTTCAACAACTGGAGCTGCTGGCTCAACAACTGGAGCTGGAGCAACAACTGGAGCATCAGCTTGACCGAAACGGTATGCAACACCAACGCTCAGCATGCCGTTGTCTGGACGAGTACCGATGTTGTCTTTATCACCTAAGTTGCTAACCCACTGGTAGTCTAAACGAGTAGCCCACTCTGGAGTGATTGCATACTCAAGACCTAATGCGTATACAGGTGCAACGCCAGTGTCAGTTTCTTTGAAACGTTGGCCATTTTGGTGAGCTTTAGCTTCTGTACGGTAAACCATACCACCTAAACGAGTGTAAACATCTAAGTCATCCATGATTGGATAGCTTAATTTGGTAGTTAATGAAACACCCATAGATTTCAGGTCACCGCTGTTACCAGCGCCTTTGTATTTCATTTTACCGAACCAATCATAGCCAAGCTCGAAGCCTAAGTATTGGTTATATTGGTAACCAGCGTAGGCACCTGCACCGATTGTGTCACGGTCAGTGCTGTTACCAACAGTGCCCCAACCTGCATAGTCTGTACCAGTTTTTGCTGGATTCAGGCTAGTGTCTTCATAGTGAGACCAACCTAATTTAGCACCGGTATACCAAGTGTTATCTTTTGGAGCTGCTTGTGCAACGGTTGCAAAAGCTGCTACTGCCACTGCTACTGCGATAGCTGTTTTTTTCATTTTTACGCCTCGTTATCATCCAATATTGGCTTGGCTTCGCTGAGCCTTATTATATGCCATTGGTTTAATTTACTTGCTAGGTTTCGCAGACATTATCTACAAAAAAATAATAAAAGTAAAAAAATAATGCCATAAGCCGAACAAGCTAAAGTCTACAACGAACTTAAAAAGATACAAGTAGAGTGAGCAATAATCGTTAAAAAAAGTATTTTTTTAGTGTATAAATCAGAGAGATATGTATATTTTCTGTAATGATTATTTTTTATCTATCTGATTGATCTACAATACATTTAATTTAACTTTAGAGGAAAATATTTCTAAAGGTTAAATTTAGTAAGAAAATTCTTAATCTTGGCTAGTGGTAATGATTTGAATGAATTTTTAAGTGGTTTGGCTGTCCTGCTAGTGTATTAATCATATTAAACGTTTTCTGTGGGCGCATAATTAAACCGATAGAACGGCCTTCTTGAGCTGCGTATTGCAAGCGAACAAAATCTTGCTCGCTTATTTCAGGTAGCCACCCTAAAACCACACTGTAATTACCACTTCTTAGTGCTTTTTCCATGGCGCCAATCGTAGTGATATCTTCCATATGGTTTAATTGCATAACCTTATGAGTTGGTATTCCTGATTGTTCTAACCAGTGCTTACTGAGTTTCTTATTAGGGCTTAACCAGAGTAACCAGCGTGATTGAACCCCAAACTGGCGAAGCATTGGCAACAAAATGTAATCCATAATAGGGTGTTTTTCATCGTAAACAAGCTCGCTCACCATACCTTGTTGCATAGAGCTGTTAGTAAGCCCTGTCGCAGGGATTGATTGTGCGTAATTATTAAGAGAATGTTCTGTTGAGTTGTTCCAAGAATAGATGCTCATAATTTACCTCGTTACAATGCTGTATAAACATACAGTAACTGTATATCCATCCAATATCAAGACTATTTTTTCAAAGCGCTTCGCAACTTTGTTGTTTTTTTCTGCATTCTTCTTGGCATTTTTTATGGAAGCTCTCAAAATTAGTTATGCGTAATTATCTGTAAAAAAAGAAGTTATAAAATTATTTTTCTCAAGGATGAAAATTGAGCATACCCAAAAAGGAGTTTGGTAATGTTGTTAGAAGAAGAAAAAATTTTTTATTTATCTCGTTTGTTAAGTCAGTTTGGCGAGCTAAAACGTAAAAATCATTTTGGTGGATTTTGTCTATTAGTCGATGATGCCATTGTAGGGTTGGTACTCGATGGTTGTTTTTATTTGCGTGGCTGCTTAGTGGCAAGAAGTCACTTTGAAGCGTTAGGGTTTAATCGGTTAGTTTATAGTAAAAAAGGCATTCCATTAGAAATGCGCTACTATCTACTTTCGGAACAAGTTTGGCATGACGAGTCCTTGTTTCTCCAATATATTGAGTTGGCGTACCGTTCAGCTATCGAGGAATTAAAACAAAAGCAATCAATGACTATGCGTATAAAAGATTTGCCTAATATGAATATGTCGGTTGAGCGCGCACTAGGGAAAATCGGGGTATCGCATGTTGATGAGCTGCGTATGATGGGGGCAAAGGCTTGTTTTATGAAGCTAAAAAAACATGGTAGGAATAACCCAAGTATTAAGTTACTCATTGGCTTAGCTGCTGCAATAGAAGGGTGTCATAGTGCTGTTTTACCCAAGGATATCAAACAAGAGTTAATTGCTTGGTATAATAGTTTTGAGTTGACGTCAGCCTAAACCTGCGGAAAGCGACTGTTATTATTAGAATTAATATTACATTACGCGATATGAAATGGGCGGGTATTTAGGATTTTAATACCCGCTCATCGGTATATTTATGACGCACTAATGGTTCGAATTATCTGTTTTATCTCAGGGATTAATTCGAGTAATAACTTAGTTTGTTCCATGATAAGTAACGTTTTTTCGTCATCACTAGTTGAAATGTTATCTATTCGGTTTAATAAACTATGGCGAAGCTTATCTGATTTTTCATCAATAACGAGTGGGTCAATGATGGTGATTTGTAACGACGATTCAACATAGCAAATTGCGTCGTTGAGTAATGAAAGGTTACCTTCATTTTGCATTTTTTCACGATGTGCGCCTAATGCAGAAATATAACTGAGTAAGGTATGGTTTAAGCAGAGTAGGCGAAAAGCTTGTTCTTGGGTGATTCGATAAGACTTGGGGTCAGAAGCCATATTGGACACAATAGAAGCGAACTCTGCATCATTATTATGTGCATCTCTACGTGCAATTCGGTACTCAAGGCGGTTGTCTTTACCTTGGTAGTATTGTTGTAAAATAGCATCTAAATAGCGACAGTTGCTGTCCATTGTTTTTTGAATGACTTGGGGAAGTTGGCGGAACTTCCAGTCTGGCCAAATAAAACTCACTGCAAGTAATGCAATAAAACAACCAATTAATGTGTCAATGATCCGTGGAAGTGCAACATCAAACCCCTCGCCCAGTAGGTTAAAACAAAACAAAACGAGAAGTGTGATAAATAATGTTGCTTGGGCATATTGACTACTGCGAAACATAAAAAACAGTAAACCAGAAATAACGATTAGCGTAAGTTGCCCTTCCATTGAAGGGATTAAATTCAGCAAAGGTAAGCCAATAAGAATACCAACGATAGTTCCTATTATGCGAAGGGCTAAGCGCCGTTTAGTGGCACTGTAGTTTGGTTGGCATACAAATAAACTCGTGAGTAATATCCAATATCCTCTTTCCATATCAAATAGTTGTATGATGATATAGCCAGTACAAAGGAGAATTGACATTCTTACTGCATGGCGAAATAAAGAGGATTTTGGTGTTAAATGGTGCTTAACTCGCGAAATAATATCACTAATACCTGATAACGATTCGTCAGATAACTGTTCTATTTGCTTATTATTTTGCTGCCATGAACTCTGCTCAAGGCTTAGGCCTTTCAGTTGGACGTCAATTCCTTTTAAGTTTTTAAGTAAGTTATATAGGGCCTTAATTTCATGAAGCTCAGGCGATTGCTGTTTTAGTAGCTGTAGCGATTTTTCAATGTAAGTGAAAGTACGCTCAAAACGAGGGTTATGTTGGTATTGTTTACGCCATAAAACAGATTGAGCAACTTGCTGGCAGGCTCTCGCTTGCATAGTTAATAGGCGTTGGAAACGAAATAAAATATCACAATGACGTAAAGTACGGCTAAGTTGTTGATATTGAATATGAGACGAACTCGCTCGTTCGTGAATATCTTGGGCAACAAAATAGTATTGTAGCGAATTTCGGGTACCTTTTTGCCCCCGGTCTCCTTTTAACCGACTCAGTAATGCAATTTTTGCTTGGTTCATGGTACTGACCAAATGACTGTTTACTAATGCTAAATCATAAACTGAGCGTTGGTAGTCATCTTCTAAGTCAGGGTCAAATAAGTTGGCTTTTGCATCTAGATAAGCTGAAAGTTGCTGATAGCATTGGGTAATTGCATCTTGTAATGGCCTAACAGGAAATAAGATATGCCCAATCAAGGTTAAAATATTATACCAAATTGCCCCTGTGAGTAATAATGTGGGTTGTTGGTACCAAGTATCAAAAATGGGTACGCCGAGCATGGTATAAATGGCAATTAACAGCGCACCAAATGCGATGGTTGCGTATCGCTGCCCTAAAGCGCCAAGAAGAATAAAGCCACAGGTAGAAAATGCGAGGCCAAAAAAGAAAAATAAAGGATAGGGAAAAAGTAGTTCAATAGAAACTGATGCAATAAAAAAACAAAAAAGTGTAATAATTAAATTTTTTATTCTGCCAGTTAGCCTATCATCTAAGTCAGTTAGTGCTGCAGCAACCACACCCAATGTCAGTGGGATGGTGATTTTAGGCTCTTGGTTTAACAACCACGGCACTAAGGTTGCGCCTGTCAGGGCTATAAATATTCGGATATAATATAAAAAATGGCTGTTATATAGCACACGACGATAACTGGTAAGCAGTGTTAACACAAAGTACCTCAAAGGTAAGACAAGCCCTAATCTATATAGGATAGCTTGTTTGCAAGGAATAAAAAACCGTTTGGAATCAAGCCAACCGTATTTTTGTCATTGATTTTCTCAGGTGCAGGACGTATGGAACTGAAATCAACACAGATTGGACAGCGTCTGGCTCAGCATCCCTACAATCGGGTTCGCTTACTCAACGCAGGTATTGAAGTGAGTGGTGAAAACCACCAATATCTTATCCCATTTAATGAACTTATCGATCTTCGTTGTAAGAGAGGGATTGTTTGGGGGGAGTTAGAATTTGAAATTGTGAATGAACAAGTTGTTCGTTTACATGGTACTGAATGGAAGCAAACTCAGCGCTTTTACCATTATTTGAATGAAAAATGGCAACAATGGAGCACTGAAATGAGTCAAGTCAGTGCTAGTGTATTGACTGAATTAGTTAATTCGATTGAACAATTGACACAACAAGACAGGTGGCTAACATTACGTCATCTATCTGAAATAAAAGATAAAATATCACAAAACTTTTCGTCTCTGCCTATGCCTTTGGTGCGCATTTCATTATATGAAAATTGTGCAGCACAATATCACGAATGTCTGAATTGGCTGAATAGCGGTCAAGAATGCCGAAAACAAATTAACGATCACTGGTGTGAGTCTGTATTAGTTCGTTATCACGATTTTTTCCAGCAAGTAGAAACATCACCACTCAATTATTCACAGTCCTTATCTGTGATTAATGGTGAGGATAATGTATTAGTACTGGCGGGGGCTGGAAGTGGTAAAACATCAGTCCTAGTTGCAAGAGCGGGTTGGCTAATCTTGCGAGGTTTGGCAAAACCAGAACAAATTCTTTTGTTGGCTTTTGGCCGTAAAGCTGCAGATGAAATGAATGAGCGTATTCATTTACGTTTACAACAAGATATTGAAGCTAAAACTTTCCATGCGCTTGCTCTACATATCATTCGTGAAGGTAGCAAAAAATCGCCAGTGATTAGCGAGTTAGAAACAGACACTCAAAAACGACAAACACTGTTATTAAACGAATGGCGAGAACAATGTTCAGCAAAGAAAGCGCAGGCAAAAGGATGGCGAGAATGGCTTTCTGAAGAGTTGCAATGGGAAATTCCAGACGGTGAATTCTGGAAAGACGAAAAAATTAGCACTAAAGTCACTGCCCGTTTAGACCGTTGGCTAAGTTTAATGCGTATGCATGGCGGTAGCCAGAAGGACATGATTGATAATACGTCGGAAGAAATAAGAGATCTTTTTCAAAAACGTATTCGTTTAATGGCGCCGCTATTGAAAGTATGGAAAAGCGCTTTGAAAGATGAAGGTGCAATTGATTTTTCTGGATTAATTCATCAAGCCATTAATATTTTAGAAAAAGGACGTTTTATTAGCCCATGGAAACATATTTTAGTTGATGAGTTTCAAGATATTTCACCTCTCAGGGCGAAGTTACTGCAAGCACTACGTCAGCAGAATAAGCAAACCACATTATTTGCGGTTGGAGATGATTGGCAAGCCATTTACCGGTTTAGTGGTGCAGAATTAGACTTAACGACATCGTTTGAACATAACTTTGGTATTGGGGAACTTTGCGCTTTAGACACGACTTATCGTTTTAACCAACGCATTGGTGAGGTTGCAAATCAGTTTATTTTACAAAACCCTATGCAGTTAGATAAGCCATTGAATAGTTTAACTAAAGGGAATAAAAAATCTGTTATTCTTCTTTATGAAGATGCCTTGGAACGCTTATTGGATAAAATGAGTGGTTATGTCCTTGATGATGAAACGATATTAGTACTAGCCCGCTACCATTATTTAAAACCTAATATTTTAGATAAAGCCAAAACTCGTTGGCCAAAATTAAATATTCAGTTTATGACTATTCATGCATCAAAAGGGCAGCAAGCAGATCATGTGATAATTTGTGGTCTGAATAGCGGAAAGGATGGTTTCCCTGCGCCTGCGCGCGAATCAGTTATTGAGCAAGCATTATTGCCTAAGCCCGAAGATTTTGACCATGCAGAAGAAAGGCGTTTGCTATATGTCGCATTAACACGGGCTAAGCAGCAAGTTTGGTTGCTTTATCACCCAGAAAAACCGTCAGAATTTGTCGATGAACTCAAGCAATTGGGCGTTCCAAAACAAAAGAAACCTTAAAGCTATATTATGATCTATTAAGTGCCAGAATACTCTGGCGCTTAATAGAGATAGAATTAGTTAGTTCGTTTGGTTAAATAGCTTTCGTAATCAGGAATAACGACGTCTATCGTATTATCAAAATAGGGTGAGGTGATTAAAAAATCTGCGGTTGCAGAGTTGGTTGCGACAGGAATATTCCAAACGGTGGCTAAACGTAGTAGTGCTTTAACATCTGGGTCATGAGGCACAGCATTAAGAGGGTCCCAGAAGAAAATTAATAGGTCAATTTTTTGCTCCGCAATCATTGAGCCTATTTGTTGGTCTCCCCCCATTGGGCCACTTAGCATACTCGTAACAGGCAACCCAGTGTGCTGGTGGATTAAATTGCCTGTAGTTCCTGTTGCGTATAAATTGTGAGCTTGAAGCCGTTCATTATTTTTCTTAGTCCAAGATAATAATGAAGGTTTACAGTGGTCATGGGCAACCAAAGCAATATTTTTTGAGGCTGTAATTTTACGGGTAGTTGATTCCATGATGTTCCCTTAAATAAGATGCGAGATAGACATCTTTAAAAATTGAATGAGCAAAGATATACAACATATATCATAATGCTAATGAATAGTTTATAGGTTTTGGGAGATATTTTGATGAGAGATCAAGAAATTGCTGAAATTTTAAAGCGTGTCCGGACAATCGCTTTAGTGGGAGCGAGTGATAAGGCAAATAGGCCGAGTTATGAAGTCATGGAATATCTTTTACATCAAGGCTATACCGTTATTCCTGTCAGCCCTAAATTGGCAGGTCAAACTTTGTTAGGGCAGCTAGTATACGAAAAGCTTAGTGATATACCTGGGCCTATTGATATGGTCGATGTGTTTCGTAATGCAGAAGCTGCAGTAGGAGTGGCCAGAGAAGCCGTGGAAATTAAAGCTAAAGTTTTGTGGTTACAAAAAGGAGTGATTAGCGAAGAAGCACAGCAAATCGCTTTGCAGGCTGGTTTGCAGTTTGTTATGGATAAATGTCCAAAACAAGAAATACCTGCTTTAGGTCTTGAAAAATAAAGTATTTCTAGCGTTAAAAAGTAAAGCAGCTAGTGAGCTGCTTTACGGTTGCGTTCATAAATAACAATATAGATAATTGAAGGTTAGTTGCGAAGGCGAGGAGCTTGCAACTGAGACCTTATGGATTCCGCTAGTTCATCCATTGATGGTTGTTCTGGATGGTCTTCTACGGTTTCATAAGTAATTTGAGCTTCAGCCAAATATGTATGAACTGCATCCCCATTGTCATCTTCCATAACAACATGATACCAAGGTAGATCGCGTAGTGTGCTGTTAGCGGCAATATCATCATCATGTGGTTGTTCGAGCGAATACTCAGCGTCAACATCTACAACGACGCCTAAGTAGCCGAGAAGTTTGTGCCTAACTTGTTGCCCGATTCCATATTTACTGGTGATCATCATAGCGACCTCCTAAAAGCCTTGCTTATACTTCAAACTATATATGGGCAGTGCTACGCGTTTTCAAGCTAATATATGGACAATTATTAATAACGCAATACACTGTCTTTATACGCAACTATGAAAAGCAGTGCCTCATTTAGCAGATTATCTGTTCAATGAATAAAAAACAACTGTTAAAAAGAAGGTATCAATACATTATGCTCTGACAACGGAGGCTCACATGACTGCATCAGGTCGATATTTTTATATTTATGGTCGTGTTCAAGGGGTTGGGTTTCGTTACCAAACCTATCATTGGGCTAATCAGAACGGCATAAAAGGTTTTGTGTGTAACCGAGATGATGGCAGTGTTAAGCTAGCCGTTTACGGAACAGAGCAAGATATTGAATTTGTTGATGAGTGGCTAAAAGCTGGGGGACCACCGGGAGCAAAAGTAGACCATTTTTTCACAGAAAACTGGAAGACCGAGCCAATAGCGGACTTTAGTGTCCGCTATTAGTGAAAAATTAAATACATTTCACCGGTTTTGGCAGGCCAGCAAGTTTAGTGGCTTGCTTAGCTGGCCCTTTTGGAAATAGCCGGTATAGATAGCGGCTATTGCCTTTTTCTTCGCCAAATTGTTGAGAAACTGCTTTAACCAACATGCGAATAGCAGGTGAGGTATTAAATTCCAAATAGAAGTTCCTGACGAAACGGATAATCTCTAGGTGTTCATTGGTAATTTCAATATCTTCTTGCTGCGCGAGCAAAGGTATTAATTCTTCGCTCCATTGTTGGCTATCAAGCAGGTAACCTTGCGCATCTGTTTCTATCTCTTGATTATTAAAAACCAACATACTCTTTTCAACTCAAATAAAATTAGAACGTAAATTTAGCAAAAATCGAGATATAACCCAAGTAAAGTCGTTAGAATGTCGATATTTTCACCCAACAGTATGAAAGGCGTATATTTTTAAAGCGAATGTTCAAATTAGGGGTTTACATCCAATGAGAGGATGTTTATAGTGCACGTCATTGCGGAGGGGTGGCCGAGCGGCTGAAGGCAGCGGTCTTGAAAACCGCCGATGGGAAACCATCCGAGAGTTCGAATCTCTCCTCCTCCGCCATCTTCACTTCTAGCAACATTTTCTAAAGTCTTCCAATCCCCTTAAGTTATACAAACAAACAAGCAAACAAGCATTCCAACTAAATCCCATTATTCCAACGTCTACTATCGTCTATTGAAAACTACCCCCCTTCAGGTGGTACATATGGGGTACATTTATACCCCATGATTTGAGTACCCCCAAATGAAGCTAACCGTTAAGCAAATTGATTCCAGTAAGCCTAAAGAAAAAGACTAAAAACTATCTGATGGTGGTGGGCTGTATCTATCGGTTCAAACTAATGACGGAAAATATTGGCGGTTAATATACCGAATCGATGGTAAAGAGAAACTTTTAGCTATTGGAATTTATCCAACCGTTAAACGCCGTTTCACAATAGCTTGTGTGAGGACATAAAAGCCCCGAACAGCGAGGGACGCTGCTCTGGTGGCGTATGTTAGACAATGAACGGTGAATCAATACTGTCATGAGTCAGTACAGACACAAGCAAGCCCAGTTTTTCATTACTGCATTCACGTAAAAACGCTAAATCGGTATCTAATCGGTAAGTTGCCATCAGTGTTATTCCCTAGCTTGAAAAAGAGAACACCACGATAACAACCTCACCAGGCAGGTTATGTCCGGCTATTTGGCTTTTTTTCGAGAGAAAAATGAAGGGAAATGACAGGGGTGTCATGGATTTAATTTAACTGATTGATATTAATTTTAATTATTGGGTTTCGTGTCAGTGATATATATTTGAAAAATCGTTGAGTATCAATAGGCATAAAAATACGCAAGAAGCGACATTGAACAAAACAATGACACTTGACTTAAGTTAAATTAACATAACGACCTTTGACACAGGAGGTCGTTATGAAAATGCCCGCTTCTCTATGGGTTATATTAATTGTTTTTTCCCTTTTCATGCTTATACATATAACTGGCGCTTTTTTTTACGTTTCTAGCATGTTGAGATTAAGTTCATCAGTTGATGTCTGGAGTAGCTCTGATGGGGCGTTCTTAATTATTGGGTTGACATTGTATCAACTTGTATTACCGACAGTAGAAGTTTTAACTGTGGTTTTAGTTTTAATGAAGAAAAAAATTGGAGCAGCTTTATTGAAAATTCTATGGTCAATCATAACGCTAATGTCAATTTTTTCTGCATTTAAAGGGATTAATAACGCACTCGAAGGAAATGGGTTTTCAAGCATGGCAGAGAAAACAGGCGGTGTTATAGGTGTATTATTATTACCAATCATAATGATTTTCTTGACTTATATTCTTTTTAAATCCTCTAGAGTTAAAGATTATTTTCAGTCAGTATCAGCAAAGTAATAAAAACAAATGAGCCAACTACTCAAGTTGGCTCATTTTGATCACCTATCAAAATATTCCACTTCGGCTTCTTCGGTTTCAGAAAGACAGCCACCGGACTTACCGATTAACGGAATACCTTGACCATAGCTAATGCATGAATACGAAGAGAGGTATAGTCAACTCTGGTATTCATTCTTCATGATAAATTAAGGAATTAAAGTTGATGAAAAGCCGTTATCAAATTCAATTTTCACCATCAAGATTGGAAGCAGAGAAAATACGAAAACTCATTCAAATGCCAGTTACTGTAGATAAGGAAAAAATGCCATACAGATTATTTACTAATCTATGGAATTTATTAGCTATAGCATCGATTGTATCGGGGATCGCCTTATTGATGATTGGGTATAAGGCTTATTCAGTTGTAGATGGTTTTTCTGGCTTAAAAAACTTAGGTCTTTTTTCTTTTTGTGGCTTAGTCAGCTCGTTAGCATGCTTGTATATAACCTTTCGAATAGAAATGCATTACTTATATAGAAATGAAGAAAAAGAACATAGCGATCCTGATTCTCTAGTCAAAGTTAAAATTAACAGGAAATACATAGACAATATGACGAGGGGCACCTTAGTCAGGGTATTTTGGCAAAATATAGAAGAATGTTATATCAGGGAAGAGTATCTGTTTATTTTTGCTTCTGATGGTGAAGGCACTGTTATCCCTGCGAGGGTTTTAGCTGATGGCGAGTTTGATAAATTATATCAGTTTGTTATGGAACAGATTGATAACCATAAACCATGATAGATACTCAAAGTACAGTCTAGTTATTTATTATTGGACTTGTACGCCTTGACCGTAACTAATATACGTACACGATACAGATGATGTAATTATTATCGCTATGAAAAAATGATTCTATCAGAGCTAAATGAAATTAGTTTGATTTTATATGAATTTATCCACCAAGAAAATAGATATATGCAGATTAATACACTATTAAAATAAGGAGGAAAAATTAAACTTACAAGACTTGTATGGTGATTGTGGAACTATTTTAATAAAATCAATTTGTTGTAATTACTTTTTCGATTGAAATATTTGGTTACATAGTTTATTTCTATGTACATTAGAACTTACTGGGCTTATCGCAGTTTGGTCTATTTTTTGTTCGATGATAATTCGGTTATGATTCATTTTTAGTGTTTTTCTGAAATTATATAGCGATATTTCAACCAGTTTACGCTAAGTCACTTATCCTAGGGAGATACAAAAAGGCCGCTAGGTTTACAGTCTATCCATAAGCTTTTATTATCCTTAACTCAAATCTTACCGTGCGCACTGGCTGAGATGACGGAAATTAACAGTTAATTATATTTACTTAACTCAATTTGTCATTCTTGATAAAGGATATCGCTATGCCAACTCCATGCTATATTTCCATTGAAGGAAAAACCCAAGGCAACATCACTGCCGGTGCATTTACTGCGGATTCTGTGGGTAACATCTATGTACAAGGTCATGAAGACCAAATGCTGGTGCAAGAATTTTCTCACGTTGTGACTGTACCGACAGACCCGCAATCCGGCCAGCCTTCAGGCCAACGTGCGCACAAGCCGTTCCGTTTCACCGTGGCGTTAAATAAAGCGGTTCCACTGCTGTATAACGCCTTAGCCTCTGGCGAAATGCTGCCGAAAGTGGAACTAAAATGGTACCGCACCTCAGTTGAAGGTAAACAAGAGCATTTCTTCACCACCACGTTAACCGATGCGACTATCGTCAATATTGACTGCCAAATGCCACACTGCCAAGACCCGGCAAAAGCCGATTTCACGCAGTTAATCGAAGTCTCTCTGTCTTACCGCAAAGTGGACTGGGAGCACACGGTTGCAGGCACATCGGGTGCTGATGACTGGCGCGCACCGCTCGAAGCGTAATACCTTTTTGACGGGCTCTTTTGGGCTCGTCATCGCTTTTATTTCGTTCCCCGCTTCTTATCCATTTTGTCATGGAGACTAGTGATGTTTAGCAAAGACCCCAAAAAAACCACCATTGACCCCGTTTCTATTGTCAAAGATGAAGCGGTAAATCAAGTTAAAAATAAAGTGCAATCTAAAGTCAATGAGTTGGTGTCCAGTAAAGTACAAAAAGCGGCAGCATTAGCCCAGCAAGGGGGGGCTTTGGTATCAACAGCGGCATCTATGGCAACTCAGGCGACATCCCAATTGAACAGTGTAGCCAATAACCCGCTTATCCATGGCGGTGGATTTGGTGGTGGATTAAAACTTGGTGGTGGACAAACTTTTTCAGAAAGTCAGGCATTACAAGCCGCTCACGGGGCATTGTTAGATGCACTAGGCATGGGAAGTCTGGAAAGTGGCTTGGTGTTTACATGCTCAATTGCTGGGCTACCTGATGAAACTTTTCAAGTTACCGAATTTAATTTAACGGAAGGGTTGTCTTCGTTATTTTCCCTTTCGATTAGTGCTGTTAGTGCCTTACCGTTTATTGATTTTCAGAAACACCTTGGCGTCGCCTCTTCTTTAACAGTCAAGCGTGATGGTGCCCAAGTCCGTAAAGTGAATGGCATTTTAGCAGGGGCGGTTCAAGGGAATACGGATGGCGTAAAAACGTGGTATCACTTTGATATTCGTCCAGAAATGTGGGTGATGACCCTAAATCAAGATAGCCGAATTTTTCAAAATCAAAACGTACCGACCATATTAAAAACCTTGCTGGATGAAGCGCATGTGAAGTCGGACTGCAAGTTTTACCGTGATGACTTACATCCCAAACGTATTTACACCACCCAAAAGCGAGAATCCGCCTTTGATTTTTGGTGTCGTCTCGCCTTTGAGGAAGGGATTAACTTTTGGTTTGAAGAAAACCAATTGTTTTACAGTGACGAACACATGGGGATGACGGCGGGAATTAACCTGATGTATAACCCGCAAGCGGATACGGATATCAGCGACAGTACCGCCATGACATGGCAGTATGGTGAATACTTGTGTGTGGATGAAACCATTCATAAAGACAATAATTTCATTCGCCCTTCCTACCCACTTCAACATGAAAATAAATTGGAAAAGGGTGGGCAACACAGCGTCTTTGAAAGTTACGGCCGTTTTCAATTAGATGAAGAGGGTAAGCCACTCACCCAAATTCGTTTTGAACAGTTACGTAATGGGAGCAAGGTGGGCAATGCCACAACAAACTGCTTTGCCTTGATGCCGGGTAAAATCTTTACCTTATCGAATCATCCACACCTCCCGATGAATAACAGTTGGCAAGTTATTAGCGTGAGCCATCATGGTGTTCAACCTCTGGCAGACAATGGCGGAGGGGATGGTACTCAGTTGTCGAACAGCGTTTCTTTTATCCCTGGTACGCAAGAGTGGCGGCCACCTTATCGTTATAAACCAACCGCGGATGGTGATGAAGTTGCGACTGTCGTGGGCCCTCCGGGTGAAGAAATCTATGTCAATGAACATGGTGCGGTGAAAGTCCATTTTCACTGGGACAGACGTGGAGAGCCTGACCACAGTGCTTCGTGTTGGGTGCGTGTTGCGATGGGCTGGAGTGGCGGCGGCTATGGTTTTTCTGCGGTTCCACGCATCGGAACGGTCGTTCAGATTAGTTACCTCAATGGGGATATTGATAGGCCGATTATCACGGGCTGTACTTATGATGGTCGCAATGCGACTCCAATCAGTTTTCCTGAAAATAAAACCCGTACCACGTTTCGGACGAAAACCCATAAAGGGGAAGGGTTTAACGAGCTGCGCTTTGAGGATGAAAACGGCAAACAGGAAGTGTTTATACATGCCCAGAAGGATATGAATACCAAAGTGTTGAATAATCGGACTACGCATGTGTTGGCTGATCATTTAGAGGTGGTTGAAAAAAATCAAATGGTCAAAGTGACCCTAAACCAAGATGAAGAAGTGGGTGAAAGTAAAAAATTGCACGTCAATGAAAATTATCAACAAAGGGTTGGTGCGAATAAGACGTCGATAGTCAAGGAAAATATCCAATATGTTGCGGGCGATTCATTTGAAATAGTGTGTGGAAAATCGATATTGCGAATGGATAAAGACGGATATATTCGTATTCAGGGTCATGAAGTTATTATTGAAACGTCAGGTGATCAGTTCCTTAAAGCTAATGGCGATATTACATTTAAAGCTAAAACTATTTTAGGTAATTAGTCATGACAAAATTATCCATAACCAATGAAATACGACCAAATGATCCATCACTTCTAGATGAAATCATTGAACAAACAGAACCTCTTTCTTTGGCTGAAGAGCAAGCAAGACTTCCATCGATTCAATTAGCTCGGCTTGTTAGCTACAGTGAGAAAAGTGTATTTATTGCATTAAATGAGATTGATACACCTATTTTAGCGTTGAGTTTAGCGCCGATAGTGGAGTCAGACATAGGTAAAATTTGTGCAATTCAATTTATCAATGGTAATAAGCAGAACCCACTAATCATGGGGCTGATCCAACAAAACAATCATTCGATGATATTGCCAGAAACTCCGTTAAATAACATGATGTTTTCGTCTCCAGAGCATGGGCAGTTACATATTCAAGCAAGTGAATCTATTACATTACAGTGTGGTGAGTCGAGTTTAACTCTTACTGCGGATGGTTTTGTGCAAATAAAAGCGCTTTATATTGATAACTATGCTTCAGCAACGAACCGTATTAAGGGCGGTTCAGTGCAAGTTAATTGAAGGGGACTAGGAATATGGAGTTGATAAATAACGCTAAACATACGACGGCTAAAGCGACAGTGATGATTGATAAAGCGGGATTTGAATATCTGGTTGTGGTGATGAAAGCTAGCTACCATTTACCTGATGATAATCAACTTGCACGTCCAATTATTCCTCCTAAAGCACTGGCTTATACGGATACATATACTGGTGAAGTGGGAACTTCTGTTCCTCTTTATGATGCTGACTTTGTCTTAAGAAAGCATAAGTGTGATGTGATCTTTAATGCTAACGCGTTTGCACCGAATGCCGAACCGACTCAGCATTTAATGGTATCGGTACAGGTCGGTGAAATGAAAAAAAGTCTCTCTGTCATTGGTTACCGACAGTGGCAACAGGGAACTGAACATTATACGGCAGGTGATGTGACTCCGTTTACAACCGTTCCTTTACATTATGGTTTTGCTTTTGGTGGGCAGTATCATTTCCAAGATGAGATGATCTCTCACTCTATTAATCCATTAGGAAGAGGTTATTTTTCTTTAGAAAAACCGAATGGGGAGATGATGATGCCCCAATTAGAAAACCCAAAAGAACTAGTCGATGCACCTGATAATGATGTTAAGCCTATTGCCCTCTCAGTATTACCCCGCCATTACGGGGAGCGTGTGAAATACGCGGGAACTTTCGATGATAAATGGCGTAATGAAACGGCACCGTTTCTACCGGATGATTTTGATGAATGTTATTTCCAATCTGTACCAGATGACCAACAGATTGATTTTCCTGTCGGTAATGAAGTGATTACGTTAACCAATATACATCCGACTCGTCCAGAAATTCATTTCAAGCTTCCAAGGTTAAATAATGTCCCCGTACGATTATATCAGCGTGATGGCGAGGTAGTATTGCTAACACCTAAGGTAGATACCCTCTATTTTGAACCCGAAAAGAATTATTTCTCTGTTATTTGGCGTTGTCATCATCAGATCCGTACTATTCAAGATGTTGAACAAGTGCTTGTAGGGCCATTATTAGATAGTTACGTATCTCGCCAAGCACCAGTGTCGACATGTCGGGGGTAAGATGAAAGATAAACCATATTTGTCAATTATTTCTGCTGGACTATGTACCCCTGTGGGAACGGACCTATTTTCTGCTACCGCGGCTATTCGAGCGGGGCTAGACCATTTCCGGGAAACTCATTTTCGAGACACACTAAATCACCCAATCATTGGCTCTCTGTTATATGACTGCCAAATATGGGGACCTGCACGATTTATTGCTTTAATTAACGATGTCATTGAGCAATCACTAAAAACCATCACGGTAGATAAAGAACACATTGTAGTGTGTTTATTATTACCGGAAGAAGATAGGCCAGGAATGTTCCCTCAATGGCTTAAGATGATTTCAGAGACAGTCTTACAGCCTTTTCATACTAACTCGATAGCATTTAACCGAGGTAAAGCCGGGATCGGTGAAGCCCTGCCTTTTGTACAGGAAATATTGTCAACTCAAACAGCTGACGTGGCATTACTAATTGGGTGCGATAGCTATTTTAACGCAGAAACTATTCGCCATTATATGGACACACATCGGTTATTACACTCAGAAAACAGAGATGGTTTTATTCCTGGGGAAGGTGCAGCCTCAGTCGTCTTGACATTAGCAGACAATAGGCACAGTCATGTAAATATTCTTGGTTTTGATACTCAGCTAGAAGCGGCACATATTCTTCAAACTAAATTACCCTTAAGAGTAAAAAGTTTATCAGAGGCAATTGAGCATGCTTGCCAAGGCTCATATCTTTCATTAAGTGATACTCAATTTCACATTAGCGACGCTAATGGCGAATCTTTTTATTTTAAAGAAATATCGTTGGCAACAACTCGTACGTTAAAAGAAAAAGTTGCACATTATCCTCATTATTTAATTGCTAAAAGCCTAGGTGAAACAGGAGCAGCAAGCAGTGTGATGATGTTGGCAACCTTGTTTGAATGGATGAAACATCCAGAAGGACCCGGAGATAGCGGATTGGTGATATCTAGCGCAGATAGCGGGGAAAGAACGGCGATTATTTTACAATATCAAGAGGTTAAATAGATGGATACACGTGTCTATGTTAATGATCGAGAAGCATGCTCTAAGGCATCTGATGGCGTATCAACGGCCGCATTTCCAGACCCTTGCTGGTCTCCAGGGCCAAGTGTAGTTCCTTATCCAAATACGTCAAAAGCGGATGCGTTATCAAATGGCACCGCAACGGTGTTTATTCAAAATACCATGGTAGCTCAGGAAGATCGTTCATTTTTTTCTACTAGTACTGGCGATGAACCTGCCACTTATGGGTTAGCTAAAGGGGTGATGACGGGAGTAATCAAAGGTAAGGCTTATTTCCGTTCATGGTCATTGAATGTGAAATTTGAAGGATATGGCGTTGCCCGCCATCAAGATTTAATGACACACAACCATGGTTCTTTTCCGTCTAATACACCGACTTTTCCTTATGTTTCCCGCGGTGTTTTTGGGGGATTAAAAGCGTGTGATAAAGAAAATACGCAAGTTGAAAAACGTTGTGAGCCGGATAAAGATAATTCAGAGACACAGCAAACGCTCAAAAAAGAGAGCAAGCTCAGAAAAGCTTTAGCAAAAAAAAAGCAACGACAAAATAAAAAGAACAGCAAAAAATGGCATTGGACGGATGACCATTGTGCTGGGCTTGAAATAAAAGTATCAGGAAATACCCCTGAAGAAATGCAGGAAATGGCGAAAGAATACATGGATGATATGTCTGAGTCGATACAGACATTAAAGAGTGAGTTGGATTACGTTAATGCATTAAAAAGTAAGCTAACGGACATGGCTGAAAATGCAGCAATGAAAGCCTTGGGGAAAGTAGGGGCGAAAGCAGTTGCAAAACAAGCTGTGGGTAGTGCTGTTCCAGCGTGGGGAAATGCGGCAATGGCCATTTGGACATTGGGCGACCTTGCTTATTCTGGCTTTGAGATTAGTTCTATTAAATCAGCGGCTGAAGAAGGGCTTGAGCAAATCAAAGTGTTATCCGAAAAAGCCGAAGACATCAAGAAATTGATGAAAGAAGCGGAGAGTTATAAAAATCTGTCACCTGAAGAACAAATAAGAAGAGCCCAAAAGTTAGCCGAAGACACGCAAGAAATATTAGCCTCATTAAATGCATGCGCACGGGCAAGAAAATGCAATTTAGTGCCCTATTCTGTAAAAAATGCCATTAAGGGGGCTAGAGGGAGTAAAACGGAGCCGGCCAACAACGGCGGGTGTTGCAAAGGGCAAACGGGGCATCATTTAATTTATTCCAATATGATAAAAGACGCCTGTCCAAATTATGATGCGTCAATTGCCCCAACTGTTTGTGTCGAAGGAACTTCTTGGCATGGTGGAAGCCATGGGCGTATTCATACGGCGATGGATGATGAACTTAGCCGCTTAGTTAAAAATAATAAATTAGATAATAATACACTGAGTATGGATCAGGCGATTGATGCGGCGGTACGTTCCCACAAAAAAACATTTCCATATGCCAACTGTTCTAATCATTGCATAAGAGAACAACTTAAGGGCTACTACTTGCCGATGTGTAAGAATGCACGATTGCCTGCCAAAGACTCTCGAGGTAATCCAATAACAGTTGAAAAAGAGAGAGAAAGATAATGAGTTATGTTACCAAAGAACATTGGGCTAAATATATCAAAGGGTATATTTTTACTGGATGTGCAATCCGAGATAAAAATATCGTGTATTTTTGCTTACGCAAAGATGTTCCCTATGAAAAAGCCAGAAATCTCTGGAATAGTGAAATACCTTCACAGTTGTTATGTATTTATTTAGATACACCAGATGACCCGATTGATTATATTAGATTTGAGGGGTTTGATAGTCCTAAAGTGGGAGTTTGTTTCAAACCAAAAGAACAAGGGATGCTTGCTTCTAGAGGGGATGATGGGTTTGTAAAATCTATGGGTAGTGGTTCTAAGTTTCCCTTAGAAAAGGTCATGGAAGGTGATTTTGCAAATCCTAAAAATATCAAATGCATTGAAGGTTATGCCTATTATGTCGGCTCTGCACGTGAAATTTATAAACGTGTCGACATTGGAAAATGGGTGCGACTTCAAAAAGGTATTCCAGGTGGAGAAACAGATACCGATATGGGATTCACGGATCTTGATGGTTTTTCAGAGCAAGATATGTATGCCGTTGGCGGTGAAGGGGATGTCTGGCACTATGATGGTGAACAATGGATCCCCTGTGGCTTTCCCTCCAATGAACAATTAAGCGCAGTGCTGTGCGCCCCAGATGGTTATGTGTATATCGGTGGTGAAGGCGGCAGCCTATGGCGTGGCCGTCAATTCCAATGGGAAAAATTGTACCACGGGGGCTCGACGATTTTACTGAATCAACTGCGCTGGTTTGAAGATAAAGTCTGGGCTTGTGATGACTATCGTTTACAGTGTTGGGACGGCAATGAAATGGTACGCCCGATGGATGGTGATGAATCTGTTCTTCTGTCTGGCCATATGGATGTGCGTGACGGCATGTTAGTGGTAGCGGGTGATTATAGTGTAGACCTGTATGATGGAACGGTATGGCATAAGATTGTTAGGCCTTATAGTTAATAAAACATGTTTAGTAGATAAAAATATGTCAACAGTAATCTCTATTGATTTTCTAAATCCAACTCCGATTATTCGGCAGCATCTGAATAATGCGACGTTTTATTATAAAACGCTACATGAAAGCCGTTATTCTTCATTAATTAATGTAGAGCGATTTAATCACTTTAATGCACTATTAAACGCGAACCTTGACGGTTTATATCATGCCGGGCAGCTTGGTTTACATGAAGCATTGTCCGCATTAAAACGTTGGAAAGGTTATGAGGATGCCTTTATTTATGCTTCGCTTTTTAATGAGTTAGATAATGAGAAAGACGTTGATAATTTTTGGCGAACGATAAAAACATTAGGCTTTGATGCATTTATTGGTGCTATAGATGCTCTAGTTCGGGTGGAAATCACATCTAGAAATGCGCAATTAGCAATACTTAAAGATATTGATTTATTTATGTTTTATATCGCGCTATTGAAAATAAAAGCATATGATGCTGAGGTTATTCAATACGAAACGTTTTTACAGTATTTAAGTTCCCCATCAAAAGAGGTCAAAATAGCGCTATGTGACTATACGAAAAATATGGGACTAAATAGCGTATCTGAAGACCTATGGCAGTTCTTTAATCATGAAACAGACCTTACAATAAAATATGCCGCTATAGAGGCAATTAGTTGGCTTTCAGATGACTATAATCGTATTTATTCCGCATTAATTCAACTCATTCAGTTGTATTTAAATGAAAATAGCTTAAAAGGAAGTAAAGGTTTAATTCATTCACAAATAATAGAGAATATCGCTAGATTGATGGGTTATACATCTTCTATGCTTGATGGAGTTGTATTATCAGAACAAATACAATTACTGCCTGATTACTTAAAGATTGTTTATTATGCTAATTCCGGTAATACCGCTTATCTTCAAAATCTTATTGGTTATCTTGATGTCCCTGAATTATCGCGCTTAGCATTTAAAGGTATTTGTTTGATTACAGGCATTGATGTGAATTCACCTGAATTGACATTTGCCTCTGTAGAACAGGCCGAATTAGCGGTTGATAGCCGAGTTCGTTTTCTTTCATCAAGTGTTAATCAAGTTAATCAAGAAGCAGTAAAAAGGACAGTACTATCACTGAATTTTAAAGGGAAAGTACTTTTAGGTAAAACTATTTCTATTTCTCATTGTGAGGCGGTTATTCAAAATGGTTGTCAGCTTGAAAGACATATAGCAAATTGGCACTTATTTCATCTGAGTAATAAAATTAAATACAATAATATTTGTTACTTTAATCGAATAAATATAAGGAGTAGAGGTGATTAATTATCCAGATTTAAATAAAGATAATATTCGTTATCAATCAGCCTTTGGAAAAAAACTGGTGATAAGCTTTTGTGCTTCTTGGTGCCATAATTGTGAATCATGGAAAGACACTTTCACACTTTTGTCTGAAAGATTTGTTGATGATTGTTTTATTTGGATTGATATCGATGAATATCCTGAATTAGTGAGTGAAATTGATCTAGATGTAATTCCGGTGGTACTGATACAAAAGAAACAAAATATTCATTTTTTAGGTCCCATTAGGCCAGGACTAGACGCCATCATAAGTATCTTAAACTCAGATAAAGTGATGGATGTTGAGTTTGATCCTGGCGTAAGAGAGTATTTAAGTGCACCTGATTTCCAACAGAGAACACCGTATTAATATGGTTATCAGGATACCTTGCCTTACTGTAAATCAAACAATTTAATAAAAGTAACGATAGAATTAGAAGTCTGCCGAGGAAAAGGAAAATAAGATGCGCGATGAAGCTTTTGAATTATTTGTTGAAAAATTTGGAGAAGCCACTATATCTCGTTTTGTTTCTGAGGAAGAAATCGATAAGTGGCGAGGAAAGTTACCTGAATTACTCTTAACTTATTGGCACAATGAAGGATGGAGTAGTTATTATAATGGATTATTTACAATTGTAGATCCTGATGACTATGAGGATATTGTCGATGAGTGGCTGGAAAACACCTATTTAGAGGAAATTGATAGTTTTCATGCGATTGCCATTAATGGATTTGGGAATATCTATTTATGCGGTGAAAGAACTGGCCAGTGTGTAGTTATTAATACGGCATTTAATACTCTATTTGTACAAACTAAAGAATTGAAAAAACAGCATACAGAAAAAAGTTTAAACATTAGTATAGAGACTCTATTTGCATTTTCTAAGATAGATAGACATAGTAAAGAAGGTCTTTTTGAAAAAGCGGTAAAAAAACTTGGGCCTCTTGGTGATAATGAAATATTTGGTTTTGAACCTGCGATTATTTTAGGTGGGGAACTTGATATTAAACATATCCAAAAAGTCGATGCACGTATTCATTTGTCTATTTTAGCCCAATTGGCTGAACCAGAAATTAATGAAATTAATATTTAGATTCAAAGAGAAAATATAATGAGAGATCTTTACTTCGCATCAATAATCGATAGTCTTGGTGAAGCAACAGCCTCTCGTTATGTTTCACTTGAGTATATTGCAAAGTGGAAAACAATTTTACCCGATAACTTATTTAATTGTTGGGTAAATGAAAGCTGGAGTCGTTATCAATATGGTCTTTTTTCTTTCTTTAGTTGAAAAATATGGGGGATTAAATGAAAATGAAATTTATTGCTTTGATCCCATTATCCAAAAACTAGAAACATTAAATTTTAATGCATCTAACAAAGTAAATGCTATTGATTATTTATTAGAATTAAGGAAAATAATTACACCTGTAATCAAGTTTATCTAAAATATCATTCTTATTTTCTATGATATATTTACTGAAATAATATAAATTAAATAATAGACTGAGTTCTTGTGATTGCGAGCTGAACAATGAGTTTGGGCAAGAATACCTTCGCCGCAGTGAGATGGGTTTTATGAATTCTAGCCATTAAACAGAGATAGGATTATTCGCCCGTTACAACAGCGAGTCACTGCAACCTTGAAACTTTAAAAGCAGGCAACGCTGCCTCATAGGTTCATGGGGTGGGGATGCAATTGAAGCGTTTTTGCGCCACACTTTTTATGCTCCCCTTTACTATATTGAGGTAGTCTTTGGGATACTTTAATTAGTTACTCATTAAGAGATAGTTAAATCATCGACTTATGTCCTTTTAGGGGGGATGGGGATAAATGCCACCTTGTTTTTTTCTCGTTATTCAGTGTCACCGACATCTCTAATAACATATTCGCGGATTGTAGTGGTTTAATAAATTTGGCCACCTGAACAGAGGTGATATGCTCACCTCAGAACAACACAGGTGCCTTAATGAAAAAACGAAATTTCAGTGCAGAATTCAGACGTGAATCAGCCCAGCTGGTTGTGGATCAGAACTATACAGTTGCAGATGCCGCGAAAGCCATGAATATCGGGCTTTCCACCTTGACGCGGTGGGTAAAGCAATTACGGGACGAACGGGCAGGCAAAACACCGAAAGCATCCCCTATCACGCCGGAACAAATTGAGATACGTGAGCTGAAGAAAAAAATTCAACGTATTGAAATGGAAAACGAAATATTAAAAAAGGCTACCGCGCTCTTGATGTCAGACTCCCTGAACAGGTCTCGGTGATCGGGAAACTCAGAGCGCATTATCCTGTGGCCACTCTTTGCTGCGTGTTCGGAGTTCACCGCAGCAGCTATAGATACCGGGAAAACCGGCCTGACAATCCGGACGGCAGGAGAGCCGTATTACGTAGTCAGGTTCAGGAGCTGCACGGCCTCAGTCATGGCTCAGCAGGTGCAAGAAGTATCGCTGTAATGGCAACACACAGGGGCTTCCGGATGGGACGATGGCTTGCCGGACGGCTAATGAAGGAGATGGGGCTGGTGAGCTGTCAGCAGCCTGTTCACCGGTATAAACGTGGCGGTCATGAACACATTGCTATCCCGAACCACCTTGAGCGACAGTTCGCAGTGACAGAGCCCAATCAGGTATGGTGCGGCGACGTAACGTATATCTGGACCGGTAAACGCTGGGCATACCTGGCCGTTGTACTCGACCTGTTCGCAAGGAAACCCGTGGGCTGGGCAATGTCATTTTCTCCGGACAGCAAACTGACAACCAAAGCGCTGAAAATGGCATGGGAAATACGAAATAAGCCATCCGGGCTCATGTTCCACAGTGATCAGGGTAGCCACTATACAAGCAGGCAGTTCCGACAGTTACTGTGGCGATACCGGATAAAACAAAGTATGAGTAGGCGTGGTAACTGCTGGGATAACAGCCCGATGGAGCGCTTCTTCAGAAGTCTGAAAAATGAGTGGGTGCCGGTGACCGGCTACATCAGCTTCAGTGAAGCAGCCCATGCAATAACGGATTATATCGTCGGGTATTACAGCGAAGTCAGGCCGCATGAATATAACGGTGGATTACCACCAAACGAATCAGAAAACCAATACCGGAAAAACTCTAAAACCGTGGCCAATTTTAGTTGACCACTACAGGCACGACGTAAAGGCTGCTCTCCGCTGATGATTTGTTCAAGAGCGATGATTTCATCTTGGATTGAGTCAAATTCACGAATTTCTAAATTACTCATTCCGTTACGCCATTGAGCGATATAATCACTGATATATTGCTCACTGATTTGACGTTGAATTTCTTTACGGTCATTCTCACTATATTGGGTATTTGATGTGAGATTGAGCACCCAAGCATCAAGCAACGTGAGTTCAACTAATTTGTCATTTTGGCGAATAAAATAGTTTAATAATCCTGAACGTGTTAAAAACTGTGGGATTTCTAATTTATCCTCATCAATAGCGGTAAAAACAGTATTAAAACTTGGGCCTATCTGATATTGCAAATTTAAAGGCGCTGAAAGTTCTTGGTTGGCTTTTAGCCGTAATGCCTGGTACACACGTTGATAAAGCGATAACACACTGAGTTCTTTCTGGGCATTTTTAATGGGGGTCGCAAAAGGCGTGAAGGCCTTAATCGCAGTCATCAGACCGTTGTCTCGTTCCGCTTTCCAATCCGTGTGTTCAAGCGCATAACGTAAGTGTGCTTTTAATAGCATTTGTTTTTCACGTTGCCCAGTGAAGAGATGGCTCCAATAATTCGCCATAAAGTCTTCAACCATGCCATTATTGCGCCCTGTTTTATCTTCTAACATGCGCATAATGCGTAAAATTTCGAGTTTATCTTCACTGCCCTTATCTGCATTATTAAGTTCAATTAAAAGCCCTGACATAATTGCGGGTAAGAAACGTTCGGTCAGTAATTGCAGATAAACTTGCTCAACTTGTGGGCCGACTTTTTGGCCTTGATACAGCCCCATATCAGAAAACAGCGCATTTTTATCGCGGTGGTTCCCATAGGCAAGTGTCGCTTCACGCAATGGGTTGAGGACGGGAAGTTGTAAGCTACCATCAGTATCTTTTTGGACGTTATTATCTATCGTTCTAAAGGCTTTAACCTCATTAAGCACACTCTCACCGGCGCGGTAGTTTTTATCATAATAGTGATTCCAACCACTCCAAAGCGCAATTAAACCGGCAAAACTGGCCAGTGTTGTGACTAAGAGACGAGAACGGTGTTTTTTGACCCAATATTGATTTTCAGCTGCTAAATTGGGCTCACTGAAAAGGACTTGGTCAAATAAATTATGTGTAAAGTAAGGGTGGCTATCATTGATTGGCCAAGTTGTTAGTGGGGCTGTCGGTAAATGGTATTGCACGGATGCCGTTTGGCTAAAGACATCGTCTATTTGGCCAATCTGTAATGCAGAGGTGAGATAAACACCCCTTAAACAAATGTTATGTTGTTCGTTATTAATCAACAGTGCATTAATTAATGTTATAACGTGGCTCTGTAACCCTTCTATTTGACGTACAAAGCTGAATAAATCACTACGTTGATTACCTTCTGCTCGTTGTAGCATCATTTCAGGTAGTGCGCTATTCATTTGGTTAACCCACTGTAACCAGAAGTGCGTTAAACCCGTCTTCCAATCTTTTTGAGATTTAAGGTCGAAAGAAACACCCAGTACTTGGTTACGTTGTTGCGCATCCAATGACTGGTACATTGAATCGAAACCACGTAGTAAATCGAGCTTCGTTAATACGATATATAATGGTAGTTGACTATTAAAAGTCATTCTAATTTCTTCAATACGCATTTGCAGGTCAGCAATCAATTGGCTGTTTTGCTCTTTCGTATTGGTGAGTAGGGATAAGGTATCTACCGTTAAAATAATCCCGTTCATGGGTTGTCTTGAGCGATTAGTCTTTATCCAATTAAGTAACTCTTCCCACAACCGATGATAGAGTTGAGGTTTCTCATTATGTTCATTTGGTTGAGTCAATAGCTTGCCGTTAGGAACAAAAAGAACGGCACTATCCGTCAACAAGCACTCAATATTTAAAGGCAGCTTTTGTTCATTAACGATATTGTCACTTGGCGCGATATCCAATGGATTCAGCGTATTTTTCAATAAGCTATGTTTTCCGCTTTGGTTTGCACCTAAAACAAAATACCAAGGACGCAAATAAACAGCCTTAGAATGGCCATTTAGGTGACGAGTAAATTGAGATTTCCAATAGTCTAAATAACGATTTTGGAAATCAATATCCTGCCTAACGGGGTCAACAACGGCTAACTCAACATCGAGTTTTAACGCTTCAAGTTTTTTTACTCGACGCCATGTAACTAAACCTATCCAACTGACGACAAGCAAAATAATAATTAGCGTAGCAAGCCAGCGTGAGGTGAGTGTACTAAATGGCATTGAGTCTTGATAAGTGAATGTCGGCCCCCACCACCAAATCCACACAATGACGAGCGCAGGGAGTAACGCTAATAAAAATAGGAAAAAGGAGGCAATTTTGGGCCTATCAGCAAAAAACAGTTTTTTTACCGAATTGGTTATGTTTGAAATGGAGAAAAACGGTAATTTCATTATTGTAGATCCCTATCCATAGTCATTGTTGTTTCTGGTATTTTGTCTGTTTTTTGAACGAGTTGTCTTACGAGGCTGGGTTCCCAATCCTCGAGTGAAAAGTGTAAAGTAGCAGTATAAAGTTGCTGATATAAGTGGGCCGCCATATAGCCCATTCCTGAGAGCTCGAATAGTTGCGCTGACAATAATTGCCCATAAAATTTATCTCTAGGCTCTATTGCAGTTACAAGGCTTGATTCAATGAGCTTCAATGCGGCTTCAAGCCCTTGTTGTTCATAGCACAGTAAAACGTCTTGCTGTAATAATGTGGTATTTGAATGAGATAATTGGCCACTCTCTGTTTGGCGACAATCTTCTAACCATTCTTTTACGCTGTCGGGGACGAAAGGGCTCATATCAGAAAAATGCAAATTGACGAGGTTTGGAAGGCGAGCTAAAAAAAGACGTAACTCTTCTGCGATACCATCCGCGACTTCTGAATAACCCAGTTTAGCTGCTGCTTGTGCTGCGAGCATGTGGCCTTCTAGCCAATAAGGCGATAGTGATAAGCTTTGCTCTACATTATTTAATAGGGAGTTTGATGGTTGAGAAAGTTGGGCTTTGTAATCCATTATGCGATCCATCGAAACCGGCGCTAAGGGGGTTTTACCTTGACGATCGGCTTGGGGCAACATTGTAATGGAATGCCAGATAGCATAACGTCGTAAGCGATAACCAACTGAACTTTCAGGCATTTGTAAACAAATAACTTCTGAAACTTGGAGTAGCGTTTGCTTCCATTGTCTTTCGTCATGCTGATTTATATTGATTGCTGGCATGACAAAGCTATTTGCTGGTGGTTGTACAGTTTCAGTAATAGGCATTGCGGCTTCTTTTGGTGCTGAAGCTAACACTATGGGCTGTTCGCTTTCTTCAATTCGCTGATAACCTCGACTCAATGCATCAATTTGTTCAGAAAGTTCAGGGCTCTGTTCATGCCAAAATTGCGCTAAATAGGCAAAAGATCCCAGGATATCATCACGCATTTTGCTATTAGCAGAACGGCAAAAAATATCGTTTACTGATTCGAAGCGTTTTATAATTTGGTTCGCTAAGCGTAACTTGAGCTTAATATTCGTTGGATAGCAGACATGCCAATATTGGCGCGTAAAATCAGAAAGGATCTGCGCTGCTAAAACTAATTCTTTAGGTTCACCTGCATGCTGTAAGGTACGTAATAAGTGAACGATTAAGCGGAAATCCTTTGTCTGTGTTTCAAGCAACCGCAAACACCGACGTTGAATTTCTTTAACATCTAATTGGCTGTGACTGAGAGAGCCGAATTTTATCATTTCACTATCGATATACTCCCAGTCGGGGTCACTATCGTTCACAGCACTACACACCAGCTGTTCATCAAGATGGGCAAGTAACTGTTCTTTCCAAGAATAAGGGGTATTGTTTGTCATTATTTTTACCAGTGGCAAGCGGCTCTTAATGGTTTAATTTCTTGGGACATCCCTGAAATATTGAACGTTAGTTTTTCGTTATTAGTTAATTTTAAAGTCAATTTTTCGCCATTTAATAAACGCTTGATTTCATCTATGCCAGGTAAACCACGGCTTGATTCCAATACATAGCCATTTTCGCGTAAAAACCATTCTGCAGTGAATTGCGTTCTATCAGTCGAGACCATGACACTGCCTGCATCTTGTTTATTGGGTAAAATAATTTGCATACGGGTAATGTTGTCGATGCAGCTCAACATGAGAACAGGGCGCGGAGGTTGAAAACCAATGGCAGGGATAGTCATAATGACGGGGTAATCACCATTTTCAGGTACTGAGACTAAGAAACCCGCACTATTTTCGACACGTTTCATTTCGTGTTCATAAGCTTGGCGCCAAGTTTTCCCCATTTGAGCAATATTAGGTGAAGTATTTGCTGCAGGCGTCGAGGACAGCGCTATTTTGTCATAGCAATCTAAGCGAATAAGCTGAGAAGATTCTAGACGACACTGGGTGAGTTCTTCAGCGATCTTCTGGCTAATATTGCTTTCAGCTTTTCCAGACAAAGCGAAGAAAACTAGCATCAAAGAGCAAAAAAAGAGTTTCAGTATTTTCATTTTATACTCCGTACTTCTTCAATTTATATATCAGCGCACGCTTAGATATGTTGAGGTGTTCTGCCATTGCGTTGATATCTTCCTTTAGCTCACGCCGCTTGTTTAATAAAATTTCTTTTTCATAGCTCTCTACAGCAGCCTCTAAATCATTAATATCTTTTGGGTTATTTGTTATTGGTTCCATACTTGTGATTGATGCCGTTAATATGTTTAAGGCCTCATTGAGGCTTACTTCCTTTTCTTTCTGCAACTGATTGAGATATTGCAAGTGCGAAATTTTTTGTTGCGTATTTGCCAATTCAAGAATGCGTTTTAATTGCTGATGAAAGAGCTCGCAATAAATAGGGAAAATGCCTTGTTCGAAATTTTCTAACTCTTTGGCCTGCCCTAAAAGAATAATGGCACCGCATGGTTTATGGTTCAGATCATGCAGTGGTAAGCTATACAGCCCAGTATTAACAGGAAGCTGCGAAATAAAATCACGTAATGACGCGTTATTAATGTAGCTACCTTGCTGTAAATTCTTCCAAAATGTGGGTTCACCCTTTAATACAAGTTGAATTAAAGGGTGATCGGCATCAGTAATATCAGTGTCTAAAAAATGGCTTTGAACTTGGAGTGAGTGGTCAATGTTCCAGCTTTCTAATCTATTTTCGGTTTTATTGAGCAATGAAATAATTAGCCCGCTGAATACGCTACGCGAAAAACTATATGTCAAAAATTGAACGGCTAGCGCTTCTACGTCACGGCACTCAAGAAGAGCAAGTGCATTTTTTAGTCTTGCTTTCATTTTTCTTTGTTAACCTCCGCAATAAATTCATCATTTTCCGTTGTTAAACGAATATGGGAGATGGTTTCATTACGGGCACTGAATTGAAGGAGCAACAAAGAAAGAGGCGGTAATAAGGCACCGTCAATAATTGATTCTAAGATACGAGCACCATTTTCAGCGCGAGAAGATCGACGTAAAATTTCATTAGGGACGCTATCTTCTAACTGGATTTTTGCATTAAAACGTTGTTTCAATAAGATCATAAGACGCGTCAGCTTACTATCAACAATTTGCCGTAAAATATCAGCCGAAAGAGGTAAATAAGGAACAATTTCCATGCGGGCCAGTAGGGCGGGTTTAAAAAATGTGGTGAGCTCAGGATAAAGTGCATCTTGCAGCTCATCAGGCTTGTCCGCATACGCGGTAATCACATGGTCACCTAAATTAGACGTTAGGAAGAATGCGATATTTTTACAATCAATGACTCGTCCTTCACCATCGGCTATCTCGCCTTTATCAAATGCTTGATAGAACAAATTTAGAACGTCTGGATGGGCTTTTTCGACTTCATCAAGTAGTACAACAGAATAAGGCTTCTGACGAATAGCTTCTGTTAATATCCCCCCCTCACCATAGCCGACATAACCTGGTGGCGAACCGATGAGACGAGATACCGTATGCTTTTCTTGAAACTCAGACATATTAATAGTCGTTAGGTATTGAGTTCCACCAAACATTAATTGTGCAATTTGGATCACAGTTTCTGTTTTACCGACACCACTTGGCCCTGCCAATAAAAATGCACCAAGAGGGCGACCTGGGCGGCGTAAATCAGCGCGTGCCGTTAACAAATGTTTATGTAAGCACTGTATTGCTAATGATTGCCCTTTAATGCTTTCTTCTAAATAGCAGGGAAGGTCTGTAACAATAGATAAAGCATCTTGCGATAATCGGTTTAATGGTACGCCTGTCCATTCTGCGATAACGGCTGCAATTTGTTTTTTATCGACGTGTGGCGAAACAAGCAAATGTGTTTCATGTAGTTGAGCAAGTTGCTGGTCTAATGTTTGCAATTCCTGTTTCAGCTCATCAAATTGGCAAGTTTCTTCAGATTGGGGCTCAGTATTCTCATCGTCTAATAACGTTGAGCGCAAAGTAATAATTTGCGAAACAAGCGCTTGTTGTTGTTCCCATGCTTGTTGTATATCGGAAGCTTTTTGCTCAATCTCATTTGCTTTTGATGCTAATTCCTCAAGGCGTTCTGAGTGATTATCCAAGCCAAGATGATGTTCTCTTTTTAATATCGCTGTCTCCATCTCTATTTGCTGGAGATCTGTTTTTAATGAAGAGAGCATTTTTGGCGGCGAAGATAAATTGATCGCTGCCCTTGCACATGCGGTGTCTAATACGTCAATGGCTTTATCAGGTAATTGACGTCCTGAAATATAACGTTCACTGAGTTCAGCACTGGCTCGAAGTGCTTCATCATCGATAAAAACATTGTGTGCTTTTTCATAAATAGCGCGTAAACCACGCATAATGATAATTGCGTCCGCAGATATGGGCTCTTTAACTTGAACTAACTGAAAACGGCGGGCTAGCGCAGCATCTTTTTCGAAGTATTTTTTATACTCGCTCCAGGTGGTTGCGGCGATTGTTCTCAATTCACCGCGCGCTAATGCAGGTTTCAATAAATTGGAAACATCTAGGCCACCCTGTTGATTACCTGCACCAATCAATGTGTGCGCTTCATCAATGAATAGAATTATGGGGTGAGGAGATTGAGAAACTTCTTGCATGATGCCTTTAAAGCGTTTCTCAAATTCACCTTTAACCGCTGCACCAGCTTGCAATGCACCTAAATCTAAGGTTAGAAGTTCACATCCTCTTAATTTTTCAGGGATTTCACCGGCGATAATACGCAATGCGAGGCCTTCAATAAGCGCGCTTTTCCCAACGCCTGGTTCCCCAACGACGACAGGGTTATTTTTCCGACGGCGGCAAAGGATATCAATCATAAGGTCGATTTCATGATCGCGACATAAAACAGGGTCGAGCTCATTATTTCGAGCTTGTTCGGTCATGTTTTGCGTAAATTTTGCTAACAATGAGTCCGACGCGATTTTGCCGTTATTTTGAGGTGCTTGTTCGTCAAAAGGCGATTCAGCAGACCCTTCTGTCCACTTATCAAAACTGAGTTTTAATTGCTCTCGATTAACTTGTGAAAGCATGTCTGCAACCGGTTTTGGGAGGTAACGCAACGGCATTTGTAATAATGTGAGAAAGAGAACACCTGAGCGAAGTTCACTGTGGTTGAATTCTGTCGATGCAAGTAACCAGCTGTCTTTCATCCACTCTACCAATAAAGGAGAGAAGCTCGGATAGCTCTGTGTAATGGCTTGATGAGGTGGAATTTGAATATCTAATAATTCTGACAGCTTATTAATATCCAAAGTGCTCTTCTGGCTGATTAGGCGAATGTCAGTTAATGGCGTTTCAATGAGTTTCTGAAGAAACTGAGCAATCGTAATTTCAGGTTGTTGATGGCTTACACAGTAGGCTGCTGCGCTTTCTAACGCATGCTTAGCAATCGGGTGTAATCGGTTAACAAGTGTTGAGAGATCAATTTGGATCATAATGCGTCCTAGCCGAGTAAAGTATTAAGTTGTTCCACAATTCTGAGTGTTTGGTAATTCAGTTGGGATGAGTAAATCTGATAAATAATAAATGCTAATATTGCCGCACCAATGATGATGTAACGTACGCCTAACCGCTTACCTAAACGGTAGCGGCTCTGCTTGTTATCCCCTTTTTCAAACAGGATAATCGGTTTTGCATCGCCTTTAAGTTGTTGTATTTGTTTTTGTAAGCGTCTAAGCAAATGGTTGAATTCATCATTTTGCCCCGCAGATACTTTGTAACGACCTCGGTATCCAAGACAGAGACAAAGGTAGATAAACTCAATGAGGTCGAGGTAACGTTTGGGCTCACCTAATAATCTTTCAATTAAGATAAAGACCTTTTCGCCACCCCATGACTCATTATGAAAGTGGACAAGTAATGACTGTTTTACCCAGCCATTTTCTTGATCCCAGCCCAATCCAAGCGCTGTTTCATCAATGAAAGTGCACAAGACATAACGAAACGAAACAATGGCCCCAGGCTCGTAACCTTGTATTTGCAGTTGCTGTTCAATAGACGTGATGTCCATGACCACTTGCTGGTAAAGTTTCTCTGAAAGTGGCGTTTCAGACATCGCTTTCATTCGTAAAACCATACCTAAAAGTGGCGTTGCAGCATCGATCATTGGGTTAATGTTGTTACCCCTAAGTGGGATTTGGTAATTCTTCTGTGAAATACCGCTATCAACATCGTGATTAAGCAAAATATTATCAGTCATAGAGTGCTCCATCTCTTATTGCCCATAACTGAATATCTAAATCAGGGAAATTGCCAGAAACGTGGAAGGCGATATTGCCATCCTGCTGGATCCCCTTCCATTCATTACCTTGTTGATCAAAATGGAAGTAGTTATACCCAGAATGATAAGGTAATTGCCGTGGAGCAGTTGAAAGAGGGGATAAAGGGACTCCCGGTATTTGAACACTGACCAAGCTACGAATATTATTTACCGTGGTCACTTTAGTTTGCTGTGGGAACTGCCGGCGTAGTTGTTCCTGTGGCATCTGTGACTTAACTGCAATAATAAATTCCGCTTTTTGGAGTAGTTGTTTGTCATGAATAGTCGCCACTCGAATACCGTGTTCTTGGATTTGTAACGGAATAGGAATTGCACGCGGCGTCAAGACAACACTTAATGCTTCACGGATACTTTTTATTAATGGGAGAAAACTATCTGTTAAATCAAAGTGCTTATATTTTGCAATGGTATCGGGTAAGCGAGACGAATTCGTGAATGTTTGTAGCTCGCCACAAAGTTCCAATAAATCCCGAAAAAGCTTTTCAGGGTGAATGACTGGCTCTTGCGCATAATGTGAATAAAGTGGATAGGTACGGTTGAGTACTTGTAGCATCATAAATTCAGCGACATCCGCAACACCTTGCTGGCCAGGGGCACCAATTCGGGAGGCTATTTGTTTACCTCGTTCATACAAAGTGCCTTCAATCTCAGTAAGAAATTCATTGAGTAATAGCGATGCCCGAATATTCAGGAGGCTTGGAATATAATCGTTATCAAGCGTTAAGCTTCCGTTGGCATTACGTTCTCTAATACGGCATATGGGCAATGCCACGTAAGCGTCTAAGCCACTTTTACCTTGCTTGAGGATAGGGTTTAATCGTGCAACGTGGATAGTACTTAAATCACCATTTTCAGTATGTAAATCACGAACATTTTCTGTACTTTCACTATAACATGAAAGTAAACGGCTCCCATTATGCTCATTTGAGATTTCACCAACGTTCCCATTAGCTAAAGGAAAGGCAAGGTAGATGACATTACTATCACTATCAGTAATGTTTTTTATATCAATTGGTTGTGGTGATAAATCTTGGTTTGGAATAGAGAAAATTGTGCCGTCTGGCATAACGCCAGAAGCTTCTTGAATACCAATACGACCTAACGAATATAAATCGTTACTTAACGATAACGTACTGAATCCCCAAAAATGAGAGATAAAGCTCTTTAAAATACTTTCAGTAACGTAATCTTGATGACGTTGCTGTTGCTGAAAATGTTGAGGTTTGATAAATAGCCCTTCACGCCAAATTACTCTATTTTTAGTCGACATATTAATCATCCTCTTCTTGTCTAAATTCGATTTCGTTTTCTCTAATGTGAGCTAAAATAAAGTAGTGTCGTCCTTTTCCTCGGGCTTTAACTATTTTTTTCCATTCCGCATTATCAGGGTCTGAATAATAGGCAATAATGCCGATATAACGATTAGATGCCTGTAGTGTCATCGTCGGGAAGGGCTTATATTGGCCCGGCAAGATAGTGTAATCTTGGTGGTCTATATAATTTTTCTTCAGAACTTTCTCTAAGTCCCCATCTTTAGCTTCTATCTGGTCATGATCTAAAGAGCCAAATAAAGAATCTTCATTAAGATAAACAATTTGGATATTTATCGGTGCAGCTTCATCTTCCTGATTAGGATTAATATAGGGTTCAGCGAGGATGGTTAAATCAACAGTGGATGGCTGATCTTTTGGATAGCCAACGGGAATCGACGGGTCCAATAGAATTTGCCCCACTTTTGACGCTGTCTGTAACGTTTTACTGCACCCACTCAAAATGAAAAATGAGGCAAATAACAGTAACACTGAGAAAGTTCTAAGCTGCATTTTAAGCTTCCTCTAGGCCTTTTCTTAATGCTCGGTCATAAGCATGGGAATAAACTTCATAGAATAATTTTTCAAAACCCTGCTGCCGCGATGAAGAAAGCTCTTTGTAATAGTTACTGTACATTTCCCATGCCCAGCCATCAGTCATTGGCGTGTTATCTGAAGCACGTCGGTATTGGGAAAAACGGTTTAATAAATGTTCTGGAGAAAAAGCCGCAAGCATTGTTGCTAAAGCTGTCGATATCGCTTCTTGATTTGCATGGTAATGTAACTGCATATTGTGCAGACTTTCAGTGACGGCGGAAGGTGCTGAAAGGTGAACAGGGCTACGTTCATCTGTAAACATCAATTTCATCGTATCTTCATAACTACTGTTTAGACGTAGCGGGTTATCTTCAATAGGGCGAAGTTGCTTATCCTGTAAACTCTCCTGCTGTTGCTGCAAAGCGAGTAAACCTTCAACAGCAGCTTTCATTGTTTTACCGAGTTCTATGAGAAAGTCATTAGCTTGTTGAGAGCTCGCTAAATTAAGATGGATACCTAAACCATTCATGAGAGGGTTAATGGCAACATGATCAATATCGGTCATGTGTTCATCTTCGAAAGGTGTAATTTTGGGTAAATCAATAAATTCTTGTACCATGGTATTCTCTTGATTATCTGATATCGCAAGGGCAGGTGAATAAGAGAGTGGGTCACTCAATAAAGAAGGTTCTGAGACGACGGATTGACTCTTAGAAATTAAACTGAGATTTTCATTTTCTAGCGCTTGTAAGGGATCTGTAGTGAGAGCACCTTGAACAGTTGGAACAAATGGGGACTCTTTGTTTTCATTATTTACCGTATCAATATCAAATAATGAATCTAAAGGATTATGATCTTTTGCAACAATAGATTGCGGTGTCGCTGCCATCATATTTTGTACAGGCTGCCCAGTTAAACTAATATTGGTTGTAATAACCAGTTTGCCCACTCTAATTTGATCTCCTTGGGCAAGCTTCACCGCATCAAGATGTAACGGTATAATCGCGTGATTAATGTAAACAGAGCCTGAGTTTACTTTTAAACAAAAATGCTGATCTTTCCAGAAAACAGTAAACTGGCTGGCAGAGATAGCACCATCACCGTCTTGAATTTTCCAGTCACATTGATTACCACTACCAATTAGGCCGCCATGTTGGGTCAATGTTGCACTCGGTAGGTAACCACTTTCTAGTTGTTCACTATTCGTTATGCTAAATGAAATTGTTGGCTGATGTTTATCCATGTCTTTTATTCCAATACCGTAATGGTGACACTTGGCTTTTTAGCCGGTTTCCCTAAAAAGCTTTGCCAACCTAATTGGTTATGATTTTTTTTACCTAAACAGAAACCTTCAGCTTGATCTTCAGCAATACTAAGACGTAAATCCCAAGCTAATTGCTCATGAAAAATGTAAGAAACGAAGGCGACGAGAGGAGCGAAATCACTACCGTTAGGTAAAAAACGCATATAACGCTCTATAGTTAACTCACTGATTTCTATAGTGCATTTTCCGTTGCAATCATGTATATGAGATCCAAGACTAAAATTTTCACCTAATAACATTCGAGGGCGAGATTTTTGTCCGGGTTGATGAGAAATAATACCTAACTTATTTTGTTGTGATTCTGGGATAGGAACACGGCGTGTTTCCCAACCAATAACCGATACATTTTCTAAGTCAAAACAATGGGATATTAGACTGCTAATGACATCTGCTGAACGGCTCGGACTCGCTAAAAGCCCTGCGTAAGCGAGCATTTTGCTGTGATTGATTTTAATCCGTCCGCGATTAACTCCATTTCCTAAACCAACAAGAGAAAACATATATTGGGAGAAGGAATCTTGGCCTTCATTCTCAAAACAGATGTAGTAGCGATATTTTCGCCAGATACGATAGAGCAATGAGAGCAATCGATGATTAAAGATATTTAAAAAATCAGAAATCCCTGGGATTTGCTGTGCATCTTCCCAAGCAAATTCATCAAGGTAATAACCAGGAAGTGGTGACTGGCTTCCTTGTAGCCCGAGAAAAGCAACTTCTAGCTCATATTGATGAGTGGCATTTTTTTCAAAAGACACGACATCTCTCGTTGGGAACGCAACATTAGAGTGTGATTTAAAGCGAATAATATCGCTACTATCACGAGTGATATCCATGTCTTGATGAATCATTTTATTTAATAATTCAACAAGTTGATAAAAATTATACTCTGTAACCGATGGGCCAGCTTGTTCCAGCCAGCGATCGATTATTTCAGTATGTGCTGGTTGATTTGTGCTGGCCACTGATAAATTTCCTTATTATCAAGGTTAAGAACCTCTAACTCATGGAACATATTAATGCTGGTATACAAGGTAAAAAATTGAGCAATAACAGTGCAAAACAAGAACAAGCTTCCCTCAGAAAGAAAAGCGTTCTGACGTACTACCAAGGTTGTTTTTAAACCACGAACTGGCAACCCTTTGTAGATACGTTCGATATGCTCTGAATGTAAATCAACTAATGCATCTAAACGCTTTTGGGATTGCCTTGCGGTCTGCTTGTCATAAACTGAAGGTAAATCATAAAGTTGTAATATTTTTTTTAATGAATCTAGGTTCAGTAAAGATTGATAATTTAGGGATAAATTAGTTAGTTCTGACCAATACAACGTTTTATCGAGCAGTGGGTATAAAGGAACTGTTGGTTTGAATAAATTTTTAGCTGATAAAGCCCCATAAGGTATAAATGAACGGTCTAAATCAATTGAGCGTGTAGATAACTGGGATGCGATATAGCGATTAGTACAATTGAGCGAAATCGAAACCGTTTCTTCGCATTGTTGTAATTGGTGTTCGTGTTGACGAACAAAAGAAAGCCGATGGGCGTAACCATAGGTACGCTCTTTTTGAGTTATTTTTAAACGATAATATCCATCATTTTGCTCGTGATGGTTTTGATGATAAAAACTTTCAAATGCGGTATAGGTGACCGGGTAAGCTTTAGCTTCAGATGGATAGCGTAATCCATAAACTTCATTAACGGAAAAAATATCAAAACAGTGGGCGTATTGGTAATTAGGGCTTAATACATATTCCTCATCTTTTCCTGTGAGATTGATTGCTTCACTGTCAGCACGGAATAAATTCACTATGGGAGTGCAATTCAGTTTAATACTATCGTTATGAAGAATAACCCCATCGGGGATTTCTTTATCAAAATTAATAACAAGTTTGAATTGCTTGGTTTGGATAGCTAAGGGAATGTCATCCATTCCTTGAATATCCAAAAATAGAAAGGCTTCAGGAAAACAGAAAAACTCTTGTAAGATGCGGTAGCCATCATAACTATTTTTTGGGTAAGGGAGTAATGCATCCTGTTTTTGAAAACCGACAGGTTTCACTGCAAACTGGTTAAGTGGCAATACATGCTCATCTGTGACTAGTGAGGCATTCTGTATATGCTGACTTAATAAAAAATAAAGCTGATTTGTTGTAAATGGAGAACCATTTAAATAAAAACATAATTTATTTAAACCAATGTTTGCGAGAGGTTGTATTCCATCCAATTCAAATGTTATTTCAATGGCGGTTGTTCTTTGTAAAGTTTGCGTAATTTTCGCTGGTATTAACCAGAGATCACGACTTTGGCTAAATCGACATTGAAATAAAGTTTCTTGGTTGGTATTTTCATTTTGTACATAAATAGGTGTTGCATTAAAGAGTTGGCCTGCTGAAATTTTTATCGCGTGGTGGCATTCAGAATAATTAGGCTGGTATTCAACAATTGTCATACTAGGCACAGGACGTGCGTAATTTGGCCATAGCATATTTGCTAAGCTATTGGTTAATTCAGGGAATTGCCTATCGATTTGCTGCCGTAAATTACCCGATAAATATGATAATCCGTCGATAATACGGGCACTATCAGGATCTTGAATTTTATTGGATAACAGATTAACAAGCTGCGGTTTTTCTTGCGCAACTTGTTCTGCCAAATCCTTTAAGTATTCTGATTCATTCGTAAAATAGTTTTTTGATGACATAAGAGTGCTACTTTAACTGATATCTACGATTACTATCCAAATACATATTAAACTCAATGAGTTGCTGTTGATTATCTAAGTCAATACAAGCATTAATACTGAATTGTAAAGATAAACTATCTGCATCATTTTCAATGAATTGCACATCAACACTTGTGATCCTAGGTTCATAAGTGAGGATGCAACTTGCAATGCTATTCTCTAATTCGGTTTTAAAATCAACCGCAGATTGAGTCGCATCATTTAAATCAGGTATCCCTAGACATGGTGAGCCTTGGCAACCATTCGGCCGACTATTCAGGACATCATTTAAATTTTGTTTAATTGATTCAATGAGTGTATTTGTACGTGAACGAGAGGAAAAACTCGCATTTTTCCTCTTAATTCGATCGAATAAGCTGGCTCCGCTGTTAGGGGACCAGCTATGATTGAATGACATCACTGTTACTCTTTATCAAGGCGACCAACAAGTGATAATTCAAAGTTTGCGCCCATATATTTGAAGTGTGGACGAACTTGAATTGCGACTTGATACCAACCTGGATCACCTTCAACATCAAGCACTTTAATTTCAGCTGAACGAAGAGGGCGTTTACTACGAACATCTGCTGGCGGGTTTTCTTGGTCCGCAACATATTGTTTAAGCCAGATATTCAGTTCACGCTCAAGGTCTTGGCGCTCTTTCCAAGAGCCAATTTGCTCACGTTGTAGCACTTTAATGTAATGAGCTAATCGGTTGATAATAAACATGTATGGCAGTTGTGTTCCTAACTTATAGTTAGTTTCTGCCATTTTACCCTCTGGGGTATTTGGGAAGGTTTTGGCTTTTTGAACTGAGTTTGCAGAGAAGAATGCCGCGTTATCACTACCTTTACGCATTGTTAGGGTAATAAAGCCTTCTTCTGCCAGTTCAAATTCTCTACGATCAGTAACTAAAACTTCGGTTGGTATTTTAGTTTGTAACTCACCCATCGCTTCGAACATGTGTACAGGGAGGTCATTGACGGTACCGCCACTTTGTGGGCCAATAATATTTGGGCACCAACGGTATTGTGCAAAACTATCATTGATACAGCTTGCGAGTAAGAATGCGGTATTACCCCATAAGTAGTGCTCATGGTCTTGTTTAACATTTTCGGAATAGTTAAACATTTTCACTGGGTTTTCTGTTGGGGAGTATGGTAAGCGTAATAAGGAACGTGGTGCCGTTAATCCTAAGTAACGCGAATCCTCTGCTTCTCTCAGAGAGCGCCACTTCGTATGTGCAGGGCCTTCGAAGACAGATTTAAGATCTTTAATCGCAGGTAATTCAGCATAACTATTAATGCCGAAGAAATTAGGGGAAACAGATGATAAGAATGGCGCATGTGCCATCGCTCCGACAGTGCTGACATATTGCATTAACTTCATATCAGGCGCTGTGTTGTTAAATGCATAGTTCCCAACAATTGCTGCAACTGGCTCGCCGCCAAATTGTCCATAACCTGAAGAATAAACGTGCTGATAAAAACCAGACTGAACAATTTCAGGAGAAAATTCAAAATCTTCTAATAACTCTTCTTTTGTTGCATGAAGAATATTGATTTTGATATTTTCTCTAAAATCAGTACGGTCAACGAGTAATTTCAGGGAGCGCCATGATGCTTCAATTTCTTGAAATTTAGGCGCGTGAATAATTTCATCAACTTGGGCGCTTAGTTTGTTATCAAGCTCAACCAGCATTTTATCAATTAATAATCTATTGATTTGTTGGTCTTCTGATTCATTTGCGAAAAGATTACTAATGAAAGCTGCAACGCCTTGCTTTGCAATATCATACGCTTCAGTCTCAGGTGACATACGTGACTGAGCCATGATTTCATCTAAAAGAGAGCCGTTAGATGCTGGGGCTTGTTGGCCTAGAGCTTCTGTATTTAGTGACATGAAATAATCCTCTATAAACATTATTTTTGATTAGCGGCAATATCGAGTTCTTTTAGAAGTTGTTCGCGTGTTTCTTTATTTTCAAGTAATTCTTGAAGACGCTTTCTAAAAGCAGGGACATTGCCTAGAGGACCTTTTAATGCAACTAAAGCTTCTCGTAATTCAAGAAGTTTGTTTAACTCAGGAACTTGGCGAGCAATATTATCTGGTGAAAAATCTTGCAGAGATTTTACATCTAGATTGACATTAAGCTCAGAATCATTGGTGTTTTCAAGTGTATTACGGACGTTGATATTTAAATTAATACCTGCACTTTCCATAACTGAATTGAAATTGTTTTGATTAATTGAAATTGCTTTTCGTTCTTCTATTGGGGTATCTTCAGTTTTACCTGTCATATCACCCACAATCAGCATATTTAAAGGAAGTTCAACTTCAGCCTGAGCTCCACCTGTATTAGGTGTATATTTGATATTAATTCTTTCTTTAGGGGCAACACTACCGAGATTTTTCTTACTCATTTAAGTGAATCTCCTTGTATGAGTATACGATAACTTCATTCCATAAATTCAAATGCCTAAATTAAAAATTAATAATAAATTTAGAGCATACAGTTCCCTACACAGAACAGATTCTATGTTAAGAATTTTTTTCCCAGAAAGGTGTTTAAACTATCAAATTTTTATGTTGTATTTTTTAGTTTGTTAATAATATACAAATTTAACTTAGGATCAACATGTAAATTGTTATTTGAATATAATTTCGTGATATTTAGTTTGAAATGTATTCTATTTTTATGGGGTATTTTAGTTGAAAATTTTACTCATAATCTAATAATGCGTATTCATAGTTTATATGGCGATTTTTTTATCAGAATAATGATAAGTATAAGTATTTTTGCACGCTAGATAAATCTTGTTTAAGAAAATTAAGTATGAAAAGTCTGTGATGTAAATCAATTTTTTACAGCATGTAACATATTCATATATTTTTCTTACATAATTTAATTTGATTATCTATTTAATTTTATTAAAGAGAAATGAGATTTATTTTTTTACAAAATTAATATGAAATTTATAGGGGGATCATCTTATGTTTTTATATGAAAAGTTTGAAAATGAACGGAAGTATTAATGTTGACATGATGAAGTCATAATTACCTCTTGATTGAGTAAGAAATGAAATTGTAAATCACATAAATTAGGATGATTGGGAAACTCTATGAGGTAAAAGACAAATTTCAACAAGTTATAAAAATAAATATTTTATTATTTGTAACAAACCCTATTCAGCCAATGGAAGAGCCTGGACTATAAATTCAATAACTCTTTTTCTTTTAACACCTTAAGGTAAATTTATTATCACAAATGATTATCATAATCATTTGTGGGCAATGTATCAGTTCTATTATTGTAGTTGTCGGCTTCATTAAAATGGAAAAATTTCAAAGTGAATGATAAGCCGAAGGTTTCCTATCTATTAGCTGGCAGGAACATAATTAGTAACTTGTTGAAATTGTTTTATAAAGATAATATTTAATATCTTAATGCCATGGATTTTATCAAGATGAATAAATTATTAGTTCCAGTTTTTTGTATTGTTTCTTTATCAGGATGTGCAGTGACTGAGTATAACTATGTTCCTGAATCACAGAAAATTAGTGAACCCCGAATAGGTCAGGTGAACCATATTACAGTAGGGCAACCCTTAGTAAGAGAAGGCAACATTAGCGAAATAGACGGAATTAAAATATTAAACCCTGTGCAGATAGATTTGGCTTACAAAATTATTCCAGGTGTATTCAAAAAAGTGGGGTCAAGTGATAAAGGCGATTTTTATATGCCAGACCAAATAGTTGACTCTGGTTCGGTCGTTGTTGAGGTTTTAGGGCAGCCTTGGAATTCACTTTTAATTAAAAAAGACTCTACTCCTAATGAGATTTGTATCGTAACAGATGTTAATGTTGCTGTTTGTAGTGATAAAGCACAAATCGAACAAGTAAAACTAAATAATACTGATGGTAACTCATTTGAAGAAGCCTTAATTTTCAATGGGATAAATGGCCATGTTGTTGATGTTAGTTATCAGAAAATAGGTTCGAATATTGAGAATCAAGGGTTTGGCGATACTATTCAGTATAACCTCAAGAATAGCGATATTATTTCTTATCGAAATGTAAAATTAAAAGTTATCGATAGTTCAGAAAACTCATTAACCTATACAGTGATAAGTAATTTTTCCGAAAATTAATGTACTGAACATTAATTAACCAATTGAAAAACAGCGTTAAACTAAATTTAATCTCTAGTTAAGCGCTGTCGCAACATTTTTTCTCCTTTTATCCACATTCTAACTTCAAAATATTTGGATCACATCGACAATTGTAGAATATTGTCTTTTTAGCATACGTCACATACTCTAAGTTAAATTGATTTAATTTAGAGGGCGTTATTTATGATGAATATCCAATCTGATCACCATAGCTTTTTTATTTTATCTGATGACAAGCAAACTCGCATTGCTGAGATAACCTTTGTTTATACTGGCGATGATCTGGTGATTATTGACCATACAGTAGTTGATGAAAGCTTAAAAGGACAAGGCATTGCAAAGTTACTAGTTGCTAAGGTTGTTGAGCGAATGAGAGAGGAGGGACGAAAAATTATTCCGTTATGCCCTTTTGCAAAAGCAATATTCGATAGAACATCTGAATACAATGATATCCGCCAATAATATTTGCTAATTACTGATGAGGTCAGCATGAGTATTCAAAATAATGATAAAATACTTAATTTACAGTTAATTACAGCACGCTCAAAAGATGTTGGTGGGCTTCCTGTTGCACGAGTTTTACCGACAAGAGAACGTAGACTAATAGGTGCTTGGTGCTTTCTTGACCATGCTGGACCTACGGTTTTTAAAGGAGATTCAGAGGGAATGAAGGTATCACCTCACCCTCATACCGCTTTACAAACATTCACTTGGATGATTGAAGGTGAAGTATTACATCGAGATAGTCTTGGTTATGAACAGGTTATTCGGCCAGGACAGGTCAATTTAATGACGGCAGGTTATGGGATCAGCCATTCCGAAGATACCTACGGAGAAAGTCGCCGATTACATGCTGTACAACTGTGGATCGCTTTACCGGAAGCAGTTAAAGATATTTCTCCACGTTTTGACCATTATCCTACGCTACCTCGATGGTCTGAAGGAGAAATGCATTTCAACTTATTAGTTGGGGAATATGGTACTTATAAAGCACCAACACTGACATTTTCCCCTTTGGTCGGGCTCGATATTATTGCTAAGAAAACCGCTCGACAAGTTTTAACGTTATGCTCTGAATTTGAATACGGTATTTTTGTCATAAATGGAAGTGCCGTTATTGAAGGGCAGCAAGTGAATAGTAATGAATTAATTTATTTAGGCAAAAGTATCACTGAAATTTCTGTAGAGCTAGCTTCAGATAGTCATATTTTATTGCTCGGTGGTGAGCCTTTAAATGAATCTGTACTAATGTGGTGGAATTTTATTGGTCGAACTAAAGCTGATATTCATGCTGCTGTTGAGGAATGGAACCAAGGAAACCCACGTTTTGGCCGTGTTTTTAATGATGAACGCAACCCTACACTGGCTCCAATTATGCCATAATCAATTTAAGTAACTTCTTTGTTATTTATTTTAAGCAAACCGAGAATGGCCTTAAATTTAATTTAAGGCTCGTTTTTAGTACTAAGTTTATGAGTTCATAACCTGACTTTTATCGAAAAACTGATAATATGTATACAAAAGGCTATTTTTAAGTCAAAACAAGCCGTAGCCGTTAGAGGTAGACGATAAAAATGAGTAAAAAATACCTATTGGGAATCATTTATTTAAGTTTATTCCCTGTTTCTTTTGCATCATTAGCGTTTCAAGAACAGCAATATAACCCAGTGGTGTTTAATCTGGCTCAGCTTTATGATTTCAATCCTGTTAGAGGTGCTGTTAAGCAAATAAAATCAGTTGTTTATAATGAGGATAAATCAATTAATTATGAATCAATGTTAAAAATTGGTCATGATGGTTGTGTGGAAAGTTTTTCTTTTGATCAAAAGAAAGATGAGTATTTAAATGGTGCTCATAACTATCTTTTTGTAAAGCGAGTTAAAAATAAATTGATTGGTCGAGATGTTAGTGGGCCTGTCGAAATGGTGATAGGTGATAACTGTCAAATAATGTCTAAAAAAGATTCGAATGGTGAATTAATCTACCAATATAACCAAGATGGCATTATTGCTGGCTCACTGCTTGCTGACACGAAAAAACAATATAGCAAAAATGATTATAATGAATTTAAACTTCCAACAACGATAAAATATTTTAAAGATAATGCAATCATATCAGAGACTATAGTAACTTATGGGAAAGATATGAGTAAGCCGTTTGATCACATGATGGACATACGCGCGTTGGGGCAAACAATATTACTCGTCAATTCTAAGTGTGATTATAACGCTAAGAATATTGCCTATAAATGTGACTTTATTTTAAGTCTTAATTCGAATGGCAATGAGATTAAACTACTAAAAAACAGTACTACTGAAGTCGACTTTTATTAAGTATAGGAGATATTCAATGGCTATTTCTGCAAGAAACCAATTGTCAGGTGTTGTTGATTCAATTTTAATGGGAGCGGTAAATGATGAAGTTATACTCGATTTAGGTCATGGTGAAAGCATTGCGGCAGTGATTACCAAAAATAGTACTAAACAACTCGGTTTAGAAAAAGGTAAACTGGCGACAGCAGTAATAAAAGCGCCTTGGGTTGTATTAGTATCTAACGCTGAAGAGTATAATTTCTCTGCTCGTAATCAATTTAATGGTGTAATTGAATCCATTGAAAAAGGAAGCGTTAATTCTGTGGTAAATTTAAAAACCACTGCAGGAACTTTGTTATCTGCGGTGGTGACAAATAATAGTACCGTAGAGTTGGGGTTAAATGTTAAAAGTAAAGTGACTGCGATTATCAAAGCTTCTAGTGTTATTTTGGCAACTAAGAAGTAGTGCAAAATATTGAAGGGCTGTCATGGCAGCCTTTTGTAATTCGTTTGTAATCATGACGCGCTTTCTAGGTCAATAATTTTAATGTGTTTACCTTTAAGTTCAATAAGTTTCCTTTCAATTAATTTCACTAGTGTACGGTTTAATTGCCTGACAGATACACCGAGCATAGCAGCTAATGAATCGCGATTTTCCAATTTAAATTCAGAACCATACTGGCTTTCGGCAAAAATTAAATAGCGCCTCAATTTATATTCAGCAGAGAATGAAGAGGAAGAGTGTAGCTGTGATGCATTAAAAAGCTTTTTGCTAAGATGTTGACAGATAAACTGTAAAAAAATAGGGGAGTTAAGCTCTTTTTTCTGAATAACCTGTAACGGAAATGCCAGTAAATAACACTCAGTAATTGCCTGTATTGTACTATAGATACGGTTTTTTTTGCTGTCATTATTCTGAAATAACTCTAAATCACCAATAACTGAAAAGGCATTTTCAAATGAAAAAATAACATGTTCACCGTTTATTTCATAACGTTCAACCTGTAGTTTTCCCGCAACAAGAAAGTAAATAAAATTAATTTTGTCATTTTGTGATATTAAGTATTCAGACGTATCTATTTTAAGCAGTTTTGCAGACTTTATTGTTTCCTCAGATAGAATTTTATCAAGCTGATAGAGAGTAAAATATTCTTCAATTTTTTCAGAAGAGGTAATTTTTTTCACTATTTATTCTCTCAGTATGGGTCTTTTCGGAGAACAGTATGACATAAATTGGTGTATGCAATAAAGGACATATGTCCTTTTTAAAATGGCAATAACTCTGCAAGCTTATTCAAAAATAACTCGCAGGATACTAACATGAAAGCGTCTTTAAAACCTTTAAGCGGATTTACTAAAAGTATAAAAACAGCAATTAACGCTATGCCAAAAGTGGAACTACATGTGCATTTAGATACGTGTTTAAGTTTTTCTTATGTTAAACAAGCTATTCCGACACTCACGTTTAATGAATTCAAACAAGGTTTTATTGCGCCAACGAGATGCGAGGATCTTGGCGATTTTCTACGTTGTATTGAACCGCAACTTAATATATTACAGACAAAATCTGCAATTGTGCTGGCTGTTGATGATTTGTTTGAGCAATTCAAAATGGATAATGTGATTTATGCCGAAATTCGGTTTGCTCCTTTATTACATACTCAGCAAGGCCTTTCAAGCCGAGAAGTTGTTGATATAACATTAGATGCGATTAATTCAGCAGTTAAAAAGTATGAAATAGAAGCGGGCTTGATTTTGTGTACCTTGAGGCATTTTACTGCCTCTCAAAGTCTTGAAACGGCAAAGTTAGTTGTGGAGTATCAATATCGTGGTGTTGTAGCACTAGATTTAGCAGCAGATGAGGCCCGTTTTTCACTAGGTAATCATGAAATGGCATTTAAGTATGTCAGGGAACATGGAGGGAATGTTATCGCACATGCTGGTGAGGCTTTAGGCTATGAAAGTGTGATTGAAACATTGGATATATTAAAAGTGTCACGTATTGGACATGGGGTAAGAAGTATTGAAAATTCAAATACGATTAAAAAGCTCAAAGCGTTAGATGTATTACTTGAAGTTTGTCCAAGTTGCAATTTAGTGTGCAATGTCTTTGACAGTATTGAAAACCATCCTATTAATGAGTTGAAGAAGCAGGGCGTTAAATTAAATATAAATACTGATGCGCGAACAGTGGCGAATGTAACATTAAATAAAGAATACCAATTATTGCATGATATATTTGGTTGGGGTATTGCTGATTTTACTGAGTGTAATATAAATGCATTACAGGCAAGCTTTATTGAGGAAGAAAAAAAAGCCCTATTGATTAAAAAGGTATTAAATCAATAGGGTAGAATGAAAGAGAAGGAGGATTTTATCTTCCTTCTCCGATTAGTATCAGATAATAATGAGCATAAATTAAAATTTGCCACATTACGATTGACTGAGATTTATCCTATGCTCATTATTAGGGTAAAATATAATGTAATTGAAAACTAATCATATTATATTTTTATTTTACACTATTTTTGCAATGTGGTGATATAATTGAAATTAGAAAAATATTTTCTAATTTATAGAATAATAAAGATTAAGTTCTAACTTAGAATTATGTTATAAATAGATGAGTTGAAATTATCTATTTATAACAGGATGAGCTTATGCCAGAAATAAGAATTGTTGCGACAGTAATTGCAAAAGATAATGAAGTCGAATTTGTGAAAGCAGCAACTAAATCAATCGTTGAGCCAAGTAATAGGGATGAAGGTTGTCTTCAATATGAATTACATCAAGATAATGCTAATCCAAATATTTTTATTTTCTTTGAAATTTGGAAGGATCAGGAGTCATTAGATAAACATAATGTTACAAAGCATTTGCAAGATTTTATTAAGAAGATAGAAGGTAAAGTCGATTCATTAGATGTGAAATTAATAAGTAAAATTGCATAATGTTAATTAATGATTACTAAATAATAATAAAAAGGAATACAAATGTATTCCTTTTTGAATATGGATTAATTAAAAATTTCAGTGAGATGTATTTTATAATCATTGATATATTTTTCAATATTAGGTTCTTTGATCACGTCGTTAATCATAAAGGTTGGGAATTTTTTCAATCCGAGAAATTGTTGTGATTTATGAAAGGCAAAATAGACTCCATCTACACCTCGACCGTCAAAAAAATTATCAAATTCATCAAATGCATCGATAGGGGCATTCCAATCCACTGAAAGCATATACTTTTTCCATGAAGTAGGCCCCCGGTACCATATTGCTTGCTTGGATTTTGGCGGGTACGGCCATCATTTGCATATAAATGACCGTGACGGAGGGTATAAACGTCATCCATATATTTTTTTACCATCCAAGGCATCATCATCCACCAGCCAGACATTTGGTAATAATCGCATCTGCCTAAAGAAATTTTTTAACCTCATTTTCCTCAGCAGTTAGGTCAATTTACCTTGTGGTGCGGTTAATTAAATTGACATCCAGTTATTCTTCCAGTTTTTTGACTATTCGGCTTACCGCGAAATTTGCTAAATTAAGTTTATCAGCCGCTTTACTAAAACTTTTTTGTTCTACCACTTCAATAAATACACGGGCTTCTTCAGATGTTGCTCTCATAATGATTTTGTTAGCCAATAAGGTGATAGAAAAGGTGTTTATTATAATAACAAAGATAGGCATTAAAATTTAAACTAAAAGTTTTAAAAGATGGAGTTTTATTAGGCTTTTAACCTAATCATATTGGAGTCTGATCTATCGCTTTTCTTAAAAGAACTTTTAATGCTTCTATTTTGTTAAATTTTGACAAAAATCTTACAAATTATAGAATAAGAAGGAATTGGTCATAGGACTCGTAAGCGTTTACGTTAGCCAACGCATATAACTTTTGGCCACACATAGGTTATGTGCTTTGTGTGTCTGTTAACCTTGGAGTCTTTTATGTCACATCAAGACCGTAATTATATTTTAGGTATCCCAAAGTTACCTGCTCGAGCGATGATTTTTCTTGTTCCTTTCTTTTTATCCCTTGTCATGAGTGGAATTGTTTCGCTGATTAGTACCATAAGAGCCTTGGGCTTCACGAGTGACGTGTTTTCACCCTGGTTGAGCTCGTGGATGCTTTCTTGGATGATAGCTTTCCCAACCGTATTTTTTGTTTTACCAATTGCAAGGCGTATTTCATTGATGTTAGTGAAAACCACATAACCGTGTTGATAAAAGTTGCTAATATAATAGTGAATTTATGGGTATTATTTTGAATGGGTTGCTATGTCGATAAAAATTATTGGTTTGTTCTTTATCACTGCGTTGGCTGAAATTGCAGGCTGTTACTTTCCTTATCTTTGGATGAAAAAGCAAGGTGGGGCTTGGCTATTGATCCCGGCAGCCTTAAGTTTAATGCTATTTGTCTGGTTACTCACATTACACCCAGAGGCAAGCGGACGAATTTATGCGACTTATGGTGGAATTTATATTGTCACGGCATTAGCTTGGCTAAAAGTGGTTGACGGTGTTTCTCTTACCGTGACTGACTGGGTTGGTGCTTTAGTCGTACTGATCGGAGCCGGTATCATTATTAGTGGTTGGAAATAGAATTCAGTGTTATCACGTCACCTTAAAAAATTAATTATTTATTTTAAAGTGACGTGGAATTTAAGCCGACAACAGAATTATTTCTTTATGTGGATTTCAGTAAATGATTACTAAATCCATAGTTAAATTTTAAATTAAATACAAGGGTTATTCTTTTCTAAGAAATAACATTATTTTCTTTTACGAAATGTTAATTGAAATGATGTTTAACTTAAATTTTTAAAATGTAACATTTGATCCAAATCAATTTAACAATAAATACTCTATTGGTAGTAATTTTAATTGATGTTTAACTACTCAGTTAATATTAATTAAACTTTTATTTTCACTTTCATTGATTTTAGGCAATATCTAATCATATTAGACTGCTATTCTCTCACCGATTTATACAAAAAATATAAAGAGGTAGCAATGAACGTTAGTCGCAGAAAGTTTTTTAAAATCTGCGCTGGCGGGATGGCAGGTACAACTGTAGCTGCGTTAGGTTTTATGCCTGGAATGGCAATAGCTAATGTACGTGAATATAAATTACTTCGTTCTAAAGAGACGCGTAATACCTGTACTTACTGTTCTGTCGGTTGTGGATTACTAATATATAGCATGGGCGATGGCGCCATGAATGCTAAGTCCGCGATATTCCATGTCGAAGGTGACTCAGACCACCCGGTAAACCGTGGTGCTTTATGCCCTAAAGGGGCTGGCCTACTCGATTATATCCAAAGCGAAAATCGTTTACGTTATCCTGAATATAGAGCACCAGGCTCTGATAAATGGGAACGCATTAGTTGGGATGATGCTTTCACTCGCATTGCACGCTTAATGAAAGATGACCGCGATGCAAATTTCATTGAAAAAAATGCGGAAGGAACAACAGTAAACCGTTGGTTATCAACAGGGATGCTTTGTGCATCAGCTGCCAGTAACGAAACGGGAATGTTGACGCAAAAATTCGCTAGATCGCTAGGAATGCTAGCAGTTGATAACCAAGCGCGTGTCTGACACGGACCAACGGTAGCAAGTCTTGCTCCAACATTTGGTCGCGGTGCGATGACCAACCACTGGGTTGATATCAAAAATGCCGATGTTGTCGTCGTAATGGGCGGTAATGCTGCGGAAGCACACCCTGTTGGGTTCCGCTGGGCAATTGAAGCGAAAAATAATAATGATGCCACACTGATTGTCATAGACCCGCGTTTTACGCGTACTGCATCAGTTGCTGACCATTATGTGCCAATTCGTTCAGGAACCGATATTACCTTTTTATCGGGCGTTTTGCTGTACCTGATTGAAAACCAAAAAATCAATGCTGAGTATGTTAAGAGCTATACCAATGCGTCATTGATTGTTAGAGACGATTTTGACTTTAACGATGGCTTATTTAGTGGTTATGATGCTGATAAGCGTAGCTATGACAAAACCAGCTGGAACTATAAGTTTGATGAAAATGGTCACGCATTACGCGATGACACATTACAAGATCCGCGTTGTGTGTGGAATTTACTTCACAAACATGTATCACGCTATACGCCTGATATCGTTGAGCAAATTTGTGGAACACCAAAAGCCGATTTCTTGAAAGTCTGTGAAATTTTAGCAACAACAAGTGCAGCAGATAAAGCTGGGACTTTCCTGTATGCATTAGGTTGGACACAACATACTGTTGGCGCACAAAATATTCGCACTATGGCGATGATCCAGTTACTGCTAGGTAACATGGGGGTTGCTGGCGGCGGAGTGAACGCGTTACGCGGGCACTCGAACATTCAAGGCTTAACCGATTTAGGGTTACTATCAACTAGTTTACCGGGTTACCTGACATTACCTTCTGAAAAACATCAGAACATTGATAGCTACCTGACTGCGAATACACCGAAAGCGACCTTGCCAAATCAGGTGAATTTTTGGAGTAATTATCCTAAATTCTTCGTGAGTTTGATGAAGTCTTTCTATGGGGATTCAGCACAAGCAGAAAACCAATGGGGTTATGATTGGTTGCCTAAATGGGACCAAGCTTATGATGTGATGAAGTATTTTGACATGATGAGCAAGGACCAAGTGACGGGTTATATCTGTCAAGGGTTTAACCCTGTGGCTTCATTCCCTGATAAGAATAAAGTGGTTAGCTGCCTCAGTAAATTGAAATACCTGATTGTCGTTGACCCATTAGTCACTGAAACAGCGAACTTCTGGCAAAATCATGGTGAGATGAATGACGTTGATACGGCTTCGATTCAAACCGAAGTGTTCCGTTTACCATCAACTTGTTTTGCAGAAGAAGATGGTTCGATAGCCAACTCAGGCCGTTGGTTACAATGGCACTGGCAAGCCGCAGATGCCCCAGGCGAAGCGCGTAACGATGGCCAAATCTTAACCGGTATTCTGTATAAGATCCGGGAATTGTATGAGAAAGAAGGTGGCCAAGGCCAAGATCCTCTGATGCAAATGAAATGGAATTATAAACAACAATTCCATCCTGAATCAGAAGAAGTGGCGAAAGAAAACAACGGTGTTGCACTGGTTGATCTTTATGATGCAGACGGTAACTTACAAGCGAAAAAAGGCGAGCTGCTCAGCTCATTTGCCTTATTACGTGCGGATGGTTCAACGGCATCTTCTTGCTGGATTTACACTGGTAGCTGGACCGAGAAAGGCAACCAGATGGCTAATCGTGATAACAGCGACCCATCCGGTATCGGTAACACATTAGGTTGGGCATGGGCATGGCCTTTGAACCGCCGTGTGATTTATAACCGTGCTTCTTGTGACACCCAAGGTAAACCGTGGAATAAAGACCGCGTGCTTATCGAGTGGAATGGTAAAAAATGGGTCGGTAATGATATCCCTGACTTCAATGCTTCTGCACCTGAAGTGGGAACAGGGCCATTCATCATGCAACCAGAAGGTTTAGGTCGTTTATTTGCTATCGATAAGATGGCAGAAGGGCCATTCCCTGAGCATTATGAGCCATTTGAAACACCACTTGGCACTAACCCGTTGCACCCGAATGTGGTTTCTAACCCAGCGGCGCGAATTTTTGATGAAGACAAAAAACGTCTTGGCGACCACAAAGATTTCCCTTATGTAGGTACCACATACCGTCTAACAGAGCATTTCCACACATGGACCAAGCATGCTCGCTTGAACGCGATTGCTCAGCCAGAGCAATTTGTTGAAATCAGCGAAACACTAGCGAAAGCCAAAGGAATTGCGTTAGGCGATAAGGTCAAAGTCAGCAGTAAACGTGGTTTTATCAAGGCAGTTGCGGTTGTCACTCCTCGATTACAAACGCTGATGGTGGATGGAAAACCAATTGAAACTGTTGGGCTACCGATTCACTGGGGCTTTGAAGGCGCGACTCAAAAAGGGTTTATCACCAATACGTTAACGCCGTCTGTCGGCGATGCTAACTCTCAGACACCTGAGTATAAGGCATTCTTAGTTAACATTGAGAAGGCGTAAGGGAGGGAACATGTCCATGCAATCTCAAGACATTATTAAACGTTCCGCGACCAATAGCATTACGCCTCCGCCACAAGCGCGTGATGATAAACTTGAAGTCTGTAAGCTCATTGATGTGTCATCTTGTATCGGCTGTAAAGCTTGTCAGGTGGCATGTTCTGAGTGGAATGATATCCGTGACGAAGTTGGCCACTGTGTTGGGGTTTATGATAACCCAACGGATTTAAGTGCAAAATCGTGGACGGTGATGCGTTTTAGTGAAACCACTGAAATGGGTAAGCTAGAATGGTTGATCCGTAAAGATGGCTGTATGCACTGTACCGACCCTGGATGTTTGAAATCTTGCCCATCAGCAGGAGCAATCATTCAGTACGCAAATGGTATTGTGGATTTCCAATCAGAGCACTGTATTGGTTGTGGTTATTGTATCGCAGGTTGCCCATTCAACATTCCTCGATTAAATCCGAAAGACAATCGAGTGTACAAGTGTACCTTGTGTGTTGATAGGGTGAGTGTAGGCCAAGAGCCAGCATGTGTGAAAACCTGTCCAACGGGTGCTATCCGTTTCGGTACGAAAAAAGAAATGTTGGAATACGGTGCAGAGCGCGTAACGAAATTGCAAAATCGGGGTTATGCGCAAGCGGGAATTTATGATCCTGAAGGCGTTGGTGGTACGCATGTTGTTTATGTACTTCACCATGCTGATAAACCTGAACTGTATCATGGCCTGCCTAAAGACCCACAAATTGATACGCCAATCAATCTGTGGCAGGGCATCTTGAAACCACTTTCTGTCGTTGGATTTATCGCGACCTTTGCAGGGTTGATTTTCCACTATGTGGGAATTGGTCCGAACAAAGAAGTGAGTGATGAAGAGGAGAAAGATGACCATGAGTAAGAAAAGCAAAATGATTGTGCGGACTAAGTTTATTGACCGCGCGTGTCACTGGACGGTTGTCATCAGCTTCTTCTTGGTTGCTTTGTCGGGGATCGCGTTATTTTTCCCAACACTGAAATGGTTGACGGAAACCTTTGGTACACCACAAATGGGGCGGATTTTACACCCTTTCTTTGGCGTACTCATTTTCGTCGTGCTGATGTTTATGTTTGCTCGCTTTGTGAAGCACAATATTCCAGATAAGCAAGACTTACCTTGGATCAAAAATATTGTCGAAGTATTGAAGGGCAATGAACATGAAGTGGCTGATGTCGGTAAATATAACGCCGGCCAAAAAATGATGTTCTGGAGTATCATGAGCCTGATTTTTGTGCTCTTGGTCACCGGTATTATTATTTGGCGCCCTTATTTCGCACATTTATTCCCAATGTGGATGGTGCGTTGGGGGCTGTTGATCCATGCTGTTGCTGCGATTGTCTTGATCCATGCTATTTTAATTCATATGTACATGGCATTTTGGGTTAAAGGTTCAATCAACGGAATGATCGAAGGGAAAGTTAGCCGCCGTTGGGCGAGAAAACATCACCCTCGTTGGTACCGTGATGTCGAAGCGAAAGAAGCTAAAGCGGAAGCTGAAAGTAAAAAATAATTTACGCAGCAGACGCTAAATAACTTAAAGCCATCACATTGTGATGGCTTTTTTGTGGGGATATTGGCGAATTTGGTTTTTATTGATGAGACGGGTTTAAATAGTCACTTGCCTTTATGCGATACAGCACATGTTCTTGTAACCAATGGCCATCAGGGAGTGCAGGGTGATAAAAATTATTTGGGTGTTTTATCATTCCAAGTCTTTGCATTACGGATTCTGATGGTAAATTGACCACTGCGGTGAACGCAACGAGCTCTTCTAGCTTTAGTTGTTCAAATGCAAATTTGATCGCGGCGTGAGCCCCTTCAGTCGCATAGCCGTGACGCCAATACTCGGGAAGTAAACGCCAGCCAATTTCAACACAAGGGGAAAAGGGCAGATTAGTAGCAGGAATATTTAAACCAATAAACCCAATAAATTGTTTGTTGGATTTCAATTCCACAGCCCATAGTCCCCATCCTCCTTGTTGAGCAAATTTATCTATGATGGTTTCCATAAATTGTGCATTTTGCTGCTCATTTAGTACTGAAGGAAAATAGCGCATGACATCGGGGTGGCTATTCATTTGGTAAAGTGGTTGCTTATCTTCTTCTTGCCAGCCACGTAACCGCAAACGTGCAGTTTCTAATCCAGTGATTTTCATGCCGACTCTTTATTAAGGCGCATGTGCAGAATAGGGAATGGATTGCCTTCACCATCTAATTCAGAACGTGCGTATTGTTTAAAACCCATATGCTGATAAAACCCGATAGCTTGAGGGTTTTGTTCGTTAACGTCCAACTCAGTAATACCTAAGGTATCAATAGCATATTGAAGAAGTTTCTTCCCTGTGCCTTGGCCTCTATTTTTTTGAGAAATAAATAACATTTCAAGACGGTGTTTATCGCACCCTAGAAAACCGGTGATATTGCCTGCACTATCGAATGTCACAAAAACAGCTAAATGTGGTAAATAAATATCTTTGATAGCAATTTTTAGTTCAGCAATTTTTTCTTCAGTTAAAAAATGGTGAGTTGCCCTCACTGAAGACTCCCAAACACGAATAATATCATCATCGTGTGCACGTGTAGCGCTTTGGACTATCATTATATTGTCTCCGTATATTGACTGGAAAATATTAACTTTTGCTTTTCTTATGTCAACCGCTGGTTTTAAATTTACTTTAAGGTTGTTTTTGAGATATTTATCGCAGAAAAAAAAGTCAACTTCGTCATTATTAGATAAGTTACGGCGTAATTTTCTCGCCAAATTTTTTATATAGCGATAAACGTATTTTTCTTTGTTGATTTAATCGTAGGGGTATCTTAATGAAATATAAATTACTAACTCTCTGTTTATCCGCGGTATTATTAACACCTATTGCACCTGCATTGGCGAATACAGAGACCAAAGCAGATATGGTTTTGGATCAAGTTTTAGTCCTTAGTCGCCATAATTTACGTACACCTATTGTAAATACCGGTATTCTTACTGAAGTAACTGATAAAAAATGGCCTGCTTGGGATGCACAAAGTGGATATCTCACAACGAAAGGTGGCGCACTTGAAGTCTATATGGGGCATTATTTTAGGGAATGGATAGACCAAAATAAATTACTTGCAGATGAACTGTGTCCAACGAGTAACGAAGATATATACCTTTATACAAATAGTCTACAAAGGACGATAGCAACTGCCCAATTTTTTGCAGCAGGAGCCTTTCCTGGATGCAAAGTAAATATTCATCATCAGCCTGAAATTGGTAAGATGGACCCTGTTTTTAACCCAATTATTACGAATGCCTCTCCTGAATTTAAGCAACAGGCACTCGCTGAGATGGAAAAATATTTTAAAGGTTTATCACTAACTGCGGGTTATGAAGAATTAGATAGTGTATTGAATATTAAAGATTCTCAAAAATGTAAAACAGATAAGCTATGTAATTTAAATAGTCAAAAAAACAGTTTTATTATTGAAGCAGAAAAAGAACCGGGCGTCAGTGGTCCATTAAAAATTGCAAATTCAGCGGTGGATGCAATAGACCTTCAATACTATGAAGGTTTTCCTGCAAATGAAGTCGCTTGGGGGCTTGTGAATACCCCTGAAAAATGGAAAAAACTGAATACGTTAAAAAATGCTTACCAAGAAACGTTATTTACACCAAAAATTATTGCAAAAAATGTCGCACATCCAATACTAAATTATATCGATAAAGGTTTTGTTTCGGTCGATAAAGGAGAAACCGCAAAATTTATATTCTTAGTCGGTCATGATTCGAATATTGCGTCATTGATGTCAGCAATGGATTTTAAGCCATATCAATTACCAGAGCAGTATGAGCATACCCCGATTGGGGGGAAATTAGTATTCCAACGCTGGACGGATAAGCAAGCTAATAAAGATTTTATGAAAGTAGAATATGTTTATCAAACAGCAGATCAGCTGAGGGATAACACCTATTTATCATTACAGACCCCTCCTAAACATATCACATTAGAGCTAAAAGGGTGTCCAATTGATAAAAACGGTTATTGTTCTTGGGAGGATTTCCAAAAAGTCATGGCGACAGCCCTAGAACAGTAATAACAAAGCCTAAGTGCCCCGCTAACTTGAGTGGGGCATTATTTTTTGGGATGATAGCTAAATTATATTTTCGGTTTATGAATCTCTTATGTGGACAAAACAGTCACGATGCCTATTCAGTTTTTACAGCTAAATCAAATTAGTATTGCAGATCTTATCGCATTAAATACTCATCCAGCCGTACTCGAACATATGCCTTTAGGGAGTAATCAATTCGATGAACAGGCCTGCCGTCAGTGGGTCATAGGAAAAGAGCAGCATTGGGAGCAATATGGCTATGGCGTATGGGCCATTATAGTTGATGGCCAGTTTGCTGGTTGGGGAGGGCTACAAAATGAAGCGGGCGATGCGGATTTAGCTTTAGTTTTACATCCTAAGTTTTGGGGAAAGGGAAAATATATTGTTAATAATATAATTAATAAGGCATTTACATCATTGAAGGTTGAGTCAGTCACGATACACTTACCGTTAACACGTAAGAAAGTATCAGCAATTTTGCGTTATGGTTTTATTGAGGAAGCCATCGTTGATTTTGACGGTATTCCTTTTAAGCGTTTTAGATTAAAACATTCATCAGTTTTATAGCATAAAAAAACCCTGCTAAAAAAGCAGGGCGTGAAAGTCACGAAAATGTTTATGAGTCTTTAATTTACCCTAAATGAGTGCATAAATAGCCTCATAAAGTGTGTGTCTTTGCTGTTTTTTGTAACAATCATTAAGGCTAAACCTTTTATTTGTAAAATGCGTTTATTTGGCAGCAAATAGCACTTTAGCCTTTATTATCGAACGACTAATACGCTAGTTTTCGCATAGCGAACTACTGATGCGGCATTAGAACCGAGCAAATAGGTTGACATACTAGGGCGGCGCGAACCTAATAAAATTATATCGGCGTTAATATCTTCTGCTGTTGCCAAAATTTCGTCTTTAACAGAACCGACGGTTGCTTTTGCCTTTACTTTATCTGCAGGGATATCAAATAATTTAATTTTTTCTTTTAACTCGCTAAGAATGATTTCAGCTTGTTTTTCATCATCAGGGAAGTCCCCTGGTAAGATTGTGCCACCGTAGCGCAAATAATTTGAAATTGGTGCGGTTACGGCAAGAAAGTGTACTGTTGCATCGTTCAATTTTTGTAGTGAGTTAACATGAGGAACTAATAAATTAGTGAGAGCATCTTCGGTTACATCGATCGGTACTAAAATTGTATTGTACATAATATCTCCCTTTTTCTTTTATATTATAAGCTTAGACCAATATCATACATTGTGAATTTGATTATTAATAGTAATGAATTTATTGGTGAAAGGGTGTGAGCAAGTAGCCGTAATAAGATTTTTTATCAAAAAATAGAAGTGCCCGATGTCATTATAATGAGCGACATCAGGCAAATGGCGGGAAATACTAAGTCAGATTTATTTTTTTTCGCAGGCTTCTTTTAAACCAGCTTTACAGGCTTGAGCTAGATATTCAGCTGCAGATTTTTCGTTTATTTCAATTCCTTCACCACTTTCTAGCATTTTACCTACTTGATATTGTGCTGGTGGGAATTTTTTATCAGCAGATTTTTTGAACCATTCAAAAGCCGTAATATAGTTTTGTTTTACACCAATACCTTGATAGTAAAATTGGCCCATATAATTCTGAGCTTCAACATTGCCTTTATTGGCTGATTTCTCAAACAGATCCATGGCAGTTTCGAGGTTGGCTTCAACACCATTACCGTTTAAATACATATCACCTAAAAATAACTGAGCATCAGAATTACCTTTATTTGATGCCATTGTTAGCCATTTTTTTGCTTTACCATAGTCCTGTTTAAGCTCATTCCCAAGGTAATAGCCAATTCCCAACATGACTTGCGCTTTTATATCCCCTTTTTGTGCCTCCTGTTCGATACGTTTGATGGTTTCTTTGGGAACTGCAGCAACACTTAGGTTAATTGAAAAAGCACATAAAATAATAAATGAGAGAATTCTAAGCATGATTGATGTCTTATATTAGCGTTGTTTATTTCTATTTTTTAATAAAATGTCTCGATGAGATTTACTGTCAACAAAGTATATTATACAAAGAGAATTTACATCAAAATACGTAATGTAAAATAAGCTACACGCTCATCTTTTTACGCATTTTTAGGATAATTGATTACTTCTATACTCTACGATTTTAATTGAAAAATATCAATATGTAATAAAAATTACAATATATTGAAGTATGAAATTTAATGTTTCTTAGTCATTTTATGTGTTTATTGTAACAAGATCTTAATAAAGAAAGTGGTTGAAAAATCATATAAATCAGGTGGTAATATAAGTAAGCTTTGGACGATTATTTTAGAAAAATATCTTATGCTAATAAAATCTCAATATAAAACACATAAAAAGTGAAAAAATAAATTAAATAGTATGTGCTATAAGAAAGGTGTGAATCGAAATTTACAGAATTCACACCTTCAGCAATATGCGAAAAATTTTTACTTTAACGGCTTAAGAAAGCTTATGACTCAAATAATGGCGTAGGTTTTCCGTTGTCATCAATTGCAACAAAATTAAACTGGCCATGTATTACTTCTTCACGACCATCTGAATACATATCTTCTAGAAAAATCGATACGTTGACCGTTAAACTGGTTCTTCCGACTCGAATAACTTTACCTACTAACTCAACAATGGTCCCTGAAGGGATTGGGTGGGTAAAGTTAATTTTCTCAGTTGATACCGTAACGAGGCGTTTACGGCTAAACCGTGTTGCGGTAATAAAAGAAACTTCATCCATCCAAGCTAGGGCGGTACCACCAAACAAAGTACTGTGGTGGTTAGTCGTTGTTGGAAATACGACTTTAGAGACGCGAGAAATGGATTGCTCAATTTTTTGTGCGATGACATCGTCAGCGATGGAGCTCATGGTCTGCCTTACAATTGTTACTGGGTGTATTAGAAATGTTAAAGACCAAGTGTAATACTCCTCTCAATTTAATTCAGCAATAAATGTGAAGTGAATCGTTCCAGTTGAAAAGTTTTTTCATATTTTCGTATTTAGGAAAAATAGGGGGAAATATTAAAGACTCAAAACTAGACAATGAGCCTTTAAATTGCTGAAAAAAGATGGGGGTTAATTATCTAAATATTCGGCGCTCATGCGAACTGCTTTTGCATTGCTGCCATTTTTAACGCAAGAAACTAAAAACGCATTAGATTCAGCCCAAATAGTGGCAGAAAAATCTTCGCCATCAATATCTTTTTCAATGGTAACAGGGTATTTTTCAACGCCCTCAAGCCACTCGATTAACCCTGATTTACACGTTGGAAAGTCGTCTTTTGCTATTGAGCCATTTAAAACCGGCACGGCAATTTGTGGTTTATTGTTGTCAGCAATCATGTCCTCTAATTGCTCTACGGTATACGTTTTTTCAGCGAAAGCAGTGGCGCTTAATAGTGAAATCGTTATTGCTAATAGTAATTTATTCATAATCACTCCATTTGATTTAAGTTTCGAATACTAAGCAATAGAGCCACAATAGGCAATAAAAAAACCCTTCATATAGAAGGGTTTTTGTGAGCAAATTTTACAAACATGTATTAACTAAATCTGTACAGACTAAATGGTTTCACATTCAGTGAGGGTTCTTTGCCTAATAGCAAGTCAGCTGTGAGCTCGGAAGAAACTGGGCTTTCGGTCATCCCCCAGCCTGTGGCAGTATTGATAACTAGACCAGGATATTCATTGACTTGAGAAATGATTGGGTGCTCATCTGGTGCGATGGCCATAGCACCACTCCATTGGTCAATCAGTTTAGAATCCTTAAATGCAGGGAATTCTGTTTTTAATTTCTCAAATGATGCATTCAGCTCTGGTAAATCAGGTAATGCCGTCATATTTCTGTGTTTTTCAAATGGTGAAACTTCATCCAGTTTCCAGCTTGTTGGCTCAGTAAATGAATTAATTAATTGTTCATTTAATGAAATATGCACAGGGAAATCAGGCATAGATAGCAGTGGAATGTATTTATAGCCATAGACGAAGGAGTCTTTAACAACCGGTGCAACAATCACACGAGGAGATGTTGCATAGGTACCATCTGCTTGTTCACGGAAGAAAATATTACCCGGTAAAGCAACGTTACCCCCCGGTGCAGTTGGTGAACCGGTGATCAGTTGTTGAGATTGATAAGCCGGTAATGTTGGGACATCCACACCTAAGTTTTGCATAAACAGCCTTGACCAGACGCCACCTGCCACAACAACACGTGAGGTCTTGATAGGCCCTTTCTCGGTGACGACATCAGAAATTACGCCTGCTTGAGTTTCTAAACCTCTTGCTGCACAGTTAGTATAAATTTTTATTCCTAATTTTTTGGCGTAATCAGCCATGACGAAGGTTGCAATTTCAGCATCTAAGCTACCAGAGTCTTCTTCAAAACCTGCGATTGTCCATTTAGACTGTGCACCGTTTAAACGTTGGTTGAGTTCAGCACATTCGATAATGCGTGTTTTGAATGGAATATCTGAACCGACATTTTTACTGCGAGTATCAATCCACTCTCTAACATTGACAAGATCTTCTTCATCGAATGGCACTTCAACGCGGCCTTGAGTACGATAGCTTGTATCTGCACCGACTTTCGCGTTCATCTCTCTCCAACGTTGTTTGCCTAAGTGGTGGAGTAAGAAGGTTTCATCTGGCATTTTATAAGTGATAACTTGGCCGTAGAAGCGGGATGATTGCTCGCCTGCGATGTTACCTTTTTCAACAATAACAACATCTAAACCACGTCCAACCAGCTCAATTGCGGTCATGATCCCCAGAATTCCAGCACCAATAACAACGACGTCAGCTTGCTGTGGTAGAGGGCCTTCAGTTCCTGCAACAAAGCCATGTCGTGGCTTACCAGGAACAAATCGACCTTCACGCGTTAACATTGGAGTTAAAATTCCAGCCCCTGCAGCAACGGCAACAACACCACCGCCAATCAAAAATTTTCTTCTAGTTATAGCCATCTTATTAAGTTCCTTATATCGAATGAGTTTTTAACAATTGACCAAAGCTTCAATTAGAAATGTTTATAATTGTAATTATATCTTTAATAATAATTATAATTGTAAACCAAATTGAGTTGAAATTAAAAGATTTGTTTAAATGTTAAAAAAATTTATTTTTAGATAAGGAATGGACGCCAATATTTCGAGAAAAATAATGGCGCTGGTAGAATTCGGATAGAGAAACAGATAGGAAAATAAATAGTTTTGCATCTATCTACTTGATTTATAAGATTTAAATGTGAATTTGGCCTGTTAAAAATAAAACGGCTTTACCTGTTAATTTTACTCGGTCAGAGGTTAGCTCACATTGAACTACCCCTCCGCGCGATGAAATCTGTTGGCCTATTAACTGCGATTTATTCAGCTGTTTGGCCCATATTGGGGCAATGGCACAATGTGAGGTGCCTGTTACAGGGTCTTCGTTAACCCCTTTGGCGGGAGCAAAGTAACGAGAAACAAAGTCACAATCGCTATTAGCACTTTCTGCTGTAATTGCTAACCCGGGTAGAGAAAGCTGCGAAAGTTTTAACATGTCTGGCTGACAGTTTTGAACGTGCTCTGCACTTTCAAGAAAACACAGATAACGGTCTTTTGCTATCCAAAGATCTTTGATTTTGACACCAAGGATATCGACGAGGTGTGGGTAATGGTTTGGATGGCTTTGTTCGGATTCAAGAATTGGAAAATCAAGTGTAAATCCTTGTGCATTTTGCGTCACAACGAGGTCACCCGACAGAGAATTAAATGTTAAAGGATGAATGTCTTGCTGGAGTACTTGATTTAACACAAAAGCAGCGGCAAGTGTTGCATGGCCACAGAGTGTTACTTCAACTTTAGGGGTGAACCAGCGAATATGATGGCCGACTAAAAATGCGGTTTCTGACAAGTTAACCTCTGCGGCAATGGCAATGAGCTGTTCATCTGGTAACCAGTTATCGAGTAATACAATCGCTGCTGGGTTACCGCGAAAAAGGGTATCTGTAAAAGCATCAACATAGTAAATAGGGGCGGAAAGGCTCATTGTATGATTTCCTAAAGTCATTATGGGATGATGAGAGAGCAGTATAGCGCCTATTTTATCAGAAATAATAAGCAAACTATTAAGTGGGGAATGATGCGGAGGATCCGGTAGCGTGTGGGCTGCTACCGGATAGAAGACAATTAATCAGCGCTATTAAGCATTAGCTTCATTTTTGTCTGCATTTTTAAGCATTTTTCTAACAGGGATAATCAACGCTGCTAATACGACCGCACAGATCACCAGTGCAATAGAGACGTGGGAGAATAGCTCAGGCATCGAATCTAATTGGTCTTTGCGAATGTTACCCCCCATGATACCAGCTGCAAGGTTACCCAATGCGCTAGCACAGAACCATAACCCCATCACTTGGCCGCGCATTTTTTGTGGTGCGAGCAAGGTCATGGTTGCTAACCCGATAGGGCTTAAGCACAGTTCTCCTAACGTCAGCAATAAGATACTGCCAACTAACCAGAAAGGTGAAACGCCACTTTGGGTTGCGAGTACTTGGTTTGCTGCCACCATCATGATAGCAAAGCCGCCCGCAGCAAATAAGATACCAATCACGAACTTGGTCATACTGCTTGGGTTCATATTGCGTTTAGCCAACGAAGGCCAGAACCAGCTAAATACTGGGGCTAACAATATAATGAACAAGGCATTGATTGATTGGAACCAAATGGTTGGAATTTCAAAACTCCCCATTTGGCGGTCAGTATAGTCCCGAGCAAAGATATTAAATGAAGTGGGTTTTTGCTCAAAGGCTGACCAGAAGAATGCGGCTGCAATCAGTAAAATCAAGCATGCCAGTAAACGAGAACGTTCGCTGCTGTTTAAACCGCCAAGGAAGAACATAAATAAGAAATAGATGCCCACACAGGTCGAGATAACATAAGCAGAACTTTTCGCAATTATTGAGGCATTAAATGGGATCGTACCATTATCAATCAAGATAACCAGTATGGCTAATAGCACCATAGCAAAGGTAACCCATTTCCCCACGTTTTTGCGCTCAACCGTTGGACGGTTCCAAGTGGAATCAAGGCCAACTTCTTTATCATAACGGCGCATTTGAGGAATGGCGTAAAAGCGGAAAATTAACAGGGCAATTAACATTCCTAAACCACCAAGGCCAAAACCTAAATGCCACCCATATTTTTCATGAAGTGGGCCAATAATTAACGGGGCAATAAAGGACCCCATATTGATACCCATATAGAACAGGGAGAAACCGCCATCACGGCGTGTATCTTCTTTCTTATACAGGGTTCCTACCATCACGGTAATACAGGTTTTAAATAACCCTGTACCTAATACGATGAGCAATAAGCCGACGAAAAAGAAAGTATTTGATAAAAATGCAGACATTGCGATGGATAAATGGCCAAACGCAATAATTAAGGAACCGTACCAAACCGCGCGGCGTTGGCCTAACCAGTTATCGGCTAACCAACCACCCGGTAACGAGGTGATATAAACCCCTCCAGCGAAAATACCGACGATAGCCGAAGCTTGTTCAATAGGTAATTCCATTCCGCCTTGTAATAATGCCGCACTCATAAATAAGATAAGTAACGGTCTAACTCCGTAAAAAGAGAAGCGTTCCCACATTTCTGTGAGGAAAAGCGAACTCAATGGGTATGGATGCCCAAAAAAAGTTTTTGTTTTAGTCGCAGAATTATTCATCTGTGAACTCCCATAAATACTCTCTTGAGAGGTTGAGCATGATATAAAACACCAAGCCGTGCGCCTGAGTGCCAATTGTTATTGATATGTTAACATGAATATATGAAACATATTTTTAACATACATTATTATAGAATCACCTATATACAGAATGAATTTATTGTAAAAGGTGTGTTTTTAAGGTGAAAAGTCGATATAACTCTCATTTCTCACGATAAGCTAGGGGAAGATACAGGATTTTAGTTGACAATAAAAGAAAGAATTTTGAATCGATTAAGTTATTTAAAATCAAGTGGTTATATGTACTAAAATTTGATTTTAAGGAAAGTAAGGCAATAAAGCTTATAAATCATCAGGTTTTTGTACAAAAAATAGCAAGAGGCTTATTGGTCGGTAGGGGAGGCTCGCAGGCCATCGGATTGGCGCCTGATGACTAACCATGAATAAATTAAGTTGAAGAGAACTAACGCAGCGGTGAAAAAGAATACGGCTCTGAAACCGTAAGTTGCAGCGACAAACGACCCCATCAATGGCCCTGTCACATTCCCAACATCTCGCAATGCTTGGTTATAGCTGAAAATACGTCCCGTTACTTGATGGGAAATATTATAGATAATTAACGTTTGTACTGCGGGTAATAGCGCAGCATTCAGAGCCCCAAGCATAAATCGGAGAAAGCCTAGCTCCCAATAACTACTTACCAGCCCCATTGGGAATAATACAAAAATAGATGCGCCCAGCACGGCGAGTAAAACTTTTTCAGGGCCTATTCGGTCACTGAGTTTACCTAACATGGGCGCACTGATTAAAGCCGCAACACCAGGAATGGAAGCTATCACACCACTGACAAAGGCCAAGTTTTCAAGGGAATCAGATAAGTCACGTACATAAAGCGTGATGACAGGGTTGATTGAGCCCATAGCAGCTTGAATAATCATGGTGGTAAAAAAGAGGCTGATAACTAAGTTTTTATTACGTAAAGAGGCAAAAACTTGTTTGCTCGTTAATGCATCTTTGCGAGAAACAGGCGTGAAGCGTTCTCTGACATAAAAAAGCGTGACAAAAAAGCAGATAAACAGCACCGTTGCGGTAATAAAAAAGACGGGACGTAAGCCATACTGGTCAGCAAGAAAACCGCCAATGAGTGGGCCAATAAGTGCGCCACTTACTGCACCAGTAGCGAGGACACCCATAGCCCAACCACTTTTTTTCACGGGAACTTGAGTTGCAATCAGCGCGTTAGCATTGGGAACAAAACCACCCAATAAACCTAATATGGCTCTTAAGGCTAAGAGCTGCCAAATATTTTGTGCAAAACCAATAAGCACCATCACGATAGCCATCCCTAGTGCTGAACGCAGCAGCATGAGTTTACGGCCTTTACGGTCGGATAATCGACCCCAAAATGGCGCAGCAATCGCGGAAAATAAGAAGGTGATACTAAAAACTGCCCCTGTCCATAGGTTCAAAGAGGCATGGTCTTTAACGCCTAGTTCTTCAATATAGAGGGGGAGAAAAGGCATGATCAGGCTAAAGGCGGCACCTGTTAAAAAACAGCCGAACCACACGACGTATAGGTTACGTTTCCAATACTCTGTTTTTCCCGTCATAATTTTCCCGTTATATTCAGTTCTACAGCGTTGTTGGCTTCATTTGCCTAATGTACGCTCTTTGGGATGTCTTCATTTTCCCGCCTAGCTGTAGACCCGACTATTTAGGAAAAACAGTATGAAAAACAGCAAGAAAAGCATCATAAAAAACAGCTGAAAAATCACGCCATATATTTAGAGAAAACAGTATAAAAAACAGTAAGAAAAGCATCATAAAAAACAGTTGAAAAACCACGCCATAATTTATCTGCTTACACTAATTATTAATGATGGATTTTATCTAAATCTCCGTATAACGAAGGCTCCCCTTCAGGACGCGTTTTAAAACGGCGATGTAGCCACATATATTGTTCTGGTGCTCTGAGGATTTCTTTTTCAATAATTTGGTTCATCATGGTTGCGGTAGCCACATTATCTTCAATTGGGAAATCATCAATGGCAGGTTGAATGATTAATTCATAACCTTTACCCGCAGGTAAACGTCTTGGTGTAAAAGGCACCACTAAAGGGGAAGCCAGACGTAAAATAATTTGCGAGCCATTGGTTGTCGCTGCATCTTTTACGGCGAACAAAGGCGCAAATGTACTATTGCGTGGGCCGTAATCATGGTCGGGGGCATACCATAAAATTTCCCCATTTTTTAAGTCACGAACCATGCCTTTCATATCTTTGCGATCCAACATATATTTGTTGGAACGTAACCGCCCACGGGTTTGTAGCCAATCGAGGAGGTCATTATCATTGGCGCGATATACACCAATGCCCGGATTTAACATGCCAAAGGCTCGCGCACCCATTTCCAAGGTTAAAAAATGAACACCAAGCGCGATAATGCCTCTACCTGTTTGGCGGGCAGCAACAGCATTTTCTTCCCCAATGACTTTGACCCAGCGACGAACGCGCCAATCAGGCCAAAACCAAGCCATGCCCGTTTCAAATAAGCCCATGCCGACAGATTCAAAGTTTTTGTCAACACAGCGTTGCCGTTCTTGCTCACTCATATCTGGAAAACATAATTGCAAATTTCGCTCTGCGACTTTCACCCGCTTTTTCAAAAAGCGTTTAGAAAATAACCCTAAACGCGTTCCCGTCCAATAAATGAGAGGATAAGGCAATAATACAAGAAGATATAATATGCCAATGCCTAGCCAAGTTAGCCAGTAACGAGGGTGGAGAAACCGTTTTTGAAATTTTGGAGCTAGTATCATTGTTATCCGAATATATTAGTCACAAATTAATAAAAAGGCATGATTAAACTATATCAAATTATTCGTTTAAAGCGTTAATTGCCTGCATGGTGCTCATTAACTCAGCTAAGTTACGAACCGCCATTTTTTCCATGACGCGAGAGCGATGAACCTCAACAGTGCGTACAGAAACACAGGTTGCCTCAGCAATCTCACGGTTAATTAAGCCTTGCAACACATAACCACAGATATCTTTTTCACGAGGGGTGAGCGTTTCATAGCGCTGCTTAATTAAATGCCCCTCAGTGGCTTTGGTGGTTTGTGATTGAGCTTGTTCTAAAGTCTTAGCAAGTTGTTGACTATCAATGGGTTTTTGTAGAAAATCAACAGCGCCAAGTTTCACTTGTTCCACCGCCATCGGGATATCGCCATGGCCAGACAAAAATATCACAGCCAATGTACTGTGTTGTTCCCTAAGGTATTGGTGAACTTGTCGTCCATCTAATTTAGGCATGCGCATATCCAATAACACCACACCTTCTTGGTGTAATGCCGCATTTTGGATAAATGTTTCACTGTCATTCCAAACGGTAACGCTATAGCCCAATGTTTCTAGTAAGAATTGGCAGGCATCCGTCACATCGGGGTCATCATCCACGAGATGGATTACTGGCATACATATACCTCGTCGTGTAGAGGGTGACAAATAAGGTGCTTTATATAATGAGCATTGATTATCGCAATAAAGCCATTGTCACATATAGTTAATGTGAATGTTATCAATTACGTGGCAAAACATGCTTAATCTACGATTTTATTGTGATAATTGAAAATAAGAGTGACCATTAAGCCATGTAACCCATCATCACTTAGGTTATTTTCGATACGAATGTCTCCGCCTTGGCTTTGTATCAAACGCTGGCAGATCACTAAACCTAACCCTAAACCTTCTTTTTTAGTTGTCGCAAATGGCGTGATACCTTGCTCTAATTGACCCGCAGGCATCCCTCCAGCATTGTCCTGTAAAACAAGTAAAAAATGTTGCTGTGAAAAATGAAACTCGAAACGCAGTAGGGTTGCCCCTGCTTGCAAACTGTTACTGATTAAATTAGAAAGTAATTGTTCTAGTAACGTGTCTGGCAACATCAGGGAGACGTCAGGGGTTTCAGGTAAAATTAACCTCGAATTGGGGTTGTGCTGGTCTGCACGCAATAATTGCCAAATATGATTAATAGCCTGTTTAACCGATTGCTGGCTCAATGTGATTGCGGGGTCATGGCTTGGTTTACCCGCCCAGAGACGCAAATTGCGAATGATATCGGCTCCACGTTGAGCTTGGTCGTCGATTTTAGTTAATGCGCTAATTAATGGGTGGCTTTCAGACTCTTTAGTCAGGCGTAGAATACACCCTTGGGCATAATGGCGGATTGCAGACAGCGGTTGGTTCAATTCATGGGCAAACCCAGATGCCATTTCCCCCAAAATATTTAACCGTTGTGCCTTTTGTAAATTGGCTTCTTGCTCTCGCAAGCGATTATGCGCTTCTTCTAATTGGCGGCTGCGACGTCTCACCAAAAAGGCAATCCAAACATGATTTATTCCAAGTAATACAAAAAATAATGCAACAAGGCTGATAGTGATTTGGTTTTGAATGGTCCAACTGACGATATCCTGCCAGATTTGGCGCTGTTGCGGATGTTGGTTAACGTCTCTGAGTAAGGTTTCGACTTGAGTCACCGACGCGGGAGCTCCCCAACGCATAGCGGCTTTATCTGTTGATAATAATGTCTTGGTGACTTTGTCGACCAAATTGTCCGGTACTTCACTTAAGGCGGCAAAAGACCAATTTGGATACAGTTCTGTGCTAGTTAAACAAGAGAGAGAGCTTGGATGTTGAATTAATGGGCGAAATTGTGTTTCATCAATCAACCCTTCGCTATGCATGTTTTCTAATAAACAGACAGGAACTATAGCTGCGGATAATGAATCATCACGCAGTGCGTATAATAATGCATCTGCAGGGAAACCTAAAAATTGCATCTTAAAGTCTTTGGCAGCGTCGTAGCCCATATCCCTCAACACTTTGTAACCTAACAAATAGCCACCAAAAGCATCTGGTGAAATTGCTCCGACTTTCTTGCCTATTAGGTTTTTAACTTCTGAAATATCACTGTCTTTTCGAACTAATATCAAGCTGCCAATAACATTACGCGTTGTGCTGTTGGGCTCCACGTCTGAGCGAAGGGAGAGCAACCAACGTAAATGATAGCGGTTATCTAACTGAATAAATTGGGCAGGATTCGTCAACAAAAAATCAATCTTGCGATTGGAAATCGCCTCTTTCATCTCATCTAAATTGAGAGGTTGTAACGTAAAACGCTCCCCAGGAATCGACTCATTGAGTGTATCAATCAAAGGCTGCCAATGAGATTGGGTTGAACTGGGGCCACGTAAGGCCAATACCCCGATAGTCCACTGGGCCGAAATTGCTGGCAAAGACCACGTCAGTAGCATGATTAACAGTATGTGATACAACGGTCTAGACGATTTTTTTAACATATTTGAGTTATTCGTTGCGTTAGATCAATTTAGCTACGGGTATGTGGTAAACCACAATAGGGCAGTGGCTCCACTCTTCTTACAATGGCACTACAAGCTTTATCAAGATAACCCATCGGGTTTAAAGAGAAATAACAATTTCAGTGGTTATCTTAACGAGACTGTACCCATTGTCAATAACGCATGTAATACAAATAACATATTGATTAATAACTTTTATTTTCGCATTAGCAATGTCAATACTGGAGCCAATTATGGATCTGAGTAAACGAAAATTTCTACAACAAATTGGAGCCGTAACTGCGGGGGCATCGTTGATTCCCATTGCAGAAGCAGGGCTCAATTTTTCCCCGACACGTCGAGAAGGCAATCCAGAAAAACGCTATGGAATGTTGATTGATTTGCGCCGTTGTATCGGTTGCCAATCTTGCACGGTAAGCTGCTCGGTTGAAAACCAAACCCCACAAGGTCAATTTAGAACGACAGTGAATCAATATCAAGTCGCAGTGAAAGGTGAAGAAGGGTTCACCAACGTACTGTTACCCCGTTTATGTAACCACTGTGATAACCCTCCTTGTGTACCTGTATGTCCAGTTCAAGCGACTTTCCAACGTGAAGACGGCATTGTTGTCGTTGATAACGAACGCTGTGTTGGGTGTGCGTATTGTGTGCAAGCCTGCCCATACGATGCTCGCTTTATCAACCACTCTACGCAAACTGCAGATAAATGCACATTCTGTGCTCATCGCTTAGAAGTGGGTTTATTACCTGCTTGTGTTGAATCCTGTGTCGGTGGTGCGCGCATTATTGGGGATTTAAAAGACCCGAACAGTACTATTCGTAAAATGCTGACAGAGCACGAGGCTGAAATCAAAGTACTCAAACCGGAAAGTGGCACATTACCACAAGTTTTCTATATAGGTTTAGATGACGCATTCGTGCAGCCGCTGCAAGGCAAAGGGCAGCCCGCATTATGGCAGGAGGTGTTCTGATGAATGGCCAAGTGACTTATATTTCAGAAATAATGGCTCAGCCACAAGAATTCTTTTGGCTTCCTTGGGCGGTACAATATTTCTTCTTCATTGGGATTGCGTCTTGTGCGGTTCTGTACGCGTGCTATCTTCATTGGAGAAACAAACCTGAAAACAGCCGCTTAGAAATGATCGCTGTATTTATTGCTATCACGATGGGGATCACCGCGCCGTTAGCACTAACCGCAGATTTACACCAAACCGCAAGGGTATGGCATTTTTACGCTCATCCAACAATATGGTCTTGGATGTGGTGGGGCTCTGTATTACTACCATTATTTACCACATTTATTGGTTTATATTTTGTCGCATTAGTGGTGAAGCTGATTTGGAAAAAAGAATTCAAAGCAACGCGTTGGGTTGCCTTGTTGGCCGCACTTTCAGCTATCGGTTTATTGTTATATACCGGCCGTGAAGCCTCAGTGTTAAACGCACGTCCAATTTGGTATAGCTGGTGGATACCGGTATTGATGTTCCTTAGTGCTCTGCAAGCATTACCAGCACTGGTTGGTTTAGGCGCTCGCCGTGAACCTCAATATCAAAACCGCTTAGCGCGTTTTCAAGTTGTGACATTATTATTGTTTGCGGTGTGCTTTGCGTTGTGGTTATCAGGTGACACCACTTCAGGTATTGCAGTACGCCAACAGTTAGATACTGCAAGCCCAGGCTGGTGGATGCTAATGGGGGTTTGTGCACTGTGGTTAATCACTTTTGCAATGTCCGTCAGTAATTTAAAAGCGACCCGTTCTGTTCCATATATTACTATTCTAGCTTTAATTTCAATGGCTTTTGCTTGGTCATTACGTTGGATTTTTCTGATGGAAGTTCAAGCGGTTCCAAAATATAACATTATCGCGAACCCATACCATTTCCCACTGGGAACAGATGGATTACTGGCCATCGTCGGTACATTCGGTTTATGGATTGCGTTAACAATTATTGTTCGTGAAGGTGTTCGCTGGTTTGCGAGGAGAGTGCAACATGGCTAAATTCTCAAGACGTCAATGGCTTAAAGGTGGTTTGGTTGTCGGTGGTATCGCATTATTTGGTGCAAGCTACCGTGATGTTGCCAAACGTGCAGTCGATGGTCTGGTTAATGGTACGTCAGGTAAAGTCACTCTTGATAGGCTTAATGGAAACTCTTTACGCCCTGAAGGGCAGGCACTGAAAGGCTGGCAAGAAAACCCAGAACAAGTGGTTGCGATGACTCAGTGTTTTGGTTGTTGGACCCAGTGTGGTATTCGTGCTCGCGTCGATACAGCAAAAAATGAAGTATTGCGTATCGCGGGGAACCCTTATCATCCACTTTCCCATGAAGAGCACTTTCCTTATGGAATGCCATTGAAAACGGCATTTAATAAAATGAGTGGAGAATCAGGCCTTGAACACCGTTCGACAGCCTGTGCTCGTGGTGCGACGTTAATGGAAGGTTTGACGAGCCCATTGCGTATCCTTGAACCGATGAAACGTGTGGGTAAACGCGGCGAAGGTAAATGGGAGCGCATCAGTTTTGAACAACTGATTAAAGAAGTGGTTGAAGGGGGCGATTTATTTGGTGAGGGGCATGTGGATGGCTTACGGGCGATTCGTGACTTAGAAACGCCTTTAGACCCATCTCAACCTAAACTGGGGCCAAAAGCTAACCAATTATTAGTGACCAACGCAGGTGATGATGGCCGTGATGGCTTTATCCGTCGCTTTGCACAAAATGCCTTTGGCAGTAAAAACTTCGGTGCTCACGGTTCTTATTGTGGACTGGCTTACCGTGCGGGTTCCGGTGCATTAATGGATGATTTGGACAAAAATGCCCACGTTAAACCCGATTGGGATAATGTCCGTTTCGCGCTATTCCTAGGGACATCACCTGCACAATCAGGTAACCCATTTAAGCGCCAAGGCCGCCAGTTAGCCACAGCGCGTTTACGTGATTCATTTAACTATGTGGTGGTATCACCTGCATTACCATTAACAACCACTTTAGCGAATGACCACGGTCATTGGGTTCCTGTGCAACCGGGTACGGATGCGGCATTGGTGATGGGGATGATCCGCTGGATCATTGAAAATAACCGTTACAACGCAAAATACCTCAGTGTGCCAAGTGAGAAATCCATGGAAGCCGTGGGGGAGAAAAGCTGGACTAACTCAACACATTTAGTGATCACGGATGATAACCACCCATTAGCAGGTAAATTGTTAATTTCTTCTTATATCACAGGGGAAGGTGACAATGAGAAAGCTTATTTAGTGCAAGATGCTGCGGGTGAATTAAAACTGGCTGATGAAACGCCTACGGCCGAGCTCTTTGTGACACGCCAAGTCACCTTGCACGATGGCAGTGAAGTGACCGTTAAATCTAGCTTCCAGTGTTTAAAAGAAGCGGCAAATCGTATGACTTTAGAAGAATACAGTCAGCGTTGCCATGTTCCAGTGAAAACGATTGAATCGCTGGGTAAAGCATTAACTTCTTATGATAGAAAAGCTGCTGTCATCTCTCATGGCGGTATGATGGGCGGTAATGGTTTCTACACTGCATGGTCAGTTATCATGCTTAACGCATTGATCGGTAACTTGAACTTGAAAGGCGGAGTCTCTGTTGGTGGTGGTAAATTCAATGGGGAAAACGATGGGCCGCGTTATAAAATTGCCAGCTATAAAGGCAAAGTGAAACCTAAAGGTGTGGTGCTGTCGCGCAGTAATGAAGTGTATGAAAAATCAGATGAGTTCAAAGCACGTCAGGCAGCGGGTGAAAATCCATACCCAGCAAAAGCCCCTTGGTACCCGTTTGCTAAAGGTCAATTAACAGAGCAGTTAGCATCTGCCTTGATGGGATACCCCTACGCACTGAAAGCGTGGATCACCAATATGACTAACCCTGTATATGGTATTGCAGGTATTCGTCAGGTGATGGAAGAAAAACTGAAAGACCCTAAACACCTGCCGCTGATTATTGGTATTGATGCCTTTATGAATGAAACCACGGCATTGGCAGATTACATTGTGCCAGATACCCATAACTTCGAAAGTTGGGGGTTTAGTGCACCATGGTCTGGCGTGCAGGTCAAAGCCAGCACAGCACGTTGGCCGATTGTTGAGTCACGTACTGCGAAAACAGCGGACGGCCAGCCAGTTTCGATGGAGAGTTTCTGTATTGCTGTAGCGAAAGAACTTAATTTACCCGGCTTTGGCGATAACGTGATTGAGGATATGGATGGCAACATGCATTCACTCAATACAGCGGAAGACTATTACTTAAGAGTTGCTGCAAATATGGCGTGGTTAGGGGAGAAACCAGTCCCTGAAGCCGCAACAGAAGATATCCAAATCAGTGGCGTGGAGCGTATTTTACCGGCTATTACACGGACTTTAAAACCAGAGGAAGTTCGCCGTGTTGCCTATATTTTCACACGAGGTGGCCGTTTTGCGCCTTATGAAAAAGCGTGGGATGGCGATGCAACAGGTCCTCAATGGAAAAAAGGCTTACAAATTTGGAACCCAACGGTGGCCGTTAATCGCCATGCCATAACCGGTGAACGTTATAGCGGTTGCCCGACGTATTACCCGCCTCGTATGGCGAATGGGGATGATGTGAATGCAGTATTCCCAGAAAAAGAGTGGCCGCTGAAGCTGATGTCATTTAAATCCCATGTGATGAGCAGCTCAACCACCGTTATTGAACGGCTCCGCCATGTGAAACCGACGAATCTTGTTGCTATCCACCCCGATGATGCAGCGAAAATGGGGGTAAAACATGGAGATTGGATTAGGATCACCACACCGGGGGGGCATGCTGAAGCCCAAGTAAGCGTACTTGATGGCGTAATGCCTGGAGTGCTTGCGATTGAGCATGGCTATGGGCATACCGAGATGGGAGCGAAACAGCATTATCTGGATGGCCAACCTATGCCAATGAATGCGGCAAATGGTTCAGGAATTAACTTAAATGACCTTGGGTTTGCTGACCCAACACGTGAAGTCGCTAACACGTGGTTAGATTGGGTTTCGGGGGCATCGGTACGCCAAGGCTTACCTGCTCGCATTGAGTTAATTGGTTAAATGAAGTAGTAAGGATGGCTAGTGGTGGGGACCTGCATAGCTTCACCATTAGCCATCTGGTAGTTGGCAATAAGTAGTAAGCAGTTGACATTGCGCATAAAACGGTGTGCTACCACACCGTGACTTCGGCAAATGCCTGGGAGGGGGAGCCCTCCCTTTTTTAATGGTTTATCGCAAGAGTGGCGAAACCGACTGTTCTAAGCCGATGCTTTGTAGCATCAAAATCCCCATCAAAATAAATAAAATACCTGCCAAAATTTTCAGTGTGATTGCCCAATATGGGGAAAATGACTTTCCTTTTAAGCGTGATACGCGAACCGCATTATCACGCATTAAATGAACAAAAATAGCTATTAAACAAATAGTTAATGCAGTCCCCATTGCCATTGCTAAGGCAGCGATAACCCCCCACACATATACCTCAATGACATAAGAAAACAGCAATACAAGAATTGCACCGGAGCAAGGGCGGATACCCATAGATAGGATAATCAATAGCTTACTTTTAAAACTGGATTGCAATTGATGGGACTGGATAACGTGTTGGTGTCCACAACCACAGTTGTCTGAGTGGCTATGGGCTTTTGTTTTACTTATTGCTCTCGTTGATGAATTCAGTGGTTGAATGCTTTTTATCTTGAGTGGTGCCAAGTGTCTTGATTTGCGGATTGACCAGCCACGACGCAATGCGCTGATGCATAAATAGCTACCCAGCAAAATGACAAATAGATAACTCGTTTGCTCTGCATATAAACTGGTTTGGTTGAGATGCTTAGTAGAGAGTTGGAATAGGATCAAGACTAAGGAAACTAAAGTAATCGCAACAAGCCCTTGTAAGAGAGAGGCAAGTAAACTAATGATAACACTCTGTTTTAAATGAGTCGCTTGGGTGGCAATATAAGTGGTAATAATTAATTTGCCATGCCCCGGCCCAAGGGCATGCAAAAAACCATACGCAAAACTGGCAACTACCAGTAACCCACCTGCATACCATGGGCGAGAGGTGGTTTCTTGCAATAGGTAAGATAGCCCTTGGTTTAACTGTTTTTGCCAAGCTAGGCTAAGTTGTAACCATGATCCCCAGTGGGTGTATAGCTGCCAAGCGGCATAGGTTATAAGCCCCATAAACAGCGCAGTAATTATTAGTCTTTGCGTACGTAAAGGCATTATGGACATTGAATATCAACCCGTTGTGCAAATTGTTTGCCAAGTGCCAAATCTTCTTCTGGGCTATCACTTTTGTCTAAAGAGAAAGCGTAGGCGCGCATTGAATCGGTCACATTTGCTTCTTGTAGTTCCATCTGGCAATTTGCTGCAATATCTAAAGGTAGGTTAACTTGCTGTTTATTTTGGTAAGTCATGCTGACGTAGAATGTTGGGTCGTAAGTTTGAATTTCCACATGGGAACCTGCTATAGGCAGGGGTTGCATAAATGAAGCGGTAAAGAAGAAAACTAAAGAAAAGCCATCTTTTTCTAAATGGTAGCTATCAGGAATACGTTTAAAACTGACTTTCTTCCCCTGATAATAAAAATCAGTGAAATAATCTTGCATCAATACATTCGCCATAATAATAGCTTCTTGCTGTTTCCAACGCGGGTCATCCGGTTTAATGCCTTTTAATTCATACGCGATATCCGCTGATGTCATTGGATCCATTTTCCAAACATAGCTAATCCCTGAGTATTTATCTTGTTTACTTTCAAGGGAAATTTGCATTTCAATAAAACTATGAGGGTGTGCCGCTACTTGTGGAGCAACCATAAACAGAAATAGAAAATAGAAAGGAAAAAATCGCATCATTCAGTCAGCTAAATTGGTTTATCAAAAAAATGTTATAACATAACGAAATGCAAACTAAAATATCTCGTAGTGATTTAAAATTCAACCTAAAACGATTGGTTAATATTTTTATCACGATAACCCTACAAATAAAGGGTTTTTTATTAACATAATAAGAGGGATAATACTCACCAAGATTTAAATAGGGTGGCAGCTCGCCTGAATTTATTTAAATTAAAATATTATCAATGAGTTAAATAGGATTAAGAACACCATGCCAGTGTTACATAACCAAATTTCAAATAAAATATTAAAAGAACGTATGTTGGCAGAAGTTGAGCCGCGCACCACTATCTCTTTTTATAAATATTTTAATATCCAAGACCCAAACGAATTTCGTAATCAATGGTACCAACAATTTAAAGCATTAAGCGTTTTTGGACGTGTTTATATTGCAAAAGAAGGTATTAACGCGCAAATCAGTGTGCCGGAATCTAATGTGGGCGCATTGCGCGAACTTATTTATGCAACAGACCCCGCATTAGATAACTTACGTTTAAATATTGCGATTGATGATGACGGTAAATCGTTCTGGGTGCTGCGTATGAAAGTCCGTGAGCGCGTGGTGGCTGATGGTATTGAGGACGAAACATTTAACCCTGCAAATACAGGTCAATATCTAAAAGCTCACGAAGTGAATGAAATGATTGATGACCCAAATACTGTTTTCGTCGATATGAGAAATCATTATGAGTACGAAGTAGGGCGTTTTGATAACGCGATTGAAATACCTTCAGATACATTTAGAGAGCAACTGCCAATGGCGGTGGAAATGCTGCAAGAGCAAAAAGACAAAAATGTCGTAATGTATTGTACTGGTGGGATCCGTTGTGAAAAAGCCAGTGCTTATATGCTGCATAATGGCTTTAAAAATGTTTACCATGTTGAAGGTGGGATTATTGAATACGCACGTAAGGCGAAGGAACAAGGGTTGCCTTTGAGGTTTAAAGGGAAAAACTTTGTTTTTGACAACCGAATGGGAGAGCGTATTACAGAAGACACATTAGCACAATGCCACCAATGTGGTGCACCTTGTGATACACACACCAATTGCCGTAACGATGGCTGTCACTTGCTGTTTATCCAATGCCCTAGCTGTGCAGAAAAGTACGAAGGTTGCTGCAGTTCGTCTTGCACTGAAGAAATGAAACTTCCAGAGCAAGAACAACGCGCACGCCGTGCAGGTCGCGAAGTCAGTAATAAAATCTTTAATAAGTCACGTCACCGTTTATCCGATGGGTTATTAAATAAAGATAACTAATTATTGATGTTCTCTATAATAAGAAAGCCCTGTAATTAGGGCTGATTAGAGCAAGATAAAATTAATTGAAATAAAAAATTTATTTCATTCGATGTCATTACGTTGCTTATACCCCATGCATTTCGTATGAAATTCATGGGGTATTTGTTTATGGTTTACAGCAGGTAACGCCATTTTGTAAAGAAGTGTAATTTAAGACTTGAAATACGCGTAACTGGCACTATATAAGAATTGCACCAAGAAAGAGCATTATCCCATACTAGGTACACAGGTAATGGTGCATAGTCGTATGTGTTTAGTTTGATATAAAAATATTGAAGGAGAAATTATGTCTAACATTAGATCTTTTTCATTATTCCCAACATTATCCGATAGCTTACTTTCTAACAGATTTGACCAAATGGATCGTTTGTTTAGCCAGCTAACAGGTAATAGGCCTTTAACTTCAGAGCATCCGTATAATTTAAAACAAATAAATGAAACAAGCTATCAATTAACGGTTAGTGTTCCAGGTTATAAGGAAGAGGACTTAAGCGTATCCCTAAAAGGCGGGAAATTGTATGTTCAAGGTGAGCAATCAGCAGAATTAGTTAATGATTCTGAGAAATGGATCCATCAAGGAATAACGCAAAATAAGTTTTCCCTTGAATTTAATCTCGGTAAAAATGTGAAGATAGAAAGTGCTGAGTTATCTAGTGGTTTACTAACTCTGGATATTGAATATGAAATCCCGGATGAAGAAAAACCTCGAGTTATCGCTATTGAAAATAAAGATATAAAATCATAGAACTAAAATTTATGACTCGTCAGCAGCAGTTAGAGTGACTTTATAATATTGGACACTCTTGCTGACCGGTTTGTAAGGCCTGATTTCGTTATTCAAACGGAGTCAGGCCTTTTAGTTTTGTTTTAGTCGATTTAAATTAAAACATTTTTAATATAAATATTTAAATACATTATATATAAAAAATAACTCAATTCTATTTTTGACGAAAACTTTAGATGCGATATGTCTTTTCTGTGAATAGACAGTACTATTGCTAATTCCTAGTTTTCGAGAAATAATATGATTGGGTGTCTCATTCATCCAGTTATTAATAATATTTTGTTCTTTAATCGTGAAAATAGATGACTCAATATTATTAGCAAGTTTGGTGATTTTTTCTATTTGTTCATGGTCACGAATAACTTTATCAAGCGTTTGAATAATAATGCTTTTTGATAGAATAAAGTAATTATCCTTTAATAATAATGGGTTGTTTGTTTGCGGATAAGGAGCATTAATATAAATATAAAAGCGTGCATTATTAGTATTACTTAATAACTGCTGTAGAGTAGGGCAGTAATCAGAGTAATTACAATAGTAGGTTAGATTCACCAGTATAATGCTTGGTAGGTTTGTGTTCATAAAACCAATGGCTTCTTTTATACATCCTGTACTAATAAATTCGAGTTTTTTATTTTTAGATAAATATTCTGTAATGCCAAGACGTGTATAATAACATTCATCAATAACTAATATTCGCATTGGAACATCCTTGTTCAAGAAGATGGCTTACAATAAATTGGAATTGATAGAGAAGTCAACCAAGGATTAATAAAAACAATAAATAGTGTTCTTATTTGAAATTGCTAATTAGTAATTAATAAGGTAATTATATAAAGACATATAATTATCTATATAGATGAATAAATTAAATGGATATTAGTGGCACTAATATCCATTTAATTTCCTAGTGTGTTTTAAAATCAAACTCAACATATTCCCCTGATTCTATCTTGTCTACGCCTGCTTGGAGAATATGAATAAGTTGTTTAGCCACATCAGTCGTTAGCCACATGGTTTTATCCACAATAGCATCACCTGTGTGTTTATCTTGCTCGGGGAGGTAGTGCAAACGCAACATCATAGCGTCGTAATCATCGACTGTGCTGATGTCCCAGCCAACTACTGGGTGGGTTTGAATGACATCATTTTTTTTATTCATATAAACCTCCTAATCAAACATCGTGATAAATAATAAATATCTATAACTGACTAAGAGCAATGACCTCGTGATGAGTCCACTTTTAGTATAAGGAGATTTCGCTAATAAGAAAGCAAATAAAACATTTTTTTTGTTTATATAGCAGAAAATGCATAAAACAGACAATAAGGATTGTAAAAACAGAATGGGAAGCACTTTGAACTTCCCATTAGTGTATAAACTACTGACCCAGAGCGACTGTCCAGCGCGCATCTTCTCCTGCTAAGAAAGGAACTAATTTATCATTACAGCAATCAATCGATTCGCAAGTAATATTTTGTTCTTTAGTTAGCGTAATAGTTCCTTCGTTTACAGGTAAGTTATAGAATTTAGGACCATTTAGTGAACAAAAAGCTTCGAAATGCGCCAAAGCACCCAGCTCTTCAAAAACAGTCGCGTAAGCCGCTAATGCGGTGGGAGCATTAAAGACCCCAGCACAACCACAGGTAGACTCTTTACGTGATTGTATATGTGGTGCGGTGTCGGTACCAAGGAAGAAACGGTCACAACCTGAAGCAACGGCTGCACGTAATGCTTCTTGGTGTACATTACGTTTCAAAATAGGCAAGCAAAATAAGTGCGGCCTTATACCACCAACTAACATATGGTTACGGTTAAACATCAAATGTTGAGGTGTTAAAGTTGCTGCGGTGAATTCATTTGCTTCTTGGACATATTGAGCCGCTTCTTTGGTGGTTATATGTTCAAAAACGACTTTGAGTTTTGGAAACTGTGCCCGTAATGGCGACATAACTTGCTCAATAAACAACGCTTCGCGGTCAAAAATATCGATATGGCTTGCGGTGACTTCACCATGGACCAGCAATGGCATTCCTGCTTGTTCCATCGCAGCTAATACGGGATAAATTTTTTTAATATCAGATACGCCATGACTAGAGTTTGTTGTTGCATTAGCCGGGTAGAGTTTACAGGCAGTAAATACCCCTTCGTTAAAGCCACGAACCACTTCAACAGGATCTGTGCTATCAGTAAGGTAGCAGGTCATTAAAGGGGTAAATTGATGCCCTTCTGGAACCGCTTTTAGGATGCGTTCACGATAAGCTTTTGCGGCTTCAATCGTTGTGACTGGTGGCACTAAATTCGGCATGACAATTGCACGGCCAAAAAATTCACTGGTATAGGGAACGACCGTTTTTAACATATCATCATCGCGAAAATGAACATGCCAATCATCAGGGCGGCGGATCGCTAGGGTAGTTACAGTTGACATTAAACCGGCTCCATAGGGGAAGAGTGAATGATGAGCGAGTGCTCAAGCCGGAATAGAATGATAAAGGTAAAGTAAAAAAATAGCTATGAGAAATCACGATTATAGCTTATTTCAGGGATAGATCGCGCAAATAACGTAAATAGGTGGCTTATTTAGTTCGTTCAATAGCAAAAAACCTGCTTAAGTTTCCTTAAGCAGGTTTTTCTAAATTTTGGCTCCTCCAGCTGGACTCGAACCAGCGACATACGGATTAACAGTCCGCCGTTCTACCGACTGAACTATGGAGGAACTCCTTGGTACGCAGAGGATATTAGCTTTCTCTCACCGCATTGTCAAAGGAGAATATCGAAAAAATTGTTTGTTTGCCTGTTATCTGTGCGAACTGTCGGAAGTTTGATCGAAAATAGAGTAGTGGTGATTAATCAAGGCCATACACTAACGAAAAGACTGAGACAAATCTGAGTTGATGAGCGGTATATTATTTCAAGTTTAGAGGTTAATCGTAGTTAATCACTACTAAGTCATGGATGGATATAAAGTAGTTTAATTTTTATCGCGGAAAGTGATACTGAAGATGATTCCTTGCGCAGTGGCAAGGTGGATTTGGTTATCGGTTCCTCTCGAGACTGGCACCCTGAAATTAAGGCTCAGAGCTTATTTAATAGTACTTTTCAGGCATTAGTTCGCCCAGAGCATCCAATTATCGGGCAGGTGACGCCTGAAAGCTTAACACATTACCCACATATTAGCGTATCGCGCCGAGGGCGTACATTGGGGCCAATTGATGACGCATTACGCGACCTTCAATTACAGCGTAATGTTGCATTGACTTTGCCTAGTTTTCATTCAGCCATGATGTTGACCATGAACTCTGACTATATTTTGCCGCTCCCTCGTCATGTACTGCAAGGAGTAAAGAGCGTTAATTTGCCATTAGTTGAAATTGAACTTCCTTTGGGATTGGTGCCTATATTTATCGTGCAAGCATGGCACCCAAGGTTAGACAGGGACCCTGCTCATCAATGGTTACGCCAGACGATTAAACAATTTTTTCTAGAGAAAGAGTAAGAATTTATTTTATGGTGGGAACTCTTGTATTTGCCGTAAGTAAAGTAATGCTAAGAAGAGTGATTTTTAGGTAGATAGCAAAAAGCCCGCATTAAGCGGGCTTTTTAAATTTGGCTCCTCCAGCTGGACTTGAACCAGCGACATACGGATTAACAGTCCGCCGTTCTACCGACTGAACTATGGAGGAATTGCTTTGTTCCTGAGAACGAGGCGCATATTACCCATCCTGTTCACTGTTGTAAAGTATAAAAATGAAAAAAATAGCCAAGTGGGCGTTAAGTAATCGATTTGGTGGTTATCTATCCTAATATATGATGCGTAATGCATACCAGATGGATTATGAGAGGTGCTAGGAGATCATTGATAGTAGAGATGAGTGATATAATGGTGATATATATTTAGCAGATAGCAAAAAGCCCGCATTAAGCGGGCTTTTTAAATTTGGCTCCTCCAGCTGGACTTGAACCAGCGACATACGGATTAACAGTCCGCCGTTCTACCGACTGAACTATGGAGGAATTGCTTGTTCCTGAGAACGAGGCGCATATTAACGATATCATCTCAGGCTGTCAATCATAAAAACAGAAAAAATATCCAACTGCTCATTCAATGCACATTATGACGAAGTTTTACTCTAGTTAATTGATATTGAATTAATTTTGAGTTGCAAGTGTACCAGGTAATTGCGTAGAAACTTCAGGATAAGCGACATGATAGATATCATAAAAGGAAATCATTCCTTTTAATGCAATTAAACGCGATATTTCTTGTTTTATAGCAGAGCTAACATCTTGTGAATCAATGATTTTGCTTATCGCATTATCAGAAACTGGTTCAGTAACAAACCATTCCCCGTTATAACAGACACGTAAATCTAAGACGCCAATATCTTCAAAGTGATAAACAGGTTTGATGTCAAAAAGTAGTACACTTGCTAATACAATAAAAAGAATGGTGATACCCAGAGCCCAATAAGGACCAAAATAAGGGGCGTACCAAAGAATAATGGCTAGGGGGACATAAGCCGCAACCATACCAATACATAAATAAGGGTGGTTGGCGAGAAATTGGCTATTAAAATAAGGTTTCCCATCACGGTTTTCACGTTTATTGATGGCATCCAAATCTTCGACGAGTATTTGTTTGATAATATCCATGTGTATAACTCTCTGTCAGATATCTATACTAGGAGGGTATCACGAGCCGTTGAGATTGTTATATATCAGTTAAAAAAAATATTTACACAGATTGTCATCGTATCGGATAATTCTTACTGACATTTATTAGGTTGTTGGCTTTTTAAATTAAAGTTTTCTTTAAACTATCAACTAAATGCAGCGTTTTTGTTAACGTTATAGCCGATAAAAGTGACGCAATCGAAAAAACAGCATATTTTTGAGGTTTGCTCGTATAAAATAGTTGCTATTATCTTTAAGTCATGAGTTAATGAGTGTCGGCCTGTTTAGCAGTCCTATTTGATGTATGATTACTGAGTTAGTGTGTTCTAAAGAAGAAAGTTATCACAGATAGCCTTTGACCGTGACGCTTCATCTTGGTGTTTCCCTGATTAAATAGTTGACTCTGGCCCGTATATGCCAAAAGGCAAGTTTTTTTGATGTTATATAGGAAAAGTCAAATGTCCGACAAAATGAAAGGTCAAGTTAAGTGGTTCAACGAGTCTAAAGGCTTCGGTTTCATCACTCCAGCTGATGGTAGCAAAGACGTTTTCGTCCACTTCTCTGCCATTCAGGGCAATGGTTTCAAAACTCTGGCTGAAGGTCAGCAAGTTGAATTCACCATTGAAAACGGTGCAAAAGGCCCAGCAGCTGCTAACGTAACTGCTATCTAAGCTAATTGCTTAACTGATTTTCTAAAGCCCGTCATTTTTAATGACGGGCTTTTTCGTATGCGCTACATTTATGGTTAATATATTTTGCTGGAAAAGAATGTTATGAATATTAATGACCGTGTTTATGTAAAAACAGACGGAGAAGAGCGTCGAGAAGGAACTATTTTACTTATTGAACCCTTCAATGAAGGGGTAATGTATTTAATTGCATTACCTGATTACCCTGAAGGTATTTGGTTCTTTAATGAAAAAGAAGGCGATGAAGGGATTTTTGTTACGCCAATTGAAAGATAAGTTCAATTTAATGGGCACTTTGTCCTTTACTTAATAATTTTCCCCACTTATACTCCTTCCATCTTTTACTTAGGAGATTATTACTTGGACAGTCAGAGTTGGAATAAAAACTTAATTTAATGGCAAGCCAGTAATCGTCTTTTCTTTTCACTGCTTGCCACAACGGCGGGCGGTGTCTGATGTCTCCTCATCATACTACTCCCTTATAATTGTATTTCATTAGATAGCGTATTATAGCTGTATTGAGTGTGTATTATGTTGGTCTATATTTATTCTTTATTTCCTCCAGGCAATAGCTAATGGTTTTTGAGTAATTATTTTACTCAAAATATGGCTATATGCTTTTTATTAAGCATATAAATCATTATCCAAGTTATTTTTGGAGGGATTATCATGCTTTTTTCCCCTGATATTTTAAATTTGCTGTCTGCTATGTGTTTTGGTGCATTAATTGGTGCTGAGCGCCAGTGGCGTCAACGAATGGCGGGCTTGAGAACTAATGCACTGGTTGCAACCGGAGCGGCGGTATTTATTTTAAGTTCTGTAACAACATCACCTGATAGTCCTGGTCGTATTGCTGCCCAAGTGGTGTCAGGAATTGGTTTTCTCGGTGCGGGAGTGATTATGCGTGAAGGCATGAACATCCGAGGCCTAAATACTGCGGCAACGCTTTGGTGTTCCGCGGGGATCGGTGTTTTATGTGGATTAGGCCAGTATTCTTTGGCCTTGATGGCAACGTTATTAATTTTATGCGCCAATATTTTATTAAGAGAAGCGGCTTCACGAATTAATAAACAACCACAACAGCAAGCACTTGATGTAGAGCAACGTTATAAAATTCGCGTGATGTGCCATCAAACGGATGAAATTTTAGTAAGAACTCTTATTTTACAAGCAATTAATGGACTGCATATTCGGCTGCAATCGTTAAGTAGTGCAGACACACTAAAGCCTGAGCAGCTAGAAGTGTGTGCTGAATTTCTTGCGACACCTGCCGAGCAAAAAGAAATTGAAGCATTGGTATGCAGAATAAGCCTTGAGCAAAGTGTTAGTGCTATCAATTGGAAAGTGGCATCAGAGCTACCAGCTTGATGACTTTAAATTAACTCACTATAGGAGCTGAAATGGACGACCACCCTCCGTCATGGAGTAGTAAATCGCAGCTATCTAACTGATAATAAGATAATTTTATTTCAGTTGGATAGCGTTAAAATTACGAGTGTTGTATTCGAGACAACGTTATGACTGAAATAAGACAACCGCGCAAAAGCGTCAAAGCCGCTGCACGCCAAAAATTTATTGTTGGCGAACAAGCGAGTAAAAATATTGAGCAAGTGCTCAATGAATATCAAACAAATCTATTAGGCTTATCAGAGAATGAGGCGATGGACCGTCTTGTGACTGAAGGTGAAAATGAAGTTGCTCATGAAAAAGCCCCTCCAGCATGGAAGCAACTACTCACTTCTTTTAAAAATCCATTTATATTCGTACTGATTGTATTAGCTGTTGTTAGCTTTTTTACGGATTATGTTATTCCTGAACGCCAAGGCGAAGAAACAGATTTAACCGGCGTGATTATTATTGTCACAATGGTTTTATTGAGTGGTTTTTTACGTTTTTGGCAAGAGTATCGTACCAATAAGGCTGCGGAAGCATTGAAATCCTTAGTTCGTACGACGGCTACTGTATTTCGTCGTGATAATAAAACGGGGCGTTCTGTTAGAAAAGAGGTACCGATCAAATGCTTAGTACCTGGGGATATTGTGTTGTTATCCGCTGGAGATATGGTTCCTGCTGATTTAAAGCTAGTCGAATCAAGAGATTTGTTTATCAGCCAAGCCATTCTAACAGGGGAATCAATACCCGTAGAAAAATACGACACATTAGGTGATGTTTCAGCCAAAAATTTAGATCCGGTATCGCCAACTGAAAATGAACTGTTAGAAATTTCAAATATTTGTTTAATGGGAACCAATGTTACCAGCGGGACGGCGCGTGGAATTGTGGTGGCAACAGGCGGGAAAACCTATCTAGGCTCGCTGGCTAAATCTATTGTGGGGAGTCGTGCGCAAACTTCGTTTGATCGTGGTGTGAATAGCGTAAGCTGGTTATTGATTCGCTTTATGTTAGTCATGGTACCAATCGTCTTACTTATCAATGGGTTTACAAAAGGAGATTGGTTCGAAGCAACACTATTTTCACTGGCGGTTGCCGTGGGTTTAACACCGGAAATGTTACCGATGATTGTTAGCTCGAATTTAGCCAAAGGTGCAATTGCCATGTCAAAGCACAAGGTGATTGTTAAAAGGTTAAATGCTATCCAAAACTTTGGCGCAATGGATGTGTTGTGTACGGATAAAACGGGAACATTGACGCAAGATCGTATTATTTTAGAACATTATTTGGACAGCAATGGGCAAAAAAATAGTAAAATTTTGCAACTAGCTTGGCTAAACAGCTTCCACCAAAGTGGGGCTAAAAATATGATGGATCAGGCAATTATTCGTCGTGGTAGAGGGAACAGTGAAGTTGAGCAGCTAAAAGTATTCCAAAAAATTGATGAGTTACCCTTTGATTTTATTCGACGCAAATTGTCAGTGACAGTACGAACACCGAAAGGCGAAGCCCTACTTATTTGTAAAGGTGCCGCGGAGGAAATGTTAGCTGTCTGCCAAAGTTACCAACAAGATGGTGAGCTGCATTTACTTGACGACCAAGCAAGGGTAAAAATTACTGAGCTAGTGAGTGATTACAACAGACAAGGATTTCGTGTATTGTTACTTGCAACTCGTCGTTTGAATGATGCAGAAGCCAGCTTACCGCTTTCTGCTCAAGCCGAGTATCAGTTAGAACTACAAGGCATTTTAACTTTTCTTGACCCAGCAAAAGAAAGCGCAATTTCAGCCATTGCCGCATTACGTGAAAATGGCGTTACGGTTAAGGTCTTGACGGGTGATAATGCCATTATTACCGAAAAAATCTGTCATGATGTTGGCTTAAACATCAGCGAAATCATGACGGGTTTAGAAGTTGAAGAACTGACAGACGAAGAGTTAAGCCAGAAAGTTGAGCAAGTTTCAGTTTTTTGTAAATTAACACCATTGCAAAAATCCCGTATTTTAAAGCGGTTACAAGCAAATGGGCATACCGTTGGTTTCCTCGGGGATGGGATCAACGATGCGCCCGCATTACGTGATGCTGATGTAGGAATTTCAGTTGATACAGGGACGGATATTGCTAAGGAATCTGCGGATATTATCTTACTTGAAAAAGATTTAATGGTATTAGAGCAGGGGGTAATTAAAGGGCGTGAAACTTTTGGTAATATTATTAAATACTTAAATATGACCGCCAGCTCTAACTTTGGTAACGTATTTTCTGTATTAATTGCCAGTGCATTTATTCCCTTCTTACCGATGCTAGCCATTCATTTGCTCGTTCAAAACTTACTGTATGATATTTCCCAGCTTGCATTACCCTGGGATAAAATGGATAAAGAGTTTTTAAAACGTCCTCGCAAGTGGGATGCGAAAAATATTGGCCGCTTTATGATTTGGATTGGACCAACCTCATCTATCTTTGATATCACAACTTTTGCGTTAATGTGGTATGTATTCCAAGCGAATAGTGTCGCTCATGAAGCGCTGTTCCAATCAGGTTGGTTTGTTGAAGGATTACTTTCACAGACGTTGGTTGTTCATATGTTAAGAACACAAAAAATACCGTTTATACAAAGCACTGCCGCATTACCTGTTATGTTAACAACAGGGTTAATTATGGCTCTTGGTTTATATATTCCATTTTCTTCATTTGGTGAAATGATAGGGTTACAACCGTTGCCAATAGAATATTTCCCATGGCTCGCTCTCACATTAGTCAGTTATTGTGTTGTAGCTCAACTAATGAAGCAATTTTATATTAAACGTTTTGGAACGTGGTTATAAAATAATGTTAAAAGGTGTGAGGCCAAGGGGGGCTTGCACCTTTGGGTAGCTATATTGTATGGGTTATTTGATATTTATTGTAACTCATTAATATTCATAAAATAAAAAGAGCCATAATAATAATGGCTCTTTTTGATTACAGAATAAAAAGAATAGGGCTTATTGCAGGCCTAAAGCAGTTTTCATCTGTTTCATTGCATCAATACCCTGTTGGCAAGCTTTATCTTGCTGGTCTTTAGGTAGTGCAGCAACCTGTTTTTTACCCTCTTCCAGTTGACCTTTCATTGCGTCTAACTGAGCTTTTGCTTGCGGGTTTTCTGAAGCTTTAGCAATTAAGCTATCAACTTCAGCGAAGTAAGCGTTACAAGTTTCAGTTGCGCCAGCAACTTCACCTTTTTTCTCTTCTTCTGAACAAGCAGTGATTGTCAGTGCCAATAAACCCATACCACAAGCTAAAATCAACTTTTTCATAATCAACCTTATTAAAATTATTTATATAGCGAATTGAGTATATAAGAGATGTTTTTAATATCAAACGTGACAAATCCTAAAATAATACATCGGTTAATTAATTAAATTTCAATTTAATTGGGCTATCGTATTTTGTTTTAGCTCATTTCCGTTACATAAATTCACGGGGACAAGTAAGTTGTTTTTTATCATTATGTTATAGGTTGTCTTTAACTATTCTATGTTTGTCTAGAGTAATTGGTAAGTGGAAGAAAAATGGAAAGCAGATAAAAGAAGTATGAGGGCTATTAGGGTAAGGGGATAATGGTTAGTTAATTTAATAAATATATTTTTTGACGAAAATTATGTTTTAGCTACCAAGATAGAATAATACGTCATACGTGTATTTACCTATAAAAATGCCTATATAAGCCTTTTTAATATCGTTATAACGTTTTTTTATATGCGATTAAATATATTAAAAAATCGTTTATTTGTAACAAAATGTTTACGGGCGAATGATAAGTTTTCACTATGAAATATTTATAGAATTAATGGCTGTTCATTTAAGATGCAATTATAGATGTGAAAGGTGAGCTAGTTCACAAATTTAAGAATAAAACCTTTGTATAGGTACCAGTTTGATTTTTAAATTAAATTTTCTTTGTACGAAGATGAAATTATCAGGTAGAGTCTTTGTTTTTAAGCGAACTAATGAAGAAATATCGCTTAACTTATGGTTAATGATAAGTGTACAGGGTTAACGACAATTAAGTTAATTTTGTTGACGCTAACTCAAATTCATACCAAAATTGACTCACCGTAGAAATTCGCCAAAGAGCGAGAGACGGGTTAGAATGTTTTTAACAAAGGGCGATAACTTTTCTTACTGTACATTTTTAGAATGATGAGTTCTCTAAAGGTAAAGTAAGGATATATGATATGGGTTCACCATATCGCAATGCAACATAGCAGATATTATATTAATGCTATGGGCATACAATGTATGTAGCCTGACTTATCTGGTTACAATTTTATATTTAGACTTACACACAGGGCTTTACCATTATGTCTGCTTCTATTGTAAAGAAACGGCCTCTGAGTCGTTACATCAAAGATTTTAAACACAGCCAAACTCATTGTGCACACTGTCACAAAACCCTTGATCGCATCTCTTTAGTTTTCAACGATGACATCTTAAATAAAGAAGCTATCGCTGACATGACTGAATTGGTTGATGAAGGCACTTGGGGGGAGCTGCAAGATAAATTTACTGCACTTTGTCGTTTTTGTAGTGAAATTTATTGCAATAGTAATACTGATTATTTTGATATTATGTCATTTAAACAGTATTTATTCTTACAGACTGAGATGAGCCACAGTACGGTTCGTGAATATGTTGTTCGCTTACGCCGTTTAGATGAATTGTTATCTTCCTCTAATTTTTCTATGAAAGAATTTACTGCGAGTAAAGTTCAAGAAGAGTTGAGTGAAAAAATGACAGATTCTGCATTTAGTAATTACAATATTGCATTACGTAAATATGAACAATATTTATTCTGGGAATCAGAAAAATGCAATAATTAGAATAACATATTGAAAATAAGCATTGCTATTTTCTTTGTTGTTTTTAAGTAATGGTGTCCCCGTGGGCACCTTTTATGTTTTTAGCGGGCAGCTCTTTGGGATAGCACTTATCTGATAGGAACACTGACGGTTATTCTTATGAGATAAGTGTATTTTTAAATAAATATGTAATCATGTATGGCCTGGCCTTCGTAGATAACGAAGCCAGGCCTTTTACTTATTACCCAATCGTCATTAAGCTAGCATTACCACCTGCTGCAGCGGTATTGACACTCAATGAACGTTCATGAAGTAGGCGTTCAGTCATCAGGTTAGTTTCACCACGTTCAAAGCCTTGAACTGAAATAATTGGCCCTTTACGTTGTGCAACCACTGCGCAAACTTCTTTTAACTGATCGCTGTCACCATGATAAATAACCCCTTCGATTGGCTCTTTCGATTCTATCCAGTTTTTAGTTATCGATATGGTTTTTCTCACTTTTTCAGGTAGTGACTTAAACAGCTTCTGATGGAGCTCACTATCTGGCCATAACACCTGACAACCCGCAGAAAGTACAGCTGTTAGCTGGGTTAAGCAATCTTGTTCATTATCGCTAAGGCATAAAATCAAACCACGCGGGCGCAAGGTATAGGTATTTCTTTCTCCTGTTGGGCCCGGTAATACACGGGTGGTTCCTGTTTGACTATGGCGTGTAAATAGCTCAATCACGGAAGGCGAAATAACCGAGTTTTGTTTTTCAGACCATTGTGTAAGTGCTTCAAATGGTTCAAGTAAAACAGTTTTAGCACTGGCATCCATGGGTAAATGGCTATCTTGTCGCTCTAAGGTATTTGAAACTGCGTTATCTGGACGTTCGCTTAATAAACGGTAAAGGTATAATGGCCCACCTGCTTTAGGCCCAGTTCCAGATAAACCTTCACCACCAAAAGGTTGCACCCCAACAACGGCACCAACCATATTGCGGTTTACGTACAGATTGCCAACTTTAGCTTTTGAAACAACTTGGTTGATAGTTTCATCGATACGAGTGTGAACACCAAGTGTCAGTCCATAACCGGCTGCATTAATTTGTTCAACAAGTGCTTCTAACTCATCTCGTTTAAAACGTACAACGTGCAGAACAGGACCAAAGATCTCTTTTTTCAGCTCACTAACATCATCAAGTTCTATTAATGTTGGCTTAACATAGGTTCCTTCCTGTTGCTCTTGCTGATCATCATGGTTCTCAAATGCTGCTTGGAAGACCGATTTCCCTTTGCTGCGCATTTTTTGAATATGTTGATCGATATTCTCTTTTGCTTCATGGTCAATCACAGGGCCTATATCGGTTGATAAATGCTCAGGGTTCCCCATACGGCACTCTTCCATTGCGCCTTTTAACATACGAATCGTTCTATCTGCGACATCCTCTTGGATACATAAAATGCGCAGTGCCGAACAACGTTGGCCCGCGCTATCAAAAGCAGATGCGACGACATCAGTGACTACTTGTTCTGTGAGTGCAGAAGAATCAACTATCATTGCATTTAATCCGCCAGTTTCTGCAATCAGCGGGGTAGGCCGGCCTTGTGCATCTAAGCGCCCTGCAATATTACGTTGAAGTAACCCTGCGACTTCTGTTGACCCTGTAAACATGACCCCGCGAACACGAGTGTCGCCAACGAGTTGAGCGCCAATGGTTTCACCTTTACCCGGTAAAAATTGCAGTACATCGCGAGGAATACCCGCTTGATGCAAAATAGATACCGCGATAGCGCCGATTAATGGTGTTTGTTCAGCCGGTTTCGCGAGTACGGTGTTACCTGCTGCGAGAGCGGCAGCAATTTGGCCTGAAAATATTGCTAACGGGAAGTTCCACGGACTAATACAGACCACAGGCCCTAAAGGACGGTGTGTGTTGTTATCAAAATCATTCTTGACTTGGGTTGCATAGTAATTAAGAAAATCTACCGCTTCCCTAACTTCCGCAATCGCATTGTTGTAGGTTTTACCGGCTTCACGTACTAAAATATCTAACAGCGGTTGTAACTGTTGCTCCATGAGGTCAGCGGCTCGTAATAAGATGGCCGCTCGTTCAGAAGGAGGTGTTGCGAACCAGATAGTACCCGCATCGTTAGCGGTATTTAATGCATGTTCAGCTTCTTGTTCTGTTGTTTCACGAACGTGGCCGACAATATCTTTGTGGCAGGCAGGGTTAATAATTGGTGTCGCATCGGGCAATGCTTGCGAAGCTTGGAAGTCGCCCCCTAACAGAGGTTCTGCCATTTTTTGCTGCATAGCCGCACTCAGTAGGGCGCTTGATAGCGAAGCCAGTCGATGCTCGTTTGATAGGTCAAGCCCCATCGAATTCACACGCTCTTGCCCATATAAATCACGTGGTAACGGAATTTTTGGATGCGGTAAGCCAATTTGTCCTTCAGTTTTAGACAGTTCTAAAACATCTTTAACTGGGTCGGCAACTAATTCATCTAGAGGAATAGTGGCATCAGCGATACGGTTTACAAATGAAGTATTTGCGCCATTTTCTAACAATCGACGCACCAAGTAGGCAAGTAGCGTCTCGTGAGTACCGACTGGTGCATAAATACGGCAAGGGCGGTTTAGTTTGCCATCAGCAACCTTACCAACCACTTGTTCATAAAGTGGCTCACCCATTCCATGTAGGCATTGGAATTCGTATTGACCAGGGTAGTAGTTTTTACCTGCAATTTGGTAGATAGCAGAGAGAGTATGTGCATTATGTGTTGCAAACTGCGGGTAAATTAAATTGGGAACCGACAACAGTTTTCGTGCACAGGCAATATAAGAAACGTCAGTATACACCTTACGCGTATAAACTGGATAACCTTCTAGCCCATCCATTTGTGCGCGCTTGATTTCACTGTCCCAATAAGCACCTTTTACTAGGCGGATCATTAAGCGACGTTGGCTGCGTTCAGCTAAATTTATGATTGAGTCAATCACAAATGGGCAGCGTTTTTGATAGGCCTGAATTACAAAGCCAATCCCATTCCAACCCGCGAGTTGTGGCTCAAAACAGAGTTTTTCTAGTAAATCTAAAGAGATTTCTAAGCGGTCGGCTTCTTCTGCGTCAATATTAATCCCTACATCGTATTGATGCGCTTGTAATACAAGGGATAATAGGCGTGGATAAAGTTCTTCCATCACGCGAGAGTATTGTGCGCGGCTATAACGTGGATGTAATGCAGATAGCTTAATTGAAATACCAGGGCCTTCATAAATGCCGCGGCCATTTGATGCTTTACCAATCGCGTGGATAGCTTGTTGGTAAGACACCATGTAATCTTGTGCATCTTTTTCCGTTAATGCGGCTTCGCCCAGCATGTCGTAGGAATAGCGGAAGCCTTTATCTTCGAGCTTTCGCGCGTTAGCGAGTGCTTGGGAGATAGTTTCGCCAGTAACAAATTGCTCTCCCATAAGGCGCATCGCCATATCAACACCTTTACGCACCAGTGGTTCACCACTTTTACTAATGATGCGATTAAGTGAGGTTGAGAGTTTAGCTTCATTATGCGTAGAAACTAATTTCCCCGTAAATAGCAGACCCCAAGTTGCAGCATTAACAAACATTGAGCTACTTTGGCCGAGGTGTGATTGCCAGTTTCCATTGCTGATTTTGTCACGGATAAGTGCATCACGAGTTGCTTTATCAGGAATACGTAATAAGGCCTCTGCGAGACACATTAATGCGACACCTTCCTGAGATGAAAGTGAAAACTCTTGAAGTAGGCCTTGAACTAAACCCGACCGGCCGATGCCATTTTTTTGATTACGCAGTTTTTCAGCGATTGAATAAGCTAACTTATGAGCAGCTTCAGCTTGTTCTGTAGGGAGCTGTGCTTGTTGTAACAACATTGGCACGGCTTGTGTTTCAGGAATTCGGTAAGCAGAAGTAATTGCAGAGCGTTTTACAGATTGTGGTAAAATGTGCTCTGCGAAATCTAAGAATGGTTGATAGTTAGATTCAACGGTGGTGTCTTCATCAGAAGTTTGATTTTCTTTTACATCGATACCCGGTGCGAGCTCTGGAAAGGCTTGGCCATTATCGAGTTGTTCTAGGTAATTATAAATAGCTTGTTTGATAAGCCAGTGTGATGTGCGGTCAAGACGCTGAGCGGCATTTTTAATGCGTTCACGAGTTGCTTCATCAAGTCTCACACCCATAGTTGTTGTGCTACTCATCTTAATTCCTCTAGGTCACGAGTCATTTTAATCAAAAAGTTACACCACATTATCTTAATGTTGCAACTTTGTGCAACATTGTTAAGCGTGATTTCTGAAGAAAATGTGAAACATATCGGGTTTTTTAAGTTTTAATATTTTCAAGTAAATCATTTTTGATTTATTTATTATATTTTACATGTAGTTATATTTATTTTGTTTTAGGTGGAATAGTTAAACATTCGATTGTGAATTTAAGTTTAAATTTTAACATTTGTGATATGGATTCTATTTATGCAATAAAAAATAGTTAATTTCTTGTTAATTTAATACGACTCTGTCTAGGATGGGGCAGCTAAGATATTAAGTTAGTGCAACACAAACAATCACAACCTATTTGGTGTTCGCACAGATAAATTAAATATGTGCAATAAAGTGCAACACTATGAAGTTACAAGTTATCAACGGAAACTTATAAAGATAACTAACAATTTTAAAGCTACTCAATGGAGAAAACAGGATGACTGTAAGCACTCCGATGATCATTATGTTCGTCGTATACATTACTGGCATGTTATTAATTGGCTATATGGCCTATCGCTCAACGAAAAACTTTGACGATTATATTCTGGGTGGAAGAAGTTTAGGCAGTGTTGTAACTGCATTGTCTGCTGGTGCTTCAGATATGAGCGGTTGGTTACTCATGGGGTTGCCAGGTGCGATTTTCTTGGCCGGGATTTCTGAAAGTTGGATTGCTATCGGTTTGAGTCTCGGTGCATATCTTAACTGGTTATTTGTTGCTGGGCGTTTACGTGTCCAAACAGAAAAAAATAATAATGCGTTAACATTGCCAGACTACTTTACTAGCCGTTTTGAAGATAACAGTAAGATTTTACGTATAATTTCTGCTGTTGTGATTTTAGTTTTCTTTACGATTTATTGTGCATCAGGTGTGGTCGCTGGTGGTTTGTTATTTGAAAGCACATTTAATATGAGTTATGAGAAAGCGATGTGGTTAGGGGCATTAGCGACTATTGCTTACACCTTTTTAGGTGGCTTTTTAGCCGTAAGTTGGACCGATACTGTTCAAGCTTCATTAATGATCTTCGCATTGATTCTTACACCTATTGTTGTAATCCTTTCTTTAGGGGGAATAGATACCTCTATTGAAGTGATCAAAGCTAAGAATCCTGAATATCTTGATATGTTTAAAGACATGAATATCATCGCAATTCTGTCATTATTAGGTTGGGGATTAGGCTATTTTGGTCAACCCCATATCTTAGCGCGTTTTATGGCGGCGGACTCTGCTCGTACTATTCGTTCTGCTCGACGTATTAGTATGACATGGATGGTGTTATGTTTAGGCGGAACGATTGCGGTCGGTTTCTTTGGTATCGCTTATTTTGAAAATAACCCGGCTTTAGCGGGTTCGGTAATGCAAAATAATGAGCGTATATTCATGGAACTAACGGGAATTTTGTTTAATCCATGGATCGCCGGTATTTTATTGTCAGCTATATTAGCAGCGGTAATGAGTACGCTAAGTTGCCAATTACTAGTTTGTGCGAGTGCGCTAACGGAAGATTTATATAAGCCTTTTATCCGTAAAAGTGCCAGCCAAAAAGAGTTAGTTTGGGTAGGGCGTTTTATGGTGTTATTGGTCGCTGCAATTGCCATTTACATTGCTCGTGACCCAAATAATAAAGTTTTGGCTTTAGTGAGTAATGCATGGGCGGGCTTTGGCGCTGCATTTGGTCCTGTTGTTTTAATTTCTGTAATGTGGAAACGAATGACGCGTACAGGTGCACTTGCAGGAATGATAGTCGGTGCTGTGACAGTATTAGTTTGGATAAAATACAAATGGTTTGATTTGTATGAAATCATCCCAGGTTTCTTATTAGCAACAATCGCTATTGTTGTTGTGAGTTTAATGACTAAAGCACCAAGTGCAGCAGCTCAAGCTCGTTTTGATGAGGCTGAGGCAGAATATAAAGCAAGCTAATCGAGCAAGTTTATAAACGAAAAAGGCCGAGTAACGATACTGTTATTCGGCCTTTTTGCTATTTATTATTCATCATTATTGGTTCTTTCTGCGCTTAGCGAACTGGTAACCAATGAATAGTAAAATAAACCAAACTGGTGTGGCAATTAAGGCTTGTCTTGTATCGTGCTGGAATGCCAATAGCACGACCATAAAAGCGAAAAAAGCGAGGCTTAACCATGACATCACAATTCCAGCAGGCATTTTGTAATGAGATGCTTTGTGCATTTCAGGGCGTTTTTTACGGAAATTTAAATAGCTATATAAAATCATGCTCCAAATAAACATAAAGAGAATAGCAGATACGGTGGTGACTAGCGTAAATGCATGCATAATATCAGGAATAAAATAGATCAGAACAATACCAAAGCTGAGGCAGATACAAGTAAAAATTAGCCCAGTAGCCGGCACGGCTTTTTTCGATAATTGGCTGAACTGCTTTGGCGCATCCCCTTCTTTTGAAAGCCCAAAAAGCATTCGACTGGTGGAAAATACACCACTATTTGCGGAAGAGGCTGCGGAAGTTAGCACCACAAAGTTAACAATGCTTGCCGCTGCGGGTAGGCTTATCAAGACAAACATCTCTACAAATGGGCTTTTATCGGCCAATATGGTTCGCCAAGGTGTAACAGCCATAATGACAATTAAAGATAGGACATAAAATGCAATAATCCGGATAGGGATCGCGTTGATAGCTTTTGGCAAAGATTTTTCTGGATCGCGTGTTTCTGCTGCTGCCGTACCCACCAATTCAATTCCCACAAACGCAAAAATAGCAATTTGAAAGCCAGCAAAGAAACCACTGATCCCCATAGGGAACATTCCGCCATCATTCCAAATGTTACTTAAAGATGCCGTGTGACCCGTAGGGGATTGGAAATTCATGGCAATTAATGTGCCACCTACTGCAATGAGAGCCACAATGGCAACAATTTTTATCATGGCGAACCAAAATTCGAGCTCACCGAAAAGCCTGACAGAAACTAGGTTAAGCGTTAATAAGGTGACCACGCAAATAAATGAGGTTACCCATTCAGGAAAATCAGGTACCCAAAAGCTCACATAGGATGTAATGGCAATGATATCGGCAATACCGGTGATAACCCAGCAGAACCAGTACGTCCAACCGACAAAAAAACCTGCCCATGGACCGATAAGGTCAGCAGAAAAATCACTGAATGATTTGTAGTTCAGATTAGAAAGTAGCAGTTCACCCATTGCGCGCATCACAAAAAATAGCACAAAACCAATTATCATATACACAAAGATAATCGATGGGCCTGCGAGTGAAATGGTTTTGCCAGACCCCATAAATAAGCCTGTTCCAATTGCTCCACCAATCGCAATAAGTTGTATATGCCGGTTACTAAGGCTGCGTTTTAGCTGATTACGATCAGCATTGGGTTGTGTTGATAGTGAATTTGCATTTTCTTCCATACTAAAGATGTCCGTAGTGGTTTGTGATAATTAGCCACAGTCTTTTTTTTAATTTTGTGGTTATGTTTGCGTGAAATATTGTGACACAAATCTCAATTAGAGTAAGGAAAAGTTATCTTGTTAGGAGCGAAGTGATGTTTATTCAAGCATTAGTTTTCTTAAATTTTACATTCGCAACTTAAAATTAACTTAGGTAATAAAAATAGCAGAATCATATTGACTGTAGCAATTGTTAGGCGTTAAATATTTTGTATCGGGTTGTTAGCTCAGTTGGCAGAGTAGGTGACTCTTAATCACTCGGTCGTGGGTTCGATCCCCACACAACCCACCAAAATTTTCAATGAGTTATGGGCATGCTGCGGAACCTATACTGACTGTATGGGACGTATTTGGGACGCAGCCATTGACAACAGTATCAATTTGTTTGGCGTGTTCGGTTATTAAGTTTGATACATTACATCCGTTCTCATTGTTTATATCAATAATATATTTGATATTTAGAGACTATGCTATCATATCCATCATAAAGCTATTCTTTCAATTTATTAGATCTAAATACTGGTTCAATAAACCAATGAATAATTGAGTTTGATGCTAGTAAAAGTGCAATTGTAATTGTAGATAGAGTAAATGCTATGATTAATAATAAATTTAGTTCTATATCTAAAAAACTTAATGTTTGTAATATTACAAAACAAATAATTGGATGGATTAAATAAACACCTAAAGCATTATTTGATATTTTTGCATATTTTTGAGTTGATAAAGCAAAGTAAATAATAATCGAACCCAGCATTAGGCTTATTACAAAATCGAAAATATAGATAATGAATGAGTTGAGAATTAAATTAGTCTTAATTGCACCGAAAATTATCTCATAAAAATCGTTTCGATAATTAAGAAAGGTAATCGCTAAAAATGCTATACAAAAAATAGTGATAATAGGCTTTTTCCTTAACGAAAATATATTTTGATTATGAATAAAATAAGCAATGACAAAAAATGGGAAATATAAAATAATTGAAAAAAAGCTAGAAATCGGCATTAGGTAAGTCTTTGCTATAAATGATATTATTAGCGATGTGATTAAGATTGCAGATAGGTTAAATTTGTTTGATTTAAAGCTCTCTGGTAATAATAAAAAAGCAGCTTGCCATATAGGTGTTGCTAAAAAGAACCAAACCCCGTACTGAGGAGAAAACAAGTATTTTTTTAAAGTTAACTCACCGGTGAAGTAAAGTGGAACCATGTCGATTGTTTGAAACGTAAAATAAATTATAAGGGCAGGAAGAAGGTGAGATTTTAACTCTTTCCATGTTGTATTTTTTGTTATAAATGCGACTATAAATACAAACATAGGAATTAATGTTAAGTCAAAAATAGTAATAAGCAACGAATATTTGCTTTTATCAACTAAATTTAAATAAAAATTAAAAACAATTAATGAACTTAATATTAATTTTAGCGTTGGCCAATATGGTTGGCCAACGTTTTTTATATTCAAGATTAAGTGATTTTTTTTCATATATATGCCCTATATAAAAATTAATTTATTGTACCTCATTGGGGTTGTAATTTAAAAGAAATTATTTTAGTAATTACGAAATGAGAGATAATAAGTCTAATATTGATTAGTCTTTTTCCGTTAATATTTTATTCTTATTGTAAGAGGGAACATGATTTAGGAATTGAATATAAGTTTATTGCACAATTTTGTATCACTTAATGGCAAGATAAAAATCACAAACTTTTAGGTCTAAGAACTAAAAAATGAGAGATAACTGAAAGCAGAGTTATTTTTGATTGGGTAAAGTATGATTTGATTGAAATTTAACCAGTTAGGGGAGGGATGTTTGAAATAGAACGCAGTTGTTCTTTAGCACGTGAAATGTACAGGAAAAACGATTGAATAGCAGAGGATGAGAAGCTAGGGAGCTAAATTTAACTCAAGTCTCTGCTATTACATAAGAATCTAATGATACTTTTTAGTATCAGCAAAAAATAAATCAAGAATTCTAGGGCTATTTCAGTGATAACTTTATTATATAGTCCTTGGATGATGATTAGCTTATATTGCTATCAAATATTTTTTGAGTCACTGTAATTGAAGGCTCGACGCCCAATATGTATAAGGCTTGTTCTAAAAGGTCAATTTTAGATGTGTAATGAATATCCAGTAAGCGTTCTATCTGTTGTGCATTGATATTCAATCTGCGAGCGAGATCGACGCGTTGCATTGCAGAGTTGAGAATGGCGTTATGCAAGGCAATTTTTAAGCAACAGATTATGGGTAAATAAACCGTAAATGCTTCACCATTTTTTTGTTGTGTTGCTAATGGAATTGGTTTTCTGAGTTCGATATGTTCTGCAAAAGAGGCTAGCAAAATTTCTTGGGCTTCTAATTCAACATCTTCTCTACAATAGCTAACTCCTTGAAGGTCAGGAAAATCACTAAAATTGATTTCATATACGTTTTCTTCCTCAATAAATTCTATTGTTGCCTGATAATTGAACATATTTTTCCTTCAAATTATATTTCAGAGTGCTCAGTGTTGCACTGGAGCATGAGGAAAACAAGTTTATCAATTAACTTATGTGGCCATTTCTTTCTTCATTTTTGTATCTATTGATCCTACATGTTGTTATGAGGGGGGTGTTAGTACAATTAATGTGATTTTCCTAACATAAATTCAGCAATGTGAGAATCGCTTTATTCGGAAATTATTGAGAAACAAAGAAAACAAGTGTGAAGTTTGTCGCAAATTGAGAAATATTTTTTTCCATAAAAATCCTAATAAATTAGCTTCTTTTATAAGCAAATGTCTCACTGAATTATTTTAACTAAAAGTTATTTATTTTTTAATCTTTCATTATCTGATTAAGCAATTTTACTTAAGGTAACTTGATGGTTAGGGGGTTTTGTTAAAATAAAAGTATATAGTAATCATTTGTTATTATAACATTGAGTTATTAAAATTATTATGTTTACGTGAAAATGGCTAAAAATGATAAGTACGAAGACAATTAATAATACCTTTAGTGCTTTTTATTTTGAGCACTAACTGAATATTTTAAAAATGATATAAAAAATATTTGGAAAATAGAATGTTCTTAATTGAAACCTACATTTTTTGCTCTTAACACAAAAGTGATAGGTTAGCGTAGGTTGATCTTTTTATTAAAAAAAATGAATTTTTTGCCATTTTACATAAAAAATAAATATTAATTAACCCCAAAAAACTACTTTAATGAATTAATAACAAAATGATCACTTGAAATAATAAATATGCAAAAATATCTTACAAAAATATTTAAGCTGAATAAACTTTCATTATTGGTAATCGACGTAAATTTTATTAGTTTTATTAATATTACGGGGTGATGATACTTATTTTATAGTTTAATGATTCTAATGAAAATGGAAGTGAATACTTAATATGTATGACAATATAATGGTTGTTTATATGATAACTGCGATTGAATAATTTTGAACGATGGCTGTAATATATATCAAACTTATTGAAAATTAATGATTAAATTTTATTCCAATAATGCCGATAAAGCCTTAATACAGTAATGTATAACTCAGTTTCTTAATACTAAAAATTGATTTGGATCAATATATTGTTTTTGATGTTATGCTTGGTTTATTAGGCTTAATAATCACATGTAAAGAGTGATTGGTTTGATTAAAATCCTGGCATTTTGCTTAGGTTGACTCAAAATGTTGTGGATATTTAGGATAAGGTAATAGAAGATAAAGAAATAATGAAGATTATTTAATGAATTAATGGGTAATCACCCTATTGATACAAAAAGAAACATAAGTACCTTGAATAGTTAATTTAGTGGTGCATAATAATTGGCGACTAATAATGACATCAGCAATTTCTGATTTTTATGGAAACCGCTAATTTTTTAGTCATTCTTTATTGTTGTAGGTATTCAGGAAATATATTTAATTTAAGTTTGGAAGCTTGTGTATTTGTACTCCAAATTGGGTATTTTTAATGGATAACATGGGGAAATTAATGGAATTACATTTACCCAATTTAATTAATTTTTTAATTTAATAATTTGAATACACAATACTTTTAAATTCATATTTGTTCTTTTTGCACACAGATCGCACAGATGTTGATAATATTCGGAAAGGAAAAAAAATGAGCTCGACGACAGATTTTCTGAAGCATATATACGATATTAACCTCTCATATTTGCTATTAGCCCAAAAACTCATCTCTCAAGAGAAAGCCTCTGCGATGTTTCGTCTAGGTATCTCTGATGCAATGGCAACTACTTTAGCAGACCTTACACTCCCTCAATTAGTCAAATTAGCAGAGACAAACCAGCTAATCTGCCAGTTTAGATTTGATAATAGTGAAACAATTGAAAAACTAACTCGTGATTCAAGAGTTGATGAATTACAACAAATTCATACAGGTATCTTACTTTCGACCCGATTATTGCAAACGCATAATGAGGGCGACACTGAAATAGCGAGAAAAAGATGAGTACCGCAGCTGAAAAAAGTATAGTCCAAGAAGCGAATGACATTCGACTAGCCATGGAATTGATCTCTTTGGGCGCTCGCCTTCAAATGTTAGAAAGTGAAACGCAAATCAGTCGCGGTCGTTTAGTTCGTTTATACAAAGAGCTAAGAGGTAGCCCTCCACCGAAAGGGATGTTACCTTTTTCTACAGATTGGTTTATGACATGGGAACAGAATATTCATTCATCCATGTTCTATAATGCTTATCAATTTTTACTGAAAAGCGGCCAATGTCGTGGTGTTGACGCTATATTAAAAGCCTATAGGTTATACCTTGAACAGTGTATTCCAGAACCCGGCGAAGAACCTTTGTTGGCTTTAACACGTGCTTGGACGCTAGTCCGTTTTGTGGAAAGTGGCATGTTACAAAGTTCACAATGTAGTTGTTGTCATGGCTCTTTTATTACTTACGCACATATTCCTGAAAATAGCTTCACTTGTAGTTTATGCCAACCGCCATCACGCGCAATAAAAAAACGTAAACTTTCCGAACATCTAGCCGATATTACGGTATATCGACAGGATGGCATTACTAAAGCGGTAATGTAATTGGATTGATTTGGTTAGCAGGCAAAATTTTTTGCCTGTCACTCCTAATATTCCCTTTGACTGCCATCTGTTAACCAACGGAGTGAAAGGGAATATTGTGTTAATACTCATCGGGTATATCATTGTTACAGTTGCGGTTATTGGCGGATATATAATGGTCGGCGGCCATTTAGGTGCGCTTTATCAACCCGCTGAATTTGTCATTATTTTAGGGGCAGGTTTAGGTGCTTTTGTTGTTGGTAACAGTGGCAAATCCATCGTCGCCTTGTGCAAAGTATTACCAAAACTCTTTCGTCGTTCCTCTTACAATAAAACAATGTCAATGGATTTAATGGCATTGTTATTTCAATTACTTAATAAATCGCGCCAACAAGGGTTACTTGCACTTGAGAAAGATATTGACAATCCAAGTGAAAGTGAAATTTTCTCCCAATATCCCCGTATTTTAAAAGATGAGTCCACCATGATGTTCATTGTGGACTATTTACGTCTGATGGTGAGTAGTAACTTACAAAGTCATGAAATTGAAGCGTTAATGGATGAAGAATTAGAAACTTTTCGTCAAGAAAATGAAGTACCTGCTTCGGGGCTAAACATGGTCGGTGACTCTATGCCTGCATTTGGGATTGTTGCGGCCGTTTTGGGTGTCGTGAATGCCTTGGGCTCAGCAGACCGTCCCGCAGGTGAACTTGGTGCTTTAATTGCTCATGCAATGGTTGGTACATTTCTAGGTATTTTAGTGGCTTATGGCTTTATTTTGCCTTTAGCTGCTCTGATTAGGTTGCGCAGTAGTGAGCAATTGAAAATGATGGAATGTATTAAAGTGACTTTCCTCTCTGCATTGCAAGGGTATGCTCCTCAAATTGCGGTTGAATTTGGCCGTAAGGTGTTATACAGCGCAGATAGACCTTCATTTGTCGAACTTGAAGATAAAGTTCGAGAAGTGAAAGTAGGTGCTCGCTCACAAGAAACAACTGAGGAGTAACAAACGAATGGCAGCCAATACACCTCATGTTATTCGGGTTAAAAAGCGCAGTTCACATCATCAAAACGGACACGGCGGTTCATGGAAAATTGCTTATGCCGATTTTATGACGGCGATGATGGCGTTTTTTTTAGTGATGTGGCTGATCTCAATTTCAAGTCCTCAAGAATTAACTCAAATTGCTGAGTATTTCCGTACTCCCTTGAGTACAGCTATCAACCCGGGAAGTAAAAGTGGAGATGCCACAAACCCTATTCCTGGTGGAGGTAAAGACCCGATTTTCCGTGATGGGGATGTGATGCCAGAGCCCAATAATATTATTGATGGAAATGCAAACTATCGTTTTGAAAAATTAAAAGAGTCCCTTGAGCAGGCTATTTTAAAAGACCCCCGTTTGAATGAATTAAAGCCACATTTATTGATTGATATGATTAATGATGGGCTACGCATTCAAATTGTTGATAGTGAAAATCGCCCAATGTTTAAAGTCGGTTCGGCAACGGTTGAACCGTATATGCGCGATATTTTGCGTGCAATAGCACCACTTCTTAATGATGTTCCTAATCGAATTAGTATCTCCGGTCATACTGATGATCTCGCTTATGCCAACGGCGCCAATTACAGCAACTGGGAGCTTTCATCAGATCGTGCAAATGCTTCGCGCCGTGAATTGATTCGCGGTGGAATGGATGAAAATAAAGTATTACGCGTGGTTGGGATGGCTTCAGCCATTCATTTAGACAAAGAAGATGGTTTTGCCCCGATCAACCGCCGGATAAGTATCATTGTGTTAAATGATGAAGAAACCAAACAAATTCTCCGCGAATACGATGGCGCCAAGCCGATCAATGATGTGCTGAATAAACCGCAAAAACCCATGCAAGAAACGGCTGTGGGTGTTGTCGCTGCGGTGAAAATACCGTGATGAATTGCTGTTATTTGAATTTATTACATAACTTGTTTAGTTGTCTGCCGGGGGTTCCGGCAGTCAGCGTTAAGTGAAACTTAAGCGAAATTGGATAAAAACCATGGATATTACCGAGTTTTATCAAACATTTTTCGATGAGGCTGATGAGTTGCTCAGGGATATGGAACAACATTTACTTGAGCTTGATCCTTTTGACCCGGATAGCGAGCAGCTAAATGCCATCTTCCGCAGTGCCCACTCAATCAAAGGAGGGGCTGCAACCTTTGGTTTCACTCAGTTGCAGAATACAACTCATACATTGGAAAACCTTTTAGATAAGGCGCGTCATGATGAGTTAACCCTCACGCCTGACATAATAGATGTTTTTCTTGATGCTAAGGATGTCATGGCATCACAGTTAGATGCCTATAAAAATGACTCTTTACCGGATGAAGATACCTTTAAGCGTATTTGTGAGGTGCTTAGCCGGGTTGAAAATAGAGCGGAAGAGGTCGCTGAGACAGGTACTGCGATAGCTGAAACTAAAGTTGAAGATGCGGTTGTTGAAGACACACCCGCGGAGCAAGGTGAATATTCACACTACTTTATGATCTCGTTAAATCAGCTTAAAGAAAATGAAGTTGATTTATTGGCGGATGAGCTCAGTTTATTTGGGCATTTATATCATACTGAAAAAACAGCAAATAGTTTACAAGCATGGGTAGGAACTAATACGGATATTGATGATATTAGTGGGGTGCTATGTTTTGTGGTGGATGAATCGCAAATTAGCCATGAAGTAATTTCTTTTGCCGATTGCCTCGCTTTTTCAAAGGAAGAAACGTTATTAAATGACGATAAAGTTGCAGTAAATGAATCCACAGAGACTCAAGTAGATACTCCGCAAAGCTCGGCAAAACCTGCTGCACCCACCACGGCTAAAAAAACGGCAATCGCTAAACCGAAAGGGGATTCGAGCAGCATTCGTGTGGCTGTAGAGAAAGTTGACCAGCTGATTAACTTAGTGGGTGAGCTGGTGATTATTCAATCAATGTTGACCCAACATAGTCAACATGTCGATCAGAACGAATACAGTGATTTGTTAAGCTCAATCGTACAGTTGGAGCGTAATTCCCGCGCTTTGCAAGAATCCGTCATGTCAATTCGCATGATGCCAATGGACTACGTATTTAGCCGCTTCCCGCGCATGGTACGCGATATCGCTTCCAAATTAGGTAAAAAAATCGAACTGAAAGTAGAAGGAAGTTCGACTGAACTCGATAAAAGCTTGATTGAGCGCATTGTTGATCCCCTAAATCACCTTGTTCGTAATAGCCTCGACCATGGGATTGAAAAGCCAGAAGTTCGTGTGGCAAATGGTAAGCCGGAAGCCGGAACACTGACCTTAGCGGCAGCACATCAAAGTGGCAACATTTGTATTGAAGTGCGTGATGACGGCGCAGGGCTAAATCGTGAACGTATTTTGGCAAAAGCGAAGTCACAAGGCATGAATGTGCATGATGGGATGAGCAATGATGAAGTTGCGATGCTGATTATGGCACCGGGTTTTTCAACCGCAGAGGTAGTGACAGACGTTTCGGGACGCGGTGTTGGAATGGATGTGGTGAAACGAAATATCCAAGACATGGGCGGCCGTATTCAAATCGGTTTTACCGAAGGTAAAGGTACCATTATCCGCATTTTATTACCGCTCACTTTAGCCATTTTGGATGGTATGTCTGTGAAAGTAGCGGAAGATGTTTTTATCGTTCCATTGAGTGCCATTATCAGTACCTTGCAGCCTCGGCAAGAGGATATTTATCGCTTAGCGGGAGAAGAAAAAATGCTGCTTGTGCGAGGGGAATATTTGCCACTTGTTGAATTACACCAAGTATTTTCCATCGAAGAAGCCGAGCGAAATTTAGATAACAGTATTGTGCTGATTATTCAAAATGCAGGCCACCGTTTTGCGTTGTTAGTTGACAAGCTCGTCGGGCAACAGCAAGTGGTGGTGAAAAACATTGAAAGTAATTATCGCAAAATCCCTGGTATTTCCGCAGCAACGATTATGGGCGATGGCTCTGTTGCATTGATTTTAGATGTGGCTGAGCTGCAAAAAATGAATAACAGCATTTTGATTAAAAAGAAACAGCAGGTTTCTCAACCTGTCGTGCACTAAATAGAGGCCATACACCATGTCTATGTTAGATGATGATTTAAATAAACACGAAGAAGAAAAAAACGGCGAAGGCTACCTCATTTTTACCTTGGGTGAAGAAGAGTATGGCATTGAAATCTTAAAAGTGCAGGAAATTCGTGGCTATGAACAAGTGACTCGTATCGCGAATACCCCTGATTTTATCAAAGGTGTGACTAATTTACGTGGAGTCATCATTCCAATTATTGATTTACGGGTGAAGTTTTCCCATGAAAACGTGGTGTATAACGATAACACGGTCGTTATTGTGGTGAATTTAAAAGATCGCGTTGTCGGTATTGTCGTCGATGGGGTTTCGGATGTGCTGGTCTTGAATGAAGAGCAAATTGCGCCACCACCTGATTTTGCGGTGACATTATCGACCCAATATCTGACAGGGCTCGGAACATTAAATGACCGTATGTTGATTTTAGTCGATATCGAAAAATTATTAACTAGCGATGAAATGGCGCTGATTGACAGCATGGCTGAGTAATTCTCAGCCCCAATAATTGTTCAAATAATAATAAGTCATTAACTAAAGTTTTTGGTTGGATGACCGATATCCAAAATACAACAAAATTATGTTAGTAAAACGTCATGTACAGTCGAATTAAAATCGTATCGGGACTTTTGTCCGTCATTTTTATCTTTATTTTGCTGCAACTGGTATCCAGTGGGTTGATGTTTACCAAACTGGGCGATAACAGCGACAGCATTAGTTATTTGAATTCCTTACAACGCCAAAGACAAGTATTAACAGAAAGTTGGGTTAATTTGTTACAAGCCCGGGCGAACTTAAACCGCTCTATCAATGCCTATTTGCTCGAAGGTCGTAAAATTCAAGACGATGCAACGACAGAAGACTTGATTAAAGCCGCTAAACGTAACTTTAAATCAGCGGATGACGCTTACGCACGTTATAACAAGCTGATGCAAAGTTCAGATTATGATAAAGCCAGATTTGAAAAGCTGTTTAGTACCTATGAAACCTATCGTGATGCGTTAATCAAGCTAAGTGAATTCGCTGAAAAGGGTGACCTTGAAGGTTTTTATGCACACAGAACCTCAGGGCACCAAGTGAAATTTGAAGAGCAATTTAACGCTTATTTTGCGGATATATCTGCTGATTTCCAGGCCGAAGTCGTCAATGCAGATAATAACTATCGCCAATCATTATACATGTTGGTGACGTTATCTATCTTACTCGCTTTGATTGGTTTCTTCAGTTATCGCTATGTTCGTAAAGGTATTATCGAGCCACTCGGTATCTTAATTGAACGTATTAAAGTCTTTGCTTCAGGGGATTTAACACCGAATGTGACAACAATTGCCAAAAATGAAATTGGTGAATTGGCCAATGGTGTTCAGCACATGCAACAAGAGCTGATTAATACGGTTCGTGGTGTGCTAGATGGTAGCGAAACTATTTACCAAGGTACAACCGAAATTGCAGCAGGTAACAATGACTTGTCAGCACGAACGGAGCAACAAGTCGCTTGCTTAGAAGAAACTTCAGCCAGCATGAGTGAACTGACTGCCACTGTTAAACAAAATACCGAATACGCCCACCAAGCGAGTGAATTTGCAAACCAAGCTTCAGTGATAGCAAAAGAAGGCGGCAAAGTGGTATCCAATGTCGTTAGCACCATGCTGAATATTGCGGATAGCTCACAGAAAATCTCTGATATTACTGCAGTTATCGATAGCATCGCTTTTCAAACTAACATCTTAGCGCTTAATGCGGCAGTTGAAGCGGCAAGGGCAGGTGAGCATGGTCGTGGTTTTGCCGTTGTTGCTGATGAAGTGCGTAATTTGGCACAACGCAGTGCAGATGCCGCTAAAGAGATTAAAACGTTAATTGAAGATTCGGTGTCAAGAACTGGGACAGGCGCTCGCCAAGCTGAAGATGCAGGCGAAACAATGACCAAGATTGTTGAATCTGTTACACGTGTTACTGACATTATGACGCATATTGCGACCGCATCAGACGAGCAAAGCAAAGGAATTGCACAAGTCAGTATTGCTGTCGCTGAAATGGACAAAGTTACGCAGCAAAATGCGTCGCTGGTTGAGCAATCCGCGGTTGCAGCCAATGTATTGGAAGAGCAAGTGGCAAAACTGTCGCAACTGATTTCTATCTTCCGTTTACCACCATTAAAACAAAGTGAAATACGCAATATTCAGCCGGCAGCAAGAACGGTTTCAAATATCGTTAAAACACCGGATCTGACAAAACTGTCATCGAAAGAACATAAAGATGATGACAATTGGGAAACTTTCTAAGGGTTAAGCTCAGTCTTTCGCTGCAATGCTTTGGTTTTGCAGCGTTTCTGTGCATTAGAAAACAAGGCAATGTTTCAGAGGTTCAGTTCTCTTAGCTGGCACAAGTGGGGATTTCTATGTTTGGTAAAAATATCCGGATTTCGGTGAGTTTGTATCTTCTTCTCATTTTATTTTGTGGGATGCAGATTGTGTCTAGCGGGGTTTCTGTTGGGATTGTTGTAAGCGAATTAAAATCCTTAGAGCGCATTGATTTGGGGTCTGATAAGCGTTCGATGCTTGAAGAAACCAATAAACACCTAATGCAAGCACGCAATAGCCTAACGCAAATTGCATTGCTGCATAAAGTCGGTGGTAATGAACCATTGATTGAAGAAACAAGAGTGACTTTTGACAAATTACTCGCAGAAGCTGAGAAAGACTACACTATGTTTAAAAACCAGCCTCTTTTAAGTGAGAAAGAAAATCTTGCGGCTTTAGAGGCTCGGTATCAAGCATTTGTCTTAACACTCAAAGCATTAAAAACACATTTAGATAATAACGATATTGCAGCCTATATTGAACTTCCTGCTCAAGAAAACCAGGATCAGTTGGAGCAAGTTGTTGAGGAATACCTTGAATTACTGAATGCTGAAAGCGACGAATCTCTTGCGGTAGCAAGAATGTATAACACCTTCGCTTGGAGCTCATTTTGCTCAGTGATCGTCATTATCATCGCGGTTATTGCATTTGCTCATTATTGGATGAAACGTAAAGTAATTAACCCACTGAAGAGTATGGGAGAGCACTTTGCATTAGTGGCTGATGGTAAACTCAATCAGAAAATTGAAGTGACGACCCGTGATGAAATCGGTGAGGTATTTGGCAAACTAAAGGATATGCAGGAGTCTTTAGTGACTTCAGTGACCGCCTTGCGTTCAAATACTGACCAAATGTATACCGGTATTCGTGAAATTGCTTTAGGTAATAATAACTTATCTTCACGTACTGAGCAGCAAGCAGCATCACTCGAAGAAACTGCGGCTAGTATGGAAGAGTTGACAGCAACCGTTAAGCAAAATGCGGATAACGCACGTCAAGCCAGTGAACTTGCTGTTAGTGCATCGAAAACCGCAACGAAAGGTGGAGAGATCACCGAAGACGTGATTGACACCATGACTTCCATTTCTAATAGCTCACAAAAAATCAGTGCCATTATTAGTGTGATTGATGGGATTGCTTTCCAAACCAATATCTTAGCATTGAATGCTGCCGTTGAAGCCGCTCGAGCAGGTGAACAGGGGCGCGGATTTTCTGTGGTTGCTGGTGAAGTTAGAGCGCTAGCTCAGCGCAGTGCGGAAGCGGCAAAAGAAATTAAAACCTTGATTGATGAGTCTGTCGGTAGAGTGAGCCAAGGTTCTCAGCTTGTTAATGAAGCGGGGGAAACCATGAGTGAGTTAGTTGCAGCTGTTAACCAAGTTACTGAATTAATGGGCAACATTGCTTCTGCTTCCAATGAACAAAGTCGTGGTATTGAGCAAGTCGCCACAGCGGTAAGCCAAATGGATTTAGTGACACAACAAAATGCGGCATTAGTGGAACAATCGACCAGTGCGACGGCGGCGTTAGAAGACCAAGCAAACAACTTAGTTGATACGGTTGCATTCTTTGAATTACCCGAAAGTCATTTAAATCGTAATCGGCGTTAAGTGTTGTGAAAATTCGTTTCTGAATTTTCGGTGGATAACCGTAACAGGTTATTTTTCCTTAGGTTATCCATCCTAAAAGGCAGCCAAATAACTGGCTGCCTCTGGGTTTTTATTGAATAGGACGACAAGTACGATGCTTTTTGTACCACAGGTAGAACCACTGACTGATGATGAGTTTGGTCGGGTTTGTCGATTTATTCATAAAAAATCAGGCATTGTCCTCACCATGAATAAAAAAAATATGGTCTATAACCGGCTGTTAAAGCGGTTACGTGATTGTAATATCGACAATTTTTCCGATTATTTGCGGATGTTAGAGCGTGAGCCTCACCATGCAGAATGGCAAGCTTTCGTGAATGCTTTGACGACAAATTTAACTGCGTTTTTTCGTGAACCGCACCATTTTGTGACGTTAGCGGACTTTGTTCGTACGCGTAAAAATAGTGCCATTAATATTTGGTGTGCCGCATCTTCAACGGGAGAAGAGCCGTATTCGATAGCAATGACATTAAGTGATGTGCTTGGGCCGAATGCCATCAATGCCAAAGTGATTGCCAGTGACATTGACACGGAAGTGCTAGAAAAAGCGAAACAAGGCGTATACCGCGTAGAAGAGCTGAAATCATTAACGGCATTACAGCGACAACGTTATTTCATGAAAGGGGTTGGTGAATTTGACGGTTATGCACGAGTCAAACCTGCATTGCGCCAAATGATTGAATTTCGTTACTTAAACTTGAGTGACCATGACTGGCAGATGCAACATCGGTTTGATGCGATTTTTTGTCGTAATGTCATGATTTATTTTGATAAAGAGATGCAGATAAAAATGCTAGAGCGTTTTGCTCCATTGCTTAAGCCAGACGGATTACTGTTTATCGGGCATTCCGAAAATTTATCGCAGTTATCACAAAGTTTCGTTATTAAAGGGCAAACCGTCTACAGCTTGCAAGCGGCGAGGAGGGGGTAATGAAAAAGATTAAAGTGCTATGTGTGGATGACTCAGCATTGATGCGCCAATTAATGCGCGAAATTATTAATAGTCACGAAGACATGATTGTGGTTGATACTGCACCAGACCCTTATGTTGCACGTGACTTAATCAAACAACATGAACCGGACGTGATCACGTTAGACGTGGAAATGCCGCGAATGGATGGTATTGATTTCTTAGAAAAACTAATGCGCTTGCATCCAATGCCTGTGGTAATGGTTTCAACATTAACGTCGAAAGGTTCGGAAGTGACGTTAAAAGCGCTGGAATTAGGTGCTGTGGATTTTGTCACGAAACCACAAATTGGTATTCGTGAAACCATGATGAGTTATCGAGATATTATTGGTGAGAAAATTCGCGCAGCAGCCATGTCTAAAATTACTCAGCGCAGCCGCTTTGCCCGCCCTGACAAAAAGGTTAATGAGCCAGTTTCTCAAGCGAAAGCACTCTCTCCCTATGTTTGCAATAGCCGTGTGATTGCGGTTGGCGCATCGACCGGAGGAACGGAGGCAATACGGCAATTTCTGGAAATGTTACCTCATGAATGCCCTCCGGTAGTGATCACTCAGCATATGCCAGCGGGTTTTACGCGTTCTTTTGCTGATCGCTTAAATAAGCTCTGTGTATTGACCGTAAAAGAAGCTGAACACAACGAACTATTACAAAAAGGCCATGCATATATTGCACCAGGCGATTCGCACATGTTGATTGCGGATAAAGGCAAGGGATTTCAAGTTATTTTGCAGCAAAGCGAACCTGTTAACCGGCATCGTCCTTCTGTTGATGTGTTGTTTGATTCAGTCGCTCAATGTGTTGGGCGAAAATGTATTGGCATTTTATTGACAGGGATGGGGATGGATGGCGCGAAAGGGCTATTAAATTTACGTAAGCAAGGGGCTATCACTTACGCACAAAACGAAAGTAGTTGCGTGGTGTTTGGAATGCCTCGCGCGGCGATTGAATTGGGGGCTGCGGATGAGGTGCAAGATATTCTCAAGATTGCCCCAAGTGTTTTAGCAAGACTTTCTTCTGTCACGGTTTAAACCGTGACAGGAATTCACAATTGTATTTTGAAGGAGTGGTTATGGCCGCTAAAGATCTCAGTTTTTTGGTTGTCGATGATTTTTCTACAATGCGACGTATCGTCCGTAACTTATTAAAAGAGCTCGGATTTAACAAAATAGAAGAAGCAGAAGACGGTGTTGATGCATTAGAAAAAATCCGTACAGGTAGCATTGATTTTGTTGTTGCTGACTGGAATATGCCAAACATGGATGGCCTTGAGCTGCTTAAAACCATTCGTGGTGATGATGCTTTGAAGCATATCCCCGTATTAATGGTGACAGCAGAAGCGAAAAAAGAAAATATTATTGCCGCTGCACAAGCGGGTGCGAGTGGTTATGTCGTTAAGCCGTTCACTGCCGCTATCTTAGAAGAAAAACTGAATAAAGTATTTGAAAAAATGGGGCTGCAATAACAGTGCGTGCCAAAGGAGATTTTCATGACTGAGCAAGTGGGTATGGAAGGTATTCGCAATGGTAATGATGATTTAAAACAAGTCATTACGCGCATTGGTACGCTAATGAGAACGCTGCGTGAAAGTATGCGCGAATTGGGGCTAGAAAAAAGCGTTCAACAGGCAGTGGCGAGTATTCCAGACGGAAAAGATAGGCTGCGTTATATCGCCCAAATGACGGCGCAAGCGGCAGAAAAAACCTTAAATGGTATTGATGTCATCAAACCACTGCAAGTGGAAATGAATAAAAATGCGCAGGTATTGCAACAGCAGTGGCAAGAAACCGCTGGAGATGGGGTTCCTGCACAATTGCGTGAGTCAACAGAAGCTTTTTTAGGGCAAGTGATCCAAGACAGCGAAACCACCAAAGCAGAGCTGTTAGAAATCATGATGGCGCAAGATTTCCAAGATTTAACAGGGCAAGTCATCAAAAAAATGATGGAAGTGGTTGAAGAAGCTGAAAAGCAACTGCTCGCACTGTTAATGGAAAATACACCACCTGAAATGCGTGCGAAAACGCAAAACGAAAGTTTGCTCAATGGCCCACAAATCAATAAAGAAGGCGTAAATGTGATGGCATCACAGTCTCAAGTTGATGATTTGCTTGATGAACTGGGCTTCTAATCGCCGACAAGTTTTTAATTCAACTACTCTAATTACATAGGGTTAGGGTAGTTTTATTGTATTTGCGTTACAAGGAGAGGATTGCAATGATAAATAACGATTTAATTTCTACTTTTGTGATTAAAGAAAAAAAAGAACCAAAAGAAATAGTTCAAGAAAATGATGGAGATATTAATGAGTGCTCTACTGAATTACAGATGAGACAGGCGTTAATTAATCAACTCAAAAAAGCGCGTTTAGCCAATAATTTAACCCAAATTCAAATTGCGGAAAAAATGCAAACTCAAAAGCAGAACGTGTCCCGTTTGGAAAAAGCACAGTTCGACCCAAAATTAGGCACATTATTAAAATATGCAGAAGCGGTGGGGATGCGGATTACCTTGGATTTTTCCTCTAAACCTTGAATTATATAGAGCCTATAAGTATTCAGCTGAACAATTTAATTGCTAATCATGTTGATAAACAGCAATGATTTTACTACCAAGTATTTGCTCAAATTCCTCGATAAAATTATCGCGTATATCCCAATTATGAAAACTAAAACCTAAATTGCCGAATGCCCATTGAGGGTCAAACTGCCATTCATTAAGTGAGCCATGAAAATCGCAATAAAAACAAGCGAGATTTTCTGGTTTTCCTTCATACCAGTCGGATACCGCATCACCCCATGCGTGACTCTGTTCGCTTTGTTCATTTGCACATTGTGGGCAGTAAATACCGAGACCATTTCCCCCTGCATGAAAAACTGTTCGTTCTGTCACGATAGACAGGTAGTTTTTTAGCGTATCTTCAGGAAGTTGAGTTGGGACGATTTCATCATTAATTACGTACAAAATGGGTTCTTTGTGAGTGGGGGTAGGACGATAAATCACTTCACCATACTCGATACTTTGAAAGTCAGGGTCGATAATACCTTGATGTTTTAGCCAATTAAGCATACGTAAGGCTTCTTTTGGGGCATCTTCTAAAGTGATATCAGGGGCAACAAGGTGACAAATATCCATAATAACCCTTCATTGTTAAAAGCCATCAATCAGTAAGTCAATTGCGTGTTTAATGGTGTCTCGTTGGCTACTTAAGTCAACGATTTCTTTCCCTAATAATGAATGAGGGACGCAAGCCATTTGGTGAGTCATTAAAATAAAAACCTGCCCGTTGATAACTAATTGGGGGGTTAAGCGAGCGGGTAATGGCTTTTTAACTAGCCTGCTATCGAATAACGGGATGACTAAGCGAGTATTCAATAAATCAATAATATTACTTTGAATATCCAGTAAATATGGGTATTTGATAGCATCATCTCGGTTTTGATAGAGGCGATATTGCATTAAAAATCCTTGTATTTATCTGAGAGTAATCCATATTCTTCATTTATCCTGTTTAACTCATTAAAGCCTTCGACATTGTCATTTTTCCATTTTTGCGCTTCGAGGCGTTTTAATTCAGCTTGTAAGGCACAAGCCAGTATTGCTGATAAGTTAAGTTTAGCCCGCCTTGCTTGTTCGTAGAGTTCAGGCGCGACAGTGACACTGACGGTTTTTTTTGTTCTATTCATAGATGCTCCTTATACACGTGTTATGACACGTGTACTTTAGCACAGCTCATCGATCACGATAGGGATTTTATCAACAAATATTGCCATTATCAGAGTATCTTTAATTTATTGCGATTATTTGCGAAACCCTTCGCAAAGTTGCCGCCTTATTGTTCAATAGCCAAATAACCCCCTTGAACTGCGTCTATTTTCCACCATTGATTTTTTTACACTCTGTCATGCTATAGCGATAACTCGTATTTTCATTACATTTTGGAACCGCGGTGTCCGACGAGAGTGATGTAGAAAAAACCGAAGAGCCTACGCCCCATAAAAAGCAAAAAGCCAAAGATGATGGGCAAATCGTTCGTTCAAAAGAACTTAGCTCGCTAATGATGATGTTAGCAGGCGTGAGCTTGCTATGGCTAAGTGGTGGACACCTCGCGGCACAATTGCGGCAAATTACTCGTCAGGGTTTTATTTTTGATGGCCACTATTTACAAAATACAGGCTTGATGATCAGTTACTTAGGGCGTGTGGTCAGTGAGGCGTTATTTGCCTTATTACCAGTCATTGGCGGGTTAGCTTTGGTTGGAATTTCTGCGTCATCGTTAGTCGGTGGGCTCGTTTTTAATAGCAAGTTGATTAAATTTGATTTGAAAAAGTTAAATCCAATCAAAGGGCTAAAACGTATTTTTTCGATGAATGCCTTATCTGAGTTATTTAAAGCGATTTTGAAATCCTTATTTGTTGGTTTGGGCGCGTTTATTTTTCTTTGGCAAAGTTGGCCATCGTTACTGCATTTAGTGATGGAATCACCCGTTACGGCGCTAAGTAATGCATTACAGAAAGTGATTTTTGCGGGATATTTAATCGTATTTTTGCTTATCCCAATGGTGGCTTTTGATGTTTTCTATCAGTTTCGTTCCCATTTGAAAAAATTGCGCATGAGCCGTCAGGAAATTAAAGATGAATTCAAGCAGCAAGAGGGTGACCCGCAGATTAAAGCCAAAATTCGCCAACAGCAGCGTGCGATTGCGCGTAACCGAATGATGGCGGATGTTCCGAATGCAGATGTTATCGTCACTAACCCAACACACTATGCGGTCGCCCTTAAATATGACGACAAAAAAATGGGGGCACCCAAAGTATTAGCGAAAGGAGCTGGAGTATTAGCTCAGCGCATCAAAGAAATTGGTGAAGAGCACCGAATATTACAGTTAGAAGCACCGCCTCTTGCTCGTGCGCTATACCGCCATGCGGAGATAGGACAAAGCATTCCTGTTGCATTATATGCCGCGGTTGCAGAAGTTTTAGCATGGGTTTACCAATTGCGCCGCTGGCGCCGAGAAGGTGGGCTCAGACCCAAAAAACCGAAAAATTTACCAGTGCCACCGACGCTGGACTTTGCTGGAGATAACAATCGAGATGGCTAATTTGGCTTCATTATTAAAATTGCCGAAAAATTTACAAGGAACGCAGTGGCAAATACTGGCCGGCCCGGTTCTGATATTAATGATCCTGTCGATGATGGTATTGCCATTACCGGCTTTTTTATTGGATTTACTGTTTACCTTTAATATTGCACTTTCCATTATGGTGTTATTAGTGGCGATGTTCACAAAACGCACATTAGATTTTGCGGCATTTCCTACCATTTTGCTATTTGCAACTTTATTGCGCCTCTCTTTGAATATCGCCTCGACGCGAATTATCCTGTTAGATGGCCATACAGGACCAGATGCTGCCGGGAGAGTTGTCGAAGCCTTTGGCCACTTTTTGGTGGGTGGCAACTTCGCCATCGGTATTGTGGTATTCATTATTCTTGTGCTGATTAACTTTATGGTTATCACTAAGGGGGCGGGGCGTATCGCGGAAGTGGGCGCTCGCTTTGTGTTAGATGGCATGCCAGGTAAGCAAATGGCCATCGATGCCGACTTGAACGCGGGTATCATTAATGATGATGAAGCGAAAAAACGCCGAGCGGAGGTTACGCAAGAAGCAGATTTCTACGGTTCGATGGATGGTGCAAGTAAATTCGTGCGAGGAGATGCTATCGCGGGGATCATGATTATGGTGATCAACGTGGTTGGCGGGTTAATCGTTGGTGTAGGCCAGCACAATATGTCTTTGGGAGATGCCACCAGTGCCTATACCTTGCTGACTATTGGTGATGGGCTTGTCGCGCAAATTCCAGCTTTGATTATTTCCACCGCTGCTGGGGTTATTGTCACTCGTGTGGCAACAGATGAAGATGTGGGTGAACAAATGGTCACTCAATTATTCAATAACCCAAGAGTGATGTGGTTGAGCGCTGGGGTTCTAGGTTTAATCGGTTTAATACCGGGTATGCCTAACTTTGTATTTTTACTGTTTACCGCGGCACTGGCTGCCCTTGGTTGGTATTTAGTCCGCAAATCCCAACAACCCGAAAGTAGTGCGGGGGATAATAGCCAATCTCAGCATTTTCAAGAAGCCAATAAAGTGGTTGAAGCCACGTGGGATGACGTTCAACTAGAAGACTTGTTGGCGATGGAAGTGGGGTATCGGTTGATCCCATTAGTCGATAATGACCAGCAAGGTGAATTATTAGGGCGACTACGTGGTTTACGTAAGAAATTTGCTCAAGAAGTGGGGTATTTGCCACCCGTGGTGCATATCTGCGATAACTTAGCGCTTTCCCCTTGTGAATACCGAATTCTAATTAAAGGCGCGGAAGTTGGGCGGGGGGAAGCACAGCCAGGGCGTAGTCTGGCTATTGACCCAGGTAATGCGGCTGGGTCGTTACAAGGGGATGTCACTAAAGAGCCAGCATTTGGTTTACCCGCCATTTGGATTGATGATGATTTGCGTGAGCAAGCACAAATCCAGGGGTATACCGTGGTATCCGCGAGTACTGCAGTGGCTACTCACTTTAATCAAATTTTACTGCAAAACTCCAGCACCTTATTTGGCCGCCAAGAAGCCCAAATGTTGTATGACCGCGTGAAAAAAGAGATGCCAAAATTGGCAGATGACCTGATCCCAGATACGATTTCATTAACGATTTTGCACCGCGTTTTACAAAACTTATTAATGGAAGATGTGGTGATCCGCGATATGCGTACTATCATTGAAACCTTGGCTGAAATGGCAGGAGAAAATGGGGAAAACAAAGATACCGATTACTTAACATCCCAAGTGCGCATTGCATTAGGGCGAGCAATTACACAGCAGTGGTTTGGTAATGCAGAAGAAATTCAAGTGATTGGTTTAGAGGCTAGCCTTGAGCAGATTTTGCTGCAAGCCGCGAAGAACGGCGGTGGGTTAGAGCCGAACTTGGCGCAGTTTATTCAAACTCAAGCGGAGCAAGCTGTAGCTCACCAAGAAGCGATGGGCGCGCCTACAGTGCTGTTAGTTAACCATGGATTACGCTTGATTTTATCGCGTTTCTTGCGGCGCAGTCTGCCGCAGCTGGTGGTCATGTCGAATTTAGAAATGACGGACCACCGTAAAATTCGAATGACGTCGATGATCAGTGGTAGTTAATCATCTTGCTTTTAGTTATATGGTTGTGTAGGATAAATATGTAGTCGCTTTGAAGCTAAATTGTTCTTATACCTAAGGTGTGTATTTGAATGCTCGTCAAAGCGCAAAGAAAGTATGAAGAGGCCGCTCTTTTAAGAGCGGCCTCTTTGTATTTAATTGACTAAAAAACGCCCTACAATTCTGCCTTTATCCGTTAGTAAGACAGATTGCCCATCACGCAGGACTTTTTTCAAATTGTGCTTTCGTCCAATTTTACTCAAAGCTATCTTTTTTGTACTTGATGCGAGTTTAAATGCGGTTAATCCATCTATATGGATAAGCTGAACTAGATCTTTATGAGTAAAGCTATTTAGGTAATAGGATTGCATATCGCTAGATAGCCAGCCAAGTAAGTCAATTAAATGGCGATATTCTAACTTTAGTCGACTTAATGTTGAAGCTATATCATTAGGGGCACTCTTAATTATTGAACTATCAAATTCATTTAGATCTGTAGTTTTGAATATGGTTCGGTAGTTAAAAAACGTTCAATGCTAATGTCCAAAATACGTGAGTTTATATTTATAGGTGGTGGCCTAAACATATCCTATCCCTTTGATAAATTTATTTTAGTTAAGACGATGAAATTTACCTAATCTACCATCAAGAGGAATATGAAAAAAAGAGATTGCAGCAGCAACTTTGTCTGTATTTTAGTAATTCTATTGAGTGAGCTGCCTGACGAGCCTCAGTATGAAAGGAGAGGGTTGTGAATTAGGCAAAACACACCTTAAATTGAAATTTTCTTACCTAATGCAGGGCGCTTTGACTCTAAACCATCAGCACCATAAGTGGATTGGTTATTATGTTTTTTCACAAAGTTTAGGCGCTGAGCATTCAGCTCAATATGCAGTTGCAGCATTTGGTGATTACGATAATTCAGCTCTTTTAGCTCAGTTGTTAAGCTTTTAATGGCTTCCCATACACCCGTTAGTGCATTATTTCCTTCATAAGGTGCGCTGATTTCAGCTTGTGCTTCTAATGCTAAGCGGTTTGTTTCACCATGGCCGATAGCAGCAACTAAAAACCGTTTTTGCTCAGTGGTTTCTTGAAAAGGCGAAGGCGGCACACGGTGATAACCTAGTAATAGCTCTTCATTTTTCATCACTATTTGTAATGATTGCAAATGAGCGAGTTGTTGCTCAAGTAATATCAGTAATTCGTCAGTCATAGTGGTTATTTATTTCATTGATAACATGCATTCATGAGCATCGCGCAAAATGCCATCAGCAATTTTTTCAGCATCCATTGTTAGGGTGCCATCTTTGATTGCTTGTTTAATTTGTTCAACTTTAGCACTATTAATATCACTTGCTTGAGGTTGCAATAATTTTTTTTGTAGCTCACTAGGAGCAAAAGAACTTTCTTTAACGACTTCATTAGTGGACACTTTTTTGTCCCGCATCGGGGCAGCCGCATCTTGTGGGTCGCGGTTTGTCACCTGAGCCAGTGCAGAAATTGCAGATGTTTGCTCAATAGCCATAATGTATTTTCCTATTTCCGATTTTTTTCATATGTCAGTTATCGGCTTATGTTTATGAATCTTTAGTGTATATAGTGTTACAAAATATTGCACTACTCGTCATACTTCAAGTTGCAGCGTTGTTGACTGCGCTCAGCTCGCCGAATTACATACTTATGTATGCTCATCGGCCTCTCTTCACTTGTCGCCTAGCTGCCACTCGAATTATTTAGAGTATATACTCGTGATGCTTTAAGTTGCAGCGTTGTTGACTGCGCTCAGCTCGCCGAATCACATACTCATGTATGCTCATCGGCCTCTCTTCACTTGTTGCCTAGCTGCCACTCGAATTATTTAGAGTACAAGCGGGGGGCGCTTTATTTTAATGCCACTTGAACGCTGCCATTTTCTAGCGCTTCCCCATTTACAACTTGCCCATTTAACAATCGTACGCGGGTATTTTGGCCGGCAGTAGCATTATTTATTGCTCTTCCTTCGTATTTCACTGAAAAATTATCACCACTGGCGAATACAAATACGGTTTGCCCTGCTTTTATTGCCCAAGGCTGCCTTATCATTGATTTTGTGAATGTTTGACCTGCTGGAATATTACGCAGGGCTACTGCTCCGCGAAGTGCGATTTTGTCTGTACTTGCGCCTGCGGGGAGTTTATGTAATAAGCCTTTTTTGGTTCCGATATCAACAAATTGTATGGGTTCCCCTCTATTTATATTGCGTGTTGCCACGTAATACCGGCCTGTCACATTCACTGTTAGCTGAATAAATTGCTTTTTTTTACCACATTGCACAGGAAGGGACACATTCCCCATATTACGCCCGCCAATAGGTGGGTTGATTTGTGGCTTCTCGCAAATAGGCCAACGTTCAATTGGTGTTTTGATTTCGATTGAAACGTGGGTTTTCTTGCCATGAATTTGGCGAAAATAATGGTTAATATCTTGGGGTAATGACGCTTGAGAAAGCGCTGGAGTAAGACCTAACAAACTGATTACCATATATAAAGGCAATTTTTTAGTGTAATACATCCCGTTTTATCCCCCAGTAAGCAAACTTTTTCACAATTGCAGTTTACGCAGCTGCGTAATAATGAATGAGCCAAATAGGTCAATTATTTTGCCTTTATCCCGCCATTAGATTTTTTAGTAGGCCGCTAAGATATGCGGGTCGAATTTTAATTTTTACTCGCGAACGTTCAAATTCAGGGATCGCGTTATCTCCATTGAGGACCACTATGATTGATAAATTAAACGCCACGTTTGCTTTCCAGCAACAGGCTTTGTCAATACGCGAAGCAAGGCAGACTGTATTAGCTTCAAACATTGCTAATGCCGACACACCCGGCTACCAAGCACGTGATATTGACTTTAATCGTCAACTTCAACAAGCCATGGATAAAGGTGTGGTAGGGGGAAAAGGTGTGACTCTTGCTGTCACTTCGAAAGGGCATATTGAAGGCCGAGGGGGCAAAGCGCCAAATATTGACCTGAAATATCGTGTTCCTTACCAAACCTCAATGGATGGTAATACGGTAGATATGGACATTGAACGTAGCCAATTCGCAGATAACACCCTGAAATATCAGGCCGACCTTACATTTATCAATAGCCGCGTCAAAAGTATGTTGGCTGTCTTACAGCAAGGGTAATTGCCATGGCTTTACTAAGTATTTTTGATATCTCCGCATCGGCATTGACTGCGCAATCTCAACGTTTGAATGTCAGTGCGAGCAATATGGCCAACGCAGAAAGTATCGTGGGGCCAGATGGCCAACCATATCGCGCAAAACAAGTTGTTTTTCAAATGGCACCACAAGGGCGTCACGAAGTGGGAGGCGTGCGTGTGAGTGAGCTGATAGAAGACCCTACGCCACCCCGTATGGAATATAAGCCCGGTCACCCGTCAGCGAATGAAAAAGGCTATGTGCAAATGCCAAATGTCGACATGGTTGGCGAAATGATCAACACCATTTCAGCCTCTCGTAGCTATCAAGCCAACTTAGAAGTGATGAATACAGCAAAAACATTGTTGCAAAAGACACTGACTATAGGCCAGTAAGGGAGCATTTTCATGGGAGTTGCAGCCACAATGTACGACTCTTTGGATAATACGACTGCGGGCCCTCAGCCAGCTGCGAGTAATGTGCCAAAGAAAAGTCAAAGTGACGATATGCGTGACACTTTTTTAAAAATGATTGTCACACAAATGCAAAACCAAGACCCAACAAAACCAATGGAAAATACGGATTTAACCAGCCAATTGGCGCAAATAGCGACACTTGAGAGTATGAATAAACTCAGTGATAGCGTGAGTGGTATTTCCCAACAAATTGGTTCAGGTCAGTCATTGCAAGCCACTCAGCTGGTTGGTAAAGGTGTGCTTATTCCGCGCAATGAAATCATCTTAGCGCCGCTCAAAAAAGCGAGCACAGGTGAAGACAGCAATGTGATTAAGCCATCAAACCCGCTTCCAGACGAAGGCATCAGCCCAAATAGCCCTTCAATGTTTGGATTAAGTAACAAAGATGCCATTGAAGGTGAAGAGGGCACTGAAGAGCCGCAATCTGAATATATTTCCTCGCCGTTTGGCTTCTTTTTGCCGAAATTGGCGGACAACGTTGAAATTACCATTCGCGATAAAAACCGAATGGTTGTGCGAACCATTACCTATGATACGGAAGTTAAACCCGATATCTATGATATGGCATGGGATGGCCGTGATAACAACGGGAACTTAGTCACCGATACAACAGGAAAATATTACTTTGATGTGAAAGCTGTTAGTTCAGGAGCTGAAATCGAAGTGACCAAACTGGGGTATACCCGTGTTAACGGTGTGACTCCTGGAGCTGACGCACCATTACTTGATGTTGGCATTGGGCAAAGCGTCCCGCTGAGCAGCATTTTCAAAGTTTATCCATCTTCTTAATTTACCCCCAATACTCATGGAGAAAATATGTCTTTTTCACAAGCAGTCAGTGGCTTAAATGCAGCCTCAGCGGGGCTTGATTCAATTGGTAATAATATTGCCAACTCCGCAACAAATGGTTTTAAAGGGGCGACGACCTCATTTGCAGATATGTTTGCAGGTTCAGGTGTTGGCCTAGGCGTTAATGTGGCCGCGGTGACACAAAATTTTAAAGATGGCCCAATCACACGTACGGATAGAGCGACAGACGTTGCCATCTCCGGAAATGGTTTTTTCCGTGTACAAGACCAAAACGGTGATACTTACTACAGCCGTGATGGTCAATTCTTACGCGATAAAAGCGGTAATTTAGTCAATAACCAAGGGATGGTAGTCACAGGTTACCCTGCGAGTGTTGATGAAAAAGGCAATGTTACCATCCAAAGTGGTGGTGTACCTGAAGGCTTGAATATCCCAACGGATATGATGGATGCGAAAAAATCTGAGTTAGCGAAACTGACGATAAACCTTAATTCTGAAGATAAAGTTAAAGATAAGAAATTTGACATCACAAAGCCTGATGATTCAGCAACGTATAACTTTAGCACCACAATGACCGCTTTCGATAGTCAAGGTAATACCCATGAAATTTCAGTGTACTTTGTTAAAGAGTCAGATAACAAATGGACCGCTTATGCGAAAGACGCTAACGAAACTGAAGCTAAAAAACTGGGTGAACTAGAGTTTGATGGTAATGGTAAGTTAAAAGACGCAGATAAAGCCACATTTGCTTTTGCGTATAACGGGTTAAATGGCGCTGATAATGGAATATTAAACGTTGATTTAAGTAAGACTCGTCAACAAAAGGTCAGCGAGTCTTCTGTTAGTGCAATTGATGTTGACGGTTATCCAGCCGGTGAATACACCACCTTCAAAATTGAAGATAACGGCTTAATTACCGCTAACTATTCTAACCAACAAAAACGTGTGGTTGGTCAAGTGGCATTATCTGCTTTCGCAAATCCAAATGGTCTGGTATCCCAAGGTGGCAACGTTTGGGCCTCTTCTAATGCGTCAGGTAACCCGATGGACGGCGTTCCGGGTGTCGGTCAGTTCGGTAAATTAACCAGCGGTGCGTTGGAGTCTTCTAACGTGGATATGAGCCAAGAGTTAATTAGCATGATTGTGATGCAGCGTAATTACCAATCAAACGCGCAAACCATCAAGACACAAGATCAGATGTTACAGACGCTGGTTAACTTACGATAAAACAAGAGGGTGGCCATGGATCACGTCATTTATACCGCGATGGGAGGAGCGCGTCATGCGCTGGAAAACCAAGCGATTGTTTCAAATAACATTGCCAATGTGTCAACCGCAGGCTTTAAAGCGCAATTGTCCGCAATGCGTGCCGTGCCGATACATGGTGACAGCGAGCAAACCAGAACGCTGGTGGTGGCATCTACTCCCGGCGCTGATATGAGCCAAGGGCCACTCAATTATACGGGTAAGCAAACCGATGTTGCGTTAAATGATAAGCATTTTTTGGCTGTTGAATTAGCGGATGGCACAGAAGCTTATACCCGTAACGGTAACATTCAAGTGTCTAGTGAAGGTGAGCTTGTTATTGGTGAGCGCCGCTTACAAGGTGATGGCGGGCCGATTAACGTTCCGCCAAATGCGGAGTTAACTATTGGCGCTGACGGTACCGTTACTGCGCTTTTGGCGACTGACCCCCCGACTATGTTAGGGCAAATTGGGCGCTTGAAAGTGGTTGAAGCACAGCCGCAAGACTTGATCCGTGGCGAAGACGGTTTGTTTCATTTATCACCACAAGGGCAAGCGGCAAATGGCAATGCTTTGCCACAAAGCGAACGAGGCATTGTCACTGCTGGGGTGATTGAGGGCAGTAATGTCAATGCCGCAGAAGCCATGGTTTCGATGATTGCCAATGCAAGGCACTTTGAAATGCAAATGAAAGTTGTCCGCAGTGCTGATGAAAATGCACAACGCGCCAATCAACTGCTCGCGGTTAGCTAAATACAGTAAGGAATTATTATGATCCGCTCATTATGGATTGCTAAAACAGGGCTTGATGCTCAACAAACTAACCTTGATGTTATTTCTAATAACTTAGCCAACGTTAGTACCAATGGTTTCAAGCGCCAACGCGCTGTTTTTGAAGATTTAATGTACCAAAATATTCGCCAGCCGGGCGCAATGAGTTCAGAACAAACTTCATTACCATCCGGCTTACAAATGGGAACGGGTTCACGCCCTGTTGCCACCATGCGTATTCATGCGCAAGGCGCATTAAATAAAACGGGAAATACCAACGATATTGCTATCCGAGGCCAAGGTTTTTTACATGTGCAAATGCCTGATGGTACGGATGCTTACACCCGTGATGGCGCATTGCAGCCAAACCAAGATGGCCAGTTAGTGACCTCAAGTGGTTACCAAATCGTTCCTGCGATTATGATCCCCGATAACGCGAATAGCTTGTCGATTGCGCGCGATGGTACCGTGACCATTACCGTCTATGGCGATAACCAACCACAGCAAATTGGCCAAATTACATTAACCACCTTCATTAATGATGCTGGTTTGGAAAGTATGGGTGAAAACCTGTATATGGAAACCGCAAGTTCCGGCGCACCAAATGAGAGCGCACCGGGGACCAATGGCGCCGGTTTACTTTATCAAAACATGTTAGAAACCTCTAACGTCAATGTGGCAGAGGAGTTGGTCAACATGATCCAAACTCAGCGTGCTTATGAAATCAACAGTAAGGCGGTATCCGCTTCTGACCAAATGTTACAGCGCTTAACGCAATTGTAATTGGTAAAAAATACGTAAAAATAACTCATTGCGATAGTGATGAGTTATCAATGAGAGGGATCTCTTCGTGATGATAAAACGTACACAGCAGCAAAAGAGTAACATGATGATTGAAAGCGGCACGATTTCTCAACAGCAAAAAGCAGCGTTACTAACGCGTTTCATAGCGCCTAAACAGGCAGGGTTACTTGCCATTTTGGTCTTAGTTACCAGCGGTTGTGCACAAATCAAATCGCGTCCATTAGTGGACACACAAACCACGGCAATCCCAACAGCGCCGACAGCACCAGCACCCAATGGCTCGATATTTCAAAGCGCTCAACCTGCTTATTATGGCTATCAGCCATTATTTGAAGACCGGCGCCCTCGTAATGTTGGTGATATTTTAACCATTAACTTGCAAGAAAACGTGAGTGCGAGCAAAAACTCCTCAGCGAATGCCAACCGTAGTGGGAAAACAGGTTTCTTAGCTGCGATATTACCGGGTTTCATGCAAGGGTGGATTGGCGGTAAAAACACAGAATTAGATATTAAAGGTAACAGTGACTTTAGCGGCAAAGGCGGTGCCAATGCCAATAACACCTTTAAAGGCACCATCACTGTCACAGTCGACCAATTATTGGCGAACGGTAATTTACATGTGGTTGGTGAGAAACGCATCGCGATAAACCAAGGTACTGAGTCGATTCGTTTCTCTGGGGTGGTTAACCCGCGCACTATCGGTTCAGACAATCATGTGAGTTCGACACAAGTCGCTGATGCACGCATTGAATATGTGGGTGACGGCTATATTAACGAATCGCAAAACATGGGATGGCTACAACGCTTTTTCTTAAATGTTTCGCCTTATTAATTAAACATTAGCGAGAAAACAGCCGAGATAATTCAATGAAAAACAAAGTATTAATTTTGCTATCACTATTTTTTTGCTTCACTTATTCAGCATACAGTGAGCGTATTAAAGATTTAACCACCGTTCAAGGTGTGCGAGATAACGCCTTGATTGGCTATGGTTTAGTTGTGGGCCTAGATGGGACAGGTGACCAAACCATGCAAACTCCATTTACCACTCAAAGTTTGAATAACATGCTGTCGCAAATGGGGATTACGGTGCCGCCGGGTACCAATATGCAATTAAAAAATGTGGCGGCGGTCATGGTCACCGCGAAATTGCCGCCTTTTGCGCGTACTGGGCAGTCCGTGGATATTGTGGTTTCCTCAATGGGTAACGCGAAAAGCTTACGTGGCGGTACGTTGTTGATGACTCCCTTAAAAGGGGTTGATGGGCAAATCTATGCGATGGCTCAAGGTAACATCTTAGTGGGTGGTGCGGGTGCCAGTGGTGGCGGCAGTAGTATTAAGGTCAATCAACTCAATGGCGGCCGTATTACCGGTGGAGCAACTATCGAACGCGAATTACCGAGCAGTTTTGGGCAAAATGGGGCAATTAACCTGCAATTAAACGAAGATAGCTTCACATTGGCACAAGATATTGCGGATGCAATTAACCGTATGGGCGGTATGGGGACGGCGTCTGCGTTAGATTCTCGGACAGTGCAATTACTGGTTCCTGCCAATAATCGCGACCAAGTGCGCTTTTTAGCACGGGTACAGGAGCTTAATGTACGTGCGCCAGTGGCTGAAGCGAAAGTGATCCTCAATTCACGCACCGGTTCTGTGGTGATTAACCGCAGTGTAACACTAGACAGCTGTGCTGTTGCACATGGCAGTTTAGCGGTCACAGTCGAAAGACAAACTCAAGTGAGCCAACCGGACACCCCATTTGCAGGTGGGCAAACCGTAGTCACTCGTAATACGAATGTTGGGGTACGTGATCAGGGTGGGGCACTCCAAAAAGTCAACGCAAGTGTGCAATTAAACCAAGTTATTCAAGCCCTAAATACACTCGGTGCAACGCCAAACGACTTGATGTCGATACTGCAAGCGATGGAAAGTGCGGGTTGTTTACGTGCAAAACTGGAGATCATCTAATGAGTGACATGCAGCTATTGCAAGGTGCCGCATTTGATTTACAGTCACTGGGGCAGTTAAAAGGTGAACTGAATAAGAATTCGGAGCAAGGGCTGCGCCATGTCACGCAGCAACTTGAGGCAACATTCGTTCAATTGATGTTAAAAAGTATGCGTGACGCACTCCCACAAGATGGCTTATTTTCCAGCGACCAAACACGCATGCTCACCAGTATGTATGACCAGCAAATCGCCCAGGACCTGTCGCAAAAAGGTTTAGGTTTCGGGGAAATGATGTACCAGCAGCTTACACGAGACCAACACACGTCAAGTGGGCCCACATCCAATAGTCTGTTGCCGTTAGATGAAAAAACAGTGCAATCATTACCGCCATTTAATATGGAACAAATGATGCGCCACTTTGCACCAATGGGCGATGCATTATCGGCACCATTTTGAAAAATCAAAGCGTTATCGCTAAATAGCAGTAATTTTATTAGCCGTTTAATTGAACCTGCAAAAGCGGCAAGCCAAAACAGTGGTATTTCACATTTTCTGCTATTGGCTCAAGCGGCATTAGAAAGTGGTTGGGGTCAGCGAGAAATTCTGAAAGCAGATGGAAAAACCAGCCATAACCTGTTTGGTATAAAAGCAGGAAAAAACTGGCAAGGGCCCGTCACGAATATTATGACAACAGAAGTGATCAACGGAAAAACCATCAAAATGCGGGATGATTTCCGCGTTTATGGCTCTTATGAAGAGGCGATTGCCGATTATATCAATTTATTGACGGAAAACCCGCGTTACAAAGACGTCAAAAAAGCGCCGACACCAGAGATTGCTGCGCGCCGTTTACATCAAGCTGGGTATGCCACAGACCCAGGTTATTCGGACAAACTGATCACCTTGATTAACCAGATACGCGGTCATCAACCCGCGGCGAATACCTCTGCATCAAGGGCTGTTCAGGCATATACCATAGACTTAAACGATATTTTCTAAAAATCCGGAATTATTGCGCGTTTGGACTAAATAATTACGCTGAATTTCCGATAACCAAATATGCACTAAATAATTTGCGTTGCTATCGCTCTCATTGTGTCAGCCAATGATGGCGATAAGCATCCAGAACAGGAAAAGCTTATGCTGAACAATGTAATGAATAATGCGCTCAGTGGTGTGAACGCTGCACAAGGCGGGTTAAGTGTTATTTCTAACAACTTAGCTAACGCAGGTGTGGGTTACTATCATCGCCAAAGTGCTGTTTTCGGGGAGAATCCCGGTACGATGACACCTAATGGCTATTTTGGTAACGGCACTTATTTCAGCCATGTTCGCCGTGAGTTTGATGAATTTATCAATGCGCAGTACAGCCAATCCCGCGCACGTAGCGGTGACTATGAGGCATACGTTAAGAGCTGCAATAAAGTTGATGATTTGCTTACTAATGATATTGAAGATATTTCAAGTAATATCGGTAGCTTCTTCACCGCGTTAGACGCTGCCTCCAGCGATGCAAGTGACAAAACCTTGATTGACGTTTTCTTAGGAAACTCAAATGCATTATTAGGCCAGTTTAAAGAAGCGGATCGTCGTTTGCAGGAAATGGAACGGGATATTAATCACCAGATAGAAAATAAAGTGAAAGATATCAATATCTACGCTGAAAAAATTGCGGGTTTAAACCAACAAATTTCTCGGATCCGTTCAGTAAGTGGCTCAGAGCCAAACGACTTATTAGATGTGCGTGACCGTTTAGTCAATGAAGTTAACTCATTGGTTGGTGTCAAAGTTATCGAACAAAACGGTAACTATAACGTGACGTTTGCTAATGGCTTACCGTTAGTCACGGGTGAAAAAGCGAATCGCTTAGAAGCCGTCCCTTCTTCTAAAGATGATAGCCGTTTTAGCATTGGCTTTGTGGGCGCGAATGGCCAAGCACGGGAAATTCCTGATGAGTCATTCCGTGGTGGGGAACTCAGCGGTATCTTGCGTTCTCGTCAAGAAGTTATGGACCCGGCTTATCAAAAACTCAATAAATTAGCATTGGTTTTTGCGACCAAATTCAATGAAGTGCACAGCAAGGGGTACGATGCCAACGGCAACACCGGTAAAGACTTCTTTGAAATTGGTAAAGGCTCTGTTGTTAGCAACACTCATAATAGTGGTAAAGCAGACTTTGATCTCAGTTATAGCGATGTGTCTAAAGTCACAGGTAATAACTACGAAATGCGCTTTGACGGCAATGAATGGAATGTCACACGTTTGCCAGAAGGTATTAATGTTCCTGTGGATTCAAATACGGCAGGGACACTGAAGTTTGATGGTTTAGAGATCAAAATCAGCAACAGTACTGGTATGTCAAAAGGTGACTCATTCTTGGTAAAACCAGTAAGTGGTGTAATCAACGGTATGCAGACCTTGGTCAGCAATGCATCCGATTTTGCGGCGGCTGGAAGTAAAGACAGTGGCCCAGGTGATAATGAAAACATTAAACAACTGGTTAAACTGCAAGACGAAAAACTGATTGATGGTAGTTCTACGTTCTCTGATTTCTATGCGACATTAGTTAATGATGTGGGCAGTAAAACTAAACAAGCGCAAATTGATTCTGAAACACAGAACAAAATGACCGAGAGCTTCTATGAGCAAGAACAAGCTATTTCGGGCGTGAATATGAATGAAGAAAGTATTCAGATGCAGAAAATCCAACAGTTTTTCAATGCCAATGCGCAAGTATTAAAAACGGTGGATGATTTATTTAACGCATTAATGCGTGCATTCTAAATATTAGCGATAGGATAAGGACTTAGCGATGCGTTTAAGTACCAATATGATTTATCACCAACGCTTACAAGACATGAACAGTGCGCAAGCGCGTTGGATGGATGCAGGAAGTCAATTAGCTTCTGGTAAGCGTGTAAGCAAGCCTTCTGATGACCCGCAAGCGTCTTCGCAAGCGGTGCGGATTAACCAGTCAGAGAACCGAAATCAACAGTATGTTGCTAGTCGTGGGTTTGCCAAAACAGGAATGACGCTGCAGATGAGTATTTTGACTCAGATGACAGATGTGACGACGCAAATTGATACCACCATTATTCAGGCATCAAACCAAGGTGCTTTAAGCGATAAAGACCGTAATACTTTGGCTGAGCAACTCACGGGTTTGAAAGAACAATTAGTGGCGTTAGGTAATTCGACTGATGGGAATGGTCGATATATTTTCGCAGGTTTTAAATCAGATAAACCACCCTTTGAAATTGATGCTAACGGTGATGTGTTGTATCACGGTGGCGATAAAGCGATTATGCAGAATGTGGCGAGTGACCGTGAGATGACGACTTATTTCACTGGCGCACAAGTGTTTGAAACCGATAGCAATAATGTGGTCAATATTTTTAAAGCGCTGAACATCGGTATCGAATCACTGAAAAAGCCATTGCAAGGCGCACCACAAGCAGATTTAGACCAAGCGCAAGCTGAGTTAGGTGAAGCGAACCGAGCCATCAAGTCCGCATTAGATCAAATTTCTAATATTGAAGCTAAGCAAGGTTTACAATTACAAGAAATTGATAAATTAGATTTTTTAGCGGATACGCGCTCGATTCAAAATGCGGCTCGCAAAAGTGAGTTGTTAGAAACTAACTGGACTGGCACCACCACAGATTATTATAAAGAAAAAGCGATGTTTGAAGCCTCACAAAGTATTTTTAAAGACTTAAACAGCATGTCACTTTTCGGCAGCCGTTAATTATTTAATATTCTTTTTACTCACCGCGCTTTGGAGTGATCCAAGCGCGGTTTTTTTGAGCTTTAAAAATGCTATGTTAGACAATATGTTATAGATTTGATGTAAAAAATTTGAATTAATGTTTTATTACGCAATAAACTTTAATAATTAAATGATAATATGTATTATTCTCATTTGAGTGTTTTGTGATATAGGAGATTTATGCGAGTTTTTAAGGTAAATACTAAATGGGTTTTCACTATTATTGTTTTATTAGGAGCTATTCCTTTAGCTGCAATATGGCTAAATGTGTTCTCAAATTCTACTGTAACTAATATTAATAACTGGTTGGGTGAGTTACCTGTAATTTACTCAGATAAATTTCCAAATGAAAGCTACATGTCAGCATTATATTGTAAAATAACTCCTTTAATTTCTGTGTTATATTACATACTTATGTGGAACTCTATAGAAATAAAAAAAGAACACTTTAAGTTATACAATGATGGAATTCTCACGCTAATTTTTGGTTATTTAATTTCTATTTTTATTATCGGTATAATGACATATATAAATTATTTCTTAGATTATAATATATCATCTGGAAATAGAAAATTAAGTTCAATCTCTGCATTCGAATTTACTTCTTTCATTTATTATTATGCGATTTTTATTTCTATATTCATTGTTACTTGTTTGGCCATAAATGCATTTATATTTTTACCTGTAAAATATAAATTAAAAAGATGGGGATAAAATTTCCCCTTTCTTTCTTCTAGAATTTAGTTAGCCAAGGGAATAAGCTCTTTGTTGACCGCATCAGCAAAGTTAGCATCAATAAAAGATGTAACCACACTTGTTAGTACAATAGTAGCTACAGAAATGGCTGTTGCTGAAAGGGTAAATGGTAATAATAAGCTTAAACTTCCAGCGGTAAATGCTAATACAATTGGTGTTGCTACTCCAGCTAAAGCCATAGCTTCAACTTCTAAAAGTAAAGGTTTCCAGTCACCAGTTTCAAAACCTTCTTCAACTTTGTTTTTTATTTTATCAAATTTTAAAAATTTATCAGCAATTTTAAAGGTAGTTCCTAATTTATATAAATTTTCAGATAATTTTTTTCCGTCAACTGCCTTAATCGCTTGAGTTATGGCGGGGAGATCTTTTTTATGGATGTTAAGATAAGGATTGCTGAGTGATTTTCCTAGAATTCTTAATGCATCATTTGTGTTTTTTATTTTTTTACCTTTAAATGTATTTAATTCATTAATGATTTTATTAGATGTAGACTTATATTTATCACCAAAAAACTTAGATGCTTTTTCACCTACATCTGTCATTATTTCTGATGCAGACTTAATTGCCTCATTTGTTTGTAATTTTTCAATCTCATTTTTAACTTTACTCTGAATTTTTTTAAGTCATTATCAGCTTGACTTCTAGCTATAGCTTCATTAATAAGGGTATCTAATGCTGAATAACTTTCAAGATCTTGAGGCATCTTCTTGTAAAACTCTTTAGAAGCATCATTGAAGTTGCCTTTTTTAATTGCCTCTATCATTTTTGGGTAGTTTTTAATGTTTTTAGTGCCACCTAAAGTATTTAAGTACGTTAAAACCGTAGCCGTTTTAGGGTTTATTTTACTAAATATTGTACTTTTAATATCCCTGTCAATGTATTGAACCCTCCCATTCGCCACTCTTCTATGTAATAGATCAAATAGGTTCATATACTTTGAGAACATTTCATTTCTAATTTTTTTAGTAGGAATAATACCATTCTTATGAAGGGTATTAGCGAGTTGGTTTTCTACTTTATTACGGTATTCATCATAAACTCTAACGAATGGAACACCAACACTCATACTTTTTACCATTGCCTTCTTTACATCTTGCTCATTGGGGCTTTTTAATAATTCCTCGCATAGTTTTCTGAAATAAATACATTTCGGCTCACCACATACAGGGCAGATCATGTCAGGTTTCATGCAATATACATTAGCAGCATCACTTAACGAAATATTACCATGTGCTGTGGGAGCGATTCCATCGTATATCAAATTATCACGGAAACTACTATGTGGGGTAACTACCATTACATCATTCATCTGATTTCCTCTTTATGAAAATATAAATAAATTACAATATTTAAATACATTCATTAAAGAAATGAAACAATACACAAAATATAATGACACTTATTAAAATATTAATGAAAAGTCAATGATGTGAGAGAATGGCTATTGTGACATGTTCAGAGCGACACTGGCATATAAATTTACTTGCGAAAATAAATTAATTTTATACCTAAATTTTAGTTAGGTTTAGTATTGGGTATTTACTGAGACTGTCATTAGATAGTTTAGAAATGTATCAAATAATAGGTGATATTTACAACTATACTAGTTGCTTTTAATATAGACTACAAATAGGAAATTAAATCAGTTTTTCTTGGGCTACTTTAATTATTAAATTCGAAAAATTACTTTGATAATAAATTAATCATTAATTAATTGATTAATTATCTATTCTCAAACAAACAAATTAAACATCAACGATAACTGCTCGAAAGCTTGGTGGACCAAACGCTCGGTATAGCGCGGGAGGATAGAAATAATCAGCCCTAACATACTAATTCCAATGGTAAGCGTTAAAGGAAAACCGACCACAAACACCGATAGCTGCGGGGTCATGCGGTTTAGAATACCCAAAGCAAGGTTAAGAATGAGAAATAGTGTAATGAACGGCAGTGCTAGCATTAACCCATTAATAAATATAGTGTTAGCAAATTGAGTAAATACCCAAAAACCATCGCGATTTAATGGTGCGGTTTGAATTGGGAGCAGTTCAAATGAATTGACCACGATATAAATAAGCCACAAGTGCCCATCGAAAGCGAGAAACAATAAAAGGGTGATGACGTTAAATATACGACCTAAAATAGGCATATTGGGTCCACCTGTTGGGTCAAAAAAGGTGGCGAACGATAACCCCATTTGCAAACCAATCACTTCCCCCGCATGACGCACGGCAGCAAATGCCATTTGCATTGTTAACCCCATTGCAATACCAATCACCATTTGCTGCACGATAACCCATAACCCCATGGCAGAAAATAGGGGAATATTCACGACAGGAAGTTGTGGGGAAACAATCAACACAACAAAAAAGGCCAGAGCGACACGAACTTTGGTAATTGCCTGTTTTTCATTAAAAAAGGGCGCTGTACCAAGCAGCGCCAAAAGGCGTATGAAAGGGTAGAAACCTTGGCTTAGCCACAGTGTGAGTGTTTCACTGGTAATGGTTAGCATTGTTAGCCAATAATAAACGGTAAGTTGCTAAGCAATGACCGCATATAGTCGGTAAGCAGATTCAGCATCCAAGGCCCTGCAATAATAATCACAGAAATAACCGACAAAATTTTAGGGATAAAAGATAGCGTCATTTCATTCACTTGCGTGGCGGCTTGCAGTAAGCTGATAATTAAACCCGCCGCCAAAGCGGCTAATAACAAAGGGGCAGCTAGCATCAGCGCAATTTTCATCGCTTCAGTTCCCATCGCCATTACTGATTCAGGTGTCATAACTACTCCGAGTAAAATAATCCTAATTAAAAAAGCTTTGCGATAATGAGCCAAGCAATAGTTGCCAACCATCAACTAATACAAACAACATTAATTTAAATGGCAAGGAAACTGTTGCAGGTGGAACCATCATCATCCCTAATGCCATTAAGACACTGGCAACCACTAAGTCAATGATTAAAAACGGAATAAAAATAGTAAAGCCAATTTGAAATGCGGTTTTTAGTTCGCTGGTAATAAAGGCTGGGACTAAAATACGTAATGGAACATCTTTCGCTTCTTGAATTTCACCCACTTTGGCTATTCTTGCGAATAGGGCTAAGTCGGATTCGCGTGTTTGCCCTAACATAAAGGTTCTTAACGGTGCTGTTCCTTTCTCTAAAGCGGTTTCGAGGCTAATTTTGTCTTCGCTAAAAGGCTGGTAGGCTTCGCGGTAAACTTGGTCTGCAACGGGTGACATCACAAAAAAGGTCAAAAACAGTGCTAAACCTAATAAGACTTGATTCGGGGGAGCGGAGGGCGTTCCGAGCGCGTTACGCAATAAACCTAAAACAATAATGATGCGAGTAAAACTGGTCATCATTAATAATAAGGCGGGAATAAAGCCCAATAAGGTCAAAAATAAAAGCGTTTGAACAGGTAAAGACCAAGTTTGTCCGCCATCAGCCATTGAATGGCTAATCACGGCAGGTAGTGCCGCAGAAGCGGAGTTTGGCAATAAAAACAAGAGGGCAGTAATCGTGAGTAAAGATTTTAGAGGTAACATGAGCGCTTCCGATTACTTATGCATAAGTGTAACTGAAGCCGCACATTTTGCAGCCTCTTGTTTTTTCTTTAATAAAGACTGAAAGGTGAGCGGTTCAGTTGGCAATGTCTCAGTGACTTCAGGTGCAGCCGGGTATTGGTGTAAGAGGCTGATATTTTGTGTCGTAACACCTAATACCAAACACTCATTATTCACCTCAATAACCACAACGCGTTCTTTATTACCTAATGAGCAACGGCTTTTGACTTTTACGATTTGCTCCTTGCCCATTTTTTGGGGAGCAAATCCTAATTTTTTCACCAACCAAGCACCTGCTAGTATCAATAAAATGATCCCCCCTAAAGCCCCTGATATCTGCGTTAAGCTATCATTGTGGTCAATAGCAGGAGTATTAGGTTCACCGGAGGAAACGGTTGTTGATAAAAAAGGCACAGATATCGGTGCCTGCTCAGTTTGATTGGGTATTGCCATTATCAGCGACTCACGTGGTTAATTAACGACTTAAACGGCGCATACGTTCGGAAGGCGTAATGATGTCAGTAATACGAATACCGTAATTATCTGAAACCACGACCACTTCTCCCTGCGCAATTAAATAGCCATTGATTAAAATATCCAGTGGCTCACCCGCTAAGCCATCCAGTGAAACCACAGAGCCTTGGGATAAGCTCAGTAGTTTTTTAATGGTCATTTTAGTGCGACCCAATTCAACTGAAAGACGGACAGGAATGTCCATGATCATATCGATATCAGACAGTTGATTTAGCGGGTTTTGTCCATCAAAGTTGTCGAAAGCCTGTGCACCAGCTGAGGCGGATTCCGCTTTTTTTTGCTGTTCCAGCGCTTCAGCCCACAGGTCTTCACTGTCGTGATTGGTTGATGCATCAGGAGAGTTCTTCGCCTCACTCATTGGTACTTTCCTCATCTAGAGTGTTTAATACAGGGTTAATCAAATGTTCTACACGCAATGCATACTGGCCATTTTGAGTACCGTATTGACTGGTTAATACGGGAACGCCATCAACATTAACGATGAGGCGGTCAGGTTTCTCAATTGGGATCACATCCCCTTTTTGCAGTTGCAGTAAGCGAGAAATTCGCATTGGAATGTCAACAAAGTTGGCAACCAACTCAAGTTCAGAACGTTTCACTTGGGTGACAAGGTTGGTGACCCAAGTTTCATTTTCTTGGTGGCCTTGTTCCATTGGTGGGTTTATTAAACGTTCACGTAATGGCTCAATCATGGCGATCGGAATACAAATACTGAATTCACCAACGGTATTGCCTATCTCCACTAAAAACGGTGTGGTAACGACAATGTCATTAGGGGAGGTGGTGATATTAGTGAATTTGACTTGGATTTCAGAACGTACATATTCCACTTCAATATCAGCGATTGGCTTCCAAGCATCGCGATAAGCCCCTAAAGCTAACTTGAGCATGCGATTGATAATGCGTTGTTCAGTATTGGTAAACTCTTTACCTTCTTGCCGTACAGGAAAGCGGCCGTCTCCACCAAATAGATTGTCGACAGCGATGTAAACTAATGCGGGCTCAAAGGTAAACAGTGCCGTGCCTCGTAAAGGCGGCATATGGATTAAGTTTAAGTTAGTCGGTACGGGTAAATTACGCGCAAACTCATGGTAAGGTTCAATTTTAATACCGCCCACCGTAATATCTGGGCTGCGACGTAACATATTGAACAAACCCATACGGAACTGGCGAGCAAAACGTTCATTAATGATTTCGAGAGACTGCATTCGCTCCCTAATAACTCGACGTTGAGTATTCGGGTCGTAAGGGCGAACATTATCTTTCCCTTGAGTCTCTGGCACAGGCGTACTGCTTGATGGTGCATCATCATTAAGCAGCGCATCAATTTCGGCCTGAGATAAAATATTATCGCTCATGAATATTACCGCAGAATAAAAGTAGTAAATAACACATCAGAAATATCCTGATCGGTATCACCTGGGATCAGGGTAGGGGTGAGTGTTTGCTTGATATCTTTCATTAACTGCAACTTACCTTCATGCGTCTCAATATTTTTTGCTTTTTGCTCTGAAAGTAGCAGTAACAAACGGCTACGCACTTCAGGGAGGTATTCATGAAGTTGTTTGCGCGATTTTTCGTTCGCAAGTCGCAAAGTCACATGGATATAAAGCACACGATCAGGTGCATCGGCTGCACCTGCCAAATTGACGGTAAATGGCTCTAACTCCATAAAAATGGGTTGTGGCATGTTCGGGCGCTTTTCTTCCTCACTCGCCGTTTGCGTGCCTTGTTGTGTCGTCCACCAGGTATAACCCCCAAACCCTGCGCCAGCAAGGGCAAGAAGGGCAAATAGAATAAGCAACCCTTTGTTGGAACTTTTTGATTTTTTGCTCGACGACATTTAGCTGAATTCCTGTTTCTTGGATGCTAAACCCAAATGGGTTTTTACGTTATGATCTCTAGCATTATGGCTTGGTTGCCAAGAGTTAAAGGAGTGAAAAACGAAACAAAAAGGCGGTAACTCGGCGCTTTAGCTAGGAAATTACCGCGATTCGTTTGTTTTTTATGCAAAAGTGTTAATGCCACCTTGTCTTGATGCTACATTTTTAGGTGAAACAGTGGCATTTGCTTCGCTGATACCAACAGCACCAACGGATGGATGTGTCGCTTGAATTTGGCCATCGTTTTGGTGCGCATTTTGCTGCGAGCTATCGGATTGCTGGTTCAAGTTATCTTGGCCAACAGAGCCTTGAGCAAGATGAATACCACTTTCTTGTAGCGCACTGCGTAGCACTGGCATCATGGATTCCATGGCAGCACGTACATGACTATGTGGAGAGACAAAATGCATTACTGCTTGGTTATCTTCGATGCGTAAATGCACATTTAGTGATCCTAACTCTTCAGGGTGCAAGCGAATTTGTGCCTGAGATATTCCTTGGCGAGAGAAAAATAACATATGTTGGCTTAATTGCTGCTGCCACGCTTCGCTACCTAATTGGCTGGCTAAATGCATGGTTGGAGCAGCCGTTGGCGCATTTATGGTTGCCGCTTGGGCTGTTGATGTCGTTGGCATCATGCTAACTGGCGCGGTCGTTGTATGCTGTGAGGATGTGGTGGTAAAAGCACCAGTCTCAGTTTGTAGTGTAAATGCGCCTTTCGCGGTTTGGTTCAGGGCTTCACTTGAAACATTTTGTAGGTTTAATACTGGGTCTTTATCACTCACTTTTTTATTCAATGGCATGAAATCAGCAGTTAAATTTTTACTGCGTATATCTCGTGGGTTATCAAAGGGAAAAAGAGGCTGGTCACGACGTTCTTCTTTTTCATTCTTAATAAATACCCCAAGTTCTGGGCCATCTTCTTCGCCTGCGATTTGTTGCTGTGAACCTTCCAGATGTTTGCCATCATCTTCATTAATGATGCCATCTGCATTATCCGTTAGGTGCTGCATTTTTTGGGTAAATGCGCCTAAAACCGAGTGTGCTTCTGTTTTAATAGTTGTATTTGCCGTTGCTTGTACTTGGCCAGTTAATGACTGTTTTAGGCTATTTAACCACGCTTGCTCGTTAGCATCTTTGCCTGTTAATAACTCAGTGTTAAGTGCAGTTTGCACGCTATCAGCACGCAAGTTACGGCTAAAGTTCAGTTGCTCAATGGCATTTTCAGCCGTTTTTTGCCCAACCTTGGTTTGTTCAATCGTTTCTTTACTCGCTATTGCCAGTTTGTTATCAACAATGCCTTTGTTAAGTGCTTCTTCATTGATCGGTTGATTAGTGACATTTTGTTTTTCAATCGGTTGCTGGTTATCAAGCATGGCTTGAAAGGGGAGTGCAGGGGCTTGATTTTCATCAGCGCGCGATTCATTTTGTTGTATATTGCCATTTTTAGTCGATGATGCGGTTGGCACATTCAGGGCGTTGATGTCCATTTATTGAGGTCTCCGTAAAGTCGCTCGTTGAGCAAATTCATCCATTTGCTTTTGTTCTAAGCGGTTTTGACGTTGGTATTCAGTATGTTCAGCACGTTGAATTAACGTATCGAACGCGTTGACACGCTGTTGTTTTTCTTGCCAATGGCGGTTAGCTTCGTTAACGCGTTGCTCCCATAAATTCAGTTGTTGCTGCTGTTGTTCAATGGTCAGTTCCAATGTGACCAAAAATTGCTGATAATTCTGCCACTTATCCGATTCCATACCCGTATGCAAGGTTTGGTTGAGTTTTTGACGATATTCGGATTGGTAGTTTTCCAACATATTTAGTTGCTGCGCCATTTGGGTGTGGGTTTGGCGTACTTGAGCTAACACTTTCGCTGCTTCTTCCGAGGCTTCAACAGCTAAGGTGAGTAATGTTGTTAAGGCATTATTTTTGGCCATTTATCCCCTCGTTATTCGTTGGGAACCACTTGTGTCAACTGTTCGCATGCGGTTTGATAATCACATCGTTCATCAATATCTTGCTGCAAAAACTTCGACATACGTGGGTAATATTGAATTGCCGTATCCAACATGGGGTCACTGCCCATGGCGTACGCACCGACGTTAATTAAATCTCGGTTGCGTTGGTAACTAGACGTTAACTGCTTGAAACGTTGAATTTTTCGGTAATGCTCTTTAGGAATGAGCTCGGTCATGGCACGGCTGATAGATGCCTCGATATCTATTGCAGGGTAGTGCCCTGACTCTGCCAGTGAACGTGAAAGTACAATATGGCCATCCAAAATGGCGCGAGCCGAGTCAGCAATTGGGTCTTGTTGGTCATCCCCTTCCGTTAAAACGGTATAGAAAGCGGTAATTGACCCACCATTTTTCCCATTCCCTGCACGCTCAACTAATGCTGGTAATTTGGCAAATACAGAAGGTGGATAGCCTTTCGTTGCTGGTGGTTCACCCACGGCTAACGCAATTTCCCGTTGTGCCATGCTGTAGCGAGTGAGTGAATCCATAATCAACAGCACACTTAAACCTTTATCGCGAAAATACTCAGCGATACGAGTGGCATAAGAGGCGCCTTGCATGCGCAATAGAGGAGACACATCGGCTGGCGCTGCAACGACAACGGCACGTTTTAAGCCATCAGCCCCTAAGATATTTTCAATGAAATCTTTGACTTCACGACCACGTTCACCAATCAACCCGACTACGATAATATCGGCTTGTGTAAAGCGTGCCATCATGCCAAGTAATACGCTTTTACCCACACCAGAGCCAGCAAATAGCCCCATACGTTGGCCGCGACCGACGGTTAATAATGCATTGATTGCACGAACACCGACATCCAATACATTACTAATAGGCGTTCGTTCTAATGGGTTAATTGGTGGGGTAATTAATGGCGCGCGTGTTTTTACCTCTAAGGGGCCTTTTCCATCTAATGGATTACCTTGGGCATCAAGTACTCTGCCTAATAATTCATTACCAATAGGGAGTAAGCGGCTAGTTTGCCCGTCATCACCGGTTGATTGTGCATAAACACGGGCACCCGGGGCGATCCCCTCGAGGTCGGCTAATGGCATCAATAACATTCTTGGGCCGTTAAAGCCGACGACTTCACACACCACTTCATCTGAGCCACCATTAATTGAGCGTTCAATAAAGCAGGTTGCCCCCAAAGGCATTTTAATGCCTTCGGCTTCCATCACTAAGCCAGTGATTTTTGTGAGGCGGCCATAACGACGCACCATCGGGATCCCTTTCATCCGCGATTCTAAATCGTCCAACGAAGCAATCCAGCGTCCCAATCGTGCCGTCATGAAAAGCTCTCCGGTGCATATAAACGACACAATTCTTGCCAACGTGTCGCCACAGTCATATCAATTTCACCGTCTTCAGCGACGACTCGGCAGCCACCGATATGCAGTTTAGGATCAGCGACTAAGCGCCAGCCGTTCAAGTTGAGTAGGGAACCTAGGTGCTGTTCAATCAATTCAAAATGATTTGGGTTGACGTGTAGTTCAGGCCGCCCAGCAAAAATCGGTTTTTGTTGGAGTAACTGGCTGATTTCCTCCAACAATGCGGTGCCATCACAAACGGTGGATTGTCCTAAAACTTGCTTAGCCGCAGTCAACGCTATCTGCAACAGTTTAGTGGTCACCACCGTATCAAAGGTATCGAGAGAATAATTGAATTCAGACAGCAGTTTTTGCCATGTTTCAATCACAGGTTGTTGCAAAGCAAGTGCCTGCTCACGCCCTTGTTCTTCTCCAGCTCGTAAGCCTTGCTCAAAACCAGCTTGGTAACCTTCTTGCTGGCCTTTTTCATGCCCTTGTTGGTAACCCGTCCGCTGTGCATCTTCCTTGATGTTATCGAGCAAATTAATTTGCTCTAACACTTCTTTTGGTTCAAGGCACGGGACTTTTGGCGCGTCAGGCTCAGGAACATCACTTAATGCAGGAATGCCTGAGTTGAGATCCCATTGATTAAGCTCACGAAGCTGCCAAGGCTGCCATTGGTCATTTGGAATTGTTGACTTAGACATAGACGTCGTCTCCACCACCTATCGCGATTTCGCCTTTTTCGACTAAACGACGAACGATAAGCAAAATGGCTTTTTGTTCGTTTTCCACTTGAGACATACGCACAGGAGAACGTGATTCCAAATCGTCGCGCACGATTTCTGCAGCGCGAGCGGCCATATTGTTGAGGAAGTGGTCGCGTAGTGCTTGGTTGCTGCCTTTGAGGGCAATAACCAGCGAGTCTGTCGAAACATCCTGCAAAATACGTTGAATGCTGCGGTTGTCCACCTCGATAAGGTTTTCGAATAGGAACATTTCGTCAATAATACGTTGAGCAAGCTCACCATCGTAATCACGCATTGCATCGATAACGCTTTCTTCTTGCTGGCTTTTCATCAGGTTGATGATTTCTGCCGCAGTTCTCACGCCACCCATTTTGCTGCGTTTGAGGTTTTGGCCATCCAGTAAGTTGTTCAATACTTCGGTCAATTCCGCCAATGCAGCAGGTTGGACACCACCAAAGGTGGCGATACGTAGCATAATATCGTTGCGTTGGCGCTCTTCGAATAATTCGAGGACATCCGCTGCAAGATTGCGTTTTAAGTGAACCAAAATAGTCGCGATAATTTGCGGATGTTCATCACGGATAATATCGGCAACGGTTTGGGGTTCCATATAGTTGAGGCTTTCGATCCCTGACGTGGTTTCTTGTTTTTCAAAGATGTCCTCAAGTAAGCTTGCGGCGCGTTCTTCGCCAAGTGCTTTCACCAATACAGAACGCAGATAGTCATTCGTGTTGATATTGAGAGCCGCGAATTGAATCGCTGACTCTTCAAATTCAGTTAATACTTCTGCCAATTCATTATTTGAGATTTGGCGCATGTTTGACACTGCCATACTCAATTGCTGAACTTCTTTAGGATTCAGGTGCTTAAATACTTCCGCAGCCTGGTCTTCACCGAGCGTCATTAACATCACGGCACTTTTTTCTGTTCCACTTAAACTCATTGGGATTTTCCTAACCACTGACGGATAACCATTGCCACGATTTGTGGGTCTTTTTCTGCCATTTCACGGATACGTTGGCTTTGGATCTCAGCACTAACACGTTGACGAGTCAGGCGACGGCGTGTTTGCTCATCCATTTCTTCATCAATCGCTTCATCAACCACGAGCGGAGTTTTCAGTTGTGTGGCAACAAAAACCTCGGCTTCAGCTTGGGCTTGTTGTGCTTTACGGTATTTAACCCATTGAGGTTTGATACCGAAACGCCACATAAACCAAGCAATAATGGCAATAAGCAGTATTTTTCCGTAATCCAGTAACTGAGCAATAAATTGTGGGCTTTCAAGTAACGAAGGTGCTTCTTCAACCGGAGCCTCATTGGTAAACAATGAATTAGTAATGTTGAGAGAATCCCCACGTGCAGTGGAAAAGCCCATTGCTTCGCGTGTCAATGCTTCAATTTGTTGCAGCATCTCTGGTGGCAATGGCTTCATTTCTGGGCCATTTTCACCATCTTGTGAATGGTAATTGACAATAACTGCGACCGAGAGCCTATCGACGACACCAATTTGCCGTTGAGTGTGACTAATTTTGCGATCTACCTCGTAATTTGTGGTTTCATCGCTTTGCGAGTTCGAGACACTATTACGGTTATTCGCCGTTTGAGCGCCATCTTTATTGTCTTTATTGGTTTCAATAGGTGCACTTGGTGCACTAACGGGTTGATTTGACAGCGCACCTGGCACTCCACCGGTTCCGCCATTGTTATTTTGCATACTTTGGCTGTTTTGGCGGGAACGAATAGCCGCACTATCTGGCGTTTGGTTAGGCTTATATTCCTCTGAAGTTTGTTCGACTTTCGAGAAATCCATTTGTGCGGTGACTTGGGCATGAATATTGGCACGACCGACTAACGGTGACAGAATATCTTCAATGCGCTGTTTGAGATGAGACTCCATCTCTTTAGTCATTTTGATTTGTGCGCTGTTTGCCGATTGCTGGCTATTATCGTTATTGGTGAGTAAGCGACCCGTTTGGTCAACAATAATGACATTACTCGCGGTTAGGCCTGTTACGCTACTTGATACCATATGGACAATGGCGCTGATTTGCCCTTCATCAAGCATTCTTCCCGGTAGTAAACCGACCGTCACAGAAGCCGTTGGTAGCTTTTGCTCACGCACAAATAAGGTGGGTTTAGGAATTGCTAAATGCACCCGAGCACTTTGTACTGGGCTTAGGGACTCAATAGTACGAGAGAGTTCACCCTCTAATGCACGTTGGTAATTGATTTGCTCACTAAATTGGCTGATACCGAATTGTTCTTTATCTAATAATTCAAAACCAGTATTGCCACCTTTAGGTAAACCTGATTGAGCGAGCTTTAAACGTAATTCATGCACTTTATCTGCAGGAACTAAAATAGCGCTACCATTATCAGTAATTTGATATGGCACATTCATCTGAGTTAGCTGGCCAACAATATCGCCACCATCTTTAGCACTTAAATTGCTAAGAAGTACACGGTAGTCAGGGCTGCGTAGCCAGAGGAGAAGGGCGACAATAATTGAAACAGCCGCAGCCGCCGCAATCATTAACGGTATTTTAGGATCAGCTTTAATCCTTTCAACTATAGAGGCAAAACCCTTTTTGGCCTCCCCCGTGTCTTTAGATGCGGCACTCATAAATATTCCCTGCTTGGCAGACTACTAGACGGATGAAAATACTTTTGGTGAAACAATGTTATTTCCCTCTTCGTAACGTCACTTTTTCACTTTGCTATTATTTCTTGTTTTAAGGGGTTCTAATGACGGAATCAGCCTATAAAATTGGTGTTATTTATCGGCTTCAAGTTAAAAAGGGTGTGATAGGGTAAGCTAGCCAATATAGGTTAATGAAAAATTCACATTAATTTAATAAGAAGAGAATCGAATGACAGTTCAAGCGATTGAAGGGGTTATTTCACAATTAAATGTCGTGGCAACCCAAGCCACTAACCCAATTAAACCCGTAATAGAGCCAGTTGGATTTGCTGATCACCTAGTTGCTTCCGTAAATCAAATTAATAAAACACGTAATGATTCAGCTAAGCAAGTTGAAAACTTCACGTTAGGAAAGCAAGATATTTCCTTAAATGACGTGATGGTTGATATGCAAAAAGCAAGTTTAAGTTTACAAATGGGAATTCAAGTACGTAATAAGCTAGTGGCGGCGTATCAAGAAATTATGTCTATGCCAGTATGATTTTACTATTTATTTGAATGTAATAAATTAATTGATCTTTTAGTACTCTGTTGGGAAAGTAATGGGGTAATTTTTTATTGCCAATAATAATCGGTTCGCATATTTTAATTCGATGATCAAGCATAGGAATAACAGTATGAAACGATTTATTGATAAGTGTTTTGTTATGGTTTCGTTCGTTATTGTTGGGTTATCATTTGTCTTTGCTGGTGGGCTTCCGTTTGACCCAACTGAAAAAAGTAGTCAATCATAACTGTAATGCATTACAAGATTTAAAAGCTGCGTGATGCGGCTTTTTTGTTATCTTAAATCCTACTTTATATATTGTTATTGTGAATTATCAATGGTCATTTTACCAAAGTAGTATCCAAATAATGATTTAGATAAATGATAAATATTGGTATCATGATTAAGTGTTTTTACCTAATCGCTGTATTGGAAAAATAAAAGCCATTATGAAAGTAATCTCTTCGCTATTTTGTCTATTTTTAATTACGGGTTGTACATTTACGCCTTCTTTCGAGCCTGATAAACCAACATGGCCAAAGCCGCATAAAGACGCCCGTTCATCCGAACAAAAAAGAGCCGATAGAGAAGCGGTACATGAGCAACAGCGAGCGGTGATGAGGGGTGAAAGGCCTGATTATGGTGTTTTTGATAGGTACTAAACCTGAAGATGTGCTTTCTTTTAGGTTCGGATAAATAGCAAATTATTTGTTTCTTGAATTGATGTGAAAATAAAATTTGCCATTTGGTTATAAGTGTGGCTTAATATGCTCACTGGTTTGGAAGTACAGGCCTATTTATGTTAGTCAGTTTTAAGATGTTCACCATTAAGCGTTATCTCAGATACCACTTCATTGCGAATTCCTTCTAATTAATTCCCATAAGTACCACAAGAACAAACCGCAACATGCCTTATGGCAATTTTAAAAAATTAAAGGAAATTCTATGTCTAATACAATGACTGGTACAGTAAAATGGTTTAACGATGATAAAGGTTTTGGTTTTATCACTCCTGCAGACGGCAGCAAAGATGTATTTGTTCACTTTTCTGCAATCCAAAGTGATAACTTCAAATCATTAGCAGAAGGCCAACAAGTTTCATTCACCATTGAAAATGGTGCTAAAGGCCCTGCAGCAGCTAACGTTATCGCTAAATAACGATAAACGAATCGCTAAGCATTCAAAAACCTCGCTAAATGCGAGGTTTTTTCGTTTTATCGTCTGTTATCTTCAATAAATATAGAGTTAATATTATAAAAGTTGTTTGATAAAATAATTCGCACCATCACGAATTGCTTCATCTGATATTTGCATCATGCGAGAGTAATGTAAGAAAGCATGCAAAGTTCCTGGGTACATTTTATATTCACAAGATATATTGTTAGCGTCGAGTGTTCGGAATAAAGCCAAGCTATCATCTAATAGAGGGTCAAATTCTGCACTAGCAATAAAGCAAGGTGGAATATCATTGGTTAAGTCATTATTGAATAAGCAGTAATAAGGGGCTTCTCTATCACCATTTTCCCCGAGATAGGCATTATCATAATTTTCTAAGTCTTCTTTTTGTAACCCATCCCATTCCCCACCATATAGCCGCCGACTGATTGAATCCTGTAAGCCATAAAGCCCATACCACAATAAAACGGATTTAATATTGGCACTTTCTATAGTGTTATCACGCAACCAAAGTATAGAAGCAAGAGATAACATTGCGCCAGCTGAGTCACCTGCAAAGCCAGCTTGTTGCATATTGATATTATGCTCTGCGGCATTTTGTTGATAATACTGGTAAACGGTGGATATTTCTTCAATGGCTTGGGGGTAACGAGCTTCAGGGGATAACGAATAATCTATTCCAATAACGGTACAGCCTGAATAACAGGCTAGTAACCGCATTATGCGGTCATGAGTTTGTAAATTACCTAAAATAAACCCGCCTCCGTGAATATAAAATAAAGTTGCTGGTGGTGACTTCAGGGGTTGAAATAGACGAGTCAAAATATTGCCATATTGAGTTGGTACTTGAATATCGTAAATATTGTGCATCATTGGCGCTTCTGCATTCCAATATTTTCTATCTTCAATATACGCTTGTCGCATTCCGTAATAGCTGGTGTCAATAGGGGAAGGGGATGGGGTTTCTGCATAAAATTGCATTACAGATTGCATTTCAGGTGAAATGTGGTCTAACACATTAATTTTATTTTTCGGGTTCATTATGCTCTCCTAGCTGGATGGCTCCCATTGTAAAAGAGAGGCATAATTAAATTGTGATCCTGTTAGCCAATATTAAAATGTTCTGTATTTCAATAGAGTAAGGTTTAGGAATTTATAGGCTCTTTAAATTTATATACCAAACGGCGAAACTGTCACCGTTTGGTATATATGTCAGTTCTAGTCGAGGTAGCTAATATTTAAGGATGATGGTTGTTAGCCATCATTTAGCTGCTCTTTGTATGGCTTCGCCACCTGCTTCTATATCTTCACCAACACCTTTGGTGGTGTTGCATGCGCTTAAAGAGAATACGACAGCTAATGAACAGGCTAAAAAGCAAATTTTTTTAATCATATCTTCTTCCTTTCGTTACATTCAGTTATAGGTCTTAAGATATTCTTATTCAAGTATAGCAGAGGAATGAAAGTGTGTTTTTCAAACGATTCTGATTTTACGTTCTAGCCATGTAAATTTAATTAGTTTATTACGCTTTTATTTCACTTTTGATTGGTTTAATAGTCTAAGTTATCAATTAACGAAAGAAAAACATATTGGTGCTTAGAAAAGGTTTTACTTTTTTATTGATAATATAAGGATGCAGAAAAATCTGAATTTCACTATATGATTATATTAAAAAGAATTAATTCGACTGATGTTTGACCAGTTGTATAAGCTTTATTAATCTAAATTGGAATTTCAAGTCCGAATTTTATCATTTTATTAACAAACTTATCATTATTATATTTGTGGGTATAAGTAAGGGTACTTAGTTTAATATTCGATTAATTACTAGTTAAATCAAAATGTTATATATTGCTGTTAGACAATTTTAATGTAATATCGAATCTGTTTGAAATTCCCTTGGTTTCATTGATTTATTTAAACCGCCATATTGGCGGTTTTTTTTAGTTTTTATCCGATAAGTACTTTTTAAATAACCAAAGCCCACTTTTTTTCATTGCAAAGCCAAATAGCACACCGATTAATAGTGATTGAATCGTTACCAACCAAGCACCTTCAGCCGCAAAAATAGTACAGGTACCCACAAACGTGCCTGGTATATAAGAAAGCCACTGTTTTTTAGCTTGCATACACATCAAAAAGGCAACAATACCCGTAACAAAGTACCCAACAAAATGAGGTAAGTGTTGCAGGTAGTCACCGCTATGCAGGATCACCAACCCCCAAACTACACCGCTACTGACGGTTAGTGCAGTAATACCTAATCCTTTAAGCCCATCTTTGGGGTAAGCAAAATACGCAGTACAGCCTAAAAACCCGGCCCAGCCGATTAACCCTAAGCTATCTGCAACCCAAGCCCATATACCGGAGAGAATGGCGGTTGTTAAAGAAAGAGAAAATAGTAATTTCACAATTTGTACTTTACGTTATGGTTATTTGTTAATAATACGACTGGTGAATACCTGTTCGCCCACCAACTAGTTACAAAATCCACTAGCTACAAAAGCAATTAATTACAAAACCAGGTTGTAACGATTCAGCTATCTTGTTATTCAAGAACCATCTAGGGAGTTTTAGGTATTGCTAGAGGGGTAACTGACTAAGAATACGATAGTTATCTATATTGCAGTGATACTGGGATCCTGTAAAGCAGAGCATTGTATAGACCCAAAGTAAATCTGGCAATCTGTATACGATGATTTATCTGTATTAACTTTATCTTTTTGATAATAATTAATTGTATGTAAATTTATTGTTAAATAAATAACTTAAAATATAAATATTAATGTTGATTGAGTTAATAGCTGATGACTTTTTTACTTCAATTTAGCCTCCTCACCCTGTAGCATGAGATAAATTGACTAGTGAGGTGAGAGTATGAAATGGATGGTAGTTGGGGTTGCTGCGTTGTTATTAGTAGGGTGCGATACCACATCGACTGCACCATTTGGCCTAAACTGGGGGCAAAGTATGGATAGCATAAGTTTTATTAAAGCGGGGAAATGCCAAAAAAATGGCAATAAAACAGTTTGTACTTTTGGGCAGCAAAAACCTTTTAATGATTGGAGCTATGAAAACCAACTAACTTTTGATGATGGCGCACTCATTCAAGTTGCCACTACACTTGTTGGGGTTGAAGATTATACCTCGCCAAAACCAGATTTTGCGGACTTCCAACAAAAGTTAGAAAATGAAATGAGTTATTTAACAAAGCAAGGGCTTAGCCAGCAAGTCGCCAGTGAATTTCTCTCGAAATGCCAATCTGAAACCAGTTGTAATAAAGTAAGTGAGTCATCGCTAACTCATGTAGGTATGTCTAATCTTTGGGTTACCATTAACCCAACACCAATTGCGATTGTGACTTATCACCAAGATTAATTACAACGCAGAGCTAGTTAATTTAGATATTGGCCGATTAGGGCGATTAAAAATAGTACCAATGTATCATTGGTACTATGGTTAATGTTTATAAATAATTTATAAAGGTTATATGAAAAATAGGGGTTAGATAATTACCAACCGAAGGCGACACCCGCTCCGATAACGGCAGAATCAGAGTTATTCCAAGAAACAGAACTGCGTAAGTTGATATTTTCTTTTAGTCGATATTGAGCCCCAGCAGCGATCGCAGAACCATTTTTGTAATTACCTACGCCAACACCGGCACTAAAACGGGTATTTGTTGCATAAGGGATATTGCTCATTGCAGCAACGGAGGCAATACCCGCATTGGCTTCTTGGGCACGTTTATCTATTTTGCTATCAAGCTGGCTGACTCCATGGTCAAATTTATTTTCTAATTTTGTGAATTTAACTTCGTTCGCTTTTTGTGTTTTGGCCGCATCACTTTTTAGGGTTTTTATTGACGAGGTGTTTCCAATGACTTTTTTATCTAGATTCTGAATATTGGTATTCAATTGTTCGGTGACTTGGTCGGCCGCATTTACACCAATTAATGCACCTTGTACATATAATTCAACTTCTTTTAATTTTGAGTCAAACGCATGGTGCTCTATTTCTTTATCTTTTTGTATTGATGTGATTTGGTCATTAATTAAATCAGTATTACTTTGTATTTTTTCAGCGTTTACATTGTAATAATCAAGTATGGAATTGTCTACGGTATCTTGTAACTTCACTAACTCACTTCGTATATTCGTAGTTTCTGATTTAAGCCTATTGTTATTGTTTTTCTTTAACTTATTAATGCTATTATTAAAACTTGAATCCATCTGGCTTATTTGGCTATCAATATTATTGATTCTTTCATTAATATCAATAATGCTTTTAACGTTATTTTTGATGCCATATGCGTTGATATGGCTTAATGTTGGTGCGGGCTTTGAAAATGTAGTGTTGGCTGCTGCATTATAAGACAAACCGCTGAGTAATATAGCCACTAAGTGACGAGCTAATGCTTTCTTTTCCATGTGTTAATTTTCGTATTATTTAAATAATTATTTAAAGAAGAATGAGAGGGGGTTTGTTTTTCTCAACTTATTTATAATAGGGTCATTTCTCTGGCGGGTAAAATCGATTTTTTAAATTATATTTATTCGGGATATTCGTGTTTGATTGGAATAAAGGCAGTGATATTTCTATTGTAAATATATATGGTTTTTTTAAATTGATTAAATTATAAGATAAGCCACTTATTATTTATTATATATTAATTTGAAAATAATTTGAATGTGGCCTAACTGAATTTTTATGATGAAAAAACATAAAATTAAATATCTATAGGCAAATAACTGCGACTAGCCGATAAAACAGAAACAGTTGGAAACCTACAAAGGAGCACCATTTTTCTATTTTAGATGTTTTTTTTAAAATAACGTGTTATTTTTCTGTGAAATTTTATGTACCTTGTGTGGCATAAGGGTTTAAACTAAACAGCTTAGTGATAATTCATTGATGTTTAAAGTGAAATTTTCTTTCGGATTAACAATGCCATTTTTTGCATGTTGTTGATGAAATAGAAAGACGATAATATTTTATCTGTTCGTCATACTTCACTGGCAGAGTTGTGATGGCAGTTAGCGGCTATCGAATATCGCTACTGCCGCTTAAAATATTTTGAATTATTGATATTTGAATAAAAGTAATCGAATTTATAGGGTTTAAATTATGGCAGTAAGAGAAATTATTGAAATTCCAGATGAACGACTGCGTATTAAATGCAGCCCAGTGACGGATTTCGCTGCGGTACAAACCTTAATCGACGATTTGTTAGATACCATGTACAGCACGGATAACGGCATTGGCCTTGCTGCCACGCAAATTGCTGAAACTAAATCCATTATGGTGATTGATATTTCAGAAAACCGTGATGAGCCCATGGTATTTGTTAACCCTGAAATCGTCGAAAGTGAAGGGGAAACCAGTTATCAAGAAGGGTGCTTGTCTGTGCCGGAAATCTATGCGGATGTAGACCGTTTCCTGCGCGTTAAAGTGAAAGCGTACGATAGGCACGGTAAAGCGTTTGAAGTGGATAGTGACGAGTTTTTAGCAATTGTCATGCAACATGAAATTGACCACTTACACGGTAAAGTGTTTCTTGACCACTTGTCGCCGTTAAAACGCAATATGCTGTTGAAAAAACTGAAAAAGCAGCAACGTCTAAAGCAGCAACAATAGGCTGTAATCCCGAAGGAAAGAGGGTGTCAGGCTTGTTGGCCTGACACTTAAATTCATTCCATGGGGCGAACGACTAACGGGGTGTCTGGCTCATCAAATTGGCCATAGCTATTATTGAGTACCCGTTTTTGGTCTAATTGCTTAATTTCTTTGCTTAAAAAGTTTAAATGCTGTTGTAAATATTCTTTAGTAACGCGTTCATTTTCAATAATTTTATGCAATAACTGAATAAACTCTTCAGTTATTGGCTGCTGTTTTTCGAACGCTTGCGTTAACTTGGTGAGGTTTTCCACCGCAAGGACATATTCTGTCTCTCGGGAGACCAACGTCTCCCATTCCCCGGATTGCGCTAAGGCAACTAAATTTTCACTTAATACTAAGACATTACGGTATATTTCTTGTAAATCGATAGGATTTTTATTGTCCACCTGATTATCTTTCATCCACATTTGCACCGATTTGTTGCCACGCAGAGGCGATATCGGAGAGTAATTGGTAAACTTCTTGGACATAAGCCACGTTGTTTTCGAGGTTGGCACGGAGTAGCTGCATAGTCATATACTCATACAAACTTGCTAAATTTTCTGCAAGTTCGCCGCCAGCTTCATAATTTAACGACTGCTTTAACCCAGTGTCAATGATGTCGATAGCTTTTGAGATTTCTTTACCTTTTTCCGCCACCTTACCTTGCTGCATAAAAATCTCCCCACGTTTTAGGGCACTTAGCGCCCCTTTAAACAGGATTTGAATCAGTTGGTATGGGGTCGCGTTGGTGATTTCACTCTCCAAATCGACCTGCTGATAGGCTTGCTGTGCGTGTCGTTGATACATGTTTTTAACCTAAAAGTATTAGCCTAATAATCGGCCTAATGAATTACTGGTGCTGTTCAGTGACGTCATCATTTTATCGAGGTTTTGGAATTGACGACGGTACATGTCCATGGTATTTTCGATTTGTTTATTGGTCTGCTCAATCCGTTTGTCTAAGCTTTTCTTTTTCTTCTGGATACCATCGGTGGCGTTGTGCAGGGTGCCTTCTTTGCTGTCCAAGGTGTCTTTCAAGTAGTTAAAGTTTTCAGTCCCAAAACCAGTTTCTTTACCGTCACCGGCAAAAAACACTTTGGCACTCGATGGGTTTTCTTTGAGCACTTTATCTAGCACTTTATTATCGATTTCTAATGTGCCATCCAGTTTTTGTTTAATACCCATTTTAGCCAGAGTATCGACTTCCCCACTGGCTTGTGGCATACGAACTTGCGTGCGCAGGGTGCTCTGGATCATGCGTAAAGTGGAATCACCAATTAGTGGGCCATTGGTTTTATCTGGTGCGGTGCCTTTTTCCGTTGGGGTGTATTTGGTGAGCTCTTTGGCTAACGTTTGGAATTCATTATAGGCATCTACCCACGCTTTAATTTTACCTTTGGCGGGTTCAATATCTTCCGAAACGATTAAATGGTCAGCTTTACCGTCTTCACTTTCTTTTTTCAGCGTTAAGGTTAAACCAGGAAATAAGTCTTTGGCTTCATTGGTTTGTGATTCTAATTTGAAACCATCGATTTCCAATAAGGCAGTTTGTGGAGCCACTTTTTGCACCATACCACTGGTGTCGGCATTTTTTAAGGTAACCTTACCATCCGCATCAATTTCAGACTCAACATTAAGAATAGCAGCCAGTTTGTCATCGCCTTCCACATTGATACTAATACGGTTTTCACTACCTTCTTTTTTAGAGGTAACGACAAGGTGATAGATATTGTCTTTATCTTTGATGACGGATGCGGAAACGCCTTTATCAGTTTTATTGATGGCATCCGCAATTTCAATCAGTGAGGTGTGCTCGTTATCCAGTTTGATAACGATTTTATCTTTATCTTCTTTTTGTGACGGCTGTGTGATGGTAATGGTTCGCTCAGGTGCACCATTGCCCAGCAATTCTTTATTGCTATTGTTAGGTGTGCCTTTGGTGGCGATAGTTTGTGCTTTTGCTAACTGAGTGACTATCACATCATGTACACCCGCAACCGCTTTACCGTCAGTTTTTACATCAAAGGCTTTATATTCGCCATTCACTTTGGTGGTGCTGATATCGCCATATTTCTTTAAATCTTCAGCCGCTTTTTTGAGTTTCTCTAAGGACGACTGCATTTTGCCAAAGGCGCTAATTTGCGCGTCATAACTGGCTTTTTGCGTGGTCAGTGGCTCTAAACGACGGCGCTCCATCGCTTCTAATTGGTCCATTTGCACGTTTAAATCTAAGTTTGACCCGATACCGAGTGTGGATATGCCTGCCATGTTTTCTCCTACGCTATTCTCGTCATCCTTCAAGCTGCAGGGGTGTTGACTTCATTCAGCTAGCCGAATCACATACTTGTGTATGCTCATCGGTCTATCTTCACTTGTCGCCTACCTGCAACCCGAATGATTTAGAGTATATGCCTGTGTTATTAACTCTGAAATAAAATTTATTTAGAGTCTTATCGGCAAAACGGAGCAAAATTTTAGACTATTCTGAAAAAGAGTGATGGCGAGAGCTGATAAGAGAAAAGTAGGTAATTATCCCTATTGAAATTAAATAATAAGAAAATTAATAAAAATTAATGGATGTGTTAAAAATAATGGCATTAAAAGCGGGCTGTAAAGCCATTTCCAACCTTAAAAATAAAAATTTTCACTAAAAAGCCTAAAGGGGACTTTTTTGTAGCCGATAACCTAGTTGCTGACGAAATTCATCAAGTTAAGCATTTTGGCTTAACGCATTAATTTGAATAATAAGGATCACATCATGGCACAAGTTATCAACACTAACATTTTGTCTCTGACCACTCAGAACAACTTAAACCGTTCACAAGGCGTACTGGGTACTGCGATTGAGCGTTTATCTTCCGGTTCACGTATCAACAGCGCAAAAGACGATGCAGCTGGCCAAGCGATTGCTAACCGTTTTACTGCAAACGTGAAAGGTTTAACCCAAGCAGCACGTAACGCAAACGACGGTATCTCTATCGCACAAACTGCGGAAGGCGCGGTTAACGAAATTAACGATAACTTACAACGTATTCGTGAGCTGACAGTTCAAGCAAGAACAGGTTCAAACTCAGAATCTGATATCACTTCGATTCAAGAGGAAGTTGATCAACGCTTAGCTGAAATTAATCGTATTTCGGAACAAACTCAATTTAACGGCGTTAAAGTACTAAGCAAAGATTCATCTTTAAAAGTCCAAGTTGGTGCGAACGATAACGAAACTATCTCTATTGATTTGAAAAAAATTGATAGTAATGTCTTGAAAGTTGACAACCTAGATTTGACTAAAAAAGGTCAAATCGGTGATCAAATTAAATTGAAAGATACTGCAGTTAAAGATACTCCTGAGGTAAATTATAAAGCAGGTTCAGCTGGAAAAAGTGAAGTGCTCTATAAAACAGATACAGATGGTACGTATGTAGTAGAAGTTGAAGCGGGTGCAGGTAAAGAATATTATACAATAACAGAAGCAAATATTAATTCTAAGGGTGAGATTGATACAACTGGAGTAACTCCTGTTACAACTAAACCGGGTGAGGCGAAAACGGTTATTGCAGAAGGTGATAAGATTATTGATGCAAAAACTGGTTCAGCTGCAATTAAACCTCTAGAGGGTCAAGAGGTATTCCAAAAAATGGGTACCAATGGAGAAGTGTTACCAGATACATTCCTTCTGAAACAAGATGGTAAATACTATGAAGTTAATCGTTCTGATTTTAATGCTACCACGGGTGAAGTTGATAAGACTAAATTAGTAGCGGATAATGAAGCTAAAATAACCATTGATGATGAGCCTTTAGCTGCCTTAGATGAAGCGTTAAAAACTGTAGATACGCTACGTTCTTCTTTAGGTGCTATACAAAACCGTATGCAGTCTACCATCAACAACCTGAACAACTCTGTTAACAACCTGAGCGCAGCACGTAGCCGTATTCAAGATGCTGACTTCGCAACAGAAGTTTCTAACATGAGCCGTGGTCAAATTCTGCAACAAGCGGGTACTGCTGTGTTAGCACAAGCTAACCAAGTTCCACAAGGTGTTTTAAGTCTGTTACGTTAATTTAGACTTGTATTCCTGATTAAAGGCCAGCAATGCTGGCCTTTTCTTTGCCCGTCATACTTCGCGCCGCAGCGTTGTTGACTTCAGTCGCTCACCCGAATCACGTACCTATGTACGCTCATCGGGATAATCTCCTTCGTCGCCTAGCCGCACCACGAATTATTTAGGGCTCGCTTAAGCATTTTCAGACAAGTTCTGTATGGCTTTTAGCGCTGGTTTTGGCACAGCTGTAAATTAATATATTTGATAACAGAATAAAAATAATAATAACCAGAGGGGTGTTAACCAGAAAACCAGACTCATAAACATAGGGTAGGGAAATTCCGCCAAAGATATCCCCTGTCAAAAATGCGGTTTGTATTAAACCAAAAATATGTTCGGCATTCCCTTTGCGTGCAATCTCCATCTCAACCAAATTGATCAGCAGTGAGCAAACGGTTCTAAACATATACATGGCAATAATCGAGATGGCGAAAACAATCGGGGAGCTAAATTTTATTGACCAAAACATACCATAGAGCATCAGCATGCATAAACCAGAAAAAACGAGTAATGAGATAGGTTTATCTTTGTCAGAAAAAATAAACATAAAAAGGTTTTTGAGTACTAGCCCAGAAATAATGCCTAATGACATCACAAGGCCAACATTCGCATCTGAAAAATGCATGTTTTTTAAATACACTGGGATAATGGGTAAGATCAACGCCCAACTGGTGCCACTGAGAATAAATGCAATAAATAAAACTAAATCTGCTTTATTGAGAAAATGAAAAAATGAAGTGCCTTTTTGGGAGCCTTTTTTTACTAATGGTTTCTCAGTTTTTGGTATTTTTAATGAAGGAATGGCTACAATGGCGATTAATACCATGACCCCGCTAATCAATAAGGCGGAACGATATGGAGTTTGATCGATAATTGATAAAATCGTCACTAGCCCTCCTGCAATAAAAGCCCCAAGGCTTTGTGCAATTGTGCTTAAATTATCGGTGTGTAGCAGGACTTTATTTTGTTCCTGTTTATCAATATTAAAAATCAGTGATTTAAGTGCAATAGCGATAATACTCGCACTCATCCCTGCCATCAAACCTGACGTGACAGCGATAGCCATGCCTGTGGGATAGGCTCTAAGAACAAGGCCGCCTCCATATAGAAAAAAGCCCACCATTAACCCATGCTTAGTGCCAATTTGGGACAGTCCTTTGGCATAAAGTAGTGAGCAGGCCCCCGCAATTGCCATCATTACGTACGAAATTGAAAATAACGTTAATTGCGCCTGCTGTTCCCAGTAGATAGGCTGCAATGTTTTGGATATCCACATTGGGAAAAGATAGAAAAAATAAAAGAAATATATTTTGTATATCATTTTTCTTCTTAATTATTTAAGTTTAAATTAAAAGATAATAAATTAAAAATATCTATATGTTATTTTACTTTTTAATTAAACTAATATGCTATTACATTAGTGAATGTAAAAATACATTATATAAGTTAAATCTGTCAAATAATAAGTTGTTTACCTTGTTAGTCCGAATTAACTTAATGTTCAATTAATATTAATTGTATTTAACAATGATATTATTTATATATAATCCATTAATCTGATTATTTTCTTTGTCATTATTTTCCATATCTAGTGCTATGTTTACTTTGGTTCTCATGCTTAGTGTTAAGCTAGCTTGCTGCTTACCGATAACTTTACTTGCTTTAAGAAGGCTAATTTAGTCAATAACAAAGTCTAAAGTCCAAATCTGCAATTTAATGACAAAATCACTTCTCAATAAAACAACCACTCCCTCTTGTATTACCAGTAAAATTCCCTAAAAATTGTGTTAAAACAATCGTTAACATTGCAATCATTCAAATTTTACCTATTTAGGATAAGGCAAATAAAGCCATATTTAGTGCCTTACTCTACGGATTGAATTCAAAACCAACACAGATAATGAATAACTTTTATAGAGCTTGAAGGGTGATTCAGGTTGTGAGTGATTTGTATACTGCCGAAGGTGTGATTAATAAAAATAGCCTATGGGAGCGTTATTACCCTCTAATACGCCATGAAGCCCTAAAACTGCAAGTTAGACTACCCGCTAGTGTTGACATTGACGACTTAATTCAAGCGGGGGGCATAGGCTTACTGCATGCATTGGAACGTTTCGATGTGACTCAAGGGGCATCGTTCGCTACCTATGCGGTGCAGCGTATTCGTGGCTCAATGCTAGATGAATTGCGCAGCCGTGACTGGGTGCCGCGTAGTGTACGCCGCCAAGCGCGTGAAATGACCAAAGCCATTGGTGCGCTGGAGCAATCATTAGGGCGAAGTGCGACTGAGCCGGAAATCGCCAAAGCGCTGGATATTGACCTTGCTGAGTATCGCCAAGTGCTACTAGACACCAATAATAGCCAACTGTTTTCCTATGATGAGTGGCATGAAATTCACGGGGAAAGCTGTGAGCCACAAATGGATGAAGATGACGGCGGTAACCCGTTGAGCTTGTTGCTGGACTCCAGCTTGCGTGACCAAATTGCGGCGGCGATTGAGCAGCTGCCTGAGCGCGAGAAAATGGTGCTGACGCTGTATTACCAAGAAGAGCTGAATTTGAAGGAGATTGGCGCGGTGTTGGAGGTGGGGGAGTCAAGGGTGAGTCAGCTGCATAGTCAGGCTGTAAAACGCCTCCGCGGCAAATTGAAGTGATGCTCGTCATACTTCGCACCACAGCGTTGTTGGCTTCACTAGTTCACCCTAGTCACATACTGATGTATGCTCCTAGGGCTAAACTAGCTAGCCGCCTAGCTGTAGCACGAATTATTTAGAGCATCCGCATTAGGGGAGTTTTTAATAAAACCTAAATTGAAACTGTTTTTGAGATATTCCCCGTGTTTTCCATACTTGTGTATGCTTCTTGGGTTAAACTTGCTTGCCGCCTAGCTGTAGTACAAATTATTTAGAGCATCAATATCGAGATATTTTAATACTCGTTTAAATTAAATTTGTTTTTATGTGTCTATGTCAGTCTTTTACTAACGAGATGAGTTGCTTATCACTCTATCATTTTCTACGTTTTTAGTAATTTTACTTTCTATTATTCATCCAGCTCTGCCGATCTAACCAAAAAATTCTCTGCCGTGGTGTGCCATGCTCTTGGGGATTGGGTGAACCCCAGTTTTAAGTATTCGGTGAGGTTGCTGTCGGTGGAGAAAAATAAAATCTGGCAGTCGGCGGGGAGTTCTTCAGCGACGAGGCGCATTAATTGGCGGTCGATACCGTGTTTTTGATAATGCATATCAACGGCCAGTTCGCAGATATAACAGCAAGAACTAAAATCCGTCACCGTGCGGACAAAACCGACCACTTGTTCGTCATCCCATGCACTAACCAATAAATCCGCGTTATTCAGCATTGCATCTAATTGAGTAAGATTATCGGTTGGCACCATTTCTTTAAATGGTGACTGGCGAATTAATCGAATAAAATCCTCAATAGAGATAGCAAAATTGACTTTATAGTTCAGGCGATTGGCAAGCGCATCCATAGAGTTCCCCTATTAATCAAACGGCACTCTTATAGGTTTAGCCTGAAATAGCGTAAATTTCCTGTTTTTTGTGGAATTTTATCATGGCCTAGCTATTCCAATTACTGCGTAAATGTCCTAAGTTAAATTCAAGGTCGTTGTGATGTTTAACCCAATTGGGTAAATACCATAAGAATTCTATTCAACAGATAAGTGAACGAGATATGACTATGGAACTAAAGGATTATTACAGCATCATGGGTGTTAAGCGCACCGATGATTTAAAAACCATTAAGACCGCGTATCGCCGTTTAGCGCGAAAATATCACCCCGATGTCAGTAAAGAGCCGAATGCCGAAGCGCGATTTAAAGAAATTGCAGAGGCGTGGGCGGTACTCAGCGACAAAGAAAAACGCGCGGAATACGATGAAATGTGGGAGCACAGAAATGATCCCTATTTTAACCAAGCCAACCAAGGCCAACAAAGCCACACATATTCTCAGCAAGGGTTTGATGCGGGTGGTTTTGATGACATTTTTTCATCGATGTTTTCCCAACGTACACGTGGTGGCACAAGGCAAGCACGCAGTCACCGCGGGCAGGACTTAGAAGTTGAACTGGCTGTTTTCCTTGAAGAAACCCAAGAACCACATAAACGTACCATTAGCTATAACTTACCCGTCTATAACGCTTTTGGTTTTATCGAAAATGAAGTTCCCAAAACACTTAATGTGACTATCCCGGCAGGGGTGATTGATGGGCAACGTATTCGCTTAAAAGGGCAAGGCACAGCGGGGGAAAATGGCGGTGAAAATGGCGATCTATGGATAACCATCCGCATTGCACCACATCCATTATTTGATATCAAAGGCCATGATTTAGAAGTGGTCGTGCCGCTTGCGCCATGGGAGGCAGCCCTCGGAACTAAAGTCACCATTCCAACATTAAAAGACCCGATTGTGATCACCGTTCCTGCTAATAGCCAAGCTGGCCAAAAATTACGCCTTAAAGGTAAAGGGCTGAAACATAAAGGCACAGCTGGGGATCTGTATGCGATTATAAAAATCGTGATGCCAAATAGCAGTAATGCAGAGTCGGATGCGCTATGGAAGAAGTTGGCTGAGAGCCATACGCACTTTGACCCGCGTAAAAATTGGGGAGGAAAATAATGGAACAGTTAACCACATTAACCGTTATTGATTTTTGCGTTCATACCGGTATTGCTGAAGATGAATTACAGGAAATTGTCGGCCTTGGGATAATTCAACCTATTGAAACTACTAATGAATGGTTGTTTGACGACCAAGCGGTAGTCATTGTGAGAAGAGCCGTGCGTCTTTACCATGAATTAGAAATTGACTGGCCGGGCATTGCAATGGCTATGAGCCTAATGGATCAAAATGAAATACTCCGACGCGAAAATGAGATGTTGCGTTTACAGTTAAAACGTTTTATTGGTTAGTTAGCCAATAATTTAATTATTCACCACCACAAGCCTTAATAAGTAAATTAGGTTTGTGGTGGTTATAGTTGCTATTTGTTTTTTAAACTAATCATGTTTTTAATTTTTATAAGACATATAATAAATTTGATGCTTGCTTGATATATTTATCATCGTTATTTTTTATGCTAGGTCATATAGGGACATATACATGAAAAATACTATTATCATTTTTATGAAAATAATAAGCTTGATATTCACTTTTAATAAATATGCTTATTCTTTTTTGACGTCACTATCAATTTTCAGGGATATCCATGCTCAAGATAAAAATCCAAGATTGATATCAAAATTAAATCAAAGAAAAGAATTATAAAACCAGCCGTTAAAAAAGAAGGAGGAAATGAAAATAGTATTAAAAAAATGGAATTAAACTCATCATATGTTTTAGTTAATGAAGTTAGAACACAAAGAATTCTAGCACTCCCTTGTATTATCCATCGAAATTAAAGGTAAATAATTGGTCATTACATTGGAATATTCAAGTTAACTCATAATCTATGTAGGAGAAGTTTATGGTTGAACATAAAATACCACGTTTGAAGCGTTTTATTATCTACTATCTGATGTGTTTATTTATATTATTTCCGATTAATCCATCTTGGGGTAGTAATGTTTTAATTTCAGGGAATGACTCTTCAGTTTATCAAAAAAACAGCACCACTATTGTTAATATAGCTACTCCAAATGAAAATGGTATTTCGCATAATAAATACCAACAATTTAATATCCTTGAAAAAGGTATTATATTAAATAATTCAAAGAATACCGTAAAAACTCAACTCGCAGGGGACATAAATGGAAACAATAGGTTAAGAGGAATTAATGCAGAACTGATTATTAATGAAGTTGTAGGTGATAGTCAGTCCCAGTTACTTGGAAAATTGGAAGTGGCGGGAAAATCTGCGAATGTGATTATAGCAAACCCAAATGGAATAACGTGCAATGGATGTAGCTTTATCAATGTTCCCGCGCTCACCCTAACAACAGGAAAACCATTTCTTGGTAGCGACGGTCAATTATCTGCTATTGAAGTAAAAAAAGGGACGATCACCATTGGCAATAAAGGAATGAATGCCGAAACCCCAAATTATACGGATATTATTAGCCAAGCAATGGTTCTTAATGGACAAATTAAAGGGAAAAATGTCTCATTGATGCATGGGAATAATCGTATTGATTTCCAAAAAGGAACTGTAACATCAATTAATGGCGAAATACAAAGCCCTATTATTGCTATTGATACAAAAGCACTTGGAGGCATGTATGCTGGCCAAATAAAATTAACGAGTACAGCATCAGGTATAGGAGTCAATTTAAATAACATTTACACCACTCAAGGGAGCTTAATACTAACTGCTGATGGGAAAATTACAACAAATGGTAATATTCAATCAAAAAATGAAATTAATGTTAGTGGTAAAGAACTCTATATTAAGAAAAATGCAAAATTAAATGCGGAAAATGATATTACCCTTGCGACAAATTCTTTAATCAATGAAGGCGAGATTATAGCAGGTAAGGACATGCGTATTTTTTCTAATACAATTAAAAATACGGGTGAAAAAGCACTTGTTCAAGCGAAAGAAAATTTGTGGATACAGAAAAATGCAATTGGAGATTTAAGTCAATCTATCGTAAACAAGTCCGCAACGATTAAAACAGAAAAGGGAGACTTGGTTGTTAGAGCGAAAGAGGTTGCAAATAACCGAAGCTTAGAGGGACTATATTTTACCGCTCAAGGTAGTGATGATAAAAAATCTGTTTTTTCCAATGATGCAGTGGGTAAGGAATTTAAAAATCCCATTATTTTAAACCCGATAAAAGAAGGAATAACAGATGATGGAGTTCTTTATTTTCTGACACATAATTATGATGTGCCCGCCTATGATTTTAGAGACTGGCAAAATAGTTATTTTGTCAATTCTGGGATTAGTGACCCAAAAAGAAACTTGGAGTTTTTAAATAGATTGCTTGGTGGTACAGTTCCCATTTCTTCCCTACCTGTTATTAATCTAGGAAATTATAAATATGCCTATAAAACCATTGGTAAAACAGGTGATATCTTGGCTGGTAAGAACTTATATATATCCGCTAATGAATTATTAAACTATGGTAGTAATATAAAATCAAAAGAAAATATGATATTGACAGGGAGGAGCTTCATAAATAGTAGTTTATTAGTTCAAAACGAACATGAGCGTTATTATAGGTTTACACCAAATGCCATGCGGAATGAATTAACATTCACAGATAGCCCTGCCATTAGCAATCAATTTATAGATTATAGTATTACTGGGTATAGACTACCTGATGAGACTTTTGCATTACGCCAAATAGACTACCCTATTTATGCTCCTGCCAGTATTTTCGCAGGTAATAATTTTATGAGTGATTTCTTAGAGGATGTGGATTTTAGATATACATCCAATGATAGAATATCACTAGGTAATGGCTTTGTTAAAGGCATTATTAATAAACCTGATTATGGCAACTCAAAAGCAAGTAAGCTATATCCATCTAATCGCTATTCTCACCTTGATTATTATGATGATAAACCTTTCATCGTTCTACCAAAAGATAAAGAAATCATTCAGGATGTACCTAATATTGTTACTGCTAAAAATGTTTTTATCAAGGGGGGAAATGTTAAAATTAATCATGGGTTAAAATCCGAACAGGATGTATACATATTTTCTAATACAAATATTGATTTAGAAAATGCAGAAATAGATACAAAGCATGATTTTATTCTTTCAGCTGATAAAAATATAGAAGTAAGGAAAAATAGTCAAGTAAATGCAAATAATGCGTTTATAAAATCTTTACAAGGCAGTGTGTTGATTTCAAATGACACGCCTGAAAGATATTACAATAAAAATGGGAAAGCATATGAAGGAAATATTTCAGTTAAAAATGATATCTTAGTGCAAGCAAAAGGAAATATAATTTTTCTCGATTCAGTGATAAAATCTCTAAATAATTTCTCTGTAAATGCAGGTGAAAATATATTGTTTTTGGAAAACGATATAAATACCCCTAAGATACGAGTTAAAGAATTATGGGATAGTGAAAAATATAAAACTAACTTTAATAACTTTCTTAACAATAGAGGGAAAATACAAACAAATAAAGACTTATTGCTTCAAGCGGGTGGTAATTTATTTTCATCAGGTTATGGTTTTTATTCTAATAATAACATTAATTTTATAAATGGCTCTGAGCTTTCAATTAGACCTCGATTCTCGTCTGGTGAATATGATGCTGTTCTTACGGACACACTAGATGCATATTTTTTACCAGAAAAAGCGAATGAATTAACGCGAGTATTATCTCATTCACAAATACAGAAACTAATTGCTCCCATTTCCGCTAAAAAAGATCTCACTATGATGAGTGGTGAAGATATGGGGATTATTTCAGCTAACCTTTCGAGTGGGGGAAACATCACACTATCAGCGGGCAAACAACTTACTCTTGATTCTACATCATATTCCTTGACTGACTTTCCAACTAGGAATTTTTATGAAAGGAAAAATTTAGTCACTTCAATTGAGAGTGGTAAAGATATTGTTTTAAGTTCCGCTGGAGATTTTGTTAGTCGAGGCGCTAAGTTAGAAGCAGGTAAAAATATCACAATTACAAGTGATAACAATATCAAGTTTGAAGCATTAACAGAGGAAAGTCGAAAAAATAATACAGATAAAAGGGAACAACGTAGATCAGAAATTCATAGCGGGAAAAATATCACTTTATTGTCAAATGGTAGTACATTATTTCAAGCAACAAAACTTGCAGCGAAAGGCTTTATTGATATTGCAGCTAAGGGGGGGATCCTTTACGCACAATCTATGATTGAAACGACTAAGTGGGAGGAAGAGCGCAAATATTGCAATCGTTTTTTAGGTATAAAATCATGCTTCTGGGGTTCGACCCATGAAATAAAAAACTTTCAATCTGCTACGAATAAAGTCTCTGAATTTGTCGCAAATAAAGATATCAACTTATTTGCCAAAGACGATATCACATTAGAAGCGACAAAACTCAACACCAGACAAAATGCAAAGATAACTAGCCAGACTGGTAAAGTGAATTTTAAAGCAGTTAAAAATAGTAAGTTTGAGCAAGTCATTTCTAATTCAACTGGCTTTTATATTACTCACCGGGATAAGGGATATAAAGAGGACTCATGGGTATTACCCTCATTACATATTGGTGGTGCATTGACTGTTGGTGCCGCGAATGGTGTGAGTGCAGATGTTAAAGCTAAAAATGCTCAAAATTTAGAAAGTGTCCTTAATGAATTAGGGAAAAGGGATGAAACTAAATGGCTAGCCAGTTTAAAAGATCGTAAAGATATCCAATGGGATATTGTTAAAGATGCTTATGAGCAATGGGATTATGAAAGTCAGCATTTAAACCCTGTAGTGTCAGCATTGATTATGATTTCAATTGCAGCAATGACTCACGGAACGGCAACCGAGTTTGCAGCTTGGGCATCATCCGGATCTAGTGGTGTGACAGGAGGTGCAATATCCGGAGCGGCTTATAGTGGCGTGATGGCTTTATCAGCTCAAACAGCTAATGCATTGGTTGAAAATAAAGGAGATTTAACAAAAACATTTAATGCATTAGGCCGGAGCGAAACGGTTAAATCGATTATTACCCAGATGGCTGTTTCCGGCGCACTCAGTGGTTTAGATGTTCATATGGAGTGGGGAGCAGGAACTGGGGCTGAAGCGAAGCTACCTTTATTGAGTGATGGTGATTGGAGTAATGTGGCACAACGTGTTGCGGCACAATCTGTTGTTAGTTCAAGCATTAATACATCAATTCAAGGTGGCAGTTTTACTCAAAATTTAAAAAATGCATTTTTAGGTAATGTCGCTAATCAACTGAATGCAGAGGGTGCTAGGCTAATTGGCGATAATGGGCAAATTTTAGGTCAATCAGGGAAAATGCTCAGTCACGCTGCTGTGAGCGGGCTTGCTGCTGAGCTTTCAGGTAACAATACAAAAGGTGCTGTTGTTGGTGCTCTCGCTGCGGAATTTGCAGCGATTGCTCTAGATGATAATTTAATTCAGGCGCATGAATGGAAAAAGAAAGCAGAACAAAAAGCTCAAATGGCGAAAGCTTTTGGCGGATTTGCAGGTGCGATATTTACTGGCGAACCCGGAGGGGTTTATAGCGCAGCAAATAGTGCTGAGAATACTTTTCGTTATAACTATTTATCTCACAAGCAACGTGAGTTAATGGAAAAAGAGCTAGCTGCTGAGCCTAATCTTTTTAAGCGTGCTGGGATCCATATCAAATGGGGATTAGCCAGTAGTCATCAGGATGGTATTTTTGCTGCCGGTTTCGTTGCGGGAGTTCCTGCAGAGTTATGGGATACATTAAAAGATGTTGTAAATGGAACAATAAATTATGAAGAAACATGGGATGGGATACGTGCTTTATTAACAAGTGAAACAATGTTCAGTGATATAGCTGAGGGTGAAAAACAAGATATTCTAAATCGAATTAATAAAATTGAAATCGAATATCAGAAAGCTGGAGCTGATGGTGCGTTTAATGCGGGTTTAGAAACTGGTCAACTATTTACTAAGGTAGCAGGATATATTGTTACTGTTAAAAGTGCTGCTAGCATATCAGCGAATTCAGGCCGATATGTTGATGCGCTATTGAATGGTAAAAAATCTTGGCCTATTATAGATATCAAAGAAATATATAGAATTGAGCCGGACGGTAGAAAAACCTATATGGCTTTTGGAGAAGGCGTTTACAAGCAAGGCTATCCATTTGAAGATTATATTGGTAAATCTAGAAAACTAGCGGATAGTGAAAGGTTACCTGCGGGGACGGAAACATTTGACTATTTTACAAAAAATAAAGAAGCGATAAGTGTAAAAACATTAGATACGGGAGCTAAAACATATCAAAACCCAGTTAAGATCAGTTCAAAAATAAACGGATATATAAATGATGTGGTTAATTTTAAAGGGATAGATCAATCAAGGCTCACACTATTAAATTCAGATATCAAACTAAGGACTATAGAAATAGCAATCCCAAGTAAAACAACTTCAGTTCAATGGGTGGAAATTAATAAATCCATAGCTTATTCTATAGAGAATAATATTAATATGAAAATTACAGTAGTAAAATAGGGGGGAGAGATGGAAAACTATGACTCTGGAAATAATATATCCATTCGAGTAAATGATTTTTTTTATTTTATTATGGTTTTGTCAGGGTATCATTTATTTGTAGTAGATGATACGGTTCCTATAGTATCAGTTAATAAAAAAGTCACAAATAGTGAGCTAGGTAAATTATCTAAAGTTGCTCTAAAAAAATGTAGAGTTATAGCTCCTCATGTAGATAGCTTTTTTTTTAATAGAGATCGCCTTGCAGAGTGTGAAAAAAAATGGCTCAGTGAAAACTTATCTTCTCTTGGTTTCAAAAATAAAAAAAATTTTTATCAATCAATGATGTTATGCAATATTAGAGAGAAAAATGGTTTTTTAACATTAAGGCCAACACTCCATAAAAAATTAGAAACATGGACGGGGGATGGGTTTACTGAGGATGACTATATTGTTTTGCCGGATAGTGTTTCTGATGAAGAACTCGGTGAAGCCATAAAGGAAGTACTTTCTCGTTGCCGAAGTGTGGTCAAGTAAAATGTCTAGGCTGTAGTGAAGGTGTTGACAAGCAAGGCTATCCATTTGAAGATTATATTGGTAAATCTAGAAAACTAGCGGATAGTGAAAGGTTACCTGCGGGGACGGAAACATTTGACTATTTTACAAAAAATAAAGAAGCGATAAGTGTAAAAACATTAGATACGGGAGCTAAAACATATCAAAACCCAGTTAAGATCAGTTCAAAAATAAACGGATATATAAATGATGTGGTTAATTTCAAAGGAATAAACAGCATTAAATTTAAGCTTGAAAAGTCAAGTGTAAAAAATAAAACGATAGAGTTAGCTATACCGTGTAAAACTACTCCAGCACAATAGATTGAAATTAATAAATCAATAATTTACGCTAATGATAAAAACATAAAACTTAATATAACGGTTGTTAAGTAAGGAACAATATATGCTTGATTATGATTCTGGGGATAATGTATCAATCCGAGTTAACGAACGATTTTATTTTATATTTGTTCTTTCGGGATATCATTTTTTTGTTAGAGATAATGAGACGCCCGTTTATTGTTTGGAAAAAGATACTGCTGAAGAAAAGTTAGGTGAAATGTTAAAGTTAGCATTAAGTCAGTGTCGAATTATAGATCCGTATGAAAATTCTTATTTTTTTGATAGGAAGAGGATTGATGAAGACTATAAAGAGTGGGTTGGTGATGTGTTAATTAAATGTAAGTTTAAAAGTATAAAATCACTTTTTTTAAATATGATGTCATGCAGCATTAAACGAATTAATGGTAACATTATATTGCAACCTAGTTTGCATAAAAAACTAAAAGATTGGACGAGAGATGGATATAGTGATGATGATGATATTATTTTACCGGATACAGTAACAAACGCAGAATTAGGTAAAGCCATAAAGGAAGTGCTTTCTCGTTGCCGAAGTGTGGTCAAGTAAAATGTCTAGGCTGTAGTGAAGGCGTTTACAAGCAAGGCTATCCATTTGAAGATTATATTAGTGTACATAGAAATTTTAAGAAAGCAGAAAGAATGTCATATGGGTTTGAAACTTTCGATTATTTTTCAAAGGGAGAAGCTGTAAGTGTGAAAACCTTAAATACCAGTGCAAAGACACACCAAAAGCAGAATGAAATAAATCGAGTACTTAACAGTTACATTAATAAAGTAAATGATTTTAAAGGTGCTAGTAAGTCCGGCGTTGAATTGAAAAGCTCAGATATAAAAACTAAAACAATAGAGCTAGGAGTTCTAGATAAAACAACAGCATCACAATGGCTGGAAATCAATCAGTCAATAATATATGCAGCAGAAAAGAATATAAGTCTTAGTGTAATAATTGTAAAGCAAGGAGGATAGATGAGTAATTCTTCTACTAAAGAGTCTTGGGTAAGCATTTACTTTAATGAGGAGTATTATTTTATACATACCATTTCGCGTTATAATCTCCGTGTTTTGGACTATAAAATGCCTATTTATCATCTTTCGAAAGAGGTTGATACGCGGGAGTTAGGCAAAACAATATTTTTAGCGCTGGATAATAGTAGAATAATTGATATAAATACGCCCGAGGATATTTTTAGTCGTGATGGTGTATCTTTGGCCTATCAAAAATGGATTGATGATGGGAAAAAAATATGCAAGTCGAAAAACCGTAAAAGTTTTTTATTAAAAATGATGTTATGCCACATTTGTCGAGAGGGTGATCATATAATAATTACGCCAACACTCCATAAAAAATTAGAAACATGGACGGGGGATGGGTTTACTGAGGATGACTATATTGTTTTGCCGGATAGTGTTTCTGATGAAGAACTCGGTGAAGCCATAAAGGAAGCTATATCTCGTTGCCGAAGTGTTATTTGAAATTTATATTATTAGATAGTTAATAAGATTTTTAATGGGGTATATAAGTAGTATTAATAAAATAAACTTTATTGGTTTTCTTCTGCGAAAATAAAATATATGCAGTTTCATTCAATTCTTATTTATTTGTCAGTTATTTAAATAAATCTAAAAGCTAAGTTATTAGTAAATTGTATTATATTCTTTGATTAATTTGATAAAGCTAATAATGAAACAATATTTTAATAAACACGAACAACAAAAAAGCCCTTACCATCCAGTAAGGGCGCAATAACAACAACGAGATTTTTATTGTTAATTAAATAGTTGCGGCTTCGGCAATGAGTTTGCCGAGCTCTTGCCAGTTTTCATTGTCAATTAATTCATTCGGTACCATCCATGAACCGCCGCACACTAATACAGACGGTAATGCGGTGTATTCTTTTATATTTTTCACACCGATACCGCCAGTTGGCATAAATTTAACCGGGTAAACGGCGCTGAGTGCTTTGAGCATGGCAACCCCGCCAGAGGCTTCGGCTGGGAAGAATTTCAACGTGGTGAGATTAAATTCAAGGGCTTGCTCCACTAAGCTTGGGTTATTCACCCCAGGAATAATAATCACGTTCTTTTGTTGGCAATAAGCCACAATTTTTGGGTTAAAACCCGGGCTGACGATAAAATCTACACCCGCTTCAATGGCTTGGTCAACTTGCTCTGTGGTTAATACCGTACCTGCGGCAATCAGTAATTCAGGGTAAGCAGCACGCATATTTTTAATCGCTTGTACCGCGGCAGGGGTGCGGAAGGTGACCTCTGCACATGGCAGGCCATTTTCCACTAAAGCTTTTGCTAATGGCGCACCATGCTCTGCATTATTAATGGTGATAACAGGAACAACATTGAGTTTCTTAATTCTTTCAAGTAATTGATTCATGGTTAAAGCCTCTTAACATGTTTCTAAAGCAGTGGTTGGCATGGCTTCGGATGGAATAATCGCTCCCCGGTGTTGGATGACGGTTCCAGCCAGTAAATGACCTGTTTTTGCCGCTTCGCATGGGTTGCCACCTAAAATACGGCAAGCAAGGTAGCCGGCACTGAAAGAATCCCCTGCTGCAGTGGTATCAACCACGTGGTTGATTTTATTCGCAGGGACTTCAATACGTTCGTTATCGATAATCACAAAGCAGGCATCAGCACCGCGCTTGATCACTATTTCGTTCACACCATATTGTTGGGTACGTGCAATTGCATCAGTTTCATCAATATCACCGTAAAGCAGTTGTTCGTCATCAAAGGTCAGAAAAGCGATATCGGTTAAGCTTAAAATTTGCTGATAAGCCTGTTGTGCCGCTTGTTTGGAAGACCAAAGTGCGGGGCGATAGTTATTATCAAACACAATTTGGGCACCATGCTGTTTAGCTTGCTGTAACATTTCAAATAACAACTGGCGTGAAGCGCTAGGTAAAATGGCTAGGCTGATGCCACTTAAATAGATAAATTGTTGCGAATTTAGGATTTGCTGTGTGTGGGCTTTGCTGTTGTGGTCAAGACAAACGGCATCAAGCCAAAATTTTGCCGCGGCATTATCTCGCCAATAGAAAAAGCGGCGTTCGCCATCAGCAGAAGTTTCGATTAAATACATCCCAGGCAAATGTTTGTCCGAAATAAAGACCTCTTCAGTATTGATGCCTTCTTGTTGCCAACTGCTTAGCATTTGCTGGCTGAATGGATCCTGACCTAAACCGGTGATGTAACGGGTTGTCACACCGTGATCTTTAGTTAAACGAGACAGGTATAGCGCGGTATTGAGTGTATCCCCACCAAATGTTTGTCTATAAAGTTCACCCGATTTTTGCAACTCAACCATGCATTCACCAATAACGGCAACTTGCGGATGTGTATTCATTTTCACCACCTGCGCGATTACGACTTAGTAAACTATTGCTACTTAATGATGCTATTAAAACCCATTTTAAATAGAACTTCAATAAAAATGAAACGCCGTTTTAAAAATATCAAATCGACGTTCTTGTTTTTATCATGATAGCCACTTATGCTATTAGTTAGGGTGTAATGTCGATATCAATTTATAGGATGATGGAAAAATAATGGATAAAACGACTCAAACGGATGCTGTTTCAGCAGTGGTTAAGGTATTTAGCATTCTTAGCGCCCTTGGTGAGCAAAAAGAGATTGGTGTGTCTGAGCTTTCACAGCGTTTATTGATGTCAAAAGCCACGACATTTCGTTTTCTGCAAACGATGAAACAGTTAGGATATGTGGATCAAGAAGGTGAAGCAGATAAGTATTCACTGACCTTAAAACTCTTCGAATTAGGGGCAAAATCCCTCGAGTATGTTGACCTGATAGAAATTGCAGATAAAGAAATGCGCCGTATTGGCCAATTAACCCATGAAGCGGTGCATTTGGGTGCATTAGATGAAGATGCCATTATTTATATCCATAAAATCGACTCGAGTTATAATTTACGCATGTATTCACGGGTTGGGCGTCGTAACCCATTGTATTGCACCGCAATCGGTAAGATTTTACTCGCTTGGCAAGATGAAGAATCCATTCGTTTGGCATTGAAAGATGAAACTTTTAGTCAAAAAACGGCAACAACAATTTTAACGATAGAAGACCTGCTGGCGGAATTAGCCACCGTTCGTGAATGCCATTATGCACAAGACAGAGAAGAGCAAGAGTTAGGACTGCGCTGTATTGCTGTGCCAGTGTATGACCGCTTAGGTCATGTGGTTGCAGGGCTATCGATTTCGTTCCCAACGATTCGTTTTGATGAGCAGCGTATTGATGACTATGTCCAATTACTGAAAACGGCGGGGCGTAATATTTCAGAGAAAATGGGCTATCACCAATATCCATCATAGGGTTGATATAACAAGACTAAGCCAATTTCAATGATGTATCAATCAATTGATTTAATAACCTATGTAAATTATTTATTTGAATATTAAGGATTTTATAAATTTCACTTATTATTATTCAACACCATGTGTTTCTGCTGACATATAATATTTACTTATGGATACAGCAGGAAATTGATATGTTTAAAAAGGTTATTATTGCTATTTTTCTTTGTTTTACTTCTTATGGCTTTGCCAGCGACTTTACATTTAAAGAAAAGTCACCCGCTGATCGCGAGTTTAATCAAGACTACCAAGGAATTAAAAAATTACAGACACAACAAAAGTTTGTCTTTGATCCCAAAAAGAAACTTCCACAAGAAGAACAAAGTTATCAAGCTTTGTTAGAGCAGCGAAATGCAGATGAAAATGCGTTTTCAAAACATTTTAATGTGTGTGATGTTAACCCGACGGGAGCAGGGTGCCCTAATTCAATGGCTTGGATGAATGATCGCCAGCAAATGAAAAAAATGTTAGAGCAAGCGGGCCGCCCTTATTGATAAGTTGTTCATTTGTTGACTCTAAGGGAGCATCGCCCCCTTAGAGGTCAAATTATACAGATTCAGGGAATGTTAAGGTTGCACCGGGAGCTTCACGGCTTAAATGAATGAAATTCATATGTTTTTCATATTGGTCTAGAATATCGCTAATCACTTGTTCTTTGGTGTAATCCATTAAATCATTCCCTTGTGAGCCTTCCCATAAGAAGGTTTCTAAGCGGTAATAATGGGATTTCCCTGAACGTGCGCGATAGGTAAAACCGGGAACGGAATAGCGCTGTGGCCACACTTGGTAAATAAAGCTTTGTTCTTCACCAAGGTCAACAGTTAGCTCTAAATGGTCTAAGCGCTCATCAGCAATGGGTGGCAAGGTGTTAAATTCCACTTTCGCTCCCCTTAAACTGAGCTCTTTTGCCACTTCTTGCATAGCAGGAATGCACACCAAATCAAGCATCCGCTGGGTATAAGTCGTTCCCGGGAAATTCATCACTCGTCCCAAACGCTGTTTCCAATTGAGTGTTCCATTGCCATACAGCGGTGCTGGCGCATTGGTATTTAGCGAACTAACGCGTCTAAAGTCCTCAACTTTTAATGATTTATATAGCCCAGCCATAATAAAGAAGATCACAAAACTAAATGGTAAGCCCATGATCACCGTTGTATTTTGTAAAGCAGCGACGCCATCTGTCATTAACATCCCTAAGGTGAGTAAACCAATTGCGACAGACCAAAAAATTCGCAACCAATTAGGAGCATCATTGTTAATATCACTGAGTTTTGAGGTGAAATTACCTAATACTAATGAGCCGGAGTCAGCAGAGGTGACATAGAACAACAGCCCAGTAATGGTTGCAACAGAAGCGGTTAGGCCAAAGCCGGGGTAAAGCTCAAGTAGTGAATAGAAGCCTTTTTCGGGGGCGTCGAGGACGGTTTTGGCAAGTTCGCTATTGCCGTGAATGATTTCATACAATGCACTATTACCAAAAATAGATAACCACAATAGTGTGAAAACAAACGGAATAATTAAAGTACCGATCACAAACTGTCTAATGGTCCGACCACGAGAAATACGAGCGAGGAATAACCCAACAAATGGCGACCATGCTACCCACCACGCCCAGAAAAACAGCGTCCAGCTATTCATCCAATCCGTTGGGCGGTCAAAGGCAAAGCTATTGAGGGTCATACCCATAAAGCGGTTGATATAATCCCCCACATTCAGTACTAAGGCATTGAGTAAGAACTCGGTATCGCCGACAAATAAGATAAATAAAATCAAGCCAAATGCCAAAAGCACATTGAGCTCGGATAACACCCGAATACCTTTATTTACCCCAGATGTGGCAGAAATCACGGCCATAATCACTGATAGTAGAATTAACCCACTTTGCACGGGGAGCCCTTGAGGTAAGTCGAATAATACTTTGAGGCCATAATTCAGCTGGACAACCCCGATCCCAAGAGTTGTTGCAATACCGAAAATCGTCCCTAGTACTGCCGCAATATCTACTGTATGGCCAATTGGGCCGTCAATCCGTTTACCAAAAATAGGATAGAGTGCGGAGCGAATGGTTAGCGGTAAGTTATAACGATAACTGAAGTAACCCAGTGCAATCCCCATTAAGGCATACATAGACCAGCCCGTTAGGCCATAGTGGAACAGTGTCCACACCATCGCCTGACGAGCTGCTTCTAAGGTTTCGCCTTCGCCCGTTGGCGGCAGCATATATTGGGTGACCGGCTCAGCGACGGAGAAAAACATTAAATCGATACCAATTCCTGCCGCGAATAGCATCGCAGACCAGCTGAGCACGCTAAATTCAGGTTTAGATTGTTCAGGGCCGAGTTTGATATTACCAAAGCGTGAGGTAGCAACGAAAATGACAAAAACAATATAAAGCGTTGCTGCTAGCAGGTAATACCAACCAAAGGTTTTAGATACCCACCCAAGCGCGGCAACGATCCACTGATTTGCTGTTTCAGTCATCAAGATGGTGAAAAAAGAAAACGCCAGAATAAGACCGGCGGAAGTAAAAAAAACCACAGAATTCAATTTATCCTTCTGCTTATTTTTTGGGCTATTTTGAGTTGTCATTGGACATTCCACATTTTTATTTATTTAACAGGTTAAAATTACTTTCTAAGCTAATATATTGATTTATCAGCCAAGATTTGGTTTTTGTTATCTTCTCTCTTATGTTAATTGTGAATGAATTGTTGTAAACAATAGTTAATATTGATTGAACATTCAATCAAAAAAACGTTTAATAAAAGGGATCAATGTATTTTTTAGGTTCAAATACCATGCCGAAGATAGGAATGCAGTCGATACGTAAACAACAGTTAATTCAAGCCACATTGGCTGTGATTAATGAAGTTGGAATGCAGGAAGCCAGTTTTGTGTTAATTGCCCGTAAAGCCGGGGTTTCTACAGGGATCATCAGCCATTATTTTCGTGATAAAAATGGCTTGCTTGAAGCCACTATGCGCCATATTCAATACCAGTTGGGTTTTGCGGTGGCAATACGTTTACGCATGTTAACAGGGGCGGAGGCAAAACTACGAATTCAGGCGATTGTTGAAGGCAACTTCGATCCAACGCAAACCAGTGAGGCCGCGATGAAAACGTGGCTAGCCTTTTGGGCTAGCAGTATGCATCAACCGAATTTAAACCGCTTACAACAGGTTAATGACCGGCGTTTGTATTCAAACTTAAGCTATGAGTTTGGGCGGGTATTAAACAAGGCAGATGCGCGGATGGCAGCAAAGGGGCTGGCTGCTTTAATTGATGGCCTATGGCTACGTAGTGCTTTGAGTAATGAACAATTTCCTGTTAAGGATGCACTCAAAATCACTAACGAATACATCGATATGCAACTACAACGTGCTGAGGTTTTAGGAACCTAATAACCAATTCAGAGGAGATAATATGCAACATCCACCGATACATAAGCTTTATATTCATGGTGGTTATGTCGACAGTTCACAACCTGAATGCGGGCGATTTCCTGCAATCAACCCTGCCAATGGGGAAACTATCGCGGATCTGCAATCTGCGACCCTTGAAGATATCCAATGGGCGGTAGAAAGCGCTAAACAAGGCCAGAAAGTCTGGGCGGCAATGACTGCGATGGAACGCTCACGTATTTTACGCCGTGCGGTGGATATTTTACGAGAACGTAACGACGAATTGGCTTACCTCGAAACCCTTGATACGGGCAAACCGCTTTCTGAAACTCGTTATGTGGATATCGTTACAGGAGCGGATGTTCTTGAATACTATGCAGGTTTAATTCCGATGCTGGAGGGGCAGCAAATCCCTTTGCGTGATAGCTCGTTTGCTTATACTCGTCGTGAACCTCTTGGGGTTGTGGCAGGTATTGGTGCATGGAATTATCCTATCCAAATTGCGTTATGGAAATCAGCTCCTGCACTAGCAGCAGGTAATGCTATGGTGTTCAAACCCAGTGAAGTTACTTCGTTAACAGCGTTAAAGTTGGCTGAAATATACACTGAAGCGGGCGTGCCAGCAGGGGTATTTAACGTAGTGACAGGCCAAGGCGGTGAAGTGGGGCAATGGTTAACAGAGCACCCTGATATTGCCAAAGTTTCATTCACAGGGGGGATCGCAACCGGTAAAAAAGTGATGGCGAATGCATCAGCTTCTTCTTTAAAAGAGGTGACGATGGAACTAGGCGGTAAATCGCCTCTAATTATTTTTGATGATGCAGACTTAGATAAAGCCGCGGATATTGCCATGATGGCGAATTTTTATAGTTCAGGCCAAGTGTGTACCAATGGAACACGGGTTTTTGTGCCTGAATCGCTTAAATCACAGTTTGAGGACAAGATCACTGAACGTGTGGCTCGCATTAAAATAGGTTCACCCGTTGACGAAAACACCAACTTTGGGCCATTAGTCAGTTTTGCTCATATGGAAAACGTGTTGCGTTATATTGAGTTAGGCAAACAACAAGGCGCGAGGTTATTGTGCGGTGGTGAACGCTTAATGGATGGCGATTTTGCACAGGGAGCTTATGTTGCACCAACCGTATTCACCGATTGCCACGATGAAATGCAAATCACACAGGAAGAAATTTTTGGCCCTGTTATGAGTATTTTGAGTTATCAATCGGAAGACGAAGTGATTGCTCGTGCGAACAATAGTGTGTACGGGTTAGCAGCAGGATTGGTGACACAAGATTTAACACGTGCACACCGTGTTATTCATCAATTAGAGGCTGGGATTTGTTGGATTAATACATGGGGTGAATCACCAGCACAAATGCCTGTGGGCGGATATAAGCATTCCGGCGTTGGCCGCGAAAATGGCGTTATGACACTGCAAAATTATACACAAGTGAAATCCATTCAAGTGGAACTGGGGGAATTTGCATCCGTTTTTTAATCACATCATTTTAATTTGACTGAAACAGAGGAGATAACAATGGTCTATGACTATATTATTATCGGTGCTGGTTCAGCCGGTAACGTTCTTGCTACCCGCCTGACAGAAGATCCTGATGTTACTGTGCTGCTCCTTGAAGCAGGAGGACCGGATTACCGGTTCGACTTTCGCACACAAATGCCAGCGGCATTAGCGTACCCATTACAAGGGCGACGTTATAATTGGGCTTATGAAACTGACCCTGAACCGCATATGAACCACCGCCGTATGGAGTGTGGTCGTGGAAAGGGGCTTGGTGGCTCATCATTAATTAATGGGATGTGTTACATCCGAGGGAATGCTCTAGACTTTGATGGTTGGGCGGAAGCGCCTGGGTTAGAAGACTGGCGTTACCTTGATTGTTTACCTTATTTTAGAAAAGCGGAAACACGTGATATTGGCCCAAATGATTATCACGGCGGAGATGGCCCCGTCAGTGTGACAACACCGAAAAATGGCAATAATGTGCTATTTCATGCGATGGTGGAAGCAGGCGTACAAGCAGGGTACCCGCAAACAGATGATTTAAATGGGGTTCAACAAGAGGGTTTTGGCCCAATGGACCGTACAGTTACACCGCAAGGGCGACGAGCAAGTACAGCAAGAGGGTATTTAGACCAAGCGAAAAAGCGTAATAACCTGACTATTCTTACCCATGCCACGACAGATACCATTGAGTTTGAAGGGAAAAAAGCGGTTGGTGTTAAATATTATCAAGGTAATAGCACTACACCTACGGTAGTGAAGGCGAGTAAAGAGGTGCTTTTATGTGCAGGTGCGATCGCCTCACCGCAAATTTTGCAGCGTTCTGGAGTTGGGCCTGAGGATGTTTTGGCTGAGTTCAATATTCCAGCTGTGCACGTTTTACCTGGTGTTGGGCAAAACTTGCAAGATCACCTTGAAATGTATTTGCAATATGAATGCAAACAACCAGTTTCATTATATCCAGCCTTAAAATGGATAAACCAACCTAAAATAGGCGCTGAGTGGCTATTTAAAGGGACTGGAGTTGGCGCAAGTAATCAATTTGAAGCAGGTGGGTTTATCCGCACTAGCGAAAAATTCGCATGGCCAAATATTCAATTCCACTTTTTGCCTGTGGCGATTAACTATAATGGTAGTAATGCAGTCAATCAGCATGGTTTTCAAGCCCATGTAGGCTCAATGCGATCGCCTAGTCGAGGGCGTGTTCGCTTGAAATCCCTAGACCCAAAGCAACATCCAAGTATTTTGTTTAATTACATGTCATCGGAGCAAGATTGGGAAGAGTTTCGTGCCGCCATTCGTATTACTCGTGAAATTATGGCTCAGCCAGCACTTGACCCATATCGTGGGGATGAAATAAGCCCTGGCAAACAGATTAGCACTGATGAAGAGCTAGATGCATTTGTGCGCGAGAGAGCAGAAACCGCTTTTCATCCGTGTGGAACCTGTAAAATGGGTTACGATGATATGGCAGTCGTGGATGGTGCAGGGCGAGTTCACGGTATTGAAAATCTACGGGTTATCGATGCATCGATTATGCCGTTGATCATTACAGGGAATTTAAATGCAACGACCATCATGATTGCAGAGAAAATTGCCGATAAAATTCGAAACCGTCCTTCGTTACCCACAAGCAATGCAGATTATTATGTAGCAGGTGATAGGCAAGTGAGAAACCCGCCATTACGAGACTAGCTTATTCAGGCTATTTTTTATACACAAAGCGATTGATATTAATATCAGTCGCTTTTTTCTTTAAGGAGAATGCCGATAATAATAATAGCTGTCTAACCATGTAATGCCAAAGGGGCGAATAAATCGGACTTTTAGCAGGTTGAAGGAATATACGCTAGTCAATTTTAGACAAAAAAAACCTCCAAATATTAAGGAGGGAAAATAAATATAAAGCGAGCTTATTTATATAGCACTAATTTACGGTAAACCATAGCCGACCAGTTGAATTAATTTATACAAAAATGATATTAGCTCACAATTTATAACGCTATAGTTATTAAATTCAGATTAATATCTATTATTTGACAGAGTTAATCAGCCATTGCAGATAATTGTCTTCAACTTGGCTTGGGTCTAAGCGAATGAGTTCTGGGGTTTCATATGGGTGTATTTCTTTTATTGCATTAAATAGATTAAGTTGGTTTCCTTGGGTCGTTTTGATCAAGAGTAAAACCTCCTTATCTTGCGTGATATTACCATGCCATAGATAAACAGATGTTATTTCAGGCAGTAGGGAAACACATGCTGCTAAGCGATTAGCGAGTAAGTGTTGGGTAATTTTAATTGCACTTTCATGGCTATTGGTTGTACATAATACAATACATGGTTGTTGAGAATTTGTGATGTAAATGTTATCAGTGGGCATTTCGTTTCCTTATTAGTCATATTTTGATAAGTTTGATTACTCACATTTAGATTAGAGATAAAAATGGTATTGAGAACAGAGCATAATCACTATAAGTGTTTTTTTAAATTATCAGATAAGATAATAACTAATGTTAATTAAGCAGAGGTATTAATTTAATAGTAATATGCGTGTTTTTTAATCAATGTTGTCATTGTTATAATTTTTTATATATTCAATATAATTTTGAATATTTCTTGGTTTTATTTTATTAATTCGATTCAGTAATCATAAATTGAGGATGAACTATAAAAAAAATTGAAATTTTAGTATATTACTAACCAAATTTGATTATGTGACAAATGTGATTGTGTGCTGTTAACCTAGTAACAGAGCAAATAATAATCCCAGTTTTATTCTTACTCTTATTAATGTAAGTGTAGGCTTATCTTTTTGTGCAAGAAATATGGAACGATTGATATCTGAAATAATATATTACACATCGTTACAAACTGGCTTAAAATTTATCATAAAAGAATTCACGTACTGATAAATATCAAGGTTTTTGAGCTATATATTGTTAATCTAAAGATAAAATTAGAATATATAACTGAAATTACTCTGTATTTCCATCTTTATACGTGTATGGATAACCTTATGAATAAACTAACACCTTTAAAACCTGTACCAACTCTAATCGCAGTTGCAATAACATTAATTATTTGGTTCTTAATTCCTGTTCCCGAAGGTGTTAATCCAAATGCGTGGCATCTTTTAGCATTATTTGTAGGTACTATCGCTGCTATTATTGGTAAAGCTTTACCAATAGGAGGTGTATCTATTGTCGCTATTTCATTAGTTGCAGTAACCGGGGTCACTAACCCTGAATCAACTAAAGGGGCAATTGCGGATGCTTTAAGTGGCTTTTCTAATGATCTAATTTGGCTAATTGGTATTTCTATCATGGTTTCCATGAGCTTGAATAAAACAGGCCTGGGGGCAAGGATAGGTTATTATGTCATTTCTTTATTCGGTAAAAAAACATTGGGTATTGCTTATTCATTGGCAATAGCAGAAACAATATTGGCACCTGTGACACCAAGTAACACTGCTCGAGGTGGGGGAATTATTCACCCAATTATGCGTTCGATCTCGGATAGTTTTGGGTCAAAGGCTGAAGATGGAACCGCAGGTAAGATAGGGCGTTATTTATCGCTCGTTAACTACAATATTAACCCAATCACTTCTGCAATGTTTATTACGGCGACAGCGCCAAACCCATTAATTGTCAGTTTGATTATTAGTGAAACAAGCCAAGAAAATGAATTAACTTGGGGTATGTGGGCGATTGCGGCGTTTGTTCCTGCCATCGTGTCATTAATATTAATGCCTTTGGTGATCTATTTGATGTATAAGCCGGAAATTACTTCAACACCGGATGCGCCAAATTTTGCCAAAGAACGTTTACAACAATTAGGCCCAGTTTCATTACCTGAAAAAATAACTCTCGGTGTTTTTGGGTTGTTACTTTTGTTGTGGGCTGGTGTTCCTGCCATGATTTTTGGGCCTGCATATAGTGTTAATGCAACCACCGCGGCGTTTATTGGGTTGAGTGTTCTATTAGCGACAGGGGTTATTAATTGGGATGATGTTCTGAAAAACAAAGGGGCATGGGATACTGTCGTTTGGTTCTCTGCCTTAGTCATGATGGCGAGTTTTTTAGGTAAGCTCGGTCTCATAAAGTGGATGTCATTAACCGTCGGTGCAACTATTGATGGATTAGGCATTAGCTGGGTATGGGGAATGCTAATTCTTGTTTTAATTTATGTGTATTCTCACTATTTCTTTGCGAGTACAACCGCGCATATTACGGCGATGTATGCAGCATTTTTCTCGGCAGGTTTAGCCCTTGGCGCTCCACCAATGTTATTAGCTTTAACATTAGCATTCTCATCATCACTAATGATGTCATTGACACACTATGGTACGGGTACTGCACCTATTATTTTTGGTTCGGGTTATGCAACCCTTGCGGAATGGTGGAAAACAGGTTTCGTGATGAGCGTAGTTAACTTAGCCATTTGGTTCTTTATTGGTAGCGTTTGGTGGAAATTCTTAGGTTACTGGTAATTAGTTGAATTAGCTATTTTAGCTATATCAAAGAAAGTTAATAGAAATCGGGCGATAGGCTCGATTTCTTCTTTTTTTTAAAAGCTCATCCTACAAATAAGTGGCTATTGTGATAACAAGACCACTAATGATAGAAATTAGCATCACTTTTCCCCAACTGAAGACTGACGATGATTTTAAAGCGTGCTGCCATAACAAACTTATTTCATCGGCATGTGCATATTTTCTCTTATTGATCGCAGTCTTAATTTTTTTGATTTTATCATTATCTATCAGTAATGTTTTTTGAATAACCATGATATAACCTTTCATCAAGTTGTGCATTGTTTGTCTACCCTTGATTATCTCAGGCTATGTAAGAAGATAAATTGATGAGATTCTATGCAAACTTCCCCATTTATCGCGTTTAAAATCAGACTTAGTCTAGTTAATAAGAAAAAAGCAGCCAAGAAGTAAAATTATCTTTATTAAGAGGAAATGGCTCTTAATTTAAGGTCATATTTATCGTTCTTTGGCGAGATATTTTTTATTTAGGGAAGTCGGAGAGAAAGGCCATAAATGTGATTGGTTTACATACAAAAGCCAGTATGATGTATCTGCGAGTCAGTTAATTTATCCAGAGGAACACATGTATTCACAAAGAAAGGCAGAATTTTTCTTGGTGCTTACCACGATAATCGCGGCTTGGGGGTGGGTATTTTCCCGAGAATCAGTGCAGGGAATGCCTATTTTTGCCTTTCTTGGTAGCCGTTTTTTATTTGCAGCCATCATTTTAGCCCCTTTTTGTCGAGGGAAAAAAAATAGAATAACGGCGAAGCAATTACCAAAAATATTAATGACAGGCGGTTGGATGTCATTAAATATGGTGCTCTGGATCCACGCAGTTGCGATAACAGATTCAATTGGTGAAGGGGCTTTTATCATGAGCCTTGCTATGTTGTTTGTCCCGCTAGTCGCATGGGTTATTTTAAAAAATAAACCAGTTCGTTATTTCTGGGAGGCACTTCCGGTCGCTGTATTAGGGTTGGCATGTTTAACACTATTTAAGGCACAGCTTGAGTTTAAAGCAAGCCAACTGTGGTTTCTTGGTGCGGCAATTGTTCAAGCTATCTATTTTTGTTATACCAGTTTATATACTCGAACAATCCCTCTTTTGCCATTAACGACCATTCAGCTTGCTTGTACAGGAATGACTGGGTTAGTTTTGTCATTTTTTTTAGAAGAGTGGCCAAGTAGCATCACCGTACCTACCATGATGTGGTTTATTGCTAGTGTTGTAATAGCAACGAGTTTACGCTTTGTATTGCAACTTATTGGTCAAAAAAATACCACTGCCGGCAATGCTGCAATTATTATGATCCTTGAACCTGTTATGACCGTATTTGTAGCGGCTATTTGGTACAATGAAAGAATGCCTTTTGTCCAAATTGTTGGTTGTGTGCTAATTTTATCGGCATTATTCTATTACCGATGGCGTTGTTCTAATTCATTACCAAGGTAAAATACACATAATAAACAATGGGTCAATACAGATTTTTTATAAGAAAACAGCTATGATTAATATGCATAGTCAGTGATAGGGATGTTAATCTTAATAAGAACCTCTTATTTAGCATATTAAGATTAATGGTATTGAAAACATAAACGATATATCCAAAATAGCGTGAACTAGGAATAATAGCGGTTTAATATTATCACCTTAGTTAAAGCTGAATAGGAAACGGGCATAAAATGAAAAAATTAGCATTAATATTAGGTATGGCAGGAGCAATGGTTGTGTTGTCTGCATGTTCTGATGAAAAATCAGAAATTGCTGAATACAAAGACAACTTTGTTAATACTTGTGTCGTTGCATCTGGTAATCCTCAAGGTGAAACAGCAAAAGCAGTTACCGCAATTTGTGGTTGTGCCTACGATAAAACAATTGAAAAATATGGTTTAGCTGAGTTTAAACGTATGGATGCGGAATTAGAAAAATCAGGTACCGCAGAGCCTGAATTCCAAAAAACCATGATTGAATTCGTTCAACAGTGCTCGACTAACGCACGTTAATTATTTATTACTCGCAGCTATTGATTATCAAGCAACAATAGCTGCGAATTTATTATTTTTACTTAAATAAGTGTTTGAATTGGTGTGGGGCGCTGCGTAGATATTGCGGTGCAACGTCTATTTGTTCATTCAATTCACTTGCTGCTCGCCAAGGCCAGCGTGGTTCAAATAATATACCTCTACCGATTGCCACAAAATCTGCTTGGTGAGTTGCCACAATGGCTTCTGCTTGCAAAGGTTCAGTGATAAGACCGACAGCAATGACAGGCATCATAGTATTCTCATGAATAGCTTGTGCTAAAGGGACTTGGTAATTTGGGCTCAATGGTATCTGTTGTTCAGTTGATAACCCGCCAGATGAGACGTGGATATAGTCACAACCTAAATCTTCTAATAATTCTGTTAGCTCAATTGATTCAGGTACGCTCCAACCCGATTCAAGCCAATCTGTTGCGGAGATCCGTACACCAATTGCAACATTAGGGCTAATGGCTTCTCTCATCTCATGGAAAATATTAATCAGTAAGCGAGTACGATTCTTAAAGCATCCACCATATTCATCTTGTCGTAAGTTTGAAACTGGCGATAGGAATTCATGCAGTATATATCCATGAGCAGCATGGATCTCAATAACGTCAAAACCTGCTTTTTCTGCCCGAATTGCTGCCTCAATAAATTGCTGTTTGAGCTGCGAAATTTCTTCAATAGTTAATGCATGTGGAATTGCATTATTACCAAAAGCCAGTGCTGATGGTGCTACAGTCTGCCAGCCATTAGGTTGTGTGGACTGAATACTATTACCTCCTAACCAAGGTAAATCTGTTGATGCTTTCCTACCAGCGTGAGCGATTTGTACTCCTAAGCGTGCATCTGAATATTGCCGGATATCGCTGAGCATTTGTTGCATTGCTGCCATTTGCTCTTCATTCCATAAGCCTAGGTCTTTGTAGGTAATACGACCTTCAGGAACAACAGCACTGGCTTCTACAATAACTAAAGAGGCACCTGATAAAGCAAGGTTCATGTAGTGGGCTTTATGCCATGCTGTTGGCATACCATTTTCTGCAGAATATTGGCACATTGGGGGAACAATAATACGATTTTTCAGCGAAACTTGGCCTATTGATGCGGGTGAAAAAAGGTGGCTCATTGGAACTTTCCTTATTAGCAAACTTAAATTATTTTAATATTATACCCAGTTAGCCAAAATTTTTTTGTGAGATGGTGTGGTATTAAGGGGGAAAATTTGTTTTACAGCGAATTATTGAAGGAAAATCAAGTAAATTTTTACAGATTTGATCAATACCATAAAAAGTATATTTCCCTAGCAATATGATGCAAAAAGAGGGAAAAAATATAAAAAAATGAGATAAAAAATAAAATATAATAATAACTATTATTTTTTGATTGTTATAATTCTGTAACTTATAAATAAAATTAATAATCACCAATATAAAATGGCGTTAATGCCTGCTTATGGTTTTAATGGTTCTAATAGTGAATAAAACTATTTTTTTATTTTAAATGATAATTTAAATAAGCGTTAATGCATTGTTTGTGAGGCAAAAATATAAAATATTCCTTGCGGTTATATTAAATGGTTTATATAAGAAACAAGCTTATTAAGCTGATACTAGCTAATCCTAAGCTTTGTGTTCACCTGAAAAATATAATTCTAAGAAGGAAATTGATGTGCTGACAATTATTGGTATTTTAATCATTATATCGATAGTAACATTATTGATGATGGGAAAAGTTAGCCCAATTATCGCAATGTCTTGTATCCCCTTTATTGGTGCTTTATTTGCCGGTTATTCTGTTGCTGAAATTTCAGTATTCTTTGAAAGCGGCATTAATAAAGTCTCAAAAGTCGCAGCTATGTTTTTATTTGCGATTTTATTCTTTAGCTTAATGAAAGACCTGCATATTTTTGACCCGTTGATCCGTTTAATGGTTAAAATGACTCGTGGAAATATTATTGTTGTTTGTATTATGACAACGTTAATTGCGGGTATTGTCCATCTCGATGGGTCAGGCGCTGCGACATTCTTAATTATTATTCCTGCATTGTTACCTTTATACCGTCAACTTGGTATGAGCCCCTATTTAATGTTGCTACTGATGTGCGCCAGTATGGGTGTCATGAATATGGTACCTTGGGGCGGGCCATTAGGCCGAGCTTCAGCTGTAACCGGAATTGATGCTTCGACCCTTTGGCAACATTTGATCCCAGTACAACTAATTGGTATGGGTGGCGCAGTGGTATTTGCTATTCTGATGGGGTTACGTGAGAAACGACGTATTGCAGCGGCAAGTTTGAAAGGAACTACGCCATATGAAATGGATTCTTTGTTACCTGTCAGTGACGACACTGCAGATATAACAGAAACGGTTCAAAAACCTAAGAAACCACTCATCAATGGTGGGTTAATTGTTGCCTCCGTTGTGTGTTTAGCATTTGGTTTATTATCTGCACCTTATGTTTTTATGATTGCACTTTCCATTGCCTTGATGGTGAATTTCCCTAATCCTAGAGACCAAATGAAAATTTTGGCCGCCCATGCACCACAAGCGTTGGGAATGGTTGCTATTATATTAGCGGCGGGAGCATTTTTGGGTATTTTATCGGAAGGTGGCATGCTTGAGTCAATCGCAACAGACTTAACGGCTATCTTACCAACCGAATGGGTTTCTAAAGTCCATATTTTTGTTGGTATTCTAGGTGTGCCGATGGATATTTTTACCAGTACCGATGCTTACTATTTTGCCTTACTACCAATAATTCAACAAATTGCCGCTACAGTTGGTGTTGACCCATCTTCTGTTGTTTACGCCATGGCGATAGGTAACAACGCAGGGACCTTCGTGAGTCCTTTTTCTCCAGCGGCATGGCTAGCTATGGGGTTGGCTGGAATTGATATGGGCCGCCACCTACGTTATTCGTTTGGTTGGATTTGGTTGTTTAGTTTCTTTTTATTAGCGACTGGGGCGCTAATCGGCTTGTATTAATTTGCTCGTTGGCTTTAATGCCACAGCGTTGTTGGCTTCAAAAGTAAACCCTAGTCACATACTTGTGTATGCGCCTAGGGATTTACTTTTTTGCCGCCTAGCTGTGACATGAAATATTTAGAACAAATGGTTTTTATTTTGCGTGCTGGATTATTTTCTTTTATCAATTATTGGGTTTATCAGATAGTTACTATGTCGTAAAGCAAAGGGCTATGACATGATTTATTGGTTAATGATATCAATAAGGTTTGTTATGCGTAGGCCGCTTTCTTCTTATCATCCTATTCTCTATTGGCTGCGTGTCACCCAAAAACGTTTAGCTCGACGATTGCATTGGGCATTTTCCGCCAAATATTATGCGAAATTAAAATCCAATGAACGTCTTGAGTATCGCTACAACAAGCACACATCTAAGCTGATCCGTAAATTAGGTGAGTCAGACCTACGTTTACAATACAACAAAGTGACAAACTTACGTATTGCTGCAGAAGCGATGAATGGAGTCATCATCTACCCAGGGGAATACTTCTCATTTTGTCGGCTCGTTGGAAAACCAACTGCGCGCAGAGGTTTTCTTGAAGGTATGGAACTTTCGTTTGGTGAGGCTCGTTCAGGGATTGGCGGGGGAATTTGTCAACTGAGTAATTTAATTCATTGGATGGTATTGCATTCTCCATTACAAGTGGTTGAGCGTGCTAATCATAGTTTTGACCCATTTCCAGATGAAGGGCGGGTATTGCCTTTTGGTTCTGGGGCGGCAATTTTTTATAATTATATCGATTTGGTTTTTTATAATCCGACACAAAGTGCTTTTCAGTTGGTATTTAATATTGCAGAACATCAACTCGAAGGGGAGTTATTGAGCTGCACTCCTCGTGAACACAAATACCATATTTATGAGAAAAACCATAAATTTACCCGAGAGAATGAAGTTATATACCGTCATAATGAAATTTGGCAAAAAGTAACAACCAAAGGACAAGAACCTATCACTCTGCAGGATAATTGTTTGTATCGTAATAAAGTGGTAGTGAAATATTCCCTAGATGAAAATTGTATAACAGTTGAATAGTTGCGTTAGTAATGAGATTAGGAATAAATTGATAGCCTTTTTCTTGACAATTAGACTAAAATTCAACTGTTTTCCTTCAATTTCGCTAATTTTAACTATTAGCCAAGCAAAAATGAGGCCGTTACTCGGAATAGATATGTAATACCTACTCTTGATTTCTCAACAATTAAAGACGCAAATCTAACAAAAGATTTGTGGTTATTTCTATTTCTTTAGAGAAAGCATGATGAATATGCAATCAAGAAAGTATGGTAGAACGTATCACTATCCGTTCTCCCCTGGTACGACTAGTGATGATCGCATCAATAGCGATTGGTGGTCGCATATCCAAAATATAAACAAACTGATTCACACAGAAAAACTGGATGGTGAAAATAATTGCTTAAACCGCCATGGAGTTTTTGCACGCTCTCATGGTGCCCCAACCCAATCGGCATGGAGCCAGCAAATTCGCCAACGTTGGCAGCTGATTAAAGATGATTTAGGGGATATCGAACTCTTCGGCGAAAACCTTTATGCAATACATTCCATTGAATATCAACATATTGAAGATTATTTCTATGTGTTTGCTGTTAGGCAAGGGGAGTATTGGCTTAGTTGGGAAGAGGTGCAATTTTATGCGGCTTTATTTGATTTTCCAACTGTCCCACAATTAGATTTATCACTCAGTAAACAGATGGATAAGCAAGAGTATGCAAGTTCATTAATTACTGCGGCATCATTAGATAGTCAATTTATTGCGCGTGATACACATACAGGGAAAGCCTGCAGCATGGAAGGGATTGTGAGCCGTGATAGCCAAGGGTTTCATGTGGATGATTTTATGGCGCATGTTTTTAAATATGTGCGTAAAAACCATGTCAAAACAGATATCCACTGGAAACGGCATTGGCAGAGAGCCAAGTTGGCCTTTGAATTACAAGGAGAACAACCATGAGTTGGCAATTAACCCAATGTCGTGATTGGGCGCAGCTTGAAAAACAGTTCGATTTTGTGCGTGATATGCAATATGTGCCGCAAGACCGTTTGCACCATGCGGAAGGTAATGTGGCCATTCACACTCAAATGGTGTTAGCGGCTTTGGAAGATTTACCTGAATATCAACAGCTTCCAGAACTTAAACAACAAATCGTTTGGGCGGCAGCGTTGCTACATGATGTTGAAAAACGCAGTACGACAAAAGAAGATGAAGAGGGGCGGATTCATTCGCCTGGACATGCTAAAAAAGGTGAATTATCTGTACGAAATATATTATTTCGACAAATAGAAACACCTTTTGCTATTCGTGAACAGATTGCGGCTTTAGTTCGATTTCATGGTCTACCGCTTTGGTTAATGGAAAAGCCAGATCCTGAACGTACATTATTTGCGGCATCATTGCGCGTTGAAATGCCTTTATTGTGCATGTTAGCGAAAGCTGATGCGATAGGGCGTACATGTGAAGATAAAGCGGAATTATTAGTTAGAATCGAGCTATTTGAATTATTTTGTCGTGAGCAGGGCTGTTGGGACAAACCTAAATCATTCGCTTCACCAGCTGGGCGCTTCCATTATTTTCATCATCAAAAAGGCACTACGGATTACCAACCTTTTGAAGAGATAGGGAGCGAAGTGATTATGCTATGTGGTTTGCCGGGGATGGGAAAAGACCATTTTAGCAAACAGTTTTACCCACAAACGGCAGTCGTGTGTTTAGATGATATTCGCCGAGAACATAAAATCAACCCAGCAGATAAAAATGCACAAGGGTGGGTAGCTCAGCAAGCTAAAGAGCAAGCAAAACGATTGTTACGCACTAAAACACATTTTATTTGGAATGCAACATCATTAAGTGCCTCTTTACGGGGAACCATGATCAGCTTATTTGAACGTTATCAAGCCAAAATCCATTTAGTTTACTTGGAAGTGCCATTTAAACAGTGGCGGCAACAAAATCAACAACGTAAGTATGCAGTGCCGGAGCAAGTTATGGAAAAAATGGCAGGGAAGTTGGAGTTGCCAACGCCAGATGAGGCACATCAAGTTTCCTATTATATTGATGGCAATTTTGAACCGTTATTTGCAGAAAAATAAAATTAATCACCTGCCTCTAGATAAGAGGCAGGCCAAGATATTAGTTTTAAGGAACGTAGACATCGCCTTCAAAGAGTTTTCTTGCAGTTCGAATAATTGAAGCTTGAAGCTCTTCCGGTGAGTTGCCTTGTTGGTTTAACGACACGTCAAATTTGCCACTTAAATGCTCAATAGCAATGTTTTTCATATCAACAGAGTGAACATATTGCTGGGTAATACTATTAGGAACAATAGTACTTGTGGCAATGGCAATAGCACCAGTCACGGCAAGAGCGCCATGGCATTTATGTGGCATAAAATAGCGGACATTAATGGTTCCACCGTGAATGGCGGGTGAAATCAATATGGGTTTAGGAATAACTTTTTTGCTCACATCACCAAGCCCCATCGCTGCCCCGGCTTTTATACGAATAGTTTCCAGCTTTTGCATAAATTCGGTATCGGATTCAAGTTGCTCCGCAGTTTCATAACCAGTTTTATTGAGCTGAGGAGCATCAATTAATACCACAGGCATTGCCATATCAATACAACTGACATCAATGCCTTCAATGGTATCAATAGCATGACCAGTAGGAAGCAATTTTCCTGTTTTTGTTCCACACGCATTTAAAAATGTCAGGGCAACAGGCGCGGCATGGCCGGGTACACTAGCAATTTCGGTATCACCATCATAATCCACATGACCATCAGGTGTTTGCACCGTAGAGTTGACGAAAGTGTTCGTATTGACATTACGGATCCTGACAGTGGTTGTTTTACCAGTAATAGGAACTAACCCCTTTTCAATCGCAAAAGAACCCACGGCACAAAGAATATTTCCGCAATTTGGTGCGGTATCAACAATACGTTCAGTAATAGAAACCTGAGCGAATAAATAATCAATATCAGCATCAGGATGAGTTGAAGAGCTAATAATAGCGACTTTGCTGGTTTGTGGGCTACCCCCACCAATACCATCAATTTGCAAAGCATGACCAGAACCCATAATAGCAAGGATCAGTTCATCCCGTTGTTGAGTGTCTTTAGGGAGAGAGTCCGCTAAAAGGAATACGCCTTTCGAGGTGCCGCCACGCATTAGTGTACAAGGAATTTTTTTCATCTGTTTACCCGTCATATTTCACGCTGTAGCTGTGTTGGCTGCACTCAGCCCCCCAAGTCACATACTGATGTATGCTCCTCGGGATGCCTTCGTTTTGCCGCCTTGCTACAACGCGAACTATTTAGGGTAAACTGACTTAATATTATTAGGTAACCCTATGAATTCGATTAGGTTAAACCCGTCAAGTATTATTACGGTAAACTTAACTCATATTATTAGGGTAAACTTAAGTCTGAATTAAGGTTGCTCCAATAAAGTTCACGTTATAGCGCCAAGACTGCAAATAACTCTGGAACAGCGAGAAATTAATAATTTTGTTGTTAAATAGGGCACAATCATGATTGTGCCCGTCGTGTCGGTTTATTAACGAAGAATTAAATTAATCCAGTACTAATTAAAATTTCCCACCAACCTAAACCGATAGTCATGTGAACGAATAAACTAATGAAGGCAACTAACCCGCCGATGATCCACCAAGAACGGATATCGTTATAACCTGCACCGAATACGATAGGTGCTGCTGCACCGCCATAGTGCGTTACGCTTCCGCCATAAGCATTCGAGAACAGTAAGCCCAGAGCGAGCAACATCGGAGGAGCCCCTGCAACCATACCTACAGTGGCAAATACCGGCACCATGGCTGCAACGTAGGCACCACCAGAGGCGAATAAGTAGCGAATGGCAACACTGATGAACATGATGACAAAGAACGCCAGCATCGCTTGGTCACCGAAAGAAAGGTATTGGCTCATGGTATCTGCGAGCCACTTGAAGAAGCCTGCTTTTGTGAGTACGCCTGACATACTGATAATACCACCGTACCAAATCAGGGTATTCCAGCCGCCTTTATTCTTCAGTACGTCATCCCAAGTTACAACACCGAGGATCAGGGTTAATGCCATGACCGCAATCGCGACGCTAGACGCGCTAACACCGATAAGGTCAGAGAAAATCCAGCCACACAGCGCGATAACAAAGACAATCCCCAGCAATTTTTCACGCATAGTCATTGGGCCTAAATCTTCAAGACCTTTAGCTGCGATCTCTTTGTTATTCACCTTTTTCAACTCAGGCGGATACAGTTTGTAGATCATTAACGGCGTCAAAATCAGCATGATTAAACCCGGTACAGAGGCGGCAAGTGCCCATCCGCCCCAACTTAAATGGATGCCCATAATGTCACTCATCATGGCAAGGGCGAGTGCATTCGGCGCCATTGCTGTCAAGAACATATAGCTGGTGGTTTTGGTCACCATATACACGTTGACGAGGAGGTAGTGACCTGCTTTACGTGGGCTTTTTTCTGGATCAGACCCTAAAGCAACGGCCACACTATTGATAATTGGGAAAACAATTCCCCCAGCACGTGCTGTATTCGATGGCGTCGCAGGAGCGATAATTAAATCAAGGATTGCGGTTACATAACCGAGCCCTAATGTTGTACCGCCTAATTTACCAATCAAAATATAAGAAAGACGTTTACCTAAACCAGTAATAACAAAGGCAGCACTCAGAGTAAATGCAGCAAATACAAGCCATGTCGTACCGGATGCATATCCGCTTAAAACTTCGCTTGCTTTGACATCTTTAGTACCCGTTACCCCAATAATTACCGCACTTGCAGCAATCGTGGCTAATAAAATAACAGGCTCTGAATATGGTTTAAGTACCAGCCCAACAATGGCGGCAAGATAAAGACCGAATAGCAACCACGCAATATGTGGTAGACCCGCTGGTGTTGGTATTAAAGCAATAATAATTGGAATGGCTATTAACACGAATAGCTTCCATATTTTTTCTTTTTGCATAAGCCAATTTCCTTGATTAAATCAATATTAAATTTATTTAATATTAAATTGAATGAACTTTAATATTAGGAATTTGTTAAAATGACGATATTTTAAATATGGCTGTATCTTGAGTGAATAAAATGATTTTAATTCTTCATTAGTAATTCACCCTAAGGTATATAATTTAGTTAAATAGTTAATTGGTTTTTATTTGGTTAAATTGTTTTATTTTTTAAATTATTCCTATTTTATTAGTATTAAAAAATCACTTAATGTTAAATAAAAGAATGATTGGGTAATCGCGCAAAGAACCAAGTTAGAATTAATAAGTCTGCACTTCCCCCTGGGCTCACATTTAGCTGAATACATTCATTATCAAAATGTTTAACTTTAACTAAGTCATCACAGGTATTGATACCAGCAATTAATAACTGTTCCGCCCGTTGTTTTACCCATGCTAAGCCGTTGACACCCCCACGGTTGACAATATTCGTATCGTCATTCAGGCTCATTAATAGAATCAAGGTATCAAGTAGGGCAATATCGGCTAGTTTGCCTTTAGCGAGTTGCTGTAAATAATAAGGAAGTGAATGTTTGATTACTAACGAGTAACCGCCTTCGGCTTCACCTCTTGCACCGGTTAGCCCATGGCTCTGATATAAACGCTGGCCTGCGGTGGGTTTTTCGGTTTTTTGTTTAAGTTCATTGGTAATTCCCTTACACATACTAGCAACCAATAAGCTGACATTTTCCGGTGAGACACATTGTTGTTGTGCAATCAAACGGCCTATTGCGGTTAAGACTAAACCTAAGGAAAAAATACTGCCTTTATGGGTATTAACGCCTTTTGTTGCACGGAACATCGACCTTTCGCAATCCATACCAATAGGGCGAATGTAAGGTAATAGCTGCGCTATAGGGCAATTTTTATATTGAGCGCCTGCCTGTAAAAATCGTGGAAAATGTGTCGCGATGGCATTGGCACTTAAATGAAAGTCAGTCAGTGCCATATCTTTATGGGCACCGGTATTGTGTTTATCAACTAACCCGGGCTTAGGGGTTAAATTCACTTCGGCCAACATCGCTTGCCATGCTAATTGGCTGTAATAGCGAGTTAATTTTTCATTGATATGGCTGAGTTGTTTAATAGGTTGCATTTGCTAACTCCTCGATACGATCAAGTATCTCAACCAATGAATGTGTCCGTTGACGAGCACAAATTTTTGCTTCATTTTCACAAATTAAGCATCGTCTTGGTGGCAAATTTAATTGAGATCGCGAATATTGCTGTCCATTCGCATCAAACACATCAAAGTCCCATAACCGACCAACAGCAGACGATCCTTCTAGGTGAATTAACGCTTTTTTTATCTCGATAGCATCACCATCAACGGCGACCAAGCATTCCGGCCCCGTTTTGAATGCCCAAGATTGTTGTGATAAAAACACCCACTGCCCGCATGAAGCAATTTGTTCAAGCGCATTTAAGCCCTGATTAAACACATGTCTAACAAGAGAATTGTCTTTGACAGCTCCAGGAAAAACGACAGTAAATGAAATCAAGGTTACCTGATGGAGACCAATCCACGCTTGTTGTCGAGCCTGACGGGCATCACGGCTATCCAACAGTTCAGGTAAAGAAATTTCAAATTGCTCTTGAGTATCAGGCAGTGGGTAAAACATATTTACTCCTTCACTTGATGAACAACATCAATGATTGAACCATCACGATAACGGACAACCGCAACAGCTTTATCTGTAAATTCAATTGGGTTAGGAGTACCGGTTAATAATTGTGCTCGCTCTCTTAACCAGCTCATTGAAACGGTTTTAATACCTTGGCTTTCAAGTTGCTGTTTTAATTCAGGGCGTGCAGGGTTAACCGTAATACCATGGTCAGTGACAAGAATATCGACACTGGAACCTGGTGTAACACAAGTGAGAACTTCATCCACTAACGTTGGAATACGTCCTCGGACAAGCGGAGCAACAATAATTGACAGTTTTGAGGCTACAGCCGTATCACTATGACCTCCAGATGCACCACGAATAACACCGTCAGACCCTGTTAACACATTGACATTAAAGCGTGTATCGATTTCTAACGCACTGAGTACGACGACATCAAGCATATCAACGGAAGCACCTTTCGAATCAAAACAGGCATATTGGTTAGCACTGATTTCAATATGATTCGGGTTGCGAGCAAGTGATTCAGCTGCCGCTTTATCAAAGCTTTGAACATCTAATAATTTGCGAATTAACCCTTTTTCATGTAAATCAACGATAGTTGAGGTAATACCGCCAAGTGCGAAACCAGCTTGAATGTTATGGCGTCTCATTTTATCTTCAAGGAAGCGAGTAACGGCCAAAGAGGCGCCACCAGTACCGGTTTGTAATGAGAAACCATCTTTGAAATAACCGGATTTTTCGATAACATCCGCTGCGGTACGCGCAATCAGAAGTTCACGAGGGTTCGATGTCATACGAGTTGCATCTGCCCCGATTTTATCCGCATCACCCACGCGTTTAACTTTAACGATATAATCGACTTCATCTTGTTTAATACTGGATGGGTTATGGGGGTAATCGAGTATCTCTTCCGTTAACATCACCACTTTTTTCGCAGTTTCAGCGTCAATTTTGGCATAACCTAAAGAGCCACAGCAGGCCGTTCCGGTATATCCGTTTGCATTACCGTATTCATCACATGATGGCACGCCAATAAATGCCACATCAATAACTAGTTCACCGCTATGAATTAGATTTGCTCTTCCACCATGTGAATGGATTTGTACGGGTTCTTCTAACTCACCACGTGAAATGGCTTCAGCGAGCGGGCCTCGGATACCAGAGGTATAAATTTTACGAATAACCCCATGACGAATATGTTCAACAAGTGGCGAATGGCAAGCACTTAATGAACTGGATGCAAGTGTTAAGTTGCGAAAGCCCATCTCTGCAATGACTTGCATCACCATATTGACCGTAAGGTCTCCACCACGAAAGGCGTGATGGAAAGAAATGGTCATACCGTCTTTAAGACCAGAACGGCGAATAGCGACTTGCAAGTCATCACACAATTTGCGATTTCTCGGCTTTTGTACCTGCTGTTGTACTTTACCAATATCTTTAAATTCACGTAGTACATCGTCAGTATTTGGTTGTAAGTAGGCTGATACGCGAGCCTGGCGCTGAGTATTATTTGTCATTTTTATTGCCTCACTCTTCCCGAATTCCTGATAATGCTGCTCGTGATAATACGAGGCGAGCTCTGTCAATAACTGGGCCATCGACCATTTTTCCGTTCAATGAAACTACGCCTTTACCTTCAAGGGCTGCGGCATCAGCGGCTTCAACAACACGCTGCGCATGGTCGACTTCTTTTTGAGTTGGTGCATATAAATTATGAAGTAACTCAATTTGTCTTGGGTTAATTAATGATTTGCCATCAAAGCCGAGCTGTTTAATGTGAGCGGCTTCGCGTAGGAAACCTTCTTCATTATTAGCATCAGAATAAACGGTATCAAACGCTTGAATACCTGCTGATCGAGCGGCTTGTAAAATGGCGCACCGAGCATAGAGGAGTTCTACGCCGTCTGGAGACCGCTCGGTGCGCAAATTGCGGACATAGTCCTCGGCACCTAATGCGATGCCTATAAGTCTTGGTGATGAATGAGCAATATTCACAGCTTGAGTGATGCCCATTGGTGATTCAATAGCGGCTAGCAAACCTGTGCTGCCTTCTTCGCGGCCACAGCTTTTTTCTATACGCAAGATTTCACTTTCAATATCAATAACATCTTGTGCCGTATCCGTTTTAGGAAGGCGGACGATATCCGCACCACCGCGAACAACGGCTTCAAGGTCAGCAACACCAAAAGCGGAATCTAATGCATTGACCCGTACAATGGTTTCAATATCTTGATAAAGTGGGTGCTGCAATGCATGGTAAACCAAGCGACGAGCCGTATCTTTTTCGCGCAAAGTGACGGAGTCCTCAAGGTCGAACATTAAAGCATCCGCTTTATAAATAAAGGAATTGCTCAACATAGCTGCATTGGAGCCGGGAACAAACAGCATACTTCTGCGTGTGCGTGATTTTTGTTCTGGAGTCATTACTTATCCTCCCAAGGCAGATAGTCGATATCACAAGCGCGAGCCAATAAGGCTTCTAAGCGGGCTTTGAGTACGCATTCTAGTGCACCTTTATCATCTACAATGATTTGTGCCCCTTGAATATCATGTTGCTGGATAACTTCTTGTACGATTTTTGCGATAGCATCCCCAAACTGTTTTTCAACACTACTGGTAATTTGTATTGAGACCTCTTGAGTGTCTTCTAGTGGCTCTATGCGAACCATGACATCACTTGATTCAAGTGTGCCAGCTACTGCTGCGTGCTTTATCTTCATATTTCACCTATGGCTAATTCAGAACTTTCGGTGTGGCTTTGAGCAGATGCGACTTGATTGGCGACCATCTCTTGTAAATATTGATAGGTTGCCTCAGGCACAATCGGCTTAATCGCCGCAAGATCTTTTTTAGCGAGCAATCGTCTAACTTGTGAGGCAGAAACAGCCGTTCCATTGATGATTGTTCGCGGAAATTCAATGAGTTCTATAGGTGGAAAATTCATAGCATCGGTTTTTAACCAAAAGCGCATGTCTTGGTTATATTGGTTGGTGACTTGGCAAAAAGGTTCCGAGCCTACGAATCGATGGGTTATCCCTAAAGCAGGGGCAATATATTGACGAAAAATCTTAATATCGATTTCGGTATAACAGTTATTAGCAACTGTTTTATCTTTAATAAAGTAACAAGGAAAAGTCGCTCGAGAAATAATATATTCCGAACCTTTATGAATAGTAAGATTTTCTATTCCTTTGGTTCCTGCTTCAATTAAATTTAATCTAACTTTATAAGGAAAACGTGAGGTATCTTCTTTGACAACAAATAGATGTAGCCAATCACAGGCCTTCGCAGCTTGCTCTATTAAATAACGATGCCCAAGAGTGAAGGGGTTGGCATTCATAACGATTGAGCCAATTTTTTTTCCTTCCTTACGTTGTGCTTTTAAACTTTCGATATAACGTTTTAGATAACAGCAACTATTTTCCATCAATACCATAATATCAGGAACTGTGGCAATGGTATGAAAACCACATTGTTGGAATAAGCTTTCATTTTGAAATTTGGTATAAATAAATAAATGAGTTGTATTATTTTCGTAAGCAAGATTAACCAGTTCTGTTGCTAATTTTAATGCAAGGCCTTCACCTCGAGCATCATCGCTAATAGCAACGCATTTAATAACATTTTTTGCTAATCCTCCACACGCAATTAATTTTTCATTGCGAGAAATCGTAATGAAAACGTCAATACTTGAATCAAGTTCTAAATCGTTTTCCTTTAAAAACTGAGTTATTTCAGCAAGTTTCCTGTTCTCATGACGTTTTACTTGGTTAAACGTTATGTTTTCGAACATAATAGTATCCTGCATCTCATTTAGAGATGTTTTTAAAATGTTGCTAATGTTAAAGTTAATTAAATAAATTCTCTTAGGTTGTTTTTATAAAAACAAATATAAATTTTTATTTAATTACCCTCTCTGATATTTATATTAAAGATACTGTATTTAATATATTTGACCTATTTCATGTTTCTCAAATGAGATTGTATTTGTTTAATGGTTTTAAAGTTTTTAATTATTGAATATGTTTTTTATTGCTTGGTTTTAATGTGTTTAATTATTAATATGTGTATTATATCTTTGGCTTGAATCCGATTTATCGGTTATCCTACCATTTTTGAGTTAACAAAATTTTTACTTTTCAGCCAGTAACGAGATATAACATGAAAAAAGAATATACGTTCTCCTCATTGAAAAAAGTAAATTCAGTTTCATTTTCAGTACGAGTATTTTTTCTGTTATTAATAGTTTCTGTTTTTTTAACTCTCGGGCTGGGTAAATATTTTACGGACACAGCTGAAAATCGATTGATTGCGAACATTCAATCGTTAGCAATGAGCCAAGCAAAGCTGATTGCTTCTATTGATGGTGTTGTTCAATCCGTAAAGTATAGAGATATTCCTGGGTTGAAGGTTATCGCTGACAAACTAAACCAAGATTCTAACTACGATTATGTTGTTATTGGTGATGAAAATTCGATTCGTTTGTATCACCCAAATAGTCAAAAAATTGGTTTTCAAATGCAGTGGAACAAACCAGGAGCTTTAGAGAAAGGAGAAAGCTATTTTATCAATGGCGAAGGTTCAATGGGGAATGCTGTTAGAGCAAAAACCCCCATTTTTGATGAGCAAGGTAAAGTGATCGGTGTTGTTTCTATTGGCTATCTATCCAACAAAATAGAAACATCACTCAGTGAGTTATTCGTACAAACAGGAGCCACTTTTTTAGGGATACTGATTATATTGCTCTTCTTATCATGGGCATTTTCACGTTTAATTCAAAAACAAATGTTGGGTATGGAACCTGAGGAAATAACCCAATTAGTCTTAGTACAAAAAGGGATATTTGAAGCTGTTTTTGAAGGTGTTATCGCAGTGAATATACAAGGGCAGATTATTAATATTAACTCTAATGCCCGGAAAATGTTATCTCTAAGCAAGCCGCTAGGGCAGTTAACAGGGACTTTTGTGTCGGAGCATATCTCGCCAGCCGACTTTTTTATTACCGATATTGAAACGACTAAGCATGATGTGATTTGCGAATTTAATGGCCTAAACGTGATTGCAAACCGGGTGGCAATTCGTGATGGGGAACATCTTGTGGGGGCGGTCATTAGCTTTCGTAGCCAAAATGATATTGAATCGCTAAACTCTCAGTTGACTCAAGTTCGCCAATATATAGAAAGTTTACGTACGTTACGGCACGAGCACCTTAATTGGATGTCAACATTAAGCGGTTTATTGCAAATGAAAGAATATGACCAAGCGTTGGCACTAATTAAAGGGGAGTCAGAATCTCAGCAACAATTAATTGATACACTTCGTGGGCAGTTTTTTGATAAGCAAGTTGCTGGTTTATTATTTGGTAAACACCACCGAGCCAAAGAACTAGGCTTACAATTAAAATTTACTGCGGGTAGTCAGTTACATGAATTACCTGATTCATTAAATAGTACTGAATTTTGTGCCATTTTGGGTAATCTACTCGATAATGCGTTTGAAGCAAGTTTGAAAAATAATCAGGGTAATAAGCAAGTTGAGTTATACCTTTCAGATGAAGGAAAGGAGATTGTCATTGAAGTCGCTGATCAGGGATGTGGTTTCCCGTCAGAAATTCAAGACAAATGGTTTGAGCGTGGTGTCACAACGAAAACAGATATAGCAGATAGCCATGGTATCGGGTTATATCTCGTTGCATCTTATGTTAAACGCTGTAATGGTGCAGTGATTATTGAAGAAAATCAACCGCATGGTACAGTATTTTCAATTTTTATTCCGAAAGTGAAGATATAAAATGATCAAGATAAAAATCCTCATAGTGGAAGATGAGTTGCTGCTTGCCGAAATGCACAGCGAATATATAAAAGCCTATCCTGCATGTGACAAAGTTTGGCTTGCAGGTAATCTTGCGGAAGCGAGAAAAATGATTGAATACATGAAGCCAGATCTTATCTTGTTAGACAACTATTTACCTGATGGAAAAGGCATTGACCTAGTTCATGAGTTAATACAAGAAAGAAATAATGCAGACATTGTATTTACGACGGCCGCAAGTGATATGGACACAGTCTCTGAAGCTATTCGTTTAGGTGTTTTTGACTATTTAGTGAAGCCAATTGCTTATGAGCGTTTAGGCCAAACATTGGATAGATATATTCAACGTAAATCTGTTGTACAGGAAAATAGCAAAACCAATCAAAGTAAAATTGACGATATGTTTAATACCTATGCTAGAGGGGAATCAAAGGAAGAACTTCCAACAGGTATTGATATCATTACACTTGAAAAAATACTCGCGTTATTTACTGAACCTGATGTGCAATATACGGCGGAAAGTATTGCTGAAACCATCAAACTCAGTCGTACTACCGCGAGACGTTATTTGGAGTATTGTTTAGCAAAAGATAAAATTGAAGCCGAAATTGAGTATGGCAAAGTTGGCCGACCGCAACGGATTTACCGCGCCAAGTTGTGAGTGTTTGAATTAATAGTATATATCGATAGAAGCTCTGCATTGGTTATAAACAATGCAGATTTTCTGTATCTTACTTATATCAGTGGTACAACAGTAAGTTGGAAAAATAGAGTTTATTGCTGCTGGTTTTTTAAAATTAACACTTTCTTTTCAGCCCGCTCATGGCCTTTAGCGGCTGCGAGTTGATACCAGCGTAGGGCTTTTTTATCATCGGCCTCAACACCCATACCATATTGGTAGCAAGCTCCTGCTGCATATTGCGCATCGGCACTATTTTGCTGAGCGGCTTTGATAAACCAGTGACAGGCTTTTGCTTGGTCGGCTTTGATACCATCGCCGCGCGCATAGATAAGCGCGACATTAAATTGAGCTGAAGCTTCACCTTGTTCAGCAGCTAGGGTTAGCCACTTTATAGCTGATTGGATATCTTTTTTGGTACCTTGTCCAGTTAAGTACAACATACCTAAGCTGTTTTGAGCGGGGGAAAAGCCCAATTCTGCGGCACGGGTAAAATATTGAAACGCGAGAGGGTAGTTTACCTTGTCATACATACCTACTGCTGCTTGGTAGCCTAATAAATACAGCGCTTGTGGATGGTTTTCTTCCGCAAGAGCAAGATATATTTTTTGGGCTTTTTGCGGGTCTTTTGTGATAGCTTTTCCCTCTTCATACCAATAGGCGAGGGTGAGCATCGCAGGTTGAAAATGTTGTTCAGCCGCTTTTTTTAGCCACCGTTCAGCTTCTTCTGGGTTTTTCTCTAATAAATCATTGATGCCATATAAGGTATATTCGGCCATATTCATCTGGCCAATAGGGTCACCACTTTCGGCTGCTATTTTCATCCAATGCAGCATTTGTTTTTCATCTAGCTCTACCCCAGTTTCTTGCTGGTACATCAGGCCAAGGTTAATTTGTGCTTTTGTAAAGCCTTGATTGGCAGAAAGAAGGTACCAGTGTAAAGCTTGGTCAAACTGTTGATGAGACTGATAAAACATTCCTAAGTTAAATTGAGCTTCGGCTTGGCCTTGTTCCGCAAGTGCAATTAGTGTTTTTTCATTTATTAGTGGCGTTGTTTCTTCTGCAAAAGCAGGGGGGCAAAATACGTTAATAAAGATAAAACACAATAAAAATATTTTTTTCACATGACATCCTTTGGACTAAGCTCTTAATGGCTACGTTATCTTGTTAGATAAGTTCCTGCAATGATATGAAAAACATTTTATATTAATTCTAATAAATCAAATGGTTAATTGTTGCTATTAGCACATTAGGCAAAGAATAGATAAAAATTTTAAAAAAAAGATGAACTTTTTTCCTTCTTAGCCAGTCTTATTAGTATCTATATACTGTTTGCTTGCGTAAACATTCATATATTTACCCTCATCATTCATTTCTTTACACGAAGTAATGTAATAATGCACCTACGTAGTGATAGTTTGAATTTAGCAAAAGATCCTTGAGTAGAATGCATTATGCCCAGTTTGTTACTGGGCTTTTTTTTATCCAAAATTCCAGTTTGAATGTCTATTCAGCTGCTATTCTCTAAATCCTTTCTTATCATAAAAGAAAAAAGTGCTCATTTGTTATGGATATTTTTAGTTTCCCATAATGCTTACAGCAATAAATCATAGGGTTATAAATAGGGCGTTATAGTTTCACTATAGAATAATATTCTTAACATTTAATAAACAAATGACTAATTAGTAATCGATAATAATTTGGCAATTTTGTAAAAAATTGAAGTAAATCACGATTAAATTCAATTGATGTAGCAATTAATACTAGCTAATTCTTTAATTTTGGTGCATAAATAACGTATATGGCTTAATTGATTATTGGGTTCTTGGCGGGTTATCTGCCAGTTAATGTTGAATAAATAATCAAATATGCTTTAACTCATTGAATTTATGTTTGAGATCCATAAACAAGTCTACACACAGTTTTGTTTGTTTTGAGGTCAGGGAATGATACTCCTCCTACCAAAAGTGAATCTTTTCAACTTTGAATTCTTGAGATCATAACAATGCGAGAGCGCATAGAGCGTTCCGTGGTTTTTTTGCATATGTACAGGTTGTACTAGAGGTAACTTGTGTCCACAACAAATAACAAAGAGGAAGTTAGTCTTAACGCGTTTAAGCAACCTCGCTCATTCTATCTTATTTTTTCTATCGAGCTCTGGGAACGTTTTGGTTACTACGGTCTTCAAGGGATCCTTCCAATATACCTAAGCCAAGTGCTGGGTATGTCAGAAACAGAATCAATTACACTTTTCTCAGCGTTTGCAGCATTAGTTTATGGCTTTGTTGCAGTTGGCGGTTGGTTAGGGGATAAAGTCCTTGGAACAAAACGTGTCATTGTCCTTGGAACAATCACTTTGATTGCAGGGTATGCATTTGTTGCTTTCTCAGGGCATGATGTATCGATGGTCTATGTTGGTTTAGCAACCATTGCAGTTGGTAATGGTTTATTTAAAGCGAATCCATCATCACTCTTATCGACCTGCTATGAAAAAGATGACCCTCGGTTAGACGGCGCATTTACTATGTACTATATGGCCGTTAATATTGGTTCATTCTTCTCAATGATTGCAACGCCGTGGTTAGCAAAACATTATGGTTGGGATGTCGCGTTCTCTCTTAGTGTTGTGGGCCTGATTATCACATTGATTAACTTCTATATGTGTAAAAAATGGGTTTCTCAACATGGCTCAAAACCTGACTTTGCTCCTGTTGTTCTTTCAAGATTAGTTGCTACAGTAGCAGGGGTTATTGCATTAATCGCGATTTCTACATGGCTATTGCATAACCTCGGTATCGCTCGTACAGCATTAGCGATTATTTCTTTGGGTATTCTAGTTATCTTTATCAAAGAAACATTAGCACTGAAAGGTACGGCTCGCCGTCGAATGATTGTTGCATTAATTTTAATGCTTGAAGCGATAGTATTCTTCGTTCTTTATAGTCAAATGCCGACATCATTAAACTTTTTTGCATTACATAACGTAGAACATGAAGTTTTTGGTTTTTCTATTGAACCCGCACAATACCAAGCTCTGAATCCATTATGGATCATGATTGGAAGCCCAATTTTAGCCGCGATTTATAATAAAATGGGCGATAACTTACCAATGCCACATAAATTCGCGATTGGTATGTTGTTATGTTCTGCTGCATTCTTAGTTTTGCCATTAGGTGCAAAATTTGCAAATGAAGCGGGGATTGTTTCTGTTGAATGGCTGGTTATTTGTTACGGTTTCCAAAGTATTGGTGAGCTGATGATCTCAGGCCTTGGTCTTGCGATGGTAGCTCAGTTAGTTCCACAGCGTTTAATGGGCTTTATTATGGGCGCATGGTTCTTAACAAACTCAGCGGCCGCATTTATTGCAGGGTACGTTGCTTCAATGGCAGCAGCACCAGAGGGTGAACTTACCAGCAAAGTCGAATCTTTGGCTGTGTACAGTGACGTATTCTTGAAAATTGGTTTAGTGACTGGTGTGATTGCAATTTTGATGGTTTTAACCGCTCCGATGTTAAATCGTATGACTCTTGAGCGTTAATTTTCATCTTAAATCGCAGTAATCAAAAGGGCTAAAAAGCCCTTTTGATATATGTGACATGCGGTAATAGACGTATTAATTAAAATAGCGATTATTAATCAGTTTTAGCGAGCGGTCACTACCATTGACCAAAATGGTATTTGAAATACGGCTGTACGCATCTATTGATACACCATCCATCAAGATGGTTGGTGTGATAGCTGTGGCGGCAAATATGACATCAGAAGTACTCACCATCTGGTCTAAAGATAGCACTTCACCAATTTCTAACCCCATTTGTTGACAGCGCAATATTTCTTGTGCCGCGAGTTGTTTATTTTCTTCGCTATCTCCTTTGGCTTTATCTCGCGAAATTAGTCTTGCTTGCATATCACCGCCTAAAGCACGAGCGATAGCTGCACTGATAATGCCTTCAGGAGCGCCGCCAGTTCCATACATCATATCAATGGGATGTTCAGGAAGGATAGTAAGTAATGAGGCGAGGACATCACCATCAGGGATGGTAATCACATTAGCACCAAAACTACGGATAGTTTTAATAATATGTTGATGGCGAGGTTTATCAAGTACTGCGATTGAAAGATTTGAAATGGGTTTATTAAGTGCAGAAGAAAGGAATTCTAAATTTTTTTCTAGGGGATTTGCCAGATGAACGGCCCCTTTAGCGGCAGCCCCAACAACAAGTTTTTCCATATACATATCAGGTGCTTGAAGTAGTGTTCCTGTTGGAGCCGCGGCAAGTACGGCAATGGCATTTTTTTCATTACACGCTACCATACGTGTTCCATCGATAGGATCTACTGCAATATCTAAGCCAATAGAACCTGACTTTTTGCCAACTTGTTCGCCAATATATAACATGGGAGCGTCGTCGATTTCACCTTCACCAATGACAATTTTACCGTGAAAATCAATTTCATTTAGGCGATTTCTCATCGCTTCTACAGCGGCTTTATCTGCGGCATTTTTATCTTGTTTTCCCACCCAATCGAAGGCAGCCACTGCTGCAACCTCGGTAACGGAAGCGATAGCAGAAGCTAACTCATCACTAATTTTCATTTTTTGTTCATATCCCAGATGTATAAAAGAAAAGTACCTATCACTATGATACGTTTTTTGTGATCTGTCTGGCAAATAATGGGTGATTAAATCATCAGAGAATTTGGCGCCATAATGAAATAGTCGCCTAAATATAGGCGACTATTTATTTGATAATTAAAGCATTTCGACGATAGTGATACCACCGATAATCGAAATTAAGGCAGCTAATGTACTTAATAACACGGTTCCTGCTGAGGTTTCAGTATAGGCTTGGTTGCTAATAGCCAATGCGGGAACTGCGGTCGCTGTGGGTAGTACACCTATGATAAACGCGGCTTTAAGTAAATCATCTTGTAAACCTAAGGCGAGTCCAGTGCCTAAAATGAGTGCGGCTTGAACAAAATTTTTAATAAAGACGTTAAATATAATTTCCTTACTAATTGTAAGTTTGATCCCTGAAAGGAGCAGACCAAGGAAGAATAGAGCGACTCCGCCCGCGGTTTTGCCCAATTCGTTTACCGAGTTTTGTAATATTTCAGGTAATTTAACACCTAAAATAGCTAGTATTGCGCCTAGAATAGGGAGAAAAACTAAGGGTTGAGCAATGGCTTTACCAACTGATTTTAAGATACTGTTACCTTGCTGTGATCCGCTGATCATTAATAGAGTAAATGGGATAATAATAACGGTATAAATCAGGTTACCTAATACCATAGCTATCAAGCCTGATGACCCGACAGTTGCAAGTAATACAGGTGGCCCACAGTAGGCCATATCAGGAAAAGACACCGATAATGCTTGCATAGCCGCATCTTTTTTAGTGTGGCGAAAAATAAATTTACCAAAAATAAAACCAATCACATACGTTGCAATTAGTCCTACGGCTAGCGCTAATAAATAGTCAATATTGAGTAATACTGAAGGCGGTGCTTGTGCGGCTGCAAGAAATAATGCAAACGGTAATGCTATTTTAACCACAAAGTCAGCAAAGGCTTGGGAATACTCTCGTTTGATAAACCCATATTTACCCGATAGCCAACCAACGGCTAATCCAAGAACTATGGGCCCTAAAGCGGCAAGTATAATGTGAATTAGCATTAAAAACTCTCCTGATATTTTTCGGTAGGTTTTGCTTTATAAAAGTCAGTAAAATGACAGTTAATATTTTCCCTTGTGGTTACTTTTATTTAAATTAAAGAACATATGTTTTTAGCAATGTTTAATAAAGAAACTAATTAATGTAATTTTAAATAACTATAATCATTTAAGGATAGTAATTATTCAATTAATATATTGATGTTAAAGGTGTTGTATACATAACATAATAAAAATAATAGTACTAATAAAATTTTATTAGTACTATTATGAGTATCAAAAACAGAATATCAAAAAAATATAGGCGCTTAATCAATTGTTTGTTTTTTTATGAGCGAAATAGTCATTAAACGATGATTAAGGGTTTTCTTAGTTACTAAAATGACTAATGAGAGTATTAATAAATCATCAAAGAAAGGTATTGTTTCTTTTACCAGGAGTATACCTAAAGCAGGATGTAATGAATTATTTTGTAACAGTTTATTACATTTGGTTGGCAAGGGGATCAATGCTATCTACACTAGCAGTAATCACAGCCTTTATTTTCCAGATTCTAAATTGTGAATTTTTTTATGAGGAAACCTATTTGTGGACACTTGGATACTAATAGGACTTGTATTCGTTTTCCTGCTAGTGCTAGCTCCGATACTTGCTATCATTGCCATCAATCGAACAGGTCGGATGCAGTACCAAATTTCGCTGTTAAATCAGAAGGTTTCTTCATTAGAAGCCCAGCTTTTAAACGCTAAATACACGCCAAGTATATCTGTCGATAGTGTGACGTCTTCCCAATCAGGTTTAGATGAAATACAAAATACGCACATAGAGCAAGAGGGGAGCGAATCTCTTTCGGGTGTTGATGCTAAACAAGACAAACAGCAAGAAATTTCCTCAATGAGCCATGTGACTTGTCTGCCAGTTGAAAAAGAGCATGATTTATCGGATACAGAAAACTCGCCTCTCATGAGGGAACAAACTACCCATGAAAATTCCCTTAATCATCCTTTAAGTAATGAAAGTATCAATCCGAATAGGTTTGATAACACGCAAGCACAGCGAGTAGACGCAAATCGGTTTAATCAAAATCAACCTGAGACAAAGCAAAATACTGCCAGTGACGATAAATCAATATTCAATCATTTCTTTAGTTGGTTAGTGAAAGGAAACCCGGTTGCTAAAATTGGTATCCTACTGTTATTCCTAGGTGTCGCATATTTGCTGAATTACAGTGTGCAAAATGAAATTATTTCACCTCAAATGCGTTTAATCTTCAGCGCAGTAGGGTGCTTAGCTTTATTAGGTACTGGCTGGTGGCTACGGAATAAAAAGGCATTATTTGGGTTGATTTTACAAGGGGGGGCAATTGGTTGCTTGTATATCACTATTTTTGCTGCATTTAAACTGTATACGATGATGCCTTATGGGATGGCATTTGCCTTTATGTTACTTATTTGCGCGGCAAGTATTGCTTTGGCATTATTGCAACGCACAATTAGTTTAGCTGTTCTTGCATCGATAGGTGGGTATTTAGCACCTATATTGCTTTCGACTGGCGGTGGAAGCCATGTTGTTTTATTTTCTTATTATTTGATGTTATCAATTGGTATCTTAGTTATTAGTGTGTGGCAAGCTTGGCGACCTTTAAATTTAGTTGGTATGGTGATGACTTATGGTGTTGCCATTTTATGGGGGCTAGATAATTACCAGTCAGACTATTATTTATCTTGCCAACTTTTTATTATCGCTAATTTAGTGGTATTTAATGCCTTAACACAGCTATTCTCACTACGCTTTGAACATAGTAAGCAATTGGTTGTTGATAATACACTTCTATTTGTCCCTCCTTTTATCAGTATTGCACTTCAATTCTTTATTTCAGAAGGGGAAGGTTTACTGCCAGCCTTTATTTCACTGATAGTAGGTTTGTTATATCTGATTACTGGTTTACAAGTGCATAAACGCTATAAATCCGCTGGCAAGAATATGGCGTTAGCAAATATTATTATCGGTGCTGGGTTTATCACTTTAGCTATTCCATTAGCGCTAACATTTGAGTGGACCTCGATTATTTGGTCATTAGAAGGTTTGTTAATCCTCTGGTTCGGTTTACAGCAAAACCAGAAAAAAATGGCGGCTATCGGCTCGTTATTAATTGTTATTAGCGCAATCACTTTGTTAAGTGATTATCCTTATTTATATTGGAGTCGTAGTAGTACTTATATGGTTCCTGTGCTATTAATAGCCTGCTTTATGGCTGGTGGGCTTTTCCATATTCGTCGTAAAGAAGACAGTAACTTTACTTTATTTAGTTATGGTTTCTTAATTATTGGTTTGGTGACTTGGTTGTGCTGGTTACCGTTATTTACTGATATTTTATCATGGAGCCGTGAGTCTGAAGGCTTTATTATTCTAGTCTTGGTTGTTATTTCAGTTTGGTTCTGGCGTTTATATGCTATCTATATTAATTGGGTACCTTTGCTACTTTGCCAGTCTATTCTATGGATTGCAGGTTATTATTATCTTGGTTTAGATTTCTTAAACGACCAAAACCCAATGGGGCGTGGTGAAGGTTCTCTCATATGGCCAGTTGTTTTAGGTAGTTCTATTTTATTTGTTATTCATGGATATAAGCTTCGTGACCGTTGGATGCAAAGAATACTCCATAGCGCCAATTTATGGCTAATTTTTGCGTTTATTGCCACTCAAGTGAATTGGTTCGTCTCCATTTTACCTTGGGGCATGCACGAAATGGGATATTTTATTTATGTCATGGCCATAACGCTAACTGTTATTGTTCTCTATTGGCTACAACAAAATAGAATGCCGCCGATGAAACGTAATGGACTGATTTATTGGTATTCTATGACTCCTGTTGCTATCGGGCTAATTATATTGTCCGGCTATGCTAATTTAGAAGATGGTAAATTGACATTTTGGAATTATATACCGCTAATCAATCCATTAGATGAAGCTGGGTTATTTAGTATCGCTACGTTAGTTTTAATACGTAAAGGGCTTTCTCAAAAAATACGTAAAGTAACAGCGGTTAACTTTTGGGTTTTACGTAGTTTGTTAGTAGTCACAATTGCACTTTCTGCTTATTGGTTTAACGGTATTTTAATTCGTGCAATAGCAGATTTTGCTGAGCTAAATTGGAGCTATGACACACTTTATGATTCACGCTTAGTGCAAACTGTACTTTCTATCAGTTGGGCACTGGCTGCCTTAGCCTGCATTATTATTGCCTCTATTAAGAAAAATCGAATTTGGTGGTTTATGGGGGCTGGTATTTTTGCTTGTGTTATTGCCAAGTTATTCTTAATTGATATATACGGGCAAGGTGGTATTTCTCGTGCAATTTCTTTTATTGGTGTTGCATTATTAATTTTAATTGTTGGGTATTTTTCGCCATTACCACCAAAAGATACAAAAGGGAAAGTTGAAAAGGAGATACAACCATGAGTTTAATTAAAAATACAGGACTAGTAAGGCTCATTGCAGTCTTCTCATTGTCATTATTGTTCTCAAGTCATTTGAATGCAGAGGCAGTAGAAGAGGTTACTCCTTATAGTTTTTATCAAGGCTCAGAAATAAATGTGCTTGATTCATCGGCTCCTTTTTACTGGTTAGAGCTTCCCGTAAATGCGTATATGAACTCAGCGTACCCCAAAACGTTGCAAGATGTTCGAGTCTTTAATGGTACTGGTAATGAAATACCTTCAGTATTATTTTCTGATACGGAAAAATCCGTTTCAAATGAAAAGATCATTTTTACACCACAGCGTTTGGTCACTCAGGTTGATAACGTTAACTCCCATGATGATGTGCGTAGAGAAAAGCAACATCTATTAGTAGAATCTATCCCTGGCAAAGTGAATAGAATTGAGTTGCCTAGTATGCAAGTTAAAGACAACGTGGCTTATCAGGCTTATTTATTAACGAAAAATCAAAGTCAAACTAAAGATACGCCAATTAAAAATCTAGTATTAGACTGGGCTAAAAGCGAGAAAGAATGGCAGGCAAAGGTATTTGTTTTTGCCAGTGACGACAAAGAAAATTGGCTAAATATAGCAACAAATCAGCCGATTATGAATTTGAAGTTAAATTCAGAAACTATTGCAAGCAATAATATTGAGTTATTAAATGGCAACTCAAAGGCATTGAATGCACCTTATCTTATGGCTGTAATAGTAAGTGGTCCAGATATTGTTATACCTGACTTATTAAAGGTCAATGCGACCTCTAGCGTGCTTAATTCAACTTATCGTCAAGAACTATTTCATTTTGAGATGACGAATGATGGTGTTTCAAAAGATCATATAATATATCAATTACCAAGAGCACAGCCACTGAGTGAATTACAAATACAATTGCAACAATCAAACCGTGTGATCCCACTAAAAATAGAGTATTCATCTGATAGAGGTGAAAGCTGGAAATTACTCACTAACATTGTTGCATATAATCAAACAATAGATGGTGATTTAATTAGCAATCCGAGCACAGCGCTCTATGGTGAAATGGTAGGGAAAGTAAGAATCTCAGCTCTCAAAGGGAGTTGGGAGGATCAGCCACCAAGGCTAACGGGAAAACGAGATGCTTATAACCTTATTTTTAATTTGCAAGGTCCCGCTCCGTATTTACTTGTTTGGGGGAATAAACAAGCTAGTTTTGATGAATTGACCACAAGCCAGCTTGTAGGGAAACCAGATAGCGTTGATGAGTTAATGACAAATTATCCTCAGCTATTTCTTGATAATACAATCATTGAGTTGGGTGGTGTAGATAGGCTAACTATAACGGAAGTGGTTGACGGTAGTTTTAACTGGCTGACGATTACCTTATGGGTATTGTTATTTGTTGGAATATTAGTACTAATTTATTTCTGCTGGTATTTGTTAAGAGAAGTCAATTCTACAGATAAGGCGAATCATGAAGAATTATAACTAGATATTGGTATTAACCAAATAGGGAATAGTACCCTATTTGGTTTCGATTTACGTCATTGACAGTTCTGACGTCTCTTTACTTAATCATGAGAACACTTACTTATAGCCTGTTTTTTCTGACAGGGATTTGCGCTAAAACAGTCATAACGGAATAGGAGATAATGATGAAAAAAACATTACTAGCTCGTATATTTATTATGATCGTTATTTTGACTGGCTTTTCAATAGCGGCCCAAGCTGCGAATAATACAGTATTAACAGAAATTATAGCGCACAATAAAGTAGCGTATGAGTATGTGTTACAAAATACAGACCAAAATGAAGCAGATATAGAGTTTGAAAGGGAAGCGAAAGAACTTGATAGTTCTCAGTTGCGTAATATTGTTAACGATAAACGTTTTACTGGCCGACAATTCAGAATACATGAAAAGTAAGTCATATCTGAATTTTTTGCTGTAAATATGCGTATATTGAGTAATAAATCTACGACCTACATAAAGGAAATTCTATGCATCAAGGCCAATGTTTGTGTGGTTCTGTAAAAATCACAACAGCAAAAGATATTAGTCATGTCAGTGTATGCCATTGTGGAATGTGTCAAAAATGGAATGGCGGCCCAGGCTTTAGTGTTGATTGTGGTAACGATTTAATGGTAGAGGGGCAAGAGTCTGTGTCAATTTTTGCATCATCTCAATGGGGAGAACGTGCATTTTGTAAAAATTGTGGTTCACACCTTTTTTATCATTTACTCACACCTTCAACATATTATGCATCAGCAGCTTTATTTAAAGAGAGTAAAGATGCGCAAATGAGTATGCAAATTTACATAGATAGTAAGCCCAAATATTATAACTTTGTTGAAAGAACACCCATGTTGACAGAGAAAGATATTATGGAAATGATGTCCCCATCATCGGATTAAACTCTGTGGCTATAGATTTAATAGTAAGTAATAAGGAATGCAGTGGCAGTCGATCAGACTATATTTTTTTGATTCTATTCGTTAAATTGACCTCTTATTTGTCATGCGGTCGACTTAAATTTGTTTTACAATTAAGGTAATGACTAGGTTTAGAAGTTGTTCAGAGGAATAACAAATGAATAGTATGAAAGGAATGCGTCATGCGAGTAATATCGCGTGGGTACTACAATGGATATTAAATATTGGCTTGATCTCACTCGCTGCCGTACTTGTATTCTTTTTAGCTAAAGAAACGGTGACAATGGCTTCATTAATGTTTGGTAGCTCAAAAGGGGCGACGGCCTATGAGTTGTTAGAAGGCATTGTCATTTATTTTTTATACTTTGAGTTTATTGCCTTGATAATAAAATATTTTATGTCGGGCTATCATTTCCCGTTAAGGTATTTTATCTATATTGGTATTACTGCGATTATTCGTTTAATTATCGTTGATCATAGTGACCCTATGACAACTTTGTTGCATGCAGGGGCGATTTTGGTACTAGTCGTTGCACTTTATATTGCAAATACTGAAAAATTAAAGCGTGAATAACATACATTAGTGTAATTTACTTGCATACAAAAAAAGTGTAATTATTATTCCTTTTTTTGTATGCGCAGACTCGAAGTCAAATACTTAAGTGATATACCCTGCATTTAAATCTATAAGTTAATAAAATTTAAGATATGTAATTTTTGGTAATTAAAATTAATATAAATAATTCTAATATTTTATTTTGTAACTGGTTTATCCTGTAAAAACTAATCACAAAAATATTTTACTTTTATATATAGGTTATTTACTGTTATAAAGTTTCTATTCTAATAACATAAGTAGCTTGTAAATATGACAACAAAAACACTTCCCAAGAAAAAAGGGTTCTTAAACCGTGTCGAGCGCATCGGTAATGTTATGCCTGATGTGACTATGCTGTTTGTGTACGCCCTGATTATATGTTGGTTTTTATCTTATCTGCTTTCTTTCGTAGATTTTAGTTATTACCATCCTATTTCAAAAGAAAAAATTGCTATAGTTAATATGTTTCAGTATGAGGAAATCATATTATTTATCACTGCGGCAGTTAAAAACTTCATTAATTTCCCTCCTCTTGGTATCACGATAGTGGCAACATTAGGTATTGGTATTGCTGAAAGCAGTGGTTTCATTAATACCGCATTGAAAAAAATGTTGTCGTTTATTTCACCAAGAATGTTAACGCCTACAGTGGTGTTTGTGGGGATTGTTTCTCATATTGCTTCAGATTCTGCCTATGTCATTTTAATGCCAGTTGCAGCAATGATGTTTTATGCGAGTGGTCGTCATCCATTAGCTGGGATTGCTGCTGCATTTGCAGGCTTAGCGGGGGGATTTACTGCAAGCTATACGCCATCAATTATTGACCCAATAATGCAAAGTTTTACGCAAGATGCTGCACAAATGCTAGCGCCGGGTTATAGCGTAAATGTTTTATGTAACTATTTCTTTAGTTTGGGTGGTACATTCGGGGTTATTTTTACCTGTTGGTTTATCACTGAGAAGATTGTTGAACCATGGCTAAATAAAAACTGCCCAATCAGTTCAAACGAAGTTGATACTGATTCTGAAAAAAATTTAGGTAAAATTACTGCTGCTGAGAATCGTGCTTTTCGTATTTCTGGTTTAGTACTAATTGCTTTAGGTATCGGATTATTTGCACTATTATGGCCAGAGAACTCTCCATTACGTGGGCCTGATGGTAGCTTAACTAGCCCTAAAGCACCTATCATGCAAATTGTTGTGCCTTTATTATTTATTTTCTTTGCTTTGCCAGGCATTGTTTATGGTTATATGACGAAATCTTTTACATCAACAAAAGATGTTGTCAAGGCAATGGAAAATATTACTAAGTCACTTATCCCATTTATTGTTTTTGCTTTTTTTGCTGCCCAATTTTTATATTCATTCCAACATTCTAATTTAGGCACATTATTAGCGCTTTCAGGGGCAGAGTTATTACGTACACTTGATATGCCATCTGGAATGACCGTTTTTGGCGTTATTCTATTAACGGCTATCTTAAATATTATGATTACTTCTGCGACATCAAAATGGGCAATTATGGCGCCAGTATTAGTGCCTATGCTAATGGCAGTCGGAATTTCACCTGAATTAACACAAGCGGCATTTCGTGTCAGCGACTCTGCAATGAATGTGAGCACACCGATGTTTCCGTTTTATCCGTTAATCCTGATGTATTGCCAGAAATACTATAAAAATGCAGGAATAGGAACATTGTGCTCAATGATGATCCCATTCACCGTTGGGCTATTAATTATTTTAACTTCAACATTATATTTATTCTGGGCTTTTGATATCCCAATTGGTTTCGACAGTGGTTACACATGGCATCCTGCACCATAAGTAGGGCCAATACCCTACCTATTAAATAGGTAGGGTAAATATAGTTAATGCAAGGAATATAAAATGAACGAATTAGGTAAGCAATTAGAGCAGCGTTTTTACCGCTATCTCGCTATTGAAAGCCAAAGTGACGCAGCAAGCACGGTTGTTCCAAGCACAGAAGGGCAACGTGAGCTGGCAAAATTATTAGCGCAAGAGCTTGAAAGTTATGGTTTGAAAGATGTTTATATCGATGACCATGCCATCTTATATGCAATGCGCCCAGGCAATAAGCCTTCAGCGCCAAAAATAGGTTTTGTGACTCATTTAGATACTGTTGATGTTGGGTTATCTCCCATCGTTAAGCCTCAAACCTTAAGATATGAAGGCAAAGATTTATGTTTAAATGAAAAAGAAAATATTTGGTTTAAATCAGATGAGCACCCTGAAGCTGCACCTTATATCGGTGAAGAGATTATTTTTAGTGATGGAACTAGCGTACTTGGCGCAGATAATAAAGCTGCTGTAACGGTTGTCATGGAATTAATGAATAAGCTGCAATATGCCGATTTTGATTGTGGGGATATCTACGTTGCGTTTGTACCCGACGAAGAAATTGGCCTACGCGGTTCTAAAATTATGGATTTATCTCGTTTTAACGTTGATTTTGCTTATACCATTGACTGTTGTGCTCTTGGTGAGGTTGTGTACGAAACGTTTAATGCTGCTTCTATTGAAGTTTCAATTAAAGGTATTACCGCACATCCTATGTCAGCTAAGAATGTATTGTTGAATCCTATTCGTGTAGCTCATGATTTTATTGGTTGCTTTGATCGTTTTGATACCCCAGAACATACAGAGCATCGCGAAGGCTACTTTTATGTGACAGATTTAATAGCAAATCCTGATAATGCTAAAATTAAAATGGCGATCCGTGATTTTGACCGTCATAGTTTTTCAGCTCGAAAACACTTTATAAAACAAGCGATTGAGTTAATAAAAGCGCGTCATCCGCGTGCAAAAATTGAGTGCAACATTGTAGATGTGTATAGCAATATTAGCGACTCATTAGGAGATGACTGTACAGCGATTGATTTAATTTTTGATGCATTGAAAATTCAAGAGGTTGAACCTAAGGTGATCCCAATGCGCGGTGGTACGGATGGCTCTGCTTTATCAGCAAGAGGTATCTTAACCCCAAATTATTTTACTGGTGCACTTAATTTCCACTCATGTTTTGAGTTTTTACCAATCAGCTCTTTTGAGAAAAGCTACTTAGTATCAGAAACCATTTGTCGTTTAGTTGGAAAAAAATAACATATCATTTTATTCTTAATATAAAGGCCACTCAATAAAGTGGCCTTTAATTATTAATACCCATAATTCATTCATGTAAATTATAATTTATTTATTTTTAATAAAACAAAAATAAATAAAAAAGTGTATATGACTTTTTTATTTATTCATTTATTATTTTTCACTATTAGGTTTAAAATCCAATAGGAGTATTAATTGATTAATATTATAATAATTGACGACAGTAATATTGTAATTCGTGGTTTTGAGGCTATTTTTTCACGTCAAATACGTTATAAAATTGTTGCTTCTTTTTCATCACTAGAACACGTGATTACATGGAATAGATGCCAAAAAGCAAATATGATTTTAATCAGTAGTGATAGTTTTCGTTATGACTCACTAAAAACAATCCAGACATTACGTCGAACTCAACCAGATGTTGGGATCATTATTTACAATGTAAGAAATAACCCTGCATTTTTTTTAAAAGCATTAGATATTGGCATTTTCGGTTTATTGAGTATCAATGTGACAGAAGAAGACATTATTGAAGCTATCCAAATTGTAAGTGTTAAACGGAAAATTATATCGCCGGATATTGCCCAAGACCTTGCTCTACAGCGGTTAGTTTATAGTAATCAACAAGATTTATATGATTTATTATCGGGGCGTGAGTTAGAAATCATGTTAATGATCACTCAGGGAATGCCTATAAAACGGGTAGCGGAGTCACTTTCCTTAAGCCCTAAAACAGTAAATACCTATCGATATCGAATGTTTAGTAAACTTAATATCTGTAGTGATGTAGAATTAACTCATATAGCTATCAGTTATGGTTTAATCACAGCAAAACAGGGTTTACTCGAGTGTCAGAACAGTTCGAACCGAAAGCTTTCTTAAAAACAGTTACTAATCAACCTGGTGTATACCGTATGTATGACGCTGGGGAAACGGTTATATATGTAGGAAAGGCAAAGGATCTTAAGAAACGCTTAGCAAGTTATTTTCGTGAAAATGTGGGTAGCCGCAAAACAGAGCAGTTGGTAAAGCAAATCGCCTCTATTGATGTGACGGTGACTCATACTGAAACAGAAGCGCTATTACTTGAGCACAACTATATTAAGTTGTACCAGCCACGTTATAACGTATTGTTACGTGACGATAAATCTTATCCTTACCTATTTTTAAGCAGTGAAACTCATCCTCGAATTTCGATGCACCGGGGGGCGAAACATGCCAAAGGCGAGTACTTCGGCCCTTTCCCGAGTTCTTATGCGGTAAGGGAAACATTAGCGTTAATGCAGAAGTTATTTCCGATACGTCAATGTGAAGATAGCATGTATCGAAATCGCTCAAGGCCTTGTTTACAATATCAAATTGGTCGTTGCTTAGGTCCCTGTGTTAAAGGATTGGTTTCCGATGAAGACTATAATCAACAAGTGGAATATGTACGTTTATTTTTAACGGGTAAAGATAAACAAGTTTTGGCTGGTTTAGTTGACCGTATGGAAAAGGCAAGTTTAGAACTACGCTTTGAAGATGCAGCGCGTTTTAGAGATCAAATCCAAGCGGTAAGAGCTGTCACGGAAGAGCAATATGTATCTGGTGATAGCGATGACCTAGATGTTATTGGTGTTTCTTTTGAATCTGGTCTTGCTTGCGTGCATGTACTTTTTATTCGTCAAGGCAAAGTCCTTGGTAGTCGCAGTTATTTCCCTAAAATTCCAGCAGATACACAGCTTGAGGAAGTGGTTCAAACCTTCTTAGGTCAGTTTTATTTGCAAGGAAGTGAAAATAGAACTCTACCTGGCGAAATATTATTAGATTTTGCATTAACAGAAAAAGAATTATTAGCTGAGTCTCTTTCTGAGATCGCGGGACGTAAAATTCATATTCAAAGTCAGCCACGTGGTGTGAGGGCTCGTTACTTAAAATTAGCGAGAACGAATGCATCAATTGCGCTTTCAACAAAATTAGCGCAACACTCGACGGTGCAACAACGTATGGAAGCACTAGCAAAAGTGGTTAATTTAGAAAACATTAATCGTATGGAGTGTTTTGATATTTCACATACGATGGGGGAGCAAACAGTCGCCTCTTGTGTTGTGTTTGATAAATCGGGCCCGGTGAAATCAGAGTATCGGCGCTATAATATTACAGGGATCACCCCTGGAGACGATTACGCGGCTATGCATCAAGTTTTAACACGGCGTTATGGTAAACACATTGATGAAAGCAAAGTTCCTGACATTATCTTTATTGATGGGGGTAAAGGCCAATTAGGGCAGGCAAGGGATGTGTTTAATTCACTAGAGGTTGATTGGGATAAAAAACACCCATTGCTGATTGGCGTTGCAAAGGGTAGCGACCGTAAAGCGGGGCTTGAAACCTTATTTTTAAAACCAGAAGGCGAAGGTTTTTCATTACCACCTGATTCCCCAGCTTTGCATGTAATCCAACACATTCGAGATGAATCACATAATCATGCGATTACGGGGCATCGACAACGACGAGCAAAAGTCAAAAGTACGAGTGCATTAGAGTCAATTGAGGGGGTTGGCCCGAAACGTCGGCAGATGTTGCTAAAATATATGGGCGGGTTACAACCTTTACGTAATGCAAGTATAGAAGAAATCGCAAAAGTGCCCTCGATCTCATACGCCCTTGCAGAAAAGATTTATAATGCATTGAAACAGTGAGTGTCTTAGGGCAACATATTCATAATATCCAACTTGGTCAAAAAGTTAGTGAGCGTGATGAAATTAAACATACCAACGTGGTTGACATTATTTCGCGTCATCCTAATACCGTTTTTTGTATTAGCCTTTTATCTCCCTGTTACTTGGGGGCCGTTTGCATGCGCGCTTATTTTTGTTATCGCAGCGGTAACTGATTGGTTTGATGGTTTTTTAGCAAGACTGTGGAAGCAGACTACAAAGTTTGGTGCTTTTTTAGATCCTGTTGCTGATAAAGTTATGGTTGCTACAGCGTTAGTGTTAGTCACTGAAAGTTACGATGTTTGGTATGTGACTTTGCCAGCAGCAACCATGATTGCACGTGAAATTATCATTTCTTCTTTACGTGAATGGATGGCAGAGATAGGAAAACGTAGTAGTGTGGCTGTTTCTTGGATTGGTAAATTTAAAACCACTGCTCAGATGATGTCACTGGTCGGTTTATTGTGGCGTCCAACGCCATTGATTGAAAACCTTTCAATCGCATTAATGTATGTTGCAGCTATCTTAACATTTTGGTCAATGTTCCAATATTTAAAGGCTGCATGGGGTGATTTGAGCGAAGCGTGATCGAAATGATTGAAAAAACAGCGAACGATCCAATTATTTCAATAATTGTATTGACTCGATAGGTGAAATCAGTAGAATGCAACGCATCGAACGGCAACATGGTTTACGAAAATAAATAAGTAAATCAGCCAGTTTGAAAAGCATAAGCTGAAAAGTGAAGCTTTACGCGGGAATAGCTCAGTTGGTAGAGCACGACCTTGCCAAGGTCGGGGTCGCGAGTTCGAGTCTCGTTTCCCGCTCCAAATTTCGAAAGAAATTCGGATAAGGCGCGTTAGCAAAGCGGTTATGCACCGGATTGCAAATCCGTGTAGCTCGGTTCGACTCCGGGACGCGCCTCCAAAATTTAGCCCAGGTGGTGAAATCGGTAGACACAAGGGATTTAAAATCCCTCGGCCTTTAGGCTGTGCGGGTTCAAGTCCCGCCCTGGGCACCATCTTAAAGTAATTAAACGCTATTAAGTGTTTTATTTTAAGTTAGCTAATCACAATGTGTTTTATTAAATGCATGGGTTAGTCGGGTAGATTAATAATTTATCCAAGTTTTTGAGAAAGACAATTTAGCCCAGGTGGTGAAATCGGTAGACACAAGGGATTTAAAATCCCTCGGCCTTTAGGCTGTGCGGGTTCAAGTCCCGCCCTGGGCACCATCTCAATTTTAATCAGAAATTATTAAAATTAGCAATTAACCACCTTTAGGTGGTTTTTTTGTATCTAACTCCCTTCAAATATTTAGTATCTGCTGAACTGATGTCGTTTAATTAGGTGTATTTATTCTTTATATTCAATGTGTTTCTTTTGAAATAGCATAAGTATTTTTGATTGTGTCAACTAACGCGAAATTCGTGTAAAAAACCGTAAGTCAGACCGTTCTGTTAGTGTTTTGTGTCACTATTCTGATTCTTAAAGAGGATCAGGCTATGTCTAACATGAAAACTGAAGTTGTAGTTGTACGATTAACTAAACATGAACGAGCGTTATTAGATACAGTAAAAACAAAACCGTTATTAGCAGATTGGTTGAAAGAAATTGCTATGGCAGAGGCTAAACAACAGGAGAACAAAGAAGAGTAAGGCAGCTTTAACGGTACAGAAATCAATCGAGTCATTTAATATGATGATAGAAAAGTTAATTTTTGATTAATTATTCATTTTTGATAGTATCAAATTAGATGACTTAATTGGAATTTGAGAAGTGATGATAAAAGGAATTTTGTTTACGTTAATACTCGTACTCGCTTCTGGCTGCACAACGAAAAAGCTAGATGCCCCTTATGGGTTTAAGTGGGGGCAAACCCCTAATGATATAAAAAAATTACAGTTAAAAGGATTGCAATGTACTGAGTTTCAAGAAGGAGGTGCGTTATGTTCATCAGCAAACTCTCCTCAAATAGCAAATAAACTGTTTTTATTGATGTTTTCTCGGGAAAAAAATACTCTAATGCTCGTTTCCTCCCAAGGAAAAGATAGCCGTGACCAATCAGTCATTTTGGCTGAGTATGATGCGATTAACCAGAAAATGTTTGAAGTATATGGTTTGCCAAAGCAAACAATTGAACGCTATAAACGAAATGTTTATTTCTTAGATAAAATATCTGATGACGAAACAACACCATTTAAGCGGGTTTATGAGAAAGATGGCATGCAGATTATGGTCGGTATTGTTAGTAATGCCCATTTTCGCAAAATTCACAATAAAAAAGATATTGTTTACTCAGTGATGGTTATACATAATTTAATCCCCCCTAAGCCGCAATAAGCGGCTAGCAAATTATTTAGTACAGGTTATGGTTGTTTATTGTTTCTCTTGGTAATGGTTTTAGGCATATCCTTTACCTCTGGATGAGTTCTTTAATATCTGGCAGTATTTCCCAAATGCGTCATAGGGTTGCTCTGGGAACATGATGATACGTTCCTTAATCTCAACAGCAGATATTTAAAAAATTATATTTCAATGTCTTATATTTGCTGGGGTGATGAGTGCTATAATGATAGTCGCCTTGGCGTCACAAAAATATATGGTCATTATCCTAGAGAGAAAGCAACTAACCTTGAGCGAGAGTTAGATTTATTACGCCGTGTTATTGAAACTCTCAATGATTTAAAATAGGTAATTAGTGGGAAAGTAACCAATAAACTGGTCTGTTCACCCTATTTATTTTCACTCTGTCTTAAGTAAATGGATAATATCAGGTATATTAGACCTTGATTGTTAGCTACCAAGAAAAAATTACTATGATTATCAAACCTAAAATTCGTGGTTTTATCTGCACTACAGCTCATCCAGCAGGCTGTGAAGCCAATGTTCGTGAGCAAATTGCCTACGTGAAATCACGTGGCGAGCTGAAAAATGGCCCTAAGAAAGTTTTAGTTATTGGTGCATCCACCGGTTACGGTCTGGCTTCTCGTATCAACGCCGCATTTGGCAGCGGAGCCGCTACCATTGGTGTATTTTTTGAAAAACCAGGCAGTGAAAGTAAAACAGGTTCTGCGGGCTGGTACAATTCCGCCGGCTTTGACAAAGCAGCGAAAGAAGAAGGCCTGTATGCAAAAAGCATTAATGGTGATGCCTTTTCTGATGAATGCCGTCAAACCGTTATTGACTTGATTAAACAAGACTTAGGCCAAATTGATTTAGTGGTTTATTCACTGGCATCACCAGTGCGTAAAATGCCTGAAACAGGTGAAATTGTACGTTCAGCCTTGAAACCTATTGGTGAACCGTACAAATCTGTTGCGCTGGATACCAACAAAGATGTGTTGATTGAAGCTGTTGTTGAACCCGCCAATGAACAGGAAATCGCAGATACAGTGAAAGTCATGGGTGGCCAAGACTGGGAACTGTGGATGAATGCGTTAGATGAAGCGGGTGTTTTAGCCGATAACGCACAATCTGTGGCTTATTCTTATATTGGTACGGATTTAACATGGCCAATTTATTGGCATGGTACATTGGGTAAAGCAAAAGAAGATTTGGACCGTGCGGCTCATGCAATCAATCAAAAATTGCAAGCTAAGGGTGGGGCAGCGTATGTTGCTGTATTAAAATCTGTTGTAACACAGGCTTCCTCTGCAATTCCTGTCATGCCGTTATATATCTCTATTGTCTTTAAGATTATGAAAGAAAAAGGGATCCATGAAGGCTGTATTGAACAAATTCAACGCTTATTTGCCACTAAGTTATTCAATGACGCAGTGCCAGAGACCGATGAAAAACATCGTCTACGTTTAGATGATTGGGAATTGCGTGATGACGTACAAAACACATGCCGTGAAATTTGGCAGCAGCTTAATGATAACAACATCAATGAATTAACGGATTACCAAGGCTATAAAGCTGAGTTTCTCCGTCTGTTTGGCTTTGGCCTAAATGGTGTTGATTATGATGCTGATCTCAGCGGTGAAGTGAATTTTGAAGTGAAAGAGTTAATGTAGTTATATTCGTCTTCATTTTCAACTTAATAGAAACCCGCTACTTGCGGGTTTCTATTTTTAGCTATCTTTGTAAATCATACGCATCTGTTTTATCTTGTTAGTTGAATTATTGCAATACGGTAATTTCACCATCGCGGATGAGAGCTTTAGAAATAACCGTTCCATTTTCATCAAATTCGGTCACTATTCCAACGAGTTTTTCATTTTTAAATGTGCCCGTAATATTGGGTTTATTACTAGGTGTGTCGTGATAAATTATAAATGGCCCTGATAATTTACCTTGCAGTGTGTTGACTTCGATATCGTTACGGCCACTCTCATGGTAAGTGCGGACAGTTCCATGTACCTTGCAGTCTTTGAGTTCAATATGGGATTCAGGCTTGCCATTTTCATAGTAGGTTTTGATATATTTATCAAAACATCCTTTAGATACCCATGTTTTAAATTTTGGCTGACCATTATCGTACTCAACTTCAAATGCTCCTTCAGAAATACCTTTAGGTGCCTCTGTGGAAGGAAAGTCTATTTTTTTTAATTCACTTAAATCTCCAAATTTTGAATCTGAGTTTGAATTAGAATTTGGAGATCCTCCAAGTTGGCACCCAGAAACTAATAAAACTAAAGAAAATAATGCAACAGATTTAATTGGTTTTAGTTTGAACATGTAGCCTCTATTATTGCTGTGAAAAAATAATGGATTCAATTGCATATAAAACTATAGCCTTTTTATGACCACATAGGGTGAGAATTATCCTAAACCATTTATTTTTAATGAGTTCTGGATATTTTAAAAGGGGAACTTAGGTGAATAAAAATTGATGTTAGTCATCTTGATAATAAGGTAATTTAGTCAGTTAATGTGATTTATATAATCAGGGAGTCATAGATGTTAGTTGTTGAAATGTTGAGTACCGGCGATGAGGTTTTACACGGACAAATAATTGATACAAATGCCGCTTGGTTGGCAGACTGTTTTTTTCAACAAGGTCTCCCTTTGAGTAGCAGAACAACGGTTGGTGATAATTTAGATTGTTTAGTCGCTACTTTCCTTGAGCGTAGTTTATCTGCAGATATTCTCATTGTTAACGGCGGGCTTGGGCCAACAAGTGATGATTTAAGCGCCTTGGCGGCGGCTAAAGCTGCGGGAGTTCCATTAGTTGAACATTCTCAGTGGGTTGAAGCCATGGAGCGTTATTTTATTGCCAGAGGGCGGGTTATGCCTGAAACGAATCGTAAACAAGCACTACTCCCTGAAAATGCTGAATTAATTGATAACCCTGTAGGAACGGCTTGTGGCTTTTCTTTAGTCTTGAATGATTGTCTGATTTTTTTTACTCCTGGTGTTCCTTCTGAATTTAAGGTTATGGTGAATGAGCAAATTTTGCCAAGGTTACGAGCACATTTTACATTGCCAGAGCCACCAGTTTGTTTACGCCTAACCAGTTTTGGCCGTAGTGAAAGTAGTCTTGCGAAGCAATTTGATAGCTTACCTTTACCTGAAAACTGTGTTTTAGGCTATCGTTCTTCAATGCCTATTATTGAATTAAAGCTAACGGGACCTGCGTCACAAAAAGAATTGATGGAAAGAGATTGGCAATTAGTGAAGCAAGGAGTAGGGGACAACTTGATATTTGAAGGGACAGAAGGTTTAGCGCAAAAAATTGGCAAATCCCTAAGAGAAAGGAAATTACAAATAATAGTCAGTGAACAATTTAGCGCAGGGCTGTTAAGTTGGACATTAGATTCAGCGGGGATCGCTATTTCTTCCAGTCAAATTTTGCCATCTGACGTGGAACAAACATTGAAAATTTTAGCGCAAAGAGCTCAAAATATAGCAATTAATCATCCTCTATCTATTGGTTTAGTGGTTGGCGAATATAATGAGCAATATTTAAACGTTGCTCTATCAACACCAGATATGTGTTATGCGCAGAGAATTCATTATTTACCAAATAATCATTCACAGAAAGAAAAACAAGAAGTCAGTGTAATGTTAATATTAGATATGTTGTCTCGTTGGTTAAATGGTCGCGAGGTTATTGGCTACTATGAATGGTTAGTACAAACAGAAACACTTATTTTTGAGAGTTAGGTGGTTATGAAGTTAAAAGATTATAAGTATATTTCTGTTCCTGAAGAGAGGCCGTTTCAACCAGAATTTCAGTCAATAATAACAGAATCTATTTATTGGCTGAGTTGCATATTAAAAGACAAGCTCCATAGCATTTATGTGTATGGTAGTGTTGCAAAAGGCTGTGCGAAGCCACAGCAATCAGATTTGGATCTATGCATTGTATTATGTGGTGCCCTTACTCAATTAGAAACAACCAGATTGAATGAAATACAAGTTCAATTAACAGTTAATCACATTGAGGTAAGCAAAATTGATTTTGATATTGGTATTCTTACGGATGTGATGAGTGAGGTTAATCTATATAGTTGGGGATATTGGATTAAGCATCATTGCCGTTGCATTTATGGAGATGACTTAGCAACACATTTTAGCCAATTTGTTCCTTCGCGAGAAATAGCAGAAGCAGTTAATGGCGATTTTGTTAATGTATTGAATGGTTATATCGACCAAATTAATCATTGTCATGATGACTCTGAGCTAAAGTTATTATATCGGGCGGCATCGAGAAAGCTTATTCGTTCCACCAATATATTACGTTGGAAAAATGATAGTGACTGGCCAGAAACATTATTTGAATATATACAAAAATTCGTTCAATATTATCCAGAACGACAAAATGAAATAAATTATTTTTTACGTCAAAGTATAGAGCCTTTTGCTGATGAGGAATTTTTGAAATATTTAGCCCAGTTTATCAGCTGGTTGGATGTTGAGCATTCTAATGTTGTTAATAAATGAGCCAATTATGGCTCATCCGGTTGTAGTGCCTCAATGATATAATTAATACTTGAAACTCCACTCTTACAAGCTTTATTTTTTAAAACAATCGGGGTTTTATCAATGGCCATTTTTACTGAAGATAATTGTTCGGTGTAGGTTTGTGCTCCAATAATCTCTGGATTATTATGTAAGTATTCAATAACTACATCGACTTTTTGATAAAACTGGTCACACGAGTTGCCACCCGTTTCTAAGATTTTTAGTTCATTAAGAGTATTTGGAATAAGTTGTTTCGTATGCTGTTGTACTTGCTCGATATACTTTCCTGACTTTGCTTGCTCAACTATAGTCATCACCTGATTTTTCATATTTAAAAACGAGTAGATAACTGTAATTAAAGCGATAGCTAAAATTATATTGATACTAATACTGATCCAGAGTAAGTGTTTTTTCATTACATTCCTTGAGTGAAAAATAAATCTGCAATACATAGCTTAGTGGAGTGAATAATCCATGTATGTAAGATTAACACGAAAAAACAAGGTAACCCAATAATAGGCTACCTAGATTACTATAATTAATAGCGGCTATCGGACAGTCAAAACAGAAATTTTTGAATTTTGAATAACCATTGATGCTGTTGAACCTAAAAAGTATGTGGACATACCTGGGCGCCTTGACCCAATAACGATTAAATCAGCAGAAATTTCCTCTGCAACACGTAAGATTTCATCTCTTGGTGTCCCCATTAAAACTTGAGCACTGTATTTATCATTTGGAATATTAAATTCTTTAATTATTTCAGCGAGCTGCTTCGTGACGTTTTCTTGTTCACTATCCGCTTTTTCAGCAAAACCAAATCCCATTGTGGTATAGAAAGGAACAGTAGGAATAATTGCCAAAAAATGAATATGTGCTTTTTCATATTCAGCAAGGTATTGAATATGGGCCATAACTAAATGTGCTAAGCTTTTTTCTGTTATATCAATAGGAACTAAAATTTTATTATACATGTTTTTCTCCAGCTTTTATTTATTGAGCTCATGTTGTAATCGGATCATTAGTTTATTAATAGTACGGCAGTTAAACCAGCACATGGCCGAGTTAATCAAAATAATGCTAATTTACGTATAATCATTACATTTTTCGGAATTTATGATAGCGGATCAACGATTCAAATACTTTGACGGCGGAATCAACTTAAGCAACTTAAAGTAGTATTTATGGGCTGTTTTTCATGCGCTTTGTGCTATACAAAACGTGAATGCTTTGAATCATCATCTTCCTGTTATATGATCTATACATGATTTGTATACACATCATATTGTTGAGGTTGCTTTGGGTATCGTAAAAATTTCAGATGAATTGCATGATTATCTGCGTCATGCGAGCCAGGTTATGTCCCGTTCGATTAATTCACAGGCAGAGTTTTGGATTAAAATTGGTATGCAAGCTGAACTAAACCCGAATAAGACATTTACTATGTTAGTCAATGAAATGTTAGAAAAAGAGTCAATTGAATTAAAAGGAAAAGTTCATGAATAATATTACAATTAAAACAGCAGAAGAAATTGAACTGATGCGTGAGTCTGGACGACTTTTGGCTAGCGTTTTTAAGATGTTGGATTCATTTATTGTACCGGGTATTTCCACAATGGAGATTAATGATAAAGTTGAAAGCTATATCGTTAATGAATTACAAGCAAGGCCTGCTAGTAAAGGGCAATATGGCTACCAATATGTTTTGAATACATCGTTGAATGAAGTCGTTTGTCATGGTGTTCCAAAAACAGATGAAATTTTAAAAGCAAAAGACATCATTAACGTTGATATTACGCTAGAGAAAAATGGCTTTATCGCTGATTCAAGTAAAATGTATGTAATGCCAGAAGCTTCACCACTAGCACGTAAATTAGTTAAAGATACTTATGCTGCTATGTGGGAAGGAATAAAACAAGTTAAACCGGGTGCGACATTGGGTGATATTGGTTCCGCTATTCAACATTATGCGGAATCTAAAGGTTACAGTGTCGTACGCGAATATTGTGGGCATGGTATTGGCCGTGAAATGCATGAAGATCCGCAAGTTCTTCATTACGGCGTACGAGGGAAAGGGGTTGAATTAAAAGAAGGAATGACATTTACGATAGAGCCAATGATTAACCAGGGTGGGATGAAAATTAAAACAAAGAAAGATGGTTGGACGGTCGTAACAAGAGATAAAAAATTATCTGCTCAATCTGAACATACGGTATTAGTCACTAAAGATGGGTATGAAGTTTTAACATTACGTGATGAAGAAAAATAGTGTTAAAAGTAGAATTTACAAGCTTGCTGCCATAAAGGTAGCAAGCTTTTTTTATACAAATTTTTACTATTGTCTCAGTGCTATTGCTATACGGTTAAAGGCACTCATTAAACCAATAGCGATAGTTAAATCAGAAATTTGTTCATCAGAAAAATGGTATTTTAATTCATTAAAGAGAGCATCTGATGTACCACTGGTAGCTATATTAACGACAGCTTCGGTCCAAGCTAATGCAGCGCGCTCTAATGAATTAAAATGATGACTAACCTGCCAGCCAGCGAGTGTGTCTATTTTTTTGTTACTGACACCATTTGAACGTAATGAGCTTGCATGCATATCTAGGCAAAATGCACAGCCATTGATTTGTGAAACTCTTAAATAAACAAGCTCTATTAGTTCTTTACCTAACCCGCTTTTATCCAATGCATTTTTGCATTCAATAAGCCCTTTATAAGCTTCAGGTGATAAATTGTTATAAGCTAATCTCAGTTCGCTCATGGGGGTTCCTTACATATTTTGTTGTCAGATGAAATGCAATGTTTGGTGCGGTTTGGTTGGAAGGTTGAGCTACTTTATTTTATAAAGAAATCAAGTTCAATAGCATTAAGTGGCATTTGTGGAAACCAATATTAGATTAGTACGACAAGAATCTATAAATTTTTGCTGAATATCGAGTGGAAGTTGGTTATCTGTAATAATATCTGTCAATTCGTCTATTTGAGCGACACGAAATAATGACCATTTACCGTATTTACTACTATCAGCAAGCATAACAGAGCGTGTAGCATTTGTTATTAGGTCACGTTTTAGACCTGCTTTTTCTTCTGTTGGTGTTGTAATTCCTTTTTCTAAACTCCAAGAGTTACAACTAATGAATGCGATATCAGGATAAATGCTACGTAATAAAACACGCCCATGCTCACCAATACAAGATTGGCTACTATCGTCAATTCTTCCACCAACAATTGTGACTTCAATTTGTTTAAATTCAGAAAGAAAAAGGGCAATATGGAGGTCAGAGGTGATAACACGCAGGGGCATATGAGTGAGCTCTCGCGCTAGCTCAAGCATGGTTGTTCCTGCATCAAGTAGAACCGTGCTACCTGGTTCAATTAAACGGGCTGCCGCTTTCGCAATAGCCCGTTTCTCTCTTAGATTACGCTGGTTTTTTTCGGACGTAGTGGGCTGAACAGGAATGAAACGGTTTAGGGTTACACCGCCATGCGTGCGAGAGATAACCCCAGTTTCATCAAGTTTAATGAGATCACGCCGGATAGTGGCCGCTGACACGGATAATGCTTGTACTAGTTCTTCAACAGTGACGAGGTTATGCTGTTTAAGATACTCAAGTATTAAATCTAATCTATCCATTGTGCTCATTAGTTATACTACATTCATCGCAAGTTTAAGTGAGATGGCCATACTTTCAGGATTTGCTTTACCCGTCCAAGCAATATCAAATGCGGTTCCGTGATCGGCTGAAGTGCGCAAGAACGGAAGGCCCGCAGTGATATTAACACCATCATAAAAACCTAATAATTTCAAAGGAATATGACCCTGGTCGTGATACATGGCAACGACCATATCATATTGCCCTTGATAGGCTTGTAAAAATACAGTATCTGGAGGACAAGGGCCATAAACATTAATACCTTCAGACCTTACCTGTTCTATAGCTGGTTGTAAATATACGATTTCTTCATCACCAAATAAACCATTTTCCCCAGCATGAGGATTAACGCCTGCGATCGCAATACGTGGTTTTTCATAGCCAACGCGTTTTAAAAAGTCTGATGCGATACGAGACACGGTTATGATACGCTCGCTATTTAATGTATCTAAAAATTTACGCAATGCAATATGTGTTGTGACATGGATGACTTTTAATTTTTCGGTATAAAGCACCATGGCATAATCTTTGGTATTGGTTAGCTGGGCAAGTAGTTCAGTGTGACCTGGGTAGTTGTGCCCAGCAAGGTGCAATGCTTCTTTATTTAAAGGTGCAGTGGCAATCGCTTTCACTTCACCTGCGAGAGCTAGTTCAGTCGCACGTTTAATACAACGAAATGCTAAGTCACCAGCTTGAGCTTGGACCTTCCCCGCAATAAGTGCGCTAGGGTCGGCTAGGGGTTCATCAATAATATTGATGGTATCCGCTGAAAATTGAGCTTCTTTGATATTTTGTATCACATTGATTTTTATCTGAGGAACTACCCCTGATTTAATTAATCGCTGCATTGTTGATGCACAACCGATAACAACGGCAGAGGCTCCTGCCAGTTCACCTTCTGCAAGGGATTTGACGATAATTTCTGGGCCAATACCTGCAGGATCTCCCATGGTAATAGCAACAACATTATTTTTCACAATAAATTTCCTCAATATATTTGATGGCTTCGCATAAAGTGGTTATTTGACCAAACCCTCCCGCTTTGGTGATCACGGGTAAGTCATCAATTTCACTGTCAATAAAAGTGCCACAAGGTATACATGGCAGTACCTCAGATTGAATTCGATAACCTTTTGCTCCCAAAGTATTGGCAACCGCAATCGCAATATCTCCACCTGTTAAAAAAAGTCCCCCGATGCTGGCAACAGACAGCGTATTTAAGGTCAGCAAACTAATAAAGTCGCTGATATTTTTCCCCAATTCATTACGAGTCATACCGTAGGTATTGCATAGGTCATCAATATGATGCCTATCTTGCACATCTCGGCTGGTTCGTATGATGGTGTGTTTTTGTTGGTTTAATGTTTGACTAATTTCTTTGATGAGCGCAGCCATGTAGTTATCTTGTGTAGTGGCTGCAAGTACTTGTGTGACATCAACATCAATGACACTGGCATCACAATGTGTTTGTGCATAGTTTACCTGTTCAATTGTTGCGCTGCTCATTGAGCCAGCGACAATAAATAACGGTAGCCCTTGCTTTTTATCCATGAAAATATTCTCAGGCAATGCATTTGCAAAGCCCGCAGCTCCAACGAGTAGGCAAGGTCGATCTATTGAAAATACGGCTTCAGCAATTAGTGCTAAATCTTCATCATTTTCAGCGTCCGTGACGATGATACTGCCTTGCGTTGGCGCTTGTGCTTGTAACCATGTTGCGAATCGCCCTGAACGTATTTGGTCTAGATTCACTTCAATAACGGGCAGGGTAGTCTGCTGATGGAGAATAGTTTGGATACGTGATGAAACTATTGGTGTTTTAGGGTCAGAAGCAAATTCAGTTTCAATAAGTGCTTTTCCATGAACGAGACATTCACCATTTAACGTTACACGTCCTGCCGCAGGAATAGCTGCGGCAACAATAGCAAGTTTTAAGCCTGTTTCTGACATAATTGTCTCTATTTCTGCCCCGATATTACCGCGAAATGTTGAGTCAATTTTTTTATAAATGACAGGTTTATCCTTCTGAGATAAAAAAGGTTTCAGGCTATTTCGTAGGTTTTCTGAAGCAACTTGTGCATTTAATGCACGACTTTCTGTATTAAGCACAACGACATCAGCAAACCAAGAATGTTTTTGTGTATTATCAAGAAGTATCTCTGTGCGCGCATGCTTTTTAGCAAATTGAACACCGGTATCATTTGCCCCTGTAAAGTCATCCGCAATAACTAATAGTTTCATAAATAACTCCTTACTCTTCAGTTTGTTGGGGTTGTCTTGCTTGTTGGCGTTTAGCAACCCAAGAGGTCAGGATAGGGGTTAGAATAGCGGTGGTGATCACGGATGCAGCAATCAAAGGAGCAGCAGAAAGCGCGATAGCCTCTAAGGATGGGTCGGCTTGTGCGATAGCGAGTGGTGTTGCTACAGCATTTCCTGCGGTACTTGAGGCAGCAGCGCCTGCGATACCTGAGCCTCCTACTAGACGGTCTGCTCGAATATTAAACCAGCCGCCAACAAACGTAGTCAGCACACCGAGCAAGATACCTGCGAGTCCACCTTGTAATAGCATTTCTAAGTTGATCCCTGCGCCTAGTGCAAAAGCGAAGAAAGGAATTAATATTGGCCCACCTTTTGTTAGAAAATCGCGCATATGTGGGTCTAGATTTCCTAAGATCATGCCAACAATTAACGGAACAAGAACTGCAACTAATGCCATTAAAGGGATATTTGCCATACCAGCTGCGCCTAGCGCAATCATGGTAAAGAAAGGCCCATCATTAAGAGATAAAATTGAGATAGCACCAACGTCTCGTTTATTACCAAACTCCCCAACTAAAGCGGCATATAAGCCACCATTTGAATTGCTCATTGCTGCAATAATTGCAACACCAGTTAAACCAAAAATCCCTTCCATTCCAAAGAGATAATCGACGCCTAGACCAAGAGCAATCGCAACGACTAGTTTTGTTAAGGTAATTGTACCTCCTTGTAATAAAGCTTGTGGCGCCGCTTTAAAACTAATTCCTGCACCCATACAAAGCAAGAATGCACCAATAAGAGCAGGGGCACCATTTTTAAACAGTGATGTTGTAAAGCCACCGATTTCGAGGGCTTGAGGAGCAAAGGTGTTGATTAGGGCACCGAGTACTAATGGCACAACCATCATGCCACCAGGTATACGTTCAATCGATTTTTTTATTTGCATGGTTTTCTCCGCCATGATTTATTTTAGTCATTATGATTATATTTAATCAATTAAAAACAACAGTGATCAAGATCGCAATAATTCCATTTACCATTAATTGAAACTATGTTCTAATTTTTATCATTATATTGGCTTAAAATAATACAAATTTGGCTTTTTGATGGAGTGAATGTTATTTAAACTGATCGAGAGAGTGATTATAAATAATCATACCTGTGTTTTATGATTGAAAATAAGCACTAATAATTTAAAAGGATAAAACTAGGTTTATAACAAAATTATCTGTAATGGCTCAGCGATTCATTTTTACCAAAATAGAAACAGCAGATTTAGTGCTTTTAAATTTAGGATTATTAGACTTGTAGTTAGAAAATAAGTGGTGACAATAAGGCGCTTTATTATAATTATTAATTTGATAGGGATTAACTCATGCAATTTAAATCAATGATTAAATTGGTTGTCGGTGCTGCATTACTTCTAGTTATTGGTCTCGTAGGGATCAATTCATATACTATTGTACAAGATGGCTCGGTTAAGGTGGGGACATTTTTAGGAAAAGTCGACCCAGTTGCTTATGATGCAGGTTTACATTTTCCAATTAATCCGTTTACAACATTTGATACGTACTCAACAAAAGATATTCGAGTATCACTAAAAGAGCTAAGAGTACCTTCGCAAGATAAATTAAAATCTATTGTTGATATTACGGTAATGCTTCAATTTGATGGTGCGAAAGCTCCTGTATTACGTATTAATGGTGGTACAGAAAGCGAAGCTTTAGATAAATATGTACGCCAAAAGCTGATCTCAACGATTTTAGAATTTGGTAAAGATGTTGCTAATGCACAAGATCTTTATACTGCAGATACACAAAGAAAATTACAAGAATCTATTCGTGATGCTATTCAAGGGTATGCTTCTCCTTATGGCTATACAATAAAAGAAATCATGATCCAAGATATTACTTTGCCTGAGGTTGTACAAGAGCAAGTGGTTAATACCAAAATGCGCCAAGAGCAAATCAACCAAGCAAAAGCAGAGGCAGAAAAAGAGCGTGAATTAGCTCAGAAAAAGGTTGTTATTGCTGAAGCGGAAAGAGAGTCTGCTGAACAACAAGCCATCGCCAGAGAACGTAACGCACAAGCAAGTTCATTTGCGATGCGCCAAGAAGCAGATGCAAAATTGTATGCTGCTCAGAAAGAAGCTGAAGCGAATGCGATATTGCAACGTACTATTACCCATGAAATGATCAATTGGAAACAGTTAGAGATTGAGCAGATTAAAGCTCATAAATATAAAGGTGAGGTACCTAATATTGTTGTTGGTGCAGATTACGATGGTAAAATGATTATGGATATGCGTAATAGCCAGTAATATTAATTAAAAGAATTACCGCAGTTAAAGCTCGTTCTATTAAGCTTGAGGTGACCACATAAGGTTATGCACTTTTAGTCAACGGGTTATAAGGCCTGATTTCGATATTGAACCGGAATCAGGCCATTCAATTTATGGAAGGGTACGCTCAATACTCTCTTTTTATTATGCTAAGTGATACAATATCTTTTTTAGAATATTCACTTAAATGCATAGGAATGTTAACAATACATACTTTTCTTGAGCTACTGAAAATAATTTTTACATGATTGACGCAAAATTTTCTGTTATTACCCTATATTTCTATAAATCAATCACAAGATGGTTTACCAGTACGATGATTTAGAGCTCCATTATCAATAAGGAATTTTTGCATTTCTGGAAGATTATTCTTACATGCATAAGTTAATGCACTTTGGTCATAAGAAAACATGGTTACATCATCAGTCGTTGTGCTCCGGTTAATATCTGCTCCTTGCGATAATAAATATTTAACCGTTTCCATTCTATTATTACTCGCGGCTATCATGACTAATGTTTCACCATCACTTTCAATTTGTTGATTATTCAAATCTACTTCATTTTTCATTAGATGATGAATTTTTTTTACAACATTGACATTATTACCAAGCACCGCTGATTTTAGTACATTATATACGTCACCTGTATCGGTTGCCCAAAGATTAGCATTCTGCGAGATAAGATAATCAACCATTGCTTCATCGCCAATAAAGGCCGCCCATCCAAGAGCCGTTTGGTCTAAGCTACCAGTGTCTTTGGCTTCTATATCTTGCCCCTCAGTAACCATCTGTTTTACTTTATCTAAATCTCCCTGCTTTACGGCATCAAACCATTCGGCATTGGCGCCCTCGCTAGGACTTTCATAGAAGACTCTCCAAGGTAAGCGTTCTTTATTCGCTAGTTCGAGCATAGTAGTATAATCTGTTTTAAAATGCCTATATTTTAAAGGATTATTATTATTAATAACTTGGGCCTGAGATACAGCCCCAAAAGTAATTAATGAAAAAGCAAATATAACTTTTTTAATATGCATATTGAAACCTTATTAATATTTAGTTATGTATTAGTATTAAAAAATAAACGATACAAAGCAATACAAATCATACTCATTGTATTTTTATGTGGTTACTCTGATTTATTTGAATATATTAATTTTTATCTTTATCTCAAGGAACGATGACATAATCCGGAGCAGCGATAGCAAATAACTCATTTTTTTCTAACTCAGGTGGATATATCCACTTGGTATTAATTTCTTGCTTTATCTTTTTTCCTTCCTGTTTAATATGATGTATTTTCCTATGCCAACCTTCGGTATAAAGAGCACCCCAAGCCCCTAAATCAAGGCAAGTTACATATTTAGGTTGACTATAAGGGTGTAATGGAAGACCTAATAGCTCAGCTGCTGCATTATACCCTGCAACACGACCTAAACTTAGAGCATGTTGGCAAGTCATTAAATTATGATTTCCTTGATTATCTGTGGGAGCTTTGACAGTATCTCCTGCTACAAAAACATTTGAGACAGCTTGTGCGTGTAAATAATTATCCGAGATAATCCTATTACTAGCGTCACGTTCACCACGAATCTGTTCTGTTAGAAAACTCGCTTTTACTCCTGTCGCCAATACGACAGTATTTGACTCTATGTATTCACCATTTGACAGAGTAACTCCATCATGACTTATTGCTTTGACGCGTAATCCTGCACGCAATTCAACGCCGCATTCAGTTAGAGCTTGTTGAATTACAGGTGAAATTTCGGCTCCCATTCCTGCTCCCACAGTGGATTCTGAGTCAATTATAAATACTCGGCCCTCTGTTGTTTCACCAAGAATTGCTTTTAGTCGGGCTGGCATTTCAGCAGCACTTTCTAAGCCTGTTAATCCTCCACCGACGACAACAACGGTATTTCTAGCTAAAGTTTCCGGTTTGTTCTTTAGTGCTTGTAAATGTGTTTCAAGACGATGTGCAGTTTCTAATGAATCAACATCAAAGCCATACCTATCAAATCCAGGAACGGGAGGTACATTTAATTGGCTACCAGTTGCCAGAATAAAGCGCTCATAGACTAACGTAGTTTGGTTGCCATTAGCTAGATTAACGGTTAATAACTTTGCATCTGTATCGATATTCTGGATTTCACCTGCAATATATTCAACACCGACGGCAGCTAGCTGCTTTGAAATATCAGGGGATATATTATCCAGCTTTGCTTCATATAAACGCGGCCGTATAGTGAGATTCGGTCTTGGTGAAATTAAAATAACTTTGATGCTATTTTCTTTATTTTCTTGTGAAATTACCCGCATTGCTGAAATAGCTGCCCAGAAGCCAGCAAAACCAGATCCTGCAATAACAATTTTAGCTGTCATTATTGAATTCCTTTGGAGTTTAACTTTAAATGCTCAGTTGCAAATTTTAAATAATAAAAAACCGCACCAGTGAAGATGTTATTAAAATTAGGTACAAACGATATAATTTATGGTTATCGGATTATATGTTATGTTTTACCACGACCTCCTTTGCTCGAACGCACTGTTCTAGCTTCAATTTTTTGATCCATCCATGAGTTTACATCTCTATAAAAACTATTAGGGGCGATTTGACATAGACGCTGCGCCACATCAGCGAGGGTTTGGTTAGCTAATACATCTCTCATGGCATTTTCGGCTTGAAGAATGACTTTATGTACGGAGCAGGTACCTGAAATGGCCCATTGTGGTAGACCATTTTCTTCGAAAACAGCACAGCGGCGTCGTATTTCCTGGCACTCGAAAAGCGGTTTATAACCTTCTATAGCATCAATTATAGATAGAAATGTGATTTTTTCAGGGGGTAATGCTAATCGATATCCACCTCTAATTCCCTCATTCGAACTCACGATCCCTGCTTTTTCTAACCGAGGTAAAATTTTTGCTAGAAAACTTGGAGAGATGCCTTGTAGCTCTGCAAGTTCTCTACTGCTAAGAGAGCGTTCGGGATTATCAACAAACCAAAGTAGACAATGGATACCATATTCAACACTGACAGTAATGTGTGCCATTTATTTAAATTTCCTAAGCATCTATTTATAAACAAGGACAATACAGGTCTCCGTTTTAATTGTCAATAAACTAAGATAAGTTTAGTCCGCGTTATGGGTGTAAACAGCCACAAGTTACAGATCTATGAAGCTGTAAGCGTTTTTATTTGTTCTACGAGCACTATTAGCGCGAAGTATTTTGTAAACTTATTGTCTAATATAACCATGAAAAATACCTTAAAAAGTCAGGTCTATTAATAGGATTAGTTATGATTGCAGTAAGCGCTTGTTTGTTAGGGTATTGTGTAAGGTATGATGGGAAGCATCAACTATATACTCCTTTGAAAAAACTCTATGAGGATGGTCTGGTCATCAGTATTTGTCCTGAAGTTTTTGGCGGGTTACCAACACCGAGAGCATCTGCAGAAATAATGGGGGGAAATGGTGATGATGTACTCGCTGGGCGAGCTAGTGTGGTCGGAAGCGATAATATCGATGTCACTCAAGAATTTATTCGTGGTGCGTATATTGCTTTAGAAAAAATTCAATTAATGAATGTGAGATTAGTTGTACTCAAAAGTAATAGCCCCTCGTGCGGTAGTCAGCATATCTATAATGGTCAGTTTGATGGCACTTTAAAAGTCGGTATGGGTGTCTGTGCTGCACTATTTAAACGGCACCATATTGATATATTGGATGAGAACTCACCTGATTTAATCATGAAAATTAGGGGTTATTTCGAAAAAATGTAATGAAAATATATTTTGATAATCAACTTAAGGTAAATATAGTGAGTGAATTCTGTATTAGGGGGGTTGTGCTTTATTGTTAGCTAATTGGATGTCGTATTATGATGCCTGATTGTTGTTATTATCTGAAATTTAGCAAAAAAATAGTACTGTCTAGATAATTGTATTGCAGTTGTGTTATATCATCAGGAAATAAATTTCATGAGTTTATACGATGTTTAATATTTCTGAGTTGATCAATGATTCTCCAATCGATTCCATTCTTTTATTTGTTATCACATTTATCTTGTTAGTTATTTCTGCCTACGTTGGTAAATATATTTTTAAGCGTAAATCAGCCCACGAAGAAGCGACGGATGATGAAGCTAAAATTATTTTAGGGGCGATTTTATCTTTATTGGGTTTATTGATAGGGTTTGTTTTATCAATTTCGATTAATGGCTATAACAACCGTCAGCAAACAGAAGAAAATGAAGCTATTGCTATTGGTACGGCATATCAGAGAGCACAGTTATTGAGCACTGATGATAGAGGAAAAGCCTCTCAGCTTATTCAACAATACTTGGAAGCTCGGATTGAGTTTTTTAAGTCAGGTATCAGTGACGAAAATAACCAATGGCGGATGACTTCTTTGGAAAAGCAGAGTCAATTATGGGAAATCGCGGTAAAAGAAGCAAGTCAAACACCAAACCCTATTGTGGCTTCTGTACTCAGTGCATTTAGCGACCTTTATCTTTCTCAACAAAAAACGATGGCAAGTTGGCGACACCAAATTCCAAATGCAACTTGGTTTTTACTGATCTTTTTTGCTATCTGTTCAAATATTCTTATTGGTTACAATATACGCGGGACAAAAGGGAAAAATTGGTTGATACTCATATTGCCGTCATTAACCACGTTGGCTCTATTTATGATTGCAGAAATTGATGTTCCTGGTGAAGGTATGATCCACGTAACACCTGATGATTTAATTTTATTACAGGAATTCTTATTTAGGGATGGTGCTTGGTTGGGAAAGTAGGGGCGTTGTAAAAAAACTCCCCACTAGCAAATTTGCCATGGGGAGTTCTGTTTTAGCGGACGATAATGCCTAATAAAATTCCGATTGCGCCAAAGTCAGCGTCACTGAATGTAGTATTAGCAATACCAATATCCCCAAGAACAGGTAATAGGAATACTGGTAGGAAGGTAATAAGCAGCCCTTGAGCAAATGCACCCAAGATAGCTCCACGACGACCGCCTGTTGCATTACCAAAAACACCGGCAGCAGCACCTACGAAGAAATGCGGTACAACGCCTGGAATAATAACCGTCATATTTAATGCATACAGAACGAACATTCCCAAAACACCGGCAGCGAAACTACTTAAAAATCCGACTAATACGGCGTTTGGTGCATATGGGAATACCACTGGGCAGTCTAAAGCAGGCTTCGCATTAGGGACTAATTTGTCTGAGATACCTTTAAACGCAGGGACGATTTCTGCAATAACCATACGTACACCTTGCAGAATAATGTATACGCCTGCAGCAAATGTAATGGATTGCATTAATGAGAACATGAACCAATTCTTACCACCACTGACTTCGCGAACGAAATCACCGCCTGCGAATAAGCATGTAATGATAAAAATAATGAACATGGTGAAAGAGATAGCGACAGGTGTATCTCTTAAAAATAGTAAGCTTTTCGGGACATTCATGTCTTCTGTTGAATGTTCTTTATTACCGAATTTGCTTCCAATGAACCCTGCTAGGACATAAGAAATCGTTGAAAAATGCCCAATCGCAACATCATCTGAACCTGTCACTTTTTTCATGTAAGGGTGGGCAATTGCTGGGAAAAATACCATACAAAAGCCAACAATCAGTGAGCCAACAGTGACTAATAGAGTTCCTTCCATTCCAGCGGTAGCTAAGATAACTGCTATCATCATGGACATGAATAACGTATGATGCCCAGTGAGGAATATAAATTTCCATGGTGTTAAGCGAGCAATCAAGATATTGATTAGCATCGCAAAGAACATAATCATTGCCATTTCACGACCGAAGCTTTTTTGTGCAATAGAAACAATAGCTTCGTTATTTGGTACCACACCATTAATACCAAAAGCATGTTGGAAAATAGCGGAAAAATCACCTAAAGAGCTGACAACTAAGCCAGCACCAGCGCCTAAGATCACAAAACCCATTATGGTTTTAATGGTGCCTTTAATGCATTCAGTGACGGGTTTTTTCTGTGCGATCAAACCAATAAGTGCGATTAGACCAACAAGAATGGCTGGTTCAGATAAAACATCCTGCATCAGAAAACGAAAAAATGACATAGTGCCTCCGCTTACATCGCGCCGAGTTTTTGTAAAGCAATGGTGAGACGTTCTTTCATTGCAACTTTATCAATCATATTTTCGAGAGCAACGATTTCGCCACCAACTTGTTGAGCGACTAATTGTTCAGCAATATCGCTTGTACCAACAAAGATATCACTCACAGTGCCTTTTGCTGAGCCTAGATCAACATGGTCAACATCTGCATTAACTTGCAAATCTTTTAAGATATTTTTGATGCTCATTTCCATCATCAAACTAGTACCTAAACCATTTCCACAAACAACAGTAATTTTCATAATGTTTACCTTAATATTTAGCTTATTCGTATTTAGCGATGATTTTTAGAATGTCATCTACGTTTTCTGATTGCATGATGTTATCTACATCGTCTTGATTATCAAATAGTTCTGCGAGTTTCGCGATAGCACCAATATGGCTATTGCTATCAGTGGCTGCTAGTACAATTAATAATTTGATTGGGTCATTGCCATCGGAGCCAAATTCAACACCTTGTTTGATAACGGTTAACCCAAGAGATAATTGGTTTACTCCGTCTTCTGGACGTGCATGCGGCATGGCAATACCTGGGCCTAATACATAGTAAGGGCCGATTTTTTCGTGTGATTGAATTATTGCATCAATATATCTTGGCTCGATGAACTTATTATTAATTAATGGATTACAGGCGATTTTTATCGCTTCTTGCCAATTATTGGCACTGTCGACGACTTGAATGACGTTAGGGGTCAGTAATGTCGTTAGCATCGGGTTGCTCCTGGTAGAGTGAAATTATTATCTTTGTAATGGTTGAATGAATAGTAGTGTTCTATGGTAGCGCTATCTAGTTGAATCTTTCATTTTCGTGATAGCGCTATCATTTTAAAAAAATATAGCGAGCAAATATGAAATGAACACACTTCTCAGCTGATTAACAAATTCAACCTGTGGTAAGTTAACTAGGACTGGTGATATTGACTGTTTCTTTAGATTTAATAGAACCATATTGGCTATTTTTAGCGCATTTAATCTAGAACATGAGAAAAAGCAAAAAACATGCTTGATTCGAATGAAAATTGACCATCAAAGATCAATAACCTTAGGGTTAATAATCAGTTTAGGCTAAGTAAAAGTATTACATGCAAAAAATACGAAAAAGAAAAAATACAGGGCGAGTCACGTTGCAGGACGTCGCAAAATTCGCAGGCGTTGGGTCCATGACGGTATCTAGGGCTTTGCGTACACCCGAATTAGTGTCTGATAAGTTACGTGAAAAAATTAATGCTGCTGTTGAAGAACTTGGTTATATACCTAATTCCGCGGCAGGTATTTTAGCGTCAGGCCAAAGCCGTACCGTTGCTGTTTTAATTCCGTCTTTGCGTGATAATGCCAGTTCAGTTTTTCTGCAATCTTTACAAGAAGCACTGAACAAAAATAGTTATCAAGTTGTTATTGGTAGCCATGATTACCAGCAAAAAAAAGAGTCTGAGGTTTTATCGACATTATTGCAGAGTAACCCCGCAGCTTTGATTGTTTTTGGGGCGATAAACTCAGAAAGCGTTTCAAATTATTTGAAGAATTTAGATATCCCTGTAGTCAGTGTTGCGGGGGAATCTAATCATCCAGTCACGTTGAACATAAAAAGTAACGTTGGAGATGCGGTTAATTTTTTAACCAACTATATGTTACAAAAAGGGTATAAGAAGATAGGTTATATTGGTGCTCAAATGGACAGTAAAATGCAAAGTCAGCAATTAAGTGGCTGGAACCGAGCGATGCTGGCGTATAACCAAAGTGCAGATCAAAGTATTACAACTCCGTATGTCGCAACGATGGATTTTGGTCGTCAGGCAATTAGTGAGATGTTGACCCGCCAACCTGAGCTTGAAGCTGTGATTTGCAGTCATGAAATGATTGCACTTGGTGTCATTTTTGAGTGCCAAAGACGTTTAATTCAGATACCAAAAATGTTAGCAATTGCTTGTGTTGAAGGTACTTCAAATTGTGATCATATCCATCCGTCACTGACATCTGTGCGAATTGATTACAGTAAAATGGCACGAGAAACAGCGAAAAGGCTACAAAAATGGCTTGCAGATGTCGATTGTGACTTTGTTGAACGTAAAGAAGGGGTTGTTTTCCCATATAAATTTGAAGCAAGACAAAGTGCGTGAAATATAATTTATCGTATGTTGATCACGTTTTCTTGAATTTCTTGCTTATCCTTAAGTGAATAGGAGTGCGATAGCTCTCTATTTTGACGGTCAAAAAGATGTTTTTTTTTCTCTCGAAATAAGATTGTAGACTGGGTCACTATATCTTTTTTATTCTCTGTTAATGTATGAAAACTGCAAGTTAACGGGGGTTAGCTCCGCGAGAATTTTATTAAATACTTGCACTATTCTGTTGTATTAGTCATTAACAGGGGAAAACAATGAAATTACTAAAAACAGTTATTTCCACCACAATTCTAGTTTCTTGTGGTGCGATGGCAACAATGTCGGGTTCCGAAATTCTGAAAGTACAGGATGGAGGAACTCCGAATAAAGTTTACACTTCGAACAAGCCGACCATTAAAGTCGCAACGTATAACATTGGTAAAAATGAGTTGTCACCAGATGTCAGTAATCTTGATGAGCTAAATAAGGCGATTGCGAAAATAGATGCTGACGTGATTGTTTTAACTGAAATTGATAATAAAACCGCTCGCAGTAAAAAAGTTCACCAGCTAGAAGAAATAGGAGTTATGGTCAAATCTGGTGTACGAGCATCAGGCGGTTTTCCTGTCTGACTGCTCCATTACTTGTTCGCCGTCTTGGAATTTAACGTTATTGACCACGAGGGTTAGCAGTTGAAATCCTTTCAGGCGGTTCCAGCGCTTCTGCGCTGATTGCAGCAATTTATAAACCATTGCTAGGGTTGTGTTTCTTGAACCGCAGTTGCGGGTTTTGCTGGTTCTTAAACGTACTGTAGCGAAGGCAGATTCAATTGGGTTGGTGGTGCGTATACTCACCCAATGTTCTGCTGGAAAATCGTAGAAAGCCAACATGCTCTCACGGTCTTTAGCTAAGCATTCCATTGCGCGTGGGTACTTAGCAGTAAACCTTTCCAGCGCTATATCAAAGGCTTTATGAGCCTTCTCACGCGTCTCTGCCATCCAGATATCATGCAGTGCTTCTTTTACTTTGGGTTGCACTGCCTTGGGCAGTTTGTTGAGCACATTGGCCGTCTTATGCACCCAGCAACGTTGCTGTTTGGTCTGCGGGTATACTTTGCTCAGAGCCTTCCAGAAGCCCAGAGCGCCGTCAGCTGTTGCCAGCTTTGGGCAGGTCGTAAGCCCACGCGCAACCAGGCCATTCAGCAGCTCAAGCCAGCTGGCTTCGGACTCGCGATAGCCTTCTTCAACAGCAATCAGTTCCTTGCGGCCATGCTCTGTCACGCCCATCACCACCAGCAAGCACAAACGGTCATCGAGGCGGACGTTGCTGTAAATACCGTCAACCCAAAGGTACGCGTAGCGCTTGTCACTCAAATCGCGCTGTCGCCACTCTCGGTGCTCATCAATCCAGCGTTCCTTGAGCCTGGAAATGGTGTTAGCTGACAGACCTTTGGCATTCTCACCCAGCAAGGCTGCAAGGGCTTCTTGGTAGTCTCCAGTGGAAATACCTTTGAGATACAGCCACGGTAATAACTCTTCAACGCTGCGGGCACGCTTGAGGTATGGCGGTAGCAGTGCGCTGGTAAAACGAATACCAGAGCCGCTACGATCACGCACTTTTGGCACCTTGATATCAACATCGCCAATGCCCGTTTGGATGCTGCGCTCAGGCAAATAGCCGTTACGCACCACAGCTTTGCGGCCATCGGGTAAACGCAGTTCTTCATGAGCTTGCAGCAGTTGCTGCAGCTCTACTTCAACTGCTTGCGCAATGAGCTGACGAGCACCATTACGCAATAAAGCAGTTAGCACATCAGTGCCAGTTTCATCTGGTTGTGAAAGAACATTCAGGGTAATATTTGTCATGGCGTATCGCTCTACTGTTAATTATTTCTTGGAGGAAACAATCAACAGGATACGCCACCCTCTTTTCCCCTCATACACCACAAATGACTATAGCTCAGAAATAGCTAAAGCCAATAAGATGGATTTTGCTTTTGGTAAGGCATTAGATTTTGATGGTGGAGAGTACGGTGTAGGAATTTTATCAAAATATAAAATTGATAAATCTAAAGTAATTAATTTACCTTCTGGTGATGCAGAACAACGGGTTGTATTAATATCTCAAATATCAAAGCCAGGTTTTGATGCACCAATTATTGTGATGGGAACACATCTGGATTGGCAGAAAGATCCAACCATTCGCATTGGGCAAGTGCGCCATATTTTAGATGCGAGTATTGGGGATACAGATACGGGGTTTGATAATATTGCGGCCTCAATAAAAATATTAGCGGGAGATTTCAATTCAACAGCTAATGAACAGCCTATCCAAGAAATTCGTTATATGTGGAACCCAGTTGAGTTTAAAGGTGTTGATTATCGTAGTTGGCCAGCGGTAAACCCAGCCATAGACATCGACCATATTTTTACATTTAAAGGGCAAGTTTGGGATGTGAAAAAAATGGAAATTCCAACGGATAGTAAAGAGTTTCAATGGTCAAGTGTTAGCGACCACCTACCTATAATTGCTGAATTAGAGCTACAAGAGCAATAAACACTTACAGAGAAATTTTCGATAAAAGGCCTCATTTGGTTTGTAGGCCTTTCCAACTGTAATGCTAAGTTAATTGCCTAGTATTTTTTTCCTTTCAATATAGCGTTTTTCAGCTATTTCTAAATAATACTCAACTGTTGAGTATATCTGCTGCCGCTGTTCTGCTAATTGTTGTGATGCATCTAATATTGCGCTCGTCTGCTGTTTAAATACAGTAAGAAAATTTTGAATGCTGTCGAAGTGACCTACGACGTTAGCATAGTAAAACTGGTATACATAAGATTCCTGAGAGTGGCTTAGATCTACGTTATTTCTGATGTTATTAGTTGCAAGTAATAGTAATTGAGTATTTGTCATGGTTAACCCTTTTTCTTTGGAAAGCAATGCTACATGAGATAAAAAAAATATTTTGTCAAATTTAGCCGGATAATTTTATGTATTGGTTAAATGCATCAATTATCCTAGGAATATTCTGTAATTTTGATTGGTCAGATATATCAAAAATTGTGCAAAAGAAGAGATATAGAGGCATTCAATGGTAAATTACAATATGCATATAGTTAAATATTCTTATGTTTCTTAAGGTGGGTTGATGATTTTAACTATTTTTTATCATATGGTTAACGTCGTTTTAATCAATTTATTTGTTATTTTTGTTTTATTAATCAATTGATTAGGTTGCGTTGCATTTTAACGGGTACTATAAAATTGCTAATTTAGCCTGAAATAAAGATACTCGTTAACGATATGCTAAAAATTAAGCTAAGAGATGATGCAAATTAATATGTTATTTCGTAGTGAATTGAATTTTAGGTATTTTTTGTTTTTATAATATCTAAATAAGCTAGATGAATTTTAATTGAAAATAACGGATTTATTATTAATTAATTCTATTTTACGCTTATATTGAGTGAAAATACTCATTAAGTGGGTTAATTAACATTTAGACATGACTATTATTGAATTGAATTGTTTTATTACATATTTTTGTTTATTTTTGTTAAGTTATGATAAACAGTTAAGGCTTATTATTGTTTCTGTTTTTGGGTAATTGAAACTATTTTAGTTAAAAAAATACAAATTGAAACAGTTAATGTTTCGAGTACTATTTATATTCTTAGTTTAATACTGGTATACTTACTCATTAGGTGTGTAAAATAAAGTATAAATACGAATAGCCCATATCAATCTAATTGTACTTATTCGCTTTGTTGGTAGCAGTTATCTGGGGTAATAATTAGAAAAACAAGTTATCTAATAAGGTATTCTTATATAGATAAGGTTGGTTGTTATTAAAATAATTATTATTTATTTACAATTGGCTGAAGATAACTGCTTAAGTATATTTTGGGGCGAAATTATTAGGTCATTTTGGTCAATTGGCTTGTTATTGAATAAATGAGAGCTTAGTAATATGAATATCATAAAGTTGCTCACAATTTTATTGTTAACTGGGGGCTCTTTTATCTTAGGTGTGACATTGAACTATACCCCTACACCTGATCTTGTGAAAATGGCTAAGAGTAGCGTTGAAGACTATTTATCTTATCCAGAATCTGCTTCATTTAAAAATGTGAAATATAATTTTATTCGCCAAACTGCGGATAAAGGGGATTTAGGTTATGTATGTGGCGAAGTGTTTCGAGTTAAGAATGCAAGGCTAGAAGGCTATAAAAAATTCATTGTGAAAGCTTACAGTGATAAACAAGGGAAGGTCTCCTTGTCTATTCCAATGGTCGAGGGAGATTACGATTTGGTACCAAAGGAAATGGTCGATTCGTTATGGACAAGATATTGCTTCTAAAAGTGAGCTATAGCGCAGGTTTTTCTATTAAATTAAGCTCGATAAGCAAAACGAATTCTATTAAAGAAAGCCGGTTTACGGCTTTCTTTAGTCCAAATATTACTTGAGTGTCATATCAACGTGATTAACCTTTTAATTCTCTAGCACATTGTTGCAAATGCAAGAAAGAGGCGAATCTTGTATCATGGCGGTTTTTATATGCTTCATTGGTTTGGTAGGTTAAGTCGATAGCACTAAATTGGTCCATAGCTTGCGAGACATCTTCACAGACTTTCCCTGCAACGGCACCAAGGATAGCAGAACCTAGCAATACTGGTTCACTGGCTTGTGTTGAAATCACAGGAACGCCACAAGCATCAGCAAGTAGCTGGCGGATCAACGGGTGCTGTCCTGCACCGCCACTAACAACAATATTTTCAATAGCAGCACCAGATTTTGCTTGTGCTTCAATGATTTGTCGTAATCCATAGCCAATTCCACACAGACCAGCAACATAGAAAGAAAGTAAATTTTCCATGCTGTTATCCATGGTTAATCCAGCAATGACAGCTCTGGCATGAGGGTCAGCAAAAGGTGCTCGATTCCCTAAAAATTCAGGAACCACATGTATTTTTTCAGCTAGTTCAACAGACTGTGATGGTGACGATGATTTTTCTAATACTAAATCCGCTAACATCACAGGCAAGGGTTTACCTTGCTCTTTTGCCGTAAGTTTTGCTTGTACTGAAGCGGGATGTAAGGATAGTAACTGGTCAATTGCAGCACCAGCCGCACTTTGGCCTCCTTCATTTAGCCACATGCCCGGTACCATTGCACTGAAATACGGACCCCATACACCCGGTATAAATACGGGTTCTTTAGTCGTTGTCATCGTGCATGAAGATGTGCCAAATACGTATGCCATATTAGCGGTTGCATCACCATTTACGCCAACGGTACCAATACCGCCTGCATGAGCATCTATCATGCCTGCAGCGACAGGTGTCCCTGCTAGTAATCCCATTTGTTGGGCTGCGGTTTCCGTTAAGCCTTCACCACAAGGCGTTCCTGGTTCTACAATAAGCTGACCAATACGTGCGAAATTTTCATCGGCAAGTTCAGATAGACCAATCTGTTGAAAGTAGCCTGCATCCCAACGTTTTTCATGGGCAAGATATGTCCACTTACAGGTGACAGTACAGGTTGAGCGAGCTAAGGAGCTAGTTGATTTCCAAGTTAAAAAATCGGCTAAATCAAAAAATTGCCATGCGTTATCATAGGATTGACGTAAATTTTCTTTTAGCCATAAAATCTTAGGCGTTTCCATTTCGGGCGAAATCTTACCGCCAACATAGTTTAGAACAGGGTGCTTTAATTGATTAATGCGCTCAGCTTGTTCTGTTGCACGGTGATCCATCCAAACAATAATATTGCGCTCAGGGTCATTCGATGGGCTAACCGTAATAGGATGTTTATCTGAACCAATGACAACCAGTGAGCAGGTTGCATCAAAGCCAATACCTGCAACTTGTTGTGGTTTTACTGTTGATGATGCTATCGCTTGCTTGACACAATAACAAACCGCTTCCCAAATTTCGTTACTTGATTGCTCAGCGAAATTGGCGTTATCACGGAAGAGCGTAATATCGCGTTTGGCAGATGCTAACATATTGCCGGACATATCAAAGACCCCGGCGCGTGCACTGCCTGTGCCAACATCGATACCAATAACGACTTTATCGTTATCTTTTAATCGTGCATGTGAATTATTCATTTTCCCTCCAAGGTGCTAACTGCAATGAATTGCGAGGTGACAAGTTAGAGATCAACACTGTTTGGCACAATAACAAGGTCACGAATAGTGACATTGCGTGGGCGAGTTAGCATAAATAATACGGCTTCAGCGACTTCAATCGGTTGCATTAAGCTACCATTTGCCAGAGCTTCTTCCATTTTTTCTTTCGGCCAATCATCGAGTAAGGCTGTCACTACAGGGCCAGGTAATACCGCACCAACACGGACACCATGTTCAGAAACTTGGCGGCGAGTTGAATGGACGAAGGCTTGGACAGCAAATTTTGATGCAGTGTAAATCGGCTCCCAGATTACTGGAACCACACCTGCAATTGAGCTGGTGAATAATACATCACCTGATTTTTGGGCAATAAAATGAGGTAGCACTGCGCGAACACAACGGAAGGCCGCATTAATGTTTAAGTTTAAAACTTTATCCCATACATCTGGGTCACCCTCAGCAACAGGGCCGCCAATATAAGCACCGGCATTAGCATGGAAAATATCTAAGCCGCCTGCTTTTTGTAAGATGGCATCTAGCATTCCATCAACTTGTTCTGGCTTCATTAAATCGACTACTAATGGAATCGCATTTTCACCTAGTTCCTCAACAAGTTGGTTTAATCGCTCTTCAGCACGGTCAATTAGAACGACTTTTGCACCCGCCTTGATCAGTGTACGTGCGCATTCAAGCCCGATACCTGAGGCAGCTCCGGTAATTGCTGCGACTTTGTTCTCAATAGAAATAGCCATAATTTACTCCAATCGGATATTTTAGCGAAATGTAAGAATGAAAAGCGTCTGAAATTAATGAAACAGCAATGAGTCACAACAATGGATAGGTGGCTACATGCGATGGATTGATAGTATTTATTTTGCAGTTTATCAACTCATGCATCATCAATTTCAATTTTGCTCAATCGATGTAGCAGTATTGCGACTTTTCGACTTTGGTGTCAAGCTAGTAAAAAATGGAGATAAGAATCTGTGACAAAGATCAGACAAAATAAGAAAACAACGATCTATGACCTTGCCGAATTAGCCGGGGTTTCAGCGAGTGCAGTGAGTGCAATACTCAACGGTAATTGGCAAAAAAGGCGAATTAGCGCACAACTTGCGGAAAAAGTGATCCGCATCGCCGAAGAACAAAATTATGCAGTTAACAAGCAAGCCAGCTTATTGCGCAGTAATAAATCCAAAATAATTGGTATGTTGGTTCCGAAGTATGACAACCGCTATTTTGGCTCTATTGTCGAGCATTTTGAAGAAATGGCGCGTGAAAGGGGGCTGTTTCCTATTATTACTTGTACGCGGCGTGACCCAAAGTTAGAAATAGAAGCTGCACGCGCAATGATTTCTTATCAGGTTGATTGGTTGATTTCAACAGGGGCAACGAACCCGGATAAAATTACTGAAATTTGCCAAGCCTCGGGGGTTTCGACCTTAAATTTAGACTTACCGGGCTCGTTGGCGCCTTCGGTTATTTCAAATAACTATCTTGGTGCAAAAAATTTAACCCAACGTATTTTAAGCAAAAATAAGTCTCAAACATCAATAAATGAAGCTTTAATTTTTATTGGTGGTCGTGAACATGACCACAATACACGTGAACGTATTCGTGGGTTTATTGATGCGCATAATGAAAAAGGTATCACGGTTCCACAAGAAAATATTTTGGCTTGTGGTTATGCCCCCGAAAAAGCTGAAAAATCACTCTCACAGTTTTTTGAACAGAATAATGATGATCCACAGAAAATAGTGAAATGCGGTTTGTTTATTAATTCAACTATTTCATTAGAAGGGGTTATTGATTGGTTAGGTAAAAAGGGCTATATCGGTTCACAGCAACCCCACTTAGGCTGTTTTGACTGGGATCCTTTTGTTGCTCTTTTAGGTAATGACATCGAAATGGTCAAACAGGATGTGCCAACGATGTTAAATCATATTTTTAAGTTGATAGATAATGAAAATAGCAAAGCACAATTAATTGAAGTGTTACCTGTGGGGGTGGTTAAAGAGTGATATTAAGAAAGTGCCGCTTATCGTTGGTGACCAATAAGCGGCGGAAGGTTATTGTTTATTCAGAGTTGTAACCAATAATTGGTGGCGTTGGTTATAGAATTTTGTATAGGTCATATACCCAGCCAGTATGGTTGAAAGGCTTGCTGTACCTAACAACATAAAAGTCACCATAATCTGGTACTTAACAGCTTGTAATGGGTCAACTCCAGCGAAAATCAACCCAGACATCATGCCCGGTAAGCTGACAATTCCCACTGTTTTGGCAGAATCTACCGTTGGGATCAATGATGCTCGGATACTGTCACGAATAATAGCAGCGGAAGCAACTTTGGGCGTTGCCCCTAAACTAAGCATTTCTTGAATTTGTTGTTGCTGGCTTGAAAACCGTTGACCAAGGTTATTAAAGCATAACCCTACCGCAATCATGGCGTTACCCGCAATCATTCCAGTAATAGGAATTACCTGCATAGGCGTAAATGCGATGGCATTGGTTAATATCAGAATTAACAATGTAAGAAATGTGCCAGAGGTAATGGCAATTAATGCAGTAACATAAATTTTATCAATATATTTGCTTCTTTTCTTAGCGTTCCACGCAGCATTGACACAAATAAACATCACCAATGCAATCGTGAGCAATTCGTGATCAACATTAAAAATATATTTTAGAATGTAGCCAGCGATCAATAGTTGAATAATCGCTCGGCAAGTACTCCAGATAATATCTTTTTCAAGGGATAGTTTTTCTTTATGGCTAATAAAAATAGCCACTAAGACTAACAGGATTGAAAAGGTTAAGGATTCATTGGAAATAGTTGGTTGATGCACAGTGATATCCTATTATTCGTTGTGATGAACAGGAAGGGTGATAACTTCATTAGTATGAGCGATTTCATCTTGGTCATGAGTTACCCATAGCACGCCTATTTTTTTGTCACTCGTTAAATGATGGATAAATTCATTCACTATAATTTTGTTTTCTTCATCAAGGGCACTGGTGATTTCATCTAATAGCAAGACTTGCGGAAGAAATTGTAAGTTTCTAATAAGAGAAATACGCTGTTTTTCTCCTCCAGAGAGTTCATTGATCCCTTTATCCAAAATAGATTCATGTAGAGAAAATTGGTGCAAATCACTGATGACTTTGTCTTTATTAAATGGCAACTTTCGAATTTGATAGGGAAAAACGAGGTTGTCATACACAGCTTGCCCAAATAAAGTGGGCGTTTGAGTACAGTAAGAAACCTGCTGACGATAAGTTTCTGGGAGGATGGTATTGATATCTTTCCCTTGAAACTTAATCGTTCCTTGAGTGGGTGAAATTAACGAGGCCACTATTTTTAATAAGGTACTTTTACCGCAGCCGGAAGGACCCGTAATCAGTTTAAAGTCGCCTGCCTGTAAGTTAATCTGCACATTATCAAGAATTGTTTTTTGCTCAATGCTATAGCCAATGTTACTAAGTTGTAATAGCAAGTTGCTTTGTTCCATATTATCAATGACCTATAAATTAAGTGCGCAGCATTTAGTGTAAATGATATTCATTCAATATCTTACTCAATAATACAGTGCTGATATTGTTCAATATCAATTTAGATATAACTAATATTATGCGCCAATTAATTGAAAAATTATAGGGGAAGAAAAAATACACTTCTAATGAAGTAGGACAACGTAGATGAGTTCTAGGAAAGATTTGTACAGTTGAAAATAAAGCACAAATATTCATTCAAATTATTATTTTGAACATATGTGCATTCAGAATTTAGGATGGTATTTAATTTGAGAGATATCTCTTTTTTTTACATAAATAATATAGAGTTTAACTAGTGATAATATTATATTAATAATACCAAGTAATCTAATCTGCACTTAATATTTTGTTGTCTCTCTAAGGCAACACTATATTTATTTCATCTATATATTAAATATCACATCATGACATTAAGGAATTAAAATGAAAAAATTTAGTGGCTATAACACCAACTTTTCACTTGATGGCAAGGTCGCTTTAATTACAGGGGGAGCTGCAGGCATTGGGTTGGCGATTGCTCAACTGTTTGTTGAAAAAGGGGCTAAAATTGCCTTAATTGATAAGTCAGATAAAGTAGTGAAAATTGCGGAGAAATTAAAAAATTCAATTGGTATTCAATGTGATATAACAAATTCTGAGGCGGTTTCTCAGATGGTAAAACAGGTTGTTGAGCATTATGGTACATTAGATATTGTCGTCAATAGTGCTGGAATTGTAGCGCTTGCTCCCGCTGAAAATTTAAGTGAGTCAGACTGGGATTTAACCATGAACGTGAATTTAAAAGGGACTTTTTTGGTTTGCCAATCTGCAGGTAATGTCATGATTAATAATGGAAAAGGGAAAATTATTAATATGGCGTCACAAGCAGGCGTGATTGCCTTAGACCAACATGCCGCCTATTGTGCGAGTAAAGCAGCGATTATTGGTTTAACCCAAGTATTAGCACTTGAATGGAGCCCTAAAGGGATACAAACCAACGCCATTTCACCAACTATTGTGATGACAGAACTGGGCAAAAAAGCGTGGGAAGGTGAAAAAGGTGATGAAATGAAAGAAAAAATTCCTGCAAGGCGTTTTGCGGAACCGTCCGAAATTGCCGCATGTGCATTATTTTTGGCCAGTGATGCATCCGATATGATCACCGGACATAATTTGGTTATTGATGGTGGCTACAGTATCCAATAGTGATATTTAATAATAATGAATAAAGTGAGTATGAGTAGCTACTCGCTTTATTTATTATTGATGATTTTATTTAAATAAAAAATAAGCCAAATAACATAGGTATTATTTGGCTTGTAATAGAAAATTACAAAGTAGGATAACAGATATTAATTATTGCTATATCAATTAATCATTAGGTTTTAATAATGAAAGCGACATAGTAATAAGCTTTTCTACGGTGAAACCAAAATATTCAAATAATTGGTTTGCAGGAGCTGACCCCCCAAAGCTATTCATTCCCATGACCAATCCATCAATTCCTACATATTTACGCCAGTAATCACTGATACTGGCTTCGATAGCAATACGGTGCCGAACGTGATTGGGTAAAACGCGCTGTTGGTACTCTAAGGGTTGTTGGTCAAAGGTATCTGTTGAAGGCATCGAAATAACATTCACATTAAACCCTTGTTCAGTCAGTTGTTTCCAAGCTTCAACCGCTAATGTGACTTCAGAGCCTGTGGCAATTAATAGTAATTCAGGGTTTTCACTATTACTGCGCAAAATATATCCACCATATGCAATATTGGCGAGTTGTTCAGTTGTTCGCGAATATTGTATTAGGTTTTGCCGCGATAATATCAAGGCGGTTGGCGTATGTTTCGCTAAGATAGCTTGTTGCCAAGCCACCGCTGTTTCTACTTGGCAACAAGGGCGCCAGACTGACAAATTAGGTGTTGCACGTAGTGAAACAAGTTGCTCAACAGGTTGGTGCGTTGGGCCATCTTCACCTAATCCAATGGAATCGTGAGTATAAATGAGTATTTGGGGCAATTTCATTAATGCGGCCATTCTCACGGCATTTTGCGCATATTCAGAGAACATCAAAAAAGTTGCTGTGTAAGGGCGAAAACCGCCGTGTAATGCAATTCCATTAGCAATGGCGGTCATACCAAACTCTCTGACGCCATAGTGAATATAGTTGCCTGAAGGCTGTTCATTAATTGGCAGTGACCCAGACCAATAGGTGAGGTTGCTTGGGGCTAAGTCTGCGGAACCACCGATTAATTCAGATAAAACAGGGCCAATAATATTGAGTGTATTTTGTGACGCTTTACGTGTAGCTATCGTTGCAGGGTTTTCATTTAATTGTTGAATGAAGTTATCAATGATATCTGTAAATTTTTCAGGAAGTTGATTGGATAATCGCTGCGTTAGCTGCTCGGCAAGTTCTGGGTATTGTTTGGCATATTCTCGTAGTGCTTGCTCCCAACGTAATTGCTGTTCAGCACCATGTTCTAGGGCATTCCAAGGCTGGTATATTTCATCAGGAATAACAAAAGGAGGGTATTCCCAGCCGAGTTGTTGACGAGTCAGCGCTATTTCGTCTTGCCCTAATGGAGCACCATGAGAATCGGCTGTCCCGGCTTTATTGGGAGACCCATAACCAATAGTGGTTCTGCAAATAATGAGGGTTGGTTTCGAGGTTTGTTGGCGAGCTTGTTCAATGGCCGCTTTGATTGCAGGCCGAGAATGTCCATCGACTTGGCGAATAACATGCCAGCCATAAGCTTCAAAACGCTTTGCGGTATTATCAGTAAACCAACCTTGAGTATTACCATCAATAGAAATACGGTTATCATCATAAAAGGCAATAAGTTTATTGAGTTTTAGCGTCCCTGCTAATGAACACACCTCATGAGAGATCCCCTCCATTAAGCAGCCATCACCTAAAAATGTGTAGGTATAGTGGTCGACAACGGGGAAACCAGAGCGATTAAACGTAGCTGCTAGGGTTTTTTCTGCTATTGCCATACCAACCGCATTGGCGATGCCTTGTCCCAGCGGGCCTGTCGTGGTTTCAATGCCAGGAGTATAGCCTAATTCAGGATGACCCGGTGTTTTGGAATGGAGCTGGCGGAACTGTTTTAAATCATCGATAGATAAATCATAGCCCGTTAAATGGAGCAAGCTATAGAGCAGCATCGATGCATGGCCGTTTGATAAGACGAAGCGGTCACGATTAGGCCAACTCGGGTCAGCAGGGTTGTGCTGTAAGTAATCTCGCCATAGGACTTCGGCAATATCAGCCATTCCCATTGGGGCGCCGGGGTGGCCTGAGTTGGCTTGTTGTACGGCATCTATTGAAAGAAATCGAATGGCATTGGCTAATTTATTTTGTGGTTGAGTGGACATTACAAAGCTCCCAAAGTAAAAGCGCCTAAAGTAAAACTAACGTTCCCCATTTTCATACTCACTGATTCGAGCCACTTTCGGCGCTGACCGTCCCCCTTCATAATGGGAAGCCAGCCATGTGTCGACAATGGTTTTAGCCAGTTCAGGGCCAATCACACGGGCACCAAAGGTAATAATTTGTGCATCATTACTTTTTTGTGCTCGTTCAGCGGAGTATGTGTCATGGCACAGTGCTGCTCGAATGCCTGTGACTTTATTGGCAACAATGGACATACCAATTCCGGTACCACAAATTAAAATACCGCGCTGGTGTTTACCTTGTACGATTGCAGTTGCAACAGCGTGGGCAACATCAGGATACATTTCATCTGCAACCCCAGTATTTAAGCAGTAATCAGTCACTTCAATGTTTAATTCTGCTAAGTGAGCCTTAATCAAATCTTTCATTTCAAATGCAGCGTCATCTGCACCAATAGCAATAGATAGCATGATAGAGATCCTTATTGTTGAACAAAAGTTCATTAATCAATCAAATGTACTATTTAGAAAATAGGATCTTATGAACAAATAATCAATAGGTGAACATATGTTTTTATTTTTGTGATGATGAATTCTGTGATCTACAGCTTCAAATTTAATTTTTTTTGCCAAAAATGTAAAAAATAGGCGTTTCAAGGCGATTTTATAAGAATTTTTGCACTGAATCACACTTTGACAATCTGACTATGGGCAAGGATGAAGAAAAGAAGGTATGGTTAATTTGTATCTTCATTGAACTTATGTTCATTTTACAAACCGCCGAGGATAGAACTATGTGTGAACACTGTGATTCAAAAGCAACGATGAGCGAAAGCATTCCAGAAAAAATGAAAGCCGTGGTTGCTTATGCACCAAAAGACTACCGTTTAGAAACTGTCGATGTCCCTAAAATTAGTGAAGAAGAAATTTTGGTTCGCGTAGAAGCTTGTGGTATCTGCGCGGGTGATGTGAAGGCTTTTGAAGGTGCGCCAAGCTTTTGGGGGGATGCAGAGCAGCCCGCTTATATCAAGGCACCGATGATCCCAGGGCATGAATTTATTGGCCATGTCGTAGGCTTTGGTTCAAAAGTTGAAGGTTTTGCATTAGGTGACCGTGTTATTTCTGAGCAAATCGTACCTTGCTGGGAATGCCGTTTCTGTAAACGCGGTGAATACTGGATGTGTGAGAAGCATGACTTATATGGTTTCCAAAACAACGTGAACGGCGGTATGGCGCAATATATGAAGTTCACCAAAGAGGCCATTAACTACCATGTACCTGTTGAGATGCCAATTGAAGACGCTATTTTAATTGAACCTTACGCCTGTTCTTTACATGCGGTGCAGCGTGCCAATGTCAAATTGGGTGATGTCGTCGTGCTTTCGGGGGCGGGAACATTAGGCCTAGGCATGATTGGAGCAATTAAAAAATCCGGTGCAGGCAAGTTAGTCGTTCTAGATTTATTTGATAAACGTCTTGAATTAGCAAAAGAATTTGGTGCTGATATCGTATTAAACCCTAAACGTGATGATGTAGACAAAATTGTCAAAGAGATGACTGAAGGTTATGGCTGTGACATTTACATTGAAGCGACTGGGGCCCCTAAATCGGTAGAGCAAGGTCTTAAGATGATCCGTAAATTAGGTACTTTTGTTGAGTTTTCTGTATTTAAAGACCCTGTGACCGTGGATTGGAGCATTATCAGTGACCGCAAAGAACTGGATTTATTAGGTTCTCACCTTGGCCCATATTGCTACCCGTTAGTGATTGAAGGCATTGGTAATGGTGATTTCCCAACTAAAGGGGTGGTGACGGATATCTTACCTTTAGATAAATTTGCGGAAGGTTTTTCGATGATGGCGAAAGGTGACCCGCACATTAAAGTGGTTCTCGACCCAAACCTGTAGTGCTGTAGTGGGTTGAAAAAAATACGAAATTAAAAATATAACGATAAAAATTGGACCTGAATAAATGTCACCCTACCAAGGCTTGTTATTCAGGTCCTAACCCAGCGAACAAGCACTGAGGTCAACAATATGATAATCAATAAACTGTCTAAAGTAACGGGGTTTTCACCAAAGTTACTACTTGGCTATTTTGGCGTCCTGATCTTTATGATGGGGGAAGGGCTTGAACAAGGCTGGTTGTCGCCTTTTATTATTAGCCGTGGAATGAGTATTGAAGAGTCTTCATTACTGTTTAGTGTGTATGGTTTTTTTGCTGCTGTCGCCGCGTGGTTATCCGGTGTATTGGCTGAAATTTATACTGCTCGTCGTGTGATGATTTTTGGTTTTGTGATGTTTGTGATTGGCTCGGTTATTTTCTTATCTGTTGGTTTACCGAGTAACAGCCTGTCTATCATGATCCCAACCTATGCGTTGCGTGGTTTTGGTTATCCAATGTTTGCCTACGGCTTCTTAGTTTGGGTGGCCTATGAGGCGCCAATTAAAAAATTGGGCTCTGCTGTTGGGATCTTCTGGTTTGTTTATAGTGGCGGACTCGGTGTTTTAGGGGTGATGTATTCGAGTTATGCGCTGCCAATTTTAGGTGAAATGGCAACGTTATGGAGTGGACTAATTTTTGTCACTATCGGGGCATTTATTGCTATCGCGCTTAACCGCAACAAAGCGGGAGATACACCGGACTCACCGAAAGAAAAAGTTTCACTTAGCTATGTGTTTAAAGGGATCACGATTGCGTTTGAAAACCCAAAAATTGGTTTAGGTGGCATTGTTCGTACTATTAATACCTCTGCAGCGTATGGTTTTGTGATCTTCATGCCAATGTTTCTTGCCGACTTTGGTTTTTCCCGCACAGAATGGTTACATATCTACGCAGCACTTTGGACAGTAAACATCGCTTTTAATCTGATCTTTGGCGTTGTCAGTGACCGTATCGGTTGGCGCAATATTGTGATTTGGTTTGGTTGTGTCGGCTGTATGGTTTGTACCTTAATGTTTTATTACGTGCCTTATTATTTTGGGCACAATTATACCCTGATGATGATAGCCGCTGGCTTATTTGGTGCATGCCTCGCTGGATACGTACCACTTTCAGCCATCATGCCGAGTTTAGCGCCTGAAAATAAAGGTGCAGCAATGTCAGTCCTTAATTTAGGGGCAGGGTTAAGCACTTTTGTCGGTCCTGCATTAGTTGGGCTCTTTATTAGTAGTGTAGGTGCTTTTGGCGTGATTTGGATTTTCTCGGGGCTCTATTTATTTAGTGCGATATTGATGAAATTTATTACTGTGCCGGCGGAATTACTTGAAAAGTCGGCAGAGATGCAGCTAACACCAGAAAATAAGTAAATGAGGGAATTATGAACAGAATCATTAATGAACCTGATCTTGTTGTTGAAGATGCCATTCAAGGCTATTTGAAAGCGCACCCTGAATATTTTGCGCAGACTGATAATGCGCGCGTATTAAAATACCCAAAAGCACCAATACAAGGGAAAGTGGGCATTGTTACTGGTGGTGGCTCCGGCCATGAACCTGCATTTTTAGGCTATGTGGGCGAAAACATGTTAGATGCGGTGGCAATTGGTGAAATTTTCTCCTCGCCAACCGCTGGGGCATTTTTAGATGCGTTCAAAGCCGCAGACAGTGGGGCGGGCGTTGCTTGTTTATATGGTAATTATGCAGGCGATAACATGAACGTCAAAATGGCGATGAAAAAAGCTGAAAAAGCGGGTATGAAAGTTAAAACCGTGGTTGCTACCGATGACGTCGCTTCAGCCCCTGCGAGCGAGAAAGAAAAGCGCCGTGGTGTCGCGGGTGAAATACTCATGTGGAAAGTGGGTTCTGCCGCAGCAAGTAAAGGCTATGATTTAGACGGCGTGATTAATGCGGCACAAAAAGCGATTAATAACTGCCATTCTATTGGTGTTGGGCTAACGTCTTGTACCATTCCAGCGGTGGGTCATCCAAATTTTCATATTGAAGATGGGATGATGGAGCTCGGTATTGGCCACCATGGTGAGCCAGGCATTGAAATCATGCCAATCCAGTCTGCAGCGCAAATGGCACAAACTATGTTAACGCCAATCTTAGATGATATGCAGGCAAAACAAGGTGATGAAGTCGTCGTATTGGTTTCAGGGTTAGGTGCCACACCCGTAATGGAATTGTATATCTATTATGCAGAGGTTGAAAAACAACTCAGCGAAAAAGGCGTGCGTATTGTTCGTAACTATGTTGGTAACTATTTTACGTCATTAGAAATGATGGGGGTAACGCTGACATTAATGAAAGTGGATGATGAATTGAAAGCATTGATGGATGTCCCTGCATATTCATTGGGTCTAACACAGGTCAAATAAGGAGACAACTATGCAAGTTATTTCAACGGGCAACGGCAAGGAAATTACCCTTGATTTAGTGAACATTATTGTTTCTAACCGTGAATACCTCAGCGAAATTGATGGAGCAATAGGGGATGGAGACCATGGCATCAATATGGCAAAAGGTTTTAATCTATGCGCTAAAGCAATCGTAGACCGTGAATTATCACTCAGTGAAGGCTTTGAAGAGATTTCTGATGCCTTGATGGAAGGTATTGGCGGTTCAATGGGGCCACTTTATGGCAGTTTCTTTATGGGAATGTCAGACAGCATTTCAGGGAAAAATGAGTTATCGCAACAAGATTTTCTTGCTATGTTGAAAAATGGGCTATCCGAACTGCAAGACATCAGCAGTGCAACAGTGGGTGACAAGTGCCTAATGGATACATTGATCCCTGCGGTTAATGCCTTTGAAGAGGCAACAAAAGCAGGAAAACACTTTAAACAAGCGCTTGATGCGATGCAGGCCGCTGCAGTTGCAGGCCGTGATTCCACGGTAGATTTAGTGGCTAAAATTGGCCGTGCAAGCCGCCTTGGTGAGCGTTCAAGAGGCGTATTAGATGCAGGCGCGACTTCTTGTTGTTTATTATTATGCCAATTAGCGCAAAGTGTTGAAAAACAGAGCGCATTAACCAATGCATAATTGTTTTATATAACTCTTTTCGTGGATATATAGTCAAAAACCATTGCTATATATCCATTCTCTTTTATAACTCACTTATTAATTGCCACTAGAAACGCTATACTAAAACCTTATCATCCTTGTTGCGATTAACACCAATAAAGAGGAAACCACTATCTTATGGATAGATCACAAACATCTTCCGAAATCGAGCTACTGACTGAAATTGCGATAGCTTATTATCGCGATGAAATTACTCAGGAAGAGATCGCCAATAAGTTTGGTATATCGCGAATTAAGGTGGGGCGCTTACTTAAGCGAGCAAAAGAAGAAGGTATTGTTGAGATCAATGTTCGCTATCATCCTATTTTTAGCACTCAGCTAGAGCAACAGCTACTTTCTCGTTTTCCGATTTCCCGTGCGTTGATTGCCCTCGATCATCCCGATGAAGAAGAACAACGCTATCAAGTTGGCACACTTGTCGCTAATTATTTATCGACAACATTACGTGACAATATGATAGTCACCGTCGGTCAGGGGCGAAATGTCGCGGTGGTAGCCGATAGCGGCGGGGCCGTTCCTGAAAAAGATTGCCGTTTTATTTGCGGAATCGGCGGAACACACCGGCCTGGCGACTCTATCAATGCGGACCATATCAGCCGTCGCTTAGCGAAGAAATTTGGCGGAACCAGTGAAACCCTATACGCCCCTGCTTATGTTGAAAATAACGAATTAAAGCAATCTTTTATGAAAAATGGGACCATTAAGGAAACCTTAGATCGCGCCCGTAAAGCGGATATTGCCTTAATTGGTATTGGCGATATGAATGAAGATAGCTATATGGTCAAACTAGGCTGGTTTACACCGCGTGAAATTGTTGATGCGAGTTTGAATCAAGGGGTGATTGGCGATATCGCGGGTTATGATTTTTTTAATGCGCAAGGGCAACATGTTGATACGGTGATGAATGACCGAGTAATTGGCCTAAGCATAGAAGAACTCAAGAAAATTCCTTGCGTAATAGCGATTGCTTCCGAATCCTCCAAGGCCATGGCTATCATGGGGGCGCTGCGTACGGGGGCGATTGATATTATTGCAACGAGTGCGAGTAATGTGCGGACGATTTTGAAGATGTCCCAATAGCTCGTCATACTCCAAGCTGTAGCGTTGTTGACTACGTTCATTCGCATTAGTCACATACTTGTGTATGCTCCTAACGACTCGTTCACTTGTCGCCTAGCTACAACTTGAATTATTTAGAGCTATTATTTGTCATACTTCAAGCTGTAGCGTTGTTGACTACGTTCATTCGCATTAGTCACATACTTGTGTATGCTCCTAATGACTCATTTACTTGTCGCCTAGCTACAACTTGAATTATTTAGAGCTATTATTTGTCATACTTCAAGCTGTAGCGTTGTTGACGACACTCACTTATTCGTTTTCTGCTTAGTTATGACCCCTAACTATTTAGGGTATCTATTATAAAATAGGTTTGCATCACCTAATTAGTTGCCTTATTATTTTTATGTAAACCTTTGGGAGATGGCATTCCTCCTTATATAAAACCGCCCGTAGAGGGCTGATGATGCCTACGTTAACCTTTTCATTTGATGGGGTACGTAGGTATTATGTGCCCTAATTTAGGGCATAAATGATCTATACTCGTCATACTTCAAGTTACATGGGTGTTGACTGCATTGCGCTAGCCGAATTACATACTTGTGTATGCTCATCGGACTATCTTCGTTTGTCGCCTTCATGTAACTCGAATTATTTAGAGTATAACTGGGAGACTTTCCTTTCATTTATCCCGCCAGACATTAAAGGAAGTTTCTATGTATGCCTCATTATTTGCAATTGCGATTGGTTCAGTGCTTGGCGGATGGCTAAGATGGTTTGTTAGCCTAAGACTCAATCACCTTTACCCAAATATTCCTCTAGGTACCGTTGTGGTCAATTTGGTTGGCGGCTTTGTCATTGGTTTTGCCATTTCGTACTTTGCCAATGCAAATATTAGCCCTGCCTATAAATTATTCATTGTGACTGGCTTCTGCGGCGCATTTACCACCTTTTCGACCTTTTCACTCGAAGTGTTGGTGCTAATCCAAGAAGGTAAATTGGGTTTCGCTATTAGCACCATTGCTATCCACGTAATTGGTGCCTTAATATTTACCTTGCTTGGTATGTTATGCCATCATTGGCTGACACAGGGATAATTTATTTATTCGCTAATAAATGATGCGCAGTGGCTTCATCGGTCACTAAACCTGTTACCCAACCGCCATTCATAACGGCTTGAATGGCTTTTGTTTTGTGTGCGCCACCCGCAAATGCGATCACAGGCTTATTTGGGGAGGGAAACAGCGGAACACTGGTGTGTGTGTCATCCAAAGCCGTAGAAAGTCGCTCACCGTTAGCTTGAATAAAATGCCCCAATAGCTCTGCGGCGACACCTTTTTCTAACAACATTTCCAATTGTTCATCCGTGACGAAACCTTCAGAATTGAGTGGGCATCCTTTGCCGACTTCGCCAATACCAATAAAGGTAATATCTGCATTCAGGGCTTTTTCCGTGACTTCCTTATACACGCGATGTTGGCACCACATTGCTTTATCTTCTGGGCTATCAGCATAAAGAGGTGCAGGTAGAATATAGTGTCGGCATTGTAATTTTTCTGCAAAGCGTAATGGAATATCATAGCGTGTTGCTGAGCTATCACGGGCAATAGCGCCTATTAATGAAACACATTGGTGCTGAGAGGTTTCTAGGTAAGGAAGAGCGTCAATAATACTGCGTAATGTTCTGCCTGAACCGATACCAATAACTTGAGGTTTATCGGGTTCGATTAATTGCTCCATGAGCTCAGCACCTGCCACTGAAATCATGTCGAGTGTCGCTTCTGTATCTAGTTGCCCTGACGGGATGACAAAGCAATGTGTTAGGTGATACTTTTGCTGGATTTCATTAGCGAGTCTTAAACACTCCGTAATCGGGTGCGTGATTTGCACCTGAACCATACCTTGTTCTTTTGCTAATGAAATAAGGCGTTGGGCGACTTGTCTTGATAGCCCAAGTTCATGCGCAATTTCCTGTTGTGTTTTGCCTGCCACAAAATATAGCCATGCCGCACGTGCAGCTTGTTCCATTTTTTTTAATTCTTTCTGCATGAACATTCTCCTGCTGGTTTCGCTTATTGTAATTCTGGGCAATTGTTTATTAAAAGGGCAAAAGTCAATACTGTGAGCATTATCGCAGTAATTGTGATCAGATTGAAACTAAAATATAACAAACGGGCATATGCCCAAAAAAATAGCAATTATTTAATTTTAGGGTAAGGAGTCACAATGCTAAAGCAGAAATCAGTGTGGATGCACATCGGTGCTGGGTCATTTCATCGTGCTCACCAAGCGTGGTATTTGCACCGCTTGTGTCAACAAGGGGATGATAGTTGGTCAATTGCCTTAGGGAATATTCGCAATGATGCGAATGCATTGCTTGATAACTTAACCAAGCAAAATGGGGAATATACCCTTGAAACAGTTTCACCTGAAGGTGAGCGTCATTATGAAAAAATTACTTCAGTGCGCAAAGTATTGCATTGGGATGAGAATTTAAGCCAGTTAGTGGAACAAGGTTGTGATAAAGCAACACGTGTTATTGCTTTTACAGTCACAGAAGCGGGCTATTATTTAACCCCACAGCATGAGTTAGATGCAGAACAGCCAGACATTAAAGCAGATTTAACGGGCAAAATGAGCACGATATATGGTGCATTAACACAAATTTTACGTGCACGTTTAGCAGCTCATGGTGAACCTGTGACCTTGTTAAATTGTGATAATTTGCGCCACAATGGCGAACGCTTTAGACACGGCTTTTTATCGTTTTTACAATTAAAAGGTGAAACTGAGCTGTACCAATGGGTGAAAGAAAATACGCGTTCGCCGAATACCATGGTTGATAGGATCACGCCTCGCCCAACCCCAGATGTGGCTGAACGTGTAAAACAGCATACTGGTTGGGATGATAAAGCACCTGTTATGGGAGAGGCATTCATTCAGTGGGTGATTGAAGATGACTTTATTAATGGACGTCCTGCATTAGAAAATGTCGATGTAGAAATGGTTGAGTCCGTTTTACCTTGGGAAGAAGCGAAGATTCGTATTCTGAATGCAAGCCACAGTTGCATTGCTTGGGCAGGCACCTTAATCGGTTTGAGCTTTATTGATGAAAGCACCCGCCAATCTGCTATCAAACAAATGGCATGGAATTATGTGACACAAGATGTGATCCCGTCATTATCGCCGAGTCCTCTCGATTTAGAACAATACCGTGATGTGGTACTCGCACGCTTTAGTAATCCTTATATTCAGGATACTAACCAACGTGTAGCCGCAGATGGCTTATCAAAAATACCTGGTTTTATTACGCCAACACTCCAAGAATGCTATCAGCGTCAGCAGACTCCGGCTGCGACGGCTGTGCTGCCCGCTTTATTTTTCGTATTTTTACAGCGCTGGGCTCGTGGTGAATTACCTTATGAATATCAGGATGGTGTGTTGGATGTGGCACTATATCAAAAAATGATGAATAGCAGTGACGCATTGTCGCAATTTGTCTCAAGTGAAATGTTGTTCGGCTCACTCGCTCATTCTACGGAATTCCACGAATTGATGAGCAACACGGTTGAAAAAGTTGAAAATTGGCTCAAGTCACCTCAACAACCTCTGTAAGGAGAAAGGCGATGTACCTCGGAATTGACCTAGGCACTTCAGAACTTAAGGCCGTATTAATTAATGCTCAGGGCGAAATTGTTGCCTCAAGTCACATGGCATTAACAGTACAAAGGCCACATTCTCAGTGGGCAGAACAATCACCAGATAGTTGGTGGGAAGCCACTAACGCGGTTGCGGCTACCTTGCGCCAAAAAGCCCCAGAAGCATGGGCAGCGGTGAAAGCGATTGGTTTATCGGGCCAAATGCACGGCGCAGTATTATTAAACAGCGAGCACCAAGTACTTCGTGACTGTATCTTATGGAATGACACCCGCAGTGCGAAGGAATGTGAATGGTTAATGGCAAATCACCCTGAGTTTCTAACGATTGGTGCTAATTTAGTGATGCCAGGTTTCACGGCGCCCAAGTTATTGTGGGTCGCACGCCATGAACCAGAAATATTCAAACAAGTTGCTAAGGTATTGCTTCCTAAAGATTATTTACGTTGGAAAATGACTGGTCAATTTACCAGTGATATGTCTGATGCGTCGGGCACATTATGGCTAGATGTGGCTAAGCGTGATTGGTCTGATGAACTATTGGCTGCAACTAATTTAACTCGTGAACAAATGCCTTCTTTAGTTGAAGGCGCTGAAAAAAGCGGTGTGTTACGGGCGGATTTAGCTTCCCAATGGGGGCTTAGCGCCGATGTAATTATCGCTGGTGGAGGCGGTGATAATGCGGCTTCTGCTGTTGGTGTTGGTGCGGTTAATGACGGTGATGCTCTAATTTCTTTGGGCACCTCTGGCGTCATTTTTGTGGTTAATAATCAGCTACAAGCAGCACCACACCAAGGCGTCCATGCATTTGCTCATGCATTGCCAAATCGTTGGCACCAAATGAGTGTGATGTTAAGTGCTGCCAACTGTTTGCGTTGGCTTTGCCAGCTTCTTTCCACAACGGAAAACCAGCTAATGGATGAAGTGGGGCAATTGACCGATGACGAGAAGAAGCAAGCGCCAGTATTTTTGCCTTACCTATCAGGGGAAAGAACACCCCATAATGACCCTTACGCAATGGGCTCATTCTTTGCGTTAAAAAATGAAACAACGCGTGCTCAGCTTGGTTATGCGGTGATTGAAGGAGTGACCTTCGCTCTGGCGGATGGCATGCAGGTTTTAACGCAAACGGGAACGCAAATTAGCCAGTGTAGCTTAACAGGGGGAGGAGCACGAAGTCCTGTTTGGGCGCAGCTTATTGCTGATGTTATCGATATACCGATTGTGACTCACCCGGCGAGTTCGTCGGGGGCTTTAGGTGCGGCTCGTTTGGCATGGCTGGCGGACGGCGGTAATACAGAAACCGTGTGCCAAAAACCAGAAGTGCTGAGTACCTATTTACCACAAAAACAGTGCCAAACTTGGTTAAATCAACGGCTTGATGTTTTCCGTTTATTATACCAACAGCAAAAACAAGCAAGGGAATTATTGCCGCAGTAGGCGAGTGTGGCGGTGTTTCCCTACATATCACCGCCACGGTTATCTCTTCGCGATTGATTAAAATAACAAAATTAAAATGAGGAAACTGCAATGGAACAGAAGCAGTATTGGCTTGGTCTACCTAAGCATTTGTTCTGGGGTTTTATTGCCATCGCTATCTTTATGAGTGGTGATGGCTTTGAAATGGCTTTTTTATCAAAACATATTACTGATTTAGGGTTTACACCGGCGCAATCCGCGATGGTATTTACTGTCTATGGTTTAATGGCAGCCGTTGCGGCGTGGGCATCTGGTGTTGTGGCTGAAATTATCACCCCCCTAAAAGCCATGATGATCGGGTTTATTCTCTGGATTGTCATGCATGCCTTATTTATGGCATTTGGTCTCGGTATGAAAAGCTATACCTTGATGCTGTTATTCTATGGTATTCGTGGGCTGGCTTATCCATTGTTTATTTATTCATTTATGATGATGCTGGTGCAAGTCATCCCTCGAGCGCATCTTGCTGCGGCTACGGGTTGGTTCTGGGCGATGTACTCGGTAGGCATTGGTGTTATCGGCAGTTATCTGCCTAGTTTTTCAATCCCAATGATGGGTGAAACAGGAACATTATGGATGGCCATCGGTTGGGTCGCTATTGGTGGCGCAATTGCTTATTTTAGCCTACGTAACATTCCAGTTGATCGCTCCAAAGTTAATTTACCCATGAAAGATAAAATGGCTGAATTGTCGCGGGCTGCCACCATTTTATTTACCAACAAAGACATCTTTATGGCAAGTTTAATCCGCATTATCAACACTATTTCGTTGTTTGGTTTTGCAATCATCATGCCATTACTCTTTGTTGACCGCTTAGGGTTCACCATCTCTGAATGGTTACAGATTTGGGCGGTTTTCTTCTTTGTCACTATTTTTACGAATATTTTTTGGGGAATTGTTGGTGAACATATTGGTTGGATCCGCCAAGTCAGGTGGTTTGGGTGCCTAGGTATGGCAATATCCAGCTTAATGTTTTATTACTTACCGGTTTATTTTGGTCATAATTTTGCCATCGCATTAATACCCGCCATTTTATTAGGTATTTTTGTGGCTGCATTTGTTCCAATGACGGCTGTATTCCCAAGTATTGAGCCACACCATAAAGGTGCTGCGGTCTCAATTTATAACCTTTCAGCGGGGCTGAGTAATTTTGCTGCACCGGCAATAGCCAGTTTAGTATTACCTTTCTTTGATATTGTGGGTGTTGTTTGGGCATATACAGGTTTGTATATCTTTGCAGGAATACTGACATTCTTTATTAAAGTTCCACAACCCGGCTTTGAAAATAATCGCAAAATAAAACCAGCTAAGGTAGCGGCTGAACAACAAACTAGTCATTAAATTACTTTATCTATTACTCATTAAACCCTGTAGGTAGTGAATTATCTATGGGGTTTTTCTTTGTTTAAATAAACTTTATTGTCAAAACAAACTAAATTGGAGATGAAGGGATATCATCCTTTTCAACAGCAATATAAAGAGAAACGGTTTAAAAATAAAATAAAGTAGAATATTTCCTATAAATAGAAATATTGGTCATATTTATAAGGTGATTTTTCATCTTATTACGATATTTATTGAAAATACAGCCATGGACAATAGAATATAATTTCATAGATTAAAAAATAAACTATAGTTGATTTGTTTGTAAATAATAAGTTAAATGACATAAAATATTAGCTTATAAACCTGCATTTAGAGAATATTAAGGTGCTTGACCCCTTTCAATGTTATATCTGACTATTTAGTTCACTGCATACCTTTATTCCAAGCTGTTTAAATCCTGTTTAGCTCTCTATACATCTGAATTTTCGGTGTTATGATGAATTTTGTTGCAATTTCGTGTGTTTGTAGCGAAATACTCTCTATATTGGTGTTTTGTTGCGCCAAATAAAATTTATAATCTAACCTTAATTGAAATTAATAGTTTTCAATACCAAAAAATAATCTAATAAAAAAAGATAAGTGCGGGGAAAAAGTTATGTCACAGATGTTAGCTCTGTTTCTGATAGTGGGGATATTATATATTGGGGATGCTATAGCCGTTAGAACTAAGGCTTGGATCCCCTCCGTATTTGTATGCGCAGTGCTCTTTCTTTTAGGTTATTGGACTATTTTCCCGAAAGATATTGTGAGTATTGCCGGTATTCCTCAAGTAGTTGCGGTTACCTTAATGTATTTGTTAATTACAAATATGGGAACCTTATTATCGTTAAAAGAATTGTTGCGCCAATGGAAAACTATTCTTATCTCCTTAGCTGGGATTTTAGGCATTATTTTCTTGACCTTTATTGTCGGTATTGCCTTATTTGATTTAAATACTGTATTAGTTGCAGTTCCTCCGTTAGTTGGTGGAATCGTTTCTTCGCTAATTATGTCAAAAGGTGCTGCTGAGGCAGGTTTAGTTGACCTTTCGGTTTTCGCTATTTTAATTTACGTTATGCAGGGGTTTGCAGGTTATCCACTCACTGCCGTGATGTTAAAAAAAGAAGGGCGTCGAGTTCTAGAAAAATATCGCAATGGCCAATGGCAAGAAACATTATCTGTTGATGGCGCAAAAGATGTTGAAGTTAAAGCAGTGGTATCTGAAGATGAAATGCCACGTATGTTCAAGAAAATCCCTAATCACTATAACACCAGCTATTTTAAATTCTTACGCTTAGCTGCGGTAGGGTATTTGGCTTATTTAGCCTCATCTTTTGCAGCCCCTTATGTGAGTATTAGCCCATTTGTGTTGTGTTTATTATTTGGTGTTATTGCCTCTTCGTTAGGTTTCTTAGAAAGACAACCATTACAAAAAGCCAATGGTTTTGGGTTCGCCATTATGGCCTTAATGTTATTTATCTTCGATACATTAAACCATGCGACTCCTGATATGTTATTGCGTCTAGTTTATCCGATGGTGGTGTTAATTAGTGCAGCGGTTATTGGAATGTACCTTGCATCATGGGTGGTTGGTAAAATATTAGGCGTTACCAAAGAAATGGCGTTTGCTGTTGCTCTAACGGCTTTATATGGTTTCCCTGCTGACTACATCATTACTAACGAAGCGATCAACGCATTAACGAAAGATGAAAAAGAACGCCAAGTATTAACTAGCCATATGTTAGGGCCGATGCTAGTTGGTGGCTTTATTTCTGTGACCATGGTTTCTGTTGTATTAGCAGGTATTATGGTGGCTTATATTGTTCCAATTGCAGGGTAAAAAATAATGGAAACAAGTACTTCAAGAATTCAGCGTCATTTAGAACAGTTAGCAGAATACACCGCAACACCGGGGCAGGGCACTACTCGGATGAGCTATAGCGAACAAGATAAACAAGCGCGTGATTACTTAAAACAAGAAATGCGCGCTTTAGGATTACAAGTTCGAGAAGATGCTATTGGTAATATTTATGGGCGCTTAGAAGGCCAGCAACCTGATTTGCCTGTGGTGATTGTGGGTTCTCATTTTGACTCTGTTCCTCATGGCGGGGCATTTGATGGCCCGGCAGGGATTGTTACAGGTTTGGATGTCGTAGCGCGTATTCGCGAACAAAACTTAACTCCGAAATATCCCTTAGAAGTCATTGCCTTGGTTGAAGAGGAAGGGACCAGTTTTGGCCGGGGATTGATGGCTTCAAGTGTGATAACGGGTTTGATTGGTACAAAAGAATTATACCAACTCAAAGATAGGCAGGGTGTAAGTGCGGCGCAGCGTATGGTAGAGGCAGGGTTCAATGCTGATCATGCATCACAAGCTGTGCTCGACCCTAAAAAGGTCAAAGCATTTTTAGAATTACACATCGAACAAGGCCCGGTGTTAGAACAGGCAAATGAAGATATAGGGATCGTAGAAACTATCGTAGGTATCAGTCAGTTAGAGATTAAACTGACAGGTAAAGCAGGCCATGCAGGTACTACGCCGATGAATATGCGAGCCGATGCATTAGTGTGTGCAAGCCAAATTATTAGTCATATTCCTGAACTAGCAAAGGCGGCAGGGGATAATACGGTTGCGACCGTAGGCCGGTTATCAGTATTACCTAATGGGGCGAATGTCATCCCAAGCGAAGTCACTTTTAGCGTCGATATTCGCTCTAAAAATGACGTTGCGTTACGTAAAGTGATTGAACAAATAATCGAATTAACAGAACAGGTTAGCAATTCGTTAGCGATTTCAAGCGATATTGTTCAGCCGTTATATGTTCAGCCAACGGAGCTCAATAGTGATATTCATCAACTAATGCAACAACATGCCAGCGACCAAAACTTACGTTTTCGTTCAATGGTCAGTGGCGCGGGGCATGACACTATGATTTTTGCAGGTATAACTCAAACGGGACTGATATTTGTGCCAAGTCGTAATGGGTTAAGCCATCATCCAGATGAATGGACGGATTATGCACAAATCGCGCGAGGAGCAGATGTGATGTTTGCTACCGTTAAGTCATTAATAGAATGTTAATTAATAAGTGAGCCAGATACAGTATCTGGTTGAGCAATAGGGTAAAAGGTAGAAAAATGATTAATAAAACAATTACAGCCGCAATCAAAAAATATACACCTGAAATGATTGCTTTTCGTCGTGATCTACACGCTCACCCTGAACTACCGTTTGAAGAAGTACGCACCACGCAACGTATTGCTGAAGAATTAGACAAAATCGGAATCGAGTATCGGCTAACCGAGCCTACCGGTGTTATTGCGGAAATTAACGGCGGTAAGCCAGGTAAAACAGTTGCTCTGCGTGCAGATATAGACGCATTACCCGTTTTGGAGTTGAATGATTCATTAGAATATAAATCGACTATTGAAGGCAAAATGCACGCTTGTGGTCATGATGCACATACGGCAATGTTATTAACGGCAGCCAAAGCATTGTATGAGGTGCGAGAAGAATTAGCCGGCAATGTGCGTTTAATTTTCCAACCTGCAGAAGAGATTGCTCAAGGCGCATTAGCCATGATCAAACAAGGCGCAATCGAAAATGTGGATAACGTTTTTGGTATGCATATTTGGACAACCACACCATCAGGAAAAGTATCTTGTAATGTGGGTGGGTCTTTTGCTTCTGCTGATTTACTGAAAGTCACTTTTAAAGGCCGTGGTGGTCATGGTTCTATGCCAGAAGCAACTATTGATGCAGCAGTTGTTGCTTCTGCATTTGTCATGAATTTACAAGCGATTGTGTCCCGAGAAACCTCATCTTTAGACTCAGCCGTGGTCACGATAGGTAAAATGGATGTCGGGACACGCTTCAATGTTATTGCAGAAAATGCAGTATTGGATGGTACGGTACGTTGTTTTGATATCGAAACTCGTAACCGCATCGAAGCTGCGATCCGCCGTTATGCCGAGCACACTGCGGCTATTTATGGGGCGACTGCGCAGGTTGATTATATCTATGGGACATTACCGGTTATCAATGAGGAGCGCAGTGCGCTGCTGGCTCAATCAGTCATTTCACAAGCTTTTGGTGAGCAAGCTCTGATTAACGAAAGACCAACACCGGGTGGTGAAGATTTCAGCTTCTACATTGAAAACATCCCGGGGTGTTTTGCTCTGTTAGGCACAGGAAATGCCGAAAAGGACACTCAATGGGCGCATCATCATGGTTGCTTTAATATTGATGAAGACACGATGGCAACAGGTGCTGAACTTCATGCCCAATATGCGTGGAGTTATTTACAGCAACAGGAGTTTTAATTGAGCATGTTAATGCTATTAGGGCTAGTTATTTTACCAATACCGGGATTACCACTAACCCTACTGCCTATTTATTTTGGTTATTAAGATAAGTTAAGAGTGCGAGTAGCGGCCACATATTTGGCTGCTATTCGTTGTGATGAATAAAAATAGCTTCTCTTAAGCGCTGTTGTTGTTCAAAACGTTGTTCTTGGTTGATTTGCGGGTCATGGGATAGCTGCATCAGCATTTCATTCATCTTATGAACTGAATTTTCATCAATCAATTGGCTTACTTTTTCAACAATTTCATCATAGTAGGGCATAACACAGGCTCCAATTAATATTCACTAAAACTATAATAACGCAAAATCTATTGGGCTGGATAGGCGATTAATTTTGTTTATCGATCACCATAACTGCCATTGTATTCGGTTCTAAGGCTCGCATTATATGTGGCTCATCTCCGGGGTAGTGGATATAGTCCCCAACTTGTAGCTCAACAGGGTTATCCAATGGGCCGACTAACGCTCTGCCAGACATAATAATGATGTGCTCGCTGACGCCATGCATATGAGGTTCTGAAATACGATCACGACCGGGCTGGGCAACCACAGTATAAATATCACGTCGCGAATCTGCGGGGGCTGATGAGAGTAAAAAGGCCAAATAATTCGCGTGTTCGGCACTGACCGGTATCGCCTCCCCATGGCGGATCACAGTGACAGCTTCTTGCTTTTCTTCAATTAATCGTGCGAAAGGAATATCTAACGCTACACAAAGTGCCCATAAGGTTTCAATACTTGGGTTACCACTACCCGATTCCAATTGAGAAAGTGTAGATTTAGCGATACCCGCTTTGCGAGATAGCTCTGATAGGGATAGCCCGCTTTTTTGTCTTTCACGAACAAGGGCTTTTGAAATCAACTCAATGGGAGGTGAAGGTAGATTCAATTTTAATTTTCCTATTTAGATTGCACTTTATACTATCTATCGACATAATGAACAAACGTATTATATATCGAACGGTCTAGGGATGCTAACTTCAATAAGCTCAAAGCTAAATCATAGCACAGTGAAAAATATAGCTCTTGTCTGTTTTGCTGACTTAATTGTTGGCATTTCTTATGGTGCATTGGCGCTTTCTCAGGGATTTGACTGGTGGATACCAGTGACTTTATCTATTTTAGTGCTCGCAGGGGCGTCCGAGTTTTTGTTTATCGGCGTGATTTTTGCTGGTGGAAGCCCGTTTTCTGCTGCACTCGCGGGGCTATTAGTCAATTCACGACATATCCCCTTTAGTTTTGCGACTAGTGATTTAACGGGGAAGGGAGCAAAGTCGCTACTGGGCTATCATATTATGAACGATGAGAGTGTTGTGTTTGGCTTAGCTCAAGAAACTGAATCAGAAAAACGTGCGGCTTTTTGGTTGTGTGGGATAGGTATTCTATTGTGTTGGCCAATTGGTGTTGTGATAGGTGAGGTATTGGGCAGCTTTATTAATGATACTCATATATATGGTATGGATGCGATGTTCCCTGCGATTATTTTAGCGCTTTCATTGCCCGCGTTATCGGATAAACGCCTGCGGTTAACCGCCGTTATCGGTGCAGTTATCGCTGTTGCAACGACACCGATACTACCAGCGGGGATCCCTGTATTACTGGCATTATTGAGCTTGGTTGTTTATATAAGGAAATAATAGTGACAAATAACCCGTGGTTAATTATTAGCGGAATACTGTTGTTGGCGGTTGGTACTTATTTAATGCGAGCATCAGGGGCTTTGCTACGCGGTCGAGTAGTCCTTTCGGAGAATAGCAAAGTATTATTTTCAGCAGCAGCCATTGTTATTTTATTTTCAGTTGCGGCAACGTCTACGTTATTTTCAGGTGATGAAGTTTCGGATTGGCCTAAAATTGTAGGGGTATTCGTGGCAGGTGTACTGACTTGGTTTAAAAAACCATTTATTATCATTGTGTTGTCAGCAGCGCTTGTTACTGCGTTACTTAGGTTCATTTGATTAGTGGCTAATTTACTTAGTGCTTAAATTGAATAGCAATTAATTTAAATTGTGTTACTTGCAATAGCGTGTATTTATGTAAGTTATATAAGCCAACAGATAAAAAAGTGGCCCCGATTCGCAGAAGACTGGGGCCACAGAAACTTACTCAGTTAGATCTTTAATTGTTTCAGAAGAGCCATTTTTTTGGACAGAGGCAATCCCTTTAAGCGCAGATTGCTTAGATGCATACATTTCACTTTTTGCAATCACTTCGTGATTTGCTGCTTTTAAAACGAAATAGTAAGGCTGAGCAACGTCTTTAGTGGATTTTTTTAATTCATAATAATACATAGTAGTCACTAAGTATCACTCTTAGTCACTGGTTGATATTTTTATCTTTAATAATCATTATGTTATTTCTGGTTTCTTGTGTTTTCATATCAGCGACTGTCATAAGTAGTCACTTGCAATCATAAAAATTATGTACATAATCGTGTACATAATTTGTGGGGTATTACATTTAAGGAAATATAATGGCGCTAACAGATTCATGGCTCAGATCGACAAACGGGAAGCCACAAGAAAAAATGATGACAAAATCTGATCGTGACGGGCTATCAGTAAGAGTAACGCCAAAAGGTAAAATTATCTTCCAGTTTCGCTATCGATGGGACGGGAAAGGGCAGAGAATTGATATAGGAAGTTATCCGGCCACATCGCTAAAAGACGCAAGAGAGTCTGCGTTAATTTATAAAGGGGAGCTTGAACAAAATAGAAACCCAAGAGTAGTCAAAGCAATAAAAAAAAGCGATGCAATAACCGCTCACACAGTGAGATCAATTATCTCACTTTGGTACGAAAAATTTCTTAAATCGGCACAGATAAAAGCAGATGAAATTCACCGTTCATTTGAATTACATGTATACCCTAAAATTGGTGACTTACCACATGACGAAGTTAATTTACAAACATGGCTTAGCTTGCTTGAGGATATAACGGAAAAAACTCCCTCAATTGCTGTAGTTATTTTGAATAATGCCAAAAAGGCTCATTTTTGGGGGTATAGCCGAGGAATAATCAAAAATAGGCCTCTTGAGGGTATGACTTCTTCATCTTTAGGGGTAAAGCAAAGTATAGGTGAACGCACTTTAACAGATGAAGAATTAATCCTATTGTTTAAATTTATCGATCAAAAAAACTATAATCCAAGAAATGAAATTTTATTAAAACTATGTTTACTATTTGGAAACCGTGTAGGTGAACTATTAAAGGCTAAAAAAACCGACTTTGACTTGGAAAACAATATATGGACCGTCCCACCAGAAAACCACAAGCGCGGCAGACGCTCAGGTCGACCTTTAATTAGAGCTATTATACCGGCAGCTAAAGAATTAATTGAAAGAGCTATGGATATAAGTAGAGGAGAGTATTTGTTTACTATATCCACTGGAAGAAAAATGAAGGATGGGGGGCATGGGCGAATCGTTGAGGTTATGAATGTAAGAATGTCAAAATGTATTGAAAATTATAAAACATGGTCAATCCATGACCTACGTAGAACAATGAGAACTGGGATATCAGAACTTACAGACCCTCATGTTGCTGAGATAATGGTTGGCCATAAATTACCGGGTGTTTGGCAAACCTATGATAAATTCACATATTTAAATCAGCAACATGAGGCATATGAAAAGTGGTGGGATAAGGTACTTAAAATTGTTTACCATTCTCCCAATCAATAATATCCTGCATTAACCAGCTAAGCTGGTCAGCCCTAAATCTTGGTTTTGGGAAGCCTTCACGCCTTTGCTTCCCGTTACCCGCCCATAAACGGATAGCATGAGGGGTTAATCCGTATCTACTAGCTAGCTCATCTGTCTTTATATAAACATGTTTTTTTTTGGTGCTCTCGTTTTCACTTATCATAATTACCTCCACATCTGCCGCATACAGATTTAAAAATTAAATATCAGAGCTATAGTCATTTGTGGTGTATGAGGGGAAAAGAGGGTGGCGTATCCTGTTGATTGTTTCCTCCAAGAAATAATTAACAGTAGAGCGATACGCCATGACAAATATTACCCTGAATGTTCTTTCACAACCAGATGAAACTGGCACTGATGTGCTAACTGCTTTATTGCGTAATGGTGCTCGTCAGCTCATTGCGCAAGCAGTTGAAGTAGAGCTGCAGCAACTGCTGCAAGCTCATGAAGAACTGCGTTTACCCGATGGCCGCAAAGCTGTGGTGCGTAACGGCTATTTGCCTGAGCGCAGCATCCAAACGGGCATTGGCGATGTTGATATCAAGGTGCCAAAAGTGCGTGATCGTAGCGGCTCTGGTATTCGTTTTACCAGCGCACTGCTACCGCCATACCTCAAGCGTGCCCGCAGCGTTGAAGAGTTATTACCGTGGCTGTATCTCAAAGGTATTTCCACTGGAGACTACCAAGAAGCCCTTGCAGCCTTGCTGGGTGAGAATGCCAAAGGTCTGTCAGCTAACACCATTTCCAGGCTCAAGGAACGCTGGATTGATGAGCACCGAGAGTGGCGACAGCGCGATTTGAGTGACAAGCGCTACGCGTACCTTTGGGTTGACGGTATTTACAGCAACGTCCGCCTCGATGACCGTTTGTGCTTGCTGGTGGTGATGGGCGTGACAGAGCATGGCCGCAAGGAACTGATTGCTGTTGAAGAAGGCTATCGCGAGTCCGAAGCCAGCTGGCTTGAGCTGCTGAATGGCCTGGTTGCGCGTGGGCTTACGACCTGCCCAAAGCTGGCAACAGCTGACGGCGCTCTGGGCTTCTGGAAGGCTCTGAGCAAAGTATACCCGCAGACCAAACAGCAACGTTGCTGGGTGCATAAGACGGCCAATGTGCTCAACAAACTGCCCAAGGCAGTGCAACCCAAAGTAAAAGAAGCACTGCATGATATCTGGATGGCAGAGACGCGTGAGAAGGCTCATAAAGCCTTTGATATAGCGCTGGAAAGGTTTACTGCTAAGTACCCACGCGCAATGGAATGCTTAGCTAAAGACCGTGAGAGCATGTTGGCTTTCTACGATTTTCCAGCAGAACATTGGGTGAGTATACGCACCACCAACCCAATTGAATCTGCCTTCGCTACAGTACGTTTAAGAACCAGCAAAACCCGCAACTGCGGTTCAAGAAACACAACCCTAGCAATGGTTTATAAATTGCTGCAATCAGCGCAGAAGCGCTGGAACCGCCTGAAAGGATTTCAACTGCTAACCCTCGTGGTCAATAACGTTAAATTCCAAGACGGCGAACAAGTAATGGAGCAGTCAGACAGGAAAACCGCCTGATGCTCGTACACCAGATTTGACCATAACTCTAAATATCATCGTTAACTGGTTTAATTAAATGCTGGTGGATAATAGACACATATTTAGCCTGATGGATTGCATCAGCTAATGCGTTGTGTTGTTCTCCTTCAAATTCGAGTGTACGCTTAGGATCAATACCAGCACTGCGGCCAAGTTCTACAATGGTGCGAACATCACGGTTATTATAAAATTTCCAGAATGGCTCTAAATCACATACATTATAGGCATTAGCTAAAACAACATTGTCAAAATCACTACCATTGCCCCAGACACAAACTTTATTTGTTAAATGATCTCTAGCAAACATAGACAAACAAGTAAGCGTATACGCAATAGGCTCTGCGCGTTCATCAACAATAGCAGCTCTAGCTTCACTGCTTTGCTTCATCCACCAAAGAACGGTATCGGCATCAATATGAAGCCCCGCACGTTCGCAACTTCTTAAATCGACAACTTGGTAAAATGTAGGCCCAATCTCACCAGTTGAAGGTTCAAAAGCTACCGCGCCAATAGAAACAATAGCCGCATTACCTTTATTGCTCATAGTTCCTAGATCTACCATTAAGTGTTTATATTTCATTGTTAATCCTTATCTACGGGGTATATATTAAAAATCTCGGTTATTTGATTTAGTAACTTGTGCCAAGGGGGCCTAAATGAGACGTAATAGAGAGAACACAACCTGGGTTGATGTGGCATCTTGTCTATTTAGGGGCATTAGCTGTCTCATTGGTGCCGTGGCTATAATCATGCTTTCTGTTTTGGTGCTCTTAGCACTGTTTTACGGATTGAAGTAAAAAATCAGCCCGAACATATAAGGTGTCAGTTGGGAACTCCCTGCTCGAACTCCAAGTTACATCGCCGCTATATAAATTAACTGGATATACAGGTTTATTTTCCTCCTCTGGTTCGGGATCAACCTGTAGCCATATTAATTCTGGTGCGGTAGGGCAATTAATGCTTTCTGGTAAGCTATTAATTAAACTCTCTCGTGATGCTTGCCAACTAATCCACATTAAATCTACATATTGGTCAGCGTAATTTGATCCGTTATTTGCACGTTTAAGTTTTAATTCAAATTCTGACGGGTCGCTAAGTGACTTTATTTCCGCTTCAAATTGCTGTCTTGATTTATCCATCACTCCACCTTTAATCTTCAGGTTGTACCCAGTAATCAATAAGCGACTCTATTGCATCGCTAATAATTACACCTTGCTCAGATTCAGTTAATTGGTTCCATTCAGCCTCGGTCATTCCTAAACCAGTTTCAGAATCAGAGCCAACCTTATTTGTCCTTGCAACTAAAACCATCTGCTTACTCATATTCATTCCTCTTCATTGCATCCATTTAATCGCTAGGATTAAAACTTTTCATGGCAAATATTTAATCATCACCTACACTTAAGCCCGAAAGATTAATAACAAGCTGTGCAACTTTCGCCGATTCTCCCTGTGTCGGCTTTTTTTTATCTACTTCCTTGCTAAATTCCATGGCTTAACTATTCTTAAATTGCTTACACAGAGAAACTATAAACATATCTAGACAATCCCTTGCCGTCCGCTCCGTGGCGGCATTTTTTTTGCGAATTATCCAAATAAAAGTATCTATTTGTTTGTATTAGTGTAATTTGGTTATCGAAGCCACGTGTAAGCTTCATTTAATGATTAATTCCCTTGTAGTAATTATACCGTCTAAGTCGGCGGTTTTTTTCATTGCATCCCTGCGAGCTAGTGGCGATTCTTTAATCCATAGTAATAACCACGCTTTAACCAGCGGTATATTTTCTTAACTGCGCCGGGCTTGGCTCTAATTTCCTCGTTAATATATAGGCGTCCAATTTTGTTGAATGGCAAACCTGTACAGCCATGGTTAGCGCCATCATTGATAAACAACCAGCGATAATTTTTTAACCATGCATCTGAGTTACATTTAGGGCATGGAATAGTTTCCATTGGTTCGTATAAATTTCCACTACCATCACAAGCATCCAAATCCCACAGATAACCATCAATACATTGACTATCAATATAGTGAGCGCCGAAGTCATAACCTTGATAATCACAAGCAACTTGTATTTTTTTCTTCATGTCAGCCACCTATGCGTGTAGCAGTTCTAATGCGCTCATAAACCTCACTAGCTTGGACCCGTTCATCACCAACATCACAGGCGCAGAAATATTCAAATGCAGCTTTTTCAGCTTCCTTATGCGCTTTGATGAATTTCGCCTTTAGTTTTGCTACATCTGGTCTTAGCCATGAACAAACAGGGCCATCTTCTGATTCAAAAATACCACCGATAAACCAACCATCACCTTGCGGTTTGCTCGGTACCCACCCTGAGATATCGCAAGCACCATCTATAAAATAGCGTTTGAATGTTGGGTGACTTTCATCAATATCTCCATCCATACAGACACCGCAAATTTCAAGACAGTTGTTATCAAACCACTGTTTTAAAAATTCAATATCTTCACTTACAGGAATTTGAGAATGAGCCCAGTAGCCATTTTCGTCGCGTTCTACTAATTCAGGTTTAATAGACATATGCACCCCCTACACAATAATTCTGTAAACTGAATTAACTGTTTGTATATAACCATCAGCAAGATAAGTATCGATATTAACTACTGGTGATGTATGTATTTGAGCGCCATTAAAGAAGCGTTTTTTTGTATCATTGTAAACATGGCCATCAGCACCATGGGCGTTAACTGATTCGAGCAATATATCTGCATCAAATTTAATTTCATTGGACATAATCAGCCTCTCATTAATCCCAGCCATTGCTATAACAAATACCTTCTGGTGACTCATCCCACACCAAGAGACTCCCACCGTAATAAAGCGCTAAGACTAATTTGTCGAAACGGGAATATGCTTTAACTATTTTCTTACCTAAAATCCTGTCATTTACCTTACCCCCAATTAACTCATAAACATTATTACCATCCTGCAGTAGAGGTTCGCTGCGGTAACCCCCTGTGCGTTGAATACTTAAATGGAAGCTATAATCACAGCTATATGCGCTAACTGAATTAGATGAGTATCTTGATGTTGACCTTTCTTCTGGATGTATGCCGACTTGAATAAACCCATCATGCTCATCATTAATAAAGACTTGCGGTGACTCCCATTGGTTTTCCATTGCTGACTCGCTTTTATCCTCTATAAATGCCTCCCACAAATCAGATGCTTTTATGTATTTAGGGCACTCATCGTCACTTGTGAAATCTTTTACTAAAGCGATAACTTTTTCTTGTAAATCAGCCTCAATACCTGAATCCTCCCAAGAGTTACGCATTTTTTCAGCAACCAGCGTGTTGTATTTTTTCAAATCAACTACATCCTCTATATTCGCTGGTAAGGCACTTTCCATTGCCTTATTAAAAGCCTTACCGAAATCACCATAGGAACGAAAGGCATCATCAACAACACTGGTAAATAATTTAGTGATACCTTTATCAATAATTTCTATGGCCTGTTCGCTATTTGCAAACTCAACGCAACGTTGAGTTAATAATTCACTTAATGTTAGTTCTTTCGACATAATTAATACTCCACACAAAATTTAGATAATAAGAGTCCGTCTCTTAATAAAGAGAATTAAATTCCTTGGTGTTGGTTAAATAGTTACTCTGATTCTTCTTTATATTTTAATAATTCAATCAATAGCTCAATTGTATTAACCATGTGAAACATAAATACTGCGTTTGTGTGTCGATAGCGAAAAACTCTATCTCCGTCACAGCCAATTTCTACTAATGGTTTGATATTTTTAAAGTCAAAATCATCTGTGAGCTTAAAGCTAATATCAAAGGTACTTAATTCAATTAAACAAACTTTAAAATGACTATCAATTGAATCTTTAACTTGCTCACGAATTAAATTAAGTTCAGCATCATATTTTAGGGTTTCTAGTTTTTTATCAAGCTTACGTTGTAGCAAAAAGGAAATTTCCGGGATAAAGGTCATGACCAAAGCACTCTGCTGGTGGTTGGTTATCAATGTGGTTAGATAACCGTGTTGTAATCCCATTCTTTGCATCATCAATGTGAAAAGTTTCAGTTTTTACAGTACCGCAAGCTTTCACTAAACTACCTAATAGTGCTTGGTGGTCTGGCTTTCGCGTTGTGGACACAAACAGGAAACCCTTTTTAACATGGTACAGGGCAGTGATGATTTTTGTTTTAGTTAAAGCAACCTTTAACATTTCTTCTATTGCAATATGCTTTAGTTCGGCTTCAAGAAAATCATCGATACCTTGTTCTTTCAATTTCTCAATGCGTCTATTTACTTCAAATGCGATAGCTGCTTTCGGAAGTATCTTTTCATCAATACGAAAAGTAATAATATAGCCACCTTCAATTGGCGTAACTAATTCACCTGTGATTTTATTCGGAATAAAACCATAGCTAATAGAATGTGACTCTAAAATATCAACAAAAGGTAATTCTTTTAAATGATTTTCTAAAACGTCAGCGCTGGGTAATTCAGCTTTAAAAATAACACAGCTAGTTATTGGAAAACGTTTCATTTGTTTTTTCCTCAAATATAATTAACTCCACACATAATAAATAAGACCACTGACAAATAATGAATATATTTACCTAGTATGAACACTGAATATCAGTGGCCTTATGTATTATGAAAAAGGGCGGCACAACACCGCCAAAAACTACAAGGGTCAATCACTAGCAGTGGCAATACTATTTTCAGCTAAGATACGCTGATAAATTTCTTCACGATGTACAGCAACATCTTTTGGGGCTTCAATACCAATCCGCACTTGGTTTCCATTAAGCCCCAAAACAGTAACTTTAATATCATCACCAATCATTAAAGTTTCACCGACTCGACGAGTTAAAATAAGCATTCCCATACTAAACACTCCACACAGTTAAAAGGTTGCCTGATTATTTATCCACATCAGGCGGCTGTGGTATTCTTGGTGTCACCACAACAGGCCAAGAAGGTAATACTATGACTGACAATGCAAGGCAAAATGCCCGTAGCTTTATTTACGCTGAAACATATAGAGCTTTATCAGGTTTACTCACTGAAGAACAAAAAAAGCTATTAATTAAACATCTAAAAAGTCAGGTAGAGGAAGAATCTTCATACCTAGAGACAACTGAAGATGTTCAGCGTCATCTAATTGACGAGCTAGAAAGCAAAATTAACATCCTTTATTCAGCTTAAGATCAAAAGATAAATCTTTATCTAAAAAGTGATTTAGTTGCTGTGAAATGTTATTTGCAGCAACCATTTCCTTATCTGTTAAGTGAATATCCGCAGCGTCAACCTTTAATAATAAATCTTCAAATTCACGCCTTATTACTAGTAAATTGTTAATTTCAATCAATTTACTGATGCGGTCATATAACCAAGCGATATCACCTGTTGAAAGCTCAGACTTATAACCAATAAAATTAAAGTTTCTAGTCAGGCTGTGTATTAAATTGCCATGAATGCAAATCTTCGCTCTTTCAAGTTTTTCAGTACTAATAGCATAATGCTTTTCAGTTGTTTTATTTTCGGCACTTACGTTCAACTCTCTCTCGATTAGCGCTTTAACTTCATCGATTCCATTTTGTTGTACCTCTTCGCCAGTAAGGCCAATTGCTCGCACTGCACTGATTGCCTTCATGCGTGCATCGGATAAATCTCTGAGAGTTCGCCAAAATTCTATAGATGAGTTGTTTTTGTCTTCGCTAGCCACTTTTCACCCCACACATTTAAAATTCAATTAAGCACTAACAGTAACTGCACACATATCCATGCACTCTGCAATTTCTTCGTCGAGCTTTTCGAGTTTAGATTGCAGCTCATCACGTTCATTGCGTAGTTTTTGCAGGTTGTTAATTTGTTTGGCTTTTTCTAGTATCCACTCGCGCACATCATCCTGCGACATTGGCACACTAAAAGTAACGATTGGTTCATTTGAATTGGTTTGCATAAGCTTCTCTCCATTGCTTTGATGCATTTAATGTAGGATATCCGACATTAAAATGTCAAGTAAAAATGTAGGGAAACTTACATTATTTTTAATAGGTGGAGTCTGTATCGGGGTTTTCTACGATATCCATAAGATAATCATAGATTCTGTCTAGCTGAGGTGGGGTGAAATCCATATCGATATTGAGAAGCTGAGGGGGGAGGGCGAGGTAACCTAGTTCTTGCTTTATCATTGATTTACTATCTTTATATGCTTCTTCCAGCTTGCTTAATCTGGACTCCAGATCAATAAATCGTTTTTTTATACCAGAAACCCTTACTAGGGCGAGAACATAATAAATGTCTTCTTCTTTATTGTTTTCTAATGAAAAAATAGATTGGTAATCACCTATTATTAGGGCCTTTTTGTGGCGACACATCCAGCCTTTTTTTCCTGCTGGGCAGGAGCAAAGCATTAGTAATTTACCTTTAGTGATTGAGGTAGTTATTTCATACTCATTACCGCTACTGCCTGTAGCGACAAGGTCCCTTTCAGGTTGCTCGGTATTCATGAAAACACCTTAAATAATTACTAAAAATCAATCAGCACCTGCTTAACAACACCAACAATTCGGCAGTTATCATCAAAATCAATTGTTTTGTATAGAGGATTAAGTGGAACGAGATACCTATTAGGCCAATCTTCAACAAATCTTTTTAGTGTTGCTTCTGTACCACCATGAATATAAGCAACAACAATTTTTCCATTTATTGACGAGAAGCGACTAATATCGGGTTCTACTATAACAATCGACCCATCAGGGATTGAGGCGTCTTTAACTATTGTTGTCATTGACGTTCCATTTACCCTTAAAGCAAATGCATCACTAGATAGGCTTAAAGTTGTCGTAATGTATTCATTAATGTCATCAGAACATACGCCTGATTCAGTATCGGTCCATGAGCCCGCTTGAACCCATGATAGAACGGGTAACTCGCGAACACGGATGGAGCTGCTTTTAAGGAATGGGGTATCATAACTTCCAGTGCCCTCAACAAGCCAAACTGGGTTGCACTTTAGGGCTTCAGCTAGAGATTGAAGGTTAGCTCCGTTCGGCTGATAGTCATCTTTTTCCCAACCAGTAACGGTGACACGATTCACACCAGCGATTTTAGCTAGTGCTTCCTGTGTCAACTTTAGTTCTTTTCGCCTTTCGCGAATTCTATCTCCCATGCTCATGTAGGATAGCCTACCATTCTTTGATGTAAGTTTCTTGACATTGTTATGTTGGATATCCTACATTATATATTAAACAATACGACATGAGGTTTTAAGATGAAAAAGAGTGATGTTATTTCTTACTTTGGCGGCTCATGCAATACAGCCAAAGCGTTAGGGATAAAGCATCCATCCGTTAGTGGCTGGGGGGAAATTATTCCGCAGGGGCGTGCTTATCAAATTGAAAAAATCACAAAAGGTAAGCTGAAATTCAACCCCGAGCTCTACCAAACGATACCAAAACCAACTAACTGAGTTAACTACCAACAAAACAACGGAATTGTAGATATGTGCAAACAAACATTAAAAGAAGTCGTAAAAGAAATGTGTAAGGCATTCCCTGGTGGTCGTTCAGCCATGGCTGGTGCATTGGGTATTTCTGAAACCACATTCAATAACAAGTTGTATGAGAAAAACGGCTGTCGCTTCTTTGAATTGGATGAGTTATTTGCAATGGAAGATTTATCGGGCACTCATCATTTTACTGAATTTTGTGCAGCAAGGAAAAGCTTACTGGTTGTAGAAAAAGTGAAACCAGAGGATTTGGACGAACCTGAATTATACAGATTGCTGTCTCGAGCCGCAGGTAAGCGCGGTGAGCTGGCGTTATTCATGGATAAGTCGTTAGAAGATGGGCGAGTGGATAATAGTGAAGAAAACCACATTATCAAATTATTAAACAAGGCTATGGCAAGTGGGGTGGCAGCTGTATATGCATTTATTAAATTACATAAGAAAGGATGACGCCCCAGATATGCGGTCCGAGGCGTCGAGAACGCTAACAACTTTAGTGTGGAGTAATTAGCATGAGTAGTTTAAACCAATTTCAACCTAAAAAGCAATTCCGCTGCTTGCCTGTATCGAAATGTGGCCCGTTTCAATATGCAGAGATCATAACCTCAGCTGATGAGTCGGGCAACTACCAGACTAAACAACAATTGGTAGACAACAAAGATCTAGAAGGTATCTGGGCTCAGTACTATTTCCGCAGTGGGAGAGAGGTTAATGAGCAATGAAAAGCATAAAAACCTTAACCGTTACTTCCGGGATAGGCGCGGCATCGTCGTTAAAGTCATTGAGTGGGATCCGTACCAAAAACGGGTCATCTTCATGTGGGGCGATTATCCACACCGATGCTTTGTTCCGCTCTGGTTATTTCAACGTGATTACACAGAAGTTAAGTAGGTAACAGCATGAGCGTAAAACTATCAAGTTATGTATGGGATGGCTGCGCAAGTGCAGGTTTAAAAATAACCTCTGTTGCGATAATGGCCCGTCTCGCTGACTTTTCAAATGATGATGGTGTTTGTTGGCCATCGGTACCGACAATTGCCCGGCAAATAGGTGCGGGTGAAAGCACGGTACGTACCGCTATTAAAAACTTAGAAAAAGCCGGTTGGTTATCAAGCGAAAAGCGTCGTAAAGGTAACCGCAATGCGAGCAATATCTATCAATTGAACGTTGATAAATTAGCTTCAGCGGCAATGGCTGCACTTTCTCAACCGCCAGTTTCTGACACGTCAAATTCTGACGCATCAAAATCTGTCCCGTCAGAATCAAGCAAAAATAACCGTTTTGACCCGTCAGAATCTGGGGGCGATCCGTCAGTAACTTCAAAACAAGATCCATCAGTAACAAACTCTTCGTCGCAGAATTCTAACGAATCCAGCGACCAGTCAAAAATTGATTTTATAAATCGTTACCCAGAGGCGGTGATTTACAGCGCTAACTTCAAAAAATGGGGAACGGAAAAAGACCTAGAGTGCGCCCAATGGTTATTTGAGCGAAAACAGTGGTTATTTCAAGAGCGTGGTATTGGTGAGCCTGACAAGCCTAACTTCACTGAATGGGCGAATACAGTTCGACTGATGCGTGAAATTGACGGGCGCAGCCACAAGGAAATTTGCCAACTCTACAAGCGCATTACCCTCGATGATTTCTGGCATTCAGTCATTCTGTGCCCCTCCAAGCTCCGCGAGCAATGGGAAAAGGTCATTGTTAAATTTGCCAGTGGACAAAAAGTGAGTGTTGACCCCGTAGAACGTGACAATGCTTACACGCGGATTATTGGTTCAAGGCTAACACCTAAAAATCGTACGGAAGAAATTGCATCTGAATTAGCGGGCAAGCAGGGTGTTCGTAACATGTCGGACTTTGTAGGCCGCAAGGCATGGGCAGGCATTTGGCAACAAGCAGCAGAGCTAGCAGCGAGAGAGGTGACAGCATGATGCGTAGTGAAACTAAAACAATCTATGGCGTTGACGTGCTAGGCATGATCGCCATGTTCAAACAGCTACGTAAATGGCGCACGATCCGCAAGCTTCGTAACAGATGGAATCAATCCCGTCGTGATTTAGTAACCTGCAGGAAGTTTCGCCACTTAAATCATCATGCTAACGATTTTCAAGTTCAGCAGCGTTATAAGCATATGCGCGAGTATGTTAAATCCCACCAGCAGCGAGGTGCCATTTGATGATTAACGTATCAAGCTTCTCTGGTGGTCGTACTTCAGCATTCATGGTTCATTTGCTTGAGCGCAAAGCCGCAAAAGAAAATTTAACAATTAAACATGTCTTTATGGATACTGGCGCGGAACACCCAAAAACCTATGAGTTTATTCGTAATGTTGCTAAGCACTGGAATATTGACCTTGTTTGCCTGCGACTTGTCATTGATCCAGAACTGGGTAAAGCAAATACATATAAAGTTATTTCAGTCGATGAAATTGGGCATGATTTACAACCGTGGATAGATGCCTGTAGTAAATACGGTACTCCGTATGTACATGGTGCTTTTTGTACTAGAACGATGAAAACAGAGGTTTTCACTCGTTACTGTAAAGAAACTTACGGTGATTACCATACATGGCTAGGTATTAGAGCTGATGAACCAAAGCGATTAAAAGATCGTGAGGGCATTTCTTATCTTGCTGATATTAGCGAAGCAGAAAAACAAGACATACTTGACTGGTGGGCTGAACAACCTTTCGATCTAGACCTGCCCGAACACTTAGGTAACTGCGTTTTCTGCGTAAAAAAAGGCATTAATAAAATTGCTTTAGCAACTCGTGATGAGCCAGATCTAGCACAACAATTTCTCGATGTCATTACTGACAAATCAGTCCGTGTAGTAGAACGCAGACAACAAGAAAATAAAATCATGTATCGAGGTAATAATTCACTCGAAGGCATTATTGCAATGTTTGCGGATCATTCTCGTGATGATATAGCTGCAACTATTCGTGGTGCTGGTGGTTATGATGCTGGTTCATGCAGCGAATCATGCGAACCATTGCTATGCGAATTAGAAGAAGAACAAAGCGAGTATGTTAAAAAACTCAATTTATTGAAGTCAAAGCCAACCCATAAACTTAATGAGATTGGGGATCAATGGCAATCTCCCGATAATCTCGTATGTGGCATTAATTCAATCTATGGTCCATTCACCTTAGACCTATTCACTGATGGTGAAAACAGCAAAGCACCTTATTTCTACACTGCTGAAGATAACGCTCTCACTCAAGATTGGTCAGCGAAGTTAAAAGTAATTGGCGGTGTTGCCTTTGGTAACCCTCCGTACTCCCGTAGCTCATATCACGAAAAACAGGCAATCACAGGTGTTCGTCACATTATGTCTCACGCTTCAGCAATGCGGGAGCTCGGTGGCCGTTATGTCTTTTTATTGAAAGCGACAACGAGCGAAGTGTGGTGGCCAGAAAATGCAGATCACATCTGTTTTATCCGTGGGCGTATTGGTTTTGACGTTCCGAAGTGGTTTATCCCTGCTGATGAAAAACAAAAACCAACGGGTGCATTTTTTGCCGGTGCAATCGTTGTTTTCGATAAAACATGGAATGGAAAAGCATTTGATTACATCAGCAGAGAAGAACTGGAGCAGCGCGGGAAAGCATTTATAGAGCAAGCGCAATGGCTAGCGAAGAGGGTGGCTGCATAAAATGATAACTGAATACCAATACACGCAAGGAATTGAAGTCATTAGGATTGGACGCGAGTTTGAGACAATAAATGCAGCAATCCTAAAAAATGTTGCTAGTTATTCACCATCCGCTGCTCACCGAACTTTTGAAATGCTGGAAAAAATTGGCTGCATAAAATATGTCGGCAATTTCCCTGCAGGGAAAACTAAGCAGAGGTCAAAGCAATACAGCATTGAACCATACGCAATCACAAAGCTAAAGGCGGTGTGGGTGACAAAGTTAGAGGAGAAGGAAAAACCAAAGAGGGCAGAAAAGCTTAAAGCACAGCCACCATCCGAGCCTAAAAAAGTGGACGAAATCAAGACGTGTGAGCCTGAGTCTCAATTCGAGTGTGGGATTAAAGTTGTTGAAAAAGCTTACATAGGCGATATGGGAAATCAATCACTTAAACAGTTAGATCGGTTGCTGGCGGGGGTGAGATAGTGAAAAACAAAATGCCAGAAATCCAGACTTGTCGTTATTGCAATAGCTCCGACACGACAGTCGAAAGTCACAGTTACAGAACATGGTTTTATGTTCGCTGTCACAGATGCGGCGCGAAAGGCCCTGATGTCAATGATAAGCCTACGGCAGTGACTGTATGGAATAAGGGGATAATTAATGAGTAATTCAATATCTCTAATTTTACCTTTTCCTCCAAGTGTTAATGCTTGCTGGAGGAATATCAACGGTAAAACGTTAATCAGTGCAAAAGGGCGTGCATTCCGGGCTAGTGCAATAGCTGCTATTTATACCCAATTAAGACCAAGGCCTAGGGTAATTACTGAAAATGTATCCGTCATTGTGAAGATGTACCCACCCACTTATCACAGAAGGGATATTGATAACTATCTAAAAGCACCATTTGACGCCATCACCCATGCCAATATTTGGAAAGACGATGAGCAAGTTAAGCATGTTGATATCACTTGGTGTGAAGTGGTCAAAGGTGGTCGATTTGAAATTGAGATAAGACCCCTCAATGCAGTAGTGGAGAAAATGTCATGAGTTATCAATGGATATTAACCCCAATATTAATACCTGAGCTTAGTGCGGTGATATTTAGACCAGGAGCACATTTAAATACATTCAGTGGAAGAATGTTGCTCATGACCTTACCTGAGGAGCTAAAGCATAAACCATCAGGCCTTATCTCTCTTTCTGACCAATACCTCAGCGACGTAGTTTGTGATGAACGGGCATCAAAACCTGTATTAAATTTAACCATCGATCCCGAGCCACCAGCTAGTTTTATGCTAAAGCCAAAACCTCAGCGCTGGACAAATGATAAATACCTGCAGTGGGTTAAATCACAGCCGTGTTGTGTTTGTGGCGCCACATCAGACGATACACACCACCTAATCGGCCATGGTCAAGGTGGAATGGGTACAAAAGCCCATGATTTGTTCACTATTCCATTGTGTCGTATTCACCACAGCGAGTTGCATAAAGATCCGAGGGAATGGGAAAGGGAACACGGAAGCCAATTATATTTTCTATTTCGATTCCTAGACCGTTCAGCGGCACTGGGTGTTTTCGGTTAATGCGTTGTGCGGAACGCAGGAGACTTTTTGCATGAGAGATATTCAGTTGGTTTTACAGAAATGGGGCACATGGGCTCATGAGGGGAATAGTGATGTTGATTATTCTTCTATAGCTGCTGGCTTTAAAGGTTTACTTCCAAGTACAAAAAAAACGAGAGAAAGCTGCTGTGATGATGACGGTATTGCGGTTGATGCCGCTGTTAATAGATTGAAAAAGAATAATTCGTATTTATTTCAATTGATTATTCTTTATTACGTAAAAAACTGCACATTAAGAACGCTAGAAAAAAAATTAGGGATATCCCATAACGAAGTTGCAAAGAGGCTACAGTATGCAGAGGGTTTTGTGGAAGGGTGCCTAGCAATTGCCGAAATAACACTGGAAATGGACAGAGAAGTTAGAAAAGAGTGTATATATGGGCTTGCGTAATTACAAAACTCAATATATTGTGATAAGAGTGAATACGTTGTCACCTAACTTATAGAATGAAACCTCGCCATTTGTGCGGGGTTTTTGCTTTTTAGCGCATAGTTTCTTTACAATCCACAAAATATAGCTACTTTTATATAACAAGTGATTGATTAATTGCTGATTATAAAGGGATTGTATTTATGGGGATCTTTCATGTATTACAGGTAGCGGTAGCTGCACTGGTATTAGTTCTTCTATTTGTCGCTATTCCACATTGGGTAAAGTAATTAGTAGTGACATAATTGAACTTGCACAATTTAAACTGTGAACTATATTTAATTTGCGAACTACATCAGTTGTAAGAACATCAACCCTAGCCAAACCCGTCAGCAATGGCGGGTTTTTTGCTTTCTAGGCAATGAAAACTCTATTTGTCAGCTTCTATCTTGCACATAGCGGCATTAAAGCGAGTAGGGTTTTCATTGTGGAGAATGCCAAGGCTGATTGGCTAACTCGCATGGGTTATCTGTACTTATCAGGATAGAAGCACACACGCCATGGGGAACCTGAACGCATACACTCTCAGCGTATGCCTCCACAATACTTATAATCTGCTATAAAGTTCTGATAGCGCGGAACAGTCTGGTTGAACTAAATCAGCCAACACCATTTCGAACAACAAAATATTCCAAAAATTATTCCAAGGGCTGCGTATTGCGTGGCCTTTTCTATTTAAGAGAGGTAGTTATGAGTAAGAGGTATGAATACAGTGCAAATGACTTCACCCACACTGATTCGGCTATCAATGTTCAGGTATGTGTTGCACCAAGTAATTTTAATTTACTGCCGATTTTTACACTAACAGTACGGGTTAAAAAGAAAGACGGTGAAGATATTGATTATTACCGTGCTGAAGCAATCAAGAGAGCAAAAGCAGTCATCATTGATATTGCAGAAGATGCTGTATTAAGTGATCCGAACCAAAATACACTACAGGATCGAGTAATAGCATTAGAAAAACAGCTCACTGACATGCAAGCGAAAGCGAGCTGTGACATGAACGTCAGGGGTACTATTGAAGCTAACTCTGTGTAACTTCAAATGACTCAATGAGTGCGGCAAGGGCTAAAAGAGCTTCTTTAGTAGCTGAATTATTATTATCTGAATCAAATCTCAACGCATTAATTATATTGTTTTTAACTGATGGGGTCTTGTGGGATATAGCCGTAATTGTATAAGCAAGGGCAGATTCAATAGCATACAATCTCGCGCTAGTATCTAAATTATTACTATATTGCATAAATTTCTTCACACCGAAGTTAATCAGCCATCCCTTCGGTAAGTCACATAGGGCTGAATCTCTAACTTATCTCAAATACTGATTAAATTCATTAATCTAAATCTAGCTGCTATTGCTGGTGGCTTTCTATTAACTAATTTCGGGCACTCCGTAGGGGGTGGTATATGCGTATGGACAAATTAACAACTGGCGCCTCCTATGCTGCCTCTACGGGTTCAACATTCTATTGGCTAAAACAATTGTTAGATGGTTTCTCATCTGAGCAGTGGGCAGCAATTGGGGTATTAGGAAGCCTGCTTTTAGGTGTAGCGACATTTCTGACAAATTTATATTTCAAACGAAAAGAAGATAAACGCAAAGAGGCGGCTCATGCCAAAGATACCAAATAAAATCAAAAAGGCTGCCGCTGGTGGCTTAATTGCTTTGACTGTAAGCATGATTGCTTATTTTGAAGGCATGGAAACTAAACCGTATAAAGATGTCGTGAATGTCACCACGGTTTGTTTTGGGCATACGGGAGCCGATATTATCCCCACCAAAACCTATACAGAATCTGAATGTTTAGCTTTGCTTGAAAAAGACCTCAGCAAAGTCAGAAAGGGTGTGGACCCTCTAATCAAAGTTGATATCGACGATAACACCCGAGCCGCTATTTATTCCTTTGCTTACAACGTGGGCACGGGTGCTTTTGCACGTTCTACGATGCTGAAGAAACTGAATGCAGGTGATATCGCTGGTGCTTGCAATGAATTAAAACGCTGGACTTATGCAGGGGGTAAAGAGTGGAAAGGCCTGATAACACGCAGAGAGATAGAAAATGCAGTATGCCTTGGAAAGTTCGACTCGGCTTACTCTTATTCTTTATCGGATTCCCCGTCTACTTGGCAACTGGCGTATATGTACTCAGAGACGATACCTGTGGTGTTGACAAGGTAAGCTTAGAAATGCGTTGCCAAAAAGCCCTAGATCACTACAGAGGTAAGCAGGTGAACTTATGAAAATAGATAGTTCTACGTGGTTATTTCTTATGGTTATCGGTCTAGGCTGGTGGGCTGTAAGTGAATATGAAAGCAATTCGTTGCTGAAGATAGATAACAGTAACAAAAGTAAAATTATTGCTACCCAGTCGCTTCAATTCAATCGGTTTAATCAAATAGCTACTACAGCTTATCGCCATGGCATTCAGAGTGAAGCCAAATCACAGGAGAAAGTCATTGAATATCGAGAAATACTCAAAAAAGAGCTTACTTGTGATTTGCTTGTGCCTCAGCCTATTGCTGATGGGTTGCTCAAGTACACCTACGAATTACGGTCAATGTACGCCGATCCCCAAAACGTTAACCGAGCCAGTACTAGTACCACTACCACCAGCACCTTAACTTATTGCCAAGCGGTGCTATGGATTGACCCTTTATTATCAGCGTTAGATAAGGCCAATGAGCAATTAAAAGCTATTCGAGGGATTGAACGGAGTAGGGAGGAGTAATCTAGCCTCAATTCCTATTCAAAATATAATTAGAACCGAGTCAATATTAAATAAATTAACTATTCTCTATACCCTCCAAGCCTAGTATCATAAAGTTAAATTATGGTGATTTGTACTAGCTCAGGACGAGATTGACTCTCATAATCCCGTAGCTTCTTATTTGAGGACTTAATGTGGATCAATGTGGCAATTATTTTTTAGAGGATTTGCAAAGGTTAGGGCGCGGAGGCTTTGGGGAGGTTTATGAGGTTAATGTATACAACTTGCAAAAAACACACTCAAAAAGATACGCAAGAAAGTATTTCTCCCCATCACCAGAAAATAACAATACAAAGTTAAAAGAAATTGCTGATTTGAGGGAAAGGTTTTTAGTTGAGATCAAAACACAGTGTACTCTTAATCGAATTAATTATGATTCCATAGCGCCAATAGTGCTGTTCAGTACAGCTGGAGACAAACCTTATTTTGTTATGGAGAAAGCTGATTGTAACTTGGTCGAGGCTATTAAGGCTGGCATGTCAGCTGAAGATAAAATTAAGTCAGTGATACAAATAATTCTGGGCATTAAGACCATACATGACCATGAATACGTTCATAGAGACTTAAAGCCTGCAAATATTCTTCAATACAGTGTAGTGGTCAACTAAAATTGGCCACGGTTTTAGAGTTTTTCCGGTATTGGTTTTCTGATTCGTTTGGTGGTAATCCACCGTTATATTCATGCGGCCTGACTTCGCTGTAATACCCGACGATATAATCCGTTATTGCATGGGCTGCTTCACTGAAGCTGATGTAGCCGGTCACCGGCACCCACTCATTTTTCAGACTTCTGAAGAAGCGCTCCATCGGGCTGTTATCCCAGCAGTTACCACGCCTACTCATACTTTGTTTTATCCGGTATCGCCACAGTAACTGTCGGAACTGCCTGCTTGTATAGTGGCTACCCTGATCACTGTGGAACATGAGCCCGGATGGCTTATTTCGTATTTCCCATGCCATTTTCAGCGCTTTGGTTGTCAGTTTGCTGTCCGGAGAAAATGACATTGCCCAGCCCACGGGTTTCCTTGCGAACAGGTCGAGTACAACGGCCAGGTATGCCCAGCGTTTACCGGTCCAGATATACGTTACGTCGCCGCACCATACCTGATTGGGCTCTGTCACTGCGAACTGTCGCTCAAGGTGGTTCGGGATAGCAATGTGTTCATGACCGCCACGTTTATACCGGTGAACAGGCTGCTGACAGCTCACCAGCCCCATCTCCTTCATTAGCCGTCCGGCAAGCCATCGTCCCATCCGGAAGCCCCTGTGTGTTGCCATTACAGCGATACTTCTTGCACCTGCTGAGCCATGACTGAGGCCGTGCAGCTCCTGAACCTGACTACGTAATACGGCTCTCCTGCCGTCCGGATTGTCAGGCCGGTTTTCCCGGTATCTATAGCTGCTGCGGTGAACTCCGAACACGCAGCAAAGAGTGGCCACAGGATAATGCGCTCTGAGTTTCCCGATCACCGAGACCTGTTCAGGGAGTCTGACATCAAGAGCGCGGTAGCCTTTTTTAATATTTCGTTTTCCATTTCAATACGTTGAATTTTTTTCTTCAGCTCACGTATCTCAATTTGTTCCGGCGTGATAGGGGATGCTTTCGGTGTTTTGCCTGCCCGTTCGTCCCGTAATTGCTTTACCCACCGCGTCAAGGTGGAAAGCCCGATATTCATGGCTTTCGCGGCATCTGCAACTGTATAGTTCTGATCCACAACCAGCTGGGCTGATTCACGTCTGAATTCTGCACTGAAATTTCGTTTTTTCATTAAGGCACCTGTGTTGTTCTGAGGTGAGCATATCACCTCTGTTCAGGTGGCCAAATTTATTAAACCACTACAAACTTATGACGGGCGACCTGTTAACTTTGATGAAAGTGAGCTGCCTGTTGTCGCTGTTTATTTAACAGAGCCCCACCCTGATCCACGCTACCTTGATAGCAACCAATGGACCGCCATCCTTCATATCGAGCTTTTTTTAAAAGCCGCCAAAACTGACTCTGATTTAGATAAATGGGTGGAAGAAAAGCTATATCCAGCTATCGAAAGCATGAGCAGTTTAGGTGATGTATTAACCGATATGACCCCGAAAGGGTTTGATTATGATCGCGATGATGAAATGGCGTTATGGGCTTCGGTTGATATCACCTACCAAATTGAATATGACATGTAAGGAATTTTACGATGGCAAAAGTACCAAATCCATTAGCTCCCACCAAGGGGGCAGGTACCACACTTTGGGTCTATACCGGCACGGGTGACCCAACCCAAGATCCCTTTAGCGAAACGGGCTTTATTCGGTTAGCTAAAATTAAGTCACTGGAGCCGGGAGAAATCACGGCGGCAAGTGAAGATGATAGCTATCTTGATGATCCTGATGGGGACTGGGAAAACACCACTCAAGGTGAGAAATCCTCAGGTGAAACCAGTATTACTCTTGCTTGGTTACCGGGCGAGGAAGGGCAAAAAGACCTGATTGAGTGGTTTGATGAAGGCTTGCCGCGCTTTTACAAAATTTCGTACCCGAACGGCACGTTGGATTTATTTAAAGGCTGGATTAGCGCCCTAGGTAAATCCATTCCGATCAAAGAAACCATGACGCGTACGGTAAAAATTAAAAATACCGGTCGCCCAACGATGGCAGAAGAAATTACACCAAAGCCAACGGGTAAAACGGCTAATCAGCCTAAAGAGTAATTAAGTTCGTCTAATCAATGAAATAGCCACAGAAATGTGGCTTTTTTTATATGCATTTCACCCTGTGCCACGCTCGGCACATACACACCAAAGAACCTTTCAGGATAAGCCTTGAGGATAACCAGTAGTGGTTTGGTTAACCCTCTTTGGGCTGGTTACTCCTGAGCGCAAGGTTTATCTCTAAAAGGAACTAACTATGTCTTTAGTAGAAATTAAAAAGTTTGATTTATTAGCTAGCTCTTCTGCAATTGCTGATGGCGTTAAAAAGAAACACAAAACAGTAATTCAGCTTGTTCGTCACTATGTCGATGACCTCAATGAATTTGGAAGGGTGGCATTTGAAATGCGATCCTTTGATACAGAAGGTGGACGACAAAAGCAACAAGTAGCATTACTTAATGAGCAGCAGGCAACATTGTTAATTACATACATGCGTAACAATGATGTTGTTAGGGCGTTCAAGAAAAGGCTTGTTTCTGAATTTTTCAAAATGCGCTCGGCTTTAGCTGCTAAGAAATTAGATAGAAACACATCAAGATTGGAATATAAGCCAATGACTGATGCTGTTAAAAAGTCGAGAGAGGAGCAAGGGAAGGTTATTTCACCTCATCATTTCAGCAATGAAGCCGACTTAATTAATCGTATTGTACTTGGTATGACTTCTGCTAAGTTTCGTGTCCATAACGATATAGGGAAGGAAGAGCCTATTCGTGATTATTTAACCCCAGAGCAAATACATTGTGTAACTGAGCTGCAAAGAGCAAATACTGTATTTATCTCAATGGGGTGGAGCTTTCAGCAACGAAAAGATGAATTAACCAAGTTATTTAACAAAAACCATAAACAACCGCTGCTAGAAGAAATGCACAGATTGGCCGCATAAAAATTGCTTTGCTTGTAAATCAATAGATGACCGATGCACTAAAAGTTGCATCGCCTGAATAGGTCGCTCAGCGGCCTTTTTTATTTTTAATGAAAAGGTATCGATATGTTTTTAAAGAAAAAAGAAATCACTATTAGCGATGAAAATGTTGTTCTCTATGAGCTATCCGCCCTGCAGCGCGCAGATTACTTTGATTTTCTAGCTAAAAAAGAGAAAGAAACTGAAGGGCTTGAAGGTGCTGAAAAAGATGCTAAATCAATGCGCTCAATGGTAGAAAGCCAAGCATGGCTGGTTTCTCGCTCACGTTGGCATGAAGACCGCGATCGTGACATTGATGATCTCTACGACGAAATTGCGCAAACATGGAGCATGAATGCATTAAGCGAAGCGGTTCGCGCTATCTCGGAAATCAGCGGCATGTCGAGTTCTGAGAGTGATGACGATGAAGCGGAAGACGGTGAGCTTATCACGTTGGAAAAGTAGCCAGCCGTGAGCGTATTTTTGCTTTGCGACTTGCGCGTGAATTTGGGCGTCCAGATTGGCGTCGAATGCTAAGTGAAATGAGCGCCTCCGAGTTTAGTGATTGGGTGACACACTTCAGCAAGACGCCTTTTATGCCTCAACTTGTTGATATTGAATTTGCTGCCTTGCACACCTCTCTTTATATGGCAATGAGTGGCACAAAAACCGAGTTGACCGATTTTATGTTGCTAACTGATGTTGAGGTAGATGAGGGAGAAATGTCAGACGAAGCCATTCAGTTAGCCAGTGAGGGGATATCAGGAGGGGTGCGGTATGAGCAACCAAATAGCGGATCTTGAGATTAAGATTGGCGCGAATACAACCGAATTTCTTGAAAAAGCCGGTCGAGTTCAGCGCGAACTAGAAAAGCAAGAGCGCGATGAGCAGCGATTTGAAAAAATGCGTCAAGACGCTTTAGCCAAGCAAGCGGCGAGGGCGGAAGCGGCACTTGCACGCTCACGGTCACAACTCAAGCAGTTTGAAAATGAGTCTATTTCAGCGGAGCAAAAATTAGCCAGCGAACGGAAGCGGGCTAATGCTGAATTGGATGCAGCACACAAAAATATACAGGGGCTCATTCAAGCTGAAGCGCGGCGAGCACAAAACGCCAGAAGCCAAGAAGTACTGGCTGAGCAATATTATGCCCAATTGGATGCAATTAAAGCGAATGGTAAGGGATTAGAAGATCTGAGCGCCATTAAGCGCAAAATGAACAAGGACATGCAGCAGGGATTATTGCATGTCAAAGATTATCAAGCGCTTACCTCGCAAGCAATTGGTACATCAAAATCCATTACACAGTCAGAAAATAGCGCAGCACAAGCCAAGCAGCGTTTTATTAATAAGTTAAAAGAACAGGTCACACAGCAAAACTTGTCACGTACTGAAATGCTGCGATTGCAAGCCGCACAGCTTGGGGTGTCGAGTTCAGCGGATATTTATATTCGTAAGCTGGAAAAGCAAAATAGTGTTATGAAAGGGGTAACTTTAACCTCTGGCCAGTATCGTCAAGCTATGCGTCAATTACCTATGCAAATGACCGATATTGTTACTTCTTTGGCTTCTGGCATGCCACCATGGTTAGTGGCTGTTCAGCAAGGCGGGCAAATTAAAGATTCTTTTGGTGGTTTTGGTAATTCACTAAAAGCGATCACCTCCTTAATTACACCATGGAAAGTGGCTATGTTTGCCGGCGCTGGTGCACTAACGGCTTTTGGTGTTGCTGCATACCAAGGATCTAAGGAGCTCACCGAGTACAATAAACAGCTTATCTTAACAGGAAACTATGCCGCTAAAACTCAAGGCGAACTTAACGCCTTAGCCAAATCCCTTTCGGGTGATGGCATCACACAGTACAAAATGGCGGATACGTTAGCTCAAGTGGTGGGTTCTGGCTCATTCACTGGCTCGCAAGTTGATATGGTTGCTGGCGTTGCGGCAAAAATGGAAAAGGCAACAGGGCAATCTATTGATGAAACCATTAAACAGTTTCAGCGCCTTAAAGATCAGCCTGTTCAAGCAGTCATGGAACTGGACAAATCCCTTCATTTTTTGACAGCGACACAACTTGAGCAAATAACTACGCTAGAGGAGCAGGGGAGGAAGACTGAAGCAACTAAATTAGCATGGGAGCTTTTTTCTACCTCAATGAATGAACGGACCAAGCAAATAAGTGAAAATTTAGGGACGCTTGAAACTGCATGGAAATGGGTTGGGGAAGCAGCTCAAAACGCATGGAACCAGATGCTTAATGTAGGTCGTTCAGTTTCTGTACAAGAAAAGTTAGACGCAAAAGTTAAGCAATTGGCTGCGATTAAAAAAGAACTCGAGCTAGCAGAAAAAGGGGGGGCGCCAGATACAACAGGTTATGGGGTTGGAAGAAATTCTGAGTCTTTTTTAAATCAAAATGCCACAAGAAATTTAGAGGCAAACAAAACTTTAGTTAAAAATCTCACGTCAGAGATTAAAATCCTGCAAAATCAAGTAGCCAATGAGAAATCATTTAAAGCGGGAACAAATGCTATTACTGCGTTTAATGAGAGAATGAAGAAGCAGCTTGAAGCAGACTTAGCATTAAAAAAGAAATATGAAACCGCAGAAGAAAAACATCAGAGTGAATTGAGGCGAATCAGGAATGATGAATATGCCTCTCAAGCCGCAAAAGATGAAGCTATCAAGCGAGAAAAGGAGCGGTACCAAAAGGAGATAGACCGTAAAACACCAAAAGGGAAAGCCTATAAACCTGATATGGGCACTCGGCATGACGAGTCCACACAAGCAGAGGTTACATCTCTTCAGGCACAATTAAGACTTCTTGAGCAACATTCTTCAGCAACTGATTTCCTTAGTCAGCAACGTAAAAACCTGCAATTGGAGTTGGCTAAATTTGAAGTTTTAGAAGAAGCTCGAAAGACTCGTAACTTATCTCTTGATGAACAATCCTTATTGAAAAATAAAGAAAGTATTCTTGCGAATAAAAAGCAGTTAGCGGATTTGGGTGACAAAATTGCCAAGCAAGAGCACTTAAATAAATTGCAGGATCAGGCTGATAAGTATGTCAAACAACAGGAGGCGAGGCAAAAAGCAATTGCTGATTCACTGGGTAAGTCCACCATAGAACTTCAGCGTGCCTTGGAAATGGAACAGCTTCGCACTGTTTATGGTGATACACCACAATGGAACAAAGTTAAATCAGCTAAGCAAGCTACTTTTGATAAGGAGGATGCTGCAAAAACGGATTGGGCATCAGGTGCTAGTACGGCTTGGGGGAATTATCGTGATGCAGCGTTGGATGCTAATGCACAAATCCAAAATGTAACCTCAGCTACGCTCAATGGTTTTAGTTCTCAGCTGGCAGAAACGCTCACAGGGGGTGAGGCTAACTTTAAAGATTTCACTCGCTCTATCCTAAAAATGCTAGCTGAAATTGCGATTAAAATGACCATTGTTAAAGGGTTTGAAGCCTTTGGTTTTGGTAGCGTGACACCGAATGCTAATGGTGGCGTGTACAACACTCCTGGTCTAAGTGCTTATAGTGGTCAGATTGTTTCTAAACCAACTTTATTCCCTTTTGCTCGCGGTGCCGGACTTATGGGTGAGGCGGGGCCAGAGGCGATACTACCTTTGCGCCGTGGTATTGATGGAAAACTAGGTGTTATTGCTGCGAATACGAAGCAAAATTCTGGTGATTTCTATCAAACCAACCATGTCACTATTCAAAATGATGGTTCAAATGGTGAGATTGGACCTCAAGCACTTAAGGCGGTTTATGAAGTGGGTAAAAAAGGAGCTGAAGATTACATGAGAAAGCAGCGTCGTGATGGTGGTTCATTCTCTTAATAAAGTAAATTTAAAGCCTCCAGAGTGAAGGCTAGATAATGGAGGTTTAATGGAAAAATTCAATTGGCCAATTAAACCGGGGATGAAAACGGATTTTTCACCCCGAGTAAGATCTGTACGTTTTGGTGATGGATACGAACAGCGTAAATCAGATGGGCTGAATTCACAGCTTAAAAAATTTAATGTCAATTTATCGCTACCTTTAGAAAAAGCAGATCAGGCACTAGAGTTTTTGGCTCGTCACGGCGGTGTAAAATCGTTTTTGTTTCAACCTATAAAAAGTCAGCCAGCAGTTGTAGTTGTTTGCAGAAAATGGTCTTCAGATGACGGTAATATTCGCAAAACTATCAGTGCTGAATTTGAGCAGGTTATTTTCTAAGGTTTGATTGCTTCCTCTTTTGTTTCAGTACGCTAATATAATGATAATTATTTTAATTAGAGGTCATTATGAAAATATTTGGATATGTAATTGGCGCGGTGGTAGCTATATTTATACTTATTATGGTAGCAGCAAACTTACAGAACCCAACGGGTGGTGATGCCATATCTTTCGCAAAAAAAAGAGTAAGTGAGCTAATGAAGGATCCATCTTCAACGGAGTTTAAGTCAGTAGAGTTTTTTCCTAGCACGCAGAATCAGAAAGAGGAAATTTATGGTTTTGTGTGTGGCTTTGTTAACGCCAAAAATAGTTTTGGGGCTTACACTGGATTCAATAGGTTTCACATGAATATAAGTGTTAGTAATAACGGTCGTAGTGCAACTATGTCGCCACCACTAATTGAAGATCCAACTAGTCCATCATCACCTGAGCTATTTGATAATTTCTGGAAAGATAATTGCCGAAAGAAATAAATTACGTATTAATTAAAGGCCACCTTCGGGTGGTTTTTTTGTAGGTAAATAAAATGCAAAACATCCCACCTGAGTTACTTATTGCAGTTACTGAAATTGAAGGTGACTCCGAAATCATATTATATGAAATAGATCTAACCAATATCGGTGGTATTCGTTATCGGTTTCACGACGGCGCGAATGAATTATTAAAACCGATTATTTGGCAAGGACAACAATATGAGCCTTATCCTATTGTTGGTGAGGGGTTCGAGTTTAACGGTAAAGGGCCATCAACCCGTCCAACTATTTCATTATCAAATTTATTTGGTTTGGTTTATGGCATTGCTAGTCGGTTAAATTCAGGCATCGGGGGTACAGTGATCCGTAGGAAAACGGACGCTAAGTTTCTCGATGCGGATAATTTTGCTGGTGGTAATGAAAATGCCGATCCAACTCAAGAGCAGGTGAGTCGATGGGTAATTGAGCAACTGACCTCGATAAACGCAGAAACAGCGACTTTCGAGTTAGCCGCTCCAACTGAAACCGATGGGGCGACATTGCCAGCTCGAGTCATTCTTTCTGATGTGTGTAATTTTGCTTATCGAGGTGAGGAGTGTGGCTATAAAGGTGAGCCAGTAGCTGATGAACTTGGTAACCCAACCCAAGATCCAACAAAAGACAAGTGCGGAAAGCGGTTATCTGATTGTAAATTAAGAAACAATACACATCGAATAGGCTGCTTCCTCTCCTCATCTCGCCTTAGTCAATAAGGACCCCTATGTTAGAACAAACTATTCTGGAACATGCTAAAAGCATGGCGCCACAGGAGTCGTGCGGCCTTGTGATTATTCAAGAGGGTACCGAGGTTTATATTCCCTGTGAAAATCAGCATGCCGATCCTGAAAACCATTTCTCGATTGCAGTTGAAAGCTACATCCAAGCCGAACGCTTAGGTGATGTGGCTGCTATTGTTCACAGTCATCCAAATGGAAAGCCTTACTTAAGTTCAGCAGATAGAGCTCATCAGCTCAAAACACATCTCCCTTGGTGGTTAGCGTGTGATGAAAAAATTATCAAATTTGAATGTGTGCCTAAGTTATTAGGTCGTGAGTTTGCTCATGGTTCTACGGACTGCTATGGCTTGTTTCGTGATGCTTATCACCTATCCGGTCATTCATTGCCGGATTTTGATCGCGAAGACAATTGGTGGCGGCAAGGTAAAGAGCTCTATTTAGATAATTTGACTGAAAATGGCTTTAAGCAAGTCAAAAGAGATATCCAACCCGGTGACATTATTTTGTGTTGTTACGCCAGTTCTCGCGCAAATCATGCCGCAATCTACCTCGGTGATCAGACAATCCTGCACCACGTCCCTAATCAATTAAGCAAACGTGAGGTTTATAACGAAAGATGGCAAAAAATGACTCACTCGATTTGGCGTTACCGCAGTTGGCAACCATCCGACTTTATGGGGATTTACAACGATTTGGCCGTCGATTCGATTTAAATATAAAAACCGCAGCGGAAGGGCTTCATGCCTTATTCCTTCAGATACCCAATCTTAAACAACAATTCCGCGAAGGTTGGTATCAGATCCGTATAAGTGGCTCTGATGTTAAGCCTAATGAGCTTCATCAACGTATTTATGAGCCGCTAACATCCAATGCGGTTATCCATATTGTGCCACGTATTGAAGGCGCTAAATCTGGTGGTGTTTTTCAGTTTGTGGCAGGTGCCGCTATTTTGGGGCTGGGTTGGTGGGGGCCAGCTTGGATATCAGCGACAGCTGCAACCATGATGATGTCAGCAGGTGCCGCAATGATGCTGGGCGGCGTTGCTCAGATGCTGACTCCACTTCCTAAGCGAGCCAGCTTATCTCGTTCTGAAGAAGAAAAAGGGAACACCTATTTCAGCAATCTAGACAACTCAGTGGCTCAAGGGATGGCGGTACCTATCGCGTACGGTGAAATCATGTGTGGATCGCGGGTAATTTCTCAGTCTGTCGAAATTATGGATGACAGTGAAGGCAAAGATATTGACGTAGGCAAACACGGTGGTAGTGGGGAGACTTAATCATGGGTAAAGGTGGAGGCAAGCAACGTACACCGTACGAAGCACCTAACGATTTAACATCAAGGCAAAAGCTGTCTATCGTTGACCTTGTAAGCGAAGGACCCATTGAGGGACCTGTGGGTGATTTAAAGGGCGTGTATCTTAATAATACCCCTGTGATTGACTCGTCTGGTAATAGTAACGTTAATGGCATGACGGCTCAGTGGGTCTCTGGAACATTGGAGCAGCCAGCATTAGAGGGGTTTTCTTCATCCTCAAGTGAAACTCCTGTGGGGATTGAAATAAAAAAAAGCACCCCAGTTACACGAACAATTACCTCGAGGAACATTGATCGCCTCCGCTTAACGTTTGGAACCCAAACATTGGTCGAGGTTAAGGATAACGGAGATAGAGTCCCCACTGCAGTAGAATTACAAATCCAAGTGCAGCGTAATGGCGCATGGGTGACAGAGAAAAATCTTACAATTCGAGGAAAGCGTAGTAATTCACCTTATTTAACTGCAGTTATTATTGATAATTTACCATCTCCACCATTTAGCATTCGTATGGTTCGCATTACACCGGATAGTAATAGCGATAAACTACAAAATAATACGATATGGTCAAGCTATACCGAGATCACCGATATTAATCAAACCTATCCGGGTTCAGCGGTTGCGGGGTTGACGTTTGAAAGTGAGCAGTTTGGTAATCAATACCCCTCTCGCAGTTACCTCATTAGGGGGCGTATTGTTCAGGTGCCTGATAACTATAACCCCGAAACACGAGAATATAGTGGTATCTGGAGTAGAACATTTAAACCTGCTTACACAAATAATCCTGCATGGGTTTTGTATGACTTATTGACAAATCCCCGTGCCGGGCTAGGTAAGCGGTTAAAGCTGTCAGAAATTGATAAATTTGCACTTTATGTTATTGGCCAGTATTGCGATCAGAGGGTGCCTGATGGTTTTGGGGGGACAGAGCCCCGCGTTACCTGCAATGCTTACATTACTGATATTCGTAAAGCTTATGACTTTTTTCAAGATCTCTGCTCACAAATGCGAGTGATGTTTGCATGGAATGGGCAAATGCTCACTTTCATTCAAGATCGCCCGAGTGATGTTGTTTGGCCTTACACAAACGCCAATGTGGTTGCAGGTCGATTTAATTACAGCTTTAGCCCGGCAAAAGCCCGCCATAATATCATTGAAGTGCGTTTCATTGATCCTGAAAATGGTTGGAAAACCAGCATCGAACAGGTAACGGATGATGCACTGGTAGCTCAATTCGGTCCTAACGTCTTACGCCTTGATGCTTTTGGGTGTACGAGCCGAGGTCAAGCAAGGCGCTATGGTTTGTGGGTGTTAATGACTGAAAAGTTAGAAACACAAACAGTAGAATTTGATGTGGGGCCAGAGGGTTTGCGCCATACTCCCGGTGACATTATTGAAATCATGGATAATGACTGGGTCGGTGGTGAGGATCCCATTAGTGGCCGTCTCATTGACATTAATGCCACTCAAAAAGTTTTAACTTTAGACAGGGAGATCACCCCGCCCAAATCAGGCTCAATATTTATTACCTTGATGAATGGTACTGGCAAATATGAACGTGTGAAAATTACGGGATACTTATCCAATAACCAAATCAAAGTTGAGGCTGTACCTAAAGGGCTAAAAGCAAAAACCATTTGGGGAATTAATCCGTCTGATTTGGCTCGTCGTTTATTTAGAGCCATCACCATTTCTGATAAAGGTGATGGTACCTACAGTATTATTGCAGTTCAGCATGTTCCCGAAAAAGAGGCCATTGTTGATCAGGGCGTAAAATTTGAGCCGTTACCCGATACGCCATTGGGCGGTTATATCCCTCCAGTTGAAAACCTTTCCGTTGAAGTCAGTGCGGATAGTGATAATTGGCAAGTAGAAACCAACTGGACAACAACAACCGCGATCCGTGGTGTTGATTTTATCCTCAAATTAACCCAAGCAGGGCGTATTGTTGGTACCGCTAAAACCCAAGAAAACCGTTATCGCATTGGTAATTTGCCGCAAGGTAATTACCTACTCTCTGTCGCACCACAAAATAAAGATGGGCAAAAGGGCGAACAAGCCTCGGTCTCATTTGATATTAACCCACCGCCGCCGCCGTCTTATATCGATGTTGAGCCGGGCTTTTTCAGTTTAGGGATTATCCCTCATGTGGGTGGGCAAAATGCCCTACGCCTGCAGTATGAATTCTGGTTTTCTGAAAAGCAGATCGCCAATATCAATGAAGTTGAGCTATTAGCTGAATATCTTGGCAACGGCACGATGTGGGTTATCCAAGGAAGAAAGCTTAAAGCTGGACAGACATATTATGTTTATGTCAGAACCGTGAACCCCGTAGGCAAATCGCAGTTTGTTGAGGCCAACGGCAAGCCAGAGGATCGGGCTGATGAAATATTGGAAGTTATCGGCGACAAGTTCCTTAGCGCCGAAGCTGGCCAACAAATGCAGGAGCAAATCGACTTCAATAAAGATAACCTCACTGATTTAAAAATCGATAGTGACGATTTTAGGCAGAAGGTTATCAGTATTGATCGCGAATTAGAGGCGGTTAATGAAGCGGTCATGGAAGTTGTTCACTTTTCGACTGAAAATTACTATGAACTCAAGGAAGAATCCGCTAAAGGTAAGGCGTCAATTAAGCAGTTACAACAAGTTCAAGCTGACTTCACTGCCTCTCAAGCAAAGTACCAGCAAGAGGTTGCGGCTCAATTTGAGCATACGGCGGCTGATGTTCTGAATGTTCAAAATGCGCTAGCAAAATCAAATGAAGCTTTTGCAGAGGATATTAGGCAAGTTCGTGCTGATTTAGGTGAGACCAACGAGGAAGTCGGCACTATTAAAGGCCGTGTAACGGATATCGCTACCGCTACCACTGATTTGGAAAAGGCCCAGGCTAAGTTTGAGCAATCAACAACCGCCCAGTTCGGTGAAATGACCGGCTATATCACCAACATCAATCAAACTATCACTAACCTTGAATTTTCTTTCTCTGAAGCACTAATGCAAACCAATGCACAAGTGAATGAAACTAATTCAGAGCTATTGAAAACAAAAGCAGAAGTGACTCGATTAGCAACGGCAACAGCAACCAATGAAAAGGCCACATCTGAATTAGCTGAGAATGTAAAAGCGCAGCATGAACAATCTGAAGCTGAATTTGTTGATGTGCGTAAATCAATCGCGGAGAAAGATAAAGCCCAATCTGAGCGCACAGAACAACTTCGTGCAGAACTCGGCAAAGATATCAATGCTAACAAAGAAGAGTTATCTAACATCAATGCGGTAGTGACTCAGCACACCGAGTCTATTGCGACACTTGAGGAAACGACAACTCGGGTTGAACAGACGCAACAGAGTCAGCACGAAGAGACCCAAGCGAGCATTGGTAAGTTAACTGAAACAACGGCAAATACTGATAAAGCATTAACGGAGGCAAAAGAACAGTCAAAAGCACGCTTTGAAGATAATGAAGCATCAATTAATCATATCGAACAGACGATGAGTAATGAAGAACTGGCGCAAGTGGAAGCTATAGGGCAATTAACAGCCCAGCAAAACGTGCAAGGCACTGAGATTTTACGTGCTAAAGCTTCAATTACGCGCATTGATAAAGTTGTTGCTGATAACAATCATGCATTTGCACAATCAATTGAACGTCTCGATGCTCAATTTGATGAAACCCATGCAGCGATTGAGAAAATGTCAAAAGTAGAAGTCGACCACCAAGGGAATGCGTCTTCTATCATTTCATTTAAAGCTGCGGTTATGTACAACGGTGAGTATTATGATGCTGAAATGATAATAGGTGCTGGCGTCAAAAATGGAAAGGTGACCACGCAAATTGGTTTCAGTGCGGATACGTTTGCCATTTTTAACCCCGTTAGCGGTAAATTAGAGACTGCGTTTGCTGTTGAGAACGGACAGGTATTTATCAAATCAGCATTCATCGGGAATGCCACTATCACAAGTGCAAAAATTGCGGATGTGCTCCAATCTACTAATTTCAGTGATGCGAACAAAATAGGGTATCAACTGAATATGCGCACAGGGGAGGAAAAGAAATACGGAAACGGCACACAAGGTTATTGGATAGAAACCAATGTACTCAAACAACTGTTCAGTCGTGATGGCAAGTTAAGAATACGAATGGGGATGTGGTAATGGGAATAGGGCTCGAAATATACGACTCAAAAGGTCGATTAATTATCAGCGAAAATACCATTATTCCCCGCTATTTGGGGAACTTTAAATTATCACTGGGGAAAAATGGCAGCTTAAATGTTCCTACGATTACCCTTGGTGGGAAGGTATTGTGCCATTTTTCAATCCGATGGCGCTTTATTCCGAATGATACTTTTGGTGTCAGTATGCCAAATTACCAGAAATATACGTTGAATGGCTCGACTATTAATTACAACGTCGATTACCCCATATACAAATGGGAGAATGATGGAGCAGGCACAGGAGGCACACGGTTTTATGACAGCTTTACGCATCATGTGACGGTGTGGGCGATATGATTGGACTTGAGATATTTAACGGCAAAGGCGACCTGCAGCTAAGGGATGACCTTGAAACAATGTGTCTGCATAAAAAAATTGAAGGCTCTGAATGGGGGTTAGAAGAACGGATACTATTTCCCATTGTTGACACACTAAATGGCTCTTATCATGTTGCTCCTGTCTCCCAAGTCGATTACCCAAAGTCTGGTATAGGCCTTGAGATATTTGGCGCTGATGGAAAAATCAAATTCTCATCATTAGCGAAGTTTATTTCTTTTGCGGGGGAGTACAATGTAACGTGGGAAAATACGGGGACTGGGGAGTTTAGGTTCAACGGTATTGCGGGCCATCGATACGGCTGGATACAACAAAGTGGGGATAGATATCTTCACTACAAAAATATCAGGCAATATTTAGATCACTTTGATTATGAATATTACTATGAAGCGGATGTGTATTCCGAAGGGTATTCATACGTTAACGACAAGGATGGTTTAACGATTAAATATTACTATGAATTTGTTGCCCATATTGATAGTTATATTGACCCACCACCGACGAGAGAAGGGACAGGTCGGTTTCTTCAAGGGATTATCATTGATATCTCTATGCTAGATACTTAATTCAATCAGATTGCCAAACAAGCCGCTTAATTGCGGTTTTTTTGTATCTAAATTTCGGAGAATAATATGTACAACACAGGTACAGTCACAACAACAGCAAACAGCACTAAAGTAACCGGCACAAACACAAAGTGGAAAGACAACAACTCACTTGTATCAGCAGAGCAAGTTATTTTAATTCAAAACGGAACGACAGTTTACATTAACAGTATCGCATCAATTCAAAGTGACACTGAGTTAACATTATCTTTTGCGGCTCCAGCGGCCGTAAAAAATGGGAGTTACCGAATATTAACAACAATGGTGAACTCTATTTCTGATGCTGCAAACAAGTTAGTTGCAATGAACAATGCAAATGCATCATTTAGTGAAGTCTTGAATCGAATGTTTACAGAAACGGGAATTATCACAGTTGTATTACCCGATGGGACGACATTAAAAACAAAAACATTTGCTGAAATGGATAAGCAGCTAGAGGGGAAGTTTGATAAAAAAGGAGGGGCTATTGATGGAGCGGTAACAGTAAAATCATTTCATCTTATTACAGATGGACAAACAAAAAGAGTTAATTTGTTTCCACCACAGCCCGACTCAAATGAAGCATACTTTCAGTATAATGACGGACCTTCTTGGAGTGGTCGTATAAGAATACCTCATCGCGCGGACTCTGGGGATCTAATGCTGGTAGGTGATTACGGCGTTGGCATCGCATCATCTACTGACGGAGGTCCGACAAAAGACTGGAATAAAAATGGTTTTTACATGGGGAGGAAAGAATCAGATAATAGCGTTGTCTTCGGTATTTCATGTAATCACTCTAATTCAAACTACGGCTTTAATTTTTATTCTAGAAATGGGAATGTATTTTTTATCTCAAAAGAGGCAAATACTAGTTCTCAAGAGTACCTTTTTTACACAACAAAAAACACAACAAAAGACTCCAACGGCAACTTAAAAGCCGCATCACCGATTGTTAGGGTTTTTGCTAACGATGTCGACCCGAATGAAGAGGCCGAAGGTGTAACACTCAAAAAGTTACACACGGGAATTTATCAATTACATGGTGTTCTTGGTCTACACTCTGATGCTAGCTGGGGCGGTATTAACGGAGGTATCACAATCCCCTGTGGTATTAACCAACTTCCACTTGTGTACGCGCTTTATGATGTACTGGAGAAAGGCAAGCCACACCCATTTGACGGCCGTACTGTTGAGCCTGATGAGGATGGGGATATTGTTCTATACACATCTTATCGTCAGCATGATTTACCACAGAACATACAGTATGAACGCTTCAAGCTTTACCCTGAGTTTTTGCGTGATGCTACAGAGGGCGAGGAATCAATACCGGGCTTTGATGGAAAAGTTGAATTAACACCAGGAGAGCCTTGTGATATTCCTAATGGCCACTGGATTGACGTGCGCGTAAACATGCCATCAAGTTCTATCTACAATCAAAAGCAAGCTGAAGCTGAGAGACTCGCTAAGATAGAAGCAGAGCGATTAGCGCAAGAAGAAGCTAAACGTGCAGTAGAGGAAGCGGAAAGGGCAGAGCAGGAAGCTGTGGAACGTAAACAGTATGGCCTTGATGATAATAGCGTATTGCTGTAATTAGGTGCAAAAAAGCCGCATTATTGCGGCTTCACTTACTATACGCATTCAGTAGTTCTTGAATACTAACATCAAGAATGTTAGCTATCGCGAATAAGTCATCGATGTATATTGATAACTCACCACTTTCATATTGTATATATTTTTTTTCAGAGGCTGTTAAGCCTTTTGCTATTTCTTTGGTTGAAATATTTTTAGCTAACCGCTTATTTTTTATAAGGCTGCCGATTGCTTTATTTCCCATATCCCTCTCAATCAGTCCAGTTGCAAAGTAAGTTAGTTAGGGTGAGAGGGTATTTTACAAAAAATAATACAGGCTTCAAACGAAACAAGGCTATGCAAGTATTTTATAAACAGAGCAACAATAAAAACTAATGCGCCAGCTCGAGTAGTTGGCGCACTTAGATCACTTATCAAAATATTCCACTTCGGCTTCTTGGGCTTCAGGAAGCCAATCACCATCGATAAATATCTCTTCCAGTGTTTCTTCAATATAAGTTTTCTTATCATTCTTCCCAAGACCGTCAATAGACACATTATCTTGAGTACTCCAGTTTATATCGACATTTAGGTCGGGGTATTTGGGGCTTAGTCTTTTGGTGATTTCATTTCTTAATGCTTCAAAAGTACCTGTAGGTAACTGACCTTTTTTATTTCGGTTAAAGCGGATCTTGATAGTAACCATAAAACACTCCTTCGCAGGCTAATTGACTGGATTTATGTACAGTGTATTTATAGCCAGTGTTTTTATTTTTGGCAAGGAGTACAGTCAGAAATAATCATGTGTTGTCATAATAAATGTGTACATACGTGTGTGCATAATAATTAATTTTAATCATACTAATGGCTTTATCTATATGAATATTATGAATTTTAACATTTTATGTTATGTTATAATTCAAAATACCCCATGATAAGCTCCTGATTTTCTATTTAAGGGATGTCAAACAAAGTGTTAATAAATTACAGTTATTAACAATCTGCTTGAATTAAGAGTAGTCGCTATTAGGTGTTATTACTAGAGAGGAAGGTCCAATTCAGAGAAACTTTTTTTAAAAAAAAGCCTCTGGTATACAGAGGCAATCGTAGGATATATATACTCGTCATAATTCAAGTTACAGCGTTGTTGACGGAATTCATTCGTCGCCTAACTGCACCATGAGTTATTTAGAGTGTAGAACTCTTTATTGTCTGGATAAGATATCGGCTTTTATTGATAGGTGCTATCTGGTTGTACTTATCAATATAAAAGGTTTTGCCGATAACTTAATTAATTTTTATTGATACCATTATTACTGTGTAGCTGGGACACGAATTGGCTCTGGTGTTGGCATGGCATTCATTGGTTTAAATTCAGGGACTTCCATCACTGTAACTTTGACAATATAGCGTTTGCCATCTTCAATTTTGGGCGCATTATTGGCCAGCTTTTTTGCAGTTTCATTTGGTGTCATCGTTTGTTCCGCAACGCTATACACCATATTGTGATGGTTACCCATGTGCTGACGAGGCATTTTGTGGTTAACGCCATTTGCTGCTGCGGTAAAGCCGACGGTTAATAATGCTAAAGCTAATAAACTGGTATTTAATTTTTTCATTTCAGTATCCTCTGTATTGGTGATGGGCAAATCATTCACCAATTCATATTGTCTCGCAATCGCTTTTACCTCCCCTGACGGAAGCTCCATAATTACTGCACTTTTTATTCAAGCTTGAACCATAATTTATATAAAACAGTGGCTTATTAGACGGTAATTTACATTTTTAGACCACTTGTGCTAATGCAAATTTCAGTGCTGGAGACATCAAAGGGGATAGTCTAGGATGGTAAGCTAGGTTAAACAAAATTCTAACAAAGTGAGTGTGTATGTCAGATAAAAAAATACCCCTTTCTTTACTCGACCTTGCGCCAATCATTCAGGGTTCGACGGCGAAAGAGGCCTTTGCTCATTCCCTTGATATTGCTCAGTTAGCAGAAAAACTCGGTTACCACCGCTATTGGCTTGCGGAACACCATAATATGACTGGGATTGCCAGCGCGGCGACCTCGGTGTTAATAGGCTATCTTGCCGCAAATACTCACAATTTACGTTTAGGTTCTGGTGGCGTCATGTTGCCGAATCATTCACCGTTGGTGATCGCAGAGCAATTTGGCACACTAAACACACTTTACCCTGAACGCATTGATTTAGGCATAGGGCGTGCTCCTGGAAGTGATCAGCGAACGATGCAAGCTTTACGCCGCCATATGAATACGGATATCGATAATTTCCCGCAAGATGTTGCGCAAATCATTAATTGGTTTGATGCTATAAACCCAGATCCAGCAGTGCGTCCAGTGCCAGGCTTTGGTGAAAAAATTCCGGTTTGGTTGTTAGGATCGAGTTTATACAGTGCAAGGTTAGCCGCGCAAATGGGGCTTCCTTTTGCTTTTGCTTCTCATTTTGCCCCTGATTTATTATTACAGGCGTTGGAAGTTTATCGTGCTAATTTCCAGCCATCTCAGAGACTCTCTAAGCCGTATGCGATGGTTTGTATCAATATCATTGCCGCGGATACTCAACGTGAAGCAGAGTTTTTATTTACGTCGATGCAGCAAGCCTTTGTTATGTTACGTCGTGGTCAACCTTCTCAATTGCCTGCACCTGTTGAGAGTATGGAAAATATTTGGTCACCCGCTGAAAAATTTGGTGTCCAACAAGCATTAGGCATGTCATTGGTAGGGGATAAAACCAAGGTACGTCATGGGTTGGATACGATATTACGGCAAACTCAAGCGGATGAAATTATGGTAAATGGCCAAATTTTTGATCATCAAGCTCGTTTATACTCTTTTGAGTTGGCGATGCAGGTAATGAACGAAATTATGTAATTTAAATAGCTGGATGATTAACACGTGTGCAAGGACGCATTTTTCAGACTTGGCTCAAAAAAGAGATAACCCAGAAAAATCTGGGTCATTGACGGCTAGCACGCTATTTGTGGTTGATGAGGCTCTAAAGGGGGTAAACCATGAGCAGCACGTGCTCTATCGCACGCCTCATTGTAAATACCATCTTGCCAAGATTGTTCAAACTCGCGGCAAGGTGTAGGCCTCTGTGCGTATATCGAACAAGACACGCATTCTCCAATGGTGCCCTCTAAAGCGCTACAACGCGTATTATGTTTTTGGTTTGTTCCCTGCATACAACTCATAAATGGGGTTATTTGCTCAGTTAAATGTTGTGGTACAACACCACCCCCACTTTCAGCCTCAGCCCAATAAAAAGAGACACGAAAATAGGCACAACATGCACCGCAGCTTACACAAGGGTTATCTGAAGGATCAGTTTTTAGGATATGGACATTATTAGTCATATTAAAAAACCATAAATGATGTTGATAAAATACCCATAGAAAATGGGTTGACGCAACACAAGCAGGAAGCTCAAGAAAACGTTGCTCAGGCTTTATTATCTTACGTTATTCCAGTTTATTGCAATATTATTCAGCACAAAAAACTGATTTTTTTGATATTCCCCAAGGTAAATAAATTTCACATACTTATCATAATCATAAAAAAACCTGCCAGAAGGCAGGTTTCGTTTGAATCATAATGATAAGTTAAACGTGTTTTAAATCTGCGTCATCATTTTGATTGAATATCGCTTTATCTGTTTCACCCATCAACTGGCTAGTCACTGTGCCTGCTGTCATTGAACCACTGACATTCAATGCAGTACGACCCATATCAATTAATGGCTCAACTGAAATTAACAGAGCAACTAATGTAACTGGTAAGCCCATCGCTGGTAGTACAATTAACGCGGCGAAAGTTGCACCGCCACCAACACCCGCGACACCTGCGGAACTGATAGTCACGATACCGACTAATGTCGCAATCCACAGCGGGTCGAATGGATTAATACCCATTGTCGGTGCGACCATCACGGCTAACATTGCAGGGTAAATACCCGCACAACCATTTTGCCCAATTGTTGCTCCGAACGATGCAGAGAAGCTAGCAATCGATTCGGGAATACCGAAACGACGTGTTTGTGTTTCAATATTTAGTGGAATACTTGCAGCACTTGAACGGCTAGTGAATGCAAATGTCAGAACTGGGCCCGCTTTCTTAAAGAATTTAATAGGGTTTAAGCCAGTCGTCGCCACTAAAATACCATGTACAACAAACATAATGCCTAACGCAACATAGGACGCAATAACAAAAGTGCCTAGGTTGATGATGTCATGCAAGTTTGAACTTGCTACGACTTTAATCATCAGCGCCATCACACCATATGGCGTTAAACGCATGACCAAGCGAACTAATTTCATTGCCCAAGCTTGCATAACATCAATCGCTGCTAAGGCTTTTTCACCACGCTCTTTATCATCTTTAAACAGTTGCAGTGCGGCAACACCTAAGAAAGCAGCAAAAATAACGACACTAATAATTGACGTTGGGTTTGCACCCGTTAAATCTGCAAATGGATTTTTTGGAATAAACGATAAGATTAGCTGAGGCACGGTTAAGTCAGAAACTTTCCCAATATAGTTGCTTTCTATTGCTGATAAACGTGCTGTTTCGGATTGACCTTGCACTAAACCTTCGGCAGTCAGGCCGAATAAATTGGCAATTAAAATACCAACTAACGCCGCAATAGCTGTGGTAAATAACAAGGTGCCAATTGTTAAAAAGCTAATTTTACCTAGCGAAGAAGCTTTATGTAGCCTTGCCACTGCACTTAGTATTGAAGCAAATACCAATGGCATAATCACCATTTGTAATAGCTGCACATAACCATTTCCGACAATATTAAACCACAGAATGGAGTCTTTTACCGTTTGGTGGCCACTACCATACACGAGGTGCAGTACTACCCCATAGGCAACACCGAAAACCAGACCGACTAACACTTTTTTAGATAGGCTCCAGCCTTTAGCCCCTAGTTTTGCCAACAGTATTAGTAGTGCTACAAAGCCGAGCACATTAATAATTAGAGGAATATTCATTCCGAACTCCAAATCATATTTTTATAAGGTATGTTACTTGCCCTTTAGTCCTTATTGGTTATAAGGATTTAGTTGCTTCAAACAACTGGTTATATGTTATCAGTTGATAAAACACATTTCTTATATCAAAAAGTAATAATATAGTATTATTCATACTTACATTATATTACAAAACTATAATTTATGTGGGGAGATATGTATCTATTTGATTATGAATGTATTTTAAGATCACATCAACATGGCTATAAAAATCAAATTGATAACCTGCAGGTAACAAGCAGGCACAAACAGTCAAAACAATGGCAACAAAGCGTTCTCCACGTTGGCTATTTTTACCGCGGATCATGGGAAAACAAAAACGTTGAGGGAGTGGCCATAGGAATGGTACTCCTGAAGGGGTGAGCATGTCAGCGACTAGATGACTGATATAACCTAATAAAAAAGCTTGGATAATATCATTTGGAATTGCCCATTCGGTTGGTATCCATTGATAACAAGAAATCATCAAAAGTAACCATGCAACTAAGCTATGAGTAAACCCCCGGTGCCCACACAATTTGGAAATGGGTAATGAAAAAATCCGTAGTAGTCGACCAGGAATTGAAGAGGGGTGGTCAATATCGGGCAATAATGCGCCTAATAAGGCCCCTGGAACCATGTGCAGCCAATCACCATGAGCAATCTCTGGGGTGATTTGAAGTTTATGAGCCATTATTAAAGAGGCGACGGAAAAAAGCAGATGCCCTTCAGCTGTCATGGTGGATAAAATACCATCTGTTTATCTATACAGTTGATTGGCAGTATAAAGTGTTTGAAAAGAATATGATAGTGGTAGAAAGATAAAAAAACTCTTATTTATTAGCAAATAAGGGAAGTATTTTATAATTTAACACAATACCCCTACCTAAATTAGATAGGGGAGAACGCTTATTAGACACTCAAGGTATTCTTAACGTAAATGTTCAGCCTTTAAGTCATTCAGTGAGGCTAATTTGATATCCGCTAAACCAAAGCGCGGGTCATTAAAATGCTTGCTGTCAGGCACCACAATTGAACGCATTCTGGCGGCTTTTGCAGAAATCATACCGTTAAATGAATCTTCTAATGAAACGCAATTGACGGGTTTAGTCGATAACTCAGCTGCTGCTTTAAGATAAACTTCAGGATGAGGTTTACTCAAGGGTAAATCAGATGCGGAAATAACCGCGGAGAAATAATCACGAATATCGAGAAGGTTTAATACTTTTTCCAACATGTACAAAGGAGAGGCTGAAGCCAGCGCAATTTTTAAATCCATTGAACGGCAAAGTTACATCGCATGTTGCACACCCGGTAGAATAGGGCGAGTTTCTTCAACTAAGCCAACAACACGGTCAATAATGCGTTGTGTGGCTTCTTCTTGGCTGCATCCTTGCCAAGGAGAGGCGTGGTACCAAAGCTCCACCACATGGTCAATACGTAAACCCAAGGTATCAGGCAGGGTATCCGCAATTGAAACGTCAACACCCAATTGTGAAAAAATCTCAAGTTCAGCCTGTGCCCAAAAAGGTTCCGAGTCGATCAGTAAACCATCCATATCAAAAATGACCGATTGGATGGGAAGATTATGGTACATGTCAAAACTCCATTCATGTCGTATTTATTAACGAAGAAGTCATGATATCAGTAAACTGACTTTAAGCGTATTACTTGAAATCAGTATTAGTCTAATATTGAGGAATATTCGGACAGTATGAAGTAAAAGTATAATGGTAATGAATAGCCTCACTATTTTGATTAGTCTGAAAGTCTATATATTATTATTAATCGTGAATTGAAATTTGGAGGCAATGAATATTTTCAGCTATGATTAGCGTTGAATAATCATTGTAAAAATTTATCAAAAATCATAACGCTGAGGAAAAGCAGTAATGAATTACCATAATGCCAATTATGTCGCAATCGGCAAACGTATTCTGGGTTGGGTTGTTTTTCTGTTAGCATTAATTTCGACATTGGCGTCTTTAATTAAACTGGCAGGCATGAAGGGGCTCGCAGGAGAAGGGATTAATGCAGTCGCTAATGATTTTATTAAATTAATGGCGGAAATGACCCGTCAAAGTACACCATTCCTAAATTTCTTTTGGAATAACTCACCAGTACCTCAAGTCGCTAATGGGTTTTCCGGCAGTAATATCAGCTTTATCATCATCTTTATTTTTATTTTTGTTGGGCTCGCGTTAAGTGCATCAGGTTTGCGCATGTACCGGCAAATTAAGTTTATTCGTGAAAGTCTAGAAGATCACGTAATCATAGAAAAAGCAAAAGGGATAGACATCTCAAAAGAAGAGCTTGAAGCTAAGGTGACTATTCCTCGTCATACGATATTCACTCAATTTTTTCTTCTTTATTTTTGGCCAATTGTATTGGGGCTAGCGTTGTATTTTCTTCTGCGTTTCCTTAATTGGTAATTTTCGAATTTTCGTCATACTTCGAGCTGTAGCGGTGTTGGCTTCTTTCGGCTATTTGGGTCACATACTTGTGTATGCTCCCCAAACTATCCTCAATCGCCGCCTTGCTACAGCTCGAATTATTTAGAAAATTAATTATTCGTCGTACTCCATGCTATGAGAGTGTTGGCTGCGTTTAGCTACTCGGGTCACATACTTGTGTATGCTCCCCAAATTTTCGTCATACTTCGAACTGTAGCTGTGTTGTCTTCTTTCGGCTATTTGGGTCACATACTTGTGTATGCTCCCCAAACTATCCTCAATCGCCGCCTTGCCACAGTTCGAATTATTTAGAAAATTAATTATTTGTCGTGCTAAATGCTAAAAAACAGGAGCTTATTTTTCGTTGAGTAGATTATCAATAATCGTGCGTGCTTGCTGGTAGCTTTGTTCGTTACCAAAGATATGGGCTTGATTAAGTAAATAGTAAAGTTGGTATATTGGTTGTCTATCTAAAAAGCCATTGGGGAGCGGCCAAACACTTTGGTAGCCATCAATAATTTGGATCGGAAGATCTTGATATAATGGCAACATTGCTATATCACACTCCCTATCTCCCCAATAACATGCGGGGTCATATAACACACCTTCAAGATTTTGAGTGATAGCACAGTTAGCTGGCCATAAGTCACCATGTAATAAAGAGGGTTGTGGCTGATGCCCAGCAAGTTTCTCCTTAACAATATCGACAATTTGCTGAATATCAGCAAATACCATTCCTTTTTCGGAAGCGAGTTGTAATTGCAAGCCAATACGCTTTTCTGCAAAAAATGAATTCCAACGCTTTTCCCAGCCATTAGGTTGCACAATTGTGCTTAGCATAGTATCAAAATCAAACCCGTAGCTAGGCTGCTCTTCCCATTGATGTAAACGTGCTAATTGTTGGCCAAAATGCCATGCATTGGTGTTGTCGAAAGGCTTAAGAGGGAAGTATTCGAGCAGAAGGAAACTGTGGTGCTTATTACTACCAACACCGTAAACCTTAGGAACGGTTATCGTTTGACTTTTAGCGAGCATTTCAAGTTGCTCTGCCTCTTGTTTAAATAAAGGCAAAAACTCACGCCGATTTTGTTTAATGAACACGGTGTGTTCGCCATAGTCAATTCTTAACGTATGGTGAATATCACCACCAGACAGAATGACTTTGTTACGTAGCTCCGCCTCACCTAAGTGTTCACTTAATAAACGACACATTGCTTGCCACATGACTCACCTCGCTCTGCTTTGGTCTTCATTAATACAATACTATAGCGACAGTTTAGGAATTAACAGTGATAATTGTTTAAAAAGAAGAAGCTATCACGAAATTATTGAACAATTATCAGACAATAAACACAAATCTGTTTTGCTTTAAATTTAGCCTATTTCTATCTAAATGAGAATGTTCAGATAATACGGTATGAGTTCAAGATCTTGACGCCATTTGCTAGTGATTTCAGGTAAACTGCAAAGAATACTTTCATACTCAAGGGGTGCTATGAACATGGATTTTCAAAAACCGCGCTGGTTAAGAGACTTACTGCGATTTATTCCACTGAAAAGTCAGTTTGTTCTATTTGGCAATGTTCGAGACCTACAAGCCAGCGAAATTGCGCCTAGGGTAGTGACACCGCTGCCATTTAATCAAGCACTCTTTAATAACTTGTTTCAGGCAGGGTATGCCTATGTTATTACCTATACACCACTGATTGGTTTTCAATGCGTGGCGAGCCCCACAGAAAACTCGCAAGCGAGTGCTACATTGATGCAAAACTTAGGTTTGCATATGGCTGATGATAAAGCCGCTGGTGGTATTGATATGTTGAATCATTTGCTGGAAAAATTTATTAACTATAAGCAGCAGCCAATTGCATTATGTATTGATTTCGCCTCTTGCTTGATTTCCCATCGCGATAACCTGACTCCCGCTGAGCACAGCTTATTTACTCGGGCTCTGGTGGTTTCTCACCAAGCAAAAACGCGACCAGCAGGGGAAAATAACCAGCCGTTCTACAATTCTATTTTTTGGATTGTGGAGAAAGAAACCGATTTACCTGATTGGTTTTTAGTTAATAACCCACGAGTGAGAGCCATTCCTGTTGCGAAGCCTGACAGCCAAGTTCGTCGGGTTCTTACGCCAATGTTGTTAGCTTCATTATCTGATGTTAATAGCATAGAACAAGCGGATAAAGACAGCTTATTTAATGACTTTATTGATGAAACAGAAGGGCTCTTGTTACTGGACTTAACGGCGATAGTGCAGCTCGCACGGATTGAAAATGTCCCTGTGACACGTATTAGTGATGCGGTACGACGTTATAAAGTAGGCATAACGGAAGACCCCTGGAAAAAAATTGATAAGCAGAAAATACATAACGCACCAGAGATTATTTCTCGCCGAGTTAAAGGACAACAACATGCCGTCACTCATTTATTGGACATTATTAAACGTGCAATGACAGGAGTGGGGGGGCATAAAGGTGGGCGACCTCGAGGCGTTTTGTTTCTAGCGGGGCCAACGGGTGTCGGGAAAACGGAACTGGCGAAAACGGTCACTCAATTGCTATTTGGTGATGAAAGTGCGTATATCCGCTTTGATATGTCTGAATTTAGTGCAGAACATGCAGACCAACGTTTAATTGGCGCTCCTCCTGGCTATGTCGGTTATGATTCTGGTGGTGAATTGACGAATGCCATTCGTGAAAAGCCGTTTAGTGTGGTGTTGTTTGATGAGATAGAAAAAGCACACCCTCATTTAATGGATAAATTTCTACAAATTATTGATGATGGTGTATTGACCTCAGGACGTGGTGATCGCGTTTATTTTTCAGAGTCGTTGATTATTTTTACGTCAAATCTTGGCATTTATCGTTTGGATGCAAATGGTGAGCGGGTAGCGAATGTCCAGCCGAGTGAGCCTTTCGAAACGGTGACGCGTAATGTGAAAAGTGAAATCGAACGTCACTTTAAATTAGTGTTAAATAGACCAGAGCTGCTCAACCGAATTGGGGAAAACATTATTGTTTTTGATTTTATTCGCCCTGATGTGGCACAACAAATATTCGAACAAATGGTGGGAAATATTCTTTCTGGTTTGGAAAAGCAATCACTGACTATTTCAATTTCACCACAAGCCAAAGAAACGTTAAAACAACATTGCTTAGCTGATTTATCTAATGGCGGTCGAGGTATACGTAACCAATTAGAAAGCTATTTAATTAACCCATTATCTCGCGCTGTTTTCGACCAAGATTTACAGCCTAATTCGGCTTATCAAATTGTCGAAATTGCCACAGGTGAAACAACGCAAATCACGTTAGCAGCGATGAGTAATTGATGTGCTGAATGTTAATATTTCACGAATTCATTTTCCAATTACGGCTCTAGGCCCCGGAAAACGTATTGGTATCTGGTTTCAGGGATGCTCATTACGTTGTAAAGGCTGTCTTTCTCCTGATACATGGCAAGTGAAAGACAATAGCATCACGGTGAAACAATTACTGGACCAGATAACGGAGTGGTTACCATTCGCAGATGGCATCACGATTTCAGGGGGAGAACCGTTTGAACAGCCTGAAGCCTTATCCGCATTAATGAAAGGGATTAAACAGCTAAAAGATGCGGATATTTTAGTCTATAGCGGTTATCAATGGGAACACATTGAAGAGCGTGTTTTACAAATGGCTCCCAATATTGATGCCTTAATTAGTGAGCCATTTATTGTGGATCTTCCGCAAACCCAGATGCTCAAAGGCAGTGATAATCAGCAATTGCATATGTTAACGCCATTAGGAAAAGCGCGATTTATGGCATATCAGCGCTCGATAACACCAGAAGATAAAGTACTGGATTTAGCGTTTGATGAAACAGGGCGGCTATTTTTGGCGGGGGTTCCTGAACGTAACGATATGTTGCGTTTGCGGACCTTGATTGAACAGCAAGATCAATCCTTGCGACAACTAAAAAAATAATTAATTGGATGAATGGATGACCATGATACGTTTTTGCCCACATTGCCAAACAGAGCGACCGTTAACTGAAATTTTTTGTGCTGGGCAAATTAAAACACCACAAGGAGATAATCAGTTTTGTGGTTGGGATTTAACCCTTGAAGCTATTCATGAAACGGGTTGGTGCCCCATTGATGAGCACAATACCTCGATTGAGAGCCCAAAACTCAGTATTGATGAGAATAATCAAAATAACCAAATTATTGAACAAAGAGTTTGTGTGAATGGGCATTCCATGGATGAGGGGGATTTTATCTGCCTTGAGTGTGGGGCGGATGCAGCTCTTGAACTAAGCAATATTGAGGAGCAATCTCAACGACTGATTGGTAATTGGCGACTTGAACGACGTATTAACCAAAACGATAGCCCACGGGAACGTTATTTAGTTACACATATTGAAAACGACAAAAATGGTGTGCTTACCTTATATCAAAAAGGTGAAGAACCTGATCCTACGATTTATCAAGTACTTCAATTGATCCCAACAGACCATGTGCCTGAGTTTTATGAAACGGGACGCTGGGAAAACCGCGCTTGGCATGTGACTGAATTATTGGAAGGTGGCTCATTGAGCCAATTTATTCAGCAAGGGGAATTTTGGCAGTTACATGAAATTCCCAAATTGGTTGAAGAAATGGGGCAAGCGATAGCGGCATTTACTGAGCATGGCTTACGTCATCGTAATCTATGTCCCGCTAATTTGTTGATCCGCAGCCGTGAGCCTTTAGATATTGTGGTAATTGAATATGGCTCTGCGAGTTTGTCTGAATTTGACCTTGATATTGTAACACCCTTAGATATTTCCCGTTATAGCGCACCAGAAACCTTAGCAGGCGGTGTGAGCGCCGCATCAGACTGGTGGAGTCTTGGGGTTATTTTATTAGAACAACTGACCCAAGGGCAGTGTTTTGCTCAAGTTCATGATAATGCGTTCTTAATCCAAGTCATGACTAATGGCGTTGATTTTCCTGATGATTTAGACCCCAACTTACAACTATTATTGCGCGGGTTATTGTGCCGGGATCGTTTTTTACGTTGGCAATGGCCGCAGGTGTTAGCATGGCTAGAGGGGAAAGCGGTCCAAGCACCGAAAGGTGCGATAGCAGGCTCGCCAACTCAATACCATCAAGTCCAGTTTGCAGGTCAGCAATTTTCTCAGCCAGATACTTTTGCCATGGTTGCTGGTGAACAAGCTCATTGGGATGGTGCAGTTCAATTTTTGTTACGCGGGGAATTAACGTCGTGGTTAGCAAAGTTTGATAATAGTCAGGAACAACTCAAACAACTTCAGGCTTTTTTAGATAGTCCAAAAACGCTAGATGGAGCCTTACAAAGTGAAATTAATCAAGATATTAAACTCACTTTAGCTTTAAAAATCCTAAACCCGAATATGCCATTTATTTACCGTGGTGAAATCATCACACCAGCTTGGTTATTAGAACAGCCTATTCTTGCTTACGCACTAATTAGTGAGCCATTAACTCAACATATTCAGAATATCGACCCACAACATTGGTTAGTGCAGCTCTACCACCGCCAATGTTTAGTACGCCAACGCGCTGAACAGTTGAATATATTACTCAATGAAGAAAGCTTGAAACTGTATTTGTTAATCACGTCAATAAGCCAGCTCGCTGCGCGTTGGGAATTACTGCATAGCCAATTTCCTGACTCACATAATGAAAGCCTACAAGCCTTATTAGATAGACAAAATCTGCAAGAAATTGATTATATTTTATTGCTAAGTGCCGATATTGGGCAATTTGTTTCACTGACTGCATTAGTCGAGCAATCTTTTGAATTAGCAAAACACAATGATATCCACAATTTTGATAGCGAAATAGCCAAAAACCAACTTTTGTTACCAAGAGGGGAACTATACCAGCTCATTAACCACCGAGTCAGTGATTTCAAACGTATAGGGATCCCTGAATTAGATGGTTGGGTTGATGACTTTTTATTAATGCGTCGCTTGCCGTTAGTCAAAATTCTCGTATTGCTGGCTATTCCATTCGAACACTGGCAAGTACCCGAATCACAAAAATATGTTCTTGAAGTTCTAAGGTTTTTTACACAAAAGCTCACGTCAGTAACACAGCGTGGAAACTTAGTGCGTATGCGTTTAACGCAAAATACTGGGCGAGTCGATTTAATGGAATGCGATAGCCCCGTTCGCCCTGCAAGTGCATTACTTGAACATTTATTGAACCGCAAAAAAAGCACGGTTACCATTGATAGTGATTTGCTATTACAGCATAAAGGCGTCAATGGCCGATTACGGATCCTACAATCAGATACGCAGTTATATCAACGGGATACAGGTATTGATGGCATGTACCTTGGTTTCCCATTCTTATTATTGCACACACAGCCGAATCAAATTAAACCGCGAATAGCACCTTTATTTTTATGGCCCGTTTCATTACGGACTTCTTTAGCTCAAAACAGCCCTATACAGCTTAGTTTTGATCATGAGAGGGCGGCAATACGCTTAAATCCAGCACTGGCAAGCTTTGCGGGTATACCTCCGGTGAGTGAGTGGCAAACAATATTAGATAATTTATTATCTAAAGCAGGTTTAACCATTGAAGATATGATGGAGACACTTACGTCTTTATTACCGATACAAGGTACAGAACTCGCGCCACTTCCGTCGATCACTACTCCAATTGCAGAGAATAGTGCACAAATCTGTTGTTCAGCGGTACTCTTCCATACCTCGTTTATTGGACAGGCGATGAGTAGCGATTTACAGCAAATTGCTGGGCTACCTATTTCCCAAACAGCCTTAGCGACAATGCTAAAAGTCTCACCGCTCAATAGCACGAGTGAAACACAGCCAGATAATTTACTTAATCAGTATGCATTGTCATTGGCAGACCCATCACAAGAACAAGTTGTTCAAGCTGCACAAGCTAACACGGGGCTGCTGATTGAGGGGCCGCCAGGGACAGGGAAAAGCCAAACCATCGTGAGTTTGATTGCAGATGCGATAGGGCGTCAGCAAACCGTTTTAGTGGTGTGTCAAAAACCTGCTGCACTAGAAGTAGTCTATAAGCGTTTGATTGCTAATGGATTAGGGGATAGAGCACTATATATCAGCCAAAGCCAAAAAGGCCGTGAGATTATTTTGGCGGTGAGAGAACAAATTGAGCAACTTTGGGGACAAGAAAAAAGCCAGCCCGTTGAGCTTGATTGGCAGGGAGAGAGAATTCATCTTGTAAATCGCGTTCAGCTATTTGAACAAAAAATAGATCGGTATTTTCACTCACTCAATAATATCGACGAAAAGTTTCAAGTTTCTTATAAACAAGTATTAAGCCAATTGATTGAACTTGAAAAGCTTCCTCATTTTGATATTGATGAACAGCACATTAAGCCTTTATTAGCGCAATTTGATAGCCATACGATTGAGCAACTAACGGATGATTTGAAGTCACATGCGTATACTTGGTGGCAATTGGATTATGAAAATAATGCACTAAAAGCCTTATCGCAGTTTACGGTGAATGACCCTCAATATTTATTGTTTAATCAATCTATTATGGGATTGATCGATACTGAAAAGCAACGTGATGAAGCTTATAAAACGCCATATCAGCAAATTACGTTGACTCAATTATCGACTCATGAGCAATGGTTATCACAGCATGAAGCACAATTTAGCCAATTAACGGCTGAACAATGGCAGGATTTCTCCCGTTGGTTAACGCTATTTAGCAGTGAAACGGGAAATTTAGTTATTAACCAACTTGAGCTGTTGTATCAGCGTTTATTATCGATTAATGAAGAAAATATCGACCCGTTATTATTCCCTGTGTTTAGGGGGATTGATAATGACCATCTTTCCCAATTATCGCGAGCATTGATGGAAACAATGCAAGGGTCATGGTTACGTTTCTTGAACCCGTATTACTACCGTCGGCAAAACCAATTGCAGTCATTTATGGCGGCTAGTGGCTTAGCGCCTACGACTGAAAAACAGACGTCAGTGCTTAATACCATCGCCGTTGAACAACAATGGCGTTTACTTGAAAGGGAATTACAACCATTATATCAACAGCTTGGTCTTGAGCTTCAGCCAAACCACCTGTGGCGTAGCACATTGCAACCGTTGGTCATGCAATTAAAACGAGTGGCAGATATGGCTGAGCTTCTCGCTCAGTACCCTGAACCTTTGCATTTTATAGACGCGATTACTCAGCAACAAAAAGCCGGGTTTATCCATCAATGTCATGAAGTCAGGGCGGCAATAGCTAAGTTACGTGCAAAAACGGAAAGCTTAAACCAATTAAGTCGGCTAGATAGCGTATTTTCATCAGAAACCGTTGAACGGTTTAAGATGGCCATCGTAAACGGTGAGTCAAATACGACTGAACTGGTGCTGATAGCGCAACAGAAAGAAAATTTACAGCGTTACCAATCGTTTCGGGAAGAAACACAACATTTTACCGAGCAGCATTGGGGGATCTTAACGCTATTAAAACCGGCTATTGGACAACTTATCGCAACTGAAGGGGGCACAACGCAATGGAGAGATCAATTAATTCAAACAATTAACTATTATTTCTGTCTGTTTACTAAAGCTCAATTGCTGGCAACATTGCCTGCATTAAGTACTAATCACGGCCAGCTGATGTCAGGCCTAGCTGAACTAGAAAATGCTCAAAAACAATTACAACAATTCAATAAATTGGCATTGACGGCCAATATAGATATCAAAACGTTAGGGAACCGCCGAGAATGGGAAGAAATTACTCGTTTAGCAGGGCCAAGAGCGCGACGTTTAAGGGAATTTATACAAGAAGGTCGAGATATTGGGTTAATGCAACTACGGCCGGTTTGGTTGATGACACCCGATGTAGCGAGCCAGGTGCTCCCTCTTGAAGGTGCCATGTTTGACAGTGTGATTTATGATGAAGCTTCACAGATGCCGATTGAATTTGCCTTATCGACTTTATTTAGAGCCAAACAGGCCATTGTTAGTGGCGATGAAAAGCAAATGCCACCTTCAAAATTTTTCACAGGCAAGCAAATTGAAGACGATATTGATGAAGAAGACGATGACCAACAAGAATTGGCAGGAGAGCAATGGGATTACCGGCAAATTAGTGATTGCCCTGATTTATTACATTTAGCACGTACAGTATTGCCTATTCATACATTGGATATTCATTACCGTTCTGCTTATCGAGAGCTGATTAATTTCTCCAATTTTGCTTTCTATGAAAATAGGCTTAATATTCCAGCGCAGTTTTCTTCTAAAATGGTCAGTAAAATTAAGCCATTACAGCTTATTCAAGTTAATGGCATGTATGTTAACCAAAGCAATGAAGCTGAAGCAGTCGCTATCGTGGATCATTTAGCTTCAATGTGGCAACGGCCTTTCGAACAACGACCCTCTGTGGGGGTAGTCACGTTTAACCAAAAACAAGCAACATTAATTAATCAAATAATTCAATTACGTGCAGCACAGGATGAAGATTTTCTTCAGGCGTATACGCAGGAAAACCAACGCACTCACGATGACGAAGATATGTCATTTTTTGTGAAAAATGTGGAAAATGTGCAAGGCGATGAACGCGATGTGATTTTATTTTCTACCACATTTGGTCGCAATGCGCAGGGGACATTCAGGCGTAACTTCGGGGTATTAGGGCAAACTGGTGGTGAACGGCGTTTAAATGTCGCCATCACTCGTGCTCGTCAGCAAGTCGTAATAATGTCATCAATGCCAATAGATGAAATTTCTGATTTACTAGCCACTTACCGCAAACCGGAAATTCCAAGAGATTATTTACAAGGTTATCTGGCTTATGCGTTAAATGCGTGTAACCCATTAATGCAAAAAGAAAATAAAAAATTACTTAGTCGCATGTGTCATACACAGTCAGCGGTTGATAACGAAACGCTCCCGCAAAATGCGTTTGTCGATTCGGTAATGAGTTTTATTCGACAAAGTGGCTGGCAGGTGACCACCGCAAGCCAAAATGGGGTATTCCATTTTGATGGCATTGTTGAGGACCGAACCAGTGGCCGTTTGCTCATCGGTATTGAATGCGACATACCATCACACCCACTATTAAAAACAGCGCGTTCTAGGGAGCTATGGCGCAGTGCTGTTCTGGCACGAGTGATACCAGCGCGTTACCGGGTTTCTATTATCGAATGGTATCAAAATCGCGATTTGGCACAGCAACAACTACATGATGCCATTTCTCAGGCTTTATTAACCTCATCCCTCTCTCAAATAGAGAGTCAAAATCCGCAAGAAGGTGCGTTATGAGTTCATCGGTTCATCGTATAACTGTTAGGGAAATGAATGAAATTCAGTGTCGGCGTCAGCTTGCGGTAGTTAAACGTCGATTTAAACAGTGGAATGCATTGGCAAACCGCAGCCAATATCATCAGCCGCGTATTGCACAAATCAAACAAGCATACCAGCAGTTAATGGAAAATGAGGCACAGGTTGCCACATTGTCAGCACGCAATTTAAGTTTATTAAATAACCAATTGGTTGAGTTTACTGGGACACTGAATAACGAAGTACAGGAAGTTCGTGAGCAACAACTTGAAAAACAAGCGTTATTAGCCCGAACAAAAAAGTACAGAGAACATAATTTGGCTGAATTAATCGCACTGGTACATGAAAAACTGCCAAATGAGACCGAACTTCTTACGCAATTAATTTCGGCTAGTGAACTGGATGAAAACCAATCTAATAAATTAATTTTTAAAGTATTAGCTTTATTGAGTTCACAATCAACTTCACTAACACCATCGGCAGCGGCATTATTGAGCCAGCTAAAAGCACAATCTGAAGGCGTGAAGCAATTTTGGCAATCAGGCTTACCTCAAACGCCGTTTGCCAAGCAATGTGAGCAGATTCTATTGATGATTGAAAAGCTAAAACTGATGACTTCGCTTGATGAAGCTCAGCGTGCGGAACAACAACTGCTTGAGCTTGAAGAGTTTAAAGAAGGCACACAGCGCCATTTACGTGCCGATTCATTGATCATGACATTAGCTGGGCAATTGAAATTAAGTCAGCAACGAATTGAACTTATCGATAAAATTGAACAACTTTGTGATGAATTGGCTATTTTTGCGAGTAATGAAAATGAAGCCATGATTTCGAATGCGCTAGCGAGTATACAATCAAGCTCGATAGAAGTGTTAACTGCATGGATAGATAAGCTGAATAATGCCGTAAGTACTGCAGAACAACAGGTTGTTGCCACTGCACAAAGGAAAACGGTATTAGAAGGGTTAGGAAAACTCGGTTATCAAGTTCAAGATACTGATGTTAAAGCATGGCTGGATGATGGCAAAGTAGTCGTCACACACCCTGCAACGCCGGGGTATGGACTAGAATTAGGTGGAAAACAAGCTCGTTTTCAAGCGCGTACAGTGGCTTTTTCTGCAAGGCGGGATAATTCACGAGACCAGGATGTTGATGCAATTTGGTGTAATCAACATCAACAATTACAAGATATTATTGCTCAGACAGATGCGGAGCTTGTTGTTGAGCAGGCGTTACCAGCGGGAAGAGGGGAAATGAAGGTGTATGAAACTCAATCTGAAGAGCAACGTCGTAATATTGCGGTGAACCAGTTAAAAACACGCAGCAGATAGCTAATTAATGCAGATGCTTAAGTTACTAAAAAAGATCTTGTTGCATAGCTAGGGTGTTATTGAAAATAAAAAAGCTGAATTCGTTATGCGTGAATTCAGCTTTTTTGTTATATCTGCCATTTATTATGCGGTATGCATACTTTGTGGGTTAGTCTGATTTCTTTTACGTGCCAGTACTAGCTTGCTATAGAGCAGGGCTATTACAAAGTAAACCGCTTGCGTAACAACAATGGTTGGCCCAGTCGTCGCATTAATGTGAAAACTCAAGATGGTTCCAATAACACTTGATGTTACAGAAGCGATGATAGCGACGACGAGCATTTTGCCGAAGCTCCGGCATAGGACAAATGCAATAATTCCCGGGGAGATCAGCATGGCAATAACTAAAATGATCCCAACCGCTTGCAGTGAAGCGACAATGGTTAATGCAAGTAAAGACAGTAAACCATAATGTATCAGCTTGACGGGGAGGCCAATCACACGGGCTTGGTTTGGGTCAAAACAATAGAGCATAAAATCTTTACGTTTCAGTAAAATAATTGCGATAGTGATGCCAGCAAACAGTAAAATCTGTTTAAATTCGCTATCGGTTATCCCTAATATATCACCGAAAAGAATATGTGTTAGGTGTTGCTCTGTATCGATTTTAGCGAACATCACTAAACCGATAGCAAACATCCCAGAAAATACAATTCCCATGACGGTATCTTCTTTTATCCGACTATTTTCTTTTAAATACCCTGTTGCGACAGCGCAGAATAAGCCAGATGCGAAAGCCCCTATCGCTAATGGGATACCGAGTAAAGAAGCAATAATGATCCCCGGCAGAACGGCATGGGAAATTGCATCACCCATCAATGACCAACCTTTCAATACTAAAAAGCAAGAAAGGATAGCGCATACGGTCCCACTAACAATGGCGGTAATCAATGCTTTTTGCATAAAAGGAAAAGCAAACGGAGCCATCAGTAAGTCAATGAAATCACTCATGAGATGCTCCTTGTCGGTGTGACTGATGCAGCCGAGCTACTTCCTTTTTTGCATTACGTTTTGAGGCAAAAATACCGTGCTTAGGTGCAAAGAAAAATGCCAACAGGAAAATAATAGTTTGTAGTGTAACAATTAACCCACCTGTAGCACCGTTGAGGAAATAACTGATATAAGCACCAACAGCACTGGTTACGGTACCAATTGTGACTGAAATAATGAGTAAACGTTTAAACTGGTCTGTCAATAAATAGGCGGTTGCCCCCGGAGTGACGACCATTGCGATAACAAGGATTGCACCAACTGTTTGTAGGGCTGCAACAGTACAAGCACTTAATAATGTAAAGAAAATAATTTTTAGGCGTAATGGGTTCAAGCCAATTGAACGAGCGTGGCTTTCATCGAAAAAAACGGCTAATAAATCTTTCCATAAGCACAGCAGTACAATGAATGAAATGCCAATAATAATTTCTACTTGTAATACGTCAGAATCCGCAATACCTAAAATATTACCAAAAATAATACTTTGTACATTCACAGATGTTGGGTTCAATGAAACAATCAACAAACCTGCTGCGAAAAAAGTAGAGAAAATAAAGCCAATGACAGCATCTTCACGTAAACGAGTTAGATGCTTTATTAATGTCATGGCCAGTGCCGCGAGGATCCCAGTAAAAAAGGCGCCAGCCGCATAGGGTAAACCTAAAGCATAAGCACCAGCCACCCCAGGAACAACAGAGTGGGAGAGCGCATCTCCCATTAATGACCAGCCTTTCAACATCAAATACGCCGATAAAAACGCACAGACAGCACCAACAATGGCGCTGACCCAAATAGCTTTTATCATAAAATCATATTCAAAGGGCTGTAATAACATCTCAATCATTCGGAACCCTTAGCTTGGTTTTTTCGAACGGGGGCATCATGGTCATGACCATAGAATACAGCCGCTCTTTCATCATCGGTAATGACGGTGACAGAGCGAGGGTCATCATCGTCATGAAGCTCTTGACCTGACAGGTTAATATGACGCAATACGCCGCCGAAAGCTTGCTGCAGGTTTCGTTGCGTAAATGTTGTTTCTGTAGGTCCACTCGCTAAAACAGTGCGATTGATTAAGATAACGTGGTCGCAAAACTCAGGCACACTACCCAAGTTATGAGTTGAAACGAGGATTAGATGGCCTTCGTCACGCAAACTACGCAGCAGGTCAATAATGGCATTTTCAGTTTTAACATCAACCCCAGTAAAGGGTTCATCAAGGAGTAAAACTTTACCTTCTTGTGCGAGCGCTCGCGCTAAAAAAACCCGTTTTTTCTGACCACCTGAAAGCTCGCCTATTTGGCGATGTTCAAGCCCTGCAAGGTCAACCCGTTCTAATGCCATTTTGACCGCATCTTTATCGGCTTGTTTAGGGATGCGGAAAAAACCCATTTTGCCATAACGCCCCATCATCACAACATCAGAAACGAGAACGGGGAAGTTCCAGTCAACTTCTTCCGTTTGTGGGACGTATGCAATCACGTTTTCTTTCAGTGCCGTTTTTATTGGCTGATCATTTAATGTCACACTGCCTGAAGATGGGGTGACAAGCCCCATAATGGTTTTAAATAGCGTTGATTTGCCACTGCCATTTACGCCAACTAAGGCACAAATAGAGCCACCAGAGATAGTAAAGCTTGCGTCGTAGATAGCGGTGTGACCATTATTATATGTTACAGTCGCATCATCGACGATAAGATTCGGGTGTTCGAATTGACTTGAATGATTCATATTACTGTGAAAATCCTTTCGCTATCGTGTCTACAGTCGTATTTAAAAGATCTATATAGGTTGGTACTGGGCCATCGGCAGTTGATAATGAGTCAACATATAATACGCCGCCGTATTTTGCCCCGGTTTCTTTACTGACTTGGCGAGCAGGCTTATCAGAAATTGTACTTTCACTGAATACCACAGGGATGTTGTATTTGCGGACAGTATCAATCACTTTTTTCACTTGTTGAGGAGAGCCTTGCTCTTCTGCATTGATTGGCCATAAATAGACTTCTTTAAAGCCGTAATCTTTCGTTAAATAGCTAAATGCGCCTTCACTTGAGACTAACCAACGTTCATTTTCTGGAATACGGTTTAAGCGTTCACGTAAAGGGGTATCAAGCTCTGCAATTTGCTGCGCATATTTTTTCGCATTGGCATTATATGTTTCTGCATTTTCAGGATCATATTTAACTAGAGCTTGGCGAATATTTTCAATATAAATTTTAGCATTAGCAGGAGACATCCAGGCATGTGGGTTCGGGTTGTCTTTATACTCACCTTCACGGATTGGCATTGGCTCAATACCTTCAGTGACTACGACAGCAGGGACATTCTTAAAGTTTTCAAAGAAACGTTGGAACCAAACTTCCAAATTCATCCCATTCCATAAGATTAAATCTGCGTCATAGGCTTTCATAATATCTTTAGGCGTCGGTTGATAACCGTGGATTTCTGCTCCAGGCTTCGTTATAGACTCGACAATTGCCGCATCTCCAGCTACATTTTGAGCGATATCTTGGATAATGGTAAAAGTGGTAACGACTTTAAATTTTTTAGCAAAAGCCGGCTGACTAAAAAAGATGACTGCTATCAAAGCAAACATACTGGTTAGTAAAGGTGCAGATAATCGAGATACGTTCTTCTTCATAAAAGTTGACCCTGACATTATTGGTTTAGCGTTTTTTAACATACAGTTGTTAAGGTTTATAACAATTATATTTTATATCTCAACTGATAATGATTATCAATATCAATTGAGGAAAATAAACATAAAAAATGTGGAATAGCATTATTCGTCATTATGGGCTTCTAAGTCCCATGGTTATTTGTATGACTAAAACACGTCCTGAAGTAAAAGTTAAGTAAAAATTATTTTATTTTTCTTAGGATTAGTTATTCTGCCATCGGCTTCCATCGTAGAGGATTCGACAGTGAAAAAAATAATTGGCGGCACTTTTGCGCTACTGCTACTTGCAGGTTGTTCAAGCGAGCCAGATAGGCCTGTAACAAAACAGCGGATGCTAGAGCCTACAGGGCCTGTAACAGCACAAAATACGACATTCCCAAGAACGCCTTTTGATGAGTTTATTCGTGAGTCTGCGGCTCGTTACAGTGTTGATGAAGCTTTAATTAGGGCCATTATTGAGGTCGAATCCAACTTTAGGCCTGAAGTTGTCAGTAAATCAAATGCAATAGGTTTGATGCAGATTAAAGCTTCGACAGCGGGACGTGACGCATATCGTTATCAGGGAAAGTCGGGAGAGCCGAGTTCTCGTGACTTAAAAGATCCACAAAAAAATATTGATATTGGTACAACTTATATTCGTATTTTAAAGGAGCAACATCTTGCTGGAATTAGCCACCCTCAGACATTATATTATGCAACGGTTGTCGCTTATGTGAACGGGGCGGGGGCATTATTAAGAACATTTGATAATGATAAAGGCCGGGCGATTGCAATGATTAACAGCTTATCGCCGGAAGAATTTTATCAACACGTGCAAACAAAGCATCCTGCACCGCAAGCCCCACGCTATTTGTGGAAAGTTAAAAATGCTTACAATGCATTAGCGATGTCTTATTGATATTCCTTCATTAAATATGGGAGCTGCGCGACAATTTCAACGATGCCGTTGATAACAAATTGCACTCCCATACAGATTAATAAGAACCCCATCACCCGAGCGATTGCATCAATACCGCTATTACCTAACCACCTCATAATCGAAGTTGCGCCTTTTAAACCAATCCAAACGATAAAGCTTGCAATAAAAAAGGTGATAACGGGGGCGACTTTTAAAACCCATGGAGCGAAACTAACATTACTTTGTAATGATGCAGTGGAGCTGATGATCATGGCGATAGTACCAGGGCCAGCAGTACTCGGCATCGCAAGGGGAACAAAAGCAATACTAGGGGATTCTTGGCGTTTTTTGGGAACATTCGGGTCATCAAGGGCATTGGTAGTCGGGTCTTCCCCAACATCACTGCTAGGAAACAGCATGCCAAAGCCAATAAATGCCACAATTAACCCACCTGCAATTCTAAGACCTGGTATTGATATTCCAAATGTATTCATAACTAACTGGCCTGCATAAAAAGCGATAGTCATAATTGCGAACACATAAATAGAAGCCAATAACGATTGATGGTCACGCTGCTCTTTTGTCATATTAGCAGAGATGCTTAACATGACTGCAATTGCAGTTAAAGGGTTGGCGAGAGGAAGTAACAGTACCAGACCAATACCAACGGCTTGAAATAGCTCAAGAAAATTTGTCATGGAAGTTAGATTCAAGCTCCTGATTAATGTGAATAAAATACCTTATCTCAAATGATAGCAAAATTTCTTATAGATCTGTAGGTTAGCATTTATATCTAGTGAGATATTTTATGGTAGGAGGTGGTTAGCATACTGATGAGTAAGAGTTAATATTAACTATCATTTATTAGTTTGTAGATAATAAGAGTTGTTCACATTAATTGTGGATAACAATGGCTTTCATCTGTGAATAACTTATTTTATTTGTTAAATAACAGCAAGATGAGTGATTGTGGTAAAAGTATTCAATTTTTAAAGGCAAAAAAAAACCTTTTTATGGGGGATAAAAAGGTTAAGGGCATTTCGTAACAGGTTGTCTTTAAGTTGATATGGGATACAGTATATCTGCTGCAATGTTATTTACTGATAATTTATGTAAATTCATTAAAAGAATTCACTGTGACAGACAAGTAAAGGGTAAAAAAATATGTTAAACGGAATCAACCATTTAACTTTAGCTGTAACTGATTTAGAAAAAAGTATTGGTTTTTATCAATCACTACTTGGTATGAAGTTACATGCGAGTTGGAAAAAGGGCGCCTATATTTCCTGTGGCGATTTATGGTTATGTTTATCATTAGATATAACTCGCCAATTTTCGTCCCCAGAAAAAACGGATTACACACACTATGCCTTTAACGTTGATGCGAAAGACTTTCTTATCGTTGTTGATAGGCTAATGCAAGCAAATGTCATTGTCTGGAAAGAAAATAAAAGTGAAGGAGATTCTTTTTACTTTCTTGATCCAGATGGCCACAAATTAGAATTGCATGTAGGCGGCTTATTACAGCGCTTAAAGAGCTGCCAAGAAAAACCGTATGAAGAAATGAAATTTTATTAAAAAGAGTTATGGATTTCTTTACAAAGGATTTTTAGTTTTAAAAATAGCTTTACGCAGAGTTGGTTATCCTATTTTCAGTTAATTTTGAGTAATAGGAAAAAGAATGAAAAAACTTATAGCGACATTAGCCGGGGCGTCGATGCTATTAGTTTTGGCTGCCGCCATGTTACTAATCGTTTTTCCTCAGCAGTGGAAGCAAAGCATTTATCCGAATATATCCCAAGTCTTACCAACATCCCTCAGTGCTATTTTACCGCAGAGTTTAGCCAGTAATGATATTTGTAATAGTCTAGAGGATAACCTGCAAAGTTTTACTGATTATCTTAAAGTGAATCAGGACATTGTTGATGTAAAGGGAATGAATAGTTTAGATGAACAACTTGCCAATATTCAAACCAGAATTGATTCTATGCCCAGTGATGTACGAAATTTAGTTTGCCAGCAAGAATATAGTAAATTAGAAGGTTTAAAGAGTGTGTTTTCCTTAACTCCCAATAACTAATTATTTTTGTAGTTAATATCACTCCTCTATATGTTCCTCCACTCAAATTTATATATTCATTTATGGTATGCTAATAGCATCATTTTGGCTTACAGGTAACGCAATGAATATATTTAAATTGCCATTATTGAATTGGTTAGTCGCTAATGGGGTCGCTGTATATTTTCTTTCCAAGCAAGGTCTTTTAGACTGGACGTTTTCTGGTTGGATGGGAATTTTAGGTATATTAATTGCACTGGAGAGTGTGAGTTGGGTCGCGACAAGCCTTTACTACTTTTATAAACATAAAACATCACCAAATCCTACGGTTAAGGCAACGCATTTAGTGACTAACGGGCCTTACCGATTTTCACGTAATCCAATGTATTTAGCTTTTACATCAATGAGCTTGGCTTTAGCTTTCTTTTCACATTCTCCTTATTTTTTGGTCGCAGGGTTAGTATTTTGGCTGATTACTGATTTATACACGATCCCACAGGAAGAACGTTTTTTATCTGCATCATTTAAGAATGAGTGGGAAAAATATAGCAAACAAACGAGACGTTGGTTATAGATTGGTGGAAATGAGACGCTTTATCATTTAATCTGTTTTGTACACTTCAAATTTAGAATTTACGCAAAACATATTTAGGATAATCATGAACTATCAGGTGGCGCCATTTTGGATATATTCCAGTAAACTCGCATGTTTTATAATGTTCAGCGTATTTTTTGCTTTTTTTTCGGTAAGTGGTTTTATACTTTATTTATTTACCATCGGGGTTGTTTGGGCTGTCGTAGTCTCATTTAAAATTCATGGAATGAAGGAAAAAGGAATAGTCTTAAAAAATAGCGATACATCTGATTGGATGGTATATGTGAATGGTATTCCAGTCCAAGAAAGAAGACAAACTCTCTCCAATCCCTGTTTTGCAACGATACAGCATGCGAAGTCATTCTTTAGTATTGCCTTTATTATTCGGGCGTTAATTCAAATTATCTTTTGTATTTATTTACTTTGGCAAATAGAGAAATTAGATAATACTTATGTACTATTACTCTCGTTAATAGCCACTTTCTACATCATTTACTCTTTATGGAAATCAATTCAATCGGTTATTATTCTTCAACAAAATAAGATAATCAGTGAAGAGTTAATCGCACCTAGTGGATCCCATTGGTATCGCGTTTTTTTTGAGCAAAAAGAGAAACTATTTCCTGCGTTAGATAACTTATTTGCCATTTAATCGGGAAGGTATTGATTTTTCATATGAAGAAGAACAATTAGCGGCATTACGCTATCACCATAAAATAGGTCTGTGTTATCATTAGTAGTTGAGTTACTCACGATGTAACGAAATAGGGCACTTAAATTGCCCATATTTGTGTACATGTCTTGCATTGTGAAGTGAGAAATCGTTAGTAACGTATTGATTTATAAACTTTGGAATAATCAAGCAAGTGATCTTTCGTGTGGGTCACCACTGCTGATAAGGATTTTTTAATGCCTGTTATTACTCTTCCTGATGGAAGTCAGCGTCAGTTTGACCACCCCGTTTCTGTGATGGATGTTGCTCGTGACATCGGCGCAGGTTTAGCTAAAGCCTGTATTGCAGGACGAATTAATGGCGAACGTGTCGATGCATGTGAAATAATTGAACATGATGCAAACGTATCCATTATTACGAGTAAAGATGAAGACGGACTCGAAATTATTCGTCACTCTTGTGCTCACCTGTTAGGTCATGCAATTAAACAACTATGGCCAAACACGAAAATGGCGATTGGCCCTACTATCGATAATGGTTTTTACTATGATGTCGATTTAGACCATATGCTGACGCAGGAAGACTTGGAAAAGCTTGAAAAGCGTATGCTTGAGCTTGCCAAAACAGATTATGATGTGGTGAAAAAACGCGTTTCTTGGAGCGAAGCTCGTGAAACTTTCGTTGCCCGTGGCGAAGACTATAAAGTTGAAATTTTAGATCAAAATATTAGCCAAGATGACCGCCCTGGTTTATATCATCACGAAGAATATGTTGATATGTGTCGTGGTCCACACGTACCGAATATGCGTTTTTGCCACCATTTTAAATTACAGAAAGTGGCTGGCGCATACTGGCGTGGTAACAGCGATAACAAAATGCTGCAACGTATTTACGGCACCGCATGGGCCGATAAAAAACAATTAGCGGCCTATTTATTACGTTTAGAAGAAGCAGCTAAGCGTGACCACCGTAAAATTGGTAAACAATTAGATTTATACCATATGCAAGAAGAAGCGCCGGGTATGGCATTCTGGCATAATGACGGTTGGACAATTTTCCGTGAGCTGGAAACCTTTGTACGCACTAAACTAAAAGCTTATAACTATCAAGAAGTTAAAGGCCCATTCATGATGGATCGCGTGCTGTGGGAAAAAACAGGTCACTGGGATAACTATAAAGACGCGATGTTTACGACTTCTTCTGAAAACCGTGAATATTGTGTGAAACCAATGAACTGCCCAGGTCACGTACAGATTTTCAACCAAGGTTTGAAATCATACCGTGACTTACCATTGCGTATGGCAGAGTTTGGTAGCTGTCACCGTAATGAGCCGTCAGGTGCACTGCACGGCTTAATGCGTGTGCGTGGCTTTACTCAAGATGATGCACATATCTTCTGTACTGAAGAGCAAATCTTAAGCGAAGTAACTAGCTGTATTGAAATGATTTATGATGTTTACGCAACTTTCGGTTTCGAAAAGATTGTCGTAAAACTATCAACCCGTCCTGAAAAACGTATCGGTACTGACGAGATGTGGGATAGGGCGGAAGAAGACTTAGCGAATGCACTGAAATCAAAAGGTATTGAGTTTGAATACCAACCAGGTGAAGGCGCATTTTATGGTCCGAAAATCGAGTTTACACTGTACGACTGCCTTGACCGTGCATGGCAATGTGGTACTGTCCAGTTAGACTTCTTCTTACCGGGCCGTTTAACAGCTTCCTATGTAGGTGAAAATAACGAACGTATCGTTCCTGTTATGATCCACCGTGCAGTGTTAGGTTCACTAGAACGCTTCATTGGTATCTTAACAGAAGAGTATGCAGGCTTTTTCCCAACATGGTTAGCACCACAGCAAGTGGTTGTAATGAACATTACTGATAGCCAAGCAGATTATGTTCAAGAATTAGTAAGCAAGCTGCAAAGTGTTGGCATTCGTGCGAAAGCGGACTTACGTAACGAGAAAATCGGCTTTAAGATCCGTGAACACACGCTGCGTCGTGTCCCTTACATGTTAGTATGTGGTGATAAAGAAGTTGAATCAGGTAAAGTTGCTGTACGTACCCGTCGTGGTAAAGACTTAGGCAGCCTTGATGTCAACGAATTCATGACAAAACTGCTTGAAGAGATCCGCAGTCGTCAACTCAATCAGATGGAGGAATAAGGTATTAAAGGCGGAAAAAAACTCCCAACGGCGCGCCCAAATCGTATTAACGATGAAATTCGCGCAACAGAAATCCGTGTCACTGGTTTAGACGGTGAGCAACTTGGTGTAATGAGTGTGCGTGAAGCCCTCTTTAAAGCAGAAGAAGCAGGTGTCGACTTAGTCGAAATCAGCCCAAATGCTGAGCCACCAGTTTGTCGTATCATGGACTACGGTAAATATCTTTATGAGAAAAGCAAATCTCAAAAAGAACAAAAGAAAAAACAAAAAGTTGTTCAAGTGAAGGAAATTAAATTCCGTCCGGGAACAGACGAAGGCGACTACCAAGTTAAACTACGTAGTTTAATTCGCTTTTTGGAAGATGGTGACAAAGCTAAGGTGACACTGCGTTTCCGTGGTCGCGAAATGGCTCACCAACAGATTGGCTTAGAAGTGCTTAACCGCATCAAAACCGATCTGGATGAACTGGCATCAGTAGAATCATTCCCATCAAGGATTGAAGGACGCCAGATGATCATGGTATTGGCACCAAAGAAAAAATAATTAAGCCAGTATGGTTATAGCGAAGTATTGCTAGAGTCTAGCAGCGCTCATTTGGGCGCTGCTTCTCTATTTTGTTTGTCTTATCTAATGAGTAAAAATAATTGCTTCAATGCTACAAATTTCCCTCAAAATCCAAGTTTTCAAACAGTTCAGTGTGATTTATTGCAAGATTTACTTGAGTAATCCGGCAAGAAGCATTAAAATCCGCGGTCGAATCACTTTGTCGGCGCATAGCGCATAAAGACAAACAAAGAATATCGTACACGCGTCAAGTAGTAACTATTGAGTGACGAGTGTATTTGCTTGAGAGAAGCAAATCTCTTTATCCAATTGGAGGAATGAAGTATTAAAGGCGGAAAAAGAATCCCAACAACACGTCCAAATCGTATCAATGATGAAATTCGTGTTCCAGAGGTCCGTTTAACGGGTTTAGACGGTGAACAGTTAGGCATCATGAGCGCACGCGAAGCGCTTGAAAAAGCTGAAGAAGCAGGTGTAGACCTAGTAGAAATCAGCCCAAATGCTGAACCGCCAGTTTGTCGTATCATGGATTACGGCAAATTCCTTTATGAGAAGAGCAAATCTCAAAAAGAGCAAAAAAAGAAACAAAAAGTTGTTCAGGTGAAGGAAATTAAATTCCGCCCTGGTACAGATGAAGGTGATTATCAGGTCAAACTACGCAACCTGACTCGCTTTCTGGAAGATGGTGATAAAGCTAAAGTTACACTGCGTTTTCGCGGTCGTGAAATGGCTCACCAGCAGATCGGTCTGGAAATGCTTAACCGCATCAAAGCTGATCTGGAAGAACTGGCATCCGTGGAGTCTTTCCCTTCAAGAATTGAAGGACGTCAGATGATCATGGTGCTGGCACCGAAGAAGAAATAATTAGGCCTGCAAGTAATACTCGTTTATAGCAATATAGATGTTATTCGCCTAATTAATTCGTAGTTAATCACAATGCGAAGTTGGAAATAAAAGAAATGCCAAAGATTAAAACTGTACGTGGCGCAGCAAAGCGCTTTAAAAAAACTGCAGGTGGTGGCTTTAAGCGTAAGCATGCAAACCTTCGTCACATCCTGACTAAAAAGTCAACTAAGCGTAAACGCCATTTACGTCCGAAAGGAATGGTATCTAAGGGCGATCTGGGTCTGGTAGTTGCTTGCCTGCCTTACGCATAAGTAAACAATTTAGTTAATATAAGATAAAGACGATAGGAGATAGCTTATGGCTCGCGCAAAACGTGGTGTAATCGCCCGTGCACGTCACAAAAAAATTCTGAAGCAAGCGAAAGGTTACTATGGTGCACGTTCACGTGTTTACCGCGTAGCATTTCAAGCGGTAATCAAAGCTGGTCAATACGCTTACCGTGACCGCCGTCAACGTAAACGTCAGTTCCGTCAACTGTGGATCGCACGTATCAACGCTGCGGCTCGTCAGAACGGTCTGTCTTACAGCCGCTTCATCAATGGCTTGAAAAAAGCTTCAATTGAAATCGACCGTAAGATCTTAGCAGACATCGCAGTTTTCGATAAAGCAGCATTCACTGCTTTAGTTGAAAAAGCGAAAGGCGCTTTAGCTTAATTGTTTGCTTGGAAAGAGGAGGGAAACTTCCTCTTTTCATTTATAGCTATTTGTGTTAATACTTTAGATACAGTTAGTTATTGAGAGTTTATTACATGCATTCTGTGATTTTTCGTTTCTTTTTTTACTTTAGCACCTGAATTTCGGGGGCTTTTTCGCGTAAATAGAAAGAAGAAATGAAAAGTTACGCTAAAGCCTCCTTAGGGAGGCTTTTTCATTTCTAGTTTTAGATTAAGTGCAGTAAAATCAGTTAAGTATTCATTCATTACCAAATAGAATGTGAAGCTTAATATATATAGTGAATAACTAGCAAAAAGACCAAGTGGTCATAAAGGGGAAACAATGCCACATCTCGCTGAGTTGGTTGCACAGGCAAAAGCAGCCATTGAACAGGCCCAAGATGTTGCTACGTTGGAATCAGTGCGTGTTGAATATTTAGGCAAGAGCGGCCATTTCACACTACAGATGAAAACGTTGCGTGATCTGCCTGCTGAGGAACGCCCAGCAGCAGGGGCTGTGATAAATGAAGCTAAAGTACAGGTTCAAGATGCACTGAACGCCCGTAAGGACGCGATGCAAGCTGAAATTCTTAATGCACGTCTAGTATCAGAAAAAATTGATGTGTCATTACCTGGGCGTCGTATGGAAAATGGTGGGTTACACCCAGTGACCCGTACAATTCAGCGAATTGAAGAGTTTTTTGGCGAATTAGGTTTCTCTGTTGAAACTGGTCCAGAAATCGAAGATGACTATCATAACTTTGATGCGTTAAATATACCTGCTCACCATCCCGCGCGTGCTGACCATGATACTTTTTGGTTTGATGCAAAACGCTTACTGCGTACGCAAACATCGGGTGTACAAATCCGTACAATGAATGGCCAACAACCACCGATTCGTATCATTGCTCCTGGTCGTGTATATCGTAATGATTACGACCAAACGCATACACCAATGTTCCATCAAACAGAAGGCCTGATTGTTGATAAAGATATCAGCTTTACCAATCTAAAAGGCACATTGCATGATTTCTTGAATAACTTCTTTGAAGAGGAAGTTCAAGTACGTTTCAGACCATCATATTTCCCATTCACCGAACCTTCAGCGGAAGTTGATGTTATGGGTAAAAATGGTAAATGGTTAGAAGTATTAGGCTGCGGAATGGTGCATCCAAATGTATTGCGCAATGTAGGTATTGACCCTGAAGTCTACTCTGGATTTGCCTTTGGTATGGGGATGGAGCGCTTAACAATGCTACGCTACGGTGTTTCTGACCTACGTGCATTCTTCGAAAATGATCTTCGTTTCCTCAAACAGTTTAAATAAGGCGGGGTTATCTCATGAAATTCAGTGAACTATGGTTACGCGAATGGGTGAACCCGGCGATCAGTAGTGAAACATTATCAGACCAAATCACCATGGCGGGTCTCGAAGTTGATGGTGTTGAAGGCGTAGCAGGTCAATTTAACGGTGTTGTTGTAGGTGAAGTGGTTGAGTGCGGCCAACACCCAAATGCAGATAAACTGCGCGTTACAAAAGTTAATGTAGGCGGTGAGCGTTTATTAGATATCGTCTGCGGTGCACCAAACTGCCGTCAAGGCCTGAAAGTCGCTGTCGCAACGGTTGGCGCGGTATTACCGGGTGATTTTAAAATTAAAGCGGCAAAACTGCGTGGTGAACCTTCTGAAGGTATGCTGTGTTCTTATTCTGAACTGGGTATTTCTGATGACCACAGTGGAATTATTGAATTGCCACAAGATGCCACTATCGGTACCGATATTCGTGAATATCTAAAACTTGATGATAATGCGATTGAAATCAGTATTACACCTAACCGTGCTGATTGTTTAAGTATTCTTGGGGTTGCACGCGATGTCGCTGTTATTAATAAATTAGAGTTAAATGAACCAGTTATTAACGCCGTATCTGCAACGACAAAAGATTCATTCCCAATTCGAGTTGAAGCACCAAATGCCTGCCCACGTTTCTTAGGTCGTGTGATCAAAAATATTGATGTCTCTGCACCAACACCAATGTGGATGAAAGAAAAGTTGCGTCGTGGTGGTGTCCGTTCTATTGACGCGGTTGTGGATATTACCAACTACGTCTTATTAGAATTGGGTCAGCCTCAACACGCTTATGATCTAGACCGTTTAGATGGTGCTATTGTTGCTCGCATGGCAAAAGAAGGGGAGAAACTAGTTCTCCTTGATGGCAGTGAAGCAACGTTAAAATCAGACACATTAGTGATTGCTGATGAATCAAAAGCACTGGGGATTGCAGGTATTTTTGGCGGTGAACACTCAGGTGTTAATACGGAAACCAAAAATATTTTATTAGAGTGTGCATTCTTCGACCCATTATCGATCACAGGTCGTGCACGTAATTACGGTTTGCACACTGATGCATCTCACCGTTTTGAGCGTGGTGTTGACCCTCAATTACAGTTTAAAGCGATTGAACGTGCTACTGCGCTAATTGTTGAGATTTGTGGTGGTGAAGTCGGTGAAATTATTGATGTAACCAGTGAACAGCATTTACCAAAAGCCGCAAATATTAAACTGACACGCAATAAATTAGACCGTTTGATTGGTCACTTTATTGAAGATGAGTTAGTTACTGATATTTTGACGCGTTTAGGGTGCAAAGTCACGGTTTCTGCTAATACATGGGATGTTGTCGCCCCAAGTTGGCGCTTCGATATGCAAATCGAAGAAGACTTAGTGGAAGAAGTTGCTCGTGTATATGGTTATAACAGCATCCCTGATGTGCCATTACGTGCTGATTTGACCATGACTAACCACAAAGAAGCTAACTTACCTTTAAAACGTATTAAAGCAATGTTAGTTGACCGTGGTTACCAAGAAGCAATCACTTATAGTTTTGTTGACCCTAAAGTTCAAGCTTTACTGCATCCACAACAAGACGCGTTGCTTTTACCTAACCCTATTTCTGTTGATATGTCAGCGATGCGTTTATCGTTACTGACTGGTTTATTAGGAACGGTTGTCTATAATCAAAATCGTCAACAAAATAGAATTCGTTTATTTGAGACAGGTCTGCGCTTTATTCTTGATAATCAAGCAGAATATGGAATTCGCCAAGAACCTATGTTGGCAGGGGTCATTACAGGTAACAGATTTGAAGAACATTGGTCATTAGATAAACAAGTTGTTGACTTCTTTGACTTAAAAGGTGATCTTGAAGCTGTTTTTGAATTGACTGGGAAACTAAATCAAATTACATTTAAATCTGAGGCACATCCTGCATTGCATCCAGGTCAAAGTGCTGGGATTTATCTGGAAAATGAACACATTGGCTTTATTGGTGTAGTTCACCCAGAATTAGAACGCAAACTCGATTTAAATGGTCGTACGGTGGTGTTTGAGGTTCGTAGTGATGCGATAGCACAACGTGTCATCCCTGAAGCTAAGGCGATTTCGCGCTATCCATCGAACCGCCGTGACATCGCTGTTGTCGTGCCAGAAGATGTGGCTGCTGCTGAAGTTTTAGCAGAGTGTAAAAAAGTTGGCATAAATCATATAGTTGGCATAAACTTATTTGATGTGTACTGTGGTGAAGGAATAGCGGATGGCTATAAGAGCCTTGCTATCAGTCTTGTCTTCCAAGATACCCAGCGTACTATGGAAGAAGAAGAGATCACTGCTACCGTTGATCTGTGTATTGCTGCGTTAAAACAGCGATTCCAAGCCTCCTTGAGGGACTAAACCTATGGCGCTTACTAAAGCTGAAATGTCAGAAAATTTGTTTGAAAAACTGGGTGTTAGCAAACGTGATGCTAAAGACCTTGTCGAAACTTTCTTTGAAGAGGTTCGCCTTTCCTTAGAAAATGGTGAGCAAGTAAAATTATCTGGATTCGGTAACTTTGATTTACGTGATAAAAATCAACGTCCCGGACGTAACCCTAAAACTGGGGAAGATATTCCAATTACTGCCCGCCGTGTTGTTACCTTCCGCCCAGGCCAAAAATTAAAAAGCCGTGTAGAAAAAGCAACTCCGAAAGAGTAATTATATCGTTTGATATGAAAAAAGACCGCCTAGGCGGTCTTTGTTTTTTTGTCACATAAATTGTTTGAGCTCTCTATCTATTAACGTCATAAGAAGTTCATTCGCGGAATTCTTAAAAGCGGTTTCTTTCATTATAACTTTATGTTTTTTCTTTTCACTTAACTTATTGAAATTATTATATTCGGCAGTTGTTCTTTTGGTTGATGACAACCCTCCACCAACAGCTATGGCAATATTCTTTGGTTCCATTTTGTTTTCTTTTGCATGTATCGCGATATTAACAAATAGAGGCATACAAATTTGTAAATGCAATGGTAGTTCTTGCAGCTTAGGCAATCTTTCATCCGCGTTGTTTTTGGCTATCTGTAAAATTTTATCTCTCTTGTTTGGAACCATATTTTTAACATATTCTTTTGTTTCATTTTCTTGATTGATTGATTCTCTATATATATTTATTAATTTTTTAAGTTTGTGTTCTTCATTTGAATGCTTGGTTATTATGTTATTTCGTAATGCTTTAATGGCGCCGGTAAGTTCATTTTGTGTAAAACTATTATCTGCTCTTATTTTTTGACTAAAGCTTGCATTATTAGTTAGTTTTACTAAGAGGTCGGAAATTTTAGAGGTAACACCGCTTATTCTTAAGATACCTTCTTGTTTAATAAATGTTGGGTTGCTCAGCAAAGCTAAAATAATCGTATTCATGGAATGAAACTCTGCTTTTTTATCCTCAGATACATAAGGATACTGGTTGATTAATTCAATATTTTTTAAGTAGATCTTGTTGGCTGCACTTGCCCATTCTTCAGTTGGGTACTGGGCTGACAAATCACTCGCTTCAAGTTTATATTGTTCCTGAAGCTGCTCCGCATGAATTGGTCCAATAGGTAGATTTACAAAGTTGTTAGTAGGTTGGTTATTGGCTGATGGAGGTAAGGCAGTTGTACTTTTAATATATGCGGGGTTATCTATAATCTTAATATTGTCAAACTTATGTTTTACCTTAAACTTGAGTTCATGATACAGAGAAGCAAGGGACTGTATTACTGTATTTTTAATGGCTTTTAGTGAATGAATAAAAGACGTGTTTGGTCTTTCTTCAATTGATTTCGCTTTATTAACGTGTATCTGATTTGTAGAAAAATTTATTTTAGAACTGTTCATATGTATTACTCCAGAGTAAAAAAACTAAAGGAGTTTAGATTCATTCATATACTATCTCTTACATAAAAAGCTATAATTCATTAACTTAATGAAAAAAAATTATTATCATGATAGCTAACCAACTTGAGCATTTGAAAAATAGACAAAAAGCAACGGACTTACGTTTGATTGTTATATTGGTTATCAGTCTGTGTATCGTGTCCGTTTTTTACCTTTGTGTTGGGGAAATATGGTATTGGCCGAATCAATGGGGCGGAGAAAGTGCACAGCTTTTTGTTTGGCAAATTCGTTTTCCACGCCTATTAGCCGTGATAGTTATTGGTGCAGCGTTAGCTGTTACTGGCGCTCTTATGCAAGCTTTATTTGAAAACCCACTAGCCGAGCCTGGGTTATTAGGGGTAAGCAATGGAGCGGGTGTTGCTGTAGTCTTTACAGTACTATTGTCATCTGGCGTAACACATTATTGGTTATTAAGTAGCAGCGCTATCATGGGGGCTTTATTTTTTACCTCTATCTTGCTGTATTTTGCTCGCCGTAAAAATCTAAACAACGCCAGTTTGTTACTAGTAGGTGTCGCACTTGGGGTGATTAGCGGCGCTTGTATGACATGGATGGTGTATATGAGTAGTAATTTGGATTTGCGTCAGCTCCTATATTGGATGATGGGAAGTTTCAGTGGAGTGGATTGGCGCCAAAGTGGTTTAGTCATTGCTAGCCTGCCATTTTTATGTTGGGTACTTTTTCAAGGGAAAATATTGAATTATCTCTCTCTTGGAGCGGTGCAAGCTTATCAACTCGGTATTTCGATTCGTAAATGGCGTTTTATACTGATTATTATCAGTGGTGTATTAATTGGGCTTAGTGTCGCCATGGCAGGTGCAATTAGTTTTATTGGTTTGGTTGTTCCTCATATATTACGATTAATCGGTATAACCGATAACCGTTTATTATTGCCTGCTTGTGCAATAGCGGGGGGCTTAGGATTATTGATTGCCGACTTGTTATCACGTTTATTGATTGCGAATGCAGAGGTTCCAATCGGTGTTATTACCGCCACGTTGGGAGCTCCCATATTTATAATATTACTCATTCGTCAACAGCGGTGGCAGTAAATATGGTACGTAACCAACCAATCATTGATATTAAGAACATTTGTGCGGGACAACGCTTAATTAATTTCTCTGCTCAGGTTTTTTCTGGGGAGCAAATTCATTTATTAGGAGCGAATGGAGCAGGTAAAAGCACTTTACTAGAGGCGCTTAGCGGTTATTTACCTGTGGAGGGTGAAATAATAATTAATAGAATCCCCCTTCAACAATATCGAGTTTCTCAATTAACGACTCAGAGGGCTTATCTGCCACAACTTGTAAGCCAGATCCCAATCTTAAAAGTTTTTCAATACCTAGAGTTATTTTTGCCTAATATGAAATTGTCTGCTGCTATTTTTGAACGGCTATGTACAGATTTTCAATTAACGCCTTTATTACGTAAACCTTTGGTTCAGCTTTCCGGGGGAGAGTGGCAACGTGTTAGAATTACCGCTACCTTTTTACAAGTGTGGGATGATGGAGCATTTAGCGGAAAATATCTATTATTTGACGAGCCCATGAATAATTTAGATATTGTTCAGCAAGCAATGTTAGATAAATGGACTAAAAATTTTTGTGATTGTTCAGGAACCGTTATAATGAGTGGACATGACTTAAGTCACTCTTATAAAAATGCATCCAATATATGGATGATGAAGCAAGGAAGGCTAACCGTGACAGGAAAACCAGAAAATGTGATGACAGAAAAAAACTTATCTGACATTTTTATGTCTGAAATTAAGTTAAGTCAGAGCACATCTAATAGAATGTGGCAAATTATAAATTTATCGGATTAAGAAAAATTGTTTTCAACCCACATTTTTCTATCTGATAAAGCAGCAAATGTTTGCAGGTGTTGAGGTTCGGTTAAAGTATCATTAACTAGAATATTCTATTCACAATGAAAACTAGGCTATAAACAATATGAGCAATTTCTTACCATTTTCAAAACCGGCAATCGGTGATGAAGAGGTCAAGGCAGTTGAAAAAGTTCTGCGTTCAGGCTGGATAACAACAGGCCCACAGAATCATCAATTAGAAGAAGATTTTTGTAAACGTTATGGTTGTAAGCATGCGATTGCACTTTCGTCTGCAACAGCGGGGATGCATGTTGTCTTAATGGCATTAGGTATTGGCCCTGGTGATGAAATTATTACACCATCACAAACATGGGTTTCTACGATTAACATGATTGAATTGCTTGGTGCAACCCCTGTGATGATTGATGTTGATCGTGACACATTAATGATCCAACCCGATGCCGTAGAAAATGCGCTAACGGAAAAAACCAAAGCAATTATTCCAGTTCACTATGCTGGGGCGCCTTGTGATTTAGACGCGTTACGTTTAATTGCTCAAAAAGCGGGTGTGGCTTTAATTGAAGATGCTGCACATGCTGTTGGTACACGATATAAAAACGAGTGGGTTGGAGAGAAAGGCACGTCTATTTTCTCGTTTCACGCAATTAAAAATGTGACCTGTGCAGAAGGTGGGTTAGTTGTAACTGATGACGATGAGCTAGCTCAGCGTGTGCGTACACTCAAATTCCATGGTCTAGGCGTCGATGCGTTTGATAGGCAAATGCAGGGTCGCAAACCACAAGCCGAAGTCGTTGTGCCCGGTTTTAAATACAATTTGTCTGATATCCATGCGGCAATAGCCGTTGTGCAGTTATCTCGTGTCGAGCAATTAAACCAGCGTCGTGCAGAGTTGACAGCTCGTTATCGTGAATTGTTAAAAAATTCCCCATTACAGATGCTTAGTGTGCCTGATTATTCTCATTTGCATTCAAATCATTTATTTATGGTGCGTGTAGATAAAAAACAATGTGGTATTGACCGTGACACTTTTATGGAAAAATTGAAAGAGCACGATATTGGTACTGGGTTACATTTTCGCGCAGCTCATACACAAAAATATTACCGTGAAAAATATCCTGAATTAACATTGCCTGAGTCAACATGGAATAGTGCGACATTATGTTCTTTACCATTATTCCCTGATATGACTGATGCAGATGTTGAACGGGTTGTCAAAGCTGTAGAAGCAGTTCTTTTGGAGTCAAAATAGTGTCACACGCAGATGAATTTGATGAGATAAAAAAAGTCTCAGTGGTAATCCCTGTCTATAATGAAGAGCAGAGCTTACCGCAATTACTAGAACGTACTATCAAGTCATGTAAACAATTAACTCAATCTTATGAATTAATTTTAGTTGATGATGGTAGTAGCGACCGTTCAGCGCAAATGCTTACAGAAGCAGCGGAAAATCCAGAAAACCACGTTATTGCAATTATTTTAAACCGTAATTATGGTCAGCATTCTGCTATTATGGCAGGTTTTAACCAAGCGGATGGTGATTTAGTAATTACTTTGGATGCGGATTTGCAAAATCCGCCAGAGGAAATCCCTCGTTTAGTGCAAACTGCGATGCAAGGTTATGATGTAGTTGGTACACGCCGTGCGAATCGCCAAGATTCTTGGTTTCGCAAAACAGCGTCTAAAATGATTAATGCGATGATCACCAAAGCAACAGGCCGCTCTATGGGTGACTATGGCTGTATGTTACGTGCGTATCGCCGTCATATTATTCAAGCTATGTTGCAATGTCATGAAAGAAGTACATTTATTCCTATTTTAGCAAATACATTTGCACGTAGAACCATTGAAATTGATGTAGCGCATGCAGAACGCGAGTTTGGTGATTCTAAATACAGCTTTATGAAGCTGATTAATTTAATGTATGACTTATTAACATGCCTGACTACGGCACCACTGCGTTTATTGAGTGTTGTCGGTAGTATTATCGCCGCTGGCGGTTTTTTATTAGCGGTATTGTTAATTGCATTGCGTTTAATTTTTGGCGCAGAGTGGGCCGCAGATGGCGTATTCACGCTGTTTGCAGTACTCTTTATGTTTATTGGTGCACAGTTTGTTGCCATGGGTTTATTGGGCGAATACATTGGTAGGATCTACAATGATGTGCGCGCGAGACCTCGTTATTTTATTCAAAAAGTCGTTGGAGCAGATGCGAAATCCGACAAAAATCAGGAAGAAGACTAATGAAAGCTATTGTTTTTGCCTATCATGATATTGGCTGCGTAGGGCTAAAAGCGCTTGAAAAAGCAGGTTTTGATATCCAAGCAGTGTTTACCCACACTGATGACCCAAATGAAAACCACTTTTACTCCTCTGTTGCGCGTTTAAGTGCTGACATGGAGCTTCCTGTTTTTGCGCCTGAAAACGTTAATCACCCATTGTGGATTGAACGTATTCGCGAAATGAAACCTGATGTGATTTTCTCCTTCTACTATCGTGATATGTTGAGTGAAGAGCTGTTAGCTATCGCGCCTAAAGGTGCGTTTAATTTACATGGTTCATTACTCCCTAAATATCGCGGTCGTGCGCCTATTAATTGGGCATTATTAAAAGGCGAAAGCGAAACAGGTGTAACCTTACATAAAATGGTAGCTAAAGCCGACGCTGGCGATATCATTGCTCAAGAAAAAGTGGTTATTACCGATACAGACACTAGCCTGACTTTACATGCGAAAGTCCGTGAAGCGGCGGAAGTTTTGCTGGATAAAACACTGCCATTAATCGAAGCTGGTAGCTACAAAGCCGTTGCACAAGACGAAAGTCAAGCAACGTACTTTGGTCGCCGTACCGCTGAAGATGGTTTGATTAATTGGAACGACAGTGCAAAAGACGTTAATTGCTTGATTCGTGCAGTGACTGAACCTTACCCAGGTGCGTTTACCTATTTAGGTGCACGCAAAATGGTTATTTGGCGCGCACGCGTTTTAGATGATAACCAAGGTAAACCAGCAGGTACGGTACTTTCGAGTGACCCACTGTGTATCGCTTGCGGTCAAGGTGCTATCGAAGTGATTAGTGGCCAAAGTGAGACGGGTTTATATATGCAAGGTAGCCGCCTTGCTAACGAAATGGGTATCGTGACAGATGTTCGTGTTGGTGCAAAACCAACGGCACAAGTAAAACGTCGTACACGTGTTCTGATCCTTGGTGTTAACGGCTTTATCGGTAACCACTTGACTGAGCGCCTGTTAAAAGACGGTAATTACGATATCTATGGTATGGATATCGGTTCTTCCGCAATTGAACGTTTTATTGGTAACCCACGTTTCCACTTTATTGAAGGTGACGTTAGCATCCATACAGAATGGATTGAATATCACATCAAAAAATGTGACGTTATTCTGCCTTTGGTTGCGATCGCGACGCCAATCGAATATACCCGTAACCCACTGCGTGTTTTCGAGTTAGACTTCGAAGAAAACTTAAAAGTTGTACGTTACTGTGTGAAATACAACAAACGCATCATTTTCCCATCAACTTCTGAAGTTTATGGTATGTGTGATGATAAAGAGTTTGATGAAGATGAATCACGCCTGATCGTAGGTCCAATCAATAAACAACGTTGGATTTACTCAGTATCTAAACAATTACTTGACCGAGTGATTTGGGCATACGGTGCAAAAGAAGGTCTGAAGTTCACCTTATTCCGTCCATTTAACTGGATGGGACCACGTTTAGATAGCTTGAACTCTGCGCGTATTGGTAGTTCTCGTGCAATTACACAGTTGATCTTGAACTTGGTTGAAGGTTCTCCGATTAAACTGGTTGATGGTGGTGCACAAAAACGCTGTTTTACAGATATTAAAGACGGTATTGAAGCACTGTTCCGTATTATCGAAAATAAAGATGGTAAGTGTGACGGCCAAATCATCAATATCGGTAACCCAACGAATGAAGCCAGTATTCGTGAATTAGCGGAAATGTTGCTGGAAAGCTTCGAAAAACACCCACAACGTGGAAAATTCCCTCCATTTGCAGGTTTCCGTGAAATCGAAAGCAGCAGCTATTATGGCCAAGGGTATCAAGACGTTGAACACCGTAAACCAAGTGTTGAAAACGCACGTCGTTTACTAGACTGGGTTCCAACTATCGATATGAAAGATACCATTGAAGAAACATTAGATTTCTTCTTACAAGGTGCTGTTGAAGAGTTAGGTAATAAAGACTAATGAAAAAAGTTGGCTTGAGAATTGATGTGGATACTTACCAAGGTACATTAAAAGGGGTTCCACAGTTACTCAAAGTGCTCAAAGAGCATAATATTCAGGCCAGCTTTTTCTTCAGCGTAGGACCCGATAACATGGGGCGCCATTTATGGCGCCTTTTGCGTCCTAAATTTCTGTGGAAAATGCTTAGGTCTAATGCAGCATCCCTTTATGGGTTAGATATCTTATTAGCGGGCACAGCATGGCCGGGTAAAAAAATTGCTAAGGATTTAGGTTACTTGATGAAACAAACCTTGGATGCTGGCCATGAAGTTGGCTTACATGCATGGGATCATCAAGGCTGGCAGGCTAAGGTTGCGAAATGGAGCAAACCGCAACTGACTGAGCAGGTCAAGCTAGGTGTTGATGCATTGGAGCAAGCTATTGGGCATCGTGTGACTTGTTCAGCCGTCGCTGGTTGGCGAGGCGATGAGCGCGTATTGGAAGTTAAACAAACGTTTAACTTTGACTACAACAGTGATTGCCGTGGTAAATATCCATTTAGGCCAATTTTAGCGGATGGCTCATTAGGGACAGTTCAAATTCCTGTAACACTGCCGACTTACGATGAAGTTGTGGGAACAGTCGTGAGTGATGAGGCATTTAATGATTTTATTCTTCAAGCAATTAAAGAAGATCAAGGCATTCCAGTTTATACTATTCACACTGAAGTGGAAGGGATGTCTAAATCGGAACAATTTTCACAATTATTGGAACGAATTACACAAGAAGATATCCAATTCTGTACATTGAGTGAATTACTGCCAGACGATTTGAATTCATTGCCAAAAGGGCGTGTGGTGAGGGCACCATTCTCTGGGCGTGAAGGCTGGCTAGGCTGCCAAGAAGAGGAATAAGCAACCTATGTTGAATAACCGAGCGAGCAAAGTAGGAGCCTCTCTGCTGGCTCTTTTTTTTATCTTAACCTATTTATTGCCGTTGGATAGCCGTTTACTTTGGCAACCAGATGAAACACGATATGCGGAAATTAGCCGTGAAATGTTACAGCGTGGGGATTGGATTGTTCCTTACATGCTGGATGTACGTTATTTCGAAAAACCAGTAGCAGGTTACTGGATAAACAATATTAGCCAAATGATTTTTGGTGAAACTAATTTTGCTGTTCGCTTTGGTTCGGTTTTTTGTATTTTCCTCAGTGCATTACTTGTCTACCGTATGGCAAAAATGATGTGGCGTAATAACCACGTTGCTTATGTTGCTAGCCTCATTTATATCTCAATGTTCTTGGTATTCTCCATCGGAACTTACAGTGTACTCGACCCAATGTTGTCTTTATGGATAGCGGCAAGCATGTTCTGTTGTTTGTGGGCAATGAAATCGAGAGAAGTAAAATCTAAACTAGCGGCATGGCTTTGTCTTGGGCTGGCTTGTGGCATGGCATTTATGACTAAAGGCTTTTTAGCCCTTGCGATCCCCGTGATAGTCATGCTTCCTGTCACAATCTATCAAAAGCGGTTCCTTGAGTTACTTAAGTACGGGCCGCTTGCAATAATTTCGGCGGTTATTATCAGTTTGCCATGGGCTTTGGCGGTTGCAAAACAAGAACCAGACTATTGGCACTATTTCTTTTGGATTGAGCACATTAAGCGTTTCACAGCAGATGATGCGCAGCATATTGCACCGTTTTGGTATTATATTCCAATTATCATTCTTGGCGCTATTCCATGGGCAGGGCTGTTGCCAGGTGCGATAATGAAAGGCTGGAAAGAACGTAAATCTAGCCCCGATATGTTTTTCTTACTGTGCTGGTTTGTTGTTCCTGTTATCTTTTTCAGTATTTCCCGCGGTAAGTTACCAACGTATATGTTACCGTTTATGGCGCCATTGGCATTGCTTATGGCGAAGTATGGGGTTGATTGCGTTCGTAATGGTAAAATGAAAGCATTGAAAGCCAATGGGATCATTAATGTTGTATTAGGGGTCGCTGCGGTTATAGCGGTAATTGTCGTGAGCACGGTGATCAAAAAACCGTTATACGAACCTGATGAATGGTCAAAAATGGTGTTAGGTGTCGTTGCATTTTCTATTTGGGCGATTATCGGTTACCTATGTACGGTATTAAATGCTAAATATTGGTTATGGGCAGCCTCGTGCTCTTTGGCCGTGAGTTTGTGTATTGGTAGTGCTCTGCCGAACAACACCATCGATTCTAAATTACCTCAAAACTTTATTCATCAAAATCATGATTTACTGATGAATAGCAAATATTTGATGGCAAGTAATGTTGGGGTCGCAGCAGGCCTTGCGTGGGAAACACAAAATTCCAATATCTATTTATACAATAGTAGTGGAGAGCTAAGTTACGGTTTGGAATACCCAGATAGCCAACATCGCTTAGTTAAACCGGATCAATTTGCACAGTGGCTAGAAAAAGCACGTAAAGAAGGGCAGGTAACTGTTGTCTTTTTATTAGGCCGTAAAGAAGGGTTACCGGATATTCCTAAGCCAGATGAAGTCATTAAAAATTCACGTATGGCGATTGTGGTTTACCATCAACAATGATTGCACAACTACTGCTGTTATTGCTGGTTAGCGTTTTGACCTGCGTTGGGCAAGTGGCTCAAAAGCAAGCCGTCGTCAATTGGCAGAGTAATAAAACCAATAAAACAGCATCAGCCTTACGGTGGCTGGTGCTGGCGGTTTTTATGCTAGGCCTTGGCATGTTGTTTTGGTTGAAATTATTGGAAACCATGCCGCTGAGTATCGCTTATCCAATGTTAAGTATTAATTTTGTATTAATTACTTTAATTGGCCAGTTTGTTTATAAAGAGCAAACTGGGCTTAACCACTGGTTAGGGGTTGCTGCCATTATGTTTGGTATTTTGCTAATGAGTATCGGCGTATGAACAAGGGTTATTTGTGGGTGATTAGCAGTGCTTTATTAGTCACAGTCGCTCAACTGAGCTTAAAAGCCGGGGTAGTTGAACTACCCTCATTCACACTTGGCTGGCATTGGCTACAATTAGAGTGGTTACTCGCAAATATTACTAGCTTAGGAATTATTTTTTTAGGGTTAGTTTGTTATGCGTTATCGATGTTATGTTGGCTATTAGCTTTAAAACACATAGCATTGAATAAAGCTTATCCGCTTATTAGCTTAAGCTATGTTTTCGTTTATTTATTAGCAGTTTTCTTACCTTGGTTTAATGAACCTGCGACAGGACTAAAGGCCATTGGAATTGGCTTTATTTTATTAGGGGTATGGCTAATTAGCCGGCCCAATAAATCACCAAGTGATAGAACGGAATAATTTCTTAGTTGCTTATATTATAGTCTTCACGCACTATAATATAAGCAAGTTATCGCAATAAGATAGATAAATAAGGTGCTTTATGGTTATCAAAATACAACACCTACCACTATTATTGTGTTTAGTTTTAATTGGTTGTTCATCGACATCCGTTAAAAGAACGCCGCCGCCATTAAAAACACAATTATCAGACCCAATCATGACGATAGCGCAATTAAAAGACCAGCTAGAGCAGTGGTATGGTACGCCTTATCATTATGGTGGAATGAATCAAAATGGTGTGGATTGTTCCGGTTTTGTCTATCGCACATTTAACGACCGTTTTGCCATTCAGTTACCTCGAACAACAGTAGATCAAACTCAATTAGGCACACGGATTGATAAATCTGATTTGATGCCAGGGGATTTGGTGTTCTTTAAAACAGGTTCAGGGGAGAATGGATTGCATGTGGGGATTTACGATACCGATAATACATTCATTCACGCATCAACGAGTAAAGGGGTAATTCGTTCATCAATGGATAATGTTTATTGGCGAAAAGTGTTTTGGCAAGCAAGACGTATCTAAATTCACTATTTTATTCAGTGATTATGCTATCTTAAGGGCAAGTTTTGTTTTAAGGATAGCTCAATGTCAACAGTACGTTTACTCATCTCAGAATCCTACGACCCTTGGTTTAACCTTGCGGTTGAAGAAACTATTTTCCGACAAATGCCAACCGACCAACGTGTTATGTTTCTTTGGAGAAATGCGGATACCGTGGTCATAGGGCGCGCTCAGAATCCGTGGAAAGAATGTAATACACGGCGGATGGAAGAAGATAATGTTCGTTTAGCTCGGCGCAGTAGTGGCGGTGGTGCTGTCTTTCATGATCTAGGTAACACTTGTTTCACATTTATGGCGGGAAAGCCAGAATATGATAAAACAGTTTCTACACAAATCATTGTTGATGGATTAGCACAGGTCGGTATTAACGCACAAATTTCAGGTCGCAATGATTTGGTTTTAGATACAGAAAGTGGTCCGCGAAAAATATCCGGTTCTGCATACAGAGAAACGAAAGATAGAGGTTTTCACCATGGAACCTTGCTGATTAATGCAGATTTAAGTCGTTTAGCTAATTACCTGAATCCAGATCCTAAAAAATTACAGGCAAAAGGGATTACGTCAGTGCGTTCTCGTGTGGCTAACTTGTCTGAGCTTGTTCCTAATATTTCTCATGAAATTGTTTGTGAGGGAATAATTAAAAGTTTTTTTAATTACTTCGGTGAAACGGTCGAAGCGGAGTATATTTCTCCTGAAAAACTCCCTGATTTACCAAATTTTCCAGAAGCTTTTGCTAAGCAAAGTAGTTGGGAATGGAATTTTGGGCAAGCACCAGCGTTTACTCACTATTCAGATACACGTTTTTCTTGGGGAGGAATTGAGTTTCATTTTGATATCGAAAAAGGCGTGATAAATCGCTGTCAGTTTTTTACAGATAGCTTAGACCCATCTCCTTTGGAGTGGTTAAGTGAGCAATTGACGGGTAAAACATATCAGACAGAAACAATACGCTCTTTAGGTAAACAAATGGCCGTAAAATGGCCTCAATTGCAGGAGCAGTTAGCTGATTTGGAAAACTGGTTAGTTCATGAATTAAGTTAAAAAAAGAGCCGACATAGTCGGCTCAGACATAGACTTCAAAATTGCAAATAACTAATAGGAAGGGATGTTCTAAAATAATCAGTTATGACAGCTACAAGTCATAAAGTTTTTGCATTCAGGTAATTCACCTGATTGGCGAAATTTTGCAGGCGTTGTATCAAAGTGCTTTTTAAAGATGCGGGTAAATGTCGCCTGTGAACTAAAGCCATATTGCAATGCGATATCAAGAATAGGTAAGTTGCCTTCACGTAATGATTTAGCTGCTTCTAATAAACGACGTTTACGGACGTATTCACCAAGCGTGCAGCCTTTCATTTCTTTGAAAACACGCTGTAAATGCCATTTTGAATAGCCGCTTTTATCGGCAATTGTGTCGATTTTGATGCCTTCATTGCGCTGCAACTGACTTTCAAGCCATTTAACAATATCGTTGACTACACTTTCTGACATATTTACCTCCTACTCAAGTAGGCTATTGTTCATTAATAACTAATAATAACTCACGAAATTAGGGTCTATTCTTCCTGTTTTTCCGATATATCGATAGGCTAAACGTGCGGTTTTTTAATGATAATAACTATCAGTACAATAGATGTTGAAAAAATTAACATTTTAAACATTCAATATTGTATGTTTAAAACTCTTTTAATTCAAGTGTCTATATTGTCATGTCATTTTTGTAGGTGAGAAAAAGAGAAAATTTTCATTATATTCAAAAAAATTGTTTAAGCTATTCGAAATTATTAACCAAGTAAATAATTGAAATATTATTGCTTCATTTATAATCGTATTTCTATAACAATAAACAGGAAATTCCGAGGTAATTGTTATGATTGAAAGTGCTTGTAACTACAGTTTTCGTAGTATGAATAACTAATATATGCGGTAAGTTAAATACTTTATGCGGGAGATGGATGATTATTCTATTTCTATATCAAAAAGTGGCGTGAATTAATGAGGTAAAGGGTCTATGGCAATTTTCATGTCTAATTCAAACCACAATTTCTGATTGAAAAGTATTTAGAAAATTACCATGACAGATTATCTACTTTCTTATTATTCTTTTATTATATGCGAGATATCGAAAGAATTTGCTTGCTCCATTCTATTTGTTCAGGAGTGCCTTCAATACGCTGGCCATACATTTGAATAATTTGGTTACCTTGGGTATCAAAGACCTCAAGACTTGTCACAAATCCATCTTTAGTTGGCTTACGTGTGACCCAGCACTCAGAAATGCCATTTTCAATGATATGAAGTTTAAAGTTTGTACTTGAAACATTTAACCAATCAGTTTGAGAACTTTCAACAGAGAGTGATGATAGTTCATTTATTTTTCCTGTAAATATTTGCACACACCCACGGTTTCCTACAAAGAGCATAACTTCATTTTTTGCATGGTATGCAAGAGAGAGTAATTCAGATAAAGCCGTAGTAGGGACTTGCCATGCTAATTCTTGGCTAACGACACGAAAAACTTGCTGACGACTTAAATTGTGTTTCTTTAATATACCAAAAAACTGATGAACATTGGTCATCTCACGCCATTGTTGCTCTAATTGAGAGGCGAGTTCTTCGCTAATTTTCTGTTCTGAAAATAGCGAAATTGTTTTAGGTTCGATAGGCGGATTCTCTGATGTGCTGTAGCGCTCTATCATGGCTTGCCAAGCAGCTATATCAGAGTTGTCGGTGGAAAAGACCTTGTGTAACGAATCACCATATTTATCGAAAAATTGAATACTGTGGCGAGTTCCCTCTGGCATTTTTTCAGTGAGTGCAAAAACTGAGCTCCACTGCGCAAAGAACATGCGTAAGTCTAATGCTTTAGGGTTTAGAAATAGCCCACCGTGGTTACTAAATTTTGGGTTATTGTATGCACCCGTTTGAATACTAACAGCGTACTGATTACGAGTGATCCCTATAGCTTTGCCTATTGTGGTTAAATCTTGCAAGATATCAATAGGTTTACTGACCAATCGTTGAACATTATCTTTACCGACACGACAATGAATTAGTTGGGCCTCCGATACGCTAAGTAAGGCCGCTATTTCTTGGGAGTGCTTATCAGAGTGCATTTTCTTAGCTTGCAGGTAATCATTATAGAGGTTTGAATTCACAAATTTTTCCTTAATAAAATTAAAAGACATAGTGAAAAGTTATCAACTGATTTATTTTTTATACTGCTGATAAATTTAATAAAATCAGTTGATAACATGGTTTTTTACTACTTAACTACCAGTTGTAATTCATGTTGAGATAAAAGTTCCGACCTTCTTGGGGTACGCCAGTGGAAGATAGATATGGCTTATCAAATGCATTTTTCATTGTGAGAGTCGAACTTAACCCTTTTATGAATTGATCTGCTTGGTAATTCACATAGAAATCATGAATGCTATAGCCCGCATATTGAATGACTTCTTTATGATAGCGGTCTAAGCCTTTATCAGATCTGTGATGCCACTTTTTATATTTATCGTTACCTTGAAGTTGCGTTCTTGCAGAGAATTCCCCTATCCAACCTAGAGTAAAGCCAGTACTAGCAACCGGTACATTGAATCGAGCCGTTAGTGTTTCAGGACGTATAGACGAAAGAGAATAATGTGAGCCGTCTTCTCTACCTGTGGTTTTATTGTGATTGATATTTAATTCAAACCACCGTGTTCTGTAGCTTATAAAGCTATCAATGCCATAAATGGATGCGCTGGGGATATTGATATAATAAAGCTCATCTGGGAACCATTGGCCATACCTTGGCGTATAAAGACCTTCAAGGGCAATATGGTTTTTAGCTTTGGTCTTAAAGTAGGTTGAACCGAATTGAAGGTCGCTATTATCAATAAATACCCCATCAAAACTGATTTTTATACCTGTTTCGAGGGTTCTATTCGTTTCTGGACGTAAATCAGGCGATGGGCGAAAGTTCGAGGGAGTGCCAAAAAAGGGTATAGTGAAATGGTTAGAATTGTTATAAAGCTCGGACATACGTGGGGTACGGTATGCTTCAGCGTATGATGAGTAAAGATTGAGCCAATGGGTTGGAGTAATACTAACAGCCATACGGGATGACAAGTTGATATGTTTATTTTCAGGGAAATTATTCCTCGATGCACGGTATTGTGTAAAGCGCGTTCCAATTGATAAAGTTAACGGTAATTGATGCAATGTCATGTCATTGACTAACCAGCCAGACAGGTTATCAAGTTCTGCTGGTGGATAACTTATTGCATACTGATTTGACGTTTGCTTTTGCTGATAATATTCGAAACCACTTTGAATATGATGATTTACCCAGTTATACATAGGTAAAGTGAAGCTATTAGTAAATTTAGTCCCATAGGTATATTGATTTCGCGTTTCAGAGCCATACTCTTTTGGTTTGCTCTTGACCTTAACTGTATCAGTTTGATCTAAATATAAATCTGTATAATAAATATCCCACTGGGCTTGCCAATTTACCTCATTTTTGGGTGTAAAAAATTGGCTAATGGCAACATCTCGCTGATGGCTTTGTCTTTCATGCGGTGTATTTGGATATCTATTTTTTTCTGAAGGTTTAGCGGGTTGTTTTACCCCTAAACTGTTGTTGCGGTATTCTTTTAATTGTAACGTCAAGTTATATGAAGGGTGGGCAAGCCAGCTGCTTTTGAGCATCCAGTTGCTTAGCTGTTCAGTATTATCAACCTCTTCAAACTCGGGTGAGCCGAGTAGGTGCTTTTTACGTTGACTATAGGTAAACAGAGTATCTGTTGATTCAGTTCTGCCTAATAGCGTTGCACCTGCATAGTAACCGTGATCATTACGGTTAATACCGCTAAAGACCTGACCACCGATTTTTTGCCCTGGTTTTAATATGTCAGCTGCATTTATTGTTTTGAATGATACGACTCCGGCTAACGCCCCGCCGCCATGATGTACAGATGATGCGCCTTTATGGACGTAGACTTTTTTTACTAAGGTGGGGTCAATAAATGTAGCTTCATATAAGCCGGAATAAAAGTCTTGGGTGATATTATCAACGGTGACTTTAACACCTCGTGAATCATAACCCCGCATTTGAATGCCCTGGCCATAAGTGCTATTAGAACCAGAAACAAATACTCCAGCTTGGCCTTTCAGTAAATCTAAGGCGGATGTCGCAGATTGATATTCAGGCGCTTTTGCATCAATTACATCGACTTGTTCTGCTACAGCGATATTTTCTAAACTAAGAGGTGAGGTCGAAACGTGAATAATGTCGCGGGTATTCGCTTTTGGAGTCGATAAGTTTTCACCTAAAGCGGTGTTGCTAAACCCGGTCATTACAACGGTGGCAGCAATAGCTGAGAGTGATATTTTATGATCTTGATGGATTGATGCAGGCATCGATTTAAACAGCATAGGAAATCCTTTCCTTTGGTTTCAGAATTTGCTGGCTGCCTGGATAAATAATCTGGGTGGCATGCAATAAATATTTATGTAACTCATTTATTTATTAGAACTATTTAGCCCTGTAATGTCGTAGCGAATAATGGGCTAGGCTACAGAAGTTCTAACGGATAAATTAGTTTGTAGTGAGAATTATTATCGTTGGCGCGAGGTGGGTCAAGGATTTTTTGGATTAAAATTCTGTATTTATTTTATTAATTAGATTATTATATTATTTAATTATGCATTAAATGATAATTATTTTTTTTGTAAATATAAAAGCCCTTTAGTTTCTATGTTCACTAAAGGGCTCATAATAAAAAAATTGGAATGATTTGGCTTATTTAAAGCGTGACTCAACAGCTTGAGCAAGAATTTCAATAAGTTGTTCGGTATCTTCCCAGCCAAGACATGGGTCGGTAATAGATTGGCCATAAACTAACGGTTGGTCAGAAACCACTTTTTGTGTGCCTTCAACTAAGAAGCTTTCTGCCATCACTCCACTGATAGCGGTCGAGCCATCTTTTATTTGCTCCGCAATATCTCGTGCAACTTCGAGTTGGCGACGATGAATTTTTTGGCAATTACCATGGCTGAAATCGACCACTAAATGCTCTGGTAATTCGAATTTACGCAGTTTGTCACAGGCTGCTGCTAAGTCACCAGCCGTGTAATTAGGCTGTTTACCGCCACGCATAATGATATGGCCATGCGGGTTACCACTGGTTTGGTAAATGGTCATTTGGCCATTCTTATCCGGCGATAAAAACATATGCTGCGCCTTTGCAGCTCTTATCGCATCAATAGCAATATTAATATTGCCGTCGGTGCCATTTTTGAAACCTACAGGACAGGACAATGCGGATGCCATTTCACGGTGGATTTGGCTTTCTGTTGTGCGAGCGCCAATTGCTCCCCAACTAATGAGATCGGCAATATATTGGCCCGTGACCATATCAAGGAATTCGGTTGCCGTGGCTAACCCTAACTGGTTAACTTCAATCAATAATTTACGAGCTAACCGGATACCAGTGTTGACTTGGCAAGAATTATCGAGGTTAGGGTCAGAAATTAACCCTTTCCAACCAACGACAGTACGTGGTTTTTCAAAGTAAGTTCGCATGACAATTTCTAAACGGTCTTGATGACGCTCTCTTAACACATTTAGTTTTTTAGCGTATTCAATAGCGGCATCAATGTCATGAATGGAACAAGGGCCGACAATGACCAGTAAACGTGGGTCTTGGCCGGATAATATCTGTTCTATGCGTTTTCGTGACGCTGTCACGTTTTCAGCGACTTTTTGGGAAATAGGAAACTCATCAGCAAGAGTTTGTGGGGTAATTAAACTGTCCACTCTCGCAGTACGTAATTCATCAGTTTTGTGCATTTTCTTTCTCAAAGAACTTTAATAGGCATATGCCCTATAAGTGATTAAGATCACAATAAACGAATATGGCTTAATTTCAACCTCCAACTTAGCAGGAATGAATATTTTTTTTATTTGTATTCATTAAAAGATTCGTCTTTGTAAGCCCATGGTATCAATCACTTTTGCTGAAATTTCTTCAACAGAATAGTTAGTTGTATTTAAGTAGTTGATTTTATTTTGTCTAAATAAAGCTTCCACTTCAGCTATCTCAATACGGCATTGCCTTATGGATGCATAACGGCTATTTTCACGGCGCTCTTCGCGGATAGCTGCTAGCCGTTCAGGGCTAATAGTTAAACCAAACAATTTATGTGTATATGGGCGTAATGCTGCAGGTAATTGTAAATTATCCATATCATCAGCCGTAAATGGGTAATTTGCCGCTTGGATACCAAATTGCATCGCTAAGTAGAGGCTTGTTGGCGTTTTGCCACAACGCGAAACACCAATTAGTATCACTTGAGCTTGGTCTAAATTTCGTAAAGAAATCCCATCGTCGTGAGCCAGTGTGTATTCAATAGCAGCTATACGTGCATCATATTGATTCATATTTTGCATGGATAGGCCATGGGTTCGGTTGAGTTTTGGCTCAGGTTCTAGGCCGACTTCCTTCTGAATTGGGGCGACTAGACTTTGGACGATATCTTGGCAAAAACCTGCACTCTGGATAATGATTTGCTTAACTTCAGGGGAGATAATCGAATAGAACACTAAAGGACGCAACTGGGTTTCTTCGAAGATAATATCTATTTTTTGCTTAATTTCATGTGCACGAGCTTCGCTTGTTACAAACGGCAGAGTATAAGAAATAAATGACAGAGGAAATTGAGAAAGTACGGCGTGTCCCAAAGTTTCAGCGGTTATCGCTGTTCCATCAGAAATAAAAAAAACAGTACGTTGAACTTGGCTTACCATATTATTCATTGCTCCTAATTCGCTCATCATTATTCGTCTCTATTGTATTTATCACTGGATATTGGGAAATATTATCTTTGTTTAAAGTTTAAAAATTAGTTTATAGGGGAAACTATAGCCATTTTTTGAACGATTTTTAGAACAAAAAAGTTTTCTTCAGTGATGGAACGATTCACCAGTCCATCTTCTCTTAGCGTCTGTGCTAGTCTATTTCACGAGGCGAAATTTCGCCAACGAGATTTTTTACGATTTGTACTCTGTCACTAAATTGCTATAAAAGGATCGCTTTCAATGTCCACAAATGGCCTCACTCCGTGTAATGTACTTTGGTATAACCAATTAGGGATGAATGATGTTGACCGTGTCGGGGGCAAAAATGCTTCTCTCGGTGAAATGATCACTAACTTATCTGATCTGGGAGTATCCGTACCTAACGGTTTCGCGACAACCGCACAGGCGTTTAATGATTTTCTGGAGCAGAGCGGTGTAAATCAACGCATTTATAACCTGCTAGATGAAACGGATATTGATGATGTGAACCAACTGGCTGTAGCAGGTGCTCAGATCCGTCAATGGGTGATTGATACACCATTGACGAAGGAGTTGGAACAAGATATTCGTGATGCTTTCGCACAACTGTCAGAAGGTGAAGCGGAAGCTTCATTTGCTGTCCGCTCATCGGCAACTGCTGAGGACATGCCTGACGCTTCGTTTGCAGGGCAACAGGAAACATTCCTTAACGTTCAAGGAATTGACGCTGTATTAGTTGCGATTAAACACGTTTTTGCTTCATTGTTTAATGACCGTGCGATTTCATATCGTGTTCACCAAGGTTATGATCACCGCGGTGTAGCTCTGTCCGCGGGCGTTCAACGCATGGTACGTTCTGATTTAGCCTCATCGGGTGTTATGTTTACGATTGATACTGAATCGGGCTTCGACCAAGTCGTATTTATTACCTCTGCGTATGGTTTAGGTGAGATGGTGGTGCAAGGCGCCGTGAATCCAGACGAGTTTTATGTCCATAAACCAACGTTAGCCAATAACCGTCCTGCAATTGTGCGCCGTACCCTGGGCTCTAAAAAATTACAAATGGTGTACGCCAACAGTAAAGAGCACGGTAAACAAGTACAAATTGAAGATGTGCCAGAAGCACTACGCAATCGTTTCTCTTTAACTGATCTCGAAGTGGAAGAGCTTGCACGCCAAGCTATACAGATTGAAAAGCACTACGGTCGCCCAATGGATATTGAGTGGGCAAAAGATGGTCATAATGGGCGTTTGTATATTGTCCAAGCAAGGCCAGAAACCGTTCGCTCTAATCAACAAGTGATGGAGCGTTATCAATTAAAACAACAAGGACAAGTTTTAGTTGAAGGACGTGCAATCGGTCATCGTATTGGCTCTGGGGCTGTTAAAGTCATACATAACTTGAGTGAAATGGATAGAATTCAAGTGGGTGATGTACTCGTTACCGATATGACAGACCCTGATTGGGAGCCTATCATGAAAAAAGCCGCTGCGATTGTTACGAATCGTGGTGGACGTACATGCCATGCTGCGATTATCGCTCGTGAATTAGGCATTCCTGCGGTTGTGGGGTGTGGTGATGCGACTGACCGTTTGCAAGAAGGCCAAGAAGTGACAGTTTCTTGTTCAGAAGGTGATACGGGTTTTGTGTACGAAGGTAAACTGGCGTTTGAAATTCACAGTTCTGAAGTGAGTGATATGCCAAACCTAGATGTCAAAATCATGATGAATGTCGGTAACCCTGACCGTGCATTTGATTTTGCTTGCTTACCTAATGAAGGTGTGGGTCTAGCTAGACTTGAGTTTATCATCAATCGTATGATTGGTGTTCACCCAAGGGCATTACTGGAATTTGATCAGCAATCTCCTGAGTTACAAGCAGAAATTCGCCAAATGATGGCGGGTTATGATGACCCGATTGAATTTTATGTCGGTAAATTAACCGAAGGGATTTCTACTCTAGCCGCTGCTTTCTGGCCAAAACGCGTTATTGTCCGTTTATCTGACTTCAAGTCTAATGAATATGCCAACTTAGTCGGTGGGGATATTTATGAACCTGAAGAAGAAAATCCAATGTTAGGTTTCCGTGGTGCAGGGCGCTATGTATCTGACAGCTTCCGTGCCTGTTTTGCATTAGAATGTGAAGCGGTTAAACGTGTTCGCAACACTATGGGGTTAACGAATGTTGAAGTTATGATCCCATTTGTGCGGACAGTTGCACAAGCTGAGTCTGTAGTTGCTGAGCTGGCTAAACATGATTTGAAACGTGGTGAAAACGGTCTAAAAGTCATTATGATGTGCGAAATTCCATCAAATGCTTTACTGGCAGATCAATTCCTCGAACATTTCGACGGTTTCTCTATCGGTTCGAATGATATGACTCAGTTAACATTAGGTCTTGATAGGGATTCTGGTGTTGTTTCTGAGTTATTTGATGAACGAAACGATGCGGTAAAAGCCATGTTATCTATGGCTATACAGGCTGCAAAACGACAAAACAAATATGTAGGTATTTGTGGTCAAGGGCCATCCGACCATCAAGATTTTGCTCAATGGCTGGTAGATGAAGGTATTGATAGTTTATCTTTGAATCCAGATACCGTGGTACAAACATGGCTGACGATAGCTGAGAATCAATAGTTATCTCGTTTTTTAATTATCAAGGCTGAATGTGAATAACATTCAGCCTTCGCATTTATTTGATTAAAATTACCTATTACAGAAATTGATTAATACTATTATTAATAGGTTGATAGCAAACAGTTCTAAATAAATATTCATATAATACTTTTTAGGTATAAATAAAAAACGAATATAATTACTCTTATTTTGTGTATTTGATTTGAACAGAAAATATATCTTAAATAGAAATAACGAAAGTTATTTAATTATATAACGCTAAAGGAGTATGAAAACTGCTAGTTATGTCAAAAATTGATATTAATCAATAATTATAAAGTGATGTTCTGATTACGATATGAATAATATTCATATTAAATGAGGATAAAAAAAAAGCCTATCATGGGCTGACAGGCAAAGACTACACACAGCAATTCAGTTAAATAAAGCGATGCCTAAAAAGGGAGGGGCATAGCTTTTTATATCCATATGATTCAATAATAGAATATTAAACTATTCATATTATACAATCATTAAGAACACTCTCAATATTAATATTACTCATTGTTACTTAAAGAGAATTAATTCAATAGATTTATGTTAACATAAATTAGACTAAATACTAACGTTAGAATGTTAAATATTGTTTCTAAATATTAATGGAGCAATACTTATTAAGTTAGCAGGCATGTCTTGCTTGAACATGCCTGCTACTAATCAACTACGTACTACTTTTTAATCGAAAACTCTTCTTCTAGAAATTTTTCAGTTTCTGTTAAGTCTTCACTTGGAACTGCAACCTCATTCATCCAAGCTTTTAATAAGCTATATGAAACGGCTAATACAACAGGACCAATAAACAAACCAATCATGCCAAATGATAAAATTCCACCAATAACACCAACAAGGATCAGAACCATTGGTAAGTCAGCCCCCATTTTAATGAGCCATGGGCGAAGAACGCCATCCATAGTGGCAACAACGGCGGCCCATATAGCAAGGATAATTCCCCATGTCGTATCACCTGTCCAAAATAGCCAAATGACGGATGGCACCATAATGAGTAGAGGCCCCAATTGCGCCACACAGCATATAAACAACAAGACAGTTAAGATGGCCGCATAACCAATACCCGACAAGGCAAGTCCAATTCCTCCGACGATGGCTTGAATTAGCGCGGTGACGACGACACCAAGGGCAACAGCTCGAATAGATTGTGCCGCTAACACGACGGCAGCATCCCCACGGATCCCTGCGAGACGGACCGCAAAGTGACGGATGCTAACCATGACAGATTCGCCTTTAAGATAGAGCAAGCCACTAAATAGCAGCATTAGCATCAAGTGAAAAACAAATCTTCCTGCGCTAATGGCCTGTGTAGCAAACCAGCCAGCAGCTTGGCCAAAATAGGGTTGAATTTTAGCAAGTAAAGCATTCCCCCCACTGGCGACTAAGCTATGCCATGCATAGTAAATTTTCTCACCCACCATTGGAATGGTATTGAGCCATTCTAAATCAGGCAATGTTAGGCTTGACGGCGATTTCGCTAAATCAATAAGTGGTGTGCTATTTTCAATGATACTGCCAATTAGAATACCCAATGGAATAACGAACAGCAGTAATATAAGAAGAACCATCACCAATGTAGCTAACCAGCGCTTATGCCATAAGCGAGCTTCCAGTCTTAATAATAGTGGCCAAGTAGCAATTACCATCATTCCAGCCCATACAAAGCCAAGAATAAATGGATTAAGTACCCAAAAGCAGGCTGCTATCATTAAAACGATGGATAATAGGCCGAAAATAAGTTTGGGAAGATCCAAGCGTTTTTGCGATTTTTCCATTAATGACTGGTCCTTTACAAATGAAAATTCTGTGTCTGTGGCAAATTTTTAGGTGAAAATAACGTAATTTTTTTTCACGGTTAAAAAAAACAATATTGTGATATGGTTCATAATGACAATGTCATCAGCGGCTGTGCTGTCTTTACAGGCTGTGAAGGTAACCCATCATAGACCTAAGACACTATTGTGCAACTTAAAATAAAGATAGTACATAACGAGTAATGCGAACACTAAACAACAAGAGTCATCGTTAATAATGATCCCGCGTATATCAGAAGCTCCTCATCTTAGTCATCTAGTTATTGAGTTCTTGCATGAGCTACAAGAACAGGGTTTTACTGGGGATAACGGCACCAGCTATGCTGAGCGTTTATCCATGGCAACAGATAATAGTATTTACCAACTATTACCCCAAGCGGTTGTATTTCCGCGTTCGAGTGCAGATGTACAAATTATCACTCGGCTTGCGGGGCAAGCGAAATTTCGTGAGCTCAGCTTTACACCTCGGGGTGGTGGGACGGGAACTAATGGGCAATCCTTAACTGAAGGGATTGTTGTGGATATGTCCCGTTATATGAATAGGATTTTAGAAATAAACCCAGAGCAAGGTTGGGTTAAAGTTGAGGCTGGGGTCATCAAAGACCAATTAAATCAATACCTCAAACCTTACGGTTATTTCTTTTCGCCGGAGCTATCTACCAGCAACCGAGCAACATTAGGTGGAATGATCAACACTGACGCATCAGGTCAAGGCTCATTAGTATATGGTAAAACCTCTGATCACGTGTTAGGCGTTAAAGCCATGGTGTTAGGTGGAGAATGCCTAGATACACGTGCTATGCCTATCGAACTCGCCCAAACGATTGCGTCAGAAGATTCAACAGTGGGGCGTATATATAAAACAGTATTAGAACGCTGTTTAGAGCAACGTCCATTAATTGAAGAAAAATTTCCCAAGTTAAATCGTTTCCTGACAGGGTATGATTTACGTCATGTATTTAATGATGAACTAACAGAATTTGACCTTACCCGTATCTTGACTGGGTCTGAAGGGTCTTTAGCCTTTATTACCGAGGCGACGCTTGATATCACACCTTTGCCAAAAGTACGCCGCTTAGTAAACGTCAAATATGACTCTTTTGAGTCCGCATTGCGTAATGCACCTTTTATGGTTGATGCAAAAGCCTTGTCTGTTGAAACAGTTGACTCGAAAGTATTGAATTTAGCGCGTGAAGATATTGTTTGGCACTCAGTTAAAGCATTGATTACTGACATTCCAAATAAGGAAATGTTGGGGCTGAATATTGTTGAGTTTAGTGGTGATGATGAAGCGGAAATTAACCAATTAACTGAAAGCCTTTGTCAGCGGCTTGATGAGTTAATGGCGAATAACCAAGCCGGCGTGATTGGTTATCAAACCTGTCATGACCTTGAAGATATTACGCGCATTTATAACATGCGTAAAAAAGCAGTTGGGCTGTTAGGGAACAGCAAGGGGGCTGCAAAGCCAATTCCGTTTGTTGAGGATACTTGTGTTCCTCCTGAGCATCTTGCTGATTATATAGTGGAATTCCGTGCATTATTAGACAGTCACAACTTGAATTATGGCATGTTTGGTCACGTGGACGCAGGGGTATTACATGTCCGTCCTGCGCTTGATATGTGTGATCCGCAGCAAGAAGTATTGATGAAACAAATTTCTGATGAAATTGTGGCATTAACCGCTAAATATGGTGGGCTTTTGTGGGGTGAACATGGGAAAGGTTTCCGTGCGCAATATAGTCCTGAATTTTTTGGCGATGTATTATACGGTGAGCTTCGGAATATTAAAGCGGCATTTGACCCCGATAACCGTTTGAATCCAGGTAAAATTTGCCCACCTGCGGGGTTGGATGCACCGATGAAGCAGGTTGATGACATCAAGCGAGGAACGTATGACCGGCAAATTCCAGTCCAAATGCGCCAAGAGTTCCGTGGTGCTATGGAGTGTAATGGCAATGGGCTGTGTTTCAATTTTGATGTAAAGAGCCCAATGTGCCCATCGATGAAGGTGAGTGGTCAACGAGTCCATTCTCCGAAAGGCCGTGCAACACTTGTTCGTGAATGGTTAAGGTTGCTAGCGGAACAAGGCGTTACACCAGAACACCTTGAAAAAGGAATTACGCACAACCAGCCTTCATTAAGAGGCTTAATCGAGAAAACCCGTAATACTTGGCGTGCGAAGCAAGGGGATTATGATTTTTCTCATGAAGTGAAAGCTTCAATGGCTGGGTGCCTCGCCTGTAAAGCCTGCTCAACACAATGCCCGATTAAAATTGATGTGCCATCATTTAGAGCTAAATTTTTAGCATTGTATCATGGGCGTTATTTGCGACCTATTCGGGACCATATTGTTGCAAACGTCGAAGCGAGTGCACCAATACTTTCCAAGGTACCTAGCGTATTTAATTTCTTTTTACGTCAACCGGTGGTGCAAAAACTGAGCCAACACACCATTGGTATGGTGGATTTACCGTTATTTTCTCAACCCACATTAAAACAAGAACTTTCAGGCCATGCCGCGGTTTCTGTTACGCTTGAACAACTTGAAAGTATGGCGGATTCACAGCGTGAAAAATATGTGCTGGTGGTTCAAGACCCTTTCACTAGCTATTACGATGCCAAAGTGGTGGCAGATTTTGTCCGCTTAATTGAAAAGTTAGGTCTTAAACCTGTATTGTTACCGTTTTCACCGAATGGAAAAGCGCAACACATCAAAGGTTTTTTAGCGAAATTTGCTAAAACAGCTCGCAAGACAGCGGACTTTTTAAATCGAGTGGCAAAATTGCAGTTACCAATGGTCGGTGTTGACCCTGCACTGGTACTTTGTTATCGCGATGAATACCATGAAATTTTAGGTAAAGAACAGTGCCAATTTACGGTGATGTTGGCGCATGAGTGGTTAATGACATTGCCTGAACCACACAATGTGCAAGTGGCTTCGACACAACCATGGTATTTTTTCGGTCATTGTACGGAATCAACGGCTTTACCTAATAGTGCGAATCAATGGGCAGCGTTATTTGCTCGCTTTGGGCAAACATTAAATAATGTTAGTGTTGGCTGTTGTGGCATGGCAGGGACTTATGGGCACGAAGTGGCCAATCTTCAAAATTCAAAAGGAATTTATGATTTATCGTGGAAAGGCGCGATGTCTTCTTTGCCAAAAGATCGCTGTTTAAGTTCAGGTTATTCTTGCCGTAGCCAAGTTAAGCGAATGGAAAATGTATCGATAAAACATCCGATTCAAGCACTGTTGGAGATAGTTTAATGATTTGGAAACGTCAATTTAATTTGCAACAACTCGCTGAAATGTCAAAAACCTGCATGTTAGGGCATCTTGGCATTGAAATCACGGCAATTGGAGATGATTATTTAGAGGGAATAATGCCTGTCGATCATCGTACCAAACAGCCTTTTGGGTTATTGCATGGCGGTGCTTCTGTTGTGTTAGCCGAATCCTTGGGTTCAATTGCGGGTTATATGTGCTCGGAAGGGGAACAAAAGGTGGTCGGGTTGGAAATCAATGCAAATCATGTTCGTGCTGCTCGCTCAGGGGTTGTAAAAGGTATTTGTAAGCCTATTCATTTAGGACGTCGCCAGCAAGTGTGGAATATTGAAATTTTCAATGAACAAGGCAAATTGTGTTGTACTTCTCGCCTGACAACTGCGGTATTATTTGAATAATAACCATTCTATATATAGGGTTTTTTGGCTAATTAAATGCCAGAACACCCTATAAAACCCTTGTTCTTGTATGGTTATATGGCCATTCTTTCTATAAATTCATTTTTTATCAAGTTAATTAAGTTGTATAATAAATGCATCTTTATTAATTTGTGTCATTTAAGTGTATTATTTAGTACAAATTTGAATAAAAAACACAACTCTACTTATTCATTATTTATCAATGGGTTAATCTTATTTTGCTAGGTGCTTGTTTGTTTTTTAACCTGATAATGAGCAAGAAAAGAGCTAAAATAGCTATAACCTCTTAAAACAAATGGTTGAAGTCAATTAGCTAATCATTACCATAGGGTAGGCAGAGTTAATCTCCTGATAACAGGCTGAAAAGCCATAAGAAATGTGGGGTCAATATGACTGACGGTGTAGAGACATTTTCATTTGATGAAAACAATTGGCAGGGAGTTAGCCTGACACAAAGCGCTGCAAAACAAATCAAAAAATTGATGGTGCAAAACCCAAACACTAAAGGGCTTTCACTTGGCGTAAAACAGTCCGGCTGCGCGGGTTTTGGTTATGTATTTGAAATGATCGAAAACCCAACAGAGCAACACCTGTTATTTGAACTCGATGGCGCACATCTTTATGTGCCAAAAGAAGCAATGCCATTTATTGATGGCACAGTCGTTGATTTTGTCCAAGAAGGGCTGAATCAAATTTTCAAATTCAATAACCCGAAAGCCCAACATGCCTGTGGGTGTGGTGAAAGCTTCGGCGTTTAACATGTGAAGTCAGATTATGTCACAGAGCAATGTAGAAGTTGGCGATGATGTTCAAAGCTGGCTTGATGACCAGCGTTATAAAGAAGGCTTCTTTACCGAAGTCGCGACTGATGAAATGGCGAAAGGCATCAACGAAGATGTGATCCGCGCAATTTCAGCAAAACGTAATGAGCCTGAGTGGATGCTCCAATTCCGTCTTGATGCCTTTAATCACTGGAAAGGCATGGAAGAGCCTCATTGGCTTAAAGCGAATTACCCAAATCTCGATTATCAAGACTATAGCTATTATTCTGCGCCATCTTGTGGCTCATGTGATGATACCTGTGGTTCGCAATCTGGTGCAACCCAAGGCACAGGTGTAGCGGAAACCAATAATTATTTAACGGCTGAAGTTGAAGAAGCTTTTAACCAATTGGGTGTTCCTGTACGTGAAGGGAAGGCTGTTGCGGTTGACGCCATTTTTGACTCGGTCTCGGTATCTACAACTTACCGTGATGACTTAGCCAAACATGGGGTTATTTTTTGTTCGTTCAGTGAGGCTATTCAAGAGTACCCTGAACTGGTGCAGAAATATCTCGGGTCAGTCGTTTCGAGCCATGATAACTTTTTTGCGGCATTAAATGCGGCGGTAGCTTCAGATGGTACGTTTGTGTATGTACCAAAAGGCGTACATTGTCCAATGGAGCTATCAACTTATTTTAGGATCAACGCAGCCAAAACAGGCCAGTTTGAGCGTACGATTTTAATTGCCGATGAAGGTAGTTATGTCAGTTATATCGAAGGGTGTTCTGCGCCTGTTCGTGATAGCTATCAGCTCCATGCGGCGGTTGTTGAAGTGATTATTCATAAAGATGCCGAAGTTAAATATTCGACTGTCCAAAACTGGTTCTCCGGTGGAGATAGCGAAGCCGGTGGGATCCTGAACTTTGTGACTAAGCGTGCATTGTGTGAAGGTGAAAATTCAAAAATGTCATGGACGCAGTCAGAAACTGGCTCTGCCATCACATGGAAATACCCAAGCGTTATCCTTAAGGGGGATAACTCTGTCGGTGAGTTTTTCTCTGTTGCATTAACAAATGGTAATCAGCAAGCAGATACCGGAACGAAAATGATCCATATCGGGAAAAACACCCGTTCAACGATTATTTCTAAAGGTATTTCAGCAGGTAAAAGCCAAAACAGTTATCGCGGTTTAGTGAAAATTTTACCAAGTGCACATAATGCTCGTAACTTTACCCAATGTGACTCTATGTTAATTGGTACACAGTGCGGTGCACATACTTTCCCGTATGTGGAAGTTAAAAATAATACGGCACAGCTCGAACATGAAGCGACAACCTCACGTATTGGAGAAGACCAGTTATTTTACTGTTTACAACGTGGTATCAGCGAAGACGATGCGATATCAATGATTGTAAATGGTTTCTGTAAAGATGTGTTCTCGGAGCTTCCATTAGAATTTGCCGTAGAAGCACAAAAATTACTGGCAATCAGCTTAGAGCACAGTGTTGGTTGATCCTAATCGAGTTTATTTGCGCTAAGGCGCTAAAGGCATGTAAATATGTTAAGTGTTAAAGATTTACACGTGAGTGTAGAAGGTAATGAGATTTTAAAAGGGTTATCTCTGGAAGTAAAACCAGGGGAAGTTCACGCCATCATGGGCCCAAATGGCTCTGGTAAAAGTACATTATCAGCCACACTTGCTGGCCGCGAAGAGTATGAAATTGATAGCGGTGAAGTGACGTTTAAAGGTAAAGACCTGTTTGAGTTAGATCCAGAAGAGCGTGCAGGGGAAGGCGTTTTCCTCGCATTCCAATACCCTGTTGAAATTCCAGGGGTCAGTAACCAATTTTTCTTACAAACCGCCGTTAATGCGGTCAGAGAATATCGCCAGCAAGAAGCATTAGATCGTTTTGATTTCCAAGATTTTATTGAAGATAAAATCAAATTATTAGAAATGCCAGAAGATTTACTTGCTCGTTCTGTTAACGTGGGTTTTTCCGGTGGTGAGAAAAAACGTAACGATATCTTGCAGATGGCAGCTCTAGAGCCTCAATTGTGTATTCTTGATGAAACTGACTCCGGTTTAGATATTGATGCGCTGAAAATTGTGGCTAACGGTGTGAATTCATTACGTTCGCCTGAACGTTCATTTATTATCGTAACCCACTATCAACGCATTTTGGATTATGTAAAGCCTGACTTTGTCCACGTGTTATATCAAGGGAAAATCATCAAATCAGGTGATTTCAGTTTAGCGAAAAAACTGGAGGAGCAGGGTTATGGCTGGCTTATTGACCAACAGTGAAAGAGCACAAAAACGTGCTGAAGTTGCAAAGCTCAATGAGCAAGCAATGTCACGTTTTTCTGAATTGTTTGAGCAACGACACGGTGTGAATTCTCAACATGCTAAAACGCATTGGGAAATGGCAAAACAAGTTGGCTTGCCTGCGTTTCGCCATGAAGATTGGCACTATACACCACTAAATACGGTACTTGAGGCTCAGTATCGTTTTAGTGATAGCGATGTTGAAGCAAAAGACTGTGAAGCATTGGCTCTGCCGATTGACGCCTATCGCCTTGTTTTAATTGATGGGCGCTATAGTTCAGCACTAAGCTCCATTGATATGGGGCCATTCCAAGTGTCTTTGCTTGATAACCAAGACTTGCTTCCTTCGCCTGTAAATAGCGAGATTTTCTTGCATTTAACAGAAAGCTTGGCGGTACAACCGTTAGTTGTTCATCTTGCTGCAAATAAAATAGCAGAGAAACCATTGTATCTGCTGAATATTTCAACGGGTAGCAGTGATAAACAGGCTACGAATATTAGCCAGTATCGCTACCATTTAACGTTAGATGCGAACAGCAAAGCTCAAGTGATTGAGCATTATGTCAGCTTGAATGACCAAATGCACATGACGGGCAGTCGTTTAACGGTTGAAGTCGGTGATAATGCAGATTTTAGTCACTTTAAGTTAAATATTGAAAATGGTCTGGCTCAGCATTTTGCTCACAATGATATTGTTATTGGGCGTGATAGTCGGGTGAAAAGTACGAGCTTTTTACTTGGCGCATTATTAACGCGAAACCATACCAGTGCTCGCCTTGATGGTGAAAATACAGAATTTGAACTTAACAGTTTATTGCTGCCTAAAGGCAATGAAATTGCAGATACTCGTACGTATTTGGAGCACAATAAGGGTTACTGTAATAGCCGCCAACTACATAAAGTCATTGCGATGGATAGCAGTAAAGCTGTCTTTAATGGCATGATTAAAGTAGCGCCGAATGCATTGAAAACAGATGGTCAGATGACTAACAATACGTTGTTGTTAGGTGAAAAAGCTGAAATTGATACTAAACCTCAGCTTGAGATTTATGCGGACGACGTAAAGTGTGGTCACGGTGCAACGGTCGGTCGTATTGATGACGAACAACTGTTTTATCTGCGTTCAAGAGGCATTGAGGGTAAAGCAGCAAAACATATGATTATCATCGCATTTGCTGCAGAACTTACAGAATCTATTGAATCGGAAGAGTTAAAACACGCTGTGATGGCAAACATCCGCCAGCGCTTAGCGGAGGTTTAATCCCCATGCTATTCAATGTCGCTTCAGTCAGGCAGGATTTCCCTGCCTTATCTCAGTCTGTCAATAATCATCCATTAGTCTATTTGGATAGTGCAGCAAGTGCACAAAAGCCTTTGCAAGTCATTGAAAAAGAAAGTGAGTTTACGCTGCATCAATATGCCGCGGTTCACCGCGGCATACATACTCTCAGTGCAAATGCCACGACAATGATGGAAGAGGTTCGTCAAAAAGCGGCCGCTTTCATTCACGCAGCTTCAAATGAAGAAATTGTGTTTGTTAAAGGCACAACGGAAGGTATTAACCTAGTAGCAAATAGTTTTGGTCGAAAGTATTTCCATGAAGGGGACAATATTGTCATCACTGAAATGGAACATCATGCGAATATTGTACCTTGGTATATGTTAGCTGAAGAAATTGGTTTTGAAATCCGAGTTATCCCAATTTCTGATGATGGTAGGCTACAGTTAGAGGTATTAAATGATGTCATTGATTCACGTACGCGATTATTGAGCTTTACACATATCTCTAATGTATTGGGAACAGTTAATCCCGTACAGGAGATAATCAAGCAAGCACGAGCAATTGCTGCTTCAAAAGGCGGTGAAATCACGGTATTGGTTGATGGTGCGCAAGGTGCAATGCATCAGCAGGTTGATGTACAAGCCTTAGACTGTGATTTCTATGTGTTTTCAGGTCACAAGCTATATGGCCCGACGGGTATTGGTATCCTTTATGGTAAAAAAGCTATTTTGGATATGATGCCACCATGGGAAGGTGGTGGGGCGATGATCCGCCAAGTCAGCCTGACCAAAGGGATCACTTTTGCTGACGCACCTTGGCGCTTTGAAGCGGGAACACCGAATGTAAGCGCAATTATTGGTTTAGGGGCGGCATTTGATTATTTAAATGCACTAAATTTATCTGATGTATTTGCTCATGAAGCTGAAGTGATGGCTTATGCTTCTAAGAAATTGCAAGAAATACCTTCAGTTATATTATATGGCAATGACCAACGGGAAGGTGTTCTGGCTTTCAATTTAGGCAAGCACCATGCTTATGATGTTGGGTCTTTCCTTGACAGGTATGGCATTGCAATCCGTACTGGGCATCATTGTGCTTTACCATTAATGGAACATTACCAAGTTCCCGCTATGTGCCGCGCTTCTGTAGGGATATACACCACCAAAGAAGAAATCGATTCTTTATGCAATGCGTTACAGCGCATCAAAAAATTGTTAGGCTAAGCACATAAGAAACAGATGGTAAAGGAACTGAGCATGCCCGCATTACCCGATGAAAGTAAGTTATTACGTAATTTCTCTCGCTGTCAGGACTGGGAGGAGCGTTACCTCTATATGATAGAGCTAGGGGGGCGTTTACCTGAACTCTCTGAGGCACAAAGAAGCGATAATAATTTAATCGCTGGATGCCAAAGCCAAGTGTGGATTGATATGCAAAAACAAGCGGACGGGACAATTACGTTTGCAGGTGATAGCGATGCAGCCATCGTTAAAGGGCTAGTTGCAATTGTTATTATTCTTTTTCAAGGTAAAACAGCGCAACAAATATTAGCACTTGATGTGAAGTCATTTTTTGAACAATTAGCATTAGAGCAGCATTTAACACCTTCACGTACTCAAGGTTTGAATGCGATGATCCGCACAATTTTATCGCGAGCGGCACAATTAGTATAATCTTACCGAGGGAGCCTTATGCTCCCTCTCTTATATTTTACTTCTTGGGTATTATTCTTTATCCGAGCAATTCTTTAAAGTCATCGTATTTAGTTATCATAAAAAGACTACTTCCATATTAATACTTAATAAAAATATTTATTTAGTATTAAAGATATGAGAGATAGTTGCTATTATGAACAATAATCATTGAATTATTGTAAGAACATTATTTTCCTTGGAGTAGGTATGAAAAGAGTTTTGACGGTGGCAAGTTTGTTTGTCATGAGCGCCTTATTGGCTCCAGCTCAAGCAAAAGAATATCCATTACCTGACAGTAACACTCGACTTATCGGGGAAAATTACACGTATATCGTACCCAATGACGGGCGTCCACTGGAAGCCATTGCCAGTGAGCACCAAATTGGGCTACTAGGCATGCTTGAAGCAAACCCTGGAACGGACCCGTATCTTCCTGAAGCTGGAAAAGAGCTTATCATTCCAGCACAAATGTTGTTACCGTCAACGCCAAGAACCGGAATTGTGATTAACTTAGCAGAGCTGCGTTTATATTATTATCCGGCGAACAGCGAAGAAGTGATTGTTTACCCTATAGGTATTGGCCAATTAGGTCGTGATACACCTGAAATGGTAACTTCAGTAAGCCAATCAATTAAAGACCCAACATGGACGCCAACGGCGAACATCCGTAAAAATTATGCTAAAGAAGGTATAACGCTTCCTGCTGTTGTTCCAGCAGGTCCTGAAAACCCAATGGGCTTGTATGCATTACGACTAGCATATGGGCGTGGTGAATATCTGATCCACGGTACTAATGCAGATTTTGGTATTGGTATGCGGGTGAGCTCCGGTTGTATTCGTTTACGTCCTGATGATATTGAAGCGTTATTCAAGACAGTACCAAAAGGAACTCGTGTCCAAGTTATTGATCAGCCTGTAAAATACTCCAAAGAAACTGATGGCAGTTATTACATTGAGGTGCATCAGCCATTATCTCGGACAAATAATGATGACCCACAAACAATGCCAATCAAACTGACTGACGATTTCAAGCGTTTTCTGGAAAATGAAGGGGTTGATAAGGCTTTAGTAGAAAAAGAGCTAGCAAGACGTTCTGGGATGCCTGTGCGTGTGAATAATGATAAGGGTAATAGTTCTTCAGACTCTGAAACGCAGCACGAAGGGTTAGTGCCTATTGAACCTTTTACTATTTCACAGCCACAGCCTATCTATGACCATAAAGTCAGCGCAGTGCTACCCACTAAATATCGCTCTTCCTCTGTAGTTGAATAACTACTCCAAAATAATAAGGGCCTATTTTCATAGGCCCTCATAAATACTATTAGCTTCAAAGAAGCGCCGTTTCAACTAGACAACGACCAAATCTAACTTATTTTTTGTAAGTACGAACTTGGTTGTCTAAACGTTGGTTAGCACGTGCTGCTTCTTCTTGAGCTGTCTGTACGTCAGAACGCAGAGACTGAACGTCGTTGCTCAGTTGATCAACTTTACCATTCAGAGTTTGTACGTCTGAAGAGAGTTTTTGCACTTCAGTGCTGTTAGAACAACCCGCTAGTAATGCTGAAGCTAATACGATAGAGCCCAGTACAATTTTAGTACGAATCATTATTTTACCCTCTAGATTGATTTATCTTGAAAATATAAAAAGCAAGTCACCAAACAATAGAGCTAAGACTGTTATTTACAGCTTGCTATATCCCTTTAAAACAACCTAATGAAAATTAGGGTATGGCACTTACTATGTCTTATGCTAGTACTAAATATAAAGTTTTGCTAGAAATACTTTATATTTAGTACTAGGAAAAAGAAGAAAAATTTAAATTAAGATCAATGAAGGTTGTTATTTGACCAATTTGAGTGCGTTTTATGATATTACGCTTAAATAGCAATAAGATATTTACTAGAGAAAATGAAATAAATGAATAGTTACATCAGGGCAGCACTATATGTTAAATTCAAATTAAAAGGCCTGACTCCGATTGAATATCGAAATCAGGCCTTACAAGCCGCTTAACTAAAAGTGTCCAACTTTATGGGTTCACTTCAAGTGATCTCTATCGGCCTTTTAAAAGACAAATAAAATTTAATTACAGCACGTGAACTGAAGAGGTATTGGTTGTACCGCTTTGTACTAACGCACCGGAAACCATCACAACAGCATCACCAGGAACCGCTAATCCACTTTCTAGAGCTGCGCGTTTACCTTCACGATAAAAGTCATCTGTAGATGTAAATCCACCAACTATCATTGGGATCACACCTTTTACTAACAATAACTGACGTGCAGTTTCTTCATTAGTCGTTAACGCGAGGATTGGTGCAGTAGGGAAATATTTACGAACAGACTTAGCAGACTTACCGCCGTAGGTTGCTACAACGATTAGTGGAACATCTAATTTTTCAGACATTTCCACTGCACCACGACATACAGCCTCAGTGACACGTAGGCGTTGGCTTGGTTTTTGACTATCGATACGAGTTTGCATGATGCGGTCAGTACGCTCACAGATAGTCGCCATAATAGTTACGGCTTCTACAGGGTATTTACCTTTCGCACTTTCACCTGAAAGCATAACTGCATCAGTACCATCCAAAATAGCATTGGCTACGTCACCCGCTTCTGCACGAGTAGGGCGTGGGTTTTTGATCATTGAATCTAACATTTGTGTAGCAGTAATCACGACTTTACGCGCAGCAACACATTTTTCAATCATCATTTTTTGGGCGAAAATAACTTCTTCAACCGGGATTTCGACCCCTAAGTCACCGCGAGCAACCATGATGCCGTCAGAGGCTTCTAAAATCTCATCAAAATTATTCAAACCTTCTTGGTTTTCAATTTTAGAAATGATTTGGATGTTCTCACCACCATGTTTTTTCAGGTGAGCTCGAATTTCTTCGACATCTGAGCGTTTACGAATAAATGAAGCAGCAACAAAATCAACACCTTGTTGGCAACCAAAAACTAAATCTTCTTTATCTTTCTCTGCTAATGCAGGTAAGCCAATAGAAACGCCTGGCAGGTTAACCCCTTTTTTCTCTCCGAGGTCACCGTTATTTAAAACTTCACAAACGACTTCAGTTGCAGTGACATTAGTCACTTTCATGCCGATTAAGCCATCATCAACTAATACGGTATTGCCAACTTTTAAATCTGAAGTTAAGCCTGCATAGGTCACGGCAACTTTATCTTTATTGCCTACAACAGAGGTATCGGTAGTAAATGTAAAAGTTTGACCCGCAACGAGAGAAACATCGTTACCACCTTCCAATTTCATGGTGCGAATTTCAGGGCCTTTGGTATCTAGCAGAATAGCTGCTTGTTTGCCGGTTTTGGCGCAAACAGAACGAAGGTTTTTGATTCGTTGACCATGTTCTTCATAGTCACCGTGAGAAAAGTTGAGGCGCATGACATTCATGCCAGCATCAAGAAGTTGGGTCAGTTTTTCTTCTGATTCGGTTTTTGGACCGATAGTACAAACAATTTTGGTTTTTTTCATGGCAGTCTATCTAATGTTATAAAGGAAATCGGTATTGTCGCCGATGCTTAGTACATTTTATAAATCGTACGCATGGTAAATTTTGTTGCGCAACTCATTTATAAGAATAGGCGACAGTCTGGTGTTTAATGCATTTTTACACTTAAATTTGTCACATTTTGTTTCTTATTATAGTGTAGATGACAAATTCAATTAAAGCTAACGTATTGATTTACTACTGGTGAAACCTTTCAGCCAGTGTGAGTATTATAGACAACAAAAAACTGTGAGACAAATCAAATTTTACTAAATTGAAAGAAGAGACCATTCAGATCAAAAATTCATTTAAAATTAAGGAAGTTAATTTGTTGCGCAACAAATTAAGGGAATAATAATAGACAATCAAGAGAAATTTTAGGTAGCAGGGAGATAAATAAAATGGTGCGTCCGAGTAGACTCGAACTACCGACCCCCACCATGTCAAGGTGGTGCTCTAACCAACTGAGCTACGGACGCACTGGAAAATTTGATTGTGTTAATTTGAAATGGTGCGTCCGAGTAGACTCGAACTACCGACCCCCACCATGTCAAGGTGGTGCTCTAACCAACTGAGCTACGGACGCGCTGAAAATTAACATTGTGTTCACTAGAAATGGTGCGTCCGAGTAGACTCGAACTACCGACCCCCACCATGTCAAGGTGGTGCTCTAACCAACTGAGCTACGGACGCATCTAAAAGATATCTAGGTGACAACGGGGATGAATATTAACGTTATGAAGTTCATCTGGCAAGGGGAAAATGTATTTTCGCGATAGTTTGTTCGTATTTAAAACTATCTGGTGCGAAATACATCTTCTCCCATAATAAAAAGCTTAAAAAACCGTCAATTAGCGAGCTGAGCGAAGTAAGACAACATCCTCTGTTTGCTTATGGATCCATATAATTCGTGTTGCCATTCCTATTGCAGCGGCACTTAAACCAATAATAAAGCCAATCCAGAAGCCTTTAGGCCCCATAGCCGGTGCGATAAAATCAGTTAACGCTAAAATATAACCAGAAGGCAAGCCAAGTAACCAATATGCGGTGAAGGTAATAAAGAAAATGGAACGAGTATCTTTATAACCACGTAAAATTCCGGCACCTATAACTTGCACAGAATCTGACAGCTGATAAATAGCGGCGTATAACATTAAGCTGCTTGCTAAAACAACTACCTCTGGGTTTTTGTTATACATCATTGCAATCGGCTCACGGAAAACGGCGGTGAGAACTGCAGTAAAACAAGCGACCATTAAGCCAACAGTAATACCAGTATAAGATGAAACTTTAGCAGCTTCAGTCGATTTCTGTCCTAAGTTATAACCTACGCGAATGGTTGCTGCTATTCCTAATGATAATGGGAACATAAACATCACAGAACTGAAATTCAACGCAACTTGGTGACCAGCTACTGCAACAACACCTAATGGGGCGACTAGCAGTGCAACGACAGCAAATAAAGTGACTTCAAAGAAAAGTGCCAGACCAATAGGCGTACCTAACACGATAATTCGCTTTAAGATTAATGGATTTGGCGATGTGAAAGAGAGTGTAGGGCGAATATCACGCTGCGCAGTAGCACGTTTCACATACCATCTCATCATCAGACACATAGCCCAATACACTGATGCAGTGGCGACACCACAACCCACACCACCTAAAGCAGGTGCACCAAAGTGACCATAAATAAAGATATAGTTAATAGGAATATTAATCATTAGGCCAAGAAAACCAATCACCATCCCCGGCTTGGTTTTTGAAAGCCCTTCACATTGGCTACGATATACTTGGTAAAATAAGTAGCCTGGTGCTCCCCACATAATGGCATGTAAAAAACGGACAGATTTATCTGCCAATTCTTTATCAATATGGGGCATATTGCTAATAATAAGCTGACTGTTATAAAGAAGGCACATAATGCCTAAGGCTAAAAGTAGCGCTAACCATAGACCTTGTTGAATTTGGTCGCCTATTAGGTTGCGACGGCCTGACCCATTCATTTGTGCAACGATTGGGGTTAATGCCATCAAAATTCCTTGGCCAAAAAGAATAGCTGGCAGCCAGATGGAAAACCCAACTGCAACTGCGGACATCTCAATTTCACTAACACTTCCAGCCATAACCGTATCCACAAACCCCATTGCAGTTTGTGAAAATTGAGCTAAAACGATAGGAATACCAAGTGCCAACAAGCTACGCGCTTCTGTAAAATATTTCTGCACGCATACACCTTTGTAATAAAAGCAAGTAAGAGAAAAAAACTAGAAAAATAAATGAGTTACTAAAAACACATCGATTGCTAAAAACCGCTTATTCTATCCCGTTTCTAAATGGATTCCAATAATGATATGGTAACAAACTATAAAAGAGCATTTTAGAACCTAATATATTGTTACATACTAGGTTTATTATCGTTTTGTTTATCACTCAAATAGGATAGATCTCTAACAATTCTGATGTAAACTGAGCCTATTAATCCACTACACTGAGAATCATTATGTTTACAGGCATTGTTCAAGCGACTGCTCCTATTGTTGAAATTACAGAAAGGGCCAACTTTCGAACTCATGTAATGAAATTTACCCCAGAATTACTTATAGGTTTAGAAACAGGGGCTTCCGTTGCACATAATGGTTGTTGTTTGACGGTAACAAAGATTGATGGTGAAAGAGTTAGTTTTGATCTAATTAAAGAAACCCTGAGATTAACTAACTTGGGGGAATTACAAGAAGGTGATGTTGTTAATATCGAACGGGCTGCAAAATATGGTGACGAAATCGGTGGCCATGTTGTTTCAGGTCATATTATGACAACAGCTGAAATTAGTAAGATCTTCACATCTGAAGATAACCACCAGATTTGGTTATCAATTCGTGATAAATCTTTGATGAAATATATTTTGCATAAAGGCTTTGTCGCGATTGACGGTATCAGTTTAACGGTCGGAGATGTAATCAACAATCGGTTCTGCGTACATCTCATCCCTGAAACATTAGAGAGAACAACATTAGGTAAAAAACGATTGGGTGATAAAATAAATATTGAGATAGACCCTCAAACTCAGGCTATTGTTGATACCGTTGAGCGTGTTTTAAATCAAAAAGAACAAGAAAAATTACTACAGCAAGCAGAAGAGATGGCGGATATAGCGAAAACAGAGTAAACAGACGTAAAAGGTGATAACCGCGTTATTTACTTTAAAGAAAAATAGCAGAAGAAACAGCCAAGTAGGCTATAGCTATAATGATTTATGCTATAGCCTAAATAAAATATGGTTAGTCTTTGTTTATTGAATGTCTGTCATGAAGTTCTATTAAATAATGAAAATTAACATTATCAAAAAATATGACTAGTTCCGGTTTTCAATATTAATAGATCATTTTTCACTGAAGTTGACAGAGAAGCTGGCGTTATCACGTTCAATTGCTTCAACTAATCGCCTGAAATGCGGACTATTTTTATGCATCTCTAATGCTTGAGTGTCTTCCCATTCCTCAAAAACAATATAACCATTTTCTTTAGCCATAAGATCATATTGAATGCATCCTTTCTCTCGGCGGCTCAGTTTTGCTAAGTCGCGAACGATTTCTTTCGTTAAATACCCATCTGTCCTTTCTGTTGTAATTTGGGCATACACAACAATACTCATTCCGTTCTCCTTATGTATTAAGAACTATCTTAATGGGTACTTAGTTTTTGTATTGTAAAAAAGCGAATAACTCGATTTTAAAAATGCCGACGGCGTCATAGTAAAGTATCTTTTAAAATCACGGTAAAAGTGGGATTGATCATAATACCCTGTTTCAAACCAACGGTAGGTGTCTTGTTCTACTACCATACTTTTTAAAACATGTTCTAAGCGGCAATTGATCTGGTACCTTTTTGGTGTAATGCCGTATTCTTTCAAAAATTCTTTTTGAATGACTCGGACGTGTAATCCTGTCTCTTCAGCAATTTCTGTGATTTTTTTGTTGGATTTCGATACAGTAATTCTAAAACTTCATCAATGAAGTGAGGCTTTTTCTTAGCTTTAGTCCTATTAAAGCAATCTAACAACTCTTTAAATGAAGAATTAGCTAAAGCTTCAAACCAGCGGTCTTTCCATATCTCATTTAGTGCGATTGGGGTGTCAGTATAGTTTAATGTTTTTTGAGGCAGTAGAAAACGTAAGGCATCATGACGAATACGTAATACCATTACTTTTGAATGATTAGGGCTAGCAGTAAATGTATTAACCCTAGGAATAATCAGCTGGTAAGGGTCTGTTATTGAATCGTTATCAGTTGTCATGCGAAATGCATCTGATGAAACCCAGATTTCAGCACCTGTTCCAGGGAAAATTTTAATTGCTTCTGTAAACTCTTTGATTATCAAAATAGAACTAACAAAGGATTTTAATTCATCTGGTGGATAGTACTGTTTTAACATCATTCTTGAGCACTCATTATTTAATGTCGCAATGATAACGTTTTTTAACAAGAAAATTAACCATGAAATATCTATATCTTAGTAGATGACAAAATTAAAACTTTAATTTTTAGTGAAATCCGCTTTGAATTAAGAAAATTGATGAGAAAGGTAAGGTTTTACCAGCCAAGAATAATCGGCTATTGGTTATATAGCAAAATACTGAACATATATTACCGTATGGTCACTAGTGCTATACACTGAAGGAAATTTTTATGAATTTGCTAAAATAAAAATCATGCCGATAAGATTCGGCATGATTGAGTCGGTAAGCTATACTTTATGAATTCGTTTGGCAATCAACCTGCTTAATAGTTTGGTTATTTTTGCTTGCACAGCGTTGCATAAAATAGCCAATGGCCATTGGAATGATCGTTACTGCCATCACCCCAGTTGTTGCTAACAATGGGTCGAAAGTAAGAGCAGAAACAAGTAGACTGGCTAAAAAACATAAACCTAGTTGTAAGGCATTTTGTAATGCGGCAGCTTTACCACTGGCGCTAGGAAATGCATTTAGTGCTTTGGATACTGCAATTGGGTAAGAGGCTCCGTTCATAGCTGCCATAAAGCAGAATGGGATCAAGATCATAGTTAATGATGGTGTGGTATAAATAGCCATGATGAATAAAATAGACATGCTTACCGCATAACCAACAAGTAACAATGGAAATATTGTTTCTGCTCGGACTTTTGCTAATAAAATACGGCAGCCATACCCACCAACAATAAAGGCTAAAGTTTGTGGAATATAACTCAAACCGATATCCGCAGGGTTGAAACCCATATTACGTAAGATAAAAGGCGAGCCGGTTAGCCAAGCGAAAAAACCCGCACTGCATGAAGCGTAAACGAGCACATTACCGCTGAAAACTGGCGAACTGAGTAAGTTTGAGAAAGAAATCTTAGCTTGTGGTTGGCTGTCATCAATTATTGTTTTAACTGAAACATTTTTCAAAAAGAGTGTTGGCAATAAAAGTAATATACCCACAGCCATTAGGATCAGGAAAATTGCTTCCCATGTTTGGTGTTCTAGTACCCATGCTCCTAATAATGGTGCTAAAGCAGGGGATAGCGCAACTAACGGCATAATAGAAGCAAAAACTTTTTGGGTATTTGCTTCATCATAGCGGTCGATAACAAGAGCTTGCCATAAAACTGCAGCGGAGCAGACACCAACAGCCTGTAAAAATCGTAGTGTTAATAACTGTGTTGCGGTTTCCACCCAATAAATAGCTAAGCTACTGATAATGAAAATAGTTAAGCCCACAATGAGCACAGGCTTACGGCCAAGTTTGTCTGACAATGGCCCCCATAACAATTGAGCGAAGGCAAAACCGGCTAAAAATATACTGAGAGAAGCACTGATAGCGCCTTCTGATGTATGCAGGGTGTCTTGCATAGCACCGAATGCAGGTAAATACATATCAATAGCTAAAAACCCCAGCATGCTAAGTCCTGCAAGGTAAACCATAAATCCAGGGGAATTTTTTTTCACAGTATTCGACATAATTATTACTTATCTGATATTTAAAAAAAATGTTAATGATGATGCCATTGTATAGGCTATTTTTTTAGGTTGTGAAACGGTAATATTTGGATCTTGCTATCAAAATTTTTGAAAGGAGAGGTTATGTGGTCTGCGCATGCACTCGAAGTGATTGATGCTGTTGCCCGAACAGGGAGCTTTAGTGGTGCTGCTGAAGAGTTACACCGTGTACCTTCTGCAATCAGTTATACCGTCAAGCAAGTTGAAGAATGGCTTGCGGTTCCCCTATTTGAGCGTCGACATCGCGATGTTGTTCTTACAGAAGCTGGAACGATATTTATCAAGGAAAGTCGTTCTGTTATCAAAAAAATGACAGATACAAGGCATCAATGCCAGCAGGTTGCTAATGGTTGGCGGGGGCAATTTAGTATTGCTGTTGATTGCATTGTAAAACCACAGAGAGCAGAGCAATTGATACTGGATTTCTATCGTCACTTTCCAGATATTGAACTTTTCATTCATCCTGAGGTATTTAATGGTGTTTGGGATGCACTTGCTGATGGGCGTGTAGATGTTGCTATTGGAGCTACTCGAGCCTCACCGATTGGTGAAAGATATAGTTTCCGTGATATGGGTTTTATGTCATGGATGTGTGTGGCGAGCCCTAAACACCCATTAGCGAATATAAGCGGCAAGCTAACAGACGACCAAATGCGCGAGTTTCCAAGTTTATGTCTCGAAGACACTTCTCGTAATCTACCAAAACGTGATACATGGGCTCTTGATAATCAACGTCGTCTTGTCGTACCTTCTTGGGAAAATGGTCTAGCTTGTTTGGTTAACGGGTTGTGTGTCGGAATGGTGCCAGAGCATCGTGCGGCTTCGTTTTGCGAAAAAGGCTTATTAGTTGAACTAGCATTAGCACAGCCATTTCCACCCAGTCCTTGTTGTCTAACTTGGGTGGAAAATAATACATCACCAGCGTTGAATTGGTTATTGGATTACCTTGGCGATCACGAAACGCTCAATGCCGAGTGGCTTTCAAACTAATTATGCGTATTATCGACGATAATCGATAAATGGGCCGTCAGCAACGGAACGGCGTTCTACAAGGCGAGGGTGGACTTCAATTGTTTGAGCATCTTCGCGCTTATTTACAATACGATCGAGCAGCATTGTGAAAGCCATTTGGCCTAAACGCTCTTTTGGTTGGTGAATTGTGGTCAATGCCGGGGTAAAATAGCGCGCATTTCGCACGTTATCATAGCCAATGATTGAAATGTCTTGTGGGACACGCAATCCCATCTCATCAGCGGCGCAAATTGCCCCCATTGCCATAATATCACCGCCACAGAAAACGGCAGTAGGGCGTTGCTTATGGCTTAAAATTTGCATCATTGCCTTATAGCCAGATTCTGGCTCGAAGTCCCCTTGAACAATCCATTCATCTTTTATGGTGATTTTGGCCTCTTCCATCGCTTTTTTAAAGCCAGTTAATCGACCAATACCCGTATTTCTTTCAAGAGAGCCAGGGATGGCTCCGATGTCACGATGCCCTCTATCAATCAAATAACGTCCTGCAAGATAGCCACCGTGGAATGAGTTATCAATAATACTATCGGTAAAATCGCCACGGGAAGTTCCCCAGTCCATCACTACCATTGGGATATTGCGGTAATCTTCCAGCATACTGATTAAGGGGGCAGGATATTCGGAGCACATTACGAGTAAACCATCAACACGCTTTTGTGCCAGCATCTGCAAATACGCTTTTTGTTTTCCCAAATTATTATGAGAATTACAAAGGATTAGCGTATAACCTTTTTCATAACAGCTATTTTCAACTGATTCAATTACCTCTGCGAAGTAAGGGGCTTCACATGAGGTTGCCAACAACCCAATCGACTTTGTGTTGTTAACTTTTAGACTACGGGCAACCGCACTTGGCGAATAATTGAGCTCTTTAATTGCAGCCCAAACCGCAGCTTTAGTGTCATCAGCTACAAAGCGCGTTTTATTAATAACATGGGATACGGTTGTGGTAGATACGCCAGCGCGTTTCGCCACATCTTTAATCGTTGCCATGGGGGAAAAAAACTCCTGACCAATAACCGGTCTCTATAAGAATTCTTGTTAAAAAATTACCTGCATATTGATGCATTGATCCTTTGCTGGCAATAATTTAGCGATTTGTTGTCGATTTTGTCTGATCTAGCGCAAAAACGAAAGAAATAATTGATGTTATAACATGTGATATAGACACTAGTTTTACTTTTTTAGATATGTATACTGAATAACATCGATTTTTGTATGGTTATTTAGTTGTTTAACTACGTTTGGATGAGAGGAACTCATGGATACAGATGTTAAATATGGTTTGCTTGCTGCGTTGGGCTCATTAGCATTGATTATATTTCTTGCTGCACATATTTTCTGATTTTATTTCAGCCTCGAATAGAGTGAATTTAATAAGGGCGAGAATATCTCGCCCTTATTGTATCTATACCTAGCAATAAGCAGAAATTGTTATGCTAAATTTTCTTCCACAAATTTCCAGTTAACTAGCGCCCAGAAATTTTCTAAATATTTAGGGCGAGCGTTACGGTAATCGATATAATAAGCATGTTCCCAAATATCGACAGTTAACACAGGCTTATCATCACCAGAAATAGGTGTTGCAGCATTGGATGTATTTACAATAGCAAGGTTACCATCTGCTTTTTTCACTAACCAAGTCCAGCCCGCACCGAAGTTTTTGGTTGCTGCATCAGTAAATTGAGCTTTAAATTCAGCAAAAGAACCGAATGCCTTATTGATAGCTTCAGCGACTTTACCTGTTGGCTCGCCACCAGCGTTTGGTGCTAAGCAATTCCAATAGAAAGTGTGATTCCAAACTTGTGCCGCGTTGTTAAAAACGCCTGCTTCAGAAGTTTTAATGATTTCTTCTAAAGATTTTCCTTCAAAGTTAGTGCCTTTGATGAGGTTGTTCAAGTTAACAACGTAAGTGTTGTGGTGCTTACCATAGTGATATTCTAAGGTTTCAGCAGAGATATAAGGTTCTAAAGCATCTTTTGCATACGGTAAAGCGGGTAGTTCAAATGACATTGCGTACTCCTTGATTGCTTTTATATCAATATACTTAGGGTGTTTGCTCTTAAAATGAGCGAAATAATATGTGACAGCTTATCATTACAGTTTCGCCTATTGGCGATATGATACTTAATACATTAATGATAACACGATAAACCATACAAAGATAAAGGTAATAGTGTTACTAAGATGTTAACAAATAAATAGAGATATTACACATAAAAATCATATAGATATTGTAATCGAAAAATCTAAAGATATTAAGTTTCGGTTTTTATCTAGAAATAGCTACTTGTTTGACTTAAGTAGAGAGAAGATAGAAAAGGTGCCTTTTTGTTTTTTGGAATGCTATAGTAATGCCCCTATAAAACTGGCATATTGTATGAAACAATTCAGTTTCCTATTATATCAGTCAATGTATTCTGTTAAGTTGCGGTAGACTCTCAGTTACCGGCTGACTGCAAAACCTGCATCTTTGTTTTAAGGAAGTTAAAAAATGACAACTATTGAAAGAATTGAGCGCCAAATTAAAGAAAACCCAATTTTATTATATATGAAAGGCTCTCCTAAACTTCCGAGCTGTGGTTTTTCTGCTCAAGCAGTACAAGCTCTGTCTTCTTGTGGTGAGCGTTTTGCATATGTCGATATCTTACAAAACCCAGATATCCGCGCTGAATTGCCAAAATACGCAAATTGGCCAACGTTTCCTCAACTATGGGTTGACGGTGAGCTGGTCGGTGGCTGTGATATCATCATGGAAATGTTCCAGCGTGGTGAGCTCCAATCTCTAATTAAAGAAACTGCTGATAAGTATCGTCCAGCAGATGAAGCTAGCACAGACTAAATTAAGCCATAAATAAAAACGTAAAAACCGTATTTGATGAAAGCACTTATTACTTTTTATCAAACACGGTTTTTTTATGTAATAGCGATTAATTAAAAAATTATTGGGGTTCTTCAATAATTGGCCAACCACCCAGCTTTTTCCATTTATTAACGATCTCACAAAATAGCAGAGCCGTTCGATTGGTGTCATACAGTGCGCCATGAGCTTGTTTACCATCAAATGGAATACCTGCGGAAACACAAGCTTTTGCTAGAATTGTTTGACCGAATACTAAGCCGCTCAGTGCCGCAGTATCGAAGGTTGCAAATGGATGGAAAGGATTACGTTTTAAACCTGCTCGTTCGGCTGCATTCATCACAAAACTGTGATCAAAATTTGCATTATGAGCGACAATAATTGCACGATTGCAATCTGTATTTTTCATTCCTTTGCGAATGACTTTGAATATCGCATGAAGAGCCTCATATTCACTAACAGCACCGCGTAGAGGGTTTGTTGGATCAATCCCTGTGAAGGCAAGAGCAGATGGCTCAAGATTAGCACCTTCAAAAGGTTCTACATGAAAATGTAATGTTTCATCCATGGAGAGCCAGCCGTCTTTATCCATTTTTAAGGTGATGGCAGCAATTTCTAACAGGCCGTCAGTTTTAGCATTGAACCCGCCTGTTTCAACATCAATAACGACAGGATAGTATCCCCTGAAACGGTTCACTAGGGCATTTGGATTGTTTTTTTCAGACATTAGGACTTTCAATTTTAGTTTTCTGGTTAGGTAACATTATGCCAAAACCAGTAAAAATTTGCAGGTAAACAGTGATAAAAGTTTAGGCGCTAGATTTGGCACCTAAACTTTAAACTATATAGTACTTTTAAATTATATAGTTAATTAATGGCCTAACCCTTTACTTGCGCTTTTGTTTTCGATCAACTCAATCTTATAGCCATCAGGGTCTTCAACAAAAGCAATCACTGTTGTTCCACCTTTAACAGGGCCGGCTTCACGTGTTACGTTACCTCCTGCACTACGTATATCATCGCATGTTTTTGCAACATCATCGACGCCCAAGGCGATATGACCATATGCGTTACCCATATCGTATTGGTCAACCCCCCAGTTATAGGTCAACTCGATTACAGCGCCTTCACTTTCATCGCTGTAGCCAACAAATGCGAGAGAATATTTATACTCTGTATTTTCACTAGTTCTTAATAAACGCATGCCTAACACTTTCGTGTAAAAATCAATAGAACGCTGCATATCAGTAACACGTAACATAGTATGGAGTAAGCGCATTTTTAAACCTCTTAGAATCAGCCTGAATCGATTTACTTATTAATATAACGTGCTTAAATTAATAAATACAATGATTACAGTTTGTTTTTTGAACAAATAATGGTAATACTCATTTTCAGGAGTATATCATACATTTATCAGTGATTTTTTCTTTTGAAGGGGAAACTTATGGCGGAACAACTTGAATTTTTTGAGATCCCCAGCCCTTGCCGTGGTATTTGCCAAAGTAATGAACAAGGCTATTGTCGAGGTTGCTATCGCACTCGTGATGAGCGTTTTAATTGGCTAAAATTCTCTGATACTGAAAAACGAAATGTACTTCGTTTATGTCGTCAACGTTATTTAAGAATATTAAATAAAAAAACAGAACAAGAAAAAATCATAGATACACAACAACAACTATTTTAGTTCACAGTTTTAAATATAATCATAAAAATAAATCAAATGTTTTATTTCTAATGTAAACTAATTCAGGTTGAATTATTAGCAAAATATTTATTTCTTGGTTTATATTTCAATAAAATTTTATTTATTCAAAATAGGTATAGGTTGAATCAAAATGACTGTAATTAACATGATTTTAAGATTAACTATATTTATTTGTTTTTTAAAGAATTATTTGGCGTTACTTTTTTTATTGTTATTCATGGCTACTATAAGAGCTAAAATAGATAGATCAAAAAGGAGAGTGCGGCTATTCTTATTAATAAGATAATTGATAGGTTATCTGATTAATCCTAGATTGAGATAATGGATGAATCAGTGATGTATTAATTAGAGATATATCGCATAATAAAACAGCTACTATAACTAGGAATAGGTATTTAATAGCTAATGTATAAATAAAAAGCTGTAAATATAAAAGGAAATTAATATATAATTCAAAAAATAATATGAGGACGGTATATTTTTTAGACATTATAATTATATAAAGGAGGGTAAATTGGAATCACAAATTGGGACAGAGTTATCACGTGTTGTTCGCATGTGGAGAGCATTAATCGACTATCGTTTGAAGCCTCTTAAGCTTACACAGACACATTGGGTTACATTGCATAATATAAGTCAACTACCACCTGAGCAATCTCAAATACAGTTAGCGAAAGCGATTGGTATTGAACAGCCTTCATTAGTAAGGACTCTAGATCAATTAGAGGAAAAAAAATTGATTTCTAGACATACTTGTACAAATGATAGGAGAGCTAAAAGAATAAAATTAACGGAAGAGTCTGAACCCTTTATTAAAACGGTAGACCAAGTCATAAATAATACGCGTATAGAAATACTGAACAACATTAGTAAAGATGAGCTTTACCAACTATCACAGTTACTTATGAAACTTGAAAAAAATATCTTGAGGCTACAAAATGACTCTTGATGTAAAAAATATGCCTAGCTAATGAATGACATATTAATTATTAAATTTGTGTTTAAAATAATTTAGTATATGATTTTTTAATGAAATAGTAATTACACTTGGTTATAATTTTCATTAAATCATTATTATTATGAAATATAGTTAAGGCTATTAATTATTTTTTCGCTGTGATACCTTCATTTTTAATTGTTAGCTAGCTAATTTATCGGTAGATACTAATAAATACTTTATTAAAGGAGATAGGCTAAAATAAATTTATTGATTTGAATGCAAGGCATTTATATGTAAACAAGAAATTGTGTTATTCAAAAGCCATGCACAATAAATAAAAAATATGATTATCTACCATAAAGTAACGATATCATTCAGCAATACTATTTGTAAGTAATGCTCACCGGCCATGGCCGGTGAGCATGCCTAATTTAGTACTGTATGATTACCGAGGAGACACAGTAACAGTATTTCCGCTATTCGCAATCATAACACGTTGGCCATTACGGAAGGTGCTTGGGTCTTGTTTTTGAACAACAACAATGTTTTTACCGCTATCGAGGCGGATTTCTAATTGAACACCTTGGCTTCTATTTAATGCGCCTTGAGCTTCCTGACCAGCTAAACCACCTGCAATAGCACCTGCGGCAGTTGCTAATGTGTTACCTGTACCACCACCGATGGTGTTACCTAATAACCCACCAAGAACAGCACCACCAATTGCACCAATCACGTTACCGTCTTCACCAGCTTGAATAGTCACAGGGCGAGCATTCAGAACAGTACCATAAGTCACAGTCTGTACCTGTTTCGCATCCTTGGCTGAAATAGTATCACCAGAAAGCGTACTGGTATTGACACAGCCTGATAAAGCTGCAACTGCTACAACACCTACAAAAACTTTCTTAAGCATAAGAACTCCTATGAGATTTGCTGTCTGTGGCACTAACATAGCATCGTATATTTGTTTTCACCATAAACACAACAAGTATCAAAATAATGATATTAAAAAGCGATGGTTAGATTACCGATTTTGATTTAAATAGAGTGTAAACACTAGGTAAAATATCTCAAATTCGAGATGATTTCATTCAATAAGGCACTCTTTGTTAAATATTCATATAGGGTAGTCAGCTTATGAGCATCATTTCGCACCAGTTGCTAAAAGAATAGTCGTTAAAACTTTAGCTGAAATACTAAACAGTATTGCTAAGCTGATAAATGTATTATGTATCATTATATTGAAAATGAAAGTTTCAGATATTACAAAACGTCTTTTTAGTTGGGTTGTCTAGCAATTTTTAGTTTTAGAGCATTTATTTATTATTCCTGCGAAGCGCTCCGAGAAATTGCATCGAATTGTTGACAAAATTTGTCATCAAAGCACAATCTTTTGTAGCTGAGCGTTGTAAAGTTAATGTGCACTCTGAAGGAACAAGAATAATGATGAAATCAGGTCGTTACATAGGGGTTATGTCAGGAACTAGCCTAGATGGTGTTGATGTCGTTCTTGCCGCAATTAGTGACAAATTTGTCGCAGAGCAATCCAGTTTGAGTGTTGCATTTCCCATTGAATTAAAAAAAAGAATTTTAGATGTATGCCAAGGGCAAACAACAACGCTATCAGAGGTTGGTAAAATTGATCGAGAGTTAGGCTCTTTATATGCAGATGCGGTAAACCAACTTCTTATTCAAACTGGTTTAACATCTGAAGATATCATTGCTATCGGTTGCCATGGTCAAACTGTTTGGCATGAGCCCGATGGCGAACAGCCTTTTACTATGCAGTTAGGCGACAACAACCGTATTGCCGCTTTAACAGGGATCGCGACGGTAGGTGATTTTCGCCGAAGAGATATGGCTTATGGGGGACAGGGAGCACCTTTAGTTCCTGCATTTCACTTAACTGTTTTAGGTCACCCTACAGAAAAACGAATTGTACTAAATATTGGTGGAATAGCTAATGTCACAGCTTTATTACCTGGTGCCTATGTTAAGGGTTATGACACAGGGCCGGGAAATATGTTAATGGATACGTGGAGCTGGCGTATAAAGCAACAGGCATATGATAAAGACGGTGAATGGGCAAGTCGAGGTCAAGTTGATCATGCATTACTAAAAGCGATGCTAAGTGACCCATACTTTAGACGTTCATCACCGAAAAGTACGGGGCGTGAGTATTTCAACACACAATGGTTAGAGCAGCATTTAGTTCATTTTCCATCAATTTCAGCTGACGATGTTCAAGCCACTCTGTGCGAATTAACCGCAGCTTCTATCGCAGAACAAGTATTACTGTGTGGCGGTTGTGAGCGCTTAATAGTATGTGGTGGAGGGGCAAAGAATACTTTTCTAATGCAACGGATGGCAGCCTTGCTTCCGGGAATTGAAGTGGCACCAAGTGATAAATTTGGTTTAAGTGGTGATGACATGGAAGCCTTGGCTTTTGCATGGCTAGCTGCTAGAACGGTATCTGGTCTTCCTGGAAATTTAGCCTCTGTTACTGGGGCAAGTAAAGAGACTGTGCTTGGGGCAATATACCCTAAAAATACCGATAAAAAATAACTGTGGTAAAGGACATAAAAATGAACGAGCTAGGTGAAATAGATCTTGCATCGGTACGTCGTGAATACACAAAAGGTGGGTTAAGACGTAATGACTTAACGCCAAACCCACTGACGCTTTTCGAACTCTGGATGAAGCAGGCGTGTGAAGCTCGCTTGAGTGACCCAACAGCAATGTGTGTTGCTACTGTGGATGAAACCGGGCAACCCTACCAGCGTATTGTACTTTTAAAACATTTTGATGATAAAGGCCTTGTATTTTATACCAATTTAGGTAGCCGAAAAGCACAGCATTTAGAAAAAAATAATAAAATTAGTCTACATTTCCCATGGTACCCATTAGAGCGCCAAGTCAATTTCACTGGGGTTGCTGAGCGTTTGAACCCTATTGAAGTTGTAAAATATTTTCATAGTAGGCCGAAAGATAGCCAAATTGCAGCATGGGCATCAGCACAGTCTTCTAAAATTTCAGCGCGTGGTATTTTAGAAGGGAAATTTTTAGAACTAAAACAAAAATTTAAGAACGGTGACGTCCCATTGCCTAGTTTTTGGGGGGGATATCGAGTGGTATTTAATAGTGTTGAATTTTGGCAAGGCGGTGCACACCGTTTGCACGACCGTTTTTTATACCAGCGAGAAGGTGATGGCTGGAAAATTGATAGATTAGCCCCTTAGGATCATGTTTTTTAGCTGGCACTTAATTGATATGCGCTTTATGCTATAGCCTCATTTAAGTAAATTGACAAATTACACTGGTGAGTTTTTGATAAGCCTCTCAAACTTACTGGTCATTCAAACCAAAATAGATAGACAAAATACAACTGATGGAGTCATTGATGTCTAGCAATAACCTGATTAAACAATTGCAAGAGCGGGGCCTCGTTGCCCAGGTAACGGATGAGGATGCGTTAGCAGAGAGACTGGCGCAGGGCCCTATCTCTCTCTATTGTGGCTTCGATCCTACCGCTGATAGCTTGCATTTGGGACATCTGGTTCCTTTGCTGTGTTTAAAACGATTCCAACTAGCCGGGCACAAGCCTGTGGCGTTGGTCGGTGGTGCAACGGGCCTTATTGGCGACCCGAGCTTTAAAGCTACTGAGCGTAAATTAAACACCACAGAAACCGTTCAAGAGTGGGTAGAAAAAATCCGTAACCAAGTTTCACCGTTTTTAAGCTTTGATTGTGGTGATAACAGTGCACGCCTTGCTAATAACTATGATTGGTTTGGCAAAATGGATGTGCTGACTTTCTTGCGCGATATTGGTAAACATTTTTCGGTTAACCAAATGATTAACCGTGAGTCTGTTAAGCAACGTTTAAATCGTGATGACGTTGGTATCTCTTTTACTGAGTTTGCTTATAACCTTTTACAAGGTTATGACTTCGCAAATATGAACAAAGAGATGGGTGTAGAGCTGCAAATTGGTGGCTCAGACCAATGGGGTAACATTACTTCCGGTATCGATTTAACACGTCGCTTACACCAAAACCAAGTATTTGGTATGACGGTTCCTCTGATTACTAAAGCAGATGGCACTAAATTCGGTAAAACTGAAGGTGGTGCAGTTTGGTTAGACTCCAAGAAAACCAGCCAGTATAAATTCTATCAGTTCTGGATCAACACTGCAGATGCGGATGTTTATCGCTTCTTAAAATTCTTCACATTCATGGAACTAGATGAAATCAATGCGCTAGAAGAAGAAGATAAAAACAGTGGAAAGGCACCTCGAGCTCAATATGTATTAGCGGAGTTAGTCACTAAACTGGTACATGGCGAAGAAGGGTTAGCAGCAGCGAAACGTATTACAGAAAGCTTATTCTCTGGTGCAGTATCTGATTTAACTGAAGCTGATTTTGAGCAATTGGCTCAAGATGGCATGCCTTGTATCACTTTGGAAGCAGGTGCGGATTTACAGCAAGCTTTAGTTGATTCAGAGTTAGTGCCTTCTCGTGGGCAAGCAAGAACGGCAATTAGTTCTAACGCGGTATCAATTAATGGCCAAAAACAAACAGAGCCAATGTATGTGTTCTCTGACGCAGATCGCCTGTTTGGTCGTTATACCTTGATCCGTCGTGGTAAGAAAAACGACTGTTTAATTAATTGGAAATAGCTCTGACTAACCTTTGTAATATCAGCCCGGAATTTTCCGGGCTATACTCGTCATACTTCAAGTTGCATGAGTGTTAATTGTGCTATGCTCTTCGAATTATATATCGATGTATATAATTCGAGCTATTTTCTCAAGCCGCTTACATGTAATTAGAATTATTTGGAGTATATCCATATTAGCAACGGATAATCACTGATTTCTCTTCATTCGACATAACAATTCTTTGGGTTTTCAATGAAAAGCGTATTATCAATTCAATCCCATGTTGTTTTCGGCCATGCAGGAAACAGTGCTGCCGCATTTCCTATGTGCCGAATGGGCGTAGATGTGTGGCCACTCAATACCGTACAGTTTTCGAATCATACACAGTATTCACAATGGACCGGAAGTGTTTTTTCCGCACAACACTTAACCGACATCATTGATGGTTTAGCTAAAATCCATAAATTAGAAATTTGTGATGCTGTATTAAGCGGTTATATCGGTTCAGCTGAGCAAGGAAATGATATTCTTGCTATCGTGGAAAGGGTCAAAGTAGCTAATCCGCAAGCCCTCTATTTTTGTGATCCAGTAATGGGGCATCCGGAGAAAGGCTGTATTGTTGCTCCGGGAGTTGCTGAATTCCTTTGTGAGCGTGCATTGGCCGCGAGTGATGTTATCGCACCAAATTTATTAGAATTAGAAACATTAACGGGTAGAACAATTAAAAATGTTGAAGAAGCTACCCAAGCTGCACGTGAATTGTGTCACAAAGGCCCTAAAATCGTTCTTGTTAAACATTTAAGCCGAGCAGGGTATCGCGCAGATCGTTTTGAAATGATCCTTGTAACAGCAGAGCACAGTTGGCATGTTAGCCGTCCTCTTGTTGACTTTGGTGAAAAACAACCTGTAGGTGTCGGTGACTTGACCAGTGGTTTAATGTTGGTTAACTTATTGAAAGGTGAGCGCTTAGATAAGGGATTAGAGCACGTTGCTGCTGCAGTATATGAAGTGATGATAAAAACCAAAGAGATGGGGGAGTACGAATTACAACTCGTCGCTGCTCAAGACAAAATGGTTAACCCAGAACATAACTTCTGTGCAACACAATTAGATTAAGCTGCTTTTCAGCTGATAAAATTTTAGTTGATAACATAAAGCGGGAAAAACTATGTTTTTTCCCGCTTTATCAACAACCTTACAGCGCACTACTGAAAGCGTGCTATTTTACAGATTAGATTAGTCCTTCCGCTTTTAATGCATCTTGAACATTAGGGCGTTTAGCTATTTTAGCACTGTAATCTTGCAGGTGGGTCAGGCTAGTTAAATCGAGCCCAACGTGTTTTGCCCAATTACTCACAGTGAATAAATAGGCATCTGCGACACTAAAAGTATCTCCAGCAAAGAAAGCCTGTTTAGCGAGCACGTTATCAACATACGCAAACTTATTAAACAATACATTACGGACAGTATCTTTATACTCTTCTGGTGTTCCTGGAGTGAATAAAGGTGAGAAATTTTTATGTAGTTCTGTCGAAATAAAGTTTAAAGCTTCTAATTGGTGATAACGTTTCATAGAACCAGGAAGTGCGATTAGGTTACGATCCGGTTTTTGGTCCGCAATATATTGGACAATTACAGCACCTTCTGTGAGTTGTTCGCCATTATCTAACACTAAAGTGGGTACTTGTCCTTTTGGGTTTATTGCTAAAAAGTCTTCACCTTTCTCAGTTTTTTTCTCTTTTATATTTACTCGTTCAATACTGAAATCTAAACCTGTTTCACGCAGAATGATGTGAGGAGAAAGTGAGCAAGCACCGGGAGCGTAATATAATTTCATCATAAAACTCCTAAATTGTTGAGTTGGCATTCATATAGCAAATAAACACATATTGCTTAAGTATATCATTACTTTCTATTAACGAATTGCCATCAGGTGCGAGTTAAACAATAAAACCCATAATTGGATGGAAAGTATCGTCAATATTAATAGGTAGTGTAAATCTAGTGATTAAAGCTATAAATAATAAAAATGCATAAATTTAAGATAGTTACCTTATGTAGAGTAATTCGATTTTGCTAAACTCCTCGCCTAATCTTCGGAAAGAAAACAAACCGAATAATAAAAGAATAGGTGAGTGAATAGATGACCAGTTTGTGTCAGAAATTGAATTTTTTAGGAAAGTTAGACCAAATTTTAATGGCTCACCAGCCGAATAATAGCCATGGAATTAAACGCTTTCTATTAGAGTTTTGGTTTTTCGGTTTAATTAATGCTCGTTCTTGTTTATTCGCTGGTTTTTTCTTTTTGGCACTATTCTTAGTCCCAGCTAAAGGATTAATAGGTATCCCTCGCTATGACCTGTTACTAATTTTTGCCGTTGCTTTTCAAGCTTTGTTAGTGTGGTCAAAGTTAGAAACTTGGGATGAATTAAAGGCTATTTGTGTTTTCCATTTAGTCGGTTTTATGATGGAGCTATTTAAAACTTCAGCAACGATAGGTTCTTGGCAATATCCCGATGAGGCCTATACGAAGCTTTGGGGAGTTCCTCTATTTACTGGTTTTATGTATGCCGCCGTAGGGAGCTATATCATTCAATCTTGGCGATTTTTTAAAGTAAGAATTGAACACTATCCACCTTATTGGATGGCGACACTAGTCGCACTGGCTATTTATATTAATTTTTTTAGCCACCATTATATTGATGATTATCGTTGGTATTTAGCGACGTTTATTATGGGGTTGTATGCGCGCAGTATGGTTTTTTACACTCCACTAGATAAAGAGCGAAAAATGCCATTATTACTTGCATTTATGCTAATTGGTTTTTTTATTTGGCTAGCTGAGAATTTTGGGACATTTTTTGGTGTTTGGCAGTATCCAAACCAAATTGGTGCTTGGTCAATGGTACATGCAGGTAAGTGGGGAGCATGGTCACTGTTGGTGATTGTCACATTTACGATAGTCGTTCACCTTAAACATATTAAAGCCAATGTGACGATAGCACGTTAAATAAGATGTTTAATTTGTTGCCTGTGAAGGTGTTTACCCACAGACAACTGAATAACAGTTACAAGTCTTGTCGCCAAGCATCAATCGACAGGGGTTCACCAAAGTGACTTTCAATTAACCGGCGAGTAACGTCGTGAAGAGGGGCAGCTAAAACCTCTGCGGTATTACCACGCTCAACAACTTCGCCTTTATCCATGACAAGCATTTTATCGCTGACGTGTTTCATCATCCCCAAGTGCTGGGTAACATAGATAAATGCAATATCTTGTTTTGCTTGTAAATCTAACATTAAGTTGATGATTTGCGAGCGCATGGACATGTCTAACGAAGCTAACGCTTCATCAGCAATAATAATTTCGGGTTGTAGAATAAGTGCTCTTGCCAATGCAATACGTTGTTTTTGTCCAGATGCTAACATGTGTGGATAATATTCAGCGTGGTCGGCGAGTAACCCGACTTGGCGAAGCGTTTGAATAATACGCCTTTCACGTTCTATTCCAGTTAAGTCAGTGTTTAATTTTAAAGGGAGCTCAAGCGTTTGACCAATACGCTGCCTTGGGTTTAGGGATGTACTTGGATCTTGGAAAATCATGCGAATACGCTGGCAACGGTAGCTATAATCGCCAAAATTCAGGCGTTGTCCACGAATGAAAATATCGCCACTGGTGGGTTCTACAACGCCTGATAACATTCGCGCAAGGGTTGATTTTCCTGAGCCATTGGCGCCAATAATAGCTAATGTTTGGCCTGCCTGTAAGTTAAAGCTAACGGGTTTGACGGCTTGTAATTCGTGTCGATGAAATAACCCTTCACGAAAACGGAAAGTTTTTGTGAGATTACGGACTTCAAGTAAGGTTTCCATTTAGGGTTGTTCCTCGGTGTTTAGCGGGTAATGGCAAGCAACGAGATGGCCTTTAATATTGCGTAATTGTGGCGCGTTGATGCAAGTTCGTTGTGCATAGGGGCAACGAGGTCCAAGGCGACAACCAATGGGCAAATGTTCAAGTGAAGGAATTGCACCAGGTAGCGTATTTAACCGCCCTTTATGGGGAAGAGGGCTTTCAAAATCAGGGATTGAGCGGATTAGTGCTTGAGTATAGGGGTGGCGTGGCCGTTGTAGAATATCCTCAGGAGTTGCGCTTTCCACTGTTTGCCCGCAATAGAGTACATTGATGCGATCAACAAGTTTCGACATCATTTCCATATCATGGCTAATGAGTAAAATTCCCATATTATTGTTTTGGTTTAATTTATCCAATAAACGGAAAATTTGAGCCTGAGTAGTTGACTCCATCGCATTGGTGGGTTCATCAGCGATTAATAACCGGGGTTGGTTAGCGATGGCAATCGCTATCATGACTTTTTGACATTCACCATCGGTTAATTCATAAGGATAACTGCGCATGATATCTTTATGATCTTTTATCCCTACACGGTGCAATAGCTCTATAGCACGACGTTTACGCCAATTAAAACGTTGCCACCAGCGGCCTTTATAAGTCCACCCTGGGATAGCTTGGATAAGCTGTTTACCAATATCAGCAGCTGGGTCGAGACAAGATTGTGGCTCTTGAAATATCATCGAGATATTATGACCAATTAGTTTGCGGCGTTTACGTGGGCTGAGTTTTAGTAAGTCAATGTCTTGAAAGCGAAAACGGTCAGCTTTTACCCGAATATTATCTTTAGTCACGCCACAGATAGCTTTTGCAATAAGGCTTTTTCCAGAACCTGACTCGCCAACTAAACCTCTTATTTCCCCCTCAGATAGCGTCATTGAAACGCGGTCAACCGCTTTGACGGGGCCATTTGCAGTCATAAATTCGATAGTTAAATTGCGGATGTCTAGAAGTGGCATTATTCAACCCCCGCGTTGATGGCACGATGTAACCCGTCACCTAAAAGGTTAACAAAAAGCACGCTTATCATGATGGCAGCACCTGGCAAGATAACCGTCCAAGGAGCCACATAGATAAGCTCTAAAGTATCACCTAGCATAGCACCCCATTCAGAAGAGGGAAGTTGTGCACCTAAATCAAGAAAACCTAAAGCAGCAATATCTAAAATAGCGATAGAAAGTGCTCGAGTCAGTTCAGTGACGAGAATAGGGGTAATGTTAGGAAGTACGGTATACCATAAAATAAAAATGTTTGAAGCGCCATCAAGGCGTGCGGCAACGATGTATTCTTTATCTAACTCATCATGTACAGCGACATAGATAGTTCTTACCATTCGTGGAATTAATGCAAGGCAAATAGCTAGCATTGCATTTTGTAGGCTAGCGCCCATAAAGGCGACAACAATAATTGCCAGTAATAAGGAAGGAATTGACAGTAACGTATCGAGTATATGGTTAAAAATTGCAGATTTTAACCCGCGAGTCATCCCAGCTAAGCAGCCGAGAACTAATCCAATAAGTGTCGCAATCAGTGTGACTAAAATAGCGGCACCAAATGTCGATTTAGTACCAATCAATAGCCGACTTAGAATATCACGGCCCAGATCGTCTGTACCAAAGAAGAATGCCACTTCGCCATAATGAGACCAAGACGGCGGCGTTAATTGGTAACCTAGAAACTGTTGATCTAGTGCATAAGGTGCTAGATAAGAGCCAACAAAACATAAAATTAATAAAACCAACACACCAACAAACCCCACCATAGAGGTCACATCTGATGAGAAGATATTCCATACCACTCGAGTTGGGGATGGCATTTTTTGTTCACGATAAAAATTATCTGAGGACATACCAATCCTTATGTTTTAATGGGTCCATCATGGCACCTAAAATATCAGACAGCACATTTACAGTAATCACGAGCGCACCAATTAGCATCACCCCAGCAGAAATCGCAGAGTAGTCTTCTTGGCGGATTGCTGTAACCAACCAACGACCAAGCCCCGGCCAGTTAAAAACGAGTTCAGTGACCATGGTCAGTGTTAACATCGTAGAAAACTGTAAGCCAAGCTTAGGAATAATCGGTGGAATAGCATTATGAAAAATATGGCGGCGAATGATTTTAATCCGTGAAAGCCCTCGAATAGCGGCTGCTTTGATATAATTTTCACTGGCGATTTCTTCGGTGCTATTACGTACTAACCGAATAACCTCGGTTGTTGGTGCGAGTGCTAAAGTGAGGACAGGTAACACCATGTGCTCAAGTACATTGATAATCATATCTTTACGATAGGGGGAGTCAGAAAGCCATGCATCAACCAAGGCAAAGCCAGTCACCGTTTTTAAATTATATAATAGGTCAATTCGGCCAGATACAGGAAGCCATCCTAGATGTAATGAGAAAAAGAGAGTTAAAACCAGTGCAAGTACAAATACAGGGACAGAAAATCCTAATAAAGCAAAGACACTGATAGCAATATCTGCAGGCTTGTTACGCCAAAATGCAGCAATGATGCCGAGTGGTATACCTGTCGTTAAAGCAAAAATAAACGCTAAAATGCATAACTCCATGGTTGCAGGGAATGTGTCCCTTAATTGTTCGGTTATGGGTTCCCCGTTGATACTTGAAACACCAAAATCAAAATGGAGTAAGCCTTCAAAATAAAAAATATAGGCATCGATAAGTGATGCGCCGCTCAGAGGTGCATTAGGCGTAAAATAGCTTAAACTAAAGCTGACTAGCGATAAGAAGAACACCGTGACTAATAAAAGTAAAAAACGACGCAGTGAATAAATAATCATGGTTTCTGCCTCTGTTTTTTCGGAGAAACTTTTTCAGGCTGCTCCATTTCACGATACACGCCAGCAAATGAGGTATTACCAAACGCACTGATCATTAGGCCTTTTATATCATAGCGGTAGGCCTGTAAACGTAAAGAATAGGCGAGGGGTAAGACGGGTAAATCTTCCCCTAAAATTTGCTGTGCTTGGTGGTAATAATCTATACGTGCGGCTAATTGCTGTGTCAATAGTGCCTTATGTAAGATTTCATCAAAGGCAGGGTTACACCAATGGCTTAAATTGGTTTGGGAACCAATTGCTGCACAACTCAGTAGCGGACGGAAAAAACTGTCTGGGTCATTACTGTCAGTTGTCCAACCCGCTAATGTCATATCATGGCTTCTATCCATTAATTGGTTTTCTTGGAAACGGCCTTCGACAGAACGGATATTCATCACAATACCGACCTGCGCTAAATCAGCTTGGATAAGCTCTGCCATCTTAAGTGGGCTTGGGTTATATGATTGGGAGGCGATTGGTACCCATAAATCTAGTTTTAGATTTTCTAATCCCATCTCTTTGAGCATTTGCTTAGAAAGTTCGGGATTATAATCGGTGATCTTTGCTTGATTGTCATAAGCCCATGATGCTCTTGGTAAAATAGATGCGGCTGTTTCTGCCGTGCCGTAATAAATTGATTGCATTAGACGTTCATTATTAATTGCATACGCAATTGCTTGACGTACTTTTAGCTTATCTAATGGTGGCTTGCTGGTGTTAAATGCGAGGTAGGCAATATTCATCCCAGAACGCATAGAAATTCGTAAACGCGGGTCATCGCGTAATACCTTTAACTGGCTTGCGGCAGGGTAAGCTAAAACGTCACATTCCCCAGTGAGTAATTTTGAAATACGGCCAGTTCCACCTGCTCCCATGTCAACAACCACTTCTTCCATACGAGGCAAGCCCTTCCAATAATTGTCATTTCTAAGAAGTCTAACGAATTGCCCTGCTTGGTAGTCATCTAAATGAAATGGCCCCGTACCAATTGGTCGCCAATCGATCAGCTCTTGGCGATTTATGCTTGAAAGGAAATCGGCATATTCGGATGAAAGAATAGGAGCATAATGTGTCGCCAAATGCCATAAAAAAGACGCATCAGGAGAGTTCAAACGAAACTCCACTGTATGGTTATTAATTTTACGTATGCTTTGCACGCTGTTGGCGAACTGTAAGCTATCAAAATAAGGGTAATGCCCCCCATTGATGTAGTGATAGGGGTGATTCACCTCAAACATGCGGGAAAAGCTGAACACAACATCATCAGCATTCATATTGCGTGTAGGTGTAAACCAAGTTGTATTTTGGAATTTTACATCTTTACGCAAGTATAAACGGTAAGTTGCACCGTTATCTAAAACTTCCCATCTAGCAGCCAGTTCAGGAACCAAGCGATAAGTGAACGGATCAACATCTAATAGCCGATCATAAATTTGAGCACCGAGAGGGTCGACAATTAGCCCACTACTAACTAATTGTGGGTTAAACGTGGTAACGACCCCATTTACACAGTAAATAAAGCCTTTTTGGCGTATATCTGCAGGGACCTCGTTAGCCACAATATCGGTAAAGCGCTCTTGGTTATTAAGCGCTTGTGCAGACACAGAAATGATAAATAAAAACCAAACAGTTAATAGGCGCATACCACTGACATCGTTAACGAGAATTGACCTATTGTAGCGTAAAAATGGGGATACAGGGTATAAGCAAAATTTAGCCTCATAACGTATGAAAATTAAGCTAAAATGGATGATGTTAATATAATAATCAACTTAAATTATTATATTAATCATTGAAGTATGTCTTAATGAGAAAAAATCTCATTAAAAAGCTTTACAAATGACACTGATAACGATTATCATTCGTTTTGTCACTTAAGCCGAGTGCTTATGTAGACAAGGCATGACATTGCTCACATTGCTTCCAGTGTTTTATTTGATAGCCAGCTTGGGTGCTGGCTTTTTTTTATGGAGAAATAGATGAGCTTGTTTAGCTTAATTTCTAGCTATTATTTTAAACCCACATAGTGTAAGTCTTCATCGGTTACGTTGCCTTGAAGGGTACATAAGAAACGAACAACACCTCTTTGCTCATCTTTTTCAATAATCAGCATTTTTTCAGCAGCATTTGGTTCCAAGTTGTAATCTTGCGTTGCGTGTTCGTTAAATACCCATTTACTTTGCAAATTATGGCGGATCATCGGTGAGTAGATATAAGTATTTCCTACCTTTATAATCGCAATTCTTGATGACGTATAGCGGACAACCTCTTCAAGGCTTTGTGTTGTTTCAAATCCCCAAAAATAGTATTGACCACGCAAGCCTAAATAGGCGAAGCCATCATATTTATCAAAATTACTATGACTAACAAAAAAACGGTTAAAAGTCACAATACCGGTTGGTGAAAAATTGAGATTAACAGAAACGTGTTCATTGGTCCCTAATTGGTTATTTTTCAATGCATTAGAAATATCGTTTAAAACAGGGTCATCTTTTATTTTCTTGAAGAAAGCGGCATCACAGTAAGAAAATGTTTTCATCAATGATTGCGCATTAACCGTAGGAGATAACCCTAGAAGAAAAAAGGTGATCGCTAGTACATTTATATTTTTCATAATAGGCTCCTCATATAATAAGAATTATATTAATAGAGATATCATATAAATATATTTCGCACAGTAGTTAAATATGACAAGGTGTAAATACAAATAATAAAACAGCATTAATCATATTAAAATAGAATTATCTATCTATATATAATTAACTAAACGTGCTAAAGAAAATTATATTTTTTATATAATAGCTAGTGGAAATTACTAATTATCACTTTTTTTGGGGGTGTCAAAATGGTTTTTAGTGTAATTTGGCTTAATTTTTTATGATGAAGTTATCTTTTAACTAATTGTTATTTATTGTTTTTATTTTATTTGGTTTTTTACTGATGCTGTTAGTAATTAAGTGATAAGTAATATTTAAAAGTGCAATGTGAAATTGGAAACATTTAGTAATAATAAAGCCCACGATTTTCAAATTTAAACTTTTTATCTCTAAGTATATTGCATTAGTTCAAACAATAAATTTGGATTGTTTGAACTAATGACTATTAAATTTCAATATTTATTTGATGTTTTTTAATTAAACCACGCAGTTGGTCATAACTTAGAGATAACCGTTGTGCTGCTTTACGCTGATTAAAATGACAATCTGCTAGCGCTTGTTCTAATAGTGCTTTTTCAGATTGCTGTTGCCACTGACGTAAGTCACAAGGTAGTGAAGGTAAAATGGTATTTGCTTGTTGGGAAGGCTGTATGGGTTGGGGGCTTGGTGATTCATGCAGCTCAGCAAGTTTTTCACCAAATGGATTGAAAATAATATTATCAACGGGTTCAGCATGGTTTCCATGGCGGTATATTGAACGCTCAATGACATTTTTTAATTCGCGTACATTACCTGGCCATGGGTAGTTTTGCAGGGCTTGTTGGGCATGTCGTGTAAAACCTGTAAAGTGCGAACGTTTTAATTCACCACACATTAAAATAGCAAAATGCTCTGCTAATAATAATATATCAGGTTGCCGTTCACGTAATGGGGGAAGGCGAATAACATCAAAAGCCAGTCTATCTAAGAGGTCGGCTCGAAAACGACCTTGTTTGGCGAGTTCGGGTAAATTGGCATTTGTGGCACAGATTAAACGCACATCTACGTGTAAAGCTTGGCTTCCACCGACACGTTCAAGCTCGCCATATTCAATGACACGCAGGAGTTTCTCTTGAACTGACATAGGTGCAGTCGCGAGTTCGTCAAGAAAAAGAGAACCTTTGTCAGCTCGTTCAAAGCGCCCTTGATGGCGTTTTTGGGCTCCCGTAAAAGACCCCGCTTCATGTCCAAATAATTCAGAATCCAGCAAATTCTCATTGAGTCCGCTGCAATTGAGAGAGATAAAAGCTTCTTGCCAGCGAGGGGAAAGATAATGGAGTCTATCTGCGATAAGCTCTTTACCCGTGCCGCGTTCACCGATAACTAAAACAGGTTTATTGAGTTGTGCGAGTTCAGAGGCTTGTTCGAGTACATCGAGAAAGTTACTTGAAACGCCAAGAATAGGTTCATTGGTTTCTTTCATGGTTTTTTTCACCAATAGTTGGTTTAAAATGCCGATATTTGAACTATAGACTAAAATGATTTTCAGGGGAAGCTTATAATTATTCTCTTTAAAATCATATCAATATGAATTAATTTAAAAGTTGGCACGCGAATTGCTATTTGAAATATGTAATAGCAATAGCTAAATACAGCAACATGCGAATTGTTGTTAGACTTACGGAGCGTCAGGTATGGGTTGGAAGCCAAATCAGGTCGAGGCGCTACAGAATGATTAAATCCATCAAGGGGATATAAACAATGGGTATTTTTTCACGTTTTGCCGATATCATTAATGCAAACATCGCTTCTTTGTTAGACAAAGCAGAAGATCCGCAAAAAATGATCCGTCTGATGATTCAAGAAATGGAAGATATGTTAGTTGAAATCCGGTCAACATCAGCACGTACTTTAGCAGAAAAGAAAGGTTTAGAACGTCGCATTGAGATGGGCGAAAAACAAGTTGCTGATTGGCAAGAAAAAGCAGAATTAGCGCTGGTGAAAGATAAAGAAGATTTAGCGCGTGCGGCACTGATTGAAAAGCAAAAAGTGAGTGCAATGGTCGATACCTTAAAACACGAGCTGATTATTGTTGATGAAACCTTGACTCGTTTGAAAGGTGAAATCACTGAATTAGAAAACAAACTGCAAGAAACTCGTGCGAAACAGCAATCAATGGTTGTTCGTATGGAAGCCGCACAATCTAGTCGTAATGTACGTCGCCAGCTGGATAGCGGCAAACTGGATGAAGCAATGGCGCGTTTTGAACAGTTTGAGCGCCGTATAGACCATATGGAAGGTGAAGCCCAAAGTTATGGTATTGGGAAACAAAAATCACTGGATCAACAGTTTGCAGAGTTAAAAGCAGACGACGAAATAAGTGCGCAATTAGCGGCACTTAAAGCTAAAATCAATAAAGATCAGTAACAGTTATTTTGATGCACTGGTACGTTAGTAATATCGTATCAGTGCCATAGATAGGTTAACCATATGTATAAGGATATGTGATGGGCTACGTTTTTCTGTCTCTCGTATTAATCATTTTTCTCATTTTTATTCTGCCTATTTGGCTGTGGTTACATTACAGCAAAAAAAACAGTGGGCAGGGGAGTCAGCTAACTGAAAATGAAGTACAACGTTTGATGCAATTAGCAGAACAAGCATCACAGATGCAGCAACGCATTAAAACACTTGAAGATATTTTGGATGCAGAACACCCAAATTGGAGGCAAAAATAATGACTCAATTTCGCAACCGCAAACTTTATCGTTTAACGGATAGACGTGTGTTCGGTGGTGTGTGTTCGGGTATTGCTGAGTATTTAGAACTTCCAGTTGCTTTGGTTAGAGCATTAGCCGTATTGGCTCTATTTGTCAGTTTTGGTATTACTTTGATTTTGTATATCGTGATGTGCTTTGTCGTAGAAACGGCACCAAGTGGCTACCGTTCACAGCAAGATATTGGCCCAGAAGTCAGTAGTCTTATTAACCAAATCGATACACAATTAAAATCAGGTGAAATGAAGCTACGCCAGATTGAAAGATACGTTACGTCAGATACTTATACAGTGAACAGTAAATTTCGAAATCTATAATAAATCGCATCACCATCACATGATAAGGGATTAGGTTTCAAAACCAAATCCCTTTTGTTTTTGATAAAAAAGTGAGTGAAATATGGCAAACAACGTTCGTTATCGAATTAAAAAATTTGCAAAGAAACTTTTGCTACGAAAAGGTATTCGATTCGCCGCAGTGTTGCTTATGACGTATGGCCCAGCAGGGTTCATAGGTAAACTTATTAAGTTATTGACAAGTAAATGGTTGCTTAATGTACTAATTAAACGGTTAACCTAATACAATTTGTTTTATGCTAAATTATAGAACGCAATATGACGTAAAATGAGTTTAAATTGAAAGGATAAGTCTTGGGAGGAGCATGAAACGACTGCACAGTGAATTAACTGATTTGATGAATAGAAGTGTTGATCGTCATGTTAGGCTCGCAGTAACAGGGCTTAGCCGTAGTGGAAAAACCGCATTTATTACTTCACTGGTGAACCAATTATTGAATGTGAATGCGGGCGCACGGCTCCCTTTATTTTCTGCCGCGCGTGATAAGCGGTTGTTAGGGGTGAAACGGATACCTCACCGTGATTTGTCAGTACCACGCTTTGCGTATGATGAAGGTATTGCATCCCTTTATGGGGAACCACCGCAATGGCCAACACCAACACGGGGGGTCAGTGAAATACGCCTTAAATTGCATTACCGTTCAGAAGACTCTTTTTTGCGCCATTTTGTCGATAACTCATCATTATATTTAGAGATTGTGGATTATCCCGGCGAATGGTTGTTGGATTTACCCATGCTAGATTTAAATTATCTAGCATGGTCTGAACAAATGAACACCTTAATAAAGGGAGAGCGTGCACATTTAGCCCAACCATGGCTGACATTGTGTGAAAAATGTGACCCTTTAGCGCCTGTTGACGAAAATTTGCTGGCTGAAATTGCTGCTGCCTACACCCAGTATTTAGTTGAATGCAAGGCCCAAGGGCAACATTTTATTCAACCAGGTCGTTTCGTTTTACCGGCTGAATTAGCAGGAGCACCCGCACTCCAATTTTTCCCATGGCCGAATGTAGCCAAATATGGTGATAAAAAGCTCGCACAGGCAGGAAAAAACACCAATATTGGCGTATTACAGCAACGCTATCAATATTATTGTGAGCATGTTGTAAAGGGTTTTTATCGTGATTATTTCCAACGTTTTGACCGACAAATTGTTTTAGTTGATTGTTTGCAACCGTTAAATAGTGGTGTTGATGCATTTAATGATATGAGAATGGCGTTAACTCAATTAATGCGTAGTTTTCATTATGGTAAACGCACATTATTGAGGCGTTTATTTTCACCTTGTATTGATAAATTACTCTTTGCGGCGAGCAAGTCAGACCATGTAACACCAGATCAGCATGCAAATTTAGTGGCTTTATTGCAACAATTAGTGCAAGAGGCATGGCAGCATGCTGCATTTGAAGGGATCAGCATGGATTGTGTTGGTTTAGCATCAATACAAGCAACCGAAAGTGGCCTTGTGGATTATAAAGGTGAAAAATTACCTGCGTTAAAAGGGAATCGGTTAAGTGATGGACAACCGCTAATGTTTTATCCTGGTGAAGTCCCAAAACGGTTGCCAAATGAGCAATTCTGGCAAACTCAAGGTTTTCAATTTGAAGATTTCAGACCAAGGCCAACGCCAATGGATCAACCATTGCCACATATTCGTATGGACAGTGCGCTTGAATTTTTGTTGGGAGATAAACTGAAATGAATGAACCTTTAAAACAGCGTTTAGATTTCGCTGAAAGTAGTGAAAATGATACGAAAGAATCGCTAAAAAAAGCCCAAGTTTTTGATGAACGAGAACTCGAAAAATTCACTCCAGTTTCTTTGGAAGCAGAACAAGATAGCCAAGAGGGTGAGGTTGAAAGCCTGATTAACGAAGCGTTAAAACCAAAACGGAGTTTTTGGAGAAAGTTAGTTGGCACGGCTGCGGGAATTTTTGGGGTCAGTGTCGTTGCTCAACTGGGCGTTTGGATCCACCAATCATGGGTAACACAAGATTGGACTGCGTTAGGTGTTGCTGCTGCGGGTAGTTTAATCGTTGTGGCGGGTGTAGGGTCAGTCGTTGGTGAATGGCGGCGGTTGTATCGCTTAAGAGAACGAGCAGAGGAACGAGACTTTGCTCGCGAATTATTGCACAGTCATGGAATGGGGCAAGGAAAGGTTTTTTGTGAAAAATTGGCAAAACAATCTGCGTTATCAATGCAACATCCTGCGATTGTTAATTGGCAAGCCACTCTCCATGATTCTCATAATGATAGAGAAGTTGTTGAATTATATAGTCGAATGGTTCAGCCCATTCTTGATGAACAAGCGCGTAAAGAAATTAGTCGTTGTTCCGCTGAATCGGCCATTATGATTGCAGTGAGCCCGTTAGCACTGGTGGATATGGCATTTATTGCTTGGCGAAATATTCGTCTAATTAATCGGATCGCGGCAATCTATGGTATTGAACTCGGTTATTACAGCCGAATTCGGCTATTTCGTATGGTGCTCATTAATATTGCCTTTGCAGGTGCATCTGAATTAATTCGTGAAGTGGGGATGGATTGGTTATCTCAAGACATTACCGCACGGTTATCAACACGTGCAGCACAAGGTATTGGTGCGGGTTTGTTAACTGCACGTTTAGGTATTAAGGCGATGGAATTATGCCGACCACTACCTTGGATTGAAAACAAGCCTCGTTTAGCCGATTTTCGTCATCAGCTAATTGGCCAATTAAAGAATGTTATTCCCAGTAAAAAAGATAAAGCGTAAAGAAATATCGCTGGCAGAGTGAGTTGACAGTTTTCACTCACTCAGCAGCATCATTTGTTGATTAATATGCTTATTGTTATTTCAAGCCTTAAAAAATTAAGGAAAGCAGTGATTTTATTTGTTAATACCTATGAAGCTTACAAGCTGTCAACAATTTGTGACACAAACACTGTATTCCCTTAATGTTTAAGGCTAAAATACCTTTATTCTCTCGGCTTTTTTGATGAAGGTTCCTATCCATGCGCCTCGAAGTGACCTGCCAAGACCGTATCGGTTTAACGCGTGAATTACTTGATCTTTTAGTCCTACAAAATATTGATTTAAAAGGTATTGAAATATCTCCTCAACGTAGGATTTACCTAAATTTTACACCTGTGGATTTTCAGGTATTCAGCACATTGATGGCAGAAATACGGCGTATCAATGGTGTTATTGATGTTCGCCGAATTTATTTTATGCCTTCAGAAAGAGAGCATAAAGCTGTTTGGGCGCTATTAAACTCATTTCCAGAACCTGTTTTGTCCATTGATAATAAGCTAAATATTGAGTTGGTTAACCCAATGACATTGCAATTATTTGGTTATGATGAGGCAAAAATTCGAGAAAAAACCTTTTCTCAGTTAGTCGGTAGCCAAGGGCTGGTACGTTGGTTTGAACGAGAGTCACCAGAAGCTTATACAGAGAAAGTCGTCATTAAAGGCCAAGACTATTTGATGCAAGTGACTCCTATTATTTTGGCAGATGAAAATGGTAAACTCCATTGTACAGGAGCTGTGTTGCTGTTGAAATCGGCTGAAATTTTAGATAAGCAACGTAAACAAGTTATTGAGGTAGATGGCAGTGGTTTTGAACAAATTATTGCTGTTAGCCCTGTCATGGCAAATGTGGTTGAACGGGCTAAACGTGTTGCGATGCTGGATGAGCCATTATTACTCGTTGGTGAAACAGGGACTGGGAAGGATATCTTAGCGAAAGCTTGTCATTTGCATAGTGCGCGAGGAAAAGAACCGTTTTTAGGTTTAAATTGTGCTTCGATGCCGGATGATGTCGTAGAAAGTGAATTATTTGGTTATGCAGCAGGGGCGTATCCAAATGCAGTTGAAGGTAAAAAAGGTTTTTTTGAACAAGCAAATGGCGGAACAGTATTGCTTGATGAAATTGCTGAAATGTCACCTCAAATGCAAATTAAGTTATTACGTTTTTTAAATGATGGAACATTTAGGCGTGTTGGCGAGGAACGAGAAGTTAAGGTTAATGTCCGTGTAATTTGTGCAACACAGAAAAATCTACCTGAATTGGTGGCAGAAAAAAAATTCAGAGAGGACCTTTATTATCGTTTAAATGTACTCACATTAACCATCCCTCCATTACGTGAACGTAAAGAAGATATTCTACCGCTAACCAAGACATTTGTAGCCAGCTTTTCCAAAGAGCTTCATATTGCAGAGCCTAAATTGGCGCCTTCGCTAATCGAATTTTTAAGCAGTTATTATTGGCCGGGTAATGTAAGGCAACTGAGAAATGCCCTTTATCAAGGGTTAACTCAACTTAATGGCAATATATTGGAAGCAGAGAATATCCAATTACCTGATGTAGTAAATCCTCCCGCACTGGCTTTAGATTCGCTCAATGGTTCGCTAGATGAAATTACTAAACGCTATGAAGCGTCAGTATTAGCGCGCTTGTATCGTGATTACCCGAGCACTCGTAAATTAGCTAAACGCTTGGATATTTCTCATACGGCAATTGCCAATAAATTAAGAGAATATGGTCTCAATACGAAAAAAGAGCAAAACTAATTAAAATGAACAAAAGAATAACCTATGTGTTAACAGCAATAGGTTTGTTTTTTAGTGGTTCTGGCATTGCAACGGCAATACCGACCCACGGTTTGAATAAGTATTGCCGAGATGCTGTAGTACGAACAGTCGGTAAAATCTATGAGAATAGGGCACTAATTCAATGTTATTTTAAAGACGTACCTTTTTTAGCTCGTGTTTAGTATGGCAAAACCTTACTAATACTATTGCTAATTGGTGAATTTTCCTGCTATATAACAAAGACAGCTACTGTTTTAGGGTATCGTAATCTCATCTGATGGGTTTCAGCCTACAAGGAGTTGCCATGGACCAATTCACTATTAATTTCATTGTAAATCGTAAGTTACGCGAATACATGAGCCAGAGTCATTATAAAAATGATATGTTTGAGTCTGCTGCCTCAGCTGCTGAACTTTATCTGATGAATAAAGCCGCAGTAAAATATTTAACGAAGAAAAATCGTTTCACGTGGGAGGCATTGGTGAAAAATGGCCATAAGCCTCGAGACCTTATTATTGATATTTTGACATCTTGTTGCCCTGTCACTCAGGATCAAGCCTTAAAAGTATTGAGTACGCTTTCTCATACTTTGATCTCTATAATGAGTGACAATAAGTTATTTGCGAATGTTGTTAATGCGAAGAATCACCAGCCATTGTACTGGGCTCACGTAGATTAGTGTGGTTTTTATATTGAGTAATGAAGCGGAAAATTCCCGCTTCATTACTAATTACAGTGAGTTAAATGATATAAAAAGCTTATTTAAGGCTGTTTAATGCACTGTCGTAATCAGGTTCTTCAGTAGTTTCAGAGACTAATTGGCTATAAATAACGTTATTATTTTCATCTAAGACAACAACGGAACGTGCATTTAAGCCTTTTAATGGACCACTAGCGATAGCAACACCATAGTCATTAGCAAATGAATCACTACGGAAAGAAGATAGCATAACGACATTATCTAAACCTTCTGCACCACAAAAACGTGCTTGTGCGAAAGGCAGGTCAGCAGAAATGCATAACACAACCGTGTTGTCCAACTCGTTTGCGAGCTTATTAAATTTGCGAACTGATGCCGCGCATACGCCAGTGTCTACACTTGGAAAAATATTTAAAACTTTTCTTTTACCTTCATAAGTTTCCAGCGTTGCTTCGCTGAGATCTTTGGTGACAAGGGTAAGGGGCTTAGCTTTTGAACCTGCTTGTAAAAAAACACCATTAACTGTGATGTCATTACCTTTTAATTTAACTGTTTGCGACATGAATTTTTCTCCCGTTCATAAAGTGATTCACTGTTAACTTAATCTAACTTCTAATAAAAAATCTTTGCGATTAAAGGTTTTTTAATGAGTAGTTATACAGTGCTGAGTTTTACATTCTACTAATGACCAAATTTCATACAGAAACCTTATCACTTACTTTGAGTTCTACATGGGGCAAAGTAAGGTAATATTACATACTTTTTATTAGGGTATGGTGCATTATCATTATATAACAACTAAGCTTTTTCAATGCTTGCGTTTTCTGTTATGCACCTTTTTAAATTGCCTTATGGAGTGTAACAAAAGGAAATCTGTCTGTATTGATTTCTTTAGTCATTATTTACTGATCAGAAAAATGATAAGGATATGGGCATAGCTATTATTGTATAATGCGAGTATTAGTTTGTGTATATTTAGATAGGTAAATCAATTGATTACAAGAGAAATGTAGATTTCTGAAATATGAAAGCATATGATAAATTAAGATAAACTACAGAATAACTCAAGTGTATCGCTGTTTGATATTATCTAAACTGAGTGAGTTTTTGCTCTATAATCTATTATTTTTTATGGATATACGGAAATATGTTTCAATAATTAATTTACCTAAATGAAACTTAAGACGTAAATGCAGTAATATTGCTAACAATAGCACCTTCACTTGAAATCATTTAACTAGGCTTTTAGTTAACTTTATTTATACTAACAAGATAGAAAATAAAATGCATAAACATTCATTCACATCTTTAGCTGTTTTGATTTCTTCAGTTATTTTTACTACACAAGCTATTAGTGCGGTGATACCCACTGGCACAGTTTTAGCTGAAAACCAAGAAGTTACGCGTCATTTAAAAGACGAGCCGGCTTCTTTGGACCCGGTAAAGTCAGTGGGGTTAACGGAAGCGCAAGTCATGCGTGACTTATTTGAAGGGCTTGTTAACCAGGATGACCATGGAAAACCCATCCCAGGTGTAGCCCAAAATTGGAATACAACAGATAACCGGATTTGGACATTTACACTGAGGACTGATGGTCGTTGGTCGAATGGTGACCCTGTCATGGCTCAAGATTTTGTTTATAGCTGGCAACGACTGGTTTCACCGGTAACATCATCACCATTTGCTTGGTTTGCAGCATTAGCAGGTATTAACAATGCGCAAGCTATTATTGATGGAAAACTGCCTGTTGAACAGCTAGGTGTTGAAGCGGTTGATGCGCATACATTAAAGATTACTTTAAATAAACCAGTACCTTATTTCCCTTCATTAGCAGCTAATTTTAGTTTATTTCCTGTTCACCAAGGAACCGTTGAAAAGTTTGGTAATGACTGGATAAAAGTAGGTAATTTAGTCGGAAATGGCGCTTTTGTTTTATCTGACAGAGTGGTTAATGAAAAAATTGTTTTAGTTCCAAACAAAAATTATTGGGATCATCAAAATACAGTGATAACTAAAGTCACTTTTGTCCCGATTAACCAAGAGTCTCATGCAACTAATCGTTATTTAGCGGGAGACTTGGATATTACCGAATCATTTCCAAAACAACGCTATCAAAAATTATTGAAAGATATTCCTAATGAAGTCTTTACACCAGACCAATTAGGGACCTATTACTATGCATTTAATACCCAACGCGCACCGACGGATGACGTTCGTGTTAGAAAAGCCTTATCCATGGCGATTGACCGCCAGTTAATTGCTAATAAAGTATTAGGTACAGGGGAAAAACCTGCAAATTATTTTACTCCCGATGTCACCGATGGCTTTAAACCTGAAAAAGGGCTTTACAATAGCTACTCACAAAAAGAATTAGACCAGCAAGCAAAAGTGTTATTACAGCAAGCAGGTTTTGGTCCAAATCACCCGTTAGAATTAACATTGTTGTACAACAGTTCAGAAAATCATCAGAAAATTGCGATTGCAATTGCTTCTATGTGGAAGAAAAAATTAGGCGCTGAAGTCAAATTAGTAAATCAAGAATGGAAAACTTATATAGATAGCCGCAATACAGGAAATTTTGATGTTATACGTGCATCATGGATAGGTGATTTTAATGAGCCTTCAACATTCTTGTCTCTGCTTACATCTCAACATACTGGCAATATACCAAAATTTAATAACCCTGCATATGATAGCGTTATTGAGTCGGCGAGTATTGAAACGAATGCACAATTACGCAACCGTTATTATAATAATGCGGAAGCAATCATTGCAAAAGAAGCTCCAATCGCGCCTATTTACCAATATACCAATGCACGCTTAATTAAGCCTTGGCTGAAGGGGTACCCGATAAACAACCCCGAAGATGTCGCTTATAGCCACAGTTTTTATATCATTAAACATTAAAATAGGATACAGCCTGTGCAAGGTACGGGCTGCTTTTTCTAAAGGAAAGAAAAAAAGCTCCTTCCTCTGGAGAATGGGAAGGAGGACCAAAAAAGGAATAAACACTACCTTTTCATAATAAAAAAATCATCATGAACTTTATTGCTCGTTTGTGTCAATTATGTAGTGTTATTTAGCAAAAATGGCGATATTTTGTGATTTATGGGAAATTGTCTGTTTTTATGAGATATTAATCTCAATCTTTTTTTTGTTATTTTATGTATCGTGAGAACGATTCTTGAAATAATGACAAATATGTCACTATTCGACTAAAAATACCGTATTGATTATAAAAGGGAGATATTGCATGGGACTGATTTATGGTTCTTTATTCCAAAATTCAAATCCTGTACATGCATTTCAGTTAAATGGAGACGGTGGGTTACTTCCTATCGACGTGAATGCTAGCGCAAACCAGCAATCACCGTTTTGGCTTCATTATGATTATAAGGACCCACAAAGTTTTAATTGGATTCAGCAATCAGATCTCTTTAATGACCAAGTTAAGTCTGCTTTATCTGGGCATTCAGGACGTTGGCGATTGATTCGTGTTGGCGATGGTATTTTATTAACATTGCAAACATTAAATACCAATGCTGGCCAGCGGCCTGAGCAATTAGTTGCGTTTAGGGTATTTATTAATAATCGGATAATTATTTCTAGTCGTCATCGAAAAGTAAATTCCTTAGATTCTATTATTGATGATTTAAAGCAGGGAGTCGGGGCCCAAAGTACAGGTGACTGGTTAGTTGAGGTTGCTGATTCTATTACAGATGAAATAAGTGATTTTACGGATTCTTTGCATGAGCGTTTAATTGATATGGAAGATTTCATATTAAATAGCCAAATTCCTGAGAGAGGGGAATTAGCATTACTTCGTAAACAAATTATTGTGATACGCCGTTATATGGCTCCACAGCGAGATATGTTTTCCCGTTTAACAACAGAAAAATTGCTTTGGTTAGATGAAACTAATCGTCGTCGAATTCAAGAGATTTCTGACCGATTAGGACGTTGTATTGAAGATCTCGATGGTTTTATTGCACGTACAGCGATTATTTCTGACGAGATAACGAATATGATGACTGAGATGATGAATCGGCGCATTTATACAATGTCATTAATGGCCATGATATTCCTACCAACAACTTTTTTAACGGGGCTGTTTGGTGTGAATTTAGGCGGGATCCCTGGTAATGAGTTCCGTTTTGCCTTTAGTGTATTTTGTGTTTTATTAGCCGTTTTAATTGGAACCGTTTTGTGGTGGTTAAGAAAAAGCCGATGGCTCTAATATTGATGACTTATTTGCGATAACCGGACCTAGTTTGAGATAAATCAATAAAACTACTGAGGTTTTAGTGCAGTATTAGTCCTGCAGGTGAATGCAACGTTGAGCGATGAACGTTGTGCTCCATAATTGTAGTTTTTCTCATATTGAGTTCTTATACAGAATAATTGACCACTGTAATGCCGATGTATTTTACATCGGCTTTTTTTTGCATCTAATCCGAGCAAAAATAACCTCCATACGAGGAGGTTATTAATAAATGTTTATTTAACTTCAATAATATCAAGGCGTTCTGCTGTAAAGTCGGGCTTATCATCTTCATCTATAAAAGGTTGAAGCGGTAGCTCCTCTTTGTCAAACGCAAGATCTCCGCCATTGATAACTTCATCTCCATGAGAAATATTTTTGAAGTCAAATAATTCGGTATCACATAAATGAGACGGTACAATATTTTGAGTAGCACGGAACATTGTTTCGATACGGCCGGGATAGCGCTTATCCCAATCACGTAGCATCTCTTTAATAACTTGACGTTGCAGGTTTGGTTGAGAACCACATAGGTTACATGGAATAATTGGAAAATCTTTAGCCTGCGCAAAGCGTTCTATATCTTTTTCTCGACAGTAAGCGAGCGGGCGAATGACAATGTGTTTTCCGTCATCACTCATCAATTTAGGGGGCATACCTTTTAACTTACCACCGTAAAACATATTCAAGAACATAGTCTGTAAAATATCATCACGGTGGTGACCAAGAGCAATTTTAGTTGCTCCTAATTCAGTAGCCGTACGATACAAAATTCCACGACGTAAACGCGAGCACAGTGAACAGGTTGTTTTCCCTTCAGGAATTTTTTCTTTTACGATCCCATAGGTATTTTCTTCAACAATTTTGTACTCTACACCAAGTTTATCAAGGTATGCAGGTAAGATATGCTCAGGGAACCCGGGTTGCTTTTGATCTAAATTAACCGCAATTAATGAGAACTGGATTGGGGCACTTTTTTGCAAGCTTTGCAGGATGGAAAGTAGTGTGTAACTATCTTTACCTCCAGATAAGCAAACCATTATCCGGTCACCGTCTTCAATCATATTAAAGTCAGCGATTGCTTGGCCAACATCGCGGCGAATTCTTTTTTGCAACTTATTTAAGTTGTACTGTTCTTTATTGGTCGTCATTCTATAGGTTCTGCTACTGGGGTTTATGTTGCTGATGGATAATTGTACATTTGGTTTTTAAATTATTATTGTTTTATGCTTAAAGCCTAATCAGCGAGAGTTATAAAAAGAGGCTCATGATAGCAGAACATGAGGGAAGAGTGATACCAGTTCGGTAAAATAGGTGAAAATTGGTGTCCCCCCACTTTAATAGAGACACACAAACATAGAGTTTTCTAACTGTTGACGATATGCCTCCGGTGGAAGCTGATTTAAACTTTCAAGTGCTCTGATGATATTTTAGCCTGCAATGATGTATCAACCAAAATCACTAAGCATTCGTGTGTTTCTTCATTAATAATATTGAGTGTTTTAACGTATTTACTGCAATATAAATTTTCGTGCATGAAACCCAATGTCCCTTGAGTATTTGAGCTTTTTCATCATGACATCTGCAAGTTTTAGGTCAGAAAATCTAATTATAGCTGCCTTATTCAGATGTGAGTTAACAATACTATTGTTTTTATGCCTAGATACAGAACCAATAAATTTTTCAATTATTACTTTCCATTTTTTAGGGGCTAAAGTATATATTTTTGAGCTAAAATAATATAGCTGTATTGAGTCTTTCTTATTCTTATTTAGTATAAGCAGGGTAGATAAGTAATAAATATTTATCCCACTGGCTATTTTATATTTTTAGTAGTCACTAGGAATTTTAGTAACTTAATAAATTGTTAATCACGGTAAGAATTATATGGGCATTATAAAGCCTATGTTTATAATATTTAGATAGAACATATTCTTCTATTTAAACTTAGCCAGTTTTCCAGTGCAGTGGTAAAGAGAGCGAGATAGAGTGAATGTATAATTGTAGGACCATTAGAAATTAACGCTTAATAACAATAAGATATTGAAAAAATTATAAGATAACTAACGCTCTGAGTTATTTGTGAAAAGAAAAAGCTTTATTTTAAGCATGGCTTACAAGTGCGACATGATTCACATTTTAAGAATTATATGTTTAAAAATAAAAACTACGAGAGTTTATTTGAATTATTATGTTCCTGGGTGTTTGGCGCTTGAACTATAAATATAATTATAAATTGAATGTAAATGCTTAAAATCGTACCTTTAAGCAAGGTCATATATATTGAAATTAAAAATTATTTTTTTGCTTTTAATTAGTGGGTTAAGGAGACATTAAATCAACTAATCATAATTAAAATCTATTAACATGGTGATATTTATGAAATACCTTATATTCTTTTTTAGTCTAATTTTTGTTTTTCTTATAGCATATTTGCTTAGTTTTAGTAAAAAAAACATAAAACATAAACTTCCATCGATACTAACATTGTTAACATTGGAGATTATTGTCGCGTCTACCATGCTAAATACTACCATTGGGCTTGCTACTCTTGACGGTATAGCATCAGGTATTCATTATATAATTAATTATGCTAATAAGGGGATTGATTTTGTTTTTGGAGATATAAGCAGTAAAACTTCTATGGTTTTTGTTGTTGTAGCTCTTTTACCTTTGATTTTTATTTGCTCTATAATTGGAATATTTAAATATATCGGTGCGCTAGATTTAATTATTAATACTATAGGCTTTCTAATTAACAAAATATCTAAAGTTGGAAAATTAGAGTCTTTTGCCGCTATTAGCGCTGTGATAGTCGGAATGATGCCTGCTTATGTATCAATTAAAGATTACATTCCAAGGCTATCTAAAGCACAGATGTATACTATTGCTGCATGTACTATCTCAACAGTAGATATTGCATTGCTAGGCGCATATACACAAATGGTTGAGCCACGCTATGTTTTTATTGGTGTTAGTCTCAATTTTTTTAGTACTTTTATTATTGTTTCTATTATTAATCCAAGTGAACCCACAAATATCACAACTTGTCCTTTGGGGGCAAATAAAGGTGAAAGGGGCTCATTTTTTGAGGTATTGACAGATCACATGCAGGATGCCTTTAAGCTTATTCTTGCAATTGTTCCCATAATTATCGGTTTTGTCGCCTTAATTAGTATGCTGAATGATGTTTTTTTAAATATTTTAGGAATTAGTTTTCAAGGAATTCTTGGTTATATTTTTTCACCTTTAGCTTTCATTTTGGGTAGTTCATGGGATGAAAGTGTTACTTTTGGAACAATTATTGCGACTAAAATTTTATCGAATGAGTTTGTTGCTATGATTGACTATATGAAATTAACAAGCATTACACCACGAACGGATGCAATTATGTCCGTATTTTTAATATCATTTGCAAATTTTGGCTCTATCGGAATGATTATCGGTTGCGTTACAAGTATAAGCCGAGAACATGGAAAAATGATCGCATCAAATAGTTTTAGATTGATTGTTGGCTCAACTTTAGTCAGTTGTTTATCAGCGACTATTGTTGGTATTTTTGTATAACATATAAATCAAGGAGTAATAGAATGAACAAAATAATAATTGATTGTGATCCTGGTGTAGATGATGCTGTGGCCATTTTTTTAGCCTTAGCTTCTCCAGAAATAGAATTAATAGGCATAACCACAGTTGCAGGTAATGTAGAATTAGAAAAGGTTCACAATAATGCACGACAATTACTTGCGTTAGCAAATAGGCAGGATATTCCTCTAGCAAAAGGTTGTGAGCGTCCACTAATGTCCAAAAGTGGGAGTAAAACTCATGTTCATGGTACTGATGGTCTAGCTGGAGTATTGCTTCCCGCATCAGATTATCCAAATTATTCTGGTCACGCCGTAGATTTTATTATTGATACGGTAATGTCAAACCCAGGTGAAATAACATTATGCACAATAGCATCTCTTACTAATATAGCCGTCGCTATCATCAAAGAACCAAAATTAGTTGATAATGTAAAAGACATTGTAGTCATGGGCGGAGCTGCATTTACACAGGGGAATATAACGCCAGCTGCTGAGTTTAATTTTTATGTGGATCCTCATGCTGCTCATATCGTTTTTGATAGTGCACGCCATATTACTATGCTTGGTTTGGATGTAACAAGTAAGGCTGATATAAGGGCTGGTTTGTGTAGTCCTTTGGAAAAAGGTGGCCTTATCGCTCAGACTGTTGCAGAAATGTGTCGAAGATATGCAGAGTTTGACCCATTTCTCCATGATCCCTGCGTTATTGCATACCTCATTAAACCTGAAATTTTTTCAGGTGTTGACGGTTCAATTACTATCGAATATGAGTCTAATAAATTATTCGGTCATAGTTTTGCTTACACATCTACCTCCATTAATCATGACCCAAAAGCTAAGTATAATGAAGCTAAATGCAAAATTATTACTGACGTTGATACATCGAAATTAATATCTTTAATTACAGAACGTATTATAACTCTTTGAGCTAAAGAGTACCAACTAGAGCCTTGGTTGATAATTATTCAATATAATGGAGCTTACCATAGGTAATGGCCCAGTTTTTTAAGTTATGATTATTCCATGCTTAAATTTTAATCAGTGAGATTTATCAAAAGATGAAAATCTGTTAGGGGATAGTGTCTTCGCTATAGCCTTTATCTTATTGTATAAGCGCCAATGAGAACTTAATGTATAGAAAAATATGGAGGAAACATGCCTGCAACTGATCCTATTGAATTGATTTTTTCTTTACTCGCCAACACCATTAAAATGGTGATTACTCCAACGGAATATCTTATTCAAAGTGACGCTATTGGAGATGCCATTTACATAAGCTTATTATTTTTGAATTAAAGATGATGAGAGTATCCATTTAACGAGGTTAATTTCCTATAAATGAAGGAAGGCTAGCTTCCTTCATGACTGAGAGTAATCTAGGCTAATGGGTTAATTCGTCACATAGCTTTTGTAAAGTAGTTAAAAACTGACCTACATGGAAGCCATCACAAACTGCATGATGCACTTGTACAGCTAGAGGAAGCCACATTTTATTATTCTCACTATAGTATTTTCCCAAAGTGAAAATCGGGGTAAAAACATTAGTAATATCTGCAATATTTAGATTAAAACTGTCGAATGAAACCCAAGGCAAAGATGACACATAGAAGACATTTTCAACTTGCTGTGGTTGAGGGTGCAAATCGAGATTATCTTTATGCAACGTTAATTGCTGGTGGTAGTTCTCCATAAATGTTGTTATTTCTGAAGAATACTTGCACCATAATGAAGAAAAAGTTTCGGTATCTTTGTGGAAGATAGTAAAACTAGGGTGCACTTCATCCCATAAAATTAGTTCATCATTTTTTTTTGCAAACCTAAATTCTTTATAGGTATTAACTACCCGTGATAATAAATAAATCACTGATGGATAAAATCCATAACCATTTGAATCTATATATCTTTTTAGGCTTGTGATATCTATCTTAGTTGTTAAACTAAACCCACAATTTATGGTTTTTTCGTAAATATTGTAATGTTCTCTACGTAACCATGTCTCTATATTAAATTTAGTATAATTCATAATTTTCCCTTCTAATAAGTTAATGTTACTGATATTAGAAGGGAGGTTTCTCCGCTTTTGATTGGCTCATAGTGATTTCTTATCTCGTGTCGAAGTTATATTTGTATGTTATCTAGCTTATTTTTGCTTGTTGAGGCCTATACCTTACTCTTTCAATGTAAAGCACAATTTGCACGATAGTGAAATATACTTATGTACATGGTTGTGCGTTGACGTAGGTATCAAATAATGTTTTAACATCTACATTCAATGTGTTAGATATTACCATAAGATGTTCAATGAATATGGAAAGGCTCCCATCTTCATATTTTATGTATGACTTTTCAGAGATAGATATTAATTCTGCCATTTTTTTTGTCGTAATTTGATGCTCTATACGTTTTTGTTTAATAAATTTGCCCAACACGGCATTACCAACATTATTTTTATTCATAGTGATCCATTGTCAATTCGATAATAAATTTTTTTATTATCTTAGAAGAAAATTAATATTCAATGGGTAATAATCTGTAAATTTAAGATAGATGAACTAAGGTGAATAAGTATAAATGATATTTATAAGATTAGCTCAGGTATAATTAACAACAGGGAAAGATATTATTATACATTATGATCTAAAGATGAAGTTTAATGGGTGCAAAATTCTTTTTAATAGTATTAAATGAAATTTTGCACTAGATAATATGTTAATTTTGATACTATTCTTTAACAATGACTATATTTAACAATAGTTACTAAAGAAAGGATTTAATGTTGGTTAAACAGATAGTGCGACTTCTACTGTTTTTTGAGCATGAATGGCAGTAGTATCAAATATTCCTACGGTCGTATCATTCTGATTAACTAGTAATGTTATCTCGGTACAGCCTAAAATAATACCTTCAGCCCCGTTTTCTACAAGGGATGCCATTATACGCTGATATTCTTTTTTAGATTTGTCATTTATTATCCCTAAACATAGTTCATTATAGATAATATTATGAACTATTTTCCTATCTTGCTGGTTAGGTATTAGTACATCCACGTTAAATTTTTCAATTAATCTTTGCTTATAGAAGGGTTGCTCCATAGTAAAAGCGGTACCTAGGAGTCCAATTTTTTTTATACCTGATTGTATAATGCGTTCACCCGTCGCATCAGCAATATGTAATAAAGGAAGACCTGTTTGAGATTCAATTTGTGGTGCAACTTTATGCATGGTATTTGTGCAAAGAACAAGGAAATCAGCACCTGCAAGCTTTAAACTCTCTCCTGCATCAGCTAAACACTGGCCGGCTAAATCCCATCGCCCGCTAGATTGATATTGTTCTATTTCAGAAAAATCAACGCTATATAAAACAATTTTAGCCGAATGCAGGCCACCTAGTTGTTGTTTGATACCTTCGTTAAGCTGTTGATAGTAAAGTAACGTTGATTCCCAACTCATGCCGCCAATAAGGCCTATTGTTTTCATTTTTTAGTTCCTATTATTGTAATGTTTTCCTTACTATACTGATAGTTTCTAAAAGAACACAATAGTATGAGAAAAATTTTCTAGATGATTAAAAGTAAAAAACAGTTGTAATATTAAACACAACTTAACATTACTTTTTGAAGGGTTTTTATATTTAACATATTTTAAATTAAAAAAGGATAAATATAAGAACATTTACGTTTTAAAGATGGATTTTAATTGATATCTGGTTATCATCGTAAAAAATATTTTTTCTAAAAAGTTGGTCATATATGGCGAGAATAAAAATGAATTTTTTCAAAGTAATCATTGCGATACTCATTTTTGGTGCTGCATTTTTGTTAGGAGCACTATATATGAAACCAACTCAATTAAGTTTAGTTGAGCAAGTGAAAAAGAATGTTTATGACGTTCTAGCGTACCCACAAGCAGCAAAGTTTAGAAATATTGAATATCATTTTTCTCGTTACACTGCAGATAATGGTAAGGTAGGTTATGTTTGTGGGGAGGTTTATCGATATAAAAATGATAAGCCTGACGGATTTAAGCGTTTTATTGTTAAAGCTTATACTAATGATGAAGGTCGCATGGATATTTCAATTCCATTTATTGATGGAGGACATGAAATATTATTGCCTGAACAGGTTAACCAAATTTGGAATGATAAATGCTCAAGTCCTGCCTCACCACTTGAGTAGGGAACGACGTATGCTAATATTTTTAACGCACTATAATTTGATTATTTTATGAAGAGCTGTAACCAGCAAAATGATAACTGATAGAAATTAATAAATAAAACTGGATTATATATTGGTGATTTAGTGCTATACTAAAAGAGTTACATTTTGTTTTGTCATTTTATGAAACAAGAAAGCCTTTGTGGTCAACGATGACTATATTTTTTGATGTTCATTTTTTAATGAATTTTAATTTAGTAGTTTAAGGAGTCGATAATGGTTAGTAATAATAATGCACGTCGTTTATTAGGTATGCCTTATAAATTAAGTCGCTCTAAAAAAAACATACGTGTTTCGCTTGGTTCTAAAGATAATACTACAGTTGCAGTACAAAAGAATAAAGCGACAGAAAAGAAGACATATCATTCAGTAACCGTTTTTTACCCAGAATATGTTATTAGTTAATTGAATGTATGTAACCCTCTAGTGTTTACTAGAGGGTTAAATTTAAGTTGTTAAAACTAATTTTTCATTAGATTACGTTAGCTCATTTCAATATGCACCACTCATATGAGTAATATTCTAACTCTTCTATTATAGAAATAAACAGTAGTCATAAAATAGATTAAGCGATATTATCTTCATTAATTAAAAACTAAAAAGAAAGATGACTATCGGGTGTTATTGAATGAAATTTTATTGTTTCCTGCTATTTTTATTTTGTTTTTCTCTTTCAGGGTGTTCAACTCAATTCAAATCAGATGAAGAAACTAATCGCTTAAATTTTAATATTCAACACGCAAACACGATTCCTATCAAGGATTCTGTTGAGCCGTTGGCGGTTTCTGACATGTTGCCAGGCGATATTCTTTTATCTTCTGCTACAGGGTTAAATTCATGGGGAATTCGGTTATTTAGTATTAGTGGGGTAAGTCACGCATCTATTTACTTGGGGTTGGGGGAAGTAGCTGAGTCTGTTGGAAGTGGCGTTAGGATCATTACATTAGACCAAGCAGTGAGAGACTCTAACAACATGGTAGTGCTGAGGCAAACAGGCTTAACATCATTGCATGCAGAAAAATTACGCGAGTTTTCAGTTCAAAATAATGGAAATAAATATAATTATAAAGGTATTGTGATGATAGCGCCTTGGATGATCACAAAAAGGGTATGTGAGCTTCCATTAATTGGTGAAACGATACGTAATTTTTGCTTAAAAACTTTAGCTAAAGTTCAATTAGGCGATGATATAGACCAAGCTAATGGTTTCTTTTGTTCACAGTTTGTCCTCGATGCTTATAAATATGCAGGTATTCCCTTATTTGAAGGTAACTCATCGTGGATAACACCTGCGGATATATTACATATGCGTACAGGTGATGTGCCAACTTTCATGCCAACCCAGCGTCTAGCGTATGTTGGGCATTTGAAATCATGGAGCTTTAGTAGTGCAATACGCAGAAAATAGTGTGTAATTTTAAACAAAAAAAAGGCCAACATATAAAGTTGGCCTGCTAAACTGGAAGCAATGTGAGCAATGTCGTTTGTGATAAACCTGAGTGATTTACTCAAGTATTCACGAAGTAAAAGATAACCATTCTCATTTAAGAAATCAACCTTTTTTTTATGTAGTTACTCATTCTCATTCTTCACTTGATTTTATTTTTTATTTATAAAAAACAAAATGTTGTATATTTATTTCTAATTAAAATTACGTTATTACTCCAAAAAAAATTTTTTAATTGATATTAATGAGATTATTCTTGCTCAGATTAATCATTAATAGGCGTGTTTACGATGCGAAAATTAAAGTTAGGTGTAGTTGGCTTAGGTTCTATTGCACAAAAAGCGTATTTACCGGTTTTAACGAAAGAAGAAAATTGGGAGTTAGTTGGCGCTTTTTCTCCTAATCAATCAAAGGCAAAATTAGTTTGTGATAGTTATCGAATCCCCCTGTTTAGCAATATTGACGCACTAGCACAGCAATGTGATGCTATTTTTGTTCATAGTGCGACGAAAAGCCATTTTGAAGTAATCAAGCGGCTATTAGAGGCAAACGTCCATATCTATGTTGATAAGCCATTGACTGAATTAATTGAACAATCCGAGCAATTAATTGAGTTTGCAGCGCGACGCCAGAAAATGTTAATGGTTGGGTTTAACCGCCGCTTCTCGCCATTTTATTTGGCAGTTAAACAGGATATTAAAAATATCACGTCTATTCGTATGGATAAGCACCGTATGAACAGCGTAGGGCCGAATGACGCTAGATTTACGTTATTAGATGATTATTTGCATGTTGTTGATACTGTAATGTGGATAGCGCAAAAAAATGTAGAATTAATCAGTGGTAGTATTCATAACACAAATGCTGGTGAGCTATTTTATGCAGAGCACCATATGCAAGCTGGCCAAAGTTGGCTAACAACATCGATGCATCGCAAAGCAGGAAGCCAACAAGAGCAACTTATTGTGGTGGCTGAAGACAGTATTCACCAAATAACCAATATGAACCATTGGTGGAGCGAAAATGCCATTGGGATTAGCGAGAGAAAACCGGCTAATTGGGATTCGATTTTAGTTCAACGCGGCTTTGATGGTGCAATTCGCCATTTTATTGATTCTGTTTCAAATCAAACTCAACCGTTGGTCAGTGGCGAAGAGGGCTTGAAGGCTCAAAGAATGGTTGAAAAGATGATATCTACAGCGAATACAATCAGTGATTAATTATCTTCTATGTTAAAAGTCATTATCTATTTTATTAAACAGTAAATTTTTAGTATCTCATTACTTTATAGGAACGCGAGATGATACATTTACAAGATAGCTCTGATGTATTGTTTGTTGCAGGATTTGGACCAATAGTTACAGATTATAAAAAAGTCACTCTTTTTATCTTGAGTTGTTAAAGCTACCTTTAAAACCAATTGAAGAAGGGAGCCAATATTTAACTTGTGAGCAAGAAGGGCTAGAAGGTGTCAAACATTTTGCACTTTGGCCTATAGAGCAAGCCGCTCAATCGTGTTTTGGTCAAGGTGAATGGCCTAAAAGCATACCTACTCCGCAAAGCTGGATGGAGTTTGAGGTTTCAGACATTGAAAAAATTACAAAAATTTGCCTTAAAGAAGGTTATGTCTTATTAGTTAATAACCGAATGGAACCTTGGGGGCAAACAGTCACAAGGTTATTAAGTCCTGAAGGTATGTTAGTTGGTTTAACTGTAACGCCATGGCTAAGGGAATAGCTTGTTTTTATTTGTAGTTAGAGATCTCATTTATCTTTGTGGATAAGAGACATTTATTAGTAATTGTTTATAATTTTGTTGTAGAACTTCATTTTAACTATTTTAGGAGGGGTTATGTATAAAACGATTCTGGTCCCTATCGACTTAACAGAAGATGAATTAACCAGTAAAGCAGTCCGTCACGCGGTTAATCTTGCAAAGCAATCCGGTGCTAAAATTCATCTTATTCATGTTTTACCCATTTCTTCAGCAATTATTAATGCGTACGCCTTAGGTTACATGGAAATCAAAGACCGTGCGACGGTGAAAGCGGAAGAAGACATGAAAATGTTAATGGATTCAATTGACTTACCTCATGATGATGTTAGTTATACTATAACGTTTGGTTCCCCGCGAGATGAAGTGATTAATACAGCAAAAGACATTAATGCAGATATTATTGTTATTGGTTCTCGTCGTCCAAATATTACAACTCATCTTTTAGGGTCAACAGCCGCGGGAATAGTGCGCTACGCGGAAACATCAGTACTGGTTGTACGTTAATAATTAGAGAAGAACCTGCTCATCGGGTGGGTTCTTTGTTATTTGATTATTTATATTGCCAATTTAATTAATTTTAGTACTCAAGTTAATTGATCTTACTTATAACAAGGTGAGTTTGAGTCAATATGGAAAAGTTTTCGCAAGAATTACTGCGTGTTGAACACTTTGTTCTGAGAGTTTTGCGTTTTTATTTACTCGCACTTTTGATTTTTTTTCTTGGCTTATTACCCGGTATAGTTGGTTTTTATTTTATTGAAGGTCACTCAGTTGTTGAGTCAATGCTTAATGCGTTGTCTATGTTGAGTGGACAAGCTATTGAGCCGGCTCCTATTACACGAGGAGGTCGTTTCTTTATTGCTATTTATGGTCTATTTTTACAAAGCGTTTTTATTATCAGTATTGGATTAATCGTAACTCCTTTTATTCATCGCGTTTTGCATAAATGGCATTTAGAAGAATAATTTTTGTTGTAATAGTAAGGGGCTTCACAGCTTTTTTTAGTGTAGTAAGACTATACTTAGAAGAGTAAAAGGACAATATTCACCCGCTACGCCTAATAACCAAGTTGTAAAAATACACAATAATACAGCTTGAATAAAAATGTAAACATAACTAATAAGGGGCATCATATGTATAAAACAATTTTGGTTCCTGTGGATATATCTGAAGATGTACTAACAGATAATGCATTAAAACATGCTATTTATTTAGCAAAAATTTCAGATGCGAAAATTCACTTATTTCACTCAGTTCCGGATGTTTCAAGATTTTCAATGAGCTACAGTTATCATTATGATTTATTGTCCTCATTTGCTAAAAAAGCACTTGAACGTTCAGAAGAACAGTTAAAAGAAATTATTGAAAAAATTGATTATCCGTCAGACAAAATCTCTTATAAGGTTGAGTTTGGTTCACCAAGAGACAAAGTTTTATCAGAAGCTGAAGCTATTGATGCTGATCTTATTGTTATCGGCTCACGCAATCCAAGTATTTCAACGCATTTATTAGGTTCAAATGCTTCTGGGATTGTTTCCTATGCTAAGATTTCGGTTCTTGTGGTTCGATAAAATAAAATAGCCTGCTCAGCAGGCTATTTTTTGTCTATTAAAAGCGAACAAATCTAGGGGGTTTTAACCGCTTCTTTGGCTTGCTCAATTGCTTTAAGTGCTTGGCTACAAGCTTGCTCTTGTGCATCATCAGGGTAGCTAGCAAGGGCTTTTTTCGCTTCCTCTAATTGTGACTTCATTAATGCAATTTGTTCACCTGCATTGGCTTCATCTTTATATTGTTCTTCAGCTTGCTTAACCAGGTCGTTCATTTCTTTGAAATAAGTATCACAGGAGTTATGGTCAAATCTGGTGTACGAGCATCAGGCGGTTTTCCTGTCTGACTGCTCCATTACTTGTTCGCCGTCTTGGAATTTAACGTTATTGACCACGAGGGTTAGCAGTTGAAATCCTTTCAGGCGGTTCCAGCGCTTCTGCGCTGATTGCAGCAATTTATAAACCATTGCTAGGGTTGTGTTTCTTGAACCGCAGTTGCGGGTTTTGCTGGTTCTTAAACGTACTGTAGCGAAGGCAGATTCAATTGGGTTGGTGGTGCGTATACTCACCCAATGTTCTGCTGGAAAATCGTAGAAAGCCAACATGCTCTCACGGTCTTTAGCTAAGCATTCCATTGCGCGTGGGTACTTAGCAGTAAACCTTTCCAGCGCTATATCAAAGGCTTTATGAGCCTTCTCACGCGTCTCTGCCATCCAGATATCATGCAGTGCTTCTTTTACTTTGGGTTGCACTGCCTTGGGCAGTTTGTTGAGCACATTGGCCGTCTTATGCACCCAGCAACGTTGCTGTTTGGTCTGCGGGTATACTTTGCTCAGAGCCTTCCAGAAGCCCAGAGCGCCGTCAGCTGTTGCCAGCTTTGGGCAGGTCGTAAGCCCACGCGCAACCAGGCCATTCAGCAGCTCAAGCCAGCTGGCTTCGGACTCGCGATAGCCTTCTTCAACAGCAATCAGTTCCTTGCGGCCATGCTCTGTCACGCCCATCACCACCAGCAAGCACAAACGGTCATCGAGGCGGACGTTGCTGTAAATACCGTCAACCCAAAGGTACGCGTAGCGCTTGTCACTCAAATCGCGCTGTCGCCACTCTCGGTGCTCATCAATCCAGCGTTCCTTGAGCCTGGAAATGGTGTTAGCTGACAGACCTTTGGCATTCTCACCCAGCAAGGCTGCAAGGGCTTCTTGGTAGTCTCCAGTGGAAATACCTTTGAGATACAGCCACGGTAATAACTCTTCAACGCTGCGGGCACGCTTGAGGTATGGCGGTAGCAGTGCGCTGGTAAAACGAATACCAGAGCCGCTACGATCACGCACTTTTGGCACCTTGATATCAACATCGCCAATGCCCGTTTGGATGCTGCGCTCAGGCAAATAGCCGTTACGCACCACAGCTTTGCGGCCATCGGGTAAACGCAGTTCTTCATGAGCTTGCAGCAGTTGCTGCAGCTCTACTTCAACTGCTTGCGCAATGAGCTGACGAGCACCATTACGCAATAAAGCAGTTAGCACATCAGTGCCAGTTTCATCTGGTTGTGAAAGAACATTCAGGGTAATATTTGTCATGGCGTATCGCTCTACTGTTAATTATTTCTTGGAGGAAACAATCAACAGGATACGCCACCCTCTTTTCCCCTCATACACCACAAATGACTATAGCTCGTATCACAGGTAGCACCTGCATTTGCATTAAATGCAGCGAAAGCCATTAAAAGGCTAAATGCAATTGGAAGAGTTTTTTTCATCATATTTTCGCTTTTAAAATTCATAATATCGTCAGAATAACATCCCATATTCAAAAACGCATCACTCGAACACGTGAATGTTTTTAATTGATAAATTTTTACTGCATATTGAGAGTATTCCTGTTAGTAACTCGCGGTAATAGCATAATTTGCAAAACACAAATGATAATCATTCTTGACTGAGTGCAATGTAAAAGTGTACATTTGAGTACACTTTGAATAATGATGACAAAAGAGATGATTATGATGAACAAAAAGATGATAGAAACAGAAAGCTGGCCAATCTGTGAGATGAATGTATTTCCTTCAACGATGGATGAAACCCGTTTATGGTTAGAGGAAATGGATATGCTATTGGCAAGAAGAAATGAGTTTGTATTGATATATCCTCCGGTGGTTAAAAAAGAAAAACCATCCTTAGAAGATATGGAAAGCATGAAATATATACGTCGTTGGTTGAAAGATGCAAAAGAAGCGATGGAGCAACATTGTCGTGCTCTGGTTGTTACCCTACAACCTGACGGGCGAGATCAAGAAGAAATGGAACGAATGGCACCCATGCTGTCTGCGTTGTACGGCCCTCAAGTTTTAATCGCAAATAATTCCATGGCAGCCAAAGAACAAGCCCAATCAGTTCTAGCTTAGTCGGCTGTGGTTTTACTGATTTTACGGATATAACTGGCGATGATATCGACAGACATAGCAATTTGCTGTTGAATAAATTCATCGCTGGGCTTGAAATCAGCAATACAGAAAGTGGTGATAAACACATCTGCTTTTAGCATTTCTAGGTAGCGTGAAGAAATGCTTAACAATGTTTTTTCATCCACTTTAACGTCAGGAAGCAAAGCCAATTTTTGTGTCAACAGACGATAGCTTTTTACTGGACCTTGCTCAAAAAATGCGTGAGTTATTTCTGGGAAACGGTTGTATTCACCTAAAATTAACCGGTATAACCCAATGGATTCAGGCTTAAGTACATTCAATAAAAATCGAGAACCATAAAAAGAAAGTATGGACTCAATCGTATCCAGTGGTGGTGTTTTTTCGTCGGGCTCTTGAAAAATATCATCAATCATTGATGCAATAACTGCAGCAAATAACCCTTCTTTATCACCAAAATTTTTATATAAGGTTGAGCGAGAGCCCCCAGCACGTTCAATAATCATATCCAGAGTTGCGCCTTCAAACCCATATTGCAGAAAAATTTCAGTTGCTGCAGTGATCAACGCCTGATGCCGACGTTGGCCTTTTGGGGTTTTAGCTGTTAGAGGGCTATTCATGAATGGTTAATCCTACAATTTGTCTTCAATAAGAAAATAACATAACAAATTTTACGAAATAGTTTAAATCACGTTACCTCAATCACAGATTTACCTGAAAGAGATCATCATTTAAGCTGATATTTGTCTTTATGATATTTATAAAGATTAACATGTTTAGGTAGATATCTGAATGGTTGTCACAATGTTGGGGGCAAGATGACAGAGCATGTATTAAATGAGCAAAAAACAGACCAAGATGATCCTGTTAATCAGCAACGTGAGGTAACTCGGCTATGTATTGAGTGTGGTTTATTGTTATTGCAACATGGCGCTGAAAGTATGCTCGTTGAACAATTGACGACCCGTTTGGGTATTGCACTTGGAGCAAGCCAAGTCGATAGTGCTATTTCATCTAATTCATTAGTTTTAACCACTATAATTGATGGTCGCTGCTTAACGTCAACACGACGCATTATTGACCGCGGTATAAATATGCATGTTGTTACTGAAGTTCAGCATGCAGTCATCCTAGTCGAACATCATTTGTTAGACCGAAAACAATTAAAAAAGAAATTATTATCAATTAAACCGTTGCGTTATCCTCGATGGTTAATGGTGCTGATGGTGGCACTATCTTGTGCTTGTTTTAGTAGGTTGAATGGAGGTGGATGGGAGAGTGCGTTAATTACATTTTTAGCCAGCGGTTGTGCAATGTATGTGCGGCAAGTGTTAACTTCCCATCAAATGAATCCGTTAATTAATTTTTGTATTACTGCCTTTGTTGCTACCACGGTCTCAGGTTTATTATTGAAAATACCGTATTTGGCTGTGACTGAAACAATTTCGATGGCTGCCAGTGTATTGCTTTTAGTTCCCGGCTTTCCATTAATTAATGCAGTCGCTGATATGTTTAAAGGGCATGTTAATACAGGATTAGCGCGTTGGACAATGGCGAGCCTTCTCACTTTGGCTACCTGTATTGGGGTTGTGTTAGCAATGACAATCTGGGGTTTAAAAGAATGGGCATAGAATTTCTATTCTCTTTATGTGAGAAAATGCTATTAGCCGCTATACCGGCAGCAGGGTTTGCTATGGTATTTAATGTGCCTGTAAGGGCATTGAAATATTGTGCCTTATTGGGTGCTATTGGCTATGGCTTTAGAATGATACTGATGACATTAGGATTGCAAATTGAGTGGGCAAGTTTTCTTGCTGCAATTTTAATCGGTATTATCGGTATTCAGTGGTCGCGTTGGTGGTTAGCTCATCCTAAAGTGTTTACTGTTGCTGCCGTGATCCCAATGTTTCCAGGTATTAGTGCCTATATTGCAATGATTTCAGTCGTTAAAATATCGCAATTTGGCTATGACCCTGAATTAGTTGAAGTTCTAGTGACTAATTTCTTAAAAGCCTCTTTCATTGTTGGAGCCTTGTCTATTGGTATTTCTTTACCTGGTTTATGGTTATATCGCAAAAGACCAAGCGTGTAATTTTTAATGGCGTGGCTTACTGGCATTCTCGTTATGTGAGTAAGTCATACTTTACTTTTTACTAATAAGACTTAGATATCCTATTAAAGCTGCATAAATTCCGATATGGATGGTGAGCCATAAAATTGGGTCATCTCTGATATCATTTATGCTACTATTTGATTAGAATATGTGATATTTCTTCTTATGCATTAATGTGTTAGAGGAAAAACTAATGCATTTATATTAATTCTTCGCATATATTCTTATTAGTGGTGTTATTTTGAAACAATTTAGCTTGTCCAAATATTATCAATTCATTTTTTCGATTCTATTATTTCTTTTCTCTGCTTTTTCATTTTCCGCACCAAATTCGTTTACAGAAGCTAAAGTGCTAAGTAAAACGCAGGTTTATGCAGATCAAAATCATCAAGGAGAGGGAACAATATATTGTGGTTGCCAGTGGGAATGGGTAGGAAAAAGCGGGGGAAAGGTTGACTTAGCCTCTTGTGGCTACCAAGTGCGTAAACAACAGAACCGAGCTGAGCGTATTGAATGGGAGCATATTGTTCCAGCATGGGTGTTTGGTCATCAAAGGCAATGCTGGCAAAAAGGGGGGCGGAAAAACTGTGTGTCTAGTGACCCTATTTTTGGCCGAATGGAAGCAGATATGCATAATTTAGCGCCTTCTATTGGTGAAGTGAATGGTGATAGAAGCAATTTTAGTTTTGGGCAATTATCCACTAATACACCGTATCCATACGGAATGTGCCGTAGCCGAGTTGATTTTAAACAAAAAGTCTTTGAGCCAAGAGATGAAGCCAAAGGGCAGGTAGCCCGAGTATATTTTTATATGCATGACCGCTATAACTTGTCTATGTCACGTCAACAACAACAGTTATTGATGGCTTGGGATAATAAATATCCTCCAACCTCTTGGGAAATCAAGCGAGATAATCGAATCGCTAAGGTAATGGGGCATCATAACCCATTTGTGACAGGGGAGAAAAAATGGAATTTAAATCATAAAAATAGCGCAGAGGGAGTTAATATTTCACCAGTCTCACCCTTAAATCAGCCTCAAGTAATAGAAGATAAATCTATTGTATCAGATGCGGTTGAAATTAAAGGTAATCGTAATTCTAAAAAATATCATTTTTCACATTGCGCTAGCTTCAATACCATCGCTGATAAAAATGCCGTCATCTTCACTGACGAGCAATCGGCTAAAGCCGCAGGTTTTGAGTTAGCGGGAAATTGTAAAATACGCTAATTATCCTTTCAAACCACAATAGTTAACTAGCTGATTATTGTGGTTTTACTTTTTTTGTTTTTATGTGTGATAACGAAAAAATTTAATAAACGCCCAAAATTTTGTTAGAAAAATGTTGCTTTATCAAAAAAAATGACGCTATATTTAAAGCAGTGAAAACTGCAATAAAAACATGGACTCATTGGGGCACAAAAAATATTGCAGTTCGTCATATTACTGTCACATAGATTCATTAGTTTAAAAGTATCGCTGTTACAGGAGAAACTAATGGGAAATAAGTGTTTGTACACGAGAACACAAAGCCGGTTACCACTCCATCATGAGATTTCCATGGTGAGATTGGTAACCGGTTTTTTTATTAGCCGAGTTATGGCATGGAGTTACAGCCACATAATAGATATTTGATATTAACTTTGAGCTTGAAGGGAGCTCGCCTCTGTTTTGAATAGTCCGTCATTTGAATTGACATCACTGATACCTGGAAGGGTTAATACTATGAGTAGACAGAAAGCTGCAACAAAGGCACGCCGTGAAATGAAACGTTCATCACGCAAAGATCGCTCAGGTCGTTTTGATATCAATAACGTCGCATCATTTGCTGAATTTACTGGCATTGAAGCTATCGGTATGGCAAAAGAACGGCGTGATGAATCCCCTATATTGCCCAGAAATGAAGCTCAAAAACTCTATATTAATTCCATTAAACATAAGCAATTAATTTTTGCGAATGGCGAAGCGGGATGTGGTAAAACTTACATCAGTACTGCACTTGCGGCTGATGCGTTAATTCATAAAGATATCAATAAGATCATTGTGACAAGGCCCGTTCTTCAAGCGGAGGAAGATCTCGGTTTTTTACCGGGGGATATGTCAGAAAAGTTTGCGCCTTACTTTCGCCCAGTCTATGACGTCTTGGTGAAAAGGCTCGGCGCATCTTTTTTGCAATATTGTTTGCGTCCCGAAATTGCTAAAGTGGAAATAGCCCCATTTGCTTATATGCGAGGCCGAACATTTGAAAATGCCGTCGTGATATTAGATGAGGCTCAGAATGTCACAGTCACTCAAATGAAAATGTTTTTAACTCGGCTTGGTGAAAATGTGACGGTGATAGTCAATGGTGATGTGACCCAGTGTGATTTACCAGAAGGTGTGTCTTCAGGGTTAGCTGATGCATTACAACGTTTTAGTAGTGATGAAATGGTTTCAATGGTGAATTTTACTATAGAGGATTGTGTGAGATCACAATTATGCCATAAGGCATTATTGGCTTATAACCACTAATTAGCATTGCTATTAACTATATGCCCCGCGATTTACCCACGGGGCATAGGTTAGACTCCTATATAGGAAGCCGATTAGTGATAGAGCATCTCATGTACGATTTGCTCATCTGTGAGGGTATATGGGTAATAAGTTGGCCAATTTTCTAGCTGACTTAATAATTTTTCCTGAGATTCATTTCCCATATATAGGTGAAAATGCCCCGAGGCTTGTGGTTCAATAATATGGTCACTAAACTGGATAAATTTAGGCGCTTTTGAGTTTGCATCTTTGCATTCAAATAAGTAACGAACGCCTTTTTTTCCTGAAGTATAATGAAGAATTTTGTAACCGGCGTAGTCATATTTACAGCTACTTACAGTACCATTTTGAGTAAACTCAATAACATCGTTTTCAATACCAATACTGTCAACATCAGTGGCATAACCTTTTTTATAATATTCACGATACTCTTCAACAGTTTTGTCTTTATTTTTCTTCGCTTTACTTTCTAGAACCTCATCAAGTTTTCCATTTAATAGCAATGGATTAACAGATTCCCAGATGCCTTGCCAGTCACTAAGAGATCTATCTTTGACGTCAGTATCTTCAAAAATCCCTTTTGAAGCTTGTAGCGCTTTCTCTGATTGTGGATGGGAGTGACTATGTGAGCCATGAGCAGCAGCAGTATAGCTAGTGAGAGCTAATGCAATATAAAGACTAGTTTTTAAAATTGCCATTTTGTACACAGTGGTTTTCCTATTTTTGTAGTGAATATAGCGACCATAAAAAACCATTATGTTATAACATAACATTAATAGGTATGAAAAGTATTTTAGGGAGTTTATTGTTGAGGAATATAATGGCTAACAACTTGGTGGAGACAGGCAAGATCAGGAAATAAGTTCACTTATTAGAATTTATAAACCAATAAGCGAACTAAATATTTGAAGTGAGGTTAATCGTCAGGATTATCCATTACAGCATGGCGCTCATGATGGTAACCTTCCTCATCATAGCCATATCGCCAGTAAGGGATCGCATAGATATCATCACGACCAAAACCTTTTTCACGACGAATATAACGACGCAAATCACGAATAATTTGGTCTTCACCTGCAATCCAGAAAGCGCAGTCGCTGCTTGGGATGTCCCAAGACTTAAATGTGCTAATTAATTCAGCGGTTTTGGTGATATCACCACAAACCCAAATCACCTCAACTTGTTCAGGTTTTTTTAGTTCTCTTACGTCTTTTGGGTTATCTAATCGTAGTACAACTTTGCCTTGGGCATTCGCTGGCATTTTTTCTAATAATGCGGCGATAGCGGGTAGGGAACTTGAATCACCAGCCATGAAGTAATGTTGTCTGGCAGGTAATAATGGGTCTGGGCCACCTGGGTTGGTAATTCCCATCCAATTTCCTGGTTTTGCATCCCGAGCAAATAGATATGCAGGGCCAGTTGCGCCATCATGCATAGCAAATTCAATATCTATCTCGCTAACTTCTGGACGGATGGCTCTGACGGTATAGGTACGAACAAATGGGCGAGGTTTGTCTTCTGGCCAGCTACGGCCTTCTTTACTTAGGATAGGGAGTGCGGGCTGGCTGATTAAATCAGGGGCTAAAAATATTTTCAGGTGCCCACCTTCACAATCTGTTGGGTATGTATTGAGTCTTTCACCGGTGAAAGTAATACTACGAATAGATGGGCTGATATCGGTTATGGATTTGACTTGAATGAGCTGTGGTGGAGCCGGGCGGTAAATGTTTTTTTCAACAGGTTGTTCAGTGGCCACGGACGATCTCCTTTATTAATGATAATTTTATTATATGGTAATTATTATCATTATCATGAATAAACTTGCAAGTTGCAACCGCTAGCGGATGATTGGGGGCGGATATTTATATAGAGAGATTTTCAGCAGTAGAGAGGGCAATTCACGGTGATGAATCGTTAATTTTAATAAAAATGCCGTATGATTTTTAGCATACGGCATATCGAACGGTAAATTACTTCACTTTCATTCCAGCGGCGGTCATCATCAATTTAAACACTGACGAAAATGCAAATAAAGCAAGTACACTTCCGAACCAGATAATGGCCATCCAACCGAGTTTTTTCCACCAAGGAGAGGCACTCACGCTATCAGTGGTAGCCTTGCTCTGGGGTAATTTTTCCTCTGAAGACATAGTAACTCCAATAGGTATAAACCAAAATAACAGGAATAATGAATAACGCACCCACTAACATAAAGCCTAAACTTTCGGATGGGCCTGCGGCATCACGGAAACTTATTGCAGGTGGAATGAGCGTTGGCCAGATGCTGATACCTAGACCAGTAAACCCAAGGAAAATTAACATTAAAGCCGCTAAGAATGGCACGCTGTCATGTTGTTGGCGCTTAGCGTTTTTTAGGATCAACCAAGTACAGGCTAATACCAGTAACGGAACAGGTAAAAAGAAGAACAGGTTCGGCAGTGAGAACCAACGCTCAAAGATTGCCTCATTTAACATTGGGGTCCAGAAGCTGATTACTGCAATGACCGCTAACATCAGTAATGTTAATAGTTTTAGAACGCGATACATTGTGCTACGTAAGTGGCCTTCAGTTTTCATGATTAACCAGCCACAAGCTAGTAGTGCATAAGCGACCACGAGGCCAAATCCGCAAAATAGTGGGAAAGGCGCGAACCAATCGAAGTAACCCCCCATGTAAACACGGTTTTCCACATGGAAGCCTTGGATAAAGGCACCAACTACCACACCTTGAACAAAGGTGGCAAAAATTGAACCCCAAATAAAGGCGTGATCCCAATGGCGGCGGTGTGATTCGTCTGCTCTAAAGCGAAACTCAAAGGCGACACCACGGAAAATCAAGGCCAATAACATGAAAGTTAACGGAATTGACAAGGCATCAAGGACAATCGCATAAGCGAGAGGAAAGGCGCCAAATAAAGCGGCTCCACCTAAAACTAACCAAGTTTCATTGCCATCCCACACAGGGGCAACGCTATTCATCATCAGATCACGGTCTTGGCTATCTTTTAGCGCAGGGTAAAGGATCCCAATGCCTAAATCGAACCCATCCATAACAATATACATCAACATACTAAATACGATGATGACAAACCAAATGAGAGGTAAATCAATGCCCATGAGCTGCGTCCTCCGCGATGCCTTTACGAATTAATTTCATCATGTACATGTAGCCGATACCGAAAACCCCACCGTAAACCACAAAGAAGGCGATTAAACTGATGCTCATGTGTATTTCACCATGTGCACTGACCGCATCAGAGGTTCGTTGTAGCCCATAAACAACCCATGGCTGACGGCCTATTTCTGTTGTAAACCAACCCGCTAAAATGGCAATCAAACCAGAAGGAGCCATGACGAACATAAAGCGTAGGAAGGTTTTGGATTCATACAGGTTTTTACGATAACGTAGCCATAAACCCCAGACTCCAGCCGCGATCATTAATAAGCCGAGCCCGACCATTACGCGGAATGACCAAAACACCATAAACACGTTAGGCCTATCTTCTGGCGCGTATTCTTTTAACGCAGGCACTTGTTTGTCGATACTGTGGGTTAAAATCAGGCTTGCTAAATAAGGGATTTCGATAGCAAATTCTGTTTTTTCTTTTTCTTGGTTTGGTATACCAAATAAGATAAGCGGAGTGGCTTCTCCAGGTTTATTTTCCCAGTGACCTTCCATTGCAGCCACTTTAACAGGTTGATGTTTAAGTGTGTTTAGGCCGTGAGCATCACCGATTAAAGCTTGAACAGGGGCTAACACTAAAATCAACCACAGGGACATGGAAAACATTTTTTTCATGGCACTGGATTTATTGCCTTTGAGTAAATGCCATGCCGCAGAAGCACCAATAAAGAATGCCGCAGCAAGGAAAGCAGCCGTGGTCATGTGCAATAAACGGTATGGAAACGATGGGTTGAAAATAACCGCAAGCCAATCAACAGGAACGATACGCCCATCGATGATTTCGAAACCTTGCGGTGTTTGCATAAAACTGTTAGATGCCAAAATCCAGAAAGTGGAAATGATGGTACCTAATGCAACCATGCAGGTGGCAAAAAAGTGCAGTTTTTCACCCACTCGGTTCATGCCAAACAGCATGACACCAAGGAAACCGGCTTCAAGAAAGAACGCGGTTAATACCTCATACGTGAGCAATGGGCCGGTAATTCCACCCGCAAAATCTGAAAAGAAACTCCAGTTGGTACCAAATTGGTATGCCATCACCAATCCAGAAACAACGCCCATTCCGAAATTAACCGCAAAAACTTTCGACCAAAAATGGAACAGTTTTATATAGTCCTCGTCACGAGTTTTAAGCCATAGACCTTGTAGCACCGCAAGGTAACTTGCTAGCCCAATAGTAATGGCTGGAAAAATAATATGAAACGAGACCGTAAAAGCAAATTGTATACGGGCAAGTTCCAGCGCAGTTAGTCCAAACATATTGACCCCTGAGTGGATATGTTAATGGCACGCAATATTTAACGTTTTGATGAGAGCAATTGAGGCGCTAATCTCTAGCAAAAGGAATTGCTCACACCTGAATGCAAAATAACCGCAATTCAACGAAAAATTTTTTGTGCTTATAGTTAAAAAAAAGTCAGGTGAATGTGTGGATAAGTAGAACATGAGACGATAAACTATAATAGTAACAATTATTGGGATATTAACTATAACAGTTGAGGCGGCTATGACGAGATACGAACAATTAGCAGCGCAAATTCGTCAGCAAATTGAAGACAATATCTGGCAAGTGGGCGACAGATTACCTTCATTGAGGGAAAGTGTTAAACAGTCTGGTTTAAGTTTAATGACTGTTGTGCAAGCATATCAGTTACTTGAAAGCCAAGGATGGGTCGTTGCTCGGCCGCAATCAGGGTATTACGTGGCAAACCGCAATAACGCATTTGCTGCCGCAAAAGGAGGAAAAGGGCTACATTTGAATGAAAATGTAGAGATTAATGCCTCTATTTTTGGTGTCCTACAAGCTTGTAAGGACCCGAATATTATCCCATTTGGCTCTGCATTTCCAGAACCCGCCTTATTGGATGATCCAAAACTCGCGAAGTCTCTTGCGTCTGTTGCTAGGCGCTTATCGAAATTTAATACCCCGGCTAATTTGCCTCCTGGTAATGAACAACTGCGTCGTAACATTGCTCAGCGTTATGCAACCCAAGGGATCCATGTCGCTCCGGATGAAATCGTGATTACAGCAGGGGCAATGGAATCTTTAGTCTTGAGTTTACAATCGGTGACTCAGCCCGGGGATTGGGTCGTTATCGAATCTCCTGCATTCTATGGTTCACTTCAGGCAATTGAGCGGTTAAAACTTAAGGCCATTGCCATTAAAACAGACCCGTTATTTGGTATTGATCTTGACGCATTAGAGGATATTGCGAGCAAATATCCAATTAAAGCCTGTTGGCTAATGACGCATTATCAAAATCCATTAGGCGGAACGATGCCGCAAACAAACAAAAGACGTCTGGTCGATATCCTTAATAAGCATCAAATTACTTTAATTGAGGACGATGTTTATGGGGAACTTTATTTTGGTAGCAAACAGCCAATACCCGCAAAGGCACTTGATACTAAAGGTAATTTCTTTCATTGTTCTTCATTTTCGAAATGTTTAGCACCGGGGTATCGTGTGGGTTGGGTGGCTGCAGGCCAACACGCGACAAAAATTCAACATTTACAAATGATGAGTACCGTTTCTGCCAGCGTTCCCACGCAATTAGCTATTGCGGAGTACTTATCATTAGGGGGATATGACAGCCACCTTCGTAAACTGCGTTTAACGATGGAACAGCGTCAGCACCAAATGTTGAGTGCAATAGCAAAATACATGCCTCAGTCAGTAAAAGTTAATACACCAAAAGGTGGGTATTTTTTATGGCTAGAGTTTGAACCGCCGTTTAATGCAATTCGGTTGTATCAACTCGCACTAAAAGAAGGGATCAGTATCGCGCCGGGGAGCATGTTTTCCACAAGTGACCAGTTTAACCATGCATTTCGTCTTAATGCATCGTTTACATGGAATGAGAGGGTGGAGGAAGCAATGAAAACTTTAGGTCGTTTATGTCACTTTTTAATCAATGAGAGGCGTGATTAGTCACATTATCGTCGTTAATTCATTGCCCTGAAAGATTAACTTTGCCAATCTAGGTATAAATCTAAATGTGTTAGCAGCAACAGACGGGAGGTAATGTGAAAATAAAATGTTTTGACATAATGGAATTACCTATCCTTGATTGGAATGATGGTGCGGGGGCCAGCCAAGAAGTGTTTTGCTGGCCGGTTGCATCGGACTATTCATTACGCGCAAGCATTGCAACCATTAACCAAGATAGCTATTTAAAGCGCTATGCAGAAGGGGAAAGGCTGGTGGTATTGTTGAATGACCAGCCGCTTCTTTTAACCGATACCAAAGCGTTTGAGCATCGCCTAGAGCGCGCAGGTGATCACGCCCAATTTTCAGCTCAGCAATTTTGCGCGGTAAAAGTCTCAGAGCCATCAGTTAAGTTAATGAATTTTATTTTTCGAGATGATAGGTGGGTGGCTATAAACTATTTCATCACTGAAGATTGTAGATTACCCGCCAACCAAGCGGGGTTAGTCTACGTGCTCAATGGCGAATGGGAAATTTCAGGGGCAAATTGCCATCATATGGCGCAAGGACAAGGAGCGTGGTGGTTACCTGATATCGGTGAAGGAGATATAAAACCACTTAGCACCGATAGCAAGTTAATCTGGATTGAGTTATTACCCCGCTAACTGGTTGCTAAACCGATAGCGGCTAGCGTTAGCATTCCACCTGCAACACCTTCGGTTATACGACGTTTTTTATCATTATAAGCTTGTTTATTATGCATGGATGCAAATAATGCACCTATTACGCCGTAGATCACGACACACGAAAGTATAAAAGTGGCTGAAAGTATCAAGGATTGGACAGCGACACTTTCTGTTAGCTTAATGAAATTCGGTAAAATAGCAAAATACACCAGTAACCCTTTGGGGTTAAGAAAGCTAGTTAAAAATGCTTTACCCACGACCGCCTTTGTTGACACAGTTTGAATTCTTAAGTCTCCGGCTTTCATTGCAGATAACACCATGCGAATAGCAAGGTAAGTGACATAAGCGACCCCAACCCATTTAATGGTGTGGAAAATCATGGGTGAAGCTGCAACAATCGCCGCTAAACCAAGTGCAGCCAGAATCGCATGTGCCACATAACCCAATATAATACCCAAATTCGCTTTCAAGGCCGCTGAGGTTCCTCCCGATAATCCTTGTGCGGAAATAAATAGAATGTCTGGGCCTGGTGTGCAGACTAAAGGGATCACGGTTGCGCTAAATAAGAGTAAGTTCTGTAACTCCATTTCAATTCCTCATTATTGTTCATTGTTATTTTCACGCAACTGGCCAGTAGCGATAAAATTATAGCGATAATCCAATGATATTGGATTTTTTTATTGCTTTAAAACAAACAAAAATTGGTATTTAATATCATTAATTAATATAAAATTGAGGGGGAATGCCAATGAAGGAAAGTAGGCTAAAACTGGATGCCATTGATAGGCATATCTTACAAGTATTACAAAGAGATGGAAAAATTCAGAATATTGAATTAGCTAAAGAAGTGGGGCTTTCCCCGTCACCTTGCCTACGTCGCGTGAAATTACTTGAAGAGGCTGGGGTTATCAAACGTTATGTAGCGGTGTTGGATGGCAGTAAAATTGGAGCGGGCCTTTCTTTATTTGCTCGTATTTGGTTTAAAACACAGGATGCTAAAACCATCAACCAATTCGTTGAAGACATTAAACAGATGCCTGAAGTCGTCGAATGTCATCTAATGGCTGGGGAATGTGATGCACTGATCCGTATTGTGACGGAAGACTTAGCTTCATATCGTCGTTTCCATGCGGATCATTTAACACAAATTAGCAGTATTCAAAGTATTAAGACGGAGGTACCAATGGAAACGGTTAAGGTTACTTATGCTTTACCACTTTGATGATAATAGCGAATAGAACGATAGTGACAAATTGAAAATGCTTAACGATTAATTTTAATTATATAAATTAAATATGATAAAAAGGATAAATAGTCACTATGCTTTATTTGTTGGGGAGATTTATTTTTATAAGATAAAAATAAATAATAATACAAAAATGAATGGATGAACATTTTTTGAATTTTAATTTTACAAATTGAAATATTATTATGATTATTTTAATGTTAACAGGTTAGTTTTATTTTATTTTTTAGTATTGTCTAATTGGCTATTTAGTTTTTATATAGCGACTTATTTGATGAGATTATTCTCATATAATGAGAACGTTGCTGAGTAATAATTTGGCTATGCTGGCAGTATCAGCTAATTGGTTGATATATAAATAATGAAAGGAAAGTTTTTTTGATCTTGCGCAACATCATATAATGCCACTAACTTATACTGCCATTAATACTAAATCAAAATAAAATAATGCGAATATTTCTTATTTAAAAAATATTTTCAATTTAATCGGTAATGATGTGAGTCTTTATAAGCATTTTTCTAATTGTCACAGGTATTGTCATACCCGTCTATTAATTGATTATTTGCGATCTGAGTCCAATTGAAAATTCAACGAATAATAGGAACTATTTGCTCATAAATTGAAGGTAAATTTATGATCTATCCTATTACAGATAGAACAATCTCTACAGTAAATAACCAAAAGTTTAAGCGTTATGCTATTCGCTATTTGGATATTGAACAGCAAACACAGCAGGCAATTATCGAATATGGACTTAATTTTGAAGACCCTTTTGCACAGCAACATGAGATTGAACAACTCAAACTAGATATAAAAAGTAAAGGCGCAATTTTTGCGAATAATGGAAAGAGTATACATTGTAATTGGTTATCAAGTGCTTGTGTACAATGCCGTACAGGGGAAGGGAGCCACACGACATTTTTGTCCTTAAAATGCCACCGCGATTGTTACTTTTGCTTTAACCCAAATCAAGAAAATTATCAGGAATTTCAAGAGGAAATGCGTGATGCTATTGGTGAAGTTGATGCGATAGCAGAACAAGGCTATCCACTTACCCATATCGCATTAACAGGAGGGGAACCTTTACTTTTTCGCCAAGAAAGCATTGCGTTTTTCCAAGCAGTCCAACAGAAATTACCTTTAGCTCATAGCCGTTTATATACAGCAGGTGATCCATTAGACCGTAATACGGCATTAGCTCTAGCTAAAGCTGGTCTACAAGAAATCCGCTTTAGTATCAAAATTGATGATCCTAAAGAACGAATTACTAAAGTTTTACATCGCATTACTTTAGCTCGCGAAATTTTTCCAACTGTAATGGTGGAAATGCCCGTGATCCCCGGTACAGAACCGCAGATGTATCAATTACTTACTCAGCTTGATGATATTGGTATTGATGGTATCAATTTATTAGAGTTTTGCTTTCCACTAACAAATAGCGAGGCTTATCAAACTCGCGGGTTCATGCTTAAAAACCCACCTTATGAGGTGTATTACAACTATTGGTATGCAGGTGGATTAGCTGTCGCACAGAGTGAACTAGCCTGCCTCCGTGTTCTTAAATTTGCACTAGAAAATCAGTTATCTATTGGAGTGCACTACTGCTCTTTAGAAAATAAGCATACTGGGCAAGTGTACCAAAGTAATGCTTTTTTTGAACACAACGAACAAATAATAGGAAAGCATTATATTTTTTCCTCTCGGGATTATTTTTTTAAAAGCGCCAAAGTTTTTGGTGACGATTGTGAAAAAGTGGCGGTTTTATTGAAAAACGCAGGCGTTTCTTATCATCAAGAATTGTTGCATGGATTTTTGCAGTTTAATCCTGAAGCAATTTGCTTATTAACCCCGCTAGCCAAACTACCTATTGCATTGACTTCCCACATTATTGAGCCCGATGAACAGGGCAATCCTTTAATTAAAGAAGTGCGAGTTGAACTCACCACACCCACTGAATTTTTATTGACTGACCTGTAGGGAAACATTTATGACCAATGATGACCAAATTTTAGATTTTCTTTATGCGCGTCAATTTGCTTATGACGTATTACGGCGCTTGTTTATGGAGGAACCGACGCCAGAATTATTAAGTTATTTAAGTGATTCAGGGTTGTTGTTATTCCCCTGTGATGAAGCATTACCTGCAATGAAAAATGCGATAAATGAGATGCATAAAGACTTAAACAATAGGCGGATACAAGCCAATAACGAAGATTTCGAAAATTTGCATTGGGATTTTACTCGCTTATTTATTGGCCCAGAAGCCCCGCCGGCAGCGCCATGGGAATCAACGTATGTTTCTCGTGACAAATTGTTATTTCAAGAAAGTACCTTAGCAGTGAAGTCTTTTTATGAACAGTATGGCGTTCACTTGCCAGAAGGTGATATGGAAGCCGCTGACCATATTGGTTATGAGTTAGATTTTATGTGGCATTTAAGTCTGCGTATTACTGAAGTTATTGATAGCGAAACTGAAAACGTTGATTGGACTAAAGTAAACGCATTATTACTCGGGTCTGCGACATTCCTGAATACCCATTTATTGGCTTTTATTACGCCATTTTGCCGCTCAATGTATAACCATGCAGAAACCGCATTTTATCGTCAATTAAGTTCATTACTTGAACTTTTTTTACGCAATGATATTAAAAAAATCAATGAATTAGTCAATTTATAATAATAAAACAAAATGAAGAGGTAAGAGCAATGTCAGAAAGACAGAAAATAGCCTTAAGTCGCCGTTCATTTATAGCTTGGACATCAGCGGCATCAGTAATGGCTACGTTACCGCTGAGTAAGCAATTATATGCGGCAACACCAGAGGAGGAAAAAGCAGTTGCACAAGCCACTGATGCAGTAACTCAAGGGAAATGGAAACCCGTAGCCTGTTGGCATAACTGTGGTGGCCGCTGTGTTAATAAAGCATTGGTGGTCGATGGTGTCGTTGTTAGACAAAAAACAGATGATGTAGTTGCAGATTCTCCTGATTTCCCACAACAGCGAGGTTGTTTACGTGGTCGTTCACAACGTAAACAAGTCTTTGGGGCGGATCGTCTGAAATACCCCATGAAGCGTAAAGGCTGGGCCCCGGGTGGTGGGGACAAAAGCTTACGAGGACGGGACCAATGGGTGCGCATCAGTTGGGATGAAGCATTAGATATTGTGGCATCAGAGTCGAAACGTATTAAAGAAAAATATGGTAACGAGTCTATTTGGATCACGGGTGGTAACGGTGTTGATATCCAAAACGTTTACGCCAAAGCGGGGGGTTTTGTTGGGGATTGGGGAACAACCTCGTGGGGAGCATGGTTTGAAACACCAGCCCATTTAGGATTACTTGAAGGATTTTATACCTTTGGTACCAATGACCGTTTTGATATGCGTAACTCCCAGTTGATCGTGATGTGGGGGGCAAACCCAGCGTGGAGTAGCCCGGGTAGCCCAACCTATAATTATTATCAGGCAAAAAAAGCTGGGGCTCGCTTCATTAGCATTGACCCAAGTTATACGACGACGGCAGAGTTAATGGATGCAGATTGGTACCCCATCAATCCGGGTACTGACCATGCATTAGCACTGGGTATTATGTACGCACTATTAGAAATGGATAGCCCTGACAGTTCGTTGATTGACTGGGATTTTTTACGCCGTTGCACAGTTGGTTTTGATGAAAGTAATATGCCCGCAGGTGCAGACCCGAAAGGGAACTTCAAAGATTATCTATTAGGCACCTATACGGGAGAGCCAAAAACACCTGAGTGGGCCTCTAATATTTGTGGGCTGTCAGTGAGTGATATTCGCACTTTGGCACGTGAAATCGGTGGCACTAACCGAGTCGCATTGCTTACAGGTTGGGCACCTGCTCGAATTCATAATGGTGAAGGGTGGGTGCAAGCATTCTCAACCTTAGGCTTTATGACTGGCCATATGGGAAGGCCTGGCCGGATGACAGGGGTTAGTTGCCATTTCGCTGCTGGAAATAATGGCACGCGGCTCGTTATGGCGGGAGCAAGTGGGCTACCTTCAGTACCAAACCCAGTCAGTTTAAAAATCAATCACAATGAGCTTAACCGTGCATTATTAGAGAAAAAATTCCGCCAACGTGGTGTGGGAGATGTCGATGCAAATATCCAAATGATCATTCATCCATTCAATGCCACGTTACAAACACGAGCCAATATTTCGCAAAGCGTTGAGGCCTACCGTAAAGATGTGGAATTGGTTGTGACCGCAGCGTATGTTCCGCATACTTGCGCCAAATATTCGGATATTGTCTTACCGGTGACGACTGAATGGGAGCGTGAAGGAACCATATTAAATCCAAGTAACCGTGAAGTTATGATAGCTGCGGTGAATGTAACGCCACCACTTTATGAAGCGAGAAGTGACCAATGGATCGCCAAAGAAATAGGTAAGCGTCTAGGTATTAATGTCGATGAAGTTTTTCCTGTTTCGGAAAAACAACAATTTTTCAATAAACTCAATGGCGCAACAATCATTGGTGAAGATGGTAAGACAACAGAACCATTAATCACAATCACTCAAGCGGACATTGATGAATGGCAAGTAACAGGCAAGCCACAACAGGGGCGAATTACCCTCAATGAATTTCTTACTGTTGGGAAATACCAAGTAAAACGGACGGCTGGTGATAACTATGGCTATATTGCCTATGAAGATTTCATTCGCGACCCACAGGCCAATCCACGACCAACACCAAGTGGCAAATTTGAAATTTACTGCCAAACATTAGTCGAAAAAGCCGATGAGTGTGGCTGGACTAAATTACCACCAATTCCTGAGTATATTCCGTCTGCAAGTGGTTACGAGGCTAGCTTTAGCGATTTCTCGAAGAAGGAGAAAGGGGATTACCCATTCCAAATCTATAATCCACACTATTTACGCCGCTCTCACAGCACGCTTGATAATGTGCCTTGGTTACGTGAGCAGTGGCCAAGCCCAATTTATATCAATGCGTCTGATGCGAAACGTTTAGGTATTAAACACGGTGAAACTGTGTTGGTCACGAGCCCACAAGGGAAGATTGTGCGCCCTGCATTGGTGACACAAACGATGAAGCCGGGTGTGGTCGCACTACCCCATGGCAGTTGGACCGATGTTGACGAAAAAACAGGGATAGATATGGCGGGGGCCGACAATACGCTAACCATTCAAGTCCCTACAGGGCTTGGTACATCAGGGTGGAACACGATGCTATGTAATATCGAAAAATGGCATGGTGACCAGTTAGTTCCAGATGCAGCAATTCCACAGCGTATTATATTTTAGGGGGCAATAAGAAATGGATAAACAAGTCGGATTTTATATTAATGTTGCCACTTGCATTGGTTGTAAGACCTGTGTTGTTGCATGTAAAGACAAAAACGACCTTGAAGTCGGGCGTAACTTTCGCCGTGTGTATGATATTGAAGTGGGGGAGTATCCACGTCCTCGGACTTGGCACTTGTCTATTGCCTGTAACCATTGTGATGATCCGCAATGTGTAAGTCATTGTCCTACCACCGCAATGCACAAACGAGAGGGAGATGGCGTTGTCTTAGTCGACCATGATAAATGTGTGGGTTGCCGCTATTGTACGTGGGCTTGTCCATATGAAGCACCTCAGTTTGATGCCAGTATTGGAATGATGACTAAGTGCGACACTTGTCTTGATCTCCGTGAAAAAGGAGGAAATCCAATGTGTGTTGATTCTTGCCCTATGCGTGCGATTGAGTTCGGTCTAATTAGCGAATTACGTAAAAAATATGGCTCGAATGCAGATATTGCCGGGCTACCTAGCTCAAGTATTACCAAACCGAACCTAGTTGTCGGTACAAAAGGATAAGGAGAATTATCATGCATGAATTTCCGTTGGTGATTTTCACCTTATTTATGCAAGCTTCTGTGGGGTGCTTGTTAGTTTCATTAGTATGCTATTTTCGTGTGCTTGAAGGCGGAAATAACCTACAAAGCGTCCAGTTTATTAAACTGCCTGTTCTAGCTAGTTTTGTTCTGGGCTGTGTTGGGTTATTGGGTTCATTATTTCATATGGGTAACCCGCTACACATGTTTTATACCATGTTGCATGTATCGACCTCATGGATGAGTCGCGAAGTGTGGGCGACTGCAATTTATATGGCGCTATTATTTTTCAGTGTCGCGCTGCTATTGCTGAAACAAAAAGCGAACGCGCTGCTACTGTTGCTTAGTGCGTTAGCAGGTATTATCTATATGTACGCAATGTCAGCATTGTATGCTAACACCTTGTTTAATCTCTGGAATGGCTTATTTACCTACGCCAGTTTCTTTGGGGCGGTATTACTGGTTGGTGGCGTGATAGCGGCATTATTACTGGTAGGTTCTTTACGTCGCAATGATAAAGAAGAGCAATTAAAGCGAGTGGTTAAAATTACACTTGGTATTGGTGTTATTGGGATCTTACTTATGCTGCTGGGCGCATTATCTCTACTCGGAAATATCGGGGAGCCTATTTATATGGGAATGACGCCGCGTGAACTACCTGAGGGTTTAGTGAACTTAAGCATTGTTAGAGTCATACTTATTGCATTAGGAGTCTTGTTTGTTGGCCGTTTACTGTGCCAAAAAAATGGGCGCAATGTAAATGCAACATTTGTTATGTCACTGGCAACACTCTGTATTTTTGTTGGTGAGGGGGTTGGCCGAGTGGTATTTTTCTCACTGGGTGGTTAATGCCTTTAGAGGCAAAATGATATTTACCTCTAATTATATCATGTTTACCAATAATGTTAACCGAGGGGAAGCTCCCTCGGTTTTTTTAGTTCTCTTCACTCTCAATGAGTCAATAACCCTTTATATAATAAGGAATTAAAACAGAATAATTTCAAAATAAATAGTAAATTAAGTTGATTGTTTGTAATGATTATAATTATCATTATCTCTCTTAATCTCCTTTATTGCTTATTCCTTATGAATTTAAAAACTAGCAAGCTACTCATATCATTAGCTATTTCAGCGGCATTAGCGCCTTATCATGTATTTGCTGTTGATAATCCAAAAAATGGTCAGATTACAGTTACAGGCAATTGGCTTGAAAATACTGAAGATGGTGAGGTGGTATTTAATCACCCAGGTGCTCGAACGGTAAAAACGCAGCAACAAATTAAAGAATCAGGCAGTGAAACCATTGCTGATGCATTGAAAGGGATACCCGGTGTACAGGTACGAGAAAGTAACGGGACAGGTGGGAGCGATGTTTCCTTGAATGTTGGGGTTCGTGGGTTAACCTCACGCCTTTCACCTCGCTCAACGATTTTACTCGACGGTATGCCACTAGCGGCAGCTCCTTATGGCCAACCTCAGCTGTCGATGTCGCCATTATCACTAGGGAGTATTGAATCTATTGATGTGATCCGCGGAGGAGCTTCCGTACGTTATGGGCCACAAAATGTGGGTGGCGTCATTAACTTTGTGACAAAACCTATCCCGAAAGACTTTTCTGGTGGTGTTTCGTTACAAACCCAAGGGGCTAAAACAGGAGGGCTCAAAACCCTAGTCGATGCGTCCGTGGGGGGCTCAAAAGCCGATGACTCAGCAGGAGCGATACTGCTGTATTCAGGGTTACATGGGCAAGGCTACCGTAAGAGCAATGATAATACAGATATTGATGACCTGATTTTAAAAACACGTTATGCCGTAACTGATAACGACGAGTTACTGGCTAATTTTCATTATTATCATGCAATGTCAGGTATGCCAGGTGGGCTAACTCAAGCGCAATATAACGCTGACCCATTCCAATCAACACGGCCTTATGACCGTTTTGAAGGAAATCGACAAGACATGTCATTGAAATATAAACATGAAGAAGATGATAAACAATTTGAGTTAATGACATGGTTTAGTAAAAGTTATCGGGGGAGTTACATAGAAAGTGACCATAAAGATAAAGCGAATGAAAGACGGTTAGTTTCTTACCCTCGTCACTATACCGCGTATGCAATTGAACCGAGTTATTCACAATTATTCCGTTTTAATGATATTTCACATGAAGTGACGGTGGGATACCGTTATTTAAATGAAACCGCAGACGAAAAAGCTTACCGTTCAAATTGGTACCAAGCCGGCACTCAAAGTTCGCGGCCGAGTACTAATGATTATTACCAACACACATCAGGTGGAACAGAAGCCCATGCTATTTACCTTGATGACACCATTGATGTTGGTAATTGGACGGTGATCCCAGGGATCCGCTATGAGAACATTAATATTCATTTAAATGACAGTTTTAAAAACCAAAACAGAAGTAAGCGATATAGCGAACCGCTTCCTGCGCTAGCGGTGATCTATCACATTGATGATGAATGGAAACTATTTGCCAATGCCAGTACGTCATTTGGCAGTTTGCAGTATTTTCAGTTGAATACGAAAGGGGTAGGGAATTCACCCGCAAATGGGTTAAGTGCAGAAAAAGCACATAACTATGAAGTGGGGACTAAATACGATAATACTGCGCTATCTCTTGAAGCGACATTATTTTATATCGATTTCGATGACCAATTACTTTACGTTGAAAATACAACGGGTTGGACAAATTTGGGAGCCACAACTCATCAAGGTGTGGAATTGGCAGCAAGATATAACCTGTCTGAGCTGAGTGATAAATTGGATGGTATAAGTGTGTATAGTACTTATACCTACACTAAAGCGGTAAGTAAAAAAGGGGATTTCGCTCATAAGGATTTACCGTTTTATTCACGGCAAGTCTTTACCGCAGGTAGCCGTTATGAAACTGGTAATTGGGTATGGAACTTAAATACTTATGCACAATCTACCCAAGAATCGCCAGGAACATCAAGCCATTATGTAACAAAACCAAGTGCTGATGGCCGATACGGAACAATCCCCGGTTATATGGTGTGGGACGCACGAGGCGAGTACCATTTTGGAAAAAGTTTGTCTGATTTAACGCTATCTGCTGGTATTAAAAATCTTTTTGATCAAACTTATTTTACACGTTCTACGGATAACAATTATGGTATCTATGTGGGGCAGCCAAGAACTTACTATGTTCAAGCATCCGTAAAATTTTAATAAAAATAAGGCAGAACAATGATGATGAGAAAACTTATCAATGCATTCGTGCTGATTCTTAGTGCTGTTAGCCTACTATTTTCAACTAATAGTTTGGCGGCACCTATCACTGTGACGGATATTGCGGGTAGGGATGTGACGGTTAATGCCCCTGTATCTCGAGTGATGCTGGCGGACAGCCGTGTTTTAGTTGCGTTAAATATATTACATCCGCAAGACCCATTAAAAGGGATTATTGCTTGGGATGATGCGTTAATTAAAAAAGCGCCTGATTTGAGTGTTGCGTACAGCAAAAAATTTCCACAACTTAGTCAAATACCTGTTTTTCCCAACCCTTATACGACAGATTTTAGTGTTGAAAAGGCCTTAGTAGCTCAACCTGATTTGTTAATTTTTGATATTGGCTTAAAAAGTAAGCTTGCTGAAAGTGGCACCTTATCGTTATTGGAAAAAAGTGGTTTACCCGTTATTTTTATCGACTTTAGGCAATATCCATTAAAAAATACCATGCCGAGTATGGCATTACTTGGCCAAGTATTCGGTGAGGAACAACAAGCACAAGCATTTAATCAGTTTTATCAACAAAAGTTAGACTTAATCCGTTCAAGAGTGGCTAAACTTAGCAAAGAGCAGCGTCCAAGCGTATTCATTGAACGAGCTGCTGGTATCCAAGGGGAAGATTATTGCTGTAAAACGTTCGGTAATGGTAATTTTGGCGAATTTGTTGAAACGGCAGGCGGGAATAACCTTGGTTCACAATGGTTTAGTATTGGAATGGGTGGGGAAATCAGTGAAGAACAATTGATTCACAGCAACCCTGATTATTATTTAATGACCGCAGCTGATTGGGATAGTACCCGTAAAGGTAGTGCTTCTGTGCCGTTAGGTTATACGGGGGATAAACAAAAGTCTTTAGCTCGCTTGAGTAAGCTAATGGATCGCCCTAAGTTTCGTTCATTATCTGCTTACAAAAACAAGCAAGTATTAGCGTTATACCAGCAATACTACGATACGCCATTTAACATTATTGCGGTGGAAGCGATTGCAAAATTTATCCACCCAGAGTTGTTTGCAGACCTTGACCCACAGGCAGATAGCGATTATTTACACCAGACCTTTACTGCCCTAGAGGGGGATGGTGTGTTTTGGGTTCAAGCGGAATAATTATCTTCTCATATAGCCCGCTTTAGTGGTGTTGGCAGTTAAAGCGGGCAAATTTATTGGTTAATTATATTATTTTTAAGTTTCGTTGAGCACGGGCAAAATGATTTTTGACGGGTATTCGCTAGAAATATGTAGGCTATTACAAGCTATTTTCCAGGTTCTATCACCCGCGATAGTTTTACCTGTATTTGTATTGAAGTCATATTTAGGGAAATTGCTACTAGAAATATCTAATCGGATACGATGTCCTTTTGCGAAACGGTTTGCACAGGCAAACGGCTTAATTTTTACTTCGACAATTTCATTTGGGGTTAATAATTCCTTCCGTTCATAACCATGCCGAAAACGACAACGGATGATGCCATCAGTAATATTCATGGCATAGCCTTGAGGGTAATCGGCACTGGGAGGGTAAACATCAATAAGTTTTGCAGTGAAATCTGTATCTAATGCATCACTGCTTATCCAAAGCGACACTTCAATTTCACCTGCTAAACAGACATCTGCTTGTAATTCTTCGGTTTCGAATACTAATACATCACAGCGGGCAGAAAGGGGTAAGTTATTATGCTTACTACCAAAAAACTTTGGTAATTCACATTGATTGAAAGCCCCACCCCAAAATATAGGCTGACCTGAGGTTAAGGCACCGCCAATGGTAGGCACTGGGTGCTTAGGGTCATAACAATAGGATATTGTAGTTGTTTTAGTGTAGGGCTGATGATGTAATTTGTTATCTGGCCACAGATAATACGCAGTTTTCTCAGTATTTGGCAAAGGCCACTGATGGTGGCTAAGCCATTTTCCCCCATGCTCTATACGTCCTTGTTGGTTGCGTTTACCACTTCCACCACCCATCATGAATATTGTTACTTCGTCACGATGGTTTTTGGCGCTCTCATCCTTTAAGTGAGTTTCAAACCAGTTTAAACGGCAAGATAACCAACTTTCACTAACATTGTGGTCAAATGCTGCGATATCACCAAACTCTGCGTCGCCACTATGCGTGATATTACGGTCACCATGTAGCCAAGGCCCCATGATCAATTTTTGCGGTGATTGTTTTTTGGTAACAAATGCATAGTAGTTATCTAATGTTGAACTGACATAGGCATCGTACCAGCTAGACATAAATAACACTGGGATATCCGGTATTTGGTCATAATAGCCTTCGGCATAAATGCCTATTTTCTGCCAATAATCGGAAAAACACTCTTCTTCCCATTGCTCAAATAAATATGATTCATATTCAGGAACATGTTTAAGCAATGTTTGTCCTTGATGCCATGGCATTGTCGTAAACCATTCATGGATATTTTCTTGTTCGAGTGCGGCTAAAATTTCGGGAGATTGTTGGGCGAGTGGGCTTAGTTTAGCTTGCTTAAACGCCCAAGTGGCTTGTTTGAGTTCAAAAGCCCCCCCTTGACGGATCCCGCATTGGTAGGCGTTGGCAAAACCGCCAGAATCCAGCACCATCGTCTGTAAACCTGGTGGATTTAAACACGCCATTGCTAATTGTGTATGAGCGGCATAAGAGAGACCCATTGAGCCTATTTTGCCATTACACCAGGGTTGTTCCATAATCCATTGTAATGTATCAAAACCATCTTCAGCTTCATTAATATATTTTGTGAACTTTCCTTCGGACTCATAACGTCCACGGCAATCCTGATACACGACAATAAAACCATGTTTATTGAAGTATTTCGCCATTTCTTGGCGTGTTATTTGCTGGCCTGATACCGTTTTTTCCGAACGAGAAGGTGCGGTTTTATCATAGGGGGTTCGCTCTATAATAACGGGAAAAGATGCAGTTGATTGAGTTTGTGGAAAGTAAATATCGGTTGATAGCATTATTCCATCACGCATTTCTATTCGGTAATTCTTCATATCCATCTTACTAATACCCTATGGTAACGGCGACGCTCAGTAAACCAATGCTGATTGCCATAAAAATGATAAAAAGCGGTAAAATATATTTTGCCCAGGTGGTCCAACTGACACCGGCTGTAGCTAAAAAGATCAATAACCCACTAGATGTTGGTGTGATCATATTGGTTAGCCCATTACCCATTAAAAATGCAAAAACCGTTGTTTGAGGGGAAACACCAGAAATTTCACCAACGGGGCCTAAAATTGGCATTGTGACAGCGGCTTGCCCAGAAGTAGATGGAATAGCAATGTCTAATAATAGTTGGGAAATAAACATGCTATATGATGAAACATAAGGACCGTGATTACCGACAAGCCCAACTAATTGATGAATAATGGTATCAAGAATTTTACCTTGAGAAAGAATAATTTCGACAGCAGTCGCTAACCCAATTAACACCCCTGCGATGAGGACTTTTTTCATTCCACTGACAAATGCATTAGCGGCGGCACTTGCGGTCAAACCACTACAACAAGTTAAAATGACACTTAAGAATAAATAGTAAGCAGATAAATCATTATTTTTCCAATGCCAGCGATTAGAGGCATAGACTAAAAATGCAACACCGATAGCTAAGACAATTAACATAAGTTTATGGCGATGGGTTAATTGTGTGGTTTGATTATGTTCTTCAACCACATAGTTTGTGAGTGTCGTTTTACGAATGCTATAGAAAACGAATAAAATACCGAGTGTAATAAAAATAAGGTACGCCGCAATTCGCATACTTAAACCACTAAACACGGGTAAACCAACAAGCGGTTGTGCGATAGAAAGTGCATATGGGTTGGTGATGGAGGCGAGGTATCCTACCTTAACCGCAATAGCTACAATGGCAAGCCCAATAAGTTCATTCAACCCAACGCGTTTCACTAAGGCTATAACCATGGGAATAACCAAAAGATACTCTTTGGCCAACCCCATAAAGGTACTTCCCATGGAAAATACAATCATTAAGAAAGGGATTAACAAGTAGATATTGCCTCGGGTAACATGGAGCAATCGCTCTAGCCCTGATTCTATAGCCCCTGTTTTATTGAGAATACCAAACATTCCTCCGATGAATAGCACCATATATATAAGTGGCGATTGCTTAACAATTCCTTCGGGGATCGCTTTAAATAGTTGAGGCAAACTGACAGGAGCGGCAGTACCTTCCTCCGATTTCTCAGTGCCTAATAATTGCTCTAACGTAATGTCTTTAGTGATAGTTTGGTAAGAATCAGGAATAACTTTCTTGCCATCACGCTCATATTGGCCTGAATTAACAAAATAAGTCATTAAAAAGGCAATGATAACTATAGTTAACATTACTAAAACCGGGTTCATTTGCCAGCCTGGTGGTGAAGATGGGCTTTGTATTGTGCTGTTTGTTGGTTGCATGATGTTGTCTCTTTTATTGTATTAATTATGAGTCGTAACCGAGCTGCCTCGATATACGTAAAGCAGACAGAAGCAGTTGTTCAGTCATATCTTGTTCTTTTTCATCAGAAAAACGGCTTAGAGGTAAGCTAATACTCAGTGAAGCAATGCATTCCCCATGTTGTGAAAAGATAGGTGCGGCGATCGCACCAATACCTGCGGTTAATTCACCCCGGGTAATTGCAAAACCTTGTGAGCGTATGGTTACAATAGATTTTTCAATAGAGGGGTTCTTTTCAATAAAATGTGCTTGAACATCTTTAGGTGAGTAAGCCAATAGCACTCTGCCTGAAGCCCCAGATCCTAACGGTCGGAGATTACCAGCTTCACTGCGCACTTGAAGTGATTGTCCTGATGGCTTATGAAGAACTTGTAAAATTTCATCGTTGTCACGTATACGCATTTGAATATTTTCATCAAAACGTTGACGTAGTTGCTCTGCTTCAACTTCTGCGACTTGGATATAGTTAATTTGTTGGCGAGCGCAATTCCCCAAGCTTAATAATTGATGGCCTAAATGATAAGTAACCGGATTTTCGTTTTTTTGTACGAAATGGCGATTTTCCAGTGTGCATAATAAGCGGTATACCTTGGATTTATTCATGCCAGATAAGCGTGCAAGTTCACTTAACCCAAGATTGTTTTTTTCACCTAATAGCATCAATAACAATAAAGCATCATCAACGGCAGTGACAATATTTTCTTTCATATCAACCTCGACTGGTTCATACAGTAAACCATTGGTTTATTTAATAAAATTAGCATGGAGAATAATAAAAAATGATTCAAGAGAGTTGTTAATAAATTGTGAGGTGAGTTAGGGTTTTAAAAAGGTATTTTTCAGTGATAAAAATGAAAGTGAAGTATTTTTAATATAAAACAATTGGTTATAGGAAATCTAAAATAAGAAAATTTTGATGACAACGCGAATAGAAATGATTGTAAATGGGAAGCTAATCGTCATTTATGGCGGTTATTTGGTTCACCTAGTGAAATTGATTCGTACACCAGCAATAAATAAAAGAACCTTCAGCGAAAAAATGCGTCACTTTTATTGATTTTTTAAGGGGAAAATTCGGAAATGGCAGAGGTTATCAAAAAAGCATCGAAGGCATTTCTTAAATAATGAGCCTTATGGCAGAATGAAATTCACTTTCTTTAATGGATAACAGAGATGAAACTCGCGCTAGTTGGTTCTGGAAAAATAATCATGTCGGCTCTTGATGCTTTAATACAGGTGCAGGGGATAGAGCTAGTTGCACTGTGTGTTCGGGCGGAAAGTATTGAAAAGGGGCAGGTTATTTGCCAACAATTTGGTATAGCAAAGTTGTATACTGATTATCAAGAACTCCTGCAAGACCCTGATGTTGATGTGATATACATAGGTTTGCCAAATCATTTGCACTTTCAGTATACCTTTGATGCATTGATGGCCGACAAACATGTGGTATGCGAGAAACCGTTTACACCAAATTGGCAACAATTGCAGGTGTTAATTTCCATTTCACAGACTAGAGGGCTTTTTTTGTTTGAAGCCATTACGTCTATTCATACTCCTGAATTTCATTTTATCAAACAACATATTGATAAAATTGGTGAAATCAAAGTGATTCACGGTAATTACTCCCAATATTCAAGTCGATACAATGACTATTTACAAGGCCGTATTCATGCCGCTTTTGACCCACAGCAAGCAGGCGGTGCACTCTATGATATTAATCTATATAACATTTATTTGTTATCGGCCTTGATGGGAGCACCCGATAGTAGCCATTATATTTGTAATAAAGGGTTTAATGGAATTGATACATCAGGGATATTAACCGCCCATTTTGGGCGTTCAGTTGCATCGTGCGTGGGAGCGAAAGATTCGGCGAGCCCTGGTTACTTTATTATTCAAGGTACCAAAGGGTATATTTGTATCAAGGGGGCTCCAAGTCTTTGCCAGTCAGTCGAGGTTTGCATTGACGGGGAAATATCCAGCGTATCTCGGGATACAACAATCAATCATATGGTCTATGAGTTTGCATTCTTTCGTGAGCAAATTGGCACTAAAAGCCATGCTAAATGTAATGAATTGCTTGAATTAGCATTAATTGTTTCAAAAATATTGCATCAATCACGGGACGATGTAGGGCTGGTATTTGAATCATAAATACATTGGCAGCGCTATGGCTGCCATAATTTGTCAATTTAAAATGAATATAAAGATGCTACTGATTTACCAAGCTTTTCAGCAAGCTCAGATGCCGCATATCTATCCATGATCACTTCGATATAGGCCGCATGGTTCGATAGCTCGGCTTGTTTAATCGCATTGTCTAATTCAATACAGTTGGTAACACGCTGACAATACCAATCTTTACAGCCTAATGCCGCGGGAAGCTGTGCATAATTCCACTGGGGTAAGTCGTTGTAATAGGCTTCAGGGTTTTTACACAAAAGCCGCTCAATTAAATAGCCGTCATTATTTAGGACAAAAATAATGGGTTTTAAGCCAAAACGGGCAAACTGGCTAATCTCTTGGGCAGTGAGTTGGTGAGAACCTTCTCCAGTTACTAAAATCACCCGTTTGTGTGGCTCAGCTATTGCTGCACCAAATGCAGCAGGAGTGGCCCAACCGATAGAGCCCCACAAGGTTTGGTTATGAAACTGTGCATTTTCAGGTAATAAAGCAAAACCTAACCCCATGGATGCAGTTCCCGTTTCTGCAATAATAATATCGTTCTTACGGAACATTTTTTCTAGGCGAGGGTACAAATATGAGGCAGTAATTTGGCCATTTTCACCTTGTTGTGGAGATCCTAAATCTTGGGCTTTGATCCCAACATGGTTCAGTGAGGGCACAAGTTCTTTTAATTTATGTAACACATCTTTCATCAATACATTTGGATAGATAGCAGAGCCCACTTTCACGTGGTCAGAAAGAATGTTAATACAGCTTTCAGGGGCAATAGCTGCCGTGAAGCTGCCGGAGTTGAAGTCCGTTAATACTGCACCGATCCCCATAACACAGTCACAACTCTCGACAAATTCTCTCACTTCAGGATTCATTAGTTTTCCGTTATAAATCCCCATATATCGAGAGTTAGATTCGCTTAAGACCCCTTTATCCATAAACATAGTGGCATAGGGTAGGCCAGTTTTCTGAATAATAGCCTCAACATCAGTCGTTAAGCCGAAACGTGCTGTTAAAATTCCAGGAATAATGCAGGCTTTTGTACTCGATGTGAGCTTTTCGACAATAGCTGTAACGGCAGCTGATAATGTCCTGCTATGACTTTTATTTATAGTGATAGTTTCAGATGTTTTATCTGCTTTAACTGGCATAACAGCGTAGTCAGAAGGGAAACCTAAATAAACGGGTCGAGATTTTTGTAAAGCGCTTGTAATTAAGCGCTCTGTCTCGGCAATACAGTTTTCAGGCGTTAAAATAGCGTGAGCACAGCTTAAGTGTTGGCTCATTTGATAAAATACATCGAAATCACCATTTCCTAGAGTGTGGTGAACTAAACGGTGGTTTTTTTGAACCCCACTTGCTGGCATACCAACAAGGTGAAAAATGGGAAGATGTTCGGCATAAGCGCCTGCAATACCATTTAAAGCACTAAGTTCGCCGACACCAAAAGTCGTCGATAATGCCGCTGCACCTTTCACGCGGGCGTAGCCATCTGCAGCATATGAAGCATTAAGTTCATTGCAGTTGCCAATCCAGCGCATATTTTCACTTTCACATACTGCATCTTCAATAGGGAATGCGTAGTCACCAGCAACACCAAAAATATCGTGAATACCGATTTGGTAAAGTCTGTCCAATACGTATTCGATAACCGTCTTATTCATCATGCTGATCTCCATTAATTGCTTAGCTAATAATTCTAAATTGAATTATTTTTATCGTTTATTGTGCTTTAAAGGAAATCACTTAAACTCATTCTATCTATAACTAAAAATCATAGGGGGTGGAATGGACATTCGTTCATTACGTTATTTTGTTGAAGTCGTACAGCTCAATGGTTTTAGTCGTGCGGCAGAAAGTTTATTTGTAACGCAACCGGCGATTAGCCGCAGTATTAAAAAATTAGAAGATGAGCTTGGTTATACCTTGCTGATTAGGGAAGTCGATGGCGTTAAATTAACGGAGGAAGGGGACATTTTATTGGCTCATGCGAAGCAAATTCTTTCACAGTTTAGCTGTATGAAGAAAGCGTTACAGGAAAGGTCGGGTCCTATATCTGGTGTGCTACCTGTTGGGCTACCTCCCGTGATAGCATCGACCTATTTTGCTGACATTATTATGGCTTTTAGCCAACGTTACCCACAGGTGGAACTGAAAATTCTTGAGTTAGGTACCCGTAAAATGCGTGAGGCAATGTTAAATGGTGAAGTTGAAACTGCCGCGGTGATGTTACCTTTTGCTGATGACCGCTTTGAAGTACACCCCTTTTCAACGGACCGATTAATGCTATTAGTCAGCAAACAACATCCACTCGCGATCCGTGAATTTGTTAAATTTAGTGAAATAGTCGATGAGCCTTTTATTTTCTTTTCTGATGATTTTCTAATTAATGAACTGGTTGTCAGTGCTTGCGGTGTTTATGGCAAAAAGCCCACTATTTCCGGACGCAGTAGCCATTTAGATTTGGTAACTGCCATGGTAAGAGCAGGGGTAGGGGTAACGCTACTGCCAGATAGTATGTGGCAGAATACCAGTTCAGTGGGATTATCCGTTATTCCAGTTATTGAGCCAATATTGGCTTACGATATTGCTTTAGCGACAGTAAAAAACCACCACCAAAGCCGTCGTGCCAAAGCATGGCATGATTTGGCGTTAACTATATTAAAGGCCAATAGGGCAAGATGAGGCAGTTAGTCCTGTATTGCTAAGTCTTGCATTAAACCGCCCAAAAATATTCATTTATTAATGAATATTGCTAAGGTTTAAATATTTATCTTAATTAAAAATTTTCTTTAATAAACAGAATCTATTGAGATTATAAAATAATTACATAAGAAATTATTTTTGATTTAAATCACATATGCGGAATATTGTTCATACATTAATGAATTAAAGGCGCTATTGTTAAGCAAATGAAAATAAATTGTTTATTTTATTTGGCGGGGTGACAAATGAGCGCAGTAAAATATGATTATATTATTGTAGGTGCGGGTTCTGCCGGTTGTGTTCTTGCTGCTCGGTTGATCCAAGAAACGCAATCTAGAGTATTACTTATCGAAGCGGGCGATAGCGATAACCATTTGTTTATTCGTATGCCTGCAGGTGTAGCTAAAATTATCGCCCAAAAAAGCTGGCCTTATGAAACTGAGCCAGAGCCTCATGCTAATAACCGTAAAATGCAAATTGCCCAAGGGAAAGTATTGGGGGGAAGTAGTTCTGTCAATGGAATGATTTATATCCGAGGACAGAAACAAGATTATGATAATTGGGCTCTAAACTATGGTTGTGAAGGTTGGGGATATGCGGATGTATTGCCATGGTTTAAAAAAGCAGAGAACAATGAAAGCCTGACAGGGGAACATCATGGAACAGAAGGCCCACTTCCTGTCAGTGAAAATAGATATCGGCACCCATTATCAATGGCATTTATTCGTGCAGCACAAGAGCATGGTCTTCCTTATCTCAATGATCTTAATGGAGAAAGCCAGCAAGGAACAAGCTTTTACCAGACGACAACGCATAATGGAGAAAGAGCCAGTACATCAAGAACCTATTTAAAATCAGTGGAAAAGAATGATAAGTTGACATTAAAGCTTGGCACTCAAGTGAACCGTATTATAATTCGCGATGGCCGCGCTATTGGTGTTGCTTATCAAGGGAAAAATGGCCATGAAGTTGAGGCATTCGCTAGTTGCGAAGTATTGGTTTGTTCTGGTGCGATGGGCTCTGCAAAATTATTGATGCTGTCAGGAATCGGGCCAGAGGAGCACCTATCTTCGTTGGGGATTGATACTCATGTGAATCTGCCTGTTGGCCAAAATTTTCATGACCACCTACATATGTCAATTAACGTCACGACTAAGCAACCAATTAGCTTATTCGGCGCAGACCAAGGTCTAAATGCGATTAAACACGGGGTAGAGTGGATAGCATTTCGCAGTGGACTGCTCACCTCTAACGTTTTAGAAGGCGCTGCATTTAAAGACAGTTGCAGCCAAGGTCGTCCTGATGTACAAATTCATTTTTTACCTATTTTAGATAGTTGGGATGATGTTCCTGGCGAACCTCTACCCGCCGCCCACGGCTTTTCTTTAAAGGTCGGGTACCTGCAACCTAAGTCCCGTGGTGAAGTTTTATTGCGCAGCGCAGACCCACAAGCACCACTAAAGATACATGCTAATTATCTTGCGTCACCTGAAGATATGGAAGGTTGCAAACGGGCAGTTAAATTTGGACTGGAAGTATTGGATTGCCCTTCATTACAAGTATTAAGCAAAGAAGTTCTAATGCCGCCAGCGTCGGTGCGCCATGATGAAGCTCAACTTGAAGAGTTTGTCCGAAATTTTTGTAAAACGGTTTACCATCCTGTGGGAACTTGCCGTATGGGAACGGATACTACAACATCAGTGACTGACTTGCGGTTACGTGTACATGGTATTGAAAACTTACGTGTCGTGGACTGTTCTGTGATGCCTGAAATTCCAAGTGGAAACACAAATGCCCCAACGATCATGATTGCAGAACGCGCAGCAGCGATGATTATAGAAGATAGGAACGCAAATTAGCCTTGCGATAAGGTAATAATAGAAAAACAGCATAAAATCAAGGCAACCACCCAAACTTTATGCTGTTTCAATAATCTTACGGTACTTAGAACGATTTAACATTAAGTTGTGGTGTTATATATTAAACCGTTATTTTGCTTTATTGATTTATAGTATTTTTATATTTAATGGTTTATTTTGTACTCGCGGTATATTCATTTAATTAAATCCATCAAATAAAATAGCGTACTTTTATTAAAGTTAAATAATTTCATACAATAAATTTACTTCTCAATGACTACTATAAAGTGACATAAAGTCGTATTTCCCTTTTTTGGATAATATGCCAAAGAGCGTTATAGGTGAAGCTGACTTGATTGGCTTGGGATGATGTAGATAAACCTTACCTTCACGATAAAAATTTCGACCGTGCATAATCATTTGAAAGCTAAACAAACTATTACTGATATTCCACTTTCAATATTCCAGAAGCGGTAAATAAACCTAGTTCAATTTCTTTCCCTTCATGAAAAACTGGGGACACCGTTAATACTGGCTGTGCATAGTAAGTAAAATTACGATATTCATTAGGTAATAAAGGCGTATTATCTGCTTGAATTTTTAGTCCTAAATTAGGGTTAGATGTTTCAAGCAAATTCGTATTAAAGCTTGCACTAGAGCTTTCAAGCTTTAATTTAAGATTTGGATTACTGGATGATTTACTTCCGCAATCCAAATGATAGTCAATGTTTTTTGTATAACGTTCACTGGTAAATCCGTGTAGATTTATTTCACCAAATGAGACTTCAATAGGTTGTCCAGGGCCATTTTCACCATACACATCACAAGTGCTTTCAATAACATCCACTTTAATTGTTAATGTATAGGTTTCGGCAAGGCAAAAGCTACTAAAAAAAATAATCAGTATGTTAGTGAGAATTACAAATAGTAAAAGTGTTCTTTTTTTTATTATTTGAGTTAAAAATATCATAATGATTTATACTCCAATCGATAAATCAAATAAATTAATTTCAAGTAACTTAGATTTAATTTTTTAATTAATTACAATAGATAAAATAGCATTTCCTACCCTCGAACCTGGCTCGGGATTTCCTAATGAAGATAGAGTTGAACTAACGGAAAAGGTTAAGTTTGTATTTTTTTTAATATCCGCTTGAACTAAATTATTCAACATACATTTTCCTGAGACACATACATCTAATTGACTTTTTACACCATGTAATAAATCAACTTCATTTTCAGGTAAAAATTGAAATGTGGCACTCATATCGCCAGTACACGATATATCCCCATTAATTTTTGCTATATTTCCATTTATATTATTTGAGTTGACATTGCCATGAGATATCGTCAATGGCATAGATACATTGCAAGAAGGCAATACTGGGATCTCAGGGACATTAACTGAACAGGTTGTTCCTACATCTTTTCCATTCACAATTATTTGTAAGCATGTATCAGCATAACCTGTTGCTGATGCATGGTAATCGAAGAAATTTATATATCTAACATCAAACTGACCAAACTTAACGCCGAAGTCGGGTAATACTTCACTACAGTGCTTAGGTGTGTTTCGTGTGACTGAATAGTATTTAACAACACCTACATTATATATACTACTAAATCCAACTAGTAGAGAAATACTTGGTGTTGCCATAGAGGTTATAGAGCCTGTCGATGAGCGTCCAGTCGCAATAACTGTAATATTACACTCAGTATTCGTGCTGTTTTTTATCTCATCTGGAATATATAAAAAATAAGGGCCTAACGTTTTTGGTATAGTATAGTATGCATCATTAATAAGATTATGTAACTTACTTGTGGTGTATATACTGTTAGGATTTAATGGACTTGCACTAGTTTTATTATTAATTATAAATAGTAAAGCTAGCATCATTATTTTAAAAAAATAAATATTTTTACTTTTTAGCATTACGCTATTACCTATCAATTTTATAAATTATTATCGTGATGCTATGACGTCAATCATATAGCATTTCAAAAGCAATTAAAGCAGAAAAAGCACCAGGTATGAGTGGACCGGACGTTCTTATAGCTGAGACATAATAAATTAGGCTATTTTGGCCCGATGCAATTAACGTTGGGTTACTTTCTTTACCTATTGGTAATATTTCTCCTGCTGAATTTGCTACTTGCAACCCAAAGCCGTATGCCCCGTTGACTCGAATAATATTTGAATGTTCAGGTTCACTTGCTGCTAAAAATTTGATTTTGACCGCAGGCTGTGTGCTACTCCATACTGTTTTTCCAGTTTGGAAATTTTGAAGTTCAGTTTGAACTTGCAAGCAATTTAACAACTCAATTTGGAATGGAATAGGTTGCATCACTTGCTCAGAAGAATTTAGATCACTAAATGATAAATTTCCTAGCGAAACGGATTGGTTACTAGATTTCATAGCTAATTCGCATGGGTTTTCAGTTAAAGAGCCTGAAACATGGATAACCCCATGCTGGCCATCAACCTCCCAACCATCTGTAGGCCTGAACAGATTATTATTGTCAGCAATTGCCGGCAATACTGTGGCTAAGCAAAGTGAAATGACCATATATTTTGAACGTAACCAACGATATATTTTTGAGCTCATAAATATGTCCCCATTTAGCTTTATATTCCTTTACTATTTATTTAATAAATTTTTTGTAATAACAGAGCAGATTGTATTTTTACAATCAAAGGTTAATTTGGGGCGACCACCATAATCATTAATATAAGTAATCACGGGGGTATTACCTAATTGCTCATTTGTCATTCCAATATTGATCTCACTAAAGGGCGCAATCATAATTGGATTAAATTCTTTCGCATCCGTATTTGCATGGGCCCCTGCATTAATTATTGTGATGTAATAAGGCGTTGGGTTTTTGGCAAAAACAAGATTTCCTTTCTTTTCAAGCTGCATTTTTTCTTGCCATGGCGCACTGTTTTGCTGTGGTGCAATTGCTTCTGGACGATAAAATAATTTTATTTTTGTTTGTAATGCAATCTGTAAAGTATTTGGTTTATCACTCTTAGGTGGAATCTCTCGCATATTAAAATAGAATAAAGACTCTCTATCCTGAGGTAAGTTTTTTACATCGGGTAGAGCTTCAATTTTCATTTGACTAGATTTTCCTGGTTCTAATCGTTGAACTGGTGGTAATACAATTAATGGTGATGTTATTTTTTTACTTTCTTCATTTTCAATCCAACCTTGAGCAAGATAAGGAAGTTGCTTATTATTATTATTAATATTTAAAGAGATTGACTTGTTCTCTCCATCAAAGATGACTCTTGTTCTATCTAATGATACCGCAGCCTCTGAAAAAGCACTTAGGGTTAAAGGCCCTAAAAAAATACTCATTAATGTCTTTTTGATATTCATTTGGTTATTACCTTTCATATTACTTTTATCTATTTAAACTAAATAATCATTTGACTATTGCTTTTACTACCTCGTTGCATGGAAGTAATAAATTATCTTGAATTTCTCGATTCATTAATTCAGAGGGAAAAATTATTTCACATGACATATTTTTACCCCATGTAACATTCATTATTTCTGAAGGATGGACACCGCTTATATAAGTATTACCTAAATCACCTACAATCCCAACGTTTTGCTTTTTATGATTTGTTACTTGAGCTCCTAATGGTGGATGAGTACCATCAGTAAGTACGATAACAGCCATAATTTTCTGACCTGAAATAACCGAAAATGAACGATATCCAACAGCACCTTCAGTTAATGTTGCTTGAATAACAGATTGTTGGGCATCAATATCATCAGGTAGCTTATTTAAATCAATTTGCGCTTTATTTCGATAGTAGCTACTGACATCTGAAATAACTGCTTTCCCAAATCGGTTTGATTCAACAGGAACACCAATACCACGAATCGTAATATTTGGAACATCATCAGTATCAACTAATATACGTGCTCCCCCGAGATTATTTATTCTATGTGCAACCGTACCTTTTCCTGTTAAGGTCAAGCCACCTGAAGTGGAAAGGCCAAAAGCACTATATTGGTTATTTATATGATTCGCATTGGCTGACCAACGAGCATTGTCCCCTTGATGTGAAATAAAAGCACTTGCGGTTCCTCCTTTTCGATTTGCACCTGCACTTACCTGATAATTTGTTCTATCATCCAATCGGTCATAATAAGAAACACGATTAGTCGTATCATAGCGGCTTGTATTCATCGAATAACCAACATTTGCCCCATTACTTAGTGGGAAAGATAATGATACATAAGCGCTATCATCGGTCACACCGTTATAAAAACTACGATTTGCAGATAAGCTAATACTCATATTTTTTATTGGACCGATATCCATATATTTCGATAGCATTAAACTGTAATAATCATTATCTTTTTTATCCCAATACGTCTGATGGTTATAATTTAAATATAATGATAACCCTATATCCTGAAAATTCTTATTTACAGATATAGTGTATAGCTCTTTGCTTCCATAATTACGTAGCCCTGTTCGTTGGGTATTTAAGAAATCACTCATACTCATATAACTTCGTTCTGAAAAACGATAACCTGCAAATTGTATCTGGCTATCGAACTCTTCAAATCGTTTAGAATAGTTAACTCTGTATGAGCTCCCACTTAATGTCCCTTCACCGGATAAACGGGCGATAGACTGAGTAACATCAAATGAAAGTGCACCGAATGCGAGTAAATCTCGCCCAAATCCCATTGATAGCGCATTATAATTTTGGCTATTCAAACTACCGCCAATTAAAGACCAACCATTACTAATACCCCAAGAAAATTCACCTGTAATGAAATTTTCCCCTTCACTTTGGCGCTCGGTATTTGTTGGCTGGCCTAGCGCAAATTTATATTGAACTTGCCCAGGTCTTGTTAAATATGGCAAATTTGCGGTATCAACTTGAAACTCTTGAATTGAACCATCTTGCTCTTTAATGGCAACATTTAAAGTTCCTGTTATGGCATCACTTAAATTTTGGATACGAAAGGGACCCGGCGCAACTTGTGTTTCATACAGTATCCGTCCTTGTTGCATGACCGTCACTGTAGCATTACTTTGTGCTATCCCTGTTATTTCAGGGGCATATCCACGCAAGTTTGGTGGCATCATGCTTAATTCAGATTGCAAGCTTGCACCAATAAATCTAAAGCCATCAAAAATATTTGAAGCCAAATAGTCTTCACCCAGTACGAGTTTAGCCTTTAATTCAGATAGAGCTCGGTATGCATAAAAACGGTTCCATGTGAAATCAGATTGGTCACGTCCTTGGCTTCCTGTTGTGTGGTTATAGCGGCTTTGCCAATCAGCTCTAAACCGCCAAGCACCTAAATTGATACCTGCAACACCATTACTATTTACTGAGGATGAATTTGCTCCTCCATTATAGGAATTAGTGGCATTAGCATTCACATTATAATCAATAAGTAATGCTGATATTCCATTGTCCCAGCGAGAAGGGGGATCCCAGTTTTCTGATGTGTACTCTAGGTACGCTTGTGGAATACTGACATATAGAGATGACGTAGCTAAATCACCGCGCAGCAATAATCCTGGCAAGCTGTTTTCATTAAGGCATTGCCCTTCATGCCACCATGTTAATTTTTTTTGCGACTCAGAAGTAAGCCCGAGTAGCTTAACTATTTCTGGAGATAAACAAGGCTGACTATTATCAGGATCATACTCACCAGAATAATAGGGGATGCTAATGTCAGATATTTGTTCGTTATTGATTTTTAGCGTAAAGTTATAAACTCCGGGCATAATATAACCCGCACGAGAGAATTGGTTTAAATCAATGTTATTTTTGTCTTCTAAATCTAAAACATCAGTATTGAATTCAATATGATTATCTGCATTGATAGTTAAAGTCACACAACTGATTGTTAATCCAATAAGAATACTTAACCATTTTAATTTTGGTGTATAAATAGGTAACGAAGACATAAAACATTCCTAAAATCTAACAATAATTTATTTATTATTTAGTAATAATCTAGTTTAAAACGCAGTGATGTTTGATACTGCCCAGCACGTAAAGGTGTTTTATCTGAAATAACTTTTAACTGATAATTCAAAATATATTTCCCAGCTTTTATATCGTTCGGTAGTGTTTTTTTTCCTGGGTAAATATGTACGCCTTTCGAATCAGTTAATAATAGTGCTATACCTTGTGCTGACCCCGATACTGAAAAAAAATCCCCATTAACAGGCCCATCAAATGAAACTTCAAATGTTTTCCATGGTTCACCTGTATAAGATGTTAGTTTGCAACCAATTAATGTAATAAAAAATCATGTGCTTGTCCTTGTCCTTTTTGCTGTATTAATGATAGTGGTAAAATTCCCATGTCAATGGATTGTTCATAAGAACCAGTATCAATACTACATGCCGTATCCATAATGCTACCTTGTATTATCAGATCCATTGAGTTATTTGCAGAAGCATTTTTAAAAAAGGGTAATAGTAAAAAAAAACACAATGATAAAATAACTTCTTTTTTCTTTGTTATCATATTATAACCATTAAAATATACACCACGAGGTCTATCAACCCCGTGGTGAGATAGCATCTTATAAAAATTTATTTAATTATATGCTAATGTAAAATTAGTAACTGCTTGGAATTTCCCTGGTGTTACTGGAATAACTTTGCTTTGCGCATCAACTAACTGAAGTCCAATTAATGATGCTTGGAATTTTAATGTGTTATTCCCTTCAACATAATTTTGTTTTGCGCCAGAGTTAACTTTAATTTGAGTACCCGATGAATTCATGATCTTCACTGCGGCACCAGTAGCATCACCTGTAATCTGTAAATAACCTGTATCTTTCCCCGCTTCAGTTCCCTTGAAAGTTACCGCAACTTGATTATCACCTTTTAGGTTACAGCCTTCTAATTTAATCTGAAATGGTTGTGCTGATGATTCACCACCGTTATCTAAAGTCACATTAGATACTTGGCCTAATGGAACTTCTTGATTCTCTTCACCAGGAGCAATAGAGCATGGCGCTTCAATAATAGAACCAGAAAATGTTACCGTTCCACTCCCTGCATCAACAGCTAAAGCAGATGTACTCATTAAACCAGAAATCATAGTTGCTAAAATAATTTTTTTCATTTTTTCCTCAAACGATAAGTATAGATATACATATAAATATTTATATGCATTTTTTTAATAAAAAAATATTTAAATAAAATATATTTAAATGGACTAATAAAAATAAATTGTATCAGATGCTGATATCTTATTTTTTAAAGAAATTACATCATCCGAAGGGGATTTTTGAACTTCAGCAATAATAAGCTTAATGACTCTTTCAAATGGACAATCGAGTGCTACGCTTAAATTAAATAACATATCAATACTAATTTTATTTATTCCACGTTCATAACGTGACATTTGTTGCTGTGAAACATTTACTTGTTTTGCTAGTTCACAAGCAGAAATACCATTCTCTTTACGTATTTTTCTTATAACTAATCCACAGTAAATAGAAAATAGATTATCTTGTGTTTCATATTTGGATATGACTCTATTAACTTTACTCATAATTAATAACAAGGTCTCAGTTTAATAATTTATAATTTGTTGTGCTCTTATATATTCCCTTTAAGTGCTTACAATTATAATGAGTAGTATTTTTTAAATCAAACCACGAAAAAGAATAGAGTCTATTTAATTGGCTATATTTACACTTTTTACAATTCAGTTGTTTTTCTTATCTAACAATAAGTTATAAACATTTAAAGTTTTTAACAATTTTTTTAAAATCAAATTTAGAAGTTAGCTTGTTAGTTTATTAGGCTTGGTTTGACATAAAAAAAAGTATTTTTATCTGAAATTAACAAATTTTAATAAATCCTCTTAGATTGTAACAAAATAACTTGATTTCAATCAAAAACACACACATAAGGAGTGATTATGTAATTTGAAAAACGAAAGACTTTAGAAAAAAGACAGTAAAATCAAGTGATTAATTAATACTCTCATTTGGAGTAAAAATCTACAAAAAAATACAATTAAATCATTATAGTAGCTAGCAGAGATGATGTGTGGCTTCTTATCATTACATCAATAGCCTTACTTATCTAAATATTTATACCTCCATAGCCGAGACACTATAGGGTTCTATCTGCTTAAATTTTTTGTTACGGGCTCTTCTAGCTTACTTTATATCTAGTAAGAGAGTTACTGCAGAGTAGTAAACAAGTACGGATATGTGTCGTTTTTTACCATAATGTTTTATTTTAAGATATGACTTAGGGCGGTCATTAGTCTGATATTTTTTAACTTGGCTTTGTTAGCCTGTAAATTCAAATTGTTATGAAAGTAAGCTAGATTCTATTTATTTAGAAAGAGAAGGAGAACCAATAGTGAGTTTTTATGATATAACAGGAGGGAAAACAGCATAGTATTATATTTATAAATTAAATATTATGCTGTTTTTTTGATTAATGATACTTTTTAGTTGGGTGCAAATCTAAAATATAGGCTTACACATTAAACAGGAAGTTGAGCACATCGCCGTCTTTCACGATGTAATCTTTTCCTTCTGCGCGCATTTTACCTGCTTCTTTAGCACCTTGTTCGCCACGGTATTGGATAAAGTCATCAAATGCAATAGTTTGCGCGCGAATAAAGCCTTTTTCGAAGTCAGTATGGATTTTACCCGCAGCTTGTGGCGCAGTTGCACCAACAGGGATAGTCCACGCACGCACTTCTTTAACACCGGCAGTAAAATAGGTTTGCAGGTTTAATAACTGATATCCAGCACGAATAACACGGTTAAGACCCGGCTCTTCAATACCTAAATCCGCCATAAATTCATCGCGCTCTTCGTCTTCAAGTTCTGCGATATCAGACTCAATCGCTGCGCAGACAGGAACAACCACAGAGCCTTCAGCTTCTGCGATTTTATACACCACATCTAAGAACGGGTTATTTTCAAAACCATCTTCATTAACGTTAGCAATGTACATGGTTGGCTTTAATGTTAAGAAGCTCAAGTAGCGGATAGCCGCTTTATCTTCATTAGATAAATCTAATGTGCGTAACATGCCTGCTTGCTCTAAGTGCGGCAAACATTTCTCTAATGCTTCTAATTCCGCTTTTGCGTCTTTATCGCCGCCTTTTGCACGTTTTTGGACACGGTGAATAGCGCGCTCACAAGTATCAAGGTCAGCAAGTGCTAATTCAGTATTAATGACTTCAATATCTGCGGCAGGGTCAACTTGGCCTGCAACGTGAATGATATTGTCGTTTTCAAAACAACGAACAACATGGCCAATGGCTTCGGTTTCACGGATATTCGTTAAAAATTGGTTACCTAGGCCTTCACCTTTGGATGCACCTTTCACTAAGCCCGCGATATCAACGAATTCCATAGTCGTTGGTAATATACGCTGTGGCTTCACAATTTCAGCTAATTGATCAAGACGTGGGTCTGGCATTGGCACAACACCCGTGTTTGGTTCAATTGTACAGAAAGGGAAGTTGGCTGCTTCGATGCCGGCTTTGGTCAATGCATTAAATAGGGTGGATTTACCCACGTTAGGCAGACCAACGATACCGCATTTAAAACCCATATGTTTCTCACCTTAATAGCAAGGGGCAGCCTCACGCTGCACCCAATGTTTAGAAATTGGCGCTGATTATACACAAAAAGTTGATTCGGATGAAATGAACTCTTATGAGGTTGCTTTAAAACCATGTAAACGATTGATGGCTTTGTCCATCCCATCAGCCAGGAGAATATCTGTGCACCTAGCTGCTTCATCAATCGCATCATCAATGAGCTTTTGTTCAGATAAAGGCGGTTTGCCCAAAACAAAACCAACAACTTTATTTTTATCACCCGGATGACCAATACCAATGCGTAAACGATAAAAATTCGGGTTATTGGCGAATTTGCTTTGAATATCTTTCAACCCATTGTGCCCGCCATTACTGCCACCTAACTTCATTTTAGCCACACCTGGTGGTAAATCGAGCTCATCATGGGCGACTAAGATCTCATCGAGATTGATGCGATAAAAATTAGCTATAGCGGCAACAGATTTACCACTTAGATTCATAAAGGTGGTTGGAACCAGCAGACGGATATCGTTACCATTCATATTAATGCGAGCGGTATAACCAAAAAATTTAGCTTCTTCTTTCAATGGCTGATTATGGCGCTCAGCCAGTAAATCAACATACCATGCACCTGCATTATGGCGCGTTTGTGCATATTCAGCACCTGGATTGGCAAGTCCAACAATTAACTTAATTTTGCTCACGGCGATGATTTCACTATCAGTTATGAAAATAATGCCTTAGTTTACCTTGTGAAATACAGGATGTACAAAATTGTGATAGATAAAAGTCACTATGATTATAATTGCCGAATAAACTATTCGGATTTTCTGGGTTTTTGATAAAAAGCACTTTTTGTACAGATATTCTTGCTAACTTCCTTCCTTGTGATGTCTATCGCAAAAAATTTTACTTAATGCACTATAATCATTACATAAATATAAAGTATGACCGAATTTATTTACACATGCTTGCTTATCAGTTTACTGGTACTGGAGGTATATATGAAACGGAAAAGCGCTCATCTTCTTGGTAATGTCTTCATGGGAATCGGAATGGTGTTGATGATCGGGAGTATTGGTGTCAACTTATTCTCTCATATTGTTAACTTAGGCCTTTCAGAACTTATTACCAATGGTTCCTTATTCGGCATTTTTATCGGTGCGATGGTATGGTTAGTCGGTGCAAGGATCGGCGGCCGTGAAAAAGTTGCAGACCGTTACTGGCAGTTAAAACAACAATATCATTCACGCAGAGATAATCACCGCTATCCATAAATAGCCTAGAGCAATTAATTGCTGATAATGGTGAATAAGTTTGATAATTAGGCATTAAGAAGAGTGAAATTCCAAAGAATTTTGCTCTTTTGTCGTGAAGATTGTGAGTTATTTTAGATGGCTATTTTTATCGTTTTATTACGTGAAATCACCACTATGATTGGCGATAGAATATAAACATAGGCATCGATGGTTTCTTTCCTGCCAAAATCATAAAGCCCCTGCAAATTACATTGCAGGGGCTTATATTTTTTATTGTGACTTTTTCATTATGGTTGAACGCTAAAACCCAATATTGGAGAATTAGTGCTCAAACATTGCTGAAATTGACTCTTCGTTGCTGATACGACGGATAGCTTCAGCTAACATACCTGAAAGCGTTAAGGTGCGAACATTGCTCAGCGCCTTGATTTCAGGAGAAAGAGGTATAGTGTCACAAACAATGACTTCATCAATGACTGAATTTTTGATGTTGTCTACAGCATTACCTGAGAAAATCGGGTGTGTTGCGTATGCAAATACACGTTTAGCACCACGTTCTTTCAGTGCTTCAGCTGCTTTACACAGAGTACCACCGGTATCAATCATATCGTCCACTAAGATGCAATCACGACCTGAAACATCACCAATGATATGCATAACTTGAGAAACGTTCGCACGTGGGCGGCGTTTGTCAATAATGGCCATATCAGTGTCATTCAGGAGTTTTGCGATAGCTCTAGCACGTACCACGCCGCCGATGTCTGGAGATACAACGATTGGGTTTTCCAAATTCTTCTGTAACATATCTTCCAGAAGAATAGGGCTACCAAATACATTATCCACAGGAACATCAAAGAAGCCCTGGATCTGCTCTGCGTGTAAATCGACAGTGAGCACACGGTCTACACCTACACTTGACAGAAAATCGGCAACAACTTTAGCGGTGATTGGTACACGGGCAGAACGTACGCGACGATCCTGTCTTGCATAACCGAAGTAAGGGATAACAGCGGTAATACGACCAGCAGATGCACGGCGTAGCGCATCGACCATAACAACCAGTTCCATCAGGTTATCATTGGTTGGTGCACAAGTTGACTGGATGATAAAAATATCACCACCGCGAACATTTTCATTAATTTGAACACTGACTTCGCCGTCGCTAAAACGACCAACAGCCGCGTCTCCAAGATTAGTGTAAAGGCGGTTAGCAACACGTTGTGCTAGTTCCGGTGTAGCGTTACCAGCAAAAAGCTTCATATCGGGCACGAGAAAAACCTCAGGCTTGCGTCCAGAGAGATATTGTTGACCAATAGCGACAAGGCTTATTGGTGCAATACACGGGTTATCCCAGCGCGGAACTTGTGCAGTGGGGAAACGTTAACGCCTTGAGCGACGAACCCTTGCACCCACGATGGGGCTTTATTTAACACCTGCAGGGCATCCGCTTGTGTTTCAAATTCAGAAAAAACACATGCGCCTGTTCCTGTAAGGCGAGACGGAGCATATTCTAACAGCCAAGAAACAAGCTGTTCAACCTCACGAAAACGTTTTCTTGCGATTGGTTCGCAGTCATTTGCGTACGGAGCCAGTAATAATGCGGCTAGGGAGCGTTTTGGAGAATTTCGATTTAATTGTGGATCTGTGAAGATCATCGGGGTTGATATTTCAATTCCGGGATGAGCGACGAGATACCATTTCTCTTCAGGGGAAGCTTTGGTTAAAATATCACCAATCCCTTCAGCGAAAGCGGCATGTCCACGAACAAACACAGGAACATCAGCACCTAATGATGCACCTAATTCTGCAAGGACTTCATCAGAAACCTGTGTTTTCCAATGTTCGTTAAGCGCAATTAAGGTTGTTGCTGCGTTTGATGAGCCCCCACCAATACCACCGCCCATGGGCAATACTTTATGAATACAAATATCAGCCCCTAATGGGCCATCGTATTGTAAGGTATCGCGGCAATAGGATTGTAATAATTTAGCTGCCCGTAAAATTAGGTTTTTTTCGGGGGGAACCCCTTGCATGTCAGTCAATAAATTCAGTTGGTCGTCATCACGTGCTGTAATGGTGATTTCATCGCCATAATCAACAAATTGAAATAGAGTTTGTAATTCATGGTAGCCATCAGAGCGTTGGCCTGTGATGTACAAAAAAAGATTTAATTTTGCCGGAGAAGGCCATGTTAACGTCATTTCTTCAGTGTCCAACTATCCATTTTTAATTTGATAAGCCTGTCCCCTTGGCGTAGCTCTAGGTAGTTTGGCAGCATAGGTACCGTTTTGCTGTCATAGGAAATGTAGTTGAGCTGCCAAGTTTCACCATTGCTTTTAAACGTGACACTTTTCAGCAGGTGGTTTTCATCTAAGGTAAAGTCTGTTGCACGTCCCGGTGAGCCTGTTAACCATGCAGTTAGGTCATCAATTGGAATTTCCATACCAGTAAGTTGATAGATAAGCTCGCTTGGAACGTCACTCATATGGGTTTGGCCATCTTTAGTGGTTAACCGAGCTAAATCAGGTTCAACGGTAAGCTCAAGTTCGCGGCTACCTAATGGGTTGGTCAGCAACAAACGGTACTTTTCAGGTGTATATTGTTGCCAGAAAAACTTAGCATACGTTTTTGTTTCTCCGCCGTTATAGGCAAATGATCCACGGGTTTGGTAGTCACGTAACTGACTTAATTCCTGTTGATGTGCTTTCCATTTCGCATCGGATGCGGAGCTGGTTCCTTTTGTGGTCGTTTGTGACGTTGTCACGCATGCGGTTAGCAAGACGCATGAAAGTGGCAATAGGCGAAAAAAATGCTTATTTATGTGCATAAAGGGCAAAGTTTGAGTTAATTGCATATCAAATCTCAAAGTTGTATTGGGCGCTGATAGCAGTCTCTAATTGAGTTACTTGCATTTAAAGAAGTTCAGTTTAGCGCGTTAAGGCCATCAGAGTCATCTATTACACTAGATGATATACCTTGCGGATAAAAACCTGTAAGTGATTTACCGTTTGTATACAAATAACATAGTGTATTGACAGGGAAAATGGTTCCTTAAAAATGTTATTAGGCCAATCCAGTTTGGGTTCATGTGGCGTTAAGTTATCAGGATAAACCTCACCAGTCACCATTTGCTTTCTGTGCGAAATAATTGCATTCTCTATGCATCTTATTGTAGTTAATTTATCATTGTAAATAATGATATGGCTGATAATCAGTTTCATATAGCATAAATAAACGATAAAATTACGATCAGTTGTGATTGGTAAAATAACCATTACGTCTGTTTTTTTCGGTTTATTTTTTGGCGCGGGTCATCTTTCTGAAGGATAGGCTTATGTAAACCGTAGAAAGAGAGACGCGGATCATCTACAATAGAACAATATAAATAACAGTATTGCTAAATTGGTGGGGAATACCCATCGAGCATTACTGAAAATAATTAGCACTGTAAGCAATGTGAGTAAGTCGTAAAGCACAATGACCTTATTAGCCTTAGGCATCAACCATAAAACAGCACCAGTAGCCCTGCGTGAGCGGGTGACATTTGGTCCTGAAAAAATTGACCATGCACTTGAGGAACTTCTCAAACAGCCTCAAGTGAATGGTGGCGTTGTGCTGTCTACCTGTAATAGAACTGAGCTTTACTTGAGCCTTGAATCACAAGAACGAGCTCAAGAACAGCTAGTAAAATGGTTGTGTGATTTTCATGGTATAACCCAAAAAGATTTACAGCCAAGTTTATATTGGCACCAAGACGACCGAGCGGTGAGCCACCTAATGCGTGTGGCGAGTGGCTTGGATTCATTAGTTTTGGGGGAGCCACAAATATTAGGGCAAGTAAAAAAGGCGTTTGCACTTTCGCAAGGTAACCATTCGTTATCAAGCGAACTTGAGCGTCTTTTCCAAAAATCATTTTCTGTTGCAAAACGTGTGCGTACAGAAACCGATATTGGAGCGAATGCAGTTTCTGTGGCATTTGCTGCTTGTACACTTGCTCGTCAAATATTTGAATCACTTAAGCATTTAAATATTTTGTTAGTTGGCGCAGGGGAAACTATTGAACTTGTGGCTCGTCATTTGCGCGAACACGGCGTACAAAAAATGATGATAGCTAACCGAACACGTGAACGTGCGGAGCTATTGGCCAATGAGGTGAATGCACAAGTTATTTCGTTATCGGATATTGATAACCGTTTAGCTGAAGCGGATATTGTCATTAGTTCAACGGCGAGTCCTTTACCCATTATAGGGAAAGGGATGGTCGAGCGTGCTATGAAAATACGTCGTAGTAAGCCGATGTTATTAATTGATATTGCCGTTCCTCGTGATATCGAACAAGATGTTGAAAAATTAAGAGATGTTTATCTCTATACTGTGGATGATTTGGAATCTATCATTGCACAGAACCTTGCTCAGCGAAAAGCCGCAGCCGTTGAAGCTGAATACATTGTTGAGCAAGAAAGTAGCCACTTTATGGATTGGTTGCGCTCACAAGCGGCAGTGTCTACAATTCGCGATTACAGAGAACAAGCTGAGGCCATTCGGGCAAATATGACTGAAAAAGCGTTGACGGCTATCCGTCAAGGTGCAGACCCTGAGCAAGTGATCATGCAATTATCGCAACAATTAACCAACCGCCTTATTCACGCTCCAACCAAATCTTTGCAGCAAGCTGCAGGAAATGGGGATGTAGAGCGTCTAAATCTACTTAGGGACAGCTTAGGGCTGGACCATCAATAACCACATTTTAATCATAGGTCTTATATAACGAATGAAGCCTTCTATTGTCGCAAAACTAGAAGCATTACAAGAACGCTACGAAGAAATTGAAGCGCACCTTGCTGATGCAGGTGTAATTGCCGATCAAGACCGTTTTCGTGCTTTATCAAAAGAATATGCTCAATTGTCTGATGTCGCTAAATGCTTTAGCGCATGGCGCACAGTACAGGATGACATCGAAACAGCTGAAATGTTGTTAGACGATCCTGAAATGAAAGAAATGGCTCAAGAAGAGCTTAAAGAAGCCAAAGCGCGCAATGAAGAGCTCGAACAGCAATTACAATTGTTATTGCTTCCGAAAGATCCTGATGATGAATATAACTGCTTCGTTGAAATCCGTGCGGGAGCAGGGGGAGACGAAGCGGCAATTTTTGCGGGTGATTTATTCCGTATGTATAGCCGCTATGCAGAAAACAACCGCTGGCGCGTTGAATTAATGAGCACGAGTGATGGTGAACATGGCGGTTTTAAAGAAGTTATCGCGAAAATTTCCGGTGATAGCGTTTATGGTCGCTTAAAGTTTGAGTCAGGCGGTCATCGTGTTCAACGTGTCCCTGAAACTGAATCTCAAGGCCGTATCCACACTTCTGCTTGTACTGTGGCTATTTTACCTGAACTGCCAGAAGCTGAGTTACCTGAGATCAGCCCTGCGGACTTACGTATTGATACCTTCCGTTCATCGGGAGCGGGTGGTCAGCACGTTAACACCACAGATTCTGCAATTCGTATTACCCATATTCCAACAGGTATCGTTGTTGAGTGCCAAGATGAACGTTCACAACATAAAAACAAAGCGAAAGCGATGTCTGTGTTAGGTGCGCGTATTCGCCAAGCAGAAATGGATAAACGCCAAGCCGCGGAAGCCTCTGAACGTCGTAACCTGTTGGGTTCTGGTGACCGTTCTGACCGTATTCGTACCTATAATTTCCCTCAAGGCCGAGTGACTGACCACCGTATCAACTTAACGTTATACCGTTTGGATGAAGTGATGGAAGGAAAACTGGATTCACTTATCCAACCTATCATCAATGAATACCAGGCAGACCAACTTTCTGCGTTGTCTGAGCAGGAATAATGCAATATATCGAATGGGTCAAGCAGGCAGCGAATCGGCTGTCTGCAAGTGACAGTGCAAAGCGAGACGCTGAAATTTTACTGGAACATGTCACAGGCCGCAGTCGTACCTATCTTTTTGCTTTTGGTGAAACAGAACTCAAAGCCGAAGAATTCCAACAAGCTGAATTACTTTTACAACGCCGTGAGAAAGGTGAGCCTATCGCCTATATTATCGGTGAACGTGAGTTCTGGTCTCTTCCTCTTTATGTCTCTCCTGCAACACTAATACCTAGGCCAGATACTGAATGCATTATTGAACAAGCATTATCTAGGCTAACAGAGCAAAAAAATCAAATTTTAGATTTAGGCACTGGGACAGGGGCGATTGCATTGGCTTTGGCGTCAGAGATGCAACAAAGTCAGGTTATTGGTGTTGATTTTAACCCTGATGCAGTTGCTTTAGCACAACGAAATCAGCAGCGTTTGAATATTTCAAATGTCAAATTTATACAAAGTAATTGGTTTTCTTCACTATCAATTCAACAATTTGATATGATTATCAGTAATCCACCCTATATTGATGAAAATGATATGCACCTCAGTGAAGGTGATGTGCGATTTGAGCCGTTAACCGCTCTAGTGGCGAAGGATGAAGGCTTAGCTGATTTAATGCATATCATTAAAGAATCTAAAAAGTATCTTAAAAATCAAGGGTGGTTGCTTCTTGAGCATGGCTGGACACAAGGTCTTGCGGTGCGTGATTTATTTAAAGTACATGGGTACACCAAAATTGAGACTTGTCTTGATTATGGTGGAAGAGAGCGAATTTCACTCGGTCAATGGAATGGTTAAGTGGCGTAGCAGTGGGAATGTAATGAAAACCATAGCGAATATAGAGTTTAATCAACTCCCTTTAAGTGAAGGGATCATGACTGTGTCACAATGTATCCGTCATGATTTCCCGCTGATGAAAGTGCAAGCTCAGTTAGATAGCTTAGTATCATCAGCCAAGTCTTGTATCGATTTAACTGCTGATAATGAAACAAAAATTCAGCAATTGACTTCACTTTTCTACCAAGAATGGTCGTTTGGTCCAGCTGAAGGAATTTATTTGTTATCGGATATGCTGTGGTTAGATAAAGTATTGTCATCTAAGCAAGGTACGCCAGTGACACTCGGTGCTATCTTCTTGTATGTTGCCGAACGCCTTGGTATTGCGATTTATCCCGCTATTTTTCCTACGCAATTATTATTTATCAGTGAAAGAAATGATGGCAGCCAATGGGTAATTAACCCTGTTAATGGCGAGTCTTTATCATTACACACATTAAATTTATGGCTCAAAGGAACAGTTGATCCTTTTTCTGAATTTTACCATGACCAACTGGATGTAGCAGAAAACAGCGTTGTCATTCGTAAAATTTTTGACACATTAAAAGCGTCATTAATGGAAGAGAAAAAGATGGAATTAGCGTTGCGGGTTTGTGAAACGCTTCTGACTCTTGACCCTGAAGACCCTTACGAAATTCGTGACCGAGGGTTAATTCTGGCACATTTAGACTGTAATCATGTGGCATTGAGCGATCTCAATTATTTTATTGAGCATTGCCCAGAAGACCCTGTTTCTGAAATGATTAAAATACAAATTTATTCGCTGGATAACCATCCGGTCGTATTACATTAATTAACATACAGGCCTATCCCCTGTTTTAATATTTAAGGTAAGAGTATGCAACAGAAAGTAGTCAATATTGGTGATATCAATGTCGCGAACGACTTGCCGTTTGTGTTATTTGGTGGAATGAATGTATTAGAATCCCGCGATATGGCGATGAAAGTGTGTGAGCATTATGTCACGGTGACACAAAAGCTGGGAATTCCTTATGTTTTTAAAGCGTCATTTGATAAAGCAAATCGCTCATCAATCCACTCTTATCGTGGCCCTGGTCTTGAAGAAGGAATGAAAATATTCCAAGAGTTGAAACAAACATTTGGCGTAAAAATCATTACGGATGTTCATGAGCCAGCACAGGCCGCCCCTGTTGCTGAAGTCGTTGATGTTATCCAATTACCTGCGTTCTTAGCTCGCCAAACAGATTTAGTTGCGGCAATGGCTAAAACAGATGCAGTAATTAATATTAAAAAACCACAGTTTATCAGCCCAGGGCAAATGGGGAATATCGTCGAGAAATTTATCGAAGGCGGTAATGATAAAATTATTCTTTGCGACCGCGGTGCGAACTTTGGTTATGACAATCTAGTGGTTGATATGCTTGGCTTTAATGTCATGGTCCAAGCATCAAAAGGCTGTCCTGTCATTTTCGACGTAACCCATGCACTGCAATGTCGCGACCCGTTCGGTGCAGCATCTGGTGGCCGTCGTGGTCAAGTTGCTGAGTTGGCAAGAGCTGGAATGGCGGTTGGAATAGCAGGTTTATTCCTTGAAGCGCATCCAGACCCAGACAACGCACGTTGCGATGGCCCATCAGCACTGCCATTAGATAAGCTGGAACCATTCCTGAAACAAATGAAAGCAATTGACGAAGTTGTAAAAAGCTTCCCAGAGTTAGATACAAGTCGCTAAGTTAGGCGGTTTATGCAACTCACTGAAGTCGTTTCTATGTTCGGCGCTGATTTACAGCGCCGATATGGTGAAAAAATCTATAAAATCACCTTACATGGTGGCTTTAATTGCCCGAACCGTGATGGCACCCTTGGGCGAGGAGGCTGCACTTTTTGTAATGTGGCCTCTTTTGCTGATGAAAGTCAGTCATCTCAAACTATTAGTGAACAAATTCACCAACAGATCACCCGAATTTCCCGCGCAAAACGTTATTTAGCTTATTTTCAAGCCTATACCAGCACTTATGCCGAAGTAAGCCTATTAAAACAACTTTATGAAGAAGCCTTACTGCAAGCCGATATTGTTGGTTTATGCGTAGGAACTCGCCCTGACTGTGTCCCTGAATCCGTTTTGTCTTTGTTAGGCCAGTATCAACAGAAAGGCTATGAAATATGGCTTGAGCTAGGTTTACAAAGTGCTCATGATAAAACACTACATCGTATTAATCGTGGCCATGGTTTTGATGCATACCGACAAACAACGCAAAAAGCCCGTAGCCTTGGATTAAAAGTGTGTACGCATTTGATTTGTGGATTACCCGGGGAAAATGGCCAAATGAACATGGAAACACTTGATAAAGTGCTTGAATGCGGAACGGATGGTATCAAATTACATCCGTTACATATTGTTGAAGGCAGTGTGATGGCCAAAAGTTGGCGAGCAGGGCGCTTGGCAACGCTTTCTCTTGATGAATATACCCAAACTGCTGGTGAAATGGTACGTCATACTCCGACTGACATTGTCTACCACCGTATCAGTGCAAGTGCAAGAAAGCCAACTTTGCTCGCCCCGAACTGGTGTGAAAATCATTGGGTGGGAATGAATAATTTATATCAATATTTCTTAAAATGGGGAGGGCAAGGCTCCGCGCTTTGACTTCTTTAATGAGAACAACTATGAAATCAAATTTTTATAAAGCTATTATCGTTTCATCTCTAATTACGTTTTCTTTTCAAGCTGCCGCTCAACTTGATATTACTCCTGAAGATAAACAAAAATTCGTACAAACTTACCAAAAAGCAGTCAAGAAAGATGCCCTTGCTCAGTACCAACTTGCTCAAATGTATTTTTCCGGTTTAGGTGTCCTACAAAATTTTAATAATGCGCGTTTATGGGCAAATGAAGCGGCAAAAAACGGTAATGCGGATGGTTATGCATTATTGGCGGATATCAATCTATTAAGTGATAGTTACTTTTCGCAGGAATTGGCTGATGCCCGTAAATACGCGACAAAAGCGGTTGAAATGGGCAGTACGCGCGGAAAAATCAGTTTAGCAGAGTCATTGATAAATCCAATTGCAGGCAAAACGGATTATCAACAATCTATAGAACTTCTTAATGAAGTTAATGCGTTAAATAACCCGGATTATTTTATTGCTCCAATTTTACTTGGTGTTATCTATTTAGATGGCAAAGGCGTTGCAAAAGACGAAAAGCAAGCACAGCAATGGTTTGATAAAGCAAATGAGATGACTTATCCAGGCTATGCAGAGTGGATGGCTGCGTTTAGATTTTCTGAAGATAACACAGGAACGGTGACCATCGACCAAGTTAAAGCAAAAAAATTAAGGGAAATAGCCTGCGAAAAAGGAAAAAATGCAGGGAATGAGATGTTTTGTTTTAGTGAGTGATAGCTAAACCGCCATGTGAAATAGCATGGCGGTTTGCTTTGATACCTAAGTTAAGGCGTTGTTGTTGATTTTTCTGTGTCGATAGAACCTGCCTGTTCGATAGCTTTAACGGCTTCAAGTGCATGATCCATTGAATTATAAAAGCTCAATACGCCTTCAATAGGTGTCACTTTCGCTCTTGCCAAAGTTTTTAATGGCTGGAACGGAATGTCACAAACTAAGACATGGGTATCTTTGCGTACGGCATCTATGAATTTTTCGAAAGCTTCTAAACCACCTGCATCTAAAACCGGCACTGCGTCCCATTGCATAATAATGGTTTCATAACCTGCGCTTTTGACACGCAATTCATCGAAAATACGCTCAGCAGCAGCGAAAAATAACGGGCCATTTATTCTTACGACTAAACGGCTTCGCTCTTCGTCTGTTTCTGCGAGTTGTGTTGAACGGGTCATATTGGCAATACGCCGCATGAACAATAATGACGCGAGAACAATCCCGACAGTGATAGCAATAACCATATCAAATAGAACAGTTAGAGACATACATAGTACTAATACAATAATGTCATCTTTTGGCGCGCGTTTAATCAGGTAAACGACTTTGCCCGCAGCACTCATGTTCCAAGCCACTATCAATAGTAATGCAGACATTGCGGCTAATGGCAGATAAGAGAGCATTGGTGCAAGAACTAATAATGTAAGTATCACCAGTATTGAGTGAATAATCGCAGAAATGGGGGATGTAGCACCTGCACGGACGTTAGCTGCAGAGCGTGCTATTGCAGCGGTTGCTGTGATCCCACCAAAAAAAGGCGCCGCAATGTTCCCCACACCTTGGCCAATAAGTTCACTATTGGAATGGTGCTTGGTTCCTGTCATGTTGTCCAATACTACAGCACATAACAGTGACTCAATTGCGCCAAGTACCGCCATAGAAAATGCTGCAGGCATTAATGCGGTGATCATCGCCCAGTTGATTGGCGCACTTCCGGGGAGTTCCCATGGCAAAATAAACTGCGGTAGGATAGGGGGAATACCATTACCTTCAGTACCATCAGGCAATAAATAGCTAAATTCAGAACCGATAGTCGCGACTTCCATACCAAATAATGAAAGTACCCACATGACGAAAGTCCCGACAATAAGGGCTGGCAAATGGCCGGGAAGTTTTAATTTTAGTTTAGGCCAGAAGATAAGCACCAAAAGGGTTGAAAGACCAATTAGTGTGTCACTGTACTGAAAAGTGGGGAAGGTATTGCCAATAGCAATGAGCTTATCAACATAGTTTTCTGGGACATGCGCCATTTGCAAGCCAAAGAAATCTTTAATTTGCATGGTAGCAATGGTGATAGCAATTCCCGAAGTAAAGCCTAAGGTGACAGAAACGGGTATGTATTCAATAAACTTACCAAAGCGAGCAAACCCCATCGCAAGAAGTATGACACCCGACATCAATGTGGCGACTAATAACCCACTTAATCCAAATTGTTGAGAGACAGGATAGAGGATCACCACAAAAGCCGCTGTGGGGCCTGAAACGCTATAGCGTGACCCACCAGTTACCGCGATGACGATCCCAGCAATCGCGGCAGTATAAAGCCCATATTGAGGCGGAACACCGCTAGCGATAGCCAAAGCCATTGCGAGGGGGATAGCGATAATACCCACGGTAATACCCGCGATTAAATCCTTAATAAAGCGGGTAGCCGTATATTTTTCTTTCCAACAAGAATCTATTAGCGCACTAAAAGGGCGCAACCTATTAATTTTTTTTGTACTCATTATACCCTACCAAATAACAGGGTGAAAAATAAACGAAAGATGTACCTATAAGGATACGCTTAGCAATCTAAAAAAAATCTGTTATGTATCAATGAATCTGCAATTATCATAACGTTTTCAGTAACAAAAGTAAAAAACCGTTATATTATAAAGAAAAATAGTTAGAGTACATTTTATATGGCTATTTTTCTTTTTTAGACTGTATATGTGAATGATGTAATCGTAATTTTATTTTTTAAGTAGTAATTATAAATCATTATAAATAAATAATTAGTCAACACGTATAATGGCTAGATTGTTATGATTGCTACCAATAATCCTATCCATTGCAGTAGTACTAGCCCAAGAGCACGTATGAAAAGACGTTTAGTCCCAGACCACCTTTGCTGCATCGTACAATGTTTAATTTTGCTTGGAAATAAAAAATTTAAAGCGTTATCAAAATGTTCTGTTTCATTATGTGTGTAGATAATTTTAAAGAAATGGTTATCTAGCCATAGGCGATATATATAATATTGGCAAATTATAAATATAATTACATTGACGAATAAAATATATTTAGGGTAATTAGAATCCAAAAATAAACTTAATTGGCAAAATAATGCTAATACAGACCCTACAGCGAAATAACGCCAACTATGAGTCAAAATAGTGATGACTTCACCTTGTTGTTTATTCATCAATGTATTCATTTTTTCACTCGGTTTAGGTGGTAATGGGTATACCAATAATTCAGCTGCTCTATCGTTGCTGTATTTAAAATCACTTGTGGGCGAGTTTGCTCAACTAATACTACGGCCCCTTCTATATTTTTAGCATCACCATGATGTACCAGCCATGCAACAGCCACAGTCGCACTTCGTGAGTAACCTAATTTGCAATGAATATATACCGCACCGTGTTTTACCAACTCATCCATAGTATGGACTGACTTTTCGATATCTTCCGCGCTTAGAGGTAACAAATCAATTTGCGGTTGGCTACAATATTTCAGCCCTTTACTGTAAGAATTGCGAGGCCATTCGCAAGTCATATCTAAAACAGCTTGAGTTTGCAAAGCGTAAAGCGGGCGCCCTCCCAAAACAATATGTTTACTGACAATACTGGGTTGTGCGCAGTGCTTAGCGAAGTAATGATAGGTTCCCCAAGCAATCAGCCGGTATGGTAGTAATAAAATAGCAGCTGAAGGGGAAATATTACCTTCCGGTGTTTTTTGGAAAACGCTGGCTCCGGCTCCTAAATAGCCAAGGGTAATAAAAAAGAGGGCAATAGCAGGCCATAATAGTAACCAAGCGAACCCTTGGAAGGTAAAAGCAAGAATAAAACAAGCAAGAGAACTGGTTCCATAGTTTTTACTCATTTTAAAACTGCGAGGAGAACTTGTGTAATGCCATTGCCAATGGGTTTGTATAGGAAGTAAATAGCTAATTAATAGGCCAACGACAAAGCCAGTGATGACATCAATAAAGTGGTGTTGCCATGTGGTTAGAACTGAAATTAAAATTAAAACAGACCAACTATGAAGCAACCAGCGCCATTTTGTTGGTGTATGTGCTCGAAAACGTAACCATAGGATCCACAATAAAATAATATGTAATGAAGGGGCTTGGTTAAAGGGGAGATCAAATAGCTCTAGGCTGTTAAACATCCAGCCAAATAGGCCATCAGTGCTTGGTCGAGGGAAACTAAACTTTAGTGGAAATAGCAAAAAACCAATACAAGCAACAAGAGAAGCCGTGATCAGCCGTAAGCCGTGGATGGTTTGTTCTTTACGGGTCGTGCAAATAAATAATGATAACCCATAGAATAAGTCAATGCTCCAATAGGGAATGATAGTCCAAGGAAGAAATGGGATATGTGTTTCCCAAGAAAAAACGATAGAGGGAACCTGGTCTAACGTTGCGGTATAGGTATTGACTTGGCCATAAGTTAAGAAGAAAAAAGGTGCTAGAAAAACTAACCATAGCAAACCAGACAGTATTATTTTGCGTCGAGGTACAACCTGTTGAGGTTCGCGGGTTGCAGTTATCATCCTTTATCCTATTCCTTAAATGTCAACGAACTGGTGGTGATATTAGTAAATGATTGGGAAAACAAATAACGCTAAGCAGCATAGGTGCTTTGCTAACAATAAACAACGGCTATCATCTAAAGTTGAAGTAAGTGATTGATGGCAATAATGTGTCACCAATCACTCTGGAGGATAACTAGATTAACGCCGTCTAGCTATAGATACGCTGAATATGCCCCAGTTATCAATTGATTGGTTTAGTTTTTCAAAGCCCGCTTCTTCAACTAAAGCATCCATTTCGCCTTGGCTACGGCAACGCATAACCCATGCTTGCCCACCTTGGTGGCTTGGGAGTACCCGGGCAATCATTTCAACTTGAGGGTGCCATGGTTGACAGGTATAAATTAATAGCCCGCCAGATGGAATTGCCCGAGAAAGCCCATTTAATGAAGCCTTTATCATTTCATTATTGGGGAACAGCTCATACAAACCACTGACGATGCCAATTGTTGGCGATGGTGAAACCGCAGCTAGATCATCGGCATCAAAAGCATTACCTTCAGTAAATTGGATTTTGTCTTCAAGGTAACGTTCTTTTATATGTAATCGCCCTTGCTCAACATTGATAGGGCTATAGTCTCTTAGCAGGACGGACTCGACTTTTCCATAGTCATTAATCGCATCAAAAATATAACGACCTTGGCCTGCGGCAATATCCATAATTCGCACGGGAGTCCCTTTCTCTGTTAGGTCACGAATAGCCTGCCGAATGATGTTTTCAATATTGACTTTGCGTTGGCGTATTCCTTGCCAGCCAATACTGTTGAGATATTGCCTATCAATCACACGGCCAAACAAGCCTTTCCCCTGCGCTTTATCGCGATATACGTAATCAAGGGTCGAACCTGAATCAAACCCTTTATCATAACCAATACGAATACCTTCAGAAGCTTTGCCAAGTGTGCTCATTGATTTGCTCATAATTTTATAAGCAAGATTTTTGGGACACCATTTAGGTAATGGTGTCATGAGTGAACGATATTTTTCAGCGCTGACACTCCACGTATCTTCATATTGATAATTATGTTGGTAGCGCGGTAAGGCGAATAATTTGCCAATAAACTCACGGATTTTCTCAAGTGGGATATGGCGTTCTTTTTCACCTAAAGTGTCATGATAAAAACCGGGTAATATAAGCTTTTCTTTTATTGGGGTGTTTAATTTTTCAAAAAACTGATGTTGAGGCCGGTGGTGAACAACGTGGTCGCTACCCGAAATAAATAGTTGAGTGGGCAAAGTAATTGCACCCGCATCAGCAACGATGCGATCAGCCGTTTTATACAGCTCAAGTAAAATATTGACGGCAATAGGGCGAGTGATCAATGGGTCGCGATTAAACGAATCAATTCGTTGTGCATCGTGAGTGAGAAATTTAGCTTTAACATACGAATTTACATAGAACAAGCCTCGAGCCTTTTGCATTAAAGCAAGCCCTGTTCGGGCAAATGGAACATACAATTTAACTTTAAATGCAGGGGAGGCGAGTACCATCCCTCGAATTTTGGGGGCGTAGTCATGAACCCAAGCGGAGACAAGAACGGCACCAACACTTTGCCCAATGACAATGATATTTTCTAACGGAATATTATATTCAGCGGAAATGTAACGCACAAACTCATCGACATCATTGATGGATGTGCTTAGTGAAGGGCTATAACCTCGAGGGCCATCATTTCTACCATGGCCACGGGCATCCCATGCAAACATAGCATAGTCAGGTAAATTGAGTTCATCGACTAAATGGGCGACTCGGCCGGAATGTTCATGGCCTCGATGAAATAAAATAATCGCTTTGTTGGTCGGCGTTTCTGTTGGCCAATGTCGATAAAAAAGAGAAGTATGGTCACTGGTGGTAAATTGGGACTCAATAACGGGACGTTGCGTCAGATAATCTGTCTGAACGTTCATAATTCTTCCTTAATTATTATTCGCAGGTGTAGATAATTCACAAAGAGCACGGCGAATACGGTTATAGCAAGTATAAAACAGCAACAAAGTTAAAAGGATAAACAGATAATTTACCCAACTAGAAAAGATAATCTGTGGAAAAATGCTAACGAGCAGTCCTAGCGTACCAAAAATAAAGGCTCGATCACTTTTACCAATAGGGCCGTCATAGCGCCGAGATGCACCAATTGATTGAGCGATAACGCCAATAAACTCAGTGAGTAGCGCAAGAAATAGAATTAATAAAATAAGCCAAAATGCTTGAGGGAAAATAACGGCAAATGGTGAGTAGAGTGCGACATCTGAAATGACATCACCAAGCTCATTTAATATTGCACCCAGATGGCTTTTCTGGTTGTGTTCTCTTGCTAACATGCCATCAATCGCATTGAGTGCCATACGAATAAACAGAACGAAAGGTAATAAAATAAACAGGTGCGGATTTGGAATGAACAGTAATAGCATTCCGCTGATCACGGATAAAAGTAAAGCCGCCAAGGTGACTTGGTTGGCGGTAACTCCCATACTAAATAACTTATGAACAATTGGACGAAGCAGATCTTGAAATTTAGGTTTCAGATCGTAAATGGTCATTGAGTGTTCCTTTCTCGTCACTGCACAATGATGCAGCTTTGGGATATATCAATACCCGATTGATTGATGTCTGCAATAAGAGCTATCTTAAGTTAGAAAATAACCAAGGAATATAGCTGTGTTATTTTAGTAAAAAATTATTCTAACTATTTGAATAATTAACTAAAAACATTTAATAAAATTAAATGGAATGGATTTATTCACGTTGAGGAAAACAGATTAACAATATGATACCCGATCACGTCAATATCTTTTGTTTATCGATTTTTGAACGCATTCGTTTAAATTGGCTGGGTGTCATTGTGGTCATTTCTTTGAATTTACGGCAAAAAGCGCTGTGATCAGCGTAGGCACATTTACTGGAAATCTCAGTGATTGAAAAATCATCTTCGAGCAGTTCAATAGCATGTTCAAGCCGCATTTTTTGAATATATTGCTGGGGGGTTATCAAAAAAATAGCTTTAAACTGGCGGTTTAATTGGGAAAGGGAGAGGCCAGATATTTCAGCAAGAGTTGTCATTTTTATAGCAGTATCAAAATGTTCACTAATATGGCGTTCAACACGGCTAAGCTGGTTGTTCAGCTTAGGACTGACAGATTTTACATCTTGTAAATCCACTGAAATTCCTGCAACCCCAATAACCTGGTTACGTGTATTAAAAATAGGAACCTTAGTCGTTAAGCACCATCCCAACAAACCCGCTTTATACAGGTGAAGCTCTAGTTTATTAATGACGCTAATTTTCTTTTCCATCACTAAATAGTCCTGAGAACTATAGCTTTGGCCGAGTTCCGAATGAAAAATATCCTCAGCGCCTTTACCAACGAGATGATTAACACTGTCGATTTTACAACGAGTAGCTAGATTATCATTAGCTAATAAATACTTTGCATTATGGTCTTTTATAAAAAAAGTCACATTAGGCAAGGTATTAATTAGAGGCATGATTAAACCTAAATGATTTAATAAAACGTCAATATTATCAACGGGAAACAGCATGTTTTCCTGACTAATCAATAGCAATTTATTTAGATTGATCATGCTGCGCTCCGAAATATTAAATTAATCTTACTAATTCTGTTAAATATTTTGAGATTGTGCAGAAAACCGCATAAGTTTGTTAGAAAGATATCAAGAGTTGTTAACAAAAATCAAGCATTCTATTAACAATGATAATAAATAGGATGCTAGCTGATGCAATCTCAATATACCAAAATTAAAATTGAAGTTATCGATTCCCATACCGCAGGCGAGCCAACTCGGCTAGTCATTGATGGATTCCCTGATTTAGGGCAACAAAGCATGGCATCGAGATTGGAGCAATTACGCAAGCAACATGATGTATGGCGTAAAACCACCATTTTAGAGCCACGTGGCAATGACATTCTTGTTGGCGCATTACTCTGCAAACCACAAAACCCAGCGGCAACAGCAGGTGTGATTTTTTTTAACAATCAAGGTTATCTGGGAATGTGTGGCCACGGCACTATCGGTTTAGTGGCCTCGTTGCATTTTCTCGGTCATATCACTTATGGCAAACATCTTATTGAAACTCCGGTAGGAGATGTGACGGCGCAACTACACCAAGATGGTAGCGTGAGCATTCAGAATGTTTATTCATATCGTTATCGCAAAGCGGTACAAGTTAATGTTCCAGACCTCGGCCCCATTACTGGGGATATTGCTTGGGGCGGAAATTGGTTTTTTCTTGTTGAACAGTCACCAGTCGCCATTGATTACCAAAATATTAAATTACTGACAGAAGTCAGCTTAAAGATTAAACAAGCCTTAGCTGATCAAGGTATCTACGGTAAAGATGACCAAGAAATTGACCATATCGAATTATTCGGTTCACACCCCAATGCTAATAGCCAAAGTTTTGTTTTGTGCCCTGGTGGCGCTTATGACCGCTCGCCTTGTGGAACAGGGACTAGCGCCAAACTTGCCTGCTTAGCGGCAGATAAAAAGCTGGCAGCTGGTGAAATTTGGCATCAAGCCAGTGTTATTGGTAGCCAATTTCAAGCCAGTTTTCAGCAGGCAGATGAAAACGGCATTATTCCTACTATTCGCGGACATGCCTATATCAGTGGGAAAAATACCTTATTGATAGATGAACAAGACCCATTTCGGTTTGGAATTTCGGTGGCATAGGGGAATGAAATGGAACGCAAATATCCAGTGATTGTAGTGGGTGGCGGTATTATTGGCCTGAGTATTGCGCTGACAGTTCAAGCTAATGGGTCAAACGTATTGTTGCTTGATAAACATGAAATTGGCCAAGGCGCCTCATTTGGCAACGCAGGGCATATTGCGACAGAACAAGTTTTTCCGATTGCTGACCCGAGTGTCTTAAAATCACTTCCAAAAATGCTACTTGACCCATTAGGGCCTTTGCGCTTGGATTGGCGTTATCTATTACCCTTAACCCCTTGGTTAATAAAATTATTGGGTAATATGCGCCATAAGCCTTTTACTCATATTCATCACACCTTAACGACATTAAATAGTGCCGCTTTTGATTCATGGCAAGCATTTATTCAAAAATGGCAATTAAGTGACCTTGTCAAAATGAAGGGGTCACTGTTGGTGGCTGAGAAAAAAGAAACTCTCGATAAATTAAGTCAGCACAGTGAGTACCTACAAAGTATTGGTGTGACAAATCAATTGATTGGTCAAGATGCGCTACTCACACGCGAACCTGCTTTATCTGAAAGCCAAATTGGGGGCATTTTTTATCCAGATACAGGCCATGTTGTGGATTTATGTGCATTACACCAAAAGTTGACCGAGGCGTTTTTACAAGCGGGTGGGCAAGTATTAACCCACTGTGAAGTAACAGAAATTATATCAACATCGAATCAACAAGCAGTATTGACAACGACCCAAGGGCAGTTCACAGGACAAAAAATTGTTATTGCAGGTGGCGCATTCTCTAAATCATTAGTCAAAATGGTCAGCCGCATCAAAGTGCCACTTGAAACAGAGCGTGGTTATCACTTGATGTTGCCGAATGAATTAGGCCGTTTATCAATACCAGTATCAAGTATGGATAGGCGTTTTATTATGACGCCAATGTCTCAAGGGTTACGCCTTGCAGGAACCGTGGAATACGCAGGGCTAAAGCGCCCCGCAAATATGCAGCGTGCTCAACATTTTCTTCCGTTAGCACAACCAATGCTCAAAGAAGCATTAAATAGCCAACAATCGACATCATGGATGGGGTTTCGCCCATCCACATCAGACTCATTGCCAGTTTTAGACCACAAAGGCCCCTATATTTTTGCATTTGGTCACCAACACTTGGGGTTAACCCAAGCGGCGATCACCGCAGATATTGTAAATAGTTTTATACATCAGCAGCCGACAAGTATCGACTGTACCCCTTTTTCCATTGAACGATTTCTTTAATTTTGAGGAGAATTCAAATGAATTTCCATGGCATTCTTGTTCCTTTAGTGACCCCGTTTCATGATGATTTAACACTAAATGTCAGTGCACTTGCTGAATTAACTGAAAAACTTATTGAGCAAGGTGTTACCGGTTTAGTAGTTTGTGGAACAACAGGGGAATATTACGCATTAAATGAAGATGAACGTAAAACCGTGTTATCTACCGTTTGCAAGATTGCAAAAGGGCGAGTGACATTAATTGCGGGCATTAACGACTTATCAACCGAGGGGGCAATCGCACGCGCGAAACAAGCTCAAGAGCTCGGTTATGAAGGGTTAATGTTATCGCCTCCGCCGTATAGTCTGCCGGACCAGCAAGGGGTGTATGCCCACTATGAAAAAGTCGCAAAATCAACACCATTACCCATTATTATGTACAATTTTCCCGCTCGGATTGGTATTGAAATCGACATTGAAACGGTCATTAAGTTAGCTGAAATTGACAATATTGTCGCCATCAAAGAAAGCAGCGGTAGCTTTAGCCGAGCATTGCATCTATTACAAACACCATTCAAAAATTTCGAGGTTATTTGTGGCTGTGATGACCAACCTGTGGATTTCTTCTTTTGGGGTTCGAAAAGTTGGATAGCGGGGGCGGGGAACGTATTCCCAGCAGAGCAAGTTGCTATTTTTAATGCAGCACAGGCAGGTGACTGGCAACAAGCGAAGCAAATTATGACTGAAATCTATCCTGCAATTTACTCAATGGAGTCAGGGAACTATAACCAAAAAGCTAAGGCGGGTTGCTTGAATGGAACGTTCAATGTTGGCCCGGTTCGTTTGCCTCTGTCAAATCTAGCGTCTCAAGAACGCGATGAATTCATTAAATTAATTAAACGCTAGGGGGAAATATGACCATGACCCAACAGCAGGTGTTTGAACGTGCAAAACAAGGGAAACTGTGGGCGGGCAATTTAATTGCAGGGCACCCAGAACAGCAAAATAAATTAGAAAACCGTACTCCAATCGATAATAGTGTTATTGGTTTTATTGCTGACGGTGATGCGAACGATATTAATGCCGCGGTACAGGTAGCGCGTAACACATTTAATCAAGGTGAATGGCGCGGATTATCGCCTCAAGAACGTAAAGTTATCATGCTTAAATGGACTAATCTCATTGAAAAACACAGTGAAGAACTTGCAGCGCTAGATTGTATTGATGCAGGTAAACCTATCACTGAATGCTTAAATACGGATTTACCCGCAACGATTGACACCTTTTATTGGTATGCCGAAGCGATTGACAAACTGTTTGGTAAAATTGCACCAACAAGCCATCAAGAATTGGGGTTGATAGTGCATGAGCCTATTGGCGTGGTTGGTGCAGTGTTGCCGTGGAATTTCCCTGCTCAGATGTTTGCATGGAAAGTGGCACCTGCTCTCGCGGTAGGCAACTCGGTGATTGTGAAACCTGCTGAATTAACCTCATTAAGTGCTTATCGTATGGTGGAACTGGCCTATGAGGCAGGGGTCCCTAAAGGCGCATTAAGTTTAGTTTGTGGGTTAGGTGAAAAAGTCGGGGAAGCTCTTGGCCGCCATCATGATGTGGATGTTGTGTCATTCACCGGTTCAACAGAGGTAGGGCGTTTATTCTTAAAATATTCAGCAGAAAGTAACTTAAAAGAAATTGTACTCGAATGTGGGGGAAAAAGCCCTCAAGTGGTGTTTGAAGATGCCAATATTGAGGCGGCAATTCCGCATATTATGGCGGCTGCCTTTTGGAATATGAGTGAAAACTGTAGCTGTGGTTCTCGCTTAATTGTGCACGAAAGCATCAAAAAAACACTATTAGAGAAACTTGCTGTCGCCGTTAAAGAATGGAAAGTCGGCGACCCAAGGCATGCGGATATTTCAATTGGACCAATGGTCGAACAAGCTCACTTTGAAAAAGTGAAATCATTTTTAGATACCACATTAAAAGAGGGCGGAAAACTCATTGCTGGTGGGAAGGTCCATCATGAATTGGGGGCTGGATGGTATATCGAACCGACAATTTTTGATGAAGTCACTCCTGAAATGTCACTATTTAAGCATGAAGTTTTTGGCCCTATTTTAGCCGTTACGTCTTTTAAAACTGATGATGAAGCGGTTGCTTTGGCCAATAACACTCAATATGGTTTAGCGGCTTCATTTTATAGCCAAAATATTCACCGAGCCATGCAAATTGCACAGCGCATTAACGCAGGTACCGTTTCAGTCAATGGCTTTAGTGAAGGCGATATTACAACGCCGTTTGGTGGCTTTCGTCAATCAGGCTTTGGCGGTAAAGACAACGGGTTAGAGGCATTTGAGCAATACACTCAAACCAAGGTTATCTGGTTTATTCATCAATAAAAACGTTGGCCTGAGTACCTTATTGGACTCAGGTTTTTTTTACCCTGCAAATACAAATAAACAATTACAATAACGAAGGAGTACAAAATGGAAGCCATCGTTAATACAATCGTTGGTTACATCTGGGGTAATGCATTAGTGGTGTTATCGCTAGGTGTTGGGCTCTATTTTACATTAGCGACTCGCGGTGTACAGTTTCGCTATCTCATTAAAATGGTATGTTTGTTAAAGGAAAATAAAGCGTCAAAAGAAGGAATTTCCTCCTTCCAAGCATTCTGTTTAGCATTATCAGGGCGTGTAGGGGTAGGTAATATCGCGGGGGTGGCGACAGCCATTGCCGCAGGCGGCCCCGGTGCAATCTTCTGGATGGTTGTCATGGGGCTATTGGGAGGAGCAAGCGCATTTATCGAATCCACACTTGCTCAAGTATACAAACAGCGCTCTGATGGCCAATACCGCGGAGGCTCCCCTTATTATATCGAGAAAGGGTTAAAACTGAAACCATTTGCCATTATAGTGGCTGCGGTTATTTGCCTATCTTATGGAGTACTGGTTCCGGGTATTCAAGCCAATACCATTGCTGATTCCTTTCAAACTGCATTTAACTTACCCCCAATTGCGACAGGCGGCATTGTGACAGTGCTGATGGCATGGTTAATCTTTGGTGGTGTAAAACGTATTGCGAGTGCAGCAGACAAGATCGTGCCAATTATGGCATTGGCATATATCGTCATGATGGTGATCATCTTGGGTAGCCATTACGAACAAGTGCCGGGTATGTTCAGTTTAATTTTCCGTAGTGCGATGGGAATGGACGCTGTATTCGGTGGTATTGTTGGTACGGCTGTCTCATGGGGTGTGCGCCGTGCCGTTTTTTCCAACGTGGCAGGTGCGGGTGAAGCCACATTTAGTTCTGCGGCGGCCGAGGTAAGCCACCCTGTAAAACAAGGGTTAATTCAAGCGTTTTCTATTTATATCGATACTGTCGTTGTGTGTACAGCATCAGGTTTGATGATCCTTGTCACCAATATGTATAACGTTTTTCCAGATGGTTCGGCGACTGCCTTAGTCGAATATGTTCCCGGGGTTGCCGCGGGGACCGCATGGACACAAATGGCGGTATCAACAGTCTTTACTTCTGCAGGGTCGGGATTTGTCTCAATCGCCGTATTTTTATTCGCTTTCACAACCTTGATGGCCTATTACTATATTGCAGAAACCACGATTGTTTATCTCGATAGAAAATTGCGTTACCCTATTTTGAAATTGATACTTAAGTTTGTATTTCTGATTATTGTTTTTATGGGAAGCGTCCAGTCAGTTAGCTTAATGTGGAGCCTTGGCGATATTGGGTTCGGTAGTATGAGTTACCTTAATCTTATTGCCATAGTCTTCCTGTCAAAACCTGCATTACGAGCACTGCGTGACTTTGAGCGGCAGGAAAAACTAGGCGTTGATCCGGTGTTTGACCCCAAAGTCGCTGGGATAGAAAATGCAGAACTCTGGGAAGATATAAGCCGCGAATATCACGAACAAGGAATTGGTATAGAACCGAAAGAGAAAAAAAATCAAGGGATGGCATATCAAGAAGAAGAGAGGAAAAACTAGAAGAAAAATGGCGGTGAGGGAGGGATTCGAACCCTCGATACGTTGCCGTATACACACTTTCCAGGCGTGCTCCTTCAGCCTCTCGGACACCTCACCGTTTTTCTAAATCTGTTGTGGAGTAGGGAATAAAAACCTGCTCTGCAACGGGGCGCTACTATAGGGAAAATAGCGTCTAACGTCAACTCCCTATTTATCCTTTTTCCGACTTTTGTTGCTGTTTAGCTAAATAAAAAACAATTTGATTATTATCTAATCTTAAATGTTATCAGCTAAGGTAAATAATACGTTTAATGTTAATTTGAAACGGCAAGTCGTGAAGATAAAAAGCGTTAGCTAGTTAACAAAATTCTGATTGAATACAGTGTATCGGCTTGATTAACTTGAAAAGAAATGCCATTCGGCACACTCTGTTAGAAACTAAAGAGGAGTTGCCATGAATATTTTATTTTACCATCCATTTTTTGATTCAAAACAGTGGATTGAGGGCATGAAAGCGCGATTACCCCAAGTGAATATTCGCCAATGGGAAAAAGGGGATAACCAAAGTGCAGATTACGCTATGGTTTGGTTACCGCCTTATGAATGTCTCGCTGGTCGCAGTGATTTAAAAGGTATTTTCGCGTTAGGTGCGGGTGTGGATGCTATTTTAAAGCAAGAACAAGACAAACCTGGGACCTTACCGGCAGGCGTTCCTGTAATGCGTTTGGAAGACACTGGAATGGCGATTCAAATGGAAGAATACGCTTGTGCAAAAGTGTTAAGCTACTTTCGTCGTATGGATGAGTACCGCCAATTACAATCACAGCGACAATGGAAGCAATTACCAGCCTACCAACACGAAGATTTTGTCATTGGTGTTATGGGAGCAGGGGCATTAGGGCAAGCGGTTGCAAAACGCTTAGTCAGCTTTGGTTTTCATGTAAGAACATGGAGTCGCTCTGAAAAACAACTTGATAACGTAAAAAGCTATTTTGGTAATGACCAATTAGCTAGCTTTCTTTCTGGAACCCGTGTGATTATTAATCTTCTGCCAAGCACGCCAGAAACGGTGGGAATTTTAAACCAGCAACTATTTAGCCAATTAGAGCAAGGGGCATATGTTATCAACCTTGCACGTGGTGCTCATCTGATTGAGCAAGATTTGCTTTTAGCGCTTGAATCAGGGCAAGTTGCAGGTGCTGCGCTTGATGTTTTTGCGAGTGAACCGTTATCGCAAATGCACCCGTTCTGGACGCATCCACGCATCGCTATCACGCCCCATGTTGCCGCCTTTACAAAACCGAAAGAAGCTATGGATATGATTGTCAGTAATATCCAGCGCATCGAAGCTGGCCAAGCTCCTATTGGTGTGGTTGATATGCAACGCGGTTATTAGTCACTTCTTTGTTGCGAGTGGTCTTTGTGAACACTCGCAATCATCACCCCTAATATCTTTCCTATTTTTTCGATATACTGAAAGTAACTGCTTCGGTCACGAGGTGTGACTACTGAATCTGAAAAATAGGATAATATATGAACGAATTTTCAATCGTCTGCCGTATTTTGGGGACACTATTTCAACGTAGTCCCTCTGATAGCCTCGTAAAGCCGCTTATTGATATGATTGCTCAAGATAAATTAAAAGCATCATGGCCATTGGAGCAAGATGAATTATGGTCGCGCATGGCAAAAGATCTCGATATCAATGCGGTTAATGCGGATTACCAAGCCCTGTTTGTAGGTGAATCCCCAGCAGTTTCAATGCTAGCGAATGATTACGATTCTGAAATTACAGAAGCAGAAGTTCGCGAATTTTTAACTGTGAGAGGAATGTCCCTGACGAATGCACCTGCGGATGCTTTTGGTGCGTTACTACTCGCGGCTTCTTGGTTGGAAGACCAAGCGGCAGAAGATGAAACAGCCGCCCAAGAAGAATTATTTGATAGCTATATTCTTAGCTGGTATGGCAGCTTTCTAGGTAAAGTTGAAGCGCATGCTACAACCACGTTTTATCGTACTTTAGCCCAAATTACGCGTGATGCAGTTATTGCTCTGCGTGATGAGCTTGACTCAGAAACCGAATAGCTGTGACGCCGTCACTTTTTTATGATGATGTTACTTATGTTTTAGTCAGCGGTATTGATTAATAATTTTGTTTGAAGATTGAATAAGCTAGAAAGGCAACAGATTTTTTGTTGCCTTTCATGCTTTTATCAATCGAAATAATTTATGGTTAAAATTAATCAACTAATGGAATGACAAATTTGCCCGGTTTGATTTCAAGCCCTTTAGCCAATTTCTTTGCGGTTGCTTCAGCAGCACCATTATCTGGATTTAACACATAAACAGGCTGAGTTTCAAAGAAAGTTTCAAGGGAACTATTTAAGTAAGGAATAACAGCTGACATAGCCGTATCCATATTTTCGGGTGTTACCTTGTAACTGCTAATATTTAACTCTTTTAAGTAAATTGAGCCGGTTTTGGCGTCAAAATAAGGACGAGCAGTGAGGGTCAGGTTAATTTGTGCTTCTGCTTTACCAATCAGCGAGTCTAATTTAACGGTTGCATCCCCTGTCAACGCGACTTTTCCAGGTTCACTGCGGCCGATTTCTGATTTTAAATTAGCGAGTTGAATATCCGCATCAGCAAAGCCAGTAATGCCGACCTTGTGGTCATATTTTACTTTATTAGCAAGATAATCATTAATTTGTGATTCACTAATACTAAACTCAGATAATTGACTACAACCCGATAAGAGAGTGAGAAAGCCCACCATAGCGGCGATTATAAACTTCTTCATAAAGACTCCTTTTACAGTAATACCGCTAGTTTAGCGCATTACTGCCCACTCAACATGACTGTTTCAATTTTTTTACGGTTAAATTGCTTATGCAGTGCCCATAAAGTGATAAAACCGATGATCCCTAATAAGAACCAAGGTAATTGTGGCATATTCCATTGGTGGCCAATATCGTACATCCAGCCGCCACCGGTGTAACCGACAGCTCCGCCTAAAGCAAGGCCTAAGCGGCTAAAGCCCATATAGCTCCCTCTGGCTCTTGGGTCAGCAAGTGATGCGCTTAGTGTTTCTCTAGCGGGGTCGGCAGTCACAGTACCTAAATAAAATAGGCAAATAAGGGCAAATAGCGTGTTGAGTGAGGTTGTCATACCAATTGGAAACATGCTGAGACTCATTAAAAATAGCCCGGCCATGAGCCGTTGCTCAAGGCGAAAATGTTTTTCGCTCCAACGAGCAATAGGGTAAAGCAATGTTAAGGATATCGCTGCTTCAATCGCATACATCCATTTGACGGCAGTTGGCGTCCCTGCTAACTCATTGACAACAATAGGAAACATAAGCATCACTTGTACTGACAACATAAAATAGCCAGCTAAAGTGACTACATAAGTCACAAAGCGTTTGTCTTTTAGTACGCGGCCCATACCTTCTTTAATAGGGGTTCTGATGGTTGATATTCGATAAGCAGGTAACAACCAAGCATTACAGATAGCAGCAATAATAAAAACAGCAGCGCCAACCCAGCAGACATAATGGAAGTCATATTGTAATAACCAACTACCAATCAGCGCCCCAATAACGGCTCCAGCACTGTCTTGCATTAAGAGTAAAGAATAAAAACGGCCGCGTTCATAAGGGCGAGTTAATTTAATAACTAATGCGGTTCGTGGGGGATCAAACAAGGTTCCACCCAGTGCAGAAAGGACGCAAGATAACCATAAAACCCAAGGGTCATGGGCCACTGCCATCACTGCAAAACCACTGGCACGTAATAGCATTCCAATAACAATCATGGGTTTCGCACCAAACCGGTCAGCGATAGCACCGCCAAAGATACCTAAACCCTGTTGAACAAACTGACGAAGCCCTAAGGCAAAACCCACCACCACGGCGGCCCAACCCAGTTGATCAACAAAACGAATAGAAATAAGCGGAAAAACAACAAAAAAGCCGAGGACAACCAACATGTTGTCAAGCAAAAGGAAATACTTACCAAGGCTTCTTGCCCGTGACACCTGCGCCATGAGACACCATCAGAAAAATAGCAAAGAGGGAATGATGCTTAAAATTAGTTATTAATAATATCAGTATATTGAGGTTTGATAGATGATATTTTTTTATCGATAAATATTCGTCATACTTCACTCTGTGACGGTGTTGACTGCGTTCGGCTCCTTGGGTCACATACTTGAGTATGCTCCCCAAGCTATCCTCTCTGGTCGCCTAGTCACAGAGCGAATTATTTAGAATATTGATAGGGGGCCATACTTCACTTTGTGACGATGTTGACTGCGTTCGGCTCCTTGGGTCACATACTAGTGTATGCTCCCCAAGCTATCCTCCTGGTCGCCTAGTCACAGAGCGAATTATTTAGAATATTGATAGGGGGCCATACTTCACTTTGTGACGATGTTGACTGCGTTCGGCTCCTTGGGTCACATACTTGAGTATGCTCCCCAAGCTATCCTCCTGGTCGCCTAGTCACAGAGCGAATTATTTAGAATATTGATAGGGGGCCATACTTCACTCTGTGACGGTGTTGACTGCGTTCGGCTCCTTGGGTCACATACTAGTGTATGCTCCCCAATCTATCCTCTCTGGTCGCCTAGTCACAGAGCGAATTATTTAGAATATTGATAGGGGGCCATACTTCACTCTGTGACGGTGTTGATTGCGTTCGGCTATTTGGGTCACATACTTGAGTATGCTCCCCAAGCTATCCTCTCTGGTCGCCTAGTCACAGAGCGAATTATTTAGAATATTGATAGGGGGCCATACTTCACTTTTTGACGGTGTTGACTGCGTTCGGCTCCTTGGGTCACATACTTGAGTATGCTTCACAATGAAGGCATCTAGTGATGTATTCATATTTTAATTTACGTAACATATTTTTCGTGAATGAATTGTAAGCTACACTTTAACGTTCTAAGTTATTGGCTTGGAACTAAAGAAAATATCTGGCTTTTTATTAATTAAGGGTTAACGATGTTTGGTTATCGTTCAAATGTACCGAAAGTGCGTCTTGTCACTGATAGAATGGTTATTCGTTTGACTTACGAACGTGATAATTATCGACTAGCTGATTATTACAGTCTGAATAAAGACTTTTTAATTCCGTGGGAACCCATCAGGGACAACTCTCATTACCAGCCCGCTGGCTGGCATAATCGGTTACAAGTCATGAATGAAATGCATCGAGAAGGAAGTGCTTTCCATTTCTTACTATTAGATAAAGAAGAAAACGAAGTTATGGGGGTAGCGAACTTTAGTAATGTATTGCGCGGCTCATTTTATGCCTGTTACTTAGGCTATTCACTAGGTGAAAAATGGCAAGGACAAGGTCTAATGTATGAAGCGCTAACCCAAGCGATTCGTTATATGCAACAACACCAAAAAATGCACCGAATTATGGCAAATTATATGCCTCATAATATGCGTAGTGGTCATTTATTGACTAAGCTTGGCTTTGAACGTGAAGGCTATGCAAAGCAATACTTACAAATTAATGGTGAGTGGCGTGACCATGTATTGACGGCATTGACAGATAACACTTGGGCGCTGAATAAAGCCTAAATTCCTAATTTACTTTTCAATCGTAGTCAGTTGCAGCGCTCGCTGTTAAACTGATGCGATTGTATTCTTTTAGTCTATCAATCATGAATTTATTAAAATCGTTGGCGGCAGTAAGCTCCATGACCATGATGTCTCGTGTGCTTGGGTTTATTCGCGACGCCATTATCGCTCGAGTTTTTGGTGCAGGAGCCGCGGCGGACGCCTTTTTTGTCGCATTTAAGCTACCGAATCTTTTACGTCGAATTTTTGCCGAAGGTGCATTTTCACAAGCTTTTGTCCCAATACTGGCGGAATACAAAAATCAGCAGGGAGAAGAGGCCACTCGTACATTCGTCGCTTATATTGCTGGGATGCTAACCCTTGCTTTGGCGATTGTAACTATCCTTGGTATGATTGCTGCCCCTTGGATCATTTATGTCACCGCGCCTGGATTTACTGACGATGCTGACAAATTTGCGCTGACGACAGATCTTTTACGAGTCACATTCCCTTATATTTTTCTGATCTCTCTGGCCTCTCTCGCTGGGGCTATCCTGAATACTTGGAACCGTTTCTCAGTCCCTGCATTCGCGCCAACATTGCTCAATGTCAGTATGATCATTTTTGCTGCTTTTGCAGCCCCATACTTTAACCCACCCATAATGTCATTAGCATGGGCAGTGCTGGTTGGCGGTGTTTTGCAACTGGTCTATCAGCTACCACACCTTAAAAAGGTGGGCATGTTAGTGCTACCGCGCTTATCATTTCGTGATAGTGGGGTTTGGCGTGTAATGAAAATGATGGGTCCCGCTATTATCGGGGTTTCTGTCGCGCAAATTTCTTTGATTATCAATACGATATTTGCCTCTTTTTTACAATCTGGTTCAGTATCATGGATGTACTACGCCGATAGGCTAATGGAGTTACCATCAGGGGTACTTGGAGTAGCTCTTGGAACGATTTTATTGCCATCACTTGCGAAAAGCTTTACGAGTGGCAACCAAAACGAATATCGTCACTTGATGGATTGGGGGTTACGCCTTTGTCTGCTACTGGCACTACCTTGTGCGTTAGGGTTGGCGATACTCTCTGAAGCATTAACCGTATCTTTATTCCAATACGGTAATTTTACGGCGCATGACTCACTTATGACACAATATGCCTTAATTGCCTATTGTGTCGGGTTAACTGGGATGATTTTGGTGAAAATTTTGGCACCAGGTTTTTATTCACGCCAAGATATTCGTACCCCAGTGAAAATTGCGATTGTCACGTTAATCTTAACGCAACTGATGAATTTAGCCTTTATTGGGCCATTACAACATGCAGGTTTAGCTTTATCCATTGGGTTAGCTGCCTGTTTTAATGCGGGAGTTCTCTATTGGCAATTGCGCAAGCAAGATATTTTTCAGCCTTTAGCGGGCTGGAAAGGGTTTATCGTTAAACTATTGATAGCGTTAATTGTAATGGGTGCCGTGCTATTTGGTGTCTTACATTTTATGCCGTCTTGGCAAGAAGGTAATATGCTGATGCGTATGCTACGTTTGATAGGCGTCGTGATTGTTGGCGCGGGGAGTTATTTCGTTGCTTTATACGTGCTTGGGTTCCGCCCTCGTGATTTTATGAAACGCAGTATTGCCTAATTAATAAGTATGTCAATGACCTTAAAAGCCCAATTTTAATGAGGAGAGCTCATAAAATTGGGCTTTTTTATCTCTGTAATCTACGTAGTTAAGGTGCCAACAGGCATAAATTCTTTCCCTTCAATTTCTAATTATCTACTCAAATTTATTCTCTTTATAACTGAATTATTAATTTCAAAATTATTTCATGAATTTTCAATTAATTGTTTTTATTGATAAAAATAATATCCAGCTCTATTTCTGGGGTATATTTACTGGGTTGTTGTGACAGCAATTAATTTCAGGGGAGTATTCAATTTATTGAATATTATTTGTTGACTGATGTCAACGGAATGGCTATGTTATGTATCAAGGAGGTCGATGAAAAAACACCCAAATAAGCATGTTCAGGCAGCTATTGAATATGCGATAGAAAATGGCTGGGTCTGGGTTACAGCAGGAAACTCATCACATACTTTTTGCAAGTTACGCTGTGGTAACGCAGTGGGTGAACACAAAACACATGTGATGAGTGTCTGGTCAACGCCAAAAGTTATGGAAGTGCATGCTAAACAGATAATACGTAAAGTGAATCACTGCATTGCTCTTTTAGGTTAATCCAAGCGGCTTAGGCCGCTTATTTATGTAAGATGGGGAAATTATGGCGCTATTTACTTTCACATTAACACTATCGGGTGTGACTGCTGATACGGAAGGCTTAGTTGATACCTTATTCGCCGCAGGCTGTTGCGATGCATTGGTGTGCTTTTATGGTAAATCGGTTTATTTAGAATTTGATAGGGAAGCGGAATCTTTTGATCTTGCAATTGAAACTGCGATTACAGATGTTGAAAGTACATCGCTGAATATAAAAGTGGAATCTATTGATTCCGCTTTGGTTGGGTTAAGTGATATTGCAGAATTGACAGGGCTAACCCGTCAAGCAGTGGCTTTGCTGAAAGATGGGGCTCGAGGTAAAGGCCATTTCCCTACACCCGTACAACGTTTGAGAGGGACATCCCCGTTATGGGACTGGGCGAGTGTTGCTGATTGGCTACAACAGAATAACCGATTGTCGAATAACCCTGAACTTTATGAACAAGCAAAAATACTTTGTAAATGGAACTTAGTACTCCGTAATTGCGCAAATGAATATATCGATGAATTACAAAAACGAACAACAAAGTTAGCGAAACAGCGCAAACAAAAACGGCTCACCAAAGTGAACCGTTAATAGACTATTTATTGATTTGAATTACATTCTTTCAACGGTTTCAATACCCAGAGTATCTAAGCCCGTTTTTAGAGTTTTTTGAGTTAATGCAGCCAATTTCAAGCGGCTTTGGCGCTGGGCTTCGTCATCGGCTGACAAGATAGGGCAGTGCTCATAAAAGCCTGAGAATAAACCAGCTAGTTCATATAAATAAGCACACATCACATGAGGTGTACCATCACGAGCGACAGTTAGAATGGTTTCTTCAAACTGTAACAAACGTGTCGCAAGCGCAATTTCACGTGGGTCTTGTAATGAAATAGGCAGAGTTAAGTCTGCATGGGTTAAATTGGCTTTCTTGAAAATAGAAGCCACTCGAGTATACGCATACTGCATATACGGCGCGGTATTTCCTTCAAAAGCTAACATGTTGTCCCAATCGAAAATATAATCTGTCGTTCTGTTTTTGGACAAGTCAGCGTATTTAACGGCGCCAATACCGACAACATTTGCGACATTGAGCAATTCATCTTCAGGCATATCTGGGTTTTTCTCACGGATCAGCGCTTGAGCACGTTCAACCGCTTCATCCAGTAAGTCTGATAAACGAACGGTACCACCTGTACGAGTCTTAAATGGTTTGCCATCTTTACCTAGCATCATACCGAACATGTGGTGCTCAAGTGCCATTGATTCAGGGATATAACCTGCTTTACGGACGATGGTCCATGCTTGCATTAAATGTTGATGTTGGCGAGAGTCAATATAGTAAAGTGAGCGGTCAGCATGAAGGGTTTCATAACGGTATTTCGCACAGGCAATATCAGTTGTTGTGTACAAGAAGCCACCATCTTTTTTCTGGACGATCACGCCCATTGGTTCGCCTTCTTTATTTTTAAATTCGTCGAGGAAAACAACCGTTGCGCCTTCACTCTCAACAGCTAAACCTTTGGCTTTTAAGTCTGCAACAATACCGGGTAGCATACTGTTATATAAGCTTTCGCCCATCACGTCATCTTCGGTTAAAGTGACATTTAAACGGCGATAGGTTTCTTGGTTTTGCTGCATAGTGATATCCACTAATTTGCGCCACATTTGACGACAATATTCATCACCGGATTGCAGTTTCACAACGTAGCCACGAGCGCGGACTGCGAATTCTTCATCTTCGTCGTAGTGTTTTTTGGCTTCGCGATAAAATTCTTCGAGGTCGGCAAGTGCCATATCTGTGGCATCTTCATTTTGAACTTTCTCAAGATAGGCAATTAACATACCAAATTGCGTACCCCAATCACCGACGTGGTTGGCACGGATGACTTTATGACCAATAAATTCTTGAGTACGTGCCGCAGCATCACCAATAATGGTGGAGCGTAAGTGGCCTACGTGCATTTGTTTCGCGACATTAGGCGCAGAATAGTCAATGACAATCGTTTCAGGCTTGACGGGCGCGATGCCTAAGCGCTGGGAAGCCAATGCCTCTTCAACATGCTTTTCAACCCAAGTTGGCTCAAGGAAAATATTAATAAAGCCGGGGCCTGCAATTTCAACTTTGCTGGCAATCCCTTCCAAATCTAAGTGATTAACAAGCTGTTCAGCCAGTTGTCGCGGAGCTATCCCCATCTTTTTAGCAGCGCCCATCACTCCATTGGCTTGGTAATCACCAAACTGAGCTTTAGCGGATTGACGCACAAGTGCATCACTGTCTTCTGGAGCACCCGCTGCTAACATCGCAGCACTAATTTTATCTGAAAGAATCGCCTGAATATTCACCGAATTACCTTAAATTACGAACATAGTTACCGCATTGTGCCATCACATGCGCATAACTAAAAGGTGGAAGAGAAAAATCGGCAGCTTTTATACCACATTTTGGGGCTCTCATGCTACAGTCTGCGCCACTGTTTAGCAGATAAGTTTTTGTAAAGGGGGCGTTAAGTGCCACAGTTTAGCAAAATTTCGCAATTACAAGATTTATGGGATGACCTACCTATATTCATAGGTAAATTACAACAGATGGCGCAAGAGATAAACGTATTATTGTCATCCTTTCCGATTGACCATATTTCAGTGCGTTGTCATCATATTGCAACTGCAGAACGTTGGCACCAAGGGTTAATGCAATGTGCCCAACTTTTATCTGATAATATAATTAATGGCCGACCGATTCGTTTATATGAGCTAAGTGAGCCATTAAATATCGCGGGTCAAGATGTATTTATCATTGAGTTGCCTTTTCCAAAGGACAAAATTTACTCGAAAGAAAGTTGGGAACATATCGAAATGGTAATAGATGTTGAGCCGAATCAGCTAGAAACCGCGGCATTGCAGTTGTTACCTGAACCTTTACCCCAAGGGTATAGCATTAAAATGAGCCAACCCAAAGGGCAGCAAGAAAGGTTGCCAAATCCAACATTAGCAGTGTCAAATGGTGAGATAACAGTTAAATACCATCCATTCCCGCTAAAAAAGATAATTGAAAGTGAAAAATAAGTGATGTAATTAACGTTATTGATCAATAGTACCCGTTAACTTTTGGCGGTGTGATATCTATCCGATAACATTTTTTGATAAATGGCATTATTAGGCGAATTGTTAACGTTTAACATTAAATCTTTCATTATTTTTTGGGCACATAAAGCCAGTGTTTTATTGCTCTATTTCGGAGGTTATCATGGCAAAACTGGAAATCTGTTGTTTCGGAATTGAATGTGCCCAAGTGGCTCAAGAATATGGTGCAGATCGTATCGAACTGTGCTCTGGCGCCGCTGATGGTGGTCTGACACCCAGTTATGGTTACCTGAAATTAGCGAAAGAGAAACTACATATTCCAGTTCATCCTATTATTCGTCCTCGTGGTGGCGATTTTTGCTATAACATCAGTGAGTTTGATGTGATCCGTGAAGATTTAATCATGATTAAGGAAATGGGCTTTTCAGGTGCCGTTATCGGTATATTAGATAGCGAAGGGCGTATTGATATCAATAGGATGCAAACGTTGATGGAAATAGCACAAGGAATGAATATTACTTTCCATCGTGCATTTGATATGTGTATTAACCCATCGTTAGCTTTAGAACAATTAAAGGAACTCGGCGTGGCTCGCATTTTAACTTCTGGGCAGCAACAAAGCGCGGAGTTGGGCTTACCTCTCTTGAAAGAGTTACATGAAAAAAGCCAGCAAATCAATGGCCCACAAATTATGGCGGGTGCGGGCGTACGTTTAGCTAACCTCAGTAAATTCATGGAAATCGGTTTATCTGAGGTACACAGCTCTGCTGGGAAAACGGTACCATCAACCATGAGTTACCGCAAAGTAGGCGTTACAATGGCTTCTAATAGCGAAACCGATGAATTTACTCACTATTGTGTGGACGGCCCTACAGTAGAAGCGATGAAGGACTTTATTTCTATTACAGAAAAAGTTTCCGTTTAATTGCCGCTAGCCATAATACGCAGCTTTACTATTTACCTGCACGGCTTTGATATGGAAATTTTAAATAGATTGTTATTCACTAAGGAAAATCAATTAGTTGGTTTTTCTTAGTGTTTATTAGCTACCATGCAGTTAATTATTGCTAAAATAGTCGATAGAAATACTAATAATATGATTTATTTATCATTAATAGCTTAATTATTGCTTGTGTTGATGCATGTCAATTAACCACTTTTTTTATAAGGCTACTATCTAATTACTATAAGAATACTAAGTAATTCAATTTATAATAATTAATAAGGTAGCAATGTAATGATCAATAAAATCAGGGAAACAGCGCTGAGTAGGCGACAGTTTATTCAAACTTCTGCCTCTATCGCTACAACAACGGCTATCGCCAGCTCTATCTCTCTACCTTTTTCCGCTCAAGCAACACCAACCATCACAATTCAACCAGATGAAGTCAGTGAAAAAATCAAATACAGCGCATGCTTAGTTAATTGTGGCAGTCGTTGCCCACTTAAAGTACATGTGAAAGATGACGTCATTACTCGTATATCGAATGAAACCATGTATGACGACACTCAGTTTGGTTTACATCAAATACGTCCTTGTTTGAGAGGGCGCTCTGTTCGCTGGAAAACCTATAACCCAGACCGCTTGAAATACCCATTATTACGTACAGGTAAACGGGGAGAAGGCAAGTTTAAACGGATCAGTTGGGATGAAGCGACGACGATAGTGGCACAAAAATTGCGCTCAACTATTGATACATATGGCAATGAAGCGATTTACTATCAGTATGGTTCAGGATCTACCGGTGCTAATTTACAAGGACGTAATGCTTGCAAGCGGTTATTAAGCCAATTAGGTGGGTTTCTTGACCAACATGGAACCTACTCAACCGCACAAATAAACGGTGTTATTCCGTATGTTTATGGCAAGTTGGATGATTCGCTGTTATCTGAAATAGCCAATAGCGATTTAGTCGTCATGTTTGGCCATAATATCGCGGAAACACGGATGTCCGGTGGTGGGCAATTCTACGAAACCTTAAAAGCGTTGGAAAAAAGCCAAGCTAAAGTCATTATTATTGACCCACGTCGTACTGATAGCGTGACAACACTAGGTGCTGAATGGATCCCGATTTATCCGGGCACTGACGGTGCGCTTGTCGCTGCGATTATCCATACATTAATTAAAGAACAATTAACGGATGAAGCCTTTTTAGCTCAATACTGTGTGGGTTGGGATAGTCAGACACTCCCTGAGTCCGCACCAAAAAATGGTTCCTATAAGGATTATATTTTAGGGCTCGGTGATGATGGTATTGAAAAAACGCCGCAGTGGGCTAGCCAAATTACAGGCGTCTCACCAGCTCGTATTATTCAACTGGCTCGTGAGCTGGGTAATGCAAAAGCCGCGTGGATTTCTCAAGGTTGGGGGTTACAAAGAACGGCATCAGGTGAACAAGCTGCACGGGCTGTGATGATGTTACCCATTGTTACGGGACATATTGGACGCCCAGGAACGAATGCTGGGGGATGGGGAGGAAACGTAGCGTATTCTGTGCCAGGTTTTGCTATTCCTAACCCAGTTAAAACCAAAATTCCGTGTTTTATGTGGACAGATGCGATAGCGCGCGGTACCGAAATGACCGCGACAAACTCGACACTGCTCGGTAAAGAACGACTTGAAACCAATGTGAAATTTTTATGGCACTATGCGAGTAATGTCACGGGTAACCAACATTCTGACTTAAATAAAACCCACAAAATTCTAACGGATGAGTCCCTATGTGAATTTATTTTGGTTTGGGATACGCATATGACGCCATCGACTAAATATGCGGATTTAATTTTACCTGATGTGACCAGTGTTGAATCGAATGATTTAATTAATAACTCGTATGCCAGTGGTGCTTACCATTATGCTATCCGCCTACAAAATGCGATTACGCCATTATGGGAATGTCGCCAATCTTATGATGTTTTAACTGATATCGCTGAAAAACTGGGTATTAAAGACCAATTTACCGAAGGCCGTACACATGAGCAGTGGATAGAACATTGCTATAACTTGATGCGAGAAAAAAATCCACATTTGCCAACGTTCGAAGAAACGAATGACATGGGAATTGTTGATAGAAAATTGGCGAATAGTGCAGATTATATTGCTTTAAAACCATTCAGAGATTCACCTGAAACCTCACCATTACCAACACCATCGGGTAAAATTGAAATTTATTCAGAAAGGCTCGCTAAGATAGCGAAAGAGTGGGATTACCCTGCTGACCAGCGAATACCTGCTGTGCCTGAATATTGTGTAAATACTGAAGGCGTTGAAAATAAGCAAGCTAAACAAAAATACCCGCTGCAAATGACTGGCTATCACGATAAAGGCCATGCGCATTCTTCATATTTTAATATTGCGATGCTACGCGAAGCCGTTCCGCACCAGTATTGGATTAACCCAATTGATGCGTCTGCTCGTGGTATTCAAGATGGTGATGTGACTGAAATTTTCAATGACCGTGGATGTATGCATATTAAAGCAAAAGTGACAGAACGCGTATTACCCGGTGTGATTGCAGTTCCGCAAGGTGCTTGGCGAGAAGTCAATGAAGAGGGGGTCGATATTGGTGGCTGTATTAATACACTCACCACACAGCAGCCTTCCGCTCTCGTTAAAGGAAATCCGCAACATACTAACTTAGTTGACGTGAAACGTGCATAAGGAGTGACGAATGAAACAGTATGGTTTTTATTTTGACTCAACAAAATGCACAGGTTGTAAAACGTGTCAGGTGAGTTGTAAGGATGAAAAGGACCTTGATTTAGGGCCTAAATTCCGTCGGGTATACGAGTTTGGTGGTGGAAGTTGGCAACAGCAAGAGGGGATATGGCAACAGAATGTTTATAGTTACTATCTATCAATTTCTTGTAATCATTGTTCTAACCCTACCTGTGTTGCAGGTTGCCCAACCGGTGCAATGCATAAACGTGAACAAGATGGGTTAGTAGTAGTAGACCAAACCATTTGTGTCGGGTGCCGTTACTGCGAACTACGTTGTCCATACGGCGCACCACAGTATGACGAAAAGAAAAAATTGATGAGTAAATGCGATGGGTGCTATGAGCGGGTCGAAAAAGGGATGAAACCTGTTTGTGTTGAATCTTGTCCACAACGCGCATTGGACTTTGACGATATCAACATTCTTCGCGAGCGCCATGGCAATATTAGTGGGATTGCCCCCATGCCAAACCCAGCTCTTACTAATCCTAATATTGTCATTAAGCCGCACAAGGATGCTAAACCTTGCGGTGACAAGAGCGGTAAATTACAAAACCCAGCAGAGGTATAACATGCACGAACTTCCACTCGTTTTTTTCACCGTATTGGGGCAGTCGGCAGCAGGTTTATATTTATTGGTATATGCGAGCCGAAAACTGGGCATGTTGAGCGAAACCCAATTGCGTCATGCCAATATAGCGGCATTTGTCATTATGATCATTGCGCTAGCCATCGGTGGGCTACACGTTGGGCAGCCTCTGCGCTTCTTTAATATGCTTTTAGGTGTAGGCCGTTCACCAATGAGTAATGAAGCTTTGCTTAGTGGTATTTTTGTTGCTTTTGGGGCTGCAACTTTATTATTCACCTTGTTTATTAAAAATAAAGCGCTAAGTGAACTGTGCAATGTTGCCACGGTTATTTTTGGTTTGGCATTCGTCTGGTCAATTCCTCAAGTGTATAATATTGCGACGGTAGCCAATTGGTTTACTGTTTTCACAACCGTACAAATGTGGATGACTCTGTTAGTTGCTGGTGGCGCATTGGCTATTCTATTCGGTGCTCAGCGGTTAGGGGCGATGGCATTTTTGATTGGTTCAATTATTATTTTTGCCACTCGTGCCGCTTATGTGTCATTTTTAGGCGAAACAGGACCAGAGATTAGCGCTGAACAAGCTGGTTTTTGGAGCTTCCAGTTAGTCGTATTAGCGGTGATGCTGTTCGTTTATCCGGCTCTGTTATATCGCGGAAGAAACTCATCTGTAATATTAGGCTTATGTGCGCTAGCCGTTATTTTAGCGGAGTTAGCTGGCCGAATTGCCTTCTATAATTTATGGCAAATAACAATGTAATATCTTGATAAAAATGAAATAAAATGCCTACGGCGTAATTGCCATAGGCATTTTTTTATGGTTTACGAGCAACTAAAATAGCGCGTAATGGTGCAGGGTAGCCCTCGATAGTTTTGGTTTTATCATTAGGGTCTAAAAATTCAGCCAATGAATCTGTTTTCATCCATTGTGTGCGGCGTTGCTCTTCCAAAGAGGTCACTTCTTGGTCAACAATCCGGACATCAACAAAACCACATTTTTCTAACCAAACTTTGAGCATTTTAGCGGAAGGAATAAAATAGACATTACGCATTTGAGCATAACGGTCACCGGGGATCAAACACTGAAATTCATCCCCCTCAATAACTAGACTCTCTAAAACCAATTCACCTTCGCTCACTAATTGGTTCTTAAGTTGCCACAAATGGTCGAGCGGTGAACGGCGGTGATAAAGTACACCCATTGAAAACACAGTATCAAATGCCTTTAACTCTGGCAGTTGTTCGATACCTAAAGGCAATAAGTGCGCACGTTGGTCATCGCCCAATAATTTTCTCACCGCCTCAAATTGGCATAAAAATAATTCAGTTGGGTCGATACCGACAACAAATTTGGCATCTTGCCCTAACATACGCCACATGTGATAGCCACTGCCGCAACCGACATCTAAGACATAACGGTCCTTTAGTGATGAAATATGGGGTAATACGCGATCCCATTTCCAGTCAGAACGCCATTCGGTATCAATATTCACACCATAGAGAGAAAAAGGGCCTTTACGCCATGGCATTAATTGTTCAAGAATATTATTCAGGCGCCGAGTTTCACCCGCAGTGAGCTCGGGTTCACGTGTAGCAGTCACGCTGTTGCGTAAATCTAAATCAGTTGGGACCATTACAGGTAGGTTATCTAGCATTTTTTCCCATGAAGAAAAACCACCGTGTAACCCTTGTTTTTTCCATGCTGAAAGTTGTGCCGGAAGCGTTTCAAGCCAATGACTTAGGGGGCTAACCGCAATTTGTTGGTAAAAACGACCAAAATCAATCATGCTTAGGCCTCTTTAACCGCTAACAGTGAACCAAAATTAAAACACTGGAACCAAACTTCACAGTGAGTAAAACCCGCATTTTTTAAACGCGCTTTATGTGCTTCAACAGAATCTGTGAGCATCACGTTTTCTAACATGCTACGTTTTTGGCTGATTTCTAATTCGCTATAGCCATTCGCCCGTTTGAAGTCGTGATGCATATTGAATAATAACTCACCGATTTCTTTATCTTCGAAGTTAAATTTCTCAGAAAGGACTAAAATACCGCCGGGTTGTAGCCCTTGATAAATTTTACTGAGTAATAATTGGCGATCTTCTGGGTTGAGAAACTGCAAAGTAAAATTGAGCACAACCATAGAGGCGTTTTCAATATTTACATCACGAATATCACCTTCTATAACTTCAACCGGTGTGTCAGCGCGATAGGCATCAATATGGCGGCGGCAACGTTCAACCATTGCAGGGGAGTTATCAACAGCAATAATTTTGCTTTTTTCTACTGTAATATTACGCCTTATCGATAAGGTTGCTGCACCTAAAGAGCAGCCTAAATCGTAAACATGGCTGTTGGGTTTGACAAAGCGACCCGCTAGCATGCCAATCATCGTAATAATATTAGAGTAGCCTGGCACGGAGCGTTGGATCATATCAGGGAATACTTCAGCAACTTTTTCATCGAATTGCCAGTCACCAAGGTTAGCGATAGGCGCAGAGAAAAGGCGGTCTTTTGAGGTTGGATCCGAGTTTGACATAAGTTCTGTATTAATCAAAAACAAAAGTAGGGAAGGATTGTATCAGAAAGGCAGTCTACTGAAAATCAATCCATAAGCAATGAAATAATGAGCGGCACATTAATAATTCGTGCCGTTACAGAGAATAAAAACTAAAGATTAAATGAAACGATTTGTAGCCAAGGTAGGTAATAAGTATTGGCGATAACCATCAGCGCCATGGCAAGGTAAGTTGCTACCATGCCTGAACGGCGATATGAGTAATCGTGATTTTTTAAACCATAAGAGTGCAGTATTCGCCCTGCAATTAAGATCAAGCCACAAATATGAATCATCCACACTTGTGCGCCATTCATTTCCATTAAAAGCAATAAAATTAAAGAGATGGGAATGTATTCGATGGCATTACCATGAACGCGGATTGCGGTTTGTAACTCATAAAAACCGCCATCACCATAAGCTATACGGTATTGATTACGCAGCTTCACAACATTTAAGGATAATCTAAGCAGCAGTAAGGCACCCAGTACAGCGTACAAAGAGCTGACCATTTTTTACTCCACCATAAAACGAATCAAACTATGAAAACACCTAAAAATATAAGTTATAGTAATGGGTATTAACAATATTTGGTGAATTGTAAATCCTAAAAAGCCGTTCGACAAATGAAATCACAACTTTTTTAAGTAATCATATATGCTTTATTGAATTAATCCGTCTTTTTTTAATTGTGACAGAATGGTCACTGCCGTGCTTGAGCAGCGAGGTAAATCGTTAATGCTAAACCAATCCAATTCGGCAATCTCAGCAGCAGGATGGGGTTCGCCTCTATAGTCCGCAAAGTAGCAACGAATACGGACTTGCGTTCCATCTGATTTTCCATCAGCAGGGCCAATAAACTCGCCATAAAACCGGATAGAACTGATAACTAAGCCGAGTTTTAATTCTTCGGCAATCTCACGGCAGAGTGCTTGTACATCCGTCTCACCTTGTTCGCGTTTTCCACCGGGTATATAAAACAAACTTTTATTATGGGAACGCACCATCGCAATTTTGTGATCTGATAGGGTGATTAACCCAAGCTTATCGATGATTTTAACACTCATAATAGGGTCACTCTATTATTTACTGATGATAAAATAATTATGGTTATAAGTGAGTCATTAAGTAAACTGATAAAATTACTTAATGACTTAAATTAAATTTTTAAATGCTATTTCTTTTCAACGATTTTTATCAATTCATAACGAATACTTGGGGCATCAGCCGGTGGGTTAGGTACATCGAATTGCTTCACTTGTACAGTATAAGAGAAGCCTGGTTGATATTCGAAGCCTTGAATTGAGCTATAAAAAAGTTGCCAGTCATCACTTGGGTTTTCTTTCACTTTCATACACTTCATTGGGGCAACGCCCATACAATCAGCAAGTGAAGAATCAATATAAAAAGTTTTTGTATTATCAGTCTCTGCGGGTTTCATGTTTTGGCATCCAGCGAGTAGTACGAACATGGAAGTGGCAAGTAAAAATTTTTTCATGGGCAATCCTTAAACTGCAGATGATGATTAATTCAGCGTTATATCTATATATTTTTGATTATAGCAAACTGAAAAAGGTAACGATTCTGAAATAGAAAGATTAATGATTAAAGAGGTATTTATTAATCAATAATTGAATTGGAATGCATTAAGTGGTGATTTTTTACTCAAAAAGGCTTCAAACTGATGAAATAAACCTTTGCTGCAATATGTACATGGTGCGGATAGTCCCTTAAAATCGATAGGATCATCGTGATAGACGTCTATCTCGCTATTCAATTTTATTATTGTTGATTAGTAAAACAATAATTGATGAAAATATGATTAAAAACAAAATGGTTTACGCGTTATGTAGAATACGTAACTATTTGTCTAACAGAATTTCCTGTATAATGTCTGCCTTTTTGACATTCTGAATTTTCAGCCCGTGTTTCGCAAATAAATAGGGTTCAGCAAAATGCCAAAATCCCGCAGCAAGCAAAAGCACAACAGCTGAGTAAAAGGATATTGTATGCGTACTAATTATTGTGGGCAGTTAAACATCGCTCACGAAGGCCAAAAGGTCACTCTTAGTGGATGGGTAAACCGCCGCCGCGATTTAGGTGGTTTGATTTTTATCGATATGCGTGACCGTGAAGGTATCGTGCAAGTTTTCTTCGATCCCGATCGTAAAGACATATTTGAAAAAGCGTCAGAGCTGCGTAATGAGTTCTGTATCCAAATCACAGGGACAGTACGCGCACGTCCAGATAGCCAAAAAAATAAAGACATGGCAACGGGCGAAATTGAAGTTTTTGCTGAAGAACTGAATATTTTTAATAAGTCAGAGCCACTGCCGTTAGATAGCAACCAAACAAATACAGAAGAGCGTCGTTTAAAATATCGTTATTTAGATTTACGTCGCCCAGAGATGTCTGACCGTCTGCGTACGCGTGCTAAAATCACCAGCTTTGTTCGTAACTTTATGGATAAAGAAGGGTTCTTGGACGTTGAAACGCCAATGCTAACCAAAGCAACGCCAGAAGGTGCTCGTGACTATTTAGTACCAAGCCGTGTTCATAAAGGTAAATTTTACGCATTACCGCAATCACCACAATTATTTAAACAATTGCTGATGATGTCAGGTTTTGACCGTTATTATCAAATCGTAAAATGCTTCCGTGATGAAGACCTACGTGCGGACCGTCAACCTGAATTCACCCAAATCGATGTTGAAACCTCGTTCATGACCGCAGAGCAAGTGCGTGAAATTATGGAACGTATGATCCGTAATTTATGGTTAGAGGTAAAAGGGGTTGATTTAGGCAACTTCCCAATCATGACCTTTGCGGAAGCTATGCGTCGTTATGGTTCAGATAAACCAGACTTACGTAACCCAATGGAGCTGGTGGATGTTGCGGATATCGTAAAAGATGTTGAATTTGCGGTGTTCTCAGGCCCAGCAAACGACCCGAAAGGTCGTGTTGCGGCTCTGAAAGTCCCCGGTGGCGCAGTTATGACCCGTAAACAAATCGACGAATATGGTCAATTTGTTGGTATTTATGGTGCGAAAGGCTTGGCTTGGATGAAAGTCAACGAGCGAGCTAAAGGCCTTGACGGTATTCAAAGTCCAGTTGCAAAATTCTTGAGTGAAGACGTGATTAACCAGTTATTAGACCGTACTGGTGCCGTTGATGGCGATATCTTGTTATTCGGCGCGGGCGCGAAAAATGTGGTGACCGATTCAATGGGTGCGCTACGCTTGAAAGTCGGTCGTGACTTTGAATTAACCGATTTAAATAGCTGGCAGCCACTGTGGGTGATTGATTTCCCAATGTTTGAAGATAATGGTGAAGGCGGGTTAACTGCGATGCACCATCCATTTACGTCTCCTAAAGATTTCTCACCTGAAGAACTGGCGAGTAAACCTGAAGAAGCCGTTGCTAATGCGTATGATATGGTCATCAATGGTTACGAAGTTGGCGGTGGTTCAGTCCGTATTCACCGCAACGAAATGCAACAAACGGTATTTAGTATTTTAGGTATTAATGAAGAAGACCAACGCGAAAAATTTGGCTTCTTATTAGATGCATTGAAATATGGTACACCACCACATGCAGGCTTAGCATTTGGTCTTGACCGTTTAGTGATGCTGTTAACAGGAACAGATAATATTCGTGATGTTATTGCTTTCCCGAAAACAACAGCGGCCGCGTGTCTAATGACGAATGCACCGAGCCATGCTAACCCGGATGCATTAACGGAACTTGCTATCGCTGTGGTTGCGAAAGACGAAGAGTAAGTTCAATGAAAAAATATAAGCACCCAGAATCAGTATTAGTCATTATTGTGGCTCAAAATAGTGGACGGGTGCTTATGTTACGACGTAAAGACGACCCAGACTTTTGGCAATCAGTGACTGGAAGTTTGGAGCCTGATGAAAAACCGTATGAAACGGCGTGTCGTGAAATTAAAGAAGAAACAGGTTTTGAGGTTGATCAAAACCAGCTGCAAGATTTGTCGCACAGTATCATCTTTGAAATTTTCCCACATTTCAGGCATCGTTATGCACCCGATGTTACGCATTGCAAAGAACATTGGTTTAAAATGGTGCAAAGTGAAGAAAAAATGCCATTACTGACGGAACACAGCGAATATCGTTGGCTAGCACCAGATGAAGCGGCGAGCTTAACGAAATCCTGGAGCAACAGTCAGGCTATTTTAGAATTTGCTGTTTAATTATTTATTGACGTTTTTTGGAGATATTTCATGGCAGGTCATAGTAAATGGGCCAACACCAAACACCGTAAAGCGGCACAAGATGCTAAGCGCGGTAAAATTTTCACTAAAATTATCCGTGAATTAGTGACTGCAGCACGTTTAGGTGGTGGTGATCCCGCAACAAACCCACGTTTACGTGCAGCGGTAGATAAAGCATTATCTAACAACATGACTCGTGACACCTTAAACCGTGCTATCGCTCGTGGTGTGGGTAATGATGATAACGATAATATGGAAACCATCATTTATGAAGGTTATGGCCCAGGCGGAACGGCTGTTATGGTTGAATGTTTAAGTGATAACCGTAACCGCACTGTTTCTGAAGTGCGTCATGCATTTACTAAAACGGGTGGTAACTTGGGGACAGACGGCTCTGTTTCTTACTTATTTACTAAACGCGGCGTAATCACTTATGCGCCTGGTGTTGATGAAGATGCGATCATGGAAGCGGCATTAGAAGCGGGTGCTGATGATGTTGAAACTTATGATGATGGCGCAATCGATGTTTACACAACGCCAGAAACTTTTGGTGAAGTGAAAGATGCATTAGATGCTGCGGGTTTCACCAGTGAAGCTGCAGAAGTCTCAATGATCCCATCAACTAAAGCCGAGTTAGATGCAGAAACAGCGCCTAAATTGTTACGTCTTATCGATATGTTAGAAGATTCAGACGACGTTCAGGAAGTTTACCACAATGGTGATATTTCTGACGAAGTCGCTGCCACACTGTAAGTTGTGAGGCACTAAATGGCGGCCTAGTCATTTAGCATAATCCGCGTAGAGAAAGCGGGCTGATGCAGCCTGTTTTCTCTAACGCCTTCGATGCTTTCCTTCCTTTTATTCGCTATACTTGGCTAAGTATCAGTGCCATAACTCGCCTTTATTATCACTATTCTGAATGTTGGATTTGATATTCAAATAGCTATTTGATTGAAATTGATAGTATTATGAAGCTTATTAGAACAACATGATTAATATAAAGAGGCATAAGTAAATTTATATGGCGATTATTTTAGGTATTGACCCTGGCTCTCGTGTTACGGGGTACGGTGTTATTCGCCAACAAGGCCGGCAACTACTGTATTTAGGTAGTGGGTGTATCCGTACACAAGTTGATGATTTACCAAGTCGTCTGCAACGAATTTACGCGGGCGTCTCGGAAATTATCACTCAATATCAACCGGATATATTATCCATTGAACAAGTCTTTATGGCGAAGAATGCGGATTCAGCATTAAAACTTGGGCAAGCTCGGGGAGTTGCGATTGTCGCCGCTGCAAACATGAATATACCCGTATTTGAATATGCGGCTCGTCAGGTTAAACAAACGGTGGTAGGCACAGGAGCCGCAGAAAAAAGCCAAGTACAACATATGGTTAAATCGATTCTGAAGTTGTCAGCGAGCCCACAATCTGATGCAGCAGATGCTTTGGCAATTGCGATAACACATTGCCATTTCAATCAAAACCTTTTAAAAGTTGGCGACCCACGGTTAGTTTTAACTCGCGGTCGTTTAAGATAGCGAGTTTATCTTAAACAGAATTGCTTATTAATAAATAGCGCGCAGCTGGATATGCATCCAGCATTTTTTATGGTATAAACAACGGTATTAATGATAATAAATCAACCTGTTCAGGGTTTAGATAGTATGTTCAGGGTTTAGATAGCAATAGAGGGCTTCAATGTGATAGGTCGTTTACGTGGTATTGTTTTAGAAAAGCAACCTCCAATCGTATTATTAGAACTACAAGGTGTTGGTTATGAAGTCCATATGCCAATGACTTGTTTCTATGAGTTGCCCGAAATTGGTCAAGAAGCAATTGTGTTTACTCACTTTGTTGTTCGTGAAGATGCTCAATTACTATATGGGTTTAATGATAAGCAAGAAAGGGCGCTATTTAAAGAGCTGATCAAAGTAAATGGTGTTGGCCCCAAATTAGCCCTCGCAATTTTATCCGGTATGTCTGCTCAACAATTTGTGTCTGCTATTGAACAAGAAGCTATTGCATCACTGGTTAAATTACCTGGAATTGGTAAGAAAACTGCAGAACGTTTAGTGGTCGAAATGAAAGACCGCTTCAAAGGCCTTAATGGGGATTTATTTAATCAAAATAGCGATATTAATCTGCCAAGTGTAAATAGCAAAGTACCAAATATGGCTGATATTGAAGCGGAAGCCGCCGCCGCACTGATTGCTTTAGGGTATAAACCACAAGAAGCAAGCCGTATGGTGAGTAAAGTCGCAAAACCGGATAGTGACTCTGAAACACTGATCCGTGATGCCCTTCGTGCAGCACTTTGATTGAGAGATTTTTAATATGATTGAAGCCGATCGCCTAATAACTGCTGAAGTATTACAGTCAGATGAAGAAGCTATTGACCGTGCGATCAGGCCAAAGCTATTAAATGAGTACATTGGTCAACCTCAGGTTAAAGACCAAATGGAAATATTTATTCAGGCAGCGAAAATGCGAGGGGATGCACTTGATCACCTACTCATTTTTGGTCCCCCGGGGTTAGGTAAAACAACGTTGGCAGGGATTGTTGCGAATGAATTAGGCGTTAATCTACGTACAACCTCAGGGCCTGTATTAGAAAAGGCCGGCGATTTAGCTGCCATGTTAACTAATTTAGAGCCCCATGATGTCCTATTTATTGATGAAATTCATCGATTATCCCCAGTTGTTGAGGAAATACTTTATCCCGCAATGGAAGATTATCAGCTAGATATCATGATAGGCGAAGGGCCCGCAGCGCGCTCTATTAAAATTGATCTCCCTCCTTTCACGTTAATTGGTGCAACGACTCGGGCAGGGTCGCTCACATCACCATTACGTGACCGGTTTGGTATTGTGCAACGTTTAGAATTTTATCAAGTTGACGATTTACAACATATTGTCAAACGTAGTGCCCAATACATGGGGTTAGATATCACCGAAGAAGGGGCCTTACAGGTTGCTATGCGTTCGAGGGGAACTCCACGTATCACCAACCGTTTGTTACGTCGTGTGCGGGATTTTGCTCAAGTGAAAGGTGATGGTTCAATTGATGGGCTAATAGCTAACCAAGCTTTAGACATGTTAAATGTGGATGCTGCTGGTTTCGATTATTTAGATAGAAAGCTTTTAGTTGCTATTATTGATAAATTTATGGGTGGCCCAGTTGGGGTTGATAACCTTGCAGCAGCTATCGGGGAAGAGCGTGAAACCATAGAAGATGTATTAGAACCTTATCTTATCCAGCAAGGTTTTATTCAGCGCACCCCTCGAGGCCGAATGGCGACAGTTCATGCATATAACCACTTTGGTTTAACCCCTAAAGAAATTTGATTATATAAAATAAATAAGTATGGCCCCAATATTGTTATCAATATTGGGGCCATCTGTGCTAAAAACAGCGTGTGATGACTAAAATGCATAGCTTAAATTAATTTTTCGCTTTTATTGTTAAGCTAAGTACGAATAGAACAGCCGATACCAATACGACAGACGGCCCAGCAGGGGTATCGTAGAAAGCAGAAAGTGTTAGCCCACCAGTCACAGCAATCATGCCAATTAAGATAGCGATAAAGGCCATTTGCTCAGGTGTTCGAGCAAAACGTCGAGCCGTTGCTGCGGGTATAATCAATAAAGACGTAATAATTAACGCCCCGACAAACTTCATTGCAATGCCAATTGTTAGTGCGGTAACTAACATTAGTAATAAACGCAGTCTTTGAATATTAATGCCATCAACAAAAGCAAGTTCAGGGCTAACCGTTATGGACAAAAGTGCCCGCCAACGATAAAAAAGCAACCCGCAAACGACAATAACGCCAATAAAAATCGTTATAATATCTTCATAGCTGACTGAGAGTAAGTCACCAAATAAGTAAGCCATTAGGTCAACACGGACATTAGCCATCAAGCTAACAACGACTAAACCTAAAGACAGTGAACTGTGCGCCATAATACCCAGTAGAGTATCAACAGCAAGTTGTGGCCGCTTTTCTAGCCAAACTAAAATTAAGGCCAATAACAAAGTGACAGCAATAACAGCATAGAATGGGTTGATATTTAATAGAAGCCCAAATGCGACGCCTAGCAATGAAGCATGAGCTAGTGTATCGCCAAAATAGGACATTCGGCGCCACACAACAAAAGAGCCTAAAGGACCTGCCGCAATGGCAAGTAGCATGCCTGCTACCCAGCCGGGTAATAGTAACTCAATCATGTTTGCAGTCCTTGCTGTGTTGGTGACCAACAATAATATTGCCTTCTAAATCATGTTGATGATTATGTTGATGACGGTATACACCGAGTTGTTGAGCACCCCGATAACCAAACATTGCCACAAACTCAGGGTGGTTTGAAACAACGTCTGGCGCGCCAGAACAGCAAATATGGCCGTTAATGCAAAGTACTTTATCTGTTTTTGCCATCACGAGATGTAAGTCATGGGAAACCATTAATACAGCACAATTAAGCTCAGTTCTTAATTGATTAATTAAATCATATAGTGCAACTTGGCCTGTAATATCAACACCTTGAGCGGGTTCATCGAGCACTAACAGGTCAGGTTTATTGAGTAGGGCGCGAGCCAGTAAAACACGTTGAGTTTCACCGCCTGATAATTTTTGCATCGGTTGCTCGAGTAAATGCGTTGCTTTGACTCTTTCGAGTGCAGGTAACAAATGCTCTTTACGAGCACCGAGCTTTAATAACATAAAACGTTTAACAGTAAGAGGTAGCGTGGTATCCAGATGAAGTTTTTGTGGAACATAGCCAATAGCAAGAGAAGAGGGACGCGTAATGGTACCTGATGTAGGGGCAAGTAACCCGAGTACAACACGTACAATAGTTGATTTTCCAGCGCCATTTGGGCCTAAAAGGGTTACGATATCACCTTTATTCAGTTCAAAGGTAACATCGTTAAGGACCTGTTTTTCACCAAATGAAACAGAAATTTTATTTAAAGTCAGTAATGGTTGCATATGAAAAACATCTTGCAGAATTCATTTTGTGTTATATTATAACATTTCAAAATCAAAATCACGGAAAAAGACTGCTATGATACATAAATCGAAAAACATTGCCTGCAAATTTCTTTTCGGGGCGGTGGCGACCTCCGTATTAAGTGCAACTATGGTATCAACTGCTAATGCTGATGTTGTAACGTCAATTCGCCCTCTGGCCTTTATTGCCGCAGGGATTGCAGACGGTGTCACTGAGACACAAGTTTTATTACCAGATGGTGCTTCACCTCATGATTATGCACTTAAACCCTCTGATTTGAAAAAAATTAAACAGGCTGATCTATTCGTATGGGTTGGACCTGATATGGAAATGTTTTTACAGAAGCCAATCAATACATTACCACAGAATAAACGCCTAGCATTGGCTGAGCAGAAAAACATTAAGCCACTACTTATGGCGGAGTCACATGAAGATGAACATGATCACGAACATGGAGATGAAGCTAACCATGACAACGATCACGAACATCATCATCATGGTGAGTATAATATGCATATCTGGTTATCCCCAGAAATTGCAAATTACGCTGCGCAAGACATTTATGAGCGTTTAGTAGAGCTTTATCCTGAACAAAAAAATAAGCTAGACGTAAACCTTCGTAAATTCAAAGAAAATATGACGCAAAATGATCAGAAAATTGCTAATATTTTGCAGCCAGCTAAAAATAAGGGTTATTTTGTTTTTCACGACGCTTACGGTTACTTTGAAAAACACTATCAATTAGCTCCATTAGGGCACTTTACGATAAACCCAGAAATACAACCTGGCGCGCAGAAATTACATCAAATACGAACACAATTGGTTGAGCACAAAGCGCAATGTGTTTTTGCTGAGCCACAATTCAGGCCTGCTGTGATTGAAAGTGTAGCACGAAATACGGGGGTGAAAATGGGAACTCTCGACCCACTAGGAATTGGGCTGGCGATAGGGCCAGATAGCTACATGCAGTTTTTGACTCAATTATCAGAGCAATACGCCAGCTGCCTGGATTAAAAATAGAAGGAATTGTTTAAGTGCAGCAAATGGCCAAAAGTCTGGCTCAGGTATACGGTAGCCTGTCTAGGACACATAAAATTGTATTAAGTACGCTCACTGTAGCGACTATGGCCGTCGCAATTTGGCGGCCAGTTCATGTACCAACGACAACTGAAAATGATGGCACACCGGATACCATCATACCGCTCTCATTATTACCTGCAAGTGATGCTACCGATGATATAATTCAAGACAGTAGTGAACAGCTACCTGATGAAGGCCTTGCTGATACCGAAGCTGAAGCAATAGAGACAGGGGGAGAAGCTGCGCCTCTCCCCCATGAATATGTTGTTGCAAGTGGTGATAACTTAACGACTATTTTAACTCAATTCGGTATTGAAGCTGGGGATGTTGCAACGCTATCTAACCAACATAAGTCATTGAGAAACCTTAAAATAGGCCAATCCTTAAATTGGTCTTTAACAGAACAGGGTGAGTTAGAATCATTGACTTGGGATGTTTCTCGCCGTGAGACCCGTATTTTTACCCGCGTAGGAACGACAAATAAATTTGAAGAAACTAAGCAAATTCGCGAAGGTGAATGGACTAACAGTGTTTTAAAAGGTACGGTTGACGGTTCATTTGCACAAAGTACAAACAAAGCGGGCTTAACACGTAATGAAGGCCGTGAGGTGATTAAAGCCTTACAATGGCAGGTTGATTTCAAAAAATTGAAAAAAGGCGATAAATTCAGTGTGTTAATGAGCAGGGAAATGCTTAACGGGCGCAGTGAGCAGAGCCAACTCATTGGTGTTCGTCTGCAAACTAATGGAAAAAGCTATTATGCTTTTCGTGCTGAAGATGGGCGCTATTATGATAGCGAAGGGAATGGCTTAGAACGCGGTTTCTTACGTTTTCCAACCGCTAAACAGTTTAGAGTGTCTTCACAATTCAATCCTCGCCGAGTTAACCCAGTTACTGGGCGTGTAGCACCACATAAAGGCGTGGACTTCGCAATGCCTGTTGGCACGCCAGTACTTGCTGTTGGTGATGGTGAAGTGATTGTTTCAAAATACAGCGGCGCTGCAGGCAACTTTATTGCTATCCGTCATGGGCGTCAATATACCACTCGTTACATGCATTTACGCCAATTGTTAGTTAAGCCTGGGCAAAAAGTTAAGCGTGGTGATAGAATTGCGCTATCAGGTAATACTGGGCGTTCGACCGGGCCTCATCTACATTTTGAAATGTGGGTGAATCAACAAGCAGTAAATCCACTTACTGCGAAATTACCAAGTTCTGGTGGTTTAACAGGAAAAGAGCGTAAAGAATATTTAGCGCTAGTAAAAGAAACGAAACCACAACTTAAACTACAGTAACTTAAGTTTCTATTTTATCGCTGGCAGGTACTTGTATCTGCCAGTTTTCTTTGTAATGCTCCCGTAAACTATTATTATAAGCTATAGAGAGATAGCTAATATTCACTTGAGTACAGCATGAATAAAGATCAAGACACTGATAGTAAAAAAGGCTATATGCCAACTTTTCACCGTTCTTATCTATTACCTAAATATTGGGGGGTATGGTTAGGAGCGGGTATTTTGGCAGGATTGGCTTTCATTCCGGTTAAAATCCGTGACCCTTTACTCGCTAAAATAGGAAAATGGGTTGGGCGATTGGCTAAAAGTGGCCGTCGTCGTGCCAAAATTAACTTACTTTATTGTTTTCCTAAATTGACAGAACAACAACGAGAAGAATTAGTTGATCGTATGTTTGAAACCGCACCACAGTCTTTTGTTATGTTGGCAGAGCTATGTCTTCGTGGTGCAAGTAAAACGCTAGCTAGAACGCATTGGCATAATCAAGAAATTATAGAGCGCTTAAAACAGCAACAAAGCAATGTTATTTTTATGGTTCCTCATGGCTGGGCCGTTGATGCACCAGCGATGTTATTAGCAGCAAAAGGCCAGAAAATGGCTGCAATGTTTCATCACCAAAAGAACCCAGTTGCAGATTATTTATGGAATAAAGCGAGATACCATTTCGGGGGGCGCTTGCATTCAAGAGAAGCGGGTATTAAGCCTTTTATTGCTTCTGTTAGACAAGGATATTGGGGGTTTTATCTTCCAGACCAAGATCATGGTGAGGAGCATAGCGAATTTGTTGATTTTTTTGGTACATATAAGGCAACATTACCTGCAATCGGTAGGTTAATGAAAGTTTGTAAAGCGAAAGTTGTGCCACTATTTCCCGTTTATGACCATAAAACGCATCAATTGCATATTTTTATCCGTGAACCAATGGATGATATCGATGGTAAGGACGATAAGTATATTGCACGAAGAATGAATGAGGAGCTGGAATATCTGGTTTCCCCGAACTTAGAACAATACACATGGATACTAAAGCTATTAAAAACGCGAAAAGAGGGAGAAATAGAACCTTATCAGCGAAAAGATCTTTACCGTTAGTGTCCAGATCTACAGAATAATTTTTGAGCCATTACCTTTTGAGTAATGGCTTTTTTTTGTCTAAAAGTGTGCTCATCATAGAAATATACACTTAATCCCCATAATTTTGAAAAGCTGGGTACTATTATTAATGGTGCATAGTTATTTAATTTATTTTTATATTTCTTGGTTTTATTATTAGGCTGTTTTTAGTTACTTGTATTGATCTTTTCGAGAGTATAAGAGAACTGATAGCTTTACATAAAAAAATATCCCCTATTAAAAATGATTATCGATATATCAAAATAAATAACTTAAAAACTTTTAAATATATGAGTAAATAAGGAATGGTATGTAAAAGTATTTATTAACGATAAATAAAATATATCTCCCAGGTTAATAATTTGGAGACTCTATGGTTAAAACCCGAACTACGCTAGACCAATGGATAACCCTACAAGCGGTGGTTGACTACGGTGGTTTTGCTCAAGCAGCTGAAATCTTGCATAGAACACAATCATCAATTAGTTATACCATCAGTAAATTAGAGCAAACGTTAGAAATTGAAATATTTTCTTTAGAAAAACGTCGTGCAGTATTAACTAAACAAGGAGAACAGTTATTAGCGTTATCAAGAGAAGTAACAAATAAAGCGATTTCATTAGAAGAGGTTGCCAAGTCATTAAATTATGAGGGAAATAATAAAATTAATATAGTTATAGATTCGCTATATCAAAGTGATGAAATACTTAAAAAAATTGGAGAGCTAAGCTGCTCTAGAAAGGATTATGATATTGATCTTAAGAAGATTTCACTAAGAAAATCAGATGTTTTTACAATTAAAAATTATGATTTACTAATTACTCATAATTACATTGAGTCGTTAAATCCCATATTTCTTGAACAGGTTGAAGCGGTGCTTGTAACCAACCCAAATCATAAGCTGCAACATTGTTCAGTTGACAATATACTGAAAATAATGGAAAAAACAGCCTCAATTTCTTTGAAGCTTACAGGTATGAATGGGATCAAAAGCATCCAAACTATCCATATTTCTAATGTGGAATTAGCAATTAAATTAGCCGAAAATTCGGTTGGTTATTTATGGTTGCCGAAAAATTTAATCCAGAAAGAATTAAATAATAATTCATTAAAAGAGCTGAAAATAGTAAATAAAAAGTCGTTCTATAATTTTTATATGTATATTAATAAAATCTCAATGGCAAATGAAATTTTAAAAAACTATCTAATTGCTAATAAAAAATCCAAATAAAAGAGCCAGTTCATAAATGATAAAAACAAAGTATTAATATTTTAGATGCAATTTTAAAAAATTCAATGTATCCATTGGTTAACTTAACTAAAGGTAGATGATATATTTCTTCTGAACTAAAAATATGAGTGATTTATTTGTTTATGTAGTAATTAATAATTAAAAATCTATATTATAGGAACTATTATGAGTATTCTAAAAAAATCCCTAACTATAATAGGGGTTACTTTAGCTGTAACATCTACGCCAACTGTTTTTGCTTCAGGTACAATTAACTTTACTGGGGAAATAACTGATATAGCTTGTACAGTTGATAGCAATTCAAAAAATTTAAATGTTGACCTTGGAAAGGTATCAGCTAAAAGTTTAGCCGCACAAGGAGAAGTGGCGGGTTTAAAAAACTTTACTATTAAACTTGTTGATTGTCCAACAAACTCCAAAGTAACTGTACGTTTCGGTGGCACACGTGATACCGCAGACAACGATATTCTTGCAATTAACCAAGCTGTAGGTGTTGCAAATAATGTCGGTGTTGCTTTATTTGAAAAAGATGCAATAACGCAAATTAAGTTGTTTGAAGATTCAAAACAAATTGAATTCGATGGTACAACAGTAGACTTAGACTATGTTGCTCGTTATAAAGCGACTGGTGTAGTAACTGCAGGGCCTGCTAATAGCAGTGCAGTATACAGTATTCAATATCATTAACTAATTGGAGAGTGACAATGGTTACTCTCCTTCTTATTTCAATATAATGGTTGTTTTATGAAAAAAATATTTTTTTCAATCTGTATATGTTTTTTTTCTATAGCTAACACCTCTCAAGCCTCAGGGATTAGTGTAGGTGGAACACGTTTTGTCTATGAAGAAAATAAACGTGAAATTGATATTCCTATTTTCAATAGTGATAAAGAAAAACCTTTTTTAATTCAAAGCTGGGTATCACCATTTGGCGGAGAGGGGAAAGCACCATTTATTGCCATACCACCATTATTTCGTATTGAGCCAGATACAAATGGTTCAGCTAGAATTTCTTATATAGGTGAGCCTATCGGTTCAAATACTGAACAAATTTATTTGCTTAATATCAAATCAATACCACCAAAAAATAATAGTATTGAGAATGAACTACAGATAATCATAAATTCACAGTTTAAATTATTTTTAAGGTCGAAAGATATAGAGCCATTCGACTTTAAAAAAATTTTTTTAGTTGAGAAACCAGATGGGATTATGATTGATAACCAAACTCCATATCACTTATCAATCAAAAATATCCTTGACAATGGCAGGGTCATTGACGGTGCTAGTTTAATATATCCATTCAAAAATGACTATATCATTAAGAAAAAAATAAATAATGGTGACTCAATAGTTGTTCAATTTATCAATGACTATGGCGCTATTATAGAGAAAAAAACCAAATAAGAGTCTCTAAGATGCCAGTTTTTTGTAAAAAAAATACGCTTATGTATTCTAATGTTTTTACTGCGATTAGCTTAATATTTTATATCAATAATACAATTGCTAAAGATATTTTTGATATTAATGCAATTAATTCCGGAATGGAAAACCAAGTCGCAGATATAAATAGTTTAGGCTACCTATCATCTGCGGGAGGGCAATTGCCAGGAGATTATTTTGTTGATATCTATATAAATGATAAATTGATTGATAACAAGAATATAAGATTTTTATTTGATGATAAAGCTAAAAAATTATCTCCTGAAATAACAAAAAAAATGCTGCTAAACTGGGGCGTGAAAAACTCAGCAAGTGAAAAGTTTTCAGCAAGTGGAGAGGACGAATATTTGAATGACATTAGTAAAATTATTCCCAGTGCTAATTATCAATACAGATTTGAAACCCAACAATTACAAATTAGTATCCCACAAATTGGATTAGAAAATACGAGTAGAGGCTATATTGAACCAAAGGAATGGGACGATGGAATCACCACTACATTTGTTAACTACACAGTTCGGTTTAATAAACATTGGTACCAAAATAAGAATAATAGCGATAATTCGTTCTTAGGTTTAAGAAGTGGTATTAATATGGGCGCTTGGCGTTTCCGTAATCATAGTACCTACAGTAAAACGACATATGAAACGAATTGGAATAATCTACAAACTTATGTAGAGCGTGATATTCGTAGCTTAAAAAGCCGCTTAACGATTGGTGAAATATCCTCTGATAATGGCGTAATAGAGAGCCCCCCTTATCTTGGAGTGAAGCTAGTATCTGATGAAAGTATGTTACCTCAAAGTGAAAGGGGTTTTGCACCTACAGTGACTGGTCTTGTACAATCAAACGCGATTGTTACTATCAGCCAAAATGGCAACGTGATTTATCAAACCACCGTGCCGCCGGGTAGGTTTGCGATTAATGATTTGTATCCAACGTCATATAGTGGTGATCTTGAGGTCACAATTGAAGAAGCTAATGGCACGGTAAGGTCTTTTATTCAGCCTTTCTCTGCAGTGCCAATGATGCAAAGAGCCGGCACATTAAAATATAGCGTAGATATTGGTAAATATAATGTTGATGGTGCACGACGTAAACCTAATTTTGCGCAAGCATCAGCAATTTGCGGCTTGCCATATAACTTATCCGTTTATGGAGGTTTCTTAGTTTCTCAAGACTATCAAGCCTACACAATAGGTGCTGGAGTAAATTTAGGCAAAATTGGCGCGATATCAACAGATATTACAGAAGCATCGGTACAATTGATTGATAAAAAGAGTGCGAAAGGGCAAGCGTATCGAATTCAATATTCGAAATACATTCCAAATACAGGCACTTCTTTTTCTTTGGCATCATATCGTTACTCAACAAAAAACTATTATGATTTTTCTGATTCTAATAATCATCCTTATAAGATGGGGCGAAAAAAACAACAGTTTCAAGCGTCAGTCTCTCAGTCACTTGATGAAATCGGTTATTTATCGGTGAATGGTTATCAGCAATATTATTGGGACAAAAGTGGTTCTGATAAAAGTTTAACAATGAGTTTTAGCTCTAATTATAATTCAATGAATTACAGCGTTGCTTATTCTTATATTAAACAAGACTATTCAAAAACAAATGACCAAATGCTGTCATTCAATTTGAGTATTCCTTTTGATTTGGGTCGAAAAAATAATTGGGCTAACTATAGCTATAGTACCAGCAAAAATGGAGATTCGATTAGCTCATTAAGTTTTAATGGTATGCAATTAGTAGATAATAATTTGCAGTATAACCTTACGCAAAGATATAACCATAGCCGTAATGAATTTAGCAGTTCCGTTAGTGCAAACTATATAGTTTCATCAGGAGAATACAGTTTGGGTTATAACTATGACCCTAAATATCATGCTATCGATTTCAGTGCAACGGGAGCACTATTATTGCATTCTGGCGGGTTAACGACCTCTCGTACTATCTATGATTCTGCAGTGCTCGTTAAAGCAGAAGATATAGACAATTTAAAAGTAAATAACGCGCAATCACTTTACACTAATTCGTCAGGTTATGCAGTAATTCCCACAGTGACTCGTTATGAACGAAATAAAATTAGTGTCGATACTGCAACATTAAGTGGCAATAATGATGTTGCGATTAATACAACGACAGTCGTTCCTACTCAAGGTGCGATTGTATTAGCTAATTTCCAAGCAAAACGGGGTGCTAGAGTTTTATTAAAACTCAAGTATGCGGGAAAAGCAATTGCATTTGGTACACAAGTTTCTGTTATGGAAAGTGAGGAACAAGTTACAGGCGGTATTGTTGCAAATGATGGGGAAGTTTATTTAAGTGGCGTTCCAGAGCAAAGCAAGATAATAGTGAAATGGGGCAACGGTAATAATCAACAATGTACAGTTCCACTTTTATTATCATTAGAGAATGAAAAAATTCAGTTTATAGAACGAGTTTGTGAATAGGAGTTATCATGAAAAATTTAGGTCTAAAAATAGGCATTTCGTTCCTTTTATATTCACAATTCGGGGCTGCTGAATTTAGGGCTGACTTTACCAGCCAATTAGTTAATCCGAATAAAACACTTTATGTATCACGAACTTTACCAGCAGGTACTTTTATTGGTTCTATTGATTTAGGAACCCACTCTCCATGGACATGGTGGAATGTGACGGGTAATACAGAAGTTGGAATTTACGTACCAATCGAACCAGGAAATTCAAGGTATATTCCGGGTATAGGTTATGTTAGAGAAATTAATAGTTCAGGCGTTGGTTATACTTTGCATGGTACAGTAATGAGCCCTTGCTCTGGTTTTGCATATGTTGATGGGGTAAATACGAAAGATGGAAATAATAATAATAGATTTATATGTGGCTCTAATGCATCTTCAGCAACGTATACTGTAAAATTAAGGGCGGATTTTTATAAAGTTGGTAATAATGTTAAAAGCCAAACTTTACCAATATCTAATGCTGCGATGTTGATTTTATTCCACAATGGTTTCATTACTACAGATTTATATGGGAGGTTCGAACCCAAAGTAAATATGGGGCCAATCAATGTTATTTCGAGTGGTTGTGAAGTCAAAAATAAATCAATAGACGTACCATTCGGTAACGTTAGTAAATTGTCATTTACAGGTGTTGGTTCAACGAGTTCTGAGAGCAAGCAAAATTTTCAAATTGAATTAGATTGTGACCCTATATCTCCGATAAAAATTACGTTTATTGGAACTCAAGATTCAAGTCAAACACCAGGGGCAATCGCACTTAATAATTTAGCCGATGAAAATACAGCGAAAGGTTATGCCATCCAAGTAAAGCACAACGGTATACCCATTAAGCTTAATCAATTAATACCGCTCGCCAATAAAAATGACATAGGGCAATACAACATTCCGTTGGAAGCCGCGTATATCCAAACTCAATCTGCAACGGCAGCTGGGAAAGCGAATGGTACGCTACAATTTAACCTACAATATCATTAAATGCTATTTTCTCTGTATTTTACGCAAGTGATGCAGAGCTATACTTTCTTGTGTTAATTCTTTTTTAAGTTAGATAGCGTTTCAATATAAAGGAAAGCCCCCACCCATAGGCGAGGGCTAAAAGATTATTCAACTTCTAGAATACGACAAGTATTCGTGCTACCTACAGTGCCCATTAAGTCACCTTGGGTGACAAGAACCACGTCACCACTCATTAAATAGCCGTTATCACGTAAACGCGTGACAGCTTCATTGGCAGCCGCAATACCATCTGTATGGGTGCTACAGAAAACAGGTGTAACACCACGATAGAGAGAACATTGATTAAGGGTTTTTTCATGACGAGACATGGCAAAAATAGGTAAACCAGAGCTGATCCGAGACATCATACGAGCAGTACGGCCAGACTCAGTCATTGCTATGATAGCTTTAACCCCTTTAAGATGGTTAGCAGCATACATTGTTGACATTGCAATTGCTTCTTCAGGGCTGTTAAACTCCGCATCTAAACGGTGTTTAGACACATTTAGGCCCGGCATTTTTTCTGCGCCAAAACAAACCTGCGCCATCGCGGCTACCGTTTCTGCTGGGTACTGGCCTGCAGCGGTTTCAGCAGAAAGCATAACGGCATCAGTACCATCCAACACCGCATTCGCAACGTCCATGACTTCGGCTCGCGTTGGCATTGGGTTAGTGATCATCGATTCCATCATTTGTGTTGCGGTTATAACAACACGGTTTAATTGGCGAGAGCGGCGGATCAATTTTTTCTGGACAGCGACTAATTCAGGGTCGCCAATTTCCACACCGAGGTCACCACGAGCAACCATAACGACATCAGAAGCGAGAATAACTTCATCCATCACCTCATCATTGGCAACGGCTTCGGCACGTTCTACTTTAGCAACAATTTGGCATTCACAACCCGCATCACGAGCTAATCGGCGTGCATAATCTAAATCTTCACCTGAGCGAGGGAATGAAACAGCTAAGTAATCAACATTAATTTTTGCTGCAGTTTTTATATCTTCTTTGTCTTTTTCTGTTAATGCTTCAGCTGAAAGACCGCCACCGAGTTTATTAATACCTTTATTGTTAGATAGTTGGCCACCAACAGTAACTTCTGTAAATACCTGTAACCCTTTGACTTCAAGGACTTTCAATTGTACTCGGCCATCATCAAGAAGCAAAATATCACCTGGAACGACATCGGCAGGTAAGCCTTTATAGTCGATACCTACTTTCTCTTGGCAGCCTTCACCTTTACCTAAATTGGCATCAAGAATGAATTTATCGCCAATATTTAGGAACACTTTACCATCTTTAAAAGTGGAAACACGAATTTTAGGACCTTGCAAATCACCGAGGATCGCAACGTGACGTCCTAAACGAGCGGCAATCTCACGTACTTTGTTCGCACGTAATAGATGGTCTTCTGGAGTTCCGTGGGAGAAGTTAAGGCGAACAACGTTGGCGCCAGCGTTGATAATTTTTTCAAGGTTATTATCGCGATCTGTAGCTGGACCAAGAGTTGTAACAATTTTAGTTCTTCTAAGCCGTCTAGACATGTATTACTCCGTTGACCTGTAATGGTGTTGATAAAAGAGTGAAACCATTTCACTCCATTTCGAAACCTGTTTACTGCAAATAGGGATGCTGACACGAGCACAGCTATTATATACAGCCAATTTCTTAATGCTATCAGGTCTGTAAAACTATTAAAGCCTGAAAGCAAAGAAAAGCATTTATACTGTCAATTTATTGCCTTTAGATGCTATCAAACCGCGAATCACGTAATGCTTCTTTGACGCGCTTCAAGTTATCTCTAAATTTTTCACCTCTTCTTAACGTAAAACCCGTTGTTAGTACATCAATGACAGCGAGCTGCGCCATTCTTGATACCATTGGCATATAGATATCAGTATCTTCAGGAACATCAATAATGATAGATAAGGAAGCGGCTTGAGAGAGAGGTGAGTTTTCTGAGGTAATTGCAATTATAGTAGCGTCATTTTCCCGTGCTAAACGTGCCATATCAACTAATGCTTTGGTTCTTCCTGTATGGGAAATGAGCACAATAACATCTCCTTCATTACTATTGATACAGCTCATACGTTGCATGACAATATCATCGAAGTATATGACAGGAATATTAAAGCGGAAAAACTTATTCATTGCGTCGTGTGCGACAGCAGCAGAGGCACCAAAGCCAAAAAAACTGATTTTCCGAGCTTGAGTTAATAAATCAACAGCACGATTAATTGCACTGATATCTAATGTGTGTTTTACATTATCTAATCCAGCCATAGCAGATTCAAAAATCTTATGAGTATAGGTATTTACTGTATCGGTTTCTTCTATATGGCGGTTAATATAGGGGGTGCCGTTGGCTAAGTTTTGTGCTAATCGTAATTTAAAATCAGGGAATCCTTTCGTATCCATTTTTCGACAAAATCGGTTTACTGTTGGCTCGCTAACATCAGCTAATTGCGCGAGTGTGGCGATACTGAGATGAATGGCATTTTGTGGCATACCTAGAATAACCTCAGCCACCTTTTTTTCTGATTTACTTAAAAAATCGAGACTTGTCTTCATTTGTTCTAAAATATTCATATAGCAAAAGCGCCTATTTCATCGAAAGGAGAAATTTTTGAGTCATCACGTTATCCTATTATTGATTTTAAATTTCTTGCTGTGATGTCGTAATAGAGAGTGAAAATATACTATGTATGATATGTAAGCTATCTGAATACAGGTGATAAGTAGTAGCTTTTTATGAAACTTTGACCCGTATCTAATTTTCAGAATAGTAAACATCCTACCTATTTTGTTATTTTTTTACGGAAGCTGTCTCCATTCAGTTAAATCGCATCTTTTTAATACACTAAAAATTATTCAGTGTGTAACATAAGATTAAACAGACAATATGTTGTTTTTTTCATCATAAAAACTGTGATCGGTATCATGAACATTTACTGGGCACTAGCAACAGGGTACATTAGCGGAATTAGGGCTAATTTTAACAAAATTACAATAAGGCCTATCCTAGTTAGGTCTTACATTCCGCAAATTGAGGAGAACCAATATGGCGGTACATAATGCTGCTCAAGCTTGTGACTTAATTATTTTTGGCACCAAGGGAGACCTCGCTCGTCGTAAGCTGTTGCCATCGCTTTATCAGTTAGAGAAAGCAGGTTACATTCATCCAGACACACGCATTATTGGTGTCGGTCGTGCTGAATGGAGTCAAGATGATTACGTCCACTTTGTCAAAGAAGCGTTAGATAAGTTCTTAAAAGAAGATCTCGATTCAGCATTGTGGGAAAAATTAAGCGCTCGCTTGGATTTTTGTAACTTAGACGTTAACCAGACTGAAAGTTTTGTGCGTTTAGCTGAAATGTTAAAACAAGATGCACAACCTGCTATCCATTACTTTGCTATGCCACCGAGTACTTTTGGTGCTATGTGTCAAGGGTTGGGCCATGCTAAATTAAATAAAAAGCCAAATCGCGTTGTCATGGAAAAACCACTGGGAACGGATTTAGCGTCGTCACAAGAAATTAATAATGAAGTGGCGAAGTATTTTGATGAAAGCCAAGTCTATCGTATTGACCACTATCTTGGTAAAGAAACTGTTTTAAACTTACTCGCATTGCGTTTTGCAAACTCGTTATTTATCAATAACTGGGACAATCGCACTATTGATCATGTCCAAATCACGGTTGCAGAAGAAGTAGGAATCGAAGGTCGTTGGGGGTATTTCGACCAAGCAGGCCAAATGCGTGATATGGTACAAAACCACTTATTGCAAATCTTAACGATGATAGCCATGTCACCACCGGCAGATTTAACCACTGACCGTATTCGCGATGAAAAAGTGAAAGTCTTACGTTCTTTACGTCGTATCGACCATACAAATGTGCGTGAAAAGGCAGTACGAGGGCAATATACCTCAGGTTTTGTTCAAGGCAAAAAAGTCCCTGGATATCTAGAAGAAGAGGGGGCGAATAAGCAAAGCATGACCGAGTCATTCGTTGCTTTGCGTGTTGATATCGATGATTGGCGTTGGGCAGGTGTACCTTTCTATTTACGTACGGGTAAGCGCCTACCTGCAAAATGTTCTGAAGTTGTTGTTTATTTTAAAAAACCAGCATTGAATATTTTCTCTGAAAGTTATCAAGACCTGCCTCAGAATAAATTAACTATTCGTTTGCAGCCTGATGAAGGGATTGATATTGAAATTATGAATAAGGCGCCAGGCCTTGATCATAAACATCGTTTACAAACCACTAAATTGGATTTAAGTTTCTCTGAAACTTTCAACCAGACTCACCTTGCAGATGCTTATGAGCGTTTATTACTTGAAGCCATGCGTGGCATTCAAGCACTGTTTGTTCGCCGCGATGAAGTAGAAGAAGCATGGAAATTTGTTGATTCTATTATAGATGCATGGGCAATGGACAATGAAGCGCCTAAGCCATATCAAGCAGGGACTTGGGGACCGATTGCATCTGTTGCGATGATCGCACGCGATGGCCGTTCATGGAATGAGTTTGAATAGTATTATCAATATTTGAAATATTAGGTAGTATATTGACTAAAATGGCGGGGTAATCCCGCCATTTATCTTTGTTTATCATATTGTTAGGTATGGCTACATAGGATGTTAAAGGATTAATTCGCTACGTCCTGTCGCTGCCATATGGATAATCGCTTGCTCGATGCGTAAACATGCCATTTTAGCGGCATCAGGAACGGATAGTCCCGCTAATAACTGAGCGGTGAGTTCAGCTCCAAATAAATCCCCCGTTCCTTTTGGTGTGACAGGGTAACGTTTGTGGCGGATTACGGTCACGTTATCTTGGGTAACACAAACGACTTCAATGTTGTCGTCATCAGGCTGGAAAGCACTTGTGATGATTACCCACTGTGTATTTCCCTTTAATAAGCTACGGGCTGCAGCCGTAGCATCATCCAAGTTATGGACTTGTTTGCCACTTAACGTCATGAGCTCGAATTTGTTTGGAATAATACCTGTAGCTAAAGGAATGACTTTATCGCGGTATACCTCGGCAATTTCGGGTGGAATATAAAAACCGCTGTCTTCATCTCCCATGACTGGGTCAACAATAACCGGTAGTGCCGTTCTTTCTTTACGAACTAGAGTTAACCAGTTTGCTAAGTCTTGGGCTTTTTCTGGGGAACCTAGATAACCAGTCAAAATAGCTCTCACAGAATTTAAGCTACCCCGCTCAACAAAACCGTTTAAATAACCACGAAACCACTCACCAGGCAACTCACCACCATAACAAGTTGTATAGTGAGGCGTATTACTAAGTACTACAGTAGGTACTGCCGCAACACGTAAACCTTGTTTTGTCAAGGCTGGAACGGCAATGCTATTTCCAACACTGCCATAAATAACTTGTGACTGAATTGAAATAACATCATAAGGTAATGGCGTTGCATCAGCGGAATTTTGGAAACTATTGGAGGTAAGGCTAAAGGCGTTCATGGCTCTCTCTTCGGCATATTACAATCATATAGCTACTATAAGAAGCTTGTTCAATCAGGTTGTCAATGCTAAAAATCGAATAGCTTAGTTAAGGCGTGACGAGAGCATGAAAAGTGGAAAAAAGAGATTTTTTTATAAAATAATTCCAGTGAAAAATTTATCATCATCGCTTGTTTATTCGCGCAATAGTTGATAGCTCAAGGGTTGATTAGCATATTAATGAATAGTTATGCATATTTTTATTCAATGCAAAAAATGTTTATATTCATTGACTTAATAAATTTGGCATGTTAAAAATAAACTGAAATTAACTATCAACATGAGGGTTCGGAGTAAATTGGGTAGATGTCTACCTGATGAAAAGAATAAGATATCATGCTTAGCTCAACTAGCGGCAAGATCAGCAAGTCCCAAAAAAGAACGACACACAGGCTTTTCCTTTCAGCTATCCTTTCCAGTGAACACTACTGGTGTGGTGCATTATAGCGTCTCTCTCGATTATTCATTTCGCTGAATAAACTCAGCAACACGTTGTTATTTATTTGAATTTTCAACAACTACGCAATAGTAATCTGTATTTTTTATCTGTACAAAAAATAGGCTATTACGTGGCTGTATATAGAGAGATATTATAATGATTTACTGGATATTTTTAGTATTAGCTATCGTAACTGAAGTTATCGGTACACTATCAATGAAACATGCCAGCGTCAGTGGTGATTTTACTGGTATGGTCGTGATGTATGTGATGATAGCAACATCATACATTTTACTTGCTGTTGCAGTTAAAAAAGTGGCATTAGGTGTCGCCTATGCACTATGGGAAGGTATCGGTATCCTTTTTATCACAACATTTAGTGTCATGTGGTTTGGAGAAACGCTATCACCGATGAAAATTGGGGGGTTAGTATTACTTATCACCGGTATTGGACTGATTAAATCAGGCACCAAGAAAACCACCGTTCGTCAATCTGCACAAAAAGTAAAACAAGTTACACAAAACGCGGTCAATGCAGCCAAAACAAATGCTTTAGTTGGACGCGAAGCTAAGTCGGAGGCGTAATATGGCCAGTCATTTTGAATGGTGGCATGCTGCGTTTTTGATCCTAGCAGTCATATTAGAAATCGCAGCCAACATTTTGTTAAAAATGTCGAATGGATTTAAACGATACTGGATAGGTATTCTTTCTCTAATTGCGGTACTCGGAGCTTTCAGTGCATTAGCGCAAGCAGTAAAAGGAATCGAACTTTCAATTGCCTATGCATTATGGGGAGCATTCGGGATTATCGCGACAGTAGCAGCAGGTTGGATACTTTTCAATCAACGGCTAAATTATAAAGGCTGGGGAGGGATTGTGTTATTGCTACTAGGAATGGTTCTCATCAAGATGTCGTAATGCTCGTCATATTTTGCAGTGTCGCGTTGTTGGCTGCATTCGTTAACCCTAGTCACATACTTTTGTATGCCCCAAGGGATTAACTCACTTGCCGCCTAGCGACATCACAAACTATTTAGAACATGGATGGGCGCTAATAATTGGCGCCCATTTTTATGCAAAGCAAAACCTGTTTAATCAATCAATTGCTGCAACAATCTTAATTTCAACTTTATATTCTGGCTTCATCAACAATGCTTGGACAGTACAGCGGACAGGCGCACTTCCAGCAACAACCCAAGCATCCCATGCTTGGTTCATACCAGCAAAATCGGCTTTATCAGCAAGAAAAATGGTGGCATCAAGAATTTTACTTTTGTCTGAACCAACACGTTCAAGCATGACATCAATTGCCGCGAGCGTGTTTGCTGTTTGAGCAACAATATCAGCGTCAAGGTTTTCAGGAACACTGGTGTAGTAAATTACATTATTGTGAATGACAGCTTCAGACCAACGATTATCAGGGTCAATACGTTTGATAGTCATAATTATTCCTTATTATACATGTGGCTCAAGAATAACAGTTTGCAGGCTGGATGAAAATCAGTTGTTCAACGAAGTAATAATTACCTAAGCAGGGTTAAGAAACTCATGGTAAAGTGTGCCCTCATTATTCCTAATAAATAGGTCATGTAGTGCACGACGATTTTTCTGCGGATGGCTTTTTAGCCAGAACAATTCCTGGTTTTCAGCCTCGAGAAGCACAAGTTACGATGTCGAATGCAGTAACCGAGTCGATTGAGCAGCAGCATGTGCTGGTGGCGGAAGCGGGTACTGGAACAGGAAAAACATATGCTTATTTAGTTCCTGCATTGCGTAGTGGAAAAAAAGTCATTGTTTCAACGGGATCAAAAGCCTTACAAGATCAACTGTATCACCGAGACTTACCGACAATTATTGATGCGATGAATTACACTGGACGGACCGCGTTATTAAAAGGGCGTTCGAATTATTTATGTTTAGAGCGATTAGACCAACAATCCCTTGGTGGTGGTAGTCTTGAGCCGGAAATATTGTCCGCTGTTGTGAGGTTACGCAGTTGGTCCATTGAATCTGAGCTAGGTGATACGAGCACTTGTCATGATATTGCGGAGGACAGCCCTGTTTGGCCGTTAGTGACTAGCACCAATGATAATTGTCTTGGAAGTGATTGCCCACGTTATCAAGAATGTTTTGTCTTAAAAGCACGACGTAAAGCTTTAGAAGCGGATATTGTCGTTGTGAATCACCATTTATTTATGGCTGATAGAGTCGTGAAAGACACAGGTTTTGGAGAGTTAATTCCCCAAGCAGAGGTCATGATTTTTGATGAAGCGCACCAAATTCCTGATATAGCCAGCCAATATTTTGGTCAGCAACTAAGTAGTCGCCAATTGCTTGATCTGGCACGCGATATGATTATGGCCTATCGAACTGAGTTAAAAGACCAAGTGCAACTGCAAAAAAGTGCAAATAGGCTCACTCAAAGTACGCTAGATTTCCGGCTCAATTTGGGGGAAAACAGTTTTCGTGGCAATTTACGTGATTTACTAAAGCGCCCTGAAGTACAAAGGGCATTGACATTACTTGATGATTCTCTTGAACTTTGTTACGAAGTGATCAAAACCACTTTGGGCCGTTCACAGAGCTTAGACTCTATTTTTGAGCGTGTTACTATTTACCGAAATCGTTTGAACCGTTTAAAAGATGTGACAATTGCAGGCTACAGCTATTGGTTTGAAAGTTATGGTCGCCATTTTTTACTGGCACTAACGCCATTAACGGTTGCAGATAAATTCAGCGAAATGATCGCAAGTACGCCAGCCAGTTGGGTATTTACATCAGCAACTTTGTCGGTAAATGAAAAACTAAGTCACTTCACTGACCGTTTAGGTCTAGCCACGGCAAAAACGCTATTATTAGCCAGCCCATTTGATTATCAAAGCCAAACTTTATTATGTGTTCCGCGTTTTTTACCCGAACTCAATCAACGAGGCCTCGCACAAAAATTGGCAACCATGCTACGACCTATGATTGAAAAAAATCAGGGACGTTGCTTCTTTTTATGTACATCACACCTGATGATGCGTGAATTGGCCGAGGAATTTAAATCTTCATTGACATTACCAGTTCTAATGCAAGGGGAAAGCAGTAAAAACAAACTGTTATCTCAGTTTATTGCTGCGGGGAATGCTGTTTTAGTTGCCACTAGTAGCTTTTGGGAGGGGGTTGATGTGCGAGGCGATGAACTGACTTGTGTCATTATCGATAAACTCCCATTTACTGCCCCTGATGACCCGCTATTAAGAGCGCGCATCGAAGATTGTGAATTACGGGGTGGAGAACCATTCTCGGATGTCCAATTACCAGATGCAGTTATTACTTTAAAGCAAGGTGTAGGGCGGCTAATTCGAGACACTAGTGATTATGGTGTCATCGTTATTTGTGATAACCGTTTAGTGACTCGCCCTTATGGTGAGGTTTTTTTACGTAGCCTTCCGCCATCACCACGAACAAGAAGTATACAAAAAGCAATTGCATTTCTTGAAGAGAAAAGGCAAGAAGTTAATAGAGTGAGGTAAATCCCACCTTGTTTTTCTGCTATTCCTACGGCCGTTTATGTTAATATAATCGGCATCTTTTAATCAGAAACTATTAATTTGCCGGAGTTTAGGCATGTCGAGTCGTATTCTTGCTGTTGATACAGCAACAGAAGCCTGTTCAGTCGCACTTTGGTGTGAAGGTGACATTATTTCGCGTTTCGCGATTTCTCCTCGAGAGCACACACAAAAAATTTTACCGATGGTTGAGGAAGTTCTTGCAGAAGCTGGGATGGGGTTGAACCAGTTAGATGCATTGGCTTTCGGGCGTGGTCCTGGTAGTTTTACGGGGGTTCGTATTGGTGTTGGTATTGCACAAGGGTTAGCACTAGGGGCTAATTTGCCCATGATTGGCGTTTCCTCTTTAATGACACTTGCTGAAGGCGCCTTTCGTATAATGGGGCATCATCAGGTATTAGTGGCTATTGATGCACGGATGTCAGAAATTTATTGTGCCCAATATCAGCGAACATCCGCAGGCCAATGGTTAGGTGAAGAAACTGAAGCAGTTCTACTTCCCGACGATTTTAAGAGCAAAGTGACAGGGCTTTCAGGGCTGTGGGGTTATGCAGGTACTGGGTGGGAGGCATATCCCTCATTGTTGAATGCATCAATTACATTAGCTAACAGTCATATTACGCTGCCTGATGCGCAAGATATGTTACCCATTGCTGCTCAATTATGGCAACAGGGAAAAGTGGTTGCCGTTGAAAATGTTGAACCTACTTACCTGCGTAATGAAGTTACATGGAAAAAATTGCCTGGTCGTGAATAATACACAGAAAATTAATTGATGTTGAATTGGCTATATCAGGTGATATGGCCAATTTTTTATATTACACACAAAACAAATCAAATATTGAATAATAAAAATACAAATCGAATCATTCAATAATTTAGGATATTATTAGGTGGTAAGATAATTCTTATGGCTACTTTTAACATATCGTGTTTTGTTTACTAAATGCTATTTAAAATTGTATTACCTGAATTTATAATATCGCTAATCGGAGGTGGTCTATGAATATTGAATTAAACTGCCGTAATGCACTTAAAGGTCTTTTTATTGCAAGCGTATTAGCGCTGACAGGGTGTGTTTCAATACCTGCTTCAATTCAAGGCTCGGTTCAAAACCCAACAGATAACTTAACATCGGTACAAAATGCTCCTGAAATGTATATTGGCCAAGAGGCGCGTTTTGGTGGGAAAGTCCTTGCAGTTGAAAACGAAGCAGCAAGAACACGTTTAGAAATTGCGGTGATGGCATTGAATAAATATGATGCAGCACCAGAGCTTAATTCCCCTTCAATTGGCCGCATTTATGCGTACTTAAATGGTTTTCGTGAGCCAAGTGATTTTACTAACCGTTATATCACTGTGGTGGGGAAAATCACGGGGGAACAGCAAGGGAAAGTAGGGCAAGTTCCTTATAAGTATGTCACGTTAGATGTAACAGGTTTCCAACGCTGGAATGTCGCACAAAGTGTTATGATCCCGCCGTCTGGCCCTTGGGGTTATGGTTATTATGGCGACCCGTATTTTTATAACCACCCATGGGGTTATGGTTATGGGTACGGTTATCCAGGAGGCCCAGTACCCGTACAAACTTATCTAACAGAATAACGATTATTTTTCTTTATTTAAAGGCCCCGATTATTGCGGGGTCTTTTTGTTTTCCATAAAAAGATTATCTAAATAAGAGCTAATAAATAAGAGTGTTTAATAAAAGTATTAGCTAAAATTTAATCCCAGCAAAAGTGACTTCGGTTAATGTAATAGATTAAATCCCTTCTTAAGTGCGAGATAACCTTTCCAAAAATAGCGTAAAATCATGTATAATCAGGCAATCTTGTACAGATTTACATCTGTTTAACGAATTTAAGACAAACTAGGCGGCTTAGTCCGCCTAGTTTTTTCTTGAAGGAACAAAATTTATTTAGTGATAGACCTCTCAACCTTGACATTGTCTGTTTTTCAAACTGGTACGCTGAGTTAATAATTTGTTAAAAGAGATGTTGAGTATAATAACTTCACTAAATTCAGGAGTAACATTTTGGAAAAAATCTGGCTAAAAAATTACCCTGCTGATGTGCCGGAAGAAATCAATCCTGATAGCTTCGCTTCTCTAGCAGAGTTACTTGAAGATGCGGTCTCTCAATTTGCCGACCAACCTGCATTCATTAATATGGGAGCAGTGATGACTTATCGGAAACTTGAAGAGAGAAGTCGCGCTTTTGCCGCCTACTTACAAAATGGACTTGGTCTTAAAAAAGGGGATCGTGTCGCATTAATGATGCCAAACCTATTACAGTATCCGATTGCCCTGTTTGGGATATTGCGAGCAGGTATGGTGGTAGTCAACGTCAACCCACTTTATACCCCGAGAGAACTAGAGCACCAATTGAATGATAGCGGTGCAACCGCAATTGTAATTGTGTCGAATTTTGCACATACACTGGAAAAAATTGTTTTCAATACCAAAGTGAGACACGTCATTTTAACTCGTATGGGTGACCAGCTTTCACGTCCTAAAGCCACGATTGTTGATTTTGTTGTCAAATATGTAAAACGTTTAGTCCCTAAATATAACTTACCAGACGCCATCTCCTTTCGCCGTGCCATGCATTATGGCTATCGTATGCAATATATTAAACCTAACATTGCTGGTGATGACTTGGCCTTTTTGCAATATACAGGTGGAACCACCGGTGTTGCTAAAGGGGCGATGTTAACTCATCGCAATATGTTAGCAAATATTGAGCAGGCAAGGGCAGCTTACGGGCCTGTACTGAAATTAGGTGCTGAATTTGTTGTCACCGCTTTACCGCTGTACCATGTTTTTGCATTGACAGTAAACTGCTTACTGTTTATCACTGTAGGGGGCGTTAACTTATTGATTACTAACCCTAGAGATGTACCGGACACCGTAAAACAATTAGGACGTTATCCGGTTACGTCAATTACCGGGGTTAATACCTTATTTAATGCGTGGCTGCATAATGAAGAGTTCAAAAAGTTGGATTTTTCGCGTTTACGTCTTTCGGTTGGTGGGGGGATGCCTGTTCAAAAAGCAGTTGCAGAAAAATGGCAAAAGCTCACTGGGAAACATTTACTCGAAGGGTATGGGTTAACGGAATGTGCGCCACTAGTTACAGGTAATCCTTATAATTTAACCAGTTATAGCGGAAGTATTGGTTTACCTGTTCCATCAACAGATGTTAAATTTCTTGATGATAACGGCAACGAAGTCGCTATTGGTGAACCTGGTGAAATGTGGGTAAAAGGCCCGCAAGTCATGAAAGGGTATTGGAACCGCCCTGATTCCACTGCGGATACGATAGTGGATGGTTGGTTAGCGACAGGGGATATCGCTGAAATTGATAGCGAAGGGTATATTCGTATTGTTGATCGTAAAAAAGATATGATCATCGTTTCAGGTTTTAACGTCTATCCAAATGAAATTGAAGATGTCATTTCTGCACATCCGGACGTGATAGAATGCGCTGCAATTGGTGTACCTAGTGAAAGTACAGGCGAAGCGGTTAAAGTTTTCGTTGTAACGAAAAATGCGAATTTAACGGGTGATGAGCTAAAAACCTTTTGCCGCCGTTCATTAACCGCGTATAAAGTCCCTAAGATATTTGAATTTCGTGATGAATTACCAAAATCTAACGTGGGTAAAATTTTACGTAAAGACCTACGTGATGAAGAAAAATTGCAAAGAGAAAAATCACAAGTATGATTGTGGTTTAGTCGTAAATTATAAATAGATGACGCCGGTTTTAGCCGGCGTCATTGTGATGAAAATAACAAAGAGAAACTTGTTTTGAATTATCGTTTAGTAACTACAGATAGCGAATTAGCCCAAGTATGCCAAGAGGCGAGTAATGCACCATGGCTCGCTTTGGATACCGAGTTTGTTCGTACCCGAACATATTACCCACAACTAGGTTTGCTACAGCTATATGATGGAAAGCAAGTTTCGTTAATTGACCCATTGTTAATGACGGATTTTAGCCCGTTCAAAGCACTTTTAACGAATCCTGAGCAACTTAAATTTTTACATGCAGGTAGTGAAGACTTAGAAGTGTTTATGCATGATTTTGATTGTGTCCCTGAGCCGATGATCGACACACAAGTTGTGGCGGCATTTTTAGGTTATCCAATTTCTTGTGGTTTTGCATCATTGGTTGCTGAACATTTAGGTATTGAACTAGACAAAAGTGAATCACGAACAGACTGGCTTGCGCGTCCTCTGAGCGAAAAACAATGCGATTATGCAGCCGCAGATGTGCTGTATTTGCTGCCATTAGCTGAAATTCTAATGGAAAAAGTGACTGAAGCGGGCTACTTGGAAGATGCCAAAGATGAGTGTCAACGTGTTGTGGCTCGTCGGCAAAAAGCCTTAAAGCCAGAAAAAGCCTACATGAATATCCATAATGCATGGCAGCTACGTGATGAACAGCTCGCTTGTTTGCAATTATTAGCCGAATGGCGTTTAAACCAAGCTAAAGCCCGCGATATGGCTGTTAACTTTGTAGTAAAAGAAGAGCACCTGTGGAAAGTGGCTCGTTATTTACCGAGCTCTCTGGGTGAACTTGATGCACTTGGCTTAACTGGGCAGGAGATTCGTTGCCATGGCAAGCGCTTGTTAGCCATTGTCGAGCAAGCAAAGCAACTTGAAGAAAGTGAATACCCAACACCTGTAGCGAATATTACGGAACAGAGCCAATACAAAAGCTTATTTAAAGAAATTAAAGCGGTGGTCAAAGATATTGCTGAAAATGAAAAATTTAATGCAGAACTATTGGCTTCTAGGCGGCAAATTAACCAATTATTGTCGATTCATTGGGGTTTAAAATCTTCGGTTACACCTCCTGAACTGTTATCGGGGTGGAGAGGGCGATTACTCGCCGAGCCCATTACAAAGTTATTAGCAAACGAGTAATATATTAAGGTACAAGAAGAGAGCTTCTTGTACCTTATTTAAATAGCTTAGCTTATTTATAATCTTCAATCTTATCTTCATTTTTATTTATTATTCATTCAATAAACTTATAAAAATATACGTCACATTTACTTGTGGGTGTGTTTATCTTATTTTCACTCGAAATTTGTAATTACTCTTAAAAATTCAATTAATCTTTAATGTAAAACGCAATAAATAAAACTATCCATTATAGGGTCTTTAATTAACCAGTTAAAAAATAAAAGGTTATTTTATTTTTATGGTTTAATAATAAAAAATTGAATTATATCCCTTACATTTGTAAATAAAAATCATTTTCATATACTGAATTTCGAACATTAAAGGAAAGAATAATCTTTTATTTAATGTGTTTCGTTAATAAACCAACCTAATTCAAACTTCTATTGAAGAGGATGAATAAATGAAAAAATTATCACTAATTACAGTCGCAGTATCTTTGTCTATATTTTCTGTTGGTGTTATGGCAGAAACGGAATCAGCACAAAGCTTAAAATATGATCTTGGCCTAACAAACATTATTGTTGGTAAAACCCAATCAACCATGGGGCCACACGGTGGTAGTATTGGTGCACCGGGCATCGGTTCTCGCTTTATGAGAAATGGAAAAACAATTTCGTTCTCTGGTTTAAAAAACTTAGTCACGCAAAAGCCTGACAACGTGTATGTTTTGGAAAGTGGCGGTAGCCCGCACGGTGGAATGGGTAAGTTCCAATTTAGCCAGGTTGCAGATGCCGAGGTATCTTTCGGTGATTGGTCACAAACTGGGGAAGCCGATGACGCAATGCACACGGTTTATTTCTCTGGTGAGAATGCAACGACAGAAGTGCCAACCAGTGGCCAAGCGACTTATACTATAGCGGGTATTAACCAGTTTGCAGGTGAAGAAAAACAGACGGGTTGGTTTAATGCTGACTTCGCGGATAAATCATATACAGGTGCATTAGAAGGAGTAAATAGCCACTCCATGGCAGGGGATATTAAAGAAGACGGTAAATTTAGCGGTACTGCCATTGCTAATGGAATACACCAAGGTGATAGTATGGGGCAACTCTTTGGTGATAATGCTGAACAAGTGGCGGGTATTCTCTCTTATGAGAATAACCGTGAGTTAGACACGGCATTTGGTGGCCAGAAAGACGAATAATTACTGAAAATATAATTAGCTAAAAAAAGTAGGCAAAAGAGATTTTGTCTACTTTTTTATTTTTGTCATTAAAATGGTAGCCTAATCATGTTATTTTTTAATAAAAAAACAAATTTAATAAATTTGAGTTTATTATTACTTTTTTCTCTCCCTTCGGTATTGTCAGCTCAAGAGCTAAAAGGAGGAGTTATCGATAATTTAAAAGATTATAGTAACAAAAAACATCAATCAGAAATAAATAATGTTAAATATAGTGAAAAAAATATCGACGAACTTGGTTTTATTCTTTATGATCTCATTCAGAAACAAGATTTTGACAAAATAAATGAAATTATTGGTAGTTACGTTAACCATAAAGGCCACGATAAAGAATTGGTTAAATATATTCATTCAGAAAGGGCAGTTTTAAATAAACAGTATGATTTAGCAATTATCCTATATAATGAGATTTTAATTCACAAGCCTAATATGTTATTGGTTGAGTTAAAACTTGCACAAGCACTGACTTATGTTAAGCACTATGAATTAGCATTATCAATATATCAAAACATCAAAGTTAAATATAAAGAAAGAATATCAAATGGACTAACTAAATTTATTAAAAGTCAAATAATAGATTTAGAAAATAAAAATCGTTGGCAAGGTACAATTAAGCTAGGCTCAAGTTATGATTTTAATTTAAATGAAGCATCAAATAGCCGTGAGATGTACTGTTTTCGTAGTAAATGTATGAATAGTAGTAACCAGTCTATCGCTGGTGGAAAGTGGCATTATTATACTAAATTATCAAAGCGTTTTCCTCTAGCAGGAAACCACTCAACGGTACTCTCATTAGGTGTGGTTGGGGTGGAGCCAATGAAAACAGTCACGGCTAGAAAAACGAATATATATGTTACTGGGGGGTATCAATTTGATAACGCGAATACAAAGTTCTATATACAGCCTACCCTTGAAGCTAAATGGCATGATAACCAATACTATAATTTAAGCTTTGGGGGGAAAATAGCGGCAGAATACACATTGAGCCGTCGAGTGACCTTTCTAAGTGATATTGAATATAAAAATAAAATTTACCCTTATAAGTATAGTTTTAATAACGGCGATAAATGGGTTTATTCAGTTACTGGTACCTATTTAATGAATCCTCGATTAATGGTTTTTGGCAGTTTTTATGGAGCTAACAGGAAAAAGCAATACGATAGTGATAGCTATGTACAGTATGGGGTTAGGGCGGGTTTTCTAAAAGTAACCGAACTGTGTGATCTACTTGTTGCGATAGGTTATAAGCAAACAAATTTTGAACGGTTTGATGCATTTTTGAATGTAAAAAGAAAAGATCATAATGGGTATTTAAACACCCAATTAACATTTGATAAAAATAAAATATTAACTTTTACGCCTTCTATTTATTTTAATAGCCAAGTGAATAAAAGTACTGCAGATATTATTTATTCTTTTAAGCAAAGTGAAGTCGGTGTCAATTTCACCAAGAAATTTTAATTTTCACCGGAACAGATAATGAAAATCAAAACAGTGATAGCCATTAATATCGCAACAGGGTTATCTATTGGCAATATTACAAACTTAGTCTATGCACAACAAAGTGAAAACATCGGTTCTATTGTGGTAAATGATAAAGCGGCCACAATCAAAGAGCGTGATAGAAAAGGGGCGGATGACCAATATGATAAAGACGAATCAAATATTTACATTAGTAAAGAAGAAATTGATCGTTATAAAGGCACTAACCCCGCAGACACTATTAACCATGCGGTAGGGGTATATAGTGGAGATGCCCGTAATAGCGGGGCAATAGACCCCAATGTTCGGGGTATACAGGGGCAAGGGCGTGTCCCGGTGACTGTAGATGGTACAGAGCAAGCTATCACTGTTTGGCGTGGTTATAATGGGGCGAATAATCGTAATTATATCGACCCGAATATGATTAGTAGCATTAAGGTAATGAAAAGTGCAACACTAGACCGCAATGTGCGTACATCGACGGGGGGAGGAGTTGCCATAACAACGCTAGGCATTGATGACGTTGTGGATAAATACGACAAGTTTGGTTTTGATATTAAATTAGAAACATCGAGTAACTCGACAAAACCGAGGGTTAATCAATTAAGCCACGGTATAGATTACCGTGATGATAAGCGGCTATTGAATACGTTAGACATGCAGAAGTTTCGTGGGATTTATTTTAAAGATCACGAAATGCTTGTTGATCCTCGCAGTAAAGGTAACGCTAATTTCTTTAATCTGCAAGATAACGCAGCGCGTATTGCCGTTGGGACACGGCAAGAAAAGTTTGATTTGATGCTGGCATACAGCTATCGCAACCAAGGTAATTATTTTGCTGGACGCCGAGGGGCGGGTAAATTTTATGACGACATCATTACTTATGACCCTAATAACCCAAATAAAGTGATAGACCCATATATGCCCTTCGTAGCTAGGATTTATGGGCCAAATAAAGAGGTGGCGAATACATCAAATGAAATGTCGACATGGTTAGCTAAATTAAACATGATGCTACCTAATTCACAGGACTTATCCCTTGGTTATATGCATACATCAAGTCATTATGGCGAAATCATGCCATCGCAAATTCGGTATCATGATTTAGAGGGAAAAATTCCACAATGGCCTTTAGCTAACTTGGCGTTAAATACTTTTTACGCCAATTATTCGTTCAAACCTGAGTCCATTGGTTGGATTGATTTTCGATTAGGCTATTGGTTAACAAAAACGGATTTAAACTCAAATACCGCAGGTGGCCAACCTAGGGAACCAATGGAAAGGGATTGGAATTATGAATTTGGTCGAGATAAAAATGTAGCTAAAAATCCTGCTATCAATGGCACCTTAGTTGATGGGATTAAATTAAACCAACTTAACGATCGCTATGGTGTTTCATTATCCAATAAATTTCAAATTACACCTGAATTTAAAGTGACTTTAATGGGAAGCTTAATTGATGAAACCATTGGTAGTCGTGAAGATATCTTTAATTCGGATTCGACCCCAAAGGGTAACATGTTCCGAGCTATCCCTAGGGAAGGTAAACGTCGGGAATATAATGGGACTATTCGCTTTGATTGGCAGCCTACCGAATGGTTAAGTCTGAATGCGGGGGCTCAATATATTAGCTACTGGTCAAGGGATTTATTAAAAGAGAGACGCATTGCGGCTAAAGATATAAATTATGCACCTTATAGCCATATAACGGCGAGAAATTTCCTATTATCCCGTTTATTAAGTGCGGAAGAATACCAAACAATAAAACAGTATATTGATGATAAAGGGAATACATATAATGATATAAAAGGAAAAAGTTATGAGAGAAGAATTTTTATCGAGCAAGCATTAAACATGAAAAAGGATTCGTTATGTGATGTTGGATTAATAGGGAAAAAATTAGAATTTAGAATCACAGAAGTTAACCATGTAGTGAAATGGAAAGTGGATGAAAATAACCGATTTGTAGCTAAAAATAACCCATTTTATAATGGGGAGGTTGATTTAAAAGAAGAAAAAATAGACCCCGTCACCGGTTTAAAAGCCAAAAAATATCTCGTTGACCGCGATATTAATAACAGTCAAGATGAAGTGAAGTATTCCAATAAACAAAAATTTAAAGCACCGAAAAGAAATGAAGAATCAGCTTGGGCTCCGGCATTAGGGGCAACAATTTACTTAACAGAGAACGATCGAATATTTGGGCGTTATTTAGAAACCGTTAGGATGCCAAGTATCTTTGAAGACACTATTGGTTTTTCGGGGGGAAGAGAGCCGAATTACACGCCACCGGTTTATTTGCCAGAACGCAGCCATACGATAGAACTGGGATATGTGCGTAATTTCCAAGAACTGGTTGCGGCAGAAAATCATGCTGATTTACGTATAAATTACTACAATACCGTAGTCACAAATGCCTTTGATAGGAACGACAGGTTAGTCTTTACGCAGGTTGATAAACATAACACAGCTGGTTTGGAACTATTGGCACGTTATGATAATGGCTGGGTATTTGGTGACTTAGGTGTGGATTACCGTTTAAAAAATGAGGTTTGTGATGAAGTGTCATTGATGGTAATGGATCCCTATAACCAATTTGGTGGCTCAGAGTGTACAACAGCAGGGTTCCCTGGCGGCTATTTGCGTACTCAATTGCAACCTAAGTACAGCATTCATGCCAACCTAGGTTTGCGTTTCTTAGATGAACGTTTAGAAGTGGGTAGCCGCATGCGTTATCACAGCAAAGCAAAAAATGAAGATGAAGCGGAAATGATGGATAAATACCCGTACCAGTATGCGCCATTAAACAATGATCCAATGAGTTGGAATGCTGTTTTTACCGCTGATGCTTATGTTAATTATCAGTTTAATAAAGACCTATCATTTGAATTATTAGCCACAAACTTATTTGATGAATATTACATAGACCCATTAACCCGAAGCATGATGCCTGCACCGGGTAGGACTATACGTTTCAATGTAACAAGTCGCTTCTAAAAGGGATCCCCTTCGCTGATGCCGCTGTATTTTGGTATTGGCGAAGGGTTGTTAGGGATATTAAAATGCTTACTTTACGTTTTAATTTTGCTGTTATGGTTTCTTTATTATTCCATTTTGGCATCGTTTTTTATTGTTTAAGTATAGAAAAAACACGTTCTGCACAAATTTATACACCAATACAAGCAGCTATTGTTTCTGTTTCATTGATGCAAAATGTAATTGAAAAGCAAGTAAACGATACAATATTAAATAATAAGCTATCAGGGGGCTTACTTGCTGAATCACAACAAAATGAAAATGCAGTAATTAAAGTTGCTAATAAAAAAAGTTCACATAGCGATGAAAATAAAATTTCTGATGTTCAGAAAAAAATCATCAAACAGAAAGAGGAAAAACAAACTAATAAAAAGGTTACTCAACAGAAAGAGGCGCAACAAAAAAGTGAAAAAAATGATGATGTAAAACAAGAGCAGCATGTGGGGAAAAACGATAATCAATCTAATGCGGCAGGCCAGAAGGGAGCACAAAGGACGACCTCGGTAGGAAATGCAATAGATTCAACTTATCAAAGCTATATTGATAAATTACGTAGTGAAATTGAACGACATAAACGTTACCCAAGAAAAGCGAGAAATACCAATATCCAAGGAGTTGTAAAAGTAAGTTTTCAACTTTCCTCATTAGGGGAAATTACGATGGTACGCATAGCTAATTCCTCAACACATAATACGCTCGACCAAGCTGCGTTATCAGCTGTACAGAAAAGCCGCTCAGTAGGAGCACCGCCAGAAGGTTTAAAAAAACTGATAACAATGGAAATTAAATTTGAATTATAAAAGGAATAGGTTTTTACTTTAGTAGAATTATAGCGTAACCATTTGATTAATTGGGCCAAATCATAAAAAGTAAGCCGCAAGCTATTGCATGAAACAAAAGTTAGACAGCGGCTTTCTTTCACGAATTATTTTTCTGTTGTCGTTTTTATGTCGTCACCTTCTGGCAACGTAACGTTTAGTTCAAGAACAGAAATATCATCCCCTTTTTGCTCAAATTGCACTGATAACATCTCAGGGTCAACTTGGACATACTTACAGATAACCTGCAAAATATCTCTTTTCATATCTGCAAGATATGGGGGCTCGCTATCACCACGGCGGCGTTCTGCAACGATGATCTGTAATCGCTCTTTTGCGATATTCGCTGTCGTTTTTTTTCTCGACAGAAAGAAATCCAATAAAGCCATTATTTACCCCCCAAATAGGCGTTTTAAGAAACCTTTTTTCTCTTCTTCAATGAAACGGATAGGGCGATCTTCACCTAAAATACGTGCAACACAATCATCATAGGCTTGGCCTGCATCAGACTCTGTATCCAGAATAACGGGTTCGCCTTGGTTGGAAGAGCGCAGTACAGATTGGTCTTCAGGAATAACACCGATCAAAGGAATACGCAGAATTTCCAGAACATCTTCCATGCTTAGCATATCACCACGCGTTACACGGCCTGGGTTATAGCGTGTTAGCAATAGGTGTTCTTTAATTGGTGCTTCGCCTTTTTCTGCGCGGCGTGATTTTGACGCTAAAATACCCAAAATACGGTCTGAGTCGCGAACAGAAGAAACTTCTGGGTTGGTAGTAATAATAGCTTCGTCAGCAAAATATAGTGCCATTAAGGCGCCACTTTCAATACCTGCGGGGGAATCACAAACAATAAAATCAAAACCAAGATCGTCACTTAATTCGTCAAGAATTTTGCCAACGCCTTCACGAGTTAATGCGTCTTTATCGCGTGTTTGCGAAGCAGGTAAAATAAATAAATTCTCGGTGCGCTTATCTTTGATTAAAGCCTGATTAAGGGTTGCATCACCTTGGATAACGTTTACGAAGTCATAGACTACTCGACGTTCACACCCCATGATAAGGTCAAGGTTACGTAGGCCGATATCAAAATCGATCACTACAGTTTTGTTCCCTTTTTGTGCCAGGCCAGTAGCTATGGCCGCGCTTGAAGTGGTTTTACCAACGCCACCTTTACCTGAAGTCACTACAATTATGCGTGCCATGAATAATTCCTTGTAAATAAGGTCTAATTTAAATATTCGATGTTAAGTTTGTTATCAACTAAACAAAGTTTAGCTGCTTTGGCGAGAAATTCAGCAGGGATTTGATCGCTCAGCCAATATTCACCTGCAATTGAAACCAGCTCAGCTTGCAAATGAGTACAATAAATCTGACTTTCAATATCGCCGGAGGCTCCAGCTAATGCACGGCCTCGCATCACGCCATAAATATGGATATTACCATCTGCTAATAGTTCTGCACCTGCACTAACATTGCTTGTGACGATCAGATCACTATTTGGTGCATAAATACGTTGTCCAGAACGAACAGGGGTATTGATAATACGAGTTTTACGATATAAAGGTTCAGCTTGAACTACAGCAGCCGGGGGTTCAGGCTGAATTTCAACAGGTTTTTGGCTTTTACCTTCGCTTAATATTGGTAAACCCGCATCGTTTGCTTTTTGTCGCATTTGTGGGTCAGTGCACCCACTGATACCAACAATACGTAATCCCGCAGAAATAACAGATTTATGAATACTCTGTAAATCTGCATTTGGGGATAATTCAGCGATGTTAATCACGACAGGAGCATTTTTAAAGAAATCAGGAGCCTGATTTACTTTATCTTGCAGCGATTTTTTGATGAGTTTAGGCTCTTCACTGTATAAGTGAATAACTGAAAGAGTAAAACTGCTGCCTTTAAGTTCTATTGGCGATTGTGGCATCTATCCAGACTCAGCAAATTAAAATTTCCGAAACAATCCTCGGGTGAAGATATTCTGTAAAACAATAGCATGTTATAGTTACTGCATACTTCAAGCAAGCTAATGAACTAAGAAAAAGAGTTAAATATAATGATTTGTGCAATTTATAGAAGCCCTAAGCGTGACCAAACTTATCTTTATATTGAGAAGAAAGATGATTTTTCACGTGTTCCTGATGAATTATTAGCCCAATTTGGAACACCTCAATTTGCTATGCTCGTCTCATTAGATAAGCGTGAAAAGCTTGCCAATGCTGACTTGGCAAAGGTTAAATCTGATCTCATAGAGGTTGGTTATTACCTACAATTCCCACCTCCGGTGGAAAATTTGCTTTCAGAACACAAAGAACTGAATAACTAGAGCAAATTAAGAAAATCCTGAAAAGCAATAACACTCTGGAGGAGACGAATGAAACCAACGTTATTATATACATTAGTCGCTGGTTTGTTTTTAACAAGTTGTTCTGCAACGCAGAACGAATCAGTTGTTACTCAACCGATTACAGTAGAACAAAATGCGGCTATAGCCCAAGAAGTCGTTGCTTTAGACAAAGCATTCCCTATTGAACAACGTGAACCGTCACAATTTCCTGCTTATGTGGAATTACTGAAAGAACATGCTATTACTCAGGGGATTAAGCCAGACACCATTGAACGTGCTTTTGCTAATGTTGATTTTATTGAGCGTGTTGTGAAAGCAGATAAAGGCCAACCAGAGAAAAGGGCGACGGTTACATTAGCAAGCTATTTAAAAAATGTACTCCCACAATCACGTATCAATGCGGGCTATGACAAATATTTAGAAAACAAATCCATTCTAGATGCTATCAGTGATAAATATGGCGTTCCACCTCAGTTCATTGTTTCGTTATGGGGATTAGAAAGTGGTTTTGGACGTTCACAGGGTAAAGAGGATGTGGTTTCAGCACTTGCGACATTGTCTTTTGAGGGGCGAAGAGAAGCGCTTTTTAGCAAACAACTTTTAGCTGCGCTTGAGATAATGGATAAAGGCTATATTCCAGAAGATCAACAACTTAAAGGTTCATGGGCTGGTGCTATGGGCCAAAGTCAATTTATGCCAACCTCCTATTTGTCCTACGCAGCGGACGGTGATGGTGATGGAAAAATGGACATCTGGAATAATAAATCTGATGTATTTGCATCCATCGCTAATTATTTGTCAACAGAAGGTTGGCAAGCACAATTGCCATGGGGTTACCAAGTTAATTTACCTGCAGATTTTAATAAAACGTTGGAAGGCGTAAAAGCGGAACAAGGGAAATCTGTCAGTGAATGGCAGGAACTAGGTGTGGCATTACCTGCATTTGCTCAGTTACCTTCAGACGTAAAAACGTGGGTGGTTATCCCTGATGACCCTGAAGGCAGGGCATTTTTAGTGACTGAAAATTTCCGTACCATTATGCATTGGAACCGCTCATATTATTTTGCATTGAGCGTATGCATGATGGCAGATGGTATCGCTAATAAAATAAAATAACGATAATAGGAGTACTATTATGTATCAACATCGTGACTGGCAAGGTGCGTTACTTGATTTTCCTGCAAATAAAGTTGTTTGTGTTGGTAGTAATTATGCAAAGCATATAAAAGAAATGGGGTCTGCTACACCGGAAGAGCCCGTTATTTTTATTAAACCAGAAACTGCTTTGTGTGACATTACTCAATCAATTGTTATTCCAAAAGACTTTGGTTCTGTTCATCATGAAATTGAGATGGCAATTTTAATTGGTATGCCATTAAAAAATGCGGATGAAGACCGTGTATCGCGCTCTATCGCAGGTTATGCAGTTGCATTGGACTTAACCTTACGTGATTTACAAGCTAAATTTAAAAAAGCTGGTCAGCCATGGGAAAAAAGCAAATCATTTGACGGGTCATGCCCAATTTCGGGTTTTATTCCTGTCAGTAGCCCAAATGATTTACAAAATGTTCAGCTTTCTTTAGAAATTAATGGTGAAGTTCGCCAAGAGGGCTCGACGCGTGATATGATCACCCCAATTTTACCACTGATTAGCTATATGTCCCGTTTTTTCACATTGCGTGCAGGGGACGTTATTTTAACGGGAACACCTGAAGGTGTTGGTCCATTAGCTTCTGGTGATATGCTAAAATTATCAATTAATGATCACTCGCTGACTACTCGGGTTATTTAAGTATAGGATTAATAAGTATTATGTCGCAGTTCTGGCAAGTTAAAACTTTAGATGAAATGACAGATGAAGAGTGGGAATCTCTTTGTGATGGTTGTGGGCAGTGCTGTTTGCACAAGTTAATGGATGAAGATACTGATGAAATCTATTTCACTAATGTCGCTTGTAATCAGCTAAATCTAAAAACTTGCCAGTGTAAGCATTATGAAGACCGCTTCAGTTATGAAGCGGATTGCATAAAGCTTAATCGCTATAACTTAGAAACATTTGGATGGTTGCCAAGTACTTGTGCTTACCGCTTGTTATTAGAAGGTAAAACTCTCCCAGCTTGGCATCCATTAAAAACAGGGTCCAAAGCGGCTATGCATAATGAAGGTGTGTCCGTTCGCCATATTGCTGTCAGAGAAATTGATGTGGTGGACTGGGAAGAACACATAATGAATAGGCCTATGGGTAAGGGATAGTAATAAATCCTCAATATACAATAAATTATTATGGAAATTTCGTTACTAACAGTAGGCTTAGCTGCCATTCTAAATATTGCTATTTTGCCTGCGATGATTTCTTTTTTTGAAAAATTTAGCCAAGCTGCATTGATGATGTTTTATACGTTTTAATCAATGTATTATAGTGCTTTGAATAAAAGTAGACAGTAATAATCATCATGTTAAAACTGGGTGTGATTATTTATCCTATTAATAATAAGAATACTTATAGTTAATACTTCATATTACATCTAATTACGAGTTTTTCTGACTTAAAACTTTAAGTGCATAAAAAATTATCTTTATAATTGATCATTAACCAGTATTTTCCCGCTATGGCTTAAATTACAATATTTTTTATTTAAGAAAATATTGTAATTTGTGACCTCTCATTTTGCCTTTCTCAAGATACTTCGCTAATCTATTTTTAGTAAATACAAATGTAGGGGGATGGAAATGAAAACATTCGGTGTGGTACTCACAATTATTGGCCTCGTTACTGCGATTATTTCTTACAATATGGATGTAAGCATTCCTATTGTTTATGGGGAAAGTGTGAAAGATATGGGCCTGGCATTTGATAGACAGAATTATATTATTGGTAGTTTGTTAGTCGCATTTTGTGGTGTTTTAATTGTCCTATTTGACAATAAAAGACGGAAGTAAAATAGGCTTTATGGCTTACAAATAGATATATAGTCATAAAATGTTAGCTAGTATTATTTGATATAATCCAGATATTGATAGATATAAGTAAGATGCCAATAATTACTCTTAGAGGTAAACATGGCAGGCTGACAGTTGAAATTTTAAGTAATAATGCTGATAGACTAAAGTAATTTATTGACTGTTGCTGATGAAGTTTTGAACATTAAATGCGATGTTGCTTTATTTATGAATAAAAACCAGTTTATATTAGTTTCATTCCGTTATAATAAACAAACATTCCAAACTGACTTAAAAAATATTTCTTATGAAGAAAGTACTTGTATTAGCTAGTTTAGTGCTCATTTCTGGATGTGTTTCCAATAAAACCGAAATAGAGCCTAAGGCTGTAGGCATGGCAAATCCAGCATCAGTATATTGCGAACAAATTGGAGGGACTCTGGAAATTGTAGATACAGCACAAGGGCAGGTAGGTTACTGTATTTTACCATCAGGTGAAAAAGTTGAGGAATGGGCTCTATACCGTCAGAAAAAACACTAATCAATCATTCACTTCTTGATTACCACAGCAAAAATCTTTTGCAAGATTTTTGCTGTGGCTCCAATCTAACAATATTTCTATTTTAGATTAATCATTTCTTGAAATTAGCCGATATTACTACCTGCAATATATGTGCTTTTATCAGCTGATCAACTAGATACCTATGTTTATGTACACATGAAATTCTTCGTAGACACATTATGCGGGGAGTTCCCATATTTTGATGGCCTTATATGGATTTTGTAAAGGTGTCATCATATTTTTATGGCAAATTATTGATATAAAATATTTTTATCCATTAATGTCTCATAATCGATAATTTATGGTACTAAAATAGAAACAGCTACCTTATGTTATGTAATTGCTAAATAAATTAGGCTTATTAGAGCGATTGATTTACTAAAACGGCGCTAAACTGTCCGTGAATAGAAAAATAATAGGCAGATAAAGCGTCTTTTATCGATGGCTTTTTGGTTTAGATCACACTTTAACACTCATAGTGAGTGATTTAGGAATATTCTTAATGTTAAAGTTTGCCGTATAGATCACATTTTCATAGAGTGTTCGTTTTAAGAAAATACTCTTATTTTCATATGGTTAGAAAATGAGAAAATTGACATAACACAGGCTATAGTTTGTTCAGTTAATCATGTTTTCTTATTCTATATCAAAAATAATGATAATTTTTTTTAACATAGGTTCGGCTAAATGATTTGATATTCTATTTTTTACTTCAATAAGAAGTTGAATGAATAAAGGATTATATTGCGATTTTATCACTATTTCTTCTTTCATATTTATTTCCATCACTCCATTTATTTTTTAATTTAGATTAAAATCGATATTTACCTCGCTTAAAAGCATATTTTAAAATTATAATAATGACTAAAGTTGATTGTTGATATAAAAGAATATCTATACACTCATAATGAGTGAAATTGATATTCAAGCATAATAATTCGGAATTCAATATTTTTAATTGTTTGGAGTGACATATCTTTACAGATCAACAATCATTAATTTAATTAATGATTTTGCCCTATTCAGATACTCTATAATGGATTAATTTTATAGTGACAATGTGAGATAAAGTGTCAAAATGTAAATGAAAATATATATTAAATCTAAATATAATGATTTTTGTTGGTTTTTAATCTTATATTTAAAAAAATTAGACATTAAAAACTAAATGTTAGGCTTTTCACGAGTAAATTAGTGAATATTGAAAATCAAAATACCCAATCAATGCCTGTCATTTAATAGTTTTTAACTATCAAAAAATAAATTAGCGATGAAAAAAACGATTTGATAAAACTTAAGTTATTATGTATCCTCTCTTCGAAATCATATAGAGCATATGGTTATAAATTCTAAATAGGACTAATTAAGAAATATATTTATTTGCATTAAACGAATGGTTCAAAGTGAAACATAAGCCATAAGTCATACTCCATGTATGATTCGGCTTTTGTTTGTATTTTTTACCTAACAATAAAACAAAAACTTAATCAGTTCTTTTTAATGTAAAAAATAATTACCCTCATATTAGGAAATGAAAATGAAGAAAGTACTACTGACTGCAGTTGCAACAACTATTATTGGGTTATCAACAGCTAACGCTGCAAGCACCAACGTTGGTGGCGGCCAAGTTAACTTTCACGGTAAAGTAACGGATGTTTCTTGTACTGTTTCTGTTGATGGACAAGGTAGTGATGCTAGTGTTTACTTAGCACCAGTATCATTAACAGAAGTACGTGACGGTGGTGCAGATGCATTGTTAAAGCCAAAATCTTTTGTTATTGATGTAACAAACTGTGTTGCAGCAGATGTTAAAGATGTTGCTAATGACTCGGCTATTGATAAAACATTATTAAACGTTAACTGGACTGGTGGTAACTTACTGCAAGGTGCATCAGGTAATTCAGAAGGCTACTTAGCAAATACTGAAACTACAGGTGCTAAAAATATTCAATTAGCACTTTCAACTGATGATAACTCTGACTTGTCAGGTAAAATTATTCCTGGCAATCCATCTCAGAAAAAAGTTAAAGGTGATTTGACTAAAGTTGAAAATGGGGCTCGTTTCCAATATTACGTTGGTTACGCAACTTCTACACCTAAAGATGTAACAACAGGTGAAGTTAAAAGTTATGCAACTTATGAAATCACTTACCAATAATAACTTAATAAGCTAATTTCTTATTAGTTTTAGTTACGTAAGTAATCTTTAAATATTAACTTAATCAGCTTTACTATGATAAGCGGTAGGTATACTTCCGCTTTTATTTTGAGGATCAAATGAAAGCAATAGTATTTATCTTCTGCTTCATTTTCAGTACGCATTCATTTGCTAATAATATTATCGTTAATGGTACACGGTTTATTTATCCTGGAAATGAAAAAGAAATTACCGTGCAATTAAATAACACTGCCGACCGTCCTGCAATTGCACAGGCGTGGCTTGATACAGGTGATGCGTCAGAAACACCGGATACGATAAAAACACCATTTCAGATTACACCGCCAATCTCTCGTGTAGAAGCTAAAGGTGGACAAACTTTACGAATTAAATTAATGGATAAAGGAAGCATTCCTCAGGATCGCGAAAGCTTATGGTGGTTGAATATATTAGATATTCCCCCTATGGCTAAAGCTAAAGAAGGCGATAGTCAGAATGTATTGCAATTAGCGATCCGCTCTAGATTTAAATTCTTTTATCGGCCAACAGGCCTGAGTAGCCGTGAATTAGCGCCAGAGCAACTTGTTATAAAAGCAAATGGGAAGAGTATTATTATAGATAATCCGACACCTTATTATATTACTATTACAAAAATTTCAACGGATGGTAAATCTGGGTTGAATGAAAAAACAATTTTATTAGAACCGAAATCTCAAATGATAGTTGAATTAAAACAAGTCGTAAGGTCAGGAAGTCATATCGTAATTAATAATATTAATGATTATGGTTCAGATATTTCGGTGAAAACCACCGTTAAATAGGAATATATAATGAAACAGCGAGAGTTAATAAATAAATATAGCAATACGCTCTCTGTGACTTGCTTTGTCACTGCATGCATAGTGCCTACGTTTTATGCTTGGGGTGAAGAAGATACAACCTATGAATTTAATAGTGGTTTTATTATAGGTAGTAAAGAAGATGTTGATTTAACACGTTTCAATTCTTCAGGGATTAGTCCCGGAAAATATTCAGTTGACGTATATACAAATAACAATTGGAAGGGACGCTACGACCTTAATTTTGAAGAAGAGAAAAGTGGTCAATTAGTAGTCTGTTATACACCACAAATGCTATCTGATTTTGGTATTAATATTGAAAAACTAAACCCTACAGTTAGTAAAGATAGTAATGCTTGTTTACCATTAAAAGACTGGAATGACCAAAAAGACGTCGTTGATACATTTCATTCTTCTACATTGCGTTTAGATATTTCTGTTCCGCAAATATATGAACAGAGAATTTCCCGTGGTTATGTTTCTCCCCAATTTTGGGAAACGGGAATTCCTGCACTAAATATCGGTTATATGGCTAACTATTATGATAACCATACTAGTGGTTCAAAAGGAACTAATAACGCCAGTGCTTATTTGGGACTGAATGCTGGTTTAAGCTTTGATGGATGGTTGCTTAAACATATTGGAAATCTTAACTGGCAACGTCACGATGGAACGAATTGGAATAGTAATCAAACATATCTGCAGAAACCAATAACCGAACTAAAGTCAAAAGCGACAGCAGGACAGTTTTATACAGATGGTGATCTCTTTGACAGTATTAGTTTACGAGGCGCAAAAATAGCAACAGATGACAATATGTATCCTGATGGAATGTCAACATACGCGCCTGAGATTAGGGGAATAGCACAAAGTAATGCTTTAGTAACGGTAACGCAAAATAATTCTATTATTTATCAAACAACAGTTGCGCCAGGACCTTTCAGCTTAACGGATGTCTATCCATCAGGTTACGGAAATGATTTAGTTGTAACGGTAAAAGAAGCTGATGGAAGTGAAAGCAGCTTTAGCGTGCCATATTCTTCATTAGCACAGTTATTACGTCCTGGTTTTACACGTTATCAAGTTTCTGGTGGTAAAGCGGATGCGGATGGACTGAGAAATCGTCCATTTATTATGCAGGGTACTATTCAGCATGGTTTAAATAATACATTTACGCTATATGGCGGCGTCACTGCATTTGATGATTATCAAGCCTACTTAGTAGGTACTGGTGTTAACACAGGGTTTGGTGCAATTGCTGTAGATTTAACTCAGTCGAGAACGGCATTCAAATATAAAACAGAAAATGGGCAAAGCTACCGTTTAACTTTTAGTCGTTTATTTACTCAAACTGATACTAACTTAGTGCTAGCTGCTTATAGGTATTCAACGAAGGATTACTATAACGTCAGCAATGCATTATATGCGATAGATAATGATAAGCGTGGCGTAGAGAATACTTTAGGACGTGAGAAAAATGGTTTCAGCTATACAGTAAATCAAAATCTTCCTGATGGTTACGGTGGGATTTATTTTACGGGACGTATTTCTAATTATTGGGATAAGTCGGGGACAGAAAAGCAATATCAATTAAGTTATAACAATAACTTTAACCGTCTTTCTTATGGTGTCGCATTTATGAGAGTTTATGCAGATAATACGAATAATAAAAAAGATGATCGCATTAACATAAACTTTAGTTACCCACTGTATTTTGGCGAAAGTCAGAGTGCAACACTGACCTCAAATACGACATTCAATAATGAAAAATTTGGCTCTAGCCAAATCGGTGCGAGTGGTGCATTCGATAGGGATAATAATTGGACTTATGGCGTAAATACCTCTGTTGCAAACGGTGGACAGAAGAATATTGGTTTGAACACAGGTTACCGTACACCATTTGTTAATACGAATGCGAATTATAGCCAAGGTCAGGGATATCGTCAGTTCGGTCTTGGCGCAAATGGTTCGGTTATTGTGCATTCTGAGGGCGTAACATTAACACCGAATACTTCAACAACGATAGCTCTGATCGAAGCGAAAGGAGCGGAAGGCGCATCAATCATGGGTGCACCTGGAACTCGTATCGATGGAAATGGTTATGCTGTTGCTCCTTATGTTAGGGCTTATCGTATTAATAATGTAGAAATTGATCCGAAAGGAAGTCCTGAAGATATTGTTTTTGAAAATACGGCCACACAAGTTGTTCCTTATGAAGGAAGTATCGTTAAGGTTAAATTTAGTACTAAAGTCGAAAAAAATATTGCATTTAATGTTGTAAGGCCTGGAAATAAACCATTGCCATTTGGGGCTAACGTTACTGATATAAATGGTGAATCCATAGGTATCGTTGGTCAAGGTGGAACCGTATTTATTAGTAGTGAAACTGCAAACGTTGCAATTATAAAATGGGATAATGGGCAGTGTTCATTTTCTTTAGAAGCTAGCAATAGTAAGGAAATTTTATGTCAATAACGAAACAAATTCGCTTGTATATCGGAGTTGGTGTGTTTCTTACCGCTAGTTACGTTTCTGCGTATTGTGATAGAACCTCAACTCGGACATATGTATTAAATATGCAGATGGGGAGGGTCGTGGTAGACCCTAACTTAAAGGTTGGGGATACTATTGCGGAGCAAACTTGGGATATGCGGGAAAATTCAAGTGCAATATATGCATATTGTACAAGAAATACACCGATAACGGCTTCGGTTACTATGCCAAGTTTAGTTCCAGTAGGAAATAAGGTTTACCAGACAAACGTTCCTGGAATTGGTATGAAATTCCACCGTGAAGGTGCAGTGAGAATGACGTATCCGGATACATTTTATGCCCCTAGATCAAGTAATTATTATCTTGCGGGATCAAAGTTTATTTTAACTTTAGTGAAAACCGCTCCTGTTACAGGCTCAGGAACTATAGCTAGTGGCCTTTATACATCTTATGGGTACATTCCAAATAATAACCCATTTTTGATCACTAAATTAGATGCTGAAGCGATAACAATAGTTTCTCCGTCTTGTCAAATTGAAGGGGGAAGCGAAAAAAATGTTTATCTTGATCCAATTAAACGTTCACAATTAAATGGTATTGGAACAACGGCAGGTGAAAAAGATTTTGATATTCGCTTAATATGCAGCGGTGGTGTCAGTATTTCTGGTTTTGCAAATGTTAATATGACTTTTAGTGGTGATATTCCAAAAAACATGAATAATCGACAAGGTGTTTTGGTTAATCAAAATAAATCCACCAGTGGAGCTGCGGGAGTTGGTATACAAGTTTTAGAGCGTAAGACTAATAAATCACTTATGTTTAATGAAAAATATAAAGTTGGAAATTTAGTTGACCGGCAAACAAAATATCTTGACTTAAATTATAAAGCTCGTTATTACCAGTATGAACGAACAATCTCTGCTGGAGAAGTGAATTCTAAAATGGTTTTCAATATTACCTATGATTAAAATATTATATATAAAATTTATTGCTAAAACCATTAGTTAATTTTATGAAATTTAAATGTATGGCTAATCTTCATATAGAGGATTAGCCTTTTTACTTTTATAGTTCTAAAGAAAGTGAAGTACAAATAACACGGGATGGAAATGTCTATGTTACTTGCATTTTATTTATATAAATTAATTTTTTATTTACATTAAAAGTTATCTTTAGAGGGGGCAATGACACTTTCAGCTGTATATATTAGCTCTTGGTTGAGTTCATTAGATGGTTCATTTTTATTTGATTTTGAATTGCTTACATAACCTTGGAAAAACCATTCAATAGGGCAATTTAATGCTTCAGCAATATCCACTAAATGATTAATTGGAATTTTGTTAATACCATTTTCATAACGAGATATTTGCTGTTGACTTAAATTTAATTTATCAGCTAAATTCGCACCTGATAGACCGAGCTCTTTTCTCCGGTTTTTATTTTTATACCAATTATAGTATGAATTTCCATATGACATCCTCAATTTATATGAAAAGTTGTTATTTAATGCACTTAATTCAAATTACGTTTCATAGTATATTAAAAAATAAATAGATTTAAAAGTTTTAATGAACATAATTATGATGAAAATCGCTATTTTTAGTTTGGTTATTTGCAATAAGATAGCATTACTTTTAATGTGGTTATTGTTGTTGAATAAGTAAAAATATCTATCGTTACTATTTTTCATAGCGAAAAATATAAATTTTAAATTTCCTTTATAGTTATTTTGTTTTATTTTTCTTTAAAATCAAATTATTGCATCCTTGTTGTTGTGATAAAATTATCAGGAAGCAAAGTTAATATATCGTTACGGCATGTTAACTTTTTGTTTTTTTACTTAATTTTCACTTAAAGTATTTAGTTATTAAAATTAAAGGTAAAAAATAAATCAATGATATTTATGACATATTAATTTAATTGATATTAACTCAATGCTTAAATCATCTTAAATGATTACTCTGTTAATGGAACATCTTCATCAGACATATTATGCCACGACCTAGATTTTATTATTGAGATATTGTGCACTTTATTATATATATTTTTCCTCGCGCTAAACAAATTTTTACAAGCGTGATAAGGCATAAATGTGGGTACTCAAGTATACTGTATAAAACCTATTGGCACTTTCATTACCAAATTAGTGAGGTCCACAATGAAATTGTATATTTATGACCACTGCCCATTTTGTGTTAGAGCTAGAATGATTTTTGGTTTAAAAAAGTTAGCAGTAGAGCAAATCGTTTTATTCGATGATGACATAGAAACGCCAACAAAAATGATAGGTCGAAAAATGTTACCTATCTTACAAAAAGACGATGGAAGTTATTTACCTGAAAGCTTAGATATTGTTCATTATGTAGATAGCATTAATGAACCTAAATATGCAGGAGGAAACATAACCCCTGAAGTAGAGGCTTGGTCTAAAGCGGTTTCTGCTGTGGTATATAAGCTTGTGACACCACGTTTTACACAAACTGATTTCCCTGAAATTAGTACAGCAGAAGCGAGGGCGGCATATATCGCTAGAACATCAAAATCTTATGGTGACTTAAACGAGTTTAAAAAAGAAACTCATACGTTGCTAGTTGAATTAGAGCCCCAATTGTCTTTATTAGATGAGTGGTTAGAAACACGTGGTGAAGACATTGATATTAATGATTTTATTATTTTTCCAACCTTACGTAGTTTGAGTATAGTTGAGCACTTATCGTTTAGCACAAATATTCGGGATTATATGGAGCGAATTGCAAAAACCTCGAATATTAATTTGCTATTTGATCAGGCGAAATAGCCTATTTGGCTGCCAGTTCAGTGGGTTATGGCAAACGTATACCGCCTCTAAAAGAGGCGGTTGTACAGGATAATTCATTAATGGACGTAGTCACGTAGTGTATAAACTAATTTGTAATGACCTTGAATTAATACTAGCTGGTTGTTGTTTAATGAAATAACTGCGCCATCAGACAGTACTCGATTTATCATTGAATCCCATTTAGATAAATCTTCATCAACACATTCGAGTTCAGTTTTACTTAAGTTTTTTACGGTGATTTTTGCGTTTTTGATATTGCCAAATCCGTTAAAATCATTACACATTGATGCAGAAACAAACATTTTCTCGCCAAAAGCAAGGAAAGGTGCAGTTTGCTTGCTACTAATCGTCTTTCCATTCACTTCAGTTAAAATAAAACGATGATGCATCAATTTATTTTCAAGTGCTTGGTCATCATTACGCGCATTGACTTGATGAGTTTGGCATGCTGCTAGCAATAAACCCAAAATAGTAAGTGGAATTAGGCGTTTCATGGTTCCCGATCCAACTATGCGTTAACAATATTAGGGCAATTTTCCCCACGACTAATCTGACGGATATTATTAAGCGTAGTTTGATTGATACTTGTTAATGCTTCTTCCGTTAAAAACGCTTGATGCCCGGTAAACAACACATTGTGACAAGAAGAAAGTCGACGAAAAACATCATCTTGAATTACATCATTAGATTTATCCTCGAAAAATAAATCACGTTCATTTTCATATACATCCATACCTAAAGCGCCAATTTTCTGTAATTTTAGTGCATTGATTGCTGCAACAGAATCGACTAATGCGCCTCGGCTTGTATTGATGATCATGACCCCATTTTTCATCTTCTTGAATGCATTTTCATCGAGTAGGTGATGATTCTCAGGTGTTAATGGGCAATGAAGAGAAATAATATCTGATTGTTCATATAAAGTATCCAAGTCAACGTATTCAGCACCCATATCTAAAACAGCTTGGTTCGGGTATGGGTCGTGTGCGAGTAGGCGCATTCCAAATCCCTTTAAAATACGTAGCGTCGCTTGGCCAATTTTTCCGGTACCAATAATTCCAGCAGTGCGGTTATGCATATTAAAACCTGTTAATCCTTCGAGAGAAAAATTTGCATCTCGAGTACGTTGGTATGCTCGATGGATCCTACGGTTAAGGCACAGCATCATACCAACAGTATGTTCGGCAACGGCTTCAGGAGAATAAGCGGGAACACGGACAACTTGAATACCTAATTCTTTAGCAGCTTGTAAATCAACATTGTTAAAACCAGCGCAACGTAAAGCTAAAATTCGAATATTGAGTGCGGCAAGTTCTTCTAAAACAGCACGATTAGCTTCGTCGTTAACGAAAATACAGATAGCATCTGCACCAACAGCATTTTTAGCTGTCTGAACGGTCAATGGAAAATCAAAATATTCAATACTAAAATTAAATCCAGAATTTTGATTAACTTGTTCCATGTGCTTGCGGTCATACTGTTTGGTACTATAAGAGACAATTTTCATCATGAAGACTCCAATTTTTAGGAACCAATTAGAAAAGAGTAGGTAAAAAGGTGTACCTACAAAATATAAACTCAGAATAAGACAATTAAGTTTGTAAATCACCTATAAATTAAGAAAATAGGTATCTGTTTACGATTGAATGTGGTTTATCTTTGTTAGTATCGTGTTTAATGAGGAAATTTTGTTGAAATTTATCACTTGCGCTATAGAACAATTCAAACAAGGGATGTAGTAATGCAGTTAATGAAAAGAGCATCCAGAATATTACTCTGCTTTTTGGGTGGAAGCATTGCTCTCTTAATACTTTTATGGATAACGATATCCCATTGGGCTCCAGTTGTTGCATCACACTATCTTCCTAAGCCATTTAAACTGTCGTTTTCAGAACCAAGAATTAGTCATGGCCAGTTGGATATAGCAAATATCAGTATAACAGCAAATAATTGCACATTAGTTCAGTTGAATAGCACAAGACTTTCTATCTTTCCCTTACACGCTATTGTGGATGACCTTGATGTTAAAACTGAATGTTTGAGTGCTCTTGAGCCAACGAATGAAATGGATAATGAGCCGATTAATATTGCAGAACTTATCGATAATATTCCGGTTTTTTCATTAGTTATCAATAATACCAACATACAGCCATGGAGTGATTACCAAGGCAGTATTTGGTTGCGTAAAAATCAGGTTAACCCTCTAGAGTTTGATTTTAGGGGCGGCAATTTAAGGTTGTCATCTTTAATTAATACGGAACACCAATTAGTCATTCAAAATTTTTTAGCATTTCTACCAGAACAAAAGCAAACAATAGAATTATTTGGTGATGTGCAGCTCCCCTTAATGGCAAATCAGCTTCCAGAAAAAGGGGAGTTGAATGCTTATTTTAAGTTAATCAATCCAGAAAAATTCTTACAAGCTAAATTCAGTTGGTTGAATGACCAAGGTGTCTTTAGCGTCATGGATACAGACACAAAGGAAGAATTGCTTTATTTACCATGGTCACTATCGCCTTCTCAAATACAAATAGCGCAAGGTAAGTGGCAATGGAAAGAAGCAGATATCCCTTTACAAGGCGGTATCAGCTTTCAAGTTGATAACTGGGATAATACATTAAGTGAAATGGTATTTTCTGGGCGTATTAATATGCTCACACAAGCAAAGAAAGGGAAAGCCAATATTGTCTTAGCTGTGCCATCTACTCAGATAAATTTACTCAATGCTGATATTAATTTTAGGTTACATGGCCAAGTTAAATATGATGATATGGTGCTGGATATTAATTTGCCTGCAAAGGTTTCAGGCCAGTTAGCTGCCCCCAAAATTTCTTTTTTATCCAGTTCATTATTAAGAGCTTATGGCCGTCTTTCGGAAACACTGGTTCTTAATGAAGCTAGATTACCACTTGCAGGAACATCGTTAGGAAAAGAGGGTATTTCAGGACGTTTACAAGCTATTCTAAAAATTAAAGAGCAATATTGGGGGAGTTTTGATATTCATTTGGATGGCAAAGCTAATAAATTTACCTTAGATAAGGGAAAATGGTTTTGGAATTATTGGGGAAATGCCAATTTGCCCTCATTATCAGCTAATTGGGATATTAAGGGTAATGGGAGTTGGCAGGACACTTTAATCACATTAAATAGCTTAAATACAGGGTTTGACCAAATACAATATGGGCTTTTATCGATGAGGGCTCCACGTTTACAGCTAAGTAAACCATTGATTTGGCAACGTGATCAGAATAAAGCCAGTTTTAATGGAAAATTACAGCTTACCAGTGAACGGATGCAATTCGGCACTGAAAGTTATCTGCCAAGGATCACATTAAACGCAGATCTTAGGGGAAAATCTCCTGCTGAGTTTCAACTTAAAGGCGATTTAAGTACTAAAGATGTCGGGCCAATAGTCATCTTTGGGCGCTGGGACGGTGAAAGATTAAGAGGGGAAGCTCGTTGGCCTGAACAGTCGGTCACAGCTTTTCAAACGTTAATTCCTGCTGACCTTGGAATTGAATTAAAACAAGGCAAATTATTTTCTCAAGCCGCTTTTTCAATAACACCGGAAGAGGGTTTTATTGCTGGAGGACATTGGCGTGTCGAGAATACTAGCCTTTGGTTAAAAGATGGCGAATTATCAGGATTAGATTTTGTTTTACCGTGGCGTTTAAAACAAAGTACCTGGACTTTGGGGGGGAAAGCACCCGTTGAGTTGCGTATTAAACAGCTTAATAATTTATTTGAATTAACGGATATTAAAGCCGACCTCTCTGGCTCTTATCCGCCAACGGAAAATTCGCCATTAAAACTGACTAATGTAGGTTTTAAAACATTAGGAGGTGAAATATCGATGGGTTTACTGCGCTGGCCACAAATTCAAGCCTCTACGATAAAATTAAAGCAGATTGAACTTAGCCAGTTATTTACCATACTAAAAGTGTCGCAATTTGCTGTCTCCGGTAAAGTTAATGGTGAATTACCTTTTTATTTAAACAATCCAGAATGGATAGTTAAAGATGGATGGTTAGAAAATAGTGGGCCATTAACGTTACGGTTAGATACCCAATTTGTTGATTCTATCCGAGAGGATAATATATCTGCGGGTTCGGCCATGGGTTGGTTACAATATTTGGAAATAAAACGCAGCCGTACAGATGTTAATGTCACAAACTTAGGGCTGTTAAAGATGACAACAATCCTTGAAGGGTATAACACGCAAGAAAAGAAAAAACGCGAAGTTCATTTGCATTATCAACATGAAGAAAATATCTTTCAATTATGGCGTAGTTTACGATTTGGTAGCTCTTTAGAAGAGTGGTTGGAAAAAAATTTATAATGAGCATAAGAATGAACGTGAAAATATTAAAATTTACTACAGCTATATCGATTGTGTTGTTGTTATCAGCTTGTTTGCGAGTTGAGGTCGCAACACCGGATAAACCCATCAATATTAATATGAATGTAAAAATTGAACATGAAATCCAAATAAAAGCGGATAGGCAAGTAGAAGAATTATTGAAAGAAAATAGTGATTTGTTCGGTGAGGTAAACCCAAAATGAATCGAATAATCAAAGTATTTGCCCTGTGTTCGTTATTGACTGCCTTTCAGGCTATAGCAATAACGGTTGATGAGGCCAAAGAAACAGGTCTATTAGGGGAAACGTTATCGGGGTATTTAGCTCCAATTAATACGAGTAATCCAGAGGCTGCTAAACTAGCGGCACAAATTAACCAAGAACGGGAAAAAAGATACAGCGAAATTGCTGCAAAAAATAACCTAAAAACAAATGATGTCGCAAGGATAGCAGGACAAAAACTTGTAGAACGGGCTAATCCTGGGGAGTTTGTGCGTGGAATTAATGGTCAATGGTTACAAAAGAAATAAAAAGCGCACTCAGAAAGTGCGCAAGATATAGCAATGGTAGCTTTGGGTTTTAACAATACCTTGCTTAAAAGGATATATTTTAAGCAATAATGGTATTTATATGGCTCTGTGCTTGTTGATGTGCCCTTTCGACTGACTCTTGGCCTAACGACGTGCCTTCAGCAAAAACGAACTCAACGTCGGTAATACCAATGAAATTTAGAAATAGTGTTAAATAAGGCACCATGGTATCTGTTGGTGTGTCTTTATAAATACCGCCTCGGCTCGTTAATACATATGCGCGCTTGTCTTTTAATAAGCCAACAGAACCTTGTTCTGTATATTTAAACGTGTGCCCTGAGCGAGCGATAAAGTCGAAATAGTGTTTTAAATGAGAAGAAATCGTAAAGTTATACATCGGGGCTGCAATAACAATCACATCGTGAGCTTTAATTTCTTCAATCAATGCATTTGACAGGTCCAAATGTGCTTGTTGTTGTTCTGTTTTCGTGTCACTTGGACCAAAAGCTGCTAAAATTTCACCGTCAATCGCTGGAATTGGCTCTTTGACTAAATCTCGTACAGTTACTGTATCTGCTGAGTGTTTTTCCTGCCATTGTTGAATAAAGTAATCTGCCATTTTATTGCTTTGTGAATAGTCAGCCAGAATACTTGATTTCAATAGTAATACTTTACTCATGTGTTCCTCTATTTTTTAGGTAAAACTTTATTGGTAATAATACGTGATGTGTAACTGATTGATAGGAAAAATATTAGATAGCTTTCTTCAAAAAAATTGATGGTATTTTTATGTGATAACAACAATTAAAAATAAAAGCGAAATTTAGCCCTCACAAATTGCGAAGCTGATTGGCTATCGTGTATTGAAATTTATTAAAGATAAGGATTCAACAGGTGAAATCCATACTGACAGCATTAACCGCTGATATTGGACAAACTTCATTACGTGACCAATGGTTACTGAAAAAAAGAGTGCAAGGTATTGCAAAGATCCAGAACGAAAAATCGCGCTCTGCGGTACTTGATGCTATCAAAATAGATATTGAAAAGGCAAAGCAAAAGGTTGAAATTAAAAGATTAAATGCGCCTAAAATTGTGTATCCGGATAATTTACCGGTTAGCCAGAAGAAAGATGTCATTTTAGATGCCATTAAAAAACATCAAGTTGTTATTATTGCTGGTGAAACTGGGTCAGGTAAAACAACGCAAATCCCCAAAATTTGCCTTGAACTTGGCAGAGGGGTTCTAGGATTTATTGGTCACACTCAACCAAGACGTTTAGCCGCGCGCTCAGTTGCGTCACGCTTAGCTCAAGAACTTGAATGTGAACTAGGTACAAATGTTGGTTATAAAGTACGCTTTAGTGACCAAGTGAGTGAAACAACGCAAGTCAAATTGATGACTGATGGTATCTTGCTTGCAGAACTACAAAATGACAAACTGCTGCTGCAATATGACACAATTATTATCGATGAGGCTCACGAAAGAAGCCTGAATATCGACTTTATTTTAGGTTATTTACGTCAATTATTACCAAAACGTCCTGATTTAAAAGTTATTATTACATCAGCAACCATTGACCCTGAGCGTTTTTCGAAGCACTTTAGTCATGCCCCAATTGTTGAAGTGTCTGGGCGTACCTATCCTGTTGAAGTTCGTTATCGTCCTATCATGGGAGACCAGAACGATAGTGACCGTGACCAAATTGATGGGATAATTGATGCGGTAAATGAACTATCGGTTGAAGGTAATGGCGATATATTGATTTTTATGAGTGGTGAGCGGGAAATTCGTGATACCGCCGATGCGTTATCAAAACTTTCTTTACGCCACACTGAAATCTTACCTCTTTTCGCAAGGCTCTCGAATAGTGAGCAAAATCGTATCTTCCATCCTCATGGGGGACGGCGGATCATTCTTGCAACAAACGTAGCAGAAACATCATTAACTGTACCGGGTATAAAATATGTCATTGATACCGGTTATGCACGAATCAGTCGTTATAGTTACCGTACCAAAGTACAACGTCTTCCTGTTGAAGCCATTTCTCAAGCTTCAGCTAACCAACGTAAGGGGCGCTGTGGCCGTGTTTCTGACGGGATTTGTATTCGTTTATACTCAGAAGGTGACTTCTTATCACGCCCAGAGTTCACGGACCCTGAAATTTTACGGACGAATTTAGCGTCAGTTATATTACAAATGACTTCTATTGGTCTTGGTGATATTTCTGCATTTCCATTTGTGGAGGCTCCAGATAAACGTAATATCCAAGATGGTGTGAAATTACTGGAGGAGCTAGGTGCCATTAAGTCCCATAAACAGGCGGATAAAGGGTATCAACTAACGGATATAGGCAGGCAGTTAGCCCAGCTTCCTGTTGACCCAAGACTTGCTCGTATGGTGATTGAAGCACGTAAACACGGGGCAGTACGTGAAACAATGGTGATTGTTTCTGCATTATCAATTCAAGACCCTAGGGAGAGACCGTTAGACAAACAGCAAGCTGCCGATGAAAAACATCGTCGTTTCCATGATAAGCAATCAGATTTCTTAGCTTTTTTAAATCTTTGGGATTACTTAAAAGAACAACAAACACAGCTTTCTAACGCTCAATTTAGAAAAATGTGTCGCCAAGATTTTCTTAATTACTTGCGTATTCGGGAATGGCAAGATTTGTATACCCAATTGAGGCAAGTGGTAAAAGAGCAAGGTTTTGCCATTAATAGTGCGGAGGCTGATTTTCGGAGCATTCACGTTTCGTTATTGGCTGGGCTGCTTTCACATATTGGACAAAAAGATGCAGATAAACACGAGTTTACTGGGGCTAGAAATGCACGTTTTACTATTTTTCCTGGGTCGGGTTTATTTAAAAAACCACCGAAATGGGCAATGGTTGCGGAACTTGTTGAAACGTCGAAATTATGGGGAAGAATTGCCGCATCAATCGATGTTGAGTGGGTTGAACCCTTAGCAGAACATTTAACTAAACATAGTTATAGTGAGCCTCATTGGTCTAAATCTGAAGGCGCGGTAATGGCGTCAGAAAAAGTGACTTTATATGGGCTACCCATTGTTGCATCAAGGCAGGTTAATTATGGGAATATTGACCCGTTATTATGCCGTGAATTATTTATTCGTCATGCATTGGTTGAAGGGGATTGGGTCACACGCCACGCATTCTTTAAAGAAAATCTGAAATTATTATCTGAAGTCGAAGATTTGGAGCATAAATCACGTCGGCGTGACATTTTAGTTGATGATGAAACGTTATTTGCATTTTATGACCAACGGATCCCGAATGATGTGATTTCCTCTCGTCATTTTGATAATTGGTGGAAAAAGGCATCTAAGCAACAATCTGACTTGTTAAGCTTTGAAAAAAGTATGCTGATCAAGGAGGATGCGAGTAATGTTTCGGCTCTTGATTACCCAAACTATTGGTATCAAGGGGATTTGAAATTTCGGTTGAGTTATCAATTTGAGCCAGGAACTGATGCAGATGGAGTGACTGTCCATGTACCACTTGCGATATTGAATCAGGTTCAGAATATTGGCTTTGATTGGCAAGTTCCGGGACTGCGTCATGAGTTAATCGTTGCTTTAATTAAATCATTACCTAAACCAATTAGGCGAAATTTTGTTCCTGCACCTAACTATGCTTCTGCATTTTTAGAACGAGTCCCTGAGCCTGAGGGGAGTGTATTGGATAAACTTGAACGTGAATTACGCCGTATGACAGGTGTCACTGTTGAACGTGAATCATGGCAATTAGAGCAACTTCCCGCTCATTTAAAAATGACATATCGTGTTGTAGGCGACAAAAATAAAACCGTTGCGGAAGGGCAAAATCTTGATGAGCTAAAAAATAGCCTAAAAGAAAAAGTGCAAGAAACGTTGTCTGAAGTTGTAGATGACGGTATTGAGCAACATGGGTTACATATTTGGAGTTTTGGTGAATTACCTCAACGCTATGAGCAAAAGAGAGGCGGATATTCCGTTAAAGCTTATCCTGCATTAGTCGATGAAAGAAATAGTGTTGGTATCAAGGTGTTTGAAACAGAATTAGAACAGCAGCAAGCAATGTGGGCTGGGGTGCGTCGATTATTACTGTTAAATATTCCATCGCCAATTAAGTATTTACATGAAAAACTACCCAATAAATCAAAATTGGGTTTGTACTTTAACCCCTATGGCAAGGTATTGGAGTTAATAGATGATTGTATTGCTTGTGGTGTCGACCAAATAATCTCTGATTTTGGTGGCGCGGTATGGAATGAAGAACAGTTTGAAAAACTGAAAGAGCTTGCACGGGCAGAATTAAATGATGTGGTTGTTAATATTGCTAAGCAAGTTGAACAAATATTAACGGCGGTGTTTGCAATCAATAAACGTCTAAAAGGGCGGGTTGATTTTTCGATGGCAATAGCGTTATCGGATATAAAAACACAAATGTCGAACTTAGTGTTTAAAGGTTTTGTGACTACTCATGGTTGGAAACGCTTACCTGATATTCTTCGTTATTTAAATGGAATAGAGCGGCGATTAGAAAAACTAGCTATTGATCCTAACCGAGATCGTGCACAACTGAGTAAAGTAGAGCATGTTCAGAATATGTGGCAGCAATGGTTAGTAAAATTATCTCCAGTTCAGAGAAATATGCCAGAAGTCCAAGAAATTCGCTGGATGATTGAAGAACTGAGAGTCAGTCTGTTTGCCCAGCAGCTTGGAACGCCATATCCAATTTCGGATAAGCGAATTATGCAGGCGATGGAACAGTTATCTCAACAACTGTAAGCCTTATTTTGACTAATTAGCGCTTCACGTATTCTGTATGTGAAGCGCTTTTCATTTTTAGTTGGCCTTAATTATTTAGTTACAACATACTAATGAATGATAAAAATATAAGCAGCGAAGCTCATACAACAGAAATTTTAACCAGCAAAGGAGAGGGGAAATTGTAAAGGAGGGTGAAAATTGTGAAGGAAATTACGACTAGAAAATTATGGAGTGATTTAGTAATCAAAAAAACAGGATGTTGCAGTAAATGAAGGCTTAAATTTATGGGTTAAAATTAAGCCCTCGTTTCTAAAACTAGGCAACCAAATAATAGAGCGCTGGGATAGCGCCGATAGCAATGGCATATGCCATGATTTTTTCAATCGCTTTTAATGGCATTTGGTTGGTTTGCTGCTGGCGAGCATAGAAAAATACCAAAATACCAGGGGCATATAAAACGACGGATAATAGTAAATTGATTAACCCTGATGCATAAAGCAACCATAGACCATAAAGACTGGCAATAGCTCCAACGGCAAGTAATGCCTTATTATGACGTTCAAAAGCTACTTTTACTAAAAATGCACCAACAAGGAAATAGGGGACTAAAATCATTTCAGAGGCAATGGTAAGCAATGTATTGTAATTACTCCCACTAAGCCAAATAAGAACTAAAGATAGCTGTACTGCACCATTAGTGAGCCATAAAGAAGATGATGGGGCATCATTCTTATTTAATTTATTGAATATTTTAGGAAATGATTGGTATTGGGCTGCAATATAAGGTACTTCAGCGGCCATAATAGTCCAACTTAGGTAAGCTCCACAAACAGAAATAATTAGGCCCGCTGCAATAATAATATCACCACTCGAACCAATTAAACTTATCATGAGTGGGGCCATGGATGGATTTTTTATTTCTGCAAGTTCAGCTCTAGGCATAATACCTAAAGAAAGTAAGGTCACTAGAATATAGATAATTAAAGCAGAACTTACAGCGAAAATTGTTGCTAAGCCAACATCGCGGCGGTTTTTCGCTCGTGCAGAGACGACAACGGCACCTTCGATACCAATAAATACCCATAGTGTAATCAGCATGGTATCTTTGACTTGCTCCCAAACAGGAACGCCAAATTCGATACCACTGAAATCTGCATTGAAAATATCAAGTTTAAACGCAAAAAAAGCCAATACAATAAATAAGCCAAGAGGAACCAGTTTTGCCATTGTAGCAAGTTTATTAATCCCAGCGGCTGTTTGTACTCCACGAAGAACTAAATAGTGAACAAACCAGAGGAGTATTGATTCTCCGACTAGGGCTTGCCATGTATTCCCATCACCAAAAATAATGTTGTCAGGAGTATCTGTAAAAAAACTGATTGCTGCGAATACGATAACAAGATAAGACACATTGGCAACTACCGCACATAGCCAATAACCCCACGCCGAGCAAAAACCAATTAATTCCCCGAAGCCGACTTTGGCGTAAGTAAATATCCCACCGTCAAGGTCAGGTCGTATGCGAGAAAGCAACAATAAGGCAAATGCTAAAAAAAGGATGCCCACACCAGTAATTGACCAACCGATTATTAATGCGAGAGGGCTAGCCACTTCAGCCATATTTTGAGGGAGACTAAAAACACCAGCGCCAACCATTGAGCTAAGAACTAGCGCAGTTAGTGCGGTAAGACTCAAAGTATTTTTCAAAGTAAATCCTGAACGTTCAGAAATCAAAAGTTAAAATGACGTTAAAGTGCCATTACAATAATGAGTTTAACTAGTAGCCATTAAAAAAGCAGATGGAATGACTGCATGTTTTCAGAGTGTGGATTCTACGAACGAAATGACAGATATGCAATGGTAATGTATGCATTTTTTAAGATGTTTTATGCACTTTTTCAAAAGAGTGAGGATGAATAGAGTCAAAGACGAGATATAACCTAAAGTGAGAGTCTAAAAATAAAAAAAAACCAGCCGAGTAGGCTGGTTTTAACATCACATAAATTAGGACTATTTAAACAAGTCAGCACTGATAGTGACACTGCCACCATTAGATTGCCATTCTCTTGTAATATGAAAATATTTAGCCCCTTTCGCTTCCGCACGTTTTGCTATTTGGTAACGTACTTCAGGCGTATTGGTGTAATATCCAGAGAATGTAATAGAGTCAAATGGGACCATTTGTGCAGCTGCTGTTTTGTTGACCTCTTCGATAACATAACCACTTGGCAGAGTCACACTAGTACGACCCGGTTGACTGCTAGAGGTTTCAAAGAAGCGTCCGACTGCGGTTGTTGGTTCTTCAGAAGATGCAACACCAGGAATGCGAACTTTTTTAGCCGCTTCACCGCCCTCTGCTAACAGAGCACGACCAGCGTCAGAATCGGCAGGAACCACTGCGTCTTCATTAAGAACTTGTCGTTTCGGTGCATCTTTCTTATAGATATAAGCAGTTGCTAATGTATTTCCACCATCATTCATTGCGATATTACGAACCACATAGAACGAGGCAGCATTTTTCTCAAGTGCTTTTTTGGCGATAGCCTCATATAGGTCTGGTTGAGAAGGGTAAAAACCGCTTACAGTAACAGTATCAAAAGGCTCATATTCTGTTGCGTCAGTTTTTGACATTTCCTCAACACCACCGAATACACGACGTTTTGGTGTATCAACTTGTGGTGCATCTTTTGCGTAGACATCAGCAACAACACGCATGTTGCCGCTATCACCTACATCATCAAGGCTTTGAATGTAAAAGGCATATGCCCCCATTTTATCAGCCCTACGGGAGACTGCATCGGATGCTTCATAAATAGCATTAAAGCGCCCGGTGACTGTTATACGCTCATAAGGTTTTAATTCAGTAGCCTGTTTTGGCGTCAATTCAACAGCCGCCTGAGTAGCAGTTATACTAGTTAATGATAACACCGCGGCTGCGATGACCGTAGTTTTCAGCTTCATACAAAATCCTTCCGCCTTGCGCAATTTATTATAAACATGCTGAATCTTAGTTGTATCACATGTACGTGATTATTACACGTAACGGAACCTGTTGTCTCATGATTTTATTTTTATGAGAAATAAATAATTATTGACTAGTTAAATTTACCAGATTTTTTAAAGTATCCAGTATTTTATTGACCTAAAACTAAGATTTTCACTGCGAATTCCATTTACTGTCTAAGAATCGTGATCAATTATGGATCAAGAAGCTTATTTTCAGTAGGTTATTAGAACATTAAAAATCTGTTTAGGCACAAAATAAGACTTTTCTCTGTGATGACAGTCATTATTTTAGCAAACACTCTATTAACAACATTACGTTAGGCATTAAAAAGGGAACATTATGCGTATTGGTATACCAAGAGAACGACTTGCCAATGAAGCGCGTGTTGCAGCTACACCATCTACAGTAACTCAACTTCTTAAGTTAGGTTTTTCTGTCTGTGTAGAACAAAATGCGGGTCATTTAGCCAGTTTTGACGATGTAGCATACGAACAAGCGGGGGCGGAAATCGTTGATCGTGATACTGCATTTGCTGCGGATATCGTTTTTAAAGTCAACGCGCCACTGGATGATGAAATTCCTCTATTAAAAGAAGGAGCGACTCTGGTGAGTTTCATTTGGCCAGCACAGAATGCTGAGCTAATGGAAGCTTTAAAAGCTAGGAAAATTAACGTGATGGCGATGGATGCGGTACCACGCATTTCACGTGCTCAATCACTTGATGCGCTTAGCTCAATGGCGAATATTGCCGGCTACCGTGCAATTGTTGAAGCTGCTCACGAATTTGGTCGTTTCTTTACGGGGCAAATTACGGCCGCAGGTAAAGTTCCTCCAGCGAAAGTCATGATCATCGGGGCTGGGGTTGCAGGCCTTGCTGCGATTGGCGCTGCTGGTAGTTTAGGTGCCATTGTGCGTGCCTTTGACACTCGTCCTGAGGTGAAAGAGCAAGTTCAGAGTATGGGGGCTGAATTCCTTGAATTAGATTTCAAAGAAGAGGCCGGTAGTGGCGATGGCTACGCCAAAGTAATGTCAGAAGCATTTATTAAAGCTGAGATGGAACTGTTCGCTGCACAAGCGAAAGAAGTCGATATCATTGTAACTACGGCACTGATTCCAGGTAAGCCTGCACCTAAATTGATTACCAAGGAAATGGTTGAATCAATGAAGCCGGGAAGTGTGATTGTAGACTTAGCGGCGCAAACTGGGGGGAACTGTGAGTTAACCCAAGCTGACAAGCTGGTTGTGACTGACAATGGCGTAAAAATCATTGGTTATACCGACTTACCAAGCCGTTTACCAACACAATCATCGCAGTTATATGGAACAAACCTCGTTAACTTGATGAAGTTATTGTGCAAAGAGAAAAATGGTGAAATAGACATTGATTTTGAAGATCTGGTAATTCGTGGGGTCACAGTGATTAAACAAGGTGAAATCACTTGGCCAGCGCCCCCAATTCAGGTATCTGCTCAGCCGCAGGCGAAACCGCAAGCGGTGGAAAAAGTTAAAGCGCCTGAGAAAAAGATGTCACCGACGGTAAAATATGGCTTGATGGCATTAGCTATCATCTTGTTTGGTTGGTTTGCTAATTCAGCACCAAAAGAGTTTTTATCGCACTTTACTGTATTTGCTTTAGCTTGTGTGGTTGGTTATTACGTGGTGTGGAATGTGACTCATGCATTGCATACACCGTTAATGTCAGTCACTAACGCTATTTCAGGGATCATCGTCGTGGGCGCCTTGCTCCAGATTGGCAGCGGTGGCTGGGTAAGTTTCTTATCCTTTATCGCCATATTGATCGCGAGTATCAATATTTTCGGTGGGTTCACTGTAACTCAACGCATGTTAAAAATGTTTCGTAAAGGGTAAGGGGTAACTTATGTTGTCGAGTGGAATTGTGACAGCAGCTTACATAGTTGCTGCTATCCTATTTATTTTCAGCCTTGCGGGGCTATCCCGTCATGAAAGTTCCCAACGTGGGAATACTTATGGCATTATCGGGATGGCTATCGCCTTGATAGCCACTATTTTAGGTCCTCACAGTGCTAATGTGGGCTGGATGATCGTTGCGATGGTCATTGGTGCTGTCATTGGTATTCGCTTAGCGAAAAAAGTTGAAATGACAGAAATGCCTGAGCTGGTGGCTATTTTACATAGTTTCGTCGGTTTAGCTGCAGTGCTGGTTGGTTTTAACAGCTTTATCGCCAGTGAAGGGCATGCTGATGTTGTGATGGAAAACATTCACTTAACTGAAGTTTTCTTAGGGATCTTCATTGGTGCAGTTACCTTCACTGGTTCAGTAGTCGCTTATGGTAAATTATCAGGGAAAATGTCATCAAAACCGATGATGTTACCTAATCGCCATAAACTGAATTTAGCGGCGTTAGTGGTTTCATTTATTCTGTTAGTGATTTTTGTTAAAACAGAAAGTGTCGGCTTGCAAGTCTTCTTGATGCTAATTATGACCGCGATAGCTTTAGCTTTTGGCTGGCATTTAGTCGCTTCAATTGGTGGAGCGGATATGCCAGTGGTGGTTTCAATGCTGAATTCGTATTCAGGTTGGGCTGCTGCAGCGGCAGGTTTTATGTTAAGTAATGACTTGCTGATTGTCACAGGGGCATTGGTCGGTTCTTCAGGTGCGATTCTGTCCTATATTATGTGTAAGGCGATGAACCGTTCGTTTATCAGTGTTATTGCAGGAGGCTTCGGTACAGATGGCTCTTCAACAGGCACAGAAGAAGAAATGGGTGAGTATCGCGAAAGCACCGCAGAGGAAGTCGCTGAAATGTTGAAAAACTCAACATCAGTAATTATCACTCCGGGGTATGGTATGGCGGTAGCACAAGCACAATATCCTGTTGCGGATATCACCACTAAATTACGTGAACGTGGTATTAATGTGCGTTTTGGTATTCACCCTGTAGCTGGGCGTTTACCTGGCCATATGAACGTATTATTAGCCGAAGCTAAAGTACCTTATGATATCGTATTGGAAATGGATGAAATTAATGATGATTTCTCTGATACCGATACCGTTCTTGTTATTGGTGCTAACGATACGGTTAACCCAGCGGCTCAAGAAGATCCAAACAGCCCAATTGCAGGTATGCCAGTTCTTGAAGTTTGGAAAGCAAGCAATGTTATTGTATTTAAACGTTCAATGAATACTGGCTATGCTGGGGTACAAAACCCATTATTCTTCAAAGAAAATACACAGATGTTGTTTGGTGATGCAAAAGATAGCGTTGATGCAATCTTACGCGCATTGTAATTTAATGAATTACTAATTCATTTCAAAATAATTAGCAAAGTAAATAAGAAGGGGTGATTGGTTAATTCCAGTCACCCCTTCTTGATATTTGAGAGCTAAATCAGTTTATGTGATGCAGTCTTATAAACGCATCATTTGAAGCAAAATCGAGCGCAATTGGTTAGCCCTCGAGCAAAGGTAAACACTAATAAAAATGCTAGTGTAGATATAGTCAGCATGCTCATCATGAGAACTCCGCCATTGAAATGGTCCATGACGTATCCTCCTACTAGACTGCCAATAGTAATTAGAATTAAAAACATAAAGGTAATAAGGGCGGAACCTTTCTCGGTTAACTCTGGAACATGAACGTGCATCCACATATTGATTGTTGCAGGAACCATACCCGCAGCGATCCCCCATGAAGAAACAAATATGATACTGGTCGCCCAATTAAAATCTAAAACAGATAATGCGAGAAAAGCTAAGGCTAATAAAAGAGCACTAATCGCGAAATTATAACGAACATTATATTTTCCAACATAACCCGCCAGTATATTGCCAACTACGCTGGCCACTCCAAAAAAGAGCAATAATGCTGAAATTTGTCCTTCGATAAAACCTGCAGTTTGTTTAAAGAACACCGTAAAATAATTATACGCAGAGAAATGTGCTAAAAAAATCAGTGTGAATATAATTAATCCTTTACGCGCAATAGGGTGCGAAGGCATCAATAACAATTCCTTCCATTGCATAGACGAAGAAGGTTTTAATGATGGTAAAGAGAAATACTGCATTAAAAACGCGACAGCACCTGCAATAACCAGCGCAATATAAGGCATTCTCCAACCATAATTATCAGATAACCAAGCGCCTAGAGGTACTCCGAGCACGGTGACTAATGTGACGGCCGAAAAGAATATTGTTACGGATGTGGTAATTGACATATTTTTAGGTGCTAGACGTATTACTAAGCCTGCTGCTACTCCCCAAAAACCCCCTAGTGCAATTCCTAATGCGAATCGACCTAATAAAACTAAACTAAAATTAGACGCGAAAGCCGTAATTGCATTAGCTAATATCATGAGAGCAACTAAGAAAAGTAAGACTTGGCGTCTATCGATATTTTTGGCATAAATGGGGACAAATAGGGAGGATGCCATACCTGCGATAGATGTGACAGTGACTGTAAGCCCTGCGGTACCTGTTGATATTTGAAAATCATAAGCGATGTTATTTAGCACGCTAATGGCTAAAAACTCACCAGTAACAATAATGAAGCAAGCAAAAGTTGCAGATAATAGTGAAAGCCAGTTACCATTGTGCGAAGAAATATGAGTTGTTGTCATGCGCTTTCCATGAAAGTTAAGTAGTTTACAAAAAAGAATGATTTTATAGTGACCGCTATAAAATCATGGCGCTATTGTTTATGTGAATTTAGACGTTGTCAATTATTTTTATAATGATCACTATAAAATAGTTGTGGTATAGTGAATTGACTGCGAGTAAAGTGAGAATATGAATCAAATAAAACGCGGGCGGCCTAAAGGCTTTGACCAACAAGATGCACTAGCTAAAGCCATGCTATTGTTTTGGCGAAATGGCTATGTTGCAACCTCAATTAGCGATTTAACTCAAGAGCTAGGTATCACAGCGCCTAGCCTTTACTGTGCTTTTGGTGATAAAGCATCGTTGTTTAATCAATGTATTGATTATTATTTGATGAATGAAGCTTGTCCTATTTTGTCTATTGTAAAGCAAGCCAAAACAGCGAAAATTGCAATTGAATTGCTGATGTATGAAAGCGCTAAAAGGCTAATTCAGCCAAATAAGCCTGCAGGTTGTATGCTGATTACAGCGACAATGAATGGGTCAAAGCAAATCGAAGATGTGCAATTAAACGTCCAAGAAAAACGGAAAAGTTATCAGGAAATTCTACTGGCGCGTATGCGTAAAGGCATTGATGATGGTGATGTTGCTCCAGATGCGCCGATTGAAGCTATCGTTGATTTTTATATAACGGTAATTGATGGTTTTACCATACAAGCTTGTGATGGAATTGATCTTGAAAGACTTAATCAAGTCATTTTTAATGCTATGCAAGCTTGGCCGATACTTAGTCAAAGTTCAGTTCAGCAATAACTTAGCCATGATTAAATTAAGCCCCAATAACATAAATATTATTGGGGCTTAATAAGTTTTAGATGATTAGCTAATCATCATCAGCAGGGTTGATAGGACAAACAAAACCGTCAGGTTTAATCGCTAATAAATCACATTTTAGCTTATCGATGACATGCTCCGCGGTATTCCCCAAAAAAGCCGCTGAAATGCCTGTGCGGCCTAAAATACCCAGTACCACAACCCCAGCGTGCAATTCTTCACACATATCTGGAATAATTTTTTCAGGTAAGCCTTCACGGACATGGGTATATTTTTCATCAATCCCAAATTTTTGCCGCAACTCTTTCATCGCAATTAAATGTTGGCCGCGTAGTGCGTTGTTATATAGGCTCGGGTCGAAATCAGGTAACTCTATGGCAATATTCATAGGAGCAACAGGATATGCACTCACTAAATGGATTTCCTGTTCCTTAATAATGCGAGTTGCTAAATCTTTTGTTTTTTCGACCAATTTGATATTGAGGTCATCGTGATAAGATTCCTCATTTGATAAGTTAACGGCGACAACCACTGAACCGTGATCAGGCCATACTTTGTCTTTTACCATCCAAACGGGAGCAGGGCATTTTCGGAGTAAATGCCAGTCTAGTGGGGTAAAAATAATCGACTCAAAATTATCGGTTTGATGCGCCATTTTCAGTAACAGGTCATGTTCACCATTTATTACTTCCTGAATAATGGCCTCATATGGCTTGTTATGCCAAATAACTTTAATTTCAATATCAATGCCCGCTTCAAGATAGAAATGAGCTTGTTGTTTGATCCACGCTGCTTTTTGGCTTATTACACCTTTGCGCATGGCATTACGTTCTTCAGGAGAAAGTAAGGTTGTCATGTCATAGGAAAGGTCGTAGATAGGCAAAAACGCTTTTATCCGTCCACCATTACGCTGCACGATGTAGACAGCACGTCTTAATGCAGGTTGATCATCCTGATTTGGGTCAATTGCAACTAGCAGGTTTTTATAGTTTGCCATATTGAAATCCTCTCGATACACGGATATTTCCATATAGATAAACTATGATATTGAGATTAAATAGGCAAGAAATCTGGAGAAAAAAATGAAAACGGATCACTGATAACGTGATCCGTTTAGGGATATTAGCATGTAATTGCTGAAACTTTACCAGCGATATCAGTCAGTTTAGCCATATCCTCGATAGTGATGTACTTACCTTTAACACTTAGCATGCCACTTTTCTGGAAACGTCCTAAAAGGCGACTAATGGTTTCAACTGTTAAGCCAAGATAATTACCGATATCTCCACGAGTCATGGTTAATCTAAATTCTCTTGGTGAAAAACCACGTTCCGCAAAGCGGTGAGAGAGGTTAAGAATAAATGCAGCTAAACGCTCTTCCGCATTTTTCTTAGATAATAAAAGGATCATTTCTTGATCACCTTTAATTTCACCGCTCATTAAACGCATAATTTGCTGACGTAAATTAGGCATTTTGCCTGATAAGTCGTCTAAGGTTTCAAAAGGTATTTCACAAACCATTGAGGTTTCAAGTGCTTGTGCAAAACTTGGGTGCTGTGTATGAATGATAGCATCAAAGCCAACAAGGTCTCCTGCTAAGTGAAAACCAGTAATTTGCTCATCGCCTTCTTCGGTTATTGTATAGCTTTTTATTGTACCTGAGCGGATGGCATATAATGAACGCAATTCATCGCCTGCTTTAAATAAAGCTTGGCCTTTTTGAATTGGTTTTTTGCGTTCGATGATATTATCAAGTTGATCCAGTTCATGTTCATTCAGCGTAAAAGGAATGCAAAGTTGGCTAATACTGCAATCCTGACAATGAATAGCACAACCACCAGACTGGATGCGACGAACAACTCTTTTTTCTGGGATCATATTTAAGGCTCAATCAAGTTAAAATTATTGATATGAGTCAATTTTAACATAAGATAATGCAACTAGTAAGTAGTAATGTATGACAGAATCGACTTAATAAACAAAAAAGCCAATCAGAAGGCATGTGAGAAATTAGTGAATTTAGATATTCATGCTAAATTAAAGAAGATTACTAAGTATATAATTTGATATAGATTAAATTTTAGCCTCTAAACGATAAAAAGATGACTTACATCATCATAGTAGTTACTACTCTAAACTGTCGTAATTAAGCACGAAATATTAAACTAATTAGCATTAATTTAACACAAAAATAAATTTAGGAATATCAATTTTTCAAATTAACCTCAAAAAGGAGAATATAATGGCACTTATCCAACAGTCTTTACCCACCTCGATGACAGTTGTAGACATTATAGAACCTGGTGGACCAGAAAAGCTGCGATTAATTGATATACCGTTACCTAGAATTTCTGCAGGGTATTTGCTCGTTAAGGTGGAAGCTGCGGGGGTTAATCGCCCTGATATTTTTCAGCGTAAGGGGTCTTATCCGCCACCGGCAGATGCTTCACTGATTATGGGGCTTGAAATTGCAGGAACTATAGTTGCCAAGGCGGATGATGTAGAGGAATGGCAGCTCGGAGACAAAGTTTGTGGACTGGTTGCCGGGGGAGGTTATGCAGAATATTGTTTAGTGCATAAAAACATAGCCTTACCGTTAGGGAATTTATCTTTTATCGAGGGTGCAGCGATACCTGAAAACTTTTTCACTGTTTGGGCAAATGTTTTTCAAATAGGCAAACTTAAAAAAGACGAAACGGTACTTATTCACGGTGGAACATCGGGAATTGGTAGCGTGGCAATTATGTTAGCAAAAGCCTTTGGCGCAACAGTGATTACTACTGTTGGTTCAGAAGACAAAGTTCAAGTTGCAAAATCGTTAGGCGCAAATTGTGTTATTAACTACAGAAACGATGATTTTGTTGAAGCAACACTCAATTATACCTCTTCTCGAGGTGTTGATATGGTCGTAGATATTATCGGTGGTGATTATGTTGCGAAAAATTATCAAGTTGCTGCTAAATTTGGACGAATAATTCAAATTGGTATGATGAAAGGTAACCCTAAAGAGTTAAATATGATGCCTTTAATGGTAAAAAGATTAACTCATACGGGATCAACAATGCGTTCTCGAACTATTGAGGAAAAAGCAGTGATTGCCCAAGAACTAAAGAAACAAGTCTGGGGGTTGTTACAAAATGGTGAAATAAAACCTATTATTAACAAAATATATCACTTGTCTCAGGTGCGAAGTGCCCATGAATATATGGAATCAGGTGATCTTGTTGGGAAAATTGTTTTGCTAAACAGTTAATTGGATTTACTTTCTGCGGTTTTCACTATTTAACTTTAGTTCTTTAAGAGCAGTGAAAATCGCACCATCTATAACAAATTTTTTACATATTCAAGCTTTTTCAGCGTAAAAATCTCTTTACAGTTGAATAAATTTTGTTTTTTTGTGCTTGTCCACAAATCAGAATGAAATTCCTATTAGTTTATTAATAATTTAATAGAAATAGATTATATCTATAAATAAGTTGGCCATTAACGGTTTGTTTATCAATAATTAATGCTTAAATGATATTTTTAAATGTATATCATTAATATATTGATATCTTTTATATAAACACAGCCCGTTATGCACTTTCCAATGATATTAAGTTAAGTAACTTAAGTGCAATTAGCACCCGTTAATTGTAGTTTGAAGGTGTAGTAATGATAAATAATTTTAAAAATTCAAAAATAAATGTAGATGCATTATTTTTAGGTCCTAAATCTGAAAATGCTGTCTTTTTCAAAGAAATGATGGAGTATTCAGTTAGTGAACATATGCATTGGCGTTCCAGCTATCATCCTGAAGATCCTGATCTTATCTCTACTGTTGACCGTTATGCTCCCGAGTACCGAGATACGCTTTATCGTACTGAAGGCATTCTTAATCAACTCTCTTCAAAATTAAAAACAACATCGGTTCCATGGTTCTCCCCCCGTTATATGGGGCATATGAATGCAGATACACTGATGATTTCTAATTTGGCTTATGTCATGGCGATGATGTACAACCCCAATAATTGTGCACAAGAATCTTCACCAACGACAACAGTTTTAGAAATAGAAGCCGGGTTAGATTTATGTGCCATGTTTGGTTATGACGTACAACATGCTTGGGGACATATTACATCTGGTGGAACGGTTGCTAACTACGAAGGTTTATGGGTAGCTAGAAATATTAAAACGTTGCCGTTAGCGATTATGCAGCATCCAAAATCCCAATACTTGCTAAAGGATAAAACTGAAAAAGAGTTACTCAATCTCTCAGTTTCCGCGGTTCTAGATTTAATTGACGAGTTAAAGAAACAACAAATTTTTGAGGAAATTCGTGATTTAACCTGCCGTGGTGTTGGAATAGAACAAGGAAAACTCGGTAAGTTATTGGTACCGCAGTCTAAACACTATTCATGGATGAAAGCGATGGATATTCTTGGTTTAGGCCAACAGAATATTGTGCAATTACCCGTTGATGCAAGTTATCGAACAGATGTACGTAAAATGCGTGAAACGGTATTTACATTAATTGAGCAAGGGGAGCCAATTTTAGCGGTAGTTGCCGTTGTTGGTACCACAGAAACTGGCGCAATAGACAATGTCAGAGAAGTTATTGAGCTACGACGTGAATGCGAGCAACGTTTTGGGGTTTCTTTTTATGTGCATATCGATGCTGCTTACGCGGGATACGCTTGTGCGATGTTTCGCGATGAAGAAAACCAATTTATGGAGTATGAGAATTTACTCCAACGCTATCATAGTGAAGGGATTTTTCCTGAAAATATGTTGTGGCCAAAACGTGATGTTTATGAAAGCTTTAAAGCATTAAGCCAAGCGGACTCGATTACCGTTGACCCTCATAAGGTGGGGTTTATTCCTTATGCGGCAGGTGCAATCTGTATGAAAGATAAGCGGATTGTGGATTTAGTTTCTTACCATGCCGCTTATGTATTTGAAGAGGTTCAAGAAAAGCAGCGTAAAACAGAAAAAACACAAAATGTATTATTGGGCTCATCTATTATGGAAGGGTCAAAAGCGGGCGCAACCGCAGCAGCGGTATGGGCTGCACATCGCTTAGTTCCGTTAAATGTTTTAGGGTATGGAAAAGTGATTGCGGCTGGGGTCATCACTGCCAATTGGATGATTGATAAAATTAATCAATGTGAGCCTTTTATTATTGAGGAACGTCAATTTTCAATTATAGCGATGCCAACGCCCGATTTTCACATGATTAACTTTATGTTTCGTGAAATTGGCAACACCTCTTTAGAAAAACAAAATCAATTAAATAAACGGTTATATGAATTATGCTCTTATGCGGCAGGCCGGAGTTATTCTAATGATTTTCTCACCTCATCAACCTCGCTAACTTATGAAGAATATGGCGATAACCCATTGAATCTATGTCGAGATGCACAATTCTCTGATAGTGAATGGCATAAAGTACGGTCGATTTATGTGCTACGGGCGGCAGTCATGACACATTGCCTGCGTGATAGGGCACATTTTGAAACCTATTGGGCAGAGTTAAAAAATATTTTTGAAGACAAATTACAACAACTCATTAATGAAGAAAATAAGTTAAATCACTCTAATTATAAAATTAATATTTAATTGATTGTTAGGATCTCAATATGAAAAATCGCACACTTGGTAGTGTATTTATTGTTGCAGGTACTACGATTGGCGCAGGTATGTTAGCCATGCCTATCGCTGCCGCGGGTAATGGTTTCTTAGTGAGCCTCGCTATGTTATTAGTGTTGTGGGCATTGATGTGCTACACGGCGTTACTTTTGGTCGAAGTTTATCAACATGAATCTCACGAAACTGGGATCGGTAGTGTTGCACAACGGTACTTAGGCTCTAGTGGCAAATTTATTACGGGTTTTAGTATGATGTTCCTGATGTATGCATTGACAGCAGCTTATGTCAGTGGAGCAGGGGAAATCATTACATCAAATTTGAAAAGTAGTTTTGCTATTGAAATGGCAGATTGGATGGGAATTGTTGTATTTACCGTCATTGGTGGGGGAGTTGTATGTTTCGGGACTTCATCCGTAGATTTTATCAACCGTATTTTATTTGCTGCAAAAATTGTTTTCTTAGTCATTATATTGGCATTAATGATGCCGCATGTTGAGCAACAAAATTTATTAGCTGCCCCAACTGAAAAAGTACTTATTTTATCTGCTATACCGGTGTTTTTTACCTCCTTTGGTTTTCATGGTAGCGTCCCAAGTATCGTTAAATACATGGGGGGAGATGTCAAAAAATTGCGGGTTATTTTTATTATCGGAAGTGCTATCCCGTTGATTGCTTATATTTTATGGCAAATCGCAACATTAGGGAGTATTGGTACAACCACATTTGTTGGTATTTTGGCGGAAAACGCAGGGCTTAATGGATTATTAGATGCAATTAAAGATGTGGCTCAATCAGGAAAAACAGAGTTAATTGCACAAATGTTTATGAGTTTGGCGCTTGCGACATCTTTCCTTGGTGTTGCTTTGGGGTTATTTGACTTTCTAGCGGATTTATTTAAACGTCAAGATAATGCGTCAGGGCGTCTACAAACAGGTTTGCTCACCTTTGGACCACCACTAGTTTTTGCTTTATTTTATCCTAAAGGGTTTGTGATGGCGTTAGGGTATGCCGCAATCGCACTTTCAATACTGGCTTTATTATTACCTAGTGCTATGGCATTTAAATCAAGAACATTAAACCAACGGAAATATCAAGTGTTAGGCGGTGGATTAGGTCTTTCATTAGTATTTATTTGTGGAATTATAGTCATTGGTGTTCAGTTAGGGATTGTTTTCAACATATTACCTAATATTGGGTAATTGTACTTCGCTTCTATAGCCAGCCAACATACCGACGGCTGGCTTTATCACTTCAAAAATAGGTTAATTTCATATCTATTGCCAACTTTACTCAGTTAGACAATTTACCGCACATTTTTTACTGTTGTGTCGACATTTAGTCGGTATAATCCATATAAGAATGATTATCATTAGCACGTTATGCATAAAAATAGATATATCTAAAGCTGGCATTTTCTGTAAAAGTAACTATCATATTAGATATATCGGTTTTTATATAAATAACCACTGAGAATTTTAATGGCAAATGAACAACAACTCGAGCCGTGTTTGTGCAACGGTAAAAGTGTCAGTCGTATGTTTAACCCTAAACAGTTAAGGATTTATATCCTACATTTACTGACAGGGGGAATTAATTACGGTTATGAGCTAATAAAAAAAATTGCAGAAGAAACGGCAGGTTTTTATTGCCCAAGCCCAGGTGTGATATATCCAACTTTGACGTTATTAGAGGAGTTAGGGTTTATTTCGGCGGGTAAAGATAATGGAAAAGGGCGTAAGTGTTATGTCATAACGCCAGAAGGTCGCTGTTTTTTATTACTCAAAGCTGAAATATTGGCAGAAGTTCAACTAAAATTAAAATATGCTCAGGAATTAAAAGCAGGTAATCAATTCGCTAATGAAATTGAATGCGCTGTAGATAAATTTAAGTCATTGTTGAGACACCAAATCGTGATACAACAGTTGACGAAAGAAGAGACAACAAGAGTCGTTGAGATCATTAACCGAGCAGTGGAACGTATTGAGCAAGTCAATGCAGTGTTAGTGGCAGAGGGAAAATCAAATGGCTAAAACGAATGATATTATACAAGCAAAAGAGCGTTTATATATGAAAGAGACAAGCAAAATACCACAGAGCAACGCCCCGGTTTCATCTGAAAATGAACCGTCTGTGAAGACGAATAAAGACGTTAAATTTAAAGAGGTTGTATGCCCTAATGTGCCAACTTCATATTTTAAGCGAGCAAAGAAACAAAAAATAAAATAACCAATTAGATAGTTTACAAAATCTTTATTCACTTAAAAGACATAAAGAATAAACCTTATTTATTTTCTTATTGATGAACAACGCGACTCAGTCTTCTATTATTCCATCAATAAGGTAAATTTTAGGATGCATATAATTATTTTGTAAACTTTAGCTATGATCCTATATCAATATATAACTTCATAAAAAATCCCCTGATCACTTAACGTAACCAGGGGTATCGGTTACAAGCCCAATTTAGCGTGTATTTGGGCTATTTCGTTGATCCACTGCTGCTGTAATTGCGGTTTTTGGTGGTTTAATTTGCGTTTTTGATCCGCAAGTAGCTTTTGCTCCAATATCAGCAATGTTTCTAATAACTCATCTTCATGAGTAACTTCCTTACTGAGAATTTCAATCGTTGATTTAGAAGGGGCATTTTCCCCAAGCGTAGACGTTAACACTTGCTGGGATTGCTTCTCGATTTTATGATAAATATCATCAGCATTAAGGTATTCCTCTAGCCGATTATCATCGATAAACCAGAAGCGTTGGCAGCTATTTTCAATGAGCCATTTATCATGGCTTACAACCAATAATGCCCCAGAAAATAAGCTAATTTGCTCACAAAGTGCTTCCTTGCCTTCTAGATCAAGGTGATTGGTAGGTTCGTCCAATAAAATCAACTCATACTGAGCTAAACTTAAACCAATAAACAATAATCTAGCGCGTTCACCACCGCTCAGTGTTGCCACTTTCTGTTGGTGACGATTATAGGCAAACCCCGCTCCAATCAATGCCATTTTTCGTTGTTCATCGGTTAAAGGTGAAAAATGACGTAGTGCATCTAATAGGCTATCATTATCATTTAACTGCTCTAATTGTTGGTCATAATAACCAGCACGAATTGCTGGATGAAACTTCAATTGTGAGCTATAGCGTAAATTTTGTTGATAATGTTGCCAAAGTAGACGTAATAGTGTTGATTTACCACAGCCATTGGCTCCCATGATAGCGATACGATCACCACTTTTCACTTGATGAAATGCCGTTTTAAATAACTGATTTCCATTCGGTGTTGAAACAACGGTGTTTTCCAACTCTAAAACTCTATCTGCAGGAATAGCTTTGCCATTTAAAGCAAGCTTCCATTGATAGCCTTCAGTTAATTCGGTTTGGGCATCTTTAAGACGGTCAATATGTTTTTCCATCTGTTTGGCTTTGCGTGATAAGGCTTCATTGTCATACACATGCCCCCAAATCGCTAAACGCTTGGCACTTGATGCAATACGGTCAATTTCTTTTTGCTCTGCTTGATTACGGCGTGCATCAGTGATGTCTTTTTCACTTAATGCTTGCCGTGCTGCACTGCAAGGTAACCGATAAAAATGTAATGATTTATCTCGTAAAATCCAAGTACAGTTACTGACTTTATCTAATAACGATTGGTCATGGGAAACTAGCACAAAACTCCCTTTCCATGACTGTAAGAAATTACCTAACCAAATCAGTGTGGGCAAATCTAAATGATTACTAGGTTCATCGAGTAACAGTAAATCGGGTTGTTCAATTAAAGCACGCCCCAGCAGCAAACGTGTATGTTGTCCTCCACTGATGGCATTCGCTTTTTGTTCCCATTGTTCAGGTGTAAAACCTAATTCTGATAACAAAACTTCAGCCCGCCAGCGCTCAGTGACTTTATCTTGTTCAGGGAGTTTTTGAACAAGCGCATCAATCAGAGTCAAACAAGCGATTTCATCGGGTAAATGTTGTTCAATATAAGCAGTAACACAATGATTTGCATAGGTAATACTGCCACTATTAGGAAACAGTTGTTGGGTTATTAGCTTCAATAATGTACTTTTTCCACTCCCGTTATGGCCAATTAAACCAATGCGGTCACCTTGTTGGATGGTAAAAGAAATATCGCTTAATAAGGTAGAGGTTGAAGTATCGTAATTTAATGATTTTACAGTTAATAAAGTGCTCATAGCTTACTCAAATTTTAGGCGAAAAAACGCCAGGGTATAGTCGTAACGACAACCCAGTAAGCTGAGGGAAGATTTTCTTTAGTGGCTTCGCTCAGGCAGGGTTATCGCAGTATAAAACTGTGAAAGCCTGAGCTCTGGCGATTACCAAAGAAGTGTGAATATTCAATAAGATCACACAACAACATAAATTAGCCTCCTTAATATTCATTTAGTTAATCGATGAGAGAATTATAGCTAATATGTTATTTAACCAACAAGGTCCGAAAATGCGCTCTCTGATTATTATAGGAAAAAGCATATACAGGTATAAATGTTACTTATATCATGCGCGAAGAAATGAATAATATTGCTGTGAATTGGGTTCTTGCTATGTAGCGTTTAAAATCATGATTCAAAAAACAAGAGAGCCCCAAATGAACGTAGAAATAAAACCCGCAACATGTGATGACGCTGCTTTGATATTAGATATGATCATTGAATTGGCAGATTATGAAAAAGCACGTCACGAAGTTAAAGCCACGGTAGCTGATATTGAAAATTCCTTATTTGGAGCGAATTCAAGCACAGAAGCCTTAATCTGTTATGTGGATGGCCAGCCAGCAGGGTATGCCGTATTTTTTACGAGTTATTCAACATGGTTAGGGAATAATGGTATTTATTTAGAAGATTTGTATGTCTCCCCAGATTTTCGTGGCGCGGGTGCAGGAAAGAAGTTACTCAAGCATATTGCAGTGTTAGCCGTAGAACGAAAGTGCCAACGGCTGGAATGGAGTGTTTTAGATTGGAACCAGCCAGCAATTGATTTTTATAAAAGTATTGGTGCAGAACCACAAGATGAATGGGTTCGTTACCGAATGGATGAAAAAGTGATTGCTGCATTCGCAAGCTAATATTTATTCATATTCAAACATCGTTGAATAAAGCCAGTAAATTAAGTTACTGGCTTTATTTTTTTATTTTGAATTAAATATGTACAATTAATGCCTTATCCTGATTTTTGTGAGTTTATTCTGTTTTTTTGTGACATAAGGCAACTAAACTTAAACCAAATGTTGATAAAATGCCATTAAATTAAATAGATAGCCAATTTAATGGTAGTGCTAACACTTACTTGGCCAAGTTTTAAATAAAAATAATATTTTTAGTTTTAAGGGTATTTATTTCGTATAGAGACAGTTATGTCATTTTATTAATAATCACCAGGTTAATAATCAAAATAATTGTTGTTCCTTGTTTTCTCATTTAATGGAAAGGGATGGTATGAAAATAAATAAACAAAAAGTATCTTTTTACATCATTTTAATATTAATTATTGTTGCGGGTGGTTTCTATTACTGGAATGTTAATTCAGGTGGTCTACCCGCTGGATTCTCTCAAAGTAACGGCCGTATAGAAGCAACAGAAATTGATATTGCCACTAAGACAGCAGGACGTATTGAAACGATTAATGTAAAAGAAGGGGATTTTGTTAAAGAAGGGCAAGAACTTGCTCGTATGGATACGCGAGCACTCCAAGAGCAACTCCATGAAGTACAGGCACAATTACGCCAAGCCATCAGTGCAGTGACCACTGCCGAGTCTGCTTTAGCGCAACGTAAAAGCGAAAAAGTTGCAGCCCAAGCTGTTGTTCGTCAACGTGAAGCGGAGTTAGACGCAGCGCAAAAACGGTTAAATCGTTCTAGAGCTTTGGTGAGAACCAACGCCGTATCTCAGCAACAAGTCGATGATGATACAGCACAGATGCAAGGCTCTCGTGCAGCACTGGAAGCATCAAAAGCTCAAGTTGCCGCCGCGACATCAGCCATTGATTCTGCAAGCGCTGGTATAGTCCAAGCGAAAAACCGTGTTGATGCAGCGACAGCAACGGAACGCCGTATTATTGCGGACTTAGATGACAGTATTCTAAAAGCGCCAAGAAACGGGCGTATTCAATATCGTGTCGCTGAGCCTGGAGAGGTACTTGGCGCTGGCGGGCGAGTCTTGAACATGGTCGATTTAAGTGATGTGTATATGACATTTTTCTTACCGACTGAAGATGCAGGTAAAGTTGCCTTAGGCAGTGATGTTCATATTATACTCGACGCTGCACCAAATATCGTGATCCCAGCCAAAACCACTTTTGTGGCGAGTGTTGCTCAATTCACACCGAAAACCGTAGAAACACAAAATGAACGCCTAAAATTAATGTTCAGAGTGCGTGCACGAATTTCGCCTGAATTATTAGAGCAACATCTAGAATATGTGAAAACAGGGCTGCCCGGAAAAGCTTATGTACGTTTAGACCCTAATGAATCTTGGCCTGCTGAATTAGAGGTGAGATTACCACAATGACCAATAAACTGATGGGTGATGTGATTATCGATATACAACATGTCAGCCAACATTATGGTGACAATTGTGCGTTGGATGACATTGTACTTTCCATCCCAGCAAGAAAAATGGTTGGGTTGATTGGCCCTGATGGTGTAGGAAAATCAAGCCTGATCTCCCTGATTGCAGGGGCAAGAGTGATTCAACAAGGCCAAATAACGGTACTTGATGGTGATATGAGTGATATTGAGCATCGTAGAGCTGTTTGCCCTCGCATCGCCTACATGCCGCAAGGTTTAGGGAAGAACCTCTACCATACGTTATCTGTTTATGAAAACGTCGACTTTTTTGGCCGCTTATTTGGCCAATCAAAAGCTGAGCGTGAATATCGGATTCAGGATTTGCTTGAAAGTACAGGGCTTGCGCCATTTAAAGACCGTCCAGCAGGCAAGTTATCAGGAGGGATGAAACAAAAGCTTGGGTTATGCTGTGCGCTAATTCATGATCCCGATTTATTAATTTTGGATGAACCTACTACAGGGGTTGACCCGTTATCTCGTGCGCAATTTTGGGATTTAATTGACCGCATTCGTTTGCGACAAACCAATATGAGCGTTTTGGTCGCAACGGCTTATATGGAAGAGGCCGAACGCTTTGATTGGTTAGTGGCAATGGATGATGGCAAGGTGCTCGCTACAGGTCATGCATCTGAATTAAAAGCCCAAACTCAATGTGATGATCTTGAAGCTGCGTTTATTGAATTACTACCTGAAGAAAAACGCAGCGGCCACAAAAAAGTCGTGATCCCTCCACGTGATACCACAGAAGACAATATTATTGCTATTGAAGCCCAAGACCTAACTATGCGTTTTGGTAACTTCGTCGCTGTTGACCATGTGAATTTTAAGATCCCAAAAGGGGAGATTTTTGGTTTCTTAGGGTCTAATGGCTGTGGTAAATCAACCACTATGAAAATGTTGACGGGTTTATTACAAGCCAGTGAAGGGCAAGCATGGCTATTTGGTCAAGAAATAGATCCGAAAGATATCGAAACACGCAAGCGTGTCGGCTACATGTCGCAAGCATTTTCACTATATAGTGAATTGAGTGTTGAGCAAAATCTCGTACTTCACGCCAAGCTTTTTCATATAGCTGAGGACAAAATTCCCCAGCGAGTGGACGAAATGTGCCAGCGTTTTGAACTTGATGATGTGCGAGACGTAATGCCTGACGATTTACCTTTGGGGATCCGGCAAAGGTTATCTTTAGCTGTCGCAGTTATTCATGAACCTGAAATGTTAATCCTCGATGAGCCAACTTCGGGAGTAGACCCCGTTGCCAGAGATATGTTCTGGAATTTGATGGTCGATCTATCAAGACGTGACGGTGTCACAATTTTTATTTCTACGCACTTTATGAATGAAGCAGAGCGCTGTGACCGTATTTCACTCATGCATGCAGGTAAAGTCTTAGATTGTGATACCCCTGCTAACCTGACCAAAAAAAGAGGCCTTGGCACGCTTGAAGAAACCTTTATTGCTTATTTACAGGATGCTGTGGGGGATGCAGGACAAGGGCAAGAAACTGCCCCTGAGTTCCATGTTGACCCTGAACTGAAAGAACAAGCGACCGAAGCGTTAAAAAAACGTTTTAGTTTACGCCGGTTATTCAGTTATTCCATTCGAGAAGGGATGGAATTACGTCGTGACCCAGTGCGTTCAACACTCGCGTTATTAGGGACTGTAATTCTTATGTTTATTATGGGTTACGGTATTAGTATGGATGTCGAAAATTTACGTTTTTCCGTACTAGATCGCGACCAAACGGGGTTAAGTCAAGGATATACGCTGAACTTAGCAGGTTCACGTTACTTTATCGAACAACCACCAATCAAGGATTATGATGATTTAGAGGCTGGTATGCGTAGCGGTAAGATTACCGTTGCGATTGAAATTCCGCCTAACTTCGCAAGGGACGTTGCACGCGGCAATAACGTTAAAATTGGCGTGTGGATTGATGGTGCGATGCCAAACCGCGCTGAAACTGTGCGTGGCTATGTGCAAGCGATGCACTTAGCATGGCTAAGTACGATGGCTGCTCGCCAACCCGTTGGCGTTGCTGGTATGCCAGCTATCGACATTGAAACCCGATATCGTTATAACCCAGATGTTCGTAGTTTACCGGCGATTGTTCCCGCAGTTATTCCATTATTATTAATGATGATCCCCGCAATGCTTAGCGCGTTGAGTGTTGTTCGGGAAAAAGAGCTTGGTTCGATTATCAATCTTTATGTCACTCCGATCACCAAATTAGAGTTTTTACTTGGAAAGCAGGTCCCTTATATTTTATTAGGCATGTTTAACTTTGTATTACTTTGCATACTGTCCGTCTATATATTTGGTGTTGAATTTAAAGGTAGTTTTCTGACGTTAACCTTGGCCGCATTTTTGTATATCAGTATTGCAACAGGAATGGGGTTATTAATTTCATGCTTTATGAAAAGCCAAATTGCAGCAATTTTTGGTACTTCTATCATCACTCTGATACCAGCAACACAATTTTCAGGAATGATTGACCCAGTTTCATCATTGGAAGGTATTGGCCGCTGGGTTGGGATGGTTTATCCAACATCACACTTTTTAACTATCACGCGAGGAACCTTCTCTAAGGGACTAAATTTATTCGATTTACAGTCATCGTTTATCCCATTACTGATCACTGTTCCATTGGTTATTGGGCTCAGTGTTTTATTCCTGAAAAAGCAGGAGGCATAGCGATGATACGTAAAATTCAGAATATTTTTAACCTAGGAGTCAAAGAGTTACGCAGTTTAGGCCGCGATAAAGCGATGCTAGCCTTGATTGTCTTTGCTTTTACGGTATCGATTTATTCGTCGGCAACGGTGACTCCCGGCTCTTTACATAATGCGCCCATTGCGATTGCTGACCAAGATAAGTCACAGTTATCAAATCGGATAATCAATAGCTTTTATGCGCCTTATTTTTTACCACCCGCGGATATCACACCAGATCAAATTGATGGTTTGTTAAATCGTGGTTCATATACTTTTGCGCTAGATATTCCGCCTAATTTTCAACGTGATGTGCTTGCAGGACGGCATCCTGAAATTCAGGTAAATATTGATGCAACAAGGATGAGCCAAGCCTTCTTAGGAAATAGTTATATTCAAAATATTACCTTAGGGGAAGTGAATGAATTTTTAGCAAAATACCGTAGTAATGCAAGTTTACCTGTTGATTTGGAAGTGAGGATGCGCTTTAACCCTAACTTGACACAGTCATGGTTTGGTTCTGTTATGGCAATCATTAATAATATTACGATGTTATCGATTGTTTTAACGGGCGCTGCACTAATCCGCGAACGGGAACACGGTACAGTCGAACATTTGATGGTCATGCCACTAACGCCATTTGAAATTATGATGTCGAAAATATGGTCAATGGGGCTGGTGGTATTGATTGCATCTGGTGTTTCCTTAATTTTGGTTGTAAAAACATTGCTACAAGTACCAATCGAAGGCTCTATCTTATTGTTTATGTGTGGGGTGGCCTTGAGTTTATTTGCGACAACGTCGATTGGTATTTTTATGGGGACGATTGCACGCTCCATGCCTCAGTTTGGTTTGTTGATGATCTTAGTGTTATTGCCATTAAATATGCTTTCTGGCGGAATGACAGCGCGAGAAAGTATGCCTCAGCTTGTTCAAGACATTATGCTAACCATGCCGACAACGCACTTTGTTAGCCTTGCTCAAGCGATTTTATATCGCGGAGCTGGCTTCCAAATTGTTTGGCCTCAATTTGCGGTTCTTGTTGTTATTGGTGCTGTATTCTTTTCTCTCGCACTCATTCGTTTTCGCAAAACGATTGCCACCATGGCATAACCTACTGTACATAAAATATCCATTAATGCATAAAACGCTTGCTGAATTTTTCAGTAAGCGTTCTAATGCTTCACCTATTAATTATTGGTGCATGATTAGGTTGTACCTATCAAATCAATAGTGGGTAATGATTGGATTAAGCTGCTGTAAAACAGTAACTTAATAGGTAACCAAACAGGAGAACATCATATGTCATTAATTAATACTCAAATCAAACCATTTACTAACCAAGCATTTAAAGATGGCCAATTTATCGAAGTTTCTGAAAAAGATGTTGCAGGTAAATGGAGCGTTTTCTTCTTCTATCCAGCTGACTTTACCTTTGTTTGCCCAACTGAACTGGGTGACATTGCTGACCATTATGAAGAATTCCAAAAATTAGGTGTTGAAATTTTCTCTGTTTCTACTGACACACATTTTACCCATAAAGCATGGCATGCAAGTTCAGAAACTATCGGTAAAATCAAATATGCCATGATCGGTGACCCAACTGGCGCATTAACACGTAACTTTGAAAATATGCGTGAAAATGAAGGCTTAGCAGACCGCGGCACTTTCGTTGTTGACCCACAAGGTATCATTCAGGCAATCGAAATTACTGCTGAAGGTATCGGTCGTGATGCAGCTGACCTGTTACGTAAAGTTAAAGCAGCACAATATGTTGCAAGCCACCCAGGTGAAGTTTGCCCAGCTAAATGGAAAGAAGGTGATGCAACACTGTCTCCATCTTTGGACTTAGTCGGCAAAATCTAATTAATCTAACTCAATTGATTAATACTGAATAATTCAGGTTGCAGGTGTTTAGGCCTGCAACTTGGATCACGACGGGTATATGTACCCGATTTTATGATAAAAATTAAAGGGGATTACATGCTCGACAATAATTTACAGGCACAGTTGAAAGCCTACTTAGAACGTTTAACTAAACCCGTTGAATTAGTTGCTAATATAGATGACAGCGAAAAATCAAATGAAATCAAGCAGCTGTTAGAACAAATTGCATCTCTGTCAGATAAAGTCACTGTACGTGAAGAGCGCAATAGCGCACTAAGAACACCGTCTTTTTTAATTACTAACCCAGGTACAGATAGTGGTTTGCGTTTTGCAGGCTCACCTTTGGGGCATGAATTTACCTCTCTTGTGCTGGCATTATTGCAAATCGGTGGTCATCCATCTAAAGAAGCGCAAGAGTTATTAGAGCAGGTTAAAGGCCTTGAAGGCGAATTCCACTTTGAGACTTATTACTCTTTATCTTGCCATAACTGCCCAGATGTTGTTCAGGCGTTGAACTTAATGGCAGTTTTAAATCCAAATATTAGCCATACGGCTATTGATGGTGCACTTTTCCAAAATGAGATTGATGAACGTAATGTGATGGGCGTTCCTGCGGTTTTCCTGAATGGAAAAGAGTTTGGCCAAGGGCGTATGACGTTAAGTGAAATTGTTAGCAAAGTTGATACCAACGCAGATGCGCGTGCAGCGAAATCACTCACAGAGCGTGAGCCTTTTGAAGTCCTTGTTATTGGTAGTGGCCCAGCAGGGGCTTCAGCGGCAATCTATACCGCACGTAAAGGGATCCGTACTGGCGTAATTGGCGAGCGTTTTGGTGGCCAAGTTATGGATACGGTTGATATTGAAAACTATATTTCAGTTATCAAAACGGAAGGCGCTATTTTTGCAGGTGCATTGAAGAACCACGTGGACAGCTATGATGTTGATGTCATTGATGGCCAATCAGTTGCAAAACTGATCCCTGCGGCAGAAGAAGGTGGATTACACCAAATCGAAACTGCATCGGGTGGGATCTTAAAATCACGCAGTATTATTATTTCAACAGGTGCTCGCTGGAGAAATATGGGTGTTCCGGGGGAACAAGAATATCGTACTAAGGGTGTAACATTCTGCCCACACTGTGATGGTCCGTTATTTAAAGGTAAACGTGTTGCCGTTATTGGTGGTGGTAACTCGGGTATTGAAGCGGCTATTGACTTAGCCGGTGTCGTTGAGCATGTGACCGTTCTGGAGTTTGCTCCGGAACTGAAAGCAGATTCTGTATTACAGCAAAAAGCACGTAGCCTAAAGAATGTTGATATTATCGTCAATGCGCAAACCTTAGAAGTAAAAGGCGATGGCAGTAAAATGACGGGTCTTGAATATAAAGACCGCACTGATGATAGCGTACATTTATTAGAAGTGGCGGGAGCATTCGTGCAAATCGGTTTATTGCCTAATACCAATTGGTTAGGCGACACAGTCGCTAGAAACCGTATGGGGGAAATCGAGATTGATGCACGTAACGAAACCAGTATTAAAGGTATTTTTGCTGCCGGTGACTGTACAACGGTACCATACAAACAAATTATTATTTCAGCTGGAGAAGGGGCAAAAGCCGCACTTAGCGCATTTGACTACCTGATCCGCACAAGTACCAGAACCGCTGAATAGGTGTAATTTACTTTATATTCAGTGAGTTGTAGTCAAAAGGCACTCGGGGGCGAGTGCCTTTTTTTTGTGCATAATACTGTGCCACCTTTTATTATTGTAGTTAATTTTAGTTAGTAACTTAGACTGTATGACCTAAGTGTTTTCTAAATGCACTAAATAAATTTATTTCACTAACCAATGTTTAAGTCTTCGAGTCGAATATTCATCCCCTCTAGGAAATTGTCCATATAATACACTTAACATTATGAATTATAATGAAAAATAATATTTCTTGGTTCTTTGTCACATAATTAAAATAAGTGAAATAGATGATCATGAAAATCGTTCATGTTCGAAATGAAATTAAGTCGCTTTCACTCAATCAACAGCTCTGGCATAAATTAGCTAACGAGGAAAATTAACTTATCTACAACATAAAGATTGATGAATGGGCAACTAAAACTTCTAAAAAATCAAGAAGTCAATTGAGTTTCCATCTTGGAATTTAGGGTGTGACGAGACGATGAACAAAAATTTTACATTTACGATTAAAAGTAGTCTTTTTGATGAAAATTATAATCCTTCTAAAAATACACGTATTACAACTAACTTTGCTAATTTAGCCAGAGGGGAAAATCGCCAAGAAAATTTGCGTAACACGCTTGTCATGATGAACAACCGTTTCAATACATTAGCCTATTGGGATAACCCTAAAAGCGACCGTTATTCAATCGAGTTGGAAATTATTTCTGTCGAGATGAGTGTTGAGGAAAATAGTAATAGGTTCCCTGTGATTGAAATATTAAAAACTAATATTATTGATCATAAAACAGGTGAACGAACTGAGGGTATTGTCGGAAATAACTTTTCATCTTATGTGCGTGATTATGATTTTAGTGTTTTATTGTTAGACCACAATAAGGACCAAGCAAGTTTTAGTATTCCAGAAAACTTTGGTGACTTGCATGGGAATATCTTTAAATATTTTGTGAATTCTAGCGAATATAAAGCGCATTTTAGTAAGGCGCCAGTAATATGTTTAAGCGTCTCCAATAAAGACATTTATCACCGAACTGGGAATCAACATCCTATATTGGGTATTGAATATCAGCAAAATGGGGCTTCATTAACGGATCAATATTTTAAAAAGATGGGATTACAGGTTCGTTATTTCATGCCTCAAAATAGTGTTGCACCGCTGGCATTTTATTTTACGGGAGATCTGCTGAGTGATTACAGCAATATTGAATTAATTAGTACGATTAGCACGATGGAAACATTCCAGAAGATTTATCGCCCAGAGATTTACAATGCGAACTCCGTTGCGGGACCACGCTATCAACCGAGTTTGACGAACCAAGATTATTCATTAACAAAAATTGTTTATGACCGCGAAGAACGTAGCCGATTGGCTATTGAGCAAGGGAAATATACGGAAGAACACTTTATTGAACCCTATAAGCATATTCTAGAGCAATGGTCTGCTAACTACGCGCTTTGATTAATTATAAAAATTTAAGGTCAATTATTATGAAAACATTATTACCAACATCTACCGCGGGCAGCTTACCAAAACCTTCTTGGCTTGCTGAACCTGAGACGCTTTGGTCTCCTTGGAAGCTGCAAAATGAAGAACTCATCGAGGGAAAACAAGACGCATTGCGCTTATCCCTTGAAGATCAACTACGTGCTGGGATTGATATTGTTAGCGATGGCGAGCAAACACGCCAGCATTTTGTGACGACATTTATTGAACACCTCAGTGGTGTTGATTTTGCAAAGCGTGAAGTGGTTAAAATTCGTGATCGTTATGATGCGAGCGTGCCGACGGTAGTTGGAGCGGTTGAACGCCAAAAACCTGTTTTTGTGGAAGATGCTAAATTTTTACGTAAGCTAACAAAACAGCCGATTAAATGGGCGCTTCCTGGGCCGATGACGATGATTGATACACTGTATGATAACCATTATAAAAGTCGTGAAAAACTGGCATGGGAGTTCGCTAAAATATTGAATCAAGAAGCAAAAGAGCTTGAAGCCGCGGGCGTTGATATTATTCAGTTTGATGAGCCAGCTTTTAATGTGTTTTTTGATGAAGTAAACGATTGGGGGGTGGCTGCGTTAGAAAGAGCCATTGAAGGGCTGAAATGCGAAACAGCAGTTCACATCTGTTATGGATACGGCATCAAAGCTAATACTGACTGGAAAAAGACACTAGGTTCTGAGTGGCGGCAATATGAAGAGGCTTTCCCAAAATTGCAAACCTCAAATATTGATATTATCTCCTTAGAATGCCATAACTCCCATGTTCCTATGGATTTAATTGAGCTTATTCGCGGTAAAAAAGTGATGGTGGGGGCGATTGATGTGGCTAGCAATATCATCGAAACACCAGAAGAAGTCGCCAATACGTTACGTAAAGCGTTGCAATTTGTGGATGCTGATAAACTTTATCCATCAACAAACTGTGGTATGGCACCATTATCTCGACGGGTCGCAACGGGTAAACTTAATGCATTAAGTGCAGGGGCTGAGATTATCCGTACAGAATTGTTGAATAAGTAATCTAAGTAAAAACTAACTAATAAATTAGCCCGGAGTTGATGACATGCCCTATAAAGTTGGCGATGTCATCATATCTGGGGTTTTTTGTTGTTTTGAGTTTCTTTTTTTGCTCTGAATTGAGGTATATTAGGCGTATTATCTCAAAATTACTATTTTTAATAGGAATATCGGCAATGGCTTTGATCCCTAAAAACTATGCGCGATTAGAAAGTGGCTATCGTGAAAAAGCACTTAAAATTTACCCATGGGTTTGTGGACGCTGTACTCGTGAGTTTGTGTATTCAAATTTACGTGAATTAACTGTGCATCATATCGACCATGATCATACCAATAACCCTGAAGATGGCAGCAATTGGGAACTATTGTGTTTATTTTGCCATGATCATGAGCATTCGAAGTACACAGAAGCTGAAATGTATGGCACTAATGTCGTGGCAGGGGAAGATGCACAAAATGATATTGAAGCAGCAACTTATAACCCGTTTGCTGACTTGAAATCGATGCTAAATAAGAAAAAATAATCGCGATAACCCACGCAATTCCAGTACAGGTAGGCAAAGTAAAGTCTCTAATAGAAGAGGCTTTACTATAATAACTGGCTATTACAGCAAATTTGTTTAATGGCGATGCAATGCTTATTGATTGATAAAGATTAAGGCATCATGTTAAGCCACTCTTATATACGTTGAGTGGCTTAGTCAAATATCAATATCGCTAATTAATGAATGTCATCATGGCTGCGATAAATTAATGATAATTCAGGGTGATGCCATAAACTTGCAGGAGTAACAGTTTTACGTTCCCATGGAATTTGCCCAATAAACCATAACTTCCAAAAATTTAATTTTGCATTCGGGTTTTTAGTTAATAATTCCTTGAAGGTTTCTAATTCCCCTATTTGAACTGATAACGCAGATTGATAAATATCGAAAACAAACTTTGAACAAAACTGCCTAGAAGACTCATAATTAAATCCCGTGTGATAAAACTTATTTAAACGAGCAGGGACTTCGGCGACTAATGCGGATTTTTGTTCACTTGTTAATGTATGGGAAAATCGGCGTACACTGTAACGATTGTCAGACGAACGGGCAATAAACCGCGATAAGGTCGTGGTTGTTGAAAGGGGAACGCGACTTTCTGCAATTAAATAATCTTCACCATTGTGACCTACAATCATGCCAACATGATTACTCCAACATAAAGATGCCGAGGCTATTTGGCGAAATAGCTCAGTCCCAATACTGGTAAAGACAACATCGCCAACTTCGTACTCATGGGGATAATTTATTTTTGTCATAAAAGTACCTCAATATAAACAATGCTATTAAGGTATAGTTATAAAGATTAGAAGAATTCGCGCTATCGGATAAACGCTGAAAATCATTTTTGTTTAACTAGGGTATATATTACTCAATTGTTCACTGAGTAATTTTATATTGTTAATTATCTCATTTTCACAATGAGCAGCATAGCCAAATAGAATTGCATTTTGGTGAGTACTTTGAATACAGTAGCGCGATAACGGTTGTGCGCCAAAGCCCAACAGACGGCATTGGTTAAGGATCACGTTAATATCATAACCGTCTTTCACCCAACAAACAGTATGAATGCCTGAATCCGTCATCTGTACATTAAATAGGTGAGGGAGATAGTGATTGATGGCATTGATAAAAGTATTTTGCCTCTCGTAACATATCTTCCGTATTTTTCTGACATGGCGTGCATAGTGGCCTTCTTGGATAAACTGAGCTAAAGCGGCCTGTTCTAAATAACCACAGTGGCTATCACTATAATATTTCATCATGGTGAACGCCTCACTCAGAATTTCTGGCACTATTAAAAAACCTAAACGAAAGCCGGGGTACATCATTTTAGAAAATGTCCCTGCATAAATAACACGTTGATGATTATCTAAGCCTTGCAATGCTTGAATTGGCTTTGATAAAAAGCGAAATTCACTATTGTAGTCATCCTCAAAAATCCATGCGTTATTTTGTTGCGCCCAATCCAATAATGCTAAACGCCGAGGTAAGCTGAGAGTTGTGCCCAGAGGGAACTGGTGAGAAGGCGTGGTATAAATTAATTTTGCTGTTTTATGGTGTTTCGCACCATATATAATATCCATTCCTTCTTTGTCTGATGGAATAGCGTCAATATCAGCACCAGCAGCGGTTAAAATAGCTCTCGCACTATCATAGCCAGGGTCATCTAACCATACTTTATCCCCTTGCTGTAATAAGACTTTTGCAGCTAAATTAATGGCTTGCTGTGTTCCATTAACAATAATAATTTGCTGCTGTTTACAATGAACTCCCCGAGTCGAACGGACGTAATCTACCAATAAGTCTTTTAGTGGTGTATACCCATCAGGGTGATTAAAATGCGTAATAATTTGTTTGGACTTACGCCAAACTCGACCTAATAATCTTCCCCATAATTCATGCGGGAATTGGTCCACACAACCAATACCGATATTAAACATTTGGTGTTTGTTGGTATTTGGACGTGATTTTTCCCATAAATTCGATAAAGTGGAAACTCTAGGATTCAGATTTAATGCAGGATATCCAGATTGGTCACCCTGTTTAGTGCTACTTATGGCACCAATTAACTCATCAGGAATATGGGGGGAAACATAAGTCCCTGAGCCTTTTTGGGAATAAAGGTATCCTTCATCAATTAGTCGTTCAAACCCAGCAATTACCGAATTTCGTGAGATCGCCATCATTTCTGCTAATGCTCTAGAGGAAGGAAGTTTAATTCCAGCAGCAATACGTCCATCTAAGATGGCATTACGTATTGTGTGATAAACATTTTCTTTAATGTAACCTTTTTCAAGTAATAGTAATGGGAACTGGGCATGCTGTTGGCGTCGCATAAAGTGGATCCTAAATAAATAACAAAAGTGTCTCTTATACAGAGCCAGATTGCTAGGTACTATAGCGCCATTATGTAATATGTCTACAAATGGAAGGGTTATTATGAATAAAACAGCATTACCAGTTACAGTGGAATTTGTTGCGCCAGAACATTACCCAGAGTGGTTAGTGTATTGGTTAGAGTATCAGAAATTTTATCAGGTAGATTTAAGTGAAGAAATTACCTTAAAAGCATGGGAGCGCTTTTTTGATGAGAGTGAGCCGATGTACTGTGCTGTTGCGTTGGAAAATGGAAAAGTTGTTGGTTTTGTGAATTATTTATTTCACCGCTCAACATGGGCTGAAAATGATTTTTGTTACCTTGAAGATTTATATGTGACGCCAGAAATGAGAGGACGTCATGTAGGAAAACAATTAATTGAATTTGTACACGAACAAGCGCAAGAGAAACAATGTGGCCGTCTATATTGGCATACACAAGAAACCAATTTGCGAGGCCAAAAATTGTATAACTGGGTGGCAGAAAAGCCTGGGGTAATTGAATACAGAATGCCTTTATAATAAAGCTCAGTAGTATATTCTATATTTTGATAAAATAATGACGGGCCCGCTGTTTAATAACAACGGGTTTTTCATTTTATCAGAAAATAAGCAAAAATTAGAGAGTTAATTGGCTAGATGACTTCTAACAGAGTTATGGTCAAATCTGGTGTACGAGCATCAGGCGGTTTTCCTGTCTGACTGCTCCATTACTTGTTCGCCGTCTTGGAATTTAACGTTATTGACCACGAGGGTTAGCAGTTGAAATCCTTTCAGGCGGTTCCAGCGCTTCTGCGCTGATTGCAGCAATTTATAAACCATTGCTAGGGTTGTGTTTCTTGAACCGCAGTTGCGGGTTTTGCTGGTTCTTAAACGTACTGTAGCGAAGGCAGATTCAATTGGGTTGGTGGTGCGTATACTCACCCAATGTTCTGCTGGAAAATCGTAGAAAGCCAACATGCTCTCACGGTCTTTAGCTAAGCATTCCATTGCGCGTGGGTACTTAGCAGTAAACCTTTCCAGCGCTATATCAAAGGCTTTATGAGCCTTCTCACGCGTCTCTGCCATCCAGATATCATGCAGTGCTTCTTTTACTTTGGGTTGCACTGCCTTGGGCAGTTTGTTGAGCACATTGGCCGTCTTATGCACCCAGCAACGTTGCTGTTTGGTCTGCGGGTATACTTTGCTCAGAGCCTTCCAGAAGCCCAGAGCGCCGTCAGCTGTTGCCAGCTTTGGGCAGGTCGTAAGCCCACGCGCAACCAGGCCATTCAGCAGCTCAAGCCAGCTGGCTTCGGACTCGCGATAGCCTTCTTCAACAGCAATCAGTTCCTTGCGGCCATGCTCTGTCACGCCCATCACCACCAGCAAGCACAAACGGTCATCGAGGCGGACGTTGCTGTAAATACCGTCAACCCAAAGGTACGCGTAGCGCTTGTCACTCAAATCGCGCTGTCGCCACTCTCGGTGCTCATCAATCCAGCGTTCCTTGAGCCTGGAAATGGTGTTAGCTGACAGACCTTTGGCATTCTCACCCAGCAAGGCTGCAAGGGCTTCTTGGTAGTCTCCAGTGGAAATACCTTTGAGATACAGCCACGGTAATAACTCTTCAACGCTGCGGGCACGCTTGAGGTATGGCGGTAGCAGTGCGCTGGTAAAACGAATACCAGAGCCGCTACGATCACGCACTTTTGGCACCTTGATATCAACATCGCCAATGCCCGTTTGGATGCTGCGCTCAGGCAAATAGCCGTTACGCACCACAGCTTTGCGGCCATCGGGTAAACGCAGTTCTTCATGAGCTTGCAGCAGTTGCTGCAGCTCTACTTCAACTGCTTGCGCAATGAGCTGACGAGCACCATTACGCAATAAAGCAGTTAGCACATCAGTGCCAGTTTCATCTGGTTGTGAAAGAACATTCAGGGTAATATTTGTCATGGCGTATCGCTCTACTGTTAATTATTTCTTGGAGGAAACAATCAACAGGATACGCCACCCTCTTTTCCCCTCATACACCACAAATGACTATAGCTCCTTCTAACATCCATTAATGCGAAACCGAGAAGGTTTAACCCTTTCCATGTTAATGGGTTTTCAATATTTTCACTATCTTCGGCAAGGCCTATTCCCCAAATTTTATCGACGGGGCTAGCTTCAACTAGAACACGTTCGTTTGTGGAGAGTAAAAACTGTTTTAATTCTTCATGTTGAGAGAATTTTGCCATATTAGCGCTGACAACAATAGCAAAACGGTTTTCATCCCAAACATCTTGCTTAAACCCACGAACTTCACGACCAAATGCTTTAGCCGCTCCGGGATTTGGTGCATGAATGATTTTATCCAATGTTTCTAAATCACCAAATAAGCGTGCTTTTTCGGCCATCATGAAATGTTCTGCACTGGCAAAGCGGTGGTTATTAACAATAAATGGGGAAGGGTACCATTGGCTGAAGCAGCTTTTTGTAATTTGATTTTGTTTGGTTTGGTGGCCCCAGAAGAAAACATATTTAAATTTTTTCCCTGAGCGGTATTGTTTGCAGAGGCTTTTGATATCCATAAATTAATCTTTATTAAGAGCGAATATTCTTAGCGTATCGATAATAAAAAGACCTGGCTATCAGAAAAACCTGCTTAGCATACTAAGCAGGCTATAAAATTAAAGTACTTTACTTAGAAACTCCGCAGTCCGTGGGTTTTTAGGTGCAGTAAAGAGTTGTTCTGGCGTGCCTTCTTCTTGAATAATACCTTGGTCAATAAACAAGACTCGGTCGGCAACTTCACGTGCAAACCCCATTTCATGGGTGACGATAACCATTGTCATACCTTCATTTGCAAGGGTTTTCATCACTGAAAGAACCTCACCAACTAATTCGGGGTCAAGTGCAGATGTCGGCTCATCAAATAACAAAATGGATGGTTGCATGGCTAACGCTCTAGCAATAGCGACTCGTTGTTGCTGCCCACCGGATAAACTGGCTGGCCATGCATCAATTTTATCTAACAACCCTACCTTGATCAGAAGTTGTTCTGCTTGTTTAAGTGCCAATTCCTTTTTTATTCCTTTCACTAAGGTTGGCGCCATCATCAAGTTTTCTAACACGGTCATATGGGGGAATAGGTTAAAACGCTGAAACACCATCCCCACATTTTCTCTCATTTTATTTAAATCAGTTTTAGGATCATGAACGTTAAAACCATTGACTTGAATTTCGCCCCCGTCAGGGCGTTCTAGCGCATTCAAACAACGTAAAAAGGTACTTTTTCCTGAACCAGAAGGGCCAATGACACAAATCACTTCTTGAGGTTTAACTTCACAAGAAATGCCTCTAAGTACATGAGCATCACCAAATTTTTTCTGTAAATTATTAACGTAAATCACTTCTGCCCAACCTTCTTTCCATATATTGCACCAACTGAGCAAGTATAAATGTCAGCATCCAATAAATCACAGATATTGTTAAATAGGGTTCCCAGTAAGTTGCGTAAGCGCCGGAGACTGTTCTTGCAGCATAGGCGAGATCGGCCAAACCGATTGCGGAAGCGAGGGAGGAGTCCTTGACAATTGCGATGGCATTATTTCCCAATGGGGGAAGAATGCGCCGAAAAGCTTGCGGAAGAATCACCTTGCGCATTGTTTTTGCCCAACTCATACCAAGCGCACGAGAGGCTTCCATTTGCCCTTTATCAATGGATTGAATACCCGCACGGAATATTTCAGAGACATAAGCTCCTGAGTTTAAAGTAATTGCAATGACGCAAGATAGAAAAGCACCGTAATCGGAGCGGAGCATTTTAGCGGTATCAACAGACATTAACCCTGATGTAACAAATAAGCCATCACGAGGGTTAATAAACAGTGGCACTAAGGCAAAGTGAACAACCATTATTTGAACAAATAGTGGAGTACCACGAAAGGCACTGACATAGAAGCGAACTGGCCACTGTACAAAATAGTGTAAAATAGGTTTCCAAATCCCTTGTTCAGCTTTGGCCGTTCTGCCTAAACCGAGGGTTAATCCCCATAGTGAGCCTAAAATAACGCAAATGATGGTTGCTTTTATCGTCATCATTGCGCCTTCAGCAAATAATGGAGCATACTCTTCAATTATTTCCCAACGAAACGCAGACATCTTAATTTTCACCCTGATTTAAAACGTGAAAAAGCCATCCATAGATGGCTTTAAGTTAAATTTAATTATTGTTTTGGTAATTGAGGAACATTTTCATCAAACCATTTTTGGTAAATTTTATTGTATGTACCGTCTGCAATAATCTTATCTAAGCCATTATTTATTTTTTGCTGTAATTCACTATTCCCTTTAGCGACAGCAATACCAAAATATTGTTTTTCGAAATGGTTATCGTAAATCAGTTTAAATTTTTTCTCAGGGTGCGTTTTTATATAATATTTAATTACGCCGACATCACCAACTGCAGCGTCAATGCCATCTTCGAATAGTTCTTGTAATAAAAGAGGAGTATTGTCAAAACGTTTGATTGCTGTACTGTTTTTACCTATTACATCAGAAACAACAATATCACCAGTGCTGGAGTTCACAACACCTACATTCAGGTCTTTTAAGCTATTTAAGTCTTTAACATCAGATGTTTCACTGATGACGATCGCTTGCTCAGCCGGGAAATAGGGGTTAGAGAAATCAACCATATTTTTGCGTTTATCTGTAATTGTGATCCCCGAAATTAAAATATCTCTATCACCAGACGATAAGGTCGCAAAAATCCCTTCCCAAGGGGTATTGACAAGTTTAACGTCAAAACCTTCTGCTTCTGCAATTGCTTTAATGATGTCAATATCAAAGCCTTCGAGCTGTTTTTGGCTATTTTCATATTCAAACGGACGGTAAGTCCCACCAGCACCAACGGTATAGCTTTCTTTTGCGTAAACATTCCCGGCGAAGGCTGCCAATGACATACAGCCAGCAAAAACTAATTTTTTAAACATACTGACCTCTTTAATTATGCATTTATAATGAATAAAAATACATAATATTGAACTCCTAAGCAAATGATTTTTATATGTCGAAGTGAGATAAGTTTAGGAGCTTGTGTTTTAAGGGCGGAAAAATATATTATTTAAATATAAATAAGAGAAAGTCGATGCAATCTCGATTTAATCGAAAATAAGCTAAGAAAAGCAAAACATAGGAATAGCGCTTTTTTTACCTATCAGCTACAAAAATTTAACGATAGACTGATTAACAAACTCACTTAATGCTCAAATAAAAACAGATTACGTTCTCATGGATAAGATTCTATTAGTTTTGTGGCCATTATTTGCTCTGATTGCAATGGGATTTGTATTGCGTCGCTCGAAAATATTCACCGCTGATTTTTGGCCGAGTGCTGAAAAATTAAACTATTTTATTTTGTTTCCTGCATTATTAATTAACAGTCTCGCAACGGCACCTTTGAACAACCCTAAATTACCCTATTTAGCGAGCGCCATCCTTTGTGTTTTAGCGATTAGTTCAGTGTTAGTTCTAGGTTGTAAATATTTATTCAAAATACCTATTCCGAGATTTGGCGCGCATATCCAAGGAATCACGCGTTTTAATACTTATTTAGGGTTGGCAATTGTTGCTGATTTATTTGGCAAAGAAGGGATCGCTATTGCTGCGGTAATTATGGCTGTTTTAGTACCAAGCTGTAATGTCATTGCTGTGCTTTCGTTATCTTCAGGACAAAAGGTTTCAGCTAAGCAAATTTTATTACCAATCATAAAAAACCCATTGATCATTTCCTGTGTCGTTGGCGTGTTATTGAATATATCCCCAGTGGGATTACCCTTTGGCTCGGACCAATTTTTAAAACTGCTCGCAGCTGCCAGCTTACCATTAGGCTTAATCTGTATTGGAGCCGCATTACAAACCTCAACACTAAGAAATGAATTTAAGCCTATTATGGCGTCAACATTGTTACGTTTACTTCTTATGCCTATTTTAGCATTAACAGTGGCGGGCTTATTTTCTTTGCCAAACCTTGAAACAATTCTATTAGTACTATTTTTTGCTATTCCTACTGCGCCAACTGCTTATATTTTAACGCGTCAGTTAAATGGGGACAGCCAACTAATGGCAGGTATAATTACATTACAAACCGTGGCTGCGGTATTCACATTACCAATTGTTTTATCCTTTGTAGTACATTAACTGTGATATAAGTACGTTAATCGCGATATATTTTGCAACTGTCACATTGATACTCTATGTTATCGGAGATAATTTTATCTGATGATAAGGAGTTGTGTGTGTCTTTGGAAAAATGCCAGAAATATGAAAACTTATCTATTGAAGATGTTTTAGATAAACTTTCGTTGTTATATAGCAATGCGATTGATTCATTAAGAGATGCTATCGCTATTTATGTAAAAGAAGGCCGCATACCCGATATTACAGAAAGGGAAAATGGGTTATTTGCTTATCCCGAACTGTGTGTTACATGGGAAGGCAAAGTTGATCGTTGCGAAAAAACCCGTGCTTATGCACGTTTTGTTAAACGGGGTGATTACACCATTACGGTGACTCAGCCAGAACTATTCCGTGCTTATTTAGTTGAGCAATTATCTATCCTACAACAGGATTATGATGTCACTTTTTCCGTTCGCCCTTCAAAAATTGAAATTCCTTATCCTTTTGTCATTGATGGTTCAGATTTAGCATTAGATAGGAGTATGAGCAGTAATTTAGCTGCACATTTTCCGATAACCGATTTATCTCATATCAGTGATGATATTACAGATGGTTTGAACACTGCTACGGATGAAATGCCGCTGTCTCATTTTGATGCATTACGTGTGGATTTTTCATTAGCGCGATTAAAGCATTATACAGGAACCCCACCTGAACATGTTCAACCGTACATTCTTTTCACTAATTATAACCGTTATGTCGATGAATTTGTGAATTGGGCATGTGAACAGGTACGTGATCCTGAAAGTCGTTATATTGCATTATCTTGTGTTGGACATAATTATTTAACCGCTGAGAATGCAGATCCACAAATTGCGACTTCTGATTTAACATGGAAAAAATTTCAAATGCCTGCATATCATCTAATCGCTAGAGATGGGGCAGGAATTACTTTAGTAAATATCGGTGTTGGGCCTTCAAATGCAAAGAATATTTGCGATCATTTAGCCGTTTTACGACCACATGCTTGGTTGATGATTGGCCATTGTGGTGGGTTAAGAGAAAGCCAAAAAATTGGCGATTATGTTTTGGCCCATGCTTATTTGCGTGATGACCATATTCTTGATGATGTATTACCGCCAGATATTCCTATTCCAAGTATTGCGGAAGTCCAGCGTGCGCTATATGACGCTACAAAACAAGTTAGCAATATGCCTGGGGAATTGGTAAAACAACGTCTACGAACTGGAACCGTTGTTACAACAGATGACAGAAATTGGGAATTACGTTTTTTTGCAACAGCTCGCCGTTTTAGTTTAAGCCGCGCGGTTGCCGTGGATATGGAAAGTGCCACAATTGCAGCTCAGGGGTATCGCTTCAGGGTTCCTTATGGCACGCTGTTATGTGTTTCTGATAAGCCTCTGCATGGTGAAATTAAATTGCCCGGTCAAGCAAACAGTTTTTATGAAGGTGCAATCTCAGAACATTTGCAAATAGGTATTCGTGCTATTGATTTATTGAGGAAAGAAGGGGATAAATTGCATTCAAGGAAATTAAGAACGTTCGATGAACCCCCATTTAGATAGCAAGGAGAAGCAATCAATGGCTGTAATACCTGAACTTGAAACAGATAGACTGATATTAAATAAACACCAAGTAAGTGATTTTCCTGCACTTGCGAAGTTATGGGCGACTGAGTCAATGGTTCGTTACATTGGTGGTATGCCTTCTAGTGAGCGCGAATCATGGATGAGAATGTTAGCTTATGGTGGTTTATGGCCATTATTAGGCTTTGGCTATTGGGCTGTCCGTGAAAAAGCGAGTGGTCAATATATTGGTGATTTAGGGTTCGCGGATTTTCATCGTATGGTCGAACCCCATGTTAAAGGCATTCCAGAAGCGGGTTGGGTCATTGCACCTGAACATCAAGGAAAAGGCTATGCAACAGAGGCTATGCAGGCTGCACTGTCTTGGCTGACGAAAGAAAATAAGTATCGGCAATCTATTTGTTTTATTGAACCGAGGAACTTAGCTTCTTTACGTGTGGCTGAAAAGTTAGGTTACGTTGTTGACCGTGAAATTTTTATGAATGGCACGATTACGGTGTTACTGCGCCAACAATTAGCTTGATTAGCGAGTATTATAGCGGGTTAGTATTTCATGTATGATGAGTTAGATATTTCTCAAGTTAGCCAATTATCAGGTTTAGCAGCATCAACCCTACGTTATTATGAAGAGAGAGCTGATTAAGCCGATAGGGCGTAAAGGGTTAAAACGGGTTTATCACGGGAAAGACGTAATAACCCGTTTGTCTTTAATTGCATTGGGGCAAGAAGCTAAATTTTCACTCGATGAAATTGCTAGCATGCTCAACCATAAGGATGGCCCTAATATTGAACGTGCGAGCCTACTTGAAAAAGCAGAAGAAATTGAGCAAACCATACAGGGGTTACTAGCCTTAAAAAAGGGTATTTTGCATATTGCGAATTGTCCTGAAGAAAATCACTTTTTATGCCCTAATTTTCAAAAGATTATGGAAAACAGCTTAAAATCAAATTCGCTAAAGAAAAGTCAGCGTTAAAACATTATCCCATTCTTGATAACAATCAATCCTATTTTTAAGCATAGAATGGGATTGATTCTCTGATTACACTCCTAAGATTGCTGTTACCATTTTAGGAACGTTATGACTAATCATTTTCTTGCATTTGAGAAACCTATCGTTGAACTCAATGACAAAATTGAAGCGCTTATTGCCTTCAAGCAAAAAGGACATCCATCAGAGATTAAATTAGAAGAAGAAATCCAGCTCTTGAGAAAAAAGAGTCATTCGCTTACGAAAACCATATTTGCATCGCTTGGGGCATGGGAGATTGTCCAATTAGCGAGACACCCATTAAGGCCTTATCCCCTTGATTATATTCCATTAATATTTACTGAGTTTCAGGAATTAGCGGGTGACCGAGCTTTTGCTGATGACAAAGCGCTGGTGGGTGGCCTTGCTCGTTTAGATGGTAGGCCGGTTATGGTGCTTGGGCAACAAAAAGGGCGGACAACAAAAGAGAAAGTTATGCGTAATTTTGGGATGCCATCGCCAGAAGGCTACCGTAAAGCACTTCGTTTAATGAAAATGGCGGAACGTTTCCACTTACCAGTGATGGTATTTATTGATTCTGCTGGGGCTTACCCCGGTGTTGGTGCTGAAGAGCGCGGGCAAGCAGAAGCTATTGCACGCAATATTATAGAAATGTCTCATTTAAAAACCCCTATTATTTGTGTCATTACAGGTGAAGGTTGTTCTGGTGGTGCATTAGGGATTGGTGTGGGGGATCGTATTAATATGTTGGAATACAGTACTTATGCGGCGATATCTCCAGAAGGTTGTGCCTCTATTTTATGGAAAGATTCCCAGAAGGCACAAATTGCAGCGGAAGTAATGGGAATGACCGCTCCACGGTTAAAAGAGTTAGGTATTATCGATACCATTATTTCTGAGCCTTTGGGTGGGGCTCACTGCGACTATCAGTTAGCTGCACAACAATTAAAACAACAGTTACTCACTGATTTAAATGAGCTAACTCAATTAGACATAGACGTATTACTGGCACAGCGGTATCAAAAAATAATGGATTTTGGTTACTGCTAATGCTATTAGTGCAAGTTAATAGCGCGTGAACTATAGGAATTAGAAATGGCTGTTGACCTGAATTTATTGAAAGTGTTTATTGCCGTCGCGACACAAGGAAATTTTGTCAATGCGGCAAAGTTACTTTCAATGCCAACATCGAATGTGAGTCGTTATATTAAACAGTTGGAACAACAACTTAACAGCCAGTTAATTGAACGTACAACCCGGCAAATGCGGCTAACGGAAACAGGAAATATTTTATTTGAACAAAGCCAAAAACTAGTCAGTGAATTAGAGCAAGTTGTAGTGCAAATATGTCATCCACAACAAATTACAGGCACGTTAAGGCTAACTATTCCCAGTGAATCCGGTAGTTTATTATTAGCAGATTTATTAGCGAAGTTTGCATTATCTCACCCACAATTGAATATTCACTGTGATACACAATTAATACCTCAAGATGTTATTAGTGATGATATTGATTTGTTACTCACTTTTCATCGTGGTCATCTTGAAGACAGTAGCTATCACTCACGTCTGATCAAATCATGGCAAAGCGTTGTTGTTGCATCACCCCAATTAATTGAAAAAGTAGGAAAACCGTGTTCATACTCTGACTTAGCCAATATGCCGTGCATTTCGAGCTTGAGTGCATTACAGGGGCAACCGTGGATATTTATTGATTCATCTGGCTTACAGAAAAAAGTGATAATTGACAGTAGTTACCGAGTGAATAGTGGTATTTTGGCTCATGCTGCTGCAGTGAATGGGGTAGGTTATGCTATTTTGGCGTTAGATGCATGCGAAGAACAGATTAAACAGAAGAAATTAGTGCGGATAGCATTCGATGAAGTATCGCCAGCGCCTATAGAACTTCGCGCGGTTTATGCGAGCCGTAGTGCATTATCACCGAAAATAGATGCTTTTTTACAGTATTTATTAGCAAATATCTAATTATGCTAAGCGCGGGTCAACACTAAAATCTAGTGGTTTAACGGTATGTAAAGCTTTTTGAAATTGCGGATGTAACGGGTTAATAATTGCGTTGTATTCATAGGGAACAATACAAGAGGGAATTAATAATGCTAGACTATCTTGGTTATTAAGCCATATAGTGCCAATATCCATGGTGGAGGTTGGTGCGGGGTCTTGTTGCCAATCTGTCGGAAGGTGATCTAACGACAATTTCATCACGTACTTATCATTGATATCTATGGATAGTAAGCTGAACTGGCTCAATAATATGTCTTGATTGATGTGAACGAGTATTTCAAGGGTTGCTAGTGAAATACTCGTTGAAGTATAAACAGCAGGAGTCCCTTTATGATTCCAACGCCCGCCGTAGAGCATAGCTCCTTGGCCCGACCATGCATCATGCGCAAAATTGGATTTAACCAATCGATATAAAATCATGAGAATACGCCATGTTCAATACGGCCAATCAAATCAATCACTTCAATGGCTCCGCTTTCTGTCGCAATAAGCTCAATAGGGCGTAAATGTCCTAACCCTTTAACTGGGTGGTTAAGCCAATCACTTGCCGCGTGCTTATCTCCATTAAATAAACGCACCGCAGCATCGAATACCCGCACTAGACGAGCAATTCTCTCACTTTCATCAGCATTAAGGGGCTGGCCAGCATTTTTACGTCGAGCAATATTGCGCTCATTAATGCCGGATATTCGCAATAATTCAGTTTTGCTCATTCCTGACCATTCTTGGATATTGTCTAAGACAGAGACAGATAGGCCTTGACGCAAGAAATGAGTTAACTCAATACCACGTTCTGCGGGTAACCCTACATGGCGCCACAGTGGTTTAAAGGATGAAGCAGTCGGTTGAAGTGGGGGTGTGGGGATATAGTTTCTCATTTGAACCTCCTGACATTTGTCACTTCTATTATAGACAAATGTCAGGAGAATGCAAAATTAATGAATAAAAAACAAACAAAAATAATGGTTATTTATCACCACGTAGGCGAATTGTCAGGCCTTTTAGGAAGTAACGCAGTAATTGGTCTCCACATTCGCGATAGTTTTTATGCCCAGGTTTACGGAAAACTGCGTTAAGCTCAGGCTTGGATACACGAAAATCAACAAGCTGATAAATTTCAATCATATCCGTATCTTTTAATTCAAAAGCCACGCGTAATTTTTTGAGCATAATATTGTTATTAAGTCGGCTATCGACTTCGGGAGCGGGGTGGTTTTCATCTTTACCACGGCGGTGATAGATTAAGCCATTTAGAAAATGACCCATTACATTATCGTTACATTCAACATATTCAGGTTCATTATCTTTTTTTAACCAAGCCACCATTTCTTCTTTTGTTACAGCCAAATCTGCGAGTTTTACGATTTTAACCATTTGGGCGTCGCTTAAGTCCAACATATAGCGAACGCTGCGTAAAACATAATTATTAAGCATGGTATTGTATTATCCATTATCTATAAAGGTTAATTGGCTATTTATTGAGTAAGGCCAATAAAGTATTCACTATGACAATCAATGACAGGGTGAAATTGAAAAGGAATGTATTTTGAGAGGGCCATATTATGAGGGATTAACCAAGATAAAGCAAAGCGCTGAACGATGCTTTATCTTAAATAATAAGTTAACCGATAAAATAAATAAGAGAATAGAAAAATACTAAGGTAAGGCCGACAGTTAGCAGCATGTTTTTTAATACAGAAGCCACGATGACACAGAATAGCGCTCCCCATAAATAAGGATTATCAGGGAAGGTTCGCAATTCATGGTTTTCTAATAGGATAACAGGGGCACAAATTGCGGTTAATAAACAAGGTGCTGAATACCCTAGTGCTTGACGAACCACAAGAGGAAGGCGTATTGGCAACTGTGGTATTAGAAAAATATAACGTAGAGTAAAAACAACCGCTGTTAAGGTAATAATTAAAAGCCAAATCATTTTTCCTCCTTCAATAAACGTGAAACGGCTACCGAAACAAACATCCCACCCACACCTGCGATAACAATAGCACTACTGAAGGAGTACATTGAAAGTACGATAGCGACAACGAGTGAAAAGATCACGCCACACAACGTACTTATTTTTTTTGTTAATGGAACGACGATTGCAAGCAAAGTTGCCACGACAGAAAAGTCGAGATGTAAGCGGCTCAAATCGCCCACAATATTGGCCATTGCAATCCCACAAAGACTAGTAATTAACCAAACGAGATAAAAACTAAACCCCGCACCAAACAAATAAGGAAAGCTTAAACTCTGACGTTTAGCAGCGCTAATCGCAAATAATTCATCTGTTAATAAGAAACCGATACTAAGGCGCTGAGGAGTTGTAAAGTCTTTAACTTGGGGGCGTAATGTCAGTCCATAAAGTAAATGCTGGGAAGTGATAAAAAAAACAGAAATAACAATCGTGATATAGCCAGCACCCGAGTTAAGCAACCCAAGAGTGACTAATTGTGCCGCACCTGCAAATACCATCGCGGACATCGCCACGCTTTGCCAGAAATCGAGACCAGTTTCGACCGCCATTGAACCTGCTAAAACTCCCCAAGGAATAACAGCAAGATTAAGAGGAGCGGTATGAACAGCGCCTGCCATCATTGCTTTTTGCCATTGATTACTTTGTTGTGACACCATTTACGCTAACCTTATTGTAATTTTGAACACTTATATAACTTGATTGATTTTAAAGAGATGAAATATTAGTAATGAGCTATTTTAGCTTTATACTGGCTTTATCCAATTTTACTTTTAAATAGCACGAACTTTTATGTTATAACGCGAAACCATAATCAAATCACTACTACTTTTATTTATTCTATAAAATTAAATGCTAATTTAATTATCTATATTAGCATTTGCAACTACTTGATTAGCTATTTATAGTTAGCTTCTAATTAAGGTTCTCGTTTTGGGTTGTTATTCTGTTTTTTGATCTTCACTCATTGTTGTTTATCTAGTATTTTAATGTTATTTGGGTTTATATTTCATATTGACATTATTATGTGGTGATATCTTTTATAAGTAATGTAAAGCCTGTATCATATAGTCATAAATAAATGATGTGAATTTTTTGTTATAACTTTTATTGAGTTAGCGGGTTTCCTATGCTTGAAAATCTCGGTATTACAAACTTATGGACTTATCTTATCGGTGTTATTTTTATTACATTGGTACCAGGCCCTAATTCTTTATTTGTTTTAACTAGCAGTGCAAAATATGGTGTGAAAAATGGTTATAAAGCCGCATTAGGTGTCTTTACCGGGGATGCTGTGCTCATTTTTCTATCATTTTTAGGCGTTGCATCTTTAGTAAAAACATCACCTATCTTTTTTAGTGTTATAAAATACGCAGGGGCGGCTTATTTATTTTATTTAGGGATTAAAACCCTGTATAGCGTATTGCATAAGAAAGAAAATACAGGTGATGTTGATTCAATTATCTTAGAAACCAAGGGCACCTATAAGAAAGCCGTTTTTTTAAGTTTACTAAATCCTAAGATGATCATTTTCTATGTTTCATTTTTTATCCAATTTATTGACCCAGCTTACCCAAGTGCAGGTGTGCCATTTTTCATACTTGGCCTAATTTTAGAAACTTGTAGCATGATTTATTTATCACTGCTGATTTTTGGTGCTGTTGCCGTAACGAATATGGTTAAACATAATAAAAAGCTTTCGAAGTTCTCTAATAGCTGTATTGGTGCTGTATTCTTGATGTTTGGAGCAAAACTTGCATTAACCGCGTAATGGTTTTATCAGAAATAGCCAGTCTATGTGCTGGCTATTCCTCTAATTTGTTCAATTTATTGCGCATCTTTATGATGAACAATAACAAATCTCATGGGTTTTTATTTTGTTCCCCATTCTCAAAGTTCATAGCTTGTTGCTTATAAAAATCAAATTTTTTTTTCAATTTAACCACCTGAGTTAATAATCAATCGCTATCAGCTAAGCATACGATAATTTCTTTCCGCTGACTGCGCTTTAAATGCCTCATGTAAGTTGAAATGGTTACCGTGACTGGAAGGCAACAAGGTGTTAGGCTCACCACCAGAAATACAATGTAAGAATAACAAAATAAAAAAGGGATGTGGTGAGATGAGAGAGGAAGTTAAACATTTTACGGCAACAGCAATGATCCGTAATGAGCATGGTGAGTTTTTATTACACGAACATCAAAAACTTGGTTTTTGGTTACCTCCAGGCGGTCACATTGAAGCAAATGAAGAACCACAACATGCTGTTTTCCGAGAGGTTCTTGAAGAAACTGGATTAGAGTGCCAAGTGGTCAGTTGCGGTTTCCCCTTTGTATCGCAAGTGCAGGATTCATCCCATACACAAGTATTACCGTTGCCCATCGCTATCTTGAAAGAATTTATTGCGGATAAAAAGAAAGGGAACCATTGGCATATTGATATGATTTACTTATGTGAGCTATTACCCTCATCACAATCGCCTTTTGCCCCATTTGAATGGGTGCCATTTGACCAACTCGCCAAACTCAATATTCCAACCGATGTGGTTGAGTTGGCGAAAGTGGTCAATGAATATTATCGATTGCAGGGTAAATAACTACCATGAATGTGAATGTGAATGTGGAGTTAGTTTATATTAAAGAATAGTAGAGATAATCCCAATAAAATCAGTAGAATTCCAATCGTTCGGTCCATAATAAATTGGTAGTTAAGAATTTTGTTTCTGACTGCTGGCGTTGCAAAGAAAATAGCAATTAGACTAAACCAAAGCCAATGAGTGAAAGAAATAAATAGGCCATAACTCAAATTTAGCCAAATTGAGTTCTGTGTACTGATAACTTGGCTATACACAGAAACCACAAAAAACATGGTTTTTGGGTTTAATGCATTTGTCAGAAAACCATTTTTAAACGCGTTTAGGGCCGATAATGGCTTTGATACTGCTTTATCTGAGGATATTTTTACTTTATTGGTCAATGATTTAAATCCGATGTATACCAAGTAAAACACCCCAATAAGTTTAACGATTAAGAATAATGCGGGTGAACTCATAATGACCAAAGTGATGCCAAAAATGGTATAAAACACATGAACCTGCACACCAATAGCAATACCTAGCGCACACAGTAAGCCTGTTTTAATGCCATAGGTATAACTATTACGAGTTACCATAGCAAAGTCTGGCCCCGGACTAATGACTGCTAAAATGGTAATAGTTGCAACTGCAATAATTTCATTCATATTAATTTCCTAAAAGGTAATGAAAACAGACCAAAAACAGATTTATTCTGAAATTGTTTGTTCATTTATTGTTTTTATTATCAATAGATTGAATAAAACTAAAAAGCGATTTATCCTGACATAAATCTGTCAGTTTTTATTACCTATATATGAAACTACCACCGTTAACGTCATTACGTTTTTTTGACACTGCTGCGAAAGCAGGTAGCTTTGTGCAAGCGGCTCAAGAGCTGAATGTGACTCATATGCGATTAGCCGACAAATTCGTTTATTAGAAGAACACCTTGGTGTTGAGCTATTCGAACGAAGGAACCGTGCTGTATTTTTAACGGCGAATGGACGAATATTGTTACAAACAACCAGTGCAATATTTGAACAGCTCAAGGAGGGTGTTGAAAAGATAAAAAACAGTACCTTTCCTGATGTTGTTAGTTTGTCTTGTGAACCTACAATCGCAATGAAGTGGTTAATTCCTCGGCTTACACATTTTTATCAACAATATCCCCATATTACAGTGCATTTAGTGGCGGCAGGTGGTGTTATCGATTTCACAAAAACGAATGTTGATTTAGCATTGAGGCGTAATGATTTCAAATGGAATGACAACCTTTGCGCGGTGAAAGTGTGCTCAGAACGTATGGGCATCGTGGTTCGGCCTGAACTTGATTTTAAAGAAAACTTTAGTCATATAACGCTACTGTCAACTCTATCTAGGCCAACTGCATGGGAAACTTGGCAAAATATAAAAGAAATAGTGTTTCAAAATAGTAAAACTATTACATATGAACACTTTTATTTGTGTATACAAGCGGCTTTGGCTGGGCAAGGGGCGGCGCTTGCGTCATTTTTGATGGTTGCGGATGAAGTAAAATCGAAACAATTAACCGCGCCATATGGCTTTATTGAAGATAATTCAGCATATTATTTATTGTCATCTAAACCTGTAGAGCAAGGCAGTGCAGCGGCTATTTTTACGCAGTGGCTAATTGAACAGGTGAATATCAGTATTGAAACTCTGATAGATAAAAGATAATTAGCTATCAAAAAAAGAAGGTTTGGTCATAAAGCCAGCTAATCTTAATGAAAAATAAATAATTTATGCCATAACCTTTTCTTTGCGTGCTATATTTCTCGGCTAGGTTTGGTGTTTTATGTCGGAGCAAATAATGAGCAAAATACGAGTCGGTGTTATTTTTGGTGGCCGATCAACAGAACATGAAGTTTCACTACAGTCTGCTAAAAATATTATCAATGGGTTAGATCGCAATAAATTTGATGTATGCCTTTTAGGGATTAATAAAGAAGGGCAATGGCATGAATATAACGAATCTGATTTTTTATTGCATGGTGATGATCCCTCTCGTATTGCGTTGAATACGCCTAAGCGAGCTATCGCACTTGTTCCAGGTAAAACAAGCGAACAGTTTATTTCGTTAGAAGATGCTAAGCCATTGCCACAAATCGATGTTATTTTCCCTATTGTTCACGGTAACTTAGGTGAAGACGGCTCGTTACAAGGTTTATTGCGCATGGCGAATTTACCATTTGTCGGTCCGGGGGTTTTAGGTTCCTCTGCCTGTATGGATAAAGACGTTACCAAAAGATTACTTAGAGATGCAGGCTTAAATATTGCTCCGTTTATAACAGTGCTCAAAAATGAGCGCGCAACAACTGAATATGAAGCGACCGTGGCGCAATTAGGTTTACCACTTTTTATTAAACCAGCAAATCAAGGTTCATCTGTCGGGATCAGTAAAGTCAGCACTGAATCAGAATTTTACGCAGCACTGGACTTTGCTTTCTTATTTGATATGAAAGTCCTTATTGAAAGTGCAGTTAAAGGGCGTGAGATTGAATGCGCCGTACTGGGTAATGAAGAACCTCTTGCCAGCCCTTGTGGTGAAATCGTATTACACGATAGTTTCTATGCGTACCACACTAAGTATATTGATGAAAATGGCGCCTCTGTCGTGGCTCCTGCACAGTTAGATGCTGCGGTGAGTGATAAAATACGCGAGATTGCCTTATCCGCGTATCGCGCATTAAATTGCAGTGGAATGTCCCGTGTGGATGTTTTTTTAACGGAAAACAACGACGTGGTCATCAATGAAATCAACACATTGCCTGGCTTTACGAACATCAGTATGTACCCAAAATTGTGGCAACAAGCGGGTATGACATACCCGCAATTAATCAGCCGCTTGATTGAGTTAGGAATTGAAAAATTCCAACAAACTGCGATGTTGAAAACGGCATGTGATGAGCTTTAATTGCTGAAAAAATACTATCTCGGTGGTTTTTATGGCTACCGAGATGTTTATTTACCCTGAACTTGAGCTTTCATTTGTTGTAAAAATAAGTTTGTTTCTTTTGGTGAGGTGAGTCGAACAAACTGAATATGGCGTAAGTTGATATTTGCCATATGACTTAGATTTCTTTTCTTATTTGGATAGTAAGTCTTTAGTAGCCACAGAATTATCGAATCACGGCTGAAAAAAGCATTTTTCCAACGTTCTTTATTACCTGTATTTGCCCACAACTCTTGTCCTGAACGAATGCGCGACAATGTGCGCGTAATCGACTGATAAAGCGTTCTTGGTAAGGAGTAATCCAGCCATACCACCATATCAACCTCTTTCCATTTAATGGGTTGGGTTCGCGTATAGTTTCCATCAAGAACCCATCCAGATACCGCTTTATCTAATGCAGCGGTGAGTTTCTGGTTAAGCGCATCATCCGAAGAACCTTGCCAATTCGCTAACCAATACAAGCTATCCAATTCGATAGAAGGGACGTTTAACAACAGCGAAAGTTGTTGGCAAAGGGTACTTTTACCGCTACCACTAGTGCCAATAATATTAATTTTCATATGTAAATATTAGATAATTTTGTCATTATGATTAATCTGGAATGACTGAGCTTGGAACCATTGTGTGAACAATGATCCCACTTCAGATAGCTCTACAAATAACATTATGGTTATAAATTATTTGCACCAAACATAATTGATATAGCGAAAGAGAGGTTCAAATCCAAATTTTTTATACAAATCAAATCCCGCTTCAGACGCATCTAGGAAACAGTGTTCTACACCTTGTTGGCGGCAAAATGCTAACGCATAATCAATAAGTTGTGAAGCATAACCATTACCTTGATGACTTGGCTCGGTACCAATATCATCAAAACGCGCTAACGTACCTTCGATCGTCACCGTCATGGAGGTCGCTGGTTCACCATTAACGAGTAACACAAGGTGAAACTGCGGGGCGCCTTGTTGTAATGCATCCTCATGATAACGCACATATTCCTGAATAACCTGATCGTGCTCTTCTGACAGGTAAAACGCAGAAACCAGTGGCTTTGCCCACAAAGACAAATCGTGATTGGCTAAGACGATATCGACTTGGTTATCAGGCAGTTCAACTTCATTTTGCTTTATTAAGGTCAGTGCCATTGCGGTCGTGACGCTGTCACGTTTATACCCTAATGACTCAGCCTCAGTTACCACCTGCAGGAGCATCTCTTCGGGGATCACTAAGGTATGGTTTTTATTCTGTGAAATAAACAGGTTGTGAGCCTGCATAAAGGCGTGGCTGGTCGAGTCAGGCTGTAAATAGATAAAGTTAAACGCTGGCGAATTAAGGGGCGTTAAATAGCAAATTGTGTGTTGTGCAATCTGGATACTATGTTCACAAATAGATGTCCAAAATGTTTTTTCAATCGATTGATAATGTCTTAAATAGTACAACGGAATATTCATTTGTCAGTTACCTGATACAAAACGAGTTAATCGATATGGGCCTAATGCGGCTTGTCCTATCCCATGCAAGATTTCATCTTGAGCCAATTGGCATATCAAAGGTGCTAGCGTGATCGCAGCGTGCATACTGATAATATATAAACCTTCGAAATCAGCAACTTTTCCGACAATTGGCATCTCATCTTTAGGCATAGGTCGCATTCCTGTGAAAGCGTTTTCAAGATTTAGCGTGTTACTACCTATAAATGAATTTTTAATTGTTGTAAGGGCGTTTTGTGCGATAGCTAACGCGTTGTGTTCAGGCTTATCATCAATATAATCTTCAGCACAGAGTATTTTACCTGAACCTGCAAGGGCAGCCTTATGAGATTCAAAAAATCACACACGGATAAAACGAGTCACAAAAGCAATAATAACTAATAATGCAGAAATTAATAATAATGCAGTTGCCAGGGACAGTTGAAAAGCAACAAAACCAATAGCTGCAGGTCCCGCCAAAATACCTAAATAGCCTAAAGTTGAAATTGCAGGTACGGCAAGAGCCTCTGGCATCGTTTTTTGCTTCCCTACAGCAGAAAACATCACCGGTACTATATTAGATGAACCTGCACCGACTAATGCAAAACCCATGATGGCAAATATAAGATGAGGAGATAAAACAGCAATAACAAAACCGAGGCAAGCGAGTAAAGCACCTAAAAATACGACGCGAGAGGAACCGACTCGCATAACAATTTTGTCGCCCAGTAATCGGCCAATCGTCATAGTTGTGGCAAAAGCAGCAAACCCTAAGCCGCCTAAAGTTTCTTCTAATCCATGGTGTTCAATTAAAAATACAGCTCCCCAGTCAAGAACTGCGCCTTCAGCAAGAAAAACGGCAAAACAAACAACCCCAATAACCAAAACAATGCCTTTCGGTATAGCGATAAGAGGGCCTGTTGGGGCGTTAGCGTAAGGGATTAAACCGTTATAGCAAATAGCTAATAAAACTACGGCAATAACTGAAACGATGATTGATGCCATTGTCGCGGAAACACCAAGTAACAAGATCAAACTCATGGTACCTGCACCAGCTATCCCCCCGACACTATAAAAACCATGAAAGCCGGACATAATTGGCTTATCAGATGATTTTTCAACAATCACCGCTTGAACATTCATCGCGCAATCTGTTAAGCCAATGAAAATTCCAAATAATAATAAGGCAATGATAATAAAGTTAATTTGCGATAAAGAGGATAAAATGGGGAATAACAAACTAAAGGCGATGGTAGAAAACACCATTAAACGGCGGCAACCAAATTTGGCAGCTAATGCACCAGTTACTGGCATAGCAATAAGTGCCCCTCCACCGAAACATAATAGTAGCATGCCAAGGGTGGCATCATTTGCCCCTGTGTTAAGTTTGACATAAGGAACAATGGCTGCCCAGGCCGCGGTAACAAAACCGGCAATAAAAAAAATAATTCGAGTAGAAACTTGTTCCCTTTTCGCAGGCATAAAGGAAACATGACTATTAACTTGTTGAGTAGATTGCATTTTATAATACTTCTTAAAAGATAAAATTAACTACCTGTATTAAGATAGCCAGAATTTGTTCATGAAGGTTTGGGTAGCCTGTTGCTACAACCGTACCACCAATTTCAGCTCAGCAACCATCTAATGTAGTCACTTTGCCAATAACACGTTCTATAATAGGGATTAATGGAACAATATCATAAGGTTCCAGTGCGAATTCGACACAAATATCGATTTTATCCGCTGCTAACATTGCCATTGCATAGCATTCTCCCCCATAGCGAGTCATTAATACTTGTTTCTCAAGCGCCATAAAAAAATGTACAGGTCTAAACCGTATATCTATATTTAATCTTGTTTTACGAGGGCATTTTAGGCGCTATTTGTTATAAAAAACTCAATATAATATCGTCGAAAGGTCCTTATAGAACATGATGAGTGTGCAATGAAACTAAAAATTACGCCTTTGTTGTTTTCAATTTATCCATTAAGTGTATTTGCACAGAATTTACCTGTGAGTATGCAAACTATGCACTTTGCAGGCAAAGATATAAATTATTATTTAATCCAAAAACAAGCCAAAAAATCAAAGGATTTATTAGTTTTATTACAAGGCTCAGATTGTAAAAGCGTCATTAATAACCCCAATATGTTGAAAAATTTCGGGGCTGTATTTCCTCATAATGATATTTTATTAGTTGAAAAAACAGGATTAAACAGCCAAGTGGGGGTTAATGGCGAAGAAGCTTCAGAAGAAGAATGTCCTGTTGACTACATGTCGAAAGACTCGCCATTAGAACGCACCAATAATTATGTAGCAGTATTAAAGCAATTAAAAAATGATTACCAACACATAGTGCTATTAGGCGGAAGTGAAGGTGCGCTGGTAACTAATTTAATTGTTGCACAAGAAAACTTTATTACCGCATCCGTTGCATTGAATGTTGGCGGCCAATACTTCATTAATGATGTTCTATATAGTATTGAAAATAATACACCTAAAGAAGAAATTGCTAACTCAAAGGAAGGTTTTAAACAATTTGCAGAAGCGGTAAAACAAAAGCAATTAAATAACGACCAATTTGTCAGCGGCCATGGCTCGAAATGGTGGTATGAGATGCTCACCATTGACAATTTAAAACTTATCCAGTCAGTTAAAACCCCACATTTGGTGATACAAACGATGGCGGATACCAACGTGGATGCTCATGGTACAGATAATATGATGAAACAAGTTCGTAATACCCATGTTAGTTACCGTTCTTATCAAGATTTAGACCATTATTTCAAAGATAAAGATGGGCAGTTGCACACTGAACAAATTGTGACAGATATTCAACATTGGTACCAAACGGTGACAAAATAAATATACTGGGAGTTATCATTATATTAATCCCCATGATTGTGTCACTAGGTGCAGTTTTGCGATTAGTGATTACATTAAACCTTATTTTTTTAGGTAAAGTAAAATGCATCTTGATTATTAAGATGCATTCAATAAAATCACTCCGAAATATAGCTGTAGTAATTAAAAATAGGTTCAAAACCCAGTTTTTTGTAGATAGATAACCCTTCACTGGATGACTCCAATACACACTGTTTAATCCCTTGTTGATGGCAAAGGTATAGCGCATGTTTAATAAGTGAAGTCGCGAGCCCTTTACCTTGGTATTGAATATCAGTACCAATATCATCAAGTCGAGCTGTTTCATTATTAAATGTCATAGTTAAGGTTGAGACTGGTTGCTGATCTGCAAATAAGACTAAATGCACCATATTAGTTTGTTTATCAAGTGCTCTTTGGTGATAACGAATATACTCGTCAGTAACAGTTGAGTCACTTTCATCTGTATCAAAATCGACAGGGAATGCTGTAATTAACGGCTGAGCCCAATCTTCGAGTCGATCATTACTCTGTATTATCTGAAAATCAGTATTAAGCGGTGGTGGTGAATTGTATTGAGACAGAGCCCCTTGTGGCAAAATCATTGCGGTTGATTCACCATCAAAGACTAATCTCCGTGTTATTATTTCTGACTCAAATAGTGAAAGTATTTGGTCATGAACAACCAGTGCATAAGGTTTAGCTTGTTGTTTGAATAGCGCTTCGGCCTTCTCGTAATCTGAAATGAGTGCGCCTTGGTGGAGGTAAATATAATTAAATATAGGCAATGGTAGCTCAGAAAAATAAGCACTAGTTTGGTTGCTAATTTTCACCGTATTTGCACATATTGCAGACCAAAAATAGTATTCTTGTTGATAGAACAAATTTTCATTGTTATCCATTATGTGTACTCAGTTTATAGGCGTAGATAATATTTTTATGGCCTGATTGTATATAAAACGGAATGATCGCTATAGTGTTCGTATAATTGAAAGCACAAAAAGAACCATTTTATTGCAATTTATTGGATTTATAAGAAAATAGGTCTTCCTAGAAAAGAGATTGTATAAAAATAAGAGAATTATTATGAATAACGCACCAGACACGATAACTTTTTTTGAACGCTTGCTTCCATTGGTAGTTTCCGGTAAAAAAATTATCACTATTCGTGATAAAAGCGAGAGCCATTATGTTCCTGGGAGTATTGTGAAGGTATACGCGCTGGAAACAGGTGAATATTATACTGATATTAAAATATTGTCGGTAGAGCCCATTTCTTATGATGACATTTCTGAATACCATGCTAAACAAGAAGCCATGAACCTAGAGACGTTGAAAGCGCTTATCAAAGAGATTTACCCAAATGAACAATATCTATATGTGATCACTTACCGATTATTGGATAGTACAGACTAATCAACAATAATAAAGAAGGAAGTCGAGTATTTTAGCTTTACAATGGAAGATAAAAGGGCAATCTGGCCCTTTTATCTGATGATGATTATTTAATTGTTTGGCTAATATCTGAGTAAGCAAATAATGCTTGGGCTCCACCCGTATGAATAAACAGAACGGGAGTTTTTTCTTCAGAGCTTTCCAAGTAGTCAATTAACCCAGCCATGGCTTTACCGGTATAAACTGGGTCTAATAAAATACCTTCTTGCCGCGCTAATAAGTTGATTGCGGCGAGGCCTTTTTGGTTTGGCATTCCATACATGGGAGCAAAAAAGTTATCCCATAATTGTACTTCAGGTGTTTTAGCTAGACCCAACCATTGAGCCAGTTCGGATTGCAATTTTTCAACTTTAGGGGCTTGGTCTTGTTGCTTTCGTGACACTGTCACGCCAATTACTTGGCTCTGTGGTAGTAATTCCTGTAAACCAATGGCAAGCCCTGCATGGGTTCCAGCACTTCCTGAAGCAACAATAATTTTATCAAATTCAATATGTTCTGGCTTCTGTTGAGCTATCTCAATAGCGCATTGGACATAGCCTAAAGCACCTAATGTATTTGACCCACCCACAGGGACAATATAGGCATCTTTAAGAGAAAGTGTTTTAATTAGCGCTTCCATTTGGGATTGTGGGTCGGTTAATTCATCACACATCACACAACGGGTGGAAAATAAGTCAGTTAATAATTTATTACCATTATGCAGAAAGTTAGGGTTATCACTTTTAATTGGATTTTCTAATAACGCAACGCATTCAAGCCCATACATGGCAGCAACAGCTGCAGTTTGGCGGACATGGTTTGATTGAATTGCCCCCGCGGTAACAATAATTTTTGCTTTTTTGGCTAATGCATCAGCCATTAAAAATTCTAGTTTACGCAGTTTATTTCCCCCCATAGCAAGGGGAGTCATATCATCACGTTTTATATAAATCTCACGACCAAACTTATGCGATAAATTATTCAATCGATTAAGTGGAGTCGACGAGTTAAGTAAATCTATTTTTGCGTACTGTGTTAGTTGTTGTTGGATAGACATCTAAACTCCCAATAATTAATAAGAAAAACCAAGGTAAAGGTAAATAGCAAGAACAATACTGGCAGTTACTAACGCATAAGGCATTTGAGTACGAATATGCTCAATATGTTCGCAGTCTGTCGCCATTGAAGCAACAATAGCATCCGCAGAAATTGGGGAGGTCATATCGCCAAATATTGAGCCAGAAATTGCTGCACCAATCATATATTCAACAGGCATTCCTACAGATAAACCTAATTGAACCCCGATAGGTATCATTATCGCGAAAGTTCCCCAAGAGGTGCCTGTTGCTAAAGACATAATGGCGCTAATTATAAAGATAAATCCAATAGAAAAACCTGGGGCCATAACTCCTTGAGTGACTTCAGCAATATAGGCTCCCGTGTTTAACTCAGCAGAGACATTTCCCATCAAGAATGCTAAGATCATAATTGAGCTGATTTTTAGCATATTGGCGTAGCCGATAAATAATTCTTTAAAGAATTCATCAATATTTAGTAACCGTCGACCGATAAACCAACAGAAAGATACCACAGTACCAAACATGACTCCCCAATATACGGATGTCGAACCACTTCCTTTGCTAAAGTCACCGTCACCAGTGATATATAGTGCGATAGGGACCATTAACACCGTAGATAAAATAGGAATAAAGAAGTTTAATGAAGAATGAGCGTTAGGGTGATCAATAATCTCTTCTTCATTATCTTGGCTTTGTAACTGGGAAATATTCCCCTCAATAAAATTTTGTTGATATTTATCTTCAGCTTTTTTCATGGGACCCCATGAAATATTGGTAAATACATAGAATAGGATAGTTATAATAGATAACCATGCCATTAAATTGTAACCAATCGAAGTAATTAAAATATCAAAGGGCTCGCCTTGAATCAGACCTTGGGAAATTTGTACCCCAATTAACCCCATTATTACTGCACCCCAACCATTGATGATGGCGGAGGAACAAACAGAAACACATGCTGTTTGGATAATATAGGACATTTTTTCAGGAGCAACACCATATTGTCGTGCTAGATTTTTAGTTGAGGCGCCAGCGACTAATTGGTTAATTGAGCTTTCAATAAAAATAAGAGAAGTAATGATAATGGCAAGAAACTGGGTAGATTTACGGTTTTTAATCAGTTTTGTCTTATTGGTTAGTAGCTGAACTAATGCTCGAACTCCGCCTGTCACAACAACAAGCCTCATTATCCCTCCGATCATGACCATAAAGACAATTGTTCGCGTATTCCCTGCAGATGAAAATGTATCAATAATACCATCAACGGTACCTTGCACACCTAATAATAGGTTGTGATCGTTAATGACAGTAAAACCAACGAATATTCCTAGCATTAATGAAAGCATGACTTGGCGAGTTAATATCGCCAAAATTATAGTCACAATGGGAGTGATAACGGTCCAAATACCATAGTCCTGCATGTGTTTACCTGTGATCCTAGTGAAAGTATGAATTTTATAATTATTGAAAAATCATAGCATTAATAGGAACACGGTAGAATAATTTTATTCATCATTGAAATGAGTTGTGACAATAAATTAATAAGAAAAAGGCCAAACAGATAAATGCTGGCCACATGTATAGATAGAATCAAATATTACTGTCGAGCTTGCCACTCTTTAGCGGTTATTTTACTAATATCTTCTGTCTTAGTTTCACCAATTAATTCAATAAATTGTGGTTCAAGAGTTGCATAGTATTTGAAGCCGCATTTTTCTTGGGCAATTTTAGATTGCTCGTTACCTTGAAAGTAACCACACCATAAATTATCTAATTTCAAATTAGTGAATGCATGGTACATGATGGCGTTAATTGACTCTGGTATAAGGCCTTTACCCCAGAACGGTACACCAATCCAATAACTGACTTCTGCATCATTTTCCCCAATGGGAAAATTACTTTCATGGCTAAATGATAATCCAATCAGGCCAATAGCTTGGTTTTCATTTTTTAACGTTACCGCGTAAATTTCATCTCGCATAAAAATATTGAGCTATAGTCATTTGTGGTGTATGAGGGGAAAAGAGGGTGGCGTATCCTGTTGATTGTTTCCTCCAAGAAATAATTAACAGTAGAGCGATACGCCATGACAAATATTACCCTGAATGTTCTTTCACAACCAGATGAAACTGGCACTGATGTGCTAACTGCTTTATTGCGTAATGGTGCTCGTCAGCTCATTGCGCAAGCAGTTGAAGTAGAGCTGCAGCAACTGCTGCAAGCTCATGAAGAACTGCGTTTACCCGATGGCCGCAAAGCTGTGGTGCGTAACGGCTATTTGCCTGAGCGCAGCATCCAAACGGGCATTGGCGATGTTGATATCAAGGTGCCAAAAGTGCGTGATCGTAGCGGCTCTGGTATTCGTTTTACCAGCGCACTGCTACCGCCATACCTCAAGCGTGCCCGCAGCGTTGAAGAGTTATTACCGTGGCTGTATCTCAAAGGTATTTCCACTGGAGACTACCAAGAAGCCCTTGCAGCCTTGCTGGGTGAGAATGCCAAAGGTCTGTCAGCTAACACCATTTCCAGGCTCAAGGAACGCTGGATTGATGAGCACCGAGAGTGGCGACAGCGCGATTTGAGTGACAAGCGCTACGCGTACCTTTGGGTTGACGGTATTTACAGCAACGTCCGCCTCGATGACCGTTTGTGCTTGCTGGTGGTGATGGGCGTGACAGAGCATGGCCGCAAGGAACTGATTGCTGTTGAAGAAGGCTATCGCGAGTCCGAAGCCAGCTGGCTTGAGCTGCTGAATGGCCTGGTTGCGCGTGGGCTTACGACCTGCCCAAAGCTGGCAACAGCTGACGGCGCTCTGGGCTTCTGGAAGGCTCTGAGCAAAGTATACCCGCAGACCAAACAGCAACGTTGCTGGGTGCATAAGACGGCCAATGTGCTCAACAAACTGCCCAAGGCAGTGCAACCCAAAGTAAAAGAAGCACTGCATGATATCTGGATGGCAGAGACGCGTGAGAAGGCTCATAAAGCCTTTGATATAGCGCTGGAAAGGTTTACTGCTAAGTACCCACGCGCAATGGAATGCTTAGCTAAAGACCGTGAGAGCATGTTGGCTTTCTACGATTTTCCAGCAGAACATTGGGTGAGTATACGCACCACCAACCCAATTGAATCTGCCTTCGCTACAGTACGTTTAAGAACCAGCAAAACCCGCAACTGCGGTTCAAGAAACACAACCCTAGCAATGGTTTATAAATTGCTGCAATCAGCGCAGAAGCGCTGGAACCGCCTGAAAGGATTTCAACTGCTAACCCTCGTGGTCAATAACGTTAAATTCCAAGACGGCGAACAAGTAATGGAGCAGTCAGACAGGAAAACCGCCTGATGCTCGTACACCAGATTTGACCATAACTCAAAAATATTCTTGATGATAGAAAGACTCTCTTCTTCATTTTTGTGAGCAGGCCAACCTGCGATAGGGCCAATTCTTTCATCTTTTGCATAGAAATATAAATCAGCGGCATCTGTTTCTTGCCAAGGACGCAATACTAACCTATTTGTTGCAAGTACCATTTTCTAATCTCCCCCGTTATGGTATCCCTTAATTTGAAGGCTATTTTAGGTATTTATGAAAATAAAATAAGGGCATAACTTGTACATTATTGGTACTTATGACAACTTTTTTGTTATGATATGCGTTATATGAAGTAAATCAAAACACAACAATCATGCAGCATTTAAAAAATTATCAAATTGATTTACCTGAAGCCATTCGGATTGGTGAAAGTAATATGGAAGAGATGCAATTTAAACCGATTAAAACATCTTATGTGGCGGTTTGTGTATGCAAGCAAGGATATGGAGTCTTCAATATTAATTTCAAACGGCATCTGATACGCAAAAACGATATTATCATTTTATACGATGATTCTTTTGCAATGCTGCAAGCCAAATCACGTAAATTTCGTTTGGAATATTGGTTGATTGATAAAAAGCTAGCAACAGAAATTGCCTATGTATTACCAAATCAATTATTTGCTTTTTTTAATGATTTTCCTGTTATTTCAATTCCATTAGAAAAAGTTGCACTGTTTGAAAGCTGGAGATACATTCTTTTAGCTATAGTGTCTAATTGGGGTAAATATGGGGTATTACAATTAAAAAACCATTTACAAAATTTATTTTTAGAAATCAGTAATCATGCACAACACATTTCTATAAAACCAGAAAATAAAAGCCGCCAAGAGCAGCTGTGTTGGCGTTTTTGGGACTTAATTACAACTCACTGTAAGCAGCATAAAGAAGTGAAATTTTATGCTGAACAATTGTCTATTACACCATTCTACTTGTCCAAAATTAGTCAAAATTTTTTTAATGACCCACCAAAAGTATTAATAGATAGGCAAGTTATTTTAGAAATAAAAGCATTATTAGAAATTGGTAATTTATCCATTAAGCAAATTGCTGATGAATTAAATTTTGAAGATACATCTTATTTATGCCGTTACTTTAAACGGCATACAGGAATGACGTTAACAGGATTTAAAAAACGCATTGCACAAAAAGAGCTGAAAAACAAATAATACTAATGCGGTTCAATTTTTGTTGAGTGCTTTTTATAAACGCAATAACACATTGGAATTCATGTAATTATGGCCTTGTGCTGGACGGATAAAGCTAGAATTAAAAAGCAATGTTCGGAGTTTTTTAGGACTGAAGTTTGTCATAATTAATGTAATTAACCAGCGAAGGGCGACATGATGATAACTAAAAATTTGTGGAAAACGCCAGAACAGAGGTGGCAAGCGGTGGTTGAAAGGAATAAATCCGCAGATGGTCATTTTGTTTACGGTGTAAGAACCTCTGCTATTTATTGCCATCCATCTGCGGCGGGGCGTTTACCAAATAGAGATAATGTTGAGTTTTTCGATAATGAACAGCAAGCTATTGAACAAGGCTACTGTGCTGGAAAACGCTTTCGGACAGAAACGTCACAATTAACCCAATTTTATCAAGAACAAATTGAAAAGGCTTGTCGTTATATTGAGCAGCAGGAACAAACGGTGAGCTTGGCAGAGTTAGCTGATTATATTGGTATGAGTCGCTATCATTTACACCGTTTATTTAAAGCACAGACAGGGTTAACACCAAAGGCATATGCGGATGCATTTCGCCATAAAACATTGCAGCAACAGCTTCAAGAAAAAAAACGAATTACGGATGCTATTTATGATGCAGGTTATCAATCAAATAGTCGCTTTTATGAAGCCTCATCTCAACGACTAGGCATGACGCCGAGTGAATGGAAATCAGGAGGAAGAGGCAGTAAAATTTATTTTGCTCTTGCGGTTTGCTCGTTGGGAACATTATTAGTTGCACAAAGTCCGATAGGGGTTTGCGCCATTTTGTTAGGGGATGACCCTGAGCAGTTATTGAATAATTTACAGGATAAATTCCCGAACGCAGAGCTCATTGGAGGAAATGACGACTTTGAACAACTAGTCGCTCAAGTGGTGGGTTTTATTGAGGCGCCTGAAATTGGTTTAAATTTACCATTAGACATTCAAGGTACTGCATTTCAACAACGCGTCTGGCAAGCTTTACGTAATATCCCAGTTGGGGAAACAAAGAGTTACAGTGATATTGCAGAAAAAATTGGCCAGCCTAGTGCAGTCAGAGCGGTAGCTAATGCCTGTGGTGCAAATATGTTAGCGGTAGCAATACCGTGCCACCGTGTTGTTAGGAGTAATGGTGATCTTTCTGGTTACCGTTGGGGTATTGACCGAAAACAAGCGTTATTGCTAAAAGAGGCGAAGTATAAGGCAGATAATAATTAAATTGCACTAAAAATGAAGAGTAACCCTAATATGACTATTTCAAAATCACACATTTGAAATAATATAACCCCCTTATTCTGTATATATGGCTCATGAATAAGGGGAATACGAGTCATTGAATGGCAGTTTTCGGTTGACTATTTTTAGGATAGAACAAGTAAATGACATAGAGAAGTGTAAAACTCGCAGTGTAGCCGGTAAAGATCATCCAGAAAGTTTTCCAATTCACCACACCATTGACCGTATTCAGTTCGATAACCCATCCACATAATACCGCGCCTAAAAATGTACCAAAACCGTTCACTAATGTGGTGAATACACCTTGTGCTGTTGAACGAAATTCGGGGGCAATTTCTTTTTCTAAGAATAGTGCTCCCGCGATATTAAAGAAATCAAATGCACAGCCGTATACAACCATGGATAAAAATAAAGCGATAGTACCAATCACAGTGAAATCACCGTAAGCAAATAAACCTAATCGTAAAATCCACGCGATCATACTCATAAATAGGATAGCTTCAATTTTGAATTTTTTGAGTAATAGCGGTAAAAGCAAAATAAATATAATTTCTGAAAATTGCGATATTGATAAAAAGATTGTGGGATATTCAGAAAAAACCGAGCCTCTAGCTTCAGGCATTAATGCCATATCTTGTAAAAAGGGAACGCCAAAGGTATTGGTAATTTGTAAAACAGAGCCTAATAACATGGCAAAGAATAGAAATACTGCAACTCGTCCTTTTTTAAAGAGAAAAATAATATTTTGACAACTAAAACTGGGTTTTTCTTCTTTTCTCTCAATTTTACAGCTCTGTGTTGAAATAAAGAAAATAGAAAAAATACTGAGTACAATCGATGCAATAGCACCAATATATAATTGATAAAAACTCATTTCCAATTTTAATAAGCTAATTGTCCACATAGCGACAATAAAGCCTAAGGTACCGTAAACGCGTATTTTAGGAAAATAAACATCAGAATCGAGCTTTTCAGCGCTCAACATTTCAAAAACAATACTATTACAAATAGAAATAGTTGGAATATAAAACATTAGATGAACTAATGTCACAATAAATAGTAGGGTTATTGAATCACTATGAGCCATTACGATTAGAAATACAGCAGAAATGATATGTGATGTAGTGTATACAAGTTTTCTGTTATCAATTTTATCTGCAATAAATCCGATGATAATCGGTGAGCATAAGGCTGAGATACCTAATGTACTAAAAATTAAGCCGATTTCACCGCCTTTGAAATGTAATGTATTGAATAGGTAAGATGCAAAAGTAACTAGCCATGATCCCCAGATAAAAAATTGTAGAAATGAAACGAATTTAAGCCGAGTGATAATATTCATGTTTATATACCTTCCGTTAGCCTAAACATGCTTTAATGTGATTATTAAATAAACTATTCTATTGATTTAATAACCAAATATGGAAGCAACTATCATGTTATTGTTTGTACATTATAAAATAGATAATGAGAGTTTTTTTTGACATAGAAGTGGCTAATAGTCGATTAATCGCAGGAATTAGTGTATTTGAATGGGTAATATTACGTATTAAATGCATAGGAACAAGGAAATCAGATAGTAATTATTTTTGCTAAATTTAAGAAGATGGAATATTTGTTAATATATATTTAACTTTGCAGGAATCTCTTGAATTTAATTAAAGTTTAAGATTTAATAGACCTCTATTCGCTCTTATCTTTCAGTTTGTTACCTTAATTAATCATCTCAATACTTCCAGTATTTAAACGTTACTTACAACTAGCTACTCACTGCCAAAAAACTCCCCTAATTTTTTTTAAATAAAACCATATCGATACCAATCATAAGCACTGATTGGATAATGCAATATATATCAAAACGAGAAAACTATGACTTCTACTCATTACTTACTGCTTTTGTCGGCAGTAGCGGTATACCTTGTTGGTACCGCAGAATTTATGTTGTCGGCTATTTTATCGCCGTTAGCAACGGTATTTCATGTTCAAGCTGACCAAATTACGTGGTTGGTATCGGCTTATGCGTTGGCCTATACCTTGGCAGCTCCTATTATTGGTTTTTTATCAGATAGAATTGATAGACGAAAAATTGTGCTTATGGCTCTTTTGCTATTATCACTCGATAGTTTAGTCATTATTTTTTCACCTAATCTATTGACTGCACTTGTTTTAAGGGGCTTCGGAGGATTGGCTTCTGCTGCACTTGTTCCCGTTATCTTCGCACTTATTGCTGATGTAATTAGTGAAAGTAAACAAGCTACAGCAATGGGGAGTATTATGGTGGGAATGACTGTCGGTATTATTACGGGGCCAATTATTGCAGGGATATTAGTCCAGTATTTTGCTTGGTACGCCCCTTTTATTTATACCGCGATAGGGTGCTTAGTCGTATTCATTATAGGGCTATTTACACTGCCGCACTCTCAAAAAACTGTCGGAAAAAAATTATCTTTTAAAGCGATTAAACATGTAGGTATTACCAGACTCATATTAGCGAAAGGTTTATGGAATGGGGTATCAGTTTGTATATTCTTGCTTGCAGGTGAAATATTAAGGCAACGATCCCACTTAGAAAGTGCGGAGGTTGGTAGCTTAATGGGATTATTTGGGATGGGATTATTATTTGGCAATGGCTTAGTTGCAAAAATTGAAAAAATTAAAGTATCAAATAATACAAAACTCGTGGTTATTATTTTAATAATCATAATAACGATTATCTTATTTCTTAGTGGATGGCTTTCGCTAATTGGTCATGGATTATGCTTAACTGTTATTGGTGGGATGTTAGGATTGGCCTCTCCGATAAGCACCGCAATGTTAGCAAGGCAAAGTGCAGAGAATAAAGGTTTTGTCTTGTCTATATCCGAGAGTGTTAACAACTTGATTTTATTATCTGCATTACCAATATTTTCTTTACTCATTTCGAAAAATTATCTTAAGGTTTCTATAATCATGACTATTGTATTATTGAGTTCAGCTATTTGTTTAGTTTTACCGATAAGACAGAGAATAAAAAGGCAGTAGATTGGTCATTTTTCTCCACCGAAAATGTTTTTCAGTGGAGAAAAAATGCTATTGGGTAACTAATAATTGTTTTTTTCTTAGACGCATTCCATTTAGCATGGATAGCCAGGCTAAAAATGTAATAAACATAAGAATAATGAAAATAAAATAGGGGGGAAGTTCAGTTAATACAACTCCTGTTAACATCGGATTAAATGCACCGCCAAGTAGCCCTAAAGATTGAGCCGAAAAATAACTGGCCTTCATTCCGTCTGGAGCAATACTATCAATTAACATGTATTCGCCAGGGGCGTAGATTAACTCACCTAAAGTGAAAATAAAGGCGCCAAGAGCCCATAGGTATAAGTTTTCATGGGCATACATAAAGGTTGCCAACCCTAAAATAAAAAATAGACTACCTAATGTCATCAATTTTCTTAAGTTATCTGGAGTGATACGTTTACCGACTGTATATTGTAACGTCACTACGACAATAGCATTTACGGGCAAAATAACACCGATAACCACTTGGGCAAAATCACTGTTAGCAACGGTGATGGCATATTGGGATATCCAAGTGGTAAAAGTTCCAAAAACTAATGAACCTAAGAAAGTTGATAAAATAAACCATGCCAGCACTTGGTCTCGTAGCATAGAGACAGGGTTCCATTTGCGGGTCTGGCCTTCTTCTAATGGTATCGGTTTTATGCTCTGTACAAACCGTTGTATAAAAAAGATTGGAAAAGCGGCTGAAATTGCAGCTAAATAGAATGGTAAGTTAATACTATACATTAATAACCAGGTGCCAATGGGAGGACCAACAGTCCAGCCTATATTAATGAAGGTATAATTTAAGGAAAATATTTTTGCTTTTAATGCAACCGTAAGGGTATCTGCAAAATAGGCTTTTAGTACCGTTGAGAATACGGAATAAGAGCAATTTATTAACGAAAAGAAAATAATGACTAAAATAGCATTATTCACGATAGGTATCGCAATAAACCCACAAATAAAGGCGATAACTGCGAATAGCATACAGCGTTTTTTATCAACGCGGTCTGCTAACATACCAAAGCCCATACTAAATAAAACACCAACCACCATAGCCATTGACATTGCAACACCGACAATATCAATAGCCATTTCATATTCACGGGTTAGGTAAATAGCCATGAAGGGCAATGTTGCACCACGCCCAATCGTTAAGAGCAGAGACGATGCAAGTAATGCACTGTTTGATATATTAAATTTAGATAACATGGCTCACAACCTAACTTATTAATTGTTGTTATATATTTGTTTCGGACTATCTGTAAGCTATAAAATACCTAAATTTACAGTGGTGAGATATGGTGATTAATGCTCAAAATTGAAAACAATATTTTGCTGATGCTAATGTGCCATTCTCAATTAAAAATCTGGCAATATGAAATACAATCTAGCCAATTAAACGTTATATGCTGTTATAATAACCGATAAATTTAAATGAGTTATAAGGAAAAGGACTTTGGGTGATAAAAAAGAAAAAGGTGCAAGTATGCACCTTTTCGAGAGAGGTGGAGATTATAAAGCGGCCGTATAAACTCGACGACTAATATCTAAGCTAATATCTTGGTGCTCACCTAATTTCACCATATTATGTGCAGCTAAACTATTAACTAATGGTTCAATAACCTCTTGGGTCAATTGGTAGTCACTAAAACGAGTGCCCACTTGCATTTTTTCAAAAAACTCTCGAGTTAACTCAATGGCTTTTAATGCTTTCTCTTGGTCAGAACCTGACGTAATTCCCCAAACTCGTTCTGCATATTGCACTAATTTGGCCTGTTTTTGGGCTAATTTTTCCGTCAGCATGGATGGTAGAACAATAGCGAGTGTTTGTGCATGATCCAAACCATACAGCACAGTGATTTCATGGCCTAACATGTGAGTAGACCAGTCTTGTGGTACCCCAACACCAATTAAACCATTTAAAGCCAAGGTGGCTGTCCACATTAAATTGGCTCGAATATCATAATCTTTTGGAGTCTCAAGCGCTTTAGGTCCAATCTCTATTAATGTTTTCAATAAGCCTTCTGCGAATGCGTCTTGTACGTAAGCATTCACTGGGTAAGTCAAATATTGTTCAATAACATGAACGAAAGCGTCAACAACACCATTACTTATTTGGCGAGTCGGTAAAGTATAGGTTTTTACTGGGTCAAGAATAGAGAATTGAGGAAATACATGGTCGCTCATAAAAGCAAGTTTAGAATGCAGTTCTTCACGAGTAATTACAGAACCCTTGTTCATTTCGGAACCAGTAGCAGGTAATGTTAACACTGTACCGAAGGGCAGCGCAGTTTTTATAGTAGTGCCTCTATTTGTGACCACTTCCCATTTATCGCCTGGGTAATTTACCGCGGCTGCGATAAATTTAACACCATCAATGACGGATCCACCACCAACCGCCAGCAAGAAATCGAAACCTTCTTTTTCAATTTTATCGACAGCTTTTATCAATGTTTCATAACGAGGATTGGCCTCAATTCCACCAAAATGATCGAATGCTCGAGATCCTAAAGCTTGCTCAACTTCATTTAAGGTTCCTGTTTTTCTTGCACTTTCACCGCCAAATAAAATAAGAACCTTAGCATTTTTAGGGACAACTCGGTCAAGTTCACTGATTTTACCTTCACCAAACATGATACGAGTGGGGTTATAAAATTCGAAATTGTTCATATATGGCCTTCGTAGACAGTAGAAATGAATCCAAATAATTACATGCATATAATATAATTACAAGTAAACATAATATAATCTTAAAATGATTGTGTATCATATCGATTTGATGGTTTATATTTTAATAGTGAAATTATCTTGAGCGTTGTTAATTGTAGTTAATCTTAATTGTTTTTTTATATATTTTACTGATGTGGCAATCTTGTTAAGTTGAAGGTGGGCTTTAATTTGACATGGAAAGAAAATTCAGATGATAAATGTAAATGATAAGAAAACTAATGATAAAATAATTAATAAAGATGATGATTTGATATTTTTAACGGAACACATAGATGGCAGTCCATTAGTAGGGGAGCAGTCCTCCGAACTTAAAAATATATCTAATTGGCATAATCCTATAGATGAATTTACAAGGCTTAAAATTACTCATCATTTAATGAGTAAGCCAACAAGTGACTCTACATATGATTATCACGTTTTAATTCAAATAGGAGGTGATGATATTGCGGCCAAATTAACGGGACGATTATTAGCGAAATTTCCCAATAATTCGCTTGTTATACAGTTTGATATTGCAAATGAACAGTGGAAAGTGCTACATGGTGATTTACAAACTCAAGTTAACGGGAAAATACGTTGGGCGGTGATTGGCCATGGTAAGTATAATGGACGTAACCAGCAGAGTCAGTTTGAAGGGTACCAAGCCCACCAAGTTATTGCAGGGTTGAAGTATCTTAAAAATCATGTGCTGAAGGCATATCCACCTAATAAGATTGTTTTGGCAGGCTGCCAATTAGGACTCGGCGGTGTAAATGAAAACTTTGTGTTTAGGGCAAGTGTCGAATTAGCTAAGCATGGAATATACCTTCCAGTTGTGGGTTATAATCGAATCATCAGTATTACGCAAAACAGTAATAAAATAACTTGGCCATATGGTTTAACGGGGGAAATGCAATCAACTGAAAATTGGCGGTTAGAAATTAATATTAACCAAACTAATCAACAAGCTTATATTAATGGCAAGCATGCCAGCTTATATTTTATCGATGAGCTAAGAAGTGGTGAGCTAGAAGTCTGGCAATTAATAAAGGATGAGCATTCTACTGCCATGGATATTTTTAGGGACCCAAATAATGAGTATAAAATCGACATTGATTTAATTAAAAAAGTAGCTTTTAATCATGATGCATACGCTATTTTTAAACAAAAATTAAATATGAAGGATATACAGTTTAATAGTCATTTTAGAACTGAACTAATTCGTGAGTATGAAAGTGTTGGAATATTTGAAACACCATTATGGTTAATGATTAATAAAGGCGATATGAATGCTGAACTGCAAAAAAACAATGATACTGTAAAAATTATTATTCGTTCAGGAAGAGGTGTTGCCGGTAAAAAATATGCAGAAGATCTAGTTAAAGACTCCCCTGATAGTGCATTGTTATTTCAATTAAACCCGAATACAATGGAGTTTTTCTCAGAGTATGGCGACCCAGAAAATTTACTAAAGGCATCTAAACAACAGTGGATATTAATAGATAATCTTCACTCTGAACCTGGTTTTATTCAACATTATGCTAACTCATTAAATGTATTAAAAACAAGATATAGTTTTAAAATGCCAGAAAATATTATTCTATATTTAACTGATGAAAAGGCACTGTTAACTAAAGATGAAAAGGTGATTTTTAGTGAGGAATTAACGAGTAAGCTTAAAATAAATGGAATATATACTAAAGTTTTTTTAGGGAGTAATTTTGAATTAAGACAAAAAATAAGGTCATTACTTGAAAATATTAGTATAGGTAATTTATTCGTAGACCACATTGACATTGATAGACATTCTTACTTGAAAGGGTATTTTTCATTACAAGATGGAGGTATCGATAAGAAAAAATTAAATATCGCAGCATATGATCCCATTATTAGTAAAAAAATTAATACAATTTGTGATGCTGAGAATGAAAATAATTTTTCTCAGATGTTGGATTTAATATTTATTGATGATGACACCACTGGGGTTAAGCAGCAAGCTATTGAAGCAAAGGGGGTTTTAGAGTTTTTAAGCCACCAACCTGAAAAACTAAACTACCTAAGTCAGCAGTCTATAAACCGTTTGAGTGCGTTATTTCCTAGTGGGCAAGGCTTTAATCATGCAGAAGTTTTAAAACTAGTCCAAGATCCAATAAAATTAAGAGAATATAATCAATATATTGATGATTTATTAATGCTCTATATAGATATTGAAACCCCATTTGGAAACGAAAAGTCATTAAAAAAAGAATTTAGATTAATTTTAGATTTACATGAAAAACTAAAATCTAATTATGCAGCATTATCTCAGTTATCATATAAAGAGGGGTTCGATGTTGCAGTAAATAAATTGCCAGTTGAAATGCATTCATTTGAGAATATCTACCTTTTACACTTTTTGCAGCATAGCAATTTAACTGACGAACAAAGTTTGCAACTTAATGAAAAATTTGAAGTTCTAACCAAGCTAATACGGAAAAAAGAATTAAGTAATATTACCAGTAAAGAGCAGGGAGTGCTCAATAAATTTGATGAAATATATCAATCTAATTTTGATTTATTAGGGGCTGTTTCTAATGAAATAAATGAGCAATCTCATATATTATTATTTGATAATATGGAAAATAATCAGATTATCACTTTTCAAAGTGATAAGGAAATATATACAATTACAAGCTATTCACGTAATGATAAGTATTTTTTGACTTTATCTGATACGACAGGCGTCGAGCTTGTTATTGGTCACTCAGAATTTAGTCAGGCAAAGAAACACTTATCTAATGTTTTTAATGATTATATTAACCAAGAAATAACGCAAGAGGATGGCTCAGTATCAACCAGAGGAAATATTGCGGGATTTAAGCACAAAGTAGGTGAAGCCTTGTTTGGTGAAGTGCAAATCATAAATACAGAGAGTGAAGTATACCTCAGGATGCGGCAAAGCATAATGAGTGAGCTAGATATTTTTTTTAAGTCATCAGCAATATCAGTGATTGATGATACGGAAGTTACTTTTGGCGAGCAGGTAACATCATTAAATAAACTTAGAGATATTGGGGCAACAATAAATGGTGAGCCACTAGATTTTAAACATATTCAGGTACCTAACTGGGAGGGGGATGTTAAATTTGACCCTGATAAATTAGCGTTCCAACTAACCTTTTTAACTGAGGATCTAAAAGATACTAATCTCATTAAAATGCTTAATAAGAGTTTGCAAAATGACCAAATAACACGACGCATTGATGTTAACTCAGAGATCCAACCACGGGCAGTACTACATGAACAATTGCAAATTATTCAGGGATCACAACTTGATAGTCAAGCTGGTGTAGATAAAACGGTGGGGGATTTACGGCGCATTGGTATTAAATTACCAGCCTATGCCAAAATAGCTAATTATTTTGGACAAGGAGTTGGTTCTACAGGAATATTTTTAACGATCAATTCTGTCTACCAGTTAATAGATGAATTAGATAATCCTAATCTATCAGATAAAGAAAGGCGAGAAATACAGAGAAACCTTGATTTGGTCTGCGCAAATGCCTTCTTTAATTATGGGGATATGGTCTTACAGCCAATTTTACTTAAGCTGGCTTACAAACAAGCCGGGTCATTTAATGCATCATCAAAAATTACAGCTCGTATTACAATTATATTTAATTTGATTGGAATGGGGTTAGATATATATCAAGCTTGTGAAGCATTTGAACAGCTAGATAAGGTTACAAATGATAAAGAGCGCCAAGACTTAATTGTTAATGGTTCTTTGTCAATTGCCAACATTGTTGTGGCTGGTGTAACCATGATTGGTATAATTATTGGATCATCGGTAATACCTGTTGTTGGTTTAATTGTTGCGGGTTCCTTATTAATTGGAGGGATGGTATATACAGGTATTCGTGCAGTAGAAAAAATTGAAGAGGAGCTCGGTGACTCTCTAGACTGGGATGAAAAAGCCAGAGAAGGTATTCGTGCTGCACTTGGTTTTCCCCCATCAGACAATATATTAAATCGATTTAGTTATAAACAGTATTTAACATACTTCAAAAATATAAATTGGCAACAAGATTTAGATGCGTTCAAGTTGTCATTTTTATATCAGGGTTTTGATGAACACTTACAATTGGTTGGTAAACCGATCCTTGCTGAGCACATAAAATATTATATTTATTATAGAAATAACTCAAAAATAATTAATAGCACAGAGTTTGCGGATGTGGATAAAAGTGAACCTCTTCGTCATATTGATAGCGATGAAGTAGGGCCTTACTACACCATAGAGCAAATTAATTTTATTCGGGAAAATTATCAATATGACCCTCACGATAAACGTTGGGTAAAAAGCGATCAAACACAGAGAGTTAATGAACTGAATTTTAATTATCGTTTTAGGCTTGTGCATAAAACAGCTCCTATTGCTTATAAAAATATTGGCGAGGAGGTTGCCAACGATATTATTGTACTTAATCCTGAGTATGATAGTTTATTACTAAAACAATTTTTACATAAAAAGGAACTAATTAATTCTTACAATATAAAGAAAAAGCAGTCAGTTGCTACACAACTAAGTTCATTATCAGCATCAGAGTTACGGCTATTTCAATCCAGAAATAATTATACCAATACGATTCACCCTGATATAAATAATGATATCAGGGTGAATAGGCTAGGAAATGAATTTTTAAACCAGCCTGTTGATATTGCAAGGGAATTATTAAGTGAGAAGCCTAGAGTTATTTATGAAGGTATGCAAAACATTGGCTACCGATATGAAAATGAAGCAAAGAAAAAAAACATTAGTTTTAACTCAGGGAATGGAACAGACATTATCATTGGGAAAAAAGACTCAAGAAACTTATTTAATATCAATGTAGGGAGTAAACTTCTCGTTGGAGGAGAAAAAGATGATATTACAAACTTATCATTATTATTTGAACATGACGTCGAAGAAAATAACGAAATTTACTTTGATGGGAATGGAGGTAATAATACCATAATCATTAAAGATATTCCATTCAAGAGTAAAATTGATATCAATTTGAACAATCGAACGTCAGTAGTGGCCTTCAATAGTCACAAAATTAAGAACATTCATTTGCGTAATGTTCATGATGTGATGCTAATTGGAGATAGCTCGTCGAAAGCGGAATTATTAGGTATTAAAGAATCTAACACATTAGATGCTGGAGCTACATTTGCCTTTATTCATGGTATGGAGGGAGATGACCAGTTGATATTTGAATCAGGGATAGCCAATGGTGGAGAAGGTAATGATAGCTATTTTTTACGTCGTATTGATTGGCACAATAATCAAGATGAATTAAATAATGATTTATTAGAATTATCAGCGGTGATCATTGAAAATACAGAAAGTCAAAGTCGAGTAAATTTAGGGTATACGTTAAACGAAATAAAGGGTGTTAGTATTTCTGGTAATGATCTCATATTAACTATTGAAATGAAATCGGCAGAGCCAGAAATTAAAGTTTTAACGCTGAATGTTACTTTAAAAAACACGTATAAAATAGATAATAATGGTAGGGAAATATTTCATAGATATCAATTATATACAAAGGACGGATTTGTATTAAATACTAAGCTAAACCATTTGGATTCAAGTGCTTCACACATTATAAGTGAAAATATTTTTAATATTACTTATCAGGGAGGCGCTAGCTCTACAATAAGTATCGATGAGAGTGAAAAAACAATTTCAGTTGATAATAAAATATATGGTCAACCTTTATGGGGATATTTTAAATTTCATGGTTTAGCGAGTAAGTTAGAATATAAAGGAAAGAGTAATGATGACCACCTTTTAATGGTCAGTAGAAACAGTCATATCATGGTTACTAAAGGAAGAGATGTTTATCAAGTTAACCCAGATCAGATTTTTCAAGGTAAAATAATTTTTGATTTTTCAAATATTAAACCAGAAATGGAAGATGAGTTTGATATGACCATTTTATTACCTTATGAGAATGGGCTTGATATCAAGACATTGGGAACATCAATGTTTTTATATGATAAATTCAGTAATGAAAAAATTGAAATTAGCTTCATTAATTTATCATATCCAATAAGTAAAGAAATTTATATTAAAGACGGCCATGCGAATTTGTTTAGGATAAAAATGGGACAGGATTCTCATAACATTGAACCAATTGAGTGTTTGGAATTACCAACAGTAAATGATGATTACATAAAAATTCCTAAGGGATATAATTTTCGTTATCCTATTCTAGATACAAACAATGGTGATGACCTAATTGAAGACAACAGCATGATAGGAAATATCATAAATTCAGGGGAAGGTAATGATATTATTATTTCAAATGGAGGAGTGAATGTTTTGTATGGAGGTAACGGTGATGATTATGTATATGGTGGTGAAAATAGTGATTTAATTCTATCTGACTTGGGTAATGACAAACTTGATGGACAAGAAGGGGATGACCACTATTTAATTGATGGAAGTAAAGGGGGCGGTAATACAGAAATATTAGATCAAGTTGGATTTAATAACATTCATTTATTTAATTTTAAAGCACAGTATGAGGTCATAGACGAACGGGGAGAGACTTATCATCTTTACACATCGCAATCTAATTTGCGCACAGTCAAAGTAAAAATGCCCCAAAATAATAAAAATAGCAATAATCAAGTTTATCATCATCAGCGGTTACCCTCCCATATGCCAGTCCATATTCATAATGATGGTATGGCACATTTAGTTCGCTACCTTGCTGAACAGCGCCAATATAAAAGAGAATTAGCGCCAGAACAGATTTGGCACCCTATGGATGAGTTTAAAAATTTTTCTAACGAGTTAAGCTTTTCATCAATTCTTGATACAAAGACAAAAAATATACATATTAGTGAAAATACACCATTTAGGCGCTTGTTTATTCGGACAAGGGGACCAGAACAAAAAGTTTGGGATAGAAGTGGGGTCGGGCGGGTATTTAAAGCGCAAGCGGTAACTGGAGCCATTTCAATTCCAGATGGTATTTACGGAAATAATGTTCTTTATGCATCAACAAGTGATACCAATTTATATGGTGGTGAAGGGAATGATGTCTTCATCTCTAATGGTTCAAATGGGTTGTTAACAGACGCTAGCGGAAAAAATAGTTTTATTATTAATGGCGAAATTGTAGGCTGGAATTCACTATATAGCCTTGGCGGTGAAAACACGATTTACCTCATTAATTTTAATAAGGACGTTATTCGAGAAGAGCCTGACCACCGAAGTAATGCAACTCGATATATTTATACTTCAGAGCAGGGACGTAGTGTAAAAATATTTCAGTATCCGAATACGATAGCTCCCACAGTAGTTCATGTGCGGTCTTTAGAGGGGCAAAATGAGCATTCCATCCAACAAAAATTGAATCATTTAGTGGAGACGTTAGCGGCACTACGCCTACAAGACGAAGAAAAATGTATTGGTATTCAGGATATTGAACATTTGCAGAAGAATTGGGAGCCTGCCAACCTTGTTGATAATTATATGAAAAAAGCGAGTTAGATAGGAGGCGTAAACCACAAGGCTCCAAAATACAGAGAGTTTTGTGGTTTTTAAGTAATTATTTAGCCCAAATCATCTTTATTTACAGAGTGTAGTACTAAAATAGTGTAAAAATTAATGCTAGAATTTAACTATTAAATATAACAATTTTAAATAAGTTATTTTTGTTGTAACGGGAGAGTGTAGAGCAATGAGACGTTTTATTAGTTTAGAGCTGCCTCCTGAACCCATAATTAACGGTCAGTGCGTAAGAAAACGCCTGAAAAATAGCATCTGTGATAATTGTGCCACCAGTTGTCCTGTTGGTGCTGTGTCATTTAGCCATATGGATGCAGAAATTAATAATGAATTATGTTTTCAATGTGGTAATTGTTTATTTGCTTGCCCTGTCGATGCCATTGAAAATATCAAACCCCATGAACGTAGTTATCAAGGGGAATTTTTGATAGTAAACCATGATGAGCCGATTGCTAATGCGGACGAACTGATTGTTTGGCACCGGCAATATGGTATTCGTGGTATGCAAATTGCTGAACCCTGGGTTGATAAATGGTTGCCAACGATTGCGGCATTAAATTTAAAACTCAAAACATTACAAGAACCTATTTGGCAATTACGTATTGTTCAGCCTGAACAAGTCGATAGCGGTCGTCGGATGATGCTATTTCGTCAAAAATTGGATTCAAAGCCGTTAGATAAGGGCCAGGTGAAAACAGGATTAAATGCAAGAAAACAATTTTACCCTGAAGATAGCTGGTTTAAGGTCGAATTAGACACGGAAAAATGCATTCTTTGTGGCGCTTGTGCCAAGATGTGTGATGAGCATGCGATAGAAATTGAAAATAACCAATTTTTGATAGATGAAAAACGTTGTACTGGTTGTATGAGTTGCCAAGTCGTTTGTTTTCCTAAATCTATTCATGTACAAAGCTATACAGCTAAAAATAACGTGCCGAAAATCTTCCATTATTATGATGCGCAGTGTCATACCTGCCATTTACCTTTTTCTTCTTGGGAAGAAAATACCCATACGGGGTTCTAGGGATTTTCCCCTCTAAAGTAACATAAATCGCCACAACCCTCGCAGTTAATGGCTTGTGGAGCTGGGTTACCTTTCATTTTAGACTTCATTTTCAACAATAGGCCTAGTTATTTCCTGTAAATCAGGTAGTTTGCGGTTACTAGCGAACTGATAAGTGCCGCTCAGATTAATGTTCTGCCATGCAACGGGTGATACTTGTCGAGTTATTGCTGCTTTTTCCTCGTCACCAACTTCTTCAAAGTGCAGTAATAGATGACTTAGGATCATCGAGTTAAAGTAGATAATAGCATTTGCCGTCAAACGGGCACACTCGTTCCAGACGACTATTTCTGATTCGTTTTTTCCACGGAACTGGTCACGATTGACCGATGCAATAGCTCGCCTGAGGAAATGCCAGGCTTCGCCTCGGTTCAGTGCTCGTTGAACATATTGGCGCAGACTTGCATCATCAATATAATCAAGTAAATATTGGGCTTTGATGAGCCTATTATATTCCGTTAATGCTTGTAATATAGGGTGTCTAGATGGATAACCAGATAATTTGCGTACTAGCAATGCCTGTGTTGTGCGTTTTTCTTGAAGGGATAACACAATACGCTGAATATCCTGCCAGCCTTCTTCAATCACATTCATTTTTATCGGCTTTTTCAGCGCCAGATGCGTGTTTCCGTCGTCGCTTTCAGTTACGTTAAATAGGTCATTGATCACACTGGTGAACTGAGCATACCTAGGCGCAAAACTATAACCGCATAAATCCAATAAGGCATAATTAACATGATTAACACCATGGGTGTCGGTTGAGAGGACATCTGGCTTAAGATCACTAGTATTAGATTGTAGTAAGTCGTAAATATAATGGGACTCATGCTCATTAGATCCTATGATACGGGCATTTAACGCACTATGATTGGCAACTAACGTCATGGCCGTAATACCTTTGTTGGTGCCGAAGTATTTCGAGGAGTAGCGAGTTTTAAAAGTCTCAAGGTGAGTTTCAAATTTTTGCCCATCGGTACTGGCGTGCAGGACGTCTTCTTGGATGTGATAGTGGCGGAAAATAGGGAGTGCCGCTACTGCGTTATTGATGATATCACTAGCCTCTTGCAAGGTTTCAGGCCTAATATAATTAGCTTGTATAGTGCTTAGATGCTCATAACTGCGATCAGATATTTGTGCCATCCCATATACGCCGCGATGTGTCGCATTCGCAATTAGAATAGCCAATAAATCATCCTGATTGGCGCCTACTTGTTTTTGTATTGGCAGCACGTGTGCGAAGCATTGCATAAAGTTGGTTTCTTGTTCAACATAACGCAACACATCAGCAATACTGACGGGGATCATTTGTTTAAAGAAAGGGTTGTTGACAAGTGATTGGGAGCCTTTAACTGGCAGTCGCCATCGTGTGCCACTTCGGCTCTTCATGATCACATTGCGGTTATCACCATTATCAATGTGACGAGCAACATCTTCTAGGGATGTTGTTAAGCGTATTTGTTTTACTTGCAGTAGCTTCTGAATCGGCTGCTTTAGCTTTTCCAATGTTGATGATGCCAATAGATCAGGCTGTATTGACGATGCAATTAAGTCGTCTTCTAGCGCACGATATTTAGTGACGTTTGATAAGTAAATTCGACCATTAAGCCGAGAAGCCAGTTGACGGTAAAGCAACCATTCGTATCGCTGTGGATGAACAACATCCTTGTTAATTAACCATGGACGATGTTTTTGTTGGATAAGTGTACTATCCATTGTTTGCAATGTATTACCTGCTAATAGTTCTGTTTTTGTGGTTTTGAGCTGGGTCACTAATGCTTCTGAGCCTTTACCTGCTTGGCATTCAAGACATAGAAACACGGGCCTTAATAACTGCTCAATTAACCCGTTTTGATCATCATAATATTGCCATTGATATTCTTCTACCGTGCGTTTTTGCTTTTTTAAGTACAGGCATAGCGTTTCTATATCTTGGTTATTCATTACACTTAATGCTTGTTGCCTAACCGTTGCAAATGGTTGATTATCGTCGATACTGTCATCAACAAACAGATGCAGTAATTCTGCGGCTTTGGTGACATTGTCTGCAGCTGACCTCCATGAGTCAAACACTGCCTGTTGGGCAAACGCATGCGCAGCTTCTTGTTGTTTACGGATATGATGAATAAACCCATCAGCCAATCGCTCTAGGCTTTGCCGTATGCGTTGAGTCAGAAAACACAGCAACCATAGGTGTTGCTGTGGACGCTTAAAGCGTTTTAGTTTACTGCCATAATAATCCACCATTTCACCGAAGTGTTGTTGGTTTTTAGACGATAAGGCTAAGCCCTTAACAGCATTATCAATCTGTCTTGTATAAGGCTGTAACTGATGATACACCGTCAGTTCTTTTTTTAGCTCTGTCACCATAACGCTTTTTGCACCGGCTCGAAGCTGGCTTAAGGAGAGCCCATCTTTGTCATCGATAATAGTATTTAGAAATCCGTGTAGTTCAGATGAAACATGAATACGAAGCTTATTATTTAACGCCTTCTTGACCTGTTGGATAACACGACTGATAAGCTTTTGTAAGACAGTATATTTAGGGATGGCAATTCTATGCGTTGCTAGATATTCAGCGGCTGCATCGAATAGATAACGAGGCTCAAGCCAAGCTTTGCCGACCATAACAAGATGTTCGTACAGCGGCGCAAAGTGCAGACTTTCGTCCCATTTCTGATAGTTTAATAACCTCAGTATTCTTTGATATATACGGTCACGCTGCATCTTATTAATGCTGAAAGGCCTGATCCCTTTGCCTCCTTGAACTTGCGTTGAAATAAACTGCATATCGTCAAAGATGAGGTTAAAGCTAGGTGAAAGAATCACAGGCTTAGACTTAAAATACCCTAATAACGCAATGAAATAGCATCGGTGGTTCCTTAGGCGAATACTTTTCAACTCTGTTAACTCGATCTCGTTTGGCGTAAAATACAATCGTTGTTGTTCAAGTGATAATAGCGGCGGAGAATATAGATCAAGCTGCTCAGCTTTGGTAAGAATTGATAGTTCGTTTTTTATAGCCATAGGAATTAAATTAAGTTTAAGGGGTTGTTAACCTCATAATTTGCCATACTTTGGAGAAGTAACCCACCTTTGTATGCCTTTAAATATGGTGAGTATGGCGATTTATGTTACTTTAGAGGGGAAAATCCCTAGAACCCCAAAGTGAAATTTTTATTCTCGCAGATGGAACATAAAATCCCTGATCTGGATCTGAAATTAACTGAAATTGAAGATCGTAAAGGTTGGTTAACCGACACCTATACCTTGCGTGGCGTCTTGACAAAAATGGGTTACCAACGTGGGCAAGCGGAAGATGGTGGAAGCTTTACCCATTATGCAAAACATTTCGCTAGTTTAGGTTTTTATGTCTATATCGAGTTTAGTGGTAGCTATGTGCCAGAGGAAAATATCCCAGCCGTCTTATTTTCACTAAGCTTTGAAAAATCACAACAAAGCTCATGGAACCGCAGCTATATCGAGTTAAAAGATATCCCGCCTATTTTATTAGCTGAAAGCTATGCGGATTATTTAAAAGTTGCGGATGCGTGTGCAGGTTTTGACCCTGAGTGGGAAAAGAAAACACCTTGGTAAGCGGGTTTAACGTAGGATTTTGGAATGACTAAAAATAAAACAACACAAGGGAATGTTCTGCGTGAAAGCGCAGAAATTCGTTTTGCCGATGAATTGGCACGTTTAACCGAAGCGGATAAACAAAACCCGAAACCACAAGGGTGGCTGCGTTCACCTCGTGCCGTTAGGCAATTTATTTTAGGTGATGAATCACTCAATATTTCTGCAAAGTTTTTCGGTGATGATGCTTTGGTTGACCGTGCAATTGTGACGTTATTAGGTAAGCAAGGACTAATGCTAGTAGGGGAACCCGGGACGGCAAAATCCATGTTATCTGAATTATTAGCTGCTGCAATTAGTGGTGATTCAGGTTTAACCATTCAAGGAACCGCGGGCACAACAGAAGATCACATTAAGTACTCATGGAATTATGCATTGCTATTGGCGGAAGGCCCGACGGAGAAAGCACTGGTTAGTTCGCCGTTATACCAAGGTATGCAAGAAGGTAAAATTGTGCGTTTTGAAGAGATCACACGCTGCCCCCCTGAAATACAAGATGTGCTGGTGAGCTTGATGTCAGAAAAGCAAATGATGATCCCTGAAATGAAAGACAATGCACGGATCAGCGCGAAACAAGGCTTTAATTTAATTGGTACAGCGAACTTGCGTGATCGCGGTGTTCATGAGATGTCATCAGCACTAAAACGCCGATTTAATTTTGAAACCGTGCGGCCAATCCAAGACCCTGCATTTGAAATTGAACTGATTAATAAGCAATTAGCCACAGAGTTAGCTGACCTGAACGGTCAAGTGACAATCCCAAGCAACGTGATCGAGCTGTTGGTTACGACATTTCAAGAATTGCGCTCAGGAAATACTAAAGATGGAGGCAATATTAAAACGCCAGACGCGGTTATGTCGACAGCCGAGGCCGTTAATATTGCTTATGCATGTGCGCTTGAAGCTCATTACTTAGGCGATGGTACGCTCAATGCAGGAGCAGTTGCACGGCAGCTCATCGGTGTGGTTTTAAAAGATAACCCTGATGATATTAAACGGATGCGTTATTACATTGATAATGTCGCGAGAGAAAGGGCAAAACATAGCCAAGACTGGAAAGCTTTTTTTGATGCATCGAGGGCATTTTGGCAATAAGTTTTCATAACAAGGGTAGAGCCGTTATGGTTCTACCCACTTATTGTCACGATGATTAAATCAGCAAAGGCCATTCAAGGCGAATAACCCTTAGGGAAATCAGCGGTGAGCTTGCTATCTATACCTTTACCAGAACGCATTGAAAATGCATTACACGACAGGCAACAACTTGAATCAGCCGGTATCTACTTTGCACCTATTCGGCATCATAGTCCCGCATGTGCATACAGCACGTTGTCTTTGATTGAACAAATCAAACCTGACTATGTTTTAATCGAGGGACCCGATAGTTTTAATGAGCTACTGACGAGCTTATTACATCATGATACCCAGCCACCCGTCGCCATTATGGCACAAACAGAATTAAAACCGACACAGACAGATGATAAAAGTGACGCTGTCACTCGCTCTGCCTATTTCCCATTCTGTGAGTATTCCCCTGAATGGCAGGCTTTACAAATAGGTCAGCAATACCAAGCCCAGCTACGTTTTATTGACTTACCATGGACAGCGCAAGTTAATGAAGACGAAGCTAATGATATGCAATCTCAAAGTTTGCAGAAAGAGCGTTACTTAGTACATAGCTTATTTATTAGCCAGCTTGCGGAGAAAAGTGGTTGCCGTGACCATGATGAATTATGGGAACAAATTTTTGAATTAAGAACGATTGAACAACTGGCAGATTGGCCTGCATTTTTTATGGACAGCTTTATATGGTGTGCATTGGCACGACTTGATTATGAACCCCAAGTCCTTGAGTCAGAAGGTTCTATACAGCGTGAGCAATATATGCAAGCACATATCCAAACCATTAAAGCCCAACATCCACAGGCTAAAATTGTGGTGGTAACGGGGGGCTTCCATACCCTTGCTCTTCTTGAAGGGTTGGAAGTGGCTCACAAACAACAATTTAAGCTTTCTGCGGCACAACAAAAAACGTTTATCCAACAGCAAAAACTGGGTGAACAAGACAAGGCTTGGTTCATTCGCTATAGCTATGACAAACTCGATGCATTAAATGGCTATGCATCAGGAATGCCGTCCCCTGCATTTTACCAACAATCATGGTTGTCATTGTTACAACAACGCCAAGCGCAGATGGCGGGAGATAACCAGCCTACGCAAGCTTATCGAAATCGTCTAGGTGTTGCCTATCTTTCTAAAGTTGCGCATGTTTTACGTGAAAAGCAATTTGAAGCTGCTCCTGGTTTTTTATCGGTTAAACTGGCCGCAGAGCAAAGCATTCGTCTTGCCGCCTTTCGTGGGCATGCAGGCCCTGGGCGATATGATCTGTTAGATGGGTTACAAAGTGTTTTTATCAAAGGTAGCTTAGATGAAAGCCAAATTGAGCTTTGGCAGGAAATAAAAACTTGTTTCTCTGGCTTTTTACTCGGGAAAATCCCCAAAGGGACAGCAACGCCTCCGTTGGTCACTGAAACTTATGAAATAGCAAAAAGTTTTCGTTTCAAGCTTGATGACACCTTAAGTAAGGTGAGTCGCTTAGATGTCTATCGTAATCAACAACATCGTGCGCGTAGCCGATTCCTGCATTTATTAGCATTTCTTGATATCCATTTTGCGAAGCATCTATCTGGGCCAAACTTTTTGTCTGGTAACCAAATGGATTTATTGTTTGAAGAATGGCAATACGCGTGGACGCCCAATGTTGAAGGGGAATTGATTGCCTTATCGGAACAAGGAACACAATTAAAAACTATCGCGCTAAACCGTTTGTTTGAAATGGAAAAAAACCTAGAACAGCAAGGCGTTAGTCGTTCAAGCCAAAGTGCGGTCGCACTACTTATGCAAGCTGCATTAATTGGGCTGCATCAACGGATGCCTGCATTATTTTCATTGTTGGATGGCTATATTCAACAGGATGCAAAGTTTGAATCCTTGATAGTTTGTGGTCATAAGCTTGTTCATCTGTGGCGAGGGCGCCAATTCTTTGATATTGAAGATGGTTTTGCTATCGAAGCACGTTTAGATGCCCTGTTGCAACAAGCGTTTTATTGTTTTGCACAAATTACACAAGGGGATGAACAGCAGCAGGAACACCATTTTTCAGCATTACTTGCTTGCCGTGAATTAATCACTTTTATGCCTGAAATTAATAAAAATCATGATTATAGCATCGATTTTTATCATGAATTAGACCGCTGTGAAGGGCAGTTAAACCATGCGCCTCTTTTAAAAGGTGCCGTGGATGCTTTGCGTTACCTTGGGGCGAAAATTGATGAAACCATCTTGATAGAGGAAATTAAACGCGCGTTCAGCACTGGTAGTGATCCCGAAATGGCAATTGGCTATTTTATTGGTGTGATGCGAACTGCACCCGAGTTGATCTTACGTATACCATTACTCATTGATATGTTAAATCAGTTGCTTAGTGAATGGGATGAAGGGCGTTTTATTCAGGTTTTACCTGATTTACGGTTTGCGTTTAGCCAGCTAACACCAAAACAAAATGCACAAATGGCACAATATGTGGCACAAGACTTAGCGATTGAGGCAAAAGAGCTCACATTGCACCAAACAGAATTTAATGAACAACAAATGATGCAAGTGATTCAACTCGAACAACAGTTACAAGGCCAGCTGCTTGAACTGGGGTTGCAAAATTGGCTTATTAGCACTCAGGAAGGCAAATAATGAGTCAGAAAAATGTCATATTAACCCCTGAACAGCTTAAATTGGCTAAGCGCTGGCGTTTAATACTTGGGCAATATGCCGATAATGCACTTGGTCAGGCCGTCTTTAGTGCTGAAGAGTTAAAAATAGAACGCTCTTTGGACTTTTTATATCGTCGGGAATACCAACGCCGAGGTTTAAAGCAAGAAGCTGGGCGCCATGGTTCCTTAGATGCTTCTCAATTAACGGCGGTTAATTGGTTAAACCAAGCGCGTAAATTGTTCCCCAATAGTACCTTTGAGCGAATGCAATCCCAAGCATTAGAGCGTTATGAGATCAGTAGCTTATTAAAGGACCCACAAGCGCTAAATGCCATGGAGCCAACAAAATCTCTCGCAAAAGCGTTGTTAAGCCTACGCGGGAAGATGAACGAAGAAACCCGTGATGCCGTCAAAAATATTATACGCAAAGTGGTGGATGATATTTTGAGTCAAATGCGTAACCAATTTCGTCATGCATTAACAGGGCGGCGTAACCGTTTTCGACGCTCACTGGTTCCAAACAGCCGTAATTTTGATTGGCGAGGAACTATTGCCGCCAACTTGAAGAATTATGATAAACAAAATCAACGGTTAGTGATAAAAACGCCTCATTTTAATTCTCGTCAACAACAACACTTACCGTGGGATGTGATCCTGTGTGTGGACCAGAGTGGCTCGATGGCGAGTTCTATTATGTATGCGGCTGTATGCGCGAGTATACTCGCGGCATTACCGACAGTGCGTGTATCTTTAGTAATTTTTGATACTCAAGTGGTTGATTTAAGCCACCTTGCTCATGATCCTGTTGAAGTGTTAATGACAGTGCAATTGGGGGGCGGAACGGATATCGCTAAAGCGATGCAATATTGTGAAAGTTTAATCCGCAACCCAAAACGTACCGTGATTAGCTTAATCAGTGATTTTGAAGAGGGGGGCGCCCTCAATCATTTACTCAATTGCACACAACGCCTACATAGCCAACAAGTGAAGTTATTGGGTCTAGCGGCGTTGGATGATGAGGCACTGCCCGTTTATGATCCTGACATTGCCCAAAAACTTGCTGATAGAGGGATGCATGTTGCGGCATTAACACCGGAACATTTTGCACAATGGTTAGCAGAGGTCATGCAATGAACTGGCAAAACAGTTACTTACAGTATGACGACGATGCATTAGCCGTATTTGCGAATGTGGGGTTACTTCGACGTGCACGTAAAGACGTTGAAAACCAAAAAGTTAACCCAACAGACTTAGACGCTGGAACATTCACGAGTGATGGGCAACGTGTTTCTTTAGATGCACAAGGGATCCAAAAAGCCACTTGTGATTGCCCAGCAACAGGGTGCTGTAAACACATTTTAGCGGCCGTTTTGTGGGTACAATCGAATGCAACCACAGAAATTGATTCAGCGGAGCCGATAGCCAGTGAAACGGTGCTAAGCGAATTATTAGCATTGTTACCAGAAAGCCTATTCAAGCAAGCTTCTAAGCCTGATATGCGTTTAGCGTTTAGATTTATACAGGAGTGGCAAGAAAAAGAATTAGTTTATGAAGCGCAATCGAACCAGTTAAAAATCATTCTACCAGAATATGATGAGCCAATTATTTATATGCGTGGTAGTGGTTTGCAGGGCATGATTTCATCACTACCCGAAAAACAAAAAAATGCGGTTCATCTTGCTATTATTGCAAAATTAATGCTTCAGCATGGCCAAGAGTGGCGTTGGCCTGAGGAACTAACCGCAAGTCAAACTCATCAACAGGTGCTTAGCCAAGATGATAAAATGGTGATGAGTTCAATAGAACAATTCATTCAGGATATGTTACGACAAGGGCTATCGCATATTAGCCAAAGCAGTGCTAGCCAGTTGCAATTACTGAATATGTCAGCGCGTGCGGAAGGGTTGCCTCGCTTAGCCAATTATATGAGACGCCTTAGCCAGCAAGTCAAACGACTAGCTGATAAGCACTTTACAATGGATGAAGGGCAAGTTTTACGGTTGATAGCTGAAATATCAGCTTATTTGCATCAATTATCAGTAGCAAATGAACATCAGCTTATTGAGCTCAAAGGGTTGCAAAGACGGCAGTATAGCAATCACCCCATGGAATTTGATTTATTGCCTATCGATGCAAATTGGTGGAAAACCGAAAGTGGTGCGATTGGTGCTACATTGAGCTTTTGGGATCGACAAAATAAAAAAATCATTCAATGCACGCAAGGTCGTAGTAATAACCTTGACCCAACGTTTAATCGACAAAATGTTTGGCAAACACTGGCGTTATGGAAACATACCGCCGAGAGTTTGATGAAAACTCCCTTTAAATTGCATTCACCACGGGTATCAGAGGAAGGTAAATTATCAGCCACTGGCGAAAGCTATGCCGTTAGCAGTCAAGAAAATGGGATAACAACCAATGATTACCTTAACATTAAAGCTGAATTTGGTTATACCGATTGGCAGTTAGCGGCGAATGAGTTGCCAACACTCACACAAGACAACAGGTTTTCCCCCGTTTTATTGCATATTGATGACTATGAGCCACTCTATTGGGATGAAACAGAACAATGTGTCTTATGGGCGGTGACTGACTCACAAAAAAACCGAGCATTTTTACGGTTAAACTGGCAAGGGAGTGATGACCATAAAATTGAAGAATTGCGTTTTATTACAAAACAGCAATGGCCAATTTGTGCTGTTACGGTGCAGGTAAATCATTCGCAAGAGGCGATTCAGTTGGTACCTAAAACGCTATGGTTAAAAAAAGAACACAGCATTGAGTTGTTCTACTTAGACTTTGAAAGTACACCACGTAAGAAGCAACGTTCCGGTTTTTTTAATAAAATTATCGAATATATGGCGAAAAAACAGCAAAAAAGCCAAGCTTTTGTGCCTGAATTAACGTTAGCTAGCCAGCTTGTTCGGCCGATACTTTCAGTACTAGAAACGCAAGCGTGTACAGGAAGGCAATGTTTATCCCAAACTCAACAAAATGAAATCGCGTATGTCATTAGAACGCTTGAGGATTTGGGGGCTCTTTGGTTGGCTAATCAGTTTAAGCCATTGATTACCTCCAGTGACTTACAACCCCAAGTACTATTACAGTTAGTTTATTTATGTGACCGTTTTGAAAGGTTACAAATGCCATTGCCTTTTCAATTCAATGAATAATACGAGGGGGAGATATTTCCCCCTCGTATTATGCTCAAGACAGCGTGTTATTTTTCATTAGGCTCAAATGACGCTAAGAATGTTCGCAATAACTGATTCAATGCTTGTTGCTCTTGTGGTGACAATTTAGCAACGAGGCGAGCTTGGTTTTGTGTATGTACTTCAATAAGTTGGTTGATTAGCGTTAAGCCTTCAGTTGTTAATGAAACCAAAAAACCGCGGCCATCATCCGGGTTGGTATGGCGGATGACTAACCCCGCTTTTTCTAATTGGTCTATTCGGTTAGTCATTGTCCCCGATGTAACCATCAACGTTGAGAGCATTTCCCCTGGGCTTAGCGTATAGGGGGCTCCTGCACGGCGCAAAGTTGCAAGCACATCAAAACTTGAACGGTTAAGACCAAACTGAGCGAAGACCTTTTCCATTTCCCGAGTTAAGTGGTACGCGACATTACCCAACCGACCAATTAATCCCATTGGGCTAATATCGAGGTCAGGGCGTTCTCTTTCCCACTGTTGAGTGATTTTATCTATTCTATCCATAGGTAAATAATGGCGGTTATTTATCTTGACGTCAAGGTAAAATACACATATCTTGAGGTCAAGATAAATTAAGAGAGTAGAAATATGGGTCGTATAACAGTTTTAGGATTGACTGCATTGGCACCGATTGTATGGGGGAGCACATACTTAGTGACAACAGAAATGTTACCCGCAGGGATACCATTAACATTGGCGGTATTGCGCGCTTTACCCGCAGGGTTACTATTGATACTCGTGCTGCGAAAACTTCCCGAGGGTATTTGGTGGTTACGTGTGGTGATATTAGGTGTTTTAAATTTTTCTTTATTTTGGTGGTTACTGTTTATTGCTGCGTATCGCTTACCTGGTGGTGTAGCTGCAACGGTTGGCGCCGTACAGCCATTAATTGTACTATTTCTAAGCTATTGGTTGTTAAATAATCGGTTATCAGCGGTATCCATTATCGCATCAATAGCGGGGGTATTCGGGGTAGCAATATTACTTTTAACACCGAATGCCGCCTTAGACCCTCTAGGCATTGTTGCAGGGTTAGCAGGCGCATTTTCAATGGCCGCAGGGACGGTTTTGAGTCGCCGCTGGCAGCCACCAGTGAGCGCTTTAACCTTTACTTCATGGCAATTAACTGCGGGAGGCTTAGTTTTATTACCATTTGCCATTGTGTTTGAGCCGGCTTTGCCACCGTTAAGTTCATTAAATTTAATCGGGTTGGGGTATCTAACGCTTATTGGTGGAGCATTGACTTACGCTTTATGGTTCCGTGGGCTTGCAATATTAGGCCCAAGTTCAGTTGCGTCACTGGGTTTCTTAAGCCCTGTGAGTGCGGTGGTTTTAGGGTGGTTTTATCTCAATCAACAACTTAGCACCTTGCAATTTATTGGTATGGTTGTCATTTTACTCAGTGTGTGGGCGAGCCAACGAGCGGAAACAAGAAAAGTCACTTTAGCTTATCAACGTTAAAGGTATTTTGGAGGTTGCTTATTTGTTGTGCTAAGCAACCTTTTTTCCTGTGTTAATATCCATTAGAGTATTCACTTGGATTATAAAAAAGTGACTAGTGACTAATATGTTATTTCCTGATGAAGATAATATCGTACAAATTGCACCAGAGGCTTTTTTACTCAAAGGTTTTTTACTCAAAGGTTTTTTACTGGGGCAAAGTGATGCATTATTGCAGTCATTAAGCAACGTTATTACTGCTAATCCATTAAGGCATATGGCAACACCCAATGGTTATCAAATGTCGGCAGCAATGACTAACTGCGGCGACTGGGGTTGGGTGACAGATAAAAAGGGTTATCGTTACAGTCAGCGTGACCCTGTCACGAACCAGCCGTGGCAACCTATGCCTATTTCGTTTGTTCAATTGGCAACTTCAGCAGCGAGTACCGCTGGCTTCGAACATTTTATCCCTGATGCTTGCTTAATTAACCGGTATGCAGTTGGCGCTGCAATGTCATTGCACCAAGACAAAGACGAAGCTGATTTCACTCATCCAATTGTTTCTTTTTCTTTAGGGCTACCCACAATATTTGATTTTGGTGGGGCAACCCGTGATGCGCCTAAAATCGCTGTTTATTTAGAACATGGGGATGTCTTGGTATGGGGCGGTCGGTCACGGTTAAATTATCATGGAGTACGTCGTATTAAATCAGGTGTACACCCGTTGTTAGGGCCTTACCGCTATAACTTGACGTTTAGGCGTTCTCAACCTTAAATTCGCCTTTTACAATATTCCAATTTATCAATTAAATAGACCATGAATGACTTAATATTTCATCTCAGTAGATTAAATAATACTAATCGTTAAATTTAGTATTTATATAGAAAAAATATCATTGAATAATAAATTAGATGCACCTATAAATGATGGTTATAAATTAATATAACTAGGTATTGGTAGGTAAGTGAATGTATAGCTTTTTAAATGATTATAATGAAATAGCTCACCCTGCAGTTATGCAGACTTTAAATGATTTATCAGGGAAACGTTTCAAAGGTTATGGCACTGATGAGGTTTGTAGCAGGGTCGCGGCTCAAATTAGATTAAGAATTAGCCAACCTAGTGCTGATATTCATTTCTTTAATGGCGGTACAATTACTAATCTGACAACGATTTCCCACGTTTTACGACCTTACCAAGCGGTTATCACCGTAGATAGTGGGCATATCGCCGTTCATGAAACGGGGGCAATTGAAGCGACAGGACATAAAGTTATTACTGTTGACTCACCATCAGGCAAACTCGCACCAGAGCATATCATCAAGGTGCTGTCTGAACATAATGATGAACATACTGTCCAGCCTAAGCTTGTTTATATCAGTAATTCAACCGAAATTGGCACTGTTTACCGTAAACAAGAGTTAGTTGCGCTACGCGAGGTTTGTGACGCTCATAACTTACTGTTATTTATGGATGGTGCTCGCTTGTCTTCTGGTTTAATGTCGAAATATAGTGATTTAACCATTGAAGATGTCGCGAAGTTGACCGATATTTTTTACATCGGTGGAACGAAAATAGGTGCATTAACTGGGGAGATTTTGGTGCTTGTAAACCCTGCATTGCAATCAGATTTCCGTTTTAGTATTAAGCAAAAAGGTGGGCTACAAGCAAAAGGTTGGCTGCTCGCCGCCCAGTTCGAACCACTGTTTAATGATGATTTGTATTTTAAATTGGGAAGTCATCTTAATGAGATGGCATCACAACTCGCTTCATTTTTTGCTGAAAAGGGATTCCAATTTCTTGCGCCCGTAGAGTCAAACCAAGTTTTCGTTATTTTCCCAAATGCACTGGCGAATAAATTATTAACACACTATCAGTTAAGCTTAATTTGTAAGCCGACACCGGAAACCACGTGTATTCGTTTTTGTACCTCGTGGTCAACAACTCAGCAAGATGTAGACAAATTAAAGCAGACTTTCCAAGCTTTACTTTAGGTAATTATCATCCCAGTAAATATTTCCGATATTTCGCCTATATTTATTGGGTTTTATTTATCATGATAGTGGCTTATTGATGACGTTAATGAGCAATTTACCATGCCTTGGACTTTTTCCCATCCTGCAGTCGTTTTTCCGATAAAACAAAGTCGATTTGGGCATTTTTTAAGCTTACCTGCCTTAATTTTAGGTAGCCTAAGCCCAGATCTATTTTATTCAATGATGTGGTACTCGGCAGCCACTACGGCTCATGACTTGATAGGCTGGTTATATACTGGCTTACCATTATGTTTACTCATCACTATTTTTGTACAAAAAAGTGTTTTTTATCTCCACTATGCTGTGCCATTTCCCTTGAAAAACAGGAGTGTAGGTTCATTTCGACAATTTTGTATTGTCGTGCTTTCCTTTTATATCGGTGCGGCAAGCCATATTATCTGGGATGCTTTTACTCATCAGTCAGGGGCTTTTGTTCGGCACGCTGAGTTTTTGCAGCTTGTCGTATTTAACATGACGGATAGCCAAGAAATTGCTATTTATAAATTACTGCAACACCTTGGCTCTTTATTGGGAGCGTTGTACTTGTTGATAAAATACACGCAGTACTACCGTCGGCAATCTGCAATTCAGCAGCAAGAGTATGCGAAAAAGTTAATGGCATTACTCAAGATTGCCATTGTTTCAGGATGTATTTCCTTACCATTTGCCTATAAATTAGCCATGAAAGGGGATGTATTTAGTTTCAATCGCTTTGTATATTTAGAACTAACACTACTAGTTCCTGTTTTTTTTACAGCAAGTATATTGTTTGCACTGATAAAATATCAGCGCCAGCGAAAGGCCACGCAAAGTTAGCCTTTTGTGAGTAACAACCCTGATAACATGATATCGATGGCAGCGATACTTTTCTTTAATCGCTGTTGACTATCACTTTGTGAAATCCAATATGCTGCTTCAGCGAGACCGCCATTAATTAAAAAAGCCAATGCATGGGTATCAATATCTTTAATAATGCCTTTTTTGGCAAGCTCATAAAGTAAGCGTTCAATCTGTTCGGTACACTGTAAGTTTGATTTAGCTAAAAAATTGCCTAATACAGCTTTCGCGTCACGCAAAATAATTTGTTGGTATTCGGGCTCTAATGCCATTTCTAAGTAAGCATGACAGCGTTGACAGAAACTGTTCCATAAGTCTTCAGTATGGCGAGTAATTCCTTGTAACCGTGCGTTCATTTGTGAGTCGATTTGCTCAACAACGGCAGTAAATAAGCCTTGTTTGTCGCCAAAGTGGTGGTAAAGGGCACCGCGTGTGAGATTAACGCTTGCTGCAATTTCATCCATTGAAGTTTCTGCATAGCCGAGTCGGCTAAAGTGCTCTCGTGCTGTAGTTAGCAAATTTGCACGTGTTTCCGCCATTTGCGCTTGTGTTCTTCTTGCCATTAAAAACCTCTTACATACATGGCGTATAATTATTTACATTCAATGTGTATGATTATATCATAATTATACATACGTATCGTATGTATAATTAAATTTCATTTTGGAGTTCATATGATAGGTCGCTATCAGCAGTTATTTCAGGCAAAAGAAAACCAGCACTTTGTGATAGCAGGGTTATTGGCACGTTTAGCGTTACCAATGATGGGGATCGGGATCATTACCCTGTTAGCACAATTGAAAGGGAGCTATACCTTGGCAGGGCTTGTTTCTGCAACTTTTGTATTAACTTATGCGTTGCTATCTCCACAAGTCTCCCGCTTAGTGGATAAATTTGGTCAATTTCGCGTCTTGCCGGTGGTAACTGCTGTCAGTGTACTCGGTGTTTTTATTATCATCATCACTACGTGGTTATCATTACCCGATATCGGCTTATTTATCGGGGCACTGTTAACGGGAGCAATGCCAAGTATGTCTGCCATGGTAAGGGCAAGGTGGACAGCACAGTATAAAGATCAGCCCGTATTACAAACAGCGTATTCATTAGAAACCGTATTTGATGATGCGACTTTTATTGTTGGCCCACCGTTATCTGTCGGGATCAGTGTTGCTTTATTTCCTCAAGCGGGTTTACTGGTTGCAGCGATTCTACTCGCTGTGGGGATGGCATTGTTTATTTCACAACGCAGCACTGAACCTAAAGTAGTTGTATCTGATCATCTTGTAATGCCGAATAAATCAATTATTTCAATGGTTGGATTGCAGTTATTGATTGTGTTGATGATTGCTTTAGGTGTGATTGTTGGCAGTGTGGATATCTTGAGTGTCACTTTGGCTCAATTACAACAGCAACCGGCGATGGCTAGTTTAGTGTTATCGGCCTATGCAGTCGGTTCATGTGCAATGGGGATCGTATTTGGAGGGTTAACCTTTAACACACCTTTGCCACGCTTACTCTTCCTCAGCGGCTTAATGACGTTTCTTTCTATTGTACCAATGTGGTGGGTCGTAGGGGTTTATTCATTATCTGTGGTGGTGTTTATTTCAGGGTTGTTCTTTGCACCGACGATGATCATTGCAATGACATTAGTTGAGAAAATTGTTCCGCAAAATAAATTAACAGAAGGAATGACCTGGTTACTTGCTGGGTTAAATATCGGTGTTGCAATTGGTGCAATGTTAACGGGTAAAATGGTGGATACCTACGGTCCTTACGCAGGTTATGCCGTTGCTATCTCTGGCGGTGTTTTAGTTTTAATTTCAACATGGTTGAGTTACTTACGCGATAAAACCCAACAAAAAGTAGCAGTTGAATGCGAAAATGGCCATTAAAAACAACGAAAAAATAAACCATGTAGTGATAAAATCATAAAAAATAATTTAATGAGGTAACCTAATGCACTCTCCAGTATTTCGAGCGGCCACACTCGGTGATGTTGACTCCTGTTATGCGATTGAAGTCGAATCCTATGAAGGGGATGAAGCGGCGACAAGAGAAAAAATAGCCACGCGTATCCAACAATATCCAGACGGTTTTTTATGTATGGAATTAGCTGGAGAAGTAGTTGGTTTTATTAATGCGGGTTGTGCATGGGATGTTGTGATGTCTGATGAGGAATTTAAAGAACTCATTGGACATGACCCAAAAGCACCGAATGTCGTTATTATGTCAGTGGTCGTGCATCCCAAATATCAAGGTAAAGGTTATTCGTCTTTACTGATGAAAACATTTATTAACTCCATGAAGGAGAAGAGTAAAGAAACAATTCATCTTATGTGCAAAGAACGCCATATTGACCTGTATAAGCACTTTGGCTACCAATATGTTAAACCGTCAGAATCCGATCATGGTGGAATGACGTGGCATGAAATGGTGATGAAATTGTAAAATGTATTTTATTAAGCCTGTGATTTTGTTGTCTGGTATCATATCTCATTATATATAATCACTATTTGGGAAATCATAATGATAATTTGGGTAGATGCGGATGCATGTCCAAAAGTAATTAAAGAGGTTTTATACCGCGCGGCAGATAGAGAAAAAGTGCAAATAACATTTGTTGCAAACCAGCGTTTAACGGTACCTCCTTCACCTTTTTTAAAAACTTTACAGGTACCTGCAGGGTTTGATGTGGCTGATAATGAAATTGTGTTGCGAGCCCAAAAAGATGATTTAGTGATCACAGCAGATATTCCATTAGCCGCAGAGGTTATAGAAAAGGGCGCGAATGCATTAAACCCTCGAGGAGAACGCTATAGCGAAGCTACCATTCGTGAGCGCCTTAATATTCGTGATTTTATGGATACCATGAGAGCCAGTGGCATCCAAACGGGTGGGCCTGCAAGTTTAAACCAGAAAGACAGGCAGCAATTTGCTAATGAATTAGATAAATGGTTGTTGCAACGTAAAAAATCATTAGCGTCATCATAAGCCAGCACATTTTCTGATTTAAGCTCAGAAAATGTGCATAGTAAAACAGAATTACTCTCTATGCCGTGACTATAATGGTTAACCTTAAATTTTTGAAGAAAAATAATGGATCCATTACACAGCATTATCATCACGCTATTCTTATTTATACTGACCTTTTTTAATCCTGGGGCAAATTTGTTTATTGTGGTGCAAACCACATTAAGCTCAGGTAAAAAAGCGGGGTTAACCTGTGGCTATGGCGTGGTATTAGGCAATGCCATTTATTCAGGTCTCGGTTTATTTGGTTTGGTCACATTAATGGCGGAATTCGGCTCATTATTCTCACTCATTAAGATTCTGGGTGGTTTATATTTACTTTATTACGCAGTGAGTGTTTTCAATAACAAAACACAACTCAATCTGTCCACCGAAAATACCATGGAAAGTTTTCCATCAGGTGTCTACTTTAGGCGGGGTTTGATTTCTGATTTATCAAACCCACAAACCGTTTTATTTTTTATGAGTATTTTTTCAACGACTATTTCCCCATCAACACCATTATGGACTAAGTTAGTTATTTGGATGGGAATTGTTGTTGCATCACTAATTTGGCGGATAATTTTATGCCAAACATTCTCTTTAACCTCTGTGCGTAGAACTTATTCACGCGTTCATAAAGTTGTCGGCAAAGGCGTCGGGCTAATTCTTGGAGGATTGGCTACAAGGTTGATTTACCAAGGGGTTAGCGAGCTGGTAGTAAAAAAATCACCATTCTAGGTTTTATGATCATGTTCAAGCCATTACGATATAAAATAGCCTCAGACTCCATACGATGAGGCTATTTGTGGTGAAAGAAAATGCATCATTGTTGATCAGTTAGCCAATGTTCAACTTCTTTATAATTACCATGGAAAATGATGCGATGCTGCTTTTTACTTAATTGATAGCAATACATTGGGTCATAGTATTCATTCAACAATGGAATTAACCACGAAAAATGTGTTTGGGTATCACCGGTTGTTTTTTGGTCTGCTAAAGCAAGATCAAGTAAATGGGTTAATTCGATTGTCCGCTGTGAGCCTAAACGTTTGCGAATGGCTAATAGGCCATGGTGCAGATAGTCACTATATTCCTGCCAGCCTCGCTCAAAACCAAAAGTTGCTAAAAAATCTTGCGTCATACGATCAAAATATTCATATTTTAAACGCTCAAGACGTAGCTCAAAGGGGTCTTCAATAATAGCGATTGGCGCTTTTTCCATTTGTGTGCGTAGTTCAAGAGGTAGGCTATTTGCACCAATGGCACGTCCCTCATCTTCCAGTACCCAATGTTGACAGTATTGGGCTTTCTTCAATAAAGGGACCGCTAAGTAATTTTCAAACGTGGCTTGGGAGTGTTGTTGTTGTAATGTACGGCCAAAAGAAGAACCTCGGTGATGTGCGAGACCTTCTAAATCAATTCCGTTCGCGAGTTGATGGACTAAAGTGGTTTTACCATTACCGGTACAGCCGCCCACTAAAACGATAGGCCGCTGAACCAGCTCATTGACGGCATCAATTGCAGTTTGTCGCAATGCTTTATAACCACCGTTAATAAGAGGGTATTCAATTCCCACCTCTTTTAGCCACGATTGCACGATATGGGAGCGCATTCCACCACGCGCACAGCAAATATAACCATGGGTATTTTGTTGGCAGGCTTCTTTCCACGCTGTGATCCGCGCAATTTTAATATCACCACTGACAAGTTGGTGGCCTAACTCAACGGCTTTAGTAGAACCTTGTTGTTTATAGCATGTACCAACGGCAGCACGTTCATCATCATTCATCAACGGAAGGTTAATTGCATTAGGCATCGACCCTTGTTGAAATTCGATAGGAGCTCTGACATCGATGAGTGGTGTGTCAGTAGTTAAGATTTGGCAAATATTTTGCGAAGACGAGGTTAATTCCATAATAACAGCGAGATTCTTTAAAGTTGCAATGAGATTACTATACTCTTAATCCTATTGCTTGGCATTAATGTTAGGCTTAAAACAATGGTTAGTGTTTTATTGCCTAATAATGATATATTGTTGTTAGGTATTTTAATATGAGTAAGGGGTAATACAATGAAGATGTTAACGATTCAAGAAATGACCGAAACTCAAAAAATCCAAGTGCGTACAAGGCTTGCTCAAGAAAGGAAAAAACTTGGCCGTGAATTAACAAATTCCGAGCAGAGCAAAGTAAGGAAACAAATCATTACCGAAATATCTCAAGAAGTCGAAAAGCAAGCGAAAAAATTACGCGCAGAAAAGAAAAAAGATAAGTTAGTTCCCAGCGATGCAAGTTACAGTTGGTCTTCTCAAAATCATAAAAGAGGGTATCGCTAATTTTTAATCAGAGTGTTCCGCTAGTGATTTGCATTAAGTAATTGTAATTTTACGCCATTCAAATCATTAAAAGACCTCAAAAATGAAAAAGATTGCGTTATTATTATTGTTATTCAGTAGTTTTACTGTCGCAAAATCTAATTATCATGGGAAACCATCCCGTAATGATTCTGTTGTTGTGCATGTTTGCGCTTTATCTCCTTTTTCTAACTTCTATGCAGAAGCTGCAATGTCTGAGCAAACAGCGCGACACAAAACCTCTCGACGCTGTGAATTAGGGCAAGGGCAAGGCAGTATTTTCTGTAAAGCTCAAGATGCGAAATGCAGCACCAGTAAATTATCGTTTGGTGATCAATATATTGAAGAAAGCCTAATTGTTTACGCTAAATCGTGGCAAAAGGGCGATTATATTGAAGTATTTGACGATATTCCGTATCTTTCCCGTCACCATTTCTCAGATAAAATAGCCTCTTATACTATCCCTGACGGCTGGATTGTCCGTTTTTACGAAGGCGATAATTATACTGGCAAATACCATACAGAGATGGGCGGTTCGCACAATACGCTAGGATATAGCCAAAAAACTCGCTCAATCAAAATTATGAAACGACCTTAAAAAAGTCGTCGACTGTTATTGCTGGTGGCTCTATTGTTCTCTTTTTTTATTGACGGCTAGATTGAAATTAACTTTTTTATTCTGATTACGGATATGTTCTTTAATTTCTTTCTCTAATAGAGGTAAATCACCCGTACGAATTTTGTCTAATAGCACATGGTGTTCTTGGATAATTTCTTCCATTGGCTTAGTGAATGTTGATATTCCAATAATAATAGTGAGTTGTTTTGCCACATTTTCCCATAAAGACGTTAATGTCTTATTACCGCTTAGTTCACATAATGTACGATGAAAATGGACATCGCTTAAAGAAAAAAGATAGCTATCTTCGAGTGTTGCCGCTTTGGTCATTTGATTAATGCATTCTGTTAATTCAGTAATACATTGCGTATCTAAATGTTTTTCCTGAGAAATAAATCGCCTGACGGCATGTAACTCTAATAGAACTCTTACCTCTATAAGCTCATCAAGACGTGCTTCAGAAACGGGTGCCATGCGAATGCCTTTAAAAGGCTCGTTGATAACAATACCTTGACTTTCGAGAACGCGGAGAGCTTCTCTAACTGGAACGCGGCTTACGTTCATTTTTTCAGCTATTTCTTTTTCAACAATACGATCACCGGGCAAAATATAACCACGAGTGGCAGCTTCAACCAACCTGTCAACTACATCGTCAGTCAGTGTTCTTGCTTTAATAGGCTGCCAGTAATCGTCTTTTGCCGTTTTATCTAAAAAAAGATTTTTTTTACTATCAGTCATCGTGAATGCCTATAAAATTTTTATTAATCAAGTAGTAATGATTTTAGTTATTCAAAATTTGCTCTAATAAAACTACCACATCATCAAATCATAGACCACAAAAACATAAGAATGGCAGTCAGAAGCTATATCGAACAAACTCGATTTAGATCACAATTAAAGCAATTGAATATTGTATACAATCTTACAATCTAGTTTAATGTACCCAATTAATAAGCTGTTATTGAAAGAAAGAGTGAAGGAAAAAATGATGGATAAACGATTGGAAGAGATAAAAATTACTGAGATTGTTGCCGTTCCACTATTTGGAGAAAGCCCTAAGGGGGGCTGGTCAAATGAAATAAAGCCAGAAGATCCTATTCATGCCATCATTGCAGTTCATACTGATGCGGGTATTACAGGCTATGGCAGTGTATTTACTGATGGTCGTTTGGTTGAAGCTGCTATCCCAGTATTAGCGTCTTTGTGTCTTGGTGAAAGTGCATTGCAGCCGGAGCGAGTATCTGAAAAGTTAAGACAAAATACTTTTTGGATGGGACGTGGAGGTACACTAACACACACAATTAGTGGGATCGACATTGCACTGTGGGATATTCTAGGTAAAGCAACAGGGCTACCAGTAAGCACTCTATTAGGAGGGAACTACCGGTCAAAAGTTCAACCTTATTGTTCGTTGCTGATGGAAAAGCCAGATGTTATGCACAAGGTGATCCTAGAATATAAGTCATTAGGATTTAAAGCATTCAAAATTGGTTGGGGACCTTTTGGCCGCTGTAATGACCAACAATTAGACCGCGCAATTGTTGAAGCTGCAAGGGATGCAGCAGGGCAAGATTCCCAACTATTTGTTGATGCAGGAGCGAGCGATGCATATTGGCCGAATGGCTTAAAATGGGCAATCCAAACCTCACACATGTTAGCTGAATATCAGGTAGGTTAGTTTGAAGAAGCTTTACGACCTGATGATATTGAAGACTTCAAAGTGCTGCGTAAAGAGAGCCCTGTAGCCATTGCAGGAGGTGAAGTGTTAACTCGCCGTCAAGCTTTCTTGCCATGGTTATCGCAAGGAGCATTTGATATTGTTCAGCCGGATGTGACTAAAGTCGGTGGAATTTCTGAGCAACGCCGAATCGCATGGCTAGCGGATGAGTTTGGCGTGAAATATGTCGGCCATGGCTGGAATACGGCAATGGGGCTTGCTGCTGACTTACAAATGGCAGCCGCTTTCCCACAAGTGGATTATGTCGAATTTATTGGTGGTAGCCAATATATTGATGGCATCGTTAAAACGCCTTTCAAGGTTGACGAACAAGGTTACCTTACAATACCAAATACACCAGGTCTGGGTATTGAGTTGGATATCGAGAAGCTCGCTAAATTCACGATAAATCCTGAACGTTTATTTAAGTAACTAAAGTTATTAGCCAGAAAGAAGCCTCTTTCTGGCATCCATTTATATAAAGGTCTGGTTACTATGAAATATAAAAATAAAGGTACAAAAGTCAGATTTTCGATAGCAATTTTAATGACACTCGCAATTGTTATTAATTATCTAGATAGAACGGTGATGTCAGCAGCAGCACCAACGATCTCAGCAGAGTTACAAATATCCCCAGAGATGATGGGGTGGATTATGTCTGCCTTTTTTCTTAGTTATGCTCTTTGCCAAATTCCTGCTGGTTTTATTGCAGACAAATATGGACAAAGAAGGACATTGGCAGGGTCTGTATTATGGTGGTCGCTAGCTACCGCAGCAACAGCATTAGCTAAAACCCCGTTAAGCTTTATTTCAACGCGTATTTTAATAGGAATGGGAGAGGCTGGAGCCTATCCGTGTAATAGTGGTATTGCAGCAAAATGGTTCCCGGATAGGGAACGCGGTAGGATCACTGCATTATTTGATAGTGGCTCAAAATTTGGTACTGCTTTTGCAATGCCATTAGTGGTGTGGATTATTGCTAAATGGGGCTGGGAAGCGGCATTTATTATTTGTGGAGCCCTAGGCGTTATTTGGGTATTTGCTTGGCTTAAGGTTTATCACGATCCTGAACAACATCCTAAATAAAGATTTTTATATGACCAAGCGGCAACAATTTTGTTAGCCGCTTTTATCTATTTTTGAGTCTAATAAGCCACGTTCCATATTAGTAGATAAGGAGACGCATTCAGAAATTGGATTGATATTACCAGTAAGTAAAGATGGAAAGGTTTTAGATGCCAAGGATACATTTGTGAAGATTAAGTTATTCAATTTTTAAAATAGGCTATCGGACCGATAGGGATGAAGATGTGTACTTGGAGTAAGCCATGTTATGGCATTATTGAGTCACTATATTCTATTTAACATAATATGCATTATGCGAATCAAAGTGTGAAATAAAGAAATCCAGTGTTTTGGCTGGTAATCGTGTTGGCTTGTTTAGGCTCTAAATTTGTGGTTCCCAATAGATAGCGTTAAAATGAAATCACGCTAACACGACAATAACAACTATGAGGTTTTCAATGATTATTTTAGTAACGGGTGCTTCTTCTGGTTTTGGTGAATCAATTGCCCGTCGATTTATCAAACATAATTACACTGTTATTGGTACAGGACGTAGAACAGAGCGTTTAGAAGCCCTCCATAAAGAGTTAGGTGATAAATTTTATCCGTTAACTTTAGATATCCAAGATAGAAAAGCAATCCATGATTCGATTGCAAATTTACCTGCACATCTCAAAAAAATCGATGTTTTAGTAAATAATGCAGGTTTAGCATTAGGTTTAGAACCTGCATTTGACGCCAATCCTGATGATTGGGACGTTATGATTAATACGAATACCAAAGGTTTAGTCAATATGACCTACGAAGTATTGCAAGGCATGGTTGCCAACAATCACGGTCATATTATTAATATTGGCTCTACGGCGGCGAGCTGGCCTTACAAAGGTGGCAATGTTTACGGTGCAACCAAGGCTTTTGTTAAACAGTTTTCACTTGGTTTACGTGCTGATTTACAGGGGAAAAAAATCCGAGTGACTGATATTGAACCAGGCCTAGTCGGTGGAACAGAATTTTCAAATATTCGCTTTAAAGGAGATGATGATAAAGCGGCTAGTACTTATCAAGGCGCTGACGCTCTAACCCCTGAAGATATCGCGGAAACGGTATACTGGGTTGCCACATTACCTGCACATATGAATGTAAATACATTAGAATTGATGCCTGTTTGCCAAACTTTTGCAGGTTTAACAGTACATAAACAGATTTAATTTTTAGTACTATTCTATACAGACGCACTGACACTTTTTTAGCTATACTCAGGTTATCTGTCCTGTTTAGTAAGGAATTTACATGAGTTCACACAAAATGTTGAAAACTGGCTTAACTGCGATTTGTTTATGTCTCCCTTTACTTTGGGCTACATCGTCTTCTGCGGCACAATCCACGACATCATGCACTGCAGGCAGTACTTGCGTTTCTGTGGGCAAAGGCGATGACTCTCTTAATAAAGAGCAAGCGCGTCAAGAAAAGGAACAATGGGATGATACCCGTATGTTGCGCAAAAAGGTTAATACTCGTACCGAAAAAGAGTTTGATAAAGTAGATCAGGCTTTTGATGCAAAAGATAAATGCGAAAAAAGCCTCAATCTAAATGCTTACTGGGAACCGAGCACTAAACGTTGCCTTGATGTAAGTAATGGCCGTCCAATTAATAATCCATAACCTTATAATAGGTTGTCTTATGGAGCTGTTGATCAAGGAGAGAAGATGAAAAAGAAATTGTTGTTACCCTTATTTGCACTGGTGCTAGTGCCAGTTTTTGCCCAAGCTTCATGTGAAAGTGTGATTGAGGAAATTAAACAAAAGATTATCAATAATGGCGTTCCTGCTGATAACTTTAGTTTGGTTGCAGTGCCTAATGATGAAGTTGACTCGTCTAAAGGCCAAGTTGTCGGGCACTGCCAAAATGATTCTTATAAAATCATTTATACTCGTCACTAGGTTACAATTTAGATAGAATCAAGGGCGCTATTTGATGATGGCGCCCTTTTTCTTTTATTGCTTATTAAGTAATTAGTTAGGAATAGCGATAAGTTCTTGCAGTTTATCTGTATTGAGGTAATGCCCTAACTCTTTTTCTTCAGGGCGCAATAAATATGGAATTTCTCCAATTAATGGAGCCTTAATATGATGTTGCAACCGGTCAATTATTTGGGCGTAGTGTGCCAACCCTGGGTTGATACGGTTTGCCATCCAACCTATTAATGGTAACCCATCGGCTCGAATTGCATCAGCGGTTAATAATGCATGATTAACACAGCCATGTTGAATACCGACGACTAAGATAACACCGACCGGCTGATCTTTTAACCAGTCCGCATAAAAAGTATTATCATCAAGTAGATAGCGCCATCCCCCATTACCTTCGATAACAACCATATCGCATTGATGATGTAAATGGTCTAACCCATGCTTTATTTTATTAAAATCAATGCTATTTTCATGACTGTAATTATCTGTGATACGCACAGGATTAACTTCATCATAGGAAACAAGGTCTTGAGAAACACTGTGGATTAGCAATGCATCTTTATTTCTGATTCCTTCAGGGGTATCAATGCATTGATCCGCAATAGGTTTATAGCCCACGGCTTTAATTCCTTGGCTATTTAGTGCTTGCAGGATGGCAAGCGTCGATACTGTCTTCCCGACATCTGTATCTGTCCCGGTAACAAATAGATTGATCATGGTCTTTTTCTATCCTGAAGTGACAGACTTATACAGCAATAAGCTGCAAAAATGATATGGATTCAGTTTATTGGAATGGGTAAGTGAGAAGTTTGCGTTAGCTCAATTTTGTGTACGATAGTATAAATATTATCGAATTGTTTTAGCCTTGTAATAGTTGTAGTAGTAGAGAACCATCATATAACGCTCTCTGTATTAATGACGTTTCACTATCCTTAACGGTAAATATGGATTTTTCTATTATTAAATTAGATGAATATAGAGGGATCGTATGTTTGTTTATATGATTATGTAAACATTCTAAAAATAACTCAGAATCTTGATTCAATGGGGAGTTTACCAAAATTAGCTCGCTCCCCAATAAATTCACCATCAATCCTAATGGTTTTGCCAACCGTTGAGCAACCTGATTAATAAGATAAACACAAAGGCTATCGTTTGATATTGCTCCAGAGCAAATGTTATCAATTGAGATATTTTTCTGATGTAAATGCGAATCAGGGTAGTTTATTAGCAAACTTTCAGCTAGGTGTAATATTGCAGGAATAGAAGTTTGGGTTTCCAAGCAACCATCGCTACCACAATAGCAAAAGTTATGGTTACAAGGTTCACATTGGGTATGGCCGAACAAAATAGGCCGATGGGTATTTGTATCTAATGTTGTTCCATGGCTTAGCACCATGACATTAACAACATCTTGTAGCTGTAAGTAAATAATATTTTTTTCTTTTCTTTTCTCTTGATGAGAGAAATGATCCATTAACGCTAAAGCATCCACAGGAGGGTGTAAATAAACTGGTAAACCGGTTTGCTTGGTAAGAGATTCCGCTATGGCCAGTTGGTGGATTTTAAAAGATGGATGCTGATAAATAACACCTGTATGAGGATCTAATATACCATCAATAAGAATGCTAATTGCAGTGACTCTTTCTAATATTTTTTGATTGCTAGCAAAAAATTGACTGATTAATTCAGTAAGCGAATCCATGAATTCACTATTGCCTAACGGTGTGAATGGATATTCTGTTTGAGCCAAGGTAACTGCGTTAATTTCTTTCAAGGAAATAATCAGTTTCTGGCCTTCAATACGGATCGCTAGAAATTGCCACCCTTCACTTTCAATTACCAGCCCTACAGCTGGACGCCCACGTAAACCAAGCACTGGAAACTCTAACTCTTTGATTAAGTGAGCATCCATAAGTTCACGTGTAATTTTAGTGATACTGGCAGGCGCAAGCTGAGCCTGTTTTGACAAGGCAATACGCGAAATTGGACCATGTTGATCAATGATACGATATACAATACCCGTATTTAACTGTTTGATTTGGTCAATGTGACCAGTTTGATTCACCATGGTAATAATTCAATTCCTTTATAAAGCAATGAGTTATTATGCCTTAATCTGTGTATGAATGATTTCGTTTACATTGAAAATGTGAACTAGCTCACTCTTGGTTGCCAACAATGTTGGCCATCAAAAGATTTGTTAATTTTTTGGCTACGGCAGGTAACGTTCTACGAGTATTGTAGACTAACCAAACTTCAGATGAAGCATTAATATTAGTGAGTTTTAAGTATTTTACACCATCAATTTTCATTCGTGTGAATGATTCTGTAATCACAGAAATTCCCATTCCCGCGGAAACTAATCCTAAAATGGTCATGGCTTCCCCCGCTTCTTGAGAAATGGTGGGTACCACTCCCGCAGATGTTAACAATTGATTTATTTCATCATATAGTGCGGTACCAACATCACGTTCAAAGAAAATGAATGGATAATCAGCAAGTTGTTGAATATCAACACCAACATCAATAAATTCTAATAATGGATGGCCTTCATAGACGGCAACCATAAATGGTTCTTTAAATAATAGTTGGTAATCCAATTGTTCTGGTAACACCGTATTTCTCATAATACCAATATCAATTCGCCCCGTAATTAATGGCGCTATCTGTTGTTTGGTATTCATCTGATGCATATGAATAGAAACTTCAGGGTAAGCTTCCCGATACTGCCGTAAACTCATGGTAACTTTGTGCATAAATGGCGTAGTTGACGTAAATCCAATAGATAACTCCCCAAGTTCGCCTTTTTCCATGCGAGCTGCTTTTGTCGCAGCCGCATCGACTTGAGCTAAAATTTGATATGCCTCTTTTAAGAACATTGCCCCCGCAGGCGTTAACGCAACGTTTCGATTATTCCTTTCTAACAATTTTGCATTAACTTTCTCTTCAAGCATTTGTATTTGCTGGCTTAAAGGGGGCTGTGAAATATGCAGACGTTCAGCTGCCTTGCCAAAATGAAGCTCTTCAGCGACAGCAATAAAGTATCGAAGATGTCTAAGTTCTATACTCATCTTTTGGTTAATACCCATTAATATGTTTAAAGTATTATTATTAATAATTAATATATTAGACAAAAAACTAGAAAGTTTCTATTCTTTGATCGAAATCAAACGTGTTGGTATGACAAGGAATAAACATGGAACACTCACAAAATAGCCTCACATCTGAGCGGCCTAATGAAGGAATAAGAACACCCTTGCAGGGAAATACCACACCCAAAAAACATTATATACAAAGAGATGATGCGCTGTACTTACGTGTAACCTTATCTTTTTTTACGGTGGGCTTTGCCACATTCGCTTTGCTATATTTTGTTCAGCCAATATTACCTATGCTGTCAGAGGATTTTAATATTTCCCCTGCAACTGCAAGCTTATCATTATCACTGAGTACTGGCTTGATGGCATTAGGTTTACTGATTACCGGGCCAATTTCAGATGCAATAGGTCGCAAAAATGTGATGGTTATTGCATTGGCTTGTGCTGCACTATTTACTCTGCTCAGTTCAGTCATGCAGAGTTGGCAAGGGATCTTAATTGCGAGGGCATTAGTCGGTTTATCGCTAAGTGGCGTTGCTGCTGTCGCTATGACTTATTTGAGTGAAGAGATCCATCCAAGTTATGTTGCGTTATCTATGGGGTTATATATTAGTGGTAATTCATTGGGTGGAATGAGCGGCCGTTTGGTGACGGGAGTGATTGCTGATTTTTATTCATGGCGTGTTGCCGTTGTGATTTTAGGTTCGTTAGCTTTGATCGCGGCTATTGGTTTTTGGCGCTTATTGCCCCCTTCTCAGCATTTCCGTGCGAGTTCTTTAAAACCTAAGAATCTATGGGTTAATTTGCATCTACACTTTAGAGACAAAGGCTTACCTTTTCTATTTATTGAAGGCTTTGTTTTGATGGGTGGTTTTGTCACAATGTACAACTACATTGGATATCGTTTACTTGAAGCGCCTTACTCTTTTTCTCAGTCTACTGTTGGCTTGTTATCCGTTATTTATTTAACAGGGACTTACAGTGCGACTAAAACGGGAAGTTTAATTCACAAGTATGGACTTGGACGAGTGCTCATAGCGTCTATTACTATGATGTTAGTTGGTATTTTAATCACACTATATTCAAATGTTTGGTTAGTGCTGCTAGGAATGACAATACTAACAACGGGCTTTTTTGCAGCGCACTCTGTAGCGAGTAGCTGGGTGGGACGCAGAGCTAAACGAGCACGTGGACAAGCGTCTTCTCTGTATTTATTTAGTTATTACGCTGGGTCAAGTATTGCAGGTACGGTTGGTGGCTTATTTTGGCAACACTTTGGCTGGAATGGCGTTGCGCTATTTATTGCTGGAATATTATTTATCGGCATAGTCATTGCTTACCGTTTGAAATCAATTTGTTATAACCAGTAGATTAGGAACTAATAAAGGTTAAACTACCATACCTTCTCGTGATTAGTAGATGATAAAAAAGTCTATTAATTACGAGGAAACCCAATGAAACCATTCTCTATAAAACCATTTTTAATTGCCCCATTACTTCTATGCTGTAGTTCTTTTGTTTGGTCCCATGGCTATGTCGAATCCCCTGAAAGTCGTTCATATTACTGCAAGCAAGGGGTAAATACCCACTGCGGAGCTGTGCAATATGAACCGCAATCTATTGAAGGCCAAAAAGGTTTTCCTCAATATGGCCCAGTTGATGGAAAAATTGCTAGCGCCGGTATTGCTGCTTTTTCTCCCTTAGACATACAAACTGCGAATCGATGGCAACGGGTTATCTTAAATTCACCTGATGTTAGGTTTAAATGGCGCATCACGGCAAAACATAAAACGACAAAATGGGAATATTTCATAACTAAGCCAGACTGGCAGCCAAACGCCTTGCTATCTCGTAATCAATTTACACTAACGCCATTTTGTAAATTTGAGCGTGTAGAATTTCCAGAAGAGACTGTTGAGCACAAGTGTGTATTGCCAAAAAATCAAAAAGGTTACCATGTCATTTTAGCCATTTGGACGATAGATGATACGCAAAATGCGTTTTATCAAGTTATTGATGCAGAAATAAATTAACGTCAAAGGAAAGCTTATATAAGAAAGGGGCAAGTGTTAAAATACCCCCACTTGCCCTTTTTGACTCTGATTTTCTTATAGATAAACACGAGAGTTTATGTTATTTATTGTTTATCACCCTCTTGAATGTTGTAACTAAATTATGAAAAAACAAGATTTAATTAATACGTTCAATGAATTGGAATCACAAATAAACCAATTTAGCCTGTTGTTATTGGAACAATCAAAACAAGTTCCATTTACAGCTCATGTCTTCCAGTTACCTTCAGTAATTAAAGGTGAAGAGAATAATGAGATAGAACAAATCTCAGTACAAACATTAGTTGGTCATGATGCGATACGTGAAACAGTAAAGTTAGTTAATTTATTGTTTTTACAAAACAAACCTGATGAGGTCAGCAACAAAGCCGCTATCCGTTTACCGGGTGTTATATGTATACAAACTAATGTGCAAACTTATCGTGACTTTAATTCCTTAATTTTAAAGGTCAATGCATTAAAAATTCGAATAAAAGAGATTGTTACGCAAGTTAACGAACCTCATCGATTCGAATTTATCCGTGATAGTTTACATGGTCTGCTTACATTGAATACCTACCGAACCCTCACCTCATTGATTGATGTCGATACGATAAATTTTGGCTGGGCGAATAAAAAAGTTATCAATAAAGTCACAAAAGAAGCAATGCTAGACAGCTTGCAAGCAAGTTTAGAAAGTGGCCGCTGCCCTCTTCATTTACCAAAAGAGCACTGGCGCTTACAATTGGAAAATGAAATTCGCTTAATTGACTCCCTACCTTACAATGCGGTTTTAAAAACTCAACGGCCAGTCAAAGTTCAGCCAATCGCTCGTGTGTGGGATAAAAAACAACAGAAACAAACCCAGTTTGCTTGTGCAACGCCTTTATTTGTTTTTGCGCTTGAAAAAACGGTGGCAGAAATTAAAGTCGGTAAACTTCCCGATTACCATGCCAATAACATTGCAATCCGTAATCGCCCCAAAGCAAAAACAGTTGAACTATTAATACCACGTTTAAATTTGTATATTGAACGCTAAAAAAAACACCCATCTGTCAAACAGTATGGGTGTTATATAAAGCCAGTTTAATAAGCTAGCTTAAGATTTCATGCTACCAACCATATCTTCTGGACGAACCCAATCATTGAACTGTTCTTCTGTTAAATAGTTTAATTTCAATGCGGATTCTTTCAGCGTCAGTCCTTCTTTATGCGCTTTTTTAGCAATTTCTGCGGCTTTATCGTACCCAATGTGAGTATTTAAAGCTGTCACTAACATTAGCGATTCATGAAGTAATTTTTCAATACGCTCACGATTTGGTTCAATTCCAATCGCACAATGCTCATTAAAGCTACGCATACCATCAGCTAATAAGCGAACAGACTGTAAGAAATTATCAATTAGCATTGGGCGGAATACATTCAGCTCAAAATTACCGGATGCCCCACCAATGTTAACAGCAACATCATTCCCCATAACTTGTGCACATAACATAGTCAGTGCTTCACACTGTGTAGGGTTTACTTTACCTGGCATGATTGAACTGCCTGGCTCATTTTCTGGGATAGATATTTCACCAATACCGCAGCGAGGACCAGATGCTAACCACCTAACATCATTGGCAATTTTCATTAAAGAGGCAGCTAAGCCCTTTAAAGCACCATGTGCATGTACAAGGCTATCGCAAGTTGCTAATGCTTCAAATTTATTAGGTGCCGTAACAAATGGTTGGCCAGTTAATTCTGCGATTTTTTTCGCAACACGTACCGCATATTCAGGATGCGTATTTAAACCAGTCCCTACTGCTGTACCACCTAGCGCTAATTCACACACATGAGGAACAGAATTTTCAATGTGTTTTTCATTATGCGCTAACATTGCAGCCCAACCTGAAATTTCTTGGCCTAGCGTCAACGGGGTTGCATCTTGCAAGTGAGTACGACCGATTTTTACAATATCTTTAAATTCTTTCGCTTTTGCATCTAATGTTTGATGCAAAATTTTCAGTTCAGGGAGAAGATGTTCGCGGATTGCGACGACCGCAGCAACGTGCATTGCCGTTGGGAAAACATCATTTGAACTTTGACTTTTATTCACATCATCATTAGGGTGAATAAGACGATCATTACCACGTTGACCACCGAGAATTTCGCTACCACGGTTAGCTAAAACCTCGTTCATGTTCATGTTACTTTGCGTACCAGAACCGGTTTGCCAAATAGCTAGAGGAAATTCCGTTGGATGTTTACCAGCTAAAACTTCGTCAGCAGCAGCAATGATTGCATCGCCGCGCTCTTTAGCTAATAATCCAAGATCCATATTAACACTAGCAGCGGCTTTTTTAGTGATAGCGAGTGCGTGAATTAACGCAACAGGCATTTTTTCTACAGATATACGGAAATGTTCTAAAGAACGCTGCGTTTGCGCGCCCCACAATTGGTCAGCAGGTACTTCAATTGGTCCCATTGAGTCTTTTTCAATGCGAGTGGCTGCCATTACTATCTCCTTAGGTACATACACAGAATAATTGATTTTAGAATCATCTGCTTGCAGGTAAGCAAATAACCGAGCAGTATAATGCCACAAATTGAATTTCATTTATGAGACTTGGTCGAGCTTATTGTATTGTAGTGAAAAGGAAATCAGTTGATTTTTATGAAAAAGAGAATTTTGCTATGCTTAAAATGATAAACAAAGTCCAAAACTATGACTGGGGCAGTAAAACGGCCCTGACTAAGTTATATGGGATTTCAAACCCTGATAGCTTACCTATGGCTGAACTTTGGATGGGTGCTCATCCAAAAGCAAGCTCCGAAGTTCTCGATGCGGAAAAAAATCAAAGTATTCCACTTAACGCCTTAATTGAAAGTGATCCTGAAGCCTACTTAGGTCAGCATGTCGCACAAACTTATCATCGTTTACCTTATTTATTTAAAGTGTTATGTGCTGCTCAACCGTTGTCTGTTCAAGTACATCCAAACAAAACTTATGCTGAAGTTGGTTTTGCTAAAGAAAATTCGGCTGGCATCCCACTAGATTCCCCAATACGCAATTATAAAGATGACAACCATAAGCCTGAATTAATCTTTGCGTTAACACCTTTTAAGGCAATGAACGCGTTTCGCCCACTGAATGAAATCGCGCAATTACTGGATTTTGTTTCAGCTGCACATCCTGATATCCAATTATTTGTTCAAGACCCAACAAAAGAAAAGTTATCTCGTTTATTTGCACAAATTCTTAATTTAACAGGTGAACAAAAAGATTTAGCACTTGGCGTATTGAAAGCCGCTTTAAACAGCCGACAAGGCGAGCCATGGAACTCAATAAAGCAAATGGTTAGCCTATATCCTGAAGATAATGGGCTATTTACCCCTCTTCTTCTTAACATCGTTGAATTAGAACCTGGTGAAGCGATGTTTTTATATGCCAGAACGCCACATGCATATCTAGAAGGTGTTGGGTTAGAGGTGATGGCAAACTCAGATAATGTACTGCGTGCTGGGTTAACAAATAAGCACATAGATATCCCAGAGCTGATTGCTAACATTGACTTTAAGCCTACGTTTGCAAAGGATTTATTAAGTATTCCCGAAAAATCTGGAAATATCTGGAAATATAATATTCCAGTAGAAGATTTTGCATTTAATATATATTCTATAACCCACTCGGAAGTTGCGCTATCTAACAATAGTGCCTCAATTTTGTTCTGTATTGAAGGCCAGTTAGTTTTACATTCAAGTAATGATGAAATATGCATTAATTCAGGTGAATCTGTTTTCTTGCCTGCTTATGAGAAAAGCATAACCATTAATGGCAGTGGCAAACTAGCCCGGGTATTTAACAAATAGTGTCATATTCTGTATTTAACCGTCTTCATTGTATGAAGACGATTATATAAAACTTTTATAAATTTATAAGTACGGCAATAACGTGCTGAAAGGATGGATGTTTATAATGAAAAAGTCATTAGTCGCGGTTGGTGTTATTGTTGCTCTGGGGGCAGTGTGGACTGGAGCTTCATGGTATACAGGTTCTAAAGTAAAAGATGAACTTGATAGAGTAATTCTCAAAACCAACGATTTTTTTGCTGTAAATGTGCCTGAGTCAGGTTTGAATTTTAAAGTAGAAAATTATGAAAAAGGTGTTTTTTCATCTAAAGCAGATATCGTAATCACCTCTGCGGATTCAGTATCACCAGAAGACTCAATTGTATTCAAAACGAATATTGACCACGGTCCATTCCCATTATCACAAGTCGCTAAGTTTAATTTATTACCAAAATTAGCAGCGACGCAAATTGAATTAGCTAACAACGCGACGACAAAAGAATTATTCGAAGCGACTCAAGGTAAACCATTTATTCATGGTTCTGCTGTCATTGGCTATAGCAAAAGTATTGATACCAATTTAGAGCTGATCCCTGTCGAGTATAAGAAAGATGACGTTTCATTATCTTTCAGTGGTTCTAAGTTTGATGTATCAACAACTTCTGATCTTGCTGCTGTTGATGCAACTTTAGTCACTGATAATTTAGTTATTGGTAAAAAAGATAACTCTGAATCTATGACATTAAAAGGCTTAAAATTAGTCTCTAATGTAACAAAATCACAATATGGCTTCTACACTGGAACCCAGTCATTTGTTATTGCTGATACAGATTTCAACATTCCTGAAACTAAATTTTCTTTTAAAGATTTCAAAATTTCAAGCGACACCTCTATTACTGGCGAAGATGTGAAAGGGAATATTTCTTATAGCATCTCTGACTTAAAGGCATTAGAGCAAAACTTAGGTTCTGGCGAACTGACTGTTGCTATTGAAAAATTAGATGCTAAAGCATTAGGTAAATTCGTTGAACAATATAATGAAGCATTAGCTCAAGGCTTAGCTAATGGTGACCCAACTGAAGCAACAGAGCGTTTAGCGATGGAAATGATGTCTACAACATTGCCAGAGCTAATGAAAAGCAAGCCTGTATTCACTGTTAGCCCCTTCTACTGGAAAAATGAAGCTGGCCAAAGTTCAGTTGACCTAAACATCACATTTAATAAATGGAACCAAGATGAAATTACTGCGTTAGCAATGTCTAACAAAGTTGATGAAGCTATCAAGCAACTCATTACTTCTTTTGATTTCAATTTAAAACTGAACAAGCCAATGATGATCGAATCAATGACTCAAGCAATGATTTTAGATCAAGGTGTTCCAGTTAATGCTGAAACTAAGAAAGAAATGAAAGGTATGGTTACTTCTGAATTTGAAGGTGTTCAGCAAATGCTGACTTCAGATATGTTCTCTTCTCCATTTGAAGAAATGTTTATGACAGATGAAGAACGTGCTGAAAAAGCTAAACAGAAAAAATCACCTTGGATGATTGATAGCGAAAATGATTTAACTATGACTATCAAATTTGCAGGTAATGACCTGACATTCAATAATGACAAATATACCTTAGCTGAGTTCCTCACTAAGATGAAAGTGATGTCTAACCCAGAAGATGCATTAGAATATGAAGCTGTACCTGCTCCAGATGCAGAACCAGCACCAGAAATGGAAGTTGAGCCTGAATTAGCACCACAAGATGCAGCGCCAGCTAACTAATTAATCTAATCGATACAATTTAGTCACAAAAGCCAGTTAATATGAAGTGAACCCATATAGCTGGCTTTTTTATTTGACACCCCACTCAAGTGTAATATATATCACAATTAAAATGTAATTATTTATCACGTTTCACATTTTTCGTGATTTGGAATTGCATTTGGAAAAATAAAAGCCAAAATGAGGATAGAAAATAGATAAAGGATCATTCCGTGATTAAAACACATTTACCTTTAACCGATTTACACCGCCACCTTGATGGCAATATCCGCCCAGAAACGATTCTTTCCTTAGCAGAACAGCATCACATTCAATTACCAGCGACAGAACTTGAAGCTTTGCGCCCTCACGTCCAAATTATAGGACAAGAAGCTGATTTAGTCGGTTTCTTAGCAAAACTCGATTGGGGAGTCGCTGTTTTAGCAGATTTAGAAGCATGCCGCCGTGTGGCACTTGAAAATGTCGAAGATGCTTTTAATGCTGGTATCGATTACGCAGAGCTACGCTTCTCTCCATACTATATGGCCATGAAACACCAGCTACCTGTAGAAGGTGTCGTTGAAGCTATTATTGATGGCGTGCGTGCTGGATGCCAACAATTCGACATTAAAATTAATTTAATTGGAATTTTGAGCCGTACTTTTGGCCAACAAGCCTGTACAACTGAATTACAAGGACTATTAGCTCATCGTCATCACTTATGTGCTTTAGATTTAGCTGGAGATGAACTAGGTTTCCCTGGAGAGTTATTTGAGTCACACTTTATCATTAAATATCACTGTTCATGCAGGTGAAGCGGCTGGAGCGAACAGTATTTGGCATGCTATCAATGTATTAGGTGCACAACGAATTGGCCATGGTGTAAAGGCAATAGAAGACCCTGCTTTAATTGAATATCTAGTAAAACATCAAATTGGTATGGAAAGCTGTTTAACATCAAATATTCAAACAAGCACTGTGCCATCCCTTGCTAAACACCCATTAAAAACCTTTTTGCAACAAGGTGTATTGGCTTCAATTAATACAGATGACCCAGCAGTTCAAGGTATTGAGTTACGCTATGAGTATGAAGTTGCAGCCCCGCAAGCAGGTTTAACTTCAGCAGAAATAGAACAAGCGCAACGTAATGGCCTAAGTATGGCATTTTTATCTGAAAGTGAGAAAAAAGCGCTCTTACATAAAGCCGCTACCCGTTAATTTAAATGTTATCAGGGTATTTATTATAACCCTGATAACTCTCTCAAACATTTCACATCTCTTTACACACCAATAGACCGTCATCATTTACCAATCACTCCCTCTCTAGTTAGCTTTTTTATACTTAACGTATAAACACTGTTGTTAATGTATCAATTATAAAGCCCTATTGTATGTTGTAACTAAATAAGTACCCTTATAAATAAACAGCAAAAAACATGAGGGGTTACTAATCCCCTCAATATTTGTGCTTATTTGGTCGATAATCGTTTAGCATAACGCTGTGCAAGTACAGCACTGACCATAAGTTGTATTTGATGGAAAATCATCAGTGGCAATAAGATGACCCCTACTGTCGCAGCAGGAAACAAGACGTTCGCCATTGGGACTCCGTTAGCTAGGCTCTTTTTCGAGCCACAAAACACGATAGTAATCTCATCTTCTTTGCTAAAACCTAGCAACCGTGCAGCCAATGTATTGAATACAATGATAATAAATAAAATAACGCAAGTGACAACCACAATCATAAAGAGTGAAAATGCGTCTATTTTCTGCCAAATCCCCTCGACAACCGCTTCACTAAATGCCACATAAACAACCAATAATATTGAAGACCGGTCAGTCATATTAACTAATTTTCTATTCCGGTTTATCCAATTGGCAATCAATGGTCGAGACAAGTGCCCCACAACAAATGGCAGCATCAATTGCATTAAAATAGACCCTATTGCATTGAGCGTATCCATGGCTTGGCTGCCATCAGCATCCATCAATAAACCAACTAAGATTGGTGAAAGAAAAACCCCAAGAATGCTTGACGCTGATGCACTACAAATAGCCGCGGCAATATTTCCCCCGGCCACCGAAGTGAAAGCAATTGCTGACTGTACGGTCGCAGGTAAAGCACACAGATATAAAAAGCCCATATATACGGTAGGTGACATCCATTTAGGTACAATCACCGCAAGCCCTAAGCCTACGATAGGAAATACAATAAATGTACTCGCAAAAACCAAGAGGTGGAGACGCCAATGCCCTATCCCTGCCATTATTGATTCACGAGATAACTTAGCCCCATGCATAAAGAACAATAATGCAATTGCAGCAGTAGTTAAATATTGAAACCCCGTTTTTATATCGCCTTCACAAGGAAAAAGGCTGGCTAGAATGACAACGCCAATCATGATAAGTAAAAATGGGTCGATTCTCAGTTTAGCTAGCAAATTCATTCGATTATCCATAATAAAAGCCAGTTATGTTAACTGGCCTTATAGTGTGCGTTAATGACGTTAAAATATTGCTTCGATTGTGCGTTTTTCTTTTGCCGAACGTATACCTGCTTCAATAAGCTTCATAATATCTATTGCTTCACTCGGTGTGACAGGGTTTGGTTTACCATGGCGAATCGCATCATATATCCCTTGATAATAACCACCATAATTACCGCGTTGGTTTGGCCACGATTGTGTTATAAGCTCATCACCTTGTGACAACGTCACGCTCCCCATATTGGTATCAACTCCCCAATCAGCCCCTTCTGGTCGTTGGCCAGCTTTTAAACAGTCTTCTTGGGGATCTAAACCATATTTAACATAACTACCATTCATTCCATGAATAACATATATCGGTGTTGGTGCAGCAGCTAATGTTGTTGCATGTAATACAACCTTCTTATCTGCATATTGCAAAACGGCATGAAAGTAATCCACTGCCTGTGCATTAGGGCGGATCATAGCAAGATCAACGCTGATCCCTAAAGGCCTACCAAAATACTGCAGGACTTGATCCAACAAGTGCGGCCCTAAGTCGTACCAAATACCTGCTCCAGGAATATCAGCTTCACGCCAACGTTGCCTAACTAGCGGACGATAACGGTCAAAATGTGATTCATAATATTTAATATCGCCTAGCTTACCTTCTTCTAATATTTTTTTAACTGTTAAAAAACCTGAATCCCATCGGCGGTTATGATAAACCGACAGTAATTTTCCTGCTTGATCCGCTTGTTGTTTCAATTGTTCTGCTTGTGAGACATCTAATGTAAATGGTTTATCGACAACGACGTGTTTCCCTGCTGCTAATGCCGCTTGAGCAAGAGGAAAGTGAGTATCATTAGGCGTAGGAATAACGACTAGTTCGATATCTTTATCAGCAAAAACAGCTTCCGGAGAGGCGGCAACATGAATATTTGGCCAATCTGCCTTAACCTTACTCGGGTCACTGCTAGAAATCGTTGTTAAATCATACCCTTCTAAAATACCAAGGAAGGGAGCATGAAATGTTTTACTGGCATAGCCATATCCGATGATCGCGACTTTAATTGGTTTAGACATTTAGACCTCATACAACGATAAACTCAGGTAGAGATAAAAAGTACCATCAGAAGGAATGAAATGGCAAATAAATCTATGATAGGATTGTAGATTGTCCAGCGAATTTGCCAAAATGGGTTTGATTAATTATGACTTCAGTTTATGACGCTAACCGCATCACTGGCTGGCTATTAGTTCCAGCGATCTATTTGTTATTAACCTTTTTAGCTGTTTGCAGTATGACTGTTATGTATTGCATTAAACTTTATGAGATTGTCACGACTGTTGATCATTGGACAAGTTTTATTCCTGCCGCTTGGTATCTGTCATTTGCCATCGCTGTTGGGATGACTATTTTCAGTATTCATGTACTGCAACTGATGTTTTCCCGCTCAAAGCATTTCCCCCGCCGTTTTATTATTTGGCTACTCATTTTGTTATTATTAGGTATAAAAACCTTCGCATTTTCACCTATTGACGATGAAACCGCTTTGCAGGTCTTAGCATGGCCTTTAATTGGCGCGGGTTTCTTTGTCCCTTATCTAAAACGCTCTCAACGTGTGAAAATGACTTTCACACAAGATCGATAAGCATCACATAAATTGCTTGATATCATAATGATAGTTTAACTGGCTTCGGCCAGTTTTTGTTCTTTTTTCATTTCAGGCAATAGCATGACTGATTATCTATTACTCTTTGTTGGAACAGTGCTGGTTAACAACTTCGTTCTCGTTAAATTCCTTGGCTTATGCCCTTTTATGGGCGTCTCAAAAAAACTCGAACCGGCCATTGGAATGGGCTTAGCAACGACGTTTGTTATGACATTAGCGTCAATCAGTTCTTGGTTGATTGACACACTTGTCCTTATTCCTCTCGACCTTGTCTATCTGCGGACGCTAAGCTTTATTTTAGCGATTGCTGTTGTTGTACAGTTTACTGAAATGGTGGTCAGGAAAACGAGCCCAACGCTTTACCGTTTACTCGGTATTTTTCTGCCTTTAATTACCACCAACTGTGCGGTTCTTGGTGTTGCCTTATTAAATATTAATATGTCTCATACTTTTATGCAGTCTGCCGTGTACGGTTTTGGCGCTGCTGTGGGTTTTTCATTAGTTATGGTTTTATTTGCCGCTATTCGCGAACGTTTAGCTGTTGCCAATGTTCCTGCCCCTTTTAAAGGGTCATCAATTGGGTTAATTACAGCTGGCTTGATGTCTCTCGCGTTTATGGGCTTTAGTGGTTTGGTGAAATTCTAATGATGTCTGTATGGATTGCTATCGGTATATTAGCCGTTTTTGGCCTGATATTTGGGCTGATGTTAGGGTACGCCTCATTACGCTTTAAAGTTGAAGCAGACCCTATTGTCGAACAAGTTGAAGCGATATTGCCTCAAAGCCAGTGCGGTCAATGCAGTTACCCTGGCTGCCGTCCTTACGCCGAAGCGGTTGCAAATAATGGGGAAATGATCAACAAATGCGCCCCTGGTGGCGAGCAAGTCATGCTAAAAATCGCTGAGTTGCTTAATGTCGACCCTCAGCCGATTGATGGCGATGAAACCGCGCAAAACCCCGTTCGTAAAGTGGCTATTATCGACGAAGAAAACTGCATTGGTTGTACTAAATGCATTCAAGCTTGCCCTGTTGATGCCATCGTTGGCGCAACCCGCGCCATGCATACTGTGATTGAAGACTTGTGCACAGGCTGTGACTTATGCGTCGCCCCTTGTCCTACAGATTGTATTGAGCTTGTTCCTGTGAAAACGACTACAGCCAATTGGAAATGGGATTTAAACACTATCCCAGTAAAAAATATTAGTGTTGAACCCAATGAACAGCTTGTCACTAAAGCAAGAGGTGAAACTCATGCTTAAGCTCTTTAATTGGTTGAAAAAAGATAATATTTGGGATTTTAAAGGTGGGATTCATCCGCCTGAAATGAAGCGACAATCTAGCCAAACACCGATGCGTATTGCATCAGTGCCCAATGAGCTGATTATCCCATTACAACAACATTTGGGCCCTGAGGGAGAGCTAATTGTTCAGGTTGGTGACTCAGTATTAAAAGGCCAGCCATTGACTAAAGGGCTTGGGCGTACTGTACCTGTTCATGCATCAACTTCAGGGGTGATCACTGCAATTGAACCTATGGTAACGGCACACCCTTCAGGCTTAAAAGAATTGTGTGTGCGTATTGCAGCCGATGGCCATGATACATGGTGTACTTTGTCCCCAGAGCCTAATTACGTTCAACTAACCCGTGCTGAATTACTGCAAAAAATTGAACAAGCTGGGATAGCTGGCCTCGGTGGTGCAGGTTTCCCAACCGCATCAAAATTGGCCGGTGGTCAAGATGCGATTAAAACATTAATCATTAATGCAGCTGAATGTGAGCCTTATATCACAGCTGATGATAGGTTAATGCAAGAACATGCTCAGGAAGTTATTGAAGGCTGTCGTGTTTTACAGCATTTATTAAGCCCAGACCAAGTATTAATTGGTATTGAAGACAATAAACCCGAGGCTATCCGTGCCCTAAAACATGCTGTCACCTCGCAAGACAAACAAATATTCATCCGAGTTATACCAACAAAATACCCATCAGGTGGTGCCAAACAGCTGACTAAAATTTTGACGGGAAAAGAAGTGCCATCCGGTGCGCGTTCGTCACAAATTGGTGTGTTAATGCAAAACGTGGGTACTGTCGTCGCCATTAAGCGTGCGGTTATCGATGGTCAGCCATTGATTGAGCGTGTGGTAACCGTTACTGGTGAAGCCATCAGTAAACCGGGTAATTTTTGGGCGCGTTTAGGCACCCCCGTTAAACATCTATTACAGCAATCAGGTTTTAACCCTGGACCAGAACAAATGGTGATTATGGGGGGGCCTTTAATGGGCTTTACCCTACCCGACCTGAATGTCCCTGTCGTAAAAATTTGTAACTGTTTACTGGTTCCCACAATGGAAGAAATGGGACCTAAAGCACTAGAAGAAGCGTGCATTCGTTGTGGGTTGTGTGTCGATGCCTGCCCAGCCGGGTTACTTCCTCAGCAACTTTACTGGTTCAGTAAAGGAGATGAACACGAAAAAGCGCAAAAACATAATTTATTTGACTGCATAGAGTGTGGTGCATGTGCTTATGTGTGCCCAAGTAATATTCCGCTAGTGCAATATTATCGTCAAGAAAAAGCAGAAATTCGTGAAATAGCTCAAGAAGAGCGCCGTGCCGCTGAAGCAAAATTGCGTTTTGAAGCAAAACAGTTGCGTATGGAACGTGATAAGCAAGCGCGGGAAGAACGACATAAAAAAGCTGCTGTACAAGTAGATAGCGCTGATAAAGATGCCGTTAATGCAGCTTTAGCCCGGGTTAAAGCCAAACAGATTGCGACAACCGAACCTATTAAGATTGTTTCCGGTGAATTACCAGACAATAGTGCTGTGATTGCTGCTCGCGAAGCCCGTAAAGCACAAGTACGTGCTAAACAGGCGGAAAAACTGGCCAATACACCAGTAGAACCTACTGATATAGAGGCCACGGATGATCCTCGCAAAACCGCTGTGGCAGCCGCCATTGCACGAGCGAAAGCCAAAAAAGCCGCACAAGCGCAATCTGCAACTGAGCCAGTCGCTGACACCGTCACTGATGCAGAGGTTGACCCACGTAAAGCGGCTGTCGCAGCTGCCGTTGCACGAGCGAAAGCCAAAAAAGCAGCTCAAGCGCAATCTGCAACTGAGCCAGTCGCTAACACAGTCACTGATGCTGAGGTTGACCCGCGCAAAGCGGCTGTCGCAGCTGCCGTTGCACGAGCGAAGGCCAAAAAAGCCGCACAAGCGCAACCTGCAACTGAGCCAGTCGCTAACACAGTCACTGATGCTGAGGTTGACCCGCGCAAAGCGGCTGTCGCAGCTGCCATTGCACGAGCGAAAGCCAAAAAAGCGGCTCAAGAGCAACCTGCAACTGAGCCAGTCGCTAACACAGTCACTGATGCTGAGGTTGACCCGCGCAAAGCGGCTGTCGCAGCTGCCATTGCACGAGCGAAAGCCAAAAAAGCGGCTCAAGAGCAACCTGCAACTGAGCCAGTCGCTGACACCGTCACTGATGCAGAGGTTGACCCACGCAAAGCAGCTGTCGCTGCCGCCATTGCACGAGCGAAGGTCAAAAAAGCCGCACAAGCGCAATCTGCAACTGAGCCAGTTGCTGAAACGGTCACTGACGCTGAGGTTAACCCACGTAAAGCGGCTGTCGCGGCCGCCATTGCACGAGCGAAAGCCAAAAAAGCAGCTCAAGCAGAACAACTCGCACAAGAAGAGCTTACACCCGCCGCTGAACAACCCATTGAAGAGGAAACCGACCCTCGAAAAGTTGCCGTTGCCGCAGCGATCGCGCGAGTAAAAGCAAAGCAAGCACAAAAACAACATGAACAAACGACTACAGAGTAAGTGACAACGAGATGAAATTTAGGCCAATTGATGCGAAAAATCGCCGTTTAAAAATTGCTAGCGCACCATTTACTCATAACAATCAAAGCACCAGTTTAGTGATGCTTTGGGTACTTTTAGCAGCAATACCGGGTATTGCTGCTCAAGTTTATTTCTTTGGCGTTGGCACCTTATACCAAATTATTTTAGCGGTGCTAACAGCGGTTATCACAGAAGCAGTTTCTATTCGTTTACGCCAACAACCTGTGGTTCCTGTACTAAAAGATAATTCCGCCATTGTGACCGCATTATTATTAGCTATCAGCCTACCTCCGCTCTCACCTTGGTGGATGATCGTATTAGGGACATTTTTTGCTATTACGATTGCTAAGCAATGTTATGGTGGATTGGGGCAAAACCCTTTTAACCCTGCGATGGTGGGTTATGTCGTTTTGCTAATATCATTCCCTGTTCACATGACAAACTGGCTACCTCCGCATGAATTACAAAATATGTCGATTTCTGTACTTGATAGCCTATCCATTATTCTCAGTGGCCATACTCCAACAGGTATTACCCTCGAGCAACTACGTACAGGCATTGATGGCATGAGCCAAGCGACCCCGCTTGATAGCTTTAAAACGGGCCTACTGACTCATTCTATTTCTGAAGTATTACAACAACCTATTTTACAAGGTTCCTTAGCGGGAATTGGTTGGCAATGGGTGAATATTGGCTATTTAGTGGGTGGTTTGTTCTTATTACAGCGCCGTATTATTAGCTGGCATATTCCGGTTTCGTTCTTAGGTACATTGGCAGTTTTATCTATTGTTAGTTATTTAATTGATGATAGCCAACATGCGTCGCCATGGGTTCATTTATTGTCTGGTGCCACTATGCTAGGGGCATTTTTTATTGCGACTGACCCTGTCACCGCATCGACAACGCCTAAGGGACGGATTATTTTTGGTGTGATTATCGGTTTTCTTGTTTGGGTGATCCGTGTATACGGTGGTTACCCTGACGCTGTTGCTTTTGCCGTGTTACTCGCCAATATTACTGTTCCATTAATTGATTACTATACGCAACCTCGTGCGTACGGTCATGGACATAAGTAAGGATAACCGTATGTTGAACACGATGAGACGCCATGGGGTCACGTTAGCCATCTTTGCAGCAGGAACCACTGCGCTTAGCGCTGCAGTGTACACGTTAACGAAAGAGACTATTGCTGAGCAAGCTGCTATTGTTCAGAAAAAACTACTCGACCAAGTGATACCAAGTGATTTATACGATAACGACCTCGCAAAAGAGTGTTATTTAGTCACTAATGAGGCCATACTGGGTAATAAACAACCTAGGCGCTTGTATCTAGCCCGTAAAAATGGCGAACCTGTTGCTGCTGCCTTGGAAACAACAGCATTAGACGGCTACTCAGGCGCTATACATTTATTAGTCGGTACAGATTTTCACGGTACAGTACTGGGAACTCGTGTTACAGAACATCATGAAACACCTGGGCTTGGTGACAAAATTGAGACACGAATATCTGATTGGATTACTTATTTTAGTGGTAAAAAAATAACCTCTGATAATGACCCTAAATGGGCAGTTAAAAAAGATGGAGGTGAATTTGATCAGTTTACTGGGGCAACAATTACACCCAGAGCAGTCGTCAATGCCACTAAACGTACTGCGGTATTTATGCAACAAATTCCACAACAATTATCGAATTATCCACGCTGTGGGGACGAATAATGAGCGATTCATCTAAAGACTTATTAGTGCAAGGTTTGTGGAAAAACAACTCTGCATTAGTTCAATTATTAGGGCTTTGTCCGCTGCTCGCTGTGTCATCAACAGCAACCAACGCATTAGGACTAGGCTTAGCGACCACATTAGTCTTAGTTTGTACTAATGTTGCCGTTTCTGCTTTACGTCGTTGGGTGCCATCAGAAATTCGCATCCCTATTTATGTGATGATTATTGCTTCTGTTGTTAGCGCGGTACAAATGTTAATCAACGCATATGCTTTTGGTTTGTATGAGTCACTTGGGATTTTTATTCCGTTAATCGTTACCAACTGCATTGTGATTGGACGCGCAGAAGCCTATGCATCTCGTAATCCTGTTGGGCTATCTGCCCTTGATGGGTTTGCTATGGGCTTAGGTGCAACCGCGACCTTGCTTGTTCTAGGAGCAATTCGTGAAGTTTTAGGGAATGGGACCTTATTTGATGGCGCTGACTTGTTACTCGGTTCTTGGGCTACCTCCCTTCGTATTGAAGTGTTACACCTTGATTCCCCATTTTTACTCGCTATGCTACCGCCTGGTGCCTTCATTGGCCTAGCACTACTATTAGCTGCGAAATACTTAATTGATGAAAAAATGAAAAAAAGAGCCGCACGACAATCTGGTATTCAACCAGAACGTGAATATGAAAAACAGCAAGGTTGCGGCAGCCATATTTCTTAACAACGATATTTTGTGAGCAATGAATAAATCAAAACGCATTGAAATTCTAACTCGTCTACGGGATAACAACCCACACCCTACAACGGAGTTAGAATTTAACTCCCCTTTTGAGCTATTAATCGCCGTTTTATTATCAGCTCAAGCTACTGACGTGAGTGTCAATAAAGCGACAGCAAAGCTATATCCTGTAGCTAATACGCCTGAAGCTATTATGGCACTCGGTGTGGATGGAATAAAAGAGTACATTAAAACCATTGGCTTATTTAATACCAAAGCTGAAAGCGTCTATAAAACCTGTCAAATTTTAATCGAAAAGCACAACAGCCAAGTCCCTGAAAACCGAGAGGCTTTAGAAGCTTTACCGGGTGTTGGCCGCAAAACGGCAAATGTGGTTCTTAATACCGCATTTGGCTGGCCGACTATCGCCGTTGACACGCATATTTTCCGTGTCTGCAATCGTACTAACTTTGCTCCTGGTAAGAATGTCGTTGAAGTTGAAGAAAAACTCCTTAAAGTTGTACCTGCAGAGTTTAAAGTAGATTGTCACCATTGGTTTATTTTGCATGGACGTTATACTTGTATTGCCCGCAAACCCCGCTGTGGCTCTTGTATTATCGAAGATTTATGCGAATTTAAAGATAAAATATATCCAGAAGATTGACCAAGATACTATTTTGAATAGGTTATAGATAAACGATACTTTTAATCATGAATCTAGCCGGTAACGCATTTTTTCCTTGCTCTAAGACTTTGTCTTACGTAACAATAGAGCCAAACCCAATATTAATTAAACGGTAAGTATGTTCCAAGACAACCCACTGCTCGCACAGCTTAAACAAAAGCTACATGCCCAAACCACACGCGTCGAAGGGCTGGTAAAAAGTACAGAAAAAGGCTTTGGCTTCCTCGAAGTTGATGGCCAAAAAAGCTATTTCATTCCGCCTCCTCAAATGAAAAAGGTCATGCATGGTGATCGTGTTATTGCTGCGGTTCATACCGATAAAGACCGTGAATTTGCAGAACCAGAAGAACTGGTAGAACCTTTTTTAGATAGGTTTGTTGGGAAAATACAAAAGAAAGAAAATGATAACCGTTTATTTGTCATTCCCGATCACCCATTACTGAAGGATATGATTTCTTGCCGTCCTATCAATGGCATTACTCATGAGTTTAAGCAAGATGATTGGGTTGTTGCACAAATGCGACGCCATCCATTAAAAGGCGATAAAACCTTCTACGCTGAAATTACTGAGTTTATCACTGACGGAGATGATCATTTTGCACCATGGTGGGTAACGTTACGCCGTCACCAATTAGACCGTAATGAACCGCAAATGGTTGATAGCGAACGTGATGACCAAGGTATTGAACGAGTTGATTTAACTCACTTGCACTTTACGACCATAGACAATGCAAGTACTGAAGATATAGATGACGCACTCTATGTTGAAAAAACCGATAATGGTGACTTAAAACTGTATATCGCTATTGCTGACCCAACAAGCTATATACCAGAAGGTAGCGAACTCGATAAACTGGCTTTAGCCCGTGGCTACACCAACTATTTACCGGGTTTTAATATTCCAATGCTACCGCGCAAATTATCTGACGACCTGTGCTCTTTGCGCCCAAATGAACGTCGCCCTGCTTTAGTCTGCATTGCGCTCATCAAAGAAGATGGTCGCATTGACGATAATATTGAGTTTTTCAGCGCTTGGGTCGAATCAAAATCTAAATTAGTTTATGACGAAGTCTCTGATTGGCTTGAAAATACAGGCAGTTGGCAGCCAGCAAATGACACTGACAAACAACAAATTTTGCTGCTTAAAGAAATGGCAGATAGGCGTTTACTATGGCGCGAAAACAATGCACTCGTGTTCAAAGATCGCCCTGATTACCGCTTTGTATTAGATGACAAAGGAATTGTGGTTGATATCGTGACTGAACGTCGCCGCAGTTCTAATCGCATTGTTGAAGAAGCCATGATCACCTCTAACCTCTGTGCTGCCGCAGTACTGAAAGAAAAATTAGGATTTGGCGTATTTAATGTGCATATGGGCTTTGAACCCCTGCAAATTGACCAAGTCGTGCAAACGCTTAAAGATAACGGCATTGAAACAACGGCTGAATCATTATTATCACTAGAAGGCTTCCGCCAACTACGCCGTCAACTAGATGCACAGCCGACCCAATTCCTCGATAGCCGCATTCGCCGTTACCAAACTTTTGCAGAAGTCAAAGCTGAACCCGGCCCGCATTTTGGTTTAGGGTTTGAAGCTTATGCGACTTGGACTTCACCAATTCGTAAATATACCGATATCGTCAACCACCGTTTAATCAAATCTATTATTGCTGGTAAACCTTCAACGAATAAGCCATCCGAAGAATTATCAATCAAGTTAGCCGAACGTCGTCGTGCAAACCGCATGGCTGAACGTGATGTGGGTGATTGGCTCTATTCTCGTTACTTAAAACCTTTTGAAGGTACGGATACCAAATTCCCAGCTGAAATTATTGATATCACTCGCGGTGGCGTAAGAGTCCGTTTGGTAGATAATGGTGCTGTAGCTTTTGTTCCTGCGCCTTTTATTCATAGTGTTCGTGATGAGATCCAATGTAGCCAAGAAACAGGTAATGTACTTGTTAAAGGTGAAATAGCTTACCAACTTAACGATATTATCAATGTCACCATTAATGAAGTTCGTATGGAAACACGTAATATCGTCGCTAGACCAGCCAAATAACAGCTTTTCTGCTACTCTTTAAAGACCATAGTTTGAAACCTATGGTCTTTTATTTTTCTATCTACTTTTTTACAACCTAAAATTCGCATTAAACGTTAAACTGCAAACACTTTTCCATATTTTTTCCTGATTATTCTTATTCGTAAATTTACCTATCATGATATTTTGTTAACTGTTAAATCTGTATTAAGGGTCATTAAAATGAACACAGTAAGCAAACGTATTTTATCATTCATGGTGATAGCTACTGTCGCTATCAGCGTCAGTGCCTGTTCAAATATGTCTAAACGCGATAAAAACACAGCGATTGGTGCCGGTGTAGGAGCTGTTGGTGGCGCTGTATTGACAGGCGGAAGTTCCATAGGAACCGTAGGTGGTGCAGCTATTGGCGGAATTATTGGCCACCAAGTAGGCAAATAAATCTCATAATATCCTTTAGTCGCTCTCCTTAATCTAAAATAGCGTTCAGTATGAACGCTATTTTATTTTTTATATCCGATAATCTATTAAACTATTGACGGCAAAAAGTGTACAAAGTACACTTGCAATTAATACAAAGGGAGGGAACCCTGTGAGTCACGCAATTGAATTTATTGAAACCAGCTTTTTTACCAAACAAATCCAATCTATCGCCACACAAGAAGAACTTAGGATATTACAAAATGAACTTATCGCATGGCCAGATAAAGGCGATATCATCCAAGGAACGGGTGGGCTTCGTAAAATTAGGATGGCAACTGGTAATAAAGGAAAAAGTGCAAGTGTACGAGTTATTTATTTCCTAGCTACAGCAGAAATTATTTATTTTATAATGGCTTATCCAAAAAATGTCAAAGATACGCTAAATGACTTAGAAAAAGCAGAATTAAAGAAACTAACGAAATTACTAAAAAATGAGGTATAAAATGAGTATATTCAACGAATTAAAAGCCTCTTTAGAAGAAGCTGTTGAAATAAAACAAGGCCATCAAAAAGCCGCTAATGTTACTCGTTACGAAATTACTGATGTCAAAGCTATTCGAGAGCAACTGAATGTTTCCCAAAGCGAATTAGCTCATGCACTAGGAACTAGCCTCGATACAATTAAAAGTTGGGAACTTAAACGACGAAACCCAACAGGGCTAGCAGCTAAAATACTCATCGCCATTAAACGTAACCCAGCTTTATTTGCTGAGTTAGCAGCAATTTAACCACTTCTTCGTTATAAATGAGTGGCTTTCTAAGTAGCCACTCATGACAAACAGTAAAATTTTCGAACCTATCAGCCACCAGCTAACTTAACTTGAAAACCTTTCGCCTCAAGGTACTGTTTGATAACATCACGTTTATCGCCTTGAATTTCAACGTTACCGTCTTTGACAGCTCCGCCACAGCCACACTTCTTTTTAAGATCAGCCGCTAATTTAGCTAATTCGCTGTCTTCAAGGTCAAGACCAGTTACAACACAAACCCCTTTTCCTTTACGGCCTGATGTCTCACGGCGGATCCGCACAATACCATCACCTTTAGGCCTTTCAATTTTGGGTTTATCTTCAGCAATACGCCCTGTTTCTGTACTGTAAACAAGACGACTATTTGAATCATTCATAGCAAACCTTCAATAGACTGATTGATTTGTTGTAATGTGGCAGTTGGGTTTTCACTACGCGTAATCGGACGACCAATCACCATATAATCCACACCCGCCTTCACTGCATCTTGTGGTGTCATAATGCGGCGTTGGTCCCCAACATCACTTCCCGTTGGGCGAATACCTGGGGTAACTAATTTGAAATCGGCACCACAAATTTGTTTTAAACGTTGGGCTTCATGAGCAGAGCAAACAACACCATCTAGCCCGCATTGTTTGGTTAATAAGGCCAAACGCTCTGCATGAGCAGCTGGTGACAGGTTAATCCCAACACCAATGAGGTCAGATTCATCCATACTCGTTAATACGGTTACTGCTGTGAGTAATGGCGCCTCTTTACCATAAGGCTCAAGAGATTGGCGTGCCGCCTCCATCATACGAGCACCACCACTTGCATGAACATTAACCATCCATACCCCCATTTCAGCCGCAGCTGCAACCGCTCGGGCAACAGTATTTGGAATATCATGAAACTTCAAATCTAAGAAAACATCAAAACCACGATCATGGAGTGACTTAACAAATTGAGGACCATTAAAAGTAAACATTTCTTTGCCTACTTTTAAGCGACAATCACGTGGGTCAATGCGATCCACAAAAGCCAAAGCCTCATTAGCATTTTCATAGTCAAGTGCCACAATAATTGGTGAATGTGTGTGGTTCTCAGTTGAGGAAATCATTTCTTAGCCTTTAAAGAGTCGTTATTATTTAAAAAGTGACGCTGTCACTGCCCATCTAGCCCACGAATAGGTTTAATCGTGTCCCACGAGCGACAAGATGGGCAATGCCAATATAATGCACGTGATGTAAACCCACATTTATGGCAACGATAATCGGGTTTGGTACGAATTTGCTCCCCTACCATTTTTCGTAGCAAGATCAAACTTTCTTTTGCCCTTCCATCTTCAGCTTCTTCAAGATGGTAATCCATTAAACGATAGAATAAACGCATGGTAGGATGACGTTGAATTTGGTCATTAATATAATTTGCAGCGGCTTCGTGATTTTGCTTTTCAACAATAATATCCGCTAAATAAAGCTCTGCAATAGCCCCTGAGTTACCCGCAACACACTGACGTAGGTAATCTTCCCACTCATCGGCTTGGCCAGTATGTTGGTAGCAATCAAACAGCAAAGGTAGCGTTTCAGCGACGAGCTCTCTATCTTGCTCATAGACTTGTTTTAGGACATGAATTGCTTTGTCGTAATTACCTTGTTCGATGAACAACCGCCCTTTCATAATTGAGACCCGAGCGCAGTGGTTGTCGGCTTGCTCTGCCTTATTTAAAAAGGTCAGTGCATCTTCGAGATCATCGCTAGCAAGTTGTTGAGTCGCTAATTCACAATAAAAGTGTGCAATTTGCTCACGTAGCTCTGTATGCCCTAATTTAACCAGTTTACCTGCTGTTTCAATAGCTTTTGTCCAATCACTGGTTAATTGATAAATATTTAACAGGGATTGTAAGGCACTTTGTTTGAAATCGACTTCATCCGTCAATTGTTGAAACATGTTTTCTGCTCGGTCATAAACCCCAGCAGCCATGTAATCTCGACCGAGTTGTTGAGTTGCTAATAAGCGTTGTTCAAATGATAAAGCGGCACTTTCCACCAGCGACTGGTGAATACGAATGGCGCGTTCAACTTCACCACGAGAACGGAATAAATTTCCCAACGTGAGGTGTGCTTCAAAAGCAGAGCTATCTTCATTTTTCAGCATGTCGAGGAATAAATCGACAGCTTTATCTTGTTGATTAGACAATAGGAAGTTAACGCCTGTCACATAATCACGTGACAAGCGATTCGCATGTTGTTGCTTATCTTGTTGAGCACTTCTGCGCCCCATGTACCAACCGTAAGCAGCAGCAACTGGTAGCAGCAGAAACAGCAACTCGAACATACAGGATTATTCCTTGTTCTGAGTCGTCACTAATGAGGTTGAATCGGAAATATGACTTTCTCCAGCACCTAATTGTGATTCTAAACGTCTAATTTTACGACGTGCGTTTTTCAGGCTAACAATGACTCGTAAATAAAACACAGCACAAACTAGCCAACCTAGCACAAAACCGACACCAAAAAGTGATGCAAGAAGGGTCGATAATGAAAAATCCCCTTTTGCAATCAGGTAGTTAAATGTAATAACCTGATCATTGCTTGAACCTAGCGTAATCGAAATAATAAAAAAAGCGACCGCTAGTAATAAAATCAGAAAATATTTCACATTTATTCCCGTTATCAGTTCTATTCATCCAATAATATCTACCTGTTAAGGTAGCATTTCCAACGCATTCAGACAAAGCAATTTATTTTATACAATGAGAGATTTAAGTCAGATCTCCCCTAATAATGGTTAACTTGATGAAAGATTAATCGGTTTTACTCAGTATTCCCCATGCTCGCAAAATATAATAACCAAATAAGGCAAAACACGCACTGATGATCACTGAAGTAATTATATCAATAGGCCAATGCATGCCCAACAACATACGACTAAATGCAATCCCCTCAGCCCAAATAGCGAGCCCTATCGATAAAACGTATAAACGTTGTTGCCAAAAAAGCGCAATTAAAAACAATGCCCAGCCAGCTGCAAATAACATATGACCAGAAGGAAAAGAATATCCGGTTTCTGTTTGCCAGTGTTTACGCTGCCATTTCGCTATATATTCATCTTGTTTGACGGTGTCTTTAATTAATTTTGCTCGTTCACTACGTTTTAACGCATAAAAGTCTGATGAAGGAATTTGATATTCGGTTGCCAGCCATTCCACATAAGGGCGAGGCTCTTTAAACGTACTTTTTAATGCCGTCTTCAAACCTTGCTGCAGTAATACAATGCCAACAAGAACAAGCAATATTTTCAGTCGCTGTTTTTTTTCTGAACGAAAGATAAATACAACAGCTCCAAGAAATAACAGAGACGTTAAAATACTATAAGGTGCTCCCGCAGTGTCTGTCAGCCAGAGTATCCATTTCATTGAGTTAAACTGGGTTTCTGGTGACCAATGCCACCCTGTAACTATCATCACCATGGGAGGCATAATTAATAACAATGCAAAAGTACAAACGACCAAAACAGTTTTTTTCATTCAACGTGTTCCAAATAAAGTTCTATTAAATATACAAATATTCCATTCACCTATTATTAACTCTGTTATAGTAATACAGCGTTGGTCGTGTGCAAAGAATACCAACCTCTATATGCTAAACGTCATATAGCATCGATGTATTATAGTTAAGCTACTTTATATCGATAAACGTTATTAATTAAGCAAGAGTTACTTTAACTAATGAAAGAAAATATGCAGCTAAAACGCGTTGCCGAAGCTAAGCTCCCTACACCTTTTGGTGAATTTTTGATGGTGGGTTTTGAAGAAATCGCAACCGGTCGTGATCATGTAGCGTTAATTTTTGGCGATATCTCAGGAAGTGAACCGGTACTCAGCCGGATCCACTCCGAATGTTTAACAGGAGATGCGTTATTTAGTCTACGCTGCGATTGTGGTTTTCAATTAGAAGCCGCACTCTCTCAGATTAGTAAAGAAGGCCGAGGGGTATTACTTTACCATCGTCAAGAAGGCCGAAATATTGGCTTGCTGAATAAAATCCGAGCTTATGCATTGCAAGATCAAGGCTTAGATACGGTTGAAGCTAACATTAAGTTAGGCTTTAAAGCGGATGAACGTGATTTTACCTTATGCTCTGATATGTATAAGTTATTGGGGATAAATGAAGTCCGCTTATTGACGAATAACCCGAAAAAAATCGATATCATGCGTGAAGCTGGAATTAACGTGGTAGAACGTGTTCCGTTGATCGTTGGCCGCAACCCAAGTAATGAACATTATCTTGACGTTAAAGCAGAAAAAATGGGCCATATGCTATTTAAGCACCAATGACCTCAGCAAAGGAAGAGTGTTCTGCTCTTCCCTTTATTTTTCCTATTTCATTATCACCATTCAAAGTGTGCCATTTATCCACGGCTATATTCACTTTCTTTCCATAAGGTTTATACTGTTAGCCATCTGATTACCCTGACGAATAAACTGAGTTTTTGAGGTTTATTCCGCATACTACCAGGAGATACTGTGAACAACCTGCATTCCATTCAACGCATGAGAAGATTGCGTAAAACTGAAAAACTCCGCACTTTATTCCAAGAAACTCACCTTTCTATTAATGACCTTTGCTTGCCAATTTTTGTTGAAGAAGAACTCGACGATTATATGCCAATCAACAGCATGCCGGGTGTTATGCGTATTCCTGAAAAACGCCTTGCTTATGAAATTGAGCGTATCGCAAATGCAGGAATAAAATCAGTGATGACCTTTGGGGTTTCCCATCATCTTGATGATAATGGTAGTGATGCATGGCAAGAAAATGGTTTAGTGGCACGTATGTCACGTATCTGTAAAGAAACCGTCCCTGAAATGATAGTGATGTCTGACACCTGTTTTTGTGAATACACTTCCCATGGTCACTGTGGTGTCATGCACGGCCATATCGTTGATAACGATGCAACCATCCATAACCTAGGTTTACAAGCGGTTGCCGCTGCACGCGCAGGTGCTGATTTTATTGCCCCATCTGCTGCAATGGATGGCCAAGTTGCCGCAATTCGTCATGCACTTGATGAAGCTGGTTTTACAGACACCGCTATTATGTCTTACTCCACAAAATTTGCTTCAGCACTGTATGGCCCATTCCGAGATGCAGCGGGTTCATGCCTTAAAGGGGATAGAAAAACCTATCAGATGAACCCAATGAACCGCCGTGAAGCACTACATGAATCACTAATTGATGAACGTGAAGGTGCTGACGCGCTAATGATTAAACCTGCTGGGGCTTATTTGGATATTATTCGTGATTTACGCGAGCATACCCAATTACCTATCGGTGCTTATCAAGTCAGTGGCGAATATGCACAAATTAAATTTGCTGCTCAAGCGGGTGCAATTGATGAAACTCGTGTGGCTCTTGAAACACTGGGGTCAATCAAACGCGCAGGTGCTGATCTTATTTTCACTTATTTTGCTTTACAATTAGCCGAAGCCAACGCGCTATAATCTCATTCAGTTAAAGAAACCCGCACCACTGTATATAATTACAGCAGTGCGGGTTTTTGTCATTTTTGTTGAATAATAATACTTAAATCGACCAATTAACAACCAAATGGCTATTTTGCTCTTTGCAATTCAAGTTGTTGAGTTAGTGTTTGCGCATAATGCTGTGCTTGCTCTGCCGTTGCCAAACCAGCAATCAATAAATCTTGTTTACCCGCAGATGTTGTTGCGACCACTCCCCAGTAATCAACTTCAACCGTAATACTTTCAGGGTTTTGATCGGGCATCGGCAGAATATCAAAGTAGTCTTGTAATGGCGCAATAGTAATGGCGGTATAATCTGCATTTAAGCCGAGTGGAAATTCTTTGTCTGCATATAAACGCAAATCATGGACTTCCGTTTCAGGTGTTCTCATCACAATAGAATATAAGTTAGGTATGTGCTCCAAAATGTCACGAACCTCTTCGTTCGCACCATCAAAATGGGATGTGGTTAATAAGATATCTGCTGCCCACAATGCCCCTTTATAGAAATCGGTTTCATTGATATCTGCCATACTCATTTCCTTAATAGTGTTTTCGATAAGCTCAGTCACATGGTGACCCATGCTAAAGCTATTACATTCAATTATTTTGCACAAAGAAACTTATTTATGGCGAACTTCACCCTATTTTCATTTAGCCTAGTTGCGACTATTTTCTCCTTTAATTTACCGTCTATTTAACACCATAACGTAGATTGCCATCAAAAATATTGAGAAAAAACAAGATTGATAAATAAGATTAAATATTAAAAAATAAAAACGCCCGTAGGATACAATCTTACAGGCGTTGAAGTGTCATGATTTAATGATTAATGTAACATCTGCCTTATCACATAATGCAAAATACCACCATGACGGTAATAATCCATCTCCGTTGCAGTATCAATACGACAGCGAGTTATAACTTCTTTTATATCCCCATTACCATAAGTGATTTTCACCGTGATATCCTGCCCTGGGGTAATTGACTGAAGCCCTGTGACATCAATGCGTTCATCACCTTTTAACCCGAGAGTTTTACGAGATACCCCATCTTTAAATTCTAAAGGTATAATCCCCATGCCAATCAAATTAGAACGGTGGATACGCTCGTATGATTCAGTAATGACAACTCTCACACCTAACAAATTCGTACCTTTCGCTGCCCAATCTCGGCTAGAACCTGAACCATATTCTTTCCCGGCGATTATGGCCAGTGGGTGATTTTCTTGTTGATACAGCATTGCCGCATCATAAATCGCCATTTGTTTGCCTGTCGGTATATGTAAGGTATATCCCCCCTCTACACCCGGCACCATTTCATTGCGAATACGAATATTCGCAAATGTTCCTCGCATCATCACTTCATGGTTACCACGACGCGAGCCATAAGAGTTGAAATCTGCAACAGCAACGCCGTGTTCTTGCAGATAACGCCCCGCTGGACTCTCTTTTTTGATATTCCCTGCTGGAGAAATATGGTCAGTAGTTACCGAGTCGCCGAGGATCGCTAAAATATTTGCACCATGAATATCTTTGACCGGTGCTGGCTGGACTTGCATGCCTTCAAAGAAAGGTGGATGGCGAATATAGGTTGAGTCTTCTTGCCAGTGATAAGTTGAAGAGCTTTCAACTTTCAATGCTCTCCAAGCGTCATCACCTTCAAAGACCGCATTATATTCTTTGCGGAACATGTCTGTTTTAACTTGCTGTACAGCTTGGGCAATTTCAGCACTCGATGGCCAAATATCTTTCAAATAAACATCGTTACCTGATTTATCGACACCGATAGGATCGGTTTTCAAGTTGATATTCATGTTACCCGCCAGAGCATATGCAACAACAAGTGGCGGTGATGCTAACCAGTTGGTTTTCACCAATGGATGAATTCGCCCTTCAAAGTTACGGTTACCCGATAACACAGCGCCAACGGTAAGATCCGCTTGTTTAATCGCCTCTTCTATTGGTTCTGGTAATGGGCCTGAGTTACCAATACAGGTTGTGCATCCATATCCGACAAGATTGAATCCGAGCTTATCTAAATAAGGCGTTAAACCCGCGACAGCAAGATAATCAGTGACAACTTTTGAACCCGGTGCCAATGATGATTTAACCCATGGCTGACGGACTAACCCTTTTTCAACGGCTTTTTTCGCTAATAGTCCTGCAGCCATTAATACACTTGGGTTCGACGTATTCGTACAAGATGTAATTGCCGCAATAACGACTGCACCATCGGTTAACTCAAAAGTTTTATTTTGATATTTAACAGAAGGATAGCTCGATTGAATTTTTTTATTAACTTCTAACTCTACTGCACCGCGAAATGCTTTTGGTACTTGGCTGAGTTCAACTCTATCTTGCGGACGTTTAGGGCCTGCTAAGCTGGATTCAACCGTCGACATGTCTAACTCAAGTGTACTGGTAAAAATAGGTTCATCACCTGCATAACGCCACAAACCCTGTTCTTTGCTATAAGCTTCCACCAGCGCAATTTCATCATCACTGCGCCCAGTTAAACGCATATAAGATAGCGTCACTTCATCAACAGGGAAAAAACCACAAGTTGCGCCATATTCTGGTGACATATTCGCAATCGTTGCTCGGTCTGCTAATGGTAAATCCGCTAGGCCATCACCATAAAATTCAACAAATTTACCCACAACACCATGTTGACGTAGCATTTGTGTTACCGTCAATACAAGGTCGGTTGCCGTTATCCCTTCGGATAATTTCCCTGTTAATTTAAAACCAACAACATCAGGGATCAGCATTGAAACCGGTTGGCCTAACATCGCGGCTTCAGCTTCAATACCACCGACACCCCAACCTAACACACCTAACCCATTGATCATCGTCGTATGAGAGTCCGTACCCACTAAAGTATCGGGATAAGCATATAATTTACCGTCAATTTCTTCATACCATACTGCCTTGCCAAGGTATTCTAAATTAACTTGGTGACAGATACCGGTACCCGGCGGCACCACTTGAAAACGATTAAATGCTTTTTGGCCCCAACGTAAAAATAAATAACGTTCATGGTTACGCGCCATTTCAATTTCAACGTTATCGCCAAATGCTGATTCGGTTGCAAACTCATCCACCATCACTGAGTGGTCAATCACTAAATCAACAGGTGACAACGGGTTTACTTGCTCAACATTGCCGCCAAGGGATTTAACTGCTTCACGCATAGCGGCAAGGTCAACAACAGCAGGAACACCCGTGAAGTCTTGCATGAGAACACGCGCTGGGCGATAAGCAATTTCTCTATCTGCATGCGCGTTTTTTTGCCAGTCAATTATTGCTTGTAAATCTTGTTCGACAACTGAGGTGCCATCAATATGACGTAATAAATTTTCGAGTAAAACTTTTAATGACTTAGGTAATTTAGTCCCCTCACCGAGCTTTTTTTCAGCAAGCGCTAAACTGAAGTAATTATACTGCTTGTTTCCAACATTGAGTGTCGAAGCACTCGTTGTTTTTAGACTCAACGACATAACTCCTCCTTGGTTTTTATGGCTATGGCAATATTTGTATTTACCACCATTATTTTTTGTTAACCAATTGTAATCATAGTTGCTCTAGAAATTTGATTTATAGATTTTGTGCCAAATATTGAATTTTTCTCTATTAATAATAGGAAATTTAAGATAAGAAGGGAAATAAGTCAGGAAAAAACCAAGTACACCAACTCGGTAATAATAAAAACCCTAGAAATACGATCACTAGGGTTCCTACTTACAAATTATGACAAGGCAAAAATATAAAGAAATTAAATGATAGGCAGTTTCATATCTTTAAAAAACTCTTCAATTTCTTCATTGTTACGTATAGCAACCGCTTTATCGACCACATCACGGGTTAGATGCGGTGCGAAACGCCACATAAAATCATACATATAACTACGCAAGAAACTAGTACGTTTAAAACCAATCTTGGTTGTGCTATAGCTGAACTTATCACGCATATCAATCACAACTAAATCGCTATCACTAACAGGGTCAACGGCCATACTCGCGATAATACCGATCCCTAACCCTAATCTAACATAGGTTTTAATCACGTCAGCATCGGTTGCAGTAAAAATAATTTTGGGCTCAAGACCAATTTTCTGAAATGCCACATCTAATTCTGAACGGCCAGTAAACCCATGAGTATAGGTTACAATTTGATATTCAGAGATATCTTCAATAGTGACATTTTTTTTCGTTGCAAGTGGATGGTCTTTTTGCACGACCACACAGCGATTCCAATGGTAGCATGGCAACATAATCAAATCGTTATAAAGGTGCAATGCTTCGGTTGCTATCGCAAAATCACTGTTACCTTTGCACACTTCCTCAGCGATTTGCGTTGGTGATCCTTGCTGCATGTGCAATGAAACATGTGGATAACGCTCAATAAAACCTTTGATTGTCGGAGGCAAAGCATAACGAGCTTGTGTATGTGTCGTGGCAATACTCAAGCTACCTCTATCTGGATAAGTATGCTCCCCAGCAACCGAGCGGATCGCTTCTATTTTTGATAGCACTTCTCGGGAGATCCGTACCACTTCTTCCCCTGCGGGAGTAACATGCGTTAAGTGCTTACCACTACGCGCAAAAATTTGGATCCCAAGCTCATCTTCAAGCATCCGCACTTGTTTACTGATACCGGGCTGTGACGTAAAAAGCCCCTCAGCGGTTGAGGAGACATTCAAGTCATGGTTAACCACTTCAACAATATAACGTAATTGCTGCAATTTCATATTTCAGTCTACCTCATACAGGAATAATGTGCATTTGCTATCTATAGCTAAAGAATATTACATATAGCTAATAGTTATAATTGATTTATTTGATATAACCAATATAACATCATTCTCTGAAGAATAAACAGTATGATGATAAAATTTCATCTAAATACCCTCTACAATGAAGAAAAGCAGTAAGGTACTGCAAAGACGGATTAACTTTATTTCATTATGTGGTTCAATAAGTGAAATAAATTTTGCAGAACACTCGCTCCAAGGTTTAACGTATTAGAGTGGATATCGTAATTCTCAACGAAGAGAGGTGGTTACATGCGTTTAAATGTTTTGGCTTTAATTATTGGTATGTCGACTATTTCTTTTGCCCCGTCACTATTGGCAAAAGAAGTTAGTTATGGACAACAAAAAATTGTTTTGTCTGACACGATTGAACCCGGCAATGATTTTTACCGTTATGTGAATGAAGATTGGATAAATAAAGCGCAAATCCCTACCGGTATGCCACGTATTAACTCTTTTGTGGAATTATACTTAAATACAGAAAAACAAATTCAATCGATAATTGACCAGCTACAGCAGATCCCCGAAAACAAACTTACGCATAATCAACGAAATATTCGAAATTTATATCTTAGTTACCTGAATGAAACGGCTATCGAACAGGCAGGAATTACCCCAATAAAATCCGATTTAGATGCCATTAAGAAAGCTAAAAGCCATAGTGATATTAGCCAGTTAATGACCCAACCCGACTACAAATCATTGATTTCTTATTGGGTAGACTTAGATGCTAAAGCACCGGATACCTATGTGCTTTATATCGGCCAAGGCGGCTTAGGGCTACCTAATCGGACTTATTACCTCGATAACACACCGCAAATGGAAGATATTCGAAAAAGTTATATCGCTTATATCGCTACCATGTTAGAGCTAGCCGGTGAAAAAGATGTCACACAAAAAGCACAGAAAATTTTTGATTTAGAAAAAGCGATTGCAACTGTACATTGGAGCCCTGAGGCCCGCCGTGACACTATCAAAAATTACCATGCAATGACCTTAGCTGAAATGAAAAACCATACCCAAGGTTTTGATTGGGATAGCTTTATTACTAGCCGCAAGTTAACTGATAAGCAACTTGCGAAAGTGGTCGTTGAAACGGACAGCGCAGTTGAACAAACTGCAAAGATTTTTGCAGATACCCCAGTTTCGACATTAAAAGATTACTTAACCTTTCAGTATATTAGTGAGCACGCACGTTATTTAAACCAAACCATCGCAGATGCACAGTTTGATTTTTACTCGAAAAAACTCAATGGTATTGAGAAGCAACGCACCCGCCAAGAGCGCGCTTTGCAAACCGTTAACTCACTCCAAGGCGAGCCATTAGGGCAAATTTACGTCGAACAATATTTCGACCCTCAAGCTAAAGAAAAAATTAAAGATTTGGTTAGTTATGTGAGAGGAACATTTAATTCACGCTTAAAAGTCAATGACTGGATGGATGAGCCTACTCGTCAAGAAGCCCTTAAAAAATTGGAACAATTCACGGTTAAAGTGGGTTATCCAGACCAATGGAATGATTTCAGTGAGATTAACCTCAAGCCCGATTCATTATTAGATAATTATAAGCAAGTTTTAGCTTGGTCATATGATGATATGATTGGCAAAATTGGTCAGCCTGTTCGTCAATGGGAATGGGGAATGACGCCACAAACAGTTAATGCCTATTTCAACCCTGTTCAAAATGAAATTGTGTTCCCTGCTGCAATTTTACAAGCACCGTTCTTTGACCCTAATGTTGACCCAGCCTATAACTATGGCGCAATAGGTGCAGTCATCGGCCACGAAATGGGCCATGGTTTTGACGACCAAGGCAGTTTATATGACGGAACCGGGCAGTTACGTAATTGGTGGAGTGAGAGCGCTAAAACCCACTTTAAAGAGAAAACCGCTAAGCTTGTTGAACAATATAACGGCTTTACTGTTGATGGCTTAAAGGTGAACGGTGAGCTTACATTAGGGTGAATATTGGTGACCTCGGTGGGTTAAATATCGCCTTAAGTGCTTATAAGCAATTTGCCAAAGAAAACTACCCAAATGGTGAGGCTCCAATTATTGACGGAACAACTGGGTTACAGCGTTTCTTCATTGCTTGGGCACGCACGTGGCAAGAGCTGTCAAATAAAGAATCTGAACGTAATAAGATTATGACAGACCCTCATAGCCCTAACCAATTTCGCGCAAATGGCGTAGTACGTAATATTGATGACTGGTACGAAACATTCGGTGTTAATAAAAATAACGCCCTGTATTTGGCACCAGAACAGCGTATTCGTATTTGGTAATAGAAAAAAGGCTCAGATTATTTTCTGAGCCCTTCATAGCTAGGTAACAAATGGTGCTAAGCCCTAGTGGCATATATTAGTATATTTAAAATTAGCAAGCCCAACTAACAATACTGCTATTTAAATAACTTTTTAATCAATACAATACGCTAAATCGTTCAAGTTGTGGCTAGGCAGCAAGCGGCGCTAAGACCTAGGAGCATACATCAGTATGTGACTAGGGGTAGCAAGCACAGCTAACAACGCCACAGCTTTGAAATATTAATAAATAAACGTTTTAATACGCTAAATAGTTCAAGTTGTGGCTAGGCAGCAAGCGGCGCTAAGGCCTAGGAGCATACATCAGTATGTGACTAGGGTTAGCAAGCGCAGCTAACAACGCCACAGCTTGAAATATGACGCGTATTATTTGATGACGCCGCAGGCCATCCTAGCCCCACCACCGCCTAACGCCGCTGGGTCATCAGAATAGTTATCACCACCCACATGCACCATCAATGCACGATCTTGAACATCTTTGAGTGATTTTAAACGTGGCGCTAGTACCGCATAATTAGCATTACCTTGGCTATCGGCAACTAAGCCGGGTAAATCGCCTAAATGCCCTGTGTTATCATAAGGGCCTTTATGAACGCCTGTTTTGGCTGGGTCTAAATGACCACCTGCTTTTAATGCAGGTACCGATTTACCGTCTTTTTCTGCAGGTTCGCAGCTTGGGTTCTCATGAATATGGAAGCCATGAATGCCTGCTTGTAGTCCTGTTAATTTAGGCGTGAACAGTAATCCATATTCCGTTTCTGAGATAACAACCTCACCTATTGCTTTACCATCACCTGTGGGTGTCGCTTCTTTTAATACAACAGTAGACTGAGCAGCGTACGCTGTCCCCGCTGTCAATAATGCAGCCAGTAAACACATTTTTAACTTCATTTTGCCTCCGGTGGATAACTTTTATCTATCATTCCATCGACTTACCTAAATATTTCAGCAAGGTAAGGATTATTACTGCCAATTGATAACTACAACGACTCTATCTTAAGTTAACACAAATTAGTTATCACTTTGGTGCTACATTTGAGTTTAGTTAAAAATTGGTGGCTGTATCACAGTGAGCGATAAGAAATAAAGGAATGGACAGTATAACAGCGGGTTATTCACTGATAGGCATTGATATGAAATTGACAAGTTAATAAAAAAGCCAATCTAATTAAATGATTGGCTTTTTTGTTTGGAAACAAAAGAGAGCTATTACTTTTCTTTTACTTCCCACTTACCGTCAACGTAGAATGCACTCCAACCCGTTGCTTTGCCGTTTTTCTCTGAAGAAACATATTGTTGTTTCGTTTTACGACTAAAACGGACGACAGTTGGGTTACCTTCACCGTCTTCAGCCGGTGCTTCAGCTAAATATGCGAGTTTTTCAGGTAAACGGTCTTTAAAACGCTGTAATTCTGCCACTAGTGGTGCTCGTGTTTCTCGTGATTTAGGGAATGTATTCGCCGCAAGGAAAACGCCAGCAGCCCCATCACGTAACACAAAATACGCATCAGATTTTTCACATGGAAGTTCCGGCAATGGCACTGGATCTTCTTTCGGTGGTGCCACTTCACCACTTCGTAAGATTTTACGCGTATTTTTACACTCTTCGTTGGTGCAACCCATGTACTTACCAAAACGCCCCATTTTCAGGTGCATTTCTGAACCACACTTGTCACACTCAATGACCGGGCCGTCATAACCCTTAATACGAAACTCGCCTTCTTCGATTTCATAACCTTCACACGCAGGGTTATTACCACAAACATGTAATTTACGGCCATTATCAATCAAATAGCTGTCCATCGCGGTGCCGCATTTTGGACAACGACGTTTGGCTCTTAACGCATTAGTTTCCGCATCATCCCCTTCAAGGACATTAAGGACTTCGTCTTCAGGGATAAGGTTAATCGTTTTTTTACAACGCTCTTTGGGTGGTAATGCGTAACCAGAGCAACCTAAAAATACCCCAGTTGATGCGGTACGAATACCCATATGGCGCTCACAATCAGGGCAAGTGATTGAGGTAATTACCATTGGGTTGGTGCGCATTCCCCCTTCCTCTGGTTCTTTTTCAGCAACATCGAGCTGCTTACTAAAATCAGAGAAGAATTCATCTAATACGGCTTTCCATTCGGCATCATGGTTTGCAACATGGTCCAGTTGGTCTTCCATACGTGCAGTAAAATCATAGTTCATCAGATCGTTAAAGTTTTCCTCTAAGCGGTCTGTGACGATTTCACCCATTTTTTCTGCATAGAAACGACGGTTTTCAACTTTGACATAACCTCTGTCTTGGATCGTCGAAATAATCGCTGCATACGTTGAAGGACGGCCAATACCACGCTTTTCTAACTCTTTAACTAAGGACGCTTCACTAAAACGTGCCGGCGGCTTAGTAAAGTGTTGGCTAGGCAATAGCTCAACCAAAGACAACTCCGCACCAACTTGTATTGGTGGCAGCGTTTTGTCTTCATCATTTTTACGCAGTGCAGGCATGACTTTCGTCCAACCATCGAAGCGCAGAGTACGCCCTTTGGCTTTTAGTTCAAAATCCCCTGCTTTGACTGTTAAGGTTGTTGAATCATATTTCGCAGGTGTCATTTGACAAGCCACAAACTGATTCCAAATCAATTGATACAACCTTTTCGCGTCGTTCTCCATGTCTTTTAGTGACTCAGGTAAAACATCGACACTAGAAGGACGAATGGCTTCGTGTGCCTCTTGCGAATTGTCTTTGCTACTATACACATTGGCATCTTTTGGCAGGTATTTCGCGCCAAAATTATCATTAATATAGCCACGAACCATGTCAAGTGCATCTTGACTCAAGTTTGTTGAGTCAGTACGCATATAAGTGATGTAACCCGCCTCATAAAGACGCTGAGCCATCATCATGGTTTTTTTCACGCCGAAACCTAAACGGGTACTAGCAGCTTGTTGTAGCGTTGACGTGATATACGGTGCGCTCGGTTTACTGGATGTCGGCCTATCTTCACGGTCAGTAACCGCAAAACGGGCATTTTCCAGTAATTTAACCGCCGCCTCTGTTTGCGCTTTATTGACTGGCTTAAATGCCTTACCACCTTGTGAAGTGACTTCCATACGCAAATTAGCGATATCTTTATCGGCTAAGTCGGCATGCAGTTCCCAATATTCTTCAGGAACGAAGGCTTTAATTTCCCGTTCACGTTCAACTATCAGTTTCACTGCAACTGATTGAACACGACCAGCAGATAAGCCACGAGCCACTTTTTTCCACAACAGTGGAGAAACCATGTAACCCACAACTCGGTCCATAAAACGACGCGCTTGTTGTGCGTTAACTCTATCTATATTTAATTCCCCAGGGCTATCAAATGCCTGAGTGATCGCATTTTTGGTGATCTCATTAAATACAACACGACTAAAACGAGAATCGTCTCCACCAATCACTTCACGCAAATGCCACGCAATAGCTTCCCCTTCTCGGTCCAAGTCCGTTGCGAGGTAGATGTGATCAGCATCCTCCGCCAGTGATTTAAGTTCAGAGACCACTTTTTCTTTACCTGGTAGAATTTGATAATTCGCTTTCCAACCATGGTAAGGGTCAATCCCCATGCGCTTAACTAATGCATCACGCGGATCTTTTTTCACTTTCTTTGTTTTGTCGGTAGATGAGCCTGTACTCTTTTGTGAGCCGGTTTGTGAACCAGAGCCGCTTTTCGGCAGATCACGAATGTGGCCAACGCTGCTTTTTACAACGTAGCCACTGCCAAGATACTTATTAATCGTTTTGGCCTTTGCCGGGGACTCCACTATAACAAGAGCTTTACCCATATTTACCTTTACCTAAATATCAACAATGGCGCATTTCTACATTAAAATGCGCAAAATGAGAATCTCTTTTTTATATTGCGACACAATCACAATATATCAATATATTTTTAAACAATTATTTGTGTTGAAACAAAACTTATAAACTCAATCACGTTATTCTAAAAGGCACAAAGTGTCTTCTAGTCGACTGATTTTAACCATATAAAGATGTTTAGTCACAATTGAAAACCACACACTCTACCTGATAAAATGCTAGAAGCAACCAATTATTTTTTCAAGGAAGCCAAGTTATGCAAGACAATTTACCGTTCATCACAAAAAAAGAGTTACTTGAAAAAGCTAATGATATCATAAAGAAACATGATGATTATATTCATGGTATGTTTGTTGATACTGTAGAGCAGCATCGAGGTACATTGGTATTTAAAGGGGAGTTCTTCTTAGATGAGAACAATATCCCTACCTTAAAGAGTACCGCTGCTTTTAATATGTACAAACACCTTGCTCATGTACTATCAGAACAATACCAATTGAGTGATAATAACTAATTAACACGTTTGCTCTTTGTATATAATTTACCGGCTAAAAAGCCGGTAAATTAATAGTAGATTTAAAAACGCTTATTCGCTAGGCAAAATTCGAAATTACAAGAGTGGTTTTTGCCCACGCTGCCACCAGCGCAATAATAAATTATCCACGCTCTTTGCCGCGCTTCCCATAAACTTATCCATCATTTTTTTACTTAATACATAACGGATACTAACTATTTCCTTAGTATCAATCGCATTAATAATAAAATCATCACTCACACCAATATTATCCACAAGCCCTTTATCAAGCGCCTGTGAACCATACCAATACTCCCCTGTTGCAACTGCAGAAATATCTAAAGATGGGCGATTTTGATGAACAAATTGTTTAAACAATTCATGTGTTGAATTTAAATCTTCAACAAATTTCTTACGACCTTGCTCCGTGTTCTCACCTAACATGGTCAATGTACGTTTATATTCGCCAGCGGTGTGAAGTTCAACATCAACATCATGCTTTTTTAATAACCGATGAATATTTGGAATTTGAGCGACAACACCAATCGAACCAATAATGGCAAATGGCGCTGCGATAATTTTATCTGCGATGCACGCCATCATATATCCACCACTCGCAGCGACTTTATCTACCGCAATAGTCAGTGGGATATTTTTTTCTTTGATTCTTAGTAATTGTGAAGCCGCTAAGCCATAACCATGAACCATCCCACCTGGGCTTTCAAGTCTTAACAAAACCTCATCCTGTTGGTCTGCAACAGCGAGAATTGCACTGATCTCTTCACGTAAAGAGGCAACTTCACGTGCATCCATACTACCTTTGAAGTCTAAGACATATAAGCAAGGCTTTTTAACCCCTGTTTGGCCTAATTTAGCCCCAGTTTTCTCACTTTTTGATTTTGCTTTTTGCTGTTTTTTAAATGCTTTTAGCCATGCCTTATGTTCTGATTCATTCATTTTTATCTGTTGCATTTGGCGCTGACGCTCACGATAGCTTTCACCTAAATCTGTGATTTTCAAAGCACCTTTTGCTCCTTGTCTGCGCATACCTACGCCAAACACAAAAACAGCCAGCAAAACCACCGCTACCAAAATCGTAACGACTTTTGCTAAAAATAGCCCATACAATGAGAAATACTCCACAATCTGATCCTTTTGATATTTATCTTCAATACAAAAATAATCTCACGATTACGCGCAAACAACCAGAAAAAAACAGAGTTGGCACGACAAACCTTGTTAATACTATGTTAGATTAGCCAATTATCACAATCAGTGCGATGATAACCATACATGCTAATCACAATAGTAGGAAAGAATATGCTCCAATATCAGCCTAGACAAGACCTATTGAAAGGTAAAACTATTCTCGTGACAGGTGCCGGTGATGGCATTGGCCGTGAAGCCGCTCTCACTTATGCGCGCTATGGTGCATCCCTTATTCTTGTAGGTAGAACACTGCATAAATTACAATCAGTTAGTGATGAAATAGCGGCTTTAGATGGAAAGAATCCACCTTGCTTTATATTAGACTTATTAACCGCAACAATTGATGACTGTCATACACTCGCTTCGCAAGTTGCGTCAATAACGCCTTATTTGGATGGCGTTTTACACAACGCGGGAATACTTGGTGTAGTAGCCCCTATCTCTGAGCAACCCAGTGACCTATGGCATGATGTGATGCAAATAAATGTTAATGCCACATTCATGCTAACTCAAGCTTTGCTCCCTCTATTACTTAAAGCGCCTAATGCCTCGTTAGTTTTTACCAGTTCAAGTGTAGGTAAACAAGGTCGAGCCGGTTGGGGAGCTTATTCTGTCTCTAAATTTGCGACAGAAGGTTTAATGCAAATTCTATCCGAAGAGTATAAGCACAGTAATCTTCGTGTAAATTGTATTAATCCAGGTGGAACTCGAACCTCTATGCGAGCAAGCGCGTTCCCTGACGAAGATCCACTTAAATTGAAAACTCCTGCTGATATCATGCCTATTTATATCTATTTGATGGGTGATGATAGCCTGCGTAAAACAGGAAGTAGCTATGATGCACAACCCGGACGCAAGCCCGGTGCTGCGGAGTAAAAATGATGTCTCAAAGCCGACACGAAGAACGTCAACAACGTTTAAAAGAAAAAGTGGATGCACGAATTGAAGCCGCTCAAATTGAACGGGGTATCGTTATTGTCTTTACTGGAAATGGAAAAGGCAAAACGACAGCGGCATTTGGTACTGTTTGCCGTGCAGTAGGCCATGGTAAAAAAGCCGCTGTTGTTCAATTTATTAAAGGTGGCTGGGATAATGGTGAACGTGAGCTGTTAGAACCCCAAGGCGTTCCCTTCTATGTTATGTCCACAGGGTTCACTTGGGAAACTCAAAACAAAGAGACAGACACCCTCGCCTGTATAGAAACTTGGCAATACGCCAAACAATTATTAAGTGACCCACAGTACGATTTAGTCATTTTAGATGAACTCACCTACATGGTAAGTTACCATTATCTCGAATTAGCAGAAGTGATCCAAGCATTACAAAGCCGCCCTGCCAATCAATCTGTTGTGATCACTGGCAGAGGTTGCCACCGAGATTTAATCGAATTAGCTGATACAATAACAGAAATGCGCCCAGTGAAACATGCATTTGATATTGGGATTAAAGCTCAAAAAGGGATTGATTGGTAATCATCCGATAACAAAGTGCAATAATAAGGCGTTATTTTTTATTATTGCACTTCTAATCTATTTCACTAGCTATTTTTCTAACTAAGCCATCAGTTAACCTATAAAAAAGTTATTTAATACTTTTCATTGGTAACACTAATTTAGTGTGAACTCCATATTGGAAAATATTTTTTGGTAGTATGAGTTTTTTGCTAACTTTTGTTCATCAAGTATCACAATTATTTTATAACGATAAAGAATAAATATAAAAATAATTAATGCTATTTGTTGAAAATCTCCTCTTTAATTAAAATGATTACGTATTGCTACGTGAGTAAAATCCTCCTAACAGGCTAAAAATGCGTAAACACAACCTATTGATAAAAAAACAAACTAATCTATAAAAATAGATATTACTCCGCTTTTATTCAGTTTTAGTTAGTTATCAATGAATAACGATATATTTACCCATGTTAACATTATTAATTTTATTTAGTTTTCTATTTAAGCATAATTAAACTGCAATAATGGATTGTTAGTTATCTTAGATTTTTCTATTTTATTTAAGGGATATATATGAAAAATGTTTCAAATTCTCATTTAAATTTCACAAAAATGAAATTTAATCCACTCTTTTTGTGTGTTTCAATAATCGTTGGAACTACTACTGTTGCTCAAGCGGCAATTACACCAACTAATGGGGCTGGTATATTAAATCAAGGTAATGGGCCGACTGTCGTTTATATTAATAAACCAAGCCAGGCTGGTGTTTCCCATAATACCTATAGCCAATTCGATGTTGACCAAAAAGGCGTTATTTTAAATAACAGTGCAAAAAATTCTAATACGCTCATTGGCGGCAAAATTGGTGGCAATACCAATGTTGCTGGCGGGCGAGCTAAAGTTATCTTAAACGAAATAAATTCAAATGCGGCAACCACATTAAATGGCATGATTGAGGTTGCAGGTGGCAAAGCGCAAGTAATCGTTGCTAATGCGTCCGGAGTTACATGTAACAACTGTGGCTTTATCAACACCAATCGTACAACACTGACAACCGGTAAAGTAGAGCTAGCAAATGATGGCTCCATTGCTAACTATAATGTGCAGCAAGGTAAAATTGCCATCAATGGGAGACTAGATACCAATTCTCCGACAGATTTAATTGCGCGTTCGGTGGCCATTAATGGCATTATTGATACACAGCGCATCAATGTGATAGCCGGAAGTAATCACGTCAATTCGGCTGGGGATGTGACGGGGACAGCCGCTGCAATTGGAACAAAACCCACTATTGGAATCGATGTTTCGTCGATTGGCGGTATGTATGCCAATAAAATCTCATTAATAGCCACTGAAACTGGCGTTGGTGTCAGTAATTTAGGGGATATTGGTACCTATAATGGCTCAATTTCTATTGATACCGCAGGAACGGTGAATAATACCAATGGTAATATGAACGCAGCGGGTGATATTGATATTAAAGCAGCAAGCCTTACCAATAACGGTCGCATTGCGGGTAATAAAAACATCAATATTACCGTTGCAGGAACGGGGGTAATTAATAATGATAATGGTGATATCATATCCTATAACAATGATATTAATCTAAGTACATTAGGTACACTAAGCAACAATCGTGGTTCGATAATCGCTCTGCAGAATGTTAATACACTCTCTGATTCATTTGTAAATGATAATGGTATCGTTCAGTCTACTAAAGGTAATATCGACATTCATTCCATGAGTACAATTTACAACAGGGACAATCTCGCCAATCCAAATGATCCAGGAAAAGGATTTAATGCCGGGCGCGATATAACGATTAATGCCGTTCGTGTTGTGAATGAAAACTCCAATATTACTGCAGGGCGAGATAGCAAGATCAGCACGCAATCCGCAATTGATAACACATCAAATAGCAAAATTATTGCACAACGCCATTCAGACATCAGTACGATGTACTTAACGCAAACTAACTCTGAAATAAATGCCATTGATGGCCAGATGAATTTAGATGCGTCGGTATCACTCACTAACGCGGGAACGTCAACCATTCATAGTGGTCGCTTGATGAATATCAATGCTAACCAGCTCAATAACACCGGAGCGATTGTTTCGAATAACGGCAAATCCGTCATTAATGCTAATTCAATGAACAACCGTTCTGGCTATATCAAAGGACAAAATCTTACGATTAAAGCCTATAGTATTGATAACCAAGCAGGGTTAATTAATGCTGAGAATAATCTGGATATTGAAACCAGTTATTTGAACAACAGTTACAGTAGTGACTTTAAACTCATTAATACTAAATTTGGACTAACAAACCAAAATGGTGGCCTACAAACCAATAATGGAACTATTAAAGTTAAAGGTGATACGTTACATAATACCTATGGTTCTATTGCTGCAAATGTAGAAAATAATACCGCTGCACGTAATGATATTGACGTTAAGCTCAAAGCAACACTCAATAATAATTATGGGGAAATCAAAAGCGCTAATAGCCAGAAACTGGATGTTGGCACATTAGAAAACTATTCAGGAACAGTGGCCGCAGGGAAAAATCTCACCATTGATTCAAAAAATCGTATTAACAACCAATATGGTGCTTTACGCTCTACTAACACGACTAAAGTCACCAGCCCTATAATAAGTAATGGAACGACTGGAAGCATCACGGGTAACCGTGTGATTATTGATGCAGTTGTGACAAACTAATATATTACAATCATAACCACTCGCATAGCGGGTGGTTTATTCTAGCCCTATAAGGGCTTATTACCGACCGCGCCTAAATAATATTCTCACACTATATCTACCGAAACAAACACAAACAAATAATTAATAAGTGGCGAAATTAAAACCTAATATATAACAGCCAAATGCCACTACCCAACAACAATAATAATAAGTGTTAAACATATCTTATCTATGCTTATTGTAAAGTCACAATAGATAGGAGAACTCACTTAAGTAATAACGTATACGATCTCCATTTTAGAGTAAAGTTTACATATTGAATATACAAGGAAATTTTACAAGCCAAGTGATAAACACCCATTTTTTCACCTTTATAGATATAACATCTAATTGACGTCAATTGCATAGTCTTAAAAAGAATTAATTTTTATTTAAATTTTTATTAACGTACAATCCTATAGCTTATTTTATTTATCATCTACGTATTTTATATCTATCGATAAATTAGAGATTAATATGAAACAAAATAACAAAGAATATTACAACCATCCTACCCTAAAATTAAAACCTGTTTTTTTAGGAATTTCCATTTTTTTAGGTACAATTTCTATTGCGCAAGCAGATATTGTTAACACCAATGGCGCTGGTGTCATTAAAGCACCAAATGGCGCAACTATTGTAAATATAAAGACTCCATCTAATAATGGTGTTTCTCATAATATTTATAGTAAATTTGATGTTGACAAAAAAGGTGTCGTACTCAATAACAGTAAAGCAGATATTAATACGCAATTAGCAGGTAATATTAAAGCCAACAGCAATCTTCAAGGTAATGTTGCAACTGTTATTCTAAATGAAGTTAATTCTAATAAAGCAACCCAATTAAATGGAATGATTGAAGTTGCTGGTAATAGAGCTCAAGTTATTGTTGCCAATGCTTCAGGTATTACTTGTAATAATTGTGGTTTCATTAACACAAATAGAGCAACACTCACGACAGGGAAAATAACACCACAACTTAATGGTGATTTCACTATCAATGTTGACAAAGGTCAAATCGTCATTACTGATAAATTTAATTCAAACTCACCTACTGATATCTTAGCAAAAACAGCTGCTATCTCGGGTAAGATGAATGCTGATGAGATAAATATAATTACAGGTACCAATGTTATTAGTAAAAATGGACAACTTATAAAATCTGCAAGTTCCAATACTAACACTCCAAATATTGCTATCGATATTTCAGCATTAGGTGGCATGTATGCAGATAAAATCACGCTGATATCCACTGGAAATAATAGCGCTATTAGCAACAAAGGCATTATCTCCGCTGGTGATGATGGTTTACGAATTGCCAGTAATGGTAATATTTTCAATTATAAAACAATGGATGCTATTAGTGACGTAAATATTACCGCAACCAGTAATCCTGCCTATGCGCACAATTTAAGCGGAATTGAAAATACAGGGGCTATTAAATCAAAAAACAGCGATATTAATATCAATACTGATGGCTATATCCTTAACTATTCTGGTGGCGAGATCACTGCAAATCAAAATTTAAATGCTGACGCTAACATGATTGGCAACTATGGCGGTAAAATACAGGCCACCAAAGGTGATATGAACATCAAAACAGTTAATAATGTTGAAAATTCATCCAATATGTTTCCTAATTCTATTAAAAGTGTAATTTCAGCCGGTAATGAATTAAACATTAATTCAGGTAGCATTGTTTACAATAATGATGCTTTACTTACTGGTCGTGATATTACAATTGAGGCGGCTGTTTCTATTGAAAACAAAAATAATGCGTTAATCAATGCAAAAAGACGTATGAACTTAAAAAGTGAGGAAATAAATAACCACACTTCTTCAATCAAAACCACGAATGGAAGAATGGATCTAATTGCAGAAAAGTCATTAACTAATGGTAAAGACTCAGCGATTGAAAGTGGTCGTCTTTTAACTATCGAGACACCATCACTTATCAACTCTGGTGCTATTATTTCCAAGGCAGGTAAATCTACCATCAATACCGATAAATTAGATAACACTGCAGGTTATATCAACGCAACTAATTTAGATATCAATGCAGAAAATAAAATAATTAATAAAGAAGGCTTAATTAGTACAAATGGTAATTTAGTAATCAAAACAAACGAACTAGACAACCGTTGGAGTTCAGATTTTTCCAATCATGCCCAAAAATACGGTGTCACAGATGATAAAGCAGGAATAAATGCAGTCGATGGTTCTATCAATATTAAAGCAAATACCTTTAACAATTATATAGGAGAGGTTAAAACTAACTGGACTGAAAAAACGTTAGCTTCTGGTGATATTCAAATGAATATCAATGAAAATCTGTATAATTCAAACGGTACAATTTCAGCTTTTAATAATTTAAAATTAAATGCAGATATTATTGATAACGGATACCACGGTTTAATTAGTGCTGATTATAACGCAACTATAAATGCAAAAACTGCTTTATTTAATCCTTACGGTACTATTTCATCAAAAAATCAAACTCGCGTCACTGCACCTATGGTTTATAACAGCCCAGATGGTAAAATATTAGGCGGTGAAGTAATCATCAATACAGACAATTATTATTAAGTTATGCAATAAAGGGGTAATTTACCTAATGCCGATCAGTTAAGAGCTAAATAATCAGTTTAACGCCCCTACCGATCTACAAAAATCCGTAATTATCCCAAGATTACGGATTTTTTATGTTACTTAGCCAGCTTTCGAGTCTGCTCAGGCTTTCCCGCCAAAAGAATTCCGATGGAAATGATGATATGAGCTGTAATAGGAATGCCCCTTTTTCGCTCACTTTCCATGGCTCAACTCGTTCTCCATCTAGAAATTGTTTTATCTAGTAAATGACCTTACGTTTCACCAGGTGATGTTGTTCAGGCTCGCCAACGGTTAGGGGAAGATTCTATTCGTAGAGTGTTTGAATAAATATCCTCCGGCATTAGTCGGAGGATATTTATTATTTGCATTGCACTTGTTGAATTAATATTCTGAATTAATCACAACCTCTTCACCAAAGCGACCTGCTTTTGGTAATGGTTGGTAAGATGAATTTGCCGCACGTAGAATACGAACACCGCGAATACCTAACTCATGTGCTGCTGCGATATCGGCATCAGCATCACCATAATATATGGTAAGTTTGTGATCACGCATCCAGCTCACTTTATTATTTTGCCCTGGTTCATCACCCGCAAAAATAACAGGTTGCATTTTATCCGCAGGTATCGCTAAACCTTCTTGAACATATTTCGTCACTGTTTCCGTTTTTGTTTTCGTACGGCCAGTAATGAAATAAACAGTGTCACCGCGCTCTAAGTGCATTTTGACTAAATCAATACCCACTTGTTTTGGCATACTGAATTTGTCCCACTCATTATTCATTTTTTCCCAAAATTGTTGATTTTTGAGGTAGCTAAAATCGTTAGGTGAGAACTCTAATTTACCACGGTAAAAACCTGGACTTGAAAATAACACCGTATCATCGATATCAAACCCAACAGCCATAGGTGCTTTCCCTTCTAGGCTTTGTTTAATTTGTTCGATGGAAACCCAATGAATAGGCTGTTGTTGAGCAAGTTCAACAACGGTAACGCCGGGGCTTACGGTTTCTGGCATTGGAATTTTTGCTTGAGAGGTTGCCGTAAAACTCAATGCCAATGCAATCGCACTCAAAGTCAGTGTTATTTTTTTCATGTTTTGTCCTTATTCAGGTTTATCCACTTAAACCATTCTTTATTTATCTGGATAAACTGGGTAAGTAATAGGTTTATCTGTAAATTTATCTTTATTATCAGTTAGCAACCCAACATTTTGTGAGTTACATCTCATAAGAATGGGCATACTAAGACTTTTTATTACATTAAAATGAGACAAACATCTCATAAACATTATCTATTATTAATAGGTTTCATAATAATGTGAACTAGACCATTAATTTTCTAATTATCTATGTGGCATATAACTATTACTGAAAGATGAATTTATAAGATTGGTGATTACTGGAGTGGATGATTATTGGCGTGATCACATAAAAAAACGCAGAGAAGTTACGCTCTGCGTTTTTATACTGAATAAAGAATAGCAAATTTAGATGCGAGTACGACGTTTCGCTGTTGGTCTTGATGATTGACGTTTTGATGCCGGACGCGATGCGACTTGTGTATGGCGTTTAACCGCACGGCGAATTTGGTTTGCTTTAATGCGACGTTGATCGCGCTCAACCGCAACCTTACTTTCCGTTTCCACCGGCAGTTCCACCAGCTCACGGAGATAGTTGGTTTGCTCTAAACCAAGTTCCGTCCATCCTCCACGCGGTAAGCCTTTAGGTAAGTCGATATCACCATAACGCACACGGATTAAACGGCTGACTTGTACACCAACAGATTCCCAAAGGCGACGAACTTCGCGGTTACGTCCTTCAGTTAAGGTGACATTAAACCATTGGTTCATCCCTTCTCCACCACGGTAAGAAACCGTTTTAAAAGAGGCTGGGCCATCTTCCAACTGTACACCTTGTGTTAATTGACGAATTTTTGCATCGTTAATTTCACCAAACACACGCACTGCATATTCACGTTCAACTTCACGGCTAGGGTGCATTAAACGGTTAGCGAGCTCACCGTCTGTTGTGAATAACAATAAACCACTAGTGTTAACATCCAAACGGCCAACAGCAATCCACCGCGCCCCTGTTAACCGTGGTAAACGGTTAAAAACAGTTGGACGCCCTTCAGGATCATGACGTGTGCATAACTCACCTTCTGGCTTGTAGTAAGCCATTACACGACAGATTTCCTTTTCAGGCTCTTTGATTGCTAATAAACGACCATCTAAACGAATTTTTGTTGCTGGTGTGACTTCAACACGGTCCCCTAGTGTCGCAATTTTGCCATCAACACTAATACGACCCGCTTGCAGGAATGTTTCGATTTCTCGACGAGAACCATGCCCTGAACGAGCAAGGATTTTCTGTAATTTTTCAGTTTTTTGCGGTTTTACGCTCATGTAACCCTCTGCTGTCGCCTTCACAGGCGTCAAATATCTTTTTGGCGCGCTATTTTTGCCGCGCCAAACAATAATGAATTTGAAAACCCGCGCATTATACACAGGTTTATCCTGAACCCCTATTACTTATCTGTATATTGCACATTCAATACAATTTTAGTTAGTTCAGTACTGAATCTTAAGCTTCGATATATTTATACCTACTCAAAAGGCGTTGGATCCCCTGTTCCGACTCGCGCCACAACAGGCGTATCATCAGTAAAGTCAATCACAGTTGTTGGTTTTTGCCCAATATAACCACCATGTATCACCAAATCGACTTGTTTATCGAGTAAATCGCGGATTTCCTCAGGGTCTGATTGAGTGAAATCATCGCCTGGCATAATCAAACTAGTTGACATCAACGGTTCACCAACAGCTTCGAGTAAATCTCGAGCAATCGGGTTCGACGGTACACGTAAACCAATAGTTTTACGTTTTTCATTCATTAAACGCCGTGGAACTTCTTTCGTTGCCCGCAAAATAAAGGTGTAATTACCTGGTGTATTATTTTTAATTAAACGGAAGACAGTGTTATCAACATGCGCATAATTCGATAGCTCAGAGAGATCTCTGCACATTAATGTGAAATTATGGTTAGCATCAAGCTGACGAATCCGACAGATACGTTGTAAAGCATCTTTTTCTTCTAAACGGCATCCAATGGCATATCCTGAATCTGTAGGATAAACAATCACTCCGCCTTTATTTAAAATTTCAACACTCTGGCTAATAAGTCTTGCCTGAGGATTGTCCGGATGGATATAAAAAAACTGGCTCATACATACCTCTAATTTTTGGGTATCGACAGCATCACCCGGCAAAAATACCTATAAATGCTACTATCTTTGAATTCCATAAGATGACTTACTCATTAATAAATCATCACTTATAATAATTATTTTACACTGCATTATTAATACATCAATTAATTAGCTGTTTTTACTGTATCCCAAAGTGTCCAAACAGCCTTGTCATCATCGGGCAACCATAAATTTCTGCCAAGCTCTATCCAAGAGCAAGGCCGATGAAAATCTGAACCAACGGATGTATACAAATTAGCATTATTGGCCAATTCTGCTAAATATTGCTTTTCATTTGGCGGTTGCTGGCAGTGAGAAACCTCCATAGCATCACCACCGCACTGTTTAAAATACGCAACCAACCGTTTTAACCATTTATTGGATAATTGATATTTAGACGGATGCGCTAATACCGCAATTCCCCCTGCGGCATGGATTGCGTCAATTGAGTCTTGAATTGTGCACCACTTCGCAGGCACATACCCTGTTTTCCCTTTCGATAAAAAACGTTTAAATACATTATTAATCGTTTTTTCTTTACCTATTTTCACTATATATTGTGCAAAATGTGCCCGCGTTACCTGCCCACCGCCAGAAATACGTTGTGCATTTTCCCATGCATCGTCAATGCCTGCTTTTTGTAACCGCCTGCCCATCTCAATACCACGCTCTAAACGATGCTCAGATTGTGTTTTTAACAATTGAACCATCGCGGGATGTGAAGGCGAAAAATTTAAGCCCACTATATGTATTTCAATATTCTCCCAAAGTGTCGAAATTTCAACGCCATTGACTAGCTCAATTGGCCGCTCATGTTCAGCAAGATAGCGGCGAGCCTCTAATACACCTTCACAGGTATCGTGGTCGGTAATCGCTAAAATATTAACCCCTTTTTCCACTGCACGTTCGATTAACTCAGCAGGAGTGAGGTCACCATCCGAAGCATTCGTATGGCTATGTAAGTCATAGCGAGTCACTAATGGCGACGAGGCTGTCGGCATATTGATATCTTCTCCTATTTCCATGAAAAACTATTTTTCCTAATAAATTAATAAAGTCCTTGACATAAATAGCGCGATCCAGTTAACTAGTACACAAGACGGCTAAAGCTAAAAATAATCAGTTTATCCAGTGAGGCATACAATGACTTTATTAAATTTATCAAATCGTTGGTGGCGTGACTTCCCAAATTGGGCGGAAGCCGCACGCGCATAGTTATTGTATGTTTCAGTGCCAAACCCGCCCTTCCTCGGCGGGTTTTTTTATGTCAAAAATTAGCGTAAGGCAACATAATGAACGAACAAAACACCACATTAGCACATTTTAAGTATCTGGATAGCCCAATTAATTATCAGCCTGACCCAACATTATTATTTAATCATTTGTGTCATCAAGTTCCATCAACAATGCTGTTGGAATCCGCTGAAATTAATAATAAAGCCAACTTGCAAAGCTTATTGATTGTCAACAGCGCGCTACGTATTCGTGCTTTTGGCCAACAAGTTGAAATAGAAGCGTTGACGCCAAATGGCCAGGCCTTATTACCTAAACTGTTAGCTCAATTAACAGATTTAATCATGCATCATAGCATGCAAGAAAATAGTTTGACGGTAACGTTCAGCCAGCCTGGACAAGATTTAGACGAAGACAGCCGCCTGAAGGCTGCATCTAGCTTAGACGTTTTACGTGCACTACCCGCTCTTGCACAAGCCTATTCCACAAAACCTGAAAATCTGTTTGTTGGTGGGTTGTTTGCTTATGATTTAGTCGCGAGTTTTGAAGATTTACCCAAGGTAAATACCGTTAATCACTGCCCTGATTACTGTTTTTTTGTTGCTGAGCATTATTTAGTGATCGACCATCAAAATCAGGCTGCACGTCTAAAAAGTTGCCTATTTACGCAAAATGAGCAAGATGTCGAAACTGTTACGCAGCGTCACGCACAAATTATCGCTTCGTGCCGTCCATTCTTGCCAGCACTTCCTTTAGCAACTGCGCCTGAATTTGCCGTCTCGGTAAACAAAAATGACCCAGAATATGGGGAAATTGTCACCTCACTAAAAGAAGCCATATACCGTGGGGATATTTTTCAGGTTGTGCCTTCTCGTAAATTTACGATGCCGTGCTCACATCCCTTAATTGCGTACCAAAAACTCAAAGTACAAAACCCAAGTCCTTACATGTTCTACATGCAAGATGACGCATTTACACTCTTTGGGGCTTCCCCCGAAAGCGCACTCAAATATGCGACAGCAAATCGCAAAGTAGAAATTTATCCAATCGCCGGAACCCGCCCTCGTGGACGAAATGCCCAAGGTGAATTAGACCTTGATTTAGATAGCCGAATTGAGCTTTCCATGCGTTCTGATGAGAAAGAGCTTGCTGAGCACATCATGCTCGTTGACTTAGCACGTAACGATTTAGCACGTATTTGTGAAGCAGGTAGCCGTTATGTTGCCAACCTAACTAAAGTTGACCGCTATTCTTTCGTGATGCATTTGGTTTCTCATGTCGTGGGAACATTACGCCAAGATTTAGATGTTTTTCATGCATATCAAGCCTGTATGAATATGGGAACGTTAACGGGTGCACCAAAAGTAAAAGCAATGCAGCTGATTGCGCAATATGAACAAGAGCGCCGAGGATCATACGGGGGGGCTGTAGGATATTTTCAAGGAAATGGTGATTTTGATACTTGCATCGTTATTCGCTCCGCCTACGTAGAAAATGGCATTGCCACTGTACAAGCGGGAGGTGGTGTCGTTCTAGACTCCATACCTCAAGCAGAAGCAGATGAAACCCGTAATAAAGCACGTGCTGTGATCCGTGCAATTGCCCAAGCACACCAAGTTAAGGAGTTATTCTAATGGCGAATATTTTACTGCTCGATAACGTTGACTCCTTTACTTATAACCTGGTAGACCAACTGCGTGCGGGTGGACATCAGGTGGTTATTTATCGCAATACCGTCAGTGCAGAACATATTTTATCTGTATTAAATCAAATGGTTTCACCTATTTTAGTCTTATCACCCGGTCCAGGAAAACCTAGTGAAGCAGGTTCAATGCCAGAAATATTGATGCGCGTAAAAGGCAAAATTCCTGTTATCGGTATTTGCTTAGGTCACCAAGCTATTGTTGAGGCCTATGGTGGAACTGTCTCTGCTGCAGGTGAAATTTTGCATGGTAAATCCTCAATAGCCACACATGATGGATTAGCCATGTTTAACCATCTTGAAAACCCAATATCAGTGGCTCGCTACCACTCTCTTGTTGGTAGCCAAATTCCGGAGAGCTTGACCATTTGTGCTCAGTCAAATGGCATGGTCATGGCTGTACGTAATGATAGCGATAGAGTTTGTGGATTCCAATTTCACCCTGAATCCATTTTAACAACCCAGGGTAAACAGTTGTTAGAAAACACCGTGGCATGGGCTCTTTCTACTCCCAATGCAATCGAATCCACTCATTCGCACTAACGGAATACTAAAGAGCCAATTATGCAAAATATTTATGATAAATTATTTAAAGCGCAGCCGCTAACTCAACAAGAAAGCCAGTACTTGTTTAATGCCATTATTCAAGGTGAATTAACAGAACCTCAGTTAGCCGCTGTGTTAATCAGTATGAAAATGCGTGGCGAACAACCACAAGAAATTGCGGGTGCCGCTCTAGCTTGTTTAGAAAATGCACAACCCTTTCCCCGCCCTGACTACCTATTCAGTGATATCGTTGGTACAGGGGGAGATGGTGCAAATAGTATTAATATTTCAACAGCAAGTGCCTTTGTTGCTGCTGAATGTGGTATTAAAGTAGCCAAACATGGTAATCGTAGTGTTTCGAGCCGTTCAGGTTCTTCAGATTTACTGGCTGCTTTTGGTATCGCTCTTGATCTCAGTGCGCAAAGTGCTCGTGACGCATTAGATGAGCTTGGTGTTTGTTTTTTATTTGCACCGCAATACCATAGTGGGTTCCGCCATGCGGCCCCTGTACGCACTCAATTGAAAACCCGAACGTTATTTAATGTATTGGGGCCATTAATCAATCCGGCTCGTCCGCCAATTGCCCTTATCGGTGTTTACCAAGAATCATTAGTAAAACCGGTGTCTGAAACATTACAGATGCTTGGTTTCACCCGTGCAGCTGTGGTACACAGTGGAGGGATGGATGAGGTTTCATTACATGCAGTAACTCAAGTCGCTGAGCTAAAAAATGGCAAAGTACAACATTACCAATTAACTGCAGATGATTTTGGGTTAGAACCGTATCAATTACGTGACTTAGAAGGCGGAACACCAGATGAAAACCGCGTGTTACTTAGTAACTTGCTTCAAGGCCATGGGCAAGCTGCTCACGAAGCTGCTGTAGCGGCCAATGTCGCCATGTTGATGCGTATTAATGGCCATGAAGACTTAAAACAAAACAGCGAACACGCACTCGCAATTATTCGTAGCGGTAAAGCATTTGACCGCGTCACAGCACTCGCGGCAAGGAACCAATAAAATGAAAGCGACAGTCTTACAAAAAATTGTTGATGATAAAGTTGATTATTTAATCGAACGCAAAGCCAAGCAGCCATTAGAAAGCTTTATTGCTGGTATTCAACCTAGCCAGCGTAGTTTCTATAACGCACTAAGCGCAAAACGCCCTGTATTTATTTTAGAGTGCAAAAAAGCATCGCCTTCAAAGGGGTTGATTCGTGCTGACTTCGACCCCGCTGTGATAGCTAAAACTTATGCGCCCTACGCATCCGCGATTTCCGTTCTTACTGATGAAAAATATTTTCAAGGGAATATGGATTACTTAACGATTGTCAGTAATACCGTAAAACAACCCGTGTTATGCAAAGATTTCATCATTGACCCATACCAAATCTACCTTGCACGTTACTACCAAGCGGATGCCATTTTACTCATGTTATCTGTCTTAAATGATGATGAATATAAAGCGTTAGCAGAGGTCGCTCATCAACTTAATATGGGAATATTAACGGAAGTCAGTAATGAAGAAGAATTAGAGAGAGCAATTCGGTTACAAGCCAAGGTTGTTGGTATCAATAACCGTGATTTACGTGACCTTTCTATTGATTTAAACCGAACTCGTGAACTCGCACCCCGCTTAGCGAAGGGTACCATTGTGATCAGTGAGTCAGGTATTCATCAACACCAACATATTCAGTCGCTGAAACAATTTGCGAATGGTTTTTTAATCGGTAGCGCCTTAATGGAGCAAGCTGACCTAGATAAAGCCATTCGAAACTTGTTAGTGGGAGAACATAAAGTCTGTGGTTTAACCCGCGAGCAAGATGCAAAAGCCGCATTTGAAGCGGGAGCACACTATGGTGGATTAATTTTTGCTGAAACTTCCCCTAGAAAAGTGACATTGTCACAAGCGCAGAATATCATCCATGCCGCGCCTTTAAAATATGTCGGTGTTTTCCGCAATCAGTCCGCGGATTTTGTTGCCCATATCGCCAAGCAACTTGCATTATCTGCAGTACAATTACATGGCGAAGAAGATACTTTTTATATCAATACGTTAAAAACATTTTTACCAAACTACTGTGAAGTTTGGAAGGCGCTTGATATGTCACGAACAACTCTAAATGACTACGATACACAAGGTATTGATGTGTTATTGCTGGATAATGGCTCTGGTGGTACTGGCAAAACCTTCGATTGGTCAGCAATCCCCTCGTCCACAACACAGAAATTAATGATAGCGGGGGGGCTTACCCCTGATAACTGCCTAGATGCAGCTAAGTTACTGTGCAACGGATTAGACTTTAATTCAGGGGTTGAAATTGAACCTGGTATAAAAAGTCAACAAAAAATAAATTTGGTGTTGTCAACGTTGTTAGCCAAATCAACGGCTCATCAATACACAACGAAATGAAAGACTCCAACACCAATTAATGTAACTGATAAAATGGACAATAAATAATGAGCAAATTAGATCCGTATTTTGGCGAGTTTGGTGGGCAATATGTCCCAGAAATTCTTATTCCTGCGTTAAACCAATTAGAAGACGCGTTTATCGACGCACAGAATGATGATGAATTTATTCGTGAGTTTCACGACTTACTAAAAAACTATGCAGGTCGCCCTACTGCGCTAACGTTATGTAAAAATCTAACCGCAGGTACAAAAACAAAATTATATTTAAAGCGAGAAGATTTACTGCACGGCGGTGCCCATAAGACTAACCAAGTATTAGGCCAAGCACTACTTGCTAAGCGAATGGGAAAAACTGAAATAATTGCAGAAACAGGGGCTGGGCAGCACGGCGTTGCGACAGCACTGGCTTGTGCATTACTGAACATGAAATGCCGTATTTATATGGGCGCCAAAGATGTAGAACGCCAGTCTCCCAATGTATTTCGAATGAAATTAATGGGCGCTGAAGTTATTCCAGTTTACAGCGGTTCAGCCACATTGAAAGATGCCTGTAATGAAGCATTAAGGGACTGGTCTGGCAGCTATGATAAAGCTCATTATTTATTAGGAACCGCGGCGGGGCCACACCCTTACCCAACAATTGTACGTGAGTTCCAACGTATGATTGGTGATGAAGCAAAACAACAATTTCTCGAAAAAGAAGGCCGTTTACCTGATGCTGTCGTTGCCTGTATTGGTGGTGGTTCAAATGCAATCGGCTTATTTGCCTCTTTTATTCCAGAAGAAGATGTGAAACTAATCGGTGTGGAACCTGCTGGATTAGGTATTGAATCCGGCCAACATGGTGCCCCGTTAAAACATGGCCGTGTCGGGATTTATTTCGGTATGAAATCGCCAATGATGCAAACCAATGAAGGTCAAATTGAAGAATCCTATTCTATCTCTGCAGGATTAGATTTTCCATCTGTTGGCCCTCAGCATGCCCATTTAAACAGTATCGGTCGTGCTGAATATGTTTCCATTACTGATGACGAAGCCTTAAATGCTTTTAAATTATTATCACGTAAAGAAGGGATTATTCCTGCATTAGAGTCATCTCATGCACTCGCTTATGCATTAAAAATGGCGGAGCAAGAACCTAATAAAGAACAGTTATTAATCGTCAATTTGTCTGGCCGTGGTGATAAAGACATCTTTACGGTACATGATATTTTAGCCCACAAAGGAGAAATCTAATGGAACGCTACACCCAACTTTTTGAACGTTTAGCTCAGAATAACCAAGGCGCATTTGTTCCATTTGTCACTTTAGGTGACCCAGATGCTGAGTTATCATTAAAAATTGTCGATGCTTTGATTGCTGGTGGTGCTGATGCATTAGAGATTGGTATTCCATTTTCTGATCCACTGGCAGATGGCCCAACTATCCAAAATGCAAATTTGCGTGCATTTGAAAGTGAAATTACCCCAACAATTTGTTTCGAACTACTCCGTCGTATTCGAGAAAAACACCCTACTATTCCTATTGGCTTATTAGTCTATGCAAATTTAGTTTTTACGAATGGTATTGAAAATTTTTATATTCGCTGCGAAAAAGCAGGTGTTGATTCTGTATTAGTTGCAGATGTCCCTATGTCTGAATCAAAACCATTTCGCGAAGCGGCGCTAGCTCACAATATTGCACCCATTTTTATTTGCCCACCAAATGCTAATGATGAGCTACTGCAACAGATCGGGAAATATAGCCAAGGTTATACTTATTTATTATCTCGTGCAGGCGTGACAGGTACTGAAAAAAGAGCAGAAATGCCATTGACTCACTTATTGAGTCAATTAAACCAATATAAAGCGGCTCCCGCCCTACAAGGTTTTGGAATATCAGAACCTGAGCAAGTCGAAGAAGCGGTTAAAAATGGTGCTGCAGGCGCAATTTCAGGTTCAGCTGTGGTTAAAATTATTGAAAATAACCTACATCGCCCTGACGTTATGCTTAAATCATTAACTGAATTCGTTGCAAAAATGAAAGCAGCAACACAAAAATAGATAAGGAATAAATAGTAATCAAGTCATATTTAAAGTTAATGGCTTGGTTACTTAAAATCATAAAAAAATAGTCTTAAATAAACTTCACCTAGCCTTCTATAATTAAATTTCAAACCAATTTAAATATAATAGATATCAATTAACTATTAATTAGCTATTGATTAAATATCTAAAATTTAATAATCATAATATTTACTAATCGAATCCATTAATATCAAAAATAATACTTACGTATTTACACACTGGTAAATCCCCCTATCAAATCCACAGCAGAGTAAACCTTATCCATTGATTTTACTAACAATAATAAGTCACTGAATATAAAACACCATTTATATCAGAATATAATTATTTTAAGCTATTTGCACCCGCATGATTCAACTTAAGTACAATTAAATTTTAATAAAAACAAATATCACGGATAATCTTCATGCTTTAATGGAATTTTATTTAGCTATTTTTAATTTTATCTATAGTCTATTTTAGGGATATTTATGAAACAGCCTACCACTCATCCTATGATGAAAATCAAACCACTCTTTTTAAGTGTATCTGTTATTTTAGGGTCAATATCTGTTGCTCACGGCGCCGTTGTTAATACAAATGGTGCTGGTGTAATAAATCAAAGTAATGGCCCGACTATCGTTCATATTAAAGGAGCTAGTGACAAAGGTGTCTCACATAACATTTATAGCCAATTTGATGTTGACCAAAAAGGGGTTATTTTAAATAATAGCTCAACAAATACGAATACCAGTTTAGGCGGACAAATCAATGGAAACCTAAATTTAAATAATGGTAATGGCCCTGCAAAAGTCATTTTGAATGAAGTTAATTCATATAAGGCAAGTACCCTAGGCGGAATGATTGAAGTTGCAGGTGATAAAGCACAAGTTATCGTTGCTAACGCATCTGGTATCACATGTAATAATTGTGGTTTTATCAACACAGACCGAGTAACTCTAACAACGGGTAAACCAATTGTTGCTGGCGGTGAAGTTCTTGGCTATAACGTTGAAAAAGGCCAAATTATTATTAATAGCCGCTTAAAATCAGACTCCCCGACGGATATCATCGCTCGTTCTGCGGTGATCCAAGGTGATATCCACGCTAAAGAAATTAATGTCGTCGCAGGTAATAACTTTGTCGATGCCAAAGGTAATTTCGTGACTAAAGTTCAAGGCGTTGGAAATGCAACTCGAATTGGTGTCGATGTAGCCGCCATGGGTGGTATGTATGCTGACAAAATTACCTTAATTTCAACTGAAAGTGGAACTGGTGTTTCCAATAACGGAAACCTAGCTGCCGGAATCGGTGGAGTTAATATTGATTCAACTGGCTTAGTGTATAACCAACGCGGAAAAGTAAATGCCAATGGCAACATCAATATAAAAGCCAATGGTTTATATAATAATTCCACTATTATAGCTAATGGCGATGTTGATATTGATTCTCAAAGATTAGTTCTAAGTAATGTGAATGGACAGATTAAGTCTAATGGCGGTAATCTCAAACTCGCTTCAGCTTCGAGTATTGATAACCGAAATGGTATTGTCCATGCTCAAAAAGACATGAATATCTCAACTGCAAATGTTGTTAATACTAATGGTTCAATCAAAACTAATAGTGGCGATATTGCAATTCGTGCAACAGGGAAGATTGATAACAACTATACCTTACGTAGTAATGTTGTTAATGCAGACGAACGAGGAATTCGAGCAGGTGGTAATGGTAGTTTAACTATAGAAACAACCACCCTAGCAAACGATAACTCAACATTATTAGGTCGTGATATTACAATAAATGCTCGTAATACTGTCACTAATAATAATAACTCTCAAATTTCAGCAAAAAGAAGAATCGATATAGATACTATTACGTTACAAAATAGTAACTCATTGATTAAATCTAACAATGGCCCAATCAATATCACCTTGGGAAGTAACCTAGTAAATAATGGTTATTCTTCAATTGATAGTGGAAAAGCCTTAAATATTAATGCTCATGTTGTTAATAACCAAGGTTCACTAATTTCTGGTGCAGGTAAGTCCAAGTTTGATGTGTATTCCCTTAACAACCAATATGGTTTTATCAAAGGAAATAATATAGACATTAAAGCAACTTACTTAAACAACCTCAGAGGTTTAATTTCTGCTGATTCTAATGTCGTAGTTAATGCAACAACTGTAGATAACAGCTATGCTAGCGGTTTTAATGCTTATGCTAGCAAATACGGTGTTTCCGGCCAAACGGGTGGTATTTATACCAAAGATGGTTCTATTACTATCAAAGCAAATGGCATAAATAACAACTCTGGTGTGATTGTTTCAGATGCACAGGAAAAGGCTGGAAATAAAGGCGATATTAATATTACACTAAGAAATGACCTTGATAACCGTAGCGGAAAAATTCAAGGTGCTAATGATGTCAATTTAGATCTTAATAAGCTAGATAATACCAAATCAGGTTCAATTCATGCTGGCAAAGATTTAAACATTGATGCCTTTACTCGCGTAGATAATAACACTGGACGCTTAAGTTCAATGAACAAAACTACGATTACAAGTCCTATAATTTACAATAGCCCTACTGGACAAATCCTAGGTTCAATGATTGTTTTAAATACACCTTATTATTATTAATTAGGTCAAATAAGGAGGCTACTAGCCTCCTTATTTTATTACGCCAATACAGAGTGATATTAAAATAGTATACACCATTATTTTAATATCATTGACAAACCTTAAAGCTTTCTAATGTTTACTTATTTTTAAAGCAAGACAAAATAGTTTAACTCTAAGTAAAAAAACTTATTTAATCTAATTTAGTGTATTTACTAGACATTGATTTCATTAAGAATTAATCAAACCACCAAAGATTAAATTATATTAGTTATATTTTCAGTAGTAATCCCCAAAAGCATTTACACTAACTCAATCAATTTAATTAATTTTTATTTATTATAAATTTAACGCATAATTAAATTATGTAAAATAAGAAAATTAGCAATAGGTTTATTATAGGGATATACATGTACTCATTTCAAAACAAAGGACTGATGGAGATTAAACAAGAAAATTCTGATGTATTTAATTAATAAATAATCACATCGGCAATTTATTAGTCTTTATATCATAAAAATAACTTTAATCTTTATTAAAATTAATGTGGTGCACATGAATTTTCGATTTATTTTTTTATTATCAACTTTAACTTCTTTGCCTTTAGCTGCATCAGCTAATACCGCACAAATTATTGACCAACAAATTAATAACCAAGCTAGCCAAGATCGTTCTCGCCAACAACAGACTCAATTAGAAGCTAAAGATGCCTTAGGTAAAACTAGAGAGCGTTCAAATAATATTTTAGTTTTTGATGATGAGAAAGATTGTTTTCAAATGAAACAGGTTATCTTACTCTCTGAGCCTAAACTCCCTTCTATGCGACCTCTAGAAGCTTATGCAAACCAAGTTGTTGGTGTATGCATTGGTATTAATGGCGTTGAAACTTTAGCAAAGGGCTTACAAGATAAAATAATTAAATCAGGCTATGTCACAACACGAGTTAATATTCCAGAACAAAATATCAGTGAGGGTATTTTAACGCTCCAAATTATTCCAGGTAAAGTTGCGAATGTAAAACTTGCAGAAGGTAGCGACACTTATATTACATTAGGTGCGATTATGCCTGCTAAAGAAGGGGATATTCTGAATATTCGTGACATCGAACAAGGCTTAGAGAACCTTGAACGGATACCGGGTGCTAAAGTGAATATAGAGCTAGCACCGGGTAAAGAGTTTTCCACATCTGATATTTCCATACAAAGAGAAAAATCATCTCACTTTAACGTAGGTGGATATTACAATAACTCAGGAAGCCGCCAAACGGGTAAAGATCAAGTCGGAGTGACTTTGTATGCTAACAATTTAACGAGTTTAAACGACACAATATATGTTTCAGCAGGAAAAAATTTAAAAAACCAAGCCCGCTACAGCACCAGTAATACTGCAATTTATTATGCCGTACCCTACAACTACTGGCTTTTTTCATTGTATGCAAGCAAAAGCGACTATAAACAAACTATTAATGACTCCGTATTTAGCTATAAGTATTATGGTGATAGTAAATATTATAATGCTACGGCGAGTAATGTTTTCTTGCGTGGGCAAACGTTCAAAGACACTGCATCAATTCAATTAATTAAAAGAAAATCAAAATATAAATTAGAGGATGTCGCCCTACTTTCCCAACAACGTGACCTTACCAGCCTTAAGCTCGGTGTTAGCCACCGTCAAAACATCAATAATTCAACTATCGATGCTTCAATATATTACCAACGTAATGTACCTTGGTTTGGTGCCGAAGAAAGCTGGGATATGAAATATGGTGATGTCAGCAAAATGAGCCGTGTTTATACTGCCGATATTTCAGGAATGTTCCCCTTCGCCTTTGACAATTTTATTATGAGTTATAATCCACAACTGTTTATACAATACTCACGAGACCGCTTAACCATTCAAGATCAATTTTCGTTAGGTAACCGTTGGACGGTTCGTGGTTTTGACGAAGAATTTTCCCTAATAGGTGACAAAGGTTTTTACTTACGCAATGAGTTTAACTTTTATATTCCTGGCTTCTCCATCTATCCATACTATGCTCTTGACTATGGACGTGTATTCGGCGGTGTTTATCCGTTAGGTCTCTATTCTGATGACCAATTATTAGGAATGGCTATAGGCATGAGAGGTAATGTTAATATATTTAGTTATGACTTATTCTTAGGTGCCCCACTTTATAAGCCGGATGAATATGAAACCAGTAGCGTCAATGCTGGGTTAAACGTGCAATGGTTTTGGTAATTTAATATTGTAAATTTGAATAATATCTTAAAGCTGAATACGCCCCTGTATTCGGCTTTTTTATTTCAAGGTAATTAGTCTCAATATTTTATTTAATTTTATTAATTACCCTAAATAATGTTAATCAATAAGTACCTTTACTTTATTATCACTCTACAACACTAATTGATATATTATAAATATCATTATCATGAATTGTTTTTTTATGATAACCATTTGTTAAATATATGTTTAGGTTTAATAGGAATTGAAAAATCCGAGAATACGAATATTCTCGGATTTCCTACTTCTCTCTAATCCTTCAGAATTCAGGTATTACCTGTATTGCATCCTATCAAATTCTTAGAAACGGTAACCCGCACCAAACATAAATACAAATGGGTCTAAACGAGTATCAACTTTATATTGCTTTCCATCTTGTTTAAATTTTACATCCGTTTCAATATTCATCCACCAAAGAGAAGCGTTTAACATCCAGTTATCAGTCAGCATGTAATCCATACCTGCTTGTGCCGCGAAGCCCCACGAGCTTGATAGATCTAGATCAGATAAGCCTGCAGTTTTTCCGGTAGAGTTAAATTTCTCATCAAAGAAGAAAGTATAGTTAACACCGGCACCTAAATAAGGACGTAATTTATCTTCTTTACTACCAAAATAATATTGTGCCATTAATGTTGGCGGTAAATGTTTAACTGTTGCAATATTACCTGTAGGACCTGTACCAACTTTATGCTCAAATGGAGTTGCTGCTAATAATTCCACACCGATATTATCAGTGATCATATACCCAAACGTTAAACCTAATTGGGTATTATTATTAGCACCAAAGGTACCTAAATTGCCTAAAGTATCCGTTTTAACATCATCCCCTCCGACATTAGGTCTGACAGTTGCAGTACCCGCGCGGAAAAGAAAGTCGCCAGCTTCATGAGCAATAGAAACTGCTGGAGCTAAAGTTGCAGCAGCTAATACAAGCGCAGTGAGTTTTTTCATTATCAATCCCATTCCTATGTTTTTATTTTAGGAAAATATACCGTATTATTTAAATTGATGTTCAAATCAAGATCACATCTTTTACTAATTTATAGGTAAACCAATAAATATGGATTTATTATTTCATTTATTGTTTTTTTATTTTTGATTTAAATCAATTTTTATAAAGTAACTAACAAAATAAAAATTTGATTTCTAAATATAGATATTTATTTCAAAACTTAAACATGCATAAAAAATACAATTTATATAAATTCATTTCTTGGGTTAATTACATTCGATCATCATGAGCAATATATTTTTCTTAACCTCCCGAATTTTCTTATCTTTCTCTACCTCTAGGCGTGATACTCAGTTACAATTAGATTAAAATTTTGATCCCGTTTGTAGATAGGAGCAGTGTCATGTCCATTTCGGCCAACTCACTCATCAGTGATAGTATCAATTTCTTTAAAAACCAATTGAGTGGCCTCCTCACCATTGTGCTCTTAGCCACCGTGGTAAGCCTTGTCATCTATGCGATGATGATCCCTAGTGAACAGATGATAGGTGTTCTTGCTCAAGCACAAAGTAAAATGATTGAATCTGGTAATTCGGGGTTACAAGACTGGATTCTAAATCTATCTGAAGAAGATAAAAGTAGTATTTTGCGCGTTTCTTTTGGATTGATTCTCTCAGTCACTCTTGGCAGTTTGTTCCTTATTTGTGGCACATTATCCTATATCTCAGGGATGTCTCGTGGCGAAGATATGACAGGGCTTCAAGCGATAACATCATCACTGAACAAAGCGCCTTCTATGTTTCTTCTGTTGGTCGTTTGCTCGCTGCTTATCCAATTAGGCATCACAATTATGGTTCTACCTGGTATCGTGCTAGCCATTGGTTTTTCCTTAGCGCCAGCAATTTTAATGACAGAAAACACCAACCCATTTAGTGCGATGGGAAAAAGCTGGAAATTGGCTTATGCAAATTGGCGTGTCGCTTTACCGATGATTTTAATTTGGATGGCCGTTCAAATGCTTATCAGTGTTCTATTGGGTAACCTTAATATGAATCATATTGCGATTAATGGTATCTCCTTTTTACTCAATAATGTTGTAGCCGCATTTGCTTTAATTTACTTTTATCGTTTATATATGCTAATCACAAAAAATTGATCTCGCTGATAAAAAGGTATCATTTGATACCTTTTTATTTACGTTATTTTTAAACTTTATCTGAGTTAATATTCGTTGGTCCTATTCGATTTTCGCAATCATATTCTAATGAGCCTGGGTCCTTCCCACTCTCTTGTGTCTTTCTTTCTTCCACACATTTCATTTGAATTTGCTGCTTACTTTGAATTAAACGGATCGCAAAATAAATATCCGGTACCACCAATAAATCATCATCTGAACGGTTGATTTTATTTTGTTCTAACCAACGATTAAGAGAAGTTCTACGCCCAGCTAATACCAAAGTCACCCCTTTCGCCTTCAAAGATGTCACAATATCATTCAATGTGGAAAATACGCTCACATCATTATGCGTAAAGCTGACAGCAGCATCAACAATCACCCAAGCGGGTCTTTTACGTTGATTATCTAAATGTTTATTTAACCGTTCTTTAAAGTAATTCACATTAAAATAGGTAAGCGGAGAATTGAAACGATAAATTAGGACGCCATCAACTTCTTGAATATCATTTTCTGATGTCATCGAGTGCAACATACCATGCTCATCAACGCCTAATAGTTGATCTGTTGGCCTAAATATAATTCGGATAAACTGTAATAAACCTAATAAAACGGCTAAACCTACCCCACTAATCAAACCAACTACCAACACTGCGCATAAAGTAAAAACACATAAGAAAAAAGCTTCTCTATTGCGTTTACGCATTGATAAAATACTGCGGAAACTGAGCAAGGAATAAGTTGAAATAATTAAAACCATCCCTAAAGCAGGCATAGGGATATATTCCAATAAATTCATAGAAAAAAGTAAAACAGCTAAGATGGTCACCGCGGCAACGAGGGAAACCAACTGTGTTTTCCCTCCCATCATATCATTAACTGCTGTACGGCTGCTCGCAGCACTCACTGCAAAACCTTGACCAAAAGCAGAAGCAATATTTGCCATTCCTAATGCTCTTAATTCTTGGTCTGCATCCACGGTATAGCCATTTTTGCTTGCAAAACTTCGCGCTGTCATCATAAAGCTTACAAAGCTAATCACTGCTAAGTTTAATGATGGAATGACAAGATCTCTGAGTAACCCTGGCGGAAAATCAGGCATAGGTATATAAGGAAGTCCTTCACCTAAATCCCCAACCGTGCTAATTCCATATTGCTCAAGATTAAATAGAATACTGGCTGCTGTAGCCAAAACCATTGCAATTAATAGGGACGGCCACTTACTCCTTACTCGTTTAATCACTAAGGTGATTACCAATGTTGTAATAGCTACTAATAATGTCGGAATATGTGTTTCCATTAGCGCTAATGGAAACGCTATTAAGCGTTCAATAAACCCTGAAGGTAAAGTCATAATACCAAATATTTTACTGATTTGGCTGACTATAATCGTAAGAGCTACCCCATTTAATAAACCTTGCAATATCGGTCTCGATAAAAAATCAGCAAAGGTACCTAAACGAAACCTTGCTGCAATCAAACACCAAACCCCAGTCATAAAACTCATGACAATAATCAGTTGCCAACGAACGGTTTCATCCCCCATTGCGAGTGGTGCGACTGCGGCTGCAATTACAGCACATGTTGCGGCATCAGGCCCGATAATCAATTGTTTCGACGTCCCAAATAACGCATAGAAAAACATTGGTAAAATACATGAGTATAATCCGACAATGGCATTCACCCCCATTAATTCGGCATAGGCAATAGCCACTGGCAAAGCAACTGCAGCGACAGACAAACCCGCTTTAATATCAGGGCCTAAGTCTGTACGTTGATAGTTAAATAGCGTTTTTAAACCTGGCATCCAGACAAATAGCTTTGCCTTTATCATGGGAGAAAAGTACCTATAAATTAGCAAGTTAAATTATTTTATGTATTACTTATATCCGAACTAATAAAGTTTATCTAGAAGTAAGTCAAATAATCGTAAAATAGTGCAAATATGATTGGTAACAAAACATGTTTATTGGTAAAAAGGTGCAAACTTTTAACAATTAAAGCCAAAATCGGTTAAACTACTCCATTATCTTTACGTTGAGGCGCTGTATTCACTGTTATGAAACAACTTATTGATTTTATTCCTTTGGTAATCTTTTTTATAGTCTATAAAAGATACGATATTTTCTATGCGAGTGGCGCACTAATGGTTACCACTCCTTTAGCGTTATTAGCTACCTACCTTATTTATAAAAAAGTTGAGAAAGTTGCAAAAATCACCTGTGCAATTGTGATGAGTTTTGCTGCGTTAACCCTTATTTTCCACAGTGATGCATTTATTAAATGGAAAGTCACTATCATCTATGCTGCGTTTGCTGGCGCATTACTCTTTAGCCAATGGTTTACTGAAAAGCCCCTAATTCAGCGCATGTTAGGCAGTAATCAAGAAATAAAATTAGCAGATAGTTATTGGAACAAACTCAATAGTGCATGGGCAATATTCTTTATTTTCTGCGCATTACTGAACATTTATGTTGCTTTCTGGATGGCGCAAGATATTTGGGTAAATTTCAAAGTCTTTGGTCTGACAGCGGGAACATTAATATTTACAGTACTGAGTGTGGTCTATATTTTTAAAAATATGGTTAAAGAGCCTGCAGAAAAACACGAAGAATAATTAAAAATTAGAGTTAAAAACCTGCTAATTGTCTATCGATTAGCAGGTTTTTTTTCTTATTAATAGCGCTTGTCACCAAATGCTTTTTCAATTTTTTTATCTGTATTGTACTGTGATAATGCGTATACCGACCATATGGCAGCGGGTAGCCAACCAATTAACGTGATCTGTAGAATTAAGCAAATGATCCCAGCAAAGGGGCGCCCTATCGTAAAAAATTGCAACCAAGGTAATAATATTGCCAGTAACAATCTCATTTCATACCTCTAAATTAATCAATAAAATTTATATTATTGAGTATAGCCAATTCAATCAATTGACTAAATATAAAAAACACTTCTTGCTTTTTCTTTGCAAAAGTTGATCTTTTACCAAGAATTAGACGCCGTTTATTAATAATGGGTACCATATTTGTCTTATTTTTGCAGCAATTCAATCAAATAGCTATTATCAATCAATAACTGTATGGTTCAGGTTTACTATTGCATATGTAATTTGTTATAAATGCAAAATCAAAAGTAATAACCCTTTTAATAAGAGTCAGATATGCAATTGCCGAACGGTGAGTTGGTTTTACGTACATTAGCCATGCCCGCAGATACTAATGCGAATGGTGATATTTTTGGTGGCTGGTTAATGTCACAAATGGACATTGGTGGGGCTATCTTAGCAAAAGAAATAGCGCTCGGACGAGTTGTTACTGTGGCAGTTAATGGCATTAAGTTTCAAAAGCCCGTTGCAGTTGGTGATGTTGTTTGCTGCTATGCACGTTGCTTAAAAACAGGAAAAAGCTCAATTACCATTAATATTGAAGTTTGGGTAAAAAAAGTCGCAACGGAGCCTGTTGGGCAACGTTACCGTGCTACTGATGCGGTATTTACTTATGTCGCAGTTAATGATGATAGTACCTCACGTTCATTACCCAAAGAAAAACAACATTTTCAGTTAGCGAGTTCAGATCAAAAAACTAACGAAGCATAAGTTTTTTGCTCCACTCATTATGTAAAAACTAAAAAGCACCATCATTACTGTGGTGCTTTTTTATACAACCTAATGTTAACCATTAGACTTGGCTAACAGTGCCATCTAATTTGAAATAAATTTCAGTCACGTAGCCTTTTGCAGGTTGCTTTTCAAAAGTCCAACGGTTCATTGCACGTTTAACATCCCGCTCGAATAAACCTTTAGGTGAGGCTTCGACAAATTCAATATTTGTCACTCGTCCACCATCATCAATATCATAACGAACTTTCACATATCCTTCTTTACCTAAGCGACGCGCGCGTTCAGGATAGGAAGGAGCTTGTTTATGCAGAGCCCTCGGGCCGCCTTTCTTAGTCGATTGACTATTACTTGCCCCTGTATTGTTTGCAGTTTTAATTGGACTGTTATTCGTTTTCGGCGCAGTAACGTCTGATTTAAGATTATTCATCGCCAATTGCTTTTCAACTGGCTTAACATCTTCTTTAATTTTTTTCTTTTCTTCCTGTTTTGGCTTAGGCTTTTTCTTTACCTCAGGTTTCTTCTTAGGTAATGCAATAACAGGTTCAACTACCGGTTCGGGTTCAGGTTCTATAACGGGCTCTGGTTCTGGCTCTACCGGTGTTTCAACCTGCTCAACGGGCTCAGAAGCAGGTTCAGGGGCGGCAAAAGCAATCATAGAAATCGTCAATGGTTCAGGGTCTCTGACCAAATTAGGTTGATTAAAAATCCATGCCATTGCAAGACCCGCATGAATAGATAATGAAACGACGATAATTAAAGTCCAACGCATCCAACGCATATGCAATTTCTACCCTACACCTGTCTACCAAAAAAGAATATGACTGATAGTTTAAATGCAAATAGCAATCATATTCAATAAGGTTTGTCATACAAAGTGAAAAATGTGAGTGTACGCTGTAATAACCTTACTCAATCCATTGGGTAAAAAGCAGGGAATGCCGACGATGGTAAATGTCAATTTTACGCATTGCATAGATGCGCATGTTTCGCCTTGAATGCCCTTCTAGCCAGCGTCTACGGCGACGTAGGGATTGTCTTAACATACGCCAACGCCCTACTTCATGCCTACTACGTCTCATTTAATTGTGTCCTTTTATCGTCTAAAAATTATTAGAAAAAAATATTATATTCCTTTGAAAAAAAGAACCAAGAGGAACTTTTTATGTCATTTCGGTGCACTGCTTTTAATTTCATGATGATAAAATCAATTAACAAAACTATTTTTCCTAACAAATTACTCTATTTCACGAAGCTTTTACTGCAGAATTTTGCTAAATTCTATTAAGTTGATATTTTACTAACAGTTTTTTTAGCTAAACTATCTTTTTTTGAACCTTTTTCTGATCAGTGAGGCATCTGACCCGTTATGGCAACCGTCTATACACTTATGAGTTGGCTTCTGTTCTTCCTATATTGGCTAATTATTGCAGCAATTACAGTCCGCATTTTAGTCAAAAGAAGGCCGGTCACCTCAGCCATGACATGGCTCCTGATCATTTATATTCTGCCATTAGTCGGGATTATTGCCTATGTCGCCTTCGGTGAACTTCACCTCGGTAAACGTCGAGTCGATAAAGCTCATGATATGTGGCCTTCCGTCGCGACATGGTTAGAAAACTTACGAACTTCAAAACATATCTTCGCCACTGATAATAGCCCCGTCGCTGAACCATTATTTCAGTTAGTTGAAAAGCGCCAGGGTATTGCTGGTGTTAAAGGTAATAGAATTCAACTTTTAACTACCTGTGAAGACTCATTAAAAGCGATAGTCAACGACATCAACAATGCCCAGCACTCGATTGAAATGGTCTTCTATATTTGGCAACCGGGTGGTTTAGTCGACGGTGTTACCGAAGCCTTACTTAATGCCGCTAAACGCGGTGTTAAGTGCCGGATTATGGTGGACTCCGCGGGAAGTTGGCATTTTTTCCGTAGCGATTACCCCGAAAAAATGCGTGCTGCAGGTATTGAGTTTGTAGAATCATTAAAAGTTAATTTGATGCGTTTCTTCTTGCGTCGAATGGATTTACGTCAACATCGTAAAATAGTGGTTATCGATAACTATATTTCATATACAGGCAGTATGAATATGGTTGACCCTCGTTATTTTAAACAAGATTCAGGGGTTGGTGAATGGGTTGACATTTTAGTACGTATGGAAGGCCCTGTGAGTACCACATTAGGTATCGTGTATGCTTTTGACTGGGAAATGGAAACCGGCCAACGCGTACTTCCACCACCGCCTGACAGTAATATTATGCCTTTTGAACAAGCGAATGGGCATACAACACAAATTATCGCCTCAGGACCGGGCTTCCCTGATGAGTTGATTCAACAGTCACTGATGACCGCGATGTTCTCTGCGCGCAAACAACTGATCATGACCACCCCTTATTTTGTGCCTAGTGATGACCTTTTGCATGCAATTTGTACAGCAGCAATGCGAGGTGTCGACGTCAGTATTATTATGCCAAGGCAGAATGACTCATTCCTTGTTCGCTGGGCAAGCCGCTCATTTTACAGTGAATTATTAGCTGCTGGTGTTAAGATTTATCAATTTGAAGACGGTTTATTACACACGAAGAGTGTTTTGGTTGATGGCGAGCTTAGCCTTGTTGGTTCAGTAAATCTTGATATGCGCAGTTTATGGCTCAATTTTGAAATAACAGTGGTCATTGATGATAAAAGTTTTGGTAGCGATCTCACGCTAGTTCAGTATGATTATATTGCGCGTTCAACTCGTTTAGAAATTGAAGAATGGGAACAACGTCCGTTCTGGAACCGTGTCGTTGAACGCATTTGCTACTTCTTTAGCCCATTGTTATAAATTAAGTTAATTAGGAAAGGTCATGACTGAAATACAAAATACACCTTTAATCGATGAAGATGACATCATTGAAATGGCTTATGACCTTTTTCTTGAAGGGGCAATGGATAATTTAGAGCCCGCTGACCAATTAATTTTTGCTTTGCAGTTTGAAGAGTTAGGTGCCGCAGAAATTGTTCCTGTTACCCTTAATTGGCAAGAGATGATTACTGAAGAGCTTAATTTAAACCAATTAAGTGAAGTGGTTATTGGATTAGCTCAAAGCCCTGACGCCGAATTAGACGATATTTTTGCTCGCGTATTAATTAGCCGCCACCCTTCTAAACCGTTTCACCATATTTTTTGGAAGAAATAGTTGATTAAAAGGGACATTTCGTCCCTTTTGGATTAATTAAAGTAGAAGCCCCCTAAACGCCATTCCCTTTCGCCCATCACGAGAAAACAATCACAATGGGTCAATTTTCAAACAAGACACCGCATGTTTGAAACTCCCTTCTAATAATGGCCTTGTTTTTGCACACTCTTCATCCGCTAATGGGCAACGGGTTCTAAATACGCAACCTGAAGGTGGGTTAATGGGTGATGGCAATTCACCCTCTAAAAGTTCTATTACCTTATTTTTTTCTTTATCGGGATCAGGAACGGGCACTGCTGACATCAATGCGCGTGTATAAGGATGTAAGGGATTATTGTATACCTCATCATAGGTACCAAGCTCTACGGCATGCCCCAAGTACATCACTAAGACACGGTCAGAAATATGCTTAACAACCGCCAAATCGTGCGCGATAAAGATTAGCGATAATTTCATTTCACGTTGTAATTCTTGCAATAAATTAACAACTTGTGCTTGAATTGACACGTCTAATGCAGAAACTGGCTCATCGCAAATCACGAGTTTAGGTTCTAAAATCAATGCTCTTGCGATACCAATACGCTGGCATTGCCCTCCCGAAAACTCATGGGGGTAGCGGTTAATCAAATTTGGTAATAAGCCAACCCGCATCATCATTTTTTTCACTTTTTCTGTGATTTGTGATGGTGGCATTTTAGGATGATAGGTTTTTAATGGCTCAGCGATAATGTCACCGATGGTCATTCGCGGATTAAGCGAAGCCAGTGGATCTTGGAAAATCATTTGAATATCACTGCGAACACTGCGCCACTCTTTATCAGTTTTACCTAATAAATTCTGCCCCAGCCAACTTACCGTACCATCCGTTGCTTTAACTAACCCAATAAGTGCTCGAGCAAAAGTGGATTTACCGCACCCTGATTCCCCGACTACACCTAATGTTTCACCTTCATATAAACGAAGTGTTACGCCATCTACCGCTTTAAGACTTTTGTTTGGTTGCCAAAACCACTGTTTTTTATCTCGAATCTCAAAATGGACTTTAAGGTCATTCACTTCGAGTAAAACTGGCCTATTTTCATGGGTACTCATACCAATTCCTCCAGTGGCTTAAAGCAGGCACGTAACCGCGTTTGACCAAATGTGGTTAATGCAGGTTCTTGGTCAACACATTGCTGAACTGCATATTGGCAACGAGGTGAAAATGGGCAGCCTTTGGGTAAACGTAATAAATTAGGCGGATTGCCGGGAATGGTAGCTAAACTTTCGTCATCACCATCGAGGCGCGGAACAGCAGCTAACAAGCCAAGTGAATATGGATGAGATGGATGATAAAAGATATCCTTCGCAGTACCGTACTCCATCGTGCGTCCTGCATACATCACTAGGACTTTATCACATACCCCTGCGACGACCCCAAGGTCGTGGGTGATCAAAATAATTGCAGTATCAAACTCTTGTTTTAACTCATTGAGCAACGTCATGATTTGCGCTTGTACAGTCACATCAAGTGCTGTCGTGGGTTCGTCAGCAATTAACAGCTTTGGTTGGCATAACAGGGCCATTGCAATCATGACGCGTTGTCTCATTCCTCCTGAAAACTCATGTGGATACATATTCATACGCTTACGTGCTTCAGGCATTTTAACGGCATCTAACATACGAACTGATTCTTCGAAAGCTTCTCTTTTACTCATGCCTTTATGTAACATGAGAACTTCCGACAGCTGTGTACCAATTTTCAAATAAGGGTTCAATGATGTCATTGGGTCTTGAAAAATCATTGAAATCTCTTCCGCTCGCATACGGTTTAATTCTTTTTCTCTTAAATTCAAAATCTCACGGCCATTAAACATGGCAGAGCCATTAATTCTGCCATTTTTGGCGAGTAAGCCCATGAGTGCGAAAGCAGTTTGTGATTTTCCTGAGCCTGATTCACCAACTATGCCAAGCGTTTCCCCCGCACTTAATTCAAAGTTCAATTTGTTTACGGCGGTAACCTCACCATCTTGAGTTGCAAATGTCACACTGAGATCTTTCACGGATAACAGAGGGCTTTTCATTGAGTTATTTAACATATTATTCCCTCTAGCGATCTTTCGGGTCGAGCGCATCTCGTAGCCCGTCACCGATGAAGTTAAAACAAAATAGCGTAATGACTAAGAAACCGGCTGGTATCAGTAGCAACCATGGCGTCACTTCCATTGAGTTCGCCCCATCACTTAATAACGCCCCCCAACTACTTAACGGCTCTTGTGTGCCTAAACCTAAAAAGCTTAAGAATGATTCAAACAAAATCATACTTGGAACTAATAATGACGCGTAAACGACTACTACACCTAAAACGTTAGGTACAATATGACGTAGAATAATCTGCCGCGTACTAACACCACAAACAAGCGCTGCCTCAATAAATTCCTTACGCTTTAATCCGAGTGTTTGTCCGCGAACAATACGCGCCATATCCAACCAAGACACCATTCCTATCGCCACAAATATCAGTAAAATATTGGTCCCAAACAACGTGACAAGGAGGATCACAAAAAACATAAATGGGAAGGAATTTAAAATTTCTAATATACGCATCATGATGGAATCCACTTTTCCACCCACATAACCCGCTAATGAACCGTATAAAGTGCCTACCACGACTGCGACTAAGGCTGCGGCAACTCCCACCATTAAGGAAATTCGCCCACCTATCGCGACACGCACTAATAGGTCTCGGCCTGAAGCATCCGTACCAAAATAATGCCCGGTTGCCATATCCGGTGGCATTGACATCATTTCCCAATCGGTGTCGTCGTACAAAAAAGGCGACATCATAGGAGCAAAAATCACAAATAGAGTAATTAACAACAATACGCATAAGCTAAATATTGCCGCACGGTTGTGCATAAAACGGCGCCTTGCATCTTGCCATAAACTGCGCCCTTCAATATCTAGCTGCTCTGAAAAGTTTGCCAGAGCTTCACTATTTTTTTGGTTCGATAGCATCGTGTTTCTCCGACTTAATAACGAATTTTAGGGTCAATAACTGCGTACAAAACATCGACAATCGCATTAAACGTAATTGTCAGTACCCCAACTAAAATTGTTAAACTCAATACCAGTGAGTAATCACGATTAAGTGCGCCGTTAACAAAGAGCTGACCGATCCCCGGTAACCCAAAAATAGTTTCAATTACCATCGAGCCAGTAATAATCCCCACAAAAGCGGGACCCATATAGGAAAGCACAGGAAGCAACGCTGGTTTAAGCGCATGGCGTAAAATGATAGTTCTTAGTGGTAACCCTTTAGCACGTGCAGTACGAATAAAATTAGAATGCATAATTTCGATCATCGAACCGCGTGTAATACGGGAAATACTTGCAATATAAGCAAGTGAAAGTGCAACCATTGGTAGTACCATGTGTTTTAGGTTTCCACCATCCCACCCACCACCAGGGAACCATTTCAAATGAATGGCAAAAATCAGCACCAATAAAGGTGCCACAACAAAGCTTGGGATAACAACCCCCGTCATGGCAAACCCCATGACTGTAAAGTCCCATTTGGTATTTTGGTTGAGTGCGGCTATCACCCCTGCAGAGACCCCAAATAGAACAGCAACAATGAATGCCGTTGCCCCTAATTTTGCAGAAACAGGAAATGCTTTAGCCACTAAATCATTAACACTGTAGTCCTTGTATTTAAATGATGGGCCAAAGTCACCTTTGGAAAGCTGAATTAAATAATTAAAATACTGCTTATACATGGGATCATTTAAATGATATTTAGCTTCAATATTTGCCATCACTTCCGGTGGCAATTTCCGTTCACCCGTAAACGGGCTCCCTGGGGCTAATCGCATCATAAAAAATGAAATGGTAATCAGAACCAAAAGAGTCGGAATGGCTTCTAACAACCGACGAATAATAAATTTCAACATCGCTCTTTCCTACTTCTATTGCCTAAATAGGCGAACATCTGGCTCCAATAAATGGAGCCAGAACAACTATATTAGTGTTTAATAATGTACAGATCTTTAGTATGCAGGTTATCTAATGGATCTTTGCCACTATACCCCCCCACATAAGGTTTCACTAAACGCGTATTAACATAGTAGTAAAGAGGAACAATACCTGAGTCTTTATCGAGTAATTTTTCGGCTTGTTGATAGAGTTCAGCACGTTCATCATCCGTTTTGACTTGCAATGTTTTTTTCATCACTGCATCAAAATCTGTATTTTTATAATGAACAGTATTATTACTGCTGTAGGAAAGTAACATATTGAGGAAAGATGAAGGTTCGTTATAATCCGCACACCAGCCTGCGCGTGCCACATCATAGTTACCTTGATGTCGGCTATCTAAGAATGTTTTCCATTCTTGATTTTCTAGTTTCACTTCTGCGCCAATATTTTTCTTCCACATAGAAGAAGCGGCGATGGCAATACGCTTATGTAAGTCTGAAGTATTATACAATAAATTGAATTTTAGAGGGTTGGCTTTGTTATATCCCGCCTCTTCTAGCAGCTGTTTCGCTTTTTCGTTACGCTGCTCTTGGGTCATATTCGCATACCAATCCGGTTTTTCTGTTTTCATTCCACTGGTAAATGGTGGAGTGAATCCATACGCAGGAATATCCCCTTGGGCTTTGACTTTATACGTAATCGTATCTCTATCCATAGATAGTTTTAATGCTTCACGAACACGAGGGTCATTAAACGGCGGTTTTTCATTATTAATTTCATAATAATAAATACATAGATATGGGTTCACACGTAACTCATTCGGCATGTTTTGTTGTAAACTTTTGAACTGCTCAATAGGTAAGTTACTGTATGTCATATCAATTTCGCCACTGCGGTAGCGGTTTACATCAGTGACTTCTGAAGAAATCGGTAAAAAAGTCACTTGGTCAATAATGGTATTCGCATTATCCCAATAGCTTGGGCTACGCTCTAATACAATACGTTCGTTTACCGTCCAATCCTTTAATTTATATGCTCCATTACCTACAAAGTTCTGTGGTTGCGTCCACTTAGCACCATGTTGCTCAATGACTTTTTTATTGACTGGCGACATGGATGAGTGAGCTAATAATTTAGGAATATAAGGAACGGCTTCACTCAGTGTAATAACTAAAGTTTTGTCATCAAGAGCTTTAATACCAAGTTCTTCAGGTTTTTTCTTCCCAGCGATAACATCGTCAATATTACTAATATGGGCATATTGTAAATAGCTTGCATAAGGCGATGCAGTATCAGGGTCAGCCAATCGTCGCCAACTATACACAAAATCTTCTGCCGTGACAGGGTCACCATTAGACCATTTCGCGCCATCGCGAATTTTAAATGTCCATTCTGTAAAATCTTTATTTTCCCAGCTTGTTGCCGAGCCAGGTAAAATTTCGCCATCAGGCCCCACTATTGTGATCCCTTCGAAAAGGTCTCTTGCTAAAGCAGATTCCGGTACCCCTTCTATTTTATGAGGGTCTAACGATTGCGGCTCAGAACCGTTGTTGCGAACCATCACTTGCTTTTCAGCCAGTTCAACGCCCGCAGGAACCGTTGCTGCAAAACTTGTTGCTATAGAGCCCATTGCCAGCCCAGCCGTTACACTAAGCGCAATAATCGATTTATTGATTAACTTACTCATCTTATCGGTTACTCCCATACATAATTATTATGATTGTGTGTTGATACATGTTCACCCAGTAGATGAACACTTTTTATAATTATTTAGATATTATTAATTAGGTTCACTTATATATAACCGTTTAATATCCGTATAATCAAGAGGGTCATTACCTTTAAATCCACGAACACTCGGTTTTATCATTCGAGCACTGACGCGATAATAAACAGGAACAATAGCCGAATCATTGTCTAGCAAGGCTTCCGCTTGCTGGTAAATTGTATGGCGAGATGAAGAGTCCGGTGCTGTTAGCGCTTGCTCAAGCAAGGCATCAAACGCTGGATTATTATAAAAAGTGGTATTATTACTATTTTGAGACAGCATCATGTTCAAAAATGCGGTTGGCTCGTTGTAATCGGCACACCACGTTGCTCTGGCAACATCATAATTTCCTTCATGGCGGCTTTGTAATGATGTTTTCCATTCTTGGTTTTGCAGCGTCACTTGCGCACCAATATTTTTCTGCCACATGGACGCCGCAACAATAGCTTGCTGCTTATTTTGATCTGATGTGTTGTACAGTAAAGCAAATTTCAATGGGTTTTCTTTAGTATATCCGGCCTCAGCAAGCAAATCTTTAGCACGTTGATAACGTTGTTCTGCTGATAAATTTGCCCATTCCGGTAAGGTAAAATTACCATTATTAATAAAACTTGGCGTAAAGCCATAAGCGACTTTTTGCCCTTGAGCGATAATTTTATTGGTTATTGTTTCTCTATCTAATCCTAACTTTATTGCTTCACGCACTCTTGGGTCATTAAACGGGGCTTTTTGATTATTTATCTCATAATAGAACGTGCACAAATAAGGCCGAACATACAATTCATTCGGCCTCTCTTGCTGCATTTTTTTATATAAAACAGGTGGGATTGCAGAGTTAGAAATATCAATTTCACCACTACGGTAACGGTTAATATCACTCACTTCGGAGCTAATCGCTAAAAAGGTCGCTTGCTCAATACGGCTATTTGGGTTATCCCAATAAAATGGATTTCGTTTGATAACAATACGTTCATTTACTACCCAGTTATCCAATACGTATGCCCCATTTCCAATAAAATTCTTGGGTTGGGTCCATTTATCACCATGTCGTTGAATTGCTGACTTATTCACGGGCTTCATAGACGTATGAGAAAGCATATCAACGAAATAAGGCACTGGGTGGCTCAACGTAACTTGTAAATGTTGCGGGTCAAGCGCTTTCACACCCAGCGCTGTTGCCGGCATTTTTCCCGCTAAAATCGCATCTGCATTTAAAATATACGCATTTTGTAAATAACTGGAGTATGGGGAGCCAGTATTTGGGTCAGATAAACGCTGCCAGCTATACACAAAATCTTCAGCGGTTACAGGTGTGCCATCACTCCACTTTGCATCTTCCCGCAAAGTAAAAATCCACGTAGTGAAATTTTCATTACTCCAACTTTTAGCAACCCCAGGAACTGCTTTACCGTCTATATCGGTATACACTAAACCTTCTAATAAGTTTAATATCACATTGCCTTCAGGAACCCCTTCCACTTTATGGGGATCAAGTGATGTCACTTCTGAGCCATTGTTAATTGTAATAACCTGTTTTACTTTTTCCGTAGCACTAGCCTGTAATGTAACAACTAATAAAGAAAGTACACCAAAACCAAGTGTTGATTTGAACATTCTATCCCTCATGATTCATCAATAGCGCTATAACCTCATTTGCAGCCATCTTTACGCTGATATTTAAGCCCTGGTACCGCTATTTCCTTATGGGCAATCCACTTCATGAACTCAAACAATTAAAACAATTAATTAACATTGATCAGTTAAAAATTTTAAGTAAATTTTAAAAAAATAGACGTTAAATTTTAATTTTTCTTATATTTCAATACACTAAAATCAATTTGGCTATCCACCATAAAATAACCTCCAAGCTCTTTTCCAAACATATCATTAACAAACATCAATTAGAATAGTGAATAAATTTACGTAGCTCACAATTCCTTACTTTTTATCCCTGTTTTAGCAAAAAATGCCACATATAATTACAGGTATCATTTTTTTATGTGTGATTATTAATAGCTAAAGTTTTATTAAGCCATTTAAGAAAGAGAAATGTGCTATCTGTATAGCAAAATTGATGTGTGTAATATGAGGTAATTAGCGGTAGGTATGGCTGCAAATAGATATAGTTTGCAGCCATCAAAAGAAAAGAGATTAGATTACAATAGGCCCGGGAATATGGCCTTAACACCTGTCACAATAAACTCTATACCCAATGACATCAGTAATAGACCCATGATACGCGTTACTACGTTGATCCCTGTTTGACCTAAGTAACGAACCAATAAAGACGCTGAGCGGAATAATAACCAACAACAAAAGGCAAATGCGATACTCGTCAACGCTAAGCCTAAAAAGTTTTGCCACCCATGCCAGCGAGATGACCAAACAATACAAGAACTTATTGCACCAGGCCCTGCCATTAGGGGTAACGCCAAAGGTACAACACCAATGCTATCTCTAACCGCAGTTTCTGTTTTTTCTTGTTTATTTTGTTTGTCTTCCCCAATTTTACCGCTGATCATTGACATCGCTATTGTGACGATCAAGATCCCACCAGCAATACGGAAAGAATCAATTGAGATACCAAACAATTGCAATATTGAGTCACCAATTAATAGTGATGTACATAAAATGATAGCAACTGATGTATTTGCAATAGTATTGGTTTTATTTCTCCCCGCATTACTTTGATAGTTTGTCATACTAATAAACACAGGCAATATGCCAACTGGGTTTACGAGTGCAAACAAACCAATAAAAAATTTAATATATCCCGATAAATCAAGTAATGCGCTACTCACCCATTCATTTCCTTAAGCAGTTCTCTTTAGAGATTTATTGATATCTTTTATAATTTTACCACCGATGTCATTAATTTCCTTGAGCAAAACAATATTTTCTTTAACTTGCTAAATTTGCTTAGTATTTAGTTAGATATACATAAATTATCTGCACAAGTTGTTTTGATAATATTAAATTAAGTAATAGATGAACAACATTTATTCAACTTGTGCATGAATACACGTGCTGAAAGGAGTCAGCTTGACATTTTCGTGACCTAGATCACTTTATTTAATTACCGTTTTGTTAATCTACTCTTAACTGATAGACAGAGCTAATTAGGATATTAACTCAGTACGGAATAAGGTTTTTAAGCCAATAGGCGATCATGAGCAGCGTTATTATAGATAACATCTATACTTTTATCTTTAAGCATTTCCTTGTTCTATCGATGCATTGCTCATTGGCTTAAAAAGTTTAACATTTATCAGGAGTAATCTATATGTCCGTAACTAACGTTACCGAACTCAATGAACTCGTTGCTCGTGTCAAAAAAGCTCAACGTGAATTCGCAACTTTTTCCCAAGAAAAAGTTGATGAAATCTTTAGAGCCGCGGCTCTCGCTGCTGCTGATGCACGTATCCCTCTAGCAAAACTTGCTGTCGAAGAATCTGGAATGGGTATTGTTGAAGATAAAGTGATTAAAAACCACTTCGCTTCAGAGTACATCTACAATGCTTATAAAGACGAAAAGACCTGCGGCACGCTATCTGAAGACCCAACATTTGGGACAATCACCATTGCTGAGCCGATTGGTATTATCTGTGGTATTGTGCCAACAACTAACCCAACTTCAACCGCGATTTTTAAATCACTTATTAGCTTAAAAACGCGCAATGCTATTATATTTTCCCCACACCCTCGCGCTAAAATTGCTACCAACCGCGCGGCACAAATTGTGCTTGATGCTGCGATTGCAGCTGGTGCGCCGAAAGATATTATTGGTTGGATTGATTCCCCTTCTGTTGAGTTATCCAACGCTTTAATGCACCACCCTGATATTAACCTGATTTTAGCGACTGGCGGACCAGGCATGGTCAAAGCTGCTTATAGTTCTGGAAAACCTGCAATTGGTGTTGGTGCTGGTAACACCCCTGTCGTTATTGATGAAACCGCAGATATTAAGCGTGCTGTCGCGTCTATCTTGATGTCAAAAACATTTGATAACGGAGTTATTTGTGCATCTGAACAATCCGTTGTAGTCGTTGATGAAATCTACAATCAAGTTCGCGAGCGTTTTTCAAGTCATGGTGGTTACTTGCTACAAGGAAAAGAACTTAAAGCGGTTCAAGATATCATTTTAAAAAATGGTAACTTAAATGCCGCTATTGTTGGCCAACCTGCTTATAAAATTGCTGAAATGGCCGGTATTACCGTGCCAAAGACCACTAAAATATTAATTGGTGAAGTAAAAAGCATCGATGAGTCAGAACCGTTCGCACATGAAAAACTTTCACCATTATTAGCGATGTACCGTGGTAAAAACTTTGAAGACGCGGTTGCCAAAGCAGAACAACTTGTCGAAATGGGCGGGATCGGCCATACCTCTTGTTTATACACTGACCAAGATAACCAACACGAACGCGTTAACTATTTTGGCCAAAAAATGAAAACAGCGCGTATTTTAATCAATACGCCAGCATCTCAAGGTGGTATCGGAGACCTTTATAACTTTAAATTAGCCCCTTCTCTTACTCTAGGTTGTGGTTCTTGGGGTGGTAACTCCATCTCTGAAAACGTGGGTCCAAAACACCTAATCAATACCAAAACTGTGGCGAAGAGAGCTGAAAATATGTTGTGGCATAAACTTCCGAACTCAATCTACTTCCGCCGTGGTTGTCTACCTATCGCCCTTGAAGAGATTGCAACTGATGGTGCAAAACGCGCCTTTATCGTAACCGATGGCTATCTGTTCAATAATGGTTATGTTGATGAAGTGGTTAACGTTCTCAAAAAACACCACATTGAAACAGACGTTTTCTTTGAAGTTGAGGCAGACCCAACATTAACTGTTGTCCGTAAAGGTGCAGCACAAATGCAAGCATTCCAACCTGATGTGATCATTGCATTAGGTGGTGGTTCACCAATGGATGCGGCTAAAATCATGTGGGTCATGTATGAACACCCAGAGACTCATTTTGAGGAATTAGCATTACGTTTCATGGATATACGTAAACGTATCCACCGCTTCCCTAAAATGGGCGTTAAGGCTAAATTAGTTGCTATAACAACAACTTCAGGTACAGGTTCTGAGGTCACCCCATTTGCTGTAGTGACTGATGATAAAACGGGCCAAAAATATCCATTAGCAGATTATGCATTAACGCCAAATATGGCCATTGTTGATGCCAACTTAGTCATGAATATGCCTAAATCTTTAACTGCTTTCGGTGGTTTAGATGCTGTCACCCATGCGTTAGAAGCTTATGTTTCTGTTTTAGCAAACGAGTTTACTGATGGTCAAGCACTTAAAGCACTAAGCTTATTAAAAGATTATTTACCAGCAAGTTACCATGAAGGTGCTAAAAATCCTGTAGCCAGAGAACGCGTACACAACGGTGCGACACTTGCCGGTATTGCATTTGCAAACGCATTCCTAGGTGTATGTCATTCAATGGCACACAAACTTGGCTCAGAATTCCATATTCCTCATGGTCTCGCTAATGCTCTATTAATTTGTAACGTTATCCGTTTCAATGCTAATGATAACCCAACAAAACAAACTGCATTTAGCCAGTACGACCGCCCTCATGCGCGCCGCCAATATGCAGAAATTGCGGATCATTTGGGACTCACTAACGTCGGAGATCGTACTGCTGCGAAAATTGAAAAATTACTCACATGGTTGGAGGAAATGAAAGCCGATTTAGGTATTCCTAAATCTATTCGTGAGACTGGTGTTACTGAAGCTGACTTCTTAGCTCGCGTAGATAAACTTTCTGAAGATGCGTTTGATGACCAATGTACAGGAGCTAACCCTCGTTATCCTTTAATTTCTGAAATTAAACAGCTATTACTGGATTCTTATTATGGTCGCGAATTTGTTGAGCACCAAGACGCGCTTGTGATTGAAAAAGAGGAAAAAAAAGCCCCTCAGAAAAAATCAACCGTAAAAAAAGAAGCAGAAAAGAAAAACACTAAGAAATAATGTTTAGCACATAATTTAAAAATAAAGGCACTGCAATAATTGCAGTGCCTTTTGTTTCGTTATTTAAAATCAATTGCTATAAAAATGTAGAAATCAATATCATATAAAATGATTTAACTCACTGAGTTATATCATTAATAGCCATAATATCCGATAACTGAATCCTGTTTTATTCTCTACACTAGATTATTTCTGTTTACCTAAAATGGAGTGGTTTCTTAGGTATAACACCTTCATTCATCAACTGAGCCTGTTTTATTGCTTCTGAATAGTGTTTACGACAAACAGAGATATACTTTTCATTACCGCCTATATCGACTTGTAGGCCTTCATATACAGGCACCCCATCACTTCCTATACGCAATACCTTACTCGCCTTACGTCCGCAATAACAAACTGTTTTTAGCTCAACTAATTTATCAGCCCAAGCAAGCAAGTATTGGCTGCCCTCAAATAATTGCCCTGCAAAATCGGTACGCAACCCATAGCATAAAACTGGAATATCCTCGTTATCAACTATGTCACATAATTCTTCAACTTGTTTTTTTGTTAGGAATTGGCATTCATGAGCTATAGTCATTTGTGGTGTATGAGGGGAAAAGAGGGTGGCGTATCCTGTTGATTGTTTCCTCCAAGAAATAATTAACAGTAGAGCGATACGCCATGACAAATATTACCCTGAATGTTCTTTCACAACCAGATGAAACTGGCACTGATGTGCTAACTGCTTTATTGCGTAATGGTGCTCGTCAGCTCATTGCGCAAGCAGTTGAAGTAGAGCTGCAGCAACTGCTGCAAGCTCATGAAGAACTGCGTTTACCCGATGGCCGCAAAGCTGTGGTGCGTAACGGCTATTTGCCTGAGCGCAGCATCCAAACGGGCATTGGCGATGTTGATATCAAGGTGCCAAAAGTGCGTGATCGTAGCGGCTCTGGTATTCGTTTTACCAGCGCACTGCTACCGCCATACCTCAAGCGTGCCCGCAGCGTTGAAGAGTTATTACCGTGGCTGTATCTCAAAGGTATTTCCACTGGAGACTACCAAGAAGCCCTTGCAGCCTTGCTGGGTGAGAATGCCAAAGGTCTGTCAGCTAACACCATTTCCAGGCTCAAGGAACGCTGGATTGATGAGCACCGAGAGTGGCGACAGCGCGATTTGAGTGACAAGCGCTACGCGTACCTTTGGGTTGACGGTATTTACAGCAACGTCCGCCTCGATGACCGTTTGTGCTTGCTGGTGGTGATGGGCGTGACAGAGCATGGCCGCAAGGAACTGATTGCTGTTGAAGAAGGCTATCGCGAGTCCGAAGCCAGCTGGCTTGAGCTGCTGAATGGCCTGGTTGCGCGTGGGCTTACGACCTGCCCAAAGCTGGCAACAGCTGACGGCGCTCTGGGCTTCTGGAAGGCTCTGAGCAAAGTATACCCGCAGACCAAACAGCAACGTTGCTGGGTGCATAAGACGGCCAATGTGCTCAACAAACTGCCCAAGGCAGTGCAACCCAAAGTAAAAGAAGCACTGCATGATATCTGGATGGCAGAGACGCGTGAGAAGGCTCATAAAGCCTTTGATATAGCGCTGGAAAGGTTTACTGCTAAGTACCCACGCGCAATGGAATGCTTAGCTAAAGACCGTGAGAGCATGTTGGCTTTCTACGATTTTCCAGCAGAACATTGGGTGAGTATACGCACCACCAACCCAATTGAATCTGCCTTCGCTACAGTACGTTTAAGAACCAGCAAAACCCGCAACTGCGGTTCAAGAAACACAACCCTAGCAATGGTTTATAAATTGCTGCAATCAGCGCAGAAGCGCTGGAACCGCCTGAAAGGATTTCAACTGCTAACCCTCGTGGTCAATAACGTTAAATTCCAAGACGGCGAACAAGTAATGGAGCAGTCAGACAGGAAAACCGCCTGATGCTCGTACACCAGATTTGACCATAACTCGGCATTCATCAATAAGAACACAATGGACTTTTTGTTCACTATTTTCTTTTTTTATCAGTTCAGCCATATTTGTTGTTGTTGAGTATAATAACGCTTCCGCTGATAAGCCTATGCGCGATGAGACTTTTCCTTGTTCAAAACGGTTATCTATCTCTGCTGTAAAAATAACCGTACGCATCCCTCTTTCATTATAGTTATACGATGATTGCAATAATGACGTTGATTTTCCCGCATTCATAGCTGAATAATAAAAGTAAAGCTGAGCCATTTGGCTGTTCCCTCAAAATTAATATACGTAATAATTTTACCATAAAACTAGCTTTAGGATTAACAATAATGGTGTAGATGCTGTTTACTTATTGAAAATTGAACTTTTCCCAGTTCAGTTTATACCTTATTGCTTATACCTTATTGCAAATATTGCTTAGCTTGCGGGCAAAAAAACCAATTTGATATTAACTATAAACAGTTTCAACTAAAGCACATTCCGCTAAAAAACATCATCAAAAAAAGAAAATTTAAGCGAGTCTATCCCTTCAATTCATTCCGAGTAAAAGTAAAATGAGACCCTCCTCTTCTTTTTTGAATTATTTAATCACTAAGATTTTAGCTTATTCCTATTTTTCGTTTAGTTCAGTTATTGATAATAGCTATATATATATCTACGAAAAGTTTATTTTTCTTTTGTAAAAAAATTGCATTCGTTAAAGATTACTTTTAAACTAAGGATGTAATTTAGCTATTGCAGAATTTAAAATAGCATTCTATTATTACTGTACACATGCCAACAAATAATTTGAGACCAGGAAAATGAGCGAATCATTAAAAGCGTTAAATAACATCCGTACTCTTCGAGCTCAAGCTCGCGAAGTAACTTTAGAATCTTTAGAAGAAATGCTGGAAAAATTAACCGTCGTTGTTGAAGAACGTCGTGATGAAGAAAGCCAAGCTCGCGCGGAATTAGAAGAACGTAACCGTAAATTGGAAAAAGTTCGTGAAATGATCCTTGAGCAAGGCGTAGATTTAAATGACCTTCTGCAAACAATGGATTCAGGTAAAAGCACTAGCACTCGTGCTAAACGCGCTGCACGTCCAGCTAAATATAAATATGTTGATGAAAATGGCGAAACCAAAACTTGGACAGGCCAAGGCCGTACTCCAGCAGTAATCAAGGTTGCCATTGAAGAACAAGGCAAATCTTTGGATGATTTCTTAATCTAATAGCCTCAACATGTATTTTAAACACCCTTTTATAAGGGTGTTTTTATTTAATCCTTTATATATTATTTATATTAACCTGCACTAAGAAAAAGCCCTTATCTATTATAGCTACAGTCTTTAGCACTAAAACCGCATAACTGCCGCTCCCTACTTCAATTAACTGTTCTGTTTTAAGCTGTTACGACGTATTACGCCATCTACCAAATAATCATGATAAATAAAAGCATAGCAGTAAAGATATGTAAGCTTAATTAGATAAACTTAAATATTTTTCAGTGATTCTATTTATGTAATGAAGTTGTATGCTAATTTTTGTACTCTCACCACTTATAACGTGTACAGACTGAACAGCTCAAGTCAGAGTGTTTCTCTTTATACTTGGTATTTTTGTTAATAATTTATTTATCTACGTATAAAAAAAGGCTAACAAATTAAGTTAGCCTTTAATAAAATTTATTGCGGAATTTTATTTTGCTGAATTCAATGATACTGATAATTTCTTCAGCCACTGGGTAAACTCATCTCCCAGTGCATCATGCTGCATTCCATATTCAACGAACGCTTTCATATAACCTAATTTATTTCCACAGTCATGACTTTTACCACATAAGTGGTAGGCCTCTACTGGCTCATTATTTTCCATCATTAATGCAATAGCATCGGTTAATTGTATTTCATACCCAGCACCTGGCGCTGTTTTGGCTAATGCATCCCAAATCTTTTCAGATAAAACATAACGGCCAACAATAGATAAATTAGATGGAGCTTCTTCACGTTTTGGTTTTTCAACCATACGAATAATTCTTTTACTATCTCCAGGTTCTAACATTTCTCCATTACAATCCACAATACCATAGTTAGATACATCTTCTTCAGGGACTGGTTCAACTAAAATTTGACTTGCGCCTGTTGACTCATATTGTTCTAGCATTTCACGCAAGTTAAATTTGGTTAAATCTGTACTGTAACGGTCTAAAATGACATCGGGTAAAATAACCGCAAAAGGCTCTTCACCGACTAAAGGTTTAGCACACAAAATTGCATGACCTAATCCTTTTGCTATTCCTTGTCGTGTTTGCATAATCGTTACGTGGCTTGGGCAAATAGATTGAACCTCATCCAATAACTGGCGCTTAACACGCGCTTCCAAGATAGCCTCTAACTCAAAGCTTGTGTCAAAGTGGTTTTCAATGGAATTTTTTGATGAATGTGTCACTAAAACAATTTCATTGATCCCAGCAGCGATACACTCATTAACAACATATTGAATAAGTGGCTTATCAACTATTGGTAACATTTCTTTTGGGATTGCCTTTGTTGCAGGAAGCATACGAGTCCCTAAGCCCGCAACGGGGATTACCGCTTTACGCACCTTGCGCTGTGTCATTTTTATCACTCCAGATATCATCTTAGCCTCTCGAATTTTACTAAAGTAACAAGAGGCATTTTAAGTGCGCAGAAGTATATCAGGAAATGTTCATGAATAAATAGCGACGAGTCCGAATAGAGTTATTCAGATTAAAAGAGTATACATTTTAGGTAATAACTATGTTTCGGGGTTAAACATTAGTTTTATTTTCTGGCTATTATTGCGAATTAAACACTGCCAAGCATTTCCTTTTACCTCTAAATGATTAGATTGGTAAAATTTCAACGCTCCTAAAGGAAGGCTTCTAGATAACTTAACATGCGTATTTTCTGTCGTTATATCCGCTTCTAAACCTGCACTCGCCATAATAATCGCTTTATTCCGTGTATTAAAATACCCCAATAATAGCGGAAACTGGCCACTAAACCCCGAATCTTCCAGTAAATAATTTATTTGGTTAATAATTCTATCAATATTGGGTAATTTTTTTTCTGGGTGGCTTACCGCACTTTTCAAGAGATCATTGAACACGACTCTAATCAAAAAAGCAGCCATAATGCCTTCTTGAGGAGAGCGCTCAGTATCAATACAGTAAAAACCTATTTGGCTGTCTGAAATGGGCGCTAGGTCTAATAATAATCCAAAACGGTTAGCCTCATTAAGTTGGCGATAGTTAATTCGGTAATTATTTATAATTTGATGTACTGGCGGTTGTAACTGTTTCAATACCGCTAACAGTTCTTGAGTATCGTTTTGCATTAGTGTCGAAATCTGAGGGATTTCCTCTCCTAACAGCTCTGTTAGGCTATTTTGCTCAGGATACAACGCAGAAAGGATTGTCACTTTAACTTCATCTAAATTTTTTATTGGCTTTAACAAAGCATCCTTTGCACCTAAGCGAAACATTCTATCTAACTGAGTGAAATCTGTTGTTGCTGTAATCACAATGACAGGAATATCAATATTACGCGCAACTAACGCTTTCATAAACGCTTCACCATTCATGACAGGCATATTTAAGTCACATAGAATGATATCAAGTTTGATACGGTCTATTGTTAACATCTCTATTGCTAATTGACCATTATCTGCGGTATAGATCTCAATACCCAGCGTTTCTAGGTAGTTTTTTAACATTGTACAGAAGGTGATTTCGTCTTCTATTATGAGTATTTTTCTATTTTTCATAAGATACCTACTGCAAAAGCCTGGTTTAATTAACAATACAATTATTCATACGATAAAATCATTTATTCGCCATCATTTAAGTATAGTGACTTTTCAATCTTATACTTATTTTTATAGAGAGTGTTATGAAATCACAAGTAGAAGATAGGTGTTACTGTGGCAACGAAGCACAATTTGAGCAATGCTGCGCTCCTTTTTTACAAGGGAAAGCTATTCCACAGACACCAGAGCAACTTATGCGTTCAAGGTATAGTGCTTATGTACACCAAGACGTCGATTATCTTATTAAAACATGGCACCCAGATTGCCATGCTCAAGAATGGCATCAAGAAATAGTCAATAGTTTTCCGAAAACACACTGGTTTGGTCTTCGTGTTATTAGTTCTTCTTATGCTAAAAATCCCAATGAAGCTTATGTCGAATTTTCGGCTTGCTTTATTGATGAAAAAGCTGATCATAAGCAGCTTATTCATGAACGTTCGCGTTTTATTAAGATGGATTCGTGTTGGTATTATATAGACGGCATTACCCCCAAAGTCGGTCGTAATGATTTATGCCCCTGTGGCTCTGGTCAAAAATATAAAAAGTGTGGTCATCCAGACTAATTATCCTTTATTTAATGCCTGTCTAATGAGACACATTTAATACTCAACCCGTCATTTTTTCATATCGCTTTGTTAGTTAAGGATTAGGCTGTTTCATGCAACACAAAATTGTACAGAAGAAAATTCTCAGGACAATTTGCCCTGACGCGAAAGGATTAATCGCGAAAATCACCAATATTTGCTATAAGCACCAACTCAACATTGTACAAAATAATGAGTTTGTTGATCATCACACTGGCCGTTTCTTTATGAGAACTGAGTTAGAAGGTATTTTCAACGATGAAACATTATTAGCTGACCTCGATGATGCATTACCAGTTGGGTCTCAACGTGAATTAAACACAGCGGGTCGTCGTCGTATTGTCGTTATGGTTACAAAAGAAGCACATTGTTTGGGCGACCTGCTCATGAAAAGTGCTTATGATGGCTTAGATGTTGAAATTGCAGCGGTTATAGGAAACCACGACACGCTAAAAAACTTAGTCGAACAATTTGGTATTCCATTCCACCATATTAGCCATGAAGGCCTAACACGCGAACAACATGACGAAAAAATGACAGCGCAGATTGACCAATATCAGCCTGATTATGTTGTCTTAGCTAAATATATGCGTGTATTAACGCCTGCATTTGTGCAGCATTATCCAAACCAAATTATCAATATTCACCACTCGTTTTTACCTGCATTTATTGGTGCCCGCCCTTATCACCAAGCTTATGAGCGTGGCGTAAAAATTATTGGGGCTACTGCGCACTTTGTTAATGATAACCTTGATGAAGGACCAATCATTACACAGAATGTGATTAATGTAGACCATACATTCACAGCCGATGATATGATGCGTGCAGGGCGTGATGTTGAAAAAAATGTACTAAGCCATGCTCTCTATTGGGTCTTAGCTCAACGTGTATTTGTATATGGTAATCGCACCATTATTTTATAAGCCAATAATATAGCGGCTTATTTAACAACACTTTGTTGATTTAACACGCATTAAGAATAAAAAAACAGCAAACAACCATTTTATTGAAAATTAATGCTTTACAGCGGCGCGTCATTTGATATGATGCCGCCCGCTGTCAATGATTACAGCAACTCAAAATCTGGTGGGATACCCAAGCGGCCAAAGGGAGCAGACTGTAAATCTGCCGTCACAGACTTCGAAGGTTCGAATCCTTCTCCCACCACCATTTAATTGATTTCACCTCCTAGTTTATCAACAACTCCCATAAAACGATTTAACACACTTGAGTGTGACTTTGATTTATAGATATAACACACACTTTTCCCCAAAATTTTATTCAATGGTATATAAATCAATGATTTATCAATCAATTCTTCTTCTGGATAATGGTCTATTATGCCTATAAAATCACCATCTTGAATGAAACTTTGGCAACAACCAATATTATCCATTTGTCTCACACTCGTTTTATTATCAACCGTTTCAATTTTTGCTAATAAATCACTCATTAATGAACTTTTATAAAATGCGGGATCACATAGCCATGTACTTTTTTGTAATAGTGTAACAAGGTCATAATGGAATTTTTCATAAAGTTCTTTCCTACAATAGATACCTAATGGTGAGTTTTCTATTATTTTTTGTAATGAAAATCGCTCACTGACAACTTGTTCAGAGCTAAGAATAAGTGTATTACCATCATAATCGACAATTTCATCTACTTCATCATAATTAAACCTTAATATATTTACTTGCACATTATTTTGATGTGCTGATTGATATAAATTAATTAAATGGCTTTCCTTACCCCAATCATAATAAATATTAGCCTCATTTATTATATAACCAGAAAAATGTTTTTTTGTTATTTCTTTCTCCTGTAAATAAAGATCTCTTAGATCGTTATAAAGTTCTTGGCCATCCTTAGTTAATGTCATTCCAAATTTTTCTCGTTTAAAAAGCCGTTTTCCTAGGCTTGTCTCAAAGTCTTTGATTGACTTCGCGATGGGAGGTGTCGTACGGTTCATCACTCTTGCAGCCTTGCTTAACGAGCCATTCTCAACAACCGCCATAAACGCCTCTAATTTTCTTGAAAAGAACATATCTATGACCCCATTCAGTTTATTAAAATATTAATCAACATACTTAACTTTCTCATTAATAATTATATTGATTAACCCAGAAATTAATTCACAAAACAAAAAATCAAACTTGATTTTTTATTGAATGATTAACAATATTTCATAAAAGTATTTTTATAATTTCCATCATTACAAAGCAATATATTATATTGTTTCGATTGATTATTTTTTATTCCCCCACTATTAAATCACATTAAAATATAAATAACCAATTGACTTTAAATGAAATTAAAACTAGTTAATAATGATATTATTAATTTAGCTTTAATAGAAAACTAAACTCTAGCACCCATAATAAATTTAATTAGCCATAATATTTTTTGATTAATTAAATTTATTATTATTTTTATATTAACCACTGAATTTTGATACTATACCAAGAATAAATTAAGCCATGAGCATTTTTATCATAGCCATTATCGTCTTTAAAACAATCTAACCGTTGAAACATGCTACGCGGGGTTACAGTATTGCTACCATCTGGTAGAATAAGCATAATAATCATAAAACTAGGTGATAAAAAACCATGAAATTCATATCGTTCAATATTAATGGCCTTCGAGCTCGCCCTCACCAACTCGCTGCAATCATCGAAAAACATCAACCTGAGGTTATTGGCTTACAAGAAACCAAAGTCCATGATGATATGTTTCCTTATGAAGAAGTTAGTCAGCTCGGCTATCATGTTTTTTATCACGGTCAAAAAGCGCATTATGGCGTGGCTCTATTAACTAAAAATGAGCCTCTTGCTGTCCGTAAAGGTTTTCCAACTGACGATGACGATGCACAGCGTCGCATTATCATGGCTGATATCCAAACAGATCGCGGCCCATTGACGGTTGTAAATGGTTATTTTCCTCAAGGAGAAAGCCGTGACCACCCAACAAAATTTCCGGCAAAAGAAAAATTTTATCAAGATTTACAAAATTACATCACATCAACACAAACGGCAGAGTCACAGTTGCTCATTATGGGTGACATGAATATCAGCCCAACCGATCTTGATATTGGTATCGGTGATGCAAACCGTAAACGTTGGTTAAAAACCGGAAAATGCTCTTTTTTACCCGAAGAGCGTGAGTGGTTAGCTAAATTATTAGGCTGGGGTTTAGTCGATACATATCGTGCAAAAAACCCTGATATTTCTGACTGCTACTCATGGTTTGACTACCGTTCGAAAGGCTTCGATGATAACCGTGGCCTACGTATCGATTTATTACTGGCCTCCAATAAACTCGCTGAGCGTTGTATTGCAACGGGTATTGATTACGAAATCCGCGGGATGGAAAAGCCATCAGACCACGCACCTGTATGGTCTGAATTTGACCTCTCAAAGTAAACTTTCTTACTTGTCATAATGCAAAAAGGCGCCTTAAGCGCCTTTTATTGGTTTACCAGACTCAACTAATCCTGTTTCTTTTTTGTTTTCTTACCCGCTTTTACTGGTTTTTTTCCCGTTTTTACTGATGGAGCGGGGAGTTCTCGAAATGCCCTCAAATTTGTAAACTGACGTGCATGGTGAATTAATTGCATTAGCGTTTGGCTTAGTGGATGCATAAAATCATCATAACGTGATTGTTTTTCACTAATTTGGGTTAATACTGACTCCCAATGGGCTGTCATATCTGGTAATGTTGCCATATCGGGTAAAACATGAATTAGAGCCCTTCCCGCAGGCGAGGAATGAATATAACGCCCTTTTTTGTAGAGAAATTGGCGTTTGAATAGTAAGTCAATGATACCGGCTCTAGTCGCTTCTGTACCAAGCCCATCCGTTTCTCGCAATACTTTTTTTAATGCTTTATCTTGTACAAAACGAGCGATCCCAGTCATTGCTGATAATAACGTTGCATCCGTAAAAGGACGTGGAGGCTGCGTTTGCCGTTCAACCACTTCCCCTTTTTCACATAACAACTCATCATTCTTACTCACAACTGGCAGTGGCATACCATCGTTTTCAGCATCGCGCTCTTTATTGCCCAATACGACTCGCCAACCTGCTTCAGCAAGAAATCGAGCTTTTGCAATAAATTTACCCTTTTCAATTTCTAGATCAATTGTACACTTACGGTAAACCGCATCGGGCATAAACTGAATAATATATTGACGCGCAATCAATTGGTAAATTTTACTTTCATTCTCAGTTAACTTTACTGCTGCCGTTTTTGCTGTTGGGATAATGGCATGGTGAGCATCGACTTTTTTATCATCCCAACACCGGTTCTTTTTATCCAGCTCAGGCAATTCAAATTCAGTGAGGTCTGGTTGATGCACCGCAATTGCATTCAAGACACTGTGTCTCCCTGCAAAATGTTCATCCGGTAAATAACGGCTATCTGAACGTGGATAAGTAATCAACTTATGTGTTTCATATAAACGTTGGCAAATGTCCAATACTTCTTGAGCGCTCAACGCATATTTTTTGGCAGCTTCAATCTGCAAAGAAGATAAAGAGAAAGGCAACGGTGCAATTTCTGATTCGCGCTTGTCCTGATATTGCGTCACTATGGCAGGTTTGCCCTCAATACGCGATACCACATGCTCTGCAAGCGGCCGATGGAATAAACGCCCTTCTTCATCCTGATAGTCAATACAGGAGTCGCTTGGCTGCCATATCGCTACAAAGCGCTCATCCTTTGGCGTAACAATATGAGCTTTAACCTCAAAATAGTCTTTAGGTACAAAGTTTTCTATTTCTTCGTCGCGCCTAACAACTAACCCCAATACCGGAGTTTGTACCCGCCCTACAGAAAGAACGCCTTGATAGCCTCCTCGTTGCCCTAATAACGTATAAGCACGGGTCATATTGATGCCATACAACCAATCTGCCCGTGCTCTTGCTAAGGCAGAAACACAAAGAGGAATAAACTCACGATTTTCTCTCAAACGCTCAATTGCCCGCTCAACGGCTTGCGGGTTAAGGTCATTGATTAAACAACGTTTTACTTCTTTGCGTTTTTCAGGGTCGAGCTTCAAAAAGTCAAGCACTTCGTCCACCAGCAATTGACCTTCTCTATCGGGGTCTCCTGCATGGACAACTATTGAGGCTTGCTTCAGCAATGTTTCAATAGTTTTTAATTGTTTAGTTACTGCGGGACGGGGCTTCAATTGCCACTTATCAGGGATAATTGGCAAATCCTGAAGATTCCATCGTGCATACCGAGGTTCATAAGCATCGGGTTCCGCCTGCTCTAAAAGATGGCCAATACACCATGTTACAGTTTGGCCATCACCACATTGAATAAAACCATCACCTCGTTTATGGGGCTTTGGTAATACATCTGCAATGGCCCTTGCAAGGCTCGGTTTTTCCGCAATAAACAAACGCATAAATTAATCTATCACTTCAACTAAAGGAACATTATCCTGATGGGGTAATAATTTACCGATAGACTGTAACAAAACACCTTGCTGCTGTGCAATCTCTTTAATTTTAGAGACTTCGGAAGGTTTTACTGCAATAAGTAAGCCGCCAGAAGTTTGAGGATCACACAGTAGTTGACGCTGCATATCACTCATAGGGCCAATAAGGTGCCCATAACTGTCAAAGTTACGAGTGGTTCCCCCAGGAACACAACCTGCTTCAATATATTTTTCGACATTGGCTAATTTAGGAACTTTACTAAAGGAGATTTCAGCACGAACTTTAGACCCTTCGCAAATCTCACTTAAATGACCTAATAAACCGAAACCAGTCACGTCAGTCATTGCCGTCACACCATCTAAAGGCGCAACCACCGCACCTAGCTTATTCATTTGGCACATGGTTTCTGCCGCTAAGTGTTGATGTTCCGGCGCAAGCACCCCTTTTTTCTCAGCTGTTGTCAAAACACCAATTCCAAGCGGTTTCGTCAAAAACAATTCGCACCCCGCTGTTGCGGCACTATTTTTCTTCACATACTCCGTATTCACAACACCCGTAACCGCCAAACCAAAAATAGGCTCAGGTGCATCAATAGAATGGCCACCAGCTAACGAGATACCAGCATCAGCACAAGCTGCTCGTCCACCTTCAATCACCTCACGAGCCACTTCCGGTGGTAACTTCGCAATTGGCCAGCCTAAAATAGCAATGGCCATAATTGGCTTACCACCCATTGCAAAAATATCGCTAATCGCGTTGGTTGCTGCAATCCGACCAAATTCAAATGGGGAGTCAACGATCGGCATGAAAAAGTCTGTTGTGCTGATGATGCCTATTCCATTACCTAAATCATAAACAGCCGCATCATCTTTAGTTTCATTACCAACTAACAAATGTGGATCATGAAATTTTGCTTGCTCTGTGTGCAGAATTTGCTCTAATACTTTCGGTGCAATTTTACAACCGCAACCAGCACCATGACTATATTGAGTTAATCTAATTTTTTCAGTCATTATTATTCTCTTTAGAAGTGAGATACATAGCCTGTCATATCAGGAGCTTGTACTTTTACTGGCGCTTTAAGCTCTGGAGTTCCTAAATAAAGGAACCCAACAATGCGGTCGTTATCTCCACAACCTAATCCGGCACGAACCACAGCATCTTCTGTCCATGAACCTGAGCGCCATATACCGCCAAAACCTTGAGCTACTGCTGCCATCTGCATTGCTTGAACCGTACAGCTCGCAGCAACTAATTGTTCCCATTGTGGTATTTTCGGATGATCTTTTAATTTAGCGATCACAGTAATAATTAATGGGGCACGAAAAGGGGCATTACGAGCTTTTTCTTGTACCTCTGCGCCTAATTGCCCTTCAATTGCTGCTTTTTCCAATAGCTCACTGAAGCGTTTAATCCCCTCATTTTGCATAACAACAAAATGCCACGGCTTCAAAGCACCGTGATCAGGTGCTCTCATCCCCGCAGCAAGTATATTGTCGAGTTCTTCGCCTTGCGGTGCTGGTGTTGTAAGTCTTGAAGCTGAACGGCGGTTCAACAAAAGGGTCAAAGCATCCATATTTGTCTCCGTTTAAGAGTAAACTGATATGATAATCATTCAATTAGATAATTATACCCACGCTATCTATTGTTTAAGCTTAAAGGAAAATCGCTTACACTAATACAACAATAACAGTTATTCGTTAGGTAAAATTACGTTATAAATTCATTGAATTGTATCATTTGTCACATGTGAAAAATATCATTGAAGCATTGTACCTTGCGTATCATAATTTTGTTATGCATAAAAATAGCCCGCTATTGCAACTAATTGTATTGATACAACTAAGATATCAAGTGTTCGATGTGGTGATCGGGTAACAGATTTGCTTTTGAGTATATTGTTGTTAATTCGTGCTACAGGCTGAAGTAACCCAACTGTAGAAAGAACTATTTATGTAATATCCAAAAATAGTTTGTGCCATAAGTCAACGGCAAACAAATGAAGCCAACACCCTTGTGGTGCAGAATATGCAGGATAGGAGAAAACATGCGTCAACTATGGGACATCATCGCTACCATTTTTAGAATTAGCTGGCGAGCACTGAACTTTATTAGGGAATTCGTTTTCAACGCCATTTTCTTAGTATTATTTTTTGTTGTTATTGGGTCGATTGCTCTTTATCAGACAGAGACTCAACCCGAAAAAAATTATTTTGGTGCTTTGTATGTGGATTTACAGGGGGTTATCGTAGACCAAGTCTCTACTCCAGACCCATTTGGTCGTATGAGCCGTGAATTACTTGGTACCTCAAACAGCCGAATGCAAGAAAATTCACTATTCGACATCGTTGATACCATCCGTACCGCTGCAAATGATGATCGCATTACAGGGATGGTATTACGCCTAGATGATTTAGCTGGAGCCGATCAGCCCTCTCTAGCTTATATCGGTAAAGCAATCAATGAATTTAAAAGTTCAGGGAAACAGGTTTACGCCATTGGTAACAGTTATAATCAGTCGCAATACTACCTCGCCAGTTACGCTGATGAAATTTACCTCACACCGCAAGGTGCGGTTGGGGTATATGGTTTTGCAACGAATGGACTCTACTACAAGTCACTGTTAGAAAAACTTAAAGTTAGTAGCCATATTTTCCGTGTTGGTACCTATAAATCAGCGGTTGAGCCATTAATGCGTGATGAGATGTCCCCTGAAGCACGTTTAGCCAATAAACAGTGGCTGGATGCTCTTTGGAACAATTACCTCACAGAAATCGCCAAAAACCGTAATACGACCAGCACACAAATTTTTCCTGGGGCTGATGCTATTTTAGAGAAATTACGCTCAGTCAAAGGCGATAGCGCACAATACGCGTTAAAACAAAAATTGGTTGATAAACTTTATACTAACGAACAAGTTGAAGATTTACTCAGTAAACACTTTGGCTGGAATAAAGAAGATAAACAATTCAATAATATTAGTATCTATGATTATTCCACTAAAATAGCAGATACCAATGCTAATCAAAGTGGCAATATCGCCGTGATTGTCGTTCAAGGTGCTATCATGGATGGCCCACAAACGGCTGGGATTGCAGGAGGCGATACCATCGCAGCACAAATTCGTGACGCTCGCCTTGATGATAATATTAAAGCGATAGTTTTGCGCGTTAACAGCCCAGGTGGTAGCGTAAGCGCTTCTGATTTGATCCGCAGTGAACTGGCTTCTGCTCATGCTGCAGGTAAACCTGTTGTTGTATCTATGGGGGGAATGGCTGCATCTGGGGGGTATTGGGTCTCAACTCCAGCGGACTATATCATTGCCAGTCCAAACACGCTGACTGGTTCGATTGGTATATTTGGCGTAATTAATACCTTTGAAAAATCTTTAGATTCTATAGGGGTATATACTGATGGCGTATCAACGTCGCCATTAGCCGATATTTCTTTGACTAAAGGGATCAGCCCACAATTTGCTGACATGATGCAAATTACCATTGAGAATGGCTATGAGACATTTATTGGCTTAGTGGCTAAATCTCGCCATAAAACACCAGCAGAGATAGACCAAATCGCTCAAGGCCGTGTATGGATTGGGCAAGACGCGCTTAAAAATGGTCTTGTAGACCAACTAGGTGATTTTGATAATGCCGTAGATAAAGCTGCTGAGCTCGCTAAGCTCACTGACGTAAAGTTAGATTGGATGAAGCCTGAGTTGACCTTTATGGATCAATTGTTACTTGAATTAACGACAAACGTTCAAGCCGCCATGCCGGATGTGCTACACGTATTTTTACCACCAGCAGTCGCGACGGATATCCGCCAACAAGCGCAATTTTTCTTAAAAATGAATGACCCACAAAACCGCTATGCTTTTTGTTTAAATTGCGCGGAAATTAACTAATCGCTAAATCCCCTTCAGATTCAATGAAGGGGATTTCTCTCACAAACCCATCAGTAACCTCATATCAATCTAACTATTCGCAAGTTAACGATAGTAATACGCTAACAAATACGTCAAAATCCTGATAATCACTCTCCTTCGATAAGTTGGATAAATTAGGTAATAAGATGCAGAAGAAATCAATTTATGTTGTTTACACTGGTGGAACAATTGGCATGCGCCATTCACCACAGGGATATATTCCTGTTTCCGGTCATTTGCAAGCTCAGTTAGCTCAGATGCCCGAGTTTCACCGCCCTGAAATGCCTGAGTTTACGATCCGTGAACATCAGCCTTTAATTGATTCATCTGATATCACTCCTGAAGACTGGCAACTTATCGCTGATGATATACGTGAGAACTATCCACTTTATGATGGGTTTGTCATATTACATGGCACTGACACGATGGCTTTCACTGCCTCAGCGTTATCTTTCATGTTTGAAAACTTGAAAAAACCCGTAATAGTGACAGGGTCACAAATCCCTTTAGAAGCATTACGTTCTGATGGGCAAACTAATCTACTAAATGCATTATATTTAGCAGCAAACTACCCCATTAATGAAGTGGGATTATTTTTCAATAATAAATTATATCGCGGTAACCGCACTGTTAAGGCCCATGCAGATGGCTTTGATGCTTTCAGTTCACCTAACTGTTCGCCATTAATTGAAGCTGGCATTCATATTCGCTCATTTAATACGTGCCCTGCGCCTATTGGTATAGGTGAATTTAAAAGTCACCGAATTACACCTCAACCTATCGGCGTTGTGACACTTTATCCAGGGCTATCAATTGAAATTGTACGCAACATTCTCCAACAACCCGTTAAAGCGCTGATATTGCGCTCTTACGGTGTCGGTAATGCCCCTCAGCAGCCTGAATTACTGCGCATACTCCGTGAAGCAACGAACCGAGGGATTATTGTGGTGAACCTGACACAATGTATTTCTGGCCGTGTTAATATGGAAGGCTACGCCACAGGACACGCACTTGCAGAAGCGGGTGTGATAAGTGGATATGACATGACTTTTGAAGCCGCCTTAAGTAAATTGCACTACTTACTGAGTCAAAATTATACCCCTGCTTTAATCCGTGAGTTAATGCAGAATAATTTACGCGGCGAGTTGAGCTATGCTGATGAATAACAGATAACATACTGAGGACATAATGAAAGCAGCATTACTGTTAGTCGATTTACAAAACGATTTCTGCACGGGTGGCACATTAGCAGTAAATGAAAGCGAACATGTTATTGATGTTGCTAATAAAGCGATGGATATTTGCCAACAAAAACAAATAGACATCATTGCAAGCCAAGATTGGCACCCTGCGACACACCTTAGTTTCGCGGCCAATTCAAATACTCAAATTGGCGAAGTCGGTGAGCTAAATGGTATTACACAAGTTTGGTGGCCTATTCATTGCGTACAAGGTGAACATGGCGCTGAATTACACAAAAATTTAAACCAATCGCTTATTAGTGCAATTTTTACCAAAGGGGAAAACCCCCAGGTTGATAGCTATAGTGCCTTTTTTGATAATGATAAAATTAGCCAAACGCGCCTACATACGTGGCTACAAGAACACCATATTTCGCATTTAATTATTATGGGAATTGCGACGGATTACTGTGTCAAATTTACCGTGTTAGATGCGTTAAAATTAGGTTATACCGTAGATGTTTTAGTCGATGGGTGTAGAGGCGTCAATCTCGGGGCCAATGACAGCCAAGAAGCTTTAGTCGAAATGCAAAATCAAGGTGCGAGGTTAATTACATTAACCGACCTGCATTAGGACATGTTTTATGGACAAGTTTTCTCATGTAATAATTGAAAATCTAGTAATTGAGAAAACTTGTTTTAGTGACACTGTCACTATGCAGCATCATATTGAATCAACAAGCTATTCTCTAGAGCAACCGTTATTCATCATTATTTTGCGGTTTTAATGTTGCTAACATCTCACCTTGAAACAACGTTTTTAGCTCTTGCTTGCTCTTCATCGTAATTTCACCATTAGTCCCTACCGTCATATGCTCAGGGTCATGGTTATGCCGTGACTTCCACAATAATACCATTTGTAAGCTATGTTCTTTTTGTTCTGGCGTTAACATCACACCATCTGGCCATTTACCGAGTTCAACAGCGGTCACAAGGCGTTCATAAATTTCAGGGGTCATCACTGCTAATAATTGTTCAAGTTGCTCAGGACTGACTTCAACGCTCACGGTAAAGCTCCTTCAAATACATAATTCACTCATTATTTTATTATTCTTGATTTCAGCCAATAGCTGAATCGTTTTTGTCATTCTAAAAAAATGACTTCAGCACGCTTCAGCTATTTATCCACGCGTCTTTTCTCCGCTATCGTCATCAATAAAGCTTAATGATGCTGAATTAATGCAGTAACGCTGACCAGTAGGCTGAGGACCATCTGGAAACACATGCCCTAAATGCGCATTACAGTGTTGACAGCGAACTTCAATGCGGTGCATCCCATGAGAGAAATCCTCAATGTATTTGATTGCCTCTTCATTGACGGGTTGGTAAAAACTTGGCCATCCACAACCTGCATCAAATTTGGTCTCAGACATAAATAAAGGTGAACCACAGCATAAGCACTCGTACACACCTTCTTTACGGTTATGCAATAATTGGCCACTAAATGGCGGCTCGGTACCTGCTTGCTGTGTAACGTAACGCTGCATCTCATTTAATTCTGAAATATCAATAGGTTGTTTATCTTTGCTTGACATGTCATACCTAAATATTTAAATAACTAAAGTGGTTGATGGTTATCATACATCAATTTCAATCAACAAAAAATTAACAACATTTTCTGTAAAACTATTCTAAACTAAGAAGCATCTTACTTTCCGTTTTGATTTGTGAACCGTATCACATATATCACTGATAGATGGTTTCATTATGCCGTACAATCCCGATAATACGTGCGGCTGTATTTGCCGCTGAAGTGGCTGACAAATAAGCAGTTGGTGGTATCAGAATTGATTTTTTTCAATAATTGACACGATTCCGCTTGACGGCTGGCAAGGTTTTGGTAACTTTAACTACAACTTAATTCACGAATAAATAGCTGGTGGAAATACTATGACTATCAAAGTAGGTATTAATGGTTTTGGTCGTATTGGCCGTATCGTTTTCCGTGCTGCACAAGAGCGTTCTGACATCGAAATCGTTGCTATCAACGACCTGCTCGATGCAGAATACATGGCATACATGCTGAAATACGACTCAACTCATGGTCGTTTCAACGGTACTGTTGAAGTTAAAGATGGTCACCTAGTTGTAAACGGCAAAAAAATCCGTGTAACAGCAGAAAAAGATCCTGCGAACCTGAAATGGAACGAAGTCGGTGTTGACGTCGTTGCTGAAGCAACAGGTATCTTCTTAACTGATGAAACTGCACGTAAACACATCCAAGCTGGCGCTAAGAAAGTTGTTCTGACTGGCCCTTCTAAAGATGATACTCCTATGTTCGTTATGGGCGTTAACCACAAAGCTTACGCAGGTCAAGAAATCGTTTCTAACGCATCTTGTACAACTAACTGCTTAGCTCCACTGGCTAAAGTTATCAATGACAAGTTCGGTATCGTTGAAGGTCTGATGACAACAGTTCACGCAACAACTGCAACACAAAAAACTGTTGATGGTCCTTCACACAAAGACTGGCGTGGTGGTCGTGGTGCTGCTCAAAACATCATCCCTTCATCAACCGGTGCTGCTAAAGCCGTAGGTAAAGTTATCCCTGAGCTGAACGGTAAACTGACTGGTATGTCTTTCCGTGTACCTACTCCTAACGTATCAGTTGTTGATTTAACTGTTCGTTTAGAAAAACCAGCAACTTATGCTCAAATCTGTGATGCTATCAAAGAAGCAGCTGCAGGCGAACTGAAAGGCGTTCTGGGTTACACTGAAGATGACGTTGTATCAACTGACTTCAACGGTGAAAAACTGACTTCAGTATTTGATGCTAAAGCAGGTATCGCACTGAACGACAACTTTGTTAAATTAGTTTCTTGGTATGACAACGAAACGGGTTACTCTAACAAAGTTTTAGACCTGATCGCTCACATCTCTAAATAAGAGCTGTAATGTAATCTGTCTAACTGAGCCGCCAATTTGGCGGCTCTTTTGTATCGTATCCAATAACAAATTAACACTTCATATTTTCCGCAATATCGCTTATGGTTGATCATCTATTGGATACGCTATAAACATGACTTATTTTAGAACGAATACGATTCACTGCGGCTTTAAATATGCCAAACAGGTACTTCTAAATAATTTAAGTGAATGAACACAGGCCTAATACCATGCATGACAAACTTTTTACACTACCAGTCATTAAACAAGTCTCTGCTTACATTACTCAACGCCAACTCGATGAGCTCCCACTTATTGTTATTTCACATCCCAAAGTACGTGGTGCTGTCAGTTTACAAGGCGCTCAACTTATTGATTGGCAACCCGCGGGGCAAAAACCTTGCTTATGGCTAAGTTCAGAAAGTGCCTTTAAAGAAGGCGTTGCTATTCGCGGTGGTATTCCTATTTGTTGGCCTTGGTTCGGTCCTGTTGCCAGTCCTAGTCATGGTTTTGCACGAATTTTACCTTGGCAATTCACCGCACATAATGAACATGAAGATGGTGTTATTTTAACCTTCACGTTAACGGATACCGACTATACCCGTAAATTATGGCCCCATGAGTTCACCCTGATCTTACGTATGAAACTTGGGGAAACATGTGAACTTGAATTAGAAAGTTATGGAGATTTCGAAACGACTGCCGCATTGCATAGTTATTTCAATATCAGTGATATCCAAAAAGCCACCGTCTATGGGTTAGGCGGCCACTACTTCGATAAAGTCGCAGATAAAGAAGCTTATGTGAATGAGCCACTCAAATTTAATAAGCACACCGATCGTATTTATTCAGAACCGGAAGAATACAGCTTATTACGTGATGATGGCTGGGCACGTACAATAGAAATTCACCATTACCATAATAGTGATGTTGTCTGTTGGAACCCTTGGGCAGAATTATCATGTAGCATGGATGACATGCCAAATAATGGGTACAAACAAATGGTTTGTGTAGAAACGGCAAGGATCAACGTCCCGATGAAAAGTGAAGCACAACACCCTGCTCGTCTTTCTTTAGTGATGGTCAGTCGCGATAATAAGCCGCAAGATTAATTATCCATTCTAAGAATATAAATTTTCTAGATAGATAACTAGATAGATAAAATTAGCCCCTGATAATTGTAAGAATATCAGGGGCTAATTAATTTAATTTTCTATCACAAACTTAGAATGTGTAAGTGACACCTGTCCACATAATGGCGGAAACATCTTTATTTACCATTGGGCTATCTTTCACTTCACTTGGTAGGCGGTCAACACGGCCCATTGCGAATACAGTCCAATTTTCATCAAAGCGGTAATTTCCTGTCACTTCAATGTATGGTGTCCAACTTGAACCTGGATTATAACGTTTTAAACCGCTATTACGTGATTCTTTTGAAGACACGCCATATTCATAACGGTTTTGGTTCTTACTATCCCATTTAATACCAAGGCCTGGAGTGATTGACCATTTATCACCTTCAAAGCCATACAGGTAGGCAAACTCACCACGAATACCATTACTGATACCTAAGATATCACCAGAAATATTCGTTCTTAGTGTCCCCCAATCAGCTTTATGACGATAAGTCAGACCGGTCATCACCGTATCACGGCGACGGTCTAATTCACGCATTGCTTTATCATCATTGTCTTTAGGTTTAAAAAATTGTGGGTAATAATAAGCATCCAATGATAACTGGTCTTGTGTATCATTCCATAAATAATAACCAGCTGCTAATGTATGAAAATAGAAATTCTCACTATCATAATTAACAATAGGCACTGGCGTGACATAGTCACGGCTCTTAATTCCTTTATAAGGTGTTGACTGTGCTAATACTGAACCACCAACTGACCAAGTTCCTGCAAAGGCGGCCCCAGATAACACACTCAAAGCCACCGCAAGTGTCGTTAATTTAATTGCTTTTGACATATATTCAACCTAAAAATAATGAGAAATAGATCACAGCTATATGTTATAACAATATAGCTATAATCCCAATATGCTTAATCGAAATCACATTTAAAGCTAAATTTTAACTGTTTTTAGCGTGACTGATTAATATTTATTCTACTTTATTTTCATAAGAAACAGGAACTCTTTTTGCTAGCGCACAAAGTAGCTCATAACCAATTGTCCCCGCAGCTTGTGCAACCTCATCAACCGGTAAGTTTTGCCCCCATAACTCCACTCGCTCACCAAGCTTAACATCGCCACAGTCACTGATATCAATTGTCAGCATATCCATTGAAACAGCCCCCAGTAGCGCACAACGCTTTTCTTTGCACCATACAGGCGTTCCATTGGCAGCATGTCTAGGGTACCCATCTGCATAACCACACGCTACTGTCGCAATACGCATAGGTTTAGTCGATGTAAACCGGCTACCATAACCAATTGATTGACCTGCTGGAATTTCATGGATAGCGATCACTTCTGACTGTAAGGTCATCGCCGCCTTCAAGTTCAACCCAGATATATCAGTAGATTTTCCACTTGGAGAAGCGCCATACAGCAAAATACCTGTACGAATCCAATCATATTGTGTGTGTTTATGCCACAGTGTTGCCCCTGAATTTGCGATACAGGTTTCTAAAGATAAGTGTTCAAATTGCTGGATTTGTTGAAAAGGTTCAGTAACGCCCGTTTTGGTATCTGAATTAGCAAAGTGACTCATTAACGTTAAACTGCGTACATTCGACATTTTAGATAACCGTTGAACCACACTTTCGTATTCGCTCGGTGAAAAACCTAATCGATTCATGCCGCTATTTAGTTTTATATAGACTGAAATAGGTGATGATAATTGTGCATTTTCAATAGCAAACAATTGCCACTCACTATGAACGCTGGTTGTTAAATTATACTGGTCAATCAATTGTAAGTCTTGTGGCTGAAAAAAACCTTCTAACAATAGAATTGGCCCTTTCCACCCTTCTTTTCGCAATAAAATGGCCTCATCAAAATCCAATACCCCAAAACCATCCGTTTCTTTTAATGCAGGCCAAATCTGCTTGATACCGTGACCATAACCGTCTGCTTTCATGACTGACCAAATTTTCGAGTTTCCAACATGTTGCCGTACAATAGCCAAATTATGTTGTAAATTTTGTAGATGAATAACAGCACTTATAGGGCGCGGCATTTTAATTCCTTAGTACATTTAATTAATTCTAAAATTACAATGATGCCAAAACATCAAACGCTTAACGTGCTGGAGTTAAATCACCATGAGTAACCAGTTTGGTATTAAAGCCATCAAGGTACCTAAATACCGATAAATCATCAGACGCTATCTCTGGTGTGTTCCCTGAAATTAAATCTGCTAGCAGTTTTCCTGCACCACAAGCCATTGTCCAGCCCAGCGTCCCATGCCCTGTATTTAAATATAAATTACTGTATGCAGTCGGCCCAACTATTGGGGTACCATCCGGTGTCATTGGGCGCAGCCCCGTCCAAAATTGCGCTTGTGCAATATCACCACCGCCTTGATATAAATCTTGTACCACCATTTTTAATGTTTCGCAGCGTTTTTTCAGGATATTCAAATTAAACCCAACGACTTCAGCCATTCCACCGACACGAATACGCTTGTCAAACCGCGTTACTGCAATTTTGTATGTTTCATCCAAGATAGTAGACATTGGGGCACGCTGTTCATCAATAATTGACATCGTCAATGAATAGCCTTTGAGTGGGTAAACCGGAATTTGAACCAGACGTTGTAGCATTGAGGTGGAATAAGAGCCCATCGCTACTACATATCGGTCCGCTTGCAAAATTTCACCATCTATTTTAACGCCGCTAACTTTGTTACCTTCGGTTAAAATCTGTTCAATCCGGCTACCAAATTTGAATTGGACTCCCGCATTTTGCGCCATTTTAGCCAGTTTTTTGGTGAACTGCTGGCAATCCCCTGTTTCATCATTGGGTAATCGCAACCCCCCTGTAAGCTTGTGCTTGACAAACTCTAACGCAGGTTCCGCTTTAACTAATTCATTAGACGTCAATAATTCGTATGGAACACCTTCTTGCCGTAAGACCGCAATATCATTCGCTGCATTATCAAACTGCTCTGCCGTACGAAAAAGCTGTAAGGTGCCACCTTGACGAGCTTCATATTCAATGCCTGTATCCACTCTTAATTGGCGAATACAATCACGGCTGTATTCTGCAATGCGCACCATACGGCTTTTATTCATCGCATAATGTTGGATATCGCAGTTTTTTAGCATCTGCCACATCCAACGCAGTTGAAATAACGTACCATCTGGACGTATTGCCAAGGGCGCATGTTTTTCAAACATCCATTTCACGGCTTTAAGGGGGATACCAGGAGCCCCCCATGGGGTTGCATAGCCAGGGGATACTTGCCCTGCATTTGCTGCGCTTGTTTCCTCTGCTACATCATGTTGTCTATCCACCACCAGCACTTCGTGCCCTTCTTGTGCTAAATACCATGCTGTTGTTACACCGATCACTCCCGCACCTAACACTAGAATTTTCATAGCTTCCCCGCAAAATAAAAATATGCATCATTTATTTTAGGATAATATTCTAGAAATTATTTGCCAATGTGGTGGATTAACACTTTTAACAATAAAGTTAAAAAATTTAAATTTCATCACATTTTTTTTACATGTCGATATTAAATACTAGACTAAAATTTAAGCATAAATTTAAATTCTTATAATTCAATTGGATAAAATAATGGCAATTTATCTATTTTGTTAATTCAGAGTTTTCTATCGATTCAAGTGATGCGCCCAATAAAATATGTTTATTTTATTAAACCAATTCGAGGGGTTTTGTCAGCATTAAATTTCAAAAAAACCAACAAAAATTGGTTTTTTCGCTTCATTTTCGTATTCGGTGGCTATGTGACTAAAAACTGTCAATCATTAACGATAAAAAAACCAGCATGCAGATTCAATGCAACATGCTGGCCTTAAGTGTATCACCGCTAATTAATTAGCGACTTTGAGCTAAATCTGAAGGCATATTGCTTTGCATACTATGCCAAATTATTCCACTTTCTTTTCCATAATTACGCACACAATCCATAATACGGTCATAGGCTTGTTCACGACAAAGATGGCTTAATTGTTGATAGAAATTTAACGCTAAACGCCTAGCTTCTGGGTTCGAAAAATAATAGCGACCAACACGGGTATAAAGCCCTTTTAAGCCGTTAATAATCAAGCCATAGATCGGGTTACCGGATGCAAATGCAAGACCACGGAAAATGTTATAATCCAAATCACTAAATGCATCTGAATTATCTTCAACTTTTTCCCGCTCAGCTAATACTTCTATTGATTTCTCGGGGTTATTTCGAAAGGCTGTACGGATAAAAATAGCAGCGATATTGGTACGTACTGCCAATAAATTATCGATTAGCTGGGGCACCCTATCGTGATCTAGCCTAGCCAATGTCTCCAAAATATTTAGACCAGACGTTTCCCAATAGTTATTCACTTTAGTTGGTTTACCATGCTGAATGGTTAGCCAACCGTCCCGAGCCAAGCGCTGTAACACCTCACGTAAGGTTGTTCGTGTCACACCAATTAATTCCGAAAGCTCACGCTCTGCGGGTAAAATTGAACCTGGTGGAAAGCGGTTGTTCCATATGCTCTCAATAATATACTCTTCCGCGAAACCAGCCGGACTTTGAGCTTTAATAACCATATTTTTATTATTCCAAACATTTAGACGGATATTGGGCAAATCATACCAGATTGTCATCGTCTGATATAGTTAGACTAAAAATAAAGAGTGAGGCAAATCATAGAATTTCCATATAATTCATAAGCTCTCAATTAGCAAATAAGCTTAAAATCCGCAAAAGATAAGAGTAGTATGTATAGCACAATACACGACATCCGCATAAAAGAGGATAACGAATCATAATGGATTTTAGTTTAAAAACTGCTTTTTTGAAAAATTTCCTGGGAAATTCGCCTGATTGGTACAAATTAGCAATTATTGTATTTTTAATAATTAACCCTATTATCTTTTACTTCATCAGCCCCTTCGTCGCAGGCTGGCTATTAGTTGTTGAATTCATATTCACATTAGCAATGGCTCTTAAATGTTACCCATTGCAGCCAGGTGGTCTTTTAGCCATAGAAGCCGTTATTATTGGTATGACCACCCCTGCCCAAATTTCACATGAAATTAGCAATAACCTTGAAGTTATCCTGTTACTGATTTTTATGGTAGCTGGTATCTACTTCATGAAGCAATTACTGTTATTTGTTTTCACCAAACTGTTGATAAACGTGCGCTCTAAACGCATTCTTTCCCTTGCTTTTTGTATGGCAAGTGCATTTTTATCCGCATTTTTAGACGCATTAACCGTTATTGCCGTCGTCATTAGCGTCTCAATTGGCTTTTATTCTATCTATCACCAATATGCCTCTAACCAGCCCAGCAACACTGACCTACAAAATGATGGTTTCATTAATAGTGCGGAACAAAAGCAAACCCTTGAGCAATTTAGGGCATTTTTACGTAGCTTAATGATGCATGCCGGTATTGGTACCGCGCTTGGTGGTGTCATGACCATGGTTGGTGAACCACAAAACCTTATCATTGCAAAGCATGTTAATTGGGACTTCATTACTTTTTATATTCGTATGGCTCCTGTGACCATACCTGTTTTTATTTGTGGCTTGGTTGTCTGTTTTGTTGTTGAAAAGTTCAAGCTATTTGGTTACGGTGCTGAGCTTCCTGACTCTGTACGTCAAATTTTGACTGAGCACGATAAAAAACTGACGGCTAAACGTACCAAAAGAGATCTTGCACAGTTAGTCGTTCAGGGCTTAATTGGCGTGTGGTTAATCGTTGCTCTTGCTTTCCATTTAGCGGAAGTTGGCCTTATTGGTCTTTCTGTTATCGTGCTAACGACCGCATTTTGTGGTATCACAGAAGAACATGCGTTGGGGAAAGCCTTCGAGGAAGCGTTACCCTTTACCGCATTATTAACTGTCTTCTTTAGTATTGTAGCCGTAATCATTGACCAACAACTATTCACCCCATTTATTCAGTTTGTGCTGCAATCCTCTGAGTCGTCACAATTATCATTATTCTATCTATTTAATGGCCTACTCTCTGCCGTATCAGATAACGTATTCGTAGGGACTGTTTACATTACTGAAGCCTTAAAAGCAGCGAATGAAGGTTTGGTATCAATGGAACAATACCAATTCTTAGCCGTAGCAATTAATACAGGTACTAACCTGCCTTCTGTTGCAACACCTAATGGGCAAGCTGCTTTCTTATTCTTATTAACCTCAGCGTTATCTCCACTAATCCGTTTATCCTACGGTCGTATGGTTTGGATGGCTCTTCCATATACCATCGTAATGACTATTGTCGGGTTATTAGGGGTAGAGCTCTGGCTAGTACCAATCACTCATTGGATGGAAAGTATCGGTTTGATTACATTCGCCCAGTAACTATACTTTAAAACAATTAGCCATATACCAATATGGCTAATTGTAATGTTAGGTAAAGCCTTATCTGAAATTGCATTATTTCACTTTAATTGCTTTTTTTATCGAGCTGATAGAGGCAAAATGTGCGCATTACTCAATTAGGATACTAAGTATGTTCAGATTTTTTAACTACTGCTCGCAAGGAAGAGGCGCCTGGCTACTCATGGCCTTTATTGCCTTTATGCTCGAGTGTGCGGCCTTATATTTTCAACATGTGATGAAGCTACAACCCTGTGTTATGTGTGTCTATGAACGTGTTGCATTACTTGGCATTATGGTTGCTGGCTTAATTGGGGCAATAGCACCACGGAATATGGTAATACGCTGGGTAGCAATTCTTATTTGGGTTTACTCTGCTTGGCGTGGCTTAGACCTTGCATGGGAACATACCATGCTACAACTTTATCCTTCTCCATTTGCTTCTTGCGATTTTTTCGTTAATTTCCCTGACTGGTTACCATTACAAGAGTGGGTCCCGGCAGTGTTTGAAGCAACAGGTGACTGTGCCGTTAGGCAATGGGCATTCTTAGGGCTTGATATGCCACAATGGTTAATTGGTATCTTCGCGGCTTATCTCTTAGTTGCAATCATTGTTATCATCAGCCAATTCTTCCCAGCCAAAAAATAATCTTTAAAACCCCAAATGTTAAATTCAACATTTGGGGTTCCTAAACAATAACATCTATCTATTGAATGACTCTCTCTAATTTCACAGGGATATTTTTATACGCAGGAATACCACATTGCGGGTCGAAATTATCTAATGAAATTAAATTATTGGCTTCAGGGAAATAAGTGGCAACACTTCGGTCTGCCATATCATAGATCACCACAGTGAGGTTATCTAAACGGCGTTTTGTCGGTTTTTGTTCACGGTCTAATGCGATGAGATTCACTTTATCTCCCGCCTGTAACTTCTGTTTTTGGGCTTCTGCACCACTGATGAAAACAACATCTCGTTGCCCAAACACACCACGGTATCGGTCATTTAGCCCATAAATTGTAGTATTATACTGGTCATGGCTGCGTAATGTTGCCAAAATCAATTCACTGTTTACTGCTGAATTCGGGTCTTCAATAACGCCTTCTGTCGGTACAAAATTAGCTTTACCTGATTGAGTTAACCAACGACGCTCAGAAGCAGCGTTTGTCAGGTGAAATCCTCCCGGTATTTTAATACGTGCATTGTAATCATCAAAGCCAGGTAATACCGCCTCCATTGCGTCACGGATCAAGTCATAGTTACCGATAAAATCATCCCATTCGACTTTACTCTGAGGTATTGCCGCTTTAGCTATTCCTGCGATTATCGCACACTCAGATTTAAGGTAAGGGCTACATGGTTTAAGTAAACCTTTTGATGCGTGAACCATCGACATTGAGTCTTCTACAGTAACACATTGCACACCACTGCTTTGTCTGTCTATTTCACTGCGACCCAATACGGGTAATAAGAATGTTTGCTTAGCTGTTAATAAATGGGAGCGATTTAGTTTAGTTGCAGTATGAACCGCTAAATCAAGCTTTTTCATACCAGCAAAACAAGCGTCTTTATCAGGCATTGCAACCGCTAAATTTCCTCCCATGCAAATTAAAGCATTCGCTTTTCCTTCAGAAATGGCTTGCATGCTCGCGACTGCAGCATGACCGAATTCGCTTGGTGGCTTAAAACCAAATCGTTGTTCAATTTTGTCTAAAAAGCTTTTTGACGGTTTTTCTGTAATGCCAACGGTTCTATCACCTTGCACATTCGAGTGGCCACGCAATGGGCAGATACCCGCACCTTCCCGACCAATATTGCCCTTAAGTAGCAGCAAATTGACTAATTGCTGAACATTCTGCGTACCATGTTCGTGCTGAGTGATCCCCATGCCATAACAAATAATGGTGCTTTTTGCTTCAATATAAAGGTCTGCAATCTCTTCGATAGACTCGCGTGGCAAGCCAGAAACCCTTAAAATATCCTTCCAACTTGTTGTCAGTAAGTCATTTTTTAAAGCTTCATAACCCTGTGTATGAGTTGATATGAATTCAGTATCGAGAATAGGCTCTTTTCCTTCATCTACTGCGGCTTGGTGCTTTTCAATCAATAACTTCATAACCCCTTTAAGTAACGCAGTGTCTCCACCAACACGAACTTTATAATAGTGCCCCGCTAAAGGTGTAGATTCTAGCGTTAGCATTTCTAACACGTCTTGTGGATAGGTAAAGCGCTCAAGACCACGCTCTCTTAAAGGGTTTATTGCAATGATCTTTGCGCCGCGTTTAGAAACTTCACGCAATGAGCTCAACATCCTCGGGTGGTTAGTCCCAGGGTTATGACCTATACAAATCACTAAATCTGCTTTATCAAAGTCGTCTAATAATACCGTCGCCTTACCGACACCAATAGAGTTAGCAAGACCAACACTCGTTGGCTCATGGCACATATTTGAACAGTCTGGAAAATTATTTGTTCCATATTCACGAGCCAGTAATTGATATAAAAATGCGGCTTCATTTGAAGTCCGGCCGGAGGTATAAAATTCAACGGTATTTGGGTCTGAATAACTTTGTAAACGCGTACCTATTTGTTGAAAGGCTTCTTCCCATTCGATAGGTTCATATTTATCTGTTTGTGAATTATATTTCATGGGGTGAGTTAAACGCCCTTCATCTTCTAAATGAAAGTCATCCCATTCGAGTAATTCTGTTACAGTATATTTAGAAAAAAATTCCGGGGTTGTTTTTTTAGATGTTGCTTCCCAAGCAATTGCTTTTGCGCCATTTTCACAAATATCAAATGATGCTGTATGTACAGGGTCAGGCCACGCACAGCCAGGGCAATCAAAGCCATCCACCTTATTCATTTCAAACATTGCAATGATATCGTGTCCTACTTTCATTTGGCCACGTAAAGCTTCTGCAACTGCTTTTACAGCCCCCCAACCCGCAGCGGGGCCATCATACTCTTCAATTTTCTTTTTCATTAGGCATTACTCTTTAATAAATGGAAATGTCTTTATATATGCTTTTATAATTATTTAAACTTTTCTTTATTATTTAATATTAGTAACTTCGCCGTTAAATATCAATAATTAAAATAAACACTTAAATAGATGTTCATAATTAGATGATTTATAAATGAGCAATTAGAATATAATTAAAAAAAGAAATGATGAATATTAATTTAACATTCAGTTATAATAAATGCATGAAGTTAATTAACTTTCCATTAAAAGAAAATTAATTAACTTCATAAAAAGAAGAGTTATATACAAGAGCCAGATTGTATAATGTCAACAGCACAACGTTTACCATTCGCAAATTGGCATACTGCAGTTTGTGACCCATTTAATTCTAATGTGAGTGCGGGCAACCCACCCGCTGACATACAAGCTTCTTGTGCACCGGGGCCTAAATTGACCACTTGTTGAGCATACTGACTCGCAGAATGTTCCACCGATTTATCCACATTTGAACTACCACACGCAGATAACATGACAGATATAACGCCAATAAGTGACATTGCTATTATTGGCTGAAAAAAATGATTAACCCTATGCCTCATTCCCTGCTTCTCCTATCATGCTACCTGAACATTTTGCACCAACTGTTTAGTGCCCGCCGCTTTTTGAAAATAAATTGATGACTAAAACACCAATAATAATTAATAGCATACCAATAATTGCAGGTAAATCGAGTTTTTGGTTGTAAATATAAATTGCAGCGACGGAAACCAACACGATCCCTAAACCAGACCAAATTGCATAAGCAATACCCAATGGCATTGTTTTTACTACCTGCGAAAGCCCCCAAAAAGAGACAGCATAGCCAACAATAACAATCAAAGACGGCCAAAAACGACTAAAACCATCAGATGCTTTCAATGTTGTCGTCGCAATGACTTCTGCAATAATAGACATCAACAAAAAACCCAAACCCTTCATCGCCTTTCCTTATTATTAGAATTAGTAATAATGAAACTTATTATTTTCCTATATACAACAAAAAAGCTCTGTCTATCCTGAAAATGACACAGAGCTTTTATATCTACTTCATGGTGCTAAGACGAGTTAATGATTTGTAGCTACGTCTATTCTATCAGTAAGAGATTCACTATAGCGCTTGAATAGATAAACACATAAAGCAAAGGCTATCAGACCGATCGTACCACCAATATAACCAATTTTAGTCATCCCCAAATGAACAATAACTTGGTTACCTAACAGCGCACCAGCGCCAATACCAATATTAAAAATTCCAGAGAAAATTGACATTGCCAAGTCAGTAGCATCTGGAGATAAATCAATCACCTTAACTTGCATCCCTAAGCCAATGCACATCATCGCCATTCCCCAGAACACTGATAACATAACCAAAGACCAAACATCTCTACCTAATGGCATCAGCAATAATAAACAAATCGTCATAAATGCGATTGCTGCAGGTAAAAATGATAATGAAAACTTGCTGCTGTAACGACTAAATATTACGCTTCCGAAAATACCGGCACCACCAAAAATCAGTAGTAGTAAAGTAGCAAAATTTTGGCTTTGCAATGCAACCTCTCGAACAAAAGGTTCAATATAGCTGTAAGCTGTAAAATGTGCGGTAACAGCTAAAACAGTTAATGCGAACATTCCTACGAGTGCAGGCCGTTGGAATAGCATAGGAACACTTTTTAACGAACCAGAATGTTCACTTGGTAAACGAGGTAAAAAACGGATCAACACAACCATAGTAAACAATGCAATGATACCAATACCTAAAAACGTCGCCCGCCAGCCTAAAAACTGCCCAACCACTCGACCAAGGGGAAGCCCTAATACTGTCGCTAAAGCGGTCCCCGTTGCTAATAACCCAAGAGCTTGGGCTTTTTTACCTGCAGGAGCAACCCGAATAGCTAAAGATGCAGTAATTGACCAAAATACCGCATGGGATAATGCAACGCCAATACGCCCTGCTATTAGAATATCAAAACTCCACGCAAACCCTGAAATAATGTGGCTAATAACAAAAATAACGAATAAAAAAGCTAATAATTTGCGACGCTCTATTTTACTGGTTAATAGCATTAAAGGTAACGACATCAAAGCCACAACCCACGCGTAGATTGTTATCATCAATCCAGTATGTGCGACCGTCATATCAAAGCTTTTTGCAATATCACTGAGTAATGCTACAGGCACAAACTCTGTTGTGTTAAAAACAAATGCAGCGACCGCTAGTGCTATTACACGGATCCAAGCTGTTTTTCTAGAAACTTGCGTCATATTTCTCTTAGCCTTTACTTTCCCACAAATAACATACACAACGGTTTAATTGTGCGTAAAAATTGCTGCGAAAGGATATTGGTATTTCATACAGGATTGAGTTGTCACTAAGCAAGCTAGGTTGCTAATAACTCTTTTTATGTGAATTGTATCACATTTTTTCATTACTCATAAAGGCTCCTCTTTGCCTAATTGGCAAGAACAATATCATGTCTGCTTATTTTTATTCTCTCGACTATTCTGTTTCATTATTCGTTCAAATTTAAGTCATTTATCTGAATATTTATTACATTCAGTTATCTGAAAATACATCGCATTACTTTCTATGCTACAATCTCACTATTATTTTTATGCTTAAAGGACCGCTTTAATGAAAAACCATTTTCCTACTGAACCTAACGTTAATACCTTAGCAGATGAAGTTACTTGCCTAAAAAACTTATTAACGCATATGCTAAAAGCTATCGGCCAAGCTGATGCAGGTAAGATTTTGGTCAAGATGCAACGTGAAGTTGCACAAATGGAAGACGAAAAACAGGCAGAAACCTATAAAAATACGTTAGAACAGATAAAAACAGCGTATCGCCAATAGATTATTTAGCGATAAATGCTATTTTAAGGATATACATGCTATAAAGTGGTTTAAACTGCACAAATAACTAAGTTTTAATCATGAAAATCATCTATCTTTGTTCATGAATTAAACCATTCTTTATTCATTTAGCTCCCCCTTCAGAACCCTATGAAGGGGGCTTTTTTTTCTAAAACTTATGTATTATTCCGTTTATAAATATCTTGGCAATGCTGAATATATTCATCGACTGTTGTATCGTCGGTTTGCTTATCCCAACTTTTCTGTTCTTCAAAAGCCCACACTTCAAACGTTTGCCCAAAGTTAGCGCCTGACATACCAACTTGCTTATAAATCCGATGGTAAAAACCTTGCTCAGAACGGTAGATCTCAAATTTAAACGGAACTAACCTAGCGGGATTTGTCGTTGTCAAAAAATCATTACCAAACAATAACGTTTTCTCCAGAATATCCATTCTATCCCCTTGTTTAATTTATAAAATACGCATGGTTTACAACTTCTCTTCTAAGCATAGCGCATTTAACGCCATCCCGTAATTTTACCTATAAAAATAGATGATTTATATATTACCTATCGATAGGCTTGATGAATGAGAGGAGAGATATTAATGAAATAATAAGCTTCACTATTAAAATGAAGCTTATTATCAATAGATTATGATTTATTGTCGTACAACTGTTTTGCCATATCAATGCTGTCTGCGTTCACATCTTTTATATGGTCACGTGTTAACCGATAAACAACAGGGCTTAAAAGTAACAAGGCAATCAAATTAGGGATCGCCATCATGGCATTTAGTGTATCTGCCAACAACCAAACAAAATCAAGTGATTGTGTTGCGCCGATAGGTAAAGCAATCAGCCATAAAACTCTGTACGGCTTTATTGCTCGCAACCCAAATAAATATTGCACACATTTTTCGCCATAAAAGCTCCAACCCAGAATAGTGGTAAATGCAAACACGGCTAATGCGATAGCAACAATATAATTTCCACCGGGAATTGCCGTTTGGAATGATGATGCGGTTAATGTCGCGCCTGTTTCACTGGTCAGCCAACCACCAGTAATAATGATAGTTAACCCTGTGACAGAGCACACAATGATAGTGTCAATAAATGTTCCTAACATCGCAATGAGTCCTTGGCGAATAGGGTTTTGTGTTTTTGCAGCGGCATGGGCGATAGGTGCACTCCCCAAACCTGCTTCATTGGAAAATACGCCTCGTGCAACCCCAAAGCGTATTGCAGCCCATACAGCAGCCCCCGCAAACCCACCTTGAGCAGCAACAGGGTTAAAAGCCGAGGTAACAACCAGAGAAAGTGCCGCAGGGATCTCAGTAAAATAAATACCAAGCACAATGACCCCCGCGCCAAAATAGGCAACAGTCATAAATGGGACAAGTTTTCCTGCAACATCAGAAATACGTCGCAGCCCACCAATCAATACCGCACCAACTAATAAAACTAAAGCCCCTGCGGTCAACCATTTATGCACACCAAAGTTACTTTCTAGCACATCTGCCACTGAGTTCGCTTGTACCGTATTGCCGATACCAAAACTGGCACATGCACCGAAGAAGGCAAACAGTGTTCCCAGCCAAATCCATTTAGGGCCTAATCCATTTTTAATGTAGTACATTGGGCCACCAATATATTGGCCATATTTATCGACTTCACGAAAACGGACAGCTAACACCGCCTCAGAGTATTTTGTTGCCATTCCTACCAACGCCGTCATCCACATCCAGAATAACGCTCCCGGCCCTCCCATGACCACTGCGGTTGCAACTCCGGCAATATTCCCTGTACCAATCGTTGCCGATAACGCTGTCATTAATGCATTAAAAGGTGATATTTGTCCCTCACCGCGTGATTCATTCTTTTGAAACAATAACTTAAAACCTGTCCCAATTTTTCTTATCGGTAAAAATGCAAGCCGGATTTGCATATAAATACCAACGCCTAAGATCCCAACCAGCATTGGTACTCCCCAAACCACTCCATTTAGTTCACTTAACCACGTAGTTATCAAATCCATCCTACCTCCAATTAATTCATATTAATTAACAAAACAATCGAATTCATAACAATTCCTTATCAATCTAATAAAGATTAAAAGTAAAATAAAAGCGAACAAATTTTCAGTAATTCATCATTTAAAATAAAAGATTGTGAGTAAGCTCACTTGTGATTTATCGATTACAGTTATTAATACAATTTATTGCGAGTCAGAATTAGAATTGAGTTTGTTAGCTATGAATGGGTATTTTGAGGGAGCATATTTATCATATTGTATAGATAAAAAATGCCCAGTAATTAAATTATTACTGGGCAGATACTAAAATCGTTGTCTATTTAAAGCTAACTTTAGACTATTATTTAGGCTATTTTAAATATTCACCTGAGCGCAATGCTTCAATACGTTTGTCTAATGGTGGGTGTGATAAAAATAATTCACTGAATGCTTTACCACGACCATTGATGCAAAACGCCATCAAACGGCCTTCTTCTTGTGGCTCATAGCTCGTTTTCAACCGTTGCAATGCAGCTATCATCTTTTCACGGCCGACTAATTTTGCAGAACCCGCGTCCGCATGGAACTCACGATAACGAGAGAACCACATAGTAATGATGCTTGCCAAAATACCGAAGACGATTTCAAGTACCATGGAAACCGCAAAATAAACCATTGGGTTACCATTACTACTTTCACTTTCGTTATCACTGTTGGACATAAAGCCTGCCGCAACCTGTGCGATAATACGTGAAATAAAGATGACGAACGTGTTCACCACACCTTGTAATAAGGTCATCGTCACCATGTCACCATTCGCGATGTGGCTAATTTCATGAGCGATAACAGCTTCAGCCTCATCACGGCTCATATTCTCTAATAGCCCAGTACTTACTGCAACAAGCGAAGCATCACGGCGAGCCCCTGTTGCAAACGCGTTAATATCTGGAGCATGATAAATAGCCACTTGTGGCATCTGAATTCCAACTTGTTTTGCTTGACGCTCAACAGTTGATACTAACCACTGTTCTGTTTGGTTACGTGGAGTTTCAATAACCTCACCACCCACTGATTTTAGAGCCATCCATTTGGACATCAGTAGTGATATGAAAGCACCACCAAAACCAAATAGGCCAGCCATGATCATGAGGCCTTGGACACTACTACCTCTGATCCCAGTTAAGCTTAGGATTATCCCAAACACAAACATAACCGCTAAGTTTGTGAGTAAGAATAAAGCAATTCTCATCATTTTTTATGTATTCCTTGGTAAAAACAAATATACGTAGAATTTACTTTATAAATAAGGTTTTTTCACACTTTTTCAAGTGCATTAACGCGAAAACCCTAAAAAATAACATAACTTTACATAGCTGCGTTCAAAACTCATCATTATGCTCTAAATAAATGATAACTTCTTTAGTAAGAATTTAACCATTTGTTTTTAAAGGCTCATTTTGTAACCATTTAAATTCAAAGCTATTTGTAATTGAAACGATAAAGCTAGTTAGCCAATCACCAAAAACAATTTAGTGTATTTATCTATATTATCACTCACATTGTTTGCCAAATGAATGAATATTTACTTTTACTTCCACTCTATTAAAAAATAATGCCACATTAAGTGGCACTATTCTGTTCTATCGCTGTCTGTTGTTTAGTTCTCGCGCTAATTAGTTTTCTCTTTAGTCGATTTTGTTGATTTCTCTTTTGCTGTCTTAGCTGTTTCTTTATCTTTGGCTTTAGACGCTTTTTCTTTTACCGCTTTTGCTGATTCTTTATCTGCCGCTTTGCTAGCTTTCTCTTTCACTGCTTTTGCTGGCTCTTTATCTGTCGTTTTGCTAGCTTTCTCTTTCACTGCTTTTGCTGGCTCTTTATCTGCCGTTTTGCTAGCTTTTTCTTTCACCGCTTTTACTGATTCTTTATCTGTCGCTTTGCTAGCTTTTTCTTTCACCGCTTTTGCTGATTCTTTATCTGTCGTTTTAGCGGCTTTTTCTTTTACTATCTTAGCTGTATCTGATGCTTTATCACTGGCTTTGCTTGCTTTATCAGAGGCTGTTTTACTGGCTTTGCTTGCTTTATCAGAGGCTGTTTTACTGGCTTTATCACTCGTGCTCTTTATTGAGTCAGAAACCGATGGTTTACTTGATTGTTTAGCAACACCTGCACCAATCGAAGCACCAGCCGCTTTCGCTTTGCTGTTAATATCATTTTTTAATTCTATGGTACACACTTGCTCTGAGCGACTTGTTGAACCATCATTACAAATAAATTTACCATCTTCACAGCGATCTATTCCCCCTTTACTTCCAGAACATGGGTAATTTCTTGCATTCGCTGTATTAATAGATGCAATCATCATTACACTAACTGCCATTAATCCTACAAATAATTTACGCATGGTATTGTCTCGTTGTTAAGGAAAGCTATACCAAAAGTTTAGGATAAATTAAGTAAAGGTAAAGAAACCTATAATTAATCATCAATTTCAGTCAGTCGTTTTGGAAAATAAAATAAATAAAGAATAAAACTGCACTAATTTAATAGCTACTGACTAAAAACACCAAAATTAACAATAAATTAACATTTGATTTTCTATTTTCTAAGCGGATTAAGATAGCGTTAAAGAAACTCAAAAAATTAAGCCAGCTTTCGCTGGCTTAATTCCGTTAAACACTAAGAGAATATTATTTATTATTTGATAATAGCTTAGCATGTTGATTAGCTAAGTCGATCGCCATTTTCACCGTTTCATCGAGGTATGGGTCTGGCCCCTCGTAATCTTTAGGCAAATCATCAATTGATTTCAATAGTGGTTTACCTTCCCGAGTATTACGTTCATTTATACGTTTCAATTTTGTCGCTTCAAGTTCTGAATCTTCTTTTTGGCGCTCTGCATAGTTGAGCGAAATAAGATTCTTACTCTCTTTGTTTACTTTATAGCGAGCAATATCTTCATCAATATAGTTGAATTCAGGGTCTTTGCTAATACGTGCCAAATGCTGAGTTTTTATTGGTGATAAATCAGAAGACACATTACCAACAGGTGTATATTTTGCCGGTGGAATACTATCCCATGGTAATGCATTGTCCTCAAAGCTTTCTCCAGTTTCAGCTGGGTCTTGGCCTGTAGGCATTATCACATCAGGGGTTACACCTTCACGTTGTGTGCTACCACCATTAACTCGGTAAAACTTCTGAATGGTATATTGGACAGAACCTAATGAAGGCCATTCTGGTTTTAGCATTTGATCGTAAACACGGCTCAAACTACGGTGCTGCTGAACAGTTCCTTTACCAAAGGTCGGTTCCCCAACAATCATCGCTCTGCCATAATCTTGCATTGCTGCAGCAAAAATCTCAGATGCGGATGCACTAAAGCGGTCGACTAAAACAACAAGAGGCCCCTTATAATAAATAACATCGTCATCATCAATATCTTGGCGAACTTGACCGTTATTATCACGAACTTGAACAATTGGCCCTTTCGGAATAAACAAACCTGATAAAGAGACCGCTTCGGTTAATGCTCCACCACCATTACCGCGTAAATCAATAACCAATGCGGAAACATTATCTTTAGCCAAGTTTTGCAATTGAGTTTTAACATCATTGGTTAAACCAACATAAAAACCAGGAATATCTAAAACAGCAACTTTATCTTTACCTTGCTGTTTAATCGTCAGTTTGACTGCTCGGTCTTCCAGTCGGATCTGCTCCCGAACTATGGTGACAATATGAGGTTTCGCCCCTTTAGTATCAGAAACGACTTCTAACCGAACTTTACTTCCTTTCGGGCCTTTAATTAAAGCAACCACATCATCAAGGCGCCAGCCAACCACATCAACAATAGGTTTACCCGTTTGGCCAACACCGATAATTTTATCGCCGACTTTTAGCTCTTTACTTTTAGCAGCTGGCCCCCCAGCAACTAATGAGTTAATAACCGTATTTTCGTCATCTTGCTGTAATACCGCACCAATTCCTTCTAATGATAAGCTCATTTCTGAATTAAATTGTTCAGTATTACGAGGCGACAGATAACTTGTGTGTGGATCAATTTCACGAGCGAAAGAGTTAACTATCAATTGAAAAACGTCTTCACTTTGCGCTTGCGTTAAACGCCGCAACGCAAAATTATAGCGTTTTGTCAGTTTCTCTTTGATTTCTTTATCATCTTTACCTGATAGTTTTAAATTCAACCAATCATAACGCACTTTTTGGTCCCATAGACGATCAAGCTCTTGCTTATCTTTAGGCCATGGTGATTTTGAACGGTCAACTTCAATAGAATCAGTCGCATTTAAATCGATGGGTTGCTCTAAACGAGCCAATGCATATTTAAAGCGCTCGAAACGTCTTTCCTGAGACAGGTTATACAGGTCATAGAACGTATCTAATTTGCCATCCTCAAGCCACTGACCCACTTTGCCTTTATCTTTGGCGTATTGGTCAATATCGGATTGAAGTAAAACATTATGACCGAAATCTAACATATTGAGATAACGATCAAATATCTTCCCAGAAAACGCATTGTCTAAATCGAATTGGCGATAATGTGAGCGAGTAAACCGAGAGGTGACCCTTTCACTCACAGTACCGTGCTGTGCACTCTGTTTTAAGACAGGTAACTGAGCCGCAGTGACCGGAGCCACTGCTTGAGTATTAGCTATTGCACTGCCAAAAGTCGCTAGACTTACCACCAATGCAATTTTAAGAAGTTTGTTCATGACCTGATTGACCTCCGTATCAGAACTTTAAATGTTCCGCGCGTACAATCATTGCCAGCCCTGTTGGCAATTGAACCCTAACACCATCTTTCGCAATTTCCAGCACAGAGGCGTCCATCACACTGGTACCGACTTTCACTTTCAAAGTTTGACCAATTTGAAGGGTATTGATATCAGTGACTGATTTCAGATTTTGCTCTGGCGCAGGTGTATTACGACGAGGGGCTTTAGCAGATGTATTTTGCGAGCGTTCTTTATTATCTGACGGACGGCGACGAGGCGTTTTTTCTTTAGCTGCATCTTGATTACGAGGGGTTTTCTCACTCGCTTTTTTCGCTGCTGGACGTTTTTGTGCTTTTTGTTCAGCACGTTGTGCTTGAACGCGAGCTTTAGCCTCGGCTAATTGTTGGCGCGCATGAGCAATATGTTCTGCATCTAATTCACCACAATCTTCACCATTTAAGTCAACGCGTTTAGCGCCCTCTTTAACACCGTAGAGATAACGCCAGCTAGAAGTATACATGCGTAACGCAGAACGCAATTGCGTTTTGCTAATACCATCTTCTTCTTTTAAGCATCCTACGATATCTTGAAAAATTCCGACTTTTAACGGACGTGCTTCGCCTTCAGCGATAAAACAGCGAGGAAAACGCTCTGCTAGAAATGCGATAACTTCTTTACTACTATTCAACTTAGGTTGATTTTCCATGAAATTTCCTGATAACAACGATTTTGCCAACCTCACGGGCATGAACAAGCCGACATTATAATCGTGTTGCTGACAATTGCCACGTTACTATTAATTTAACTGACCATTATTTAGTGATATTTAGGCATAGAACACATTGCCAGATGTTGGCACAACTGGTTTACAAGGTGTTGTAGCCCTTTTTCGTCTTCTTGGTCGAATTGGCTAATATTTGGGCTATCAATATCTAAAACCCCGATAATTTGCCCACTAACTACCAAAGGGAACACAATTTCAGCGTTACTTGCTGCATCACAGGCAATATGACCTGGGAAGGCATGAACATCTTCTATACGCTGAACTTGGTTATTACTAAAAGCTGTACCACAAACGCCTTTACCAAAAGGAATTCGAACACACGCAACTTTACCTTGGAAAGGACCCAGAACTAATTCTTGCCCATTACTGAGATAAAAACCAGCCCAGTTAACCCCTTCTAAATATTCATATAATAATGCACTGGTATTTGCTAAAGTTGCAATTAAATCATACTCACCTGCAAGTAATGCAGAGAGATTGTCCGAAAGTTCAAGATAATACTTCTTTTTATCCATAATTATTTCTTGTAATAATCAAGCAATTAATCGAATGTTTGTAAGCGTAGCCCTAAGGTTACCAATTTGTCACTTTGAGGTAAATTTTTTTACACTAGATTACATCTAGGTAACCACCTAAAATGAGTCAATATGAACTACATTAACCACACTGATTTGCTTTTTCAACGTTGTAATCATTGCAATCAGAAGCTACTAACCCCTCGAGCCAACGTACGACAAGTCGTTGTTTGTCCTCGCTGTTCTAGTCAACTTAATGATGGACGTTCTTGGTCACTCAACCGTTTATCAATACTGGCTATCACATTACTGATGCTTGCTCCCATTGCTTTTTGGCAACCCCTTATTTCTATTCATTTATTAGGAAGCCAAATTAATGCAAATGTCATTGAAGGTATACGCTTAATTAATCAACAAGGGGATCCATTTACTGCCAGTATAGTGGCTTTTTGTGCTATTGCAGCCCCCTTATTATTACCAATTTTAATTTTATTGTTATCTATTGGTCAGCATATCAATTTGAATCTCCGGCCTATTCTTTTAGTGTTAAGCCACATCAAAGAATGGGTTATGTTAGATGTTTACCTAATAGCATTGGGTATTGCCGCCATTAAAATGCAAGATTACGCAAGTGTATTCATTGGGCATGGCTTAGTGGCTTTTATTACTATGTCTATTCTCAGTTTATTAATTCTCATCCACATAAACCTAGATGAGTTATGGCAAAAATTTTATCCCATCAATAATAAAAAAGTACAAGATAACTCGCTAACTTGCACGGCTTGCCATTACACTGGGCCCGCAAATTGGAATGGGAAATGCAAACGATGTCATCGCCCTCTTCATTATCGGGAACCTTATAGCTTACAAAAAACTTGGGCCGCACTAATTGCTGCCATGGTGTTATTGTTTCCTGCTAATTTAATGCCAATCTCTATTTTTTATCTCAATGGACAGCGCTTAGAAGACACCATTTATTCTGGGGTTGTCTCTTTAATTGATTCAGGTAACTGGCCAATCGCAGTTATTGTATTCATCGCCAGTATACTGGTTCCATTTATTAAGATTATTATTATGATATTGCTACTGTTTTCTATTCATTTAAAAAGCAATACTGACCCTATTTTACGTATGAAATTACTTAGGTTTGTTTCGTGGATTGGTCGTTGGTCAATGCTAGATTTATTTGTCATCGCCTTGATGATGACACTCGTTAACCGTGATCAACTCATGTCTTTTACTATGGGGCCAGCCGCACTGTATTTTGGTTCAGCCGTTATTTTAACAATTTTGGCTGTTGAGTGGTTAGATAGCCGTTTAATTTGGGATTCTTATGGAAAATCAAAACCTACAAAATGAACCCTCTGAAGAAATATCAGAAGCCATATTACGCAAACGCAGGCAAATTTCGCCTTTCTGGCTATTGCCTTTAGTCGCTATTTTCATTGCAGGCTGGCTTTTGTTTCAACATTGGGCTGAACGAGGAACGGATATCACTATTGAGTTTACATCCGCACCTGGAGTCGTCGCCAATAGAACGCCTATCCGGTATCAAGGTGTTGAAGTAGGTTTAGTACAATCTGTTGCTATCAGTAAAAATATGAAAACCATCATTGTCACTGCTAGTGTGAATAAAGATATGCGACCAGCCTTAAATTCAGGGACTAAATTTTGGTTAGTGACCCCCAAAGCATCGTTAGCGGGTGTTTCTGGTCTTGATGCTTTAGTTGGTGGAAATTACATTGGTATGTTACCAAGCACAGGAACAGAACAGTTCTCTTTTGTTGCACAAGACACACCACCGCAGCTAGACATTGATAAAGGTGAATTACTTATTCACCTGACTGCTCCAGATTTAGGCTCACTGAATGAAAACTCGCCTATTTATTACCGGAAAGTCCCTGTTGGTTATATTTCAGACTACACCATTTTGCCTGATAACCAAGGGGTTTCCATTTCTGCCGTTGTCAAAAAACCTTATGTTCACTTGGTCCGTAAAGAGAGCCAGTTTTGGAATGTGTCAGGGCTACAAGGCAGCTTTGACCTTAAATCTGGCGCTAGCGTAAAAATGGAAAGCCTTTCTGCTGTTATAAATGGCGCCATTGCTTTTGATTCACCACAAGACAGCCCACAAGCAGAAGAAGGGCAAAAATTTGTCCTACAAGACAGTAAAAAAATAGCCCAAACCGCAGAACAAGATGGTAAAGACCCCCTGTTGCTAACACTTTGGGCACATGACACTTATGGCGTCGATAAAGGTCAACCTATTGTTTATAAAGGCATTCAAATTGGCGAGGTGTTACAGCGTCACTTAGCAACTGAGAAAGTAAATTTTAATATCCTGATATATGATGAGTTCCAACATCTTGTTCGAGAAGACAGCAAGTTTGTTGCTAATAGCCGAGTGGATATCCAATTAGGTCTTAATGGATTACAATTCCAAGGAGCTACTCCCCAAGAGTGGTTAGATGGTGGTATTCATCTGATAGCAGGACAAAGCCAAGAAAAACTCCCAGAAACTTTTCCTTTATATCGTAGTGATGATAATGCAAAAGCGGGTATTTTAGGGGCTTTACCACCCACAACTATCACTCTCAATACCACAACATTACCAGACATTCAGGCAGGCTCTGTTGTTCTTTATCGCCAATTTGCAGTCGGCAAAATAATTGCCATTAAACCGACCAAGGCTGGGTTTGCGATCAATGTAAATATCTCAAATGAATATCTTCACTTACTCACTGAAAACAGTGTATTTTGGGCTGAAGGTGGTGCAAAAGTTCAACTTAATGGTAATGGTTTAACCGTTCAAGCGGCACCGCTGAGCCGAGCCATTAGCGGTGCAATTAGCTTTGATAATCTGGATGGAGGTGTTGCCAATACTGCTCGCCAACACACACTTTATCCAAATGAAACCTCCGCGAAAGCAATAGGAAGCATCATTACATTAACAACATTTGATGCATCAAAACTCTCAGAAGGCATGCCTATCCGTTATTTGGGCATCAATATTGGCCAAATTGAATCATTAAAATTGTCATCTGATAAACGTGAAGTACAAGCAAAAGCCATTCTATACCCTGAATATGTCAGTGCTTTTACCCGGTTAGGAAGCCGTTTCGCAGTTGTAACACCTGAATTATCCCCTGCGGGTTTAAATAATTTAGATAGCATATTACAACCCTATATTAGTGCTGAGCCAGGACGTAATAATAAAAGCCGTTATCAATTTGAATTACAAGCTGCAAATATTACAGACTCGCGTTATCTAGACGGTTTAACTATTTACCTTGATGCGAGTGATGTCGGCTCCGTTCAAGTTGGCACGCCTATTTTATTCAGAGGCCTAGAAGTCGGTGTTGTTACAGGTCTATATTTGGGAGAGCTTTCCGATCGCGTATATGTTGCCACACGCATTGGCAAGGAATACCAATATCTCATTCGCAATAATACAGAATTTTGGCAATCTTCCGGTTTTAATTTCTCATTTGGTTTAACTGGTGGTGTCGCCAAGAGTGGGACTTTCAAACAATTTGTACGCGGTGGCATTTCCTTCGCAACCCCGCCGTCAGTGCCTTTAGCCCCAAAAGCCAAGCCTGAACAGCATTTCATCCTGAAGTTGGAACCCCCTAAAGATTACATGGACTGGGGAACTTCTATTCCTAAAAAATAACCACTATTAGGGTGCATATTAACCACATATAGCACCCTAACCCTTCATACGTCATAAAAATTATTTTGGAAATTAATTCCATTTATACTATGCTTAATTTCATTGGGCTGTTTATACATAGTTAAAATCAATGAATGAGGTGCAGTTATGTGTATTGTAAAATTGAAAATATCTTCCTATGAAATTAATGATGCAGTTATGGCTTCCCATAAAAGCGACACAGTGAGTATTCCATGTGATTCTGATACCGATTTTTGCATGCAGCTTGATGGCTGGGACGAGCATACAAGTATTCCTGCAACTTTAGATGAAAAACCAGTCCTGCTCTATCGTGATCGTTATGATAAAAAAAATCACCATTGGGTGATGAAACTTGCTTAAGAATTTTGTTAGTACACTTAGGCTATTGACTAAGCATATAAGTAGGTAGGAACTGAGAAGCTGATATGAAATGAGAGCTAACAAAATAATAGGCAAAAAAAGAGGCCTGGTAGATTCCGATTACCGGGCCTTGGGAAATGGCTCTGGCAGAGCCGTGCGCTAAAATTGCCATTGAGACGTAACAAAGTACACTCTAATACTAGCTTTCAATGCACGTTCTTACCATGTTTATTATCAATATTTTCACATATTATTAACACAATTTATTTCTTGATTTTATAATATTGAACTATTTGTTTAATAGGTTAAACCTATTCACCTAATCATTCAAACCTTTCAATCAATCAACTAATTGAATAACAATGATAATTTATTAATTCACCACTTCCTTTATGCTCTAATGGTTTTACTTTGCTATCAGCTTAGTTGCTAACACACAACTTTTCAGCGGCTTCTTTTATAGGTAATATTCTTTCCACAACTGTCTTGGTGCTATCGATAGGCTTAAGCAGCACATCGATAGGCTGTGCTTTAATTTCTTTTTTATTCATCAATTCAGTTGCAATATCATTTAATGGATATTGCATTAATGTCGCAGGGTTAATAACGACCAAAGCCCCATTATGGCGGCACTCTAACATGACCTCCTCACGAGTAAATGGCCAATCATCTCCAAATTGTTTCTTACTCACGGATGTTAACGGTGCAGAAAAAGCGGTACTTACGGTACCAGCCAATAACAGTGTGCAAATAATGAGTTTAAATTTCATGGTAGTGCCTTATCAAACATTGAAGATATCTTTGCGTTATTATCAATTAAATATAAAAGTTTAGCTAGATTGGCTGGTAGCTTGCAAAAATCGCCACCGAAAGGATAGCCATAGTCCCTAACAGTAACTCAACCCAACTGTTAATAATTAGGGTGTTGACCCGCCCTTTTTGTTTAATAATAGGTACGATGTAATAGCGATTGATAATAGCCAATAGAAGCATTCCCCCCACTAAAATGATCTTAAACCAAAGTAGTGATTGGTATTCTGACCCTGAATAGTTTAATGGCCAGCCAGGTAAGAGCGTTATTGCACTAATGACTCCAGTAATAATAACCAGTGCAACAGCGATGTGACCATAACGCGAAAAACGCATCATGGTATTCACAATGTGTTTATCCATCCCTTCGACCATTTCTTTTTTATTGCGTAAAAATTGAATGCAAATTAAAAATGGCCACAAACCGCCAAACCAATAGGCTGAACTAATAAGATGAATGAATTGATTGATGCGATGGAGGGTTCCGAGTAAGCCATCATGCATAGCCGCGTGCCCAATAAAAGCATGCAAACCAAGTAGGATCACTGAAAAAACCAATATGAGTTTCAATCGCAATTGGATTGGTTTTACAAATAAAACCAATAACAATAATACAGATGACAAAAGTTCCCAACGCCATACTTGACCGAATGACGTCCCTAAAACCCCTTGCCATATATCCAAATCGATACTATCTTGCCAACCATCTCCCATCAGGCCTGCTTGTGCAAGCATCCAACCAAAAGTTGTTAACACGGTAACGATGGCGCAGAAGAAAATACCTTTATTCAAATAGCGGCTGAGCAAATAATTAAATGGCTCACGACTAAGTACCACTGCAAATATTGACATTCCACACATCAATATTGCAGCGATAAAATGAATAAAGCGAATAAGGGTATAAAAAGCTTCTAGTGACATATTATTTCACTGTAAAGCTATACGTTCCTTTTGTTTTGTGTCCATCGACAGAAACGACGCTCCAATTAACGTCATATTTCCCAGCAACGAGCTTGTCTTCCACAGGGACAATCACTTTTGTATCGTTACTTGGGTCTAATGTTGCTTTACCGGTTTTCACTATTTTATTTTCAGGACCGATAATACTGACCTTAGTGAAATTAACTTCAATGCCTTCAGAAAAGCTTAATGAGATAGACTCAGGGGCTTGTTCTACTGCCGTACCTTCAGCAGGAAGTTGGTCTTTTAAGTGCGCATGTGCAAATGCTTGTTGGAAAGACATGCCTAAAAATAGAACGGCGACAGCGCTAAGTTTGCGCCATGAAGATTTAATAGGGTTAATTGGCATAGTAACCTCTTAATTTGCAGGTGAATTTAGAATAATTACCAATCATTATACGGAAAACAAACCATTTTACTGCTTAAAAATAGGTTTTATCGGCCTATCCTGTGAGTTTTCACACAAAATGAAAAGAAAAAGACTTATGAACATTGAATTGCAGGATTCATGCCCATAAGCCTAGAGAGGTCTTTATGTTTTACATGGAGATAAAACGATATTTCTATCTACTCACTGGCGTGTAGATTAAACATGTGTTGCCGCTGACATGTTTTTCAAATCTTTATCTAACAAGAATAGTGCCTTACCAGACTCACCCACCATATCCAGTTTATCCAGTACTGATTTAAATAATTTCTCTTCTTCGTGTTGCTCTGCAACATACCATTGTAAGAAATTAAATGTAGAATAATCTTGTGTTGTCATTGCTAAATGAGCCAATTTATTAATTTCACGAGTAATTAATTGCTCATGCTCATAAGTTTGATGAAATACATCGCTAATTGATTTGAAATCAACTGGTGGCGCTGCAATTTGCCCTAACAGGGGTAATGCCCCAGTGTCACTAAGGTAATCAAATAAACGCTGCATATGTTCCATTTCTTCTTGTGAGTGTGCTTTTAAGAACGCTGCAGCACCTTCATAGCCTTTGTCACTACACCAAGCGCTCATTTGCAAATAAAGATTTGCAGAATAAAATTCAAGGTTTAATTGTTCGTTTAATTTTTTGACCATATCTGTAGTTAACATATTTATGCCTTATCGATTAATTATTCATGAGTATATTATGCACAGTATTAAAACAATTAAAACCCTAAAACAATCTTAAAACAAAAAAATCCAATTTACTGATAATTAATAACTTTTGTTAAAAACAATAATAATCAATCTCATTATCTTTCCCTACTTTTTCCCTTAATTACTAATATATAAATAGAGAAATTTAACTATTGTTTTTCATTATTCCAATTAAGGTATTGAGATTTTTTCTCATTATCCAGTTACAATAATGGCGTATGAATTTAACAGTAGAGATCAAATATGAGCCATAATCTTGCTTTATTGCCTAAAGATGAAATGGATAAGGTCAATGTCGACCTTTTAGCTTCCGGTGTTGCATTTAAAGAACGCTATAACATTGCCATCATTGCTGAAGCTGTTGAGCGAGAACAACCCGAGCACTTAAGGGAGTATTTCAGGGAGCGATTAGTCTACTACCGACAACTGTCGCAAAACTTTGCACGTATGCCTTATGAACCACGAAATCGCTAGTCTCACGAAGGCACAAAAGAAATGATACAAAAAAGGGATAACCTTAATGGTTACCCCTTGATTCTCAAGATTAAAAAATTTATTTCGCCGTATTATATGTCACTGTATTATTTTGGCAGTCTACCGCGACTGAATAATGTAAGTCAGATTTTGCACCACGAACAACTAACGGTACCCTGTAGCCTGTTTCGGTTTTAGTGACTTCACTATCATTGACCCATGCAACCGCTTTCTTGCCTAAAGCCGCTTTTTCATCTGTCCAGCGAGGTAAACGATTATGCATAAAATCGCTTTTCACTTGTGCTGCAATTTGTGGCTCAGTTAACGTACCACAACTGACGAAAGGCGCTGCTTTACCTTCTTCATTATTTGCGCTTAACGCAAAAGAGCTAAAAACCAGCGCACAAGTACCTAAAACTACAGCAATTTTTTGATTCGCTTCCATACCATCCTCCGATACCTATTACTAGGTAAAGATTTTTGATTAGTTTAGCGGCATATTTCAGCCTATCAGATACCAGTTATCTTCTGGTTATTATCTAGTCTTCATTGATAAATAGAATGACTTAACTAATATTAATCTATCAGGTTTATGCATGGATGTTAATAGTATGTTTACAGATTATTAATTTTCATCATCAAAACGAACATGGATTTGCTCTTTACCTTGGTGCTTTTCCCTAATTTCTTGAGCAACTAATGCAATTGCCTCACCACTACTCATACCTTCCGCCATCAATTGATGAATTTTTTCAACTGCTTCTTGCTGTTCTTGGTGATTAAGTGCTGGCATACCAGAAAACATGGTTTAAACCTCATGAATAAAAGACTAAAATCAATAGTTAACATTTTAACATCTCTTCGATTATTAAGATAAGAATATATGTTAATCTGTATTGATTCACTTGCGGAAATTTAGACTCATCATTATGGTTATCAAAAAAATCCAATTACCTTATAGCCCAAACACTGCCATTGATTATTTTACTCCACTGGCACACCAGCCATGGGCGATGTTACTGCATTCAGGTAATGCAAAACACTCAAATAATCGCTTTGATATTATCGTTGCTGACCCTATTGCCACACTGACGACTTATCAGCTTGAAACAACTATCTCAGAGCAAAATCAGGCCCCTATCGTTTCTGAATCAGATCCTTTTGAACTTCTTCAAGGGTTGCTTGATAAATACCAACCGAAATACCAGGAAGAGACCGAATGTCCCTTCAACGGCGGTGCCCTCGGCCTTTGGAGTTATGATTTAGGCCGGCGCATTGAAAAATTACCTGAAATTTCAACCACAGAACTACAATTTCCAGACATGGCGGTTGGCTTCTACTTGTGGGCGCTTATCGTTGATCACCATAATAAAACAACTACATTAATTAGTTATGATGATGTTGATGCTCGGTTAGCTTGGCTACATAGTCAAAAAAAGGGCCGTAAAAACAAATTCCAATTAACCTCGGCATGGCAATCTAATATGTCTGAAGAGACATATCATCATAATATTGCGCGCATCCATGAATATTTACGTAATGGTGATTGTTATCAAATTAATTTAGCACAAAGATTTAAAGCTAAGTATAAAGGAGATGAATGGAATGCGTTTTTAGCGCTACTTGAGCGCAATGGAGCTCCCTTCTCTTCATTTATACGTCTCCCCGAAAATGCGGTTATCAGTATTTCACCGGAACGTTTTATCTTTCTGCAAGATGGGGATATTCAAACCCGCCCAATAAAAGGAACGCTTCCGCGCCTAGATAATGAACAAGATGATCTTGCACAAGCTGAAAAACTGGCTAATTCAGTCAAAGACCGCGCAGAAAACTTGATGATTGTTGACTTGCTACGCAATGATATTGGTCGTGTTGCCAAACCGGGCACGGTCAGTGTTCCTGAATTATTTGCTGTTGAAGCTTTCCCGGCAGTACATCATCTGGTTAGTACCGTCACGGCAAAGCTAGATAGCCAATACCGTGCAACTGATTTATTACGAGCGTGTTTTCCTGGGGGTTCAATAACCGGCGCACCAAAAGTGCGTGCAATGGAGATAATTGAAGAATTAGAGCCCCATCGCCGACATGGCTATTGTGGAGCAATCGGCTATATTAGTTTCAATGGTAATATGGACAGCAATATTACTATTCGTACTTTACTGACATATAAAAAGCAGGTTTATTGTTGGGCTGGCGGTGGTATCGTTGCAGATAGCCAAGCAGACAAAGAGTACCAAGAAACCTTTGATAAATTAAGCCTGATTTTACCTTTATTAGGAGCGCTCAATAACGATGACTGAACTGAATAACTTTATCAATCGTTTTCAGTTTACTTTGCCGGCTACCCGCCAATTTGAAGCTAAGGCGGGTAAATCGGCGGCTGTTCTTTTACCCATTATCAATAAACCAAACCCAACATTACTTCTCACCCAAAGGTCTCCTTTTTTACGCTCCCATGCAGGTCAGGTCGCATTTCCAGGAGGGGCAAGTGACCCGGAGGACGGTACGCTTGTGAATACCGCACTGCGTGAAGCATATGAAGAAGTGGCCATCCCTCCTGAAAAAGTCACGGTACTGGGTCAGTTAAGCCCCTTGCAAAGTTATGGTGGCTATGAAGTTACGCCAATCGTTGGTTTGGTACCAAATAACATTCAATACCAAGCCAACCCTAGTGAAGTCGCTGCTATCTTTGAAGTTCCCTTATTTGATGCCCTTTCATTACAACGCCATAAATATGTCGATATTAACCGTTCAGGGCGGCATAACCGCATCTTTTTTTATTGGTATAAGGGGCATTTAGTTTGGGGGTTAACCGCTTCAATTATTCACCAACTTGCTTTGCAATTGGATTAACGTTTAACACAATTTTTCACCATACAATGTTACTATTGCAGTAAAATCTATTTAAGATGACAAAATATCACGTCATATATGACAAAATATACGTCTACCACTTGTCGCTTTTTTAGCCACATCACAGACATTTTGTGCTATTTACAATCAATTACCCTTCAGCAACTACCTTATTTCAAAAAATACTTTAAACTTACTGGTTAACACTACTAAATAACAGTAAAGTAGCGCCTTTTAAAATAATGCACTACATTTTCATTTTTTTTTTAAGGAGTCCTGCGTGATAAGCGTTTTCGACATGTTTAAAGTGGGCATAGGCCCTTCAAGCTCTCATACCGTTGGTCCAATGAAAGCTGGGAAAGAATTTGTCGATGATTTAGTAAGCAAAAATTTATTACCTAACGTCACTCGTATTTCTGTGGATGTTTATGGGTCATTATCGCTTACTGGAAAAGGGCACCATACTGATATCGCCATTATTATGGGGCTAGCAGGTAACTTACCTGCCACTGTCGACATTGAATCCATCCCAACTTTTATCAAAAATGTAGAAGAAACAGAAAAGTTATCATTAGCGAATGGTCTTCAGGTCGTTGACTTCCCTAATGAAGGTGGCATGAATTTTCGTCAAGACAATCTGCCATTGCATGAAAATGGCATGACAATTCATGCTTTTGCAGGTAATGAAGAAATTTACACCAAAACTTATTATTCCATTGGTGGTGGTTTCATTGTCGATGCAGAGCATTTTGGCGAATCTACTCTTGATAGCAAACCGGTCTCTTATCCGTTTAACTCTGCGGAAGAGCTACTACTAAATTGTAAAAAATCAGGCCTTTCGATTTCTAGCTTAATGATGAAAAATGAGTTAGATCTTCATTCTAAAGAAGAGATCGAAGCCTATTTCGCTGATGTATGGCAGACAATGCAAGCCTGTATTGAGCGTGGTTTAAGCACCGAAGGTGTATTGCCGGGCCCATTGCGTGTTCCTCGCCGTGCACCGGCACTAAACCGAATGGTCACTTCATCAAGTAAGCTATCTAATGACCCTATGAATGTGGTTGACCTGATCAATATGTATGCCTTAGCAGTGAATGAGGAAAATGCAGCAGGCGGCCGTGTTGTAACAGCACCGACTAACGGTGCGTGTGGTATCGTACCTGCCGTTTTAGCGTATTATAATCATTGCATAGAACCGGTAACGCCAGAGCTGTATATGCGTTATTTCTTAGCTTCAGGCGCCATTGGTATTTTATACAAAATGAATGCTTCCATTTCAGGAGCTGAAGTTGGCTGCCAAGGGGAGGTCGGTGTGGCATGCTCTATGGCTGCAGCTGGTCTGGCCGAATTATTTGGCGGTAGCCCTGAGCAAGTTTGTATCGCTGCTGAAATCGGCATGGAACACAATTTAGGTCTAACTTGTGACCCGGTTGCTGGTCAAGTGCAAGTTCCTTGTATTGAGCGTAATGCAATCGCATCTGTTAAAGCGGTGAATGCCACACGTATGGCCCTACGCAGAACAAGTGAGCCACGGGTTTCACTTGATAAAGTCATTGAAACTATGTACGAAACCGGGAAAGACATGAATGCGAAATATCGTGAGACATCCCGAGGCGGGCTAGCCATCAAAGTACAATGTGACTAATTTTATTCTCAATTAATTTAGGCCTTAAGCACCCTTTCCTATACTGTTATGTCTTTGAACAGTATTTTGAGGGTGCTTTTTTAATCTGCATTAAAAAGTTTTCTTTATTTTTTAGTCACCTTTCTCTTCCTAAACGCTCCAATTCACCTAATCAATTACCCATAATTTTTTCATTGAATTAACTCAGTTTTCTTATACTCAACACATCACATCAAAACGAAATTCATACTATTTTGTGCTAAAGATTGTTTTGTGCTGAACAAGAGATAACTAATTTCCACTAAAAATTGATTAATTTTCACTCTAAAAATCAATATGGCACTATTTTATTTACTTTTTTTGTTACCGATAACACAAAAAGAAACCAGCAAAAACAAAATAATCAGATTATTTATTTTATTTAATTAAAATAAATAGCAGAAAAATGCAATTCGATATCAATTTTTAGGTGTATTCTTATTTTTCTGACGCGAAACAAGTTTTTAGGATAATGCAAGATGATATGAGCTATAGTCATTTGTGGTGTATGAGGGGAAAAGAGGGTGGCGTATCCTGTTGATTGTTTCCTCCAAGAAATAATTAACAGTAGAGCGATACGCCATGACAAATATTACCCTGAATGTTCTTTCACAACCAGATGAAACTGGCACTGATGTGCTAACTGCTTTATTGCGTAATGGTGCTCGTCAGCTCATTGCGCAAGCAGTTGAAGTAGAGCTGCAGCAACTGCTGCAAGCTCATGAAGAACTGCGTTTACCCGATGGCCGCAAAGCTGTGGTGCGTAACGGCTATTTGCCTGAGCGCAGCATCCAAACGGGCATTGGCGATGTTGATATCAAGGTGCCAAAAGTGCGTGATCGTAGCGGCTCTGGTATTCGTTTTACCAGCGCACTGCTACCGCCATACCTCAAGCGTGCCCGCAGCGTTGAAGAGTTATTACCGTGGCTGTATCTCAAAGGTATTTCCACTGGAGACTACCAAGAAGCCCTTGCAGCCTTGCTGGGTGAGAATGCCAAAGGTCTGTCAGCTAACACCATTTCCAGGCTCAAGGAACGCTGGATTGATGAGCACCGAGAGTGGCGACAGCGCGATTTGAGTGACAAGCGCTACGCGTACCTTTGGGTTGACGGTATTTACAGCAACGTCCGCCTCGATGACCGTTTGTGCTTGCTGGTGGTGATGGGCGTGACAGAGCATGGCCGCAAGGAACTGATTGCTGTTGAAGAAGGCTATCGCGAGTCCGAAGCCAGCTGGCTTGAGCTGCTGAATGGCCTGGTTGCGCGTGGGCTTACGACCTGCCCAAAGCTGGCAACAGCTGACGGCGCTCTGGGCTTCTGGAAGGCTCTGAGCAAAGTATACCCGCAGACCAAACAGCAACGTTGCTGGGTGCATAAGACGGCCAATGTGCTCAACAAACTGCCCAAGGCAGTGCAACCCAAAGTAAAAGAAGCACTGCATGATATCTGGATGGCAGAGACGCGTGAGAAGGCTCATAAAGCCTTTGATATAGCGCTGGAAAGGTTTACTGCTAAGTACCCACGCGCAATGGAATGCTTAGCTAAAGACCGTGAGAGCATGTTGGCTTTCTACGATTTTCCAGCAGAACATTGGGTGAGTATACGCACCACCAACCCAATTGAATCTGCCTTCGCTACAGTACGTTTAAGAACCAGCAAAACCCGCAACTGCGGTTCAAGAAACACAACCCTAGCAATGGTTTATAAATTGCTGCAATCAGCGCAGAAGCGCTGGAACCGCCTGAAAGGATTTCAACTGCTAACCCTCGTGGTCAATAACGTTAAATTCCAAGACGGCGAACAAGTAATGGAGCAGTCAGACAGGAAAACCGCCTGATGCTCGTACACCAGATTTGACCATAACTCAGATGATATGCTAATAATGTAATTGATACTAACAGTGCCATAAATGAGTTTATGGCTATTATAAGACGTTTGTAATTATTCAGCTAAAATTATCATACAGGGGAAACTGATAAAAAGGAGTCTAACTTAAGTGTCCATTTTATCGACAGATAATGTTTTGTTTTATCTATCTATGAGGGAAAAATAGTGAGTATAGCTATTATGATTGGTACACACGGAGTCGCTGCAGAGCAGCTTCTTCGAACAACCGAAATGTTAATAGGCGAACAAGATAATGTGTCGTTTATTGATTTTATCCCTGGGGAAAACGCAGATACCCTATTTGATAAGTACACCCAAAAGCTAACTGATTTAGATACATCAAAGGGTGTCTTATTCCTTGTTGATACATGGGGAGGCAGTCCATTTAACGCGGCTAGTCGCATTGTTAATGAACATGATAATTATGACATTATCACGGGTGTAAATGTTCCAATGTTAGTTGAAACATTCATGTGCCGTGACGATAACCCATCAATGAATGAACTTATCACTGTCGCCCTAGAAACGGGTCGTGGTGGTGTTCGTTCATTTAAATTCAAAGAAGTTGAAGCTGAAGCTGAACCTGCTCCTGTAGTCTCGAGTACTCCTGCCCCTGCACCAGTGAAAGCCGGCCCCGGTGAACATATGGTAATCGCACTTGCTCGTATTGATGACAGATTAATTCACGGGCAAGTCGCAACACGCTGGACGAAAGAAACCCAAGTTAAGCGCATTATTGTGGTCAGTGATGACGTAGCAAAAGACCAAGTTCGCTCTACATTGTTAAAACAAGTCGCACCACCAGGTGTCACTGCACATGTTGTCGATGTTGCTAAATGTATTCGCGTTTACAATAACCCGAAATACGCTGGTGAGCGCGTTATGTTGCTTTTCACTAATCCAACTGATGTTAAGCGTATCGTCGAAGAAGGTGTTGACGTCAAGTCCGTTAATATTGGTGGAATGGCATACCATGATGGCAAAACAATGGTCACAAATGCCGTTTCTATCAACCAAGAAGACATTGATGCATTTAATTATTTGAACGACAAAAAGATTGAACTTGAAGTTAGGAAAGTCTCATCAGATAGCAAAGTTTATATGATGGACTTGATTAATAAGCTCAAAAAATAATTTTTATAGCCATTTTTTATATTAATTTTAATCCATTACTCAAAACAGATTTTAAAACTTTTGGTTACAGGAGATTAAACAATGGAACTTACCGTTGTTCAAATAGTAATGGTCTTCATCGTCGCGTGTATCGCGGGGATGGGATCAATCCTTGATGAATTCCAATTTCACCGTCCTCTCATTGCCTGTACGCTTATAGGTATTGTTTTGGGAGATATGAAAACGGGTATCATCATCGGCGGTACATTAGAAATGATCGCACTTGGGTGGATGAATATCGGTGCTGCCGTTGCACCTGATGCCGCTTTAGCTTCTATCATTTCAACGATTCTCGTTATTGCTGGTGGTCAAAGCATTGGTGCAGGTATTGCCATCGCCATCCCACTCGCAGCAGCGGGACAAGTATTAACCATTATTGTTCGTACTGTAACGGTTGCATTCCAACATGCTGCTGATAAAGCCGCCCTCAATGGTAATCTAACTGCAATTGGCTTTATCCATATCTCAGCTTTATTACTGCAAGCCATGCGTATCGCAATACCTGCGTTAATTGTCGCCATTTCTGTTGGTACATCAGAAGTACAACAAATGTTGGATTCTATCCCGCAAGTTGTTACTGACGGCCTGAATATTGCTGGTGGTATGATTGTTGTCGTCGGTTATGCGATGGTTATCAATATGATGCGTGCAGGCTACTTAATGCCGTTCTTCTACTTAGGCTTTGTTACCGCGGCATTTACTGACTTCAACCTGGTTGCTCTTGGGGTTATCGGTACTGTTATGGCTATTTTATATATCCAACTCAGTCCAAAATACAATAAATCGCAAACTGTTGTTACCCAAGGAAATAGTAGCAATAACAACCTTGATAATGAGCTAGACTAGGAGGAACGTATAATGGTAGATATCACTAAGCCAACGGCTAAAAAGCTTACACAAAGCGATATTCGCGGCGTATTCTTACGGTCTAACCTATTGCAAGGTTCTTGGAACTTTGAGCGTATGCAAGCCCTAGGCTTCTGCTATTCAATGGTTCCCGTTATTCGTCGTCTTTATCCTGAAAATAATGATGATAGAAAACAAGCCATTAAGCGCCATCTTGAATTCTTTAATACACATCCGTATGTTGCAGCGCCTGTTCTGGGTGTCACAATGGCAATGGAAGAGCAACGTGCCAATGGTGCAGACATTGATGACGGTGCAATAAATGGTATCAAAGTCGGTCTAATGGGGCCATTAGCCGGTGTTGGTGACCCAATTTTCTGGGGAACTGTTCGCCCAGTATTTGCGGCTCTCGGTGCAGGTATCGCAATGACGGGTAGCTTACTTGGCCCTCTTCTGTTTTTTGTTTTGTTTAATCTTGTCCGTTTGTTAACCCTTTATTATGGTGTTTCATATGGCTACAAAAAAGGGATTGATATTGTTCAAGACATTGGTGGCGGTTTCCTACAAAAACTAACTGAAGGAGCATCAATTCTCGGTTTATTTGTTATGGGGGCCTTGGTCAATAAATGGACACATGTCAATATTCCACTTGAAGTGTCGCGGATCAAAAACCCAACAACAGGTGCTGAAGATATTACCACCGTCCAAATGATCCTTGATCAACTCATGCCAGGTTTAGTACCACTATTGCTAACCTTCGCCTGTATGTGGCTGTTACGTCGTAAAGTTAACGCATTGTGGATTATTATCGGCTTCTTTGGTTTGGGTATCCTTGGTGCTTGGTTAAACTTCTTAGCACCATAATTTTCCACCATTATTTGAATTGGGAGGTTGCAGCCTCCCTTTTTTAATTTTAAGCTCTGCATTATGTTCACTTATCCAAGGGTTCACAAATGACCTTCAATGATGCCATTCTTGCTATAATCATTTTGATCATGCTTGTTTATGCAATTTATGATGAATTCATTCAGCATTTGCTAAAGGGTAAAACATTATTAAAAATTAATCTAAAACGAAAACATCGGGCCGATGCTATTATTTTTATTGTTCTAATTTGTATCGTTATTTATACAAATATTGTACGCCATGGTAATTTATTAACCACTTACTTATTATTGATTACTATTTTTATGTCAATCTATTTGGCGTTTATAAGAACACCTAAGCTATTCTTTAAACAGAATGGTTTTTATTTTGCCAATGCATTTATATTATATGACAGAATAAAAACAATGAACTTATCCGAAGACGGTGTATTAATAATAGGTTTGGAAAAAAAGAAAATTAACATCCAAGTTTCACATCTTGATGATTTACAAAGAATTTATGAATTCCTTATTAATCATAAGTAAATAAGTTTTATATTATCACTAAAAACAAGGTTAATTATAAATTTAATTAACCTTGTTTTTGCCAATATACTTATTGATAATAATTCTCAATAACATTTAATATCCACAATTAATTAAGTGTTGCCTTTAATATAAAATATGGTATCTTTCTTTCCACGTCATTGGGGAGTAGCCTGTTCTGGTTTCATATATAAGACCAGAAAGTCCGTATCAACATACTCGTTTGGTTTCAAACGTGGTGCGGACACCAAAATTCGGTTGGCAAGACCATAGACACATAAATAAGCCTTTTGGTTGGGGGTAATTTATGTGTATATGGAATCACCCAACCGAGGTTCTATTATGAGTTTCTATGCTACCCTTATCTTAGCCCTTGCCCTATCAATGGACGCCTTCGCTGTTGCTATTTGTAAAGGCGCCGTACTTCATAAACCCCGCTTTAGAGAAATTCTCCGTACTGGTTTTATTTTTGGTTTTATTGAAGCCATTACACCGATTATTGGTTGGGGTATCGGGATCCTAGCTAGCCAATATGTTATCCGTTGGGATCATTGGATTGCATTTGGTTTATTGTTTGTTTTAGGTGCTAGAATGATCTGGCAGAGTATTAAAACAAAAGATGAAGAATGCTGTTCTAAACCTTCTAGTCATAGCTCAACAAGCCTTATCTTTTCTGCGATAGCCACCAGCCTTGATGCAATGGCTATCGGTCTAGGTTTAGCTTTCTTGCAAGTGGATATCGTTCATACTGCAATGACTATCGGCTTAATGACAATGATTATGGCAACTATTGGTATGATGATTGGCCGCTATGTTGGCCCATTACTCGGAAAAAAAGCAGAAATTATCGGTGGGTTGGTTCTAATAGGTATTGGTTTTAATATTTTATTCGAGCACCTCGAATTATTTATGTATGCCCATTAGTTTTTGTGCCCCCTTATATGGGGGCAATAACCTTACTCTGCATCAGATTGATAAACGCGAATTAAAAAATCAGCCGTATATTCTTTCACTTCAGCTTGTTGCAGATTCTCTTTGACCTGTTCTGATGCACGCCAAGCAAATGGCGTCATCATCAACAATTCATAAGCTTCTTGCCCTGTCAGTGCCATTTTATAATTTAATTGGCAACTATCTATTAGCGAAAAATTTGGTAAATCTTCATCTTTAGTTGGATGTAACTTAACCTCATCGTAAATTAACGCTTTTAATTCTTGCAGATGCTCTGCCGCAGGCGTAACAGTAATTAACATACCTTTAGAAACTAATACACGGCTTAATTCTTGTGCTTTGCAGGGTGCGTAAATTCGGACAACTCCACCTAAGCTGTTATTTGAGAATGGCAAGCGATGGCTTGTACCGACGCAAAAACGAACGGATTTATACCGTTTCGCCGCATAGCGAACCGCCACCTTCGAAACATCTAAGCCCAGAACCGTATATTTTTCAAAATGTTTTGCAAGTTCCAGAGAGAAATAGTCTGTGTAATACCCTTCCCCACAACCAATGTCTAACAAACTAGTATTAGATGATGGAATAAACTGAATAATTTTTTCTGCCACCTTTTCACGCATCGGGTGGTAATGTCCTGCATCAAGAAATTGTCTACGTGCTTGCATCATTTCAGCATTATCACCGGGGTCTTTAGACCGTTTATGTTGTACGGGCAACAAATTAACGTAACCCTCTTTCGCACAATCGAATTGGTGATTTTCTGCGCAGCGATAGCTGTTATGCATAAAGTTAAGTGGTGTAAAGCAGAGGGGGCATTGATAATTCATAAAAGTCACTGATTTAAAAATAAGGGTGAGTATACCATATTCAAATTAGTTTTCTTTCTGTTATATATCTTGCTTTTTAACTGTACTTTTTGTTCTATGAAAGAAATAAAAAAACATTAGCAGGTGTATCATGATGAAAATTAGGTTAGCAACTCCCGATGAAGCTGAACATCTTTGGTTTATACGCAACCAAGCCATTCGCCATGGTTGCACAACGAGTTTTGATGCAAAAACGATCAGCACCTGGACACCTGATGAAATGCCAGTAAGTTATATACGTATTGTGAAGAATAACCCATTCTTTGTCGCGGTAAATAAAAATGATGAACCCGTTGCAACTGGCTATCTTAATCTAGAGGCTAACAGTGTTGATGCCATATTTACTTTACCACAGTACACTGGTTGCGGAGCTGCGGGCTTAATATTAGATGCCATTAAAGCTGAAGCCAAAAAGCGAAATATTAAAAAATTGGTATTAGATTCATCACCGAATGCGGAACGCTTTTATCAGAAACATGGATTTACTTCGATTAAACATGCTAGCTACTACTCTTCTCTTGCTCAAGTCGAGTTAAATTGTGTTCAAATGGAAATTGAATTATAACTTTCAATATAACTTGAATTAAAAGCCACTAACCTTTTGTGGCTTTATTATACCTAATATTGACTGTCTTTAAGAACGCAATGTTAAATAACTGAATAACTATTAAAAATCAGCAAATTCAGGGATAGGCTTACGCCCATGGGACTCTAAAAAATCCAATACACGGCGTGGAGTAACATTTAAAATTTGTGATTGCGGAAAATCAATTGATTCCAACATTTCAACTACGCGGTCAAAACGGCCGAGATACCCAGCAAAATGCGAGTCCGAACCTAATGCTACCCACCCGCCAGTTTCTTTAACGGCCTTTGCTATTTCTAAACAATTCTTTTGACTACCCGCTCTTGAATGCAAGAATGAGGAGTTATTCATTTCCAAAGCCACATTACAATCTTTCGCAGCTTGTGCTACCGCTTTAATATCAATGGGATATTTGGGATTTCCCGGATGGGTAATTATTTGCACTTTACCGCTACGGATCGTGGCAATCATAGCTTCTGTATTATCAGCTAAACTTTGGGGTTCAAGAACCGGTTCATGGAAACCAGCTAAAATAATATCCAAATGACGAGCAATCTTTTCATTGCAGTCTGTCTCACCCAACTTGTTTTTTATATTCGCTTCAATACCGTACAATAAACCAACGCCATCAACAATTCTCGGTAAGATAGGCATATTACCAAAGTGCCATTCATGTGGAGCATCTTGCATTTCAGGGCCGTGGTCGGTAATCGCAAAGAGTTTCACACCTCGACTTGCGGCTTCAGCAAAATATTCATTAACAGTGCTATATGCATGGGTGCTGGCAATGGTATGCGCATGTAAATCAACTTGATACATAAATGATATCCTTCTAATTCTTTTATTTTCCTTCTGAGTCAATCCGCTCAAAAAAGACTCTACCAACCTAACATATCAGCTTATAAGTTTCGATAGTCATTCCCCTAAACCGCATTTTATCGACATATTGGATAAAATCCGAAGAGACATTTAGGATAAAAAAACCCGCGATTATTGCGGGTTAAAATATACGGAATTAAAAATTAACCTAATCAACTAAGATACGTTTATTGGTTGCACCCCACAAAATTGACATTTCGGTAAATAATGCACCGCTGATGCCTTCAACCTCTTCGGCCGTAATTTCAGCATGACCTTGTTTGCCAAAAAATACAACTTCATCTCCCGGGCTAACGTATTTTAAATCAGTAACATCAACCATGACCGTATTCATTGATGTTTTTCCTAAAACAGGAACTGTCTGGCCATTAATTAATGCATGTCCCGCATTGCTAAATACACGGCGATAGCCATCTGCATAACCTACAGGGATATTGGCTAATACAGAATCACGCTTCAAGGTATAGGTTCTATCATAACCCACTGTATTACCTTTCGGATAATGATTGACAGAGGCAATGTTCGATTTCAGCGTCATCACGCGTTTATAGTCATTTGTCGCAACGGTATCACCGTAGAAAATACCACCTACACGTACCATATCCAACCATGATTCTGGTACGGTAATAGTTGCATAAGTATTCGCGACATGTAATGTAATGTCTTCACGTTTTAACCCTGTCACATTCAAGACTTGTTGAGACTCTTTCTTGAATTTCGCAAGGTCTTTACGGATCTGAGCTTCATCCTCTTCTGGATAATGAGACATAATGCCCACGATTTTTAATTGCGATAACTCCGCGATCTGTTTTGCTTCATCTAAGCCAGATGCACTACTGACGTCTAGCCCATTACGGGACATCCCTGCCGAGTTTAGCGCAAGATGGATAGGGATCACTTTATTTTGTTTTTTCGCAATCGCATTCAAGCGCTGCGCCATTGCTAAATTACCAATTAACTCTTCTGTCTCATATTGTGTAGCCTGAGCCATTTCTTGTTCTGTCGCACTTCTCACTCGCATTAAGCGGCCTTTAAAACCTAAGTCTCTCACGGTTTTAAGCTCTTGGTTATTTGTTACCCCAATACATTGCACATTATTTTCAATCATTATTGGCGTAACTAAAGAAAGGTCATGTCCATAGGCATCCCCTTTCAAAACAGCGCACAGAGAAGACTTATCCCCCAGCAAGTTTTGTACTTTTTTGATATTAAAATCTAATGCACCACGTGATATTTCAATCCATGCGTTATTAACCACCGCAGGTTGGTTTTGTGTCGCATAAGTTTCTACTGGTGTTTTGATATTATTTGGTTGCTGACAAGCTGTCGCAGCAACTAATAAAGGGAGTAATGCCAGATACTTCAAACGTAAAGCCACTTATTATTCCTTATATCTAGTGATTTCTACCAAGATATTATTTTTAGGGTTCTGGGTTGATATAGACAAAATTTGTATAGGTTTTAAATAATACCAACCTTAGCATTTCAAACAAGTAATAATTCACGATTTATGCATAAAAAATCACTTATACATAAACATAACTCTTTCATCACATTGATTTTGATTTTCTAAAAATAAAACATTTGGTTGAAATCACCATAAATTAAATTATTTTTATTATTTAATAAGTTAGCCGTATTGTTTCACTAATATTTAATTTTGTTACATTTTTTATTTGGCGAATTAAAATGCTTAAATGATAATAACTATCAATTAGGAACTATTGCTAAATATCACTCAATCCATAAGGCTATGTTATGAAGTACAAATTACTCGCACTCATTATTCCAACACTACTTACTGCTAATGTTGCTAACTCCGCTGAAATGTACAATAAAGATGGTAATAAGCTTGATGTGTATGGGCAAATCGATGTTCGCCATCATATTGCCAAAAGCCGTAGTGGCGAAGATGGTGATGACTCACGTGTCAGACTGGGGCTAAAAGGTGACACACAAATCACCGACCAACTCATTGGTTTTGGACGTTTTGAATGGGAAACTAAAACTAACCAATCAGAATCAACTGAAGAAAATAGTAATCGTTTAGCTTATGCAGGCTTAAAATTTGCAGATTACGGCTCCCTTGATTATGGCCGCAATTATGGTGTTATTTATGATACCAATGCTTGGACAGACGTATTACCTCTCTGGGGAGCGGATACGATGGATCAAGAAGATAACTACATGCTAAGCCGTAACCGTAATTTACTCACTTATCGCAATAATAATGCCTTTGGTTACATTGATGGTTTAAGCTTTGCATTACAATATCAGGGGAAAAATGGCGAACAAAACCTGTCATCCGGTGATGAATTAACCGATAACGGCGATGGTTTTGGTTTATCTACAGCTTATGAATTAGGTTATGGTATTTCCCTCGGTGGTGGTTACTCCTCATCTTCCCGTACACCAAAGCAAAAAGATGCCACAACTAGCAGTGCGACTGGTAAACGCGCTGAAGCTTGGAACGTAGGGGGAAAATTTGAATACGAAGATCTCTATTTCGCAGTCATGTATGGCCAAACGCTTAATATGAGCCGTTTTGGTAATGATAATATGGAGTCAGTAGCAAATAAAACTCAGAACTTGGAAGTGGTTGCCCTATATTCTTTTGACTTCGGTTTAACCCCATCAATTGGCTATAACTATTCCAAAGGTAAAAACTTAGGCAGCTTTGGAGATAAAGAATTAGTAAATTATATCGCCATCGGCTCAGCTTATGACTTTAATAAAAACCTAAGTGCTGTCATCGACTATAAAATCAACTTGTTAAACGATAATGATTTTACTGACCACTACAAAGTGAATACCGATAACGTACTTGGTTTAGGGTTAGTGTATCAGTTCTAATTTTAGAATTGAGTGAAAAGCAAAAGCGTCTGTAAATTACAGGCGCTTTTTTACGGGTAAGCTTTGACAATAAAAATATCTCTCATCATCTTCATGACCTATTCCCTAGGAACGGGAAGCTCTGTTGCTTTACCCTCGATAAAGCAGTTGTAAGATACAAAAGTATCTAACCCCGTACATAGAGGCCCCTTTTCCTAAATAAATTCCTATAATGGTATACCTATTTTTCTAACGTCTTTGGTACTAATAAAAAAAGGCACCAGTAAAAAACTGATACCTCAATTATTGTTGCCAAATAACATTCACAGAATATGACAGCACAGGGCAACTCTATTACTCTACAAAATGATGCTTACCTTACACATTAACACCTTTCATTCCTTCAGCAGTATAACGGGAACCCACAGGTTGAAAGCTTTCTAGCGCTTGTGTTATTTGCAGTAAATCCTCCGATGTTAGGTCAATATCAGCGGCAGCAAAGTTATCTTCAAGGTGTTTAACTTTATTCGTTCCTGGTATTGGTACAATGTTATCTCCTTGAGCTAGCAACCAGGCCAGTGAAATTTGAGCAGGTGAACATGACTTGTTACTTGCCATCTGCACGATAAAGTCAGCTAATGTGCGATTAGCTCTAAGGTTCTCTGATGTGAAACGCGGTAGCGTATTACGTGCATCATCGCTCTCGAACCTACTTTCGGCATTAAAGCGCCCTGTTAAGAATCCACGTCCTAACGGGGAATAAGGTACAAAACCAATCCCTAATTCTTGGCAAGTTGGCAATATTTCCGTTTCAACATCACGCGTCCAAAGCGAATACTCAGTTTGGATTGCAGTAACAGGATAAACTGCGTGTGCCCTTCTAAGGGTTGCCGCACTCACCTCAGACAACCCAATGTGAGCAATTTTCCCTTCAGCAACTAACCCCGCCAGCGTGTGCATTGTCGTCTCTATTGATGCAGAGGGATCTAGACGATGGATATAATACAAATCAATACATTCAACACCTAATCGACGAAGAGAGCTTTCACAGGCGCTGCGTATATATTCTGGACTATTATCAATCCTTCTCTCATATTCACCTGGTCGGCGAACAATACCGCACTTTGTCGCGATTTTAACATCAGAACCTACTTGTTTAAGAAAATGCCCAATCAACTCTTCGTTATGAAAATTGCCATAAGTATCCGCAGTATCCAGCATCGTACAGCCTAGTTCGATAGCTTTTTGTAGCACAACCATGGCAGCCTGATCATCTTGCGGCCCATAGAACTCGCTCATCCCCATACAACCGAGTCCAATTGCCGAGACTTCAAGTCCATTACCCAAAATACGTTTTTTCATTATCGCTCTCCCTTGGTTTATTTTATGTTTTTCAGTATATTTTCCATAAATGGAGATTTATATGACTAATGAAAGCAATCCATTTTCCAATAATGGAAAACAAAACGATAGACAGCATTCAAATTGGGATGATGTCAGAGTATTTTTAGCGATTGCTCGAGAAGGCACGCTAAGTGCTGCATCTAAAGCATTGAAACTTGGAATTGCAGCCACATCTCGGCGTTTAGAACGCCTAGAAGAGGCATTACATGTTCGGCTATTCACTCGAGACCAGCTTGGTTACAAGCTTACCGATGAAGGAAATGCATTAATTTCTCAGGCTGAAGCCTTAGAACAGGCGGGTTATGCATTTGGCAATGCCGCGCGGAGAAAAAGCGAAAGCGTGATGGGCCATGTTTGTTTAGCTACCGCTCAAGGCTTAGCCGATCATCTAATCATCCCTGCTCTGCCTTCACTAACCAACGTGAACCCTAATCTCACAATTGAAATTGTAACTGGGGTGTCGACAGTGAATTTACACAGGCGTGATGCGGATATTGCACTGCGTATGGTTAGGCCTGAACGCGGTAATGTGCGTATTCGTAAATTAGGCACATTGGGGTTTGGCCTTTACGCCTCAGAGAGTTATTTACAGCGTAGACCAAATCCAAACAGATTGAGCTCTCTAGAACAAGATGATTTTATCGGTTGGTCGGAAGCACAGCAGCACCTCCAATCAGCACAATGGTTAGAAAAAACGCTAAGAGGAAGAGCTTGCCGGCTCACTACCAGTACGATGTCAGCACAATTTAGCGCAGTCCAAGCGGGTATTGGCATGGCTGTTTTGCCGCATTTCATTGCCCAAAAGATGGGACTGATTTGCCTACAAGATAATATAGGCTGTGACCAACCTATTTGGCTAGTCATTCACTCTGATCTCGCTCACTCACGAAGGATCAGGGTTGTCGCTGATTTTTTGAATGAGTTAGTTGCAAAGGAACATGAGAGGTTGCTGATGCCATAAGCTCCCTCCACTTTGACACGGGCTGATACCATTATTTAGCCAGCGAATGTTTATAGCGGGATTAAAGCAAAGGGCTAATATCTAATATTTCAATCAATGGGAGAACAGCCAGTATGTTGTTTTTACCTTTAGAATTTGCCAAGATAGCCAGGTAAAAGACTTCAGACCTACCACACAATCAGCGGCTATATTGGCTTATGTCGATTAGCTCTATTCTAAGGATCCTACTATGGCCCCCTTTCATCAATTAGCAGCGACAAGTCTCGGCGGGCAACTTATCTCTATGAAAGACTACGCTGATAAGGTGGTTCTCGTTGTTAATACCGCCAGTCATTGTGGTTTTACACCACAATACAACGGCTTAGAATCACTCTACAAGAAATATGCTCCTCAGGGCTTTGTGGTGCTTGGTTTCCCCTGTAATCAGTTTGGCAAACAAGAACCCGGTAGCGCTGAGGAAATCGCGCAGACCTGCTTTATTAACTACGAAGTGAGCTTTCCAATATTCGAAAAAGTCGACGTTAATGGGAGCTCTGCTCACCCGATATTCCGTTACCTGAAAAACGAGCTACCAGGTCTAATGGGTGAGCGGATCAAGTGGAACTTTACTAAATTCTTGGTCGGGCGTGACGGTAAACCGCTCAAACGCTTCGCACCATTCACTACCCCTGAAAAAATGGAAGCAATAATCCTTTCTGCACTTCAAATTTAAGTGTTCACTAATTTGCTCAATTAAATCGAATGCTATTAAAGACTAAAAAACAAAAAAGCCCACTTTTACATGGGCTTAAGTCGTTATTTTGCCAGCCAGTGCCAGCTAATTCTTATTGCAGGATTATTCCCACTCAATTATTTACACCGAGCATAACCTATTGATTTATATAAAACAGAATTAACCTAGTGGGTTATGATACCGTCACCAATACCGTCACAATGAAAAGTAAACAATATTTGTACAGCAATCTATCGATACGATTCGAGTAGTTTTTCTTTTGTTGCTAAGTCGGTAATGCATAAATTAAGGGCCCTTGTGTTTTCATCGGCACGATTAGACTCATGCCCATAGATTTCAAGTGTGCTTCGTAATTGTCGAGAAAGTTCACTGGCCTTTGCTCTCTCAGTTCTGCAGGTATCGGAGTAAGTGGTACCATCAGTTTTTGTTTCCGCAGCACTGGTTTCGAACTGCACGCTGTCAAAGTGATTAAGAACACGCTTAAGCAAATCGTCTGTGCGCATCGTAGCACGTTCTTTCTGTTCATTGTATATCACCACCCTATTTTGTTGTTCTTCGTCAGCCTGCTTGCGCTGGTCGATGTTAAACGCTAGGTCTTTCTCATCTTCCTGTTGCCCGGCAATCTGTTTTGTCATTTGCTGGTTATCAGAAAAAATGCCGCTAGTCATAAAACCAGCGGCAAATGAGATAGCCAGAGCGATTAAAGCTGTAATCACTTTATTCATATGATCACCTAAACAAGTTTAAATGCGCGTTCAAAAACTTCATCAACATACGGCTGAACACCATTTTCATGTTTAATAATTGCCTTAGCCATTTTTATTGCAGTGTCTTTATCACCCATGCTGATAGGTTCGGTTGGTGATACGCCAAGTTCTTTAGCAACACCATTGATATAAACGCTGGTATTATTTTCATTGCTTGGCGCCCATCGATTAATTAACTCTGACACAGATTTTAAGTTTATCTTTGGGTTTGTTTGATAGTTTTGTAGTAATTTAATTAATGCTCGGATCCCATATTCTGGGCTTTTGAATCGACAAAACCGAGGCTCTATTGATTTGTCCAGTGGTAATTGACCTTGCCATTTATTTACTGAGTTATAATCAATGTTGCCGGGGTTGTTGTTTCGTATCCCACGCGCACCATTAGTAACATAATTATCTTTAAAGATTTTTTGATTATCCATTTGACCACCTCTACTTTTTAATTAACTGCATGATGTTTCCTCGTTTTGCAAATATCGCAGCACAAAGAAATAAGTTAGGTATTAGGTTTTGAAGCCCTGCTTTGTACATTGGATCTAAGAAAGAATAGATAGGAACTGATGCGGAGTAACCGAGAAATGCCCACGCGAGCCAACCACCTAATCTGCTGTACTCCTTACCACCTCTCACAAAATAAAGACCACGAAAAAACATAACTAAACAAATGGATGCATTGATTATTAAAAGCAGTTTATCGTATGTCATGGCTGTTACCTCCTTTCGGAATATCAGCTTTTTCATAAGCTTTAATACTAAGCTTTAATGAGAGAAGTGAAGCAATAAAAGCCCCAAGAGCATCAAGGCTTTCAATGTTATATGCTTCGGCCCTCACACCAATAAGGCTAGTCATAGAAACGAATAGTGTTGCGAAAGGACTAAAGAAGAGCAAACCAGCTGCAAAGCTGATTATTGCGAGTATGGAACGCTTAACGAAAGTGAACTCTGTCGCTACTGTAGTAAAGTAAATAGCGCCAAGAATGGCCCCCATAACAACCGATGGGGGTAAGCCTGAAAAGAAGCTAGCAAATGATGCAAGACTTAAACCTGTAACCGCCGCCGCATTGTCTTTCATGTGTAGCACCATGGTTGAGAAATAACCATGATACTACAGCATAAAAAGATAAACAAAAAACCAATTAAGATTAAACAAACCAGTTAAATTGAGATCCCCTTTTTAGTCAGCGCCCATGCTTTTATCGCTTTGAATGTTGACGCCATTTCAGACTCAGTTAGTGCTCTATTGTAAATAGCAGAGTAAGCATAATCACCAATAGCGCCCTGCGTGCCCGTTCCACCCAAAACCAACTGTTCGCCATTTGGTGCCACAGGTGCGCCACCATTGTTTGCATAAATGATTGTTTGTGGATGACTTCCATTGACTGAGCATTTGACGGTTGTTTCGCTTGCAGAAAAAATAACAATGTTCCAGCGAGTTGCTGAAAGTGCATCTGATATTTCCATCACTTTATCTTTAAATACTGCTTGAATTTTACCTGCCGTATTTAGAACCAGACTCACACCAACGCCAGTATTTTTATAGCGCCATAGATAATTAGTTCTAACTAGATTTGGCTTAATCAATAATACGAATGTTCGACTATTTCCCGATGCAACACCTGCCGTGTATTGATGATATGTTTGCTTCGATGCCCAGCCATCTGGGAGCGTTAGCACTCCATTGTTAAACGCGGGGTCGACTGGTGTGCTACCTGTCCCGATATACACAAGATTATTGCCGTTTCCTGTACTGTCATCGAGATAATTACTTTGTGATAGCATTTGTTGCATTGCGTGCATATCATCTGTAATTAATTTCCCGTAGTCACCTAATTTTGGAAGATTTGAATTAGTGAAGTTTGCATCTTTTAATCGAATAATTGTACCCATGTTATTTAACCCCTTTTGGATTGGTGTAAGGTAATTTTTTGTTAAACGCTAACGCCCAGTTATAAAGTTTAACTGTGCTATCTAAGCCAACTGTCTGATCTGAATCCCGCAAGTTTCCGCGAGCGCCCGTTAATGGACCGCCGCCATTCCCTCCAACGCCATAATACGCGTAAGACAAAAATACATTTGGTGATAAGTCTCTGTTTACACGTAGCTCTACTGAGTTGTTGTTAAGTAATTTAATGGATGTAATTTGCAACACGCCCAAGTCGTCGCGCAAATCAAATCCGTAATTGCCGGGGTTTGTGACAAGCGTTTCATCGAAAACTAAAGGTGGCTCAGGCACATGAAATCGAGCAATAACGGTCTTAGTTCCTAATTGCTCTATACTAATAGGTTCGAGTGGTCGCCAATTTTCACCGCGATAGACTTTCTTATACAGAACCTTCCCCCATTGCATTCCAAATTGTAGTGAACCCTTATTTGTTGGGTGTAGTGCATCAGCATGCTCAATCCAGTATGTTGGCGTTGTCACTGTGATGTTGCTGTCGATTTCTGCTAAACGATAAAATGCATCAGCAATAGTGTTGGGGGACTCACTACCTACTGGCGCGTAATACTGATTTCCTGATGGTTGGTAAACTAAGATTGGGAACTGATAACCCTGCTTTGTGATTGCATCGATGTCTGTTTTGTAATCCGACATCATGGAATTAAATTTAGTGATATAAGCATCAGCAGTATCGTCTCTGTTTGCTTCACCCTGAATCCAGTTAAACGCTTGCACTGAGTAACTCTCATTAGCCAACTCAGCTAAACGATGGCCTTCACTGACAGCATGTATTGCGCCCTCATAAGCCCCCGTTGAACCACCTTTTCGTAACGACTCAATCCTTGCTCCGCTATTACCGTGTGATGATGCCAATGTCTGATAATCATCGTGGTAGGTTGGGTCTTTGCTGTAATCCATGCCGCCGGACATCAAGAATTTCATTTGCTGCATGGCATTCCAGATAACAGCGGAAGTATTGTCATACTTGGCTTGCACGAGAGTATTATTTAACTGGTCTTGCTTGAGAAATAAACCGCCTGAGAACGTTTTATCATTGCTGTCTTGCAATGGAAGTGCTGTACCAGCGCGAACTGATAGCGATTGGCCATTCATAATAAAATGGTTGAGAGAAACCGCATGATTATTACTTGTTTCTGGGTCTCTGCTTGTCGGGTCTTTATTGATTGCGGCACTGGTAGCACCTACAACTTCACCGTCGATGGTCACGCCATAAATCACGTTATCTTCGCCATCGACAATCGCATAAGCTAGGTTGCTGAACGGGTCATTATAGATAGATGTGTCATCGACATTAACCGACTGGCTTTTCAGCGCACTGACAATAATCTCCCCGCTTTCATCTATACCAAATGCCAGCCTTTCACTTTTATCAACAAGTGCATACATTAAATTTGAAAATGGGTTGTCAGCAATGCTGTTTCCATCACCAATATCTATTTCACTTGAATACAGTCCACCTGTAGCTTTTAGCTTTCCTTTATTATCAGAGGATAAAATTACATTTTCTTCACTATCCATGATGATAGGAACTTCATTAGTTGTTAAAAGATTAAGCGGATAAGCTAAACTTTCAGCTATTTCATCGATATAGTGCTTTGATGGATAAATAGCTAATAACTCCGATTGTGTTGCGCTGATACGTCGATATTCATAAACTGCGACTTTATCCGCACCTTGCACTCTGAAATTAATACCATCAGCTACTGCTTGCCGTCCTTCTTCTTCTGTCTTATAAAGACCACCGCTTATCATTGCTGAATTCATTGCGTTTTCTGATTTGATAGCAGCACTTTCAGAGCGATCAGCTTCTTGGGTTATAAATCTTGACAGCTCAGGGTGCGCAGATGGGTTTGAATTATGCTCGTTGATAAGTCGCTGCGCAGTTCCTGCTGCATCAGCCTCATTAGGTAATAAATCGAGTCTCTCTTGAACACTGACACCAGAATTTGTTCCAATAAGACCTGCACCTGAACTACCACCAAGAATATTCATTACATCAATTGCACTACCACTAGCAGGAGCAGCAGCAATGGGCTTACCATCTTTATCAAACGTAAGCACCTTACCGGCGCGATCATTGGCTTTAGGTAACGCAGCAATATCAATATCATCAACACGCAAAGTGCGCTTTTCTTTTTTCAGTATCGTGCTGTTAATGCCTTCAATTTCATCTTTCAACGTACCTAAATCAACCGCATCACCATCACGCTTAGGCTTGCCAAGGTTAGCAATGCGATAGCCTTTAGCATCGAACCAGTTAGCTAAAATATTTGGGCGCTTTAAGTATAGCGATCCAAGGCTTCCCCATATGCTCTGTAAAATCATGGTGAGATAATCAAATGCATTCTCATGCGTTTCAGCAAAGAACTTACTTTGATTGCGGAATGAAGTTTCTTGTGTGATTGGAATATCACGGGCAATGCTAATTTTATGCCCGTTGGCAAGTGGCTTAGTTAAGATCACCTTTCCACCAGCCGATTTGTTAGCGCCTGTCACTGTGTAGTCAGTGCCTAATCGTAGCGTTACAACATTATCCCCGTCAGCATCTGACGTAATAACACTTAATTGGTTTGCTTTAAAAATCCTGAACTTATAATCAAAATCGGTTGTTACACCGTTTCCTGTATATTCATTACTGCTAATTTCTGTTGAAACAGTCATGGCTATTCTCCACTCGGTTACGTTGGTGTATGATAGCCATTAAAATTCATTAACGGAATATTGTTTACTTTTAAATATAAAAAGATAAACAATATTGATGTTCTTTCGGTTACTGTAAAAGACTTACACACAACATAGGTGATTAATATGAAAGATGTAATTAATTTCCCAGCACCAGAAAATTACGCAGAAAAAGTTAATACAGAAACTGGAATAAAGGAGTTGATGAGCAAGTCGAATGTAGAAGAACTACTAAGAACACTGGATAGTAAAGGATGTGACGTGAGCGCGGCACTCATTGAAATTACAGCAATGATGAATTACATAAATCTGAGTTTGAAGGTAAAAGAGAACATCAAGACGCATATTGAATACATTGCCAACGAGTTAAACAAGTAATCATTTAAGATAAATTAAAGCACCTATGCGGAGGTGCTTTTTAATGCCTATATCCATTTATCATGAATAATCTCAACCAGTGAATCTTTATACATTTTTCCATATCTAGAAGTACATATTTGATCTAACTTCCGCTTTAAGGCCTTAGATTTTTCATAGTTGATAACCAAAAACACTAGGCTGCCACCTATTATAATACCAACAAACACAGGGCTATCACTCCATCCCCAAGATATATTTGCTATCATTGATAATATGGCGCCTATAAATATGTACATTCCCCACTTTCTGTTACTTTCAGCGTTTGAATAATCTCTTTCTAATTCATTGAATTGCTCTTTATTCATAACTAATAGCTCCAATCACATAAAGATAACAAATAGCATGGTAAAATGATTTCATTAAATTACGTTAATCAGGATAATCTATATGAAAAATATACTTATACCAGCTTTGCTAATACTGTCACCATTAGCATTAGCTGATTATTGCATGCCCAACCTTATAAAAGAAAACGTATGCGAGTTAGCAAAAAAAGTTGCAGACGGTGGAAATAAAAACACTCCAAACAAGATAAGCGAGGAAATGACTTTGCTTACATACAAAACAGATGGAGTAAAGCTAACTGGGTTAGTTAGGTTTTCATATAACCAGAAATTATTAGATTTAAAAACAAATGGAAACCAAGAGGCGTTATCAAAAATTGAATCAATGGTTAAGCAAGGTGCAATAAATTCAGTATGTAATGGAAAAGAAACCAGAGCTTTTATCAACCTCGGTGGCGAGGTTGAATATGATTATATTTTTAATGATGGATCCAGTTATACTAAATTCACTATTTCAACCTGTGATTAGTATTATTTCAGTTGTTCTTCAACCTGATTAAGCAACGGTGATAAATAGAAAAGGTTCTGAAATGGTAATAGCTTTCTTACCGATCTAACCTCTCTATCATCAAACTCACCATTCATAACGCCCGCAGTGATATTTTGAATGTCACCGCCAAGGTCAAATGTAGGGCCTAATAACGCCCCGATACCGTTACGACTCTGATAGCGTGATGCTGGTGGACCACCAAACATAGCGCTCATCCCGTACGAACCACCGCTGAGGTTTTCTAATAGGTTATTAGGCTCACCTAACCAGCCCATCATTCCAGACCAGTCTAAACCCTCTTTCACAAGGTTAGCAGGTTCAGCATTAATTTCACGCCCTGCCATCATTGATTTTAATACATAGACCAATGAACCCAAGGAAATTTGTAACAATGCGCCATAATAGAATGAAGCATCACCAGATTGAATGCCAGACACTAACGCCCTATTGTGGGTACCAAAGAAGAAAGTTTTAAACTGCATCACAATCTTACCTAATTCGCTACTCATCATTAATGGTGTGTCACCAATACCAGGAGTGATTACAGTCGTTCTAACATCTTTCAATACCGCTGCTTGGAAAGTCTCACGAACTACACGATCATCCCACAAGTGACTATGCCCAGTTAACATACCGTCTAAATCTTCACCGTGTTTTGAGTATTGCTGAGCGATACGCTCTAACATATTCTTATCAACGCCAAGGTGAGCCAGCTTTTTAATTTCTTTACTGCTTAATTCATTACCAGCTGCAACATCTTGCGCAGCTCTGAGGATCTTTGATTGCGTTACAACACCAGTCCACATCTTCATTGTGTCGGTATATTGATTCATCAATGTGAAGTTACCAAATTTTTGTGAAGACCATTCCAAGCCACGTTCAAGAAAAGTACGTCGAGCATAAGGATCGTTAAGGTCAGCAATAACTTTAGAACGGCTAGATAATGCATATTCAAGGCCTATACCCATTTCACGCAAATCAGCTTTGGCAATCTTCATTGCGCTAATGTCGGTTAACATTTTACCCAATGGCTTTAATGCGCTACGCAAACCGTGCTGCATGATCGGTCTGGCCATATCTGGTAATGATGAAATTGTCATACCACCAAGCAAACGCAAAAAATTAACATGACGAGCAATACGACCTGCTCTAACAAAGAAACTTGATGGATCTTTAGGTGCGCCATAGGTACCTAATAACCTATCACGCATGGCGCGAATATCGCGTAAATCAGCATCCCTTCTTGCCTCTAACTTGCCGCGCTCTTTTGCTGTTTTGGCTTCTGAAATTAACGTGTTGTAATCATTAGTAATAGCCTTGATTTGTGCATCCATATCAACACGCCCGAACTGTGCGGTAAGCTCTATTTCTGGCGCAACTTGGCGAATATAGTTTTCCATTACGTAGTTAACATCTGATTCTAAAAAGTCTTTAATACGTTCATCTGGAATATTTAACGTACGTGATTTGGTGAAACCTGCACGCTTAGTTAATCCATCAGGGATCAGCTCACTAGGTACAATGCCTGATGGTGCGCCTATAATTTTATTAATGATATCATCCGCTGCTGCTTCAACCTCTTCACGCGCTAATGGTTCCATTCTGCGCAATGCTGCATGACGGCGATTATCATAGCGAGTAAGTGAGTTAGCTTTACGGATTAATTGGCGATATTCATTTCTAAACTGGCGCGGCTTGTCTAAAATGTCTAAAGAACGTTGATAAGAAGCCAGTTTGTTTTCAGCTTCTTCAATGCGAACTAGTTTACGCTCTAATTGTTCCAGCTTTTTAGTTGGCTTTTTTGCTTTACGCTTTTCAATTTCGGCTGTAACAGTTTCTTTTTCTGCAACTAATTTGCGGTTCTTTTCTATCTCATCCATTAAAAGCTGTTTTTTACCAGACCAGCGTTCAGCCTCTTTTATTTCAGTGTTCAACTTTTCTGCTTGTGGCGCGGATGCTCTGGCCTGTTCTATACCTGCGTCAGCTTTAGCTAGACTGGATTCAGCCTTATACACAGTGCGCTGGTTCATTTCCTGTAACCAATCAGCAATAATATTTCTAAATTCAGCCCGATCATTCAATATTTTGTCGAACTTATAAATGCGAGGAAAATAGCTCTCTGCTGTTGATACAGTTACCCCTTCACGCAAGATGCCAAGCTCAACCATGCGATCCTTAGTCTTTTCAACAATAGGACGCACGGCTCTTGCCGCTTCTGCGACTTCTGGTATTGCATGTCGATCACCATTACGCATAGCATCACCAACTTGCTCACTGAATTCATATAGGCTTAATCGACTACCGTCGCGCTCTTTAGCCATTTTACGATAGGTTTTATAAAAGTCTTTGGTTGATTCAACTTGCTTATAAACAAGCGTTTCATATCCTCTTACCTTGGTTTCTACTGCTGTAAAAGATGCAATACCCTCTTCATTTTTTGCAAAGGTAAAATTATTCTCTGCAAGTTGCTGGTTAATTTGCCGTGCTGTTTTTGATGGTGATTGAGCCACGCGACCAACAGGGCTAACATTCATTGTTCTATTAATAAATGATGGACCTTTCAATGTTTCCTGTTCTAATGTGGTATCAGGAACTTCCATTGCACCTATACTAGTATTATCAGGAGTATTTTGTTGTATCGTCTGCTGCTCGCCTAACACATCGTTTTTCAGCTTACTGACTATCTGACCTCTGTTTTTTACCAACTGAGCCGCCGAGCCAAGCAAACCGCCTAACATAGCGTCAAACGTTACGTTCAACGCGCTTTCTTCAAGTGTTCTCGTTTCTTGTGTAGCAGATAAAGCTAATTCAGAAGCAACGCCACCAAGTGCATTAGATACGGCAAATTTGCTTGCTGTAGCCAATACATCGCCGCCACGAACAATGGTACCTGCAGGTATCATCATTGCAGCAACGTTGATAGGATCAATTACCCCCATAGCTATGCTTGAAATTAATCCAGCTCCACCAGCATCTTGCAGCAATTGCCTATCTTGAATTTGTCTATTAATACGCTGTTTTATTGCTGATGTTTCCTCTGGTGATTTAGAGTGAATAAATGCGTCTGCAAAATCTTCATATCCTGTTAATGTGCGTTCATCGTCGAATGGGTTATAACCGTCCTGATCTTCGAACTGATTAAAAGGCATGGTGGCTATTAAACTACCTACTGAGTTATCAATACGAAACGCAGCATCACGCAGCTTGGAAACCTCATTTTTATCACTGAAAGGGTTTGCAGCATCAAGAATGCCAACATCATTTGATTCACCATATTGTGGTTCAGGTTGTTTAATTGAACCAATATCAGCCCCCATAACATCACTTGGGTTCATTTCATAAATTGGCATGATTATTCTCTCCCGAACATGGTGTTAAGTGTGTTGCTGAAACCATAATCAATAGGCTCAGGTTTGGCGTTACCTTCTAATATCTCACGCTCTTTCTTTGCTTCTTGGTATGTTTTCTGGCGTTTATCCATAACTTCACGGTACATTGGTGATGATGATTGCTCTGGCTTGAAGCGTGACGGCATGCCGTTATCACCAAGGAAAGGTGTAAATACAGGGATGTTATCGCTACCAGTTTGTTTCAACATAATTGCATAACTGTAATCGCGGGCAGTCACCGCATCAGGAACTAAAACAAATTCAGCATCATCAGGCATGCCGCCAAACACTTTAGATCTAAGCTGTTTTTGTTCTTCACGCCATTGGCCTATGATCCAGTTACCTGCGCTGCTCTCATTGGTACCGTAAACAGCCTCAGGCGCATAACGCATAACTTCATCTTTACCATTGATTGAAGTGACACCCCATGTTTTTTTAACCTGGGCATCCGTCATTTTTTTAGCTAAATCAGGATCCCCACCAGTACTAGCAAAGTTTGCATCATAAAGCGTTTGGTAATCTCGCATATATTCACGGTTACTAACACTTGGCTTGGTGATATTTGGCGATGAGAAACCACCTAATGCAAAGAAACTATTAATATTACCTTGTGCTGCTTTCTCTCTTTCTTTGCTATATTTCTTATCACGCATCTGTTCAGCGATAATCGCCTTGGTTCTATCGTTCTGCTCATATGTTAGGTTGTATGCAATATCTATGGCTTTTTCACTATCCATACCTGAGCGCGTTAAATCGTATATTTTTCCATAGTAAGCCATGGCATCAGTAGATAGGCCATTAATCGCAGAAGGATTATTATCAAATATTTGCCCGTACATTTTAGCCATTGGAATGACTAATTCAGGGTTTTTAGATGTTGAACCAGTCACTAGTTTTGATTTTATTTGCGATGGAATAATTCCCGTACGGCTGGATATTTCAGCTACAGCATTTAAACTATTCTCATCTCGAATATTGAATGATGATTCGATATTGTTAGTAAAATAGCTATCAGCTGCATCTTGATTACTTTTATCGTTAGGATCTAGCGGGAAGTTATTCTGTATAGATAACTGCAGGCGATTGGCAGAAAATACCTTTTCTTGTGCCTTGATATTGCTATCAACAAACTTACCGAATTTTTCCCAACGCTGCATTTTACTTGCATAACTGCTTTCAGATGGGTCCGGCATGATGCTGTTTAATAATGAGCGCTGAGCCTGTGGCGTCATATCTTTAGCAGCTGATATCAATCCAGCATAGCGCTTCGCTTCTCGCATATCCGCTATCATTGTAGTGCCTTTGTCATAACCAAAAGCAGAAATAATAGTTTTTTCAGATGGCGCATTAGGTGCATCAAGACCGTTTTCCCATGCTGCATAGGAATCAGAAATAGTGGTACCAAGCTCAATTTGTAGTTGCTGCTGGCGTTGCTTGTCCATTTGCTCGGCTTGCTTTAAGTATTTGGCTTGGTATGATTCGTCTAGCGCATCGAAAGCTACTGAACCAGTTAAGCGTTTAGGTGCATTAGGTGAGCTAGGTAAACTTACCAATCCAAGCGCTGATTGAATTCCATTTGAAATATCATCATTAGATAGCTTGCTAACTTCACCTTGCCCATTCTCTTGAATCATTATCGCCATTGATAGCCGAGTTAATGTATCTAAGTCTGTTAGGTCAAGAACAGTATCACGAGGAACATTGAGATAATCAGATACGAATTTAATATAACCTTCAGTGTCGTTATCATCCTCAGGTGGAGCCCAGCGAGTAATAATTTGCTCAGGTGTTACATACCCCTGCCTAGCATACGATAATAGGTTTTTTCCTGTAGCTCTAATGCCATGTGCAGGCGTAGCGAATGTCACAAACGAACCGTCATTACCCGTTTGCCCTACCCAAACATCCTTTGACATTCTAATGTTGCCTGGGTTGTTATTACGAACTCCACGCGCAGATCCACTGCTAGAAGATGAGGTAGATTTATCATAATAACGACTAATACCACCGTTATCTGACGGCTCTCCGTTCTGCCGCATAAACTGCATATAATCAGAGCCTATCTGGTTTTCAATAGCTCTCTTGGCTGTAGCTGTTTTAAACTCCTGTTTCTTGGCTAGTATCTGCTCATCACTCCAGCCGTGCGAAAACCCAAATTCTTCTATTTGTTGGAATACTTGTTTGTTTGCTGATAGGTAAGCATTGTTATCACCGTACAAACTAGCAGCTGACTCCGCATTAACAGATAACGTTGCTTGGAATTGGTCTTGTTCGTAAGCTTTAATTTGCCCCATTTCATGCTTATTAGCCTGCGAGCTAAACTGCAACCGCATTTCTTTTGCTTGCTGTGCGAACATACTTTTGATTGCATCATCCTGCAACGTTCCTGCTATTTCACCAGCGGCATTATCAAATGCCTGCTCAAACTCATAACCTTTACCAATAGCATTCTTACCCTGCATTGCAAGTAATCCATTGCGCGGATCGTTCATCAATTCATTGGCTTTCTGTCTAAGTTGCAGTGATGCATCTTGTGCCAGCGCCACATTAGCACGTTGCTTCGCTTCTGCGAATAAGCCTGTGTATTGATCTGCAACCGGACCTAAGCCAGCACCAAACTGATTAGGGCTAGACTGAACACTAAAGCCATTATTTGGCAGAGGCGATGAACTAACCTGTTGTTCTTTATACGTTGGTACAATTGGCATACATCACCTCTTAAAATACAAAACGGTTGCTACCGCTTTTCTTAGCAATATCAAACATGTTGTTACTTGAACTACCACCAGCTGCCGCGCCAGATGTACCAGAGAAAGGATCCCACGTACCACCAGCCAATTGATACGCACCGTATGCTTTAATTGGTGCTGTTAATAATGTTGTAGCAGCGCCAAAATTACCCTCACGGCGTGCCATTTTTCCCTGCAGTCTGTCATTAGCTGCTTGCATACGTAGGCCGTAAGCTTCACGACTCGCATTATTAACCAGTGTTAAAGCGTCTAACTCACCCATTGCCGCAGTATCGCCGAACATATCAAGGGCACCAGACGAACTTAAATCAAGTCCACTCGCTGACATTGCCGCCGCTTGTGATCCTGCTAATTGCCGTGTGCGTGAACGCTGTTTTTCCGCTTCGGCATTGCCACGATTGATTGAATCATTCGCCGCCTGCTCATTCTGTCGTGCATTTTGGTTGGCTACATCAGCGTTAAACTTGCCTGATTGATATTGGCTATATGCCTGCATACCTGCCGAGGCTAGAATGCCCCCTGCTAAAATGGCTGGACTACACATTATTTCGCCCTCGCATTCATCGTGAATTTATGAAACGGATAATTAAGCGCACCAATGGGCTGCGTATCTTCTAATTTGAAGCCTAGCCAATGCAGCCACGATTTAGCAATGTAATTGCGCTCATCAACATAATTAAGCAGTTCAGGATAGATTTGTAGCATTAGGCCAACGAACGGCTTACAGCGGCGTAGAAAGGCTTTCTGGTGCTTCTCTAAAATATCTGAGCCAACTAACCACGGAATACCAACACCACCGATAATGGACGCTGGCGACACACCAAAGATAGCCGCTACCTCACCATTGAAAATAGCGGCCCATGATTTTGTAGATAGGTTAATGCCTGAGGCTAAAACCTCCTCAGGCGTTGATAGGTTCAATGCATAGAATTCATCAATATCAGCTTGCCTAACATGCGGTACCAACGCCTGCGCATGCTCTAATGTTGCTGGTACGATTTGAACAATACTCTTTGCCATATTAGAAGCCCCCCACATCTAAGCGCGGTATTGCAGCGAGGATTGATAAAGGTAATGGATCTGACTGCCTGACATACACACGGCCGTTTTTGCTCCACTGTGCATCAAGATTAATTTCTACTACGCCAGTGGCATCATCAACCGGATTATCGTAGAACTCGAATTCACGTTGAGCATATTCATATAACCGGTCTTTTTCGGTACCGGCCCATATGCCACGACTTGAATTGACAATAAGGCTTGCCACCTTAACCAGTTTCTTTTTGTCGAGTAACGTTTCTTGCCCGTTGATATGAATATCTAAGGTTTCCATATCGCTAACGTACGGTAGCCCTATGTGAACTACTACGGCTGGCTCTTCTAATGACACTGCGCCGCCAGATACTTTTTGCTGAGGTAATACGTTTGCATCGGCTAGAATGCTGGTGGTTTTACCTTCAATATGCTGTAACCCCTCAAAACGGAAACGTGCAAAGCCCCATTCGCTTAATGGCTTATCCTGTAGTAATTCAGGCGCATCACGATTAGGCGTTACCCGCACCGCATGAGTATTAATAAACTCAGTAATTTCACAACGTAACGTTTTATTTTCATCGTCTTCAAAATAAGGTAAGTGAATAGCGTTACCGATATCACTATCTTTAAAAATGGCATTGCTGGCGGTTAAGGAAATATCACCTTCGTACGTCCAGTTATCGACTGTGGTTAAGTGAACAGTGCTAGACTCATCTTTATTTCTGCCATCATAGCTAAGACCTGAATCAACAAAGAAAGCGTCCTCTGTCTTGGTAAATAAGCGACTACTTAAGCGCTCTATATAACGCACAGTACCGTCACCAACTTTACGGCACACAATGAAGTAAACCGCATCTTCATTACCTTCACTGACGCTGCAGGTTGATTCAAATTGTCCGTCAGTCTCTTGTGGTGCCCAAGCAAATACTTGCTGCTCTCTGAGGTACGTCAATGAAAGCAATTTACCATCATCGCGAATACACCAAGCGATTGAGTAAGGAACGATAGAAAACGCCCAATCAATAATCTGGTGGCGCTGAAAGAGATGATTAGCCATGATGGTTAAATCGGTGCCTTGGTACCCGTCAACGTCGAATGAGTACGCGAGGTCACGCACTGCGCTACCTTTTTCTTGGATGTACAAAGCGATATTAGCAACAGCAATTGGTGGCACATCACTACAGCCATTGGCACCTTGCGAGGAAAAAGAGAAACTACTAGGCGTTAATACTTTGTTCTGATCCCCAGTGATTTGATACTCACCGCCAGACGTTAAGGCCACCAGCGAACCCACATCAATTAAGTGACGAATTTCATTAACTTGGCGTCCTGCATAGGTGTAGATGATACGGTCATCATCTTGTATCGGGTTATTCTTGCCAAAGTCTTTATAGTCCCCACTACGACTAGCCCAAATAGTTTGCGGGTAAGCACGAGAGCCAGCAAAAAATAAGCGCTGCTGATAATACATAACAGTGCTTGGGTAGCCGTCTACATCATTCCAAACCGAACGCGCCCACTTGTATGTAGCATTTTCTTCACCTACAGCATTTGATGGAATGTATGAAACAACTTTACCAGTCGCCGTTAAACCGTCAGCACTGACTGAGTTAATTTTAACGATACCGAAACCACTGTGAAGGTACTCCCACTGGATCCCAGCATCACCGCCCCAACCATCCCAACTCATGCCCTCTGTGTGTGATGGTCTTAATGTTCCGCTTTTACCTGCAGTATTGGCACGGTAGTAATTAGCACCTGCACGACGCTGATCATTAATGTTAGTCGTCTTGTCTGTTTCCCATACTGGTACAGCATCAATAGCTTGCTGTTCAATATAGATTTGCTTGCCGACCAATTCAGCACCAAAGATATTATGCGTTGCAGTCAGCGTTACATCACCTGTACTGGCGCTAACGTATAACTTACGCTCTTTATCCGTGTTGATATCTTCGAATGGCCCATTGCGCGTTTCAACAGGTACCAGCTTCCAATCGTCATGATCATAACGCTGTAGTTCCATCGGTGGGTAATCAGCATGTACGATAGTCATTACGTCCGCTGACTGTGTGAATTTTAAATTGAATAGGTCAGCTTCTCTGTATGGCGTTGCCAGTTCGAATATTTCGCCTTCGTGCTCACCATCTGCATAAAGTACCTGTCCACCATCTTTAATCACTCGCATATACTTATCACCCATTTCAAGGGCGTAAGTTTGCACTGTGCTGAATTGGAACGGGATCAGGCGGCATTTCTTGTTAGGGTATTTTGCCGCTGCAATAAACTTGGTACCCGGTCTGTTTTCAATGCCGCCATATTGACGTACAAGAAAGTTTTCACACTTACGTAAAGCGGTAGAGTATTTTGCTAGGTCAATACGCCCATAAAGGCTAGGTGCGATTTCGCCACCAGAAAAACTCGGTTGAATGATGCTATAAGCCATTACGATAACCTCGCTTCTGTAAATGGATCCATGTAGTCGTTAGGCTCCGATGATTCATCAAGGGAATGAGCACCAGCGTTAGCAATCGACATTGTGTACATCTGAAATGCTTCACTACCGATACCAGAGTTAGAAGCTAATGGGCGTGCAAGCTCACCTGCCAAACGCCATGCCAGCGCATCTATGAATAATGAATCAAACATATTCACATCAGTGACTGACGCAGTGTATTGAAGCCATGCTTGCGGTTGGTCGCAGTAAATAAGTTTTCCTGTGCCGTCAGCATCCGAACCCACAAGAAAATTAATTGCATTGTGCGGTTGAGGATATTTCTGGCCAGATTGAATAATCGCTATTGCCTTTAAACAGTCGGTTGGATAGCTATAGGCAAACTTCCAGTCTGGCGGCGGGTTATTTGTATCAGCCAAAGCAACGCGCTTACTGGCAAAGTTCCACGGAAAATCAGAGAGCGTAGTATCGCGGCAATGATTGAAGTGTAAATTGCATTGCTCGGCTTCTTTGCTCTTTTCGCTTAGACTATTAATGAATCGGCTATTACCGATGCGACTAAGTGCCAAGTTACAGATTTCGATTTCTGAGGCCATTACTCACCCCCATCAAACAAAACATCTGCCGCCGATTTGGTATCACCTGAGCCCAAGGCTAGATCCGTTATCTGCAAATCAACTGATGTTGTTTTTTTGCCTTCTCGCTCATCGGTACGTTTAGATTTAATTTTGGCAATACCAGACAATTCAATTGATTCGCCAACATCAGGGATGGTGGCGCCTAGCTTCTCTAACGTTTCATTATCCAGATAGAGAGTTAGGCCGTAAGGATATTCATCACGTGTTTCGCTCTCACCTTTGGAATTCTCAAAAGTTTCTGTGCTAATTTTTAAGTTGACCATTTTCATTGCCTGTATCTCCAAAAGAAAAAGGGGCTTTCGCCCCCTTTAACGCGAAAATTAAATCGCTAATTCTTTACGTCTTTCATCTATCGCAGTGCGCATCTTCTCTGCGCCCATGTTGTGATGAGGTGCTTTACCAAACAGTTGTGTGTACTGTTCGCGCAAAGCTTCAAGGCTAGAATCAACCGTATCGCCTGATCCACTGATAACAGTATTGGTTACAACCTCACTACTATCACCACTAGCCCCATCAACCAAAGCGCCAGTATCAGGTTTAGCATCATCACCACCAATCAACTTTAAGTTGCTGCCAGCAATACCGCTGTATTCAACCTCCTCACCAACTTCAAGCAGACGACCAGCGATAAATGATTTTTTCAAAACTTTATATCGTGACATGTCACACCTTAATTAGTTACGGCGTTGTAGATAGGATGAGCATCAGTGTTAAGTACGATACCCGCTGTAAACTTACCTGCAGTTAATGGACCATCTGTGACAACGTAACGTAGGCGCAGATACTTAATAACACCATGCGGAACAGTACCGATAATGCGCTTACCTGCGTTCAGGTCCGCAATTGGCATAGCGAATGACTGGAAGATAGCAACAGGCGTTGTAAACGCTTTGTCTTTTGATGTTTCCAGTACGATTTGTACTTTTGCGTCACCTGCAGCTGTTGCCTGCTCAGTAATCTGCGCAAACAATTGCAACGGCTCACCGATACCGATATCACGGAAATCACCTTTGACTGGCGTTAGGTCAATGATACTGGTCGCAGTCGCTGATGCGGTTACTACTTGGTCGAGAGAAAATAGGGTTTCTTTATCTAAAATCATGTTGCGAACTCCCAACAAAATTAAGTTAGCGGCACCCATTCAGGCACCGCACAATAGGCCTGCCTTACTTAGCGACCACCTGATCCTCAGTTGTGAGAATTGCATCGGTACGGCGCACAGGGATTTCATCAAAAGAAACAACCTTCTTCCCTGCAACTTCTTGCATAGAAATATTGACGTTCTTTGAGTTTTTAATCTGGCGGCGCATCCAGCTACGAACCTGCTGATTGCAATAGAAAACAGGTTTACCCATAGACAGATTAGGGATTTTCTCAATCGCCTGAATCAGTAAATCAGGCAAGTCGATAGCACCTGCTGCTTCTGGATCTTTGGTTAACTTAGATAGGTCAACGTTAGCGATACGAACCACATAACGCCAGTCGCGCATAGTTAAGCCATTTTTCCATTGGAAATGAGTGCGGTAACCTTGATATTTACCACCGTCTTTATCTTCTAATGTAACTTCGCCTAAGTGTTTCTGTTCAAGACCAGCCTTAGAACCTTTAGGGTAGATGCCATGAACGGTATTCTGCCCCCACACTACTAACCAAATAGAGGTTAAATTGCTGCCAGTGCCACCAGCATCAATGATGTTTACACCATTCTTAGCATTTAAATCATTGAAGCGCGCAGAAAGACCAGTGAAGCGCTGTGCATGTACAGTAGTGTCACCATAAAACAACGTTTCAGCCATTTGTTGGTTCATGGATTCAATGAAGGCCTGTGCTTCTGACAATAAAAACTCACTTGTATTACCATTGATATCAGCAAGTTCTTTATCAACTTCTGAGTAAGTTTCCAGCATACCTGTAGAGTCTGTAACCTGAGCAGTAGTTGATTTGCTTGGTGGTACACCGTAGTTCAACAAACGCCAAGTTGCAGATGGTAAACCTGTGCGGACAGTTGTACGGTGGCCTGTAGGCAAGTTACCTTCAACAAACACCATATCATCAAGAATTTCGTTAGACTGATTGAGCAGTTCAACGATCTTCGCTTGCTTGCTGTTTGGGTCTTGACGCTTAGCCCAGTCAGCCAATGTTAGAGCTTGAGGCATAATTTTCTCCTATACCTTATTTGCTATCACCAAAAAGAACATCCGCAGCACTGCGAGCGTTTTCACTGCTGCCACTAACAAAACCGTCCTCAGACATGGCCTTGCCAATTCTTGAAAAAATACGGAATAACTCAGGATGATTACCAAGTCCTGAATCATTTAAATATTGCTTAAGCTCTGGCGTACCGAACTGATCCATAGCTTTTTGTGCATTACCGATTGACTCAACAGAACCCAGTTCTTTATCTGCTTTTACCGTTTCTGCCCATTCGGTTACTTGCTTTTGCCATGCGGCCTCTTGCTGCTTGGCAATTTGCGGAATGATTGTAGAGCCGTAGACGTCAACAATCTTTTGCGCCTGCTCGTTGCTTAAACCAATTTCACGCGCGATAGGTTCAAACGCTGCTACCGCTTCTTTGTCCAGTTCCTGACCTTCTCCAGCCGTAAACTCATACTTTTCAGGTGCAGCGCTTACAGGCTTCTTGTCATCACCTTTTGGCTCAGGATTGGTCTTATCATCAGTCTTACTAGGCTCTGTACCTGCAGGCGCTGGATTATCACCATTTGCTGGAGCATCTTGTTTTGCTGGTGCTGGCTCCTGCGCTGGAGCACCGCCGCCACCTTCACCACCATCAACTGGAACCTCATTACAAAGGCGACGAAACAGTAAGCGTTGAAATAAATTCATTGATTGTTCTCCTGTTCTTTGGCTTCTTCTGCCATGAGTAGATATTGCTCAGCGCAGAATTCCATAACATCACTTAATAGCATCAACCCCTGATTACGAGCGCCTTCGTTAAAAGCGGTAACATACGGGTCATTAGTAAATGAAATATCGAAAACACCACATGAGCTAGTGATCCTCCAAACAAAACGGCGACCAGCTTCTGTGCTCATTATTTGCTTGATATCCTCTATCTCACGCTCTCTTTTGAGCTTTTCTTTAAGCTCTAAATTAGCCTGAATCTCTGCCTTTTCCTCTTCGGTGTAATCATTAAACTGTGTCATTGACCACCACCAGCAAGCGCAGCTAAGGCGCTGTTATCGTCCATAGGGGTATTGCCAAGAGCCTGAGCACCAGCAATCGCCTCTTGTGCCATTTGCTGTTGTTGCATCTGCTGTTGTTGCTCTGCGCGTTGCTGACGAATAGCAGCCACTTGGTCATTAGAGGAAACGATAGTTGGGGAAACACCGATTGATTCAGCGTAGTTATCAATCATTTCGTCGGTGTTCAGCTTGTCGAGTGCCTCTGGTTTCATATTCGCCAAACCACCAACGAAGCCTACAAAGCGCTCAATGCTGCTTGCTCCAATGGATTTTTGCGCTTGTGCCATTACGGAAATGTATTCAACCTTAAGCTGCATACCCTGCATTTCTTCTGGTGGCACGGGTAATAGGTTTTTACGCGCCATGATTGCGAACGTACGATTAATTAACTTGTCGAGTAGTTCAGAATCCAAGCGTTGTAAGACAGGCCCTAACATGAGTAACTTCTCTTCACGCATTTCAATTACTGCCTCAACAGGCATTGAGCGCGTGTTTACAGACTGCATCATCATGAAAAGGTCAGAGAAATAGGCCTCTTTGATTTGATTACGAGTATCACCAATATCAGCAATCAAGCCGTTAATGTCGGCCTGTACTTGAAATATCGGCTTAATCATTTGGTCAGCGCCAGCTATTGGTAGATAAGTTATTCCACCCGGCACAAGGGAAATTCGTTGATTCTTAATCGATGCAGGCGCTTGCATTGGTGGGTTAGTGACTTTATCAATCTGCTGTGCTTTGCGGCGCTGCAATAGCTGCAATGCTTTAACGCTACCTAACGCAATCATACCGGGGCACGATGAACCGTAGACGTCTTCGCCGTTAACTTCCCAACGTGGTGCCATGATAGGGAACTCATCAAAGCCAGATTCACGTAGAACACGGTCGCTATCGCCACCCATTTCAAAGTAAACGGATTTAAATAGCTTGTTCTTAGCGTCCAGCTTTCCGCTGATGCGGTTTAAATTCGGGTAAACTGAATGAATGACGGTGATCCACTGGCTATAGTTGCCAGAGTCCCACATGCTTTTAACCTGTTCACTCACATTGTCTAACCCGAACTCCATAACCAACTGGCGCACTGTCATGCTGAATTCACGGAAACAAGTGTCTACGGTTAAGTCAGGTCCATTAGCAATGTAATAACTACCAACTGGAAAAGGTACAGTGCGAATAACTCGCTCGTTATCTTCCAGCACAGCTAATGCGCTGGTGGCAAAGGTGCCAATATCGGAATAAGTTTGCGGTAGTGATTGATAGATATTGGAACGGTTGAACACTTCGTTCATGCGTTGCTCAACGACTTCAAGCCACATTTTTACAGGGCTATAATTCATCATGTCAGGGTCTGGCGTAGCCAAACGGAACCACTTACGGGCAGGGCTAGTTATCCCTGACATCATGCCACTTGATAAAGTACGCTCTGATTTAGCCGCTTCTTGGTCGATGATTTTCGTATTACGTCTATCACCGCGATTAACTTCTGATGTGTTAAAACGAGTACTACGAGGGCGAGTATACTCTGCAAGCTCTTTCCAGTGCGGCTCAAATGATTGGCGCTCATTCTTAAGCTGTGAGAGTTGTTTTAATAAATCCTGCTTTAAACTCATACCGCCCCCGTTAGGTTACTGACCAAGTAGCGTTTTACCGCTGGTTGATGCTGCATTGGTTGTACCCTGCGCACCTGTTAGCAATGTTGACTTACGACCAGCGGCAGCACGGCGGCGGCGTAGCTCTTCATCACGCGAACCTACTACAGCCTCGTCCTGCTCTTGTGGCGCTGCCTGAACTGGTGGAGGGGTTTTAATCTTTGGGGTACCACCTAGGATATTTCCGCACATATAACACCTCAGCAAAATAAACAATAATATACTTTATGATTTATTGTATATCTTATTTGACAAATATAAAACCAAGATATACATTTTGGTTATCGGTCGTTAGTCGGATATTCCTTTGCCCGTTATCAAGTGACTTTCCTTTGCTTACATTTGCCCTCGCTGTGAGGTTTTTTTTTGCCTGTTAGTTAGGCATATGGATCGTAATCAGCATCACTAACAACGTTACTTCCCTGACTAGATGTAGAAATGTTGTGGCGTTCTTTTTTGGTGACTGGGTAAGCAAATGTTAACGCTAGCGCATCACCTTTACCTGGTGAGCGTCCAATACGTTTTTTAATATCAACCTTGGATTCTAATAGTATTTTACCGCTTAGCTCCACCTTGTACTCTGGTGTTGATAAATCCTCGGCAACGTCTTGATCGTCAATAGCCCCGCCTATCTTGAGCCATGACTTAACATTGTTATACATTTCTCCGCGCTTGTTCAGCATTTGTGGGTCAGTTGATGCGCCATTGAATTGCACAAGCTGCCAATCTCGCCCCCAACTCATACCAACTGAATAAATACCAGTACCGTAGCCAAAGTCGATATGCACAGCATCAGCCTGATACTGATCCTCATAGTCAGCAATACGCTTTGCCATAACGATATCGTCAGTAGTTTTGTTACCCGTCCACAGGCATTTACTGTGCAGCCCTTGCCGCAAATAAATTACGGCATCATCATCACCAGAATATGCAGGATCAACACCTATGATAATTGGTGCGTGTGATACTTCGGCTTGTGTTACTGTGCGCTTCATTGCTGCATCAGTTAGGCCAGTGGGTATAAATTGGGTTTCAGATGTTGATGGAAAGATACCGCGCACACGAACCTTAACAAAGTCGCTATCCTCGCCCCTGTCCTCTATCCATTTATCAATCTGCTCTTTGTTGGTACCTTCAACCGTACGGCTATCAATCTGCTTAGTTTTCCAGCGGTGCTTAAACTTACGAAAACACTCGCGGAAGCGGCCTGTATTACGTGTCGGGTTACCAAACGCTACCCAGATGATTTCTGTGTTTTCATCCGTCAAAGCACCCTCTGCTACTTCCCATACCAGATCCGCAATGTTAGAAGCCTCATCGAAAATTAGAATGATGCGCTTGCCTTGGTTGTGCAGCCCTGCGAATGCTTCCGTATTGTTCTCCGACCATGGCACAGCATCAGCACGCCAAGCATTAGCATGATTAGGGTCATTGGAGTAGATAGCTGTTTTGGTGCATGTAAACCAATCCTTGGTGATAGATAGGCGCTGCCACTTCGCTATCTCTGGCCATGTTTTAGTTCGTAGCTGGTTTTCTGTGTTGGCAGTGACAACGACTTTGCAATCTTCACAGGTGTCCATACCCCACTTGATAATCATTGATATGAAAGCAGATTTACCAATACCGTGACCTGATGCCCTAGCAAGCTGTAACGGCTGGTGTCGTGTCTCTGGATTGCGTAGATGCTCACCTATTTCGTTAAGTGCTTCCGCTTGCCATTGACGAGGGCCACTAGCATTTTCGAGTTCGGTACCAGCTTCCCCCCAAGGAAATGCGTACAGCGCATAGCTTAACGGGTCATGCGTAAACATACCGATATCGTTAATTAGCTGCTCTTCTGGCGACATGGTATCAATCATTGCTCACCACCAGCGGCACGCTTACGGGCTGCTGCCAGCCTATCAGCAAGGGAAATAGTCACATCAACCTGATAGCGCTCACGGAATGCGTTAACGTCAACGTGCTTACCGACCATTTCAAGCACACGTAGCTTATCTAACAGCTTCACTTTCTTAACGGTAACCTTTTCATCAATGACAGCTATTTCGAATGCATTAATACTTTTTCGCCATACTGCAGGCCAATCTTTAATTGGCTTGATATCGCCCGTATTAGTGAGAATATCTGCAATATCAGCATCAAGCATATTAACCAATCGCTCTAACACGCTGTCAGCGTCTAGCTTCTTGCGCTTATTACGCTGCTGCATGAGCTGTGCGATACGATCAATGACTCGCGGCTCTTTCATAAGTTGAGATGCACGCTTACAGGCGCTAGCTTCGGCATAGCCTGCTGCTAGCGCTGCATTGGTTTGATTATCAGGGGCTTTGATATATTCCTGACAGAAACGCTCCATTTGAGCGTTAAGCGGTGTAGGTTTTCTTGCTGGTGGCTTACGTGGTTTCTTTGTGGTCATAATCATCACCTCTACGGTTATTATGACCAACTAAAAGATAACATTCAAACCTTATGAGATTATCAGCTAGTGGATTCCTGATATTTTTCAAACCAGAAAGTAACAGGAGACTCATCGACTGTTAATATCCCAAATCTAGTTGCAGCCCTAAGCGATTGAGTTCTAGCTAGTGAGTTCACAGCAAAACTAGTAATTATTCGCCTAAAAGCTTCAATGTCATTGCTTGATTTGTAGATGTTGCATGATTTACATGCTGGAACTAAATTATCTTCATTATCGCGTTCAGGATGGTAACACTCGCCAGTTGCTTTGTATTTGAACTGACCTTTCTTGGCTGCCTCCATGTCTTGTGTCATCTTTCTTACTATCGGCTCCAAGTGGTCAGCATGCCAGCCTTTCTCTGGTAATTCACAGCCGCAATAAGCGCATTTACCACCAAATAACATTCTAAGTTTTTCTCTTTGTACTTTAGTCATTATTGAAACTCTCCTGCTCAAGGTCTCTCAATTTAGTCTCATGCCACCCTTTAGTATTCCAGCACTCAGCGGCACCGGATAGGCAGCAATTAGCTACTGGTAGTTGCTCGCCACACTTACCACAACACCGCTTTGATAACTCCGCAATCTCACGCTTAAGCCGCGCATCATCATTGCGTATGAGCATTTGAATGTATTCCGATTCGTCGTACGGTTCGCGCCCTGGTCTACGCAATGCACAATTGCGCTTAATCATTTCGTGTTCTTCGGTTTCAACCTGCCACTGCGGAGTAACTAAGCCAGCTTCGCGCTGGCGTTTGCGCTGCGCTGCTTTGCGCTCTGCTGGTGATTTAGCCATGTGAAGCCCTTTTGTTCCATGCCGATACCGCCGAGCTCTCTGTGGTTTGAATTGGCCCAGTTGAATCACAGTTATTACAAAACACAAAATAACTACCAAATATTGAGTTAGTATGAATACCGATATCAACCTGACTACCACAGAACGGGCACGGTTTTATTTCTGTAATTTTATTTTTATCCATTGAATAACATCCCCACCGCGACGACGAACACGCACCAGAATGCAGCAAATACCAAGTAACGTTTAATCATAATTAAATTACCTCGCGTGACATGTCACGATTGTTTGTTTAATAAAACAGCCCTAATTCCCAATTCAGGTTGTTCAAACACTCACGGTCAGACTCAAAGCAATAATCCCATTCCTCTTGGTCTTTATACTCTCTAACCAGTTGCCAGCACCATCCGTCACGGTGCTTCACTCGCCTTACCAACCTAACTACGGTGGCATCACAATCAAATATGACGCCATAGTCACTGCCAAAGCCGATACGCAAAACATCAAGTTCAACGCTTACCACTCGGAATAGTTTAGGCATTGGCTTAATGCCATTATGGAAATCATCAATTTTTGGATGCTTCATTACGATGGTTGCCATGGTTATTTACCCCTAGCCGACAGCATTGCATCTGCCATGAGATAAGCCTCACGAGATACCCACGCCGCTGACTCTTCAATCACAACCGCAATCATGGCTTCGTTTGATAAAATGCCCCGCATAGCAGACATGGCGAACTGGTCACGTAAGCTAATGGGATGGTCTATGATTGGCATAAACTGATGATTGCGTTTGAAGCTTTCAGGAAGTTCATATGTTTTATTTTTTGAATCTTCACTCATAGTCTTACCCCTTTGTTCCAGTTGCTTTAGCGATTGCCTGCTCAGCCTGATACAGCGCTTCTTCCATAGGGTTTAGCGACTCTTCTTTTGATTCAATACCAGCCGCATAGAATTGATTTACCATACGCTGCATCGCATGAAGCAAGTCATGAGCCGCATTCTCTACGGAATTATCAGACGCTTCGCTATCAGTAACGCATGCCTTAATCGACAAGATCCGACCGCTATTCAAAACGAACGAAAGCACACGAGGTTGATTAAATAAATGCTCTGCGACTGCACGCAACGCATCACCTGTAATGTCTTTCTTAACGCCTACTACCTTGCCAGTCTCATTACAGACACTTCCGTAAAAAATCTTGTTAGTGATTGGTGCGCACCACACTCTTCTAGTCGCCGTTCTGTTGTTCATAATTAATTACCTTACTAATTTCTAATTTAGTAAATTCAATCACTTATTTACCCATTGGTAACAAGTTCATGAATTGTCGATTATTCCGGTAACCTTACCGTTATCATTCCAGTGGTTCCCCACACCTTAGAAACTCGTCCATCCCATATACGCGAATCATCGTCAAAGATGGCGTCTAGTAAGGCTTTCTCTAAGTTGTCCTTGTCTGGTTTTTGCTGGTGTGGCTGACCATTCATTTCGGCTTGTTTTTTCTTGCTCCATGACTTCGGCATAGGCATAACAAAAATCACGTGGCAATCGCTCTCAGGCAGGTTAATGCCCCTTGCTCTTACTTCGTCACAGAAAGCTCTATAACGCATTACGGCTGGTCGCCTCTGCCACTTATCACGCTGAGTCATTCGTGGCTTAGGTACTGGAACAATTGGATATTCAAAGGTTTTCATACCGCTAAGCCTCGCTTAATACGCTTCGCCCTAGGCTTCGCCAGTAATTTATTGAGCATGATTTGTAACCGCGCAGGTTCACCTGTTTGGCACCATGGGCCATATTCAGGTATCACGACTGGTGATTTAGCTTTCTTTGGCTTACTGGCTCTCACCTTGTGGCGTTGACTGCTGCTAGCTTGTCTAGCTAAACCAGTCTCGTAGTTATCATTCAGCTTGTAGCCAAATGCTCTAATTCCACCCTCTTCAACGGTTACCAACAAAACAACATTAAACTGTTCCAGTTGGTTCAAGGCGTTCTTTGCAGTGCAATATGGAACCTTAATACCGTTGCTTTCAAAATGGTCTCTAATCGCTTTTAACGACATGCTTTGACCGCCTTTGAGTAGCTCTATAACCCTATCCTGAAATAACATAACCATTACCTCGAATTCGATTAACCCATACGGTTAATATAAACAATTTGTTTATCTTTTCAACCATAAAAAATCAGTAAGAATTGATTTTCTTACCACCCTTTAAAACGCTCTGTAACGCTCTACATTTGATTTTTACATTCAACCTATGGGATTTATCATCCTGCATATCAAAAGCGCCTGTATGTTAATCCTGCTTGCGATTTTGATAACCTTTGAATCTTATTGTCTCCGTTGTTTACCTTTTTCAATTAAATCCATCCAAGCAGGACGAGGTTTTGATTTATCAGTAAGTGTCAGTGTTGGCTCTGGTACCTTTTCGCCCTTTCTAACTCGCTCAGTCCATTGTGATAGCATTTTGTCTAGTCGCTTCTCACATTCAACCTCAGTTAGCCTTAGGTCAATCATCTTCGTTCTGAGGTCTGTAAACATCCAGTACTGAACCGGGTGTTTGAATGGGTACATTTCGGCGCTCTGGTAGTTATTACGCTTAGCGCAGTAGGTTAAAAAATCTCTAAGTTGTTCGTCAGGATCAAGCCCAAACGGATTATGCTTAGCCGCTTCACCAGATAACGCGACAATAACGTCTGATAGTTCCGGTGGCCATGGATTGCCATTCATGCAGCGGTCGATACAGAATTTAAACAATCCGTCCAGTTGCTGGTCACTCAATGCGCTTAGCGCTTGCTTCCACATCAATGACGGTTCCGTGCCATTCTTGTTTTTCCATTTGTCGCCGTAGATTTCGATCATCTTCAACCAAAGCGTCAACAGCGTCTTGCCCGTATTTATCGAGGACGTGTTGTAAGAATTCCTGCATCGCTTTTGGCTTTCCTGCGAATTGGCTATCGATCTTAGTTCTCTGACCTGCCCCATTTTTCACCACCTTTTCATTTTTCAATCGACTGCGTTTCAGACCATTAGCAAGGGCTAGTTCCCATTGCTCGTGTGTTTTGGCTTTTCCCTCTGCCCCCCAGTAGGTTATAAACTCGGCTAGCTCATGAGGCTGTAACGGCTCTTTGAGTATCGTTCCCCAGTACGCAGCCTTTTGGGTGAAGTCTTGATCAGGCTCCCAACCGTGATACATCACAAATTTATCATTCACACCAAAACCACCAGCAGGAACACGACCGTTCAAGATAGAATTATTAGCATTCGGATTAGATTGAAAATTATCTTCCCGCGCATTAGAGAGAGGATCTTTTATATCTCTATTCTTATCTTTATCTTGTTGTGACCCATCGTGACATTTCGTGACATCTTCGTGACATGCATTTTTATTTTGTTCTTCCTCTCTTTGAATTCTTTCTCTTTCGCGTTGCTCTCTTTTTCGCTGAGCTGCTGATTTTGCTCCTGTTTCTGCGTTTCCTAAGTCTTCCTTTTTTGGCTGGCGGCTCTCCCAACCAGTAATTTTCGAACCATCTAAAACACGTCCCTGCATGGCATTTAAAACAGCTTCAATCTGTTCATTTTCAACATCCAGCGCACTTGCTAAATCTTCAATCGTGACTGTCACGTGACCGCGTTGTGACACATCGTGACATTTCGTGACATTTTGTGACGCATCAACAAGAAGATGAATGTAAACAGCTTGAACTAATGCAATTGGCTGCTTTGAAGCCCTTGAAATTGTTCTCCATTTAGGATCGTTAGGCATGTCATGCCAGAGCCTAAGCCATTTATATGTAGACATAGGCCACCTCTACGCCGTAGCGTTATCACTAATTCCGTCTATTTCAATTGATGCAAGGCAGCTAGTATTGATTAGCTCACAGTAAGTTGTGTTTTCTGAATAGTTAAGTTGATGCCATAGCTTTAATAGCGCTATTTCTTCATCTGTTTCAGGCTCAATAATAATTGTGGCGTTTTCATTAATACGTGCTTTCATGCCTGTACCCCCATTTCTCTTGCCTGCTTGAGAATGCTATTAACACTTTCACGGTAATTTGCAGCGTGCTTTGCAGCACATTCAACACAAACACCATTACTTACAAAGCGCTCCGCAACATGCCCATGCACACAGGCTTTACCCGTATAAAAGCGAGACAGCCCATTAGTTGCCGCCTCTTTTCTACTAATAACTTTCATTGAAAACCTCTATTACAGTTATGTGTGCAGTAAGATTATACATTATCAAAAAATAAATCAACCATAAAAGATCTATTGTTTATCGCGCCAATCATAAAAAGACCGCTTTCGCGGCCTAGTGTGATTTACTTCATAAATTTGTCTGCTATTTGGTCTAACGTTAGCTCTATACCGAATGAGTTAAGAGCTTTCTGTAACCGCTTAGCTGTCTGTAATGACACGCTACGGCTGCAATAGCGTAGATGAATAGAAATATACTGAACGGTCAGGTTTGCGCTGTCTGCAAATTGCTGGCGCTCACGTTTAGATAGACCATTCCAGAATGTTTTGAAGTCTGTAAATGCCATATTAACCACCTAAAAAGATAAACATCAATCAAGATTTGAAATAATAATAAACAAATTGGGAATTTACCTCAAAGGTTAATTTGATATTTAATAGATAAACAGAATAAACAATATCGAACAAAATAAACGCAAGGGAAAAATACAGTGAAAAGCATTCAGGATATCAGAAGAGACAACCTTGTCTTTGTGATAGAAAAGCATTACGAAGGGAAACAGAAGAGCCTAGCGGCAGCGCTTGGTTGTGCTCCTAATGTTATTTCTCGTTATTTAATGTCCTCTGACATGAAAAGCCATCGTTCGCTTAGCGATCCTATTGCCAGAAAGATTGAGCACCTTACCAAGCTACCTAAGTATTACATGGATAAGGATCACTTGAATGTGCCTGCTGAACAAATTGCGGATGAATTAGCACGCCAGCCTACCGACATTGGGCGCATACTTGGTGATAACATAACAACATTCATGCTAATCGATGGCTTTAAATCACAGGCCCAGTTATCAGTTAAATCCGGTTTAGGCCAAGCCACTGTAAACCGCATTATTAAGAATGAGTCCAGTGCTACTGTTGATAGCGTTGCTGCTATTGCGGAAGCCTTAGGTCGTAAGCCATACGAATTACTCATGTCTAAAGATGATTCAGATGTTCTTCATTACGATCATAAAAAATTTGCTGCATTGCCATTATGTGAGAAAGAAAAGATACAAGACTTTATTGAGTTTATTATTAGTAAAAATGAAAAGTAAAACAAAGCGTTACATTTATAGCCAGCCTCGAGCTGGCTTTTTTATTTACAGAAAAGATAAACATATTGGTTATTTATTTGTTTTTAACAGTTGACAACTGTCTTTTATGGTTTATTCTTTATCTCATATTAACCCACAAGGTTAATGCTCTTTAACAATACAGAATGGCTATCACACTCCTAAATTCTGTGAGCCGCAGAATGTCTTAGCTAACCCGTAGATTCGGAATGCAAGATTTGGACAGTGACAATATTAATCAATCTAGCTGTTTTAGCTGGATTTTTTTCACGCCACAAACATAAACAATTTGTTTATCAAAGGTGATTGAAATGATGTTTTTTATCGAAAATGGTTTTCATGTATTTATCGTACGTGGAAAAAGACAAGAGTTTATAAACTTTAAAGATGGTATCGAGTGGGCTTTCGTCACTTGGATAGCAATTCAAACCGACAAGGAATTATCTAATGAGCAATCAAGAACAAGAGCAATTTGAACAACGCAAGTTAAGCAATATTGTTAGCGCAATCTTAATGGCCAATAACATTAACACGCCTGAAAATATTGATAAGCTAACTAATCACTTAAACAAAACAGCCACCAGCGAAGAGTTTGAGCAGTTCGAAAAGGTAGCCTTTGAGTTAAGCATTACCACTACATCAACACCAAAGCTGATGTTTCTGCATGATAACGACATTATCAACGCTTACATTCATGTCATTAAGAACCTTGATAAATTCCGCTCTAATGTTGACCGTAAAAAATACTTCCAGTCTTTGGTTTCACCTGATAAAGAGGAAGTAATCGAACCTGCTAAACCTGATGTGATTACTCACGCCAGTGAAGATAAACAAACTGGTAATGCAGAACCAGAAATTATTGAAGAATGCCCCGTAAATGAACCGCCTTACTTTGAACCAGGGCGTTATACAGATATTTCAAATGATGATTACCATTCATCAAACGGCATTAGCAGCACTATGTTGAAAGATGGCCGTATCAGCTTGATGTACTTCGAACGCCGCCATATCAGCAAAGTTATTCAGCGTGAGCGTTCAGAAGCCTTAGACTTCGGTAGCTTGTTCCATACCTTGGTTTTAGAACCTGAAAAGGTTGAAGATGAGTTTAGCCTTCCGCCAGTTATCCCTGCAGAAGCACTGACCAATACTGAATCCATGAAGAAATGGATTGAAAAATACAATGCTACATTGCAGCCAGTAATGAGTAATGACGAACTAAAAGCTGAAATTGATGCATATAACGCTACCCTACCACAGCCATTACCGCTATCTGGTTCAGTAGAAGAAATTGGTGGACTGTATGCAAACTTACCTGATGAATTTAGAACGATACCTGAATCAGATAAGCATACCGCCGCCGCAATGAAAGCCTGCATCAAAACATTCAATAATACCTTACCTACACCCTTAAAAACATCCGGTGGCAGAATCGACCTGATTAGGGAATTGGAAATGATAAACCCTGAATTGGTGGAAACTGAACGCAATAAACCAGATCCACTGAATACATCAGGTAAGAAAGAGGACCTTATCGCCAGAATAAAAGGCGTTTCCCCTAGCACTGTTTTCGCTGATGAGTTAATGCAAGCATGGCAAGCTGATGAATCACGAATTCGTATTACAGGTGATCAGTACCGTTTAGGCAAGGCAATGCAGCAAGCCGTATTTGACCACCCTATAGCAGGTGAGTTAGTTACTCACCCTAACCGTGCAGTTGAAGTTAGCTATTACGGTATCGACGATGACACAGGCTTAGAAGTTCGCGTACGTCCTGACTTAGAGATCCAGTATGACGAAAATTTAAGAGTTGGTTTCGACCTTAAATCAGCTTCATTAGGTCGATACAAGCAGGATGCTATCACCGCAATGATCCGCAAGGAAATCATTAACCGTGATTACCATGTAAGCGCTGCCATGTACTGCGATATTGCCATGCTAGACCAGTTCTTCTGGATATTCGTCAACAAGGACGAAAATTACCACTGGGTTGCAATCGTCGAAGCATCACCTGAACTGCTTGAACTTGGTCGCTTGGAGTACAAAAAGACGCTGCGCGATATCAATAACTCAATGAACACTGGTGTATGGCCTGCACCAGTCACCGAAACACTCACCATTAATCTTACTGACTTTGAAACACGCAAGTTAGAAGAACTTCAATTAGAAGAAGCTTAATCCATTCTGGCGCCCTGCTTACTGCGTGGCGCTTATCAATTTAGAGGTAATCATCATGTCAGAAGTCGCTTTAAGTAACCAACCGCAAACCAATGTCATGAATAACATGTCACTTCTTTTTAATCCAGAAGCAATGAATTGTGTTATCCGTATTGCTGATTTAATGGCATCTGGTACCGCGACGGTACCTAAACATTTACAGGGAAAACCAGCCGATTGCTTGGCTATTACAATGCAAGCGTCCCGCTGGGGAATGGACCCATTTGTAGTAGGCCAAAAAACGCATTTAATTAATGGCACGCTAGGTTATGAAGCTCAACTGGTCAATGCGGTGATCACCAGCTCAAACGTTGTTACAGGTCGCTTCCATTACGAATACGGCGGTGACTGGGAAAAAATTGTAGGCAAAAAAGAAAATCGTGACGAATCAGGTTTGTACATTCGTGTTGGTGCAGTTCTCAGAGGTGAAACGGAAATTACGTACGGTGAACCAGTTTACTTAGCCGATGTTCAAACGCGTAACTCACCGCTATGGAAAACCATGCCAAAGCAACAAATTGCTTACTTGGCTGTTAAATACTGGTCTCGCCTGTATTGCCCTGAAGTGATCATGGGGGTTTATACGCCAGATGAACTTGAAGAGCGCACCATCAAAGATGTTACACCACCAAAAGAGCGCGTAAGCCTCAATGAAATTACTCAGCAAAATGAGCCTGAGCAGCATCATGAAGCCACCAGCGGCGATAACGATGTAATCACAGGTGAAATTGTTGATGATGGTTTTAACCCTGAATTACTGCGCCAATCAATTACTGATGCTTCAACACTAGATGAAGTAAAAGAAATTCGATTACAAATTGATGAGCTTAAATCATCACTTGGTACCGCACTTTTCACTGAGTTGAAAAATAAAGCGGTTCAGGCCTATCACCGCATCGATGCAAATAACAACCTTGAAGCACAAATTAACAGCCTGCCTGCTGGTGGCTCACCAGAAGCTAAAGCAGCATTCGAAAAGGTTGTTCAATTCCTTACTGCCAACAAACGCAAGCTTGGTGATGAACTGTTCGATTCATTCAGCCTGACGCTTAACGACATGAAAGACGAATACCAATAATAAACTTGTGGTGGGGTTCGCCCCACCTTAGGGGAAATTATGAACTTAGAAGAATTAGGCGCATTGGGAAAAGTTATTTCATCTTCCCAAGTGCAAAAAATAACGGGCCTTGGTCGCACAGTATTGGATAAGTTAAACGCTGAAGGTGTATTAACAAAAATTTACTTTAGCGACCGCAAATATGTTTACCGCCTTGATCAAGTCAATGCTTACGTCACCTCTTGCATGAATAACCCAACAAAAGCAAAAGGTGAATCCTCTGCTGATAAAGCCAGAAAAGCACTTGAAGCTAAAAAGGCCAAGCAATGACTATCAAGCATCCAGTAATACGCTACCACGGTAGCAAGTTTCGCTTAGCTAAATGGGTGATTAGTCACTTTCCTGCTCACCGTTGTTATGTTGAACCATTCGGGGGCGCTGCTGGTGTTCTAATGCAAAAAGAACCTAGCTACGCTGAGGTATATAACGATTTAGATAGTGAGGTCGTTAATTTATTTCGGGTGTTACGTGATAAAGCAATGAATGAACAGCTACAACATGCTTGTTACTTAACGCCCTATTCACGTGACGAATTCGAACTGGCCAGAGTTAATATCAATGATCCTATTGAGCGTGCTAGGAGAATGGTTGTTCGTGCTTGTATGGGTTTTGGTTCCGCAGCTTCATCAGGTGGAACATCAGGTTTTCGCTCTGATAGTAAGCGCAAGTATGCAACGACTTCACATCTTTGGGCTAAATACCCTAAAAACCTAGCCGCTGTATGTAGTCGGTTGCAAGGTGTGATCATAGAGAACAAGCCAGCAACTGAATTAATCAAGCAACATGACAGCTCTGATACCTTGTTTTATGTAGATCCTCCCTATGTTCCATCCACCAGAGTAATGCGAAATCGTTATTACAACTTTGAACTCACTACCGATCAACACCATGAGTTACTGCAGGCACTTAAATCAGTTGCTGGCATGGTTGCTATCAGTGGATATGAATCAGAGCTGTACAACGATGAATTATCACGCTGGCGAAAGGTAACAAAAGAATCCCGTATATCCGCAGGTCGTGGTACTGGAACCCGAACCGAATGCCTGTGGATGAATTACTAACCCTTCCCTATGTGATTTAACCAAAGGATATAACCATGAAAAAGTTAATTGATACGACAGATTTTAATAACTGTGATGTATGCAATGACGATGCATGCACGATTGAAACCAAAGGCGACGGAAAGAAAGTATTTAATGGCGATAGCGTTACTTGCTGTGGATGCTCAAACACAGGTCAGATAACGGTTGAAGCAGAAGATTGCGCTTATATCGAATGGGATAACCCAAACGACGATTAACTCAGGATATATTTGCAAGGATGCAAACAGGAGATAGATATATGAATAATGGAAATTGTAGTTTTGAAGAATGGCACGATTTATTAATGCAAGTAGCAGCAGACCACGGCGGTAGCGCAGCAGATGCAGACGCTTGGCGTGATGATTACGAAGCAGGAAAAACACCACTTGAAGCGTGGGTTGATGAATGGGGTGATGATTAATCAGGGAAAGGATTAATTTAACTCGCAGGGATGCAATGAAGATGAAATGTAAAAGCCGAAATTAACCGGCTTAACATTACTTTAAAGAATATCTAAAAGAGAAAAGCCACCTATCCTAGTGACCGCCTTTGTAAAAGCTACTTTACCTGAAGCTAAAAAAACTGTCACTCTATCACCGTCTCTAATTGACACTGGGAAATCTGGATTATCAATAAAACTGAACCTCAATGCATTATTTTTTAAGTCTATTGGCTTTAATTTATATACTTCTTCTTTATATTTCACATCATGCACTTCAATATCCATACCGCCTCCACGTCATTATTGAGCGATGAGCATAACACACTGTTTTATAATGTAAATAATTTAAAGTATGGCTATATACATTACATAATCTTAAGTAGATATACGTATATTTCGGAGGGTTTAATGAAAGACAGAATCAAATTTAACGATGCCATGCTAGCAGCTGTCATGGATGGCAGAAAAACGCAGACACGCAGACCGATTAATCCACAACCAAAAGTAACCGAGGAAGAGTTACGCAAGTTTGGTGCATGGCAAGATGGCTACACACTATCAGAGCAAGTATGTGCAGCATGGCGACATGGATTTATTGACCCTGATTGCCCGTATGGTGAAGTTGGCGACATCATCAACGTTGCGGATAAAGACGGTAATATCAAAGGGAAAATTGAGATTACTGATGTTTGGTTGCAGCAAGTAAATGATATCAGTGAAAGCGATGCTAAAGCCGAAGGGTTCGATGGGTATGAAAACGCTTACTCATCTGAGTTTGCTTTGATGTGGAATGCAATATACGGAACTGATAGCTGGATTAATAACGATTGGGTATGGGTGATTGAGTTCAAAAATGCGAACTAAGGAGACATTCTGACAGTGGATTAGTCACATGGATGTGAGTATGATTCCTGCTTTAATTTCCGTTAAGGATAATGCAAATGAGTGAAGTTTCACGCTTAGCCACTGATAAAGATATCGTAAGCATGTGGTCTGAAATAATTAATATTTTTTATTTATTTATTGCTGGCATGGTTGGTGGTTTTCTTACTAATTGGTGGAAGAGGAAAAAATACCTTTTAGATAAACAAAAACTGGAGCATGAAATAGAATCATCAAGAGCTAAAATTGAATCGGACAAAAAAGCTCTTCGCCAGCAAATGATAACAAATAATATCGCTCCAATGAGGCAGGCTTGGATTAACGATGTTAGAAAAAAAGCTTCGGATTTTATTCATCAGTCAAAAGTATTACGCATGATATTGCACTCAACCATTTCTGGTGCATTTAAGATAACCGAGGATGATAAAAAAGAAAGAGAACACAATGCTAGTACAATCTATTATCAATTAAACGAAACAGCTCAATATTTAGATGTGTTGCTACCATACTCAATAAAAGGAGATAGAAATGAGCCTGAGGCTGATAAGTTAAGGTTTCAAATTAAAATAATCATTAATATTTTCGACGATATATTTTCTGACATTGATCGTGGGAATTTTGATAATCTAAGTATTAGATTAAATGAAATACTAAAATCAACTACTTTGGCTAGTAGCTACACTAAGGATGTTTTATTAAAAGAGTGGAGAGAGACAAAGTCGTTAAAGGAAATTGAATAACAAAACCCCTGCACTAGCAGGGTTTTTTTATACCTAAAATTCAGGAGGTAGATTGAAAAAATATGATCTTATTTATTGCGATCCCCCTTGGCAATACAGCAATAAAGTTTCTAACGGTGCCGCAAATAACCACTACCAAACCACCAGCCTTTTTGATTTAAAACACCTTCCAGTTCATACCATCGCCGCAGAAAACTCAGTCCTTGCCATGTGGTACACAGGAAATTTTGTGCAAGAAGCATTTGAGCTAGCCAAAGCATGGGGTTTTACCGTGCGCACATCAAAGGCTTTCACGTGGATTAAGTTCAACTCACTAGCTCATGAGCGTTTCGATAAGGCCCTACAAAATGGAACCCTGTTTGATTGGCATGACATCCTGGATCTACTCAATGCAGAAACCAAAATGAATGGTGGTAACTACACCAGAGCCAATAGTGAAGATGTATTAATCGCCACTCGCGGCAGTGGCTTAGAACGTATGAGCGCCAGCGTTAAACAAGTTGTGTTTAGTTGCTTAGGTGAGCACAGCCAAAAGCCTTGGGAGGTTAAAAATAGGCTTGAACAATTATACGGTGACGTTAATCGCATAGAATTGTTTGCGCGTGACATGTCACAAGGTTGGGATTCTTGGGGCAACGAATGCCCGAATAACAGCATTGAACTTACCGGGCCACAATTTATAACCAAGGAGGCGACCATTGATTGAATTCATTTTGATAGCGTACGCATGGATTGCAGGATATGTTTTCTCTGTAATTGGTGCAGAAAACGATAGCCGCCCTGTAATTATAGAGCGGCTTTTTTATTCCGTATTTTGGCTGGTGGTTGGTGCATCGATGCTATCAACTTTACTGGCCACAAAAGTTTTAGGCTCAGAAAAATAAAACTCTTAAATTTTACCCTTCTCTTTTTCTATCCAACCATCCACCATATTAGCCCACTGCTGTAGCATATCGCGGCGCTGCTCTGCATACTCTGCTTTGTTATAAACAGCACGCACGCCTTTTTGTTCGTGGGCTAAACACTTCTCTATCCAGTCAGAATTGAAGCCAGCTTCATGTAACAATGTGCTGGCTGTTCTCCTCAAGTCATGCACTGTCAAAGGTTCAAAATTAATCCCTTTATCATTAATGCGCTTAATTACACCAGTGATCACATTGTTTAAGGACGCATTAGACATATGCTTACTAATATCATGTCTACCCGGTATCAAATATTCACTTCCCATAGCACAGGCCTTTAAGCCAATGAGAATATCGTAGGCTTGCTCAGATAAATAAATTACGTGCGCCCTTCTTCCTTTCATCCTCGCCTTAGGTATGATCCAGCACCTATCTTCAAAATCTATTTCACTCCATGTCGCCTTTATAAATTCGCTTTTTCTAACCAACGTTAATATCACAAACTTAACCGCTAATTTAAGTGTTGGGTAACAGCTATAATTTTCTAACTCATTAAAAAATATTCCGACTTCTTTAGCTGTCATTGCCCTATCGCGTGCCTCAAATGTAGCGATGGATGAAGCTTTAATACTACTAACAGGGTTTTCTATCTCATAACCACGATCGATCACATAGTCGAACACAGAGCCAACAATTTCACGTATCTGCAAAGCCGTTGACTTGCCGCCACGTTCTTTAATCTTTTCACATAAGGCCCTAACCTTTTGTGTTGTTATTTCTTCTAGCTGTAGTTTTCCCAGTGTTGGATATAGATCCCTTTCGACAATGGCAGTCTTCATATCTAGCGTGCTGTCTGCGAAGCGGGTTTCTGATAGGTATTTGACGGTATAGTCTTTCAGGGTTAACCCTACTTTACGCTTTGTAATACCGTCTCGCTTCTGTGAAGCTGGTGATATGCCTGCATTCAGCGTCTTTTTGGCATCGATTAGCATTTCTCTTGCTTCTGCAAGTGTAATACCGTCATCGCTGTAGCGCCCAAAAGTTATCGTTTCTCTACGCCCATTAAAGCGGTAATCATATCTAAATGATATAGAACCAGTTTTTGTAACAGCAACATACAAACCGTCACGATCAGCTACCTTATATAGCTTATCTCCTGGCTTTAAGCTCTTTAATTTTTTATCGGTTAACACGTCGGTATTCCTTTGCGTGATACCGTCATTTTTATATTTTATTCGACGGTATTAAGTTATCAATTTAGTCATTATTATTTCTGATACCGTCATATATACCGTCAAAATTATCGGCAATTGTCAACTACTAAAGACTGTTAAAAACAAAAAGGCACCAGTAACTAACTGATGCCTTTGGATTTATCGATAACTAAAAACTGTTATCAACAATAACTATATTATTCCCACTCAATAGTCGCAGGTGGTTTGCCGCTGATATCATAAACGACGCGGGAAATACCATCGACTTCATTAATGATGCGGTTTGAAACGCGGCCTAAGAAGTCATAAGGTAAATGTGCCCAATGAGCGGTCATAAAGTCGATGGTTTCAACTGCACGTAGTGAAACAACCCAGTCGTATTTACGGCCATCACCCATAACACCGACAGAGCGGACAGGTAAAAATACGGTAAATGCTTGGCTAACTTTATGATATAAATCTGCTTTGTGCAGTTCTTCAATAAAGATAGCATCTGCACGACGTAATAAATCACAGTACTCTTTCTTCACTTCGCCTAATACACGCACACCTAAGCCTGGGCCTGGGAATGGGTGGCGATACAGCATATCGTACGGGAGGCCTAATTCGAGACCAATTTTACGGACTTCATCTTTAAACAATTCTTTTAATGGCTCAACTAAACCAAGTTTCATGTCATCCGGCAGACCACCTACGTTATGGTGAGACTTGATAACGTGTGCTTTACCGGTTGCTGATGCTGCTGATTCGATAACGTCTGGGTAAATTGTTCCTTGAGCCAACCATTTGATATTAGGCAGCTTAGATGACTCTTCATCAAATACTTCGATAAATACGTGGCCAATTTTCTTACGTTTAGCTTCTGGATCGCTGATCCCAGCTAATGCATTTAAGAAGCGATCTTCAGCTTTTGCATGGATGATGTTCAGGTCAAATTTACCTGCGAACATTTCCATTACTTGGTCTGCTTCGTTTAAACGCAATAAACCGTTATCAACGAACACACAGGTTAAACGTTTACCAATTGCACGGTTTAATAGCAATGCCGTAACCGATGAATCAACACCACCCGATAGTGCGAGCAGTACGTGGTCATCACCAATTTGCTCTTTTAAACGCGCTACTGTGTCTTCGATAATTGCCGCTGGTGTCCACAGGGCTTCACATTGGCAAATATCTTTCACAAAACGCGTTAAAATATTCAGGCCTTGGTGAGTGTGAGTCACTTCTGGGTGGAATTGCACACCGTAGAATTTCTTCTCTTCATTTGCCATGATGGCATATGGGCAGCTTGGCGTGCTGGCGATAGTTTTAAAATCTGCAGGGATAGCTGTAACTTTATCACCATGGCTCATCCAGACATCAAGTACTGGCTTGCCAGCTTCGTTCAGAGAGTCATGAATATCACGGAATAATTCACATTGCTCAGTGATTTCGACATTGGCATAACCGAACTCACGTTCACCAGAGACTTCAACTGTACCACCCAACTGCATTGACATGGTTTGCATGCCATAACAAATACCTAATACAGGAACACCTGCATTAAATACGTAATCAGGAGCACGTGGGCTATCTGACTCAGTCGTACTTTCTGGCCCGCCAGAAAGAATAATACCGTTTGGATTGAATCCTCGAATTTGTTCTTCTGTAACGTCCCACGCCCAGAGTTCACAGTAAACGCCAATTTCACGAATACGACGGGCGATCAGCTGTGTATATTGCGAGCCGAAATCAAGAATAAGAATGCGATGTTTATGGATATTTGTTGTCATTTGAGGAGAATTCCAAAAATTCAAGTCAAAAATAAGAATCGGTGACGCAATCAAATGAATGCGCCACCCTGAGAAACTTTATCGATTATTGCCCCAAACGGTAGTTTGGAGATTCTTTCGTGATAGTAACATCATGAACGTGGCTTTCTTGGATACCGGCTCCACTGATGCGAACAAATTCTGCTTTTGTTCTTAATGCATCAATAGTACCACAGCCCGTCAGGCCCATACAGGAGCGTAAGCCCCCCATTTGTTGATGAATGATTTCTTTTAGGCGACCTTTGTATGCTACGCGGCCTTCAATGCCTTCTGGCACTAATTTGTCTGCTGCATTATCAGATTGGAAGTAACGATCTGACGAACCTTTAGACATCGCACCCAGTGAACCCATGCCACGGTATGCTTTGTAAGTACGGCCTTGGAATAAAATAGTTTCTCCCGGAGACTCTTCAGTTCCTGCGAACATTGAGCCGACCATCACACAGGCTGCGCCGGCTGCGATCGCTTTAGAGATATCACCTGAGAAGCGAATCCCCCCATCCGCGATAACAGGAATACCCGTACCTTCAAGGGCTTCTGCCGCTTCTGCAATAGCTGTAATTTGTGGTACACCCACACCAGTTACGATACGAGTTGTACAAATTGAACCAGGGCCAATACCGACTTTAACGGCGCTAACACCTGCATCAGCCAGCGCTTTCGCCCCTTCCGCGGTTGCAACGTTACCGCCAATGATTTGTAAATCAGGGTATTTTTGGCGGGTTTCACGAATACGTTGTAATACGCCTTCTGAATGACCATGTGATGAATCAATTAATAAAACGTCAACACCAGCAGCCACCAGCGCGTCAACACGCTCTTCATTTCCTGCACCAGCACCAACAGCAGCACCAACACGCAAACGGCCTTGCTCGTCTTTACACGCGTTTGGCTTACGTTCTGCTTTTTGGAAGTCTTTAACGGTGATCATCCCTAACAAATGAAAGTTATCATCGATCACTAAGGCTTTTTCTACACGTTTTTCATGCATTTTTTGTAAAACAATTTCACGTGCTTCGCCTTCTTTCACGGTGACTAAACGTTCTTTTGGCGTCATCACAGCAGTAACAGGCTGGTCCAAATCCGTCACGAAACGAACATCGCGGCCCGTAATAATACCAACTAATGAGTTGTCGTTTGCAACTACTGGGTAACCTGCAAAACCATTGCGCTCAGCCATTTCTTGCACTTCACGAATGGTAGTATCAGGCGTTACTGTCACAGGGTCAGTGACGACACCACTTTCATGCTTTTTCACGCGGCGAACTTCTTCCGCTTGGCGCTCAATAGTCATGTTTTTATGGATGAAACCAATGCCACCTTCTTGTGCTAATGCAATAGCAAGGTCAGATTCAGTGACAGTATCCATGGCTGCAGAAAGCATAGGAATGTTCAGGCGGATGTTTGCAGTCAGTTGAGTTGATAAATCTGCGGTATTCGGTAATACGGTTGAGTGTGCAGGAACGAGTAAAACGTCGTCGAAAGTAAGTGCTTCTTTTTTAATGCGTAACATAGGCAATATCCCACCAGGCAGCGTTATGGAAAGGTATAAAATATTGCCGCGGCATTATACACACCGAAAACGGTTGCTTCCAGCGTTTTTTTGAAAAAAAACTTGATAACTCCTATAACTGCGTTAGTATCTATCGATTAAGTCATTGTTTTAAAATTTGATCTGGCTCACATGTCGACTTCACAAAATAACGCAATTTACTCGGTTAGCAAGCTTAACCAGACTGTTCGAGAACTTCTTGATAACCAAATGGGCCGTATTTGGTTAACCGCTGAAATTTCCAATTTTTCACAACCAAGTTCAGGTCATTGGTACTTAACCTTAAAAGATGACCGAGCACAGGTACGTGCGGCAATGTTCCGTGGGCAGAATGCACGTGTCACTTTCCGCCCACAAAATGGCCAGCAAGTTTTGGTTAGAGCGACAGTGACTTTATATGAACCTCGAGGTGACTACCAATTAATCCTTGAAAGTATGCAGCCAGCCGGTGAGGGCTTACTGCAACAGCGTTTTGAACTATTAAAACAAACGCTAAGCGCACAAGGCTTATTTGATATTATTCATAAAAAACCGCTACCTAGCCCTGCTAAATCTGTCGGTATCATTACATCAGCAACCGGTGCAGCCCTACATGATATTTTAAATATTTTACGCCGCCGGGATCCTTCTCTGCCTATCATTATCTATCCAACGGCCGTTCAAGGCGAAATGGCACCAGCACAAATTGCTCGAATGATTGAGCTAGCAAATTTGCGTCAAGAATGTGATGTGTTAATTGTCGGTCGCGGTGGGGGCTCCCTTGAAGATTTGTGGGCATTTAATGAAGAAATCGTTGCTAGAGCTATTTTTGCTAGTCAACTGCCTATAATTAGTGCTGTTGGTCATGAAACCGATGTGACGATTGCGGACTATGTAGCGGACGTAAGAGCACCAACCCCATCTGCGGCAGCCGAGCTTGTTAGCCGTAACCAGCTAGAAATGCTGCGGCAGTTAAAATCTGCACAGCAACACCTTGAAATGGCAATGGATTATTACGTGGCAGGCCAACAACAAAGATTTGCTCGTTTGCATCACCGTTTACAACAACAGCACCCGCAATTACGTTTGGCACGGCAATATAATCAACTTAATTTATTGCAACAAAAGCTAGCACAGTCGATGACTCGGCAACTACAAAATTCGACGGCTAAATTCGAAAGAGTTAATCGCCGTTTGCTACAAAATGATTTACGCCCTCAGTTGCAAAAACAACAACGTCAGTTGCAACAAACACAATATCATTTGCAAAATATGATCACGAGTTTGGTCAATAGCTATCGTCAACGTTTTGCTGTCGCGTGTTCGAAAATGGAAGCTGTCAGCCCATTGGCAACACTTGCTCGCGGCTTTAGTATTAGTGAGACAGCAGAAGGCACCGTGTTGAAAAAAACCAGCCAAGTAAAATTAGGGCAACCACTGAAAACACGCCTTAATGATGGCTGGGTTGAAAGCCAAATTACCCACATTGAGAAAGTTAAAACCAAAAGAGTATCGAAGTGATTATTTTAACCACTTATCTCGATTAAAATAACGGGATAAGTGGTTGTAAATTTATATACTGGTTAGAAACGTACCTGCCCACCAATCATATAAGTACGCCCTCTACCCGTTTCGTTATTTCGCCCTCGTTCTTCCATAATTGCCCCCGAATTTGCGCGATTTAATGCATCGGTATAGTTTTTATTCGTCACATTGTTAATAGTCATCATCAATTTAACGTTTTTATTAATTTCATAATCTGCATATACATCAACAATAGTTGGTTGTTTCTCATATTTCTCCGTCATAGCATCACCATTTTGGTCGCCATCGGGTACTGGGCTAATCCGTTTGGAGGGGCCAGTCCATGTAATCGTTGAACCGAGTGTCAGTTTTTCATCAAAGAAGCGTACGCCTGAGTCTAATGTTAGGTAATAGTCAGGTAATTGAGTGAAATCCCCTGCACTAAATAAGGAGGTGCTATTAATAGAAACCGGCTGTTTTCCTGACTCTTTGGTATATGAAACCATTGAATAAAATACACCTGCATCGTAGTTGGCTTGCAATTCATACCCTCGTAAATTTACATCTCGATGGTCATTCACATACATTTCTGCTCGCTGAAACATTGGTGGATTCTCTTTATCCCATACATCATCATTCACTAAACACCAATCAAATTCATCCTGTGGATTGGAACGACAAAGTACAAAAGCTTTACTCGTGATATAATCTTTAACTTGGGTATGAAACCACAATGCTTTCAGATTGAATTGGTCACCATCTACCACTAAATCAGGTTTTAAGCTATTAAACCCAACCTGCCAAGTTTTTGATTTTTCACCCTTAAGAAATGGATTCATCGTCTGGCCACCATTTGAGGAGAAAAAAGCTTCTTGTGAATTCGGTGCACGCATGGAATGTGCGTAACTAACAAAGGGCTGGAATTCAGGAATGATTTGAGCGGATAACAATATACCTGGGTTAATCCCACTATCTTTAATGTTCAGATTACTGGCTTCTTGGGGGAAACATTTTTCGGTTTCATCACACGCAGGCTTATAACCTTTCACGCTATAATTGAGGTAATTAAGGTCAAATATCGCTGTATAGATATCGTATTTCGCTTCAAACTGAGTATATACGCTGGCAATATCTTGTGTTCCACTTGGTGAAAATGGATTGTTTATCTGGGTATTTGGGTCTTCAACCGATTGTGCTTCCTTACTGTATTTGGTTTTCATTAATTTCGAACCTACTTGCCATTTATAATCCACATCTCCATAAGAAAAATGGCTAGTATTGGATAAATTTATACTATCAGATTTATTTTTAGATATGGCATTTTTAAAGGCTCCACCAATAGGATCACCTTGAAATTTTTGTTCATTATTGCCATGGCTTGCCAGTATTTCTACGTCAATTAATTCATTTAATGGAGTGTATTTATATTTTAGATAATAGTCCTCACTATTAATCTTTCTGCTGGTAAGTTTATTTTGCAAAAAACGCCCACTGAATTCCAATTCATGGCGATCATTAGGTTTATATTTCAACTTTGCCAATTGAGATTGTGGCTTTTGTTTGAATGAGGGATCTGTGGCAAATTCATCACTATTAAAACCATCGCCGTTTTTATAGCTGCCGGGGATATTATGCCCACTAACTGCAATTAAACCACCAAAGTAACCATCATCCTGTAATTGTGTTTTACCCGCAACAGCAACCATCCCGTTATAACCGAGACCATTATCCCCCCAGTTAGCTTTACTACGCAGTCCGTATAAATTGTCGTTAAAAATGACGTCATCAATTCCGATAGTGCGGAAATTCGCACTTCCGGCTAAAGCATTAATGCTATTACTGCCATTCAACTGCCCTTTCTCCACTTCCACTGAGACAATAAAGTTTGGATCAATTAATGAGCCAAAATCATTACTCGGCTGCATACCGTGGGTATATTTGCTCGGTGAGATACCATAATAACTTTGCGTAATACCATCAACCATCATATTCACGCGACCAAAACCACTCAGTCCACGAATATTGACGTTAACCGTACCTTGGCTGGCATCCATTTGAGTATAGGTACCGGGCATGGTGCGAATAATTTTATCCATCGACTGCAATTTATTTTCTGTACCAACCGCACTATAAGCACCTGGTTTTTCTAATGCTTTGACTAGTGGGGTTTGTTTCTGCGCACCTGAAACTTTTAATTGGCTAAAATTAACCACACCTTCTTTCTGCTTATTTTGCTGCTGTGTATTTTCAGCCAAAGCGATCCCTTGGTAGCTAGTGGCAATAATACCAGCTACCATAATTATTGTTTTATTATTCATTAAACCATTCCTGTAAACGTACTGAGTGTCATACGCTCACACCGCTAGCACAGGCCAAATAGTGCCTGTGAAAAGGCTCAGCAACAATGTGATTAATCTTGTTGCTGGCCTGAAATCACCTAAATTTTATAGGTTAATTATTATTTTAAATATGGAAAATATTTGTCTTTATTTTCAAGCATAAGAATAAAGCTATATTCTTGGGCAATATCATCGAGTGCATTAAAACGCCCTGATTTACCGCCATGGCCCGCATTCATATTCGTTTCTAATAATAATAATGAATTACCTTGTTTAATATCTCGCAATTTAGCCACCCATTTTGCAGGTTCCCAGTATTGAACTTGGGAATCATGTAACCCTGTCGTCACTAAAATATGTGGGTAATGTTGTGCTTTGATATTGTCATAAGGGCTATACGCTTTAATTCGCCAGTAATCCTCTTCATTTTCAGGGTTACCCCACTCGTCGTATTCCCCAGTAGTCAGAGGAATTGATGGGTCTAACATTGTGGTTACCACATCTACAAATGGAACAGCGGAAACAACACCCTCGTATAAGTCAGGCGCCATATTCACCACCGCTCCCATTAATAAGCCCCCCGCACTGCCCCCCATGGCATACACATGCCCTGCTTTACCATAACCTTCTGATAATAACCCTTTGGTTGCATCAATAAAGTCAGTAAATGTATTCATTTTGTGGATTGTTTTGCCTTGTATGTACCAATTTTTACCTAAGTCACCACCACCACGAATATGTGCAATCGCGTAAACAAAACCGCGATCCAATAAAGACAAACGAGATGAACTAAAAGAAGGGTCTATGCCATATCCATAAGCGCCATAACCATAGACTAACAATGGATTTTGACCATGTTTGAAAAGATCTTTACGGTAAACTAAGGAAACAGGGACTTTTACCCCATCTTGTGCTGTGACCCAAATACGCTCACTTTGGTAATTTTGCTTATTAAAATCTTTAACTTCTTCTTGTTTTAAAAGCTGTTTTTCTTGAGTCAGCATATTAATTTCATATACTGAAGACGGTGTGGTCATTGATGAGTAGCCGTAGCGTAATGTGTCCGTATCAGGCTCAGGGTTATTCCCAATCCACGCCATGTAAGTTGGGTCATCAAAGCTCACTTGGTTTTCTTTATGCGTTAACCAACTGATTTGGCGTATATTTACTAAGCCGTTTTGGCGCTCTTCTACCACTAACCAGTTATTAAATAACGCAAAACCTTCAAGATCAACCCCATCACGTGGTGCAATAAAGCTTACCCACGGCGCTAAAATATTGTCTGCAATATATAAACCAAACAATGGGTGCTGGTGATTAGAACGAATATAGAATTTACCATTGAAATGATCAGGATAGTACTCAACCCCAACTTGACGTGGTTTTAAGATTTTAGCATCATTTTGTGGCTGATTTGCATCAATTAACCGATATTCAGAAGTTTCAGTACTCGTGATACCTATTAAAATAAAATCTTTTGACGTCGATTTCGCTAAACTAACGTAAAAAGTATCATCCTTTTCTTCATACACCAGTTTGTCTTGAGTTTGCTGTGTACCGTATTGGTGCCTAACCACCTGATAAGGAAGCAATGTTTGCTTGTCCTTATTCACATAGAATAGCGTTTGGTTATCATTAGCCCAAACAATATTCCCTGATGTATTGGTTAATACATTCTCTTGCCACTCGCTCTCATCAATTTTTCGAAATGACACTGCAAATTCATTACGCCCTTGGCGATCTTCGGCAATGGCAAGCGTGGTATTATCTGGCGAAATAGCTAACGCACCCATACGATAATATTCTGTGCCTTCGGCACGTTCATTACCGTCAACTAATACAACCCATTCACCCTGACTATTTACCGGACGTCTTTCATAGATAGAATAATTTTTTCCCGCAACCACTCGTGAGCGGTAAGTATAACCATTATAATTATAGGGAACTGACTCATCGTCCTGCTTCATACGCGAAAATAGTTCATCGTAAATCTCTTTTTTTAACGACTCACCTTTCTCTAATTGTTGCTTTGTATAGTCATTTTCTTGCGTTAGATATTCGATAATTTCTGGAGACTCACGTTGGTCATCTCTTAACCAATAATAGTTATCAACACGGACATCTCCGTGAGTAGTCATTGTATGTGGTTGTTTTTTGGCTATTGGTGCTGACATTCTATCCTCCGCAGCACTGGTTGCTGCATATAAACCAAGTAATGTAATAAGACAAAACTCAGTAAGTTTATTACGCATAATTCATCCAATCTATTTTTCATTAAGAGTAAAATCAATAGGGATACTGACTGTCACCTGCCCATTGATTAAAATCTCGGTAGGTGGTTCAGGTAAAGGTGCCGCTCTTGATAAAACCTGCAAGGCTTCTCTATCCAACGATCGCGTTCCAGATGAACTCACCAGCTCGCTATCAAGTAAAAAACCTTGTGGGTCAACCGTAAATGTTACTGCTGATTGACCAACTCGCCCTCGCCTTACGGCATCTTCAGGGAAACGCTTGTATTTATTTAATTTACCCAATACTTGTGCTTCCCACAGCCTTTTCGCGTTCTCTATCGATTGTGACTGGCTATTAAATTCTGCGGCAATTTTCTGAGTCTGTAATGGCGCTGCTGCATCACTGGTGACAGGGGCATCATTGGCTTTTGAATCAGTCGCTTGTTTTTGTTCAACCACCTGCTTTTCACGCTTTTGTTTTTTTACTTCAGCTATTCGTTTTGTACTCACCGTCTTAGCCACTTGCACTTCTGCCTGCTCATTGATGGCTAATGGTGGGATAATTTTCTCTTCTGATGGAGCCTCATAGGCCTGACTCGCCACCGCTAACTCTTGTAGTTGACCAATGTTAACTTCTGTCAATTGTTCGGCTTGCGACTCTATCGAAATTTCCATCACCACTGATGGTGGAGGCAATAGCTCTTCCCATTGTTGATTATAAGTTACCCATATATAGCCCCCAACCACAGCGACATGAAGAGCAATTGCCAATGCGAACCACCCACTCATCTTCGTCGTTCGCTTTAAATACTTATTTTCAAATGTTGTTATACTCATTTTTATCTTATGTACTTATGTATCTTCACATAAACGCAAATGATAATTAATAACAAATGAAAATGGAAATCATTTCTTAATGAAAATAAAGAATACTTCACAAAATTAACTTTTTTGAAATCATTAGGTTGCTATTATTTAGTCATCATTTAGGGGTATACCAAACAAAATCAGCATGTAAATGGTCTATTTCTTCCCCTCTCTCTGAAATAATTAACACTTTGACTGATTCGTCAGGTGCGAGGTCTTGCACATGTAAAGGTACCCCAATAGCTCTTGTTGCATGGTAGCCACCTGCAAATAAGAGCGCGGGTGTAGGTGCATTTAATAACGACTCTGCCATACGGCGGTCACGCAACTGCTGTATAAAGGTCATTTTTACCACTTGTTCCGCTGTAAGTTCCCCACCATGAGAGCTTTCAATCGTTTTACTGATGAGTTCTTGAACAATAGGCTGAGTCGAATACTGCCCCATTATTGATGATGGGTTAGCGTAGGCGGAAAGCACCTCTTCTTTATCTAGGTTTGCAGAAAGTAATGGATAAGGTGAGCTTAGCAAATGACGGATTAAAGCCCCATACTGTTCCCAAGGCCAACCACTGTTCCATTTTATGGCGGACTGTAACTTTTCGTCACGAATATAAGGATTACTCTGCATCTGTGCCTGTACTCGACTCACACCTTTTTGCTGTGACGGTGTCAGCATTTCGAGTAAAACCGCACCTTGAGGCCGTATTTTTGGCATTTCCTGTACAAGCCATTGCTCAATTTGGTGGTGATAGTGGTTATCATGCTTTTCTCCAACAATCACACGTGGAGATTGAGCAAGCTGCTCAACTAATTGCTGAGGTGTTAAAGACTTACCTGTTGCTAAGTCAACAATTTGGTCGCTTGCTGTTAGCTGGCTATCCAATTGTACGTTTGTTGGCTCAATTTTTTGTGTACAACCAATAAGAAAAAATAACCCAACCATTAAAGTGGCTATTCGAGAGGTCAATCTAATTGAAATCATTATGCTTTCCATCTTATGTAGTCAAGCTCACAAGATACAGATAATGAGAATCATTTTCAACAAAAAGGCTCCTATGAAACCATAGAAGCCTTTAACACAAATTAATTAATATTAACCCTTAGAGTGGATTTGTTTGTGCTTCAACCACTGCCAATGCCACCATATTCACGATACGACGTACCGAAGCAATTGGTGTTAATATATGCACAGGTTTCGCAACCCCCATTAACACAGGCCCTACAGTCACACCATCAGAGCTTGTGACACGCAGTAAATTATAACTAATACGTGCTGCTTCCATATTTGGCATAATTAATAAATTTGCTGAACCTTTTAATGGACTATCAGGCATCACATCTTTACGGATAGATTCAATTAATGCGGCATCCGCATGCATTTCACCATCAATTTCCAAATGTGGGTCACGTGCTTTGATCATCGTTAGCGTATCACGCATTTTTTGTGCAGATGCGCAATCTGAAGAACCAAAGCTAGAACGCGATAACAGAGCCACTTTTGGCTCAATACCAAAGCGTCTTACTGTATCCGCTGCCATTAACGTGATTTCAGTTAGCTCTTCCGGTGAAGGGTCTTCATTGACATAAGTGTCTGCGATAAACGTATTACCCGTTGGTAATAACAATGCATTCATTGCACCTGCTGCATGAACACCCTCGCGGAAACCAAATAAATCTTTAACAACTTCATAGTGTTCGCCATAACTGCCCACCGTACCACAAATCATCCCGTCGGCTTCGCCACGCAACACCATGATCCCACCAATTAAGGTTGGGTTATTAATCACCGCACGGCGCGCCATTTCTTGGGAAATACCACGACGTTTCATGATTTGGTAGTATTCTTGCCAATATTCTTTATAACGCGGGTCGTTTTCGTTATTAACCACTTCAAAATCTTTACCTAACTCAATATGTAGGCCGAGTTTTTGAATACGCATTTCAATCACACTTGGGCGCCCAACTAAAATTGGGAAGGCTAAACCTAAAGACACTAATTCTTGAGTCGCATGCAATACACGCTCTTCTTCCCCTTCTGCTAATACAATGCGTTTTTTCGCCGTCTTAGCTTGAGAGAAAATAGGTTTCATGAATAAATTTGTTTTATAAACAAATTGATTTAATTTTTCGATATAGGCATCAAAGTCTTCAATTGGACGCGTTGCTACCCCTGAATCCATAGCTGCTTTTGCCACTGCTGGCGCAATTTTCACAATCAAACGCGGGTCAAATGGTTTCGGAATAATATATTCAGGGCCAAAGAATAAATCTTGGTTGCCATACGCAGAAGCCACTTCTTCGCTTTGCTCAGCCAATGCAAGGTCTGCAATGGCATATACACAAGCCAGTTTCATTTCTTCATTAATCGTTGTTGCGCCAACATCTAGCGCACCACGGAAAATGAATGGGAAACATAATACGTTATTAACCTGATTTGGGTAATCAGAACGACCAGTACAGATGATGGCATCAGGGCGAACTTCTTTCGCCAATGGTGGTAAAATTTCGGGTTCAGGGTTAGCCAATGCTAAGATTAGAGGATCTTTTGCCATGGTTTTCACCATTTCTGGCGTTAAAAGACGTGGACCTGAACAGCCTAAGAAAATATCTGCATTAGGAATCGCATCAGCCAAAGTACGTTGGCCGTTATCTTCAATTGCATACGCGGCTTTGGTGACATCCATGCGTTCGTCACGGCCTTTGTAAATCACCCCTTTTGAATCACAAACGGTGATATGTTCGCGTTTCAACCCCAACGCGACTAATAAATTCATACAAGCGATTGATGCCGCCCCTGCGCCAGAAACCACCAGACGCACATCACCAATATCTTTTTTAACAATACGTAAGCCATTGATAACAGCGGCAGTACAGATGATTGCGGTACCGTGTTGGTCATCATGGAATACAGGGATTTTCATCCGCTCACGAAGTTTTTGTTCAATATAAAAGCATTCTGGTGCTTTGATATCTTCTAAATTAATACCGCCAAAAGTCGGCTCAAGAGACGCAATGATATCAACTAACTTGTCTGGGTCTGTTTCATCAACTTCAATATCAAAGACATCAACACCAGAAAACTTTTTAAATAGTACACCTTTTCCTTCCATGACAGGCTTACCAGCCAAAGCACCGATATTACCTAACCCAAGGACAGCCGTACCATTAGACACGACCCCGACAAGGTTACCTTTAGCGGTGTAACGATAAGCTTTAAGTGGGTCATCTGCAATTTCAAGACATGGCACTGCAACACCTGGTGAGTATGCTAATGCGAGATCTCTCTGGGTTGTTAGTGGTTTAGTTGGGGTAACCGTAATTTTCCCAGGATGTGGAAACTCATGAAAATCAAGAGCACTTTGTTTTAATTTGTCATCCATCGTCAAGTCCTTTCAAAATAAGTAAGGTAAGAGCGATAACAGTATAAACACATCTCCCTAGCAAATCATGATCATACTGGCAATTTCCAAAAAAATCTTTCAGTTACAATAGAGTTAGGTCACCGTTAGAGTAAAACGTAATCACATTGATTATATTTTACTATATCGAAACACCTCTCTAATTTTTAAGATATTAACTAAAAATAATTTATTATTAGTTTTATGAGGTTAATATATATAAAAAATTAATCACATTATGAACCCTATCTTAAATACCTTCTCCGTTTAATATTGATTTAAATATTAGATATGAATTTTCTAATTTTAATGTATTATCAACAAGTATCTTATTGTTATTAGCGAGGGATATAATATATTAAGCAAAGAAGTAACATTAAGAATTCCCCATACTGATTTTACAATTATTAATACTCCAATTAAATATAATAAATATATCAAAATTAAACTGTCTATTTTATGGAAAGTATCAAACTAGACCTTGAATTTTAAGACATGAAAAAGGAACCCTCTATGTCTAAATATACCGTAATGATTGTTGATGAGCACCCTCTTATACGCTTGGGATTGCGACAGCTCATAAATACCGATACGCACTTTATTGTCACAGCAGAGTCCTCTTGTTGTTACGAGGCCTTAAGCATTGCAAGGCAGCTACAGCCTAATCTAATTATTATAGATACCAATATTCAAGGTATTAAAACATTTGAAACGATACGATTACTTCGTAAGCACTGCAATAATAGCTACTTATTAGTGTTATCTGCTTCAACAATTAAAACAGATATATATGGCGCTATTGATGCAGGAGCACAAGGGTATTTATTAAAAAGCAGTGAGCTTGACATGTTATTTTATAGTATGAAGAAAGCCTCTAGAGGGCAATTAGTTTTCAGTGAAAAAATATATCAGCATCTTATTTCTCGTCATAATTATAATGACCCACTCTCATCACTGACACGGCGAGAATCTGAAATTTTACATGAAATGGCTGTAGGTTTAAAAAACCGTGAAATATCTAATTTACTTTTTATTTCTGAAGAAACGGTTAAAGTTCACATTAGAAATATTCTTAAAAAATTACGTGTTCGCTCTCGTCTTGAAGCTAGCTTAATTTATATGCGTTCAAGATAATTTTTTCTAATTATATTAATTAACAAAGCTAAATTACGAATAATTTAATTATAAGTTTATTATATATTTCTCACATTTGGGCTAGATCCTAAGCGATTTTTGCCTCATTATGTATGGATTATCGCTAGTTTTTTGAGGAAAATCATATGCCCAATACATCTAACTCTCCTTATATCATGTACGGAATTAAAAACTGTGACACCATTAAAAAAGCACGCCGTTACTTAGAAGACAATGGAGTTAACTATCAGTTTCATGATTATCGTGCTGATGGTATTAGCGATGAATTACTTTCTACCTTTATGGAACATATTGATTGGGAAGTGTTAGTAAATAAACGAGGAACAACTTGGCGTAAACTGACTGATGATGAAAAAAATGCAGTGGTTGACTCAAATAGCGCGAAAAAAGTGCTAATTGCAGAGCCCGCCATGGTCAAAAGACCCGTACTTGTTTCTCCAGACAACCGTTACTTAGTTGGGTTTAGCGCAAATGACTACCAAAACTTCATTCGATAATCAGGCGGTTATGATGGATTGCCCAGTTATTCAACTTGCCAAAGAACTGATCTCACGCCCTTCTATCAGCCCTGATGACCAAGGTTGCCAAGCGATACTGACTGAGCGTTTAAACCAACTCGGTTTTACCGTTGAACCAATGCATTTTGGTAACACATTAAATTTTTGGGCACATCGAGGTACTCAAGGCCCAACCCTCGCATTTGCAGGCCATACCGATGTCGTACCAGCAGGCAATAGTGAAAATTGGCAAACACCCCCTTTTAGCCCGACAATTATCAATCAACATTTGTATGGTCGCGGTGCTGCTGATATGAAAGGCTCAGTCGCAGCAATGGTTGTCGCCGCAGAGCGCTTTGTCAAAAAGCACCCTCAACATCAAGGGCGTTTGGCCTTTTTAATCACATCAGATGAAGAAGCCGATGCGCTAGATGGCACGGTCAAAGTGGTCGAAACATTGATGGCACGTAATGAACGCGTTGATTACTGTTTAGTCGGTGAGCCTTCAAGCCAATCTCATTTAGGCGACATCATAAAAAATGGCCGTAGAGGTTCTATTACGGCAAATCTTACCATTATGGGAACGCAGGGGCATGTTGCCTATCCTCATTTAGCGGATAACCCGGTACATCGAGCAACTGCTTTTTTGCAAGAACTCACATCAACTATTTGGGATAACGGCAACGAATTCTTCCCTGCCACCACTATGCAGATTGCCAATATTCATGGTGGTACAGGGGCAAGTAATGTGATCCCTGGTGAGTTATTTGTTCAATTTAATTTTCGTTTTAGCACCGAATTGACCGACACACAAATACGTGACAGGGTCACTAGCATGCTAGAACGCCATGGCTTAACATATAAAATAGAGTGGTCATTATCTGGGCAACCATTTTTAACTGAAAAACAAGAACTTGTCACTGCAACTTTGCAAGCAATTCATGAATTAACTGGTCTTAATGCAGAGTTATCCACAAGCGGTGGAACCTCCGATGGCCGTTTTATCGCCCAAATGGGGACTCAAGTTATTGAGCTCGGCCCACTGAATGCCACCATACATAAAGTTGACGAATGCGTTAGCGTCAAAGACTTGCAACAGCTGGCCTTAATTTATGAACGGGTCATGGAGTTATTGTTATTATGATCACTATTGCCATGTTAACAGGCCGCTCAACTGACCATTTAGTGACACTTGGCGGTTCTCATCGCCTACAGTTCAATGCCACCAAAGCATTTTTAGCCATGCAACAAGCGGCTGTAAAGTCAGGGTTCAAGTTACAATCGGCAAGTGCATTTCGTGATTTTTCACGTCAACAGTTAATTTGGAATGAAAAATTTACCGGTCTCCGCCCTGTTCTTGATGCACAAAGCCAACCTTTAGATATTACAACGCTTTCTGAAGGCGAGCTTTGTGAAGCTATTTTACATTGGTCAGCATTACCCGGTGCAAGCCGCCACCATTGGGGAACCGAAATAGATGTTTATGACCCATTACGTATTCCTTCAGGGCAAACGTTACAGTTAGAGCCTTGGGAATATGAAACTGGTGGCTATTTTGCTGAACTGAACCACTGGCTGACGGATAACATGGCGACATTTGATTTTTATCGCCCTTTCACTGCAAAAAATGCAGGGGTTGCCTATGAACCTTGGCATATTAGCTACTGGCCTTTATCCCATGAAGCTGAACAGCTTTTAACGCCAGAAGTCATTAAACAAGTTCTCCTACAAGAGGATATTTGCGGAAAAAACTGGCTAAACAGTAACTTAGATTATGTATTCGAACGCTATATTAAAGCTCCTGAATAATTTCTAAGCTAACAGAGCAACTTCTACCACGCCTCATAGATTACGCTACATAATTTATGGGGCTTTTTTCTTTTTCGTGGCAATTTGTTCATCAACAACTGGAAGCCGATACATAAAAATAAGCAGCCAACACAACAGTGCCAATAAACCAATTTTTAACCATAAATAGCTAACAACCCAGATTGATAGTGAAAAAGTGAGTATTATCAATATGATTGCTTTTGGTTTTGCCCCTTTCGGTAGCCCTTTATGCTTTTGCCAGTGACGGATATATCCCCCAAACCAAGAGCGATATAATAACCAATGGTGAAAGCGTGGAGATGAACGAGAAAAACACCATGCCGCTAATAACAAGAAAGGCGTAGTCGGTAAAACAGGAAGAATAACGCCAGCAAAAGCCAGCGCAACAGCTAACCATCCAATAACAATGAGGAACAATTTTTTCAAAATTACTCCCCCTCCCTAAAAAATAAATCAAATGGTAAAAGCCGCATAAAATCTGTGGTAACTCATAATAATATCAATGGTATACTCTAATGGTAAACACGCTTAATGAAAAGTCGCTTTTGCCGATTGGAATGATTATTGTTCCCATAGCTTTCTTTCTCAGGAATCTTTGAGGTTTCAATGATAGATATTTATTTTTCTTTATATCATTTAGTTTCGATGAAAAGATGCAAAAAAACACAATAGAGGCATACACTAGTATGTACTAGGGTAACTGAGCGATATCAACGCACAGACAGCTCAAAAGAATGGCTCACTCGATTCCATTCTAAATTATTTGAGTTGTATGAAGGCGATGAGAGAAGGCATCCCTAGGAGCATACAAAAGTATGTGACTAGGGTAACTGAGCGATATCAACGCACAGACAGCTCAAAAGAATGGCTCACTCGGTTCCATTCTAAATTATTTGAGTTGTATGAAGGCGATGAGAGAAGGCATCCCTAGGAGCATACAAAAGTATGTGACTAGGGTAACTGAGCGATATCAACGCACAGACAGCTCAAAGAATGACGAATGGAAGGTGAATATGCAATGGTTGACAGACTACTGGTGGATAATCTTGCTCCTATTGGTTGGGCTTATCTGGAACTCAGTCAAAGAAATGATGAAATTGGACCCCAAAAAATTTTTAGATAACAAGCCTGAAATCCCTCCGCATCAGGATAATAACCATCTTTGGGATGATGAAGACGATTGGCCTAAAGACAAGAAGAAGTAATTTTCTGCTTTATTTCAGCTAAAAGTGCTGGTTGGTATTGTTTTACCTGTATACCAACCTCTTCTCTTACTCGTTTTAACCATTGCTTTTGCCCTGTAATACCGACATCCGCGCAAATCTTGGAGATAGGTTCACATAATACAAAATGCCGTCTGAGGAGAGGAAGCCCGTTTGTTTCTTCCCTCAATAAACGCATAATTGCACTTGTACTCGCCGAAATTGGGCGCTTAAACTCACTAAAACCGATCAGTTCTATCCAATCATCTGTCACTAGTTGCTGCTGTGGATCCGTTTCGAACGCAAACTCTTGTAAATCACTGCGCCAATATAGGTCACGTTTTAATCGGGATTCGCCTTGTTCACAAAGTTGGTATGCACGGTTTGAAATAGGTAAAATAGCCATCGCGGTAAAACAGCCACTACTGGCTTCTTTATGCGAACCTATTCGTATCAGCCTAAAACCTGCTTTTTGCCAAAAAGCCACTAAGTCTGGTGTTAGCCCAAAACTAACAGATATAAAGTCCAAGCCTTGCTCTGTGGCGAACGCTTTTTGTTTTGCTAGCAGTGTTAAACCAATTTGGCGCCTACGGTGGTTCGCATCAACGGCAATACGCATCACTCGGCGAGATAGCCATTGTGCCGCAATGGGGAAATAACTATGAGCTGCTAAAGATTGGACAACTAAATTTCCTCTTGGTCGACGAAGCCCAGCCCATATTTGCCAGCTCAATGATTCGGTTAACTGTCCTTCATCTACCATCCATAATGCACCTAAATAGGTACAATCATCAGACTCGGCTTTTGCCACCATAAAATGTTGTTGCTGGGCATCCAATAGTCGTCGTAAATCTAATGGTGACGTTCGATAATGTGCACTCATCAATAAGCCATAAAACGCTTTTAATTGCTCATTATTTTCCGCTAATGATGCCTGAGTTAACGCTTTATATTCAGTATTTCCAGCAAGAACCGTTTGAGTGGTGGGTTCTTGCAGCAATAAAGCCTCATTGACCCACAATTCTAAGGGATCATTAGCCGCATAGCGCATTGGGTTATCAAGTTGTAGTAAAGTGAAATGGGCTAAACTTGCACAGAACTTTAGCGTAAATCCACGCCCTGTTCCTTCATAACCATCGACTGTCGTAGTTAATAAAACTCGGGGAAAATACCCCACCAGCTCACGTAATATATAATTAGGAATAGCAGAAGCTTCATCGATGACTAGCCAATCTGCTGTTATTTTTTCATTGCTGCGGCAGTACGCTAATAAGTTATCAGGGGACCAAAAATTAATCTTTTGTCCTGCGTGCCGACTTAAAACTTCCGTCGCCACTTTGGCGGGAGCACAACACCAACTCTCTCCCATAAATTGTTTTATTAACATCCCAGCTATTGCAGATTTTCCGCGCCCTCTCGGGGCTATCAAGCCCCAAATGCCATGTTTTGCTTTTAATAATTGGCTAATTATTTGTTGCTGCTGTTCTGTTGGCTGGCCTGTCGGTGCTTGCCATAATGGTTTGTTATTTAGTAATGAAAAATCAGGCTCATCTCCTTGTTTATAAAATAAAATATCGGAAGATGTTTGGAAAGTCCGTTGCAAATGGTGAACAAAATTCGGTGTCGGAATTAGACCCAATTGTTCATTCCAACGTAGGCTGTCTAGATCAGCATTTGTCGCCCACTCAGTTTGAGGTGCAGTACATAAAACTAACAAGCTCCCTGCTTTTAACGTGCCAGCAAGCATGGCTAGGGCTTCACTATGAAAACCTTTACGCGCATCAAAGATGCCATGTAAAAATTCACGGCCCAATAATAGATGTGCATTTTCTGGGGAAACCCCTTGTGGCAAATTCGCTGAAATGGTTAACCAGTCGCCATCAATGGCTGTCTGAAGTTCGTTGAGTTGCTGTTCCACCCACGCACTGTCACCAGAAAGAACCATAAGACGACGCATGCCAACCATATGTAGCTGTTCGATAATAACAGGAAGCAATTTCACCATCGTAATACTATGATTTACCAATTAATAGTGACAAGATCCCGGCAGCAATTAAAGGCCCTACAGGAACACCACGGAATAAAGCAACACCAATAACAGTTCCAACAAGTAAGCCTGCAACAGTAGAAGGTTGATGGGACATTAATGTGACACCTCGGCTACCTAACCAAGAAACGGCGATCCCGATGACAATTGCAAGAATCGATTTCCAATTCAAAAATGAGCTCAATACTTCATTTGCCGTTATTTTACCGCTCGCAATTGGCGCCATAACACCGATAGTTAAGATAAGTATCCCAATGGTTAAGCCATATTTTTCAACCCATGGAAAATAATTATTCAATGGTGTTATTCTGACCACCAATAAAAATAACATCGCAAGAGTGACTGTCATATTATGACTAATGATACCTAACCCGGCTAATACCAGTAGAATGATTAATGTTGGATCAACATGACTCATAGATTTATCCCTGTAAAACGCATAATTATAATTTATTAGCAGCAAATAGACTGATTTAAAAACATGTTATTGGCTCATCATCAAAGAAGCAAATATTAACGCCAACTCTTTTTATTTTTACGGTAACGATATTTTCATTAATAAAAAACCTTACTATTTCCGCACAATTTATTAACTCAAGTGCGACATTTTAGCTGTTCTTTATTATCTATTTAATACTTTTCAATAGAGGTCTTCTTAGCATATTTCACGGTGACAAGCCGAATTGTACATAAAATTAGCATGGCAATACAGATAACTCCCATCGCCACCAAAACTTAAGCTAAATATTCGGAATATTCATCACTGTTTATTTTTTTATTTCTGCATTTTTTTTATATTTATCATCATAAAAACCAACTTGTGGTGCCTTTTGCTGAAGATAGTCCTAAATACCTTTACAACCAGACAATCCATCTCAATTACGTATAATAATCACCAATAATTAATACAGAAAAATCATAACTTAGCATTATTTATAATTTTAATGATTTACATGGTTGTGCGACGCTCTGCGCAAGCACAATGATTAGGATTAACAATATGAACCAATCTTTATCCTCCTTTTCAAACGCTCGTTTTATTGCTATCCGCTTAGTGCCTGGAGAAGATGCGCTTTTAGCATTAAAACGAAAAATTGAGCAACACAGCCTACAAGCTGCATTTATTGCCAGTAGCGTCGGCAGCTTAACTCATGTCGCACTGCGTTTTGCAGGACAAGAGAACACGTTTCACACAACAGGCAAATTCGAAATTGTTTCATTAATTGGCACTTTAGATGCTAACGGCGAACACCTGCATTTGTCTGTCTCTGATGAAGAAGGGAAAGTTCTCGGTGGCCATATGATGCCGGGTTGTACTGTTAGAACAACATTAGAGCTGATTATTGGGGAGCTTGAAAAAGTTAATTTCACTCGTGAACCTTGCCTTTTGTCTGGTTATGAAGAGCTTATCATCACTTCTCGCTAATTTTATTATTCCATTACTGTAAGGAATGACTTTGTCATGAGTAAAACGTCGATTATTTCTAGTCGTACACTGACTTTAATTGTTTTTTCTATTGCTATTAATATGGTTATTGGCCAATTAAGCTCAATGTTAAAACTGCCGATATTCCTAGATTCTATAGGAACATTAATTTGTGCATTATTAGCAGGCCCTTGGGTTGCGCTATTGAGTGGATTATTAACAAATCTATTATGGGGTTTACTCAGCGGCCCAATTGCAGCGGCTTTCGCCCCTGTCGCGATGATGATTGGCCTGAGTGCTGGGTTATTAGCTCGCGCAGGTGGTTTTCGCACCTTACCAAGAGTGATTTTATCCGGTGTTGTCATTACTTTTGCGTTGATGATCGTTGCTGTTCCCATTCGCACTTACTTGTTTGCAGGAACAACCGGTAGCGGCGCTGACTTTTTTGTCGCGTATTTTCATGCTGTTGGCGATAACTTATTAGAATCGGTGGCAATTACAGTATTAGGCGCCAATATTGCAGATAAAGTCGCATCAGCCATTATTGCTTGGTTATTGGTTCGACAATTACCAGAACGTGTCCAACGTAATTATCCAAATATGGCTAAGGTCCGTTAAATGCATCCATTTACCTCGCTGACAATTTGGTTTTGGCTCAGTGTAAGCTCGCTTTTCTTACCATTGAGCTGGCCATTAATTCTGCTAGGTTGCAGCACATTTGGTGTTTTATTATTTTGGCGGCCCGCACGCCACCGATGGAAAATAGTTGCGTGGATTATGCTCCCCATGGCGACAGGGCTTTGGTTAATTCATGGTGGCTGGCTAGCTCAGCTATTAACCGGAGCCACATTAAAAAATAGCCGCCCTGAATTTGCGTTGGCATTATGGTTTAAGTTATTAACGATTATTAGCGCTTCTCAGCTTTGGTTGCAATATGTACCGACTGAACGTTTTATTCGTGCTTTGTTTGCAAGCCGTTTACCTGCAAGTTTTGCATACCTACTCGCGGGCCCGTTATTACTTGCAGAACAATTTCGCCAGCAATTGAACACTATCCGTGAAGCCCAATTAGCGAGAGGCGTTCCTCTTGATGGGCGCTTTTGGCAACGTGTTATATCGTTACCTGCCCTATTATTTCCACTTGCCAGTAATACGTTAAGTGAACTAAGTATTCGTGGAGCCGCATTAGATATGCGTGGTTTTCGTTATTGTGCCAAACGCACCACATTAAACCCGCCTAAAGATAGCTCACTCCAAGCCCTACTTAGATATGGGTTAGTTCTGTTAATTTTCATTGAAGGTGGTCTCTCTCTGTGGTGGTAAATCTACAACAAATGCGCTTCATTCCACAAGGTGCGGAGCAGTCCCTATTAGGGCCGATTGATCTTCAGCTAAACGCAGGCCAATGGCTATGCATATTTGGCGGTAACGGCAGCGGAAAAAGCACATTAGCGCAAATACTCGCCGGTTGGCACAATGACCTCATTCAGGGGAAAATCGAAGGAACCGCAGAGATATTACGAGCGCCCTTAGCTGACAACTCCGTGGTTCAGGTGTCTATATCACGCCAACTAGTTCAGCAATCCCCCCAATTACAACTTTCAGGCTGCGCGTTTACCGTTGAACAGGAAATTGCGTTCGGGCCTGAAAACCTCGGTTTAACACCCGACGAAATTAGTGAGCGAGTTGAGCTTGCCATTGAACTGACATTTTGTGGGGCACTGCGAACGCGCCATCCTGCAACCTTGTCAGGCGGTGAAGCGCAACGAGTGGTGTTAGCAAGCGCATTAGCGATGCAACCCAAACTCCTGTTACTTGATGAAGCCTTTAGTCGGCTCACACCGAGTGCAACACAACGCATCTTAACGCAATTACAACGCTATACAGAACAAACAAGCTGTAGCATTATTTTTTTTGAGCGCAACTTATTACCAGCCATCAGTTTCTGTGACTCATTCCTTTTGCTGAATACGGGTAAAACCTTTTTAGAGGCTGGGAAAATGGTCGCAACAGGCGGTTTAAATGATGTTTTTCTTGATGCCATTGAAACAATCAATATGCCAGATGCTTGGCGTGCGGTAGGTGAACTGCTCAAATTAGGGTATTGGCAAGGAAATATTCCCCACGATGAAGCACAATTGCTACAGATGTTTAAGGAGCGATATGTTACAGCTTGAAAACCTGAGTTATCGTTGGCCAAGTTCAACTATTGATAACATACAATCTTTATCTCTATCTATTCGCCCTGGTGAATGGGTCGCTGTAGTTGGGGATAATGGTGCAGGTAAATCAACGCTATTGCGCCTTTTAGCGGGGTTATTGCGCCCAACACAAGGTGATATTCGGCTTGATCGCCTCCCGCTTAATCTTCTTTCCTCCCCACAAAGAGTTAACCATATTGGGATCTTATTCCAAGAAGCTGAGAAACAAATTTTTCATAGTTGTGTACGTGATGAAATTGCTTTTGGTTTAAAACGCCAAAAACATCATAAACGTGATATTCAAGCGCGAGTACAGCAAGCACTTGAAATTTGCCACTTATCCGATGTGGCGGATAAACACCCTTTAGATTTACATGCAGGCCAACGCAGGATGGTTGCTGTTGCCTGCTTAGAGGCTGTTTCACCTAAACTATTGCTACTTGATGAACCAAGCCGTGACTTTGATGCCTTTTGGATGCGAAAATTCGAAGATTGGCTGACATTACAACGCGAAAAAGGGGTAAGCGTCGTTTCTATTAGCCACGACCTTGATTTTGTTGCTCGCCATTTTCAACGCGTATTGCATTTATCAAATGGCCAACTCATCGCTGATGGTCAACCAACGGAAATATTAAGCCATCCAGAGTTACAAGTTGAAAGCCCACTTCCTGCACCGACATTGATATCACTTAGTCAGCAACTACAAATAAATACTACTGATACCACTCTTTCATCATGGATCACACATTTTATTAACCAACAGTCGCGCCCGATTAATAACTAAAAAATAAAAAAATAGCCTGCAATGCAGGCTAAAATCTCATTCAAATTATAGGAAATTAATTAATCTAACTGCACGCCAATACGGCGGGCGACCTCTTCGTAAGCTTCAATTAGACCACCAAGGCTCTGACGAAAACGGTCTTTATCCATTTTATTCAGTGTTTCTTTGTCCCATAAACGGCTACCGTCTGGGGAAAACTCATCACCTAAGACAATCTGGCCTTTATACAAGCCGAACTCCAGTTTAAAATCGACTAAAATTAACCCTGCATCTGCAAAAATTTTACTGAGCACTTCATTGGCTTTGTAGCTTAGCTCACGCATTTTAGCCAAATTTTCTTTACTCACCCAACCAAAAGTCTCACAGTACGATTCATTCACCATCGGGTCGTGCTTGGCATCGTCCTTTAAGAATAAGTCAAATAAAGGCGGGTTTAACACCATGCCTTCTTCAACACCTAAGCGTTTTACCAGTGAACCCGCTGCACGGTTGCGGATCACACACTCAACCGGCACCATATCTAACTTTTTCACTAGAGCTTCTGTGTCAGACAATAATGCTTCCATTTGCGTTGGAATACCGGCTGCTTCTAATTTGCTCATAATGAAATGGTTAAACTTGTTATTTACCATACCTTTACGGTCAAACTGCTCGATACGCTCACCATCGAGTGCTGATGTATCATTACGGAACTCCAGAACCAGTAGATCAGGATCCTCTGTGGTATAGACTGTTTTTGCCTTACCACGATACAACTCAGCTTTCTTTTGCATCTTACACACTCCAGGGATGTGATTAAACTAAACAAAAATCAACCTGCACAGCAGATTCAGATAAGTAACAGAAGAACAAAAACCATTCAAATGGCCTATTCATTGTTAATTTTCTGCTCTGTTTCAGTCAGTTACTGAAATTCACTATGTAAAACGCTAACTAGCTGATATTCAATATTTTATAATTGACTGCTAATCATGATAATAAAATTCCGGAGCGGACGCAAACGATTACTTAACCATAAATACTGATTTTTTGTCCATTTGTTTTAAGTGAAAACATGAAAGATAAAATTAGCCTTCCAGAGAAGGAAAATTGAAACTGATGGAAAGCTAATTAATAATTAACTAAGCATATAGGTTACGATAAGCATTAAATAAACAAAATACAGAGCTGATAACCACCAGCCTATGCGTATGAAGCTTAATATCTTTACCCCAATACAAACCCATCCAATTTAAATAAAAAAAACCGCAGCTTGTATTTAAGCTACGGTTTAATTAGTCATCTAAAAATGTTGAATTATTGCTTTTTAGCTGGTGCTTTACTAAACGCCGCTTTCAGTGCAGCAACCATTTCATCATTTTGTTTTTGTGTTAAAGGAACACCTTTGGTGGTGATAAATTGCAGTGTACTACGGTTATTTAAATCACCGACCTGCACTTTATAATCCGCTTCTGGCACAGTTGGGTCATCAATGCCCAACGCCTGCCATTCTGAACTGCTTAAACCTTTATAAGTCACCATCACAGAACCACTTGAACGTGTACGGTCACCCACTTTCATGCCAACACTTTCTAAGGTGTGTGGTAAGCGTTCCCATACTGCATCAAATGGCGCACGAACAACAACTAAAGGTAAGCCAGTATCATCACTACCTGTTTGAACATCAATGATACCATAAGCATTTTGAATGCTATTTTTGTTTGAAGTATCACGCAACGTATATAAGTTATCGGTTAATTCATTCAATAACAGTTTGTTATAACGTTGAGTTTCGACAACATCGGTAATGGTCTCACCACCTTGACGTAAGCCTAAGCTGGTTACCGTTAACGCCATCATACCATTTTCTGGTTGCACTGTTACTTTATGGCGACTCTCAATCGGTACGTTTTCATCTGCACGATCCCATTTGACCCAATCGGTTTCAATTGAGCGAGAACCATCATCTTTAGATGAAACTGGAATACCTCTTTGCTCTAAGATCATCGTAACTTGTGACCAAAGTGCACTATTTTCAGGTGTATTTTCTAGCAACAAACGACTTGCTTGAGCGCTATCCTCTGTACGAGAACCCGCTAATTGCGAAATTGTCAGTACTGGCGGACGAATGTCTAACGCTTTCCCTATTGCCCCTGTTGATGTGGCTTTAGGGATATCATACTCACCATTTTGTTCTGGTAATGTCAGCCCTTGTGGCACATTCAACACTTTCAATGGCGCAGCATTGAGATATTCCTCATCACCACTGACCTGACGTTTATAGCGCTGATCGCTGGAGCAGGCTGCCAGTAACACGACAAGTGACAGGCCAGCAACCTTCATAACCTTCGATTTTTGCAATAATGTTGCCATTAAAATTCCCTAAATTTTACAGTAACCCAGCGAGCTTCAAGGCTTCCTCAACTTTTTGCTGGCCCGAGGTGGTTAACGGTGTCATTGGCAACCGTAATGTACCATCTGCAATCAGGCCTAAGCGATGACAGCCCCATTTCGCTGGAATTGGATTTGGTTCAACAAATAACTGAAGATGAAGCCCCATCAGTTTTTTATTTAATTCACGCGCCTCAGTATATTTGCCTGCAAGCGCTAAGTCACACATTTTTACCATCTGTGGTGCCGCAACGTTGGATGTGACTGAAATAACGCCTTGACCACCCAGTTGCATGAAATCAAGTGCTGTTGCGTCATCACCTGTTAACAGTACAAAATTATCATCAACCAGTTCTTTGATTTGATGAACCCTAGCTAAGTTCCCTGTTGCTTCTTTAATTGCAACAATATTCGCCAGTTTTGCTAAACGCCCAACGGTTTCAGGCAACATATCACAGCCAGTCCGTGATGGTACATTATAAAGAATCTGTGGCAAGCTCGTGTTTTCTGAAATTGCTTTAAAGTGTTGATATAACCCTTCCTGAGAAGGTCTATTATAATAAGGTGTTACCGTCAGGCAAGCAACTACACCACTGTTTTCAAACTCATTTGTCAGCGAAATAGCTTCAGCTGTCGCATTTGCGCCTGCTCCTGCAATAATAGGAATACGGCCATCCGCTAATTCAAGTGTCGCTTTCACGACATCCACATGTTCTTTGTGCGTTAAGGTTGCTGATTCGCCAGTTGTACCAACAGAAACAATCGCAGTTGTTCCGCTTTCAACATGATAATCCACCAATTTTTTTAAGCTGGCTTTATCTAAACGCCCCGCCGAATCCATTGGTGTGATAACTGCAACAATGCTTCCCGTTAAAAAATCTTTATAATTTGCGTTTCCATTAGCCATAGCGATACCCCCTCAATAATTGAACTACCATGTTACTTTTTCATTTCAAAGAAGAAAACCACCCAACAGCAAGAATTTAATGAATTTTGTTAATGCCGAGCACATTAACTTAAATAGAAGTAATAATTCACTGATATTTCTCGCAAGAGTCTATTTCCCCTCTTGGCAGATTGTCTTTTTTATGGTTTCCTTACCTTCATAGTCAGTCAGTTTTTAGTGCTAGAATTTTACTGCTATATTCTAATCAAATGTTTAACTGACATAATTAAAATACTAAGGAATAGACTTTGCCTAAGACTGAACAGCAATTTCTTGTCATTACTGCGCTGGGAACAGATCGTCCGGGCATTGTGAATACTATTACACGGCTAGTCAGCGAGTGTGATTGTAATATTGAAGATAGTCGCTTAGCGATGTTTGGCAAGGAATTTACCTTCATTATGATGCTTTCAGGCAGTTGGAATGCTATCACCCTTTTAGAGGCGACATTGCCACCTAAGGGTGCCGAGCTCGATCTGCTCATCGTAATGAAAAGAACCCAGAGTGTTCAAACAACCTATTACCCATCGACAGTAACAGTGAATGTTGTTGTTGACGATGCACCCCGTATTGTCGAGCAATTCACAAATTTATTCACAACCTCGCAGTGTAATATCGCAGAGCTTGTTTCTAAAACACAACCAGCCAATAATGATATGCCCGCTCAACTGGAGATTCAGATTACTGCACACGACCCGTTGGACGATAATGGCATAATCATAAAAAATAAATTTCAACAACTGTGTACAATGCTAAATGCTAAAGGCAACATAAGTATTGTTAACAACCCCAACATGCAAAGTTAACGGAGATATATGTAATGAACCCATTGAAAGCCGGTGATAAGGCGCCTCAATTTAGCCTTCCTGACCAAGATGGTGAGCTCATCAATCTTTCTGATTATCAGGGTCAGCGCGTATTAGTTTACTTTTATCCTAAAGCGATGACCCCTGGTTGTACTGTTCAAGCGTGTGGTCTACGTGATGAAATGGATACACTTAAAGCGAAAGGTGTCGAAGTATTAGGTATTAGCACAGACAAACCAGAGAAACTGTCTCGTTTCGCTGAAAAAGAGATGTTGAACTTCACTTTATTATCAGATGAAGACCACCAAGTATGTGAGCAATTTGGGGTTTGGGGTGAAAAACAATTCATGGGGAAAACCTATGATGGGATTCATCGTATTAGCTTCCTCGTTGACCCTACTGGGAAAATAGAACACGTCTTTGACAATTTTAAAACCAGTAACCACCACGAAATCGTGCTTGATTACATTAATACACACGCTTAATCGCCACATCTTAGTGCTGTATGCCCCCATACAGCACTATTCCTAACCTAGTTTTGTGATTCCGTTGGCTCTTCCGGCCATACGTGAATGACCGCTTTAATCAGTGTTGCTAATGGGATTGCAAAAAATACGCCCCAAAAGCCCCATAACCCACCAAATATCACAACAGATAAAATAATCACTAGTGGATGCAAATTTACCGCTTCAGAAAACAATAAAGGCACAACAACGTTGCTATCCAAACCTTGGATCACTAAGTAAACTAACATTAGGTACCAAAATTCACTGCCGATACCGAACTGAAAGAGCGCAACAATAACCACTGGGATCGTGGCCGCTACCGCACCAATATAAGGGATTAATACCGCTACTCCGACAAGCACCGATAACAATACGGAATAGCGCAAGTCAAAATAAGCAAAACATAAATAGGTCGCCACCCCAACAATCACCATTTCTGTTACTTTCCCTCGTAAGTAGTTGGTGATTTGTTCATTCATTTCGACCCAAACTTTGCCCACTAACAAACGATTTTTGGGTAATAACTTAAGAAAGCTTTTGCTGATACGTTCTTTATCTTTTAAAAGAAAAAATGTCATCAAAGGCACTAGAACTAAGTAAACCGCCAAAGTAAAAATACCAATTAATGATGCAACTGACGCTTTAACCACTGAGTCTGCAATGCCTGACATGCGGCTACGAAGGTTATCTGCCATCATATCAATAATGCCAACATCCACTAATGCGGGGTATTGCTCTGGTAATTTCTGTGCGAATTCATTGAAACGGTTAACCATATTTGGTAGATCGGCCATCAAATTAATCCCTTGCTGCCATGCCGTCGGCGCAATAATTAAAATAACCATGGCACTTATTCCAGCGAATAAGGTCAAAATAATGCCGACAGCAACTGAACGAGATAACCCTATACGCTGTAATAAATTGGTTGGCCATTCAAGTAAATAAGCTAAAGCAATTGCCGCCAGCAATGGAGCCAGTATACTGCTGAAAAAGAAGATGATCACAAACCCCGATACGAGTAATGTAAAGAGGGCTATGGCTTGTGGATCAGCAAAACGCCGACGATACCACTGTAAAAACAATTCCAGCATTTATTGCTCCTGGGGGAATTAGTGCAAAGGACAGTTCCTAAAGTAACGAAAATTATACCGAAGAACAGATTTTACGATAGCTTTTGCTATCATGTGTTTTAAACTTTTCGCGTTTTTAGGTGCCTTACTTAAACATACCCGAAATAAAGTCGGTACTTACCCTAAATTTAAATGTTGTATGGGATACTCACGTTTCATGAAGAAAACTTTAAAATATCCATTATTGGCTTTCATGATCGCTGCGCTAATGAACGGTGCAGTTTTACCTGCTTATAGCGCAATTGAAGATACCTTACCCGATATAGGAACGACGGCGGGAGGCACTCTTAGCATCAACCAAGAAATTATTATGGGAGACGCAATCACACGCCAAATACGAGCCAGTACCCCTCTTATTTATGACCCACTGTTAACTCAGTATGTTAACAAACTTGGCATGCGCTTAGTAAAAAATGCCGACTCAGTTAAAACACCGTTTAAGTTCTATTTAGTCAATAACCCCAATATTAACGCATATGCCTATTTTGGGGGTAATGTCGTGCTGCATTCCGCATTATTTCGGTACAGCCAAAATGAAAGCCAGCTCGCATCAGTCATGGCTCACGAAATATCTCACGTCACGCAAAGACACCTTGCGCGAATGATGGAAGACCAGAAAAGCACCACTCCTCTCGCGATTGCAGGGACCATTGGTTCTTTACTGTTAGTGATGGCGAATCCTCAAGCCGGTTTTGCCGCTTTAACAGGAACAATGGCTGGGGTTCAACAAGGTATGATCAGCTTTACCCAAGCCAATGAACAAGAAGCTGACCGTATTGGCTTGCAGACATTAAGGCGCTCTGGCTTTGACCCACACGCCATGGCTGATTTTATGCAAACGATGTCAGACCAAACTCGTTATATGTCGAAGCCCCCTGAAATCCTATTAACGCACCCCTTACCGGATAGCCGTTTAGCGGATGCAAGAAACCGCTCTAATCAATATCCTAAAGTGAGTGTGCCATCATCACTAGATTTTATGTTAGCTCGCGTTCGTATTTTGGCCATGTATAGCACCGAGCAAAAACATGCCTTAGACCAAATTATTGAAAATTACGGGAAAGGTTCTGCACAAGAGCAAATTGCGGCACAATATGGTAAAGCGTTACTTCTTTCTCAGGACAAAAAATATGCAGAAGCAGGTAAAATCCTGACAGAGCTATTAGCGAAACAACCTGATAACCCTTGGTTTATTGATAGTATGACGGATGTCGATATCGAACAAAATCAAGTTGCTAGAGCAGTTTCGCGTTTACAAAACGCATTGAAAAAAACACCGAAAAATACTGTTTTCATTGTTAACCTTGCCAACGCATTAATTAATAATCATCAATATAAAGAAGCAACAACCTTGTTGAATAAATATACGTTTGATTACCCTGATGACCCGATTGGCTGGGATTTACTGGCTGAAGCGTCTGCAAAGCAAGGTAAACGTACAGAAGAACTCGCCGCTTACGCAGAAGGAATGGCATTACGGGGTAATTATGACACTGCGATTAATTATCTCAGCGATGCTAGCCGTCAAAGCCGTTTAGGCAGCTATGAACAACAGCGTTATGACGCTCGCATTGATGCGCTTAGAAAACTACAATTACGTGACAAAAATGCAAAACCGTAAGGAGTTAAAATAATGACGAATTCGATTAAGATTTACCACAACCCTCGTTGTTCTAAAAGTCGTGAAACCCTAGCCCTTTTAACTGATAAGGGTATCACTCCCACGGTGGTCGAGTATTTAAAAACACCCCCAACGGTAGCTGAGATCAAAAAACTCCTTAAAATGTTAGGCTTTAAAGATGCTCGTCAATTAATGCGCCCCAAAGAAGAGCTGTATAAGGAATTGAATTTAAACGATGACAGCTTAACTCAGGACCAACTCATTAAAGCGATGCATGAGAACCCTAAGTTGATTGAACGCCCTATCGTTGTTAATGGTGATAAAGCACGCTTAGGCCGCCCGCCTGAGCAAGTCTGTGAAATCTTATAGTCACTATTTTGGCAGCTATGCGGCTGCCAACTCGTTTAGTCTACTAAAGTTTTAGAATATCTTTTACGAAAGGGATCGTTAATTTGCGCTGAGCAACGATGGATGCGTGGTCAAGTTTGTTTAAGATATCAAACAAGGTTCCCATTTTTCTATCTAAGCGTTTTAATACGAAACGGCACACATCTTCTGGTAATTCGAAACCACGAATACGAGCACGTAATTGCAGTGCCCAAATTTTATCTTCGTCGCTCAGTGGATGAAGTTTATAAATTTGTCCCCAATCAAGGCGAGAGGCTAAATCAGGTAATTTCAGTTCGATTTGCCGAGGTGGCCTATCCCCAGTGATTAATAAACAAGTTCGGCCAATTTCCAAAATACGATTATATAAATTGAAAATCGCCATTTCCCACTCTTCATCACCCGCGATGCACTGAATATTATCAATACAAACGAGTGATAAATGTTCCATACCGTCTAGTACTTCAGGGACAAAATATGCACGTTTATCTAAAGGGACATAGCCTACTGCAATGCCTTGTTCAGACAGTTCAGCACAAGCCGCATGTAATAAATGGCTTTTTCCACCACCTTCTCGCGACCAATAATAGATATAACTACCGTGTGGTTGATTAATAGCAGACTGAATAGCAGACAGCAACGCCCCATTTTCCCCTGCATAAAAGCTTGCAAAGGTTTCATCATCTGGCAGATATAGTGGTAATGAAAGCTGTGATGGTGTGTTCAGAAGCGCCTCTGGCTGTACAAATCAATTTTCATCTAGCAGTTTACCATAAAAAACACGGATAGATGAATAAGAACGGTGAGCAAATGCCGCTCGATCAACCGAACGGCAATAGGGAAAATCACATAGCTTATTTTTTATTGCTATCAAGCTCTTGCACTTCAGATGTTACAAATTGCTTTTCAGGCCTAACAAACGTTATAAAACGGAACAATAATGCCATAAATATCCCGACAATCGTCGCCAGTGCCATACCTTTAAGTTCCGCTTGACCGATATGGATAACCGCACCACTAACACCAATAATTAAAATCACTGAGGTTAAAATCAAATTCTGTGGCTTGTTATAATCAACTTTTGAATCAATCAACACACGAATACCTGATGCACCAATTACCCCGTATAATAAGAGTGAAACCCCGCCCATGACAGGAACCGGCACTAATTGGATAGCAGCAGCTAATTTACCAACACAAGATAATAAAATAGCAATAATTGCAGCTCCGCCAATCACCCATGTGCTGTATACCTTGGTAATTGCCATTACCCCAATATTTTCACCATAAGTCGTATTCGGTGTCGAGCCAAAGAAACCTGAAATCACCGTCGAGAACCCATTCGCAAACATTGAGCGATGCAAACCTGGCGATTTCATTAAGTCACGCTCAACAATATTCGCCGTGACCACTAGGTGCCCTACGTGCTCAGCGATAACCACTAAGGCCGCAGGTAAAATGGTTAAAATAGCAAACCATTCGAAGCGTGGTGTATAAAATGTTGGGATAGCAAACCATGGCGCTTCAATAACAGGGGTAAAGTCCACAATTCCCATAAAATAGGACAATGCATAACCCGCTAAAAAGCCAATCAAAATTGGAATTATAGATAAAAACCCACGGAAAACGACCGCGCAGAGAATAGTGACTGATAATGTGGTCAGGGAAATAATTAACGTGTTCGAATCAACCACTGCGCCATCTTTAGGTAATAGCCCTGCCATACCTGCAGCGGTTTGAGCAAGCTCTAAACCAATTACAGCTACGATTGCCCCCATTGCCGCTGGGGGGAACATGACGTTGATCCACCCTCTTCCTGCAACTTTAACAATCAGCGCAACTATACAGAACAACACGCCACAAATGATAAAGCCGCCAAGTGCCAATTCATAACCTAATGGTAATAAAATCAACACAGGGGAAATGAATGCAAAACTTGAACCTAAATAAGCCGGAATTTGCCCTTTACAAATAAATAAGTACAGCAGCGTTCCTATTCCATTAAACAGCAAAATTGTCGCGGGGTTTACACCAAACAGAATCGGTACGATAACGGTTGCGCCAAACATAGCAAACAGGTGTTGAAGGCTCAGTGGGATAGTTTGTAATAATGGTGGTCTTTCTTCAACACTGATGGTGCGACGAGTCATGTGACTTTATCCTCTTTTAGCGAAATGGCTAATCACTGAATAAGCAGTGAGTCTCTACAATTAATCAAAAAAAAGCCGACTTCTCAGTCGGCTTAATCATTATTTAGTACCAAATATCTTGTCGCCCGCGTCACCGAGACCCGGAACGATATACCCCTCTTCATTTAAATACTCATCAATTGAAGCGGTATATAATTCAACATCTGGATGCGCAGCTTCCAACGCTTTTAAACCTTCTGGCGCTGCAACAAGGACTAAGATTTTAATCGAGGTACAACCCGCATTTTTTAATAAATCAATAGTGGCAATCATTGAGCCACCCGTCGCTAACATTGGGTCAACCACTAATGCCATACGTTCTTCAATGTTAGATGCGAGTTTTTGGAAATAAGGGACAGGCTGCAGTGTTTCTTCATCACGATAAACACCCACCACACTGATACGTGCACTTGGAATACTATCTAATACACCATTCATCATACCAATACCAGCACGGAGAATTGGTACTACAGTGATTTTCTTACCTTTAATTTGTTCTATTTCTACAGGACCACACCAACCATCGATAGTCACTTTTTCAGTTTCAAGGTCAGCAGTTGCTTCATAAGTCAGTAGGCTACCAACCTCTGAGGCCAGTTCACGAAAGCGTTTTGTGCTTATATCATGATCTCGCATCAGGCCGAGTTTATGTTTAACGAGAGGGTGTTTTACCTCAACGATCTTCATGGGTTTCTCCTACTATTTAAGACGGCGGCGGACAAAAAAATCGCCGGATTATACCTCTTTTAGCTTTGGTTGCCACTAGATAACGCTTGATTTTGGTCAAAACAACAACGATTAACACAATTTTTTTTAGAATTATACCTCATCTCAGTTAAGTTGAAATTGGCTAAACCGCAAATTTGATTTAAATAAAATCATTTATTATTTTTCTGTACGGCTTCTTAGCAATCCCCTTTTTTGAATCACGAGTACTAAAAAAATTTCCAACACAAAGCTATCGCAAACGTTTGCCTAGCCTGTTAGAATAATGTCAATGATGTTATTTTTCTCAAAAATGTAATTGCCTTGGGGGCCGTAGTGACTGATAAAACCTCTCTCAGCTATAAAGATGCCGGTGTTGATATTGATGCGGGTAACGCCTTGGTTGAACGTATTAAAGGTGTCGTAAAAGAAACCCGCCGCCCAGAAGTTATGGGTGGGCTTGGGGGATTCGGTGCATTATGTTCCCTACCGCAGAAATACCGTGAACCTGTTTTAGTTTCAGGCACTGACGGTGTCGGTACCAAATTACGCTTAGCAATGGATTTAAAACGTCATGACTCCATTGGAATTGACCTTGTGGCTATGTGTGTCAATGACTTGATTGTTCAAGGCGCAGAACCTCTGTTCTTCCTTGATTATTATGCAACCGGTAAACTGGATGTGGATACCGCTACTAGCGTGATTACAGGTATCGCAGAAGGCTGTAAACAATCTGGTTGCGCATTAGTTGGCGGTGAAACTGCTGAAATGCCTGGCATGTACCATGGTGAAGACTACGATGTGGCGGGTTTCTGTGTGGGTGTTGTTGAGCGCTCAGAAATCATCGATGGCAGCAAAGTGAGTGCTGGGGATGCCTTAATTGCTTTAGCTTCTAGCGGCCCTCATTCAAATGGCTATTCGCTGGTTCGCAAAATCCTTGAAGTCAGTCAAACCAACCCAGAAGAAACGCAATTAGATGGGAAACCTTTAGCTGACCATTTATTAGAGCCAACACGCATTTACGTTAAAAATGTATTAGAGCTGATCGCAAATAGCGATATCCACGCCATTGCACACATAACCGGTGGGGGTTTCTGGGAAAATATTCCTCGCGTACTACCTGACAACACACAAGCGATTATTGACGGCAGCAGTTGGCAATGGCCCGCAGTCTTTAATTGGCTACAGCAAGCTGGTGATGTTAGTACCCATGAAATGTACCGTACCTTCAATTGTGGTGTGGGGATTATTATTGCTCTGCCACAGCAAGAAGTCGAAAATGCACTTGCTCTGCTGAACAAGCTTGGTGAAAACGCATGGCAAATCGGTACAATTGGTGCATTACCTGCGGGTGAAGAGCAGGTTGTGATCCGCTAATGAAAAAAATAGTTGTCCTCATTTCTGGCAGTGGCAGTAATTTGCAATCATTAATTGATAGCTGTCGCTCTGGGGCAATTGGCGCTCAAATTGTTGCTGTTATCAGCAACCAAGCCAATGCTTATGGGCTTGTTCGAGCACAACAGGCTGGGATCCCAGCCTGTTATTTAGATGCGAAACAATATACTGACCGCCAAGCATATGATGCTGCATTACTCGCGCAGGTTGACCAATTCCAGCCTGATTTAGTCGTATTAGCGGGTTTTATGCGTATCTTATCAGCCCAATTCGTCAACCACTTTGCTGGAAAATTACTCAATATCCACCCTTCTTTGCTGCCTAAATACCCCGGTTTACATACACACCGTAAGGCGCTGGAAAATGGGGATAAAGAACATGGTACATCGGTGCATTTCGTTACCGAAGAACTGGATGGCGGGCCGGTTATTTTACAAGCCAAAGTGCCTATCTTTGAACAAGATAGCGAAGAAGATATTATCGATCGGGTTAAAGCTCAAGAACATGCGATTTACCCATTAGTTGTTGAATGGTTCATCAGTGGCCGATTAACAATGCAAAAAGGTAACGCTGTGTTAGATAACCAAATTTTACCGCAACAAGGTTATGCTAACGAGTAACCTTCGTGACAGCGAAAAATATAAACTTAAGGGTGGATATCCACCCTTTTTTCGTCGTATTTCACATGGAAATAACATAGAACGGTATTGAGTTAAACAGCGTCCTCCTAAGTAAAATGAATTATTTTTCAACAAGGTGATCATCTCTCTGTGCTGTGTCATTATTTTATCGTAAATAAATGTTATCCTTGTAATCGAAGAACAACACATTTTTCCTAACTAAATAGAGGTATTTTTATGACAACCGGGCAAGTTCATCCGTTTAGGTTGCGCCCACTTGAACGTGAAGATTTAGCATTCATTCACCAGCTTGATAATAATGCCAGTGTTATGCGTTATTGGTTTGAAGAACCTTACGAAGCTTTTGTTGAATTAAGCGATCTTTACGATAAACATATTCATGACCAGTCTGAACGCCGCTTTATCGTTGAAAATGACAGTGAGAAAGTAGGCCTAGTCGAATTGGTAGAGATTGATTATATTCACCGACGCTCTGAATTTCAGATTATCATTGCACCGAGCCATCAAGGGCATGGCTATGCGAGTCGCGCTGCGCAATTAGCAATGGACTACGCGTTTTCTGTACTAAACTTATATAAACTTTATCTTATTGTTGATAAAGAAAATGTCAAAGCTATCCATATTTATAATAAACTAGGCTTCCATACTGAAGGCGAACTGATCGACGAGTTCTTTGTCAATGGCCGTTATCACACCGCTATCCGTATGTGTATTTTTCAGCAGCAATATTTTACGATGAAACAGCAATCTGCTAATCCAGAAAGTGTTATTACCCAAGATAAAGCAATTAAACAACACATTTAGCTAACTGGCTGGTATCATAGCCACAAAGTAACAAGAGTCTAATATGGAGTTAGAATGTCCCAAGAACGTCTCTATCATGAAAAAGAGTTAAGCTGGCTGTCTTTTAACGAGCGTGTTTTACAAGAAGCAGCCGACAAGCGTAACCCTCTTATTGAGCGAATGCGTTTTTTGGGTATTTATTCCAATAATTTAGACGAGTTTTATAAAGTCCGCTTCGCCGACGTTAAACGCCGTATTTTAATTAATGAAGAACGGGGTTCGGCAAGCGGTGCTCGCCACTTGTTAAAGAGAATTCAGTCAAGAGTTGCCAAACAAGAACAAGAGTTCGATATTCTTTATAATGATTTGCTATTAGAAATGGCGCGCAATCAAATATTCTTGATTAACGAACGTCAAATTTCGCCTCGCCAACAGATTTGGTTACGTCAATATTTCCGGCAGAACCTGCGCCAGCATATTACGCCAATATTAATTAATCCTGACACCAATCTGGTTGAGTTTCTAAAAGATGACTACACGTACCTTGCCGTTGAAATCATCAATGGCAATCACATTCAGTATGCGCTATTGGAAATTCCATCCGATAAAGTGCCTCGGTTTGTTAACTTACCGCCGGAAATGCCAAAGCGTCGCAAGTCAATGATCCTAATTGATAATATCCTTCGCTATACACTGGATGAAATTTTCAAAGGCTTCTTTGATTACGATAAGCTTAATGCTTATTCGATGAAAATGACGCGTGATGCAGAGTATGACATCGCAACAGAGATGGAATCGAGCTTACTCGAGATAATGTCGTCCACATTAAAACAGCGTTTAACCGCAGAGCCCGTCCGTTTTGTCTATCAACGTGATATGCCTGACGAAATGGTTGCTCTTTTACGTGAAAAGCTGGGGTTATCCAGTGATGACTCTGTGATTGCAGGTGGTCGCTATCACAACTTTAAAGATTTTATTAACTTCCCTAATGAGGGAAATAAAAATTTATTAAACAAGCCACTACCAAGGCTGCGTCACCGCTGGTTTGATAATTTCCGTAACGGTTTTGATGCCATTCGTGAACGCGATGTGCTGTTATATTATCCCTACTATACCTTTGAACATACTTTAGAATTATTGCGCCAAGCGTCTTTTGACCCGAATGTATTGTCGATAAAAATTAATATTTACCGTGTTGCGAAAGACTCACGCATTATCGATTCCGTCATTCATGCTGCCCATAATGGAAAAAAAGTCACGGTGGTCGTTGAGTTACAAGCTCGATTCGATGAAGCCGCCAATATTCATTGGGCAAAACGGTTAACCGAAGCTGGCGTGCATGTTATTTTCTCCGCGCCAGGGCTTAAAATCCATGCGAAATTGTTTATTATCTCGCGCATGGAAGAAGGCCAAATCGTTCGCTACGCTCATATTGGTACGGGTAATTTTAATGAAAAAACCGCTCGGCTTTATACCGATTACTCGCTACTCACAGCAAATGAGCTGATCACCAACGAAGTTCGTCGGGTATTTAGTTTTATTGAAAACCCCTATCGCCCAGTGACTTTCGATAATTTAATGGTGTCCCCACAAAATACACGGATTCGTTTAATGGCCTTAATTGACCAAGAAATCGAAAATGCACTCGCTGAACGCCCCAGTGGCATCACATTAAAAATTAATAATTTAGTCGACAAAGAATTGACCGACAAACTGTATGATGCCTCCAATGCAGGTGTCAAAATTCGTTTATTAGTCAGAGGAATGTGCTCTTTAGTGGCGGGTCAAGTCGGCTATAGTGAAAATATTCAAGTAACCAGCATTGTTGACCGTTTTCTTGAGCATGACCGTGTCTATGTTTTCACCAATGCGGGTGACGAAAAAGTCTTTATTTCCTCCGCTGACTGGATGACGCGCAATATTGACTACCGCATTGAAGTTGCCGTTAGTTTAGTCGACCCGCATTTAAAACAACGGGTATTGGATATTTTAGAGCTGCAATTTAGCGATACCGTAAAAGCACGTTATGTTGACAAAGATTTAAGTAATCATTATGTTCCCCGCGGAAATAAACGAAAAATCCAAGCCCAGCTTGCTGTGTATGATTATTTAAAATCAATCGAAACACCTGATACAAGAGCTTAAAAATATGCCAATAACCAACGCCTCAACACCGAGACCACAAGAAATTGCGGCTATAGATTTAGGCTCCAATAGTTTTCATATGGTCATTGCTCGTATTGTCAACGGTGCATTGCAAGTTCTCACTCGTTTGAAAAAACGTGTTCACCTTGCCGATGGCTTAAGTGATACCAATGAATTAAGTGAAGAAGCCATGGAACGGGGCCTTGCCTGCCTCGCGTTGTTTGCCGAACGGTTACAAGGATTTTCCCCTGAGAACGTGTGTATTGTTGGCACACACTCATTACGTGTCGCAACGAATGTGAAACTATTTTTGCAACGCGCTAAAGAAATCATGCCCTATCCTATTGAAATCATTTCAGGCCAAGAAGAGGCTCGATTGATTTTTATGGGCGTTGAACACACCCAACCCGAAAAAGGCCGCAAATTAGTACTTGATATCGGTGGCGGTTCAACTGAGTTAGTCATTGGTGAAAAGTTTGAACCGCTTTTGATTGAAAGCCGCCGAATGGGGTGTGTGAGCTTTGCTCGCAATTACTTCCCAAATGAAGAAATCAATCCTGAATTTTTCAATCGCGCCTACCTAGGGGCTTGCTTAAAGCTAGAAAGCACTGCGATTTTATTTAAAAAACAAACTTGGGACGTCGCGATGGGTGCCTCGGGCACCATCAAAGCTGCCAATAGTGTAATACAAGAATTAGGCTATAAAGACGGTGTTATCACCCGTGAACGCCTTATCGAAATCAAGCAAATGGCGTTGAAATATAAGTCATTTAGCGCACTAAATATACTCGGCCTCTCTAATGAGCGTAAGCACGTATTTGTCCCAGGTTTAGCCATTTTACTTGCCGTCTTTGATTCATTAGAAATTAAAGAGTTACGTTTATCTGACGGTGCATTACGTGAAGGTGTTTTATATGAAATGGAAGGCCGCTTCCGTCACCAAGATATCCGTCAACGTACTGCATTAAGCCTTGCTGAGCATTATAATATTGATAGAGAGCAAGCGAAACGTGTATTAAAAACGATGGAAGAGCTCTATTTCCAATGGGGGCAGCAAAACCCTAAACAACTCAATCCACAGTTAGAATCCATTTTAATATGGGCGGTTATGCTCCATGAAGTTGGCTTAAGTATTAATCATAGTGGTATGCACCGCCATTCTGCTTATATTTTGCAAAATACTAACTTACCGGGTTTCAACCAAGAACAGCAACTATTACTGGCAACATTAGTACGTAATCATCGTAGGGCTATTAAGTATGACGATATCCCTAAATTTAATTTATTTAAAAGAAAACAATTTATGCCGCTTATCCAAATTTTGCGGCTAGCCATTTTGTTAAATAATCAACGCCAATCTACAACAATCCCTTCTTCGTTACGGATAGAAACGGATGATGGGCACTGGACTATCTATTTACCATCTGAATATCTCGTGCAAAATGCATTGATGTTATTAGATTTAGAAAAGGAAAGTGGCTATTGGGAAGATGTTCCCGGTTGGTCGTTAACTATTTGCGCAGAAAATGAGTAATTTGCGGCCATTATTGTAGTGATTTGTTCTTATTATTCATCATTGATGACTTGAAAATCACCGCTTATTTGACTCAACTATTTGATATATTATTTAAATAGGCGACAACAATGATAATAAATTTCGTCCGCTCGCAGACGAATTCATAAAAAGCGCTTTTGCGCTGCTATTGCTTTAAGGATTAAAATGTCACAATCTGCTTTCTCAACCGATGCGGCGCCAACAGTCAACCCGCACTCTCAAAAACTGGCACATATTCGCCAGCAAATCCTGACGCTATTTTTAGATGACGAAGAGTTCGTCCATGCGCTTGTTGAAAATGATCAACACGTCAGTATTGATGACAAAGCAATTAGTGAAAAAATTAGTCTTGTAAAAGAATTGCTACTTGATTTACACACTGCGGATATCGCCGATATCTTAGAAATGCTCCCTTATGATGAGCGTCTCGCGTTATGGCGTCTTGTTGATAATAACGAACGTGGTGAAGTGTTAGTTGAGGCCTCGGTTTCTGTTTGGGATAGCCTAATTAAGGATATGTCTGACAGAGAACTACTGCGCGCCGTTGCCAACTTGCATGTTGACGAACAAGCCTATATTGCTGAGCATTTACCTCGTGACACCATGCGTCGGCTCCTCACCTATTTAGAACCTAGTCTGCGTAGCCGTATTCGCGAAGTTTTACAATATGCGAAAGATAGCGTCGGTCAAATGATGGATTTTGAATTCGTCACCGTACGCCCAAATGTGACGCTAAAAACGGTTCAACGTTATTTACGCCAACGGGGCAAGATCCCAGAAGCGACCGACAAAATTTTCGTTGTCGATAACAGTAATTATTTACAAGGTGAATTACCTCTAACCACTATTTTAACGCAATCCCCTGAAAAAATAGTGGCCGATGTCATGAAGACTGACACAGTGACCTTCTTGCCTGATGAAAAAGGCGAAGACGCAGCGAGTGCGTTCGAACGTTATGACTTAATTTCTGCGGCTGTTGTTGATAACAACGGCCTACTAATGGGCCGCCTGACGGTTGAAGATATCGTTGATAACATTAGTGAAGAAAACGATAACAGTATTCGTCGTATGGGGGGGTTAAGCCCTGAAGAAGACGTTTTCGCCCCTGTCGGCCAAGCCGTTAAAACCCGTTGGACATGGCTAGCCATTAACCTATGTACCGCTTTTGTGGCTTCTCGTGTTATTGGGGTTTTTGAAGATACGATTTCCCAATTAGTCGCCCTTGCCACATTAATGCCTATTGTGGCAGGAATTGGCGGTAATACGGGAAACCAAACCATTACCATGATTGTTCGTGCCATTGCCCTGCACCAGATACAAAACAATAGTTTCTCTTTCTTAATGTTAAGGGAGCTTGGTGTCGCCTTTATTAATGGGGTTGTATGGGGAGGAATTATGGGTGTCGTCACTTACTTCCTTTATGGCGATATCGCTATGGGTGCAGTCATGACATTAGCGATGATCTTGAACCTACTGATGGCGGCTATTATGGGCGTGGTTATTCCACTCATTATGCTGAAAATGGGCAAGGACCCTGCTATCGGTTCTAGCGTGATGATCACCGCCATCACAGATACAGGCGGTTTCTTTATTTTCCTTGGCTTAGCCACACTGTTCCTCGTTTAAATTCGCTTTGCACGCGCCCTACTCTTAGGTTAGGCGCGTGCAATTTACAAAACACTCCCTCCGACAGCAAAGCCCAGCTAAAAAACCAAAATCCCGCAAACAACCCTTTTATTTATCTATTAATTAAATGATTTTATAGTTATTTAGTTTATCTAGATTAATAAAGTTAATTATAACGAATAATATCTAGGTAATATTTACTTACCATAATTCAGTAAGAATTTATTAAATTAAATATAATTAACGCTATAACTCACTAATTTAAATATACGATATTCTGCAAAATTCATATTATTAACATCATATAAGGCTATTTATCATCACACCAAATCAATACGCTAACAAATCAAAACTAATTGGAATGTCATTCTTGTTTTTAGGGTTGAGGTTTACAGAATATAGAATTTCCTGCTATAAATATACTCATGCAAGAAAGATACTGTGTATTAAACTAAGTTATACCCATCCAACGTTTTATACCTCTTATCTGCACCAATAAAAATGATTAGCTCATTATTATGAGTCAATGCTTATTATTTTGAATTTATGCAATTTAGTATTACAGGTAGTTAGAAGGAAACTATAATGACACCGCAAACCGCCAGCCAGCCCTCTGCGAGACCTTTGGGCAAAGAAGACTATAAAACATTAGGCTTATCCTCTTTAGGGGGAACTCTTGAGTTTTATGACTTCGTTATCTTTGTTTTTTACGCAAAAATTATTTCCCAACTATTTTTCCCAGGGGATAACGAATTTCTCGCGCTAATGGCAACACTGGGTCTATTTGCAGCAGGTTACCTTGCTCGCCCTCTTGGTGGCATTATCATGGCTCACTTCGGGGATAAAATTGGCCGCAAGAAAATGTTTACCCTCAGTATTTTCTTAATGGCATTCCCAACGTTTGTTATTGGTTTCTTACCTACTTATGAAACCATTGGCGCTGCTGCTCCATTATTACTGCTGTTAATGCGTATTATGCAAGGTGCCGCGATTGGTGGTGAAATGCCAGGTGCATGGGTATTTATTGCAGAACATACACCAAAACAACGTTATGGTTTAGGTGTCGGTACACTGACTTCTGGGATCACCGGTGGTATTTTATTAGGCTCTATCGTCGCAATTATCATTGAGCGCTCTTATACCACAACTGAAATTCATGATTTTGCTTGGCGTATTCCATTTATTCTTGGTGGTGTTTTTGGGTTTATCTCTGTGTATTTACGTCGTTTTTTACAAGAAACCCCGATATTCAAAGAGCTGGCAGCCAAAAAGGCCTTGTCACAAGAATTACCCGTCAAAACCGTGATTAAGTCTCATAAACAAGCTTGTATGATCACTGCGGCACTGACGTGGTCATTATCAACCGCTATCGTTGTCACCATTTTGATGACACCAGATGTGGTGTTAAAAGGGATCTATAACATTGATAGGAATGTGGCATTGCAAGCTAACTGCGCGGCGACATTGACCTTAACATTAGGCTGTATCTTCTGGGGCTGGTTAGGCGATAAAACCGGAACTCGTACCTCAATGACTTTATCATGGGGTGGATTAGCCGTAACGGCAATTTACTTTTATTCATCATTATCCAGTGATATTGCGGCGAGTACGTTGATTTTTAACTATGGCTTGATGGGCTTCTTTGTTGGCGCGATTGCAACCACTCCAATTATCAGTACACGCGCATTTCCACCTGAAATTCGCTATTCTGGCCTGTCATTCGCTTACAATGTGGCTTATGCAATTTTTGGTGGTTTAACACCAATATTAACTGGTGCTTGGTTGCAGCAATCTCACATGGCACCTGCCTATTATGTTGCTGGTGTCTCATTATTAGCGGTTGCTGTAGCCTTCATTCCTCTATCTTGGAAAGGTTGGACTGTCAATTCAGAGCCTTCAAACGAAAAATCTGCGGTCTTAAAAGCTTCTAGTTTATAAAATCGATTGCCCCCTATTTACTCGGGGGGCAATCTTAATTGATACAAAATTATTCCCCCGCTCTCCCCCTTTACAAGCACTGAAGTATACAAGTACAGAAATTGACACTTATTCATATTTCCTCCATTTTTCTTTGTACCTATCACGTTAAACTACTAATATGTCTAACTGACTCTTTTTTGTTAGTTTTTTAGTATACAGCCTGACGGATCTCATCCACTTTTTTTGAGTTAAGCGAATTACCCAAAATGAATAAACAAAAACAACGTAAACCTTTTATTCGCTCTGCCATTTTTATTGCCATTATTGCGGTAGCTGGCGTTTCTTGGTACTTTTATCATCAAGAAAAACAATCAGATACACAATCTACTGGCACCGTAGCAAAACCAAACTCACAGCGAAGCGCGATGGGCCGCCCACCACGTGTGTTAGCCCCTGTGCAGTTTGCCGTTGCTGAACAAAAAGTCGTTCCACGATTTTTATCAGGCTTAGGCACAGTGCAAGCGGCAAATGTTGTCACTGTAACCAGCCGTGTTGAAGGCCAGTTAATGCAGCTGTATTTTACCGAAGGGCAATATGTCAATAAGGGAGATTTATTGGCACAGATTGACCCTCGCCCATTTGAAGTTCAGCTATCACAAGCTGAGGGGCAATTAGCTAAAGACAAAGCAACGTTAGCTAATGCGCAATTAGATTTAGCGCGTTATCAAAAGCTTGCTGGCACTAAAGTGATTTCGCAACAAGAGCTAGATAACCAAAAAGCGGCAGTATTACAGGCACAAGGCAGTATTAAAGTCGACCAAGCGGCTGTTGATAATGCCAAACTGCAATTAACCTACAGTAAAATTACTGCCCCCATCTCAGGGCGGGTTGGTTTAAAACAAGTTGATGTCGGAAACTTTATCTCTTCAGGAACCTCAACCCCTCTTGTTGTTATCACACAAACTCAACCCGCAGATGTCTTGTTTGCTTTACCTGAAGGTGATATTCCCGCGATCCAGCAAGCACAATCTTCCGGTGAAAAAGTATTGATTGAAGCTTGGGACAGAAACAATATCGCGCTAATCGCAAGCGGTGAGCTACTCAGTACTGATAACCAAATTGATGCTGCGACCGGCACTCTTAAAATAAAAGCGCGCTTTACCAATGAAGAAGAAAAACTTTTCCCTAATCAATTTGTTAACGTAAAAATGCAAGTTGAAACGCTGCAAAATGCCGTGGTGATCCCAACCGCTGCACTGCAAATGGGCAATGAAGGTCACTATGTTTGGGTATTGAGTGATGATAATAAAGTCAGCAAACACAATGTGACCGTGGGGATGCAAGATAGCCAACAAGTCGTTATTGAAAGTGGGCTCGCAGCAAATACCAAAGTCATCACCGATGGTGTTGATAAACTCACCGATGGCACAACTGTCGAAGTCGTTACCGCTGAAAGCATCGCCAAAAAAGAGCCCCGCAAAGGTAAAGCCAATAGCGCGGAGAAAGCGTAATGCAGCCTGAAATGTTAAAAGGCGGTGGGCCTTCTCGTTTATTTATTTTGCGCCCTGTGGCTACCACATTATTCATGGTGGCTATATTACTTGCAGGGATCATCGGCTATCGCTTCTTACCTGTTTCAGCCCTGCCCGAAGTCGATTATCCGACGATTCAAGTTGTTACCCTTTACCCGGGAGCCAGCCCCGATGTGATGACCTCTGCAGTGACCGCGCCTTTGGAAACCCAGTTTGGGCAAATGTCGGGTCTTAAACAGATGTCATCGCAAAGTTCAGGAGGAGCATCAGTTATAACACTGATGTTCCAATTAACGTTGCCTCTAGAGGTTGCCGAACAAGAAGTCCAAGCAGCGATTAATTCCGCCAGTAGTTTACTGCCTTCGGATTTACCCTATCCTCCGATTTATAATAAGGTAAACCCTGCTGACCCGCCTGTACTCACCTTAGCGGTCACCTCTGATGCGATGCCATTAACGCAGGTACAGGATATTATTGAAACGCGAATTGCCCAGAAAATATCCCAAGTTAATGGAGTGGGTTTAGTCACCTTAGCCGGTGGTCAACGCCCTGCTGTTCGCGTGAATTTAAACCCACAAGCCATGGCAGCCAAAGGGCTGGATAGCGAAACCATCCGCCTAGCCATCAACAATGCTAACGTCAACTCCGCAAAAGGGAGTTTCGATGGGCCAACGCGAGCAGTGACGCTTTCTGCTAACGACCAAATGAAGTCACTTGACGACTATCGTCAGCTTATTGTGGCCTTCCAAAATGGTGCGCCTGTACGTTTAGGCGACATTGCAACGATTGCACAAGGTGCCGAAAATGCCTATTTAGGGGCATGGGCAAATAATGAACAGGCGATTGTGATCAATGTGCAGCGGCAGCCCGGTGCTAACGTCATTGAAACCACAGATACCATTCGTACGCTGTTACCCGAATTAATTGAAAGCTTACCTAAATCGGTTAATGTCGATATTTTAACCGATAGAACCAGTACTATTCGAGCGTCCGTTAATGATGTACAGTTTGAGTTAATGTTAGCCATCGCCCTCGTGGTGATGGTGATTTATTTGTTTTTACGCAATGGAATTGCCACCTTAATACCGGGCATTGCGGTACCGCTGTCCCTCGTTGGTACCTTTGCAGTCATGTATTTTTGTGGTTTTTCTGTCAATAACCTCACCCTAATGGCATTAACCATCGCCACAGGTTTTGTGGTCGATGATGCGATAGTGGTGATTGAAAATATTTCCCGCTACTTAGAAAAAGGCGATAAGCCTCTGGTCGCTGCACTCAAAGGGGCGGGGGAAATCGGGTTTACCATTATCTCCCTCACCTTTTCTTTAGTTGCAGTATTAATCCCGCTGTTATTTATGGGGGATATTGTCGGCCGGTTATTCCGCGAATTTGCCATTACCCTAGCCGTGGCTATTTTGATCTCCGCTGTCGTCTCTTTGACGTTAACGCCAATGATGTGTGCGCGTTTATTAAAACCAGAGTCGCAACATAAACATAACCGTTTTGAACTAGCGTGTGAGCGTTTCTTTGACCGTATGGTTGCTGGATACGCAATTTGGTTAAAACGTATTCTTAATCACCAATGGTTAACGCTTTCTGTGGCGCTAGGCACCATGGTGCTGACTGTTTTGCTGTATATGTGGATCCCAAAAGGTTTTTTCCCTTTGCAAGACAGTGGAATTATTCAAGGGTCAATTGAAAGCCGTCAATCTATTTCTTTTGCGGCCATGGCGCAAAAGCAACAGGAAGTTGCGTCAAAATTATTGGCAGACCCTGCGGTTGATAATGTCACCACTTATGTGGGGGTTGATGGTAGCAACCCAACATTAAACAACGCGCGTCTCCAAATTACCTTAAAGCCCCTTGATGAGCGTGAAGATAGAGTGGTGGCGATTATTGACCGTCTACAGCAATCCGTGGATAACATTGCCGGGGTGAATTTATATTTGCAGCCTATGCAAGATCTCACCATCGATACGCAAGTTGCACGCACACAGTATCAATTTACGTTACAGGCCGGTTCACTAGAGGAATTAACCACTTGGGTTCCACGCTTGTTAGATGCCCTAGAGCAACAACCTGAACTCACGGATGTCAGTAGTGATTGGCAAAATAAAGGGCTAGTTGCCTATGTGAATGTTAACCGTGATACCGCAAGCCGTTTTGGTATCACAATGTCAGCCATTGATAACGCTTTATATAATGCATTTGGGCAGAGAATGGTTTCGACCATATACACACAGTCAAATCAATATCGTGTGATATTAGAACATGACACACAGACACGTGATGGTATGGATGCGCTGAATGATATTCGTCTAAAAGGCACTGATGGAGCCATTGTGCCACTAAGCACTTTGGTAAATATTCAAGAAGGTAATGGGCCATTAGCAATTAATCACCTCGACCAATTTCCCGCGGTGACATTCTCGTTTAATGTGGCGGATGGCGCTTCGCTTGAGTCAGCCGTCAATGCCGTGAAATTGGCCGAATCACAAATTGCTATGCCAAAATCCATTACCACACAATTCCAAGGAGCGACTTTAGCCTTTGAAGCTGCACTAAGCAGCACTATCTGGTTAATTGCAGCCGCAATTGTGGCGATGTATATCGTATTAGGCATTTTATATGAGAGCTTTATCCACCCGATTACGATTTTATCCACCTTACCGACTGCGGGGGTTGGCGCATTACTTGCTTTAATGATGGCAGGAAAAGACCTTGATGTTATTGCAGTCATCGGCATCATCTTATTAATTGGTATCGTGAAAAAGAACGCCATTATGATGATTGACTTTGCCCTTGCTGCAGAGCGTGAACAGGGAATGTCCCCTTATGATGCCATCTACCAAGCTTGCCTACTGCGTTTTCGCCCAATTTTAATGACCACCATGGCGGCATTACTAGGAGCCTTGCCATTAATGCTAAGTACAGGTGTCGGTGCAGAATTACGCCAACCATTAGGAATTTGTATGGTTGGTGGCTTAATTATGAGCCAAATCCTCACCTTATTTACCACACCGGTTATTTACTTATTGTTCGACCGTCTTTCTCATTATTTTAAAGACCGTCGCCAAGCGAAGAAGGCTCAGGTGTCATAATGAAGCGCTTCTTTGCTCTATTTATTAGCCGCCCGGTAGCAACGACGCTGATTAGCGTTGCGATTACTTTGTGTGGTGCCCTGAGCTTTCTATTTTTACCGGTTTCTCCGTTGCCTCAAGTAGATTACCCTGTGATTAACGTGACAGCGTCACTTCCCGGGGCGTCACCCGAAACCATGGCGTCCTCCGTTGCGACACCTCTTGAACGCTCTTTAGGCAGTATTGCTGGGATCAGCGAAATGACCTCAAGCAGTGCGCTTGGGCGAACCACTATTACCCTTGAGTTTAATCTCGACAAAGACATTAATAACGCGGCTCGGGAAGTGCAAGCTGCGATTAATGCGGCGCAAAACCTGCTGCCCAGCGGTATGCCAAGCCGTCCACGTTATTACAAGTCTAACCCGTCTGATGCGCCAATTATGATTTTAACCATGACCTCAGAGACCATGGGTACTGGCGAAATTTATGATATTGCATCTACCCGTTTAGCCCAGCGAATTGCGCAAATTGAAGGGGTTAGTGAAGTTTCAGTTGGTGGCGGCTCGCTCCCTGCCGTACGGGTTGAACTCAACCCAACCGCCCTATTTAACCAAGGGGTTTCCCTTGATGCCGTGCGCTCAGCCATTAGTAGTGCTAACGTTCGCCAACCGCAAGGCTATATCAATGATGACGAAAAACGTTATCAAGTACAGACTAATGATGAGTTAAAAAAAGCAGCCGATTATCGACCAATTATTGTTCATTACAGCCAAGGCAATGCTGTAAAGCTCAGCGATGTCGCCAATGTTAAAGATTCCATTGAAAACGTACGCGCTGCCGGTATGGCAGACGGTAAACCGGCTATTTTGATTGTCATTCGTCGTGAAGCTGGCGCCAATATTATTGAAACAGTGAACCGTATTCGTGCTGAATTGCCTGAATTCAATGACATGATCCCTGCCGCTATTGATTTAAAAGTGGCACAAGACAGAACACCGACCATCCGCGCGTCTCTAGCCGAAGTGGAACGTGCTCTACTGATTGCCGTTGCCTTGGTGATCCTCGTGGTGCTGCTGTTCTTACGCTCAGGTCGCGCTACTTTGATCCCTGCCGTTGCTGTCCCTGTCTCATTGATTGGGACTTTTACAGCCATGTATTTATGTGGCTTTAGTTTAAATAACTTGTCATTGATGGCATTAACGGTTGCGACGGGCTTTGTGGTTGATGATGCCATTGTCGTATTAGAAAATATCTCGCGTCATATCGAAAATGGTAAAAAACCGTTTATTGCGGCGGTTAAAGGCGTGCATGAAGTCGGCTTTACCGTCGTTTCCATGAGTATTTCCTTAGTGGCTGTTTTTATTCCGCTACTGCTTATGGATGGACTGGTCGGCCGTTTATTCCGCGAATTTGCCATTACCCTTGCAACCGCTATCGGTATTTCTTTGGTGATCTCATTAACGCTCACCCCTATGATGTGTGCTTACTTACTGAAGAAACGTCCTCGCAACGTCAAAGCCAAACATCGCGGGTTTGGACGTGTGTTGATGCGCTTGCAAGAAAGTTATGGCATCGCTTTAAAATGGGTACTCGAACATCGCCGTAGTGTTCTCGCGGTGCTATTTGCCACAATCGGCTTAAACGTTTATCTGTATATTACCGTTCCGAAAACTTTCTTTCCTGAACAAGATACTGGCCGTGTGCTGGGCTTTGTTCGCGCAGACCAAAGTATTTCATTCCAGTCAATGAAAGAAAAAATGACCCGTTTTATGCAGCAAGTTAAAGCCGACCCAGCGACGGATAATGTCACCGGTTTTACTGGTGGTAGCCGGGTAAACAGCGGTTTTATGTATATCTCATTAAAACCACTGGGTGAACGTACTGAAAGTTCAGCTGAAGTCATTAATCGGTTACGTATGAAATTAGCCAATGAGCCAGGGGCTAACCTGTTTATGATGCCAGTACAAGATATTCGTGTGGGAGGTCGACAAGCCAATGCCAGCTATCAGTTTACACTGCTTGCGGATGAGCTTTCTGCATTGCGTGATTGGGAACCCGCCATTCGTAAAGCACTCGGTGAATTGCCACAGCTGACAGATGTGAACTCAGATAAGGAAGACAAAGGCGCAGAAATGGCGATCACCTACGATAGGGACTTAATGGCCCAGCTAGGTATCGATGTCCGTGAAGCTAACAGTTTGCTTAACAACGCATTTGGCCAACGCCAAGTTTCCACCATTTATGAAGCGATGAACCAATATAAAGTAGTGATGGAAGTTGCTCCTGAATATACGCAAGATGTCAGTTCCCTTGATAAGATGTTTGTTATCAACAAACAGGGCAAAGCGATCCCACTGTCTTATTTTGCTCGTTGGCAGCCGGCGAATGCGCCATTAAGCGTGAACCACCAAGGACTATCAGCTTCATCTACTATCGCATTTAATGTCGCGGACGGTTATACCTTAAATGATGCCATCGTCGAAATAGAAAAAACCATGACTGCGCTTGGCGTGCCATCTACAGTGCGAGGGTCTTTTGCAGGAACGGCACAAATATTCCAAGAAACTTTACAGTCACAATTATTTTTGATTTTAGCCGCTATTGTGACTGTCTATTTAGTCCTTGGGATTCTATATGAAAGTTATATTCACCCACTGACAATTTTATCAACTTTGCCTTCTGCTGGTGTCGGTGCATTATTAGCCCTTGAGTTATTTGACACACCATTTAGTTTAATCGCTTTAATCGGCGTCATGCTATTAATTGGGATCGTCAAGAAGAACGCCATTATTATGGTGGATTTTGCTATTCAAGCACAAAGAACAGCGGGTTTAACCGCTCAAGAAGCCATTTTCCGTGCCAGTTTATTACGTTTTCGCCCTATTTTAATGACGACACTCGCCGCCATTTTTGGTGCGTTACCGTTAATGTTAGGTAGTGGTGATGGAGCAGAACTACGTCAACCTCTCGGGATCACCATTGTCGGTGGCTTAATAATGAGCCAATTGCTGACTTTATTTACCACTCCTGTTGTGTATTTAAGTTTTGATAGCTTAAGGCAACGTTGGCAGCGCAAAAAGTCATTAACGCATAAGATTGTGGAGAATAACCATGAAGCTTAGGTTAAATAGCGTTAGTACTCGGCTTTTTTTAGCTATTTTTGCGACATGCTTATTGCTAGTGCTAATTATGCACCAAGGCGTGCGCATGAGTTTTCAACATGGCTTTATTGACTATATTAAAGAAAATGACCAACAACGCGTTGAGCAGGTTTCTTCCGCCCTTGCGGAACAATATGAAGAAATGGGCAATTGGCGGTTTTTGATTGGTAATGATCGCATTTTCTTTCGCATTCTGCGCTCTGTAGAACATCAACAGCATCGTGGCCCGATGCGACAGCGCTGGCGAACCATTTTTTGGGTTTATGATACACAAGACCGGCTAATTTTCGGGCAAGACACGCCCCTACCGAGCAAAGTTCTCCGTGAGCCTATTGTTACTAGCAATGGCGAAACCGTCGGTTGGCTCGTTGCCAGCTATGAAACGGGAATCAGCAGCGCCCTTGACCGCCGTTTTGATACCAAACAAATGTATACCAGTTGGATCATCGCTGGGCTGTCTTTATTTGTGGCTCTGATTGCCACATTGTTCCTTGCCCGTAGTTTTTTGAAACCCATCAAGCGGTTACTCGAAGGCACTAACCGGCTCGCCAATGGTGATTTTGCCACGCGGGTTCCTGAGTCTGGCCGCGATGAACTTGGGCAACTGGCTAAAGATTTTAACCATCTGGCCTCTACCCTTGAAAAAAACGAACAAATGCGGCGTGATTATATGGCGGATATTTCCCATGAGCTCCGCACGCCGTTGTCAGTTCTGCGAGGCGAATTAGAAGCGGTGCAAGATGGCGTCCGGCAAGCCACTCCCGAAACAATCAATTCCCTACTGAATGAAACCCAAACTTTAATTAAGCTGGTTAATGACCTCCACCAGCTCTCGTTATCGGATAGAGGTTCTTTGGTCTACCGTATGCAACTTACCGATATTATCCCTTTAATTGAAATGGCAATAGGCCAAGCCCGCTGGCGGTTAGAAGACCAACAACTTTCAGTTGAACGGCAATTTATTGCACAAGGCAACGTGTTTGCAGACCCTGACCGCATCACTCAGTTATTCTATAACTTAATGGAAAACAGCTTACGCTATACGGACCCACAAGGTAAAATTGCCATTCAAGTCACACAAGACCACAACCAGCTCAGTATAATTTGGCAAGATAGCGCCCCGGGGCTGTCTGCTGAGCAATGCCAACATTTATTTGAACGTTTTTACCGTGCTGAAGGTTCTCGTAATCGCGCCAGTGGCGGTTCAGGCTTAGGGTTGGCCATTTGCTATAATATTGTTGAGGCTCACCATGGAACAATTTCCGCAGCACCGTCACCATTAGGTGGTGTCAAAATTACCATTAATTTACCGATTCAATTAAAAGACAAAGGTTTATGATCATGACTGAACAGAGCAATACCCCTATTTTGGTTGTGGAAGATGAACCCAAGCTAGGCCAACTGCTGTTCGATTACTTACAAGCTGCAAATTATCAACCCGCATTAATTGCACGGGGTGACCAAGTAATCGACTATGTTAAACAACATCAACCTGCACTCATTTTATTAGATTTAATGTTACCCGGTATGGACGGCATTTCAGTATGTCGTGAACTACGAAAATTCAGTGATGTTCCCATTATTATGGTGACAGCAAAAACCGAAGAAATTGACCGTTTATTAGGGTTAGAAATTGGGGCTGACGACTATATTTGTAAGCCTTTTAGCCCGCGAGAAGTCGTGGCTCGAGTCAAAACGATTTTACGCCGTTGCCAGCCAAATATGACAACTAGCAATAACCAAACTAATAGCAATAATCAAACCAAGCTTATTATTGATGAAAATGCATTTCAAGTACGCTATGGCTCACAGTTACTTGAACTCACGCCCGCTGAATTTCGGCTACTCAAGTTTATGTCTGATAATGCAGGTATGGTGTTTTCTCGCGACCAGTTACTGGATATCTTATATGACGACCACCGCGTAGTAACGGACCGTACAATTGATAGTCACGTCAAAAATTTACGCCGTAAATTAGAGTCCCTCGATAACGAAAAAACCTTTATTCGTTCAATATATGGCCTCGGCTACCGTTGGGATGAATATTAAGCAATCAATAGACATACTATTCTTGTGGGATATTTGGTTTTTTTATCAAATAGGAGTAAAATCCTCATCCCTTAAAAACACTCTCTCGTATGAGTGAGTGCTGACTTGACATCAGATAGAGAATAACCATGTTTACACCAGAGCTTTTGTCTCCTGCCGGTTCATTAAAAAATATGCGCTACGCCTTCGCGTATGGCGCAGACGCCGTTTATGCAGGACAGCCTCGTTACAGCTTACGCGTACGAAATAACGAATTTAATCACGAAAACTTAGCTAAAGGCATTCAGGAAGCCCATGAGTTGGGTAAAAAGTTTTATGTGGTGGTGAATATTGCCCCTCATAATGCGAAATTAAAAACCTTTATTCGTGATTTAACCCCCGTCATTGAAATGGGCCCAGATGCTCTGATCATGTCTGACCCTGGCCTTATTATGATGGTTCGTGAAGCGTTTCCTGAGATGGATATTCATTTATCTGTGCAGGCCAATGCAGTTAACTGGGCATCGGTGAAGTTTTGGAAACAAATGGGCTTAACACGTGTGATCTTATCTCGCGAATTATCCCTCGAAGAAATTGCTGAAATTCGTCAACAAGTACCGGAAATCGAACTTGAAGTCTTTGTCCATGGTGCCCTTTGTATGGCCTATTCCGGCCGTTGTCTACTTTCGGGTTATATTAATAAACGCGACCCAAATCAAGGGACTTGCACCAATGCTTGCCGCTGGGAATATAACGTACAAGAAGGTAAAGAAGATGATGTGGGTAATATTGTCCATGTGCATGAACCGATCCCTGTACAAAATGTAGCACCAACTTTAGGTGCGGGCGCGCCAACAGATAAAGTCTTTATGATAGAAGAAGCTAAACGTCCAGGCGAATATATGACGGCCTTTGAAGACGAACATGGCACTTATATCATGAACTCTAAAGATTTACGTGCAATCGAACACGTTGAAAACCTAACAAAAATGGGTGTTCACTCATTAAAAATTGAAGGCCGCACAAAATCGTTTTATTACTGTGCTCGTACTGCACAAGTCTATAGACGTGCGATTGACGATGCTGTCGCAGGAAAACCCTTTGACCCAACGTTGTTATCTACTTTAGAAGGGTTAGCACACCGTGGTTACACTGAAGGTTTCTTGCGTCGCCACACTCACGATGCCTACCAAACCTATGAATATGGCTATTCTGTTTCTGAAACTCAGCAATTTGTGGGTGAATTCACAGGTAAACGTGTCAATGGTATGGCTGAGGTTGATGTAAAAAATAAATTTAGCGTTGGGGATAGCTTAGAGATGATGACCCCGGCGGGTAATATTGTCTTTACTTTGGACTCATTAGCAAACCGCAAAGGTGAAGCGATTGATGTTGCACCCGGTAACGGCCATGTAGTTTACCTGCCAATCCCTGAGGATGTCGATGTTAATTTTGGTTTGTTGATCCGTAACTTAGCAGGAACAACGACCCGCGCACCTCACCAAACTCAGGCAGAAAAACAAATTGCAGGCTAACCGCCACTCCGTGTTTTTTAAATAGTTTGTTCGCTAAAAGCCAAAATCTCATCGTTTAACGTTTTGATATTTTGGCTTTTTTTTATCTATAATATGATATTATTTCACTTTATATGCGTTTTCTTATATGAGAATCATTCGCGTTATTGACATTTACATTGAAAAGTGCACTGAATATCCAATTTTATGCAACAGATCACATCAATTGGCTATTCAATATCGTATAGTCACTCTTGAAAACGAAGAACTAGAAAGTCATAAAATAAGACTAGGAACCACCTCCTTGGCTGGCTCAATCTCCCTTGAGCTAGCCATTTCTTTTATCTGCAATTTCTATTTCATTTCTCTTGTTAATGCTATTACTGTAAAAAATCTAAAATAAGCTCATCAATATCTTATAAATCCATTTATACTCATTTTAACGAATATTTGCCATATGTTAAGCCGAATGGATGGGTATATATGAATCAATATCAGTCAGCCATGATTATCCTTAATGGTAAACAAGCCAATCACGCTGAGCTGCGAAAGGCCATTACTCACTTACGTAATGAAGGCCATCAAATTCAAGTCCGTATTCCGTGGGAATTGGATGATACTTATTATTTTATTTCTCAGGCAATAAAACACGGCGTTGATACCATCATTGCCGCAGGAGGTGACGGCACAGTAAATGCGGTTGCCAGTACCTTGATGAAGTTCCCGAGTGACTCTCGCCCTACTTTAGGAATTCTCCCGATGGGAACGGCAAATGATTTTGCCACCAGCGCGAATATTCCACTGGATATTGAAGCCGCCCTTGCTCTCTCATTAAAAGGTAAAGCAGTTCCCATTGATATTGCGCAAGTCAATAAGCAATATTATTTTCTCAATATGGCAACTGGCGGCTTTGGGACGCGTATTACCACCGAAACGCCTGAAGCACTGAAATCAGCATTGGGCGGTGCCGCTTACGTGATAAATGGCTTATTGCGCCCTGATACGCTGAAAACGGATATTTGCCGCATTGAGGGCGAAAACTTTAGTTGGGAAGGTGAAACGTTGGTCATCGCTGTCGGAAACGGCCGCCAAGCGGGCGGAGGACAACAACTGACACCGCAAGCACTGATTAATGATGGCGCATTAAATTTACTGATTATTCCTGCAAGGGATGTCATACCCGCATTTTTAGCAAACCTATTTTCAGACGATAAAAACGAGCACTTGGTCGAAAGGCAATTATCATGGGTAAAAATTTCATCTCCTCACGATATGATCTTAAACCTTGATGGTGAGCCATTATCGGGAGATACCTTTACGTTCGCAGTGCAGCCGAATGCTATTCAGTGCCGGTTGCCGCCTCAATGTAACTTATTAGCTTAAAATATAACGAGAAAGCCCTAGTGTTCGGGCTTTCAATCATTACAGGCTACCACCATGCATGGAAGTGGTGTACTGGGCCAATCCCCTTGCCAACTTCTAAACTGTCCGCTTGCTCTAACGCAGCTTGTAAATAGGCTTTAGCCTGCGTAACCGCTTCTTGCCAATCAGAGCAACGAGGGCGCAGAGCAGCCAAAGCCGCTGACAAAGTACACCCAGTACCATGGGTATTTTTAGTATTTACGCGAATAGAGGTAAAGCGCCATTCACCTTCAGGTGTGATTAACCAATCAGGGCTTTCAGCATCACTTAGGTGCCCGCCTTTCATCAACACCGCTTGACAACCTTTTTCAAGTAATTTATACCCCTGAGTCAACATTTGGCTTTCTGTTTGTGCAACTTTTTCGTCTAGTAATACCGCGGCTTCAGGGAGATTCGGTGTAATTATAGAAACGAGGGGCAATAATTGTTGGCGCAGTGCATCAACCGCATCGGGTAATAGTAACGGGTCGCCACTTTTAGCCACCATTACAGTATCCAATACCACATACGGAATTGGATATTGCTTCAGCGCCTTCGCCACAACTGCGATATTACTTTGATTAAATAACATGCCGATTTTTGCGCTATCAATTCGCACATCACTGAGAACAGAGTCTAATTGTGCCGCCACAAATTCAGGGGGTAAGTCTTGGACGGATTGCACGCCTCGGGTATTTTGAGCCACCAATGCCGTCATCACACTCGTACCATAAGCCTCTAACGCAGAGAAAGTTTTTAAATCCGCCTGAATACCCGCCCCACCCGATGGGTCTGTTCCGGCTATGGTTAACGCATTGATCCTCATGAGTGATTCCCCTTTTCGGCTAAAGCATTTGAATAGATTGATAAGCGAGGTTTACTGAAATCATTTTAAATCAAACAATAAAACCGCCTTGATTGTCTCATATCATTTAACAAATACCAGCGGTTAGTGAATGAATTTTAATGACTTAGATAAAAAGGGGAAATATATTACACAGGAAAAATTAACGTGACTTATAAGTACACATTAGGCAAATGAATATTACCGACACCTCGCTGTTTTAATAGCTGGGCAAATGTCTCTACTTCCGTTTGGGTTGCCGCAGGCCAGTTAGCCGCTTCATTTTTTACGCCATGTTGCTGAAAAGCATTAACTTTTATTCGTGTGTTTGCAGGAAGTTGATTTAAGAAATCAGCCAGTTTATCAATATGTTCTAGATAATCTGTTTGCTGAGGAATATATAATAAACGCAATTCATACAATTTTCCCGCTTGTGCCAGAAATTGAATTGATTGAAATACACGTTGGTTATCTTTCCCAGTTAATCTTAAGGCACACTCATCGCTCCATGATTTTAAGTCAATCATTACGCCATCAGTATACTCAATTACCTTACTCCACCCCGCAGAAGCAAGATGGCCATTACTGTCAATAAAGCAGGTTAAATGTTTCAGTTCAGGTGTGTCTTTAATCGCTTTAAATAATTCAATAATAAAAGGTAATTGTGTTGTTGCTTCCCCGCCACTAATGGTTATACCATTCAGAAAGACAACATTTTTTTTCAAGTCATTGATAGCATCATTAACACTTAACGATACTGTCATTGGGCTTGAATTCTTAGTGCACGTTTGCAAACAAGTGTCACAGAGCTGGCAGGCATCGCTATCCCATATAACCTTACCATCAACAAATGATAACCCATTGTGAGGACAGGTTAAAACGCAGTCCCCACAATGGTCACAGAGCGCCATGGTATATGGATTATGGCAATTCAAACAACGTAAATTGCAACCTTGCAAAAAGATAACATGTCGATTGCCCGGCCCATCTACGTAGGAAAAAGGAATAACCTTATTCAGCGTAGCGCATCGATTGCTCATTGCTGATGACTCGCTGCTGACGGGCTGTAATTTTACAATTCTTAGTCGCTTCTTCACCTAACCAGGTAGTATTGCTTCTAGAACCTTGTTCTTTGTATTTTTCGATATCTGACAAACGCACCATATAGCCAGTGACACGGACTAAATCATTACTTGCCACGTTTGCGGTAAATTCGCGCATCCCACAACTAAACGCCCCTTTGCACAATTGCATTAATGCTTGCGGGTTTTGTTTAATCGTTTCATCGATGGTTAAAATGTCACTGATCCCAGATAAATAGTGTTTGTGATGAGGTGCAACGGCTTGAATATGCGACACAGGATCGGGTTCTTCACCATATGGAATACGAGCCCCCGGCGTCGTTCCTATGTCTGAGCTAATCCCAGATTGCGCATGAAGCATAGCTCGGTTTTTATAGCCATATTTAACCGGTGTTGTTTCTACAAAGTCTGCCAATTGTTCACTAATTTGATAAGACAATGGTAAAGCTGGTGAATTCGCTTGGTACTGGCCTTTCACGCCATCTTTTTCCATCAAGATATTCACGGCCTCTGCTAAACCATAAATACCAAACATCGGTGCAAAGCGTTCTGGCTCAATTAACCCCTCTTGAACAAGAAAACTGGTTTGGAAGAAATTAGATTCCTCATATAAAAATGCGCTACGTGTTTCAATGAGTTCCATTTGTAACTCACAATACTTTTTCAATTGCACATTTAAAAAATCAGCTGAATTTTGACTGCGTAACGCAACTTCGCGCAAATTAATACGAACTAAAGTGCTTCCGCCACCCGCAACAGGTAATGCATTATAACAACTGACAATACCGTAACCTTGTTTATCGAATGCCGCACTATGAACAATATCATTTGCAATATGTGGCTTACTACATTCACAAATATTCTCAATCGCTTGTAAGAAAAGCGACTCTGGTGTGCGTTGTGGGTGATAGACAAATGTCAGGTTAGGTGCGACTTGTTTCAGTTCTGCATCAATACGTAAAATCAAACGGCAAATAACGTTGTCATCAGGCCCAATATTGGCATGCATAAAAGCATCAGGTAGAGTTCGGTCTAACTGCACCCAGAATCTTTTTAGTTTTGGATACAGTTGTTCTTCTGTCAACTCACCCACATATGGCATGAGGACTTTATCTAAATACCCTAAAAACACAGGGAAATTGGTTACCGAAGGGACGTGGTGGTACAAAATCATCAGATGATTAAGGGCATCATCAAAGTCCTCAGCAGGGGCTAACTCTAAGTATTTTGAACCTTGCTTGAGGTATTTTACATAATCAGGCAATACATAACGTGGCTTATACGGTGCATTTCCTTCATACATATCACAAATAACACGTTCATTTAACGCATCCGCTAGGGGTTGGCTCATCGCAAGGTAAGGAATATTGCTATCGGCCTCTATCGCTAAAAAATTGGCTTTTTGTTTTGGTGATAATATTTTGTCTGTAGCGATAGCCAAGCATTTTGCTTGATATTCAGTCAGTGGTTCTTGGCGTTTCATCATGGTGATGTTCCTTTGTTAGTTAGAAGCCAAGGTTACGCACAGCAATGTATATGCTATAAACCTTTAAGTACTCGCTCCTACCCGTGTTGACATGCAGCAGCTTATACCTGCCGCCTATAACACTCATTTCATCCCATTGAGACAAGTCATTATTTGACGTGCATCATACTTTTTAGATTTGTTTGCACGCTATTTTTCATAAATGTCTGCTCTATCAACATTACTAGTCGTAATCACCTAAATTGTTAAAAATATCTTTTTATTACAAAACGTTAAATACAACAATAATGAGTGACACAATGTTTTCTCTTATTCTTGATTAAAAAATTCTCTTTCATTTTTTCTTATCAAATAACGGCTTTATTAATAAGAAAATGAAATACCTTATCTATTATTATTGGTTATTTTTAGGAGGATTAGACTATTCAATAACCAATCTGATAAGTTAACATCCAATTTATCTATCGGTTATCCTACTTAAAAACAGGCAAAATTAAACGGTTCTACCATGACCAGCCAATTATTATCCTTAACTATGTAATAAATACTGTTATATTCTGTACATCTTAATTAAAATAATTTCGCTCAAAATTATAATAATAATGCTAATCTGATAATCATTAGCGAGCTAATCATCATTTTTATATCTGCGATACAGAACTGGATTTACAATGAGAGTTTATAAAAACATACAGTTGGCCGTAGGTGCATCGCTACTCATGAGCGCCTCAATCTGCATATCATCGCCTGCCGTTGCACAAGAGCAATCAGCAAATTTATGGGATACATTTAAAAGTAATGTCAGTACCACATGGGACTCAGACAAATATGAGCTATACGTTCCCGCTGTGACTTGGCACAACCGTGCAATGTACGACAAGAAAAAAACAGATGAATATAACGAGCGCCCTTGGGGTCTGGGCTTTGGTAAATATCGTTATGATGAAGACAATGACTGGCATGCTATCTATGCAATGGCATTTAAAGATTCACATAATGATTGGGAACCAATTGGTGGTTATGCATTCCAAAAAATGTGGATCCCCGGGGACATTGATGGTTTTCGCATGGGAGCTGGCTTCACTCTCAGTGTTACTGCCCGCAAGGATATGTACTATATTCCGATCCCAGCACCGCTTCCTCTGGTATCAGTGGAATATGACAAACTTTCGCTACAAGCCACTTATATTCCGGGAACTTATAATAACGGTAACGTATTATTCGCTTGGTTACGTTGGCAATGGTAATTTAAGTACTTCATTACTGTATAAAAAGGCCGGTGGGATATTCCCACCGACCTTTTTATTATCAGAAAATCAAATTTAGCTCAGCTGTTGGCTTTTAGCTAAATCTTGCTTTTTAGCCCCTGAGAACTGGTACCCAACCCATAGAACCGCTATCCATAATGGCATAATTAATACCGAGATACGTAAGCCGTCCATTGTCAGGATAATCCCTAAAATTAACAGCAAAAATGCTAAGCATAGATAGTTCCCAAATGGATACCAAATGCTTTTAAATTTCGTTTCAACACCTTGTTTGTTCATTGCCGCTCTGAACTTCAAATTTGAAACACAAATCATAATCCAGTTCAGAACTAACGTCGTCACAACCAATGACATTAATAATTCGAAAGCCTTACCTTCCATCACAAAGTTAATTAAAATCCCGCCAGAAGTCGCAATACCTGAAACTAATAATGCCATGACTGGAACGCCACCTTTATTCACTTTTGCAAGAAATTTAGGTGCATTACTTTGTTGTGCCAAACCATACAACATACGGCTTGTCGCATAAGCCCCGCTGTTATAAACAGACAACGCAGCGATCAAAATGACAACGTTCAACGAATTAGCAACTAGTAAGTCCCCTAATTCGTGGAAAATTAATACAAATGGGCTTGTTTTGCCATCAAGGTCAACCCAAGGGTACAACGCTAACAATACAGCTAACGAACCAATATAAAAAATCAAGATACGGTACACAACTTGGTTTATCGCTTTTGGAATGCTTTTATCTGGGTCTTCTGCCTCTGCGGCCGTAATACCGACTAGCTCTAAGCCCCCAAATGAAAACATAATAATAGCCAAAGCCATTATTAGCCCATTAAAACCATTAGCAAAGAAACCGCCATACTCCCATAAGTTACTCACTTTCGCTTGTGAGCCACCATGACCGCTAAGTAGTAAGTAGCAACCAAAAATAATCATAGCTACGACAGCAATAACTTTAATCAATGCAAACCAGAATTCAGTTTCCCCATAAGAGCGAACATTAACCAAGTTAACGGCATTTACCGCAATAAAAAACACCGCGGCAGAAACCCATATCGGGAGCTCAGGCCACCAGTGTTGCATATATTTACCTGCGGCCGTCAGTTCTGTCATCCCAACAAGGATAAACATAACCCAGTAATTCCACCCTGAGAGGAAGCCCGCAAAACCACCCCAATACTTAAATGCAAAATGGCTAAATGAACCCGCGACCGGTTCCTGAACAATCATTTCTCCCAACTGGCGCATGATAAGAAAAGCAATAAACCCACACAATGCATAGCCAAGTAAAACTGATGGCCCTGCCATTTGTATGGTTGTTGCTATTCCGAGGAATAACCCTGTACCAACAGCGCCTCCCAAAGCAATCAATTGGATATGCCTATTTTTTAATCCCCGCTTTAGCGTCTGTTGCTGTTGCGCCATAACTTTACCCTTTCGTCCTCTTACTTGCTTTTTATCGCCCAAACTAATGATAATGACACAAGTTTATTTGAATTTTCTTATTAACACTACATTCTTCTGGCGCTGTTTTTACCCTATTCTACGAACCAGAAGCTGGTGCTATTAGTTATTTTTTTTCATCACATAACAAAATGATACCGCAGGATAGTTACCCCAACTCAATATCATGGATTGTGCATTAAAAAGCAAATTCAAAATGGTAACAAGTCAGTTACACGACAAATACCAAAAATAAAGTCCTCTCCACCTTGGTCGCACAGGCTATCCATCGCTAAAAGATAGAGAAAAATACAGGCCAAGATTGCACTTATAACAATAATTAATTTACGACCAAACACCGATAATTCCTTCATATTTCTATGATGATTTTATTTTTCAAATGATTACAATACTAAGGTACTGCCATTTTATGATTGATATCACTTATGGCATTGCACGTAATGCGTTTATAAAATAAATGGTACTCTAATTTCGAGCCTTAAATTTGAGGAAAATATGCAATTGACCTCTTTTTACAAAAATTTCGCTCATTTTAGGTGCTATTGACCATTAACTTATTCTGATTGTGCTTTTTTTATCCTAAAAATAGGAAATACCGCACAAGCAGCCTTTGTCATGATGAAATGAAGTTGTGTATACTTCTGCTACCGTAAAACTAGAAAACATTTGAGATGCCACAAGATAACCACTTAGCACTTGTTTATGCTTTGAGTAAATGGATAGAAGAACACTTAGGGCGCGTGATCCACTTAGAAGAGCTCGCGGCTTATTCAGGCTATTCACTTTGGCATATGCAAAAAATCTTTAAAGAAGTCACAGGGATTTCACTGGGTAAATACATCCGCCAACGCCGTCTTGCTGGTGCGGTTAACTTACTGCGCAACAGCAACCAGTCTATTTTCGATATCGCACTGGATTTTGGTTTTGGGTCACAGTCCCACTTTACCTATATGTTTCGTAAGGAATATGGCATTACGCCATTTGATTTTAGACAGAATGACCAAATCCAATTAGATGTTAAGCAACCGCTTCATTTGATTCATAATTATGAGTGAGAATATTTTAGCCGCATTAATCTATTGATTCACACACTAATGCTATAAAACATTGTCATTTCAACCTTTGACTATTGAACAGAGTTCCTGCGTTATATTCTGTTCAATTTCACATCAAATACCCATTATTCTAGTACGCGTAAAAATTATAACTATTTGTATAATTTACATTCCGAATAATTGGAGTAAGGTATTGGCAGAAAGCACGAATTTTAGGAGGCATTGGATGTCAATCAAACTGGTCGCCATTGATTTAGATGGCACATTACTTAATTCCCAACACCAAATATCTCCCGTAGTAAAAGAGGCCATCACACAAGCTAAGCAAAAAGGTGTCCATATTATTTTAGCCTCCGGTAGGCCATTTTCGGGTATATCCCCCTACCTGCGGGAATTAGATTTAAATACAGCGGATAACTACTGTATTAGTAATAATGGTAGTGTCATTCACCAAGCCAATGATGGCAGTCATCTGGCAGAAAATTTGTTAGATTTCGCTGACTTCCAATATTTTGAGGAACTGGCTAGAAATGTTGGGGTCCACATGCATGCTCTTGCGGATAACAGCATGTTCACGGCAAACCGCCATATTAGTCACTATACGGTGGCAGATGCTTATCTAACCCACACTCCGCTTATCTATTGCCCCGTTAATGAAATGGACTCTTCTCTGGAATTTACTAAGTTTATGATAATTGACCATCCAGAAAAATTAGATATGGGTATCAGCTATATTCCAGAGAATGTCTTTGATAATTACTCTTTAACTCGAACAAGCCCATATTTCCTTGAGGTATCAAATAAAACCTCAAGTAAAGGCGCAGCGTTAGAATGTATCTGTGAAAAACTAGGCATTACACCGGACAAAGTCATGAGTATTGGAGACCAAAACAATGATATTCAAATGCTGCAATACGCCAGTGTTTCTGTCGCAATGGGCAATGCTTTAGAGCCAATTCGCCAAATGGTTAAATTTGTCACCACAACCAATGATGAAGATGGTGTTGCCGTCGCCATTAATAAGTTTATTAATGTATAAGTCCGCAAAAAATTTCACTTCAGTATATTTTCCGTTGCAGCGCTTACACCAGTATGCGCTGCCATTTTTAACCGTGTATTGGTTTTTGCCTAGTCGCTAAAAAGCAAATCACCGACCCCATTGTCACCATTAACACACCCTGCCAAAAACTTAACGTTAATGCGGTACTTAACAACATAGACGCGAATGCTGTCGATATAACTGGAGTGAAATAAGAAAGCGTCCCTAGAAAAGCCACATTGCCCTTGATAACCGCAAATGTCCATAATGCATTCGCCCCACCAGTCGCAATAGAGGCAACGAGTAATAACAACAGGCTTTCGCTATTGATAATAAACGCTGTTGGCGTACTAAAAAAATACAAAATCCATAACCCAATAGAAGTCATGATGAAAAATAATACCATGCCATTGTGACCACCAGAAATACGCTTGGTAACATTACTATAAAATGACCAAACAATGGCTCCAATAAAAGCTAAAAAATAACAAAGTGGGTTACTTTGTATATTTGCCAAAATAGTTTGCACCGACAATGGCTGATTGCCTGAAATTACCCAGATCAACCCCATAAAAGCTAAAACCAACCCTAATCCTAATAATAAAGTGAAACGCTGGCGGTTAAAAAACACAGCAAGTGCGATAGTAAAACTTGGCCACAAATAATTCACCATACCAAGTTCAATAGCTTGTTGCCGGTTATTAGCTAATCCTAACGCCAAAACAAAACAGATTTCATAGCTAACAAATAACACCGTTCCCCAAAGCAAATAGCGTTTAGGATATTTCGTTATTTTTGGTATCCCCATAACGAGTACCAATACAAGCGAACCGACTGTATACACTAATGCAGCACCACCCACAGGCCCAAAGTTTTCACTTACACTACGGATCAGCCCTACCATTGTGCTCCACAACAAGATTGATATAACCCCATACAGCGTTGCGGCATACTGATTCAATTTCATAATTTTCTCAGCTATTTAGTTTCGAAATTGGTATTTATTGTAATAATACATTTATTTTATCACCTTAAAAAACCTTATAGCTCAAATAATTATAATGCAAGCGCTTATTCTTATTACGCATTGATAATATTTCATAAAAAAAATTCTCAGGCTATCACCTAAGAATTTTATGCTTAAAATGTTTTGTATTAGCGAGATGTTTCTTTCTCAACCCACTTATCAACTTCTTCTTTTTCCCATATCCCTTCCTCAAACTGTTTCTTTAATTCAGGGTGTTGATTGATATCAAAAGTCGGTATTTTGCCGGCAACTAACTGCTGGTTATAATCTTTAGCAAGTTTGAAAGCGATACCCGATAATAAAAGGATCGCAATTAGATTAGTTATAGCCATTAAGCCCATCGATAAGTCTGCGAGTTTCCAAATAAATGGCATTTCAGCGAGCGCACCAAACATCACCATACCCAACGCAGCTAAACGAAAAATAAATAACCCAGCTGTATGATTATTCTCGAGAAAAATCATATTACTTTCGGCATAAGCATAATTAGCAATGATTGATGTAAATGCAAAAAAGAAGATAGCAATTGCAATGAACGTACTTCCCCAGCTACCAACAGCAGAAGAAAGAGCAAGCTGTGTCAATTCAATACCATTAATGTTATCCATTCCACTTTCTAGAACGCCAGATGATAAAATAATAATGGCGGTCGCACTGCAAATAACGATGGTATCCATAAATACACCAAGCATCTGTACATACCCTTGTGACGCAGGATGTGGTGGATAAGGTGCCGCAGATGCCGCTGCATTTGGTGCAGACCCCATCCCGGCTTCGTTAGAGAATAACCCCCGTTGAATTCCTTGTGTCATTGCCTGAGCAACACCATAACCGACAGCCCCACCGGCTGCCTCTTGCAAACCAAATGCATTTCGGATTATCAGCATAAAAACTTCAGGTAATCGTTCAATATGGTGCCCAACAACCCAAAAAGCTAATAGCAAATAAGCTAACGCCATAACTGGAACAACTAATTCAGCAACTTTCGCAATGGATTTCAATCCACCAAAAATAATAACTCCGCTTAATAAAACTAAGCCAATGCCAACATAAATTGGATTGAAATCAAAGGCGACTGCGGTTGCTTGAGCAATAGAATTAGCTTGTACTGCATTAAATACTAAACCAAAGGCAATAATCAGGAAAATGGAAAATAATACGCCCATCCAGCGTTGGTTTAAGCCTTTTTGCATATAATATGAAGGCCCACCTCGATAGTTTCCTTTATCATCTTTGGTTTTGTATAACTGTGCGAGAGTACACTCAATAAAAGACGTAGCCATTCCGAGTACAGCGACGACCCACATCCAAAAAATAGCACCTGGCCCACCTGCTGTTAGCGCAATTGCAACTCCGGTTAAATTTCCTGTGCCGACCCTAGCGGCTAAACTTGTACATAATGCCTGAAAAGATGAGATACCCGCACTATCGGACTGTTTACTATTTTTTAAGACACTAAACATATGGCCAAAATGCCTAATTTGAATAAACCCTGACCGAAGAGTAAAATACAGGCCGGCACCCAGTAATAAATAAATAAGTAAAGAACCCCAAATAAAATTAGTTAATGAGTTTATAAATTCTATCAAATTACACTCCTTTTTTATTAGAACGATTAATAAATAATTAATCGAAAATCAAAACCTCACATTTAAAATATAACTCCAGAAAAAGGAGTTCAGCTTACAAAAGCCAAATCATCTTAATATGATTATCAGAAATTATATTTTTTTATCTTTAATGTAAATTGATTTTCGCTTGAACAATCATTAACTACATTACGTTTTAATAAAAAAAAGTTAGACATTTACAAAAAAAGACATGTAACATATTGAAAAATATAAGCATGATAAAATCATTTATTATTTAACAAAAAACCAATCAAATGATTGAATTATAGTATTTATTTTAATCAAATAGTCACTTAAACAAATAAAAGCCTATTATTTATTTCACATCGTCAATTTTAATTAGCTTATCCTCTAACTAAAACATTTATCATATTAACTATATTTAACTCACTTGCTATTTGGAATATTGACTCAATGAATAACGTTAATTCACAGCACCAAAATAAATCAAATTGCAATCATCATAATTAGATTATTGCTTATGCTTTCACTTAACAATAAACTGAGCTTAATTAAATTTATAAACAAGAGGTTAACGCATGGAAATTAATATTAAGTTATCTGATGACCCACTTTCTCAGCTCCCTGAAAAATCATATGAATCCTTCATTGCAGAACTGAAAGCTCGCGTTTTAGAAGTCTACCCTGGTAGTTATCTATTGATTACTCATGATAATGGCCCAACAACCTTTCAAACTAAAGGCTTTCATGACGATAACGAAGCACATATTGTTTTACATGAACTTGTCGAAGATGTATTAAAACATGGTCATTGGTTAAAACAATAAGCTCTCTGTGAGGTTATGAATAGAACCAGCAGTGGTCTGCATGATCGCTAGCTGGTTGTTTTAACTCTCCTATATTTCAATAACGCTCTTCCAATATTTATCCAAACTCTGATCAAGATCATACTTAATCTTAACTTTCACCAAAATAAGTGGAAATCGCTTTACCTCACACCGTTATATGATAATGTATATAACGTAATTTTCATTTACATTGCTTTTGCTAATTATAGCGGCCAGTATTTATACTGGCTCTTTTTTATGAAATCATGCTAAAACCCATTCGACATCCCCCGTTTTAGGTCTAATCTGCTATAGTATTTCTCTAATACCAGATAGAGTTATTATTCATTGTGTGCAAAATAGAGGTATGACTATGAAGCGTTTATTACTGGCTTTTTGCCTGGCCCCAGCCCTTGTTATGGCTGATAATGCCCCATTAAATATTAGTGAGATAGCCAACGATTATTGTGAAATCACAGGTCAAGCACTAAGTGAAGCATACAGCACTGACAAAACTAGCAGTGAATTAACCCAAGAAACCATTGCTAAACTGAAAAGTGAAAATGTCGATCTCAAGCAATTAGCCACTGTTGAGTCAGACCTCCGCAAAAATCTAACTTCAGCGATTGATACCGTACGTAGCAATAAATCTAAATTTGCTAATGAAGCTGACTTCAATAAATCATTAAATGATTCTGTTTCAGCTTGTAAAATTCAAACTGAACTTCTTTTGAATAAATCTTAATCATTTAATTTTTCTAGGAAACAAAAAAGCGCTCAACTTTTACTTTGAGCGCTTTTTTATCAATTAGCTTGTTTTTTAACACACAACTGTTCAATAGAAAATTGTAACTCCGGTGTTTCACTAATAATCAGCTGCCCATGTTCAGAAAAACTCCCTTCCTTAACAATCACATTCGCAACAAATGGCAGAGCGTCGTCTTGGGAAGATAAATGGTATAAGCCACAAACTCGATAACTCTCCCCTTCCTTAAACTCATTTTTTTGTACTATTTCAACATCACTAAACTCAACTGCTGATGAGTTGCCGAATTTCTTTTCCACCAAGCTTTGTGCTTCATTTTTAACATCTGAATCACCAATACTCGTATAAGAATGGTATGCAAATACTCCTAAAGCCAATAGCAGTACAATCAGTAATTTTGTTTTTATACGCTTCAACGCATCACCCTTTCTACTTTATGATAAATCGAACTAGTATAAATGGATTATATCAGTTTGAATAAACAATTTGAGCTTTTGGCTCTACTATTTGATATTCCCCCTAACCAATTGCTATTTTCTCATAAAACTCGAACTTTAATATTGAAAACTATTCTAAAACCTTCCTATCACTATTGATTCAATTTATATCTATTAACTTAACATTAATAAAAAAAACATTTTTTATTTTGTTAGCTAGTTTTATACTAACCTCTATACTATTAGGCTAATTTAATCTATTTTTATGAAAGAAAAGATCGTTAAAAATCTCGTTAACTTAACTCATGGCAATAACAATGATGTTAAAATAGCTGCAATAAATGCATTAGGTGATTATATTTGTTCAATTGAACAAGAAGCCGCCATCGATAGACTGTTAGTATTATGTGATGATTATAATAAAGATATTGCCGTTGCATCAATTATATCAATCAGTAAACTCGCTAAGTTTTTCAATGAAAAACAATAAAACAAAACCAACAGAGAATTATAATTTAACCTCACTCTCATTTCATTAACAAACTATTTTCATTGTGAAGAAATAATGAATATAAAGTGATTGAATTATGGTTTATTCATTTAGATAAGTAAATGTAATTGAATTACATAATTAGAATGGCAGAATGATAATTAATAAATATTCTAAAGGAGATATCACATGAATATATTAAAGCCATTAATTCTTAGTGCAAGTTTAATCGCTATCAGTTTTTCAACATTTGCTTACCCAGGGGATGGGAATGGTTCATGGCACCGTGGTGGGTACCAAAATCAACACCAATATAATGATAGACCTTGTGATAATTATCGTCACTCTAATTATGCAAATCGTCACCGTGGTATGATGCAATATTCAACATCAATTCAAACAGCTCAGCCAGATGAAACACTGAAAAAAATTGCTGCAGATGCTCCTAAAGGAGAAAATGGTAAACAATATATGGTTAAAGTTGCAGTTGTAGAAATTACGCCTAATACCCCTGTACAAGGTCAGTAATTTTTACCAAGGGTAGAATAACACTACCCTTGGTATTATTTTATATTCCGATTGGCTGGTAACCTTGCCACTGAGGAATAAAGTGATTTCCATTTTTATTTTCAGTTAGATGTATATAAAAATCACCAACTTGTTGTAGTAATAAGCAATCATCCACATCTTTCAAATTATCTTTATGTTGTTGCTGACTATTTGTTAATAGCGCCTGAAGTGCTTTTTGTTTAGCCTCATGTGCAGTTTTAGCAACGAATAAATCAAACTCGTGTAATTCCGCAAGGTTGCTTGGAATATATCCACCTACATTAACAAAATAAAGGCGATATTCACTTGTTGAGGGTTCTTTTCGTAATTCTATTTCAAACCCATCGGCCCAATTAATCACTGCATAGCCATCAATATGGTTCTTGTCTTTATCACCAAACCAATTTTCTCTTAATGTCGGCCAAGCATCTGTAGGTTGCTCTGCTGCCACAAACTGAACATCATGTACTTCAATATTAGATTTACCTGCGTTACCACCCACATAAAACATGTATAGCTTCATTATTGTTCCTATTATAGCCAAATAATCATCATATAAATTATTATATAACGAATTTAATTCATAGCACAATTACTTATTATTCTAGTCACTCCCGAGTTAAAAATTTTATCTTTTAATATCAATTAAATAGATAATATTAAATTTCCTATGCAATGATTTGAAATAGTTAACCCAAACAATCAAATGAATAAAAAGTCATTTTATATATATAATTATTTACTTTGAGATAATTATGAGTAATCTAATACATTCAAAAATAATAATTTCAGGGAATAACTATGGATCGTCGTTCATTTCTTAAATCCAGCTCATTAGTGGCTGGTGGGCTTGCGCTTAATTCATTGTTTAATCATGCGGTTGCACAAAATAGTAACATTGTCTTACCGAGTGAAAAACACCCATTACTATTGAATTTCAATGAAAACTCATTAGGGATGTCCGAAAAGGCTAAAGAAGCTATCATTAAAGCATTACCTAATGCATTCCGCTACCCTGATGATGCTCGTGCTGAATTACAGCAGAATATTGGTGAGCTCTACAGTTTATCCGATAAGAACATTAGTATAGGCAATGGTTCATCTGAAACCATTCAAGCCACTGTCGCGATGTTGGCAAATAAAGCGAAGAAACGCGGTATCAATATTCAGCTTGTCACACCTGACCCAACATTCAATTATGCGGAGCTATACTCCCTACCATTAGGGGTGACGATAACGAAAATTCCTTTAAAAACCGATTTATCATTTGACTTAGCAAAAATGGAACAAGCCGCTAATGACTTTGATGGTTTATCAATGGTCTATATTTGTAACCCAAATAATCCGACGGCAATGATCACGCCTTATAGCCAGCTTGATAAGTGGCTGAGTAAAGACTCTGACAACACATTTTTTATCGTTGATGAAGCTTACGCTGAATTTGTTGAAGACCCGAACTTTACAAGTGCTATTGAATTAGTCAAAAAAGGTCAAAACAACCTGATTGTCACACGTACCTTCTCTAAAATTTTTGCCTTAGCAGGCTTAAGAGTCGGCTATGGGGTCGCAACTCCCGAAATTATTGCTGCTGTAGATACGTTTTTATCTATTGATAATACTAATACAGCAGGTGCGGTTGCTGCGATTGCATCACTAAAGGATAAATCATTTATTCAATACAGCCTAAAATCCAACGATATATCGAGAAAAATCGTAGAAAAAGCATTAAACGAAATCGGGCTGGAATATGCTCCATCACAGGCTAATTTTATTTTCCATAAAGTTAAAGGGGACGTAAAAACCTATCAACAACGTATGGCTGATGCTCATGTCATGGTAGGTCGTGAATTTCCACCAGCGGTTGGCTGGAATAGATTAACGCTAGGAACCCCCGAGGAAATGCAGCAATTTGTTGTAATACTGAAACAATTCCATAAAAAAGGATGGGTATAAATTAAGTCAAATCCAAAAAGAGCAGCTCAAACTGCTCTTTTTGTTAAAATGGCCCCTTAAATATAAAAAAGGCCCCCGCAAAAATGAGAATAAAACCTATTAAATGATTAATGGTAAAACTTTCACCTAAATATAACACTGAAAAAAGAACAAAAACACAGAGTGTTATCACCTCTTGCATTGTTTTTAATTCAGCTGCACTGTAGTACTGATGCCCTAACCGATTAGCTGGCACCGCAAAACAGTATTCAACCAATGCAATTAACCAGCTAAAGAAAATAACAACATACAGTGGCTTTGTTGTAAATTTTAAATGCCCATACCAAGCAAACATCATAAATACATTTGAAATAACAAGTAAAAATACTGGATAAAGTTTAGTTAACATACTGATTCAATAGACAAAGAATAAATAACCGATATTATGGGGTTAGAAGTAACACATTACAATGTGCTCCCACAAATCCCGCTACTCTTCATATCATAAATTTAAACGTATTTAGCAATCATTACGAGGGAATAATGAATATTAAATATGAATTAATGACACAATCAGATTGTCCTGCTGTGGCTCAATTATTGCAATCTAATTCTGAATCCCAACAAGGTGGGTTACTCGGTGAATATCCTCAAGCTAAAGTCAAGGCTATGTTTTCAGGGAGTCTAACTACTGTTATAGCCAGAGATGGAAATAAAATTATCGCAGTCGTATTTAGCTTTGATCCTCATTCTTCATCCCTACCCGCTATAGCACATTTGATCATTAAACAGCATACGGAAATTATACAGAATAATTGGTTCTATGGCCCTGTTTGTATTGATAGAAATTATAGAGGAAAAAATATTCTAAAGAGCCTTTTTGATAGCGTTTGTTCGTATAACCAAGGAAAGCCTATTGCATTTATCAATGCAGATAATCTTAGGTCCCTTTTTGCACATAAGAAGATAGGAATGAGTAATGTCACTAATTTTGAATTTAATGGCACCTCATATCATTTAATGGTAGGAAATTAATTGTGTACTAATTGGTACATTTTTATTTCAATTTGCTCATTTTTTGCTACATTGTGACAAATTATTGTATGCAGAGGGTCTTTTTATGACAGATTTTATGAGTGCCAACCAAAAAGCATGGGATAAACAAGCAGAATCGCAACTTGCTTGGTCAACCCCCGTTGATTCCAAAACTATCAATGAAGCTAAAAAAGGAAAGTGGCAGGTTCATCTAACTCCAACTCCTGTTGATGACGCTTGGTTAGGTGATGTAAAAGATAAAAAAATTCTCTGCTTAGCCTCTGCTGGGGGACAGCAAGCTCCAGTACTCGCGGCCGCAGGGGCGAATGTGACTGTTTTTGACTTTTCTCAAAAACAGCTTGAGCAAGACAAAATGGTGGCAGAAAGGGATAATTTAACATTAGAGATTGTTCAAGGTGATATGCGCTCATTACACATGTTTGCGAATGAATCATTTGATATTATATTTCACCCTATTTCTAACCTGTATATTCCAGATGTTAACCCAGTCTGGCAAGAATGCTACCGTGTTTTAAAACCAAATGGACGACTGTTATCCAGTTTTTTTAATCCAGTTGTTTTCATTGGAGAACGTGATAAGCGATATGATGAGCAAGGTTTAATAAAACCAAGTCATACTATGCCGTACTCCGAGCTATCTACCCTATCAATAGAGCAAATAGCGCAAAAGCAAGCAAGGCGAGAAGCTTTTGTGTTCGGTCACTCATTAACAGATCTTATTGGGGGGCAAATAAAGGTAGGCTTTTATATCACTGGCTTTAAAGAAGACTGGCAACCTAATCCACGATTTGTCGTTGATAATTATCTGCCCACATTCCTAGCAACGATGGCAGTTAAAACAAATTAATATTATTGGTGCTCGTTTTGTTTGTCACTCAACGAGCTATATTAAATTAGCTTCTTTTACAATACCTGTCCCACACAGATTCAAATTGCTCTGCGGGAATAATATCATCTGTTTTTTCTACAAAAGGAATGGATATCATTACCTTGCCAGCTCTATTTTTATGGAGTCTAACGATAAACCTTTTATAGCCATGGGGTAATTCATTTTCAAAACCAAAGACTTCGCCACAATAATAGCCAGTTTCATCCCCCTCTTCACTTTTGGTCAATACATAGTATTGAACATTTTTATAATTTGCAGCTGAGGGGTAAGCAAGAAAATCTTCGACAGAACTTTTCACTCGACCTTCAGTATCTAACTCAGGATCAAGTTTAATTTCAGTCATAATTCCTGCAATATACGCGCAACCAGCAACTAATAATAATACCAAGGTTCTTAATAACATTTTAACTGTACAACTCAATGGAAAACACTGCTTATCATTATAGTTAATACTTAGATTTTTGCGACTATAGCCCATAAGGCTTAAGCTATCAGCTTATCGTGATAGTTTAGTTTTATCATTATTTACAGTTAATTATTTCTCCCTATGTTATTTATTGAGTGAGTTGCCATATATAAACCAATATTGCTGCTGTTATTATCCAAATAACAGTTGCAATACTTAAACTTCCCCAAGCCGTCATTTTCGTTGCTAGCAAATATACCGTTAATAAATACATTGCATAAGGGATGAGTGACCACAGCCCAAACAATGCCGTTTTTCTTAGTGCTTCTGTGCCTTGTTCTTGTACAACGATAACATGTGCAATTAATGCAAATGTAGGAAATAATGGAACTAAACCTGCAATATAGTAAATTTTACTACGCGAAAATAGTGCAATAATCAATACAGCTAAAGCGCCTAAAAGGCATTTAAAGAATAAAGAAAGCATACCGCACTCAAAGCCAAAGTTTTAAAGGTTGACTATTATTATCACAAATAATTCGTAAATTAACTGTATTCTAAGTAGCAATGTACAACAATTATTTCCTCCCATTCTCTCTCGATCAGTAAAACCCCTTAATTACTTTCAATTTTATGAGCTAAGTCAAATTGTTGGATATAAAGTATCCAGAGTTAGTGCCGATACATTCATTTAGTCCCTACGCCTGATGCTTCCGCGTGACTACATATAACTTTTTAGCTATCGGACAGCTTCGATTTGCTCATGGTTAATCACGTTATGTTTAGAAGTCGTACTTAGTATGCGTTCAAACATACTACTCGATGGTATGAAAGGAAATAATCAATGATGTCTGGTAATTTAAAAAAAATTAATTTTAGTTCACCTAAATTCTCTTTTTCTGGTTTTAAAACGACAACTCTAGTCTGGTTTATTTCAGGCCTGCTTATCGTCCTTCTTCTTTCAACCTGTTGGTTTTTCTTTAGTTCTTTAAAGCAATATCAAGAGACATTATTCAAACTCGACACTATTTATAATGAACAAACACAACTGAATAATACGTGGCAATCTTTATTACAAGCAAGAAACACATTGAATCGCGCTAGCTCTCGTCATTTATTGGTTATCAACAAGATGAAAACATCAAACACTGACATAGATAGCCTCATCGAGTTTTATCATAAAAAAATAACAGAAACAGGAAACTATTGGGATGCATTCACATCCACCTCAATCTATAAAAACGGTGATGAATTTGCTGAACTAGAAAAATCATATAGAGCGTTATATGCTGCATTGAATGAACTTTCTGTATTTTTAGTTCAAGGAAAAACATATGACTTTTTAAACCAACCTACTCAAGGGTTTCAAGATACATTTGAGAAAAACTACGTTAATTATCATCAACAGTTAAATAGTAATTATCATGATATTGCTCTTGCAAGTGAGCAATTGTATAAGCAAAGTTTGATTGGCTTAATCGTTACTATCTCAATCGTTATCCTCGTGACTCTATTTATTCGATTTATTCTACAGCTTTTCTTTATTCGCCCACTAAACCAAGTTATTGATGGTATTGAGAAAGTTAGCCATGGCGTTCTATATCATACCTTTGATAACAAAGGTTTATATGAAATTAAATTACTTAAACAGCATGTATCTAATATGCAAAGTAAGCTGATTGATATCGTTAAAAATATCTATGACAACACTCATCATATAAAAGTTGAGCTTGGAGATATCACCCAGATGAATCACGACCTTTCTATTCGAGCAGATCAACAAGCCGCGGCAATTGTCGAAACCGCAGCCAGTGTCGAAGAACTTGATTCATCTTTTAAATTAAATACAGCTCACACCAACCAATCGTGCCAATTGATGTCAGAGACAAGTGTAACCATTGAAAAAAGCAATGAACTTATTTCTGATGTTGTAGAAAATATGGATGATATCGTCGATTTTTCAAAAGAAATCAGTAAAATCACTTCAACCATTGATAATATTGCTTTTCAAACTAATTTATTAGCATTGAATGCCGCTGTAGAAGCTGCCAGAGTGGGTGAACATGGCAAAGGGTTTGCGGTCGTCGCAAATGAAGTGCGCGAATTATCAATTAGTTGTACTCAAGCATCCAAAGAAATCAAGCTATTGATTAATAATTCAAATGATAAGATTAACCACTGTTTCCAATTAGCAGCGGATGCAAATGACAATATCGTTTCAATTGCACAAGACACATCTAATATCAATGAAATGATCCAAAGTGTTGCGCTTGCCTCAAATGAACAAACCCATGGGGTGAGTCAAATACATCTAGCAATCAATGAATTAGATAACACCACTCAAGCGAATGCAGCTATGACTCGTGAGTTGCAATCATCCTTAAAAGCTTTAGAAGCTCAATCAGATCTATTAGAAGATATTATGTCTATTTTTCATACAGAGCCAACCAATCCCCATGAAACAGGTGATGAAATTCAACAAGAAGTAAAGAAGTAAAAAAATTTGCCTAGCAATGTATAAGCTTATATCGCAATTTATTTAGGAGGTTGACTCTCGATAGTCGCCTCCGACCTTTTTTATAATTTTCTCATATTCCTCTCATTTCCTCATTTTTTATAATTATATTTTATCGCCATTTAGTAATTTGTTACTGTTTATCTGATACAACAGATTACGATTACTTCTATTAAACATGAGCTCATGATGACAATAAAAATTACTGTTCTTGTAGATAATAATACCCTGATTGATAGTTATTTTTGTGGTGAACCCGGTGTTTGCTACTATATCGAAGCTGATGATAAAAAAATATTATTCGATACAGGTTATTCAGATATATTTATTGATAATGCGAATATTTTACATATTGATCTTGCCGATATTACTGACCTGGTGCTTTCTCACGGCCACAATGATCATACATGGGGCTTAGGTCACCTAATTCAACACTTTGACCACCGTAACATTGAAGCACCTGAAACTAAACACCTGATATACCATCCGGATGCGCTAATTCCCAAAAAATTTCAATCTAAAGTCATCGGGACAAATACATCTAAAGACATTTTAGCTTCTTATTTTCATTGTATAGAAGCGACAAAACCATACTATCTTTCTGAAAATATAATTTTTTTAGGCCAAATTCCTAGACTCAATAGTTTTGAGGGAAAAGAGCCAATTGGTACTACACTCGACTTCAATCATAATATCATTGATGACTATGTGTTTGATGACTCAGCACTTGCAATTAAAACGTCTGAAGGCCTAATTGTAATAACGGGTTGCTCTCATTCTGGAATTTGTAATATTACTGAATATGCAAAGCATGTAACTGGCATAAATAATATTGTCACTGTCATAGGTGGATTTCATTTACAGCAAGCATCAAAAGAAATTTTGGAAAAAACAGGTAATTACTTTAACCAGCAGGATATAAAATTTATACACCCATGCCACTGTACAGATCTCAACGCAAAAATACATTTGGCAAAATATGCACCAGTACAAGAAGTTGGTACTGGATTACAGTTAATTTACCCAAGTTAATATAAGATAGAATAGAAGTAAGGTAAAACCTTGTTTTAATATAGGTTTTACCCACAATAGTAGTATTCAGTATTGTACAAGCAATAAAGATTTAGGTTCTTGAGCCTAAATCTTCATCAGTATTATTACCTTTAACCATTCTTGTTAATTCTTCGCAACGGGTAATTTTTCCATCTTCTATTTGAAAACAAGCGAATACCTCAAATTCACTTACTGAACCATCTTTTTTAGTGGCTTTTGCCAGATGTTGAGTATGAACACATCCATCCCCCTCTGCGATAGATTTAATAGTAATAACAATCGACTCAGTGGCTTCTTTCAATACCTGCAGATGTGCAATAAATTCATTAAAATCAATTTGTTTTCCATCAACAACTTGAATATATTTATCCGAAAAATACTGTTTAGCCACAGGCAATGAACCAATATTCTCACCCAATACCGCATTTAATGCTTGTATTACCCACTGTGCATTAGTCATCTTTTATCCCTTACATTAAAAAGATTATTTATAGCTGTTATGGGAGTAATATTTTATATTTCAAGTCAAAACCGATTTAATTATCTTTTTAATTATGTTCCTATACTATACTTCAATAATTTCCCATTTGTCCGTGAGATAATCTATAAAATAATACTCGTTTTTACTCTTATTATGTTTTTGTATTCAGTCAAAACCTTACATTCATCTCGCCAACTTTAGTTTGATTTATGTATTATTCTCAATAAGTTAATCATAAGCATTAGATATCATGTAGTTACACTCACTTGGAATTAGGTTCTAAAAAAAGAAATTAATATTAAAAAACAATTAGTTGCTTAGTAATTTCAAACGCAAGCCCCCCCTGTAAAACATTTATTTTAATTTTATGCTTACTCTGATTTGGATTAATCCTTAATCACTGGTATTATCTGATAGCCTATCTAAACAACAGGCACCTTATAACAATAACTATAAATATACATTTCCATTAGATACCCCTGCTTGCAGGGGCTTTTTTTTGCTAAATGATGGCATACCTTAGAAACAACGCCCTTCAATAACCTGTGATATTTTCCTCATTTTGCTACCCACTAGATCTTATTGGATAAATCGGACGATTATTCAACGGAATAGGCATCTATCATGGATACTATAGGTGATGACGTCTCCATAACTTAAACTTAAGTAATAAATCGTGAGAAATTTATATATTTATTATGATAATTTTAAGAACAATGACAGTTACAATTTTTAACTATTTGTAAAGGAAATAAACATGCAATTAGAGTAAATTAATTAATAATTATAATTTACATAAAAGGTACTTTTATGCGATTTAATCTAACTCAAGTAAATATATTAGAAGAAAATACAAAAGTTACAGGCTTGCATATAACTTTGATCGGTGACGACAACTCCACTCATACACTTAAAATGGATATCAAAGGGTTGGATACCATGAATATGAGTTTAAGAGACATAGAAAAATATGCTATTAAACAACTTAAACATAGCTTTGAACATTGCTCTAATGGTTGAGACTTATTACCTAGCTTAGGTAATAATAAGTTTTATTGCCATATAAATAAAATTTTTTACTATTCATCTGGGTATTGAAGGGTTTTGTATATTTCTTCCGCATAATTTTATGCAGCATATATTTCAATTATTTTCACCTGCATCAAAATAAATCACCCAACTTATATCAAATATTCAATCAACTTCAACTTAACTCTTTATAATATTGAGTTCTGCATCGCTATCATGTTATCTCAATAGATTTTTTATATTTATTCTATTATACAATGAGTTAATGCTAATATATTGTCTATACTTCTTGTTAAATTTTGACCAATCAATAAGATCCCCATGCAAAATAAAAATACCGATTCAGTTGAGCAAGCTATCCTGGTATACCTTGTCAATTCTTTCACACAAAATAATTCTGGTGGTAACCCAGCAGGTGTTGTCCTCAACCCGCCAAAACTCAGCACTTCACAAAAAATTGCTATTGCGCGGCAGGTCGGTTTTTCAGAAACTGCATTTGTCTATAACGGCGAAGAAACTGATTTTATAGTAGATTTCTATACTGCTGAAGGTGAAGTTGATTTTTGTGGTCATGCCACATTAGCTGTGTTTTCTACTTTAGCTTCACTTAAGCAACTTACTGATGGGCTTTACACTCAAAAAACCAAAGCAGGTATTCTGAGCGTGTCTGTTAGCCCAAATAACATCGTTATGGAGCAAACACTACCAACCTTACGCAATGGGCCCAGTATCAATGAAGTAGCAACAGCCCTTGGCATAACTAACGAAGTTATTGCTGAAACAGGCTTACCTATCATGATAGTTTCAACAGGGTTACCCGACATTATTATTCCAGTTAAAACTGGTCATTTAGATTTGCTACAGCCTAATTATGAGGCAATAGCAAGGCTAAGTCGTGAATTCAAAGCTATCGGTTTTCATGTATTTGAGCTAAACCATAACTCTTCGACCACAGCACATTGTCGAAATTTCGCACCGCTCTACGGAATAAATGAAGAATCAGCAACAGGCAGTGCTAGCGGAGCCCTTGGTTGCTATTTGGTCAATTATGTTTTACCAAATGAAACTCATTTTTTGTTTGAACAAGGTCGTGCAATGGGATGCCCGTCATTAATTCAAGTAACAATTAACTCGCAAACAAAAAATATTATTCAGGTAGAAGTTGGTGGTCAAGCTGCTCTGATGGGTACGCAAATAATTCATATTTAGCCAGAAATGCAATATGCTCAGCCATAGGTTATGATTTAATTATCTAATAATACAATGAGGCTCACACATGCAAGATTGGAACCCAGACTTGTACCTACAATTTAAGCGGGAAAGAACTCGTCCATCATACGACTTACTCAGTCATATTCATGTCTCTAACGCATGTAATTTAACTGATTTAGGTTGTGGGCCCGGTAATTCAACTCAGATACTTCGTGAAATGTATCCATTAGCAAGAATAATGGGAGTTGATAATTCTCCCGCTATGTTAGTTGAAGCGAGAAAGAATCTTCCTGATTGCCAGTTTACAGAAGCGAACATCACAACCTGGGTTCCTGAAACCAAGCAGGACCTTATATTTGCCAATGCATCCTTACAATGGTTACCTGATCACAAGGTATTATTTCCTCACCTAGTTAACCAACTACAAAGTGGCGGTATTTTAGCCATTCAGATGCCAAATAATTGGAATGAACCCACGCATGCTTTAATGCGCAAAGTAGCCAATGAGCAATCCATTTCTGCGGTATATAGAACAGCACTTTTATCAATAACTGAATATTATGATTTGCTTTCAGCTACTACCTGCTCTGTTGATATATGGCAAACAACTTATTACCATGTCATGCCATCTATTGGTTCAATCATTGATTGGTTAAGAGCAACAGGGTTAAGGCCTTACCTTGAAAACTTAAATGAAAAGCAAAAAGAGCAATTTCTCGCACGTTATCATGAATTATTAACAAAAACTTACCCAAAACAAGATAATGGCTATGTTTTAATGCCATTTCCTCGATTATTTATCATTGCTAAAAAGCTTAACTAGCTAGTATAGAAACTTTTCCTAAGGATGGGGTAATCTAGCAAGATAATAAACTGTTATGCTGTTAACTTATAACTATCTTCGATTAACTCTTTGAGTTCACTATCGGTAAGGCTCCCTGGTAGCTTTATCGTAATCCAATGCTCTTTATTCATATGATATGCCGGATAAATATCGTCTTTTAACCGCAATGAGCCAATGAGTTCAGGGGGAGCTTTAAGGTTGACGATATTAACCATCTCTTCATTTTTATTTGTATCTAATTTATTTGATGAAATGCGCATAATAACTGCAAACCATTTTGCGTTATTTCTTCTCCTAAAAACAATATACTCAGGGAACTTCCCCCAAGGGGTCTCAGGATCCACGCCATAATTATGCTGAATATAATCAACCAATTCACTTCGGTTCATGTTATCACTCCAGTTCATTAATGAGCTTCAGCCATATCAGCCATCCTCACTATTGCATTTCTTCTAGTTCACTACCTTTTTTTTCAAAAAGCGTGACTTCGGGTTACACAGTATCTGCATATAGTTATACGTTATATATCACTAAAAAGCAGTATAGCTGTATGAATTCCAACATTGTATCCCTCAAGAAATAGTTTCATACTGAAACATAAAGTGAAAATTTAACCTCCATAATTAATCTCCTCAAGTATATAAAATCACTGCCGATACTCTAAATAATTGCGGCTAGATTTAATATAAGCACATTATTATTTACGATAAAATCAGCACATAAGAAAATTTTCCAGATTGTTTTATCACTAGTAAACCAGTTATATTGTAACAAAATATTTCAATTGATAATATTTTATTTCAAAAATGATACAGCGTTGTAAATGATAATATTATTATATGTATAAATTAAATAAGAAAAATCGAATGTAAATACAAAATAAATAAAATACTAAACAATAAGCATAATTTAATCATTGAAGTTAATATTCAAGATACCATAAAAAATGAAACCGCAAATACTCTTATTGCGTGTATTTGCAATTGCCACTTCATTTGCCTTGTAATATTTTAAAAACAAGAAATATCAAATTAATTGTTATTTATCATGGAATTAAGTCCAAACAAAAATAAAATCAAACGATTGATTTTTTCGTATCAATCGTTTATACCGATGAAAAATATTCCATCAAGCGTTATAAACGATTGTACTTAATATTATTATTTGACTAATTTTTATCTCAGAAAATTCTTACTCACTATAGAGGTTAATATGGATCGTGCTATTTTAAATAGCAAAGTAAACATCTTAATTGGAAATTATTTACGACAAAAACGCATTGAAAATGACCTGACCGGAGAAGACATAAGCAAATTACTTCATGTCAGCCAACAGCAGGTTTCACGCTATGAAAATGGTATTAATACTATATCATTCAGCCTAATTTTACTATTTTTAATAAAATTAAATATTAGTGTCGAATCCTTCTTTGTTTCTTTATTAAAAGAATTAGAGAGTGATGGCGAAATTATTAATTTAGGATTGCGTTTATATTCAAATTCATTGCCACGTAGAAATCAATACCTTTATCTGTAAATAAATTTAAATAAAATACTGCGCTAACACCAATATAATAGATAGAAAGATAATAATGAAAAAAACCACACAAAGAAATAAGAACCTTGGTGAATATATAAGAAACATTAGAGTAAATAAAAAAATATCAGCTCATGAAATGGCGGATAGTCTAAATATTACAGACAGCCATTATAACGAATATGAAAGTGGAAATGCTTCAATTTATGCAGATCATCTAATAATCATATCTAAAATATTTAATATACATATAAACGTATTTTTAAATGTTTATCTGAGAAATTAAACAATATCTCCCGCGTTAGAAGGCTTGCTCCTGCTAGCCTTTTAACCTTCCTCCCATAATTTTCTTTATTCTTAGACTTGAAACTAAGCCATTAAGTTGAGTAAAACTTAGGATTCATCTTCTGGCACTAAACTAACCATAAACAGAACTCATGGTGCTGCTCTGTTCGAGGAACAGACATTGCTAACAGCATTCTATGTGAATGAACGGGGGAGCATGCCAAAGTTAAAAAAGGAATTTGATGAAGTAAATCACACTTTATTGTACTGTACATACCCATATTTAAATTGTGTGTTAACATTAACCTTGTAAATACCTTTCAACTCAACCCGAGGCTTTGATGCTGGAGAATGTAATCATCCGATAATCAGTTTATCGACCTTTTCAGGCCGAACTGATTATCAATGCGCTGAAATCGAATGCGAACACCGCAGTGTGTTTGCGAGTTTTGCACATGATGATTAAACAGGTTTTCCAGTATGAATTTATCCCGTCAGGAACAACGTATCTTACACGTTCTCGCTAAAGGTGGTCGTATCGCGCACGTCCGCGATGCGTCTGGTCGCATCACCGCCGTTGAATGCTACACCCGTGAAGGGCTGTTGCTCACCGACTGCACCCTCTCCACTTTCAACAAACTCAAAGCCAAAAAACTTATCAAGTCCGTCAACGGTCAGCCGTACCGCATCAACACCACCGGGCTGAATAATGTTCGTGCACAGCTTGATAACCGCTAAGGAGAGCATAATGGATATCAATCCCCTTGATAGGACGCTCGATTTCATCATGATGACGTTTGGGGAACGGAATGTGTTCAGCACAGCGGATGCGTGCACCATCATCAGCCGCTGCGCACTACGGCTGGATCCTAGGGGCCGACTGCTCACTGAAGTCCATACTTTCGAAGAAGTTAAACGTCAGGGAATAACTGAAGCAAACGGTCATACCACCCGTTTCGGCAGCCAGATGACGGCCTTGCGCAATGACGAGTACTTCAGCCTGCTCGATAATGTCGGATTTACCCTGCCCCCTCCTCCTAAAAGACACGACTGGCCAGTCAGCGAGACATTTGAAGGGAAGCTATTTGCTCTTCTGGCTGAAAAAGCAAAAAACTTAGAGGAACTTCCTCTTAATACTCAACACAATAAAAGGAATTCAGCATTGGATATCCCACGTATTTTTACCATAAGTGAAAGCGAACATCGCATCCACAACCCGTTCACCGAAGAGAAGTACGCCACGCTGGGCCGTGTACTACGTATGAAGCCGGATGCTCGCATTCTTGACCTCGGCAGTGGCTCGGGGGAAATGCTTTGTACCTGGGCCCGGGATCACGCCATTACCGGTGTCGGTATCGACATGAGCCAGTTGTTCAGCGAACAGGCTAAACGCCGCGCGGAAGAACTCGGCGTCAGCAGCCGGGTTCAGTTCATACATAACGACGCCGCTGGGTATGTTGCAGAGGAGAAATTCGACGTTGTCGCCTGCATCGGGGCGACATGGATTGCTGGTGGGTTTGCTGGGACCGTCGGGCTGCTGGCTCAGAGCTTAAAGCCGGGCGGATTCATGCTTATCGGCGAACCCTACTGGCGTCAGCTACCAGCAGCGGAAGAGATAGCTCAGGCCTGTGGCGTTAACGCAATAGCTGATTTCCTGACGTTACCTGAACTTATCCGCGCTTTCGACGGCCTCGGCTATGACGTGGTGGAAATGGTACTGGCAGACCAAGAAGGCTGGGACCGGTATGAGGCCGCGAAATGGCTGACCATGCGCCGCTGGTTGGAAGCTAACCCTGACGACGACTTCGCCGCAGAAGTCAGGGCCGAGCTAACGGTCTCGCCGAAACGTCACGTGACTTACACGCGGGAATACATTGGCTGGGGTGTGTTTGCGCTCATCGCCAGGTAACAACAGACTCCCGGTATTTTTTGGAAATACCGGGGCTTCTTCTTTGCATTGAACAAATGTATTGTTCTGCTCCCTATAAACTGGATTACAAAGGATACAAGCTATGTCTGTTGTTAAGGCAGAGCAGAAAATTATATTCAATTTGGCTCTGTGTCCCAGTTGTGTCAGGCCAAAAAGCAAAGTCCATATTGTTTGTGTTTCACAGCTCTTCTCCCTGCATTCTTTTATTTATTCAGCAATACATTTAAAACGCTCAGCCCATTTCTTAGCTTTTAACCACTGGCAATTCATCAAAATTTGTTGTGTAAGCAGGCGATAACATTTCTCTTTTCATTTTGTATCCGCTATCGCCGCCCTTACTAGCAAACCACACTTTACCCTGCCCGCTCTTATTAATGGAGTCTAATGTTTTCATTAGCTCATCGCTATTACGAAATGGCTTTTGTGTTGAAAACATATCAAACTGAGTAACATCTGAATCAGTAAAATCAGATAGTATGATGCCTGCTTTATAATACCGGTAACCGTCACGCCAAATAGTATTTAACCCACGCATTGCTGCATTGATAATATCCCTGGTATCACTGCTGGGGTATACTGATGGAATCAATTGAGTATTGGCTTGACGCACTTTCACAGTTAACTTCGTTGCTACCTTCAACTGATTGGGTTGTAAATATTGAAGACAGCCCTGCCAGTTGGGTCAATGATCGCTGGGTAATGCAATGAAATTAGCCCAAGGACGGGCTAGACAGAAATTAACACTAACTATTTATCTTACTGCTTAAAGCACTCAGATTTTGCTTTATCGTACACCTCGGCCCACTCTTTTCTATCTAAAGTCGGTGTGTTTAGTACAATCGTGGTTACCTGCCAACCTGCATAGCCATCCTCGTATGCAAGTAAACCAGTTACATAAGGACTATTATAGGTGAATGACATTTCATCTGGCGTGTTGTTCTCGTTGGCTTTTTCTTTATAGCGGCTTGTGAGCTCAGCCCGTACATTTTTAAAATCCTCATCAATAGCTTTTTTATCTTTTGATGATTTGCTATAGCTAACCTCGTTCAATCCTATGAAATTATCGCCTGACCTTGGAGTAAAGAACCCTAATTCATACACCCAACTGCCTGTGTGTTCTTCATTAGCCTTAATTAGCTTTAACTTGCTTATTGGGCAACTAACTTCCTCACTAACAATGATGTAATTGCCAGAAATACTTTCTTTGACTTCATCTACCGATGCTTGCCATTTAAACCCGAATGGAGCGGTATCTTTATTATTTTCAGCAACAGAACCAAAGCACGTCATCATTAGCAAACTAGCAACTACGTATCCTTTCATCTCACCATCCCATCAATTAGTTTCAGTAATGTTAGCCTAGCGAGGATGCAAATTGAAGCAAAGCACACTTTCAGATTATGTATTTAAGTGATATTTTATTTTCACTAATTTAATAAGGATGACTGTATGGGTGTAGAATTTCATATTACTCGCGCTGAATGCTGGTTTGATAGTGAAAGCAATCCAATCAGTAGCGATGAGTGGCTAGCTCTTGTTGAACAAGACCCAGAGCTAAAAATAAATGCTATTAACGGTGAGTTTAACGCTTTATGGTTCGGTAATAGCACCTACGAAGAACCTTGGCTTGACTGGTACGAAGGTAGGATTTATACCAAATGGCCTGATACTGCCCTCTATATAAAAATGCTAGAAATCGCCAAAAAACTACATGCTAAAGTAATGGATGATGAATGTGGTATTTATGATAAACCCGAGTCTTGGATATATCCTTAATCGATGCTCATAACAAAAAAACTGCCGAAGCAGGTTAATCATTAGGGCTTAGGTTGCTAATTAGACTCTTAGCTTTATCGCAGTATTCTTCAATATTTGGTATTTCCTTATACTTCGGGTCATCTGCTTTTAACTTACAGCCCATGCTAGCTTCGCCTTGGGAATAAGCCAAAGCAACCATGTTATCAACTAAACGCTTACAAGTACGTATGTTGCCATGTTTTTCAAACGCACCATATAGAAGTGCTTTCTGTCGATTAATACTTGCCGCCATATCTGGCACTACATCATCTTCTGTAATTTCAGGCCGTTCATTAGCGCCAACACTCGCAATGCTGACAAATGAGCTAAACGAAGCTAGACCTAAAAGCAATACCACCAATCCCTTTTTCATACATCACCATATTTAAGTTAAGTACGTAAATTCTAGGATAGATGCAAGCTTCAGGCAATAAAAAGCACATAGAGTGTTATCTCAGCGGGAGTGCAAATTGAAGCAAAGAAACAGGCCGCATGAGCGACCTAATCAATGTTTTTGCTATTTGTTTACTACTTATTGACGTAATTTGCATACAGTATAAGTAATATTGGCATCGCAATAATATCAGCAGCAATAGTAAATGGTGTAATCATAACATTGCCAGCCAATTTCCCAGCACTAAGTGATGTGTATTCCTCTGAAGTATAAAACTCAACCTTATATGATTGGTTTAGCTTAGCATTGGGGGCTGATGGAAGAGTGATCCCGTCCCTATCAAATAAATAGCCACTTATCGAGATTGTTTTAACCCATGACTTATCATTATCAAATCGACTCTCGCTAAAACCTAAATCCTTTAGGCTTTTCTCTTGCTCTGGGCTTAGTGTGTACTTTTTATCTATATAAACAAAGTAACTGTCATTAAATTTTACTAATCCTTCTCTGTGCTCATCTGGCTTTATCTCTACTCTGATAACTCCCTCAGGGTTATTAAATGCTGACAGTGGAATTACTTTAACCAACTCATTTAATTCCATTAATTCAGAAGAGCCATTCGTTAATATATAAATATATTTATCACCTAAAAAACCATAACCTGAGCTAGGAAGGTCTATATCTCTTAATTTTTGATTAGTTAATTTATTTTTTACACTAATATCTTTATATTCAAAAGCCGATGCAATATTATCTTTTAAATCAACATACTCCCTTGTTTTGGTCTCTTTTGCTGCGTTCGAATCCCAAACCGCCGCAGTTACGCACCCAGTAGAACTTAAAATCGATATGCTCAAAAAGCACACTAGTAATTTATTCATTCCATTGCCTCAATAAGTTTAGCTTAAGTTCAACGGATACTAGGTCAACACCTTATTTAGTGCAACAAAAAACCAGCCGAAACAACTTGGTACACTAGGTTTTAATTTTTAAAATTTTCTTGTACTTTTTGATTATTTTCAGAGCCCACTCATAGTGAGAAGATGTTGCTGATACTGCGTAACTCCCCAAGCTTGTAGTTCCTGTCCAATTAAAATGTTTTTTGATGAATAACTCTTCATTTGAAAACTGATTAATCAATTCTAAACATTGCTCATGTGTAATCGCAAGTAAGTTTCTTGATGTATCTAATGGCGTACTTTGATGTTTTTCCCAAAATTTAATATTCATTTCAGGATAGTTTTTCCAATTATATGGCTCAGGTAGAAATGGAATAAAATTACCGTCCAGATTAGATTGAGCCCATTTAATAAATAGGTTATGCCACTCATATAGATGAACTAAACAGTCACGGATTTGACGGTCTCTTCCCTCAAAAGAAAAAATCCCTTTTTGCTCTTCTAATGAAAGCGAATCGATTACATCCATCAATTCGTTATAATTTTTTTCAGCTAATTCTAACAATGCATCTTTAGTAGATGGCCTAGGCATAACTTTCCCCCATAAACTGAACTAAAACTATCCTAGCCTATTAGAGATTCATTAGATATTTTTAGTAACAAAAACTGACTAATATTCAGAAACTTCTTGGCCATAAGTCACAGAAAATGACCGATAAATATCATGATGACCGAGGAAAAAATTGGCAGGTTTTAGCTATAAAATAACGATTGTTTTGTAGCCTGTTTTGCAGAAGAGTTTTGCAGGGGTTTTGCAGAAGAATTTTTCTAGGCAAAATAAAACGGGAACTATTAAGCTCCCGTTATTAATCACACTAAGTAATAAATTACATGTGTTTAATGATTGCGTCACCGAATTCGCTACATTTCAGTAATTTAGCGCCTTCTAATTGACGTTCGAAGTCATAGGTTACAGTCTTAGCTTCGATTGCGCCTTCCATACCTTTAACGATTAGGTCAGCCGCTTCAGTCCAACCCATGTGGCGCAGCATCATCTCAGCAGAAAGGATGATAGAGCCTGGGTTAACTTTGTCTTGGCCTGCATATTTAGGTGCAGTACCGTGCGTTGCTTCAAATAATGCGCATTCAGAACCAATATTCGCACCTGGTGCAATACCGATACCACCAACTTGTGCTGCTAATGCATCAGAAATGTAGTCACCATTTAGGTTCATACACGCGATAACATCATATTCAGCTGGGCGCAGCAGGATTTGTTGTAAGAAAGCATCTGCAATAACATCTTTAACAATGATATCTTTGCCTGTTTTAGGGTTTTTAATTTTAACCCATGGGCCGCCATCTAATAATTCACCGCCGAATTCCTCTTGTGCTAATTGGTATCCCCAATCTTTAAATGCACCTTCAGTGAATTTCATAATGTTACCTTTATGAACTAAAGTCACTGAATCACGGCCGTTATCAATAGCATATTCAATTGCTGCACGAACTAAACGCTTTGTGCCTTCTTCTGAACAAGGTTTAATACCAATACCACAGTCTTGTGGGAAACGGATTTTAGTCACACCCATTTCATCTTTCAGGAATTTAATAACTTTGTCTGCTTCTGCACTACCCGCTTTCCACTCAATACCCGCATAGATATCTTCAGAGTTTTCACGGAAAATAACCATATCCGTCAATTCAGGTTGTTTAACTGGGCTTGGCGTGCCTTTGTAGTAGCGAACAGGACGTAAACAGATATACAGGTCAAGTTGTTGACGTAGTGCAACGTTCAAGGAACGAATACCACCACCAACAGGAGTTGTTAAAGGACCTTTAATTGAAACACGGTAATCACGGATTAAATCGAGGGTTTCTTCTGGTAACCAAACATCTTTACCATAAATTTGTGTAGATTTTTCACCGGTGTAAACTTCCATCCAAGAAATTTTGCGCTCACCGTTGTAGGCTTTTTTAACTGCCGCATCAACCACTTTTAACATTGCTGGTGTAACATCGATACCAATGCCGTCACCTTCGATATAAGGGATAATTGGGTTGTTCGGAACGTTTAGTTTGCCTTTTGCATCAATGGTAATTTTAGCGCCTTCTGCCGGAACTACTACTTTGCTTTCCATTAACCTCTCCTTTCACTTGCGTATTTTGCTTGTTAATTTTTTGTAAGAGACGTGTCAATACTACTTCAATCTGCGTCGAACGCCAATGATTACTCATCTAAGCTTCAATGCCGATCGCATTTAACGTACTGTTTTATCTTGTAAGTTAATCAAATAACTATTTATAAACACTGTTAAATCAATAAATTAATTTAAGCTTTCCATTATTAGAAATAAATCAAACCACGATGAAAAGTTGTCAACGACGCATTTGAGCGAATGACTTAACTTTTGTTAAAATATTTTCCTAACAACAAATAATACTAGCAAGTTAACTCAAATTAAAAATACGTTCCGCTCACACTATCGTCATCCAAATAAACTCATATGTACTTATTTTTAAATGAAAAATTGTTTTTATTGATTTAAATGTTTTTAAAGTTGTTAATTAAATATTACATCGCCATGAAAAATACGTTCTAGGATCAAACCGCTAAATCTCCTACACTAGATAGGATAAACCGCCATAAATTAAAACCAATAAATTCTCATTGAATGACCATGAACAGACCGAACAAAAAATCAGTTCCAAAAAAAAATCGTTACTCGCCAACCTCTACTGCGTTAAAGCATAGAACTAAGCGGATTTCGGTTAGTTCGCAAACATCAACTAAAATCATTTTATTTAACAAACCCTTTGATGTTTTACCTCAATTTACTGATGAACAAGGCCGCGATACATTAAAAAAATATATTCCAATCACCGACGTATACGCAGCAGGACGCCTTGATAGGGATAGTGAAGGTCTATTAATTTTAACTAATGATGGAAAACTACAGGCCCGTTTAACGCAGCCACAGAAAAAAACAGGGAAAATATACTATGCTCAAGTAGAGGGTATTCCCAGCGAAGATGCATTGCTAAAATTTCGGCGAGGGTTAACATTAAATGATGGTCCAACGCTCCCCGCAGGGATCGAACTAGTTGATGAACCAGAATGGCTATGGCAAAGAAACCCGCCTATACGGGAACATAAAAATATCCCGACCAGTTGGTTAAAAATCACCTTATATGAAGGACGTAATCGGCAAGTCCGTCGTATGACGGCAAATATAGGTTTTCCAACACTTAGGCTAATTCGCTATCAGATTGGTGAATTTAATTTGGGAAATCTTTCAGTTGGCGAATGGAAGGAGATAACTGTTGTTTAAACCTAATGTGACTGTAGCAACTGTTGTGCATGCTCAAGGCAAATTTTTAGTCGTGGAAGAGTGGATAAATGACAAACCCACTTGGAATCAACCCGCTGGGCACTTAGAAGCTGGTGAGACGATTTTGCAAGCCGCCGAACGTGAATTACTAGAAGAAACTGGAATCAAAGCCACACCAACACAATTAATTAAAATTCACCAATGGATTGCCCCAGATAAAACCCAGTTTATCCGCTTTTTGTTCGCCGTAGAACTTGAATCCATTTGTGAAACACAGCCACAAGACAGTGATATTAGCGAATGCCACTGGCTGACCGCCCAAGAAATTTTAGATAGCAACTGCCTGCGTTCACCATTAGTGGCTGAAAGTTTACGCTGTTTTCTCACAGGAAAACATTATCCTCTCGACATCTTAACAGCTTACGGCGATCATTATCGCTAAGCACTAAACTTCTGCTTGGTGAAGATTTCACCAAGCAATAATATTCCCCTCTAACTCTGGTGTAATGCGGGAACAACATGCTAAAGTATGGGGCTTGATTTTTCCGCAGTGAGATATTTCCATGTCAAATAATAGTACCATGTCAGATAACAGCCAAAAAAAAGTCATCGTCGGTATGTCCGGTGGTGTTGACTCCTCTGTATCCGCTTACTTGTTACAGCAACAAGGGTATCAGGTTGCTGGTCTGTTTATGAAGAATTGGGAAGAAGATGACGACACAGAATATTGCTCAGCTGCGGCTGACCTTGCCGATGCGCAAGCCGTGTGTGACAAACTGGGTATTGAACTTCATACCATTAATTTCGCTGCTGAATATTGGGACAATGTCTTCGAACATTTTTTAACTGAATATAAAGCTGGTCGCACACCGAACCCAGATATTCTCTGCAACAAAGAAATCAAATTTAAAGCTTTCTTAGAATTTGCAGCTGAAGATTTAGGCGCAGATTACATTGCCACTGGTCATTATGTGCGTCGCCGTGATATCGATGGTAAAAGCCAATTATTACGTGGCTTAGATGGCAACAAAGACCAAAGTTATTTTTTATATACCCTGAGTCACGAGCAAGTCGCTAAAAGCCTTTTTCCAGTTGGTGAGCTCGAAAAACCTGAAGTACGCCGTATTGCCGAAGAAATTGGCTTAGTTACTGCGAAAAAAAAGGACTCTACAGGGATTTGTTTCATTGGTGAGCGTAAGTTTCGCGACTTTTTAGGCCGCTACTTACCTGCTCAACCCGGCCCTATCGTCACTGTCGATGGCGAAACAATTGGTCAACATGAAGGTTTGATGTACCACACCTTAGGTCAGCGTAAAGGTTTAGGTATCGGTGGTACAAAAGAGGGCTCTGAAGAACCTTGGTATGTTGTCGATAAAGACGTTGAAAATAATATTCTTATCGTTGCTCAAGGCCATGAACACCCTAGGTTAATGTCTGTTGGGTTAATTGCTCAGCAATTACATTGGGTTGACCGTAAAACAATGACTGAACCACTACGTTGTGTAGTAAAAACACGTTATCGTCAAGCGGATATCCCTTGTACGATAACCCCATTAAGTGATGATCGCATTGAAGTTGCATTTGACTACCCAGTCGCGGCTGTCACTCCAGGTCAATCCGCCGTATTTTATATCGATGAAGTCTGTCTCGGTGGCGGTATTATTGAAGCCCGTATTCAGGAGTAAATGTGGCAAAAAACTATTACGACATTACGCTTGCTTTAGCGGGTATCTGCCAAGCAAGCGCGATGGTTCAAAAACTCGCACATGAAGGTGTTTGTCTCGAGAAAGACACTGAAACCATGGTCAATTGCCTCACCAATATGAATCCAAAATCAACTTTGGATGTATTTGGTAATGATGCCGAAAATTTAAAGACTGGTCTCAATGCCATGTTAGGCATGTTAACAGGCGGTAACAGTGGTTTATCCGCTGAAATGACACGTTATATGTTAAGTATTATGGTACTTGAGCGCCGTCTTAATAAAAATCAAGAAGCGATGAACCAACTTGGTCAACGTATTGAGCAATTTGAGCGCCAAGCTGACTATTTTGAACCGCTCTCTGAAGGTGTGTTTAACGCACTTGCGGGTATTTACGTCGACGTGGTCAGCCCTGCTGGGCCTCGAATTCAAGTCACTGGTTCCCCAGACATTCTCAAAAATACACTCGTTCAAGCAAAAGTTAGAGCCACTTTGCTCGCAGGTATTCGCTGCGCAGTGCTTTGGCAACAAGTTGGTGGAAGTCGTATCCAACTCATGTTCTCTCGCAATCGTCTGGCTAATCAGGCGAAAGATATTTTGTCTCACCTTTAAATCTGGAGTTGCTACCAATGGAATTATCCTCACTGACCGCTGTATCCCCGATTGACGGCCGTTACGGTGATAAAGTCAGCGCGTTACGCACTATTTTTAGTGAGTTTGGTTTACTGAAATTTCGCGTACAAGTTGAAGTTCGCTGGCTACAAAAACTGGCTGCAACCGCTCAAATCAAAGAAGTTCCTTCATTTGACGCTGACGCAATCGCTTACTTAGATGAAATTGTCGCGAACTTCTGTGAAAAAGACGCAATGCGTATCAAAGAAATTGAACGCACAACCAACCATGATGTGAAAGCTGTAGAATATTTCCTAAAAGAAAAAGTAGCCAACATCCCTGCTCTTCATGCAGTTTCTGAATTTATCCACTTCGCTTGTACTTCAGAAGATATTAATAACCTTTCGCACGCATTAATGCTGAAAACTGCTCGCGAAGAAGTATTACTGCCACAATGGCGTCAAATTATTGATAAAATCAAAACAATGGCTCATGAGTACCGCAATTTGCCGTTGCTATCGCGTACTCACGGCCAACCTGCAACGCCTTCCACCATTGGTAAAGAGTTTGCCAACGTTGCTTATCGTTTGGAACGCCAATTCCGTCAGCTGCAACAAGTTGAAATTTTAGGTAAAATCAATGGCGCAGTTGGTAACTATAATGCACACATGGTCGCTTACCCTGAAGTTAACTGGCACGAATTTAGCGAAACCTTCGTTACGTCTTTAGGCATCCAATGGAACCCATTCACCACGCAAATTGAACCTCATGATTATATTGCTGAGTTATTTGATTGTGTCGCTCGTTTTAACACTATCGTGTTAGATTTCGACCGTGATATTTGGGGCTACATCGCATTAAATCACTTCAAACAAAAAACAATCGCTGGTGAAATTGGCTCTTCTACCATGCCACACAAAGTGAACCCGATTGATTTTGAAAACTCTGAAGGTAACTTAGGGTTAGCAAATGCCGTCTTAGGTCATTTAGCGAGCAAGCTCCCTGTTTCTCGCTGGCAGCGTGACTTAACGGACTCGACTGTATTACGTAATCTCGGTGTCGGCCTAGGTTATGCATTGATTGCTTATCAATCAACCATGAAAGGCTTAAACAAATTAGAAGTTAATGAACAGCATTTACTGGATGAATTAGACCAAAACTGGGAAGTATTAGCTGAGCCTATTCAAACTGTAATGCGCCGCTATGGTATTGAAAAGCCATATGAAAAACTCAAAGAATTGACCCGTGGCAAACGCGTTACCGCTGAAGGGATGAAACAATTTATTGATGGTTTAGATTTGCCAGAACACGAAAAAGCGCGTTTAAAAGAAATGACGCCGGCTAACTACATCGGTTACGCTGTCACTTTCATTGACGAACTAAAATAGTCTCAATATTTTCAAAAAGGGCGGCTTCTAAGTCGCCCTTTTTACTTAATCTTTTCGATTTTTTCTCGTATTAGTGATACTAATATCACACCGCTAAATCAGTTCTTACTTTAACATATCGTTATATTATTAATGCACTATCCGAACTATTTATTACCTATATATGTATTATAAACTAAGGCGGCTATAGATAATGGAACTATTCGTTTTCAAAGTCGTTATCACGCCGCTTTTATTACTAACAGCAAGCCTTGCTGCTCGCCGATGGGGTGAATCCATTGGCGGCCTTATTGTAGGCTTACCGTTGACCTCTGGCCCTATCTCTTTTTTCCTTGCTCTCGAATATGGCACAGAATTTGCCACGCAAGCAACTTTAGGCTCATTATCAGCAACGGCTGCGCAGGCTTGTTTTGCGGTCGTGTTTTATTTTTTAGTTGCATATGGCTGCTGCAAAGCTCTCATTATAGCGACACTCACATTTAGTGTGACCGCTTATATTTTACAAGTCAGTCAGCTTTCTCAATCAATGTTATTCATCATTGATATCCTAATTATGATGATAGCAATGATTTTTATACCTAATGTACCCGTGAATTTTAAAAAACTATCTCCTCCCAGATGGGATTTACCAGCGAGAATGTTATTAATTGCCGTGCTGGTGGTGGGGGTGACTTTAATTGCGCCATTTATTGGTGCAGGAGCAAGTGGTGTTTTAGCCTCATATCCTTTTATGGCGTCAATATTAGCTGTATTTTCATATATTATGATAAACGCGCAAGCAGCTCAGCGAGTTATGAGAGGACTCGTCGCGGGGCTATTCAGCTTTGCGGTTTTCTTCTATAGTTTAAGCCTCGTGTTACCTAAATTTAATTTGTTCGCTGCCTATACCATAGCAATTATCTGTGCATTAATTGTTCAATTCATCTCTTTACGTTATATTCAACGTGTTCCTAAAAAGAATTAATGTATTGATTATTAAGAATTCTAAATTTTATTTGCAGACAAAAATATAACTAGGTCATATTCATTTTTTTATCAACTATATTTCTTCACATATTTACACAATCAACACCTCATATCAGCGCCTTAGTGAAAATAAACTATTTTTCCGGTTCGTTTGATTTATATTTACTTAATCTCTTGTCGATATTCAGAACTCTTTTTACCATAGCGTTACTAGTGCTACTATTTGAATCAGTTGTAGCTATCTCTTTTCAATGTGAGGGTTTCCGATGCGTATTCTTATTGTCGAAGACAATGCGTTACTTCGCCACCATTTAACCGTACAGCTTAAAGATCTGGGTCATCAGGTTGACTCCGCTGAAGACGCAAAAGAAGCTGACTATTTTTTACACGAAAGTTGTCCAGATATCGCGGTAGTCGATTTGGGCTTACCTGATGAAGACGGGCTTTCCATGATAAAACGCTGGCGTGGCGAGCACGTCAATATTCCACTTTTAGTATTGACGGCTCGGGAGAGTTGGCAAGAAAAAGTACAAGCGCTAAACAGTGGTGCAGATGACTACGTGACGAAACCTTTCCAGCTAGAAGAGCTGGTCGCCCGTATGCAAGCTTTAATGCGCAGAAATAGCGGTCTTGCTTCACAAGTTCTCGAATTAGGTAATTTCGTTATTGACCTCTCACGTAAAGAATTTACAGTTAATGGTGAAACCGTCAAATTAACGGCTTTTGAATACACCATTATTGAAACACTGCTCCGCAATAATGGAAAAGTGGTTAGCAAAGACTCGTTAATGCGCCAGCTTTATCCAGATGCCGAACTTAGAGAAAGTCATACTATCGATGTTTTAATGGGCCGATTACGCAAAAAAATTCAACAATTCCATAGTGATGATGTAATTGTTACTGTACGCGGTCAAGGCTATCGTTTTGATGTGAATGGCTAATATGTGGCTAAGTAAATTTAAGTTCAAACCCCTTTCGCTACGAGCACGTTTTCTTTGTGCAACATCAGCGGTAATCTTAGCGCTTACTTTATCCTATGGTATTGTTGCGATTTTGGGGTATTTAATTAGTTTTGATAAAACGACTTACACCTTATTACGTAGCCAAAGTAACTTAATTTATAGCCTAGCCCAATGGCAAAATAATAAAATTGACATCCGAGTCCCACCAAATTTTACTTTGAATAACCCAACTTTGGTTATTATTTATGATGAACAAGGGCTTGTGCTATGGCGCCAACGTGATGTGCCTAGCGTTGAACGGCTGATCCGTAATGATTGGCTAAAAAAAGAGGGCTTATATGAAATTGATACGGATATTCGTGAAACCCGCCAACTCCTAGACGATAACCCCGAATTCAATACAAAGTTAGATGACATGGATAACGATGACGAACCGCTGACTCATTCCGTGTCCGTCAACCAATATGCAGCAAGTGAAAACCTGCCCCCACTCACCATAGTCGTTGTAGATACTCTACCACAAGACTTACAAAATACCGGGTTAGTTTGGGAGTGGTTTGGTTATGTTTTGCTGGCTAATTTAATCTTAGTCATCCCGTTATTATGGCTAGCTGCTTATTGGAGTCTACGGCCAATTAAATCATTAGTATCACAACTCAGTAGCCTAGAAAAAGGTGAACGGGATACTCTGGATGAGAACCCACCGTATGAGCTTCGCGGCCTAGTACGCAACCTTAATATTTTGTTAACGAATGAACGAAAACGCTACAGTAAATATCGCACCACACTTTCTGATTTAACACACAGTTTAAAGACACCTTTAGCTGTTTTACAGTCAACATTGCGGCTACTTCGTTCAGGCAAACAAATGAACATTGAACAAGCAGAGCCTATCATGCTTGAACAAATTGGCCGTATTTCTCAACAGGTGGGTTATTATTTACACCGCGCATCAACGCAAGGTGATGAAAACATGATGCTACGTGAAATTTCATCTGTCCCATCAATACTAGATAGCCTTGCAAGTGCCCTACATAAAGTTTATCAGCACAAAGGGGTTTCTATAACGGTTAATGTTTCTCCTGAAACAACATGGCTGGGTCAACCCAATGATTTTATGGAAGTGATGGGTAATATCATGGAAAATGCGTGTAAGTATTGCCTTGAATTTGTTGAAGTTAGTGCTGTTGTAGGTGCTGATAGCTTAACATTAGTTGTCGATGATGACGGCCCAGGGGTGCCTGAAAGCAAACGTAGTTTGATCTTCGTTCGAGGGCAACGCGCAGACACCCTTCGCCCAGGTCAAGGTTTAGGCTTATCTATTGCAGTGGATATTATCGACCAATATGACGGGGAAATCATAATTAGTGACAGCCCTCTTGGCGGAGCGCGTTTATCCGTCACATTTAGGCAGCAATCTATGATTGAAGATAGTTAATCTGTGATATGTGTCCGTTTACCCCCTATTTTACAAACCATTTCCGGTATACTATTTGTGAAGTGTTTTATGAAAAGTAATTTAGGGTAACTGATTGGTTTACTCTCAAGATAAACCTTTACTATATGTTTCTCATAAAGTTTATTTAACATCATACCATTACACATATAGGTCATTTTGTAGTATTGAGACCGGGTATATTGCAATAAACTGATTAGCTATATTTAGCAGCTCCAAGGGACAATAAGATGGATTACAAACTAAATCTCGACTGGCAAAGTTTCCTCGACAGTCACTGGCAGAAGCGCCCACTGCTTATCAAAAAAGGGTTTGCAAATTTTATTGACCCTATCTCGCCTGACGAACTTGCAGGTTTGGCGATGGAAGATGAGGTTGATAGCCGTTTAGTTAGCCATAAAGAAGGGATTTGGCAAGTTGGCCATGGCCCATTTGAAAGCTATGACCATCTCGGTGAAGAAAATTGGTCTATTTTAGTTCAGGCTGTTGACCATTGGCATCACCCAAGCTCTGCGTTGATGAAACCATTCCGTGTACTTTCAGACTGGCGAATGGACGATTTAATGATCTCCTACTCGGTCCCCGGCGGTGGTGTAGGTCCTCACCTCGACCAATACGATGTATTTATTATTCAAGGTGAAGGCCGCCGTCGTTGGCGCGTGGGCGAAAAAATCCCAATGAAACAACATTGCCCGCACCCTGACTTACTGCAAGTACAACCTTTCGATGCCATCATAGACGAAGAAATGGAACCCGGCGATATTTTGTACATTCCACCTGGGTTCCCACATGAAGGCTACGCCATTGAACCTTCATTAAATTACTCGGTTGGCTTTCGTGCACCAAATACTCGTGAATTAATCAGTAGCTTTGCCGATCACTTAATTTCTAACGATTTAGGCAGCTACCGCTATAGTGACCCTGATTTATCATTCCGTGATAACCCCGCGGAGATCTTGCAAGGTGAACAAATTAAGCTGCGTGAGATGATGGAATCACTCATTAATGACCCTGAGCTCTTTCGCAAATGGTTAGGTGAGTTTATCTCCCAATCACGCCACGAGTTAGACATTGCGCCACCTGAACCGCCTTATGAGCAAGAAGAAATCTATGATTTGCTAAAAACTCAGCAAGAAACCTTATACAAATTAAATGGTCTCAGAGCATTACGCGTTGGCGACCAATTTTTTGTTAATGGTGAATGCTTGGAAACTGAGTGTTATGAGGCCGCTGATAGTTTATGCCGCTATGATGCCGTTAATAGCGAAAATTTAGCTGATGCCATTGATGATGTTAATTTCATCGCACTGCTTACTGCGCTCGTTAATAATGGTTATTGGTATTTTGATGATTAATCGGTACTGATAATATTAAATTTATATTTGTGAAAAAGGCCCATTCATTATGGGTCTTTTATTAAAAATAATATTATTAGTATGATATGGCAGCGCCCTCCTGACCATCAATTGAAAACCGCTGACTACAATTAACACATCATTATTAATAACTAAATTATTTATTTTAATATATATTATATCCCGCTAGCACCTACTCGCAATATGTCCCCTTCTTGCCCGTAAGCACGCAAAGATAAAGCACATTATTTGATTCAATTTTAAACTGTTTTGACTTCACCGTCGCCAGTCACGCACAGCGTTAATTGTCCCTTTTAAAGATGATAACAACATGAACATAGAAACTCTTTTGGCTTTATCATTGTTTTCCTTTGTGACATCCATAACCCCAGGCCCAAATAATATTATGTTACTTGCTTCAGGTATTAATTTTGGATTTAGAAAAACATTACCTCATTCATTTGGAGTATCAATTGGCTTTCTTATTATGTTAGTGGCAGTAGGGCTAGGGGTGGGCGCATTGATTCAATCATCCCCTATGGTTTATTCGATATTAAAATATTTTGGAATTATTTATTTGTTCTGGCTTGCATGGAAAACCACTATTAGCCATTCAATTGCACAGACAAATAACCAAGAAATTAAACCACTAACTTTCTTAGAAGCGGCGTTATTTCAATGGATAAATCCTAAAGCCTGGATGATGGCAGTCTCTGGAATGGCGATGTATACCAATACAATTTCACCTTATTTATCAATGTTGCAAGTCGCTGTCATATTTGCAGCCATCAATTGGCCATGTGTTGCTATCTGGGCTATGTTTGGTAGTAAATTAAGAGAAAGGCTAAAACAACCTAAGACATTAAAGCGGTTTAATTTAGTCATGGGAGTTTTACTGGCACTTAGTGGTATTTCTGTATTATTTCAATAACAACAGTAAGAGTGCTGACAAACATATTATGTTTGGCGACAAGTCGAATAGGTTTTGAAAATAAATTAGGAAAATCAATTTATTGATTTTCGGCTGATAACACAAAGTGGGAAAAACCACGCTTTTATCCCACTTTGTCAACAACCTCTCTTACTTCTCATAAAATATCACGATTGCCGTGCGTGAATGGCCGTTAGCTCCGCAATACGCATAATCACACTAACAGCCTGCTCCATACCTTCTTGTGTTATAAATTCATGTTTACTATGGAAATTATAACCACCTGTGAAAATATTTGGACATGGTAAACCGCGATGTGAAAGCTGTGCACCGTCGGTACCACCACGGACAGGTTGAATAACTGGTTCAATGCCACAATCAAGCATTGCTTGTTTCGCTAATTCAATAACATGTGGGTACTTCATGACCTCTTTATGCATGTTATAATAGGTATCATCAAGTGTCAGTTCGATATAACAGCTTGGGTGCAGCCCTTCGCCAACTTTTTCAGCAATTCGAATTATATTTTTCTTCCTAGCTTCAAAGCCTGCTAAGTCAAAATCACGAATAATATAATTCAACTCGGCCTTTTCTACTGTACCTTTTAACGATGTTAAATGATAAAACCCTTCATACCCTTCTGTATTTTCAGGTGTTTCATCAGGAGGTAACATCGAATGAATTCGATTCGCTAACCCTAATGCATTAACCATCACCCCTTTGGCTGTACCGGGATGAGTGTTATTGCCAACAATTTTAATGGAAACATTGGCCGCATTAAAATTTTCATACTCTAATTCACCAACTCCACCACCATCGACGGTATAGGCCCACAATGCATCAAATTGTTTAAAATCGATATGGCGAGCCCCGCGTCCTATCTCTTCATCAGGGGTAAATGCAAGACAGATTTTACCATGAGGAATATTCTTTTCCTTTAAACGTACGAGAGCTGTGATTATTTCTGCAATACCCGCTTTATCATCGGCACCCAGTAAAGTTTTACCATCTGTCATGATCAGCGTTTTACCAATCATTTCATGGAGTACCGGAAACATCACAGGGGATAGCACTTCATCACCAATACCTAACGCAATATCCCCTCCTCGATAATTTTCGAGGACTTGTGGACTCACATTTTTACCTGAAAAATCAGGCGCTGTGTCTAAATGTGAAATAAAACCAATAGTAGGAACATCCCAATCAACGTTTGACGGTAAATAAGCCATCACGCAACCTTGATCGCTTAGCGTTATTTTTTCAAAACCTAACTCATTCAGTTCATTAACTAATGCACGAGCGAACTTTAACTGTCCTGCACTGCTGGGTACTGTTTTTGCGTTTAGCTTTGATTGTGTATCGAAAGCGGTATATTCAAAAAACCGCTCTAAGAGTTTGTCCATACCCTTCCCCCTAAAATATCAATGCCTATATTATGGGAAAGATCACAGATTCAATTATTGTCTCAAATCAGCTTTCCTGTTAATGCTCACTATTTTTTATGATAAATCTTTAATGAAATTTATTTTTTAGCCTATTTTTTACAGGTTGGCTATTACGGCAGCAATCAATACCTATAATAAATAAGGGTAATAATCAAATTGTATTAATTATTCGATTATTATTTATTTGTTACCTAAAAACACACCATTTGGTTAAATATCATTCACCCACTACACTAATCATCAATCATTTAATTGAAATAGTATGCTATATATGAAGCCTTATTATTTTATTTACTAGCTAATAATAAACAAAACAAAATTTTACTCGTTTATAGGAAAATTCATGTCAAAAACATGTTTAATTTATGGTGTTAGCAAAGGATTAGGTAAGGCATTAGTCGAAGGATTCCCTGAAAATACAGACCATATTTATGGTGTTTCTCGCTCAAAACCCCCTTTTGAGCAAACTAATTTTACGTGGATCCCTGCTGATTTAAATGACATTCATAGCGCGAATGCCATTAAATCTGTTATTCAGAGTCAACCTATTCATACCTTAATTTATAATGTGGGTATATGGGAGAAACTTGCTTTTAGTGAAGAGTACCAATTTGAATCGACTGATGACATAGAGCTGCTGAATATGGTTCAGACTAATATCAGCGCCTGTTTATTAAACTTAAAAGCACTGTTACCCAATTTGCGTTTAGCGAAAAATAGCAAGATTATATTGATTGGTTCCACATGGGGTTTAGATAATCATAATGGCAAGGAAGTCACCTTTTCTGCTACCAAATATGCTATCAGGGGAATAGCTCAATCGTTAAGAGAAACATTACGGGAAGATAAAATAGCGATATCGGTTATAAATTTAGGTTATTTAGCCACTGACTATCCACTCACTACCCCTGTTGACGAAGTCATTGAAAAAAGTCATGGGCAACTAATCCCATTACAAGACGTTGTCAATGCCATACGCTTTATCGCCAATACGAGCAATGCTACCTGCGTCAAAGAAATTACGATGCCAGCCATGATGGATACAAACGTCTAACCTATAAGAGGAAACAATACGTTTCCCCTTATAATGTTATGTATTGAAAGCTTATTGCGCGGTATTTTTAACCTGTAGCTCAGTAATAAGCTTATTGATATATTCAACAACGACTTTGCTGGCTAAACCATAGTGTTTTTCATCGAACTCACTTTCCACTTGGCTAGGCTCTAAATTAAGTTCGACCGTATGTGCCCCATGTAATTTAGCTTCATGAACAAAGCCTGCAGCAGGGTACACATGGCCAGAGGTTCCAATAGAGATAAAAATGGTCGCAGATTCAAGGGATTGATAAATATAATCCATTCCAATTGGCATTTCACCAAACCAAACAATATGGGGCCTCAGTGGCTGAGGGAATTGGCAACAATGACAGCGGTCATCGACCGATAAATCCCCTTTCCACTCCAATACTTGATTTGACCAATTACAGCGAACTTTTAATAGTTCACCATGCATATGGATAACCCGCTGGCTTCCCGCTCTTTCATGTAAATTGTCTATATTTTGTGTAATTAACAAAAAGCGGTCACCAAAAATTTCTTCAAGCTGTGCAAGTGCATAGTGAGCAGCATTAGGTTTAATATTTTCTTGCTGTAACTGCCGACGTCGCTCATTATAAAAACGTTGTACTAATTTAGGGTTACGTTCGAAACCTTCAGGAGTTGCCACATCTTCAACGCGATGCTCTTCCCATAAACCATCCGCAGAACGGAATGTTTGGATCCCAGATTCGGCTGAAATACCCGCTCCTGTTAAAACGACAATATTGACATTTTTCATATTACCCAATCTATTATCTATATAAAAAGACCGGTTACGAAGTCGCTGGCGGCGTATACATTTATTCTTACGAGCTTTTTTCAACCTATAACGAAATCGCAACATCAAAGCTTCCTTTCATCCATATAACCAATAAACTTATATCATGTTAAATATTAATTGTTTTTTATCATGTCATTACGACACAAACTTATAAACGCTGATTGTTTGAAAATTTTAAAATAATCAAGCTCCAAGTATATACTTTATTGGCATACTAACTGTTTCCTTACCAGCACTGATGACATTATCTAAATGTTAACATACTAAAACGCATCATCTTGCTGAATGCAAATAAAAATATCGAAGGTATCGATTTTGTCACTTTTTATTCATCAAAATGACACTAATATTTCATAAATTCGCCATAAAACGTTCGTAACTGTAAAACAATAAAAAAACCTTTCTCGTTCACTCTCCGTGCAGTTAAAATACGCCTCGCAGATTTTACTGTGTTGCTAATTCACCACTAAAAGGGGTTTCATGGAAAAGTTTTTTGAAAGAGCGATGTATGCTTCACGTTGGATTTTAGCGCCTATCTATTTTGGGCTTTCACTGACACTATTGGCTTTAACCATTAAGTTCTTTCAAGAGCTATACCATATTTTGCCAAATATCCTTTCAATTCCTGAAGCTGACTTAATTTTGACGCTATTATCATTGATTGATATGGCATTAGTCGGTGGGTTATTGGTGATGGTGATGTTTTCAGGTTATGAGAACTTTGTCTCCCAAATGGATATCCCTGACAGCAGTGAAAAACTAGGCTGGCTAGGTAAAATGGACGCTTCATCGTTAAAAAATAAAGTCGCGGCTTCCATTGTTGCTATTTCCTCCATTCACCTATTAAAAATATTCATGGACTTGAAAAGTGTCTCAAATGACAAGTTGATGTGGTATGTCGTTATCCATTTAACCTTTGTATTATCTGCATTCGTTATGGGCTATCTAGATAAAATGACAAAAAAATAACCAGCAGAATTTATGCTAAAAGTGCCTAATTTAAATACCTAGGCACTTACCTATTCGCTAACCTCATCTTTATCTCCCTCGTCTATTTTCGCTTTGTGTTACCATCATTATCCTGAAGGTTAGTACCAAGGAACTTTACATGAGCCAACATTTTGTCGGTAAATATGAAGCTGAAATTAAATTTCATTTACCGGACCCCGACACTTTTCTGCATAAAATAAAGGCCGACTTAGCTGAACCCTTTACGGAAAATAATACAGAAACAGATTGTTTCTATGAAAACCCGCATCTACCACTAGCTGACAATAGCGTCAGTATGTGTGTACGTGAAATGGTGCCATCAGGCATAAAATTATGGATAGTTAAAGGGCCTGGAGCTTCTGAATGCAAAGCCATTAATATTGATGACTGCCGCCATGTACAAAACATGTTAACGACACTGGGATATCATTGCTACTTAACCACAACTAAAATAAGAAGCATTTATTTCCTGAATGACATCCACATTACAATTGACCACCTTAGTGGGATCGGCTGGTTTGTTGAATTTGCCATTATGACAGATGAGCAGGATTTACTTGAAGCTCTATATCAAAAATTGATGGCGACCGCCAAGCAATATGGATTTACAGAAGAAATGGTGGAAACTCGTAGTTATAAGCAGATGTTTTTAGCTGCGCAGTAATCATAGGAAGAGCCAATAAGTTTTTAGAATCGTCTCCTAAAAACCATTGGCTCTCTAACCCTATAACCCTACTAATAGCTATTGCCCGCTAAGAATACGTGCAGGGTCTAATTTGCTTGCCCTACGAGCAGGATACCAACTAGCTAGTAAGCTCAATACAATGGTTGTAATTAAAACATAAACCACATCCATGACATGCAATTCAGAAGGTAAAAAGTCAATAAAATAAACATCACCCGATAAAATTGGATGGCCAACAATAGCCTCTACCACCTTAATCATGGGTGTTAGATTTAATGATATGACGACTCCAAGCACAACGCCAATCAATGAGCCAACAAGGCCGCCCAACAAACCATACCATAAGAAAATAGCACGAATTTGTCTATCTTTTGCCCCTAAGGTACGCAATACAGCAATATCACTGCTTTTATCTTTAACCGCCATAACAAGAGTAGAAACAATATTAAAACACGCAACGCCAATCACCAATATCATAGCTAAGTACATGATACTTCTAACCATTTGAATATCATTATACATATAGCCATAATCGCCTATCCAACTTTTTACGACGACGTGATGCATTGTTTTCAAGCCTGCATCATAAACGACTTGATCGGCAATAAATGGGTCTGTTGCTTTGATTTCAAACCCTGTCACACCATCCCCATAGTCGAGATATTCCTGTGCATCTGCGAGTGGAACGAGCGCTAACTGGTGATCGAGCAAACCACTAAGTTTAAAAATACCTGTCACCTGTACACGAATACGCTTAGGCTGCTGAATTTTCAAGCTAGCATCGGTATTTGGGATCATGATTGTTACCCAGTCCCCAACCTTCACATTCAATGCATCCGCCACACCTTGGCCTAAAATAATTGATTGTTTGCCTGCATCAAAATGTTGCCAAGCATCATTGAGAATGAACTGAGGTAACGCACTGACTTGTGGCTGAGTTTCTCGTGAAACCCCCATGACTTGAATTGCTTTTAAATTTGCACCACGTTCAAGTAACCCCGTAAAATTGATGTAAGGGCTAACACCTTCTACACCGGGCGTTTTACGGATAACTTGCTCAGCAAACTCCAAATCTTTATACGGTGGCTTAACAGCAAAAATTTGCCCATGGGGAACAACAGATAACACACGGTTATTTAATTCGCGTTCAAAGCCATTCATTGCGCTTAAACCGATAATTAGCACCGCGACCCCAAGAACAATCCCCAACGTTGAAACTATCGAGACTAATGAAACCATCCCTGTTCGGCGTCGACCACGGCTGAAACGCAGCGCCGTGACTAGTGAAAGAGGCAATTTAGACATTACCGAGCCCCCAAGGTAATTTCCTGTTGCAAATGCCCATCTCGCATTTCCAATTGGCGGGATAACCGCCGAGCCAGAGTCATATCATGGGTGACGACTAAAAATGCGGTCCGCTGTGTTCGGTTTAATTCACCCAACAACTCAAAAATGGCATCTGCATTACGTAAATCAAGGTTACCTGTCGGCTCATCTGCCAAAACCAGTGCTGGCTCATTCACTAACGCCCTTGCAATAGCAACACGCTGGCGTTCTCCCCCTGATAATTCAGAAGGCCGATGCCCTGCTCGGTGTGCTAACCCAACTGCCTCTAACATTTCAGTTGCTTTAGAAAACGCAGTTTCTTTCGCAATCCCCCCAATTAATAAAGGCATTGCCACATTTTCAAGGGCAGTAAAATCCGGTAAAAGGTGATGAAATTGATAAATAAAACCGAGATCTTTATTACGAATAGCAGCACGCTCATCTGAGGTTAATTGATTTATATGCTGTCCACGAAAGATAACATTCCCTTCTGAAGGGGTATCTAGGCCACCCAATAAATGCAATAAGGTACTTTTACCTGAACCAGAACTTCCCACGATGGCCATCATTTCTCCACGCCCCATGGAAAAACTGACATTTTTCAACACTTGCGTCGACAATGTCCCTTCTTGATATGTTTTGCTTAATTTTTCACAGACCAGAAGTGGTTGTTTATTCATAACGTAAAGCCTCAGCAGGTTGAACCGCTGCTGCACGCCAAGAAGGATAAAGCGTTGCCAGCAGAGAAATCAGCATTGCACTTAGTGCAATAATTAAAATACCAGAGTAATCAAGCACAATAGGTAAAGAGACGCCTTTGGGTAATAAACCGATCAGCGGCATAATGACATTCAGTTGACTAGAAAGTATCGTGCCTAATATCGTGCCAATGAGTGAGCCAATCACCCCCGCTCCAGCGCCTTGGATCATAAATATCATTAAAATACGCCAACGTTTGAGACCTAGGGTTTTTAAAATAGCCACTTCACCTTGCTTTTCCATCACTAACAGTGATAGCGAGGTAATAATATTAAATGCCGCCACTGCAATAATTAAGCTAAGCAATAAGCCCATCATATTTTTTTCCATGCGAACGGCTTGGAAAAACTCCCCTTTACGCTCCCGCCAGTCTTTCCATACTAAGCCATCTGGTAACGCTTGCTGACTTAGAACGTCAACTTGTAAAGGCTCATCTAAATATAAGCGCCACCCAGTAATGTGGCCTGCGGGATAACGAAGCATACGTGCGGCATCTTGTTGTGCCACGACCAGCTCACTCGTATCCGCTTCCCCATTTGTTTGGAAAATACCAGCCACAGTAAATAGGCGCTGACTTGGAATGCGCCCCATCGGTGTTAACTGACTCACGCCTGGAATAATTAAGCGAACCTCATCACCACGTTTTACCCCGAGTGTTTCTGCAAGTTTATTCCCGAGAAAAACATTATAACTGCCTTCTTTGAGGTCATTGCGTTGCCCGACAACCAGTTTATCCAATAACAGCGAAGATTCTTCGGGGTCGATTCCCCCCATAACGCCCACGCCAACATTGGTTCGGCTTTGTAATACCACATCAGATTGCACAATAGGTGCGATCTGGCTGACACCCTTTAAATGTTGTAGATCGGATATTGGATATTTTGCTGGGTCTATATTTCCAGAGGCAGAGGTTAAAATTGCCTGCGGCATATAAGCAAGTATGCTATCTTGTAACGATCGCTCGAACCCATTCATCACTGAGGTGACGGTTATCAATGCCGCAACCCCTAGTGTGATACCAATAGCAGATAAACTGGATACGAAACGCCCAAATTTATCCGCAGCACGCCCACGTAAATAGCGTAGGCCTATAAATAATGAGACAGATTGGTGCATGAAATCTATGATGCCCCTGTTGCCAAAGCGAAGTGTTCAGCGATAATAAAGGGTACGATTGATGAATGGAACCACCCGATGGTTTTTTTTCTGCTTTAAGTGCCTTTTTGTCTGACTTTCAGACGAATTACGAGTTAAAACTGATTGTTTTGTTATAAATTTTGTAGTTTAACTATTTGTTGATTAACTTAACTATTTTTCGTACAAAAATTGGCTATGTTTGGGCTAACTCTTGTTTAACTGCTTACTAATCGCTGTGAGATACCGAAGATTTCTATGTTGTCAAAATTTCGTTATGAACTCCCTAGTCGTAGTGGCGATGTTCGCCATTTAGGTTGCCTTATCGGGGCGGCTGGTGCACTTGAATGTGGAGAAATAATACAACGTCACCAAGGGCCTGTGATCATCGTGACACGTGATATGCAAAATGCATTACGTTTAAGAGATGAAATTCAACAGTTTACACAACACCCTATAGAGACTCTTTCTGATTGGGAAACATTGCCATATGACAATTTCTCCCCCCATCAGGAAATTATTTCTCATCGTTTATCGACACTGTACCGTTTGCCCAGTTTGCAAAAAGGCGCATTAATTCTTCCCGTCAATACATTGATGCAAAAAGTCTGTCCTGCTGACTTTTTAACCAGTCATGCCTTAGTGATGGCAAAAGGTGACAAACTTTCCCGTGATAACTTACGTAATGAGCTCGATAACGCTGGCTACCGCCATGTAGAGCAAGTCTTAGAGCATGGTGAATATGCCACACGGGGCGCTTTACTCGATTTATTTCCCATGGGTAGCTCGTTGCCGTTTCGTATTGATTTCTTCGATGATGAAATTGATAGCTTGCGAACGTTTGACGTTGACTCACAAAGAACACTCGAAGAAGTAGAGCAAATCAATTTACTCCCAGCTCATGAATTCCCGACCGATAAAGACGCTATTGAACGTTTCCGTAGCCAATGGCGCGAGCGCTTTGAAGTTCGCCGTGATCCAGAGCATATTTACCAACAAGTCAGTAAAAATACCTTACCGACGGGTATCGAGTATTGGCAGCCTTTATTCTTTGCTCAGCCACTGCCATCTTTATTTGAATATTTACCGCCATCAAGTTTAATTGTTTCTCAGAGCTTACAAGAAGCGGCTGAACGCTTTCAGGTTGATACTCAGCAGCGGTATGAAAGCCGTGGTGTTGACCCAATGCGCCCATTACTCCCCCCTTCTGAGCTATGGTTAACTGTTGAACAACTTAATCAATCGTTAAAAAAATGGCCTCGTATTCAGTTATCCCTCGAGTCTCTACCTAAAAAAGCGGCAAATACCAATTTAGATTACCTGCCATTACCGGATATCAGCACACAAGGGCAAAGTAAAACGCCGCTTGAAAAATTACGTCAGTTTACTGAACAATTTGATGGAACCATCGTCTTTTCTGTGGAAAGTGAAGGCCGACGTGAGACCGTTACCGAGCTATTAGCCCGTTTAAAAATTCGCCCTGAAATTATTCAAAGCTATACTAGCCCTACTGACAGCAGATTTGCCATCACCATTGGTGCCGCTGAACACGGCTTTATTCAATCCGATATCCATAGGGCATTAATTTGCGAAAGTGACCTACTTGGGGAGCGTGTTGTTCGTCGCCGGGCAGATAACCGCCGCACCATTAATACTGACACCCTCATTCGCAACTTAGCTGAATTACGCCCTGGGCAACCTGTGGTACATATTGAGCATGGTGTAGGCCGTTACCAAGGTTTAATTACCTTAGAAGCGGGCGGTATTAAAGCGGAATATTTAATTTTAACCTATGCCGGTGATGATAAACTGTATGTTCCTGTTTCTTCACTCCATTTAATTAGCCGTTATGCAGGTGGCGCTGATGAAAACGCCCCATTGCATAAATTAGGTAGTGATAGCTGGGGTCGTGCACGCCAGAAAGCCGCAGAAAAAGTACGCGATGTTGCTGCTGAACTGCTTGATATTTATGCACAACGAGCCGCTAAGGCTGGCTTTGCATTCAAGCATGATAAACAACAATACCAAGAATTTTGTCAAGGCTTTCCATTCGAAACGACGCCTGACCAAGAAGTCGCCATCAATGCTGTTCTCAGTGATATGTGCCAACCATTAGCAATGGACCGACTCGTGTGTGGTGATGTGGGCTTTGGTAAAACCGAAGTGGCAATGCGAGCCGCATTCCTTGCGATTAATAATAACAAACAAGTTGCCGTTTTAGTCCCCACGACACTACTTGCACAACAGCACTATGATAATTTTAAAGATAGGTTTGCTAACTGGCCTGTCCGCATAGAAATGTTATCACGCTTTAAAACAGCGAAAGAGCAACAACAAATTATTACCCAGACCGCGGAAGGCAAAGTTGATATTCTAATTGGTACCCATAAGTTGCTACAAAGTGACTTAGTATGGAAAGATTTAGGTTTGCTCGTCGTCGATGAAGAGCACCGCTTTGGTGTCCGCCATAAAGAACGAATAAAGGCTATGCGTGCAGACGTTGATATCTTAACGCTGACCGCCACACCTATTCCTCGTACTCTTAACATGGCCATGAGTGGTATGCGTGACTTATCTATTATCGCCACACCACCAGCACGCCGTTTGGCTGTAAAAACCTTTGTGCGCCAATATGATGACTTAGTTGTCCGTGAGGCAATTTTACGGGAAACCTTACGTGGCGGCCAAGTTTATTACCTTTACAATGATGTTGAAAATATTGAAAAGGCAAAGGCTCGCCTTGAAGAGTTAGTCCCTGAAGCACGTTTTGTTGTTGGGCATGGCCAAATGCGCGAGCGCGAGTTAGAACGCGTAATGACAGATTTCCATCATCAACGTTTTAATGTATTGATATGCACCACAATTATTGAAACTGGTATTGATATACCAACAGCGAATACCATTATCATTGAACGCGCGGATCATTTCGGATTAGCTCAACTCCATCAACTACGTGGACGGGTTGGTCGCTCTCACCATCAAGCATACGCTTACTTACTCACCCCGCATCCCAAAGCTATGACCACCGATGCACATAAACGCCTTGAAGCCATTTCATCATTGGAAGACTTAGGAGCTGGTTTTGCTTTAGCAACTCACGATTTAGAAATTCGTGGTGCGGGTGAATTACTTGGTGAAGACCAAAGTGGGCAAATGACCACGATTGGTTTTACCCTGTACATAGAGCTATTAGAAAGTGCTGTTGATGCGCTTAAAGAGGGGCGTGAGCCTTCATTAGAAGATTTAACTAGCCAACAAACAGAAGTTGAGTTGCGTATGCCTGTTCTGTTGCCAGACGACTATATTCACGACGTGAATATTCGCTTGTCTTTCTATAAACGAATAGCCAGTGCAAAAAACAGTCAGGAGCTTGACGAATTGCGTACAGAACTGATCGACCGCTTTGGTAGTTTACCTGACGCAGGTAAATTCCTATTAGCGAACGCAGCTATTCGATTACAAGCTCAAGCTCTTGGTATTAAACGTATTGAAGCTCATGAAAAAGGTGGCTTTATTGAGTTTGGTGATAAAAATAAAGTCGACCCAAGTTTCTTAATAAGCTTATTACAAAACCAGCCACAAACTTATCGGTTAGATGGCCCTGTTCGACTAAAATTTTTCCATGATTTAACAGAAAGAGTTTCTCGACTAGAGTTTATTAAACAATTACTCATTGGGTTTGAAGAACATCAAGTTAGCTAAGTTTGATGCTCTAAAATGATAAAAGGCTACTCTTGTAGCCTTTTATCTCTATAATATTTATAGAAAAAATTATTCCATAAAGCCAAATGTATTTTTATTCGGTTGCAGTTCTAAGACTGCTGATGAGTTTTTTGTGATTGGTAATTCATTTTGCTGTAAACAATAAAAGGGTAATAATTCTTTTATATCACTGCGCATGGTTTCACATACTGAATTGGATGAAGTGAGCACCAAACGCCCTTTATCATCTAAAGGAATAAACATTGACGGTTCATAGGATGTTCTGACTTTTCCAACTGTTTTACCAATTTGGTACACAACGTCATATCCAACAATCACTAATTCCATTTTTTGTGTGTTAACACAGGTTTGATTTTGCATATCAAATAGAGATGGAAAGCTTTTCCCTTGTAATGCTTCAATCATAAAAATCATTTTGCATTCGCTTTGCGCAGGGTGAAAACGAGAAAGGGATTGCTGATTAAAGGTGCCTAAAACCCCTGTTACTGTACAATTTTCGTACTCAACAAGGCGATTCGCTTTGATCGGCTCAACCGATAATACCGTAGCCAATTTAGTTTCCGGCTCTTGGCTGAATGAATTCACGAGCAATACAATAAGGAGCATCACTACAGTTGCTAATAACAACTTAAATTTTAGCTTCATCGTGTTAACCCTTATTAAAATATGCCGTGCCTATTGTAACCACTACTCAAAATAATTCGATAATTACCTACTAATAGTGTTGTTTTTTAGAATTATCTTAAATTATCATTAAAACATATGTTTATTATAACTGTTTTAGAAAAAATAAACTTTACCATTAGTGCAACTTCACCTATTGATTACAATCAAAAATATTACTGTTTTAAATCAATAAGATAATAGAATAACCCATTATAGTTGGCGGTTATCGTTATATAAATGGATTTACATCTTAATTATTTAATAACTTAAGATAAGTTAATATTCGGATCATTTATTTTATATTAATTTCTAGGTTTAAGTTTCATTAAAATAAAATATATATTTATATAAGTAATAGTGACAATATAATCGATAATTAACCTATTAAATTTGATCTAAATGGTTTTTCTACGCAATATTTAACATAGATAAACCTTGACAGATTGAGTTAATATATTTTTTAACATTATTATTTATCATTATAAATAATAAAAAATAATGCACCTGTTATACGAATATACAGGTGCATAGTGCTAATAAAACCAAATTAAACAAGTAGCTAGTCGTTGACTAGTGCAATTTTAACTTTGGACGAATAATTCTGTTAATACTGCCAACAAGCATCATTAGCCCCGTTTTAATGTAACCGTGTAATGCGATTTGGTGCATACGGTATAAAGAAATATACACAAAACGAGCGATACGCCCTTCTACCATCATATCCCCACGCATTAAATTCCCCATCAAGCTGCCAACTGTACTAAAGCGAGACAGTGAAACTAATGAGCCATGGTCTTTATAAACATATTCTTTTAAAGGTTTATCTTTCATTAAAGCGACAATATTGTCATAACAAAGGCTGGCCATTTGGTGAGCTGATTGAGCCCTTGGTGGCACAAATCCCCCTTCTGGCTTAGCGCAAGAAGCGCAATCGCCAATGGCAAAAATCATATCGTCACGAGACGTTTGTAACGTTGGTTTTACCACCAATTGGTTGATACGATTTGTTTCTAACCTAGCGATATCTTTCATGAAATCAGGTGCTTTAATCCCTGCAGCCCAAACCATGAGATCCGCATGAATTTTACCATCTTCTTTCGTATTCAAACCATCTGCATCAGCACTGGTTACCATAGTTTTCGTCAATACATTCACGCCGAGTTTATTAAGTTCTTGATGTGCGGCACTTGAAATTCTCGGCGGTAAAGCCGGCAGGATACGTTCACCCGCTTCAACTAGTGTGACATTCAATGCATCTGTGTCTAGCCCTTTAAAGCCATAACTGGTCAGTTGCTCTACTGCGTTATAGAGTTCCGCTGATAACTCAACGCCCGTTGCACCGCCACCAACAATGGCAATATTAACGCTCTCTTCTGCGTTATCACGAACTGAGTAACGTAAAAACAGATTTAGCATTTCGTCGTGAAAACGGTGCGCTTGGTGTGGGTTATCTAAGAAAATGCAGTGTTCTTTAACACCTGGTGTACCAAAATCATTCGACGTACTGCCTAATGCCATCACTAAAATATCGTATTCTAGTTCACGCAAAGGGACCAATAATTCACCATGTTTGTCATAAAGTTCACCGAGAACCACTTTTTTATTTTCACGGTCAATATTCGTGAGTGAACCTAATTGGAAATTAAATGCATTATGGCGAGCATGGGCCAAATAGCTTATCGCATCGACGCCATCATCTAACGAACCTGTCGCCACTTCATGTAATAGTGGTTTCCATAAATGGCTTGGGTTGCGGTCAACCAAGGTAATTTGTGCGCGTTTTTTACGGCCTAACTTACGGCCTAAACGTGTTGCCAGTTCTAATCCACCAGCCCCACCGCCGACAACGATGATTTTGGGTTGAGATAAGGTCATAAATCCCTCGAAACAAAATATATTAATGTTATTTAAGGTTTCTCATAAAAAAACCTTATATAACAATAACTAGCCACAACTCACACTAACCCTATTAGAATATCATGACTGGTCTATTGGTAATACCAAATATTGATTCACATCAATTTAGTTGATTATTATGACTACGATCACATTCGTCAAATCATTTTTTTCCCCAAACGAATCGAGTCAGCTTTTTAGCCGTTATATCAATCAATTGTTTAAATTCACAAAATGATAATGATAATGAGAATTATTACTTTATCATTTTTTATTTAGTAAACACAATCAATCCCCCCTTCTCATCGTTACCCCATGCCGGAAATTAAGCACAAAAAAAACTCTGAGGATGATAAACACCCTCAGAGTTTTTAATGGAATATTAAATTTTATTATTTAATTTTCTTGATACGCACATCCGTTGGAACGGAAACTGGTGAGTTATCTTTAAAGTACTGCATTAACGCTTCGTTATCTGGCAGGCTATAAACACGGTCTTTACCTTGGTTGAAGGCAGAGAAACGGCTACCACCCGTTGCTAAGAATTCATTCGCAGCAACACGATAGCTTTTATTCATGTCTAACGGCTTACCGTTTAATTTCATTGATTTTTGAATAACTTTATCACCCACTGGGCGGCTGTCATCCCACTCGTAGTAAAAACCTTTAGAAACTGGCATAACTTGTGGACGAGCACGATCCCACTGCTGCTCAAGCGCTTGTTTAATTTGTGCACCTGTTAGCGATTGCGTAACAACCACGTTAGAGAATGGCTGGACAGTGAAAATATCACCGTAAGTTAATTCCCCTGCTTTCATATCAGCACGAATACCGCCACTGTTCATAAACGCAATTTGCGCACCGCCCGCTTCTTTGCTGGAAGCTGCATATAATTGCCCATCAGCAATAATCTTACCTAGAGTTGAATCTCCTGCAGGCAATAATTTTTTATCCACATTTGCTGTTAAAGAGCCCATCACTTGTTGCGAAATAGGCAAGGCAATTTTTTCGTATTTTTGTACGAACGTGGTTAACTCAGGGTTTTTCTCATAACGGCTCGTTTCAACAGGGATATTCTTTGCATTGATACTAACAATATCTTTCGTATTTCTATCAATCTCAATATTCAATTGAGATAATAAAGTCCCGTTAGACTGGGCTGAAATTACTGTCATCCCATTGATTTCACAATTGTAAGCTTGGTGTGTATGACCGCTGACAACAAAGTCTACATTCGCATCTAATTGTTTAACGATATCAACGATTGGGCCTTTGATATTATCACAACGGTTAATATCTTTAACTTTGGTATCAACTTGTTGTGTTGCACCTTCATGGATCAGAACACCGATACTGTTAATACCTTGTGCTTTTAATAATTTCACTTGGTTATTAATAGTTTCGACTTCATTTTTGAATTCTAACCCTGCGGTTCCACTTGGTGTCACGATAGCTGGCGTACCTTCTAACGTTAAACCAATAAATGCCATTGGAATGCCATCAAACTCTTTAATAAAGTAAGATGGGAACAGAGTTTCTCCTGTTTCTTTCACAATAACGTTGGCCGCTAAGTAGTTAAAATTAGCACCATCAAAGGAATCTTTACCCACACAACCTGCTGTTGGGTGACAGCCGCCGTTTTGTTTTCTCAGCAGCTCTTCTTTACCTTTATCAAACTCATGGTTACCAACTGCACTGGTTTCCATACCAATCGCACTTAAGGCTTCAATGGTAGGTTCATCATAAAACATCGATGACAGTAATGGGCTTGCCCCGACTAAATCACCCGCGCCAACAACGATAGTTTTATCATTTTGCGCTCTTAATTGATTAACCAGCGTGGCAATTGACTCAATACCACCTAATTTACCATCACCTGGGGCTTGTAAAGCCCCATGGAAATCATTAATACCAATGACTTGTACTTTTACGGTATCTGTATTTTTGGGAGCACAACCCGCTAAAAGTGCACCAGAAATGAGCAGTGTGAGTAATCCAATTTTATGTTTCATTTATTTTACCTTTTTTAATCCTTTTCAACTATCGACTACATTTTGAAACGATAAGTCGTTGTCATTGATCCAGATAACGAGTGTGCACGACGTGAGTGACCATCATATAATTTTGGCGTCGTGTAGTCGTTCTCCTGACGGTGGTGCCAACCCAGACCGCCACTTAACGAAACAGAAAGGTTTTCAGTTGGTTTCCAATAGCTGAATAGACCGAATTGACCTTGTTTTAATCTTTCACCTTCATATTTAAATTCTGAATAGTTAGTACGCGCACCAACAGAGAGTTCTTTACTAATACGATACTCTGCTGCCATTGCAACCATGGTTTCACCATCGCGTACGTAGTCGATATCTGCATAGGCTGGTGAGTTAAAACGGCCACGAGTGTTACCAATTGGGTTACGCGCAAACTGGCCTACGCCATTCGCTTTTTTCGCTTGGGTATGAGTTAAACCTGTGCTTAACGTCCAAGGTGACTCAGGAATACGCCATTCTGCCGTTCCTGCGTAGTGCCATGCACGTTTGTCAAAATTACGCTTCCCTTTTTGTTTATCGGTTTCAGTACGTTTACCATCACTACCGTATTCATGGTTATAGATTTGTGTACCGAGTGTCACATCTGAAGTCAGTTTATATTTTGCTTCTAAACCTTGCTGACGGAATAAATCATCTGCTTGACCATAGAAATAGTATACTTTCAATGGTTTAGTATTGTAGTTAATACCACCTGTAATGACATGATTAACATTGTGTCGAACACCATTAGCATCAGTGAAATACATCGCATCAATATTTGGGCTATCGCGACGCATGACTTTCTTATCGAGATATAATAAATCCAAACTCCAATCACTGATCGCAGTATTAGTGTAGTAACCGCTATAACTGTTCAATGATAAACGCTGTGAATTCGTGAAAATACCCGTATTTTTCTGCGTAAACCAACCTGCTTTCGCATTAAATTTTACTGGCTCAAGGTCCAATTTTACTTTTGCATAACGTTGACCAATTTTGTTGTACCCTTTCGCATGACCATCATCATTATATAAAATTGCACGGGAGGCGAAGTCTTTACTTGCCCCCAGTTTGATACCGCCGTAATAAGAGGCATCAAAGCCAATTACATCAGCAAAATAACCTGATTTGAAATCTGCTTGAAAGTTTTGTCCCCAAGCATTCGCAACTTGTTTTCGATAACGGTTTTCGTTTTTATCAAAACGGTTTTCTGTTTTTAAGTATTTCCACATGTTGCGGGTTGACAGCTCTAGCTCCGAATCCGCAATGAATGAGTTTTCCTTGATAGAATCTTCCCAGTTGCTGGCATTTGCCATTGCTACCGCTAAATAGCAAGGAGAAAGCATTAATAACGCAATATTTTTAACTTTCATTGGAATTAACCTAGTTAATGATTATTTGAATTAATTTTATGCTGTGCCATGTTTCCATGAACAACAAAACACCATTTTTATTTTTAGCTTAATAAAACAATTTAACCTAAAGACAAACAGATACATCCATTTCAAACACATAAGTCATTTTAAATATAAAATTCAATACAGTATTTTCCTGTATTTGTGTTTACTTATTACTATGAATAGAAATATTCCTTATAAGAATTCAAAAATACATTATTGATTCGATAGCGCCACTTACTCATATTTGGTGTTTATCTAGCTTAAACCTCACACTACGGCACTGTATTTATCAACACTGTATTATTTATTAAGAAAAAAATTTCACTTTATTTCCTATATAATTTTTTAGAGCAAAAAATATCCCTGAGAAATAATCATCTCAAATAAATTTGAATATTTAACTTAAAATGCAACCATTAAATTGCTATCTTTTTAATTGATTACTTATCACTCTAAATTGTCATAAATCTTTCATAATACGAATGCTATCGTAATTTTATGTCAATTAAAACGATCGCTGTCACAACACGCCACATAAGTTGCAATAAGCTACTTTTTAATAGTGATGCATGTCACATTTTATTTTAAGGTAAATTTAATATGTAACTCATTATTTTGAATAGAATTTCATCGGCAATTCATTTATTTGTTAACTCATCCACTTAAATAGGTATTTGTAATAGCTTTATACATATAGGCTATATGTGTAAAACTTCACCCAATAGAAACCTTCACATGAATGCGTAGTATTTGTTGATGTATATTTACTCATGATCATTCTATATCCCCCTCATAAGAGAAAGTATTATTCTCTGTAGGCAAATTTAAATTAAGTAACACTTGAGCAAATGATAGGCACAAATAGTTATTAAGCACTGATTGAATCATTCTATTTTTCATTTATTTAAAATCATCTTAACTTTTTAAGATGATTGCTTTCATTATTAAAATTAACATAGCTATACCCAGCACTCTAACCATATAAAAAACCAGACATAATGCAAATATATGGTTATTTATTTCAATTAAACTCAAAATGTAATTACCAACAAATAAAACAATCAAAATTTCTATTTTATTTTTTCAAAAATGAAACATAATACTAAAGAGATTAATAAAAACCTTCTATTTTATTTTTTCAAAAATGAAACATAATACTAATGAGATTAATAAAAACCTTCTAATTATTTTTAATAGTGAAATAAGTATTAGTTCATTTCTAGCAAATATAGCCGAAAAGAACATTGGGATTAACTCTAAAAAAACAAGAACGTTACGGGTAACTTTTACCACAAGCCATAATTTTATTATTTTATTCATGCAAAGCAATTTGTCTTTTTTGCGTACTTATGCAAAAAGGCCAGTAATAAATTACTGGCCTTTCAGATGTACTAGAAATTATTAGCGATGTTCTTGCCAGCGCTCATGCAAATCAACGAGTTGACGATGGCTATTTTTCCAACGCTCAACTGCTTGCAACTCTGTTAAACTATATTGTCGGCCGCTATGATATAGCTTAGAAGCTTGGCTATCATATTGTTTCGGTAAGTTATCTAAGACGCTGACTGCACCTTCACGATTATTACAGACTAAAATCATGTCGCATCCCGCATTCAACGATGCTTGGGCTCTCTCAGGATAACTTCCCATCACCGCAGCGCCTTCCATCGATAAATCATCAGAGAAAATGACACCATGAAAACCAAGTTGCTCTCGCAATACTGATTTTAACCAAAATGGTGAACCGCTCGCAGGGCGATCATCAGCTTGGGTATAAATAACATGAGCAGGCATAACTGCATCGAGTAGCTCTCGTTGTATAAAGTCTTTAAAAATCAACATATCTTTACCACGAATTTTCTCCAAGGAGCGGTCATCCCGTGGTGTTTCTTTATGTGAATCAGCTTTCACTGCACCATGACCAGGAAAGTGTTTCCCTGTCGTTTTCATACCCGCACTGCGCATACCTTTAATAAAACGTTCTGCCATGACCATCGCAATTTCTGGGTCTTCGTGGAATGAGCGTTCGCCTATCGCAATACTTTGATGGCCAAGATCCAAAACAGGTGCAAAACTAATATCAATATCCATGGCTATCATCTCTGATGCCATTAACCAACCCGCCTCTTCAGCGAGTTTAGCACCATCGATTTCACTATTGAGTGCTGCAAATGCCTGAGCAGAAGGCAATGCGGTGAAACCATCACGGAAACGTTGTACTCGACCACCTTCTTGGTCAACAGCTATCAACAACCGGTGTCTTGATGCATCACGAATTTGGCGGACAAGCTCTCGTAATTGGGCTGCGTCATGAAAGTTACGGGTAAACAGTATTAACCCCCCCACGGATGGGTGAGCTAATATTTCGCGCTCTTCGTTGTCCAATTCATAACCCTGAACATCTAGCATTATAGGGCCCATAACATGCCTCACTTATTAAACTAATTGTCTTAATCCGATACTGTTTTCTGATAGCCTTTGGCTATCAACCTATTAAACCAAAATATTGCCGTAATAATTGTGAGTGTACCAAAAAGTCAATTGACTGGCTTTTATTCCACTGCACTTCATACCACATTAATGTCATATATTTTACCCAAGGTGCCCATGATTGACAGCTTTTCGCCAATTGCTGTTTGTCTCGATAAGCACCGTGAACATCACAATATTGCGTCAAGAAAAAATCTCGCTGAATGTCTGTCAGACCATTAAATTGGAAATAGGTTTCTAAAGAGAATGCGATATCTGTATTTGCCGCATACTCCCAATCCAATAGCATTAGCTGCCCTGTTGATGTGCATATAATATTCTTTGCATGAATATCCATATGGGCAGGCGCGAGTTTCAGCATTTTTGGGAAAGAGGCAGAGGTAAAATGGCGATGGAGTTTTTTCCAGCGAGGTGATAACCGTTTTTTATCAATTAAATAGCCGTAATGAGATATTTCATTGCGGAGTTGTAAATGATACCCCAGCAGTGGAGCACAATGTAATTGTGTGACTATATTTGCAAGCTCACACTGGTAACTGGGCAACAAAAAAGTATTATTATCAGGGTGTTGCCCTTCACACCACCCTAATAATAACCATTGTGAATTCCGACCAATCACTTGAGGTGTAAATGAATAAGCGCGTAATTGCTGCAATATCCGCGCTTCTTTCTTTCGGTTAACATACAAAGCAGTTTGCGCATTTCCATCAGCACGCGCTATTAGCTTCACTTCGCGAGCAGGTAGAAAACATTGCAGCAAATAACTTCCACCTGACAGCCCTGTTAGTGAGGATATTTTCCAATCGCGTACAGAGATTGTAGGAAAATGTGTCACTAACAGTCGAAAAAGTGACTGCTGGTTACTCAATATTGTGCTTTCCAGTCCAAACAATTTCACCCGTTTGCACATCCATCAATTGCATTTCAAGGCTTCTTTCTTTATTTGAACCTGACATCACGCTGTAAATCACATACTCCGCTTGGACATAGCGGCCTAGCCCTATCGCTTTGCTACGGGTGACTAAGCTGTCTTCTTGCGATAAACCGAGTGTTTTACGTGCGGAACTCACCACACTGGCGGGAACCACTTTAAAGCGATTGGTGTTCTCAACCGCTGTTGTCATAACTGATGTTACAGTTTGCACCGGTATTGAACCATTCGTGTTATTTTTCACTGAATCAACTAACAGTACTTTGCCGTTTTCGACCCCATCCGCACTGACCATTTGGTTAACTAAAGGTGTAATGGAAGCGGACCAATCTGTTGTTTGTTGTTTTGGTGGGGTTGGAACAACATCGACGGGTGGCGGAGTTACTTCGGGTTGTTTCTCCGGCTCTACTGGCACAATAGGGGGTTGTGTACCTGGTTGTTGAGGTGGATATGAAGGGCACCCAGCCAAAATTAATGTCGCGGCAGCAACCATTAAGATGCGTTTCATTATTATTCTCCGGCCTTTGGCGATAAAAATACATGAACACGTACATTTGTTGCACGTGGAGAAGCAGTCACGGCACGAACTTCCACATCGGAATTTGCTGCGATTTGCTGATACAAGGTATTTGTTGTTTCTACATTTAACCCTTGCTTATCATACCAGTATAAACGATAAGCAATATTCACCACTTTAGACTGTGAATTACTCATGTTAATAGTAGCGATAGTTTGATGATTTTCACTACCTATCACTGGGTTTTCGACAATGACCCCTTGTGCAAGTACTGCGGGCTCCATAATGATGCGCTGTTGCTCATTAAAAACCAGCCCTTGTGTTTTCTTAAATATGCAACCACTTAGCAACACAGTTACCAAAGCAAGTAATGCAATACGGTTCATTGCCGATCCCTTATTATTTCGCCAATAGCGGCCCTAATGGGCGACCACCCACTAGATGCATGTGGATATGAAACACTTCTTGCCCTGAATGTTCATTACAGTTCATGATTAAACGGTAGCCATTCTCTGCAATACCTTCTTCTTTGGCTATTTTCGCTGCAACAGTAAACAAACGGCCTAAAGCAAGTTCGTCATCCACAGTAACATCATTAACAGTCGGAATTAATTTATTAGGAATAATAAGAATATGAGAAGGTGCTTGTGGCGAAATGTCACGAAATGCAGTGACAAGTTCATCTTGGTAAACCACGTCTGCTGGGATCTCGCGACGGATAATTTTACTGAAAATCGTTTCTTCTGCCATTTCAATTTCCTTAGTCATTTAATCGTTCTAGTGAACTAATTTATACGTTATTTGTGCCAACATTTAAATGAAACAAACGATTGAAGTTTTGTGTCGTAATTTCAGCGAGTTGCTCAACACTAACCCCCTTTAGCACCGCCATATACTCAATAACATCCCGGACGTACGCGGGTTGGTTTTCCCTGCCACGATGAGGAACAGGAGCCAAATATGGCGAGTCAGTTTCGACTAAAATTCGGTCTAAAGGAACAACACGGGCGGCTTCTCTAATTTGCTCTGCGTTACGAAATGTGACGATCCCTGAAAATGAGATATACATACCTAAATCGAGTAGTTCAACAGCCGTATCTTTATCTTCAGTAAAGCAGTGTAATACCCCGCCACAGTCCATCACGTTCTCTTCGCGTAGAATAGATAAGGTGTCTTCTCGTGCCGCACGAGTATGCACAATAACGGGTTTATTGACTTCACGACCTATGCGAATGTGCTGACGAAAAGACTCTTGCTGCAACGCGGCATTTTCTTGCTGATAATAGTAATCCAGCCCAGTTTCTCCTAGCGCAACAACCTCATTTCCTGCTGCTAATTGTGCTAGTCGTGCGAAATCATATCCTTCGTCTAAATTGAGAGGATGAATACCACATGAAAAAGCAATATTGTCACGCATACCAATCATTTTTTTCATGCTTTCAAAACCGTGCAACGTTGTAGCAACAGCTAACATGAAGCGGACATCACGGGCCGAAGCCTTTGCGATAACATCGTCGACATTCGTATGTAATTTTTCATAATCTAAACAGTCGAGATGACAGTGTGAATCAACAACAAACATATTTAACTCTTTTTAAAATGTAGGGAGAGACAACGAAGCTTCCCATTGTAATAATTGATTTGTCAGAATCAGTTCCTGATTCAGTGCAGGAACTGTCAGTAATTGATGGCGGCAATATAACCACTTATCATACATATTTATTAACTGTGTTCGATTCATAGCACCAGCTAATTGCAGAACTTGAGATTGCTGATCTTGGTTGATGCAAAAAACCCCAGCCCCTTGTTGAATTTTAATAGCATCCGCCAATAAGCTAAGTAGCCAATTTAAGGCATCAGGCGCTTCATCAATATTCAAACTAGGCAGCAAACTCAACATATCCCCCGTTTGCAATGCATGACCTAAACTATGGCATAGTGCATTACGTTTTTGCCAGCGTTGTTCATCCAATAAGGCTAGCGCAGAAAGTGGCGCACCTTGGCATATTTTTAATGCCGTTATCGCATTTTCAACAGCAATATCCGGCTTTTGCTTTTGCAGCCAGTAGAGTGCTATTTGTGGATCGGGAGCAGGTAAGAAATGACTCAGGCAACGGCTGCGAATGGTCGCAAGCAAATTCTCTTGTTTATCACTTCCAAGTAAAAAGTAAGTGTCCTTTGCCGGCTCTTCCAATGTTTTCAATAACGCATTGGCTGCTGCATCTGTCAATGCTTCAACCTGTGGAATATACACCACTTTGTTGCCGCCTTGTTGAGCATGGCGACTCAAGGTTTCAATCAATTTTCTAACCGCATCAACACTAACAGTAGACTTCCCTTTTTCTACTTCAATAATATGATAGTCAGGATGATTACCAGCGAGCATCAAACGACAGCTATGGCATTGCCCACAGCTTTTTAGCCCGTCTCTTTCTTGGCAAATAAGCCAACGACTAATTCCATAGCATAGTGCTTGTGCCCCATTTCCCGGTATTGAGTGAAGCAGTAACGCGTGGTGGCCTCGACCGCTTTGGTACGCAGTAATGATTTGTCGGTAAGGTTCATTTAACCAAGGATACCAATTCATGGGATTAATACCTTATGTGGTTTATCAAGCACGCGCTAACCACTGTGTCAGCGTTTGGCGAATATCTTGCTGTACTTGCTCAATATTTTGGCTTGCATCAATAGTGAGTATCGTTTCATCACCCGCGGCCAGCTCAAGATAACGGCTGCGTGTTCTTTCGAAAAAGGCTAACGATTCTTTTTCAATTCTATCTAACTCACCCCGTGACCTTGCACGTTGTAAACCTAATTCAGGAGGTAAATCAAGGTATAAGGTTAATGAAGGTTTGAAATCGCCCAACACTAAGTCACGTAATGATTGCATCAAATGACGATCAATTTCACGTCCACCCCCCTGATACGCTTGGGAAGATAAATCATGACGGTCACCGACCACCCATTTGCCAGCCGCTAATGCAGGTTGGATCACTGTATCAACCAGTTGTACACGGGCTGCATATAACATCAGCAATTCAGCCTTATCCGTGACTTTATCACCTGCAATACCTTGCTTTATCAGCTCACGGAGTTTCTCTGCCAATGGCGTTCCACCAGGCTCTCGAGTAAAAACAATATCTGTGACCCCTGCTTGGTTCAACGTTTCCACAACCGTATTGATTGCAGTTGTTTTACCAGCTCCTTCGAGCCCTTCAATAACAATAAATTGGTTTTTCATTTTTATCAGTTTTGCTGTTCAAATTGGCGGTAAACTTTAACGGCACGATTGTGGTCGTTTAGATTACGACTAAAAGTATGCCCACCTTTACCATCTGCGACAAAAAATATGTAATCCGTTTTAGCCGGATGTGCGGCAGCCTTTAACGATGCAAGGCTCGGCATTGCAATCGGTGTTGGTGGCAAACCATCAATCTTATAAGTATTGTATGGTGTGTAATTATCTAAATCACTACGATAAATTTTACCACGATACTTTTCACCTAACCCATAGATGACGGTTGGGTCGGTTTGTAGACGCATATTTTTCTTTAAGCGGTTAACAAATACGGATGCAACCTGGGCTCTTTCACTATCAATACCAGTTTCTTTTTCAATAATCGAAGCCATAATAAGCATTTCATAGGCATTCTTATAGGGTAAATCCCTATCACGCCCTTTCCACTCTTCATCAAGGCTGTTTTGCATACGTTTATAAGCACGTTTTAAAATTTCAGCGTCTGTTGTCCCCGCTGTGTATAAATAGGTATCAGGATATAGCCACCCTTCTAAAGTCCCTTCTCCGTTAAACCCAATCAAGGCATGCAGTTCTGTCGGGGTTAAGTTGGTAGTTTTATGCTCTAAGTAAGGAGCATCACGTAAAATATTACCCCAATCACTTAAACGGTTACCTTCAATAAAACGGATCGAAAATTGTGCTTCTTTACCACTTACAATTAATTGTAGTAGTTGTTCCACATTCAGACCCGGTTGCAGGCGGTAAGTTCCTGCTTTTAGCTGAGCCAGTTCAGGCCGTAGTTTGAGTAACCATTGAAATTCATTCCCTTTTTCAAGAATGTTATCTTCTATAAGTAACCCTTCAAATGCGACACGCCCAGTTCCTGCTGGTACCGTAAAAATTTTTTCTTGTGTGATGTTAATTGGCGTTTTGGCATAGTCCAATACTTGACGATATTGCCAATAGACCGCGGCTGCGACAATAGCAGCCAGGGTAACGGCGATTAGAATGATTTTTTTGGCTAATTTCATTTATTGACCATTTCAATGCGTGTATTGGTAATAATTAATTCATTTATAAAAACTAAATTTTGCAACGCAAAAATAGATACTCAAACAGCTCACGAGACGCAAATTGTAATGGTGGAAGTTGTTTATCCATTTGAATACTTTGTACCGGTAAAACTGGCATCAGCGCATTACAAATAACCACTTCATCACAATGAGTTAAGACGTTAGCAAAGCGTTCCACCTGTTGAAGATGGTACTGGCTATCTTGTAACAGTGATATTATCTTTTGTCTCATTAATCCATTCACACCACTATGAGATAAAACTGGGGTATACACTGTTTGACCAATTCGCCAGAAAACATTAGCACTACAGCATTCAACAATAATACCGTCGGTGTCTAGCACAATAGCTTCATCTGCATTAAGTTCATCAACCTCTTGCTTAATAAGGACTTGTTCTAAGCGGTTGAGGTGTTTCATCCCTGCTAGCAATGGGTTACGAGCCAATGGAGTTTGGCTGAGAACGAGGTTAGCCCCTTTGCACTGTAATTGGACATAATTATTCGGGAAGGGAGAAACGCTGACTATCACCGACGGCGAGGTAAAACCTTTAGAGCTATATCCTCTACCACCAGCACCGCGACTAATAATCACTTTGACCACAAATTCGTCTTGAGTCTGTTCTGCACAAACCTGCTTTAGATGCTCTGCCAACCTTTCCCAATCTGGCTGAGCAATTTTCAATCTTTGGCTATCGTGCTTTAACCGAACAATATGCTCATTTAACATTTTAGCTTGCTGATTAACGCCATGTATGGTCGTAAAGCAGCCGTCCCCAAAAGAGACTGCGCGATCAGTAACACTTATTTGCTGGCAAAGCTGCCCATTAACCCAATATGACATTGATAATACTTATAATAAAAGCTGATAAATCAGACAGTAATCAAGTGGGATTATCATAAACTAAAGCGAAGAACTGTGCAAAGAACTGGGCAAAATAAAGCCCCAGCCACAATACGTGACTAGGGCTAATGACTAACGGTAATAGATTAATTATTCGCCGTGATAACGACGGAAAATTAATGAACCGTTGGTGCCACCAAAACCAAACGAGTTACACAGAGCATACTCCATGTTATCCACTTTACGTGCTTCACCTGGAACAAAATCCAGTTTGCACGCTTCATCTGGGTTATCCAGATTAATGGTTGGTGGAACAATTTGATCGCACAATGCCAAAATAGTGAAGATTGACTCAATAGCACCTGCAGCACCAAGTAAGTGCCCAGTCATTGATTTAGTTGAGCTGACTAATACATCTGTGCCCTCACCAAATACATTAACGACTGCTTGCGCTTCTGCTAAATCGCCTGCAGGAGTTGAAGTACCGTGAGCATTGATATACCCCACGTCACTCGCTTTGATTCCTGCGTCATTTAGTGCATTTTCCATTGCAAGTGCTGCACCCGCACCATTTTCAGGTGGTGATGTCATATGGTAAGCATCACTGCTCATCCCAAAACCTGCAATTTCAGCATAAATTTTTGCACCGCGTGCTTTCGCATGTTCATATTCTTCAAGAATAATGATACCTGCGCCATCTCCCAGAACAAAACCATCACGGTCTTTATCCCATGGGCGACTTGCCGCTTGCGGGTCATCGTTGCGAGTCGATAATGCACGCGCTGCACCGAAACCAGCCACACCAAGTGGTGTCGTTGCTTTTTCAGCGCCGCCTGCAACCATTACATCCGCGTCACCGTAAGCAATCATACGAGCTGCATGACCAATATTATGCACACCTGATGTACAGGCAGTTGCAATTGAAATACTTGGACCACGGAAACCGTACATAATGCTTAAATGACCAGCCACCATATTAATGATGGTCGATGGTACGAAGAATGGACTTACCTTACGAGGCCCACCGTGCAGTAATGACTCACAGTTGTCCTGAATTAAGCCTAACCCACCAATACCAGAACCAATCGCTGCACCAATTCGAGTAGCATTGGCTTCTGTTACTTCCAATCCAGCATCTTTAAAGGCTTGAAAGCCAGCAGCGATACCATATTGGATGAATGGATCCATTTTCTTTGCATCTTTACGAGAGATGCCAAATTCTTCGTAATTGAAATCTTTTACTAAGCCAGCAAATTTAGTTGCGTGGTTAGTAGTATCAAAATGATCGATTAGGCTGATACCACTCTGTCCGTCACAAACAGCTTTCCATGATGACTCAACTGTGTTGCCGACAGGAGATAACATGCCCAGTCCGGTTACGACTACACGACGCTTAGACACGTATTTCCTCCAAGGAGGGAAAAGTTACAAAAGGAACATAGGCGATCGAGTGATCGCCTAGATAAGTTTTCGTACAATTATTTAGATGCGTTCTCGACGTAGTCAATCGCAGCCTGTACTGTTGTGATCTTTTCAGCTTCTTCGTCAGGGATTTCGCAATCGAACTCTTCTTCCAGAGCCATAACTAGCTCAACTGTGTCAAGAGAATCAGCGCCCAAGTCATCAACAAATGAAGCTGTATTTACAACTTCTTCCTCTTTAACACCCAGTTGTTCAACGATGATTTTCTTAACGCGTTCTTCGATAGTGCTCATACTATTAAAATTCCTATCAAAACTCGCTTTCGCGATGGTTTTCGTAGTTTATGAAATACAGGAAAAGATACAACCCAATCCCGGCTGTTGGAACTATTATTTTGCATTATTTAGCGTTAGATAACATTAAAAATGCAAATAGTTCCATCATTTCTTTAGATCATGTACATGCCACCATTGACATGCAATGTTTCACCTGTGATGTAAGCAGCTTCATCAGAAGCTAAAAACGCTACAGCACTGGCAATTTCTTGTGCATCACCCAGTCTATCCGCAGGAACCTGAGATAAAATGCCTGCACGCTGTTCATCTGTCAATGCTTTAGTCATATCAGTTTCGATAAAACCAGGTGCAACGACGTTGACAGTAATACCACGAGAAGCGACTTCACGAGCCAATGATTTGCTAAAACCAATTAACCCTGCTTTCGCTGCTGCATAGTTAGTTTGCCCCGCATTTCCCATCACACCAACAACGGATGCAATTGAAATAATACGTCCACAACGTTTTTTCATCATGGCACGCAAAACGGATTTAGACAAACGGTAAACGGATGAAAGATTGGTGTCAATAATATCTTGCCATTCATCTTCTTTCATACGCATCAATAGGTTATCACGAGTGATACCTGCATTATTAATCAAAATATCAATTTCACCAAATTCTTCGCGGATTTTGGTCAAAGTTTCTTCGATTGATGCTGCATCAGTCACGTTTAATGCTAAACCTTTACCTTTGCCATCAAGATAAGCGGTAATGGCTTCTGCGCCTTTTTCGCTGGTTGCTGTCCCGATAACAGTAGCACCACGAGCAATTAATGTTAAAGCAATCGCTTTACCAATTCCACGACTCGCGCCTGTTACCAGTGCAATTTTTCCTTCAAAGCTCATGTCGTCCTCAGCTATTTTCTAAAGCAGTGCTTAATGATACAGGATCATTGACTGCGACGGCAGTTAAATTAGAGACAATTCGCTTGGTAAGACCAGTCAATACTTTCCCTGGACCTACTTCAATAAGATGTTCAACACCTTGATCTGCCATTAATTCTACTGTTTCCGTCCAGCGTACTGGATTATACAGTTGACGGACTAAAGCATCACGAATATTTTGTGCCGATTTCTCAATTTTAACATCAACATTGTTAATAACTGGATAGTCTGGCTCACAAAAATCAATTTTTTCTAACGCTTCGGCTAATTTATCAGCAGCTGGCTTCATTAATGCACAATGAGAAGGGACGCTAACAGATAATGGTAATGCGCGTTTTGCCCCCGCTTCTTTACATGCGATACCCGCACGTTCGACTGCCGCTTTTTCACCCGCAATGACGACTTGGCCTGGCGAATTAAAATTAACTGGTGAAACCACTTGGCCTTGAGCAGCTTCTTGGCAAGCTTTTTCAATTGATTCGTTATCTAAACCAATAATGGCATACATCGCACCAGTCCCTTCAGGAACGGCTTCTTGCATGAGTTTTCCGCGTAATTCAACCAGTTTAATCGCTTGTTTGAAGTCGATAACACCCGCACAAACTAAAGCAGAATACTCACCAAGGCTGTGACCCGCCATCATCGTTGGCATTGCGCCATTTTTGTCTTTCCAAACACGGAAAATAGCCACAGAAGCTGCCAATAACGCAGGCTGTGTTTGCCATGTTTTGTTTAATTCTTCTTCTGGCCCATTTTGTACTAACGCCCAGAGATCGTAACCCAATGCTTCCGATGCTTCAGCGAATGTTTGCTCAACCAGCTGATTTTCTTCAGCTAGTGCCGCTAACATTCCTAAAGACTGAGAACCCTGTCCGGGAAATACCATAGCAAATTGTGTCATGTCTATTTTCTCAGTTAATTAAAAACGAACCAATGCAGAGCCCCAAGTGAAACCACCACCAAAGGCTTCTAAAAGCACAAGTTGACCACGCTGAATACGGTCATCACGCACCGCTTCATCCAACGCTGTAGGAACTGATGCAGCAGAAGTATTACCGTGACGGTCTAATGTGACAACGACTTTATCCATTGTCATATCTAATTTTTTCGCCGTCGCAGAAATAATTCTTAAATTTGCTTGATGTGGGACTAGCCAATCAAGTTCTTCTTTGGCAATACCGCTCTGTGCTAATGTTTCATCAACAATATGCGCTAATTCACGCACTGCAACTTTAAAGACTTCATTACCTGTCATGGTCAAATAGGCAGGGTCTTCAGAGCAACGGCTACGATTAGGTAATGTGAGTAAATCACCATAACGGCCATCTGCATGTAAATGCGTCGAAATGATACCCGGCTCTTCAGATTCGCCAATAACCACAGCCCCTGCCGCATCGCCAAATAAAATAATTGTGCCACGGTCTTCGGGATCTAATGTTTTAGATAATGCATCTGCACCAATAACTAATGCTTTTTTAGTCATGCCCGTTTTAACGAATTGATCAGCAATACTAATCGCATAAGTAAAACCTGCACATGCAGCTGCGACATCAAATGCCGCACAATCTTGAATACCAAGCATTTGTTGGATTTGGCAAGCTGCACTAGGGAAAGCGTGAGTTGCTGATGTGGTTGCGACGATAATCAAACCAATGTCTGTTGCATCGACTTGTGCCATGTCCAACGCATTTTTGGCCGCATGAAAACCCATCACTGAAACACTTTCTTCTTCGTTAGCAATTCTTCTTTCATGTATGCCAGTGCGTGTCACAATCCACTCATCAGAAGTATCAACCATTTTTTCCAGATCAGCATTGGTACGTACTTGTGCTGGTAAGTAGCTGCCTGTTCCTAAGATTTTACTGTACATAGCCATAGGTTATTGATCACTCCTGGGTAAAACAATATTTAGTCGCGCTGTTATTCTTTCTGGGACTTGTTTTTCAACAGCTTGTACTGCGCGGTCAATAGCCGCTTTAAAAGCGCCTTCATTCGCTGCACCGTGACTCTTGATGACAATACCTTTTAATCCTAACAGAGTCGCACCGTTATACTGGTCGGGGTTCATGTCCCCAAAACGTTTCATTAAACGTTTTTTTAACCATTTTTTCGCCAGTTGCATAAACCAACTGCTTTTTTTATGTTGATCGCCGGTCGATTTTATCAATGAAAGGATGACGCGTATTACACCTTCCATCGTCTTCAATGAGACATTACCTGCGAAGCCGTCACACACTAACACATCGGTTTTACCTGTCAGTAACTCGTTACCTTCTACATAACCAATGTAGTTAATTGATGTCGTTTCTTTTAATATTGAGGCGGCTTCGCGGATATTATCCAACCCTTTACTCTCTTCTTCGCCAATATTCAGTAACGCAACTCTCGGTTTAGAAATGTTAACCACTTCTTCAGCCATCACGGAACCCATTACGGCAAATTGGACTAGCATATCACTACTACAGTTAACATTAGCGCCTAAATCTAGCACTACTGTTTGACTTTTTTGCTGATTAGGTAGGATTGTCATTAGCGCTGGGCGCTCAATCCCCTCTATAGACTTTAGCATTAATTTCGCTAAGCCCATCAGCGCACCCGTATTTCCCGCACTCACGCACGCTTGTGCCTGCCCTGTCTTCACTAACTCTAAGGCCACTCGCATCGACGTTCCTTTGCTTTGTCTTATCGCGTTTGATGGTTTTGCATCGTTTGCGATAATGCCGTCAGCAGGAATAATTTCGACGCGCGAAATTAGCTCAGCACTTTGTTGTGCAAGCAAAGGTTGAATGGCTTCGGGTTGACCGACAAGCAGTAATTTGAGTGCTGGATTAGATGCCAGTGCCTGCAATGCAGCAGGCACCGTGACGCGGGGACCAACATCCCCGCCCATAGCATCTAACGCGATGGTTAGATTAGCCAAGGTAACAACAAATTACTTGTTGATAACCTTACGGCCACGGTAGTAACCATCTGCAGTCACATGGTGACGCAGGTGAGTTTCACCGGAAGTTTTATCTACAGAAACTAGGGTAGCAGTCAGTGCATCATGTGAACGACGCATACCGCGTTTTGAACGAGTTGGTTTATTCTGTTGTACGGCCATTGACCTTACTCCTTAAGTACTTTTCTTTAAACTGGCTAATACGGCAAATGGGTTTGGTTTTTCTGCCTCAGGAGGCAGTTCACCATACACCATGTCCGCTTCGGACACTTCACAGTGTTCAGAATCATGAACCGGAACCACTGGTAAGGATAGAATTATTTCATCTTCTATCATTCCCAGCAAATCTATTTCACCAAATTCATCAATTTGAATCGGTTCATAGAGCTCCGGTAATGCTTCGGCCTTTTCGTCATTGACGACAGGACTAAAACAATACGATACGTAGACATGATGTTTGAAATCAGTTCTGCAACGTTGGCATTGTAAGGTGACATCCACTTGGGATTTCCCCTCGATGACAGTCAAACGCTGATTATCAATTTTAAATGATAATTCGGTTTCTACATCACTATCTACACTGACTACTGATTCGGCAATTCGTGTAACTTGCTCAGATGTATAACTCCCAACATAGTCGAGGTTTTTCTGAGCTGCACGCTGCGCATCGATAGTCAGGGGTAATTTTACCTTTTGCATAAGGCGCGCATATTAACTTTGTAATGAGCTATAGTCAAAGAAAAAGGCGGGGTAAACTCGCCTTTTCACCAAAAAACCGTAGGTTTTACGTTTTATAGTTTAAAATGAGTTAACCCTTTTGGCTACGAGTTTCGAGAAAAATCATGAAATCGATTATTTTGGCGTCAACTTCACCATACCGGCAAGCCCTACTAAAAAAACTGGGATTGCCTTTTTTAGCAGTGGCTCCCAATATTGATGAATCGCCCATATTGAATGAGTCCGCTCAGGCTTTAGTCATGCGTTTATCTCATGAAAAGGCCAACGCACTCTTTGCTAAATACCCTCAGCACCTGATTATTGGTTCTGACCAAGTCTGTGTAATTGGAAATAAAATTATGGGCAAACCGCATAATTTTGATAATGCCTTTCAACAGCTTAAATCTGCGTCAGGCAATAAGGTCACTTTTTATACTGGCCTATGTTTACTCGATACTGAAACAGGTAAGTTTAATGTCGAGTGTGAATTGTTTCACGTTCATTTTAGATCACTATCTGACGCCGAAATAACTAATTACTTACTTAAAGATGAGCCTTATCAATGTGCTGGAAGTTTTAAATCAGAGGGATTAGGGATTAGCTTATTTGAACGTTTGGAAGGGCGTGACCCCAATACGTTAGTGGGGCTTCCACTTATTCTATTACTTGAAATGTTACGACAACACCAAGTTAGCCCATTGTTTGATAATTAATCAGTTAACTGGCAGGAAATACCTGCCAGTTAATTAAATGACCTACTTTTCTGCTTTACGACTACGTAATATTTTTAGGCAGTGATTCAATTGGTTATCTAATGGAGCTTGCAAACGCATCTCTTCACCCGTTTTAGGGTGTGTAAATTTCAGTGCGCTCGCATGCAAAAATAAGCGGTTTAAACCTGTTCCGGCCAGTTGGCTATCAAATTGCTTATCACCATAACGGTCATCAAATGCAATAGGATGCCCTGCATAGAGAGTATGCACACGAATCTGATGCGTACGCCCTGTGACAGGGCTCGCTTTTATTAAAGTTGCATTATCAAAACGCTCTTCCACTTTAAAGCGTGTCTCTGATGGCTTCCCTTCGCTGCTCACTTTCACGACACGTTCACCACTTTGTAGAATATTTTTCAGTAAAGGAGCTTGAACAACTTTCATGTGGGACTGCCAATTACCTCTTACGAGTGCTAAATAATCTTTTTGCATTTGTTTTAAACGCAATTGTTCATGTAGTGCGCGAAGTGCAGAACGTTTTTTCGCCACTAACAAAATCCCAGAAGTGTCTCTATCCAAGCGATGGACTAATTCAAGGAAACGCGCTTCGGGTCGCAAAGCCCTCAAGCCTTCGATAACGCCAAAGCTTAAACCACTTCCACCATGAACAGCAGTACCAGATGGTTTATTCAGCACTAAGAGAACGTCATCTTCAAATAAAATGCAATTCGCTAATGCAGCGACCTTATCCAGTTTAGCCGAAACCGGTGTAGTTTCCCGTTCAGCAACCCTAACGGGAGGAACGCGGACTTGGTCCCCTTCGACTAATTTATACTCAGGCTTTATCCGCCCCTTGTTAACACGCACTTCCCCTTTGCGGATAATGCGATAAATCATACTTTTTGGTACACCTTTAAGTTTAGTGAGCAAAAAGTTATCGATACGTTGCCCAGCTTCGTCATCGCTGATGTCAATAAATTGAACTTGATTTTGTGTATTCATTCGGGAATGCGTTAACTCTAATTGATTAAAATATGCTCTTATTCGCTTTCCCTATCATACCGACTCCACAAAATTTTTTATCTTTTTTTTTTAATTTGGTTATTTTCTGCATGATTTGTCCTATTTCTAAATAAAATTTCCATATAACTTCCGTATCGACTTGCTATAATGCCTATGGCAATGGAATAATATGAAGTTGCTAAGATGTTTAAAAAACGAAAGTTAACGTTTTATAGGATTTCTTATTTGATGGCGTAACAGTGCAGCAATGGCGTAAGACATTTAGCAACATCAAATAAATTAGCGAGCAACGAATTTTGGCTTATTGGGTTAGGAACTTCCGTTTTCTTTAATAACTTACGGCATCCTGATTAAGAACGCTGAATTTTTAATCTAAAAATCAGGTTCACCGAATACTGCGCGTCTCTATACGAACGACTGCCGCGAGGCAGACGGTTTTGTAAAAATCACGAGGCCATCGGTTTACAGTAGCTCTTTCTTTCGCTGCTCTTTATTTAAAAGAAAATAATGAGTAAGTAATAACATGAAAAGAATGCTAATAAACGCAACTCAACAGGAAGAGTTGCGTGTTGCCCTTGTTGACGGGCAACGCCTCTATGATTTGGATATTGAAAGTCCCGGTCATGAGCAAAAAAAGGCCAATATTTACAAAGGTAAAATCACTCGTATCGAACCTAGTCTTGAAGCTGCTTTTGTTGACTATGGCGCTGAAAGACACGGTTTCCTTCCTATCAAAGAAATCGCTCGTGAATACTTCCCAAGCAACTATCACTCCCAAGGCCGTCCTAACATTAAAGATGTGTTAAAAGAAGGCCAAGAAGTTATCGTTCAAGTGGATAAAGAAGAGCGTGGCAATAAAGGTGCCGCATTAACCACCTTCATTAGCTTGGCAGGAAGTTACCTCGTTTTAATGCCAAATAACCCACGTGCGGGGGGCATTTCACGTCGTATCGAAGGCGAAGACCGCACTGAGCTAAAAGAAGCGCTGTCCTCTTTACAAATTCCAGACGGCATGGGCTTAATCGTTCGCACCGCGGGTGTGGGTAAATCTGCAGAATCACTGCAACAAGATTTGCTCTACCGTTTACGTCACTGGGAAGCGATTCAAAAAGCCGCTGAAAACCGCCCTGCACCTTTCTTGATCCACCAAGAAAGTAACGTTATTGTTCGTGCATTCCGCGATTATCTACGCCCAGATATCGGTGAGATCCTAATAGATAACCCGAAAGTTGTCGAAATGGCACGCAACCATATCGAAGCTATCGGCCGTGGTGATTTTGCAAGCAAAATCAAACACTACAGTGGCGATGTTCCACTTTTTAGCCACTACCAAATTGAATCACAAATCGAATCTGCGTTCCAACGCGAAGTTCGTTTGCCATCAGGTGGTGCATTAGTTATTGATACCACTGAAGCTCTGACCGCTATCGATATCAACTCCTCACGTTCAACACGTGGTGGCGATATCGAAGAAACTGCGTTCAATACTAACTTAGAAGCGGCTGATGAAATTGCACGTCAATTACGTCTACGTGACCTAGGTGGTTTGATTGTTATCGATTTTATCGATATGACGCCAGTTAGGCATCAACGTGAAGTAGAAAACCGCTTACGTGAAGCTGTACGCCAAGACCGTGCTCGCATTCAAATTGCACGCATCTCTCGTTTTGGTTTATTAGAAATGTCACGTCAGCGCTTGAGCCCATCGTTAGGTGAATCCAGCCATCACGTGTGCCCTCGCTGTTCAGGAACAGGAACCATTCGTGATAACGAATCACTTTCCCTGTCTGTTCTTCGCCTTATCGAAGAAGAGGCACTGAAAGAAAATACTCACGAAGTGCATGCCATTGTTCCTGTACAAATTGCATCTTACCTATTGAATGAAAAGCGTAAAGCCGTTAGTGATATCGAACAACGCCAAAGCCATGTTCGCGTTGTGATTGTCCCTAATGACCAAATGCAAACGCCTCACTTCCATGTGATCCGCATTCGTAAAGGTGAAGAGGTAAATACTTTAAGCTATAACTTAGCTCAATATCACGAAACCGTCACTTTGACACAAAGTGACGAGACTACCGCTGAGCGCAAAATCCCTGAGCAACCTGCAATTTCAGCTTTTGCACTGCAAGAGCCTGTAGACATGTCTACAGTGAAGCCAAAAGAAACTGCAACAAAAGCACCAGTAAAATCAGTGGCAACTGAACCTGCATCCCCAGGTTTGTTCAGTAAAATTGCGGCTTTCTTCAAGAACCTATTTGGTGAAGAAGAAAAAGTGATTGAGAAACCAGCGCCGAAAAACCGCAATAATAATGACCGCCGCCGTAACAATGATCGTCGCAATAATAATCGCCGTAATAATAATCGTCGTGATCGCGATGAAAATGAAACACGCGATAATCGTGACAACCGTGATAATCGCAATAACCGTAATACGTCATCGGATGATGCGAACACTCGTAATAAAGGCCGTAATAATAAAAATACGAGCCAGCAAGATGAGCAAGCAACTGAGTCTAACAATCGTGACAACCAGCAGCAACGTCGCGAACAACGTGCTGAGCGTCGTCGTCGCCAAGACGAAAAACGTCAACAGCAAGTGGCCAAAACTCAACAAGATGCTCAGCAAAGTCATGTCGAAGATGCGGTGGAAAAGGAAGAAGAACAACGTCCGGTTGCCCCACGTCGTCAACGTCGCCAATTAGCACAAAAAATCCGTGTTACTGATAGCGAACAAATCATTACTCCTGTTAAAACGGCACCTGAAGTAACCACTGAGCCAGTTGCAGCATTACCTGCACCAACGGTATCTGTGAACCAAACTGAAGGTGAAGTACAAACTGAAGAGCGTCAAGAAGCCGTGGCTCAAGTTGATGGTGAAGAAAAACAAGACACCATCATTCCACGTCGTTCTCGTCGTTCACCTCGTCACTTGCGTGTCAGTGGTCAACGTCGTCGTCGCTACCGTGATGAGCGCCATTTAACTAAATCACCAATGCCATTAATCGCTGCCGTTGCCTCACCAGAGCTTGCGTCTGGCAAAGTATTTATTCATTACCCGATTGCTCAGCCTCAACAAGAAAGCATGGCAATCATCACCAATGAAGAAATGCTTGAACAACAAAGTGTTAATGACGCTTCTGTAGCTGAAACCTCAAATGTTACCGCGTCACAAAGCCACGTAATTGTCTCTCCAGTCGTGGCTGAAGAGGTTAAACACGAGGTACAAGACACCACTACAGAAATGGTTAATGTAGAAGAAACCCCATTAGTTAACGAAGCAACAGTTGTTGAACGCATTGTCGAACCAACTCCAGTTGTTGTCGAAGAGAAAACTGATGTTTCGCAAGAAATTGAAACCGTCGAAGCTGTAAAAGAGACTGTAGAAATAGTGGCTGAAGTTATTGAGCCACAGGTTGAAATAGCTCAAACAGAAGTGGTTGAAAGCGTTTCTATTGCGGGCGAACAAACAACGCCTGTTATTGTCAATGAAGTCGTTGAAGAAATACAACTTCCTCAAGTTTCTGTCACCGCATCAGCCGAGGTAGTCAGTGTCGAGGAAGTTATCGAACCTGTTGCCGTAGCTGAACCAGCAACGGTAGTAAGCAGCCCAGCGGTCAGCTTACATAAACGTCATGCTTATTCTCCAATGACAAAAGCGCCCGCACCTGCAAGTGCTGCTGCACCATTTGAGATCACTGAGTATCAGCGTGAAGCCTCAACCTTTGAAGGTAAAGGCGGCGCAGGTGGTCATGTTGCTTCAAACGTAGCAACCTCTGCAATGGCAAAACCATCTAGTCACTAAAACTAAATAGTTTTAAAACACAGAAGCCTTGATAGGAAACTATCAGGGCTTTTTTATTACAATACATTTCATGAATAATAAATTTTTTAATTAAAAAAAACTCATCATCTCGCCAGTTTTTTACATTGAGCTCTCAACGAATTTGTGTTTGTATTGCTGTGTTTATACACAGTTATTTTATAAAGAAAAGGGAAATATATGTTAAAAGTCATTGCGGAAGATTTTATTCAAAGCGAAGCGATTGAGATTGTTATGCCGCTATACCGTGAATTGGTCGCTGCAACTAAACAAGAACCATTGTGTATCAGTTATGACCTTTACGTTGACCAAAAAGATCCTGGGCACTTTATTTTTATCGAGGAGTGGCCGAATCAAGAAGCGCTCGATATTCACTGTGCCAGCGAACATTTCAAACGCCTAGTTCCTCTAATCAACAGCTATAAGCGTTCGGACCCTATTATCAAACTGATGAATGGTGCTTTTGAATAAGCACATTAGCTAAACGTACCCCCAAGCATATAACTAGAACCCATACACAACACTACAGGCCGAATTCTGATATCGACAAAAAAACCTACATAATCCTCTAAATAGTTCGGTCTGTCGCTAGGCGGCAAGCTAAACGAGGCCCTAGGAGCATACATAAGTATGTGACTAGGGCGAGTGTGCGACGCCAACAACGCGACAGGCCGAAATATGACGAGGATTTTTAGAACCAAGGAGCTTGGATCATAACCGCTCCATAAAACAAGGCACGACCCGCTAATTCACCGCTAAATATGGCTAATATCACTAAGGCAATTAAAATCGCCGTTGGCGGTTTCTTATATCCTTTCATCGCCACAATGCAAGGCAATAGCATACTCATCACAACTTGCCACCACAGCAAATAGCTTCCACCTTGGCTTGCAGGTAATTGTAGGCGAATGATTTGCGCGATTAATACCAATGCAACGCCTATAAGCACACCGACTTTAATTGACGATGGTAATGGCTTTCCTTGCCCAATAACAAATAAGGCCACTAGACTAAAACCAAGGACAATTGCACTGCCTATAAATGCGATTTGTGTTGCAGGAGTATGCCATAATGGGTGAGCAGCCATTTGATAATAAACTTGTGCTGTGACAAGTATAGCGGCTAATCCACCAATCCCACTTACCCAGCCTAATATCGTGTTGCGCATGTTTACTGTGGGCTGCAACCAGCAAGATAGAGCCCATAACGTGACAACGCCATTTAATAATACAAATGTCACGGCCTCGCGGCTTAACCATGAATGGCTTAACCCCAAAACGGAACGGTATGCTTCAAGAGGCACACCTAAATGCCCCATTGACATCGATGAGCCAATAACTTCAATCAACCATATCAATAGCACTGCTCGACGCAATACAGGCCCTGATAATAGGGACTCTTGACTGGCTTTCATTTGGTAAATAGTTAATGCGAGAACTGCCCCGATCCCCCACTGGCTCATCACTGTAAAAAATACCAGAGGGAGTTCCATATGTTTAATATCCATGATTAGTCCTCCATCCCAATAATCACAATATTTGGATTACTAATTGTGTGATCGGGCATATTATAACGCTGCTCCAGTACCGCCCAATTTGTCGTGTGCTTTTTACGTAGCTCGGTAATATCACCAAACTCAATAGCGCCCGTCGGGCAAGACTCCACACACCTTGGTAGTAGCCCTTCATCTAACCGTTCTGCGCACATATTACACTTGCTCGTTTTCCCTTCAGCAGGATCAAAAACAGGAGCATGATATGGGCAAGCCATGATACACATCTGGCAACCGATACATTTTTCATGGTCTTGAACGACTATGCCATCCGCCCGTTTGGTATAGGTGTCAGCAGGGCAGACTTTCAAACATTGAGGATCATCACAATGATTACAAGACATCGTAATAAATGCTTGGGCATTCGGTGAGTCATCATTAAATTCGCGAACTCGACGCCACAAAACCCCTGGTGGGGTGACATTTTCGGATTTACAGGCCATTGAACAAGTACGGCAACCATAGCAATCTTTTGTATTTATCAAAAAACCATATTGCTTAACCATGATTACGCCTCCCTTCTGACATCAACTAACGTACTATTACAGCAGTGCCCTGTTCCCAAATGTTCAACTTGGTCATTCGTGACATGACTGCTGCTTCCCCCCTGCTGCTCCCACCAGCCGTTATCCAGTGAAATCACGCCTTTTTTAATATGCGTTGTCACAACAGCAATGGCTCTGTGTTCTCCTCGGTCATTAAAGGTGATTGCCCATTCCCCATTTTTAATGCCTCTAGATTTAGCATCTTCGGGATGAATTAAAACATTCGGTTGGTTTCGTTGTACTTCCAGAATCCATTCATTCATTCCATGACTTGAATGCACACTTCGCGCTAACTTGCGCTGAACCGCCATTAATGGATACTTTTTGGCTAATTCAGGTGAACCTTTAACAGATTCAGTCACTTGATAGTAAGCGACGACAGGCGAAAAGTTTTTCTTTTGCCAATCTTCAACAAACAAGTTCGCTTTTTTAGTCGATGTTCTAAAAATACCGTCTTTGAAAGGAATCCAGTCTCCTTCTACGGGACGTACTGGGCCTTTTTCTAACATTTGACGAGTGATGCCTGAACCGACTAAACAGGCATCAATGTAGTGTTCTATTGGCTTATTGAATACATCTCCAAAGCCAAAACGCTCTGCTAGCCGGGCGAAAATCCAATAATCGGGTTTTGCTTCACCAACAGGTTCGACGGCTTGTTCCATTAATTGAACATATTGGCTACGTACCCCCGCCATCAAACTTGTATCTTCAAAAATCGTTGTAACAGGTAGGACTAAATCTGCATATAACGCTGTTGAGCTCATGAGATTATCAGCCACTACCACAAATGGAACTTTCTTCAGAGCCTCCCGAACCTTGTTAGTATTCGGTAATTGGGTCATAACCCCCATTGTCATAATCCACCAAAAATTAATCGGATGCGGCTTTTCATTGACGATAAAATCGCCAACTTTCGCCACCGGAATAGGTGGAATATTTTTCACATTCGGAGCAGGAGGAACGATTGGACTAAAGTTAGCCATTTGCCGAGCTCCACCGGCATCACAAACCCCCGCCCCTCGTTTACCGATATTACCAGTGAGTAATGCAAGGTAGAATTGACTTCCTGCAACATAAGCACCGTGCTCAGTTCGCTGCGCTCCTGACATATTTTGCACAATCATTGAAGGTGTTATTGATGAGTAATCCCGAGCAAGACGTACGATAGTTTCCGCTGGAACATCCGTTTCTTCACTGACTCGAGCAATATCCCATGGTTTAGCTTGTTGATAAATTTGCTCAAAAACCGTGGTATACCCCAAATCTTCAGGAAGTTCATGTTGGAATAGTGCCGGTTTAATACCCGATGAATCATGACGAACTAATTGTTTGCTTAATATGTCGAAAACTAAATAACTGTCCTTATCGTCATTATTTTGCCTAACTTGTTTCTGATTGGTGTCAACTAAATAAACAGCGCCTGTATGTGTTCTAAGGAAGTTTTCGTCTATTCGGTTTTCTTCAATAATGATTTTGATCATTCCCAATGCCAAAGCCGTATCCGTCCCTGGAATAATCGGGACCCACTCGTCTGCTTTTGCCGCGGTTTCACTATAGCGCGGGTCAATAACCACTAGTCGAGCACCATTTCTTCTCGCTTGGTTATAATTTTTAAAATAGGCTTGCATGGTAACAGCAGGGTTATTTCCCCAACACAAGATATAGCGGCTGTCGGCTATCGTATCTCGGGTATCTGCATACCTTAAACCTAGCATTGGGATCATCGCTGCTGTTACCGCTGAACAACACAATGAACCCGCCTGTTTCGTTGCTCCGCCTAAATAATCAAAAAAGGCTTTTCCCATATCATTCTTGATAGAGTCCATATTCCCTGCATGCGTGGAAATAAATAACCCTTCATTACCATATTTATCAATGGTTTCTCTGATATTTTTTTCGATAAGATCCAGCGCTTCATCCCAGCTTATCGGTTTGAATTCCGCTTTACCTTTTTCGCCGACTCGCAGTAATGGGGTTTTGATGCGTTGCTCATGATAGACCCATTTAGTCCGGCTCATACCTCGCAAGCAACATTTGACATTAAACCCTTCAGTCGCCTGTATTTTCATCAGCTTACCTTGATAGGTATATGCAGTTAGGTTGCAATGTAAACACTCCATTGCACAAGTTGACCGAAATGTTTTGTAGTCCGACAATTTTAGTCGCACTTTAGGTAAGGGTTGGTTGCTGTTTTCTTGTGTATAAGAACAGGGAGCAATACTCGCCAACCCCACAACACCAAGCCCTTTGAGCAGAGTTCGGCGTTTCAAACGTAGTGAATTTATAGTTTTCATTATAGTAAACCTCGACATTGCTTTTTAAAGTTCACTATATATATACTCCATTAACTAAAAGTGAACTTGAGTAGCATCAATAATTCTATCTATTTATAGGTAATAACGTACTACCGCTTTCGGATTATTTGTTTGTCACGTCGGGTCGTTAGCAGCACAAGGCAACTCATGGTAAAATACCCAAACTTGTTAAATTTAGGTGGTTTATGTATGTCTACTCTGCAAGGTGTTAATTCTGTTGATATAGCCGTAAGCATTTTAAATTATATTGCTCAGAATGGAGGTATTGCGCGCGCAGCGGATATTTCAAAAGGCTGTGAGATATCAAAAAGTCGGCTACATAAATATCTTGTTTCACTATGCCGTACACAAATGCTGTATCAAGACATTCAAACTAGCCGTTATGGCTTAGGCCGAAATTTAACCTTCTTAGCCAATTTTGTTAAACCTGAAGACTCTTATATCGACACTATTAATAATGCTTTGATTCAATTTCGTGATGAACAAAATGTCTCAACAGGTGTTGCCACCCGCTTAGGGAAAGCACTTTCTTTGGTTAAATATAATCGTAGCTTTAAAAATATTGAAATTGACTTTTTACCTAACACGCCATTGCCTGTCGTAAAAAGTGCGGCAGGGCTGGTTTATTCAGCATTTGATGGCCAATTTGGCTCTAATTCCTATTCACAAGACGAAATTAATAAAGTGACCCAACAAGGTTATGCTATCCGTTACCAACCAACAGAAGGTATTCCCGGAGCGCAATCTATTGCTTGTCCTGTATTTAATGGCGAAGGTCAGCTTGTTGCTGCCGCAGTGACGATGGGATTTATTGCAGAAAATGAAATGGAAAGATTAGCAACTGCATTAATCAAACAAGTTAATAAACTAAATTTATAACAACAAACCTTCATGATAATAACTCAAAAACAATAAAGCCGAGATTATCTCGGCTTTATAAGTTGATTATTTTACATCGATGCGAGGCAATTCACCCATTTCTTTGAGTTTTTTAGATATTTCACGGCGCTCTTTGGAAAGCTCAGCGTTCTTGATAATATAATCATCAACACGATCATCATAATCGCTACGCATGTTCGCAATAATTGCCTGAATATCCTCAATCGACATGCCTGGTTTTATATATTCACTCAAGTTATCCAGTAGCAAAACACGCTTCTGGTTATCACGAATTTTTTTCTCATTGTCGGTGATTTCACGACGAATTTTATTTTTGCGACGAAACATACGCACAAATTCCAGAACATTTTGGAAAGACGGCTTGTTAGCGTTGTCCATGTTTAAACCCTCTAGTCAATATTCAAAACGCATTATCTATTAACACAATACATTCTAATCCTATCGTGTTACAAGCCCGTTTCGCATATTTATCAAATTATTCCGCTGAAACTTGATTTCACTTTATACTTTAACGACCAAATTATCAGAGTGATCTTTATCAAACTTATTTCTCTGATCTTTACTTCCGATTTCTTGATTACCTGTCCCGTCACCTCTGAGACAAAATGCAGATAATATTGTCGTAATAATCACAAATCCCCCCATGACGAGATAAGTATGAGCAAAACCAATTTGATCGTATCCCCAGCCAGCTAATGGCGATAAAATACTTGCAACTACAGAGCTCATGCAGCTAAAGCCAACCAAATAAAGTGTCGATGACAAACGTTTATCAAAATGAAGGCTGTTATATTTAAAAATCGCGACTAAAAGAATCGGGAGTTCAACGGCATGCAGTAATTTCATTATCGATATCATAATTGCACCATCAACTAAGCCTGAACCAATAATGCGTAACGCCATCACTGAGCTCGCAAATAATAACCCATTTTTAGCACCTATCCGATTGACGATAAATGGTGCTAAAAACATCCCCCCTGCTTCCAAGAAAACCTGCAATGAGTTTAGATAACCGTACATCTCATTACCTAATTGTTCATTCTGAAATTGATGAGCAAAATACACCATAAATTGCTGGTCATATACACTGTATATACAGGTTCCTAATACAAATAATATTAAAGCCCAAAATTGAGGTTGTACAAACAATTGTAGAGCGTCTTTCACGGTTATCGTAGAAGGTTTACCATGTTCAAGGCTATTATAAGCATCCGTATTTGCCGTTTTTAATTTCAATAGAATAACTAAAAATAATAGGCCTGAAACAGTTGCCATAATAAAATTGTAATCAGGGTTCACGTTAATGTTACGCCCGGCAAAAAAGGTAGCTGTCGCCCAACCCAATGAGCCCCACATCCTCGCTTTACCATATTCAAAATTACGTAATCGGCTGACCCTCTCTGTATAAGACTCAAGCACCCCAATCCCTGCGTGAAAGGTCATACCAATAAATAAGCCACCAATTGCACTGCCTAAAAATACATTCCATTTTAGCAACGTCCCAAAAACCATAAAAAATGGCCCTGATGCAATCAGTAATACTGCAATAAATAATAGTAAATTTTTTCGTAACCCTAATTTATCCTGCATGAATCCATAAAGTGGTTGCGCGCAAAGCGCCACAATCGAAATACAAGAGAAAATAACCCCAGTATCTGCGCCATCTAAACCAACATATTTACGCAGCCAGATTGCAACGACAGAAAATGTTGATGACCAGGTGAAAAAGAAAAAAAACAATAATGCACTCAAAGAGGCATAATACTTTCTTGAACCACGATTCATATTTCATCACCTAACAAAAATTATCCTGATGAAATGTTAAGGTTAACATTAATTACAAACCACAAAATCACCTATTAATTGTGATGTTAATCACCAATGTTAACGTTAACAATTAATATATGTGACGCTTATCACAATACTTATAACTTAAGATAACGACCTCCTGCTGGGTAAAATATTCTATCGAGTTATCAAATTAAACTACTATCAATCGCGCCAGTTCAATATCAGATAGCCTTGGTTTAGCTTTCACAGTAGATAAGGTATCATTAATCAACAATGTATAGTGAATACCAATAAATTAACCACTATCAATCTACTATATAACCATCGAAATGGTGAAAACGTTGCAAGATAATAAAAAACAACCTACTTTTTTTATTCATGACTATGAAACTTTTGGTAAGCGCCCTGCTCTTGATCGGCCAGCGCAATTTGCAGGCGTCCGCACCGACCTTGATTTTAATATCATTGAAGAGCCAGAGGTTTTTTATTGCGCTCCAGCTGATGACTATTTGCCGCAACCTGAAGCCGTCATGATCACTGGGATCACCCCACAGGTCGCATTATCTCAAGGCGTTAATGAAGCCGAGTTTGCTAAACGAATTCATGCGGCTTTTAGTGTCCCCAATACCTGCATTATGGGTTACAACAATATTCGTTTCGATGATGAAGTTACCCGTAATATTTTTTATCGAAATTTTTATGACCCGTATGCCTATAGTTGGCAGCAAGGAAATTCACGTTGGGATTTACTCGACACTTTGCGTGCCTGTTTTGCGCTTCGCCCTGAAGGTCTTCAATGGCCAGAGAATGAAGATGGCCTGCCGAGTATGCGTTTAGAACATTTAACTAAAGCGAATGGTGTTGCTCATGAAAATGCTCACGATGCAATGTCTGACGTTTTAGCCACCATTAACATGGCCAAACTGTTGAAAGCCGCTCAACCCAGAATGTTTGATTATTTTTATCAATTAAGAAATAAAAACAAAATAAGTCAACTTATTGATATTGTAGAAATAACACCACTAGTTCATGTGTCTGGTATGTTTGGTGCATTACGTTCTTATGTCAGCTTAGTCGCTCCTCTTGCTTGGCACCCTGACAACAAAAATGCCGTTATTATGTGTGATTTATCTGCTGATATCTCACCATTAGTTGAGTTAGATGTTCAACAATTGCGTACCCGATTATATACACCTAAAGCTGAATTGGCAGGCGCTTCTCCCGTTCCTGTAAAACTCGTTCACATTAATAAGTGCCCTATTTTAGCACCAGAAAAAACACTGCGCCCTGAAGATGCGGAACGAACCGGTGTTGACCGTGACTTGTGTATGCGCAATCTGGAAACTTTACGCAAGAACCCTGAAATTCGTAATAAATTAATTGAGTTATTTAGCGAACCACAAGTATTTACAGAGTCGGATGATGTCGATACACAAATTTATAATGGATTCTTTAGTCCTTCTGACCGCTCAACCATGGATATTATTCGTGAAACATCGCCACAGAACTTGCCTGCATTGGAACTCAGTTTTGAAGATAAGCGCATGAAAGAGCTCTTCTTTCGCTATAAAGCACGTAACTACCCTGCCACCTTGTCTTATGATGAGCAGCAACGCTGGTTACAGCACCGTAGAGACTACTTTAGTGAAGAGCGTTTAACAGAATATATGCAACAAATACAGCTATTACTTGTAGAGCATCAACATGATGAAAAGCGTTGCCAACAATTAAAAGCATTGATTAGCTATGCGAGAGATCTCGCCAGTTAATTTAGTAATAAAAAAGGCAGATATTGAAACGTTTCCCAATACCTGCCTTTTGTTATTTATATGACGCGTTCATTAATGATCATGAGTATGAGCGCAGCCACAATCCCCTTCCCAATTTTTGCGTTTAGTTGTTTTACCTAAACCGGGGTTCATTGTATTTGTTGGGTCAGATTGTTTATAAAATGATTTTAATTGTTCTGGGGCTTTATATAAATGCCCTACGTTATGTTCCGCAGGATATTGAGCCCCCCTTTCATCTAATAAAGCTAACATTTTTTCTTTTAGTTCTTTCGGGTCAACGCCTTTTTTCAAAACATAGTCTTGGTGCATAACATGGCACATAAAATGACCGCAGTATAATTTATGAACTAATAGCTTTTCAATTTCTGGTGGTAATGTTTCAAACCAATTTCTATCATTGCGACGTAAAGCAATGTCGAGGGGTAATACATCTTCCACATCTTTATTATGAACAGCGTGATAACGAACAGCGGAGCCAGCAGCGGCAAAGCGGTGTAAAAATGCTTTTGCCCCCTCTTCTGGTGTACATTCAAAATAGCCGCCATCGGCGCTTGCAAAATAAGATTTCAGCCAAACTTTAGCCTCATCAATGCCATCTCCGGCCATTTTTAACATTAAATGGTGTTCATAACGATCACGAAACTCTTTCATACGTGGTGGTAAATGGGAAGGCCATAATTTACTGAGAACCTGCATAGTACGGTCGATCAGATTTGATGGCAGGAATGGGACTTTATTTAATACTGCATCAATACGCCCTTTAATAGTGAAAAACATTGGCATTTTGTCAGTACCAAATTTATCAATCATTAAAAAGGTATCTTTACCATAAACTTCTGCTATATCGAAGCAACCACGGTGCATATATTCACCTGCAACTGGCAGGTTTTTAAATTCACTTAAAATATAACGGCGTATATCTTCCAAAACGTCAGGGTTATTTGAACCGATATAAAATACCTGTGTTTTTTTATCGGCAGGGAAGGTATCTAAACGAACCGCAAACACGGCTAATTTTCCTGCGCACCCTGATGCTTCAAATAGACGACGTTCATCCGCGTTAAAGCGTGATGGTGTATCTGCATCGACATCACGAACGCGTTCTGCATACTCATGGTCAGAAGCGAGTTTATCGCTAACTTGTACGTCTTCACTACTATAGCCACGATTTTGTAAATTCGTCAGGATTTCTTCTGGTGTGTTACCTAAATCAATACCTAGGTGATTGACAAGCTCCACTTTTCCATCGTCACTGACTCGGCCATAAAGAGCAAGCTCAGTATAGGCGGGGCCTCTACGCACTAATGAACCGCCAGAACTATTACAAATACCACCCACAACTGAAGCTCCAATACAAGAAGAGCCAATCAAAGAGTGCGGTTCACGCCCTAATGGTTTTAAGATTTTCTCCAAGTCGTACAAAGTACTCCCCGGCATCGCAACGACTTGGTTGAATTCCGGTAAAACTTGAATTTGGTTTAATTTCAACGTACTAATAATGACGATATCGCGATCATAGTCATAGCCACTCGGTGTCGACCCTTCGGTTAACCCTGTATTCGCCGCTTGCATCAGGACAATTTTGTCTGCTTCAACACACGCCTTGAAAACATACCACTGTTCGAGCAATGTTGTTGGAAATACAACCGCGATTGCATCCCCCATACCAGAGCGGAAGCCTTTACGATAACGTTCTGTTTTATGTGGCTCTGTTAAAATATTTTTTTTGCCAACAATATTCCTAAGCGTCAGTAATAACCGTTGATTCTCAGGTTTCTTTGCATCATTCATTTGTGTGCCTTATTAATCGAATTCGTGATTATCATAGTTCTGCATTATGTGTTGTAACAACAATATCACATAATATTATGATGTTAATAAGCTACACGCTTTATCTTAAATAATTCTTAACGGGTAAAAAAATAGCGCCTCAAGGCGCTATTTTTGAATCTAATTCTGGACATATTCAAAATAGTTCGTGTTGTAGCAAGGCACCGAGCAAAACGATCATGGGGAGCATACATAAGTATGTGACCCATGATCGTTTTGAGAACGCAACGCAGCTACAGCGCGAAATATGAAGAATATTGTTAAACGTCGCTCATTTGCGGCATAGGCCGCTTAAACATACGTGTCAGTACAGCCATATAGACCAAACCAACTGCCGTCCAAACCAACCCGTAAACCATTGAGTCTTCTTCGATATTCAGCCATAACACACACACTGTCAGTGTACCAATAACAGGCAAAATCAAGTAATTCAGGATATTTTTGAACCCTGTCATGCGGCGTTCACGAATAAAGAATTGGCTGATAACCGAAATATTAACAAAGGTAAACGCGATTAACGCACCAAAGTTAATTAACGCGGTTGCAAAATCCATTTCAAACCAGATAGCACCTAATGCCAAGAAACCAACCATTAATACGTTGTATGCCGGAGTACGCCATGTTGGGCTTACATAACCAAACACTTTTTCTGGGAATACCCCATCACGCCCCATAACGTACATTAAACGTGCGCTACCTGCGTGAGCCGCCATACCTGACGCTAATACCGTAACACATGAGAAAACCAGAATGATTGACTGGAAGAATGCACCAGCAACAAAACGCATAATATCTGGCTGTGTTTCATTAATATTCTTAAAACGTGAAACATCAGGGAAATACTGCTGTAAGAAGAAAGAAACAGTAATAAAAATAATTCCACCGATTAACGCGGTTAAGAAAATAGCACGTGGGATCACTTTGCCTGCATTAGGTGTTTCTTCTGACAGTGAGCTTAATCCGTCGAAACCTAAGAATGAGAAACAAAGGATTGTTGCCCCAGCAATAAGCGGGATCACTTCGGTTTTTTCATTAGCAAATGGGTTAAATGTCCAAATCTCACCTGAACCTTCACCATTTGAAACGCCGTGAATCACTAAGCCCGTAAAGACCGCCATTACCCCAATTTGGATAATCGCAATCACAGTACTTAAATTCGCTATCACGTTGATACCGCGTAAGTTTGCTGCTGTCATTAATATGACTAATCCCACAACAAAAATCGCTGGCTCAACATTAGGGAAGATATCTTGTAAATAAATTTTAGCCAATAAGATGTTGATCATTGGCATAAAAATATAGGACAACAAGGATGTCCAACCCACCAAGAAGCCAATATGTGGGCTCATTGATTTTTGGGCATAAGTGTACGCTGAACCGGCTGATGGGAAACGTTTCACCAATTTACCATAGCTCAGAGCAGTAAACAGTATCGCAGCAAGTGCAATAATGTATGAAGTTGGAACATGTCCACCAGTTTTATCTGACACCATTCCGAAGGTATCAAATATCGTCATTGGCTGGATATACGCAATACCGATCATGACCACTTGCACCAATGTTAAGGTTTTTGCAAGTTGTACGCGGTTATTCGCACCCGTTTGATTGTGACCGATGTCTAATGGAATTGGTGTGTTATTTTGCACGTCTAAGCCCTCCCATAACTTTCGATTGCATACTACTTCGGCTTAATCGACAGTTACTGGGAAGACTTTGCATCTGCCTATAGGCAGAGAAAAACGAAGAGAGGGAGAAAGGCGTGTGAGCGAAGCCACCGAGAGCCCCGTAGTCATCGATACGGCAGCCGCCAGCGCCTGGCCCTGCTGCGAATGCGAAAAAGTAAGCCATAAAAGCATTCCTCAAATCGGTAGCGTAAAATGTTTGCTACACGTAAATATTAAAATTATCTCTCCGGCTCTATGTCCGGCCCCGCTAGAATGAACGTTCCTAAAAACAAAAAAACCGATGCTTCATTTGATTAAGCATCAGTTATTTTTTAGTTCGCGCATTTTGCACGCCATAACCACAAATAGCAAGTTAAATTGTTAACAAATCACCCTATTTTCCATGAGAAATTTTGATTATTTCTGACTTTTTCCCCTATCTGCTTATATCTTTTTTTTCTGAGCGTTTTTATCGCGTTTTAATCAGCAAAAAACCCTTTGGTGGAAGCCAAAGGGTTTGGATTAATCGAGATTAATTATTCGATTAGAAGTTGTAGTTGATACCGATATTGTAGCGACGGCCTTCTAATTCGGCACCGTAAGTCGCATTATCGATTCGGCGATCTAAGACGTTATAGACACCACCAACAATGTTCGCGTTCTTGTTAAGCTGATAACTCGCACCTAAATCAAATAAAGCATAAGATGCTGTACCACTTGACATTTTTTGTCCACGACCTTGGTATTCAGAGGTTTTACCACGGAAATTCATACGCGTCCATGTTTCTAAATCTTCAGTAGTTTGCCATGTCAGAGTGGAGTTAGCCATATGTTTAGGCTGTTTATTTAATGGCTTACCTTTATTTACACCACTTTTTTGTTCAGTATCAGTATAGGTGTAGTTAGCTGCAAAGCTTAAGTCATCCACAATACGCCAGTTGAACGTTAGTTCAACACCTCGCATTCTTGCTTTATCAACGTTCGCTTTATCGCTGATGAAACGATACGGTTTGTTAGGCTTGTCACCTTCACCATCTTGAGCTACTGTACATGCTCTTACTGTGCTACTATTTTCTTCACAACGCCTAACTTCAGTAATTTTATCTTTAAAGTCAGTGTTATAGATAGTTATCCCAGCAGTAATATTATCCTGATTGTTCCAAATAACACCAATTTCTTCAGTAATACTTTTCTCTGGTTTTAAATCAGGATTACCATAAATAACGGCATTTCCTGCACTACCGCCTGTTGCTTGTCCCCAGTTTGCGGACGATTCACGCAAGCTTGGTGCTTTATAACCTGTAGTTACCCCACCTTTAATTGTCCACTGTTCATCAGCATGCCACACACCATATAAACGTGGAGTCCAGTGTGAACCGTAGTTTTCGTCTTTATCCATACGAATACCACCGGTTAACGCAAAATCATTGGTCATTAACCATTCATCTTCTGCAAATAACGCCCAGCTATATCGTTCAAGCTGATTATACTGTTTAAATTTATTACCTTCATCTTTCAACTTCTCTTTACGATATTGACCACCAAGGCTTAAACTATGATCCCCCAATAAAAAGACACTTTGATTACGGAAAACAAGGTCTTCTGCCGTCATTTTACGGCCTGGGTTTTTTGTCTCATCGTATTGAATATAGGTATCTGTTGATGCAATATCATAAATACCCGTATGGGTTAATGCCATATGAGTCAACTCATATTTGCTAAAACCGCTACCGTCGCCTCTTTTGCTGGTATAACCCTCACGGTCATCACGATGTTGGTTATCACGTTTAAATTCTGCGTCGAAGGTATTTTTGTCATCTGGAGTCAACGATACCGTTGCTCCACCACTCGCCATGATTTGACGGTTAAAACCATTAATGATTTTATCTTCACCACGATGTGAATATTGTCCTTGTAGTTTCACACCCAGTAGACCATCAATTAATGGACCTGAGGTGTAAAAGCTGCCTTGCCCTGTATTACCTGAATTTTTACGTTCCGTAATTGTTGCGTCTGCACGTAAACTGGTCGTCCACTCTTGTTGAACACGACGAGTGATAATATTGATAACCCCTCCCATCGCATCTGAACCGTACAGCGATGACATTGGGCCACGTACTACTTCAATACGCTCAATGGCGGGTAATGGTGGTAACCAACCTTGTTCAATACCAGAACCATCACTATTTGGACGAGTGCTGCGTGTATCAACGCGTTTACCGTCGATTAAAATCATGGTGTATTTAGCATCCATACCACGGATGCTGATGTCTGAGCTACTGCCGCCTCCAGTGACTAAAACACCCGGTACATCTTTTAATGCGTCAGTCACATCACGATAAGCTTTAGTTTCGAGTTGTTCGCGAGTTACTACAGAAATAGACGCAGGGGCATCTTCAATTTTCTGTTGATAACCTGATGCTGTTGTTACATAGATTTTATCTTTACTGTCATCAGCAAATGCAGGTGCCGCAGCAATAGCCGCAATTATGCTAATTGCCACTTTTCTTTTATTAAAAACAACCATTCCCAACTCTCCAAGAGATATTTTGTTTTATATATGAATTGATTTGCTCACATTGATTTCATTGAATCAAAAAATATTTTTTATTATTGGGGCATTTAAATACCCATAGGAAATTCATGGTAAAAAACCATTATATAATTCAATTAAATTTCCTGTGGGTAATTACTATTAAATAATATTTAATTTGTTTATTTCTTTAATATTGCATCCTCTCATTTTATTTAATGTGCTTGCCGAGTGCTGCAAGCACATTATTCTATTACGATATTAACTTGCTAATTTATCAACCAGCCCATCTATTAGGACTTGCGGAACACCTTGCGAACAACGTTCGATACGACCGCGTACACCATAGACCTCAGCAAGGCTTTCAGGGGTAATTACCTCAGCAGGTTCACCTTGAGCAATTAAATTACCTTGCTTCAGCATTAATACATGTTCTGCGTGTTTGAGTGCAATATTAATATCATGAACCACCACAACCGTGATTATATTTCGACGCTTCGTTTCTTTCGCGACTAAATCCATCACATGATATTGGTAATTTAAATCCAGTGCACTTAAAGGTTCATCTAATAACAATAAGTTGGGTTGACGAATTAAAGATTGTGCCAAACCCACTAATTGTTTTTGACCACCTGAAAGTTGGTCTAAATAACTTAACGCCAAATGTTCAATACCCAATTGACGTAATAACCCCATCACTTCGTCTTTACTATTCTCATTGCTTAAACCACCTGAAGCACGTTGAGCAACAATAACAGACTCGAGAACATACAAGTGCACACCAGCAGGTAACGTTTGCGGTAAATACACCACATTTTGTGCTCGCTGGGCAAAACTCTGTTGAGTTAAGTCCTGGCCATCCAGTAGCAGCTGCCCTGTGGCTTTATTTAGCCCCGCCAAGGAACGCAACAATGTGGATTTGCCACTACCATTGGGGCCAAGTAATACTGTTATCTTGCCGCGAGGTAAGATATCCGTCGATAGGTTCTCAATTACGGGGCGCTTTGGGTAACCTGCATTAAATTGGTTAATAATCAGGCCACTCATGATACGTTCCCTCTATGACGTAAAATAATGCTTAAGAAGAACGGCACACCCACTAACGATGTCACAATCCCAACAGGAATAATCACACCCGGAATAATATTCTTCGACGCTATTGAGGCCATTGATAAGATTAACGCCCCAATTAATGCACTTGCTGGCAGATAAAAACGGTGATCTTCACCAAAAATCAACCTTGCAATATGCGGTGCGACTAAACCAATAAAGGCGATAGGCCCCACAAACGCCACCGCTAAAGCCGATAAAATACTAATACGTAATAATGTTGTTAGCCTTAAACGGCGCACATCAATACCGAAACTGATCGCCCTATCTTCACCCAACCTTAAAGCCGTTAATTTCCATGAACTCATCATGGCAACCGGGAAAACAAGCGCGAAAACCAATGCCATCACACCAAGTTTTACCCATGTTGCTTTTGATAAACTGCCCATCGTCCAAAAGACTAAACCCTGCAAGGTATCTTCTGTTGCGATGAATTGCATCATAGAAACCAATGCATTAAAGGTAAACACAAGTGCAATACCGAACAATACGACACCTGAGGTTGCTACACGCGTCCAGCGAGTTACCGCGTCTAACATCAAGGCTGCTAATAATGCAAAAATAAAGGCATTGGCTGATATTACCCATTGGTCAGGCACGCCTGGAATTGCAATCCCTGAAACAATCGCCAATGCGGCACCAAAAGCCGCCGCATTAGATACCCCTAGTGTAAATGGGCTCGCTAACGGGTTATTAAGGATCGTTTGCATCTCAGCACCAGCAAGTCCTAATGACATACCAATCACCACGGCCATCAATGCATATGGCAGACGGATATCCCAAACAATGACTCGAGTTCCTGCATCAACTGCTTCTGGGGTCATTAAGGTTTGCCATAAGCGTTCAAGGGATAACCCTGAAGGACCTAAGGTGAAATCAATAACCAGTGATAATAAAATCGCAGCGACGATAACAGCTATCCATGTCAATCGACGACGCAACATATTTTGATAATGTTGTTTTACATTGTTGTCAGCCTGAATCGCTGCTTTTTCAGCCGCAACTATTGGCTCGCTCGTGATACTCATCAATTCTTACCCATTTTCATTACTTTTCGCTGACCCAATATACACCTGTTGGTTCGATAGCGAGAAACTCTCTATGTAATTCATCCAGTGTTTTTTGCGGTTCAAGATCGGTAAATCGTTCTGGGTAAAACCATTTGGCGAAAACTTGCGTCGCAATCACATTGTATGGAGAGTTATAGTAATTGTGCCAGATAGCATAATCTTGCTTATCTTTTATGGCTGATAACGAGCTAATCCCTTTACGTTCAGTTATTTTTTTCAGGCTTTCTTTCGCATCAGCTAATGAACTTTGCGCCCCTAATTGAACGCCTGCATCTTTACTTCCCGGTGCTTTTGCTCCAGATGCAATGTAAATATTTGGGTCCGCAGCAATGATTTTCTCTAAGTTCATCGTACCAAGCGCGCCCGGCAAAACGCCTTTAGCAATATTTTTACCACCCGCTAAATCAATAAAGTTCCCCATATTTCCATCGCCAGCGGTACCACAGCAATCTTCAAATGCTCCTGCACGTAACTCAATAAAAACACTTGGTTTTTTATCTTCTGGTATTTTAGAAGTAATATCAGTGACTAATTTTTGGTTTCTTTCATAAAAATCGACATATTTATTTGCTGCCTGTTCGCGGTTTAACGCTTTACCAAGTAAACGCATACTTGGTAATGTGTTTTCCAGTGGTTTATCACGGAAATCCACAAATACAACAGGCACGCCGGCTTTCTCAAGCTGGTTAACTAATTCACTGTTTTTACCCGGCCCATGGCCTGACAAACCAAAAATCGCAATATCAGGGTTTAGGGTTAATACTTTTTCTGAACTGACGCTATCTGCGCTGGTATTACCAATCAGTGGAATATTGTCAATTTCAGGGAATTTAGCTTTATAAACAGCGTAGGTTTGAGGGTCTAGTTTTCGAAGGTCACCTTGCCAACCGACAATTCGGTCAATAGGTTTATCACCTTCCAGCAGAGCTATTGCACTAAACAGGCGCCCTTCACCTAATAAAATGCGATTAACATTATCAGGAACCTCAACAGTACGGCCTGCAATATCAGTCACTGTTGCAGCCCAAGCGCTCATACTGGCACTTGCTAATAACGCTAAACCTATTCCTTTTACTACCGACCTAGCTACAGACTTCTTGGCTACCGACGACATAGTATTAAGCTCCACTATTAACCTCATTGACTTACCTTTTTTTTATGCGGTAACAATAAAGCAAATAAGAATACTTATCAATACGATTATTAGTTTAATCATGACTTTCATCAATGGAATTCTGTGACCATTATCGTAAAGCCAAACATTCAGCCTATTTTACCGCCAAAATGCAGGTTTGTTGCGCTATATATAAAAAAACAGCACCCTATAAAGAGTGCTGTTTTTTATGATAGATATTCTAAGAATATTATTTATCTAAATTTTCTCGGTAACTTGGAAAGCTCATATCTTTATAGCGAATAAACGTTGTTTTCTTCACTATCTTATAACCAAACCAAATTGCTAAAAACAGCGGAATTCCAATATAAGTTGCCGTAACCCCTACCCAATCAATTTTATCTTCTAAAAAGGCTTGGTAGTTTTGGCCTAATGTAATTGTTAAACACAAAATAAAGGCAAAAATAGGACCAATTGGGAAGAAACCTGAACGATAAGGTAAGTCATTAAGATCTTTCCCTTGTGCAATATAGCCTCTACGGAAACGATAATGGCTAATTGCAATACCTAACCAAGCAATAAACCCTGTCATCCCCGATGTATTTAATAGCCACAAGTACACCGTCTGGTTTCCAAACATGGAACTCAAGAAACATAAGCCCGCAATAACCGTCGTTGCTAACAACGCATAACGAGGTACGCCACCTTTAGATAAACGAGCGAAAATACGTGGTGCTTTACCTTCACGCGCTAAGGTATACAACATACGCGTTGATGCGTACATACCCGAGTTACCTGCCGATAATACTGCCGTTAAGATAACCGCATTCATCACCGCAGCAGCAGATAATAAACCTGCATTTTCAAATACTAAAGTGAATGGACTCACACTAATATCTTTTACATCATTACGCAGTAAGCTTGGATCAGTATAAGGAATGATCAAACTAATAATTAAGATTGCAAAGATATAGAATAACAATATCCGCCAAAATACTTTGCGTACTGCTTTGGGAATATTTTTGGCAGGATCTTTCGATTCCCCCGCAGCAATACCGATTAATTCAGTTCCTTGGAATGAGAACCCAACTATCATTGCCACGCCAATCATTGCTGAAAAACCACCCGCAAAAGGTGCATCACCAATTTCCCAGTTATGCCACCCGGCATTTTCCGCACCGCTCATGATGCCAAAAATCATTAATACGCCAACAACAATAAAAATAACGACTGTGGTGACTTTTATTAATGAGAACCAGTATTCCGCCTCACCAAACCCTTTCACAGAGATGAAATTCAGTAAGAAAATAATCGCAAGGAAAATAGCGCTCCAAATCCAACCTGGGGTATCTGGGAACCAATAGGTCATCACCAATTGAGCAGCAACTAAGTCAACTGCAATTGTTACAGCCCAGTTGTACCAGTAGTTCCACCCTAGTGCGAAACCAAAACCTTCATCGACATATTTTGCACCATAGGTTGCAAATGAGCCTGAGACAGGCATATAAGCGGCTAATTCACCTAAACTGGTCATTAAAAAATAGACCATTAAGCCAATGATAGCATAAGAAAGGAGTGCTCCACCGGGGCCTGCTTGTGCAACCGTTGCACCAGATGCAACGAATAAACCGGTACCGATAGATCCACCGATAGCAATCATCGCAAGATGGCGCGCCTTTAACTCACGGCGTAGTCTTTGTGGGCCGCCCTGCGAGATAGTATTGGTATGTTGTTCTGACATTTGTTCCCTGTATTTTATTATTCAGCTAATATCGCATGGATTCTAGCAAAATAGACTGTGAGAACTAAGCAACTCTTCACTGTTATAAGATACCTTCATAATTCATACAAAATTATAAGTAAAACGCGTTATCTCAAAAAATTCAGTATACCCTCTTAATAAGAGGACGACGTCTTATTCTCTTTATCGTGTCAGTAGCGGCAAATGTGACTGTTCAAGGCACATAAAAAGTGCAGCCAACAACACGATAGCCTGTCACAAGTGCAACACATTCACTGCAATCCTCTATAGCTTTTAGCGTGTCGCTAGGCGGCAATTGAGACTATCCAAGGAGCATACATTAGTATGTGACTTGGGTCGTCGATTGCAGCCAACAACGCGATAGCCTGTCACAAGTGCAACACATTCACTGCAATCCTCTATAGCTTTTAGCGTGTCGCTAGGCGGCAATTGAGACTATCCAAGGAGCATACATTAGTATGTGACTTGGGTCGTCGATTGCAGCCAACAACGCGACAGGTTAAAAGATGACGAGGATTTTTAATTACAGTAAGACAGAAGATTAGTAATCGCACTCGAAATATGCTTTTGACGGTGATAAATCAAATATAGCGTTCTTTCTAAATGAAGGTCGTCTATTTTTAATTCGACTAGAGAGCCATTTTCTAATTGTTCTTCGATCACTCGACGTGATAAACAGCTTATACCTATCCCGTAACGAACTGCATGCTTGATAGCTTCTGAATTTCCTAGCTCCATCAAAATATGAAAGCCCGGAAGATGTGCAAATAATAGTTGGTCAAGGACATCCCGTGTACCTGACCCCCTTTCACGCAAAATCCAAGGCGCGTCACGCAAATCTTTTAAAGAGACTTTTTTATTCGCTAATGGGTTTTGGGGGGAAACAAAAATAACGAGCTCATCTTTTAACCATGCTTTAGAAATTAATTCAGGGCTATGACAAACACCTTCAATTAACCCAACATCCGCCCTAAATTCCATGACTGCCTTAATAATTTCTTCTGTATTACTAATAAAAAGCTCTAAAGGAATATCAGGGTGGTCATGACGATACCCCGCTAAGACTTCGGGTAAAATATAATTACCAATCGTTGTACTGGCAGCAAGACGCACGGCGCCCATCTCTTTTTTAAAGAGTTGCTCAACTTCTAACCCTTGCTCTAATAACGCTAACGCTTTTGGATATAAAAGTCTTCCGTGCTCATTAGTAACAAGTCGTTTACCCACACGGTCAAATAATTGAACGCCTAATTGACCTTCTAAATCCGTTAGCGACGCACTGACTGCAGATTGTGAAAGCGCTAATAACTGAGATGCTTGCGTCGTGGAGCCACTCTTTAATACTTCCGTAAAAACCTCAAGTTGCCTAAGTGTAATTCGCATAAAGGTAAGCCCCAACGTGATTTTTAGTATTTGTAATAATAATGTTAATATTAACGATTTATTTGCAATATTCCAGAAGAAACTTTCTAATCTATTTTAGTGGTAGATTATATGAAGACAATCAATTTAAATTATTATTGATTTTGTTATATCCTTATTACTAAATCTTATAAGCGGTAATAAAGAGCATTATCATGAATAAAAGTGACACCAGCACCCTTGAGCGGAATAACCTAAATCCTATATTAAAACTGATACCCGGTATTATTTTAGCTGGTATTCTGACTGCTATTGCAATTTACCTAGGTGACCAACCTTGGTTTATGGATATCGGCTTAGGTGCATTAACCCTCGCAATCTTATTAGGAATTATTGTAGGGAATACTTTTTACCCCGTAGCCAGTCAATCTTGTGATGTCGGCATTAAATTTGCTAAGCACTATTTTCTCCGTGCGGGTATAATTTTGTATGGTTTTCGCCTTACTTTCCAACAAATTACGGATGTAGGTGCTACAGGGGTTATCATTGATGCCTTAACATTAACCTCAACTTTTTTATTAGCATATTGGCTAGGTAAAAAAGTGTTCGGTCTTGATGAAGAAACCACGTTATTGATTGGTGCAGGTAGTAGCATTTGTGGCGCAGCCGCAGTCATGGCTACTGAACCCGTGGTGAAAGCTTCTGCAAGTAAAGTTGCAGTTGCCGTATCAACGGTTGTTATCTTTGGGACTATTTGTATTTTTGTTTATCCTTGGATTTACCAGTTAAATGCGCACTTTGGCTGGTTTCCTGCAACAGAAGAAACTTTTGGGATTTATATCGGTTCAACAGTACATGAAGTTGCACAGGTTGTTGCAGCAGGCCACACTATTGGTACTGACGCAGAAAATGCCTCTGTCATCGCCAAAATGATCCGTGTAATGATGCTTGCGCCTTTTTTGATTATTTTATCGGCTTTCTTAAGCCGTAAAACAGCCGCAAACCAAACAACAAACACTCAGAAAAGTAAAATTACGATTCCTTGGTTCGCCGTATTTTTTATTGTTGTCGCAGGTTTCAATTCACTCAATTTACTGCCCCATGTATTCGTACAACAAATCATAGCCTTGGATACGATTTTACTGGCTATGGCAATGGTTGCTTTAGGGTTAACTACCCATGTTAGTGCTATTCGCCAAGCGGGTATTAAGCCATTACTGATGGCACTTATCCTGTTTGTTTGGTTGATTGTCGGTGGGCTCTTAATTAACATACTGATTCAAAGCATTTTTTAGCATATATTCTCCTCACTTTTAGCCACCTCAATGGGTGGCTTTTTTGTTGATTTCATTTATTTGCTTATTAATGGCATACTCCAACAAAAAGGAGTCAAAAATGAAATATATTGGAGCACATGTCAGCGCCTCTGGTGGGGTTGACCAAGCTGTTATTCGCGCACATGAAATCAATGCAACCGCTTTTGCGTTGTTCACAAAAAATCAGCGCCAATGGAAAGCTGCGCCACTAAGCGAAGACGTAATTAAGAAATTTAAAGATAACTGCAAAAAATATGGGTACGGTAAACACCAAATCCTTCCTCATGACAGCTATTTGATCAATTTAGGTCACCCCGAATTTGAGGCTCTAGAGAAATCTCGTGTCGCTTTTATCGATGAAATGCAGCGTTGTGAACAATTAGGTATTGATTTACTTAACTTTCACCCCGGTAGTCATTTAAAGAAAATTGAGATTGACGATTGTTTAGCTCGCATTGCTGAATCTATTAATATTGCGCTTGCTGAGACCGAAGGCGTGACCGCTGTAATTGAAAACACGGCGGGACAAGGCACTAACTTAGGCTTTGACTTTACGCATCTTGCAAAAATTATTGAACGGGTGAAAGATAAAAGCCGTGTAGGCGTTTGTATTGATACTTGCCACGCATTTGCCGCAGGTTATGACTTACGCACAGCCGAAGATTGTGACAACACATTTAGCCAATTTGCAGATATTGTTGGTTTTGAGTTTCTAAAGGGAATGCACCTTAATGATGCTAAAAGTGAATTTGCCAGTCGTGTTGACCGCCACCATAGTTTAGGTGAAGGGAATATTGGTTTTGTTCCATTCACGTATATTATGCAAGATAGCCGTTTCGATGGTATCCCCTTGATTTTAGAAACCATTAATCCCGATATTTGGCCGCAAGAAATTGCATGGTTGAAAGCACAGCAAAGTAGCTAATTATTGGCTTTCTAATATAACAACCCCCGCATTATCATGTGGGGGTTGTTTGAAATTCATTAACTATAACGATTTCATTTCAATTTTTGCCATCATATCCGCTAATTTGTTTCTATTTTTTAAACCGACATCTGGCTGAGAAACGGATAGTGCAGAAATTGCGGTCGCCATACGTAACGTATGCTCGCTGGACTCACCATTGAGTAACCCATAAGCTAGCCCTGCTACCATCGAGTCACCAGCCCCAACCGTGCTTATCACTTCACAATGTGGCGGTTTCGCCAGCCAAGAACCCGAAGCATTAACCCACAGAGCCCCTTCTTCTCCTAATGAAATAACAACATGAGAAATTCCTTTGTCTCTTAACTCATGCGCTGCGGCTACAACATCTTGTAAATCTGGCAGTTTTCGGCCAACCCAACTTTCTAATTCATGACGATTAGGTTTTACTAGCCATGGTGACGCTTTCAAACCTGCCTTTAAGGCTTCTCGGCTACTATCGAAAATAATACATGGGCATAATTGGCGAAGGCGAGTCATCCAACGAGTGAATTCTTCTGGGTCAATACCACTTGGTAAACTTCCGCTGACAACGACCATATCGAAATGGCCTAACCAATTAAGTGATTCGGTAGAGAAACGGTTCCAATCTTCTTTACTGACCTCAAAGCCTGAAAAGTTAAAATCCGTTGACTCCCCATTATTTTCCGTGAGTTTCACGTTAATCCGTGTACGCCCTGGCACCATACTAAAACGGTTCGCCATGCCATTTTCACTGAAAAAATGTTGAAACTCTTCTTGGTTATCCTTTCCCATAAAACCACTAACAGTGATATCAATACCTAAGTCACGGAGCACTTTTGCGACATTGACACCTTTACCACCCGCGTTGAGGCTAGCGGTTTTGACTAAATTGACTTCACCAACTTCGATAGTAGAGCATAAGCCCACAAGGTCGTAAGCAGGATTTAATGTAATTGTAGCAACCCGGCGAGTCATAACCACTAATCTCCCTTATCATGATTATCGTGTCTTTAAATTTAATTATAGTTATAACATTAAAGCATATTGTTTTCAGTGATATTTGTACTTTTTCCTGCTTGTTTTTCTACAAGATTATGTCAGGATCAGCGCGCTGAAAAATAAAATAATAAGGAGAATATATGTCTCAGCATACTCACGTCGTCGCTGGTGTTGGTGTTCTAATCACTAATAAACAGGGGCAAATTTTGATGGGCAAACGCAGTAGTAAACATGCGCCCTATTGGTCCATTTTCGGGGGACATGTGGACCCTGGTGAGTCCTTTGAAGATTGTGCCATTCGCGAAATAAAAGAAGAAATTGGTATTGATATCCAAGCTCCGACTGTTTTTGGTATCAGCAATAATTTACAGACTTATCAACAAGAAGGTAAACATACCGTTTCTATTTGTATGCATGTTGAATATAACGGTGAGGTTGAGCCTCGAATTATGGAAGCAGATAAATGTGAAAACTTAATGTGGGTTTCACCTGATAAGCTCCCAGAGCCTCATTTTGAAGCTAGCCGCAATGCTGTTGACCTCTGGCTTACACAACGTTTCTATCACCACAAAGCCTAATCAAGTGTAAACGTACAACATCCTCTTTTTGTACGTTTATCATCCATCCCTTTCTAATTACTCATTTTTCCCTATTTTATTCCATTTACGATATTTACAATACTGCACTCTTACCGTATCATTTAGCTAGTACAGTGAAACGATATATTTAGGAGCCACCATGGCTATTGATGGAACAACACAACAAAAAAATCCTTCTATATTAGGAGGTGCGATGATCATTGCCGGTACTGCGGTGGGTGCGGGTATGTTTTCAATTCCTATGGTGACCTCCGGCGTATGGTTCACAGGCTCTGTCATACTGTTAATTTATACCTTTATTTGCATGTTACTTTCTGGGTTAATGATTTTAGAAGCCAATATGAATTACCCAGCTGGCGCCAGTTTCCATACTATGGTCAAAGACTTATTAGGCACGACATGGAATTCTATTAACAGTTTATCCGTTACTTTTGTGCTTTATATTCTTACTTATGCCTATATTTCTGCAGGAAGCTCTATCATCACCGCGAATTTGTCAGAAAAAATACAAATACCACAAGCGGGTGCAGGCTTTATTTTTGCATTTATTGTGGCTTTTTTTGTGTGGCTTTCTACTCGTGCTGTCGATAGGTTAAGTACCATTTTAATTGGCGGGATGGTCATCACCTTTATTATGTCAATCGGTGGAATGATTTCAACCGCATCACCAGCTATCCTATTCAACCAAACTGAGCATGGTGAAAGCCAATATCTTCCTTATGCCTTAGCCGCATTACCCTATTTATTAACCTCATTTGGTTATCACGGTAATGTTCCTGGATTAGTTAAATATTATAATAAAGATAGCCGTAGTGTTGTTAAGAGCCTAGTTTATGGGGCTACCATTACCGTTGTTATCTATATTTTGTGGCAGTATGCGATCCAAGGAAATATTCCAAGAACGTCATTTATTGAAATCAGAGAAAATGGCAACAATATTGATGCATTACTGGCTCAAATGAATATTTCTACCCAGAGCAGCTTTATATCTCAATTTTTGAACCTGTTTTCTTATATGGCTCTAGCGAGTTCTTTCTTAGGCGTGTCTTTAGGGTTATTTGATTTTATTGCTGATTTTTTCAAATTTGCAGATAGCAAATTTGGGCGCCTTAAATCTGTCTTAGTCACTTTTTTACCACCAACAATACTCGCACTGATTTTTCCTAATGGGTTTATTTATGCGATTGGTTTTGCAGGGTTGGCAGCTACTATTTGGGCAGTCATTGTCCCTGCGCTGATGGCGAAAGCAAGTCGTAAACGTTACCCTAACAACAGCTACAAAGCACCAGGTGGGAGCTTTATTATTGGCTTTGTGATCCTCTTTGGATTAATTAATGCGGTTGCTCATTTATTGTCACTATCTGGCTTACTACCTATTTATTAACCCTTTCAGTGTGGATATCGCCCTCTGGTTATATCCACACTGATATGTCACCTAAAAATTTTTCACTGAAAATTGACTTCAGCATCTTGCCTAATTCTTTATCTGCGAGTAATTTTGTCGCACTCTTTTTGACAACCCTAAAGAAGGTTATTTATGGCCAAGGCCAACGAAATCAAACGTGGTTTAGCAATTAACTACAATGGCAAATTATTACTTGTAAAAGACATTGATATTCAAGCACCTAGTGCTCGTGGAGCGAGTACATTATATAAAATGCGCTTTACTGATATCAAAACGGGCCAGAAAGTTGAAGAGCGTTTCAAAGGCGATGATATTTTAGAAACAATTTCCCTAACCCGTCGTGGAGTGAGCTTTTCTTATATTGATGGTGATGAATATGTCTTTATGGACAATGAAGACTATACTCCCTACCTTTTCAAAAAAGCCGATATTGAAGAAGAATTACTTTTCATTCCTGAAGAAGGGTTACCAGGAATGCAAGTGTTAACAATGGATGGGCAAGTTCTTGCTTTAGAGTTACCGCAAACGGTTGATATGGTCATTATTGAGACAACCCCAGCAATTAAAGGGGCTTCGGCTAGCGCACGAACTAAGCCTGCAACGATGGCTACAGGGTTAACAGTTCAAGTTCCTGAATATTTAACAACCGGTGAAAAAATTCGTATTCATATCGCTGAGCGTCGTTATATGGGCCGTTGTGATTAATTTCTGCTTTTGATTTGAAAGAAATAAGCCTTTATATGCCTATGAATTTATTGTTCATAGGCATATGTCATTAAAATTAAACATTGCATACCTTCTCATCTTAGTTTGCTATATTCAATTTGTGTTCGTCTCAAAATTAATCGTATTTTATTGTGTAAATACCTAGGGTTTTATCTTTATTAATCCAGTTGAATTGTTGAGTACCTTTTTGATTCGGAAGCAACATTTCTTGATTCTTTAGTTTACGAATATCTGCAGATGCGGTTTCCAATTTACCACTATCATTCCAGCATTTGGTTTCTACTTTATTCGCATTGGCTTCGACAATACAAGGCGCTGCTACAATAGCTCCAGTAAATCGAATAACGCCTGTATTGCTGCGTTTTACCTCACTGTTTTCAGATGCAAATACTGAAAAGCTTGAGTTCAATGCTGTTACTGCTAAAAAAGCCATTACCATTTTTTTTACTGAGCTATTCATAACGAAATTCCCGTTTAAAATTATGTTATCGTCACTTCCTGTAATTTATTTACAGTTAAAGTATTTATTTGGCTGAATTGCCTGAGGACGACATACTAATTCCAAAGGGATATTAATAATTTCATTTATAGCCGTAGTTTTTTATTTTTTGTTTTATTATTTATCAAAACAAAATATATGACTTGCCTCACACTTAATTAACCACACAAAATGCAACACTTTATAAATATAATCTATTAGCATTGGTCAATTAATTTATAAAAATCGTCGCTATGCCATTTTAGGTATATCTATATATCAAACACCTTAAACTTGTTAAAAAAAGTGTTTATTATCATGAATATGAACTTAGATAAAAAAATTTTATTACCTTCTGAAAACTTGATCGCATCAGGCAGGCAACGTGCTTGTTATCAGCATCCTGAGTATAATCACCTATGCGTAAAAGTTCATTTAAGTGGGCGAGATGATAAAGAAACATTAAGAGAGGTTCGCTATTATAAACGCTTGTATAAAAGGAATCTTACCGTAAAAACGATTTCTCATTACTATGGCACCCAGCAAACTGATCGGGGGCTAGGGTACGTATTCCAATTAATCAAAGATAAGACAGGAAATGTTTCAAATACTTTAGATTATTATCTAAAAAATAAACAAGTTTTTTTGAAACATAAAAGAAACATGAAAATTGCTTATGAGCAATTTAAAAAGAACATATACAAAGAGGCTATTACCACGATGGCGCTCAAAACTTATAACATCGTTTATCAACTAGGCTATAAACCTTATGGTCAATTTATTATTATAGATAACCTTGGCTCATCTAACCTAATCCCCATTGATTATTTCTCAACTAGAATTGCTCGTTCCACCCTAAATCGCCGGTTTGCTGATTTCGAACAACGACTTTATCGTGACTATAATCTTAAGATATAGACACATTCCTCGCCCCCTATTTTGCTGTCACCATTAAATATCTAGTTATATTGACGTATTATTAGAGTTGCTCTAACAATACATTGGTTATGAATGGTTATGGTAGAATGCTACTCACTAGTCGATATTAATATTGTGGAGAATTGCTAATAAATACAACCAAAAAATACTGATATACATACAGTGCTTTTATTTTTTAAATTATTTTCTGAGCGTTTTTTATTCTAATGGACTTTCTTAACAAAAATTAAGCTGTTTATTTGAGTACAAACACACTCCCTCTAAATAAAAACTTAAACTTCTTTACACTTCTAGTTTGAAAACTCCTTAATTATGCAAATTCACTGAAATAACACATAGAAAAGTGTGATTTAGTTCATATTTTACTAGTTAAAAATACCATCTTTATAAGTAATATCCTTCATTGTAGACAATTGTCACATAAACCAATGGCAAATAGGCACTTTTATCTAATGTTTTGTAAATTTCACCCCTATTAACTCGCCATTTTGCTTTTGTTTATGTATGCTCTTAAAGGTTTGATTTGGTACTACTACGATGCTGAATCTTCTAAACAAAAAAATGTAAAGAATGTCTTAGTAAATTTAGTAAATATTGATATATCTCCTATACTCAATAAGTCACTAAATATGACTAGTACACTCGAAGTTTAGTGGTACTACGATAAACACTTTCTGCGAAAAACACAGTTTTGCCATCTATAATGCGTTTTTCACAGGGATAAGTTTAGTTTTTTTGTGTCTTTTTACACAATAAAGTACTAAAAAGAAAAATGGTAAGGGATATATATAAGAATGCTAACCTCTGAAAAACTTAAGCGCTATGCTTGGCGCATTGTTCCGGCAATTGCAATCGCCGTAACGCTCACAGCATGTACCAACCCAAAGTCAGCTAAAAACACACAATATACTGCTAAATCAGATACTCGTATGCTAAATGGTTCTGCGGGTGACTCGCTGACGATGGCATCTCAAGATGAATTCGAAGAGTTAGTACAAAGTGTTGATACCAAATCTAAAATAATGGATCAATACGCAAGCTGGAAAGGCGTAGCTTATCGTCTTGGTGGCACAACAAAGAAAGGTGTTGATTGCTCAAGTTTCGTACAGAGAACATTTCTTGAACAATTTGGTGTTGAACTCCCTCGTACGACCTCTGAACAAGAATCCTCCGGCAAAAGCGTAAAACGTAATAATCTAAAAGTCGGTGATATTGTTTTATTTAGAACAGGCCGTACTATGAAGCATGTTGGCATTTATATTGGTGACCAAAAATTTGTCCATGCATCAACCAGTAGTGGTGTTATCGTTTCTGAAATGACTAACTCATACTGGAGCAAAAGATATTATGCCAGCAGGCGCATTATTAATGGCTCATAAGTTTTTATAATATCCTATATCCCTTCCCAATAAAAAAGCTTCCATTTGATGGAAGCTTTTTTATTGGGAATTTTTTGACTAAACTTAGTGATAGCTATTTGATTTTTAGATAAAAAACAACTAAAACACCAAGCCCACCTCGCGATAATACTCATTCAAAAACAAGCTTTAAACACGTAACCGAATAAAACCTGTAACTAAAATAATAATAAATAATCAAGCCACTATAACAACTAATAAAATATTAAATATACTCAAAACTAAGCACTATAAAAACCAGAAGAAAGTTCTGCAATAGCAACGCCAGAGGCTTTTAAACGGCACATAGCTGCCAACTCATCATTAGCATGAATAAATAGGCAAATTTCTTTTTGCCACTCCAAGATCGCGTTGGCAATCTGCATATCTGATAATGATTCAGACAATTGTTGCATTGCAATACAATCTGTCGCACAGTCATGGCTAAGTAATTTCAGCCCCACAAGCTTATCGCTATCGGCATCATTCATAGGTACAACTTCAACATCCGTACCTATTTTGCCTGATAACCAGCGGTAGCTTTGCGGTAGCCTGTGCACCACCGAAAGACCTAATTTTTCCACAAAGATATCCTATTGATACATTTTAGTATTTTGCCAAGTATTGATATTTAATTTCTTACTTGACCTAACATAGGCTTAAGCCACTCATTCATCGTTCAAACCGAACTTTAAGTTATCCAAAAAGTAACATGAATGTTAAATATCGAATCTTAAATATAACATTAAAAAAACAAAATGTCGTTAAATTTTTGTGACATAAATCATTGCATATTCATTTTAATAGCAAATATATTAAAATATAAACTAATTTTGATCGCTACATCCTAACATCTTGCATAAAACACTTAACTTTTTTTTACATTTGTGAAAAGAAAATAGTAAAAAACAGTTTATTTTTGAAGTAAATCCAAATTTTTATTAATGAATAATGTTGCAATGCATATCAAATCACAAAACATAAATTTAACAAATTCAGCTGTAATGATAATTGATTTAGATCATTTTTCACTAAAGATTATTAATACTACTGCGTTATCACTCGATTTTATCGAGCAATCACTTTTATCTCTAATAGATAAATGAATTATATGGGAAAGTAACTAGAACAAACTTTGATTAGTCCGTTATAAATAATGAAGAAGAGAATTGAGTGTTCTCAGTTTCATCCATGAAACTTGAAAACATATGATTTATTTTGTTTTTTTGGCTAGTAAAACAAATAACATCGAGAGCGCCACGCAAGCAACCATAGAGCCGACCATTGGCCATGCGCTCTGAGCAGGTATTAGTGATAACAAAGTTCCAACGAGTGCGCCAATTGAAAACCTTATTGTTCCTGCCAATGAAGAAACGGTTCCTGCAATATGTGGATAATTATCCAAGATCACTGCCATTGCGTTAGAAGTGATCATCGCTATTCCACTAACATAGATTGCAACACCGATAACCAATGTCCAAAAATCTAATGCAAATGCCGTTGTAACAAGCAACCACACGCCCATCACAAATTGGATAATAATACCAAAGTAAAGCATTTTCTCCGCGCCGAAATGCCTTACATAACGGCTATTAATGGTCGTCATAATAAACAGGAAGATGATATTGATACCAAAATAGTAGCCGAAATTCTGTGGAGATACCCCATTTAAATCGATATACACAAAAGCGCCTGCATTTAAGAACGAAAACATCCCTGCAAAGGAAAATGAGCTCGCTAATATATAGAACAATACTTGTTTTGCTCTAAATAAAGTCGCAAATTGCCTTAATGTTGTTCCAACATGAAATTTTTGCCTTTTGGCAACGGGGAGTGTTTCCCGCACAAAACAGCTCACTAAAATAACAGCGATAACCGCAGCAATAGCGATGCTCCAAAAAATTGCATGCCATGAGAACCAGCGCATTAGCTCTCCCCCTAAAATAGGGGCTAATAACGGTGCGATTGTCATCACTAAGACAACAAAAGACATACTTCTTGAGAATTCATCACGGGTAAACATATCCCGCATAAGTGCATTAATCACAACACTTGCAGCTGCCGCGGCAAAACCATGTAAAAAACGCAACCAAATCAGTGAGTCAATCGATTCAGTGATAGCACAAGCCGCTGAAGCAATTGCAAAAACAACGACTCCACCCAAGATAACAGGTTTACGACCAATGCTATCTGCCATCGGCCCATAAAATAATTGCCCTATAGCAAAACCAAAAATGTAGCTATTGAGCGTCATTTGAATGCGCCCTTCATCTACATTAAAATAATGCATCATCGTCGGAAAGCTTGGCAGGTACATGTCGATGGCCAACGGCATTAACATCGATAATAAACCTAGAATTAGTATCAGCCCCAAATAGGATGAACGCTGCTGTTGCACTCTTTAAACTCCTGCTATTTATTTACGTGGTACGTTAATACTGTTGATCTCTTCTTCCGTCAGTGGACGGTATTCTCCGGGCTCAAGAGTCTCATCGAGCCAAATTTCACCAACGCGTTCACGATGTAACCCACAAACATGGTTCCCCACCGCAGCAAACATGCGTTTCACTTGATGATAACGCCCTTCACTAATCGTCAACCTGACATCTCTAGGGCTGATAATTTCCAGTTTTGCTGGTTTAGTTAGGTGTTTTTCCCCGTTAAGCATAACGCCCTGAGCAAACTGCTCGGCAACATCATTGGCGATATCGTCACTCAATTGAACTCGGTATGTTTTTTCACAATGATGCTTCGGTGAAGTAATGCGATGTGACCACTGACCATCATCAGTTAATAAGACAAGCCCCGTTGTATCGATATCTAAACGCCCTGCTGAATGCAGTTTTTGTGCGAGAGGCTCATCAATAAAAAAAAGAATTGTTGGATGTGTTGGGTCATCTGTTGAGCAAATATAGCCTTGAGGCTTATGTAACATAAAATAACGCGGCCCAGTAACTTGCACGAGGACATTACCATCATAAGCGACTTCATGATCAATCGTAACTTGAAAGGCCCCTGACTTAACGATTTCATCATCAACCGTTACGAGCCCTGCGCGCAATTCTCGCGCTACCAAACTTCGGCTTATCCCTAATTGCTGGGACAAAAATTTATCCAGTCGCATAGATTCTCTTAACTTGATGGAATGCCAGCGAAGCGTACAATAACGCTCAACTGTCAGAATATAGAGTGAAAGGTTGTTGTGATTGCTATCACATAATTCATTATAACAATAACCCCTGTGAAGTGATAGTTTCACCGCAGCAACTTACATCTTTAGACAGAGTCATCGTTTTAAATTAAATTTAACGTCATTCACCTGATTTAATTACATAATACTGAATAATATGCCTTTTGTATTACGCCCTTACCAACAAGAAGCTGTCAATGCGACGGTTGATTATTTCCGCAAGCAGACTGCCCCTGCCGTGATTGTCTTACCAACAGGAGCAGGTAAAAGCTTAGTGATTGCCGAATTGGCTCGGCTTGCTCGCGGGCGAGTGTTGGTATTAGCCCATGTGAAAGAATTAGTTGAGCAGAACCATGCTAAGTACCTCGCATATGGCCTACAAGCCGATATATTTGCCGCTGGCCTGAACCGCAAAGAATCTCAAAGCAAAGTGGTTTTCGGTAGTGTGCAATCTGTTGCTCGCAATCTTAAGGCATTTGACGCACATTTTTCCCTAGTAATTATTGATGAGTGTCACCGTATAAGTTTGAATGATAAGAGCCAATACCAACAAATTATTCAAGTTTTACAAGCTAATAACCCTTCATTACGTATTTTAGGATTAACAGCCACCCCTTACCGCCTCAACAGTGGCTGGATTTACCAATACCATTACCATGGCATGGTACGTGGTGATGAAAATTGTTTTTTTCGAGAGTGTATTTATGAACTACCTCTACACTATATGATTAAAAACAAATTCTTAGTTCCACCTGAACGCTTAGATATGCCTGTTTTACAATATGATTTTAGCCAAGTTTCACTGACATCATCGGGTATTTTTAACGAACAAGAACTTAATTTGTCATTAAAAAAACAACAACGCATTACGCCTAAAATTATTGAGCAAGTTATTGAATATGCAGCACCGTTACAAGGCTGCATGATCTTTGCTGCGACGGTCGAACATGCCAACGAAATTCTGAGTTATCTACCGAAGAATAGTGCGGCATTAGTGACGGCTGAAACCCCAGCAATTGATAGGCAAGCAATTATTAAACAATTTAAAAATAAAGAATTACATTATCTCGTTAACGTTTCAGTATTAACAACAGGGTTTGATGCACCTCATGTCGATGTGATTGCTATTTTGCGCCCAACAGAGTCAGTGAGCTTATACCAACAAATTGTTGGCCGAGGATTACGCCTTTATGAGGGAAAAACACGCTGTTTAATCTTAGATTACGCAGGTAATCCACACGATTTATTTCGGCCTGAAGTGGGGTCAAGTCAACCAAATTCAACCAGTGTGCCTGTGCAAGTTTTTTGCCCATTATGCCAATTTGCGAATATTTTTTGGGGAAAATGTACCTCTGATGGGCAAATTATTGAACATTACGGCCGGCGCTGCCAAGGCTGGGAAGAAGATGAAAATAAGCAGAAAAAACAATGTGAATTTCGTTTTCGCTTTAAACAATGTCCACACTGTGGTGCAGAAAATGATATAGCAGCTCGTCGCTGTCAAAAATGCCAAGAAGTGCTTACCGACCCTGACGATATGCTAAAAGCCGCCTTAAAACTCAAAGATGCGTTAATTATTCGTTGTGGTGGTATGCAATTCATTACAGGGAGTGATAACAAAGGTGAATGGATTAAAATCAATTATTATGATGAAGATGGAACCTGTGTTTCAGAACGTTTTCGCCTAGCCACACCCGCACAAAAACGCGTGTTCGAATATCGTTTTTTACGTGAGCATCAGCGTGCCCCAGGTGTTCCGTTTAAGTGGAATAATGCAAATGATATATTAGTGCAACAATCTTTATTACGATATCCCCAATTTATTGTCGCGCGCAAAAAAGAACGCTTTTGGGAAATTCGAGAGAAAATCTTCGATTATCAAGGGCGTTTTCGCGTTGCTGCTCCCCTGTCATAACGCGAAAATGATCATAATGATTGCTGGATGGCCGATTTTTCGTTAAAATGCCGCCCGCCTTCCGATATCTTGTTCTCTGAATGGATTATCCTAGGCCAAATCTCGAACCTGCTGCTGGGTCGCCTGTAGCAGGAATTTATATTTTCTTTTTATAGAGAAATAGTAATGTTAACTATCAATGCAATTGAACGTAAAGAGCAGGGTAAGGGTGCGAGCCGCCGCCTGCGCAGAGATAACCAGCTTCCAGCTATCGTTTACGGTGGCAACCAAGAAGCTATCTCTGTAACTCTTAACCACGATGAAATCATCAACCAAGAAAGCAAAGCAGAATTTTACGAAGTTCTGAATCTGGTTATCGATGGTAAAGAAACAAAAGTAAAAGTTCAGGCTGTTCAACGTCACCCATTTAAGCCAAAAGTGACGCACATTGACTTCCTGCGCGCTTAATTAAAGCCCACAGCCGAGCTTTAGAAATTTTCGGGACGCCGAGTAAATAACGCCGCAATTGCGGCGTTATTTATTTCTACCTCTTCAACACCACAACCTATTTAGTACCACGGCGTTGTAATTGATCACGCAAATTAGGTGGTGTGCCACGAATGGTTAACGTATCAGTGACAGGGTCCCAAAAGATACGCTCCCCCATGAGCATCGCATCAAAGCTAATTGTGATCCCTCCACCACTCCCCGAAAACTTCGTTAATTGCTTTAACGTTCCTCTATCGGCAGGGAAACTTTCTTCGAGTTGATAATCATTTTGGCGAGCGAAATCGTCAAAGCTTTGTTCTTCAACCATTGGCAGCTCTTTTGCCAACGCCTGCAGCTCAATTTCCTCTCCAGACTGTAATTGTTCTGTGCAATAACTATGTACTTGCTGGCGATAAGCTTGGCGCGTATTTTTGTCCATTTGTGCATTGTCACAAAAATCATCAAGTGCCTGAACCAAGCCTTTATTCTGAACTTTTGCGTTTAACCCTTCAGATGCAGCCAGAAAATCCATAAAGAAATCAGAAACTTTCCGCCCTACTCTACCTTTTAAGAAAGTTAAATAGCGTTTTGACTCAGGATTGGTCTCCCATTCGGTTAAATCAATACGTGCGACAATATCTGCATGAGGAATATCTAAATAATGTGTCGTGCCTAAGTCCAATGATTCTGTGACAAACATGCTGTCACAACTATTGAGCACCGCAATTAATAAGTATTCGACCGCGAGGTAACGGTATTGACAAAAGAGAACCACGCCCCCTTCCGCAAAAGGATATTTGGCTAATTCATCTTTCAAGCGAACCGTCATCGCACGGCTGAAACCTAAAAATTCTTCTTCGCCCTTACGCAATAACTTTAACGCATCAGCAAGTTCACTTTCTTCGTTAAATTCACCAAATGCTTTACTTTTAGCACTATAGACGCGGTGCAATTCTGCCATCATGTCTTGTACGACACCATCTGCTGTCAATAGAGAATCCCGCAACATCACCTCTAGGGTCTGCTCATCTCTTTTAATTAGCTGGTGTAAAGCTATCTGGTTAATTTCCAGACTCATTGTTGGCTCCTTCGTTATAGCGAAAATAATGTTGCGCGTATTCAAACATTGATATTATTCATCTGCAACAGAAACCATCATTTGTTCTATTTTTAGCCTGATTACGCTGAACTAATACGCACTTTACGAATCTGAATTAACATTATTCCCATTTAAACAAAAATTTGTTGCGAAGAAAGAAGAAAAACCAACTGTGATACGCTATGATATGTAGCTTTCATTAATTTAGGATGTCTCAATTTATGCCACAATCATCTCGCTATAGTGATGAAAAAGTTGAAGGTTTACTTTCTGACCTCGTGAGTGTGTTAGAAAAAAATCACACCCCTGTTGACCTTTCCCTCATGGTGTTAGGTAATATGGTAACGAATCTGCTGAATACGTCGGTTGCGCCTGCGCAACGTAAAATGATTGCAGAATCATTCGCAAATGCATTACTTTCTTCTGTTAAAGAAGATCAATCACACTAATTGATTAATGAAATAAACAGTATGGTCACCCACCTGCGCTACCGTGACAAAGTCTCTAACATGATTGGTTGGGGGCACTGGTTTGCACTATTCAATATACTGCTTAGCCTCGTGTTAAGTAGCAGCTATCTGTTTATTTTTGATTGGCCAGATACCTTAACTGGCCGAATTTATGCTTTCGTCAGTTGGTTAGGTCACTTTAGTTTTGTGGTCTTTGCGACTTACTTGCTAATTATTTTTCCACTGACCTTTATTGTTATGTCTCAGCGGTTGCTGAGGCTACTTTGTGTTGCCCTTGCAACGGCAGGAATAACACTATTAATCTTTGATATCCGTGTTTTTAGTCAATTCGGTTTGCATTTAACACCGCAAGTTTGGGACTTGGTCATCAACCCAACTAAGGGGGAAATGGCTCGTGAGTGGCAACTGATGTTTATCAGTATTCCCATTATCTTTCTTGTTGAAATGTTATTTGCGACTTGGAGTTGGCAAAAACTACGTAGTTTAAACCGCCAAACATTCGGCAAACCTCTGGCGGCTATTTTTATTGTGACTTTTATTATGTCACATCTGATGTATGCATGGGCCGACGCTAATTTTTATCGCCCTATCACCATGCAACGCTACAATTATCCATTGTCGCAACCCATGACAGCTCGCAAGCTCCTTGATAGGTATGGCCTATTAGACTTAACCGAACATCAAAATCGTGTATTCCAACAAGGTAGCCCAACGGCACTTAAATTAAACTACCCATTGAAACCTTTAAGTTATTATGACCAAGGCGCTGATTACAACTTATTATTGTTGGTCATTGATGATCTAGGGGATAAATCTCAACAAGATTCTATGGGGGCGTTAAACGAATTTAAAGAAATCAGTACGCAGTTTACGAATCACTACACGGCTGGGCTACGTAACGATACTGCGCTATTTGGCCTATTCTATGGTATTTCATCGACTTATTTCGATAATATTCTCAATGGCCGCCATCCATCAGCGCTAATTGAAGCCTTACAACATCAAGGGTATCAGTTTGGTTTATTCTCAACAGATGGCTTTAATTCTCCATTATTCAGACAAGCTATTTTAGCTGATTACTCATTACCTGCAAAAACTGCAGATAATGACAACTTAACCGTTACACAGTGGAATAACTGGCTAGATAACCTTAAGAACGGCTCGCCTTGGTTCTCTTTCCTGAATATTAAAGGGACACCAGGAAGTGCAAAAACGAATGAACAAATCAATCGCGTAATGGCTGCATTACAGCGTGATAATCGCTTGCAAAATACCATTGTTATTGTGACGGCAAATTATAATAACCAAGGAAAAGCAGAAAACGAATGGTTAGATGGTAAACGCTTCAACCGTGATAATATGCAGGTACCACTGTTTATTTATTGGCCAAACACACCTGCACAGCAGATAGATAAGCTAACAAGCCATCAAGATGTGATGACAACACTGATGCAGCGTTTATTACATGTCAGTAATCCACCTGATGATTACAGCCAAGGTGAAGATTTATTTAGTGTTAAACGTACTTACCCATGGGTGATCACGGGTGACAACGACGATGTTGTCATTACCACAGATAATGCCACTCTCTACATGGATCAAAATGGCCAGTTTAATATCTATGATAAACAAGGTGCCATAGAGCGAAATGAAAAGCCTGATTTGGCTGAGTTGTTGAAAATCTTTACTGAATTAAAGCGTTTTAATGAAAATTAGTGCTTAAATATCAACCAGTCGCATCATAAGTCTATTGCTTTTAGAAGCAAATTGAGTAGTATTAATCAAAGTTCGGCATGTAGCGCAGCTTGGTAGCGCACCGTCATGGGGTGTCGGGGGTCGTAGGTTCAAATCCTATCATGCCGACCAACTTTTTATAGAAAAACCAACCTGTTACGGTTGGTTTTTTTGTGCATGAAATTTTAGGTGGGCAAAAGTCGGGTAAAAATCCAACCTATTTTCTAACTTTAACCACTGCTAATTCATCAAAATTTGTCGTGTAGGCAGGTGACAACATTTCTATTTTCATTTTATATCCGCTATTACTACTCTTACTAACAAACAATCATTACACATACCTGTCAATTACTACCCATGACTATATTTCTCATAGTAACTAGTCATAAGCCATTGTGTGCATTATGCCAACAACAGTCTTTAACGATTCATTGAACCATAATAAATCGCCTTGTGATGTGTATTAAACTTTACCAAAACATAAGGTTTTAATTATGGCTTTTGAGCACTAATAATAAATATCATTGGTCTCTCTTTTTCCTCATCTAATGTTGGATTTTTTATAATTTGCTCGCACGATGGCCCCCACTCATCCAGTTCAATTATTTCAAACCCAGCAGAAATTAATAAGTTAATCCAAGTGGATAATTTTCTGTGTTGCTTTACGACACCATCAGCAAACCAATGGCTAATTCTATTGCCTTCTTGCTGGTACTGATTAACCGGCCAGGCTTTATTACCATACTTATCTATACACCATTCTTGAATAAGTGGTGCGGTGTATATTGGATGTTCTGCAGAAAAAATCACCCTCCCACCTTGATTTAGAGCTTGATATAACTTAGTTAATAGAGAATAAATATCGACCACATAATGTAGAGCCAGCGAGCTATAGATCAAATCATACTGTTCAGTAGGTAAGCTCAACTTTTCCAAATCAGCACGTAAGTATGTTATAGCGGAATCATCTGTCATTGAAATCGCCTTTGTTAACATTTTTTCTGAGAGGTCAACGCCTGTTACCTGTGTTGCCCCTTGAGCACTTGCCCACCGACAAAACCAGCCATAACCACAACCTAAATCTATAATAGATTTCCCATTTAAATCTGGTAATAACCGTTGTATTGCATCCCACTCTGGTGCACCACTTAGCCCTTCGACTGAGCGAGGCAATGTTGCATATCCTGCAAAAAAATCAGGGTCATCATAAATATTTTGAGACATGGTTTATTCCCCAATAATAAGAAAATTAGGCTAATCATATTCTATATTTCTTAAATTTGATAAGAATTACCACTGTATAGATTAACAACGACTCAATGATAGCAAAGAGCGAGCTTTATGGTAGATTTTTAGTTAACTGCCCATAAGATTAAAATTATTTTAATTCAATGGGTTAAAAAACCAATAATTGTAATGAACTTATTTTCAGTTTTCATATTAACCTTTTATTTAAACCATCCTATACTATAGTATTTTTGAATTAATACATTTAGCATTGACAAGTAACTGATTAATAATGAAAACTAACTTTAGAGTAGCAACACCAATTGATATAAATGCTATATTTTCCATAGATACCATTGCGACCGCAGAACGCTATAAAGACATTATCCAATGGAGCGAGCAAGGAATATGTTATGTACTGGAATCCAACAACGAAATATTGGCTTATGGCGTTCTACATTATCATTTCTATTCCCATGCCTTTATAGAGCTATTAATGGTAAATAAAAACCATCGTCGACAAGGCCTTGGCCTCATTTTAATTAATAAACTAAAAATGCAGAGTAAACCCCAAAAGATTTTTACTTCTACAAATCAATCAAATACAGCCACTCAACAGCTTTTAATAAAAGCTGGCTTTGTTCCTAGTGGCTACATTGAAAATTTAGATGATAATGATCCCGAACTTATCTATTGCTATATACCTGATTAACACCATCGATATGAAGCACTATAATAGCGTTTTATCCATCACAACCGTTTGTAAGATGTGATTAAATTGCTGATACGTTTCTTGAGTAATCTCTTCTGGATAACTTAGCACCCTAAGCTCATGCGGCTTATTTTCTGGGTAATAACTTGGGTGAGCATGGACGTATTCATTTTGTTGAAAACCACAATGCTGATAAAAAGACCAACGTTTTTGGCTGATTTCATCAATAATAGGATCTATTTCTAGAATCACTTTGCCTACATCATGACAAAACTGTTTTAGTACCTTTTGCCCATAACCTTGCCCTCTTAATACGGGGGAAATAGCAAAATGTTCAATATAATAATAACCTTCGATTTTCCAACAACCAATAAAGCCTATGAAAATGTCATTTTCTTTGAAATTGAGCAAATAATAATCGCTATGATTCAATATTGCCTTTCTTCCCTGATAGCTTCTTTGTTCATATAACGGAAAAGCGGTGTCATATAACTGGTTAATCATTGCTATCGCTTGGCTATCTTCACTTTTAATTCTTAAAGCATGTAACATTTAATCGAAACTCACCTTCATCAAATATATTTTATAGAATACCTATTTTTAATTTTCTGACAATTATTTTATCAAGCGCTCATAAGATTAACTTTTTGTTTTATATTGATATTATTTTTTCACTTAATTTACTGATAAAATATTTGCAGCTCTATATTGACTTTTTTGCCTAATAGTTCTAAAAATACTGTATATTAATACAGTCTTTACTAGAGGCTATCATGTTACGTATCGAAGTATTATTTGATAAAAACGCTCCACAAAAACCCAGTTCAGTGGTTTTACAAGCTCTTGAAACTGAGATTTTACGCAAACTTCAGAACCAATATCCTGATATGGTAACTCGGGTTGGGTTTAGCTCACAACAACGCGTTAATATTTCAGGAACAAAAATAGCGGAGGATAAAACTCGTATTGAAGAAATACTGGAAGAAATATGGATGGATGATGGTTGGGTCCCAGAAGAAACAACAGAGGATTAACCAAATACTTAAAAGGAATGTTTTACCCTATGACATTCCTTTTTTACTAATACGTGAGGCTTTTTACACCTTCATAAACTGGCCAATATTGACTCCCCCCTCCAACAACAAAAGTACTTTCATCAGCCAGAGAACAACTGCAAGGTAACACACTGATTATTAAAGCAGCTAGTTGTTTTAAATTTCTTATATCTAAATTTCACTCATTTTTAATTAATAGATTTTATGCCTAAGAAAGGTTTTAATTTGTTTCACTGGATTCAACTTTTCATTCTCTTCATTAGTTGTTCTAACCTGCGAAATACAGTTAGTAATATTTGCACAAGTAGAAATTTCATTTAGTTTTAGGGGTGATAAACTAACTGTGGACGTATTATTAAAATCTTTTCCAATAAAGATTAAAGCAAGCGCGATTGCGACTATAAACAATGGCACCTCATAAAATGCGTGTTTCATTATCAATGCTCTTATTGCTTGAATGATAAAACGATAATAAACAGTCTATTTTTTTGTACCTTAAAGATGGGTTAAACCAACCTTAAGGTATGCTTAAATACGCTTCAAACTTGAACTGTTCATATTGTCTGACGCTCACTGCCTGCTTATACTGGCTAGTAGAGGTGATAATATGAATATCCTATTAGTCGAAGATGATCTTCAATTGGGAAAAGCACTATGTCGTGGGCTGGAGCTTGCAGGTTTTAATCCTTGTTGGGTAAGGCTACTTGCTGATGCAAAGTTACAACTCGCATCTCGCAATTTTGACCTAATGCTCTTAGATTTGGGCTTACCTGATGGCGATGGTCATGACGAGCTCATAGCTTGGCGTAATATGGGCGAAACTATTCCAATAATCATTCTCACGGCAAGAAACCAAATGGATAACTTAGTTTCTAGTTTAGATTCAGGTGCTGATGACTTTTTAACAAAACCATTTGCTATGCCTGAACTTATTTCCCGAGTGAAAGCCGTTAGTCGCCGTATGGCTGGGTTTTCATCTGAAATATGGCAATTGGGTAACCTGCAATTAAATCCACTTAATCATCAAGTAACCCTTAATGAGCAATTGCTACTGCTATCCGGGAAAGAATACCTATTACTCTATGAATTAATAAAAAATGCAGATAATGTTGTCAGAAAAACGGATTTAGAGCAGCGTCTATTCGGATTGGATGATGTAGAAAGTAACTCTTTAGAGGTTCATATTCATAATTTACGCCGAAAGATAGGTAAAGACCGTATAATTACTATCCGTGGCATTGGTTATCTATTAAAAAAAGAAGTGCCACTAAGTGAAAGTTAAATCATTTTTTATTTATACATTCGGGCTACAAATCAGTTCTGTTATTTTTCTTTGGTTATTATTAGTTGGCTGGCTCCAGTTTTTTTATTGGCCATCAATTCATGATGAGTTAAATGCACAACAGAATATCGTCACTCAAGGGTTTGCTAAAACACTTGATGTGGTTGCTGATAAACCTGAATATTTCAATAAAATAGCCGATAACCTACAAGAACTTTATTCTAGCGCAATGGAAAGTGGCGATAATATTAGTTATCGGCCTTTTATGGTTGTCAGAGATAAACAAGGGAATGTCTATTACCGGAACAGTGACAAATTACATGTTCCCTCCCTTAAATCCGTTTCTGAGCTCGCGGCATTACATAAAGACTGGCACTTTACTTCTGCATGGAATGATCAAAAAACCTTTGAGGTTGTCATTGCTGAATCTTATAGTGATCGTAAATCCTTATTAGGTAATCCAGCCGAAGGAACAGCCATTCCCCTCGCTTTCATTTTAGGTATTATGTTGCTAGCAATTTTAATTACCGCTTATTTTAGTTTGCGGCCTTTAAGACAATCAGCAAAACTCATTTCCAGCCGTCAGCCGGGTAATTTAACTCCTATAGAAACAAAAGAGCAATATAAAGAAATTCGGCCTATTATTGCTGCAATAAATAACCTTATGTCTCGTGTTGATGCTGCGAATCAACGTGAAAAGCGCTTCATGGCAGACGCCGCACATGAATTACGGACGCCGATTGCGGCTGTTATTGCTCAATTGCATTTGTTAATGCAAATTGACAATCCAAAAGAAAAAGGCGAAATTATTAATGATATGCAAGAAACTTTAAATCGTGCGGCCTCTCTATCACATCAATTAATTGACTTAGCTCGTTTAGAAACTGAAGATTTCTTGCTAAATAAAGAACAAGTTGACCTGCCTGCATTAATCAGCCATTTAATATCTTCACACATACCTTACGCCATTAACAAAGATATTGATGTCGAACTCCAAAGCCCAAAATCTTTTTATATCCTCACAGATAAACTCGCATTAAGTAATATTTTTACTAATCTGCTTGAAAATGCGATTAAATATTGCCCTGAAAAAGGGAAAATCAAGGTCATTTTGAAAGACCTTACCCCATTTGGTGGGACTATTTCTGTTCAAGATAACGGCCGAGGAATTCCAGAAGACAGTCGCCAGCTTATATTTTCTCGCTTTTATCGAGTACCTGGAACAATGGAAACCGGAAGCGGTTTAGGTTTATCAATTGCCCAGAATTTAGCCCATAAAATCGGTGCTGTAATTAGAGTTACTGATGGATTAGACAATCAAGGTATTGGTTTTATTATTGACTTACCCTAAATCGAATAATGTTATTGAGTTAACAGCATTCACGCTTTTTTCCAGATAGTATACGCCGTTATACGTTAATATACTTACACCTAAAAGAGGCAATAATGTCCAAGGCATTAGTAATTATTGATCTCATTGAAGAGATAATTGGTAAAAATGGCTTATCTAATTCAAGTTACCAGCAAACTTGCTCGCGAAAAATCGTTGAAAAAGCTAATCAAGCGGCACAATATGCAAGAAACCATCATATTCCCGTGATTTGGGTTAAGGTTGGGTTTTCAGACAATTATCACGATGTTCCTGCTGGCTCCCCTATGTTTCAGCAAGCTAAAAAACTTGGAGCCTTAAAATTAAGTGGCACTGGGTGTCATTGGGCTCATGACCTTGAAGTGGCATTTCGTGACCCAGTAATGATTAAAAAAGGGGTTTCTGCATTTGCAGGAAATCATTTCCATAAATGGCTTACCGATAATGATATTACCGAGTTGTTTATTGGCGGAGTTAGTACCGTAAAGGCCATTCAAAGCACTGCTAGACAGGCTCATGATTTAGGGTATTTTGTTACAGTACTTGAGGATTTATGTGCCGCTCCAACGCCAGAACTCCACCAGCAAAGTATTCAGGCATTGGATGGCATGGTAACCATTTCTTCAGTTAAAGAATTTATGCAATTAAAATAACATTTAGATATCTCATGTGATTATTTTAATTTTTGCAAGTATATCTCTCGTAGCCGGATAGCTAGTTTCCCCGGCTTACCTTCCCCAATGAATTGGTTATTCGCCATAATAACTGGCCAAACTAATGTTGTCGCCGAGGTAATAAAGACTTCCTTGGCTTCTAACATTTCATCAATACTAAATGGCTTTTCAACAATGTCTATTTTTTGTTCTCTAGCAAGTTGTAATATCGCTTGGCGAGTAATACCTGACAATATTTCATTATTTAACCCCCGTGTTTGTATTTGGTTTTGTTGATTAATAATAAAACAATTACTGGAACTTCCTTCAGTAATATAGCCGTTTTTAACAAATATAGCGTCGTCTGCACCTTGCTGTTTAGCGTATTCTTTTGCCATCGAAGCTGCTAATAAAGCAACTGTTTTAATATCACAACGCTGCCAACGAATATCATCTACAGTGACAACTTTTATTCCATATTTTGATTTTTCATTTTCAACAATCTGTGTCTTTTGTGCAAATAAGACTAATGTTGGCTTCGTCTGTTTATCCGGATATAAAAAACTACGTTGGTGTGCATTACCACGGGTCAACTGAAGATATACAAGCCCTTCTTCGATATTATTTTTCTGAACTAATTGAAGATGAATTTGTTTTAATTCTGCTAAATCATAAGGTAGTGATAGCTGTAATTCAGCACAAGAACGCTGTAAACGAGCCATATGACGATCAAAGTCAACGAGCTTACCGTTAATTATTGCTGTCACTTCATATACTGCATCCGCAAATAGAAACCCACGGTCAAAAACAGATACTGATGCGTCTTCTTCAGGTAAAAACTGGCCGTTCACATAAGCAATCATGAGTTATATTCCTTTATCAATCAAATCATTACCTAACCTCTGATTAACCATACACCATATTATAAAAATTACCTTTCAATTCTTCACACTTTTTGTGCCCATTTATGGATCTTTGCATGTCTTGTGGTAACAACTTGCAGTCAAAAACAAGTGCCAGACATTCTTTTAAAAAATAATTTAATATTTAAAATTATTTTTAATATTAACTTGACATTAACATGCTAATAGCTAAAATGCTATCACGTGATCTGGATCACATTTTAATTTGGAGTTATCGATGAACAGCATCAAAGAATTTATCAGCAGTGTGCAAGAAGTTGTTGAATTACTGTCTAAACGTTTTATGTAAGCGAGTTAATCATTTTTTAGTCAATCAGACCTTTTAGTTACCTAATCATTAGCGTTAATTGCATTTATTTTGCACAACGACCTTGAAATCAAGGTCGTTTTTTTTATTCGAAAACATTTTCAATAATTTCTGCGACTATCGCTGTTCCTATCGCAACCAAGACAAGATCTTGGCCACTGATTTTCCATTCATACCCAACATAAACGGGTAATTGAGCTAAAAAAGCTGAAGGTAACGCTTTTTTGGCAATACCTGGAGGAAGCGGTTTACCCCGACCAACTTGCTTTGCAATGCCTGGCGGCAACCCTTGATAACCCGTCAAACCATATTCAATGGCCAAAGGCCTTACATTACCAAAACTCACATTAAAACTAATATTAGAACCTCGTTTCTTATCGTAATATTCGCTTGCTTTGGCATATTTTAGCTGTTGATTACCATCCCCTTTATTCGATTTATCTTTATTCTGATTTCCTTTGTTTCCATGAATTTGTTGATTTCCTTTACCATTCCCTTGGCCTTGATTGCCATTAGGAGATGAATTAGCGAGAAATGGAGTGCAGGCAATAACGGGTAATAAGATATACTGCAAAAAAACAGAACAATTCGGCTTTTTAAATACGCTCATAATAAATTCCTGCAAAGTTAATATAACATTAGGAAGTTTGTAGAACATTATGCTTAGTTATGAAGACTCACAATCAGAAAATCCTTATCACATGTAATGTTATGTAAATGTTACATAACTAATCAAATTAACGAACCCGCTCCTTTATAATGACTTTATTGTCATTAATATTGCATTCATATACTGCACAATACTTAGAACTAACAATAAGAATTAAGACGGAGTTTAATATTGTTCGCCATGAATTTTCATTGTGAATATGATAAGGTCTTTAAACTATCGAATATTTTTATAAACCGAATATTTTTATAAACCATTGTTCCTAACACCCTCAAGAAGGAGAAACCATGCAGCAGCAACTGCTAGACTGGGTACGTCAGTTCAACCAAGATTACGCTAACCTCGCCTCTTTACTTATGGTGCTCGGTTTAATTCTAATCGTCGCCTGCGTATTACACTTAATTCTGCATAAAATATTACTTCCTCAACTCGAAAAGCACGGGCAAAAAAGTGCAGGAACTTGGATTCATTTAATAACTCAACATAATCTTTTTAATCGCTTTGCATTTGTTATACAAGGTGTTGTTGTCAATATCCAAGCTACGCTATGGTTACATTCAGGCTCGACTGCACAAGCCGTTCTAAAGGTCGGCTCACAGGCTTGGTGCCTATTATTTGGCTTACTAACCCTTTACTCTGTTCTTGATATCATACTTGGTGTACTCCAACGTGCTGCCAAAACCGCGCATTTACCTCTTAGAGGAATATTTCAAAGCCTTAAACTGATTGCCACAATTCTAATTGGCATCATGATCATTGCGCTATTAATAGGCAAATCGCCTCTGATTATTCTCAGCGGTCTTGGTGCAATGACCGCTGTTATGATGCTAGTGTTCAAAGACCCTATTATGGGGTTAGTTGCTGGGATACAACTTTCAGCCAACAACATGGTTAACATTGGCGATTGGTTAGAAATGCCTAAATACGGTGCTGATGGCGCTGTGGTTGATATTGGTTTAACTACGGTAAAAGTCCGTAATTGGGACAACACAGTAACCACTATTCCTACCTATGCACTTATTTCTGATTCATTCAAAAACTGGAAAGGAATGACAGAGTCTGGTGGGCGCCGAATTAAGCGTAGTGTCCGCTTAGATGCTAGCAGTGTGCATTTTTTAACATCTGAAGAAATAGCGTACTGTATTAAAGCAAATTTACTTGAGCCCTATATCGAGCAAAAAATATCTGAGATTCAAGTCTTTAATTCTAGCCTACCTGATGATAAAGCAATCCCTTTAAATCAACGTCGTCTGACAAATATAGGGACTTTCCGGGCTTACATTGAAGCTTATTTAAAATCACACCCTAATATTCACAAAAATATGACGATTATGGTCAGACAGCTAGAATCTGACTCAAATGGTATCCCAATCGAAATATATGCGTTTACGAATACAACCGTATGGGTGGAGTATGAAAGAATACAGTCAGACATTTTTGACCATATCTTTTCCATCCTTCCGCAATTTAATCTGATGGTACATCAATCACCTACCGGAAATGATGTTAGGATGATAGGCTATTCCCCAGAAAAATAATTAATACTAAGTGATTAGTTAAATTTTCTTATCCATCTACACCTAAAGTAGTATTTCAAAGAGGGAGATATCCCTCTTTTTCCTTACTTTTGACCCAATCGTTATATAATAATTAATACTTCGATAGTTAATAGAAATAGAACTAATCTATGTTATAGCGAACAAAAAATCCTTATAAATTAAATAAATACATTTATCTTATCAGGGATAACATTGATGTAAGTCATGTAACTCAACAGAAACTTTTTTTAACATATAAAACAAGAAAGTAATGTTGTTATTTACATATAGGCAATGTCAATGCATAAAAATAAAATAAATACTCAATTTGGAGAACTGAGCAGGAGGGAGTTTATACAAACCTCTGCAACCGTTGCGGGTGTCGCTGCTGTTGCTGGCTCAATCACTCTTCCTTTTGCTGCTCAAGCAAAAACACCAGCGATCATGCCTGACGAAGTCAGCGAAAAAATCAGCTATAGCGCATGCTTAGTAAACTGTGGTAGCCGCTGTCCATTAAAAGTTCATGTGAAAGACGGTGTTATCAGCCGCATTTCCAATGAAACAATGTATGACGACTCAACGTTAGGTGAACACCAAATACGCCCATGTTTGCGTGGCCGTTCAGTGCGCTGGAAAACCTATAACCCAGACCGTTTAAAATACCCAATGGTACGAGTTGGTAAACGCGGTGAAGGTAAATTTAAAAAGATCTCATGGGATGAGGCAACAACCATTATCGCCGAAAAACTGCAGTATACTATTGATAAATATGGAAGTGATGCCATTTACTATCAATATGGCTCGGGTTCAACAGGCGCAAACTTACACGGTCGTGCTGCTTGTAAACGTTTATTAAGCTTAACCGGTGGTTTCTTGGGCGATTATGGCACATATTCATATGCGCAATTAATGGAAATCACGCCTTACGTATATGGCAGTATTGAAGAATCATATTTATCTGAAATCCAAAACTCAGATTTAGTCGTCATGTTTGGTCACAACCTTGCTGAAACGCGTATGTCTGGGGGCGGTCAATTTTACGAAACCCTCAATGCGTTAGATAAAAGCAAAGCAAAAGTTATCATTATTGACCCGCGTCGCACTGATAGCGTCACAACGCTTGGCGCAGAATGGATACCTATTTACCCAGGTACTGACGCTGCATTAGTTGCTGCTCTCGGTTATGTCATGATCGAAGAAGGCCTGACTGACGAAGAATTCCTAAACAACTATTGTGTTGGTTGGGATGAGTCTACCTTACCTGCTTCTGCACCACGCAATGCATCATATAAAGATTATATTTTAGGTAATGGCCCCGATGGCATCGCAAAAACCCCTGAGTGGGCGAGCAAATTAACGGGTATCTCAGTCGCACGTATTAAACAACTTGCACGTGAAATCGGTAATGCAAATAGAGCATGGATCTCACAAGGCTGGGGTTTACAGCGCACAGAGAATGGCGAGCAAGCTTGTCGTTCTATTATGATGTTACCGTTGATGTCTGGGAACATTGGTCGTGCAGGAACTAACACTGGGCTGTGGGGTAACAGCTATGCTTATCCTGTTGCAGGTTTTGCTTTACCTAACCCAGTAAAAGCCTTGATTCCGACTTATATGTGGTCAGAAGCAATTGTTCGCGGGAAAGAATTGACCGCAGAGAATGGTGGCATTAAAGGTGTTGATAAACTAAACAACGACATCAAGTTTATGTGGTGCTACTCCAGTAATGTCATTGGTAACCAACATGGCGATTTAAATAAAACCCATGAAATACTTGCAGATGAATCCAAATGTGAATTCATTCTAGTATGGGATAACCATGATACCCCATCCGCAAAATATGCAGACTTATTGTTACCGGATGTCACAACTGTAGAAACCAACGATTTAATCAATAACTCCTATGCAAGTGGTGCGTATCATTATTTAGTTCGCCTACAAAATGCCATTGAGCCACTGTGGGAAAACCGCCCTAATTACGATGTGTTAGCAGAAATTGCTGAAAAAATGGGTGTAAAAGAACAATTCACCGAAGGCCGTACCTACGCTGAATGGATTGAGTTCTGTTATAACAAAACACGTGAAAAAATGCCTCATTTACCTGAATTCAGCGAAACCGACGGTGCGGGCATTATCGACCGTAAGTTCCTGAACAGCTCAGAAAATATTGCATTGAAGAAATTCCGTGATGACCCAATCAATAACCCATTGAAAACGCCGTCAGGTAAAGTGGAAATCTATTCAGAACAACTAGCTGAACGTGTTAAAAACTGGGAATTACCAGAAGGCCAACGTATTCCTGCCATTCCTGAGTATTGCGTCAATAAAGAAGGTGTTGAAGCCCAAGCAAGCCAACAAAAGCATCCGCTATTAATGACCGGCTTTCATGATAAAGGCCATGTGCATTCATCATATTACAATGTTGCTATGCTACGTGAAGCCATTCCACATCAGTTTTGGCTCAACCCAGTCGATGCCCAGCAACGCGGCTTGAATAATGGTGATATGGCTGAAATATTTAATGATCGTGGTCGTATTCAAATTAAAGTGAAAGTGACAGAGCGTGTATTACCCGGTGTTATCGCCGTTCCACAAGGTGCATGGCGTACTCTTAATAATGATGGGCTAGATATCGGTGGTTGTATCAATACACTGACTTCGCATGTTCCTTCGCCATTGGCTAAAGGTACCCCACAACATACTAACCTTGTTGAAGTTAAACGCGCTTAAGGAGTTGAATGATGAAACAATATGGCTTTTACTTTGACTCCACAAAATGCACTGGCTGTAAAACATGCCAAGTCAGTTGTAAGGATGAAAAAGATTTAGATTTAGGCCCAAAATTCCGTCGTGTCTACGAGTTCGGTGGCGGTAGTTGGCAAAAACAAGATGGTATTTGGCAGCAAAATGTCTTTAGTTACTATCTTTCTATTTCATGTAACCATTGTTCAAACCCGACATGTGTCGCGGGTTGCCCAACCGGTGCAATGCATAAACGAGAAGAAGATGGTTTAGTCGTGGTTGACCAATCTATTTGTCTTGGTTGCCGTTATTGTGAGTTGCGCTGCCCGTATGGCGCCCCACAATTTGATGAGAAGAAGAAACTAATGAGTAAATGCGACGGCTGCTATGAGCGCGTCGCAAAAGGGATGAAACCTGTTTGTGTTGAATCTTGCCCGCAGCGTGCTTTAGATTTTGATGACATTAATGTTCTTCGTGAGTTACACGGCACAGAGTGTGGCATTGCTCCAATGCCAGACCCAAGCCTGACGAACCCGAATATTGTCATCAAGCCACATAAAGATGCGAAGCCATTTGGCGATAAAAGTGGCGAATTAAAAAACCCTGCGGAGGTGTAAGATGCATGAATTACCACTCGTTTTTTTCACCGTCTTAGGACAGTCCGCTGCAGGGCTTTTCTTACTCGCTTATATTAGCCGTAGAATGGGTTCTATTGACGATAATCAGCTAAAAATTGCCAATATCGTGGCCTTTATTATTATGATAATAGGTTTAGGTATCGGTGGGTTACACGTTGGCCAGCCACTACGCTTCTTTAATATGCTACTGGGTGTAGGCCGTTCGCCAATGAGTAATGAAGCGTTCTTAAGTGGCGTATTTGTTGGGTGCGCTGCTGCAACGTTATTTTTTACTTTGTTTTTCAAACATACGTTATTACGTGAGCTGGCTAATATTGCCGCGGTAGTTTCTGGACTTGCATTTGTTTGGTCAATACCTCAAGTGTACAACATCGCCACTATTGCTAACTGGGACACCGGTTATACCACACTGCAAATGTGGATGACGATGTTAGTCGGTGGCGGTGCGCTCGCCATTGCAATCGGTGCTCGTGGCTTAGGTATTGCTTCGTTCTTAATTGGTACTTTTGCTATTTTTGCAAGCCGTGCGGGTTATCAAGCCTTTTTAGCAGAAACAGGTCCCGCTCTTAGCGGTGAACAAACAGGCTTCTGGGGCTTCCAAGTTGTTGTTTTAGCTATTGCTTTAGCTGCTTTCGTTGGTATGGCGTTAAAGCACCGCGCACCAAAAGCGACATTAGCAACTTGTGCCGCCGCAGTATTATTAGCTGAACTGGCTGGCCGCATTGCATTCTATAATTTGTGGCAAATAACCATGTAAGGCATTGTTATTACTATGTTATAGTGTTTCATAAAAGAACCTCATTTGGGGTTCTTTGTTTAGATATCTTCAACACCACCTGCATTGATACAGTAGCAGGAAATTAAATAATGATGTCATGCTTTAGCGCGAAATAAGACGGATAAAATAATATGATTGACACGACAATGATCCGCATCCTTGGTGCGTTTTTCTACTACCCTCCGCAATCGGACACTTTACGTAACGTTTACTCTGTCTTGGGTGAACTACCACAGTTATGTACATGGGATAACCCAGAGAAAATTCAGGCTATTTGTACTTCGTTGTCACAAACACAACCTGATGATATCTCTTATGATTATTCCATCTTATTCGAAGGACAAGGCAGTATGCCTGCTCCGCCTTGGGGCTCTGTGTACTTAGAGCATGATAATACTATTATGGGTGAGTCAACTGCGGCTTATCGCGACTTTTTGCAAACGAAAGGTTTAGTCACTGATACTGGAATCCGTGAACCTGAAGACCAATTTGGCTTAATGATGATGGCAGTTTCTGCGTTAGCAGAGCAAGAGGACGACAGCGCTGTTATTGCTCTATTTGAGCAACATTTGTTACCTTGGGCGTATCGCTATTTAGAGCTAGTGCAGCAAAGCAAAACAGAGTCCACTTTTTACCCTAGCCTTGCACAGATCACTGAAATTTACCTCAAATCACTACAATTGAAATTAGAATTATCGCCAGTCAGGGCTGAATTATTTCGCTAAATAAAAACTAAACCAAATGAGCTAGTTAAACAAAATATGGGCTCATTTGGTTTTAGTCTAAAAAGAAGAGTTTGGCTCTTGTAAAAATGCAATTTCTTCTTGTGTTGATGGCCGACCTAAAATTTCATTACGGTGAGGATAACGGCCAAATTTATCAATAATCGCTTTATGTCTCATTTCAAAATCTAATGTACCGTCATCACCCAGCATGCGAAATAGCTCAACCGCCTGTAAATGTATAAAACTGGATTCAGAGTGCATAAATGGCATTAAAACAAACTTGCGCTGTGACAACGTCAGAAGGTTATAATCATGTTGCTTAATCGCCTCTTGCGCTAATGCTAAAGCCATCCCATCTTGAGCAAAAAACCGTGGTGTATCACGCCATAAGTTACGTGAAAACTGGTCTAGAACAATAATTTCCGCTAAACGTCCACGAATAGATGCCCGCCAATAAGCTAATTCTCCCTTAGCTGCGCGTTCACAGATATGAGCAAACCGTTGTGCTATCGTCAAATCAAACTTAGCGCTTTTTTCAAACCATTGTCTTGGTGTCGATTCCTCAAACCAAAATGAAAGCACTTCTTCCATGGCATTCATGATTTATTCCTATCTATTTTCTTATTAGAGGTTGTCATAATCCTAGTTAAAAATAGCCTTAATTGACAGGCTTGAGCTCTAATATCGGCTGTTTGTAGATAATTATTTTGTTTTTTTGCGATCTGACACCAAAAAAACATGCAATATTGATAGTGTAATTTTAACAATATACTACTTTATTTATTATCAAATCATTTATTTTCCACTTATGATAATTCTCAACTTTTTAATTTATAACGATTTGCTTTTTAGTGTGAATGAAACAATTCATCATGCCTAAATACATACATTTGGTTAACTCAATGTTAGAATTTAACCTATAATGCGTATGTGAATTAGATAGTTACTTGCAGTCATCACTTTCAGCGGTTCATATTGGTTCTTATTAAGGAAGGCAATGTAAATGGCAGGACATATGGTACTCATTGGTTGGGCGTTATGGGTTAGCCCTTGTGGTACGGATTCATGCGATGCATTACCGGTGACTGAAACTATTTTTACACAAGAACAATGCATGAGCCGAAAAAAATACCTAGAATCAAAACGACCGAATCTCTACTTTCTCTGTGGTGAGGTTTACCGCGATAGCAATGAAATGACCGCTGAAGAAAAACATGCTATTCCTGCGCCTCATCTTCCTCTAAGAACGCTGCCAGAGCGAATTTCCCGTTAGTTTGAGCTAACTCCTTTAGCTCAAACTTAATTGGCATCAAACTAAATAATTTCAGCTATTGGGCTTTCTGCTTCAACAAAATCCCCTTTAGTAGCGCAATACTTCAACGTTCCTGTTCTGTGTGCAACAATTTGCACTTCCATTTTCATGGCTTCCATTACACCAATGACATCCCCTTCAGAAACATTATTTCCTTGAGGGATCAGCCAGTTAAATAATATCCCGGAAATAGGTGCGTTGACCGCATCAGGATTATCAACTAATTGAGGAGCTGAATGGGATGCCGCTGAATTATTGACTGAGAAACCAGAAAAAAGTTGAGTGGGCAAACCTAACTCACAACGCTTCCCATCAATTTCAATAAAAGTACGAGTCATCGCAGGATCCGATAATGGAATTTGCCGTTTTGCTGGTGGAATTTCCACATTAAATTCAGTCTCTATCCAACGCGTATGTACACTAAAATTATCACAAAAATCAGCTTGTTCTATTACTGCACGATGGAATGGTAATACGGATGCAACACCTTCAATATTAAATTCTGCCAGTGCTCGACGTGCACGCAAAATGGCTTGGTCACGAGTACTCCCCACGACAATTAATTTAGCCATTAATGAATCAAAGGTACCCGGTATTGTAGTCCCTGCCGTTACGCCACTATCAACACGGACTCCCGGCCCCATTGGTGCATCAAAAACAGTAATAGTGCCGGGGGTCGGTAAAAAACCATTCCCAGCATCTTCGGCATTAATACGAAATTCAAACGCATGCCCTCGAGGAGTCGGCATCTCATTAATACTTAAAGGTAAACCTTCCGCAATACGTAACTGCTCAATCACTAAGTCAATCCCTGCGGTTTCCTCTGTGACTGGGTGCTCAACTTGTAAGCGCGTATTCACTTCTAAAAATGACAGCGTTCCATCTTGGCTTAGCAAAAACTCAACGGTTCCTGCTCCCACATAGCCCGCTTTGCGGCAAATATCCGTTGAGGCTTGGATAATTTGCTGTTGTTGCTTCTCCGATAAAAAAGGGGCTGGCGACTCTTCAACCAGTTTTTGATTACGCCGTTGTAGTGAACAATCACGTGTTCCCACCACCAGCACGTTGCCATGCGTATCTGCAATGACTTGAGCTTCAATGTGCCGTGGGTTATGCAAAAATTGTTCAATAAAACATTCACCTCGGCCAAATGCCGCGGTCGCTTCACGCACAGCTGAATGATAAAGTTCTTCAACTTCATGGAGTTGCCAAGCTACTTTTAGCCCTCGGCCACCACCACCAAATGCCGCTTTAATGGCAATAGGTAAACCATATTGATGAGCAAATTCTAGTACTTCTTGTGCACTATTCACAGGGTCTTTTGTACCAACCACTAGCGGTGCACCGACTTGCATTGCAATATGGCGAGCTTGAACCTTATCCCCTAGTATATCAATGCTGTTTGCGCTAGGCCCAATCCAGATTAACCCTGCGGCTTCAACTGCACGCGCAAATTCAGCGCGTTCAGATAAAAAACCATACCCCGGATGCACCATAGTTGAACCAGACTGCTGAGCGATACTAATCAACTTTTCAATATTTAAATAACTTTCTGCTGGCGAGTTTCCCCCAAGCCCGTAGGCTTCATCAGCCATTTTGACGTGAAGAGCTTCAATATCACTGTCCGCATAAACCGCAACAGACTGGAAACCATAATCACGACATGCACGGATAATACGAACTGCAATTTCGCCTCGATTAGCAATCAATACTTTATGTTTTTTGTTGTTATTCATTTTCATAAGCACAATGGCTCCCTTGTAATACTTTAAATTCACCAAGTGGATTAAAACGTATTTTGGCATTCACAGGGATTTGCCCTGCTAAATCCAAATGGTATTCACATACCGCGCCAATGACGGGATAACCGCCGGTTAAAGGGTGGTCATTGAGAAACAAAACGGGCTGGCCATTTGCTGGCACTTGAATAGCCCCAATGCAAGTCCCTTCACTTGGTAACTCCTGTAGTTGTTCGCGCTCTAACGGTTTTTCACTAGATAAGCGCAGGCCTATTCGGTTTGATGACGCAGTGACTTGCCATAATTGCCTTGTTAGTTGGCCAACGGCTTGTTTTGTAAACCAATCCGTTCGAGGTCCCAATATCACATCCAAAACCACAACATCATTTTCTGCTGGGTAATCAAAAGCAGGTGTCTCATTTAATGAAACGGCTAATGGAGACGAATTAGTATTAACCGTTAATGTTTGACCTACCTTGATTGGGGCAGGGCCAACTTGTGCCAGCGTATCAAACGAGCAACTTGATAAAATAGGTTCAATGTTAAAACCACCCCGCACAGCGAAATAACTACGTACCCCTTTGTTAGGGCGGCTTAATTTAATGGTATCGCCTTTTGCTAAATGAATTGGTTGATAAGTATTAACTTGATATTGTTGGTTTTCTTCCGTAAGAACCTCAATAGTACAAGGTGCACCAGTCACTGCAACAATAAGGTCTTTGTGCGCTTGAGCCTTAAACCCACCTTGCGTTATCTCTAAAACGGCGGAGTCTGATTTATTCCCCACAATACGATTTGCACTACGCAATGCCGATTTATCCATACTGCCAGATTCTGAAATACCTAATGCTGATTGGCCAATACGCCCTAAATCTTGGAATAAAACCTGTAATCCTGTCGCTAAAACGGTTAAATCAGCACTGACATTCTCAGCATTTTTTTCAATACTTACTTTAGTTGGCAAGCTATAGCTAATCTGGCTTTTTGTTGCATCAACAAAGTTTACCCGCATGCCTGCCTGAACGAGTGCGGGTTCTGGTCGATTGATATCCCACATTAATAGCTCAGTCACACCGATTAACTGCCATCCCCCTGGGCTAGCTTGTGGATAAACACTGCTAAACTCCCCGGCTAAGGCAACAGATCCCGCAGGGATACGCACTCTTGGTGATTGACGCCTTGGAACATTCAGATTAGCGCCTTTCGACACCATGTAACCAAAACCCGGAGCAAAACCGCTAAATGCAACCTGAAATTCATTTTCTGTGTGACGACGTATCACTTCTGCAGTGGATATCCCTAAATGCGCTGCAACATCCGAAAGATCCTCTCCATTGTAATGAACAGGGATAGTGACCAATTTACTGGCCTTACCAACTCTTCTCGACACATCCCTAACCGATATCTTTTCAACCAACTCATTTACATCAATCCTGAACGGGTTGTAACGAATTAAAATCGTCCTTGCTGCTGGTGTTATTTCATCAATCCCATAAATGGGCATTTCTGTTAAAGAATCAGTCAATGCCATTGTTTGTTCAAGACTTTCCAACTCCACCATAAAAGCACTTAAATTGACGGGTAAAAATCTCAATTGGCACCTCTATATGTGATATGCGGCATCAGGTACATCCGTAATAAACATGTAACCGGGTGCATGGCTTAATGCGAATGGAACCCCAGATTTCATTACTGCCGCTTGAGGCGTTACACCGCAAGCCCAAAAAACGGGAATTTCGCCCTCTTCAATACGAACCGCATCACCGAAGTCAGGCTGCATAATGTCAGCAATACCTAATTGTTCTGGCGCACCAATATGAACAGGAGTGCCATGCACTGCGGGAAACCGGCCAGTGATACTTACTGCATCAGCAACGCGATGTGCGGGTATTGGTCGCATTGAAACCACTAATTCACCTTGTAAACGCCCTGCTGGACGACATAAGCGATTGGTTTTATACATAGGAACATTGGATTTATCCGTGATATGCCGTACATCAATACCCGCTTCAATCATTGGCGTTTCGAATGTAAAGCTACAACCAATTAAAAAAGTTACTAAATCAGGATGTTGCTGATAAATTTCTGTCGCATCCGTAATTTCATCTACTAGCTGTCCTTTCTCCCACACACGGTAACGTGGAATATCAGTACGTAAATCAGCACCTTCAGCTAAAACCGTTTGCCAGCTCCCTGCCTCACATACATCAAGAACAGGGCAGCTCTTTGGGTTACGCTGAGCGTATAATAAGAAGTCAAATGCCCAGTCACGTGGCAATGCAATCATATTGGCTTGGGTCATGCCCGGGGCAAGGCCTGCTGTTGGTTTGTCATATCCCTCACGGATGGCTTGGCGTGCATGGCGAGCGGCTTCAATGGCCTGCAGTGATGCCTTCATTAGCTGTGTCATTCGTGGTCTCCTTTGTGAGCAAAACCATAAATTTCAATACCTTGTTTTTCTAGTACGGCACGCACCTGTTTTGCCATTTCAAGAGCACCAGGGCTATCGCCATGAACACAAATTGACCCCGCATCAACAGGTGTAAATTTTCCATCAATTGACATCACACCGCCTTCCATGACCAGCTGCAACATGCGGTCTGCAACTATCTGTGGGTCATGTAATACTGAACCAGCTAATTTTCGAGATACTAATGTGCCATCACTGTTATAAGCTCTATCAGCAAAAGCTTCTGCGACCACATTTAAGCCACATTCTCTTGCCCACTCAATTAATGGTGACCCTGCTAATGCCACTAATATCAATTGCTTATCAATGGCTAATATCGCATCAATAACGGCCATTGCTTGGCGTTTATCATGAGCAATCGTGTTATACAGTGCACCATGAGGCTTAACATATAAAACTTGTGCCCCTGCTGCGGTTGCTAACCCTTGTAATGCACCAATTTGATAAATCACGTCTGCAGTTAATTCACTCGATGCAATATCCATATTACGTCGACCAAATCCCACTAAGTCGGGATAACCAACATGAGCACCAACAGCAACACCATTTTCCTTCGCCGCGTTAAGGGTTTTTAATATCCCTTCAGGTGAGCCTGCATGAAAACCGCAGGCAATGTTCGCACTACTAACAACGGGAAGAATGGCGGTATCATTGCCCATTTCCCATTGTCCAAAACTCTCCCCAAGGTCGCTATTTAAATCAATTTGCTTTTTCATGGCTACTCCTTGAGTTATTTCAGATAATTAAAGATTGCACCGACAGACATCGCGCCCATATACCAAGTTAGCGCACATGTCACGACACCTGACCATAATAACCAACGTGGATAATGGTAACCCGACATTAAATCTGAGCGCTTCCAGCCGATATAAACAAATAAAGTTAAACCAATAGGTAAAATTAACCCATTGAAACCACCAGCAAAAACTAATAATGCAGCGGGGGCTGTTCCCATGGATAAATAAACAATCAGAGAAACTGCGATGAATATAATAGTTGCAACATTACGCTGCCTTTCTGTAATAGAGGACTTAAATGCCGTTAAGAAGCTCATTGAGGTATACGCTGCACCAATCACACTGGTGAGTGCAGCAGCCCATAGAATTAAACCAAAAATACGTAAACCAAAATTACCAGCGGCAGCCTGAAATGCTTGAGATGCAGGGTTTGCAGCCTGCCCTGAAATATCAATAGTCACACCACTGGCTACCACACCTAAGATAGCCAAGAACAAAATGTAACGCATCAACCCAACAACTAAGATGCCTTTTGTGGCTGCGCTAGAAACAACTTTAATGTTTTCAATACCTACTGCGCCTTTATCCAATAAGCGATGAGCGCCTGCATAACAGATATATCCCCCAACAGTGCCCCCAACAATAGTGGTTATCATGGCAAAATCAACTGTGTCAGGTAATACGCTTTGACGTAATGCTTCTCCAACAGGTGGGTTTGATGCGATAGCGACAAATAAAGTTAAGCCAATCATCACTACACCTAACCCAATGATTAACCTGTCGATAAAGGTACTGGCCTTACGAGAAGAAAAAATATAAATTGCCAATAATGCACTAATCAAACCGCCCCATTTCGGGTCTAATCCGACTAACGCATTAAGCCCTAAACCTGCACCAGCTATATTGCCAACATTAAATATTAGCCCGCCAAAAATAACTAATATCGCTAATAAATAGCCACTCCCAGGAATTGTGGCATTCGCAATTTCGGATGAGTGCATTTTAGTCAGGGTAACAACCCGCCATATGTTTTGCTGCACAATGAAGTCAATCACAATAGACGCTAATATCCCGAAGGCAAAAGCGGCTCCTAATGTCACGGTAAAAGTCGCAGTTTGTGTGATAAACCCAGGCCCAATGGCTGAGGTTGCCATTAAAAAAATTGCGCTTATCAGTGATGAACGGCGGCTTTTCACATATTCAGCAGTACTTGGTGCACTTTCTTGAGCTGCCATATGAATACTCCTCTAATAGTTATTGTTTTAATTATTGATGTAGTTGTTGATGTCACAATCACTAAGGCAATTATCGTGCCATTGTTCTACTTGTTAGCTATATTGTTAATTCATTTTTAATGGATTGTTGAACAATTAGTATTGAATGATGAATAAACAATCAATAAAAATCGTAATTGCTGGTTTAAAAATCAAGACGAGATCACTTTTTTAACAATTTTGGCTGACAAACCATAATGTTTATCGAGTAAATTGCACCAAATTGATGCAATAAATTTAAATTTCACTATTCTTGTGCAAATACATGGAATGGAATAAGTAAAAGAGAAAGGAAACTTGCTGCTATAACTTGAATATGTGAATATAACGCCTTATCACCCCTGAGACTAAAATTAGCCTTTATTATGAAAAAACAACCTGTTGCACAAACTTTATCTGTCACTATTGCAGAAGTTATACGCCATAAGATAACAGTTGGGGAGATCACACCAGGTCAACGCTTATCTGAAGCAGCATTAAGTGAGGAGCTCGATATTTCTCGAAATACATTGCGAGAAGTTTTTCGCGTACTCACACAGGAAGGTTTATTAACTTATGCCCCAAATAAGGGCGTATTTGTCTCAGTGCCTGATATGGCTGCCATTATCGATATTTATCAAGTTCGCCGACTCATTGAATGTGATGCATTAACTCATGCATATGCCTTGCATCCATCAGTTCAAAAAATGAAAGATGCTGTTCAAGAAGCTCGTGAACATGAAAAGACAGAAAATTGGGTGGGTGTAGGAACTGCAAATATGAAATTTCATACTGCCATTGTTGAGCTATCTGACAGCGAACGCTTAATTAAATTATACCGTAATGTGTCCGCTGAATTACGGCTGGCCTTTGGTCATCTTAATGACCCTAAAATTTTATATGCTCCCTATATTGATAAAAACCATTCTATTCTTAGATTATTAGAGTCTGGCCAAAATTTAGATGCCTCTAATATGTTACGTGATTACTTAGACCTTTCTGAACGCACATTACTCGCTGCATTTAAACGGAAACAATCTGCACTTTGAGTTGCTTTAATATTAATAGTTTTCTTATTTAACTCGCTCATCCCTTACTAATTTCATTACATAAACTTTAGTAGGTGGTCATTTATAGTCATACCTTGATATTTTAATAATTCCTATTCTTCTAATAATGATTAGCTCAAATTAAATTCTTTTTTTATTAACTTATTAAATTGAATGAGTTATACAGAAAATTATATTCTGCTGACTTTTCAATAAAAAGATTATTTTTAGAGGTTGTTTTTCACTCTATCTAGTTTTATTCGCGAAAAAATAAGTAACAAAAAAGCAATATCATTAACAATCTAAAACAATTGCTTACATTTAATTAAAATGACAACTTCACCTTAAAATCCACTAATAATTAACAAAAATCCATAATATTTAACACGCATCGCTATTTTACTATTTAAATTTAACATAATAAACATATTGATATAAATTACATATTGAAATTACTCAAATTTATCGAGTTAATAGTTGTAGTTTTCTCGAATATTCGATATAAAATTTATGATAATAACAACACATACATAAAAATTATTAATATAAAATGAGATTTCATTATGACATTAAACCAAGTGACTAAAAAGAAACTGTTTAAATTTGGCCTAGGATGGCAAATACTGGTTGCTCTTATTTTAGGTGTTATTGCTGGTGCACTTTTACATGATAATACAGAGTACAAAGATTGGTTGATTCTAAATATTCTTTCCCCGGCAGGTAAAATATTTATTCAGTTAATCAAAATGATTGTTGTTCCTATTGTTATATCGACTCTAATTGTTGGAATAGCCGGGGTTGGTAATACTAAGCAATTAGGTTCTCTCGGCTTTAAAACTATCCTTTATTTCGAAATTATCACTACAATTGCCATTATCGTCGGTATCTCTTTTGCCAATATATTCCAACCTGGTGTTGGTATCGATATGTCGCAATTAACGCAAGTCGATATTTCTCAATATGAAAAAACCACTCAAGAAGTCGAAAGCCACCCTTCGGGGATCATTAATACGATCTTAACTTTAGTTCCGAGTAACATTTTCGCAGCGATGGCAAGTGGTGATATGCTACCAGTCATCTTTTTTGCTGTATTATTTGGCTTGGGGCTCTCTTCTTTACCATCAGAGAAGAAACAACCGTTACTCAATGTATTACAGACTTTCTCTGAAACAATGTTCCGTGTAACAAATATGATTATGATGTATGCCCCAATCGGGGTTTTCGCATTAATATCCGTTACCGTCGCTAACTTCGGCTTTTCATCATTAGTTCCTTTATTAAAACTTGTTATCCTCGTCCATTGTGCAATTATATTTTTTGCTGTAGTTGTACTAGGATTAGTCGCTCGTTATTGTCGAATAAATATTTTCACTTTAATGAAAATATTAAAAGATGAGTTATTGCTCGCTTACTCAACAGCCAGTTCTGAAACCGTACTTCCTCGTATTATGGATAAAATGGAAAAATATGGCGCTCCTAAATCCGTAACAAGCTTTGTTATTCCAATTGGCTATTCATTTAACTTAGATGGCTCTACATTATACCAAAGTATTGCTGCTATTTTTATTGCCCAACTCTATGGTATCGAACTCTCCATTGGGCAAGAACTAATCTTAGTATTTACCCTTATGATCACATCTAAAGGCATTGCGGGTGTCCCTGGAGTTTCATTTGTTGTTCTGCTTGCCACATTAGGAAGTGTCGGTATCCCACTAGAAGGGTTAGCATTCATTGCGGGTGTTGACAGAATTCTTGATATGGCACGTACTGCACTTAACGTTGTAGGCAACGCGCTAGCCGCACTTGTTATTGCCAAATGGGAACATAACTATGACGATAAAAAAGCTCGTGAATATGAAGAAAGTTTTTAGTTTATTCTAAAGTAACTCTATATTAGAATAGTCTTCGATTAACATCGTTATTGAAGGCTATTCGATTTTTACGTATTTTACGTAATAAATGACCAGATATTTTATTATTTATTAATTACTCATTAACTTAGTTATTTTTACTTATTAAGTGTAATTTATTTCACATTTTTTTAATTTTTTAAATGGAAATTGGTATTTTATTATTAGTGGAACTACACTAAAAAAGAGTTTTAATTAGCCGTTTATTATATTCGCCAAAGCAGGAAACAATGAATCAAGTAAGAAGATTTCTTTTGTTTTTAAAGGTGCTCCAACACCTAATGGTAATTTTTATATTTTCATTATCATACTTTATGCTACACAGCTGGTTATAACGATAACCTTGTGCTAAACAAGGCTATAAATTATTAATAGACGAGATAAAACATGTGTTTATCTCGTTTTTTATTATGAACTTTAAAGTGCCATAAGATAAATATAAAACTAGCTATAAAGCGACACTTCCCCTTCAGGCCGGGTTTTAAACCGTCGATGAGCCCAAAGGTACTGCTCGGGCGCTTTCATTATTTCAACCTCTAAGATAGAGTTAATTATTGTTGCATCCTGTAATGCATCAGAGCTTGGGTATTCTAGTATTTCTTTTCCCAGTACCAAATCATAATTAGCACCGCTCTTATTTCTCAATAATGTTACCGTGAGTGTTGGAGATTTAGATAATTGAGCAAGTATTGAGGTTCCTTTTGACGTGGAACTATTTTTGACAGAAAAAAACGGCGCAAATATCGTGCCTTTTCTTCCAAAATCTTGGTCCGGTGCAAACCATATGGATTTACCACTTTTTAACTCTTGAACCATAAATTTTAAATTTTTACGATCAATCATTCCTTTACCAGAACGACACCGTCCTTTTGTCTGAATATATTCCATCGCTTTATTGTTATGAGGACGATACATTGCATTAACAGGAAAACAAAGCCCCATAATCCGGCCACCGAGTTCAAGTGACATAAAATGGACCCCAACAATAATCACACCTTTATTTTTAGCAATAGCATCTAAGTAATTGGACATTCCTTTTACTTGAAATAATTTTTTAACTTTTTTATCACTCCAAAACCAGGCTATCCCAGTTTCAAATAATGCGATACCTAAAGATTTTAAGTTATCATTCACCAAAGTATCTATTTCATTTTTGTTTTTATTTGGGAAACACAATTCTAAATTTCGCTTAATGATTGATACTCTTCTTTTAATAAAATACCGTGAATTACTGCCTAAAAAAGCACCAAGCCACATTTGCCATTTATACGGCAATTGAACTAATAAAAATAAGATAAAAACTCCCACCCAAGTTACTACATACTTCGGGTGGACCAATTTCAGTGAAAATGGGTTTTTGGCGTACATTATATCTCCCAATACTTCGCCTTTGCAGAATGCACGCTATTTTAGACAATATTTAGTCTTTTAAATTCAACATGATTACTACAACAAGATGGGTTTTCACCCATAACTATCTGAATACCTTGCAGTTCATCTCCCTTTCGAGTAGATAACAGCCGAATAATCTTTCCAAGCCATTAAGCAATATTTGATTTTTAATATGGCTAATTAATAAATAGCTCTGTGAAGTTCGTTTTCTATTCATCAAAACTATGCATCGGTTAGGCCAACAACATAATCACTTAAACTGCAAGGAACAGATAAAATTATCACATATATGGCTTAATTAATCTCACTATTAATATGCACTTTTGTCATTTTGCGAATTTTTTTGCTGATTTTTGTCAATTTAATCGTTACTTTTTATTGGTGCTTTCAAGAAGCCACCACAATCAGCGATGGAAAGAAAAATTGATGTTCTTTTGGTGATGGAGCCAGAAGTTTGTCACATCAGCGACTAAAGGTAGTTAAATAATATGGATTACAAGCAAGAAATAAATATCCTCCGGCATAGCCGGAGGTTTTTAATATGCGCCTATAAGGCTTTGTTACCAGCCGCGCCCTAACAGGCGCATAACGGCCCTGACATTTGCATCTATGGATTACTTACGGCCCGTAAACGGGCTGCCCGGATAGGGGATCGACAATTGCTCTCCCAATTTATCCTGTTCTAACTGATGTTTTATATATTCTTGTATTCGTTTCGTATTCTTTCCTACCGTATCAACATAGTACCCTCTGCACCAAAACTCTCTATTTCGATATTTAAACTTTAAATCCCCAAATTGCTCATAAAGCATTAGGCTACTTTTTCCTTTTAAATACCCCATAAAGCTCGAAACACTCATCTTGGGTGGGATTTCTAGAAGCATGTGTATATGGTCAACACAACATTCTGCCTCCACTATCCTGACATTTTTCCACTCACACAATTTCCTTAAAATACTACCTATCGCCCTACGTTTTTCACCGTAGAAAACTTGCCTTCTATACTTTGGGGCGAAAACAATGTGATATTTACAATTCCATCGTGTATGCGCTAAGCTCTTTTCGTCCCCCATTGGGACCCCCTTTTGATTTTTTGTTTGACTCTTGCAGTTGCCAGACCGCAAGGTGTTTTAACAAATCAAAAGGGGTTTTAATATCTTATTCAAAGCTGAAAGCTTTACGGAACCCCCAGCCTAGCTGGGGGTTTTCTATGCACAAAAACCCGTTACATCTATTAAATGTAACGGGTTCTTATTTGGTGCCGGCTACCGGAGTCGAACTGGTGACCTACTGATTACAAGTCAGTTGCTCTACCAACTGAGCTAAGCCGGCGAATATGGCGGAGAGATAGAGATTCGAACTCTAGGATGGTTTCCCATCGGCGGTTTTCAAGACCGCTGCCTTCGACCGCTCGGCCATCTCTCCATGGGGCGCGATTATGGAGGAATCCCAGCAACTTGTCTACCCCTGAAAGTAAAAAAATTGATTTTTTTACTTCGTTTGGCTAATCTTCACTCAATTGCTCTCTCTTTTCCAAGAAAAATGGTAACATCTGTGCAAAATCGGTGTCTATCCTTTCTCTAGGCGTATGATTTTTAACCTAATAATACTTTTGCCGATGGGACGACTTGCTACAGTATGTACAAACAATCATTATTAAAGCCAAACACTCTTTTTCGTATTTTCGCAGCATTTATTTTACTGCTGATAGTGATGCTTTGTTTATCACTATTTAACTACTATCAAGCATTGGTTCAAAGCCGTCAGGCTAGTTTGAACAGTATGGCTAGTCGGTTAGCGTATCAAATCGAAGATTATCGTTATCAAGCAAGCCATATCTACAAAATTGCCAATAATAAATCCTCTACCCCATCCGCTGATCAGCTTGCCGTGACAGGAATACGCCATGATATTTTTTGGCTAAGTAGTGCCAACCAATCCATCGATGCTATTGTATTTGGCAATAATAAGCAAAGTAGTAATGTTTTAGCATCTAAACTTGCAAATTATATGGAGATTGTCTGGGGAGCCCGTAATGAATATAACTCAATGTATTATCTCAATGGCTTAGACAATACCCTAGTCTTAGTGACCACTCATTCAATTCTTAAACCTGAGCTACGCTTTAAAGAAAGTTATCTCACATTAACTGCTGAAGAAAAACGTGCTGATATGTTGACTCAATCAACATTATTAGACCGACGGGAAATAATTTCAAATATTCAAAAGTACTCCCCCGATAACCTTTTTTACTATACTTACCGGCTAATGTTTAATTCTCCAGGGCAGCTAACGAGTGTCATATCCTTTGATATTTCTATCAATTCACTGATCCCTCCAAATTTAAATGGGGATTTTTTTACGATTAATACACGCCCTGCAAGCACAGGAAGCAATGAACCTCATACAACTTGGGTCGGAACTAACCTCATTTTCTCCCACCCTATTGATGGCACCAGCTATCAACTTTATTACCATGTCTCATTAAAAAGCATTATCTTTAATGTTATTGGCTATAACTTATGGCTAATGACAGGCATGCTTATTATGATCTTCTTCGCTTTACTGATCATGCTATTCATTCGTAAGCGCCTTATTTCGCCCAATACAAATATGTTGCAAGAGCTGAGTTTTAATGAATCATTGACAAGCGATATTATCAGCCATATTTCATACGGTATTTTGGTTTATGACTTTAATACTAACAAAAAGATTCTGAGCAATGATATTGCTAACCAGTTATTACCTTCTATGGATCTTATTCACATTAAAGAAATGGCGATAGAAAACCATGATGTTATCCAAGTTTCTATCGAGAATATTATCTATGAAGTTATTCTTGTCAATAGCATGACAAAACCCAATACCGTTCTCTTTATTATTATCGACAAAGACAAAGAAGCCTTGACCCAAAAACGTCAAGAATTAGCGAATCGTGAGTACAAAAAAAATATTCACATGCGTAAGATTGTATTTGAGAATATGTGTACTGAGATATTACCCTCACTAATTAAGGTGGATGAACAATTAACTAAATTATCCGAAATAGTCAGCGTAAATAACCGCGCATTTATTTTAGAAATTGAAAGTCAGCTTTTTTATATCAATCGCTGGTTTAAAAACATTAACTTATTAAATCAGCTTGAGTCTCAAGCTAGCTCAGTAAAAACTGAAAACGTTTCTATCAGTAATCTTGTTAGCGAGTTTTTGAAACAAAATTTATCCCAATGCAATAACAAGGGGTTAGCACTTTATTTTCATAATAATCTCAATCCAGATTCACTGATCATGGCAAACCCTGATTATTTAAAACAGTTAATACAACTAATTTGGGATTATTCTATTGCGACAACCTCTTTTGGAAAAATTTCATTCGCGTTATCTTATGATGCCAATAAAAATGTAATTTTATTGAGTATTAAAGACAGTGGAACTGGGGTCAGTAATCTTGAGCTTAGTAATTTACACAGTCCTTTTACTGGGCAAATTTTGAATGCTTCTAACTTTACGCGTTCAGGCATAACATTTTATTTATGTAAGTTACTGGTTAAAAAAATGAATGGTACTTTTTCTATTCGTTCTAGTGATGCAATAGGCACTCATTATGAAATTACGCTTCCTGCAGCTAAAGAAATGCTCGTCAAAGACTTCCCAGCTTTATTGGAAGATGTTTGTATACGCTTAAATATACATAATGCAGATATCTCACGGATTGTTAGGAACATATTAACAAATTATGGAGCAGAATATTTGGACTTAAGTGAAAGCTCCCCTCACACCGACTGGGATCTTTTGATAACTGATAATAATGAGGAATGTTTTGAAAATATTGTTAAAGTAAATGGTACTCTTTTAGGGATTAATCAATTACAACCTCATTATATCGAAACTAACTACAATTTTGCTGATGAATTAATTGATGCTATCTCATTATTGATCGAAAACGCAGAGCATGAGCATGCTGATATTTTGCCTCCAGACCATGTTAGTACTCAAGCGCTTTCACAGAACTCGAATGAATCAATTGAAAATGCAATTACAAGTTATCAATTAGCACTGGCAAATAGCGGATATCGAGATTTGTTTATCACAACAGTACCGATAGATATTAATAAACTGTATAATAGTGAAAGTGTTGAGGATTTGACCGAATTGAAAAACACTGCACATCGTTTAAAAGGAGTTTTTGCTATGCTCGAATTTACTTATCTTCATGAACTTTGTGAAGATTTGGAGCGTTACATAGCAGATGAAAACGGATTGGAAATAAAAAATTGCATTAGCGTGCTGGATAATTCAGTCAAAAAACTAATGCCAGAAGGTAACCAATAATATGAATAACCTAAATGTCATTGTTGCCGATGATCACCCTATCGTTCTTTTCGGCATCAGAAAATCACTTGAACAAATTGAATGGGTGAATATCGTAGGGGAATTTGAGGACTCAACCTCTTTGATTAATAACTTAGCACGTTTAAACGCAGACGTACTAGTTACTGATTTATCTATGCCAGGTGACAAATATGGCGATGGTATTACTTTGATCAAATACATCAAGCGGCATTATCCTGACCTGTCAATTATTGTTCTCACTATGAACAATAACCCTGCCATTCTTAGCGCTATTTTAGAGCTGGATATTGAAGGAATTGTGTTAAAACAAGGTGCGCCAGCTGATTTACCTAAAGCTTTAGCGGCTTTACAGAAAGGCAAAAAATTTACACCAGAAAGCGTGAGCAAACTGTTAGAAAAAGTCAATGCAAGCGGCTATGGCGATAAACGTTTATCACCAAAAGAAAGTGAAGTGCTACGTTTGTTTGCTGAAGGTTTTTTGGTCACTGAAATTGCAAAGAAACTTAACCGCAGTATAAAAACAATCAGTAGCCAGAAAAAATCAGCTATGCTGAAATTAGGTGTTGAAAATGATATAGCGCTACTGAATTACCTTTCTTCTGTCAGTATTGATAACTCGCCTTCAGAGTAAATTTCATTTTAACTATAAGACTACGCCAATAAAAACCCAGTTATGGGTTTTTATTTTTGCGTCCTTTTTTACTCACATTCAACAATAGCGCGTCAAAGTCTCACGTAAAATTGCAATTGTTGTCGGTTTTGATAAACAATCATTCATTCCTGCGTTAATACAGCGTTGCTTTTCTTCTGCCATTGCATTAGCAGTTAATGCGATAACGGGTAAATTGAACTCTAAACGACGCAGTTCCTTTGCCAACTGGTAGCCATCCATATTTGGCATATTTACATCCGTTAAAACAATATCAACATGATGATTATCTAAATATTTTAATGCATCTAGCCCATCTATCGCTGTGCCTGTAGTAAAACCGATAGTCGCTAATTGTTCACTCAATAATGCTCTATTAATTGGATGGTCATCGACAATTAATACATGATGTTCACTTAACGAATGGTCAGCAACCAATGATGGATTTACTGTACTATTTTTCAGCGATTGTTCGGCCGTTTTCATGATGGCTTTATCAATTAAGATAGGTAATTTATCTAATTGATATGTATTATAAATCCACTGGTTTTGTTTTATTTGATGGAGTTCACCGGCATAAATACTTGATAATTGGATATGATGTTCACAAATGCCCCTTTCAGCCTGCTCATAATCAGTTATTAAGAGATCATAATGTTGTGTCTTATCCGTTGCATTATGGCGGACAACAGAAAATTGTTCTTGGCTTAATAAACGCAAAAGAAAGTTCATTAAAAATTCATTTCGACACGAAACTGCAATCCGATAATGAGCCCGGTATTCTGGAATATTTTTCTTAAGATATTCTTGACCATATAAAGGAATTCGAATAGTAAATGAACTACCAAGTCCAATTTGGGAACTGACCTCAATGTCACCATCCATGAGGTTAACCAGTTTTTCGCAAATAGCTAGACCTAAACCAGTTCCTTTATGGCCCATATTATTTTGGTCATAAACTTGAAAGAATGGATCAAACAACTTCATGACCACCGCATGTGTCATTCCAATCCCTGAATCACGTATTTCAATCTTTAAATAATTCTCATCTTTCCATACATAAAGCAATACAAAACCTGATTCTGTAAACTTAATACTATTATTAACAATGTTAGAAATCACTTGTTGTAAACGAACAGGGTCATTCAAAATGAGATCAGGTATATTAGGCTCAATAAAAGAATATAAAGATATTTTTTTCTTCGTGACTAATGGCAGGTAATTTGCTAATACAAACGCAAAAACCTCTCGACAATTAAACAATTTGCTTTCTATTTTCAATTGCTTAGATTCAATTTTCGAAAAGTCTAAAATATCACTAATAATCTGCAATAAAAGTGAAGATGAATTATCCATAGTTGAGACTAAGCGTGTTGCTTTCTCAGGTAATTCATAACGTTGTAGTAATTCTATATTACCAATAATTCCATATAACGGCGTTCTTAATTCATGACTAACTGTCGCTAAAAACATTGACTTAGCATGGTTTGCTTGTTCCGCCGCATCGGCTACATCTTGTAGCGATTTTTCCATTTGAACACGAATGCTAATGTCAACTAATACACAAATAGCGACATCTTCATTTTGGTATCGAGAGTTTACAAAGCTAATTTGTAAGTGTGTGCCGTTGGTTGTCACCACATCTATATAATTGCTCGATTTTTGGCGAATAATTGTCAATATTCGCTGTTTATCATCATCATTTAACAGCCGAAAATAGTCATGGGCTAATTCATTACTGAGAATATTACCACCATCTGTTAATCTTAAAATGATGATACCGACCGGTGCTGATGCTACAATTTTGTGGTTGAATTGTTCATGTTCCTCAAGCCGTATCGCAGTGTTCTCTGCGGGTTCTAGCATTTTCCTTTCAAGTAACCAAATTAAAAAGAAAATCAGCCCACCCGTAAAAATATTTAGGAGGATACCGTAAAAAATGGTGTTTTCTAAACTCGCTAATATTTCCGACGTCGCAATTGAGAAAATGACCGTAATTTGAGAAGGTGCTAACCTTTTTTTGAAGATTAATTTTGAGTAATCTGAGTTAAAACCGAAAAATGAAGGCTCAGAAATATTGAGCAATGCAGAGCTCTTAGGATTGATATCTGTAGGTGAATATAAAACAGGCTGGTTATAGTCGTTAATTATCAATATTTCGATAGCCTTATTTCGCCGTATATTAAACTGATTTAAATTAATTGAACGTTCTAACCCAATAAATGCGGGGAGCAGATTATCGTGCTTGATTGCTTGAATTAAGTAAACCTGCCCATAATCCGGCTGAGCACCATGCGTAATGGTAAATAGCTTACGCTCTTTACCTTGTAGCCTTAAACCTTGATAAGTTCGCACACTTTCGTAGCTAACTTTTTTTAGTATTTCTATATCCGATATTGTAGAACGAATAGGATAATCCACCAGACAATAACTTTTCGAACCCACTAAAAAGACATGGTTTAAAGCTTGAGGCGCTGCAATACTCTCTTTCCAAAAATAATTCAGTTGTTCAAAAGCCTGCAAATAGTTTTCAGCTTTATCCCTAAAATGATCACAATCCGTATTCGGAGTTAATTTATAGAACGAGTAATTAGAGGCATTTGGCAATTCCATAAATTTACTCGTAAAAGTATTTTCCTCTGTCGATTCTTGCAGCTTTATTTGGTACAGATCAGTCATCGACTGAATAGAATTCAGTGTCGCCGCCGTTTGCTGTATATAGACTTGTAGGTTTTCATACCCAGAATAGAACTGCTGGCGAAGATCAGATTTGTATTCATTAAATTGCGAATAAAGGAAAAATAAAGTGATAAAAGCACCCATGCCCCACAACATCAAGCCGAGGATACGAAATAAATCCCGAGAAAGTCTAAGTGATGTTTTAAACGAGGGTAAGTATCTCAAGCGTTTTCCTGTATATTCGATACGATGATCGCTAATTATACTCGATTACATAATAAAAAAGCGACAGACATGAAAAGTAATAAAACTAAGAAATTTAGACTAGAAACTAAAACGGGCAGCTAATATGCTACCCGTTCATTAAATTAAACGCGATAATTACTCTTGATCGTCGATATTTGCATCATCAACACCGTTTTCTTCAGTGTTTTCAATCGCATTCTCATCATCATTATTTTCATCATCATCTGTTTCAGCAACACGTTGTAAACCAACCACTTTTTCATCTTCAGCTGTTCTAATCAAGGTCACACCTTGCGTATTACGGCCAACGACGCTCACTTCAGATACACGGGTACGAACTAATGTGCCGGCATCCGTAATCATCATGATTTGGTCAGTTTCATCAACTTGAATAGCTCCAACAACATTACCGTTTCGCTCACTCACTTTGATAGAGATAACCCCTTGAGTTGCACGCGATTTAGTTGGGTATTCTGCTTCTTCAGTACGTTTACCATAACCATTTTCTGTGACAGTTAAGATATGGCCTTCACCACGTGGAATGATCAAGGATACGACTTTATCGTTATCCATTAATTTAATTCCACGAACACCCGTTGCAGTACGTCCCATTGGGCGAACAGCATCTTCAGCGAAGCGCACAACTTTACCTTGTGCAGAGAACAGCATGACTTCATTTGAACCATCGGTTAAATCAACCCCAATCAGTTCATCACCTTCATTCAAGTTCACTGCAATAATACCGGCACTTCTTGGGCGGCTAAACTCTTGTAAAGGTGTTTTCTTCACAGTACCACTCGCCGTTGCCATGAAGACGTTATAACCCTCTTCATATTCACGTACAGGTAAGATAGCAGTAATGCGTTCATCTTGCTCAAGTGGCAATAAGTTAACAATTGGACGACCACGAGCACCACGACTCGCTTCTGGCAACTGATAAACTTTCATCCAATACAAACGCCCACGACTTGAGAAACACAAGATGGTGTCGTGCGTATTGGCGACCAATAAGCGTTCAATGAAGTCTTCGTCTTTTGTTCGTGCAGCAGATTTACCTTTACCACCACGGCGCTGTGCTTCGTAATCAGACAGAGGCTGATATTTCACATAACCTTGGTGAGATAATGTCACTACCACATCTTCTTGATTGATCAAATCTTCAATATTGATGTCTGCGGTATTTTCTGTAATTTCTGTACGACGAGGATCATTATAAGTATCACGAATAATTTCTAACTCTTCGCGAATCACTTCCATCAAACGTTCAGGACTACGTAAAATAAACAGTAAAGCTTCAATTTGTACTAGAAGATCACGGTACTCTTCCAGTAGTTTTTCGTGCTCAAGACCGGTTAATTTTTGGAGACGTAAATCCAAAATAGCTTGGGCTTGTTGCTCAGTCAGGAAATATTGCCCCTCATGAACACCGAACTGTGGTTCTAACCACTCAGGACGAGCTGCGTCATCACCTGCACGCTCTAGCATTGCCGCTACATTACCCAGATCCCAAGAACGTGCAATCAACCCTGCTTTAGCTTCAGCTGGCGTTGGTGCTTTACGGATCAATTCAATAATTGGGTCAATATTAGCAAGTGCGATTGCCAGTGCTTCAAGGATATGAGCACGGTCACGCGCTTTACGCAATTCGAAAATCGTACGACGAGTGACAACTTCACGACGGTGACGCACAAAAGCAGCAATGATATCTTTTAAATTCAGTATTTTCGGTTGCCCTTGATGTAGAGCCACCATATTGATACCAAAAGAAACTTGCAATTGAGTCAAGGAATATAAGTTGTTCAGGACAACTTCACCCACTGCATCGCGCTTAACTTCAATAACAATGCGCATACCGTCTTTATCCGACTCGTCACGCAGTGCACTGATTCCTTCAACACGTTTGTCTTTAACTAACTCTGCAATTTTTTCAATCAAGCGAGCTTTATTCACTTGATAAGGGATTTCGCTGACAATAATGGTTTCGCGACCATTTTTCTCATCGACTTCCACTTCAGCGCTTGCACGGATATAGACCTTGCCACGTCCTGTACGATATGCATCAATAATCCCACGACGGCCGTTGATAATAGCCGCTGTTGGGAAATCAGGCCCTGGAATATGTTCCATTAAACCTTCAATACTGATGTCTTCATCTTCTATATAAGCAAGACAACCATTAATCACTTCCCCTAAATTGTGAGGAGGAATATTGGTTGCCATCCCAACCGCAATACCAGACGACCCATTAACCAAAAGGTTTGGAATTTTCGTTGGCATGACTTCAGGAATTTGCTCTGTTCCGTCATAGTTTGGAACGAAATCAACGGTTTCTTTTTCAAGGTCAGCAAGTAGCTCATGGGCAATTTTCGCCATACGGATTTCCGTATAACGCATTGCCGCAGCGGAGTCTCCGTCAACTGAACCGAAGTTTCCCTGACCATCAACCAGCATGTAACGCATTGAGAAAGGCTGTGCAAGACGAACAATTGTCTCGTAAACAGCGATATCACCATGTGGATGGTATTTACCGATGACGTCCCCAACAATACGGGCAGATTTTTTATAGGGTTTATTCCAATCATTTCCCAATACATTCATCGCATACAGTACTCTGCGGTGTACTGGCTTCAGTCCATCTCGAACATCTGGAAGCGCACGGCCGACAATAACGGACATTGCATAATCCAAATACGAACTTTTAAGCTCTTCTTCGATATTAACTGGTGTGATTTCTCTGGCAATCTCGCTCATGGAACCACTGTCCCTCATAACTTCGGATTCAAAGAGTAGAACTATACCACAATTCGCCAATTTAATAAAAATAAGAGACGGGTATTTGTCTTCCAAGCTATGTATAATAGCGGAAAATTAAGTTTATGTGTCCGAAACTTGAAGGTTTATCAATTAATAACTGCAATAATTACATTGTTGTTTATATTTTAGCCATCAATGCTTGTCGGGCTACTATTCCCCCTATTAAACATAGTTTAAATATAACTATCGTTAATAGGCTTTCGGGTAATAGGTTAAAAATAGGAGCTTCTTTGTATGAATGACACCCAAACCCCAACCTACCTTAACGTCGATAAGCAAGAAATCGAAAAATTCGAGTCCATTGCCTCACGTTGGTGGGACTTAGAAGGGGAATTTGCCCCACTACACCGCATCAATCCATTACGCTTAGGTTATATTATGCAGCGTGTAGACGGTATTTTCGGTAAAAAAATTCTTGATGTTGGCTGCGGCGGTGGCATTTTATCGGAAAGTATGGCGCGTGAAGGTGCAGAAGTCACCGGTCTTGATATGGGTGCCGAGCCTTTAATGGTTGCTCGCTTACATTCTCTTGAGTCCGGCATTCCAGTTGAATATGTACAAGAAACCGTTGAACAACATGCAGACAAGCACCCTCAAGCCTATGATGTTGTCACGTGTATGGAGATGCTTGAACATGTTCCGGACCCTCAGTCTGTCGTTAGGGCTTGCGCAAAATTAGTCAAACCGGGTGGACACGTAATTTTTTCAACCATCAACCGTAATAAAAAAGCATGGCTAATGGCTGTTGTTGCTGCTGAATATATAATGAAAATCGTCCCAAAAGGCACTCATGACGCAAACAAGTTTATTCGCCCTTCTGAGTTAATTAATTGGATTGACGGCACACCATTAAAAGACAAACATATCATAGGGTTGCATTATAATCCATTAACAGACAAGTTCTGGCTTGGGCCAAATGTTGATGTAAACTATATGCTGCATACGGTAAACGAATAGTCATTTAGTCGTGAAAAGAATAAATCACAAGCACTACGTTTAAGAAAGCAGCAAACGATCGCATTTTACAAAATTTATTTTAGTCCTCATGTCGGAAGCATTTTTTTTATTAATGCCTTTTACCATGCAGCTTACCGACATGATCACTTTTCTTATCCAACCAGTTATCCACAAGATCCCTCTAATTTGTTCACTTGATAAAATCACATATTAACATTATCTTGTTATGGTATTCTAAACAAACTACTACATATAGTGGTACAACAAAACATAATACAACTAGTCTCATGGCATTACACCATGAGCTTTTTTATGTTTATTTTAAACTATTTGTAGTTCAACCAAGGTGTACTTGCTCATGAACCAGAGTCTGTTAGTCACAAAGCGTGATGGACATAAAGAACGCATTGATCTTGATAAAATCCACAAGGTAATCACCTGGGCTGCTGAAGGCCTAAGTAACGTATCCGTTTCTCAAGTGGAGTTACGTTCACAGATTCAGTTTTATGATGGGATCAGAACTTCTGATATTCACGAAACGATGATCAAAGCAGCAGCAGATTTAATTACGGGTGATACCCCTGATTACCAATACCTAGCTGCGCGTCTTGCTATTTTTAACTTACGCAAGAAAGCCTATGGCCAGTTTGAACCGCCTGCATTATATAAGCATGTTAAACACCTCGTTGAAATGGGGAAATATGACAAGCATTTGCTGGAAGACTACTCTGAAGCAGAGTTCGAGCAAATGGATAGCTTTATTGATCATTGGCGTGATATGAATTTTTCCTATGCTGCGGTAAAACAGCTTGAAGGGAAATATTTAGTTCAAAACCGTGTAACGGGTGAAATCTATGAAAGCGCACAGTTTTTATATATTTTAGTTGCAGCTTGCCTATTTTCACATTATCCAAAAGAAACACGCCTTGATTATATCCGTCGTTTCTATGATGCCGTTTCAACATTCAAAATTTCATTACCTACGCCGATTATGGCGGGGGTACGTACGCCTACACGTCAATTCAGCTCTTGCGTACTGATTGAGTGTGGTGACAGCTTAGATTCTATCAATGCAACCTCAAGCGCAATTGTGAAATATGTCTCACAACGTGCAGGGATTGGGGTAAATGCAGGCCGTATCCGTGCATTAGGCAGCCCAATTCGTGGTGGAGAAGCTTTCCATACGGGTTGTATTCCATTCTATAAACACTTCCAAACTGCGGTTAAATCATGTTCGCAAGGTGGTGTTCGCGGTGGCGCTGCAACCTTGTTCTACCCTATTTGGCACCTTGAAGTAGAAAGCTTACTGGTTCTAAAGAATAACCGTGGGGTTGAAGGTAACCGTGTTCGCCATATGGATTACGGTGTGCAATTAAACAAGTTAATGTATGAGCGTCTGATTAAAAACCAAGACATTACATTATTCAGCCCATCGGACGTTCCGGGTCTTTATGACGCCTTTTTCGCAGATCAAGACGAATTTGAACGTCTATATGTGAAATATGAGCAAGATGAAAATATTCGTAAATCGAGCGTTAAAGCGGTTGAGCTATTTTCATTAATGATGCAAGAGCGTGCGTCTACTGGCCGTATTTATATTCAAAACGTTGACCACTGTAATACACATAGCCCATTTGACCCGCAGATTGCGCCTGTTCGTCAATCGAACTTATGTTTAGAAATTGCGCTGCCAACTAAGCCATTAAATAATATAAATGACGAAAATGGTGAAATTGCGCTGTGTACATTATCGGCATTTAACTTAGGGGCTATTGATAGCCTAGATGAATTAGAAGAGCTAGCAATATTAGCTGTTCGTGCACTCGATGCGCTACTTGATTACCAAGATTACCCAATCATTGCGGCTAAACAAGGCTCAATGGGCCGTCGTACATTAGGTATTGGCGTGATTAACTACGCTTATTATCTCGCGAAGCACGGCGTTCGTTATTCTGATGGCAGTGCAAACAACTTAACGCATAAAACATTCGAAGCCATTCAGTATTATCTATTAAAAGCCTCGAATGAGTTAGCAAAAGAGCAAGGTGCTTGCCCATGGTTCAATGAAACAACTTATGCACAAGGCGTTTTACCTATCGATACCTATAAAAAAGAGCTCGATAAGTTAACTAATGAACCTTTGCATTACGATTGGGAAGCGTTACGCCAAGAAATTAAACAACATGGTCTGCGTAACTCGACACTGTCTGCATTGATGCCTTCAGAGACATCATCACAGATTTCTAACGCAACCAATGGTATTGAACCACCGCGTGGTTATATCAGTATTAAAGCCTCTAAAGATGGTATCTTGCGCCAAGTGGTGCCTGATTACGAAAATCTGAAAGGTGCTTATGAGCTACTGTGGCAAATGCCTTCAAATAGTGGCTACTTACAACTCGTTGGTATCATGCAGAAATTTATCGACCAGTCGATTTCTGCTAACACAAACTATGACCCAACTCGTTTTGAGAGCGGTAAAGTGCCAATGAACCAATTGCTAAAAGATTTATTGCTCGCCTATAAGTTTGGTGTGAAAACACTTTACTACCATAACACTCGCGATGGGGCGGAAGATGTTCAGGGCGATCTGGAAGAAGTTGTTGAGTCAGCGGATTCCGATTGCGAAGGCGGCGCGTGTAAAATTTAATAGGAATTGTTATGTCACACACATATACAACGTTTTCACAGAAAAAAAATGACCAAATGCTGGAGCCGATGTTTTTCGGCCAACCCGTTAACGTGGCGCGTTATGATCAGCAAAAGTACCCTATTTTTGAAAAGCTGATTGAAAAACAACTGTCGTTTTTCTGGCGCCCTGAAGAGGTTGATGTCTCTCGCGACCGTATTGACTATAATGCGCTGCCAGATCACGAAAAGCATATCTTTATCAGTAATCTGAAATACCAAACGCTGCTGGACTCTATTCAGGGCCGCAGCCCTAATGTGGCATTATTGCCACTGATTTCGATTCCTGAACTGGAAACTTGGGTTGAAACGTGGGCGTTTTCTGAAACTATCCACTCACGTTCGTATACACATATTATTCGTAATATTGTGAATGACCCTGCCATTATTTTTGACGATATCGTTGAAAATGAAGAAATTTTAAAACGTGCTAAAGATATTTCTGGTTTTTACGATGACCTGATCGAAATGACCAATTACTATCATATGTTTGGTGAAGGCACGCATACTTGCAACGGTAAGCAAGTTACTGTTTCTCTGCGTCAGTTGAAGAAGCAGCTGTACCTGTGCCTAATGAGCGTTAATGCGCTCGAAGCAATTCGTTTCTATGTTAGCTTCGCCTGTTCATTTGCGTTTGCTGAACGCGAGCTAATGGAAGGAAATGCTAAAATCATCAAACTGATCGCACGTGATGAAGCACTGCACTTAACTGGTACACAACACATGTTGAACCTGTTACGTTCGGGGCAAGATGACCCAGAAATGGCAGAAATCGCGGCAGAGTGCGAGCAAGAATGTTATGACTTATTCGTTCAAGCGGCAGAGCAAGAGAAAGAGTGGGCTGACTACCTATTCAGCGAAGGCTCTATGATTGGTTTAAATAAAGATATTTTATGCCAATATGTTGAATATATTACTAATATTCGCATGCAAGCTGTCGGTCTGAAATTGCCATTTGAAACGCGTTCAAACCCAATTCCATGGATCAACGCATGGTTGGTGTCTGACAACGTACAAGTTGCGCCTCAAGAGGTTGAAGTCAGTTCTTATTTAGTCGGCCAAATTGACTCTCAAGTCGATACCGACGATTTGAGCGACTTCGAACTATAAGCATGGCAAGCCATAAAATCACCCTGCGGTTAACGCAGGGTGTTCAAGTCCCCTTCCATACTGAAGTCCATTCGTGTTTGTTGGAAGCCTTAGAAGACAGCCGTATTCCTGTAGAATATCAATGCCGTGAAGGCTACTGCGGTTCATGCCGAGTGACGTTATTACATGGGAAAGTGGGCTATAAGCAAAAACCTATTGCATTTGTGCAAGATGGAGAAATTCTGCCTTGTTGCTGTCATCCACTTTCAGATATTGAAATTGGTTAATCTAAAATAGGTGATTGCACAGCTGTCTATCAGTTACCTGTGCAATCACTTTTTATTCACTTGCTTTATTGATTATAAATAACCATATAATCCCGCAAATATCCAACCAAATACACAAGAAACACCCACCCCAATTAACCCCGGTAGAATGAAGCTGTGGTTGATAACAAATTTACCAATACGCGTTGTTCCAGAACGGTCAAATTGAATTGCCGCAAGGTCACTAGGGTAAGTTGGTAAAATGTAATACCCATAACACGCAGGTGCAGAAGCGATAATATAAGCCGGGTCAACACCAATCCCTAGTGCAATTGGTACTACAGCGGCCAGAGCAGCTGCTTGTGAGTTAACAAACTTAGAGACTAATAATAAGATAACTGCATAAGCCCAAGGGAAATCTTTCACTAAAGAACCTAAAGTTCCTTTAATTTCATCCATATGAGCACCGAACATGGTTTCTGCCATCCATGCGATACCATATACTGCAACAATCGCAATCATCCCTGAACGGAATACTTCATTCTTTGAAATTTGTCCTGGATTAGTCTTACAAATAATGATAATTAGCGCACCTGCTAATAACATAAACATCTGGATGACTAAAACCATGGATAGTGGCTTACCGTTAACTAGCGGTCTAAGTTCAGAAAATGCGCCAAGTAATGCCACAACTGCGATGGAAGCTAAAAAAATCCACATCGCGACCCAATTAATTTTCGGTAATTTGGTATTTAGCAGTGTCACACTGTCACCATAGACATAATCATGGTTTTCAGGGACTGAGATAAACTCTTGGAATACAGGGTCTTTATCGAGATCTTTACCTCTAAACCAACTGAAAATACCAATAGCTAAAATACCAATTAATGTTGATGGAATAGTAATTGCTAATAAATCCAAAAATTCGAGTGACTTACCATTGATTGTCACACCATTTAGCATTGCGACTAATGAAACAACGGCAACTGAAACTGGGCTAGCGATAATCCCCATTTGCGCGCCAATACTACTCGCAGCCATTGGCCTTTCAGGGCGAATATTATTTTTAATCGCCGCATCGTAAATGATAGGTAAAATTGTATACACCACATGCCCTGTACCACACAAAATGGTTAAGATACATGTCACAAAAGGTGCCACAATAGAAATGTACTTAGGGTTTTTCCGCAGTAGTCGTTCTGCAATTTGTAGCATGACATCCAAACCGCCTGATGCTTGTAACGTTGCTGATGCGGCAACAACAGCAATGATAACAAGCATTACATCAACAGGCGGTTTTCCAGGCGGTAAACCAAAGCCAAAAACTAAGATAACTAGACCAACACCACCTAATAGCCCGAGTGCCATTCCCCCTTTTTTTGCTCCATAGAATAAGCAAACAAGGATAATGGCGAGTTGAATCATAAAGTCCATAGTTCCATCCTTTATATATATGTTTACATATATTATCGGGATGATTTTCAAGCATTAATTTGATTTATGATAACTTCAAAATCAATTTAGTTTTATTTTTTATGCTTTTATTTTGACCTCATCACATAATTTTAATTAAGTAACTGACATACTATTCAGTTACCTACCATTTTGATAAAAATCAATCAACTACCACACCAATTTTAACAACTCACTCCATTTAAATTTACCTTTAGTCACTTTAAATCATCATTTTTTCTTTACTTTATTAACTCTGCTCATTGTCTTGAGTCTCTCTATCTACTTGATTATTAGTGTAAACTTAACATTACACTCACTGTAATTTACATTTGACAGAGAACTTGCAATCGCATAATCTGCATCACTTATTAATTATTCAAATTCAATTAGAGGAACTTGTGAAGAATCGTACGCTTGGCAGTGTGTTAATCGTTGCAGGGACAACAATAGGTGCAGGGATGTTGGCAATGCCACTTGCCGCTGCAGGAGTCGGTTTCACAGGCATCGTTTGTTTGCTTGTTGGATTATGGATGTTAATGAGTTATACCTCATTACTGTTAGTTGAAGTGTATCAGCATAACCCTGCAAATATGGGCTTAGGCTCCGTTGCTAAAAAATATCTAGGCCCAATTGGCCAGATAGTGACTGGGCTAAGTATGCTGCTATTAATGTACGCATTAACAACCGCTTATATCGGTGGAGCTGGCGTATTAATTTCAGATAGTCTGTCTTCATGGTGGGGCTTTAAAATTTCAACTGACACTGCCATTATTGCATTTACTATTATTGGTGGTGCAGTTGTCTGTATTGGTACGCATTCCGTCGATTTTATTAACCGAATTTTATTCACAGCAAAAACGATTTTTTTAGTCATCATGTTAGTTGTAATGATGCCACACGCGGAAGCCGTAAACTTAAGCACCATGCCAATTGAAAAAGGCCTTATCCTTGCCGCAGTACCCGTTATTTTTACCTCTTTTGGTTTCCATGGCAGCGTCCCAAGTTTAGTTAACTATATGAATGGGGATGTACGTAAATTACGTATGATTTTCATTACCGGAAGCGCAATTCCTTTAGTTGCTTATATTCTATGGCAGATTGCGACGTTAGGGTCTATTCCATCACATACTTTTCTCGGAATACTAGCGCAGGAATCAGGTCTAAATGGGTTACTCACCGCGATCCGCGATGTTGTCGCTACACCTCGCGTTAATATCGCCGTCAGCTTGTTTATGGATTTAGCGTTGGCCACATCTTTCTTAGGTGTCGCATTAGGCTTATTTGATTACCTCGCCGACTTATTCAAACGGAGTAATCATTTTATCGGTCGAGTGCAAACAGGCTTACTCACCTTTGTTCCGCCATTATTGGCAGCCCTATTCTTTAGTAGTTTCGTACAAGCATTAACTTATGCAGCTGTTGCACTCTCGGTCTTAGCGCTGATTATTCCTGCATTGCTAACATTACGTGTACGTAAATTAGAATCTCAAGGTGGGTATCAAGTTAAAGGTGGTACACCTATTTTAGCCTTAGTGTTGGCATGTGGTGTGGCAGTAATCGCTATCCAATTTTCGATTGTTGCCGGGTTTTTACCAAACGTCGGCTAACAAATTGATAAATTAAGCCGTAATTCGGATAACTTCAAATTACGGCTTTTGTTTATCTGAAATTAACTATCCTCACTCCCAATCAAGGTGGCCATCGTTTGATATCCGCAATCAATCAATGATCCCCTAGCATTCCTACTCTATCTCCACATATATATTATTTGCATATAATTTAATATATATTTCTTTAATTACGTCATTTGGCAGAAAATAATTCCGAAAAGACAACCCTACCCCTCTTGCTTTACAGTTATTGAGAGGTAAATAAGGAATTAGGTTGAATGAAAAGGAAAAATATTTCTGCTGTCCACGATGCAGCATTTAAGAGGTTTATGTCAAACATAGACAGCGCACGTGACTTTTTTGAAATTCACTTACCAAAACACATAAAATCATTATGTGATTTCACTACGCTAAAGCTGACTAACTCATCATTTATTGATAAACAGCTTCGCTCTCGGCTATCTGATGTTCTGTATTCAGTACAGACCTCACATGGAACAGGCTATATTTATTTATTAGTCGAGCACCAGTCAACCCCAGATAAACTGATGGCGTGGCGCTTAATGCATTATGCGTTTTTAGCAATGAATCAGCATATGCAGCAAGGAAGCACTGTATTACCTCTAGTTATTCCTATTCTTTTCTACCACGGTACTCGTTCACCTTACCCTTACACTCAGTTATGGACAGATTGTTTTCCTCAGCCCAAGCTGGCAAATACGTTATATACACAATCATTCCCGTTGGTTGATATCACTGTAATAGACGATAATGAATTAGTAAATCATCGCAAAATTGCTGTTATGGAATTAGCGATGAAACATAAACGTTTGCGAGATGAGTTTCACCATGTGCTTCCTTTATTGGCGCAAGCACTCAATCAACACTATAATAGCGACAATGATGTGGTCACTATCATCAATTACCTATTTTCTGCTTTAGACTCAACTGATTTTGAAAAATTTATCTACACATTAGAAGCGCAAACAGAAAAGCACAAGGAGACGATTATGAATATCGCACAACGCTTACATAATAAGGGTCATCAAGAGGGCCTTCTCGAGGGGCTGCAAAAAGGCAAACAGGAAGGGCTTCAAGAAGGCGTTCAAAAAACTAAAACCACCTTAGCTCGCAACTTATTGATAAACGGTGTTAGCCCTGAAATTATTATGAAAAGCACCGGATTGAGCCGTGATGAGCTGACGTCATTAAAGTAATGCAATAAAAACTGAAGTAAATAGCTATGGATAAGCAGCTAAAAGTTTAACCAATTATTTTAAAAAATACTCAACTAAGTTTACATCATCAAATTCGCCCTAGGCGTACACATAATGTACGCCTAGGGGCATTATGAACAAGATAACCCTGTTAGAATGAAAGGCCAGCCCCTACATACCAGCCATCAGCAACTTTATCGCTACTATGACCATGTGTCCCTTTCATTTCAATTAAGCGATATCCCGCATCAATAGATAAAGGCTTAAATACCGTATAACGTGCACCGGCTTTAGCTTCGACGTACGATTTGCTGCCTGAAGTCAGTTGCTCTGGAGCACCATAAGCTTCACCGTAAATATTGAGTGAAGGCAAAGCCTGCCAATTTAACCCACCACCAACAGCTAATGCAGCACCATTACTATTGTGATCAGGTGATAGATATAGCCCTTTACCCCCTACAAATGCAGAAAAAGGCCCAATAGGTAAGCCAAATGTCGCACCAATACTACCCATTTGCCCATCATGGTCACTACGAGCCCAAGAGCCGTTAAATGCCAATCCTGCATTTTGGTTACCTAACCCTGCAGACAGCTCAGTAAAATGTTCACCTGCTTGTGCACTAACTGAAACTGCATGTGCAGTACCTACGAATAATGGTGACATCGCTGCTGCCAATAATAATAATTTGCGCATTATTTTATCCTCTTGATATTATTACCTATGGATATTACGCGAATCTCACCCTATTTTCAGCCATTCTTACCTAGATTTACGCTATAGCCTCGATAAAAGCCCTCGTTATTCATTACAAAATTTCACGCATCAAAAATTTTAGTGCAAAAAAGTGCGATAAATACGTATTTTTTTACTTGTAATCACAGTAATTGGTTATATTAATTAGATAATCAATTCCATAATAACTATACTGAATTACAAGTTTATTGTAGTCGTGTTTTTTATTTTTTACAAAATATTAACTTATTAGTTAGGTTTGTGTAGTCATTTAATCCAAACAAAGGAGCATTGTGATGAAAAAGAAAGGCCTTACTACCGCCTCAGGCGCCCCAGTCGCCAATAATAATAATGTCATGACAGCGGGTAAACGTGGCCCAATGTTATTACAGGATGTTTGGTTTTTAGAAAAACTTGCCCATTTTGACCGTGAAGTAATCCCTGAAAGACGTATGCACGCAAAAGGTTCTGGTGCTTTCGGTACCTTTACCGTAACCCATGATATTAGCCGCTATACTCGTGCAAAAATTTTCTCTGAAGTAGGGAAAAAAACAGAAATGTTCGCTCGGTTCTCTACCGTTGCAGGCGAACGTGGAGCTGCCGACGCAGAACGTGATATTCGTGGCTTCGCATTAAAGTTTTATACTGAAGAAGGTAACTGGGATATGGTGGGTAACAACACCCCTGTATTCTATTTCCGTGACCCATTAAAATTCCCTGATTTAAACCACGTAGTTAAACGTGACCCTCGCTCTAACCTGCGTACAATGGAACATAAATGGGCCTTTTTCTCCCAATTACCTGAATCTTTACACCAGTTAACCATTGATGCTAGTGACCGTGGTATCCCACAAAGTTACCGTCATATGCATGGTTTTGGTAGCCATACATATAGTTTCATCAACAGTAACAATGAACGTTTCTGGGTCAAATTCCATTTCCGTTGCCAACAAGGTATTCAAAATCTGTCTGATGAACAAGCTGAGCAGTTAGTGGGTAAAGATAGAGAAAGTTCACAGCGAGATCTGTTTGAATCCATCGAGAAAGGGGATTTCCCACGCTGGAATTTGCAAGTGCAAATTATGCCAGAAAAAGAAGCTTCTCAAGTTCCTTATAATCCATTTGACTTAACCAAAGTATGGCCACACAAAGATTATCCATTAATTGATGTCGGTTATTTTGAACTTAATCGTAATCCAGACAACTATTTTGCTGACGTAGAACAAGCCGCTTTTAGCCCTGCTAACGTGGTTCCGGGTATTGGTTTCTCGCCAGATAGAATGTTACAAGGCCGCCTGTTCTCTTATGGCGATGCTCATCGTTATCGTCTTGGTGTCAACCATCACCAAATCCCAGTAAACGCCCCACGTTGCCCGTTCCATAATTACCACCGTGATGGGGCAATGCGTGTTGACGGTAATAGCGGCAACCATGTGACCTATGAGCCAAATGAAGCCGGATTATTCCAAGAACAACCGGACTTTAGCGAACCGCCATTATCTATTGAAGGTGCTGCTGACCATTGGGATCACCGCGAAGACCAAGATTATTTCAGCCAGCCACGTGCATTATATGAGTTGTTAGATGATGCCGAGCACCAACGTATGTTTAAACGTATTGCCAGTGAACTGATTGACGCGACTGAAGCCACACAAGTGCGCCAAATCGAGTTATTTAAACAAGTTCACCCTGAATACGGTGCGGGTGTCGAAAAAGCGTTAAAAGCACTAAAATAGTGTAAGTCATTAAGTGGTGGGGATAACCCCGCCACTATTTCGCCCTATTCTTTTATTCTCGCTAACAACCACTTCTTCACTTGTTGCCTAGACACTTTTATTCCCCCTGCTTTCAATTCAGGGTCTAAATAATAAAATGCCATAGGATATTGGTATGGAGCCAGTTTATCTTTTAACCAATCCGCCAGCTGATTTAAATCCACTGACTCATTTGCTTCAATAACCGCGACAGGACGTTGCCCAAATTGCACATCATCAATAGGTATAATAAAACTTTGGCTGACATCAGGATGTGAATTTATGACTGATTCGATATCTTCGGGTTGAACGCACTCCCCACCACTGATAAATAAGTTGTCTAGACGACCAATAATCTGATATTCCCCATCGATAAAAGTCCCTTTATCGTTAGTTTTAAACCAGTTATCTAGGCAATTTAATGGGTGAAGTTGCCCATCAAACCAATAACCCAGAGCCTGACTATCTGATTGAATTTGAATTTCATCATCCACAAGACGAACTTGCTTGCCTTTTAAGGGTAAACCGACACCTTTTTTACCGTCTGCCCGTTTCGCACAAACCGTAGATGCCATTTCTGTCATCCCATAGCCGCTCCAACAAGCAATACCATGCTGTTGAGCCAGATCCGTCAAGGTTGAAGGAATACTCGCTCCTCCCAATAAAACGGCTTTCAATGCGATATTAGTCACTAATTTATCATTTAATAAACGCCATAACTGGGTCGGAACTAAAGAGGCATGAGTGACCTCATGCAATGCTTGAGCCAAAGGAAGATTTTTGACCGCAAGTGAGCCACCTTTAAGAAGCCAGCGCCAAACAATCCCCTGACCAGATACATGGAATAACGGCAGCGATAGTAACCAACAATCTCCTTGCTGGTAATTCATCAGATTAACAACACCTGCTGCACTATTTAAGTGCGCAGCGACACTGTGAACAGCGGCTTTAGGTAGGCCTGTCGATCCCGATGTTAAAATCAACGTAGCGGGCTGCTGAATAACCTCTTGAAAAATAACCGGAGCAACCTCTTCATCACTAATAAAATGGTAATAAAGTTGATAATCTAAATTACGATAATTTGCTAACAGATTTGATTCATCAGTAAAATCAATAACTGAGCTAACATTAAGATGAGGTAATAATTCTGCTAACAACCGTTCTGGGAGGCGGGGATTTAATGGTAAAACACGAGCCCCACAAGCAATAAGTGCCAGCTGACTCAGTAATAATTCAACTGAATTTTTTCCATGTAAAACAATACACTGCCCCTGCTCTACGCCTTGCATTAAAAAGTAAGTTCTAAGGTCAGTAATTTGTTGGCTTACACTTTCCCAAGTCATACTTTGGGACTCTGTGACTAGAGCGATTGAGTTCGGACGAAGATTGGCCCAGTGTTGCCAAGGCCAATCTTTAAATTGTGCTAACTCTGCCATACAAGCGTTAAATCATCTAACTGCTGAAGCGGAATATCACATTGTGGCCAAGGCCGTACCAATTGAGATTGAATAAGTGATACCGTGTCTAAGCCTGGAATGGTATTTGGCGTTAGCCAATGCGCTACACGAGCAAGTTGTGTTAAACCAAAACTACTTTCAATGGATGAGCTAATCACAGCTTGTAACCCTAAGCGATGTGATTCTTCCACTAAATAGCGGCAATATGACAAGCTGCCTGTCAGGGTCGGTTTAATTACTATCGCAGAAACCCCTTCCTGCGCTTCTACCATAAAGCCTTCCTCACGTACACTTTCATCCCAAGCAATACTAATGCCAGTATCTGCTGCAAATTGCAGTGACTCTTCACGGGTCTTACACGGCTCCTCTAAAAACGCAATACGACTACGGTAGTCTGGATTAACATATTTAGCAAAACCGTCGGCTTTTGTTCGGGTCCAACTGCGATTCGCATCCAAACGCAGTTTCAGTTCTGGAACTGCCTCTAGTAACAGGTTAACCACCATACCATCACGTACCGCTTCATATAGACCGACTTTAACCTTAGCGACTTTCTCACCTTCCATTGCATCAAGGCTTAAGATTAAATCGTCAGGATCACCACTACATAAAGGCGCTTTGCGGTAATCCGCTTGTTCAGGAAGCTCCCCTGCCAGCTCCGCTAGAGCGCAGCTGCAACCAAAAGCCACAGAGGGTAATAAACTATTAGAAATTTTGCCTTCTTTCACCCATTCATTCAGTCGCTTAATAGTTTCTGCGGTTGCTTCTTCTAATGTTTCACGACTGAATTCAGGTAGAGGCGAAATTTCTCCCCAACCTTCATTATCCCCATCTTGTAAACAGACTAAAAGCCCATCACGCGTTTTTAGTCGCTGATAACGAAGGATAACGCCTGCCTCCATCGGCAGGCTGAACGAATAAATACGGGCTTTACGCATTATGGATTACGCTTATATTTAGAGAAGTCTGGAGCACGTTTTTCATTAAAGGCGTTACGGCCTTCTTGCCCTTCATCTGTCATATAGAACAACATAGTGGCATTACCTGCGAGCTCTTGCAGGCCAGCCTGACCATCACAATCTGCATTCAAGGCGGCTTTCAAACAACGTAATGCCATTGGGCTGTTTTCTAACATTTCACGGCACCAACGCACAGTCTCTTTTTCTAAGTCAGCATAAGGAACGACAGTATTAACCAGCCCCATATCCAACGCTTCTTGTGCATTATATTGGCGGCATAGGAACCAAATTTCGCGTGCTTTCTTTTGCCCTACGATACGTGCCATATAAGACGCACCCCAGCCACCATCAAATGAGCCAACTTTTGGACCGGTTTGGCCAAAGATTGCGTTATCTGCAGCAATAGTCAGGTCACACATCATATGTAACACATGACCACCACCGATAGAGAAACCGGCGACCATTGCCACCACAGGTTTTGGACAAGTACGAATTTGACGTTGGAAATCTAATACATTTAAGTGATGAGTACCACTTTCGTCACGATACCCGCCGTAGTCGCCACGAATTTTTTGGTCACCACCGGCACAAAATGCTTTTTCACCTTCACCCGTTAAAATGATAGTTCCAACTTGGTCATCATAGCGTGCATCAGATAGAGCTTGGATCATTTCTTTCACGGTTTGTGGACGAAAAGCATTACGCACTTCTGGGCGATTAATCGTAATTTTTGCAATCCCTTCAGGAGATTTATGATAGCGAATATCTTCAAACCCTGTAGAGCAATCTTGCCATTCAATTGGTGCGTATAATTTTTCTTCGCTTGGATAAATCATTATCAGATTCCTTTAACCACAGTGTGATAAAAAATGGTGTAGTGCAGCTGCAAAGCCCATTGGGTTTTCCCAATGCGCATTATGCCCTGCATTTTCAATTAGCGTTAACGGCAATTCATATTGTTGCGAAACGCTTCGAAACTTTTTATCCTTTTCGCCACAAAAATAACGATAAGGACAGGTCAATTGATGCAATTTGTCCGCCAAGAAAGGTTGCTTTGCTAATGATGTATTTTCTAGCATAGCAGCAATACTGTGCGGGTTATTTTGCCGACGTAACTGAATTAAATGTTGGCGCTGAGTGGTCGACAAATCAGCAAATACAGCTTGTTGATACCAATCATCTAACACTTCTTCGATGGGTTCTGAACGAAAACGTTGTGCCCATGCCTTATCATTAGCCGCCCGAGCAACTCGTTCTTGTTCATTGACTAATCCCACATTGCCCCCCTCAATCACTAAACCTAATAATCCGTTAGGCTGATAGTGACAGGCAAAATGCATCGCTAACCGAGCACCGAGTGAATAGCCAACCAAGTAGTATTCATTAATTTGATGATACTGTAAAAGAGCGCTGAGTTGTTGATCAAAATGTGAAAAACCTTGGCATGGCTCTGAGTGAGAACCGCCATGCCCTGGTAAATCCACCGCTAACGATGGAAAAGCACGTGTTTGTTCAATCACTGGTAGCCAGTCATCGGCACTACCTAACAAGCCATGCAGCCAGATGACCCAAGGAGCAGATGAGACTGAATTATGTCTATGGGCAGATAACATTACAGTTCCACAACTTCATTCAATAGTTGTTTTAACGTACGGGCGCCTTCATCACTTGCCACCTGCAATTCCACCAGCAATGTGCCCTGTTGACGGCGCCAAAATTGTTGAACGGTATTTTTTAGTGTTGTCCAGTCTGTCGGCGCACAGTATTGTAAGCCAAACATTTTCGCCGCGGGCTCGAAACTGACATTTTGCGGCATACAGTAATAGTTTTGTCTTGCTTCGTCTGGTGTAGGTAACATAGAAAAAATTTGCCCACCATTGTTATTCACCACGATCAGAACGGTAGGTGCTGAAGGCTCACGCAACAAAGCCAAACTATTCAAGTCATATAGTGCAGAAATATCCCCAACAATAGCCAATGTTGGCCGTGCTGTTGCCCGTTGAACACCTGCCATGGTAGAAATCAAACCATCAATACCACTCGCGCCCCGGTTACTATAAACAGGATAGCCCAATGGAAGTTGTGCTAGTGCATCTACCAAACGGACAATTAAGCTGTTGCCAACAAATAGTTGGCCTCGTGGAGGTAGCAGTTCAGGTAATTGGTGTGCAACTGCGGCTTCTGAAAACTGCGCTTGTAAGCGGTGGCGCACATGGTGTTGAGTTTTTTGCACTAAATTGGGCAGCGACTCACACCACAAGCTTCTCGGCTGTGCAGGATGGTTATCTAGCCAACCCTTGATTGAACAGGTTAATTTTCTTCCCTTATGATTGGCTGGGTCTAACCGCTGAGGTATTGAGTCGATAATCCAATACTCTTGCGGCTCACAATTGGCTTGCCATTGTAAGAGCCGTTTTCCCGTTAAGCTTGAACCAAACTGAACGACTAATTCCGCATCTTTTAAAATAGACTGAGTTTCTGGATGTTGTAGCCATAAGTCGGCACATGGAAAAGGTTGTCCGGTTTGAGACAGCACATCACCGAGTACTGGCCATCCAAGTTCCTGTGCCCATTTTGCAACTAACTCCCCTTCACTCGCTGTCATTCGCCCTGCAATCACAACGCCTTTTTTCTGACGCCAAAAATACCAATCCGCAACCAATGCGACGGAATGGGTTAATGGCTCCGTTAACCACGGGTGAGAAGAATTCCACCATTCTCCAAGTGTTTGCTGCCACTCATATTCCCCATCCATTTCACCATATAGAGGCTCTGCAAATGGACAATTAATATGAAAGGCACCATGGTGTAACTGGTTCATGCCATTATCAATCGCGGTGACCAACCATTTCGCTGAAATATCTTGCGTCGGCCTTGGCAACATTAATGATTGAGAGGGGTGAGATGCAAAAATATGTGTTTGCCGAATAGCTTGATTAGCACCGCAATCAATCAATTCTGGCGGTCTGTCAGCGGTAAGAAAAATCACCTTTTCCCCTGTTAAACCGGCTTCAATTAATGAAGGGTAAAGGTTTGCAACAGCTGTACCAGAGGTAACGATAACCCCTACAGGCTCATGGCTGGCTTTTGCTAAACCTAGGGCTAGGTGCCCTAAACCACGCTCATCGAAATGCGTATGGCAATGCAATTTACCATGGTTAATCGCCGCAAGGGTCAAGGGTGTTGAGCGCGAACCAGGCGCAATACAGATGTGTTTCATTCCGTGGCGAGACAGTGCTTCGATAATCACTTCAGCCCAACGGAGGTTAAAAGCAGAATTCGACATAATATGCTCAGCAAATTATTAGTTATCAATTAGTTTAGACTGGCTGAAATAAATTTCTTGATCTCAGGACAATTTTTGATGAACTAATTGAAATAAAAAAGAAAATAACCATTTTTATTTTATGGTTTTTCGTTATTTTCAAATAAAGACTTTAGCCCAGCCGCTTTATTTTCAATTTCTATCCACTCTTGCTCTGGGTCTGAGCCACTGACAATACCAGCGCCTGAATATAATGAGACCTGTGCACCCTCTATTTGCGCACAACGTAGAGATACCGCGAATTCACTTTTATTTAAGCTCATAAAACCACCCGTTCCTGCATACCAGCCGCGAGAAAAAGGTTCATTTTTGGCTAAAAATTGCCGAGCGACTTTTCGTGGCAAACCACACACGGCTGCGGTAGGTTGGAGGCGTTGTAAACAATCGCTATCAGAAGGGGTGATTAGCGTCGCAACAATTGAACGATAAAGGTGTTGAATTTTTCTTAAACGAATAACTTTTGCTGAAGACACATCTACCCCAGTCACCGCCCCTTGCAATTGTTGACAAATATCATCAACAACCACTAAGTTTTCATGTTGGTTTTTTTTATCTTCCATCAACCATTTAGCGTACTCTGCTGCGACTGCATCATCAGGGTCATTAGCGACGGTTCCCGCTAAGGCCTCAGAATTTAATTGGCCATCTTGACGTAAATATAAACGCTCGGGGGTTGAAGAAATAAAACCAGAATGCGCGTTGAAGGCCATCATAAAATGGTAGCAATGATGATTCACTTGCTGGCTTTGTGCTAAAAACTGAGCAACCGCAATAGGCTTAGACAGGGTGAGTTTTGTTTCCCTTGCCATAACCACTTTTTCCATTTTCCCTGACTTCATATCATCAATAGCGCAATTTAATAAACGGCACCATTCATCATGAGTAGGAATATGTTCTTGCGCAGTAATATCCGCATTCAGTGCCAATGTCACTTGAGAAGCGGGTTTTAATTGCTGTAAAAGATGAATGGCATTTAAGCGATCTTCTTCACCTTCTATATTGATACTAACGTTAATCGTTGAACGTAGTCGATGAATTTCAATACGAGGTAAAAAACAAAATGTTGCTTGACGTTTTATCTCGTCAAGGATCCCATCCCCGACGGCATTCCACCCATTAAGCCCCCATAGGCGCATTTCTGGTATATCAGGGTATTGCGATAAAAAAGCTTGAGCCTTATCTATCGAATCAAAAGATTTCACCATGCCAAGAGCACTACATTCTTCAGCTCCCGTCCGTTGATACCAGTAAAATTGAGGGTAGCTTTCTTGCACTGATAGCCATGAAAGACCAGGGAAAGCGGTCTGCGCATCCAATTGCCAAACAAAACGAATAAACTCTTGGTTTTTTAGTGTCAATGTAGACAAATGATCCAAAATTTCAGTTATCAGTTGATCAATTTTTTTATAGTTCACTTTAGATTCCCACTGCTACATCACACAAATTCACTACGCGTTATTATATAGCGCAAAACCATTTTTTAATACATTGATGACTAACAGTAAATGCTATGTCACCGGTTCAGCACTAAAAACAGATTATCTGCAATAAACAAATTGTTTTTAGTACATCACTATAATTATCGCTTATGCCCCAAATGACGATAGCCAAGAGAAATCACATCAAAACCAACCTTGTTACACGAATAGAGGTTCAGGTTGTTGATAGTATAGCTTATTATATATATTACACGTCATTCCATTCATTTAATTAATTGAAAATGTGATTTTATCCCCTTTCTTCTTTCCTTCCTCTCGAAATTGCTTCATTTTTATCCAATAAGAATTCCATTTTGAAACATAGTTATATTTAATCTGCAAACCTATATTCCATTACAATTCTATTTAGCCCTAAAAAGTAAAACCACCGTAAATTTTAATTATCATCATATTGTTATGCGTTATTTAATTTAGTATCACTATAGATGATTTCTAAATATATATAATACAAAATAATATTTTAAACATGTATTGACTTGTTCAAAGTGCTATTTTTTAGCTCTGTTTTTCATTTTTTAGTATAAAACTTTCAGCCAATTTCTAGTAGGTTAACAAATATGAAATTTATATTTTCATTTACAATAAATAGGTAACTCAACCATACAATAGTGCTAATACAAATTAGTGTTCAATCCTTAACTTAATCAACATGGATTTTAAAATGAATACAAAAGAAAATTACGACAGAATTATTGAAAAAGAGCATATAGGCCATACAACCTTAGCTTTATTAACGAATCAAGATGCTCTTTCAACCCGCGAAGTCGGTATTTTTACATTAGACGATTTAATTAGCATACATCGCCATGTTTACTTCTCTCTTTCTTTGCCTTGGAAAAAAAATGATATTCTAAAATGGTTTGGTATTACCTCATCAACCACTTTACCAATAGATACAGACGAATTAATTAATACCATTATCAATATTCGAGATCATGCCAATACCTGGGATAATGTCGAGCAACATGTTAAAGAGCAATCTGTCAACCTATCTCTAGCTAGCCGAAACATTATACATACAGGAGGGCAGATTATTGAATATATAAACCATATGCCTATATTGAAAAGAGTATCAGACAGTTTGAATGATATTAATGAAAGTGAGTTAGATGAAATATTTTATCAAAGCGATGACCAACAAATAGCGACTGAACTAACTAATATCTTACAATTAATTAAAGATGATATTAAGGAGCAATCCATTAAGACAAGTAATATTAAAAATATCATTTCAGATTTTAGAGTACATATTACAGGTGGGTATCTATCTAATTATCAACACGTTGAATCATTATTGTTTAATATTAAAGGGCTATATAATCAACTTGAAACTACTGATAATGAAATTACAGATACCTACTTACAAGAATTACTTAAAACGAAAAAACAGGAACTACAGCAATTAGAACAAGAGTATTCACATTTTGTAAAACTCAGCTTCACCGGCTTAGCAGGTGGTGTCATCGGTCTCATTATTACTGGTAGTATTTTTGGCTCGAAAGCTGAAAAAATTCGAGCAAGAAAAAATGAAACATTAGCAGAAATAAAATCAATTAACGATCAAATTAACAAAGAAGAACTCATCAAAAAAGTTATCTTTGATATTCAAATTAACCTCCATAAAATCGATGGTTTCTTTAAAGATGCACGGTTAGCCGTTGACCATTTAGATTATATGTGGCTTGTCCTCCTAACTGAAATAACCCAATCAATCGAGGTTTTCAAAAAAATCAATAACGCTGATAAACTTATTAAATTCATTACTCATTTCAAACGAATTGTTACATCCTGGTATACCATTCAAGAATACTCTACACATTTAATAACGTTATTTGACCAAATTCAACCAAATAGCACCCCCCCTCAATAAAAGGTACTCATATGCAAGATAAGCTTGATTTACCGATATTGCCCTCCATTGATATTTATCAGTTAAGGCATATGTCAAATGAAATTTCCGCATTTAATAAAAATATAATACATTATGACTTTATCATACACGGAAAGATACAAAAAATTGCAAGTAAGACTTTCAATATAAATGAAACAATCAGAAACTCGATACCGAAGCTAAAAATAAAATTAAATTATATTTTAAAAAGTGAATTAAATAGTGAAAATACAAATATACCTGACGGAATTTTAGTCACAAGCTTTATTGAAGATTTAATTGATTTTAAATTAGAGCTAGAAAGAATAATTACCTAATTCAGTTACACCACCGACTCTCTATCACTCATTCATGTGGAAGAAAGCAACCAACATAAACTACAGCAATACGCAGAACAAAAAGAACTCCTAGTCACATCCAAAAATAGTAAAATGCTAAAAATAAACGAAATCAATCAGCAACACTCCGTTATTACCGCAGCAGAAGATATCATCTTAAAATCTAAAATCACTGATTTCTTAAAAAAACATTTGTTAAATGATGAGTTAATTGACTCAATTGATATGCCAACAAATAAAAAGCAAATATTAAAGTCAGCCATTGCTTTTATTAAAAATTTATTATCAGTCATTGATGATGGTTTAGAATTTGCGCAACTTGTAGAGGTCAGGCTAGATTTAGGAAACCAAATTTTAGAATTAAAGGAAGAAGTTAATCACATTGATAAAACAATATTTAAGCTTTCTCAACTCATGCTCTTATCAGAACAAATCACCGCTATAGATTCACATAAATTATCAATTATTACTCAGATAGGCCTCATTAAGAATTATTGGTGGGAATGGTGCCATTTTATTAATGAAAAATCGTCTGAAAAAACAGTGAATATTCAAAAGATCAATACCGCAAGCCAAGTACTAATGTCTTTTTTAGATGATATGGAATACCAATATCAGCGTCAGTTACCTGATTAAAAAAAACCGGCTACTCAAAAGTAGCCGGTTTATCAACTATAGGAAATTTTGGCCTATTAGTTAATCACAGCAAGTGCTGTTGATGTCATATCAATAAGAGGTTGTGGCCATACACCAAAGACAATAACCGCAATGGCGCAAATAACAGCAACAACGGTCCCTAACGTTGCTTTTTCAGGGCCTGTATAACGTTCTGCATGTTCTGCATCGCGGCTATATAGGCTAGCCATAAAGCTTAGGTAGTAATATAAGCCAATTGCACTACCAACCACTACAGCTCCTGTTAACCACCATAACTCTGCATTCACCGCAGATGCAATCACATAGAATTTACCAATAAATCCTAATGTAATTGGAATACCCGCCAGCGACAGCATCATCACAGTCATTACCGTTGCTAGAACGGGTTTATGCCAGAACAGCCCACGGAATGCACTGAAATCATCCTGGTCATCACCACGATAAGGACTGGAAACGATACTCACAACACCAAATGCGCCTAAGCTTGCAAACAAGTAACCCACTAAGTAGATTGCGATAGTCACTTGTGACGCTACTGGGTCGATACGTAACGCAACAAGGGCAACGAGTAAATAACCCATATGCGAGATAGATGAGTAACCCAGCAAGCGTTTTGCGCTTTTTTGTGTGATAGCCAGTAAGTTACCAAACAAGATAGATGCTATGGCAATCACTGAAATCACAATCGCTAACGTATTGCTGTTGGCAATTGGTGCTTCCAAAAAGATACGCACTAATACGGCAAAGATAGCGATTTTACTACCCGTTGCTAAGAAAGCTGATACAGGTGCAGGCGCACCTTGATAAACGTCTGGTGTCCACAGTTGGAATGGAAACAGTGACAGTTTAAAGCCAAAACCAACAATGAGCATACCGAAACCAATCATCACTAATGGGGCGTGAATTTGGTTATCAGAAAGACTTTGACCAACAGCTGCGAAGCTTAAGCTACCCGATTCCGCATACAGTAACGCAATTCCGAATAACAGGAATGAAGACGCTGCTGCAGATAACAGCATGTACTTGATCCCAGCTTCTAATGTACGACTGCGCTCAAAGGTATAGGCAACTAAGCCAAACAGTGGCAATGAAATCAGCTCAATACCGATAAACATCGACGCCATATGGTTTGACATAGATAACAGCACACCACCTGCCACCGCGATAGCAACTAACAAGTGGAATTCATCTCTATTGTCGCCAAAACCTTCCAGCCAGTGGTAGGCAAAGATGCTGGTACCGATACCTGCAATCAGGACTAATGCACTATAGAACAGCGCAAAGCCATCAACACGGATAAGCGAAGTCACATCCATTAGGTAGCCGTCGGCTACCCAAATCAGTGAAAGCAACGCAATAACAAAGCCAGATACTGTCAGCGCGGCACTGGTAAGGTGATCGCGTCGCCACGCAATGGACAGCATCACAACCACCGCCGTCAACCCGACGATCATCAGTGGTAGTATTGCGATCAGTTCTTGAGGAGTTATTGTCATGGCGAATTACAGCCCTAATGTTGTAAGTGAAGCAGAATACAGGTTATGCAATGTTTCCATCGAACCAATTGATGTATCTAAAATTGGTTGTGGGTAGAAACCGATAATAACCAGTAAAGCAGCCAGAGCCAGCAGCACACCAAACTCACGCGCCGTTAACCCTTTCATTTCTTTTTCAGACTTAGGTGTACCGTAGTAGGTCTGTTGCATCATCCACAGTGAGTAGATAGACGCAAACACCACACCAAAGACCATAATACAAGTCACTAACGTGAATTGGCTGAAGCTGCCAAACAGGATCATAAATTCACCAATGAAGTTACCTGTACCTGGCATTCCTAGCGTTGCCGCAGCAAAGAACAGGGACATTCCTGGTAACCATTTAATGCGTTTCCACAATCCACCCATCATGCGCATATCACGAGTTTGCGTACGTTCATACAGTTGGCCACTAATGATAATCAGTGCCGCACCAGACAAACCGTTGGTAATCATTTGAACTACAGCACCTTGGTAGGCCAAGGTTGAACCCGCGTAAATAGCGACTGTCACAAAGCCCATATGGGATAAGCTACTGTACGCTGCAAGACGTTTGATATCCGTTTGTTTGAACGCCAACCATGCGCCGTAGAAGATACTAATCACACCCAGCGTCATCGCCACTGGCGTGAACTGGATAGAGGCTTCAGGGAACAGAGGCAAAGTAAAGCGTAACAGGCCGTATGCTGCGGTTTTTAGCATGATACCGGAGATATCCACGGAACCCGCTGTTGGCGATTGTTCTTGGGTATCTGCCATCCAACCATGGAAAGGAACCAGTGGCATTTTAACGGCAAAGGCGATAAAGAAACCTAACATCAACATAAACGCAACGTTACTAGACAGCTCTGCGCCTAACAGTTGGTTATAATCGAATGTTAATACGCCTGAAGTATTGTAATTCGCTAGTGCCAATCCAATGATGGAAACCAACATGATCAAGCCACTTGCTTGCGTATAGATAAAGAACTTAGTCGCAGCTTTGATATGTTGTCTGTTTTCTGACCCTTTGTGCCCCCAATTGGCAATCAGGAAGTACATTGGGATCAGCATCATCTCCCAGAAGAAGAAGAATAAGAACAAGTCAACCGCGGTGAAAATCCCCATCACACCTGTGATAATCCACAGCAGGTTAAAGTGATACGCACCTTGGTTCTTCTGGTTTTCACTCCAAGAGCTCAGAATCGAGAAAGCCCCCATGATAGCCGTTAATACGACCATCAGCAGTGATAAACCGTCAATAGCTAAATGAAAGTCAATTCCCAGTGACGGGATCCACGGCATAAAGAAAACAGATTGCCATTGTGGAATCCCTTGTGGATTAACAAGAGAGTAATTCCCTTCTAACCACAATTGCACGGAGAGTATTAATGTTATTCCCATCGTCGCCAGTGCAATCCAGCGCGGTGCGCGATGACTGAACCGGTCAGCCTGCCAGCTTAGCAGGCCTCCGATGAAGGGAATGAGTATTAGCCAGGGTAATAGCATGGCGCAATGTGTCCCTTAATTAAACCAAAAGCAGCAGAGCAAGAATCAGCACTGCACCCAGCCCCAACGAGGCAACATACCAACGGATTTGGCCGTTTTCACTCACTGCAAGCCCTTTATTTGCCCAACGTGAAAGATGTGCAGGGATATTCATCAGAGAGTTAATCGGATCGCTTTCCAGTAGCCATGCAATACCTTTAAACGGTTTTACAAAGACTACGTCATACAGCCAGTCGAAGCCCCACGCTTGGTACCACCATGCGCTGAAGAAACGACCCACCGCAGTTTTCGCGATAGCATCGACTATTGAACGTCTAAACAGGTAGAGGAATACCGCAATTAATAGACCAGCGATAGCAAACCCGCCAGAAATCGCTTCGAGTAAGACTTTACCGTCTTCACTGCCAGCCGCTTCTGCAGGGAATACCCCTTCGAGTGGTTGATGGATTAATGCACCAACAAACGTTGCAAGGATAGCCAAAATGCCCAGTGGTAATGTGTGAGTGATGCCTTTAACCTTATGCGCTTTGATTTTTGCTTCACCGTGGAACACGATGAAAATCATACGGAAGGTATAAATTGCGGTCATTAATGCACCGAGGATACCTGCCCACAACAATACAGTTTGTCCATCAAGCTGCGCACCCCACAAAATGGCATCTTTACTGTAGAAACCAGCAGTAAACAATGGCAATGCTGCCAGTGCGCTTCCGCCAATCAACATCACAGCGTAGATAAATGGAATTTGCTTACGCAATCCGCCCATTTTGAAGATATTTTGCTCGTGGTGGCATGCCAAAATGACAGAACCTGCTGACAGGAACAACAGTGCTTTAAAGAAAGCGTGCGTCATCAGGTGGAAAATCGCAGCATCCCAAGCTTGCACACCGAGAGCCAAAAACATATAACCGATTTGGCTCATCGTGGAATAAGCAAGCACACGCTTGATATCGGTTTGAACCAGTGCAGCAAACCCTGCCAGTACTAATGTCACTGCGCCCACAACGCCAACTAGATGTAAAACTTCTGGCGCTAATAAGAACAGAACGTGGGTACGAGCCACTAAGTACACACCGGCCGTTACCATGGTTGCGGCGTGGATCAATGCTGAAACTGGCGTAGGACCCGCCATCGCATCTGCCAACCACGTTTGCAATGGTAACTGTGCTGATTTACCGACTGCTCCACCTAATAACATCAAGGTTGCCCAATTGATCGCACTCGAACCTTCAGCAAATTTCTGAGGTGCTAACACCGCCATTTCGCTGAAATTCAATGTGCCGAGCTCATTCCACAGGATAAACATACCAATTGCGAGGAATACGTCACCGATACGCGTGACAAAGAACGCTTTCATTGCGGCTTTACCGTTTTCTGGATTGGTATAATAGAAACCAATCAACAGGTAACTGCACAGCCCTACCCCTTCCCAACCGAGATACATCAGCATCATGTTATCAGCGAGGACTAAGACCACCATACTCGCGATAAACAGGTTAGTGTAAGCGAAGAAACGTGAGTAACCTTCCTCACCACGCATATACCAAGAAGCGTATACATGAATAAGGAAGCCCACACCCGTTACCACACCTAACATGGTCAGAGATAGACCATCTAACATTAGGGTGAATGGGATATTAAAGGTACCGACAGACATCCAAGTCCACAGAGGTTGGATGAACACGCTACCAGCGTCTTGAGCTAAAAATTCATTGCCAGCATAGAATGCGACGATGGCCGCTAAGCCGACCGACCCCGCACCAATAATGGCCGAAACGTTTTCTGACCAGCGTCCACGGGAGAAGGCTAACAACACCGACCCCAGTAAAGGCAACAGAATAGTTAAATAGAGTAGGTTCATCCGCGCATCTCACTGACTTTATCAATATTCAGGTTCTGACGATGACGATGGAGTTGCAGTAACAACGCCAATCCAATACTCGCCTCCGCTGCAGCCAATGTAATTGCCAATATATACATAATTTGGCCGTCTGGCTGCCCCCAAAAACTCCCTGCAACCACAAATGCCAGTGCAGTTGAGTTAATCATGATTTCCAGTCCGATCAGCATGAAAAGCAGATTGCGGCGAATAACAAGGCAGCTAAGCCCCATCACAAATAAAATCGCCGCTAAAATCAGACCATGTTCTAGAGGTATCATTTTTGCTCCTCCGCCTTCGCGATACTGACAAGATCAGCACCGTTTTCTTTACGGTCACGTCCAACGTGGAATGCGACAACTAAACCAGCTAGTAGTAACAGTGACGCCAATTCGACAGCCAGAACGTAAGGCCCGAACAAGCTAATACCCACTTCTTTCGCCCCAATGATGGTGCCCTCAATGCCTTCTTGATATGACAATGAGGTGATACCGTAAACTAAGATAGCCAATAAAACTGCGGATAACACAGCAGGACCAATCCAGTTTTTCGGCGTCAACCAAGCGCGCTCTTGTTCTTGAACAGAACGTCCTAGGTTGAGCATCATCACGACGAACACGAACAGGACCATGATGGCACCTGCATAAACGATGATTTCCAACGCTCCAGCAAAATACGCACCGAGGGAGAAAAACACCATTGACAGAGCCAGCAGAGAAACAACCAGATACAACAGTGCATGCACCGGATTTGTATTCGTTATCACCCTTAAAGTTGCTAAAATGGCAACTAGACCGGCGATATAAAATGTAAATTCCATGAATATCGCTCCTTATGGCAACAGGTCTTTGACGTTGATAGGTTTCGCTTCGTTATCCGCTTCACCTTTGTCTTTACCTGCAATCGCCATACCTGATTTACGGTAAAAGTTATAATCAGGATATTTACCCGGACCTGAAATCAACAGGTCATTTTTCTCGTAAACCAGATCCTGACGTCTCCAATCGGCCATTTCAAAATCAGGTGTTAATTGGATTGCCGTGGTAGGGCAAGCCTCTTCACACAGACCACAGAAAATACAGCGCGAAAAGTTAACGCGGAAAAATTCAGGGTACCAGCGGCCATCTTCGTGTTCAGCTTTTTGCAGTGAGATACAACCCACAGGGCAAGCTACCGCACACAAGTTACATGCAACACAACGCTCTTCACCGTCTGGATCGCGCGTCAACACGATACGACCACGGTAACGGGGTGGCAGATAAACCGGCTCTTCTGGATACATTTGCGTTTCGCGTTTATCGAACGCATGTAGGCCGACCATCCAAATACTACGTACTTGGGTGGCGAAACCGACCAATAACTCTTTCAATGTCATGGTTCAATCACCCCTTACTGAGCGTTGTATAAAATCACTGCTGCAGTACCCAGCAGATTAAGCAGTGTCAGCGGCAGGCAAATTTTCCAACCGAAAGACATCACTTGGTCATAACGTGGACGCGGTAAAGAGGCACGGATCAAGATAAACATCATCATGAAAAAGCCAGTTTTGATAGCAAACCACAAGAATGACGGCAGGAATGGACCATGCCAGCCACCAAAGAACAGCGTCACAATCAGTGCAGAAACCGTTACGATACCGATATACTCACCAACGAAGAACAGACCGAACTTCATCCCTGAGTATTCAACGTGGTAACCATCCGCAATCTCTTGTTCTGCTTCTGGTTGGTCAAACGGATGACGGTGACATACCGCAACGCCCGCTATCGCAAAAGTCACAAAACCAAAGAATTGAGGAATAATATTCCACATGCCTTCTTGGGAGTTCACAATATCAATCAGGTTGAATGAACCTGCTTGTGCAACCACACCCATTAAAGAAAGGCCTAAGAATACTTCGTAACTCACGGTTTGTGCTGACGCACGCATCGCACCTAATAATGAGTATTTGTTGTTACTTGACCAACCTGCGAATAACACCGCGTAGACCGCCAGACCCGCCATCATTAGGAAGAATAAAATCCCAATATTCAGGTCTGCAACGTGCCATGTTGGGCTAACAGGGACGATAGCAAATGCTAAGAACAGTGAACAAAAAGCAATCACTGGCGCAAGGGTAAAGATTTTCTTGTCTGCAAACTGTGGGATCCAGTCTTCTTTAAACAGCATTTTGAACATATCCGCGATTAACTGGCCCATCCCAAACGGCCCCACACGGTTAGGGCCATAACGGTTCTGGAACAGACCGAGAATACGGCGCTCTCCCAGACTCATGTATGCCCCACAAGTCACAACAACCAATAAAATGACGACAGATTTAAGGATGGAAATTAATACTTCCATCACTTCAGGAGAAATCCAATCCATCATGCTCCCCTCCGCAGATTATTGACTGACACGCCAGCCATTGACGGTGCGATACCTGGCATTCCTAGCGGTAAGCCAATTTGACCGGTAGACAGGTGATTACTGAGGCGAACAGTCAAGTTAAACGCTTGACCTGCATGGCTAAACTCAGCTTTAGCACCCGCTGACAGCCCCAGTGCCGCAGCATCTTGCGTGTTCAGCATGATATAAGGCTCAGGCATACGCTCTTGGATCACCTCTGAACGCTGTGACATTTCATCACTGCCAAACAGGTGGTAATAAGGTGCGACGACCCACTGCGCTTCGCTAGCTTGATAAGCCGCTGGAATTTCAGTGAAGTAAGCCAATTTGCTCTCTGTTGAATTGAACAAACGGATACCCGGGTCACCAAATAACAGATGACCACCCACTTCGGCTTGGAATTTATTCCATGCTTGCGGTGAGTTCCAACCTGGTGCCCATGCAAATGGAATTTGCTGGCGCGGTGCGGTTGGGCTGTTGTTCCCTTCCATTGAGAAAGCAAATGGAGAGTCAATATCTTGCGGTTGACGAGGTTCATGGACAGATTGATTTGCTAGCATCGCTGTACGGCCACTGTAACGATGTGGTTCACGCGCCAGTTTTTGACCACGAATACGGAAAGACGCTTTTGGTGCGGCATCAACCATACCTGAGAATTGTGGCATTGCGGCAACACAATCAGCGATAACGTGATCAAGTTGAGACCAATCCGCATCACGCTCTTGCGCTTCAGTTTGCAGTGAATGCATCCAGCGCCAGCTTTCGTTCATCACGATAGCTTTATCGTAATACGTTGGGTCGAAGACTTGGAAGAAACGCTGTGCACGACCTTCTTGGTTAATCAACGTACCGTCTGCTTCAGCAAAACTTGCTGCTGGCAGAACTAATGTTGCTTTATCCATGATGTCGGTTTGCTGATGATCCGCTACAATCAAGTGGCTCAATTTCGCTAATGCGCTATTGACTGCATCCACGCTGCTGTGACGGTACAGGTCGTTTTCGATAACAATAGCCACATCCGCTTCGTTCGCTTCTATGCGAGCTAAAGCGCTGTCTAATGGCTGTGCATTCATCATTGCCAGACCGAAACTATTTGCATGAGACGCTAAGTAAGATAACCCAACGTTCGCGCCTTTCGCTTTCAATGCGAATGCCACGTTAGCGGCCGCTTGGATCATTGCCTCGCTTGCACTATGGCTACCACTGATAATTAATGGTTTTTTCGCACTGGCTAATGCTTGAGCAATGGTTTCAACTTTGGCTTTTAAGTCCGCGGGTAAATTATTCACCGCAGGGGCTTCGCCATTAATCATATTGGCGATAGCAAAACCGAAGCGCGCTTGGTCAACCACTGGAGCACGGTAATTGAAGGCAGCCACATCGTCTAAACGCGTGTCATCAACATTGGTGATAAACAGCGGATATTTTGCGTGTTGACCAATATTCATGATTGCCGCGATTTGCCAGTCAGCCACTTTTTGTGCTGCCGCCATCTCACGAGCTTTACCTTTCACCGCTTGGCGTACAGATAACGCCATGCGTGCACCTGTCTGAGTTAAATCTTCACCCAGTACCAGTACCGCATCATAGCCTTCCACTTCACGCAGTGTTGGCGTATAGATACCGCCGTTTTGCAGAATATTTTGCATTAATGCTAAACGACGCTGCTCTCCCGCAGAAATACCGGAATAGAAGTTTTCTGCTCCAACTAATGCGCGTAATGCATAGTTGCTTTCAACGCTAGCACGCGGCGAGCCGATACCAATCACTTTTTTCGCTTGATTGATAATTTGCGCACCACTTTGCATCGCTTCGATAGCCGAGATGACCTGCTTAACGCCATTTTTATTGAGTACAGCTTGGCGAGGACGGTCTTTACGGTTGACGTAACCATAACCAAAGCGACCACGGTCACACAGGAAATAGTGGTTTACCGAGCCGTTATAACGGTTTTCGATGCGGCGGATTTCACCATAACGCTCACCGGGGCTAGTATTACAACCGATACTGCACTGCTGGCAGATACCGGGGGCAAACTGCATATCCCATTTACGGTTATAGCGCTCAGAGTGGGTTTTATCGGTGAATACCCCGGTAGGACAAACTTCAACTAAGTTACCGGAGAACTCACTTTCCAGTGTACCGTCTTCAGTACGACCGAAATACACATAGTTATGTGCCCCATAAACCCCTAAATCCGTGCCATCTGCATAATCTTTGTAGTAACGAACACAGCGATAACACGCAATACAACGGTTCATTTCATGACTAATAAATGGACCGAGGTCTTGGTTAATGTGAGTCCGTTTCGTAAAACGATATTTACGCATGTTATGACCGGTCATTACCGTCATATCTTGTAGGTGACAGTTCCCCCCTTCCTCACAGACTGGGCAGTCATGAGGGTGGTTGGTCATCAGCCATTCCACGACACTTTCACGGAATTGTTTGGCTTCTTCATCATCAATTGAGATGTAGGTACCTTCCGTTGCGGGTGTCATACAAGACATTACTAGGCGACCGCGTGTGTCATCTGCGTTCTGATACTGCTTAACCGCACACTGGCGGCAAGCGCCAACGCTTCCCAGCGCCGGATGCCAGCAAAAATAAGGAATATCTAGCCCGAGAGAAAGACAGGCTTGTAACAGGTTTTCAGACCCGTTTACGTCATATTCTTTGCCGTCTACATATATTGTAGCCATAGTCAGCATGCTTCCCAAAGGCCCGCATAAAGCAGGCGTTAATCAAAAATACGTTCTTCGTGAAAAATCTCTTTAGCGGTTGCTCAATCGCTAAATAATTACCAACGCTGCTTAAGCAAGTTGGGTTGGATACCTGCAATCTGCACGATGTTACGCAGATCTTTTTGCGAAATACCCGCTTCGAATTCATCACGGAAATATTTGATGGCACTTTGTAGCGGTTCGACCGCACCCGGTGCGTGAGCGCAGAAAGTTTTACCCGGTCCTAAGAAACGGCACAGCTGCTCTAGGGTTTCAATATCCCCCGGCTGCCCTTCTCCTTTTTCCAGCGCTTGTAAAATTTTCACACTCCATGGCAGACCATCACGGCACGGCGTACACCAACCACAGGATTCACGAGCAAAGAAGGTTTCTAAGTTACGCACTAAAGAAACCATGTTGATTTCATGATCAACCGCCATCGCCAATGCAGTACCAAGACGGCTTCCTGCTTTGGCAATATTTTCGAAATCCATTGGTAAGTCGAGGTGGTCGTTGGTTAGGAAGTCTGTCCCTGCCCCACCCGGCTGCCATGCTTTTAATTTCAGTCCATCACGCATACCACCTGCGTAATCTTCCAACACTTCACGTGCCGTTGTACCAAATGGCAATTCCCACAGACCCGGGTTTTTCACACGGCCAGAGAAGCCCATTAATTTAGTACCCGCGTCTTTACTCTTACCGGCGCTTAAATCGATATACCATTGGTCTCCGTGCTCTAAAATAGCAGGCACGTTACAAATGGTTTCGACGTTATTAACGCAAGTTGGCTTACCCCAAGCACCTGATGTTGCAGGAAATGGTGGTTTAGAACGTGGGTTAGCACGGCGGCCTTCTAAAGAGTTAATCAGTGCGGTTTCTTCACCGCAGATATAACGCCCAGCGCCGGTGTGGACAAACAGTTCAAAATCGAAACCAGAACCGAGGATATTTTTTCCTAATAAACCCGCCGCTTTCGCTTCTTCGATGGCACGGCGTAGGTTTTGCGCGGCTTCAACATACTCACCCCGTAAGAAGATATAACCACGGTAGGCCTTAAGTGCATAAGCGCCCGTGATCATCCCTTCAACTAACAAGTGAGGGAGTTGCTCCATCAATAAACGGTCTTTATAGGTGCCCGGTTCCATTTCATCCGCATTACATAAAAAGTAACGCAGTTTCATGTTTTCGTCTTTTGGCATCAGGCTCCATTTCAGACCTGTTGAGAAGCCCGCACCGCCTCGCCCTTTCAGGCCAGCGTCTTTTACGAGGTTCACAACTTCATCGGGTGCCATGCCTTTGAGCGCGCGCTCAAGACCTTTGTATCCGTTTTTACTGCGATACTCATCTAACCAAACAGGCTGATTGTCATCACGCAAACGCCATGTTAGAGGATGAGTTTCAGCAGTACGGATCACTGGATTAACAGAATTTGTCATGGATACTGCTCCAGTAATTTTTGAATATTTTCAGGCTGCACGTAGCTGTGAGTGTCATCATCGATCATCATCGTTGGACCCTTGTCACAGTTACCTAGGCAACAGGTCGGCAGCAATGTAAAGCGGCCATCAGCTGTTGTTTGACCAGGGCGAATATTAAGCTGTTTAATGATTTCAGCTTCTAAGCCCTGATAACCTGTAATATGGCAAACAACACTGTCGCAATAGCGAATAATGTGGCGACCCACTGGTTGGCGGAAGATTTGGCTATAGAATGTCGCCACCCCTTCAACATCACTGGCTGGGATACCTAAGACGTCAGCGATAGCATGGATCGCACCATCTTCAACCCAACCGCGGTTTTTTTGCACAATTTTCAGTGCTTCAATTGAGGCAGCACGTGCGTCTTCGTAATGGTGTTTCTCACCTTCAATCTCTTCACGCTCTTTCTCTGTTAAGACAAAGCCATGATTGACTTGCGGTTCAAACACATTCACGACATTGAGCTCGTTGTGCTTCTCATTTTCGTTATGTTCATTATGCATGGTTAGCGATCCACATCCGACATTACAAAATCGATACTACCCAGATAGACGATTAAGTCTGAAACTAAACTACCTCTGATCACGGCAGGAATTTGCTGCAAGTGAGCGTAGCTTGGCGTACGAATACGCGTACGGTAGCTCATTGTGCTGCCATCACTGGTTAAGTAGTAGCTGTTGATACCTTTCGTCGCTTCAACCATCTGGAATGACTCATTTGCTGGCATCACCGGCCCCCAAGACACTTGTAAGAAGTGGTTGATCAGGGTTTCGATATGCTGCAACGTGCGCTCTTTTGGTGGCGGAGTTGTCAATGGATGGTCAGCTTTGAAAGGACCTTCTGGCATATTCTTATAGCATTGCTCAAGAATACGAATACTCTGGCGCATCTCTTCTACTTTGATCATCACACGGTCATAACAGTCACCGTTGTGAGCGATAGGAATATCGAACTCAAAGTTTTCATAACCTGAATATGGACGCCATTTACGCACGTCAAAATCAACGCCTGTTGCACGTAATCCAGCCCCTGTTACACCCCATGCCAGCGCCTCTTCTTTTGAGTACATGGCTGTCCCAATAGAGCGACCTTTTAAGATGGAGTTTTTCAGTGCAGAAGTCACATAGGACTCTAAACGCTTTGGCAACCAATCTAATAATTCGCGCAGCAGTTTTTCCCAGCCACGCGGTAAGTCGTGCGCAACACCACCGATACGGAACCATGCGGGGTGCATACGGAAACCAGTAATTGCTTCAATCACGTTGTAGACTTTTTGACGGTCGGTAAACGCAAAGAAGACCGGGGTCATCGCACCAACGTCTTGGATATAGGTACTGATGTACAGTAAGTGGCTGTTAATCCGAAATAACTCAGACAGCATGACACGAATCGTTTTCACGCGATCCGGCACTTCAATGCCAGCCAGTTTTTCAACGGCTAACACATATGGCATTTCATTCACACAGCCACCGAGGTACTCAATTCGGTCAGTGTAAGGAATGTAGCTGTGCCATGACTGACGTTCACCCATTTTTTCAGCACCACGGTGGTGGTAGCCAATGTCAGGTACGCAGTCAATAATTTCTTCACCATCCAGTTGTAATACGATACGAAACGCACCGTGTGAGGATGGGTGGTTTGGCCCCAAGTTCAGGAACATGAAATCTTCGTTTTCATTTCCACGTGCCATGCCCCACTCTTCTGGTTTGAAAGTCAAGGCTTCCATTTCCAGATCTTGTTTCTGCTTAGTCAGAACAAAAGGGTCAAACTCAGTCGCACGCGCAGGATAATCCTTACGCAGTGGGTGACCTTCCCAGCTTGGTGACATTAAAAGGCGGCGTAAATTTGGGTGACCTTGGAACGTTATGCCGAACATATCCCACACTTCACGCTCATGCCAATTCGCATTCGGGAACAGGGAAACAATAGAAGGCACATTTAAGTCTTTCTCATTAAGAGCGACTTTTAACATGATATCGCGGTTACGATCGATAGAGATGAGGTGGTAGAAAACACTAAAGTCTGCTTCTGGCAGACCTTGACGGTGAATTCGTTGACGTTCATCTACCCCATGTAAGTCAAATAACATGACATACGGTTTTGGTAATTTCTTTAGGAAATCGACCACTTCCAGTAACTGTTCACGACGCACCCAAAGCACTGGCATACCAGTGCGAGTTGCTTGAACAGAAAAGGCATCCGGCCCAAATTGATTGCGCAGTTCCAGAAGCACAGGGTCGTTTAAGTGATCCTGTGTCTGCCATCCTGGCTGGTTACTACTCGCTTGCGCTATCTGATCTGTCATCATTCTTCACCATAACGCTTGATCAGGTTTATTATTTCGCAACAACATTGCTCTGTTACGCTGTATGGCTTTAAGCCTTAAATTTCGTCTGGTGTACGCAGGTTTGTCACTGCAATACGTTCACCGTGCTTTCTTTCTCTTTCTGATTGCATATTGGCACGGTAAACCCCTTGGTCTCCAACAACCCAAGACAGCGGTCGACGCTCTTTACCGATAGATTCTTGCAACAGAAGCAGAGCCTGCATATAGGCTTCTGGACGCGGTGGGCAACCTGGGATATACACATCCACAGGAATAAATTTATCGACGCCTTGTACAACAGAGTAAATGTCATACATGCCACCAGAGTTGGCACATGAACCCATGGAAATTACCCATTTTGGTTCAAGCATTTGGTCATACAGACGTTGAATAACAGGTGCCATTTTTGTGAAACAAGTACCTGCTACTACCATGAAATCGGCTTGACGAGGTGAAGCACGCAGTACTTCTGCACCAAAGCGGGCAACGTCATGAACAGCCGTGAACGAAGTCACCATTTCTACATAGCAACATGAAAGACCAAAGTTATATGGCCATAGAGAGTTTTTGCGCCCCCAATTAACCACATCGTGAAGTGCATGAGAAAGTTTTCCCATGTAAACACTGTTTTCAACTTGCTGCTCCAGTGGATCGGTAACGATTTCCTGAGTTTGCAGTGGGTAACGGTCGTTCTCACCGTTCGGATCTATGCGGGTGAGCGTATAATCCATTGTATAATGCCTCGCTTTTTACTGCGGATGACGATTGCTGATTTTAATAACTTCACTAGGATGCTTTACTTTTCCGCGGGAACGGACTGGAGTCCAATCCAATGCCCCAACGCGGACGAGGTAAAACAGTCCCGCCAACAATACCAAAATAAAGATCGCGGCTTCGATGAAACCTACCCAACCGGCTTCGCGGATGGCGACTGACCATGCAAATAAGAACATGGCTTCAACATCGAAGATAACGAAAAACATGGCAACTAAGTAAAACTTAGCAGACATGCGGAGACGTGCACTACCGACCGAGTCGATACCTGACTCATAAGGAACATGTTTTGTTCTGGCTTTGGCGCGGCTACCTAAAAAGTGACCTGCGACCAACATGAAAGCACAAAGACCGATAGTGCCGATAAGGAATATCGCAAACGCCCAGTTATGGGCTAACGCTAGGATTGATGTAGACATACTCGTTGCTTACTCATTACTTATGGTGTGTTAGCTGCTCTTTTTTACATCACGGCAGTATTGCACCACAATTGCCCAGTTAATCGAGAAGAAAGACCAAAATTGATCACAAACTAAAATATCACCAAACTTAAATCAGCCTGTTGACTGCGTTTGGTTTGTCCTCTCTCATTACAATTTATTTCACTTAAACTAAGTAAAATAACCCGTATTTATTACAAAAACTTCACACTTTGAAAACAACAGAACAACAAAAAACGCTCATAATCTGCTAAAACGTGTCAGTGTAATGATACTCAAGTAAACACGCAAACTAGTTTAACTGATTATTCGTTTTTACTACACCATTATCTCAGGAAAAACCTGTCTTAACAGATGAAAAATTGCTCTTTTTATTTGATCTAACGCACACTTTTATTGAAAAAGTACTCAATTTGTTTACATAGCATTCAATTTAACTTTAAGTCTTTGTAACTCTTTTTAACGCATTACTTCAAGTAACTAACTGACATTACAGCGCTATTTTATCTATTCAATAAAAAAACATTGTTAATAACATAACAAATTGTTAACCAAACAATGAAATTCAGGTTATGCCAGCTACATCACAATTATTTCATGGTCTTTCTTATTTAACCATACTTATTAAGTGGTTATTTGCTTTTTTTATGAGCGGAAATTAATAAAAAATCGATAAATTTGAACTCGATATCCTATTAAGGATATCACTGGACATTATTTAAACATGCATAAAAACAAATTTCTCGATACCATTTCCCAATATTGAAAATTGAGTTCCACTGCATGAAATAATCGTTTCAGTTATTACCAACGAATCCGTTAAACTGTTATCTAACAGCTTAACCTACCCGTGTGTTAACCATTTAACCAAAAATAGCTATCTCAGTCGCCACACGAGCCTTCTTTAGATTGCGATTAACACATTGATTTTATTTGTACACAGCCAATAACACATTGATCACAAACAAGTGATTCAGTAATAAACCAACAAAAATGATATAAAAAAACGGCAATCCCAAAATAATTGGAATTACCGCCAGTACAATAAATCGATTAGATATTGCGATTAAAGCAACTAGATGAATCGATTAACTTAATTACTTTCCTCGTTGCTATCCATCAACTCACTTGCTGAGGCTGCCACATAAGGGATTTTTTTGTTTTCGATCGCACCGAATACCGTCAGAACAAAATCTTTTTGTTCGTCTGCGTTCTTATATAACCAATACTGAATATCAGGTAAACGTGGTAACCCATCAGCTTCATTCAAAATACGTAAATCTGCATTTTGCATTTCCATTGGCCTTGCAGTTACCCCTACTTCCGCATTAACTGCTGCACGAACAGCAGGCAGAGAAGCTGCTTCATAAGCAACATGCCATGACAAACCTGCATCATCAAGGGCACTAGTACAAAGTTTACGATATGGGTTAGTTTCATCCATAACAACTAATGGGATCGGCTCATTCGGACGCAATTGAAAATCGGGTGCGCTATGCCACAAAACAGGCACGGTTCTTAAAGCCGTTTTAGGATGGTGGCTAATTCTTGCCGTTGTTAATGCAAGATCTATCTCATGGTTATCAAGCATTGACTCAATAAACTGAGCTCGTTTAATGCGTACTTCAATTGCAATTCTTGGATAGACAGACGCGATACGATTAAGCAAGAAAGGTAATAGGATATCGACGGTGTCATCAGATGCACCGATGCGCAATTCACCATCAGCGTCATTATAAGTTAATGATGCCGTTGCATCGTCATTGGCGCGCAATATTTGCCTTGCGTAGCCAAGTAATTGCAATCCATGTGCGGTAAGCAGTTTATTTCGTCCATGACGAGCAAAAAGCTCACGACCGACTAATTGTTCTAAACGTTGCATTTGCTGGCTCACAGCAGATTGTGTTCGACAAACGGCTGCAGCTGCAGCTGCAAATGTATTAAGATCTGCGACAGCAACGAAAGTACGTAGCAAATCAAGATCTAGGTTCATGATGGGACGATTGGAATTTATCATCGTTCATTCTCTTATATAATTTTATGTTACCTGGTGTTTCTGCTCTCCTCCATGAGAATCAGCGAGTTTATAGCGACTACTAAGCGAGTGCATTTCTAATCCATAGATCTGCAATAACTTCTAATTATTTTACTTTTCCACCCTGCTCATCATTTATAATTGATAGAGCACGTGTGCAAATAGCATACTTCCAAAAATCAAATAATTTTAATAAAAAGGGGATGTTTTCCTAAAAAACAAACTAACAAAGCGCTTTCTAGAACACGCTTAAATAGTAACATATTTAATGTAATCACAATTATTTTAATGTAAGCACATTATAAAATTCGTTTCACTATTTACCTATAGTTATGAATATCAAATAGTTACAATTTTAAGCAACACTTTTTGTTAATAAAAATGACTCGAAACAATCAATATTACTAACAAAATCACACTAATTATTATAAAAAAAGGCTATTACAGCAAAAAAATCATGTCTATTTTAATGATTCAATGCTTAATATTACATTTTGATACAAATTTTCCTTTTTCCTCTGTTTTTCTGCTTTTTTACTTTTTATACTCCAAAACATCAATAAATGTTAAAATTATAATCCAGACAATACTATATTTTAGGAATATACAACTAACTTAAACTATATAATAAGATACCAAACATTACATTTAAGCGTAAACCAACCTTTTACACCAAAAATAACCTTGCATCTTCAAAAGCTTCTGAGGGAGGAGTAGAGTAAAGGAATAACGCCGGCTCCACCAATGTAACCCTCAGGGTAATGAGAAAACTATGAATAATCTAACTAAATCCAGTAAGCTCGATAATGTTTGCTATGACATTCGTGGGCCCGTCTTAAAAGAAGCTAAACGCCTAGAAGAAGAAGGCAACAAAGTCCTCAAGCTCAATATTGGTAACCCGGCCCCATTTGGTTTTGAAGCCCCAGATGAAATCCTAGTTGATGTCTTGCGTAATCTGCCTAGTTCTCAGGGTTATTGTGATTCAAAAGGCTTATATTCTGCCCGTAAAGCGATTGTGCAGCATTACCAAGCTCGCGGTATTCATGAAATGACCGTGGAAGATGTCTACATTGGTAATGGCGTTTCTGAATTAATCGTACAAGCCATGCAAGCGCTGCTTAATAATGGTGATGAAATGTTAGTGCCTGCGCCTGATTACCCATTATGGACCGCTGCGGTTTCCCTTTCAGGTGGGAAAGCCGTTCATTATATGTGTGATGAGCAACAAGGTTGGATGCCTGATATTGAAGACATTCGCAAAAAAATCACCCCAAGAACGCGTGGTATTGTGGCCATAAACCCAAATAACCCAACCGGTGCGGTCTACAGTAAAGATCTGTTAATGGAAATTGTCGAATTGGCTCGCCAGCACAATCTTATTATTTATGCTGATGAGATCTACGATAAAATTCTTTATGATGATGCTGTACATCACTCTATTGCTGCCCTCGCCCCTGATTTATTAACCATCACATTTAATGGTTTATCTAAAACTTATCGCGTCGCTGGTTTTCGCCAAGGTTGGATGGTATTAAACGGCCCGAAAAAACATGCAAAAAGCTATATTGAAGGTTTAGAAATGCTGGCCTCGATGCGCCTGTGCGCTAACGTTCCAATGCAGCATGCTATTCAAACTGCACTCGGGGGCTACCAAAGTATCAGTGAATTTATTCAACCAGGTGGTCGTTTATATGAGCAACGTAATCGTGCATGGGAGTTGATCAACCAAATACCGGGCGTTTCATGTGTCAAACCACAAGGTGCTCTGTATATGTTCCCAAAAATCGATATTAAACGATTTAATATCTATGACGACCAGAAAATGATTTTAGACCTATTGTTACAAGAGAAAGTGTTATTAGTTCAAGGTACCGCATTTAACTGGCCTGAACCCGATCACTTTAGAATTGTCACATTACCTTATGCAGATGACCTTGAAATGGCGATTAATAAATTTGGCCGTTTCCTTGAAGGTTATCGCCAATAAAAATTTTATCAAACATAAAGTGAAAGCCTCCTACTCCGGAGGCTTTTTTATTCTAAATCGAGTCATCATTAATAGACTGTATTATTCTGATAATCAAATAATAGAAATAAAATAAATTGCCACTAGGAAAAAGCCCAATAATATAAATGGAAAATATTTCATATTGCCTCTTTATTTCCGAATTGAACATTCATTATATTTTTTTGATTCTATAATTCAACACAATTAAAATAACAGTTAAATTAAAGTCAGATCCTGATTATATTATTATGATCATCTTAATATGAAAATAAATATTAATAAATAATTACGAACTAGTAACTTATTAAAAAACAATAAAAATATATCACTACCACATTATTTCCGTTATAATTTTAGTTGTTTGCAGACACCACAGAAGAGGACTTATGAGCTACTTTTTCGCCCACCTTGCTAGAATGAAACTCATTCACCGCTGGCCTTTAATGCGCAATGTACGAACTGAAAACGTTTCGGAACATAGCTTACAAGTGGCTATGGTTGCCCATGCTCTTGCTATCATCAAAAATCGTCGATTCGGCGGTCAGGTTAATGCAGAACGAATAGCCATGTTAGCCATGTACCATGATGCGAGCGAAGTTATCACTGGAGATTTACCAACTCCGATTAAATATCATAATCAGCAAATTGCTCATGAATACAAAAAAATAGAGAAGTTCGCCCAACAAAAATTACTCGAAATGCTACCAGAAGAACTGCAAGATGACTTCCGTGAACTAATTATTGAAGATTTACAAACTGATGAAGAACATTCATTGGTTAAACAAGCTGACTCATTGTGCGCTTATTTAAAATGTTTAGAAGAGCTTTCCGCGGGTAATAGTGAATTTAAACTTGCAAAAAAACGCCTAGAGAAAATATTAGAAGAAAGAAAAAGCCCTGAAATGGATTATTTTATGGAAAAATTTGTCCCAGGTTTTAAACTTTCCCTTGATGAAATCAGTAATTAATTTTTTTAGTAGGAATAATAAATATTCCTACTCTGCATAAGCAGTTATTAATTATACTTCGTTAAATGCCGTAGAACAGTCAGACGATGACGGGAAATGCACATACAGCCGCTTAAAGTCCCCATTAACCCCCAAAACCACTTTTCCTTTATCTTCAAAGGTAATAGAACAATAAAAGCTCGATTTTGTACGATATTTTTTGCCACTTTTAGTTGTTATTTCAACTACCCAGTAATCATATGAATCATTAATACCGATCTCATATTTAAATGCAAAAATATCTTTCATAACTGCTTTATTGGCAATATTAGACAAAGTTTGTGAACTGGGATATTTTTTCGTTCTGCTATTACTAAGGTTATTAACATAGTGCTCAATGACAACAGAACTTAAGTCTTCCCCCCAAAAGTTTTCAAATGTTGCCAAGCCCAAATAATACCTTTCCGGTGTAGCAGTTTCTTTATTCATATTATATATTCCTCACATTGATTTGTCAGAAATAAGCTAGCATTTCATTTATCAAATGAAAAAACGAATAAATATTAACGCTTACGTTTTTTTAATAGAAAACCATCAATAACGATTTGCTTTTCATTCGTTATTGATGGTAATTTTGAAATTATAAATAACAAAGATTAATTAAAGGGAAATAATACCGGTACAACCAAAATACTAATTAGCATTACGATAATAGTAAACGGCACACCAATTTTTAGGAAATCAGCAAATTTATACCCACCAGGCCCTAAAACTAAGGTATTCACTGGTGATGAAACTGGGGTCATAAAGGCAGCGGATGCGGCTATCCCAACAATCATGGCAAAAGGAAGTGGTGAAACCTCCATTTGACGCGCCGCCGCAATGGCAATCGGCGCCATTAACACCGCAGTTGCAGTATTGGAAATAAATAAGCCAATAGTGGCGCACAAAATAAACAGGCACAATAACATCACGTGTGGCCCTAACCCACCGGCGACTTTCATCAACGCATCGACAGCAAGCGCAATTCCCCCTGTTTCTTGCAATGCTAGCGCAAAAGGCATCATCCCAACAATTAAGATAATACTAGGCCAGTGAATTGACTTATAAGCGCTTTCCATATCGATACAGCGAAATTTCCCCATTAACAAACAGGCAATAAGTGCTGCAATAAAATTAGGAATTTCATTGGTCACCATCATCGCGACCATTAGCGCCAAACAAAACAAGGCATGAGGAGCCTGAGACGCAGCGGGTGCAACAGCCTCGACTTCAGCAGCTAGGTTCAATACAATAAAATTACGCGGCTTAGTCGATAAAATTCGGATCAATTTCCAATCACCAATAACTAATAAAATATCACCTAACCTAAGCGGTTCATCAACTAGCTTTCCATCCAGTGCCTTGCCATCTCGACGAATACCAACAACGTTCAAACCATAACGAGTACGAAATTTAATGTCCCTCAACGATTTCCCCAATAGTTCGGAATCAGGGTTCATCGACACTTCAGCCATTCCCACATCACGTGATTGGTCTGAAAAATAATCTCCCCGTAAAATCATCGGTTCAAGAAGTTGCTCGCTACAAAATTGGCGCAAATCGTCATCACTCACGGATATATCGACTAATAAAACATCCCGCTCGCGTAGCTCGGTTCCCCCCGTTGCACTCACCATCACGCGACGGAATTTACGCCAACGCTCTATCCCAACCACGTTAGCTTCATAACGGGAGCGAAGATGCAGTTCATCAAGCGTATGGCCTATGAGTGGCGAACCTTTTCGGATAGCAAGGCGGCGAGCTCTACCCGTCAATTTGTAATCACGAATTAAATCACGGAAAGTACGTCGATAACGCTCAGGGAGTTTGTCGGGTTCATTACTGCCTAGCCAACGCCTTGTTAGCCACATGTAGGCAATACCGGCTAATAAAATTAGAATGCCTATAGGGGTAATAGAGAAAAATTGAAAGCCTTTGATCCCCTCTCGTACTAACTCACTATTCACTACCATATTCGGTGGCGTGGCCACCAGTGTCATCATTCCACTGATAAGCCCTGCGAAGCCTAATGGCATCATCAACCGGCTAGGGGACGTTTTCATGCGTGATGCAACGCTTAATACGACGGGGATAAAGATAGCCACCACTCCTGTGGAACTCATAAAAGCCCCTAACCCAGCGACAGTGAGCATTAAGAAAACCAGCATTTTGCTTTCGCTGCTTCCTGCAACGCGAACAAGCCAGTCTCCCATTTGATAGGCTATCCCTGTGCGAACAAGGCCATCACCAATAACAAACAATGCTGCAATTAGCAGGACGTTGGGGTCAGCAAAACCTGCGGTAGCTTGTTCTAGCGTTAAGGTATCGCTCAGCACAAACGCGACAATGACAAGTAACGCGACCACATCCATGCGAATTTTATTTGTGGTAAATAGAACTATCGCAATCAATAGAAGGGTTAAGACCCACAGCAATTCTCCGTTCAAAATATCCCCTTTCGACGAAAAAAAACATTGCTAAGAATTTTATTTAGTTAAGCATGTTTTACGGAGAATTTCTTTGATTAAATCACCATTAAGTCAAATTAGACACGAAAAGTTCATAATCACCATTATTGTCAGGTCCCATAACGGAAATTTGTTCCAATGAACTCACAATTACTTGAATTTCATCACGACGAGGCATCCCTTCTGGTGCATGGACTGCCACCACTTGGCAACCAGCTGTTAATGCTGAATGGATGCCTGCTTGTGCATCTTCAAAGGCAATACAGGATTTTGCAGGAAAAGAAAGTGCTTGGGCACCAAGTAAAAACGGCTCTGGGTCAGGCTTACCTTTGGACACTTTTTCAAATGTTACCCAATGTTTAGGCTCTGGTAACCCTGCCGCTTGTTGACGCCCATGAGCAATTGGTACAGTACCAGAGGTGACAATTGCCCACGGTGCACCAATTTCATTTAAACGCGTCAGCAAAGCAATAGCGCCGGGTAGAGCAACAACGCCCTCCACATCTTCGCTTTCCATTTTTTCTAGCCAATGGAAGTATTCCATAATTTCTTCATCACTCGCCTCGGGTAAAAAATGGCGCAAACTGGTCATTGCGGGTTTACCATGAATATAGCTAATAACTTCGTCCGCACTTTTACCAATACGCTCACCAAATTTGCACCAGCAACGTTCAACGACTGCGAGTGAATCCGCTAACGTACCGTCTAAATCAAATAGAAACCCTTTTGCCTTTAATTTCACATCTACCCCTTTAATTTTGCAATTCACATAACATAAAAAGTTGAATCGATTCTAGCCCACTAGTTAACGCTAAATAGGCGCTCATACGCAACCTCAATATTAAAAATAGTTAAGAATTGAGCCTAAGACATAAATTTGAATGCGCTAGGGCTGTTGATCTTTGTGTTTTTTGAACGACATGGTGATTTCTGTTGTATTTGCTTTTTTACGAAATCATTATATTGCTCCTGTACCACACAGGAAAAACGTAAAACTTACAGTTGGTTAGCATATTTATCAATATTAATCACTAGTAATTTCATAATAAATAGTTAAATACACTATAAAATTAGACCGATAATTTCACTGCTAGTAGAGGGTAGCTTAAATTCTCTATTTTATTTATTTTAAATCATGTGGTTGCGATAACTTCTTAAGCTGAAACATTTGGTTACATAGTTTATTTCTATGTACATTAGAACTTACTGGGTTTATCGCAGTTTTGTCTATTTTTTGTTCGATTATTATTCGGCTATGATTCGTTTTTGGTGTTTTTCTGGAGTTATATAGCGATATTTCAACCCGTTTACGCTAAGTCACTTATCCTAGAGAGATACAAAAAGGTCATCAGGTTTACAGTCCATTCATAAGCTTTTATTATCCTTAACTCAAATCTTACCGTGCGCACTGGCTGAGATGACGGAAATTAATCGATAATTATGTCGACTTAACCCAATTTGTCATTCTTGATAAAGGATATCGCTATGCCAACTCCATGCTATATTTCCATTGAAGGAAAAACCCAAGGAAACATCACTGCCGGTGCATTTACTGCCGATTCAGTGGGTAACATCTACGTGCAAGGAAGACCAAATGCTGGTGCAAGAGTTTTCTCACGTCGTGACTGTGCCGACCGACCCACAATCCGGCCAGCCTTCAGGCCAACGTGCGCACAAGCCCTTCCGTTTTACCGTGGCGTTAAATAAAGCGGTTCCGCTGCTGTATAACGCCTTAGCCTCCGGTGAAATGTTGCCGAAAGTGGAACTGAAATGGTACCGCACATCCGTTGAAGGCAAGCAAGAGCATTTCTTCACCACTACATTAACCGATGCGACGATTGTTAATATCGATTGCCAAATGCCGCACTGCCAAGACCCCGCAAAAGCGGATTTCACCCAGTTAATCGAAGTGTCTCTGTCTTACCGTAAAATCGACTGGGAACACACGGTTGCAGGCACATCCGGTGCCGATGACTGGCGCGCGCCGCTCGAAGCGTAAGTTCGAATTTAGCGAGCCTTTCGAGGCTCGTTTGCGTTTTTAGCTTTTTCTCCCGTAGAGGAAACTCCCATGTCTTGGACTGACCCAAAGAAAAATAGACGACTTGGCAGCCCCGAAAATAACCCGCTTATTCACGGTGGCGGATACACAGGTGGCAGAACCTATGCACAGGACCAAGCCTTGCAAGAAGCCCATGGTCAACTACTAGAGCGTATTATGAATGGCGAAATGGGGACGGGATTGGTATTCACCTGTACCATTGGTGGACTCCCTGAAAACACCTTTCAAGTGACCCAGTTTAATTTGCAAGAAGGGCTTTCCCAGCTCTTTTCACTGTCGATTCAGGCGGTCAGCCCGCTACCCGAGATTGATTTTCAAACGGTACTGGGTGTGGCCTCTTCGTTGACTGTAAAGCGAGATGGAAAAATTCTTCGCACGGTACAAGGCATTTTAGCCGGGGCAGAGCAAGGCAACACCGATGGGGTTAAAACTTGGTATCACTTTGTGATACGCCCTGAAATGTGGGTGATGACGCTTAAACAGGACAGCCGCATTTTCCAAAATATGACGGTGCCCCAAGTTCTTAAGGTGTTACTGGATGAAGCGCGTGTGAAACACGATATGCAATTCTACCATTCGGAAGAGCATCTTGAACGCTCCTATATCACCCAAAAGCGCGAAACGATGTATGAGTTCTGGTGTCGCCTTGCTGCTGAAGAAGGGATTAATTACTGGTTCGAAGAAGGCCCGCAACTGTTTTACAGTGACCGTCATTTAGGCATGAAAGCGGGTATTTCGCTCACCTATAATCCGCAATCAGAGACCGACATTACTGACAGTACGGCCACCACATGGCGCTATGCTGAGCAGTTGTGCAGCGATATTCGTGTGGATAAAGATTACAACCAACTTCGCCCCTCTTACCCACTGAGCCACCAAGTCACGGGCGAAGTCCATCAACAACATGAGGTGTTTGAAAGCTATGGTCGCTTTCAAGAAGATGCCGAGGGGCAGCCCTTCAACCAAATCCGCTACGAGCAATCACAAAACCAGCGGCAAGTGGGTTCAGCCACCACTAACTGCATTGAGTTAGCACCGGGACGTATTTTTATCTTATCTAACCATCCTAGCCCTCGAATGAATACGACATGGCAGGTGGTGAGTGTCTCCCATCACGGTGTGCAGCCATTAGCGGATAACAGTGGTGGTGAAGGCACCCAACTGAGTAACCAGCTGTCCTTTGTGCCTAGCACTCAAGAGTGGCGACCGCCTTACCGATATAAGCCGCTTGCCGATGGGGATGAAGTTGCGACAGTCGTAGGCCCAAAAGGGGAAGAAATTTACACGAACAGCAAAGGGGAAGTGACCGTCTATTTTCATTGGGACAGGCGTGGTATTCCTGACCACAGTGCGTCTTGCTGGGTACCTGTAATGCATGGCTGGAGCGGAAATGGCTATGGGTTTATGAGTATTCCCCATATTGGGCAGCAGGTTTTAATCAGTTATCTGAATGGCGACATTGACCGCCCCGTCATTACGGGATGCATGTACAACGGTCGCAATGCCCCTCCGTTAGATTTACCGACCCAAAAAACACGCACCACCTTTAAAACGTGCACTCATAAAGGGGAAGGTTTTAACGAATTACGTTTCGAAGACCAAGCAGGACAAGAAGAAGTATATATTCATGCCCAGCGTGACATGAATGTGCATATTCAACATGATAGCTACACCCATGTCCAACACGATGTCAAACAGCGTATTGACCGACACCGTTTTACTGACATTCAAGGGGATGACCACCTTCACATTAAAGGGACGCACAAGGCCCAAATAGAAGGTGATATCGCTGAACAGGTGCTCGGCAGTTATCATCAGCAAATTAACGGTGCGCTGGTGAGCGAAAGTGGTCAAGAGACCCACATCACCAGCCAAGGGAAAGTGGTGATTGATGCGGCGACGGAAATTACCTTAAAAGTGGGCGGCAGTTTTGTGCGGGTGACACCGGGCAATGTGTTTACCTCCGGCAATGTGGCGATTGGTGACAGTGCTGGGGGCTCAGGGCAAGCAGTGAATATTCAATTGCCGGATGGCGTTGACCCGTTTGCGGCACCGCCTTACCCCATTAAACCCTATTGTGCGATGCAAGCCCAAGCGACGGGCAGTTGGGTGATTAAGCCTAATGGGGGAAATCAATGAGACTCACCCCTTGGACAACATGGTTAACGGCATCGAATACCGACCCTATCTATTTACTGCTCAATACGTTAGCCACACCCAACCCGACAGACTTATTGTTTGCCAACGATTGGGTTGAACAGGCATTTCCTATTTACAATGGCACTGCACTGGCCCATTTAATCGGTCAGAGCCCGTGGCTTGTGCAATTAAAACCGAGTGCGTATGCCCCATTGGGGCAACTGCTTGACCGTAAAGGCTTAAGTGATAACACATGGGGCTGGGCGTATCGCAGCTCGCTGGATTGGCAATACCAGTTACGTCATTGGCAAAACCGCCAATTGGTGGAGCTGAATGAAGAGCTCGTGGTGCTGCGTTTAATGGACACACGTATTGCGAATGTGCTTATTCCCAAAATGCGTGAGGTAGATTGGTCTGTGTTGATGACCCCTGTTCATGAGGTGATGTTGGAGACACCCAGTGACCCTGCTTTTTTTGAATCGCCTACCCGGCATAACCCTTTACCCATTCCTGAACTGCAAGCCCGTCCGTTCATCATGGGGGAACACTTGCAGGCTGCGTGGGAAAACTCTGCTCAATTTATCGAGCTGTTAGCGGAAAACCTGGCGTGTGAACTGTGGGAAAACCACGCAGAGGTCGCTCTATCCCTCGACACACCGGAAGGCCAACTTCACCGACGTTTAGTGGATTGGTTACACCTGCATCCCTCACTCGCGGGGGATATCCATACCCGTACCGCCACACAGTTTACGGACTATGCCCAGCAACAAGGCTGGCTAACCACGACAACGGAGCCGTCATGAGTCAGAAAGTCGAATCGTGCATTATCTGTGAAAACTATCGATTTTGGTTAGAGCTGCAATTGGTTGATGATAAAGGACAACCCTTAGCCAACGTGCCGTATACGCTCGCCGAGCGAGGCACAGGCCGTACGTTGCAAGGCAGCAGCGACCCACAGGGCTTGATTAAAGCGGAAGGCTTAACGGCTCGTCCGTATACACTGAGCCTTGAACCGCAATCCTTAGCCGATGCCCTGACAACGCTGTCGCCTCCGGCAGCGATTCAAGGCAACGATAAGTCACTGAGTGATTATTGCCGTGAGCAAGGGTATCTCCTGAGTGAAAATAACCGCGCAGGGGCGTTTAACCCGAATGTACCCACCACGGTTCACCGCATGACAGCGGGGCAAATAAGCCGTTCTACCCACTATCAACAACGGGATAAGGGCTATCCCCTATTGTTCCCGTATGACCATCGCCGTGTGATTGCGATTAAGCGGATAGCCGAGCCGGTATTTGCTAAATCGACCCTAAGAAGGCTAGGCAATACGGATGAGGGACTTGACGTAGAGGCCTTGGCTAACTTTGGGGTGTGTGATTACAGTAACTATACTTGCAACACAGTGTCAAACTCGACACAAACAGTTCCTCAATCAAGCTGGGTATCTTCATTCTTTAGCGCATTAAATCCGGTTGGCACCGCACAGGCTTTTCCAATTGGGGGAGCCATGGGCAGTGGCGCTATGGCAAGTGGTGGTGTTGTCGGTGGTGCCGTGGGGCAGCAAGAGACGTCGTTTGGATGGGATAACTCACAAGAAAGTGCAAATCACCGTATTGCTCGACATCTTGAGTATGAACTGCGAAAACCGTCACCGTTGGTTTTAAGTGCAAATATTCTGTTTGCCATGGTAGCGAATTACTATGAAGGGGACAGCTTAACGCAGCCTGATTTGCTGGAAATTGCTGAGATGGGAGGCTCTGCACCGACGCGTATGCGAGTGGGATTTGCCTCAACGGGAACCACAGCGGCAGCGATGGCAAGTGCATCTCAACTGATTGCATACCATACCGAGCGAGACAGTGGGTTTGACCAAGTGCCAGTGATTAAGGGTGAATTGGCTTCCGAAGCTGAAGCGCGAGAAGTGTTGAGCTTACCGATATATCAATCCCCAAATGGATTGCCGAGTGCTAATAACCAAGCCGAAATTTACCGTTTTGATGCAGATGGAACAACCCTTTACATGGGCGTGGCGGCATCGGGGGAGATAATTAATATCTCTGCGCGGATTGATGATATTCCAAATGAACCCATCATTCATGCGGGCCCCTCGCCTCAGCCTCAAAGAGTAGAGAAACCGGAAGGTTTTGCCATCCATGAGTCTGATACTCGGCCTGAAACACTGCCGATTGCGGATGATGGGATTATTTGGCGCCATACGGGGCACGATGTTGAACCGGTGGATTTTCGAGATTATATTCTGACGGTAGACAGGAAGGATGTTAAACCTACGTATGTAAGCTTACGCGGTAAATCAGTTGAAGAAAAACTCAAGGCTCGTGGATATGATGATGTTATTATTAATGAGAATGGCGGGTTAGACTATTCTAAAAGCAAGGCATTATATCATAACCCTGATAGATTGAAGCCAGATGGTACACCAGTTGAGCCTATAGTTAAAATTAAGTATACAGGGAATTATCCTGATGATTTTGAAGCTGCAAATATGGCTGGATTTGGACAAAAATCAACACCTATGTTAGATGGGGAACGTTATCTTTGGCACCACCTAGATGATTATGATCCAATTACTAACGAAGGTACTATGCAGCTAGTTGTTTCGGATTCACATAATGGGATTCAGCATAAAGGTGGAGTGAGTCAATTCAAGGACACAAATAATGTTAGTGAATATCCATTTAGATTACCAAATAAATAAGGAGCCAATTATATGACAATAGAATTAGTGTTTCCTGAAAAAAGCTTATCTAATGATGAGTTAAATCAATTTGAATTGTTGTTTATAGCTAAATTGCCAGAAGCATTTAAGCAACACTATCTTACCATTAATGGTGGCTTTATTGGTGAAAACTCCAATGTAAATTCTTATTTTGGAGGGTTTAATCCTATAAAATATGGAAAATTACCTATTGAAAAGCTTATTGAGGACATCGGGGATTTGGATGTAATACTGAATAATAAATCAGTACACTATGAGCAGGGAAGTTTTATACCCTTTGGTTATGATAATGGGGGAAATACCTTGCTTTTATCCCTTAAGAAGGATAGTTATGGCGAAGTTTACTTTCATTCTTATGATGGTTTATTCCAAAAGGAATATAGTAATTTTGAATCTTTTTTAAATGATGTATTTGGAAATGATCATTAGGATATATAAAAATAAACTAGAGCCATAGAATTTTAATTTTATAAATGACTAACTCAGATATGGTTCTTCTGTAGTTTATCAATCTCGTAAAATATTTTATCATTTGATAACAAATATTTTTCGTTGATTTTTTAGTAAAAGGTCGAACAGCTTTTAGCAAAGCTTGATCAGGAGAAAAAACGCAATGCGTAGTCTTGTGAACGGCAGAAAACTCATTTTAAAAAATGATACTACCAATACAGGCGGCACAGTTCTAACGGCTTCTTCTCTCGCCAAACAAACCCAAGGGGTCGCTTGCGTAGGCAACTCGGTTTATTGTCCTTCATGTAAAAAAACCGGCACTATCATTGAAGGCGATAGCTTAATGAAGATTAATGGTATCCCTGTTGCGCTAGAAGGTCACAAAGTCGCTTGTGGATGTTCTGGGGGCTGTGTGCTTGTTGCTGTAGGCTAAGTGTTAATGTGTTTTAACTTGCTCATATAGCTCGCATATCAGTGTCACGTGTTGCTGCTTTACTAATGACAAGCAAACATGCTCTAAATATTCACGCTGTAGCTAGGCGACTAGAGAAGATATCTCGGAGAGCATACAAATGTATGTGACCCGAGTCACCGAACGCAGTCAACAAAGCTACAGCGCGAAGAATGACGAGCATTAGGCATTTAAAATTTGGGAGATCTCCACTGCTGATAAATGATACTGCCTTGGACATGCATGCCAAATCGCTAACATACGATTATATTTTTCCCACATTGGTGTTTGTGAGTTAAACCCATGCGTCCCGCTGTCAAAGTGGGTATAACGCCCTTCTGTGTTGACCATAAAACGGACATAGCTCAGATAACGTGCTTCTGTTGCCGCATCAAAGCCCAAAAATTGCACACGGCGGCCATCAATGTCTTCCTTATTAGCCATGTTGCTATAAGAGACTTGCAGCGCATGGTACATTTCCATGATATCAATAACAGTACGGCAGGTATCTTCACTTAAATGACCAAAGTCTCTGTCTAACTCACGCATTTGTAAACCGAAACCACGTTCAATAATGGTTTGTTGTCGGCGATAACGTTCTGCATTATCGGGGTCAAGCATGGTCATCATTTTATATTGATTAGATAAGATCAAGCGTTGTGCGTTAGTCATTTCCATCAGGGTTCTCCCACTAAAAAGTATGGCTTATCTTCGCATTCAACATCAATCATAGACAGTGAAAACATCGCTTTTATTGATCTAAACACTATTTTTGCATTACTTATTGTTAAATCTACCTTTTAATAGAAATTATCCCTTAGATATCTTCCATAAAGGAACGATCTAGCTGGTTAAATGCACGTTTTAGCAAGTCAGCCAACGCCATATAATCGGGTTGGTGTTCAACTGGTGCCATCGCAATTCCCGCTTCGGTAAATTTATCACGGATCTCATAAAACCAGCTTAGCAAGCTGGATGGCAAAGGTGTCGCCGCACGTTTTCCTAACCACCATAAACCTTGCATTGGCAAACTACAGGCAAAAAGTGCCGTGGCAATGGCAGGTCCCAATTGCCCACCTAACGCGATTTGCCATGCTAATGTAAAAATTGCAATGGGCGGCATAAAGCGAATACCAAAGCGTACCGCCTTGTTAATACGAATTTCGGGGAATATCGGCGACAGTTTTTTCTCCATAGGAAAAGCCTTCAGATAGCGGTTACCTAATCTAAAGCGCTTAAAAAAACCGGGCGGTGTACTTTGCAATGTACTCATGAAACGTTTCCTATCGACTTCTTAAAAACTGAGGCAATAATTTATAAATTACGCATGGTAAAATGATAGCACATTTAAGGTAACGAAATTATTTCATTACATTTACCTTAAGTTAAGTCAATTTACTAAATATCAGCTATTCTAATAGCAACGTAACCCTGTGCTATAACACTACTTTATACGTCACTTATGATTTTAATCAATCAAAGTCCCTATTTTTAAAAAAAACGTATAAAATATAAAATAATTTTAGTAGAATCTGCCACATTTAGAATTGCTGTTGCATTTGTTATTTTTTAGCTTTATCCATCTTCGATACTGAAGATAGACAACAGTTATATATTGGGGTTGTTGATCGTTATTTCAACACTAGGTGCAGAGGTTTACTTTTATAACCTTCTGTAGAAAAGAATAGCGCCTGAGTTATCAACCCCTGAAGATCTCACGATCTTTAACTTTTTTCGCCTTTAACATGATATCAATCATGATGTTTCAGGTCATAAATACGCTAGGCTCTAGCGGTATATTTTTATATCTGAGTCTTTTCATGTTTTTAAAAGGCTTCACAACAACAATTAACGATAGGTATTTCCATGTCAAGTAAGCTGGTACTGGTTCTAAACTGCGGTAGCTCCTCACTGAAATTCGCCATCATCGACCCAACTAATGGCGATGAATTTTTATCTGGATTAGCTGAGTGCTTTAACCTCCCGGAAGCCCGTATTAAGTGGAAAATGGATGGTGCTAAGAAAGAAGCGCCTTTAGGTGCTGGTGCAGCGCATAGCGAAGCATTGGATTTCATTGTTAACACTATTCTTGCTGAAAAACCTGAGCTATCAGAGCAAATCACCTCCATCGGTCACCGTATTGTTCATGGTGGTGAGAAATTTACCTCTTCTGTATTAATCACAGATGAAGTGATTGAAGGCATCGAAGCGGCTATTCCATTCGCGCCATTGCATAACCCTGCTCATCTCATCGGTATTGAAGAAGCAAGAAAATCCTTCCCGCATCTGGTCAACAAAAATGTCGCTGTCTTTGATACCGCATTCCATCAGACCATGCCGCAGGAAGCTTATCTGTATGCATTGCCATACGAATTATATTCAGAGCATAGTATTCGCCGTTATGGTGCGCACGGTACAAGCCATTACTATGTTTCCCGTGAAGCTGCGAAAAAACTCAACAAACCTGTTGATGAGCTAAATGTTATCACTTGCCACCTAGGCAATGGTGGTTCTGTTACTGCTATTGTTAACGGTAAATGCGTTGACACTTCAATGGGTTTAACGCCATTAGAAGGTCTGGTAATGGGAACACGTAGTGGTGATATCGACCCTGCAATTATTTTCCATTTACATGATTCTTTAGGTATGAGCGTTGAACAAATCAACAAAATGCTGACCAAAGAGTCTGGTTTATTAGGTTTAACTGGCGTAACAAGTGACTGCCGCTATGTTGAAGATAACTACGGCACTAAAGAAGACGCAACTCGCGCAATGGATGTTTTCTGCCATCGTTTGGCGAAATACGTTGGTGCATATAGTGCTCTGATGGAAGGCCGCCTTGATGCTATCATCTTCACGGGTGGTATTGGTGAAAACTCAGCGCAAGTTCGTGAAATTACCTTGAAGAAACTGGCTATCCTTGGTTTCGAATATGACCACGAACGTAACTTAGCGGCGCGCTTCGGTAAAGAAGGTTTAATCACTACCGATAACAGCCGCCCAGCACTGGTTATCGCAACCAATGAAGAGTTGGTTATCGCCCAAGATACTGCGCGTTTAACCGCATAAGCAACTTCTACCGCCAGCAACCTGCTGGCGGTATCGTTTTGTCATTAGAGTAACCGAAATAAAGAGGTTCCCGTGTCCCGTACAATTATGTTAATACCTACTGGCACCAGCGTTGGCTTAACTAGCGTTAGCCTAGGTGTCGTTCGCTCAATGGAACAAAAAGGTGTTCAATTAAGCGTTTTCAAACCTATCGCACAGCCACGCGTCTCTGGCAATAAAGACCAAACCACTGAAGTCCTGCGCTCTCATTCAAGTATTACCACCATTGTTGAACCACTAACAATGGAATACGTAGAATCGCTACTGACCTCTTCCAAAAAAGATGTATTAATGGAAGAAATCGTCGCTCGCTATCATGACCACACAAAAAATGCGGAAGTGATTTTAATTGAAGGTTTAGTGCCAACGCGTAAACATTCATTTGCTCAATCATTAAATTATGAAATTGCCAAAACATTAGGCGCAGAGATTGTTTTCGTCACTGCACCAGGCAACAGTTCAATCACACAAATGCAAGAGCGTTTAGAGTTAGTACGTAACGAATTTGGCGGCCAACGTAATAAAAATATCATCGGCGTTATTATCAATAAGGTGAATGCACCTGTTGATGAACAAGGTCGTACTCGCCCTGACCTATCTGAAATCTTTGATGATTCAACCAAAGCGACTGTGGCTAACCTCGATACTAAGCAACTTTCTGCGCTGAATCTGCCTGTGCTGGCATCCATTCCATGGAACTTTGATTTAATTGCCACCCGTGCAATTGACATGGCAAAACACTTAGGTGCAGAGATTGTTAACGAAGGCGAAATCAAAACTCGTCGTGTTAAATCAGTGACTTTCTGCGCTCGTAGCATTCCGCACATGCTTGAACACTTCCGCCCAGGATCATTATTAGTGACCTCAGCGGATCGCCCTGATGTATTAGTTTCTGCCTCACTAGCGGCAATGAACGGGGTTGAAATCGGTGCAGTTCTACTAACGGGTGGTTACAACATCGATGCGCCTATTCGCCAGCTGTGTGAGCAAGCTTTCGAAACCGGCCTGCCTGTTTTCATGGTGAAAAGCAATACATGGCAAACATCGCTGAATCTACAAAGCTTTAGCTTAGAAGTCCCAGCTGATGACCATGAACGTATTGAAAAAATTCAAAACTATGTGGCTCGTCATATTAGTAGCGATTGGATTGAATCACTGGTTGCTGACTCAGAACGCCCTAACCGCCTATCACCACCAGCATTCCGTTATCAGTTAACTGAATTAGCACGTAAAGCTGGCAAACGAATCGTTCTTCCTGAAGGCGACGAACCGCGTACAGTTAAAGCTGCATCTATCTGTGCAGAGCGCGGCATTGCAACTTGTGTTCTATTAGGTAACCCAGAAGATATTCGTCGTGTTGCTGCTGCACAAGGTATTGAACTCGGTACTGGTATTGAAATTGTTGACCCAGTTAAAGTACGTGAAGAATACGTTGCTCGCCTCGTTGAATTACGTAAGAGCAAAGGAATGACTGAGGTTGTTGCTCATGAGCAATTAGAAGATAACGTTGTATTAGGCACATTAATGCTAGAGAAAGGCGAAGTGGATGGCCTAGTTTCTGGTGCTGTTCATACGACGGCAAATACTATCCGTCCACCGTTGCAATTAATTAAAACAGCACCGGGTAGCTCATTAGTTTCTTCTGTGTTCTTTATGTTATTACCAGAACAAGTATTTGTGTACGGTGACTGCGCTATCAACCCAGACCCAACTGCAGAGCAATTATCTGAAATCGCTATCCAATCTGCGGATTCTGCTAAAGCGTTCGGTATCGACCCACGTGTTGCGATGATTTCTTACTCTACAGGCGATTCAGGTGCGGGTAGTGATGTTGAGAAAGTGCGTGAAGCAACGCGTTTAGCACAAGAAAAACGCCCTGATTTAATTATCGATGGTCCATTACAATATGACGCGGCTGTTATGGCGGATGTTGCTAAGTCCAAAGCACCTAATTCACCAGTTGCAGGTAAAGCGACCGTATTTATCTTCCCTGACTTAAATACCGGTAATACCACGTATAAAGCCGTACAACGTTCTGCTGACTTAGTCTCTATTGGTCCAATGCTGCAAGGTATGCGTAAACCAGTCAATGACTTGTCACGCGGTGCATTAGTTGATGACATCGTGTATACCGTTGCGTTAACTGCTATCCAAGCAGTACAAAACGAAAACGCTTAATTCATCTCTTTCTGCTAAAAAGCGCTCAACTGAGCGCTTTTTTATTGCCTGATTATTTTTAACTATCTTTTACGCGTAAATAATGAAACCACTACCGCAACAATAATATTCAGAATAAATGCAGCAATACCGATATTCATAAAGCTCAAACTTTCTCCTAACCAAGGGAACAATTGTGCTAAAGAAATTTTCTCTATATAGGTTACCGCAAGGAATAAAACCCCCGCAGAAATTCCACAAATAGCACCCGCTGGTGTCATTGGGTTTTGCTGTTTAAAGCTCATCAGTAAAGCAGGGAAAAACTGCGCGACAATATTGACCCCGAGTAACATAATAGCCACTAAGGTATCATTACTGTGGAAAATAAAATACAAGCTGACCAACGCAACGACAGGTACCATAAAGCGAGCATACACACCAGACTGGCGTTTTTCTTCACTTACTCCCATCGCTTTTTGCACAACTCCCGCTAACATATTAGAAGTAGTTAGCAACAACATCGAACCAGGTACTAATGCGGTTAACATCCCTGCCGCACCAATAAAACCAACCACAATCGGTGAGAAGGTGCTCTTAGATATCTCAAACAGCGATAAATCCACTGCCGCCCCTTCAAGATGTGGAATTTGCAATATGGATGCATAACCAACGAAAAATGCGAATAGCATAATCAAACTGTACGCTGGGATCAGAATACTATTACGTTTCAGTGATTTTTCATCTTTTGCGGTAAACACTGCGGCCATATAATGCGGCCAACAGAAATAGGCAACCACAGATAAGAATATTGTGGAAATATACCAAGGGATATTTAGCCCCGTTTCGGAGAATGTTAGAAAGCTTGGCATCGCCGTATCTATCGCTTTAAACATGTCCCCAAAACTACCGTAATAATGAAGTGGAATATAAATACCGATAAAAACCACCACAATTAAAATCATTAAATCTTTTAGTGCTGATGTCCAAGCTGAGCCATGAATACCTGAAATCATCACAAATAACGTCACTGCGATAATTCCAATCCAAATGGCAATATCTGCTGGAATTGCGCCATAAGACGCTTGAGAAACAATAATGCCTAATCCTTTAAGCTGTAAAACAAATAAAGGCACCATTGCAGCAATAGATATTAAGCTAATTAATAACCCTAACCCCGGGCTTTGATACTTTTTGGTAAATAACTCAGAAATCGTTCTGACATCATTATCTTTTGCAAATCGCCATACCCTTGGGTGCACCCAGTATAAAAAGATCCCCATAAAAGCATTGACTGCCAAGGTATATAGAATTGCAGGGCCTTTACCATAAGCCCAGCCACTCCCGCCAAGGAAGGTAAACGTGGTATATATTTCCCCCGCACTCAGCAAGAAAACTAACAGTGCGCCATAACTACGACCACCGACAGACCACCCTTCATGGTCCATCGTTTTTCCTTTCTTCGCACGAATAGCAAGATAAATACTAAACAGGAAGAAAACAGTAATAATAATTAGCGCGGAGCTCATGATGTTTCCTTAGTATTTTTATTATCTAATATATTGATTAGTAACATAACTAAGGCTGTAACAATCACCCATGAGACAATCCAGAACATTAAAAATGGCAAGCCCATAACAAAAGGCTCTACTTGGTTGGCATAATAGATACCCACGGTTAACGCTAGGATTGGGAAAATAACTAAATAATGATACCACTTCATATTCCGCCCCTTATTCCACTTGCCCGAAAGAAATCAATTCACGAGGCAAATGACTTAACATTTCCACACCGTCTTCAGTAATCAGCAGCATATCTTCAATCATAATACCGCCAACACCAATCCCGTAATAAGGTGTTTCTAAGCTCATTACCATCCCAGCTCGAAATATTTCTGTGGTCGCAGCGCTCACAAAAGGGGCTTCTTCCAGCCCAACGAACACCCCGTCCCCATGGCCTAAGTGCCCACGGTTATAATGGGGCAAACCCGAAGAACGAATGAGTGCCATTGTTTCATTGAAAACATCACTTAATGCCACGCCGGGCGCAACTCGACTTAACATATATTGATGGCCTTTTAAGATAGTTTGATAAATAGCAGCGACTTTTTCATTCGGTTTACCAACCACAAATGTCCGTGCAATATCAGCACCATAACCTGCCACATCAACGCCACAGTCAAATTTAATTAAATCCCCTTCTTTTGCAGGTTGGTCATCAGGGATCATTTTCGGTGAAAAATCACTGCCCACTGAAATTAAATTGAAGCGGCTATAATTTGTCTCTGGGTATTCCATCACTTTCGCTTTAAAAGCGGCGGTTAATTCCGCTGAAGTACAGCCGACTTTGATCAATTTACTCGCAGCAGCAATACCAGCCTCTGTAATTTGTGCTGATTTTCTGAGATGAGCAATTTCCCACGGGCTTTTAATCATGCGTAATTCATTAAATAGCGGCGAAGAATCAACCAAATTTAATTCAGGAATAACCTTATCCAACCATACTTTACCTGTATGTGTAATTTGGTTTAATTCAATTGCAACCGGTTTACAATAAACTCCCGCTTCTGACAACGCCTCTTTGAGTAAATTGAAAATGGTTTCTATTGGGCTATTAATTGGCCTTGCCTTCACCACTTTGCCATTTTCCGGGTTGTAAGGGTCATCAACATCCACCCAAATTGGAAATGTTTTAATCCTTGCGTTAGGCATTTGAAGTGACAAATTTGCCGCTTCAAATTCATTCATAATAACCAATGATTGAATAGAAGGATCACGAAAAATAACCGCAATCGCCGAACCTGTTTGCCTGAAAGTGTACATAAAGAAGCTCGCAAAACCGGTTAAGTGATAAAAGTTATCACCCACGGTTGCGATTAACGCTTCAATTCCTTCACGCTCCATAATCTCACGGGCTTTATTGGTTACGTTATCAAGGTGTTGTTGTTTCAAAAAAGCATCTTGTTTATCAATTGTCATTTTTATTCTCTCGAAGCGTCATGTATACACCAAGCAGTGCATCATATCGCAAACGATAAATGTTAAGATCTGTCACATTATATCTAGTGTAGAAATGAATACATCGTTTAGCTTGCAAGTTTGTTATAACTAATCGTTATATATTAGCTTGAAATTAACTTTGCTAGAGATTTGATTTTGGGAGAAATAAAGTAAAGGACTAAATAAAATAGCCCTTTAACAATTTTAATCTGATCAACTATGAGTTTTCAGCACAAGTGATGGTTTTTTCTAACTCATTATTCCGAGTCAACCATAAAGAAAGCGCTTTAAGTGAATCCGGCGTAAATTCGTCACAGCGTGCGCTGATCTCTTTAGGGGTCAACCAACTGACCTCAACAACTTCAGATTCTTGTAAAGCAAATGGACCATGGCTCACACAGCTAAACAAACCACCCCATACACGACAATGCGCATCTTCAAAGTAAAAATGGCCATGTTCAGCAAAAGGAACGCCAGCAATACCTAGCTCTTCTTCAGCTTCACGCTTTGCAGAATCAAGAATGTTTTCACCTTGCGTAACCACTCCTCCAGCTGTTGCATCGAGGAAACCGGGGTGAAAATCTTTAATGTCTGTGCGTCGTTGAACCAATATTTTGCCCATTCCATCATGAACAACAATGTAAGTTGCACGATGACGTAGGTTTTCTGCTCGCATTTGGCTACGTGTTGCCTGAGCAATCACAGTATTGTCTTCATCAACAATATCGACCCATTCAACAACTTCGGTTTGTTGTTCCATCCTGTAAACCTTTTATTTTTAAGCTAAAACTGCTTATATCATTAGACTGATTCTTATTGTATGCCTGACAATACCAATCTGCATTGATCCGCACCTATGAAAATGATCCTAGCTGAATTTGTGATTGGTTGCCATCATAAAAAGCACTTCTTATTACAGTGATAATGAAACCGAATTTTTTAAAGGCAGGCTAAGCAAATCATACAAATTGTGTTCACAAATGCTATAGTTAAATCATAACGCTGTAGTTTGTTACTGATCTCAGGGATATCCCCTAAATAGTTCAAATTGCAGCTAGGCGCCAAGAGATGGCAGCCTTAGGAGCATACACAAGTATGTGACTAAGGTGACAAAACGTAAGCAACAACGCTGCAGTTTGAAATATGACGGGGATGGCGATGAAGATACTCATAACAGGCGGCACCGGGCTAATCGGAACACCACTAATCCAAAAACTGATTTCTCTTGAGCATCAGGTTACTGTATTAAGCCGCTCTCCACAAAAAGTTTATAGCCAGTTTTGCAAGGCTGTTGAGTGCTGGACGTCTCTCAATGGTAAAACCCACTTAAATGACTTCGATGCTGTCATTAACCTAGCAGGCGAACCTATTGCTGATAAGCGCTGGACAGAGGAACAAAAAAAGTTACTGTGTGATAGCCGTTGGAAGTTAACTCAGCAGCTTAGTGAGTTAATCACAGCCAGTGAAACCCCTCCCCGGGTATTTTTATCGGGCTCTGCTGTCGGCTATTATGGCAATCAGGGCCAATCGGTCGTTACCGAAGACGAACACCCCCATGATGAATTTACTCACCAACTCACACAGCATTGGGAAGCTTTAGCCGCTAATGCTCAGTCAGAAAAAACTCGCGTTTGTTTATTACGCACTGGCCTTGTGTTATCAGCGAATGGCGGTTTACTTGCCAAAATTCTCCCCATTTTTAAAATGGGTGCAGGTGGGCCAATTGGTGACGGGAAACAATACATGCCGTGGATACATATCAACGATATGGTTCGTGCAATTTGTTTTCTATTAGATAACCCAACGCTTTCTGGCCCCTTTAATATGACCTCACCTTATCCAGTCCATAATGACCTATTTTCCGCCACGTTAGGTGAAGTTATTAATCGTCCTTCATTTGTACGAACGCCCGCTTTTGTGATTAAAGCCATCATGGGGGAATCCGCAGCGCTGGTATTGGGTGGCCAACAGGCGATCCCCAAACGGTTAGAAGAGGCAGGCTTTCAATTTGAACATATCGAGTTAAAAAAAGCGTTAGAAGATTTACTTCAAAATAACAATAACACCGAAAAATAGTACATAACATTTTAAATTAGGCTAATTACAAGACCGCACACTCAATTTTTCGATATGCAATTTTAAAACTACATATCAATAATTGATATTTGAAAGAAATAAAATCATGAAAAACATACTGTGATTAAACTAAATTAGTTATCGGAGTATAACGTGCCTAAGCAAATAACCTACAACAAATTTATTCCATTTTCTCAAAAATGTTTGGTTAATGAAGCTAAACGCCATTCATTTCAAGAGCAATTATTCGGAGTCTCAAATACCAACCAAGCCTATGCCGGTTATTGTTTGGGACTATCAATGAAATTTTTGCATAGCCACAATAATAATAGCATAAAAACATTTATGGATAACTGTGTTAATTTCTCTCATAATACATCTTCTTTCTCTAACAATACAATTTTACTACATTTCCCTGAGCACAGCGGATACCGTACGAATATTAATCAATATTTATCAACAATAAAAGAGGAAATGGCCAAAGTACAGACTAAAAAATTGCTAAAACAGGCAATGAAAATACAAGATTTTCACTGTAAATCTAATTTTATACTTAATTTAAATTCTAATTATTTAAAAACTTCACAATCTAGTGGAAAAAATAAATATTCAGTAGAGGAGTTCAAGCAATTAGTCTACGAAGCACTAGAGAAAACCTATTCAGATACAATTTCTTCCAATGAATACTACATAAATTACAAACCTACAGTGGAATATGCCACTATAAAAACAAATATGGATAAATTCTTTTCAAATTTAGCTAATAATAAAACTCTTGATGATAACTTCAATAATCACATGGATTGCCTAATAAGAAAAATTGACTTACCCAAAGAGTTATTTTTAGAAAAAGATATCAATCTATTTATAAATTCTGTCATTGATTATACTTTCTCATGCCAAACATTAGGATGGCAAAAAGTGAACAAGAAAAATCATGTTGATGCAGGAGAGAATATTCATTATTCTAATGATAGAAAGATTCAAGTAGAACTTAGTCATTTTCTATCTCTCATAAAAAACAATGATGAAAAAATACAGTCATATATTTTCTACAGTACTAATCATGCATGTGCAGTTGGTATAAAGAACAATCAAAATGGCAAAGAAATTTATACTTTATTTGACCCAAACAAAGGGCTATATGAGTTTGGCTCATTTAAACAATTTAAAGAAAATTTAACATTATTTGTAAATACTCACGCAGAACCCTATAAATTTAAAAAGAATAGCAGTAATTCCGATTTTTTAATCAAATATACAAAAGTGAATGGACTCCCAAATGAGTCATCTATCATTAGCGAAAAAGAAAGAAAATTAAAATTATTAGTTCAAAACGAAGTTTTAGCATTAGATGAATTTAATGTCGTAAGAATAAACCATGATATTTTTAGATCTGATCGAATATTTCATTCACACTTTAATAAAAAAAACGGTCTAATAACATTAGAAAACACGTATTATACTGATAAGCAAGGTACCATGCATAACTACTATATTTACTCTAATCAATTAGATTCTGAACAGCTACACAAACATATTAAAAACAAATACCATGAAATCGTAAACTTGAACAGCTCTATATTTATAGGTCAAGCAGGCAATATTTATCAATTGCGAGATAACCATTCTATGAACGATTTTACTCAACAATCGAATATCGCCGAAATGTTTGGCTCACCGACTATATCAGCATCATTGATTCAAGATGATATCGCGACCGTTCAGCATGAAAAACTAACAACCGCCTTACCACTTAGTGTTAAAATTCAATCAATTTTAACATTTTTCAGTTCAAAGCTACCCTCAGTAAAAAATAGATTTAAAATACATAAAAGTTAGTAACCTAACAATATGATTATCTTTAAATATTATTTCGCCCCCTGCCAACGATGAAATAGGTCTTGTTCCAGTTCGATATCAAACTGATCAAGGATACGATTAACTGTTTGGTCAATAATATCTTGAATAGTTTCAGGCTGGTGATAAAACGCAGGCATGGGAGGCATAATCACGGCTCCCATCTCCGCCGCTTGCACCATCAAACGTAAATGGCCGACGTGCAATGGCGTTTCGCGTACACCTAACACCAATTTTTTACCTTCTTTAAGCACTACGTCCGCCGCCCTAGTGACCAACGTATCAGTATAACTGTGAACAATACCTGATAACGTTTTCATGGTGCAGGGCATGATCACCATTCCAGCGGTACGGAACGAACCGGAAGAAATCGCTGCAGCAATATCACGACTGTCATAGTTATGATCGGCTAACTGTTGAACGTCTTTCACCGTGTAAGTTGTTTCAAGTGCTAATGTTTGACGGGCGGCCGCACTCATCACCAAATGGGTTTCTACACCTTTGAGCGGTTTCAACACTTCAAGCAAGCGGACACCATAAATAGCCCCACTCGCCCCTGTTAACCCAATGATAAGTTTCTTCATTTCCCTACCTAACCACCCTAGCAAACGATAATTGAGCATTATATACGAAATACGCCACGGTTGCAGATGCAAAGAAAGCATTAAAATTAATTAAATAGGCGACTAATAACTCACTCATTATTTTAGCCTGTAGCCAACAACGCTACAGGTTAAAAGGCAAAAAGGATTTCTGGGTCAGCCGCAATCCCAATTATACACCACACGACTAAAATCACGTTTTTTCAGGTCATCTGGGTGAATAAAGAAATTACCGACTCCCATATCTCCCCACATGATCCCTATTTCATAATCGGTATTTATTTGTAGAAGCAATTCATATTGTTGAATATCTTCTTCGTATTCTCTTGGGTCGGTTTGAGTGAAAAACGGATAGCCGCCGATGCAGTGTGCCCCTGATTCAAACGTATCACTGTAGGGCTCAACCCATTCATCGTAAAAATCTTCCCCTTCAAATTGCTCTTCATAATCATAGAGGTTGTCGACCCCTAATATTTTCTGGCCAAATTGGAAATCATCGATGCTGATGTACTGCTCCGCAGGCGTATATTCAATACTGTATTGATGGTCTATGGGGGTATAGTAGTCATCAGAATGGGCAGCAATCACCGCAGAAAAATCTTGGGTTAATTGCTGAGTATCTTCAATAACCTCTTCCCAATAAATAATACGGAAATCTTCTTGTTTTTGTCGCTGCTCAAAATCAGCCCCATATAAATCATCACCACCAATAAAAAACTGTAAAATCCCCTTTTCAGGGTAATTTTCTAATTTAGGCACTTGTGCAAAATTAATTTGAGCAAGCAACTTGAGTGGCATCCCTTCGCTATTCGTCGGGTATTTTTCATTTAGTGGCAAATACGGCATTCCCCCAACACGACTATCCCATAAAACATAGTCTTCAATAGGGGTTAACGTCATTTCAACAAGCGGTTTTTTAGTGGCTTTGATTTTATCTGCGAAAGGTTTAATCACATCAGGGAGGGAGTTGAAATCAGCCATATATCGCTCCAAATAGGCAGTTAATGTCCCTCTAGCTTACTCGATTTTTACGTATTTTAAATCAGATATAACTGTAACTTAGGCCTTCATTTGACGTCATAGTTTTCTTGATATTTTAGGCTACAGATTAAAGATGGGAAAAATCAGAATCACTGTGGATTTTCTATATAGTTAGGGTTACAGCTAGGCGGCTAGCAAAGAGACCCTAGGAGCGTAGAAAACTACGTGACTAGGGCGAATTTGTGAAGCCAACAACGCTGTAGCCCAAACTATGACGAAAATTGACGAAAATTTAGCCTTCGTTATAAATCTCTAGGTCTTCAACCTCACTCTGATCCTTCAACTTTAACTCATCGTCTTTTCGTAAGTTTTCTAGGTAGTCTAAATAACTTTGGTCGATATCTTTGGTCACATAAATGCCATCAAACACGGAACACTCAAATTCTGTAATTTCAGGGTTTTCTTCACGCACCGCGTCGACTAAATCCGTTAAATCTTGGAAAATTAGCCCATCTGCGCCGATAAGCTTGCGAATTTCATCCACTTCGCGCCCGTGTGCAATCAATTCATTTGCATTTGGCATATCAATGCCATATACGTTTGGGAAACGCACTTCGGGTGCCGCTGAGGCAAAGTAAACATTTTTTGCTCCGGCTTCACGCGCAAGCTCAACAATTTGCTCCGATGTTGTTCCGCGTACAATGGAGTCGTCAATAAGTAAGACGTTTTTATCACGAAACTCCGCACGGTTCGCATTAAGCTTACGGCGCACCGATTTACGACGTTCTTGCTGACCCGGCATGATAAATGTACGGCCTACATAGCGGTTTTTCACGAAACCTTGGCGGTACGGTTTATCAAGAATATGCGCGATTTCTAAGGCGATATCACACGATGTTTCTGGAATAGGAATTACCACATCGATGTTTAAGTCTTCCCATTCGCGAGCAATTTTAGCGCCCAGTTTTTGCCCCATACGTAACCTTGCGTTATACACAGACACTTTATCAATAAAAGAGTCTTGGCGAGCAAAATAGACATACTCAAAAATACATGGGGTTAATTGTGGGTTATCAGAACATTGGCGTGTAAATAATTGGCCTTTTTCTGTCACATATACCGCTTCGCCAGGCGCCACATCGCGTAAAAACTCGAAACCTAAAGTATCAAGCGCAACACTTTCAGAAGCGACCATATATTCATGTTCACCACTTTCAGTAATGCGGCGCCCTAATACTAACGGACGAATACCGTGAGGATCACGGAAGGCTAACATGCCATGGCCAATAATTAATGCCACACAAGCATACGCACCGCGTAATTTTTTGTGCATCGCGGACACAGCACTGAAAACATTGTCTGGCTCGAGAGGGAAATGATCAAACCTATCCAGCTCATGGGCTAATACGTTCAGTAATATTTCAGAATCAGAAGTGGTGTTAACATGGCGGCGCGCTGTTTCAAATAAACTCCGAGTGAGTTCATGAGCGTTTGTCAGATTACCATTATGCGCAAGTGTAATACCAAAAGGTGAGTTTACGTAGAAAGGTTGCGCCTCGGAAGCACTTGAGCTACCTGCCGTTGGGTAACGGACGTGCCCTAACCCCATGCAGCCCTGTAATCTCAGCATATGACGTGTTTCAAACACATCTTTAACAAGGCCATTTGCTTTGCGTAAACGAATGTTGTTTTTGCCATCAATAGTGGCAATACCTGCTGCATCTTGCCCACGATGCTGAAGCACCGTGAGAGCATCATAAATTGATTGGTTTACCGGTGTAACACCGGCGATACCGACAATACCGCACATTTAGTCTTTCCTCATCAGCCAGACGGAGAAATGTTCTCCGGTAGGAAACTTGACGCATTTTGCAGGTAGTCAAAAAACCACCTGATTATATGACTGAACTGCGGAATAAGTTCCGAACGCTGCCAGTCCTCACTTTGAGGTAATGGTGTAAAGGTATCGAGAAAAAACAGCAATGCCGAAACAATCAATACACCACGCAACGCACCGAAGCAGATCCCCAGAACACGATCTGTGCCTGACAACCCCGTTTTTTGTACTAATGAGCTAATCACATAGTTTACGACTGCGCCAACAATCAAAGTGGCAATAAACAGTGCGGCGATAGCAATGCCATTTCTAACCAGCACATCCTCAAAGCGAGTAAAATAGTCAGCTAAATAAGGATAAAACGTACTTGCAACAAAAAAAGCACAGCCCCATGTAACCAGTGAGAGCGCCTCTCGTACAAACCCACGGATCAAGCTAACTAATGCCGAGAAGCCAATAATGGCGATAATTGTGTAATCTATCCAGACCATATTCCATTCCAAAATTCGCACTCGCGACATCAGCGAAGTGCATTCTAACAGAAAACGAAAACGTTTGCGTAACCATTTTTCTATCAAATTAAAAAAAATAGCGGCGAAAAGAAAAAATCATAATCGCCGCAGTAAGTTACTAAATCCCCTTACCTTTTAGGGATTATTTAAATTCTATTTTAAGGTTTATAGCTTTGAATTATCCCTTTTGTTCCCGTAATCCTATTCAGTTCTGGTAAAGCCGCTTCTAGCCTTTGCCTTGAGGCCTCAGGCCCTACGTAAATCCGCGTGAGTTTATTATTCACTGGTTTTGCAGGAACAGTATAAACTTGGTAACCAGACAACCTGAGCTGTGCGACTATCTCCTCAACTTTACTCGCATTGTTCAATGCGATGACTTGCACCACAAATGCTTTGCCTTGTGGCTGAGATTTCGGCTCGGGCTTAGGTTCAGGTTTCGGTTGTGGCTTCGGCTCAACTTTAGGCTCAGGCTTCGGTTCTGGCTTTGTGGGTTCAACTACGCTTGGTGCGGGAGTTGTCGTCGATGGCCGTGTTTCAACCTGTTCGTTTTGCTGCTGCGTAATCGCTTCTGATAACATGGCTTCAGAAGCCCCTTCTGAAGAAGCTGTTGTTGTCGTACTTACAATAGGCGCTATTGCCTCAATGTCTTCTTCATCACCTGGTTTAGGGATAATAGGAATGGCCGCAAATTCATTTTCATTGTATTTCTTATCGCCATCAAGCAGAGCAGGAAGCACAATGACCCCCACTGCAACAAGCACAATGGCGCCAGCAAGTCGATTCTGAAATTTACTAGCCACCGGCACTATCCTTCTTGATTATCCAATAACATCATAACGTGAGCGACGGTATGAAATGACCCGCACACCACAATCACATCTTGCTCATTAGCATCGACGCAAGCTTGCTGCCACGCTTTTTCTACGCTTTCAAACTGGTTAGCTGTGGGTAAATATTGACTAAGTTGGGCCACATCTGCTCCCCTAAACTCAGTTAATGGCGCAAGGTACCAGTCGGTGACTTGTTGTGATAAGCACTCAAGCGTCCCTTTGATATCTTTATCGCCTAGCATCCCTACCACCGCGAGAATGCGACGGTTTTTAGTTTCCGGTAAGGCCGCTAATTTACTGACTAAGTACCCTGCGGCATGGGGGTTATGCGCTACATCCAATATCATTAACGGTTTTTCACCAATAATTTGGAAGCGCCCCGGTAATTGAGCAGATTTCAAACCTTGATGAATAGCGGACTCAGTCACTTTTTGGGCAATATCAGCATCAATTTCCAATAGGCAACTCACCACACCCAGCGCTGTTGCTGCGTTCGCTAAAGGTACATTGGGTAACGGTAAATCATGCCATTCACGCTGTGAACTTTTCCATGACCAGCTATTTGCTTGCTCACTGTATTGCCAATCCGTACCACGGCGAAATAGCTGTGTACCTAGCTGCTCAGCCACTTGGGCAATTGAAGCTGGCATGTCCGGTTCACCGACCACTCCATAGTGATTTTTGCGGAAAATACCGGCTTTTTCATAACCAATATGTTCACGGTCTGCACCTAACCAATCTGTATGGTCTAAGGCAATACTGGTGATCGCCGCAATATCCGCATCAACGACATTGGTCGCATCTAACCGACCGCCTAAACCGACTTCTAAAATCACAATATCGAGTTTAGCTTGCTTAAATAATTGTAACGCCGCCAAGGTGCCGTATTCAAAATAGGTGAGAGAAATATCTGCACGTTGTGCTTCAATTGTGGCAAATGCTTCACAGAAATCAGACTCAGTGAGCTCTTGGCCTTGAATACGAACGCGTTCGGTATAACGAATAAGGTGCGGTGAACTGTAAACCCCAACTTTTAACCCAGATGCCATAAAAATAGACTCTAGCGTATGGCAAGTTGTCCCTTTTCCGTTGGTCCCAGTGACAGTGATAACTTTAGATGCAGGTTGCGTTAGGTTCATTTTCCTAGCAACTTGACCGACTCGCTCCAACCCCATATCAATATTTTGACTATGTAAGTCGGTGAGATAAGAAAGCCAAGCCTCCAATGGAGACTTGGCATTAGGAATGATTAGATTACTCATCATCTTTTTTATGCTTTTCAGAATCCTTTTTTGGCTCTTGGGCATCAAGTTCATCAACGGCGTTAATGTCGATTTCAACCGTTTCCGCTACGATGATAGGCGTGTCATTAAAGCTTGGTTTATTGGTTAACATCGCTAACACTTCAGCTAAGCGATCACGCATCTCAGGGCGGCGAACTATCATATCAATCGCGCCTTTCTCAAGTAAGAATTCACTGCGTTGGAAACCTTGCGGTAACTTTTCGCGAACAGTTTGTTCGATAACACGTGGCCCTGCGAAACCAATTAATGCTTTCGGCTCTGCCACATTAATATCCCCTAACATCGCTAAACTTGCAGACACCCCACCCATGGTTGGGTCGGTCAATACAGAGATGTAAGGTAAACCACGTTCTTGCAATTTTGCCAAAGCTGCACTGGTTTTTGCCATCTGCATCAATGATAACAGTGCTTCTTGCATACGCGCACCGCCACTTGAAGAGAAACAAACCAACGGGCAGTTATCTTCCAGAGCTTGCTCCACTGCACGCACGAAACGCGCGCCAACAACAGAGGCCATTGAACCGCCCATAAAAGCGAACTCAAACGCCGCAGCCACCACAGGCATACCTTTCAACGTGCCTTTCATCACGATGATCGCGTCTTTTTCACCTGTTTCTTTTTGCGCAGCAGCAATACGGTCTTTATATTTTTTTGAATCTTTGAACTTAAGAATATCTTTTGGCTCAAGTTCACTGCCTAATTCCGTTGTTGAGTTTTCATCAAGGAAGGTTTCTAAGCGCTGACGTGCGTGAATTCGCATATGGTGGTCACATTTTGGACACACGGATAAATTACGCTCTAATTCAGCACCATATAATACTTGCCCGCAGCTATCGCATTTGGTCCAAACCCCTTCAGGGATATTGGCTTTGTGTGATTGGGTCAAGTTACCTTTCTTTAAAATTTTTTCAATCCAGCTCATTAATGGACCTTTTTGTCTGATTCACTCTGGTTATCACCAGTATGTAATTTTTTGCCATTAAACCACAATGATATCTCACTGTAGATAAAAACTTGTTAAACCACCTTACTAAACCGCTTAGTGGTTATCGATTTTTTGCGCTGCCGCACGCTTTTCTTTCGCAGCTATTCGACGATGACGAATAATTTCAACAACACCCGGAAGAATTGAAACAAAGATAATCGCGACTATCAGTAATTTCAAATTCTTTTGTACGAACGGTAATTCACCAAAGAAATAACCCGCATAAGTGAATAATAATACCCAAATAAACGCGCCCGTCACATTATAAAAAGCAAAGTGACGATAAGACATTTTCCCCATTCCTGCAACGAATGGTGCAAAAGTTCTGACTATCGGCACAAAGCGTGCCAGTATAATCGCTTTACCGCCATGTTTTTCATAAAAAGCATGAGTTTTATCTAAATAAACACGACGAAAAATCTTCGAGTCTGGATTTCTGAATAATTTCTCACCAAAAATACGCCCAATTGCGTAGTTTACAGCATCACCAATAATCGCTGCCGTAATCATTAAAGCGACCATTAAATGGACATTCAGGTCATTACTGTCTAATGACGAAATCGCACCCGCAACGAATAATAACGAATCTCCAGGTAAAAATTGGTGTGACCACTAACCCTGTTTCACAAAATAGGATCAGAAATAGGATACCATAGACCCATGTACCATAATCTCTGACCAGTTCAGCAAGATGGACATCGATGTGTAAAATAAAGTCGATAATAAAAGTGATAAATTCCATAAAATCCTCATTGATAATAGCATCCATGCTATTTACAAAAATTATGAGATAAATAAAAATTCGCTTTACATCAGTTCATCTGCCAGAAAAAGCGGCCCCATCACATTCTGAGGTAACTCAAATTTCTCTGGGTAATCGACACTCACTAAATACAACCCTTCCGCTTTTGCGGTTGCAGCTGCCTTGGTACGGTCTTTTAACTCAAGAAGATGCGCCATCCAATCAATGTTTTGATTGCCACAACCAATCTCCAACAGACTTCCGACAATATTTCTCACCATATGGTGAACAAACGCATTGGCTTTGATATCTACCACCACATAATGACCGTGGCGACTGACATTCACATGCATCACATTACGCCATGGCGACTTCGACTGACACTGGACTGCTCTGAATGAGGTAAAATCACGCTCACCCAATAGCGCCTGTGCCGCTTCATGCATTCTTTTTTCATCGAGTGGATAATGAAAGTGCGTTACGCCACTCGATAAAATTGCTGGCCGATAACGGTGATTAAAAATCACGTAGCGATATCGACGCGCTGTTGCACTAAAGCGTGCATGAAACTCCTCGGCCACCGGTTTACACCAGCGGACAGCAATATCAGAGGGCAAATGCGTATTCGCCCCCATAGTCCAAGCCGCTTCTTTGCGGATGGCAGAGGTTTCGAAATGCACCACTTGCCCTGTAGCATGAACGCCTGCATCTGTGCGCCCTGCGCAAAACACGCTAATTGGCTCCGCTGCAATTTTTGACAAGGCTTCTTCTAAACAACCTTGAACACTTTTCACTTCTTGCTGACGCTGCCAACCAAAATAACGACTGCCGTTGTATTCAATACCTAATGCGATTCGATACAACTGTGTAGGCTCAGACATTAGTAAAACAGCTCCTGAGCCAGTTTTTCTGCTGTTTCTACCGCCATCAGTGCCCCACCGAAACGCACGTTATCAGCCACTGACCAAAATTGTAAAATTTCAGGTATGCCATAGTCATTACGTACACAACCAATGCTTAATTGGTCATTACCTGACGCTTCAGTCACCTGTGTAGGATAATCACCCTCTTCTGAGACCTGAATATCTTCAAAACGTTCAAGTTCTTCGTTCGCTTCTTCTGCACTCATTGGGCGCAAAGTTTCTAAATGAACGACTTGCGCATTCCCATAAAAAACAGGAGATTGAATAAAACTCACCGCCACTGGCAAGCCATCATCTTGCAGCACCTTACGCACTTGCTCAACCAAACGACGTTCATGAACGACACTGCCTTCCATATCCGCCAGTAATGGCAACATATTGAACGCTAATTGCTTACTAAAACGGCCTTCTTCTGCAGGAATACCATTCAATAAACGCGCACTTTGCCCTGCCAGCTCGTCTACGGCGGCTTTACCATAACTAGAAACCGACAACATATTTGTTAAAGTAATACGCCCCACCCCTGCCGCATCCACCAGCGGTTTAATTGCCGTTAATAATTGACTCACAGAGCTGTCCGCCAATGAAATAATATTACGGTTGCGGTAATCGGCTAAGACTTGCGGATTCACATTCGGGACAACCAGTGGCACATCCGGTTCTTGAGCAAATACGCCACTCGTATCGATGACAATGCACCCTTCTTGTGCCGCTAATTCGGCATATTGTAGGCTGACACCTTCATTGGCTGCAAAAAAGGCAATTTGTGCCTGTGACCAATCAAAGTCGGTCACATTTTCAACTTGAATACTTTTACCATTAAAGCGTACGCTCTCCCCTGCACTACGCTCACTGGCAAGTAAATATAATTCGCCGACTGGGAATTCTCTTTCTTGTAACAGTGAAATAATAGCTTCACCTACAGCACCGGTTGCGCCTAATACTGCAATATTCCAACCTTCAGTCATGGCTATTCCTCTAAAAAATAAAAAATTAAATAACACCAATTGGTGTTATTTAATCAGGTGTTCATTTTAACTAATCTATTTTGTGCAAACTAAACTTGCTGTAAAACCAAGCTCATTGAGTTTTGATGCCGTTTGTTCATCATCACAAATAATTTCAAGGGATGACCATTCACGACGCTCTTGATAATTTTTGCGCAGCTTATCAAATTCACCTTTTACCCCTGCAACGGCTCTTAACACTGCATCATCTCGGCGCACATCATACACGAGATGTACTAACCTTTTGAGCTGGTTTTGCGTTAATTTACCATTGAAAGTCAATTGATTGATATCTGGCTTAGGCAGTAATGATGAAAGAGAAACTTGTGACGATTTGCCGAGAAACTGGCAGTAAGCTTCATAAACTTGTGTCGTTCCTCGGGCTTTACCTTCTAGCGTATAGCCTGCAATATGCGGCGTGCCAATATCCACTAATGCTAAAAGTGCCGTATCTAAATCAGGCTCTGGCTCCCACACATCTAAGATAACGCTCAGTTTTTTTCCGCGGTTAAGCACGGATAATAGGGCTTTATTATCAACTACCTCACCCCGACTTGCGTTAATTAAAATGGTACCATCGCGCAATTTTTCTAAATGCGTTTCATCCATTAAATGGAAAGTTTTATATTCCCCTGACATATTCAGCGGAGTATGAAAGGTAATGACATCAGCGTGCTCAAGGATATCATCAAAAGAAACGAATGACTCGTCATCCCCCTTGGCTGCACGTGGCGGATCGCAGAGTAATGTTTTGACTCCCCAAGCCGATAACCTTGCAGCTAAACGCCCTCCGACATTACCGACACCTATGATCCCTACTGTTTTATCACGCAAATCAAAGTTATCACGTTCCGCTAGTAATAATAGTGAAGAAATAACATATTCAATAACCGCTATCGCATTACAACCCGGCGCTGATGAAAAACCAATATTTGCCGCCGATAACCACTCGGTATCAATATGGTCAAAACCGGCTGTCGCGGTTCCAACGAATTTAACTGGCGTATTACCAAGCAGTGATTCATTAACCTTAGTGATAGAACGCACCATTAATGCATCTGCATCAATTAATTCTTGTTCTGGTATAGGACGTCCCGGTACTGCTTTCACTTCACCAAGCTCGCTAAATAAAGTTTGAGCATATGGCATATTCTCATCGACTAAAATTTTCACGCTGTTGTCCCAATCAATAACTTTTTTGTATTGTGTCGTTATATAGATAAGTGGAACAATATTTTGCCACGGTTTAAGCCAGATGCCTATGAGAGGTTGCCTTCTACGTCAAATTCTTTCGCTCGAAAACGGTCTGGTGTGACACCTGATATCTGCTGGAACATCGCAATAAAGGCGGATGCCGAGCTATACCCAACATCCAATGCGACTTCATGGACACTTTTCCCCTTTTCTAACCCGGCAACGGCATGTAAGTATCGCAAGCGTTGACGCCATTCACTAAACGACATACCTAATTCTTGCTGGCAGCGTCTTGATAACGTGCGTTCCGATGTATAATAGTGTTTTGCCCATTGTGCTAACGTCGTGTTATCGGCTGGGTCGCTTTGTAACTCTAATAAGATTGGGGCAAGAAATTTGTCTTTTGAAATAGGCAAATAAGTATCTTGGCAAGGGGACAATGGAAATTGGTCAATCAGCACATGAGCCAAACGTAAGTCTTGCTCTGTTTCAGGCTGAACAATACCGCGTTGGTACATATCCGTCATAATTGACTGAAATATAGGGCTAAGCTTAATCACACAAGGCCGCTGGGCAAGCACTTGGTTATATTCATGAGAAAAATCGATGATCCGAAATTTGACACTTTCTTTATTAAAGCTAGCATGGGGAATGTTCGCTGGGATCCAAATGCAAAACTCTGGCGGCGCTAGATAATGTTGACCAGCCACCTCCATTTCCATAATGCCACAGACCACATACAGCATTTGCCCAAAAGGGTGTGAATGGGATTTATACTCAGTGAGGGCCGCGGTTTGCTCGTGCCGAAAAGCCACCAATTCAGGCTCTACGATATTACATTCACTGATTTGCCAAATGTCTGATTTTAAGTTTTCCATGGTTCCTGTCTGAAAAGCGTTATCGGTTGTCTGGTTATCAGTATATATAAAAAATCGGACAGATGTATACTAGCGCCCATTCAATATGGGAGAATGTTTTAATGAAGAATCTTCTTTTTCCGCTGATTGCGGTTTTATTATGGTCAATTAATGCCATTGTTAACAAAGCGGCATCCACTGCCATTGACCCTGCGGCAATCTCATTTTACCGTTGGGCGTTGGCATTTCTAGTCATGACCCCTTTCGTATTACGTTCGGTGCTCCGAAACTTTAAAACGGTTATGAAACATTGGTGGCAACTCGCCATTTTAGGCGCGTTAGGGATGATGCTATACCAAAGTTTAGCTTATTATGCGGCTCACAGTGTAAGTGCGACCTTTATGGGAATCATGAATTCAATGATCCCATTACTAACAGTAATTATTAGTATCTTTGTGCTGCGCGTTATTCCTACTGTGGGGATTGTATTAGGCTCAATTCTTTCATTATGTGGATTAGTCTGGTTAGTGAGCCAAGGAAGCCCAAGTGCGTTATTTTCTCAAGGCTTAGGCCAAGGGGAAGCCATGATGTTGGTTGCGTCCGCTGCATACGCCCTGTACGGTGTACTGACTAAGCGTTGGTCAATCCAATTATCTAGCTGGGACTCGCTGTACGTTCAGGTTTTCTTTGGCGTTATCATGCTACTCCCTAATTTCTTGCTAGCTGAAGATGTCTCTCTGAACAGCCAAAATATCGGTTTAGTGGTATTTGCGGGGATTGCCGCCTCCATTGTTGCTCCGGCATTGTGGATCCAAGGTGTTATGCGCCTTGGTGCGAATACAACCTCTATTTTTATGAACCTAGCTCCCGTTTTCACTGCCATTATCGCTATTTTCGCCTTGGGTGAAGAACTTAAAAGCTACCATTTAATCGGTGGTGGTGTGGTATTACTCGGGGTAATGTTAGCGCAACAATTACGTACACCACTGACAGAATTATTCCGCCGTGAAAAAAAGGTGGTTCAAGAAGATTCTTGCCAGTAGAATAGAATTACAAAAGCAATAAATGCAATGTCGTCACTCATATGCCCCACTTTGTGGGGCTATGTTTGAAATCCTCGCCATTCCTTTGTTTATTTCCCCTTCATATTCCTTACCATTAATACTTTGTGACATTTTAAATCCCTCTCAAATCACCTTTAATTCGCCCACCATTGATATGATTTATCGAATTACCGTTTTTCAGATAGAGGATAATCCGATTGAATCTTCTGGAATTCCAATTAGACTTAAGCAAAATCAAATACCCCTTTAGGAGTATTAACTCCACTCAATAAGCCGTGATAATGCGATAAACCTAAATGGATCGTGGCAAGTAACCACCATAATAAGGAATGACAATGACTAAGCCGTTCAAAGTTGGGTTGTTCATATTGATAATAATTGCTGTAGCCATTGGCATTTATTTCGTCAATACCACCAACTCATCCTCTCCCTCACAATTAGGCTACGACTTATATCAACAAGGTGAATCTCAAGCTGCATTTGAACAATTCCAAAAAAACGCAGATAAAGACTCACAATCCGCTTTTGCCTTAGCCATGATGTATAAAGAGGGTATTGGCACAAAAACTGATGATGTGGCAGCCCAAAACTGGCTAATTAAAGCGGCGGAAGCTAACAATAAAAATGCGTTATATAACCTTGGCTTTTTCCGTTATAAACACCTAATAGAAGACACTTCTACTGATGAAAACGGTTTAACTTCTTTAACTAAAGCGGCTGACCTCGGTGTTAAAGAAGCACAAGAAATGGTTGGGGGTATTTATTTAGCTGATAAATACGAACAAGTTCCACAAAATATCGAACTTTCTCGCCAATATTTTACGTTGGCTTCTGAACAAGGTTCAAAACTGGCAAAATTTGCTTTGGGCTATATCGCTCATGACTTTGAAAATGACAGTAAGAAAGCCGTTGAAATATTAACACCGCTTGTCAGCAACGACTTTCCCTTACCCGCGATGTTACTCGCGTCGATATATGAAGAAGGTGGTAACGGCGTACCACCAAATCCGCTGTTAGCCAAAAAATATGAACGCCTCTCTTTTTCCTCTGCATTAGAATACATTTCTGACGCGAGTGAATTAGAGCCAGGGGCTTTATCATTGTATGGTTCACAAACAGAAGAAGAAAAACAAAAAGTCATCACTAATTTAGAAGAACGTGCGAGCCGTGGTGATGAGAACGCCATCTATGCTTTGTACCAAAAATATATGACCGGCGATGGCGTGCGGAGAAATAAAAACCGTGCGATGGTTTACCTGCGACCGCTTGTGGAAGCTAAACACCCTAAGGCATTATATTTAAATTACAAAGCTGACACCGACCGCATTCAGGATTTAACTGATGCCGCTGATGGCCAATACCCTCCCGCGATGTATCAAGCCTATAACGTGTATTCTGGCCGTACATTTAGCGATGTTAAGCGAAATGACGCTTTAGCTGAAAAATATCTCACCGCTGCCGCAGATCTTGGCGACTTAAACGCACTTGTTACCATCAACGAGAGAGCAATCTCCAGTTACGATTTTCCAAACAAAAAACTGAGTGGTATTGTCGCCAAATACACTCCTATTTTAATGGAAAAATACCCGAACTCCGCAGATGCTTTAGTGGTAGCAAGTGAAGTTTATAGTGCTAAAGGTAGCCCATTATTTTCGCCAGAAAAAGCCTTCGCTGCTTTAGAAAAAGCAAATCGCATAGACCCCACTTATGATGCTCAGATGCAATTAGCGCGTTATTATATTAATGCTTTTGGTACTAAGCAGGATGTGCAGAAAGCCGCTAAATTACTCATAGACAACCTTAATGAAAACGGTTACCCATCAACGGCCGATCGCTTATTAGTTCAAGTATATTATCGCTATGATATTAAAGCACTTATCGATGAGAAAACGATTGTCGATATCCTCAAAAACGATGTCATTAAACGCGAAAATTACGCCTTAGCTTATTTGTATGCTGACTATTTACTAAAAGAAGATGCAGAGAAAAATAGTGATCAGGCCTTTGATTTATATGAAAAATCAATCAAACAAAATTATAATAGCCAGGTTTATTATGCTGCTGCATTATTAAAATACCGGCCAACAGAAACCAATAAAATAGCTAACCTGATAGTCAATGTGCTCCATTCACCTCAAGCACAAGCCGAATTACTTCCAAGTCAGTTACAAATCGCTAAAGATATTTTATTAAAAACAGGTTTAAATCGCGCTGACACAAAAGCGTTATTAGTCAAAATGGCTTTATATGAAAACCATACTGAGGCTCAGAAATTAATTGAACCACTGATTAATAAAGATGCTGATATCACCTATTTATATGGGATAAACAAGCTCACTCAATTAACTAATGTTGATACCTTAAGTGATGCTGAAATAAAACCATTGTACGATTATATTTTAAAAGCTGCAGAATTGGGTAGTGCATCTGCTTATTTATATATTGCGCAAAACCTTGATGGCGTTACTTATCACAATGATAAGGCGTATTACAAATCTCGCTTCCAGCAAATTACTGGGCTTACCGCAAAAGATTTAGTTCCTCAATATAAAAAATGTGCGGCACTCAAAAATAACCGCTGCTTATATGAATTAGGGGAAATATATCAAGAAGGTAACTACGGCGAAGATGCCAATTATGATACCGCCCTTTTCTATTACAATCAGATTTCTGACCCTGATTTTAGCTTTTTAAAATCACGTAAAAGAGAAATTGAAAAAGCCAAAGCTTCATTTGCCAATATTCAACTAAAAGCGAAACAGAATGACCCTGATGCGTTACGTATGCTCGCCAATGCTTACAAATATGGTAATTATGGGCAAAAAGTCGACCAGAAAAAGTGGCTTGAATATTTAGAGAAAAGTGCAAAATTCAATCAAGAAAGTGCACTTGAAGAACTCATTGATTATTACCAACAGGATCAATATCTCAATGCAAATAAAGCAAAAATCCTAGGTTATTACGACCAATTAGCAGCGATTGGCAGTAAAGACTATACCCGTAAACTGGCACATCAGTATTTAAATGGCAGCCAGCTTGTTGAGCCTAATCGACAAAAAGCACGTGAGTATTACCTTAAAGCAGGAAGCTGGGGCAATGAATTCATCAAATATATGGATGATTATGACATTGGCATGAAAATGCTCAATGAAAGTCCTTCAGCAAAATACAAAGTGGGTCGAGCTTATTTCTATGGCCAAGGTGTCAAAGAAGATCGCCTGAAAGCGGTTGAATACCTGAAACAAGCGAGTGATGAAGGCAATGACCAAGCAATCGCTCTCTATAGTGAGATGCGATATATGGGCGTGCTAAATGAAGAAAAAAACGCTTGGTTAATGGCACCTGATTGGGATGAAGCCATCATTTATTTACGCAAACATTCTAATCCAAAACGGGTTGATGATTATATTGAAGTCTATGAAACTCTCGTTGTTCCTGCCAAAAAAGGCGATACCTCTGCTTATATTAAACTCGGGGATTGGTATAGTTCGCGCGGTAGAGATCTCGCGGCGCAAGATTGGTATAAGAAAAGTATCAAGGCTGGCAATTTAGCCGCTTATCAACCGCTTGATTCGGTTACTAAGGATAACCAAGAAAAACGCCAGAATTACGTTGAAGGTGCAGCAAAAGGTGATTTGTTCTCTAAAGTTCAACTAGCCAGAACGTATTTATATGATAACAAAATTCTCTCTGGCTCTCCTGAATATGATTTAGCCATTCAATATCTACAAGAGGGTATGAAATCAGCTGATGATAAGGTTTCTAATAATGCCTTCGATGCATTGGTGGATTTGTATCGAGATGGAATTAAAGATAAAAAAAGAGAGCTTAATCGCCCTAAAGACGAACAAAAATATTTAGCGCTGCTGCTAAGTGAAGAAAACACTCGTACCAAAGCTTTAATTAATCTGTATTACTATTACGTAAATAGTGATAACGCTAAAGCCTTAACTTATTTACAACAAGCTTACGATAAAGGTGATTTAGCCGCAACGGAGAAACTCTATCAAATCTACTATCCTGGCCAATATTGTGGAAACAGCGATAATGTGGATATGGATAAAGCAAGCCGGTATTTGAAGGAATGGATTGAAAAAAGCAATTTCCAGAAAAATACCGACAAACACTATATTCATTATCCAGAAAGTCTTTCCAAAGAGATGGGAACCCTCTATTTAAAAGGCGATTGTGATATTGATAAAAATATTAACAAAGCCATCGAATGGTATCAAATTTCGTTAAATTACCACCCAACTCACGCACTTGATGCAATTTATCAGGCTTATGTAGAAAAAGGCGATGCCAAGCAAGCCTATTACTATGCATTACTACTTGATAAAAAACCAAGTTCTATTGAGCTAATGGATACACTTTCAGCCCAAGATAAACAAGCGATTGAAAAACAAGTTGCTGATGAAAAAGCCTATGAGAAATATGGTCGTTTCGCCGAGCAAATTGAAAAGCAGCGCGTCGAAGCTGAGGCAGGCGACAAAATGTCAGCCTTCTCATTAGGTATCGCTTATGCACGTGGTGAACGAGTGCCTGAAGATACCCAAAAGATGATCTATTATTATGAATTAGCAGGGAAAAATGGCTATCCTCGCGCTTATAATATTTTAGGTAATCTTTATCGTAAAGATAATGAGCGCGGCATAGAAAAAGACTTCCCGAAAGCACTTTATTATTTTGATTTAGGCGCACAACAAAATGACAGTAACACCGCTCATTTAGCCGGGGATATGCTCTATTTTGGCCAAGGTGTGCCAAAAGATTATGTCCGCGCAGCAAAATATTACGATATGACAGACCTCGAACAAGGTACTCACCATACGATGGCAAAATACAAACTTGCTTATATGTATTACAACGGCTGGGTCGGTACCAAAAGTAAAGAAGATATCCAAAAAGCCCATGATTATCTTGAGCTTGGCGCAAAATACCAAGACAAGGACTCAATTAAAGCACTAAAAGAGTGGGATTTTAGTCTAATTAACCAATAATTGACTTATAAAGGCGCTAACTTCCTTTAGCGCCTTAACCTATCTACAATTATCATTTTTATATCTAAATAAAACAATATCATTCCCTCCACTTATGAGATTACTAAAAATTTCATTGCTAATAATTTAAATTATACTAATCGCATTTTTATATAAAATAAAAATTAGTCTACTTCTTATTGTTAGATTATATTTTATTGGCATCTGTATATATGCAAATTTCAATAACCATTAACACGGAGTGTTTACTATGAGTTCTACATTTAATAAAAATCAGATATCGCTGGCAAATATAGATAGTAAAAATATATTTAAGGAAATAGACTATTCAACAATCTTATCAATTAGTAAAAAACCAACGAAAAATACCATTTACTTAGAAAAGTTATATCAAAGTGTTAGCGATAATCTAGATAAAAATAGCCCAGCCATTTTTTATTTACTTGTTAAAATTGACAAATTAAAGCATAAATTTAAGATAAACGAATCTGATGAATTGTCTGATTTAAAAGATATAGAATCTATGCTTAACGAACAAGACAGAAATCAAGAAAATAACTTCAGAATATTACAGGAATTACATGCTACACATACAAATAAGCAAGGATATTATACGATCCATGAAAATTCAGAATCTATTCTTTTCAATAAATCCAATTTAATTAGTAGATATAATGCTGATTTATTCAGTTTGCTGTATGATTTACGATATAGTCAGAAAGGCCATTTTGCTTCACCTGATGTAATTTCATATCAAAAAAATCCTATTATTCTAAACACTATAGGTGTCGATCTTAATCAAATTAATGAAGGCCTTAAGAATAGTTATGATTTATCCCAAAAATATCTATATGAAACGGTCGAGAATATGGATATTAGATCTAATCATATGCAAAGAACATTAGAGTTAGATGTAAATATAACCGATTTATACATAACTGCTAAGAAAAATCAAAATAACATAGAACATCTACTAAGAGAACTTAACAGCAATAGCTTAATGAATTTCAACAGCAATAATACAGTCGATGAGTTAATGAAAAATACGACAGAGTTAAATACTAAATATACAAAAATTAAAGATTTGCATAATGTTTTTGACCAAATCAAAAGTTCTGAATACTTAGATGACATTCATGATATATTTAAACAATATAACGACACTCAAATTAATTATCAGGAGAGTGACTACCAAAACAATAAAGAGTTTAAATTACTAACTGAGTTAAACCAGTCAATTAGTAACTTAAAAAAAATAAAATTTAATGCTAAAATAAAATTGTATAGTCATATAGAACCAATTAATGAAATATTTACACTTAACCCTAAAAGAGAAACAAAACACTCAAAAAATATTAACGAAAAGTTAGAGAAACTATTCAACCAAATTGAGTCACGTATCAACATAGAAATAAAAAAAGAAACAGGTTTATATTACGACCAGTCTACATATTTAATTAATAGATCCCAGCTAGAAAAAGACATATTGAGTGTAAAAGAAAATTTAGCAAATTATATTATTGAAAATAGTACGTTAGCTCAAGAGAAAAAAACTCATGATAGCATTGAAGAATTAACAACTCAGTTTCATGATGAACTCCTTAGAGCAAAAACACTCCAAAAGTTTGTTAATTTAGAATTAAACAACCACCTTCACCAATTTAATCCTCCAAGTAAAATAGTCTCTTATACTAATAACTTTGGTGATAAAAAAAATAACATATATATGCTAGTATTAGAGAAAAAACTATTAAAAAATGAATTAAATAATTTAATTTCTAACATTCATATAAAGATCCCTTTAAAATCAACTTCGTCTGCTATTGGTGAAGGTGCTTATTATCAAACAGTTAAAGACAAAATGTATAAATTATTAGACTTAACTGAACAGTTAGGGAGTTTAACTAAAATGTACAGTTCAAAAGAACACTCAGAAATACTAGAATATATCAATGATATGCATTCTTTAGAAAAACAAATTATTCAGACAGAAAAAGAGATTTCTCAATATATTTATACTCATTCAGAAAATAAAGACAAAAAATCAATTTCCTCAGAAATAACACCATTAATTATTGAAATCATGAATAAAAAATCAAAAATAATGTCAATTGAAACTCGCATTAACGAAGGAGCTGATAAAGTCAATTTCACTGATGGTAATGGAAATAATAAAGACTTTGAATCCTTATTATCATCTATCATGGCTGAATTTCCACAAGACACAATAATTAGCGATGTATACGACCAACCATTGCATAACAAATCAATGCCTGTATTTATCCCATTACTGGATTAACACGTATTTTTATTTTCACTAGATTTGTATTTTACTATTATTGAAACCACCTACTGAATTAGGTGGTTTCTGTTATCATGGCGGTTGGCTGGCTTTAAATACGATTCTAACCAATAATCCATTAAGTAATTTACTTTTTAATAATTGAGGTTCAGAACCATGATAGCTAGCAATATCTTTCACAAGCGCCAGTCCAAACCCTGCCCTTCCCTAACATATTATTTAAACGTATAAACGCTTCCATAGAACGGTCAATTTTAGGGGAAATTAACATTCCAAATTATAATTTTCCTTATACAGCCATGGCTCTATCTGAATATTATTGAAATAAAAAACCCATCAAATAAAACCGTTCCAATTTTAAATATATAGTTAGATTTTAAAAATCATCTTTGAATACCAAAAAATATTTCAAATGATATCAACAATACTTCCATATCAAATAAAAATTAGTCACCTCATTTTAAGTAGGTTATATTAATTAACTACGACCACAGTAATGAAATATTCAAAAATTATTAACATGGAGTGTTTACTATGATTTCAAATTTAACCCTAAATACGAACCAAGAGTTACAACAAAGTGAAAACAATATCAATATATCTGAGGTTTTACGTGAGAAAGAATATCTAACCGCAGTAAGAGATGACTTTATTTCTAACGTTCATAATTATATTCCATTAAAATCTGTCACATCTAATGTCAGCGAGGAAACCTATTGTCAAACGATTAAAGATGCATTGTTAGATATCACTAATCAACGCTTACAATTAAACAAAATACAAAAATTAAAATTAGAATATGTTGATACTACATATTTACAAGAAGAAAAGCTTGCTAGTACAAAAAATGACCTAGTGACATACATTCAAGACCACTCAGAAAATAAAGATTCAAATTTGATTTCCCAAGATATATCGGCTTTGCTTGATGAAATATACAACACAGATTTAAAAATAGAATCAATCGAGACATTTATTAATGAAGTAAAAAATGACACAGCGCTAGCTATAGCTAATATATTTCTTAATGAAGACAATAAATTAGATTCAGAATCATTATTATCATCCTCAATAGCAAGCCTCGAACAAAACACAATAACCTGTGATTTTAAACACGAACTTTCAAATAACACGCTACCACAGATATTAATATCAATGCGAAACTAAACGTATCTAGCTTTTACTGCGTTTAGACTTTGTCACCAGAGAAACGCCTTAGTAAGGGCGTTTTTCTTACCATGGTGCTTGGCTGGCTTTAAAAGCGATTCTAACCAATAGTCCATTAAGTAATTTACTTTTTAATAATTGAGGTTCAGAGCCATGATAACTAGCAATATCTTTCACAAGCGCCAGTCCAAGCCCTGCTCCTTCCTTACCTAACGCATTATTTAAACGAGTAAACGCTTCCATCGAACGGTTTACTTTCGCATCTGGGATCCCAGGCCCAGAGTCTTCAACCTCTAAGACCCAATGAAGATGGTCATCACTGCTGACCACACGAACAGTGACCACCCCATTTGCAGGTGTGTATTTAATCGCATTATCAATTAAATTTGCACACATCTCAGCTAATAAGATAGGCTCGCCTTTAATCCATGCCGTTTCCGCACCTTCATAACCTAAGTCAATATTTTGGCTTTCAGCTTGAGATAACCGAGTAAAACACGCTTGGTGAACAATATCCACTAAGTTTATAGCACGATACTGTGTAATGGCTTCTTTTTCATGGGCTTTCAACCGCGATAGCTGCAAAAGCCTATCAGTCAAAATGATCGTATTATCGAGGGTTTTATTGATGGCTTGTAAACTCTGCTGCCGTTGAGTTTCATCCGTACTATTAATCGCGACAGAAACCTGAGTTTTAAGAACGGTTAGGGGTGTTTTAAGCTGATGAGATGCATCGGCACTAAACCGCTCTTGTCGTCTAACCATCCGCTTTAAGCGGGAAATATAACGGTTTAATGCATCAATTAATGGCGATAAATCCGACCATGGCAGTAAGTCTGGCAAGGGTGTTAAATCATTAGCAGAACGGCCTAACATTAAGTGAGATAATCTTTTCAACGGTGCCAGCAGCTTACTAAGTAGAATATAGGCAAGCACCATGGTTAAAAGTACCACAGTACCTTGACTCATCAAGGCAGAAATTAGTAATTGATTAGCGAGATCTTGCCGCGAATAGACCGTTTCCGCAACACGAATTTCAACCATCCCAGTGATGCCACCTTCATTAATCGGTTGATAAAACGCAGCAATACGAATAGGTAAGCCCTTGTACTGCGCATCATAAAAATAAACTAGCGCAGTATAATGTTGTGAACGCATCCAATAAGGGGGAATTGGCGGTAAGTCGTCATAACCGGAGATAGTTTCACCGTCAGGGGAGATAACTTGATAAAAAATTCGGTCATTATTATTTAATTCGAAACTATCGAGCACCACATAAGGCACATTCACCGAGAGGTGCCCATCAACCACTTGCAAGCGTTCTGCAACTGTTCGAGCTGACGCTAATAACGTTCGATCATAGGCTAAATTTGCAGCATTTTTTGCACTGTAATAGTGGGTATAAACCGAAAATCCCCCCAACAAAATGAGGGGGATACCGAAAAAGAGCAGTAACTGATGAAAGAGAGAGCGTGGATGAGCGACTAATTTCATACACTACACTGCTCTAATCGGTATCCCAATCCGCGTAAGGTATTGATGTTAACATCCGAACCGGCAAGTTTTTTTCTTACACGGTGAACATATAACTCAATACTTTGTAAATTGGCTTCATCTGACAGCGAAAATACCTGTTCAAATAATTGCATTTTAGAAACAGGCCGACCTCGTCGATGAAATAGGGTGTTTAACACCGCATATTCCCTTGGTGTTAAGCCTAGCGGCTCTTCGCCTAATAAAAAATAACCGTCCTCATGGTAACTAAGTAAACCAAACTGTTGTGACTCATTAACTTGCCCTTGACTACGCCGCAATAAAGCACGAAGACGCGCTTCTAATTCCGCAATATCGAAAGGTTTAGTCAGGTAGTCATCAGCCCCTGCATTTAGCCCTTGTACACGGTCGGCTACGTCGGAATTCGCTGTTAGTAACAATACGGGGGTTTCTTGATGCCGTTTGCGCATTTGCGCCAATACCTCAAGCCCACTCATTCTCGGAAGTGATACATCTAACACGACTAATTCATAGCGTTCAGTTTGTAATAGCTGGTCTGCTATCGCACCATCACTAGCAAGGTCAACCGCAAACCCAGATGACGATAAGGCCTTCTGTAACCATAATGACAACTCGTCATGATCTTCAACCAATAAAATTCTCATTCCGCATACTCATTATAATTATTTATCAGTATACGTTGGCATTCCATTGAATGAATGGAAAGCAAATGTGCACATTTTTACTGTGTCCATCACAACTATTGCTAACAAACACTATTAACGTGATTAATTTAACATTAAGTTAACATAACAAAAAAGTAAAAATACAAAACAATCTGATATATATCACATAAAAATAATAATATTTGTTAATGAAAGGTAAATGAAAGCTTCATCGGGCGATGATGCCATACCAGCACAACAAGCAGTAATAATATATACCTCTAATTATTGTCTTAGTAAGGAAAAATAATGAAAAAATTCACCCAGACGGCCTTAGCAACAGCAATATTTTTAGTTGGCATCAATCAAGCAAACGCCCTACCAGAACGTACAGAATGTATTGCCCCCGCCAAACCTGGAGGCGGTTTTGATTTAACCTGTAAATTAGTACAAGTGTCTCTTCTTGAAACTAAAGAAATTGAAAAACCAATGCGAGTGACCTATATGCCAGGCGGTATTGGTGCCGTTGCTTATAACGCTATTGTCGCACAACGCCCTGCGGAACCCGGCACCATTGTTGCTTTCTCAGGAGGTTCCTTACTCAATCTCGCGCAAGGTAAATTTGGCCGCTATAACGAAAATGACGTGCGCTGGCTCGCCAGTGTGGGGAGTGACTACGGTATGATAGCCGTACGTGCAGACTCACCTTATAAAACACTTAAAGATTTAATGGATACCTTCAAAAAAGATCCTAACAGCATCGTATTTGGTGCGGGAGGGTCTATTGGCAGCCAAGATTGGATGAAAACGGCCTTATTAGCCAAAGCCATTGATATCGACCCACGAAAAATGCGTTATGTGGCCTTTGAAGGCGGCGGTGAAACCTTAACTGCATTACTGGGCAACCATATTCAAGTCCTTTCAGGGGATATCAGTGAAATGACGCCATATATCAATGAAGGTAAAATTCGTATCCTTGCTGTTTACTCAGACAAGCGCCTTGGTGATGGTTTATCAGATATTCCAACAGCAAAAGAACAAGGGTATGACATTGTATGGCCAATCATTCGTGGTTTCTATATGGGGCCGAAAGTCTCCGATGCTGACTATAACCAATGGGTCGAAGCCTTCCAAAAACTGCAACAAACCGACGAATTCAAAAAACAACGTGAACTGCGTGGTTTATTTGAATACAACTTAACCGGGCAAGAACTCGATAGCTATGTCAAAAAAGAAATCGAGCAATATCGAGAACAAGCCCGTGCCTTCGGTTTAGCTAAATAACGGAGTGAACGATGAGCCAACGCATATTTGCCATAGTTTGGCTAATACTGTGTGCTATCGGAATTTATATTGGTTGGGGGATCCAAAGTGAGTTCAGTTATGAACCACTGGGCCCCCGCCCTTTTCCGGTTGTCATACTCTCCTTAATGGCGCTTTGTGCCCTTGCCTTATTATTTGGCAAGCAAGAAGCCGTTGAGTGGCCAAAACCCTATGTATTACGTCGTTTAGTTTTATTAGTTGTTGCACTTGTTATTTATGCATGGGCTTTTGAATGGTTAGGGTTCCCGATTGCAACCAGCTTACTCACCATCAGTATCGCCCTGCTATTTGGTGCGACACCTATCGCCGCGATTATTTCGGGCCCGGTCTTAGGTATCTTTTTGTTCTATGCCTTTGATAAATGGCTAGATGTAACCTTGCCTATTGGCAGCCTGCTAAGTTAAGGAGCGAAATCATGGAAACTTGGATGTATCTATCGCAAGGTTTTGAGGTCGCACTGGTTCCTCAAAATATCTTGATCGCCTTAATTGGCTGTTTTATCGGTACAATCGTGGGTATGCTTCCCGGCCTTGGCCCAATTAATGGTGTCGCTATTTTGCTACCATTGGCCTTTGCCCTGAAATTACCCGCCGAGTCCGCATTAATCTTACTCGCCACGGTTTATTTAGGCTGTGAATATGGCGGACGCATATCATCAATCTTACTTAATGTCCCCGGCGATGCCGCAGCCATCATGACCACCCTAGATGGTTATCCTATGGCAAAACAGGGAAAAGGTGGCGTTGCGCTCTCTATTTCCGCGGTCAGTTCATTTATTGGTTCAACGATTGCAATTGTAGGGATAATACTATTCGCTCCTTTGCTTGCCCAATGGTCACTCGCCTTTGGGCCTGCCGAATATTTCGCATTAATGGTTTTTGCTATCGCCTGTTTAGGTAGCATGATGAGCCAAAACCCAATCAAATCACTATTGGCTGCATTAATTGGTTTATCACTCGCCACTGTGGGAGTGGATGCCAACTCTGGGGAATATCGTTTTACGTTTGATAGCGTACATTTATCGGATGGCGTGCAGTTTATCGTCGTGGTTATTGGTTTATTTTCTGTTAGTGAAATTTTATTGATGCTCGAAGGCACTGCCACAGGCCAAGGGCTGATCCGTAAAACGGGCAGAATGCTATTCAATCGCAAAGAAGCCAAAGCATGTGCTGGCCCTGCTTTACGCTCTTCATTCATCGGTTTCTTTGTTGGCGTTTTGCCGGGAGCGGGAGCCACCATCGCCAGTGCTATCACCTACATGACTGAAAAGAAAATCAGTGGTGAAAAAGGCGACTTTGGTAATGGTGATGTGCGTGGTGTTGCCGCACCAGAAGCGGCCAATAATGCCTCTGCGTGTGGCTCATTTATCCCTATGTTAACCCTTGGCGTTCCAGGTTCGGGGACAACAGCAGTAATGATGGGCGCACTAACGCTCTATAATATCACCCCAGGCCCAGGTATGTTTACAGAGCAGCCGGATATTGTTTGGGGGTTAATTGCCGCTCTGTTGATTGCTAACGTGGTTTTGCTCATCATGAATATTCCATTAATTGGCTTATTCACTCGCATGTTAACGGTTCCGTTATGGTTTTTAGTCCCTGCTATTGCTTGCATTTCTGCTGTCGGGGTATATGCCGTTCATAGTACGACATTTGATTTATTACTCATGATGGGGTTAGGCGTATTTGGGTTTATATTACGTAAAATGAACTTCCCACTTTCACCATTAATTTTAGGGTTTGTACTGGGTGAAATGTTAGAGCAAAACTTACGCCGTTCATTATCTATCAGTAACGGTAGTTTCGATATTCTTTGGAGCAGTACGATTTCTCAAAGCTTATTAATTCTAGCGGTATTAGTGCTAATTTTGCCACCAATTATAAAGCGTATTCGTAAACGTAAACAATCCGCTGTCTCATCGTAATTACGTGTTCATACAATCTCTGTAGAACTTTGCCCCAGTGTATTTGGGGCATTTTTTTATTAGTCAGTATAAAATTTGATATAACCAAGTAAAACCACACTGTTATCATGAGCTCCTTCGCCATAATAGACATTCTTTGATGGTGAACTAGTGGTAGTACTTGGCCGCTTTGGGGCATTTCTATGTAGTGGAAATGGATTTTCAATATTATGTATTTTACTAATCATTTTACTAAATTTACTGCGGATACAACGAGATAATGCCGCACCTAAAATTTTGAAGTCCTGTTTCCAAATAGCCGCATGAAACCTTGTTACACTCATATGATTTCCTCTAATCAGCTAAACATTGAGTCAATAGCATGTCACTATTTTGGGCAGAAAAATTTAATAAAATGACTAATACTCATTCAATCATTAATAAACCACGGATTCAGATAATGACGATGTATTGAATAACCTCAATCAATTATCTTAGCCATCTCATTTATTAAAACATAAAACACAATGTTCGATAGATTACTTTTTGTCCTTTTTAATATCCAGCCAAAACCGTTAGCATATACTCGCACTATTGATGTCCATAGTGACTGTTACACAATCCATAGTCAGAAACCTGTCACTATCACGGAAAAAGACAGTGGTTATATCCAAATAAAAGCATTGGGTAAAATGCATATTTTTTGTGGGGAAATGTTGCTTATCAGCGTAAAGAAAAATACCACACTGGTGACTATTGGCTGGTCGAAAGATAAAAGCCAAATATTTGAAGTGCGTAAAAATGTGAAAGAAACTGCATATCGAGTGAATTCAAATAATTCGAGTTCAAGCTACACGCCCCCTTATTATGACAGCTCATCCAGTGATAATAATCACCGCTCAAGCAACCATTATTGTTCTAATGATAATTCAAGTTCAGATTGCTCATCGTCCGATTCAGGAGGCGGGGACGGCGGAAGTAGTGATTAAAAAAAACGAGAACCGAAGTTCTCGCTTATTTAATACGTTAGCCTAATACAAATTATGCTTTGTATTTGCTCATCACTAATGTGGCATTAGTTCCACCGAAACCGAAACTGTTAGACATGACTGTTTCCAGCGCTTGTTCGGTTGGTTTAGTCACGATATTCAAGCCAGCAGCTTTCTCATCTAGGTTTTCGACGTTAATGCTTGGCGCAATAAAGCCGTGTTCTAACATCAGTAAGCTATAAATTGCTTCGTGAACACCCGCAGCACCTAATGAGTGACCACTCATTGCTTTCGTTGCTGAAATTGCTGGAGAGTTGCTACCAAACACTTCTTGAATCGCTTCTAACTCTTTCGTGTCACCCACTGGCGTTGAGGTACCATGTGTATTGATGTAATCAATTTTATCAACACCTTGCATCGCCATTTGCATACAGCGAACCGCACCTTCACCTGATGGAGCAACCATGTCTGCACCGTCAGAGGTCGCACCATAGCCGACAATTTCAGCGTAGATATGTGCACCACGCGCTAACGCATGTTCTAATTCCTCGACAACAACGATACCACCACCACCTGCGATAACGAAACCATCACGGTCTTTATCGTAAGTTCTTGATGCTTTGTCTGGCGTCTCATTGTATTTAGTCGACAATGCGCCCATCGCGTCAAACTCACAGGTCATTTCCCAGCTCAGTTCTTCACCGCCACCAGCAAAAACAACATCTTGCTTGCCTAATTGAATTAACTCAACCGCATGGCCAATACAGTGCGCTGATGTTGAACAAGCAGAACTGATGGAATAGTTCACACCTTTGATTTTAAATGGCGTTGCTAAACAAGCAGAAATACCTGATGCCATTGCACGAGTCACCATGTATGGGCCCACACCACGTAAACCTTTAGCACGCATACCGTCAGAACCAGCAACTTGGTTACGTGGAGAACCACCACCAGAGCCAACAACGATACCTGTACGTAAATTTGAAACTTGTTCTTCTGTTAAACCTGAATCCGCAATCGCTTGTTCCATCGATAAATAAGCATAGGCGGAGCAATCACTCATAAAACGGAAAATTTTACGGTCGATTAAATCTTTTGGGTCTAAATTTTTAACATTACCCCAGACATGGCTACGCAGCCCTGCCTCTTTGAATTCTTCTGAGAAAGTGATCCCGGAACGACCTTCCTTCAGAGAAGCCAGTACTTCTTCCTGGTTATTACCAAGGCTGGAAACAATACCTAGACCAGTGATGACTGCACGCTTCATTCGTTACCTCATGTCTATAATTATATGATTGCGGGATTACAGGTTGTCACTTTAGCTTACACTTGTACGCTGAACAAGTCCGATCAGGGTAAATATTTGTATTTTTTTCTTTATGACGCCAATAAGACTTTTTTATGACGGTAGCCTTACACCCATATCAGCGGTAAAATTTAGGAATTAAATAAAGAATGTAGGCTTATCGTGAAAAAGAACGCTGTACAAACCGCACGCCTGAGCTGGAATGACGAAGGCACCCCCATGTCTGAACAGTTTGCAGATATCTATTTTTCTAACCAAGATGGCTTAGAAGAAGCTCGCCATGTGTTTTTGCAAGGAAATCATTTTCCTGAGCGCTTCGCGACGCACCCTTTCACAACCTGTGTAATTGCCGAAACCGGGTTTGGTACTGGGTTGAATTTTTTAGCATTATGGCAATCTTTTAAACAATTTAAAGCCGAAAATCCAAACGCAAAATTGCAACAATTACATTTTATTAGTTTTGAAAAATACCCATTAACACAATCTGACTTAATGACAGCCCACCAATGTTGGCCTGAACTGAGCAGCTTCTCACAATCCCTTTGTGAAAATTGGCCACAAACCTTACCGGGTAACCAGCGGATCATGTTAGAAAATGGTAGCGTGATATTAGATTTATGGTTTGGTGATGTAAATGAGCAAATATCTTTACTAAAAAACAATTTAAACAATAAGATAGATGCTTGGTTTTTAGATGGTTTCGCTCCCTCAAAAAATCCCGAAATGTGGAGTGAACAACTGTTCACTAATATGGCAAAATTCGCCCGCATCAATGGAACTTTTGCAACATTTACCGTGGCAGGTTCCGTTAAACGAGGCCTTCAACAAGCTGGCTTTACCCTTAAAAAAGTCAAAGGCTTTGGTAACAAACGAGAAATGTTAACTGGGGTCTTAGCTGAAAAAGAAATTGATATCCCAACGCCTTGGTTTGCCAGAAAAAGCGCAGATAACCCAACTGATGTCGCTATCATTGGTGGTGGGCTTGCCAGTTTAACAGCGGCCTACGCCCTTCATAACCGCGGTGCTAAAGTCACCTTATACTGCCAAGATGCACAAGTTGCACAGAATGCTTCGGGCAATCGCCAAGGGGCTATTTACCCCTTACTCACCGGCAATAACGACCCACTCGAACGTTTTTTTGTCAGCGCTTTCCCTTTTGCTTCTCGTTTTTACCATCAATTAGCGAAGCAAGGACTCTCGTTTGAAGGGCAATGGTGTGGCGTGAGCCAATTAGCCTATAACGACAAAGTGGCTCGCAAGATAGCAGGAATGCTAGGAACCGAATGGCCAGCTGATTTTGCTATTGGTAAAAGTCGTCAGCAACTGAGTGGTATTTGCGGCGTTGATGTCAACCATGATGGCATTCATTATGCGTCTGGAGGATGGCTGTGCCCTGCCCAGCTTTGTGAAAGTTTACAACAATATTTACAACAGCAGGGTATTACCTTCTGTTTTGAACATAATGTCGTTGAATTAAAACAAACAGAACAAGATTGGCAGTTATTAATTGAAACCGCACAACACAAACAGCTAACACGTGTTCACTCAACTGTCATTATTGCTAATGGGCACAAGCTGCGCCAATTTGCTCAAACCGTTAATTTACCTATTTCGCCTGTGCGAGGGCAAGTCAGCCATATTCCAACCAATCACACCCTACAACAACTGAAAAATGTTCTGTGCTTTGAAGGCTATTTAACCCCTGCCGATGCCACGGGTACACAACATTGCTTAGGTGCTAGCTACCAACGTGAACGACTTGATTTCGATTATAGTGAAGAGGAACAGCAAGGGAACCGCCAAAAGCTGGTTGATAACCTACCCGATGTAACTTGGCCTAAGGATATCGATATTTCTCAACAACGTTCACGCCAAGGTATTCGTTGTGTTATTCGCGACCATTTTCCGTTATTAGGCAATGTGCCTGATTTCGAACAACATGTGGCACTCTATCACAATTTGCCCACTCAAATTGCCAAAGAACAGCCTATTGCACTCGCTCCAGTGCACCCAAATTTATTTATTTTTGGTGCATTAGGGTCAAGAGGGTTATCAACCGCACCACTTTGCGCAGAATTGCTTGCGGCGCAAATTTTTGGGGAAGTACTCCCCCTAGACGATGAAACTCTTGCAGAACTCAACCCAAACCGTTTTTGGGTAAGGAAATTATTATTAGGTCGCCCTATTAAACTCCCTTATTAATGCATTAAGTTAATGAGATAGCCATTGCACAACGGTCTTCAGCAGTAAACCCTGCATCGACCTCAGACTGTAAAATAGCCTGTAGTTCGGTGGTTAGCTCATTATCTTCAAGAATTTTAAAACCCAAGCGTTGGTAATAAGGTGCATTCCAAGGCACATCGCGGCAAGTGGTCAATGTCACTACCGTGATATTCCGTGCCAAAGCAGCATCAAGAACCTGCTTAATCAGCTTTTTACCCAGCCCGCGTCCTTGCCATTGCTGGCAAACAGAAACCTCACAAATATGCAGGCTAGTATGATGATCTTCAGCATTGATAAAACCAATTGGTTCATCACAATCATTCACTGCTACCCACTCTAATTGCTCAGAAATAAAATCGAGGTGGTCTTGCTCCGTTTGCCCATCACCTTCAGCAAGCCATTTATATTTTTCGATACTCGTAAATGCCTGGCCTGCGGAGGCTTCCACCGGAGGAAGATATTTGGCATCAAGGGGGGTTGCTAAACGAATATTCGCCATAATTTTTACTCGCAACAAAATTTAGCTAACAAAAAAGCGGGTTTCCCCGCTTTTCATGCAGAACTCAACAAATTAAATGGCGTTATTTAATAAGTTTTTCCACATATCTAAAACCAGTACTTGGTCTGGTGGTGTCAATTCGCCAGCTTTGATGGCATTTTGAATACTGACTTCGACACGTTGATATAATGCTTCAGAACTGGTTTCGTTTTCTTCTTCCAGTTCAGCCACAGCAAGGGTTAAGTGACCACGCAAATAGCCGCCAGCGAAGAGTTCATCATCGCTCGCGTGTTCAACCATATCATCAATTTTCGTTAGTATGCGTGTTTCTAAATCCGCAAGCATGCTTAATCCTTACTTAAATGTGTGTTCATTAGGCAAAAATATCTTCCGGATAAGGAAAAGCTTCTGCACAAAGAGGTGGCGTATTGTAAAACAATTGTAACGCATTAATAAAGCGTAATGGCCGTTCAGGGATGCCATTTTCTAAATAAAGCATGACTTGTGCATGAACTTTGCGCATAAACGCAATACGATCAGGCTCAAAATCCCCCTCTAAGTTGTCACAACTGACATTAAATGGAATGCCAACGGCAACACAAAACAGCCAGTCCAACGCTTGGGGCTTGATTTCCACCACTTCAAACTCACACTGTGTTTTTTCATCTCGCCCATCTGGGCAATACCAATAACCGTAATCGACTTGCTGACGTCTTGCCTCCCCAGCAATACACCAATGTGAGATTTCATGCAGCGCACTGGTGAAAAAGCCGTGTGCAAAGACGATCCGGTGATAAGGTACTGCCTCATCTGCGGGTAAATAAATGGGTTCATCATCCCCTTTTACCAGCTTGGTGTTATATGTCACACCAAAACATTCATCAAAGATATTGATTAGATCCTGATAATTATGTGTACTCATGAATAATTTAAATCATCTTAAAATAATGAGAGAAACCAAGCTTTAATCACGTCACCATGGCTATCATGGAGTAATTTAATACTCATCAGTAACGAAATCACCACGATCATCGGCCTGATCAGTTTTTGTCCTTTAGTTAAGACCAAACGCGCACCTAAACGAGCGCCAACCATTTGGCCGATTAGCATAACAAAACCTAAGGCCCAAAGAACATGACCCCCGATAATAAAGAACACTAAAGAGCCAAAATTAGAGGCAAAATTAAGTAACTTCGCATGCGCGGTAGCTTTGGCAAGATTATAACCAAGCAACAAAACATAACCCAATGCCAAAAATGAACCGGTTCCGGGACCAAAGGCACCATCATAAAAACCCAGCGTCATCCCAATTGCCACCCCGAAGAAAGGCATACTGATACGCTGTTGGCGGTCTTGTACACCAATTGATGGCGTCAATAAAAAGTATAAGCCGACACAAATCACCAAGATGGGTAATAGCTGTTTTAAGAACGCGGTATCAATCATTTGAATGACAATCGCACCCAGCATGGCACCAATCATGGTCATAATGAACGGAAACAGTTGTGCTCGTAAATCTATGGCTTTGCGCCTAACAAAATAGAGCGTTGAAGAAAACGAACCGCCAACCGCTTGCAACTTATTGGTTGCTAAAGCTTCAACAGGTGTTATCCCCACAGATAACAGGGCTGGGATCGTTAATAACCCACCACCACCCGCGATGGAGTCAATAAACCCTGCAAACAGCGCAACAAAGAAGAGTAAAGCATAAACTTCAGGTGCAACGGCAGTTAGCCAATCCATTTTACTATCCAAAGAGAAGAAATATCATGATGTTGATGTGAATATATCGCCAGTCAGGTTTGGTGATATCACAACCTAGATGAGGTATTTTTAGGAGGCTTCATCCGAACCTTCATCATCAACAAAGCGACCTTATAGGCCGCTCTGTTGTCACTACATAAAACACAGTAAAACCGATTACTCAAAAGGTTCCATTGCTGGCGTTACATCCGCACACTGGCCACGATGACGTAAATAGTGGTCCATTAGAACAATCGCCATCATTGCTTCCGCAATCGGTACCGCGCGAATGCCTACACAAGGGTCATGACGCCCTTTGGTGATCATTTCCACTTCCTCGCCATCACGGTTTAATGTTTTACCTGAAACGGTAATACTGGATGTCGGCTTTAACGCAATATGTGCAATGATAGGCTGACTGCTGCTAATACCGCCTAAAATACCGCCTGCATGGTTTGATGTGAAACCATTTCGTGTAATTTCATCACGGTTTTCGCTGCCTTTAAGTGCAATAACACCGAAGCCATCACCAATTTCCACCCCTTTCACTGCATTAATACTCATTAATGCATGAGCGAGATCGGCATCTAAGCGGTCAAATACGGGTTCACCTAAGCCTGCAGGCACATGCTCTGCAATGACAGTAATTTTCGCGCCAATCGAATCCCCCTCTTTCTTTAAACCACGCAATAGTTCGTCAAGAGCCTCTAATTTGCTTGGATCTGGACAGAAAAATGGGTTCTCTTCGACAATTGACCAGTCTTTAATTTCACAAGCGACGGAGCCCATTTGCGTTAAGCAGCCATGAATTTGCACACCGAGCTTTTCTTGTAAATATTTTTTCGCAATCGCGCCTGCCGCAACACGCATTGCCGTTTCACGTGCTGATGAGCGGCCACCACCACGGTAATCACGCTGGCCGTATTTTTGTTCGTAAGTGTAATCCGCATGGCCCGGCCTAAACACGTCTTTGATTGCACCATAATCTTGCGAACGCTGGTCAGTATTTTCAATCAATAAACCGATACTGGTTCCGGTTGTTACCCCATTAAATACACCCGATAAAATCTTTACTTGGTCAGGTTCACGACGCGCAGTCGTATAACGTGATGTTCCTGGACGGCGACGGTCTAAATCTTTTTGTAAATCTGCTTCTGTTAGTGCTAAGCCTGGGGGAACCCCATCGACGATGCAACCTAATGCAACCCCGTGTGATTCCCCAAATGTGGTCACACGAAACAGCTGCCCAATTGAATTTCCTGCCATCGGAGTTTCCTATTCTAAGCCATTCTTGTTTTACCAAGAATTTTGGTTGTTAGTTATTATATCGTTGTGTCGTTATTATTGATTACATGATCTTGGAACATCACGCAACTGTTGATTAATCGATATAAAGCTCAAAATGTGCGTGGTGCTCAACAAGTTGTTCACGTGTTAACATAAACACACCATCACCGCCGTATTCGAAGTCCAGCCAAATAAATGGAATTTCAGGGTATTGTTCAATTAAATGAACCATACTGTTACCCACTTCGCACACTAACACCCCTTCTTCCGTCAGAAAACGCGGGGCATTCGCTAAAATACGGCGTACCAGTTTCAAACCATCACTTCCAGCAGCCAGTGCTAATTCAGGCTCGACACGAAACTCTTCGGGTAAATCGTCCATATCTTCCGCATCAACATACGGTGGGTTCGTCACGATCAGGTCATATTTAACCTCTGGCATATCACGGAATAAGTCAGAACGAATCGGTATCACACGGTGTTCTAAACCATGATTGGCAATATTTTGTTCAGCCACCGCCAGCACATCACTTGAAATATCAACCGCATCAACTTCTGCATCAGGGAACTCATAAGCACAAGCAATCGCAATACAACCACTTCCGGTACATAAATCAAGAATGGTTTGCGGTTCATCTGCCACTAAGCCAACGAAGTGGTTATTGATTAATTCACCAATTGGCGAGCGAGGGATAAGCACACGTTCATCGACATAAAATTCATGACCACAGAACCATGAACGATTTGTCAGGTATGCAACTGGAATACGCTCATTGATACGGCGTAAAACACGCTCAATAATACGGTGACGCTCTGTTGGCGTTAAGCGGGATGTTAACAGCTCATCGGGCAGGTCTAGAGGCAAGTAAAGTGTTGGTAACACCAGTTGTAGCGCCTCATCCCATGGGTTATCTGTACCGTGGCCATAGTACACATTAGCCGCATTAAAGCGGCTCATCGTCCAACGCAAAATATCTTGAATGGTATGAAGTTCTGCAACGGCTTCATCAACGAAAATCTTTTCCAAGAAGGGGTTCTCCAGCCTGTATTTTGAAAGGGAATATATGAATAGTTAAAGTTTGCCACGAAGTGAAAGACAAATCAGCAGATTAATATAATAAAATTTGCCCAAAAAGTCTGGTTATCGCGCTTATTAATGAATGCGGTGATGTAAAAACGCCCTTTATTTTAGCTAAAGGGCGTGAGAAAAATAACAAGCTCAGTAAGAAAGTAACAATATTAGCTTTCGTTTTGCAGCACGACTTCCGCCTCTTTCGTAGGTTTTTTGACCCAAAGTGCATAGGCGATAGCCAGTAATACTAACCAAACAATTCCGACATAGAGTGCAATTCGTGTTGATTCAAAATACCCCAGTACACCAAAAACAAATACCATAAATGCGATGGCTAGAATAGGTGCGACAGGCCACATAGGCACAGGGAATTTTAGTTGGCTAATTTCTTCTGGTGACATTTTTTTACGCATTGCAAACTGTGACAGCAAAATCATCAACCATACCCAAATGGTGGCAAATGTTGCAATTGACGCAATCACTACAAACACATCATCAGGAATGACATAATTCAATACCACTCCGACTAACAGCACCGCAACCATGACTAATACCGTCATCCAAGGCACACCATTTTTTGTCAGCTTGGTAAAGGCTTTTGGCGCTTGTCCTTCATGTGCCATGCCATACATCATACGCCCAGCACCAAATATATCACTGTTAATCGCCGAAATTGCCGCCGTGATCACCACAATATTTAAGATATTCGCTGCAGATTGAATACCTAAGCTATCGAAAATTTGCACAAATGGGCTACCTTGCTGCCCAATTTGGTTCCACGGGTAAATGCACATTAAGACAAATAAGGTCAGGACATAAAACAGTAAGATGCGAATTGGCACGGCATTAATCGCTCTTGGGATAGTGGTTTCCGGGTTTTTCGCTTCACTCGCGGTAATACCAATAACTTCAATTCCCCCAAACGCAAACATCACCACGGCAAAGGAAGCAATCACCCCACCAATACCATTTGGCATAAACCCATCGTGAATAAATAAGTTTGATACCCCAACCGCATGGTCTGCCGCTTGGCCAAAGCCAAACATCATAATGGCTGCACCACCAACAATCATTGCAATAATCGCAATAACTTTAATGATTGAAAGCCAAAACTCCATTTCGCCGAAAGTTTTCACGTGGCATAGGTTTATTGCACCAATAAAGAAAATAATGCTCAACACCCAGATCCACTGCGCAACCTCCGGAAACCACAGTTTCATATAAACACCAAATGCTGTCACGTCCGCCAAGCAAACAATAAGCATTTCAAAAACATAGGTCCAACCCGCAAAAAAACCGGCTCTCGGCCCTAAATAATGGCTGGCGTACTGTGAGAACGATCCCGCAAGTGGCCGATGGACCGCCATTTCACCCAACGCTCTCATAACCATAAACACTGCGGCACCGCCGATAATATAGGCGAGTAATACCGCGGGACCAGCGGTTTCTATTGCTTTCGCTGAACCATAAAACAAACCTGTACCAATCGCAGAACCTAAAGCCATAAATCGAATGTGGCGCGCAGAAAGCCCTCGCGCAAGTTGTGATGTGCTTTGCATGATTTATCCTTCGTATTATTTTATTGTCGTGCAGATAAATACTTCAGGCGGCCAGTACATTGCCGGCCACCTTTTATTTGCTTGATAGACTAGTTAGGGAAAACAGTGCCGTCCTTAAAAAGCGCGGACAGTTTATATTGGTTAATTAAATTAATTGCCGCTTCAATATCAGGGGCAAAATAACGGTCTTTATCATAGTAAGCCACTTGGTCACGTAATGTTTTACGTGCTTTCTCCAAGGTTTCACTCGATTTCAAACCTTCGCGGAAATCCATTCCCTGACACGCTGAAAGCCATTCAATGGCTAAAATACCCGTGACATTCTTTGCCATTTCCCATAAACGACGACCCGCGGCAGGCGCCATCGAGACATGGTCTTCTTGGTTGGCTGATGTCGGCAGGCTATCAACACTCGAAGGATGGGCTAATGCTTTGTTTTCACTGGCTAATGCAGCCGCGGTGACTTGAGCTATCATAAAACCTGAGTTAACCCCCCCATTATTCACTAAGAAAGGAGGCAACTGTGACATGTGGGTATCCATCAATAATGCAATACGGCGTTCAGATAACGCACCGATTTCCGCTAACGCAAGCGCAATATTATCGGCTGCCATAGCAACAGGCTCTGCATGGAAGTTACCACCTGAAATAATATCGCCATTATCGGTAAAGACTAGCGGGTTATCCGACACTGCATTTGATTCAATTAAAATCACTTCAGCGGCTTGGCGAATTTGGGTTAAACAAGCCCCCATCACTTGTGGCTGACAACGTAGTGAATAAGGGTCTTGCACTTTCACGCAGTTCTCATGGGACTTCGCCAACTCACTGGTCGGTGATAAAACATCACGGAACATCGCCGCAACATCAATTTGCCCTTTTTGCCCTCGAACCTCTTGCACGCGTGCATCGAACGGTTTACGAGAGCCCAGTGTGGCTTCAACACTAAGCGCACCACAAACAATGCCAGATAACAGCAATTTTTCTGCTTCAAATAACCCTTTCAACGCAAAAGCCGTGGAGGTTTGCGTGCCGTTTAATAGGGCTAAACCTTCTTTAGCTTCCAATTTTAGTGGCGCTAACCCTGCTTTTTCTAACGCTTTTTTCGCTGAAATCCATTTGCCTTCATAGCGTGCTTTCCCTTCCCCTAACAGAATTAGACTCATATGTGCTAATGGCGCTAAGTCGCCAGAAGCCCCCACAGAGCCCTTCGCAGGAATAAATGGATAAACTTGCGCATTCACTAATGCAATCAAGGCATTAATGACTTCAAGACGAATACCCGAGAAACCACGAGCTAAACTATTAATTTTAAGCACCATGATTAAACGTACGAGGTCGTCATCTAACGGCTCGCCAACACCCGCAGCGTGAGACATCACGATAGAGCGTTGTAATGATTGCAAATCTTTAGTCGCAATGCGGGTATTGGCAAGCAAACCAAAACCTGTATTGATACCATAAGCGGTTCTATCTTCTTCAATAATTTTATTGACCGTTGCAACGCTTTTTTCAATAGCCGCGTGAGCGCGTTTATCCAGTACCACTGTTACTGCTTGTTGGAAAACAATGCGGAGGTCTTCGAGTGTCATTTTTCCTGGGTGAATGGTTAACTTAGTCATCATGGCACTCCTTAACGTGTTTTAATCATTGGTAAATTAAGATTTTTTTCCTGCGCACATGCGATAGCAATGTCATAACCAGCATCAGCATGGCGCATGACACCAGTTGCCGGGTCATTGTGCAACACTCGGGCAATGCGTTCTGCTGCTTCATCCGTTCCATCACACACGATCACTACCCCCGAGTGCTGAGAAAAGCCCATGCCTACGCCACCACCGTGATGTAAAGACACCCACGTCGCACCGCTGGCTGTATTTAATAACGCATTGAGTAATGGCCAGTCTGAAACGGCATCAGAGCCATCTTTCATGGATTCTGTTTCACGGTTTGGGCTGGCCACTGAACCTGAATCTAGGTGGTCACGACCAATAACAATCGGGGCCGAAACCTCACCGCTTCTTACCATCTCATTGAATGCTAAACCTAATTTAGCGCGATCCCCAAGCCCTACCCAACAAATACGTGCTGGCAAGCCTTGGAAGCTAATACGTTCACGAGCCATATCCAACCAGCGATGTAAATGCTTATCATCCGGTAGCAGCTCTTTCACTTTCGCATCGGTTTTATAGATATCTTCAGGATCCCCTGATAACGCGACCCAGCGGAATGGGCCAACACCGCGGCAAAATAGCGGGCGAATATAAGCAGGCACAAAACCTGGGAAATCAAACGCATTCTCTACGCCCATTTCCAACGCCATTTGGCGAATATTGTTCCCATAATCAAACGTAGGAATGCCTTGTTGTTTGAACGCTAACATGGCTTTAACATGTTCAGCCATGGATTTTTTCGCTGCCAACGCGGTGGCTTGGGGCTCTTGGACACTGCGCTCACGGTACTCTTCCCAGCTCATCCCAATTGGCAAATAACCATTTAGCGGGTCATGAGCACTTGTCTGATCGGTCACCATATCCGGTTTTACACCACGTTTGACAAGCTCAGGCAGAATTTCAGCGGCATTGGCACACAGTGCAATAGAAATGGCTTTTCCTTCCGATGTGTATTTTTTAAGACGCGCTAATGCATCATCAAGGTCGACCGCTTGTTCATCCACATAGTGAGTTCTTAAACGGAAATCAATACGGCTTTGCTGGCACTCAATATTCAATGAGCATGCACCAGCCAATGTTGCAGCAAGAGGTTGCGCTCCCCCCATTCCACCCAAACCTGCAGTCAATACCCAACGCCCGGTTAAATCACCATTAAAGTGCTGACGAGCGGCTTCCACAAAGGTTTCATACGTTCCTTGAACAATGCCTTGGCTACCGATATAAATCCAGCTACCTGCCGTCATTTGCCCGTACATGGCGAGGCCTTTCGCATCCAACTCATTGAAATGCTCCCAGTTTGCCCAATGTGGCACTATATTTGAGTTAGCAATTAAAACACGTGGAGCATTTGCATGGGTTTTGAAAACACCGACGGGCTTACCTGACTGAACCAGCAGTGTTTCATCACTCTCGAGTTGTTTTAAGGACTCAACAATTTGGTCATAGCATTGCCAATTACGTGCTGCACGCCCGATACCGCCATAGACCACTAATTCATGAGGATTTTCTGCAACATCAGGATCAAGGTTATTCATTAACATGCGTAATGGGGCTTCTGTCAGCCAACTTTTGGCATTTAATGTGTTTCCCCGCGGCGCCCTAATTTCGATATTTCGATATTTATTATTCAGTGCTGTCACTTGTATACCCTCTTTTATCTGTCCATTAGCTACCTTTTATTGTTCTTATAGATATAGTTGTATATACATGTACGATCAATCAATCTTTTAACATAAAGATTAAAAAAATATGATATAAAAATATTTTTATTCAAATAAAACAATTGGATATAAAATGAACCTGATATTTTTGTGTGTGTTTTTTATTCTAAATATGCTTGTTGGATCACATTTAATTCACAATAAATTCACACGAAATGGGTATGAAAGGAAATCACTCGATACGATAAGCGGAAAATATGTTGTATATCATTCCGCCCATACTTTTACGTGGAGAAATAACTTATGACGTGAAACTACCTTTAAGCTTATAGCGGTGACCAGGAAACAATAGTTTGGTACTTGTCACCGTGAAAGACTGGGACCAAGTACGCCTTGTAATTAACAAACAAGATGCGCCTGTGGTAATTTGCAATAACCTCGCTGAGCGCTCATCTGCCTCTACGGCCTCAACAATATGCTCCCCTTGTGTTAAAGGAGCGACTTGAGACAAATAATCATGCGGTGTAATCGATGAAAAATTTTGCTTTAAATAGTCAGGTGCTGCTAAAGCATTGACATATCTGTCTTCAATTTGTACAGGGACATCATTTTCTAAATGTACAATAATAGAATGAAACACGGCGCTATCTGGGCTGATATTTAATTCATTTGCGAGCGCTGGAGACGCTTGTATTTCTTCGAGCTTAATGATCCTGCAACTGTATTTATGGTTTCTTGCCAGTATTTCGGCTTCAATACTGTGTATTTCAAATAGTGCGGATTGCCCCTTTGGCTCAGCCACAAACGTTCCCACACCTTGCAAGCGAACCAATAACCCTTCAGCCGTTAATTCACGTAGTGCTCGGTTAGCGGTCATCCGGCTACATTGAAACTGTGTCACGAGCTCAGACTCAGATGGAATACGGTCATTTGCCTTCCACTCTGCCGTATGGATCTTTTCAATTATCGATTGTTTTACTTGCAAATAGAGTGGGAGCGGTGCCCCCTGTTTATCCTTTTTATCGGCTGTCACAGTCATTTCCAATTTAATGATTAAAATCTTAAGTATTAATATGCTATTCATTGGATAGCATACAACACGACCTTAGTGCTATCGGACATTTTTTATCCTGACAGTCGCGAATAAAAACATCATGCTTAATTATTAAGCATTCACATAATTAAACGATGTAATTTTAATAAAAACAAACAAAAAACAGAAAATATTTAGGGTAAATTGCGGCAAACAACATCATTTACCACTATTAATTATTGTTATTTTCGTAGCTAGAACTGCGGGTCACATATATCACCCGTTTCGATGGGTAATTTTGCCTTCATGCACTCTAATGAACAATGGATTACTCCCTTGTTCATAAATCATTTCGACAGGCTCTTGCGCATTCCACACAACAAAATCAGCAACAAAGCCCGTTTTCAATTGCCCATGGCTATTTTCACGGCCTAACGCCTTTGCAGCGTTACGTGTCACGCCTGCCCATATCTCCTCCGGTGTCAGCTTAAATAGGACGGCCGCCATATTCATAATAATACGTAATGAGGCAAAAGGACTGGTGCCCGGGTTAAAATCCGTTGAAACTGCCATAGGAACATTGTGTTCCCGCAACAGCTCAATTGGCGGTAACTTGGTTTCCCGTAAAAAATAAAATGCTCCCGGTAATAAAACTGCAACCGTTCCACTCGCTTTAAGTGCTTTAATCCCTTCTAGGTCTAGATATTCAATATGGTCAACTGACAAACCTTTGTAACGAGCAACCAACTCGCTCCCACCTAAGTTTGATAACTGCTCCACATGCCCTTTCACTGGGATCCCTAATTTCTGAGCCGCTGAAAATAATTTTTCACTTTGAGAAAGGGAAAACCCTACACTTTCACAGAAAACATCTACCGCCTCAAACAGGCCTTTTTCCCATAATTCAGGCATGATTTTTTGGCAAATCAAATCAATGTATTCATCAGGTCTATCTTTATATTCAACGGGGACAGTGTGAGCGGAAAGCAGGGTTGAACTGACTGAAATAGGATATTGTGCAGATAACTGTTTCGCGACTTGTAATTGTTTTTCTTCATTTTCATAGTCAAGCCCATAACCTGATTTCATTTCAATACTTGTCACGCCTTCTCGAATTAATGCTTCGAGCCTTGGTTTAGCTCGTTCAAACAATTCGTTCTCGCTCATCTTGCGAGTTTCACGCACAGTAGAATTAATTCCACCACCTTGAGAACTAATGGTTTCATAAGAAACCCCATTCATTCTCTGTTCCCATTCAGAAGCACGGTCACCGCCAAAAACTAAATGTGTATGGCAATCAATTAATCCGGGCGTTATTAATTTACCTTTGACATCAATAACCTGGCAGTCATTTAATTCAACTTCCCGAGAAGGAACAATTGCAACTATTTTATTATCACGGACAACTAAATCATGGTGTTCAACAAGTCCATAAGGGACCGATAGTTCTGGGTCCATAGTGGCAATACGGCCATTACGCCAAACGATATCTTGTGAGTGTGTTTTGAATACCATCGTTTTTCCTATTGTTATTGAATTCAGTTTTAATCATTGTATTAATAAATAGTATAGATATGTATATACAATTAGACTAGCAAGTCCCCTTTTGTCAATGCTTACCTGCAAAAAGGTTATAAATATGTTACTTCACGCGAACAATCTACGATTATCACCATTCATTAAAAATGAGTTACACTAGCAACCAGAAAAATTAATCACAAAAATACATTACTAAAATTATGAAAAAAAAATTTGGTCTAGAAGATGAAGATATTCGTCTTTTCAAAGAAGCCATTAATGGAGCAAAAAAAATCCGTCAGGACCAAGTCCTGCATGCACCTGTACGTGCCAAAGTGACACAAGCATCAAATAAAAAAGTCATGCAAGAACAGGTTGACGCCTCTTTTTATTTTTCAGATGAATTCCAGCCTCAACTTGAAAATGAAGGGCCTACACGTTATTTAAGGCCAGAAGCCAACCCTTATGAATTAAAGAAACTTCGTCGGGGTGACTACGTTCCCGAGCTATTTTTAGATTTACATGGCTTAACACAAATGGAAGCAAAACAAGAAATTGGCGCGCTTATTGCGGCCTGTAAGCGTGAAAATGTCTATTGTGCCTGCATTATGCACGGCCATGGCAAGCATGTTTTAAAGCAGCAAACACCACTATGGCTTGCCCAACATCCTGATATTATTGCTTTTCACCAAGCACCTAAAGAATGGGGTGGTAATGCTGCCTTATTACTACTTATTGAAACTGCAGAGAGCGCTCGCCGTTGAGCGCTCATACTGTTCTGTATTATTTAGCAAACAGCAATTGTGATGGGCTCAACATCCATTCGAAATGACTTTTCTGATGAGCCACATCAATATCAACACATGCAACTGTTGATGTGGTGAACATCGGAGGTTCTTTATGTGGACACAGCTCCGATACTAAATAACCAACCAGCGGTAAATGAGATACAACTAATATTGCATTTGCACCTAGTACAGCAAGATCTCGAATATGATCAGCCACAAATGCGGCATTCCCTCCAGGTGTTAATTGCCCTAAAATTTCCGACTTTGCTGGCAAATCAAGGTATTGACTCACAACCTGCCTAGTTTGTTCGGCTCTTAAATAAGGGCTTACTAACACCGAATCAATCTTAATACCTTGGTTCTGTAACCATTGAGCCATTAATACTGAGTCGTCTTTTCCCTTTTGAGTCAATGGGCGCTCAGCATCGCTAGGCGCTTGTATCGCTGCATCACCGTGACGCATAATGTAAACTTGCATAATCCACCATCTGAGTAACCGACCTTATTAAGGTGGTTATTCTTTTGTTGTTAAGATAATTGTTGTAAAAGTAACCATCAGTTGGGGTGAAATGTGATTCTGCATGAAATGACCAACAAAGAAAATGATTTGGGTAGATTTTTATGTATGTTTCTTTAGCTGGCTATGTTGTGGGCTAAAGTTTGCTATTTATTATCAATCAGTTAAAGATAATATAATTATTTATTCTAATCATGCGAACTTTACTTAAAAAAGCCTGATAACCAAGAATATATTTGGCATCAGGCCTTGACTAGTTTTATTGAATCAAACAACCATCGGCTAATAGTCTACCCTGCTATGCCATTATTGTTCGTTACTTAGTTTTGTTGCGTTAACCTCATCTTCTGCATTTGCAGAAAAAAAGGTTTGATTATTTTCTGCCATGTTACATAGCAATTCACAAGGCTCGAATTTATCACCATATCTCACAGCGAGGTTATTCAGGGTTTCCACGGTTTTTGCAATCCCCAAGCTATCCATATACCTGAATGGGCCACCAAAGAAAGGCGGGAAACCGATACCAAATACCGCCCCCACATCCCCATCACGCGCACTTTTAATGATATTTTCATCAAGACAACGGGCAGCTTCATTAAGCATCATCATAACGCACCGCTGTGCAATATCCGCTTTAGTTAGTGTATTGTTGGGAACTACGCCAATCAGTGAATAAATGGTTTTATCAACTTGACGTTTATTGGCTTTTTTCCAAAACCACAACTTATTTGTGTGATGACCATATTCATAAAAACCTTTGCCGTTTTTCTTCCCTTTTCGGTCATCTTTAACGACTTTATCGAGTAAATCAGGGGCTTTAAAACGCTCACCAAAACGCTCAACTAAAATCGGTAAAATTTTAGTCCCTACATCAATACCGACTTCGTCTAATAGATTAAAAGGCCCGACAGGGAAGCCAAATTCAACTAAAGCACGGTCAATATGCTCTATTGATTCACCTTCAACAAGGCATTGGGCGGCTTCACATAAGAATGGCGCTAAAATACGATTTACATAGAAACCTGCATCATCCCCTACAACAATCGCTGTTTTGCCTTGGCGTTTTGCCAAAGCAACAACAGTTGCAATCGTTGTTTCATCGGTGTGTTGATGAGGGATGACTTCAACCAACGGCATTTTATCCACTGGACTAAAATAGTGTAAGCCAATAACTTTTTCAGGATGGGTCGCATTCTGTGCAATTTGGTGAATAGGTAAAGATGATGTATTAGAGGCAAAAATGGCTTGTTGTTTCGACATCTTTTCAACTTCAGCAACCATTTTTTGTTTTAGTGCTAAATCTTCAAATACCGCCTCAATAATAACATTAGCGTTTTCAATACCTTGATAACTTAATGTGCCTGATACTCTAGCCATAACGGCTGCACGCTCTCGAGCTAATAACCGCCGCTTGATAACTCGCTGAGTCAGCAGATCCCAGCTATAGCGCAAGGCTTGGGTAACACCTTTGTCTGAAATATCTTTAATACGAACGGGTAATTTACCTTGAAAAGCCGTGACATAAGCAATTCCGCCCCCCATCAACCCGCCACCAAGCACACCAACTTGATTAATCTTCAAGGGTGTTGCTTGTGAGCCGTTTCATTTTTTAACGCAGTAACCGCAAAAAATAAATTACGTAATGCAGCAGACTCTGGTGTCATCACAAGCTCACCAAAGGCTTTCGCTTCTTCTGCATAACCGGCTTGCAACCCTTTATTCATTCCTGTTTTCACAACATGAATAATTTTTTCAGGGGCGGGGTAATGGCCTTTGGTTTTGCTGAGTGCTTTTTGTTTGGCGCTATCGAACACTTTATTGCGAAGTAATTTGCTACTTAATAAGCGCTGTTGCCAATGAATAGCAGGACGCTGAACGCCCCCTTTTTTCACCATTTTAACTGCAACGTCGAGTAAAATAGACTCAGGAACCACATCATCAACCAACCCTAATTTCAGCGCCTGTTTGGCTTTTAACTGACGACCTGTCAGCATTAAATCCAATGCATGTGGAATGCCGATCAACCTAGGTAAACGCTGCGTTCCTCCGGAACCGGGTAACAACCCCAATTGTACTTCGGGTAAACCTAATTTCGTTTTATTATCATTTGAACAAACTCGTGCATGACATGCTAAAGCAAGCTCTAGCCCGCCCCCTAAACACGCACCATGTATCGCAGCAATAATAGGCAAGGGGTAATTATCGATTTTATCAAATAATACATGGCCTGCTTTTGACAACTCACTGGCTTGGGCTTTATTTTCACAGCCAGCGATCATGCTAATGTCCGCACCAGCAATAAAATTATCTTTTTTCCCTGAGGTAATAACTAACCCTTTCAGGCCAGAGGTAGACTGCGCTTGCTGTAAAATCGCAAGGAATTGCTCCGCAAACTCAGCTTTTAATGTATTGACTTTTTCATTGGGAACATCAATGAAGATCACCCCCACGTTTTCACCATAAATTTCTAAGCTAAAAGCTTGTTGTGTTGTTTCTCTCGCAACTTCTGTAGCAGAATTTTGAGCCATTATTCCACCTCTAAGATCATTGCTGCACCTAAACCACCCGCAGCACAAGCTGTTGTTAAACCAAAACCACCACCCCGTCTGCGCAATTCATTTAGGGTTTGAGTCACCATTCGTGCGCCTGTAGCCGCAAACGGGTGCCCATACGCGATAGAACCACCTAAGACGTTAAATTTAGCCATATCCACTTCGCCAATTGCGTTATCCATTCCCAGTTTCTCCTGAGCGAATTTACGGCTACCAAACATGTGTAAATTAGCGAGCGTTTGCGCAGCAAAGGCCTCATGCATATCAATCAAGGATAAGTCTTGCAACGATAACCCTGCACGTTTTAATGCGAGTGGTGTGGCATAAGAAGGTCCTAATAGCATATCTTCCCATACGTCTATCGCTGAAAACGCATAGCTTCGAATGTAGCCTAACGGTGTATAACCCAACGATTTCGCACGAGATTCTGTCATCATCAACACTGCTGCGGCGCCATCGGTCAGCGGAGTACTGTTTGCGGCGGTAACACTACCGTGTTTACGATCAAAGGCAGGTTTTAATTTCGCATAAGATGATAATACTGAGTTTGTACGCACATTGTTATCTTGGGAAAAGGCTTGCTTAAAGGGAGGCATATACGCAGTCATAACTTCTTTATTTAAAGCACCATTTTCCCACGCTTTTGTCGCTAATATATGCGAACGATGGGCGAGTTCATCTTGCTGGGCTCGGCTAATTTGATAACTTTTCGCCATTTGCTCTGCGGTATCGCCCATACGCAGCCCTGTAGAATATTCCGCAACGCCTGGTGCGACTGGCGCTAAATCCTTCAGGCGTAATTTCGTTAACAGGGATAATTTTTGCCCAACAGACTTCGCTTTACTTAATGCTAATAATGTCTCGGCCAATTTTTTTGATACGCCAATAGGAAGCACAGAAGATGAATCGGCCCCGCCAGCAATACCGATAGAAATATCACCTACCATCATACTTTGAGCAACGTTAACAATTGCTTGAAAACTTGTCGCACAGGCTCTTGATACACTATAGGCATCTGTTGAGACACTCATACCTGTTCCAAGAACAATTTCCCGCGCAATATTCGGCGCTTCAGGCATTTGTACTACTTGCCCAAATACCAGTTGCTCAATAAGGTTTTTGTCTAAATCACTGCGGGCTAATAATTCAGCAACGACTGCTTTACCTAAATCGACGGCTGGAATTCCTGCATATGCCGTAGATTGTTTTGCAAAAGGCAAGCGTAGACCACTGACAATGGCGATCCTTTCTTTTGTTTTATCTGTATTTTCACCATGGTGGAGATATTGATTCATGGTCGCTCCTGCTAAAAGCAAAAATGAAAATTATAGTTAACTAACTCACTAAGCGGACAAAGAGGTCTGACCTGTAATGATTGTTAACATAAAATTCACAATTATCAATGGGTATTAATAAAAAATGCGAGCAGGTACGCAACTTAGAGTAAAAACACAGCGATTTGCAATAGAAGAAAGTGAAAAGATAAAGGAAGCCTTTTACCACTGAACGTTAATCACACCATCGTTTTAGTGATAAAAGGCAAATTAGAGTAAATTCAATCGTTTGATTAACGAAGGCCTAATTGAAAAATCAGGCTTTCAGCTTCACAGCTAAAACTAAACTCAGCCGTCAGCTCAACTCCACCCTCTACAGACTTGATAGAATGGGTTATTACACAAGGGTCTGACTCAACAGATTTTGCTTTCTCTGTGAGTGTTTTCAACATGTTTTCTGCTTCACCTTGTGTAGCAAAAACATGCTGATACGAAGCAGTACAGTCTTTATTATCCAATACTGTTCCCACATCTACACAGCAGCAGGCTGCGGTTTCATCCGCGCTACAACGGTTAATCGCATCAGTCATCTTACTCTCCAAATAAACAAACTGTTAAGCTGCTATCATAACGCTGAAAAAGTGCTAAAAACTAGTGTGCATCAAAATATATCGCTAATAATTAAACATAAGTTTGATCTTACCCCGTATTCGTATACTTATTGCTCCCAATCCGTCATTTTATGTTGCCATTTTGTTAAATATGTCGCATTTTTGAAAACAATGTCACAATAACTGCAAAACAAGCTTGCAACATATCAGGTGGTCAGACCTATACTCTAGTAACTGGTCTGATTTGTCATAGCGGCAAGGGACCCTACAATTCTGCGCTTCTTGCGATAGAAGTCGCTTTATTCAAAATAAAACATAAGAGGGTTTTGGTCATGAACCAGAAAAACCTGTTCTCTAGATCAGCTTTAGCAATAGCAGTGGCAATTGTATCATCCAACGCAGGCGCGGCTGGTTTTTTGCTTAATGAATATTCTACATCCGCACTGGGACGCGCGTTTTCGGGGGCTGGTGCGATGGGCGACAACGCAAGTGAGGGAAGCCGAAACCCTGCTGCCATGATGTTGTTTGATCGCCCTTCTCTTTCTATTGGTGCTGTTTATATTGACCCAAGTGTTGATATTAAAGGGCGTGATAGCAGTGCTTTTACTGCCAATGATATAGCACCAAGTGCCGTTGTGCCCAATGCCCATTTCATTTTCCCAATTAATGACAAGTGGGCTGTTGGTACCTCAATGACCACCAACTTTGGTTTAGCTACCGATTTTCCTAAAGATTATGCAGGTGGACCTGTTGGTGGGAAAACAGATTTAAAAACGGTTAACTTAAATCTAAGCGGCGCCTATCGTTTAAATGACAATTTTAGCTTTGGTTTAGGCGTTAATGCAGTCTATGCTGATGCCGAAATCACACGTCATATGGGAATAGGGGCATCTCAACTTCCTCCTGCGCTTGGCGTCACATCAAGTACAACAGCCGCTAAACTCAAAGGTGATGACTGGGGCTATGGTTGGAATACAGGTATATTGTATGAGTTTAATCAAGACAACCGTTTAAGCTTAACGTATCGCTCAAAAGTTAAAGTTAAATTTGAAGATGGTAAATTTTCAAACGACCTTCCTGCCATGGTTGGTGGGTTAAATGGTGGCAGTGTTAAAGGTAAACTTGACCTTAATTTACCTGATATCTGGGAATTTTCCGGGTACCATAAAGTTGCACCTAAGTGGGCTCTACACTACAGTGTTGCCTATACTGGCTGGAGTGAATTTAAAGAGTTAACCGCTTATCAAAAAAGTAATGGCAAAGAGCTATTCCATAAACCTGAGCATTTCAAAGATGCTTGGCGTTTAGCTTTGGGTACCACTTATTTCTATGACGACAACTGGACATTCCGTACCGGTATCGCCTACGACCAAACGCCTGTTCGTGCAGAATACCGTTCAATTTCTATACCTGACCAAGATCGCTACTGGTTAAGTGCGGGCTCAACTTACGCATTCAATGAAAACACTTCTGTTGATGTGGGTATTGCTTATATGCATGGCAAGAAGGTTAATATCAATGAAATGTTAAAAGAAGGTGACCCAAGCACAACAACTCGCTTCAAATCTGAAGGTTCTGCTTGGTTATACGGCGTAAACTTCAACTATCTCATCTCACTAATTTTCAAAACTTAACATAAATTTTCTTGACCCTAATCCGCATCATATGTAAATTAAATGTTAAGCACATGAGTTCACCTCATCATTTCTTTATAAAATACACACTATCGCATTTTTAAGATAAATCGCTTTATATTTCATTAGATTACCATTCATTCTCTGAATGTTCTTATTTGCAAGTACAACCTAATAGCATATTTTATACTGATGATATCCACTAATATGTATGGCTTTTTCATCAAACTGTATTAATCACGCTATATTCTATTATTGGCTAAAGCCGAAAGGCATGTAAAAGAGGCTACAATGACTAAAACTTAGGAGGCTTTATGGGAACACTGTTTACTGTCGGTTTTATTGGTGTATTAGGGGTAATAGCCTTAATTGACACCGTCTCTCAACGAGGAAAGCGAGACAATGATTAGCTTTTTATTTATCACTCTCTAGTATCATTCGTATACAAGAGAGTGATAAACCTTCCAAAACAATTCAATATACTAATCTATCGAATCAAGTTGGTCTTCAATCGCTGCTGCATTTGGGTTTTCTGTTGCTTTTAACGCACCACCACTTGATAAAAAGTCATTACGTTGGAAATAGGCTTCTCGCATCATTAAGTACGGGTCTGAAGAGTTTTTCAGTAATCCATCTGAATCTAATAACCTTGCTCGAGTTTCAATTCCTTCCAGTGCCCATTTACCCGCTGACATCCAGAATGTGAGATAGCTTAGCATTGGATATAAATCATCAACTAAGTCCCCCCCTTGTTCCCTCGGTGTTGCGCTACCATATCCTGGCAGTACCACATAGGGGCCATAGCCCACATCGTAATAACCCAATGTATTACCAAAGCGTTTAGGTTCTTCTTTAACTAGCTGAGGATTAGCCATTGATGCAACATCAATGAGTCCCCCCATACCAAAGACGGTATTAAGGAAAAAGCGGTTAAAATGTTTGAAACCTTGAGTGACTTCACCCCGCAAAAAGCTATTCAACATACTTGCAGGTTCTTCAAGGTTAACAAAAAAATTGGTTAATCCATTACGGGCAGGCATCGGGACATAATCATTCCAAGCAACAGCGACTGGCCTTAACACATAAGGGTCGAGGACGTTATAGTTGAAATTAAACATTGCTCGGTTGAACCCTTCTAAGGGGTCTGAACGCTCATGTGTTTCTGGATCAATGCTACTTGCACAACCTGCAATTAGCACCCCTGCCAGAAAAACGCCCGTCATGCGAAACTTCATAACATTTCTCCATTCCCTGCACCGTTCCACTACGGTACTTTCCACTGTAATAACTGTTTTGCTTATAGTAAGGCTAAAAAAAGAATTATGTTAATCCTTTTGAGTTATTTAATTACCTTAAGGATTAATTATACGCCATTTAATCATATTCTTATTATAAGAAAATTGAACAATTAGTACAAAGCAGAAATGCTCGCTTCCCTTAATTATGGAAATGATAATCACCCTATTTTAGAGTAAAAAATAGTCAAAAAAACATTTATGGAAGATAAATTAGATTATTTGCCCGTAACAACTTGATTCAATTAGACCTGAACAGTAAAATGCCTTCGCTGTCATAATTATGACTCCAAAAGTCCCCTTAGTTAAATGGATATAACGAGCCCCTCCTAAGGGCTAGTTGCAGGTTCGATTCCTGCAGGGGACACCACAGCAAGCTAAACCCAGCTATTCCCACCTAAACAAAAACCTCATCAAGCTAGTCATGTCTACTACTCATACTCAATCCCCCCTATAAAGCGAAATACAAGCCAAATCGAAACAGCAAGACACAAAAAAAGCATACGAATTAACCGATACCTAAGGTTTGTATCTTCATATGTCAACAACGGCCCTATGTCTTGGCTTTTAAAATACTAAATCGCCAAAAAGAAAAATTTATAACGATGAAATGCCCCCCAGTAATTAGTTGCCCAACGATTAGTAGAAGGCACTTCATAGGCAGACTTCTTAGTTTATTATTAATTATTCTATTGCTAGATTAATATCCTCGTCGCATTTTCCGCTCTATTTGAATATTCTGACCAGCTTTAATACTGTTTAATGTGCTATCAACGTAAGGGTCATCTTTAGGATTTTCTTTACTTAACTCACGCCCAGAAGATGCACAAGCGGAAAGCATTACTGCAAAAACTATTATAAACAGCCTCATGTCATACCTCATATTTACACTTATATTAAGTTTTAGACCTATATAAGTTTGTAAGTTCAGATCAGCAATCAAACAATATCTAAACATTAAGAAAATAAGAAGTACCATAGACACAAACGCTGTGTTCGCATAAGCCTCGGTTGGTAGTAACCCAAACTTAATCATCTTAAATAAAATTATCGCAAAGATTAGTTATAAAGGCAGGTGCTTGGTAGTAAACCAACTCTATTTATTTTATTTGCTCTAAATGTTTTTTTATCGTATCAATACATTGTTCGGAGTTATCTATGATGATGACTTTAGATGCAAATAAAGGATTTTTAGCAAAGAAATCATCAAGTCTCTTATCAAATTGCTTTGCAAAGCGTAGCAGTTCAATCATATTAAAAAGCGTTTCTTTAGGCCCCATTGTTGTAAATTTCGATGAAAGGTATCGTTTTACAATTCTAAAGACACAAATACGATAAGGTATAATTAAGCGAATAATCAGCGTACAATCGTTAAAAAATGGTATTAAACGCCTATCGTAAGCACCTTCAACTATCCATTCCGTTTTAGACGTTATCGCTGAAACTAAGGCGTTAATAATAGGTTGAGGATTTTTGATATATTCCTGCTGAGTTTTATCCCAATAAATCTCATCATAACCATACACGGGCGTGTTAAATTCATCAGATAACTTGGCAGATAACGTCGTCTTCCCTGCTCCAGATGTTCCTATAATACAAACTTTCATATCTTCTCTTCGTGTATCAAATGCTAGCCGCACAAAATAAATTTAAATGATAACAACAATGTCAACTTACAGCAGATTAAATGCAGTAAATATGATTATGATAATTCAGTTTTAGTGAGATAATGCCTTTCCATGCCTGTCTCTGGGAAATCAGGCAAGGACATTTGTTTTACATATCCTAATTTTTCATAAAAGGGTAAGGCTTGAAAACTGAATGTATCTACTAAACTATGAATACACCCTAATTTTATTGCTTCTCGTTCAGCGGTATACATCAATTTACTGCCTAATCCCGTTTTTCTGGCGTCCTCACTTACCCATAAAAAATCGATACAAAGCCAATTTGCCTTTACAGAAGCCAGTAATCCACCAAGCATAACACCAGAGTCATTTTTAAAATAAACGCCTAACTCACTAAAACGTTCTGCATTCAAATATTGGATATTAAAACTACGTAACCCTGCAAGTAGTTCTTCTTTATCTTCAGTGGTGATTTCATGTGCAACAATAATATTCATTCTATATTCTATTGATAGTCGGATAATAAAGCATTATTTCATACATATTTACTTTGATAAGTAAACAATAAAATATCAGAGAATTGAGTTTACAATTTTAAAATACATCGGTTTCTATAATTTGGGTAATTAAAGCAGTTACAGATAATACTAACGATGATTTTATCATTTGTTGAAAACGGTGTTTTTGCAATTCAATTAATTGGTTATCGACAAGATCCTCTGGTTGATTGAATCTCATCATTTCTGGTAAAGGTTCCATACAATGAAGCATTTTAATACTGCCTAAAATTTCATCATCTGTAAAATTTATATTTAAATTTTCTGCTGATAACGATTCATTCAAAGCAAGAAATAATTCTATATCTTCATAGGTTTCACGAGAAATCGCCCCTAATGCAAATAGAAGTTTCAAACGAACCGATAACTCTCCTAATGGCCCATTTCCAGTTAAAAGTGGTTCAACTGCATATTTTACCGCATAATCATCCTTTCTAAAAACTTTTAACATTAATTTATCAATAGCTTGTGAAATTAAAAGAACGACCTCTTGAACAAATAAATTTACTTCCGGCCGTTGATTTAACCGCTCAAGAATCTGATTTTCAATGTTTTGTTTATTTTCCATATTAGCTTCTTTTATCACTTTATAGCTATACTACTTACTATCATACTGTAGATAGCCATAAAGTGACTGAACCTCAATTAATCAATCTATTATCCGTAATATCACTTGTTACTCAATATCAATAACTGGTATTGGGAACAGATTCTATCAACAACCTCGGGATATTGCTCTAACCCACAAAGCTCAACAACCGCTTGATATATACCTTTGTCAGCAATTAACTTTGCCATTTCATTTGCTTGAGGATCAGCTTCACATCTGAAATGCAATGCGGCAGCAATTCCTATGATCAGATTTTCATTTGGTAATTGGTATTCAAATGTGCCTAACAACGGCTTAATTAAGCGATCATTAGAACTTAACTTTCTCATAGGCTGTCGCCCTACTCGACTAACATCATCTTTTAAATATGGGTTTGCAAAGCGACTTAGTATTTTATCTATGTATTGATTATGTATTTGTGAATCAAAGCCATAACGTTGAATTAAAACTTGTCCACTTTCTTGCATAGCCGATTTAACAACAGTATGGATCCTCAAATCCCCAATTGACTCACTAATTGTTTGGTATCCATATAATTGTCCCAAATACGCTGTCATCGCATGGCCTGTATTTAACGTAAATAGTTTGCGTTCAACAAATGCCATTAGGTTATCCGTTAATTCCATTCCATTGATAATAGGAATATCACCAACAAATTGTGTCTGGTCAACAATCCACTCACTAAAGGATTCGACAGTAACGTCAAGCGGGTCATCATTCGCTGCATCCATCGGAGGAACAATACGGTCAACTGCGGAGTCTACAAAGCCAATATGCTGCTCAACCCATTGATGCAACTCTTCAGGCAATTGAGCCAATACATGTTGCTTTAGTTGGCTAGTTCCTCTTACCATATTTTCACATGCAATAATATTGAGCGGCTGGTTATTTCCCAACGATTTTCTATGAATAATGCCTTTAGCTATCGTTGAGGCAATTTTTTCCAGCACCGGTGGCCCGACTGCTGTTGTAAGCATATCTGCTGTTGCAATAAACTCTATCGTTTTAGGGTCATTACTATTAATAGCGTGAATGTGTTGGACTTTCTCAATACGATTTTCCTGACCAACAACATGAACATTATAAGATTGTTGATGTGCTAATTGGTCAATTAATGGCTGATTGACATCAGTAAAAGTTACTTGTGAATTTGCGTCTGCTAATAATTTACCAATAAAACCGCGGCCTATATTTCCTGCACCAAAATGAATGACTTTCATTATTATTCTCCTCATGCTGCACTTTGAGACGCTAAAATTTCGAGTACTTCCTGAACATCTTGGGTTTCACATAAACGCTCAATAACCCCATCTTCATCTAAAGCGGAAGTAATTCGTGTGATAACTTCAATGTGCTCATTATTTTGTGCTGCAATACCAATAACTAAGCGGGCAATTTCATCAGGTTCTTCACCAAATTGTACGCCTTCAGGATATTGGCAAATAACAATGCCAGTTTTTAATACTCGATCTTTTGCTTCTATGGTGCCATGAGGAACAGCAATAGATTCACCTAGATAGGTTGAAGTCAGTTTTTCGCGAGCTAACATCGCCTCAATATAGTCAGGCTCAACATAGCCACCCTCAACTAATTTTTGCCCCGCAAATTGAATGGCTTGCATTTTATTCTGTGCAGATAGGTTTAAATGAATATGCTTTGCACTCAATGTAAATATCGCATCATCATGATCTTCCATTTCATAGGATTCATCATTTGCTGCAATAATCGTTTGTTTAATCAGTCGTCCATCATTTGCTGCTTTAGGATTTTTTTTAGCTATTAAGTTTGTTACAAGATCATTATACGTTTGGCTATCTAGGAAATTAGTCAACGATATATGCATTGCATTTGGTGCAAATGTTTTCGCTCTTTGTGTTAAATCTTTATGCGTTATCACAATATCAACGTTATCCGGCAGGTCGTTAATTGCCATGTTCGTAACAGAAATTCCTAATAAGCCCGCATCACGCACCTTTTTAGCTAATACCCCTGCTCCCATGGCACTAGAACCCATTCCTGCATCACAAGCTACAATAATGTTGCGTACTTCTGCTAAATTAACAGAGGTATTTTGATTGATTTCTACTGCTGCCGATGATTTTGATTGCGATTTCATATTACGCATTTTTTTCGTAGCATTTTCGAGCTCATCATCATCACCTATGCGAGTTTTCTTTAATAAAATCGCGGAAACAATAAAGGAAACTAACGTCGCACTGGTGACTGATAAAATCACACCGACCAATGATGACTTAGGCGTCATCAGCAGAACTGCAAATATTGAACCCGGTGATGCAGGAGAGACTAACCCAGCATGAAAAAGGTTCATAACAAACACTCCTGTCATCCCACCCAGAATAACTGCAAGAATTAACCGAGGGTTCATTAAGACATAGGGGAAATAAATCTCATGTATCCCACCAAAAAAGTGAATAATTGCGGCTCCTGGTGCAGATTGCTTCGCATTTCCTTTACCAAAAAACATGTAAGCAAGTAAAACACCTAAACCCGGTCCAGGGTTGGCTTCAATAAGAAAGAAAATAGATGCGCCAGTTTCAGTCGCTTGTTGAATACCTAAGGGTGAGAAAATACCGTGGTTAATCGCGTTATTTAGAAATAATATCTTGGCGGGCTCAACAAAAATAGACGTGAGTGGAAGTAAATTATTCTCCACCATCACATTCACGCCTGCTGCCAATATTTTGGATAGCCCCGCAACAAGAGGCCCAATAGCTAAATAAGCCAAAATGGCTAATAACATGCCGATAATGCCGGAGGAAAAATTATTCACCAACATTTCAAAACCTGTTTTAACTTTGCCTTCTATCCACAAATCAAAACGTTTTATTGCATATCCGCCTAATGGGCCAGCAATCATTGCCCCCATAAACATTGGCATGTCAGCACCAACAATTACCCCCATTGTTGTTATTGCGCCGACTATTCCGCCCCGCTCTCCACCAACTAAACGGCCACCAGTATAACCGATTAATAGTGGTAATAAATAAGTGATCATAGGGCCAACAAGTTGAGCTAATGTCTCATTAGGCCACCAGCCAGTTGGGATGAATAACGCCGTTATTAATCCCCAAGCGATAAAGGCACCGATATTAGGCATAACCATATTACTGAGGAAACGCCCAAAATTCTGTACCTTTAATTTGATATTTGATGTTACCATGACAGAACCCCGTGGTACGAAAATGATAAAGTTGTAACGTTATCGCCAAATAACGTCTGTGATTTTTTCAACACTTTCACTCTAGCATGAGCTTGATCAGATTCGCACCACGCGGGCCTTTTTGTGACCATCATCACTATCCACCCCCTACTTACCCCATCTTTATATTGACAAAGATCACAAAAAAATCGTGTTACTAAATTACATTGCTCTTTTTTTGCACTAAAAAAACATTTTTCGTGATTTTAATCACAAAGAAAAAATCACAATTTATCTTCAATTGGTGACAATCATCACAATTTATTTTCTATTTATCTTTTTCTACCCAGTGAACTGCCAACATTTTTTCATCCGCACAGATCATTTCTCAATTTTGTAATAAAATTACTAAACGTATTTTCTATTTCATTATAGCCACTGTCTTTTTGAGATAGTCTTAAATAGAATCAACAGCAACGCATTATTATCAATACATTATTTAACCTTGCTTCGTCTGGTCTTCACCGATAAATTACCTCTAATTTTCTTAATTAAAATGTGAATATCATGACGTCAACCGTTATTGTTTTTCTTTTGGTTTATATTGCGATGGGCTTTGGTAAGCTACCCGGCTTCAAAGTTGATAGAACTGGCGCTGCAGTTATTGGTGCCCTAGCTATGATGGCTATTGGTAGTATTACCCCTCCCCATGCATGGAATGCTATCGATTACCGAACGATTGGGATGTTATTCGGGCTTATGGTCGTTTCTGCTTCTTTTGTTGTGTCCGGTTTTTATAGCTGGACCGCAAATAAAGTCGCAATGCTAAAAGTTTCTCCCCCTATATTACTCGCTGTTTTAATTCTTGTTGGTGGCTTTCTTTCCGCATTGCTCACTAATGATGTTGTTGTTGTCGCGATGACTCCATTATTAGTATCAATTAGTTTATCTCGCGGTTTAAACCCAATTCCTTTTTTACTTGGCTTTTGTTTCGCGGCTAATAACGGGGCCGCAGGTTCATTAATTGGTAGCCCACAAAATATGATCGCAGCACAAGGGCTTGATATCTCGTTTGTTGGCTTATTACAGGCATCAGCAATACCAGCCCTGCTTTCCTTACCATTAACATGGTTAGTACTCGTTTGGTTATATCGTCATCGTTGGTATTTGACTAAAGAAAATACGCTCTCAACTCCCCCTAAATCAACCCAAGAAACATTAGATGTCTGGGAGACAGCAAAAGCGGGTGTCATTACTTTCGCAGTCATCATTACCTTTATTGTGACTGATATTCCTAAAGAACTTATTGCATTAACGGCTGCTGGATTTTTATTATTAAATCGATCTATTGCCTCGAGTGATATGCTTAAACTCGTTGATGGTAATCTTTTATTACTCATCATGGGGCTATTTGTTGTCAATGCCGCTTTTGCCGCCACAGGACTACCTCAGCAATTATTAACTGATTTGCGAAACTACGGTGTGGAACTCAATAACCCATTAGCCCTATTTTTAGTGACCGGTGTCCTAAGTACTATCGTTGGAAACAACCCTTCAGTCATGCTACTCGTCCCCTTCTTAACACCTGAAGGCAATGCCGATTCGTTAGGCGCTGCTCTCGTATTGGGTTCTGGTTTTTCAAGCAACTTACTGGTTTTCGGTAGTCTTGCTGGCATTATCGTCGTTGAGCAATCAGCGGCATATGGCGTGAAAATTTCTTTCGGTGAGTTCTCTAAATCAGGTGGAATTGTCGCGCTATTGTGTATGCTATTAGCCGCTGCTTGGATTTTACTTGCGTTATAATCGTTTTAACCAATCTGCTATCACACTGGCAGATTGGTTATCATTATATTTCCTATGGCAGTATTGCAAAAGAACGAACAGGAAAACCACTAGCATTGTTTGGTTTAGCAACAATATTAAAAATTACAGCACCACGAGTGGGGACTTGGTCCAAATTAGCCAGTAATTCAACTTGGTATGTATCCTGTTCTAATACATAATACTCACCAAGTAACGCATTATTTTTTCGAAAATCTTTTGCTGCATCAGTATCAAATGTTTCATGGCCAATCGCTTTTATTCCGCGTTCTTCAAATAAAAATTTAAGTGCATCCATTCCCCAACCCGGTATTTGGTTATTGCCCTCGTCATCTTTATTATCCATCAGCTCTTGTGATGGCCAACGTTTACTCCAGTCAGTACGTAATGCAACAAAACTCCCTGATTCAATTCGGCCATATTTCGCTTCAAAATTAAGGACATCATCAAGAGAAAATGCAAAATTAGGATCTTCTTTTGCCCTTTCAGACTGGTCAATAACAATCAATGGCAGAACAAGTTCTTTTAATTCAAGCTCATGTAAATAACGTTTCCCTTCAACGAAATGACAGGGAGCATCAATATGGGTGCCATATTGTCCTGGAAATGTAAATTGCTGTGCAAAGAAACCTTCTGGATAGCCAAATAATGTTTTAAACTCAGCAGAGTCAAACATAAAAAAATGCGGTGAGTCTTTATCGAAGCTATGTGTCAAATCAACCCATTTTTTAGATTTTATTACATTAAATGCATCAATTAATTCATTGCTCATATTTTCCCCTGTCAGTTCTATTTTCTAAATAAAATTATCTACAGACTATTTTTATAATGCCTTTCCTAACCCATTAAATAACGAAAAAACATCCTGTTGTCTACAAATTCAACACGAATCTTTTTCATATTAAATCAGTAAGATATTTATCTTTTATAGCAAAAAACCACTAATTAATAAAAATTAGTGGTTAACATAATATTAATAACAAAAAAATAGACTAGGATTTTATTTAGGGTATTTGTTCCAGCTGTCAGGTTCAATAAAACCATCATAAATACGCTGAGAACGAATATAATCTGCATACTCTTTAGATTCAAAAGCTTCTTTCAAATCTTTTGCCCACTGAGCATCTAGGTCTTTTTGCATGACAGTCACAATAACGCGATGCTCTAGCGGTGAGTTTTCTACAACTAAACCATCAGCAATACGTTGGCCAGCACTTGCCACATAGTTACCATTCACAACAACAAAATCAACATCATCTAATAATCGCAACCCTTGAGCCGCATCGGTTTCTCGAATATCTAAGTTATATTCATTTGGGGAGATATCATTAACACTAAAACTTAATGTACTCACATCTGGCTTAATTGTAATCCAACCTAACTTTTCCAGGATCCTAGCGCCACGCTCTGCATTAACGGGGTCATTAGATAACGCAACAATCATACCATCTTTCACATCATCCAGCGTTTTATGTTTATTTGACCGCAGGCTTTGAGGCGCACTCGGTGAGTCTGTTAATGCCACCATATTAATATTATTTTTTTTGTTATAAGCCTCCATATAGGCACGGCTTTGATTTACAGAAGCATCAATAGAGCCTTCTTCAAAAGCAGGGTTTATTTGCCTATTCTGTGAAAATTGGCGCAAATTAACGGTATAACCTTTTTTTTCTAAAATCGGTACAATACCTTTATCCACTTGGTCAATATAATTGCCAACACCAAAGCCTATTGTAATTTGTTTTTTATTAGGATTATCTTTTTCACTATTATCGCCACACCCTGCCAACACAACTAAAGCAGTAGTAATTAAAGATAAACCTATTATTTTTTGTTTTAACATATGTAACAACCCTGTAAAGATATTTTGGGCAGTATAATCATAATTAAAGAGCACAACTTAGACTATATCGTTATAACTTAATACAAAAGTAATATAAGAGTCACCCGTAATTCTTTTTGGTTATAAATATATAACAAATAGATCGTTCGATTAGTGATGTGATTGATATGTAATGAAGGAGATAAAAACGTTTAAAAAAAGTGAGTTGCTTTATGACTATTTCCTATAATGATGTAATTAATTATTTAACTAATTTAACGCCAGATTCCAACTTAGCTAAAATTCGCCATGAACGCTCAGTCGCGACTGAAAATACTCAAGCCGTATTTGAAGCTATTTTTTCTACGCCATCGACACTTCTCACAAATGATGTGAAATATTATTTTGCTCATGAAGTCGCAAAAATAACGGGAAGTCCCCGTCTCGCTGAGTTTTATTTGCAATTAATAGACTCAATTCCTGATGAACCTCTTACCCAACCACTTTCCACAGCAAAAGAATATCTGCAAGTTTTAACGCAATCACCTAAAGACACCCATTACCAATTAATTGCTGCATTAACTGAACAAGGTTGGCAAGAGAGTGACATTATTTTACTTGCCCAATTAATAACTTATGTCACCTATCAAGCTCGGCTAATCGAAGGGATCCTTTTACTGACAGATAATAGCAGCCTTACAAGTAATTCGTCCAAAGTTGTGGCTGGTAAATGGAACCATCAACTATTAACCCGAAAAGGGAACTCTTCTCCAACCGCTTTTACACAAGATAACTTAGGATGGGAAGCTTGGATTTCAGCAAGGGATGCGAAGACATTGTCTGTTGAAGAAGCTCAGGTTATGAAAAAATTTGGCCAATTAAACTCTGAATATTTTTTACTACTCGCACATCAAAGCAAAATTTTAGAATTACGAACCTTAGTTGACCGTGGGGTATTTTACACCACTGAAGGGCTACCTCGTTGGGAGCGGGAATTCGCTGCGGCGGTAACGAGTAAAGTTAATGGCTGCATTTATTGCGCTTCTGTTCATGCAAGAAAAGCCAGTCAGTATGCAAAAGAACGACGCACTGATGTCGATAAGCTATTAGCCACTGCGACCGGTTCAATTCTTGCTGAAGGCTTTGATGACAGATTGTTAGCCATCACAGACTTAGTCGCATCCTTGTCTGCAACCCCTATCCAAGCCACAGCACCACAAATAAAAACACTACAAGCTTTGGGTTTATCTGAACTTGAATTACTCGATTTAGTTCAATCGACGGCCTTCTTCTCATGGGCAAACCGCTTGATATTATCTCTGGGTGAACCCTTTGAAATAGTAGAAGGTAAGGAGTAATTCAATGGAACTGATTATGGGTTTAGAGGCATTAGAAGCGCAAATAAAACAAGATTTGCAGTATCTAAATTTACCAATAACGTCTTGGTCATTATCAAAAAATAACCCTGAAAACCAAGTTGTTGATGTCGCTATCATTGGTGCGGGTATGTCAGGTATTACAGCAGCATTCGCCCTGAAATTACGCGGTATCAACGCGATTGTTTTCGATCAAGCCTCTGCTGGCAAAGAAGGCCCATGGCAAGCCCCTGCACTAATGGAAACACTACGTTCCCCAAAACATGTGGTTGGCCCTGCGCTTGCATCCCCCTCTTTAACTTTTCAGGCTTGGTTTAAAGCCCAGTTTGGCATTCAAAAATGGGATGAACTCGATAAAATCCCACGTGTGCAGTGGGGAGAATACTTGCAATGGTATAAAACCATGACAGAACCCGATGTGCTTAATCAGTATCGGTTAGTAGATGTACAATTAAACGATAACTATCGTGAATTAATTTTTGATACCCCAGAAGGAACGGTCAATTATCAAGCGCAACATGTAATTTTAGCGACTGGTATGGAGTCTTTTAGTGAAGCCAATATCCCTAGTTTTATGAATGATATCCCAACGACCTATTGGGAACATTCATATGCAGGTACTGACTATCGTCGTTTTAAAGGCTTAGACATTGGTGTTGTTGGTTATAGTGCCGGTGCGATGGATAGTTCAGCAACGGCATTAGAAAATGGCGCTAATTCGGTTGAAATTTTAATTCGTGCTAGCGATATGCCTCGTGTAAACCGAGGAAAAGTTGCTGGAAGTGCAGGATTTACCAATGCGTATGCCTATTTTACAGATGTTCAGAAATGGCATTACACCGATTATGTTGCCAAAGCTAAAACGCCAGCTCCCCATGGCAGCACGTTGAGAGTTTCTCGCCATAAAAATGCTTATTTCAATTTCAATACCCAAGTTAAATTTATTGAATTGAAAAATAAAAAATTGCATGTCACAACAACGACAGACAAATTCGTATTAGATTATTTAATCTTAGCAACTGGCTATCGGATTAATTGGGCTAAACACAGCGCTTTTCATCAATTATCTCCGCTAGTTAAAACATGGGGGGATGCATACACGCCATCCATTCATGAAGAAAATGCAGAGTTAGCTTCACACCCTTATTTAGGTAATCATTTTGAATTTCAAGCTAAAAACAAGTCAGATACATTAAAAATCAATCAGTTATATTGTTTTAACTTAAGTGCATCGCTCAGTATGGGCCCGGTCATAGGGTTAATCTCTGGAACGAATATTGGGGCAGAACGATTGGCTGACCATATTGCAGCTCAATTGTACCTAAGCTACCAAGAGCAACACCTTGAGCAAGTTAAAACTAGCCAAGAAGCTGAATTATTGGGGGATGAGTGGCAACCCGCTGTACCGCCTTCAGAACGCATGCAATTAACTGATAATGTAGAGTAAATCATGATTACCTTTCAAAATATTCAAAAAGTCTATGAAAAAGATGGGCAGTCTTTAGTTGCATTGCAAGACATTAATTTGCATATCAATAAAGGTGATATCTTTGGGTTTATTGGTTATAGCGGGGCTGGTAAAAGTTCACTTATCCGTTTGGTTAATCAATTAGAAAAGCCAACCAGTGGTGCCGTTATTATCAATGGCCAAAATATTGCTGAGCATACCCCAGCAGAAACGCGCTCACATAAAAAAAGCATCGGTATGATTTTTCAGCATTTCAATTTGCTAGAAACGAAAACTGTTGCTCAAAATATTGCGATGCCCTTATTACTCTCAGGTGTCAATAAACAAGAAATCAATCAGCGAGTTGATAGCATTCTTGAATATGTCGAGCTTAGTGATAAAAAACACCAATACCCTGGGCAGTTATCTGGTGGGCAAAAGCAGCGTGTTGGTATTGCTCGTGCTTTGATCAATAACCCACAAATTTTGTTATGTGATGAAGCCACTTCAGCCCTTGACCCGCAAACAACTCGCTCAATTTTGCAATTACTAAAAAAGATCAACCAAGAGCAGCATATTACTATTTTGCTAGTTACTCACGAAATGGAAGTTATTGAACAAATTTGTAACCGTGTTGCTGTTATGGGGTCTGGCAAAATTGTCGAAGAAGGAACTGTACTTGATATTTTTGCCAACCCACGCCATGACACAACCAAGAAATTTGTAGGAACCGTATTAAACGAAGAAATTCCAGAACGCGTTCTGCATAGCTTAGAACATCAACAAGATGTTTATCGTCTTGAATTTTTAGGGGCTTCCGCACAACAACCTGTCGTTAATGAGTTAATACTGAAAGAAATTGTCAAAATAAATATTTTGTTTGCCAATATGAAAGAAATTAGTGGTGTCGTGCTAGGCAGTATGTTTGTCCAATTTATTGGTGATAAAGAAAAAATTGAAGATGCCGTTTCTTTTCTTCGCCAACGTGGAGTTGCAGTTAATAAGGGGGCACTATGACACAATTATTCGAAACCTCTTTAACGACGAAACAGTTTTTATTAGCGATGTCAGAAACCTTTACGATGGTCAGCATTGCGCTCGTATTAGGTTCTATATTTGGGATCCTATTAGGTATCGTACTTGTTGTAACGAGGCCAGAGGGTATTTGGGAAAATAAATGTATTTATCGCATTGTGAACCCGATAATTAATATTATTCGTTCATTGCCTTTTATCATCTTATTAGTTGCGATGATCCCCCTTACACGATTTATGGTAGGAACCTCAATAGGAACAACTGCAGCAATTGTGCCATTAGTGATTTTTATTGCCCCCTATACTGCACGTTTAGTTGAAAACTCATTACTCAGTGTACATTCAGGTATTATTGAAGCGGCTGATTCTATGGGAGCGACTAATTGGCAAATTGTTTGGCATTTTATTTTACCAGAAGCAAAGTCATCATTAATTTTAAGTTTAACCGCTGCAAGTATTACTTTAGTCGGTGCAACCGCGATGGCAGGAGCCGTTGGTGGTGGTGGCGTTGGTGACTTAGCTCTAAACTACGGCTACCAACGTTTTGATAATGTCGCAATGGCTATCACCGTTGTTACACTGGTAATTATAGTACAAGGCATGCAATTTATTGGTGACTATTTAGCGAAAAAAGCGCGCTACCATTAATTAGATGGTGAAGGTCGAAAGAATATTCGGCCTTCTATCTTTTACCTTACTTTATAAGTGCCTATTTTCCCCCTCAATGCTTATGTCCCTCATTTCAAAATTATCTTTAGTTAAAAAATTAAAAATAAAGTGAACTGCGGTGCTTACTTATTCAAATTTATCGTTTTTTTACGTGATTTAACTCACTTTAATAATAAAAAATGCGATAAATAATCAAATTATTTAAATTTATTTATATTATAATCATGTAGATATACTTTTTAATGGATATTATCAGCTTTTCGCTAAAATAATCTATTCTCTATGTATATTTAGTCGTCTTGCTATTTTTTCATTTTTTGCTTTCTACGCGCGCTTTACGATGCATCGTCAGCGTTTTATTCACTTACAGATTAAACTGATTATGCCAACTATTGAACAACTCATTTTATTGATTTCTATACTCATTCTTTTGGGAATTTTCTCTAGCAAATTGTCTGCTAGGCTCGGTTTACCTATGCTAGTCATGTTTTTGTTTATTGGCATGTTAGCAGGCGAAGACGGGATAGGTAAGATTACATTTGATAACGTGAATGTTTCCTATGCCGTTGGTTCTCTCGCCCTTGCTTTAATTTTATTTGATGGGGGTCTACAAACATCAGTAAAATCAATTCGTCTAGTTTGGAAACCATCTTTTACACTAGCAACATTAGGCGTTCTTGTCACCGCAGGTGTGACAGGTCTCGCTGCTGCCTATATTCTCGGCGTTCCTCTGCTTGAAGGGCTATTACTAGGCGCTATCGTAGGTTCTACCGATGCCGCAGCCGTTTTTTCCTTACTGCGCAACGCGGGGATCTATTTAAATGAACGACTGCAATCCACTTTAGAAATAGAAAGTGCAACAAATGACCCTACGGCCATATTTTTAACTGTTGGTTTATTACAACTTTTAATGAACCCACAAGCTTCAGGTAGTGAATTAATTCTGCTGTTTTTTAGCCAAATGGGAATAGGTACTGTTGTTGGCTTGAGCGTTGGCTGGGTTTCAGTCAAAATTATCAATAAGATTAAGCTATTAGCTACTGGTTTGTATCCTGTGCTTGTCGCTGCATGTGGACTACTATCTTTCGGTCTCGCCAGTAATTTAGAAGGCAGTGGGTTTTTATCTATTTTTGTCACTGGTGTTGTGATTGGTAATCATCGGTTTGTTTTTCAACGCAATACATTTTTGTTCCATGATGGATTAGCATGGCTAAGCCAAATTATCATGTTCGTTATGCTAGGGTTACTTGTCAACCCAAGTTCTCTTATTGAAGTCTGGCTTGAAGGCTTAATTATTGCTCTGGTCTTAACGTTTATCGCGAGGCCATTGGCTGTAATTCCTGTTCTAAAATTATTTGGTTTCCCTAAACCTGAAATAACATTAATTTCTTGGGTAGGGTTACGTGGCTCTGTTCCTATTATTCTTGCTATTTTCCCGTTTATCTACGGGCTACCTAATGCCCATTTAATTTTTGACGTGGTTTTCTTTGTGGTATTAATTTCAGCAACCTTACAAGGCTCAACCTTGCCTTACGTTGCACGTAAATTAAATTTAATGCAGCCACCTCCATTGATCCCTGCGGCCACTTTAGATATTACCGCAGTAGAACAAATAGACGCAGATTTAGTGGAATATACATTAGGAGAGGATTGCTCTGCAGTGGGTCGCCGATTATCGCAACTTGCATTACCTGACCAAACTGTCATTGCAATGATTACGCGTGAAAAAAGTGTTTTACCTCCAAGGGGTTCAACTACCTTTCATGCTGAAGACCATTTATTCGTTGTTCTTAAACCTGAAAATCGTATTTTTCTTGAACGCCTTTTTTCAGAAAAAAACATCTCTGAACACACTCCTATTGAACTTCCCGATACAGGGCTAAGTCTAAAAGGAACGACTCGATTAAATGAGATCTACTCATCTTATGGTATCCAAATTGATAATAGTGATGAAAGGACTCTTAACCAATTTATTTACGCTTCTATATCGGAACCTTTGCAAGATACCATCATAAAATTAGATCAACTGCAATTAAGAATTGGAGAGATGATAGGCACACGTATCGTAACCGTAATATTAGAGCCAATCAAAGAGCAGGAAGGTTAACAGAGCATAAATATCTTACCCAATATTTTTCTTAGATATTGAGTAAAATCTTAAGTAATAATTATTTTAAGGATACAAAAATAAAAGCCCTTTCGGGCTTTTATTTGTTCTTTAATGAAACATAAGATAAAAACAGCTATTGTCATTTTAAGCTATAAATAGCAGGTATATTTAATTTATGTTCCTAATTGAAACAATTAAGAATTAAAGCGAATTACGTTTCATTCTAAAACAATATAGATATTTAGTTACACCAGAGTATATGCAGAGCTTTCAAACCCCTTATTACCCGTGCTCTCATCTACTTGAGTATCCTCTTGCAGGACTTCACTAAAAAACTCACCCATGTTAACGTCTAAAACTTTTAATACTCGAACTAGACAATCTATATCGATACGATTCACACCACGCTCGTAACGAAATAGCTGCTGTTCACTTATATCTATCTCTTTAGCTAACTGAAAAACAGTAAAGCCTTGAGCTCTTCTAAGGGCTTTTATTTTTTGTCCAACTGCACAAGCGACAGGATATTTCGTGTTCATAAACATTCTCGCTTCAATTTATATTTAAGGAAATAAAAATTAGCAGATAATTATCTACATATTTTATTTTTTATATTTATGTGTATAACATTGATAATGCTACAGACGATTCAGCATATATCTAACAGAATGATATACTACCCTTATAATTAGTTTCAACTAGTCCTAAATTGACATTGCAACTATGTAACAAAGTATTTCACGCTATACATTTCCGTATTAAAATCAAAATAATACTTTAATATCACAAAGTTACACGCAACGTGTGTATCACTGCATAGTAATATTCCAGAGGATATGCCTAAACCCTTGGAATATTCATCTAAAAAAGACTTATATAGCCGATGTATAACCTAAAAATAAAGGAAATAAATAGAATTATTTAACACTGTAACAATATTAATGTTATTGATACAATTAAACTCGATGAAAAGTGATAAACCCAGTATAAATGATACTTTTATGTAAAAAATGGTAAAAACAGTCAATTTTATCTCTAAAACTCTCTAATTCGACAAAATATCAGTACGTTAAAAAGCCAGTTAAACTGTTACAATTAGTAAATTACTAAATTTTTAAAGTAGCAAGAAATGGATTTATTATCTACAAGTACCAAACATAACAAAACCATAACGTTAAGAAAGCTTATTATTCATTTTACTAGATGAATATCACAAAATTATGAAAAATAACTTTCATCGACGGTCTGTTTTTGATTCCACTTGTTTCTGTTTTTTTTAGGATGAAGGGTAATACAAAATTTTAAAAATAAACACAATTTAAGCATTTATAGCTAAATTACAGATTTTTATATTTACGATATAATGAAAGCTATTTATAAAAAATGATAATTACTCGTCCATTCTATTGAAGAGTAATTAGCCATTCATTTATGCTTAAATGACGTCATTATATTTTAAAATATATCCTGCTAATGCCATATTGGAATATAGACATAAAAACTAAGTGGCTTTTCAATGTACATCTTGAATTATTTCACATATTAGGCGGGCTGTGTAGCCGATAATTCTCCAAGTTCTTATCATGTTACTTAGAAAATGTAACTTACAAAATATGTGTATTATTTAGTGATTAAGTGTTTACTTAGCTAAGTATTAGTTTGGATTACTTGCTTGATAATGGCTTGAGATGGTGGGTCGTGCAGGATTGAAATCCTTCGGATTTACCCTACGGGCTGAACCTGCAACCAGCTTGTCGAGGTCTGGCTTAACGACTGAATGTTTACTTAGGTGACGGTTAAATTGGATTACTTGCTTGGGAATGGCTTGAGATGGTGGGTCGTGCAGGATTGAAATCCTTCGGATTTACCCTACGGGCTGAACCTGCAACCAGCTTGTCGAGGTACGGCTTAACGACTGAGTGTTTACTTAGGTGGTTGTTAAATTGAATTATTTGCTTGAGATGGTGGGTCGTGCAGGATTGAAATCCTTCGGATTTACCCTACGGGCTGAACCTGCAACCAGCTTGTCGAGGTATGGATTAACGACTGAGTGTTTACTTAGGTGGTTGTTAAATTGAATTATTTGCTTGAGATGGTGGGTCGTGCAGGATTCGAACCTGCGACCAATTGATTAAAAGTCAACTGCTCTACCGACTGAGCTAACGACCCATCTTGAAAGATCTGATTTTTTACTGCTTAGATGGTGGGTCGTGCAGGATTCGAACCTGCGACCAATTGATTAAAAGTCAACTGCTCTACCGACTGAGCTAACGACCCATCTAAATTGTGTTTCAATGCAAGTAACTGATGAAGTGGTGGGCGATAGCGGGCTCGAACCACTGACCCCCTCCTTGTAAGGGAGGTGCTCTACCAGCTGAGCTAATCGCCCACTTCATGACTTATACTACATTATAATAAATAATTGGTGGGCGATAGCGGGCTCGAACCACTGACCCCCTCCTTGTAAGGGAGGTGCTCTACCAACTGAGCTAATCGCCCAATTATTTATTTTTCATCGTCAACGGTGGTGGGCGATAGCGGGCTCGAACCACTGACCCCCTCCTTGTAAGGGAGGTGCTCTACCAACTGAGCTAATCGCCCCGTCGTCGATGGAGGTGCATTATAGGGATACTGAGTTCTGAGTCAACGCTTTTTCAATAGATTTTTTTCGTTCGTTGCAAAAATAATCAAGATGTTTCAATATTCACCAGAAAAGCTGCCTTTTTAATCAATTACCTATCATTTTCTCTTTATTCTTTTAAGAAAAAAACAGAAACTATTTTTAAAGTGTATTTATTTATGTCAAATTTGGCGAAACAAACTAATTTCTTGTCTTCTATCCTGATAACTTGATTGAGGAATCATTGTAGGATGATAGAATAGATATACATTTTAGCAATGCTTAGACATTTCACTGCTTAGAACATCAAACTCGCCATTAAGTTAATTGTGCCTGTTTTTAGTCTTCTAAACAGTAAACAGATAAGCGCTTCAAAAACATGTTTTGCAATTAAGGCAATCTCGATGAGTAAAATCAAAACCCGTTTTGCACCAAGCCCAACTGGCTATTTACACGTTGGTGGTGCACGTACCGCTCTGTATTCCTGGTTATTTAGTCGCCACAATCAGGGCGAATTTGTCCTGCGTATTGAAGATACTGACTTAGAACGCTCAACTCAGGAAGCTATCGACGCCATTATGGACGGTATGAACTGGTTGAATTTAAATTGGGATGAAGGCCCTTACTATCAAACTAAACGCTTTGACCGTTATAATGATGTCATTGACCAAATGTTAGATGCGGGTACCGCTTATCGTTGTTATTGTTCGAAAGAGCGCTTAGAAGCGTTACGTGAAGAGCAAATGGCAAATAATGAAAAGCCTCGTTATGATGGCTGCTGCCGTGACCATGCACACAACCATACACCTGATGAGCCGCACGTTGTTCGTTTCCGTAACCCACAAGAAGGTTCCGTTATTTTTGACGACAAAATTCGTGGGCCAATTGAATTTAGTAACCAAGAGCTGGACGATTTAATTATTCGTCGTACTGATGGTTCACCAACTTACAACTTCTGTGTGGTTATTGATGACTGGGATATGGAAATTACCCACGTTATCCGTGGTGAAGACCATATCAACAACACGCCTCGCCAAATCAACATTCTAAAAGCATTAGGGGCACCAGTACCTGTGTATGCTCACGTTTCGATGATCCTAGGTGATGACGGTAAAAAACTATCAAAACGTCATGGTGCGGTTAGTGTTATGCAATATCGTGATGACGGTTATTTGCCGCAAGCACTTCTTAACTACCTTGTGCGTTTAGGTTGGTCTCATGGCGACCAAGAGATTTTCACTGTTGAAGAAATGAAAGAGTATTTCAGCCTTGACGCTATCAGTAAATCAGCAAGCGCGTTTAATACTGAAAAACTGCAATGGTTAAACCACCACTATATTAATTCATTACCAGCAGAAGAAGTTGCAACCTATCTTGCATGGCATATTGAACAGCAAAACATTGATACCAGCACAGGGCCTCAATTAGTTGATCTAATCAAATTACTTGGTGAACGTTGTAAAACATTAAAAGAAATGGCGGAATCTTGCCACTATTTCTACCAAGATTTCGAAGAATTTGACGCTGATGCGGCGAAAAAACACTTGCGACCAGTTGCTCGTCAGCCTTTAGAAGTCGTAAAAGATAAATTAGCTGCGATAACTGATTGGACGGCTGAAAATGTTCACCAAGCCATCGAAGCAACTGCCGCTGAATTAGAAGTGGGTATGGGTAAAGTGGGTATGCCTTTACGTGTTGCTGTGACAGGTGCTGGCCAGTCTCCAGGCCTTGATGTGACCGTTCACGCTATCGGTCAAGCTCGCTCTATCGCTCGTATTGAGAAAGCCTTAGCGTTTATCGCTGAACGTGAAGCTTCTGCTCAATAATTTAATATTATTGGCCCTCAATTTATTGGGGGCCAATTCTCTGACTCATCCTCCCTTCTCCACTCAACTGATTGCAAAATGTTCTATATTTCAGCAATTAAACCTAAAACCCTATTATTTTATTGACACTCTAACTTAGCTTGAATATGATGCATCCCGTCCAAAAGATTTTGTTTGGGGCTATAGCTCAGCTGGGAGAGCGCTTGCATGGCATGCAAGAGGTCAGCGGTTCGATCCCGCTTAGCTCCACCATCTAATTCCCTGTTAGGTGGCACAATACAAAACATTTCGATTGGGGCTATAGCTCAGCTGGGAGAGCGCTTGCATGGCATGCAAGAGGTCAGCGGTTCGATCCCGCTTAGCTCCACCAATCATATTTATCTCACATTTATTTATTATTCTACTTTTTCACCAACTATATAAAGCTATCTACTTAACCCTGTATTACTTGCACTTTAGTGGCTTTACCAGCCCTTCTAAGCCTTCTATTTTTATTCCTAGGGTCATCTCCATTAACTGCCCTAAACGTCCAGCAGGGAACTCTCCTTTCTTATAGAACCATAATAAATATTCTTCGGGTAAATCAATTAAGACACAGCCTTTATATTTACCAAATGGCATATACGTATTGGCCATATCAATGAGATCTTGTTTTTCCATTATTATTTCTCTTTCGTATCAAAGCATAAAAAACGGCGCTCATTTGAACGCCGTTTCTTAATCTAACATGTTTTAGTGGATTACAAAACTAACCCAACAACCGCTGCGGATAAGAAACTAACTAAGGTTGAACCGTACAGTAATTTTAAACCGAAGCGAGCCACGGTATTACCTTGTTTCTCATCTAAACCTTTAATCGCACCTGCAATAATACCGATGGATGAGAAGTTAGCGAAAGAAACTAAGAATACGGACAAGATACCAACAGAACGCTCAGATAACCCACCAGCAATCGCTTGTAAGCCATCCATCGCAACGAATTCATTCGTTACCATTTTCACTGCCATAATTCCACCAACCTGTAAGGCTTCATCGGCAGGAATGCCGAGCATCCATGCAAATGGATAGAATACGTAACCTAACATGGTTTGGAAGTCGATACCGAATACAGCTGAGAAAATACCGTTAATCATCGCAATGAGGGCAATAAAACCAATCAACATCGCTGAAACGATAATCGCTACTTTAAACCCTGCAAGAATATATTCACCTAACATTTCAAAGAAGCTTTGCCCTTCGTGCAGGTTGCTCATTTGAATATCTTCTTCACCTTCAGGTGGATACGGGTTAATCAGTGATAGTACGACGAAAGTACCAAACATATTTAGAACCAATGCAGCGACCACAAAACGCGGCTCTAACATGGTCATGTATGCCCCAACGATAGACATAGATACCGTTGACATGGCAGTTGGCCGCCATGGTGTACATTCTGCGGTCTGACATCCGGTTCAATTGGTCTTTATACGCAATAAAGTTTTCTGACTGACCCAGTAACAATGAACTGACTGCGTTAAAAGACTCTAACTTACCCATACCATTCACTTTCGATAACACGGTACCGATGATACGGATCACGATAGGGAGAATTTTGACGTGCTGTAAGATCCCGATCAACGCAGAAATAAAGATGATTGGGCATAACACTTGTAAGAAGAAGAATGCTAAGTTCCCTTCAATCATGCCACCAAAAATAAATTTAGTCCCTTCTGCTGCATAGCCTAGCAAGTGAGTAAATACCCCTGCCACACCAAGAACAAAAGATTCGCCAATATTCGATTTTAAGAACAAATAAGCTAATGCAATTTGAATAACCAGTAGTTGAACAACATAGCGAGGACGGATCCCTCTACGGTTACTACTGGCTAAAATGGCAAGAGCGGCAATTACTACTAAAGATAAAACGAAATGCAGGATCGAGGTCATATGCGACTCCAACAAATTTAAGAATCAGTCTATGTGCATATTCTATGTAATAGACAACATTTAAATGAGACGGAGGTCACATTAATATGAAAGCTTACTAGGTGTATTTTGCAAAAAGAAGAAGGGGATCACGTTTCAACTATAACAATTCCTAGCATTCGCTTTTTTTGCACAGAAATTTTACTGAGAATTTAAGTTAAGACTTACAACAACCTGCGTATAAAATTGTTGCCTACAGAGATCGTAGGCAACTAAGTCAAATTGAATATAGTTCACTATTAAATATTCAGCAAACGAACCAATTCATTTTCATCAATAACGCGTATGCCAAGTTCATTTGCTTTGGCTAATTTAGAACCAGCGGCCTCACCTGCAATGACCAAATCTGTTTTCTTCGAGACGCTTCCTGAGACTTTTGCACCTAAAGCCACTAACTTGTCTTTGGCTTCATCACGCGTCAATACGCTCATTGACCCTGTTAGCACCACTGTTTTACCTGCAAATGGGCTATCGATTTCTGCACTATTAACGACTTTTACTTCAGGCCAATGAATACTTGCCTTCGTCAGTAAATCTTCAATCACCGCTTGGTTATGAGGTTCACGGAAAAAATTGACCACATGTTTCGCAACTACATGACCAATATCTTGAACGGTTTTTAGTGACTCTTCATCCGCCGCCATCACAGCCTCAAGTGTGGTGTAATGCGCTGCTAAGTTTGCCGCCGTTGCTTCGCCAACCTCACGAATTCCAAGGGCATAAATAAAGCGAGCCAATGTTGTTTGCTTAGACTTATTGAGTGCATCAACCAGATTCTGTGCCGACTTCGGCCCCATTCTATCCAAGCCTGTTAAGATACCCGCACTTAATTGATATAAATCTGCCGGCGTTTTGACATACTCTTTTTCGACTAACTGGTCGATAATTTTATCGCCCATGCCATCCACATCCATTGCTCGGCGTGAGACAAAATGTTTCAGTGCTTCTTTGCGTTGTGCCCCACAAATAAGCCCACCAGTACAGCGTGCCACCGCTTCACCTTCAACTCGTTCGATATCAGAACCGCATACAGGGCAATGGGTCGGGAAGACAATTTCACGGCTATCTGTTGGTCGCTTGTCAACCACAACACTGACGATTTGTGGAATAACATCCCCTGCTCGACGAATAATGACCGTATCACCGATATGCACGCCAAGGCGTTCAATTTCATCTGCATTGTGTAACGTCGCATTACTGACCACCACACCTGCGACTTGCACGGGCTCTAAACGCGCCACAGGCGTGATAGCACCTGTACGCCCAACTTGAAATTCAACATCTTTTAATAATGTGACTTGTTCTTGAGCTGGGAATTTAAACGCTGTCGCCCAGCGAGGTGCCCGAGAAACAAAACCTAACTCTTCTTGAATAGCAATTGAGTTAACTTTAATGACTACCCCATCGATATCAAAGCCAAGATCAGGTCGAACTTGCTCAATTTCATGGTAAAAATCTAATACGGCCTGATGACCAACACGTAATTGAACATAATCACTAACCGGTAAACCCCATGCTTTAAATTGCATCAAACGGTCATAATGTGTGTCCGGTAACGAGCCACCTTCCACAAGCCCAACACCATAACAATAAAAAGTGAGTGGCCTTTTGGCGGTAATACGTGGGTCTAATTGACGTAACGAACCCGCAGCCGCATTACGCGGGTTTGCAAAGACTTTGCCATCCGTTTTACGTGCCTGCTCATTTAGTGCTTCAAAACCTTTTTGGGGCATGAAGACTTCGCCACGGATCTCAACGCGATCAGGAATATTGCTTCCCCTTAAACGCAATGGGATAGCGCGGATGGTTCGTACATTCGCGGTAATATTCTCACCTACGGTCCCATCACCACGAGTCGCCGCTTGTACTAATTCACCATTTTCATACAACAAACTTACCGCTAACCCATCGAGCTTGAGCTCACAACAGAAAGTCAGTTCTTGATGATTTTTCAAACGATCTCTTACCCGCTTATCAAACGCAAGGTAACTTTCTTCATCAAAAACATTATCTAGGGATAACATAGGTATTTCATGGCGTACGGTATCAAACGCAGCCAATGGTGCGGCACCAACACGTTGAGTCGGTGAATCACTTGTGACAAGTTCAGGATGCTGTGCCTCTATCTCTTTTAGACGTTGCATTAACTTGTCATATTCTACGTCTGGAATTTCGGGGGCATCTAATACATGGTATTGATATTCATGATGACGTAACAGTTTTTTTAATTCGTCTATTTCTTGTTTGGTAGTCATGATTCACTCATACAGATAAAAAACCCCCAATTAATGGGGGTTTTGTTCAACGTTTATTTAACTTAATGTGTTTCTAATTCGAGCATGATACACCTCTATTTTTTGAGGTGTCAGCATTTTGCGTTCGTCATCAAGAACAACCCCTCCCGCATCTGATGCGATACGTTGAGCAGCTTGCAACATCAATTTGAAGTTTTGCCCTGCATCACCGTAAGACGGGACCATCATAAACATGGAAACCCCTGGGGTGGTAAAATCAGCCATTGTCTCTGGGTCGAATGAGCCCGGTTTCACCATGTTGGCTAAGCTAAACAAAACAGGCCCCGTACCAGACGGGTTCACATGGCGATGGAATATTTTCATTTCCCCGAATTGGAAACCGGCTTGTAAAATACTTTGCAGTAATAATTCACCTTGAAGTTCCTGCCCTTGCAAAGCGGCTACGTGAAGTACCAGGACTGTCTCCTTGCTACTTGTTGTAGCAGAATTTTCCTGCGGCTCAGCTTTCTTCTCAATATGCTGCGTCTCTTGTTCATAGGTGCTCGGCTGAGGCTCTTCTCTCAATTTGGTTGAATCAATATGTGGTTCAGCGACAGTTTCAGTGGCTGGCTCAACAGTCACTTCCTCACTCATATTAATGGTGAGTTGTTCGGGTACATGAACGGGTTCAGTACGTTGATGCATCGTAGGCTCATTATGAACTGGCGATTTAGCCTCAGGCTCCTTGTTCATAATAATGTCAGGTTCAACCGATGCTTGTGGCTGTATATTAGGCTCAACTGGAGACTCATTTTTTACCGGATATACAGGCTCAGTCGCAGCGGGATGAACAGGCGCCTGCTGAGTCGGTTGATTTTCAGTAAATAATGCAGAATCATCATATTCTGATGAATTCTCCTGCATATCGTTTTTTCTACGTTTTACGGGTCTGTCGCGAAATAACTTTGAGCGCTCTTTACGGCTGGTCCATAAACCATGCAGTAATAAAGCGACAATCGCTATCGCACCTACGACCACTAATATCAGACGCAAATCCTGCATCGCTGCTATCTCTAGTTGATGAATGATAATGCCAACACGGCGGAAACTTCCTTAAGATTATTTCTCAATTGCTCTAAGTGCAACCCCCAGAACGATTTTCTTACAAGAAAGAGAATATTCCGCTTTCATTTGCTGCTTTTTTAAGCGAATAATGGCTAGTCAGCCTAATTTCATATCTATATGATACATGGTCAACCGAAAAGGAGAGAACAAGAAGTATGACCCAATCGACATTTTCGACACAAAAAGACCATTCTGGTTTTTATTATTTTACACAAGGCTGGAGATTAATCACTCGGCCCGGTATTAAACGTTTTGTTATTTTGCCCCTATTAGCCAATATTTTATTCTTAGGCGGCGCATTTTGGTGGTTATATACAAAGCTTAGCGGCTGGATAGCCCAAGTGATGAGTTACGTTCCTGACTGGCTACAATGGCTCGATTATGTTATTTGGCCAATCGCTGTTATCTCTATTTTGCTCGTGTTTACCTATTTTTTTAGTACGGTTGCTAATATTATCGCTGCACCTTTTAACGGTTGGTTATCAGAAAAACTCGAAGCCGAGTTAACGGGTAAACCATCACCAGATACCGGTGTTGCTGAGTTATTAAAAGATGTTCCTCGTATGATAAAGCGCGAGTTTGTCCGAATCGGTTACTACTTACCTCGCGCTATTGGGTTATTAATCCTATTTTTCATACCCGGTATTGGCCAAACAGTCGCCCCCGTACTGTGGTTTTTATTTGGTGCTTGGATGATGTCGATCCAATATTGCGATTACCCGTTTGATAACCACCGTGTTGGCTTTAACGAAATGAAGCAGGCGCTTGCCAAAGAGCGGATGAGAAACGTTCAATTTGGTGGCGTCATTAGCTTGTTAATGATGGTGCCTTTTGTCAACTTAGTGATCATGCCTGTTGCAGTTTGTGGTGCAACATTGATGTGGGTTGACAGATATCGTGAGCGTTACGCACGCTACTAATCTATTAAATCATTGCGCAGGTTTATCGCCTGCGCTCTTTTATTTACTTATTATTGTTACACTATAATTATTCCTTAGAACTATTAGATCTAAAATAACATTTCGTTATAAGCTTATACTCAAATCATATTTGCATTAATTTGTTCTTAACGTATGTTGAATCCATCTCATTATTTTTAATTAATACCGATTACATTACTGGCTAACCGATTTTTAAGGATATCCCATGAGCAAAATTTATGATGATAACTCGTTGACCATTGGCCACACCCCTCTTGTTCGCCTAAAACATTTTGGTAATGGCAATATTTTAGCAAAAGTGGAATCTCGCAACCCAAGCTTCAGTGTTAAGTGCCGTATTGGTGCTAACATGATTTGGGATGCAGAGAAAAAAGGTATCCTAAACAAAGACAAAGAATTAGTTGAACCAACTAGTGGAAATACGGGTATCGCTTTAGCCTATGTCGCTGCGGCGAGAGGTTATAAATTGACGTTAACCATGCCTGAAACCATGAGTATTGAGCGCCGTAAACTACTCAAAGCATTAGGTGCCAACCTCGTTTTAACTGAGGGGGCAAAAGGCATGAAAGGTGCAATAGCTAAAGCTGAAGAAATAGTGAATAGCAACCCTAAAAAATACTTATTACTTCAACAGTTTAATAACCCAGCAAACCCTGAAATCCATGAAAAAACCACTGGACCTGAAATTTGGGAAGATACTGACGGCAATGTCGATGTTGTAGTCGCAGGTGTTGGTACGGGCGGGACGATTACAGGGATTGCAAAATACCTGAAAAACACCAAAGGCAAAGATGTGACTATCGTGGCTGTTGAACCAGAAACATCCCCTGTTATTACCCAAGCTTTAGCGGGCGAAGAAATTAAACCGGGCCCTCACAAAATACAAGGGATCGGCGCTGGTTTTATTCCGGGTAACTTAGATTTAAAATTACTCGATAAGGTCATTCAAATCAGCGATGACGAAGCCATCAAAACGGCTCGTGAGCTGATGGAAAAAGAAGGTATTCTTGCGGGTATCTCATCAGGCGCTGCTATTGCTGCTGCCACTAAAATTGCCGCAGACCCTGCCTATAAAGGTAAAAATATCGTCGTTATTTTACCTTCTTCAGGTGAGCGTTATTTGTCTACAGCCCTGTTTGCTGACATCTCGGCTGAGTAGCATAACTTCGTTACAATATCGTTAAAAAAGCACCTAAATGGTGCTTTTTTTGTGGCATAGATCAAACTTTAGCACGGATGGAGATGATTTATAATTCGGGGTTTAGTATTAAACATAGTAATTATTTTGCACCTCGAAATTAATCACTTTTTAGCCAACCTCTAGGGCGAGTAAAATAATTTGCCAATGAGAAAAAAGTATCGAGTTCGCAAGAAAAACAGAAAAAGGGTTGATACCGCACAAAGTAGGAAACCTTTTTTCAAGTTAATAATCTAACTTATACGCAAACCTAGTCTATTTCATCTACAATTGGCTGGGTAATTAAAAAAACGAAAGTTATTGAGGAAATACTATGTTTCAGCAAGAAGTTACTATTACGGCACCAAATGGTCTACATACTCGTCCTGCAGCTCAATTCGTAAAAGAAGCAAAAGCATTCTCTTCCGACATTTCTTTAATTTCTGGCGGCAAATCCGCTAGCGCAAAAAGTTTGTTTAAATTACAAACCTTAGGCCTAACGCAAGGCACAGTTGTGACAATTTCTGCTGAAGGCGAAGACGAAAAAGAAGCCGTTGAACATTTAGTTAAACTGATGGGCGAATTAGAATAATTTCGCACGAAAATAGCATTTACTGATTTCATTCAATGTCCCTGAGTGATGTCATTCGGGGACATTTGTATAATCGGCTATATTCATTGTCGTCTCTGCAACATCAGAACTCCCAGCACTAGCAGCAGTAAGGTAATATTATGATTTCAGGAATTTTAGTATCCCCGGGTTTTGCTTTTGGTCAGGCTTTAATCCTCAAAGAAGATCCTATCGTTGTTAGCACAAAAAAAATTGCTGACGATCAGGTTGATAAAGAAATTGCTCGCTTTATTGAGGGTCGTAACAAATCAGCCGAACAACTCAATTTGATTAAAGAGAAAGCCGAAAAAAATCTTGGAGCCGAAAAAGCTGAGATTTTTGAAGGTCATATCATGCTGCTAGAAGATGAAGAGCTGGAACAAGAAATTGTCTCTTTAATCAAAGGCGATAAAAAAACGGCAGATGCCGCTGCGTATTCCGTTATTGAAGATCAAGCTCAAGCGCTTGAATCCCTTGATGATGAATATCTTAAAGAACGCGCCGCTGACGTGCGTGATATTGGCAAACGTCTATTAAAAAACATCTTAAATATTCCTATCGTTGATTTAAGTGCAATCAGCGAAGAAGTTATTTTAGTGGCTGCGGATTTAACCCCTTCAGAAACCGCACAGCTAAATTTAGATAAAGTATTAGGGTTTATTACTGATTTAGGTGGCCGTACATCACATACCTCAATTATGGCGCGTTCTCTTGAGTTACCTGCCATTGTTGGAACTAGTGATGCCACCAGCAAAATTAAAAATGGCGATTTCATTGTATTAGATGGTGTCAACAACACCATCCACTTGAACCCATCTGAAGCCGAAATCGACAAACTGAAAGCTTTCCGTGATGAATATCTACAAGAAAAAGAAGAGCTCGCAAAATTAAAAGATTTGCCTGCCATCACCCTTGATGGTCATCAAGTTGAAGTTTGTGCGAATATCGGTACTGTACGTGATGTCGCTGGTGCAGAGCGCAATGGCGCAGAAGGTGTTGGGCTCTATCGTACTGAGTTTTTATTCATGGATAGAGACTCTCTTCCTACCGAAGAAGAACAGTTTCAAGCTTATAAAGCCGTTGCAGAAGCAATGGGCAGCCAAGCCGTTATTGTCCGTACAATGGATATCGGCGGTGATAAAGACCTGCCATATATGAATTTACCAAAAGAAGAGAACCCATTTCTCGGCTGGCGTGCAATTCGTATTTGTCTTGATCGCAAAGAAATCTTACACTCACAATTAAGAGCTATTTTAAGAGCCTCTAAATTTGGTAAACTGCGTATTATGTTCCCAATGGTTATTTCCGTTGAAGAAGTTCGTGAACTAAAAGCAGAGCTAGAAATGCTTAAAGCTCAGTTACGTGAAGAAGGTAAAGCTTTTGACGAGTCAATTGAAGTCGGTGTGATGGTTGAAACACCAGCCGCAGCTGTTATTGCTCGCCACTTGGCAAAAGAAGTTGATTTCTTTAGTATTGGGACGAACGATCTCACTCAATACACTTTAGCGGTCGACCGTGGTAATGAACTGATTTCTCATCTTTACAACCCGATGTCACCTGCTGTCCTAAACTTAATTAAGCAAGTGATCGATGCATCACACGCTGAAGGTAAATGGACTGGGATGTGTGGGGAGTTAGCTGGAGATGAGCGTGCAACCTTATTGCTACTTGGCATGGGGCTGGATGAATTTAGTATGAGCGCGATTTCAATTCCGCGTATCAAAAAGTTAATTCGCAATGCGAGCTTTACTGATACCCAAGCTTTGGCTGAACAAGCACTTGCTCAACCCACAGCGGATGAATTGATGAAACTTGTAGATACCTTTATCCAAGAAAAAACGTTATGCTAAGAACAGCACATTAGTTCGGTCCCATATAAAACGATTAGGAGAAGGTCCATGGGTCTGTTTGACAAACTGAAATCACTCGTTTCGGAAGACAAAAGTAGCAGTGGCAGTATTGAAATTATCGCACCTTTATCGGGTGAGATTGTCAATATTGAAGATGTTCCAGACGTTGTGTTCGCAGAAAAAATTGTTGGTGATGGTATTGCGATTAAACCCGCAGGTAACAAAATCGTTGCCCCTGTAGACGGTACAATTGGTAAAATATTTGAAACTAACCATGCGTTTTCTATTGAATCAGATGATGGTATAGAACTATTTGTTCACTTCGGTATTGATACCGTTGAACTTAAAGGTGAAGGCTTTAAACGCATCGCTGAAGAAGGCCAAACTGTGAAGAAAGGCGACTTAATCATCGAGTTTGATTTAGCGCTGTTAGAAGAGAAAGCAAAATCTGTTCTAACGCCAGTTGTCATTTCTAATATGGACGAAATCAAAGAACTAAACAAACTGACAGGCTCAGTGACAGTCGGTGAAACTGTCATCATGCGTATTAAGAAATAACTTAACTGCCAATATTTAGTTAAAACCATCAGGCCTTGCCTGATGGTTTTTCATTTGTGGGGATTTTTTATTGAGCACAAACTTGCCATTAAATTATCTCACTCATTAAATACACCTGTTGATAAATAACGGTCTCCTCGGTCACAAATTACTGCCACAATAACCGCTCCTGGGTTAGCTTTCGCCACTTTTAACGCACCGGCAACCGCTCCACCCGAGCTCACTCCACAAAAGATGCCTTCAACTTTAGCTAAAGCTCTCATAGTCTCTTCAGCTTCTTGCTGGTTTATATCCAGTACACTATCAACTAATGAGTCATCAAAAATACCGGGTAAGTAACCTGGTGACCAACGCCTAATACCCGGAATTTGGCTTTTTTCCGCAGGTTGTAACCCAACAATATGGACATCATCTGACTGGGATTTTAAATAGCGGCTTACCCCGGTAATGGTCCCCGTGGTTCCCATACTCGATACAAAATGGGTAATACGACCATTGGTTTGCTGCCATATTTCAGGGCCTGTTGTTTTAAAATGAGCTAATGGGTTATCAGGGTTGTTAAATTGGTCTAAAACTTTCCCCTCACCTCTTTGTTCCATTTCCTTAGCCAAATCACGGGCACCTTCCATACCAACAGCCGTACTCACTAAAATGAGTTCTGCACCATAGGCTTGCATTGAAGCTTGCCGCTCTTTGCTCATGTTATCTGGCATGAGTAATTTCAGTTTGTAGCCTTTTACTGCGGCTATCATCGCGAGCGCGATACCTGTATTTCCACTAGTTGCTTCAATTAGCGTATCACCTGGCTTAATTTCACCCCGTAATTGCGCTTCATTAATCATTGAAAATGCCGCGCGATCTTTCACTGAACCTGCGGGGTTATTACCTTCAAGCTTCACCCAAATTTCAGCTTCAATCCCTTGTGTTAAACGCTGAAGCTTTACTAATGGGGTATTACCGATAAATTGTTCCAGAGCCGACACTTTACCATCCTTATAATTTTTATATATAAATAAGAAATAATAGAGATAAGATATTACCCCAATATTGATATGTGAAAATTGAAATCTCTTCACATTAATATTAGAAAAATAGATTATCTTAATTACTATTTCTGATATAGCTAATTGATATATTATATTACAATAAGTTTATAGAATTACCAGTTATATTTCATATAAAAATATGATAAATAAATCTTTTATATCAATTGGTTATGGTGGATTTGATCATAAGGGGAAATAGACTAAATATTTTTAATATAAAGTCTAATCATCGGTCATATACCTAGAAAGTAATAGAAAAGATAACACCAATAATATATTTATTAGTGTTATAAGTTATTGAGTTTTATATTCATGCACTTTCAGCAAGTTGTGGGAAAATTAACGCCTGATCTCCTTGATAGATCTTTGCCTGCTGGCTACCTAAAAAGTAACGTTCACCTCGCGTTGGTATCGTTTTTTCGGACTGCCAAATCACTGACAAAGGCTCTTTCCCCCAACCTAATGGTTGAACGGTTAATTGCCAAAAATGCCCTCTTGGCCCCGATTCCGTAATTCTAACAGGTAAACGGTGCTGTTCATCCACTTCAGCTTGTAATGAGATATCCCAGGGACGTAAAAATACGTCGACTTCACCTTGTTGAACACTGGTATGGTTAAGGGGGAATTCATAGCCATCTATATTTAATGTTGAACCTTTGATGTGGGCAGAAATTTGGTTCACTTCCCCCATAAATTCAAGCACAAAACGGGTTTCTGGGCGCTGCCAAATATCGCTCGGTGTGCCAACTTGCTCAATATGACCTTGGCTCATCACCACCACTCTGTCTGCAACTTCCATGGCTTCTTCTTGGTCATGAGTCACAAAAACACTGGTAAATTTTAATTCATCATGTAATTGACGTAACCAACGGCGTAATTCAATACGCACTTGTGCGTCAAGCGCACCAAAAGGTTCATCTAATAATAAAATTTGTGGATCAACGGCTAAAGCCCTTGCCAGTGCCACTCGCTGTTTTTGCCCCCCTGAAAGTTGCGCGGGGTAACGTGAAGCCAGATGGGCGAGTTGAACCATTTCCAGCAATTTTGTTACTTTATCTTTAATAGACTGAGCTGATGGGCGCTGCTTTCTGGGTAAAACCGTTAAACCAAATGCCACATTATCAAACACTGTCATGTGGCGAAATAGTGCATAGTGTTGAAATACAAAGCCAACATGCCTATCTTTCGCATGGATTTTACTAACATCGTGACCATGAAAGCGCAATAACCCCTGACTTTGTTGTTCAAGCCCAGCAATAATCCGCAATAAGGTTGTTTTTCCTGAACCGGAAGGCCCTAATAAGGCAACCATTTCACCCGATGCAATATCCAGTGAAATATCGCTGAGTACTTGGGTTTTACCAAATAACTTACCGATTTTTTCAATTTCAATACTCATGATTAATGGACTCCTGATTCAGATTGCTGGCGACTTAAATGCCACTGCAATGCACTTTTAAGTATTAAGGTGATAATTGCCAGCAGTGCTAAGATCCCTGCGGCCGTAAACGCCCCTACTGTATTATAATCCTGATGTAATAGTTCAACTTGCAATGGCAAGGTGTATGTTTCACCACGAATAGCTCCTGAAACCACCGAAACCGCACCAAATTCACCGATTGCACGGGCGTTAGTTAAAACCACGCCATACAATAATGCCCAGCGGATATTGGGCAATGTCACACGCCAAAACATCTTCCATCCTGACGCTCCCAGTAACACCGCGGCTTCATCCTCTTGGCTACCTTGGCTTAACATCAAGGGCACTAACTCACGTACGACAAATGGACACGTTACAAAAATGGTCACTAACGCCATACCTGGCCATGAAAACATTAGCTGGATATCAAAACCTTCAAGCCACCCACCAAACCAGCTGTTCGAGCCATAAAAAAGTAAGTACAGCAAACCCGCAACAACAGGTGAAACCGCAAACGGGATATCTACCAAGGTGAGTAATAATTGGCGACCAGGAAATTGAAATCGTGTCACTAACCACGCCATCATGGTGCCAAAAACTAAATTTACAGGAACGGTAATTAAAGCAATTAATACTGTTAAACCAATAGCGTGTAGCATATCTGGGTCTGCCAAATTCAGTAAAACGGCATCTAACCCTTTTTGAAATGCAGTAATAAATATCCAAACAATTGGAATCACTAATAGTAAAAACGAAAACAATAAACCTATCGCAATTAGTAGCCATTTCCCCCAGTTAATTTGGGTACGGCTAGTAGTGTGAATTGGTGTAATTTGCGCCATTACTTGCCCCCCAACCGTTTACCAAAGCGGCTTTGTACTAAATTAACACTAAATAGAAGTAACAATGAAACCGCTAAAATAACTGAGGCCACAGCACTGGCTGCCGGGTAATCAAATTGCTGTAGCTGACTAAAAATCATTAATGAGACAACTTCGGTTTGCCACGCAATATTACCCGCAATAAATATAATGGCACCAAACTCGCCTAAACTCCGTGTAAAGGACAAAACCGTTCCGGCTAATAAGGCCGGTGAAAGCTCTGGCAGTATCACTCGACGAAAAGTTTGCCAACGGCTCGCACCTAGGGTTTGAGCAGCTTCTTCGTATTCAGGGCCTAGCTCTTCCAACACAGGTTGAACCGTACGCACAACAAACGGAATACTGGTAAAAGCCATCGCAACCGCAATTCCCAGCCAAGTATTGACGACTTTAATATCAAACTGGTGCAGATATTGCCCATACCAGCCCGAGGTTGCAAACAGGGTTGCCAATGTCAGCCCCGCTACCGCAGTAGGTAATGCAAAGGGTAAATCTACTAAACCATCTAAAAACAAACGCCCAGGAAAGCGATAACGCGTTAAAATCCACGCTAATAACATGCCAAACACCGCATTAAACAAACTTGCGACTAATGCAGACAGTAACGTCACTTTGTACGCGGCAACCACTTGCGGGTAACTAATGACAGCCCAATATTGCTGCCATGTCATTTCCGATAATTGGATCACCAAAGCGCTCATGGGTAATAGCAAAATCAAGCAGGTATAAAAAAGGCTGCTACCTAGCGTTAGCCCAAAGCCTGGCAAAAAACGCTTTCCTGAACGATTCATTAACGGCGCCCTTCAGCCATTAATTGGTCAAATTCCCCACCGGTGGCAAAATGAACGTCCATTACTTTTGGCCAGCTCTCAAATTGTGATTCAACCGTAAACAACTGAGTTTCTGGGAATTTATCCTTATTCGCACTCATCACCGCTTTGTCATTCACTCGATAATTGTACTGAGTGATGATTTCTTGGGCCTGTGGGCTATAGAGATAATTTAAGTAAGCTTTAGCGACATCTTCAGTACCATTTTTTTGTACATTTTTATCGACCCAAGCGACGGGAAATTCCGCTAAGATATCCACCGGCGGTACAATAACTTCGTAGTCTGATTCACCATACTGAGAGCGAATATTATTCACTTCTGATTCAAAACTAATAAGGACGTCACCGAGCCCCCGTTCAATAAATGACGTCGTCGCGCCACGCCCACCGGTATCAAATACTTCTACATTTTTCAGAAACTGTTTCATTTGCTCACGGGTTTTTGCTTTATCATCTTTATTTTCTTGATTAAAAGCGCCCCATGCCGCAAGGTAGGTATAACGGCCATTTCCTGAAGTTTTTGGGTTCGGGAAGATTAATTTAACATCTTCACGGACTAAATCATCCCACGTTTTAATCCCTTTAGGGTTTCCTTTACGAACTAAAAACGCCATTGTTGAATAATAAGGCGAGCTATTATTTGGTAAGCGAGCTTGCCAGTCTGCAGGGATCAAATTCCCTTTGTCATGCAAAATTTGCACGTCCGTGACTTGGTTATAGGTCACCACATCCGCTTTCAGCCCTTGTAAAATAGCCAGAGCTTGCTTTGATGAGCCGGCGTGTGATTGTTTAATTGTGAGTTTGTCGTCAGGGTGGGCTTCATTCCATTGTTTTTCAAATGAAGGGTTCAACGCCACAAATAATTCACGGGCAATATCATAAGAGCTATTAAGCAGTTCAGCTGCAACTAATGGTGAGCTTCCGAGTAATGATACCGTTGCCAAACTCGCTAGTGCTGTTTTTTTCAAAAATGATTTTTTCATTCCACACCTATTCGTAACTAAACCCAAATGGCTGACATTGGAACCACTGTATATGTTTTGGTTATAACTGTGTAGCTATCAATCACCTTTTTATATATCAAATTAGAATAACAAAGAAATGAACGTCATAAGCAGGAAAATTAACTGATTTTTTAATTAGTTAGTGATATGAATGCGTTTCATTTTTAAGTTTAGCGAAGCAAAGACACCTTAAACATTTTCCCCCTCTCTCTTTTTTATACACATAACACAAACTTTAAATATTGTAAGCGCTCTTCAGAGTGTGTATTATGTGTATATCAGTTAACGAAATGGAGGGATCGTGCAAAGTTCGGAACTGATAAACATACTGCAAAAAAACGGTTGGAAACTTGAAAGAATAAAAGGAAGTCACCATCAGTTTTCCCACCCACATTTTTCAATTGTAATTACTGTTCCGCATCCACAAAAAGATTTAAAGATAGGCACACTAAATCACATTTTGAAGGCTGCGAAACTAAAACATTAAATAAGAAAAGCGTTCACGCATGAGCGCTATCTTTAATGGAGATAACCTAATGCTTTATACCGCCTTTATTGAAATTGATGATGATGGCAGCGCAAGTGGCTGGTTTCCTGATATTGAAGGATGTACATTCGCGGGCAGCAATATAGAAGAGGCTTACGCAGAAGCAAAATCAGCAATTGATGCTCATTTTGAATTATTGAGTGAAAAAGGCTTTGAGATCCCATTATCGAAATCTCAGCAAGCGCTATTGAACCCAATACAACCTGAATATGCGCATGGGATATGGTTATTTGTGGATGTCGATATGGATAAATACGATGGCCGTACTGAGCGTATTAATATCACCTTGCCGCATCGTTTATTACATCGTATTGATGCTTTAGTGAAGGTTAATCCTGAATATGGTAGCCGTAGTGGTTTTATTGCTGTTGCAGCTCGTAAAGAATTAAAAAAAACCGATTAATACATTGAAAATAATAGATTACATAAATAATTATCAATCGCCGCATCCTTGCGGCAACTTATTGATCAAAGAGACGTCAATGTCTCAATCGACGGAGCATAGTAATAACTCCCCGAAACGGCTTTCGTCATACGCAGCAAATCATCGTATTTGCCATCTTTTTCACCAAACATGCTGAGTAACTGCTGTTCAATATTGTGTAACCTTGCACAATAAGCGATAAAGAATAAGCCATGTTTGCCGCTTGCTGTACCATATGGCAAGCTGTGACGCATGACTGAAAGCTCTTCACCCTCTTCTTCTATCACCACGCGTGAGACATGAGAGGTGACATTGCGCGCATCTTCATCTAATTCAACGCTATCTTTTTTCGTACGGCCAATCATTTTTTCTTGTTCATGTTCCGAAAAACGATCCCATTTTCGTAAATCGTGTTCATAGCGTTGGACTAAAACATAGCTTCCGCCTTTATCTTCACCGTCTTCGATTAATGTGACCTCTGCAATTTCTTCCCCTTGCGGGTTCTCTGTTCCATCAATAAAACCACTTAAATCTCTGTCATCTACCCAACGAAATCCATGAATTTCTTCAACCACAGAGATAGATTTACCAAATGCTTTTAAAGCAGCTTGTGCTAAAGAAAAATTAATATCGTGGCGCAGTGATTGAATATGAATAAACATATCCCGTTGAGTGGCGGGAGCAAGCCCTTTACCCAGAGTGCGAAATGGTTTCAATTCAGGAGCAGTATTTGCCTTACCGAGCTGTTTCCAGATATCAGAGCCAAACGCGATAACTGCACCAAGGCGATCATCTGGGTATTGCGCTTGTAATTTGGTTAAAGCCTCGACAAAGCTTTTACATCCAGACTTAACTTCATCCAGAGATCCCTCTTGCACTTGCGCTTCAATAAAAATACCAAAACGGCTATGTTCTTTCAAAATACCACTTTGAGAATGAGACATACGGTAAACCTCGTAAAATGAATATGTTATATAACCTATTTTTTATATAAGCGATTTTAACATCTTATCTTATCGCTATGATGTTCACCTTGTTTTAACGCAAGGGAATATAGGTTTCCGGTCTATTATAAGAAAGAAAATTTAAGAAAGGGTAAATTTCTTTGAAAACAAGGAAAAAGAAACACTAATGGAAAGATATCGCCAGTATAGATAGTTCTGGCGATATTATTAACGAAATGAGATTATTTATGCCAAATAATTTGCGAGATTTTCCATGTTTTCAGGTCATCATCTGAAGGCATTAAATCTTCTGGCCCTTGCCATTTACCTGTAAAACGGTAAACCACTTTACTTGATTGCGGTGAATTACATTCAATGGTTGGAACGTCATTGACTCGCTCGCCTAGACCGCAAATACCGAATGCTTTTTGATAAATTTCACTAAATTCAGTACCCACTGTTGGCCCCCATTCAGTTGCAATATCGGGGTCACTCACTATAATTCGTGATACATAGCCGTGCTCTGGGCCAACTATTTCTAATTTTACTTCATTATCATCCATTCCTTGGAAAATTGTGACCACATCCCCATTTTCCATTTGCATACCGCTGCGTAATGTATAGCGGTCATCAAGTTGTTTCTTAATGATATCCGCTTGCATTGGTGTAAAACTAGTCACTTGACCAAGTCCTGAGCTAGAAACCACCAGTGGGCCGCTAAACCAAGTCGATGGCGAAAAGAATTTCACACCCGCACACCCTGATAACAGAACTGTTCCACAGAGTAGAGAAGCCTTCAACAACGGCGATAATCCATTATTTCTATTCAACTTTGCATGTTGGGACATATCATCCTCTTTTATGAGTCGCATAATGCATATTGTGACAATCTATTTATCAAAACATTCCCATGAATAGTTAAATAAATAGTCAATTAACTTAAAAATCCATTTCGTGCGTTAATTTTTTCGAATAAATTAAACGTTCAGGCTGTTCTTCTTCATACAACATTTTTTCAAACATACAGATAGCAGCATCAGATTCTTCACTCACTAACAGCTCGATTCTTCCGCAGCCTCTGGCGATCAGTTTTTTTTCTAGTCTACTCACTAATGCATTCGCAATACCACGGCCACGGTATTCAGGGTGAACGGCAAGGTAAACAGCAGTACCACGAATGCCATCATCCCCCCCCATAATAGTGCCAACGACTTCCCCGGCAACTTCAGCCACTAGAAATAAGTCTGCTCCACACTGTAATTTGCGTTCAATATCGAGTTCAGGATCCCCTGAAAATTCATTAAGAGAACAACGCTCCCATAATGTCAGGACGTCTTCATAATCACTTTGTCGAAAGACTCGTATTTCCATCTCATTTGCCTGCTTAAACTAATCTTTCTGCCATTATCTCTGCTTTTGCCACACAATCAATATTCAATATGCCTTTCTTCGAGCAAAAGGGTATACTTTAACCATTATTTTTTACCTATGGTTCTATTATAAAACAATGAATTACCCAGATATTGAACGTATAAAAACCTATTTGCAAAGCTTGCAAGAGGCTATTTGTCAAAAAATCACTGAGCTAGATGGTAAGGAAACTTTTCTAGAACAAACATGGGAACGCTCTGAAGGTGGTGGGGGTCGTAGCCGAGTATTAACCAAAGGGGCATTATTTGAACAAGCTGGGGTTAATTTCTCTCATATTAAAGGAGAAAAATTACCTGCATCTGCTTCAGCCCATCGCCCTGAACTTGCTGGTCGTAGCTATCAAGCAATGGGCGTCTCTCTCGTCATTCACCCTCTGAATCCTTACATTCCGACAACCCATGCTAATGTCCGTTTCTTTATTGCTGAAAAAGAAGGTTGCGAGCCTGTTTGGTGGTTTGGTGGCGGTTTTGATTTAACCCCTTTTTATGGCTTTCATGAAGATGTCATCCACTGGCACACTGTTGCTCGTGATTTATGCCGCCCTTATGGTACTGATGTTTATCCTAAATATAAAAATTGGTGTGATGAATACTTTTTCCTGAAGCATAGAAATGAACCTCGTGGTGTCGGTGGGCTATTTTATGATGACCTTAACCAAGGGGGTTTTGAATCCTGTTTTAACTTCACTCAAGCCGTTGGTAATGGCTTTTTAGATGCCTATGTGCCGATTGTTGAAAAACGCAAAGATCATTCATGGGGTGAACGAGAGCGTCAATTCCAATTATATCGTCGTGGCCGTTATGTGGAGTTCAATTTGGTATGGGACAGAGGTACATTATTTGGCTTACAAAGTGGAGGCCGAACAGAATCAATTTTAATGTCAATGCCACCACTTGTCCGCTGGGAATACGACTATCATCCTGAACCTAATAGCCAAGAAGCTGCTCTCTATACTGAATTTTTAATCCTAAATAAAGAGTGGGTTTCGCCATAATTAATAACATTAGTTTATAAATTAAGGTAGAAAGATAACCGTTCTACCTTTCTAATATAAAATAACAGCAATTGATTTTAAAGCTTATATATCAACTAGTTACAAAATTATCACAACAGATTATGATTCCATTTCACCCAACTGAATGGAGTTATAATATGAATCAAATTTTAGGCCGTTCTTTACTCTCACCTTGCTTATTAGCCAATTTAGTGACTAAAGCAGGTCATACTGACTTAAAATCAACGCTCACTCATATCAATGATATTATGAGCCGAACCTATTCACATGAAGATGCATTATTTCATCGCAATAATCTTTCATCTTGCCCTATAGATACGACAGGAAAGCGCTATAACCGTTTTATTCGTGATGCTCAGCGCCCTATTCCACATAAACATCACTGGCATTCTGACCTGCCAATTTGTGAGCGTTCAGGGCTTTCTCCAGATAGTCATATGCCACATGATGACTATGCGGTAATTATGTGCGAAGAAGACACTCAAGCACCATCAAAACCCGCTGGGCAAGTATTTAATTCAATTGGTGTTATTCGTACCTTTTTCAAGGAAAAATTAAATATTGACCAAATTTTTGGCTGTTCTGCTGATATTAATGCGGTTATTCATTATGGAACAAACTACGCTAACGCATTTTGGAATTCTCAAGCTATTTTCTTTGGTGACGGGGATGGAATCGTTTTTGGCCCATTCTATAACGACATTGATATAATTGCTCACGAACTTGCTCATGGTTTTATTAGTTCAAAAGCTAATTTTAGATATTCTTTCCAGTCTGGTGCTCTTAATGAGTCTGTCGCAGATGTACTTGGGATTATGGTCAAACAATATTTAAATAATGAAACAGCCAATACCTCTAATTGGCTACTTGGAGAAAATTTATTTATTGACCAAATAAATGCACCTGCCCTACGTTCGATGATAAATCCAGGCGACGCTTATTATCTTTCTGATGAGGTCAGAGATCCACAAGTTGGCCATATGTCTCAATATCAAGATTTACCTATTTTTGTTGATAATGGCGGCGTACATATTAATTCAGGCATTCCAAATAGAGCCTTTTACTTATTAGCTAAGAGCCTTGGTGGCTATACGTGGGATATCGCCGGTAAAATTTGGCTGGAAGCAGTGTCTGACAATAGAGTGACAAAGAAAGCGACATTTATCGAATTTGCTGATGCTACGATCCGTGCGGCTAAGAAACTGTTTGATAATAATATTGCGCAAAAAACACAACAGAGTTGGTTAGATGTTGGGCTGATAGTAAACCTGTAAAAAAATATATTGCTAGATAGCATTAAACCATTTGAAATTAATTTTTCTGTAAAATACAAAGGCCGATAATAAAGAGCATTAATCAACTCTTTTATTCAGCCTTATTCATTAAACCTGCACGTTAACGTTTTTTCTTTTTTCTACCTGGTTGTGTAAACTTTTTACGTGTCGGGTTTTCTGTTTTTACTTTGGGTTTACTTGGCGATGCTTGCTTTGTATTACCTTTATTAGCAGAAACTGATTTCTGTGTTTTTTTCGGTTTAATATCTGACTCAGATTTTTCCATCATATCAAATAATTCAATTAATTCATCATCTGTTAAGTCTCGCCACTCCCCGACAGGAATACCAGTCAACCTAACATTCATGATGCGAACGCGTTCAAGTTTAGTGACTTCAAAACCAAAGTGTTCACACATGCGACGAATTTGACGGTTTAACCCTTGCACAAGAGTAATTCTAAAAACAAATGGGGCTTCTTTCTTAACCTTACATTTTTTAGTCATTGTGCCAAGAATCGGTACTCCAGCACCCATTCCACGGATAAATTCATCTGTAACGGGTTTATTGACAGTAACTAAATATTCTTTTTCATGGGAATTTCCTGCCCGTAAAATTTTATTCACCAAATCCCCATGGTTTGTGAGGAAAATCAACCCTTGAGAGTCTTTATCTAAACGGCCAATTGGGAAAATTCGGGTACTGTGATTAACATAATCAACAATATTATCTTTTTCACCACTCTCTGTCGTACTGACAATACCGACTGGCTTATTCAGAGCGATTAACACTAAATCTTCTTCATTACGCGGCTCAATTAATTGCCCATTAACTTTTACCACGTCACCAGAAAAAACTTGGTCGCCTATTCCTGCACGCTTACCATTAATAAATACATTACCTTGCTCAATATAACGGTCAGCTTCACGTCTTGAGCAAATACCACTTTCACTAATATATTTGTTTAAACGTGTAGAAGAACGAGTGTCCATAATTTCCCTCAATCTTTAATTCTTCCCCCTGTCCGTCATGATATATTTTGATAACGTAAGGGCGATATTTATTCTTAAAGTATCAATCTAAATAATATTAAAAAGCCGTAACATAATGGTTTTGTTACGGCTTTATGCATTTAATACGGTCAACTAAACCTACATTAGTGCCTTATTAACTAACGTTTTTTCAAATGCTGCATTAAACGCTTACGCTTACGTAACTGAGTTGGCGTTAGCTTATTTTTCTTATCTGCATATGGGTTTTCACCCTCTTTAAACAGAATTCGAATTGGCGTTCCCATCACTTGTAATGAACGACGGAAGTAATTCATCAAATAACGTTTGTAGCTGTCTGGTAAATCAGAGACTTGGTTACCATGGATCACAACAATCGGTGGGTTATGCCCCCCAGCATGGGCATATTTCATTTTAACACGGCGACCACGAATAAGCGGCGGTTGGTGCTCATCTTCTGCCATCTTCATGATGCGCGTTAATAATGCCGTTCCCACTCGACGAGTTGCAGATTCATAAGCTTCTTGCACTGATTCAAATAGGTTACCCACGCCACTGCCATGCAATGCAGAAATAAAGTGAATTCGTGCGAAATCAACAAAACCAAGACGCAGTTCAAGCATATCCTTCACGTGCTCGCGGTCCTCGGGCTTCATACCATCCCATTTATTAACCGCAATAACTAATGAACGACCTGCATTGAGGATAAAACCAAGTAAAGATAAATCTTGGTCTGAGATACCTTCGCGTGCATCGATAACTAATAATACGACGTTCGCATCTTCAATCGCTTGTAATGTTTTAATTACAGAGAATTTTTCGACTGTTTCAGTAACTTTACCACGTTTACGCACACCAGCCGTGTCAATTAGAATATATTCACGCTCATCGCGTTCCATTGGAATGTAAATGCTGTCACGGGTTGTGCCTGGCATATCAAACACAACAACCCTTTCTTCACCCAATATACGGTTGGTTAATGTCGATTTACCGACATTCGGACGGCCAACGATGGCTAATTTAATCGGTAATGTTGTTGGATCGAAGTCATCTTCTTCGTCTTCATCAAGCTCACCTTGAGCTTCTAACTCTGCCCAATATGCCGCATTTTCTTCTTCTTCGGTCAGTTCGACTTCTTCTTCATCTTCAGCAACAAAAGGTTTTAACGATTGTTCTATTAACTGAGTGACACCGCGGCCATGTGATGCAGCGATCGGATGAATTTCCCCTAAACCAAGAGAGTAAAAATCCCCGATTGCTGTTGTGACATCAATACCATCTGTTTTGTTTGCCACTAAATAAGTTTTTTTCTTGCGGCTACGAAGATGTTTAGCAATGCCTTCATCCGCAGGCATTAGCCCTGCTCTTGCATCGACCATAAACAGAACAATATCTGCCTCTTCAATTGCTTGCAAGGACTGTGCGGCCATGTGCGTTTCTACGCCTTCCTCAGTCCCATCGATACCACCCGTGTCGATAATAATGAATTCGTGACCTTCAACTTCTGCACGACCATATTTGCGATCACGAGTCAGACCGGGAAAGTCCGCTACTAATGCGTCACGGGTACGGGTTAAACGGTTAAATAACGTGGATTTTCCTACGTTTGGACGCCCTACCAGCGCTACGACGGGTATCATTCTTAGATGCCTCACAACTTTTATTAACTAAAGGAATTCTGAGGCTTTAACTCAGAAAACAAAAAACGAAACGGCTCCTGTGTTCAGGAACCGTTGATTTTATCGATAAATTGGCGGTTTGTCAGAAAATTAACGTGTTAACAGGTAAACTGTTCCGTTTTTTGTCTGAACCATTAGTTTATCACTTGCAACCACTGGGCGACTGTGAATACCAGAGCTGTTTAGTTTGTTTTGTGCAACAAACCCACCCGTACTCATGTCTAACCAATGCAGATAACCCTCTTTGTCACCGACAACAAGATAGCCATTATACATTTCTGGTGCAGATAACCCGCGGTTTAGTAAGTCTTCCTGTGTCCACAGTGTCACACCATCGCTTTTACGAACAGACAATACGCGGTCACTTTGGTCAACGAGGTACAGGTTTTCACCTGACATTACCATATCATTGATTGAGCCCAGTTCACGTTTCCATAGGATTTGACCTGAACGCATATCCAGTGCTGCCAATGTGCCATTATAAGCAATCGCATACACTTTGCCGTCATCAATAATTGGTGTCATATCGACATCGTTTAAGCGGCCGATTTCTGTCGAACTGGTCACTTGCGAAATGCGTTGCTGCCAAATTAATTGGCCTTGAGACAATAACACTGCACTGACACGACCGTTATCCCCCCCCACAATCGCAGCACCAAAGGCAACTGCTGGAGCAGATTCACCACGTAATGACAACGATGGGGTATCCATGTTAACAGTCCACTTGATTTCCCCGCTATTGACGTCTAAAGCTTGCAGTTGACCATTACTGGTATGAATAACAACAAGGTCATTACTCACTACAGGTTTAGAAAGGGCTTCACCTGCAACTTCGACATCCCAAGCGACTTGACCATCTTCTTTGTTAAGAGCGATAACTGTTCCACGCTCAGTACCCACAAAGATTTTGTCGCCATCAACGGTTAAACCACCGGATAATAATGCAGATAAATTAGCAGAAAGAAAACCCGTTCGTTTAGATAAATCTACCGACCATAGTTCTTTACCACTGTCGAGTTCAAAGGCTTTAACTAAACCTTTGCGGTCTGCTGCATAAACGGCTGAGCCATCCCAAACCGGTGATAATTCAGAATAAAATTGTTCAACACCATTTCCAACAGATTTATCCCAAACAATTGATGGGGTGAATTGATTTTCAACCTGTGGAAGTGGCGCCATAATAATAGAATCAGTTTCGCTGGAACAACCGGCAAGTAAAGCTGAAGCGACTAGGCCAACTAAAAGTGTTTTGCGCAACTGCATGTTTGTCGTTTCCTTTCTTCTTATGAATTAGATACGTTGTTCAACTTCAGAGTCAAAATACCTCTAATAGATTGAGAGCCTTCACTTTCTAACCCCTGAGTGTAAGCGGCTTTTGCGCCTGCTTTATCACCCTTGTGGAGTAATGCATCGCCACGGACATCCTGTGCCGTTGCTTGCCATGACTTACTTTTAATATTTGCCACTGACGCTATCGCACCATCAGCATTACCTTGAGCCAATTGTACTCGTGCTAAACGCAAGTTAATTAAATCTTGCATATCCACAGTTTTTGCTTTGGCTAATGCATTGGTCAATGCAGTTTGTGCGTTAGCTAAATCACCTTTATCCACTGCAATTTGCGCAAGCTCTAAACCCATCATCGCACTGTATACATCGTCAGTTTCAGCCGCAAATTTTTGCGCCGCAGCAATAGCCTGATCTGAACCCGAACGTAATTGGGCGTTTACTGTTTCAAATTTTTGTGCACTTTCTTGCAGTACATTGGTTTTATGGGACTGCCAGTAGTTCCAACCAAATACACCGCCAACGCCAATGACGAGACCAATAACTAATGCCACGCCATTATTCGCAAAAAAGCGCTTAATCGCATCGACTTGATCATTTTCGTTTGTATAGACTTCCACTTGTCTCTCCTTAACCTAATAATTCGGCGATGCGTGACGCCATAAGTTGCTGCGAAATAGTTTCTTGTACGCCAGTACGTAAGTCTTTCACTGTGACTTGGTTATTTTTAATTTCATCTTCCCCCAAGATCAGTGCAATTTTAGCGCCTTGTTTGTCCGCTCTTGCTAACTGTTTCTTGAAGTTACCACCACCGTGGTTAGTCATTAACCGTAGTGTTGGTAGTGCATCACGGACTTTTTCAGCCACTAATATCGCTGCTTGTTGGCTATTTTCGCCAAAAGAAGCGAGATAAACGTCAGCGACTGAAGCATCCGCAGTAAATTCAGGGTTCACTTCTTGGACTAATAACACCATGCGTTCCATACCCATGGCAAAACCAACCGCAGGTGTTGCACGACCGCCTAATTGTTCAACTAGGCCATCATAACGGCCACCCGCACAAACAGTGCCTTGTGAACCCAGCGCCGTGGTTACCCACTCAAAAACAGTGCGGTTATAGTAGTCAAGACCACGAACTAAACGTTGATTTACGCGGTATTGAACCCCAGCAGCTTCTAACAACTTGCATAAGCCATCAAAGTGCTCACGTGATTCGACATCAAGGTAATCAAACAGTTCAGGTGCATCATTCAATAAAGCCTGAATTTCTTGATTTTTTGAGTCCAAAACACGTAAAGGATTTGTGTACATCCGGCGTTTGCAGTCTTCATCCAGCTTATCTTTATGCTGTTCTAAGAAAGCAACTAAAGCCTCACGGTAATTAGCTCGCGCTTCTAATGAACCAATCGAGTTCAGCTCTAATGTTACATGCTCACTAATTCCTAACGCTTTCCACCAGCGCGCTGTCATTAAAATAACTTCAGCATCGATATCAGGGCCTGCAAGACCAAAAACTTCAGCCCCTAACTGGTGAAATTGACGATAACGACCTTTTTGTGGGCGCTCATAACGGAACATTGGGCCTAAATACCACAAACGCTGTTCCTGATTGTACAGCAAACCATGCTCAATACCTGCACGTACACAACCTGCGGTATTTTCAGGGCGTAATGTCAGACTTTCATCGTTACGGTCATTGAAAGTGTACATTTCTTTTTCAACGACATCCGTCACTTCACCTATCGCTCTGCGAAATAGCGGGGTCTGCTCTACAATCGGGGTACGAATTTCACTAAAACCATAACCCTGTAAAATATTTTTTAATGTTGCCTCGATTTTCTGCCATACACGCGTGTCAGCTGGCAAGTAATCATTCATGCCGCGAATGGCTTGGATATTTTTTCCCACTTTATTTCTCTATTTTCAGAATTACATTAGTTTGATTATAAGAGCGAAATATCATCTGGTTCAATCAACAAACACCAATTACTGATACTAATCGGGATTTATCTGTTAATTTGTACGGTGAGCGACCGATTTTAGAAAAAAATGCGGATAATTGATATAGCGTTTGTTCTAAATACGCCAAACGACTCTATGAGTCGCTTGGCATTAGAATACACAAAATTAATCTTTTAAGTTGACTTCAATCCGCTTGCTTTCATCCATCATCGCTGCTTTTGCTCGAATTTTAGCCTCTAATTGGTCGATGATGTTGTCATTATCAAAGCGCTCTTTTTGACGTTTACCGTCTTCATAGAAACCACTCTTGGTTTTTGCGCCTGCAACACCTAGCGTAGAAACTTCCGCTTCACCGGGGCCATTGACCACACAACCAATAATCGACACATCCATTGGCGTAATGATATCTTCTAAGCGCTGTTCTAACTCATTCACCGTGCCTATCACATCAAATTCTTGCCGTGAGCAGGTTGGACAAGCAATAAAATTAATGCCACGCGAACGAATACGCAGTGATTTTAAAATATCAAAACCGACTTTAACTTCTTCAACAGGGTCTGCAGCCAAAGAAATACGCAGAGTATCACCGATACCTTCAGACAGTAACATTCCTAAGCCAATCGCCGATTTTACGGAGCCTGCACGTGCGCCACCCGCCTCTGTAATACCTAAATGCAGAGGTTGATCAATTTTATTTGCTAATAAACGGTAAGAGCCGACAGCTAAAAATACATCAGAAGCTTTTACACTGACTTTGAATTGGTCGAAATTCAGCCTATCTAAGATGTCCACATGGCGCATTGCCGACTCAACTAAGGCTTCAGGTGTTGGTTCTCCGTACTTCTCTTGAATGTCTTTTTCAAGGGAACCGCCATTGACCCCAATACGAATAGGAATATTGTAATGGCGTGCACAATCAACAACTTGGCGAATTCTTTCTTCACTACCAATATTACCTGGGTTAATACGCAAGCAATCAACACCGTACTCTGCGACTTTTAATGCAATACGATAGTCAAAATGGATATCAGCCACCAGTGGAACGCTAACTTGCTGTTTAATCAATTTAAATGCTTCAGCAGCATCCATGGTAGGAACAGAAACACGCACGATATCAACACCCACGCGCTCAAGGGATTTTATTTGGCGAACTGTGGCTTCGACATCAGTTGTACGGGTATTGGTCATTGACTGGACAGCGATAGGAGCACCATCGCCTACGGGTACGCTACCTACATTAATACGGGTGGATTTACGTCTTTTTATCGGTGATTCATTATGCATTTTGGTTTAATTCTCCGAACGTCCATGTGCTCTTTGTTACCGTGGTACTTTTTGTGCCTATAGTACTCTTTGTTACCGTGGTATAGTTTTAACGATTATTTTTATACGCTCAACTATACACAAGAAAGCAAACCATAGCCTATCAAAAAAGATGTTTTCGGATATAGTTTGCTTCTTTTTGCCTATTTGTTTTTAGGCTTCAGGTAACTTCAATTTTGCTGGACGTTTCGCTTTAATAAAACGGCTTAAATCAACAGCGTTACCTTGGAACTGTACCGTCACATTCGCCGGCGCACCAATGTTCAGACGATAAGGTTGCGGACCATCAAGTTCCAGCTTATCCCCATTATTTTTGGTACCACTGAATAAAATTTTATTATTCGCATCACGAATTTCTAACCAACACTGCCCAGTAAAATTCAAGACCAGAGCTTGGCTACTCACTGCAACAGGTTCAGTCGTTTCTGTATTTTGTGTTCTGTCTAATGCAACTGAAGATTGTGGTGCATTCGGTAATGGAATTGTTCTAACTGGCTCTGTAACAGAGTCAGCCGTTAATACGGGCTCTTGGCCTTGTAATTCAAGTGTATTTTCCTGTGTAACAGGCGCTGTATCCGTTGAGACTATCTCTGTTGAAGCCGGCAATTCAACGGGGGTTGTGCTGTTATCTTGCTGAGACAAAATCAAATCATTTTGATTTGCCATTGAAACTAATTCATCTTTTTGTGCGTTATGATCTTGCCACCACCATACACCAACCATTGCAATGAGGACGATCACAATCAACCAAGTCAGTTTCATTAACCAACCTTCGCGCTTTTTACGCTTTTTCCCTAAAGAATAGCTTTGCATAGGAGAAACTTTGGCTAATGTGACGGGCTCTTCCGTTTTCATATACGTTTTTAATTCGCTTTCTGGTATACCTACCATGCGTGCATAAAGGCGAATATAACCACGTAAAAACGTCGGTTCTACACCAGCGGGAGCAATATCTTGTTCTATCTCTTTTACCGTACTGATTTTAAGGCATAATCGTTCTGCAACAACATCTTGGGTTAGCCCCATGCGCTCACGTGCTTGCGTCAATAATTGTCCTACTGTCGTCGTAGTCTGTTCGGTATTATTTTCGATAGTCATTTGCTGGCAACACTATTTCCAAGTTAAAAATATATAAAGCAAGCATTGAGCAGCTTTACTCGTCAATAATTTATCATCATGTTGAAACAACAATTAAATTTTTCTTATTGCTTCTACTATTGTAGGTGAACAAAGGCGTTTTGCCTAACTCTAAAACGCCCTAAACCATAACTTAATTCACTGATTCAAACATATTTATAAATCAGACTGTTTTTACCTTGATAGGTTCCCCTGCTAAGCGTTTTTTCAACGTTCGTTTTGTTCTGTCGATCACATCGCCAGCAAGTTGCCCACAAGCTGCATCTATATCATCACCGCGTGTTTTGCGTACTATCGTAGTAAAACCATATCCCATCAATACTTTACAAAAGCGGTCAATACGACTATTCGAACTTCTACCGTATGGCGCTCCAGGGAACGGGTTCCATGGAATTAAGTTGATTTTGCTCGGTGTATTTTTTAAACATTCCGCTAATTGATGAGCTTGTTCAACACTATCGTTCACGTGATCTAACATCACATACTCAACGGTTACTCGTCCTGCATTGGCATTCGATTTCGTTAAATAACGATTCACACTGTTGAGGAAGGTTTCAATATTGTATTTTTTATTAATTGGAACGATATCATCGCGGATATCATCTGTTGGCGCATGCAATGAAATCGCTAACGCGACATCAATCATATCCCCTAATTTGTCCAGTGCAGGTACAACACCGGAAGTGGAAATCGTGACACGGCGCTTAGATAAACCAAAACCGAAGTCATCTAACATAATTTCCATCGCAGGGACGACATTATTCAAATTCAGTAATGGTTCGCCCATTCCCATCATTACAACGTTGGTAATTGGACGGCGTCCACTGGATTTCAGTGAACCAATAATTTTTGCAGCTCGCCAAACCTGACCAATGATTTCCGAAACACGTAAGTTACGGTTGAAGCCTTGTTGCGCCGTGGAACAGAATTTACACTCCAGCGCACAACCAACCTGTGAAGAGACACACAATGTTGCACGATCTGCTTCTGGGATATATACAGTTTCAACCAGTTGGTCACCCACTTTGATAGCCCACTTAATGGTACCATCTGATGAGCGCTGTTCGTCAACGACTTCCGGTGCACGGATTTCCGCGACTTCTTTTAGTTTTGCTCTAAGAACTTTATTAATATCGGTCATTTGGTCAAAATCATCATAGCAATAATGATAGATCCATTTCATGACCTGATCCGCGCGGAACGGTTTTTCACCCATTTGGGCAAAGAACTCACGCATTTGCTTGCGGTTTAAATCAAGTAAATTGGTTTTTTGATTCGTTTTATCTGGCGTGACAGAAATAGCAGAAGAAGTTGCACATTGTGCATCTGTCGTCATATCAGACATGGTGTATTGCCTCGTTGTTACACTTTCGGCAGTGCTAGTAATGAGTATAGCACGACGTAATTTTTGCAGTCTTAAAAATATAATCGCCCCGCTAATCATAGCAGGGCGTCGCATTGTACAAACTTTATAACAATAATGCTAATGCATTAGTTAAAGAAGTCTTAGCGTGGGCAGATTTCATCCGCAGTGAAGAAATACGCGATTTCACGAGCAGCAGATTCCTCAGAGTCTGAACCGTGAGTTGCGTTTTCAGTGAAGCTGTCTGCGTAGTCTGCGCGTAAAGTACCTGCTAACGCGTTATCTGGGTTAGTTGCGCCCATCAGGTCACGATGACGTTGGATTGCATTTTCACCTTCTAACACTTGCAGCATGATAGGGCCTGAAGTCATGAATTCAACCAGACCTTCAAAGAAAGGACGGCCTTTGTGTTCAGCGTAGAAGCCTTCAGCTTGCTCACGAGTTAAATGCATCATTTTAGCAGCGATGATTGTGAAACCCGCGCTTTCAAAACGGTTGTAAATTGCACCAATAACGTTTTTCTTCACAGCGTTTGGTTTAATAATAGAAAATGTACGTTGAACAGTCATAAATAACCTCTTAGCGATTCATTAGGCCTTTATTCTTTATTCTTCCCTGTAACTTAGGATGCAAGAACTTAAAATAGGCATGTTGTAGTTTTTTATATTATTTCTAATTCTATTGTTAGGCTTTTAAACTTCAAAAGCAACCATGTCTAGGAAAAAGAAAAATAAGGCGATGATTATAGGGGCTCTGATTACAATTTCCTACAGTCACAACAACATTTTGTTAAACTTTTTATAGCAAAAAACACTATTTTTTCGGGTAAGTCACGTTTTTCATCTATTACTTCACTCTAAAACTCATTGCCGTCACTTGGCCGCTTAAATCCAATACTGAAATTTGGTAGTTTCCACTTTTATCGAGTGTCAGCAAAATAGAACCATTTTGCTCTGTTGTGTTCACCTGTTCTCCATTTAAGAACCACCATTTCTGCCCCTGCCCACCCTGTGTGACTAAACGCAAATCTAAACTGGTTTTTCCTGGCAAGCGCTGTAATACTTCACCATCACGTATACCGGAAATCAATAATGGCGGCGTTTCTAACTTCAATGGAGGGCAAGCTAAATCTGCTTTAGGTAATCGATTTTCCCGTTTTTCACTACTCGGTAACCATGACTCCACCGTGATCGGCCATAAATGTACCTCTTTTTCCTGTGCATTCGGGCAATCTGCCGCCACTTGTAGCCCTTTGTTATTTACCCAGATTTTTTGTCTTAACCCTAAGAGTGACTCTTGGTCTCGTGCCATTAAAGTGGGTGGGATCGTATTATCCAAGATCCAACTTAGGCGCCTTTGGCGGCAATTATTATCATCTTTCAGTAATGCCGTTCCTCCCGGCCAGCAAATCACTGCTTGGCTAACACTGGCAGGCTTCACATCTTTCGGCAACGGTTCATGAGATAGGTAAATTTTGCTCAGTAACATTCCATTGATTTGATTCATAATCGGGATAGCAGTGGCAAAGCCTAGCTGCCCTGCAACAGGCGTTGCATCCGGTCGTCCGACCCAAACACCGATGGTATAACGCGGATTAACACCAATCGCCCACGCATCTCGATAACCATAACTGGTTCCCGTTTTCCATGCTAAATTAAGTTGCCCTGATAAATTAGCCTCAGGAACAGGGCGTGCTTCCCCGCCCATAATACGGCGCACTATCCACGCGGCTCCCGGTGACATCAGCGCTCTATCGCGAATTTCATCGGTTGGTTTAAAACGTAGCGGCGACACATAACCTTTTCTCGCAAATGCGCTGTAAGCGGAAACCAAATCTTCCATCCGTGTGGCTGTGCCGCCTAAAATCAGCGACAAGTTTGGTTCACTCCCTAACGGAAAGCGCAGCTCAGTCCCAACATTACGCAGTTGAGCCGTAAATCGTTTACTACCATACACATCTAATAACTGAACTACGGGTAAATTTAATGAACGAACGAGTGCATCACTAACACTCACTGGCCCATTAAAACCACTGTCAAAGTTCCCCGGACGGTAATCATTAAAGCGCCTCGGTACATCTTGTAATAACGACTCCGCATGGATGAGCCCGTCATCCATCGCTAATGCATATAAAAAAGGTTTTAACGTTGAGCCTGGAGAGCGCCAAGCGCTAATCATGTCCACATGACCAAAACGGCTATCATCTTGGAAATCAATTGAGCCAATATAAGCTTTTACTGCCATATCCGTATGATCAACCACCAAAATCCCCAGTGAAGTTTGTTTTGGTAGTTGGTTTTTCCAATTCATTGCCATGTCTTCCAGTTGCCTTTGCAAACTGGCGTCGATAGTGGTTTCAATGATGGGGTCTTGCGTATTTTTAGTCACACGCCTTGCAAGCAAAGGAGCAGAATGCGGATTCTTCCGCGGTGCTAGCCAAATTTGTTCTTGTTTAATATCGGCAACTTTTTCAGGGCTCCAAACTTGGTATTCCTCTAACCTGTCTAACACCTTATCACGAGCGGCTTGTGCCCTTTGTGGATAACGGTCTGGCCTTAAACGGCTAGGAGCTTGAGGTAGAACAGCAAAGAGAGCCGCTTCACTCGCCGTCAATTTTGCTGGTGACTTATTCAAATATACCCAGCTAGCGGCTCCAATACCTTCAATGGTTCCACCATACGGAGCGCGGTTTAAATACATTTCTAAAATTTCATCTTTTGAGTAATGATACTCAAGCTGAGCCGTACGCCAAAGCTGTTTCAGCTTACCGCCCAATGTTCTTTCATGGGGATCAATTAACCGTGCAACTTGCATCGAAATGGTACTACCGCCCGACACAATACGCCCTGAACTCACAAACTGCCCCGCGGCCCTAACTAGCGAAAACGGGTTTACCCCCGGATGGCGATAAAAATGGCGGTCTTCATACGTTAATAACGCTTCAATAAAATCAGGAGAAACCTCATCGAGTGTAACCGGAAAGCGCCAAATACCTTCTTTGTCTGCAAAGCGCCACAATGGTGTGCCATCCGCAGCAACCACAGTTCGAGCCATTTCAATTTGCTTAATCGGCAACGGCCATATTTTATCAGCCGCTAGAAAAGCCAGTGGCAAAATAATGACCAACAGAACCAGTGCAATGCCTGTGCGGCGTAACCATTTTTTCATTGATGGGAGTACCGAAAATAAATTAAAAGAGCCCTTATACTTTATATATCAATATATAAGGGCTCAGTTTAGCGGTGATTAACGAACGATTTCTAATTGGCCATCAGAATAGCCCGTCGCGCGCCAATCAGGGACATACATTGATTCAACTTGTGGTACTGGAATGCTATATACACCCGGTGTCACTGCACGTGCTAAGTAGACTAATGTCGTTGGGCGATACTGCTGAACTTCAACGGCAGCCACAAAACGGTCATCACGGTATTCCATATGGCGAATTTGTGATTGCTGCATATCATCAATCAGTTCTTGCAGGTTCGGCGCAGACTCACTCAAATTAGCGCTACTGTTCGCTAAATTTTGGTTTTCCAGTTCTAAGCCCGCTGGTAGTAAGTCAACCACTAGCGCATCTGGTACGCTTTGGGATGCTTGAACTTCCAATTTAACCACCACCATTTCACCGCTTCTTAGCCTATCTAACGAAATGCGGTTACCTTTCATATCATAGTAACTACGAGTGATACCCAGCACATTCGAACTTGGCTTCGGCGAATGTTGTGGATAACCCACCACGTTTAGGCGTGTGTATAGCGTATTGGTTCCCGTGTTTTCGATGCTATAACCTGTTTCTAATTGTGCTTTACTCAAGAACTCACTCACGGGTTTATCTGAAACCATCGGAGGTTCTTGGCCATTAATCGTTGCTTTCCATGGAGCTTCACTTTCATTTAAGTAGAAACGGCCCGCTAAGTACAACGCATTGCTCTCTTGTGTCGAGAAATAACGTTGAGAAGTCAAGTTATTAGACAAAGTTTGTAGTTTTTGGTCACGGGATTTTGGCATTAAATTATATTCATTTAATAGCGCAACAATCATCGCGTCATCACGGATCACCGAACCGTAATCCCCTACATAGCTGTAGCGGTTACGTTGTTTTTTCAGTCCGTCAATCACCGCGCTCTCACCACGTGATTTATCCCCCATCAAGTTCAACGCAACACCAAGCTGAACGAGCGGTAAACCACTCGCTGCATGATCTCTTTGGTTATAAAGTTGACGTAATGCGCCTAAAGGTGCTTTTTGCTGTGACGCCAACACTAAGCCTGCATAAGCTTGAGTTGCGAAACGCGCACCTGCCTGATTTTCCGTATAAGGATAATTGATTTGGCTACCATCTTGTAAATAGCTCAATAAGCGCGTGTTTGCGTTACTGATAGCGTCTTGCGGAACCGTAAACCCACGCTGATTCGCTTTATTCAAGAAATCCGCCGCATATGCGGTTAACCAATACTCTTCGCGACCGTTTCTATCCCATAACGAGAAGCCGCCATCATTACGTTGCATACTTAACAAATGCGGAATACCAATTTCAATCGCTTTATGGCGATCCGCATCTGTTTGCGTTTTAATCCCTATCTTATTCAGCTCAGCTTGAGTTGAGAATAATGATGGATATAACCCACTGATAGTTTGCTCTAAACAGCCGTATGGGTAAGCAAATAGCTCTCTAATATAACGAGAAACATCTAACGGTGGGCGGCTGGTTAATAGTACTTGCCCTTCTAGGGTATCGGGTTGTAACCCGGCAATTTGGTTAGTTGGCAACGCCCATGAGGTGCCTGGCTCAATAGCAGTTGCAAAAGAAACAGTTTCTGCTGGTTGTGCCGGACGAACCCCGACTTTCCAACTATTACTGTAATCTTTATTGGCTTCGCCTTGAATTTTCACACCATTAATGGTCATTGACACTTCGCCTTCACCGAAGCCGTAGTCTGCTCTGACAGGTAGATTAATCGTGGTACGTTTGCCTTTTGGTAACTCCACCTCACGGCTGCTGACACCATCAAGTTTCACCATTCCTGATGCTTTGAAATTGACGGTCACATTTTGTGTATTATCCGTCATATTGGTCAAATCAAGCGCAAAGTAAGACTTATCACCACCAGCCATAAAACGTGGCATCGACATTTGTGTCACTAATGGTGCCGCGACAATCACTTTGCTATCCGCATGGCCGAACTCTTTTTCATTCCATGCTTGGGCCATCACACGTAGTTCCCCGTTAAAATCAGGGATAGCGAGGCTAATTTCACCTTCGCCGTCTTTATTTAATGTGACAGGCTTGGCTTGCTCCGCAATAATTTGCACTTCAGTGAGTGGCTTCATACCACCACGCTCTAATGCAGCATCCTCGCTGTCACCACCAAAGCGCAAGTTAGCAACCTTACCTTGTCCTTCAATTAAATGACCATAAACGTCATATTGGTCAACGCCATAGCGCTTACGGCCAAAAAAGGCATCATACGGGTCTGGGGTTTTGAAATCTGTGATATTCAATACGCCAGTGTCAACCGCAGATAACAACACATTCACTTTTTCAGGTAACGGTTTGCCATCTTGTGCTGTCGCTTTAATTTTTACCGTTAAGTCTTGGTTTGGACGCATTTTATCTGGCGCGGAGAGTGCTAAAGCAATCTTACGGTTTTCATCTGCGATTGGTAAATGCAACACACCCACCGCGCGTTTTACCGTTGCTTCTTTAGAATCGTCTCCTGGGCGCACCACAACTGCTGAGACGTACAGGTCATGACGAGCCCACTCTTTATTGACTGGGATTTCAACGTCTAAGCCTTTTTCTGGCACATCAATTTCTTCCCACCACAATGGACCGTTGCTCGATTCGAGCAATATATACCCTTTACCGGCTTTAGGAGATTCAATGCGAACTTTAGCTTTTTCACCCGGTAAGTACGCAGGCTTATTCAAGCTGAGTTTCACTTGGTCAGGACGAACAGAGCCACTTCCCCCTGTGTTATCTTGCCATGAATACCCTGCCCAAAACTGGACGCTCGACACTAGCTGATTTTCAGGGTTAACAACTTCTAGGCGGAATGCCCCCCAATCCACAGGGAAAGACACTTTCGCTGTTCCGTCTTTAGCAATAGCAATATTTTCATTCGCCATAACGAGGTCTTTTTGGTCATAATTTGAAGACCAACCACCACTTTCAGACCAACTCCAGTAATAATCACGACGCTCATACACTAAACGCACGGTTAAGTTTTCTGCTGCCAGTTTGTTACCTGCGGCATCAGCCATGACTAATTCAAATTCTGCGAGTGAATTTTCATCCACATTGTGACGTTTTACATAACGGTCAGTGCGGTAATCATAAATTTCTTTTTTCGCAAATAATGGGCGAATACCGACCAGTTTTTCCGCAGGCCAAATGGCTTGCTCGGCACGGCGCGTCACAGGACGTCCGCCAGCCTCAAGCAAACTTGCCTGTAACACAGCCGAAATAGGTGAACGTGTTGAACTCCAATTGCTATTTGGAATTGAAATCACGGTTTCACCGTTGCTGTCCAGCGTCAAGTCAAACTCGTCCAACTTACGTGGTAAACCTTCTTCATTGACAGCACCAAATTCAAAACCAGGTAATTTTGCGACCGCTTCCCGAGCTGCTTTTAAGACAATTTGCCCTTGTAGCTGGTTATCAGCCGCTGGCGCACCGTATAAATAACGACCTTGAATATCAAAATCGACAGATTGACTTGTTAAACGAGGGACATCACTCCCCTCAATTTCCAGTGCCATACGTTCTGGCATGAAATCTTCAACATTAAATTTGTAATAACGCAGTGGTGAACCATCACCTAAATCAAAGCGAAGCGACCAACCGCCTGTTTCTGCATTTTTAGGAATTTCAAATTGATATTGATACAAGCCATTTTGGTTTTCTTCTGGTTGCCAAACAAAACTGCGAACCACTTGCCCATCAGTTTTTAATACATCAACTTTAACTGGCTGAGTTTTGACTGGGTTACCATCGCCATCACGCAATAGGCCGTTTACCAGCAATAATTCACCTGGGCGATATAAATCTCGAGGACCGAAGGTGAAAAATTGTTTTGCGTAGCCTTCTGGCCCTGAAATATCGAATTCAGATAAATCAAGTGCTGGCTGAGTGAGGTCAATCATACTGGTTTGCCCTTCATGGGTTGCCAGCAATAATTTTCCACCCGCTAATTTATCTAGCTGAGCATGACCATCGCCATCTGTCGTACCTTTTGTTACTAACTGGCCTTTTTCATCCAAAATACGCAGCTCAACGCCTTTAATTGCAGAGCCTTTCGCTAAGGATTGAGTGAAAACATCGACACGGTCTTGGTAACTGTGTAGTGATACACCAATATCACTCAATGTGAAGACAGTTGCAGGGAATTGATAACTATAGCTGCCTGCTTTTTGCATGATGGCCAAATACACGCCATCTTGCTGTAACTCTTTGATATCTTTCAACGGCAGTAAAATGGTTTGGCGGGTATTTTTATCTGGATTTAAGTCAAAGCGGCCGGTATAAGCCAACTCCACTTTGTCAAGAAACTCTTCGGAATACCAATACTCATAATTACTACGATACTGCCACTGTGCTAAAAATTGTGGTAATTGCTTTTCATCCACACGGAAGAAATTGACGTCGACCTTATCAACGTTCAAGGCAATCACAGGTAAGCCTTGAGCAACCTTGCTAGGCAATAAAGAGCCTTTACTTGCAAAACCAACGGTTGGGATGATTTGTGCAGTGGTCAATTTTTTCTCAAAATTTTCGGTCGTCGTACGCTCATTAACCGCTTTAATACCCGGGTTAATGGTTAAGTTTAACTCTTTAGATGGCGGAAGATGGCGAAAACGGAGTTCCATTTGGTTATCAGACAGTTCCCAAGCGCCATCTAACTTACCCGCTTTAACATCAATGAGGTTAATGTACTGGCCAAAGTCTTGGTTTGCTTGTAGTGGAACCGAGAATGTCACCACCATGGCACTCGCACCATCAAGCTGTAATTCAGATGCATCCAAAATAGTTAAATCTTTCCCTGCGTATTTTTTTATCATTTCTTCAGTGGAAAGTTTCGGTGCTGCTTTTTTCTGCTCTGCAACTGGCGCTGTTTTGGTTTGATTTTCTGGCGCTGTGGTTGAAACATTTGGCTCATTTTTGGTTGTTTCATCTGTATTATCACAACCAGCCAATGCCACTACCGATGCCAACGCAAGTGCTAAATAACGCTTTTTGGTTTTGAGACCCGCCAATGAAGCCCAACTTGATTGTTGTTTCATTACCGCCCGCCCTTTAATTAGTTAAAATTGATTCTGTTTTTTAAGGTTTTAACAGGAGATTAAAACCCTCTACATACTTAGAAATGTTTAAAAACACACACAGATAAATACTGCTGATATTATTTCAATTATCGAAACAATTTAACAGAATGTGATTAGAACACCTATCAGACAAAACGGAAAAAATGATGGGAGAGAAAAACAGAGAAATGAAATAATATTTTTTAAATAGTAAGCAGAATATATATTTAATAAATGAGCAATATGCATTTTATGAGTGAGAAAAAATATTTCCCTCACTCTATACATGGAATTATTAGGTGTTTTTTACTGGGATTGTGTCCCGCAAGAAGCTACCAAGACGACGCTGGTAAAAAGGCTGAACGTGTTGAGTAATAAAATGGCTAACACCTTGTTCATTTTCATTCACCACACAAAAATCAATAGACTCGTCATCAGCTAAAAACTCACAAGCAAGCGTCCCAGCCCCATGGATAATTGAATCAATATTTTCTGCTCCTGTGGTAAACTCCAACGCTATCATTAAGATAGGCGCTTCTTTAGCAGAATCGCTCTCTGTTGCGGAGACCATGAAACCGCGTCTGACCACTTTGTGTTGTTTAAAAAATTCAGTAAGCGCGTCAACAATGGCTTGTGGCTGATCTTCTAACACACTTAATTTAAGTGATGAACCTTTCGGCACTGTTAATTCAGTAAATTGGATCTCAGTTTCTTGGTTGGAACTGTTATTATTCGATTGCTGCGACATTGCCAATCCCCTGCTATTAAAAATAATCGCTTATTATACTCGCAAATACGTCAAGGTAAAAAAATAGGCACGAAAAGTCACCTTCCCGTGCCTGTTATCAATCAAACATTCGCTACTTTGATTTACTGATTAATAAGTTAGCTAATGTTCTTACACCTGTACCCGTTGCGCCTTCTGCCCATAAGCTAACTGCAGATTTACGGTAAGTCGCTGAGCAGTCAATATGCACCCAATTTTGACGATAATTTTCGACAAAATGCGATAAAAATGCCGCAGCGGTGCTTGCGCCTGCTGTGTGCGATGGTGCCGCAATATTGTTCAAATCCGCAAAACTAGACGGTAATTGCTGGCGATGGAACTCTGCCAGTGGTAAACGCCAGAACAGTTCAAACTCAGCGTCTGAAGCGTTCATTAAATCAGCAACTAACTTGTCATCGAAACTCAATACAGAATGGTAGTCATTACCCACGGCAGTTTTCGCTGCGCCCGTCAAGGTTGCTGCATCAATAATTAACGTTGGTTTTTCTTTGCTCGCATCAATCAGGCCATCGGCTAGGACTAAACGACCCTCAGCATCTGTATTCATTATTTCAACGGATTTACCATTGCGGTAACGAATAATATCACCCAATTTGAATGCATTGCCGCTAACCATATTGTCAGCAATGCACAGGAACATTTTCACACGTTTTTGTAAGCCACGTGAAATCGCCAATGCCAATGAACCTGCCAATGTTGCTGCACCGCCCATATCGGCTTTCATTGAATTCATTGAGGATGATGGTTTGATGCTATAGCCGCCTGAATCGAAAGTAATTCCTTTACCCACTAACGCAGCAAATACAGGGGCATTTGGGTTGGCTCCTGGGTTGTAATCCAACGCCAAAAATACAGGTGGACGACTTGAACCACGACCAACCGTATGAATACCGGTATAACCTTGTTCTAATAAATCATCACCTTTAATAATACGGTAGCTAATGTCTTGTGCGCCGACAGTGCAGAGTAAATCGATGGCGCGTTGTGCGAGTTGTTCTGGGCCTAACTCTTCTGCCGGTGCGTTAATCACATCACGTACCCAATCAATGGTACGAATACGGTTTTCTAACTCTTTGCGATCCGCTTCTGGCAGTACTGGCCATTCAATCGTTCTAGCCCCTTTTGGCGCACGAAAACCTTGCCAAAATGCCCAGCTTTTTTCTAAATCCCAGCCTTCGCCAGCCAAAGCTACATTGCGGATCCCTTGGCCATCTAATTTACGGCCAGCGCTTTGTACTGCACATAATTTACCTGCATGTTTCAGGTGGATTGTCATCCCTTTATCGCTAGAGCTTAACAATGCGCCTTCGCCCCAACAAGGTGCAGCAGGCTCACAAGAAATCATTACTGGCATAATTTGTTTTGTCATCGTTTTTCTCACTTTGTCTATTTTTGCAGACAGTAAAAGCCCATTTATTCTGTCGGCAGATGGCATTACCTTAACTGATAAATACCAATAGGGATATCATTATAGTGCTGATATAAAATAAAAAACCGAGCACTATTTCTGGCAGTCACTCGGTTTTTAGGGGAAACCCTACTTATTCGAATTCATCCAGCCAAACTAACAAAATCGCTTCTAGGATTTTCTCGTTCGATTTTTGCGGATCATCATCAAATTCTTCTAAATCGCAAATCCACTGGTGCATATCGGTAAAGCGCACCGTTTTTGGATCAACATCTGGAAATGCGTCATACAGTGCTTCACCGATTTCACGGCTATTTGACCATTTTAAACTCATCATTTTCTCTCATTATATGAACAACTATTTTTCGAATTATAGCCCTTTGAATCATACCAACGGATCTTTTTCAGTTATTCTTCATTATACTGTTTGTGAGAGGTAAATCGATAAGAGTTTCCAAACAAGCTAGTGTAATACCTTGCTCTTTTAATGCTGTAAACAAGCCGCTTGATGAAACATAAGGGAACCCCAACTTTTCTTTGATCTTTTGAATTCGTCTATTTTCACTGGCTTCTGAACAACCTTGAATATAACTGATTTCTTTTACCTTACAGTGCGAAAGCAGTAGGCGTATGGTTATCATCTCTTTTCGTGTAAAACGAATATGGCCAAAACGCATATATTTTTGAGGATTTAATAGTTCCGGTGCAACATTCTTTGTTTGCCCTAATAATTGCGCCTTTATAGGAATATTCGCTCTCATCGGTAAAGTAACGTCAGGATTTTTTTTCCAAAGCTGGTGGGCATACTCAGAAATCATGGGACGATGCTTATAAATAGATAACATTTCAGATAATGTGAGCTGCTTATTTGAATTTACAGTAGTAATTTCAAATGTACTCCCATATCTATTACAAAAATCAACTTTAAATTTACTTTTTTTCGATTTAGCTAGAATCTTCATGAAAACTTCCGGGTAATTATTCCAATATTGGATGCTCGATTTTAATCTTTCTTCCACCAAAAGATCCAACCCACTGTTTAAACTTATTAATTGCCATTCATAATTATTAGATGCTATATGCATTGTTTTATTTTTTAAATCAACACAGAAATAGGTAACATCAACATCATGCCAATCAAAAATATTTATAAATTCATTTTTAAAATTACTACATATATCTTCAAAAACTTGGCTTTCAGCATTCATATCAATTCCTTAATAAAGTTTAACTTCCCGTTTTTGTCTCTATTTCAAAATCTTTAGATGGTTTTTTATAAATTAAAAATCGAAGTGCACCACACAATGTTAGAAATAAGCCCACATAGGCTATATTAATATTAGCAAGATAAGTTGTAATCAAAGGTGAGACACCACCAAAAAGCATTGCTGTAAAGTTAAAACCTAACGCAAGTGTAACAACCTTTCCTTTTGCCGCTTTAAACAACATAAAGGGGGTCGTTGCTAGAATCATTGCTGCATATATATTGATAATTAATTGAGAAATAATAGTTAATATTATAGATTGACTGCTAATTAATAAAAATATAGGAATTGATAAAAACACCATTCCTATCACACCGAGGTTATATACCTTTTCCAAAATATTATATTTGTCGGTAAGCCAGCCACAAATTAACATAAAAGATAGAAGTAAAATTGACAATAACAGTGCCCATACAGTCCTATCTTCTATCATTTGCATTTTTTCAAGAAACATAGCTGTTGAAACATGCTGCACAAAGAAGAGCACATTTCCAGGTATGGTTAATAAAAAAACAAAAAACATATCCATATAACTAATAGGTACTGATTTTATTTTTTCACTTGAATTATTAGGCAATTTCATTCTAAACCAAAAGCTAATAGCAATATTAAGCACTCCTAAAAACAGGGGAACTCGCCATCCAATACTTTGCATCATCTCTGGTTCTAAAAAAAATTCCAAAGCAAATACAACTGTAAGTGAAATAATAATACCGAATGCTGTACTGCCATTGATTATGGCTGATAACCTTGAGTTTTCATTATTCTTAGAGTTATTAAAAAGGTAAGTAATTAATGATGGATATTCTCCTGCAAAACTAAATGATAGTGCCATTTGCAAAATTAAAATGGCAATAGGAGTGTAATTCCCTAATAAATTAATAGGTAATAATGCCATGCATAGTGTAGCTGTCCCTGTTATAAAACTTGTTAAAACCAATGCGGACTTTTTACCAACACTGTCGGCATACCTCCCTATAATATAAGCGCCAACAGGCCGAATAATAAAACGCAAAGCAAATATACCCCATACCATCTCTGTCGCTTGGTTATAGCCTAGCCGCTCTAATTCTGCGCTGAGATAACTCGATATTGCCGCAAAAACAGCAATATCATAATATTCAAGTGTATTACCAGCCACTGCGCCAAATCGATATTTCCATTTCATGATAAAATTCCTTTTTATCTCCAACTTTATTTAATTAGCATTTATATAAACATTGAATCATTGTATTTTAATCCAAAGGTAACTACTCAATATCGACATTATCTATAACATAAAAAACAAAGCGCACAAAGTGATAATTTAATTACTAACTTTAAATCAGCAAATAAATAAAACAAAAAAAATTTCATAATATATAAATAATTAATTTATTAAAATTAAATAAAATATTAAGAGTTGAATTTCACTTTCAAAAAAACAAAAATCAATAATAAGTAAAATATTAAAATACAACAAAAAATCGCCCTTATTACATACATAAATAGATATTAAGGACGATTTTCTGTTATTTTTTAAATAATTCACATTGTAGCTAGACGGCAAATGAGCTAATCCCTAGGAGCATACACCAGTATGTGACTAGGGTTAGCGAAAGAAGCCAACAATGCTACAGCGTGAAGCATAACATGTATTTTGATTTTTTAAATAATTCACGTTGTAGCTAGGCGGCAAATGAGAGTATTTTGGAGAGCATACAAAAGTATGTGACTAGGGTTAGCGAAAGAAGCTAACAACGCTACAGTGTGAAGCATGACATGTATTTTGATTTTTTAAATAATTCACGTTGTAGCTAGGCGGCAATTGAGAGTATCTTGGGGAGCATACAAAAGTATGTGACCCAAGTACTCGAGAGAAGCCAACACCCCTACAACGCGAAATATAACAAACTATTCAATGCTCTAAATAGTTCGTGTTGTAGGTAGGCGGCAATTGAGAGTATCTTGGGGAGCATACAAAAGTATGTGACCCAAGTACTCGAAAGAAGCCAACACCCCTACAACGCGAAATATAACGAGCATTAGTGTTCGCGGGCGTGATTGATAGTATAACGTGGTATCTCCACCACTAAATCCTCATCCGCCACCAACGCCTGGCAACTTAAACGACTTTCTGGTTCTAACCCCCATGCTTTGTCTAACATGTCATCTTCGAGTTCACTACTTTCTTCTAGTGAGTCAAAACCTTCGCGAACGATGCAATGACAGGTTGTACAAGCACAGGATTTTTCACAGGCGTGCTCAAGCTCAATACCGCTGCGTAATGCAACATTTAAAATAGACTCGCCTTCTTGTGCTTCAACGACAGCACCGTCTGGACATAAATCACTATGAGGTAAAAAAACTATTTTAGGCATAATTATATCTCATCCACAGAATGGCCTGACAACGCTTGGCGAATGGACGTATCCATACGACGCGCTGCAAACTCCTGCGATTGCTTATCCAGTTGTTTAATGGCATTTTCAATTACGATTGGGTCTGTACCCTCAACCGCTTTAATTAACTCATTGACCGCATTATCAATTTCTGACTCTTCTTTTGGCGTCAGTAAATTGCCATCTTGGGCTAATGCGTTCGTTAAACTTTCAAGCACTCTTGCAGCTTCAACTTTTTGCTCCGCTAAGCGGCGCGCATTTAAGTCATCTTGCGCGTTAGTCATTGAATCTTTAATCATGTTTGAAATTTCGTTATCCGTTAACCCATACGATGGCTTAACTTGAATCGAGGCTTCTACACCAGTGGATTTTTCCATAGCACTGACACTCAACAGCCCATCGGCATCGACTTGAAAAGTCACACGAATATGAGCTCCACCGGCTGCCATTGCTGGAATATCACGTAAGGTAAAGCGCGCTAACGAGCGGCAATCTGCCACCATTTCACGTTCACCTTGCACCACATGCACACTCATTGCCGTTTGGCCGTCTTTAAATGTGGTAAATTCTTGAGCTCGAGCAACTGGAATCGTCGTATTGCGCGGGATCACTTTTTCAACCAATCCCCCCATGGTCTCTAGACCAAGGGATAACGGGATCACGTCCAATAACAACATTTCGCTGTCAGGCTTGTTCCCTACTAAAATATCGGCTTGAATTGCGGCGCCAATTGCCACCACTTTATCTGGGTCGATGGATGTCAGTGGTGATTTACCAAAAAACTCCCCAACTTTTTGACGTACTAAGGGTACGCGAGTCGAACCACCAACCATAACAACGTTCAGCACCTCTTCTGCCTCAACACCTGCATCTTTCAATGCACGACGACAAGCCATCAGTGTACGTTTCACGTAAGTTTCAATTAACGTTTCAAACTGCTCACGACGAATTTCCCCTTGCCAATTGGCAAGCTGAATAGCCACGGCATCTGCGTCACTGAGCGCAACTTTCGTTTCTGTTGCCACATTTAATAGTTGACGATTTAAATGATGATCGCCTTGTAATGAAACGCCTGCTTGCTCAGCAATCCACTGTGCCAGTACTTGGTCGAAATCATCGCCCCCAAGTGCAGTATCGCCGCCCGTTGCCAACACCTCGAATACACCGCGGCTTAAACGCAAAATAGAAACATCAAAAGTACCACCACCAAGGTCATAAACAGCAATCACACCTTCTTGCCCAGAGTCCAACCCGTAAGCAATCGCAGCGGCAGTCGGTTCATTCAGTAAACGTAATACATGTAAGCCTGCAAGGCGCGCCGCATCTTTTGTACCTTGGCGTTGTGCATCATCAAAATAAGCCGGCACCGTAATCACTACGCCATCCATTTCACCACCTAAGGTTTCTTCTGCACGTTTTGCTAATGTTCTTAGAATGTCAGAAGACACTTGGATTGGGTCGACTTGGCCAGCCGCAGTTTGAATAAATGGCAAACCATTTTCACTGGCACTTAGTTGATAAGGTAAGTCAGGGTAGCGTTTTTGAATATCGACCAATGAACGCCCCATCATGCGTTTCACTGAAATAATGGTATTGACTGGGTCTTGCTCGGCAAGTTGCTTCGCATCCCATCCCACTAGTTTGCTTTCAGGCTGATAATTAACAATCGATGGTAATAAAAAACGCCCTTGATTGTCAGGCAAAGCCGCAGCTTCACCACTGCGCACTGTCGCAATCAAAGAGTGGGTGGTACCTAAATCAATGCCAGCAGCCAATTTGCGTTGATGCGGAGCTGCTGTCATACCGGGTTCGCTGATTTGTAGTAACGCCATAATCGTTTTCTCTTAAAATTCATCTAGTAACCGTTCTTCGAGTTGCTCAGCTTGCTGCTGAAGCTTATCGAGAAAACGTAGTTTACGTACGGTATCAGCGGCTTTTTCCCACTGCATGGCATCTAACTCTGTCACCATCAGTGCGCTTCGTGCTTGCTGCATTTGTTTGACGTTTTGCATAAATTTAGCTAATAAATCAAGTGCATCATCACTGTTTTCAATATTGTCTAACTCTTCACGTAGCTCAAGCTGCTCCATTAAAAATGCCGTATCATGCATGGTATGTTGTTCGTTATTAATATCAAAACCATGTAATGAAAGCATATATTCCGCGCGTTTTAGCGGGTGACGAAGGGCTTGATAGGCAGCGTTAATGGTTGCTGCTTTTTGCAGTGCTTGCATTTTTTCCTGTTCAGAACAGGTTGCAAACCGGTCAGGATGGTATTGACGCTGTAAGTCTTGAAAACGTAACGTCAGTTGTTCGCTATCGATGGCATAAGTTGGGGTCAACCCAAAAAGAGTAAAGTAATCCATAAGTGCTCAGTTTCTCGAACCGGTTACCAATACCACTAACAAGTTAATATTAGTGAGATTGGCCGAAAATTAGGCTTAATTGAACGCATTATACGTGAAAACTTTCACCGCATCCGCATTCACTATTGACGTTAGGGTTATTAAATTTAAACCCTTCGTTTAAGCCTTCTTTAACGAAATCCAGCTCAGTACCATCAAGATAAACAATGCTCTTGCCATCGACGATGACCTTTACGCCTTTATCTTCAAAAACTGTGTCTTCTTCATTAATTATATCAGCGAATTCAAGAACATAAGCCATCCCTGAACAACCTGAAGTTCTTACACCTAAACGCAAGCCCTCGCCTTTTCCACGATTTTGCAGAAAGGATTGAATACGCTGCGCAGCACTTTCTGTAAGAGAAATAGACATTGCAAACCTCACTTTAGAAACAAACAAGGCAGATGCTACTCATGAGTCGCATCCGCCTTCAAATTATTTTATACCCACCCTATTTCTAAGCTAAGAAACTCAGCGATATTTAGCCTAGAAGGCATGAGTATTGTTCCAGTTATAGGACGATAACTTGTTGTTATTTATTAATATGGCTTGCCCTATAGACTGATTAAAAACTTATTTGCTTTGGCGTTTGCTTTTGTAATCAGCAATAGCAGCTTTGATTGCGTCTTCCGCTAGAATTGAACAGTGAATTTTCACTGGTGGTAATTCTAACTCTTCTGCAATGGCTGTATTTTTGATTGACTCTGCTTCGTCCAAACTTTTGCCTTTCATCCACTCAGTCACGAGTGAACTTGAAGCAATTGCTGAACCGCAACCATAAGTTTTAAAACGTGCATCTTCAATAATGCCGTCATCATTTACTTTAATCTGTAATTTCATGACGTCACCACAGGCAGGTGCGCCTACCATACCGCTACCGACGCTTGGGTCGCTGTTGTCAAACGAACCAACGTTGCGTGGGTTTTCATAATGATCGATAACTTTTTCACTGTAAGCCATTTTTAAACTCCTGAAACCGTCTGATTAATGGTGAGACCATTCGATGCTGTTAAGATCTACGCCGTCTTTAAACATTTCCCATAAAGGAGACAGCTCGCGTAAGTGGCCAATTGCGCCATGAATCATTTTGATTGCATAGTCAATTTCTTCTTCTGTCGTGAAACGACCTAAAGAGAAACGGATTGAGCTATGTGCCAGCTCATCATTCATCCCTAAAGCGCGCAGTACATAAGAAGGTTCTAGGCTTGCAGAAGTACATGCAGAACCTGAAGATACAGCCAAATCTTTTAATGACATCATCAGTGATTCACCTTCAACATAGTTGAAGCTGACGTTCAGAATGTGCGGCGCACCGTGTTCTAAATCACCATTGAGGTAAACTTCTTCGATATCTTTAATACCGTTCCACAAACGTAACCGTAAACCGCGTAAACGCTCAGATTCCGCAGCCATTTCTTCTTTGGCAATACGGTAAGCTTCGCCCATACCAACGATTTGGTGTACAGGTAATGTCCCAGAACGCATACCGCGCTCATGGCCACCACCGTGCTGTTGCGCTTCAAGGCGAACACGAGGTTTACGGCGGACATACAGTGCACCAATGCCCATTGGGCCATAGAGTTTGTGCGCAGAAAACGACATTAAATCAACTTTTAACGCATTCAGATTGATAGGTAATTTACCCACGCTTTGAGTTGCATCGACGTGGAAAATAATCCCTTTGCTACGGCATAATTCACCAATAGCTTCGATATCCTGCACGACACCAATTTCATTATTAACATGCATAATAGAAATTAAAATAGTGTCTTCACGGATAGCGTCTTGTAGGTCTTGCATAGCAATTAAACCATTGCTCTGCGGTGACAGGTAAGTCACTTCAAAACCTTCACGCTCTAATTGGCGGCAGGTATCTAAAACGGCTTTGTGTTCCGTTTTACAGGTAATAATGTGGTTGCCTTTCTTTTTATAGAAATTAGCAGCGCCTTTAATCGCTAAGTTATCAGACTCAGTTGCGCCTGAAGTAAACACGATTTCACGCGGGTCAGCGCCCACTAATTCGGCGATTTGATTGCGAGCAATATCTACCGCTTCTTCCGCTTGCCAGCCGAAACGATGAGAACGGGACGCTGGGTTACCAAAGTTCCCATCCATTGTTAAACATTGCATCATTTTTTCAGCCACACGCGGGTCAACCGGTGTTGTTGCTGAATAATCAAGATAAATTGGTAATTTCATTGCTCACTTACTCCAAAGGACAAGGTAACTTGCCTTTAATTTTTAAAGATACAAATAGCGGAAATTAGCTCTTCGTCTAACAACTCACCAAGATGTACCGACTGCAATTTTTTTAATATTTTTAAGCACGTACATTGATAATTGATTCAGGTGTAATCCCATTTGGCATAGTTTTACGCTGTTCATTATCTTGTCTATCAGCAACAACCATGACTTCTTGGTTTTTAACCAGCTCATCAAGGCTAATGCTGCTAAGGAAACTTGTAATTCTATCGCTTAAATCGCGCCATAATGCGTGAGTTAAGCAGCGATCGCCATTTTGGCAACCTTCTTTATTACCCTGGCAACGGGTGGCGTCAACAGATTCATCTACCGCAGCGATTACTTCAGCAACAAAGATTTGGTCTGCGTCTCTACCAAGCAAATAACCGCCGCCTGGACCGCGCACACTCGAAACCAACTCGTTTTTGCGTAAACGAGAGAAAAGTTGCTCAAGATAAGAGAGGGAAATTCCCTGACGTTCAGAAATGTCAGCTAAAGGCACTGGACCTGACTGAGAGTGTAATGCGACATCTAACATCGCAGTTACTGCGTAACGCCCTTTGGAAGTGAGTCTCATAACATATTACTCCGTGGTAAATTATGGTCAGATTGTGACATTCCTGAGTAATTTAGTCAACTATTTACCTGACTAATTTACTCAAGTATTATTCACCTGATTTTACCACGGATTTCGCCTCACTTTTTCGCCCATTTTTCCATTGACGTTAAAATACCCCGCAGGATATGTAACTCTTGGGTTTCGATATGCGCTCGAGTGAATAAACGGCGTAATTTATTCATAATTAAGCCAGGGTGGGCTTTACGTATAAAACCGGATTCATTCAATACGCTTTCAAGATGGACATAAAACCGCTCAACATCTTCTGACGGCGGGTATTCTACCTCATCATCTGCGGAAATTACCGTATTTTTTTCATTCATTGAAAGATACGCCATACGTATCTCATAACTCACCAACTGAACCGCCATCGCTAAATTCAAAGAACCGTATTCAGGATTCGTTGGGATATATAAATGATACTGACATTTTTGTAATTCTTCGTTGGTCAATCCTACTCGCTCACGACCAAAAACAATCGCAACTGGCGATTCTTTGGATTGCTCAACAGATTTAACGCCACATTCACGTGGCTCAACCATCGGCCAAGATAAAGTACGAGAACGCGCACTAGTGCCGATCACTAGTTTACAGCCTTCTAAAGCTTCATCGAGAGTTTTAACGATTGTCGCATTACCAATAACATCACTTGCTCCTGCAGAAAGCGCAATAGAGTGTGAGTCTGGTTCAACAAGAGGGTTAACAAGATAGAGATTAGAAAGCCCCATGGTTTTCATTGCGCGGGCCGTTGAGCCCATATTACCAGTGTGTGAGGTCTCAACAAGAACAATACGGATATTATCTAACATGGTTTATACGTTTCATAAAAAAATTATCGCAATAGCTTAACACAAAATTGCTTATTGTGACGAACATCTATATACTTCGGCACTCAAGTTTTTCGTTCTTTAACATTCCAGTGGAAAAAGCCCATGCATCCGATGCTTAACATCGCCATACGTGCAGCACGTAAGGCCGGTAATCACATAGCTAAAAACTATGAAATGCCTAGCAATATTAAAGTCACTCAGAAAGGCACTAACGATTTCGTTACTAACGTTGACCAAGAATCTGAGCAACTAATAATTGAAATCATCCGCAAGTCATATCCAGACCACACTATTATCACTGAAGAAAGCGGTGAATTAATTGGTAAAGATGATGATATTCAATGGGTAATCGATCCACTGGATGGCACCACCAACTTCACAAAACGCCTCCCTCATTTTTCTGTTTCTATCGCTGTACGCGTTAAAGGCCGTACAGAAGTTGCTGTTGTCTACGACCCAATGCGTAATGAATTATTTAGCGCAGTACGTGGACAAGGCGCTCAGCTTAACGGTTATCGTATTCGCATTGATGAAAAGCGTGACCTTGATGGCGCTATCGTTGCGACAGGTTTCCCTTTCAAACAAAAACAGCACGCTGCGGTATATATGAATATCATGACCGCAATGTTCGACAAATGCGCTGATTTCCGTCGTACGGGTTCTGCGGCGTTAGACCTGTGTTATGTTGCTTCTGGTCGTGTTGATGCATTCTTTGAAATCGGCTTAAAACCATGGGATTTCTTAGGCGGCGAGCTAATCATGCGTGAAGCTGGCGGTATCATGACTGACTTTATTGGCGGCCATAATTATATCGCATCTGGTAACTTAGTCGCTGGTAGCCCACGTGTTGTTAGAGACATACTGTCCGTCATGAAAGATGAGTTATCGGAAGCATTAAAACGCTAATTCATTCAGACTAGAAATAAATTAGCGCCAAACAAAAACCCACTCTTATTGTGGGTTTTTGTTGTTATTTAAAATAAATGTTTGTTTAAAATAAATTGCTATTTAAAACAAAATAACACCTTTAATTAATTCACGATTATTAATGACATCACTTTCATAAACATCACCAATGGTATCAAAGTCAAATTGGTGTGTTAGCATCATCCCACTAGATAACTTACCTTCAGCCATTAATCTTGCAACTTTATTGAAGTCTTCAGGCGTTGCATTACGACTCCCCATCATTGTTGTCTCTTTTTTATGGAAATCGGGGTCTGGAAACGATAAATTACCTTTAAATAGGCCAACAAATACAATTAAACCACCATGACGAATTAAATTCACCGCGGTGTTCATTGCGTGTTGATTCCCCGTAGCATCAATGACTTTCTCAGCAAGCATGCCTGAAAAATGGCCTTCAATGCTTGATAAGTAATTTTCAGCCGCTGGGTCACACGTTTTTAAGCCTAAGACCTTTTCAACATGTTGGCGACGTGCCTCACTGGTATCAGCCACTAATACGTTAGCACCATCCGCTTTGGCAATTGCAGCAACGCCAAGCCCTATCGGCCCAGCCCCTACGACTAAAACAGTATCTTGCGCTTTAACCTGCGCACGCCTGACGGCATGAGCACTGATTGAAAATGGTTCGATCAAGGCGCCATCAATATCTGTGACAGTGTCTTCAATCGCTAATACATTTTTCTCTGGAACATTTAAATATTCACAAAAACCCCCGTCTTCGTGAACGCCAATAACTGATATTTTTTCGCAACAATTTGTTTTTCCTTCCTTGCATGCACCACATTCGTAACATGCGACATAAGGCATCACCGCAACACGTTGCCCGACTTTCCACTGCGTGATATCTGATGCAACCTCACAAATAGTTCCAGAAATTTCATGTCCTAATACTCGTGGATATTGAAAAAATGGCTGGTTTCCTCCCCATGCATGAATATCAGTTCCACATATACCAACCGCATGAATTTTTATTTTTACGTGCCCAGTTTGAACTGTAGGTTCAACAACTTGTTGATAGACTAATTGTTTAGGTTCTTGGCAAATCAATTGTTTCATATTTCCCTCCATCAATTTATCTGTCTTTTTTAATTTAAAAAACATAGACTAGATAATTAACAACCGAATTTTGTGATTAAATGTTTTTAAATCGGTTTTAAATCGGTCTTTAAAGAATAAAAATCAGATTCAAGGAGTATTTAAATGGTGAGGAGTAAAAATATACGCTATGGGTCAATTAATGAATTCTTAGATGCCATACATAAAAATTTATTAACATCCCCCTTCCCCTCACAATCTTCTTTAGCAGAGATGTTTAATATCAGTCGAACCACCGTGAGACATACCCTCGAATATTTATTAGAAAAGAAAATCATTGAAAAACAAGGGAATGAATATCATGTCATTCGCTATCCCAATAAAACTGATTTCTTTCCTGTTGAATCAAGTCTCCCTGATCAACAAATCGTCTTATTCGAAAAAGCGTTTTATCAAATGATTAAACGCAAAGAATTGATGCCCGGAGATACTTTTACTGAATTACAATTAGCAAAAAAAAGTCATGTAAGTTCTAGTGTTGTTCGGGAGTTCTTAGTGGAGTTTTCCCGTTATGGGTTAATTAAAAACACCCACCGAGGAAATTGGCATATGATGAAGTTTTCACGTGAATACGCAGAAAAACTTTTTGAGTTTAGGGAGTTACTAGAAACCAATGCATTGACTCATTTTTTAAATTTACCACCAGATGACCATCGTTGGATTTTAGCGAAAGAGCTATTACTCAAGCATAGAACACTGCGTGAAACCGTTACTATCAATTACCGCGACTTTTCTCAACTAGATTATGAACTACATAGCCTTATTTTATCGGGTGCCAACAACCCATTTTTTAATCAATCTCTTGAAATCATCACTGTGATATTTCATTTTCAATATCAATGGGATGAATCAGATTTAAAAGAAAGAAATGTACTGGCAATTGAAGAACACATGACCATTTTAAGTGCGTTAATTAGCCGTAATGATATTGTCGCGATGAATGAACTTAGACATCATTTAGATACCGCTAAACGAACTATGATCAACTCCATACAGCAAACTTATGAATAAATAACATTAGTTTACAAGGTCAATGGATGGCCAATGACGAATTATTTCTTTGGGTCGATAATGGTACACATCAAACAAAACCTGAATTTTTCAGTAAAAAAACAGCTTAATTATAAAATTATTATTATCAAAAATTATAGAAAATAAAATTATCACTATATTTCAATTGATTAAAAGACATATTTATTGAACAGATTTAATCTATCAATAATTCATCTGTTTTTAACTGATAAAAAACACATTAAAAACATCAAAAAGCCATTCATTCCACAAAATTGATGCAATTAATAGTCCATAGAAAAAAATACTTCTAGTCTGAATCAACACCAGATGATTAATACACATAATAACTAGAGGAATGGTCATGGATTACTTAAATAGACAGTCAATGGCTAATAAGCAATACCCAGAGAGAATTTTACAATTCGGAGAAGGTAATTTTTTACGTGCTTTTATCGACTGGATGGTTGACCAACTGAATGAAAAGACAGATTTCAATAGTGGCATTACGCTTGTCAGGCCAATTGACTCATCTCATCCCTCAATTAATCAACAAAATGGACTTTATACTGCCATCACCAGGGGAATTAATGAACAAAAACAAAGCGTTTCTAATATAAGGATTATTAATTCGGTTAACCGTGAAATACTTATTTATTCTGAATACGATAAATTTTTAAAGTGTGCAGAAAATCCCGAATTACAATGGATCTTCTCTAATACTACGGAAGCAGGGATCGTATATAAGCACGACGTACGCTTAGAAGATACACCAGCAAGTAGTTTCCCTGCAAAGCTTACTCAATTTTTATTTCACCGCTTTCAACATTTTAATGGCGATAGTAGCAAAGGGTTGTTCATCATCCCCTGTGAGCTAATTGACTATAATGGCGATAAATTACAAGAGTTTGTAAATCAACATGCACAAGACTGGCAACTTCCCACGGATTTTATCGCTTGGCTAAATAGCAGTAATACGTTTTGTTCTACGTTAGTCGATAGAATTGTTACTGGCTACCCGAAAAATGAAATTGAAAAACTGGAAAAAGAATTAGGCTATAAAGACGATTTTCTCGTCACTGCTGAATATTTCTATTTATTTGTTATTCAAGGGCCAAAAATACTAGAGCAGAAGCTAAAGTTAAATGAATTGCCATTAAATATCAAAGTAGTAGATGACATAAAACCCTACAAAGAACGTAAAGTTGCAATCTTAAATGGTGCACACACTGCGATGGTTCCCGTTGCTTATTTAGCAGGGATTCGAACTGTTCGTGATGTCACTACCAACCCAATCTTTTTATCTTTCATCAAAGATTTAATTGATAATGAGGTTATTCCTGTTTTATCTCAAAGCCCTTCGGAGCTCATGGCTTTTGCCTCCGCAGTAATTGACCGTTTTAATAACCCATATATAGAGCATGAGTTACTTTCAATTTCTCTAAACTCGCTAACTAAATTTAAAACTCGTTTATTACCTCAATTAATCTCTTATGTTAAGCAATACAATAAAATTCCTTATTGCATTTCATTTTCACTTGCTGCACTTATTGTTTTCTATCGAGGAAAACAGGGTGAACAACTCATTCCTTTAAATGATGATGATTATTTACTCGAACGCTTTAAAGCTTGGAATGAGCTCTATGACTCAAATGTAAAACAACTGACTGAAAATGTGCTAGCAATGTCTGATTTATGGGGATTAAACCTCAACGAAATACCACAATTACAAGATGATGTGAGCCAAAAAATCACAGATATTCTGAATAGTGGCACAGAAATAATGCTACGCAAAAAATACATTGGTTAGAAAAAAACTAAATACTTAAAACAATAAATCCCCCTACAGGAGATACCTTTATGAAACTGAGCACATTAAACGGAAAAACATTTCTTAGCTTAACACTCAGCACAATGCTATTAATGGGCAGCATGACAGGTGCCGCATTCGCCGATGCTAAATATAAGCTAAAAGTCGCTTATGAAAATAACCCCGGAGAGCCTTTTGACTTAGCTATCCACGAATGGGCAAAGAAATTCAATGAAAAAACTAATGGTGAAGGTGAGTTAATTCCTTACCCAAGCTCACAATTAGGTTCTAAAAAAGATGTCATCGAACAAATGAAGTTAGGTAGTCCATTAATTACCTTAGCAGATGGTGCCTTCTTTTCTGATTATGTACCTGATTACGGTATTATGTTTGGGCCGTACTTAGGGCTATCTTATAAAGATATTTTTAAATTAAATGCCTCACCTTGGTATGGTTCCTTAGAACAACAGTTAGATAAAAAAGGCCTTCATGTGGTTTCTAAAGATTGGCTATATGGTTCACGTCATATCTTAGCCAATAAAATGATCCAAACCCCAGATGACCTAAAAGGTTTAAAAATTCGCGTCCCCAACAATAAAATTCAAATTAAAGGTTTAGAGGCAATGGGAGCCACACCAACACCATTACCTTTAGCTGAAGTTTATACTGCACTTAATCTTAAAATTATTGATGGTGCAGAAAACCCAATTCCAGTGCTATATGGGCAAAAACACCATGAAGCTGCCAAATTCTTAATTCTAACTGGCCATGTAGAAAACGTAACCAACTTAGTCATGGGCAGCAAAACCTACGCTAAATTACCTGAAAATATTCAGCAGGCTTTAGTTGAATCAGGAAATGAAGCTGGGCAATTCTTAACAGATTTAGTCTTACAGCAAGAGAAAGAGATCATTGAGAAAATGAAAAGTGAAGGTGTTACTGTTGTTGAAGTAGACAGAGCGCTCTTCAAAGAAAAATCTAAGCCTTTCTATAATGAATTCCCTGAATGGTCTGCGAATTTATATCAACAAACTCAAGATATTATTAATAATTAACCCTATTACTTGGCGGTTAACACCGCCAATATTTTTACAATACAAATGGTTGACTATTATTCTCGCAAGGATCTTTTATGTTTAAATTTCTGGGGAAATTAAGTGATATAGTGGCATCGCTTGCCGTTGCCGCTATCGTCATTATTACCATTCTTGCTGTATTCATGCGTTGGCTTCTTAATGACCCTTTAATGTGGAGTGAGGAAGTTTTAATTATTTGCTACATATGGTTGGTTATGATTGGAGCAGCATCCGCTGCGGGTAAAAGAATGCACGTCAGTATTGATGCTATTACCTCTTTATTTCCTGAAAAAGTACAATTAGCTATCGCGGTCATTACGCATATTATGGCCATTATTGCTTTATCAATTTTTGGGTATCTTGGATATGAACTCTCGATTATCGCAGAAGATAAAATAACACCAATTATTGGTATTTCTTATTACTATATCGACCTTTCTGTTCCCATTGGCGCATCCATCATGGTGTTATTTTCTATCCAACATTTACTGGAAGACATGAGTAAATTAATAAAAGGAGATAAACCATGTCAGTAATTATCGCCTGTATTGTATTAATATTCTGCTTTTTAATTAATGTTCCCATTTTTTTAAGTGTGCTAATTGCATTACTCACTTATTTCTTTTCTGCTGGTGATATATCTCCTCTTATTGCAGTTCAGCGCATTATTGGTGCAGGAGAAAATGTCACGTTACTTGCTATTCCTTTTTTCATTCTGTTAGGTAACCTTTTGAATTACACGGGTATCACTAGCCGAATGTTAAAATTTACTGGCACACTGTCTGGGCACTACCCAGGGGGACTTGCCCAATCTAACGTATTATTAAGTACAATGATGGGCGGGCTCTCTGCATCTAACCTTGCTGACTGTGCCATGTTATCTAAAATGTTAGTACCCGAAATGACCAAATTAGGTTATGGGAAAAGCTTCTCTGCCGCTGTCACTGCTGCAGGATCATTAATAACACCTATAATTCCACCGGGTATTGCATTAATCATCTATGGATTTGTTGCCGATGTCTCTATTGGTAAGATGTTTATGGCTGCGATCATTCCTGGTTTAATGTGCTGCGTTGCTTTAATGGTTACAATTTATCTTATTGCCAAAAAACGTGGATACAAACCTGCTAGAGACAAAGCGCCTACATTTGCTGAAGTTTACCAAACAGGTAAAGGAGCAATGTCAGCTTTCCTCTTAGTCCTCGTTATTATTGGCGGAATTCGCTTTGGTATTTTTACACCGACAGAAGCTGGTGCTATTGCTGTACTTTACGTTATTGTAATTGGTACCTTCTTTTATCGTGAAATGAAGTTAAAAGACATTGCGGCCTCATTTTTAGAAACAGCTCGTTCAACAGCAAGCATCATGCTCATTATTATGACTTGTTCTGCGTTAGCATGGGTATTGACGAACGAGCAAGTGGCACAAGATGTTGCCAAAATGATGACCAGTTTCTCTGATAATCCATATGTCTTCTTAATGATTGTCAATGCGGTGCTTTTAATTCTAGGTATGTTTATTGAAGGTAATGCAGCAATTATTGTCCTTGTTCCATTATTAATGCCTACAGTAAAACTTTTAGGAATTGACCCTATCCATTTTGGCATTGTCATGATCCTTAATTTAGCTATCGGATGTTTAACACCCCCTATGGGAACGGTAATGTTTGTTGCCACATCGATTACTGGTGTACGTATTTCAGACTTTATTCGTGAGGTCATGCCACTGTTCTTTGCATTAATTATCGTATTACTCTTAGTCACTTTTATGCCTGTATTTACGACTTTCCTACCTAGCTTATAAGATAAAATTATATATCAATGGCAAGTCATTAACTATGACTTGCCATTTTATTATCAATTAATTTTTTATAAATTAAATTTTATTTAATTTCACAAATTAATATTACTTTTGTTTATTGTTAAGTTAATTGACCTTTATCCTTGTCACAATAACATGCACAACAAGAAATACTCAAAAAGATAAACTACTGATCATCAAAAAATTACACTTATTACGAGTCACACTGACATAATTAGAAAAACAATATCATATTAAATTCATACATATAAAAAAGACATTAATCTCATTAAATATTTTTTTAATTTTTAATTTGAAAAAAATATACTTTATATCTAGCATAAAATAACACAGCTAATTTACATTCAGCTGTTAATCAAAGTTATATCACTTTATTTTACTTTGACCTTATGGGGTTAATTATGTCTAGATATATACTACCTCTGTCTTTACTTTCGTTATCTGTTATATCAGGTTCAGCACTTGCAATAACTAACAGTGCTGGAGGAATTATTTCAATTTCTGGAGCAATAAGCGATACAACTTGTACAATTAATGGCGGAAATAGTGCCGATATGACTGTTGTTCTTGACCCAATAACCGTAACAGATGCAGGGACCACTGCCGCGACGGTTATTTCTAAAAATCAAAAACAATTTTCTTTAACTTTCTCTGATTGCGCACCTGCGAGCACTCCTGTAAGTAATCTGAAATTACACTTTTATTCATCAAGTAATATTTCCCCTTCCGGTTTGTATTTAGTGAATACTTCCGTCAATGAAAATGATGCTTCCGTTGCTAAAAATGTTGGATTTAGTTTATCTAAAACCAGCACTCCAACAACCGCAATTCCACTCAATGTGGCCTTTGATACTAACCTTACAGGGGCTGACACTGGTGGCGCGACAGGAGCTACACTCAATTTAATAGCCAGTTATTATAAAACTAATGCAACTGCTGCCAAAGTCGGTCTTTTGCAATCAAATGTAATATATACAGTTTCCTATTTATAATTATGACTTAGCCAGACTTTTATTAGCCTGGCTTTAAATGGATACTATTATGAAAACTCTAGTTTTATTACTCACTATTTTATTTTCGAGCTCAACATTTTCTAATGTTATTATTACAGGCACTCGAATTATATATCCTGCTGACGCTGATAGTATTACTGTACAATTAACCAATAATAGCAAAACATCGTCTCTTGTTCAGTCATGGATTGATAACGGTGATGAAAATTCCACACCTGAGAATTCTGAAGCGCCTTTTTATTTGTCCCCTCCTATTGTTAAAATTGAAGGTTTACAAGGTCAGCAATTAAAAATAAAAAAAATACCCGGAAAACTTTCTGACAATGTTGAAAGTGTATTTTTCTTAAATGTTTTAGATATTCCTAAAACGCCAGAATCTGCTAAAGGCAAAAATGCAATTCAGCTAGCCACACGCTCACGAATTAAAATTTTTTATCGTCCTATTGGTCTAACCGAATCCTCCGATGAAGTCATTAATCATGCGAGCTACCAGATTAAAAATAATAACATATTAGTTAAAAATAACTCGCAATACCATTTAACTATTGCAGCTATCACACCATCGGACGATAAAAATAATTCATTAATTGATTCTGCGATGATTGCCCCTATGTCTGAAAAAGAATTACCTATTAAAGGAACAATGAAAAGCCACGATCTTATTTTAATGTATGTGGATGACTATGGTGTTTTCAAATCTAAAAACATTAAACTTTAATAGAAGAAATCATCGTGAAAAAAGAAAACTATCTCTACCTCCTAATCTTAATAGGACTACAAAGTCATCAAAAGAACTCAATAGCGGACGAGTTTGAGACTTCCCTATTGGTAGGCAAATCTGCACAAGGAGATATTTCACGATTCTATACCGACAATAAAATTCCATCAGGTAAACAATTAGCCGACCTTTATGTAAATAATAGTTGGAAAGGCCAATTTGAAATTGATATCAATAATGATGGTAAACTGATTAGCCTTGCTGCTGATGATGTGCAGAAATTAAACCTGAATTTATCTTCTGAGGTGATTGAACAAACCAAACAACAGTCATTTATTCCTATTGATGATTTAGTGGCCAATATAAAATATAAATTCAATATCAACGACCTACGACTCGATATTACCGTCCCTCAAATCGCTCTGAAACAACTCGAAGCTAACTATGTTGACCCCAGTCTCTGGAATTATGGCGAACCTGCAATTATTTTTTCTTATAATACAAATTATTATAGTTACAAAGAGAAAAAAAACTCTAAAACTAGCAGTGACAATTTTTTTGCTACCTTAAATTCAGGCGTTAATTTAGGCGCTTGGCAATTTAGAGATGAATCCAGCTATCGACATAGCTCTCATAGTAGCCAAAAATGGAAAAACAATACCCGTTATATTTATCGTCCTCTTAGTGCAATCAAATCCGGGTTGAAATTAGGTGATTTTTATACACCCGCAGCCCTATTTAATAGTATTCGAGTTCGAGGGATTGCATTGGCAACAGAAGCTAGTATGTTGCCAAATTCAAGTCAAAATTTTGTACCTATTATACGCGGTGTCGCTCAAACAAATGCCTTAGTCAGCGTGTACCAAAATAATAATCTGGTTTATCAAGAAAGCGTTCCCCCTGGTGAGTTTGCATTTAATGACCTTCAGCCTAGTGCTGGTGGAGGTGACTTATTCGTCGTTGTCCAAGAAGCTGATGGAAGGCAAGAAACCTTTACTGTGCCCTATTCTGCTGTACCTGACATGCTCAAACAGGGCGTTTATAATTACAGCCTAATTGCTGGGCAAACTAAAATTGACAATACCCATTATCAACCCAAATTTACTCAAGGTGAGTTTCACTATGGATTAAATAATTTAGTGACGCTTTATGCAGGAATGCTATTTAGCGAAAAATACTATTCTGGCGTTATAGGGAGTGGTTGGAATTTTAGTTTTGGGGCCATTTCAGCTGACATTACGCAAGCAAATACTAAATTGGATTCAGGAAATCACAGTGGGCAAAGCTACCGCCTGACTTATAACAAATATATTAATTCAACATCGACCAATTTAACCTTGGCGTCATATCGTTATTCCACTAGTGGTTACTATAGCTTTATTGATGCCATTTATTCCCAAGATAATTATCGCGCTTGGAAAGCTTATCAAGACCAGTTATCAGAAAAACTCGGCAATAATATTCCACCTGAGCTTTCACTCACTAATTATGACGCTTTACGTGGTTCACGTGCTAAAAACACATTTACGTTGAATTTAAACCAACAATTAGCTGATGGTTATGGTTCGGTATTCATATCGGGTACACACCGTGATTATTGGAATGCAAACGGTAATAGCCGTGAATATCAAGCCGGTTATGCAAACAATTATAACGATATTTCCTATAGTGTGTCTGTTTCACGTGTTCGCAATTACGACAGCGAAGAAGAAACTCGTATTTATGCCAACTTTAGTGTTCCTTTTTCTTTATTTGAAAAACGCGCCAATATTAGTATGGGAAGCTATTTCACCGACTCTCGTTATCAACAAACTACGCTGAGTGTCAGTGGTATTGCAGGTAAAAATGACCAAGTCAATTATACGCTAACTGCAACGAACCAAAGCGGTGGTAATAACTTAGTTGGTGGGAACGTCAGCTATCAGCTTCCCTCTAGCACGCTTTCAGGATCTTACACAGAGGCCAATAATTACCGCCAAACGGGTTTAGGCGCCAAAGGAACTCTGGTTGCTATTCCTGGACATATTGTTTTTTCAGGGGAAACAGGACAGACCTACACCATCATTGATGCTCCAATGGCTAGTGACATGATGGTCAATGCCGATAAAACCACTTTAACTAATCAACAAGGTGTTGTTTTAGTCGCTAACTCCACACCCTATAGAACCAATACCTATACCTTGACAGATACAGAGAAAACCGCAGGCGCTGAGGTGCTCGGTAATATGGCAAATGTAAGTCCATATCAAGGGGCGGTAAATTACATCAAACTCGAGACCGATACTCGACAAACTTATATCATCCGTGGCGCTCTTGCTAATGGCAATAGCTTACCTTTTGGAACAGAAATCACAGATGCTAAACAACAGAGTATTGGTTATGTCGGCCAATCTGGCGTGATGTATATCAAAAGTGAGCAATTACCGATGGCATTGCACATAAAGCTTAAAGGGAAACAGACATGTGTTATTGAGCCACTACTCAACACGATGGATAAGAACAAAAACCTCTGTCGATAAAGGAAAATATGATGAAAAAAATCACTTTAGCACTGATGTTTTCCAGTATATTGGCTTACAGCCAGTTTTCCTCAGCACATTGTAGACAAACTTCTACCGTGACGGCTCCCGCTCTTGCTTTTGATTTATCGACAGAGCTCACCAGTACATCGACTCAAGTTAGTAAAAATAGTAGAACCATCTACCCTGGGACTTTTACCTGTACTGCAAGAGGGATACTTTTTCCTAACTCTATTGGTATCGCATCTCCTTTCCAAGGCAGAACCGCCACTATTGGTTTTAATGGTGGAAAGCAGTTTGTCTCAATTACAGTCACTGCATTAGAAAAAGATAGGGTTATCGGCCTTACGGAAGGTGTACATCAAGGTAGTGAACTCGATACAAATTTTACCGTTCAATTTAATTTGCTTGCGACTAAACCCGGAACCAACTATGTCGAAGTATCAGGAAGCACCGCCACAGTTACCCCTATCGTACTCGCCTCTGATGCATCCAGCTTGGGAATTTTACAGTGGCTATTAGATATTGTATCTAAATTAGTCACTTTTCTGTTAACGCTACAATGGCCAACCAGTGCTGATGATATCTACTTACAACCAATTACCTTAACTTATAATCCAATCCTCACTACCTGTAATTTTGTTAACCAAGGTTTAGTCGTTTCGCTCCCCCCAGTAAGCATCAATGCAGTGAAAACTGCAACCAGAGCGGGCTATACGCCATTCACACTTAATTTTACTTGCCAAGACTTTTTAGCAGGCGGTAATGCTTCTCGTGATGTATCTATTTTTTTATCTAGTAGCAATTTGCTCTCAAATGATAAAGCAACATTGAATAATACCATTAGCCAAGGCGCTAAAGGCGTTGGCTTCCGATTAGTTAGTGCAAGTAATCTCAATACACCGTTAGTGCTTTCAGATAGCGTGGCAGCTAAAAATGGAGCGACAAATATTTTTACTGTCCTCAAGGGAAATCCAATCTCCCCTTCTTTTTCAGTAAATTTAGGTGCTTATTACTATGCATACAACACCAATAGTGTCACTCAAGGGCAAGTCTCAAGTACGGCAACAGTAGTGATGTCATATAATTAACAAGGAAAATACCATGGTGGAATTCATTAAAATTACAGGGTTCGCTACATTACTATTTTTTAGCTTCCAAACAAGTGCAAGTCTTGTTTTGCAAGGAACACGAATTATTTTCCCTAGTGATAAAAAATCCGTCAGAATTCAACTTACTAATTACAGTGAACAAGCCACATTAACTCAAAGCTGGGTGGATGAAGGTAATCCGGACTCGACACCAGAAACGACGAACGCACCATTTATTGTAACGCCCCCCGTCACTAAAATCGCAGCAAATGACGGAGTTCAATTACAAATACGTTTTATTGGTGACAAACTCCCTACGAATAAAGAGTCTGTATTTTATTTAAATGTATTAGATATTGCGCCAAAGCCAAAGCAAATAAATAGTGCCAATATGCTACAGTTTGCCATTCAAACACGAATTAAAGTTTTTTATCGCCCTACAAACCTCACAGAAAAGCCAAACAATGTCATCAAAAACATCCAATTTCATTTAGCTAAAGACGGTATTGTCGTCAACAACCCGACCCCTTATTTTTTAAATATTGCCAATATCTATCTAGCTAATAATAAAAGTCGTTCTATTGCAAAAAGCTCGATGGTAGAGCCATTTTCATCACAAACTTACTTTTCAACCGCTGATATTAATCACGGAGAAAATATAACAATGATTTATATTGACGATACTGGAAAACAAATTCAATACCAAACCAAGCTATAAAATAGGCTTAACCGCTTCTATAACTTGGCAGGTGAATATTAAGATTGAGCCACCACTTTAGGGCGGATAAACACGGCAGGGACAGCGAGAAGAGCCATTAAGTAAAACACCACACCATGATGAGCAGGCACTCGCTCATAAATGTATCCGACAATAATAGTCAGTACGGCTAACCCACCGCCAGTTGCGAGTGCGGAGTAAACACCTTGTAATGGGATAATTTCATTTTCTTTTCTTGCACTAATAAAGCGCATTGCGGCTAGGTGGCAAATCGTAAAAGTACCACTGTGAAGAATTTGTACCACGATTAATACCGGTAATGCAGTAAACGCTCCCATCAAGCCCCAACGAATAATTCCACAGAAGGCAGATAACAACAGTAAATTTCGAGCGCTCCAACGCCTAAATAAACGGTGGCTTAACATAAATACAATGACTTCAGCAACCACACCGAGCGACCATAAATTACCGATAACTAAATCTGAATAGCCGGCTTCTTTCCAAAATAGGGAAGCAAAACCATAATAAGCCGCATGAGCCCCTTGCAGTAACGTAACACAGATAAGAAACCTAACGACGTTTTTATCCGCAATCAATTGTTTAAACGTAACCTTATTACCACCATCCGCTTTCGCTGCCCCCATTGGCATAATTGCTGGTTTCAGCATTGCGCCTAGTAATAATGCTAAACAGCTTACTATCAAGGCCACCATGATGGCTTTATTTCCCCAAACACCGGCTAAATACCCCATCAGTGAGGAACCAATAATAAAAGCTATCGAACCCCAAACGCGAATTTTGCCGTAGTCAAAGGTAAATTGTTTTTGCCATGTCCCCGCCAGTGAATCACCCAGTGGAACCATTGGTGCAAAAAATAAGTTAAACCCAATCATTACAAACAACAGCCATGCCCAGTGAGAACCCAGAGCAAAACCGACAGAAAAAATAAGTGAAAGCCCTGCGAGTAAGCGTAGAGCAGTAATAAGTTTCGAGGGCTCTTTAACTAAAGGAGTAATAAACATCGCACCAAGGAAACGGGCTGCTAGCCCTACCCCTAACAAAACACCAATCATTTCTGCATCAATTCCCTCACCTTGTAACCAAACTGACCAAAATGGCAAGAAAATACTGTAGGCAAAAAAGTAGGTAAAATAATCAATAGCTAGCCAACGCGTTGATGGAATGACCATCACTCCTCCGTTTTTTCAATGCAAAAAACCCGCTCATACATACATGTAGAAGCGGGTTTCAGTAATTAATAATACGTTATGTTATGCGTAAACTGGGTATTTTTTGCAAATTGCTAATACTTTTTGCTTCACGCTCTCAATGGTCGCTTCGTCATTGAGGTTGTCTAGAATATCACACATCCAGCCAGCTAGCTCACCCGCTTCTGCTTCTTTGAAGCCACGACGCGTAATCGCAGGAGAACCAATACGTACACCAGACGTTACAAATGGGCTCTTAGGGTCGTTCGGTACACTGTTTTTGTTAACAGTGATATTTGCACGGCCAAGTGCAGCATCTGCATCTTTACCTGTAATGTCTTTATCAACCAAATCAACTAAGAATAAGTGGTTTTCAGTTCCGCCAGATACCACTTTGTAGCCACGTTTTTGGAAAACATCGACCATTGCCTTCGCATTCTTAGCAACTTGCTGTTGATAAACTTTGAATTCAGGTTCCATCGCTTCTTTCAGAGCAACCGCTTTACCTGCAATAACATGCATTAAAGGGCCACCTTGAGATCCAGGGAATACCGCTGAGTTGATTTTTTTGTACAACTCTTCATCACCACCCTTAGCTAAAATTAACCCACCACGTGGACCCGCTAAAGTTTTATGCGTTGTTGTTGTCACAACGTGTGCATGAGGAACTGGGTTTGGATAAACACCCGCAGCAATCAAACCTGCAACGTGAGCCATATCAACAAACAGGTAAGCGCCAATACCATCTGCGATTTCACGCATTTTTGCCCAATCAACGACACCTGAGTACGCAGAGAAACCCCCGATAATCATTTTTGGTTTGTGTTTTTCCGCTTGCGCTTTGATATCGTCGTAGTCAATTTTACCGCTTTCATCAATACCGTAAGGCACGATGTTGTACAGTTTACCTGAGAAGTTAACCGGTGAACCGTGAGTTAAGTGACCACCATGTGCTAGGTTCATTCCCAGAACGGTATCACCTGGCTGTAGTAACGCCATGTAAACTGCAGCGTTAGCTTGTGAACCTGAGTGCGGCTGCACGTTCGCATAGTCAGCACCAAATAGTTCTTTCGCACGGTCAATCGCTAATTGCTCTACCACGTCAACATACTCACAACCGCCATAGTAGCGTTTGCCTGGGTAGCCTTCTGCATATTTATTGGTTAGCTGAGAACCTTGAGCCTGCATGACTCGTGGACTGGTATAGTTTTCAGAAGCAATTAATTCAATGTGTTCTTCTTGACGTTGTACTTCTTGCTCCATTGCTTCCCATAATTTCGGATCGTAGTCAGCAATATTCATTTCACGCTTTAACATTCGCTTCTCCTGCCTCAGCAATTCAATAGGTTGAAAATCGATTCATCGCAATGACACACAGTGTAAACTCTTTTTCTCTCTTGAGATAGCCCTAAAGAAAAAATATACGCAAACGATTGCATTAATTTTTTTCACTTCATTTGCTTCTGAAGGCTTCATTATAAAATAGCTCAAATTTTAATTTTTAACGGACAAACATCCAGATTTGCTATTCCCTTCTCATTATGTGCCTAAATCCACCCTATTTTTCCGATTTGAGTCTTTACATAAACACGTAAATATTATAAGTTGTATTTAAAATACATCTTTATAAATCACCTTCATCGTTCGCAAAAAATAGGGATTAGCTGAGATGAAATAAATTTATCTAACTAATCTACAAAGGAATATTTTTAGATCGCAAAAATTTGCCTTTTGCCATAACTATAATGAGAACATGAAAATAATTCAGGAGCACCTGTATGCTAGATAGCCAAACCATTGCCATTGTTAAATCAACCATTCCTGCCATTGCTGAAACAGGGCCAAAACTGACCGCGCATTTTTATGATCGGATGTTTAAACAGCATCCTGAATTAAAAGATATTTTTAACATGACTCACCAAGTGAATGGGGACCAACGAGAAGCCCTTTTCAACGCTATCTGCGCATATGCTGTGCATATTGAAACTCCTGAGGCTCTTATTTCAGCTGTCGAAAAAATCGCCCAAAAACATGTAAGCTTAAATATTAAACCTGAGCACTATCCAATCGTCGGGGAAAACTTACTCGCGGCTATTGATGAACTCCTCAACCCAGGCCAAGAGGTTCTTGATGCATGGGGAAGAGCTTACGGTGTTTTAGCCGATATTTTTATTGGTAGAGAAGCTGCAATTTACCAAGAAAATGCGGATAAAAATGGGGGTTGGGAAGGCTTACGTGAGTTTAAATTAGCGCAAAAACAACCACAAAGTGATGTGATTACAAGTTTTGAATTTGTTCCTGTCGATGGGCAACCTGTCGCTGATTACCGCCCAGGCCAATATATCACTATTTATGTCAACAACCAGGGATTTGAAAACCAAGAAATCCGCCAATACTCTCTGACCACTGCACCTAATGGCCGTAGCTACCGCATTGCGGTAAAACGTGAAGAACAAGGCTCCGTTTCTAATTTCTTACATCAACAATTAAATGAAGGTGATAGTGTACTGCTCGCACCTCCATGTGGTGATTTCTTTATTGATGTTGATGGTCAGACACCTGTTACCTTGATCTCTGCTGGCGTTGGTTTAACTCCAATGCTGAGCATGTTAAATCATCTAACAGAACAAGGTCACAACGCACAAGTTAATTGGTTCCATGCCGCTGAAAATGGTGCCGTTCATGCCTTTAGGCACGAAATTCAACAACTATTAGCAAAACAGCAAACCAGCCAATCCGCGATTTGGTTTAATCAACCAAGAGAGGAAGATCGTCTCGGGTTTGATTACCAATATGAAGGTTTAATGAATTTAGAATTGGTACGTGAATGGATTGAGCAACCGAATATGCAATTCTATTTCTGTGGCCCTGTTGGGTTTATGCAGCACGTAGGTAAGCAGCTAATTGCAATGGGTGTCGATACCAGTGCTATTCACTATGAATGTTTTGGACCACACAAGGTATTACCCCTCAATTAATTCACAAAAAATGCTCTTCTGTTTAGAAGAGCATTCTATGAAACATATTAACTGAAGAAAATGGGTTAACTAGTTAAATATTCGTAGTTTTCTAATTTAGCGGTAACGGGCTCGCATAATAAATACACAATTCTAATCCCATTCCTGTGTATTTTCCGTTACCGCATTTTCATACAAACTTAATTTATTAAATTGCTTCTTCGTCTTGCTCACCGGTTCGAATACGGATCACTCGAGCGACATCATAAACAAAGATCTTTCCATCACCAATTTTGCCAGTTTGTGCAGTTTGCATAATGGTTTCGACGCAGTTTTCAACGATGTCATCAGGTACTACAATTTCAATTTTTACCTTAGGTAAAAAATCAACCATATACTCTGCGCCACGGTAAAGTTCAGTATGCCCTTTTTGACGTCCAAAACCTTTCACTTCAGTCACTGTCATTCCAGTAATACCCACTTCTGCCAGCGCTTCACGAACATCATCAAGTTTGAATGGCTTTATAATTGCATCAATTTTTTTCATAAATAATTCCTGTTATGACCAGTTTTTACGGCCAAAACCTGAGGTGATCGGATAACGACGGTCTTTGCCAAAATTGCGCATCGTAATACGTGGCCCAACAGGGGCCTGACGACGTTTATATTCATTAATATCAACAAGGCGCACAACTTTGCGCACCACGTCTTTATCAAAACCAAGTTTGATTAGGTCATTAACTGACAAGTCTTTTTCCACATAGCCTTCTAATAATGCATCTAACACATCATAAGGTGGCAAACTGTCTTGATCTAATTGCCCTGGCGCAAGTTCTGCTGATGGCGGCCTATCAATCACGCGTTGTGGGATTGCTGGAGAGATAGTATTACGGTATTTAGCCAACTCAAAGACAAGGGTTTTAGGCACATCTTTTAACACGTCAAAACCACCCGCCATATCACCATACAATGTCGAGTAGCCAACCGCTGACTCACTTTTATTACTGGTAGTCAAAACTAAGCGACGACGTTTATTCGACATCGCCATTAAAATAACGGCTCGGCAACGCGCTTGTAAGTTTTCCTCAGTTGTATCAACCGCGGTTCCTTCAAACATAGGCGTTAACTGTGCCATAAAAGCATCAAACATCGGTTCGATAGATACGATATCGAATTCAACACCAAGCAAATCAGCTTGTTCTTTAGCGTCGTGGATACTCATCTCAGAAGTATAGCGGAATGGCATCATGACCGCTTGCACGTGCTCTTTCCCTATTGCATCAACGGCAATAGCCACTGTTAACCCTGAATCAATCCCGCCTGATAGCCCTAAAATAGCCCCATTAAAACCATTTTTATTGATGTAATCGCGAGTAGACATGACTAAAGCTTGGTATACCTGCGCCACAGGGTCATTCTCAATAAATACGCTACCTTCGCTCACCAATGCAAGTTCATCAAATTGCACTGTGATAACCTGCTCTTTAAATTCTTCCAATTTAAAGGTTTGCTTGCCTTTGTTTGCAATGATTTTTGAGCCACCATCAAACACCAATTCGTCTTGCCCGCCAACTTGATTGAGATACACAATTGGCATATGAGTGCGTTTACAATGATCGACTAATAAATCAGTTCGAATATGTTCTTTATTAATATCATAAGGAGATGCATTGATTGTCAGTAATATTTCAGCGCCAGCCCCTTTTACTGCATCAACCGGTTCGTCATACCAAATATCTTCGCAAATCAATAAGCCGAGCTGGTAACCTTTAAATTCAACAACACAGGTTTTTTCATCTGCGGTGAAATAACGAGGCTCATCAAACACGCCGTAATTTGGTAATTCTTGTTTAAAATAACGTGCATGCAATTTACCTTGATAGAAAAAAGACAATGCATTATAGATATCATCCCCTTCATACCATGGATGACCAACAATAATTGCCGTTTCTTGGCTGGCTTTTTGCAAACGGTCGAGTTGTACTAAACAGCGGTCCTCAAAATCAGCTCGGAAAATTAAATCCTCTGGTGGGTACCCTGTCAAAGACAGCTCTGAAAACATGACAATATCTGTGTTTGGTGCTTGTTCACTCACAACTTGCAACATGCGATCGCAGTTGCCTTCGATGTCACCGACTAACCAATTAAGTTGTGCTAGTGAAATATTAAGCTTACGGCTCATAAGGTGTTTTTTCTCCCGGAGCGTGAATATGAATTGCCTTATTCCACATAATGTAATCAATAACAACTATGTGGTAAATAATTCTTATTTATTCTTTAAAATCATTGGCTTCTAAATCGTGTCGACCAAGTAATTTGTAAAATTCTGTGCGGTTTCGCCCTGCCATTCGGGCAGCTTGGGTGACATTCCCTTTTGTCATTTGTAATAACTTACGTAAATAATTCAATTCAAATTGATTACGAGCTTCAACAAATGTCGGCAAGGCCGTATTTTCACCTTGAAGTGCTTGGCTGACGAGTGCTTCACTGATAACAGGAGACGTTGTTAATGCAACACATTGTTCAATAACATTAACTAATTGACGAACATTGCCCGGCCAACTCGCTGTTATTAAGCACTTCATGGCGTCACTGGAAAAACTACGCACGAAAGGTTTATGCCGTGATGCAGATTCACGCAATAGATGATTTGCTAATAATGGAATATCTTCAGAACGTTCATTTAACGCAGGAATACGCAGATTAACCACATTTAAGCGATAGTAGAGGTCCTCACGAAACTCATTTTTTTCCATCGCTTTAGGCAAATTCCGGTGAGTTGCGGAGAGAATTCGCACGTCAATATCTAAATCGCGGTTACTACCTAAAGGGCGAACTTTGCGTTCTTGCAATACTCGCAATAATTTAACCTGCAATGGCATTGGCATATCGCCAATCTCATCTAAAAATAACGTACCACCGCTGGCTGCAAAGAATAACCCTTCGCGGTTACTTACTGCGCCGGTAAAAGCCCCTTTAGCATGACCAAATAATTCAGACTCTAATAATTGTTCAGGTAATGCACCGCAGTTAATGGCAATAAACGGCTTACGTGCCCTAGGGCTAGCTTTATGAATAGCCTGAGCTAAAACTTCTTTACCTGTACCACTTTGCCCATTAATTAGCACGCTAACATCAGATTGTGCCACCATATGCGCTTGTTCTAATAGCCGAATCATTAAGGGGCTACGCGTGACTATACCAGCGCTCCACTCCTCATCGCTAATCGGTGTCGAAGAGAGCGCGAGAGCTTCATCGATTGCTTTATATAATGCGTCTTTATCTACTGGCTTAGTTAAAAAACTAAATACGCCTCGTTGTGTTGCCGCGACGGCATCAGGGATAGAACCATGAGCAGTGAGTATGATAACTGGCATGTTTGGATGGGCTTTTTGTATCTCATCGAAAAGCGCCATACCATCCATTTCATCCATGCGTAAATCGCTGATCACTAAATCTAATTTTTCTTTTTGTAAGATTTTTAGTGCTTCAGGGCCGCTTTCTGCTGTAGTGACTTTAAAACCTTCACTACTCAAGCGCATACCTAACAGTTTAAGAAGGCTCGGGTCATCGTCAACTAGCAATAAATTTGCTGACTTACGATTCGTCATTTTTGTTCATTCTCCGATGAATTTTGCTCTACTGGAGAAGATGCGCTGCTATCAGGCTTTGGCTCTTCTGAGGAAATAGGCTTATCTCCTTCAACCCCATTCTCTACATCTTTTTCGGTTTCGTTGGTGCTTTTCTTACGAGAAGAAAGCTGGCGTTCAATGTCCGTTAAATTTTCAAGCTTACGGGAGGTTGTATTCAGTTCAAAAGCCAATTTAGCATTATCTTCCTTTAGACGGTCGAGTTTTGAATCCATTTCTTGCTGTAGGCGTTTATAACGAGCCCCCGCGTCTGACAGATTGATAATTTGTACTTGTTGCTCACGCCATAATTGTAATAATGGACGTACCCCAGTAGGAAAATTCAAACTGTACGTATTTATGCTATCAAGCATTTTACGGCGCTCTGCAATAGACGGGTCAGCAGAATTCAACAAAATATTTTGTTGAAATGCACTCGACCAATTTGTTACGTCTATTTTACCTGCATCTTCACGTGCTTGACTGGTTTCCGTGCGATCTGCGCAGTCCATCATTCGTAACCAAAATAATGCATTTTCCCGTGCAGTTGGCTGGTCATTGTTCCAAATAGATTCACATGATGTATAACGGTAGTCTGTGACTTTAACTTCAGGCACAACAACTTGCGCCAGAGTTTCGAGTGGTGACTGACCATTTTTTACTACACATCCACTTAAAATTAGGGAAAATAAAACCGCCCCAAAATTGAGCCCTGTACGTCTCATCACATAAGGTACTCTTTGGTTATATTTACTTAACGATGCGTTACGGTAAAGTACCGCCCAAACACCTGTAGACCGATTTACCATTATTCATTCTCTGCGGTTAGAGGCAGTTCAATTCTAAAACAGACATCTGCTGATTTGTTGGGAACGAGAGAAAGTTCTCCCCCCATTTGTTTAATACAATCTTGCGCAATACTCAGCCCTAGCCCACTTCCTTTGACAGCACCTTTTCTTTGTAGTGAACCTTGATAGAACGGCTCAAAAATCATACTTTGCTCAGACTCAGGAATTGGCGTCCCCGTATTCGCAACTTCAATCAGAAGCTTATTACCTGTTTGGCGACTAGAGATCCAAATATTACCTGATTCGCCACCATAGTGCACCGCATTGGAGTAGATATTATCAATAACTCGTCCTAAAAGTGAGGGTTCGGCTAAACAGCTGTCCACTTTTAAACGCACTTCTGTTTTAATATTTTTAGCCCGTGCCGGTAAATTATGTGCTTTAACAATATCTTCAATGAGTTTTTGTAAATCAACAATTTGTGCTTCTGGCGGGTCATCGACAAGCTTACGATTATAATCAAGTAATTGCTCAATAAGTTGCTGAAGATGCTTACTGCTGTGATCAAGAATTTCTACAACTTCTTTTTGAGACACAGTTAATGGCCCTGCCACCTCATCAGCGAGTAATTCTGTTCCTTCACGCATGCTTGCAAGAGGTGTTTTTAATTCATGTGAAATATGGCGTAGAAATTCGTGGCGCTGTGATTCAAGCCATGCGAGTCGTTCACTTAACCAAATAATCCGCTGTGCGATTGTCCGTAGCTCCCTAGGGCCTTTAAAGCGTTCAATATTATTCGCAATTGTACGCCCAGTACCGAGACGGTTAATCATTCGTTCGATAGCTTTAACTGGGCCAATAATCATCCGAGTAAATAATGCCACTAGCAATGCGCTTAATAAGAATAAAATTAAGCTTTGCCAACCAAATAATTGGCCTTTATTCGCAATCGCTTTTTGCAGCTGTTCCCCACGGCTAAAAATCACATCACGAGTTTCTTGCACTAATGAGGCATTTTCGGCAGAAAATTGTTCTAAAGCCCGTGTGATTTTTTCTGTCGGTTCATTGTTTTCACACACAACCGTTTTAAGTACATCCAAAGTCTTAGTCAATGCAGAAGTGTCTGACGAGGTAGGTAAGATCGTTCGCTGACGTTCAAACATTTGCTGGTAGTCTGCAAACTGTTTCTGATATTGAGTATGCAATGTAGCATCTTGCAAAACACAATATTGACGATAGCTCCGTTCCATTTCTAAGGCGAGGCTACTCATCACTTCACTACGCCGTGCGTCAAGTAACGTGGTTTTATTGATATTGGCAGCTTGGTTACTCAGTTGCTCTAGGCTTTGATATGCCTGATAGGCTAATACTAATAAAGGAAGTAATACAAGCCAGAATGCCATCACAACTAGTTGACGCAAGGAGCGAGGGAAAAAACGCCATTTACTCAATACATTCATCTCATACCCATTAAACGTATTGCAATGGTAGCAGAACTCCCTGTAATGCGAAAAGCACAATCCAAATTCTGTGTCCCATAGCGTTAAAATCAGACTAAGTGTAACAATCAAAAAGCAATGAACGTGCCAAGTTAATTGGTAAAAAATGATAATTTTCAGATAGGTATGTTCAACGCTCCGGATGTTCCTTTTTCGCATAAACGAAAGCATAAAAGAATCGATAGGTCTTACTAAATGAATTCTTTCGTCTTTTCTTTAGTTTTTTCTTTAAAAATAAAACACTAAGCTATGCCCTAAATAATTCGGATTGCAGCTAGGCGCCAAGTGAAGATATCTCTAGGAGCATACAAAAGTATGTGACTAGAGTGGCTGAACGCAGGTAACAACGCTGCGGTTCGAAGTATGACGGGCATAGGGCGGCAAGAGAAGATATCTCTATGAAACATACAAAAGTATGTGACTAGAGTGGCTGAACGCAGGTAACAACGCTGCGGTTCGAAGTATGACGGGCATAAAACAGGAAGGCGGGATGAAGTATTGACCTTCACCCCGCCAGCGATAACAACTTCTATAATGCTTTTTATATGATTATGTCTTTACATTAAAGATAATCATATAGGTGGTGCCTCACTCCACGTGTCGCCCTGTGTTTGATAAGGCCCGAAGGCGAATATCTATGCTGTTGGACGGTAGGCACCTTACTTTGGCGTCATTCTTGGTTTATGTGGTATGTACCCAACTAATTTTGGACCTACATAAGAAGTTGAATGAGCAACTGAATATTATTATGCACAAGCCGTGCCAACTTTTCAAGAAATTTTATATCTACATGATTAAAAACAAAATTTATTTTTAATCCCACTTTAGCTACTTTTTAATACACCGTACCCGCTTACTGTTTTTTCTTAAGTGTCGCTAATTTATGACACCCGATTAGCTCATTTTCAAATACCTTAAATATCAATAAGATAAATGTCGCCTTTTGGAGACACGGCTATAGTGTGTTTGTCTCTTATTTAAGACACTGTCGTTTAATCACACATTAAATATACACTTAATATAAATTAAATTAGAATAATTAATGATTTACCGTAAGGCACTAATTAAGATAGAGAGCAAGACAACAATATATAATTGATATATTTGACTTTGGTTAAATCCATCTATAATAAAAACAGCATAGATACTTTACCAATCATTATATTTTATTGTTACTTTCTCGTTTAAGGTGTATTTATGAATAAAATGCCCTCATTACCTATGCAGGATCTTCAACCAGCTTTACATATTTTAGAGCAATCTATTGGCTATTTATACCAAGCTGCACTACGTGCCGCGGTGAAACTGCGTATTGCAGAAGCATTACAATCAGGTTCCAAAACAGCTGAAGAACTCGCCAAAGAAACGGGAGCAAATCCCCGAGAACTCACTCGATTATTACGATTATTAGCCACTAAAGATATTTTTAAGCTAACCCCTGATAACAAATTTGACCTCACACCCGCCGCACAATATTTATCTGAAAAGAATACGTTTTCATTACGGCAAGCGGTATTGATGTTTACTGACCCTTCGTTCTGGTTACCCGCAGGCGAGTTACACCGCAGCGCGTTTGAGCCCCATTTGTTTAACAGCATGTTTGGAATGAGTTTTTATGAATATTGGGATGAACGAATTACTGATAGTGATAATTTCCACGAAGGCATTTCGTCTGTAAGTAAATTAGAAAATGCATTTGTCGTAGAAAGTTATAGTTTCCCAGATAACGCTCTCGTTGCAGACATTGGCGGCGGCTGTGGTGGGTTACTTTTAGAGGTTATGAAAGCAAATTTAACATTAAAAGGCATATTATTTGATAAAGCCCAAGTATTAGAAAAACATATTTTTAATCAACTAGATGACCCCACACGTTGGAGCATCCAAGCTGGCTCATTTCTTGAAGCCTGCCCTGAAGCTGATATTTATTTACTCAAGTATATTACTCATAATTGGTCAGATACTGTTGCAATAAAGATACTTAAAACAATTAGAAAGTCGATGAGTCCTAACTCTAAGTTACTAATCATTGAAAATATTGTTACCAACGACAATCACCCCCACTTCAGTAAAAATATGGATTTAGTACAGATGGTTTTATTTGATGAAGGCCATGAACGCACAGAAACTGAGTTCAATTCACTGCTAAATCAAGCAAACTTACAATTAAAACAAATTATTTCAACACAATGTCATATTTCCATTATTGAAGCATACCCCATTTAACGTCCGCTATCCTGCTTTATACAATCAAAGCACTAAAGCAGGATAATGAAAGAAAATACCTGATGAATATCAGAATTTTAAATTATGTTAGTAGCTTATCCCTGTTCGTCTTGCTATAAGATTTGCCAATACCCTACTCATCAAATTGATAAAAATATGATAAAAATCGCGTTAGTTGATGACCATATCGTTGTGCGTTCTGGCTTCGCACAACTATTAACACTTGAACCTGATATTTCGGTTGTCGGGCAATATGCTAATGCTCAAGAAGCTTGGCCTAATTTGCTTAATTTAGATATTGATGTTGCCATCATGGATATTTCGATGCCAGATGAGAACGGCTTGCAACTTTTATCACGATTGCGCCAAAAAAAGCCGGATTTTCGCACCATTATCTTGAGTATTTATGATACCCCCGCTTTTGTGCAAAGTGCTTTAGATGCTGGAGCCAGTGCGTATTTAACTAAACGCTGTGGCCCTGAAGAATTAGTGCAAGCGGTTCGCTCAGTGCAACAAGGAGGCTGCTACCTATGCGCCGATGCCATGAGAGCGTTACGCCACTCACCCCAACAGCAGCAAAGTCTACAAGAACTCACGCCTCGGGAACGAGAAGTGTTTGATTTATTAGTTGCTGGCTTGAGTGTAAAAGTGATCGCAGAGCAACTTGAATTAAGCCATAAAACTGTGCATGTGCATCGTGCAAATATATTAGGCAAATTACAATGCGAAAACACCATCGACCTTGTTCATTACGCGTTAGAACATAACCTAATATCAAGGTAATTTAGGCATGAATAAAAGCTTACGTTTAACACTGCAATCCATCTTTCTATTTTTTACCTATTCTCTGTTATGGATTGGGTTGTGGATCATCGGCTTTTATTTAAGTCAAAACAGTTTTCAAGCAACTTTATTTCTTCCACAAGGCTTGCGCCTAGCATTGATGATTATCCTGTGGCGACGTTACTGGCCAACACTACTACTCAGCGAAGGGATATTAAATTTTTGGTTATCATCAGAGCAACTGCTCTTCCAACCTGTTTTACTGTTATCTCCATTATTGAGTCTCGGTGTTGCCTTCGTCATTCAAAACATTTGGTGGCGCTATACGTTATATTGGCAACGATTACTATTATTGCTCGCAGGTGTCGCCGCAAATAGTGTATTACACGCTTTATTATTCAGTGGGTTATCATCTTATTCCATTAGCCAATTATTCCTAACAACATTCACCGGAGGAATACTTCTCTCTCCTTTTGTTTATCTCATTTATGAGTATCTCCACGAGCAGCACTACCAAATGCTCCTTGATTATGGAACGCCAGATAAACAATTACGAACCTCTTTAATAGTTTGGTGTTTTCTATTCTGTGTCGTTGGGTTGAGTGCCCAAGTCTTTTTTGCCCCCGAAATTGAGCGGTTAATTGTCCTACTCGTTTTTATTCCTAATGTTTTTATGGCTTATCGCTATGGTTGGCAGGGCGGCGTACTTTCTGCATTATTAGGCAGTTTAATTATTACTTTTGCACGGCAATTTCACGGTGCCTTTGTTGATTTAGAAGAGCTAGAAATGTTTCTCAGTTCCCAAGCCTTAATTGGCATTGGGCTTGGGATAGCAATTAGCCGACAAAAACAACTGGCGAGTAACCTACAGCGCTATCGACAACGCTTAGAGCAAGAGCTAAAAGCGCGACGCGACTTAATGTTACAACTCGTTCATACCGAGGAAGATATCAAAAAAGCGATTGCTCGCGAGTTGCATGATGAAATTGGGCAAAATATTACTGCCATCCAAATTCAGTCAATGCTAGTGAAAAAAACAGCGTCTGACGACATCAGCCACCAAGCAGCAAGTCAAATAAATGAACTAGCTCAGCAAATTCACCAATCTACGCGGCAATTATTACGCCAATTGCGCCCTCCCGTATTGGATGAAATGTCCCTTGAAAATGCACTTAAGCACTTAATTACTGAATTTTCTTTTCCACAGAATAATATTCAATGTCACTTTCATTATGGCTTACAAGAAACGCCGATCAATGAAACGGTTTTATTTACACTTTATCGCCTCGTCCAAGAATTACTTAACAATATCAGTAAACATGCAAAAGCCACACAAATTCACATATCTCTTAAGCAAATAGGTGACTCGATCCAGCTAGTTGTTGATGACAATGGTGTTGGTATTCCATTTAGCAAACGCACGAGTGGCTTTGGTTTGCGCGGTATTGAGGAACGAGTTCGAGCCTTAGGTGGTGACTGGACATTGACCACACAAAACGGAACACAAATAAGTGTTAACTTGCCCACATTTTGAGATAAAACATCGCAAAACTAGGAATTATTCCTAGTCCCCTAATACCTTCTCTCATCCTTTTTGTTAAAAACTTGATTACATTTTGCCTAACAAGAGAAACCGCCCTATGACAGGTAAAGACACCTTGAGTCTGGATAACACGTATCGTTTTTGGCGTCGCCGCTTAATGCTATCAATGATTATTGGTTATGCCACTTTTTACCTTACGCGAAAGAGTTTTAACTTCGTGATGCCTGTCATGCAAAACGAGCTGTTTCTCGATAAAAGCGATATTGGCTGGATAGCGACTGCATTTTATTTAACCTACGGTATTTCTAAGTTTTTATCGGGAATTTTCCACGATATCACCGGATACCGTTGGTTTATGGGTGTCGGCTTAGTGATGACAGGGCTGCTAAATATTATTTTTGCCTATTGCTTATCGTTTCCGGCGTTATTAATCGTGTGGACACTAAATGGCTTTTTTCAAGGCTGGGGCTGGCCACCTTGCGCACGCATTCTAACGCACTGGTATTCACGCAATGAACGTGGGTTTTGGTGGGGGCTGTGGAATATTTCCATCAACCTAGGGGGAATGTTACTGCCTCTGCTAACGGCATTATTGGCAACCCAGTACAGCTGGCAAATGGCATTAATTGTCCCTGGCGTTATTGGAGTCATCATTGGGTTATGGCTGTGCCGCCAATTACGTGGCACACCACAAGAAGAACAGCTTCCAAGCGTGGGGCAATGGCGACAAGATGTGTTGGAGTTACGCCAAGAGCGTTTGTCCCCTCCCATGCCAATGTTAACGATTTTAAAAGATGCCATTATTTTTAACCGTATGATTTGGTTACTGGGTTTCTCCTATATTTTGGTTTATCTCATTCGCATGGCGATAAACGATTGGGGGAATTTATGGTTAACAGAGAAACATGGCACTAATTTACTCAGTGCAAATGCAACATTATCGTTATTTGAATTGGGGGGATTATTAGGTGCTCTCTGCTCTGGCTGGGGCTCTGATATCCTATTTCGCGGCCAACGAGCGCCAATGATCCTACTGTTTTCTTTGGGGCTTTGTGTCTCAGTTAGCGCCTTATGGTTAACACCAATTCATCACTACGCTTTATTGGCTGTATGTTTCTTTGCTATCGGATTTTTTGTGTTTGGACCGCAAATGTTAATCGGCTTAGCTGCAACAGAATATTGTCATAAAAAAGCAGCTGGGGCGGTAACGGGCTATCTTGGATTGTACGCCTATTTAGGGGCGGCAATTGCGGGATGGCCACTCTCTCAAGTCATTGCACATTATGGTTGGTCAGGGATGTTTTCTTTACTGGCCAGTGCTGCGGCTTTGATGGGATTACTGCTAATGCCTCTATTGATTGCCAATGTCAGCAAGCGAGAGCATTTAGCAGGCACCGTTTCACCCTCTGATAATAAAACCTGAATAAAGGACTGAAAATGAAACTGAAAACTCTCTCTACGCTCATCGCTGCTGGTTTATCGCTAGCGGCTATTTCTACCACTGCAAATGCTGCGGGCCGTTTGGTTGTTTACTGTAGCGCCACTAACGCCATGTGTGAAACTGAAACGCAAGCTTTTGCGAAAAAATACGATGTCAAAACCACCTTTGTACGTAACGGTTCTGGTAGTACTTTAGCCAAAATTGAGGCTGAAAAACGTAACCCACAAGCTGACGTGTGGTATGGCGGTACATTAGACCCTCATTCACAAGCAGGAGAAATGGATTTACTTGAGCCATACAAGTCGCCAAATCTGTCTGAAATTATGCCGCAGTTCCAAGACCCAGCAAAACGTAAAGGTAATTATTCTTCCGCAGTTTACATCGGTATTTTAGGCTTCGGTGTCAATAAAGACCGCTTAAAAGAAAAAGGTTTGCCGATCCCAACTTGCTGGAAAGATTTAACAAAACCTGAGTATAAAGGCGAAATTCAAATCGCAGACCCACAAAGTTCAGGAACTGCTTATACTGCATTAGCCACTTTCGACCAATTATGGGGAAATGAGCAAGCCTTTGATTATCTAAAAAAATTAAATGCTAACATATCACAATATACCAAGTCAGGTATTGCTCCAGCACGTAATGCGGCTCGTGGTGAGTCGGCAATTGGTATTGGCTTCTTGCATGATTATTCATTAGAAGTGGAAAACGGTGCGCCGTTAGAACTCATCGCTCCTTGTGAAGGAACAGGCTATGAAATCGGCGGGATCAGTATCCTGAAAAACGCGCGTAATATGGACAACGCCAAATTATTCGTTGATTTCGTCTTATCGAAAGAAGCTCAAGAGCTGAGCTGGAAAGAAGGGAAATCTTACCAAATCTTAACCAACACAACGGCAGAATCCTCGCCTATTTCATTAAAACTCAATGATTTGAACCTAATTAATTACGATATGGATAAATACGGTGATGCTGACGTCCGTAAAAACCTTATCAATAAATGGGTTACTGAAGTCAAAATGAGCAAATAGCATTAAGTGCGGCGTTAACTCGCCGCACTGAGCACTTACTTAACTAAAATAAAAAATTAATTTAATTAAGCTTCAAATTATGAGTGTTGTCACTAGGCGGCAAGTGACGTTATCCCTAGGAGCATACATAAGTATGTGACTAGGGTAACGGAGTGAAGCCAATACCGTGACAGCGCAAAATATGACGAGCTTAGGGGGAACTATGTCTCAAACCCTAACCTTATCGACCCCAACCAAAAAGGATAGCATATTCTTTTGGTTGCTGATTGCATGGCTAGGTTTCGCGTTACTACCTTCTTGGAGCCTAGACTATGGCGTACTTGATTCAACACAAGACGAGATCATAGCGGCTTACGGTTGGAGTAGCCTAAACATTAGTTGGCTTTGGTATTTATTACCTTCTATTTTATTTATTCGCCCGTTAACACCAGCGGATCGTTATCATAAAACACGGCATTACGTCGATATTGGCGTGGCTGTTATCACCGCCGCCGTGGTGATCTTAACCTCCTACTTTGAAGGAAAAGGGTTAGGTTACTCAGCTATTGTGCTATTTATCGCCTTGGGAATGGTGATGACATTGGCGTTAACCCGCCTTGAGTGGCTCGGTGGAGACCAGTTTGTTATTGGCTCACTGATCACCGTTGTTGCTTTAATAACCCTGTTTATTGTGTTCCCAAGTGTCGCTATTTTTATCCCAATGTTCACTGATGGAAATGGAGACTTTGCGCCATTCGCCTTTGTGGCAATTTTGACACAATCGCATATTGTCCAAGTTATTATTAACTCTGTATTTTTATCGTTAGCAGTAGGGGCTGGCTGTACTTTCTTTGGTTTAATTTTAGCCATTTATACGACGCGTATTGCTAAACGCTCCGCCATCATTGGCCGTGTTTTTTCTATTTTGCCTATCGTCACTCCCCCATTTGTCGTCGGTCTAGGGGTCACATTGATGATGGGGCGTTCAGGGTATATTACCGAATTCCTTGCTACTTATATGGGCCTTGAAAATACCAACTGGCTATATGGCTTTACGGGAATTTGGTTAGCGCAAGTGCTAGCATTCACCCCGATGTCATTCATGATTTTAGATGGTGCGATTAAAACCATTCACCCATCTTTAGAAGAAGCGTCTTATACATTGCGTGCCAACCGTTACCAAACTTTCTTTAATGTATTTATGCCATTACTGAAACCTGCTTTGGCAAACGCATTTTTAATCGTCATAGTGCAATCATTGGCTGACTTTAGTAACCCATTAGTTTTAGGTGGTAACTTCGACGTACTCGCGACGCAAATTTACTTCTATATCACTGGGTCGCAGTTAGATTATCAAGCCGCCAGTACCTTGGGTGCGTCACTACTAGTGTTCTCACTTTTAGTCTTCTGCGTTCAGTATATGTGGATAGGCAAACGCTCCTATGTCACTGTGTCCGGGAAATCTTACCGTGGTGATGTTCAGCCGTTACCAACATCGTTAATTGCCACTGTAACGACCTTCTTAGCTATTTGGGTTGCATTTAACATATTGTTATACGGTAGCATTTTCTACGGTAGCTTTACCGTGAACTGGGGTGTTGATTACACATTAACCTTAGATAATTTTATTAAATTATTTGGTCAGGGTATGAGCGATGGTGCATGGCCGTCACTGTTAGATACGCTTCTGTATGCAGGTATTGCGGCACCTATTACCGCGATCCTTGGTTTACTAATTGCCTATATCGTAGTTCGCCAAGACTTCCGTGGTAAAAAGACCATCGAATTCACGACGATGTTGTGTTTTGCGGTTCCAGGTACCGTGGCAGGTGTGTCATACATTTTAGCCTTTAACGACTCACCGTTTTATTTAACGGGAACGGCTGCCATCGTCATTATTTCAATGACCATGCGTAACGTCCCTGTGGGTATCCGTGCTGGTATTGCAGGTTTAGGGCAAATTGATAAATCATTGGATGAAGCGTCACTCAGCTTACGAGCGGGTTCAATGCGTACCATCTTCTTTATCCTATTACCCTTGTTGCGCCCAGCCATTTTATCGGCGTTGATTTATAGCTTTGTCCGCGCGATCACCACTGTCAGTGCGATTGTATTCTTGGTTACTCCAGATACTCGCGTCGCAACGGCTTATATTTTGAACCGTGTTGAAGACGGTGAATATGGTGTTGCCATTGCCTATGGCTCAATCCTGATTGTCGTAATGTTGGCAATTATTTTCTTATTTGACTATTTGATTGGCGAAGCCCGTGTTTCACGTTCCAAAGCCAAAAATGCACAGTAATCATGGAGTAACTGACATGACACAACATCATTTTGTTGAACTAAAAAATGTGACTAAACGCTTTGGCAACAATACCGTCATCGATGATTTAAGTCTTTCAATTCCGCAAGGTAGCATGGTGACCCTACTCGGCCCATCAGGCTGCGGTAAAACCACCGTATTGCGTTTAGTGGCTGGCTTAGAAAAACCGACTGAAGGCCGTATGTTTATTGACGGTGAAGATGTGACAGACCGTTCCATTCAACAACGCGATATCTGTATGGTTTTCCAATCTTATGCCCTGTTCCCGCATATGTCCTTGGGGGACAACGTGGGTTATGGCTTAAAAATGTTAGGATTACCCAAAGCCGAAATAAAAAAACGAGTTGACGAGGCATTAGAATTAGTTGATTTAGCTGGTTTTGCTGACCGCTTTGTCGACCAAATTTCTGGGGGACAACAGCAACGAGTTGCCTTAGCTCGCGCATTGATCCTTAAGCCAAAAGTGCTGTTGTTCGATGAGCCATTAAGTAACTTGGATGCAAATTTACGTCGTAGCATGCGTGAAAAAATCCGTGAGTTACAGCAGCAGTTTAATATCACCTCTTTGTATGTTACCCACGACCAAAGCGAGGCCTTTGCGGTTTCGGATATGGTGTTGGTCATGAATAAAGGGAAAATCATGCAACTCGGCTCACCGCAAGAGCTCTACCGCCAGCCAGCGTCAAAATTTATGGCCAGCTTTATGGGGGATGCCAATATTTTCCCTGCGACACTCAGTGCGGATTCCGTGGATATTTTCAATTATCGCTTACCACGCCCAGAACAGTTTGTTACTGATAAAACCGCGGTAACTGTGGGGGTTCGTCCCGAAGCTATCACGCTGAGTTTACAAGGTGAAGACAGCCAACGCTGTACAGTGACTCATGTTGCTTATATGGGGCCTCAATATGAAGTCACTGTTGATTGGCATGGCCAATCAATGTTGCTGCAAATTAATGCCACTCAATTACAACCTTCTGTCGGGGAAAACCTCTATTTGCAGATCCACCCATACGGCATGTTTATTCTTGAGTAATATCCCACTCTTTGAATAATACAAAATGTCATTAGGTAACAAGGGAAACTTAGCATTGTGAATAGCACATTCTCCCTTCGCCCATAAGGGCGGAGGGGGAATGTGCCCCATAAGAAAATAATCACTAAAAGCATATTATCGGTGACTTCAATATCAATTTTTATTTTTTTCTGAAAGTACAATTAACATACTTAACAAAATAAATAACATACCGATTATCATCGAAATTGTCATTGTCTCATCTAAAAGGTAGGATGAAATCATCACACTAATGATTGGTGAAATAAGAATTGAGTATGATGAAAGCTTTGCGCCACCATACTCTATCATATAATACCAAAGAACATAAACAATCACGCCATTAGCTATCCCCATATAGATAATTGGTATATATACACTCATAAAAAATTCAGAATGTATATTACTCAATATGTTTAAATCAACATTTAAAAATGGAATTAATAAAATAAAAAAAACAAATGATACTATATTTTGATAAAATACTTTTGAAGTTAGGTTTATTTTCATGGTAATTTTTTCAGATAAAATAGTTCCTAGTGCCCACATAAATGCACTTAATAAAATTATCATTTCACCAATACTTATACCAACTGGTGATATAAAGATAAAAATACCACTAATGCATAACAAAGATACAAATACTGACCGAGTTTCAATATGTTTATTTATTACACCCAATACAACTGTTGCCATTACTGGCATTGTATAAACAAGTACAGATGCCTTTACCGCTTCTGTATACTTTAACGCCAAACTATTTAATATAGGAACTAAAAAAATATTTAAAAAACCAAGTGGGATACTGTTTACAAACTCTCGAAAATTAAACCGACACCGACTAAAAAAGAAAAAACAAAGCACAAAAAAATAACTGAAATAATTAGGGAGTAGATTCTAAAAGCCCAAACACCTACTTGGTCAATCGCTAGTTTTGATATAGGAAATGCACTCCCCCATATGAATGATATTAAAATAGCACAAAGAAGTACTTTAATTTGCTTCATTATACCTCACAACTAATGCCATTCTTTTACTTGTTCTATTAGATGTCACTGTGGAAACGAAATGTGGGATTTTTCTTTTTTTTGTATCAAAAATTAAAATATTTAAATATGACGGGATAAAAGTATCTAAAATTGTCTTTTTATCCTTATCTAAAATCATCGTTAATCCTCCATAATTTGCTTCCCATTCCTTTGTTAGGTTAATTACAATACCTATCCCATCATCGGAGTCACAATGTGTAGTTAGAAAATCATCTTTATCAAACTTGCTTAAGTACATGTTTGATATAATATTTACTTTACTTCCTGTTAGGTTTTCTAAAAAGTTTTTAAATTTAACATCATTAACAACTGAAATTAAATCAGCAAAAATTATTTTTATTGAATCAGATAAGTTATCTACATTGATAACACTAACATTAGAAAATATTAAATTAAGACAGTCAACGTCAGTAGATTAATAAAAAATAATGCCACATAGATAATAAATATATTGGCAGTACATATTATTTGAATATATATATTTTTTAAATGCAATAAAAAAACAGCGTCTAAGTTTCCTTAAACGCTGATTTTAATAGCAGGATTAATTATAAAAACGCTTTATATGGCAATTCAGGTTCATTTTTGAAAATATCACTAAAGCCACGGAAATGTTGATAATGCATGCGGTCTTTATCTGTTGGATAAGTATATTTCCCACCCACTTGCCAGAAGAACGGGGCAAATTTATATTGCAAACGCTCTTTTTTCATATTCCACAAGACTTCAATTTCCCGCGGATCATTTTGGAAGTTAGCCCAAATATCATGGTGGAATGGAATAACCCGCTCGCAATCTAATGACTCTGCCGCACGTAAAATATCGGATGACGTCATTTTATCGGTCACACCACGTGGGTTCTCTCCATAGGAAAGCAATGCCACATCAATCTGATAACGGTTACCGTGAGCCGCATAATAGTTTGAATAATGTGAATCGCCTGAATGATAAATAGAGCCACCTGTTGTTTCAATCAGGTAATTCACTGCACGTGAATCCATACCATCTAAAATTTGCTTATCATAAGAAGAAACACCCTGTGGCAATGTCACTAGTGCCGTGCGGTCAAATGAGTCTAACACACGGATTTTCATATCCCCCACTTCCAGTACATCACCGACTTTGGCAACAACGCAACGTTCGGTTGGTACTCCCCATTTTATCCATAAATCCACACAAGCTTGAGGGCCAATAAATTTAACGTGGTCACCACAGTTTTGCATTACCGCAGCAGCGACATTGACATCGATATGGTCAGCATGGTCATGAGAGGCTAAAATTGCATCAACTTCTTTAATCGCAAACGGATCTAAAGGGAAAATCGCAGTACGTAAGTTTGGTTGTAGCGCTTCAACACCGCCCATACGCATCATTTGGTGTTGCTTATTCATGAGTGGATTTTTTTGCGTTTTTTTCCCTGTTCCACACCAAAAATCGATACAAACATTGGTATTTCCCTCACTCTTTAACCAAATACCTGTGCACCCCAGCCACCACATTGAAAAGGTATTGGGTTCAACAACCGTTTTTTCAATTTCTTCATTTAGCCACGTTCCCCACTCAGGAAACGTACTTAAAATCCAAGATTCACGTGTGATTTCATTTACTTTGCTCATAGTAACAATACCTTTTCTAGAATTTTAGATGTAGGAAGCCTGATGCCTTAATCGAGAAATTAAGGCATGGCAGCTGAATTTGTCTATATTAAAAAATCAGGTATTCGACGGAATTAAACCAGTATCACTCGCGTGCCCTGCTCGGCAATCGCTTTGATAACCTCAGCATTGGCATTTCTTCCAGTGATAAGAACATCTATCTTATTAGCTGGGCAAAATAACATTCCCGTTCGATGACCCACTTTGGAACTGTCTACAACAACGACTAATTTATCAATTTGGTCAAGCATTTGCTGCTCTGCTACCGCAGTTAACATATCCGCTTTGTATAAGCCAGCTTCCGTTAATCCTTTACCTGAAGTAAACATCCAGTTACCGGCATAGCCCATTAACGTGTTCAAAGCAGGATTCAAAAAAATGTTTTGTGCTTTGTTATACTGCCCACCGATTAAAATGACGTCATCATGGTCTTGGTCAATCAAATAACTCGCTAATGGAAAATAATTCGTCACAATTTGCACGTTTTTACCGCACAACTGCTGCCCTAACATAAACGCGGTTGAACCACAGTTAATTACAGCGCTTTCTCCCGGAAGACAAAGTTCTGCCGCTTTAATTGCGATTTCAGACTTTTCTTCATAGTGCTCAGTACTATTGATGTTTAACGGTGTCCACTTACGCTTTTTATTTTCAATACGTTCTGCGCCATTACGGACTTTTCGCAATTTACCTTGCCCATCTAACTTTGAAATATCACGACGAGCAGTTGCAGGAGACACACTAAATTGTTCGGTTATATGAGAAACATTGATCACTCGATGCGTTTCCAATAACGACAATATTTCATTGTGTCTTTGCACTTCATTCATAATCATCGCCTTATTAGTTAATAATCACGACCATGATGACATATGACTCAAAATGATTACTAGTGATTAGTTTTGATTCTATTTATCTCATCTAATATTGTCAACCTTTGCTTATGCAAAAAAACAATATTTGATTCAAGTAAAAATATCACATTGATATATATGGATATTTTAAATTTTACGTGATCAAGTCGCCATTTATTTATTTTTTTACTGGTAAAAAAACAGACAAATGCAAACAATCATAAAAGAGCAATTCGTGATTACATATGATCACATTTGATTTTTGCGGGATTGTTTAACCCCTTTAAATGATTATATCGCAATAACACCAGATACGATCAATATGAATCATCTCTGACCCAGATAAATTACAAATACAATTTGATTAGAGGTAAAAATATGGATTTTTTATACGACGCTTTCTATATTTTTTACAGCCAAGTAATGACAAAAGCGCCTCTATTATTAGGCTTAGTCACATTTATTGGTTATTGGCTATTAAAGCGCGATGGCACGACAATCCTCAAAGGGACAATCAAAACGATTGTTGGTTTTATGCTAGTTGGCGTTGGAGCCAGTACTTTAGTTTCCAGTTTTAAACCCGTAATAGAAAAAATGTCTGAATACCATGGACTTACGGGCTCAGTTATTGACCCATATACGTCAATGATGGCGACAATGGAAGCCATGGGTGATAACTATTCTTGGGTGGGCTATACCGTTTTATTAGCTCTCGCAATTAATATTGTTTTAGTCCTTTTTCGCCGCGTCACGGGTATTCGTACCATTATGTTGACAGGGCATATTATGTTTCAACAAGCAGGCCTAATCGCTGTTTTCTATTTTGTGCTTGGCTCAAGCATGTGGGAAACCATTTTGTATTCTGCGGTATTAATGGCGCTGTATTGGGGAATTTCTTCCAATATTATGTTTAAGCCAACGCAAGAAGTTACTGGCGGTGCCGGTTTTTCTATCGGCCACCAGCAGCAGTTTGCCTCATGGATAGCAACCAAAGTTTCCCCGAAATTGGGGGATAGAAAAGACAGTGTTGATAATTTAAAACTGCCCAAATGGCTGCATATCTTCCATGACAGTATTTCCGCTACTGCCATTGTGATGACCTTATTCTTTGGTGTGATCTTAATTTCCTTTGGTATACCTAATCTGCAAACCATGGCAGGGACCACCCACTGGACCATTTATATTATTGAAACAGGTTTAAAGTTTGCCGTTGCTATCCAAATCATTGTAACGGGTGTGCGAATGTTTGTTGCCGAGCTTTCTGAGGCCTTTAAAGGAATCTCCGAACGTGTCATTCCCAACGCTGTGCTCGCTATCGATTGTGCGGCAATCTACGCTTTCTCACCTAATGCGATGGTGTTTGGCTTTATGTGGGGGGCAATTGGGCAATTTGTTGCCGTTCTGGGTATGTTGGCATTTAACTCGCCAATTATGATTATTCCTGGTTTTATCCCAATGTTTTTCTCCAACGCCACTATTGGTATCTTTGCAAACCATTTTGGCGGCTGGAAAGCGGTTATGAAAGTCTGTTTTGTCATGGGCGTTATCGAGATATTAGGTTCTGCTTGGGCCATTGATCTTATCAATCGACAAGGTACTGAATTTAGCGGTTGGATGGGAATGGCCGACTGGGCATTAGCTTTCCCTGTCATTATGCAAGGTTTGTCTTTCTCTAAAATGTTCTTCTTTGTGGTTGTCGCCCTCTCCTTTGTCTATATGTACTTTGCCGCAAAAAAATTACGCGCTGAAGAAGACGCACAAAGTCCAACCGAAACTGAAATTCAGATCAATCAGAAAGCTGAAGCAGCCCCACTTGAAAATAGCGGCGCTAAACCTGTACGTATCTTAGCAGTTTGCGGTAATGGACAAGGCTCGTCAATGATGATGAAAATGAAAATTGGCCAGTATCTTGAGAAAAAAGGGATCCCACACATCATGGACTCCTGCGCCGTATCTGACTATAAATCAAAATTAACAGCCACTGATATTATCGTTTCCTCTAAGCATTTAAGCTCAGAAATGGACCCCGGTGATGGGAAATTTGTGCTTGGCGTACAAAATATGCTCAACCCTAACTCATTCGGTGATGAACTACTCGATATCATACATACTAATTTTATCGGAAATAAATAGCCTAAGTCATAGGAATAGATATCGCTCATAACGGTATCTACTCCCTTAACGTTGAAAAATAGGAAGGCAATGATGGGATTTAAACAATCACTAATCGACAATAATTCGATACAGCTACAAGCATCCGCTGATAACTGGCGTGATGCTATTAAGATAGGTACAGACCTGCTCATCGCTTCGGGGGCGATAAAACCCAGTTATCATGAGGCAATCATCAGCAGCGTCGAAAAACTTGGGCCTTATATTTGTATCGCGCCTAATTTGGCCCTTCCCCATGCAAGACCTGAAGATGGTGTACTAAAAACAGCCTTTGCTTTAGTCACACTAGACAAACCCATTATTTTTGATGGCGAGGATGAACCCGTTGATGTGCTGATCACCTTAGCGGGTAGCTCATCAGATGAACATATGGAAGGCTTGATGGAAGTGACTCGCGTTCTCGATGATGAAAACAGTGAAACCGGTGTCGATCTTGATAAATTACGTCGCTGCCGCACCATTGATGATGTTTATCAGGTTATTGACCAAGCATTATGCTAATTTAATGATAATAAAAAAGAATCATTAATTAGCAATAGAGGTAATCAACTATGTATAACGTATTAGCGCTTGATTTAGATGGCACAGTTTTAACTCAAGAACACACTATCCACCCAGCCGTCAAACAAGCCATTCACAAAGCAGCAAAACAATGCCATGTCATGATAGTCACGGGTCGCCATCATACCGCAGCTCGCCCCTATTATGATGAGCTTGGTTTAACCACGCCAATTATTTGTTGCAATGGTACTTATATTTATGATTACCAAAATGAAAAAGTTCTCACACACAATGCTCTCACCAAAGAGAACGCGCTCACTTTTATTGAACTGGCGCAACAGGACAAACTGAAAATGGTGATGTATATCACCGATGCCATGGTGTATTCAAAAATCGATCCCATCGATTACATGAGCGCGATGGAGCAATGGGCTAACGACCCAACCATGGCCCATCCGCCAAAAATTTATCGCATTGATTCATTTGAAGAACAAGTCCAGCACGCTGACTATATTTGGAAATTTGTCGTCGAAGGTGAACCGGCTACGTTAGAGCGCTTCTTAAACTCACCTTGGATAAAACAAACTTTTAATGCAGAAAAATCATGGTCAAACCGTTTCGATTTTGCTGCTAAAGGCAATAACAAAGGCACGCGTTTAGCTGAGTATCTTCATTCTCTGGGTTATGACTCGAAGCAAGTTATTGCTGTTGGTGATAATCACAACGATATCTCCATGATTAAGCTAGCAGGCTTAGGGGTTGCAATGAAAAATGCTGATGACACCGTGAAGTCCCATGCGGATTTCGTTTGTGCTACCGATAACAATGGTGATGGCCTTGCGCGTCTCATACATGAAAATATTTTAGGACAATCACAATGACAAAGCCTTTGATCCAAATAGCTCTAGACCAAACCAACTTACCGGCTGCACTCGAAGTGGCTGAAAATGTACACACTTTCGTTGATATTATTGAAGTGGGCACAATCTTAGCTTTTGCAGAAGGTATGAATGCGGTCGCGACTTTACGTCAAAAATATCCCAACCACATTCTAGTTTGCGATATGAAAACCACGGATGGTGGAGCCATTTTATCGAAAATGGCATTTGAAGCGGGAGCAGATTGGATCACAGTATCAGCGGCGGCACATATTGCCACTATAGCTGCCTGTAAAAAAGTTGCCGATGAGTTTAATCGTGAAATCCAAATTGAAATCTATGGTAATTGGACTTTTGACGATGCTAAAAATTGGGTTGAACTTGGCATTTCGCAAGCTATTTACCATCGTTCCCGTGATGCAGAACTCGCTGGTATTGGCTGGACCAATGAAGATATCGAAAAAATGCGCAAACTGTCTGATTTAGGACTAGAACTCTCAATTACAGGCGGGATAATTCCAGAAGACCTGCATTTATTTAATGGTATCAATGCAAAAGCCTTTATTGCTGGCCGTGCGTTAGTGGGTGAAAAAGGCCAAAAAACGGCGGAAGCACTAAGGGAACAAATTGACCGTTTTTGGAAATAGTAATTAGGAATAATTCTGACTCAAAAACCGACCTTTCCGTTTAAAACTCACTCGATTAAAATTCAGGCCAGCAAAATAGCTGGCCTTTTCAACAATCTATCAAACTTGTGATTTATTAACCTAATTGCTTACGTGCGTTACGGAAAATGCGCATCCACGGGCTATCTTCTCCCCAATTTTCAGGGTGCCATGAATTGCTCACAGTGCGGAAAACACGCTCAGGGTGCGGCATCATGATCGTTGCTCGGCCATCTTTCGAGGTCACCGACGTAATACCATTAACTGACCCATTCGGGTTAGCTGGATATTGCTCGGTTACCTGACCGTAGTTATTCACGAAGCGCATTGCCACCAGCCCATTATCTTCTAATTGCTGTAAATGTGCGGCTGCACGGGTTTCCACTTGCCCTTCCCCATGAGAAACCGCTATCGGCATACGAGAACCTGTCATATCTTGCAGTAACAGTGATGGGCTTTTTGCTATTTCAACTAAGCTAAAGCGTGCTTCAAAACGTTCAGAACGGTTACGTACAAAACGAGGCCAGAATTCAGCACCTGGGATAAGCGTATGTAAGTTCGACATCATCTGGCAACCATTACATACCCCCAGAGATAAAGTATCAGCACGGTTAAAGAATGTCTCAAATTCATCACGGACTTTATTGTTGAATAAAATAGATTTTGCCCAACCTTCACCCGCACCTAATACGTCACCATAAGAGAAACCGCCACAAGCCACTAATGCTTGGAATTGTTCCAAAGACAAGTTACCTGCGAGTAAATCACTCATATGCACATCAATTGCATCGAAACCAGCACGGTCAAAGGCTGCCGCCATTTCCACATGTGAGTTCACACCTTGTTCACGTAAAACAGCTACTTTAGGACGTACACCTGACAAAATAAATGGCGCAGCAATGTCTTCTTCAATGTCATAAGTCAATTTCACATTCAAACCTGGGTCTTGGTTATCCTGTTTCATTGTATGTTCTTCGTCGGCACACACTTCGTTATCACGCAAGCGCTGCATTTGCCAAGTCGTTTCAGCCCACCATTGGCGCAATAAACTGCGAGATTCGCGGTAAACAACCGTATCTCGGCTATTGATGATCACGGCATCATCTTGTATTGCAGAACCTAAATAATGAACACAGCCTGCAAGCCCTGCTTGTGCAAAACATTCTGCCACATACTCTCTATCGGCTTCATTAATTTGAATGACAGCGCCTAACTCTTCGTTGAATAATGCTGCGAGCGTGTCTTCATCAAAAGAGCTAATATCAACATTAATACCGCAATGACCCGCAAAAGCCATTTCCACTAAAGTGACGAATAAGCCGCCATCTGAGCGGTCATGATAGGCTAATAATTTTTGCTCGGATAATAACTTCTGAATGGTATTAAAGAAGCCAAGCAATACTTCAGGGCTACGTACATCAGGGGCTTTATTGCCTAACTGACGATATACCTGTGCGAGTGCAGAACCGCCCAGCGCGTTATGGCCTTGCCCGAGGTCAATTAATAACAAGGCATTATCATGACCTGTTTTTAACTCAGGTGTCACTGTTAAGCGGACATCTTCAACACGGCCAAATGCACTAATCACCAAGGAAAGTGGCGACGTCATTTCACGTTCTTCACCATCCTGCTGCCAACGGGTTTTCATTGACATGGAATCTTTACCAACAGGGATGGTTAGGCCTAGCGCAGGACAAAGCTCTTCCCCTACCGCTTTAACCGCTTCATATAAACCTGCGTCTTCCCCCGGATGCCCTGCCGCTGCCATCCAGTTTGCAGACAATTTAACGCGTTTTAAATCTTGCACATATGAACATGCAATATTGGTTAATGCTTCACCCACGGCCATGCGTGCTGATGCAGCGAAATCCACCAATGCTACTGGCGTTCTTTCACCAATAGACATGGATTCCCCATAGTAGCTATCTAAACTTGCAGCCGTTACTGCACAGTCAGCGACAGGAATTTGCCATGGGCCAACCATCTGATCACGAGCAACCATGCCTGTAACGGTTCGGTCGCCAATGGTAATTAAGAATGTTTTTTCAGCTACGGCTGGTAAATGCAGGACACGTTTCACCGCTTCATTTAAATTAATCGCTGTTCTGTCTAATGAATCCGGTTCCGCCTTTAATGTTTTTACATCACGCAACATTTTTGGCGTTTTGCCTAATAAAACATCCAGTGGCATATCAATCGGTTGGTTAGCAAAATGTTCATCATTTAATGTCAAATGACGTTCTTCAGTGGCTTCCCCAATCACTGCAAACGGCGCACGTTCACGCTCACAAATTGCGGTGAACACAGGAAGCTGCTCTGGTGAAACGGCCATTACATAACGTTCTTGAGATTCGTTACACCAGACCTCCAATGGGCTCATTCCTGGCTCATCATTGAGAATCTTACGTAACTCAAAGCGCCCACCACGGCCACCATCACTGACCAATTCTGGCATTGCGTTCGACAAACCGCCTGCGCCTACGTCATGGATAAATAAAATTGGGTTATCATCACCAAGTTGCCAGCAGCTATCTATGACTTCTTGGCAACGGCGTTCCATCTCTGCGTTATCGCGCTGTACCGAAGCAAAATCCAGGTCTGCATCTGATTGGCCCGATGCCATTGATGATGCAGCTCCACCACCTAACCCGATATTCATTGAAGGGCCACCGAGTACAATGAGTTTTGCACCGACCGTAATTTCGCCTTTCTGTACGTGGTCTGCACGGATATTTCCTATGCCCCCCGCTAACATAATCGGCTTATGATAACCACGTAACTCTTCTCCATTGTGGCTATTAACCTTTTCTTCATAAGTACGAAAATAGCCTAATAACGCAGGGCGGCCAAATTCATTATTAAATGCCGCACCGCCTAATGGCCCTTCCATCATAATATCCAAAGCGGTCACAATGCGCTCTGGTTTACCGAAATCTTCTTCCCAAGGCTGTTCAAAACCAGGAATACGTAGGTTAGAAACCGAAAAACCGACTAAACCTGCTTTTGGCTTCGCGCCGCGACCTGTTGCGCCTTCATCACGAATTTCACCACCAGAGCCTGTTGCTGCGCCTGGCCAAGGCGAAATCGCTGTTGGGTGGTTATGGGTTTCCACTTTCATTAAGATATGAGCATCTTCTTGGTGATAGCGGTAAGTGCGCCCTTCAGGCTCAGGGAAGAAACGACCAACAGGCGAACCTTCCATCACGGCTGCGTTATCTTTATATGCCGATAAAACGTGGTCAGGTGTTTTTTCAAACGTATTTTTAATCATTTTAAACAGCGATTTAGGCTGCTCTTCGCCATCAATCACCCAATCTGCATTAAAGATTTTGTGGCGACAGTGTTCTGAGTTTGCTTGAGCAAACATGTAAAGCTCAACATCCGTTGGATTACGTTTTAACCCGACAAAGGCCTCTAACAGGTAATCAATTTCGTCATCAGCTAATGCCAGTCCCATTTCCCTGTTTGCTGTTTCCAATGCAATACGACCACCCGCAATCACATCAATAGATTTCATTGGTGCTGGCTGGTGCTGCACAAATAATGCGCTCGCTTGTTCAAAAGAAGAGAAAATGCTTTCCATCATGCGATCGTGCAAAATAGCGATCACTTCATGCCACTGCTCTTGGGTCAGTGCATCACCTTGGACATAATAAGCAACTCCGCGTTCAATACGCTTGACTTGATTAAGACCACAGTTGTGTGCAATATCTGTTGCTTTTGAAGACCATGGAGAAATAGTTCCCGGACGAGGAGTCACTAAAATAAGCTTACCGAATGGGTCGTGCTCTGCCAGAGAAGGGCCGTACTTTAACAAACTGCTCAGTTTGCCTTGCTCACTATCACTCAACGGCGCCGAAACTTCAGCAAAGTGCATATACTCAGCATAGATATCCGTGACAGGAAGCTGTTTTTCTACAAACAGTGCCAAAAGGCGGGTAATACGAAATGCTGATAGAGCAGGTGAACCACGCAAAATTTCCATCGTCTTAATTTCTCTCTTTTAAACGCCAGCCCTGAACATGAAAGCAGGGAAACCGGAACACATTATAGAGCAATGTTCATCAATACGAAACCGTTTGCGTGATTAAAAATAAAGCGATTAGTTAAATATTATTCTGTGCTAAATACGATAATATAGGTTGCACCCTTCCTAAATGTTGAGCAAAATAGCCGACTACTGGAATTATAACCATTACTTAGCCATACTCTTTTATGGACATACAGCACCAGTCAATGCACGAGAAACTATTATTTGAATAACTTAAAAGTTAACTATTTAATTGTCGTGGTCATCGCGCTACTGGCTACTATGGTCATCGGTTTTAACGTCCGTTGGCCCAATACGCAGAATTCACAAATTAATAAAATTATTTCTCAAGGTGAATTACGTATTAGTGCCGTTAGCTCGCCACTAATCTATATTGATGAGCAAAAACAGCTGCGCGGGTTTGACTACGAGCTGGCTCAAGGCTTTGCCTCATACCTAGGAGTTAAACTCAAAATAACCATCCGCCCAACATTCGAGCAAATATTCGATGACCTTGAAAATGGTGATGCTGATATCGCGGTAGCGGGCCTGCTGTATAACAAAGACCGTTTAGCCAAAACGAAAACCGGTCCAAGCTATCTTAATGTTACTCAACAACTTGTATATCGCAAAGGAACAAACCGTCCCAAAAATTTCAATGAAATTAATGGTAAATTATTAGTTACCGCTGGCACAGCTCATGCAAGTACACTTAAAGAATTGTCCAAAGAATACCCAGACCTAAAGTGGGAAGAAACTTCAAAATACAATACCAGTCAAATCCTTGAAATGGTTGCTGATGGCGAGGTTGACTACACGTTAGAAGACTCTATTGCGGTTGCACTACAGCAACGTATTCACCCCCAAATTGCCGTAGCTTTTGATTTATTGGATGAACATGCTATCACTTGGTATATGCGTCGTAGCAAAGAAAACAGTTTAGACGCTGCGTTACTTGACTTCTTCAATCTCAGTCATGAAACCGAATTACTCGCACGCCTTAATGAAAAATATTTTAGCCATGTAGAATCCTTCGATTATTTCGACACAATGGCATTTATAAAGGCAATTGATAATAAACTTCCCGAGTATCAACCGCTGTTTGAAAAATATGCTCAGGTGATTGACTGGAAATTATTAGCAGCTATCGCATGGCAAGAGTCCCATTGGGACCCTTTAGCGACTTCGCCTACAGGTGTACGTGGGCTAATGATGTTAACCAAGCCAACGGCAACAACAATGGGTATTGCTGACAGGTTAGACCCAGAAGAAAGTATTAAGGGTGGTGCCGCTTATCTTGCTTATATTATGGAACGTTTACCTGAAACCATCGAAGAAGATGACCGCATCTGGTTCGCCCTTTCTGCCTATAATATGGGGTATGGGCATATGCAGGATGTACGTAAATTAACTGAAATGTTAGGCGGAGACCCTAACCGGTGGTTAGATGTGAAAGCTCGCTTACCTTTATTGACACAGAAAAAATATTACTCACAGCTCACTTATGGTTATGCACGTGGCCACGAAGCTTATCGTTACGTTGAGAATATTCGTCGTTATCATCAAAGTTTAGTTGGTTACTTACAAAGCCAAGAAAGAAAACAGCATGCACTTGATATTGCACAAAAATCACTTATTTATTTAATTTCACCAGAAAACCTGACAGCAGCTGAGTCTCAAACGATTCAAAATCAGTCCCCTATTCCTGAAAAAGTGAGTACTACGCATTTAGGTAAAATGAGTTCTGCAACGCAACCACCTAAAACACTTGAAGAAAAAAGACTACCATTAGGAAAGTATTTGCTTTCACTACATCCATCGCAAAATACCGATGAAACCGATGATAAAACGCCCATCACACCACTAAAAGCACCTGAGAAACCGTTATAAATCATGCTGAAATAAAATGGGAGCGCTAAAATTTACCATATTAGCGCTTTTGTTCTTTTTTTTGGGCTCTACGCAGCTTAAAAAAAGCACTCAGCATTGAAGAACATTGCTGTTCTAGAACACCACCAGTAACATCCACATAATGATTTAACCCTGCTTGCCCCATGATATCTAGGTAAGAACCACAAGCTCCAGTTTTAAAGTCCTTAGCACCATAAACTACACGGCTAATACGGCTGTGGATCATTGCACCTGCACACATAATACAAGGCTCTAACGTGACATATAAGGTGGTATCTAATAACCGATAATTTGATAGCTCTTGCCCTGCTTGTTGCAAAGCCATAATCTCAGCATGTGCAGTCGGATTGTGGTCAATAATAGAACGATTCCACCCCGAGGCAACCAAATGGTTATCTTTCACTAAGACCGCACCGACAGGAATTTCGCCAAGATCTTGTGCTTTTAGCGCAAGTTCAATGGCTTGTTGCATCCAATACTCATCAATTTCTATTTGTGTCACTCTTACCTCTAACCAATGCGTTTATACGTGATTATCCTTAAATGTTAGAATGACCGCAATTAAAATGCTTTTGCCTTTATAATAACAACCTAATTTTAATTGCTAAAAATCGCTAATTTAGCTGCAAAACCCATAAAGAAAGCGCCTACCGTACAATTTCCAAGTTTTGCAAGGAGCTGCTTTTCACGTAAAAAACGAGCTATCAAGTAACCACTAAAAATCAATAAGCTTAAGTATAAAAAACTGACTAATTCTAAGATCGTCGCGAGTACAAGATAAGGCACCCATGCATGAGAGTAATTAAAATCAACAAATTGTATAAAGAAAGAAATATAAAATAGAATTGCTTTCGGGTTTGTTAAGCTCAGCACTAAGGCTCGAGTAAAATGGTTTTCTGTTTTAGTTTTAATTGAAATAGTGTCAGTGCCGTCTTGATTCGACTTTTTATGCATAAATGTGCTATATAAAATCTTACAACCTAAATATAGTAAATAAGCAGCCCCTAAATAGCGCACTATCATAAATAATGTTGGAGAAGCTTTGATTACCGAAGCTACACCAATAAATGACAGGAAAATTAATATCCCATCCCCAGTAAATACCCCTAGAGCAGCACGATAACCAAACCGAGCCCCACTCGAAGTACTTGTTTTTAATACATATAATGAGTTAGGCCCTGGTACGATAATGATTAAAACAAGCCCAGCTAGGTAAGTCCAAAAGTTAAGAACACCAAGATTTTCGAACATATTTTCAACCCTTTATCTTTTTTATTATTTTTATCACAACTTTCAATCTTTGTGAATATTTATTCTATTTATTAGATATATGAAATGAACTAATAATAAAGATTATTTTAAATCTAACTTATTTATTTATGATAACTAGGCAATCAAATTATTATTCATTATTAATAGTAAAAGGAATAAATATATGGCTATCATTAGAAGATTGGTACAAGACGGTTCATTTGAAGAGTTTTATCCAACAACAATGACATTCAATGCCGCAAAACGTAATTATTTTTTAGGCCACTCAAAAGATAAAACTTACGTTGTCTATGCTATGGCTGATAATGGTAAAATTGAACCAAATGCTCCTGCGCAAAAAGGCAAATTAAGATCCTACCTTGGTAATATTCAAGCATTTTATGATACAGTAGATAATAAACAATACTTATATGGATATAATTTAAGCGAGAAAATCGTCGAATTATATGAAATTGACGATAAAGCTGGCATAAAACTACTCTATGTTGATGAATTTACTGTTGGAAGTACAATTCAATCGGCAACTCTATTTATCGCCAATGGCCTTATCCATATATTCAGTCAAGCTGAAAAAGATAAAAGCTGGAAAACTCATAGCTATAGCATCATATAATACCTTCCTTATATTACGTATATTTTATGACACCTTAAATTAGTCACAAGGGGTATTAATTTGCCCCTTATTTAAATAATCAACTTTAAAATCATATTTTAATAAAGAAAGAAAAGCGGTATAAGATCATCAACATTAAAACTTCACCACACTATTAACATTAGGTCTATTTAAATAAATAATCTTATCTTTCACCCTAGTTTCGATTATTTAGCATAGGTATATTTACATTCTTATCTTAATTCACTTTATTATTACATTCTAGTTTACTGATTATTTAAAAATAGAAAATAACGATCCAGATGTGAATACAATAACAGAAAAGGATACCAATATTCTGGTATAGCAAAAAATTGAACGCTAAAAATACAAATTTATCATTTAAATGATGTAAAACATCTACACTATGATTTGTTGTTACTTTTTTCAGGCTTTGCAGGTAAAATACATGGCATAAAAATATAAGAACCAAACGAAAGTAACGAATAGGTGCAAGGTATAAGTTACTAGTTTTTAACTTAATACAATGTAAATCACTGATATGTCTTTATTAATTACAAAACGCTGTATCAATTGCGATATGTGTGAACCCGAATGCCCAAATGATGCAATATTTATGGGTGACGAAATTTACGAAATTGACTCAACACTATGTACTGAATGTGTAGGCCATTACGACAAACCTACTTGCCAGTCCGTTTGCCCAATTACTAATACAATCATCACAGATCCTCAACATATCGAAACTGAAGAACAGCTTTGGGATAAGTTTGTTGCAATTCATCACGCCGATAAAATTTAGGTTTAACTTCACTTATATCCAATTATTTATCTAGTTATCCTTAAATGCTGCCAGTGATTTTTACTGGCAGCTCGGTATTACATTGATTCAAGAAATACTTTCTATGATAACTGTAGCAGATGCATAGTGACGTTCATCGGTAATAGAAACATGGTAATGCGTAACTTTTAACCGATTCGCCAGCTCCAATGCCTCCCCAGTTAAACTTAATAATGGTTTTCCCAATTTATCATTGGTTACTTCAAATTGGTTAAAGGCTAAACCATTACGGATCCCTGTTCCTAATGCTTTTGCTGCGGCTTCTTTGACAGCAAACCGCTTTGCTAAAAAACGAGCTGGCTTTGATTGCTGTTGATATTGGGCTAATTCATTCTCAGTTAGAATTCTTTTCGCCAGACTATCACCGGTTCGTTCAAGCACCGACTCAATTCGAGCAATCTCAACAATATCCGTTCCTAATCCAACAATGGCCATTATTTACGTGCTTCTAATAAGATTTTTTTCATGTCAGTAACCGCTTGAGCTAACCCACTAAACAAAGCACGGCCAATAATTGCATGGCCAATATTAAGCTCATAAATTTCAGGTAACTGTGCAATACGTTGAACGTTATGGTATGTCAAACCATGACCCGCATTAACTTTAATACCTTTACTCGCCGCATATACGGCACCATCACGAATACGGCGAAATTCTAACTCTTGCTCTTGTTCTGATTTAGCATCAGCATAAGCCCCTGTGTGAATTTCAATAAATGGTGCACCACACTCTTGTGCTGCATCAATTTGCTGATGATCCGCATCAATAAATAATGAAACGAGAATGCCCGCGTCAGTCAGACGTTTTACAGCATCAGCCACTTTCTGTTTTTGGCCCGCAACATCTAAACCACCTTCAGTGGTTACCTCTTCACGCTTTTCTGGCACTAAACAGCAAAAAGTAGGTTTGATGCGGCACGCAATTTCAATCATTTCATCAGTTACCGCCATTTCAAGATTCATACGTGTTTGAATAGTTTCATTCAACAGAGTGATATCTCTATCTGTAATATGGCGTCGATCTTCGCGTAAATGCACTGTAATGCCATCAGCGCCTGCTTGCTCCGCAACAAATGCAGCTTGTACAGGGTCTGGATATTGAGTTCCTCTTGCATTTCTAACCGTTGCAATATGGTCGATATTTACGCCTAACAAAAGCTCTGCCATTTTTTATTCCCCATTAATAAACACTAACAAACTCATCTACCTACTATCCTACTGTAATTTTCTCCTTTGAGGGAATAAATCTCTCACCATTCGAAGCAAATTCCAATCTGTATATCCTGTTTCAGTATTTGTATTTTATTTTTGCGAAGCGCTTCGTAAGATTTTGTACCAGTGAAATAAATGTATTGTCTGAAAGAGCCAGTTCCGCTAAAAAGACACATGAGAAAAGGATATATTGCAGTAATCGAGGTGTAACAAACTAGATAAAAAATAAAATGAAAAACAATTTTAGCTCTGTTTGTTATGTGTAACTGGCGAGTAAGTAAACTGTCGAAATAATTCTCTGCTTTTTAAAGGTTTACCGCCTAAATATGGTTTTAAAGCAAGTCGGGTAAAACGTTTTGCTGCTTTGAGCGTATCTGCGTCAGGAAATTCTCGACTCGCCAATGCCTTAAGTTGTTTACCCGTAAAACTAAGCTGGTCAACAACCAAGCTACCAATAAACCCTTTTTCTTCTCTATACCGGTAAGTCATTGTGTCAGAAACGGGCTCTCCGCTGCCAGCACAATGTAAAAAATCAACACCATAACCAAGGTAAGAAAGCAGAGCCAATTCAAACCGACGCAATGCAAATTCGGGAGTGTGCTCACTTGCGGCAAGGATCTGTAAGCATGAGAGGTAATCAAAAAATAGTGAGGAATATGGTGTACCAAATTCTAATACACGTGCGGTTAATTCATTAAGGTATAAACCACTATATAGAACGGTTCCCGTTAAAGGGAGAGCCAAAGACACAGGGTCGGCATTAATTAAGGTTTTGATTTCACCTTTGCCTCCCCAACGGATTAACAAAGGTGTGAAGGGCTGTAAACAGCCCCTTAATGGTGAACGATTACGGCGAGCGCCTTTTGCAAGTAAACGTATTTTTCCTTCGCCTTCAGTAAAAAAATCGAGCAATAAACTCGTTTCACTGTAAGGCCTTGAATGGAGTACAAACGCACGCTGCCAACCACTCACTTTGCCACCTACTACTTTAGGTCGTCAACATAACCCAGGCTACGTAATGCTCTTTCGTCATCAGCCCAGCCAGATTTAACCTTAACCCAAAGCTCAAGGTGTACCTTGTTATCAAACATTCTTTCCATATCGATACGCGCTTCGGTACCAATGGTTTTCAGTTTGCTCCCTTTGTTACCAATAACCATTTTCTTTTGGCCTTCACGCTCAACAAGAATTAAGCCATTGATATGGTAAATACCCGCTTCTGTTACCTTAAATTGTTCAATTTCGACGGTTACCGAATATGGCAGTTCATCACCCAAGAAACGCATGAGCTTTTCACGGATAATCTCAGATGCCATAAAACGCTGAGAACGGTCAGTAATATAGTCTTCAGGAAAATGATGAATAGCTTCAGGTATATGTTGTTTAACAATTTTAGCAATTGTATCCACACCAGTACCTTTTTCTGCACTGATAGGAACAACATCTAAAAAATTCATTTTCTGACTGATCATACTGATATGTGGCAACAGTATCGTTTTATCAGTCACATTATCAATTTTGTTAATTGCCAATATAACAGGGCAACGCAAGCTAGATAACTTAGTCAGTACCATTTCATCATCAGCGGTCCAATTAGTTCCTTCAACAACAAAAATAACTAATTCAACATCACCAATTGAACTGGATGCAGCGCGATTCATTAAACGGTTAATTGCACGTTTTTCTTCAATATGAAGTCCTGGGGTATCAACATAAATAATTTGGTAATTATCTTCTGTGTGGATCCCCATAATACGATGGCGAGTCGTCTGTGGCTTTCTCGAAGTAATCGAAACTTTTTGCCCCAGTAATTGATTCAATAATGTCGATTTACCGACATTTGGCCGTCCAACTATGGCAACAAAACCACAGTGGGATTGTAATTCACTCATTCAAGCTCCAAAATTTTCAATGCTTGCTCTGCTGCTGCTTGCTCCGCTTTACGACGGCTTGAGCCAACGCCATTAATCGGTTGGTCAATACCACTGACTTGGCAGTGGATCGTAAATTCTTGATCGTGAGCTTCACCTTTAACCTGAACAACCAAATAATTAGGTAGTGGTAAATGGCGTCCTTGCAGATATTCTTGTAACCTTGTTTTCGGGTCTTTTTGCTTATCACCCGGACTGATCTCAACCAGTCTACTTTGATACCAATCTAAAATAATTCTTTCGATCGTTTGGATATCACTATCTAAAAAAATACCACCGATCAGTGCTTCAACAGTATCAGCAAGGATAGATTCGCGACGAAAACCACCGCTTTTTAATTCCCCCGGCCCTAAACGTAAACATTCACCGAGTTCAAATTCGCGTGCGATTTCTGCTAATGTATTTCCGCGTACAAGCGTTGCTCGCATACGACTCATATCCCCCTCGTCTACCTTTGGAAAACGGTGGTATAAGTCATTTGCAATCACAAAACTCAAAATCGAGTCACCTAAAAATTCTAGGCGTTCATTATGTTTGCTGCTTGCACTTCTATGTGTCAATGCTTGGATTAATAACTCGTTCTGTTTGAATTGATAACCAAGCTTACGTTGTAATCTTTCTATTAAAGAGGGGTTCATGTGCGCCCAACCATTTTTATTTGATAAAAAAGCACACGCAACAGACCTGTAAAATGCACCATTTTACAAAACTGTTGCGTTTGCACTGACTCCGAATCCTCCCGCATTTTTTGCAGCTCAGTGAAACTAATTATAAAAATCCATTAGTTACAATAAGTTAAAATGGGAGAGTTAATAATTGGGGAGCCAATAATATTAATTAATCTATATTGTACACTGGGTAAAACAATAATGCTTCGGATAATACGGGTTTTCAAACGAAAACCCGTATTTGTAACATTTAGTTAGACCCACTAACCAAATTATAGTGGACCAATTCGACTAAAGCGAATACCTGTCGGCCATTCATTTTCTTGCTTATCAAGACTTAACCAAATAAATACCGCGCGACCAACTAAATTCTCTTCCGGCACAAAGCCCCACATACGGCTGTCAGAGCTATTATCCCTGTTGTCACCCATCATAAAATAGTGCTTTTCAGGAACAATCCATTCATTCTTTGGCATACCTGGTTGCAAATATTTTGCTTCCGTAATTGCTTGACGAATAATCAAAATTTGATGCTCAACCGTATCCAATTTTTCACTACGTTCGTATTGACGCAATGCATTTCTTGGTAGAGGTTGGTCTAATGGAATTTCATAATTGCCCTTTTGGTTATCAACAACAGAACCGATATCAAGGAACATTGTCCATTCACTCGGCGCCAGAGGACCATAAACAATAGGTAAGGTCTCTGTACATTTGTTATCTGCACAATTAGGGTAAATTGTGAGTTCTTTTGCATCTGGGTTATAAATAATTTTATCACCCGGCATTCCAATAACTCGTTTTACAAAATCAACATTAGGATCTTTAGGGTATTTAAAAACTGCGATATCACCACGTTTCGGTTTACCTGTTTCGATTAATGTCGTTTGTGTGATTGGATCTTTCAAACCATAAGCAAATTTCTCAACCAACATAAAATCGCCAACTAACAACGTTGGCATCATTGACCCTGAAGGTATTTGAAATGGCTCATAAATAAATGAACGCACAATCAGTACAATCGCTAACACAGGGAAAATAGACGACCCTGTTTCAAGCCATGATGGACGGCGGACAGCATTTGCCACATCCGCCTCACTCACTGCGCCATTTGTTGCATCCTGTAACTGCTTAAGTTTTGCTTTACGCGCAGGTGCAAATTTAAACTTGTCTAAACACCATATAATCCCAGTGATTAATGTTGCCAGTGTTAGGATCAAGGCAAAGGTGTTAGCCATTGAGACTCCTTGTAAACTTAGTCTTTACCAACATGCAATATAGCAAGGAACGCTTCTTGTGGTAGCTCAACGTTACCAACTTGCTTCATGCGTTTCTTACCATCCTTTTGCTTCTGTAACAGTTTTTTCTTACGGCTAACGTCACCGCCATAACACTTAGCAAGTACGTTTTTACGCAGTTGTTTAACTGTAGAACGAGCAATAATGTGGTTACCGATCGCAGCTTGAATCGCAATATCGAACTGCTGACGCGGGATCAACTCTTTCATTTTTTCAACCAGTTCACGGCCGCGATATTGAGAATTCGCACGGTGAGTGATCAAGGCCAAAGCATCTACACGCTCATTGTTGATAAGAACATCAACACGCACCATGTCTGATGCTTGGAAACGTTTAAATGCATAATCTAAAGATGCATACCCACGAGACGTTGATTTTAAGCGGTCGAAGAAATCCAATACCACTTCTGCCATTGGGATTTCATAAGTCAACGATACTTGATTACCATGATAGACCATATTGGTCTGAACGCCACGTTTCTCAATACAAAGTGTAATAACGTTACCTAAATATTCTTTAGGCATCAGCATATGACACTCTGCGATTGGTTCGCGTAATTCTTCAATATTGTTCAATGCCGGTAGCTTAGATGGGCTATCGACATACACGATATCACCATTGGTCTGCTGCACTTCATACACTACAGTTGGCGCAGTGGTAATCAAATCAAGGTCATATTCACGTTCTAAACGTTCTTGAATGATTTCCATGTGCAGTAAGCCAAGGAAACCACAACGGAAACCGAAACCTAGCGCAGTAGAAGTTTCTGGCTCATAAAATAAAGACGCGTCATTTAGACTTAACTTACCTAGTGCATCACGGAATGATTCATAGTCATCAGAACTGACTGGGAATAAACCAGCGTAAACCTGTGGTTTAACCTTTTTAAAACCAGGTAATGCTTTATCTGCTGGATTACGAGCCCCTGTTAGCGTATCCCCAACTGGGGCACCAGTGATGTCTTTAATTGCACAAACTAACCAGCCCACTTCACCGCAACTCAAAACATCACGGTCGATTTGCTTAGGTGTGAAAATACCGAGGCGATCTGCATTATATACTTGCCCGGTGCTCATCACTTTAATTTTATCGCCTTTTCTCAATGTTCCGTTTTTAATACGGATCAATGAAACAACGCCTAAGTAGTTATCAAACCACGAGTCAATAATAAGTGCTTGCAAAGGCGCATCCGCATCCCCAATCGGAGGTGGGATCTCTTTAACAAGGCGTTCAATCACATCTTGAACACCAATACCTGTTTTTGCAGAGCAGCGAACTGCATCATGCGCGTCAAGGCCAACAATATCTTCTATTTCATCAGCAACACGCTCAGGATCTGCAGCGGGTAAATCAATTTTATTTAAAACCGGAACCACTTCTAAATCCATTTCGATAGCGGTATAACAGTTTGCCAAGGTTTGAGCTTCAACGCCTTGCCCTGCATCAACCACCAGCAAAGCACCTTCACAGGCTGCTAATGAACGAGATACTTCATAAGAGAAGTCTACGTGACCCGGGGTGTCAATGAAGTTTAATTGGTAAGTTTCACCATCTGACGCTTTATAATCAAGCGTCACGCTCTGTGCTTTAATAGTGATCCCACGCTCACGCTCTAAGTCCATCGAGTCTAAAACTTGTGCCGCCATTTCGCGGTCGGTTAAGCCACCACAAATTTGAATAATGCGATCTGACAAGGTCGACTTACCATGGTCGATATGAGCAATGATGGAAAAGTTTCTTATATTATTGATTTTCAAGGTAATATCTTCTTTTAAATTGCCTTACAAAATCAGTTTTGTGCAAGTATCGCGACAAAACTAAAATGCTATGATTATCACAAGATTGTTAATTAGCAGCATTTTACATATAAGAACCCGCTAACACAAAGATTCAATGTAAAACAACTGTAAACCTGCATCAGGTTAATAGGTTAGTCGTCATAATTCATCATTAATACAAACCACATCAACCACGCTTATAGCCATAATCAATCTATTGTAATTTCTAACTCAAAACAGACAAAATATGTTAATGACTTTATTAGCCATAATACTATTTGTATGTTAATTAATTCTAATCCACAAAAAAGGGAAACATATGTTCCCCTTTCTATTGATAATATCAAATTAACCTTCTAACTCAACATATTGAAATTTAACAATTAATTTGTACTGAAAGCTCGCTCGGAGGCAACCCTATCTGTAAAACAACAGGTTGAAAAGCTTCATCATCGCGCAAATTTGACGCTAGCCTACGCGCGACATAAAAACCAATAATACCACCAATTACACCTGAAATCGCTATCCAGAACTGCTCAAAATCAAACGCCTGCGCTAAGCCTGCAAAAATAAACAACCCCAAAATGGGTGTTAAGTAAACTAACAGCGCTGAGCGAATTAAACTCCCCTCAGGGATGCCCACTTCAATTTTCTGCCCTTCAACTAGTGGTTGTTCAATTGCGATTTCTAATTCATGTTCCGTATTTGGCCCAATTTTGCTTAAAGCATAAGAACCACAGGTTTTACGAGCACCGCAACTACCACAGCCAGATGAAGAACCATAGCGCAATAAAGCCCTACCGTTTTGCCAACGGACTACTGTTGCCCACTCTTTTACCATAATTTACTCCCGAAACTGAATACTACCTGCTACCACTTGTGCTGTTGCTAATGGTAATTCACCAATGATAGTGATGACATTTTGCTTTTGCGTCATTGTGTAAATAGTTCGACGCCCATTTTGAAGCGGTTGATCGAGTAACGGGCCTTTAGTCGATTTTGTCACATTTACAGAAAAGGTAAATAAACCATCACTAAACATTGCGGTTTCTACCACGTCATCTTCAGCTAATTTTCGCGAAGAACGGGATATTTCTTCAAAACCAGGTGGTAACATGCCAACTTGCCACTTAAAGGAAGGATTTCCATTTTTAGGGGAAATCAATAATGGCGGCATATTCACCTTACTTAACGCAAGTAATGAATCCTTAACTGTTTGGCTATCTAGCACCGTCGAGATCACACGAAATTGTTCTAATGTTTGGCTATTATTATCGAGAAGGTCGATACGTAATGGCAATTTCGTTTCTTCATCGATCAATACTACATAGTTAAACCGAGAATTGTCTTTCGATATTATGCGAATTACTAATGCTGGCCTATCGCCAATGTGGGTCCGCCCTGCATCAATAAAATTATAATAAGGTTTAATCTGTTGATAATTGGCAAAAACTACTGATGGTAAATTATCAACTATATATTTACCATTTAAGCTGAATGCATCAAAACCAGGTTCAAAGTAACTGATGCTATTGCCTTTTTGAACAATTTCACGACGCGATGAATCCATTTGGATCATTTGTGAAACAGGTTCACCATTAATGATGGCATGGCGGTAACGTACAGGTGTTATTGATTGCGGACTGAATGTCATATAAGACATTTCGTAAGAGAGGTTCTGGGCAGCATTTCCCATTTCTTTAAAAAGAACATCGGCATCTAGTTCAGATGCCGAAGCTTGATTAGAAATAATCAGGCTGCCCGTCAGGCAGATGACGGATAACCATTTGTTCATTATTGCAATTTAACTCCTGCTGAAGACGCAGGTTTTACAGACTCTTGATATTGCTGGTTAAGCATCGAGCGTCTTTCAATTTCATACTGTTGCAGCATCGCATTAATACGTTGATTTTGTTGCTCAACTTGTTGAATTTGCTGCTCATTACCAAATAATTGGTTATCTGAGATATTTAAGCTAACTGGCGCCCCGCTACCAACAGGAATAGTATTAAACATTGGCTCATCAACCGGTGAGTCAACGGCATTACTTTGGTTGTATTGTTGAACCCCAACAATAACCGCCAAAGACACACAAGCTGCAACACCAATTTGAGTCAGCTGGCTCGCCCAAGGACGAATTTTACCCCAGAATGGGAAAGCCCCCCAAGTCGCAGGCTCTGGCTGCGATTCGACAACTACCTGAGGATTAATACGCACAGCTTCATTCTCTAATGCTGCCGCAACTTTACTTGCAATATCGAAGTGCATGACTTCATTAGTATCGTTACGCAGAGTATCACGAATAAGATGATAGCTCTCCCAACGTTGTTTTAACGTTGAATCACGTGAAATAGCGTTGACCAGTTCTAAGTCTAGTACTTCGCCATCCATCATTGCGGAAAGTTTCTCTCTTTGCATGCCCAATTACCTTCAGTTAATTGCATCACAATTATATTTAATTGACTGATTTAACAGACTAATACTGTTGAATCAGAGGCTGAACTTTATTATCAATCGCTTCCCTTGCCCTAAAAATACGAGAACGTACGGTGCCAACAGGGCAATCCATTATTTCTGCGATTTCTTCATAGCTCAAACCATCTAACTCGCGGAGAGTAATTGCCATTCTAAGATCTTCTGGCAGCGATTCGATGGTCCGGAAAACAACTTTCTTTAATTCATCAGACAACATTAAGTTCTCTGGGTTCGAAATTTCTTTTAAGGCACCAGCGGTTTCAAAGTTTTCTGCATCACTCGCTTCCAAGTCCGACGCAGGTGGGCGTCTATCTTGGGCAACTAAATAATTTTTAGCTGTATTTACCGCAATCCGATAAAGCCAAGTATAAAATGCGCTGTCACCACGAAACGAACCAATGGCGCGATAAGCTTTTATAAATGACTCCTGCGCAACGTCAGGCACATCTGCTTGCGGTACATAGCGGGATACTAAGCTTGCGACTTTATGCTGATATTTTATCACCAATAAGTTGAAAGCTTGTTGATCGCCTTTTTGTACCTTTTCAACCAAAATCTGGTCGGTCAGTTGCTCGCTCATTCCAGGAAGTATCTCCCGAATTCAGGCCGATAATATGTTAACTTGATCATGTTCTCCCTTCCTAAAGCAAGCACTACTTTGAGTAGTAGAACTCGTTGAAGTTCAATTTAATCTAAAAAAATAGTCAAAAATTTACAAAACTGATAAAAAAATTACTGAGACGATCTTAAAGATCCTTATTAAAACAACTGCCTATAATATTCTTTCAGGCCTATAAGACAGCATACAGATTTTAGGCGCGAATGCGATAGCTATCACACTAAAAGCATTTGAATACGTAAATAGCGCTAGGTCAATATACTGTGCATTAACAACCATCCACTAATAGCAATAGGACACTCGATAGGCTAACATAAAAAACTCAATACATACTATTATATACATGCAAACACTTATGAACGAATCCACACAGCATTACACTGATATTTTAATCATTGGGAGTGGTGTCGCAGGACTTTCAGCTGCCTTACGGCTCGCCCCTTTTCATCAAGTGACCATTCTCAGTAAAAGCAGCCTCAGCGAAGGGGCATCATATTATGCACAAGGTGGTATTGCCGCCGTTTTTGATGACACTGACAGCATCGAATCCCATGTAGAAGATACGCTAATTGCTGGTGCAGGTATCTGCCAGAAAGAAGCTGTTGAGTTTATTGCCTCCAATGCGAAACATTGCGTGCAATGGCTTATCGACCAAGGTGTTTTATTCGATACTGAAATTACCGAAAGCGGTGAAACACAGTATCATTTAACCCGTGAAGGTGGCCATAGTCATCGGCGGATCCTCCATCATGCTGATGCCACAGGAAAAGAAGTTGAAACCACGTTAGTTGACCTCGCTTTTGCCCACCCAAGCATTCATATTAAAGAACGCTATAATGCCGTCGACCTTATCCTTTCTAATGAGGCTGAATCGCCACGAATTTTAGGCGCTTACGTATGGAACCGCCAAAAAGAGCAAGTTGAAACCATTCGAGCGAAAACGATTGTTCTAGCAACGGGCGGCGCGGCTAAAGTTTATCAATATACCACGAATCCAGATATTTCTTCTGGTGATGGTATCGCAATGGCGTGGCGGGCTGGCTGCCGTGTTGCTAACCTTGAATTTAATCAATTCCACCCAACGTGTTTATTTCACCCACAAGCACGCAATTTCTTATTAACTGAAGCATTACGTGGTGAGGGGGCTTACCTCAAGCGTCCTGATGGTAGCCGATTTATGCCAGATCACGACGATCGCGGTGAACTTGCTCCTCGCGATGTTGTTGCACGAGCTATTGACCATGAAATGAAACGCCTTGGTGCTGATTGCATGTATTTGGACATTAGCCATAAGCCTAGCGATTTCGTTAAAAACCATTTCCCGACTATTTATGCGAAATTGATGACTTTAGGGTTAGACCTCACTCAAGAGCCCATCCCTATCGTCCCAGCGGCCCATTACACATGCGGTGGTGTAATTGTCGATGAAACGGGTATGACTGATATCACGAATCTCTATGCAATTGGCGAAGTGAGCTACACTGGCTTACATGGTGCAAACCGTATGGCATCCAATTCTCTATTAGAATGCTTGGTATATGGTTGGGCGGCGGCAGAAAATATTAATAAAACGATTAAACAGATCGACGAAATTCCCTATTTATCTGAATGGGATGAAAGCCGAGTGCATAACTCAGATGAACAGGTTGTTATTCAACATAACTGGCATGAATTACGCTTATTTATGTGGGATTACATGGGAATTGTGAGAACCACAAAACGGCTTGAGCGCGCACTGCGTCGCATCCATCTATTGCAGCAAGAAATTCACGACTACTATGCAAATTTCCGCATTTCAAATAACTTACTTGAATTACGTAACCTAGTTCAAGTCGCTGAATTAATGGTTCGTTGTGCATTAGAACGCAAAGAAAGCCGTGGATTACATTACACCTTGGATTACCCAGAACCACTTCCTAATTCAGGCCCCACTATTTTAAAACCTGAATAACATGAGCTAGGGCCGGCCTTTGAGCCGGCTTTAATATTTCACATAAAATGGCTGAATTAGTTTACGAAATTCATCGGTATACTCACCCTTTTCATCTTTGAGTACCAGCGATGTCACTTGTGTTTGTATCTCTTGCAGTTGAATGCCCAATAGCATGCGATGGTAGACCGTTGTAGGTTTATCACTAACATTGACGCGAAAAGCGGTAAACCAACCTGAATTCTCAGCCATCTTCTGTATTTTTTCACCAACTTCATAGGGCAGCACTAAACAAAATAGTCCATGAGATGTAAGACAGGATTTTGCACTTTCGAGTAATACATCATGAGTTAATGTCGCGGTATATCTCGCTTGGTCTCGTTTTTCATCCCGACACGCAACCGCAGGTTCAAAGTAAGGTGGGTTACTCACAATCAAATCATATTGAACCGATGACAACTGGCTGTAACTCACAATGTCTTGATTGATGACATGTAAACGATCCGCCCATGGGGATTCAATAAAATTTTCTTGTGCTTGCACTGCCGCGTCACTATCTAACTCGACGGCATCAACACATAACATTGCATTTCTTTGTGCTAGCATCAATGCTATTAGCCCACTACCGCTACCAATATCCAATACAGACTGAACACCGTCTACAGGAGCCCAAGCCCCCAATAGCACACCATCCGTCCCCACTTTCATCGCACATCGGTCATGAGCCACAAAAAACTGTTTAAACGTAAAACCGCCTTTACGGTAATTCTTTTTTTGCTTACACATGCAAACACTCTAATTGGCTAATACTTGTTCGAACATTCTCATACTAAGCAAATAAAAGTCATAATTTAACCTATTTGCTACAATATAATTCTCATAATATGAGAATTATATTTGAGACGAAAAAAATTTACTGATAAGTTCGAAAAAAAGGAGATGCCATGAACAGTATAAATAGAACCTTAGACATCTTTTCTTACATCACAACTTGCGCATCTCCAGTGACGCCACAGTCTATCTCATCAGCGTTAGAGATCCCATTATCAACCGTCTATCGTTTACTAACAATTCTCATAGATTGGGAATTTGTATCTCACGCAAAACAATATGGAACATACTGTGTTGGCTCGCAGAGTATCAAAAATCAAGAAAAATACTATCACCACAGTTTATTGATGAGCGCGTCTAAACAAGAACTGCAAACTTTAGCGAAAAAAACCCAAGAAACCGTGGCGATTATCACCTCAAATTTACGAGAGACCATTTGTGTCGACATGATTGAGAGTGAACAAGCGCTGCGCTGCTCTTTTATTATTGGCCGGGGCAATACTTTAGTTAAAGGAGCAAGTGCGAAAACATTGTTAGCTTTTCGTCATGAACTCTATCAAAACCAAGTACTTGAAGCTCATACAAAGCAGTTAACCACTGAACAACAAAAAATAAAGCTACAACAAGATTTACAACAGATACGCAAACAAGGTTACGGCATGTCTGTGAGTGAAATCGATGAAGGCGTACTGGGTGTTTCTGCACCGATTTTCAAAGGTAATGATGTGTTAGCTGTCGTTTCAGTTATGGCACCTGAATTTCGCTCTACACATCGCGTGGATGAATTTATCACGCACACCCGCCAAACAGCGCATAACATCACTAAATTAATTAACTTGGAGTAACTATGACACAACCTTTCCAATGGCAAGGGCGCACAGATGGTGAAACACAAGAACATTTGCGCATCCACCAAGTCATTAATAAACACACACCTGCCAAGTTTGCATTAATTGGTTTTGCTTCTGATGAGGGCGTTCGACGCAATAAAGGCCGCCAAGGTGCAAAAGCAGGCCCTGATGCAATTCGTCATCAACTGGCAGGTTTGCCTATTCATCAACCACTTGCAATCAAAGATGTCGGTACAATTCGCTGTGATGATGGCAATTTAGAAGCAGCACAACGCCGTTTATCCGACCAACTTATCGCTCTCCTCGCTGATAACCAAAAACCGATTGTCCTTGGCGGCGGTCATGAAGTTGCATTTGCGAGCTTCCAGGGCCTGTTTGACTACGTTGAACAACATCAAGCGGGTAAAACGATTGGTATTATTAACTTTGATGCACATTTTGATTTGCGTGAAGCCCCTGTCGCCACTTCTGGCACTCCATTTTTACAATCAGCCATGTTGTGCCAGCAACACCAACGCTCTTTCAAATATTTATGTTTAGGCATCGCAGATCATGGCAATACAAAAGTATTATTCGATACCGCAGATACGCTAGGTTGCCAATATATCCGCGATAAAGAACTCGCTTATTCCAAGCTACCTCAAGCGATTGAAAAAATTAAAAAATTTATTGACGAAGTAGACTATTTATATGTCACCGTTGATTTAGATGTATTTTCTGCTGCTATTGCGCCGGGCGTTAGTGCACCAGCACCAAAAGGCATTTCTACTGAAATTTTTGATGAATTGTTTGCCATTATCAAGAGCAGCCAAAAAATTGCGGTTTTTGATATCGCAGAATGTAATCCTGAATTTGATATTGACAACCATACCGCCAAACTCGCGGCTTATTTGATATACCAATATTTATTCTAATAAAACAACACAACAACTCGACTGATAAATACACTGTTTCTCACGCTGTTAAGATTATTAATTTTCAAACACCACAATAAAAATAGCTTTGAAGTTGATTATCAAACTAGCCGTAACACAATAACTTAATGGTTTTTAACTATTGAATTTCGCGTTACAGCTAGGCAGCAAGTGACGTTATCCCTAGGAGCTACAAAAGTATGTGACTAGGGTAACGGAGCGCGGCCAACAACGCTGTAGCGCAATAACTTAATGGTTTTTAGCTATTGAATTTCGCGTTACAGCTAGGCGGCAAGTGACGTTATCCCTAGGAGCTACAAAAGTATGTGACTAGGGTAACGGAGCGCGGCCAACAACGCTGTAGCGCAATAACTTAATGGTTTTTAACTATTGAATTTCGCGTTACAGCTAGGCGGCAAGTGACGTTATCCCTAGGAGCTACAAAAGTATGTGACTAGGGTAACGGAGCGCGGCCAACAACGCTGTAGCGCAATAACTTAATGGTTTTTAACTATTGAATTTCGCGTTACAGCTAGGCGGCAAGTGACGTTATCCCTAGGAGCATACAAAAGTATGTGACTAGGGTAACGGAGCGCGGCCAACAACGCTGTAGCGTGAAAGACAACAGTTAAAAAGGGAAAAATATGATTCTACACCTCGACACACTCTCCACCCTCTTCCTAACGGTGATCTGCTTACTCATGGGGATCCACTTAAAGAAACGTATCGAATGGCTACAGCGCTTTTGTATCCCTTCTCCCGTCATTGGCGGCTTTCTGGTTAGTTTGATTATTTGGGGGCTCAAATCATTTAATCTGGCCGAAATCAATTTTGATACCAGTTTACAAACCTTCTTAATGGTCGCTTTCTTTACCACTATTGGTATTGACGGCAGCTTCCGTATTTTAAAAAGTGGTGGTCGGTTACTCTTTATCTACCTGTTTATCTGCTGGTTTGTGGTTATTTTCCAAGACACCTTTGGTGCAGGCCTTGCTCATTTACTCGGTGTTGATCCCGTTATTGGTATCATGGCTGGTGGCGTTTCTCTTACTGGGGGACATGGTGGTGCAGCAGCCTTTGGTGGCATGGCTGAGGGCCTTGGCGTGCAATCCGCAACGGTTGCCGCAATTGCCGCAGCAACATTCGGCCTAATTACAGGAAGTTTACTTGGTGGTCCGATTGCAACGTTCTTAATTAAGAAATTTAACGTGCAGATTAAAGCTGATGAAAATGTTGAGCGAGTTCAAGTTCCTGAAACCATTGCTGGAAAAATTGAATCCATCGATGCTCACGCCTTTTTAAAAATGCTAGCACTTGTTCTTGGAATTATGGTTATTGGTCAATTCGCTTCAGCGCAATTTACCAAAGCAACCGGGTTTTCTTTGCCGAGCTATGTTGGAGCAATGATCATTGCGATTGTTATTCGCAATATTAATGACCAAGTAGAATTATTCCGTATTAACCAAAAGTCGGTTGACCTTATCTCTGAAGTTTCGCTTGGCCTATTTTTGACTATGGCGATGATGTCATTGAAAATATGGGAGCTAAAAGCTGTTGCTTTGCCATTATTCACCATTCTATTGGCGCAAGTGATTATTTTAATTCTATTAGTTGTCTTTGTCATTTTCCGCTTATTAGGCAAAAACTACGATGCCGCAGTAATGTGTGCAGGCCTAATGGGGCACGGCTTAGGTGCGACGCCAAATGCAATGGCGAATATGTCCTCTGTTTGTGAACGTTACAAACAAGTGTCAATGAAAGCTTTCATGATTGTGCCACTCAGTGGTGCCGTGCTCATTGACTTAGTTGGTATTCCTTATCATACATGGTTAATTAATATACTTGGCTAAGTTAGATAAGCATGAAGGAGGAAAAGCTCTTTCCTCCTTCAATTATTTATCTTCTCTATATTTCACTCACATACATTGATATATCGCTCCCTGTCCACAGTGAAAACAGTTACACTTGAGCAAAGCTGATTTTTTCAGGTGAACAATTTTGCTAACCTGTTTATAATCAGCGCCCCAAATAGAGGTATATCATGACTGCATCCACTTTTACTGAACTTGAACTTGATGAAAGCCTAATTGATGCGCTTTCAGATAAAGACTATCAACGTCCAACCGCGATTCAAGCGGCAGCTATTCCTGCTGCAATGGATGGCCGCGATGTATTAGGTTCAGCCCCGACAGGTACAGGTAAAACCGCCGCGTTTTTACTACCTGCGATCCAACATTTACTTGATTTCCCTAGAAAGAAATCAGGGCCACCTCGCGTTCTAGTTGTCACGCCAACTCGTGAATTAGCCATGCAGGTTGCTGACCAAGCAAAAGAATTATGTGCCCATAATCACCTCGATATTGCAACAATCACGGGTGGTGTTGCTTATATGAATCACGCTGAAGTGTTCAGCGAAAATCAAGACATTGTCGTCGCAACAACAGGCCGTCTACTCCAATATATTAAAGAAGAAAACTTTGACTGCCGAGCAGTTGAGATTTTGATCCTCGACGAAGCTGACCGCATGCTCGACATGGGTTTTGCCAATGACATAGAAACAATTGCAGGCGAAACGCGCTGGCGCAAGCAGACCATGCTGTTTTCTGCAACTCTTGAAGGCGAAGCTATTCGTGACTTTGCTGAGCGCTTATTAGAAGACCCAATTGAAATTGACGCCGACCCTTCACGCCGTGAACGTAAAAAAATTCAGCAATTTCATTACCGTGCTGACACACTAGAGCATAAAACGGCATTACTGTGCCATTTGTTAAAACAAGATGAAGTCACCAAAGCTATCGTCTTTGTGCGTAAGCGTGAGCGTTTGCGCGAATTAGTCCAATGGTTACGTGAAGCGGGTATCGAACCTTGTTATCTTGAAGGTGAAATGCCGCAGGCTAAGCGTAATGAAGCTGTACGTCGCCTAGTTGATGGCCAAGTTAAAGTACTCGTTGCAACAGATGTTGCTTCCCGTGGCTTAGATATCGAAAACGTTAGCCATGTTTTTAACTTTGACTTACCTAGAACTGCAGATGTGTATTTGCACCGTATTGGCCGTACCGGCCGAGCTGGACGTAAAGGAACCGCAATTTCCTTAGTCGAAGCGCATGACTTCCCATTATTGGGTAAAATTACTCGTTATATTGAAGAACCTATCAAAATTCGTGTGGTTGATTCTTTACGTCCAACAACTAAAGCCCCTTCAGAAGCGATGCTAAATAAGCCAAAACCGTCGAAGAAAGTGCTTGCTAAGCGTAAAGAAAAGAAAAAAGAAGAACAAGCTAAGAAAAAAGAAAAAGTACGCCATCGCGATAAGAAAAATATTGGTAAACGTCGTACTCCTGCTAGCCCTTCTATACCAACAGCTAGCGATAAAAGCTAGTCACTAAAAACGGGTTTAGGCCCGTTTTTTATTTAGCCCATCATTTGAAAAACTTTATCTCGCATTTGTTTGCCTTCATGAGTTAGCAAATCATACTTAATAATATGGCTACCAAGTATATCCTTACAATCTAAGCCTTTATTATTTTTAATTCGCCAATCGGCTCCATTTTCCAATAGTAATGTAGCAACATCAAGTGCATGGCTATTTAACGCATCATGTAAAGGTGTGTTCCCCAAACTATCCTTAATATTCACTGTTAATCCATTTTTTAATAAAAGTTGCGATTGTATAAGACGGCCATTTTGCGCAGCTAAATGCAAAATACTTTTTTGGCCTCTGGATTGAAACATTTTAATTGTTTGACCATATTGAGATTCCATTAGGGCTGCCATAAATTGCCCATTAACTGTTCTGACTGATTGTTGTGCCAATAAACTAATGTCACAAGGTTTGTGGTCTAATGATAAAAGTGCTGAAAACTCCGTTATATTTCCTTTTTTGATAGCACTTTCACAACATTCCTGCCAACTCATTTCCTGTTTTTCTTCTTTAGTTGGAAATATTTCTAGTGGTATTTCTTGTACTTTATTATATTCACCTGTGATTGCATTCCAATTATTCCATGGCTTATGTTTGCACATAACCCTAATAATTTTAAGCATTGAATGAGCAATAAAACTTCTTGTTAATAAACGGGTGGGTAACCAATTTTTCCAAGAGCTATGTTCGCTATAAGCCATTTTAATACAATTTCCCAACGCAGAAGGGATCGGTAAAGAGTTTTGTAATCCATCGAGCCAATCATATTGCACCGTGTAATAACGTATCAACCCTTCTTGTGCCATTTTTTCAGCAACGTGATAATCAATCCCAATATTATTAATAGTATTTTTTGCCAGCCCTGCAGGACTGAATGCGATACAGGGTGATTGACTCGCTAACGCCGCTATTGATGCCAATCCTCCACCTAATGAGTGCCCTGTACAAATTGTGTTTCCATTAACTGCATTGAATAAAACATTCATCAAACCAACAGCTTGAAAATATTGAGACTCATAAAAACCAAGGCCTTGACGAATATTACTGTAAAAATCGATAATATCGTTAGTACCAGCAAAACAAAGAATATATAAATCATTAAATCGACAGATATTAGCTTGAAAACCTGTTTGCTCGTCGTTTAATAGTTCCGCATTAATTCCGAGATCAAAAATCTCTTTATTACTTAATCTTTCAACACCCTGAATATTCCGCCAATTTTTATGATAAGCACCTTGCGCTAATAGAGCCAAAATATAGTCATTTTGTTGTGCATGACCTCCTAAGAAGTCTTCTCTTAATATCTCTTTAGGCCATAAATCTGTTATACAAGGTTTAATTTCTTGATGTTGGTGCTGCAAATAAATATTTAAGTTTTCTCTAACAAAAATATATTCATCTTTTTTTGATAATGTTTGTAGTGTTGGTAGTGACATGAATTCTCCCTAACAAGTGTATTTGTTGGAAGAATATTGAAATACAAATAACCAAGGTGGGAAATAATCAACTTTATTAGGAACAAATAAAAAGCCATTGGTAACAATGGCTTTAGAATTTATTATGCATTACTAGATGTAATTACATTTAATATTTATTACAAGCTTTCAGTGAAAGTACGAGTAATAACATCACGTTGTTGTTCAGGCGTTAATGAATTAAAACGCACTGCATAACCAGAAACACGGATTGTTAATTGTGGATATTTTTCTGGGTTTTTAACTGCATCTTCTAATGTTTCACGACTTAATACGTTAACATTTAAGTGCTGACCACCTTCAACACGTACAGTTGGTTTCATTTCTAAAGGAACTTCACGATACTCAAAAGCACCTAATTCGTCTTTAGCAACGATTTGCCCTTCGTTATAATCGGCTTTCGCACAAACACAACGAGCTTCATTTTTTTCGTCATCCAGTAACCAAAACGAATTCATCAATGCTGCATTATCAGTTTTAGTAATTTGAATACCTGTAATCATGTCGACCTCCACGTTCGAGCTAGATTGCATTCGATTTGCTTAATAAATCGAAGCTACATTAACCATCAATCTTATGAAAACTTGTAATTGGATATTTGGTCTAACCAATGTATATAGGTATTTTATACCAGCTAGATCCCCTATTTTCTTTGATATTTATCAATTATTCCGCTTAGTAACTAATTCGACCAACCCAACATTATGATTTAAATCAAAATTCATAATTCACTTTTTTAACTATTTTTATATATTTTCAATTTTTTTTAAAGATTAATACTCAATATCAGGGCTTTATCTCTCCCTCATGAACCAGTAAGCTTATAGCTATCAACTGGTTCATATAATTGTTCCTTCTTAAATTCATTGTTATGGAATATTTCATGTCAAACTCCATTACGTGGCACGATGTTATTGGCCCTGAAAAATCAAAACCTTATTTCAAAGAAACGTTGGCTTATGTAGCAGAACAACGCAAAAATGGTAAAATTATCTATCCTGCTCAAGACGACGTTTTTAATGCATTTAGGTATACCGAGCTTTCTGATATTAAAGTTGTTATCCTTGGGCAAGACCCTTACCATGGGCCAGGGCAAGCTCACGGCCTCTCTTTTTCCGTACTCCCAGGAATTAAGCCACCACCATCATTAGTCAATATGTATAAAGAGCTAGAAAAAGATATTAGTGGCTTTCAAAAACCTAATCATGGGTACTTGCTCAGTTGGGCTCAACAAGGTGTTTTACTCCTTAACACCGTCCTCACCGTCGAGCAAGGCAATGCCCATTCCCATGCACATTTAGGTTGGGAAACATTTACAGATAAAGTTATTGAAGCAATTAATGAAAATACCGAGGGCGTGATCTTTTTACTCTGGGGCTCTCATGCCCAGAAAAAAGGTAAAATTATTGATACTAAACGCCATCATGTTCTGAAAGCCCCACATCCCTCCCCACTTTCTGCTCATCGCGGGTTTTTAGGTTGTGGGCATTTTTCACAAACAAATGAAATTTTAGCTCAGCAAGGCAAAAAACCTATAGATTGGACACCTGTAATTAGCGAATAATTTCAAATTGCGGACAAGAAAAAATGGGATACTCACGTATCCCATTTCATCGATTATTTAGACACAATAACCATTGCAGGTCTGAGTAAACGGTTATTTAACGTGTACCCTTTTTGCATCACATCAATCACATGATTAGCTTGGTGATCAGGTGACTCAATCATCGTCATCGCTTGGTGAACTTCAGGGTTGAATGGCACATTCACTTCACTGACAGGCTCAATACCGAACTTAGCCACTGCATCTAAAAAGGTTTTTAACGTTAAATTTAAACCTTCTAACATCGCTTTAGACTCTTCACTTTCGTGATCAGCAGCTTCTATTGCACGTTCCAAGTTATCAATCACTGGCAATAATTCATTTGAGAATTTTTCCAGTGCAAATTTATGTGCCTTTTCGATATCTTGCTCAGTCCTACGACGAATATTTTCAATTTCTGCGTGTGCACGTAACATCGCTTCACGTTCAGTTTTTTGTGAAGCTTCTAACTGTTGCTCAAGCTCAGCAATACGCGCGGCTAACGCTTGTTCGTCTGCTTGTAACTCATCAGCTTGTTGAACGCTGGCTTCTTGCTCAGCTTGAACTTTTTGTGATTCATTTTGTTCAAAAGCTTGCTCATCATGCATGTTTTGGTCTTTACTACTCATGAATATCTCCGCGTATTTAGCATTAATCCCATATATGAGAGTATTATGGGGATCTAATACAGGGATTCAAGGGAAGTCATACAATCAGAGGCCAAAAAAGTATGCGAAAGGACAATAATACAGCACTACCACATTTTAAAACGATAGGCATTGTCGGGCACCCTAGGCATCCTGAAGCATTGGCAACTCATGAATTAATATACCATTGGTTAATTTCAAAAAATTATCATGCCATTATCGATAAACAAGTTGCTAAAGATTTAAAATTAGATAATGCCAACACTGGTACATTAACTGAAATAGGCCAACAGGCTGATTTAGTTGTCGTCGTTGGCGGGGATGGCAATATGCTTGGCGCTGCTCGTATTTTATCCCGGTATAATAATAAAGTGATCGGTGTAAATCGTGGTAATCTCGGTTTTCTTACTGATTTAGACCCTGATAATGCATTGCAACAACTTTCAAGTGTTCTTGAAGGAAAATACCGCGAAGAAAGACGTTTTTTACTAGAAGCACAAGTCATTAAAGCTAACCAAAAAGCACGTAAAAGCACCGCAATTAATGAGATTGTTCTGCACCCAGGCAAAGTTGCGCATATGATCGAATTCGAGGTTTACATTGATGAAAAATTTGCCTTTTCTCAACGTTCTGATGGTTTGATTATCGCCACACCAACAGGTTCTACAGCTTATTCTCTTTCCGCAGGTGGCCCTATTTTAACCCCAAACTTGGATGCTATTGTATTAGTTCCAATGTTTCCACATACCTTATCCTCCAGACCACTGGTGATTAGCAGCAACAGCAGTATTCGGTTGAAGTTTTTACGAACAAATATTGATTATGAAGTCAGCTGTGACAGCCAAATTATGCTCCCTATTCAGGATGGAGAGGAAGTTATTGTTAAACGTAGTAATAAAAATCTTAATTTAGTTCATCCACAAGATTACAATTATTTCAATACATTAAGTTCAAAATTAGGCTGGGCTAAAAAAACTTTTTAATTTTTTCATTCTGCCTCTTTACTGTATAAAAAAACAGTCATACACTGTATTAAAACACAGGTGTGTATTTTTACAGGAGAGCGTAGATGCTTACCCAACTAACAATCAATAATTTTGCAATCGTACGTGAATTAGAAATTGATTTCCGTAATGGTATGACAGCCATAACCGGTGAAACAGGTGCGGGTAAGTCCATTGCTATTGATGCTCTTGGCCTATGTTTAGGTAATCGGGGTGAAGCCAATATGGTACGCCCTGGTGCACTGCGTGCTGATCTTTGTGCCCGTTTTTCCTTAGTTGATGCTGAGATGGCTGCTAATTGGCTTATTGAGCACCAACTTGATAACCAAAATGAGTGCTTATTACGTCGGACTATCTCTCCTGACGGCCGTTCCCGAGGTTTTATTAACGGCGTTTCTGTACCTTTATCACAACTTAGAGAACTCGGTACATTACTGATCCAAATTCATGGCCAGCACGCGCACCAACTCTTGCTAGATAACACTCATCAAAAGTCCCTGCTTGATGCCTATTCAAACCAGCAAGAACTACTTGCTCAAATGAAAAAAGCATGGAAAACATGGCACGACTCCTGCCAACAATTAGCCGTATTTCAAAAAGAGATGCAAGAGCGTGAATCTCGACAACAGTTGCTGGAATATCATCTAAAAGAACTGAACGAATTCCTTCCTGTTCAAGGAGAATTTGAAGAGATAGACCAAGAATATAAACAACTCGCTAATCATGGGCAATTTTTATCTATTGGTCAAACAACCACGCACATACTATCTGAAAATGATGATGCGAACGTCATTAGTTTATTAAATATGGCAAAAAATGAATTGACTGATCTCGTTGCTCTCAATCCGAAATTTTCAGAACTTCTCGATATGCTTGAAGAAGCATCAATACAAGTCAGTGAAGTCAGTGATGAAATAAAACATTATTGCGATCAATACGAACTTGATCCCAACCGTTTATTTGAACTTGAGCAACGTATCTCTAAACAAATTAGCTTAGCTCGAAAACATCATGTTAGCCCCGAGGCACTACCTGAACTATTTCAACAGTTATTGACTGAGCAAGAACAAATTGCTAATCAAAACGAAGATTGTGAAACTTTAAACGAGCAAGTTACTATCGATCATCAAAAAGCATTAGCTTGTGCAGAGCGTTTACACCATGTGCGACTGCATTATGCCCAAGAGTTAAGCACACTAATTACCAACAGTATGCATCAACTTTCAATGCCTCATGGTCTGTTTACTATTGATGTGAAATTTATACCAGAACAATTGCAGGTTGATGGTGCATGTAAGATAGAATTCAATGTTACAACGAACCCAGGTCAGCCACATCAGGCGCTCGCTAAAGTTGCTTCAGGTGGTGAACTATCGCGTATCGCACTAGCTATTCAAGTTATTACCGCTAAGAAAATGGATACTCCAGCGTTAATTTTTGATGAGGTCGATGTGGGTATTAGCGGACCAACAGCCGCTATTGTTGGTAAGTTATTACGTGAGTTAGGTGAATCAACTCAAGTCATGTGTGTAACGCATTTACCTCAAGTTGCAGGTTGTGGACATCATCATTTTTATGTAAGCAAAGAAACTAATGGCGTTGAAACTGAAACTCATATGCAGCTATTAGATAAAAAATCTAGATTACAAGAGCTTGCGCGCCTTTTGGCAGGTTCAGAAGTCACCAAAAATACACTAGCCAACGCAAAAGAGTTACTTGCAGCATAATTTTTGACAACTTTTTTACGCTCATGTGGTCTTAGAGTCGATAAGGAAGGTTTTAAATTGTATCAATGTCGATTATCATTGATGTTCTGACTCCAAAAGGAATGAGATATCCATGCGTTATAAATTGTTAACTGCTGCCGCACTATCACTCGCATTAATGTCTACGGGCTGTTCAATGATGGAACGTCTTGTCTATCACCCGGACATTAACCAAGGTAATTACCTCACAGCGAAAGATGTTGCTAAGATCCAAAAAGGAATGACACAGCAACAGGTCGCTTATACTTTGGGCACGCCAATGTTATCTGACCCGTTTGGTACTCAGACTTGGTATTATGTTTTCCGCCAAGAACTAGGGCATGACCCAGTTCAGCAAGAAACTTTGACTCTGATTTTTGATCGCAATGGTATTCTTACTGACATCAAAAACGAGAAAAATCTTGCCGCGCAGGAATCAATGGAAGCTGCTGAAACAAAAGCATCAGAAACTAAAACAGCTGACTAACCACAAACACTAAGAACCACCTAGTGTGATAGTAACAACCTGTTTTATGAAGGACTTATTCAGGCGGGTTGTTATTATGAGTATCTTTATTAAAAATTTATTTAGACTCAACTTGTATAAATAAATTTAAAGACAAAAACCGAGCTTTGCTCGGTTCGCTACGTATAATCGGTTTACTTATTTTTAACTTCTTTAGACTTTTCCGCTCGTTTGCGACGTAATTCTTTTGGGTCTGCAATCAAAGGTCGATAAATCTCAACACGATCCCCATCTTGCACTAAATCTGTCAATTTAGCAGGGCGACTATAAATACCAATCTTATTTTTTTTAAGATCAATATCATCTCTAAGAGCTAAAATACCAGAAGCTAGTATTGCTTCTTCTATTGTCGCCCCCTCTTTCACTTTTACTGATAGCAAAAATTGCTTTTCAGGAAGCGCATATGTCACTTCAATATTCAGCTCAGACACTGTATACATCCTTTGCTCTTAAAGTGAAGGCTTGAACCATATTATTAGCTAATTCCTTAAAAATTTTGCCAAATGCAAGTTCTATCAATTTATTTGTAAATTCAAAATCAAGGTGAAACTCGATTTTACAAGCATCAGGGCTTAAAGGAATAAATTTCCAACCACCAGCTAATTTACTAAATGGCCCTTCCACAAGTTGCATATGAATGCACTTGTTATCCTCTAGCACATTTTTTGTGACAAAAGTTTTGCTAATGCCTGCTTTTGACACTTCAACAGAAGCGGTCATTTCTTCAGAACTATGACTAATAATTCGGCTACCTACACACCCCGGCAAAAAGCTCGGATATGAAATAACGTCATTAACGAGTTTATACATTTGTTCTGCGCTAAAAGGGACCAACGCAGAGCGACTAATCTGTGGCATATCAATTCCTATCCCCAAAAACTGAGCGTATAATACCATCTTTGATTGGTTAAACAAAAAACAAAACCCACATAGGGCAAGATTTGCACAATCAAAAAAATATCAGCTTAGAAAGATTTCTTTCAACTCAGCTTACAGTATAATGATTGCACTATGACAAAGAAAAAACCATATAAACCCGGTTCAGCAACAATTGCTATGAACAAGCGTGCTCGCCACGAATATTCTATCGAAGAGGAGTTCGAGGCGGGTCTATCCCTGCAAGGTTGGGAAGTCAAATCACTCCGTGCGGGCAAAGCCAACATTGGAGATAGCTACGTTCTTTTAAGGGACGGCGAAGCTTATTTATTCGGTGCAAACTTCACACCGCTGACTGTTGCATCATCGCACGTTGTGTGCGACCCAACTCGTAGCCGAAAATTACTTTTAAATCAACGTGAATTAGATACACTCTACGGTAAAGTTAACCGCGAAGGTTATACCGTTATTGCACTTTCTCTCTACTGGAAAAATGCATGGTGTAAAGTTAAAATCGGCGTTGCCAGAGGTAAAAAATCTCACGATAAGCGTTCTGATATTAAAGAACGTGAATGGCAACTCGATAAAGCACGTATAATGAAACATTCTAATCGCTAACCTCTAGCTTTATAGAGTATTTTTCTGTTATACTGCGCTCAACAACTTGGGGCTGATTCTGGATTCGACGGGATTTGCGAAACCCAAGGTGCATGCCGAGGGGCGGTTGGCCTCGTAAAAAGCCGCAAAAAAATAGTCGCAAACGACGAAAACTACGCTTTAGCAGCTTAATAACCTGCTTAGAGCCCTCTCTCCCTAGCCTCCGCTCTTAGGACGGGGATCAAGAGAGGTCAAACCCAAAAGAGATCGCGTGGATGCCTTGCCTGGGGTTGAAGCGTTAAACTTAATCAGGATAGTTTGTTGGTGGCGTGTCTGTCCGCAGCTGGCAAATGAATTCAAAGACTAGACTAAGCATGTAGTACCGAGGATGTAGAAATTTCGGACGCGGGTTCAACTCCCGCCAGCTCCACCAAATTATCTTCTAAGGACGTCCAAAGAAGACTGAAAAGCCCGCTAATTCAATGAGTTGCGGGCTTTTTTATGTCCTGCGCAGTCTGATGTCACCTAATTAAATCCAATTATCTTAGGCACCTTGATAGGCACCTCGCAAACCTTTATAGTTTTTGAGGTGCCTAAAAACAATGGAACATCAAAAATGGCAAGACAAACCAAACCTTTATCCGTAAAAGAGATCGAAGCAGCAAAACCAAAACAGAGTGATTATGTCCTCTATGATGGTGATGGATTAGAACTATTGGTTAAATCCAATGGCAGCAAGCTGTGGTCATTTCGCTACATTCGCCCTATCACTAAAAAGCGAGCTAAAAAGGGCCTTGGTTCTTACCCTGCCGTAAGTCTTGCTGATGCTCGTAGTTATCGCCTTGAAGCAAGAACACTGCTCGCAAAACAGATAGACCCACAAGATCACCATAAAGAGCAAGTCCGTAACACCTTAGAAGCAAAGGCAAATACCTTTCAACTTGTCGCTGAACGTTGGTGGGAAGTGAAGAAGTCCACCGTAACTGAAGATTACGGTAATGATATTTGGCGTTCACTTGAACGAGATGTCTTCCCCGCTATTGGCGATATTAGTGTTACCGATATTAAAGCCCATATCTTGGTTCAAGCAATACAACCGGTTCAAGCTAGAGGTGCATTAGAAACTGTTCGTCGCCTTTGTCAACGTATCAACGAAGTGATGATCTATGCTCAAAATACTGGATTAATTGATGCTGTTCCAAGTATCAACATTGGTAAGGCTTTTGAAAAACCAAAGAAAAAAAATATGCCAAGTATTCGCCCTGAGCAATTACCGCAACTGATGCAAACGATGCGTACAGCTAATATTATTTTGCCCACTAGATGTTTGTTTATGTGGCAATTACTCACCATATCACGCCCTGCCGAAGCCGCTGAAGCCCGTTGGGACGAAATCAACTTTGAAACCAAGGAATGGAAGATACCGGCTGCTAGAATGAAAATGAACCGTGAGCACACTGTTCCGTTATCTGACGCTGCTTTAGCTATTTTAGAGCTAATGAAACCATTAAGTGGTAATCGTGAGTTTATTTTTCCTAGCCGAATCAAGCCTACCCAACCAATGAACAGCCAAACCGTCAATGCTGCACTAAAACGTGCTGGATTCGGTGGCGTATTGGTTTCTCACGGTCTACGTTCAATTGCTAGTACCGCTCTCAATGAGCAAGGCTTTCCACCTGATGTTATCGAAGCCGCCCTCGCCCACGTTGATAAAAACGAAGTTAGACGCGCCTATAATCGCAGTGACTACCTAGAGCAAAGACGCCCCATGATGCAATGGTGGGCTGATTTTATTGAGGCAGCAGATAGAGGAAGTATTATTGATGGTGGGATCTGAGGGATATCGCTAGTTGGGTAGCTGTTATAAACCAGCTCAAATTTGAGCTGGTTTATAACGCCATAGAACTATACATCACCTAAAACAAGCTCAGCCGGTTGACCTAGATAAGATCGTATAGCACTAAAAAAAGAGGGCCAATCACCTGATCCATTTTTTCTGAGGAGTGATCTAGCAATAAAACTAACAGCCTGCTCAACTGTTTGTCCATTCTTCAACATTTTTGTAATTTGATCGTTGATATTATCTAGAACAGTCTTTCGGAATCTAGTTAATCTAGGGGAATTTAAATTCAGCTCCTTAATTGTTTGGTGTGCCATTCCAACACTTATGCCGAGCTCTAAGCAAGAATCTTCATTTACGGAAATCTGTCCCGAAGAACGATCAAACTTCCAAAGATTTAATTCAGGAAGGTTAAGTGGATTTAAGATAATGCCATCTAAAATTTTGTCACTCTTTGGTACATCACAAGAATAATTTTTTCGATCAGTATCAAATCTTTGCTCAGAATTAACAACATTACTTTGATTTCCGCCACAGCAAACAACTAATAAATTTCCCCATTCCAGAGCCCAATTAGGTTCTCCCCGTTCTCGTTTTGACTTAGGGTGAAAATGCTCAATGCGGCAGTCATCTAATGCCCCATCTGTTCCTGACATTAAGTCCTGTTCACAATATGCACATAAATTGCCTTGATCCGTACGTAATTGTTGAAGAGTTTCCTGATATCTTGCAGTGCAACAGCGAAAAGCCTCTGTAGTAGAGCTTTTATCCCTCTCCCACAAAGCATTAGGATGAGTACATCTAAACACACCAAGTCGATTTGGCTCATCTAGCTTATTAATTTTTTTCATTATGACGCTCAAACTCACGAATACGAATATCAGTTTCTAATTTTTGAAGTTCATCTTCAGTCTGCCCTCCCCATTTATATAACTCTTTTTTGAGTTCTAATGCCTCATCTGTATCCCATTCATCGGCCTCTACCAACTCCGTGTAACGATTTAATTTCTTAACAATATCAAGATGTTGGGCTCTATTATTACCACCTAAAACATCTTCTAGCATCCTTGAGCTTTCAGAACCGTAAGTTGTAGTTCCTGTTACTAATCTTGCCTCGTTAGTATTGACAGAAACAATGCGAATACAATCGGCTTTTATCGTTGTTAAGACCTGAGGACTATGTGTCGTGACAATAAACTGGATATTCTTAAACAAATTAGTAAGATCATTTAAAACCTTTTGTTGCCATCTAGGATGCAAGTGAAGTTCAATTTCATCAATTAAAACTATCCCGTTAATGGTTAGTGGTTCCGGCTTAGTAGGATTAAGTAAATAAGCACGTCTGACTAGATCAATAGTTAGGGATACCATATTTCTATACCCTTCACTTAGTTGTTCCAATGTTAGTTTTACATACTCATCCTGCTCATTTTTCCAATGAACCATAACATCGTTACTATTTTTATCGAACTCCAAGCATGTAGCTCGATCAACTATCTGGTAAACAGCTTCTGAAACAAGTCTCTTAGCTGGGTGAATAAATTTATGATCTTTTAATTCATCACGTTTTCGAAGCTCATCAACCTCTATTTTTGAAAACCAGTTCTTTAAAATACCGTAATTAACTTTAGCATCCAAAGCGAAGTCGTAACCTTCACCTCGATTTTCTTTCTCAAATGGATTTATTGCAACTTTAGAGCTTGTTGGGGTAAGGGCTCGGTTAGTCCCATAATAAGCGATGAGTGGATATTCAGACTGACTATCTACAATGTGAGTAGCGTAGCTAGTTAATGCTGTTGTTCCTATCTTAGGGGGCTCGGAAACATCAACCCCCTTTGCCACTAGATCCCAGCTTAAACTAGATGTTGTTTCAATCGATATACGAGCGTAATTTGCAATTCCTTTTGAACTTATGCGTATATCTGATTTTTTTATATGTTTTCCTTTTGCATCAGGCATAGCTGTAAGGAAAGGGCCAAGACCACATGCTAATGCTTCTAATATTGATGTTTTCCCTACGCCGTTCTCTCCAACCAATACATTTAAAGAGGGGTGCATCGAAACTTTAAAGTCAGAATATCCCCTAAAATTCTTCAAAGAAATTTCACTAATTGTTAGATTCTTGCGAACATAAAGAGAGGGATCTAAATTAAAATCTTTATCTGCTATTTGGCTATGAGGTGAGCTAATACTAAATCGGCCATCTTTATTGCAAGCCTCTACGATCTCATTGATATTTTCTATGGTAAGAGTATTTCGACCACGAGCAGGCTTGTAAAACAATGAAGCATCGACAAATTTAATACTTCTGTCATTTATGCTATTTGTTCCTGAGTTGAGAACAAGAAGTACAGTTGAGATAGCCGTAGAATAATAAATATTTTTAGGTAAAAGAATTACTTGCTCGATGATGCCGCAAGAGACTAAATATTCACGGACTTTGGCCTCGGAACCTGTTCTGGTTAAAGCCCCAAGTGACATACCTACTAGTATCTTCCCGCTATCAGAAAGAGCTGGAAGCATTGATAATGTTATAAACCAGTCACTTCTACTTTCTGGCAATATTTCAGCTATACCTAGCCACCGATTACTAGTTTTATAGTAAATATCATTTCGAGTACCTTTAGGGATTTTCATACCAAAAGGTGGGAAAGAAACAATTAAGTCATATTTGTTTTTTTGATATAATGGTTGTGATAAGGAATCACCGAAATAGTCTCGACCTTCTATTTGCCTAATAGTTCTACTTATTATTAGTTTAAAGTAAGTACTTTTATTAATTTCTTGAGTGTCAATGTTGACCTTTTCAGTACTACCAGTACTAGTATTGGCGAAAGAAAAGGCCGTATTTCCAGCACCTGCAAACGGGTCGCATATTGACTTTGGTTGATAACTCAATCCTAATACTTTAACCAATTGATTGATATCTCTAGGAGTATAAAACTCACCTCCTGATTTACCTTCATTCTCGGCAAAAAGCAAATCTAGTTCCGATAAAGAATGAGACATTATTGAAGGATTTTTATTGAATAAATTATCGGTCATTGCAGCACGGACAAAAGAATCGTCAATATTGTCAAATGAACGTAGTGTATTCTCTAAGTAACCACTAAGAAATTGAGATATCTCGCTATGAACTAAGCCAAGTTTAACTCCATAATTTACCAGATCGTAAGAGTATTGGGCGATTACATCAAAAGTACCGAATCTTGGTGCCTCAAAATGCTGGCCTGTATTGGCTTGCAGATAGCGTATGAATAAAATTGAATATGCTAACGAGCTATAGTCTGATATAGGTGATGCTCCTCGAACATAATCAAGTATCTTCCATATTTCTTTTGCCTGAGCTTTAGCCAATTTTAGGTCATCATCATTTATCATTTTTTATCTCATTTTAAGCATAGGAAATTAAGTAACCCAAAATTCTTTAGGTATCCTTATTTTTATTCTATTTCATCAAGTCAAAAAACAATTCAACATAGCCATTTTCAGTCAGACTCTATAGCCGTTTAATACCTAAGCGTTTTGGCATATATTTTCTACTAGCACATATCTTTATCCAAAGCATACAAATACATCACCACCCTGAGCTTATTCCCAAGATGGTGAATTACCATATACTAACGTTGAGCTTCACTTGCCTTTCCTAATCCCTTCATTAACACATCAAACATCAATCCAGCAAAGCCTTTCGCTATCGCTTCATTAGACAGAAGTTTCATTGCCATCTCATTATGAATATCCATACTCTCAATAATGGCATTATTGATTGACTCAGTGAATTGGCCGAGCATTGCTTGCTCTTTGGTATTACTGCGCAGCTGATCCATAACCACTTCATTTTCTGAGATTTTCCCTGCAATCGTATTCGCATAATTGAGCATATCATTTTCAGATAAACCATCTTCAATAAACAAGTCGTTCATTCGTTGAATGATCTCGTTAAGCAATTCAGTTTTGGGATCTTTCGGTACAGCACCAGAGCCTTCTTTTGCTGCAGGCAAATAGGGCTTTGGTTCTTCTCCAATCATAAGGCCAAGCTGTAAATCGGCTTCGCGTTGCTCGTGAAGACGGTAGTGTGTCATCACCACATCTGATAAATCGATTTCGTCTTCCACAACATCGAGGCGCAGCAACGGATGAAGATATTTGGCGAAAATACTCAGTTTTTCTAATTCATAATCATCAAAATTGACAATCTGAGACGTAAATTCGTAGTAGCGATAAAACGAGATGAGGTCTTTCTTGAACACCTCAAGAATATCTCGGGCTTCTTTCGCGTGCTTTACGCTATTTTCAGCATACTTAATTTTTTTGTCGTTCTTTTCAATTTTTGCCTTTGATAGCTCCGCTTGTGCAGCTCGAAGAACCTGTGATGCATCCTTATAACGAACAGAAAAGCGGTCAACAGCTGGCTTACACAGATTAGCGAGTTTGGCTTGATTTGCTTGCTTGTTGTTATACGTTTCAACAAACATCTCAACCTCTCGCCATTGATAAATACCAACTTTGTCGAGCTTTTTCATTAGTTCATAGACAATGTTTGGATCAGAGACATCAGCCAATTCTGCAGTTTGGAAATATACTTTAAACTCTGCCAATATATCTTCAGGATCATTAACGAAGTCGAGCACAAAGGTTTTTTCTTTGCCTTTATAAGTACGGTTTAACCTCGAAAGCGTCTGAATACACTCAACGCCTTTTAATGGCTTATCGACATACATCGCTACTAATTTTGGCTGGTCAAAACCTGTCTGGAATTTATTCGCCACCAGCATGACCTGATAATCTGAGGTATCGAATGCTTTACGCATATCGCGACCACGGAGATTAGGGTTCATATTATTTTCAGTGAAAGGATGATCAGGGAAATCAGGATCATTCACCTCCCCCGAAAACGCCACCATTGCATTAACATTGGTGTAGCCCTTCTCTTGCACATATTTTTCAAAAGCCAGTTTGTAGCGTACAGCCTCTAAACGACTACTAGTGACGACCATCGCTTTGGCTTCGCCGCCTAGCAAATGCTTAATTTTATCATTGAAATGTTCAATGATAGTTTCCACTTTTTGAGCAATGTTGTAAGGGTGAAAGCGAACCCATTTTGCCATTTTCGATGCTGCTTTCTTACTGTCTACCTCATGATCTAAATCAGGATTTTTATGCGCTAATTGGTAAGCCACTCGGTAACTGGTGTAGTTTTGTAGAACATCGAGAATAAAACCTTCTTCAATCGCTTGACGCATTGAATAGACATGAAAAGGCTGGGGTTTATTGGTATCGCTTGCAGATTCTTCAGGATTGGGTCTACGACCAAACAACTCTAGTGTTTTTGCCTTCGGTGTCGCTGTAAAAGCAAAGTAGCTGAGCTTATTCGAACCTTTACGAGCTTCAAGTGATAAACGCAGCATATCTTCACTATCTAGCTCTTCATCACCGTCTAATTGCTCAGCCATGAGAACTTCACGCAGCTTACGAGCTGTTGTTCCTGTTTGACTTGAGTGCGCTTCATCCGCAATCACAGCGTAGCTTCGGCCTGCAAGAGTTGAGTCTTGACGTATCGCTTCTAATACGTGAGGAAAAGTTTGAATAGTCACGATAATGATAGAGGTACTAGCCTTCAACTCCCCAGCTAATTGGCTGGATTTAGAGCCTTGAGCCTCTTCGCGGTTAACACGAGCAATCATCCCTTCGCTGTGGTCAAACTGATAAATTGTATCCTGTAGCTGGCTATCCAACACCGTTCTATCGCTGATCACAATAACAGAGTCAAATACCTTATCCCCTGCTTGCTTATCAAGCTCAGGGTGGTCGATATCATAGTGTTTTGATGCTAATTGGTGAGATAACCATGCAATCGAGTTTGATTTACCTGAACCTGCGCTGTGCTGGATCAGGTATTTATGCCCTGTACCTTCATTGTCTACGGTTCTGAGCAACTTTGAAACCACCGACCACTGATGATAACGAGGAAAGATCAGCGTTTCTTTTTGACTAATTGAACCATCTAAATTTTCAACATCTTTGACTTCAAGGTGAATATATCGCCCAAGGATAAGCAGCAAATTATCTTTTTGGAAAATTTCATTCCAAAGATAGGATGTCGCATAGCTGCCATCTTCGGGGATATCGTTCCCCTTACCGCCTTCGCTGGTTCCTCGGTCAAAGGGCAAGAAATAAGTATTTTTGCCATTTAAGTTCGTGGTCATTGCCACGTTGTACTGGCTGACCGCAAAGTGAACCAATGCCCCTCGTTTAAAAGTCAATAACGGTTCGGACTTATGTGTCTTTTTGTCTTTCGGTAGCCTGTCCTTCATATATTGGACTTTGGCATTATCAATTGACTGTTTAAACTCTGACTTAAGCTCACAAGTGGCAACAGGTATCCCATTCACAAATAGCGTTAAATCTAATCGACCGTCATAACCATTGGGCGAGTAAACCAGTTCAGGTACTACACGTAGAATATTTTGCTGATAACGAACCGTTGCCGTTGGGTTCAGATCGTGATCTGGTTTAAAGCTACACAGATCAAACTTAGCACCTCGGTTATTGACCTTGTTTCGCAATACCCAGAGTGTGCCTTCTTTTTTAAGTTCTTGTTCTAATGATTTGAGTAGCACATCAGCTGTCGTATTTGGAAAGTGCTGCGCGAGTTTATCCCATTGCTCTGGCTGTGTGGTTTTCACAAACGCAATGACGTCGTCAGGATAAAGAGCTAGCTCTTTGTTGTAGTTGCTCGATTCGCCTAATAACCAACCGTGAGACAGCATTTGGTCAAGGATGTCGTTTTGGAATATTTTTTCTTGTGCCACATCTGACATTAATCAATCCTCTTATACTGTCGCCACAATGATTTTTTTTAACTTCTTAAAAATATTATCTGAAAATTGCTCAGCGGTTTCTTTTTCCGAGAGTAATTTAATAGCTATTTCATTATGATGCTCTGAACTCTCAATGATCGCAGCTTGCAATAAATCTGGATAAATCCCTTGCTTTGCTCGATCTTCAGGATTATTTTTTATTTGTTCACAAAGCTTTTCATTTCCTATTAAACTATCAACGATTACAGCGTAATAATGTGACGAAATGCTCTCATCCAAATTAGTCGAATCTTCTTCCGGGAGTTTTTCTTTTATTTTAATATTTTTCTTTAAAAAACTAGCGACATTGTCAATTTCAGGGAACAATGTCGCTTCCGAGATAGACAATGTTGCAAGTTCTTTTAATAGGTTTTCTTTAGAACCTTTTGGTATAGCAATATGCTTAATATCAGTTCGGTAACCATCTGGGATGCGGGTTAGATCTGTTTTTTGGTTACCCATACCAAACAAAAAGAAAGCCCCACTTTGTTTTATTATTCTGCGATTATCAAGCTTTGGCTTTACGCAGATAACAGAGTTCAGATGTTCTTCTTTAATATAAGGTTTAAAGTAAGGTTTTTCAGCTTGTATTGAATGCAAAAAACGCTCGGAGTGCTCCTTATTATTGAAGTCAAAGCTTGATTCTGTTCTAACTAAGTTACTAATAACTGAAACAGTATCGCTATTGAAATACTTTATTTCGTCATTTGGAACCTGGTAAACTAATACTTGTCCGTTTTTGGCATTTTTGTCCCTCGATGTTTCTGGTATTAGTGTACAACACGTAAAATATAGAGCGACTAAAGGGTTACTTGTTATATCAAGCAATCTTGTTGGTAAACCGTAGTGCTGCATTTTCACCAAAAAATCAAAGGTTGATACGCAATCTTTAAACTCTTCAGGACATTGCGTAATCAGGTTATGAAACAGCTCCCCCTCATTCTCTACGTAACGGCTTTTCTTTAACTCGTTATTTTGATTTCTAAAAATCGTGGGTATGGGAGTATATTCATCTGAAGCGTGACCTCTATAAAATAGAGTGTGGTCTTCTTTTACTTGTATTTCCGAGCAGGCCGCAATAAAGTGAGCCAACGTTTTAATATGCTTTACTGCCATAATTACTCTTTCCAGTCCCTAACATCAATTTTTCCGGTTACTGCAGCTGAAATAAGAGCTGTTTTACGTTCTTTTAAAGCTTTTATCATTATTTTAGCCTTGATTATTAACACATCAAAATCGTAAGACATTTTCTTGATTTTATCGCCAATACGCGTTTGCTCATCCAATGGAGGCATCGCAATTTTTAATCCATTAATTCTCTCAACTGAGATACCAGGCTGTGCAGCAGAAATAGAGTATTGTCCTAAATTCATAAATCGAAGAAACTCAGAAAGAAATGTCAAATTAAAGTTTATGTATGGATAAACAACAACAGCGTGTTCAGAGGCAAAAAATTTACCTCTTGCGATATTAATATTTCCACATAATGCGCCTTGTCTTCCAATCAGTGCGTAATCACCATTGCAATTATAATTTGAGGTATATCCTCTAAAACCATTGCCTCCCATTACAGGATATTCACCTTCAGGTTCTATTTGATCTGATGTTATTCCATCTCCACTAAGCAGTTTTAAAAAGTAACTTAGCTTTACTACCCTCCAATGCTTAGGTACTTCTCCCAGCCATTCCACACCAGAGTCTTTCATTCGTACATCAGGATTAAGCCCTTTAGTCACTGCGTGAGAAATCACCGCTTGACGTTTTTCTTGTAGCAGTTCAATCAATTTTTCTTGCTTGGCAATTAAAGTGTCAATCTTGGCAGTTTCATGATCGAGGAAGTTGGCGATTTTATGTTGTTCTTCAAGAGGAGGAATCAGAATAGGTAATCGTCTAAATTCCTCAAACTTCATTGATTGTCTTAATCCCCCTCCCATACCATAGAATACTTTTGTTGTGTCGTAAGAATGGAGTAATCTGTACGCAAATCGAGGTTCAATAGATTTGTTTGCTTTCAGCTTTAAATATGCTGATGTAATAATTCCTGTCTGCTTCACTAAACCTACACGTAAACTTTTTTTATCATTTTGTAGGTCTGTTAATCTAAGGATTAGATCTCCATCATTAACAATCTGGTATGTATTGAACGATTCAGGAAGTAGCCCGAAATTAGTGTCCACATCGCGCTCAATAATATTTCCATAGCTTAAGGATAAAACAATGCTTTCTTGCCCTTCCGTATTTTTTGTTACTGTCGGATCAAATACTGAGAATGTTGGCTTTACAAACCAATAAGTTGGTATCTCTCCAACCCACTCAACCCCTGAATCTTTATACTCCGGATATACCTTATAGCGCCCAACCATTACGAATGTACCTCTTTCAGCAACTCCATAATCTCAGTCGATATCGCATCCAACTCCGCATCAATCTCTTCTAACGCTCTAGGTGGTTCATAAACATAGAAATGGCGGTTAAACGGAATTTCATAACCAACAATACCCACTTCACCATCTTTCGGGTCTAGCTTGCTTTCATCAATCCAAGCATCCGGTACGTGTGGTAGGACTTCACGAGCGAAGTACTCTTCAACACTTTCCGTAAGTGGTACGTTTTCGTTATCACGCAAATCAGGATTAGATTCAATCTGGCCTTTGGCTTTGCACACTTCAGCTTCATCATCGTGCTCACCAAGGTGTTTCACAATCAGTTTTAGCTGCACTGCACTTAATTTAACGTCTGCCAGCTTGGTTTTTAACTGTTTGAGGAATTTATCCCGAGACAAATACTTTTCGATTTCAAATGACGTAAGCGCGTTAAGAATAGCTTGTTGGGTAGTTTCATCTATTTTCTGCCAAACACTATCTGCTTGCAGAGCTTCTAGGCGTGTAGCATCCTTCGGGTAAATAGCTAATTTCAGTGGGCGTTCAACCGTAATTCGGCGATAGCCAAACGCTTTGTAATCAAAGATTTTACTAAAATCGTTTTCTACAAACTGACCGTATGTTTGCACGATTGTATCAATCGCTTCTTCTGTTAGTTCTTTTCGCTTACTGCCCAGTGATTTACGCATGACAGCATAAAACACGTTATCATCATTGCCTTCGATTTCACCGCCACCACTACGCCCACGCCCACCTGTTTTAGCACGTTCTTTTGACGCATTAATTAGCTGAACCTTACCTTTGCGAGCAGTTGGCTTATGGTTAGATAACACCCAAATATAAGTGGCAATACCCGTGTTGTAGAACATATCAGTAGGCAACGCCACAATTGCTTCGAGTAGGTCATTCTCCAGAACATAACGTCTAATTTCACTCTCACCGCTACCCGCTCCGCCAGTAAAAAGTGGGGAGCCATTTAGGATGATACCAATACGTGAACCACCTTCACTTTCAGGGCGCATTTTACTAATTAGGTGCATCAAAAACAGTAATGAACCATCAGACACGCGAGGTAAGCCCGCACCAAAGCGGCCTTCAAAACCTTTTTGGGTATGCTCATCAGTGATGTATTTTTGGATTTTCTTCCAATCCACACCAAAAGGTGGATTAGATAGCATATAGTCAAACTTATCACTGCGGAGCTGGTCATTCGATAAGGTATTGCCCAGTTTGATATTATCGACCTTCTGCCCCTTAATCAGCATATCTGCTTTACAGATTGCGTATGACTCTGGGTTCAGCTCTTGACCGAATGCTGATAGAGAGGCTTTCTCGTTGAGTTTGTGGACATACTCCATACCAGACGATAAGAAGCCACCGGTTCCTGCTGTAGGGTCATAGATTGAGCGTACCAAGCCTGAACTGGTTAACTCTTCTTCGTTAGTGAAAAGCAATGACGTTGTCAGCTCAACAATATCCCTTGGGGTAAAGTGTTCCCCTGCGGTTTCATTTGAGCTTTCGGCAAAGCGTCGGATAAGCTCTTCAAACACTAAACCCATACCATAGTTGCTAATGGCGTCAGGATGAAGATCTGTGGTCGCAAAACGTTTTGCAACTTTATAAAGCAGGTCGGCTTCTTCCAATTTATCGATGGTATTAAAAAAGTCGAAATACTCAAAAATCTCACGGGCATTTGGGCTAAATGATTGAATATAATTCTGAAGATTATTCGCTACACCAGTTTCACCAAGACGGTTCAAATCCATTTTTGAGGTGTTATAAAAGCTTAACTGCGCAGCATGGGTAAGTAGTTTGTCCTGCGCTTCAATCGGCATTGATTTTACTGCATCGTATTTAGCCAGAACATCAGCCTTTGTAGCTGCAAGGACACACTCTAAGCGCCTTAGCAAGGTGAAAGGGAGAATGATGCGTCCGTATTGAGATTGCTTGAAGTCGCCACGTAACAGGTCAGCTACTGACCATAGAAATGCCGCTGTTGAAGAGAAATTGTTATTAGTCATTGTAATCAGCACATTGTATATTAAAAAAGTTAACTGATTGTACCTTTATAACAAGCCTAGTGGTAGCGACATACAACGCAAAAAATACAGATTATCCACCAAGTTAGTGAACATGGCCTTGATAAAACTGCAGAGCGAAATAATAACTTACCCGTCAATCATAGCCACTATGTGAATAATTCAACAAGTATATTAATAAACAAACCTCTATTCACTCACATCGTTCTCTTTGTAGTTAAGAGCCAAGTCATAATACCCATCACGATTACTATGCCAAGGGAGCATACATTCCTGTTCTAGCAACACATAATAATAATATAAGATTTGAGGATAGCTGCTTTTTTTTATCGGTTTATGCCGTAAATACAAACTTCTAGCTGATACACTAAAACCATAGTCTAAAAATTTTGATTTTACTTTCTCTGAAATTGTCAGACTATTATCTGCTTCATAATAAATCGCCAATTCTGGCTCCGCTACACTACGAATCTCAATCTCAAATCCCCCTAGAGTTCCAAGCCATTTTCCCTGAGTACCTCCAAACATGCGTTTATGAAAATAAAATCTATTCATATTGTTTAGAAATTTTTCAGCTTTTATTTTCGAAACATGCTCTTTACACCTAAAAGAAAGCATAAATGAACGCTGCCCTTTCCTCTGTAATGAGATGTCAACGAGCCTTTTATAGTAATCTGCAAGGAGTTTACGATCAGTACGGGATATTTTAGATTCAAGGTTGGGAATCACTATAGTTCTATCCTTCTCGAGAGATATCATTACATCTAACGCTCTTTGCAGAATCTTAAGCTCAAAAATTAAGCCCGCACGGATAAACAACAGCGATAACTCTGAATCAGGCTCATGCGCGTATTTGTCAACCTTATGCGAATACTTATGGCATGAAATAATATTGCGATTTACTAGCTCGTGATAAAAAAGGAAAGGGGCATTAGGATACTCATATATATAACAACATTCAGTCAATCGGTACCTAATAATAAATGGCATAGTTGATAATGATAATACCTTATCATTCATCAATTCCTCCGTTGCCTGCAAAAGAAATTCTCTGGTCACGCCATTATGGTGGGCAAATACGGAAAGCATGGCCAAACTAAATGTTCTTGTGTAATTATCTATTTCCTCAAGCTTGTCCTGATTGAAAGACGGGCTATCAGAATTCAATACTTTAAAATACTCGGCAAAATCTGACAAATATTTGTCATCAACCGTTAAGCGAATTTCAAGAGCAGACAGCAGGTAATGCTTGGTTATCTCTGCTTGTTTTCCAGTGAGTCCTTCTTTCTGTAGTATCTTATTGATTCCATTAAGAATCCAAGGATACCACTCTTCTATAGATTTTCCGCATATAAATCCCATAAAAACTCGATTGAAATGAAGAGTATCGATCACATCAAATGCTGCTTTTTGCAATGCTGTCGTAGCTGGCATAAGTCAATGTCAAAAAAAGTAAGTAGTAATTACCAATTTTAGACACTATTCGTCTTCATTACAATGTATCGCATACCAGCCAACAGGCTTAGGTGGCGAATAACAGAGAATCGTTATTCAAGGTAACTTAGATTATTACAGTTAAACGAGGTAGAAAAAATGAACCACCATACTCAAACTATAAAGATCCTACGTATTCGTACAGTTATGGCAAAAATTGGCATCTCCCGTTCGACGATATACGACTGGTTAAACCCGAAATCGAAGCGCTACGATCCCACATTTCCAAAGCCACGTCAGCTAGGAAAACAGTCTGTCGGTTGGTTGGAAACAGATTTAGATAAATGGCTACTTCAATGTAAGATAGCCAATGCATCAACACATTGTGTTGATATTCCCAGAAATGGTTTTATCTAATATTAATCGCTGAGCCTTATAATGACTCTCTCGGACGTTAGTAGCAATAACGTCCGTTTCTAGTTGAGCTGGTTACCATTCATTATTTACTCCTCCCAATAGACCTATACCCATCGTCATAATTTTTAGTGTAGTCTTTAGCTAAATACTCCATGCGCTTTAATAGCTGGTTAAGCTTCTGTTCATAATCTTCCTTATTAATATTCAAATGAAAGACTCCATTAACAGGAAAATGTACTAATGATGAATACATAATAGAATCTAATCCTAAAGCGCTATACCATGCCTGTTGAATTAAGGCGGCTAAACTATTATCAGAATCGAACTTTCCTGCACCGTGGTATAAGTCTTTATTAAGTAATAATAAAGCATGATAATGTTTACGTCGGTTGCTATTGCCTGTTTCACGTACCCATATATAACGTAAACGATTTCGCCAGCGGCGCCCCCAAAGTTTATTTTTTCTTAGACAATCAACACTTAGTTTGGCTTTAAGTGATTCAATAAATCGCGTTATTTCACGACTCGAACGACTATAGTTGTAATTAGCTGGAAAACGTAAATCTACACGTAAAGCTAAAGTACGGGGAAATTCATCTACAGCTTGATTGATTACATCAACAAACACATTTTGATATTTTTTATTGTACGAGTATTCTTTCATTTATTGATACCAATGATTATTATTTTAGATCATGAAAACATCGGTATAAAAAAATATACAACATCAAAAACCAACCATTTAGATGAAAAATTAAAGAAGAAATAAAGCTTAAATGATTTTAAGCTAAAGCTTTAATTATTTACCATTCATATAATGGAATATATTAATTAAGTCTGTTAAATTAACATTAAGTAATTAAACCAACAATAGGTAACTCATATAATTAAATTGATGTTATATATTACTATACCGACAACATTAGATTTAATTAAAATAAAAAATAGGGTAATACAGAGCATGCTAGACATACTCTATTCTATTTTATCGAATATAATTTCACTCTGATATTAGTTTGACCTATTTTTAACATAATTTATTGCGTTTCATTGCTACAATCGCAACAGTAGCAATTTAATAATGTGCAATTACTGGATTTTTTGTAAATTTATTGTTACGGAAAAACTTACCTTCACAGACCATTTTTGCTCCTCCTCTTGTATAATCTATTTCAATCGCATTCACACTTTCAAGGTTATTTACTACAATATTCAATAACTTTCCTTTTCGTAAAGCATTAGGACCGATGCGACGAATATCATTAAGCTTAATACAGTCTGTATTTGAGCGTTCATACTCCATATTTAACCAAGACAATAACAAGGCTTCATAATAGTCCCCCTCATGAGAGAATAAATTAATAGCCTGTTCCATATACCATTCGCATAATAACCAAGCACTCTCAACATATTCTGTTCTTATTGCAGAGTTTCCCTCTGCAAAATAGCTAAGTAATGCAGCTAGTCGTGCGACATTATTTGGTAGTTTTGAAGCAAAATCATTCATGTTGGCATATTTTCCATCAGGATGAATGCTAGACTCAATATCATTATATATTTTATTCCACTCATATTGAGCTTCTGGCTCAAGTGATAAAATGATTCTCTCACCACATTTTTTATCAGTATTATTTTGATTTAATAAGTTACTTATCCTTTGATAAAAATAATTAAGATATCTTGGTTCGTTTAAATAAGGCTTAATAAATCGATCGCCTTGTGTCGTTAATTTTTCATCGATAAAAACAGGTAAACAACGAGCAAAGAAACCACTACCTCGTGCTTTTTCACCTTGGCGTTTCAAGTACAAATCAAATGTTTTCTTTTGTACCATCATAGATAAAGTAATACGACCATCCTCTATTGTAAAACTTTGGGTTGTTTTACGCTCAATATGAAAACTGACACCATCCCACATTGAATTAATGAAACTCAAATCTTTCATGACCTGTCTATCCAGTATATTTGCCCCCTCATCAGCAATTAAACCAATATTTTGAGAGTGATTATACATAGTAAACTGCAGTGCTTCTGGAGTAGTATTATTATAAATTAATCGATTACATTTCGGTAAGATAGGCTTTTCAATTTGTAATTCTCTTAAGCGTTGAGACTCCAGCTCGGTAGGTTGTCCTTTTGCTGTTTTTTTCTTTATTACCCCTAAGATTGCTTTTTCTTTCTCCTGCCATATCAGCAATTCAACCGCATGGCTCTTTTTACATAAATCAAATTGACGTAATGAAATTTCATCATGTTGATAAAACGGTTGCATTACCATTCTATCAACTGATGTTTTTCTTTCGCCTGAATTTGCGATAACAAATAAAAATAATGACACTGGTCCTTTTAATGATTCATTAATATTTACATCAATTAAACTTTGACACGATAATGAAATAGCGCTAATTACCGAAGATGCAATTAATGGAATGGGAGCTTGTGTACGCTCTTCAATATCTTTAATAACGTTACGTAACTTAGATGGAAATGCATTTAAAGGAAAACGTCTCATGATTTTTGTCCTATTGTTTGTTTCGATAGCCGTAATAAATCGCAAACCCAATCGCAAGTCAATTTGAAATTTAACTTTGGATTAATTTAGTTTAGATAAGACAGAGTATTTACATTGAAATTTATTCAATAAAATCATTTCATTGAAAATCAACCTTAAAATAAAAAGACTTACTCCTCTAAATACTTCATTATAATCTTTCAATATTGATGTCTTGCTTAACAAATTTCTTAACCCACAAGAAAATACTTGCTTTGATTTATATTTAAATTCATTGCTAACATCATACAAAAAGGAAAAATCATACTTTACTCAAAATCATATAGTTCGTCTTAACAGTTCTGTGCGACTGGTTAAACTTTTACAGTTATTACCTTTATCTAATTAATACAAGAGCATTATTACTTGGTGAAATATACCTATGCGTTTTAAAAATTTTTTCAGATATATATCATTTTAGTGATATCTCATCCTTGAGAACTAAATACTCCCAGCCATTTATTGTGATGGTGGATTTATTTTGAGGTTAATATGAAAAAATTATCAGGCTATACCCTTATTCGTCGCCATCTCCGACGCTACCCTCGCTCACTGCGTCAAACCTTATTAAAAGAACTTAACCAGTTAGTCACCTATGAGCCTATCATTGGCATTATGGGAAAAACAGGTGTTGGGAAATCCAGTCTGTGTAATGCCTTATTTCGCAATCAAGTTTGTGCTGTCAATGCTGTTGAAGCTTGTACTCGGCAGCCCCAACAGATCAAATTGCGCTTTGGACAGCACACACTAACGCTAGTTGATTTACCGGGTGTCGGAGAAAGCCAACAGCGTGATGAGGAGTATCGTGAGCTCTATCGTGAGTGGATACCTAAACTCGATATGGTACTTTGGGTACTCAAAGCTGATGACCGTGCTTTCTCCATTGAAGAGCAGTTTTATCAAACAGTATTCACGGAGTATAACGGAGAGCTACCAGCTATTACTTGGATTTTGAATCAAGTTGATAAAATAGAGCCTGTAGAGCAGTGGCACTGGGAATCCGCACAACCGTCAAAACAACAGCAAGCTCATATCACATTGAAACGACATGCTATCGCCAAACAAATGCATATCTCTGCAGATACCATCATTCCGATATCTGTTAAAGGCCGATATCACCTTCCCCAATTGGTGGAGGCGATTATTACTCGTCTCCCAAAGCAGGCACGTAGTCCCTTAATCCCACATCTACACAACTCCTATCAGACCACAACGGTTATCAATCATGCGCGTAGCTCTTTCGGTGATACGGTCGTAGATATCATTGAGCAGGTGATTGATTTAGCACCATTACCGCAGGTCGCTCGACAAGCCCTCAAATCAACAACTCATCATATTGCTCAAGTAGCGCGCTCTGTTTGGTCATTTTTCTTTAGTTAATTCAATTACATCCTTGAAATACTAACCTATCGATAAATGATTTTACGTTGTCATGATCGAAATTGTCGATCGAACCGATCGGTTTTTTTCATTATCCATACGGAAATGATGGCTATACAATCTCTCAGAAGTATCATTGCCTTAAGTATATTTATAAAAATCAATGCGATAAATCGCAGGGTTTGTCACGTTATTAAGAATTGAGAGCCATCAGTTGTTTGTTGAGCACTCACTTTTTGTTCGTATTAATCAAGTCTTAGAGCCTTTTATCTGAATAGGCAAAATCACTAATTGGAAAATATCATGAAAACAAAACTTATTATTTCTGCACTTTTTATTTCGGCTTTAACACCGACATTCACTCACGCTTTTGGTAACTCACACACTTGGACGAGTAACAAAACACAAGGAATGACCGAGTTTGTCATTCTAGGTCAGGGCAAATCTCAGCTTTATCTGTCTTGTGAAGATAAAGGTGATAAGCCTATAAGGATTATTTTTACCGATATAAACGGTCATCAAACCCGCATGGATTCGGAACAATATTTGGAAATGAAATTTAACGGGGAGGAGACGGCTCAAATCAGTGAAAGCGCAAGCCGAGCGGGCTCAAGTCATCTAGCCTCAGCTTGGTATAATTTACGTACAGCTAAACAAGTTACAGTGTCCAGTGATGAAGGTGAGCCCGTGACTTTTACGCTTAATGGCGCTGCATCAGTTCTTCCTGAATTTGGTGATGATGGTTGTCTCGCTGAATTTTTCCTTTAGTCATACCTCATGATAGCAAATGAGCCATATTGCATCATTTGCCAGATACGGCTATGGCCTTCTTTTCTATTACCCTTCTATTTACGACTAGGACAATAATTATGAAAAAACAACTTTGTGCGCTCCTATTAGGGCTCAGTGCTTTTTCCGTCTATGCTGAACAAGCACCAATTCAACTCAAATCAGGCCCCAGTAATGCAGGGCGTACATACAGTAAAGTGTATATTACTTCGAATGTCGATAGTGTGATTATCAAGAAAATCATCGTTAATCGAGGAAATTGTAAAGATGCAGAGTATCTTCCTTGGAAGCCAATTAGGCTGAATTTTGGCAGCACGTACGAACGTATTTTCACAGGAAAACGTGCAGGAACACCCTGCAATGTGCTCGAAGTAGCTGTTGATACAAACCAAGGTGCATGGACATTTAATTTCAAATAATCATTCTTATTTTTACCTTAATCTTTTATGGCCTGCTCAACATAGCAGGCTACCTTATTTTGTTTATCAATGACTCCCCTCTCTGACATCTAATGTAAAACGCACTGCTTCACGTTATTTACCAAACGCATTTTTATTCTTATTTATACCCCTCAGCCTATTTATTATTCAATTATTACATGGAGATATCACATGTCATCCCCTTATTCAGCCTCAAAACCCGACACACTTATGCAAGCTACTGTTGTTCCACTTTCTGTTAGGCCAAATTTCTGGCAAACCCACTTTGGCACCGTTAAAGGCTTCGCCACGTTTGAAGTGGTGATTTTCACTATCATGGGCCAGTTCTGTGATGAGTACACTGGCGGCTATTGGGAATACTGCATATTACCTAACGGCGGTGCGTTTATTTATCCTGATTTAGGCCATGAAAAACTCACGTTATTCAATATGCATAATGGCAACGAAGCGGAACTAAGCCCAGAAGCGGCAGGTGTCGCCGTCTGCTTGATGCTGTATAGCCAGTGGTCATTTAGAACGGAAAGTGAATTGCTAGTTGAGCGTTTCTACCAACTTCGTGACTACGCCATTCAACATCCAGAAAGCTCAGCTATTTTTCACCTTATCGATTAACTGCGTCCTTAATTTATTCTATTAGTCTTACCTATCTTATTTATTTTCAAGGAAATTTATTATGACTCGTTTAGCTTCCCGCTTTGGTGCGGCGAATAGCATTCGTCGTGACCGCCCATTAACTATCGAAGAGTTATTCCATACTGTACCTAGCGTTTTCTCTGAAGAAAAGCATGATTCCAGAAGTGAGCGTTACACTTACATACCAACCATTACCTTATTGGACAGTCTGCAAAAAGAAGGCTTTTATCCATTCTTTGCCTGCCAGACTCGTGTACGTGATGTTAGCCGTCGAGAGCACACCAAGCATATGTTACGGCTTCGACGCCATGACCAAATCACAGGAATCCAAGTACCTGAAATTATTTTACTTAACAGCCATGACGGCTCAAGCAGCTATCAGATGTTACCGGGGTTATTTAGAGCGGTATGTTCGAATGGTTTAGTCTGTGGAGATACCTTTGGTGAAGTGCGTGTACCCCACAAAGGTGATGTAGTAGGAAAGGTAATTGAAGGGGCTTATGAAGTACTGGAAACGTTTGATACGGTTGCTGAAAAGCGTGAACAGATGCAATCACTATTGTTACCGCCACCAGCACAGCAAGCCTTGGCACAAGCGGCTTTGACGTATCGTTTCGGTGAAGAACATCAACCGATTACCGAAGAGCAAGTATTACAGCCTCGTCGTTGGGAAGATAAGAAAGATGACCTATGGACGGTATATCAACGTTTACAGGAGAATTTAATCAAGGGAGGATTATCGGGCAGAAATGCTAAAGGTAAGCGAGCTCGCACTCGTTCAGTGAATGGTATTGATGGAGATATCAAATTGAATAAGGCGCTGTGGGTGATGACAGAAAAGATGTATGAACATTTTTCTGGTAGAGAAAGAGTTTAAAAAATGTAGCACATTGTTTTTCATAAAATGATGTGCTGTAGTGGTCAACAAAAATTGGTCACCGTTTTAGAGCTTTCCCAATATAATCGTTCTGACTCATTGGGCGTTAAGCCACCGTTATATTGATGCGGTCTAATCTGACTATAATACCCAATGATATATCGTGTTATTTCTTGCTGTGCCTCTATAAAATTACGGTAACCTAAAATAGGTACCCATTCTGTCTTTAAGCTTCGAAAAAATCGCTCCATCGGCGCATTATCCCAGCAATTACCTCGTCGAGATAAACTTTGCTTTATCTGATAACGCCATAGTAATTGGCGATATTGACGGCTTGTATAATGACTTCCTTGATCTGAATGAAACAGCATATTTCTTGGCTTACCTCTTGATTCAAAAGCCATTGATAATGCTTTTCCCGTTAGTTGGCTATCGGGTGAAAATGACACCGCCCAACCAACGGGCTTTCGAGCAAATAAATCCATCACAACCGCAAGATACATCCAGCGATTACCTGACCAAATATATGTGACATCACCCACCCAAACTTGGTTTGGCTCCGTGACTGCAAATTGTCGCCCGAGATGATTCGGTATTTCAACGTGCTCTTGAGTTGATTTTGTATATCGATGTTTCCGCATTTGGCAACTCACCAAGCCAAGTGATTTCATAATCTGAGTTGCACGATAGCGCGTTAAAGGAACCTGTTTTGTCTTCGCTACAATATCAGCAATAGTACGAGCACCCGCAGAACCGTGACTGCTTTCATGAGCTTCTCGAACAAGGGCCCGAAGCCGAATTTGTTCCGCTGATAGTATTTTTGCACGGTGACGCCAGTATTGATAGCTACTGCGATGAACACTGAACACGTTACACAGTTGTTTAATACTAAAGCGCCGGCTGAGTTTCTCGATCAGCGAGAATTGTTCAGAGAGTCCGACATCACCAGCGCTGTAGCCTTTTTTAAGATCTCATTATGCTCTTCAAGTTGCGCGATTTTCTTTTTTAATTCACGGATTTCAATCTGCTCAGGCGTCATGGGTGACGCTTTCGGTGAAATGCCCTTGCGTTCTAGCTTGAGTTGCCGACCCCATTTGTCCATGGTTGATTTACCAACACCCATCGCGTTGGCGGCCTCGACCACGGAATAGTTTTGGTCAAGCACCAGTTGAGCCGCTTCAAGTTTGAATTCAGCGCTGAAAAGCCGTCTTATACGTTTTACCATAATTGTCACCTATCTGTTTATGAGGTGATGATATCACCTCTGAGTTGGTGACCAAATTAACTATGCCACTACACTTTAACATTGCGAAAATACAAGAAGCATAAGCCAAAGCCACAATTTCGTTGTTTCTGTGTGAGTAAAATGAGTTGCTCTGCAATAAACGCGTTTTCATTGGATAAGGTGGCAGTGTAACGATAACAGACCTCACTGAGGCAAAAGGTACGGCAAGCCAGAGCAATACTCATCTTATTTTGCTTAACGACTTCTTGAGCTAAACATCGACGCTCAGAAGCCTTTACCACTTTTTTGCCATAGCTTCTTGGATCACTTCGGCTTTAAGTCGTTCTTCGGCATACATTTTTTTGAGACGTCTATTTTCCTCTTCCAAGGCTTTCATTTTCGCCATTAAAGAGGAGTCCATGCCACCGTATTTTGCTCGCCATTTATAAAAAGTCGAATTGCCCATGCCATGGTCGCGGCAGAGCTGTGCAACGGGAACACCTTGCTCAGCTTGCTTCAAAATAGAAATAATTTGAGCGTCAGTAAAAGTTGTTTTTTTCATCGTTTTCTCCTGAATTTATTGTAAGAGAAAATTCTACTTATGAACTCGATTATTTTTAGGGGGGATTACCAATTAAATCGAATCATAAGAGTGGCTCTCCACCTTATCTCTATCTTGTAAGGTAGTGTCGATAGTTTTTGATAGTAGAAATGGTACCAAAGATGAGAGCGGGATCTAGATCATAACCAGAGGCGTTCACGGAAGCTCTACTGACCTGACAATACTTGCAGGTATAGTCGCAACGTAGTGTGGGCACAATCATGAAAATTGGCCTGATCGCCATTCATTCATCAATCGTTTTTGCAAAAGCAGAACTTAAAGCATAGTATAGAGTTATGGTCAAATCTGGTGTACGAGCATCAGGCGGTTTTCCTGTCTGACTGCTCCATTACTTGTTCGCCGTCTTGGAATTTAACGTTATTGACCACGAGGGTTAGCAGTTGAAATCCTTTCAGGCGGTTCCAGCGCTTCTGCGCTGATTGCAGCAATTTATAAACCATTGCTAGGGTTGTGTTTCTTGAACCGCAGTTGCGGGTTTTGCTGGTTCTTAAACGTACTGTAGCGAAGGCAGATTCAATTGGGTTGGTGGTGCGTATACTCACCCAATGTTCTGCTGGAAAATCGTAGAAAGCCAACATGCTCTCACGGTCTTTAGCTAAGCATTCCATTGCGCGTGGGTACTTAGCAGTAAACCTTTCCAGCGCTATATCAAAGGCTTTATGAGCCTTCTCACGCGTCTCTGCCATCCAGATATCATGCAGTGCTTCTTTTACTTTGGGTTGCACTGCCTTGGGCAGTTTGTTGAGCACATTGGCCGTCTTATGCACCCAGCAACGTTGCTGTTTGGTCTGCGGGTATACTTTGCTCAGAGCCTTCCAGAAGCCCAGAGCGCCGTCAGCTGTTGCCAGCTTTGGGCAGGTCGTAAGCCCACGCGCAACCAGGCCATTCAGCAGCTCAAGCCAGCTGGCTTCGGACTCGCGATAGCCTTCTTCAACAGCAATCAGTTCCTTGCGGCCATGCTCTGTCACGCCCATCACCACCAGCAAGCACAAACGGTCATCGAGGCGGACGTTGCTGTAAATACCGTCAACCCAAAGGTACGCGTAGCGCTTGTCACTCAAATCGCGCTGTCGCCACTCTCGGTGCTCATCAATCCAGCGTTCCTTGAGCCTGGAAATGGTGTTAGCTGACAGACCTTTGGCATTCTCACCCAGCAAGGCTGCAAGGGCTTCTTGGTAGTCTCCAGTGGAAATACCTTTGAGATACAGCCACGGTAATAACTCTTCAACGCTGCGGGCACGCTTGAGGTATGGCGGTAGCAGTGCGCTGGTAAAACGAATACCAGAGCCGCTACGATCACGCACTTTTGGCACCTTGATATCAACATCGCCAATGCCCGTTTGGATGCTGCGCTCAGGCAAATAGCCGTTACGCACCACAGCTTTGCGGCCATCGGGTAAACGCAGTTCTTCATGAGCTTGCAGCAGTTGCTGCAGCTCTACTTCAACTGCTTGCGCAATGAGCTGACGAGCACCATTACGCAATAAAGCAGTTAGCACATCAGTGCCAGTTTCATCTGGTTGTGAAAGAACATTCAGGGTAATATTTGTCATGGCGTATCGCTCTACTGTTAATTATTTCTTGGAGGAAACAATCAACAGGATACGCCACCCTCTTTTCCCCTCATACACCACAAATGACTATAGCTCCATAGTATATCTATGTAAGGATTCTGATTTATAGCTATGTTTAGTAAAAATTTTCATAGGATAAAAAATGTCTAACATAGAGGAAACACTGCCAGGAAGTGCGATTAGTTCTTGGGGGGGCTTTGTTTATCAAGGGAAAGTAGCTCTTTATCATTGCCTGAAGCTATTAACAGAGAAATCATTTCAACAGAGAATAATTGATAATTTTGAGTTGCAATTAGATAGCACTGACGATTTTGCTATTTATTGTGATGGTAAGGTGATTTCAACTCATCAAGTGAAAGCAAAGCTTTCACAATACCGCTCTGAATATGTCGAGGCTATCTATAAAGCTGCATGTGTTGATACTGATTGTGATGAAAATACAATCCGATATTTTCATGTGGCGAAACAATTAAATACGTTTGAGAACTATACAAGCCAAAATGGAAAAATAGTAGAGTTTTATAATTATGGAGATAATAAATACTGTTCCTTATCCGAAATAAACGATTTAATTGATAAACAGATTGAAAATTTTTTAGATAAAAATAATTTAATAAGATCACGAAATTTAATTATTGAAAAGTCTACTTTACTTTCTGAGCTTATAACTAATAAAGTAATTATAATTCATAACTTAGTCCACAATGGACAAACTCAAAACTATGCTGCATACCATAATAGAATAGCAAGTAGCATTTTTTTGGAATTATTAAGATCCCCTCCTCTTAATCGAACAGACGAAATATACCAAGCATTATTAACCAAAGAGAAGATAACCACTATTATTGAAACTGAGTTCTACAATGATTTGGAGCATTTTAATGAAAAGCAAATTGAATCAATCTCAAACGTTTTCAGGTTTATTTATAGTTTGAGTGATAATTCTGCTATCCAAATGCATACATCATTGCAGCCTCACAGGGAAAATAATATCATAAATAAGGATGATATTAGGGATTATTTTGATGTAATTTCGGCTATATCTCACATACCCAAATTATTAGGCCTACCACATTATCAAAAAAAAATAAATAAATATCTTCCAACCGCATTGACAATCAGAGACGGAAGACGACGAAATACCTCATTCCAAGAAGATCTAAAAAAACACATAAGGGATAATGCTACCCTTGCCTCATTGCTTTATGAATATAACAATATTATTGCCTATGAGATATCAGAGAATACTATAATATCAGCTACATCAGAGAAGATTACAACAGTTCAAAGTACTCAAGAAAATAATAACCACATTGTTAAAGAGTTTAATTTAAGGGTGTTGTCTTCAGACAAGGCCGAGGAAGAATTAAATGCTAAATGAATTTATAAAACAGGCTATTGAAGATCACCATTTTATTGAAATAGAAAACAAGTTAAATGAAATATCATTTTTTAAAAAGGAGAAAGGTGAATTACGTAGATATATAATAACCTACAAAACAGATAAACTTGAAGATGCGAGTTCTATTAATGAGTTAATTATTAATGAAACTCCTACTGAACTTTTAGAAGCTCCAGCCTTTGCAAAAAATACTGACCTTATAATAGTATTTCAACTCGACAAACTTTCAAATTACAAACAATATGAAAAAAGCATATTTGATATAGAAGAAAATGCTTATCATTTCAAAAAATATGTTTTGTACTATTCAAATGAAGAGAATCAATTAATTTATGGGAAGAACTTTAATAATCTCAAAGCAGTTCTCTCAGATCATGAAGAATTTTCAACCTACAAAGCAGACCCATCCCGACCTAGCCTGTACAATATGGCAGCTAGAATTTTCATTAAACTTCCTTTTTTAGAGATGCCTAGTATAGAAAAAGATATTGTTCCAATTGATTTGCAAATCAATACGCTGGTAGATTCATTAAATTTATCTGAGACATATAATAAGATCAGCACAGAAAATAAGCAAACTGATATAAATTTAGAAAAGCTAATTGAGGAATTAATAAATGAAGAACTGGAAGCTATCAAAGCTGAGAATAAATAACTTCAAGGCTTTTGATAAAGTCGAATTCAATTTTGAGAGTTCTTCTTTGTTGACACTTGAAGGCCCTAATGGATATGGAAAAACAAGCGTATATGATGCTTTAGAATTATTGTTTACAGGAAAAGTAAAGAGAATTGAACAACTATGTCAAACAATAATGATAGGGGGTGTTAGAAATTATAGTGATAACCTTTTCTGGAACAAAAAAAATGGAGAGGAGGATATCGAAATCAGTGTGGAGATGACAGGTGATAACAATGAAAAACTTTACTTTTCACGTAGAGCACTTGTGGATGATTTAAAAATAATACAGAACAATAAAGCAGATAATTTTAGTATATTTAAACTCCATAAATTAGAGTTGTTAGACTCCTACGAAAACAGCACCTACATTACACAAAATGAGCTTGATGAAATATTAGGCGAAAAATTCACTGATAACTACAACTTTCTTAACTATCTTGAACAAGGACAGAGTTCATTTATTTTTGCTAACAGTATTAGGCAGCGAAAAAATGCTATCAGTGGTTTGATGAACGTTAGTGAACTCACTGAAAACATAAATTTATGTGGACGAGTTCAAAATGCACTGACGAGGAAATCAACCAGTCTGAATTTCATTCAAAAGAAAGATTCTATCACATCTCAAATTCAAGCGATAAGTGCTCAAGGAAAAAATGATAATAATCCTGTGCAGTATGAAAAAATATCAACCCATCTCACTACGCCATCATGGGATGTTGAGAACCCTTTAATTTTTTCTGATATTGAAACAACAGAAAAAAATGAGAATGAAATTTCATTGCTTAAAAACCTAATTACTAACAAAGAACAGCTTCGCGTAATTATTGATAATGCCAGAATAGAAAATTTCATAATAAGAAATGAAAACCTATTAACCGAGGTGATAAAAGTAGGACATCATATTGAAGCTTACCCGGAACTGATTAAGCAGAATAAAATTAAAAATGAAATTGATTTATCCTTAGGAGTTTTACGTAAAAAAGAAGATTCGATAAGTCAGGACGATATTGATAAAATTAAAGATAAGACAAAGATAAACATTATCGATTTCAAAAAACGCTTACAGCTTAGAGATAATTATAAAAAAGAAATAGGTGAAAAAAATATTATTCTTGTAGAAATTAGCCAAGCAAGAAAGAAATTAACAGAGGAACATCAAAAGAAAACATCGCTATCGGAAAAACATTGTCTACTTTGTGGACATGATTGGATAACAAAAGATCTGCTATTAGTCGCAATCGATATTAAAAGTAAATCATTAGAAAGTTCATTAGATAATGTAGGGAAACAGCTACAAGCCGAACTCGATGAAATAAAGAAATCTAAGGATACTGAGATTCAGCGTTTGGAAGAAGCACAAAAACAGCTTAAATTTAACAAAAATTTGTTTGACAGTTTACAAAAGGCAAAGAGTATTTTTGAAAAAATAATAAAAATAAATGAAAGGCTTTCAAAAATCGGAATATCTTATCCACTGACTTATACAGAAATACCAGAAGAAATAGAATCAAGAAAACAATCATTAATATCGCTGTTACGTCAACAAAAGAAAAATGAGCTGATTACACTTCCTGAAGGATGGGAATCAGTCTTGAATGAATCATTCGTTACACTAGATGATGTTTTCAACATAGACTTAGAACAAATCAATCGGAAAGAAAAATATTTCTTATACAAAAAGAATGAAGCAAATAATCTTCGACTTAAGGCTTTAAATAAAGAGCTTAAGGATTTGTTAGAACTAAATAACGCGATAACAAACGCTAAACAGAAAGTTGCTACATTAAAGGAACAACTAACCATACTAAACAGAGATTATTCTAAAAATACTATCGCTGATATAGAGTTAACGTTCCATATTTATAGCGGTAGACTTATTCAAAACTACCAACGTGGCTTAGGACTATTTATAGATGAAGGGAATGGAGATAGACTGAGGTTCTGCACAGCAGAAAAATCAGAACATGACGCAACCATGTCAATGAGTTCTGGACAACTATCAGCATTGAGTTTGGCTTTTTTCCTATCACTTAATAAAGTGTACGCGAAGTCCCCCCTTGTTCTGATAGATGATCCAGCTCAATCTCTTGACGAGATAAATATAGCTTCTTTAAGCGACTTGCTACGCTGTGAGTTAAGTAATAGACAATTAATACTTTCATCACATGAAGATAATATCTCGTCATATCTTAGGTTCAGATTTATGCGTGCAGGCTTGTCGCAAAAGCCATTTAATATGCAAACACATATTGGCAAGTAAATCCCCATTGACTGAGATATTTTTCATATGAAGTGGCATAGTTAATTTGGCCATCTGAATAGAGGTGTTATTATACGCCTCATAACTTAACAGGCGACATATATGACAAAACAAACTCAACGTAATTTTAGCGCCAAATTTAAGCTGAGGCAGCTATAAATATTGGTGTTGTCGCTCAAATAAAGTGACGATAAAGTAACTATAGCTGTGTGCTAAAGTGCGTGAAGCTCATGAACGAATTCGAGGTTCAGCGGGCTCTCAGGCAATTGCGGATATAATCACCGCAAAAGGGACGAAATTATCACGTTATCGAGCGACAAATCAAATGAAATTATTAGATTTAGTAAATTGCCACGCGCCAACGCATCGGTATAAAAAAGCAGTTTTTGAGCACGTTGAAATACCGAATTATTTAAGTCGTCAATTTACCATCACAAAGCCAAACCAAATTTTTGTGGGGGATGTAACGTATCTTTGGGCGAATAACCGCTGGACATATCTTGCTGTTGTGATGGATTTATTTGCTAGAAAACCCGTTGGTTGAGGATGCCATTTTCACCCGATAGCCAACTCGCAGGAAAAGTATTATCAATGGCTTTTGAATCAAGAGGTAAGCCTTGAGCGAGATAGAGAATACCACTCGCTATACCATAACTTATTGCCAGAACTGGATTTAATCATTTGGGAACTCAAGGCCGATGATAGGGCATAGCCTTCCGATGAACTGTACTACCTCTTTCACAAGGACCAATGAGATTAAAGCGGTGGAAGATTAAAACGATCGTAAGGTTGAATTACCACTATCCATCTTTCAGGCCAATAATCCAGAGTTGGCTAAGATGTCGGTCGCCGGAAAAAAGTAGTATTCCTATCGTAATATATCTAAATAAAGTCAATACTCTAAAATAGATACTACTGTTCAACTTTGCAGTAGTATCTTTCGGTAAAATCCAGTTTATTAGTCGATTTGGCTTATTTATCTAACAAATCACCAGTTTGAATTCAACAACCTTCAAAATTTTCAATGTATTATGTAGAATTAATTTAGATGTTTTAAATAGAGAATTGTAATGAAAAACAAAATTTTAATAGTCACGAGCAGTTATGATCGTACATGTGATTATATAATTAATCGTTATAGAAATATAAATTTTTTCCGTTTAAATACAGATTACTTTTCAACTTACAAAGTTAGTTATGATTTATCTGGGTTTAAAATTACAAATAGTCTAGGTGAAGAAATCAGCACTACTAGCTGTAAATCAATTTATTATAGAAAACCAGCATCAGAAAATCTTACTGGCATCATTGATTCTAAATATCATACATTTAGTCTCAAAGAAAGCCATTCACTTATTGATGGTATAGTTGAAAGCTTTTCAGGTCCTTGCCTATCAAAACCATCTATTATGCGTAGAGCTGATAATAAAATATTACAAATAAAAATTGCTCAGCAAGTAGGCTTCTTGATTCCAAAATTAACTATTACCAATAACAAATCAGAGATTAATAAACTAGAAAAAAATAACACCATTGTTAAACCAATATCTATTGGTTCTATTTTAAACAACAATAAAAAAGAATATGTACAGACTAATAAATACAATCCAAACATCAATGATGATGGGTTAAAGTATTCTCCCGCATATTTCCAAGAATATATAAAAAAAGATTATGAAGTTAGAGCCACATTTATTTCAAAACAGGATTTCACGGTAAAAATAATTTCTAAAAATCAAGTTGACTGGCGTAAAATAAATAATGAATTAAAATATGAATTAATCAATATTCCAAAGGATATCCACAAAAAATGCTTGGCTTTCATGTCTCAAAATAGCATTTATTTTGGCTGTTTTGACTTCATCGTTAGTGATGGTGATTGGTACTTTCTTGAAATGAATGCAAATGGACAATGGGCATGGTTAGAATTTGAAGTTGGTTGTGATATCTCTAAAGCTATAGTGGAGTATTTAAATCATGATTAGCATTATCACTTTTTTTCTAAAACTATTAAATGCCTTACCCATATTACATATATCAAATGATGATAATTTTGGAACTTATAATAATTTCAGTACCGCTAGATTTTCTTTATTTTCAATACCTATTGGGGGAAATATAATTTATGTAATTTCGCTAGATAGAGTTAATAATAAATTCAATCTTTTTAAGTGTATTTCTTTTGATGAATTACAAAGCCGAGTTGAACCAAGTGAGGTTGAGGAAAAAGTAAAAAGCTATGAATTATACTTGAGAACATCTACTAACCTACAACAAATTCAACAAGAAGAGTTTCTAAAAATCAGGATAGCAGAAAGCATTGGCTCTCTTTACTCCTTACATAATAAAGTTTCATTTTATTCTACCATCGGATTAGCTTTATTCGGTTTCCTAGGTTTTTTACTTACAGAAATTGTGAACTTTAAAACCTTTTTTTATATAAAATTATCGTCCTATTTTTTATGGGGTTTATCTCTAGTTTATGCAACAAATTTGACATTATTCATTAAAAAAGCAATTGCTGTTAGCTCCTTCTATAAATCGAGTTTTGGTGATTTGAAAAAAAACTCAAAAGAAACAGCTTTATCTACAGCTTTTTATAGAGATTGGTATGATATAAAAGATGCCGTTCGATATTACGCTAGTTTAGTGAAAAATATAGAAAAATACCTGTACCGTCTTATAGGCGCATGCATTCTAACTTGGCTAAGTATTTTTATATTAAGCAACTTTTTTTCTTACACATATGATTATTATATAGTGTATTTACAGACTCATTTTTCCACTTTTATATCATAATGAACGGAGCTGCACCAAATGAAACCATATATCATGAATTACAGTGAAACACTGACCATAAAGCAATCAAATCTCATGCATCCCATTGATTCTACCAGAAAAACATTTACTATTGAGCCAGATGACCATGATGAAATCCTAGGATTGTCGACAACACTTACAGAAACTATTGAAAATAGCGATCGTGACGAGATTGGCACATATTCAACGTTACATACTAATATTGTAGAAAACTCAGATCGTGATGAACTAATCGCTTTTTCCACAGTATCGACTGAAGCTATTGAAAACTCAGACCATGATGAAATTTACTATATGAGTACAATTGAAACAGCTGTAATAGAAAACTCCGATAACGATGAACTCAATTTATTTACTACTGTTGAAACTCGTGAATTAGAAACATCTGATACCGACCATATATCCTATTTCTTATCCGATACAACAATCATTACCAAAGTGCTTGAGCAATCAGATAACGATGAATAATTGTTAAAATGAGCCTTAGATGCTGCGCCCTTCCCTAGTTATTCGGTCGGGCAATCATTTATTTTAGATACTTAATTTTACCTCTTTATACTCTTACTAATACTGTTCGCCTTATCTTTAGCATTGACATAAGTACGATTGTGCTAACATTAAGTACTGTAGTTCAATAGCTTTAATCTATAAGTAAAATCCAAACTGTTTTTATAAAGTATAAAAAATGCGTAATATTTTATACACATTACATAGCAAAGTAGCAATTCTTTCACTAAATGATAAAATACCAAACTACGATGAATAAATATCTCATTAACTTCGATGCATAAAAAACAATCAAAATGTTTTTAGGCACCTTATTAGGCACTTTTGAAAAGTTGAATTGAACATTAGCACTATAAAATCATTTAGTTAAGCGACGAATTCAGACTCCGCCAGCGGGTCAGTGATAGGACAACAGGTTTAAAAACAGGAAGTTAGCAAAATCAGTTGGACTAGACACTGGCAACATTAAGACTAGAAAGTGCACGTGAAATGCACGCGCATTTGAAAGTTACTAAAAGCCCACTTCAGTGGGCTTTTTTATTGCTTTCTGAGTACACCTACCATTCACACTTATACCAAAATATAAATAGTTCGTAGTGGTACTGTAGTAAAATCCCATTTCCCCTATTTTATAATATAGGCTTGCTTTTCCGCCTCGCAATTTGGTGGAGAATAAAGTAAGACTAACACGACATTTCACATAAACTCTCCTTATCAGTTTGCTGCATCAGTAGGTATATTCAGGTATACTAAATTACTTATTCTCTTCTCAATACGAATGATTGAAATGATTAAGTTATTTACTAAATACTTTTCGGTTGGAATTTTAAACACTCTTATACATTGGTCCATTTTTGGGCTACTGACAGTGTTCCTTTCAACCTCTCAAGCTATAGCTAACTTAATAGGCTTCATAGCTGCTGTCAGTTTTTCCTTTTTTGCTAATGCAAAATTCACCTTCAAAGCTAAAGCGACTACAGCACGATACTTATCATTTACCTTATTTATGGGGCTATTAAGTTACTTGACTGGTTATGTTTCAGACCAACTACAATTCCCCCCTATAGCAACTTTAATAATTTTTTCTTCGATTAGCCTCGTATTAGGTTTCCTTTACTCCAAAATCTTTGTTTTCAGAGATACTCCACAATGAAAATATCATTAGTAGTACCAGTTTATAACGAAGAAGAAGCTATCCCTATATTTTATAAGTCAGTAAGAGAACACCCGATTCTTAATCAATATGATATCGAAATAGTCTTCATAAATGATGGAAGTAAGGACAGCACTGAAAATATTATCAATGCACTAGCTATTGCTGACCCTTTAGTGATCCCTTTAAACTTCACGCGAAATTTTGGAAAGGAACCGGCTTTGTTTGCGGGCCTTGAATACGCAACTGGAGAAGCTGTAATACCTATTGATGTAGACCTTCAAGATCCTATTGATGTTATTCCTCAGCTCATAGATAAATGGCAACAAGGCGCAGATATTGTTCTCGCAAAAAGAGCTAATCGTACTAGTGATACATGGTTAAAACGCAAAACAGCTGAATGGTTTTACAAGCTCCATAATAAAATTAGCGCGCCTGAAATTGAAGAGAATGTTGGCGATTTTAGGTTGATATCTCGTCAGAGTGTCGAATATATAAAATTATTACCTGAGCGTAATTTATTCATGAAAGGTATCCTTTCATGGGTGGGTGGAAAAATTGATGTTGTTTAATACAATAGAGCAGAAAGATCTGCTGGAGAAAGTAAATTTAATGGCTGGAAATTATGGAACTTAGCCTTAGAAGGTATAACGAGTTTTTCTACTTTTCCATTACGCGTTTGGACTTACATTGGTTTATTTGTTGCTTTTGCATCTTTTATCTATGGTGGTTGGATGATGGTAGATAAATTAATTTGGGGTAATCCTGTTCCTGGTTATCCTTCATTACTTGTTTCTATTCTATTTTTAGGTGGAGTTCAGCTTATTGGTATTGGTGTACTCGGTGAGTATATTGGTCGTATTTATACTGAAAGCAAAGCAAGGCCTAGATACTTGCTAAAAAAGACAGATTATATTGAGAACAAAAATGACTAACTACTTAAAACGTATTAATTTAGGCTACATAAGTGTCCTAATTGTCTTTTCGCTTATTTTTTTAGTCGAATACTATACACCTATGCATTCTGATGACTATGTGTATTATATTAAAGGAAATTCATTATCTGCTCATGTATCTCACTACCTTTCATGGAGTGGAAGATTTGTATCAGACTATTTTAGCACTCTAGTTCTTACATCAGACTCTAACATACTAAAAAATAGTATGATTGCATTTGTATTAACAATGATGATCTTTTTAATTACTAAAATAAGTAGTAACTCTGACACAAGTAAAAAAACATTTTTTTTACAGTTTATTGTTTTATTTTCAATTTACTGGGTTACAAATCCAGCTCTTGGTCAAATTGTTTTTTGGGTTGTTGGTGCAGCAAATTATCTTGTCACAAATTTATTTATTGTTATTTATCTTTATTTTTTATTTCGTTATCTTGATGATAAAAAGTGCCTAATCCCTCTCATAATCAGTTCTTTTTTTGCTGGATGCAGTAATGAAAATACGAGTTGGATTATAGTTGCCATTTCAGTAATTACCTCCTGTTATGTTTTTTTTAAACATAAAAACAGACTTATTATCTTTTCATCTGTACTTGTTATACTTGGGTTTGTAACTTTGATTTCGAGCCCTGGTAATTTTCATCGAGCCGCTCTTTTCACTGACTTTTACTCCCTCAGTACGATAGAAAAAATCACATATTTTTTATCGGATAAACTTTCACATTCATTTACTAAAACGTGGGGGGTACTAGTTGCTTCATTACTTTTACTGCTAACTTATGTAGGTGAAAAGAAGTCAAAAAGCTTTTATCTTTCATTATTGTTTATCGTATTAGGCTTTTTAAGTATATTTTCCATGGTTGCATCCCCAACATTTCCTACTAGGTCTTTGAGTGGCGCTCACCTTTTTTATGTTATTTCATGCTCCTTTTCTATTGGATACGCATTTAGTATGAAAAATAAAAGAGGAATCGCAATTACATATTTTATTGGTATTTTAACTCTTTGTGGTTTCATTTTTTCATATATTCAAATGGTTTATTCATATAATACAATAACGACTCAAGAGAAAATAAGAATTTATGCTATAAACGAAGAAATAATTGGTGATTCTAAAACCGATAAGATACCCGAGTATTACTATCCACGCTCTTTCAGAGGTGGTGACGAAATGGATTTATATCATAATCCTAATGCAATGGCTGAATACTTTAATATTAGCCATCCGATTGAAACCTATAAAATAGACTATAACTACGCAGTTATTTTAGATGGAATAAAACTGCCACTACCTAATGTAACAAATACAAATGTTTCAAATCTATTCTTAGGTAAAGATAGATTTTTAAAAGGAACAACTATAGCCCTACAACTTGTTGATAACAAAAAGTTAATGTCAAATGAAAGCTATAGAATAATAGTAATGGATGACAAAAATAGAATACATACTGAAGAGAATAACAAGATAGACTCTATTTATGGTATGAATTTAGTTGGTTTCACTATTCCAGTTTCACCTAAAAATATAAAATCCATTAATTTCATTGTAGATATGGATAACAAAAAAACAATTGAGCAACAAGTAATCTTTTAATTTAAGTGTGGTGTGCATATTACAATGCACGCCACACTTTTATTTACTAATAGCACTTAACTTAATCGATACCACCTCATCAACATGGTATAGGCGTTGGTAACTGTTAAGGCCGTTCCTGAACCGAGGTTTTCCGTGTCACCTGAATAGGTATGCGTGTGTGCTCCACTATTAGACGTTTCACCTGACCATGTTTTAGATGCGTTAAATACATATTTATAGCCGCTAGTTGTGTTATTACCATTATAGCCAGTTCCCCCGTTAGCAAGACTAAAAGCGCCTGTTGCCATAGAGTGAATAGCATTATCACTCCGGATATATCCAATCTCACTCGTGATATTCATCGTTCCTCGGGTATGAGTATGCCCTCTGCTACTTACAGTTGTTCCTAAATACTTTAATGGCACTACGGGTAGATGGCCTTTACCAATGGTCACTAAATCCAAACCACCTGGTGTGAAAACATTCGAGCCACTTGTCTCGGCTAAACTAATGGTTTTATTTTCATCAATATACTGCCATTTTGTACCAGGGAATAACGTATTGGGGTTCTTGTTTTGCGCGAACCACACAACAATACCAACGGGATAGACCGTATTCAGGTTAACCGCGTTTTGTAATACATCGCTGACGGCCTTCTCGCTCATCACACTCGTTGTTGATTCGTCCGTTGATTGGTCAACACTACTCGTGTTTAGCTTAGTATTAAGCCCGTTATTGAGTGCTGTGTTTATTGCATATCCCCCCGATGACTGATAACTCGCCTTAGCTTGGCACCGCATATCCCCTTCCGCTTTGGTATAACTCTCGCCTTTGAGCACATAATTCCCTGCGGGACATAGTTAGCTATTTTTAATTGTGGTGAACACGTTCAATTTTTGCCATTATTGCTCGAGTATTGCTTTATATGATGTTGGGTATCTTCCACAAATAGCTGTCTATGAAAACAACAAGCCATGTTTTATATTTTAAAAAATTCAGATTTGGGGTGCTATTGGCTTTGACTGGGAGCGTAATGTTCATTGAAGTACCTACAGAGCCGAACTCATACTAAAATAAGAAATAAAAAGTGCCTAAAAATACAGGAGAAAATATAATAATAGCTATACCTCAAGATATCATTTTGATATTTTTTGAAAAGAGAAATGATGTAGACCTTTTTGCGTTAAGATAAGGCCAAACATAACTTTATGATGTATAACCTGAAATAAACTATGAAAACATCCTTGCTATCAAATAAGACCACACTAATCGTAATAATAGGATGGCTATTACTTTATTACGTAACAGGTGAAATCTCCGAAATACTTACACCAGAGAATTCAGATATTTCTGTTGTCTGGTTTCCTGCGGGTGTCGCAACAACCGCTTTTTTATGTATGCACAAGCGCCAATGGTTACCATTACTGATTGGCTTCGTTGTATTAAACTTGATTCTGAATGGCTTCGATAATGAGCAAATCACCCTTTCACTTATATACGCCGCTCTAGCTGTACTTTCTTGTATTGCTATTGCTTGGATTGTCCGTAGGTATACTCATAGAGGAGATGATCTGCAACTAATATTGTTATGGCTATCGGCAGTAATAATTGTCAGTTTTGCAGATGCAGTTTTATTTTCTATCAGTTTGTATTGGTTTGATAATACATCACTTAATGATATTTTCTGGGATGGTTTTATTGCTGATATTACTGGCAACATATTTGCGACAACAGTGATTATGGGGCTAATTAATACCCATTTCAAAAGGGTGGTGCCTTCTTTCAAAATTAATATAATTTGGGGAAGTATTGTTTTTATTCTTCTTATTATTAGCACAATATTAATATTCAATGATACTGCGATACAGATGTACTATTCCTATTTTCATCAGCATCGTAATACTGCTAAATTATCACTACTCTGCATCCCTATTTTGCTTGCTGTTACCCTGTCTATGCTATGGGGAAACAGAGGAGGATCAATCTCACTATTAATACTTGCCACTATTACAATCTATTACACTCGTAATCAGCAAGGACCTTTTTACCTTCATGGCCTATTTCGCCATGAATCACTGTGGTTAATACAGGGATATTTGACTGTAATATCATTATTAATGGTTTTTTTACGGGTTGTCGCTCGAAGTACTCATAGAATTGATGACACACAAGGGGCTTATAAACCGCAGCACCTAGTATATCAACTTAATCTAGATAATGTTGCTATAGAATGGGGAAATACAGATTGTTCATATCCGAAGGCTGATTTAATAACCCTTTCCGATCTAAGGCAAATTATGGAATCTATTCACCCTGACGACCGAGAAAAACTCGCTCGACATTGGGAACAAGAGCAAGCTCAGACCACTCTTCCAATAATAACCTTTTGTTTGAAAGATAAAGAAGGTCGTTGGTGGAATATAGAAGATCGTGGAAGTGTTATTTTTAGTCATAACAAGCCAATAATGATTGTTGGGAATTGGTTTATTTTGGGTGAAGTATCCTAAAATTGATGTAATAACAAAGGATAAGTGATGCTACAAATTGCATTATTACTTTTCGGTGCCGAATTTATCAGAGGAAAAGCACATTACCTCTGGGGGATTGGGCTCCTTTGGTGTTTTATTGGTATCTTTATTTTCATTGATGGTGTTGATGGTATTCTTTTTTTTCCAATACATTTGTTTGGTATTCTACTGTTACTTGAAAGTCTGATCACATTAAGTGTCGCTTCAAGTGGAATTGGGACACAAAAAACGATACTTTTCTTTAAAGGTGGTTTGTTTTTATTCTGTGCATTGGTTATCTTAATTAATCAAACATATAGCAATGTATTACTGTCAGCGATGTTCGGTTTTGTTTTTTTTATTACCGGATTGTTTGTTGTTGCATCAGCTTGGATCGTACGTTTTCCTGGATGGCAATTAATCCTGTTATGGGGCGTAATTGAAATGCTGTTTGCCTTTTTTCTGTTTACCCATCACCAAGCAACAATTTCTTTTTTCATCGGCTTTTTGATGATAGGAAGTGGATTTGGATGCCTGAAGTTAGCATTTCGAGCCCGTCATATCCAACGAGGAACATCCATATTTGAACTGATGCGTCCTTTACCTGTGTCGTTTAAGAAAAAAGGGGCAACGCGGCCAATGACAGAGAACCTACAGTCCCCTACTTTAAATAGATCAACTGAACAAGATGCTATTTTGACTGTTCATATCTGGACCCCCGAAGGCTCCGCAAACCAACGTCCTGTACCACGGCCAATTATTAATCGTTATATTGCGGCTGTTGATTCTGAGGGGGTAATCTCTACGGGGCATGCATCTCTAGAACTCTATCCGCACCTCTATATCAGCTTATACCCTAAAGAAGATATTGATCGCTCGCCATCAGAGTTTTTCAGGCTACTAAAAGCAACCGCTGATAATAACGTTCCGGGGCGTTTCTTGCCTAATTATCAAGCTGAAGCATCCGAATGGTGTGAATCTGACAGACAGATTGTTTTCAATGTTTATAACTATGCTTCTTTATTGAGTTTTTGGGAAAAATATCGCCAGTATCCTATTTATAACCTAACATATCAAAACTGTTCCAGCAGTGTTGCATATGGTTTGGAAGCTGCGTTGGATGGTGTTTTGTCTATGCAAAAGAGAAGTGATTTTATCGGAATTTTAAATGTACTTTGTATGCCAGAGTTATGGATTGCGGCTCAAATTCGTCGGCGTGCGCTGATGATGGCATGGACCCCAGGATTAATTATGGATTATGCACGTGCTTTGCGGGCTATTGTACACCCTGTTCCTGTCCCTTGGTATAAACGCTTACTTAGGCGTTGAGTTTCATAGCTATGATGACATTTTTATCTCAAACATAGTTTAGAATTGTCATTTTGGAATGTTTGTTAAATAAGTTAAAGAGGTTTTTATGCTGAAAGTGTACGCAATCTTAATGGTGTCTATCATAGCTGAAACAACCGCGACAACCATGATGAAGGCGTCTGATGGGTTTACCAAGTTGGTGCCCAGTATTATTGTCGTTATTGGTTATGCCATTTCTTTTTATGGCTTATCCCAAGTTGTAAAAAGTATGAATATTGGTATCGCCTATGCGATATGGGCTGGAGCAGGAATATTTCTTGTTTCAGCATTATCGTTTTTTGTTTATAAACAGAAACTTGATTTTCCAGCATTAATTGGTCTGGCATGCATTGCGCTGGGAATTGTTATTATCCAGCTGTTCTCTAAATCAATTACTCATTGAGTGTCGAAATTACTCAACAAGAATGGATTAAATGACGACAATTACAAAGAGAAAATCATTATTACAGCCTCTGTGTGGTAATATATTACACAGAGGTTATAACTGTAATTAACGGGATTCTACCAACTCATTAATATGATAATATGTCAGCAAATTTCATATTTTCTGGCTGGGTTTCTTTTTTAACTCGGTGATAGTACTCTCAATTTCACATTAGCCTCATACCATCCATCACAGAGATTATGATGAGCAACGATATTGCGTAAAATCAATCCATTGACCACAGTTATCATCGCTACGTTTTGCAGCATCAATAAAAGCCATCCCCTGTAGGCCAATTTCAATACCCGGTAATAGCGGTGATGCGCCACCTCCCTCGCGTAAACGTGTTGCTGCCTCACGGTAAATCTGTGCAAAACCTTCTAAATATCCTTCGGGATGCCCGGCTGGAACCCTTGACATCGCACGGTTTTCCTCCCATTGAGACATTGATCCCCGTGACACACAGTACATGGGCGAATCAAACGGTTTTAACCATAATTGATTAGGATTTTCTTGGGAAAATGAAAGACTCCCTTGGCTGCCATATATGCGTAGTCGCAACCCATTTTCTTCACCACAAGCCACTTGGCTCGCCCATAGACGCCCTTTTGCTCCGTTGTGATAACGCATTTGCACACGCACATCGTCATCTAGCACTCTTCCAGGGATCATTGATGTGAGTTCAGCACGAATGGACTCTGGTAACATCCCTGTGACGAATGAAGCTAACTGCCACGCATGAGTACCGATATCGCCGATACAGCCCGCCCCCGCTTTTTTTGGATCGGTACGCCAATTCGCCTGCTTGTTTTCAGTTTCCTCTAATCGTGTTGCTAACCACTGCTGCAAATACTCCACTTCAATATAACGAATTTCTCCTAGTTCCCCTGCTAATATCCGGCTGCGCGCTTCACGAATTAACGGATAAGCACTGTAATTATGCGTGAGAATCAGTTGCCTACCCGTTTCTCGCACAACATCAGCAAGCTGCAAAGCTTCTGAGTATGATGTACACAATGGTTTATCACAGATAACGTCAATACCTGAGCGCAAAAATTCAACGGCAATAGGGGCATGCAGGTGATTAGGCGTGACAATCGCAACAACATCAATGCCATCATCACGTGCGGCTTCACTTTGCGCCATTTGCTGATAACTGGCGTAACAACGTTCAGGCGCAAGATGCAGCCGTTGCCCTGTACGTTGACAATTTTGCTCGTTTGAAGAAAATGCGCCTGCAACTAACTCAAACTCATCATCCATACGAGCCGCTAATCGATGCACTGCACCAATAAATGCACCTTCCCCGCCCCCAACCATTCCCAGCTTTAGTCTCATCGCCTTATCCTTTATTTATCACTTACGATCCCAAGTAATGCTCTGATTTGTTGAAGATTAGTATCTACCACTGCAAAATCATCAAAGGCATGATCAACCACTGGAATAATATGATTGGCGATAAAATCGGCTCCCTCTTTCGCCCCGGTATCTGGGGATTTAAGGCAACACTCCCATTCCATTGTAGCGACACCGGAAAAACCGTACTGAGTTAATTTGCTGAAAATAGATACAAAATCAATCTGACCATCCCCTAATGAGCGAAAACGCCCTGCACGCTCAACCCATGATTGATAACCGCCATAGATACCGCTACGGCCATTTGGTGAATATTCCGCATCTTTGACATGAAATGCACGAATGCGTTGATGATAGCAATCAATAAACGCAAGATAATCCATTTGCTGGAGCAATAAATGACTTGGATCGTAGAGAATATGGCAACGCGGGTGGTTATCCACAAGCCCAAGAAAACGCTCAAATGTCACGCCGTCGTGTAAGTCCTCCCCTGGATGCAACTCGTAACATACATCGACGCCACACTCGTCAAACACATTCAGAATAGGCAACCAACGCAGCGCAAGTTCAGCAAATGCTTCGTTAAATAGTTGCGCATTGTGAGGGGGCCAAGGGTAAAAATAAGGCCACGCCAGTGCGCCTGAGAAAGTCACGTGTGTAACTAGCCCTAGGCGCTGAGAGGCTTTTGCCGCTTTGATGAGTTGCTCCACCGCCCACTGTTGGCGCTTTAGAGGATTACCTCTGACACTCACTGGGGCAAAACCATCAAAAACAGTGTCATACGCTGGATGTACCGCAATCAATTGGCCTTGTATATGAGTCGATAATTCACTGATCTGAATACCATATTGCTGTAACATGGCAACCAACTCATCGCAATAAGTTTGGCTTGTGGCTGCCAAGTCTAAATCAAAGATACGTGGGTCGATCGTTGGCACTTGAATATATGTAAAACCTAGGCTTGATGCCCATTCAGCAAGGCTTTCTAATGAGTTAAAAGGGGCTTTCTCGCCAATAAATTGTGCTAGAAAGATACCTGGACCTTGGATTGTTTTCATGACTCACTCCCTAAAATCACAGTGCGCTGTGTACGCACAGCTTCATCCGCAGCAAGAACAATTCGCAAGCTATTGAGTGCGTCTTGTAAATGCTGTTCTAATGAAAATTGTTCCGTTATCGCTTGAATAAAATAACGTTGTTCACTTAGGCACAGCGCCAAATGGTCTGGCTCATCTTGGCAGTCAACCCAACGATCGGGATGTTTAAAAGCATTGTTTTTATCAAGCTCTGCATAATGAATACGTAAAGAGTCAGTGCGTGTGTGCCCATCAACATTGTCGCTATTTCCTTCTCCATGCCGAGCCATTATCGAAACCGCACCGCGAGGGCCTATAACATCTTTGATAAAATACGCTGTTTCGCTGATCATTGGTCCCCAACCCGCTTCATACCAACCCACTGAGCCATCATCAAAACGAACCTGTAATTGACCATAGTTATACATATTGTCTGGTAATTCATCGGTCAATCTTGCGCCAATAGCGCTGACACTCACTGGCTGAGCTTGGGTCATTTGGCACATCACATCTAAATAATGAACGCCACAGTCAACTATCGGTGACAGTGATTGCATCAGGTTACGGTGTACATTCCACATCTGCCCATGGCTTTGTTGATTCAAATTCATTCTCATCACTAATGGCTTACCCAGCTCATGCGCTAGATGAATGAATTGTTGCCATGATGGGTGATGACGCAAGATATAACCCACCACCACTTGTCGATGGGCTTGTTTAGCAGCAGCAATGACGCGCTTAGCCCCTTCAACCGTAGTGGCTAACGGCTTTTCAATAAACACATGACAGCCAGCCTTGAGTGCTAACAATGCATAAGCTTCATGCGTATCAGGGTATGTCGTTAAGCAAACCGCATCTGGTTGCGTTGCTTTTAATGCCTGTTCGTAATTATCAAACGTGGCATATTCACCACCTAAATGTTCATTGAGAGCATCTTTTGAATGACCACGAGCCACCAGCCCGCATATATCAACGCCCTCCATTCGGTGGTAAGCCTCTGCATGAGAGGCTCCCATATTGCCGCAACCAACGACTAAGACGCGTAAATTTGCCATCTTATTTCTCCTCCACTGGCTTTTCTTTATAGTTGAACGTGAAGAAGAACAATGCGGCAATCAGTAACGCACCAATCGCTGGGTACCACCAAAAACTTTGCCATTGTGGCAGAGCCGCTGCGCCTTCCGTTGTGACAATGCTATTGAACAGCATTCCACTGATTTGTGAACCAATTAACATCCCCACACCATAGGTAAACAAGACCAGCAAGCTCTGCGCCTGCCCTTTTACTTTCTCGCCAGCAACTTTGTCTGTATAGATAAAACCAATAACAAAGAAGAAGTCATAACACATACCATGTAAGAAAATACCGATATAAATCATCCAGCCCAGTTCTTCAGCAATCCCTAAGGCAAACATGACATAACGTAAGCACCAAGATAGCATCCCAATCAGCAACATCACTTTGATACCAAGACGAGCAAAGAAGAATGGTATCAATAACATAAAGAACAGTTCTGACATCTGCCCTAAAGACATCACGCCACCAACGTTAGTAAACCCTGTCGCCGCAACAAATGGCGCCGCATAGGCATAGTAAGCCGCCAATGGGATAGAGATCAGCATTGCACAAATGATGAAAACTAAGAAATGACGTTGCTTGAGCATGGCAAACGCATCTGCGCATAACAAGTCGCGCATCGCTACAGGTTTACCACGCTCTGGTGCTGGCGTGTGTGGTAATGTAAAGCTGTAAATCGCTAGCACCAACGAAGCTGCTGCCGCCAAGGTGAAAATTTCTGTACTATCTGATAACCCTGTTGAACCGACAATCAGCCCCGCAACAATCCAACCAAATGTACCGAATGCACGCACAACTGGGAACGCTTTCTCACTGTTCGGTAAACTATAAAAGGCGACGTTGTTACTAAGAGCAATAGTTGGCATATAGCAAAGCATATAACCAAAGATTATCCATAACAGACCGCTATGGTCCCCCGTAAAGTAACTTGGGATCATCCATAACAAACCGGCACCGATGAGATGCAGCACGCCAAGCACTTTTTGTGATGCAAAAAAACGGTCAACCACCATCCCTAGTACAAAAGGAGATAAAATAGAGGCGATGGGCCCTGTCGAATAGGCATCACCAATAATTGCTGATAAACCATATTTCCCCATGACAACCCCTAGCGTGACATACCATGCCCCCCACACAAAAAATTGAAGGAACATCATTAACGCCAATCGCGGTACTACCCATACATGGGCAGTATTTTTACCACCTTGAGCAAGACTATTCGTACCCATAAGACCCCCAATAATTTCTATTTTTTATTAGCCACTTTCAGGTAAAAAGGACGGCATAACCACGCCGCTTGGTTTCTGCACAGCACCTTTGACTTGCGCAAGATGCAATTCACAAATTCTACCGCCCCATCGTAATAGCGCTTGGCACAGTGCGCTTCGCTCTGTGGGAACTAAAACGACTGGCATCGCACCACGATGATGTTTGTCTAGCATCCAACCGAGTAAATCCAGCGCTACCTCATCACGATAGCTGCAGCCGGGCCCTAACATCCTCGATGCGGGGTGTGCGATAGAGGCAAGATAACCTTCGATGCACTGGTTATGTTCCCAGACTGCAATTCGCCATAACCCGCTGGTGTCATTTAAAAAATATTCAATATCCCGCTGACGACTAATACCTAATAAATCCGCTTCCAATTGTAAAATAGCCGGTAAGTCTTCGGTTCGAGCATCTCGCACAATTCCTTCGGTCAAGCGAGGGAGATTCACGCCTTGCTCTGGTACTGAAATCACCATGTCTTGGTAAATTGCATAAGGTGTAAAACCGCCGCGGCGATAAAGAGAATAAGAGTCTAAATTCAGGGCACTTGAAATTAAGCGAATGGGTAAATTTCCGGCTAATTCATCCGCTTTGGACAGTAATTTCTTTGCAATACCCTGTCCAAATGCGTCGGGATGGACATTCATAATCCCAAGGCCCAAATGTGTTTCTCGTGGGTGAAAAAAACACGAGCCAAGAATATTGAGTTGTGAATCACGGGCTACCCAGTGGTAGTCAGGATCAAGTTGTTGGTATACATCAACAAATAAATGGCACTCTTCAGGCGCAGACTGAAATATTGCGCCTAAACCATGTTGTTGATACCAGGCATTCGTTGAGTGATAAATCAAATGCGCGACTTCACTCCGATCAGTGCATTTCGCAAGCTGTAGTTGTATATCCATTCATTACCTCTCATGTTTTATTGTTTATAAAATGAGGCTTTTCACTAAATGGCAGCTAAATCCAAAAATGAAATCGATTACATTTTTACTGAAATCGATTTCATTTATAAAATATAGCCAAATTGTTTCTTTCAGCAACTAGCTGAATGGTTCAATAATGACCTAAAAGATAAATTTGCAATCTGCATCACAAGTTGCTTGTATCAATCGTACTTTTCATCACGATGTTGCATACTGTGCATGGCAATAGACAAAAGGAAAAGTGAATAATGTCGATAGAAAAAGTGGCGAAAATTGCAGGAGTCTCTGCCGCAACGGTTTCACGGGTATTGAATGATCAACATATTGTAAAACCCGCAACTCGAGATAAAGTTCTCGCCGCCATCGCTCAGTGTAATTATCAACCTAATTTATTAGCGCGCCAGCTACGTACCTCGCGTAGTCGCATGCTATTGGTGCTGGTGTCTAATATCACTAACCCCTTTTGTTCATTGGTTGTACGTGGTATTGAAGAAGAAGCGGAACGCCACGGCTATCATATTTTGTTATGTAATTCTGAATCCAATCCAACGCGTGAATCCGCTTATCTGAGTTTACTCAGAGGTAAGGTTGTTGATGGCGTCATCACTATGGATGCTGTGAGTTGTTTGCCGGGGCTTACTGATATGATTGGGGATTTTCCGTGGGTACAGTGTGGTGAAGGGGATCCAGAATTTCGTGCTTCTTCGGTTACTATTGATAATTCACAAGCTGCTAGCGCAGGCGTTTATCATTTAGCAGCGAAAAATCGCCAACGCATTGCATTAATTAACAGTGATATGCGTTACCTCTATTCACAACAACGGGAACAAGGGTATCGAAAAGCACTCGCTGAACTTGGCTTTGAATATTGTAAAATCGAGTATGTAGAAGAATTAGATTACACCGCGGGGGCGAAGGCCATGGAAAAGTTACTGCAAAATGCGCCCAAACCCGATGCTGTATTCGCGATTTCTGATGTCATCGCAGGCGGTGCAATGAGTGTTTTGCATCAGCAGGGATTGCATATTCCGAATGATATTGCTGTGTTAGGGTTTGATGGTGTGCCCTTCGGTGAAGTAACCACACCGCCATTAAGTACCATTGTGCAGCCGATGCATCAATTTGGCATCCGAAGCGTTCAACTGCTACTCAATAAAATTAAGCACCCGCAGCTCGATGACAACCATGAAATCCTCGAATGGCAATTAATTGAACGCGGCTCAACTTAACTCACTTTTTTACTTCCATTCTGGAGCTGTGATATTGAAATAATACGGATAAGAAACGACGCTATAATTTTTCTAGTAAAGCGGTTTTGTCTCCTGTATCAACCCATATTTTGATCAATACAGAAGTCGTACCTTCGTTAACAACCTTCAATGCAACACTACCCAAAATTCATTGTTTAGTGTTAGTTAGCTCGCCTTGAGTAAGGCTTTAACTAACCACATTTACACCATAAATTATGACTTGATTTTATTCATCGCCATCAGCAATAAAAAATATCCACCACCTAAAATAGCGACAAAAATTCCAGCCGCAATCTGTGTTGGATAAATAATAATTTGGCCTAGCCAATCTGCCCAAACCATTAATATACTGCCGATCAACCCACTAATAATAAGTTGTTGTTTCGCCTTTTTAGCGCCAACTAAAAAAGCCATATGGGGTGCAACTAAACCAAGAAATGCAATGGGGCCAACAGTGGAAGTGACAAAGGCACACAATAATGCAACTAAGATTAATAGCAATATAGTCGCTAATTGTGAATTTAGTCCTCTTCCCTGTGCAAATGTTCGACTAATTGATAATAAAACTAGCCAACGATTTAACGTGATCGCTAATATCGTTAACACAACAACACTGATTGAAAAAATAATGGCCTGTTGCCCTTCCACACGATAAGTTGAGCCTGAAAGCCATAATAATATCCGATAGCTACTCAATGTCCCTTGAGCTAAAAAGAACTGAACAAAAGCTTCTAACGTTGCCGTTAGGCAGATCCCTGTCAAAATTAAACTTGCTGGTGCGTATTGGTGCCGTTTACCTAGGTATAACAATATTCCTAATACAATCAGGCTCCCGATTAAAGCAACACCCCAAAATGAGGTTTGAATAGCCGTGCCTAATAGTAGGCTAAATAGAACGAGTGCCGCTGTAGCCCCTGAAGAAACCCCTAAAATATCTGGGCTGGCCAACGGGTTATAAATAATCCTTTGTAATAAAACCCCCGCAATACTCAATGCTAATCCAGCAAATGTCGCCGCTAATAAACGAGGCCATTTAATATCCCATTGAAAACTTGACGGCAATTGCCAATAATATTGTTCACCATTCGTTTGTAAGCAAAGGGAAAATACAACTCCACTTACTAACAATAAAATAAGAATAGATACCGTGGTTTTAGAAAGTATTATTTTTGTTGGTAATAACCCTATCGATAATTGATCTTGGGCTGTCATTGTTCGGCGGCTAAACCAGATCAATAAAGGAGCACCAATAGCAGCTGTCATTACACCCGTAGGAACCACAATATTAAGGTAATTTGTTAGTGCGATTGCCCCGCTGTCTGCAAGAAGCAATAAAATAGCCCCTACAACTGCACTATTTAATAACTCTTGCCTTGTACTCATATTACCCATTCGCCGTACTATATTTGGAGCTAATAAACCAATAAAACTAATAACCCCTACAGTTGAAATAGTCGCCGCTACTAACCAAGATGCTAAAACAATAAAAAGTAAAAAAGTTGGTAAAACGGATAAGCCTCGAGCTTTAGCCCCCTCATGGCCTAATTTCAATAATGTCAAAATACGTGGGGCGAAACAGATAATAATAATAACAGGGAACAATAAAGGTAATAAACCAACCACTTTTTGCCAACCATCTTGCGCTAAATTTCCTGCTCCCCACATAAAAATATTTTGTGCAAATTGCGAATTTAATGTAATTAATGCAGTCGCTATAGCACCAAACAAAATATTTATGACCATTCCTGAAACAACTAACGGAATGCCTGTCATATTACGAATACCTGCAATTAATATTACTAAACCAAATGCAAGTAATGCTCCCACCATCGCAGCTAGCGTTTGATATAACCCAATCTCGTTACTAAACCAAATATTGACTACCACTAATGCTAACCAAGCACCGGATGATGAACCTAACGTTAGTGGTGAAGTAAGATTATTTTGTGTTAATTGCTGCATCAAACTGCCCAATAAACCAAAAGTTGCTCCCACTAATAATGCCATAGCAAGGCGTGGTAATTGGCCATATAAATAAAAATAATCAGCAAATGTATCGGCTGAAGCTGGATGGATAACTAAAAATAATTGCTGACTGAGTGTAACCCCAGGTTCGAGCTGAAGGTTAATCAGCGCGATCACCATTAATACAAAAAATAGTATTGAGTGCTGTTTAGTTGTCATTATGAGGAGCAACCTGTAATAAGCTTTCTGTTAATGCTTCCGCCATTAATTGCAAGGAAAAGACACCACCATAATTCCAAACGGGACGAACACTATTTATCCGCCCTTGTTTAACAAAAGGCATCGACTGCCATAATATGGAATCATTCAGTTTTTTTTCTTCTACAAATGGTTTGATGTATAACACGTACCCATCATTTATAAACTGCAATGAATTTATTCGTCTCTGCTCTATTCCCCAAGGACGTGCGGGGACTAAAATAGCAGGCTTTAATGCAAGCTGTTCAAGAACATAATTGAGTGTTGAATTCTCAGTATAAAGAAAAATAGTGCTTAAACTTGAAAACCGGATAACAGCAACACTTGGCTTCGTTGTAAAAGCACATTCAAGTTGTGATCTTAATTCAGCAAAACGTTTATCCATTTTCACTAAATATTCATCGGCAAAAGACGTCTTCTCAAATAAGCGAGCCAACGTTTTAAAATGAGCAATGGCTACAAGCCCTGAATCATCTTGACGTGCAAAATTTGATAAATAAACGACTGGCGCTATTTTTTCCAATAAAGGCAGTAAATCTTCTTGCGCGCTACTTGCAATAATAACATCAGGTTTCAATGCGGCAATTTGCTCTAAATTAGGCTCAGCTCGCGTACCCACCTCTTTGACCGAAGAAGGAACAGCTGGGTCAACAACCCATTGCTGGTAACTCTCTAATTCCGTGGCCCCAACAGGTGTAATTTCAAGCGTTAATAGCTGTTCCAGCAAATCCCAATCTAAAACCACAACGCGCTGAGGCGGCGAATTGAACTCGACAATACCACGACTGTCCGTAACAGAATAAGCCCGTGTATAAAATGAGCATAATAATGTACTTGTTAATAAAATAAGGCCAAGCAAATTGATTCTTAAGCGCATACGATAGCAACCCTATGATGTTCTGACTCGGGAAAACTAGGGTGTGGTATTAATTTAATCGGAGTATCGTAGAGTGACGATAGCCTTGCTTCATCATGGAGAAGAACGCTTTTTCCCTCAAATTCTATTTTCCCTTTTTTTAATGCCACGATGTGTGTTGCATACCGTAAAGAAAGGTTGAGGTCATGAAGGATCACAATCACACCAATCCCATGAACTTTATTAAGCTCACTCAATAAATTCATTAACTGGTATTGATGGTGAATATCTAATGCAGAAGTCGGTTCATCCAGTATTAAAACTGGTGATTGTTGAGCAAGTAACATGGCAACCCATGCGCGCTGGCGCTCTCCACCAGACAAGTTGTCCGCTAAGTTCGCGGAAAACCCCTCAACCCCAGCTTTCTCCATCGCTTGTTGGATAATAATTTCATCGTCAGCTTGCCAGCGACCAAGTGCACCTCGCCACGGAAAACGCCCTAACCGCACAAGTTCTTTCACAGACAGCCCCGCTGAGGCTGGCAGTTTTTGTGGTAAATATGCGATTTTCTGCGCTAATTCTTTCGTTTTATATTGAGAAAGACTCGTGCCATTTAAATCAATTTGCCCGCTATCCGGTGCCATCTGCCCAGAAAGGAGATTAACCAGTGTAGATTTTCCTGAACCATTATGACCAAGAACCACTGTGAGTTCTGTTGTGGGTATATTTAACGAATCTATAGATAAAATAGAACGATGATCGCGAACGATATTAATATTTGCTAATCGAAACATAGAAAGGACTCAAGGCATGCCAACATTATTAGCATGCCTTTTTTAAAATTACCAAGTGTACTTTGTTTGTAACACAAATGAGCGCGATTGGCCGTAATAGCACCAGGTATCACAGGATGAAACATACTCTTTATTGAGGATGTTATTCATATTGAACTGGAACTGCCAATTGTTCGATAATTGATATATCGCGGCCATATCCCAGAGCGTCGCACTAGGAACAGAAAGGTTGCTGCTTGCTGGGTTATCCTTTGATTGACCATAATAGCGAATACCAGTTCCGAGTTTTAACGACTGGTTACTCACGATTGGAATTTCGTAGTCAGTCCAGACAGTCGCCATATGTTTGGGGATCATACCAGCCTGTTTACGTCCCTTACCACCTGTTTGATCTGTTTTCGCATTGGTATAAGTGTATGTCGCTTTAATATCCCAATTATCAGTAACACTTGCAAATAGTTCTGTTTCTATACCTTGTGAAGTGACTTTACCTGTTTGTGTTGCAACAGGGTGTTCAGGAGTTGTGACTAACGCATTTTTTTGTTCGATATCGAACCAAGCAATATTCCAATAACCATCCATAAAATAAGGTGTATATTTGATACCTGCTTCAAATTGCTCACCTTTAAGTGGTTTATATAGTTTTTGGGTTGTTGGGTCGATTGTCGATTGAACTTCAAAAGATTGAGAGTAATTTAAATAAGGTGAAATGCCATTGTCAGCAATATACATTAAACCCGCATTTAAACTCATCTGCCCATCATTTCTAGACTCATCTTCTGCTTTTTTATGTGCTTTATTTTCAGTTTTTACCCAATCATAACGTGCACCAACGACCCCAATCCATTTGCTATCAAGCTTTGTTTGGTATTGTGAATAAATACTAGCTTGTGTTTTATCAATAGTGCGATGAATGTTATTTGATGGGTCAAGTGGGGTATAGTGCCCATAAACTGGCTTCCACGGGTTAATTTTACCAAAAGCATAATTATCCTGTTCATCGCCTTTGGTTTGATGATATTGGAATTCAATACCCGCAAGTAAGGTATTTTCAAACCGCTCACTATCCCATTCACCGACGATATTGTTATCAAAACTAAAACTTTGGTTTTTACCATCGCGAAAAACAATACCTTGCCCCAATTCCTGCACGGTAGGGTCTGCATTAAAGAAAGCATAAACACTTCTGAGTGTTAGGTCGTTGTAACCATAATTTACACGCTGCGCAAAACGCCACTCATCATTAAATTGATGTTCTAATAAATAACCCACTGAGAACTGAGTCCGCTTGTATTTATCGTAATCAGGCTCACCTAAATTGGTTGATGGCTTAATTTTACCGTAATTAGAGTGAATTAATGTTCCCGCCGCTGGGAAAAAAGGATTCGTGGGCGTACCATCATCGTGCAGATACGTCCCCATTAACGTAAGTACAGTCTGATCAGACAAGTCAAATGCCGCACTTGGCGCCAGATAAATACGTTTATTATCCGTGCCTTTGAGTTCCCCATCTGATTTTTTCATCGTTCCCACTAAACGGTAGCGGGCACCTGCATCGGCTGATGCTGTAGAAAGATCAAAGCCTAGCGCTTGATGATCGTTATTACCCGCTTCTAAAAATATTTCATTTTTAGCATTAATAGATGGCTTTTTCGTTACTAAGTTAACAGCGCCTCCAGGAGTGGATTCGCCAAAGAGAACGGCTGATGACCCCTTCACGACTTCAATACTTTCCAATCCATAAGGTTCAAGTAGCCAAGTGTAGTAGCCATCTCGATATAACCGGCTATTATCTAAATAAGTTGCGGCATCAAAACCGCGAACTTTGAACCAATCCGTATCATTATCAGCCCCATAAGGTTGTGCAACAACCCCCGAGGTATAACGAAGTGCTTCATCAATTTTTTGCGGAGCATGTATGGTCAAATCTTGTTCCGTAATGATCGAAACAGATTTTGGCGTTTCTTGCAGCGCAGTATTCACTTTGAGTGCTTGTGCACTAACAACGAAAGAGTCTTTTTTGTCGCTATTTTGTTCATTTGCCATGGATTGGTTTTGAACAGCCAGCGCTAACAGAGTGAAAATGGCAACCTGATGTAAACGAAATAAACCTAAATTTTTCACAAAATAGTTCCAATGATAATAATAATAAGTCTCAGTATTATTCCTAAAAATAAGTCAAATTAAAATCAATTTGGCATATTTGCTTATAACAAATAGTTATTAAAAAAATAAAATTAAACACAATTAACCATACATAAGGAAGGGAGATTATTAGTCAAGAATAACGAAAATGATCTCGATGCGAATATTAGGTCATTATTTAAGTTAACAAACGCAAAAAATAAGGCGGGAATGACCTTTCCCGCCTCGTGCTATCATTTTACTTATCAGCTTGTTAGAAGTTTTGGATTACCAGAACAGCGCATATAGCACACATAAGATAACCATAATTGCGTATGATGCGATATTGAAGCCTGTCGATGTTTTAAAGGTCTCCGACGTTAGGATAATAGCCCCTTCACAGTCATCTTCTTTTGCCGTTGTCAGGCTAATTAAACCAATCACCACCGCAGTAAAGAAGAAGGTGTACATCATTTGGTCAAGGAATGGCATACCTAACGGCATTAGTTTTAAGAATAATGCAAACGGAATTGAGAGCAGCACACCGATAATCGCGCCTTTCGCATTGGTTTTCTTCCAAAATAGACCTAATAAGAATACCGCTAAGATACCTGGGCTAACTAACCCGGTATATTCCTGAATATATTGGAAAGCTTGTCCAATGTTACCCAGTAATGGGGCGATGAAGCATGCGACGATTAACGCAACAACTGCACTAATCCGCCCGACATTCACTAATTTATGGTCCGCGGTTGATGGAGCAATGTATTCTTTGTAGATATCCATGGTGAAAATAGTTGCCACTGAGTTCAACATGGAAGCTAAAGAAGAAACGATAGCCGCAGCTAATGCCGCAAACACAACCCCTTTAGCGCCTACGGGTAAGAATTGTGTTAACCATGGGTAAGCTTTGTCCGCTTGGGCCAATGTTGGCATATGTTCTTGTGCCATCGTTCCTAATCCCGCCAGTAATGCAGGGTCAGAAACTATCACAAATGCCGCAATACCCGGTACGACAACAAGGATTGGGACAATAAGTTTGAGAAATGCTGCGAAAACCAAGCCTTTTTGTGCTTCATTAATAGACTTAGCGGCTAATGCACGTTGAATAATATATTGGTTGAAGCCCCAGTAATATAAATTAGCAACCCATAAACCGCCAATTAACACGGCAATACCGGGTAAATTACTAAACTGTGGGTTGTCTTGGCTTAAAATCATTTCAAAATGCGCAGGCGCTTCACTTGCCATACGGCTCATACCTGCGAATAACCCCGCATCACCGCCAATATAGCTCACCGCCATTATCGTGGTTAAAAAGCCGCCTAAAATTAAGAAGAAAACTTGTACAACATCCGTCCACGCAACCGCAGATAGCCCGCCATAAAGAGAGTAAATCACTGCAAATAATGCTAAGCCGAAAATAGCATAATGCATTGGAATACCTAGGATTGTTTGTAATGCTAACGACCCTAAATAGAGAACTGAAGTTAAATTAACAAAGATAAATAATGCCAACCAGAACACGGCTAAGATCGTTTTTAACGTTTTATTGAAACGTTTTTCAACAAACTCTGGAATGGTAAAAATACCTTTATCAATAAACACGGGCATGAAGTATTTTGCGACAATGATCAGTGTTAGTGCTGCCATCCATTCATAGGATGCGATAGCCAAACCTATTGAAAAACCAGAGCCCGACATACCAATAAACTGTTCTGCTGAAATATTTGCCGCAATCAGTGAAGAACCAATAGCCCACCAAGGTAATGTTTTTCCTGCTAGAAAATAGTCTTTTGTACCTTTCTTTTGTCCTTTTTTATCTCGAGAAACCCAAAGACCAACACTAATAATGACAAGCACATACAGAATGAATATTCCGTAATCTAATGTGCTTAACCCAACCCCTTCAGTTTGCATAATCAAATTCCTTCGCCAAGTGATAACAAAGCAAGTGTAAACGTTACCACAAAATATCACCGTTAGATGAATCACATATTTTCACAATATCCTCTAAAGAATTAACTTAATGGACTAAATAGCAGAAATTAATGTAAATTTTCATAGGTGATAGAAGAGAAGGTACCAGGAAGTAATCTAGATTTTAATAAATTCGTGAAGTTCATCAAATATTAATGAAAACGTTTACACTTATTTTCGTAACGCTATGGCCTATAAAATACTTAGGCGTGCAAAGGTCTAACTGAATTACGTTGAACCAATGTCGGAGAGTAAATCAAACTTTCACCTGTCGTTTTTTCCCCTCTCGCTAAAGAAAGTGCTAGTTGTGTGGCTTTTTCTGCCATCATTTGGATAGGATAACGAATTGTTGTTAAGCGTGGATGGATATAGCGGGCAATCAACACATCATCAAAACCAATAACCGAGACCTGTTCTGGTGAGTGAATTTCATTTTCATCTAATACCGCGATGGCTCCCGCGGCCATAAAATCGTTGTAACCCACGACCGCTGTGATTTCGAGTGATTTTATCAGTAAGTTAGTCATCGCTTGCTCCCCACCTTCCCCATAAGGAGCGCCATATTCAATATAACTATCAGACAGTTGAATACCATTATTTTTTAACGCATCTCGATAACCCTGTAAACGCTGTACCGCATCCTCAATTTGGTGATTTGATGAAATGTACGCAATTTTAGTATGCCCATGTCGAATAAGATGTTCTGTCGCTAAATATGCGCCCTTGTAGTTATTTAAAGAAATACAACGGGTTGCAATTTCATCAATATGGCGGTTGATCAGTACCATACTTGGGACTTCTTTTGCATATTGAAGCAGCTCAGCATCATCCAGGGCTTTAGAGTGGATAACCAAAGCATCACAGCGGTTGTTAATCAACAACTCAATCGATTGGCGCTCTTCCTTGGCATTATGGTAACCATTACAAATCAGAATATGTTTACCATTTTTATGCGCTACAGCATCAACGGCCTTGACCATAACGCCAAAAAAAGGGTCGGAAACATCGTTAACTAACACCCCAATGGTATTTGAACTTTGGTTCACAAGAGCTCGCGCAGCGGCATTGGGACGATAACCTAGCTTATTCATTGCACTCTTTACTGATGCAATAGAAGCTTGGCTTGCCTTCGGTGATTGGTTAATCACTCGAGAAACAGTTGCAACCGAAACACCGGCTTCTTTTGCCACATCTTTGATTGTCGCCATTGTGCACCTCTACAATTAGGATGGCTTATTAAACAATGAGCTAGAATTAAAAACAATGGCATAACGCATATTAAAATTATTTAAAGTAAAATAATGGGTTTATCGTGCAAAAAAGAAAACACCGCTTAGATGCGGTGTTAATCATATATAGATTTAGAAAATAAATTGATAGCAGGTTTCACTACAATAAATTTGATTAGGCTGTGAAATCGGGCTGTATCGTTCTCCCCATTCAGGGTGATTAACAGCATCAGGTGGAAACTGTGTTTCAAATGCAACCCCAGAAAAAGGCGTATAAGATTTTGTTTTACCCGCAACTGAAATTAAATAATTCCCTGTATACAACTGCATAGAGGGCATCGTTGTAGAAATATTCATCTTTACGTCTCCCTCAGGAGCACTCAACGATGCCACCGTTTGCCGACCATCAATACGGGCTGTATCTAGCATAAAAGTGTGGTCATATCCCCCAGCAGAAATTTGGTCGTGATCTTGTAGAAAGTCACGGCCAATGAGTTTGCTTTGGCGAAAATCAAAATAACTACCAGTGACATTACGCCACTCTCCGCTAGGGATCCCTGCTTTATCTGTGGGTAAATAACAGTCACTGTAAATCGTAAGAGCATGATCTAGCGCTGTCTTTTCACTACCTTCACCCGCCAAATTAAAATAAGTATGGTTGGTTAGGTTTACAGGACAGGCCTTTGTAGCTTGGTGCTTATAACGGATAATCACTTGATTTTCATCTGTTAATTCATAACTTACCTCAACTTTCAATTCCCCGGGAAAACCTTGGTCACCATCGGGTGAAATGAGTGAAAAAATAGCCTGTTGGGTACTAGGTTGTGAAACGGCCCAAATCCGATAACTAAAATTGTCCTGCCCACCATGTAAACAATGCGGCTCTTGATTGGCTGACACTGAATAATTTTCACCATGAATAGAAAAACGTGCATTCGCTATACGGTTAGCTACGCGCCCGACTGTCGCGCCCAAATACACGTCTTGTTCCTTTTGTTTATCCATGTTTGGTGAACCTAGAACCACATCACGTTTCCCATGTATTAGCGGCAAAATACAACTTACCCAGCTTGCCCCTAAACTTGTCAGGACAATTTTCATGTCATTTTTATTGGTTAACTCTACGACTTTGGGCGTCTGATTTTTTTCTTGATTAAACAGCATGTTATATCAACTTTTTTCAATTTATTAATTTGGTTTTAACTTACCACACTCGCACCTGAGCTTGGCTGGCAGACATAAATATCGGCTTGTAGGCCTGTTATTTTCTGGTATTGCGCTTCTACCGCGTCAATCACCGGTTGAACACATTGCTGCTGCATCAGTGCAACCACACAACCGCCAAAGCCTCCTCCTGTCATTCGTACCCCGCCCTGAACACCTAAAACGGACTTAACGATATCCACTAAGGTATCAATTTCTTTGACGGTGATTTCGAAATCATCACGCATAGAAATATGGGATTGCGCCATTAACTCACTTAACTGCAATAAATCATTTTGTGTTAATGCTTTTGCTGCCGCTAAAGTACGTTCGTTTTCACTGATCACGTGTTTGGCTCGCTTAGCAACGATAGGCGATAATAGATGTTGCTTCTGTAAAAACTCATCAAATGTGATGTCACGTAATGCTTTCACCCCAAACAAATTAGCGGCTTCTTCACATTGTTGGCGGCGTGTATTGTATTCACTTCCAACCAAACCCCGTTGCTTATTTGAATTGATTATCATCACAACCAGATCATCAGGTATGGAAATAGGAAATAGCGCCAAACTGCGGCAATCAATCAATAGAGCATGGCCTTCATCACCACACGCTGAAATAAGTTGGTCCATAATACCGCAGTTACAACCAACAAATTGGTTCTCAGCTTGTTGGCCATTAAGCGCGATATCTTGCTGGCTAATATCTAATTGATACAAAGCCTTAAGTGTTTGTCCAATCACAACTTCGAGTGAGGCTGAAGAACTTAACCCCGCGCCTTGCGGCACATTACCACTGACTGCAATATCGCAGCCATTGAATAAAAGCCCTCTTTGTAAGAGAAACTTCACGACACCGCGAATATAGTTTGCCCACATTTTTTCAGGCAAAAATGTAATATCGCTATCCAAACTGAATTCGTCACATTCATTATGGTAGTCAGCCGCAACGACTCGGATAATACGATCATCACGTTTAGCCGCCGCGGTCATCGTTTGGTAATCAATCGCACAAGGCAAAACAAAGCCATCATTATAATCCGTATGTTCACCGATAATATTCACTCGCCCCGGCGCTTGAACATAAATTTCAGGTTGATAACCAAAGGTTTTTTCAAACGACGAGGCGACAGTTTGCTTTAACGTTTCCATTTTTAATTATCCTTAATGCGTAATTTGGTTAACCCAGCAAACAGCTAAGTTAATTATAATTTGATGAATTATTTAGTAGTTTGACTTTGTTTATAATGGCAGTCACTCACATCACGTAAACGTTGTGCGGCCTGTTCTGGTGTCAGGTCTCGCTGAGTTTCAGCTAACATTTCATACCCCACCATGAATTTTTTTACCGTCGCTGAGCGCAGTAATGGCGGATAAAATAAGGCATGTAGTTGCCAATGCTCGATACTTTGGCTTTCATTAATAAAAGGTGCAAAGTGCCATCCCATTGAATATGGGAAAGAGCAATGAAATAGATTATCGTAACGGCTTGTGAGTTTTTTTAGCGCAACAGCAAGGTCTGCACGAATGGCTTCATTCATTTCATCCATACGGCGAATATGCTGTTTTGGCAATAACAGGGTTTCAAATGGCCAAGCTGCCCAATAAGGAACAAGTGCAATCCATTCTTCAGTTTCAACAACAATTCGTGAGCCATCTTGTTGCTCAGCTTTAATATAGTCAATTAATAAGTTGCTGCCATGACGTTGATAATATTGCGTGAGAAAATGGTCCTTACGTGCAATTTCATTCGGTAAAAAATCACTTGCCCAAATTTGTCCATGAGGATGCGGTTGAGAACACCCCATTATTTCCCCTTTATTTTCAAAAACCTGAACCCAAGCATAACGTTCACTTAACTCAGCAACTTGTTGCTGCCATGTTTCGATAACACCTTCAATTTCAGGTACAGACAGCTCTGGCAGTGTTTTACTGTGATCAGGCGAAAAGCAAATCACTCGACTAACCCCACTCACCGATTGTGATTGAAACAATTCAGATTGATTATCAGGTTGGGCGCAGGGTTGTGCTAATAACGCACCATGGTCATTTTGGAATACATAAGTCCCTTGGTAGTTAGGATTCACTTCCCCGGAAACCCGTGTATTGCCAGGGCACAAGAAGCAATGCTCATCATATTGAGGTAAATTTTCTATTGATGGTTTTTCATCTTTGCCGCTCCACGGGCGTTTTGCTCGATGAGGGGACACTAACACCCACTGGCCTGTTAATGGGTTATAGCGACGATGAGGGCAATCCGAAGGGTTAAAAGGCAAAATATTCATCTCATGCATCTCCTAAACTTCATAACCATTGGGATTATTTGATTGCCAACGCCAACTGTCAGTCGCCATATCCTCAAGAGTTCGCTCCGCTTGCCATCCTAGTTCATGGTGCGCTTTTTCTGGTGTTGACCAGTATTCCGCAATATCCCCAGCACGACGTGGTTCAATCACATAAGGAATGGCTTTTCCAACTGCTTTTTCAAATGCATGTAACATTTGCAAAACACTGGTGCCGTTACCCGTGCCCAAATTGTAGCAATGTAACCCTGCTTGATTACCAACCTTTTGTAGAGCGGCAACATGGCCATCTGCTAAATCCATGACATGGATATAATCCCGAACTCCCGTCCCATCCACCGTAGGGTAATCGTTTCCATAAATCACCAATTTTTCTCTTTTTCCTACCGCAACTTGGGTTATATAAGGTGTTAAATTATTTGGGATCCCTTGTGGGTCTTCGCCCATCAAACCTGATGGATGAGCACCTACTGGGTTGAAATAACGTAATAATGTTAATGACCATAACGGGTCTGAGTGAAATAAATCAGATAAACAACGCTCAACCATATACTTGCTGGTGCCATAAGGGCTTTGTGTATTACCCGTTGGGAACTCTTCGGTGATAGGTAAACGACTGGGCTCGCCATATACCGTTGCTGACGAACTAAAAATCAAACTTTTCACGTTCGCTTCCTGCATACAGCGCATTAATACCAATGTCCCATTGAAATTAACATCATAGTATCTAAGCGGGTTTTCTACTGATTCACCAACCGCTTTTAGCCCTGCAAAATGAATAACTGAATGAAATTGATGAGAAGAAAAAATGTGAGCTAGCTGTTGCTCATTTCGAACATCACACTGATAAAATACTGGGCGCACACCGGTTAATCTTTCAATACGATTAAGCACTTCTAGCTTTGCATTACACAAATTATCAATAATAACTGGTGATAGCCCAGCCTTTATCAATTGAACACAAGTATGACTACCAATATACCCAAGCCCGCCTGTAACGAGAATTTCAACCTGTTGCATCTCTCTTCCCCCAATACTGCTTAAATTGCATTCTGTCTTCCAACTTGTCATTGCTACCGAGTATAACAACGAGTTTAGATAAGATTCTGTGATCAATCTCGACTTAGTGTAAACGTTTACACAAAATTATAAAATAATCTATTTCTCACATAAATAAATCGCATCAGGAAAAGATCATTCAAGGTAAACAAATTCTCCTGTTTTCACCAATAACTCATTTATCCATTTGCGTCCTTTTGATTGTTTCGCTAGTAGGAACAGCTAAAGACTAAAAAAAATAAATTAACTTCAAATAGTTATAGAGAAAGCAAGAAAAAAAAGATAAATGATAAGAACTGTTTTAGTGACCTACTTAACACAGATGCAACAAACCATTTACTTTGCATATTGTTTCATCTAAATATGTTTGTATTACCAAACGGCACACTGTTCCCGTATAAGGAACAAAAATATAACAATAGTGCTAATTCAATTAATTATAAACAGGGGAAGCTATGAATAACCGACTACAATCTGCTGGTTTCGTATTAACCTTGTTAGATTACTTTTCAATCAACAAGCCCATATGGGGAGTACGTGAGTTAGCTCGTCATCTTGATAAGAGCCCTTCCGTCGTACAGCGGGGTTTTAATATTCTAGAAGAGCAAGGTTTCTTACAAAAAAATAAAAATAAAGAATATTTATTAGGCTTGCGGTGTATTGAAATCGGTCATTTAGCCAATAACACACGCCAGTTTTCACAATTAGCGAGTGACTACTTACGCCCTCTCGCTGATAAAACACATGAAACCATATTTATTTATCGCCGTTACAATGATATCGCTATTTGTAATTTCATTTTAGAAAGTGACCATCTTATCCGCTTTACATCTAAAGAAGGAGAAGCGTTGAGCTTGCATGAAGCCCCATTTACACAAATCATTTTAAGCTCAATGGATATTTCATATATTGATGAATATCTTTCTAAACATAATTTGCAAAATAACACCTTATTAAAAAAGCAATTAAGTCTCTATGCTGAAGAAGGATATGCATATTCAAAAGAAGCTTATTTAGCAGGAACACAAGGGTTATCCGTTCCTATATTTTCTTTTGAAAAAGGGGTATTAGGCTCGTTATGCATTGCAGCATCAAGCCAAAGTAAAAATTTAACCGAGTATTATCCATCATTAAAATCCACAGCCAGTAAATTATCTACCATATTTTAAATCCATGGTGAAATAATAAGATAAAAAGCAGTTATTAATTATTAAAATAAAATAGGTAACTCTATGAATATATCTCATGATAAAAATGATACTGAGGTACGTGTATCTATTTTTTCTCCAGCACTACTCATCGCAATAATTATATTATCTTTTGTTGGTGCTATTATTGGTATTCAGATTATTGTCACACTAGGTATCTCCGCAAACACATCAATTATCGGTGCTGTTCTCGCCATTTTATTATCTCGTGTCCCACTTTCTATATTCGCATCATTTAAATTTATCGATGCGCAAAATTTAATTCAAACTAGCATCTCTGCAGCAACCTTTGCTGCAGCAAATGGTTTAATAGTAGCCATTGGTGTGCCTTGGGTATTGGGTATGCCTGAATTAATTTATCCGATGATGGCTGGAGCTTTCGTTGCGATTATCATTGATGGCACGATTTTATATGGCTTGTTTAATACCCGCGCCTATCCTGCCAGTGCATCTTGGCCTGCCGGTGTTGCCACCGCAGAAACTTTGTGGGCAGGAAATAAAGGTGGAAAGCGGCTTGGCGCATTGCTGACAGGCTTTGCTGCTGGAGCCATCGGTGCAGGTTTTGGTATCCCAATGGCATCCGCAGGGATCGCGTTGATTGGCAGTATTTTCGCGTTATTCATGTTTGCTGTTGGACTTCTCATTCGCGGTTTTTCTGAGTCAGGGCTAATTACTTATAATTTATATGAAAACTATGTCCCACACGGTGTGATGATTGGTGCAGGTATCGTCGCATTAATCCAAATCGGAGCCATTGTATTTCGCAACAAGAAAGATAGTCAGCAACAAAGCGAAGATAGTGATGAATTACGCCAAAGTAGCAAACGTATCAAATCAACCTTAATCAAAGGGGCAACGTTCTACTTTTTAACCGCATTAGCACTCACATTTATTAGCCAAATATTTGTCACTATGACATTGCCACAACTTATTGGATTCCTCATTTTTGCGACCTTAGCCGCTTTAATCCAAGAGATGATTGTGGGTATGGCTGCGATGCATTCTGGCTGGTTTCCTGCAACTGCAGCAGCTCTTATCTCATTGATGATTGGTATTTTACTAGGGTTTCCCCCCGAAGCATTGGCCGTTTTAGTTGGGTTTTGTGCCGCGACAGGCCCTGCTTTTGCCGATATGGGTTTTGACCTAAAAACGGGGTTTATGATCCGCGGTTATGGTAAAAACCAATCTGCAGAACATTATGGGAGAAAACAACAATATTTCGCCGCTATTATCGGTTTTTGCTGCGCCTTGGTGGTGGTTGCACTTACCTACGATTTTTATTTCGAACAAGACAAAATCGTTCCTGCATCAAGGCTTTATGCCGCTACGATCCAAGCAGGAAGCTCCTCAAATGTGGCAATGATGTTGTTATTGTGGGCCATACCGGGTGCCATCATTCAGTTAATTGGCGGTGCTAAAAACCAGATTGGCGTACTCTTCTCAACTGGCTTGATGATTAACTACCCTATTGCAGGTTGGACGGTTCTTACTGCACTCGCGGTTCGAATTATCATTGAGCGTTTCTTCAATATCAGTTCCGATAAAATTTCAACTTTCGCTGGTGGGCTTATTGCTGGCGATGCTCTTTACTCCACGGCTAAAGCATTCCTGCCAACCCTCAAAGCGAAACTGCTTTCCTTCTGGGCTAAATAACTTTATAGGGAATAATAATGACGAATATCTGGTCGCAAGTGCAAAAAGACACTCTAGTTTCACAACATTACGCTTATTTTGATACGGGAGCCGCTGCGCCACCGCCAAAACCGGTAATAGACGCAGTAAAGCGCTATCTTGATAAAACCGCAGAGCAAGGGACTTATTTACCGAACTTCCGCAAGCAAACTTATGAGCAAGTTGAAATTTGTCGACAAAAATTGGCCGCATTTATCGGAGCAAAGCCCAGTGAAATTGCATTTACCAAAAATGGCACAGAATCTATCAGCTTGATTGCTAGAGGTATTTCTTGGCAAGCTGGCGATGAAGTGATAATTCCTGATACTGAGATGCTCAGCAATATTGCAATTTGGCAACTGTTAGCGCATGAAAAAGGAATAAAAATTATTAAGGTGAGTGCGGATAGCTATGGTGTCCTTTCACCTGAATCTATCGAGCAAGCGATAACCTCTAAGACAAAGCTCATCAGTTTCGTTGCGCTATCTAACATAACTGGGGTAATTCAACCTGTGCAGGCTATTTGTGAGATAGCCAGAAAGCATGGTGTACTTAGCCATATTAGTGCTTCACAAGCCATTGGAATGTATAACGTTAATGTTCAAAAATGGCAATGTGACTTTATGTCATCATGTGGCCGAAAAGGGTTAAGAGCGATAGAAGGCAGTGGCATTCTGTTTGTTCGTGAATCATTGGTACCATCATTAACCCCCATACTGGTCGGTTGGTGGAATAGCTCAATTGACCCACAAACAGGAGACGTTATTCTGCCTCAAACAGCAAAACGCTTTGAAGCGGGCTGCCCAAATGTTCCGGCCATTATTAGTTTAGATTCGGCTTTAGACTATGCTGTAAATATCGGTATTGAACAAATTGAGAATCGCAACCAAACACTCACTCAATATGCGATGCAGCAATTATCTCAACTTTCTGGCGTCGAAATTTATGGCCCTAATAATAGCCACCAGCGAATAGGAATAATTCCATTTAATATTAACGGAATCCCCTCTGATGTATTAATGCAAAAATTAGAAGCTAAAAATATCATTATTGAATCAGGTCACTTTATGGCAACCGCTATTTTAAAGTTCTATCAAATAGAAAAAATGGCCCGCTTATCAATTCATTATTTTAATAGTGAAAAAGAAATCGATTTATTAATTAATTCAATAAAAAAAATCAAAAAGGAATATAGCAATGACTAATGCGTTATTAATGAGTAGTTCACGTATGGGGAATATGAATTATTTACAACATGCGGGCGAACAAATCCATCGTTTATTACAACATAAAAAACAAAATATTCTATTTATTCCTTATGCCGCAGTTACATTCAGTTTTGATGATTTTGAAGCAATTGTAAAACCGGTATTTAATGCTTTAGGTTATGAATTAACATCAATTCATCACTTTAGCGACCCTGTTGCGGCAGTTAAACAAGCACAAGCGATTGCTATTGGCGGCGGAAATACCTTTGCCTTATTAAAACGCCTATATGATGCCAACATAGTGGAGCTGATTTCACAACGAGTTAAATATGAAAGCATTCCCTATATGGGATGGAGTGCAGGCAGTAATGTTGCAACACCGAGTATTCGCACCACCAATGATATGCCAATTGTCCAACCCCCTACATTTAGTGCGCTGAATATTTGCCCATTTCAAATTAACCCGCATTTTATTTCTGGTAAACCAATTGGCCATAATGGGGAAAGTCGTGAAGAGAGATTAAATGAGTTTTTAACGATTAACCCCATGGAAGAATTGATCGCACTATATGAAGGAACTGCATTATTTATTGAAAACGACCATGGCACCATTTTAGGTGAGCAAAATGCCCTATGGTTACGAGGACCTAATAAGATTGAAGAAATTGCTACCAACAAGCCATTCAAATTAAATATTATTAAAGGAGTGCAATAATGTCTTTGAATTATCTAAGCCAAGTTTATGACTTATTAGACACCCCTGATGTTGATGGCGAAAAAATGGCAGCGCTACTTCATTCTGTTGGCTCAAATGATGCCATCATCACTGTTACTTCTATTCCTTATGAATCCCCAGAGGATACAAGTCAGTTATGCCATTTTATAAAAGTATTAATCCCAGGCTCTGAGGGCAAACACCGTGGAGGCACTTACCCGACTTTAGGCATTATCGGTCGTTTAGGTGCACAACAGGCACAACCGAATCGTATTGGAATAGTTTCTGATGCTGATGGGTCAATTGTCGCTTTTGCCAGCGCGATGAAGTTGTTGGATATGGCGGCAAAGGGACAGAGCCTCAAAGGGGACGTAATAATTAGCTCTCATATCGCCACGCATGTTTCGATTACTCCTCATGACCCTGTCGATTTTATGGGGATGCCAGTTTCATCTAATACCATGAACCAATATGAAGTCGATAAACAGATGGATGCTATTTTATCCATCGATACATCAAAGGGAAACAGTATCATTAAGCACCGAGGGATTGCGATTTCTCCCACGGCTATGCAAGGCTATATTTTACGCGTCGCACCTGATTTAGTTCGCTTACTGGAGTATGCAACAGGAGATGTGGCAAAGACGTTTCCTATCACCACACAAGATATTTCTCCTTATGATAACGGTGTTTATCACTTTAATTCTATAATGCAACCGCATATTGCAACACAGGCACCTGTTGTTGGCCTTGCCATTACGGCTAAATCGATTGTCCCCGGTAGTGAAACAGGTGCAAGTTATGAAAGTGAGTTAATCGATGCCACACGCTTTACCGTGGAAGTCGCTAAGCAATTTTGTTGGGATAAAATTCGATTTTATCAGCAAGATGAATATGAAACACTTTATAATTTATACGGTTCATTAGCACAGATTCAGGGGTAACCTTCGAAGAGTAAAAGCCCACATTTGTGGGCTTTAGGTTGATGACAAACATAATATGTTTGTCATCAATCAGTATGTTTACCAACCCTATATTAACTTTTGTAATTCCTAAATCGGTTAGCATTTCAGGCATCATAAAATTGAAGCTTTTGTGTGTGAAACAAAAAAACAACATAACCAACAAAAATGAACTAGCCAGTGTTATATAAGCTGTTTAGATGAAATAACACGAACCCCTTTCGTGGGATTTATTGCAGCCTCAAATAATGCCTTCGCAATATTTGTTGCGGGGCTAACTTGGCAGCTCGCGGGCAATATAGATGATAGACAGGAAATAATACGAATCACAACGACTTCACCCAAACGCACTTTTTGGCGGTCACCACGAATCACATTCGGGCGAACTAAAGTTAAAGAATCAAAACCCAGTGATCTTAAATCTTGTTCAAGCTGCCCTTTTACTCGGCTATAAAAAAAAGGTGACTTAGCGTTTGACCCCAAAGCAGAAGTCAATACAAATGTCGGGCAGCCCCATTTTTTGGCTAGCTTTGCACAGGTTAAAGGATAGGTGTAGTCCACTTGACGAAATGCCGCCTTTGAACCAGCGGCTTTGAGGGTTGAACCGAGCGCGCAAATCACAGCATCGACTTCCCATAACGCAGCCTCGTCAGGTAAATGGTTAAAATCAACAATAGGTGCTTGTAATTTCTCATGTTCTGCTAATGCATGTCGTGTTGGCGCTATCACCTGAGTCACACGAGAGTCTGCAAGTGCCAATGATAAAACATGACTTCCCACAAGCCCTGTCGCTCCTAACAGTAATATTTTCATTTTATTCACCCATGCAATGAATAGAGAAACTCAATTATAGCCTTGTAAGTGGGGAACCACTAGATTAATGCTGTTTTTTCGTACGAACTTAGTTTTTTGTGGCTCTTTTGTTGTTTGATTGTGAAAATTACTTGATATTGGCAATCATTCTAAAGATAATCATTCTCAATATCATTTCGATTATCAACAAACTTAGTATGGTAAATAATATGACAGCCCCAGTTGCAGAAAATACCGTCGAAACGGCGAAACAACCCGTTAAAACTGACGTGATAGAAAGCCAACAATTATTGGGCCCTGCCGGTAAGGTCTCAATTCAACATAATGGCGAGCTTTATCAATTGAGACAAACTCGTACAGGTAAGTTGATCTTAACTAAGTAAGCCATACCCAAAGTAAGTCGTACCAAAACTTAATTCGCAAGCCACCTAGGTTAATTATCCAGGCAGCCAGCTTAATCTAAACATAGGAAAAGGTTTCTTATGGAGTTTAAACTGACGTCTGTATTTCACATTTGTGCCACTAAATATAGGATCAGCAAGGATAGCCACTCGATACCTGACTATCGCGCAGCGGTAGCGTTAATGTGCCACATCCCAAATAGTCCTGCTGAACACCAACCAGTTACTGACTATTACCTCAGCTTTATACCTTCATTAGTTGTTTACTCCTCTTGCTATGTTCAGACACCGCTTACATGCAATTTTTCCTGTGTCATACCGAATTCAGGTCCTCCAGACCAATACATCGCTATCAATTAATACGAATTCACTCTGCTTAATACAGATAAAAACTATATGGAGTATCACAATTATGTCCCCTGTTTTGCGAATGTCAGTCCTAACCAGTGCCATCTTAGGCGTGATAGCAAGTGCTCAAGCACAAACAACAGAACCATCACCAAAAAAAAATCATCATGATGTGATGACTGTCTATGCGACAGGTAGCGAACGTGACAGCTTCGAAACCCCGATGATGGTCACGGTGATCAAAAATAATTCACCTGAAACGCAAACGGCCAGCACCGTCAATGACATTTTACGTAAAGTTCCCGGGATTGGTGTCACCGGTACTAGCCGTGCAAATGGGCAAGATATTTATATGCGCGGGTTTGATCGACGCGGCATTTTGACCTTAGTGGATGGTATTCGCCAAGGCACAGATACAGGCCATGTCAATGGCACCTTTATCGACCCTGCTCTGATTAAGCAAGTTGAAATTATCCGTGGCCCTTCTGCCCTACTCTACGGCAGTGGTGCCATGGGCGGTGTGATTGCTTGGGAAACCGTTGATGCCAAAGACTTATTACGTGAAGGCCAAGACCACGGTTTCCGTGTCTTTACCGAAGCCGCTACTGGCGATCATAGCTTCGGTTTCGGCGGCACTGCGTTTGGCCGTAGTGATAACCTTGATGGGCTATTCAGCTTTGTCACGAAAGAAACCGGTAATGTCCGCATGAGTAATGGCGATGACATGAAAAACAAGGAAACCATTGGTAACCTGCTGGCAAAAGGAACATGGCAAATCGATGATGCACAAAAGCTTTCTGGCCAAGTGCGTTATTATAATAATGATGCCAATGAGCCGAAAAACCCGCAAGAAATTAATGTAGGGAGTGACAATCTAAAAGTTAACCGTACCACTCGCCAACGTGATGCACAGATAACTTATCAAATTAAACCGGGCTCACAGGAATGGCTAAATTTTAAAGTCTCGCCTTATTACTCCGATATTAATATCACGGCAAAAGGCCAAGGAACCCCCTATGAAGGTCGTACACAAAAAACTTATGGCATAAAAGCTGATAACCGCTCTAACTTTTATGACTTGCCATTAGCATCACATAACCTGACTTACGGCAGTGAAGCTTATAAGCAAAAACAAACTCCTTATGCAAACACCACCCAATTCCCCGATGCGGACATCACCTTTGCATCCGGCTTTTTACAAGATGAAATTAGCCTAAAAGATTTGCCTGTTTCCTTTATTGTCGGTACGCGCTATGACCACTATAAAGCGACATCTGATGGCAATGAAGATGTGAAAAAAGGTAAATGGTCATCTAAAGGTGCCGTTAGCATCACACCAACAGAGTGGTCAATGCTATTTGCGTCATATTCAGAAGCCTTCCGAGCCCCTTCTATGATGGAAATGTATAACGACGAGGTCCACTTCCAAATGGGGCCAATCGTTAATAGATGGAAACCAAACCCTAATCTGAAACCTGAATCAACCCGCACTGCAGAATATGGTTTTGGTCTGCGTTTCGATGACCTATTGATGGAAAGAGATAACCTACAATTTAAAGCCAGCTATTTTGATACCAAAGCTAAAGACTATATCAATACTTACGTAACAACCCCTGATTTTAGAAATCCTCAAAATAACTACACCACATCAATCAATACTAAACGTGCCAAAATTTGGGGATGGGATGCCTCAATGGATTATAAAACAGACTATTTCAATTGGAGTTTGGCTTATAACCATACTGAAGGAAAAGATGAATCTAATGGAAAATCAATAACATCAATTAAACCTGATTCTGTCACCAGTAATCTGGCCGTACCTATTGCAGACAGCGGTTTTTCAGTGGGCTGGCTAGGGGAGTTTACGCGCCATACAGAATTCAATAAAGCCTCTAAAGCAGAACAACAAGCCGGCTATGCCGTACATGACTTCTATGTGAGTTATCAAGGTGAAGGACAACTCAAAGGGTTAGGAACCAGTGTCGTGTTAGGCAATGCATTTGATAAAGAATACTACTCATCACAAGGTATTCCTCAAGATGGACGTAATGCCAAGCTGCTTGTCAGCTTCCAATGGTAATTCACACAATATTAAGGAGATAAACGTGAATTCAGCACTTTACGAGCGTTACCAACAAGCAAAAACAGATAACAAAGCCAAATACGCTCGCGATCTCGCCGCCTATTTAAATGTATCTGAAGCTCAGCTACTGCATAGTCGTGTTGGTCACGACAAAGCTGTTCGTTTAAATGTCGATGCCCCCACTTTGTTGACAGAATTAGCCACTGTTGGGAGAGTGAAAGCGATTACCCGTAACGAATATGTGGTTCATGAGCAAGTTGGTCGTTATGACAATGCAACCTTTAGCCCACACGGTGGGTTAATTTTAAACCCTCGCGCCCTTGATTTACGGATGTTTTTCAGCCATTCGGACGCTATCTTTGCTTTGACGGAAGACAGCAAACACGGTGAGCGTCATAGTATCCAATTTTTTGATAAACAAGGTGACGCACTACATAAAGTTTACACCACCGATGAAACAGATATGGCGGCATGGCAGGCATTGATTGAAAAATATGCCACCCAAGATAACCCGGAGCTCATCCATGAAACAGCAACTGCATTTACCAATCAGCCCGTTAGTGAAGAGCTAAAACAACAATTAGAACAAGAATGGCGCAACATGACAGACGTTCACCAATTTTTTGTTCTACTCAAGAAAAACAACCTCAGCCGCCAGCAAGTTTTCTCTGCGGTTAGCGATGATTTGGCTTGGAAAGTGCCTAATGATTCCTTCAATCAGCTGATTAACACTGCGTTCAAAGATCAAAACGAAATTATGATTTTTGTGGGCAACCGCGGATGTGTGCAAATTTTTACTGGTGAAATCAAAAAAATCATGCCATATCAAAGTGAAGGTTCAGACTTAAAGTGGCTAAATATTTTCAATCCTGATTTCACCTTGCACATGATTGAAAATGGTATTGCCGAATGCTGGGTCACACGCAAGCCAACACAAGATGGCCATGTGACTAGCCTTGAAGTCTTCGATAACCAAGGAAATCAAATCGCACAAATGTATGGGCAGCGTACGGAAGGGACTCCAGAGCAAGAGCAATGGCGCCAACAAGTCACCGCATTACCACGCATTTAAAACTAGGTAACTTATTATGAAACAATGGCTTCTAATCTTATCAACGCTGTTTATCTCTTTTTGTTCTTATGCAACAGAACGCATCGTCACCTTAGGGGGTGATGTGACTGAAATTGTGTATGAACTTGGAGCACAGGAACAGCTCGTCGCCCGTGACAGCACCAGCCTTCATCCAGAGCAAGCCACCAAGCTCCCAGATGTGGGCTATATGCGTATGCTTAACGCAGAAGGCGTGTTGTCAATGCGCCCGACTTTAGTACTTGCGAGTGAGTTAGCTAAACCCTCAATGGCTCTTTCGCAAATCGAAAAAAGCGGCGTAAAAATTATTAAGGTAACAGGGAAACCGAGTTTAGAAGCCATTCCAGAAAAAATTACCACCATCGCTAATGTGGTCGGTAAAACAGAGCAAGGGAAGCAATTAGTTAATCAATTTAACCAACAGCTCAGCCAAGTAAATACGGCTCCTATTGACAAAAAAGTCTTATTTATCATGAGTCACGGTGGTGTTATGCCTTTAGCAGCAGGACGGCACACTGCGGCAGACAGTGTCATTAACGCGGTAGGGGCAAAAAATGCCATGAGCAGCTTCGACAGCTATCGTCCTCTATCCCAAGAAGGCTTGCTATCAAGCCAACCTGACTTAATCATTTTTACCAAAGAAGGTATTAAATCATTAGGTGGAATAGAAAAAGTGTGGAAATTACAAGGAATGTCAATGACCCCCGCAGGGAAAAATAAAGCGCTTCTGGTTGTCGATGACGTCGGTATGCTCACTTTCAGTTTAGGTACGCCTAAAGTCATGCAACAACTACGTGAGGCATTAGAAAAATCCCAATGAGTCGCTTTAAAAACCCATTTTTGGTGATTATCGTATTATTGTTAGCACTTGGCGGTTTAGTTCTCATCGCGTCGAATGCCGGCGCAATGAACTTCTCATTAAAAGCACTGTGGCAGGCATCTGCCACAGACTCGGATTGGCAGATATGGCTGAATATCCGCCTTCCTCGCGTGTTAATTGCCATCTTAGTTGGCCTTGCCTTAGCAGTATCTGGCGCCATTATGCAAGGGTTATTCCGTAACCCCCTCGCTGATCCTAGCTTACTCGGTATCAGTAGTGGCGCGGCTTTATCCGTTGCCGCATTTATTGTTTTCTCTGTTTCATTACCCACCGTGATGCAAGGTTATGGCCATGTCGCGGCTGCTTTTATTGGTAGCCTAGCCGTATCTTTTATTATTTTTAGCTTAAATCGTTCATCAAATGGTAACCTCGCAAAACTACTTCTCGCGGGTATCGCTATCAATGCGCTGTGTATGTCATTCATCGGTGTTCTTAGTTATATCAGCAATGACCAACAACTCAGAACATTTAGCTTATGGATGATGGGCACGCTCGGTAATGTTGACTGGGCATCATTGGCCATCGCCGCTTCAGTTATTCTTCCTATTTGTATTATCTGTTTAACACAAGGAAGTAAGCTTAATATCCTACAATTAGGGGACGAAGACGCCCATTACCTTGGGCTCAATGTTGAGCGTACCAAGTTTATTTTATTATTCCTTAGCGCCATGTTAGTTGGTTGTGCGGTTGCCATGAGCGGTGTTATTGGTTTTGTCGGTCTCGTTGTTCCCCATCTCATTCGCATGACTCTCGGGCCAGACCATCGTTGGTTAATTCCTGGTTCCGCTATCGTAGGTGCGGGCTTATTACTTATTGCCGATACTGTAGCAAGGACTGCGGTTGCACCTGCTGAAATTCCTGTTGGCTTACTGACAGGGTTAATTGGTGGCCCCTACTTCTTATGGCTAATTTTACGGCAGCCTTCGGGGAGGATCTAAAAATGCAAACAAAATCGCTCTTGTTAGAAGCACAAAATTTATCATATAAAATCAGTGAAAAGACGCTTATAGATAATGTGAGTTTATCGATTGATCAAGGGGAATTTGTGGTGATCATTGGGCCAAATGGCGCAGGGAAATCCAGTCTATTAAAATTACTAACAGGCTATAATACCCCGACTCATGGCACATGCTTTATTGAAGGCCGAGCAATGACTGACTGGGAGCATAATGCGTTAGCCCGAAAACGTGCTGTGATGAAACAGCATAGCCATTTGCAATTTGCTTTTACTGTTGAAGATGTGGTTGCAATGGGCAGAACCCCCTATGGTTCAGAATATAAACACACCGCCATCAATGAAGCGTTAGCACAAACCAGTTGCCAATCATTACGGCAGCGGGATTACCGCCAACTTTCAGGGGGTGAGCAGCAACGCGTTCAATTAGCTCGAGTATTAGCACAATTATGGCAACCAACAGCTCAACCCGCATGCTTGTTTCTCGATGAACCCACTTCTGCGCTTGACCTATATCATCAACAGCATAGCTTACGGTTACTACATCAACTTACACGTCAACGACCGTTAGGTGTTTGCTGTGTATTACATGACCTTAATCTAACCGCATTATATGCAGATAAAGTGTTATTAATTCATAATGGAAAGCTTGTCGCTCAAGGTTCCCCTACCGATGTTTTAACGACTGAAAACTTAACTCGTTGGTATCAAGCTGACTTAGGTGTTACTCAACACCCTGAAAATAACACGCCTCACGTTTATTTACGTCACTAACTCAGGCTTAATAAGCACTTTATTTAACTCATTTTAAAGGTAAAGTGCTTTATTATTTTTACCTTAATAAAGAATTATTTAGTCATATCTATTTTAATAGATAACTAATGTCTTTTAATATTTTAAATTTTTTATATCAATAATCCTTACTCTCTTAATACGCCCTAGTTAATAAGATAGTTAATAGCCTGAAAATGCGTAAAATCTATATAATGTATTAATAAAGCATTAAATTTCAAAAATAAATCTCAAGTAAATTCACTTAGAATACCTTGGTATCGCATAGGTATTTCAAAGGGTTTACATGGAAAATAACATTATTGAAACATTAATTGAATTAACGCATCGTGGAAATGATGATGTTAAAATTGCAGCTATTTCCGCATTAGGTGATTATAAAGCGACCGTTGAACAACAAAATGCGATCAACCGTTTAATTGAACTCTGTAGAGATCCCAATAAGGATGTTGCGGTGTCTGCAATAAAGGCACTGAGTAAACTCTCCCACCATTTTTAGTATACAAATAATATTTTTTTATCAATCCGTTAAAGCACAGGTTTTTTAATTAATCTTATTTAATCTTCCTAATCCCTATATATGAATAGGTATGATTTTTGCTACCTATTCATACACAAACCTAATCATACTATATCCATATTAGTTGTGTTTTTTGATATTAACAAATTCTTTCTTTTAGTAGCATCTCTACATTGAAATTAATATTTTGAAACAAATGGATTTTAATTAACTTTATTTCTTAATACCCTGATTAGGATAAAAGATGGATAACAAAGTCATAAATACATTACTTGATTTAACGAAAAGAAAAAATGATGATGTAAAAATAGCTGCCATATCCGCTTTAGGTGATTGTAAAATACGACTGAAACAACATAATACGATTAATCGACTACTTGAATTATGTAATGACCCAAATAAAGATGTCGCAATCAGTGCGATTAAAGCAATCAGCAAGCTCTCCCATGGAGGGTTAGAGTAGCGATTTAGGCATGATTAAAACGTTAAGGAATAGCAAGGTGAAACCAACTATTGGCCTCACCCTACAATATACCTAAAACTTCAATATACCTAACACTACCATACTCAGCTATTATCGTTTAAATAGCGTGCATGAAATGCAATATGTTCACCAATAAAGCTACTAATAAAATAGTAACTGTGGTCATATCCATCACGTAAATTCAAACGATATTCAAATTGCTTTTTGTCACAAATATCTGCAAATAACTCGGGTTTTAATTGTTCTTGATAGAAAGGATCCGCAGTGCCTACATCCACTAAAATAGGTGGAATAGCCTCCGCTTTTCCGATTAATTCAACAGTGTCATATTGAGACCAGCTAGCTGTTTCTTCCCCCAGATAAGCCATAAAGGCTTTGCGCCCCCATGGAACTTGGGTTGGAGCAACAATAGGAGAAAATGCAGATAAACTAGAATATCGGCCTGCATTTCGTAAGCCAATCATTAAAGCCCCGTGTCCACCCATAGAATGGCCAAAAATAGAACGTTTATCAGATACAGGCAAATGTGTTTCGATTAAATCAGGTAGCTCAGACACAATATAATCATACATTCTGTAATGATGACTCCACGGGGCTTGCAGAGCATTCACATAAAAACCTGCGCCTTGTCCTAAATCATAAGCCTCGTCATCAGCAACCTCAGGCCCTCGAGGGCTAGTATCTGGTGCGATTATAACCACGCCATGTTCTGCCGCAAATTGTTGGGCTCCCGCCTTAGTAATAAAATTTTGTTCATTACAGGTTAACCCTGATAACCAATAAATCACTGGGCAGACGGTTGTTTTCGCTTGTGGTGGTAGAAAAGCTGCGAACTTCATTTCACAGCCGAGCACGGTGGATTGATGTTGATAAACATCCTGCCAGCCCCCAAAACACGCATGGCGTTCAATTCTCTCCATCAAAGACTCCTTAATCATAGTGAATAACGGTGCGGATTGATTTGCCTTCATGCATTAAATCAAATGCGTCATTAATACGCTCTAATGGCAATGTGTGCGTCACAAATGGAGACAGCTCAATATCACCCTTCATGGCATCTTCAACCATTTTTGGCAACTGGCTACGACCTTTCACACCACCAAAAGCCGTACCACGCCATGACCGCCCTGTTACTAATTGGAATGGACGAGTTGAAATTTCTTGCCCTGCCCCTGCGACACCAATGATAATTGATTGGCCCCATCCTCGGTGTGCACTTTCAAGTGCTGCACGCATAACATTAACATTACCAATACATTCAAAGGTATGATCAACTCCCCACTGGGTTTTCTCAATCAACACTTGCTGAATCGGCTTATCAAAATCATTAGGATTCAAACATTCTGTCGCACCAAATTGGCGCGCTAGTTCAAACTTAGACGGGTTAGTATCAATGGCAATAATACGGCCAGCCTTTGCTTGCCTTGCCCCTTGAATAACCGCAAGACCAATCCCACCGAGGCCAAAAACTGCAACTGAGTCACCTTCTTGTACTTTAGCCGTATTATGTACAGCACCGATACCCGTGGTCACGCCACAACCTAATAAACACACTTCTTCATGGTTGGCTTGAGGGTTAATTTTAGCCAAAGAGACTTCGGCAACAACGGTATATTCACTGAATGTTGAACAGCCCATATAATGGTAAACAGGCTGGCCATTGTAAGAAAAACGTGTGGTCCCATCAGGCATCACACCTTTACCTTGTGTTTCCCTAACAGAGACACATAAGTTTGTTTTACCTGACTCACAAAAAACACATTTTCCACATTCTGCCGTATAAAGTGGGATGACATGGTCACCAACGCTAACGCTAGTTACACCTTCACCGACTTCAACAACAACACCCGCGCCTTCATGCCCTAATACCACAGGAAATAACCCTTCAGGGTCATCACCTGACAATGTAAATGCATCAGTATGGCAAACACCCGTATGGCTAATTTTGACTAACACTTCCCCAGCCTTTGGTGGCATGACATCAATTTCGACAATTTTTAATGGCTCACCAGGGCCAAATGCAACTGCTGCACGTGATTTCATCGTTATTCCTTCTTTATTTACCGCAAATAGGTACGAATTAATGAGATGGCATCGTCTACTGAGTCTTTTTGCAACTGTGTTGTTGCTGACTCTTGAAGCCCTTCCCGCAAATGACTCTCTAATACCCCGGCCATCAAACCATTAACTGCCCCACGAATAGCAGCAATTTGTTGTAAAATGGCGGCGCATTCAACCTCATCTTCCAAGGCTGACTCTAAGGCAAGCAATTGCCCTTTCAACTTTCTGACCCGCGTAAGAACTGCTTTTTTTTCTTTTGGGGAATGTGGCATATTTAAGCCCCTTTAGTATACATAGGGGGAGTATAGTATTGATAAGATTATCTGTACAGAATTCCTGATTTGTATGACCCAAAAAGACAAAATAATATTCGATAGAAAAGAAAAAAGAGGAAAGAGAAATAAGGAGAAACAGTAAAACGTGAATATCACGCTTTACTGTCTTCAAGAATGAATAGATTAGCACTACAACAAGTTAAAATATTTATCTGGCTGGTACTGAGGGGGAAGTAGTTGAATATCTAACATATCCAATGCATTGCGTTCAATACTATTACAAATGGCATTCAGCGGTAAATCATTTGCAGCAGTCCCAAAAGGATCTTCAAGTTCCTCGGCTAGTGCATCCCACGCTAAAAAAGTGTAAGAAATAAAAACAGAAACAAATGGCGTCATATAATGTAGGTCAACAACCAATGCAAATGGAAGTAACGAACAAAATAAGTAAACAGTTCGCTGCAAAATTAGTGTATAAGCAAACGGGATCGGCGTGTTCGCAATACGTTCACAGCCGCCAAGAACTTCCGATAGCACATTAATATCTTTATTAATAGCTTGAAAGAGTACATCACTGATGACTTTTTTATCGCGTAATTCCCCCACCTTTAGGCCAATCTGCAATAATATTCGGCTAGTGGGAAACGGACTTCGGATAACCTCATCAAAAATAGTACGGGGTAATAACCTATACATATCAATGACTGGGCTGGTTTTCCTTAATTCATGTTTAAGGCTCCAACCAAAAGCAATCAGCAAATTAGCAAATTCCTTTTGGGCGGCCTGATCATTAGGTAATAACCCTTTAATATTTCTTAGAATATTTCTTTGGTTAATTAATAACGAAGCCCAGAGTGTGCGAGCCTCAATCAAGCGGCTGTAACATGCATTATTGCGAAAACCTAGGAATATTGCGATGGCAATCCCTAGTAAGCTAAAGGGGGCTATTGTTAAATGTATACCTAATCGCTCGTACCATTGGAAACTTAGTACTGCTACGATTGATATCATTATATTTAGAGAAAGCCGAAATGTTATTTTTGACAGTACAGAGCCATGCCAGTCGAATAACCGAAAAAACCAGTGTTGATGAGGACGAATAACCATAATAAAAAGTATACAATGTTAAAAAACGACGTTAACTTATTATTTCACTGATTAATTCAATGCGCTATAGCTAGACAACAATTAAAGTGAATATGACAATAATTACGACAAGCAGCTATAGCGCTAAATTCATCCAACACGGTTTTTAGCTTATAAATAATATTTGATTTTAATATTACGTATTGAGTTAATTTTTAGCCGCTTTTAAGCGTTCTATTTCATCTTGTAATGCTTCTATCTGTGCTCTAAACGATCTGCTTCAGTAAAGCTATAACGATGATTTAATTTTGTTGGCCCAGTCGCCCCCGAATAATGGTCGTAACAGTTATTTTGTACATTTGAAATAGCGCGCTCTAACCCCGCAACTCTATTTCGGTTACCATGCATTTTGGCGTATTTTAGCTGTTTCTCTAGTTGATAGATTTTTTTATCACAACCATAATATTGATAACCTGCTTGAGCGGACACAGGAATAATCAGTGTTGATAAAATTATTAACAGTATTTTTTTCATATAACATTCCTTATTCGAAAAATAATTTATCTGTGGCTATTTCATCATGTTGACGCATTATTCATATAGGCAAGCTCCTAATTTAGCTTAAGTAAAACAAATATAATGGATAATTAAAACAAACCCATCTAAAATGATAACTATATTTTATTATTAACAACTTAAATTAGATTGAGTATTTTTTTCACATAATTTATTACAGACAGACACATTTTTCCCTGATACCTTAATATTAAAGGATCACTCTACAAGGATGTAGCTAGTTTTTATATTTCAGAAAATTAATAAGTACGTGTTTTGACCAAATACTTTATAGAATATATATCAGTTTAATTAATGGTTAACTCGTATTTAATTGTTTACTTTGCACAAATCCTCAATTTATATCGATATTTCTCAAAAATATTCATCCAAAATACCAAAAATTATTATTCTTGATAAAAATTGATTCAGAATAAGTCGAAATATTTCTCCCCCTTCATATTTATTTTGCGACGCTTTACTTAGTGAAGATATACTCTTTAATTAAAAGAAGATAACCTCAAATGAGAGTAGCATGCATCACACTGACTTCGAACTCACGTTCGCAAATGCTAACGAACAACAATTTCATGCTGCATTAAAACAAGCTAGTCAAGAATATCTGCAAACTAAGCAAGATCACGTATTTGCCAGCCGATATGATCTTACTGCAATTGCTATCTTGTTTATTTTTGCTCTTCTGAGTTACCTGCCAACACTCATAACAACATCTACCTCAATTTACATATTATCCTATTTTGTATTTGTTTTACTCATCATGCTATTGAATGTGATTGGCCAGCACGATGCCTGTCATAATACCTTATTTAAATCAAGCTGGAAAAATCGGTTATTTGGCCGTTTAGTGACATTACCTTTAGGTTTAGAGCCAGAGTTTTGGCGTACACGCCATGTTCATTATCACCATCACTATGCCAACATTGAGCATTATGATTTAGATACTGAAGAAAATGGTATATTCCGCCAAACGCCATTTCAACGCTGGCGGCCTTTCATGAAATATCAACATATTTATTGGCCTTTCGTTGCATCATTATCACTCACATGGATTGCACTGGTTTTTGATTGGTCGGACAGAACAGGGAAAACACGCTTAAAAACACAGAAAGTTTTACAGGGTAAACTGGGTTGGACGCTATTTTTAGGTAGCAAAGTATGTCACTTAATATTAATGATTGGCACCCCACTGCTAGTGGCTCACAGCCATGGGATCAGCTTAACAACAATACTTATCACTTACTTATTGAGCCAAATGATTGCATCCATTTTTGTCATTTATTTATTACTCGGTACACATTGGGCAGAGACGCAGTTTTTCACTGCGCCTGAAGATAAACAGATCAAGCATGGTTGGTACCATCATAATTTTGTCACGGCTTGTGACTGGCTACCGACCCCCCATTATTTATGGCGTTTAACTGGGGGACTAAACTACCATCTTACACATCATATTTTTCCTCATTGGCATCACCGCCATTACCCTGCTTTAGCTCGCATCTTAGCCCAATTGGCGCAGCAATATGATATGCCATATCGTTGTATTGATTACAAACAACTCGTTGCGGCTCAAATAAGATTCCTAAAAAAGATGGGGCAGCCGCCATTAAAATAGTTATCTTAGTAAGTTATAAATAACAATTCTCTCAAATGTCCCCTCTATTCCCTTATTTTAGGAGGGACATTATCTAAATAAATCCTTAAGGTCTATCTTCTTTACTTTTGTTACACTTTAAATAAACAATACCCTTATTATTAATGACGAATAATTAAAACGATCGATTGAATTATTGATATAAAAGTGTACGGATATCCGGCTATTATTAACAAAATGAACATTATTTATCTTTTGTTTAATATTTATTTATTAAGAAATTATTAAATTGACCGTTACATTTATTGATGCTTTATTTAAGTTATAAAAAATATAATCAAATAAAAATTAGATTTTAATTACACACTACAATTTTAGAATGGTTGGTGCTCGCATGAAAAAAGCAGAGTATTTTATAAAAAAATTACGTACACTCATAGTGAGTGACAAAACATATCTCACTAATAAATTTACTAAAAAACTCAATTACCGCCCTGATTTTAAAGCCCCAAAAAGTTTTAATGAGAAAGTAAATTTCAGAATGTTGCGAGATAAAAATCCATTATATTCACAATTTGCAGATAAACTCGCGGTAAGGGAATATATCTCACGAACAATAGGAAATGAATATTTAGTACCTATCATCGCCACTTATAAAAGTGTCGATGAAATTGATCTAAACAAACTGCCAGAGCGTTTCGTTTTAAAATGCAATCACGACAGTGGTAGTAGCATTATTTGTCGCGATAAAGCACACTTTGACTGGCTAAAAGCTAAAAATAAATTAGATTTTCATTTAACTAAAAACCTTTACTATATTACTCGAGAACGTCATTATAAAACTATTCCCGCAAAAATTATGTGTGAAGAATATATTGATTTATTCGCTAATAAAAACCGGAAGTTAGTACCAGAAACATGCAGGATCCATTGCTTCTCTGGTAAGCCTGCCTATGCAGAGATTGATTACTCAGACGAATTTGGCAATGAATTTATTAATATTTATGATATCAACTGGCAGTTACAACCCGTGACTTTTGGTTATCCAAACATGCTGGAACCCGTATCTGAGCCACCACTATTCAAAGAAATGTTACGGTTAGCGGAAATACTCGTCACACCTTTTGATTATTGCCGTGCGGATTTTTTGATGTCTGATGAAAATACCTTGTATTTCAGCGAACTTACATTTGCCCCAAATGCAGGTAGAACAGAAATATCACCGCTATCATGGGATTTCAAATTAGGGGAGCTTTGGGAGCAACGCATTGTACGTAATACAAAGCATTCACCCATTGAAGCACAACTGTCACCTTCAACCGTCAATAAAAAGAAATAATTAGAACGACAAAAAGGCCCTGTAAGTAATTCACAGAGCCTTTTATTTAGCAGTTTTATTTGTCGATAAAATTAATTTGCTAACACACTGGCTTTACGACGTAAGCTCGCAATTAACATATAAATCGCAGTCACTAACAGCACAATAAAGAAGAAATTCACTAAACCATTATGTTGGCCTAAAAACGTCCCTGCTGCGATAGGCCCCATTGCTGAACCTATACTGTAACTAAACAGCATCACTTGTGTTGCTGCGACGATATAGGAGGAATCTAAGTTATCACACGCCAACGTTATCGCCACAGGATATAGGGCAAAAGTTGACATACCGAGTAGCGCTAAAGCGACAATCATAACTAAGTAGTCACTCGAAATATAAATAACACCCATAGCAAAAACACCTAATAATGAAACCATCGCAAGTAATAAGGTTTTACTCATTAAAACAGATAATTTGCTAACAACTGGCTGTATTAACATCCCACCAAGAATAATTGAAGCCATCAACACACCGACTTGGTCGGTGGTGAATTGGTCTTTTTTCAATGATAACGGCATTAACCCATAGATAGTCCCCATGGTAATACCAGAAACCATACAACCGATAATTGCAGGTTTACTTAAACGAGCAATTTTTTTCAATGACAGTTTTTGATGCGAACCACTTTCTGGCTGGCCTTGACGTACTAATAACGGTGGCATTACCGCTAATAATAATAACCCTAATACCACCATAAACGGATAAGCACCATGGGTTCCAATAACACCAATAGCAAGCTGGCCAAGAGTGGTTCCGCCATACAATGACGTCATATAAAAACTTAAACGTTTAGCACGCTCTTTCGGATTATCGCCAATCAATAACCAAGATTCGACAACCACAAAAATCCCCGCCACTGCAACCCCTGCAACTAAGCGGTTTGGCAACCAAGCTTCAATGGTCGGGGTCCACGGCAGTACAATAACTGTCGCGGCAAGCATCAATAAAAAGCCAATAAAGGCGAGACGATGGCCTATTTTGGCAATAATTGGTTCAATTAACATTGAGCCAATTAATAAACCAATATAATACGCACTCGCTAACCAACCCGCATATTGCGTATCAATACCAAAACTTCCCATCGATAATGGGATTAAGCTCATTAAATAACCCGATGCAATAGCAAAAATCGTTAACCCTGCAACAGGAACGAATGCATTGTCGCGTTTGCGCATGATAGTAGTGGACTGATTCACGCCCAACTCTCCAACTAACAAAATAAATAATATGCGCTGCAACTACATCGTTGAATACGACAACATTGTGTTCTCAAGAAAGAACACATTTCGGCGATTAGTGCAGTAGTAAAAAAACAAAGATAGGACTAATTTGAGCGCAATATAGAACGTTCAATCATGAAGTTAAAATGAGAAAATCTAATGGTGACTAGCAAAATAATTTATGTGAGAAAAATCACGTTTTTTACGATGGTGAATTTAGTGAAAGAACAACAAGAAAAACAAAAGTAATACTTAAAAATCAAAATAATAGATAAATATAAACATCACTGTTTTTTGTTACGATTTGATACAACTTAAGTCATATGGAAAAAATCCTAAAAGCACTTAATAACAAAATAATTTATTTGTCACTAAACACGACTGAATGAATTTAATTCAACAAGTAGTATTCAATGATTCCATGAATAAAAACAACCTAATTATCTCCTTTATGGCACTCTCACTAATCCATTACCTTTTAATCACCCCCCCTCCTGAATGAATACAAATTAATTATTATTTAGTATCGTGATTTACCTGATTTGCTTTCTCTAATAAAGAAAGACGCCGCCACAGGGTTGTTCTGCTAATACCTAAGTACTGAGCTACGGCTTTACGATCACCACCAAACCTATTCATCACGTCAGTAAGCGGTTCCTTACTTTTATCGATAACAACCTCATGGCTTGTTGCATCCCATTTGCGCTCAGGAGATAGACTCGCCAACATTTCCTCACTAATGGCCTTTTCGGGGTATGCGCTACAATAAAGTGCAACTCGCTCCATTAAGTTTCTGAGTTCTCGCACATTACCGGGCCATGAATACTCAACAAAAAAGCGTTTACACGCAATTAACTGCTGTACACGAAAAGAAGGCAACGGCTGCATTAAGCCTGCAAAGGCTAACTTAAGTAACCGCTCCGCTAATACAAAAATATCATCGCCACGTTCATTGAGTGCTGGAACTCGCATTCTCAATACCCCGAGCCGATAAAATAGATCGGCACGAAAATGCCCTTCTCTTACCCAACGGTCTAAATCGCAATGAGTCGCACAAATGACTCGTACATTGACTTTTAACGGTTTATACCCCCCAACACGCACGACAGAACGCTCTTCGAGCACTCGTAATAATTTTGTTTGTAATGCAATCGGCATTTCACCAATTTCATCTAAGAACAGTGTTCCCCCATTCGCCAGTTCAAATAGCCCTGCTCGGCCACCCCGGCGAGAGCCAGTAAAGGCTCCTTCTTCATAGCCAAATAATTCGGCTTCTAATAATGTTTCAGGGATCGCCCCGCAATTCACGGCCACAAAAGGCATTTGCTGTTTACTGCGCTTATGTTGATTAAATAAGGTATATTCGTGATGAATCGCTTGCGCCACCATCTCTTTCCCAGTTCCACTCGCACCTTGAATCAATACTGTTGCATCAGAACGTGCGTACAACATAATAGTTTGCCTAACACGTTCCATCGGTAATGACGAACCAATCAGGTCATTAATGGTATAACGGACTTTTGCGGGATTAGGAGGGAGATATTTGTCTTGCGAATGGTTTTCACGCCTCGACATTCGGCTTAATTCGATAGCGTCTGAGAATGCTTGTCGTATGGTTTGTGTGGAATAGACAAAAACCCCTGTCATCCCCATTTCATCAGCTAAATCCATGATGAGTCCAGCCCCTACAACAACAGAAATTCCCATTGCTTTTAATGCCTTAAGCTGAGATCTTGCATCTTCTGCGGTGACATAACTACGCTGTTCAATTTGCAAACCAAAACGTTGCTGAAATTCATCTAATGAGGAAAGTGTTTTTTTATAATTAATGATCCCGACTTTATCGCTAATCTCTCGGGCTTTGGCCAATGCTTGCATGACATCGAACCCACTAATTTTCACGATAATAACAGGAACTGAAACATGGCTTTTTAAATAAGCACCATTTGAACCTGCACTAATGATGGCATCACAATGTCCACCCTGTAATCGTTGATGCACGGCCTCTACCGCCTGCTCAAAACCAAGGTTTAGTGGGGTGATTTCCGCTTGTTCACTAAATTCAGGGCTGATATCTCGAAACAGTGTAAATAACCGAGACACTGAAACAGTCCAAATAATCGGTTTTTCCATCATCGCCATACCTTCTTACCATGTTTCATTTATGTTTCAATTGACAATATCTTGTTTCAACGAAACACACCAACCGATTATTTTAAAATTGTTTTTCCCGTCACAAATCAAAAAAAACAATATCAGTTTGATTTTAAACACATTTGCATACCCATGTAATTTAGAGCCAGATTGGCACGTCAATTGCTATATGACTATAGTTATCTCAATTTCATTACAATTAATTAACATCATATGAGGCTATTATGTCGTCATTTAGTGCAGGACAAAAATTTCGTGAGGCTATCAAGCAAGAATCTCCATTGCAGCTCGTTGGAACTATCAATGCCAACCATGCGCTCCTTGCAAAACAAGCTGGCTATAAAGCTATTTACTTATCTGGAGGTGGCGTCGCTGCGGGGTCACTGGGCATGCCGGACTTAGGTATTTCAACGTTAGATGATGTTTTAATTGATATTCGACGCATTACTGATGTATGTGACTTACCACTTATGGTCGATGCCGATATTGGCTTTGGCCCTTCTGCTTTTAATGTCGCCCGCACGGTGAAATCCTTTTGTAAAGCCGGTGCGGCAGGGTTGCATATTGAAGACCAAGTGGGTGCAAAACGTTGTGGCCATCGCCCTAATAAAGAAATTGTTTCGACACAAGAGATGGTCTACCGCATCAAGGCGGCTGTTGATGCACGAACCGATGACAGCTTTGTCATTATGGCTCGAACCGATGCATTAGCGGTCGAAGGCATTGATGCCGCACTGGAACGTGCACAAGCCTACTTAGAAGCCGGTGCGGACATGCTTTTTCCAGAGGCAATTACTGAGCTTTCTATGTATCAACAGTTTACAAGTAATACCTCTGCTCCCGTACTGGCCAATTTAACTGAATTTGGTCAAACCCCTTTATTTACTCTTGATGAACTACGCAGTGTTGACATTGCCATTGCGCTATATCCACTGTCTGCGTTTCGAGCCATGAATAAAGCCGCTGAACAGGTTTATACAACATTACGCAAAGAGGGCACTCAAAAAAGTGTCATTCCACTTATGCAGACTCGAGAAGAGCTGTATCAAAGTATTCATTATTACGATTATGAACAAAAACTGGATGCGTTATTTTCCAAGAATAAATCCTAATTTTTAAGCACTTATCATTACTAAAAGTTGCATCGCCTCTGTCCCCTACTAGGAATAAATGATGAATGAACAACTTAGTCGTACTGAAACACCTCAATTTAAACCTAAAAAATCCGTTGCACTTTCAGGTATTACTGCCGGAAATACCGCACTTTGTACCGTTGGGCGTAATGGTAATGACCTGCATTATCGCGGGTTTGACATTCACGACTTAGCCACACAATGTGAATTTGAAGAAATCGCGCATTTGCTCATCCATGAAAGGCTGCCGACAGCAACCGAACTCGTTGCATATAAAGAAAAGTTGCAATCTCTTCGAGGGTTACCGGCAAGTGTTAAACAAACGTTAGAATCCATACCCGCGAACGCGCACCCAATGGACGTCATGCGCACAGGTGTATCAATGATGGGCTGCGTGTTACCCGAAAAAGAATCTCACCCTTTTTCCGGTGCTAGGGATATAGCAGATCGCTTATTAGCGTCACTGGGTTCGATGTTGTTGTATTGGTATCACTTTAGCCACCATGGAAGACGTATTGAAACCCAAACAGATGATGATTCAATTGGTGCGCATTTCTTGCATCTATTACACGGTAAAAAGCCCCCTGCTCAATGGGAAAAATTTATGCATATTGCGGCAATTTTATACGCAGAACATGAATTTAACGCATCGACATTCGCAGCAAGGGTTATTGCGGGAACAGGCACGGATTTTTACTCTGCGATGACAGGTGCAATTGCCGCTTTGCGTGGCCCAAAACACGGGGGGGCAAATGAAGTTTCATTAGAAATTCAGCAACGTTATGCCTCAATGGAGGAAGCAGAACAAGATATTACAGCGCGCGTTAAAAATAGTGAGGTTATCATTGGGTTTGGCCACCCCGTTTATACCCTCGCAGACCCCCGCCACCCTATTATCAAGCCTGTCGCTTTACAGTTATCAGAACAGAGCCTAAATCGACATCTTTATACCGTTGCGGATCGAATTGAATCCGTAATGAAACGTGAAAAAAACATGTTTCCAAATTTAGATTGGTTTTCTGCTGTGGCCTATCACCTTATGGGCATTCCCACCGCCATGTTTACCCCATTATTTGTTATGGCACGTACCGCTGGCTGGTCAGCACATATTATTGAGCAACGACAAGATAATAAAATTATTCGTCCTTCAGCCAACTATATTGGTCCTGAAAATCAATTATTTACTCCTATAGAACAGCGTTAAAAGGTAACCTAATGACAACACAAACCGTGCGTTCGCAACAAATTGAATTTGATAAAGTGATCAGCGATATTGTTGATTATGTAATGGATTACCCAATTATTTCTGACCTCGCCTATGATACGGCTTATCATTGCCTGCTCGATACCCTTGGTTGCGGTATGGAATCCCTTGAATACCCTGCATGTAAAAAATTATTAGGGCCTATCGTTCCGGGTACGATTGTGCCAAATGGCACAAAAATCCCAGGCACCCAATTTCAATTAGACCCAGTGCAAGGCGCATTTAATCTTGGCACAATGTGCCGTTGGCTCGACTTTAATGACACTTGGCTGGCTGCCGAATGGGGCCACCCGTCGGATAACCTTGGTGGTATTTTAGCCACTGCGGATTGGCTTTCTCGTGAAAACATTGCGAAAGGCAAGCCCCCGCTAGTTATTAGAGATGTTTTGACCGCATTAATTAAAGCGCATGAAATTCAAGGCTGCATCGCACTAGAAAATGCCTTTAACCAAGTCGGGCTCGACCATGTTATTTTAGTCAAAGTGGCATCAACTGCGGTTGTTTCTCATCTATTGGGGCTGGAAAGAGAACAAATTCTCAATGCTGTTTCCCAAGCGTGGATTGATGGTCACAGCTTACGTACCTACCGCCACAGCCCCAATACAGGGTCTCGCAAGTCATGGGCGGCAGGTGACGCCACCTCCCGTGCTGTACGGCTGGCTTTAATGGCTCAAAAAGGGGAAATGGGCTATCCAACGGCGCTAACGGCTAAAACCTGGGGCTTCTACGATGTTTTATTTAATGGACAACCCCTGTGTTTTCAACGTCCTTATGGCTCCTATGTTATGGAAAATGTGTTGTTTAAGATTTCTTTCCCTGCTGAGTTTCATTCCCAAACAGCAGTAGAGGCAGCGTTACAACTCCACCAAACCCTCGAAAAATTAGGAAAAACGGCTCAAGATATTGAGTCTATTGCCATACGCACTCATGAAGCTTGTATTCGTATCATTGATAAAAAAGGCCCATTACATAATCCGGCAGATCGTGACCATTGCATTCAATATATGGTCGCTATCCCATTAATTTTTGGTCGTTTAACGGCTGCTGATTATGAAGATAATATTGCCAAAGATGAGCGTATTGATGCATTACGTGCAAAAATGCATTGCACTGAAGATGCACAGTTTACCCGAGACTATCATGACCCTGAAAAACGTTCGATTAGCAATGGGTTAACCATTACATTGAAGGATGGGCAAGTGCTTGATGAAGTTGTTATCGAATATCCTGTTGGCCATAAACGCCGCCGTAAAGAAGGGATGCCATTGTTATTAAATAAATTTAGAATTAATTTAGCAAGGCAATTCCCAGAGGCTCAACAAATTCGAATTTTAAAAGCCTCTCTCGATAAGCCAATGCTAGAAAAAATGCCTGTCAATGAATATATGGATCTATTCGTTATTTAAGACTAAGGAAATTATTAACTGGCGAGCATTAACTGGCGAGTAATTCAGCGCCTTAATATAGAGGCGCTGAATATTCACTATTGTATTAGAAAACAAATTGGTAACGCGTTTGGTTTTGGTACATTTGTTGAGGAAATGCAATCGAACTGTATTGTTCTCCCCACTCAGGGTGATTGATTGCATCTGCTGGAAACTGAGTTGCTATCACTACCCCTGAATAAGGGACATACGTTCGTGTTTTCCCCGACGTTGCAAGCAGGTTATTTCCACTGTACACATGTAATGCAGGCTGCGTGGTTGCGATATTTAGCCGCACATCACCACTTGGTGCCCCGAGGGTTGCCACCGTCTGCAGACCATCGGTTAATGTGTTGTTTAATATAAACGTATGGTCATACCCCCCAACACGACGTTGGTCATCATCTTGTAAGAAATCTCGGCCAATCCGTTTACTTTGGCGAAAATCAAAATTTGTATCTGCAACGTTATACCACTCTCCCGTTGGGATACCGTCCATATCTGTCGGCAAATATTGGTCTGCATCAATATATAAATCATGTTCCAAAGCCGTTCTGACCGAGTCCTCCCCCGCTAAGTTAAAGTAGATGTGATTCGCAAGATTAACAGGGTAAGCTTCTGTCGATTGATAAGCATGGTGAATAACGACTTGATTATCTTCTGTAAGTTCATAGCTCACTTCAACGTCTAACTGCCCCGGAAAGCCTTGATCACCAACAGGCGACGTCAAAGAAAAAACAGCTTTTTGGGGTGTTGGTTGAAAAATACCCCATATGCGATGGCTAAAACTGTGTTTTCCACCATTCAAGCAATGTACACCTTGGTTATTCGAAAGTTGATAATGCTGTTCATTTAGCGTGAATTGTGAATTGTTTATGCGGTTAGCAACTCGCCCAACGATTGAACCAAGGTATACCCCCTGTTCCATCTGTTTAGCCATATTGGGTGAACCTAAAACAACATCTCGTTTTCCTGTTGCTAGCGGAAGTATACAGCTAACCCAACTAGCTCCTAGGCTACTGAGAATAACCTTCATACCATTTTGATTAGTAAGGGCAATAACCTTTGGGGCGCGAAATGTCTGACATTGTTCTTGAGTTAACCGCATTTTTTCCTCAATCGTTCAATAATCACTATAGAGAGCATTTTTTGGGGTTTGCTACATTTGCCCTATATTTTGAAACAAATACCTTATTGTGCCATCTTGAAACTGCTTATTAATTTTCGCCTTGTTATCAATCAGGTGCAATAATTAATGTGTTGATTTTACATAATAGCTTGCAATAAAAAACCGAGCCACTTTAAAGCTCGGTTTTTATCGAAAAATAAAATAAATGTATGATTAATGCTTAGCGTCTTTGTCATACGGGTCAAGGTGGGTCATAACATCCAAAATTAATGGGTTTTCCATCAATTTTTTACGCACATTTACCGCAATTTCATGGCCAACAGTAATACTCATATTTCCATCAAGCTCTAAATGCACATCCACCAATAAAAAGTCACCCGATTTACGTGTTTTTAAATCATGATATCCTGATAACTCACTAATATTATCCAAAACAGAACGGATTTCCTGCAAAGTTTCTTCGTCTGCGCCTTTATCCATTAAATCTTGCATGGATTGATTGGTGAATTTAAACCCCATCCGAAAAACAAATGTCCCTACAATCAACGCGGCCAGTGGGTCAAAAATTTTAAACCCACACAAGCTACCAACAATACCAATGGCCACCACTAGGGAGGAAGCCGCATCGGAACGAGCATGCCATGCATTCGCCACTAACATACTGGAGTTTACTTTCTTCGCGACATGCAACATATAGCGAAACAGCCCCTCTTTTGCGACTAAAGCAATCAGTGCAACAATCAATGCAATTGAGTGAACTTCAGGAATTAACTCAGGTTTCAGTAATTTTTCAATCGCTGACCAAACCATTCCCACGCCCACAATTAATAAAATAATACCTAATATTAATGAAGCGCCATTTTCATAACGAAAATGACCATATGGATGGTCTTCATCTGGCTTCTTGTGGCTTTTCTTATTGGCTATCAACACCACAAAATCAGCGACCAAATCCGATAATGTATGAATACCGTCAGCGACTAACCCGGAAGAATGAGAAAAAATACCAACAATTATCTGCCAAATCGATAAGAAAATATTTACGACAACACTGACTAAGGTACTTTTTTTTGCGGCTTTAAATTTTATTTGTTGGATTTCAAAATCACTTTTTTTCTGTGTTGAAGCATTATTCATAGTCATAAAATGGGTTCTTTAATGAAAAACAAAACAATTATCATTCAAATAATACATTCAAATCAATTAGTTAAGCAAATTACCGCAATCTTCGCATATATTTTGTTAAAAGTCTCTGTGTGATTTGTAAATAACACTGAGAGTTGATAATAATTATTCTTTCTTTTCAAAGAAGAAGCTATGTCATTTTTAGATTATCGCTATAAATGCGCACGTTATAGCATTTATTACTTTTCATTTAACTTATAGTATATTGTAGATAACCTTTTGTAATTAATTTTAAATAATACGAAAATGAGGTAGCTATGTATAAAAAAATCCTAGTCCCTATTGATTTGTTAGAAGATGAATTAAACCAAGAGATCATCAAACACGTTGAGGCACTAGCGCAACTAAGCTCAGCTGAAATTCATTTTCTATCCGTTATTCCGAGCCTTGAGTTATTTTTTGGTATTGAAATTGCCGCATTACCAGAAAGCAACAAAGATTCTGCGGAACGCTCAATCCTTGCAATGCGTGCGTTAGAAGAAGTCATTAAAGATATCAAAGTTGCTGATGAACGGATTAACTGCAAAATTGGTATTGGTTCAGCTAAAGATGAAATTTTAGATTATGCGCAAGAAATTAGCGCAGATCTCATTGTTGTTGGCTCCCATCACCCAAGCACTTCAACCTATTTATTAGGTTCAACAGCCTCTGCAATCGTGCGCCATGCGAAAACATCTGTCTTCGTTATTCGCTAAATTGGTTTCTATAAAAAATGCCGCTAAATGCGGCATTTGAGGTTGTTGACAAAGCGGGATAAAAGCGTGGTTTTTCCCGCTTTGTGTTATCAGCCGAAAATCAATAAATTGATTTTCCTGATTTATTTTCAAAACCTATTAGACTTGTCGCCAAACATAATATGTTTGTCAGCAGTCTGAATGCCGCTAAATGCGGCATTTTCTTTAATATTTATTTTGTAACTGAATCAATTAATTTATCGTCTGTAGACCAGATACGATATTTTACTTGCATATCTTTCGGAGCATAAACCACAATCGGTAATTTGCTGTTATAACGCACAAATGCATCATCGCCTAATTGAGTCGTCACAAAACGGTCTTTTGCAGGCTCAGAGCATCCCATCATAGTAGATGCAGGGCCTTTTACTTCGTCGAGTTTATAATAATCATAGCCCCAGCCTTCCAACGTCTTTCTGTCTAGATCACCCATAAACCATTGGCGGTTACAATCTGCTTTGATCGTTTTTCCAATAACTAACTCAACCATAAAGTCATTTTCATTTTGTTGCTTGGTTAATTCAATCACATGACGAGTCATACCCGATTCTGCTTTTGGGTATGGCGCGATCTTTTCCAAATCTTCCGTTGCTACTGCACAAGATGAAATTAGTGCCGCCGCCATTACAGATAAAATCGCTTTTTTCATTATTTATTCCTATTTAAGAACACAAAACTAATTTTTAAAACCAGTCTTTTATCCATGTTAAGTCATTTACACCGCAATTATCACTATAGATGATTCTTAATTACAAAAATATAGATAACTCAGGTAAAAGCCATGTAATACTACTTAATTCTAGTAGAAGGATCATAAAACTAATAAAAATTATGTAAATTACAAGCTATTTGGATGTACAAAATGCATGCACTGTTTATACTGAAACTGAGGCTTAATATATTCTGAGGAGGTAGTATGTTATCAGCAGATCAAGATTTAGTTTCAAAATTAATCTCTACACATCCCCGTTTTCAAACTCTTTATGAAAAACATCATCAACTCGACAAAGAAATCAGCAAATTAGAAGGGCCTTCTGGTGCTGGTTACAATGAGCATGTCGCTAAGCTAAAAAAAGAAAAATTACATCTTAAAGATGAAATGCAAAAAATAATGCTCTCGAGTCAATAGGTTATCACGATAATAGTATTAGTTGTTTTTCACACATAATGAAATTCAAAAACTGGGCTAACATCCTAAAAGATAATGATATTTTATCGATCATTTAACGTTAGCTAGTGTTGTTTCACACTAATATAAGAGGGTAATTTTTTATTACCCTCTTTTGTTACGTCGAGAACTCACCACTTTATTGAGTCCCATCAATAAAAATACAAAAAAATTATCATTAATCAGTTATAAGTTGTATATTAAATATATGTTTTGTTTTTATAGAGAAGTTTCTATGGTTGGCAAACGCATTCACCGTGAAATTAAAACGATTGAAAAAATGATAAAAATCTATGAGAAAGCCTATCCAGCACCAGCAGAATCACCTGATTTTTATCAAAAACTATTTTCCTATGCCGTTAATAGATTAGAAAAATGCCGATATGGAGAAGAAAAACCAGCATGTAAACAATGTCCAATCCATTGTTACCAACCCAAAATGAGAGAGCAGATGAAGCTAGTTATGCGCTGGGCTGGCCCGAAGATGTTAATCCATCACCCAATTCTCGCTATACGTCATTTACTTGATGATCGTAAACCAGTCCCTGATTTACCAGCTAAAGTAAACAAGCGAGCAACTCAGAAACAAGAGCCATAATTAGTGAGCCTATAGCTCAAGCTTAGTCCTCTATTTAAAGCAAAGTACAACATGAGGAGAAATAATAAAGCACAAAGATGTTGAAAAATGGCGAACAACAAGTAGTAACCCTAAGGAACTATTTATAAAAATATATATTTAAAATACCTATTAAAGCAATTACAGAAACCTATCAATTAAAAAATGAGACTAAAGTCACAAATAAACAGCAATCCCCTCACATTTTAACAAACAAAATCAATCATATCGATTGAAAAAATAAATAACTTAGATTAATAACCATTAATTACATTAATAAAATTAATAAATGATGGTTTTGCCGAAATCTAGAATCATCATTAGCATAGCTAAAATTCATATTACTATGCTAAAAATGATAAGTAAGAAGAAAGTAGAAAAAAAACACGGTTTAGGTGTAAAAAACGATAACATATTAACATACGACTAATTTTATCAATTCAGATTAAAAATCCAAACTAATTAAAATTATAAGTATAATAATTAAATCACCCCACCAATGACACAAAAAATACCGAGCAATTCACACAAACAACTCGAAAAAAGTATATTTAGAAACATTTATTTATATTTAGAATTATAATGTGACACAAAATTAATCGATTTATATAATTTCAATCATACTAATAACATCCATGCTTTATATCACCAGATAGGAATAGTTGAATATTTTATTTTGAATTTATATTTAAATACGATTAAAAAGGTATAGTCATGCAAGCAATAAACTCACCAAATCGACACTTCATTAAACAGATAAACATTGATAGTAACGCGGCCCATAACATTATTGACTTAGAAACTAAAGGGCTTTTAATCATAGAACAAGGCTCTGTGTTACTAGAAACCCCAGCTAACTCACAATCTTTAAATGAAGGCGATATCTTATATCACAAACAGGGAGCTTACTCACTACAGCTCACTGAAACAACAAGTTGCAAATTACTTTGGATATCCTTGGATGATAACTTTTTGCGTAGTTTCATCGCTAACCATGGCACTGAATTAAGCGAAATAGACCGCAATGAAGGCTTACCCTCTGATATTATTAAATTTAATTCATCCCCTCTCATTGAAGAAATCAAATCAAGCTTAAATACATTTGTTAATAACGAATACCCTGACGTCATTTTCTCACTCCGAGTAAGTGAATTACTGTTATTACTAAGCTACAGTGAACAAGGTGCTTTATTGCTATCTAATTTTAGACAGCTAAGTAGTCGCCAAATAGAACGTCTACAAATGTTTATGGAAAATAATTATCTTAAAGAGTGGAAATTAAGTGAGTTCGCACGTACTTTTGGTATGGGATTAACAACATTTAAAGAACTGTTCAATACCGTTTATGCAACGTCACCACGCGCATGGATCAGTGAAAAACGTATTATGTATGCACACCAGTTATTAATTAATACTACAATGTAGTGGTTTAATAAATTTGGCCACCTGAACAGAGGTGATATGCTCACCTCAGAACAACACAGGTGCCTTAATGAAAAAACGAAATTTCAGTGCAGAATTCAGACGTGAATCAGCCCAGCTGGTTGTGGATCAGAACTATACAGTTGCAGATGCCGCGAAAGCCATGAATATCGGGCTTTCCACCTTGACGCGGTGGGTAAAGCAATTACGGGACGAACGGGCAGGCAAAACACCGAAAGCATCCCCTATCACGCCGGAACAAATTGAGATACGTGAGCTGAAGAAAAAAATTCAACGTATTGAAATGGAAAACGAAATATTAAAAAAGGCTACCGCGCTCTTGATGTCAGACTCCCTGAACAGGTCTCGGTGATCGGGAAACTCAGAGCGCATTATCCTGTGGCCACTCTTTGCTGCGTGTTCGGAGTTCACCGCAGCAGCTATAGATACCGGGAAAACCGGCCTGACAATCCGGACGGCAGGAGAGCCGTATTACGTAGTCAGGTTCAGGAGCTGCACGGCCTCAGTCATGGCTCAGCAGGTGCAAGAAGTATCGCTGTAATGGCAACACACAGGGGCTTCCGGATGGGACGATGGCTTGCCGGACGGCTAATGAAGGAGATGGGGCTGGTGAGCTGTCAGCAGCCTGTTCACCGGTATAAACGTGGCGGTCATGAACACATTGCTATCCCGAACCACCTTGAGCGACAGTTCGCAGTGACAGAGCCCAATCAGGTATGGTGCGGCGACGTAACGTATATCTGGACCGGTAAACGCTGGGCATACCTGGCCGTTGTACTCGACCTGTTCGCAAGGAAACCCGTGGGCTGGGCAATGTCATTTTCTCCGGACAGCAAACTGACAACCAAAGCGCTGAAAATGGCATGGGAAATACGAAATAAGCCATCCGGGCTCATGTTCCACAGTGATCAGGGTAGCCACTATACAAGCAGGCAGTTCCGACAGTTACTGTGGCGATACCGGATAAAACAAAGTATGAGTAGGCGTGGTAACTGCTGGGATAACAGCCCGATGGAGCGCTTCTTCAGAAGTCTGAAAAATGAGTGGGTGCCGGTGACCGGCTACATCAGCTTCAGTGAAGCAGCCCATGCAATAACGGATTATATCGTCGGGTATTACAGCGAAGTCAGGCCGCATGAATATAACGGTGGATTACCACCAAACGAATCAGAAAACCAATACCGGAAAAACTCTAAAACCGTGGCCAATTTTAGTTGACCACTACACAATGAGTATTGTAGAGGTTTCTATGGAAGCTGGCTTTTCAAGTCAATCTTACTTCACCCAAACTTATCGAAAACGGTTTGGCTACACACCGAGTCGGTCAAGAATAGCAGCTTAACCGCTCAGTAAGACTCTAACTCATGCCCTGTCAGTTATAGAAGTTTAAACTTCACTATAATCTGGCAGAAAGGCAAACATCAAATCCTTCCTTTAAATATTCACATTCACTTCTTATACTTCTTATACTTCTTTCAGATTGATACATCACAAAAAAGGTAATTTGCCTTTCAGTGACAAATTACCTTTAAGATAACCTTAAATAAAAGCTATGCTATTTCGCTTTGATTATTTTTAAATCAATAATTGACATGGAGTTTGGTGGTACCTCACCTGGTATGCCTTCAACGCCATACCCACCTTCAGGTTTAATATAGACTTTAACCATTCCCCCTTCCCCTGCTCGTTCGACAAAGGAGTTTAATGGTGCAGGTAACTGATTATAAGGTAATGTGACAGGGTTTTGATCGGTATACAACACCGTAACCTTACCGTCAGTTAATTGCTCTCTCATAATAAAAGTCACGTCTTTATTTTTCACGTCTTTTATCGGTGAGCCAACTTGAATGATTTTATAGTAAGTATTGCTATCGAGCTTACTGTATTTTTGAGCGGTAATTTGCTCAATAATTTTTTGGTTTTTCTTCGCATTTTCTGCGGCAATCACTTTTGCATCTTTGCTAGGAGGAATTCGCCCAGCCAGACCAGTACTCGATTTCGAACCACCTCTTGCTTTTAATGCATCATTTTCATTTTGTAATTGAGTTATCTGTCGATTTAACGCCATAATTTGTGATTTTAAAGCTTCATCACTCGAAATGGATTTACTTGAATCCAATTCCGTTTGTAGTTTTTTCAATTTCTCTTGTGCTAATGCCAACTCTTTTTGAGAGTTCGCTTTTAAATCACCAAGAAGTTTATTCGTGTCTGTCAGTTTTTGCTCAATTTCAGACTGTTTCTTTGTTTTAGCCGCAATATCACTTTCAAGTTTGCTGATTTTGTCTTCTTGAGCCTTAGTCTGCTTAGTAAATTGCTGGTTTTGCTGGTCAAGTTTTTTCTTCTCACTTTCTTGGGCAGCAAGAGCGTCACTAATTGATTTTTTCTCAGATTCTAACTTGGCAATAGCGCTTTCTTTTTCTTTCAATAATGTAACTTGTTTATTTAAGTCCGCAGTTAACGCTTTAACTTGCTTGTCACTTGCTTGACCTACTAGCGCTGTTTGTTTTTCAACATCTTTTTGTAATTTCAGCAGTTCTGCATTAGCCTGTTCCAATTGTTTTTGAGCATTAACAAAATTTTGTTCATTTTGTTTTAAGTTTTCTTGCAATTGTTGCTGTTGCTTTTGGCTCTCAACATATTGTTTTGATAAAACATTCTGTGCTGCTTGCTGCTCAGCCAACTGTTTTTTTGCTGTTGCTAATTCAGACTCTAACGTAATTTTTTGTGCTAATTTGGCAGTTTGCTCTGCTAAAGATGCTTGGATCTTATCTGCTTGCTGCGCTTTCTGTTTCAGTTGCGTAACAAGCTGCTGGTTTTTCTCCGCTAACGCTTTTGCATCTGCTTGCTGTTTGGCGAGCGCCTCACGAGTTACTTTACTTTCCGTTTCAGCTTTCTTCAACCCGTCTTCTTTTTGCTTCAGCAAAGCGAGTTGTTTGTTTAAATCTGCCGTCAGCGCTTTAATCTGTTGGTCACTGGCTTGATTCATTAAAGCTGTTTTTGTTTCAACTTCATTCTTCAGCTTCTGCAAATCCGTGTTCGCTTGTTTCAGTTGCGCCTGTGCCGTAACGTAATTTTGCTCTTGTTGGCGGAGTTTCGCCTGCAACTCGGCTTGCTGTTTTTCACTGTTCGCAAACTGTTTGGACAACGCATTTTGCGCCGTTTGGTGCTCGGCTAACTGTTTTTTCGCCTCAGCCAGTTCGGCTTCTAACGCCACCTTCTCGGCAGCCCTCGCCGTCTGCTCGGCTAAGGACGCTTGAATTTTTTCCGCTTGTTGCGCTTTTTGTTGCAATTCGGCAGCAAGCTGCTGGTTTTTCTCCGCTAACGCTTTTGCGTCCGCTTGCTGTTTGGCGAGCGCCTCACGGGTGGTTTGGCTCTCCGTTTCAGCTTTCTTCAACCCGTCTTCTTTTTGCTTCAACAAAGCGAGTTGTTTGTTTAAATCCGCGGTCAACGCTTTAACTTGTTGGTCGCTGGCTTGGCTCATCAAGGCGGTCTGTTTTTCCATCTCCCCTTGGAGCTTTTGTAGATCTGCGTTCGCTTGTTTCAGTTGCGCCTGTGCCGTAACGTAATCGTGCTCTTGCTGGCGGAGTTTTGCCTGCAACTCGGCTTGCTGTTTTTCACTTTGAGCTAACTGTTTTTCTAACGTATTTTGCGTACTTTGATATGAATTCAGCTGTTCCTGGGCAACTTTTAAGGCATTTTCTAATGCAACTTTTTGCTCAGCTTGTTCAGTTTTTTCCGCCAAAGAAGCTTGAATGCTTTTCGCTAATTGTTCTTTTTCGACTAACTGGGCTTGTAGTTGCTGGTTTTGTGACTCTAATGATTTACTTTTCTCTTGCTGAGCGACCAAAGAAGATTGGACATCATCTTTTTCACTTTTAGCCGTAGCTAATTCATTTTCTTTCTGTTTTAACAACTCTTTTTGCTGTAAAAGTTCAGCTGTCACTGACTTCATTTGTTCATCAGTATTACCAACAAGTTGCAGTTGATTTTTAGCCTCTGACTCCAATTTTGCAATATCAGCGGTTAATTGCTCAATTTTCAAATTTGCGGTAGCAAATTGTTGTTCTTTCTCTGCTAATTGCTGTTTAAGTTGGGCTTGTTCGACAACACTTTCATTTAATTGTTTCTCAAGCTGGGCAATCGTTTCTTGGGTTTGCTGATTTTCTTGACTTAATTGTTCAAGACTATTTTGCTTTTGCTCAATTGTTTTTTGGGCATCCGCCAATTTAGCCTTTAACGTGTCAATTAAAGACTGATCATCTGATGAATTTACAACCGCCTGTAGCTGGGCTATATGCTCTTTACTCTTCAGAACTTCGTCGTTTAGTTTATCAATCTCAAATTGTTTTTCGGTAATTGTCTGCGTTAATTGCGCAATACTCTTATTATGATTAATAAGTTCAGAAACGAGTTGATCATCATTGAGTAAATGATTATAGGCAATAAGCTGGCCTACTCCTTGAGCAATACCAAACTTATATAGATGTGTTAATTGCTGGCGTTCAATTAATTGCGCCAGTTGCTCAAGATAAGCAGAGGTATTAATACCTGTAGGCTTAGCAAATTTAGATGAATATAAGCCGAGTGGGTCAAGAACCAATTGATACTTTGCAAAATCTTTTGCTAGATAAGCAGGATCCCATTGGTTGCTTTGAAAAAAATAAGGGTAAGACGACAATAAAATAGGCGCTACGCCATTTTCTGTCGCCACCGCACACACTTCAGGAAAAGTCGTTTTTTCTGGCTCTACAGGGTCTGCTTTCGCTACATCTGCTTTCTTCGTTGATGTAGCAGCAGATTTACTTTTCCCTGTAGTTTTGCCTTTAGTTCCTTTATTCGCTGCCGCAGATTTTTGCTTCTCTTTTGGCGCAGGAACGGTAGATAGCGAAGAAAAGATATCATAACCTTGGTTTTGTGTATTAACTGGCAATTGTTGTTTTTGCTCTTGTACTTTGCCTTCTTTTTCCATTTGAAGGTAAGTATCAAAATCATCAATTACATTGTTAAAGCGCTCTGCTTTTGGAGCATGACTAAAAAAAGTCGTAACAAGTGCCAGTGACACACAAAGCCTAAGGTTTATTCTCATAATCCACTAATTTTCTTCAATGTTGATTCGGTAGACAATACTGAGTTATAACGAACTTTTGCACACAACACTTTAGTTTTAGACTCTATTGCCATTTGTAAGAGTTCAATTGTGTCAGGGCTAGCAGTCCCTTCAACTTGTCGATATAGACGGTTGATTTCGCTAACTTCTTTAAATGAACCTACTAAGCGATTGTAATCTTTTGGTGATAGTGTTTTGAGCGCGTTTAATTCTTTAACACACGTATTCAAATGAGCAAATGTTTGCTGGTCAGCACCCGCTTCACCATAAGTTGTAGAAGCAACTGGTGTACGGTTAATTGCGCTGTTTAAAACTTTTTGAGATTCAGGATAAGAGTTATCAACCTGATCTGGATTGGTAGCAACAGTCGATTGTGTTACCGGCTGAGTGGTACTCGTATTGACTGTTTGTTTACTTGGGGTATTCGGTGTTGCTGTATTGTATGTGTCTGAACCAAATGTACAACCTGAAAGAAGAGCTGTACCTGCTATAAGCAAAAATGCAACATGAAATTTATTTTTTTAAAAACATATGGTTACCTTACCAGCACTTTTCTTCGCTATTATAATGATGTCCAAAAAACTTAGTGTAAGCTAAAAATTAGCTATTTTCTATAAGCCCGAATGTAGAAATAGAGTCATCTCATAAATTTAGATTAACTTAACTTTAGTTTTAAAATTATTTTATTGCTACATTTCTATTAAATTTATGAGCTAATTTCCGCTAGCAGTCCTTATAAAGAGATAAATTAACACCTTTACCGGAATTTTTTATTATTTTATGTCAGATAACGATTAGGTTGCTCAATAAACCTTGCTAACAATTAGATACCTTTCAAGTAAATTCTCATTTTAGTTCTGTCCCTGTAACAATTGTTAACAAATAAAATGATGGCTAACAATAAACACACCTACTTTTCATTTATCAAGCTGCTGACACACTTTAAACCTGCGACATGGCAATAACCATCATCATTCAAAATATGGGTAACCTACTTAATTCAATTCTAAAAACTAACAGCAATTAAAAATTACATTTAAAATCAATAATTTATAAAAAACGAATTTATCGACATTTCAGCTACATAATTTCCAACTACGTAACAAAGCATAGCAGTTATCTGTCGGAATTACTTATATTAAATTGATACGATTCGTAACTCAAATTTATTTTTAATAAAAATATAGCGTTCACATAGCCGTAATCACTCAAAAAACACTATTCAGTGATTTTATTCCATGTTACTCATTTAACGTCTAGTAAATGGTGTTTTATCTTTAACCTAAAATGAAGCATTTGAATAAAACATGAGGAGAGTAATATTGATTGCTTATAAATGTAAATATATGCCCGGAATTAACCGGGCATAATGGTATTTAAGCTTTGCTAGGACGTAAAGCGGGGAATAAAATAACATCGCGAATAGTATGGCTGTTAGTGAATAACATCACCATACGGTCAATACCGATGCCTAAACCTGCTGTTGGCGGTAAACCATGTTCTAATGCGGTGACATAGTCTTCATCATAGAACATTGCTTCGTCATCACCTTCATCTTTTTGACGTACTTGCTCAGCAAAACGCTCAGCTTGATCTTCTGCGTCATTTAATTCCGAGAAACCGTTACCGATTTCACGACCACCAATGAAGAATTCAAAACGGTCGGTAATAAATGGGTTGTCATCATTACGACGCGCTAACGGTGAAACTTCAGCTGGGTACTCAGTAATAAATGTTGGCTGAATCAAGTGGCTTTCTGCAACTTCTTCGAAGATTTCACACTGTACGCGGCCTAAGCCCCAGCTCTTTTCAATCTTAATACCGATAGACTGAGCTATCGCCACCGCTTTATCCATATCATCCAAATCAGCAACATTCGTTTCTGGGCGATATTTGCAAATAGCTTCTTTCATCGTCATTTTAGTAAATGGCTTACCGAAATCGAACTCTTGTTCCCCATACTGAACAACAGTATTGCCTAACACTTTTTGTGTCAGTGTACGGAACAAATCTTCAGTCAATGCGATTAGATCACGGTAATCAGCATAAGCCATATAGAGTTCCATCATTGTGAACTCTGGATTATGACGTGGGGATAACCCCTCATTACGGAAGTTACGGTTGATTTCAAATACGCGTTCGAAACCACCTACAACTAAGCGTTTCAGATATAATTCAGGTGCGATACGTAAGTACATATCGATATCTAATGCATTATGGTGAGTCACAAATGGACGCGCAGAAGCACCACCAGGGATGACCTGCATCATTGGTGTTTCCACTTCCATAAAACCGTAGCTAACCATAAAGTTACGTACTTCAGCTAGGATCTTAGAACGAACAATAAAAGTATGACGAGATTCATCATTCGCAATTAAGTCAAGGTAACGCTGACGATAACGTGTTTCTTGGTCTGATAAACCGTGGAATTTGTCAGGCAATGGACGCAACGCTTTGGTTAATAAACGAACTTCATGACAATGAACAGTTAACTCACCCGTTTTGGTTTTAAATAAACGGCCTTTAGCACCTAAAATATCGCCTAAGTCCCATTTTTTAAACTGTTCGTTATAGATGCCTTCCGCTAAATCATCACGCGATACATAAATTTGAATGCGTCCGCCAACGTCCTGTAACGTTGCAAACGAAGCTTTACCCATAATACGACGAGTCATCATACGGCCAGCAATCGACACTTCAATATTTAGGTCTTCAAGCTCTTCTGAGGTTTTATCATCATATTGCGCATGAATTTTATCGGAAATATCTTCACGACGAAAATCGTTTGGAAATGGAATACCCTTTTCACGCAGTGCCGCTAATTTTTCTTTACGTGCTTTAAGTTCGTTATTCAAATCAGGTGCTTGTTCAACACCTTGTTGTTCCTGAGACATTTTTTCCTCACAGGCCAGCTTTTAAACTAGCTTCAATGAATTTATCCAAATCACCATCCAGTACGGCTTGCGTGTTACGCGTTTCCACACCAGTACGTAAATCTTTAATTCTTGCATCATCAAGGACATAAGAACGAATCTGGCTTCCCCAGCCAATATCAGATTTGTTCTCTTCCATCGCTTGCTTGTCTGCATTTTTCTTTTGCATTTCCAGTTCGTATAGCTTCGCTTTTAACTGGCGCATAGCTTGGTCTTTATTTTTATGCTGCGAACGGTCATTCTGGCATTGCGTCACAATATTGGTTGGAATATGTGTGATACGTACCGCTGATTCCGTTTTGTTTACGTGCTGACCACCCGCACCAGATGCACGGTATACATCAATACGCAAATCCGCTGGATTGATTTCGATATCAATATCATCATCAACTTCAGGATAAATAAACGCAGAACTAAAAGAAGTATGGCGACGCCCTCCTGAGTCAAACGGACTCTTACGAACCAAACGGTGAACACCAGTTTCCGTTCTTAACCACCCGTAGGCATAGTCACCAATAATTTTGACTGTTGCCGATTTTAGCCCAGCAACATCACCATCAGACTCTTCGATAATCTCGGTTTTAAAGCCCTTTGACTCGGCCCAACGCAAGTACATACGCAATAACATACTTGCCCAATCTTGAGCTTCAGTACCGCCAGAACCCGCTTGTAAATCAATGTAGCAATCTGCACTATCGTATTCGCCAGAGAACATACGGCGAAATTCAAGTTGCTCTAATTTGCCTTCTAATTGCTCTAGTTCAGCTTCAGCTTCATTGAATGTGTCTTCGTCATCAGCTTCAACCGCAAGCTCTAATAAACCCTCAACATCTTCAAGGCCTTGCGTCATCTGGTCAATCGTTTCAACAATTGCTTCAAGAGATGAGCGTTCTTTACCAAGGGCTTGCGCCCTCTCGGGTTCATTCCACACATCAGGCTGTTCAAGCTCAGCATTGACTTCTTCTAAGCGTTCTTTCTTGGCATCATAGTCAAAGATACCCCCTCAGAACCACTGTCCGTTCAGACAGGTCCTGAATCTTATTTTTTACTGGGTTTATTTCAAACGTCATTTTTCAATATCTTATGGTTAGTCAAAAATAATTTTTTATTCACAAACCGCTTAGTATAGCGGAATTTATCTCATGTTTATAGCGCCATCAAACGCTATTTGCTGGTTATTCCGCCGTTTATGATAGGCTTAATCAGGCCAAATATGCTCAATCATTAGCTGGACGTTTTTTTGTCCACGATATTCGTTCACATCTAATTTAAAGGCTATTTTCGCTTTTTTGATGCTGTTATCTGGCCATCGACGAACATCAATATTAAACATAATTGCATCTAACATTGGCCCACCATTCACGGGTTCCAGCATAAGTTTCAAATGGCGCTCACCAACAAGCCTTTGCTGTAATAATTGGAATTCACCATCAAATATAGGTTCCGGAAATGCTTGTCCCCATGGGCCACTTTCTCGAATAAGTTCAGCAGTTTCTAAACAAAACTCATTGCGTGAAAGTTCGCCATCACTCCAGATTACCCCAGCCAATTGCTCAGGTTGAACTAATTCACCCATCAATAATTCAAAGTGATGTTTAAAAGCGTCAAATTGATCAACATGCAAAGTTAAGCCTGCTGCCATTGCATGGCCACCAAATTTTTGCATAATCCCGGGTTGTAATGTATTTAACCGTTCTAATGCATCCCGCATATGGACACCCTGAATGGAACGCCCAGAACCTTTTAATAAACCATCACCCGCAGGAGCAAAAGCGATAACAGGACGATGATATTGTTCTTTGATCCTTGAGGCGAGTATACCGACAACCCCCTGATGCCATTCAGGATGATAAATGGCTAAGCCATTTGGTAACTGGCTTTCACCGTATTCGAATTGATTAAAAAACACGAGCGCTTCTTGCTGCATACCCGCTTCAATCTCACGGCGAGTTTGATTCAGCCCATCTAACTCATTTGCCAGTTCCCTTGCATACGCCATATCGTCTGTCAGTAATAATTCAATGCTCACTGACATATCATCTAATCTGCCTGCCGCATTTAGCCTAGGGCCAAGCGCAAACCCAAAATCATTTGCCACTAGTCTTGGTAAATCACGTTTGGAAACCTCTATGAGGGCTTTAATACCCGCACAACAGCGCCCAGCTCTAACACGATTTAGCCCTTGGTGAACTAAAATGCGGTTATTTGTATCAAGAGGAACCACGTCTGCAACAGTTCCTAATGCAACCAAATCAAGGTACTCGGCTAAATTAGGCTCTGCTAGCCCTTGCTGCACAAACCACCCTTGCTGACGTAGATATGCACGTAAGGCAGACATTAAATAAAATGTGACACCAACCCCGGCTAATGATTTAGATACAAAGCAACATTCATTTAAGTTCGGGTTGATTATCGCATCCGCAGCAGGCAAAGTTTCCCCCGGCAGATGGTGATCGGTAATAATTACATTCATTCCATATTGATTAGCTACTGCAACCCCTTCATGGGATGAGATGCCATTATCAACGGTAATAATGAGATTCGTTCCGCGTTTACGGGCTTCTTCGACAACCAATGGCGTTAATCCATAACCATTTTCAAAACGGTTCGGAACGATATAATTGATATTTCTATACCCCATTGATTTTAGAGCTCTAATAGCTAATGCCGTACTGGTTGCTCCGTCCGCATCGAAATCCCCAACAATAGTAATAGCTTCATGTTCATTTAACGCACGATAAAGTAGGGGCAATGCCTTATCAACACCCGATAATGTCCGATAATCCAATAAATTAGCTGCTTTGCGCTCTAACTGAGTGATATCCGTGATGCCCCGATGCTGGTAAATTCGTTGTAATAGCTCAGGCAAGCCAGGAAGTTGAGCGGCAGAACTTTGCTGCTGTCTTTGTTGTAAGAGTGTTTCTACATTCACAATAATTAACTATTTTTCGTTGAGTAATTGAACAAGGGCATCCGGTTTCATGTAGCCAGGCAGTAATTGCCCATCCGGTAGGATGATTGCTGGTGTTCCCGTCACTTTGAATAAATTACCCACACTCATATGTTTACTTAGGTCAATTTTGCAATCTTCAATCATGGCAACTTCTTCACCTTTAAACGCTTGAGTTAATGCTTTTTGTTGTAGGCCATTGCACCAAATAGATGCCATTTTCTTTCCTACGTCGCTATCTGCACCTTGGCGTGGATAAGCCAGATAACGCACCGTAACACCTTGGCTGTTTAATTCACCAACAGATTCATGTAATTTTTTACAATAACCACAGCTAATATCGGTAAAAACTGTCACAACATGCTTTTCCTGAGGGGCTTTGAAGATAATCATTTCATCTTTGAGCGCTTCTACTTTTTTCATTAATGGCTGATTACTGATATTGACTGGATTTTTACCGCTCATATCATAAATTGGCCCTTGCAATAAATATTTGCCATCATCAGTGATATAAACAACCCCTGTTGTGGTTTCAACAACATTCAGCCCAACGATTGGCGAAGGTTTAATTACCTCAACAACCATGTTGTATTTTTCCAAAGTATCACGGATAACTTTTTCTTCTGTTGCCCCATAGACCGTGGAAGTCACAGTCGCAATACATGCAGCAGCCAATAATAACAATTTGCGTTTCATAGATAGTCCTTTAATCATGCATCACCCCCTTGGATGATGCTGCTCATGCAATACTCGTAACCGTTCAGTAGCAACATGAGTATAAATTTGGGTGGTTGAAAGATCACTATGACCTAACAACATTTGTACCACGCGTAAATCTGCCCCATGATTGAGTAAATGGGTTGCAAATGCGTGTCTAAGAACATGCGGTGAGAGTAGCTCGCTATCAATATGTGCAAGTACTGCATAATATTTTATTCGATGCCAAAACGTTTGCCGAGTCATTTTCGTGCCACGCTTACTCGGGAATAGAATATCGCTAGTTTTGCCATTTAATAAATCTGGGCGACCTTCATCAATGTATTTCTCTAGCCAATATATTGCCTCTTCCCCCAACGGAATCAATCTTTCTTTATCGCCTTTACCAACAACGCGAATAACCCCCTGCCGCAAGCTAATATCTGAAAAAGTTAAGCCGATTAATTCAGAAACACGCAAACCACAAGCATATAGCACTTCCAACATGGCCTTATCACGTAGTTCTAAAGCATCTTCGGTAGCAGGGGCATTTAATAAATCTTCAACTTGTTTTTCACTTAAATCTTTGGGTAAACGCTGCGGAATTTTGGGGGCAGCAATCACCGCAGAAGGGTCATCCAGACGGATTTTCTCCCGATACAAATATTGAAATAACCTACGCATCGCACTTAATAAACGTGCTGAACTGGTTGCTTTATATCCACAATCAATACGTTCCGCAAAAAAAGATTGTAAGTCAATGGATTGAACACTTTCTAAATGCAACTGATGCGCATCAAGCCATTTATCTAATAGTTGAAGGTCATTACGATAAGAAGCCAATGTATTTTCGGCTAGATCTTGTTCAAGCCAAATTGTATCAAGAAATTGTTCAATTAATGGATTAAGTTGTTTTGTTTCCACGACAGATAAGCTTCCTTTAGATAATACCACACGATTCTATTATGCCTGAATGTGGCTGCTTCTGTTACAATATCTCTCTTGTGATGAAAACCATAGCTGGACATAGTAATAATATATATGAAAATAGGTCTTTTTTACGGTTCTAGTACCTGTTATACCGAAATGGTTGCAGAAAAAATACGTGATATTCTCGGCGATGATTTAGTCACATTGCATAACGTTAACGATACACCGCCAACAGAAATGGAACAGTATGATGTTCTTATTTTGGGAATACCTACGTGGGATTTTGGTGAAATACAGGAAGATTGGCTTGAAATTTGGGAAGCGCTTCCCAATCTTAACCTCGCAAATAAAATCATTGCGATGTATGGACTGGGTGACCAAATAGATTATGGCGAGTGGTTTCTTGATGCCCTTGGCATGCTCTATCATCAACTAAAACCAACTGGTGCTAAATTTGTCGGTTTCTGGCCAACTGAAGGCTATACCTTTGATAGCCCTAAACCACTCAATGAAACTGGTGATATGTTTGTTGGGCTGGCATTAGATGAAGTTCACCAGTTTGAACAGACCGATGAACGTATTGCGCAGTGGTGTGTGCAGATTTTTCAGGAAATTGAAGCGCTATTATGATGCAAGTTTATATGTACTTGCTCAGCGAACCCCCAAAGTGAGGGTTACCTACCCTACACCAGGCTACCAATTTTATTTATCACCTATGATTTTGGTAGCCTAAATATCAGGGTATTGCAGCAATAATTGGTTTAAATTACGCCAATTCTCTTCCGACAATGCGTCTTTTGCAACCCACAAATGGAGCTTTTGTGGTTTACCTTGTAACGCTTCTAGTGTCAGTAATATACCATAGCGGGTAAGCCAAGGTGCTTTCAGTATTCTCCATTCATTTTTCTTCCACTGAACCTTATTGCCATTAACCAGTACAGCAACCCCTTTTATTTTACTGATATTTTTCTGGCTCTTTGCCCAACTCGCAACGACAACCACTAATAGCGGCAACCATATCATTGAGTTACCAGGGGACCATGGAGCCAATAGTAAAAACATCCCAATGACCCCATGAACACAGGTTGAGAACAGTTGGGTTTTCCATGAAATGGAGAGATTAGATTTCCACAGGACCACGATTTTTATTTTTTTCCTGAATCAGTTTAATCATACGAAAAAGTTCGTCATCATCTGGACGACCGTGATTCATTAGCCAATTGAATAAATCAGGGTCCGCACATTCTAATAAACGGACAAATACCTGCTTATCGTGAGTTGTTAGGTCATCATATTCATACTCAAAAAACGGCATGATTGAAATATCTAATTCACGCATACCACGGCGGCATGCCCAATGAATTCGCGCTTTATTCTCAATATCCATTCTACTACGGCCTTTTTTGCAGTTAACTGATTAGATTGATTATTTTCCATACTCTAACAGATTATCCGCTAAGAAAACATGTTATAGACTACATTGTTGTAATTTTAGTAGTAAAATACCGTTTTTCTACAAACAGATGATAAAAAACTATTAGATAATACAGCTTCATCATAATAACTACTTGCAATGTTATCTAGCTATTTTACCATTAGGCACCTTTATCTATCAAAGAACAACAGGTGAAATCATGACTAACCAAATTGATAGTACACAGCAATTCCCTCTCGGATCTCAGTCTTTACCACTCGTTTTGATTTCACTGGAAAACTGGGAACTTATTCACCTCCACGGCGCCGATGCAGAAAAATACCTGCAAGGCCAAGTAACCGCAGATATCGCCACACTCAAGCAATCACATGCATTAACAGCACATTGTGATCCTAAAGGTAAGATGTGGAGCGACCTCCGCTTATTCCATCATTTAGATGGCTACTCATATTTATTAAGAACCAGCGTTGCCGACTCACAACTCGCCGAACTGAAAAAATATGCTGTTTTTTCGAAAGTCACCTTTGAAAAAAAACCAGAACTGAAATTAGTCGGAGTCGCGGGTAAAGGCGCTAGAGAAGCACTGGCAACATTATTTACTGCATTACCTGACGCTCAAAACCAAGTGGTTACAGACGACGCCTCCACAATATTACATTTTGCATTACCCACAGAGCGTTTTTTAGTGATCACGAACGAAGAAACGGCACAAAAAATGGCCCAAACCTTAGGTTCTATTCAGGTCAACGATGAACAATGGTTAGCCCTTGATATCGAAGCCGGTTTTGCGATTATCGATCAACAAAATAGTGCCCAACATTTACCTCAAGCAACCAACTTACAAGCCCTACCTGATGGTATTAGCTTTAAAAAAGGCTGTTATACCGGTCAAGAAATGGTTGCCCGTGCAAAATTCCGTGGTGCAAATAAACGTGCGATGTACACCTTAAAAGGTACAGGTACCACTATTCCTGTCGTTGGTGAAGGTGTGGAATGGCAGCTTGGTGATAAATGGCGCCGTACAGGAACTGTTTTAGCTGCTATTCGCTTAGGTAGCGGCGAAATCTATGTGCAAGTCATTATGAATAACGATATGGAAGCGGATAGCATTTTCCGTGTTATGGGGGATGAGCAAAGTCATCTAACTATCGCACCATTACCTTATTCATTAGAAGAGAATTAATTGGAGTTTTTATGTCATCTGCATTAGGTAACAAGCCCGTAGAGGTGGTTAATTTTGGGGCTTTTACCGAAGTCGTCCAATTTTTGATGGAATTAGATAAACTCAAAAGTGTTTATCGTAAAAATAAGTTATTGAACCGTGAACGCCAAGAAAACACAGCAGAACACAGTTGGCAATTTGCCGTTGCAGCAATGAGTTTTGCACCTTATGTTCAAGGCATTAATATCGAACATGCGATAAAACTTGCCCTTGTTCATGACATTGTTGAAATTGATGCAGGCGATGTATTGGTATTTGATAATGCCGCTCGTGATGCTATTCATGAAGAAGAAGTTAAAGCGGCTAAGCGTATTTTTAACTTACTGCCTAGCCCGCAAAATGAAACGCTATTAGCTCTGTGGAATGAATATGATGCATTAGAAACCCCGGAATCTGTGTATGCGAATGCCATTGACCGAGCGATGCCGATGCTGATGAACCTGCATAATCAAGGCCAAAGTTGGGTCGAAAACCACATTCGTCTGGAACAAGTCCTCAGTAAATGTGATTATATTCAGCAGATCCTACCTGAATTTTATCAACAACTTAAATTACAATTGGAACTCGCTCAGCAAAAAGGCTGGTTACTGTAATTTATGTCAGAAGCGGCTACAAAGCCGCTTTATTTAACGTGTTACACTCATCTAATCTAATGTGTATTACCCACAGCAAGATATACTTTTCTCTAATTCATTATTTTGATTTAAATAATAAACCACTTTATATTTTTTAATAATTATTAATCTCGACTTATATAGAAATACCAATATTAATAACTTGCCAATTATTAATATCGCTCCTATCTTTATCATTGAACATTTGCCAGAGAGGTTTAAAATGGAAAAAGTCAATGAATATTCAAATCCTTACCTTTTACTTCTAGATGTCCATTCACCCGCTATAATTCAATTCAATAAATCAACACATCAAACAATTCCAATTATCGAAGGACTCGGTGGAACCCCTGATGGCATTGCCGTTGACCCTGCTAACCGATTAATTTATTGGAGTAATATGGGTGAAGATTATGAGGCTGACGATGGCTCCATCAATGTGATGAATTTTGATGGTACTGGCAGAAAAATACTAGTAGGCAACGGAAAGATAAGAACGCCAAAACAATTGCATCTTGATTTAGTAAATCAACGATTATATTGGTGTGACCGTGAAGGTGGTATGGTTTCATCATGTAATATTGATGGTTCTGATTTATTCGTCCATGTAGCAAGACCCCGAGATAAACACAATAAAGTAGATATATTAGACCAATGTGTTGGCATTACTGTTGATGTCACAAATAATTGGATTTACTGGACTCAGAAAGGGACCCCTAAAGGTAATTTAGGTCGTATTTTTAGGGTGCCATTAACGCCTAAAATCCAACAATCGGCCAATCAACGAACTGATATTCAATTACTCCTTCAAGACCTCCCCGAACCTATTGATTTATTGCTTGATAAAGAAAACCATATTTTATATTGGACAGATAGAGGCGCTGAGCCCGATGGTAATAGCTTAAATTGTGCCAATATTTCTGCTGATGGATTAAGCCATTACAAGGTGATAAGCCGTGGTTTTAAAGAGGCTATTGGACTCACATATGATAAGCCTGCACAACTGATGTATGTGGCTGACCTTAATGGAGGGGTTTACCGAGTCATTATAGAAACAGGTGCTGTGGAAAAGCTACACCAAGGTAAAAATTATACGGGTATCTCACAATATTTAGGTTAAATAAATCCTAAATAAATAAAGGCTTGAATTCAGTAACTCACCGAAATCAAGCCTAAAGAGTATTTAATTCACATTATATAATGGAAGTGTGCGATATATTCCTACATATAATCTTCAATCGGCACACATGAACAGTGTAAATGACGATCCCCATACACATCATCAAGCCGTTTTACTGCTGGCCAGTATTTATTCGCTTTCGTTTGTGCTGTTGGGAATGCTGCGAGTTCACGGCTATAACTATGAGGCCACTCCCCGGCTAGCTCCGTTTGCACATGAGGCGAATTCACGAGAGGGTTATCTTCTAGTGTCCACTGCCCTTTCACGACTTGGTCAATTTCATCGCGTATCGCTAACATGGCGTCAATAAACCGATCAATTTCAGTTATGCTTTCAGACTCTGTCGGTTCAATCATTAATGTCCCTGCTACAGGGAAAGACATGGTTGGCGCATGGAAACCATAATCAATTAAGCGCTTAGCAATATCGAGCTCACTGATACCCGTATCTCTTTTAATTGGGCGTAAATCGACAATACATTCATGGGCAACATAGCCTTCTTGCCCTGTATATAAAATGTCATAACGGCCAGAAAGACGCTTGGCAATATAATTCGCATTTAAAATAGCAACTTGGCTAGCTTTACGTAGACCATAAGAGCCCATCATCCGAATATACATCCAGCTAATTGGCAAAATTGATGCACTGCCAAATGGGGCTGCAGATACCGCACCTTGGTCAGTTAACATTTCTTGCTCAACCACAGAATGCCCCGGTACGAACGGTGCCAAGTGTTTTTTCACACCGATAGGCCCCATACCTGGTCCGCCACCGCCGTGAGGGATACAGAATGTTTTATGCAAATTCAGGTGAGAAACATCCGCACCAATAAAGCCCGGTGTTGTTAAACCAACTTGAGCATTCATATTTGCACCATCAAGATATACTTGACCACCATATTGGTGAATAATTTCACACACTTCACGAATACTTTCTTCATATACCCCGTGGGTTGATGGGTAAGTTACCATCACACAAGAAAGAGCTTCGCTATGTTGCTGAGCTTTTTCACGTAAATCCGTTAAATCGATATTACCTTCATCATCACAACGCACTACCACCACTTCCATACCTGCCATATGCGCAGAGGCAGGATTGGTACCGTGAGCAGAAGCCGGGATCAAACAAATATTTCGCTCCCCTTCATTGCGACTCTCATGATAGCGACGAATAGCCAATAAACCGGCATATTCACCTTGAGCCCCTGAGTTAGGTTGCATACAAACTGCATCATAACCAGTCAATTGCACTAACCAATGGGAAAGTTGCTCTATCATTTGGTGATAACCTTGAGCCTGCTCAGGTGGGCAGAATGGGTGTAGCTCGCCAAATTCAGGCCAAGTAATTGGGATCATTTCCGCAGCCGCATTAAGCTTCATCGTACAAGAACCCAGAGGGATCATAGCTTGGTTTAAGGCTAAATCTTTGCGCTCTAAACTATGCATATAGCGCATCATTTCGGTTTCACTATGGTAACGATGAAAATTTGGATGAGCTAAAATTTCATCATCACGTAACATAGAGCTTGGGATCGCTTGCTCTGTCGCTGAAACAGATTGGTCTAGTTTTTCAAAATCTAACTTAGCTTCAACACCTGTGATCACCGCAAACAATTCATTTAAATCTTGGCGAGTCGTGATTTCACTAAAAGTCACGCCAACTGCACCACGAATATCAGTACGTAAATTCACTTTGGCTTTTTCAGCACGCGCTAGCACCGCTGTTTTGTCAGCGACTTCAATACAGAGCGTATCAAACCAAGTTTTATGGCGTGATGTAAAACCTGCGTCTGCTAATGCCTTGGCAAAAATAGTGCTGAAGCGATGAATACGCTCTGCAATTATTTTCAGCCCTTTTGGCCCATGATAAACCGCATACATGGCTGCGATATTGGCTAACAGCACTTGGGATGTACAAATATTCGAGTTCGCTTTTTCACGGCGAATATGTTGTTCACGGGTTTGCATCGCCATACGCAGTGCGGTATTACCTGCTGCATCCCGTGACACACCGATAATACGTCCAGGCATTGCCCGTTTAAATTCGTCACGACAAGCAAAGAAGGCCGCATGTGGCCCACCATACCCCATCGGGACGCCAAAACGCTGTGCTGAACCGAAGACAATATCCGCCCCTTGCTTACCCGGTGCAGTGAGCAATACTAGCGCCATCATATCTGCTGCAACGCAACTGACAATTTTACGCTCTTTTAATTGGGCAAATAGCGAACTGTAGTCATGGACATTACCTGTCGTGCCAACCTGTTGAAGTAACACACCAAAAACACCTTCGTGTTCCAGTGCTTTCTCTGCGCTATCCACGATCACTTCAAAACCAAAAGTCCCCGCACGTGTGCGAACAACATCCAGAGTTTGCGGATGAACATCATCCGCCACAAAGAAACGTTCTGCATCTTTCAGTTTGCTGATCCGTTTTGCCATCGCCATAGCTTCTGCCGCAGCGGTGGCTTCGTCCAATAACGATGCAGAAGCAAGGTCTAACCCCGTAAGGTCGATAGTTAACTGTTGAAAATTCAGTAATGATTCTAAACGGCCTTGTGACACCTCCGGTTGATATGGCGTATAAGCGGTATACCAACCTGGGTTTTCTAATAAATTACGCAAGATAACTGGCGGAAGCACAGCAGGGGCATAGCCCATACCAATATAACTTTTGTAGCGTTTATTGAGTGACGCTATTGCTTTTAATTCCGCTAAAGCTTCTTGTTCAGTTGCTCCCCCCCCCACTCTTGGCGGTTCTGCAAGCAAAATGGCTTTGGGGACAATTTTGTCCATCAGGGCATCTAATGACGTTGCACCCACGGTGTCTAACATGGTTTTTAATTGTTGTTCTGATGAACCAATGTGGCGCGAAATGAATTCTGAACGATTTTCTAATTGACTCAGTGACATCGACATATCTGTGTTCCCATCCTTTGTCTGCTATGCATAAGTTGTAGGGCGGTTATTACGGAACTTGCGAGATAACGCTTAAAATCAATGATATTGCGGTTGTTTCTTGTTTCTAACTAATTAGATTTTATCAATCCTCTAAATAGCTCATCTTATGGCTATCACTAAAAAGTGTTTATTCTAAATAGTTTGCGTTGTGGCTAGGCGGCAAACGTAGACAATCTTGGGGAACATACACAAGTATGTGACCCGAGTTGTCGAGTGCAGCCAACACCGCCACAACACAAAATATGACGAATAAACTATTCTTCGGCTTCAATCATAGAAGTATACCCCGCCGCATCAATCAAATCCGCCAGCTCTGCGGTATCGGATGCTTTAATGCGGAAAATCCAACCTTCTTGATACGGCTGTTCATTTACGAGTTCTGGCGCGTCATTCAACTCACTATTAACCGCCACAATTTCGCCACTCAGTGGTGCGTAAATATCAGATGCTGCTTTAACTGATTCGACGACTGCAACGTCATCACCTGCACTTACCGCCGTTCCCACTTCGGGTAAATCAACAAACACCATGTCACCCAACGTTTCTTGCGCATGTTCGGTGATACCAACTGTAAATTCACCATTACCTTCATCGCGCAGCCACTCATGTTCACGGGTGTACATTAATTCTTTAGGTGTATTGCTCATCATTAGCCTCTCAATTTTTAAATTTATTAATCAGATTCGCCCAAATTACACTAAGCAGTTACCTTCACGGACAAAGCCCGGTTTAACAACTTCAACTGGCATTTCTCTTTGTCTGATTTCAACAATTGCTTTGTCTTGAATTCCGTTCGGGACACGCGCTAACGCAATACTGAAGCCAAGGGTTGGCGAGAAAGAGCCACTGGTTATTACCCCTTCTTGTAGTTTCCCCAGTTCATCAGTAAAGCGGACAACTTGCCCTGCACGCAGTATACCTTTTTCACGCATCACAATACCGACAAGTTTTTCAGTACCTTGTTCGCGTAATTTTTCCAATGCTTCACGGCCAATAAATTGGCGATCTTCTGGTTTCCAAGAGATCGTCCATCCCATATTCGCGGCTAATGGTGAAATCGTTTCATCCATATCTTGCCCATATAGGTTCATACCGGCTTCAAGGCGCAAAGTATCCCGCGCCCCTAAGCCCGCTGGGTGTACCCCTGCCTTAAGCAGTTTATGCCAAAATTCAACGACCTGCTCTTTAGGCATAGCAATTTCATAACCTTTTTCGCCGGTATAGCCCGTGGTTGCGATGAACAAATCTCCAGTTTGAATACCATAAAATGGTTTCATTCCTTCAATGGCGCTATTTTGTTCCGAACTCAGTAATGAATGAACCTTTTCTGGTGCTTGCGGCCCTTGGACAGCTAATAACGCTAAGTCATCGCGAACACGAATTTCAACTGCATAACCTTTAGCATGTTGTTCAATCCAAGCGAGGTCTTTATCGCGTGTTGCTGAGTTGACGACGAGACGATAAAAGTCATCAGCGAGGTAATACACAATCAGGTCATCAATAACACCACCTGAAGCATTCAGCATGCCTGTATATAAGGCTTTACCTTGCTCTGTAAGTTTATTGATATCGTTGGCGAGAAGATAACGAAGAAAATCACGACAGCCTTCGCCGTGTAAATCGACAATAGTCATATGGGAAACATCAAACATCCCTGCTTCGGTTCTGACAAAATTATGTTCATTGATCTGCGAACCATAATGCAACGGCATCATCCAACCATGAAAATCAACCATTTTTGCACCGCAGGCTATATGTTCATCATATAGCGTTGTTTGCTTTACCATGAATACCCTCTTTACATTATTAATTAATATGACAGGGTGATTGCGTAGTAAAAATTATCCATCTGCAACAAAGTCGCGAGATAATTTTAACCCGACGCAAACGATAACTTTTAAAAAACCTACCACTGTTTGCAGTTCTATTCTATAAAAAAAAATAGGGCGACCATCCATCTGTATTACTGATTGCGCTCTGATTTTGCCAGTGCTTTTTGTTAAATAATTGAGAATGATCACTCAAAACCCTTACATTTAGCGTCTATAAGCTCAAAATATCATCAATTAAAGAATTTAAATGATAGCTTCGCCAATAAAACCCATCACACCAATATAAATAAAACTAATGCGAAAAATGAATGTAATTAGTTTTTTTCAGTCATGATAAAAAGAGAAAAGTCTGCTATTCATACTAAAACAAGATCGGCAGGGTTATTTCGTATACAGAAACCAGTGATGACACTTTGTATATTGAAATTAAAAAAGAAAAAGGCACAATTTATAAGATTGTGCCCTCGCAGAAAGGGATTTAGAGAGTGTCTTCGACTTGTAACTGTTCCAGCCACTTCGGCATATCAAACAGCCCCATCGCATGGTTCAATAATTGCGGTTTAACACCCGGTAAGCTGTCCGCTAAAACCAGCCCGATATCACGAAGTAATTTCTTCGCAGGGTTATTGCCATCAAATAATTCACGGAAGCCTTGCATACCAGCTAACATCAACGCTGCACTGTGCTTACGGCTACGCTCATAGTCACGCAAGTATAAATATTGACCAAAGTCTTTGCCTTCACGGTGCAAACGTTTAATTTCACCAATCAGCATAGCGACATCCATAAAACCAAGGTTAACCCCTTGGCCCGCTAATGGATGGATGGTATGAGCCGCATCCCCTAACAACGCTAAACGTTGCGCCGCAAATTGCCTTGCATAACGACCTGTGAGAGGAATGGTTAATCGCTCACTTTCCACTTGGCAAAGACCCAGACGAACATCAAATGCAACCGCCAGTTCTTTATTAAAATCAGCAGGTTCTAAAGATTGACGCCTAACTGCTTCAGTGGCAGATTGAGACCACACAATTGAACAAAGATGTGGGTCACTTAATGGTAAAAACGCTGAAATACCTTCACCATCAAAAGCTTGTCGAGCAACGCCTTCGTGAGGTTTTTCGGTTCGGATGGTAGCAACTAATGCGGTATGTTCATAATCCCAAAAGGTTAATGGGATATCAGCATGGCTACGCAACCACGAGTTTGCCCCATCAGCCCCCACAATCAACCGTGCCGTTAACATGTTTTCATCATCTAACGTAATGAAAACATCATTTTCTCCCCACACCACTTTTTTAATCGTTGCGGGAGCTAATAATGTCACATCGCGAAGCTGAGACGCCTTTTGCCATAGAGCATCACGTACGACATTATTCTCAACAATATGCCCTAAATGCGTCAGGTTACGTTCTTGAGCGGTAAAAGTAATACGCCCAAAGCTATCGTTATCCCAAACTTCCATGCCATTATATGCAGAAGCTCGCATTCCTTTAATAGTTGACCATACACCTAAGTGGGTCAGTAACTTTTCACTTGCCGCATTAATAGCAGATACCCTTAATGCATGCGGCTCTGCTACACTAAATGGTACCTTGGGTGGATGAGTCTCAATTACCGCAACACGGAGCCCACTCCCTTCAAGCCCACAAGCGAGTGCCAACCCAACCATACCACCACCGGCGATAACCACATCAAATGATTGCATATTTTTTATTCCTCTTTATTTCGTGGTTATTGGTGTGCAACCCAACCCAATGTTTGGCGAGCCAAAACATCACGAGCTGGCGGTAACATTTCCATTGCCATTAAACCTAAGTTACGCCCGACAATAAGCGGTAAACAGCGATTCGCAAATAAACGAACCAAACCGTCGGTTATCGTAACCGTTTTGTCTCTATCTAACGCTCTGGCTTGCTGGTATTGGCTGAGTAATGAATAACGGCCAATGTCTTGCCCTTTCGCGTTTGCATCTACCACAATGTGAGCCAGTTGCATCACATCACGGATACCTAAATTAAAGCCTTGCCCCGCAATAGGATGCAGGGTCTGAGCAGCGTTCCCCACTAACACGACTCGATGACTAACAGGGTTAAGCGCCTTACGTAATACCAATGGATAACAATGACGCTTACCGGCCATGACGATTTCGCCTAGCCGCCAGCCGAATGCTTGCTGTAATTTATCCTTGAATGTCTCATCATCCCAAGACCTGATTGTGTCAGCTTGTTCTTGCTGATGACACCAAACCAATGAACTACGGCCTTGTGACATTGGCAACAAGGCTAATGGGCCAAATTCCGTAAAGCGTTCAAAGGCTTGGCCTTGCGGGTCAATGGCGGTTTTCACATTCGCGATAATAGCCACTTGTCCATAATCGTCCTGTTGCCATTGCATATGGCAGGCTTTACCAATCGCGGAATGGCTGCCATCCGCAGCAATCAGTAATTCCCCTGTCACCTTATCTCCATTATCCAAGGTGACCGTCACAATCTCTTGTTCACGATGGACATTTTCTACTTTTGCAGGGCAATAAAGGGTTACACCGGGGGCTTTACGTAACAATGAAAATAGGCGGGCACCAGCTTCGTGCAGTTCAATAACATTGCCTAGAGCATCGATATGATAATCATCGGCTGCGATATTCACAAAACCAGCATGGCCTCTATCAGACACATGAACATGATTAATGGGGGTCACACAATCCGCTAAAGCAGGCCAAATGCCTATTTTTGCTAACGACTGGCAAGTACCGTGAGCTAGCGCAATCGCACGTGCGTCGAATCCCGGATGTTTGCCATCAGGCAAAGCTGCCTCGATTAATGAAACCGATAATTTTCCTTGGCTAAGGGATGATATCGCCAGTGCTAATGTTGCACCCGCCATACCGCCCCCCACGATGATCACATTCATGCGTTGTTTATTACCTTTCTATGATGACTGACAGCTACCCTAAATTGTGCGTTGCTGCCGCCATTAGGGCTTCAATTTCATCAGGGTCTTTCACGACTAAATCTGTTAAGTTTTCATTTCCGTTTTCGGTGATAACAATATCATCTTCGATACGTACACCAATACCGCGATATTGTGGTGGCACATCGGCATCTGGAGCAATATATAAACCAGGCTCAACAGTTAATACCATCCCCACTTCAAGTGTACGGTCGCGGTCTGTGCCATAAAAACCTACATCATGTACATCTAACCCTAACCAATGACTTAAACCATGCATAAAGAATGGCTGATATGCTTTGTTTTCGATCAATTGATCCACATCGCCTTGTAAAATTCCAAGTGCGACAAGACCTTCTGTTTTGATACGAACAATTTCACGAGTCACCTCATGAATACTGGTTCCCGGGCGGTATAGCTCTAACGCGGTATTTAACGCTTTAAGGACGATATCGTAAATTTCACGTTGCGCTTGGCTAAATTTACCATTTACTGGGAAAGTACGCGTGATATCCCCTGCATAGCCTTCAAATTCTGCCCCCGCATCAATCAAGACTAATTCGCCATCCTTCATTAGGCTCTCATTTTCGGTGTAATGCAAAATACAGGCATTTTCACCACTACCCACAATGGAGTTGTACGAAGGGAAACGTGCACCATGGCGAGTAAATTCGTGTTCTAACTCACCACAAAGTTGGTATTCATACATATTAGGTCGGCAAGTTTCCATGGCTCTAACGTGTGCGAGAGCAGAAATTCGCCCAGCCATACGCAGAGTATTAATTTCTTCTTCTGACTTAAATAAGCGCATTTCATGGACAATCGGCCGCCAATCTACCAATGTTTGTGGTGCTCGTAAGTGACGGCGGCTGCCTTTACGTAAAATATCTAAGGCATCAAATACTAATTTATCGGCATAGGCAAACTCCCCCTGTGCATGATAAACCACATCGAGGCCGTTCAGTAATTGATAAAGTTGTTCTTCTATTTCATTGAAAGGTAACGCTTTGTCGATACCTAACTTTTCAGGTGCGGCGTCTTGGCCAAGGCGGCGACCAAACCAAATTTCAGCAGTTAAATCACGAACACGGTTAAAAAGAACAGAATGGCTATGTTTTTCATCGCTCTTAATCAACACTAATACGGCTTCAGGTTCGCTAAACCCCGTCAAATAAAGGAAATCACTGTGTTGACGGTACGGGTATTCGCAATCCGCATTACGCTGCGCAGGAGGCGCTGAGAAAATAATTGCTGCACTGCCTGGTTGCATTTGAGCCAATAATGCATTGCGACGAGAAATAAATTCCTGTTTATTCATACCGTTTTTGCCTTATTATCAGAATAATTAGATTGCTGAATATATTGCTTGTGTTTAACCAATCACATAACAACATACACTGGCGAAATGACTTAAAACTGGATACACCCCGTTTTCAAGCACTTAATTTTATCAATAATATAATATCGTCCGATAAAGTTAAGTGGCTTTGAAAACTCACGTTACACGTTAAAAGAAACTAATGAAGAACTGGCTTATCATTTTCTACTGCGGTTGGGCCTTGGCCTTTAGTTGGCTCAATCAATGCAATGTAACATAATTGCACCGCCACCCTGACATACTCCACCACTTCTTCTAACGCTTGCTCGAGTTCTTCTTGGTCTTCGTCTTCATCATAACCAAGCATACCAATATTGCGTAAATCTGTGATAACCTCGCTTATCTCTTTTTTATCAGCCAGTTTCGGTTGTGTAACACCAACACCTAATAAAAAGTGATTTACCCAGCCAGCTAGCGCATCAGCATGGTCAAAAACAGAAGCATCTTCGTCAGGAAATAGCATAGTAAATGCAAACTCGCTATCATCAAGTGCTTCAAACGTGGTATCAAAAAGTTCTCGCAGTGGCTGTGAAACGGTTTGTGGAAAAGCTAAACCATCGTTAGCAAGGTCATGGACTAACGTTTGCCAGCTTTGATCACGTCCCCCACCACAGATCAACCCGGTTATTAGACCATGGATCTCCGCGGCAGTAAGTGCGATTGAGTGCTGTTGCAGTAGTTTGTCCAGTGATTCATAGTTTGGTAAAGATTTTTGTATAGACATCTGAATTCGTCATGTTAGCTTATGATTCGTGATATGCTACCATCAAGGATAGCCGCTAGACCAGTATGCTTTTGTCTTATCTATTAATTGCGCCAAATATGATGTATTTATGGCGAGTATTATTCAGTATGGAGGTATCATGTCCGCACAACCTGTCGACATCCAGATTTTCGGGCGTTCAATGCGAGTTAACTGCCCATCAGAACAAAAAGAAGCCCTTCTTGAGTCGGCTAAAGAATTAGAACAACGCTTGCAAAATCTGAAAGATAGAAGCGGTGTGACCAATATGGAACAACTTATTTTTATCGTAGCATTGAACGTCTGTCACGAATTAGCACAAGAAAAGACAAAAACGCGTGATTATGCTTATAATATGGAAGAGAAAATAAAAATGTTGCAGCACACAATCGAACAAGCGTTGCACGATCAGGTGAAAATTACTGAGAGGCAGGTATTGCCCCTAGAGTAAATCTGCTTATTAATCAGACACTAGTAGAAAAAAATATACAAAATTAAGGTTGCATTTTAAATCTAGTTTCGTACAATGAAATCACTGAGTAACGATAAGTTCTCAAACCAAATTTCTCTGAGATGCGCGTGAGTGGGCGAGTCCCCTGAGCCGATATTTCAACTAAATAGAATGTGGTTATGGCGCTGGTGAGCATGCCTGATTCGCTCAGGAAGCCTAAAGGTTGCTAAACTGCGTTCACCTTGAACCAAGGGTTCAAGGGTTACAGCCTACAACGGCATCTTGGAGACCCTCAATTAAGTTCCTGCTTATTTTTCATTTGTTTTCTACATAACCTTTCATCTTGCGATATACTTTAAGTAATTTACTTTCTTGGTTAACTGTTTTTTATCGCATATATAACAGGTTATCACATGCAAGACTCCCTCTCGACCCAACGCCAGCAGGTACGTCAAACAATCCGCCAAGCACGTCGTCAATTAAGCGCTCAGCAGCAATATGACGCTGCGGAACAACTCATGCATAATGCATTAAACCACCCGAAAATAGCACAAGCCAACACGATTGCGTTGTTTCTTTCTTTTGATGGCGAAATTGATACTAAACCGCTTATTCAGGCGCTCTGGGCTGAAGGCAAACAAGTCTATCTCCCTGTTTTGCATCCTTTTAGTCGCCACCATTTATTGTTTCTTCACTATCGCCCCGATAGCCAACTCGTTAAAAACAGATTTAATATTGATGAACCACCGCTTGATGTTAGAGATGTGCTACCACTTGAGAAACTGGATATCATGCTTATCCCATTAGTGGCTTTTGATACTCAAGGGCAACGGTTAGGTATGGGAGGTGGGTTCTATGATAGGACTCTAGCAAATTGGCAAAAAACCGGTTTTTATCCGATAGGTCTTGCCCATAATTGCCAGCAAGTAGAAAAACTCCCCATCGCACACTGGGATATTCCTTTACCCGAAATTATTACGCCGCAAAAAATATGGCGCTGGTCATAAATACCCGCGCCATCATTTCACACAATTTTTAGCGTAACTTAGAACAGTAAACGCGCACGAATGGTTCCAGGCAAATCTTTTAATTTCTGGAGTGCTTCATCTGTTTGGTTTGGCGTTTGCATTAATACATCAATAACCACATAACCTACGTTGCCTGATGTACGTAAATACTGGCCAACAACGTTAATGTTATTTTCAGTGAAGACTTGGTTGATGCTGTTCAAAATACCTGGGCGGTTTTCATGAATATGCAAGAAACGGTTGGTATCTTCAGTATGGACTGGCAGGGAAACTTCTGGGAAGTTAACCGCAGATAGTGTTGAACCATTATCAGAGTATTTCGCCAACTTACTAGCTACTTCTAACCCAATATTTTCTTGAGCTTCTTCTGTAGAGCCCCCAATGTGCGGCGTTAAAATCACATTGTCGAACTTAATCAATTCAGAGATAAATGGGTCATTAGGGTCATTATTTGCAGCTGGCTCACTTGGGAATACGTCCACCGCAGCACCTGATAAATGCTTGCTTTCCAACGCGGCTGCCAGTGAAGGAATATCCACAACTGTTCCACGTGATGCGTTAATGAAAATAGAACCAGGCTTCATACGGTCGAATTGTTCTTTAGCAAACATATTCTTCGTACTTGGGGTCTCAGGGACATGTAAGCTAACCACATCGCTCATATTCAGAAGTTCAGTTAAAGAACGAACTTGAGTTGCATTACCTAATGGTAGCTTGTTTTCAATATCATAGAAGAAAACATTCATACCGATACCCTCAGCTAAGATCCCTAACTGAGTACCAATGTGGCCATATCCAACAATACCAAGACGCTTACCGCGTGCTTCAAAACAGCCTTTCGCTTGTTTTTCCCAAATACCACGGTGGGCTTGCATATTAGCTTCAGGAATACGACGTAGTAAAAGTAATAATTGGCCTAATACCATTTCTGCAACGGAACGTGTATTCGAAAATGGTGCGTTAAATACAGGGATACCGCGTTTTGCCGCAGCATCTAAATCAACTTGGTTGGTGCCGATACAAAAGCAACCCACTGCAACAAGTTTTTCTGCTGCTGCAAAAATTTCTTCAGTAAGATGAGTACGGGAACGGATACCTACAAAACGTGCATCTTTAATCGCTTCTTTTAATTCTTCGTCGGATAACGCACTTTTGTGATATTCAATATTGGTGTAGCCCGCAGCTTTTAAGTTATCAACCGCACTTTGGTGCACACCTTCTAGCAGTAAAAATTTAATTTTGTCTTTTTGCAAAGATACCTTAACCATTTCCCTACCCTATCGTGAACGTACTTAAGATTTATAACAGATGACCATATGTGTTTGCCTAACATAGCTCAAGAGAGATGACATCCATCTACCTTGAGCTATGAAGCGTATACCAACATAGCAAAAAATAGCGCAGTAGCAATACAACCGTTTGCTTAATGGATGCTAAAAAGCGCGAAGAAAAAGAAGTTAAATGGTAGAAAATCAGGGGTGATAACACAAAATAAGGATTTTTCCTGCACAATGCCTATTTGTGTGAGATATATCACCAAAATAGCTAGATATTAAAAAAAATAAAATAAATTTCAAATTGGTGATGTTAATAAAACTGGTTAATTAATTTAGCTTCTATCAAATCATAAACTAATGACAAAATACCAGTAAGACAAAAAAACCAGTGGGTATAACTCCACTGGCTTATTAAAAAATTGAATACGATATAGATTATAACTTGATGGTTTTAACGCCTTCGTTTGCAGTTCCCATCAAGACGACGTCTGCACCACGATTCGCGAATAACCCAACGGTCACAACACCTGCAATCCCATTAATGGTATTTTCTAATGCCACTGGGTCAATAATATTTAAATTATGGACATCTAAAATCACATTACCGTTATCTGTAATCACATTTTGACGGTACTCTGGCGTGCCACCCAGTTTAACCAATTCACGTGCCACATAGCTACGCGCCATTGGGATCACTTCAACAGGCAGAGGGAATTTACCTAACACATCAACTAACTTAGATTCGTCAACGATACAAACAAAGGTTTTTGCAATTGCAGAAACAATTTTTTCACGTGTTAATGCCGCACCACCGCCTTTGATCATATTCAGGTGATGGTCAACTTCATCAGCACCATCAACATAAACATCTAAGGAATCCACTTCATTGCAATCAAATACCGTAATACCCAATGATTTTAATTTTTGAGTTGATGCTTCTGAACTTGATACCGCACCTTCTATTTGACCTTTCATTGTTGCTAATGCATCAATGAAGTGTGAAGCTGTCGAGCCCGTTCCAACACCAACAATAGTGCCCGGTTTTACGTAATCAAGTGCTGCCCAACCTACCGCTTTTTTTAATTCGTCCTGAGTCATGCTCATGCCTTTTAAGATTTAATTGAGTCGTGATTAAGGTTATTAATAACTAGTATATACCGGACACCCAATAAGTTGCAGCTTTGTTCGCTGTATTTATGTCACGGTTCTTGGGATTTAGGCCACAACAATAATATTTTTAAGTGTTATTTGTAAAAATATGGCATAGTGCTTGGTAGAATAACAACAAGGAGATCTTTTTGATGAAGCGCCCTGACTATCGCGCATTACAAGCACTGGATGCCGTTATCCGTGAACGCGGCTTTGAGCGCGCAGCTCAAAAGCTCTGCATCACGCAATCTGCTGTGTCACAACGTATAAAGCAGTTAGAAAACCTATTTGGGCAGCCACTACTTGTGCGTACCGTTCCGCCACACCCAACTGAACAAGGGCAAAAACTGCTAGCATTGCTTCATCAAGTCGAATTGTTAGAAGAACAATGGTTAGGTGATGAAAATAGTGGTTCCACCCCTTTATTGCTCTCACTTGCCGTCAACGCCGACAGCTTGGCAACTTGGTTTCTTCCAGCCCTAAACCCTGTATTAGGCAACAGCCCTATTCGGCTAAATATTCAGGTAGAAGATGAAACCCGAACCCAAGAACGTTTAAGACGTGGTGAAGTGGTAGGCGCTATCAGTATTCAACCCCAAGCATTACCGGGTTGCTTGGTCGATAAACTTGGCGCACTAGACTATATTTTTGTCGCGTCACCTGGCTTTGCAGCGAAATATTTCCCCGATGGGGTGACTCGCTCTTCGTTATTAAAAGCGCCTGCGGTTGCTTTCGACCATTTAGACGATATGCACCAAGCCTTTGTGCAACAAAACTTTGGGTTGTCGCCCGGCAGTGTTCCATGCCATATCGTGAACTCCTCAGAGGCCTTTGTACAGTTAGCGAAACAGGGCTCTACCTGCTGTATGATCCCACATTTGCAGATAGCAAGTGAATTAGCGAATGGTGAGTTGGTTGATTTAACACCAGGGCTATGTCAGCGACGCATGCTTTATTGGCACCGCTTCGCACCTGAAAGCCGTACAATGAAAAAAGTGACTGACGCCCTATTAAAAACTGGGCGCCAGATGTTAAAACAAGAAGATGAACCCGCAAAAAACTAGCGTTTTAATTCAAATACCACATCAACTTGGTCATTAAAATCAATACTCTGTTGTTCATAAGTCTCATCAATCTTGAGGTCTTGAGCAACAGAGGCTTTCATCGCCCCACCATAATTTCTTGTTGCCATTGGATATGGCACCGCAGCTGGCGCATTATAGTTAATGCTATACACTGGGCCTAACTGAACATTAAAGCCTTTCGCTAAGAGATTAGCTTGTTCTGTCGCATTTTTAATCGCTTGAGACCGTGCTTCATCACGATACTGTTGCGGATTAGCCACACCAAACTGTACTGAGTTGATTTCATTGAGACCTGCGGCTAAAGCACCATCTAACAAGACATTAAGTTGGTCTAATTTCTTCACTTTCACTTCAACAGAACGTGTTGCCGTGTAGCCTTCGATGGTTGATTTTTGTTTCACACTACTGTAATCATATTTAGGCTGAGTTCGCACATTTGCTGCATTAATATCTTCTTTTTCAATACCGTTTTTCTTAAGAAACTCAAAATACTCCGCAACCCGCTTATCGACCCCGGCTTTCGCAGCCGCCGCATCTTTAGCAGTCACTTCCACCTGAATATTCAGCGTCGCCATATCAGGTGTCGCTTTCACTATTGCATTACCCGAAGTCGTAATGTGTGGACCATTAGGTAACGGGTCAGCCAATGACATGGTAGGAACCGCAGCACCTGCTACCATCGCAGCTAAAACTAAAGATTTTAATTTCACAGAACCTCCCAAGGCAATTATTTATCGCTAAAAAAGGGATAATTGGTAATAAACTATCCCTGAGCTCAATTTAACAGTAACACATGAAACAAAAAGTACAGTCAGAATAATGAGAAATTAAACGTTATTGCTTGTCTGTTGAAGATATATTGTTATTGAGAAAGCAAACCTAGTCCTTTAAGACCCTGTATAGCGAGTTGAAATGCAATAAACCACATCACGCTACCGACAAAAATGTTAATAATGCGCTGTGAACGCGGTTTATTTAACACGGGTGAAAACCAAGCTGCAAGTATCGCTAACGCAAAAAACCACACAAAAGAAGCCGTTAATGCTCCAGCCGTAAACCAAGGTCTCAGCTGGCTTTCTAATTGGCCTCCCACACTACCCAATACAACGAAAGTGTCTAAATAAACATGAGGATTCAGCCAAGTGACGGCAAACAGTGTGACAATCACTTTCCATCTTGTGATAGCACGGCTTTCTATTTGAAGTATGACCTCATCTGGGCTGAGTGCTGTCCGAAACGCACCATAGCCATACCATAGAAGAAATGCTACGCCTGCCCATGTAATCAATTGCATTAATATTTCAGACTGGCTTAATAAAGCACTCCCACCAAAAACACCTGCGATAATTAAAACGGCATCACTTAAAGCGCATAATAATGCACTCATTAAATGAAACTGCTTCCGGCTTCCTTGTTGTAAGACAAAAGCATTCTGCGGCCCTAAAGGTAATATCATCGCTGCACCCAACAGTGCACCCTGTAAATAGATCGAAAACATGCATTAATTCCAACTTTTTATTCAATTAATATGCATGAATATTAACGAGAAAAAATTATTAGTGGAAATGATTAAGTCTAATAGGTCATAAGTATCACTTATAACTAAAAACGGCTCGGTAAGAAAAATATAGGGGTGAGAAATGAATAAGAGCCCATCGAAGACAGGCTCTTATTTTCAGTGAAACTGCTGAATATGACTTTCTAAATATTACTCTGCAGCATCTTGCTTGATAGGCGCATTTTGTTTATGAACATGAACATCCATTTGTGGGAATGGGATACCAATATTATGTTTATCCAATGCTCGCTTAAACTCTTCTAGCAAGTCCCAATACACAGGCCATGCATCACCATTGGTGGTCCAAAAACGCACTAAATAATTTAATGACGATGGTGCCATATCATGTAAACGGATAGTAACGCCTTTAGCATGCTGAATACGGCTATCTGCGGCGACGATATCACCTAATACTTTTTTCACCACATCAATATCAGAATCGTAAGCAACACCTACAATAATATCTTGACGACGGTTAGGCTCACGACTGGTATTAATAATGTTATCGGCAATGATCTTTCCATTAGGAATAACAATAATACGGTCATCTGCGGTTCTTAGCGTAGTTGAAAATATTTGTACATTTTGTACTGTACCTTCAACGGCACCAATTGAAACATACTCCCCCGCTTTTAGTGGCCTAAATACCACCAGCAACACACCTGCGGCAAAGTTACCCAACGAGTTTTGTAATGCTAAGCCAACAGCTAAACCGGCCGCCCCCATTACCGCAATCACAGAGGCTGTTTGTACGCCAACTTTCCCTAATACAGCAATTAAGGTGAATGCAACAATGGTATAGCGCGCTATCGCTGATAAAAAGTCACTCACTGTTGAATCAATGCCTTTCATGGTCATCACGCGATGTAAACCACGCCCGACCCATTTTGCAATCATCATCCCGACAATCAAGATAACGATAGCAGACACGATATTCACAGCATACTGAACTAACAGATCTTGGTTCGCCACAAACCAATTCGTTGCATCATTCAACGCGCCTGTAACATCATCAGTATTCATATATATATGCCCTTTAGGATCCAATTATCAATATTAACCCCAACCAATAAATCTTTAACGAAACGTTTAATGGCTGGCCGTACATTGCAAATAATAACGATGATTTATTAAAACACAAAACAAATCACTAAATAAAATTATTTTATCTATTTTCTATAACAAAAATTCGATAATCTTTTAGCATTAATAAGAAGTCATCAGTGCCGCAAAATGCAACACTTTCATTATCATAATAACTCATTCCTTCTTCCAACCCTTCAGTTTCAAATGATAATTGGTTGGCGCGGATCATCACTTCTTCATCATCAAGCAACAATGTATATTCGTGGCCAATAAGCTCCCATTGTTTTTCACTTCCTTTGATTTTTTCATAGTTTTCTTCAATAGCATCTAACAGACTAAGGTTATTTTTAACCTCTTCATTAAGCCAATATCCAATAGCCTCATGATCCATCGAGAATTTAGCGGAGATAGCTCCGGTGATATCTTGGAAAAATTGGTAGTCCATATGCAGTCCCTCTACTCTTGCGTTATTGAACCTAGTATAACGCGAGTCAAACCGCTTTGTTGAGAGGTATTACCAACAGAAAAAATAAAATTGAGTAAAGCACCGATTTCAACACATAAGCTACGTAATTCACTTAATATTAAATAAGAAAATAATTAAAATATTCATAATTAAAACAATAGGAGCTCTAATGATCAATCGCTTAGACCATATAGTGCTAACCACAACTAACCTTGATGCCTGCATTGACTTTTACCAACGGGTGTTAAATATGGAAGTTATTACCTTTGGTGAACAGCGTTATGCGTTATGTTTTGGACAGCAAAAAATCAATATCCACCAATATGGAAAAGAATTTGAACCCAAAGCCCACTTGCCTGTACCAGGTGCACTCGATTTATGTTTTATTAGTGATATACCGCTGTGTGATGTGCAAAAGCATATTGAACAACAAGGTGTAAAAATTATCGAAGGGCCAGTTAATCGGACTGGTGCAACTGGAGCAATTAGATCTATTTACTTACGTGATGTCGATTTAAATTTAATCGAAATTTCTGAATATATTTAGCAAATACACCCAATTAAAAAAGGCCCCTAACATTAGGAGCCTCCGTTATTAATATTACCTTATTACACCGCTGTTTGGAAAATCACGCCATCCGCTTTTTCGGTATATTGTGATAACTGGTCAAAGTTCAGGTAACGGTATGTATCCGCCGCTGTTTCATCGACCTTATCCATAAACTGCAGATATTCTGCTGGCGTTGGTAAACGACCTAACAGAGAAGCTACCGCTGCCAGTTCTGCTGATGCGAGGTAAACATTCGCACCTGTTCCTAAACGGTTAGGGAAGTTACGCGTTGAAGTGGAAACGACTGTCGCCCCATCAGCTACACGTGCTTGGTTACCCATACATAGTGAACACCCTGGAACTTCAATTCGCGCACCACTCTTACCAAACACACTGTAGTAACCTTCTTCGGTTAGTTGCGCTGCGTCCATCTTAGTTGGCGGCGCAACCCATAAACGTGTTGGTAATTGGCCTTTATGAGAATCCAATAACTTACCTGCTGCACGGAAGTGACCAATGTTTGTCATACAAGAACCGATGAAGACCTCATCAATTTTCTCGTTTTGCACATCAGACAATAAACGTGCATCATCTGGGTCATTTGGTGCACACAGAATTGGCTCTTTGATATCATTGAGGTCAATTTCAATCACTGCCGCGTATTCCGCATCTGCATCACCTTCCAGCAGTTGTGGGTCCGCTAACCAGCTTTCCATTCCTTTGATACGGCGTTCAATAGTACGGCGATCACCATAACCTTCGGCTATCATCCACTTTAATAGAACGATATTCGATTGCAGGTATTCGATAATTGGCGCTTTATCTAATTTGATAGTACAACCCGCCGCTGAACGCTCTGCTGACGCATCCGCTAATTCAAACGCTTGTTCGACTTTCAGCTCAGGTAAGCCTTCAATTTCTAAGATACGGCCAGAGAAAATGTTTTTCTTACCTTTTTTCTCTACGGTCAATAGGCCGTCTTTGATTGCATATAGCGGAATTGCATGAACAAGGTCACGTAAAGTGATACCCGGCTGCATTTCACCTTTAAAGCGAACCAATACTGACTCAGGCATATCCAGTGGCATAACCCCTGTCGCCGCAGCAAATGCGACTAAACCTGAACCCGCAGGAAATGAAATACCAATTGGGAAACGCGTATGTGAGTCACCACCTGTACCAACGGTATCTGGCAGTAACATACGGTTTAACCATGAGTGGATAATACCATCTCCCGGACGAAGAGAAACACCGCCACGGTTCATGATGAAATCAGGTAAGGTATGGTGTGTTGTCACATCAACAGGTTTTGGATACGCTGCTGTATGGCAGAATGACTGCATGACTAAATCTGCTGAGAAACCAAGGCAAGCTAGGTCTTTCAGTTCATCACGGGTCATCGGACCGGTTGTATCTTGTGAACCTACAGAGGTCATTTTTGGCTCACAATATTCGCCAGGGCGAATACCTGGGCGACCGCAAGCACGACCAACCATTTTTTGTGCTAATGAGAAACCACGATTGCTTTGTGCAACGGATTTCGCGTGACGGAATACATCTGTCGCTTCTAAGCCCAGTGATTCACGTGCTTTATTGGTTAAACCACGGCCGATAATCAGTGGAATACGACCACCTGCACGGACTTCGTCAATCAGCACATCTGTTTTTAATTCAAATGTTTCTAGTAGTTCACCGGTTTCGTGGTTACGAACTTCACCTTTAAATGGATAGATGTCGATCACATCGCCCATATTCAGTTTAGAAACATCCACTTCAATCGGTAATGCGCCCGCATCTTCCATCGTATTAAAGAAGATTGGTGCAATTTTGCCGCCTAATACCACCCCACCGCCACGTTTATTTGGTACAAATGGGATATCGTCCCCCATAAACCACAGCACAGAGTTAGTCGCTGATTTACGAGAAGAACCGGTACCGACGACGTCACCCACGTAAGCTAATGGGAAGCCTTTTTTATTTAATGCATCAATTTGCTTGATTGGACCAACATTACCCGCATCGTCTGGTTCAATACCATCACGTGCGTTTTTCAGCATTGCTAATGCGTGTAATGGGATATCAGGACGTGACCATGCATCAGGCGCTGGCGATAAGTCATCTGTGTTAGTTTCACCCGTAACTTTGAACACAGTTACGGTCATTTTTTCAGCTAACGCAGGACGCTCTTTGAACCACTCGGCATCTGCCCATGATTCAATAACTTGTTTAGCGTGAATATTTCCCGCTTTCGCTTTTTCTTCTACGTCGTAGAAGTTATCAAACATCAGTAAGGTGTGAGAAAGTGCTTTAGCGGCGATTGGCGCCAGTTTTTCATCATCCAACGCATCAATCAGTGCGTGGATGTTATATCCGCCCTGCATGGTACCTAACAGTTCAATGGCTTTTTCAGGGGAGATAAGAGGGGAGGAAGTTTCGCCTTTAGCTATCGCGGCTAAAAATCCAGCTTTTACGTACGCTGCTTCATCAACACCAGGGGGGACGCGGTTGGTCAGCAGGTCTAACAGGAAATCTTCTTCACCTTTGGGTGGGTTTTTCAGTAACTCTACCAGTGCAGCTACTTGTGACGCATCTAATGGCTTAGGGACAATCCCTTGAGCGGCACGCTCGGCTACGTGCTTACGGTATTCTTCTAGCACGACGTTCTCCTCGCTTCTTTGTTATTTATATACCCGGCTCTCTGCACCATACTGACAAAATTATCATCCGGTGCCAGGTCAGAGGAATTTGCTCGCATAATCTCAATGGCGGTAAAATTATGCCCAGCTTCGGGCGATCAGCATAGCAGAATTTAAACGTAATGTTAATTCATTCACAAGAAAGCAACATTTAACTACTAACTTTACGCCTTAACACTTCATTACTGGTTATTTTTCAGCTTAAGATACTATTAATCATCGTAAAACGCCGAAAAAACCATACTTTTTATAATGCATTTTAAAATTTAAAGCACCCTAATTAGTGCCTTTTTTCATCAGCTATCACAAATTATATTTTTTATCGCAATTTTATTTATATTACTAATTGATAAGGTAAATCATTGCGATTGGTTTTAATTTTTTTAAATGTTTTAATGGATTTTACTGCCCTTTTAAACCAATTAAATTGCCAAACGGGTCTTCAAGTTGGCACATTCGGTTGTTACCATCTATTAACATTGGCCCGCGATACAGTTTTGCCCCTAGTTGAGTGAAATGCTCAAAAGCCAAATCAAAATCATCGACTTGCCAATACAATACAGTCCCTTTTTTACCCTCACTGACTTTTTCATCCGCTTGCACCACTTCTATCGTGAAGTCTCCGACATGCAGTAAGGTGAAATCAAATTCAGGCAAGTATTCTGCCTTTGCTTGTGGAAAAGCTTGCTGATACCAAGCCAAACCCGCTTGAACATCAGGTACATGAATTAAAATTGCAGAGGGTTTTAGTTGCATAGCGATTTCTTATTGATATCTATTATTTTGTTTTAGCTTACACGCATGATTGAAAGTTAGTAGATGTAGATAAGGTGTAAGCAATAGCCAAACCAGCGTTTGCTTACACCTTTAGTATCATCAAGTCAGATCATATTGCGTGTTTTTCTGATAAATAACGAAGAATGGCTGATATATTTTTTAAGTTATACTTTATAAGTAATTCATTTTCTTTAGCTTTACATAGCATCTCATAATCAGCTTCTAACTGCCCAATATCTAACTGAGTAGGCTCATTGTAAATATCATAAATAGATTCAGAAGGCACATTCCAATAAAAATCTGCATCTAAGTCTATATTATCCATTCCCTGTACTTTCATCTCTTTGAAAATGGCTACTATAGCCTCTTCCAGTAGACTCAGTTCTATTTTCATATTTTAACCTTTACCATTCTTAATTTCATTTATGTTCTTTTCAAATGTTTTAATTTCTTTTTCTAAATGCTTAATTCGCCCATCAATAATGCGTTGCCTAACCGTATTATTGGGCGCATTCTTAAGGTGTCCTTGGTTGTCAAAAGCATCTGGATTACGTCGATAAGCGGCTAATTTCTCTTTATGTAACCTTACTTGCCCCCTCAAAGACTGTATTGAACGCCTATCTGATGTACTTAAGTTATTATCAGGCTCCCATCCGTCAGGGCTTCCTGAGCCAGTCCCGCCTAGCGCTATTCTATCAGAATCTGATAACTCCGTTCCAACATTTGGATTTTTTGCTGCTTTATCTAAATCATTTGAGCAACTCATGCCAAAAGAGCAATCAAACGTTTCAGCTAAGCCATCGCGAATATTGCCTAATGTCTTTTCGACACCTTTTACTATGTTGCTGTTTGCCGTTTGTGTGACTTGCGTATTTAAACCAACGCCATGAGATAATGTAGGAACATTCGGAGAGGGAATAGCAAATATACTACTTTGGGCTATTTTCAGCTTATTTAATTCATTTAAATTAAACTGAATTTTATCCGTGATACTTTTATGTTGCCTCTTAATTTCGAGCAATTGATTTCTAGCATCACGGTCAGCTCGCTTATTAACCGCATCTATATATAGATCTATATTATCAAAAGGAAATCTCGGTATACCGGGTATATTATCGTCAAAATCCTCTGCGAGGAGCCTATCCCTATCTTCAATTGTGCGAAATTTAAAGATTGCTGAAATTTTTAAATTTGAGGAGTCTGAAGATTGAAAATGCCATTTGTATGTACAAGGATATTTTTGTGGATCAATGATAAATTTCCAGCCAGGCGATTTTTCAATCTCCGCAATATCCTTTCTTAAGGTAATTAAATTATTTTCAATTAATGTTTGTTTAGATTTTAAATCTTCCTTAATTTTAATCGAAGGATTTATAAAGATATCGACTTTATGATTATTAACATCATCATGGATATCAGCTAGTTTTATATTATCATAAAGATTTTCATGTAAAATACTTTTTAATTTTTCATACCTCCCAGTTAAATTAATATCTTCATGAGCATTATCATAATTATTAAAACAATCATTGAAATGCGCTCTAGGGTTACTTCCCCATACCGTTATTGTACCTAGATCTGTCACACCACCCATAAACTAACTTCCTTATTAGTTATAAAAAACAGAATAAAGAAATTAGAATTTAATATTTTTATAGTCAACTAACCGTTATCATTAATAAAGATTCGGCCATTTAAAATTAAAAGCGTATTACTTATAAAATAACTAATATCGATTTTAATCAATAATAGAACAGAAACATGTGACTAATTGTTTATATTCACAAAAACAAAAAAGCCAATGAGTTTCCACATTGGCTTCAATTCGCTTTAGTGATAAACAGCATACTAGAGATACTATTTATCTATGCGATTAAAGAAAATTATTTTTTCTCTTTCGCTTTTGCGTTTGGTAAATCAGTAATGCTACCTTCGTAAATCTCAGCAGCCATACCGAATATTGCCTAAGGTAGCCACTCCCCCTCACGAGCCAAACCGGACAGCTAATCATCCCGTTAGCTGACAGCGAGTAAGACCGTTAATTCAGATCCCTGTGTAGAGCAAGGATTTTTACTCATTCAGTAAAAATTCATTGTTTCTTTAATGTATCTCTGGCTTCAATCAATATTGAAATTAGATCATCTAAAGGCATTTTAGCTGTAAAACCGTGGGATAAATCTGAACCAAATAGTTCAATTTCTAAATTATCTACACCTTTATCTTGATTAATTTCTGCAACCCGCTCCCAATTTAATTGAACCTCTAACGTTAGATTCTCATATTCCATTGGACTTGAAAAAAATAGTTCTAATTTATTATCTTTCATTTTATTGCCTTCTTTGGGTCTAGCACAGTATTAAATGAGCCATCCGCATTATATCTAACGCCTTTTCCACTAGGCAAACGATATTCAAACGCACCACCACCTAAATCGTTTCGAACTACTTTAGGAGCTTTAAAGATTTCTCGGATAAAATTTTCGGCAGCTGCATTTTTTTGCGCTGGATTACCATTTAAGGGTTCAAAAACGCCACTGGGTCTAGCTGCATGTTTGTCCCATGCTCTCACAGCTGAGGATAAGCACGATTGTAGTGTACTAAAGAAGCAGTGGTCAAAACCAGAAAGTATACAATGGGTTCCCCCCAACCGAGGTAAACCAAACCCCAGCCCACAACTCATGTTAAGCGGCAAGTGATTGAGTGAGTTTGGGTTTAAGGTGAGTAACCACATACCCTCACTCACCAAGCCGGACAGTTGATCATCCGGTTGGCTGAGAGCGAGTAAAATGATTGAGGTAAGAGACTAAAATTTGTTGGCATAGTGGCTATTTAAAGAGCCACTATGCCATTATTTTTTATAGATCTTTGTACCTATCAGGAAGGTATTTTCTATGTTCCATTGATTTCATTAAATTTTTTAGATCTGTCAAGTAATGTGATAACTCTTGTTTATTTGAACATTCCGTTTTTTCATATATTTGCTCATCAGATAAATGAGTTAAAACGTAATTTAAGCAATCTGTATAAATTACAACTTCCGATTCAGATAAACGAATATCAAATAAAGTTACATCCGCTTCTGGTATGTAATTAATTTTTAGTATATCCATCCTACCACCTCACATAATCAGAAAATTTTTCTTTAAATTCATCTAGTTTTTCATTACTAGGTCTATTCCATCGCCCATCTCTAGTACGTTGAGTCGTATTTCTATCACTATTTTTAAATGACGAGACCACTTCTCCATCAGGCTCAATTAGATGTATTCTTCCGTCATTACCTTTTACAACCCAACGACCATCATCTTGTATTAAGATATCTGAAGGCCTCGATTTTTGAACATCATTAATGACTGAACTGACTGGACGCCCCTCTTTATTTCTGATTCCCGCATGTTCACCTTGTGTAATCTTGTTTAAATAGGCGAGGTTATCTAAAGATAGAGTATCAGGAATAGATGTTCCAGGCAGTTTTTCGATCGGTTCTGGAAGCTGGTTTCCACCCGTATCAATTTTTCCTTGTTCGGGTATTTGGTTTCCGCTTGTATCCGTCCGCCCTTGCTCAGGTATTTGGTCGCCACCAGTATGAGGTTTCCCAACATTTGGATTTTTTGCTGCTTTATCTAAATCATTTGAGCAGCTCATACCAAAAGAGCAATCAAACGTTTCCGCTAGGCCATCACGAATATTACCTAATGCCTTTTCGATACCTTTTGCAATACTGCTATCTGCTGTTTGTGTTACTTGTGAGTTTGAACCAACACCATGAGGTAATGTAGGAACATTCGGAGACGGAATAGCAAATATACTACTTTTAGTAAAGTTGAGTTTATTCAAATTCTCTGTATTAACATCAATGGCATTAATTAATCTGCTATGTAAATATTTAACAGAAGTAATACTTTCTCTTGCCGACTTATCAAGTATCTCTTCATCTCCATCTCCATCTCCATCTCCATATTTATAATTGTCATTCAAACTGTCTAGATAGGTATTCTCATTATACCCAATTAAAAAGCTATCTAGCTCAGCTGAGGTTTTATACTCTTTGCTGATTAATCTGCCAGATATCATTATCTCTTGTACAAAAGGGTATTTCTCTGGATTATTTAAAAATTCCCATTCATTAAATCCTTCAACTTTTTCCAAAAATAATTTTTGTTTCTCGATATGCTCTTTAATTATTTCCTTTTTAGTCTCAATATTTTCTTTTGATGATAAATTAACCTTTCCATTTTTATCTAATAAAGACTCAATATCTATAGGAGTAGCCATGTATTCACAATATGACATGTAATCCATAAAATCATTTAGAGCGTGATACCATTCAGGTGAAACGTCATGTCTATAACTTTCAAGACAACTATTATATCCTTCATAATATCCATCACCAAAATATAAAGCGGTATTATCCTCAACAGGTAATCGAGTTCCTATTACAGTCATTGAATCCACATGACTCATATTTGTCATAATCTAATTTCCTTATTAGCATTAAAATATTGCAATAAGGAAAATAAAATTTAATTTTTTTATAGTCAACTAAGTGGTATCATTCAAATAATACAAAAACTCAGAATTAAATAATAATATTAAAAATTATTTAATTACTTAGTTAATTACTTAGTTAATGACTAAAAATAAGAATTAGTAGATTAAATAAAATTCTCCCTTTATTTTTAGATAAATATAAAAAAGCCAACGTGTTTCCACATTGGCTTCAATTCGCTTTGGTGATAAACAGCATACTAGAGATACTGTTTATCTGTGCGATTAAAGAAAATTATTTTTTCTTTTTCGCTTTTGCGTTTGGTAAATCAGTAATGCTACCTTCGTAAATTTCAGCAGCCATACCGATTGATTCATACAGTGTTGGGTGAGCATGGATAGTTAATGCTAAATCTTCAGCATCACAACCCATTTCAATTGCTAGGCCGATTTCGCCCAGTAATTCACCACCGTTCACACCGACAACAGCCCCACCGATAACACGGTTAGATTGTTTGTCGAAAATCAGCTTAGTCATACCTTCGGCGCAATCAGATGCAATTGCACGGCCTGATGCTGCCCATGGGAAAGTCGCAACTTCGTAGCTGATATTTTGTTCTTTCGCTTCTTTCTCAGTTAAACCAACCCATGCAACTTCTGGCTCAGTATAAGCGATTGATGGGATCACTTTCGGGTCAAAGTAATGTTTCAGACCAGAGATAACTTCTGCGGCAACGTGCCCCTCGTGAACACCTTTGTGAGCCAACATTGGCTGGCCAACGATATCACCGATAGCGAAGATATGAGGAACGTTAGTGCGCATTTGCTTATCGACATGGATAAAGCCACGGTCATCAACTTCAACGCCAGCTTTGCCTGCATCCAAGTTTTTACCATTAGGAACACGGCCGATTGCCACTAATACAGCATCGTAACGTTGCGGCTCTGCGGAAGCTTTTTTGCCTTCCATAGAAACGTAGATACCGTCTTCTTTCGCTTCAACGGCTGTTACTTTAGTTTCTAACAGAAGATTGAATTTTTTACTGATTTGTTTAGTGAATACTTTAACCACATCTTTGTCAGCCGCTGGGATGACTTGGTCAAACATTTCAACCACATCGATTTGAGAACCCAGTGCATGATACACAGTTCCCATTTCTAAACCGATGATACCCCCACCCATAACCAGCAGACGCTCAGGAACTTCTTTCAGTTCTAATGCATCGGTTGAGTCCCAAATACGTGGGTCTTCATGTGGAATGAATGGTAATTGAATTGGACGGGAACCCGCAGCAATAATTGCGTTATCGAAATTGATAGTTGTGCTACCGTTTTCACCTTCAACAACCAGCGTGTTGGCACCTGTGAATTTACCGAAGCCGTTAACTACGTTAACTTTACGGCCTTTAGCCATACCAGCCAGACCACCCGTCAGCTGATTAATCACTTTTTCTTTCCATAAGCGAACTTTGGAAATGTCAGTTTTTGGCTCACCAAAAACGATGCCGTGTTCTGCTAAAGCTTTTGCTTCTTCGATCACTTTTGCAACATGGAGTAAAGCTTTAGAAGGAATACAACCAACGTTTAAACAAACACCACCAAGGGTTGAATAACGTTCTACTAAAACAGTTTCTAAACCTAAGTCAGCGCAACGGAAAGCCGCAGAATAGCCTGCAGGGCCTGCACCAAGCACAACGACTTGGGCTTTAATTTCAGTACTCATCATGACCTCTTTTTGTTTTGTCCAGCGGTACTGCTGAATAAACGATCTTCCACTGGAAAAGTACACACCGAGAGCAGTTTACAGAATTGTTAACACCCTGAAAAGGCTCATTTCGTGATGTAACTCCCAACCTTTCGTAGCAGCAGCAAAAAATTCTGCCTCAGCCTAAATAAAACAGACCGGCCTATTCGCCGGTCTTATTATTTACATCACTAAACGGCGAATATCGCTCATTAATTGCCCTACTAGGGTGATGAAGCGAGCTCCATCAGCACCATCGATTACACGATGGTCAAAGGACAGTGACATTGGCAGGATTAGGCGAGGAACAAATTCGCTACCATTCCAAACAGGTTTCATTGAAGAACGTGACAGTCCCATAATTGCAACTTCTGGTGCATTCACGATAGGTGCAAAACCGGTAGTTCCGATACCACCAAGGCTTGAAATCGTGAAGCAACCACCTTGCATATCAGACGCAGTCAGTTTACCTGCACGCGCTTTCTTAGAAACTTCCATCAGTTCGCGAGATAGCTCTAAAATGCCTTTTTTGTTAACGTCTTTGAAGACAGGAACAACTAAGCCATTTGGAGTATCTACGGCAATACCGATGTTAATATATTTTTTCAGGAACAGACGCTGTGCATCTTCAGAAATGGAGCTATTAAAGCGTGGCATTTCTTCCAGAGCACGAGCAACAGCTTTCATGACAAAAACTAATGGTGTGATTTTCACATCCAGTTTTTTCTTCTCAGCTTCTTTGTTTTGTTGCTTACGGAATTCTTCAACTTCAGTGGTATCCACTTCTTCCATCAGCGTAACGTGCGGGATCATTACCCAGTTACGGCTCAGGTTAGCACCAGAGATTTTTTGGATACGACCCAGTTCAACTTCTTCAACTTCACCGAATTTACTGTAATCCACTTTCGGCCATGGCAGCATACCTGGTAAACCACCACCCGCAGCTGCAGGAGCTTCCGCACGTTTTACGGCATCCTTCACGTAAGCTTGAACGTCTTCACGCAGGATACGGCCCTTACGACCTGTACCTTTAACTTTCGCTAAGTTAACACCAAATTCACGCGCTAAGCGGCGAATAACCGGTGTTGCATGGATATATGCGTCGTTTTCAACAAATTCAGTTTTGCTGTCAGTTGCTTTCGCTGGCGCTGCTTGTGCAGGAGCTGCCGCTGGAGCCGGAGCAGACGGTTGAGCTGCTGGAGCCGCTGCACCTGCCACTTCAAAAGTCATGATCAGCGAGCCAGTTTTCACTTTATCGCCAGTCGCAATCTTGATTTCTTTAACTGTTCCAGCAAATGGCGCAGGAACTTCCATTGACGCTTTGTCACCTTCAACGGTAATGATTGATTGCTCAGCAGAAACGGTATCACCCACTTTTACCATGACTTCAGTGACTTCAACTTCATCACCACCGATATCTGGAACGTTAACATCTTTAATTGCTGATGCTGCTGGAGCCGCTGGTGCAGCAGCTTGTGCAGCTGGTGCCGCCGCAGGTGCTGCGCCTGCAACTTCAAAGACCATAATCAATGAGCCGGTTTTAACTTTATCACCGGTTGCAATTTTGATTTCTTTAACCGTTCCAGCAAATGGTGCAGGAACTTCCATTGAAGCTTTGTCACCTTCAACAGTAATTAAAGATTGCTCAGCTTCTACTTTGTCACCGACTTTAACCATGATTTCAGTAACTTCAACTTCATCGCCACCGATATCTGGAACAGCAACATCTTTAGATGCAGCTGCGCTTGGCGCTGCCGCTGGAGCCGTAGGGGCTTCTGCAGGAGCAGGAGCTGCTGCACCCGCCTCCGCTTCGAATACCATGATTAATTTGCCTGTTGTCACTTTATCGCCAACAGCAATTTTAATTTCTTTTACCACCCCCGCTTGTGGAGATGGGACTTCCATAGAAGCCTTATCACCTTCAACGGTAATAAGCGATTGCTCAGCTTCTACTTTGTCGCCAACTTTAACCATCACTTCGGTGACTTCAACTTCATCAGCACCGATATCAGGCACTTGGATTTCAATAGACATTGATTTTTACCTCTTATGCCAAACGTGGGTTAACTTTATCTGGGTTGATGTTGTATTTTTTAATCGCTTCTTCAACGACTTTTACATCAATCTCACCACGTTTAGCTAATTCACCTAACGCTGCAACGATCACATAGGATGTATCCACTTCAAAGTGGTGACGCAGGTTTTCACGACTGTCTGAACGACCGAAACCATCTGTACCCAGAACACGGTAATCACTTGCAGGAACATAAGTACGAACTTGTTCTGCAAACAGTTTCATATAGTCAGTTGATGCAACTGCTGGTGCATCATTCATAACTTGAGCAATGTATGGAACGCGTGGTGCTTCAGATGGGTGCAGCATGTTCCAACGCTCACAATCTTGGCCATCACGTGCTAATTCAGTGAATGAAGTCACGCTATAGACATCAGAACCGATTCCATACTCAGCAGACAAGATGTCAGCGGCTTCACGCACGTGGCGCATCATTGAACCTGAACCTAACAGCTGAACTTTACCTTTGCTACCTTCAACAGAAGCCAGTTTATAGATACCTTTACGGATACCTTCTTCTACGCCTTCTGGCATTGCTGGCATGTGGTAGTTTTCGTTCAGCGTCGTGATGTAGTAGTAAACGTTTTCTTGTTTCTCACCATACATACGCTCTAAGCCGTCTTGCATGATCACCGCAACTTCGTAAGCGAAAGCTGGGTCATAAGAAATACAGTTAGGGATAGTCAGTGATTGAATATGGCTATGGCCATCTTCATGCTGTAGACCTTCACCATTCAGTGTTGTACGGCCTGAAGTACCACCGATTAAGAAACCGCGTGCTTGTTGGTCACCCGCTGCCCACATCAAGTCACCAATACGTTGGAAACCAAACATTGAGTAGTAGATATAGAATGGGATCATCGGCAAGTTGTTAGTGCTGTATGATGTCGCAGCCGCTAGCCAAGAAGAACCCGCTCCCAGCTCATTGATACCTTCTTGCAGAATTTGACCTTTCGAGTCTTCTTTATAGTAAGCAACTTGCTCACGGTCTTGCGGAGTATATTGCTGACCTTTAGGGCTATAGATACCGATTTGGCGGAATAAACCTTCCATACCAAATGTACGCGCTTCATCAGCGATGATTGGTACTAAACGCTCTTTGATCGATTTGTTTTTCAACATAACGTTCAACGCACGAACGAACGCGATAGTTGTTGAAATTTCTTTAGATTGCTCTTCCAATAATTGGCTGAAATCTGCCAGTGCAGGGATATCCAATTTTTCATCAAAGGTTGAACGACGAGCTGGCAAATAACCACCTAACGCTTGACGGCGCTCATGCAGATATTTGTACTCTTCGGAATCTTTTTCAAACGTAATGTATGGCAGTTTTTCAATTTGCTCATCAGCAACGGGTACATTGAATTGATCACGGAAATGACGAACGCCATCCATGTTCATTTTCTTCACTTGGTGAGCAATGTTTTTACCTTCTGCAGTTTCGCCCATACCATAACCTTTGATGGTTTGCGCTAAAATAACAGTTGGTTTGCCTTTAGTTTCTTGTGCTTTTTTGAATGCAGCATACACTTTCTTCGGATCGTGACCACCACGGTTCAGTGCCCAAATTTCATCATCAGTCATATCTTTAACTAATGCTGCAGTTTCTGGGTAACGATTAAAGAAGTGCTCACGAACGTATGCACCGTCACGTGATTTAAAGGTTTGGTAGTCGCCGTCTAAGGTTTCGTTCATTAGTTGAACAAGTTTACCGCTTGTATCTTTACGCAGTAATTCATCCCAACGGTCGCCCCACATAACTTTGATAACTTGCCAGCCAGCACCATTAAAGATACCTTCTAGTTCATTAACAATTTTACCATTACCTGTAACTGGTCCATCTAAACGTTGCAGGTTACAGTTGATAACAAATACTAAGTTATCTAATTTATCGCGAGTTGCGATAGTAATTGCACCTTTAGACTCTGGCTCATCCATCTCACCATCACCAAGGAATGCATATACGCGCTGAGCTGATGTATCTTTCAGTCCGCGGTTATCAAGGTATTTCAGGAATTTCGCTTGATAAATAGCATTAATTGGACCCAGACCCATTGATACCGTAGGGAACTGCCAGAAATCAGGCATTAATTTAGGGTGTGGATAAGAAGACAGACCATTTCCACCAATTTCTTGACGGAAGTTGTTCATTTGCTCTTCAGTTAAGCGGCCTTCCAAGAACGCACGTGCGTAAATACCTGGAGAGATGTGGCCTTGGAAGAAGACTAAATCCCCGCCGTCATTGTTATTATGCGCACGGAAGAAGTGGTTAAAGCACACTTCATATAAAGTTGCTGATGACTGGAAAGAAGCCATATGGCCACCCAGTTCTAAGTCTTTTTTGGAAGCGCGTAAAACAGTCATCACTGCGTTCCAACGAATTGCAGAGCGAATACGGCGCTCTAAATCCATGTTACCAGGGTATGCCGGCTCATCTTCAACAGCAATTGTGTTGATGTAATCAGAATGACCAGATGCACCAGCGGCAATATTAACACCGCCTTTACGCGCTTCGCTTAATACCTGTTCGATAATAAACTGAGCACGATCAACACCTTCTTCACGGATGACCGATTCAATCGCCTGTAGCCAGTCGCGAGTTTCAATCGGATCCACGTCATTTTTTAACATATCTGACATGGTGTATTCCTTATCTGTTATCTATTTTATATGTTTATGTGGAGCCTATCTTCCTGCTATTTTCCCAGTCGCTATAAAACAGCGGGAAGATAGGCCCTGATGTAGTTGCCGCTTTAACTCTCAATTAGAGTATTCACAATAATATAGACGCAGCAGTCAGGATCTATATTATCAATTCAAATCAGGATGTTGCTGTAACCGACGTAAAGAACGTTCTCTGCGAGTTTGCTCTCGGCTAATATCCAACAGTAAATCTTCAATAAAGGCTAAATGGCGATGAGAAGCTTCACGTGCTTTTTCTGGTTCTCTTGCCATTATAGCGGCAAAAATTTGTGCTCGATGTTCACTAACTGCTTTATACATTTCTTTACGGGTATATAAGAACTCAAAGTTCTGCCGAATATTTTGTTCTAACATCGGGATCATACAACGCAATAGATGTAGCAAAACGACGTTATGAGCAGCTTCAGTGACAATTAATTGATATTGTAATACTGCATCTGACTCTGCTTCTAATCCGCCATTTTCTTGCGCTGTCTTAATTAATTCATAGCTTTGTCGAATCCGTTCGAGATCTTCATCTGTACCACGGAGTGCCGCGTAATACGCAGCAATACCTTCAAGGGCATGACGAGTTTCAAGAAGATCGAATTGAGATTCTGGATTGCCTTCAAGTAGCTGAGCTAAAGGGTCACTAAAGCTTTGCCACATTTTCTTTTGCACGAATGTTCCACCACCTTGGCGGCGAGATAAAAGGCCTTTCGCCTCTAATGTTTGAATTGCTTCACGCACTGATGGTCGAGATACGTCAAACTGTTTTGCAAGTTCGCGCTCAGGAGGCAGCTTTTCGCCAGGGCGTAATGTCCCTTCGAAAATAAGATGTTCGAGACGCTGCTCTATTACATCTGATAACTTTGGTTGGCGAATTTTACCGTAAGTCATAATCTGCCATATTCATGAGTGAGTAATTATTGATTACGTATTACCCAGTGTTAATTGGTAATACCAATTTATTTATGGGTTAATAAAGTAACAAAGTATTCACTATCTGTCCATAAAGACCTTGCGCTAAATCATAAAATCCTGCAAATCTTAACAATTTTTTTTAAAATTTAGCATGAATTGATAACTTAACATGCAATTTGACATGACATATTTTAACATTAAAAACGATTTTTTATGCTAAAATGCAAAAACTGAACCGTTAAAGCAACCAATATAATGAATTTAAATTTAAAATAAGTGCATTTAAAATCAAATTAACTCATTAATTGCAGTCTTTACTCGTTTGGAATACAACAACGTTAATGAAATGTTAAATTTGCAAGTGATTTTAAATTTAACTCAAATTTTATTGATTAAATTACACTCAAGCCTATCTATTATTTTAGAATAAAATTGATGTCGAAAATAAAATAGCACTGTAATGTTTCAATTTATAGGTGGCACGGAAAATGCGATAAGGTTTCGAGATTCGATTAGCTAGGAGCTACAAAATATTTCGTTGTAACCCATTAAATAGTTAAATCAATGCCAAAATACAATTTGGTAACGAGTGAGTCAGATGTTAGTCACCTATTTAACGCATTAACGTAAATAGGTGACTAATGTATAGGTCTCATCAATAACACTAAGATTAATGAGCCCAGTTAAGGCACCCTGAGTGTATTAACCGGATCACTTACCTATTCTTATCAATAAAACGCATAGACAAATCCATGGCTTTAATATGTTTGGTTAGCGCCCCAACAGAAATAAAATCAACCCCTGTTTCTGCGAACTCTTTTATCGTTTCTAATGTGACATCGCCAGAAACTTCAAGTGCCGCTTTTCCTGCCGTTAACACTACCGCTTCTTTCATCATAACTGGAGTAAAATTATCCAACATAATGATATCAGCATTCGCTTTTAAAGCTCGTAATAGCTCATCTAAGCTTTCTACTTCAATTTCAATTGGGACATCCGGATGGGCGCTACGCGCTAATTCAACAGCTCGCTCGACTGAACCTGCGGATATAATATGGTTTTCTTTTATTAAGTAAGCATCAGATAAACCTAGACGATGATTAAACCCTCCCCCCATCAATACCGCATATTTTAAAGCGGTTCTTAAACCAGGGATAGTTTTACGGGTATCAAGTAACTTCGCTCTTGTACCTGTGATTTGTTTTACATATTCGGCAGTTATACTTGAAACAGAAGAAAGCGTTTGAATGAAATTCAAAGAGGTGCGTTCACCTGTTAATAAAATTTGTGATGGGCCATGCATCTCACAGAGAACTTGGTTAGGGGTAACGGTTTCACCATCTTGAACTTTCCAATCAATGTTGACTTGCCCACCAAGTTGAAGAAAAACTTCATCTAACCATTGTTTCCCACAGAAAACGCCATGTTCACGAGTAATAATTCGAGCACTCGCTTGTGTGCCTACATTTAACAGCTGACCAGTAATATCTTTTTTATAATCAACAGATTGACCTAAATCTTCTTTCAAAGCAACACTGACCATAAAAGGAATGTCAACCTGTAACCGCTCAAGAAGCATTTTACGTCTTTGTTGTTCATCATATCGCCGTATAGTCATTTTAACTCCAAAATATGCACTCGCTTTGTTTCATCTATGCTAATCTTTTCGTTCGCAGATAACGAGTGTTAACAAAAAAGAAAAGAGAATACTATGGATAACGATATGAAAATACACAATGGTTGGCTAAATAATGTGACTCATATCCCTTCTCCACATCATGATGAGCGCCCCTCTAATACCATACCTTCTCTTCTAGTTATTCATAATATCAGCCTTCCTCCAGGACAATTTGGTGGCCCTTATATAAACCAATTATTTACAGGGACTTTAAACCCTGATGAACACCCATTTTTTAATGAAATCAGACATCTTCGAGTTTCAGCTCATTGCCTAATACGCCGTGATGGTGCAATCATTCAATATGTCCCCTTTCATTTACGGGCTTGGCACGCTGGGCAGTCTTCCTACCAAGGCCAAGAAAAATGTAACGACTTTTCTATTGGTATTGAGCTAGAAGGCACTGATTTTGAACCATTTACAGAAGAACAATATCAATCCCTTACTTATTTAACTAATTTACTTATACTTGAATACCCACTAATTAAAAATAATATTACTGGTCATAGTAATATAGCTCCTGGTCGTAAAACGGATCCTGGCCCATTTTTTGATTGGGGATATTATAAGAATAAATTAAACAATTATTAACTTTATAATTATTAGCGGATAATATCTTTATTCAATTTACCCGCTAATAAAAAATATATAAACTTATCTTCTCTTAATTTATAACTGAACTCCAGCCTCTATTTTTCTTTATTATTTTTTTTGCGAAGCTGCTCGAAGAAAAATGAAACCCCACGTACATTTCAATAAAAAATCACAAATCGTTTCGCACTACCTTTTTTAAACTCTAATTTTAACTTAAAAATACAATTATGATGAAACCTCACTTAACAACGGAGGTTTTATTTATGAATCAACAAGGATTTTCACTCATTGAAATTATGGTAGTAATTGCAATTATATCAATTCTAAGTGCTATTGCTATCCCTGGCTATCAAAGCTATATGCAAAAAGCAGCAATTACTGATGTACTCCAGACTGTTATCCCATATAAAAACAGTGTTGAAATATGTAGCTTTAATCGAGGGAGTTTATCACAATGTAATGGAGGCAATGATGATATCCCTACCAATATAACTGGAAAATACATTAGTAAAATAGAAGTCAAATCTGGGGTTATTACATTTTCTACTGACAAATCATTATCAGGCTTAAAAGTCACATTAACACCAACCCTTCCTAGCATAGGCAACCCCTTTAATTGGACAGTTGTTTGCGAAAACAAAGATAATGCCAAATTGAAGTCATTATGTAATAAAACCTTTGTGTTTTAACTGGAAGTATTTATATGAACATGACTAAAAACGAGCAGTTTATTTATAAAGAACTTAAGAGTATATGTGATAGAAATTACATTATAATCATCGATTATAATCAAAAACGGTTATCTATAGCTGTTGTTAAAAAACCAGATGACAACTTGATCGCCACATTAAAATTTATTGCTAGTGTCCCTGTATGCTATGATATTTGGCCAAAAGAAAAAATAGACCATTATTTTAATAATACAATACATGAAATAAAGGAGGAAGAAAGTAGTTATCAATCTCCAGAACCCGAACTATTACGCACTTCATCTCCTGCGATTAGTTTTGTTGAGGAGCTATTAAAAACAGCGGTTCATAAACGCTCATCAGATATACACCTTGAGCCGACTAAGCAAGGGTTAAAAATTCGATTACGTGTCGATGGAAAGTTATATTTTATTCCTTCTCCACCTTACGAAATTAATAGTGAAATTATTGCTCGTATAAAAATATTGGCAAAAATGAATATCGCGGAGAAAAGACTTCCACAAGATGGCCAAATGAGTTGGTACTTTGATGGACAAAACTATAGCATCCGTCTTTCGAGTATTCCGACAATTCATGGGGAAAAATTGGTCTTACGTATTTTAAATACACAATTAAAATATTCTTTAGAGCACATAGGGATGTGCTCTTCCCTTCTAGAGTTATTAAAAGAGTATTTAAATCGTCCACAAGGATTAATTTTAGTCACAGGGCCGACAGGAAGCGGTAAAACAGTAACTCTTTATAGCTACTTAGAATATTTAAATCAATCCTCAAGAAATATAACAACCATTGAAGACCCAATTGAAATTCCATTACAAGGAATCAACCAAACTCAAGTCAATGAAAAATATAAACTTAATTTTTCTTCTATTTTAAGGGCGCTACTGCGGCAAGACCCTGATGTCATTATGATCGGTGAGATTCGTGATGAAGAAACAGCTAAGATCGCGACTCGAGCAGCGCAAACTGGCCATCTAGTTTTGTCGACATTGCATACCAATTGTACATTCAGTGCAATAGAGAGAATGAACCAATTAGGAGTAGAAAATAGTCAACTTAAATCATGTTTGAAAATGGTTATTGCACAAAGATTAGTAAGAAAACTTTGCCCTCACTGCAAAGAAAAAACACCTAAGAAAACTAAATTACACAATAACTGTGTAATTAATGAATGGTCCTCAAAGGGGTGTGAGCTATGTTTTTCTGGTTTTATGGGAAGAACCGCAGTTTATGAATATATAGATCAAAGCAATATTAGCGAAATACTGACAAAAAATACATTAGAAAATCAAAGTAATTTTGTTAACCTTTTTAATGCAGGAATAGAGCTCGTTGAAATGAGTGAGACAACTCTCCAAGAAATCTATTCTATCATCGGAAATGGAGTAAATTAACATGTTTATTTATTCATATATCGCCATTGATTTTAACAATCAACTAACATACAGCACATTAATAGCAAAAAGCAAAAAACATGCATTCATCAACATATCTGAAAGAAATTTAATTCCTGTACAAATAAAGTTAAAAACATTATTTTCATTGGACAAAAAGAATATTAATTATCGAATTCATTTCTTCCATCAGTTATCTTTATTATCATCATCAGGTATTAATCTCGTACAATACTTAAAAATATTACATACCAACTGCCAACTTCCTTTTTGGATTGATATTATTGAAAACTCGATAGTTCATATAGAAAAAGGAGAGAAGTTTTCACAGTATTTGAAGAAGCACCCAACAATATTTAATGATACTATAATAAGCATTATTACCATTGCCGAGAAAACAGGGCAATACGAACAAAGTTTTAGTACAATCAATTCAATATTGGAACATAATAATAAAGTGTCTTTACTCATCAGTAAATCGATACGATACCCAATAATTCTTTCTTCATTTTCAATAATGTTATTAATCATTATGATGGTCTATGTAGTTCCTCAATTTGAAAACATCTATCAAAATACCAGACACGAATTACCACTCGTTACAAAAATCATAACCTTTATTTCAAGCTTTCTAAGAGAGTACTTAGTTTACTTATTTTATTTTCTTTTACTTTCTCTCCCTCTGGTATTTAAATTCAAAGAAAAAACATTATCTTTATTAAAAAACACAATAATTCACCTACCGATATTCAGAAAATCATTACAACTCCATAACTTAAGCTTGTATTTTTTAACGATGCACTCAACAATTAACGTAGGGTTATCATTATCCGAATGTTTAAAATGCACAATTCAAACTATCAATAACCATCAATATAAAAAAGACTGTGAACACGTGCATATATCGGTACATAAAGGAGAGTTACTGTCCCATGCTATGAAGAAAACCAAGTTCTTTCCTGATTTATCTGTACAGCTAATGTCTATTGCAGAAGAATCTGGAAAAATACACTACTTTTCAAAGTATTTATTCAAATATTATTCAGAGCAATATATTTTTATTACTGAAAAAAACCTAAAAAATATTGAACCTATTTTACTCCTTTTAATTGCCATCTTAGTAGGTATGATCATGTTAGCAATGTATCTACCGATATTTAATTTAGGTAACGTTATAACTGAACTATAAATAATTTCATGTGGATATGAATATTACATTTTATCCTAACAACTTTATATAATATTTTTTTAAACTATTCACAGTATATTACTTTGGATGAAGACAAATGATTTATTTCAGTGTAATCTATTTTTTTTCAACGAGTAAATGAATAATCATATGCCTTATATAGTTGCTTTAACAGGTGGTATTGGAAGTGGTAAAACAACAGTTGCAAACGAGTTTGCTAAACTTGGAGTCCCCCTAGTTGATGCCGATGTGATTGCACGACAGGTTGTTGAGCCTAACAGCCCAGCCCTTGAAAGTATTAGATATCACTTCGGTGAAGATATTATTCTTCCCAACGGGTGCCTAGATAGGCAACGCTTACGAGACATTATTTTTTCTAAGCCCGATGAAAAAAAGTGGCTGAATGCTCTACTTCATCCATTGATTCAACAAGAAACGCAAAAACAATTTCAACAAATAGATTACCCTTATGTATTATGGGTAGTCCCTTTATTAATTGAAAATAATATTCATCATTTGGCTGATAGGGTATTAGTTGTTGATGTTACTGTCGAAGAACAAATTCAACGAACCCTAAAAAGAGATAAGACCAGTTTAGAGCAAGTAACTAATATACTTAATGCACAAGTTAGTCGTGAAAAACGACTTAGTCATGCCAACGATATAATAACAAACCATACTCATGGCACGGATCTCTCTGACAAGGTAGCAATTCTTCATAACCAGTACTTAACACTAGCAAGAATAAAAAAATAGGAATTAAAATGGGCGAATTAATTACAACAAATTTAATTACTTATGAATACCCAATGAATGAAAAAATTCGTTCGTGGTTGCGCCTTGAAACACTTTTATCTCAAATTTATGAGTTAAGTAATATTACCTCCTACTCTACTGGTATTGCTTTTTTTCGCTCAGTTTCAGAATTAATTGAAATCCTAGATAGAGGAGAGGTTCGTTCTGAGCTTATAAAAGAACTAGAAAAACAACGAACTCGGCTATCTAATTGGGCAGAAGCTCCTAACGCTGATAACCAATTAATATCTACATTACTAAAACAATTATCAGAAACAACATCCAATTTAATGTCCGCAGCACGCTTTGGCCACCATCTACGTACAGATAAAATTATTAGTATGGTACGCCAACGTTTGAGTATTCCTGGTGGCTGTTGTAGTTTCGACCTACCGACTTTACAACTTTGGTTAAATATTCCACAAACTGAACGAGACAAGGTCATTAGTGGCTGGTTGCAAAGCCTCGACCCACTCAATGATGCATTGCAAGCTGTTCTAACACTAATTCGGCAAAATGGAATCTTTGAACAAAAAGAGTCTCATAATGGTTTTTATCAAGACAACGTAGAAGGTAAAGAACTACTACGCATCAAGTTAACTGCAGAACACTTGGTATACCCACAAATCTCTGGCCACAAAACACGATTCGCACTACGTTTTCTACATATCGACAGTGAGACTGGTATACTCCCCGATATTATTAATTTTGAGTTATCCTGTTGCTAGCTAGAGAAATATTTTTATGAGTGAAATCATTGAAGTTAATTGCCCTACATGTAAAAAAATAGTTGTTTGGAATGAAAATAGCCCGTTCCGGCCATTTTGTAGTAAGCGTTGTCAACTTATTGACCTTGGTGAATGGGCTAGTGAAGAAAAACGAATTGCGAGTCAAGGGGATATTTCTGACAGCGATGACTGGAGTGAACAACCAGATAAATAGTGTATAAGTCGTGACATCGTAAATTAAGTGGAAAATATATTATTGTGTATTTTCCACTTAATATCATTATCAGCTATTATGTTGATCACTTCTCTGTGTTAATAAATCAACAATGATACGGTTTGCTGGGGGAAATTCTTCAGCTTTAAGCTCATGCTGAGAAACCCAACGCGAATCCTGCCCTTCTCTGCCATACGGTTCATTTTCCCATGAAGATACCATAAAAAAATAGAGTGTAATGAAACGGTCATCAAACTCATGGTCAACCCGATGAAATAACTCGTTCTTAGTCACTACAATTCCAACTTCTTCTTCAAGTTCGCGAATTAAAGCGGCTTCAGGAGATTCATTAACTTCAAGTTTCCCACCGGGAAATTCCCAAAAACCAGCCATATGCGTGCCTTCTGGTCGTTTAGTAATAAAAATTTTTTGCTCGGGGTTACGAATAATCCCAGCCGCGATATGCAAATGTTTTTTTTCCATAATTTTTTCGTCAAAAAGGCGGGTTACCCCGCCTTTTTTATATTAATGAGTTAATAGTAAATTAATTTAAACGGCCATGGCATTGCTTGTATTTTTTACCCGAACCACAAGGACAAGGGTCATTACGGCCAATTTTGTGACCTTGGGTTGCAATTTTAGCTTCGGTTTCAGTCATTAAAGATTCAGCGCCCGCTTCATGGCTTAATTGTTGCCTCTTCGCTAAACGCTCAGCTTCTTCACGACGCTGTTGTTCTAATGCTTCAACCTCTTCAGGTAAACGAACTTGTACCTTAGATAAAGTACTAATCACTTCATATTTCAATGCTTCAAGCATGTTAGCAAACATACTGAAAGATTCACGTTTGTATTCTTGCTTAGGATCTTTTTGCGCATAACCACGCAAATGAATACCTTGGCGTAAGTAATCCATTGACGCTAAGTGCTCTTTCCATAACGTGTCTAATGTTTGCAACATGACACCTTTTTCGAAATTACGCATCGCTTCCGCGCCAACAATTTCTTCTTTACGATCATAAACTTCAATCGCTTTTGCCATAATACGTTCACGTAATGTTTCTTCGTGTAACTCTGGCTCTTTATCTAACCACTCTTTGATTGGTAAATCGAGGTCAAAATCATTGACTAAACGCTGATGTAGTCCTTCGATATCCCACATTTCTTCAAGTGATTGAGGTGGAATATAGGCATCCATCGTTGTGGTTAATACATCTTCACGAATGCTATCAACCGTTTCTTTAATATCACCGCCATCCAGTAGTTCATTACGCTGAGTATAAATCGCACGACGTTGGTCACTAGCAACATCATCATACTCAAGTAATTGTTTACGGATATCAAAGTTACGGCTTTCAACTTTACGTTGCGCATTAGCAATAGCCTTGGTCACCCATGGGTGTTCAATCGCTTCACCCGGCTTCATACCTAACTTTTTCATCATGCCAGTAACGCGGTCTGAAGCAAAAATACGCATCAGCGCATCTTCCATTGATAAGTAAAAACGAGATGAACCCGCATCCCCTTGACGACCGGCACGACCACGTAACTGGTTATCGATACGACGTGACTCATGACGTTCTGTACCAATAATATGTAAACCACCTGCTGCTAAAACAGCGTCATGGCGAACTTTCCAGTTTGCTTTGATTTCATCAATTTGCTCTTGAGTTGGCTCTTCTAATGCAGCAACCTCAGTTTGCCAGCTACCACCTAGCATGATGTCAGTACCACGACCGGCCATATTAGTTGCGATCGTTACAGCTCCAGCTTGACCCGCATTCGCAATGATGTCAGCTTCCATTGCATGGAATTTTGCATTCAAAACATTATGAGCAATTTTAGCTTTTTTCAACGCATTCGAAATCAATTCGGATTTTTCGATTGAAATTGTACCAACAAGAACGGGTTGCCCATTGGCAGTTCTTTCACGAATATCTTCAATAATTGCTGCAAACTTATCAGCTTCGTTCATATAAACGAGGTCAGGTAAATCTTTACGCACCATTGGGCGGTTAGTTGGGATAACAATTGTATCGAGTTTATAAATTGAGCTAAACTCAAAAGCTTCGGTATCCGCAGTACCTGTCATACCTGCAAGCTTTTCATATAAACGGAAATAGTTCTGGAAAGTAATTGAAGCCAAGGTTTGGTTTTCGTTTTGAATTTCAACACCTTCTTTCGCTTCTACTGCTTGGTGTAAGCCGTCAGACCAACGACGCCCTTCCATTGTACGGCCAGTGTGTTCATCAACAATAACAATTTGACCGTCTTTTACAATATAATCAACGTCTAAGGTAAATAGCGCATGAGCACGTAAGCCCGCCATCACATGGTGCATTAACATGATGTTAGAAGGTGAATATAAAGACTCTCCTTCATCCATTAAACCTTCTTTTGCTAGAAGCTCTTCGATTAACACCAGTCCACGTTCAGTTATAGTCACTTGACGCGATTTTTCATCGACAGAAAAATGGCCTTCCCCTTGGAAAGTATCTGAATCTTCTTTCTCTTGACGTTGAAGATATGGAATAAGTTTATCAACTTTTTGGTACAGTTCAGAACTGTCTTCTGCAGGACCTGAAATAATCAGTGGTGTACGCGCTTCATCGATAAGAATGGAGTCAACCTCATCCACCAAAGCATAATGCAATTTACGCTGAACACGCTCTTCAGGGCTAAACGCCATGTTGTCACGTAGGTAGTCGAAACCAAATTCATTATTAGTACCGTAAGTAATATCTGCCGCATATGCTTCACGTTTTGCAGGCGGAGCCATACCTGGCAGGTTGATACCCACAGTTAAGCCTAAGAATTCAAATAATGGACGGTTATTTTCAGCATCACGTTTGGCTAAGTAATCATTCACCGTAACTACGTGAACCCCTTTACCACTTAATGCGTTGATATAAGCAGGTAATGTTGCTGTTAAAGTTTTACCTTCCCCTGTACGCATCTCTGCGATACAGCGTTCGTTTAGTACCATTCCACCGATAAGCTGTACATCAAAGTGGCGCATACCAAATACACGTTTACTTGCTTCACGAACAGTTGCAAATGCCTCAGGAATGATACTTTCTAAACTTTCACCTTTCGTTAAACGCTCACGAAATTCCACCGTTTTTGCTTTTAACTCATCATCAGATAACTTTTCGAAATCGGGTTCAAGACGGTTAATTTTTTCAACTTCTTTACGTAAACGGCGCAACGTACGGTCATTACGGCTACCAAAAACTTTGGTCAAAATCTTTGTTAACATATTTTAATCTCTAATAATCAATTAATTACTTTAAATTTTTATAAATTTTATGGCGTAAAACAGCACAGCGATGAGCTGTTTTACCATGAATGAAGATTAAACTGTTAACGGGCCGGCACGAATGCCGTGTACTTGAGCAATCCAAATTGCAGGTTGATAGGCAATAATATGGGGATAGTTATAATGACTAAATTGAATAACACTTTCATCCCACTGAAGTGAACGCTGTGCTAACATGGCATACAGCGTGTCTAACATCAGTTGTGGGGCAATAAGCTGTTCAGTCTCTTCTGTTGCAGCGTTTACATCATCGTCTTCTGTCGCCGAAAAAGCAAAAGTTAGCTGCCGAATAACGTTTCTTACCGCATGTTGCTGCCAGTAATTTACTGAATAAGATGACGATGATGACGAAGAGCGTTGGGAATTCTGTTGAGCAAATAAATTGTCAAAAGCATTCACAGCTTGGCTTTGGCGATTAACTGGAGAAGAGTTAACCTGTGTATGTTGAGAATCTGATAACGCATTTAAAATTGTAGGCAAGCCGACACCTGTGGCAACCACACCTAATAGCAGGTGGGACCAAAAGTATTTTCTACCAAGTTGTCGCCAAAAATTTAAAATGCCCATCAAACTCTTATATAATGAATAAGTGACAAAATTATTATTTGCAATTCGTTGTTTCATTCTCAGCTGGAGCTAAAAATGAGAGATAGTCATCCACAAGCACTTTTCGATGTTCTTGAAGGCTCATTGGCAACATCATCAAACACTTTACAAACTATTCAGCGTAATGCAAAAGCGATTATCAAACTGAATCGTGCTGTAAAAGGATTACTGCCGGCTGAAATCAAACCCATGTGCCGTGTTGCAAACTACCGTAATAATGTTATGGTCATTGAAGTGGCAAACGCCAGTTGGATGACCCGACTTAATTATGAAAAAATCAATCTTCTTTCTGCACTAAGAGCGTCCATTCTACCATCTTTATCTTCTATCGACATCAGAATCAATCCCGATCTTATGCGAAAATCGAGACAAAATAGTTCACTAACTAAGCAAACAGTCTCAATAAGTCAAAAAATGAACGAACGTCAGATAAGCCCACAAACTGCACAAGCGCTTTTGAAATTAGCCGAAAATAGCCCGAAAGGATTAAAAGAAAGGTTTGAGCGGCTGGCTGCGCTAGCCGGAGAGAGTACTAGCGCAACCAACAGAAAAGGCTAAATTCGATCAGTTCTCGAAGATAGCTGCATAATCAAATTTTATGCAAACACCGTTGAAGGTGCTTTGAATGCGACAGGCAATTGAGCTTCGTCTTCAAATGTGACGAGATCCCAAGCTGATTCTTTCGCTAAAACTGCTTGTAATAGCTTGTTATTCAATGCATGGCCTGATTTAAACGCCGTGAATGCGCCAATAATATTGTGCCCACACATGAATAAATCACCAATTGCATCCAACATTTTGTGACGAACGAATTCATCTTCAAAACGTAAGCCATCTTCGTTAAGAACTTTATAGTCATCAACAACGATGGCGCAGTCGAAACTACCGCCTAAGCATAAGCCTTTTGATTGCAGATATTCAATATCACGCATAAAGCCAAAAGTACGCGCACGGCTTATTTGATTTACAAATGATTCCGCTGAGAAATCAAGTGAGTAGCGTTGTGTGCTACTATCAATCGCTGGATGCTGAAAATCGATTGTGAAATCAAGGCTAAACCCATTATAAGGTCGCATTTCAGCCCATTTATCACCATCTTCAACACGTACTGTTTCTTTTATACGTAAAAATTTCTTTGCACAATTTAATTCTTCAATACCGCCATCAAGCAGTAAGAATACAAATGGTGCGGCACTGCCATCCATAATAGGGATTTCAGGCGCATTGACTTCAATAACAATGTTATCGATACCTAACCCTGCTAAGGCAGCATTCAAATGCTCAACAGTCGAAATACGCACATTATCTTCATTGACTAAGCAAGTACATAACATGGTGTCACGAACTGATTTCGCATCTGCCGGAAAATCAACCGGTGGATTAAGGTCAGTACGACGGTAGATGACCCCGGTATTGGCCGGCGCTGGACGTAATGTAAGCGTAACTTTCTTGCCGGTATGTAAACCAACACCAGTCGCTGTAATAATACGTTTTAGTGTCCGTTGTTTGATCATCGTATTTTTCTCGCAATGTTATAAGTCCTACTGATCATCATACAAGATAATCAGTAGGAAATTTTAGCACAAAAAGCGGAGAAACCAATATAAATAAAATTAATCGGCCTGTTTACGCAAGAACGCAGGAATATCAAGATAATCTGGTTCTTTATTTGTTTGCGTATTTTGGTCATTGACCGCTTTAGCCGCTGGTTTCTCTTCTGTTAATGAAGACATGCTATTTTGCATTTGCTGATAGCGCTGTTCCATTGACGCCTGCTGAGACATTTTATTGCTAACTAAAGTAATTTCTGGACGTTTGTCCATACCAATACCTGTAGCAACAACTGTAACACGCAGTTCTTCGTGCATTTCTGGGTCAAGAGATGTACCGATTACCACAGTTGCATTATCAGATGCGAAAGCACGAATAGTGTTACCCACCGTTTCAAACTCATCTAAACGCAGGTCGAAACCAGCCGTGATGTTAACTAATACACCACGTGCACCAGACAGGTCGATATCTTCAAGAAGTGGACTAGAAATAGCCATTTCTGCCGCTTCTTCTGCTCTATCTTCACCACGAGCAACACCTGACCCCATCATTGCGTAGCCCATTTCTGACATCACAGTACGTACGTCAGCAAAGTCTACGTTCATTAAACCTGGGCGTGTAATCAGTTCAGCGATACCTTGTACTGCACCTTTTAGTACGTCATTTGCCGCACCAAAAGCATCCAGTAATGAGATACCACGACCAAGTACTTTTAATAATTTATCATTTGGGATAGTGATCAGTGAGTCAACATGTTTTGACAACTCAGTGATACCTGCCTCTGCAAATGCCATGCGCTTTTTACCTTCGAAATTGAAAGGTTTAGTCACGACAGCAACTGTCAGAATACCCAATTCTTTGGCAACCTCGGCAACGACCGGAGCTGCACCAGTCCCTGTACCGCCACCCATACCTGCTGCGATAAAGACCATATCCGCGCCATCTAAAGCATTACGCAGCGCCTCACGGTCTTCTTCAGCGGCATTACGGCCAACTTCAGGGTTTGCACCTGCACCCAGACCTTTGGTAATACCGGTACCGATCTGGATAGTTTGTCCAACTGCGGTTTTACGCAGCGCTTGTGCATCTGTATTGACAGCGAAGAATTCAACGCCTTCAATACGTTCACGCACCATGTGTTCAACGGCGTTACCGCCGCCGCCGCCAACGCCGATGACTTTAATCACCGCATCGTTGGTTAGCTCCATTGGTTCAAACATAATGTCTCTCCGTTTTGTGCTTACTACTTTTGAAGCTAATAATATGCTTCTTTATCAAAATTAAAATTCATTTCTCAGCCAACTGGTGATTTTACTAAACCATCCACTAACTGATGCACGTTTTTCTACTTCGGTATCATCGCCTAAATGGCTTTCTTTACCGTAATGCAGAAGCCCTACTGCTGTTGAATAATATGGCTCCTGCGCATAATCCGTTAACCCTGTGATGTTGAGCGGTGTACCAATTCGCACTTGCGTATGGAACACTTTTTGCGCACATTCGACTAAACCATCAATTTGTGCGGCCCCACCAGTCAACACGATACCAGCTGCCAAATGGTGTTTGACACCTTGTTGGCGTAACTGTTCCTGTAAATTTAAAATTTCTTCATTTACTAAGTTTAACAGCTCAGTATACCTTGGCTCTATCACTTCTGCTAAGGTTTGACGCTGTAAGCTTCTTGGTGGTCGCCCACCAACACTTGGTACTTCCACGGTCTCGTCTTTACTCACGATAGAACCGACTGCACACCCATGACGCACTTTGATGGCTTCTGCATCACTAGGTGGTGTTCCAAACGCATAAGCGATGTCGCTTGTCACCACATTGCCTGCATACGGGATGACTTTTGTATGGCGCAAAGCCCCGCCAGTGTAAACCGCCATATCCATAGTGCCGCCACCGATATCAACGACACATACACCTAATTCACGCTCATCTTCCGTTAAAACGCTATAACTTGCAGCGAGACCAGCAAAAATAAGCTGATCAACTTTTAACCCACAGCGTTCAACGGCTTTAACAATATTTTTTGCCATATCGTTATGGCAGGTGATCAAATGAACTTTGGCTTGCATACGTACACCTGATAAACCAACCGGATTTTTAATCCCTTCTTGGTAATCTATTGCAAATTCTTGCGGTATCACGTGCAAAATTCTGTGCTCATCGCGAACACGTACCGATTTTGCTGTATGCACAACACTGTCAACATCTTCTTGCGTCACTTCTTCTTCTGAAACTGGCACCATACCAATCTCATTTTGGCAACTGACGTGCTTACCCGATAGCGCAAGGTAAACCGATGAAATTTGGCAGTCAGCCATGAGTTCTGCCTGATCAATGGCTCTTTGTACACATTTTACCACTGATTCAAGATCGTTTACGCCACCTTTGTCCATTCCACGAGATGGACAACTTCCCACCCCAATAATATTAACCATACCATCGGGCAGAATTTCGCCAACAAGGGCTGACACCTTGGAAGTTCCAATTTCAAGGCCTACCACTAATTTTCTGTCCGTTGCTTTAATCATTTTTTCTGCCTAATTTTTGTTATTAGTCATCGTCTTTATTGTAACTCCGGTGGAGCATCAACCAACAGTGGCGCCCAGCCCACCGCAGCACCACTGGAATAACGTAAGTCAACATAGTCAACGCGTTTATCCGTTGTTTGCTGCAAAAGCGGATACAGTTCAAGGAACCTATTTAACCGCTCTGACACATCTTTCTTACCCAGTTCGATTCTAACATCGTTGTCTAAAATAATTTGCCATGCATTTCTGGCTGTCATCGATAGCGATTTTAGCTTTAGATTATGTGCAGCTAATGTGTTCTTAAAGACTGTGAACTCTTTAAGAACCTCTTTTTGGCTACCTTGTGGCCCATAAAGCAACACATAATCGCCTTTACCATTTTCACTAACCGGTAAGTTAAATACCCGACCTTGTTCATCCACCATGTTTTGGTCGTTCCACCTAGCGAATGGGCGGTATTCAACAATATGAATTTTCAATTCATCTGGCCATTGTTTACGCACAGTCACTTGGCGTACCCATGGCATCATGCTTATTTGCTTCTGGATAGCGTTGACATCGACGGTCATAAACGTCCCCGGCTGCCCTAGCGCTAAAATAGCCTTTCTAACATCATCATTTTTGGTGTAATGGCGCTCACCCGTTAACACTAACTTGGACATCGGCAGCCGATCCGCATCTTTCATCCAAGTCATTACCATCCAACCACTCCAGATGATAGTGCCAACCACAAATAGGAAGAAAAATAACCCACCTAAAAATGCACCATTACTAGGTCCTCCAGAACGAGGATCCTCATCGTTCTTTTGATTATGATGCCTAACATTTAGTGCTGCTTGTGACATATCAACGAGCCAATCTCAAAATTTGCACAACTAACTGTGAAAAACTCATACCTGCCTGACGAGCAGCCATTGGCACTAGGCTATGGCTTGTCATACCTGGCGATGTATTAACTTCCAACAGATAAAATTGGCCATCGCTGTCTTGCATTACATCAACTCGCCCCCAGCCTTCACAACCAACAACTTGGTAAGCTTTCAGCGCTAAGTCTGCGAGTTCTGACTCAAGCTGTTCATCTAAACCACTTGGGCAAAAATATTGAGTTTCATCAGATAAATATTTCGCTTCGTAGTCATAAAAAATACCTGGTGGTTGAATACGAATTGGCGGTAGAGTGTTGTCTCCTAACACCGCGACCGTGAACTCAGGACCACTCAGCCATTTTTCAATTAACAACGTTTCATCAAATTGAAACGCAAGATCCAGTGCAGCAGGCAATGCCTCTAAGTTATCAACTTTACTCATACCAACACTGGAGCCTTCAAGGCTTGGCTTCACGATAAGAGGTAATCCGAGAAATTGCACTTTAGCGACAATTTGCTCATAAGAAGCCTGCTTATACTGCTGTTTTGTTAAGTAAACATACGGCGATACACTTAATCCTGCACCTTGCCATAATTGTTTTGTTCTCAACTTATCCATGCTAAGCGCTGAAGCCATAACACCACTGCCGGTATAAGGCAGATTTAGTGTTTCTAACAGCCCTTGTAATGTACCGTCTTCACCACCGCGGCCATGTAACGCAATAAAAACTTTGTTGAAACCTGCATCTTTCAATGTTTCTACAGGGAAATCTTGAGGGTCGATAGGATGAGCATCAATACCTGCTTGGCGTAGCCCTGCCAGCACAGCATTTCCTGACTGAAGTGAAACTTCACGTTCAGCAGATGAGCCTCCTAATAGAACCGCAACTTTCTCTGTCATTTTTATTCCTCAATCATCGGTGGCTGTAATTTTGCTTCTGCTAGGCTTTTGGCTATTTTACCAATATTTCCTGCGCCTTGAACTAAAATTAAATCATTTTCATCAAGAGTTTGAGCTAAAATATGTGGAATTTGTTCAATATCTGCAACATAAATAGGATCAATCTGACCACGACCACGAATTGAGCGGCACAATGAGCGGCTATCCGCACCTGGTACATGCTTTTCGCCCGCTGAATATACGTCTAACATTAGCAGCACATCAACCTGCCCCAAAACGTTAACAAAATCATCGTATAAGTCACGAGTACGAGTATAGCGATGCGGTTGGAATACCATTACAATACGCTTATCTGGCCAGCCTGCTCTCGCGGCTTTAATCGTTGCATCCACTTCGGTTGGGTGATGACCATAGTCATCGACTAGCATCACTTCACCCTCTTTGCCATTCACATTTCGCAGAGGGAAATTCCCTAGGAAATCAAAGCGACGCCCTGTTCCTTGAAATTCAACTAGTGCAGATAAAATGTGTAAATCGTCAATGCCTTCTTCTGTGGCGACCGCCACTGCAGCTGTCGCATTGAGAGCATTGTGACGCCCTGGTGCATTTAGAACCACCGTCAGTTCTGGCATATTTTCACGGGCAATAGTGAAAAAGCCTTGATTTCCTTTTTGCTCATATTGCGTGATACGCACATCAGCGTCTTCACTAAAACCATAAGTGGTGATATAGCGGCCAATTTTGGGTAGTAACGAACGAATGACTGGATCATCAATACACATCACTGCGCGCCCGTAAAATGGCAAATTGTGTAAGAAATTAATGAACGTATTCGTTAAATTATCGAAGTCACCTTGGTAAGTATCCATATGGTCTGCTTCGATATTGGTCACAACTGCAACTAACGGTTGCAAATGCAAGAATGAAGCATCGCTTTCATCGGCTTCTGCGATCAAGTAGCGGCTACTACCTAAACGTGCATGCGTTCCTGCTGATTTAACCAATCCCCCATTCACAAATGTGGGGTCAAGGCCTGCTTGTGCATAAATCCCAGAAATCATTGCTGTCGTAGTGGTTTTCCCGTGGGTACCTGCAACAGCAATGCCATGACGATAACGCATTAATTCCGCTAACATTTCCGCACGACGAATAACAGGAATACGCAATTCTTTAGCGGCTTGAATTTCTGGGTTCTCACTTGAGATCGCTGTTGATACGACGACGACACTCGCATTTTCAACGTTCTCTGGACGGTGATTAAAGTAAATCGTTGCCCCTAATGCGGTTAATTGTTGAGTCACTGCATTCGGAGCTAAATCTGAACCACTAATTTCATAGCCTTCATTTGCCAACACTTCAGCGATACCACCCATGCCAGCACCGCCGATGCCGACAAAATGGATGTGCCTGACTCTTCTCATTTCTGGCACTGATGTTCTTAATTTCGCTAATTGTTGTGTATTCACTATATTTCTTCGCTTCTAATTAATTCGATATCAATTATGACTAATATTATTTAGCCACTTCACAAATCACGGCAGCAACTCGCTCTGTTGCATCAGTAATTGCACAACTATGTGCTTTTTCAGCCATTGAGAGTAATTCGTTTCTGTCCCATTGCCCTAATAAGCTCGCCACAGCATCTGCGGTAAATTGTGACTGTTCTAAAATTTTAGCCGCCCCCGCTTTTTCTAGCGGTAATGCGTTCCAATACTGTTGACGGTCTTTATGTTGAAAAGGAACAAAAATAGCCGGTAAACCTGCGGCTGCAATTTCACTTACGGTTAGTGCGCCAGACCGACAAACAACAATATCTGCCCATGCGTAAGCTTGCGCCATATCATCAATAAATTCAGTAACTTTATACTCAGAATTGACTGAAACTTGCATGTGCTCATTATACAATGCTTCTGTCGATTCCTTACTGCCTTTTCCTGCTTGGTGCCAGATATTTAACTGTTTGCCTACTTTTTCAACAACCAGAGGCATCACTTGATTTAAAATCCGTGCCCCTTGGCTACCACCAACAACTAATACGCGTATAGCGCCTTCTCGGTCTGCTAAACGTTCCTGTGGTGCAGGTAGAGCCAAAACATCTTCCCGTACTGGATTCCCTACAACTGGTGCGTCAGGAAATGCCCCCGGAAAGGCTTGTAATACTCTTTTTGCAATTCGAGATAGCCATTTATTCGTTAACCCTGCAATACCATTTTGTTCATGAAGCACAACGGGTACACCACATTGCCATGCCGCAATACCACCGGGCCCCGAAACATAGCCTCCCATGCCTAATACAGCATCTGGCTGATAACGCTTGATAATTGTTTTTGCTTGGCGAATCGCTTTATAAATACGCCATGGCGCCCCCAGTTGGGCGGCAATGCCTTTACCCCTGAGGCCAGAAATTTGAATAAATTCAATATCGATACTGTGTTTAGGCACTAATGTTGCTTCCATTCGGTCAGCCGTGCCTAACCAACGGATTTCCCACCCTTGAGCCTGCAAATAATGTGCCACGGCTAAACCTGGAAAAACATGTCCTCCAGTTCCACCTGCCATGACGAGTAATTTCTTTGCCTGACTCATTTAGTGCTCCTTACAAACGCCTGCGCTTTTTCAAGGCGTGTTTCAAAATCAATTCTCAGTAATATCGCAATGGCAGCAGCCATTACCAGTAAACTCGAACCACCATAACTAATTAATGGCAATGTTAAACCTTTTGTCGGTAACATACCGGATGCAGCCCCAACGTTAACTAAGGCTTGGAAGGTAAACCAAATACCAATTGAACAAGCTAAATAACCACCGAATAATTGGTTTGACATCAATGCGCGACGGCCAATCATCATTGCTCTAAATGCCAACATAAAGACCATCAGCAGAACCAATACAACGCCAAAGTACCCGAGCTCCTCAGCTAAAACCGAGAAAATAAAGTCTGTGTGTGCTTCTGGCAAATACTCTAATTTTTGTACTGAATTACCAAGCCCTTGCCCAAACACTTCACCACGACCAAAAGCCATTAAAGATTGGGTTAGCTGATAACCACTGCCAAACGGGTCATCCCACGGGTTCAAAAACGATGTAACACGACGTAAGCGGTACGGCTCGAACCAAATCAAAGCCAATACCCCCACTGCGCAAGCGGCAATACCAATAATAAACGGCGCTAACCTTGCGCCCGCTAAAAATAACAATCCCAGAGTGGTAACCACTAATACGATAACGGTCCCTAAGTCAGGCTGTAATAAAAGCAATGACGCCATAACAATCAAAATACACATCGGTTTAATAAAGCCAAGAAAACGGGTTCTGACTTCATCGGATTTACGCACCAAGTAACTGGACACATAGCAAAACAACGTAAATTTCGAAATTTCTGCTGGTTGAATTTTTACCAAACCGATGTCTATCCAGCGTGATGCCCCGTTAACTGAACTTCCTGCAACCAGCACCACCACTAGCATGCCAAGTGAAACCATCAACAAAATGAAATTGTACTTTTCCCAAACTGCCATCGGGATACGCATGACACCCAACGCTAAAATAAATGCGATAACGATATACACCACATCACGCTTAGCGAAATAGAACGGGTCTTCTGTTAAGCGTTGGCCAACTGGCATGGAAGCGGATGTGACCATGATAAAACCCACTGCGGCTAAACCGAATGCCAACCACACTAATGTACGGTCGTAAAGCGTTGAGCCTGAAATCACGCCATTTTTTTCACCAATGACCCAATTTTTTAAACGCATCGCACCCGGTATCGTCATTAACCTAACTCCTGGGCTAATTGAGCAAAGACAGTTCCACGCTGCTCAAAACTTTTAAACTGATCCAAACTGGCACATGCAGGGGATAACAGCACCATGTCCCCCGCTTTTAATTGTGGCGCAATTTGGCGTAAGCTTTGTTCCATAGTCTCAGTCAATACTGATTTTTCAGGTGCCATATCAGCTAATGCTTTCCCATCACGACCAAAGCAATATAAGCGGTAGTTATCAGCAGCAATATATTGTTTTAATGGTGAAAAATCAGCTGACTTGCCATCCCCACCTAATAATAAATAGATATTGCCATCCACGTGTAACCCATTTAACGCCGCTTCTGTACTTCCAACATTTGTGGCTTTAGAGTCATTAATCCAGCGAACACCGTTATTGAATAACACTAATTCGAAACGATGTGCTAACCCCGCATATTCTTTCAATACTTGAAGGCAAGCTGGACGCGGAATATCCACTGCATCCGCCAATGCTAACGCGGCTAACGCATTAAGGTAATTGTGTTGGCCAGTTAAGTGCATTTCATTGACATCTAATAGCTCTTTTCCTTGAGCCACTAATACCCGTTTTTGGGTATCAAAGAAATAATCACCACTATTTAAGCCAAAGCTAATGCATTCATCCAAAGTATGATTAGCGGGTAAGGTCAGTATATCTTGTACGTTAACAATGCAGTTTTGAGCATTGTGATAAATTTTTAATTTCGCTTCACGGTACTGTTCTAGACCTAATGGATATCTATCCATATGATCTTCACTAATATTTAAGACTGTCGCGGCGGTCGCTTCTAGGCTTGAGGTGGTTTCTAATTGGAAGCTGGAAAGTTCTAAAACGTACAGATTATGCCCTGCATTGAGTAATGAAAGTGCTGGCGTACCAATGTTGCCACCTACACCAACTGAAATACCCGCTGCTTTAGCCATTTCGCCAACCAATGACGTGACAGTGCTTTTACCATTTGAACCTGTAATCGCGACAATCGGTGCATCTGCTTCACGGCAAAATAATTCGATATCACCCACAATTTCGATGCCATTTTCTGCGGCCTGCTGTAATTGAGGGGTCGCTAACGCAATTCCTGGACTAGCAACAATTAAATCGGCGGCCTGTAACCAGCTATTATTCAAACTGCCACTATGGCATTCTACATTTTCTGGGAGTTTATCTACACCAGGCGGTACTGCACGGGTATCCATAACGCGAGGCACCACGCCGCGCTCAAGGAAAAAGTGAACGCAAGATAGGCCGGTGATCCCCAGCCCAATAATAACGACGTTCTTACCCTGATAATCAACCATCTTAACGCACCTTCAAGGTTGCCAGCCCAATCAGGACTAGCATTAATGAGATAATCCAGAAACGCACGATAACACGTGGTTCTGGCCAACCCTTCAATTCATAATGGTGGTGAATTGGTGCCATACGGAAAATACGTTGTCCACGCAATTTAAATGAACCGACTTGTAAAATAACTGACAGCGTCTCAACGACGAACACACCGCCCATAATCACTAATAAAAACTCTTGGCGCAGTAATACCGCAATAGTCCCTAGTGCACCGCCAAGCGCCAATGAGCCGACATCGCCCATAAATACTTGCGCTGGGTATGTGTTAAACCATAAGAAGCCTAACCCTGCCCCCACAATGGCAGTACAAACAATCACCAGTTCACCTGCATGGGGTAAAAATGGAATATGTAAGTAACTGGCAAAGTTGACGTTACCTGTTGCCCATGCCACTAATGCAAAACCTGCGGCAACAAATACCGTTGGCATGATAGCTAAGCCATCCAAGCCATCGGTTAGGTTTACTGCGTTACTGGTTCCAACAATCACAAAATAGGTCAGCAAAATATACAGCATGCCCAGTTGTGGCATTACGTCTTTGAAAAATGGTACAACTAACTGAGTTGCTGGGGTATCTTTACCAATCGCGTACATGGAAAAGGCAACTATTAACGCAATCACGGATTGCCAGAAATATTTCCAACGCGCGATTAAGCCACGAGTGTCTTTACGAACCACTTTCCGGTAGTCGTCAACAAAACCGACAATGCCATACCCGACTAGCACGAGTAGTACACACCAAACGTAAGGGTTGTCTAATCGAGCCCATAACAATGTTGAAACGGTAATTGAAAATAAAATCAATAACCCGCCCATGGTTGGGGTCCCACGCTTACTAAAGTGAGACTCAGGGCCTTCGTTACGAACGACTTGACCAATTTGCATTTTCTGCAGGTAAGCAATTAAATGAGGCCCCATCCACAGAGCAATGGCGAGTGCCGTCAGCAAACCGACAATGGCCCTGAACGTCAAATAAGAAAAGACGTTCAGAACAGAAAACTTGTGGACTAACATTTCGGCAAGCCAGACTAACATTCGAAGCACTCCTTCAATGCATTCACAACATCTTCCATCGCGGAGCTGCGTGAACCTTTAACTAAAATAGAAACAACGTCCTTCTGCTGCGCTAGCGGAATTAGTCGGGTTAATAAATCTGCTTTCACTGTGAAGTGCTCACCACACTCACTAAATTGGCTGATCAACTCACTTAACTGACCAACACTGAATACCTTATCTAAACCCGCCTGCTTAGCGGCAACACCTACACGTTGGTGGCAATCTTCGGCATAATCACCCAGTTCCCCCATATCCCCTACCACTAAGATGCGGTAACCCGGCATTTTTTCGAGGACCTGAATTGCTGCGATCATCGAGCCATCATTGGCGTTATAAGTGTCATCTAATACCACTTTGTGTTCACTCAAGCGCACAGGGTATAAACGCCCAGGTACCGCTTGCGTTTTTGCTATGCCGTTTTTGATATCTTCTAGGCTAGCGCCGACAGAAATCGCCAATGCACTTGCCGCTAACACATTAGCAATGTTATGCCGCCCTGGTAATGGCAAGGTGATATCGACACTACCAACAGGGGTATGTAACACAAAATCTGTTGTTAGCTGTTTCACTTGAATATCAGAAGGATAGAAATCCGCTTTTGCTTGTGAAGTTAGCGAGTAATACCAAACAGTTTGGCGTGGCTGAAACTGCCATTTTTCACTGTAGCTATCAAGGTTAACAATTGCGGTTCCTTCTTCTGGAACACCTTGATAAATTTCACCTTTGGCTGTCGCAACCCCTTCCGGTGAACCAAAGCCCGCTAAGTGCGCAGCAAATAAATTGTTAACTAACGCCGCTTCTGGTTTAACAATATTGGTTGTGTAGGCGATTTCATTTGGGTGATTAGCACCCATTTCTATCACAGCGAATTCATCATCATTTGTTAAACGAAATAGTGTCAAAGGCACACCAATATCGTTGTTTAAATTACCGGCGGTATATAAGGTTTTACCGCGCTCAGATAAAATAGATGCTGTCATTTCTTTAACAGATGTTTTGCCCGAAGACCCCGTCAAGCCAACGATTCGAGCTCTGCTCTGCTGACGAACCCATGCAGCCAATTGGCCCATCGCAATACGCGAGTCTTTCACGATAACTTGTGGGCAATCTACATTCAGCTTGCGCTCAACAAGTAACGCTTTAGCTCCCGTAACCACCACTTGTTGTGCGAAATCATGGGCGTCGAAGCGTTCACCTTTTAAGGCAATAAATAGGCAATTTTCAGCAATTTTGCGACTATCGGTACTAACAGAGCTAATCAAAGCATTGGTATCTGGAGCAGACTCAATCTGCCCTTGGGTAATCTGTGCCAGCTGAGCGAGTGTTAAAGAGATCATGCGATTACCCCCAACAAACGTGCCACCGTTAAACGGTCGGAGTAATCTAGCTTGCGCTGACCAATAATTTGATAATCTTCATGACCTTTGCCGGCAATCACAATCACATCATCAGGAGATGCCTGCAAAATGGTGTTTGTCACTGCTTCTGGACGACCTGGAATGGCCAAGGCACGGCTGGAATCTAATAGTCCAGCCATGATGTCATTAATAATGTCGATAGGGTCTTCGCTGCGCGGGTTGTCATCTGTGATCACGATTTTATCTGCATATTCTTCTGCTGCGGCTCCCATCAGAGGGCGCTTACCTTTGTCACGGTCACCACCGCAACCAAATACACACCATAATTGCCCTTTGCAATGTAAGCGTGCTGCCGCTAAGGCTTTTTCTAAGGCATCAGGAGTATGTGCATAATCAACAACAACTGTCGGTTTATTCGGTGCACTAAACACTTCCATACGGCCGCAAACTGGTGACAATGAAGATGTAGCAGCCAGCAGTTTGTTTAACGGATAATCCATCATCAGCAAAGTTGCCATTGCCACTAATAAGTTGCTGACATTAAATGCTCCCATCAATGGGCTTTCAAAGTCACCATTTCCCCATGAGGAATCAAAATGGATAGTGGCGCCTTTGTCGTGGTATTCAACTTCCATTGCTTTTAACCATGGGCCTTGCCAATCTTGAGGAATTTTGTTTTCCATGGTCACCGCGCACGCTTGTGGTAAACGCTGCAGCCACTTCAAACCAATCGCATCATCCGCATTGATAATTTGCGATTTTGTATTATGTGTGGAAAACAATAGCCATTTAGCGGCTTCATAGCTTTCCATATCGCCGTGATAATCAAGGTGATCACGGCTTAAATTAGTGAACACAGCGGCATCGAACTGTAAGTCTGCGACACGGCCTTGCACTAATCCATGGGAAGAAACTTCCATCGCTGTTAATGTTGCTTTTTGGTTCAATAACTGGGTCAATTCAAGTTGAATATCTACCGCAGAGCCCGTGGTATTTTCGCTTGGTGACACATGGCCTAATAGGCCATTACCCACGGTTCCCATTACTGCGCTAGTTTCCCCTAGCCCTTGAGCCCACTGAGCAATTAATTGTGTGGTGGTGGTTTTACCGTTAGTCCCCGTCACACCAACGAGTTTCATTTTTGCAGAAGGTTGGTGGTAAAACTCACCGGCCAGTGCAGATAAACGGTTATTCAGGTCATTCAAATAAATAACAGGTACGCCATGAACGAAACGAACTTCGCCTTCAACGGCTTCACCTTCCGCCTCTGCTATTACAGCGGAAACCCCTTGAGCAATCGCTTGAGGAATATAGTGTCGCCCATCCGATTGATGACCTTTTATTGCAATAAACAGATCGCCCGCGGCAGCCTTTCGACTGTCTAGCGTCATCTCACGCAGTGAGATTGGAGTTGTGCTCACACCAAAGGGTGAGAGTAGGTCACAAAGATTACGATCTGCCACTTTTAACCTCTTTTTGACTATTTACGATTTCATTTTGTTCGTTTGGTTGCAATGCATCGGGTTCAACATTCATCAACCGCAAGACCCCACCCATGATTGAGCCAAATACGGGGGCAGAAACCGCACCACCAAGGTATTTACCTGCACTTGGCTCATTGATAAGCACAACTAACGCATAGCGTGGATTACTCGCAGGCGCAACACCTGCGGCATAAGGTAAATATTTATTAACATAGCGCCCTTCAGGGCCCACTTTTTTTGCTGTACCGGTTTTAATGGCAATGCGATAGCCTTTAATGGCTGCTCGAGCTCCCCCGCCGCCGGGTAGAGCTACACTCTCCATCATATGCACCACAGTACGCATAATTGGCTCAGGAAAAACACGCGTCCCTGGCACGGGAGGGTCAACTTTAGTGATTGATAGAGGCCGGTAAATACCGAAACTCCCTATCGTTGCATAGGCTCGCGCTAACTGTAACGGTGTTACCATTAGCCCGTAGCCAAAAGAAAAGGTGGCCCTTTCTAAATCAGACCACCGTGTTTTTTTACTTGGAAAGATGCCACTACTTTCCCCGACTAACCCCAGATTAGTCGGCTTGCCAAACCCAAAGCGGCTATACACATCCACCAGCTCAGTGGCAGGCATCGCTAACGCAAGTTTTGAAACACCTACGTTACTCGACTTCTGTAAAATCCCAGTAATAGTTAGCTCAGCGTATCGTGCTACGTCCTTGATCTCATGACCACTAATACGATACGGATAAGTATTAATTACTGAGTTTTCTTTAATAATTTTGTTATGTAGCGCACTCATTACCACCATAGGTTTTACTGTTGAGCCCGGCTCAAAAATATCCGTAATGGCGCGGTTACGCATCGCATCCATTGATGTACCCGTTAAGTTATTTGGGTTATAGGATGGGCTATTCGCCATTGCTAAAATTTCACCGGTATGAACATCAACTAAAATTGCCACACCCGATTCCGCTTTATTTTCCTGCACGCCACGTGTTAATTCACGGTAAACAATGGATTGAATACGTTCATCAATACTTAATGTCAGATTATGCGCAGCTTGGCTGTCAATAGACGAAATGGTTTCAATCACTCGCCCATTACGGTCTTTACGGACTGTACGTTCACCCGGCGCACCTTTTAACCAACGGTCAAAGCTTTTTTCGACGCCTTCAATCCCTTCACCATCAATGTTTGTTACCCCCAGTAAGTGAGCGGTAACTGGGCCTGATGGGTAATAACGACGAGATTCTTTGCGTAAGTAAATACCCGGTATTTTTAATTTTTTAACGTAATCACCAATAGATGGGTTAACTTGGCGCGCTAAATACACAAAACGGCCTCTTGGATTGGCCGATATTTTGCTCGTAATTTGTTCTAATGGAATTTCAAGTGCGTCTGCCAGTGCTTTCCAGTGTTCGTCATTGCTTATTCCCCCTTTTTCAAATACCTCTTTGGGGTCTGCCCAGATCGCATTGACTGGCACACTCACGGCAAGTTGCCGCCCTTCTCGGTCGCTAATCATACCTCGTGATGTCGCAACTTCTTGCACTCGTAAAGAGCGCATATCGCCTTCTTTCACCAGTTTCTCTGGCGCAATAATTTGCAGATAAGCCACCCGCGTTAGCAACCCTGCTAACGCTAAGACAATGCATCCGCACAGCAAAATAAAGCGCCAGCGGACAAAGCTGGTACTCTCTTCTTGTTTCTTATTTTTCGCTGTTTTTGGTGCTTTCATTAGGAACCTTTTTATTGCTTAGAAACAATAATTTTTTCTTGTGATGGTTCAACTTGCACCATCTGTAATTTTTCAACCGATAAACGTTCTATTCGGCTATGGCTCGCAAGGGCGTTTTCTTCAAGGATCAAGTTACGCCATTCGATATCTAACAAGTCTTTTTCTTCATACAACTTATCTTTTGCGGCCGTTAGTAAACGCGTTTCATGTGCCGTTGTTACCACAAAAACAGCACTGATAATAATTGCCACTAATAAAATCAAAGGAACGATGCCATAACGAAATAAATCACGCCCAATGACGCGAGCTAGGCTATGCCTTTCTGGAACCATTATTCCGCCGCCTTCTCAGCAAACCGCAACACGGAACTACGTGCGCGTGGATTCTCATCAATTTCGTTTTCCGAAGGTTTCATCTTACCTAGGTCACGTAACTGCGCTGCACCTAACTCTTTAATCTGCGCTTCAGTAAGAGGAATACCTGCTGGCACCGATGGACCTTTACTATTTTTGCGAATAAACCGTTTTACTAACCTGTCTTCCAACGAATGGAAACTGATAACTGATAAACGCCCTTGTGGTGCTAAAACGTTCATTGCGCCTTCTAACGCTTTTTCTATTTCTTCCAATTCACTGTTGATATAAATTCGAATGGCTTGGAAGCTACGCGTCGCTGGGTGCTTATGTCGGTCTTTCATTGGGCTAACTTTTGCAATTAATTCAGCAAGATGCCGTGTGCGTGTTAACGGTTCTTCTTCCGGGTTATGGTTACGCTCAACAATCGCTCTCGCAATTCGTTTAGCAAAACGCTCTTCACCAAAAGTTTTTAAAACCCAAGCTATGTCATCCGCTTCTGCGTCCATCAGCCATTGCTGTGCAGATTGCCCTTTGGTTGGGTCCATCCTCATATCTAACGGCCCGTCACGCATAAAGGAAAAACCGCGTTCAGGGTCATCTAACTGGGGTGAAGAAACGCCTAAATCCAGCAGTACGCCATCAATTTGCCCGACTAACCCTTCTTCTTCGACATACTCTGCAATCGCAGAAAATGGGCCATGTTTAATCATAAAACGAGGGTCATCAATAGTTTGAGCCGCTTTTATTGCCTCTGGGTCACGGTCTATGGCGATTAAACGACCATTTTCGCCAAGCTGACTTAATATCAACCTTGAATGACCACCACGACCAAATGTGCCATCAATGTAGATACCGTTAGGTTTAATGTTTAAGCCATTAACGGCTTCATCCAGTAATACTGTTACGTGTTTAAATTGCTGTTGCGTCATTATTAAAGTGACAAATCCTGTAAGCGGGCTGAAAGTGGTTCATTGGTAAGGCGCTCAGCGGCAATATCATCTTCCACTTGCTGATACCAAGTTTGTTCATCCCAAAGTTCAAATTTATTAATCTGGCCAACCAACATGACCTCTTTGGTTAGCCCTGCGTGTTGACGCAATGTACTGGCTAACAAAAGACGCCCCGCGTTGTCCATTTGGCATTCACTTGCATGGCCCAATAACAGCCGTTGCACGCGTCGTTCAGCAGGGTTCATCGTCGATAACCGAGAAAGCTTTTCTTCGATAATCTCCCACTCAGGTAAGGTATAAAGCAGCAGACATGGCTGGTGAAGGTCAATGGTACAAACCATTTGCCCTTTCGATTCCTCGTTCAGCATTCCTCGATAACGAGTCGGCACGGTTAGACGCCCTTTGCTGTCGAGATTAACCAGTGTTGCCCCACGAAACATACCCGATTAAACCCCTTTTATTTCCAAGCCACCCACTTTACCCCACAATTCACCACATATAAAGTTTACGAATGGTATGAAAACGTTGTCAAGCCAGTCGCACTCAGCTTTAGCTTTATTTACAGAACAATTCAGAAAAAATAAGGGTAGGTAAAATATGACTTGGAAAGAAAATGCGAAATAACAAGTTGATATAATTAATATATTTTATAAAGTGCAACTTAAATAAGCGAGATCACTCTAGATTGCTGCAAAATCATACAAATCATTATAAATTCAACTTAAGTCTCATTTTTAATCAGTATATCTTGTACCGGTTATTTACTTTTATTGAGTCCCCAAATAATCATTAATATCTAATAATGGTAAAAACACCCCGAAAGAAAAATAAAACCATTAAATATCAACATAATAAATAACTGTTTTAATAAACAGTATTTAATTTTAAATATTTATCGCACAAATCAGTAATACATCTACAATAAATTTATATTAATTTAATCATCCGATTTAGCTTTCATTTTAAAATCAGCAATAAATATCTTAAGATAAATCCTAAAGTTAAATATTTACCCACTTTTAGCTTATAAAAAAAAAGCCCCTACAAGATAGGGGCCGTTATATTACTCATTATTGTGACCAACATCACTCATTATCGTGTAAATATTCACTGTTCGATTAAAGTTAAGTCTATTTTACTACTGCTTACGACCTAAACTTCCACGACGGCATAAATCACGGCGAATACGAGTAATACCAGGTTCTGGTTTTTGCTTTTCATCAAGGCTGGCAAGTACTAATTCTAAAATACGTTCAGCGATATCCCTATGGCGTTGTGCAAGGGAAAGCACTGGGCACTCGAGAAAATCTAATAACTCATTATCACCAAATGTGGCAATGACCATGTGCTCAGGTAAACGACCACTACGTTTCAACGCAACATCTAATACACCTTGTAGTAAGGAAAATGATGTTGTAAATAACGCGTCAGGCATCTCGTTACCGCTATCAAGCCAATGTGCAAAAACCTCTGCTGCTGAATCGCGTTCATAGCTATTTGCATACAGATAATCAATCTTGCGCGGGTCTTCATGCCATGCTTTACGGAAACCTTGCTCGCGTAAATAGCTGACAGACAGCTCAGGTAACGCCCCCAAATACAATACGGATTCAGCATTAAACTTGCGTAGTTCTGCTGAAATCATGAAAGCATCTTCTTGGTCATCACCAACGACACTAATAAAATGCTCTTTTTCAAGGGCTCTATCAAGTGCGATAATCGGTAAAGAACGGTTCGCCCAACGCTGATAAAACGGGTGTTCCGGCGGTAAAGCTGTCGAAACAATAATGGCGTCAACTTGTCGTTGCAAAAGGTGCTCAACACAACGAATTTCATTGTCAGGTTGGTCTTCTGAGCATGCTATCAGTAGTTGATAACCACGTTGACGCGCCTGCCTTTCAAGGTAATTTGCTATACGGGTATAGCTGGTATTTTCCAAGTCTGGGATCACTAACCCTATAGAACGGGTACGCCCTGCTCGTAGCCCCGCAGCAACTGCATTTGGATGGTAATTGTGCTCTCTGACGACTGCCATCACTTTTTCTACAGTTTTATCGCTGACTCGATACTGCTTGGCCTTGCCGTTGATCACATAACTAGCCGTTGTGCGGGAAACACCCGCTAGACGGGCTATCTCATCCAGTTTCACGTTAACCTCTTTACAATTTTGGGAATAGCCCCGAATCATTCGGGGCCTTAAACGCGATTATTCTACCTTCGGAAGATAAATTTTTCATCGCATAATTTTATCACCGCGTGAAACTCCGACGATCCCTGAGCGTACAACTTCAACAATTTCAGCAACACCACGCACTGATTCGATAAAAGCATCCAGTTTTTCGCTTGTTCCCGCTAGCTGAACGGTATAAAGCGTTGGGGTTACATCAACAATTTGTCCACGGAAAATATCCGCACAGCGCTTCACTTCATCACGCCCATATCCAGAGGCCTGTAGCTTCACTAACATGATTTCACGTTCAATATGTGCTGACGCCGTCAGCTCACTGACACGCAGCACATCAACCAATTTATGCAATTGTTTCTCAATTTGCTCAAGAACTTTTGCATCCCCTTTAGTTTGGATAGTCATACGTGACAATGTTGGATCGTCCGTTGGCGCCACGGTCAAACTTTCAATATTATAACCACGCTGAGAGAACAGACCTATGACACGGGACAAAGCACCTGATTCATTTTCTAATAAAACGGATAAAATACGACGCATGATCAGGTCCTCTCTGTTTTGCTCAACCACATTTCATCCATTGCGCCGCCACGGATCTGCATTGGATAAACGTGCTCAGTTTCATCAATATTTACGTCAACGAAGACTAATCGCTGATTTTCATTTACTTCAACAAGGGCTTGTTTTAGTTTTTCTTCCAGCTCATCAGGTGTTGTTATCGAAATACCAACGTGGCCATAAGCTTGCGCTAACTTGATGAAATCAGGCAATGATTGCATGTAGGATTGCGAATGGCGGCCTTGATAAATCATATCTTGCCACTGTTTTACCATGCCTAAGAAACCATTGTTTAAGTTGAGTACTAAAACCGGTAAACCATATTGCAGGGCTGTTGAAAGCTCCTGAATGTTCATTTGGATACTGCCGTCTCCGGTCACACAAACAACTGTCGATTTTGGATGCGCTAATTTCACCCCTAATGCAGCAGGTAAACCAAAGCCCATCGTGCCAAGACCTCCAGAATTTATCCAATGACGAGGTTTATCAAAGGGATAATATAATGCGGCAAACATTTGGTGCTGCCCGACGTCAGATGTCACATACGCTTCACCTTTCGTTAAACGGTAAATCATTTCAATAGCTTGTTGTGGCTTAACTTTTGTTGGGCTGGTTTCGTAACGTAAACATTGTTTACTACGCCACTGTTCAATTTCTTTCCACCATGCAGTGAGCGCTTGGTTATCTTGTTTTGCTGAAGCCTGGTCTAACTGACCTAACATTTGCTTTAATGTAAGTTTCGCATCACCCACGATTGGGATGTCCGCATTAACCGTTTTTGAGATAGACGTTGGGTCAACATCAATTTGGATAACAGTCGCATTTGGGCAGTATTTTTCTAAGTTGTTCGTTGTTCTATCATCAAAACGAACACCAACAGCAAAAATCACATCTGAGTTATGCATAACCTTATTAGCTTCATAGGTTCCATGCATTCCAAGCATCCCGACAGACTGCTTGTGAGTTTCTGGGAAAGCTCCTAACCCCATTAAGGTTGATACTACTGGTAATTGTAGTTTTTCTGCCAACTCAATAAGTTCAGCAGAGCAATTCGCGTTAATCGCTCCCCCGCCAATATAAAAAACCGGTTTTTTTGCCGAAACTAATTTAGTTAACGCTTTTTTGATTTGACCTTTGTGGCCTTGCAGCGTTGGGTTATAAGAACGTAAAGAAACATTTTCTGGATAACGATAAGCAAACTTCAAGGCAGGGTTAACGGTGTCTTTAGGGAAATCAATAACTACAGGCCCAGGACGCCCACTTGCCGCAATATAAAAAGCTTTCTTGATGGTTTCAGGAATTTCTTCTGCGCTTTTAATTAAAAAACTGTGCTTTACTATTGGCCTTGAAATCCCAACCATGTCGCATTCTTGAAACGCATCATTACCAATTAGCGAACTGGCAACCTGCCCCGATAACACCACCATCGGTACTGAATCCATATAAGCTGTCGCAATACCCGTAATCGCATTCGTTGCCCCTGGCCCCGATGTCACTAACACGACCCCAACATCTCCTGTTGAACGAGCATAACCATCAGCCATATGCACCGCAGCCTGTTCATGACGCACTAATATGTGTTCTACCCCGCCAACAGTATGAAGTGCATCATAAATATCCAATACGGCACCGCCTGGATAACCAAACACGTGCTTTACTCCTTGGTCAATCAACGATTTGACGACCATTTCCGCTCCCGACAACATCTCCATGAGTTTGCCCCCAGACATTATTTGCAAGTGAAGAGGTATGCTCTACCTCTTTATTTTTATCATTTAAATAGTGAAATTCGTACTATTAACATATCTCTCCGGCTGAAACGAAGCAAACACCATTTCAGTGCAAGGATCACGAAACTTTCACATCATCTTGAACATGGGAATTTGATAGATAAATTGACTGCGTATGAAAATAATAGAAGGAAAAATGACTGGCATGAATGAAAAAACAGTGCAACTTTAATTAGTTGGAACCGTTACAATTTTTAATATTGAGCTATTATTTGAATGAATAAATAAAAACAGAACAAAAACAAGACCTGACTTACCCATAATACAGGTAAGCCAGATAATTAAATGGTAAATTATTCTTTGTACATCGATTCAATTTCTAATTGATAGCGCTCAGAAATGATTTTACGACGTAGCTTTAAAGTCGGCGTTAATTCACCTTTTTCCATTGAAAATGTGGTTGGTAGCAATGTAAAACGCTTAACTTGATGGAAATTTTCGATATTCTTTTGTAAATCTTTTAAGCGACTTTCGAATAATGCCACAATATTCGAGTCTTTTAAGAGTTCTAAACGATCTCGATATTTCAGGTTTATTGAATGGGCATATTCTTCTAAGCTGTCATAGCAAGGCACAATAAGCGCTGAAACAAACTTACGAGCATCGGCAATGACTGCGATGTGTTCAATAAACTTGTCTTGCCCTAATACGCCTTCAATCATCTGCGGTGCAATATATTTTCCATTAGACGTTTTCATTAAATCTTTTAGTCTATCTGTAATATATAAATTACCTTGTTCGTCAATTTTCCCTGCATCACCTGTTTTTAACCAGCCATCCGCTGTAAATGTATCTAAGGTTTCAATCGGGCGGTTGTAATAGCCTTTCATAACCACCGGCCCTTTTACTTGTATTTCATCGTCTTTACCAATACGTACTGAAACAGAAGATAGTGGTGTACCAATCGAGCCTAATGGGTATTTCCCTTCTTCCCAGCAAGATACCGTGGCACAGGTTTCTGACATACCATAGCCGTATTTAATGTTTACCCCTGCAGAAAGGAAAAATGCAATCACATCGTCATCAAGACGGGCACCTGCAGCTGGCATGAACCGAATTCGCCCCCCTAACCCTTCACGAATTTTATTGAGGACCAGTTTGTCGACCATCGGGAAAATAGCGCGGTTAATAAAAGAGGGTTTGCGGCCTTTTGCTAAGGCTTTCACTCGGCTTCTGCCAAGGGATAATGCACAGCGAAATAGTGCCCTACGTACTAAAGGTGCTTTTGCCACTTTACTGTGTATTGCTGAATAAACTTTTTCATAAAAACGTGGAACCGCACACATTACTGTCGGTTTTACCTCAGCTAATGCTTCCCGAACCTGATTGGTGTCCGTTAAATAAACGTTTAGTGCTCCAACGTGCATAACGTAAAAGCTCCACGCACGTTCAAAAACATGTGAAAGTGGTAAAAAACTTAAAGAAACATCATCAGCGGTGAGTTGTAATCGTTCGTCATGGAGATACAGCTGCGCAGCCATGTTGTAGTAATCCAACATAACGCCTTTGGGTTCTCCGGTAGTACCTGATGTATAGATGATGGTAAATAAATCACTGAGATTATGCGCAGCGATGCGTTCATCCAGTTCTGCTTGGTATGCGGTTTGTGATTGCGCCATAAACGTGGATAAATGCATGGTGTTGATTGAAATATCAGCCAACTTAACATTGTCATTCATCACAACAATCGTGGTTAATTGAGGGCAAAGAGCGGGTAACTGGCATGCAACTTGATATTGCACCTCTTCCCCAACAAATAACACTTTAATATTTGCGTCGTTAATAATATACGCAGCTTGCTCGACACTGCTAGTCGCATAAAGTGGCACCGTGACCGCCCTAATTTGTAACGCGGCAAAATCCACTAATGACCAATTCATACTGTTGTGGGCAAATAACCCAATATTTTCTTGTGCGATAACGTTTAATGCTAAGAGGTGTCGAGAAATTGCTGAAGTGCGATCGCCAACCTCCCCCCACGTTAATGAGCTACGTTGCCCGTTATCCCATTGACTGAAAGCTATCCGGTTCGCTGATTCTTGTGCAGTAACCCTGCTACGTAAGCGATTAACCAAGTGGTATGGATATAGATTTTCAGTAATCAAAGTTTATTCCCTATAAGTCATTATCGATATAAGCTACTCGGCACATTCACAAGCACTTAACCATTCTTATTATTTCAGCTTACAAGTGTTAGCTGAATATTCGCAGTGTATCGACTAAAGAGATGCGTGAAAAGCATTTATATGTAAATTTTTTGCAAATGTTATGTCTGCTACAAAACTCACCATAGCACCTAATATAATGAGTTAATCAGCTTGTTGGCATGTGTATTTTGTTATAAGCACGTTTGCAGAAATATAGAGGTTGTTGGCCTTAAGGGACAATTTCATTTGTTATTGTCCCTTAACAAAATGAGCTATTTCTTTCTCATCAGTTCGAGATAGCCTACAACCTCTAATATTTTAAATAGGCGTGTTATGCCGCAACAGGCTGTTCAGAGAGTTCCTCAATCAATTGATTGAATTGAGACTTCATCCATTGATGGCCTTTATCCCTAACCGTTGATTCATGCCAAGTTAAGTAACAAGGCAGTGTATCCTTAAGCCAAGGTAACGTTAACGTACGTAATTTAAGTTGCCCAAAGTGATGATTAACTAACCATTTTGGCACAATAGCCACGAGATCAGTTTGAGCAACAATACTCAATACACTATTTAAGTCAGTCCCTTGATAACTAACCGTATGCGATAACTCAGTATTATTATAATAAGGTTTACTAAATGACCCCATGTTATCCATTGACATAATAGCGTGGCGTTCATTATTTAGTTCAGTTTCAGAAATTGAATTACCAATACGTGGATGATGATTTGCCACCACTAACACCAATTCGTCATCAAATAAAACCTGATGCTGAAATTCCGTCTTTTCTAATTGATTATAGCCAAGGAAGAAATCCATTTCTTGGTATTTTAATTGATGAGCAATTTTATCACCCATAAAAGAATGAATGATTATATTAATATTAGGCGAAACTACCTTAAATTTTTCGACAATAATAGCAGCTAGGCGAATATCTAACGGTGAACAGATAGATAAATTAAATACCCGATCACTATTTTGTGGGTTAAAACCTGCGCTAGGTAATTCATTATGAACTAATTGTAATGCTTGCCTAATAGGCCCAAATAATTGTTTAGCACGCGATGTCGGCTGAATACCACGCCCATACCGCACAAATAACTCGTCATTAAACATTGATTTTAAACGTGAAACCGCATTACTTACTGCAGGCTGAGACATCCCTAGAACTTGCGCAGCTTTTGTCACATTTTGCATCTGCATAACCACGTCAAAAACCGTTAATAGGTTAAGATCAACATTACGTAAATGAATATCGCTACTATCTTTTTTAGCTGTTGAAATTGTATCAAAATCAGTCATTTTTTACTCCACTAATATATTTATCATTTTTCATTAACGAAAAGAGTCATTCATCTAAAGAAACCGACGAATATATAAATTCATTAAATATTATTCTTAAAACAACTTATAGATAATAAGCTATTTCGCTTTCCCTGCATTTATTAAAACGACGTTTATATTACTTAACCTATTAATTAAACTTGCAGTATAAATATCATCATAAAACGTAAATATTCATCAAAATAATGAGTGATAACTACTAATTAGACTTGCAATCACTCACCGTAAAAATAATAAAGCAATTTTTGCAAGAAATCATAATAAATCGTATTTAGAATCAATAAATATCCTCATTATCAGATTATTTTTTAAATACTCATTTATTAGATAATTAACTTAATTAAAAAGCATTGGTGTAGGTGATTCGTTCCTTGCGTTGAACTTCAACTCATAGGAAAACAGAAAAACATCATAAAATTCAACATATTAAACTCACTCAATACTTAGGCAATGCCTGATTGAAGAATTTTACCCTTATAATTACATAAAAATCCAGACAAAACAGAAGAGTTACACCAAAAAAATAGCAACAACCACCAACTAAAAGCCATAATTCATGATTGGTAAAAATATGCTAAAAATCTATGATTGACATTAACTTTAAGATAACGTATCAATAAATACAGTTTAATTAAGATACTCAAGAGAGACGGTTGCAATGACATTTTCTATTCGCCTACTAAGCCTACTACTACTCGCATTAAATTTGCGCGGTATGCTTATGGACGAAAAATAGAAACAAACTGTCCACAAACATTAAGAACCCGCGCAACCGCGGGTTTTTTTATGCCTGCGGCTTTGGAAGAACATAACACTCAGTAAAAACAAAATTCGATATGAGGAACACAATATGAGCAACCAAGTCATTATCTTTGATACCACCTTACGCGACGGTGAGCAGGCATTACAGGCTAGTTTATCAGTCAAAGAAAAATTACAAATCGCCTTTGCGTTAGAACGTTTAGGCGTTGATATCATTGAAGCCGGTTTCCCAGTCTCTTCACCAGGTGACTTCGAGTCCGTTCAAACCATTGCCAGAGAAATCAAAAATAGCCGAATTTGTGCATTAGCACGTTGTATTGAAAATGATATTGATGTTGCAGCCGAGTCATTAAAGGTCGCTGAAGCCTTTCGTATTCATATTTTCTTAGCCACCTCCAACTTGCATATGGAGAAAAAATTAAATAAATCCTTTGATGGCGTAATGGATATGGCAATCAATTCCATCAAGCGCGCTAGACGCTATACCGACGACGTTGAATTCTCCTGTGAAGACGCCGGCCGTACTGACCCTGACAATTTGTGCCGCATTGTAGAAACGGCTATAAATGCGGGAGCCACCACCATTAATATCCCAGATACTGTAGGTTATACAACGCCTTACCAATTTGGTGGAATTATCACTGATTTGTATAACCGTGTGCCAAATATCGATAAAGCCGTTATTTCTGTTCATTGCCATGATGATTTAGGGATGTCGGTTGCTAACTCAATCAGTGCCGTGCAAGCCGGTGCCCGCCAAGTAGAAGGGACAATTAATGGCTTAGGTGAACGCGCTGGCAACACGGCATTAGAAGAAGTGATTATGGCAATTAAATTGCGCGAGCAAATGTTAAATGTACATACCAATATTAATCACAAAGAAATTTACCGGACCAGCCAATTAGTTAGCCAATTATGTAATACACCAATTCCAGCGAATAAAGCGGTTGTCGGCAGCAACGCATTTGCTCACTCATCAGGAATTCACCAAGATGGCGTACTGAAAAACCGCGAAACCTATGAAATCATGACGCCTGAGTCCATTGGCTTAAAAGAACAACAACTGAATTTAACCTCACGCTCAGGCCGTGCCGCTGTTAAGCACCGTATGGAGGAAATGGGGTATCACGAAGGTAAAGACTTCAAATTGGATGAATTATATACTGCATTTTTGAATTTAGCCGATAAAAAAGGTCAAGTGTTTGACTATGACTTAGAAGCCTTGGCTTTCTTTACTAAACAACAAGATGAAACTGACCACTTCGTAATGGACTATTTCAGTACGCAATCAGGCTCTAGTATTGTTGCGACAGCAACAGTCAAAATGCAGTGTGGTGATGAAGTGAAATCTGAAGCTGCAACCGGTAATGGCCCCGTTGATGCGATTTACCAAGCTATCAGCAACATTACACAATTCCCTATGAAGTTAGTCTCTTATCAGTTGTCAGCTAAAGGCCACGGTGAAAATGCATTAGGCCAAGTGGATATCGTGGTTGAATGCCATAACCGTAAGTTCCACGGGATGGGGTTAGCGACAGATATCGTTGAATCTTCAGCAAAAGCCATGGTGCATGTGTTGAATAGCATTTGGCGCTCAGAGCAAGTTGAAAAAGAAAAACAAAAAATAAATCAAGAATCACAATCAAACACAAAGGAAGCTGTTTAACAATGTCTAGTTATAAAATTGCCGTATTACCGGGAGATGGCATCGGTCCAGAAGTGATGGCGCAAGCTCACAAAGTTTTAGCTGCTATCAGCAAACGTTTTGCAATAACAATCAACACCACTGAATATGATGTTGGCGGTGCGGCAATCGACAAGCACGGTGAGCCATTACCACAGGCCACAGTAAAAGGTTGTGAGGAAGCTGACGCTGTCTTATTTGGTTCTGTCGGTGGGCCGAAATGGGAACACTTGCCACCTGATAGCCAGCCTGAACGTGGTGCATTATTGCCTTTACGTAAGCATTTTAAATTATTCAGTAATTTACGCCCTGCTCGCTTATATCAAGCATTAGAAGCATTCTGCCCATTACGTGCAGACATCGCAGCTCAAGGCTTTGATATTCTTTGTGTGCGTGAATTAACAGGTGGGATTTACTTCGGTCAACCAAAAGGCCGCAAAGGTGAAGGCCAAGAAGAATACGCATTTGATACTGAAGTTTATCACCGCTATGAAATCGAGCGTATCGCACGTATTGCTTTTGAATCAGCCCGCAAACGTAATAACAAAGTCACATCAATCGACAAAGCAAACGTGTTACAAAGCTCGGTCTTATGGCGTGAAGTGGTTAATCAAATTGCAAAAGAGTATCCAGATGTTGAAGTCAGCCATATGTATATCGATAACGCAGCCATGCAAATGATCAAAGCCCCATCTCAGTTTGATGTGGTGTTATGTTCTAACTTGTTCGGCGATATCATTTCTGATGAATGTGCAATGATCACCGGTTCCATGGGCATGTTACCTTCTGCGAGCTTAAATGAAGCTGGATTTGGTTTGTATGAACCTGCGGGAGGCTCTGCACCAGATATTGCTGGAAAAAATATTGCCAACCCAATTGCACAAATTTTATCTGCCTCCATGTTGTTAAGATTTAGCTTAGACCAAGCCGATGCAGCAGATGCAATCGAACGTGCGGTCAATAAAGCCTTAGAAGAAGGTTATAGAACATCAGACTTAGCAGGTGCAGGTCAGTCAATAAGTACCAGTGAAATGGGCGATATTATTGCTCGTTATATTGCAGAAGGGGTTTAACATGGCCAAGACTTTATATCAAAAATTGTATGATGCTCACGTTGTCCGTGAGGTCGAAAATGAAATCCCTTTGATTTATATCGATCGCCATTTGGTACATGAAGTGACATCACCTCAAGCGTTTGATGGTTTGAGAACTAAGAAACGTCCTTTACATCAACCAAATAAAACATTTGCCACAATGGATCACAACGTATCAACGCAAACCAAAGATATTAATGCGTGTGGCGATATGGCTCGTATTCAAATGCAAGAGTTGATGAAAAACTGTAAAGAGTTTGGCGTAACTTTATATGATTTGAATCACCCATACCAAGGTATTGTCCATGTGATGGGGCCTGAGCAAGGTATTACTTTACCCGGTATGACCATTGTATGTGGAGACTCCCACACCGCAACACACGGTGCATTTGGCTCATTAGCCTTTGGTATCGGAACATCTGAGGTTGAGCACGTGATGGCGACTCAAACGCTGAAACAAGCACGCGCTAAAACAATGAAAATTGAAGTCGTAGGCAAAGCTCCAGCAGGTATTACCGCAAAAGATATCGTTTTAGCGATTATCGGTACAACGGGCAGCGCAGGCGGTACTGGCTATATTGTTGAGTTTTGTGGTGAAGCTATCGAAAACTTAAGCATGGAAGGCCGCATGACGGTATGCAACATGGCAATTGAATTAGGCGCGAAAGCGGGAATTATCGCACCGGATGAAACCACTTTTGCCTATATGAAAGGTCGCCAATTTGCACCTAAAGGCCAACAATGGGACGATGCGGTTGCTTATTGGAAAACATTAAAAACGGATGATGATGCACAATTTGATAAAGTCATCACTATTCAAGCAAGTAGCATCGCGCCACAAGTCACTTGGGGAACCAACCCTGGGCAGGTGATTGCCATCAACCAGCCGATCCCTGCTCCTGAGTCATTTACAGACCCTGTTGAACGAGCTTCCGCTGAAAAAGCATTAGCTTACATGGGGTTAGAGTCTGGCATTAAATTATCTGATGTCAAAATTGACAAAGTATTTATTGGTTCATGTACGAATTCACGTATTGAAGATTTACGTGCCGCTGCTGCAATTGCAAAAGGTAAAAAAGTGGCTAATGGCGTACAAGCTATTGTTGTTCCGGGATCTGGCCCTGTTAAGGCCCAAGCTGAGCAAGAAGGTTTAGATAAAATTTTCATTGAAGCGGGTTTTGAATGGCGTTTACCGGGTTGCTCTATGTGTTTAGCGATGAATAATGACCGCTTAAACCCTGGCGAACGCTGTGCATCAACCAGTAACCGTAACTTTGAAGGCCGCCAAGGTCGCGCAGGTCGTACTCACTTGGTTAGCCCAGCAATGGCAGCAGCCGCAGCGATTAATGGCCATTTTGCTGATGTACGTGATATTCAAATCTAAGGAGAAAATGATGGAAAAGTTTATTACACACGTCGGGATTGTCGCTCCTTTAGATGCAGCCAATGTGGATACTGATGCCATTATCCCTAAACAGTTTTTGCAAAAAGTGACTCGCACAGGTTTTGGGCAACACTTGTTTAATGACTGGCGCTTTTTAGATGAGAACGGGCAACAACCTAACCCTGATTTCGTCTTAAATAAGCCAGTTTTTAAAGGGGCAAGTATTTTATTAGCTCGCGAAAACTTTGGTTGCGGTTCATCCCGTGAGCACGCACCTTGGGCATTAACTGACTTTGGTATTCAAGTGGTTATCGCCCCAAGCTTTGCTGATATTTTTTATGGTAACTCGTTCAACAACCAATTATTACCAATCAAATTAAGTGAAACTGAAGTGGATGAGCTGTTTAACTATGTTAATAGCCATGAAGGTTGCCAGTTTACGGTAGACTTAGAAGCTCAAACCGTGACTGCTGGTGATAAAACCTATCATTTTGAAATTGATAGCTTCCGCCGCCACTGCATGATGAATGGCTTGGATAGTATTGGTTTGACGTTGCAGCATGTCGACCAGATCACCGATTTTGAAAGCAAGATTCCATCCTTTATGCAGTAAATCCTTTTCTACGCCTACTTTGGTGGGCGTAGTTCCTCTTTTAGCTCTAATTATCCAACTAAACCGCCTACTTCGCACCAAAAATGCGGAATTAATCCTTATTAACAAATTTACGACCTCAAACTACTTCCTCATTAAATTCTTCCTGTATAATTAATAACAAAATAAGATTTTTGCCTTTAACTGAACGATTTTTTCTAAATAGTTCGCACTGTAGCTAGGCGGTGAGAGAAGATATCTTGGGGAGCATACATAAGTATGTGACCCAAGTAGCTGAACGAAACCAACAACGCGACAGTGCGAAATATGACGAAAAAATAAAAAAAAGCCGGTAAAAACCGGCTCGGTGATAAACACCATTACTCTAAATGGGGGAGTCGGCCTGCAACATGCAGGCCAAACGAGCTACTTACTGCCTTCTATTATCGTGAGATTTTAGGAAATTAAAATTGATGTATTTTTTGCCGGAGTTCCTCTTTTATGTCTAATTCGCGATTACAAACCCAATTCATTCGTCTCTGGCAACATTTTAAGGGCCAAGACAGTGAAACAACTCTGCAAGATATCGCTGATACGCTGTTTTGCTCTCGCCGTCATGTTCGGACGCTGCTTAATAATATGAAGTCACAAGGTTGGCTCAGTTGGCAGGCTGAGTCTGGTCGAGGAAAACGCTCGGCCCTTATTTTTCATGTTAATGGCTTAGAGCTACAACAGGCACAGGCTGAACAACTACTCAAAGAAGAAAGTATTGAAAAACTTGTCGCCCTAGTGGGTGATAAGGAAACCATTCGCCAAATGGTATTGTCTGAACTGGAACGCAGCTATCGACAAGGTAAGAATTTATTACGGATTATTTATTATCGAGATTTCCCGACACTTCTTCCTGGCGCCCCCATGCGCCGCTCAGAAATTCACTTGATGAGCCAAATATTTAATGGCCTTACCCATATAAATGAGGAAAAAGGGGAAGTGGAAGATGGCCTTGCCCACCATTGGCAACCCATAAGTGATACCCAATGGCGTTTCTATTTACGCCCTGCTATTTATTTCCACCATGGGAGAGAAATGGTTGCCGACGATATTATCTATTCCCTTTTACGCTTAAAAACCTGTTGGCCGCTATTTTCACATATACAATCCGTCAGCTCACCGCAACCTTATGTTATTGATATCACGTTAAGTGAGCCTGATAAACAGCTACCTTGGTTATTAGGCAGTCATCATGCGGCTATTTTACCGAAAGAGTGGGAGAGCCTCGAAAACTTTAGCCGTTGTCCTATCGGCACTGGCCCCTATCAAGTAGAAAAAAACTTGCCACAAAAGCTGACTATCACGGCTTTCGACCGCTATTTTGGCTATCGTGCACTGCTAGATGAAGTGACCATTTGGGTGGTTCCTGAACTTTCAGAACAAATGGTTTGTACGACATTAAAAATGGATGGTGACAAGCACCATAATGATTCACTTGAAAGCCGCATGGAAGAAGGCTGCTATTTCCTCTTAATGGATCAGCGCTCACCGGTTGCTCAGCGTGAAGATGTCCGTAAATGGTTATGTAGCTTTTTAACACCTGTCAACCTACTTGCCCATTGTGAACCGTTTTATCAGCGCCATTGGGCGCCAGCTTATGGCTTATTACTCCATTGGCATCATAGTAAAATGCTAACCTTGTTCCCTAAGCCTGAAGATTTGACTGAGCTGACTGTTACTTTTTATCGCAACCACCATGAGTTCTATGCGATTAGCCAAATTATGAAACGCGTGTTACAGACACAAGGCGTGGAGCTCAAGATTAATATCATTGATTATGATGATTGGTTTAATGGCAATGGGCAAAGTGATATTTGGTTAGCAACAGCTAACTTTTTTAAACCTCTTGAATTTTCTATCTTTGCTACCTTGTACGAAATGCCATTACTGCGCGAATGCCTTAATAACACTCTCCGCGATGAACTTAATCTATGGCGTAATAACCAATTAGATGTAGAAGCCTGGTGTGAAAGCTTAATTGACTCGCAAATTTTCCACCCTATTTTTCATCATTGGCTTGAACTACAAGGCCAAAAAACCATGCGCGGCGTGCGGATGAATACTTTTGGCTGGTTTGATTTTAAATCTGCATGGTTTAAACCCTCTGAGGATAACCTAGCAAAATAATGATAGTTATAAACAGATAAAATGAATAATAAGGATGTTATTCACTTTTTCTGTGGATATCCATGTGAACAACCTCATGGTAATCAGGGTATATCCCCAAGCCACTTTTTTATCAAAAAAAAGCACAATCAAATAATCATTGATAAATCAAACAAGTAAATAACAAAAAAGCGTTTTATCCACTGGCTATTTTTCTAGCTAAAATACTTAAGACTTTAACTGAGCAAAGATCAAACAACGTTGTATTTATCCACAAGATATGTGCTCAACTTACTCATATTTTGTGATGCTCGTCATAAAATCCGTTTAGTCAAGGCTGTAAATACACACAGTAATCTCTATTTTTCACAGTTATCCAGAAATCCTGTGGATAACCTAGTGCATGATCCTGTGATTATCTTGGGATGAACTTGAATAACCTCTGTAATAATTTATAACCTGGATGAATAAATAACATTATATCCCTATATATCAAATAGTTAAAAACATCAAAGAAAAAGTGTTATACTTCTTCAGTTCTATGTATTTTCACTGGCTACTTTTTATACATTAATATTCAAACCATGATGCCATTTATTGCGCCACCGCCACCTGATAACGAAGCAACCTTAATGGGTCGAGCGCAAGCCCTTGCTGGCTATACGCTTGGTGAGCTCGCCCAACATGCTGCTATCCCTATCCCTCCTGACCTCAAACGAGATAAAGGCTGGGTTGGTATGCTATTGGAATATTATTTAGGTGCGAGTGCGGGAAGCAAGGCAGAGCAAGATTTCGCTCATATTGGGATTGAATTAAAAACCATTCCTATTGACCGTTATGGTGCTCCACTCGAAACGACCTTTGTTTCTGTAGCGCCATTAACGGGGAATAGTGGCTTAACATGGGAAAATAGCCATGTTCGCCGCAAACTATCCCGCATTTTATGGTTTCCTATCGAAGGGGAAAGGCAAATTCCACTCTCACAACGCAGAGTCGCAAACCCGTTAATCTGGAGCCCATCTCCCTTTGAAGAACAGTTACTAAGACAAGATTGGGAAGAGCTAATGGACCTCATTGTATTAGGCAAAGTGGAAAGTATCACTGCACGCCATGGGCAGGTATTACAGATCCGCCCTAAGGCCGCAAACAATAAGGCACTAACTGAAGCGATTGGTGAGTTCGGTCAACCGATTATGACGCTACCTCGTGGTTTTTATCTCAAAAAAGATTTTACCGCGCCCCTGTTAGCGCGGCATTTTAATCTAAGTTAGTCGCTAACCATCGCCTGTACCAAAGCAGACGATAAATTATTATCACTGTTTAATTTGTTAATTAGAAGGTACTAAGATGTTTGAATGGATACTGGACCCCAATGCTTGGATGGCACTCGCCACACTAACCATATTAGAAATTGTCCTAGGCATCGATAATATTATTTTCCTCAGTATTGTGGTGAGCAAGCTTCCAAGCCACCAGCAAAATAGTGCCAGACGGACAGGCCTTATTGCGGCAATGGTGATGCGCCTTGCGTTATTGGCTTCGATTGCTTGGTTATCACGCCTTACCACGCCGCTTTTCACTGTCGCAGACCATGTTGTATCCGCTCGCGATCTCATATTATGCGCAGGTGGGATTTTCCTTATTTGGAAAGCAAGCCAAGAAATTTTTGATACGATTGAAGGGGAAAGTGAAAATAATCTAGCAAATAAAAAAGTGAGCTCATTTTGGGGCGCTATCGTGCAAATTGCTTTATTAGACATTATCTTCAGTTTAGATTCCGTGATCACCGCAGTGGGGCTATCAGACCACTTATTTATCATGATGGCAGCGGTAGTCATCGCTGTACTCATTATGATGCTTGCAGCCAAACCCATTGGCGACTTTGTTGAGCGCTACCCCTCCGTAAAAATCTTAGCCTTATCGTTTTTGATTCTAGTTGGTTTCACTTTACTACTTGAAAGTGTTCAAGTTCACGTATCAAAAGGCTATATCTACTTTGCGATGTTCTTTTCCATGGCAGTACAAGTCCTTAATATCTTGCGCAGCAAAAAATGGAAAACCAGAAATCAAACTAATTAAGATGGTGACCTAACCGCCTGTTTAGCCGCTAAAATAGCCCCCTCTACCGCTTTTTTTGCTTGCGGGCTATTTTTCCAGCAACTTGAACCTGTCAATGCAGCACCAGAAATTAAAATTTCATCGTAAGATGCTTCACTCAGTTGTGCGAGTGAGCTAAAACCCATTTGTTCTAAGCGGCTAATCACCATGGGACCGACACCTTTAACGGCCAACAAAATCTGCTTTTCTGATTCGGAAAATGCCATTTTACTCTTCTCTTTGTTAATGAATTGATGTTTATTACGCTAATATTTTGCATTTTACCTATTTAATACTTTAAAATTGTAACTATAACAATGCCAGTTTTAATAATTATTAACTGACCTATCTTATCACCCAATCTGTACCTGCTCTGTGTTAGGAATTCACCATGTATAACGTTCCACTAACCAACCTGAATCAACACACGATGAAATTACCTGATAGCCGTCTATTTTGCTGGTTCGAATCAGGCCCTAAAACAGGTTTTCCTGTTATTTTTTGTACTGGAGCGGGAATGAGTGGTTCATTAGGGTTTGGTTTGGATTTACTCGAAAAACTAAATATTCGTTTAATTGTTCCTGAACGCGCGGGTCTTGGTGAGTCAACATTTCACCCTGAAAAATCATTGAAAAGCTTTGCTATGGATGTTCAAGCCCTACTAGATGAACAATCTATTACTCAATTTTCAGTTGTCGGTTTTTCTCAAGGCGCCGTTTTTGCCATGGCCGTCGCCCACTATTGCCAACCTATTTCACTGTCTATCGTGTCAGGACAAGACCAATTTGAATACCCTGCAACTCGTGCGGTACTCAGTGCTGATGTTGTGAACATGCAAGAACAAGCCCTTAACACCCCTAAAGCGCTGTCTGATTGGTTATTAAAAAATGTCACTGGTGAGTGGTTATTAGCATTTATTCTTAATTGCAGCGCAGAAATAGACCAGCAACTCTATAATGAAGAACATTTCCTTGAGGCATATAGCCATTGCATGCGACGTGCTTTCGCCCAAGGCAACCAAGGTTATGTTCAAGACTTATTAATTGCATTACAGAAATGGGAATTCACCCCTGAAACGACCCGCGTGCCAGTCTCTTTATGGTATGGCGAACTCGATATGAGCACAGTTCATTCCCCTGATTTTGGCAAAATATTAGCCAGCCGTTTCCCCAATTGCCAACATCATTTATTAAGTGATGAGGGAGGCTCCCTACTTTGGACACAAGCAGAAGCTATTTTAGCCGATATTCAGCAGCACGCTACATAAGCAAAAACCGCGATGAGTTATTCATCGCGGCTATTATTTACATCCTAGATTCACATAAGTGAATTAACGGTACACAATCCCGCCATCAGTCAAAATAGATTGACCAGTAATATAGTCAGAATCATCGCTCGCTAAGAATGCAACCAAACCAGCCACATCATCTGGCGTTTGCGCACGACCTAATGCGATGCCTTCGACATATTTTTTATAGGTTTCACCTTTTGGCGTACCGGTGATTTCAGAGAAGCGCTCATCAATCTCTACCCACATATCTGTTCCAACAATACCTGGGCAATAAGCATTCACAGTTATACCTGAACTTGCATACTCTTTTGCAGCCGCTTGAGTTAATGCACGTACCGCAAATTTTGTAGCGGAGTAAACTCCTAACATCGCAAAACCATCATGTCCTGCAATAGAGGAGGCGTTGATGATTTTTCCTTTTTGTTTACGTTCTTGGAATTTTTCACTGGCAGCTTGAATTCCCCACATGGTTCCATCTACGTTGATTTTGAAGATTAAATCCATATCTTCTTGGCGAACATCAGCGATTGGCTTAACTTGTGCAATCCCTGCGTTATTAATCATTACATCAAAACCACCTAACTCAGCTTCTGCATGAGCCACCGCAGCAAAAACTTGGTCACGTTGACTGATATCTGCGGCAAATGTTGTTACTTTACGGCCTAAAGCTTCAATTTCTTTGGCAACATCTTGGAGCTTGTCTTTTTTCAAATCTACCAGTGCGATATCAGCCCCTTCTTTCGCTAAACGTAGTGCGATACCACGGCCAATCCCTTGAGCTGCACCAGTAACTAAAATAACTTTATTATTTAACGCCATACTTATCTCCTACTGAGTAATAGCCAAATTGACTAGTTCACCTTTAATATTAAGTTAGCAACAATAACAACAAGTTACAAAGCAATGATTTTACTCTAACATTTAATATTTATAAAAAATATTACACTATTAACATGGTGAATATATTTTTTTTACCGTAGAAAAAAGCATATAGACGTAAATTACAAGATTATTGTTAATAAAAATCATTCTCAACTCAATAAACAAAAAGTGCGATTCCTTCATTTTCAGTATAATTAATAATCACATAGATAAATTGTGGATATAAAAAAGCCACCAATCGGTGGCTTCTTGATACAGTAAAATATAAATAACTTATTTTTTAGCAGCTTGGATATACAGCATTTCTAATGCAATAGACGCTGCGGCGAGTGCCGTGATTTCAGATTGGTCATAAGCCGGAGCCACTTCGACTAAATCCATACCCACGATGTTTAAAGACTGTATTCCACGCAATAATTTCAATGCACGATCTGACGTTAAACCACCAATAACAGGGGTTCCTGTCCCCGGCGCAAACGCTGGATCAAGGCAGTCAATATCGAAAGTCAGGTAAACGGGTAGGTCGCCAACAATCTCTTTGATTTGCGCAACCATATCATCCACACTGCGATCATTCACCTGACCTGCATCCAATACAGTAAAGCCATTGTCGCTGTCATGTTCGGTACGAATACCAATTTGTACTGAATGATTTGGGTCGATCAGACCTTCTTTTGGTGCATGATAGAACATGGTTCCGTGGTCAAATTTGCTACCATTGCCATAGGTGTCCGTGTGTGCATCGAAATGAACTAAGGCCATTTTACCAAAGTGTTTCGCATGAGCTCGCAGCAATGGCAGTGTAACGAAATGGTCACCACCAAAGGTCAAGCAACGTTTACCTGATTCAAGTAGTTTTTCAGTGTGTGCTTGCAGCTTGTCACTCATGTCTTGCGCATCACCAAAAGCAAATACCACATCACCACAGTCAACAACATTCAAACGGTCTGTTAACTTGAAATTCCAAGGCCAGCGGTGGCTTTCCCATGCAAGATTTGTGGAAACTTGGCGAATTGCGGCTGGCCCATGACGACTACCTGCACGACCTGAAGTTGCCATATCGAAGGGTACACCGGTGATCACCCACTCTGCATCTGAACTATAAGGCTGAAAATTCAGCGGGAAACGTAAGAAACCAAATGCGTTAGAAACCAGTGAATTATCAACTTGATTGCCTAAAGTACTATTTATCATTTCTGTTCCTCAAAATAGGCCTGCCCGTTAGCAAGCCCTTTTAATATTCGATTCGAATCGTTCTACCTAAATCAACTTCGCACAGTATAAATAATAAACAAATCATGTTATTTGCACAAAGTTATTATCTGTTCAGTATCTTAATGCGCTAAATAGTTCGTGCTGTCGCTAGGCGGCAAAATGAGCCAATCCCTAGGAGCATACACAAGTATGTGACTAGGGTTGGCAAATGCAGCCAACAACGCGACGGTGCGAAATATAACGCGCATTGAGCATTTATTCGTCTTCTAAATAAGTATACCCATACAAACCATTCTCGAACTCAGCGACAAAGTCTTTTTGTAACTGCTCACTCAAGCCTGTCCCTTTTACTTGCTCTGTGAAACTTTCTAATAGGACTTCTGGGACTAATTTGACGTATTGCAGCATATCTGCCACAGAATCGCCCTCTTCACTTTGCAAGTAACGCAGATTACCTTGGCTATCAACCCAGACATCTATTGCTGCGGTATCACCAAACAGATTATGCATATTACCTAAAATTTCTTGGTATGCCCCAATCATAAAGAAACCTATCATTGGTGGGTTTTCTGGGTCATATGCGGGCATTGGCATTGTGGTTTCAACGCCATCACCATCAACGTAATGGTCAATAATACCGTCTGAGTCACAGGTGATATCTAACAGTACTGCACGACGGTCTAATGGTTTATCTAACCCTTCAATCGGTAATACTGGGAACACTTGGTCAATTCCCCAAGAGTCTGGTAGCGATTGGAATAAGGAAAAATTCACATAAAACTTATCAGCCATGCGCTCTTGGAGTTCGTCGATTATCGGACGATGAGCACGATTGCTTGGATCTAAATCCTGTTGAATGCGGCGGCAAATATTTAGGTATAACTCTTCTGCCCATGCACGTTGGGTCAAATCTAACACACCATGAGCATATTGAGTGTGCGCTTCTTGTAAGTCGAACTGGCTATCATGCAACCATTCGCGTAATGAACGGCTATTACCTTGGTGCTGCATTGACTCCCACGTTTCCCATAAAGAAATTAATGAACGTGGCGCATCTTCATGAGGCGGTGTTGTTTTGGTAAATTCATTACGTTCAACCCCAATCACATTGGACACTAACACCGTATGGTGCGCTGTCAACGCACGGCCTGATTCCGTAATTACCGTTGGATGTGGTAAATCAAACTCTTCACACGCATCCCCAATCGCCCAAATGACATTGTTGGCATATTCATTTAAGCCATAGTTGACTGAGCAATCGGATTGAGAGCGAGTACCTTCATAGTCAACACCTAGGCCACCACCCACATCAAAGCACTGAATGTTGACTCCTAGGCGATGCAATTCAACATAAAAACGGGCTGATTCACGGACACCGGTTGCGATATCACGAATATTAGCCATCTGGGAGCCTAAATGGAAATGAAGCAACTGCAGGCTATCTAGGCGATTGGCATTGCGTAAAATTTCCACTAATTGCAGTACTTGAGTTGCAGCCAAACCAAATTTAGATTTTTCACCGCCACTTGCCTGCCATTTACCTGAGCCTTGGGAAGCCAAACGGGCACGAACCCCTAAGCGTGGCGTGACATTTAAGCTTTCCGCTTCTGCCAATACCATCTCAATCTCAGACATTTTTTCGATAACAAGGTAAACCTTGTGACCCAATTTTTCCCCAATTAATGCTAATCGGATATATTCACGGTCTTTATATCCATTACAGACGATAACGGTTTGTGTTTTACCTGCGTTCGCTAAAACGGCCATTAATTCAGCTTTTGAACCCGCTTCAAGCCCTAACGGTTCCCCAGAATTAACCAGTGATTCAATGACTCGGCGTTGCTGGTTAACTTTTATTGGATAAACCAGGAAATAATCGCCTTTATAGCCATAAGACTCACGTGCACGTCTAAATGCTGCGTTTATTGAACGTAAACGGTGCTGCAAGATTTGCGGGAAACAAAACAGTGCAGGCAAGCGTAAATGCTCCTGCTCTTCTTTAACCTGATTAACGAGGTCAGCTAAATCAACAAAGGTGTCAGGGTTCTCAGGGTTCGGGCAAACACAGACATTTCCGCGCTCATTCACCTGATAGTAACCACCACCCCAATACGCGATGTTGTACGTCTGACGCATTTTGCGAGCGATATTATCATTCATAATAAACTCCTTTTATGGAGGGGTGAGTGACGCGTTCTCCTTCCTGATGTATGTCAGTGAAGACATAACACTGCAAGGCAGTTATGTCGGGGAAACGGCAATACTCAGATTTTAATAAAAAGTGCTTAGAACTTCTAAACAGTGACAATATACGACCTTAAGCTGACAGATTAATGACTCAGCCTCGAAGGTGTATTAAAGATGTGACGGTAACTTCGTGATGAAGTAAAGAATGACAGGAAAGTAAATGCCAAAGTCACGCGGCGATCCGCATATGACGGTTGGATACTGTTATTCAGTAGATTATGGATCATTACCCATTAACCCCCAATATAACTGTTTACCCCTTTAAAATTTCAATGTGGTAGCACTATTTTGGCAGTTTGACCTGTTGATTTAAGCTATATCACCTTATTTTTTATTGAAATTCAAAAGTTTATAAACATTCCTGATAGATAGCAGAAGTTTTATATTATTCTGCTGGTATATAACGGGAAATAACAACCATCCGTTACGGTCGCAGTTTATACATCTATTGCGCTCAAAAAGCAAAACCAAAATGACTAAATTGCGATAAAACTTTACCAATGGTTGTTTTATGTCTCTATTCGTTTTTTATATAAATACAGGTAGAAATTTTTACTGTATGGGACTAAAATAGCCGTCTAGATGTTAAAACATCCAATTATAAATTTGCGAATTCTTAAGGTATTAATCTCATGGCTACACATCTCTTTACTTCTGAGTCTGTATCAGAAGGGCATCCAGATAAAATTGCTGATCAAATCTCTGACGCAGTACTTGATGCTATTCTGGAACAAGACCCGAAAGCTCGCGTTGCCTGCGAAACCTACGTCAAAACAGGTATGGTAATGGTCGGGGGAGAAATCACCACCAGTGCTTGGGTTGATATTGAAGAAATCACGCGCAAAACTGTTCGCGAAATTGGCTACACCAGTTCCGAAATGGGCTTCGATGCCAATTCATGTGCCGTTTTAAGTGCGATTGGTAAACAGTCGCCCGATATCAATCAAGGTGTTGATCGTGTTGACCCATCAGAACAAGGTGCCGGTGACCAAGGCCTAATGTTTGGTTATGCAACCAACGAAACTGATGTATTAATGCCTGCTCCTATTACTTATGCACACCGCTTAGTTCAACGCCAAGCAGATGTCCGTAAAAATGGCACATTGCCATGGTTACGCCCAGATGCAAAAAGTCAGGTTACTTTCCAATACGACAATAATAAAATTGTCGGTATTGACGCTGTTGTTTTATCGACTCAGCATTCTGAAGATATTCAACAAAAAGACCTGCATGAAGCCGTGATGGAAGAAATCATCAAGCCAGTCCTACCGGCAGAATGGTTATCAAAAGATACAAAATACTTTATTAACCCAACGGGTCGCTTTGTTATCGGTGGTCCTATGGGTGACTGTGGTTTAACAGGCCGTAAAATTATTGTAGATACTTACGGCGGTATGGCTCGCCATGGTGGTGGGGCATTCTCTGGTAAAGACCCGTCAAAAGTTGACCGTTCAGCAGCCTATGCAGCACGTTACGTGGCAAAAAACATTGTCGCCGCGGGCCTTGCTGACCGTTGTGAAATCCAAGTTTCTTACGCTATCGGCGTGGCAGAACCGACATCGATTATGGTAGAAACCTTTGGAACAGGTAAAGTTGATGAGTCATTATTGATTCAATTAGTTCGTGAATTCTTTGATTTACGCCCTTATGGCTTAATCAAAATGCTTGATTTATTACACCCGATTTACCAACAAACTGCTTCATATGGCCATTTTGGTCGTTCTCAGTTCCCTTGGGAAAAAACTGACAAAGCTGAAGCATTGCGTGCCGCTGCAGGCCTGTAATCTCTTTGGTCAATAAGTTACATACAAAAACCCATCTAATGATGGGTTTTTTATTGCTCACAATGAACGATTAATTTTTTTGCGTAAACTGGAAGATAGCCATCCCCGCAACCATTGCTAATGTAAATATTATCCCTTGTGTCAATCCCATTCCTGTTAACAATAATGCAGGCCCTGGGCAAATCCCCGCTAACCCCCACCCCACACCAAATAATACACTTCCGGTGACTAGTTTTTTATCTATCGTTTGATTGGTAGGAATTTGCAATGGGCAATTAAGTACACTAACAGAGCGTTTTTTAACCCCTAAGAAAGCAATACCACTGATTACCATTCCAACTGCCATCGTAATTAATAAAGAAGGATCCCACGTTCCCGTAATATCTAAAAATGCCAAAATTTTTGCTGGATTTCCCATCCCGGCAATGACCAATCCTAAACCAAACAGTATCCCTGAAATTAATGCGATAAGAATAGGCATTGCTTTATCTCCCTATCCCATAATGGTTGGCTAGTGCGACTGTCGCAAAAGCAACAATCATAAAGACTAATACTGCAACAATTGAACGACGGGATAACCTTGCCATACCGCAGATCCCATGACCGCTAGTACAGCCACTTCCCAGTCGTGAGCCAAAACCGACAAATAACCCAGCTAATACTAAAATAGGTGTGCTGGTCGCAATGTTAACTTCTGGTGTATACGCCAACCAAGTAAACAACGTTGGGGCACTCATCAAACCAATAATAAATGCCAATTTCCATGCAGTATCCCCCTTAGCTGGTTTCAATAACCCGCCTAAAATACCGCTGATACCTGCAATACGACCGTTAAACACTAATAAAATTGCTGCGGCTAAGCCAATCAACACACCGCCAATCGCGGCAGAAAGTGGCGTAAAATTAGCCCAATCTATTGTCATTTCATTTCTCCTTCACAGGGCAATAAAGCTGATATAACGTATTGAGCAACGTAAATAATTTTTCATCTGCTATCGCATAGTAAATGCGCTTTCCTTCTCGACGCGTCATCACTAAGCCTTCATTACGCAATACTGTTAATTGTTGAGAGAGTGTCGGTTGTAATATTCCTAACTGCTCTTCTAACTCGCTAACGCAGGCTTCACCCTGTGTTAATTGGCATAATAAAATTAAGCGATCTGGATTCCCTAGTGTTTTCAATAATGAAGCCGTTTCTGATGCGGCCTGCTTCATCGCTAACAGTTGCGGTTCAGAGGTATTATTGGGCATATGTTATTTCTAGTTAATATTATATAAAAATACAATATATGTTTTTATATAATTACTGTCAATTATTGCTTGTTTATGTCCATTACCTTCACGTATCCTTTACCCCATGAAAACAATCCGTGTTCCACTCTTTTTACAGCAACAAGTCATGCGCACATTGCGAGAAAAACTCGCACTTGCAGAACACAAACTCGAACAGTCATTTTCAGAGCCAACGGTTAATTACAAACAACGGGGGACAACTGCGGGTAGTGCTTACTTAAAAGAATGGGAAATTCGCCTTAACCCCAGTTTACTTATCGAAAATACAGAGCAATTTATTGATGAAGTTGTGCCTCATGAATTAGCGCATTTGTTGGTTTTTCATGTATTTGGCCGCAAAGGTATCGCACCGCATGGCAAAGAATGGAAATGGATGATGCAACACGTACTGGAAGTCACGGCGAAACGTACGCACAACTTTGCGGTTACAACAGTAAAAAGTAAAACATTTCTCTACCGTTGTGCCTGTGAAGCGTCCCATGAATTAACCATACGCCGCCACAACAAAGTATTACGTGGTGAAAACCAATATTTATGTCGAAAATGTGGAGAAGTATTGAAACAAGAAGGGATTTCTGTCACTGCGGCAGAAAATTAGACTTTCTGCCGCATCAAGTTTGAGATGTGCGCTTAAGCAAACTCCGTCATCACTAATTTTGCGATTTCAAAGTAGATAATTAAGCCTGTACCATCAATGAAAGTTGCAATGAACGGGGCAGAAACAACTGCTGGGTCCACTTTCATTTTCTTCAATACCATTGGAATGATTGAAGAAACAATCGCACTCCACATTGTAATGGCAACGATGGTTAAGCTAACCACAATAGTCACTTCGTGGCCAACACCTAAAATCCATGCACGAATTAATGCCGCACCACCGATGGTCACCGCTACTAAAAATGAGGTAGAAACCTCTTTCTTCAGTACGGTACCCAGGTTACGTAAACTCACCTCACCCAGTGCCATTGCACGGACTAATGTTGATGTAATTTGTGTTCCACTATTACCGCCTGTACCAATCAACAGCGGAATGAAAAACGCTAACGAAATTGCGGCTTCGAGCTGTTCTTCAAATGCTTTTAATACAGTTCCTGTATACGCTTCAGCTACAAATAGCATCAACAACCAAACGACACGTTTACGCCATAAAGTTACAGGGCTTGTCGTTAAGTAGGGCTCATCTAATGGGGTAGTAGCGCCTTGTAGCTGCGCATCGAGTGTATTCTCATCTTCAATCAATTCGGCGATATCTTGCGGACGCAAAACACCCATTAATTTGCCAAATTGCACCACAGGTATCATATCTAAACCGCTATGATTAATCAGATCATAAACATCATGACGTGATTGTTCTGGGGCAACAGAAAAATAATTGTGTCGCATGATATCAGACACTAATAAATTTTCAGGTGAAGCTAATAATGATTTAACTGAAAGAATGCCATTTAAATAATTGTCATTGTCGACAACAAATAAATAGGTTGGGATTTGCTCGCCATCAAGGTGTTCAATAAGATTTTTTTTCACGCAAGCTATTGAGTCTGCGACAGATACTGGCAAATATGATTGACTCATATAAGCGCTGACTGTTGCATCATCAACTTTTGCTGGCTGTGTGTTATTGTCTTTGAGGCGTGCGCCTTTCATTGCGGATTGAGCAATAGCAACTGCTCCCGCTTTGTTCTGGGTAGTGAATGTCATTTTTTTAGTCCCTATTACTGTTGGTTACTCAAACAGTACTCACATAGGGGCGAAACCAGATGAGAGAATGCGAAAGCTATCTCTTCGTCTCGGTTTTAGCACTATACAACGTATCCTGACTTAGCAGGAAGTTACATGGGGATATACCTTCGGTCGATATATCCTGTCCTAATCTTGGGCGTCTCTCGACGTCGTCAGATCAGTAACCTATGTTTGTATAGGAGCCTCGCCTAACGAGATACTGCACTTTGGATGCGGCGCGAATTATACCCATTGGTGAATTAATTGCCACCCTATATCTACGTTTTTTTACGCATGGAAAACTTATTGTTTAGGTTCTGTTTAAGTTTATATTAAATATATCTTTATAAAGTAACAAAATGTAACTAATAATAAGAATGAATATTAGAATTGAAGTAAATATATTTATTTACTTATCAATAACCAACCCTTTGAGAAATCAAAGTATCATTTGTAATATTATTTAGTAAACCTTACCGATAATTAATCAAAACTTAATTCTCTATTTACCGTACAATACAAAAAAACAATATAAAGGAGTAAGCCCAATTTAATATAATTAAAACGCTTTATTAGAGTACAAGTAATCACTAATATCAGTCATTAGTTGGTTTTTTATATTAAAAATAAGCCAACAAATAAATAATGAAGTAAGAAAATACACTTAAGGCATTATTTAATTCGAAATTATCATTAAAAAGCATTCTTTTAAATTGTTAATATTTAATTGCAGATATCAATTTAGTATTAAATATTACAAGAATTATCTTAGAATATTTTTTATTTTATATAACAGTGAAAGTTTTATTATGGATAAAGTAATTGTTGGAATGTTAACGAAACTAACATTTCGCGTAAACGATGAAATCAAAATTGCTGCCATTTCTGCTTTAGGTGATTTCAAAGCAACGATTGAATATAATGATGCCATCATACGAATCATAGACTTATGTCAGGATCCAAACAAAGAGGTTGCTGTATCAGCGATTAATACATTAAGTAAATTATCTATTTATTTTTTACATAGCTCACTACCGAAACATTAATTGCACTCTCATGTTGAGTATTGCAAATAATTACTATGATTTATTTTAAATAATACTGTCCCATTAATACTCTAATGAGACAGTTTGCACATGTTATATAATTTTACGCTATTTCAGTGTCACCCTGTAATTGGCAACTACAAGCTAAAACATAGCCCTCAGCTATTTCTGCTTCAGTTAATGTCATTGTGCTTGTTGTTGTGTATTTACCTGATAACACTTTTGTTTTACAGCTTCCACAAACCCCTGCTCGGCAAGCTGCAATAACGGGCTGTTTATTTTGCTCCAGTGCAGATAATAAAGAAGTACCTACAGGGACTTTAAAGTCGACCAATCGTTGACGGATTTTTAATGTAAGAATATCTTCACTATCAACAACCTCTGGTTCAGTTGAAAAACGCTCCATAAAGAAATGTTCAGCAGGGACGCCTAAATTAGCAGCAAATTGCTGTGCATTTTTCATGTAAGGCACAGGCCCACACGTCATCACAATTCGTGAATCAATATCGGGTACTAACGCTTTCAATTTCTCTTCAGTTAAACGTCCTTGTGCAATATCGCCATTATCTGGTGTTTCTGCCATAACACACAATTGCAACCGTTCTGGATATAAGCGGACGAGTTTTTGCCATTCCTCGGCAAAAATAACTTGTTTATCATCGCGAACATTGAATAGTACTTTTACATGGGAGCTCGGGCGGTTCACCATCAGCCAACGTGTCATTGACATAATTGGTGTCACACCACATCCAGCAGCTAACATCAAATACTCAGTGTTTTTTAGATTAGCGCAGGTGAATTCCCCTTGCGCTTCAGAAAGCCAAAGATAGTCGCCTTCTTTAACCGAACGTGTTAACCAATTTGACCCTTCACCATCGTCTAACCGCCTGACAGTAATGGAAATAAAACGACTTTGCCCCGGTGATGATGAAAGAGTATAAGCACGCATGACATCATCACTATTTTTAATGCTGACCAAAGCATATTGACCAGGTGAATATGTATAAAAATCATGATTGATAAGGTTGATTGTCCAGACATCTGATGTTTCTTGAATAATAGAATGAACTTGCATTCTATTTGGACATAAACTGCTTGGCATGGTCATCGCGCTACTCCTTTAAAGGGGGTCGCAGCCCCCATCTTTCACATCGTTTTTAAGCTTTTTCTATCGGTTTATTGATCATGCAGGTAAAATTTCTGCCAGATCTTGCTCAACTGTCGTAATACTACGCATGCCAAACTTCTCATTTAGCACATTTAATAAGTTTTCAGTTAAGAAACCAGGTGCTGTTGGGCCGGTGTAAATATTTTTCACACCCAACGCTAATAATGTTAAAAGGATGACAATCGCTTTTTGCTCAAACCAAGACAGAATCAGACTCAATGGCAAGTCATTAATACCACAACCAAGTTTCTCTGATAGATTCACCGCAAGCATAATGGCAGAATATGCATCGTTACATTGGCCCACATCCAGTAAGCGTGGTAGCCCTTCTAATGTGCCAAAATCTAATTTATTAAAACGATACTTACCACATGCGAGTGTAAGGATTAAGCAATCTTCAGGTACACTACGGGCAAAATCCGTATAATAGCTACGTTCGCCACGGCTACCATCACAACCACCAACAAGGAATACGTGACGTAGTTTTTTCTGTGAAACTAAATCAATCACCGCGTCTGCCGCACCTAACAGTGTTTGACGACCGAAACCAACCGTAATTTTGTGCTCGATTTCGGTATACGGGAAACCGGCAAGTGACTGAGCTTGAGCAATCATTGCAGAAAAATCATCACCCACTAAATGTTTTGCACCCGGCCAACCCACAATACTACGCGTCCAGATACGGTCTTTATAATCCCCAACATCAGGGTCAATAATACAGTTAGAGGTCATCAAGATAGACCCAGGGAATTTTGCAAATTCCACTTGCTGATTTTGCCAACCGCTACCATAGTTACCGACTAAATGAGGGTATTTTTTCAGTTCTGGGTAACCATGTGCTGGCAGCATTTCGCCGTGGGTATAAACATTGATACCCGTACCTTCAGTTTGTTCTAACAACATTTTTAAGTCTTTCAGGTCATGACCTGAAATTAAAATACATTTCCCTGCGACTGGACGAACGTTGACTTCCGTTGGAGTTGGGTGACCAAATTCGCTCGTTTCACCTGCATCCAAAATTTCCATGATCTTGAAATTCATCAGACCAATTGCCATGGCATTATCAAGCAGTTCATTCATATCCGATGGCAATGTTCCCAGCCAAGCCATAATTTCATGATATTGGCCATAAACCTCATTATCATACTGACCTAAAACATGGGCGTGTTCCATATAGGCTGCCGCCCCTTTTAAGCCATATAGGCATAACATACGTAAACCGTGAATGTCTTCGCCGACTTCAGCTTTATCAATATCTAATGAAAATTGAGCCGCTTGTGCCTGTAAGGTTGGAATGTCAGTACCATTTAATTGCAAATTAATTAATGGATGATTGAAAGCCACTACACTATTCACGGATTGGCAATGTTTTATTAATTTATCACGTAAATAAATAGCTTCACGGGCGTAACCGATAATACGCTCTGAATCAAAATTGACGTTGGTTAAAGTAGAGAAAAATGCGCGCGGAGCAAAACTATCAATATCATGGTCAATAATACCCAGTGAGCGGGCAGTGACTGCACTTGCAGATAAGCTTTGCAATACAGCAACTAATAAATCTTGTAGGTCAGAAGTTTCTGCTGTTTTACCGCACATACCCTGCGCGTATGCACAGCCATTACCAGCTGGAGTTCTAATTGTTTGTTCACATTGCACACAGTACATGTTGTTCGCCTCTTAAAGTTGCATTTCAAATACAACATTAAGACTACGCTCTTTATTAGAATAAAAAAGTGGAATTATTCATTATCTAATGGTTTATTGATCTATATTAATATTCATTGCAAATGAGAACTATTCACAGTAATGAAAGTATGCTATTCGTGCTGTTGGTTTTGTTTTCACTTTTCTTGCTTAAATGCACTATTTTGCATTTTATTTATATCCTGATAACGCTCTTACGATAACTCTTGTTATACTTACCTATAAGTGTTTGTTATTCCATCGTATAAAGAGAATCCAATAAAGATGAGCCAGGTAAATTCAGCTAGTAAATCTATGATAAAAACCCGATTGCGGATTTTTAAACGGCTAAAAGAATCAGATAAAACACCTGTAAAAATCTTACTACTTGCGGCACTCATTGGTGCGGCGGTCGGTCTTATCGGTTCACTATTTGAATTAGGAACAACTTGGATTAGCAACTATCGCGTGCAATCGGTGAGTGAATGGGTTGCCCCAAAATGGCTGATGGTTGTTGGGATGTTTTTTATCTCGGCACTTCTTGCCATGTTAGGCTATTACCTTGTTAAACGGTTCTCTCCTGAATCTGGTGGGTCTGGGATCCCAGAAATTGAAGGTGCATTACAGGATTTACGCCCCGTAAGATGGTGGAGAGTCATCCCAGTTAAGTTTATTGGTGGATTAGGAACATTGGGCTCAGGTATGGTATTAGGCCGTGAAGGACCAACCGTGCAACTTGGTGCGAACCTTAGCCAAATGTTTTATGATTTATTTCGTTTAAAAGATAATGAGTCACGCCACACCTTGCTTGCCTCTGGTGCGGCGGCAGGTTTATCTACAGCATTTAATGCCCCTTTAGCTGGCATCTTGTTTATTATTGAAGAAATGCGTCCGCAATTTAAATACAGTTTAATTTCAATTAAAGCGGTATTTATCGGTGTTGTTACCTCCACCATTGTCTATCGGCTAATCAATGGAGAAGCTATTGTATTAAATATCGGCCAATTTTCTTCTGCACCTATGAATACTTTATGGCTTTATTTAATTTTAGGATTAATGTTTGGTGTTATCGGTATCTGTTTTAATGGTTTTTTATTGTACCTACAAAGTAAATTTTTAGCATTTTACCAAAATAAAATTTCTCGCTTTGTATTGATGGGCGGGTTAATTGGTGGTGCTTGTGGTGCAATTGGCGTTTACCTGCCTGAAATTGTAGGTGGTGGATATTCCGTGATCCACCAGATGGTAGCAGGCCAATTTACCATCACTTTGTTATTCATATTCTTTGCTTTGCGGTTTTTAACTTCGACGATTAGCTTTAGCTCTGGGGCTCCAGGTGGTATTTTCTCTCCTTTACTCGCCCTTGGGACATTATTTGGTGGTGTTTTCGGCTACGCCGTCCTCGAAATATTCCCTAATTACCAAATTGAAGTGGGGACTTTCGCTATTGCAGGCATGGGAGCTTTATTTGCCGCAACCGTCAGAGCCCCATTAACTGGGATAGTCTTAGTTTTAGAAATGACAAATAACTACCAGTTAATCTTACCGATGATTATTACCTGCATTGGCGCCACAATGATGGCCCAATTTTTAGGTGGCAAACCGCTATATTCTGTATTGCTGGAAAAAACTTTAGCCCGTAGCGAAAAAGAAACCGCTCCGCCTGTCACTGACAAACCTTAAATAGTAGAAGCAAAAAGAGTTGCCGACAGCGGCAACTCAGACTGCTGACAAACATATTATGTTTGGCGGCAAGTCGAATAGGTTTTGAAAATAAACTAGGAAAATCAATTTATTGATTTTCGGCTGATAACACAAAGCGGGAAAAACCACGCTTTTATCCCGCTTTGTCAACAACCTAAGTTGCCGACAGCGGCAACTCTTTTATTAAGATAACCTATGCTAATTTCTTACTTACTTCTTCCTTGCAATGAGTGTTGCAAAATTTAATTTAATACGATTACCTTGTGAATCAGTGCGGTGTAAATGACCAGGGTTTTCGTTATATTTTAAAATATCCCAATCTTTATAATACCCTTCTAGCTCCCCTGGTTTTAAGAAGCATTTAAATGGCACTAAATCCAGCGGTGCATCTGGCGTTTCAACGGCACACACAATAACGTTAACTCCCCCTGGCAGGGTATGTTCTTGCATATTAGTAATAACATTGGCGATTTTTTCTCGCTGCAAGAACATTAGCACGACAGTGGAAATAATAAGTTCGTAGTTCTCTTGTATTTGGTGACTATTAATATCATAAACAGCCGTATAAATATTCTCTACCCCAGCTTGTTTTTTAACGAAGTCAATTGCTTGGATATGCTGAGGGTTGATATCTACCGAGGTCACGTCATACCCCTGCAAGGCAAGATAAAAACTATTACGCCCTCTTCCCGAACCTAAATCTAATGTTTTACATGGCTTACTCAGGTGATTCTCACACAAATAGCGCACTTCTGAATGTGGAGTCGTTAACCCATGCTCTTTATAAAATTTCAGTTCTGGTTTGCATAAAAATGCCAGTTGGCATTCCATGTCATCACTACAAGCAGAAATACGATGCCAAACTTGAGGTTCAATAATAGGCGGCTGGTTATGAATATCAAAGGTAAAGTGTTGCTCGCTGCCGTCTTCATTAAAAATGATAAAATCTAAAGAGCCTTTTAGCACTTTCAACTGTGCGTATGTATCCTCTTTTGTATTATGGCGCTCTTGGAACATTAACGGCAAAGAAGCTTTATTCCAAACTGGCATAGTTTTGTAACACACGAGATCATTCATATCATCACCAATAAGTTGCATTTTAAATACATCTTATACCGTTCGTTTGCTATCTGCAAAACATTCATAAATTAATTATCGCGGGCTTGATTCATATCAACCCCCTATAGACCAAGAGGGCTGAAATGCTTCATGGGCTCAGTTAATAACCTAACTGTTCCGCACTTAACCCTAAGAATTCAAAAGGTTTTGTAACTACATAACTGTTGGTCGCATCCCCTGAATAGATATGGCTCTGCTCTTCACCGAGGTCCAGCTTTTTCACTTTTCCAGTTTCCGCTGAAAAGTCAATTTTTGCCAAATCAGTCCAAAAAATATTTGGAGTTAATGCTGACTCGAAAAAGTAGAGCTGGCGTTTATGGTCAACTAATGTCCGCCAACGTGTTGACGATATTTCAGGCGAATTTTCAGACGTCAATCCGTAAGGGACAGACACATTACGTACGACACTGAAAACACTGGCGACCGCTTTATTAGGCGTTGTTTTCTGAGGAATTGCATTAATATAAAACTGCGCGCGAGCAAATCTATCAGCGGAGCGGTTAGTCCCCGGTAACATTACAGTGCCGCCAATTCCTTGCCAATATTCCTGCATTGCTAATTGCTTCTCATAAGTCGGCGAGTTAGTCATAACTTGATACTTGCGACTGTGATGAATTACCTGCTTACCATCGATATATTCAATAATCGCGCTATCACCACTCGCATCTGATAATGATAAATGTAAAGTCGCTAACCTATCTTGTCCTGGCACATTATCTGTTGCGACTACGAGTGGATTCTTTTCTAGCTCAGCAACGGCTTCTTCCACTGTCGCATAGTTATCTAGAACATATTGCGCCCATAAAGATATCGACAACGCAGGTTGCTTATTATCTATTTGAGGATATTTTGATTCCGCGAGCCACAGTAAATTGGCAACCAGACCTTCCTCGTTCACTCCGTCCGTTGTTGAAATATCATAACCCGAGGCTATCACGCTGCCGTATTTTGATTTCCATTTTAAAGAGTTAGGCCCTGCAATGCCATCACGCTCCATCCCTCGAGGAAAGATCCATAGATTGGTACCAATATCGTATTTCCAATCCATTGTTCTTCCGGTCATTATTTGTTCATTTTCACCTAAATAAACAACTCGAGTACAAGCTTGGCTAACTGTAATCGGCATTGATATCGCAGCAGTTGCGGCAAGTGCTACGATACTTTTCTTAATAAATTGCATGCCATCTCCAAAATAGTTAAAAATAAATTTACATAATAAGCATACTACATAAATACGAATTATTTATGCTCAAAGAATAATGTATTAAAAAAAGTGCGATTAACACAATGAAATATAATAAATAATGACACAAAATGGCACCCATATTAACCAGTGCCATTTTGCTGGAAAGAATTAATTATTTACTGATGAAAATAAAGAACGTAGTAATGCAGCTTTTTTCTGATTATCAGGCATAGATAATATTTCATTATAGAAACTAATAGAAATACGGCACGCTAATGCAGGTGATTTCTTCCCTGCTTCTAAATTTCCAAGGATTGCGGTATCTTCACCATACTTTGCAGAAAGCCCACTAGCAAGCTGTGTTAATTCCTCAGAATACTCTTTTGGGGACATCAACGCCTGTTTTACACCAGCTTCACTTGAAATTAAGAGCTCATTGGTCGCTTGGATTTGTTTCAACAAAACAGCTTGGCTTTTTTGTGGTGGAATAATTTCCGCTGTTTCTCTTAAGTGCGGAAACAATGAATAAAAACACGTTTTTCCTGTTGGGTCTTCTTCTAATAAGATTTTCAGGTAATCATTCACTCTGCTAGTAAAATTAATTACGGAATCATCAGAAGCATATTCCATACGTTCTAGCACCAGCTTCATGACATTGCCAACAACCTGATCAAACAGTTGACGACGTAAATCTTCATTAGCTGGGTCGTATTGCGTGATTAGATGCTCAAAACTTTGATAGGTTTCAGGGCTTATTTTCTTCACCGTCGCGATAATCGGCAGTTCTTTTTCAACTTGGGCAAGTGCCTCTGAATGAATTGCACTATTATTTTCTGTAGATAACACATTATTATCTTTACTTAACCAATAAAAACCGAATGCGAATGCAATAAAAATAATGCTAACAATTAATGCGGTTTTACGTGAGTTATTTGTATTCAAAGTTACCCTGCCTTTTCTTGGTAAAACGGTTCCCACAAACACTTTCAAGCTACTTATATACTGTAGAACCCATCGCATATAATGTCATGGCATCTAAAAACAATAGTCATCACGGACCTAGATTATTAATGCCACGAATTGACCTATAAAAAGTGATAATGTTTATTTTAGCTTGTATCAAAGTCGTCAAGCTATAGGAATAAGGGAAAATGCGAGGCTAAGACGGGAGAATTTGCCATAAATAAACAATTTAGAAAACGCTAGATATAAAAAAACCTTCAAGACTTGAAAGCTTGAAGGTTTATTATGATAAAAATCTTATTTAACTTGAACACCTTCAACTGAAATCAACAGTTGTGCTTCTTGAGATTTAGGGCCCAAATCAGATTTGATGTTAAATTCTTTCAGCTTAATATTACCTTCAGCTTCAAAACCTGCACGGTATCCACCCCAAGGATCTTTACCTTCGCCCATTAATTTAGCATCTAATGTAATCGGCTTAGTAACACCATTTAATGTGAAATCACCTGTGATTTTGTATGTTTCACCGTCTTTCTTCACTTCTGTTGAAACGAATTTTGCTTCAGGGAATTTTGCTGCATTTAAGAAATCACCACTGCGTAAATGTTTATCACGCTCTGCGTGGTTAGTGTCAATGCTGCCTGTCTTAATAGTTACTTCGACTTTATCTTTTGATGGGTCTTTTGCATCATAAGTGAAAGACCCATCAAAGTCTTTAAAACTACCATATACCCAGCTATAACCTAAATGCTGAATACGAAATTCAATAAACGCGTGTTGGCCTTGCTTATCAAATTGGTAAGTTTCTGCTAATGCTGAACCTGCCGTTAAAAAAAGTGCGCCAGTAGCCAGACCAAGAACCGTTTTCTTCAACATAATTATCTCCACGTTACTTATCGGGGTTAAAACCCAACATTCTTTTTAATGTAATATCACGATCAAAAAAGTGATGTTTAAAAGCTGCAAAAGCATGCAACACTGATAATAGAACCACTGCCCAAGCTAAATATAAATGAACTTCACCTGCTGTATCTGCTTGTGTTGCAGCACCAGTAAATAGTGCAGGAACCTCAAACCAATCAAATACACTGATAGGCTGTCCATCAGCGGTTGAGATTAAATAACCACTGATCAAAATACTGAACAAAATAATATAAATCAGAATTTGAACAATAATAGAGCTAGCTTTCGTTAATTTACTGTAGCTTGCTAATGGCTTCGGTGGCGGTGAAATAAATCGCCAAATCACACGAAATGCCATAACAATAAATAATAATATTCCTATACTTTTATGTATCTCAGGAGCTTGATGATACCAACTATCATAATAGCCTAGTGTCACCATCCATAAACCTAAAGCGAACATTCCATATACGACAATTGCGACTAGCCAATGTATAAGCAAAGAAATATGCCCATAGCGGCTTGCATTATTTTTCCATTGCATGATAAAAACCATTTAGAGAAGAAGGTAATATTTTATTAACTAAGCCGTAATAATCATAAGGTGAAATTAATTTTATTCCTATCCCAAAGTTAAACAAATATTTTGTTGAAGACATTCAAATACGATCAACATAATGAAAAATAGATTACTATTTGATTTTGTCTAGTTTTAATTATAAAAGTTGAATAAAGATTCTTCCAGTTTTGTAAATGGTCGTAACTAAATACTTAGTTCATTTATTTATTAATTTCAATTAAATCTAGCTTATTCCTAATAGATATAAGCTGTTATTCATAAAATAACATTTGTAGGTCTGCCTTTTTCCCCATACATTGGTATTCTTTCTTTTAACATTGCAAACTGATTGATAGGTTAAATACTATGTATAAACTTTGGATAGCAAATAAAAACTACTCTTCATGGTCACTACGTCCCTGGGTTTTACTAAAGGTATTACAGATCCCGTTTGAAGAAAATTTGTGTTTATTTGAAAACGGCAAAAGCAGCCATGAAAAATTCAGTCGTTTTTCACCTACAGGCTTAGTCCCTTGTTTAATCGATGAAAACCAAACAATATGGGATTCATTAGCCATCTGTGAATATGTTGCAGAAGACTACCCTCAAGTCTGGCCAAAAGAGCGAAAAGCCAGAGCATGGGCTCGTAGTGCAAGCGCAGAAATGCACTCGGGTTTTAGTGCATTACGCCAGCAATGTCCAATGGATGGTACTCATAATTCACCACTTAACAATATTTCAATTGAATTACAAACCGACTTAAATCGATTGCAGAAATTATGGCAGGATGGGTTAAACCAATTTGGTGGCCCTTGGCTTGCAGGTAGTGAATTTACGGCTGTAGATGCTTTTTTTGCACCAGTTGCCTTCCGAATTCGCAGTTATCACTTACCTGTAAACCCAGCTGCCAAACAATGGGTTGACCGAATTTTAGTTTTACCCGCAATGAAAGAATGGCATGAAGCAGGTTTACAAGAACCCTATATTGAACACTAAAAATAGGCTAATCGGGAGGCATTATATGCCTCCAGCTTTATTTGATTAGTAAAAAATCACCTGCTCGAACATCAAAATTAATATTTAACCAATTTGTCGGTCATTCAAGCTACATTAGGTTATTTAACAGACAAACAGTGGGCTATAATTTTTCATTCCACGGGTCTGCGGTCATAATATCGCCAAGTGGTGTGTGTAATGTAACCTTTTCATTTTTAAACCACTCAGCTAATGAAAACCCACCTTTAGGGGTTTCGATATGAATATCAATTGGGCAATAAGGAGTGTTCGCCTTAATTGCAAACTCAGCAAAATCTTCTTTTTCTTGACGATGTGGACAGCGAATGACCACATCAAGGTCGCAGTCTGACAACATACTTTGGATATCTGTCGCTAAAGTGTAAGCACAACTCCCTGTTACTCCCCATTGCCAAGGCCATTTAGTCTGTGAAATGATCCATAAAACCTGCACCGGTGGTAAAGCGATAAACATTGAACGTTGTAGTTCCACCGAATTCGCCACCAAGGATTCCACATTCATAATGTGCGTAATTGCAGATTTTTCAATTTGTGTTGTAACGCGTTGGTGTGGCTTAATTCCTCTAATTGCAACAGTCAGTTTATTCTCATCCGCTTTATTTCGGTATACCGTCAACGGTAACTTACTGTTCCACTGTGAGCCGACCCATTCAGGAAGCGATTCTATCGCGACCTCATTATTGCTGCCGACCCAAACAAAATCATGAGGATTGATTATTTGCATTTTATTACCTTTATGATTGCTACAACTGCTCTCCCCTATTATGCCTTTTTTGTCACATAAAAACAGAATATCGCAACCAACAATTCAACACATGCCATTTAATGGTAACTTGTCATAAATACTGAGTTCTCACCTTGAAATTTTATACCGTATATTATTTAATTACGTTATTAATTAATAGGTTAAGCCTCTATTTGTGAGCATCGGATTATGAGAACGTTTCCTGCTATCCACGATGGAATTATTTTTACCAGTTGTATGTTTTTTAGCGCCGCAACCGCTTTTGTGATCTTAGATGCACAAGCTGCGATGTGGGCAACATTCTCAACGCTGTATTCCTTTAATTTATTCAATGCAGCAAAAGAATATAAGAATTATGCCTATACCGCTTGTTGTTTATTGATGATTTTAGTCGCTATTTTTATCGGTGATACGTTACGCCTTGGTACCGCATATTATATTTATCTCGCCATTTTTTCGTTCATTTACTACCAATTGTATGGCACAGATCCTGCTATGGATTTAACCATGAAATTTATGATTATCATGTCGACAATTGGTACCATTTTACCTGATATATCCAAAAGCTTAGCGTTAGGGTTTATTATTGGTAGTGGAGTAACGTTAATTACGTATTATGTCCTTAGCCATAAAATGACACGCCATAGTGTAATAACGAGCGCTTTAGTTGAACAAAATTTGTTTACGTTGAGAAAAAATATTATCCCACGCTCAATGATTTATGCTTTGGGGCTATTACTCGCGCTCGCTATTCCTCGCAGTATAGATCTAGGGCACTTTTATTGGACATTACTGACCTTCGTTTTTGTATTGCATCCAAAATCACAAAGTATCGTTAAAATTACTTTGCAGAGGGTCTTAGGCAGTCTTATTTCTGTCTTATTATTGTATTTTTTATTCAATTTACCCTTTATGCCGTATATCGGTTTAATTGCAGTCGTGGTGTTCGCCTTTTTAATGCCGATGAGCTTTCATCACGGATATACGTTTATGACGTTTGTCGTGACAAGCTTAATTTTGTCCATTCTTGAGCTCGTTATATATTGGCGTCACCCAACCTATGAATTATTGTTTGACCGCGTTCTTGAAACCGCCTTAGGAGGAACCATCGCCATTATGACGAGTATTATTTTAAAGTTATTTAGAGAAACGAAATAAAATTAAGCATATTCCCCAATAAGAACGTTTGTTCTATACTCAAAAAGAACACATTGGGAAAACAAGTCTTAGTCCTAAAGCCTAGCCCTATCAGTATCATTATTCTTGAGTGAGGCACTCAAGCAAAGAGGAACTGAAGATGAAAATATCGATTATTGGCGCAACGGGTTTTGTCGGCAGAGCATTAGTCGCTGAAGCGTTGCTTCGGCACCACCAAGTGACGGCTATTTCTCGTCATAGTAATCAATTATTTCAGCACGCTCTTTTAATCACCGCCGCTGGTGATATTACAGATATCCCATGGTTAACCTCTCGGCTTAAAGGACAGGATGTCATCATCAGCGCGTTTAATGGTGGCTGGCAAAATCCGAATTTGTATCAAGATACCGTGGCAGGAAACCAGGCCATTTTACAAGCAGTACAAAAATCGATGGTAAAACGATTTATTGTGGTCGGTGGTGCAGGAAGCCTAAAAATTGCTTCAGGTATTGATTTAATTGATTCCCCCGATTTTCCTGCCGAAATAAAACCAGGCGCTCAAGCAATGAGGGAATTTAAGAACCAATTACAATCCATTGATTCATTGGATTGGACCTACATTTCCCCAGCCGCAATACTCGAGGAAGGAGAAAGAACAGAAACCTTCCGTCTTGGAGGCGAACAATTGCTGATGAATGGCAACGTTCCTGCGAAAATATCAGTTGAAGATTTTGCGGTAGCTATACTTGATGAGGTAAATAATAGGCAGTTCATTCGCCAACAATTTACTGCAGCATATTAAGTTTAACCGAAAAAAGCCGGTAAATATTTACCGGCAAAGATAGATAACAGAACTTAATTCACATATTTCTACTTTAACTTACTTTTCACTATGTTTCGCTGCATAGATTTCACTATTCACCCAGTTATGGTCTTTTTCCCATGTAAATAACCACTTACGGGTTGGCCCTGCCATCACATTAAGGTAATAGTTATCATAACCAGCCACTGTCGCCATTGGGTGATACCCTTTTGGTACCATAACAACATCTTTGTTATACACCGCCATACATTCATCTAACTCGCGATCATTCGTGTAAACGCGCTGCATACAGAAACCTTGGGAAGGATTTAAACGATGATAATAGGTTTCTTCTAGATAAGTTTCATTGGGTTCATTATCGGTATCATGTTTATGGCTTGGATAAGAGCTAGTACAGCCTTCATCTGTAAAGACCTCCACGACTAATAAGCTATCAGCGGCTTTATCATCCGGCAAAATATTATGCACATAGCGTTTGTTATAACCATGGCCACGTTGTTCCGCACCAATATCATCAGGGCCAATTAAACGAGTTGGGTAAGTTCCTTTTCCTTTTGCCCTGCAAACTGCCAATTCAAGGTCGGTATCCGCCATGACCTCAGCAAACTCTTGCGCTGTAACATACACCGCATACGGCTTTTTACGCTCGAAAGGATCCATACGATCGCCAATATTTTCAAACGCTTGATTCGGTGTTTTAATTGTCGCTTTACCCGCCACCAGCACTAAACACATTTCATTTTCAGAGGCAGGCAAGGAGATAGACTCGCCTTGTTTTAATTCATAAACATCAAAGTGAACATATCCCCAGTTAGCGATTTTCGGAGTGATATGCTGAGTTCGCTTATGTGCATCTGGAGCATGGTATTTCGACAATAATTTTGACATAACTTTCCTCTGACACTTTTTAGGTTCTAGATATGTAATTCTTTTCAGTTACTAACCGTTTCACCAATTAAACAGTTCAGTTTGTGGCTAGAGTCAGCAAACAAAGCTAACAACGCCACAGACTGAAATATGACAACGACGATTTAGATTAAGCCCGCATCCTTAGCAAATTTAGACAAATTGTTGTAACCCAATGTGGCATAAGTCAATGGATGTGCGATCGCAGGATCTTGCTCTGCTTCGACTACTAACCAGCCATTTTCATATTGGCTATTTTTCAATACTTTAAACACTTCTGGATAGTTAACGCAACCATCACCGGGTACCGTGAACACCCCTGCTAATACTGCATTTAAGAAACTGGTTTTACGGTTTTTAACATCTTTTAGAACATCTGCACGGACATCTTTGCAATGCACATGATTGATACGTTTTGCCCAGCGTTTTGCCACTTCAACTGGGTCTGCTCCGGCAAAGGTTAAATGCCCTGTATCCAGTAATAAACCGACCTCATCCCCTGTATGTTTCATTAAATTATCCACATCTTCTGCGGACTCGATCACTGTCCCCATATGATGATGATAGGCAATCTTAACCCCTTGAGATAAAGTATATTTTGCGAATTCGGTCAATTTTTTACCGTATTCTTCCCATTGATCAGCTGGGAACAATGGGCGCATATGAACAGGTTTGTTTTGATCGCCATGAATACAGTGAGTCACTTCCGCGAAAACCATCACTTTAGCGCCTAAATCACGTAGCAATGCTAAGTGCTCTTGTACCGCTTCAATTTCTTCTTCCACACTGCGAGATAATAATTCTCCCGAATACCAGCCTGAAACCAATTGTAAGTCATGCTGCTTTAAGATCGGCCCTAAGATTTCCGCTTTACGTGGAAATTTATTACCTAGCTCAAAACCAGCGAAACCCGCTTGACGACCTTCAGTTAAACATGTTTCTAGAGACGTTTCTGCCCCTAAAGTGGGTAAATCATCATTCGTCCATGTCAACGGGTTGATACCAAGTTGGATTGCCATGATGAAGCTCCTGTGTAGGTAAAAGTAATATTATTTACGCTGACGCCATAAGGCTATCAGGTTTAAGTAATTGGTTTTGATTTTCTGCACCAGCTCATCGTCATTGATTTCACCTTTCATCCACTCCAACGAAGGCTTACCAAATAAAGTGCGGCCAACAGCAAATCCTTTGACGATTGATTTCCCAGCGGCTGCGTTGAAGCCTGCTTGTAGCTCAGCTTGTGGTGCGTCAAGTCCTAAGAGCACGACACCGCGGCAATAAGGGTCACGTTCTTGAATTAATTGATCAACTGCATCCCAGTTTTGCGCTTGTAGTGGTGGTAATTTCCACCAATCTGGTTTTATACCTAAGTTATAGAAGCGTTTGATTGCGCGTAAATACAGCTCATCGTTGCGTTCCATATCTGCGGGCAATATCACCTCGAGCAACAATTCATGCCCTGATTGGCAGCAAGCGCTATACACTTCTTGAACCGTTTTTTCTTGCTCTAAGCGCAGTGGATGGTTGTCTTCTGGGTGGAAAAACACCAAACATTTGACAATATGCTCTTTTGGCCAGCTAATCAGCTGAGAGCCAATATTCCCATGCTCTAAGCATAATGGTCTTGACGCAGGTAGCTCAATTGGGCGGCCTATCCACCAACCACGGCCGGTTACATCATTCAATACGTCTTGGCCAAATGTACTATCACAGAGTAACCCTGCTTTCCCCTGCAGATTTGCCTCTTCGGCCACTTCACTACTAGCGCGGTAAATCAATTTTTTCAGGGTTGGAATGCAAGAGATATCAACCCCTGCGAGGCGTGCCATATCAACAAATTGAATGCGGTGGTCAAATGCCATAACACAAAGTTCATTCCATTGTGTGCTACGTGAAGTCACACGGTGCAAATGGTTAAGCATCGGGTCAAGATCTGGGCGTGGAACTGCAGCTGCACGCTCAAGGTAATTATCCAACTCGATTTTTGTTGGCATTGCAGGCGCACAGCCATGGCGCGAAACCACTAGAGCCCCACAAGCATTCGCATAAGCGCAGGCTTTTTCCCAACCATCGCCGTTTAGATAACCGCGAAGTAGGCCAGACATAAATGCATCACCGGCACCTAATACGTTGAGAACTTCAACTCTCACACCATGAACGGTGATCCCTTCGTCCAACGTTTCTGGGATCTCACCACTAAATACCGAGCAGCCAAGAGAGCCGCGTTTACACACCAGTTCCGCATCCGTTAATTGGCGAATGTTCTTAAGTGCTTGTACGGTATCCGTCGTCCCGCCTGCAATATGAAATTCTTCTTCTGTACCGACAATCAAATCGAACATCGATAATACGTCTTGCAGTTGTTGCGTGACACTATCGGAAGCAATAAAACGCGTTTCACCATCACCCAAAGAGGTCAGTCCCCATAAGACCGGGCGATAATCAATATCAATGGCTGTTTTGACATTATTACGTTTAGCATATTCCAACGCTTTTAGTACTGCCGCGCGAGTTTTCGGGTTAGATAAATGCGTTCCTGTAATTGCCAAGCAGCGTGCAGATGCAATATATTCTTCAGAGAAATCGTCTGGCGTAATCGCCATATCTGCGCAGTTATCACGATAGAAAATTAATGGGAAAGTATCCTGATCTTTAATCCCTAAGATAACTAATGCCGTTAATCTGTCTTTGTCTGTAATAAGATGGCTAGTATCACAGCCTACACGCTGTAACTCCTCACGTAAAAAGCGCCCCATGTGTTCATCCCCCACACGGGCAAGCATTGATGATTTCAATCCTTGTATTGCAGTACCGAATGCAACGTTTCCTGAAGAGCCGCCTAAATATTTGGCAAACGAGCTCACATCTTCTAAACGAGAACCTATCTGTTGTCCGTACAGGTCAACGGCAATACGGCCCATACAGATAACATCTAACTTCTTCTGCTTATCCATTAATTACCCCTTAACTACAACAGAATTAATTGATTTCTTTAACGTTAACCCAACGTTGTTCGTCATATGAACGTGCTATCGCGTCTAATATTCGTGATACTTTCCAGCCTTCTTCAAAATCAGGCCACATTGGCTGCCCTGTTGCAACGCCATCAATTAAATCGCGCACTTCAACTGTTTTTTGGTCATTGAAGCCAATACCATGACCTGCAGCATTACAAAATGGTGCATAATCCGGGTGTTCTGGCCCAACAAAAATTGTTTTAAAACCTTGGCGGTTGCTAGGTTCATCATGGCGATAGAGCTTTAGCTCTGCCATTCTTTCTTGAGTGAAAGACAACGTTCCTTTGGTGCCGGTCACCACATAGGTTAGCCCCATTTTACGGCCAGCTGCGATTCGTGAAGTTTCAATGACGCCCATTGCGCCACCAGCAAAACGTACCATGGCATGCGCTTGGTCTTCATTTTCAACCGTAACCATAACGGTTGAACCCGTTTTTTCAGGGCGCTGTTTAATCACAATTTCCATATCACCACAGACGGTTTCAATATCCCCTACTAGGAATTGCGCCATATTGATAATGTGTGCAGACAAGTCCCCCAAAGCACCTAACCCTGCTTTTTCTTTAAAGCAATGCCAGTGAATTGGAGCGCTAGGGTCAGCCATATAATCTTCATTATGGGTGCCATAAAAATGGATAACTTCCCCGATTTCGCCATTTGCAATGATTTCTTTGGCTAGCTGCGAAGTTGGGTTTTTCATATAGTTAAAACCCACTAACGTTAAGACGCCGGCTTGTTTAGCCGCTTCGACCATTTCTTTGGCATCTTCAGAATTAAGTGCTAATGGTTTTTCACAATAAACATGTTTACCATGCTTAATTGCCTCCATTGCCATTTCTTTATGTAGGAAATTAGGCGAGCAAATATCCACTACATCAATATTTGGATCTGCAACTAATTTGCGCCAGTCATCCGTTGCACGATTAAAACCCATTTCCTGAGCTCGGGTTTGTGCTAGCTCAGGGGTAATTTCTGCAATCATTTCGCGAACCAATTTCCCCTGCAATGGAAAAACGGTTGGTGCTTGTGCATAAGCAATGGCATGAGCTCGTCCTATATAGCCAGTACCTATCATCCCGATACGGATCTCTTTCATCTGTTCTACCTCTCGCTCATTTCTTGTAGTGCAATAGCTGGCCCAATATTCGTTCCAGATTTTATTTCAATAATGATGTTATACGGAACATTCGTTTCATTTTCAATATTATTAGAAACATTAATTTCATTATGTGATCTAACGTTAATTTTTAGTGTAATTAATTAATTTATAAGAAAATAAATATTAAATTTAAAGAAAGGAAAAATAATAGAGTCGTGATGAGATGGAATAAAATGAAATAGAATAACTAAAAATGAAATTTATTGAGAATGGGATCTGGCAAAGATCCCATTCTCTCTTCAAAACTAAAAATTAACGATGAAGAATACTTAAAAACTCTTCTTTACTTGAGGTCAGAGACAGTGCATTGGCAATAAATTCGTCACTAAAAATCAACGCAATTTCCCTAAGTACATCAATATGTTCCCTTGATTTTGCAATCACGCCTATGGCAATAAACATCACATTGGTTCTGTCCCAAATAACACCGTCAGGAAATTGAAAAATTTCAACACCGGTATGCAAGATAATATCATTGGCGGACTTAGGTAGATGTGGCAACGTGATGCCATTCCCCAAGAATGTTGATATCTGTTGCTCCCTTTCCGTTAAGAAATGTACACAATCCCTATCAACATAACCTTTATTTTTAAATTCCGTACCAACCATTTTGAGTACTTCAGCTTTATTTCTTGCCTGACAACCTAAATGCAAATTACTTGTGGTTAGTTGTTCTATCATATCCAACCCTCGATTAAGTTAATTAGGTATATTCACACCACCAATAAGTAATAATTACATTGATGAGAGCTCTTCTTCTAATTGCTCTAATGATTTGTTTGATGTTTCTGGCAATAACTTCACGACAAAAACGATAGCTAAGTAGTTTATTACCGCAAAAATTAAGAATACCGGACCTAAACCAAGTTCTGCTTGTAATACAGGGAATAAATAACTCACAATCGCATTCATAATCCACATAAAGAAGACCGAGATCCCCATGGATAACCCGCGAATTTTAAGTGGGAATAGCTCAGCAAGTACCACCCACGTTAAAAAGCCCATCGTTCCTTGCATAACCCCAACAAACACCGCGCCAAGTAACCAAATTAATGTTGCTTTAACATCCCCGGTTAAAAAGTAGTCTGTAGCTGCAATTAATAAGTGTAACGATGCCATTAGCGCAAAACCACCAACAATCAGTGTCTTACGTTTAAATCGGTCAACAAGGAATAACACCCCTATCACCATACCACCAACAGAAAAAACACCATTTAATACGTTGAAAACTAAAGATGTTTGCTCAGAAAAACCCGCTGTTTTGAGAATTTCTGTGCCATAATACATAATAACGTTAACCCCAGTTGTTTGCTGTAATGCCGCCCACACCATCCCAATTAAAACCAATTTAAAAATCCAAGGTGTATTAAAAATTAACGCTAAATTTTGTTTATTGGCATTCGGATGACGTTTAGCTTCCGCAGCTTCAACATCTAATAACGTCACGATATCTTCATATTCTTGAATTGCACGTTTTTCAGGACGAATTTGCTTCAGTATTTTCAAGGCTTCTTCACGACGGTTTTTACTCATTAACCAACGTGGGCTTTCAGGCGCTTTCCACATACCAAATAGCAAGCACAACGCGGGCACGGCTTGTACTAACAGCATATAACGCCAAACATCAGGAAGATGGCCCCAAATTGAACCGATAATCGCATTAATAGCAAATGCTGCTAGCTGCCCGATAACAATAGCAACTTCATTTAACCCAGTGAGTTTCCCCCGCATTTCAGTCGGAGCCACTTCAGAAATAAACGTCGGTGCCGTCACAGAGGCACCACCCACCGCAAAGCCCAATATAAACCGAGCAATAAGAAGAACTTCAATATTTGGGGCTGCCGCAGATAAAAATGCCCCAAATAAAAACAGAAATGAGAGGTAAAGCAAATAAGTACGGCGCCCGACAAAGTCTGCTACACGTCCGCCACAAACACTGCCTAATGCTGCACCCACTAATAGGACACTCATTACCAGCCCTTCCGTGGTTGGCGTTAAGCCCATGTTTTCTTTCAGTGATGAAAATGCACCATTAATGACACCAGTATCATAACCAAATAGTAATCCACCAAAGGTTGCAACCAAGGTTATTTGGTGCAACCTTTTTCTCTGTTGTTGATTGAGATTCATGATTAATGACATATTATTACCTTATTATTTGAATCATTATGTCTTACCAAAAAAACAATTTTTCAATATTTAAATAAATGTTTAATGTTAAATATTAAATAATGAAATAAGTTTCTGGCACTCTGGTTTGAATCGCTACTTTGCTAGCTTTAGGCCTGATCGATAAACTCTTTGAAAATAGATTTCGCAAATTTAAAACGATGAATACATCAGTTAAATTAAAGAAAGTAAGATTATAAAAAGCCTCAATTAATCTCGGAATATTGAAAGCCTAAAGAGTATTAAATAAAATGTAATATCAGTATTTTATATACTCATTAATAAATGAATATATTTACTATTGCGGCCAAAAATTAATTTTTAACCGCAAGTCTATAATCAAGTTAAATAGTATTACCGCATTAATTACAATTTAACTTCTTTACCTGTTTTGAGTGACTCCAGTGCTTTGTCTGCAAGATATAAAGCCAATTCACCATCGGTCCCTGTCGTTTCAGATTCCGCACGGCCTGCTAAGATATCAACAAAATGCTGCCATTCTGCTTGGTATGCTTCATGGTAACGTTGTAAGAAGAAATACTCTGGCTTGGCCGATAAGCACCCAACTTCACTTAACAGCGCAACACTATTCTCTTTAATATTACCAGCCGTTAATAATCCTTTTTCACCATGTAATTCAATGCGTTGGTCATAGCCATAACCTGAACGACGGCTGTTAGAGATGGTCGCCATTGCGCCTGATGGGAATTTTAAGATAATAAACGCGGTATCAATATCACCGGCTTGGCCGATCGCAGGGTCAACAACATTGCTGCCTTGTGCGTAGACAGAGCAAGGCTCCTCGCCAATCATAAAGCGCGCCATATCAAAGTCATGAATAGTCATATCTCTGAACATACCACCGGAGACTTTAACATATTCTGCAGGTGGTGGTGACGGGTCACGAGATGTGATAATTAAAGATTCTGCTTTACCAATAGCGCCTTGTTGGAATAAATTTTTCAAGTGGCGAAATTGAGGATCATAGCGACGGTTAAAACCAATAAACAGTGGAACGTTATGTTCTTTTACGCTTTTTAAACACTGCTTCACACGCTCAAGGTCGAGGTGAACAGGTTTTTCACAGAAAATCACTTTTTTATGTTTGGCTGCTAGTTCGATTAGATCAGCGTGAGTATCTGTGGCTGAAGCGATTAAAACACCCTGTATATTAGGGTCTTGCATTGCTTCTTCTGTTGTCTGAACTTTGGCTTGGTATTTTTCAGCCAAGGCAACCGCATTGGGTTGGTAAGGGTCGATGACAGAGTAAAGTTTGGTTTCTTTATGGCCGGCAATATTAACAGCATGAACCTGTCCGATACGTCCTGCGCCGAATAGTGCTATATTGAACATTCAAATGCTCCTTGATACCTTAAATCCACTATTTGGATATTACGGAATATACCAAATAAAACGTTCATTTCAATTTATAATTTTTTGAAAATTATATTTTTGGGCTCTAGATAACAAATGTTATATTAAAGTGTATTTTTAGTGTTATTCAGATCACAAATTGACAATGTAAGCGAACAGCATTTAACAATAAAGTCTGTGTTTGCTGGCACATTAGTTCTCCATAACTTCTTTTTTTGCTCTTCCTTCGTCTCGAAATAAAACATATATTTCAATTAAATTATTTTTAAACTATTAAATCCATAAAAAAACCCAGCCTAAGCTGGGTATATAATCCAAATGATTCGAGTTGCGTGGGCGGGTAGCGCAGAGCATTCCCCATACAACTTGAAGTATGACGAATATAGAGCCACAAGTGGTAACCACTATGTAAATTAACACCAAAGCAATCCTTGCTAAATTTCCAGTAACTACCCTACTTAATTACATCTGACTCATTAAGAAAACGAAGAACATTCCTCGACGGTAAAAACACCGTCGAGTTATTACGATAATACAAAGCACTAACCCAATACGTTGATTAATAAAGACGAACTTTATTTTCAACCATCTGTTTAATTTTTTCAGCGGAAGCAACTATTTGAGGCTTTTTAGAAACTTGTGCCGTGCCTGTGCGCCACCAAGCTTCATAACCATCGGTCATTGTTTTCGGAAGTACTTTAATATCAATCAATACACAGCCCGAATGGGACTTCGCGTCTTTCAGTGCGGCAATCAATTGTTCCTCATCATGTACCCGATAACTTTTACAGCCATAGCTTTCTGCGTTTTTAGCAAAATCGACCTTCACTAACGGTCCATCCATCAAGCCCGTTTGTGGGTTCCTGTAGCGGTTTTCTGTACCAAAACTCCCCATTCCTTGGCTCATCTGCAGGTTATTAATACAACCAAATCCTGCATTATCAAACAGTAAGATGGTGACCTTAATATTCTCCTGAATCGCGGTTTGTAATTCGCTGTGTAACATCAAATAAGAACCATCTCCGACCATCGCATAAACAGGTTGCTTCGGCGCAGCGATTTTAGCACCAACAGCGGCGGCAATTTCATACCCCATGCATGAATAACCATATTCAAGATGATAGGTATCTCGCTGTTTTGGTAGCCAAATACGTTGTAAATCTCCCGGTAATGAACCTGCTGCCCCCACAATAATGGCATCGTCTTCCATGTATTGCTGCATCAAGCCTAGCACCCGTGTTTGTGCCAGTTCTGTACCTAGCGTTTTACGGTATTCTTCAAGCTTATCATCAAGATGGCCTGCAATTTCAGGGACAAAATCTAATGGCCGATACTGTATACTAAACAAGCGCTCCAGCTCATTTTTCCACTGTTGTTTAGACTGCTGAATTTCATCCCCCCACTGAGCTTCATAGTGAGAATCTTTCAGCTTTATATCCAGTGCTTGAAGTGCTTCTTTGGCATCTGCAACAACTTTCAAAGCATCTAACTTACTTGCATCAAACTCCGCAACATTGATATTTAAGAAGGTTACATTTGGATGACTAAATAAAGATTTAGATGCGGTGGTGAAATCAGTAAAGCGGGTGCCAACACCAATAACTAAATCAGCCTCTTTAGCTAACAAGTTTGCGGCTAACCCACCTGTAGTGCCAATTCCACCCATATTCAAGGGATGACTAGCAACGACGGCACTTTTACCCGCTTGGGTTTCGCCAAATGGAATCTGGTAATCTTCAGCAAACTGTAAAAATGCCTCGTGAGCTTCGGAATAACGTACCCCACCACCACAGATGAGCAATGGTTTTTTCTTACTGCGGATCAGATGAACGGCTTCTTCGATACTCACCGTTGTCGGTGGTCTACGTTCAATACGATGGATGCGTTTTTGGAAAAAATAATCGGGGTAATCCCACGCCTCGCCTTGAACATCTTGAGGTAGACAAATGGTTACCGCGCCAGTATCCGCAGGATCCGTTAACACCCGCATTGCATTAACCATGGCTGCCATTAGCTGTTCAGGCCGTGAAATCCTATCCCAATAGCGTGAGACAGGTCGAAAACAATCATTCGTGCTTATTGTTCCGTCGCCATACTGTTCAACTTGCTGCAAAACGGGATCTGGCTGACGTGTTGCAAAAGTATCGCCAGGTAGTAATAACAGTGGGATGCGATTCGCCGTAGCTGTTGCGGCAGCTGTGATCATATTCGCAGCACCTGGGCCAACAGAGGACGTAACCGCAAAAATTTGTTTACGTTTTTTTTGTTTGGCAAAGCCTGTCGCAATATGTGCCATGCCTTGCTCGTTGCAACCTTGATAAACACGTAGATGCCCAGGCGCCTCTTCAAGCGCCTGACCTAAACCCACAACATTACCATGGCCAAAAATCGTAAATACTCCCTGAATAAACGGATACTGCTCACCATCAACATCAACATATTGTTGGTTTAGAAATTTAACCAACGCTTGAGCTGTCGTCATTTTCTGCTTATTCATACGGGTCTCCATTTATTCCATGGTAGGCATTGTGAAACTACTTTCATGGTGTTCTAAGCGAACACTTGCAGGCCAACGACTAGTGACTGTTTTCATGCGAGTATAGAAGCGAACACCATCATTTCCATGTACATTTAATGGACCAAAAATAGAACGTTTCCAACCACCAAAACTGTGGAATGCCATCGGTACTGGAATCGGTATGTTGATCCCAACCATTCCAGCTTGGACATTTTCTTGGAATTCACGAGCCGTTTCACCATCACGGGTGAAAATAGCCGTTCCATTTCCATATTCATGTTGGTTAATTAGTTTCAAACCCGTTTCGAAGTCTGGAACACGCACTACGGCTAAGACAGGCCCAAAAATTTCTTCTTTATAAATGTCCATCTCAGGAGTGACATTATCAAATAATGTTGGTCCTACAAAATAACCATTTTCGAAGCCTTTCACTTTAAAATCACGGCCATCAACTAATAACGTCGCACCTTGTTTTTCACCGCTAGTAATATAGTCACAGATTTTAGCTTTGTGCTGTGCTGAAATGACGGGACCCATATCATTTTCTTTGCCTTGCGTAATACCAGGCCCGACGGACATTTTAGCAATTTGACCTTTCAGGATAGCAATGAGCGCATCTGCTGTTTCATCACCGACGGCTAAGACTACAGATAATGCCATACAACGTTCGCCCGCTGCACCAAATGCCGCGCCCATAATGGCATTAGCCGCCTGCCCCATATCCGCATCCGGCATTAAAATACAATGGTTTTTTGCACCACCGAGTGCTTGACAGCGTTTGCCATGAGCAGATGCCGTCGTGTAAATATATTCAGCAATAGGTGTTGAACCAACAAAACTAACGGCTTGGACTTCTGGCGCAGTTAAGAGCACATCGACAGATTCTTTGTCCCCTTGAACAACGTTAAATACGCCATCAGGTAAACCTGCTTCTTTTAATAATTTAGCTAATCCTAATGCTAAAGAAGGGTCTTTTTCTGATGGTTTTAAAACAAAGGTATTGCCTGTTGCAATAGCCACTGGGAACATCCACATCGGTACCATTGCTGGGAAATTAAATGGTGTAATTCCCGCACATACCCCCAGAGGTTGCATTAATGAGTGGCTATCAACACCGGTAGCAACATTGGCTGAGTGCTCACCTTTTTGTAAGTGAGGGATACCACATGCAAATTCAACGACTTCCAAACCACGCGTTAATTCACCTACCGCATCAGAAAAAACTTTACCATGTTCTCTTGAAATTAAACGAGCCAGTTCATCCATATTCTCTTCCAGCAATGCTTTAAATTTGAATAAGATCCGGGAACGTTTCAAAGGGGAAAGTTTTGACCACTTAGGGAATGCTTTATTCGCAATCTCAATTGCTTTTTTTGTTTCATCGGCACTGCTAAGTACAACCTGAGCAATTTGCTCACCCGTTGCTGGGTTGAATACCGGTGCAAAACGCCCACTTTTGCTGGATACTATCTCACCACCAATGAAATTATGAATCTGTTCCATGTTGCCTCTCTTTAGCTGACAGAGTTACCTTGTTACTCAATGTATATGAAATATTTGTTTCATTTACAACTAAATTTGAAATAACATTCAATTTATGTGATCTAGACAAAGTTTTTATGAAATTTTTAATCGCGGCTAAAAAACACCTATTTTAAACTTATGTCCATCACTTATTTATTGGCTATTTTTCCTTTGTATTGGGCTAAACATGGCTTTCTTTCCATCAAGAAAATAAGAGAACAAATTGATGTAAGCTGTTCAATTTATTATCCCAAATTCAAATTATTTTAAGATCCTAAAAAAAGAAAATTTTTAAATATGAACTAAGTGTTTCAAAAAGATTCGACTAACGCCGTAAAACAACTACAATTAGAGCCAAATTCTGGAGGTTATATGTCAAGTGCATCAAATTTGAATGAGTTTCAAGAGCAAGTTCGCTCAAGGTATGACGAATTAAGTAAACGGCTACAGCAAGTAGCACGCTATGTGTTAGATAATACGAATAGTGTCGCATTTGATACAGTTGCCGTCATTGCGAAAGAGGCTAAGGTTCCGCCTTCGACTCTGATCCGCTTTGCAAATGCGTTTAATTTCAGTGGGTTTAATGAAATGAAACAATTGTTTCGTATGAACCTCGTTGAAGAAACGGCCAGCTACACAGATAGAGCCCGCATGTTTCGTGAAATGGACGGCTCCCAAGAACTGGGAGATGACCCTTCCCAAATTTTGAAGGAGTTCGCTCATTCTAACGCCCAAGCTTTACAACAAATGGCAGCCAGAACCCCTGCTGAAGATATCGAAAAAGCCGTATCGTTATTAGCAAATGCACAAAATATCTATATTATCGGTTTGCGTCGCTCATTCAGCGTTGCAACGTATTTAAGTTACGCTCTTAGCCATTTGGAATGTCGCCCAGTACTTATTGATGGGCTTGGCGGAATGTTCAAGGAACAGATCAGCAGGATCAGTGAAAATGACGTCGTTATTTCAATCAGTTTCACGCCTTACGCTTCGGAAACTGTCATGGTAAGTGAGAAGGCGGCCCAAGCAGGTGCGCAGCAAATCGTTATTACTGACAGCCAAATTAGCCCTTTGGCAAGTTTTAGCGATGTTTGTTTTGTTATCAAAGAAGCCCAAGTAGATGCATTTCGTTCGCAATCAGCCACCTTATGTTTAGCACAATCACTGACCGTTGCATTAGCCTACCGTCAGGGCAGCAGCTTAGTCTAAGATATATGGCTCTGTAATTAAACACCTCCATTAATTCAGAGCCTCTTCCAGTCCTTTCTCTAATTAACGTAGACGTCATTATTAAAAACTAGTTAAGTTTCATTTTTTTCTTTAATTTGTGAGTCTCATCAGAAAATACAAATTCTAAAAAGACAATGAAATGAAATTATTATTTCACCCTGCTATGTTGGGATTACATCTCGTGTTAGATAAAACCAAGAATAAGGGCTAAGCATGTTAAATACACACTTTCTTTATTTACTCGGACACCTTCGTTTACTTGAAGAGCAGCATTCTGTCACGTCACTTAATCGCTCTGGTATTGGTTTAATCGGCACTGCACCTTATAACCAACTTTATATAAATGCGATAAAATGCTGCGCTCATCATAGTGAGCTAAAGTCAATTTGCCATTTGTCTCCATCTCTACCTTCTATGACTTACTTTATGTGTCAAAAGAAAAAGATAGAAGAGTTGATCAATAATGATGGCGTTGACTGCATTATAATGACATCCACTTGCAGTGATGAGTTACTAAGATTTGCAATTCAGACTGCGGTATCTGCCGGAAAAGATATCCTATTGAATGATATCCCCAACTTTAGTGAAAACGAATTGAAGGAGGTATTAAAGCAAGCAATGCGCCATGATGTATTGATTGATTATAACCAACCTCTTAGCTTTGATAACCAGTTCAATCAAATAAAAGCGTCTTTAATGTCTAAACGTGGTACCGAAACAGGGTTATTGCGTATCACAGCGCACCGAATAATAGAAACTGAAAATCAATTACCATTCAATATACTACGAAACACCATCACAAAAAACATAGAATTATTGTTATCCTTGATGCCTGATTTTGTCCTTTCATCCCCCGCTATTCAATACTCACATCCCTTTACTAAAAGAACCGATGGCGATGTATTGATGATTAATTTACGCCAAGAAAACGGTTTATTGGTTTCATTTGAAATCTTTTTCAATACGGGGAAGATTTTAGACAAACTGTCATTAAAACAATGTAATAACCGATATGAGATAAAGGAAAAACTCTCTTTTAATGAAACATATCAAGAGATTAATCAAAATAATTTTATTGTAGAGCAACTCGACCAATTTGTTTTAAGACTCGGTAGCAACACAAAACTAGCCAAAATTAATCAATGGAGTCGCGCCAATAAACTAACAGATATAGTAATAAAACAGCTAAATACTCATGGATATATTTGATTATTACGAAATATAAAGATAATTCTGATAGTAACAGTTAATATTATTATGCTCACGAATGATATAACAATACTATACCGCTTAATGTTACATTCTAAAATTACTTATAATCAGTGTATTGAACTACATGTACCATTATTCACATTGACAACGCCATATAAAAAAGAAGCGGGATCAACATTAAAAAGATAAGCAAATTGAAATAGTGAATCGACATCAATACAACTTTCTCCTGTCTCAAATCGACTCATTTCTTCTTCTGTTACACCAATTAAACTCGCCATTCGTTCTATCGATATCTTATGGTTTTCTCGTTGTTTTCGGATTTTTATCCCTAGCATTTTAGCAATGTTTTCCTTCCCCATAATAACCTCTATTAAATATTAAAATGAATATTATTAACCGGTGCGTAAACTATCACCAACCATAAATTTATAAATTGACTTATAATAATAAAACCCTAACTAAACAAGTCATTTAAAGACAATCTATTAATGAATTAAAAAACAACAACCATATAAAATACTGATATATATGGCTATATCGTTATCTTTTTAACTGTGATTCTGATCACGTTATTTTTATAACCTAATAGGTATAGAAAACTACACTGTAATAAGCCAACGACTTCAAAATTACATTTTCAATTTAACCAAAATTCTAACTTACATTTTCAATTTAATAAAATTATCTTGACTGATTTAATGTTATAACCTTAAGAAATTCGTGACAATTTGTATTCATGCGTATCAATAAGTTTCCAGAACATAATTATAATAAAGAAATTTTTTTTCAATCATAAAAAAAGGCGCTTTTTTTTATTTATTAGTCGAATAACAACATTAAATTTAGGTATTAAATATAAAAATTTTCATATTAGTCTATAAAGCTAAATCACCTTTTCATATTAGTGCCTTACATTAACCTGCTCTTATTCTGAATATCTAAAATTAATTATCACACCTAGCTATTTTCGGTAAAAAAATTCACTCCACTGCATTTATGCCATGTTCATTACCTTCAGTCTATACCACAATACGTAAAAATTAGACAAATTATGTAAACGCTAGATAGGTGTACTCAAGCAATCTAGCTACGTTTCCACCGCCCAATACTTACTTAACTTCACATCTTTTTAATAAAATTGTCAGTTAGCATGGTATCCTATTACGAGCACCTATGAGTACTTACAATTCATAACCTTGCTATATTATATGGCTTGTTATTTTGTTGGTAAGTAAAAGAGACCTGAAAGGATAATCATGCTACAAGAAAGTGTTATCAGGGAAATCATTCTCTGGATAGAACAAAATTTAGAATCTCGCCTATCCCTAGATACTGTTGCCGATAAATCAGGATACACCAAATGGCACTTTCAGCGCCTGTTTAAGAACCAAACAGGGCTCGCACTTGGTTCCTATATCCGAGCAAGGCGCCTTTCTTGTTCTGCTGTCGCACTACGGCTAACAAATGACAGCATAATGGATATTTCTCTGAGGTACCGTTTTGACTCACAACAAACTTTTTGCCGTGCGTTTAAAAAACAATTTAATCTGACCCCTTCTGAATACAGAAAACGACAGGGTTGGAAAATTGAAGGGTTTTGCTTACCTCTACGAGAGAATAAAGAGCTCAGTGTTCAAGTTAAATTGACTCAATTGCCAGCCATCAATTTACTCGGAACTAAACATCGTTACACTAAAGATATTAATGAGTGGAACCTAAAAACGGATGAGCTACGCCGACACTATTGGATGGATTTTTTCAATAAAAACCATTATGTCACTCAGCATTTATACGCCATTCACGGTGTTGATCAAAGTACTAATGCAGAAGGCCATTTCCTATATACCACGGCTCTAGATGAACAAGATGTTGATATTGCACTTCCGCAAACAACCAACTTACAGTTACCCGCAGGAAATTATTTAGAAATCAAGATCACCAGTAGCCTTCATGGTATAGATTACAATGATATTATTTATACTGCTTATGGGAAGGTACTTGCTGAAATGGATATCGTCCGTGGTAAAGGGCCTGATATAGAGCAATATGTCCTAAAATCCAAACCCACTTATGAAGCATTCATTAATGATTCACGCAATTTCATCCAAGAGCTAAATTACTATATTCCTGTTATTATTTAACGACTAGCAGCACCCCATACGAATACTGTATGGGATGCTAGCCTAACAATTAAAAACTCACATTAATTTTTGCCCAGAAATTTCTCCCTGGTTCATTCACTGGTACATTGGATGAATAACCAAAACCGCTATTTCCAGCTAAATTAAGGTGCTCGCTATAGGTTTTATCAAAAAGGTTATCAACGCCTGCGCTTAATTTCATATTTTCATTAATTTTATACGCTGTATTTAATGAAAATATTGTGAAACCTGCACTCTTGCTAAAATCTTTCCCCACCACATTACCATCATTAATCGCAACACGATTTTGACGGCTAACAACGCGTACTAAACCTGTCGTAGTCCAATCACCTTTTTCCCACGATAAGCCAAATCGGCTTTCCAATGGTGGCATTTGCGGTAACGCTTTGCCATCTGTACGATTTTCTCCCCAAGAGTAAGCAAGACTTGCATCGGCTTTCCATTCATCACTGAGTTTCTGTGCTATACCGAGCTCTCCGCCCATAATTAATGCGTCAACATTTTCAACTTGGCTCATTCGCGGGTTTGTCGCGCTATAACGGAAGAGAATAAAATCATCAACACGCCCCACATATGCAGAAACCCATGCATTGGTGTCTTCATGGCTATATTTAGCACCAATATCTAACTGAGTCGTTTTTTCTGTTTTTAGCTTATCAAACACATTATTGCTACCATCTGGTCCGAGTTTAGGCGAAAACAACTCCCAATAATCAGGAAAACGTTCTGTATAGCCGACACCAGCATATACCATAACAGGTGTACCAGATAAAGAATGCTCATAACGCGCAAAGCCCGCTGGCATCACCGTATTACGCCCTGAAGAGCCTACGCCTGTACTATTTTCAACTATCACACGATCTAAACGAGCCCCGCTAACAACTTTACCTTGCTCAGTCGCATGCCAAGTTAGCTCACTAAAAACACCATAATCTTGGAATTGTGCATCTTTTTTCCAGCTATTATTATTGTTTTTACGATGTTTATTGGTCTGCATGTCAGCCCCTGCACGCAGTTCATAGTCTTTCCATAACCATGTTCCCATGGTACGGCCGCCCATGGTTTCACGGTCAACTCGCATTTTCATTGGCATATTCATCATACCGTGGCCTCCATGCCCCATATGCCCGCCCCCCATTCCACCGCCTGATGGAGTACGAAGCGAGTAATTATCCATAATATGATCGGCGTAATTGTAGTAAACATTTGCTTCAACTTTATCTAAAACATCACCGATATTACTCTTTTCAAAGCGTAAGCCTAAGCTTTCACGTTTAAACTGAGAGCCATCCATTCCCCTCCCTGCATAACGAGCTTCGCCGTCGCCTTTACCAGCGGTTAATTCTAATAATGTATATTCATCTGGCGTCCAGCCGATAGCAATATCAGCGTTCCACTTATCCCATTTAGAGGGAACCTTATCACCATTGCCATCTTTATAATCATTTGAACGTGATTTATTACCAATAACACGAACATAACCCGTTTCATTACCTAAGCTAATATCAGCATTACCATCCCAGCGCTCATTAGATGCCGTTAAGGCACTTGCGTTGCCTTTAATACCTGCTTCAGTAAATAGCGGTTTTTCGCGCTCAAACCGGATTGTTCCTGCTGAATTCCCAGGCCCCCATAAAACAGTTTGTGGCCCTTTAATCATATTTAATACATCAAAGTTTTCCGGTGAAATATAAGAAGTCGGTGCATCCATACGAGAAGGGCATGCACCCAACATTTCACTATCATTGGTTAAAATACGCAAACGAGACCCAAACATGCCACGAAAAACCGGATCTCCGTTAGTTCCACCGTTACGTATCTGTGAAAAGCCTGGGATCGTTTTAAGGTAATCAGAACCATCACTCGCAGGGACGGGCTGCCTTGGTGTTTTAGGGGATGTCGTAATAGTCAATGGTGAATCGACTGGCGCAGTAACAATCATCACTGAGCTATTTGAGATTAGACTTTGGTTGATTTCAGTTTTAGCGACTGTAGGTGCTGTAAAAATCGCACTAATAACCAGCGTTGCAATAGGAGCCACTTTAAAAACGTGTGTGTTCATTTTTTACCTGTTTCTTAGAATATAGGTACGCTGCTTTCGCCTCTTAACTTGCAAATACATTTTCAGCACCCATGGGTGAACCTCTTAAAAATCAAAGAAATTCAAGATGAACGAAAACGCTTTGCACAATAAAGGCAAAAATAGCAATTAAATTAATTTGTAAGATTTATAATGCTAAGACATCAGTAAATAGGCGGGGCTCTAGCGAGATGTAATGACCATGGTCTAAATAACCAAATGTGAACGTAGCGCTCAAAAGGAACAAATAGAGTCAGCGTGGCGAGTTGTCGAATAACCGCAGCAATAAATAAGATAAGAAATGGAAAGTGGACCAATAACTGACAGTAACCACATGCAATGTCTTCCATCGGAGACTGCCCCATCCCCGTCATTAACATATGATTCATTGGTGTAGAAACGTCACAATTTTCAGGCATTGGCATACTATGATGCGAATGCATCGATTGGTCCGCCATCTCACTTTGTATATCTGCACAAGTGTTCATATGCACCATAGATTTAGAAACCAGTGGTGCAATGAACAGCATAACAATGGCAAGCAAAGCAAGATAAGCGGATAGCTGTTTGATAAAAGGGCGCAGGTGCAACGTTTTTCCGTTATCTCAGTACGAATTTTATAGCGCGAAATTGTATCTTATTTAGAGGAGGGATGTTATCAATTTTCACCATTAATGTTAAGCAGGGCCTACCTCTACATGTAATGAACTAAAAAACAAACAATTACCAATAAAAATCAATCTATTGATTGAATCTCTCTCCTTATGACAATAGACTGAAATTAAAGCAAATAATAAGTTAATTATTTACATATAAACCATCTAAACCTAACGATTTAGATGAGACCATTTTGTGTTAGCCACTATTTTAGTTATCTCTTCTTTAGTTGGAATTAATATGAGTTTATCCAATTCAATCCAAACCGTTTTGGTAAATTGAAATCGGTTATCCGGTGTAAAACCGCTCAATTTGTTCTGTTGATATTCCTCCTTTTCTTTATCGCTAACACCTTGTTTAAATTCTTCATAAGCAACCATATATTTTTTTACTTCCTTGCCAGCTAACCCTTTTTTGAAAGTGACCAAAATTTTATAGCTGAGCTTTTCGTTAAGAAAATTTTTAACCACATCAGGGAGTGATTGATATGCGGTGATCTTGTCGTCTTTTGCTTTTTGAATATATTGTGGGCTTCTTGGAGCCTGACTTGGCTGATAATTAGGTTGCGCTCTCGCTAATGCCCCCTTTTGAACTGGCGTCCTGTGGGAGCGATTTAGATTGCTTGGCTCCGAAGCCGACCGATTTAATGCCAATGCCCCTGATATGTTTTTTTGATGAATCTTTGAAGGTTCTGAATAGGCATGCCTTAACGTGGGTAGCCGAATGGGAATTTTTGACCCTGTCAGGTCAATCTGTTTATTTTGTTTAATACCATCAACAAATCGACTTAATTTTTTCCAATTATTCAAAGACTTAGCCCCAACCCCCTTATCTGATATGAATCGATTCAAATTTGAAGTGATTAGACGAGGGATCTTCGTTAGATTAGAATCACGCATTCGTTGAGTTGACATATTGCTTCCTTTTATCTAGTTATAAACTCAAACTATGTTAAAAGAATTAGTATCAATATTCTTTAATAAACCGAAGCAATTCAAACTGTAGATTTATATTTGGACGAGTCGCGTTATACAGGAGAACACCTGTATAACACGATTAGAGAAAAAAATTACTTATCCGCTGGCAGCCCTTTCTTTTCGTGTACCATCATCAGTGCCTGTTCAACACTACGCTCGATAATAGGACGACGTTGGTCATTCTCAGGCAGTAGTTTTAACATCATTTGCCAAGCCGAGATGGCCTCTGCATAACGCTCTTGCTCAAATGCATTGAATGCAAAAATGCTTAATGCTTTCACATTGGTACGGTCTTCAGCAATCAGCTTTTTAAGTAGCTCTGCACCTTGACGGTTATCTTCTGGGTCAGAAGAGCGTGTCAAAACTTCCGCATACCCCATCACTACATTTTCATTTTTAGGGGCTAGTCGATAAGCACGGCCATAGGCATCGGTTGCCATGGTCGCATTCCCCAACACCATACCAATACGGCCTAGCATTTCCCACGCTTCTACATTTTGCGGGTCTTCCTGGAGGCGAGTACGTAGACCTAAAGCGAGGTGTTCCATTTCCGCATTATTGAGTGGTGGCTCAGACGGATCTAGCGCTCTGTCTAACAAAGCGGGAGCTTGTTGATAAGCATTATTCCAATCTGCCACTTTCTCGTAGCTACCTACCTGATAATAAGCCCCCCCCGCAACACCTAATGCAATGATAAACCCGGGTAAATAAACCCAGTTGCTAGTGCGAGAGGCCTCAGGTAATGCTTCCTCATCGCCCTGCTCAACCTGTTTTAATCTAACGCGTTTTTTAGAACGGGCAAAAATGATCCAGCCGCCTACCGCTATCGCAACAAACGGTAACCCCCACAGTACAATCGTTAGCGGCGTCAGTGGTGGGTTATAAGTGACGAAGTAACCATAACGTGCAACCATGTAATCAACGATTTCATCACGGTTTTTGCCTTCTTTCATTAACTCATACACTTTTTGGCGCAAGTCCAGTGCAATCATTGAATTAGAATCCGCAATGCTGTTGTTCTGGCATTTAGGGCAACGTAGCTCTTCGGTTAATTTACGAAATTGCTGCTCTTGCTGTTCATTATCGAAAGTAAAGACTTCTGTCGATGCATATGTCACCGTTGCACTTAACGCTAACATTAATAAACCCAATAAATACCTCATTGGTTCGCCTCCTGATTATAGCGCTCCCAAAGGGGTTTAAATTCTTTTTCCCAGACGCGCTCGTCCATTGCCCCTGCGTGACGATAACGGATCACACCATTACCATCAATTAAGAACGTTTCAGGTGCACCATATACCCCTAAATCAAGGCCTAACATACCTTCACCATCAAATAAGCTTAGGGCATAAGGGTTGCCTAACTCACGCAACCACACAATGGCTTTATCCCGTTTATCTTTATAGTTCAACCCAACCACACGAACACCCTGTGCAGACAACTTATTCAAATATTGATGTTCTGCACGGCATGTAGGGCACCATGTTGCCCAAACATTCAACAAGATAGGTTGCCCTTGTGTTAATACATCGGATTCGTAGTGCTGACCGGGGTTTTCTAGCGATTCAAGGCGAAAAACGGGCACTGGCTTACCAATTAAAGCGGATTCTAATAAACGAGGATCATCCCCTTCTGCATTACGCATCAATTGCCATAACAGGACCGCAGCGATTCCTGCAAAAATAATAAAAGGAATTAAGAAGACTTTGCGGTTCATGCTGTTTCCCCTTGTAATTTACGGCGACGATAACGTGGGTCAAACAAGCAAAATAACGCACCAATAGCCATTAATACGCCACCAGACCAGATCCAACGAACAAATGGTTTATAATACAAACGCATAGTCCACGTATCTTTAGCGACTTCCTCACCCAATGCAGCATATAAATCGCGAGTAAAACCACCATCAATCGCCGCTTCGGTCATAACAGCTCGGCTAACGCTATAAAAACGTTTTTCTGGCATTAAAACACCGATGACTTTGTCTTTCTCTTTCACTGAAATACTGCCAATGACACCTTGGTAGTTAGGGCCATCAGCCTCTCGTACGCCATTAAATACAAAGGTATAAGCACGAATTGAAATGCTATCACCCGGCTTCATTTTCACATCACGCTCAATACTGTAATTTTGGCTAAAGGCAATACCGACGATGGTTACCGCCAAACCTAAATGCGCCAGTACCATTCCCCAGTAACTTGGCGTGAGCTTGATTTTCTTACTGATGCGGACTCGCATTTCTGCGAAGGCAAGAATTGCTATCCAGCACGCCATCATTAAGCCGACAACCGTCAACGCTTCTACCCTATCTTCCATCAGTAATGGTAGGGCAAAAGAAAGAATAACGGTTAATACCGTTGCAATGATTAATAACTTTTTGATAGCCGCAGGGCGGTCACGTCCCCAACGCACGAGTGGCCCAATCCCCAGTAATAAGGCAAATGGCACCATCAACGCTATAAACATAGTATTAAAGAACGGTTCACCAATGGAAATCGTACCCAGGCCAATTTGTTTATGGACTAACGGTAGCAATGTACCGAGTAACACAACTAGCATCGCTGCTGTTAGGATAACGTTATTACCCAATAACATGGATTCACGCGACCATAAGGCATTGTTAACCCTTGAGCGTACCTTGTGCCCACGCAGTGCAAACACCAGTAAAGAGCCGCCAATCACTATCACCATGAAGGCTAAGATAAATAACCCTCGAGATGGGTCTGAGGCAAAGGCGTGTACCGAAACCAGTACCCCTGAGCGAACTAAGAAAGTCCCGAGTAAACACAATGAGAAAGCAAAAATCGACAATAATAGTGACCATGCTTTAAAAGTGGCTCGCTGTTCAGTAACGGAAAGTGAGTGGATCAATGCCGTTCCCACTAACCATGGCATAAAGGAGGCATTCTCTACCGGGTCCCAGAACCACCAGCCCCCCCAGCCTAATTCATAATAAGCCCATGCGGAACCTAACATGATCCCTAACGTTAAAAAGAACCAGGCTGCCATCGTCCAAGGGCGAGCAAAACGTGTGAAAGAGCTGTCTAACCGGCCACTTAACAATGCCGCAATCGCAAAGGCAAATGCCACTGAGAAGCCGACATAGCCCATGTATAACAATGGTGGGTGGAAAATCAGCCCTGGGTCTTGTAGTAATGGGTTGAGGTCACGCCCTTCAATCGGAAAGGCGGGCAGCGTGCGCGAAAATGGGTTTGAAGTAAAGATGATAAACAGCAAAAAACCAACGCTTACCATCCCCATAACAGCTAAAACACGGGCAACAATGTCGAGAGGCATACGGTAACTGCAAATTGCCACCGCAAATGTCCAGCCGCTCATTAATAATACCCATAGTAATAATGAGCCTTCGTGAGCTCCCCATGTCGCCGCAACACGATACCAAATAGGTAATTGCGTATTAGAGTTATTGGCAACATACGTGACTGAGAAATCATTAACAACAAAGGCATTCACTAATACTAGGAATGCCCCTGTTACACAGAGAAAAAGTAACCATGCCAATGGACGTGATGATGCCATTAAGCGTGCATCATTTCGTGCCACCCCCCATAGCGGGTAAAAAGACAGCAAAACGGCAAGACCTAATGCCAAGCACAGTAAAACGCTACCAATTTCAGGGATCATGATGCATTGTCCTTATAGGCAGCTGCTGGCCTGCGGTGGTTTTCTTGCATCGCCTTTTCAACCTCTGGTGGCGTATAGTTTTCATCATGTTTAGCAAGCACTTCTTTCGCTAAAATATGATTATTCTCCTGTAACTCCCCTTGAACAACAACACCTTGCCCTTCTTTGAATAAGTCAGGCAAAATTCCATGATAACTTACGTTAACTTCGCCTTCGGCATCATAAACAGTGAAAGTGATATTGACAGCATTAGAGACTGGGTCAGAATCACGTACTACACTACCTGGCATGACCATGCCACCGACACGTAAGCGTTGCCCAACTTCAGGGATTTGCTGAGTTTCTCGCTTACCATAGATGATTTCACCGGGGGTATAAAACAAGTCAATACTTGAGCGCAATGCGTAGAGAATCAATGCGAGGGTTAACCCCACGCCAACCAATATGGAACAGATCAACCAAAGTCGGTTACGACGACGAATATTCACACTCCCTCCCTACGCGCTCTTGCTGCTTTTTGTCTTACTTCACGAGCTTGCTGTTGAATAATTGCATTTATTATCATTTTTCTTTGTATGTATGTATGCAAACAGAGTAACAAAATAGGTATTAATGTCAGCGCAACCGCCAGCCATACATAAAAACCATAGCCGCCCATCGCCCAAAATTCACTCCAAGATGCAAATGCGCTAGTCATGATTGACGTCCTTTTTTATTCACAATATCTAATACCCATGGACGGTTACGTTCTAACAACAATAATTGACTACGTAAACGAATTAACGTTAATGAGATAAAGAGAAATAGGTAACCAAGGATAGCTAAACGTAGTGGCGTACGCATAGCTGGGTTGATACTTTCTTGCATACGCGTCGAAGGTTGATGCAAAGTTTGCCACCATTCAACTGAATAATGAATAATAGGTAAGTTAATCACACCAATTAATACTAAAATCGCAGCGGCCTTTCCTGCTGTACGGCGGTCATCAAAAGCATGCCATAAAGCAATAATCCCCACATACAGAAAAAATAGAATTAGTTCAGAGGTTAAACGTGCATCCCATACCCACCATGCACCCCACATTGGTTTACCCCATGTCGCACCTGTCACCAAGGCAATAAAAGTAAATACCGCCCCTATCGGTGCCATTGCCGCTATCGCCAATTCAGAGACTTTCATTTGCCAGACAAGACCAACAAAAGCAGTAATTGCCATTGTGGCATAAATGCCCATCGACCACATCGCGGCAGGAACATGGATATACATAATACGATAACTTTGGCTTTGGACTTTATCGGTTGGCGCAAAGCCAAATCCCCAAATCCACCCCACCGCTAAACAAATTACACTCAATATAATAAACCACGGTATTAGACGCCCACATAACCGGTAAAGGTTAACTGGGATGGCAAGTTGATGAAGCTTTTTCCACATAGTTTAATTACCCTGATTTATTATATTGTTAGTAAATGCTGCGTGACAGAATCATACAATACACATTAAAAAAGCAAATATATTGATTTAACACAAATATAACTTAGGCTGATCATACTCAAACGCATAACCAGCCTATTTATTGATCATTACTTATAATTTATCGGTATAACTCATCATAAAATGATTACCTTAAATTAAAAGCCAGGTTCAACTTCACGCATGTCCGGCAATTTATGGGCAATTCCTTTGTGACAGTCAATGCAAGTTTTACCATCCGTGATGGCTTGGTCATGCATTTTAGCTGCAACCCCTTTTTGTGCCGTGAAATCCATATACTCAAAATTGTGGCAGTTACGACACTCTTGTGAGTCGTTATTTTTCATCCGTCGCCACTCACTTTGCGCCATCGCTAACCGGTGGTCTTCAAATTTTTGAGGTGTGTCAATGATGCCAAAAATTTTCCCGTATAGCTCCTTACTCGCTTGAATTTTACGCACCATTTTGGGGCCGAACTCATGCGGTACGTGACAATCTGGGCAAGTTGCGCGAACACCGCTACGGTTAGTATAGTGAATAGTATCCATATATTCTTCATAGACATTCTCACGCATTTCATGGCAGCTAATACAAAACTCTTCCGTATTGGCCATTTCCATACCCGTATTGAAGCCGCCCCAGAAGATAACACCACTCACAAAACCAATCAGCAATAAGGTTCCTAATGCTAAACGGCTTGGCCTACGCCACCACCGCCATACTCGGCCGAGTAACCCAAACAAGCCCTTTTTCTTCGGCTTGTCATCATTTATTTGCTTATCATTATTATTTGACATAATTCCCCCTTATTTCCCAAAACCTTTGGATGGGGTAAATGTGTTATCAACAATCGGTGCCGTGTCTGATTGCGGCACGTGGCACTGTAGACAGAAGTAGCGGTTTGGTGCGACTTCGCCAAGAACTTTGCCTGTTGCATCCATAAAGTGCGTTGGGCTAACTCTTGGTGCCCCTGTGGTGCGATAATTTTCCACACCATGGCATTGCAAACAACGATTAGTATTAGTGGTAATTTGATAACCTTCAACACTATGTGGGATCATTGGCGGTTGATTCACATAGTTTAATGCCATTCTTTCTTGCTCTTTCGGAATATGAATGCTTCCTTCTGACGTACCGGATACTTCTGGTGATTGGGTCAGGTCTACACCATTAGCAGCCCAAACAAGACTGCTTACAACAAAGGCCATTCCAGCCACCCAACGGCTGAGCGTCTTTTTCAGGACAGGATTTTTCATGATTTTGCTCCCGAACTCCATCTTAGTGTTATTTTAAAAACATCCTCAGAACAAACATCAATGCAACGACCGCAAGTGATACAATCTTTATCTGATATCTGTGCTGGAGCTTGTTTATCTAGGACCGGTGCACGCAGAACTTGCGGCTCCGGACAAATGTGGAAACAGTCCATACAACGGCTACAGTTTTCTTTATTTTCCGCTGTAACAACTAGTGCGCCCTTACACCCTGCCACGCCATATAGCGCACCTAATGGGCAAAGGTGACCGCACCAACCATGTTCCACAACTAATAAATCGAATAAAAACAGTGCAACTAAAACCAATGCACCGCTGCCAAAACCAAAAATTAAACTGCGCCCCATTAATGAAACTGGATTAAGCCATTCCCAAAGTAAGGTTCCTGTAATAGCAGAACCGATCAGGATAACCACCAGCAATACATAACGAATATTGCGTGGTATCGTTGCGGACTGGTTAAAATCAAACTTACGTCTTAACCACGCCGCGGCATCCGTCACTGGGTTTACAGGACAAACCCAACTGCAGAAAATACGCTTACCCAACAGTGCATAAACCCCGAATACGATAGCAGCCCCAACTAATGCTGAGATCCCCGGTAAGTAACCACTTGCTAAGCTCTCTAAGGTGATTAATGGGTCAGTCAAAGGTACGGTATCTAACAATAAGCTACTGCTGTAGTTACCATGTAAAATCCACACCCCAAACCATGGCCCACTCAAGAACATCGCTAACACCAGCAATTGGCTTGTACGTCTAAATACCAACCACTTGTGGCTCTGCCACCAACCTTTTTTTGCCTGAGCTTCACGTCCGGCATCACGTTTACGATTCGCCATTGTTACCCTCCAGCCAACCAAAGCGGTAATGGTGTCCTAACTCACCTTTTGCTAACGACCTTGGTAATACCTTGATAGCCGCCTCTTCCAATACACAAGCCTGTTCACATTTACCGCATCCCGTGCAGTAATTGCTATTGACTGTGGGTAAGAAGCGCGCGTGCTTACCTGTTCGGTGGTTTTGTTCAAGTTCCAATGTGATGGCTTCATCAATCAGTGGACATACGCGGTAACATACATCACACCTTAGCCCTTGAAAGTTCAGGCAGTTTTCCTGATCGAGTAAAACGGCTAACCCCATGCGTGCATCGTTAATCGACTCAATGTCTTTATCCAATGCACCACTTGGGCAAACTTTGGCGCAAGGAATATCCTCACACATTTCACACGGGTTTTCTCGAGCGATGAAGTACGGCGTTCCTGAAGCCAAGCCTGATGCCAATGTCGCTAATTTCAACATGTCATACGGACAGGCTTGAACGCATTGCCCACAACGGACACATGCACTGGCAAATGCTTTTTCATCAAGAGCTCCCGGCGGGCGAAGCTTAACACCACTCGCACGGGAAGTTTGTTGCTGAAGCCCCAGCACCACACCAACAGCCGCCAACCCACCCGCAGTGCGGGCGACATCGCGTAAAAAGCGACGACGACTGTTCTGGGACTTAGCCTGTTGAGACTTAGCTTTCTGGGGCATGAGCAATTACACCTTTTCCAGTTTAACGGCACATTTTTTGTAATCCGTTTCTTTTGAAAGCGGATCGGTTGCATCCAGTGTTAAGTTATTCACTAGCTGCGCAGCATCGAAGAACGCCATGTAAACTAAGCCTTTTGGTGGTCTATTACGGCCACGAGTTTCAACAATCGTGGTCACATCACCACGGCGTGAAACTACTTTGACTTTATCACCACGGCGTAAACCTCTCTCTTTCGCATCGATTGGATGTATAAACACAAGAGATTCAGGGAAAGCACGGTGTAGTTCAGGAACACGGCGTGTCATACTACCGGTATGCCAATGTTCTAATACACGGCCTGTTGATAACCATAAGTCATATTCTTTATCTGGCGATTCCGCAGCAGGTTCAAATGGCAGTGCAAAAATGACCGCTTTACCATCAGGTTTACCGTAGAATTGATAACCCGCGCCAGCCTTAACGTAAGGGTCATTTCCTTCGCTATAACGCCACTGCGTTTCTTTGCCATCAACCACTGGCCAACGGATACCGCGCGCTTTGTGGTAGTCATCAAAATCAGCCAAGTCATGACCATGACCGCGACCAAAGCCAGCGTATTCTTCGAACAGCCCTTTTTGTAAGTAGAAGCCTAATTCACGTGATTCATCGTTAAGTTGGTCTTCGGCTAACTCACTCACAGGGAACTTCGTTACCGCTTGGTTAGCGAATAACACGTCATACAGCGTTTTACCGCGTAATTCAGGCTTTTTCGCTAATAACTCTTCAGGCCACACTTCATCCGTTGTAAAGCGTTTAGAGAACAACACCATCTGCATTAAGTCAGATTTCGCTTCGCCTGGTGCTTTAACTTGCTGACGCCAAAACTGAGTACGACGTTCCGCATTACCGTAAGCGCCTTCTTTTTCTACCCACATTGCTGTTGGTAAAATCAAGTCAGCAGCTAACGCACTAACTGTTGGATAGGGGTCAGAAACCACAATAAAGTTGCGAGGGTCACGCCAACCTGGCATACGCTCTTGGTTGATATTCGGGCCCGCTTGCATGTTGTTGTTACACATTACCCAGTAAAAATTCAATTTACCGTCTTTTAAAGCGCGGTCTTGGGCAACAGCGTGTAAACCGACTTTTTCAGGGATCGTCCCAGCAGGCAGCCCCCACACACCTTCTACTTTTTCACGGTGTTTTTCATTGGTAACCACCATGTCCGCTGGTAAACGGTGTGAGAACGTACCAACTTCACGAGCGGTACCACACGCTGATGGCTGACCGGTTAATGAGAACGGCCCACAGCCAGGTTGAGAAATTTTCCCTGTCAGTAAGTGCAGGTTATACACTAAGTTATTTGCCCAAACACCGCGAGTGTGCTGGTTAAAGCCCATGGTCCAATAAGAAACCACTTTAGTTTTAGGGTCTGCGTAAAGTTTAGCGAGTTCTTCTAACTGATCTTTTGGAACCCCTGTCATTTCTACGGTTTTGTCTAAAGTATATTCCGCAACAAAGGCTTTATATTCATCCCACGTCATTGGCTCAGATGCATCAGAACCTGCATTTTTCGCTTTTTGTTCGAGTGGGTGAGTTGGGCGTAATCCATAACCGATATCTGTTGCACCACGACGTAAATTCACGTGTTTATCAAGGAATTCCTGATTAACTGCATTATTTTGAATAATATAATTCGCAATATAGTTCAGGATCACTAAGTCAGATTGTGGTGTAAAAACGATACCGTTATCCGCTAATTCAAAGCTACGGTGTTTAAAAGTCGATAACACGGCAACACGCACGTCAGGGTTAGACAGACGGCGGTTGGTGATACGAGACCACAAGATTGGGTGCATTTCTGCCATGTTTGAGCCCCAAAGGACAAACGCGTCAGCATGCTCAATATCATCATAACAACCCATTGGCTCATCCATACCGAAAGTACGCATGAAGCCCACTACCGCAGAAGCCATACAGTGGCGTGCATTAGGGTCTAAGTTATTAGAACGGAATCCACCTTTGAACAGTTTTGATGCTGCATAGCCTTCCCAAACTGTCCACTGACCCGAACCGAACATACCGATCCCTTCAGGGCCTTTTTCTTTTAATGTGGTTTTGACTTTTTCTTCCATAACATCAAAGGCTTGTTCCCACGTGATCGGTGTGAACTCCCCATTTTTGTCATATTCACCGTCTTTCATACGCAACATTGGCTGCGTTAAACGGTCTTTTCCGTACATGATTTTAGGTAAGAAATACCCTTTGATACAGTTTAGACCACGGTTTACAGGCGCTTCTGGGTCACCTTGGCTGGCCACGATGCGACCATTTTGAGTTCCCACCAATACCCCACAGCCTGTACCACAAAAACGGCAAGGGGCTTTGTCCCATTTAATACTTTCTTGTTGGCCAACCACTGCTTTCGCAATGCTTGGTGCGCCAATACCTGCCGCCGCAGCAGCGGCCGCTATCGCATTGGCTTTCATAAAGCTACGACGACTGAGTTTCATAATCTTCCTCACCTTGCTCTTCCTGCTGGTGGTAAACCAGCGAAACATCTAGTACGCCGTCAATATCGCGTACTAAATCAATAGTATCTAACAACGTTCTACTACCTTGCCCTTCAACAACCACAATCAGTTTTCCGTTTTCTGGGGCGCTTAACGCCACCTCACAATTAGAAAGTTGATTAATTTCTTCGGCCACAGTAGACAGTCGTTCACTTTTTACTTGTACTATTAAACTGCACACTTGATAGTTACTGTGCATGTTCATGCTCCACGGTAATGGCTGAAACTGGGCAACCTGCGACACAAGCACCACAGCCTGTACAACCTGGTGTTTCTACTTTTGGCTGGTATATACCGGCCATTGACGGACGAAAAGAGATGACTTCAGGCTCACAACTGTCTTGGCAACGTCGACATTCAATCGAAAGATAAGCAAGACAATTTTGGCCAATCGAAATTGAGATATCCCAAGGTTGGGAATGTTTTGGAAGGAAAATAGGTTCTGGACATGCTGTTGCACATGCATAGCAAAATGTACATTCACCACGCTTAAAATCAACAACAGGGTAGCCCCCTGCTCCCGGTTGGATAATTGCCGTTTCGCAACTCTCAACGCAGGCATTGCAACGGGTACACAATTCAATAAATTGCGTTTCACTACCACTCCATGGCGGCCGAACCACTGGGGCTGCACTACGCCACGCACCAGTTAATACTCCCCGACGGGTGAGATCAACCATGTTTTTTTCCTTTACATTGCCAACAAAAAAACTAAAACGTATTGATAAACCGCATTTTTTATATGTGTATTTATGAGAAATATTAACGATAGAGGTTATAAAAATACATACTACCAAGTGGGTAAAAGAGGTAATTCCCCGTATACGACTAGAAATGACAACATTTACGTTATTTACTCGCCATTAGCTAAAAATAGCATCAAAATGATAAACAAACAGGCCTTTTTAATTATTTGTTAACATTTTTTTAATATGAATTATTAATTTAAACTCAAGTTTTAATTTTTTAAATTATAACACCAACCAAAAACTACCACTAAAGTAGTATGCGCAATGTCATTTAGAAAAAAAATATCTGTGTTTTTTTTGATATTAAACAAATTTCATTTCTAACTTTATTTTAAAAACAACCATTAAATATTAAACATAAAAAAATTATTTTAAAATCAATAAAATAGAATTGGATAACGCTAAGCATCAGAATAAGAATCATTATTAATTAATTATTGAAACTAACAATTTAAAACTATTGAAAAATAACTATATCAATTTCAATAATACCTATTTTTTATTATTTCTTCACATTCTATTTCCTTATTACAAATTAACTTTTGATCAAAAACAATATTTTTAGTGTGGTTTTTTGTTACACATATAAATTGGCAATGTCTTGGTAGTATCTGTGCGCTTACTATCAAACCTAAATAACAAAAAGATACCCAAAATAGTTCGAGTCATAGGTCACAATACAAATACAACTCGAAAAATGAAGGGATGACTGGCTAAAATTACTCGAGGCCCTTTTTATGGCAAACATAAGAAATAATGCACTATGCTTATTGAGTCTGGTTGCAGGAATATTTCTCTTTACCTCTGTTCATGCTCAAACTCCTACTAAAGATAGTACATCTACCATCAATGCTCGAAATGAAACTTTCGAAGCCGCTCACCCTGACCAGTACCACTCTTGGCGAGCAACATCCGAGCAATCAAACCGTGAAGATGCATTAGCGGAAGACCCTCGCTTAGTCGTACTGTGGGCTGGATACCCATTCTCACGCGACTACAACAAACCTCGTGGTCACGCCTATGCGGTCATCGACGTCCGTGAAACCTTACGAACCGGTGCTCCTAAAGACGCCCAAGATGGTCCACTTCCGATGGCATGTTGGAGCTGTAAAAGCCCCGATGTGGCGAGGCTAATCCAAGAACATGGCGAAGATGGCTATTTCGAAGGTAAGTGGGCAAAAGGTGGCCCCGAAGTGGTTAATGTCTTAGGCTGTGCAGATTGTCATAAAACAGACTCTGCGGATTTTGCAAAAGGTAAACCAGAGCTAACGCTTTCACGCCCTTATGCAGAGCGTGCAATGGAAGCGATTGGCAAACCGTTTGATAAAGCCAGTCGGTTCGACCAGCAATCCATGGTGTGTGGCCAATGTCACGTGGAATACTATTTCTCTGGCGATAAAAAATCCGTGAAATTCCCATGGGATAACGGTACCAAAGTGGAAGATATGGAAGTCTACTACGACAACATTGGTTTCTCTGACTGGACCAACTCATTGTCGAAAGCGCCTATGCTAAAAGCCCAACACCCTGAATATGAAACTTGGAGTGCGGGTATTCATGGCAAAAATAACGTGACCTGTATTGACTGCCATATGCCAAAACTGCAAAACGAAAAAGGCGAACTGTACACCAGCCATAAAATTGGTAATCCATTCGATAATTTCGAACAAACTTGTAGCACTTGCCATACCCAAAGCAAACAACAACTGCAAGATGTGGTTGCTGAACGTAAAGTCGCTATCCAAGAGATGAAAATCAAAGCGGAAGATCAATTAGTTCGTGCTCACTTTGAAGCAAAAGCTGCATGGGATGCAGGCGCAACAGAAGATGAAATGAAGCCAATTTTGACTGATATTCGTCATGCACAATGGCGTTGGGATTTAGCTATCGCCTCCCACGGTATTCATATGCACGCACCGGATGAAGGCCTGCGTATGTTAGGTGGTTCGATGGATAAAGCGGCAGATGCACGAACCAAGCTCGCTCGCCTGTTAGGCTCAAAAGGCATCACCCATGAAATTGCCATTCCAGATATTTCAACCAAGGAAAAAGCGCAACAAGCCATTGGTTTAGATATGCAAAAAATCAATGCGGAAAAACAAGAGTTCTTAAAAACTGTGGTTCCGCAATGGGATGACCAAGCTCGTAAAAATGACCTATTAGCCAAATAACCATGATTTGCCCCAAATAATGGGGCAATACAACCAATGGAGTGAATATGAGCGTACTACGTTCGTTATTAACTGCTGGGGTGCTGGCAACAGGCTTATTATGGGCAACAGCCGCATCCGCAACCCCACAAATGGCCCAAGAAAATGCAGAAGGCCGTTGGGTTGTCACGCAGCAACGCAGCGCTGACAAAGCCTGCTTAGACTGCCATAAACCTGACCAAGAAGGCATGCATGGCACTCACGCAGAAGTGGTTAACCCTAACAATAATTTACCCGTGACTTGTACCAACTGCCACGGTAACCCAGGGCCTGATCACCGTGAAGGCGTCAAAGATGTCATGCGCTTTAACAACCCAATGTATACCGTTGAGCAACAAAACAGTGTCTGTCTATCATGTCACTTACCGGAGCAGCTGCAAAAAGCGTTCTGGCCTCATGATGTTCACGTCACCAAAGTAGCCTGCGCGAGTTGCCATGACCTTCATCCGAAACAAGATACGATGAAGGTGCTGACTGATAAGGGCAAAGTAAAAATATGTGTCGACTGCCACTCAGATCAACGCAATAACCCTGATTTCAACCCAGCAGCGGTGAAATTGCGTAAGGAGCAGCCATGAGTTGTTCTCGTCGTCAATTCATTATCTACTCAGGAGCACTGGCGGCGGTAGGAGGAGTTGCTAGCCATACGCTAGCTAACACCATGAAAATAGATGGCGTTCGCTACGGCATGGTGCACGATGAAAATCTGTGCATCGGCTGTACGGCGTGTATGGATGCATGCCGAGAGGTTAACCAAGTCCCAGAAGGTGTTTCGCGGTTAACTATCATCCGTAGTGAGCCTATTGGCCAGTTTCCTGATGTTAAATACCGTTTTTTTCGCCACTCCTGTCAACATTGTGAAAGTGCACCTTGTGTCGATGTTTGCCCTACTGGTGCCTCTTTTATTGATAAAACGACAGGGATTGTTGATGTCAACCCTGACTTATGTGTCGGCTGCCAATACTGTATTGCTGCCTGCCCTTATCGCGTCAGGTTTATTCACCCCATCAATAAAACCGCGGATAAATGTGATTTCTGCCGTAAAACGAATCTAAAAAAGGGCAAGCAGCCGGCTTGCGTCGAATCTTGCCCAACCAAAGCATTAACCTTTGGTAATTTAGATGACCCTAAGAGCGATATTTCGTTGATGCTAAAAGAAAAACCGACTTATCGATTCAAAATTGCACTCGGTACTCACCCCAAAATGTATCGGGTTCCGTTCAAATATGGGGAGGTTAGCCAATGACAACAGCTTCTGCTTTCCATTTTGAATCCTTAGTGTGGGACTGGCCCATTGCGGTTTACTTATTCTTAATTGGTATTTCGGCTGGGCTTGTGGTACTTGCGGTACTTATGCGCCAGTATTATCCCACTTCGGCTGACAGTGATAGCACTCTAATGCGCACAACACTGATTTTAGCTCCGACGACGATCATCTTTGGGTTATTGATCTTAATTCTCCACTTGACGCGTCCATGGACGTTCTGGAAATTAATGTTTCATTACAGCCCGACCTCAGTTATGTCGATGGGTGTGATGTTATTCCAAGTGTATATGGCAGTGCTTGTTATTTGGCTAGCTAAAATCTATGAAAAAGAACTCATTGTTTTACAGCAAAAATGGCTGCCCAAATTTACCATCATCCCAAGAGTATTAACCCTGCTAAACCGTGCAATGCGTTTTCTGGATATTGTGATGCTCGTATTGGCCATTTTGCTTGGGGCTTATACCGGTTTTTTACTTTCAGCATTAAAATCTTATCCATTCTTAAACAACCCATTATTACCAGCTTTATTCCTATTTTCAGGAATATCTTCAGGTATTGCGGTATCACTCATAGCAATCGCATTGCGCTACCGCAAAAATATTCATAACGGCGAAACCGCATTTTTGCACCGTATCGAAAGCTTTGTTATTTGGTTGGAGATATTCCTATTAGCGGCCTTTTTTGTCGGGTTAGCTTTAGGAGACGATGGGAAAATCCGTTCATTAATTGCTGCATTAGGCGGTGGTTTCTGGACTTGGTGGTTTTGGATTGGTGTTGTCGGGTTTGGTTTTATTATTCCACTTCTATTCAAGAAATGGATGGATAAAGGACAAGGCGCAGCAAGAGTATTGATTATCAGTGGCGCAAGCTTACTGGGTGTCTTCTGCTTACGCTTCTTTGTGTTATACGCAGGGCAGTTGACCGTCGCATAACTCACTAAATAATAAGGGTAATCATTGGAACTCATACTCCCAGAAATTGGCTTTCTCTGCCTTGCATTGGCACTGTGTATTGCCTGTTTTCAAGTATCATTCGGAGTTATTGGTTTCTTCCGCCATATTCCGAGGCAAATGCCTCGGAATATTCTTTGGACCTACTTACAATTTCTTTTCTTGCTCGTTGCTTATATTTGTTTAACTATCAGTTTTATTCAAAGTGACTTTTCGGTCGTATATGTGGCGCAACATAGCCACCGGCTATCGCCGCTATATATTAAAATTGCGGCAGTATGGGGAGGCCATGAAGGGTCAATATTTCTTTGGCTGCTGTTTATCTCAGCTTGGAGTTGTCTATTTGCATGGCGTTATCGCCAGCAAACTCACCTCGTGTTTCCTCTCACACTAACGCTACTTGCCATTATCAGTGCGGCATTATTACTGTTTATCGTCTTTTATTCTGACCCCTTTGTTCGCATTTTCCCTCCCGCTATTGAAGGGAGAGATCTCAACCCAATGCTGCAACATTGGGGATTAATATTACATCCCCCTCTACTTTATTTAGGCTATAGCGGGTTAATGGTCGTAACCGCCTTATCGCTTGCATCTACACTTTGCGGGCAATTTAACCAAACTATCGCCGGGCTCTGTTGGCGCGTTGTCGTTCCTAGTTGGTGCATACTCACTTTGGGTATCACTCTTGGGTCATGGTGGGCATACAGTGAACTTGGTTGGGGTGGTTGGTGGTTTTGGGACCCTGTTGAAAATGCGTCATTATTACCATGGCTAAGTGCAACTGCCCTATTTCATAGCTTAACAGTCTCACGCAAAACTGGGCACTATCGCCACTGGTCTATATTGCTGGCAATTCTTACGTTTATTTTATCTTTATTAGGCACATTAATTGTACGCTCAGGGATTTTAATGTCTGTCCATGCATTTGCTTTGGATAACGTTAGGGCTGTCCCCCTCTTCTTATTATTCAGTTTTCTGAGTTTCGGGGCTTTATGTATATATGGTTGGAAAGCTAAAAATATCGATAATTTACCAACTAACATGAGTCGCCGTCAGCTTTACTTATTACTCACTTTAATCCTATTTTCTACTGTATTATTTATTGTCCTGACGGGCACGCTTTACCCAATGATTTACACGCTATTTGGTTGGGGGAAAATATCGGTTGGGGCACCTTATTTTAACCAAACGTTATTACCATTTGGTATTTTAATGTTAATCATAATGGCTGTGAGTGCCATTTATCCTCTTAGCAAAACTCGCATTAACCCCCAATGGCGTATTCTTTTAATTCTACTTCTCAGTGTGTTATTAAGCTTCTTTCTTTGGTCTAAAGGACTTGTTATCGCCCTTTCTTGTGGCTTTTTATTTGCAATTTTGCTTATCTTTTGGCTACGTCCTATCGATGCTATTCGGCAACATTTCCCTTCCCTTATCTCTCATACAGGAGTTGTAATTTTTGCTGCTGGTATTGCCTTGTCAATTGGTAGCCACCACGAAACGAGTGTTAATCTTTCTGTTGGGCAATCTATTTCACTCGCCGGTTATCAATTCCAATTCAACGAACTGCAACTTGAAGCTAAATCTAATTACACGACCGAAAAGGCTATTATACAAATTAGCAAAGCTGGCCAGCCATTACACCAGTTAATCACCGAGCGCCGCCTTTATACCGCTCGCCAGCAATTAATGATTGAACCTGGTATATATTGGGGATGGTTACGCAATTGGTATGCGGTATTAGGTGAGAAAACAGGAACAAATAGCTACGCGATACGCCTTTACGTGCAAGATGGCATTCAATGGATTTGGGGCGGTGCGTTTGTGATGTGTTTTGGCCTATTAATAAGCTGGGTAAAAGGGAGAATAAAAAATGCTTAGAATCCTATTAGCACTATTTTTCCTATTTTTCTCTTTTATATCCAATGCTCAAATCGTTGATGTGTGGGAATTTAATTCCATTGAAGAACAAGAGTATTCTTTGCAGATCGCCTCACAGTTACGTTGCCCGCAATGCCAAAACCAAAATTTACTCGAATCCAATGCCCCCACAGCAGTAAGTATGCGCCACCAAGTTTTTAAAATGGTTGCAGAAGGAAAAGATAAAGCGCAAATCATGCACTATATGACCGAACGATATGGTGATTTCGTGCTGTATAACCCACCGCTAACGATTGGAACTGCCCTGCTTTGGGGATTGCCTGCTATTGCTCTGATTGGCATTTTTTATTTCATTTTCAAATTTACTCGGTCACAAAAACAGCAACTTATAGAGAACAATTTTAGCCATCGACAAATATCCGAGCAATTATTACCCCCAGATATAACAACACCATCGACTATCCTGCAATGGCATTTTAATAAATTACTTGCCATATTAATTGTGTTGGTTGTTATTGGTTACTTCTTCTCACCTCGATTTGAATTAGCTTATCAGGAATATCAACGTATATCCGATCCACTGCTCTCATTCACACCATTGCAGCAAGAACAAAAGGATTTATTACGCTTACAAAATGATATTCGTCAATCGCCTAAAAATAGTGAGCTTTGGGCTATACTGGGTGAATATTATCTTTATCAAAACAGTTATGATAATGCGTTGATTGCTTATCAAAGAGCACTAAAATATGGCGGGGAAAATGCTCAAATATACTCTGCTATTGCAACCGTTTTATATTACCAAGCAGGTCAACAGCTAACCGAAGATGTCAGAGCGGTAATCAACAAAGCATTAAGCCTTGATAATCAAGAAATTACCGCATTAATGCTAGTTGCTTCTGATGCCTTTATGAATGCAAATTATGAGCAAGCGATTGATATTTGGCAAAAGTTATTAGATAGTAATAGTTCTCGTATTAATCGCTCTCAGCTCATTGAAGCTATTCATATGGCAAAAATAATGAAGAATAAAAAATAATAATCTTATCTTTATTATTAATTTTATTACGCTAGGGATTAATACATACTAAATTATCACAGTAGTGATAAAATATTCTTTTATGAATGTCTATTTATTTAAATGTGTAATTTTTCGTTTCTTATTGATTACCATTGTGTCCCCCCTATATTACTTCAAATAATCTTATGTTAGATTGGCAACAGTAAATTATCCCAAATGTAATCCAAGTATATCTCCGTAAGTGAAATTATTAATTAAAATTTAGCTTATGGTGATAAATTTTATTTAATTTTATATTTTGGCATTCATTGGGAGGTTCAAAAATAATAACATAAGAAATAAACACTATGAAAAATAAAATATTTTCATTTTTAGTTATTGGCCTAATTGCAGGCGCGTCCTTTATAGGAGGCGTTGTAAGTAACTATACACCTGATTTAGACATTGTAGAAAAATCTCAAAAAGCGGTTGAAGATTTTTTAGCATTTCCCAAAACAGCCGAATATAAAAATGTTAAATATCATGAGATAAGAGAAACCTTAGACCATGGTATGCTAGGCTATGTATGCGGTGAAGTACTTATTTTTACTAGCCAAAATTCATATTCATTTAAACGTTTTGTGGTCAAAACTTATCTTCATAATGATGGTCGTAATGTTGTTTCCATTCCATTAATCGATAGAGATGATAAAGAATTTCCTGATAATGACTTTAATGTTATTTGGAATAAGTATTGTAATAATTAAGTAAATATAAAACTCAACTGTTTAAATAAGATATTTCCGAGCCCTTTAAGATTTCATTAATATATCAAAGGGCTCAAATTAAATATTACATAAAAAACTATATTCTCTTTAGATATCTGTCATTCCGTAAATCAATCCTTTAATGATGATTACATTTTATCGTGGAGACTCTGTACTAACAGAGCATCTAGGCAAAATGCGATCAATTCAGACTATCTCCTTTTGAGCTATCCCTCATATAGAATTATTTTTCAATAGTAATTCATCCCTGCTTGATATAAAGTCTCAGCCTTTTTTCAAAATAGTTACTCTTGGAGGCGAAATGTTTATCGGTTTTGATTACGGTACATCTAACTGCGCTATTGCGGTCATGAAGAACGGGATACCCACATTATTACCATTAGAAGGCGATAACGTTTATATCCCATCAACCTTATGCGCACCGACAAGAGAATCAGTCTCTGAGCATTTATTTCGCCATTGTAAAATCGCCCCCTCGAATGAAATCGGGCAGCAAATTTTAAAAAGATCTATCGCATTTAACCGTGATGAAGGGATCGATTTAATGCCTGAAGACATCGTATTTGGGCAAGCCGCTTTAGATTTATATTTAAGTGATCCTAGAGATGTATATTATGTGAAGTCCCCTAAATCATTTTTGGGAGCATCTGGCTTACATGAGACTCAAATTAGTTTTTTTGAAGACCTTGTCTGCGCCATGATGAAAAATATAAAGAATACCGCAGAAAATAATTTACAACAGATTATTGATGATACTGTGATTGGACGCCCTATTAACTTTCATGGTCGTGGAGGGGAACTCTCGAACCAACAAGCAGAATCAATACTCTATCGCGCGGCAAAACGCGCAGGATTTAATCATATTACTTTTCAATTCGAACCCGTAGCCGCAGGGCTTGAATATGAATCAACATTAAATAAAGACCAGATTATCCTAGTCGTTGATATTGGTGGTGGAACAACGGATTGTTCATTAATCCAAATGGGGCCCACTTATAGAAATGCACAAGACAGAACACAATCCTTACTTGCTCATAGTGGACAACGGGTGGGTGGAAATGACCTTGATATTTACCTTGCATTAAAACAATTGATGCCGCTTTTTGGGATGGAAAGCCAATCTTTATCAGGCATTAAAATGCCATTCCTTCAATTTTGGAACCCTATTGCTATCAATAATGTTGAAGCACAAAAAGAGTTTTATTCAAGACAAAATTTGACAGCGTTAACACGCTTAAAACAAGATGCAAAAGAACCTCAAATAATATCTCGATTACTAGAAGTTTATAATGAAACATTAGGTTATAGCTTAGTACGTAAAGCTGAAGAAGCTAAAATTGCTTTATCAGACGCCTCAAGCTATTTAGCACAAATTAAATTAATTTCTGAAAAATTAGAAGTGAATATTCCCCATGAACAAATGGTGGAATCAATTGAATCACCAAAAAGTAAAATGATTGAATTGGTTAAAGAAGCAGTCAACCAAGGCGGGGTCAAACCTGATGCTATTTACGTTACAGGTGGGAGTGCTCGTTCCCCAATATTACACCAAGCTATTAGCCAAGAATTACCTAATATTCCGATAGTACGTGGGGATGATTTTGGTTCCGTTACTGCAGGGTTAACGCGTTGGGCTGAGACTTGTTTTAAATAAGCGACAGAAACACTAATAGCGCAGAATAAATAAGATTCATATTTAGACTGCGCTATTGGTACAAAATATTATTTCTTAACTTTATGAACAATATCAAAGTACTTATCTTTATTATCTTGCTCTGGATAAATACGATATGTGTATTCTTCTGGGGTTACTGTGACATTTTCAACAACACGAGTAAACAAGACTTTACCCTCGTCATCTTTCGCTGTTAATGAGCGAGTTTTGCCATTTTCATCAAATGACCAGTCACCTTTCATTTTAGGTTTTCCATCAAACGTGGTCATATTAAATGTACCGTCTGGATAATACTCCGCTAAACCAAAAAAGTTAGCGACTTGTTTATCATCCGCATTAACTTCTTTTTTATCTTGATCTAAAGCTTCTGTCGTTGTCCAAACTTTGCCTACCATAATTTCTTCGTAAGCATTTAATTTATGTTCCGCATTCTGTGATTGGCTTGCTGCTGGAGTTGTAGCTGCTTGAACAGCAAATGACATAGTAGATACAACAGCAAAGAGTGTAGGTACTAATAATTTTTTCATTTTTATCCTCTAATAAATTAACTCAAGCAACAATTTGATTAAGTTAAGATTAGCGATATAAAACCAATTTTGAAAATTATATTACGTTTATTTACAAGATAATATCTTATTACAATTAGTAAATACTATTTTACAATAAAAAATATATCGAAAATTCATGAATTTTAAAATTAATACTCTTAATTTTAGCTATCAAGCAATTTATTAATCAACCAGTACCCCGCTTTTCCGGGTGGATTATTCTTAGACCAAACTAAATCCACATCAATTTTACGTGGCCATAAATCATAATTAATACTCACTAAACGGTTATGTCCAAATTGCTTAACTAACCATGTTGGTAATATTGCCCATCCAGCCCCTTGTTCTGCCATTTCTAATAATAATAAATAATTAGGTGCAAACCAGTTCTTTTCACTATTAATAATAATTTGGCTGCTACTGCTTAGCCGTAATTGACGAGTCATCGTTAAATGTTGATAAGTTATTTTTTTCTCTTTAGCTAATGGATGACTATCTAATACATATAAACCTAATTCACCTTGAATAGGTAAACGAGAAAAAGAAATATCCGCAGGATATTCTGTACGAGACTCCATCATACCAACATGGGCTTGTTGGTTCTGGATCATTTCGATAACAGCATTATTTTCTGCAATTAAAAACTCAAACTCAAGATGCGGAAATTGCCTATCTAATGTTGTTACAATATGCTCAGCATGAGGTGGCTGATAGGTATCTGAAAAAGCACAACTTAACCTAGGCTCAATATCAGGGAGCAACTCAACTCTAAGCGCTTGAAGACGCTCATCTGCTGATAAAATATCCTCAACTAAGCTCAAAACTTTTCTACCTGCAAAAGTCAATGTTGATTCACGCCCCTGCCTATCAAATAACGTAAACCCCAAATCGTCTTCAAAACCACTGATCGTCGTACTGACAGTTGATTGGCTTTTATTTAATTTACGTGCCGCAGCAGAGAATGACTTTAAGGATGCCGCCTCCACAAAGGTACGCAATGTTTCTATAGAATAGTTCATAAGGTATCGCTTTTTCCGATGGCTGCCATTTTGTATATATATAAAAAATAGCAAATAATTGCACCCAATTTTTACCTAAAAATTAATTTTCTATATCTTTGAGGTAGTTATGAGCAAGTATACAAAAACATTAACTGAGCGAATTTTTCATGCAGTTTCATTTGAGGTCATCGCAATTGCGATAACTGCACCGGTCAGTGCATGGCTTTTAGGACGCTCAATTTTCCAAATGGGAACAGTGGCTATTGTCTTATCGACGCTGGCAATGCTATTAAACTTATTTTATAACATGGCTTTTGACCGTTATTGGCCTTTATCCAAGGGTTCTCGCCCAGCCAAAGTGCGTGTTTTTCATGCTGTTGGATTTGAATTAAGCTTTGTGATCATGGGTGTCCCAATGCTGGCGTTTTTACTTCAAATGTCATTCTTAGATGCATTCTTACTTGAAATCGGCTTTTTTGTCTTTTTCTTATTTTATACTTATGCGTTTAATCTTGGATATGACCTTTTACGTGTCCGTTGGTTTGCAAATAGAGAGAACGCAGTAAGTATCTCTGAAGCGGTAGCTAAACGCTCTTAATTTTACTATTAATAAATATTCGAACACCGTGTTGCTTATCTTCACGGTGTTCTTTGTATATTAAAACCCCTATAAACACGCCGAAATAATCCTCTTTTTTTTGCAAAAATAAAATAGAGAATGATATTTAACTAATTTATCACACAATTAACCTCATTAAGGCTTGGCTACTCACCAAGCCTTTTTACTTATAAATAATATTTCATTAAAAATCAAAATATTAACAAATTATAATATGCACCCACCAAAGTTGATAATAACTATCATTTGCAATTGATAATTATTAACATATAATTCGAATCGTTATTTTACCTTATGAGTCATAACTCAAACATAACTACTTAATACCTGAATTGGTCTCCCCTCTTTAGGTTCAACGAGAAAGAATATTGAGGTTTTATGATGAGTCGAAAATTAATCACTTTTATGCTATCCATAACACTTCATGTTCTTGTTATTGGGTACTTAACCTATGTTACGGCTCAATCATTATCCTTAAAAAACCAAGCACAACAGGATGCGCCTATTATATCGATCGCATTGACTCAAGCTGTCAACGTTGCAGAACCTGAAGAGATCCCCCTGCCTATAGACACACCTAATGAGGTAAAAATTGCTCCCAGCCCAATAGTTGAACACGCCGTCATTGTTGCGCCTAAAAAGCAAAAAAAGGTGATCAAAACCCCAAAAGAACCTGTGAAGCCCAAAGAACTCACTAAAAGAACTGAAAACGCTCACAAACCAGCTAATACAGAAATTAAAAATGATTTGCCAATCGCACAACAACAAAAGGCTGGAGCCCTTGTATCGTCTCAATCCGCAGGAATAAAAGGCCCCAAAAACCAACATGCGACTAGTGATACTAATAGCCAATTAATTAATGCTTACCGTGAAAAACTACGCCAAGAAGTTGAGAGAAATAAACAATACCCTCGCCGCGCGAAAAAAATGAAAAACCGTGGTATTGCAACAATACAATTTCAATTAAGCCAAAACGGGGAAATTAGCTTAATTCGCTTAGCAAGTAGCTCAGGAAATGATTTATTAGATCAAGCTGCTTTGCTTGCAGTACAAAAAAGCCGCTCTGTAGGTAAACCACCTGCAGGTTTTGCTCAATCTATAACACTTAATATTGAATTTAATTAACCTCAGTTGAAAATAAATATTATTCCCACTAAGAAGTTACGTCTTAATTAGGTATTAGATATTCATCTAATAGATAGTTATTCCGTATTTGCTTTTTATTCCGAAAAATAATGATGATCTTTATTATTTTTTTAGAATAATTAATGACTTTAGAGAAATTTATTATTATTTTCCAACTATACTGCTAGAAATATTCTCCCTATTTTTCGAAAACTCCTCACCTAGAGAAATATTTTCTCTACAAAACCAAACATTAACATTTCTAAAATTTCAATCTCCAGCAAGGAAAATGAAAAATCCTTTTTATTCATGACATTAAGATGATATTGATTATCAATATAATTTATTTATTATAGAAAAGTTACCAGTTTTGCAAATATAACTTCATTGATATGGCGCAAAAAAAACTAAACATGTCAGAGTAAGATAACCCTTGAATAACATTATATTTAATATGGTCATAAAGGCTCATATCAATGAATACAAAAAATAAATTATTAAATAGCCCTATCTCAAGGCGCAATGTCGTGAAATCTGGCGCTGCAGGCGGTTTATTTGCTGCAGTAGGCGGTTTATCACTTCCTTTCAATGCAAAAGCAATCGATAACACTCAAAACTCAACATCCGCTGAAGAAAAAGCCGTTTGGAGCTCATGTACCGTTAACTGTGGTAGCCGTTGCCTATTACGTCTCCATGTTCGTGACGATGAAGTATATTGGGTTGAATCTGATACCACGGGAAAAGATGAATATGGCAATCATCAAGTAAGAGCTTGCCTGCGTGGCCGCTCAATCCGTAGAAGAATGAACCACCCAGATAGATTAAAGTACCCAATGAAACGTGTGGGTAAACGTGGTGAAGGCAAATTTGTCCGAATTTCATAGGAAGAGGCCCTAGATACCGTTGGTAATAGTTTGCGCGATATTTTGCAAAATTACGGCAATGAAGCGGTGCATGTTCTCTATGGCACTGGCGTTGATGGCGGTAATATCACCAATTCGAATGTTCCCTATCGTTTAATGAATTCATGTGGTGGTTTCCTGAGCCGCTATGGCAGTTATAGTACTGCGCAAATTCGTGCGGGTATGAATTATCTGTATGGTTCTCAAGAAGCCAATAGCCCCGACGATATCGCAAATACAAAACTAGTTGTGATGTTTGGTAATAACCCAGCCGAAACTCGTATGAGTGGTGGAGGTGTGACTTATTATGTCGAACAAGCACGTGAGCGTTCGAATGCGCGCATGATAGTTATTGACCCTCGTTATAATGACACAGCTTCTGGTAGAGAAGATGAATGGTTACCTATTCGCCCTGGTACTGATGGCGCACTTGCAGCTGCATTAGCTTATGTGATTATCACTGAGGATATGGTTGACCAAGAGTTTGTGGATAAATACTGTATTGGCTATGACGAAAAAACTTTACCGGCTTCTGCTCCTCAAAACGGTCACTATAAGGCCTATATTTTAGGCCAAGGTGCTGATGGTGTGGCTAAAACACCACAGTGGGCCGCTAAAATTACAGGTATTCCAGCAGATAAAATCATTAAGTTAGCTCGTGAAATAGGCCAAGCGAAACCCGCTTATATTGTTCAAGGTTGGGGCCCTCAACGTCATTCAAATGGTGAACAAACCGTTCGAGCAATTGCCATGTTAGCCATTATCACAGGTAATGTTGGTATTAGTGGCGGAAATTCAGGCTGTCGTGAAGGCACCTATGATTCAGGTGTTGAATGGTTCCCAATGCTCGATAACCCAGTCAAAACACAAATTTCCGTTTTCACATGGACTGATGCGATTGAACGCGGCGCAGAAATGACCGCCATTCACGATGGCATAAAAGGGAAAGATAAATTAGATGTTCCCATTAAGTTCTTATGGTGCTATGCCAGTAACACATTGATAAATCAGCATAGTGATATCGCCCGTACCCATGAAATTTTGCAAGATGACAGCAAATGCGAAATGATTGTTGGTATCGACCATTTCATGACGGCATCAGCAAAATATTGCGATATTTTATTACCTGATTTAATGCCTACCGAGCAAGAAGATCTTATTCCTAGCGAGTCCGCAGGAAACATGTCTTACATGATCTTAGGCCAACCAGCGACTAGCGCTAAATTTGAGCGTAAACCCATCTATGAAATTTTGTCGGAAATTGCTAAACGCTTAGGCCCTGATGTCGAACAGAAATTCACCGAAGGCCGCAGCCAGCACGAATGGGTTAAATATTTATGTGAAAAAAGTCGCGAACGCTACCCTGATATGCCAACTTATGAAGAAATGAAAACCGTGGGTATTTTCAAGCACAAATGCCCAGATGAGCATGTCATTGGATTTAAAGCCTTCCGAGATAACCCTCAAGCTAATCCACTGAAAACGCCTTCAGGAAAAATAGAAATTTACTCTGAAAGCCTAGCTGAGATAGCGAAAACATGGCAATTAGCACCAGATGATGTGATTGATCCGTTACCCATTTACACAGAAGGCTTTGAAAGCCATACCGATAGCCTTAATAAAAAATACCCATTACAAATGACAGGGTTTCATTATAAAGCCAGAACACACTCAAGTTATGGCAACATTGATATCTTAAAACAAGCCTGCCGCCAAGAAATATGGATTAACCCAATAGATGCCAAAGCGCGTGGTATTAATCAGGGTGATATGGTCAAAGTTTTCAATGACCGAGGTGAAGTTCATATTCCAGCTAAAGTGACTCCGCGGATCATGCCTGGGGTGACGGCTATGGGCCAAGGAGCTTGGTTAGATGCCGATATGTTTGGCAAAAAAGTAGACCAAGGCGGGTGTATTAATGTCCTCACAACTCAACGCCCTTCACCGCTTGCTAAGGGAAACCCTCAGCATACTAACTTAGTTGAAATTGCAAAACTATAAGGAGCCCGGTATGTCACAACAATATGGTTTTTATATTGATACACAACGTTGTACGGGCTGCAAAACGTGTGAACTCGCCTGTAAAGATTTTAAAAACTTATCCGCTGATGTTCATTTTCGTCGTATTTATGAATATGCAGGCGGCGACTGGACAGAGCAAGATGGCGCATGGCATCAAAATGTATTTTCTTATTACCTCTCTATTTCATGCAACCATTGTGAAGACCCTGCTTGCGTTAAAGTTTGCCCAAGTGGCGCAATGCATAAACGTGAAGATGGCTTTGTCGTTGTTGACGAAAGTGTCTGTATTGGTTGCCGTTATTGCCATATGGCATGCCCTTATAGTGCACCACAGTTTGATGCAGCCAAAGGGCATATGACTAAATGTGATGGCTGCTATGAACGTGTGGCTGAAGGTAAAAAACCCATTTGTGTTGAATCTTGCCCGCTACGTGCATTAGATTTTGGGCCCATTGAAGAGTTACGTGAGAAATACGGAACAATCAATGAAATAGCACCGCTACCAGCAGCACATTATACCAAACCCAATATTGTATTAAATCTCAATGCAAATTGCCGTCCTGTGGGCGACACCACAGGTTATTTAGCTAATCCGGAGGAAGTTTAAAATGGGCGCAGGCTTACATGAATATCCGTTAATCTTCTTCACCGTTATAGGTCAAAGTGTTGCTGGCGCATTTATTCTCATGGCTCTGGTATTGTTAATGAAACCCATGCAAGAACAGCATCATAAAATAGTGATGAGCATGTTTGGTTTATGGGTGTTAATGGGAGTTGGCTTTTTACTCTCCATGCTACATATGGGCTCACCGATGCGTGCCTTTAATTCGATGATACGTGTTGGGCATTCAGCGCTCAGTAATGAAATAGTCAGTGGCTCAATATTCTTTGCCTTAGGTGGGATATATTGGTTATTGTCATTATTAAAGAAGATGCCCAAGTCTGTCGGCAATATTTGGTTAATCGTCACTATCATTTGTGCGGCAATATTTATTTATGCCATATCTCGCGTTTACCAAATTGATACCGTCCCAACTTGGTTTAATCACTATGGTAGTTTGCAATTTATCTTAACCAGCTTTATTGCGGGGCCTGTTCTTGCCGCATTTTTATTGCGCATAGCTAGCTATGATATCAATAACGTCCGCTTCTTTACATTAATCAGTATTGTTGCAGTGATTGCAAGTAGTATCTTGGTGACAGCGCAGGGGTTTGAATTAGGCTCTATCCAAAGTTCAGTACAAAAAGCATCAGAGCTTGTTCCAGATTATGCCTCACTGATGGGATGGCGTACTGTTTGCTTAACATTGGGGCTAGCTTTCTGGATTTACCCGCATGTTAAAATGAAAAACCCTTCAATTATTGGGCTACTAGTCGCCGTATTATTGGTGATTTTTGGTGAATTGATTGGTAGAGGCATTTTCTACGGGCTGCATATGACGGTGGGTATGGCTGTTGCAGGCTAACGACTAATTCATTGTTTTTTACGATGATAAGAAGGTTAATGACTTTCTTATCATCGACAACAATCTCATGTTTCGCTACGATCACACCAAAGAGTCATCATCAACATAGCAATGTGGACAAATATGGAACAAAAATTATTGGCAGATTTTTCGCTTTGCGCGCAAGCTTTAGGGGCATTATTTTATTATGACCCTTCTGATGCACGCGTAAATAAGTTAATTGATTTATTTACGACGAGCGAATGGTTAGCTGAATGGCCATTTACTCAGGATTATGATTGCCAACGTATTGATAAACTCTTTCAAGATAATCTTTCTGAATCAGAAACATTACAAGAAGCCTATCAGCGCTTATTTATAGGCCCTTATGCATTACCAGCACCACCTTGGGGTTCTGTTTATCTTGATAAAGAAAATGTTATTTTTGGTATTTCGACACTTGAGTTAAGAGCATGGCTCCGTAATAACCAAATCAATATTGAATTAAACCAAAAAGAGCCAGAAGATCATGTAGGGTTATTATTTCTTCTCACCGCCTGGGTGATTGAAAATAAACCAGAACTACTACGCGAATTGCTAGAATTACATTTTCTACCTTGGGTCTATCGCTATTTAGAGAAAATGCAATTGCAAAGCGGGAATACATTTTATGAAGCCTCCGCACTATTGGCCACTGAAACTTTAAGACATATCCAACAAGCCGCTAAATTAAATCCAGCGAATAAAGAGCTTTGTCTTTAGTTTTATATCGTTCAAATAACCGTTTCGTGAAGTAAAAGCCCTCTAAATAATCTGATTATTTAGATGGCTTGAATATATTATTGGTACTTTCTTGGGATGTGATTAGTGCCACTGAGGAATTAAAATACGTTAATAATCGCCTAATTACTGTATTTGCGATAAAGCAGAACCGACGTCAGCAAGTAAATCATCAATATCTTCACAGCCCAGTGAGAAACGCAATAACCCATCCGTTACGCCTTGCAGTAATCTCTCTTCTTCAGGGATACAAGCATGGGACATCATTTTAGGGTAGGAAATAATTGATTCAATTCCCCCTAAACTGACTGCAACGAGTGGAATACGAACCGCGTCTAAAAATCGCTTTACATTTTCATAGCTACCCAAATCAAAGGAAACCACCATTCCGCCATTTTTAGATTGCTGCATATGAATGATATGATTTGGGTGCGAAGCTAACCCAGGATAAAAAACGTGTTGTACTTTTGGATGCTCATTCAGATATTCTGCAAGCTTTTGCGCATTTTCACTGGCTCGTTCAACCCGCATTGCCATTGATTTTAAACCTCGCATTGTCAGCCAGCTGTCAAATGGTGCAGCAATACTGCCAATAGCAACTGCAGACTTATGTAACCACCTCGCATACTCAGGGTTATTCGTTGCTACCGTCCCCAAGATCACATCACTATGACCATTAATAAATTTAGTTGCGCTATTAATAGAAAAATCAATTCCAAGAGAAATAACATCTGATAACAACGGCGTCATAAAGGTATTGTCACAGATAGTAATAATATTATGCTGCTGCGCAATCCCAATAACAGATTTTAAATCCGTCACTTGTAACGTTGGATTAGATGGCGTTTCAATATAAAACGCTTTGGTGTTTTCCATTATTGCTTGCTGATAATTCATTGGATTAGTCGCATCAACAAATGTGACTGAAATACCGTAGCGTGGTAAAAATTCAGTCATTAATTGGAAAGAGCCACCATATATATTTTTGCAGGCAACAATATGGTCGCCCTGACTAAAATTAAGCAATACGGCGCTTATTGCTGCCATTCCTGAGGAAAAAACTTCAGCAAATTTTGCATTTTCAATCGCGCAAATAGCCTCACTTAATGCATCTCTCGTTGGATTGGAAAAACGAGAATAAATATGGTCGTAACTTTCCTCAATATTGGCTTGTGAAAATGTAGATGATTGATATAACGGGATAGAAGAACTTCCGGTATATTTATCTGTCATGGGGTATCCATGAATAACCTTGGTATTAATTTTCATAAGTAAATCGCATTATCAAAAGTCTATTTAATTATTGCCACATTGATTTCAGAATGAACAAAAATAGCGAGTGCACCATCAGTATAAATATTATGACCTAAATATTCTGAATGATTATTTAGTTTTACTAGCGGTGCTACTCCTTGAAATAAATCTATTTTATTTATTGCAGCTAATTTTGCCTAATCTTTATTATTTTATTCACTTTATTAATATGTGAAACCTAAATACAGATAAACTATCAGCGCAAACGCGGCCGTAACTGTTGCATAAGGCATTTGGGTACGAATATGCTCAATATGGTCACAATCTGTTGCCATAGAAGCCACAATTGCATCACTGGAAATTGGTGATGTCATGTCTCCGTAAATTGAACCTGCAATGGCTGCACCAATCATATATTCAACAGGCATTCCGACTGAAAGTCCTAATTGCACACCAATTGGGATCATAATGGCAAATGTTCCCCACGATGTTCCTGTTGCTAATGACATTACCGCACTAATTAAGAAGATAAAGCCTATTGAGAAAGCCGGCGAAATAACACCCGAGGTGATTTCTGCTATATAGGCACCGGTATTTAAATCTGAAGAAACGGTTCCCATTAAAAAAGCGAGGATCATCACCGAGCTAATTTTTACCATGCTGGCATAACCGATATATAATTCTTTAAAGAAAGTCTCAATATTAAGTACACGACGTGCTAAGAACCACACAAAAGAGACTAAAGTTCCAAACATGACTCCCCAATATACCGATGTTGAACCGCTACCTTTACTAAAATCGCCATTACCGGTGATATAAAGCGCAACAGGCACCATTAATACCGTTGATAAAATTGGGATAAAGAAGTTAAGAGAGGTATGGCAATTAGGGTGCTCAATAATATCTTCATCATTCTGCTCAGTTTCTTCCGCGGATAATAAAGTTAAAGCCTGCTGCTCTGCGCGTAAATCCGCCTTTTTCATTGGCCCCCAAGAAACATTGGAGAAAATATAAAACAGCACTGAAGCGAGGGAAAACCACGCCATGATATTAAATACCATTGAGCCAGCTAAAATTTCAAAAGGCTCTCCAGTAATTAAACCTTTAGATATTTGTACGCCAATAACCCCCATCATTGCCGCTCCCCAGCCGTTAATCATGGCTGATGAACACACTGATACACAGGAAGTCTGCACAATGTAGGACATTTTTTCTGGCGAAACTCCGTATTTCTTCGCTAATGTTTTTGTTGATGCTCCAGCAATTAATTGGTTAATAGAGCTTTCAATAAAAATTAATGATGTAATAATCATCGCCATTAATTGAACAGCTTTTTTATTTTTAATTAACTTTGTTTTATTTGTTAATAATTTAACCAATGAACGCACACCACCAGTAACAACGACGAGCCGCATAATACCGCCAATCATTACCATAAATAGAATTGTTTTTGTGTTTCCCGGTGATGCAAACGTATTAATAATGCCATCGAGCGTTCCGTTTATACCTAATAATATATTGTGATCATATATAACGGTAAAACCAACTAATATCCCCAGTAATAATGATAATATAACTTGTCGTGTAAAAATGGCTAAAAGTATCGTCACCATTGGCGTGACAATGGTCCAAATCCCATAATCATTCATTAGATGCTCTCTTATTATATTTTATTTTGATTTTAATAAATTAAGATAGTGCGTTTTCTAAATCATTTAATAAGTCTGTGATATCTTCAATACCTACGGATAAACGTAATGTGGTGTCAAATACTTGGATACTTTCTCTTTCTTCTTTTGTCATCGACCCATGTGACATGGTTGCCGAATGATTCACCATACTTTCAACACCCCCCAATGATTCCGCTAAAACAAAATATTTAACTTTAGATAAAAAGACTTTGGTGTCTTCAATATCCCCTGCTAATTTAATCGTCACAACCGCTCCTCCTGTACGCATTTGTTTTTTGCATAATTCATATTGAGGATGCGAAGGTAATCCAGGGTAATAAACCTGCTCAACTTTCGGGTGTGTTGATAAATATTTCGCAACTTGTGCGGCATTACTGCATTGTGATGCCATACGTAATGCTAATGTTTTTAATCCACGTAAAGCAAGGTAGGCGTCAAAAGGAGAAGCAATTGCTCCGAGGGTGGTTTTTAGAAAATCAAGGCGGCTGGCTAAGTCTTCTCTTTGGGTGATCACCGCACCACCAATTAAATCGGAATGGCCGCCAATATATTTACTTGCCGATAACATCACTAAATCGGCACCTAATTCTAATGGTTTTTGGTTCCAAGCTGTTGCAAATGTATTATCAACACAAGTTAAAATATTATGCTCTTTGGCAAGTGAACAAATAGCATTAATATCAACTAATTCTAATAAGGGATTAGTTGGGCTTTCAATCCAAATTAAGCGTGTGTTATCTTTTATTTTTGTTTTAACTTCATCAAGATTATTCAAATCAACATAGTCTATTTGGTGACCGCTATTAATGGTTGAAACTCGTTCAAATAACCGAAAAGTTCCTCCATAAACACCCTTCATTGCAATAATATGTGAATCTTTTGGTAATAAATTTAAAACTAAACTTGAAGCAGCCACACCGGATGCAGTCGCTGTTGCATAGCTTCCACCTTCAATTTCAGCTAATAAGGTTTCATATGCATAACGTGTTGGGTTGCTGCAACGTGAATAACAATATTCACCATGCTCTGTTAAGCTTTGTTGAACGAAAGTACTGGCTGTTGTAATAGCAGGAAAAATAGCATGATTAACAGTATCTTGCTGCTTTCCACCATGAATTAAAATTGTAGCAATATTCTTAGTCATTATCTAAAACCCAATATAGTAAAGTAAAAATGATATCTTTATATTTGTTGCTAAAAGAAATATGCCACAGGGAAATAGAAAATTTTTTCTAAAAATTAGTGCCTTTTTTCAAATTAAGAGAAAATTTTTCTATTCAAGAATAAATAGCCTTTAAATTCATGCTGTTGGTTAAGTTTTGATAAATGAGCTAGCCGTCACAATATCATTATTTTGTTTATTCTTCACAATCAATTACCCAGTAAAAACCACATAAACCACTAAAATAAAACAACAAATGTTCCATGCAAGTTAAATTCTTCATCACGTAATGTAATTATTTGGTAGGTATTTTGTCGTTAATTTAACATACACCTTAGTATTTACGCCTAATTGGCTTCTTCTCATGCTGCATAATAGTCATATAAGAGAAACTTATTCTCTTTCACCTTATTTCTTGCAATGAGCTATATCGCTTAGAAGACAGAAAAAGTCGATGAATAAAAATACAATTAATACGCCAAAGAGTGACTATCAAGCAATAATATGCTCAAAGGCTATTTATAAGAAAAGCACAGAGACTAAATTTGACTGAGTTGTTTTTAATTTAATCACTCTGACTTTTTTGTTTAAAAAAAACACAGTTAAATATTACAAACTATGAAAAATGAATTGCTATCGTTATTTAAATTATTAGAAAAACGCATAACCACTATATATTTTATAAATTATTCTAATCACACTCTCTTAAAGAATCTCAATTTAGCCTAATACAGAATTTTTCATTAGAAACTCAAACTTGCTCGAACAATATCAGCAATGTATTCCATCTTATATATCCCCATAAAATTACTCTCTAAATGGGTTTGTATTTTTAGTGAATAATCATCTTGTATACAAATTATTTATTATGATACAGTCAAAAAATGCCTATGATTCAACTATCAAGTATTGGTACTTCTTATATCCTTTACTGTGGTACGACTCACTAGAGCATAAAAATTTATGGTATTTATTTCCCATAATACAAACAGTGAGAATCAAAAAAAATCGCAATTATTATTAGCAAATTTTAACACTGCCTTTTTCTTTTGTTTTTTTACCTTTAATGAAAGCAGCGTTTAATTTAGTGAAAATCTGAATTAGATAAATTTAACTTAATATACACCCTGTTTTGATATCACCTAAAATTAAATTTACCACAATAAAAACAACTTAATTTTGTAGTAAATACAATATAAGGAAACAACCATGAATAATAGTTTTTTAGCGCATGAAGACAGTATGCTTAAGCTACTTGAAAAAGTAGTCAATATCGAATCAGGCTCTTATGACAAAGAAGGTGTAGATAACCACGCTGCTGTCTGGTGTGAAAAATATCGCGAAATGGGGTTCGAAGTCGAAATCATTGAAAATGAATCACTCGGCAATAATTATCGAATATATCACCCTTCAATAAAGGCTGATATATTAATTTTATTGCATTTAGATACCGTGTTTCCTAAAGGCACCGTTGCTGAACGTCCTTTTAGCATTGAAGGTGATCGAGCTTATGGCCCTGGCGTGATTGATATGAAAGGCAGCCATGTCATGGTATATCAAGTCATGAAGCAACTTTATGATAATCAAGATATTCGCTACAAAAATATTGAAATCCTCCTCAATTGTGATGAAGAAATTGGTTCTATTTCATCTCGCGGTGTCATCGAACAATGTGCATTAGGAAAGCGCTACGCACTTGTGATGGAGCCTGCTCGTGCCAATGGCGCTATAGTGAGCGCTCGCCGCGGTGTTGGAACTTATGTATTAAATATTGAAGGAAAAGCCTCTCATTCAGGTATTGCCCCCGAAGCAGGCATTAGTGCAATTCAGGAATTATCATATAAAATCCAAATGTTACACGCACTCTCTGCTCATGATAAAGGCCTATCCGTTAACGTTGGCCTAATTTCTGGTGGAACCTCTGTTAATACTGTAGCTCCGAATGCCAGAGCAGAAATCGATGTCCGTATTTCGTCTGAAGAACAGGGTATTGAGATCGATAAAAAAGTCAGGGAAGTATGTAGTACACCAGTATTAGACGGCATCAAACTCACCTTAACAGGCGGAATTAATCGCCCACCTATGGCTAAAACGGATGAAAGCACCGTTCTTATCAACATCATTAAAGAAGAAGCTGCGCAACTAAACATTGATTTACTTGATGTTTCGACGGGTGGTGGCTCTGATGCCTCTTTTACTGCAGGTGTCGGAACGGCCACTGTAGATGGGTTAGGCCCGATTGGTGGATACCAGCACAGTGATAAAGAATACTTAGAAATACCGTCACTCACAGAACGTGCACAGTTATTTTTCAATGTATTACAACGCATTACACAATAAATAATAATCCAATAGGAAACTCTATGACAACGATGTCAACAAACACAACAACACCACCACCTAAAAAACGTTCTGAAGGTCTAAACCCTTATGTTCTTTTGTTTTTCATCTTAGTATTGGCAGGTATTGCAACGTGGATCGTTCCTGCGGGGCAATATGCATCAGAAACAAAAGTCATCACCATGGTAAAAGATGGTATAGAAACAAAAGTATCTAGTTCTTATACCATTCCCGGTAGTTATGAGCGCTTACCAGAACAACACGGTATTTTGCCAGGGCAAATTTTCACCTCAATTGCTGATGGTCTAATCAAAGCTGCTCCTATTATCTTTTTGATTATTTTCACTGGAGGTGCTTTACATCTTCTTGAGGAAACTGGGGCCATCAAAAAAGTACTCAATAATATCTCGCGCAGTAAAAGACTTAATGACTTTTTACTAATCAGTATATTCTTTGTCGTTTTTTCTATTTTAGGGACAACAGGGATTGTCGTTAACTCAATTATTGCATTTGTTCCTATTGGTCTTTTAGTCGCTAAATCCGTGGGAATGGACGACAAATTTGGTGCTGCTTTAGTCTATGTTGCGGCTTATTCGGGCTTTAATGCCTCAATCATGGCACCAATGACAGTGGGTTTATCTCAAGGTTTAGCCGACGTCCCGTTGTTATCCGGCCTCGGTTTTAGAATGGCTATTTATATTGCATTTGTTATCGCGGGTATTCTATTTTTAACGATTTATACCAAGAAATGTCGTAATAAAGGCATGGTTCGTCCTGAGATTGAAATTAATACCGACGAACACCAAACCTCTAAAATTTCAGCTTTGCATGTCATTACTCTTTCCTATAGTGCATTCTGCTTAGTCGGATTTATTTTCGGTGCTGTTGAGTGGGGCTGGGGAGAAAAAGAGATGATGGCTATGTTTATCATCTTAGGCGTTGGCGTGGGTATTTTAAACCGCATGTCTCCTAATACCATTGCAACAGGCTTCTTAAAAGGTTGTGCGGGAATGGTAGGTGGCGCGTTTATCGTTGGTATGGCACGCGCTATTGCTATCGTATTATCTGATGGGATGATTTTAGATACCATCGTTAATGCCATTATTTCAATGATGGATGGCTTACCGAAGACCTTATCTGCCCTTTCCATGTTCGCAACCGCGGCAATTATGCACTTCTTTATTTCATCAGGTTCTGGTGAAGCGGCAGTGCTTGTACCTATTTTCACGCCAATGGGCGATTTATTAGAAATCACTCGCCAAACGACAGTGCAAACTGTATTGCTTGGAGAAGGGGTTGTTAACTGTATTAACCCAACTTCTGGAATTTTAATGGCTGTACTTGCAACGGCAAAAATTCCTTATACACAATGGGTGAGATTTATTTGGCCGTTAGTCTTCACATGGATAGCCATTTCTATTGTCGCTCTAATATATGCTGTAATGACAAATTTAGGTCCTATCTAAGACATCAATATTGAATACCCCCATCTTTTTAGCACCACTTTTAAGTGGTGCTAAAAGCCATCGACATTTCCAAAACATCATTTGCTACTTTCAAGATATTGAATAACCTCTTCCATAACTGGAAATATTGTCTTTTCAATATCCATAAATAGTGTATCTTTATCGGTAAAATCAGGTTCAACAAGTAAATTGATTGCTAACACACTGTATTGTGGCATTTCAGTTTTATCCAGATTCCAAGGGCTATTTTTCAAACTCTGCCAGTATTCTTTTTGTACGGCTGCATTTTGCCCCATTAACCACAGTTCCAAATTTAGCGTGTTATGATTTAGCACGAGTCCAAATCGAAGTTTTCTTGCCGTCAAAAAACTATTAACTAATGGAAAATAGGTATAATCCAAATAGCCTGGGGATACATTTCCACACTTAAATTCTGTATCTGGATTTCTTGCAATATATTGTTTTACTTGCATGATAGTTTTAATCAAATACTCATAAGCAAATTTCAATTCACCACTTTCTAAGTGCTGCCGATAATTAATTAGCCGCTGTTGCAAATTTTCCATTTCATTACTTCCTGTTGATTTAATTTTGAACTATATCAGTGATAGCCGGATTCTACATTAATGACGAATTAAAAACAGACAGAGTAAGGTAGGAATAGTATTATTAGCGCTATTATGCCTTTTATTCTATTTGAGATTTTATTGTGACTTCATTTGCTGACCTAAATGCGCTTTCTGCGGAACAACTCACTAACTTGCAAGAGTTAGGCTACCTAAACATGACGCAGATCCAAGCTGCCGCTCTTCCCCCTATACTTGCCGGAAAAGACGTCCGAGCACAAGCTAAAACGGGCAGCGGCAAAACTGCGGCTTTTGGTCTGGGTTTATTACAACATATTGACGCCAAATTATTTAAAACTCAGTCATTAGTTTTATGTCCAACTCGTGAACTGGCAGATCAAGTCGCCAATGAATTGCGCCGTTTAGCTCGCGCGATCCCTAATATCAAAATTTTGACACTCTGTGGTGGTATGCCTTTCAGCGTACAACGCGACTCCCTTGCACATGCAGCACATATCATTGTTGCCACACCGGGGCGCTTACTTGATCATTTAAATCGTGAAACAGTACAACTTGATGCATTGCAAACTTTAGTTTTAGACGAAGCAGACAGAATGCTCGATATGGGCTTTATGCCAGATATTGAGACCATAATTGATTACGCACCAATTAATAGACAAACATTATTGTTTTCAGCCACTTGGCCAGAAGAAATTGCACGAATTAGCCAGCAAATTCAAAATAACCCACAAACCATTGAAATCAATAGTGTTGATGAACTCCCCGCAGTTGAACAACAATTTTTTGAAGTCGCTCGTCACGAAAAAATTGAATTATTACAAAAGCTCTTAAGCCGTGAACAGCCCGCTTCTTGTGTCGTTTTCTGTAATACTAAGAAAGATTGCCAAGCCGTTTATGATGCCTTAACAGCCAGCAAACAAAGTGTCTTAGTGCTTCATGGTGACATGGAACAACGTGAGCGTGACCAAACTCTTGTGCGTTTTGCTAACGGAAGTAGCCGTGTATTAGTGGCTACGGATGTCGCATCCCGCGGGTTAGATATTAAAGCCCTCGAAATGGTGATTAACTATGAATTATCATGGGACCCTGAAGTGCATGTTCACCGCATCGGCCGAACTGCACGTGCCGGTGAAAGCGGTTTAGCAATTAGTTTATGTGCGCCAGAAGAAGCCCAACGAGCCAATGCTCTAGAAGAAATGTTAAACATGAAGCTTAATTGGCAAACCGAACCGACAGGTTTACGAGTCACTCCGTTAGAAGCGACAATGATGACCTTATGCCTTGATGGCGGTAAAAAAGCCAAAATACGTCCTGGAGATATTTTAGGTGCTTTAACCGGAGAAGTTGGCCTCAATGGTGCCGATATTGGCAAGATTGTGATCCACCCTACCCATGCCTACGTCGCACTCAAACGTGAGGTTGCCGTACAAGCTTGGAAGCATTTACAGCAAGGAAAAATTAAAGGGAAATCCGTTAAGGCTAGGTTATTAAAATAATATGTGTGATTCGAGTTTCCTTCTGCACAATGTTAGTACGGAAGGAAACTCGATAATTTTCTTACTTTTCTATGATGTGGCGTTATTCTCTTGCGGTAAGGCAGATTTAGGTAATCCAAAAATCTTATCAAATGCCCAATTAAAAAAGAAAGTATAAATTGGGATAAAAATAATTAAGGCGAAGTCGAGTATTAACGCCTGTAAAAGACTAATTGATAACCACCATGCAATTAAAGGAATTAAAAAAATCACCAACGTTAATTGAAATAATATGGCGTGTACAAACCGGCGCCTAAAGGTTCTAATGCGTGATTTTTGTTTTGATTCCCAATATTCAAATGCGGTATTGAAAATAAAGTTCCAGCTCACTGCAATAGTCGTTATGACTAAAGCTAATGGGCCTGTTGTTTCCGCTGAATTACCAGAAAGAAAAGCCAATGCCAACGCTGAAATTAACCAACCAATAACCTCATAAGCTGTGACAAAAACAATTTTACGTTTAATCCCCTGCATTTTCCCACCTCCAAAAATATCATTATCAACAAGGTGGTAAAATAAATATAATTCAATGATAATAAAAGTCAGCTTCTATCAGTTTTATTGAAAGGTGAATAATGCCATTTAATAGTGACAACCTAACGATTTTTCTCACCGTGTTAGATAAAGGCTCATTTTCTGCGGCGGCTAGAGCATTGAAACGCGTGCCATCCGCGGTCAGTATGGCCGTGGCGAATCTAGAAGCTGAACTTGGATTTGAACTATTTGATAGACACACTCGGGAGCCTAAGCCCACTGAAAAGGCACTTTCATTAGCGCCCTATGCACGGCATATTGTGGCTAATTTATCACAACTCAATACTTTTTCTTTAGAGTTGACCCAAGGTGTCGAAAGTAAATTGACCATTGGTATTGCAGCAGGTATCAATGCCAATTTACTCTTTGATGCTCTTCATATTTTAAGCCAGCGTTATCCTTTACTGCATATTGAACTGATTACCGCACCTCAAGATGATCTTCTACCGTTATTACATGAACAACAAATTCACCTTGCGATTGTCTTTGGCGGTTTAAATGTTAATTCTCAAGAGCAATTTCATTATATTGGCGAAGAATCAATTATTGCCACCATTTCGGCTAAACATCCCTCTTTACAAAATAAAACATCGCTCTATATCGAAGACCTTGTTGAAAGCCGGCAAATTATTATTGCGAGCCGCCAACGTGAATTGAGTGATATACGCATTCTAGTTTCCAGTAATTATTGGAAAACAGACAGTTTTTCTTTGGCTCTCGGTTTAGTCGAGAGTGGTATGGGATGGGGAAATTTCCCTTTGTCACTAATTAAAGATAAATTGAACGATGGCTCACTAAAACCCCTTGAGTTTAAAAATACCCCAAATGGCTTCAAACTGCCTATTCACGCGGTATGTTTGCAAGGTCATGTGCTTAAACGTGGTGCTCAAGAATGCATTGAATTACTGAAAAATAAGGCAATTTAAACCCTAAGTTATCTATTATTTCTACTTTTAATTCCATAAATAAAATTATTCTTGAATACATTAATTATTTTAAATCATTGACGAAAACGTTTGCTTTTTGTTTTGATGGCTATAAAATGCGTCGGATTTTTTTGGCCTGAAAAAAATAACTGGAGACAATCGTGCCTGACGATAAAAATTATAGCCATGGCCCCGTGCCCATATCAGCGCGGAAAGGCGGACTAGCATTAACCTTTGTGATGCTAGGTTTAACGTTCTTTTCCGCCAGTATGTGGACCGGAGGCGCTCTCGGTACCGGTCTTGATTTTCATGATTTCTTCCTCGCAGTTCTTATCGGTAATCTTCTTCTTGGTATCTACACCGCATTTCTTGGTTTTATTGGTTCTAAAACAGGCTTAACCACTCACCTTCTTGCTCGTTATTCTTTTGGTATTAAAGGCTCATGGCTCCCCTCTTTCCTATTAGGCGGCACACAAGTTGGCTGGTTTGGTGTCGGTGTTGCGATGTTTGCCATTCCTGTTGGTAAAGCAACAGGCTGGGATATCAACTGGTTAATTGGTATTTCCGGGGTCTTAATGACCGTTACTGTGTTTTTTGGTATTTCTGCTCTTACAGTTCTGTCAATCGTTGCTGTTCCTGCCATTGCGATACTCGGTAGTTACTCCGTTTACCTTGCTATCACTGATATGGGTGGAATGAGTGCATTGCAGGCTGTCGTACCCGCAAAACCCATCGATTTTAACCTTGCTTTAGCCATGGTGGTAGGCTCTTTTGTGAGTGCAGGAACATTAACGGCCGATTTTGTGCGTTTCGGGCGAAGACCTAAAATTGCAGTACTTGTCGCTATTATTGCCTTTTTCCTTGGTAACTCATTGATGTTTATCTTTGGCGCCGCTGGCGCTGCATCATTAGGTATGGCAGATATCTCTGATGTGATGATTGCTCAAGGTTTACTATTACCCGCAATTATCGTTTTAGGTCTAAATATTTGGACAACTAATGATAACGCCCTATACGCGTCAGGCTTGGGGTTTGCCAATATCACCGGCTTATCCAGCAAAACCTTATCCATTGTCAATGGACTGGTAGGAACGCTATGCGCACTGTGGCTATATAATAATTTTGTCGGCTGGCTAACTTTCTTATCAGCGGCTATTCCTCCTATTGGTGGAATTATCATCGCAGACTACCTCATGTACCGTCACCGCTATGAAACCTTTGACCGCAGTAAAATGCGTGATGTCAACATCAGTGCATTAATCGCTGTTGCCGCTGGGGTTATCGCAGGTAACTGGTTACCAGGTATTGTCCCTGTCAATGCCGTGCTGGGTGGTGCATTATGTTACGCTATCCTTAACCCATTATTAAATCGCCGCCATACTACTGATTCGGAGATGACCCGTGCTTAATCATACTATCAAACATATCCATAATATCCGTTTACCCGAGCGTGATGGGCTGTGGCGTATTGATATCGAAAACCAAAAAATTCAAGCTATCCTTCCACAACATGAAGGCGAAATATTGCCAAACAGCTTAGACGGTGAAGGTGGTTTGGTGACCGCGCCCTTCGTTGAGCCACACATTCACTTGGATACTACTCAAACCGCTGGGCAACCAAGCTGGAACCAGTCTGGAACACTCTTTGAAGGCATTGAACGTTGGGCGGAGCGCAAAGCGATGCTTACCCACGAGGATGTTAAAAACCGCGCGTGGCAAACCCTTAAATGGCAAATTGCCAATGGTATTCAACATGTTCGCACCCATGTGGATGTGTCAGACCCAACATTAACCGCACTGAAAGCGATGTTAGAAGTAAAACAAGAAATCGCGCCTTGGGTTGATGTGCAAATTGTTGCTTTTCCACAAGAAGGTATTTTGTCTTATCCAAATGGCGAAGCCTTGTTAGAAGAAGCACTACGCCTTGGAGCCGACGTCGTTGGTGCTATTCCACATTTCGAATTTACTCGTGAGTATGGTGTAGAATCACTCCATAAAACGTTCGCTTTAGCACAAAAATATGACCGTTTGATTGATGTCCACTGTGATGAAATCGATGATGAGCAATCCCGTTTTGTGGAAACTGTCGCAGCGCTAGCACATGCACAGGGGATGGGTTCTCGCGTCACGGCAAGCCATACTACTGCGATGCATTCATACAATGGCGCTTATACTTCCCGTTTATTTCGTCTGCTAAAAATGTCTGGGATTAACTTTGTGGCTAACCCGCTAGTGAATATTCACTTACAAGGCCGCTTTGATACTTATCCAAAACGCCGTGGGATTACGCGAGTGAAAGAGATGCTAGCCGCAGATATTAATGTCTGCTTCGGCCACGATGATGTTTTTGACCCTTGGTACCCACTTGGTACAGCTAATATGCTGCAAGTCCTGCATATGGGGTTACATGTTTGCCAATTAATGGGTTACCAGCAAATCAATGATGGGCTGAAACTGATTAGTGAGTACAGCGCACGTACGTTGAACTTGCAAGATTATGGTGTGAGTGAAGGGAAGCGAGCTAGTTTATTGATTTTACCAGCAGAAAATGGCTTCGATGCCGTGCGCCGTCAAGTTCCTGTACGTTATTCGGTTCGTGATGGTCAGGTGATTGCCAATACCCAACCTGCGGTAACCCAAATTCATTTAGAACAAACGGAAACAATCCGTTATGGATATACTCCAAAAATCTAACCATTAATTTTTTTATTCCAAAATGGCTCTCTACAACAGTAGGTGAGCCAATTGTCTTATAGCTCATCATTAATTTAAATAAAACCAGCCCGAAGAACTAATCTTAATCGGATAAAAAGCAACTAATAACGTAATTCTTACACAAAATTCATTCCTATATACTAGACTTAATCCAATACTTATTGCAGAGCTTGAAAGCTTTGGTGAGCAAATAAACGTCTTATAAGAACTCCTTTTTTGGTTATAAGTGCCATTTCTAAGTATTAAGCGCAATTTCTATTGAAATTCAATGCGAACGTTTTATATTTTTTAGAGAGTTATCTGAAACTGGATTTGAGCTTTATTTATAGCAACAATAACGCTAATACACTGACTGTCATGCAGCGGTGGCCAATATTCCTGTTTTGCTGTACCGCGAATACGTCACAAATAAAGTTCTCTGAATCCCACTTTGAAAAAAATTGGAGATCAGATGAGTACTGAACAAGTCGTTAACCAAAAAAATACTATCGATTCTTGGCAACGCATTGCTGCTGAATTATTAAGTGAAGCTGGTATTAAAATTAATGGCTCCCGCCCTTTCGATATTCAAGTTCACAACCACCAATTCTTTAAACGAGTACTACAACAAGGCTCATTAGGATTAGGTGAAAGCTATATGGATGGTTGGTGGGATTGCGAACGTTTAGACATATTTTTCCAACATGTATTACGCCATAAGCTCGATAAAAAAATACCTCATAATTTCAGTGATACATTGAAAATTGCTGTCGCACGCGTTCGCAATTTACAAACCCTAAAACGTGCTCGCATTGTTGGAGAAGAACATTACGACCTCGGGAATGACTTATTTTCCCTGATGCTCGACCCTTATATGCAATATTCTTGCGGCTACTGGAAAGGTTTAGAAACGGTTCCTGAAAACCTCCCTCTTGCTCAAGAACAAAAATTAAATTTAATCTGCGAAAAACTGCAATTAAAACCAGGTATGCGATTACTGGATATCGGCTGTGGATGGGGGGGGCTAGCTGCCTATGCAGCAAAAAACTATGGAGTTTCTGTCACGGGTGTCACTATTTCCGCTGAGCAACAAAAATATGCTCAAGCTCGCTGTGCAGGCTTAGATGTCGATATTAAATTAGACGATTATCGGAATCTCAACGACCAATTTGACCGTATTGTCTCTGTAGGCATGTTTGAGCATGTCGGGCCTAAAAACTATGCGACTTACTTTGATGTTATTCAACGCAATTTAAAAACTAATGGTTTGTTTTTACTTCACACCATTGGCTCTAATCAAAATAAAGTCAATGTCGACCCATGGACTAACAAGTATATTTTCCCAAACGGCTGCCTACCGTCTGTACAAAATATTGGCGAAACCAGCGAAGGCAAACTGGTCATGGAGGATTGGCATAATTTTGGTGCAGATTATGACCATACACTTATGGCGTGGTATTCCCGTTTTCAAGCGGCTTGGCCAGAGCTCGAAGATAATTATACGCCTCGCTTCAAACGCATGTTTTCTTATTATTTAAATGCTTGTGCAGGTGCATTTAGAGCGAGAGATATTCAATTATGGCAAATACTTTGGAGCCCACAAGGTGTGACCGGGGGCCTACGGGTTGCTCGCTAAGCTTTTGTCCTGAATATATATCTTTGTTAACCTTACGGGCTAGTTAAAGAGTCAATGTATTTTATTCAACCATTGATCAATAGCCCGTAAGCCTTGCTGGATATCGTCCTTCAATTGGGTATCCACCACTGGTTGCTGTTCTAATAATACGCAGCTTTGTACTGCGCTTTGCATTCCCAAACTGGCACAACTACTTTTTAACTGGTGAGCAAGGCGCTTTATCTGTTCCGTGTTATTTTCTGCTCGTGCAATGTCAATTTGGTCGATCAAAGGCAAGGAATGCTGTTTAAAAATACTCACCCACTCGCGAATTTTCTGGAATCCCATTAATTCGGCATCACTGGCAAGCTGTTGTAAATTTATAACTTTTCCCTGAACACCAGAATCAGACAATGCATATTCGCCGCCTGAAATATACTTAACAATTAATTGATTTAACATATCTCTTGGTACCGGTTTTTGAATGATACCGCGAAAAACTTGGCTGGTTCGTTGGCGCAATGTTTCATCAATCACATGGGCACTAAAACCAATCAAAATCAATGTAGGGTAAGTCTTCGCTATTTGTTTAGCCAAGGTGATACCATCGATGTCAGGTAAGCCAAAATCCACCAATGCTGCCGTAAATTGTTGACCAGTTTGTAGAGTCGCCAAAGCCTCAGCAGCAAAGCCAACAATGGTTACCTGAGCCCCACTACGGGTTAACATTTCTCCACTGATTTTTTGAGTCAATGGGTTATCTTCTATGAGTAATAAATTCACACCTCGCATGTCTAATGGCAGCTCAGCCGATTTACCCACTGGATGAGAGGCGATACATAGCGGCAATGTTAAGCGAAAGCAGCTCCCGCTCCCCAACTGGCTACTAACCGTCAATTCACCTCCCATCGCTTGTGCTAGACTTGCACTAATTGTCAGCCCAAGTCCTGTGCCACCCCGCTGGCTATCTACTTGCACAAATGGCTTAAAAATATCAGTAAATCGCGAGCTATCAATGCCACACCCTGTGTCCTCCACTTCAATAAACCAATATTTACCATAACGGCAACTACGCAAAGTGATTTGCCCCTTTTGAGTAAAGCGCAATGCATTACTGAGTAAATTCGTGATAATTTGTCGGATCCGTAACGGATCCCCTTGTAAAGCAATCGGCAAATCATCCGCAATATCTGCAACTAACTGAATAGCATTATTTTTATTACTGGCATTCATTAAATACAAAGTACTTTCTAATAACGGCTTGGGCTCAAAAGGCTCATCATTGATAGAAACATTTTGTCCCCCTGCTTCAATTGCGGAGTAGTCCAAAATGTCATTCAAAATTGCTAATAAAGATTCACCTGAGTCAGTAATCGCATATAAATCATCATGATATTGGCTAAGTGCTTTATTTTCTAATAACAGTTGCGCTGTCCCCAAAATTCCATAAAGAGGTGTGCGAATTTCATGGCTCATTGCCGCTAAAAATGCCGATTTAGCCTGATTGGCTTGTTCTGCTTCAGAACGAGCTTTGCGGTGCTCAACAACCATCACGCGCAATTCTGCCGTCCTCGCTTTGACTTCGTCTGCTAGCTGTTCACGCTGATTATTTAAGGCATGAACACTTTCACGAAATGCATCCATTAAACGGCCAATCGTATCAAGCTCTTTTACCCCTGCAGTTTCAGGAAATGCAGAGTCAATATCGCCCTCTAATAAGCGTTGAAGGGCTTGGGTTTGCTGTGCCAGCGGCTTTGTCACTAAACGATAAACCACTCGCCAAAGGATCAAGATAAGTGAGAGTAATGAGACAATACTCAATGCTAACAACCAATTCTGCCCTCGTTCACTGGCTTGTTTAAGTTGTCCCAATGCGGTTTGGTTACGAAGCTCAATGATGTCAACTAATTGCGCTACTTCACTACTAAAACGTGCAAATTGGTCAATATTATTTTGTGATAAAATCTGTAAACGTGTTGTGATGTCGTTATCTTGCCGGTACAACGCGATTAACTCGGTATAGCGCTTCACGCTATTTAACGCGTTTTCTACTTGGCCTCGCACTGCAGGGTCTTCAATATATTTTTGCCGACGTTGTAAGATTTTAACTGCAGAATTCAACTGTTTTTCTAATTCTGCCATATTGCGGTGGGGCTGGTTTGAACCTAAATTAAGTACCATTTGCTGTACACGCATCGCGCTTAATCGAAGCTCATTCATTTGGCTGGCATATTCAAGGTCAATATCAATTAGTTGATCAAGGGCTTGTTGTGCTTGTTCCCCTTGTTTCCTTTCAATAAGGTCGTAAATACTGACTTGAGTTGCTCCCGCTGAGGTGGCGGCATTGTTTGCCTGACCATGTGCCTTTTGGGCGATATCTCCCGCCGCTGTAATTATCTGCTGCCTTAATTGTTGTTGCTCTGCGCGCAGTTTTAACCGCTGCCCAACTAATTCACCCTGTTGGCTTAATGACTGAGCAATTTCTTTTTCTTGTTGTTCAATATTTTGTGTATTAAAGCCTTGTTCTCTTAATATTTTCAGTAAATTAGTGATTTTAAGGCTTTGTGCCGTTAACATTCGTCCTTGTGCTAACCAAATACTTTCGCTATCTGCATTTGTGAGATTTTGTGCAGAAAATAGCTCCCAAGCGCTCGCTTCACTCAGTTGCCTTGCCATATTCATGGTTGGGATCAGAGCCTCGGTGTTGGCCTGTTCAACTTGGCTAACAAAACGTAAGTTGTACCATCCCACAAGGGTGCTAATAAAGGTCAATGCAGCCATCAACGCAAAGCCCATCCATAGTCGTCTAGTTAGTGATAAATTCACGGTTTGGTTAGCCTAAAAATTAAAATGGTTGAGTTAGCAGCAAGAATACATTTAGGATAAAGGTTTCTGGTTTGTGAGGCTATCATGCGTGTATTGATTTTACTACTGTTCACATTTCACTCGTTGTTGAGCCTAGCAACGGCGCACGATAGCTCACTAATTCAGTGGCGTGACACACTGCATTTTGACCAGCAACCACATGATCCCGTTACCGCCACAAAAACATGGAAGTTGTGTGCGCTTTATCCTAGCCTAAAAGATTCTTATTGGTTATCAATTAATTACGGAATGCAAAAAGCGGCAAAACACTATGGCGTTAACCTAAACGTATTAGAAGCCGGTGGATATAACCAACTAGCAACCCAACAAAAGCAAATTACACAGTGCCAACAATGGGGAGCAGATGCCATCTTACTAGGCAGTAGCACCACAACTTTTCCAAACCTTAGCCAACTGGTAGAAAATACGCCTGTCATTGAAGTCATCAATGCTACACACGATAAAACAATTAAAACCCGCGTTGGTGTACCTTGGTTTCAAATGGGTTATCAACCGGGGCGCTATTTAGTCCAATGGAGTCAAGGTAAGCCATTGAAAGTTTTACTTATGCCTGGCCCATTAAATGCCGGAGGCAGCCATGAAATGGAGCAAGGATTCCGAGAAGCTATTGCAGGTAGCCAAGTACAAATTGTGGATGTGGCGCAAGGGGATAACGACCTTGAGGTTCAACGCAATCTATTACATGAAATGTTAGAGCGTAACCCTGATGTCGATGTCGTCGTTGGCACTGCTATTGCTGCTGAGGCCGCAATGGGTGAAGGCCGAAACTTAACGAACCCATTGAATATTGTCTCTTTTTACCTTTCTCACCAAGTCTACCGCGGGTTAAAAAGAGGCCGAATTATTATGGCTGCCAGCGACCAAATGGTTTGGCAAGGTGAGCTAGTGATTGAACAAGCCATCAAAGTACTACAAAAGCAGCCGGTTCCAAACAATATAAGCCCGCCGATTTTAGTGCTTACCCAACAAAACGCAGATAGTGAACACTTACGCAACTCATTATCTCCAGGAGGCTTTAGGCCCGTATATCAATATACATCGGCGGCTAAAAAATAGCCTTCACCATGCTGAGTCACTAATAAATCCGCTTTGATTTTATGGCGTAAACGGCGAATAAGTACATCTATGGTACGTAAGTCAGGGTTATCAACTCGTCGGGCAGATAACATACGTAAAAGACGTTCTCGGCTTAAAATCTCCCGCGGGTTCGTCACAAAAGCCACTAGCATTTCATATTCAGCCCGTGTGAGTTTGATAGCCTGATGCTCAAATTCGAGCGTATGCATCGAAACATTTAGGCAATAGCCAGCAAACTGATAACAATTATCTTGTGAAACAACTTGAGCTTGCGAAGGCTTAGCAAGGTCAATTCGCCAAAGTAAATTTTTAACGCGAACGACTAATTCCCTGAGTTCCAAGGGCTTAGTAACATAGTCATCGGCTCCCATTTCTAAACCCACAATACGGTCAATTTGGTCACAGCGGCCTGTGACTAAAATAATTCCTACCGTGAAACGCTCACGTAGTGCCCTTGTTAACATTAATCCGTTTTCATCTGGTAAATTAATATCCAACAGAATCAAATCAACGGCTTGCTGGTCCATAATTTCGCGTAGCCCCGCGCCATTCCCCGTTACAGAAACACGATACCCTTCTTGCTCAAAGTAAGCCTGTAAGCGAGCCTGAGTAACGGGTTCATCTTCAACAACCACAATATGATGTGATGTCATTGATATACTCTCTTCTGTTCATATCTGTTCATATTTGCCCATATCTTGCCGTAAGCTGTTCATTCTGACTAGTACCGCTATTCATATTAACTCAATAAGATCGCCTGTATTAAACCATATAATTACAGGGGCTATTATGCGGAAACTCTGGAGAGCGTTGCGAAAACCAAGTGCTCGTTGGTCAATGCTAACGTTAATCGTTGTCGGGATTGCAGTGGGTGTTGCGTTAATCGTTGTTCCCCATGTTGGGATGAAAGTGACTAGCACCACCGAGTTTTGTGTCAGTTGCCATAGCATGGAACCCGTTTACGAAGAATATAAGCAATCTGTACATTTCCAAAATGCATCTGGCGTACGCGCAGAATGCCATGACTGCCATATTCCCTCCGACCTTCCAGGCATGATTAAACGGAAACTCGAAGCAAGCAATGATATTTATCAAACATTTATTGCTCACTCGATAGATACCCCAGAAAAATTTGAAGCCAAACGTGCCGAACTTGCGGAACGCGAGTGGGCTCGCATGAAAGAAAATAATTCTGCTACTTGTCGCTCTTGCCATGATTATAACTCGATGGACCACGCCAAACAAAATCCAGAAGCAGCTCGCCAAATGCAAATCGCTGCGAAAGAAAATCAGTCATGTATTGACTGCCATAAAGGGATTGCCCACCAATTACCCGATATGAGCAGTGGCTTTCGTAAGCAATTTGATGAGTTAAGGGCGAAAGCAAATAGTGATGCTGACATTCTTTATTCACTTGATATTAAACCTTTATATTCCAATAAAGGGGATAAAGACCCCGCTGGCTCGTTACTTCCTGCCTCAGAGGTGAAAGTCCTAAAACGTGATGGCGATTGGCTACAAGTTGAAATCACAGGGTGGACAGAAACCGATGGTCGCCAACGAGTTCTATCTGAATTCCCCGGCAAGCGAATTTTCGTAGCTTCGATACGTGGTGATGTTCAAGAAAATGTGAAAAATTTAGAAAGCACCGTCGTCGCTGCAACAGATACGTCATGGAGCAAACTGCAAGCGACTGCATGGATGCAGCAAGGTGATATGGTCAATGATATCAAACCGATATGGGCTTATGCAGACTCTTTATATAACGGTTCTTGTAATCAATGCCATGGCGCGCCAGATATTGCTCACTTTGATGCTAACGGTTGGATAGGCACATTAAACGGTATGATTGGCTTTACCAGTTTAGATAAGCGAGAAGAGCGTACCTTATTGAAATACTTACAAATGAATGCATCTGATACCGCAGGATCTTCACACGGTGATAACGGAGTACAGAATGAAAAATAATCCAACTTTTCAAGCTTCTCGTCGACACTTTTTGTTCCAGCTTGGCGGGCTCACTGTTGCGGGTATGTTAGGCCCTTCCCTATTAACACCACGTAAGGCTAACGCTGCAACATCTGGAGAACAAACTGCGGTGGTACAAGAAGGCATTCTAACTGGGTCACACTGGGGCGCAATTCGCGCTACCGTAGTTGATGGCCGTTTTATCGAAGCAAAACCCTTTGAACACGATAAATTTCCATCAAAAATGATTGCAGGATTGCCTGACCATGTGCATGGCACTGCCCGTATCCGTTACCCAATGGTGCGTGTTGACTGGCTACGTAAACGCCATTTAAGTGACACCTCACAACGAGGTGATAACCGCTTCGTACGTGTTTCTTGGGATGAGGCCCTTGATTTGTTCTATCAAGAATTAGAACGTATTCAAATAACTTATGGGCCAAGTGGATTACTTACTGCAAATGGCTGGCAATCGACAGGGATGCTCCACAATGCATCAGGTATGTTAGCCCGCGCCATTGCGCTGCACGGTAATAGTGTCAGTACTGGCGGAGACTACTCAACGGGTGCTGCACAAGTGATTTTACCTCGAGTTGTCGGGTCAATGGAGGTTTATGAACAACAAACCTCTTGGCCACTAGTCCTTAAAAATAGTAAAACCATCGTATTATGGGGCTCTGACCTGATTAAAAACCAACAAGCTAACTGGTGGTGTCCTGATCATGACGTTTATGAATATTATGAACAACTGAAAGAGAAAGCTGCTAGTGGCGAGATAAAAGTCATCAGTATCGACCCTATAATCACCTCTACTCATGATTACCTTGGGCGTACTAATGTTCAGCATATTGCGATTAACCCGCAAGCGGATGTCCCACTGCAATTAGCCATCGCCCACACGCTTTACAGTGAAAACTTGCATGATAAAACCTTCTTAAAAGAATATTGTGTTGGTTTCGAGCAATTTGTTCCCTACTTAATGGGAAAAACAGATGGACAACCCAAAGATGCACAATGGGCGTCTGAAATTTGTGGTATTGATGCCGGCACAATCCAAGCCTTAGCCCGCCAAATGGCAGCAGATAGAACCCAAATCATTGCAGGTTGGTGCGTTCAACGCATGCAACATGGTGAACAATGGTCGTGGATGATTGTTGTTTTGGCTGCGATGTTAGGTCAAATTGGCTTACCGGGTGGAGGATTTGGCTTCGGTTGGCACTATAATGGAGCAGGAACCCCAAGCCGCCAGGGAATTATTTTAAGTGGTTTTTCCGGCTCAACCAAAGTGCCACCTATTCATGATAACAATGACTACAAAGGCTACAGCAGCACCATTCCTATTGCTCGTTTTATTGATGCTATTTTAGAACCAGGAAAAACAATCAACTGGAACGGTAAAGCAGTTAAATTACCTCCACTAAAAATGTGTGTATTTGCCGGAACCAACCCATTCCACCGCCACCAACAAATTAACCGTATTATTGAAGGTTGGCGCAAACTAGAAACGGTTGTCTCTATTGATAATCAATGGACATCCACCTGTCGTTTTGCCGATATCGTATTACCGGCAACCACACAATTTGAACGTAATGACCTTGACCAATACGGCAATCACTCAAACCGTGGCATTATTGCGATGAAACAACTCGTTGAACCGCAGTTTGAGTCACGTAATGACTTCGATATCTTACGTGACCTCTGCCGCCGTTTTGGTCGTGAAGAAGCCTTTACTGAAGGTTTGGACGAAATGGGCTGGCTAAAACGCATTTGGCAAGAAGGCAGCCAACAAGGAAAAGGCCGTGGTATTCATTTACCCTCCTTCGATACGTTCTGGGAAAAAGAAGGCTATGTGGAATTTGAACATCCACAAATGTTTGTTCGTCATCAAGCATTTAGGGAAGATCCCGACTTAGAACCTTTAGGGACACCGAGTGGTTTAATTGAAATTTACTCAAAAACTATTGCTGATATGCAATATGATGATTGCCAAGGTCACCCAATGTGGTTCGAAAAAGCAGAACGCTCTCATGGTGGTCCAGGTTCAAAAAAATGGCCACTACATTTGCAATCCGCACATCCCGATTTTCGTTTACACTCACAATTGTGCGAGTCCCCTGTATTACGTCAATATTATTCTGTGAGTGGCAAAGAGCCGGTCTTTATTAGCCCTCAAGATGCGAAAGCTAGAGGCATACAAAATGGTGATATTGTTCGTGTTTTCAACGACCGCGGGCAAGTGTTAGCAGGAGCCGTAGTTTCTGACTTATATACAGAAGGCGTTGCTCGTATCCATGAAGGAGCTTGGTATGACCCGACTAAGGGTGGAGAAATCAATTCCCTGTGCAAATACGGAAACCCAAACGTATTAACGCTTGATATTGGAACCTCTCAATTAGCGCAGGCCACCAGCGCACATACAACCTTAGTGGAGATAGAAAAATACACAGGACAAGTGGATAACGTCAATGCATTCGATGGGCCAATTGAAATGGTTGCTCAATGTGAATATGTTCCTGCATCACAGGTGAACAAATGACAAAACAAATCACTTTGTCGCCAGAACAAATAGCATGTGTTTATGCATGGCTAGCACAATTGTTCTCACGTGAATTAGATAATGCAACGTTAGCACAGATTCAATCTAGCGAAATGATGGATTGGTTTACGACTATCGAGCAGGAACCTGTTTTAACTTCGCTAATTCAAGAGGTTAAAACAAAAATCAAAGCGCTAATGATGCGAAATGATGCTCAGCTCGAATTAGCCGCAGATTTTTGTAGTTTATTCTTAATGTCAGATAAACAATCAGCCTTACCTTACGCCTCAGTTTATCCAAACAGTGAACATGGTAATGAACAGATTAAGTACCTATTAGCCGAGGCAGGAATGGAAACCAGTGAGGCATTTAACGAGCCTTCTGACCATATTTCAATTTTTTTGGAGCTATTAAGTCACTTACATTTTTCATTAAATGAAGCCCATTTGGACCAAGAAAAAGTGAAACAGTTACGCCTAAAAACTTTATCACTTTTACTGCAATGGCTACCGGTATTTAGCCAAAATTGCCAACGATATGATGAGTTTGGTTTTTATGCCGCTTTGAGTCAACTGTCGTTAGCGCTAGTTCAATGGGATAAGCAAACCTAGTAGATGCCATTTAAATAATTTATATATTATTCAACTATTATTAAATAAAGGGATATTGATAAATAATATCCCTTTTAAATCTGAGTCATAACACCTGAGTTACTGTAAAGAAATAAGTTTTTCACGGCTCAGCCCAGTGCTTTTCATTATTATCTCGATACTAACTCCTTGTTCCAAAAGATTCCGTGCCGTTGTTATATTTGCCTCTTCTTTGCCTTTTTGAAATCCTTCCTGCAGCCCTTCTTGTCGTCCTTTATCTTGCAATCGTTGCGCAATATTCATGATTGTCTCCTTATGCTTTTCTGTTTGTTCCCCTAAAACTTGAATAACTTGTTCAAAATTATGCGAGTCTAAGGCAATAAACAAATAATTGAGGATAGTTATGATGTCGTTGTCACTATGCAAAAAAAACCTTGGTTTTATTAAGAGGGTGTCAGACCGGGTTGTACCACGCTATAAATTTGTTTTTTCAATTCCCCTTGCTTAGCCAACTGGTAAACATGTGAAGCAACATCCGCGCGCATCACTAAACCATGAACTTCAACCTCTTGTTGAAGAACTGCTTTTCCCGTTGGTTCACCATGTAATAACCCACCAGGGCGAATAATCACATAATCTAACGAGCTAGTTTGTAGCCATGATTCCGCAAGGGATTTTTCTCTCACTGCCTGACCAAACGCAGCGCGTGACCGAGCAGATAAATAAGGCCATGAATCTCCACAGCCTAATGACGTAACTAACACCATGCGAGATATACCCGCTTGCTCGGCACAATCAATCACCGTACGGTGAGCTAAATAATCTTGCGTACCTCCCATGGTTGAAATAACTGTGGCATTTGTTCCTGCGGCATGGCATGCAGCTTTAACCACCTCGCTATCACAAGCATCGCCGATGAAAACTTGCACCCCTACAGCCTCTAACGCTGCTGCAGATTGCCTATTACGTACAACTGCGATGACAGGATGTTTCTCTGCTATTGCCAACTGAGCAATCTGATGGCCAACACCTTTTCCACCAGCGCCAAAAATTAACCATGGTGCCATTACTTTATCCCTTAGCATTTTGAGTAAATATTAATCTAATAGTGATCGGTAAAAGCTAAATTACCACACCACTAATGATAATGCGCCTTATTTTCATTTACTATTTTAATTTATTTAGCCCGCCATTGACTAGCACCGATGATGAAACAGTAAACAACACTAACTTTAATGTTTTTTATGTAACTCTTTTAATCAAACACATTAAAATGTGACTAGTTTAACTTTTTTATTAAAAAATAATTATCATAAAAATTGATAAACCAACAAATTGATTACAAAAATAAATCGTAATATCAACAACTAACAATAAAGTAAATACCACTATCCCATTGATACCCATAATTATTTTAATGTTAATGCGAAGAATTATCATTTGCATTTATATTATTATTTGATTTAATAACTCTCGTCATATATATGCGAAATAATAATTTCTTAATCAATAGTATCGTTAATATCTTTAATAAAAATGGAGTATTTCGATGAAAAAGTTAAATATTATCGCTCTAGCACTCGCAACCTGCACAATGACTTTTGGTGCTTCTGCAGCAATCGGTTCTGGCCAAAGCCAACCTTTCGATCCCAATGAACCTTCCATTCGTGTTGGAGCGACAGAAGGAACCGGTGGTGGACATGGTGGTGCTGCGGGTGATCCTGGTATTGGTGTGCAATCTGTTTACGGTGGAAAAATCATTTCATTCTCTGGGTTAACAAAAATGGCGCCAAAACAACCGGGGAATGAAGCACATGTGATCTCTATGCCTAATAGCTCTGGCTCACATGACAAAATGGGCGTATTTAACTTTGCAAAAGTAGCAGATGCAGAAGTCTATTTCGGCGAATGGTCATCAACCGGACAAGCTAGTGACACAACACACACGGCTTACTACTCTGGTAAAGATGTCACCACCAATATGCCAACAGCGGGCACTGCGGAATACTCTGTTAAAGGGATAAGCCAATATAATGGAGGTGCCCTAGCCGCAGGTACTCTGACAGCCAACTTTGGAACTAAATCCTTAGCAGGGAATATTGGTGCAACCAATATTAATGCCACCATAAATAACAATGCCACTTTCGCCGGAGCGGCCACTCTTAATGGTGAATCAGGCTCAACAAATGGGCACTTCTTTGGCGACCAAGCTAAACATATTGCAGGGGTAACTGAATTTAGCGACCACAGCAAAGACATGGCCTTTGGTGGAAGCCGTGGGAATATCTCCCAGTAATCCGTAAATTAACCTCAGTGGCCAACTATAAAACGTGACAGGTAGTTGGCCACAGCCTTTTATTACCGAAGCTAATCCTATGCGATATCTGCTATTACCCCCTGCCATCATGATGCTTATGGTTGCGTTCTCTGCATTTCCAGCTAGCTTGGATACTGACCGAGAACAGTTGTTATGGCAAAAAGATAAACAAAATTATCGTGATAAAAGTGCAGTTGTCCCCAATAAAGACCAATTGCTACTCCCAGATGACCTATCAATAAAACTAAATGGGGAAAACTATACCCTAAAAAATAACGCTCAAGACTTAGGACAGGCAATTTATCTGGCAATCAACCATCGGCAATTTCAAGACGTACAACGCTTATTGCCTCGCTACCAGCAGCTAACTGATGCGGACCCATTGCTTATTTTATTTGCAAAAGCAGAAACTGCTAAAGCGCAAAACCATTACCCTGAAGCAATTGCCCACTACCAACAAATACTGGCACTTTCACCAAAGTTTCTTCGCATTAAATTGGAACTTGCCCGGGCTTATTTTGAAGATAATCAAAATAAGGAGTCTTTGGCTTTATTCCAAAATTTAATCAACGATGAAACACTCGCATTACCTGCCAGTGTAAAGCAAACAATTCAACAATTTATTGATGCTATAGAAAACCGTACTGCTTGGACAGGAAGCCTCTCTTTTGGCTATAAATACAACAGTAATATCAACCAAGTTCCTGATAAAAATAAAGTTTGGGAAACTCCGGGGGGAACCTGGAAAATGGCTAACCCTAAGTCATCGCCAGGGCTCACCTATGACGCAAGCCTAAGTAAAATTATTCCTATCTCGAGCAACCATTCCCTGCAAATCAAGGGAACATCTTATGGCGACCGCTATCCTCACTATGCTGAATTCAGTGAAAACACTTCTTCTTTAGCAACTTTATATCGTTTTAATGATGCAAATACGACTATCGCCTTTGGCCCATTAATTGAATTAAAAACAGTTAATGAAAAGCGCCGTTATTTAGGTATGGGCGGCAAAATTGAAGCCGACTACCAATTTACACCTCGGGTTATCCTCAGTACCTCCGCTGACTACCAACAACTTCATTACCAAAAACCGTATGACAGTGCTGATGGCAATCGAAGTAGCCTACATCTAACGGGTGTCTATGGTATTACCCCAGATACTTCCCTCTTTTTAGGGGCTGATGCGACTCGTCTCACAACTGAAGTTCGTAGTGATGATTATGACCAGCTAGGTATCCGAGGCGGCTTGTATACCGTACTCACACCCGATATTCATTTACTGGCACTCGCAACTTATCGAGAAAGCCAATTCAAGGCCTTCAACCAAATGTTGAATGTAAAACGCCATGATAAAGAAGCTATGTATTTTGCGCGACTCAGCTTTCCAAATTATTCATTGCTCACATTCACGCCTTATACCAGTTACCGCTTTCGTGACAATCGCAGTTCCGCGGATGGAATTTACTCCTACCACCAGCACGAAATTTCTATTGGGTTAGAAACCCGCTTTTAAGCGTTATGGCACAGAGAAAACACTATGTATAAATACAAATTAACACCTATTACTACTGCAATTATTACTGCTCTTTTGATTCCAATAACCGCTTTAGGGGAAAAAGAAGAACACCTCGGCACCATTACCGTTCAAGATTCAGCAAAAACCATCAAAGAACGGGATCAACAAGGTTACGATGACCAATATGATGCCAAAGGTTCTAAAATTTATTTAGGAAAAGACCTTGTTGAACGTTATAAAGGCACCAGTACTGCAGATGTGCTAAATAGTGCAGTTGGTGTCTATAGCGGTGATGCAAGAAACAGTGGTGCGTTAGACCCAAATATTCGAGGGATCCAAGGGCAAGAGCGCGTTCCTGTCACGGTTGACGGCACAGAACAATCACTCACCGTTTATCGGGGTTATAATGGCGCAAATAACCGTAACTATGTGGACCCAAACCTCATTAGTAGCATTGAGATTGAAAAAAGTGGTTCTCTCGCTGGCGATATAAAAACCTCTGTCGGTGGAGGGATAGCCATCAGAACCATAGGGATAGATGATGTTGTTGCACCGGATGAAAAGTTTGGTGTCAGCTTAAAATTGGAAACCAGCAGTAATTCAACTCGTGAACGTATTCCCCACTATGGTTATGGCGAAGATTACCGAGATCACCCTGAGATTTATAAAAATAAGAACTCTGTCCTTTCCGACCCCGTTGTTAACATCACACCGAAATCCCGAGGAAATGCTCAATTTTTCAATTTTAAAGATAACGGAGGAAGGATCGCGGTTGGGACCCGACAAGAAAAATTTGATTTAATGGCCGCCTATGCTTATCGCCGGCAAGGTAACTACTTTGCGGGGAAAAATGGCGCTCACCGTTATAAAGAATCTGTTCAATTAAATGAACAACAAACAGTACAGCAACAACTTGGCCCAGACCCTTATTTACCTTTTGCCGCGAATGTATTTCGCCCCGGAAAAGAAGTGACTAATACCTCTAATAAGCTGGAATCCTATTTAGTCAAAACCAATTTATATCTCACTGAAAACCAAGCATTACACCTTGGCTTTCGCCGGAGTGAAAGTACCTATGGTGAAATTATGCCTTCACGTTTAGGATTTGCTGAGCTGGAAGGAAAACAAGTATTACCACAATGGCCATTAGCTCACTTTACGGTCAATGCCTATAATGCGGAATACAAATGGAAACCCGAAGATAATCAATGGATTGACCTAAATGCAAATGTGTGGATGACGCATTCGGTAGGAGATACCAACACCTCTGGCGGTTACCCGCGAGAACCTAAAGAACGTGATTGGGGGTTTGAATATGGTTATGGTGATGGAAAAGATCCTAACATTGATGGAACTTTAATTAATACCGCAGCAACCAATTCTGAAAATGACCGTATTGGATTTAATTTACGCAATACCATGGCGCTCACGCCCGATCTCGATTTAACCATTCGCGGCTCAATGCTCAAAGAAAAATTAGACTCTAACGACGTACCACCATCGCAGACGGCTAGCCCGTTTATTGCCCTTCCACGTAAAGGACATCGGCAAGAAACCAGTATTGCCTTTAACTTTAACTATCGTCCAACGAGTTGGCTGGAATTGGATGCTGGTGCAAAATATATTGATGGCTGGACAGAGGATGATTACTTAAAAGAGCAAATGCGCAATCGAACCAAAGGTTTTCAAAACCCTGATGAGCGACTTGCAAAACAGATCAATTACAACCGAATTTTAACTCAAGAAGAATATAATAAGGCTGTTGCCAATGGTTACCAACCCTTCAATGGTGCCTATCAAAATAAACAAATCTTACTCAAAACAATAGGACTTGATGATACGAACTATACCGTTTTCATCACCAAGAGAAAAAACTCTCAGCACCCAGAAGAAAATGGCGTTTTAGACGTTAATTTCCGCACTGAATGGAAATCAGATAACGATGGGCGCTATACCACCAAAACGAACCCTTTCCATAACGGAACTTTTGACTCTCAAGCTCGCGCAGTCGACCCAGTAACCGGTAAAGAAGTTTATGTGTATGGTTCAAGTTACTCACACCCATCAGATGACATCAAACGTGAACTTACTGAAGAAGAAAAATGGAAATTCTCAGGCAAGCAAAAAAGCCATGGCTGGGCCCCCGCTTTTGGTGCCAATATTTGGTTGTCTGATAACGACCGTGTTTATGCACGTTACATTGAAACAGTACGCTTACCGAGTATCTTCGAAAGTAGCATTGGATTTGCAGGCGAAAGTGAAGCTCGTAAAGAGAGGATGGCATTTAAACCCGAACGTGCAAAAACCTTTGAATTTGGTTATTCACGTAATTTACAGGGTTTCCTCGGAGCAGAACGCCATGCCGATGTTAAAATAGGCTATTACCATACGGTCATCGAAAATGCATTTGACCGCGATGGGCGTCTTAATTTCGTTCAAGTAAAAGAACATAAAACCGCAGGGATTGAAGCCTTAGCTCGCTACGATAATGGTGGGGTATTTATGGATATTGGTGTTGATTACCGCCTCAAAAATGAAGTTTGTGATGACTCCGCGCCCGCTAATTTAGACCCAACTAACCGTTATAATCTCTCCCAATGTACAACAGCAGGTTTCCCCGGTGGCTTTTTACGCACACAATTACAGCCTAAATATGCGATTAACTCCAACCTAGGCATGCGCTTTATGGATGAAGATCTCGAAGTGGGAACACGTTTACGTTATACCAGTAGTGTGCAAAATAAAGATGAACGCAAACTGATGCAACAGTTCCCGGGAAGTTATTCGATGGCGAACAACAGTCCAATGCACTGGACACCCACCTTTACAGCGGATGCCTATGCAAGTTACCAAATTGACAAAAATATTAATGTCGAATTCTTAGTAACCAACTTAACTGATCGTTATTATATCGACCCACTGACACGTAGTATGATGCCAGCCCCGGGCCGCACACTACGCTTAGGATTAAATGCGCAATTTTAGATAAATACTGCCGATTTACCGCTCTATAAATATCCGCTGCTAACTTTTAGTTGGAGTGGATATTTATCACTTTAGTATCAGAAAAATAACCGCATAATAGTTTCATCAAATTCATCTTGCTCAACAACAGAAAAGCCAAATTGTTCAAAAAAAGGTTTCATGATGTCATTACCTTCGACATAGCAAATTGATACGGACTTATATTTGCCCAAATTTTTAATTTCCTCGAGAACTAGCGGAATAGCCCTAGAACCAAAACCTTTTCTTTGATGTTTTATATCAATCATCAATTGATCAATAAACACCTCTTCAGGCCTACCATTTTCATGGTTTGAATAATATTGAACAAAGCCAACAGGCTCATCATCAACATAGATACCTCGATTAATATAATAATCAAAAAATTTTGAGGCTGCGATTGACTCTGAGTTAAGAGCGACAAAGTCTTCCTGCTCTTTGGTTATTTCGAGACATATGATATCCACCCAATTGTCTTTGGTGATATCTTTTAGGGTAATGGCCATAAACACCTTACTTTAGATTTACCGATTACAATACCGTTGTGATAAAAAGATGACTCACCATAAATTAACAATAAATACTTTTTTGTTCGCGCCATTCGTGCCTTTGTATTTTTTGAGATGCTATAAACAAATAGCAGTTGATATGTTACGGATAACATTAATATCAGCATTTAGACTAAAATAAAATTTCGACTCATTTATTGCTTTCTAATTAATGAATATTCAGAATTGCGATCCAAGTCAAATATCACTGCCAAATACAACATTATTGTAATTTATCAAATTTTTTTGAAAGAAAAACAAAAAAACGCATTGGTTTATTAAACTAATAATTAAATTTAAAGCAGATTAAAGTAGAACTTAAAACCCAAAAATACAACAACAAAACCCAGAAACTCCTCAATTTTCACCATTATGCAAACTCAATAAAAATAAAACCTTTTCATATAAAAATACATAAAACCTGAACAACCTCACATTTATTAGGTATTTGATAACTCTTCGCATTAATGCATCTGAAAATAAAAATCACTTATGAAACAATATGTTAAAAATTTAATAAATTTTTGTATCGCACTGAAAAATAAAAATATTTTTAATATTGAAATGCGAAAAACAATTCAAAGACTCCATTTTTATTAATTATTTTAATTTATTGATTTTAACCATGCCTTTTCGGCATGGCTAAGAGACTTTCGGAATATTGTCAGGAAAATAGTTTCATGGATAGTATGAATACGAAAATGATGCATTTTTATTATAAATATATACGAATAACTCTTAAAAACATTTCCAATGAAAGGTAACACTATGGGTATATTAAAAGATAGTAAGTTGCTTTTGGTTAGCTTACTTATCATTCTTCTTTCGGAAGCTATAGGGCAAATTAAAATCAGTTTAGTCATGGTTTTTCCAATGCTTTATTCCATGTTGATGGGTGGTATTATCAGTTTTCCAAAATTCAAAATTCTCAGCGAAAAAAACATGGCACACGCTAGCTCTATAATGAGTGTCGCGTTAGTTATCTTAATTGCAAAATTGAGCACCTCCGTTGGTGCATCTTGGGAAAAAATTATTCAAGCCGGTGGCGCATTAATATTGCAAGAAATCGGTCACTTTATTGGTACCATTTTACTTGGTTTACCACTTGCTATCATGTTAGGCATGGGCCGTGAAGCTGTTGGTGCGACCTACTCTATCGGTCGTGAACCTAATATTGCCATTATTGAAGCCAAATATGGTTTAAGTTCACCAGAAGGCCGTGGTGTTATGGCAATGTATATTTGCGGAACATTGTACGGAGCCGTTTGGATGGGCATCATCGCCAGTGTTATCGCTGGACTTGATATTATGAGCCCTCTCGCTTTAGCAATGGGAGCCGGGGTCGGAAGTGGCTCGATGCTAGCTGCGTCAGTCGCACCATTATTGGAGCTTTATCCTGAACACGCTGCGGATATTCAAGCATTTTCATCCTCCGCAAACTTGATGTCTTCAGTATTAGGTCTGTACATCTATATTTTCTTCTCCTTACCGTTTGCCTCTTTCTTATACAACAAGTTGAAAAGAAAACGTGCAACAGCATCAGCAGATACAGAATAAGGATATAAGATCATGAAAAAGATGGCAGAAATTGCAATAATCATCGTGTTAGTCATCATCTTCACTTCACTGGGAGATGCACTCGGCGGTTCAATTTATGGCCGCGGCAGCTTTGGCGCAGTCTTTAGTGACTCACTTATCGCCATGGCATTATTAGGGGGGATGTCATTTGTGGCATACTTAATTGCACAAATCCCACCATTAGGTAAGTTACCTGTAATTTTCTGGGTATCTTTAATTGCTGCCGGTTTGTGTTCACCGTTATTCCCTTACGATAAAGAAATGATCGCAATGACAGGTAAAATATCACTTGCTGTTATTAGTACGACGGTACTTGCATTTGCCGGTCTTTCACTCGGTAAAGATATTGATAAATTTAAAGCTATTTCATGGCGTATCATCCCAGTTTCACTGGCGGTCTTTACGGGAACATTCTTATTCGCTGCACTTATTGGTCAAGTGACACTTTCATGGAGCGGCGTTATCTAACAAGAGGAAATATTTACCATGACAATGACCAAAGACCAATTGAAAGCCATCGTCTGCGAGACAATTGCATCCCATAAAGGGGATATAAAGAAATTAGCAGATGATATTTGGGCAGAGCCTGAGCTAGGCTACAAAGAAATCAAAACAGCAAAAAAAGTGGAAGCTGCATTTTCTGCGCTAGGCGTTAATTACCGAAACCAACTCGCATTAACAGGTGTTAAGGCGCGCCTAAAAGGTGGAAAAGGGAGTAAACATAGTATTGCTGTTATTGGTGAGCTCGATGCGATTATTTGTGCAGAACACCCAGAAGCCGATGATTTAACGGGTGCAGCCCATTGCTGCGGGCACAATGCTCAAATCGCTAATATGATGGCTGTGACTATTGGTCTGGTTAAGTCAGGTGCTATGCAATACCTCGCGGGAGACGTCGTTCCTTTCGCCGTTCCCGCTGAGGAGTATGTTGAACTGGCTTATCGTAATAAACTGATTGAACAAGGAAAAATTAGTTATATCGGCGGTAAGCCAGAGCTGATATCCCTTGGTGAATTTGATGATATCGATATGGCGATGCAAATTCATTTAACCAGTGTCAAACCAGAACGTGATACCGGTTTTATTGAAATATCGACCACCACCAATGGGTTTATTGGCAAGTTGATTAATTACAAAGGGAAAGCATCTCATGCTGCGGCTGCCCCTCACTTAGGTGTCAATGCCCTCAATGCCGCAATGATGGGGATTATGGGAGTGAATGCGATCCGCGAGACCTTCCAAGAAAAAGATTATATTCGTTTTCATCCGATCATCACGCAAGGCGGCGATTTGGTCAATGTCACCCCAAGTGATGTCCGTATGGAAAGTTATGTCCGAGCGTCAAATGTCCCTGCAATGATTGATGCGAATGAGCGTATTACTCGCGCATTGGTTGCTGGTGCAATGTCTGTCGGTGCAGAGGTAGAAGTCAAAGATTTACCGGGTTACCTCCCACTGTATAACAACGATACGTTGAACCATTTGTTGCAGCAAAATGCCCATGACTTGATTGGTGAAGAAAATGTTTGGGTTGCTGGGCACATGACGGGAAGCACGGATACAGGTGACTTATCACATATCATGCCAGTGAGTCACCCATGGATTGGCGCAATTCGTGGTGGTTTGCATGGTAAAGATTACGTTGTTTTTGATGATGATATGGCCTATATCCGCCCAGCTCAAATGATGGCAATGGCAATTATTGACCTGTTATTTGATGATGCATCCCAAGCTGATGAGATGTTAGCTGATTACACCCCATTAATGAGCAAAGAGGAATACCTCTCATTTATCGGCTCTTTTAAGAACTAATTATTAAAATATTCCCCTTATTGCTATGTTAATTATAATAAGGGGAATATGATTTTTTTAGCTTTTATCCCACCTTTAAAATTTTTTCTTCGCATTAATTTAATTTCTTTTTACATTCACCATCTCATTTAAAAAATTTCTAAAATCATGCCAATCACCGCCCTACTTTAAATAAAAAATTTAACTTAAACCCTATTCAGGCTCGCTTTAAAATATAAATATCCTTAATATTAAAATTGAAAAACAAAATCATAACAAATTGATATAAAAGGATTTTAATTGAAATTATAATTTTTTATTATTATTTTAATAAATTACCATCCTTATTATTCATGAGCCATGCAATACTGATATGATATAAACACGATCTCCGTCACGCTCAATTTTTTAATATCCACGCTAAAATTGACCCTATAAATTGATAGATAAAAAATAACGAGTAGAAGTAGAAATCACCCTATTTCTGAATCTAGTTTTTAAAATACACATAAATTAAATGAGCGTGCTGTTCATTATTCCATGCTCACACCAGGGGCCTTTTAACAGCATTAAAAACGCTTTTTGTATACGGGATAAAACATAATGACCAATAAATACAATATCAGTGAAAAGCTCTTTGCTTTAGAAACATTTAGCAAAAAAACACGTCAGGATTTACATAAAATCCCTGAATTGTCTGGGCAGGAATTCAAAACCTCACAATATTGCCGTGAATTGATGGAAAGCTTTGGATATAACATTCGTTTATTCGAAGGCTACACAGGTTTTACCGCTGAATTGATTGTCGACCCAACAAAGCGCTTGATTGCCTATCGTACTGACATTGATGGCCTTGAAATGCCTGATTTAACGTGCAATGAGCACAGTTCTGTCCATGAAGGCTGCGCTCATAACTGTGGACATGATACCCACATGACCATCGCTTTAACGGCAGCGAAGTACCTCAGTGAAAACCGTTCTGAGCTCACCCATAACGTCCGCTTTATCTTCCAAATGGCAGAAGAAGATATGCGTGTGCCAGGTGCTAACAAAATGGTAGAAATGGGGTGTATGGAAGGAGTAGACGAAGTTTACGGCCTACACAATGATGCTGCATTTGAAACGGGTTATATTAAATTCAATTCTGGGGTTATGTCCTCATACGGCTCAGCGTGGACACTAGATGTCCACGGTGTTTCTGCTCACGGCTCAACCCCTCATAAAGGGTTAGATGCTATCCGCGAAGCAACGCGTATCATTGATTATATGGACTACATTGTTGCCAAAAAAACTGATCCTTTCAGCCCTGCCGTATTTGGTTGCGGCATGATTAACGGGGGAACCATCCCAAATGCGCTGGCGGATCATGTGCAAGCACGCGGAACGATCCGTTCAATGGATGAAGAAACGGACAAAATATTAAAAGCCAGCTTCCATGAAATTGTGGCTCGTAGTGAAGGCGGTGGGTTTAAAACAACACTGGAAGCCAGCGGATATCCTGCCGTTGTCAACCACCCACAAGCAGCCAAAGTGATTTATGATGCCGCTGCCGCCTTCTTACCGATTGAGCAGATTGATTCAAATGGTAAGCCAATGACTGGCAGTGAAGACTTCAGTTATATGATCAATGCCACTAAAGATAAACTCGGAGCCATGTACTTCTTAGGAAGTGGTAATCAAGCAAAAGGGATTAATAATTACTTACATGCTAACCCTTATTTTGTTGATGACGATTGTTTACTGATTGGCGCTCAAATTTTTATTAATATTGCCACTCGTTAGAATAAATATAATACACACAGTAATACTAAAGCCGAGTAAATTGAAGTGACCCCCAATAGTTGGACAATCAATTACTCGGCTTTTTTCTTAGTCATTCACTTATAAGTTACAATTCTGGCAATTCTCGGTATAACTGATCACGTTCGCTCTGTTCTGTAGGTACCCATTGATTCGGCTGATGAATATAGTTCAAATCAAGGTGAGGTGCGTAATTAGAAATAAAATCATACATATAATCTTTTAAATGCATATGCCTATTGATGCAAACATGTGTATAACTTGGCTTTACTAAGTGGCTGATATCAATACAGCGTAATGCCTCACTATCTTCCTCAGGGTCAAAAGCCACGGTTGAAATAATACCTACCCCAGCACCACGTTTCACATAGTATTTAATAATTTCAGTATCTACGGCAGTTAAAACAACATTTGGCGTTAATTTATGTTGATAGAAGACTTGGTCGAGCTTTGAATGCCCTGTAAAACCAAAAACATAAGTAATTAACGGGTAGTCTGCAAGGTCTTCTATCTTAAGCTGTTCACACTGAGCCAATGGATGGTCATGTGGAACAATAATACTGCGAGACCATTGGTAACAAGGCATCACCAATAAATCATCATAAAGGTGCATAGACTCGGTCGCAATGGCAAAGTCCACATCGCCATTGTTTACCATCTCTGCAATCTGAGCAGGCGCACCTTGATGGAAATGCAAAGAAATATTGGGGTAGCGTGTGTTAAAACGCTCAATCACTTGAGGCAATTTATAGCGGATCTGTGTGTGAGTTGTTGCAATATGCAGGTTTTGTTTTATCGTCGAGTCTTCATGAGACACGATACTTTTAATTTTATCGAACTGCGCAAGAATATCACACGCAACATGATGAACTTTTTCACCAATCGGGCTCAGCGACAATAAGTTATTATTTTTTCGATTGAATAATGAAACGTTTAACTCATCTTCCAATATTTTAAGTTGTTTACTGACAGTTGGCTGAGAGGTATACAATTTTTCAGCCGCATTGGTGATATTAAAATCACTCCTCACTACTTCAACAAAGCTTTTAAGCTGACTAATGTTCATTACTGGGGTATCCAATGTAAAATGGATTAAAAATAAGATTTAAAAAGTATAGCTGTAGCACAATATTTTTGTGCGATTATTATACCATAAGCAACCAGCCAGCTAGAAGCATCCTTTTAGCATTGCTGAGTTAGCATTTACATTTTTCACAAGATCCCCAAATAATACCGTTTCTATTCGTCCCAAAAAACATAATACTGCTATAACCATAGCAATATATGTAAACTAAACATACTTTTTTATAAAACAGACAGATATTATAAATAAGCATAGGAGCTTATTTGTTGCCATCTTTTTTGATGTTTTCATCAAGTATAAACAGATTATGTCTACATATGTTGATTTTTAATAGCTCCTCTCTCAAGAAGCTATTAAATTTAATATTCAACTTATAATGGGTAGCCAAGATCAGTTTCATGCCCCAAAAAGTAATTTAAGTCACACTCTAGTATATTTGCAAATATACATAAACGATAAATAGTGAAATTCTGTGTTCCTCTTTCATAGCGTGAAATTTGTTGTTGGCTCAAGCCTGATTTTTTCCCCAATGTACTCGCAGACCAACCTAAAAGAAGGCGGCGTTTGCGAACCTGCTGCCCAATAAAACTATTAGAAATTTCAGTGTTATATACGCTCATACGTACTGTCCTAATTATAACGACACTATTATTTTTAGTGTTGTAGCCTTAAAGTTTAACGCCCTGATATGCTATAAAAAAGCGTATTCGAGATTTACAACTTCCAATAAACTTATATTTCTCAAATAAAAAAACAATCATAAGCTCATATAATAAAAGTTATTAAACCATTATTATTAGATTAATTAACACACTATTATCTTTCTATATTAAAATTAACGATAATTAACGCTAAACTCTGCATTTACATTCACTTTACCGTTAGTGATATCACTCGTCTTAATTAATGCACCATTATATGTTAATAATTGTTCACTACTTGATGAATTAAAACGCCATGTCACTACTTTACCTGAAGGGTTCTGAACATCCCCATTTGTTGATTTAATACGCAGTGCGATTCCTTTTGCTGAATCCTGGCTCGTAGAATCTAATGCAAAATAATCCGCATTAAAACTATCTGGGGTACCACTCATCGAAACATCAGCAACTGCGGTTGATTCACAATTTTGTAGTTTAATCGTAAATGGTTTCTCGGCTACAACACTTCCTGAAGGGTAACTCACCGGCACATTGACCCTTTTAAAATCAACAGTTTGATCTTTTGATCCGGTATCAACCTCGCATCCCATCAATTTTATTTTGCCTTTAATCTGAACAGAAGCATCCAAAGCCAGTGCCCCTGATGAAACGAAGCTTATACCTGCGACTAAAACAGTTCCCCTGAATAAACGGCTTATGTTCATCCTCTCTCTCCCATATTAAATAGCTATTATTTATTGATACCCAATACTGATATCAATACTCGCTTGTGCGAGACCACCGTCAACATTCCCTGTTTTATACAAAGTGGCTTCATATTCTAATGGCTGTGCCGTCGATGACCACTCAACAACTGTACCATCGGGTTTTTGCTTTTTATTCTTGTCCCCTTTTACGTTCACACCATAAACCAACCCTTGCGCACTGCCAGTGCCACTATTAATGGCAAAGTATTCAGGAAAGCCAGTATCAGCCTTACCAGACATACTCACAGAAACTTTATTAATTGTTCCCACGCAACTAGATAATTTTAATGAAAATGGTTGAGTGACCAAGCCAGAAAGACCAGTTCCACTTTTCGTCGTTGTTACTGTTTTAAAATCGATTTCTTGATTCTTACCACTATTTCCAAATTCAACATCACACCCTGTAACAATTGCATTTCCAGTAAAATTTAACGATAAATCACTAGCTGATGAAAATAGAGGGCATAGCGAAAAAACTATGCCAAAAATATAACAATACCTATACGAATATAATTTCATAATCAGTCCAAATAATAATCGCAAATCAAAATTAACGAATAAAGATGCTAGTTCTTGAATTAATCATTGCCTTATAATATGCATATAAATTATTGAATCACTTCTATAATAAAAGTAGATAAATTAAATTTTCATGTCGTTTTAAGATAATAAAACGACAATACCATCAGTTATTTTAAATATCTATAACACCATTCAATCTATTAATATTTTATTTATATGCTACGCTAACTTCGGCAACTGAACGAACATCTCCCCCGGTTATCGTATCTAACGTTTTAACTAGTTCAGCACGATAAGGTAAAGTCACGCTAGCCCCTGAAAGACTTCCCCAAACAACCGTATCACCGACTGGCTTCTGGACTTTTTCTCCACCGGTTGTTTTCGCAATAATTTTGACACCAACGCCTTTGGACATATTTGTACCTTTATCAATCGCAAACAGTTCTCCACCGGCGAAATCCGTATCAGCAGTACCTTTCATTGAAACATCAATGCCCTTCAAGTCTGCACAATTTTGAAATTGCAGATTAAAATCCTTTTTAGCTATTGAGCTTCCTTTGACCGCATTTTTAACTACGGTAACATCTGAAAAGTCAACTAATTGGTCTTTACCTGTACCTGTTGAAATATCACAACCCGCCAACTTTATTGTTGCTTTCAATGTTAATGTTGCATCAGCCGCTTGTGCGCCTGAAATTAAAGCGATACCTGCCATAGCGCTTATTAGCGTTAATACAAAAGTTTTTTTCATTTATGTAACCTTTGGTTCTATATTATTAGAAGTAATATTTTAAAATAGATAATTAATACTAATTATATTTCACAGTAACATTCACAAGCCCTGTAATTGCTCCCGCAGTTACTGCACCGGTTTTATATAATGTGGCTTTAAAAGGAATATTATTTGTTGCTGCTGTTTTTGCCCACAAAACCTCTTTTCCTGGTGATTGAACAGTTTTTGCTGTATCTGTTCCCTTAATACCAACCGCTAAGCCACCAGCTTTCCCCGCACCCTCATCGATAGAATAGTAATCAGCAAATCCCGTCACAGCTTTGGTTGTATCCATCACTAAGCTGATATTCTTAAGGTTCACGCAATTGGTAAAATCTAAAGAAAAATCCACATCTTTTAAGGCCGAAGACCCTGTCCCACCTGCTGTCGCTTTTGCCAAATCTACAGTACCGAAAGCAATCGCTTTTGTTTTACTGCTAGCAGAGATATCACACCCTGTTACCACAACATTTCCACTAAAGTTCAATGTAATATCCGCTGCATGTGCTGCACCGCTAACTGCAATCAATAATGATAAAACACCCACTTTTTTCATTTCCGACCACAGGAAATTACGACTACGCTCCATTGCCTTACTCATAATATTTATCTCCATTGTCATTATCTAAAGTCTAAACGCACAGTTACAATTGATGAATATTTACCAACCGCAGGGGCTAGACCAGTACTACTGAAAGGGTAAGTTTTGATAGTTACCGAACCATTTTGATTACTATCTAATTGCAAAGGGAGTTTCCCTGTAGTCGGTGTTAAGCGACCATTAGGCCCTTCTATTGCAATAGCAATATCTTTATTATCTGTACTAAAACCATCATTAGTTCGGTTTGAGTCAGCAGTACCAATAAAGCGCATATCTAAATTTGCATAAGCGTCCATATTTGAGCATTTTATGCTTAATGTTTTAGATTGCGGAACCACACCAGCGGGCATCCCTCCTTTACCTGCTGTCACGAAAGCTCGCTGGGGGACATTATTGAACGGAATAGAAATACTCTGGCCCGCATTAATCTCACAGGACTGCGGAGCAGTAATATCTATGCTAACTCCGATCATAGCTATTGGCTGTCCTGGCACTTGAACGTCTAATGACGACTGAAGTGTTAACAACGAGGGAACAGAATGAGAAACTCTTCCCACAAATGGTTTCTTGATGTAAACATCTATTTTCCCTTTACCTCCACTCGTTATCGTTTCCTTAATATAACTTTTGCCAAAAGAATTGAGATCAGTATTGGGACACACTCCCTCCGGTGTCTTATTGGATATTTCATTGAATGGGACTTCATGCATAACTGTATCATTAATTGATTGATCCCAAATTGCCACATGAGCTTTAATGTCTATATACTCATTTACACGGTGCCAACCTGGTGCATGGCCCCCCGTTGCTGCACCACCAGTTGCATAATAGTTTCCCCAATAGTATGTCTGACCAATCCGTTGTCCAGGGGTACATGTACAAGTTATTTGGTATGATTTCCCTTCATTCCAAGTAAATTTTGATGGTAGCTCCACTCCCGCTTTATTAAATGCAGCATCAATCCCACCAGAAAGAATAAAATTATAATTAGCAGCAGATGTTGTTGGTGCACATACATCATAACGATATGGTGTTGCAGCAAAAACATTGCCAGAAACCATCAAAAAAGAAGAAACCAACAAACTAGAAACCCACAATCGCTTTGGAATATGAACATTAAATAACTTTCTCATTACAATCTCCCAATTACTGGCATACCGCTTGAGTCTGGATAATACCAACGGTATCTTTACTCGATGGTTTCACAGGTAATTGATAATTAACGAAGCAACTCTGCGCTGCCTGACGTCCCCATTTAATTTCCAGCTTGCCGCTTTCCGGTAACCCACTGATAAATAGCTGACCACCCTCTCCAACTATGGAACTATTCACTACTTTTCCATTGTTTTGCACTAGCTGTGCGGATGCGCCAAAAGGTATCACTGTGCCGTTTTTGTGTTTTAATGTGATCAATGCGCGATAACCAACTTGCGTGATAAATTCAACCTTGGAAATTGCACCTTTACTCGGCACAACACTCTTAGCGCTCTCTTGCAACTCTACATTGTCACCTAATGTCCTTGTATCTAACTCAACATGGTTAAATCGATAGGCTTGAGCAAAAGGTAATACGGCATAACCCCGCCAGTCTGTTTTAACACCAGTATAACTTGTAATATTGGTATCCTTGGCACCAACCGCTTTCACTAATATTGCAGTTCCATTAATTGGTTGGGAAAGTGTTACACCATCGCCATGGATTAGAACTCCCCCCTCAACGCCATAGTTTAGCTGCCTAGAATCTTTACTATAGTTATAACCAAAGTTCATATTACCGTAGCCGCCACGATAGCTAAGACTGGCACTACCACCATTACCTTTCCCCTTAGTACCATAACTTTGTTGCACGTTATAACTTAGGTTATTGTCATCAAGTAATGTGCCTGATAACCCCGCTTGATGGGTTGTTGTTCCATGGCGCTGACTAACCATATTGTAAGTCGCCCATGTGTTAGGTAATAACGCAGAGAGCGGAAATGAACCATTGAAGCTGAATATTTGGTCTGTCTCTCTTTGGTTTGGATATGTCGCTCGACTATAAGAAACACCATAATTTAAAGGGCCCCAGTTATTGTTATAACCTACTTGTAATCGAGTTTGCTTACCTTGCCCTTTCCAGAAATCTTGTCGGTTAGCAGAAAAATAGATAGACCCTAAATCTTTACCTAGTTGCTGCGTTAATGTTCCTTCAAGGCGATAGCGTCGATGGTAAGAATAGCGGCTATCGTCTGCAAAATCCCAATCTTGATATCGACGCTCAACAGCTTCTTGGAAGGTATAAAACCCTTCTGTTGAATAACGGTACCCTAATAAACGAAAGTCCGTTCCCGTATTTGCAAAAGATTTAGAATACAATAAGCGATAAGATTGGCCTGTAGAGCCATTACCATATCGTGTTACATCTTCGCTATGAGCTGTTGTAATATCAAAAGAATATGCACCAAAATCGCCGATATTCTGACCAACCCCTAGCACCAGAGAACGGTAGCGTTCTGCAACTTGCAGGCCACCATAAGCGGTCAAGCTATTTAGGATCCCCCAAACAAGTGAGCCCTGCGTTATAAATGGCCGCTGGCTACTGTGACCATTACGATATTGTCCCGCAGAAAATGCATACTTAATTTGCCCTTGACGGCGCAAAACAGGCACACTCGCAAAGGGTTGAATAAAGCTTTGGATTGTTCCATCCGACTCTTTTATTTCTACTTCAAGGTCGCCACTCGCGGCGGTTGGATACAAATCAGTGATAGCAAATGGGCCAGGAGCCACATAACTCTGGTAAACGGTATATCCGTTTTGCTTAATCGTCACCGTCGCATTAGTACGTGCAATCCCACGTACCACAGGTGCATAGCCCTTCAGGCTATCTGCTAGCATGTCATCATCGGTACCAATTTGTGCACCACGAATCTGTACACTGTCGAAAATATCGCCAGGTGTATAGGTATCCCCCATAATTATTTGCGACTTCAACTGAGCAATATACCTCTGGAGATAGGTATTAATATTTCTCCAGCTATTATTACCATTGCTACTATTCCATGTTGAATAATTACGTAAGCGCCATGCCCCCACGTTAAGCCCAGAACGTAAACTCAAAAAATAGCTATCACTTGACTTATCACTAATATGACTGCCTGTGTTCGTCGAGTTACTCCCTGTAAAGCTATAATTTGTTAGTAGTGCAGGGATTCCTTCATCCCACATTGACGGGTCAATCGTTCCCTTTGCTAAATTGGTCAAAGATGCTTGTGGAAAGCTCAAATACAATCTCTGCTGATTAAAATCAAAATGAGATGATGCATAAGGGATAATTTTCTCAAAAGCTGAGAATGGCTTGCATTGAACGGGGTCCTTTCCATATTGTGCTAACTGTGGAAAGGCTTCAACACGTACACCATAAGCTTGTAGTTGTTCATATGATATACAAGGCTCAAGTGCTACGCTATCAGAGGAATAGCTTGCTTTATTCTCTCTGGTACTAAATTTTATATTCTGTTTCGCTACTGATTGTTCATTAACATAAATATCAACCAAATACTCACCAGGTAATTGGTCTACATCACCTTTTGATAATAAAGAAAAATCCGCAACGCTATTACTATTAATATTTTCTAAAAATTGAGAGTTAAACAATTCTTTGGCTAAAACAGGATAGGCGCTAAATATTCCCAATGTAATGCAAGAGAAGGCCAAAAAATTCTTTCTATATCGTGTTTTGTTCATTCCCTCGTTCCCTCTAATAAATATATTGCGCAAAAATTTCCATAAAAATTTAATAATAAAATGCACTAAAACGTTATTATTCTATTTAATATTTTGCTTGTTTATTGAAGTATTGCTTTTTGCAATTCAGAAGTGCCGCCATAATCATTAATAGTTGTAAACACTACCTGAGCACCTATATTTACTTTTGATGGTAGTTTATAACTAGTACTACTCATTGGCAGGACAAGGTCGACTTTATCTATTTCACTACCATTCACTTTCACTTCACTTAATGTGACAGAAAAAGGCGTATTATTAACTATACGCAGGCTATCACCCTCTTTTTTCCATACTAAAGCCTTATAGGAATCCATTGGGTTACCTTTCAAACCAGCAGGTCTATAGAATAATTTCATTCTAGTTTTAATTGCTAGTTGTAAAGTATTAGCACTTTCTTCAGCTGGAGCGGGTGGAATAGCTTTTACATTTACATAATAAACCGATTCGCGATCTTCAGGTAAATTTCCACCAGCACGCACAATACGCAACATATTTTCTTTAACCGGGTCTAATTTAAAAAGTGGCGGTGTTATAATAAATGGAGTCTTATTATTCCCTGATGCATCTTCAACCCAGGACTGAATTAAATAAGTACTTTTATCATTGTTATTCTTTAAACTAAGATTAGCTTCTCTCTTTGAGCCATCAAATACAACACGGGTGGAACCGACAACGACACCACCAGCAGCATAAATAGAGAAACTAAAACACATGAGTAAAAAAACAAGTATTAACTTATTAATAAAAAGGCTATTAAGAATCATTACATCCCCTTCGAACAAAAAGCAGGCCACCAGCATAGTGGCCTGAAGGAAATTCACTATTATTTATAAGTCAGGTTGAAGTCTGCTGTTGCATTAGCAGAACCCGCTTTCACATCTTTCTTAGTAGAAACATAAGCTGCTGAGAAGTAAAGAGTATTTGAGCCAACTTGTAATGCAGTATCAGCAGTCGCTGTACCTAAAGCTAATTTTTTACCTTTACCGTCATAGATTGCCACACCAACGTTTTCAGCTGCACCTTGGCCGCCATCAAGTGCTAAAAGTGTTGCATCATCTCCGTTAGCCTGGCCCGCGAATGAAACAGCTACATTCTTGAATTGCGCCACATCACAATTCAGCAAGCTGATTTGGAATTTCTTATCCGCTGATTTAGCTCCTGCATCTGCGAATGTAGCTGTTTTAACTTGAGCCATTTGAACAGTTTGGTCCCAAGAGTTCTGTGCTACCTCACATGGTGCAGTCACGATATCACCTACGAATTTAACTGTACCGTCTTTAGCATTAGCAACTTGACCAACACAAAGCGCAGCAAAAATAGCAGTAGCAATAATCTTTTTCATTTCTAATTCCTTTTTTACTGAATCAATATATAACCCAGTGTTAAAATATTTAATTTATTAATATATTATGGTTATCACTACCACATTAATTCCCATTAATGTCTGTGGTACCTGTTTAATCCATTAACTTATTAATCCTTATGCCATTAATCTGTTAAATAGAAATGGCGAGATACACTCTATGTAGTGAAATAGAGAAAAACATAGTTTCGTAAAGTTAGTTTCCATGATCGTCATTATCTATTAAAATAATATCATTCACCTCCTAGGTTTAGTTTAGGCTAATCTAATTATTAAGAATTGAAGGCTCTATTGTATTTTCCATAAAACAGTAGAGACATCTGAACACAGCCACAGTGCATAGGTGTATTTTGAGAGGAATAGCCATAAAATGTAATAAGACAAAAAAGCAATTTATGTAAGTTAATTATTAAATTTATGACAGATAAATATTACAAAAATATACATTGCAGCAAATTCAAACGCTCATTAAACTAATAAAAAAAACAATTAATTTTTCATTTGGCACCTGCACCTATGTTCATCGCGCTTTAATTTACTAGCCAGAAAGGGAAAAATATGAAAACAGTACTGATAGTCGATGACCATCCAGTAGCACGGCTTGCTGTAAGAATACTATTAGAAAAAGATGACATGACCATTGTAGGGGAAACCGCTGATGGCCATGAAGCTATCCAACTTGCTAAAACTCTCTCTCCCGACTTAATCATGATAGATATAGATATCCCATCACTTAATGGGATTGATGTCATGCAGCGATTGCGTAAAAATAACTACACGGGAGGGCTTCTTGTGTTATCTGCAAAAGATGATGACCATTACATTCGTCGCTGTGCAAGTGTCGGTGCCAGTGGTTTTATTAGCAAACGCAATAACTTAACGGAACTACATGTCGCAATTCATGCGATTAGAAATGGATATGGCTACTTTCCACTTAATCTGAATAAAATGGATGCTTCTCCTAGTAATCATCTTAATGACAAACAAAAAATCGCCGAGCTCTCCACAAAAGAACTACAAGTCTTACATTTACTGGCTAAAGGGATGAAAAGCATTAACATTGCACAACAAATGCGCATCAGCGATAAAACTGTTAGCACTTATAAAAGACGACTAATGCTTAAATTAGATCTTCATAATATTGCAGAGCTATACGACTTTATTCAACGCAATAATTTGGATTAATATATCGATGCGTAACCTAATCCTAATAGTTTGCTTGCTTATTGGTCTGTTTCCTTGCTCATTTTCTGCATTCCAACCTTATGAAGTCAGACTTTATAGCCAAATTGAAATTCTCCCATCAAAATTTGAATTAAGTGATTATGATTGGAGATGGCTAGGAGAAAAACAAGAATTAGCGATTGGTGTCTACGCTCCTAATAACCCTCCCTTTGATTTAGTATTAGAATCAGGAATTTATAAAGGAATTTCTGCAGATAGCATCATGACCATCATGCGTAACTTAGGTTTGCGCTTCAAAATTATCTACTACCCAAATAGAGATATAGCATTACAGGGTCTGCTCAATGGCGAGATAGATATGTTAGCTGATGATGGCAAAAGGCAAAGAAACGAGAGCTATGGTTTTCTCAAAAGCGCTCCATATATCCCTGATTATCCTGTACTTATTTCACGAAAAGCGGCAATGTCCAACAAGCATCCCATACCTCATGGTGCTCGTATTGCTACAGTTCAAGGCTATCCAAGCAATGAATGGATCAAAAAATATTTTCCTGATGCTAAAATTGAACGTTTTCCTTTACCGCAAAATGCGTTATCTTCCGTCGCATTTGGTGAAAATGATTATTTCCTAGGTAGAATGATCGTGGCTAATTTTTTACTTGAACGCCACTATGCAACAACATTATCCACTGCTGAGATTTTCTCTAATGAAAATATTGGCCCAGTCTTTCTCTTCCATCCTAAAAATGCGCAATTAAAGCGTACTGTAGATATCATTTTAAGCTCAATATCATTAGCTCAGCATGATATTATTTTTCATCATTGGAGTTCAAAACCCGATTTATGGGCGCTAAAACAATCTGTGGTATTCACACAAAAGGAAATAGATTGGCTAAAACAACACAACGAGTTAAAGGTCGTCATTAATTCACTAAATGCCCCCTTCACATTTTTTGACTCACAAAAACAATTTCATGGCCTTTCTGCAGATATACTTAATCTCATCCATTTCAAAACAAATATTAATTTTAAAGTCATTGAAGCAAGCTCTGAAAAAGATGAGATTGCTTTATTGAAAAAAAATAAAGGGGATTTCATTGCTTCAATTACAAAAAATTCAAAAAATGATAAAGAATTACTATTTACTCGTCCTTATGTTCTCCCCCCATTTGTTTTAATTGTTAGAGACACGCCATTAGCACATAAAAAAATTGCTCAGACAGCAAAACTTGCGATTACCCCTGATAATGCAATTCACGACTGGCTAACAAAAAACTATCCTCAAGTGGAATTAATTGAAGCTAAAGATACCTATACGGCTTTGCAAATGGTCAATGAAGGAAAAGTAGATGGTACCATCGAGAATCTTATCAGCGCTCACTATATGATTGACCGATATTTTCGTAGTCGATTAAAAATCAGCGAACAATTAAGCGAGGATACAGCTTATATATCGTTTGCCGTAGGACGTGACCAGCCTGAGTTATATAGCATATTAGATAAAGCGATTGCATCTATTCCGCCGAGAGATATATCAGTATTAACTAATAAATGGCTAGGCTCACCAGATGTTAAAATGGATACATGGACAGTATACCGCACCGAGTTCTACACATTAGCTTGCATTGCCACTATTCTTATTATTACCTCTTTAATATGGAATTATTATTTACATCGTGAAATTCGATTAAGAAAATATACACAAAAACGCTTACAAGAACAGGCTATATTCTTAGAAACTCTTTATAATGGTACTCCTGTTCCTATTTATGTCATTGATAAAAGCGGAACGATAATAAATAGTAATTCAGCATGGGAGAGTTTTTTCAGCCCTGATAATGAAAACATAAAACAACTTTCATTGACATCACAACAACACCCGCTATCGACAATTTATCAAGAATTGCATTCTCTTTTCGATGAGCCTAATAGGCTAGTTTCTCCGCCTAAACGTTATCAAATAAAAAATAGAATGGGTGAAAGGGTCATAGTGCATCAAGCAGTCGCATATAGAGACAACCAAGGTAATATCTCTGGTCTCATCTGTAGTTGGCAAGATATAACTGAACATGAACAACTCCTTATCGAGCTCTCTAGTGCTCGCCAACGCGCAGAACATGCAAGCCAAACAAAAAGCAATTTCCTTGCTATCATGAGCCATGAAATTCGTACCCATATCAGCGCAATTATTGGGTTATTAGAATTAGCCGCCACGAATAAAAATCAGCAAGATGATATAACAGAATCAATTCAAATACCGTATGAGTCCGCATTATCATTGATGGGACTTATAGGCGATATTTTAGATATGGCAAAAATTGAATCAGGAAAACTGGAACTCGTCCCTGAGTGGGTAAAAAGTAATGAATTAGCAACTCCCGTTGTCCGTTTATTTGAAGGATTAGCTAAACAAAAAGGTATTTCTCTACATTATCATCTTAATGCTATCCATCCTGATGAAATATATATTGACGCTTTTCGACTACGTCAAGTTATTTCCAATCTACTTAACAACGCTATTAAATTTACTACCGAAGGAACTATTGAAGTTATCATTAATTATCTCCCCCAAAACCATGAGGAAAATATTTTAAGGATCATTATTTCTGATACAGGAATGGGAATTGAAGAGAACAGACAAGAATTGATTTTCTCCCCCTATACCCAAGCTGAATCAAGCAGTAAACATAAAGGAACAGGTCTTGGCTTAGCTATTTGTAAGCAACTTATATCCATGATGAATGGGACTATTACATTATACAGCCAATTAGGGCATGGCACTCAATTTTTAATAGATATCCCCGTCAAGCATCGTAAAAACACTAGAGTTTCGCTTCCGACACTTTATAAGACCACAAAAAATAATAAACGCTTACGAATACTTGCCGTTGATGACCATCCTGCAAATCGCCTGCTATTAGTACGTCAATTAACAAGATTTGGTCATCATGTCACTGAAGCAAAGAGCGGGAAACAAGCCCTCGAATTATGGAAAAAAAATGCAATAGACATAGTAATTACCGATTGTAATATGCCTGATATTGATGGGTTAGAATTAACTCGGCAACTACGGGAAATATCCCCCCAAACTCTAATTATTATTGGATTAACTGCAGATGCTAGGCAAGAAGAACGGCAACGCTGTATAGAAGCGGGTATGGATGACTGTCTATTTAAACCTTTACGTCTATCTCAGATTGAAGCCCTGCTATTACGCTGCACCCTTCAACAAATAGAAGAAGATACAGAAGAACCCATTCCACCAATGTTAAATAGTTTAATTAATTTAGATGCATTAATGCAGTTGACTCAAGATGACCAACAGCTATTAAATAAATTACTTCAAACGAGTCTTCAAGAAAATATAGAAGATATACAACAAGCAGAACGCTTATTCGAAAAACAAGACTGGCTTAATTTAGCGCATTATTGCCATCGTTTAGAAGGTTCTAGCCAAATTATTGGTGCTAAAAAAATCGCATTAGAATGTAAATTACTAGAAGAGTACTTCCTTACTGGTAATACATCTGATGAAGTAATATTACAATTTAACCAAACAATGCGATCAATCAAAACTTTAAATCAAGCTATTGAAATGTATATCACTATGCCACTTCAGAGCTAGATTTCCATGAGATGATTAGCAAGAAAATAGGGAACCGATAGCTAACGTGAATAATAGTTAGTTGTATTGTGTTCCCTAGAACAAGTTTTATTTAATTACATAGATAAAACACTCAACTTTCTTAGATTTTAAACTAATTAACCTAATCCTTTTTTGTGTTTTACATGGTGATTACTAATCACTATTTGACCATCTTCCTTGATAAAATCACTTGTAAGAGGTTGAGGCAAAATATCTAACACAACTTCAGAAGGCCGACACAACTTTACGCCTAACGGCGTGACGACAATTGGCCTATTAATCAATATTGGGTATTGCAACATAAAATCAATAATTTGGTCATCAGTATAGCTATCTTGTTCTAAATTTAATTGCTCATACGGCTCAACATTTTTTCGTAATAATGCCCTTACCGTAATTTTCATATCGGCAATAAGTTTTATTAACACATCTTTAGTTGGTGGCGTTTCTAGATAATAAATAATCGTCGGCTCAACCCCACCATTACGGATCATGGCTAGGGTATTGCGCGAAGTACCGCAATTGGGGTTATGGTAGATGGTAATCTCATTCATTGGGTTACCTTTAATTTAACAGTGAAAGTCGAAGCACTAACGCAACGAGTGTGATAATGAGTACAGGGATAGTCATGATAATCCCTGTTTTGAAATAATATCCCCATGTAATGGTCATGTTCTTTTGTGATAAAACATGCAGCCATAACAATGTCGCCAAACTCCCTATTGGCGTAATTTTAGGACCTAAATCTGCACCAATCACATTGGCGTAAATCATCGCTTGTTGAATTAACCCTGTCGCTTCACTCCCTTCAATGGATAGAGCCCCAATTAATACCGTGGGCATGTTATTCATTATGGATGATAAAAATGCCGTAATAAATCCAGTGCCTAGCGTTGCTACCCATAGTCCTTTATCAGCAAGATAATTGAGCGTTTCAGAAAGATAATCGGTTAGCCCTGCATTTCTTAAACCATAAACAACCAAATACATACCTAGGGAAAAAATGACGATTTGCCACGGCGCACCACGTAATACTTTTTTGGTATTAATCGTATGGCCTCTGGCCGCAATCACCCAAAGAATTAAGGCGCCAATAGCGGCAATCGCACTAATCGGAATACCTAAAGGCTCTAAGACAAAAAAACCAACAAGTAATAACACTAATACAAGCCAACCTGCTTTAAACGTCGTTATGTCTTTAATAGCTAAAGCAGGTGCACTCAATTTAGTGGCATCATATTGCTTAGGAATATCTTTACGGAAAAACCAATGCAACGTCACGAGCGTTGCGATAATTGCTGCAATATCCACTGGCACCATAATTGATGCATATTCCGTAAATCCAATATTAAAGAAGTCCGCAGAAACGATATTCACGAGGTTCGAAACAATCAGCGGCAAGCTCGCTGTGTCTGCGATAAACCCAGCAGCCATAACAAATGCCAATGTCGTACCTTTGTTGAAACCAAGTGCCAATAACATCGCAATCACAATGGGCGTTAATATCAATGCTGCACCATCGTTGGCAAATAAAGCCGCCACCGTTGCACCAAGTAGCACGATATAGCTGAATAGTAATCTTCCTTTACCCCCGCCCCACTTAGCAACATGTAATGCCGCCCATTCGAAGAAACCACTTTCATCTAAAAGTAGGCTAATAATAATTACTGCAACAAATGTCGCAGTGGCATTCCACACAATATTCCAAACTATCGGGATATCTTGAAAACTGATCACACCAAAGATCAGTGCCAATACAGCCCCGACTGTAGCACTCCAGCCAATACCCAGTCCTTTGGGCTGCCAAATAACAAAGGTGATCGTTAAAATAAAAATGAATGCGGCAATAAACATAACAACCTCATTTAAAAGGTGCTTTCGTGCACCTTTTACTCCTCTAAAATAAGCCTTATCGACTATATGTATTTAATACTTATTGAATCAACATATACGAATTTTCATATTCGTTTAGTTAAAAAATCACTAAGAGCAATGATTATTTATCTCTTTTGCATTCAAACTTTGAAGTAAGCCTGACACTCTATTTTTCTCTGTAGCATAGGTGACATCAATAATGCTTTTTACCCATGGTAGTAATGCCGGAGATAAGCGATAGTGAACCCATTTGCCATGCTTTGAATCTAACAGAAGACCTGACTCTCTTAGCATTGCTAAGTGCCGAGATGTCTTTGGTTGCGATAGATTTAAAGCCGTATAAATATCACACACACACAGTTCACCAGCTGCTTTCAAAAGCAGCACGATATCGAGCCTTGTTTGGTCACCTAAAATTTTAAACAGTTGTAATGGTTCCATGTGTACCTCTTCAATCTTTTCTTTAAATTACACATAAATAATACATACGTCAAATCGCATATATTATTTATGAACTATTTTGATTTTTTGCACTAACTGACTGGCGCATGATGAACAGTCGCGTTTCCATGATAATCAATACATTTAAGAAACTGATATAGCTAGACGTCAGTTGAACGAAGAAGGGTTAAAGGCCTACAGGATTCAATATAAATCCATATAACATTGATTATAAACAGCTTAAATTTATTCAATTTCGTACCATGTCCCCTTTTTATTTTGTGACTCAAAAATTAAGAGGTTTAGGCATCAGTTTTCCCAAAGCCTCCAGCATTGCAAAAATATCATCAGTTAAAGCTTTTATTGCAGATAATGAAACTCCAACCAGCCCCCCTACTCGTGTTTTCCACAACTCCGTTTCAAACGGAACCGTAAAATTAACACTAGTGCGATTTCAAATGACGGCAGTGATTAACCAATCTTATTTAAACTTCATTTTCAGGCTTTAGCTTGAACATGATGGTAGTTGATTCAAGGTCACCATTAACTGATTGAGCAAACTCAGGGATTTCACCGCTAACCTGCCATCCTAGAGAACTATATAAGCTAACAGTTATTCCTTTGGTATTTGTATCTAATGTTAAAAGTGCCAATCCTGTTTCCCATGCTATTTGCTCAGCCGCTAGCATTAGTCTCCTTGCTAGCCCTTTGCGCCTGTAATCAGGTAACACCAATAACTTACAAATTTCCCCTCGATGTTTACCATTTGGTTTTATGCATAGCTCAAGCCCAACGACACCAACAATTTTATTGTCTACCTCTACTGAGATCAGCTTAAAATTACTTGTTGATAAAGAGTGATTAACACCAACCCAATAATTTCTCATATCCTCTATTTGAGCTTTTGCGTCAGTATACCCAACACTAGCCCCACCAAGGACGCATCTATACAATAAATTGGTCAGCTCATCTATTTTGTTATCGCTTATTTTGCCACTATAGCAACGTATAATCATATTTGCGCCTCAATAAGTGTGTCATTGCACAACAAGTTAGTAGATTAACTATGAATTAATTGAGCACACAAGTAACTAAAATTTTATAGATATATTTGAAATTGCCTCGGTAACTTCGGAGCAAATGATCTGGTCATCTTAAAGAGGGTCAGTTAAAGGTAGGTAGCTATCCGCGCTCCTGTTAGCTGATAACCATTAAACCACCCATAGTGCCTGTAGCGATTACATTGTTTTCTTTCTGACAGGTCATAAGCTCGTAGCTATATCTAAGTAACTAAAACTAAACAAGTGACGGTAACAATAAAATTGACACCTACATTAATGAGTATAATAATCATTTTCATATATGGGGTTTATCTTAGGGAGCGAAATGGAAAACTGCTCATTTACACTCCAGGTCTAAGGTTTCAATTTAACAGAACGGGATTTGATAAAAATAATATTATCTACCTTAGCTCAATGGAATACGCTAATAACGTAATCACTCGTGCTTTAAAGAGAATTAATGAAATAGATAAAACACAATAAGATAGTTTGCAGTAGACCACATGCGGGATTATACCGCATGTAGATATAATCTATTGATAATGCTTAATTTTGTCACAAAACCAGAATAATGATAATTGGTCATCGTTTCAGTGACCAATGGCAATAAGCAGCAACACATTGTTTTTATTACTAACGATCACTGTGACCTCTTTAAACCTTAGCGTAACCCCACCGTTATTGGCTTAACCCTTGCTGTAATCTTGCCGATTATAATTGATATTTAACACTAAAAAATTATTGTAATTTCTATCGTCCTATTTCATATTCAAATAGAACTTAACTAAAATTAATGAGGCATTATGGACAAGGCATTAATTGTCATTGACGCACAAAATGACTATCTTTCTGATGGTCGGTTTCCCTTATGGAATATTGATACTACTTTGGAGCATATATCCAATAAAATTTCAGAGTATGAAAGAACTGGTGATATTGTGATTTTTATTCAACACTTATCACCACAAGGAGCCGTTTTTTTTGATGAAACAACAGATGGTTGTGAACTTATCTCTAAACTCACTAGCTTATCTCCAGGCCATTTGATTGTGACTAAAAAGCATGGTAATTCCTTTGATGAAACAAATCTCAATGACTTGCTTATAACCCATAATATTAACCATATCGAATTATGCGGGATGATGACTCAAAATTGCGTCCTATTTACTGCTATTTCTGAACAAGCAAAAAAATATAAATTATCAGTATTAGGTAACTGCTGTACAAGCGTCTCACCTGTAATTCATGCTGTAGCACTGAGGGGCTTATCTAGAATAACGAATGTTATTTAAATTACTATAAATACTCACCAAAGCTACGTACTCGTAGCTTTCTTTCTATTTTCTTTGCTGTAACTTATTGATATTTATTCAGAGGACCAAATTGTCCTGCAGGTATCGCAATACTTATCTGCATTGTGGTTACTTTTATCTCATGGGCATTATTAGAGTATTGCCAGCCAGTGACGAGCCACTAATTTCAGAGTCTCTTAATGCTAGATTAACTATTGAACAATATAATCAGCGGTCAATATCATTATATTTCCACCATGTCCGTTGCAATCAATCCTAACTACATGTTTTGGTGTCTGTGTTATTAATGTGTGCGCGTTTTCAAAATGAGTTATTGATGTCAATTTATGATCGATTGCGCCAGATGTATAAATAGCCTCTACTGATAGCTTACATAAATCATAGTTCATTTTTTCAGCATAAAGAAAATCCCAATCACCATAATTAGACCTTTTTCCATCTGCTACTAATGGGTCAATACCATTACTAGAATGTGCATAAAAACCAGAGCAGGAAATCATTAACAAGCTAGCAACTATGTATCCTTTCATCTCACCATCCCGTCAATTAGTTTCAGTCATGTTAGCTTAGCGGAAGTGCAAATTAAAGTTAATTAGTTGGAGGCACATAGCCTGGGAACATAGTCAAAGTGCAATGCGTTATTAGAAATATGATTACGACTAACACCGTCATCCCAACCCAAGGATTCCATGGTTTCATTGAAAATCTCCATTTTTCATTGATAAAACATCATCCTGGAATGTTGGCATTTGGAGTTATAGTCATAGTGCATTTTGCTATAGCGAATATAATAGAGAAATATATTAAGTACCCAAGCCAATTACGCATATCCCCCCTCCAGTTGTATAGAAAACAAATACTAGGATAGATACAGATTTCAGGCAATAACCAGCAATACCCCTAGCAAGTTGATGATAGTAACGCTTGGTATGCAGGATTAAAAAGAGCAGGAATAGAAAATTTCCGCTTTCATGATCTGCGGCATACATGGGCTAGTTGGTTAATTCAGTCTGGCGTCCCGCTTTCAGTTCTACAAGAAATGGGCGGCTGGGAGTCGGTTGATATGGTGAGAAGATATGCTCATTTAGCACCTAATCATTTAACTGAACATGCGAAGCAAATAGACACGATTTTCGGTACTTGCGTCCCAAATACGTCCCAGTTAGCAAAAGTGGAGAATTTTAAATGATAGTAATTGATTGAAAATTAATCCCTACAGGATTCAATATAAAGCCATATTATATTGATTATAAACACATTAAATTCATTCAATTTCATACCATGCCCCCAATTATGCCCCCTTTTTATTTTGTGACTCAAAAATTAAGAGGTTCAGGCTTCAGTTTTCCCAAAGCCACCAGCATTGCAAAAATATCATCAATGGAAATTTTATTGCAGATAATGAAACACCAATCATAAATAACCTTATCCGTGTTTTTCACGACTCCGTTTCAAACGGAACCATAAAACTAACACGGATGTAATCTCAAATTGACTTGCCATCAACCAATATTATTTAAACTTTATTTTCTGGCCTGAGTTTGAACATGATAGTAGTTGATTCAAGTTCGCCATTAACTGATTGTGCAAAAGCAGGAATTTCTCCGCTAGCCTGCCACCCTAGCGAGCTGTATAGACTGACAGTTACTCCTTTCGTATTTGTATCTAGTGTTAAAAGTGACAATCCTAATTCCCATGCTATTTGCTCAGCCTCTAGCATCAATTTTCTTGCAAGCCCCTTACGCCTGTAGTCAGGCAATACTAATAACTTACAAATTTCTCCTCGGTGTTTGCCATTTGGTTTTGTGCATAGCTCAAGCCCAACAACGCCAACAATTTTATTGTCGACCTCTACTGAAACAAGCTTAAAATTATTCATGGATAACGAGTCATTAATGCTAATCCAATAATTTCTCATATCATCAATTTGAGCTTCTGCGTCAGTATACCCAACGCTAGCACCACCAAGGACGCATCTATACAACAAATTGGTAAGCTCATCTATTTTGTTTTCGCCTATTTTTCCGCTATAACAACGAATAATCATATTTATTCCTCAGTATGAAAGTCATTAAACAGTATTTTGGTAGATTAACTATGTATTAACTAAGCGAGCAAGTAACTAAATTTATATAGACAGATTTAAGATTGCCTTGATATTTTTGGGTTAGTTGAACCGGTCATCTTAAAGAGGGTCAGTTAAAGGCAGGTAACTAATTGTGGGTTAGTTTAAAGGGGAGAAATGTCCTCTTTAGCAAAATAATTCTTACTTGCTTGAATAAAGTAAATGCTCAGGGTCAAGCCACACAACATAGAATATATGCCCTATGAAAAATCCATGTATGCGCCCATGCTCATTACTTGATATTGATAACTGGTATGGTTCATAGGATTTAAATTGCTCATTCAAATTAGTAAATCCATTTTTTTCAGATGTTCCCGACCAATCAATAGGGTGCGCCCTAAGTGCGGAGCTTCTTTCTTGAAGGATTTCTTTAGCTGTGAAGCCAGAAATTGATTTCAATCTGTCAAACAATTTACAAAAGTAATCAGCATTTTTAGACGTGACATTAAATTTACTATGGGAAGGGTCAAGATGTCTAAATGAAAAACTAACTGTCGTAGTTGGCGGTGTAATAGAGCCAGCAGAGATAGTCGATACTGGCTTACTATTATTTCTGGCTCTAATCCTTGCACTTTTAGCCATTACTGATTAGCCATTTCTCTATAGAAGTTAGCCGTTAGCTCTTTATCAATAATGAATTCGCAAGGTTCGTCATCTGCGATACCATTTCTAGCTTCTCGCCATGGTTGCTCACTATGGGTCATTTGCTCCAGCTCATAAGCACTATAACCACCAAAAACACTATAAACCTCTTTGAGGTGGTCGATTACATCTGTGCTTAAATCTTTTGGGCATTCGATTGGCTCAATAATCGGCTTCCATTTGTAATCAGCAAATCGACGATATAAAGCACGAACGACAGGGCCATGTACCCACGCCTCAAACTGGTCGTCAATTAATTGCTCACCATTATTTAGAGCCATATACCAAGCATCAGCATAGAAAACCATTTTTTGTAATTTAAGTGGTGTAATTAAATCGCCGTGCTCCTGAGCAAAGCACAGCAAGTAATCAGCTACGCTATTGAGGTTCGCTACAGCCATTTTTATACTCCTTTATAATCACGTTAAGCTTCTTGGTTTATCACAGTATGTCATCAAACCTTTTTTTAGCATATCAGAAAAATGCTTTTTTGTGATGCTACTAGACGCCATTAGACTCCACTAGACACTCACCAGACTTAAAATATCTCTTATTTGAGCTCGATTAAATACTAACATTTACTAACAGGTAACTATCTGCGCCCCTGTTAGCTGATAACCATTAAACCATTCATAACGACCTGTAGCCGTGACTTTGTTCCCTTTCTGGCAGGTCATAAGCTCCAGCGCGTTAATATCGAATGCCACTACCTTTAGTGGGTACGGGCTACGCTTGTCACTCTCAGCCTGAATAGTCATTGTGGCCATAACTTTACCTGTGGCTGTTTTAACTCTCTCAGGGGCTTTTATTACCGTTCCTGATGTGGTGATCCTGATTGGTTTTGCTTTTCTCATTTCTGGTCTATTCATCTTGATACCATCACAATATAAGCTATTGGTTAAAATAAAATGCTGATAGGACTCTGGATATACAGGTAATCGCTCTAATTATCAGTGGTGATCGAAACGTTAATTTATCCATGATGATACGGGATAATCCCGTATGTAGATATAAGCTGTTGATTATACTTAATTCCGTTAAATCGACGGAATCAAAATATAACTAATTGATAACGTTTAATTCTGTCACAAAACCAGATTAACGCTCATTGGTCATCGCTTCAGCGACCAATGGTAAGAGGTGGCAACACATTGTTTTCATTACTAACGGTCAAATTGACCATCTGAAGCCTTAGCGTAACCTTAGTGTTAGTTTCCATTTGCTAAAGTCCGTTTTCACTGGAAACCATTGTGGAAACCTCGCCGTAATCTCGCCCTGATTCCTTACCGTAACCTTACCGTTATCGGATTAACCCTCCCCGTAACATCCCCGTTTAACCTTGCCGTAATCTTGCCGTTTAATCGTGTTATACGGACCGTAATAGGACCGTTATTTTAGCTTTAGTCATTCATGTTCAGAGTAGATAACCTATTGATTTACTAAGTAACGCATATTTGCGTCACGGTAAATTATTAGCATCTACAGATTACAACAAAATATCATTTAATGAATATGGGCGACTAATCACCCATATTGCCAATCAGGTATCAAGCAAACCTATTTATTTTTACTTTTATTCCAAATTATAAAATGAATGATCCCTAAACCACCGTGACCATAAATATAAATCTCAATTAAAATTGTGAGTGATTTATGAATACTTCTAGCCTCTAAAGCAAGTGGTGACTGCTGTAACCATAGAATAAACCATGCAATACCAGACAAAATAACAATTGATAAAGCACCTAACCCTAACCCTTGAACTGTCGCGGCAAGCCCTTTAGGTGAGCTGTCTGGTAGCTTTTTAGCTAAAAGAGAGTTTATATCTTCTTTGATTTGCTTAAAGTCCCCCCAGAGATAGGGATAAAAATATCTAAACCCTCGCTGGTTAAAACATAACACGACTAAAAAGAACGTTAAGAAAAAAAGCACAAAACCTGAAACGATATGAATCCAAGTGAATAAATAAGTCTCGTCAAAAAACGGAACAACTACTGACTTAGTTCCCGTCATCCAATTACTCACAATGATTTGTGATATTACCAAAAGTAGAATTAACGCATGTAAAATTCTTATTTTTTTAGTCTGATAAAGCCCAAAAAAATCCCAAATCGATTTTAATATGCTCACAATGCTTCACCTTTTTTATAATATTTCTCACAGACACAATTTAATAGTTTATAACACTCTTGTTTATGGCTTTAAGTCCTAAGCGTAGAATATTTTATATGAAATATAGTTCACATCTACCAATTAATTACGACCATCCTTTTAAGATGATTACATTTATCGTTATGAGATGTTTTTATTATCAGTATGAAATTAATATTCAGAGGACAAAATTGTCCTGTGGGTATCGCAATGCTTATTTGCATTGTGGTTACTTTTGGTGGTTACCAACGTGGTTACTTTTATCTCATGGCCATGATTAGAATATTGCCAGCCAGTGACGAGCCTCCAGTTTCAGAGCCTCATGACTCCTTGAGATTAAGGAGTCCTATTCAATCGCCTTAAGTGCCCTTGATTTCAAGGCAACCTATTATCGTTTAGGTGCTGGCTTCGTCCATTGGTAGGTAGGTGCTGTCATTCTCCGTCTGTGACGTTCTTTAGCCTGTATTGTCTGGGCTACACCTGTTCTAATCGCTAACCTATCGCGTCCGTTGAGTGATTGCCCTTGCTGGTGGGCTAACTCCATCATAACGGCTTCTATTGCTTCACGTTGTAACATGGCTATACCTCAAAGGTGTTGTGATTATCGCTATACCTTGATTGTGCTGAATTGGAACAATCAAAGCCCATCAATCCACTAGCATAAAACATGCTGTTTTGCTGGCAACCAGAGTGGCAACCGTCAAGATAGCAACCAAGTTATATCCGTCAAAACTAGTCCAAACTTATTACCCTTGTTTTGCTGCGTACCATTCTGCGTACTTTTATGCAACATCATGATTTTATTTAATTATAACGAATCGTTAGAATTAAGCGCGTACCTACTGCGTACCTATTTGATTTTGGACGGGGCTTATAAATTTCTTTGGCGTGATGACAAGTTTTGACAAGTTTTCGACCACAACAATTAACAACATTTACTTTGTTCTCATGTCAGGTTTTGTCAGGTTCCCATGTCTGGTTTTGTCTGGTTCTGATGTCAACAATTGTCAACATTCAGCGGATAGAGTATCCAGTAAAATATAGCCTTTTCGGTGGATACCAAAACGAATACCTTACAATCACTATAGCAACACCATAGTACCACCGTGGTTTATTTAAGTACCATTTCGGTACGTTATTATTGTGATTCTTTTTGTTATCAATATAACTACACCGTGTTTTTCGTATGGGTTAGCTGTACTGGCTAATACTTAGCTACTTTGGCTAAAGGCACTAATTTGTGGTTTTGATATGAGAGCTTCATTTCAAGCCGTCCTCAGTATCAAGGGTAGCATTTCAACTGTCACCCTTTCCGACTGTGGACATAATCACAATCGTTAACCCTCCTCAATTTTGAGGGCATTGTTTCTATTGATAAATACAGGCTCAAAAAATGAGTCGATTGATTCTATTGGTAAAATTAGACTGTGCTCAAATTTGAGCTTTGTCATGCATTCAGTTAGTTACAAGGCGCAATAATACGCTTTGCTTGTTTTACAGTAAGTTACCCTGACTTTGTTATATTAAGTTATACAATTACTCGTTAAATCCACCAGCAATTTTACATTTTCTAATCTGTATAACATCGTTATACGCTGATATAATAAGCACTCAATGAGTTAATAACGGACTATTATCATGAGTAAATCTAATCTTATTGCCTTTCGTTTACCTGCTGAACTACAAGCCCTGTTTAATGATGCTGTATCGAACTCTGGTAGCGATAAAACATCGTGGATAGTCTCAGCTATCAAAGAGAAGCTAAACCGCCCAGACAGTAATCCTGACGCTCGTATGTTATCGCTAGTGGAACGCCTAGAATCTTCTGTGGCATCTTTAATTGCTGGTAAGGCAGATATCCCACCGTATACCTATAATGAGTCTGCTGTCGTTTCTGTGGTTAATTTGGTGCTATCAGAGGGTATAGATAACGGGCGCATTATCGCTGAACGAATTAATGAGGCTGGATATCAAACTAAAGGCGGTAAAGCGTGGGATAAGGATATTTATTCAGCGTGGAAGCGTCACAAGGATATAGCAGGGAAACTGAGTAGCTAATTACCCCTGTAAAACGTGGTATTCAACTGCGCATTAAACCTTAGCATTTCTTAGCATCTAGTGCGCAATTTACCGATACATTCCGATACACATAAAACTGCGCGCAATGACTAAGTTTTTTAAGTTCAATGTGTAGTTTTATGTAGTAGTAAAATGCGAACAACCTTAACATTTCTCAACAATGAACCATAACAATTGATAACAGGTTATCATTGAACAAAACCAGACAGAAAGCGGCTTTAATGCTACATTCCCACTTCATGGCCAACTGCGAATTCGCACTTTTGTTCGCAGTTTTAGTGCGCAATTTTGGCATCAATGCGCAATTCCATTTAATACTAAATATTATCCACTTATCAGTATGTTATCTACCAATAACTCAAATTAACTGTTTAGAGTGCGCGTTTCGTTTTGCGCAATAACCTCTAGTTTTCTCTAGTAGCAAGGCTAGTTTTGGCTAGTAGTAAAATATCAATGGCGTGAGGTTTCGTGAGGTGGTACTGCGTGAAAATATTAGGTTATCCTTATCTTAATACCCGACGTTAATTTATCGACAAATGGTATAAACGCCTGCCAGTAATAATCCTCTAGTCTTGCCTGTTCTGCTACTAACTTATCGAATGTAGCCCACCTCATACCTTTGGGTTTTCTAAAGTTATAAACATATTTAGTTAAATCGCTAACATCTGAACTATAGCCCCAAATAGCAAAGCGGCCTACTCGCACCTTGCGCCTTAATCGGTCAAGCTTGTTTTCGCTCTGGCTGGCATAGTGGAAATTCCAACACGCTCTACAGGCTAAATCTTTACGACTAAAATAAAGCTCGGCTCTACGTTTACGGCAATAGGGGCATGAATACCAATAGCGAACGCCATAACCCGCTTGAGTGGTAACGAGTGATAAAGAAAATCGCTTATCGCCTATAACAACCAAGTAATTATCACCATTTTTACCAATGATTAATTTACCTGCGCTAGTATTCCACTGTAACCCTTCACCATCGTTTTTAAACTTTCTGATAGCAGCTATAGTGCCATGCCCGATAGTTGGTAATGCGTCCGTATAGTGCCTTGATTGTGGTCTCATAATGCCTCACCATTTCTAATCCGAAATAATATGAGTTTTTTATAAATTGTCATTCTCATTATCTCGTCAATCCCTGTGATACCAATAGATATAAGCCTATTTCAACGTAAGATTAATATTCTCTTTTTATGGCCTCAAAATACTCTTCCTGCGATGTCCGAAAACCAACCGCTAACGTGTCCGATAATTCAGTCTAACGTGTGTAAAAACTCCTGTTCTACGATGTGTAAAAACTATCTAACTGCCTTTGCTAACGTGCCCGAAAAGTCATATTTCCCCCTCGCGCGCGTACTGTTCACGAAAGTACCGAGTTAACGCTTCAATTCTTCCTGAATATACTTAGCTAAATTGGGTAATGTTTCCTCAACACCTTTTTTCAGGAACTCTTTTTTAGCCGTTGGGCGTTTAAACTTCTGCTTAACTTTCGGGTCATGCACATACGCGGCATAGCTGGCGGAATAACCAATACGCCCCGTTACTCGTGTGCCGTTAACGGTGACTGTTCGAAACTGGCTATTAATCAATGTCGAGGTATCGATAGGCGTATAGACTGCGGCTTGTGCTCCAGCGTCGATAAGAAACCGCTGCATAGCTAAAGACACTCTTTGCTGAACATGGCTAACATAGCGGTCAAAGCTACCGTTTCCTTTTTTACTGACAACTTTTACTTTTATCATTGCTGTACTCCAATAAAACCAAAGGGCAGATTGCTGCCCTATACATAATTACAAAGAGCCTGTCGCCTTCCTTGGGGCATTATGGTGAGTTGCCATTGCTCCGCTTATCTCGCGTCCATCGATAATGTTACGGACAACGATATTAACCACGTCACGCTCGTTTAATCCTCGTTCTGCGGTTACATCAACTGTTGCGCCTGAGGCTTGCTGGTACACGTTGATGATCGGAGGTAATCGACTGCCGCCCTGTAAATCTTTGTTTGATATAACTCGCCCATTGTCACCAGGGATCATGTATTGCTTGCCCGTACTCGCTTGGAATATCTCAGGCTTACCATTTTCACCGACACGATAGTATTTACTCGCATCAACTACCCCACCATGCTCACGCCCACCACCAAAACTAAGCGCAGACATAGCCATTCCTGATGCTTGCGCCCCTTGATAGGCTGATAATCCTGTCCCTGATGCGGCTCCGCCCGTTGCGATAGATGCCGCTATTGCCGCAGGTGTCCAAGCTGCCAACGCTGCCGCACCTCCCACCTTAGCCGCTAGTACATTTGCTACTTGCGCAGATTTACCAATCGTTTGAGTAAGTATGAAGTTTTTAAGCATCTCCACACCAACCTGAGCAATGGAGTTTACAACACTGTTTAGCATCGTATTACCTAACGAACGCAACGCCTCGGACGCATCCATTGAGCCAGTGATTAACCCTGTCATGACGTTTGAAACATTACCCGCCAGAGAATCAACCGCTGAAGCTAACATTTCATAGCCTAGGTTCTGCTGCCTCATTAGTTCCCATTGTGCCGCTAACTGCTGCTGTTGATACTCTTTCTCTGCTGCGGTTCTGAGTAGCTGATATTGCGCATCGGTTGCCGCTTTCGATGCGGTGAACTGGTCATGGCTAATTTGTTGTTTTGCATAGGCTTCATTGAGTATTTGTAACTCTTGCGCCTTGTATTCTTTCATCATGGCCAACTTCTGAGTATGCTCATTAGCCAATGCCTGAATTGGGTCAAATTTAGCGCGGTTTTCCTCAATGTAATTCACTGAGGCATTGATTTTGATATCGGTCATTCCCTGATTAAATGACACCATCGCCTCACGCCCCATGCGCTCAAAATCCTCCTTGTTGATGAATCCCTCATCTAACAAACGCTTAAGGGTTTTAACTTCCTCACCAAAGGTATGCGCCAGTTTTAATTCTGGGGTGACTTCTTGAGCCGCAATAAAATCATTCACGCGCTGATTGAGGTCAAACAGTTCCGCAGCCTCTTTTGAGATAGCCGCTTTTTGTTTCTCTGTTGCCTGCGCTCCGAGTCGCTGAACGGCTTCATAGATTGCCATTTGGCGGTTAACATCGGCTGCGCCACTTTCCAGTAATCCATAGCGTTTTTTCAGTGTGGCCAACTGCTCACTCTGACGTTTTATCGCTTCATTCGCTTGGTTGGCGGCTTTAGCTGATTTGTTACCTTTTGATTTACTGCTTAGCGCGGCTTCTTGGGCTTCACGTAACTTGCGTATGGCTTCAATGGCTTTCGGGAGTTCGGTATTGTAGGCGGCTGAACCTTGTTTTAATCCCATTTGCATAAGGAGTAATGAGGCGTTGTATTCATCCAGTGCCGGCTTACCGTCTTTCATGCCAATTGTGAGGGCTTGGGTGCGCTGCTCAATCTCAGTAAGCGAGTTAGCAAGGTTCAAGCTGACCGTTTTATCAAATTCATCCGTTAACTCTTTGATTTTCTGTTTAAATATTTCAGAGTCTTTAACAAAGCCGTCAGCAATCAACGCCTTTTCTAGCTCTTTGATAGCCTGTTCTTTCTTAACTGCTGCCTCGCTGCCTAATTCCAGTGATCGGGCTACTTGTTGGTTAGCATCAATCATGCCTTTAGCTTGGCGTTGGTAAATTAAATCGGCTCTGGTCAGTTCGTCTGTTTGTTGCGCTCTAACCTTAGCAATATCAGCGGCTTTTCCTTGCGATACCGTCCAGCGTCGAATATTTTGCTCACCTTCAGAAATAAGTAGCTCATATTGTTGCTGTTTTTTAGTCAGCTCCTTGATTGCGTCAACATAGCTGTCTAGCGCATAAGTAGAGCCTATTTCTCCATCTTGTTCTTTAAGTTTATTAACTGCCTTTTCAATTCTGCCAAGTTCTTCTCTATGGGCTCTGAGATCCACATTTACAGCTTCAAGGCTTTTTTTCTGTCCATCTAGCTCTGTGGTTGTTTCCGCTATCTTCTCGCCTAAACGATTAGCCACAACACGCGCCTGTTTTGCTGACAGTTCGTCGATTTTATCAATCCACTGATCTACCCTGTCGTTAAACTCTTTAGTTGCGGTATCATCGTTCATGGCGTTATATAATGCGTAAACACCTGCGGCAGCTAAAAAGAATACGCCAGTAGGACCACCTAATAATCCCACTGTGCCCCGTAACCCTTGCATAGCGATAGATTGAGTTTTAGCGGCTTGTGCTGCGCGGTTATTCGCTGCGGTCACTGCGTCCGTTGTGGTCGCTAGTGTGGCTTTCGCTTTTTGCTCTAATGCTAATGCCGCATTTAATTTATGGGTTGCGTTGGCTTCAACTTCTTTCGCTTTAGCGACTTGAGCCTCAACACGCGCAATTTCTTTCCCTGTTGTGGCTAAATGCGTTTTGATTTTGGTTTCTGTGGCGTGTAGAGCGTTGCTGGCTTTGGTGACGCGTTGTAGATTTTCCTCACTCGCTGCCATTTGATAGGTTATTTCGGCATCCTTGAGCTGTACCGCCTGTCGTGCTCTCAGTGACTCTAAATCACGTTGCTTGGCATCATTAGCCGCTTCTAGTGAATAAACGTGCTCTAACGCTGCCTGAGCCGCTTTTAACTCGGCTTGTGCTGATACGGTCAGATTTCTAGCGTTAATGACTTCTTGGGAGGCTGCGGCTTGTAATGCCTGTGCTTTCATTTGAATAGCGCGAGTATGTGAAACCTCGGCTTGTGTAGCGTTAATCGCCCCTTGAGTATGTTGTAAGAGTGAGGAGGTGGCACTGCCAATATTAGAAATATACCCCGCACCTAATAACCCAGAGACATTACTAATTACCCCTGTAAAACGCGCATTCGCGCTAGTCGCTCTGTCTGTAGCGGCTGATGCTGCGCCAATTTGCCCTGTTAACTCACTCATTTGACGTGATAAGCGGTTAATTTCAGGCATTTTTAACGCACTGGAAACGGCCATTGCTGTTTTATCAAAACGGTAAAAGGCTTTCGACGTATCATCAGCCTGTTTACCCATTTCAGCCATTTTGCGCTTTGTTTCTCTAATCGCTTTATTCGCTTCAAGCAAGCTCTCAGTCTCACCATGTATTTCTATTGTATAACCTTCACCGTGATACGTCATGATTGTTCCCTCTAATTAATGCACGGCTGATAAGCCACTGACATTACCGTCACGTAATGCAAAACGAGTCATTTCGCCAATCACATAAATACACTGATCTGTGATGGAATAAGGCTTGGTAAATACGTTTAGGTAAGGAAGCAATAAATCACATGCTTTACTCTCAACATCGAACGACTCACCACGAGACTTAACAATCGATACCGCATTATCAAATAACCCTGCCGCCAGCAACTCAGGGATCACTTCGCCTGTAATGCCGTTATAAGTCACTAATGTTGTTCCCGTTTCCGCTTTTAGCCCATCAACATAAATCTGAGCTATAGTGCTTGCTAACTGTTGTAACTTTTCCATTAGAACCCCTCTCGCTGTAAGGCATCACTTAATAGACCTTGAATTAATTGACCAATAGGCGCTCGTTGAATGAAAACATCTTTTTCACCCTGTTTTTCTTTAAATTTTTTAACACGATCTACTATGTCGCTTTCAATTGACACTGCCTTGAAGGTTCTTTTTTGCTTATCCATGATTATTTACCCACCCTGTAGTTATATACACTACAATTATAATCCAGAGTAAAAAATAAACAACAATATATTGCTATAAATAATCGAAAGTATAGAAATATTTTCTACCTATCTTGGCTTTGATGGTATTAAGATTAAGACAACAAAAAAACCGACTCAAGGTCGGCTTTTGTTTTTTAGGTGGGTTCTAGTTTAGAGGTTTTGCATAGTTGGTTAGAATGGCTAATTTACCATCTTTATCTCTAATACCAACTGAAACTAACACTTTGTACCCTTCTTTGTCGTATTCAGCCTTTATCTTGCTACACCCTATTTTATTTAGGCAAGCAATAAAGTTTGATTCATCCTCAATTTTAATTATTTTATTTGTTGGATCACCATACGCTACATTCACCTCATCAACCGCATTGTTAAATTTCTTCATTACTTCTTGTTGGCTTGTTTCACCCAATGCCTCTGAGCGTAATACTTGAACCAACCCTAGTTTTTTATTAAATATTAAAACCGTTGATCCTGTAACTCCGCTTGGAGTATTGGTTACCTCACACACAGGGAACTTACATCCTTCACCATCTAAGTTTAACTTTTGGATATCCTCCACCGACTGCCCCCACTTAAAGCCGTAGGGTGCTGGCGGACTGTTATCACATCCCGATAGAAACAAAGCCAATAGAGCCGTTATCATGATTTTTTTCATTTGGTGATCCCTTTAGTTGATAAGGCCAATTATACATAACCGCCTCGGCTTATGCTTTGGCGGTTGTTACCTTGCTATTTTTTAGCCCATTCCGCCAGCTTTTTCTCTGCTATGGCTTGCTGTTCTGGTGTAATTTCTCCATTAGGTTGCCCGAACATATCAAACCGATTGCCGCCCAGAGTAAGAGCTTTCAAATAAGCCTTGCGGCTGATGTATGAGCGTAATCCCTGTTTAATGTGGCTCTCGGGGATATCCAGCTCTTTATCTTTAACCTCGGCAATCATAGCTTCCTTAATGCCAATCATTAGCGGCTTGGCTTCTGGCTCACTGAATAGCGTCCAGTGCTTCGCTATACGGTCGATACGGTGTTGTTTCTTCTTCGCGTGAACATCTGCCTTGTTTTTCTTCTTCGGTTGCTGTGGGGCTTCCTGTGGCGTTTTAGCCTGTATGCTTTTTTGGGCGTTCGTCGCTGGTGGATTTTTCCGTTTTAGTGTCAGTGTTTGAGTGCTCATTTAAATATCTCTCTATAGGCGAAAATCGATTTTTCTTTGGGATAACGGGATAAGTTGATTATTTACATTTAATATCATCAGGTTAACTTATCCCAAACACCCTATTTTCTTATCCCAGACTTTTTATTTTTGGGATAACTTTGGTTTTTAATTAACATTTATAACAATTTATTATCATTACCTTTGGGATAGCTTGGGATAACATGGGATAAATAGAAGTAACCTAACTTAATAATACTGTTATCTTTTTTAGTTCTTATCCCGTTATCCCACTTATCCCAGCGTTTTTGATTCATCACAAGGATTCTGTTCTGGCTGGCTATTCTTCCTCACTATCAATTAAGACAACAAATCGCTGCTGGCTACCGTTGATGCTGATAGTTTTACCGTCTACGCGCCCTGATTCTGGTCTGACTAAAACACCTGCCTCGTCGAGTGCTTCAGCCCCTAGTTTCTTTTGGATGCCTGAGAGTATTTCATCTTCGAACACTGACGGGATAATGTGATATTCGTCCTTGCCGTCCTCTCTGCGCCCAGAAACCAAATAGCCCGCAAGGTTTGTTATCCTGCCTGCGTAAGTTCGGTCTAGGTCTCCGTTACGCTTGCCATAGGTGTATGGCTGAAAGCGATTCAATCCATAGCGTTGAATGAAATCCCTTGCCCGTTTAACAACTTGGTATTTTTCGCGGTTCCCTGTGCCGTAGTTCTCCAGCCACTCATTGAAGCTATTACGAATAAAACGGCTACATTCGGCAATATCCCAACCCGTTATTGATGTTGCTAGCTCTGCGGTAGCGTCCAACATGGCAAAACGGGTAGCGACTCGTTTAACCTGCGGTGATGCTTCTTCGGGTAAACTCGATAACCATTCGTTTTCTTTGAAGGTTACTTTCTGGTTGGCCATGTCCTGATTGTTGGCTAAATATTCAATCCATGCCCTACCGACTGCCCCGCAATGCTGCGTTGATGCGCGTTTTATTGCTCGTGAATGCAAATCACCATCATCAAGGCTGTGAAACTCAACAGTATCGGTAAATGGCACGCTAACCAACCGCACTAATTGCCCTGCTTTGGGGGTAACGCCATTACGAATGAGGTAAGTTTCAAAATCTTCCTCACCCGTTGATAACGCCACAATCGCCCAACGTAAAACGGCTTTGTTTCCACCGTCTTTATTGCCTTGTATGCGCCCCGTACCATTGAATAGGCTGTAGGCACTTCCTGCGACATGCCGCACATCGTTACCCTGTCCAATTTCATCAATCGGCATAAACCCATCATTTCGTGAAGCGGCTTCAATCGTTAGCCCGTACTTCGTCGCATCCCATGTTAATTTCAGTTCATCGGGTACACCGTAGATACTTGAGGCAGCTTCTACAGTGGTGGTTTTCCCTGCTGAGGATTGAGCAAATAAGTGAATGCCAAACGAGCTACCGCCCGATAATGAGTTCAGAGGGGCAGCTAACGCGACTAAACCACCTAAAATCATGGATTGGTTGCCTTTCATTAAATTACCGACATTCTTCCGCCAGCTTTCCGCGGTTCCCCTGACGATATAACCCGCAACGGCAGACGTTCCGCCACAAAAAGCAACAGGGCGGCTAGGTGTGCCAATAATATGACCATCAGGCATCACGTATGCCCCATCATGCCAACCAGCGGTATGTGTGATCGTCCATTCGTCGCGCGTTCCTTTTCGCTGAAGATAGTTAGCCAGTAAATCCAATTGACCGCGCTTAGTTGTGATATTTACGCCACGGGAGCGCAATCTTCCCCATCCTTGAGGTGAGCCTAATTCACGCCTCGGAATGGCTTCATAAATTATGCGGTTGCTGCCCTCTTGCTTCATTTGGATAACTAAATAACTGTCTTTGCCATCAGAGCCAATGCCTACCGTTGCCATTTCATCCGAAAACCATGTTTCTTTTTCGTCAATTTCGCCCGTCGTGTTGTTTTGTTTGCGTTCGATGTAATACAAACCACCGTGACGCTTATCAAAAAATGGGGCTAAATCATCGTGTGTTCTAACTTTCTTTTTCGCGTCAATTTGGATCACGTTATCCTCTTTCACTTCCTCACCTTCCTGCTGACCCACTTGAGCATTAAATGCCTGTCTTGCTGCCTCAATACCGTGTGATAAGCGATAATCATCCCAATCGGCTTTATCATCGGTAGGCGGTAAAACCGTAATGCCATTGACTGCCTTAGCTCCCCTTTCTGCAGCCAATTTCCCTGTATTGTCTTGGTCTGGCTTAATATCGTTGTCACCTGCAATGATAATCTTGCTCTCTGGGTACTTCGCCCGCATCACCTTAGCCACATGAATTAAGTTACCCGCATCAATTGCCGCTACTGTGTGCGCTTCTGGTTGAATTAACTGGCACGTCATGGCGGTTGCCAATCCTTCAGCGATAATCACCGTAGAAACATTTACAGGCTCATTGATAGGGTAATAGCTGCCATTCTTCGTACTATCGAGTAATAGCCGTTTATCGCCATTGGGTTTAATGGTCTGTGCGGCTGTAATTGTGCCGTCAGTGTCTATCAATGGAATAATTAGCGAACCATCAGACAATAGAGTCACGGTGGTACTATCAAACCCTTTCGCCTTGAGATACTCAGACTCGCCCTGTTTAGCTTTGGCAATAGTGCGGTTGTATCGCGCTGTAAAACGTTTATGCTTCTCTATCTGCTCGTTAGCTTGGCTCTGGGCTTGCTGCGCTTTCAATGCGTCCTGTTGCGCTTTTACCTCATGGCTACGGTAGGCTGGTGGATTATCTGAACGGGTATCAATTCCAATCATGCCAGCCACTTCATACGCGGCTTCTGTCACGCTACTACCCAGAACACGCTGAACTAAGTCCAACCCATCACCCGAGCCGCACTGACTACAAATAAATGTGCCGTTGCCGTCTTTGTCGTCAAATCTAAAACGGTCTTTACCGCCACAGTGAGGGCAAGCCGTGTGCGTGTTTAGGGGCACTTCTGCCCCGAGGTTAGATAATATGTTTTGCCATTGGCCGTTAGCTTTCAGCTTTACATCACGGATAACATCAATCGGCTTCATTCTCTGCGCCTCCAGCTGGTTCAGCCATTTCATGAGACACACTTAAAACAGATTGATATAACGCCTCGCCTTCCAGAGTAAGACGCCCACAATCTACCGCTTTAGTTAATGCTTCTAATGCGGCCGTTTCGTATTCCTCAAACTGGTCTATTAGCGGCTCAATAAAGCAAACCTCAGTTAAGAAACAAAGGTACTCAATCGGTGAAATTTGTTGTTTGTTAGTACGGCCTTGGCATGTTTCCGTGTAGGTGTAACATTCCTCAAAGTCATTCGGGCGGCTTTTAAATACAGCAAAGGCAAAGGCTTTCAGCGCATCATCAAGCGAGTTCGCTTTGGTTTTAAATGGGATAATGTTACTCATTGAAATGCTCCTTTGTTCGCCAGTAAATGGGTTAAATTATTAATCATGATCCCCCCTATCAGTGAAACACTGGCATAGTGCCAACTTCACTAGAACGAGCGATTTTCATAAGGCCATCATGCAAGATAGTTAGCCCCTTTCGCCCTTTTTCAGAGAGGCGATTTCCCACTTCTGGCTGCATATTGATAAAGTCCATGTAAGCCCTGATAACTAACTGCCGCCCCATTTCCTGCCCGTATTGCTCACAAACAAAGTCCTCCATATGCGTAGTTAACAACGCACGTTCGCCCGATGGATAAACCGATATCCCCGAACCGTTATCGCTGTAATACAGCGTGGCAATATCTTTGCCGCCTCGCTCATTGTCGAGTTCAATAACGCCATGTTGATCTCTTAACTCTTGAACAAATGACGCAGCCACTACCCAACGGCATAAAATCAACGTTTGCTCTAATGTTGGGTTAAACAAGCGTTCTCGTTCACCTTTTGAGATTGCCAATACAAGCTCAAACCCCATGAGCAAATCCGTGTCAAAATCACCAGCATCAAGGGATTTAAGCGCATCGTCGTAACTAATCACCTCGTTAAGCTGATCATTCTCACGATAAACGACCAATACACCTGTGGCACCATAGCCAAAACTGGCAACGTTACGTTTGATAAATAAGCTCATTATTTGCTCCCTGCCGCTTCGTTCATTTCATCCCTAATCGAATAAACAACAATCAACACCGCCCAGATCATGTTTCTGGTTTCGCCACACTCTTCAGCTTCCAGCCACGTAGAAAGTAAAGTAATTAGCATTAATACTTTTGCTTTGTGCGGCTCTAGTAACATTTCCACTTCGCGTTTCTGTTCCTGATTCATTACTTCACCTCACGCACATAGTTAATTCGAATACTGGTTAAACCGTCTCGTTGCGCTTCTCGCATCACTTGCGATTGAGCGTCTTTCTGGGTGGCTGATATCACACGTTTGCTAATACCTAGCGTTAAGCCTTTTGGTGTTGTGCCATATCCTGCGATTTGAAACGTTCTCATGAGCGATAATCCCCCATATCCTGAATGTGTAGCTGTGAGGCTTGTTCAATGGCCATTACCATTGGTTTAAGTGCTTTCTTCTCCTTGCGACGTAGGTTCATGGCATAACTTCCGCGCCTACCGTGACCTTGATAAGAGTCAGCCTCTAAGCGGCTAATCAAGTTCTGAGCCTCACCAATTGGCATGGCTTCAAGTTCCGCCAGCGTGGGTATTTGAATGTGTTTAATTTCGGGAAACTCAGACAAACGAAAGTAGCTGTTAACCATTGAGCGTTGGACCTGCCACGACAAATCATCAGTAAATGGCTTGGCAACCATCAAATAACCTGATTCAGTGATAAGCATTAGCTCTTTTGCTTTTCCGCCTATTTCTAGTTCGGGCAACTCGGTACGTATTACGTACTTAGTGAGCAAAAAGTAATCTACCCCATCAATGAAGTGTTTTTTATGCGTGTTAAATGTGCGCTTTGCTGTACCTTTCGGGCGTTGGTGTACCTCGTCAATCATGGCAAAGGTCACAACTCGCTTACCTTGATACATAAATGGGCTTAAGCTGGTGGCATTGATAGTGACCTGTCTCATTTCATCACCTCCGCTAACCTAGTGATTTCTTTCTGCTGAGCACACACAAGGCGGTTAACTGCTCTCAGAAGAAAATGCGTATCGGTATCAGCTTCATTCTCTACAGCGGTTAACAGTGGGATTAGTAACGCTTGGAGTTCTTCGTTAATATGTTCGACTTCTTCTAAGGTAGATAAGTGACCAACTTTTAATTTAACTGTTTTCATTTGGTCGCCTCCTCGAGGGATTCGCATATTTCTGCGTTGAAGTCATACGCAATAGAAACGAGGTCGATTAACTCACGCGAACAATCGCTACTCACTTGCTCCAAGATAACGGCAAGCAATGAATTATTTTGCTGCGCTTTGTATGCGGCTCTGTCTAATGGAATAGGCTTGCTCATGCTTCCCCCTCAGATACGGCTTCTTCTGCTGTCTTGCTGATAATTTCAATTAGCTGAATTTTGAGTTCTGCTTCATCACGTTGGTTCGATAAAGACAAAGCGGCTTCTGCTAGGCGTTGGATTTTGTTCAATGCGTCAGATAGGCGTGAAATACTCATGCTTTCACCTCCTGTGCCACAATTTCCTCTTGAAGAAATACACAAACATCACCTGATAACTTCGCCATAAGAGAAGCCAAAGTGGATATTTCACTGTCTTGTAACTGGTGCGGGTGTGATTCAATGAGCAGGTTAATTAACTCAATCTGATGCGCCTTTTCAGCGGCTTGATGAATATTGATATCTGCCATGATTAAGCCCTCCCTGCATAGGTGTATTCGTTGCTGAACTGGCTTAATGGAACAATGACAGGACTATCAAAGCCGTCTCTCTGAAAGGTCACACGGTTGAATTGAACCGATAGAACTTTGACGGTTTCGCCATTATTTTTGTGAGTGTAGAAATCATTAGGTTGAGGGTTACGCATGATGTTTACCTCCAATAGCAGGTAAGCGACCAGCGAATATCAGCATGTAATCACGTACAAGCATCAGTCTTGCACTGTTCTCGTTCGATGCTGTAACAACAATACGGCAAGGTTTAGCGGTGTAATCGCTACGGTTTAACGCGAGGAATAACCATCTGTACGATTGGTTAGGGGTGAGACTAGTCCGCCCTGTGACGGGTGTGTTATGCTTACTCATAGTTACCTCGATAGCTTCGTTATCGGTGGTGATTAGATGCCCCGTTAGTGTTCCACCACTGCGGGGCATTGTTTTTATATAGCACTTACCTTTATACTGGTTCGCACCATATACATATAAACTATCATAGTGGTTCGAACCAATGCAAGATGAAAAAGACAAAAAACCATACGACCGTGCAAACAGCACAAGAAGAACAATCCGATTTGATGATGATTTGCTCAAACAAATAGACTCAGTTATTGGTAATGAGCCATTTAGTTCATGGGTTAAGACAGCCTGTCGTAACGAGCTGGAAAGATTAGGTGTTAAGCCTAAAAACTGATATTTGCCATACCAGAGAAGTAAGCTAATATTAATATTCTCACTTGCTCGGTATTTAATATCGACGTTTCCAAGGGTAGCCGATTGGCTGCCCTTTTTTATGGACTCCAAAAACTCAATTCTGCCTTGTGTAGTGCCCCCAGATAAACCTTGCCAATGAGGATAATTCGCCTCTTTAGAAAGGTGAGAAAAATCACCTTTAGCAAATGGTGTAAATTCTCCACGTTTTAGGTTCTCGCTGTTATCCCATCCTCCAACGGTGGTTAGGATTAATTGATTGGCAAAATGTTTTGCTGATTGACCTGAGAAATATTCCCCAGATTGATTTCCCGTAAATTTGGGTGATTGATTGGCATAAATTTTCGCTAATACATCGGCTAAAGTTTTAGCTGATTGCTGAGCCAAAATATTGGCCGAGTAACCAGACGAAAGTTTGTCTGATTGATTGCCAGTAATACCGTAGTTTAAAGCTACAGTATTATTAAGGGAGTAAATTAAACTTACCCCCTTACCTGCCAGTAGGGAATCATTCACTTGGTAGGCAATATTCCACAACTCTGGGGATAATTGATTAATATTTGAACTTTGATACACCGCTTTGGGTGTACTAACCATTTGTAAGTTAATAGCCGTCATTAGTGGATTTCTCCATCAAGAAAATCAGGCTGGTACTTCTTCCATAATTCACGTTCTTCACGCTGTAAATCAGCTTTCTTTTGCTTACAGGATTGCAGGTCACGTCCATGTTTTGAGGCTGTGATTTGGTATTGTTGCTGACGTTTAGTGAAGTCATTTAACGCTGAGAATGGCACACCATACGCGCCAGTTTTACGAATAGATGGGATAACGTCACGGAATACCCAATTAGTAAAACGATGTGCGAATGTGCCTTTAGTGGTTGCCTTGCGGCTACGGGCAATTAGTTTATAGAAACCAGACTCCGCTATAACCTGTCTGTTAGGGTTTCCCTGAATACCATAGTTTAAAGCTATAGTATTTTTTTCGTCCAAGTCTAATGATTTTAAAGCATCACTTGAGTTTAATATTTCCAATGCGTCACAAACATCTTTAGCAACGAACCACGGATCATTATTAATTTTAACTATCCGTACCTCTACCCCCTCAAATCGAATAACGGAAATATCATCTGAGTTAATATTTAAAATAGGCTCTTCACTGAATTTAGGGTGAGCGAATCCACCAGCATTTAAGCTGTTATTTTTTAGTTTCATTTTCTTATTCCGTTATTTTGTCGGGTAGAGGCTTAAAATATTATTTACGTGTACTTTATCTAGCGTCTGGTAATTACCTTGTTCAGCGCGTTCATTAATTAAATTGATAACCTTCTGCGCATCCTGAGCCGTCTTAAAGCGGTAACGGTAGTGTGACCCGATACCATCAGGATTAGGCTCATCAATGCGATCCAGTGTAATATCCAACTTGCGCTCTAACTCCGAGGCGTAGTTCCTTGCTGACGATAAGCGACAATGAATTAATATTTCATTCTCTGTAAATCCATTAATGCCAGTACCTAACATATATAAACGGGCACGGTGTTTTTTGGGTGGGTTCTTTGATAGAATAGATGCTGTCGCGTTATCCTGAGAAGCCACCTGTAGCGGGTGGTTTTTCTTTTCCATTATGCCACCTCGCCTGTACGTGATTCAGCAATCTTATTTGCTACCCACTCATCGACCTCTGACTCAACAAAAGCAATAGAACGAGTGCCGATTTTTACTGATTTAGGGAATTGACCTGCTTCAATGAGGCGATAAATCCACGCTTTACCGTAGCCCGTACGACGCATAACTTCAGGTAAGCGAATGAGGTTTTCTTTTAAGGTTGTAACTGTTGGCATGGTGCCCCCTGTTATCTAGTTAATGATACGCCTTAGTAGACGTTCGTAGATCTCAGGATGGAATATACTTCGTTGAATTAGGTGTTTTCGTAATATTACAAAAATAGTTCGTAATATTACGAGTCAATATTTTTAAGCCAGCCAGAAACAGCATTTCCACTAGGTAATGAGAGGTTCAATGAGTCGAACTCTGTTCTAATTACTCCTCTTGGATTTTCAATATGAGGGCGGGGGTTATCAGCAACATCTTTGCCATACTTAGTAAAAAGTAAACCGTAAATAAATTGAGCTTGTGCGTTTTGTGTTTTTAATGAAATCTTTTTTTGGGGCTCTCGACTCTCAGAGAAAAATGATTCTATATCTTCCATCTTAATTGCAAAATATGCATTCTGAGGCAAGCTAGTGCAGGGAATAAAGCTATTTTCCATTTTGCCATGGCGAACTTCATCTCGGATATTTTTCAACTTTTCTATATGCCCAGAAAGAAAACCACTTCCCTCACCATCCTGTGATTGACTTAATTTGATTAACTCCAGTAGCTCTTTCTCAACATCAAACCCAGTGATTAACTGATATTTTTTTGTTGGTTCAGCGATGACGATCCCCTTTATGTCATATAACGACCGTGTTGGCATAGGCAATTGTTCTTCTTGCGAATATATTCTTTCCGCTTCATGTTTTGCTATACCTGTAGGCAAAGCTGACCATAAACTAGAAACCCTCATGATCTGATTATCAATAGGTGTAGCGTGAGGAACTAATGTATTAGGCAATATTGGCTCTTGGCTTAATAGTTTACGATTATCGGAAAGAGCTGTTTCTGTTTCAGATAAAACATAAGAAAGTGGCCTATCTGTAATGTCTACAGCCCTAACAAAAACTGGGGTATGAAAAAAAACAGAGGGTCTGATTACGCCATCAGCAATCAATCGCGCAACATCAGATAATCTAATCTCATTTTTTAATTTCTTACTTAAAAAGCGAGATGTTTCTTTAAGTGTTAGCCATTTTCGGCTAGCTAATATATCCACGCCTCACTCCCTGAGTTATCTGTGGTCTACTGTCGTCCATTAAGAAATACTAAAGTAAAGTGTATAGTATATCTGCGTATTATCAAGTGAACTAAATGGAGGCTACTTGTGGATAAGTTCGTTGATATTTTAAATATTTACTGCAATAACAATTTATTACAAAACAAAAAACCAGACATTTTATTATCTGGTTCTGCATGCGACTGCTGGTGGATTAAGCACATTTAAAATTGCCGTGGACAACATTATCCCCGTTCTCTAATGCCCCCATGTAATCAGCGTACCATTGAAGCATTTCTCTACGGCCATCAATGTACTGAGCATGGTTATACGTTCCACGGATAGAGTTCTTATCAACGTGCGCTAGCTGTGTCTCAATCCATGCAGTGTTATAGCCTTGTTCGTGTAGGATGGTACTCATTGTGTGCCTGAATCCGTGACCTGTGGCTCTACCATCATAACCAATACGTTTTATGACCTGATTTATTGCCGCTTCACTCATTGGCTTAGAAGCATCATTCCTGCCATGAAAGATATACTTAAACCGCCCTGTTAAGGTTTGTATTTCTCTGAATAATTCTAACGCCTGCGTAGAGAGTGGGACCATGTGAGGACGACGCATTTTCATACGCTCTTTTGGGATTTCCCAAATAGCCTTATCAAAATCGATTTCTGACCATTCAGCAGCTCTAAGCTCAATAGTACGAACACCTGTTATCATTAATAGTTTTGTAGCAATCTGAGTGATCTTACTTCCACTGCATACAGATAGTGCCTGTAAAAAATCAGGTAGCTCATTAACGTTTAAATGAGGAAAGTGTTTTGCCTTTGGCGTAGACAGTGCGCCAGCTAATTCTGATGCAGGGTTATACTCTGCCCGCCCCGTAACAATTGCATAGCGGAATACTTGGTTACATGCCTGTCTTATCTTCTTTAGCTTATCCAACACACCACGCTTTTCTAATTTTCTAAGCACCTCTAGCATGTCTAGCGGCTTAATTTCCGTAATGCTAGCTTTACCAATGTAAGGGAAGATATCTTTCTGGAAGGCTTCTAATAAGTCATCAGCGTAGCCTTGCGACCAATTCGGCTTTTTATAGTCGTGCCATTCAAGCGTGATTTTCTCAAAGCTATTATTTACCTGAGACTCTTTTTCTCGCTTTTCGGCTTTCTTTACCAACGATGGGTCATCACCTAACGCTAATATGCGCTTGGCTTCTTCTCTTTTCGCCCTAGCTTGTGCGAGTGATATTGATGGATATACACCTAAAGCCAGCCTTTTCTCTTTACCAGCATATCTATATTTCATACGCCAATACTTAGAACCATTTGGAGCAACTTCTAAATACATGCCCCCACCGTCAGAAAGTTTATAAGCTTTCTCTTTTGGCTTGGAAGTGTCTACTTGTCTGGCTGTTAGCTTCATTTGGGGGCACCGATTTTCATTGAACGGGGTAATGCCCCCAATTATGCCCCCACATATATGTAGATTTCAATAGACGTAACTAGACCTTGGAATACTAGGAATTCTTGTGATAGCTGATTTTATAAGGGTTTTATAGACTGTTGTAGACTTTGAAATACTTGAGAATGGTACGCCCTACAGGATTCGAACCTGTGACCTACGGCTTAGAAGAGCGTAGAATTAATACTTTATAATCAGTTAATTACAGTCTTTCTCAGTGTTCACAAGCCACAAAGAAGGCAAAGTAATTCAAAGTTGTTTAAAGTCGTTCAATCACATTTAAACTTGAACGTCCCAACCACGTCCCATCATTCTCCTCTCATTTTTGTGTCACAATTTCGGCACAGACTGCATACTCCCAGTTAGCACACCACGTTAGACGACAATACCTTTCCTTGTCAGCGCCCATGCTTTTATCGCTTTGAATGTTGACGCCATTTCAGACTCAGTTAGTGCTCTATTGTAAATAGCAGAGTAAGCATAATCACCAATAGCGCCCTGCGTGCCCGTTCCACCCAAAACCAACTGTACGCCATTTGGTGCCCCAGGTGCGCCACCATTATTTGCATAAATGATTGTTTGTGGATGACTTCCGTTTACAGAGCATTTAACCGTTGTTTCGCTTGCAGAAAAAACAACAATATTCCAGCGCGTTGTTGAAAGTGCATCTGATATTTCCATTACTTTATCTTTAAATACTGCTTGAATTTTACCTGCCGAATTTAGAACCATGCTCACACCAACGCCAGTATTTTTATAGCGCCACAGGTAATTAGTTCTAACTAGATTTGGCTTAATCAACAATACGAATGTTCGACTATTTCCCGATGCAACACCTGCCGTGTATTGATGATACGTTTGCTTCGATGCCCAGCCATCTGTGAGCGTTAAAATCCCATTGTTAAATGTTGGATCTACAGGTGTGCTACCCGTCCCGATATACACAAGATTATTGCCGTTTCCTGTACTGTCATCAAGATAATTACTTTGTGATAGCATTTGTTGCATTGCGTGCATATCATCTGTAATTAATTTCCCGTAATCGCCTAGCTTAGGAAGATTTGAATTAGTGAAGCTTGCATCTTTTAATCGAATAATTGTACCCATGTTATTTGACCTCTTTTGGATTTGTGTAAGGTAATTTTTTGTTAAACGCTAACGCCCAGTTATAAAGTTTAACTGTGCTATCTAAGCCAACTGTCGTGTCAGAGTCGCGTAGGTTTCCGCGAGCACCTGTTAATGGCCCACCGCCATTACCACCAACACCATAGTATGCGTAAGATAAAAATACATTTGGTGCTAAGTCTCTGTTTACACGTAGCTCTACTGAGTTGTTGTTAAGTAATTTAATAGATGTAATTTGCAATACACCAGAATCGTCGCGCAAATCGAATCCATAATTACCGGGGTTTGTGACAAGTGTTTCATCGAAAACTAATGGTGGCTCAGGAACATGAAAACGAGCAATGACGGTCTTAGTTCCTAATTGTTCTATGCTAATAGGCTCAAGTGGTCGCCAATCTTCCCCTCGGTACACTTTCTTATACAGAACCTTGCCCCATTGCATGCCGAATTGAAGTGAACCTTTGTTCGTCGGGTGAAGAGCATCAGCATGTTCAATCCAATAAGTCGGTGTTGTCACTGTAATATTGCTGTCACTTTCTGCTAAACGATAGAATGCATCTGCAATTGTATTCGGAGACTCACTGCCGACTGGCGCGTAATACTGATTACCTGATGGCTGATAAACTAAGATTGGGAACTGATATCCCTGCTTTGTGATTGCATCGATGTCTGTTTTATAATCCGACATCATTGCATTAAATTTAGCAATATAAGCATCAGCAGTATCGTCTCTGTTATCTTCACCCTGAATCCAGTTAAACGCCTGAACCGAATAGCTTTCATTAGCTAACTCAGCTAAACGATGCCCTTCACTGACAGCATGTATTGCGCCCTCATAAGAACCAGTTGAACCACCCTTTGACAGCGACTCGATCCTTGCACCACTATTACCGTGGGACGATGCAAGCGTCTGATAATCATCGCGGTAGGTTGGGTCTTTACTGTAATCCATACCGCCGGACATCAAGAATTTCATTTGCTGCATGGCATTCCAGATAACAGCAGATGTATTGTCATACTTAGCTTGCACGAGAGTATTATTGATCTGGTCTTGCTTGAGAAATAAACCGCCAGAGAATGTCTTATCATTGCTGTCTTGCAGCGGTAATGCTGTTCCAGATCGAACTGATAGCGATTGGCCGTTCATAATGAAGTGATTCAGTGAAACCGCATGGTTATTACTTGTTTCTTTATCCCTATTTGTCGTGTCAGTAGCACCGACGACCTCGCCGTTGATTGTCACGCCGTAAATCACGTTATCTTCGCCATCGACAATTGCATAAGCAAGACCACTAAATGCGTCATTATAGATAGATGTGTCATCGATATTAACGGACTGACTTTTCAGCGCGCTTGCAATAACCGCCCCGCTTTCATCTATACCAAATGCCAATTTTTCATTTTTATCAACAAGTGCATGCATTAAGTTTGAAAATGGATTGTCAGCAATGTTACTGCTCTCACCAACATCAATATCATCGGAAAACAAACCTGACAGGGCCTTTATCTTTCCACTCTCATCAGCTGACAAGATAACCTTTTCTTCTTTATCCATGATGATAGGAACTTCATTAGTTGTTAAAAGATTAAGCGGATAAGCTAAACTTTCAGCTATTTCATCGATATAACGCTTTGATGGATAAATAGCTAATAACTCCGATTGTGTTGCGCTGATACGTCGATATTCATAAACTGCGACTTTATCTGCACCTTGCACTCTAAAGTTAACACCATCGGCGACCGCTAATCTACCTTCATCCTCAGTCCTATAAAGCCCGCCACTTATCATTGCTGAATTTTTGGCATTCTCAGCAGCTATCTTTGATTCTTCAGCTTTGTCTGCATATTCGTGAGATAACTCAGCTGCATTTTTTGCTTCATTGACAGTTGAATCCAGATCGGATTGAACCCCTTCGGCTGCTTCTCTCGCCAAGTTAGCTTGTTCTAGTGCTTTCGCGGCGGCTTCAACCGTTGGCCCTGCAGAGATTGCCGCTTCTTCTAACCCCTTAATAGTTAAGCGGTCATTCCCAAGCCTATCAATATAAAAATGAGATTCTGAATTTACTACCTCATCTATTTTACTTGCGTTAAATGGCAAATCTCTAACGTCACTGCTTGGCACTGGATTTTGAGTAGGATCTAACTTTCTCATTCTTCACCTTCAATAAAAAAGCCAGCTCTAATGGCTGGCTTGTTGGTTAATGATTGCTGTTATGCGTTGTAGTCTGGTTTTGCGTCGAAATATTCGGTTGCAGTTATTGTGTAGCGTTCGCCACCAAGTGGGCGCTTATCTGTAATGACCCACTTGATGTTTTCGAGTTCAACTGATGCTGCTATCACATATCTAGAAGGGGATTGTTTCTGATACCCATCATATAAATTGAGTTCGATATCTTCTGGCACACTGGCGATAAAGCCGAACTCTGTATCTAGCCTAGGATATGCTTTAAACTTCTGCGTTGTGTACCCCATAGAATCAGTGAGATACACCCACATTTCCTCATCAAATTTGATTTTCTCGCTAGTTGTGAATACCTCTCCGTTTCGTTCAGTGATATATCCTGCCTGCTGGTTTGAATCGTAAGTATCCGCTATCAGTACCATGTCTGATGGGTACACATTCCCACCATCTGCAAGGGTTGTCAGGCTGATGCTTGTTCGTTGGTGAATTAATCGGTTAGCTTCTAACAGCGCCCTATCCATTGCTTGATAGCGATTTCTACAGCCCTGCAAAACTATCTTATTCGGCGTGCGCGATAGCCCTTCCGTAATGCCGTTTTCATCAACTCGAAAACGGATATAGTCTTTCTTGTTGCGAACCGGTTCGACATACTCAAGCTCAATCCCGTCATATCCCGATGGCATTGACATGTCATACGATATCTTCATATCGTTACCAGTGATGTTTGAGCGGTTGAATGTGGTCATTGGGAATTCGCTGGACTGCTCACGGGAGAATGTCAGCACGGCATTATCGAAATAAGCGGTTACCCTTGCGGCGTTACAGATAGTTTCAATGCGCTGACCGAGTGAGATATCCTCATCATCAAAGGTGAAGTCAAAATATCCTAATCGTTCATCTGGCAAGCCATCGAAAATCCGATACAGCCCGTCAATGTCTATATTCTTCTCACTTTCTCCTGCGGTAATCAGCCAAGTATGCAACACTGCATCAGCAAAGCTTCGCGATGGCCTTAGCGTATAATCAACTTGCTTTGATACTCGGTCATACGAAATAACCATGCGCGTGGCCAATAAGTTATATTTGCGCTCTCTCGCTCCTGTAGGTGCTTCAGTGGCTCTCACTGACACATTAACAATCGTGTCATTCTCAAAAACGACATTTTCACGAACTCGGACAATGTGAGCGTTTTCGATTTTCATGATGCTCTGGTCGCTGCTGTTATTGCGTCGAGTGAGCTGTACAGCGTAACGCCCGCGGCCTGAATTCAGAGTCACTTTGTCTGTTTTATAATAAACTCGTGCGCCATTGTTAGCGCTTAGCGCAGTATTGAAGCTTTGACGAGTGCCAGCTATTTCCTCGTTATCCGTATTTATCTTCCAGATTTCGACAGTTGCATTGCAATTATCACCGCCACCAAGTTGTGCCTGTAAGTGAATCCACATCTGGTCGCCGTCAACAGGCGAAAAGAACGGGCCCACTGTTAAAAACTGGTTGTCATACAGAATGAATTTTGTCGTATTCACTACTTCATTCGGCGGGAGTTGCGCTAAATCTGTCCCGCTTAGGTTAGTAAAGAAGAATTCGTAATACTCGACAGGGTTAATCAACGAACCATCGTCACTCTCTTTCGCATCAACTAGCTGAGCGTCAATCTTCACATCTTTAGTGACAGAACCCTGTGGCGTGTCGTAACTCACATTCACAGTCATTGAGATAGAGCGCGGCTTTGTCAGTTCGTAGAAGTACTCAAACTCATCTTGCTTAACGATTTTTATCGCCGCTTCACCGCCTTTTATCTCACCTGAAACTACTTCGTTTGCCGTCGCTGTTTGCTGCGGGATGTCCTTGCTTTCGTTAGGCCCTGGTAACTCTTGTCCGTCGATGTCTGGAAACTCGAAGCCTTCATTAATCAGCGGTATAACTTCCTTGGGCTTGTATATTTTGTAACTTGCCCCAGCCATTGCGGTAAAATCAGATTCAGCAAATCGGATACTTTCCGTTTTATATTCGCCAATACCGATGTTTAGCCACTCGGTAACAGTCTTGAGGTTGTTGTTATACTCAAACATTGACTGCTGAATGAGGTCAGTAAACGCCCTTACTTGACCGTGAATTTCTGGTCTTGCTTGGTATGCTCTGGCAACGTTTGTTTGTCCTGTAAGGCGGTTATTTGGGCTATCTTTGACATTCGACTCAGCCGCAGAAAATGACGGTGTTTTTGGCGCGAGAAAAGAGAATACTTTCGTGACAAGGTTAAAAACCGGATTCAGGATGTCGCCGATAACCCCTTTAGGTTGGTCGAACACTTGAATAAAGTGCGTCGGTGTTATCTCGAAATCTAACTCGTCATCGTCTTGCAGCTCACGACCGTTAACGATAATCACCACATCGGTATGCAACTGCTGATGCACTAGAAAATCGCTATAAAAAAAAGAGCCGACTGTTAAATCGACTCTTTCTTTCGGTGTTCCAGCCACTCGCTGAATTTCAACTATCGGCATATTTCATAAACTCCAATTTCGTGAATTTCTTCTCAAGCACAATGAGCCTATCCATTCTTACAGCCCCGTTTTCCCCTCTGCTATGAAATGCATTGCCATCGATAATTAATCCGATGTGGGCTGGCTGAGAGCCGCGATAACCAATGAATATCCCGTCATCTACTGGATACTCGGTGCGCTGCCAGAATTCGACCTCATTCTCATAGCAGGTTACAAAATCATGGTCCGATTCGTAGCCAGCGTCATGATGAATTTCCGTACCTAGTACGTACCTAAAATACAAGACCACCAAGCCCCAGCAGTCACACTCATTCAAAGTACACGCCCGATTCTTCCACGGCTTACCTATCATCTTGTTTATGAATTCATTTCTCGTCATTAAACAGTCTCCAAGCCTGTGAATTCTTCCATCGTGTAAATGCGCCCAACGTTTTTATTTAGTGGGTTATTCATCGACAGCGTGACAGTGACCGATTCCGCATCAAGTGAGCAGTCTTTCACATACAGCGACCATTCACTTATCGGGTTATCTTTGTCGGCTGAATCAAATAGCCTGAACGTTGCGATGATCGGCTTCATTCGAGTATTTGACCGCCATAGCTTGAGTTGCTGCTTAAAGTCCTGCGCGACTCGGCTAAACTTAACCGAAGCGTCAATAATCGGTGTTTTACTTTGCTGGCTTTCAGCGAGTTCAAAGTTACACGGCTGATATTCAATACCACCCAAGACTTTAGGCTCTATCTGCAAGCTGACTAAATGAATGTTTCCGAATGATGGGTGATAGAATTGAATTGTCTCGTAGAATGTACGCATCGGTCGTTTCGCTCTGTACTCTCTTAACTTCATTCTCCCCCCTTGCATCGCGGTAGGCGCTCAGTGACGACAATATCGAGCAGTCCCCACTCTTCAGGCAACAACTCGACAATCAAGTCGACGAACTCATCATCTGTATTGTTCAGTTTTCGGCAAATAATGCTTCCCGTCCATGTCACCACACCAGCAACTATCGACGTCTGCACTGGCATTTGAACGAAGTGAACTATTTGCTCTTGCAGTCCACTACCGCCCAAATCAATTTCCATGCGAAACCAGCGCTTACCGTTATCAAGATAGTTAGGGCTTCTCAGCCATTGAGCGAAGCGCCTTTCCTGCTCTCTCCTCAATACCCATCGCACACTCCAAACGGTTTTTAAATCATCCGTAAGAGGCTGGAAAATAGGAGCGCCAACCTGTGGCTGGTCAGTCCTAAATCCCGTGTCGATGGTCATATTTTTATCTGCCCTAATCGGCAATGGCATACCGCGAGGGTAATCAATAATTTCGTCCATCTTTACCTCTTGGTTATCTTAAGACTGGCGTTGCGTTTGTATTGTCGGTTATAGCGCGGAGCAATGGGCCTTTCTCACGCATATCTGAAATGAACGCCTGAACCGTTAATGTATCGCCGCTTTGCGATGCTTTGGCGTCGAACTGGTGCTTCCCTGTTGAGTAATCATAAAACTCAATATTCAGGGTTATCCCCTTGCCTGCCCCCGCTTTATCCGCTGGCACAACCTTCCCTGACTTATTCGGAATAAAAGCCTGTTTCCCGTCGTAAGTCTGGAATATCTCAGATTCACCCGATTCATTAATACGATACGGATTGCCGCCTGATACGTTACCGCCGTAGCGACGACCGCCGAGTAATGACATTGATTGACCAGCTAACATGGATGATTGGAAAGAAGCTAATCCGCTACCTGCTGCCGCCCCGCCTGTTGCGATAGATGCCGCTATTGCCGCAGGTGTCCAAGCTGCCAACGCTGCCGCGCCCCCTGCTACTGCTGCCGCTGCGTTCGCTGTTTGTGCTGCAACTCCCATCGTTTTACTGATGATAAAGTTTTTCAGCATTTCGACACCGACTTGAACGATTGAATTAACGACACTGTTTAGAATCGTGTTACCCAATGAGCGCATGGCATCAGCCGCCGACATGGTGCCCGTCATCAACCCTGTCATTACATTGGAAGCATTACCCGCGAACGAATCAACCGCAGACGCCAGCATTTCGTAGCTTAATGATTGATTCCTCATTAGCTCCCATTGTGCCGCTGTTTGCTGCTGTTGGTACTGATTATCCATCGCTGTAATAAGCGCTCTGTATTGCATGTCAGTAGCTTGCTTTGCTGCTGTAAATTGTTCATGCGACATTTGCTGTTTAGCGTAGGAGTTCTCTAGTAACTGCTGCTCTTGATTGTAATACTCTCTCATCAAGGCGAGTTTGCGGGTATTTTCGTTCTGTAATGCTTGTACAGGGTCGAACTTAGCGCGATTCTCCGCTACTGGTGTGATGATATTATTGGCTGTGGCCTCTGCAATTTTAGTGGCGTATTCAGACGCGGTTTCTAACCTGCGGCGCTGTGATTCTTCGAAAGAAATATCACCCGCTTTCAGTTGTCTTTCTATCTGTGCCAGTTCATCAGCTTTCAACTTCTCCGCTTTGGCGATCACATTAGCTTCTAGCGCGGCTCGTTTGTCTGCTAATCGTTGCTGAATATCGTACAACTCACCAGCTAAACGCTCTGCTTCTGCTATCTGCTGAGGACTTGCCTTATCACCTAGCGCCTTTCCAGCATCATATTGCGCTAACTTCTTAGAGCCTTCTTCGTAGCCTTTATTAAGGCGTTCGATTTCAGCAATTTGTCGTTTGATTGCTTCCGTTACTGTGTCTGTGGTTTTAGATGATGATTTGGACTGTTTTTCTCTTTCCCTGTCTGCTTCAGTTAAATCATAAAAGGCTGTAGCTTCTGCTATTAACTCATCCGCCTGACCTTTATTTTGCGTTAACTTGCCAGCTTCCATTTCAGCTTTTCTAATGGCTCTTTGCCGCTTATCTTTGATTTTTAGTAACTCATTCTGTTCTTTCAAAGACAGTATTGCTTTTGCACCTTCATCGGTTTTTGGTGCTTCCTTTTGCGCTTCATTAAGAGCACGCTGAGCATCCGCAGCTTCTTTTATTTTTTTCCCCATCCATTGAACTGCATTACCTAGCTTATCAGCGCCGTTAGTAGCTCCACCGAACATTTTTGAAGCATCATCAAGCCTTGCATTCATTTCTTCGGTTGCTTTAGATACAAACCCGATCGTTTCAGCTAATCTAGCTTTCTTCTCTTCTAGGTCATTTACTTTTATTTTTAGATCATCACTTATCTCACTTAGTTTCTTTTCTTTATCTAAAAACAGCGCCATGCTTTCAGATGTTAGTTTGTAAGATGTTTTCAGCATCTCTATTTCACTTTCTAATTCTTTTATTACATCCTTTTGCTCGTTAATTGATCTTCTGGCTTTAGCCATTTCCGCTTCTAGCGCTACAGCGGATAGCTCTTTCATTCTATTTTTTAACTCTTCGATAGAATCAGCAAATGCCAATGCTTCCTCTTTTGCTTCTTGGCTTTTTTGGTAAAAATAGAATACAGCACCAGCGGCGATCATGGCTGCGCCCATTGGCCCACCAATCAATGCCAATCCAGCCCTTAAAGCTGTCAGTCCAACGTTCGCAGCTCTTGCAGCGTTACCAGTTGTAGTTATTGCTACAGTCTCAGCCTTTAATGCTTGCGCGTGAGCTAATGACGCATTCCTAGCAATTGTCTTTTTGGCTATTAAGTTTTCTAGCGCTGTAACCTCGGCATTTGTTCCTTTAGCTACATTATATTCAGCCTGAGCAAGAGCTAATGAAGATGCAGCGGCGGCCTTATCTGCTAGTGTTTTCTTCACTGTTGCAGTTGCTGCATATTGTTCAGCTAGTGCCGCTTGGTGAGTTGCCTTAGCTTGGGATGTACTTGCGGCAACATCGGCAATTTTAGCCTTAACAGAGTTACTCATAGCGCCTGCCATTCTCGCACCCATAACAGCGGCTAGAGCCATTGCGGCGGTAGAGACCTTATCAAAGTTCTCAGTTAGTACAGCAAATCCAGCCGAAACACTTCTTGTTATGCCTAACGTCTGATTTAGCTCGCCATAATAAGCCTTTGCTGAGTTTGTTAATTTCGTGAACCCATCGGCGACAGTGTTATCCATTGAGTCGGCCATTGCATTATTTGCATCTCTAGCTTTAATGATCGCATCGGCAAATAGTTGGAATGATATTTTCCCTTCAGCGGCTAGCTTTTTAACATCTTGCTCTGTAACTTTTACCCCGCCACGCATTACAGATAATTGCTTAGCGATATCCCCGATCAATGTTGGGGTCGCATTCATAATTGAGTTCCAGTTTTCTCCAGCAACTTTTCCAGACACCATTGATTTACTAAGCGCATTTAACATTGATTGTGTTTGGTTTGCACTAGTGGCATTTGCAGTTAACGCCGATGATAGAGACTCAATGTAATCAACTGTTTGCTCGGTGTTGTAACCAAGCTCTTGCATGGATGTTGCGGCTTCTACATACAACAATTGAGTTATTTCAACAGCCTTACCATTTCGATTACTTATTTCTAAAAAACGCTCCTGTATGGCGGCGTATTTCTCAACATCCCCCTCTACAGACTTCAAAGCCATTTTTATTCGAGCTGCTACTTGCCCCCACTCATCCACCGCGCTAACAACTACACCTATGGATAAAGCAGAGGCTACAGCTGCCGCTGCTTTAGATAGAGAAAGCATTGATTTTTCTGTTTTCTCAACAGATTTAGATGTTTTATTAAATCCCGAGTCGAGATCGCTTAAGCTTCTTTCCACTTGCTTATTTGCAACTAGCAGAGCTTCAGTATCTGCTTTAATAATAAATTCTACTGAACCAGCATTGAGCGTCATTGTTAACCTCTCAAAAAAGAAAGCCCCATCAAGTGACAGGGCTGTTAGCTAAAACAAAAAACCCCGCCAGTTGGCAGGGTTATTGATTTGTTAATTTAAATTAATTTGCCTTCTCTACGTCATCAACAAATCTTTTTAACGCATAGTAAGCCTTGCTGTCTTTTCCATTAGATACAATCACATCACTTATTTGCCCTTTTGATGTGTACACTCTTAACCTTGCATCAGATGCGGCAGTTATTGCCTTAATTAGACTAAAATCAACCAAAAAAGCTTGGCTTGACTTTCGAACTGACGGAGAGAAAGAATCAAAGTCAGAATAACCATCTTTTTTTGCTATCTTAAACTCTTTTCCATCAATCTTAATTTCCGCCGCGTTAATGGTCGTTATTTCATTAAATACACTAACGTACAAGATGGCTTTATCTTTATTTTTTGAATTCCACTGAGCGCCAAGACCAGTGCAGATGAATGATTGGCAGTCATTACCGTGCTCTTCAATCGATATCACAGTATTACCATCATAACTATCTTTACTTATATTAGTTCCTAACCCTGTTTTATTCGAACACCCACTTAATACTAGCAGCGCAGCAATAATAAATACCTTTTTCATGCATCCTCACATTAATTCAATAAGCCAGATTTAGTTTCAATGGCAGAATCAGATAACATATACTTATCAACAACACCATCTTTGAATATTACTATCAATTGCTTAATCTGAGAATCAGCACCACCGTCAAACAACCCGTAAAATGGAATAAGTGTTGTCCCTTTAATTTGTGTATTTGCTAACGTATAAATCCACTGCTCACCAGTTTCACTGCTAAATGTCGTCGCACTTGGCTTACCAAAAATTAGCTTTACCTCTTCTTTGGTTGTTTTACCTTTCACCAGCTTTGAATCAATACTTTCTTGCGTTTCATTTTTTATTGAATGATTGCCTGATGATGCACACCCAGCCATTAACGATACCGTCAAGCCAACCAATCCAGCTAAAAGTAACTTCTTCATCCCTTGCCTCAATATTAGATTAATTTGCCTTATATTAGCTTAGCGGGAGTGCAAATTGAAGCAAACAAAAAGGCCGCGTAAGCGACCCTTTAGATGACTACACTTTATCTACGACTTTTAACCCAATTCATCGGCCTTTCACCAGCCTTTTCAGCCCATTGGTTGTATTCACCAACCAATAAAGTAAGTTCTTCATTAGCTGACTCAAATTCTTTATAATTTTGGTGAAAGTTAGACATATTAACCTCGTATACTCTGTCATACGGATTAGGTTCTAATGTGTACCATTCAGTCATCCCTTTATAAGCATCATCCCTTCGTCTAGAAGCATCAGCTATTTTACCACGCAGATAATGACAGCGACCCAACGCCTCAAAATCTATCTCAGTCATAAATGTATAATCCTTATTCATAATTAAATTGCACATAAAGTATACCTGCTTTATTTGAGGGGTTGGAAGAAATATGAAAAGCCTCAACTAAGAGGCATAAATATTTATATATTTGATAGTATTCACCTGTAGTTCAGGCAACAAAAAACCCACCGAAGTGGGTTAGTTTGGTTATTCATCATCAGGGGTGGGTTGTTTTGCTTTTCTTCCAAAAACAAAAACGCCAGCAAGTCCAATAACATTCATAGTTATTAGCCCCGCACCTGTACCATGCTCACCTTTCCACATAAGGTACCCACCAAGCAAAAAAATAAGCAATGACAAGGAGTAAGCCATCCATTGCCCCCTTTTGTCTTTTCTGATGGCGCCATTCAGTGCAGTTTTTTGTGTTTCATGCCTGAATCGTTGCTCAGCCTCTGTGAAAGAAAGTATTCTCTCAGCCATGCCAGGAGCAATTTCTTCGTATTGCCTAAGGTGATCTGGGTGAGGTAGAGGTCCGTGGAATATTTCACGTTTTTGGATAACTGACATTATTTTAGGGCGGTCCAACAGTCTCTCGAGAACATCTGGATTCTCTTCAGCTGCGCTTTCTATTTTAGCGACCGCCCCTGTTAATTCCTCTTCCGATATTATCGTGTGATGCTTATCTTGTTCTTGCTCTGAACTCATCACTTTCACTCACAAGTTGAGAAATAGCCTTGCTCATATCTTTCCCTACGGCTTCGATATCTTTTTTTAGGCGCTCTTGATCTCGCCCTTGCGCTGCCATTCTTCTGTAATCCGTAGCAGGAGCTAAGTCCATTATGCTACCCATAACTATGAGATATCTGCGCATTGTTGCCGTCATGTGACACCTCCGCTTAGTTAAATACCACAGTTCATAGGTTGTGGTTCATCAAATTGCTAAATATACCTTGGAGTATATTAGAATTAAGTTAACTTAACTGCAAGCTCTACTTGTATCTTGAATATCGAGGTGTATAATACGCCACCCTTGTAATGACTGTGGTTATAACCAGCTACTAACTCTTAGGTAGCACTATAAAATTATCTAGAATTTCCTTCACGATTTCTTTCTTCAATGAGTTAATCAGCAACGTTGAACCAAGATCACAATCAGGAACTGTGCCGTTCAAGGCGTCAGATAATATACTGATGATTTCTGAATTCATTGACCGTCCATTACTATCAGCCCTATCAGCAATTGCATCTCTCATACCGGTAGGTAGTCTCAAACTAAATTTATCCATTAACTGGCTAGGAAATTTATCTGTCATTTTGTTTACCTGTTAAGTTAGAAGCCCGTCCTTGGGCTGGGTGGTTAGGCAGAATGGCCTTCTAGTTTAGAAATAGCAGTTCCCCACGCTCTCCCTGTAAAATTAGTTGATTTGAGTTTGTTAAATAAAATCGTAGTACCATTAATTACTTTGAAACCATATTCACACTTCATGTCATAAATAGCACCAGTAAATCGACTGCCAAACTCAACAAATGCAGGATACATATCAGTAGCAGCCTGACGCATTTGATTTGCAGCATTGCACATTTGAACAATGGATAACATTTCTTCTTCTGTGAAACTGAATTCTGGCGCTGTGGGTAACTGCTGTTTCGGTAAATACTCACCTTCTAGCGGAACACGCGCAGCTAGTGATAATGTCTCTGTGAATTTATCGCTATCAATTTCTTTGTATGTGCAACCGAAATGACTTTTTAGCGACGACCACATAGTTATCATTGCTTTTGCTTGCTTCTCTTTGGGCAATGCTTTGCCGCGATTTAAAACGAGTTGCTTAATTGCTTCTTGCTGCTCTGAGGTAATGCGACCAGCGATTTGTTTAACCTGCTTACGTGGCTTAGCCTTAACTTCACCAGTAGTCCAATACTCATAAAGTACGTCGTCGCATTCTTCTTGATACTGGATTACTTTATCACGGATTTCTGGTTTAACTTTATTGGGCATTATTGAAAATAACCAACCTGTTAATTTATGCATTGCTAAGCAAACAGTCTCTTGAGCGCCACCAATTGTAGGTATTACCATTTTGATCATACCTTTAGAAAAGCGTTGATTTAGCTTTCTTAATTGCGGCTCCCAAGATAACCCCATACCTTCAACAATTGGCTTCATTGGTACGTATGGCCTTCCTTCATGATTGACGATACATAAATTGTTACCGTGGAAAGGTACGTTAATTGTTGATACACTATTCATGTCGGTTTTCTCCAGTATTACTGACAAATTAGAAGCCTCGACTGTTCCCGCAGTTGGGGCTTCGCTGTTAATTAGCACTCACAACACCTTCTTTCTTCAAAAAATCCATCACAATTCTGTGAACTTCATTATTTAAAGATCTTCCGTTTTTTTCTGCCCACTGCTTAACTAGGTCAATATCCTTTTCAGGCCAACGAAAATTAAGCTGTGGTAGCTTTCTCGCTCCTTTCATATCTTCTCCTTAATGAACCACCGTGGTTCAATTGAGAATGTACTATCACCGTTATAGACTGTCAAGAAAAATAAAGGTGATTATATGAGCAGAGAATACCCTCAATTCAAATTGCGGATGCCTCCAGAAACAAGAGATAAATTAAAAGCCAGAGCAGATATGAACGGACGCTCAGTCAATGCAGAATTATTACAGATTATAGATGATGCATTGTCAGTACCTTCGTCAGTATCTGGATATAGAAATGACAGAGAGAGACTTGCTGACCATCAAGCTGAGGAAGTTAAAAAAATGGTATTCAGCACTCTAATGGAACTTTACGACAAGGATAACAAGTGATGAAGCTTTAGCTTCCTAACCAGCCTCGACCGCTGGCATACCCAAATGCTAACATGAAGAAAGGCCACAGTAGCCAACATAAGGTAATTAAATGTTCGATAAAATCATTGCTTTCTTGGGTCATGTATCACCTCTAATAGGAATAATTACTTTCTTCATTGGTCGATGGTGGGGAAGAAAAGACGCCATAGCTATTGCTCGTAGGAACGAGTGGAATAAAGCTTCTGAGCCTGTGCACGTTCTGGCGCTTAGCCATGCGTCAGAGTTGCGCTCAAGACTATCTAAGAGAATACCAATATCTGAGCAGCAAATAGACTCCTTGTTATGGCACTGCGATAAAAAAGATGCCGATAAAATAAAATCTGCTTGGTTAAATTATAAAGATATTGAAAGCAGAACTGGAGATGAATATTGGCAAGATCCATCGTTCAATGAATGGGATGAATATGCTGCTGCCGCTGAGAAGTTAGGTCATTTAACTAAGAAGAAGTAGCGGCATCAGGCTCAAAAAATACAACTAAAACACTTAGATCTACATCTCTCTCATATAACCGCTCAAAAAGGTAATCATTCATTGATGATATCTCATCTAGATTTTTGCCTTTAGCGGTTGCTATGATAACTAGGCCAACGTCCACGTCTTTACTTACATGTATATTAACGTCATCAGTAAGTAATCCATAATGATCACATACTGAAATTAGCACGCTCATACTGTTAGCGACATGGTCAACAGGAATATTAACATGTTGAATATCTGACGACGGAACGGGCTTTGTTGTTGGTTTAGGCTCTCTCATATCAACCCTCTTTTTCTTCTGTTGGAAGTTCAAATGTGGTCTTACTTTCTTTAATTAACAACCCCATATGCTGCACACAGTCACCAACGCAAGTGCTACAAATACCAGCGGCATTGTCTTTAGCTAAAATAAGAATTGGTACTTTAGTTTGACTACGCCCACAGAAATTACATTTTAACTCAACCATACCCTACCTCGCATTATCACGCATAATAATTTTATCAGCCCAATCCATAGCTTCTTCATACCGCTTGTTAGATGGGATTTTATCTTTTTCGCTACGGGGAAACTTAGCTTCCATAGCAGCGCGGAAACCTGTCATTGTCATTCCCCATGCTTCCTGTTCGCTAATGCCTAAATGGGCTACAGCAAGATAAACATAGACGCGCGGGTCAAACTCGTTTGTGAATTTACCTTGCGGCTCTTCATCTTCATCGGGCTTTTGGTCGCCCATGATGCCGTGGCGCATGAGGTGACGGGCAAGAGTGATAATATCCTGTAACTTCAAGCGCCCTTCTCGATAGCTTAGCCAGCCTTTACGGTTGACGCTAAGATTGCCAATTAACACACTGACTTTTTCGTTACAGCACTTTTCAATCACTTCTTTGCATTCCATGACCATGTTAGCAAAGCAAATCGCCTCTGCATTTTTTGCTAGTTTAGGGTCTTTCAGGTTAGGAAATCGACCTCCGTGTACAGTAACGAAAATATCAGTTAATCGCGTGGGTGAGTTTTGAGATAGCCTAGCCATTGCTGAAAATGACGGGATTAAATGATACGGCTTACCATCGACAATCACCGCTATTTGCCCTACATCCGTTAATACTTGCATGAGACCTCAATAGAGGGGCTTGCGCCCCTTAGATTAAGAAATGGTGACTGTTGCTTGACTTGAAGTAACACTGCCCGCAGAAGTTGAAGTGATAACGCAAGTGTATTCCCCTGCATCACCCGCAACCGTTGCCTGTTTAGTGAATGTCGCAGCAGTACCGCCAGACACATTACTGTTACCTTTCTTCCACTGGTAAGTTAGCGCTGAGCCATCGGTGGATTTAGCTTCCACAGATAAAGTTAGCGTTTGGCCTACAGTTAAGGTCTGGTCTACTGGCTGCTTGGTGATTACGATTTCTTCTGGAATATCACGGATATCGACACCACCTGCGCTATTGGCTTCAATAGACCAAGTAGCTACGTCATCGTGTGGATATTCATCACTCCAGCTAGTCACTAAGAAACAGCCTTCTGTGATATCTGTAGGGCTAACAATCTTGAACCATACGTAAGGTTGACCTGATGTAGTTTCAGGGTTGTTAACGTGGCGCTTAAGCTCTTTTTGACCGTACAAAGACTCTTTACGAGATACGCCATCACCCGAGAAAGTGACGTTTTTATACGAAACTAAGCTTTCCTGTGTATTTTGTGGCGACATATCGCCCGTTGCGTCTACCGTTTCCCATTCAGTAGCAGACGACTTTCCGCGCATCATACCAAGGCGACCGTAGTCCATTGGTGATGGTTTGTTCTCAGGACACGCAATTGCATAAAATACAACGACGTCGCGCCCTGTGAATGCACCTGATTCACATGCCATGTTTATTTACTCCGTTATCGTGAGATTATTGTGTTGAAATTGATTTCGAGGACTAAGCGATTTCTGTCGCTCATTGATTGGTTGATACCGCCGATTGGCTCTACATAGGTCATGCATCCGATTTTATGGTCTCGGATTAATGCTTCTCTAATACTAAAAGCTAGGTCTTCAAGTGCTGATTGACCGCCATCGACTTCAGATATAAGCAGCATTCGGTAGGAATCGCGTGTTATAGCCTCCTCTGGCTTAGCGCCACCCATTCGCTGAATGACGATAAACTTGTCTAGTTGCTGACCATCTTTCCAAAATCGATACTGAACATCGAACCCTTCAGAGAAGTGATTAACCTCCAGCCACTCAGTAATTTCGCTGTAAATATCACTAGGCTTCATATCTTGTAGCCTCGTTTAATGATTTCCTGTATTTCTGGCGCTGCGTTTTCAAAACCTTTGCGTAAAAAATCAGGCTCTGCGTTAGGGTCCCAATATCGCCCCTTACCAGTACCGCCGCCAAATGAGACACCGCTTCTAGTCTTTCCAAAATCTTCTCTTGGCTGACCTTTAAGCTTACCTTTCATCTGACTAACCGCTGCGGCATAGTTTGCTGAATAACCGACTCTGGCCTCATAACCGCTAGGTATTCTCTGCAATTGTCGATACTGACTGTTGATGAGATTGGATGTGTCGATAGGGGTAATTGCAGCGGCATAAGCCGCACCAGTGATAGATATCTCTTGCATAACTCGGGCTGTTCGCTGTGTAGCAATAAGCTCTAATTCGCTATTGATATTCCCTCTGACTCGCCTGATACCTTTGACTTTTACGCCCATATCACGTCCTTATCTCATAATCGAACTCTTCACCGAAAAAGCTCATATCATCTTCTTTAACCGTGATGATAATGTCAGCTCCTGCGACTCTCGGGTCAGATTGAGAAGTGGTATCACCTTTGGCAATGTAGAAGCCGCGTTCTGGCTTTTGTACATCTACACCGTTACGCTTCAGCTCAGTGTAAAAAACGTTATTGGTGACGAACTCTTTCCCCATATCGTCTTTCACAACTTCATTGCTTGATTGCCATGTGCAGTCGATAAGATATGGTGTGCCATAGGTGATTGTGTCATCCCATTTACCACCGCCACGAATGACAGGGTAAATTGTTGCTAGTGCGGTATAGGACCAGTTAGCGGTAGCGCTCATCGACCACCTCCACACATACAGCCACCTTTAGCTATCCACAATCCAGCATGCGCTGTTTGGGTCGGGTCAGATGGAATTAGGCCATTAGCGCATCCGTGCTTATCTAATCCACGTAGAAGCGATGTAGTGTAGTGGTCAACTAAAATTGGCCACGGTTTTAGAGTTTTTCCGGTATTGGTTTTCTGATTCGTTTGGTGGTAATCCACCGTTATATTCATGCGGCCTGACTTCGCTGTAATACCCGACGATATAATCCGTTATTGCATGGGCTGCTTCACTGAAGCTGATGTAGCCGGTCACCGGCACCCACTCATTTTTCAGACTTCTGAAGAAGCGCTCCATCGGGCTGTTATCCCAGCAGTTACCACGCCTACTCATACTTTGTTTTATCCGGTATCGCCACAGTAACTGTCGGAACTGCCTGCTTGTATAGTGGCTACCCTGATCACTGTGGAACATGAGCCCGGATGGCTTATTTCGTATTTCCCATGCCATTTTCAGCGCTTTGGTTGTCAGTTTGCTGTCCGGAGAAAATGACATTGCCCAGCCCACGGGTTTCCTTGCGAACAGGTCGAGTACAACGGCCAGGTATGCCCAGCGTTTACCGGTCCAGATATACGTTACGTCGCCGCACCATACCTGATTGGGCTCTGTCACTGCGAACTGTCGCTCAAGGTGGTTCGGGATAGCAATGTGTTCATGACCGCCACGTTTATACCGGTGAACAGGCTGCTGACAGCTCACCAGCCCCATCTCCTTCATTAGCCGTCCGGCAAGCCATCGTCCCATCCGGAAGCCCCTGTGTGTTGCCATTACAGCGATACTTCTTGCACCTGCTGAGCCATGACTGAGGCCGTGCAGCTCCTGAACCTGACTACGTAATACGGCTCTCCTGCCGTCCGGATTGTCAGGCCGGTTTTCCCGGTATCTATAGCTGCTGCGGTGAACTCCGAACACGCAGCAAAGAGTGGCCACAGGATAATGCGCTCTGAGTTTCCCGATCACCGAGACCTGTTCAGGGAGTCTGACATCAAGAGCGCGGTAGCCTTTTTTAATATTTCGTTTTCCATTTCAATACGTTGAATTTTTTTCTTCAGCTCACGTATCTCAATTTGTTCCGGCGTGATAGGGGATGCTTTCGGTGTTTTGCCTGCCCGTTCGTCCCGTAATTGCTTTACCCACCGCGTCAAGGTGGAAAGCCCGATATTCATGGCTTTCGCGGCATCTGCAACTGTATAGTTCTGATCCACAACCAGCTGGGCTGATTCACGTCTGAATTCTGCACTGAAATTTCGTTTTTTCATTAAGGCACCTGTGTTGTTCTGAGGTGAGCATATCACCTCTGTTCAGGTGGCCAAATTTATTAAACCACTACAGTAGCCGCTTTCCATCTATCACCAAAGGATTGATACCGAAATGACCGTGACGCACCGTTAGGGGCTGATTGCGAGCTGATATACTTATCACCCTGACCAAGTGCCATGAGCGCAAGCAAATACATCTGAATCAATAGTGCGGTTGCCGCTGGGTAATGCTTATCAAGGCATTCCTGAATACTACCGACCTGCTCAATCAACGCGTCGAGAATAAAATCAGGTAACTCTATTCCCTGCCCCGTCAGGTATTCTTTGGCTTGCTCTTTTGTGATCATGATTACCTCACAAAGCAAAGCCCCCTCTCGAGGGCATAAAAAAAACCGCTTTCGCGGCTATTCTTCTGGAAGCAGAGCAATTAGCTCATCGACCTTGGCTTTCTCATCAAACTCAATACCTAATTCAGTGAGTTTTTCGATTACTTCTTTCTTAGTTGGCTTTTTAGATTGCTCAATTGAGGGTGTTAGTGCCGCACTAGCTTCATAGGACAGCAAGCGTACATTTGGCTTTAACACTGGATGCAACTCTTCAAATTCAACTACCTGCCCCTTAATAACACCATGCCAAGGGATAATAACTTCATACTTAGCCATTTTTATCTCCTTAGCTCAGTTTCGCACCATAAACCACACCAGATTTACCTTCACCATCACGAGTGATTTGCAGACCTGCCGCGCTCATGATTTGGAAGTTGTAGTTATCCTGCGGCATAAAGCGAGGCTTAGGAACAACCCCTGTCGCCATACCAACTAAAGGAGTCACCACATCTTTGCGGCGCTGATACGCAATGAACTCAGAGCCTTTAAGCGCGTAAGTCGGTCGGATTTCTTTCACGCCAGCATAGGGTAGCAATGTATCGATAACACGGCCATTCACTACGCTATTACCTGCACCTGCACCAACCGCAACTACTGTAGGCTTAATCAAGTTACCCCATGCCTCATAGCTCACCCACATAACATCGTAAACATCTACTTTGTTATTGTAAGCAGTCTGACCAAATGCACCTTTGAAGCCAAAGAATGCTAACAGTGCCGGTAAATCTGCTGTGGTTAAATCGATACCTGCACCTGAAGTGCCTAAGTCAATCTTCGCTGTGTTGCGATGGTTCTTCAGACCCTGACCTTTGTAGCCATCAACGCTGATTTTGTCATCACCATTCAGGAAGTAATTAACAATCTTCTTGTTGAATTGGCGCATCTTCGCGGTTTGAGAATCCAACACTAAGTCGATCCCCACTGTGCTTAAACCTGCCGCATGACGCCAGTTAACACCATAACCAGCAGTAAACACTGGAATTGGGTCACCGTCTGAACCGTATTCAGTGTGGTCATGTGAGTATGGCGCTTGACCATCGATACTGATTGACACATCGTCAGCAATATCACCAACCACATTATACAGCTTGGCGGTTTTACCAATAGGCAACACAGTTTGCAGGCCCATTAAATCATTGACGATTTCCATGCCTGTTTCTTGGTCGCGGAGCTGGATAATGTTACGGTCAATTTCAGCCCAAAATTCACGAGTGAAGCCGCCAACTTGGTTTGCCGCTAACGTTTCACCGTCCATCACGTTCTGATACTGGTTAATCATCAGATTATGCTGCGTGTTGTAAATATTACGTGTCGCCCACAGCCCTTCCCACTGACGTTGCAGCCGGCTATTTGTTGCTAAAGTTTCAGCAGTATAAAACATAGTTTTTCCTTTTAATTATGCAGCGGCAACAGTGCCAACACGGAAGCGAACTCGAATGAAATCCGCGCTAGACAGAGTTACTTCATCTTGGCTGTAGCCAATAACCAAGTCGGTATCAGCAGTTGCCAAAGCACCTTGACCATCCGCACCAAATTTAATCGGTGAGTCTTTTTTGTAAGTGCCAGCAGGAACCAACAAAGCAAGCTCTCGACCTTCTTCCACATACTCACCGACAGCAGAGTCACCAGCTGGAATCGCATCACGAATTGTCAGACCTTGGTGATATGCAGGATTGGTGATGTAAATGCGACCTGTTAATGCTGTAGCTTGAACAAACTCATCATTTGCATCAATAACTACGAAAGTACCGGGCAACACATTCGCCTTTGCTGCGCGAGTTTCTGTAATTGATTTGCCGTCAAGATTTACACGGCGGTAACGACTAGTAGCCATTATTGAGCTCCTTTAAAGTATTCCGCTGGGTTTGGTGCGCCAACTTGCTCTTGCTGTGTGACTGAGTTGCCAGCTAATGACGCTGTTTCACCGAGTTGCTTGTGCATGTCGATTAACGCTTGGCCTTGTAGTGAATTTGCAACCACTTCGCCATATTTAGCCGCTACCTCTTTGCGCATTTCTGTTTCTTCAGCGCGTTGGTTAGCGGTTAGTGATTCTTCTAACTTCTGATGGTTAACTTGAAGCGCATCAACCTTTTCATTGATTGGCTTTAATTGCTCAGCAAAATTTGCCGCTAATGCTTGTGTGATATCGCCTACTAAGTCTTTCTTTTCTTCTTGAGTTAAAGGCATGTCGCCCTCCGTGCTGTTATTGATTGCAGGGCTTGCCTGCGGTTTACTGAATACCGATTTAAGTTTGTTTGTTACCACTTTCACCCACGACTCTTGGCGCTCTACTTCTTCGCCTTGAATGTCAAATGTGATAACGCCATCTTCGTTAGTGTAGGAATGTAATTTAGCCGTGCCGTTATCTACCATGATGACTGCGTGTGTATCAGTGAAATCAGATACCCATACATATTCGTCACCAGTAGCAAACTGCTTGCGAGCCGCCATTGTTAACTTGTGCTCTTTCTCGCGATAGGTTTCGCCAGTAAGCGCGCCGTTGTTGACTTGCATTTCGGTTGCTTGGTCAGCGTTGACCATCATTCCGACGCCTTGAGTTGGTGTTGCTGCGCCAGATTCATGAAGCAAGATTGCGTCATGGTCCATGCTGTGGATTTTTGCAATCCAGTTATAGCCTTGTGCTTTCTGCTCTTCGTTGGCTTCAAGTTGCTCCAAGAAAACAGCTACACTGGTATGAATTGGCTCTGAACTTTCGCCGCTTTCCAGCGCTTCCACTCTTGCCAAAACTTGGCGGCCACCTTCAGATTCTTTAGCTTTGTTTACATCAATCCACTTTTCGACATAAATCCGATTGCCAACTTTCGCAACATTACGATTCCATGCGCCTATATGCCCCTGATTGATACCCTCAGCGGATAATGCTGATACGAACTCACCATTTACCGTTGGGTGACCAAGTGGCGCTAGAGTGCCTTCTAGGCCTCTGTAGTGAGCATCGATTTCTGTGCTTGGATATAAGCCGCCTTTCATTATGACGTTTGCTGGCAGTGTGTAACTCGGGATGATGATGTGCTCACGACCGTTATAGGTTTCACGCCTGATTGATGCGCTGTTAACCTTAGTCGTGACGTTTACTTGAATCGGCATCGTTATTCCTCCGCCCATTGGTAACCACGTTCTTTCATGGCTTCTTTTTCCTCTTTCAGTTTATTGAGTAACGTATCGTTATACGGCCTACCTTCTTTGTCGGTCAGAATGGTCACTGTCGAACACTTGCAGTTGATTGAATTACCATCTCTAGCCCACCAATCGCGCTGCTCGTCAGTGGTAAATATTTTTCCGTGACGTGATGCATGATTAGGTCGAGTTGTTGGGCTCAGTGCTGATATGTGGACCTGTCGAGTATCAAGATTGAGAACTTCGCTAGCTTCGTCAGCCTCATCCATTCTTGCCCTACGTAGTGCTGTGGTAATTTCCGTTCTGGCCACTCGATTAGCACGGCGAATTTCGATACCTGATTGCTCATTCAGATTTCTAGCAACCTCACGAGGATTTAGCCCCCTCGCTATACCATCGGTAAGAATGCGCGCCATATCTGCTTTGACTTGTGCTGACAGCCCTTTCATTTCCTCAAACACACGAGCGCGAACCAATGCCATGCGAAGCTGATAAGGCTCACTGAGTAATATTGTTGCCACGCTTTGTTGTGTTGCGGCATATGTTGTCGATTGCAGCGCTAAGTTTGCATACTCCTGCGCTGTTCCTCGTTCATATGCTGTGCTGACGTACTCATTGAAAAAGAAGTTATTGAATTCACCACCCTGCAATAACACCTCATCAACCATGAGCTCACCGTCTCTCAAGATGATTGAAAGATAGTTAGGGTCTAGGTCGAATTGGTATTTTTTATTAACTACAGGCTCGGATGGTATTCTATTGAGTAGCTGTATGTAGCCTTGTGATACTTTTTTAATGCGCTTGGCAAAGGCTTTCATTGCTCCGCGCTCTAATTTATCAACCGCTGTCGGATCGGCTTTCGTTCCTGCTCTTATCGCGGTTCGTATCTTCTGGATTTTCATCGAATTCACCTAGCGGTGGCTTATTATCAGTTTCGTAGTCGGGCCCTGCTGCTGTTCTAATTTCCTCAACCGTAAATACAGGCTCACCCGTTGCTAGTGATGCCTGATTAATACGGCTCATCTTCTCAGCACTATCAAGCTTCTCAGTAGCTGATTGCTCGTTCAGGTCATCCCAAATAACCGTTTTCTCTGGCACGGGCTCTAGCACTTTGATTCGTGTTAAGTGGTCAATAAAGTCTTCCACCTCGAATGAAAGCTCACTTTCCCTACGTGACTGACATCGTGAATTGAAATACTTCTGGTCTTCAGTGCTGGCTCTTTCACCTGTTTGCATACCGACAAGTATTTTTGATGGAATATCTAAAGCGGCTGCGGCAGTCTGTAAGTTAACGTTATAGGTTGGTGTCGGGTCAGCAACTGGGCTAACCAACGGGGTAGCCGTAGCACCTTGCGTGACCAAAGTTACATCGTTCCCCCTGTTAATCTCTCTTGTAGCTTCATTGAATTTCTCTTGAAGCTCATTAACGCTCACCCCGTACATGGCGGCTAAGTTGTTAAAGTCGATGGTTTCGGCAAAGTTAATATTTAACTGTCTGGCGGCATTCTTGAGGAATGATTCACCAGAACCACCTTCGACTTTCTCAAGGCTTACAAATGCGTTGTAGGCTGGCTCAAGGAAACCAATGGCATCAATGGAGTAATCACCAAGAATGAAAACGCGATCAGGATGAATATTGATATTCCTAGTGCCACCATTGGGTAGTGACTCAGTGTATTGCCACATCTTGGGTTGACCGTAGTCAGGCGAATTAATATCTGTCACCCACTCAGTAGGTTTGATAGCACTAGCCCATGCAGGAGTAACCTTTTTGAGTAATTTAGAAGCTTTAACTTGCTCGTGCCATTTTCCTCCATCATTAATGTGAAGTATCAGCCCTGCATATCTACCAACTAATCGACGTTGGTCTGCTTCTTTAAATTCTCGCCATATACGCTTAGTTACTTGCTTTTTAAATTTGCCTTCCCACGAGGTTTCTTCCTTAGATTTATCTGCTTTGTCACCTTCGATAACTTGAGGTGACGTTTTCCAGCAAGTTCCAGTAAGTTTTGTTACCCCGCCGTAAGCGATGCCACCACGTCTAAACAGGTTATATAAATCACTGAATGTCAGAGTTTGTTTAAATCCGTACTCGCACCACGCTGATTCGCGCTTGGCATCAATCCCCATAGTCGGATTAACCAAGGCCATACGAGCACGAGATATCGCGTCATTCATCGCATGATTGACGGCTAATTGTAATTTGTCGGTCATGTATTACCTCAGTAACCGTTTGGGGATCATCATTCCGATTGATACTGGCTCACTCAGCTCAGTCAATGCATAAACTGTGGCGTCCATTCTGTCGGGTGACCTCTTGGCTGTTTGCGGTACGTATTCCATCATCTGGTTTTCCAGTGTGAATAAGTTACCTCTGTGTCCAACTCTGCCCTGTGCATATAAGGCTGATATTGGCTCAGCTCTGGCAAACTTACCCTTACTGGCATGGATGCGGATAATACGGCCTTTGAAACCTGCATTCTTCAGGGTGTCTTCAGCCATATCGCCACCTTGGTTGGTTTCAATCACTATCGCGTCAGCCTTATGATGTTCATAGGCCCATATCGCTTTCGTCGCCCAACCATTCGGAGAGTATTTGCCGCTGTAATCACCATCGACTGTGAATTGGCGTTTATCACCACCGCCATATGCGCTAGCCACTGCAATTCCACTTTCATCACTCTCGTCTGAGTTTGTCGCTTGCGGGTCAATGGCTACTACCGTTCGAGCTAATGGCTCTATGATGTTCAGCTCACGAGCCGCATTAATCATTTGCTCATTCCACAGCGCGCCTTCCTCATTAAATCTGCGAGGTCGCTGCATATACTGCGCTTCAAATGTTCTGCGGTGTGACTCTAAAGCCGTTCTGTGTGATTCATTGTGCTTGAATTCCCACAACCAGCCATCATCGAGGCCATGCTCAATAGGTATGGCGTGAGTGTTTTCAGGGAATAACTCTTGATACGATTGTGAATTATCAATGACTACGGGTAAGTAAAGGTGATGCCACTTCTCACCAGAGCCACCGCGCAATAGATAGCCGCTTAAATCGTGGTAATGAATGCGTTGCATAATCACAATCATTGGTGTGGTTTCGATAGCCAATCGTGATTTGATTGTTTCGTTGAATCGATTATTTACACCATCACGAACGGTCTCACTATATGCATCATCGGGCTTAACTGGGTCATCGATAACTAATGCGCCCTGCCATCCTGATTCCATGTGACCAGCTCGAAAACCTGTTACCTGACCTGCGGCTGATGAAGCATATACACCGCCGCCAAACTCATTCCACCACATAGCCTTACTATCTGCATCATCGCGTAAAGTCATTGGCCACATAGATTGAAACGCCTGTGACTTAACCATACTTCGAGTTGTCGATGAATTAAGTAATGCTAAGTTATGGGAGTATGAAAGATGCATGAAACGGGCGCGGTTATTTATCGCCATTCCTCGCCCCATCATGTTGATAGTTGCGAGCTCTGTTTTTGTATAGCCTGGAGGAACATTGATTATTAACCGTGTGATTTCGCCGCTAATAACCCTATCAAGCGCGTCCTGTATTGCATGGTGATGAGGTGCGACAATCATTTTGCCGCCAGTGCGCTGCTTGAAGAAGTATCGAGAGAAGTACAATCCGTCAGTCTCACACATCTTTGCTCTAATCAGGTCATCAGCAATCGTCATTTTCCATCACCCTTTTAATATCGTCAGGTGACATTGAAACAACCTGAACAGCGCCGCCATTCTTGCCTGTTAGTTCAACTATTTGTTTATCCAGCCCAGTGAGTTTGGCCTTGCCCATTGTAGCAGCAACGGCTGCGGACGATTGTGGGGTCTCGGCTGACAAAGCGGCCTTTCTAGCCTCTTCTAGCTCTTCTAACAAACTAGCCACCGTTACATCATGCTTATCCCTGTGTTCTTGCTGAAGCTCTGCAATCCTCACCGTAATCTCACCGTTGTTTAACAGTTCATAGGCTTTGGAGTTGATAGATGTAGCTTTCATCTTTCCAGTGGCATACGCAGTTCGGTATGCCTCCGAAGCATTACCTTTATTCTCTATGTATGCCTGACAGAAAGCCTCTTGCTTTATTGTCAGTGCCATATTCATATCCTCATAACAAATTAAAAAGCCCACCATGATGAGCTTTGTGATTGGTTATTCTGCTACTTCATCGTTGAATAACGTTTTCTTTGTTTCCTGCACTCGTTGATAGATAGTGTCGACTTTAGTTAGTAAATCGACGGACCCATTATCAAAGTTACCGTTGTTGTTGCCCCACAGTTGAACAAATAGCTCATATTCAAGCTGGTCGTCATTGATGAGCTTAATCGCCTTTGCGGTTGCTGCGGTGTTATTGCCTGTTAGCTTAAGTAAACCTAAGCGGATTTTCTCTTTTGCTGTTAGTTCAGTAGTCATAATTTACCTTGTTGTTATGTGTTTCGTTGTAATCAGCCCATGCTTAGCAATGAACTCACCTACCTTGTCGTAGTTGGGCTCAATACCAAGCGTTAGGCAAAATAATTTCAGGGTGGATATGTATGGATTGACCCACCATTTAAATTTCACTGAAATTTGTAGTTCCAATGTTCCTGTTTTCATATTCCACCCAATAAAAAAGGCCGCTGAGCGACCTATTCCTTCTTGCCAAATATCGACTTAAGAACCCATAGAATTACTGATAGCCCAACCACAGTTCCCCAGTTGATACTTATTGCCAAATCGAACCCTGCTGAATCAGCAAACCAATTCCAAATATGCAGCAAGCACCATGACACGAAGAAACTTATTGATAGCGCGGCGATCATGCATACTGCTAAAATTGCGAAAGATTGACCCGTTGTTAGTCCAGTTGTATTTATTTTCATGGTGATATCCTTATGCTGCCAGCCTGTGCATTTCTTCTAGTAGCGGTTGCTTATGGTTTTTATTAAACAACTTAGTTAATTCTTCCTTTCGTTGTTCAAAGTTCCATCCCATTGAGATAAACACTGTATTGGCTCTTTGCAATTCAGTTACGCAATGTATTTGTTCTGGTGTTAAGTAATCACGGATAGGCTCTTTCTTTCCTATTTCGTTATGTACACGAAACTTAGCAGACGTCATACCAAGCACAATGCGATTAATTAAGTCTGCTTCATTACTAAAATGGTGAGGTGAAATAGTCTTGCCTTGTTCCTCTCTCGCCTTTTTGACCGCATCGGTCATTGGCTTATATTCCAATCTTGACGTATTTCTATCTAACTTTTTGGCAGCTAAAGCAGAACGCATCTTGAAGAATTCAGAAACAAGTCTTTTCTTGAATGCCCTGACTACATCATTGTTACGCATGTATGTAATTAACAATGTTGCCTGATGTTCATTAAGTAGTGCTACTTGCTGCTTTTGTCGTCCACCGTCTGTATCAAAGGATCGCATTTCAAATGCCACCCTTCCGAATTCATTTAAATCATCGACATAATGGCGAACAAGTTGAATTACTGTTTTGTGTTTCTTTTTAACTCCATCGGCGATTGCAGAGGAGCTAGTCAATAAATCAAATTTTTTAATTTCCACTAAAGACATAGTTAGTTCCTTTTAGAGATAAACCTTGCGCTCAGGAGTAACCAGCCCAAAGAGGGTTAACCAAACCACTACTGGTTATCCTCAAGGCTTATCCTGAAAGGTTCTTTGGTGTGTATGTGCCGAGCGTGGCACAGGGTGAAATGCGTACTACTGATTACAAAACTTGAATAAATGTAACTTTCTTTTAACTTTACTTTCGTAACGTAACATTAAGAGGGGTATGGTTATTACATCGCTAAGTTATTAACTTCATATATATTCCTACACTTTTAAGCCTCAACATCAGGGGCTATTTTTTTGCCATTAAAAAGCCCCCTAATTGGAGGTTCATATTTGTAATATCCGTTTGAGATTACTACCTTTTTAAGGTTGTGGTCATTCACGATTAACGTATAGTTGCGTTACATTCATGAACTATTATTCTCGCTTCGCCCCGATATCTGGGGCATTTCTTTGTTGTTCAATTTCCCGTATTGCTTTCTTGTCCAAGTTGCACTTTGCTATTGAGTTCATCGCATCAACTAGCAGCTGCGGCATATCGCCCCAATCAACATTCTCAGGAATATCGGGCTGAGGACAATCAGCGGTTAATTGCGCTGGTATCGGTACTGGCTGAACGGGAATCAATATCTCTTTTGTATTTCCGCAGCTCGCTAATAACATCATCGGGCACAGCAGTATTAGCGCACTCATTGTCTTTGAGTACTGTTTTGATAACAGCCTTAACTTTGACATGTTCTGAGTCCTCTAATTGCTTTGCTTTGATGTTGTCGAGTGATACTTGATAGTGAAGAGCGATAGCTGATTGGGTTACTTTGTTTAGTAGTTGGCTTGCAGATAGTTCGTTAGACTTTTTGTCAAATTTAACCTGTAACTTATCAAAGTCATTCATAACCCAGATAAGCCAGAATAATAAGATTGCACAAGCAGCCATTAACGCTTTGGTTAGTATGCTTAATTGCTGCCCCATCGTGCTTTATATCCTCTCACATCAATATGTGTGAATGTTTTATAGCGACCAATGCCGTAGCTATCAGGAAACTGAGATTCAAGATAATCAGCGACAACTTTCGGCGTCACACCATTAACCTTGATATCTGCCGCTGTACCTAATAAGTGCTGAGACTTAGGAGTGCCACCTACTTTACTGTTGTGTTTAGCACAGCGACGACCGCTGACAATAATTACTGGTTTACCGAAGTGAGAGCGAACACCTTCAAGTATTTCAACCAACTTTAGTTCGACTTGATTTGCACCACACCCATCCTTACATGCAAACTCTTTACTATCGAAATGTTCACTTAATTTACTCATCTCTAACTCCAAATTTAACTTTTACTATCTTCACCGCACCTTCAAACAGCGCATACAATTTCTTCGTTCCTAGAAAGCCGATAACAACTCCGCAGAACTCAGCAAGTAAAGCCCATGACCCAGCATCACCACTGCGTGATAACCACCAATCTATAAACCGAATGGTGCCAACGCTAAGTAAGCCGCACATAACCGCTTCACCAAGCGCCCTCTTCCATTGTGAGCCAGCCTGCTTTTCTCGAATGTAAGCGATGGTTGTAGCGATAGTGAATCCGCCAAGTAGTGGGAGTACCGATTGCAGCCAGCGTAGAATCTGCTCCCACCATTCGAATTTTTCTGGCATACGTTTCATACCCACCTCCCCACAGGAGGAATTTAGTTAATAGATAGCCGCACACAGACGCTCAGTGAAAGTGAGTGATAGTAGTGATTCTGTGGCGGCGCATACGAAAAAAGGCCGCACTAGGCGACCTCTTGAAATTTGACTTAAGAAATTTACGTACGATAACGTTTTCAAATAGTTACGTTATGCTATCCTCATTGATGAGGGAACCAAAATAGAAAGCCCCAAACGTATCGCAAACCAGATTTCTCCGTCCTGCGTAGAGGTTATGAGGGGCACTATTATTACTCATCCGCAATGTCGGCATTTCTGCTAATGATAGTTTCCCGTCACGATTGATTGCGATTTACTGAGATATTTATACAACAAAGCCCACCGAAGTGAGGCTCTATAAGCTGCTGACGTTGTTGTCACTCTTATCACAATATCAGCTATTTTACGATCGTAAAGCAATTTAATGAATTATCTCTACATATTTATCCATTTCCAAAGTGACATCCAACCACATCAACATTCCATCAATTTGCCCCTCTGCTTTCTGTAATTTTTTACCAATGTGAGTGTCAGAGCATTTATGCTTTTTAGCCAACTGAATGAATGTCATACCAAACAGATAATAATCGAGTAGCAGATCATGCATTTCGCTATCTTTTCTATTTAGCTGCGCCATACATTCAGAGATGATCATTGCATCATCTTCGCAGCACTGATCTCGTGACTTCACCTTGCTTGGAATTAAACTACTGAACCCAGCCGCTACAGAATACCATTGTACTGATTCTGTATTATCAGCCGCCCATGCTCCCCAGCGCTCTAACACTTGTTGAATATCACGCATTGTTCACCTCGTGTTAATTTGCGAGCTTTTGCAGTCAGCTTCGGGTTTAATACACTTAACAATAGAAACGGCACTATCTAATTCTTTGGCGAGACTGGAAGTGCCATTCACTCTTGTTTTATATATTGTCATTAGGCGACCATTGATAACTACATGACCTTCAGCGTTAACATCTTTTGAGTATTTTTTTACCGTCGCTCGATAGCATCCTAGATATCTAGAAACTTCTGCCATATTTCCATACGTTTTGATGAGTAATTCTGGAATGGTTGTTATCTCAGCCTTCATATATCCCCCATCTGATAAGTTATGCCGTGCTGATACCAATCAGGCAGCGTGAACTCAATCCGACCTGTTACGCCCTCACTACGTAGCTCCTGAAGCCGTTTAAGCTCAACTTTCATGTGCTGGTATAAATCATCCATCTGCCACGGTTTTAACTTCACAGCCGTTCCAGCTAAACGAGCCACGCTATCAATAGTCATCTCGCTGTAAGTGATAACGGCGTGAGCATTGAATTCGTGTGGGTCTTCGCCTAGTTTTCGGTGACAGCCAGCACAGTGTGAGAAGGCATTAAGAGGATGGTATCGAGTTGCTTTGTGTCGTCGTGATTTGAAGTGGGAGCAGTGAAGTTTTGAAGGTTCGTGTCTAAAGTGTCTTCCGCAGTAGTCGCATTCGTAATCTGTTCGTTCCCTGACTAACTGCGAAAATACAATATCGTATTTATCGCGTTTTAGTGCCATTTATGCCCTCAATTTTTTATACAGCCAATATGCACAGTAAAATGGCAGCCATATTGGCCATATTGCTATACCTAAGATAACGCTCGTCCTGAATAACTCAGACCAGCCACCTTCATCAACTTTATGTTGCGTGACACCAATAGCCCAGGCTAGTAATACAAAGTGGGTTACTAATAATCCGCTCATCCCATAAACCCCATCGCTAAAGTGACAATAGAAAAGAATAGAATTACGTGTCGAGTTCTAATCATACCCTCACCCCACTAAGTAAAGAATCCATGCGTTTTAAGAGCCTGCTACCCATACCCTGCACATTGGCCTTTTCGACATAGACCATTCCACGACCTACTATTTCATCGTCTATTTTTTTAGGTTCTGGCTTGAAAACTTCGGTAAATTCACGCTTAACAATCTGCACAGCATCAGGTGATATTTTATATTTCAATGTACCTTTGCTTTTCCCTACAACCGACACAGCCGCAAATTTACGCATTAGGCTGATAATGTAACTTGCCGTTGAGTAAGGGATTCCTGTTATGTTTTGCACTTGTTTTGTGGTGAAATATTCAAGCTCTCTAACCGCTTTGATTATTTCAATCGCGTTCTTACCTTGCTGAGTCATAACTTCTCCTTGTTTAGATTGTGACGATTTATTAACTCCCTGCGGCACTCATTTAGATAAATAACTAGCTTATGCACTTCATCTAAACGTTCATCTAGTTGCTTTAGTTTTTCTTGAGGTGTCATTTATTCATTCTCCGTAACGCACTATACAAATGATTGCACTCAGCTTGTTTGTCTGATTTAAACGGCTTCTCACTAATCCACAGACAGTTGCTAGGCCATTTATGAACCTTCTTCACTGTCTTTCCTACTACGTGAAGCAACCCCCATCCTTTCGGCAAATCGTCAATACTGATAATGTCAGGCGGTGATATGAAAAAACGCCAGTCTCCCATGCCGAGTTCTGGGTTTATCCTAAATCGCTTCTTCTTGTCAGCTAGAAAATCAGAACGACTCACTTTCGCTTCAATTAAACAACTCACGCTACTCCTAAATCCAATCGCGTCGGGCTGTTCGCCTGAGCAGTTAACAGATTTCAGCTTGTCATCGAACACGATTTCAAAGCCATTTTTGCGAAGAAATTTAACTGCTATCTCGCATAGTTCATCATGTGTCATCTCTCTTGCTGCTCCTTGAGTTTCTGTTTGTCACCGATGCGTTGAGCCCACTCTAATTCTCGCCTTGCATCATCACTGAATTTCACGCCATTTTGTGAACCAAACCAGTGAGCACATTCGATAACATCCGCTATTTTCCTTACTCGCATTTTGCTAGTGCGTTCACCAAAATAAACAATGCCGCCACCTAGCCCGACAGCCGACCGTTGAGCCCCTCCATTGACTTGCTTATTAAGTACAGTGATTAAGTCCTTCCAATCCTCTTTATCGTACCTTTGACCATGCCATATGACCTGTTCAGACAAATCAGTAAGAGTTGCCCACATGCGGTCATTTTGTGCTTTGGTTCGTTTAGGTTCGGAAAGTTTTACTTCGTAGGGTTTGGCTGAATCTATTGGTAGGTTTTGTATTGCTTCGATGGCGTTTTGTCTGATGTTTTTGCTACTGAGATAGTATGTCTTTAGTGACATTTAACCCCCTATTCAATTTTTTAGAAACACGTTGTTGAATAAGAAAAAACAAATGTAAGCCATAGATATTAACCAGAGGATTATCGCGGCTGCTGATATGACCTTCATCGTGATAACAAACCAATTATTATCCCCGTCAAATACCTTCAGCATGATAAATGCCATTGCAAATCCTAAACCACAAAATAGGTTCATGCTGATTTTGTACATCAATGTTATTGGATCACTCACTGTTAGCTCTCCTGTTCCATACTGCTAGACTCTCTCGGCAGAGTGTTCCAAAAGTGAATAGCTTGTTCGCTTGATAATCCATAAGCGCCTGCCATCCCACACCTAGGGCAGCGAATATATTTAAAATTTGGTGCTGCTGATTTCTCATCTAACAAATCGTTATTGCAAAACGGGCATTTCTTGAGTTCGTTCATTATTCACCCTCTGGCATTGGTGGGAGTGGCAAAGCCTTTAGCCTCCTATCCTGCTCAATAAGTTTACCTACCAGTGCTATAACAAATTCTGACTTTTGCGATGATGAGGCTATTTCGTAACGTTGAATTAAGGTAAATTCAGGTCTATCTGAACTGTTAAGAATTATTGAAATATCATTTAATAATGGAGTTAGTGTATTCATGGGTAAGCTCTTTTTTAATCAAACTTGTCCGCACTGCCTTAGAGAAAATGCAGTGTTAGAAGCTTTCGGTGAACAACAAAAAGGTGATGACGAACCTTTTTTCGATGTATCTTTCATGTGTCGAAGTTGCCACAACTCAGGGATTGCCGTTGTTAGAAGTAATACTTCGTATGGCCCATTTCATACAGCCGGAGGTAGAACATCTGGAATGAGCCTTCCTTCGGACGACCCTAAATTTTTATTGATTGGCATAATCCCTAAAGTTAACGGGAACACCGCTCCTGATAATACTCCCGACCGAGCTGCTAAATTTTTTATTGAATCAAAAGATGACTTTCAACGTGGTAGATATGAAACTTGTGTAATGAATTGCAGAAAGGTCATGGATATTGCAACTAAAATACTCATGGGTGATGAAGCTAGGGATGAAAAATTATCCAAGCGTATCACCATGCTATTTTCTAAGGGGAAAATAACTGAACAGATGAAAGATTGGGCTCACATCGTAAGAATTGATTCAAACGGTGCGATTCACTCTGACGAAGAATTTACGAAAGAGGAAGCGAAACAGATACTAGGGTTTACCGAGGTATTTCTAATGTACTCCTTTACCTTGCCTGAGATGATTAAAAAACGACAAGAAGAAAAAGACTCAATTTAATAAAACTAGGTTGAGGTGATAATTGCTTTCACCTTAACCCAATTAGTTCCCTGCATTAGATGCCTCCATCTGGCGAATTTTTTCTTGCAACGCTTGAAACTTCATTGTGTTGGCTAAATTCTCGATTTCCATTAATCGCAAATATGCTTTGCCGCGTGGTCTGTGCTTATCAGCTGCTAGCTCGTGTTCAAAGAAAATTGCGTCTGTTCTTTGTCTGAAGTATTTAACGTTCGCATGAATGTATCTACCCGCTATAAATCTCCCTTGTCGCAAGTAGGCTTTGTTCAGCTCTGTTAACGTTGTTCCTTTCATCACTCACCTCTATGATTAATATCAATATTTTTAGTGTGAATTTTGAATACTAGCCTGATGAGGAGCGTCATCAACCCCGCATGAATGACCACTATTGGCAATGATTCTAGGTAAGCGCTGAAATTAAATTTACTTAATTTCTCCATCACCATCATGAGTGACGCTAGACCCCAAACGATAAGTTGAAATAGAAACATCAGTGCGGTGTTACTAAATACTTTTACAAGTGCTTCCTCATACCATTTCATCACTCAACACCTCGCTTAATTGCCCGCTTGGCTTCTCTGCGTATTGCTATTCCCATGCGTTCTAGCCAGTCTGCGTATTTCAGCAAAGCCTCAGTTTCAGTTTCTAGTCTAGGGAAATCGTCCAAATTCAAACTAACTTCCCAGCCATGAAGTGCCTGTCTTTTGGTTACTTTTATTTTCTGCTCCAGGCGTGTTTTTTCGTTGTAGTGAAGCAACTGATAGGTTTTAACTTTCTTGTCGTCATCCTTTTGGTATGCGACTAGCTCCATCTTAGTTTGCTTGGTTTTCATTGCTAACTCCTCACGATTCCCACTCGTAGCCGACTTTAATTTTCTTGGCTTGCTCAAGAGTATTTGTCATCACTTTCGTGTTAGAAATATCACCCCAGCAATCACTCTCAACTGGTGTTAGATAATATTCATTTTCTGTTCCATCATCGCTTTTGTAGGTATGGCGAACCGGATCACCTAATACCTTGGTGACTGTGCTTTTTAATAAATTCATCTAGAAGTCCTTATGATTTGGTGTGTTAGGCTGCTTGCTTGCGTGATCGGTAACTATCCCAGGTGAAAGCCAATGTACAACCGCCACCGTCACTCATACGGTCAATGACCCGTTCTCCGATAAACGCGCCTAGTTCTTCCCTGGTTTGGTTGCTGATTAGAATGGTTGGTTTCATTCGCTCATACCTGGTGTTGATGATTTCAAACAAGATCAGCTTTTCAGCTTCAGACCCGAATTGAACACCTACTTCATCGATTATCAGTAAATCAGGGTTGGTATAGATTCGAATAACATCTGACTCGGTTTCGGTCGCGTTTTTACTCCAGGTTGATTTGAACTTTCTGGCAATCCGTAATGCGGTTGTGAATAGCGCAGAATCCTGGTATTGCTCAATCACATGTCGGGCAATAGCCAGGGCTAGATGATTTTTACCAGTACCAGGCTTGCCACACATAACCAACCCGCCACCCTGCCGTAATCTATCCGTCCACTTGTTTGCATACGCTTTGCAAACACTTAGATTTCTAGCTGCATCCTGGTTAACTGGCTCGTAATTCTCCAGGGTGCATGGAATAAAACGTTCAGGGATATTCAGATCAGCCAGGAGCTTTTCGATAAGGCGTTTTTTGCCACGCTCGTCACTTTGCTGCTTTTCAGCCCTTAACTTTTCTAGCTCTTCAAGCAGACACTTGGGGCATGGTGATGGTCGGGATGCTAGTTTTAACCCACTTGTACTTACTCGCTTCCTAGCCTGGTATGTTCCATGAGTTTCACATTCGATATCCAGGTAATGAATTTCTGTGTTTGGTATTTCAGCAGGTTGTTTATCAATCTCTGCCAGGTGCTTCTCGATTTCTTGAATTCTTTCTGTCAGGTTCATAATTTAATTCACCCATGTTGGTATATCCGTTTGTCCATAATCCTTGGATCCAAAGTTCTCACTGGCTACTCGCTTGTTAGGCGACCAGGTAGGTTTGGCGTTTTTGTTCTGGTAGTTCAGCTTCGCGCTTGCTGTGCTAAACCAGTTCTTAGGTTTGTCCTTCTCGAACTCCAGGTCTAAACGTGTTAACTCTGCAACCAGATCAATATTTGGAAATAATCCCTTCCAGGTATCGAAGTCTTTTTGATTGAGTCGAATAATCTGTCCCTCGAATGCATATTTTTTTGCTATCGGTTGAACATTGTTTGATGATTTTTTTTCATCGCCAGGACAAGCCGTGTTTTCGGCTTGGGTGTTATAGGGAATCAGGTTAAGGGAATCAGGAATCAGGTTAAGGGAATCAGTGGGACAAGAAGCGATTTCATTAGCTCGTGCTTGACTCATGCTTGAAGCAAGTATGAGTTTACCTTGATTCATGCTTGCTTCATGGTTAACTAAATGATTAGATTTCAACACATTACATTTCTTACAAAGAATCTGTAAATTATCATCTGTGCTATTTCCGCCTTTTGAAATAGGAGTGATGTGGTCGACCTGTAATTCATCGGTATCCCCACAATAATTGCATTTCATTCCATCGCGTTCTTTTATTCTGTCTCGAATAGTGTTGCTTAGTGGTATATATCCTTCACAAACTGTATCTTTATGATCTGTTGGCGCAGGAATGACAGATGCGATTTCTTTATGATGTGGGTTTTGATGTTTAGCCCAATTTACTATTTGAATATATTCTTGGCCTTCAACTTGGTATCTATTAATGAAGCCTTTCTGACTTAATGTAGTAAGAAGACTGTCAATATTTACATCATCAAATGGCAAAGTTAGGACTTTTATTTTCTTGGGTCTGTCTTCTAACCGCCCTTCTCTGTCAGCGATTGTCCATAGACCGACAAAAAGAATGCGAGCGTAAGGGTCGCATTCAGCCAGATCGTCGTTTGTGAAAAAACCTGGCTTAATATTGCGTGCTCTAGCCATTTAAGCCTCCATATCGATTTGTTGTGTAATTAATATTCATGTATAATTACTCCCGTGAATGATTTACTAATGCGCCTCGACTGTTCCAGCAGCTGGGGCGTTTTCTTTTGTTCTCATCAAAGAAAGCTCGCCGATTTGTTTCCACAAAAAGCGATATTCTTCCTCAGATATTTTTCTCTCACCTTCCAGCACAAAATCTTTAATCCCCGAAGCTGCCAGCGTTTCGCATAGCTCAGGAAATTTGTCAGTTCTGCGTAGAATGGTTGAGTCATGGACACCTAATGTTTTGGCCACTACAGACTGAGACTTAGCTCTCAATGCTTGTAATGCCGTAGCGATTAGATGATTTGATACGAATTGATTGAAGTTTTTGCGTGTTGTTGCGTAGTCCATTTGTTAAATTCCTTTTGACGTAGTTAGCCCGTTGCTCACGATCCTGTGAGTTAAGTTTTCTCCCGTTTGCAAGGAGAGCGGATAAGATGTTAAAGAGCGATTTAGTGCTAGGCTGCATTCGTTTTTAATTGGGCGAAAACCAATGCTTCTTTTTTTACTTCTTGGTACTTAAACTGCTTTGTTGCTTCCTCAATATCGCCAGCTTTTTCAGGTGACGCTCGGCGGTTGCCGTAAGCGATCTGGTTCAAGTAACCAACACTCGTCCCTGCAAGCTGAGCAAGGAGCACCCAGTCATCTTGACTGGCTTCTTTTCTCCATCGGAGTAATTCGTTGCTCATTGTATTTACCTTTGTTGTTACAAATTAATCAAAGTTTATCGTAATGATAAATATTTAGCAAGCAAGATTTATCAATTTGCATATTTATCATTTTGGTAAAAAATGTGAGCATTAGGGAATGGAAAATAAAGATATAAGACGCGCTAATTTGCGTGCCCTTATGAGCGAATATCTCTCATCTGGTTATAACAAAGCTCAATTTGCAGACAAGCTAGGCATGCCTGCCGCTCAGCTAAGTCAACTTACCAGTGACAAGGAAGTGCGAAACATTGGTGATGTTTTAGCTAGGAAAATTGAGGATTCACTGTCTCTGCCTAATGGCTGGATGGACACCCTACAGGCAGAAAGTAAGAACGAAAATCACAGCAACGATAGATATATCTTGCAAAACATCTCCGATAAAGGTACTGATCATACGTACAGGATTGAACTGTTAGATCTAGAATACAGTTGTGGAGGTGGCAGCTTGAATCATGATTATCCTGATGTCGTAAGAGCTGTGGAGCTAGAGCCTGAGCATGCTAAAAGAATGTTTGGTGGTAGAAAAGCATCATCACTAGGCATTGTTACCGCTGTTGGTGACAGTATGTTAGGTACTATCGACCCGGGATCGTTAGTAGTAATTGATAAGACTGTGAATAGGTTTATCAGTGACGGAATTTATGCATTTACATTCATGGATGCATCACACATAAAGAGGCTTCAACTTCTAGGCGACAAGATGATAGTCATTAGTGATAACTCAGTTTATCAAAAATGGGAAATCAACGAATCCAACGAAAGCCAATTTAGAATCGAGGGGTTTGTCGTCGGTAAGTGGGAAATGAACTACACCAGACTAGGTTAAAAACGAACATTATTCACATCAAGCCAGCCATCAGAGCTGGCTTTTTTATTTCTGCTAAATTATTTACCAAATCAATTTATCCAACAATCAATAACTTAATCATAATTTACCAGTAAATGATAAATTATTTATCAAATTGCTATTGACCTTAATTTATCATTACGCTAAATTTAACTCATCGAATGGAGCTATAATTTATCAAAACCATTCATGCTCTTTAATAATTTAGCTTCCTCCTTGCAAACGGGAGGCCAAAGTGAAGTTAGCTTTGGGATTGGTGAATGCGCAGGCTGATGCGCTGAGACGTTAAGTGCGAATTGGTTAGCGCTGAACCAGCGGTAATCGGTCAGGCGGACGCAGCGTTATGTCTATGCGATTGAAACGCACAATGTAGGAGTTCAGCACCTACCACCAATCACCAAAGTTAACTAACTGAGGATTTTATTATGAACTCAAGACAGCGTTACAAATTACGCAGGAAAGAGAAGCGCATGGAACAGCGCAAAGAAGAATCACGGAAGGTTAATTCATTCGATGTTATGGCGCAGATAATCGTTGAGTTGAAGAAACTCAAATCAGCACAAGACACACGCAAGCAACCACGGCTACGCAAGCCGATTATGAGTGATGGAAGTGTTACGGTAAGGGGATAGATATGAACTTGAACATAGAACAACATCTAAAAGAATTCATTCTCTTTCTTGCTGAGAGAGGTATTGATGCAAAAGATGTATCCACGAATGAATCAATGATGAGTGAGTTAATGCTTAAATTTTATTATCACCAAATAGAGTTCTGTGATGCTGTCCTTGAAGCACAGAAACACTCACCAACTCGAATAAAGCAATTATTAACAATCAATTAAAGGGTTATTAGCGGATGGGAAAAATAACATATGTTATTGAATACAAAAGCGGCAAAGAACCTCAACCCGATATAGGAATGGATGCTTTAGGCGGGCGGGTAATTTCAGCGGCCGCATATAACTTCAGAGACAGACAGTTAACTCATGCTGAAGCTGGCGCAATTCTTGACGCAATTAATCATTATGACCTTAAAGAATCTTGCGAAAGATTTGCAACAAGTTACAACACATTGATAGCAAGATTAAAATCGTTAACGTAAAAGCAGGCACAGTTAACTAATTACAGTCCATCAAGGTGGGCTGTGGTGAGTTGATTAATAGATAGGAGGTAGAAAATGGAAATTAAAAGTTTATTAGACGAAATCGAAACAACGAAGCGCGCCATACAGCGGGCAGATAATGTGCTTGATTTTAACAAAAGGGATGCATCCATTACTTGGATGGTCTGTGCAGATAATAACACTTCGTTCAGAGCATTTGCAGACCAAGAGTTTCTCATTGAGGCCGTCAAGTCTCAGCGTGAAGTATTTATAACTCGACTGCAAAAACTGCAAGAAGCGGTGACAGTAGTTGAGAAAGTTATCGATGGGCTTGTTTGATTACTAGCATCGTGTTTAGTTAATAACGGAGAAACAATATGTTCGATTACATAAATGAGACTTACGGCTTAAACATCAAAAAAGGTGACCGTGTTCGATATACCTTCGGTAATGGCTCAAGAGAAGGAACAATAGTTGGAACCCATGCAGGGAATCTAAAAATAAAAATGGATGGCGATGATTATGCTGATATTTATCACCCCACTTGGGAACTTGAGTATCTATAGGGAATAACGGAGGGAGTATGACAATAACACTGAAGGTATATAAAGACTCGCCAGAGCATAGTGAGTATATGAAAGCTCGATTCCCAAAGGATAGGCGTCACCATTCTTGCTCAAATGAAACATTCGAGTACAAAGGTCACCGCTGGAAATACCAAGTAACCAGTTTCGATGATAACGGCGACTATGATTTGCTGTGGCGTCCAGATGGTAAAGAGCCTGAGTTGATGGCGAGTGATGCGACATTGCGCGACTACTTTGCAGCTAAATGCATGCAAGGTGATTGGGCAACAGAGCGCATGGATAGCGGGTATTGGTCACAGGATGACATTGACGCCATTTCCAAGGATAGAGCTGAAACCTACTACCGCATGGCAGATGCAATGTTAAAGGCTAGGGGGTGATATGGAATTTAAAGGTAGTAAATCACCATGGCACATTGGTTCACATCCATTTGAATACCGAAATAGACATACTATTCGGAGTGACGATAACACTGTTATAGCCCACGTATCGCAACCTAGTGACAATGAACAATCAGCAAGAGCCGATGCCGATGTCCGATTAATCGCAGCAGCACCAGAGTTATTAAGTGAGCTCATTCGACTACGAAACATAGTTGCAAGCTACAAACAGGACAGCGGCGACAATTTAGATATCACTGACGCTGTCATCGCAAAAGCCCTCGGTCAGCAGTAACCCACCACAAACATTTCATATCGCTATTAATAGTGAGGAATACGCACATAAGGAACATAGGAAATGGCAAATGAATTAGTCGTAATTGAACAAGCTACAGCACTAGATTTGTTTACGGCACCAGAAAAAGTAAATCAGATGCTAGAGCATATTAAATCTCTTGCAGAAGAAGAGCGTAAAGAACTCGACAGTGATTTCTCAGTAGCTAAAAACCGAAAGGCTTTTGCATCTCTGGCGTACAAAGTTGCTCAAACAAAAACGTATATCGACAAGGAAGGTAAAGCAGTTGTCGATAAGTTAAAAGAGCTACCCAAAAAAGTTGATGCTAGTCGTAAGTTATTTCGTGACGAATTAGATGCATTGAGCACAGAAATTCGCAAGCCACTAACCGAGTGGGAAGAGCAAGAAAAAGCTCGTGAAGAAGCTGAGGCGCTCAAGAAGCAAATCGAGCTTGACCACGAAGAAGCGCTGCAAATGAACGAGTTGTTTGATTTACGCAAAGCCGAAGAGGAACGCCAGCGCATTGCTCGTGAAGAAGAAATGAAGCGTCAAGCTGCGGAACAGGCAAGACTTGAAGCTGAGCGCAAAGCACAGCAAGAAATTGAAGCGGCAGCACGGCGTGAGCGTGAAGCAAAAGAAGCCGCTGAACGTGCAGAGCGTGAAAAGCAGGAAGCAATTCAACGTGCAGAGCAAGCAGCAAAAGAAGCTAAGGAAAAGGCAGAGCGTGATGCTAAAGAAGCTCAGGAGCGAGCCGAACGCGAGAAACAATTAGCTATCGAAGCTGAGCGCAAGAAAGCACAAGAAGCAGAACAAGCGCGATTAGCAGAAGAAGAACGTAAGCGTCAGGAAGAAGCTAAACGTCAGGAAAATAAAGAACATCGCCGTGTTATTAATAAAGAAGCACTGCAAGCCTTAGTCAGTAACGGATTTGATGAAAAATTAGCGACTGAATTTATTAAGCTAGTTGCAAGTAACCAAATCCCCCACATGACAATGAATTACTAATACCCACCGCACCAACACCAGAACCTAAATAACAATCGCTATCAATCGATAAGTGAGGGTTTCGCACATCCAGAGGTAAGCATGAGTATTGATAAACACAAACTTTGCATAGCTCAACAACAAGCATGGCGCGCTATTTATCTCAAGGATGAGAACGGATGGAGCGAAGCAAACGAAACATTAAAAACAGCATACGGAGTACAACATGAACGCAAAGCAGAAACACGCAAAGCAACAGATATTCACCCTACTTCGCGAGTCTGAAATGACCGAGAAACAAGTCGAATTATTGTTTGCTGATTGGAAATTTAAACAGCAATGCGAAAAGACAAATCGCATTTTACGTCAGGTTGATACTCGTGGAGCGTATGAATTCACGTAAGGACTCAGCATGAGAATTTCAGAGTATGAAAATTTCGTCATCATTCCAGACCGTGAACACCTAGCAAATCAGGATGATGAGCTAACTAATGAAATGGCTCAGCGGTTTTATGATGCCCTTCCCTCATCGGTCATACGGAAAATGACGACTCAAGAATCAGATGAAGCATGGAATGCTTTTTTTGAGGCTGCGAAAGAAGAGAGATTTCATCAATGAAAGAAGGTATTTATTACGACATTTCAAATGAGGACTATCACCATGGATTAGGTATTAGCAAATCACAATTGGATCTTATAAACGAAATGCCAGCTGAATATATTTGGAGCAAGGAAGCTCCTGTTGATGAAGAAAAAATAAAGGCATTGGATTTCGGGACTGCGATTCACTGTCTTTTGCTCGAACCAGAAGAGTACAGTAAACGATACAAAATAGGCCCCGATGTAAATAGACGGACCAATGCAGGGAAAGAAAAAGAAAAGGAATTCTTTGACATGTGCGAAAAGGAAGGGGTAACCCCTATCACTCATGACGATAACAGGAAGTTAATGATTATGAGAGAAAGCGCACTAGCACACCCAATAGCAAAATGGTGCTTGGAGGCTGATGGAGTATCTGAAAGCAGCATTTACTGGAATGATGAGGATACAGGCATTCTTTGTCGTTGCAGGCCAGACAAGCTTATTCAAAAGCACAACTGGATTGTTGATGTAAAAAGCTCTGCCGATATTCAAAGGTTCGACCGCTCGATGTACGAATATCGATATCACGTACAGGACTCATTTTATTCCGACGGATATAAGTCATTAACAGGCGAATCACCAGTCTTTGTCTTTCTCGTTGTAAGCACGACTATCGACTGCGGTAGATACCCAGTTAGAGTCTTCAATTTGGACAAACAGGCGAAAGATATTGGCCGAACAACATACAAGCAAAACTTAAAAACGTATGCAGAATGCCTAAAAATGGATGAATGGGCAGGCATACGCACACTATCACTGCCCTATTGGGCTAAGGAATTAAGGAATGAGTAACCCACCGCTAGCTCAATCTGATTTGCAAAAAACTCAAGGAACAGAGGTTAAAGTTAAAACTAAGGACCAGCAACTAATTCAGTTCATTAATCAGCCAAGCATGAAAGCCCAATTAGCTGCCGCCCTGCCTCGCCACATGACACCTGACCGCATGATTCGCATTGTAACAACAGAGATTCGCAAAACACCTGCACTAGCCACTTGTGATATGCAAAGCTTTGTTGGTGCTGTTGTTCAGTGCTCACAATTAGGGTTAGAACCTGGCAACGCTTTGGGTCATGCCTACCTGCTCCCTTTTGGTAACGGGAAAGCTAAATCAGGGCAATCAAACGTACAGTTAATCATTGGCTATAGAGGGATGATTGATTTAGCCCGCCGCTCAAACCAAATAATCAGCATTTCAGCTAGAACAGTAAGACAAGGTGATAACTTTCACTTTGAATACGGACTTAATGAGGACCTAACTCACACACCTAGTGAAAATGAAGATTCACCTATTACACACGTGTACGCAGTGGCGAGATTAAAAGATGGTGGCGTCCAGTTTGAAGTCATGACGTATAACCAAGTTGAGAAAGTCAGAGCATCTAGCAAGGCTGGACAAAACGGCCCATGGGTTTCTCACTGGGAAGAAATGGCAAAGAAAACCGTTATTCGTCGTTTGTTTAAGTACCTCCCAGTCTCTATCGAAATGCAAAAAGCTGTCGTTCTGGATGAAAAGGCAGAGGCTAATGTGGACCAAGAAAACGCTACTATTTTTGAGGGGGAGTATGAGGAGGTAGGAACCGATGGCTAGTCGCGGAGTAAACAAGGTAATTCTCATTGGTCACTTAGGCCAAGACCCTGAAATTCGATACATGCCAGCAGGTGGCGCAGTAGCAAATCTCACACTAGCCACATCGGAAACATGGCGTGATAAGCAATCGGGTGAAATGCGCGAGAAAACAGAGTGGCATAGAGTGTGCATTTTCGGAAAGTTAGCTGAGATAGCAGGTGAATATCTGAAAAAAGGCTCACAAGTCTATATCGAAGGTTCTCTGCAAACCCGTAAATGGCAAGACCAAAGCGGTCAAGATCGTTATACCACAGAAGTCGTGGTTAACATTGGCGGGTCAATGCAAATGCTAGGCGGTAACGGTGGTAATAATCAGGCAGGAAGCCAGCAGCCAGCGCGACAACCTCAGCAGCAACAAGCGCCGCAGAATGAGCCACCGATGGATTGGGATGACTCAGATATACCATTCTAACCCTTCCCTATGTAATTTAACCAAAGGATATATTTGCAAGGATGCAAGCAGGAGATAGATATATATGGCAAAACTAACCAAAAAAGAACTGGCATGGATTAAAAAGGTTCAAAAGGTGTTGGATGAATGCCCGTCAGAACGTCTTGGCTTCTATACAACTGGCGACCCAATGGTTTGGATTTATGACAGAAGTAAAGAGCCCGAAGTGAGTGAATGGATGAATAAAAACAAAGGTGACTTTTGCTTAGCAACTAAAGCAATGGACGCTGACTTTTTTACTTATATCGACTTCCCAGCGCCAGTTGAATCAACGGCTGGATAATTTAACTCGCAGGGATGCAATGAATAAAAAAGCCGCCACAGAGAGGACGGCAAGGGGACGTGCAGGAATGAAACTTATAATTTATCTGTGTATGCAGTTTAAGAATAGTTAAGGCATGGAATTTAGCAAGGAAGCTAGATAAAAAAATGCCGACACAGGGAGGTCGGCGAAAATTGCACAGCTTGTTACTACTCTTTCGGGGTTAAGTGTAGAAGGTAAATAAGTGTTTGCCATGAAACGTTTTAATCCTAGCGATTAAATGGATGCAATGAATAAAAAAATGCCGACACAGGAAGCATCGGCGAGGACTACAAAAATAATTAGAAAGTTCAAATTAACTATAGGTCATAAATTAAAAACAATGATGAATTATTTTAATCATATCGATTAAATATATGCAATAAAAGGAATAAATATGAGTAAGCAGATGGTTTTAGTTGCAAGGACAAATAAGGTTGGCTCTGATTCTGAAACTGGTTTAGGAATGACCGAGGCTGAATGGAACCAATTAACTGAATCTGAGCAAGGTGTAATTATTAGCGATGCAATAGAGTCGCTTATTGATTACTGGGTACAACCTGAAGATTAAAGGTGGAGTGATGGATAAACGGCAAATATTCGAACAATTCATGACGCAAGAATTAAACGCTGACTTAGAAAAAGACTCCGAAGGTAATTATATTAACCTATTCGTAGCTAACACATGGAATGGATTTATTTTCGGATGGAATGCGGCAATAGAAAATAAGGGTGAGTGATGGATAAATCAAGGCAGCAATTTGAAGCGTGGTTTGCACCACAGAAAGAAGAAATGAAGCGGAATGGGTTAGGTATGATTTCGATAACGAGAATACACCAGCGCCAATGGATGGCATGGCAAGCATCACGCGAGAGTTTAGAAAAAGAACGCGACGAAGCCATTAAGCATTTAATTCTAGTTTTCCAACAATACGCAAATAATGACCATTTATTTATGTCGGCTGGCGAGAATGCTTGCGAGTTTTTAGATAATTTAGGCTACGGAATTGATACTGGTCGAACTCTTGAATTAACCGATAAAGGTAAGCAATTAATTAAAGAGACGTGGGAATGAAATTAACCACCAATATAAACACGCCTATATTTATTCAAAAGTAAACAACCATGAAAATAATCGGATATGTATTACTGCTTGTGATACAGGGTTCTGCTGTGCCTGTATCTGAGCAAATATACACACAGCAAGAATGCGAGAGCCGTGCCATGCAATTAATGCAGGTGCGGGATGTTGAAATTAAATGTGGTGAGGTTTTCAGATGAGCGAAATTAAATCATTAGCAGATGGTGACAAATTAAATAACGAAACATGGAATAACTTTATTGAACGACTTAAATATCACAACCAAGGCGAAGGTGTTAATTATCACTACACTGCAAGCCCAATATTCACAGTTAGAGAGAAAGTCAAAGTAACTGGCAGTGACGATGACGAAGTTGGGATTTATTGTGAAGATAATTATTACGATGATATCGACGAAGCATTTAATGACCTTGAAGAAGATATAGCCTGTAAGGTTCGTGAATATGTCGATGAATTTGAAGTGTACGAATGGGATGAATTAGACGACCACAGTAAAGCCGATGCAATTAATAATGTCATATCCGACTCATATATTTACTACTGGAAATGGGATTATAGAACTGTAAATTCACATCTAACAAAAGAAGCTGCTGAGCGATTTATTAAGCGCAAGCAGCACGACTACGGCAAGCTATCAATATATGTTGAGTCTGCTTACTGGTGCTGGGAATTGCGAACAATAATTGATGCAATGATGAATGGTAAAATTAAATACGTTGGTGATGAATAATGAAATATAAAGTCGGCGATAAGGTTAGAGTAGTTAAAGATATTCTCGGCTCTAATCTTGTTGGTTATGAATGCGAAGTAACATCGATTGATAATAGTGAAACTTTAAATATTGGAGTTAATTTTCCTGATGGTATTGAAACGTATTTCGCACAAGGTGAATTGGAGTTAATCAATGAAACAAGTTCAAGCAATGACGACGTTAGTTTTAATTGATGGCGTTACGTATCAAATAGCATTACCAAAACAATATGTATTTCTTCAGGCAAAGCAAGCGCTAATGTTCGTTCAAGAGTTCGGTGGTTTAATTATTCCATGTGAATTTACTAATATAAAACCAATGGAAGCTGACGAATTGCCTTTTAATATAAGTGATAGCAAGGATGAAGGCTGACTACGGTGGAAGCCACACACCAAAGGAATTGCGTGATAGATGGCAAACTCCACTACCTTTATTTACAGCATTGGACGCTGAATTCGGTTTCTATTTAGATGCTGCCGCCGATAGAAATAACCACCTTTGTGCTCATTACTTAACCGAAAAAGACGACTCGTTAAATTGTGATTGGGAAAGTTATGGCGCTATTTGGATTAACCCACCCTATTCCAATATTCAGCCGTGGATTAATAAAGCCGCTGAGCAATGTAAAAAACAATTACAGCCTATAGTAATGCTAATTCCGTCTGATACATCAGTAGGCTGGTTTAATTCAGCGTTAGAAACAGTTGATGAAGTTAGATTAATTACAGGAGGAAGGATTTCATTTATTAACGCTGCTACAAACAAACCAGTTAACGGGAATAACAAAGGCTCAATGCTTTTAATATGGCGTCCGTACATTAAACCTAGAAAGATAATTAGCACTGTCGATAGAGATGAGTTGATGAATATCGGCAATCAAATATTAAATGAATGGAAAATAGCATAGGTGAATTATGAAATTAATAATTCGCGGCGAAGTCACGCCCACTGAAAGGATTGCTATTAATACGGCATTGGAAGCCCACAAAAAGAATCACAACCGAACAGGAATAATCGTTAATCACAAGATAAAGATAGGGAAGAATATCTACCCTGTCGAAATTCAAAACTGTCAAAAGTCTTATATGGTAACAATGAGAAATAAAAGGCAGAGGATATGAATGAGCAGATATTAGAGAACGGACGTAGAAAAATAGCAAGGGAATGCAGAGACAAATTAAAGCAACTAAAAAAATCAGCGATAAACAAAGCACAGCAATACTCAAAGATTACCTACCCAAGTTTAAATTAACACTCACCAAAGAACACAAAAAGTTTCCACCAATCATGTGGCTAATTTGGTATGTCAATAGCATCGATAAGGAGATTAACGGTGACAGGAATAACCATATCTAGAAAAGAAGCAGCAGAAATAATTGGTATAACTGAAAACACGCTATCACAGTGGTGCAAGCAAGGAATGATTGCATTCACAAAGAAAAACCCGCTAAAGAAAAACTCCCCTTATTTATTCACTAGAGCTGCATGTATTGCAGCGGCCAATAAATCAATTCACACTATACCAGTGAACACTGGTGAGACAGGAGAAAGGAAACCATGTCAATATTCCAAAGAGGAAAAATCTGGTACGGGGACTACACGACGCCAAGCGGCAAGCGTATCAAGGAGTCTCTTGGCACAACGAACAAGAAGCAAGCACAGGAGTTACACGACAAACGAAAGTCTGAACTGTGGCGCATAGAAAAGCTTGGTGACTTCCCTGACGTCACATTTGAGGAGGCGATTGTTCGTTGGATAGAGGAGAAAGCTGATAAAAAATCACTGGATGATGATAAAGGTCGGCTTTCCTTTTGGTTAGATCACTTCGAAGGTGTGAAGCTGAAAGATATAACAGAGGCAAAAATTTATGCAGCTGTAAGCAAGATGAGAAATAGGAAGGTTAGAGAGCGGTGGGAAAAGCAAGCTGAAGCTGCTAAGCGAAAGGGAAAGGAAATCCCTGCTTACTCAGAAGTACAAGTAACAACAGCTACCAAAGCAAAGCATTTGGCAATTATGAAGTCATTGCTAAGAACTGCTGAGAGAGAATGGAAATGGCTGGAAAAGTCACCAGTTATTAAAGTGCCAACTGTGAGAGAAAAGCGGGTTCGGTGGCTAGAACATCACGAAGCGCAAAGGCTGATCCGTGAATGCCCTGAACCACTGAAATCCGTAGTTATATTTGCATTGGCTACTGGACTGCGACGTTCCAACATAATCAATTTAGAGTGGAATCAGATTGATATGCAAAGAAAAGTCGCTTGGATAAATCCAGAGGAAAGCAAATCAGGTCAGGCTATCGGTGTTGCATTGAATGATACATCTTGTCAGGTTCTTAAGGAACAAATAGGAAACCATCACAAATGGGTATTTGTTCACACTGAATCCAAAAAGAGACCAGACGGAACATTAACGCCAAGCGTTAGAAAAATGCGAGTTGATTCTAACACAGCATGGAGAGCCGCACTGAAAAGAGCAGGAATAGAAAACTTTCGCTTTCATGACTTGCGGCATACATGGGCAAGTTGGTTAATTCAGTCTGGCGTCCCACTTTCAGTTTTACAGGAAATGGGCGGATGGGAATCAGTTGATATGGTGAGAAGATATGCACACTTAGCACCTAATCATTTAACTGAACATGCGAAGCAAATAGACACTATTTTCGGTACTTGCGTCCCAAATACGTCCCAGTTAGCAAAAGTGGAGAATTTTAAGTGATGGTAAGTGATTGAAAATTAATGGTACGCCCTACAGGATTCGAACCTGTGACCTACGGCTTAGAAGGCCGTTGCTCTATCCAACTGAGCTAAGGGCGCATTGATAATGCAGGCAGCCTATCTGGCTGATGGCGTTGAATTATACGGTTGCTGAGCGCTGAGTCAATGGCTTTTCGCTACTAAAATAACTATATGCTCATTTTATGTAATAGTTTGAACTGACAAGGGCGCTAACTTCTGACAAAATAGAGCCATTACCGTGTCTCATATATGGATTAAGTTACAGATGTTAGCAAAAATTATTGATGGGAAAACGATTGCGCAGACAATTAGGCAGGAAGTTGCCCAAAAAGTACAATTACGTTTAGAACAGGGAAAACGTGCTCCCGGTCTTGCCGTTATTTTAGTCGGCGCTAACCCAGCTTCACAAATCTATGTCGGCAGCAAACGCCGTGCTTGTGAAGAAGTCGGTTTTATTTCACGTTCTTATGATTTACCAGATACAACGACAGAAGCTGAATTACTCAAGCTAATTGATGATTTAAACCAAGATCCTGAAATTGATGGAATTTTAGTTCAATTACCATTACCTGCCGGTATTGATAACGTCAAAGTCATTGAGCGCATTCATCCAGACAAAGACGTCGATGGTTTTCATCCCTATAATGTTGGTCGCTTGTGCCAACGTGCACCACGCCTTCGTCCATGCACTCCGAAAGGGATTGTTACTCTACTTGAGCGTTGCGGTATCAACACTTATGGTTTAAACGCCGTCATTATTGGCGCATCCAACATTGTTGGTCGTCCAATGAGCCTAGAGCTTCTGCTAGCAGGTTGCACCACAACAGTAACGCATCGCTTTACCAAAGATTTAGAACACCATGTTCGCCATGCTGATTTAGTTATCGTCGCTGTGGGGAAACCCAATTTTATTCCTGGTGAATGGATTAAACCTGGAGCGATTGTGGTCGATGTCGGTATTAATCGTTTAGAGAGCGGCAAAGTCACGGGGGATGTCGATTTTGACGAAGCCGCGAAAAACGCCGCTTGGATAACCCCAGTTCCTGGTGGTGTTGGCCCAATGACTGTTGCAACTTTAATTCAAAATACCCTTCAGGCATGTGAAGAGTACCACGATATTTAATGTAATTTTGGAGTTATCATGGATATATTCAATTTAGATGGCCATCCACACGTCGAACTGTGTGATTTGCTAAAAATTGAAGGCTGGGCTGAAAGCGGAGCAATGGCAAAAGCCATGATTGCAGATGGCTTAGTTGAAGTTGATGGCGTGGTCGAAACACGCAAGCGCTGTAAAATTGTAGCGGGTAAAATCGTTTCAATGGGCAGCGAAAAAATCAAAGTTGTAGAATAGATGCAATTAGGTAAGCTGAAAAACTTCAGCTTACCTCCTTTCTAGAATCAACAATGCACTCCCCCTCCCTTTTATTCAAAATATTCTGATTTATTACAAGACTGACAAAGCCATTTTGAAGTTCTAGAAGAATTTTTTCTTTAAATCATTTTTACTGTATTAAGCATTTAAGCAATCAAATATATTGAAAATCTAATTTATTGTTTTATATAAATAAAAATCTTCAGCAACCACTTCAGCTTTAACTTAAAACAGATAAAAAATGCGAAAATCACCCCTTAAAAAATTTAACTTAGATCTCATTTTTTGTATTTCACACCTTAACTGCATAGACAAGACTAAACGATTCAGCTAATCTTGTTAACGATAACATGATTAACAAATAATCAGGTCCGCTTGCAAGTCTTCTGGCTGATCCGTCTATGAATAATAATCAGGAGAAATTATGTTTAACTTACCAATAAGTGATATCCACCTTGCAGCTGCTGCATCTGATAAAAAAAATGCAATAGAACAAGTCGCTAAGGCATTAGAAAATGCTGGCTATGCAAAAAGCGGTTATGCGCAAGGGATGCTTAACCGAGAAACCCAAGCTCCTACCTTTTTGGGAAATGGCATCGCTATCCCACACGGGACAACAGAGACACGAGACCAAGTGTTGAAAACAGGTTTTGCTGTTTTCCAATTCCCTGATGGTATTGATTGGGGTGATAACCAAACTGCTTATATTGTTATTGGCATTGCCGCTCAATCAAACGAACATCTCGAATTACTTCGTCAATTAACCCATATAATCAGTGATGAACACACAGCGGATGCAATGGCCAAAGCAAACACTCCCGAAGCCTTAAAACAACTTCTAATGGGTGAACGCCAAACTCAACCGGTGAAACTTGATGACTCTATGGTCACCGTTAATGCCAGTGTTGATAATATAAACACATTAAAAATACAGAATATTATTAACCTACAAAACGCCCAAGCTGTTAGCACCGACTTCATTACCCAAGTTCTCACTCAAACACCTTCATATTTAGGTCAAGGTATTTGGTTAAGTGATAGCCCTATTGGAAATATTCAGAATGCAATTGCAATAGCGACCGTAAAAAAACCATTTAACTATCAAGATAACCCAGTCAATGCCCTGATCACCCTTTCTTATGCCAACTATCAAATAGAGTCTTTTTTAATAAAAATTAATGACTTATTGAAAAATAAAGAAGTAAATCTAATTTCCGATGATGGTAACGTTAACAGCCTAATTGGTTTATTGCGCAGTGAAAACTCACACGCAGAAAACGGATCATCGAATACGAGTACATCTGGAATCACTCAGGACTTCACCGTTCTTAATCCACATGGGTTACATACGCGCCCTAGCACCCAGTTAGTTACCACCATTAAGCAATTCGAAAGCACGATTACCGTCAGTAATCTTGATGGTACTGCAACTCCCGTAAATGGCCGTAGCTTAATGAAAATTGTTAGTTTGGGCGCTAAATGTGGGCACCGTTTACGAATTCACGCAGAAGGCACAGATGCACAAGAAGCCATCATTAGCATTGGCGAAGCAATTAATTCAGGTCTTGGAGAAGAAATCGCATGAGCAGAAGAGTCGCCACTATCACTTTAAACCCCGCCTATGATTTGGTTGGGCTTTTGCCCGATATACATCGAGGTGATGTGAATTTAGTCAAAACGGCTGGGCTTCATGCCGCTGGAAAAGGCATAAATGTGGCCAAAGTACTTAAAAATTTAGGAATTGATGTCACTGTTGGTGGTTTTTTGGGCAAAGAAAACCAAGATGGTTTTCAAAAAGTTTTCAGCGAAACAGGAATTGCTAATCGCTTTCAAGTTGTTGAAGGCCGCACCCGTATCAATGTGAAACTGACAGAGCACACCGGCGAAGTTACCGATTTTAACTTCTCAGGCTTCAGTGTCACTAAAGCGGACTGGCAACGTTTCGTCACCGACTCACTTAGCTGGGCAGGTCAGTTTGATATGATTTGCGTCAGTGGGAGCTTGCCTCAAGGAGTTGATTTAAAAGACTTTACTCAATGGATGTTACGCCTTAGAGAACAGTGCATGTGTGTCATTTTTGATAGTAGCCGCGAAGCCTTTGTTGCTGGGCTCAAAGCTTCTCCTTGGTTAGTAAAACCTAATCATCGTGAACTTGAAATTTGGGCAGGCAAACCGCTCCCAACTCATCAAGATATCGTTGATGCCGCGAATCAACTTCGCCAACAAGGTATTGCGCATGTAATAGTTTCTTTAGGCGAAAAAGGCGCTATGTGGGTCAATTCATCAGGCGCTTGGTTTGCTAAACCACCTGAATGTGACGTTATTAGTACCGTTGGCGCAGGGGATTCAATGGTTGGTGGATTAATTTATGGGTTAATGATGAGGCAAACAAGTGAGCACACACTACGCTTAGCTACCGCTATCTCCGCGCTTGCAGTCTCTCAACCCAATGTCGGTATCACTGACCGAGCGCAACTTGCACATATGATGACAAAGGTTGACTTACAACCGTTTACGGCTGAATGAGGATGAAAAACATGAAAATATTAATCGCTCCAAGCCACCAGCACGGCCCTGCTATTTGCTGGCTAGCCATCGATGCTTTAAAGAATGTATCTGCCTTACAAAATATCACTTTCACTGAACAACTTACTGATGCAGATATTGTGATTTGTTTTGATACCGAGTTACCTGAAAATTTTAATTGTGCAGATAAAAAAATCTATTTCGGTCACCCCGATATCGCTGTTAGGCAACCTGCTGAATTCCTAACATCAGCAATTAACGAAGCCACACTTTGTGAGCAACACATCAGTGAGCCACAGCACACAAAATCGTACTCTGTATTAGCCGTTACAGCGTGCCCTACAGGGGTTGCGCACACCTATATGTCTGCAGAAGCACTTGAAGCTGAAGCAAAAAAACGCGGCTGGAATATCAAAGTTGAAACCCGTGGTTCTGTCGGGGTTGGGAATGAAATTACGCCAGAAGAAATTGCACAAGCTGACTTAGTCATTGTCGCAGCTGATATCGAAGTCAATGTGGATAAGTTTACGGGGAAACCCATGTACCGCACCTCCACCAGTGCCGCATTGAAGAAAACAGCACAAGAAATGGATAGAGCAGTAAAAGAAGCGAATATATTCACACCACAAAGCGGAAAAACATCAGCGCAAGCGAGTAGTTCGACAGAAAAGCGCGGAGTATATAAGCACTTACTTACCGGGGTATCATATATGCTCCCCATGGTTGTCGCTGGGGGGTTGTGTACTGCGCTTTCATTTGCATTTGGCTTAGATGCATCCAATGTAGAAGGATCACTGGCTTGGGCGCTTAGCCTCATTGGCGGGCAAACTGCCCTTGCCTTAATGGTCCCCGTGTTATCCGGTTATATCGCCTATTCCATTGCCGACAGAACGGGTTTAACCCCAGGTTTAGTCGGTGGGGTACTTGCAACCACTTTAGGCGCCGGTTTCTTAGGCGGGATCATTTCCGGTTTCCTTGCGGGTTATAGTGCTCACTTTATTAGCACCCGATTAAAATTGCCGCAAACTATGGAAGCGTTAAAACCAATTTTAATCGTGCCACTCATTTCCACTTTATTTACGGGTTTAGCCATGATCTATGTTATTGGTCACCCTGTAGCGTGGTTAATGGATTGGCTAACTAACTGGCTAAATACCATGGGGACGACTAATGCGGTGATCTTAGGCGCAATTTTAGGAGCGATGATGTGTACGGATATGGGAGGCCCTGTCAATAAAGCGGCATATGCCTTTGGTGTCGGTCTATTAAGTTCACAAACCTATGCACCAATGGCGGCAATTATGGCAGCGGGGATGGTGCCACCGCTGGCAATGGGTGTTGCAACACTATTAGCACGACATAAATTTGTACCTGCTGAACGCGAAGCAGGTAAAGCCTCTTTTGTTCTCGGTTTATGTTTTATTTCAGAAGGTGCAATCCCATTTGCCGCCAAAGACCCGATTCGTGTTCTTCCTACTTGCATTATTGGTGGCGCAATAACAGGGGCGCTATCCATGTACTTTGGTATTCAGCTAATGGCACCTCACGGTGGTTTATTTGTGCTGTTAATACCCGGAGCTATTAATCATGTATTGATGTATTTATTCGCGATAGTGGCTGGTACGGTGGTTTCAGGTGTGCTTTATGCCATTGTCAAAAAAGCGACGCCCAAACAAGCCCAACAAGAAATGGCGAGTATCGCTTAACCACATAACTTGAATTCCTATTCCTAGTCCCTGTTGGTCGTCTTATTTCCCCCTTAACTGGGGGATTTTTTGTCCAATGAGAAGAAGATAATATTATTCTTACTCGAAGGCCTTTCTATTGGTTGAGTATAATCATACAGAGATGAATCTAAACTTAAATTTTCTCGGTTTCTGATTACTTCACTGAGGTATTGAGCTAATTTTTGATTTTCCCCCACTTTTGAATCGCTATCTCCAGACCAGTTTGTAATATGGATCATTGGAACGATGAATTTTTTTTCAGCCTTATTAACAGTCATACTGTAACTATCCACAATTAAATTATCCATTGTCTGTACTGGTGCTGTTTTTAAAAGTTTTATCTTCAATTCCGCAAAACTTTGTTCTTTACCTATATTAAAAAAAGATGAGTACCCGTGAGTTTCAAAAACAGTTGTCGGTGACAAGACAACAACAGCGGTTGGCTTTTCCTTCAATATTTTAGTTAGAAATTTTATTAGTGGAGGCCTGCTAAAATCATTAAGAGACAATGGTTCATCTTCTATCTTTATATTTTTAATTGTTTTTTTGCCTACGTTTGTAATAATTTTTGGAGTGTTATCGACTTTACCAATATAACTAATAAAAGTTCCTTCTAATGGTACAACCCTCTGAGAAGGGTTGAAAAAGTTTCGGAGTTTTTGAATAAACCTCGTAACTGGCTGATTAATTTTATTTTTTATTCCTTTTATGCATCTAGTGATATTTTTGGATGCATTACCTGGGACTTGATGAGCTTTTATATACTCATGAGTAAGATAGCTATCATTATTATTCACATCTAGTTTAACTGTGTTTTGATTCGTTCTATGTACCATAATTACCCTACTCAAACTTTAATTGATGAAAATATATTCTATTTGCATCAATTATTTGGTAGATAGATAATTATTTCTTTCAATTTTAGCCAACAAAACAAAAACGGTTAGATATCAATATCTAACCGTTTGAATATATGAAAATTTATTTTTAAATCAATCAGTACTCAAAATGATAACTTGGGGAGCATACAAAAGTATGTGACCCAAGTAGCCAAGTGATGGCAACACCGCCACAGCGCGAAATATGACGCGTATTATTTGCGACGCCACGTAGTGCCAGATGCACCATCTTCAAGCACTATCCCCATGGCAGTAAGTTCATCACGAGCCGCATCCGCTTGCGCCCAATCTTTATTCTTACGTGCATCTAGACGTTGTTGAATTAATGCCTCAATTTTTGCCACTTCCGCATCATCTTCAGTTTGTGCGCCGCCTTTTAAAAAGACTTCTGGGTCTTGTTCTAGTAAACCCAGCACGCTTGCTAACTCACGCAATTGTGCAGCCATACCATTTGCTGCTGACATATCTTCTGATTTCAGGCGGTTAACTTCACGAACCATATCAAATAATACCGAATAGGCTTCAGGTGTATTAAAGTCATCATCCATCGCTTCAATGAAACGTGCTTTAAATTCATCACCACCAGCAGGTACGGCTGACTTATCTGTACCACGTAATGCAGTGTACATACGCTCAAGTGCTGAACGTGCCTGCTTCAAATTTTCTTCTGTGTAGTTTAATTGGCTGCGGTAATGGCCTGATAACAGAAAATAACGCACTGTTTCTGCATCGTAATACTCAAGTACGTCACGAATAGTAAAGAAGTTATTGAGAGATTTAGACATTTTCTCTCTGTCTACCATGACCATACCGGAGTGCATCCAGTAGTTCACGTAAGGGCCATCATGAGCACAGGTAGACTGAGCAATTTCATTTTCATGGTGTGGGAACATTAAATCAGAGCCGCCACCGTGAATATCAAAATGGTTGCCTAACGTTTTACTGTTCATTGCCGAACATTCAATGTGCCAGCCTGGGCGGCCTAAACCCCATGGGGATTCCCAACTTGGTTCGCCTTCTTTAGACATTTTCCACAAGACGAAATCCATTGGATTACGTTTTACATCAGCGACCTCGACGCGAGCACCTGCTTGCAACTGCTCTAAATCTTGGCGAGATAACAGACCATAATTTGGGTCGGTTTTAACTTCAAACATCACATCGCCATTCGCAGCGACATAAGCATGACCACGCTCTATCAAGCTTTGGGTTAATTCAATAATTTCACCAATATGACGCGTTGCTCGTGGTTCGCTATCAGGGCGTAAAATATTTAAGGCATCAAAATCTTTGTGCATTTCAGCCAACATACGCGTTGTTAGCGCTTCGACGCTTTCATTATTTTCTGCTGCACGTTTGATGATTTTATCGTCAATATCGGTGACGTTGCGTACATAATTTAAGTCGTAACCCAAATAACGTAAATAGCGGCTAATTGCATCAAATGCCACAAATGTACGGCCGTGGCCGATATGACACAAGTCGTAGATAGTGATGCCACACACATACATCCCAATCTTCCCTGCGTGGATGGGCTTAAACTCTTCTTTTTGACGACTTAGTGTATTAAAAATTTGTAGCATCTGAACTTTTCCATTTATTTGAAAAATGATTATCGATTTCTACCGATAAAATATCATGTTATTGAACCCCGATCACCTTAAGAATGCAAGGGTTTACCCGCTTCCTTTTCAGTTTATTGATTAGGTTTAATACACATCTATTATGCTATAAACGGTCGACTACGCTTCCTTCCGCTTCAAGTCAGGTTTTATCTGTGATATAAACGTGCTGATCTCAACGCTTTCGCAAGTTAGCGCACAAAAAACAATTATTCAGGATAGCTATTATGGTTACATTTCATACCAATCACGGTGACATTGTTATCAAAACGTTTGACGATAAAGCACCCGTTACAGTCGAAAACTTTTTAACTTACTGCCGTGAAGGTTTTTACAATAATACCATTTTCCATCGTGTTATTAATGGTTTCATGATCCAAGGCGGTGGTTTTGAGCCAGGAATGGAACAAAAAAACACTAAAGCGCCTATTAAAAACGAAGCAAACAACGGTTTAAAAAATACCCGTGGTACTTTGGCAATGGCTCGTACTAACGACCCTCATTCAGCAACAGCACAATTCTTTATCAACGTTGTTGACAACGACTTCTTGAACTTCCGTTCAGAGCGTCCAGATGGCTGGGGCTACTGTGTATTTGCTGAAGTCGTTGAAGGCATGGATGTTGTTGACAAAATCAAAGGTGTTTCAACTGGCCGCAGCGGGTTCCACCAAGACGTTCCACGCGAAGACGTCATCATTGAAAAAGTGACTGTCAGCGAGTAAACCTGAACGCATGTCCACTTACATCATTGCAGATTTGCATTTGAGTGAAGATGAACCGGCGATCACCGCCGGTTTTATTAATTTTATTCAACAGCAAGCCATCCATGCCGAAAGCCTATATATTCTCGGTGATTTTTTTAATTATTGGGTGGGCGATGATGATAACAATCCGCTACATCAACAAGTTGCCAACGAACTCAAACAACTCACTGACCGTGGAATTCCCTGCTATTTCATTCATGGAAATCGGGATTTTTTAATCGGTCAACGCTATGCGAAACAGTGTGGCATGACCATACTCCCACAGGAAACATTGCTCGAACTTTACGGCAAGCGCATTTTAATTCTGCATGGTGATACATTATGCATTGACGATGCTGCCTATCAAAATTACCGTAAAAAAGTTCATACCCCTTGGGTTCAACGGCTGTTTTTGTTACTCCCTCTTTTTGTGCGTCGCCGTATCGCGCAAAAAATGCGCCAAAATAGCCAGTATGCAAGCAGCATGAAAGCCGAGTCGATTATGGACGTCAATTCACAAGCCGTTATTGATGCATTACAAAGGCACCAAGCGCAATGGATGATCCATGGTCATACTCACCGCCCTGCCATTCATGAAGTGAATATTGGAGGCAAGTTGTATTATCGGGGTGTATTAGGTGCTTGGCACTATGAAGGTTCCGCCTTTGTAATTAACGAGCAAGGTATTGAACTGATTTTCTTTCCTTTCGAGTAATTTTGCCTAACGAACCATTTTTAATATATCGCCACAACTGTTTGCTCACTTATTAATCACGCAAACGTTTTCCTTGCTGCTTTACCATGATATGATCGAGACAATTCAATTTCCCACCTCAGGGTGATGTTTTTTTCAATACAGGAAAGCACCAAATGACTGCCCAAGTTCCTGCTCAATCTGCGGCAAAAATCGCCATTGTTATGGGTTCGAAAAGTGATTGGACGACAATGCAGCACGCAGCTGATGTATTAACAGAACTCCAAGTCCCTTTTCACGTCGAAATCGTCTCTGCACATCGCACCCCGGATAAGTTATTTTCCTTTGCTGAAAATGCGAAAAAAAATGGGTTTGATGTGATTATTGCAGGTGCTGGTGGCGCTGCTCACTTACCAGGAATGATCGCCGCTAAAACATTAGTCCCTGTTTTTGGTGTTCCTGTACAAAGCGCTGCATTAAGTGGTGTTGACAGCCTATATTCTATCGTGCAAATGCCTAAAGGTATCCCTGTAGGCACACTAGCCATCGGCAAAGCAGGTGCCGCAAATGCAGCACTTTTAGCCGCTCAAGTATTAGCAATAAGTGATACTGCTATTTTCAACCGCCTCTCAGCGTGGCGAGAAGCCCAAACCAATGATGTGCTAAACAACCCAGACCCGAGGGAAGCATAATGAAACCCGTTTGTGTGCTTGGTAATGGCCAACTCGGCCGCATGCTGCGTCAAGCGGGTGAGCCATTAGGCATTGCTGTTTTTCCTGTAGGGCTTGATGCAGAACCTGAAGCGGTTCCTTATCAGCAAAGCGTCATCACCGCTGAAATTGAACGTTGGCCAGAAACCCCGCTAACAAAAGAATTAGCTCGCCATAATGCCTTTATTAACCGTGATATTTTTCCACGTTTAGCTGATAGGTTTCCACAAAAAAGCTTATTTGATAGCTTACAACTTTCTACTGCACCTTGGGCATTATTAGAATCCCCTGAACAATGGCCTGAGCTGTTTGCCACACTCGGTGAGTTTCTCATTGTAAAACGCAGAACTGGTGGCTATGACGGGCGAGGTCAATGGCGTGTTCGCCCTGGTGATGAAAAAGACCTGCCTGCTGAAATTTATGGTGAATGCATCGTTGAACAAGGTATCCCTTTTGACGCGGAAGTGTCTGTCATTGGTGCCCGAAATGCAGCGGGGGAATCCGTTTTTTACCCGATCACCCATAATTTACACCAAGAAGGCATTTTGCGTACCAGTGTGGCCTTCCCTAAGTCAACTAATCCGCAGCAAGAACAAGCTCAAGCCATGCTCAGCGCAGTGATGGATGAACTTGGTTATATCGGTGTGATGGCAATGGAATGCTTTGTCGTGGGCAATAACTTGCTGATTAACGAAATTGCGCCTCGAGTACATAATAGCGGCCATTGGACACAAAATGGCGCATCCATTAGCCAGTTTGAGTTACATCTACGTGCTATTTTAAACCTGCCAATGCCATCTCCAGAGGTATATAGCCCTGCCGTGATGGTCAATTTAATCGGCACTGATGTAAATATAGACTGGCTGAGCTTACCCCTCGTTCACCTTCACTGGTATGAAAAAGAGGTACGCCCTGCCCGAAAAGTGGGTCATTTAAACCTTTCCCATCGTGACTGCCACCAATTATCTGCCACACTGGCGGCTTTGATCCCACTTCTGCCAAATGAGTACAAAAGTGGCATTGAGTGGGCAAATGCAAAATTAGACTGGTACTCTCATCAATAAATAGGGAAAATAGCCCGATTCGATGCCCGAAACTATTTTCGGGCATTATGCTATTTTCGCCGTTATCCAGAAAACAAATATCCTGATTTAAGGTGTGCGGCATTACTGGAGTCAATATGTCCTCGCAGACTTTTAGTCCGTTTTATCAGTGGTGCATTCTTATTCTGTTAGGGCTGGTTTATTTTTTAGCCACCGCGACAACCTTTACCTCTCTTGGTGTGGTTTTACCTGAGATGATTAGTGAGCTCAAATGGAGCTGGAGTGAGGCTGGTTTTGGTTTTACGCTACTGGGTTTAACTTGCGGGCTGGCGAGTTTTCTCCCGTCTCTGTTAATCCGCAAAGTGGGTGTACGAGCCACTTTATTGCTAGGCACCAGTGTCTTTGTTGCTGGCTTTTATAGCCTTTATTCCACACAAGCCATCAGCACCTATTTTTTAGGTACTGCATTGATTGGTATTGGTTTCACCTTACTCGCCACGGTTCCGGGGACTTATGTACTTTCGCGGCTATTTGAAAAACAATCCCTTGCCTTTGGGTTATATTTCACCATCGGGGGCTTGGGGGGTGTTGCAGGCCCTTGGATTTACTTTTACGCATCAAACCAATTAGGCTCATGGCGTATGCATTGGGTTCTATGTGCCGTTTATCTTAGCATTGTCACGTTAATCACAATTTTTATGCTACGAGAAGGTAAAAAAGAGCAAGAGCACGCAAAAAAGGTAATGCAAAAACAAGTTAGTGACGCAAGTAAACCTATTTATCGCACTGCAGAAGTATGGACAGTCGGCAGAGCACTACGTACATGGCAGTTCTACTTGATTGCTGCGACTTATACCTCGTTTTTATGGTGTGGTATCACCGTTAACAGCTTTGCTGTCGCCCATATTGAAGAGCGCGGCTTTGGCATGACAGTGGCGGTTTCATTATTAAGCACAATGGCATTTGTGAATGCATTCTCAAGGTTTATTGGTGGAGCGGCAGGTGAATGGTTAGAACCGAAGAAACTATTAATCGGTAGCCTAATTATCATGGTATTAGGTGTCATTTTCCTCAGTATTGCCACCTCATGGCTTTGGCTTATTTTATTTGTGTTATGCGTTGGTATTGGCTACGGCATGACCTTTTTGGCATCAAGTGTTTTACTGTCAAATTATTTCGGCCGAGGCCCATACTTAGAACTATTCTCTGTCGTAAATTTAATTTCAACGGTTGCCTGCTTAGCACCTTTTATTGCGGGTGCAATAAAAGATTTCACAGGAAGTTTCACCCCTGCTTTTTTGGTTATCGCGGCTCCCGTTGTGGTTATTTTATTCCTTACTTTGATGATGAAGCCCCCAGCCCTCAATCACAAATAAAAAATCCCGAGTGATTAGCTCGGGAAAATTAAAACCAAAGGGAAAACAAGCTTAAGACCAGATATTGGATCAAAACATACTGCTTATTTGCGCCACCGAAAAAATTAAATGGTGGCGCAAAATCAATTACGGCTTTAACAACTCAGGGACGTTTAATAAGATAAACTCATTATCATCCGCTTTATTTGGCTCACGGCTAGATGAAAACGGATAGTTATTGTCATTACCAACAATAATGTGTTCACTATCAACCACATCCACGTTTTCAATAGTGAAGAATGGGAAAGTAAACACCCCGTTATTAAGCGGTTTTCTTGCCATATTATTCGGGTCTTTGATATTCATTAAATCAATATAAGCCTGCTTATCTACTGGTTTGCCTATATTGTTATCTGAAAATTCAATACGATAAACACGCTTGAATTTAGCTAAATTACTAAAGCAATTTTCAGTATTACTGCTTCCCGCCGTGCAGGCTTTATCTGCGGTACCTTCACCATTATCACGCTCAATGATTAGGCCGTGGGTATCATCAATTAAGTTAAAATCACCAATGGCATTCTGATTGTCTTCAAAGACATACAACCAGCTTCTGCCTGTCCAATTTTGTTTTTTTACATCAAACTCAAGAATACGTGCTGCGCGTTTGCCATCAACATGTTCATAATCTTGTTTGTCATCAAGCCAAATCGCCCCTTCTAGCATTGGGTAGAGCTTAGAACCGTCTGGCGATGACGCCATACCTTCAAAACCTTTTGAACGGTTGACTTGGAAATTCACTTTATCTGCGGGTTTACCCGGTGTTGTGATTTGGTAGTGATCAGGAGAAACGACTTTCTTTCCATCTACTTGTGTCTCAAATAAAGCTAATACTTTGCCATCCAAATCCATTTTGATTAGGTAAGGGCCAAACTCATCGCCAACCCATAGAGCACCACCCGCAAATTGAAAACTTTCAGGGTCAAAATCACTGCCTGTTAAATAGCGTTCTTTTGTGCTCTCATTCGTAATATGAAAAGGGATAATTTTATCGGGGTCATGGAAGAAAACCGTTTTTAATGGCGTTGTATTACCTGATTGAAAATCAATATCATATTGAGTGACATACAACATCGAATCAGGAGAATTGGCTTTGTTGCCGAATCCATTATCAGTTAAAACCCAGTAAGTGCCATCCTCCATACGTTTAATACCCGAGTGCCCTTGACGTGGCTGGCCTTTGATTGGAATATGCATTCCTGTTGGGCGATCTGCGGATTTACCTTCCACTTTCCCCAAACTATCAACACGAACGCCAGTGGTAAATTTACCACTCACTTGCATGTCTGAAGGTGCATTTTCGGGGGAAGAAACCGTTGAATTAACTGGAAGAATGGAGTGACCCGCTAACGTTGCTGGCACTTCTTGTTGTGCAAACCCGGTGATGCTAAATGAAATTAAACCAGCCAATAAAGATAACGAGCCCAGTTTACGTTTAATCGAATGGTTATTCTGCATTGTTATGTTTCCATTTTAAGGCTATCAATAATTGATGGCGGAATCATAACGTCGATGAATGAAGCTTTTATGAAGGATTGGAGACAGTTATTTTACTGAAAAACAGGTTGTTTTTAGAATATTCAATAAATAGTGGTATTAAGGTATTTCCCTAATACCACCATATTCTAAATAACTCGAGTTGCATGTAGATCAACCTATCTAAGCGCAGTCAATGACCATGCAACTCGAAGTATGACGAGCATTTAACTATTAGGTAAACGACGGTGCTGACTCCCCGTCCCTAATAAACGCAGTCCTAACCACCCACCGCAAATAGACAATAAAATTGCCGCGCACAAAGGCAATAATACCCACATACGCCATTCAGGTTGCCATGGGAAATCAAACACTTTACTTTGCAACAGCCACAATGCAATTTCTGCTCCAAAAGCTGCGGCAAGCCCGGCCATTAAGCCAAGTAATGCAAATTCGCTCCATAGCGTTCTACGCATTAATTTTTTGCTAGCGCCTAATGTTCGATATACCACAAGCTCCCGCTCTCGCTGGCTCATCCCCACTTGAATTTGAGCCAATAGTAGCAATAACCCACAAAAAATAACCAGTACCACCATAACTTCAAGAGCTTGGCTAACTTGCTGAAGAATTTGCTGAATTTGGGTAATAATTGCGCCAGTATCGAGCACATTAATTGTCGGGTAATGACGGCTAAGTTGCGTCAATAGCTGCCCATCACCGTCATAGTGGAAGCTGCTCAGCCAGGTGGCCGGCATTTGAGAAAGACTTTCTTCAGAGAAAATAAAATAGAAGTTCGGTCGCAGGCTCTCCCAATCAACCGTACGAATACTACTGACTGTTGCACTAAAGACCTGAGCCCCTGCGTTAAATGTTAGTTTATCGCCTAATTTCAATCCGAGCTCTTTGACAACCGTTTGTTCGATCGAAACTTCTCCCGCTTTCGGTGGCCATGTCCCTTCGTCAACCACATTAGCTGGCGCTAAATCAGATTGCCAAGTTAAGCTCAATTCACGTCGCACCGTATTATTATTTGGATCACGTTGATCTGCCCATTCAATCGCTGACTGGTCATTAATATCGGTTAAGCGCGCTAACACCACAGGGTTGAACTCTGTTGGCTTGACATCAAACTCAGCCAATAACTTGGTAACAGGTTCAAGCTGTGACTGGTTCATATTAATTAAGAAATAGTTCGGGCTATCTGCGGGTAACTGTTGCTGCCAGCGATCAAGCAAATCACCACGTACTAAAATTAGCAGCGCCAATAACATAAATGACAACGAAAAAGCACTCATTTGTGTGATGGTTTGCAACGGCTGGCGCAATAGACGGCTAACAGATAAACGCAAGCTTAATTGACGGAACTTAATATGGCGTAGCCCCCATAAGCCTACCCAACCAATCAGCGCAAGTAGAACGGCAACCACGACAATACCCGCCAAAATTGACCACAGCAGAGGGTTAACGCCAGCAAACACAAATAAGCCGCCAACCACAATTAAAATAACAATCGGCAGATAGTAATATAGCGGCCAAACGGGTGATTTGGCATCTTCACGTAATACTCTAGAAGGCTGAGTTGCCATCAGTTGGTAATAGGGACGGCTGCCAACAATAATCGCAATAATAAATAATGTACCAATCGCCCAAACCCAAGGCATCAAACTCGCAGGCGGCAATTCCTTCGGCAACATAGCCCCTAAGATTTGCATTAAAATGCCTTCAAAAGCCAAACCTAATAATGAGCCGAGTAAAGCCGCGGCAATTAAAATAACTAACCACTGCCCAATAATCCATTGACGTAATGCGCTACGCCCTGCGCCTAGGGTTTTTAATACCGCAATTAGTTGATGACGGCTACGACAGTAATGCGTCATTGAAACCACGACCGCAGCAATGGCTAGCAGCAGGGTTAATAAAACTGACAACAATAAAAACTGTTGGGCACGTTGGAAGGTTTTCCCCACTGCACCGTTATTTTCGCTTAACGTAAACCAACGCTGATCATTTCGTAGGTCTTGGTCATATTTTTGTTGAAATGCATCAATAAGTTGGCGATCGCCGGCAAACATGTCGCGATAAGTTAACCGGCTACCTAATTGAATTGCCCCTGTTAATGGTGCATCTTCAATTGCTATCAATACTCTTGGGGCAATCTGGAACGGGTTAAAACCGCTGTCAGGCTCTTGTACTAACTTACCCGAAACTTTTAGCGTCGCATCTCCGATATCAATGTTATCCCCTACATTGAGGTTCAATAATTCTAATAACCGCGGAGCGACTAATATCTCCCCTTTTGTCGGGGTTAACCCAGCAGGTTCAGTGATAAGCTCACCATATAATGGATATGCCTTATCCGCTGCTTTCACTAACACCAGTTGTGGCCGAGCGTCTTCATCTTCTGTCGCATAAGCCATAGTAGAAAATGATATTTGTTGGCTTAACGTTAAACCCTCTTTTTGGGCCTCTTGTAACCATGCTGGGTCGCTTGGATGAGAAGATCGTAAAACTAAGTCACCCGCTAATAGCTCACGGCTTTGGTAACTCATGCTATTTTCAATGCGATCGCTAATTCGCCCTAAAGCCAGTACACAAGCAACAGCAAGGGTGAGTGCAAGCCAAACAATCAGTAACGAGGGGGTTTTCCATTCACGCCAAAACCAACGCCAAATCATGCTTCTTCCCTCAACTGCCCATCGACCAAGCGCAAACGGCGTTGGCAGCGCGCAGCCAGCTCGTTATCGTGAGTCACTAAAATAAGGGTCGTCCCGTGCTGTTTATTCATATCAAACAGTAAATCTGCAATTTTATCCCCTGTGTGGCGATCGAGATTTCCCGTTGGTTCATCAGCAAATAAAATCTGTGGGCGGCCATTAAAGGCACGAGCAAGTGCAACACGCTGTTGCTCCCCCCCTGACAACTGTGGTGGCATATGTTTTAGGCGATCTTTTAAGCCTAAATCCGTCAGTAAACTCACCGCGTGTTGATAACTTTCAGACTCAGATTCGCCACGTAGCAAAGAAGGAAGTTGTACATTTTCAATGGCATTTAAGGTTGGGATCAACATAAAGGATTGGAACACAAAACCGACACTTTGTGCCCGTAAGCGTGCCCGCTGCTCTTCGTCCATTTTAGTGAGGTCTTGACCTAATAAATTAACCGTTCCACTGGAACCGTCATCCAACCCAGCAATAATCCCTAGCAAGGTTGATTTCCCCGAACCTGACTCCCCAATTAAAGCAATTGTTTGCCCGGACTCGACAATTAGCTCAACACCTTGCAATATAGTCAGTTCATGTTCACCTTGACCAACACGTTTAATGAGATGATGAACTTCAAGAATATTATTCGCCGACATATATTGGTATTTCTCCTGTTACTGACTGCAAGTGGGCACACACTTGCGTCAACTAAGCTATTAATCTTAGGTGATAGCCTAAGTGCAGGCTACCGTTTACCGGCTGAGCAGGCTTGGGCCTCCTTGCTTGCCGAACGTTGGCAGAAACTTTCCCCACCCGTTGCTATTGTTAACGGTAGTATTAGTGGGAATACCTCTGCACAGGGGTTAGAACGCCTTTCCGTTTTACTCGAACAAAACAAACCTAACTGGGTATTGATCGAATTAGGTGCAAATGATGGCTTACAAGGTCTCCCAGTTGAGCAACTCGAAGCTAATTTACAACAGATTATCGAGCAAATCGTGCAATCCGGTGCGAAACCGCTCTTAATGCAAATTCGCATTCCACCTAACTATGGAAAACGTTATACGACAAGTTTCGAAAAAGTCTATCCGAAATTGGCGCAAAGTAATCAAATTCCATTACTGCCGTTTTATATGGAAACCGTGATAACTAAGCCTGAATGGATACAACAAGATGGTATTCACCCTACCGTTGAAGCCCAGCCATCCATTGCTGATTTTATGGAAAAACAGCTTTTCGAACATATTTTACCGTCTAGCAAATAAAACAGACGTTAAACAAGGGTACTAAAACGCTCTTTTATACCCGAAATAGATTCAGTTGCATGAAACCAAGGTAAAGTTATGCAAACATCGGCACGAAACAAAAAATCAGTCCTGGTCACAGGAGCATCAAGCGGTATTGGCTTTTGTGCTGCACAGACACTTCGGCAGCGTGGCTACCATGTTATTGTTGCCTGCCGTAAAGAAAGCGATATTTTACGCCTAAAAGAGCTAGGTTATGACACTGTCTCCCTTGACCTCGATAATAAGGATAGCATAGAAACCGCGGCTCAAACGGTGTTAACACTCTGTAATCACCGCCTTTTCGGATTATTCAACAACGCTGGTTTTGGGGTGTATGGCCCATTAAATAGCGTCAGCCGCGAACAACTTGAAGCCCAGTTTTCCACTAACTTTTTTGGTGTTCACCAGTTAACTTTTCTGCTATTACCTGCAATGTTAGCGCACCATGAAGGGCGAATTATCCAAACGAGTTCAGTGATGGGGGTTATTTCAACTCCCGGACGTGGCGCTTATGCTGCCAGCAAATACGCATTGGAAGCCTGGTCCGATGCACTACGCTTAGAATTGGCAGGAACAGGGGTGAAAGTGAGTTTGATTGAACCGGGCCCGATTCATACGGCTTTTACTCAAAATGTTGAACAAACACAAAAAGATAAACCCGTTAAAAACCCAGGTATTGCTTCACGTTTCACCTTAACACCAGAACATGTGGTAGAAAAACTGATCCATGCGTTAGAAAGCCCGCGCCCTAAAGTTCGCTATTCTGTCACGTTATTAACCGTCGCAGTGCGTATCTTAAAACGTATTTTACCTGACAAAATAATGGATAAAATACTGGCAAATCAGGGGAAAAAAGCTTGAAAAAAGCAAAATCAGCCCCATTTTATTACTATTGCTCACAAATTCTATTGATAACAAATTCAAAAGAGACTTCTTATGTTTGCTAACGCTCAGATAATTGATATTAACGAAACCAACCTACACCAAGTCATTGAACAATCAATGAACTTACCTGTCATGTTTTACTTTTGGTCACCGCGTAGCCCTCATTGCCAAGATTTCGGTACCATGTTGGAAAAAATTGCCAACGACTACGCAGGGTCATTTATTTTAGCTAAAGTTAATTGTGATGAAGAACAAATGATCGCAAGCCAGTTTGGCTTAAAAGCGATCCCTACTGTGTATGTATTACAAAATGGCCGCCCTGTTGATGGCTTTGAAGGACCACAACCAGAAGAGGTGGTGTTGGAAATTTTATCTCGCGTGCTGCCAAGCCCAGAAGAAATGAAAGCAGCACAAGCCGCTGAATTAATTGCTGAAGGTAAAACACAAGAAGCGCTGCCATTGTTAAAAGAAGCGCATCAGTTGAACCCCAAAAATAGCGACATCACGTTATTATTGGCAGAAACCCAAATCGGTTTAAATCTCGTTGATGACGCTCAAGCTACTTTAGAAGCTGTCCCATTACAGGATAAAGACAGTCGTTACCAAGGTTTAATCGCACAAATTGAATTATTGAAGCAAGCTGCGGACACCCCTGAAATTCAGCAATTACAAGATGAATTCAATCAAGATCCACAAAATACAACGTTAGCGGTTCAATTAGCCCTAAAACTGCATGAGGTGAACCGCAACGAAGAAGCGCTGGAAATGTTATTCGGCTTTTTACGTACCGACTTGGGTGCGGGTGACGGCGCAGTAAGAAAAACCATGATGGATATTATGTCGGCAATGGGAACCGGTGATGCAATTGCCAGTAAATACCGTCGCCAAGTATATTCATTACTTTACTAATTAAGGGTTAAATATGGACTTGTTCGCCTTTGGTGCAATACCGATTATCATTTTTGTCGCTGTCGTTATTGTTTTTACCTGTGTTAAAACAGTACCGCAAGGCTTTCAATGGACCGTTGAGCGCTTCGGTCGTTATACCCGTACGTTGCAGCCCGGCTTACATATTATTGTCCCATTTATGGACAAAATTGGCCGTCGCATCAATATGATGGAACAAGTCCTTGATATCCCATCTCAAGAAGTTATTTCTCGCGATAATGCCAACGTCACTATCGATGCTGTCTGCTTTATCCAAGTCGTTGACCCAGTACGTGCAGCCTATGAGGTTAGCAACCTTGAGCTTTCGGTACTGAATTTAACCATGACAAATATTCGTACCGTATTAGGTTCCATGGAACTAGACGAAATGTTGTCACAACGTGATTCCATTAATAGCCGCTTGCTGCACGTGGTGGATGAAGCAACCAACCCTTGGGGTGTCAAAATTACCCGTATCGAAATTCGTGACGTGAAGCCACCAAAAGAATTGATTAGTGCGATGAATGCGCAGATGAAGGCTGAGCGAACTAAACGTGCCGATATTCTTGAGGCCGAGGGGATCCGACAAGCGGCAATTTTAAAAGCTGAAGGTGAAAAACAGTCACAAATTCTCAAAGCCGAAGGGGAACGCCAGTCGGCATTTTTACAAGCCGAAGCGCGTGAAAGAGCCGCGGAAGCGGAAGCAAAAGCGACACAAATGGTATCTGAAGCTATCGCCGCTGGTGATATGCAGGCTATTAATTACTTTGTGGCGCAAAAATACACCGATGCACTGACCAGTATTGGTTCTGCCGAAAACAGCAAAGTCATCATGATGCCATTAGAAGCCAGTAATTTAATGGGCGCAATTGGTGGGATTACTGAGCTAATCGGAGAAAGCAAGAAAACCAGTGCCATGAAAAAGCAGGTAAAAGAATGATAGAGCTTATCAGTGCTCAACCCGCATGGTTTTGGCTGTGCCTTGGTGGGCTATTGCTGATTGGTGAACTTCTTGGTACCGCAGGCTATCTTTTATGGTCGGGTATTGCTGCGGTGCTTGTTGGGGTTATCGCTTGGGCACTGCCATTTATCGGTTGGGAGTGGCAAGGGATTTTATTTGCCATTTTTACCGTTGTCTCTGCTGTGTTATGGCGCAACTGGTTGAGGAATAGGCAAAAAAATAAGGCAGATAACGTCAACCAAATTAGCCATCAACTCATCGGTGTTAAAAGCCGTTTGTTGTCAGATACTGAAGAAGGTTTTAGCCGTGTACGCCTTGCGGATGGCAGTTGGCGTGTCTATAGCGACACGCCATTAAGTGTCAATACAGAAGTGGTGGTCATCGCAGTAGACGGCATCACCTTGCAGGTTAAGCCTTCGCATGATGACAGCACCCACGCGCCAAGTGGTCAATAATTGGGCAATCCGCACCATCATCCCCAGGGCATACGTCCACGAGCTCTTGTAATGTATCTCGAATAGCAGACAATTTAACGATTGTCTGCTCTATTTCATTTATCTTCGCTATCGTTGTCGTTTTTACATCCGCACTATGTCTGGTTGGATTACGAAATAAACCTAACAGTTCGCCACATTCATCCAAGGTAAAACCCACATCTTTTGCCTGTTTGAGCAATACGAGTTCGTTTAAATGACGCTCCTGATAATAACGGTAGCTATTTTCCCCTCTTTCAGGCGGTGTAATTAGCCCTTTGTCTTCATAAAAACGAATAGCTTTTGCAGTTAGGCCCGTTTTTTTGGCAATTTCACTAATATTCATAATTCCTCTTGACCTTAACCTTGCTGGAAGGTGTAACCTTTGTTCATTGTCGAATTATAGACCTAATTGTAGATAAAGTTATAGACCCAATACATCAAACGGGTTTTGGAGGCTGCAAAATGAGTAACATGATTATTTTAAAATTACAGGGGCTAAGCTGCATGCACTGTGTCGGCTCAGTCACTAAAGCGCTCGAAGGGCGCGGTGATGTCACTAACTTAAAAGTCACTATCGATTATGCCGTGATGGAAAGTGATGCCAATGTGGCTGATTTAATTAAAACCATCGTTGACGCAGGTTATGAAGCTGAAGTGGCTACAGCCCCAGATATCGAATTACAACTTTCTGGCCTCAATTGTATGAAATGTGCGGGTAAAACACAAAAAGCACTCGAAGAGGTTGACGGTGTCGCCACTGCTGTTGTCGATACGACTAGCGCCAAGGTATATGGCACTGCGGATGCGCAAACGTTAATCGCTGCCGTTCAACAAGCTGGCTACAATGCAGAACTGGCTCAAACAAAAGCGATCACTTTAGCCCTTTCGGGTCTAACTTGCATGAAATGTGCCGCTAAAACACAGCAGGCGCTAGAAGCGGTTGATGGTGTTGAAAGCGCAACTGTCGATACCCAAACCGCTGTTGTTCGTGGTACGGCCTCCGTAGACGCCTTAATTGCTGCGGTTCAAGCCGCTGGCTACCAAGCCACTGAGAATGAATCTCACCCAAAAACTGAGCCGCTGAGTACCACAACTGAACAGCCGGAAGCTGATTCAGCGGCAATCTGTGAGATCCCGGCACAAGAGTCTGATTTAGGTGAACAGCCTGAAATTAGCCCAATGGATGACAGCATACAGTTACTGCTCGATGGCATGACCTGTGCCAGTTGTGTCAACAAAGTCCAGAAAGCCTTAAATAGCGTACCGGGCGTTGAAAATGCACGTGTCAACTTAGCAGAGCGCAGTGCTTTAGTCACCGGAACTGCTGAACCAAATGATTTAATCGACGCGGTTGTCAAAGCAGGCTATGGCGCGGAGATCATTCAAGATGAAGCCAAACGCCGTGAGCGCCAACAAGAAGTCGCGCAAGCCAATATGCGCCGCTTCCGCTGGCAATCGGCATTAGCTCTTGCCCTTGGTATCCCTGTGATGGTATGGGGGATGATGGGCGATAACATGGTGCTGACTGAGCAAAACCATACCATTTGGCTCACCATTGGTGCATTAACCCTTGCGGTAATGATATTTGCAGGGGGGCACTTTTATCGTAATGCATGGCAAAGCCTGAAAAATGGCAGCGCCACTATGGATACCTTAGTTGCGTTAGGAACAGGAGCGGCTTGGCTTTATTCGATTGTGGTGAATATTTGGCCTGAGTTATTCCCAGACCAAGCTCGCCACCTTTATTATGAAGCCAGTGCCATGATCATCGGTCTTATTAACCTTGGTCATGCCCTAGAACAGCGAGCTCGCCAACGTTCATCAAAAGCCCTTGAACGCTTGCTAGACCTGACACCGCCAACTGCCCGTGTTGTCACAGAGCAAGGCGAAGTGGATATGCCACTGGAGCAAGTCAAAAAAGGGATGGTTTTACGCTTAGCAACTGGTGACCGTGTCCCTGTTGATGGTGAAATTATCGAAGGCGAGGTTTGGTTAGACGAAGCCATGCTAACGGGTGAGCCAATCCCACAGCAAAAAAGCAAAGGGGATCAAGTCCATGCAGGTACTGTGGTACAGGATGGTACCGTGCTATTTCGTGCCGCGGCTGTCGGTAGCCAAACGACTTTAGCTCGAATTATTCACCTTGTTCGCCAAGCACAAAGTAGTAAACCACAAATTGGCCAGCTTGCTGACCGTATTTCTGCCGTCTTTGTGCCGATTGTAGTGGCTATCGCCTTAATTTCAGGTGCAATTTGGTACTTTGTTGGGCCTGCACCACAGATTACTTACGCACTCGTTATCACCACAACCGTGTTAATTATTGCGTGCCCTTGTGCGCTAGGCCTTGCAACACCAATGTCGATTATTTCTGGCGTGGGCCGAGCGGCTGAGTTTGGCGTGTTAGTACGGGATGCGGATGCATTACAGCAAGCCAGTGAGTTAGATACCATTGTCTTTGATAAAACAGGCACATTGACTGAAGGAATGCCTCAAGTTACGGATATCCACGTATTTAATGGGTTCGAACAAGATACCGCCTTACAATTTGCCGCTTCATTAGAAAATGGCTCTAATCACCCACTTGCCCGCGCTGTTTTAAATCGCGCAAAAGGCTTAACACTACCCGCTAATGAGCAGTTTAGAACCTTAGCTGGGTTAGGTATTAGTGCAATAATTAACGGCCAAACTATTTTGTTAGGTAACCAAAAACTGTTAGCGCAAAATAATGTTGATACCCGTGACGTTGAAGAAACATTACACCAACAAGCCACTCAAGGCGTAACGCCTGTTTTGCTGGCTGTTGATGGTAAAGTTGCCGCACTGTTATCTATCCGTGACCCATTGCGTGGAGATAGCATAAGCGCACTGGCGCGGTTACATAAACAAGGTTTCCGATTAGTCATGTTAACCGGGGATAACCCAGTAACTGCCAATGCGATAGCCAAAGAAGCGGGTATTGATGAGGTAATAGCAGGCGTCATGCCAGACGGTAAATCCGCCGCGATTGAAGCCTTACAAGCTAAAGGCCACAAAGTTGCGATGGTGGGTGATGGTATCAATGATGCCCCTGCTCTAGCCCGAGCTGACGTTGGTATTGCGATGGGCGGCGGCAGTGATATCGCTATTGAAACGGCATCGATTACCCTGATGCGCCAAAGCTTACATGGTGTAGCCGATGCAGTGTCTATTTCGAAAGGAACACTGCGTAATATGAAGCAAAACTTATTTGGGGCCTTTGTTTACAATACCTTAGGTATCCCAATTGCCGCGGGTATTTTATACCCAATTACCGGGACTTTACTTAACCCTGTCGTTGCAGGCGCAGCAATGGCTTTATCATCCATTACCGTGGTCAGTAACGCAAACCGCTTATTACGCTTTAAACCTGAAAAATAATACCCAAAAGTGGGAGGAACATGAGTTCCTCCCTTTTTAATGATGAATGCTGTTCATATCTAAACCTTATCACTACAACACTTCATTTTCTTACTAAGTAAAAATCGCATTATTTTTTATGTCATTAATATCAAGCTAAGCCTATACTTATAAATAGTTAGTTACTTAATATTTGGAGTACAAAATGCTTAATATTGATCGTGAAAAACTCGCCAAACTTGCAGGCGAAGAGTTTAAAAAGCAACGTACCTTTTTGGTGATCTTATCCATTTTACTGTTGGCTGGTGGAATTTTTTGCATTATCAACCCAATGATTTCAGGCATTGCCGTTAGTACCGTACTTGGGGTGCTCCTGATTATTGGGGGCGTTGGCGCGATTGTAAGCATTCTAAGTACCGTGATCTATACCGGTTGGTCCCGGTTATTTGGTTTTGTTATTGGCCTTATCTATATCATTGTCGGCTACTCGTTTATTAAAGACCCGTTACAAAGTTTGGTAGCTTTGGCTATTTTAGTGGCGGCTTTATTTATCGTGGGTGGGGTCATTCGGCTGTACGTCGGCTTCCAACAAATTAGCTCAGCGGGTGGCTGGTTACAAATCATCATTGGGCTGTTAGATTTCTTTATTGCCTATTTACTTATCGGTAATGGCCCAATTACATCAATTACCTTACTGACAACCCTAATTGGTATCGAAATGGTGTTTAGTTCCTTTAGTTTGTTCACGTTACTCAGTGTATTTAAAGGTATCAGTAAAAATAATTAACCCTACCATGCCCCTTTGACAGGGGCATTTTTTCGCCTCCACGATGTCATCAATCTGCTAAAAAATGCGCAATTAGCGATGAGTATTCGCAAATTGCGGCTAGATTGTTTAACCTAATAAAATGAGAGATAACACAGGGACGAAATCGTGGGTAAACTGTTCGAAAATTTAAAAAATTGGCTTCATACGCAAACCGCTCCGGCTTACCCTTACCCTGCCATTGATATTCGGCTATCAAAAAATCTTAAATTGCACGTTGTGGGTAGCATCCATATGGGAACAGAAAATATGTTTCCTTTGTCTGCCACATTATTAGATAAACTTAATCTCGCGGATGCCTTGATCGTTGAGGCGGATATCACTGAAACTCACTCCCCATTTCCTAGCGATACCACCGAACTTCTCCCTGTCGAACAACGACTCACTCTTGATGAATATCACCTTTTTCAACAATATTGCTTAGAGCTCCGCCAATCCCCCGAACGCTTTGATGCCTTACCCTCATGGCAAATCGCCCTGATTTTGCAAGCAACCCAAGCCCAAGAACTCGGGCTTAGAGGCCACTACGGTATTGACTACCAACTTATCCGTAATGCGCAATCACAACTCAAACCAATTATTGAACTAGAAGGAACCGCCTCTCAAGTTGAATTGCTGCTTTCTTTGCCTAATAATGGGTTAGCGTTATTACAAGACTCATTGAAACACTGGCGTGAAAACGCGCGCTCGCTACAAACGATGATAGGCTGGTGGCTAGACTACCAACCCAATAATCGTACCGCTTTACCCAATACCTTTAGCGAAGATATTTACCAAGTATTGATGAAGCAACGAAACGCGAATTGGAGCGAACAACTTAGGTCACTTCCTGATGGTAACTATGTGGTTGCTGTTGGTGCGTTACACCTGTTTGGTGAAAATAGTCTGGTAGAATATTTGCGAAACTAAGTCATAAATAGAAGGCTCAAAATGACCCCAGCCGTTAAATTACTCGAAAAACAAAAAATTTCCTTCACTTTACATCCTTATGACCACGACCCAAATGAAAGTAACTTTGGTGATGAAGCAGTACAAAAACTTGGGTTAGATGCCAAGCAAGTGTTTAAAACCTTGTTAGTCGCACTCAATGGCGATCAAAAAACGTTAGCCGTGGCCGTAACACCTGTTTCAGGGCAATTAGATTTAAAACAGGTTGCCAAAGTGTTTAAGGTCAAAAAAGTTGAAATGGCGGACCCACAAATCGCTCAAAAAACAACGGGATATTTGCTTGGGGGAATTAGCCCATTAGGTCAAAAAAAGCGCTTACCAACAGTAATTGACGACCAAGCTCAGCAATATGCCACTATGTTTGTTTCAGGTGGGAAACGTGGGCTAGATATTGAACTTGCTCCTACCGATCTCGCCAAAGTGCTGAATGCAACCTTCGCTGAAATACGAAAATAGCATTACACTTTGATGGCATTGAGGATTATTGGATAGTATTAAGCTAAAAAGCCCCACTGTGAAATAAAGTGAGGCTTTCAAGGTAATAATGATTTAATTATTTATTATTATAAATAATCTCACCTTTTGGCTCATAGTCTGCCGCTTTCAGCGGGGAGTGTTTTTCAATATACCCTTTGAGCACTTCCGCATCGACAAAGCCGGTATTAACATAATTAGGGTGGTTGTCAATTTTCGGGTAACCGTCCCCACCAATTGCATTGAAATTCAACGTTGCCATACGATACGTTTTGGCCGGGTCAACAGGCTTCCCATCAATTTTGATATCACTAATCGTGCCATCTTTATTCAGGGTTAAATTCACATTGTAGAACTGACCATACGCGCCTGCATCTGGTTTCATATTCGCAACCGCAGTCAGGTATGGGATAACTTCATCACCTTTGAAGTCCACATAAACTAACTCATTGGCAAACGGTTGAACCTTAAGCACATCTTTATAAGTGATATCGCCACTTTCAATGGAATCACGAACACCGCCACCGCTCATAATCGCGAAATCAGCCCCTGCGCGTTCTTTTTGTGCAGCTAACAGAAGGTGCCCCATATTGGTTTGCACAAAACGCACTTTACTGCGATCACCTTCAAGTTTACCTTCAACAGAGCCCACTTTAACACTCAATTGCTTGTCACCTTTTTCTTGATAAGGTGTCAGTAATTTCATCATGTCAGGGTTATGAGCAATTTCTTGCGTATAGTAAACTCGCTCGCTAGTCCCATCTTCTTTTGTCACTTTTTTCTTCAAGTTAATTGGGATTAACTGGTAGTGCTTCAGGGTAAACTTACCGTTTTTAAATTCAAAATCCGCACGGCCAACATATTTACCCCATTCATGGGCTTGCACAATCCAAGTTCCATTTTGGTTATCTGGCGCACACGGTGTACCGGGTACATAGTCTTCCTGTTTGTAGTTTTTCTTTTCTTGAGACATACAAACAGGGTCTTGTGAGTGACCACCCACTATCATATCTAAATAACCAGCGGGTAAGCTGCGTGCCATTTCTACATCGCCCGGGGCATTCGAACCATGGTTGCCATCATCATAATGCCCCATATGGGTTGCGGCGATGATAATGTCTGGTTTTTCTGTCGCACGGAGCTCTTCAACCACTTTTTTGGCTTCGTCCGCAGGCACACGGAATTCGACATCAGGGAAGTTGGCAGGGTTACCAATACGCACGGTGTCGTCAGTGGTTAACCCCATAACCGCAATTTTTACACCTTGTTTATCAAAGATTTGGTAAGGTTTGAAAAGGCGTTTACCTGTACTGCTTTGATAAATATTGGCGGATAAAAACGGAAAGGTTGCCCATTTTTCTTGCTGACGCAGCGTCTCAAGTGGGTTATCAAACTCGTGGTTTCCTAATGCCATTGCATCGTAACCGACTAAGTTCATTCCTTTAAAATCAGGTTCTGCATCTTGTAAATCAGACTCTGGTACACCGGTATTAATATCGCCACCAGAGAGCAGTAAAACACTGCCACCTTGCTTAGCAACTTCGTCACGAATTTCATCAACTACCGTTTTTTGCGCTGCTAAACCATATTCACCATGGTCGTTGTGCCAAAAGTGGCCATGATGGTCATTGGTATGCAAAATGGTAATTTTGTATGTTTTGTCTTTTTCCCACGCATTTGCCATAGTTGCGGGTATTAACGCTAACGATACCGTTAATGCGCATGCCTTAAATGCAAACTTCATACATTTCTCCCTGCTGGTATAGGAATTTTTATACAGTCATATTAGATTATAGTTTGTCACTACCTGCTGTCTTATAGCATAAAAATATGAGCAGGATTTGATACCTATTGCAGAATAAGAAATTCGTTTCATAAAAATGAGATCGCCATCAAATAATTAACGAGCACTAGTTATTCACGTGATTTATTTATTTATTTAAATAAATTGTATTTCAGTTATATTAATAACAATTATGTAACACAAAAAGTTGATAATGACATGAGTGAGCAAACCACAACCCCCAACAACCCAAGCCCGTCAAAGCCATTAAATAAAACAGGGAAAACGGTCTTTAGTATCCTAACTGCGATCAGTGTTTCTCATTTACTCAATGACATGATCCAGTCACTGATCTTAGCCATTTATCCTTTATTACAATCTGATTTCTCATTGAGTTTTGCCCAAATCGGGATGATTACCCTTACTTATCAGATTACCGCATCACTGTTGCAACCGATTATTGGCTACTATACGGACAAACATCCACAACCTTATTCCTTGCCAATAGGAATGAGCTTCACGCTAACGGGGTTAATCTTGTTAGCGATGGCAGAAACCTTCCCGACCATATTACTTGCAGCAGCATTGGTTGGAACTGGTTCTTCTGTCTTCCATCCTGAATCTTCTCGTGTTGCTCGTATGGCTTCAGGGGGTCGTCATGGTCTGGCACAATCATTTTTCCAAGTCGGAGGCAACTTGGGCGCCTCCCTTGGGCCACTACTTGCAGCACTAATTATTGAACCCTACGGAAAAGGCAATATTGGCTGGTTCTCGCTCGCAGCTTTGCTTGCAATTGTTATTTTGTTGCAAGTCAGTAGCTGGTACAAACAACAACACCGCGCAGCAAGTAAAAAGCCGATCAGTGCAGGGAATGTTAGAGTCCTACCACGAAAAACAATTATTGGCTCTTTGGCAGTACTGTTAATTCTGATTTTTTCAAAATATTTCTATTTGGCAAGTATCAGTAGCTATTACACCTTTTATTTGATCGATAAGTTCGGTGTTTCTGTACAAAATGCTCAGATTCATTTGTTTGTTTTCTTATTTGCCGTTGCCGCAGGTACTATGATTGGTGGGCCAATAGGTGACAAAATAGGACGTAAATACGTTATTTGGTTCTCAATCCTTGGAGTTGCGCCATTTACCTTAATTTTACCCTATGCATCTCTTTATTGGACTGGGGTGCTTACCGTAATTATTGGTATGATTTTAGCCTCTGCATTTTCGGCTATTTTAGTCTACGCACAAGAGCTGATCCCTGGTAAAACAGGCATGGTATCAGGGTTGTTCTTTGGGTTAGCATTCGGCATGGGGGGCGTTGGCGCTGCCGTTTTAGGCCATATCGCAGACCAGACCAGTATTGAACAAGTTTATCATTATTGTGCTTTCTTACCCTTACTTGGGATTTTTACAGTATTGCTGCCAAATATTGGCAAAAAATAGATTTATTTTCTTATTTTACCCATACTTACCTAAAAATAAGTATGGGTCTTTCCTTCCATAATTCAGATTAATTTCAGATAAAAATCTCACAAACACACAGCTTGTAACGATTTAGCTCCTTTAACCTGTCTTTTTTTTAAAAACATTTCATTTTTTTAAGGAAATTTATCTCAAAAAAAGTTAGAATATAAAAACATGCAATTTGCATTTTAAAATGAAGGCCTCATTTTAAAAGTCAACGGCATGTACCCACCTTTCTATTTTTATATTCACCAGAGGAGACTAAATGGAGCATTCAACGCCCTTAATCACAACCATTGTTGGTGGTCTCGCCCTTGCATATTTGTTAGGTATGATCGCGCAGCGATTAAAAATTTCCCCTTTAGTTGGCTATCTTGCGGCCGGTGTTCTCGCAGGCCCATTTACCCCCGGCTTTGTTGCTGATGCAGCACTGGCGCCTGAACTTGCTGAAATCGGTGTTATCTTACTGATGTTTGGGGTAGGCCTACATTTTTCATTAAAAGATTTACTTGCTGTTAAAGCTATCGCCATTCCTGGAGCCATTGCACAAATCGCAGTAGCAACCTTACTGGGTCTTGGCCTGTCCATGTTATTTGGCTGGGGAATATTTACAGGTGTTGTATTCGGCCTATGTTTATCAACCGCCAGTACCGTCGTATTACTACGTGCTTTAGAAGAACGCCAACTGATTGAAAGTCAGCGTGGGCAAATTGCTATAGGCTGGCTGATTGTTGAAGACCTCGCCATGGTCTTAACACTTGTTCTTCTGCCTGCTGCTGCGGCTATCATGAATACCGATGACGCTAGCTTCAGTGAGCTCACATTAGGCCTTGCATGGACAATAGGTAAAGTTGTTCTATTCATATTTATTATGATTGTCGTGGGGCGTAAAGTTATCCCATGGATTTTATCACGTACCGCGTCAACAGGTTCTCGTGAACTGTTTACTCTTGCCGTACTAGCACTTGCATTGGGTATTGCCTATGCCGCTGTGGCTATTTTCGATGCCTCATTTGCCCTCGGTGCGTTCTTCGCAGGGATGGTATTAAATGAGTCTGAGCTCAGCCACCGTGCTGCACAAGACACGCTGCCATTACGCGATGCCTTTGCCGTCCTGTTCTTTGTCTCAGTTGGGATGCTGTTCGACCCAGTGGTATTAATTGAGCAACCGCTAGGGATTTTAGCCGTTCTCGCCATTATCATTATTGGTAAATCCGCAGCCGCCTTAGTACTTGTTAGGATGTTTGGTCATTCACGACGAACTGCATTAACCATTTCTGTTAGTCTTGCACAAATTGGTGAGTTTGCATTTATCTTAGCCGGTATGGGTTTAACCCTAGGCGTCATGGATAAAGATGCACAAAACTTGGTATTAGCAGGCGCAATTGTCTCGATCATGCTAAATCCTGTGTTATTTAGCTTATTAGATAAGTACCTTGAAAAAACCGAGACAATCGAAGAACAACTGCTGGAAGAGACTCTGGAAGAAGAAACCCAAGTTCCTGTCGATATCTGCGGCCACGCAATCATTGTCGGTTATGGTCGAGTAGGTGGTATGCTTGCAGACAAACTGCGTAGAAGGGAAATTCCGGTTGTTGTTGTTGAAGATACCCGCGCTCGGTTTGAAGAACTTGCTGAAAATGGCTTTAGTGCAATTTTAGGTAATGGCGCAAATAAAGATATCATTAGCCTTGCGCGTATTGAATGTGCCAAAACATTGCTTTTAACAATCCCTAATGGTTATGAAGCCGGTGAAATTGTCGCAACCGCAAAAGAAATGAACCCAGATGTCACTGTGATTGTTCGTGCTCATTATGATGATGAAGTCAGCTTTATCAAAGAGCGTGGAGCAGACCATATCATTATTGGTGAACATGAGATTGCTAAATCCATGGCGACGCTCATGTGCAATGATGTGGAAGAGTTCGGTTGTTCAATCGATGATTTTATTGATAATGACAATAAAAAAGTTGAAGGCAAAAACTTAGATGAATATCTAAAACCTGGCCACTAAACACCGCCCTATCTTTAAAGCCGTAGCCTTTGGGTTACGGCTTTTTTGTGCACAAAAAATCCATGACGATAAAACGTCATGGATCATCAAGATAACTATAAATAAGCGTTATTCTGCCATTTGTACTTTGAACTCATCCCCTGTCCAAACCGGCAACCCTTGGTCTTTAAAAAACTGAATTTCCGCTGCAACACCACCGCTCTTTTCCCAGCCTGGCAATGTCAGCACAATTAAACCATCACAGCGCTTTAGAAATTCCATATCAATAGAAGACCATGCGACTTTTAGCCCTTGTGAGGCCAAGTATTGGTTAATTGGATGGGTCATCGTGATTTGGCTATAAGTAGCGATACCTTTAAGCGCAAGTTCTGCCGCAAATTTAGTACATTCAGCAAAGCGCATTTCTACGACACTGCTGTCGGGGTCTGAATAAGGGCAAGCAATAAAATAGAGGCTCATAATCATTCCTAGTATTGGCGTTAATCAAATTTTGGGTAAAGTAACCCTATGAAAAATAATTAAATATATTTCATAGGGTGTGTTTATAATTGAATGATGAAAATTAAAGCTTATTCAACATCCGCAACAATAATTTTCGTTTTAGGATGTTTTTTATTCTCAGGTAATTTAAATTCTTTGCTGGTTGTCACCAAATAATCAATATTGTCCCAACTCGTCACAAAATTAATCGCATGCTTATTAGCCTTTGTGCCATCCGCTAACACCATTAATTTATCGCTGTTTTCCATCATCTTTTGCGCAATTGCGGCTTCATCGACGTGCTGATCCATCACACCATGCAATGCATGTATCGCCCCTGCCCCAATCACTGCGTAATCTGCAAAAAACTCAGCAATATTTTTTAGCGCAATAGCACCTAAGCATGCGTTTTGTGCGGCGTTAAATTGCCCACCAATCAAAATTGTTTCGATAGTTACGTTTTCTTGTAACGTATTTGCCAATAAAGGCGAATTCGTAATAACCGTTAAATTATCAATCAACTTGATTCTTTGGCTAAATTCAAAGGTCGTCGTGCCAAAATCGATAAACAATGTGTCTCCGGGTTTAATCAGCTCCGCGGCTTTCGCTGCAATCGCTTTTTTCTCATCAACCGCGGCTTGGGCTCTTTCCGTAAAATTACGTTCAAATTTTGACTGAATGTTTACGGCTCCACCATGGACTTTTTTTAGTAACTTTTGTGTTTCAAGTTTACTAAGGTCACGACGGATAGTTTCTTGCGCGACATTAAAATGTTTAGCAAGCTCCTGTACGTAAACCTGCCCTTGAGTAGAAAGTAACTCAATGATGGTTTGATGACGTACTTTTGAGGAACGTCCCTCACACATAGTTTAATCCTTCTTAACCATTTAACTTTCCAGCACTATACAACAGTGATGCTAATTTCAGTAGCTCCCCGTTGTATTTTTGTTAAATCAATATTTTTCAGTAAAATACGTCGGGTTGGTAAGCAGCGATGCCGTTTTTCATATAACAGAGTATTCCCTGCCATAACACGGATGGTTCCGCTTACTGGTTGTGTAACTTTGATATTAAAATCAATCTGTCGCACCGATAAATCATCAATATCTATACATGCTGGAACACTAAAACAAATTTTCGGGTCATACTGCACAGGAATACATTGGGCCACTTTTAATTGCTGCTGATGATGATTCGCTAATAAATCGTCAGCAATCCGCTCTCCTGTCACCAATCCTTCTTGATAGCATTGGTCGCCCATATCGGCTGGATGCAACATATTACCAGCAGCATAGTAACTGGCATCTGAACAACGCCCATATTGGTCTGTTACCGGTTTTCCTGTCTCCGAATCAAACCCCAAATGGCTTTTACGGATTAACGTGTTTTCACCGACAAATTGCCCCGTAAAAATGACCGAATCACACATAATTTTGTGGCTTTTACCTTTGGTTTCAACAACCACATATTCCACGCGATCTAAGCCGCCAATTTCAGTAATTTTACTATTCAAATAAACGGGGGTTCCCATCGCTTTGGCAAATAACGTCGCGGGCTTAAACGCTAAAATCCGCTCGCCACTTTCAATCATCGCTTGGGCTTTAACACCGGCGTTTTTTAGTGTCCATAGTGCAGAAAAACTCACTAATTCACTGCCTACAATCACTGGATTACGGCAAGGCTTCTTACCGTTTAAATAAACAAATTGCTGTAATGCCCCGGCTGTTAATACCCCTTGAGGGCGCAAACCTGAAACTAAGCGCGGGTGTCGAGGTGTCTCTCTTACCCCCGTCGCTATCAATACTCGTTTAGCTTGCATTTCAACAAGGCCTTCTGGCGTTGAAACGGTTAATTTTCCATTAGGTTGTAACGCAGTCACGGTACTACGGGTGAAAATTGGCGTGTTTCCCAGTTGATTGACAATTTTTTCTGCAAATTGATTGCCTTTCATCGGCCGTTTAAAGGCTAATATGCCAAATGTAGGGTGCTGGCAGTGACGCGGAACGCCTCCCGCCTGTGCTTCACGTTCAATAATAGCGATATTTTGAACACCACGACGGCGTAACGCCTGCGCTGCCGCAACACCAGTAGGGCCAGAGCCAATGATAATCACATCATAATTTAAACTCATTTTACGGCCTCCACTGCCAGTGTGTGGTCGAAGCGACCATTAATAATTTCAGCCACCTGACTACTACAATAAAACCCATTACAGCGCCCCATCATCACTCGTGTTCTGCGGCGTAAAGCACCTAAACACTCAGGAGGAATATCCGAATCAAATGCGGCTTCAATCTCCCGCTGAGTTACTAATTCACAATGGCAAACAATACCGCCATTACTTTTGCATTGGTAATCCCGTTGGTGATATTCAGAAATCATTGGCATGGTTGGCCAAATTAGCGCTTCTGGCGGTGATAATTCAAAAAGTGGTGTGAAGTTTTCTTGATACAATTTACCAAGATAACTAGCCACCCCTAAAGCTGAAGTTAGGCCTGTTGAACGAATTCCCCCCGCACAGATCCACTGCTTTTCAGGGTAATCATTAATGCGGTAATATTTTTCTTCTGTAGCAGGACGTAACCCCGCATAGGTTGCGGTCACACTGTAATTATGCAATGAAGGTAACATACGTGAACCTTGGGCAATTAAGTCTTCAAGGACTTCTTGTTTTACCTCAGCTTTCCAACGGTCATCTTGTTCTTCCGCTGTTGGGCCAAGCAAAAGGTTGCCGAAGATAGTTTTTGATAACAGTACGCCTTTTGTGATAGCGGTCGGAACAGGTAGGATAATTGCATTGATATCCGCTGCTGCGGCTTTATCATAGACGAGAAACTGCCCTTTACGTGGCTTTATTTGGAACGGTGATGGGTGGCAAATTGATTCAACAATGTCGCCATTAATTCCCGCACAATTAATGACTAAACGGGCAGAAAACTCACCTTTTGATGTGGTTAATCGCCATATTCTATCATTGAGTGCTCCACCGCTTACCTCACAATGAAAACGGTATTCAGCCCCATGTTTCACCGCTTGGGTTAAATACGAAAGTGGTGTACTCCATGGGTCAATAACCGCTTCACCTGGCACAGAAACAGCCGCGAGTGCTCCCGGTGCTAGATGAGGTTCTCTGCGATAGAGTTCTTCTTTATCAATAATTGCCACATCTAATACATTGTTAGTGTGTGCTTGCTCTACTATCGCAGGCAATTTACTAAGCTGCTCATCATTCCATGCAACCACTAATGCCCCTGTTTCAAGAAGAGGTAAATTCATTTTTTCTCTGATTTCAATGAATTCACGATACCCCTCTTGCATGCACTCAAGTTCTAGACTCCCTGGTGTGGCGTCAAAACCTGTGTGTAATAGCGCACTATTTGCCTTACTTGCTCCCGAAAGGATGTCACCTCCACGTTCAAGTAACAACGTATTGGCACCCATCAGTGTGAATTTACGTGTCACAGCACAGCCAATGACACCACCGCCGATGACAATGACATCCCAAATTTTTTTATTATTAATATCCATGGCTGAGATCCTTAACTTAAAACTTGCACACATAAAACCACATAATTCCCACAATCACAATAATTAAAACAACACAAAGCACAACAACAACCAAAAAATTACTCACATTGTTACTTTATTGTGATTTTTGTCACATTAGTGAAACTTACTGTGAGTTTTTTGTGGATTTTATTTCCGATTAAACGATAGCAAGCAAAAAAACAGACCTATTTACAACATTTATAACACTGGGAATACTGTGATGCTCAATCAACGTTATGCGGCTATCGATCAGGGAACAACGGGAACCCGGGTCGTTGTCTTTGAAGAAGGCGGCCATTATCACTCCCCTATGAGCATTCCTCATAAACAAATCACATTGAATAGTGGTTGGGTTGAACATGACCCAGAGGAAATACTGGCCAATATCATTAAATGCTTACATAGCTGTGAAGTGGTTGATGCTATTGGACTTTGCCATCAAGGCGAAAGTATTGTGGCGTGGGATGCGGACAGCAAGCGCCCTTTATACAATGCTATTGTTTGGCAAGACTTACGGACAGAAAAAACTATCTCAATGCTCAAGGAAGCAGGGTTAGAGCCGCTGGTACAGTCTAAGTCAGGCTTACCGCTAGACCCTTATTTTTCCGCCAGCAAAATGGGTTGGATTATTGAAAATGTCGTCGGTGCGAAAACATTAGCGGATAAAAATAAATTACGTATTGGTACGATGGATGCATTCTTCCTCGACCGCTTATGTGGCGTATTTGTCACCGACTATAACTCAGCGTCCCGAACTTCATTACTCAATATTCATACCTTGGAGTGGGACCAAGAGCTATGTGACATTTTTGGTGTTCCCATCCACTGTTTACCGCCAATTAAGGACAACATTGGTGACTTTGGCGCAATAAATCTTGATGGGCACCTCACCCCAGTCACCGCCATTATTGTTGACCAATTTGCTGGCACATTCGGCCATGGTTGTCGTGAAAAAGGCGATGCCAAAATCACCTTCGGTACAGGCGCGTTCTTGCAAGCACTTACTGGCACCGATATTCCACAAACTCATAACAGTGGTTTATTACCGACACTCTGTTGGAAGTTTCCCAACCAACCCCCTGTCTTTGGCTTAGATGGTGGCGTATACAACGCAGCATCTGCCATTAATTGGGCTCGCAAAATCGGTTTGTTTGACTCATTCGATGAACTGGGTGATTTCAGGGCTGAATCCGCCATTAAACGTGGTCTTGCCTTTGTCCCAGCGTTATCTGGTTTAGGGTGCCCATACTGGGATCGCAGTGCCGCAGGTCTCTGGGCTGGGCTTTCATTGGATACTGACAAAAAAGACATGATGCAGTCTGTCTTGGAAGGTATAGCAGCACGCTCCGCTGAAGTTATTTTTGCAATGGAAAAAATTTCACCGCTAGGCCAATCAATCTCAGTCGATGGAGGGCTTTCTTCAAATCAATATTTTAAGCAATTTTTAGCTAATTTATTACAAAAAGACATTGAAGCACCAGCAAACCGTGAAGTAACCGCACTAGGCGCTGCCTTATTGGCTCGCAAAGGCATAGGGATCACTCACGAAATGGCGGTAAGACGCAACGCTACTGTGACACATCCTGATGGAACGAATATGCAAGGTGTGATGGAACAATATCGCGACATCATTGCCCGTTCTCGCCAATTAAGACACTAAAATAATAAAAGGAAACCCTACCATGGCTGAATTCGGAAATTATATTATTTATTTGATCATGTGCGGAGCCATCATTGGCGCAGTCGCATCCATAGTGAAACCAACCAGTGAACTTGGGAAAGAGTTTGTTAACGGGATCTTTTCTATCGGCCCTGTATTTCTTGCTCAAGCGGGGATCATGGCCGCAGTGCCGCTGCTCTCACAGTTAATCTCTTACATCCTTGGTCCCGTCTTTTCTTCAGTCGGATCAGACGTCTCCATTGCAGCTTTATCGATTATCGCGGTTGATATGGGCGGTTACCAGCTAGCTGATGCTTTGACAACTAATCGAGATATGTGGATCACGGCAATGCTGATCGGTTATACCTCGGGTGCCACCATTGTTTACCTGATCCCTGTAGGGTTAACAATGTTAAATCGCAAAGATCATAAGTATCTTGCGCTTGGTGCAATGGCTGGGTTGATCTCAATACCATTTGGCGTACTCGCTTCGCTTCTGTTGATTACATTCAATAATATTCCTGTCAGGGATATTATTTCCACGAACTCACCGGCAGCACATCAATTAACCTTAGATTTCTTTACCATGTTGCAATACTTGATGCCGCTGTTTGTATTCTGTTTCTTATTGGCTGCTGGGCTAAAATATCGCCCGATGTTAATGGTAACCGGCTTCCTGATTTTCGGTAAAATCATGGATGCATTCGTCAAATTAGTCTTAGCGTTTTCCATTGTTGAACACTTTACTGGTGTATTCACTAAAGTTTTCGGCGCATGGGGCTTTGACCCGCTATTTGCTGACCAAAATGAGCTATTCCGCGCCATCGAAATTGCAGGCTATATCGGTATTATGTTAGCGGGGACATTCCCAATTTGCTATCTGTTCCAACGCTACTGTAAGCCTTTAGTACGTGCATTAAGTAACCGTTTAAAGCTGAGCGATACTGGTTCTTTAGGATTTATTATGGTTATGGCAAACATTATTGCTACTTATCACTTATTCAAAGAAATGCGTGCGAGGGATAAAGTATTATGTGTCGCATTCGGTGTTTGTGCACAAGCAACCATCGGTGACCATCTTGCTTTCACCGCTAACTTCCAACCCACTCTCGTTTTACCTATTTTACTTGGTAAGTTGGTAGGCGGCTTCTTAGCGGTATTTATTGCGATTAAAATCTCAGTACCGCAGGCGATGCGTTATGAAGCTGAAGATGCAAAAGCAGCCGAAATAGTTAAAGAAGAAAGTGAACTCGCTGTTGCTAAACAACATTAATTAGCATTAACCATACTTATATATTTAAAGATAATTAGCTGTATGCCAAATATGAATACTCATAAAGTAGCATACGGCTTTTATTTATTAGTCTGAAATTAACTCAAACTCTCATCAATTATTAATATTGTACTCACTATATGGTTATCTATATTAGTCATCATTAATCATTACATTATTTATAGATACATAATTTGAAGGTAAATAATTACCTTAATTAATAAAATTTAGTGACAACAACTCATCAAAATAATTGTTCAAAAAGAAAGGCACCTCAATAACAATTATATTGAAGTGCCTTAAAATCGATATCATTAATTAAAATGAGAATTATTTCGCTTTAACGTTCCCAATAAGACTCTTCTAAGCTATCTTCTTTTTCAGGTAAGCCACGAGTCAAACGAGGCGAATGCTGAGTTAATACTTGATAACTTACACGATTAGCATATTTACATACTTGAGCTAAAGAAGAATACGTTAAGTATTGGCGCTCATGTTTACTGGAATTAGGCACATTAGAACGGTGGTAAGAATTGGCGGTAATATCGTGAAGTAATGCCGATAAAGCCCCGTCTCCCGCCCCATTTGTGTTCATTATTTTCTCAGGTCCCCCCATATAAGGCTCGATATGAGAGAAAATTCGTAATGGAACTTGGCAATCTTGCTGGCGCATTGCTCGGCTAAACTCGTACAAGTTAAATTCTGCAATTGCCCCCGGTAATAGTGGATGTTGCGTCGTACGTTTATAGGCGTCTTCGGTGTAGCCTGCCATATACAGGCCTGATGGGCCCGCCGTACATAAAACTAAATCTACCCAGTCTAATGCCATATTAGAGGCAAGTAATGGGTCACTCAGCCCTGTCAGTTCCTGCGCTTCGTCTTCATTCATTGCAACTACTGAAATATGCTCCGCTAAAAAATCACGCCAAAACTGAGGGTCTTGAGCAATAACAAATTTAGTTCCAAGCGTTAACACGACGGGGACATTGTGCTTTTTCGCATATGCAATAGCCTGCATAGTCGCATCAGGCATGGTTTCTCCGGGTTTACAGCGGACTAAATAAGCCGTTAATACCAACGCAGAAGCCCCAGCAATAATGTCCTCGGGAATGCTATTTGGGTGCAAGCGATTCATATGGCCAGGGCTGATAGCAAACGTTCGCTCGCCATTTTCAGTGATCAAGGTAAAGCAGCGCCCGATAGGGCCATCCACACCTTGTAGAAAATTCAAATCCATGCGACTTGAGGTGTGACACAAATAGCGATACGCATAGCTACCAATTTGAATGCTATTGCACATTGTGCCCAATAAAACTGACCTGTCATCGGCTAAAACCGAATAGTTGTGCAGCGTATTGCCAATCGTTCCACCTGCAAACTCATGAGTAATCAAGGCATTATCTGTAAGTTCTTTATACAAAGCTTCGGCGACATCGTCTTCAATAACCAGCGAATGCCCCTTACTCAATTGATAGCGCTGAATGAAGTCGTCATCCACTTTCGCTTCAATATCGACTAATGTTTGGTCGATACCAACAATATAGGACTTACAATTCTCATCATCCGCCAATGTTTCTTTTAAAGGCTGTAATAAAGGATCTCTGAGACTAACAGGAAAATAGTGTTTTGACTTGCGTTGACCGGGGAATTTCATAATTAGAAGATTAACAATGGAACATCACCCTATTCTAGCACGATAAAATAAAGCCAGCACCTGCAAAGAAGGCACTGGCCCCATTGTTTGTCATTTGGAAGTTATTTTATTGATTTTGATATTTATAATCGCGATAAAGCTCCCGACTTAACACAAATGCACAGCTCAAAATTAAACCGAGTATTGCGCTTAATGCAACAATTAACGATGATTTTGGTGAATCTTTATGCAACGGTAAGTCTGGCGTTAAAATAAACTTAACGGGTGTAAAATCTAATTCTTTAGCGGTTACTTCTTGTAAATTATCAAGGTAAATTTTACGGTTCTGTAAATTTTCGCTCATCAATGCCAAATCACGATTTTGGGTTTCAATCAGTAATTTTTTCTCTAAAGCTTCAGTTCCTAACGCAATAGGGTAATCAGGGTCATCATTGATAGCAACAGAATCGCTGGCTATCGGCTTTTCAATTCCAGCTGCTTTTGCAATATCAACGGCTCGTTTAAGCCTTTCAACCTTAACATCGTATTCAGTTTGAATTTTGCTAACTTCGCGTTTTAGTGACTCACTGGCATAAATAAGTTTCTCTGAAATCATATTGTCGATTTCAACTTTTAACTGTTGCCTTACTTTCGATGCGCTATAGCGAATATAACCTTCAAGTAAATCTTGGGCTTCCGTTGGCAAAGGTGCAGTAAAGCTCAAAACAATATCATTTGAAGTACTGTTTTTCTCTTTTGAGAGATCTTGAATTTTAATATCATTAGAAATGATTGAATTTACTAGCCTTTATTGAGCAATAACATCATCTTTCGGGTCAATTTTCTCTGCCAGATTATGGTAATAATCAGTACTTCTTATATAACTTTCTTGATTAACTTTCGAACGATACTGGTCAACAAATGCATTAAAAATACGTTGAGCACTTAAATCAATAGGAATATCTAATACATCCAGTTGAGCTTTAAATGCGTTAACTTCTTTGAGCTCTTCAGATGCAGGAGGAATAACAATAGCAGTACTGCTCCATTTTTGAGGTAATAGTTTTACAACACCAACACTCACCACAATACAAACAACCGTAAATATAAGAATCAAAAATTTATGTTTTAACAAAATGGAAAACAAGGCCATTAAATCAATTTCATCGTTTTGCTGTATTTGAAATTGATGAGCAGAAGGTGACTTCTGCTCTATATTACCTTGTGGTGGCTGCTGCTTATTGCTCATATTAATTCCAAAAGACATAACATTTATTCAATCATTTATAATTTCAGATAAGTGATTATAGTCTATAATCAGCTTATTGATATATCGATAAACAAACTTTTCTGCATTAATTTACTGAATTGATTACTTTAGAACATCTTGAATTATTGAATTAATCATATGAATGCTATTCGGATTATCATTTAATGCCGGTATATAATTATATTTATTACCACCACTACTCATAAAAAACTCTTTATTTTGCTCGCTAATTTCTTCTAATGTTTCTAAGCAATCAACTGAAAAACCAGGACAAATGACCTGAACTGACTTTACGCCTTGCGCGGGTAATTCATGCATCGTTTTATCCATATATGGCATCAACCAAGGCTCACGTCCAAAGCGTGACTGATAGGTCAGCATGACTTTATCACTTGGGTAATTTAACGCTTCACGGAGCGCCTCTGCCGTTTTTTCACATTCCTGCTGGTAGATATCACCTGTATCACAATAACGCTGTGGAATACCGTGGAACGACAATATAAGCCTATCGGGTTCACCATGCAGAGCAAAGCTTTCTTCTATCGAAGCCACTAAAGCTTGAATATAAGCAGGGTGTGTCGCATAACTACGAATGAATTGCACGCTTGGAATGGTACGTCTACTTTCAAACGCTCTGGTTAATGCATCATAAACCGCAGCCGTTGTTGTGCAAGAATACTGTGGATACAGTGGAAGAACCACTAAATCGGTCACGCCTTGGTCTAGCAAGCTATCCACCGCACTTTTGATTGAAGGCGAACCATAGCTCATACCTATCTCTACGGCAATATTAGGCAATAGCTCAGCTAATTTTTGTTTTTGACGTAAAGAATAAACCAGTAATGGCGATCCCCCGTCTAACCAAATAGATTGGTATAACTTCGCTACTTTAGAAGAACGAAGAGGTAAAATCGCCCCATGTAAAATCGGCTTCCAAATCAAGCGGGGGACATCTATAACGCGTTTATCGCTAAGAAATTCGGCTAAATAGCGTTTCACTGCTGAGGTCGTTGGGGCATCAGGGGTTCCTAGGTTAGCTAACAAAATGCCGTATTTTTTTTCTGACATGAAACAACTCCTAATTGATAATTATTCCCAACTTTAGCACAGTTAATTAACGATTTTTGTCACCAAGTGGTATAAAAAACAAAGGCAGCGATCATCGCTGCCTCCATATAATACCTTATACTTAAAATAATTCGAATTGCAGTTACGATTACTGCAACACAAAGCATGGCAAGTACAAATATTAACCTAAAATTTTTGCTAGTTCTTCACTAACTTCTGCCACTTTACGAGTACCGTCTAATTTGAAGTACTTGGTATTACCTTGTTTAGCTTCATTTTGGTAGTACGCAATTAAAGGTGCAGTTAATGCATGATATTCAACCAGACGCTTACGCACGGTGTCTTCTTGGTCATCTTTACGGATGGTTAATTCTTCACCTGTTACATCGTCTTTGCCTTCAACCTTTGGTGGGTTGAAGTTGATGTGGTAAACACGGCCTGATGGCGCATGTACACGACGACCAATGATACGCTCAACAATGATATCGTCTGGTACATCAAATTCCAGTACGTTATCAACAGTGATACCCGCTTCTTTCATCGCGTCCGCTTGTGGGATTGTACGAGGGAACCCATCCAACAAGAAGCCATTGCGGCAGTCATCTTGTTTGATGCGCTCTTTAACTAATGCGATAACTAATTCATCAGTAACTAATTTACCGTTATCCATCAGCTCTTTAGCTTGTAAGCCGAGTTCGCTCCCTGATTTAACAGCTGCACGTAACATGTCACCTGTTGAAATTTGAGGGATCCCAAACTTTTCCATAATAAATTGAGCTTGAGTGCCCTTACCAGCGCCTGGAGCGCCAAGCAGAATGATACGCATTGCGTAAACCCCTTGCTATTTAGATTTTTATAATTTGAAAAGAAAACAAGCTACCATACCATTAGCATACGGCTTTACTCAAGAACACACGTAAACGATTTCGCATTTATCTTTTTTCGCAAAAGAAAAAAACCACGCTAAAGCACAAGCAAAAGCGCGGTTTATGCTCAATATCGAAAATATCAAATTAAATTACTTTAAAAGTAATTCATTGATTTTACGAATAAATAGGTTTGGATCTTCCAATGTACCACGTTCTGCTAATAATGCTTGATCCAACAATACATCTACCCAATCAGCAAACACAGATTCATCTGACACTTCTGCGGCTTTTTTCACCAATGGATGTGTTGGGTTCAATTCGAAGTTATATTTTACTTCTGGCGCGGCTTGCCCTGCTGCTGCAAACAGTTTTGCCATTTGTGTACTCATTTCATCCGCATCTGTCGTAACAATGGCAGGCGTATCCGTTAAGCGATGTGTGAGTTTAACTTCTTTAACACGCTCACCAAGGAATGATTTAACGCGTTCAACAAATGGCTCTAATTGTTTATCCGCTTCCTCTTGTTCCGCTTTGTTTTCATCCGCTAGCTTATCTAATGACTCGTCTGCTTTACTCACGGATTGGAACTGTTTACCGTCGAACTCAGACAGATAGTTCATCATCCATTCGTCAATACGGTCAGATAACAGTAGGACTTCAATACCTTTTTTACGGAATAGCTCAAGGTGTGGGCTGCCTTTCGCCGCCGCATAGCTATCTGCAGTGATATAATAGATTTTATCTTGGCCTTCAACCATGCGGCTTACATAATCTTCTAAAGAAACATTCTGTACGCTGCTATCGGTATGAGTTGTTGCAAAACGCAGAAGTTTAGCAATAGTTTCACTATTTGCCATATCTTCCGCAGGGCCTTCTTTCATCACCAAGCCAAATTGTTGCCAGAAGGTTTGGTATTTTTCTGTGTCAGATTTAGCCAGTTTCTCAAGCATTTGCAGAACACGTTTCGTTAATGCGCTGCGTAAACTACGAGTTAATGCGCTGTCTTGCAGTATTTCACGAGACACGTTCAGTGGTAAATCATTGGAATCCAACACACCACGAATAAAACGCAGGTAATTAGGCATAAACTGTTCTGCGTCATCCATAATAAATACGCGTTGAACATAGAGTTTCAAGCCGTGCTGTTGGTCACGATTCCATAGGTCAAATGGCGCTTTAGACGGCACATACAGCAAGCTCGTATACTCTTGCTTACCTTCTACACGGTTATGTGACCATGTTAGTGGGTCTGCGTAGTCATGGGAAATATGTTTATAGAATTCAGCGTATTCTTCGTCTGAAATTTCAGATTTGCTACGAGTCCACAATGCTTTCGCTTGGTTAATTTTTTCCCAAGTTACCGTACCGTCTTCTTCATTTTTTTCTTCGATTTCAACTGGTAAAGCAATATGGTCAGAATATTTGCTAATCACTGAACGTAAGCGCCAGTTATCCAGATATTCCTTTTCATCATCGCGCAAATGCAAAGTGATTTCGGTGCCGCGCTCCGCTTTTTCAATATCAGCGATGGTGTATTCACCTTCACCAGCAGATTCCCAGAACACACCTTCATCGGCAGGGGCACCAGCTGCGCGGCTACGTACAGTCACTTTATCAGCCACAATAAATGCAGAATAGAAGCCCACACCAAATTGACCAATCATTTGGCTATCTTTGACTTGGTCACTACCTAATGACTCTAAGAATGCTTTTGTGCCTGACTTCGCGATAGTGCCGAGGTTTTCAATCACCTCTTCGCGGCTCATACCGATACCGTTATCACTGATGGTCAATGTACCTTTTTCTTTATCGGCACTAATACGCACGCGCAGGTCACCATCGTTTTCATACAGTTCTGGTTTAGATAATGCACGAAAACGCAGTTTATCCGCCGCATCTGATGCGTTGGAGATCAATTCACGTAAGAAAATCTCTTTATTTGAATAAAGAGAGTGGATCATTAATTGGAGGAGTTGTTTAACTTCTGATTGGAAACCACGAGTTTCCTGTCCTTTCATACTCATTAATCGCCTCTATTTCATCAATCTAATTGGATAGGTTTGACTTATCGATGCAGATTAATTGGGGGCGAAAAAATAGAATTCAACCACTAACCACAAATTAGAAGCTAAATTAATATGAATGAAAGGAAATGACCGAAGACTACGATGCTTTTGCTTGAAGGATATTTTTGAATTAAGGGTTTTGCTTTGAGGGGTTTGCCTTTAAATTTTAAAAACAGCACCTCACCATCATCCTCTAAATAATTTGTGCCGTAGCTAGGCGTCGAATGCATTAATCCCTGGGAGCATACACAAGTATGTGACTAGGGTTGATGCATGAAGACAACAACGCTACGGCGCAAAGAATGACGAGGACTTTAGAGCCGTTGGCGCCCCGCCAACGAGTGAGAAAGTGTGGTTCCATCAACCATTTCCAACTCCCCCCCCACAGGCACCCCGTGTGCAATTCGGCTCGCAGCCACCCCATATTGCGCGCACATTTGGCCAATATAGTTTGCTGTCGCTTCACCTTCAACCGTTGGGTTGGTTGCTAAAATCACTTCATTGATAGTCTCTGATGCCAAACGCTCTTCTAGTCTATCAAGACCGATATCCATTGGGCCAATACCATCAAGTGGTGACAAATGCCCCATCAGCACAAAATAACGCCCGGAAAATTGCCCGGTTTGTTCTATTGCATAGATATCTGCTGGGCTTTCAACAATACAAATCAAACCATTTTGTTGGCGGCGAGGGTTATCGCAGATATTACAGACCTCTTGTTCTGTAAATGTTCTGCAATCACGGCAGTGACCTATTTCAGACATGGCACGAGTGAGCGATTGCGCTAAACGCATTCCCCCACTGCGGTCACGCTGTAAAAGATGAAAAGCCATTCGCTGCGCTGACTTGGGGCCAACCCCTGGGAGACAGCGCAGAGCTTCCATCAAAGATTCAAGAAGCGGACTTGTTTGCATTAGAATGGCATCTTAAAGCCTGGTGGTAATTGCATACCACTGGAAACACTTGCCATTTTTTCTTTCTGCGTTTCTTCGATACGACGAGCAGCATCATTAAATGCCGCAGCAATCAAGTCTTCTAACATTTCTTTGTCGTCTTCGAGTAAGCTAGGGTCAATTTCAACACGGCGGCAGTTGTGTGAGCCGTTAATCGTCACTTTAACTAAGCCAGCACCAGATTCGCCTGTAGCTTCTAGTTGAGCGATTTCTTCCTGAACTTTTTGCATTTTATCTTGCATTTGCTGGGCCTGTTTCATCAGGTTACCCAATCCACCTTTACCAAACATAGTTATCTCTCACAACTGAGGCTACAGCTTAACAATGAGACTGTAGCGTTAAACGGGGCGAATACTCTCTTCATCTAATTGCGCATCAAACATTGAGCGCAGTTTTTGAATCGTTTTATCCGCAATAATAGACTGGCGCGCTTGTGCCAGTTTTTCTTCATAAATCGCCTGTCGCCATTCTAGCGGGGTTTTCACCTCGCTATTATCATCATGAACGATTTTCAGTTCAACAGTACGACCATATAGTTCGCTCAGAGCTTCTTCCAATGCTTTATGTGCCGATGGTTTATCGAGGTGCTTCTGAGCCGAGCGCAAATGTAAAACAATTTGCGACTCACTTAATTCTTCTATATATGAATTCAAAGCTAATTGTTCAACCAGCTTGGGAATATTTAATTTTGCGATTTTCCCAGACCAGCTATCACGAATTCGCCCTTCCTCAATAATTTTAGCGGCTAATTCAGGCGTTTTTTCATATTCCAACGCCTCTTTGATTTCACTTGGCGTTGTTATTGCCTCTTTTGGTGCCATCGCCTCTTCATTTTGAGGCTTCCATTGGTACTGCTTTGGTTTTTGTGGTTTTGCTGCCTGAGCCGCTTTATTTACCACATTTTGTTGATGTTTGCTGGTCACGGCGGCCAGCCTTTCCAGTGCTGATGCCGCCGGCTTAGCCCTTTCAGGCATCACCGGTTTAGCCTTTTTTGGGCTAGGATCCTCACTTTGTGGAGATTGTAGCGCCTGCCTAGCCTTCAATAACTGTAACGTTGGGCTATTGTCTGGCAGATTTTCTGCTCGTGCTTGAACAGGAGGCACCCTTTGCACCATATTTGGTGCAGCAGGCGATGCCGATTGAACAGCCGCCTGCGTAATAACTTTTGGTGGAGCTTCAATTTCAGCAATCACATTTTTCGGATGAAAAGCTAATGCACGTAACAATGCCATTTCAACCCCCATACGCCGCTCAGGAGCATAAGGGAGTTCTTTTCTTCCAACTAATAACGTTTGGTAAAACAGTTGGAGATCTGCAGGAGAAATTACCCTTGCGACCTGCCGTAGCCGCCCTTCTGTCGATGATGGGTCTGTTTCTTGTTCAGCAGGAAGCAGTTGGATCATCGCGATACGGTGTAATTGCGACAAAACTTCCACCAGCAAGTTTTCCCAATCCGCACCGCGACTAGCAGCTTGCTCTACCTGTTCCATCACCGCCATGCTATCGGCACGTACTAACGCTTCAATAATCGCTAATGGCTGTTCATCATCAAGGGTTCCTAGCATTTGGCTAACTATATCAGCCGTTACTTTCCCTTGCCCCATCGCAATGGCTTGGTCAGTTAAGCTTAATGCATCACGTAAACTGCCATCCGCCGCTCTTGCAATAAGCTGGCGAGCTCGTTGGTCATGTTCAATATTTTCTGCATTCAGAATAAGTTCAAGCTGTTCACTGATTTGCGTGACATCTAATGCTTTTAGGTGGAATTGCAAACAGCGAGACAAAATGGTCACGGGGAGTTTTTGCGGGTCCGTCGTCGCCAACAAAAACTTCACATGTTCAGGCGGTTCTTCAAGGGTTTTTAATAACGCATTGAAACTATGACGAGACAACATGTGTACTTCGTCAATTAAATAAACTTTGAAGCGCCCACGTGCCGGCGCGTATTGGACGTTGTCTAATAATTCACGAGTATCTTCGACTTTGGTTCGGGAAGCCGCGTCAATTTCAATTAAGTCAACAAATCGCCCTTGTTCTATTTCAAGGCAGTTGGCACATTTACCACAAGGTGATGCAGTGATCCCTGTTTCGCAATTAAGGCCTTTGGCAAATAGGCGAGCAATCGTCGTTTTTCCTACACCACGTGTACCGGAGAAAAGATAGGCGTGATGAAGCCGCTGATGCGTTAGCCCATTAGCGAGTGCAGTCAAAACGTGCTGTTGGCCAACAACGTCTGAAAATTTTTGGGGGCGCCACTTACGGGCAAGTACCTGATAGCTCATGGATTCCACTGTCATTTAACATGGTACGTGAATATATATAATCATAGTACCATGCTACCACAGCCTCAACCTATACAGCGAGACTGTGATAAAAATAGAGGGAAAATAAAGATTAGTGGCCTGGGAATTCAACAAGGCTATAAGAAGAAACACCTTCTTTTTGCAGGCGCTCAACGCCGCCAAGGTCAGGTAAACAGATGATAAATGCGGCATCAACAACATTAGCACCTAGTTGTTTGATCATTTTAACTGTCGCTTCCACTGTACCACCTGTGGCAAGTAAGTCATCAACCACTAAGACATTATCTTCAGGGCTGATGCTATCTTTATGGATTTCAAGTGTATCCGTGCCATATTCAAGGTCGTAAGTCATGCTCAATACTTCACGTGGTAATTTCCCTTTTTTACGTACAGGGACAAAACCTACGCCTAAACGTAATGCAACTGGAGCGCCGAATAGAAAACCACGCGCTTCAGTTCCTACAATTTTAGTGACGCCTTTATTTTGATAATGTTCCACTAACATATCAATCGTTGCTTGGTATGCAGCAGGGTTATTTAATAAAGTCGTAATGTCACGAAAGATCACACCTTCGATTGGATAATCTTGGATAGATGCGATACTTTCTTTAATCAATTGCAGTTGTTGCTCTTTAGCGGTCATAATAAAAGCCATGTAGTAAACACGAAAGTGTAGAATCTATGTAAAGTACCATAAAAATGCAATAAGAAGCCGTCAATTTGGCATCAGTTTTGTTGCTGAATATCAATTTTCCGCTATTTTTCACATTTAATGAGAACAAAAAATGAAAATTCCCGCTCTTTTGGATGCGTTAAAAAAGCAAATTGATGAATTGAAAACACGAGTGGAGCCCATAAAAGACCTTGAGTTTTCACATTCACGTTTCGATATGCAATTGTTTAGCCGCAAATCAACCCGTTTAGGGGATTGCCAAAATGAATTACAGACCTTGTACCAGCAATTGTGCCATAGCGTAACGTTAAACCACACTGAGCAAGTTAATTTTCTTACTGAAAAAATCGTCCATCAAATGCAGGCAATTTCACGAGAGATCTCTACACAAGCTTTACGTGAAAAAGAATCAAATTTTACTAAGAAAAAGGAACAAGTTGATTTATATGAACGTTTATCACAACACCAAGACTATGAACGACGCTTGCAGGCCATGGTGAGTGAAAAAGAACTTCATTTAAGTGAGCTAACCGACCACCGTTTGCAGCACCAGTGCCAAAAAGAACTCGCTGTACTCGCAGGCCGTTTGTACCGTTGCCGCCAAGCACTTTTGCGTATTGAAAAAGCCATTGAACATCAAGAAAATCAATATTTTGATTAAATCTTAGAAGGAATCAGTATGAGTTCACTCAAGGATGCTCCACAAGAAATCCAACTTGCTGTTGATTTAATCTACTTATTAGAGACGTCTGAGATAGAAGCTGATGTGGTTCTCAAAGCACTTGAAATCGTGAAAAATGATTATATTGCAAAACAAGTGCAAGCAGCAAAAACTGCCTGCACCAAAGAAACTTAATGAGTTTAGTGCGTTTTATCATCACTATCTTTAGGTGTTCGCTTCACTTCTTGCACTTCATCACCTTTACTATTGTGTAAATGCACTTCTAACTGATTGAATGCAATATCAATATCATTTTCTCGACATAGTTTGTCTATCGCACGGTTCACTTCATCGCTGGTTACGCCACGGTCACCAATCTGCCGTACATAAAAACGTAATTCGTGATCTAACGTGCTTGCACCAAAACTGGTGAAATAGACATTAGGAGCAGGTTCAGTCATTACCTTGCTATTATTGGTTGCCGCAGACAATAAAACGCGTTTCACTTTATCAAGATCAGAGCCATATGCCACACCGATCGCTATGGTGATACGTGTGACGGTGTCCGATAGCGACCAGTTGATCAACCGTTCAGTCACAAAAGCCTTATTAGGAATGATCACTTCTTTGCGATCAAAATCAACGATGGTTGTCGCACGAATGCGAATTTTACTGACTGTTCCTGAATAGGTCCCAATAGTGACGGTGTCGCCAATACGGATCGGCCGTTCAAACAGTAAAATGATCCCTGAAACAAAGTTAGCAAAAATTTCTTGTAAACCAAACCCTAACCCGACGGTTAAAGCTGCTGCCAACCACTGCAATTTGTTCCATGTCACGCCAATCATACCTAATGAGGCGATCGCCCCAATCCCGACAATAATATAAGTTAATATTGTCGTGATCGCATAAGTAGAGCCCTGACGGAGTTTTAACCGTGATAATACCAACACTTCCAGTAGTCCAGGGAGGTTTCGCGTCATTACCCAAGACACAATGATAATCACAAGAGCTAAAATTAAATTCGCTAACGTCACGAATTGTAAGATATTTCCCCCTTCTGCCGATGTGGCGGTATAGCTCCATAAGTTCACGCTATCTAAGAAAGAGAAAATGGTTATAAAATCAGACCAAATCGTATAAAACGCCAAAGCGAAAATAATAAATAACACCATTGTTGTGAGACGCAATGATTGCTGGCTAATCAGCTCAATAGTCATTGGTGGCTCTTTAATTGGCTCGTTTTCAGTATCTTCTTGCTTCGACATCGCACGGCGTTCTATGGCACGTTGATATGCTAATTTACGAGCAACCAGTGTTAAGCCTCTCAAACACGCGCTATAAGTGATATACCATAGGAGTAATAGGTATAAACTGTCGATCCAACGGTTTGCCAAGCGCAATGTGGTGTAATAATACCCCGCCATCATTAAGCCCACTAAAATTAATGGCGAAAATGTCAACAATGTCACAACGATACTGCGCGTTAAGTGACTCCCTTTCTCTTGCCAAACTTGTTTGCAAAATGGAATAGTAAAGATGCACAGTAGAATAAGAGAAACCAGCACGATCAACTGGCCAATTACGTCCTCAGACACTTTCAGTGGGTTGCTAACGCCATAAGTAGAAAAGAAAATGAGTGGCAATAGAGGGATAGATAGCCTGATCATCCTGCGCCGAGTCTGGGATATTTTTTCTTTTTCGATACCAAAGTGTTTTTGTGCAATACCTTGTGGTTTTAATACTCGGAAAGTCAGCTCAAATAATGCCCAAAATATCGCCAATTGTTGGCAAAATTGCCAAAAGAATGGCCCTTGTACATTCCCTGTTTTCAAAAACCAATAGCCAAATGCCAGTAAAAACAGTGAAATAGGTAATGTTTGCATTAATGTTAACAACAGTGCCAACGGGGTACTTAATACACTGTCATTACGTAAGCTGGAAAGCCGTTGGTCAATATCCTGCAGTCGGTTACTAATTTTGCGATTAAACCAAATAAACAACAATGCAACTAAAACCAGTGGAACAACGACCAATAATGAAGCCGTCACTCCACGCTTAATACTACGATTCGATAAACTAAAATCAAAATTATGAATCTGTGCTGCCGCAGCTTCTGGAAAACCTTTAACCCATTCCAAATCCATCGGTTTATTACTATTCACCCAAAATATTTGCTGCGCCAAGGTATTTTCAAGAGACCCCACTACACTCAATAATTGGTTTTGATCAAGTTGCAAGTTGATTGCTTGGGAAATTTGCCCGCCAAGCTGCAGGTTGAGTTCATCTAATAACCCACGACGTACTTCCAATAGTTTCAATAACGTAGATTTATCCTCAGCGGATAATAATGCGCTATTTGCCAGCTCATCCCCTGTTTTTACCTCAAATTGCTGTTCCAACTTAGTAATATAATCATTAGGTTGATAAAGCTCATCACGCTGTTGGTTAATATCAAATTGCTCAAGCCGCAAATCAGCAATCGTTGTGGGTAAATTTTTAGTTAAAATGTCTGGCGGCAAGTCAATTTGTTGTTGAAATAAAATTCGTGAGAGCAATAAACTACCGCGTAATACATTAATTTGCTCTTTTAAATTTCGTTCGGACTGCGTCGCTCTTTCAAGCCATGTTTTAACTCGAATACCATTTTGCACCAGTTTATTGCTATTTTCGGTCACTGCGATTAAACGGTCACTGAGCGCATTATTAATCGCAATTTCTTTTTGAATAATGGGATTCTGTTGCGCTTCAATATCGGTTTCAGAAGTACTCAGCGCCTCGCGTACCGTTGATTGGGAGTCATTTAGTCGGCGATGGCTAATCGCATTTTGTACTTGCTGAATATGGTGTTCCAATTGCTCAATATATGCTGCGGTATAATCACGTTGTTTTTGCAGCACATCTTGTAATTGAGTGTTAGCCTGTAGAATACGTTTTTGATATTCATTTTGTTGCTGCAATAAATACTGTTCAACTTGCAGCATGGTAATTTGAGTAGGTCTTAAATTCACAGATTCATTCAATGAACTATTTAGCTCATTGCGAATTTCTTGTAAGCGCCTCGCATTTTCCAACATCATCGCTTGTGCCCTTTCAGGCTGTGTCTGTAAGCCAATTAATTGGCTACTATAGGTTGCAAGGTCATTTTGTTCTGTTTGCAGATTTTCTAAATAAGAGGCTTGTAATGCTTCTAGTTGTGAAAGAGAACTATCTTGTATTTTTCGTAGGAAATTTTCAGTGCGTTGCTCATTTTCATTTTTTATTTGCAACAAACCTTGTGCTGCTTGTTTCGATTCTTCACTCGCGCTATTCAGTTTTTTTTGCAGTTCGGCCGTTCGCTGTTCGAGTTTATCCAGCTCGTTATAAAAATCTGAGGTTTTTTCCAGATCAGCGAGAGCAAGTTTATCTTCCTCATTGAGTGAACTTTTTTTATTCAATGCGTTGAGCGCACTTTTTATTTCATTCTTATCAGGTAAGTTATTTGATGTTAATGCCGTAATTGAACTGGAAAAAGATATGATGAAAAAAAACAGTGTTATTGATACTAACTGCCGCCACTTCCATTGTTGTTTCATCATAATGGCATTCCTTTATACAAATAATAATATTGTTTAATTAAACCAAAGTGCCGATAGTCGCCTACCAACACTTACTTTCAACTAATTAAACACATTTTACGTAAAATGTTAGAAAGTTAATACTTTATCTGCCGTTAATGTCCAGCTTGCAAGCTCGACTAACGTGCCTACCTCAACACCATCAGCAAGGGTTAACTCACTTACACCTCGGGCATCTGTACAAGTTTTACATAATTTAACGGGGACATTTTGTGCCGTTAAAATCTCTAACATTTGTTGAAGATTATAGCCTTCTTTCGGCTTTTGAGCTGCCAAACCTGCGGTCACAGCATCTGACATCAGAAATATTTTTAAATCTAACTGCGGCTCTTGCTCTTTCAACGTTATCGCTAATCGCAATGAGTTAAACAATGTTTCACTGCCGTAAGGTGCGCCATTAGCAATAATCAAAATAGAGGTCATATTGTACTCCACTTATTCAGTTTGAATGGGTTTTAACCGGATTGCGGTATTACATTTTAGTGTTTCTAATAGTGTATCAACCAATGTAATTGTATGTTGATTAGTATTAAAATTTTCTGATTGGAGTAGCCAGTTTTCTAACAAACCAGACATTAATGAACGGATCATAATCGCAGCACATTCCACATCAAGATCAGCAGGAAGTTGACCTGCATCAATACAGGCAGTCAAGTTATCAACTATTCGACATTGACTTGCGACATAATTAGCGCGTTTAAAATCAACTAACTCTGCCATTTCGCCAACTAATTCACACTTCAAAAAGAAAATTTCCATCAAAGCGCGGTTTTTAGGCCTTTCAATAAAATCAGTCAAAATATAAACTAATAATTCTCTTAGTATTGAAAGTGGATCATTGGTATATTTAGAACGATAATATTCTTCAGCTTGTACTATTTGGTTATCACCAAATTCACAAGCTTGATAAAAAAGATCAACTTTGTTTTTGAAATGCCAATATATTGCACCTCGGGTAACCCCCGCTGCTTTTGCAATATCGGCTAATGATGTGGCAGAAACTCCTCGTTCAGAGAATGTTTTGATGGCAGCATCTAATATTTCCTGACGGGTTTCTTCAGCCTGTTGTTTAGTTTTTCGTGCCATTGTGACCCGTTTCTATCGAAAGCTGATTTACATACATTCGTGTATGTTTGTACTATAGCATAGTGATAAATCATATTGTTTACCATTTTTCTTATTTTTGTTTTGAACTCATATTGATTAATTGAGGTTAACTTATGCGAAAAAACAGAGGGGTGTTACCTCTGGCTCTGTTAGTTCTTTCAGGTGGCTTGGCTTTATCTGGTTGTAACGATGAACAACAAGGTGGCGGAGAACGCCCGGCGCCTGAAGTAGGAATTGTTACGCTTAAAGCCGAACCTCTGACTCTCAAAACCGAGTTACCAGGCCGTACATCCGCATTTCGTGTTGCCGAGGTTCGCCCTCAGGTTAGTGGCATCATATTGAAACGCAACTATAAAGAAGGTAGCGACGTAGAAGCAGGGACATCTTTATACCAAATTGACCCAGCACCATTCCAAGCAACCTATGACAGCGCAAAAGCGGAACTTGCAAAAGCACAAGCCAATGCGAATCTGGCTGCATTAACGGTGAAGCGTTATAAACCATTGTTAGGTACTAATTACATTAGTCGTCAGGAATACGACGAAGCAACCTCAACCTATGCACAAGCACTTGCTGCCGTCAAAGCGGCTGAAGCTGCGGTTGAAACGGCACGTATCAACCTGAATTATACCAAAGTAACTGCACCGATCAGCGGCCGTACCGGTAAATCGAATGTGACTGAAGGGGCTTTAGTATCTACAGGACAAGCCACTGAATTAATGCGTGTTCAGCAACTTGATCCTATCTATGTTGACGTAACACAATCGAGTGACGATTTTTTACGTCTCAAAAATGAGATAGCGAAAGGCGCTGTACAGCGAGAATCAGGGAAAGCACCTGTCAGTTTGATCAACAACAACGGTCAAGAATACGCACAAAAGGGTGTTCTGGAATTCTCTGATGTCACTGTTGATGAAACAACAGGGTCTATCACCATGAGAGCCATGTTCCCTAACCCGAACAAAGAGTTACTTCCAGGTATGTTTGTTCGTGCTGTATTAGAAGACGGTGTTATTGAAAAGGCGATTCTAGTTCCACAACAAGGCTTGACTCGTACGGCTCAAGGAACTTCTCAAGTCATGGTTGTTGGCGCAGAGAATAAAGTTGAAGTCAGAAAAGTTAAAGCAGGACAAGCAGTTGGCAACAAATGGCTGGTAACTGAAGGTCTACAAGCAGGTGATCGTGTCATTGTCATCGGCTTACAAAAAATCAAACCAGGAATTGTTGTGAATCCTAAGGAAGCAAACTTAGAAACGCAATCCATAGACAATCAGGCAAAACCTGAAGAAAAGTCTAAATAAGGGAGCGGCTGATTAATGCCTAAGTTTTTTATAGAAAGACCAATTTTTGCGTGGGTAATTGCAATTATCACCATGCTTGCTGGTCTGTTGGCAATTATCCAGTTACCTGTTTCGCAGTACCCGACCATCGCGCCACCGGCTGTTTCTATTTCAGCTAACTATCCGGGAGCGGATGCTGAGACGGTACAAAATACAGTAACGCAGGTTATCGAACAGAACATGAACGGTATCGATAACTTGGTATATATGTCATCGAGCAGTGATTCATCAGGTTCTGCTAGCATTACGCTGACATTTGAAGCAGGAACTGATGGTGATATCGCGCAAGTACAGGTGCAAAACAAATTGCAACTGGCGATGCCATTGTTGCCACAAGAAGTTCAGCAGCAAGGTATTAGTGTCGATAAATCAACTAGTTCATTCTTAATGGTTGCGGGTTTCGTTTCTAGCGATGGCTCAATGGGGCAATACGATATTGCCGACTACGTAGGGTCAAATATTAAAGACCCACTTAGCCGAGTTAACGGTGTAGGTGAAACTCAACTGTTCGGTACCCAATATGCAATGCGTATTTGGTTAAAACCAGAGCAACTCGTTAAGTACAACATGACCACAACAGATGTCATTAATGCGATCAAGGTACAAAATAACCAAGTCGCAGCAGGGCAACTCGGTGGTTCACCGTCTGTAGCAAACCAGCGTTTAAACGTTTCTATCATTGCGCAGACACGTTTAAATAGCCCTGAAGAATTTAGCAATATTCTATTACGTGTAAACCAGGATGGTTCACAAGTGCGTATTAAAGATGTTGCTGATGTCCAATTAGGTGCTGAAAACTATAGTACGATTGCCCGCTTTAATGGTAAGCCTGCAGCAAGTATCGGTATTAAACTGGCAACCGGAGCGAACGCATTAGATACGTCTAATAACGTCCGCGCTGCGCTTGAGGAAATGAAGCCTTTCTTCCCTCAAGGATTAGAGATTGTTTATCCATACGATACGACCCCATTCGTTAAAATTTCAATTAACGAAGTGGTTAAAACGTTAGTAGAAGCAATCATGCTGGTTGTTGTCGTTATGTATTTGTTCCTACAAAACATCCGTGCAACACTGATACCAACGATTGCAGTACCTGTCGTATTGTTAGGTACCTTTGCTATCTTGTCGGCATTTGGTTATTCCATAAACACCTTGACCATGTTCGCGATGGTACTCGCCATCGGGCTTCTCGTCGATGACGCCATCGTCGTTGTTGAGAACGTTGAGCGTGTTATGCAAGAAGAAGGCTTGTCACCAAAAGAAGCGACCAAAAAATCAATGGGTCAAATCCAAGGTGCGTTAGTCGGTATTGCAATGGTGCTGTCTGCGGTATTTATTCCTATGGCCTTCTTTGGAGGTTCTACAGGGGCAATTTACCGTCAGTTCTCAATTACCATTGTATCCTCCATGATCTTATCAGTACTGGTTGCGATGATCTTAACGCCAGCACTGTGTGCCACCATGTTGAAGCCAATTGAAAAAGGCAGCCATGGTAGCCAAAAAGGATTCTTTGGGTGGTTTAACCGCACATTTGAAAAACAAGCACACCACTACACCGACAGTGTAAGCCGTATGCTTAACGGCACGGGCCGTTATTTAGTGATTTACCTGCTGTTAGTGGTTGGTATGGCGTTCATGTTCGTCCGCTTACCGTCCTCTTTCTTACCAGCGGAAGACCAAGGGGTATTCTTGTCAATGATCCAATTACCACCGGGATCAACGCAAGAACAAACCCAAGCGGTATTGGATGAAGTGAATAACTACTACCATACCGAAGAAGCCAAAAACGTTGAGTCGGTCTTTACCGTTGGGGGCTTTAGCTTCGCAGGTCAAGGTCAAAACATGGGTCTCGCTTTCGTCGTTCTGAAAAATTGGAGCGAACGTAAAGGCGATGAAAACCACGTTGATGCGATTGTACAACGTGCGAATATCGCACTGTCACAAAAACAAGAGGCACTGATTTACGCCTTTAACCTACCAGCGATTGTTGAGTTAGGTACCGCAGACGGGTTTGACTTTGAGTTAGTCGATAAAGGTAACTTGGGGCATGATAAACTGATGCAAGCCCGCAACCAGTTACTTGGATTAGCTGCTCAGCACCCAGAAATGCTTCAAGGTGTTCGTCCAAATGGTCAGGATGATACCTCGCAATACCGTATTTATATTGACCAACAAAAAGCACAGGCTCAAGGTGTCGCTATCAGTGATATCAACGCAACATTGAGTTCTATGTTTGGTGGAAGCTACGTGAATGACTTTATCGACCGTGGTCGTGTGAAGAAAGTTTACGTACAAGGTGACGCAGAAAGCCGTATGTTACCTTCTGACATCAGTAACCTGTATGTTCGCAATAACCAAGGTAAAATGGTTCCGTTCTCTGCCTTTATGGACGAATCCAAAGATCCTTGGAAGTATGGTTCACCGCGTTTAGAGCGTTATAACGGTGTCCCTGCGATGAACATTCAAGGTCAGGCAGCTCCAGGGAAAAGTACTGGTGATGCGATGCTGTTAATGGAAAAACTCACCACTGAAAACCTGCCTGAAGGAATTGGTTACGAGTGGACAGGTATGTCATATCAAGAACGCTTAGCAGGTAACCAAGCCCCTGCTCTGTACGCAATCTCCTTGATAGTGGTCTTCCTGTGTTTGGCGGCTCTCTATGAAAGCTGGTCAGTTCCATTCTCAGTTATGTTAGTCGTTCCATTAGGTATTATTGGTGCGTTACTGTTTACCAGTGTTCGTGGTCTAGACAACGACGTTTACTTTAAAGTGGGTCTCTTAACAACCATTGGGCTCTCGGCGAAAAACGCAATCTTGATTGTTGAATTCGCCAAAGACTTGATGGAAAAAGAAGGTAAAGGGTTAGTCGAAGCAACACTGAATGCAGTTAAAATGCGTTTACGACCAATTCTGATGACATCTTTAGCATTTATGTTAGGTGTTATCCCACTGGTGTTTAGTAACGGTGCAGGTTCTGCATCCCAGAACTCAGTAGGTACTGGTGTTCTTGGGGGAATGTTTGCCGCAACCTCATTGGCTATCTTCTTCGTTCCTGTATTCTTCGTGGTGATCCGTCGCCGTTTCTCGAAGAAATCAGAAGATGTTGAACACAGCCATCCACCAACAGCACAATAATTGCTGATCGATAAATCGAAAAGAGCCACTTATGTTGTGGCTCTTTTTTTTATATATTAATTTAATACTGACTTGTTGTAGATAACATGGCGAAATGAGGTTTGTCCTGCTCTTTGAGTGCAGTTTGAATTTCAAAGTCTCCCTGAGTAAAATCTATTCGATTCAACAACTCCCCTAATAAAACTATCTTACCATTGATATCAAAATGGCTTCTGAAATGCATTGATAAAGACATTAAACCGTGACTGGCCAAAGCTTGCTCAGCTAATAAACTCACATCAATATGTTGATCTGTTCCATCAATTTTTAGTTGTAGATGACGATACGAGTGAGCCTGTGGACCATAAATTCCACGGATATAAAGAGATGTATTATTTATTGAATCTGTAATAACCAAGTCGTCTCCTTGACGATTAATAAAAGTCTCCTTCAATTGGTCTTGTATGGGTAGGATAAGCAAATCAACAATTCGGTCTACCGAATAATTATCAATAATAATCGTTTGATAACGCTGCCAATCTACCTTTTTAAACTGATAAGTATCGGAGCCTTCACCACCATTAAGAATTAAAATAGAAATATCGCCTAATGCCGCAGGAATAACGACATCGTTCCCCTGAGTTCCTTTAATAATTAATGATAAACCTAATTGTTCATGAGATGACGTTGGGTGATAAATAATTGCGTTTTCTTCTGTTAACAGCATTAAACCACCCGCTATTTTTTGTACTGACTTAAAAGTAAGCTTAGGGTATAAATCAACATGCTTAGGTAATTTATTTGGAAATCGAAGAACACCCTGGTTATCGAAAATATTGTTAAACCTCATCTCTCCAATCGCGTTTATTCGATATAGCTTCTTTGATTTTGAATCAAAAATAACGCCATATTGTTTATCGTGATCAAAATCGATAATTTGTAACTCACTTTCTAATGAAAATGAAGGCGCAACAATAGCCATCTCGTTAAAATACCATGCTGGTAATATACGTTCCCCATTAGTATCTTTTAATCCAAACAATGCAATGGGGTCCTTTTCATTGAAAAATTGAGCAAAACGCTCCCATTTCAAAGGCTCTCTCGCAAACCAGTCTTTATTAAGGGCAACTAATTGTGTACTACCATTCGCACCCAGCTGCCTAACAAAGCCTTCTTTTTGGATAACAAGGAGCTCCCCTTGCCAGTGCGTGACATTTTCTATTCCACTCAAATTTAAACGAAAGGCGGCACTTGGCTTATTTGGATTAATATTATCTTGCCCTAACCCTTTCTGATAAAAAATGGAGTCTTCTTTTCGGCTATAAAAGAAAAAGACTTCCTTTCCATTTTCATTTAATAAACTTCCTAATAATTCCAAGTCCTTAGGAGGAAACCAATACCATAAATCGTACCTCGGATTATAACGTCCCAGGCTTGTTGCAAATATTTTTGCAAGTGTAGGTTTAATTCTATAACGCTTTAATTGAAACACCGCCTCTTTACCATCGTTAATAGACAGAGGAAACCTCTCTCGCCAAATTTTTTCTAATGGCGTATTTTTTGCGAGCTCACAATCAATATATTTTAAATCTTCTTCACTTATCGAAATAAACTCATTCAAGAATAGCTGTTCATTCACATTTTTTCTTTCTAAATTGGCTTTAACCAATGTTCCACTCTCATTGCGTAGCCAGTAATGATGCCAAAAACCATTTTCATCAGTGCCCGATATCATCACCGTGTTCGCAATGCTGGGTTTGATGGTAATTGTCTTTTGATATTCAGGACTCATATATCGACAGGCTAAGTAGTCATGGCTACTAAATTGCTTACGTTGTTCAAATGATAATAATGTTTGTGTGTCATATAAGTTATCGAGTAATAACCTGTTATTCACAACGCTCACGAGCTCTAATTTATCACTCTGTATTAGCCTATAGGTATTTTCAACCGTACTGCCAGTACTTCTTTCTGTTAATGTTATATACAGTTGGTCATCAACCAATGTGACTTTAATAATTTCTGCATCTAAACCTAAAACCATATTTGCTTTAAGTTGAGTCAGTAAAGAGCCTGTATTTATATCAACCTGCCAAATTACCGATTCCACTGATGAATAAAAATAGGCTGTATCCCCATTAATTTTTATTAGTTGTGCCGAATGATTTTCTTTATTTTTTGAGTGAGTAAAAATGACCCGGTCATATTGAACATCATAAAATGCACGTCCCACGTTTAAACCGTTATATTGATAATTATCGATGGCAACATACTGGCCGTTAAGCTTATTTTTAATTGATAAATCATGAAGATGCTGTCTAATTGTCTGGCTTTTATTTATCCATTGACTACCATCTACATTAATAATCTTTGCTGTCTTATTAGTAAAATCTATTTCACATACTTCATGTTGAGCATTGACAAGTAAAATCGAATTATCCGCCACCGATGTATCAACATGGATAGTAATGCCGCTAATTTTAATGTGATCATCCATGATTTGAATAACATGCTCTTTTCCATCACTTTCTATTAAACTCGTATCAATTATCCAGCTAGATTGTTTTCCATACATAGCCCCCTCAATTAACGTAAGAGATGCACCATAATTAACTGTAATTTGATATTCCCCACCATTACCAGTGACAGTGTGCGTAATATGCCCTTGCCATGGAATAGGCATTTTAGGAACGGCTAATTGTCTATTTTGGCTATCTAGATTGACATGAATGGTAGTATTTTCATATTCATGCTCTAAAGTGGTGATGACATACTCTAGGCCACAATAAAAAAAATCAAAATAGAATTGATAGCGTTCTTCCATTCCTCTCAAAATAGAAAAACCATTATCCCCTCGAGAAGTTCCACCAAAAAGAGAGCTATATCTGTAACGAATGAACGATTTAGGTACAACTGGTAATATCACTACCCCAGTTTGGCTCCCATTAAAGTTTACTCTTGGCTCAGTAACACCAACAGCTTCTCTAATATTAATTGCATGTGATTTATCAATCTCTGCACTCGGGCCCGACTGAAAATCATTCAACCAGCAATGCTCTATATACCACTTTTTTTTCACACCTCGATATATATATTGGCTACCAAGGTCAAAATAGCCATTTTTGAAATCTAATTTCTCGATGACAATATTGGGTGTTGGTACCAAAAAGTCTTTTTTTGCATCATAACTTATCGCTGCATTTTGATAGTCTCGTTGATAAATCGCGAATTCTTCCCCTACAGCAACAGCTTTTTGTGCGTGTCTTTCATTAATATTAACCAGTTCGGTGATACCAATACCTATTCCCATAAGTGGTACAGCTAATGGCCCTGCAACACCTGCCACCGTTTCCGCACCAAGTAGAGATGCTCCCGTGCTTACAATACCTAACCCTAATGATGATGAATCAAAAGCTAGTTGAGTACCAAATACAGCTCGCTGAGTTTCATTTTGTGTATTCGCTAACTCATAAATATCGAAACCAACCATAGCTCCTTGGAAAATAACCCCTAACCCTTCATTCGCTGTACGTATTAGAGACGAAGAAAAGCGATTCATTACTGATTTCGCTACTCCATTCCCTTCACACCATAATGAATATGCAATTTTTCCAGTTTTCATGGCATCATTGATAGCACCATGGGCCATCATAGAATAGCTAATATAACTATGAATACGCAGTGCTGTTGCTAAATTAGATGTTGGCCTAGAAGAAACCACTTTTCCATTCTCCGACCATTGAATGATTGCTTGTATTCCCATCGCTATATTGAGGCCATCCACATGTTCTGTACCCTCAATATCTCTTTCACATTGCAACTCCCCATCACTAAAAGAATAATGACTCTTTAACATAGCCATTTGCTTGTGAAAATATTCTTTAAACTCAATAAATGTTGTGTCTTTCGTTTCAGCCCAATATATCTTTTCCTCTATCCCTTGATGTATAAATTGAATACGATATCGGCCATCTTCCAAATTCTCAACATTTTCAAAAACAGGTAACCATTTTTCATCTAGTTGATGACTTTTGCACACTTCATTAATTGAGTATTCAAGACGTTCCCCCCATTTCTCTGACTCCAAAATAATTAAGGATGTCTGTATTTTCTTATCTTTTGCTATTAAAGACTGATGTTCTAGAATACTCTCCATTTTCTTATGTAGAGAAATAGATTCCATTAAATTATCTGAATAAACCAAATCGGAAACAGTTAAACCACTACCAATTTGTACTTCAGACATTTTTCCCGTATTAATAGAGACCAATTCAAAACTACTATTTAAAACCGCATACTGCTCTGCCATCTTGTTTTTAAATAAAAACTTATTTAAAGTTGAAAATAACTTATCAGAATCATTAAAAGCATAAATACCAAAGTTTGGATCATAAAAATAATAATTAATTTCATTACCACTTTTGACTTTACCTAATAACATTGAGTGTGTTGTGCTATTTAGCACATAAATATTTCCTTGTTCAGCATTAATCAGAATTTCTTTTATTTCATTTAACTCAAATTGGCCAATTATAGTTGATGCGTGTGCCGCCTCTATATTTACATGAAGTTCTTTTAACGCAGCTTGTAACAAAGTTGAATTCGGCTCCGTTGGTGATGCCCCAGCTAAAAACATCTTATTAAGCAATTTATTTGCACCCTCACGGCCCTCTAAGGCTAATGCAACAGCCATTGCCCTAACTAAAGAGTAACAACGTCCCCCTGAATTATCATCCATTAAATATAAATAAAAATCTTGTGGTGCGAGACGTTTCTCAATATAACCGCTATCTCTAAAGATTGAATTAAATTTATAAGTAAAATCTAAAACATCATAAATAAAACCTGAATTCTCTCTCGAGGTTATATACTGAGCTAATACTCCGCACTCAATGGCAGTAAACTCATTCTCAAAGTTAAATATTTCCGCTTTTACTGATAATATATCATTATTAAATTTATCAATAATATACATACATGGGAATAACAGTGGATCCGTAACAAATCGCTGAATATCTTGGCTTATTCTATGCTTTTTAAGCATCATACAGTCAAAAAGACTATTTTTTAAATGACCATCACGCTGAACTTGCGCAACTAAACTAGGATTATTCGTATCGTAGCCTACTTTTTTTAATACTTTCGGTAAGATTTGTTTTACTGGGCGATCTGTTAATAAAGCTTCTGTAATAGCGTCTGCAATGACCTGTGACCTGGCTTGCCCATGGCTTGTTGACTGACCTTTTGGTGTTTCCGAATAAGAAATACCAGTATCCATTTTTTGCATACCAACTGGTGTATGTTCAATAAATGCATCCGAAGAAATCAATGCATTAAGTCGCTGGGTAATTTCCTTTGCATGCTCAAGCCCCGATTCAGATAAGTAAATAACAGCTTGATCCGTTTGTATACCAAATTTTCTAGGCCCCATAATTTTGGCTTGTTCTATACACTGAAGTGACGGCTCATGAAATAACTTCACCAAAGATTTTGCCAGCAGATTAATATATTTTTTATGTATATTTATAGTTAACCTAGCATTTATACTAGAGCGAAGTTTTATCCTTTGTTTTAAATTTTTAGGGAGAATACGCAGTGCTTGTGAACTTAATAAATCGGAATCAACAAGGTTAGATAATTCAACATCCTCTTTACCTTGAACTCTTATATCGACATCATTATTTCCTGTTGATAAATGCCTTATATTATCAATAAATTTTAGCTCTTCTTGACTACTGAGTTTTTCAATACCGATAGGAACATCATTGTTATATACAAAATAAGATTTCTGTTCTATTTCTTTCTTTAATTTATCATGTTTTTTCAATAAGTCTGGAGACCACTTTCCTGCATGACGATATTCATATTTAATCGCCTCAACCAGCATCATAATATTTTTATCAAACTTTACTTTATCCATTACATAAATGGTATGATTCAATAGAGAGCTATAGCTATCACCAGACATATTATTAAATCCCTTTATTTTTAATTTAAAAACATAACAAGTAGTAATTTATTAGCAAGGAAAATGAAATTCACAAACGGCCAAAAACATTATATAACAATTACTTACATTATATTTTTTCATTTTTCCGATTTTTCCTGAGTGCTAACCGTATCATATTTTATTAAGCCAAACTAATTTTTGATTATTATAAAAAACGACTAAATACATTATACTTTTAATCATAAAAGGATTTTTACAGCAAGGAGCTAATACCAATGAAGAAAACCATATTATTCACTCTACTAAGTTGTACTTTATTTCATACCACATCATTAGCCGAGGCCCCTGATATCACAAAAGCAAAAGTTATTAATATAGAAGCCCCTCTCAAAAATAACATCTCGTTTAATACCTTCGAAAGTCTCTCATCTAATGACGATGGTTTAATTTTTAATAATGATATTAACAGTAATACTAAGCTTAATAATAAGGCAGCAAAGCTTATTTTTGCAGAAGTAACAGGGACTGAAACAAGCAACTTACAAGGGATATTAGGAATAAAAGGGCAACGCGCTAACCTTGTTATCGCAAATCCTAATGGTATTTCATGGAAAGACGGCGCCGTTGATAATATTAATAGCCTCTCCTTAATTGCCGGTAAATTTGAAAAAAAATATATTAAAAACAAAGAGAAAGATAACCAGCTTGAACTCCAAAAATTGGAGGACTATAACCAACTGAAGTTTTCAACTCAACCTGCTAGCCAAATCAGTATTAGTCAGCAACAAGGAACTCCAATTCAACTATCAAAATTAAATATCGTTGCAGACCAAATAAAGCTGCAAAATACACTTAATATCCACTCTGCCATACAAAATTATATCAGCGCATCGGGTAATAGCACCCTTTCTCCTAGTGAAGGCGTTGTCAAGTACAGCACAAAGTTCAAAACTGACATTCCTTATATTCAAGGAAATCATTTAGAGATGGATGAGCAAACTAAATTAACAGGTCGTAACATTGTGCTTGAGAGTCACCAATATCACTGTAAAGATAATTTCCTTTGCCCACAAAATAAAATAGATATTCAAGGGCTTATTAACACGATGAGTTTCTCTGTGCGCGGAGACGCAGACATTACTTTTTCTGATACGGGCGTGATAAAAATAGGGAAAAACCAACAGGCTCTTATTGCTAAAACAACGCAATAATCTCAATTTAGCGTACAACAACAAATAACGGCCTCAATAAGAGGCCGTTAAGTTAAAGTGAATTGATCCTAAGTTACATCCAGATAAACCAAGCAAACAATGAAATCACAAGGATACAAGCCACGTTTAATACCGCACCAACACGTACCATTTCAATTTGCCTAATATAACCGGAACCGAATACAATCGCATTTGGCGGTGTAGCAACCGGCAACATAAACGCACAAGATGCACCAATCCCAATAATCATGGTTAATACAATGACTGGCATACCTAATGCTTCAGCAACTGTTGCAAAGATTGGTACTAATAAAGCTGCGCTCGCCGTATTACTGGTAAACTCAGTCAAAATGATAATAAAGGTAGTAACAGCTAGAATAATAACAAACCAGTGACTTTCACCGAATGTCATTTGCATCCAGTCTGCCATGATCTTACTTGCCCCAGAAGAACTTAAAATTGCGCTGAGTGTTAAACCACCACCAAACAGCATCAATACGCCCCACTCGGTATTTTTTTGAATTTGAGACCAGCTAGCAACACCTGTTACACCAATTAAAATCGCAGCACTCATCGCAATGATTGTATCTAAATCTTTTACACCACCTAATGCATCACTAATAAACGTACTCGTGATCCAACAAACTACGGCTAAAAGGAAAATCGTCATTGCTGTAATACGCTTGCCATTCCACTCAACGTGTTCTAACTCAATTTGAAAACGATGTTTCAGGTTTGGACGTAACATCATGTACATCAATACAAACATCATTGGTAGTAACACCACCATGATTGGAATACCATATTTCATCCATGATAAGAAATCTAAACCTAAAGCTGCTGCCGCAATCGCATTTGGAGGGCTACCTACAATCGTGCCTAAACCACCGATACTTGCACTATAAGCAACACCTAATAGTACAAACACGAAAGTATTACGTTCATGACGTACATCGAGATTAGACAGTATACCTAATACTAGTGGTAGCATCATTGCAGCTGTTGCTGTGTTACTAATCCACATAGAAAGTAACGCTGTTACACCAAACAGCAATAATACCGCGACTGATAAGCGCCCTCGAGCTGCCATTAGTAAGCGATTTGCAATTAGCCTATCAAGGCCTTGGATATGTAAAGCCGTCGCTAATGCAAAGCCACCGAAGAATAAGAAAATAATCGGATTTGCAAATGATTTCAATGCATCCCCTGTATTCATCAGCCCTAAGCCTACTGCCAAGATCGGAATACACAGTGCAGTAATGGTGACATGGATAGCTTCAGTTAACCAAAGCACACCGATGAAAACCATCATTGCAAGACCTGCATTTGCTTTATCATCAAATGGTAAATATTTTAGTAATAAAATTAAGAGTACGATATCAACAGCTAAGATTATCCATCCCCGTTTATTCGAGGGGGTTGGGCTCACTGATGGTGTTAAAGATTCTGAAGCGTCCATGTTTACTCCATAGCTTTGGAAGCAAGTTTATTTTTAGCGCATATTGTTAATAATTATTTATAAGCTGTGAAATATAGAGTTAATTTATTGAGATGAAAATGTGGATAAGCTAAAAGTGCGATCTACCCCGCGCAATTTTTTGTATTTTTAATATCTCTACCGAGAAATGTTCTATTTTGTAAGCAAATAACCGCATAAATTAACAGTTTCAATTGACAGAACAATTGCGCTAATACGCCAACGCACCAGTCAGCAGTTAATTCCACCCAAAGCAAAATAAATGATATCGATGAATAAAAAACAAACTTAAATTAAAATATCAACCAATGAAACTAGACAACTAATTAAGCTAGCCAGTTAAACTCCGGCTAGCTTAGCTTAACTAATTCATACCTGCTTTATCCCACTAAAACAGGCGCAGTAACCAACGAAGGCTGTATTATATCCTGATGTCTAGACATGCTTTCACGATGGTTTAATGATGATGTCATTGCTGAAAGCTGTGCTAACTGATTGTCATGAGACAGCAGTATTTCTTCATCAGACTCATTCGGTGTATTAGTAACCATCAGCCCATCAGTCAATAAATAACTATCTACAATAGTTTTTACCCTAATATCTCCGTTAGAATTTAAAAATCGCAGTTTAAGGTGTTCATATCCTTGAGCATTAGTAGCAAATATCCGCCTAATAATAAGTATGCTATTTGTATTTATATCCGTTAGAATAAGGTCATCCCCTAGGCGATTCACAGCTAGAGAGTTCATATCGTCAACAGGTAAAACAAGTGTATCTGTCAAACGATCGCTCGCATTATTATCAATGATAATTGCTTGATAATGTAGCCACGCCGCTCTAGAAATAACATAGCTATCTTCTTTGTCTCCCGCACTTAATATAATATTTTTTACATTATTGATAACTGGTGGGTTGATTATATCCCTTGAATTTCCACCGTTAATTAATAAAGATGATGAGAATTCCTCTTTATTACTATCTGAATTATTCTCTCCCTTACTGTAATATAAAATCTCATCATTAGTTGTATACATTAACAATCCATTTTTTAATTTTTTAACTGTATCAAATTTAATATTTGGGTATATCTCATACATTGAAGGTAGTGATAAAGTATTTTTTAAATTATTTTTATCAAAAGCTTTAACTAAAGCAGCTTCATTTACAATTGGTTGCCAATAAAGTTTTTTATTTTCCATATCAAAAATAATTGCTGCTGAACGGTACTCGTCTATTCCTAAATATTGCAATGTATTCTTTGATGATAATTGATATGCAATAACAATACTTTTATTTTCATACCAAGCAGGAATAATAGCTTGATTATCACTCATTTTTAATCCAAGTAAAGCATATACTCCTTGATTTGACTCTAATTGACCAAAATCTTCCCACCATCTTGTTGAATGTGAATCAAACCACTTTTGATTTAGTGCCACAGGTTGAATATTACCTTGAGCGTTAATTTGACTCACAATGCCATTATTACTAATAATTAAAATTTTACTTTGACTGAATATAACACTCTCAATATTTTCGGTTTCTATCCTTTTGATTTCTTGCTTTTCTATTTGAAAGAAATTTGGGTTTTCTCCAACTTGTCGATATATTGATTTTTCCTTATGACTATAAAAAAAGAATACTTCTTTCCCATCATTGTTTAATAAAAACCCAACAAACATTAAATCTTTAGGCTCAAATAATTCTTTGTTATCGAGAGCAAGATTATATGAAGTAACATTTGGCCTTATGATAACACCGTCTCTTTCTCTTAACCAATAATGATATATATTATTATTTTTATCAATTCCTGATATTTGGATGACATCAGCCAGCTTCACACTTTTACTATATATTGTTTTTTTATCTTTTACTTTATCAATTAACAATAAATACTTACCAAAAATCATATCTGAAATATCCTTAGGTATGACCGATTTTTCTTCAAATAACTGATAATGAGTCAGCTCATCAATAGAAACACTAACTAATATAATTTCATTTCCATTTATCATATAATTTGCGACTTCATGAACTCCTTCACTAGGATAACGACATGAGAAATAAATATTTTCATTACTAACCCATAACTTAGTTAATTCAAAATTCCGCTGAGCATTATTATTAATAATATACGTATATTGAACTTTATTATCCTGATCAACTAACCACAATATATTATTATCTTTTGAGTAAAAACATGCCCCCGTCCCTAATGGAGAAAATAGATCAGCATTTTTAGTATATTGTTCCGATGAGTCAGTGAAAATATATCTCCCTGTAGAAACCTGATAAAATGCTCGTCCTACATTAACATTCCCAAACTGATAATTTTCAATTAATACGTACTGCCCCATAATTTTATGTTGTTCATTTAATTTATTTAAATGATTAGATAACTCTTCATTATGTCCGACCCACTTATTTCCATCTTCGCCAATTAAATTTACATCTAAATTTAAAAAATCCACTTTATAAACTTCATTATTATTATTAATGTATAAAAAATCTTTTTTTGATACTGATTGGTCTATTTTTATTTTTACTCCACCTACATCTATACGGTCAGAACTAACAATAATGTCATTTTTACCTAATAACCCTCCACTAATTATCCAGTGAGAAGTCGATAACTTATTTGAGTCATCAATCAATTCTATTTCTGCACCTATTTGTGGACTAATTTTATATACTCCACCATCACCCTTTATCGAATATTTAATTTTCCCATGCCACTCACTGGGTATTTTTGGAATAACTAAATGTCTATATTGATTATTTAATTTTATTTCTATTTCTGTATCTACATATTCATGGAATATCTGAGTGATAGTATTTTCACTTGGAAATATATAAAAGTCATAATCAAATTTATCTGTGTTTTCTAAACGACGAATAACATCAAACCCACTATCATGACGTGTTGTTGCTCCTGGCCATAAATTGTAATCATATTTAATATACGATTTTGGCGTGATAGGTAAGGCAATTATTTGTGCATCTAAATAGCCATACTGTCGGCTACTCATGTTATATCCGATACCTTTACGAATATTAATTGCCTGTTGACGGTCATGTACCATTGTAGGGAAATTACCCGCCCAAAAAATATAATTTTTCCGTCCGCCTCCTGCAGAATGTGCGCTAGTCCTATAGATATACTGGCTATCAAATTCAATTTGGTTATTTCTAAGATCTATTGTTTTAAAAACTGCACCAGCGCGCGGAAGAACAATACTTTTATCAGGTAAGTAATCATATCCGTTATTTTTATATGCTTGGTCTAACTGATAGAAATATCTACCTACCGATTTAGCATCTTCTCCTATCACTGCATAATTACGCGCCAAACCAGTGAAACCAATACTTAACCCTGCAAAAATAACCCCAGCTCCCCCCATAAATACTGAAGCTTCCGTTACTCCTAAAGCACCGGTTCCTAAACTGAGTCCTCCTGTGACAAAACTCGCAGAGTCAAAAGCAAGTTGTGTACTAAATATAATCTTATGAGGTTCATCTTTTGCATAGGTCAATTCATATATATCAAAGCCGACTAAGGTACCATTAAATAAAACAGTAACACCTTCATTTACTGTTTGAGCTAATGAAGTAGAAAACAGACTAATATTTTTAGCTTCATAGCTAATATTTTCATTTAACCCACTACGAATTATACCTACAATTTTAGCTAAATCATTCAGAGCTCCATGAAATATCATTCCATAATTAATATAACTATGTATTTTCAATGCTAATGCTAAGTTAAAATTATCATTATTCATTCCGTTTCTATTATGGTTTTTATCTGAATACCATAGCATCAAAGACTGAATAGCTATTCCTGCATTTAATCCATCGAACGATGGCTCATTGATATTATATTCACTGTTATTATCTATATTCTTTTGGGGAATTAATTTTTCCCCATCAAAAAAATAACTTTCTCCAAATAATGCTACTTGCTTTTCATAATAATGATTAAACTCTTTAATTGTCGGGTCATCCATTTCAATCCAATGGCTTTTTTCAGGATCATCATAATCTATAAATTGAAGTTTATATTTACCTTTTTCATTCTCTTTCAGTGTGGAAAATATAGGCACCCATTTTCTATTAAATTGGTACTTCATTGATAAATTAGTTAAAGAAGTTTCTAAACGGTATCCCCATTGTTGGGCTTCTAACATAGCCAATGTTCCTTTCAATTGAATGTCTCTTTGAATCGCAAGTTGTTTATTAACGATACTACTAGTTTTGCTTTCACGTTTAGTAATTAAACTCAATGAAATAGGCTCACTTAAATGAGTTACACTTAACCCATTACCCACCGGAACACTCGACATATCATCTGTAATAATTGAAATCACTTCAAAAACCGGATCTTTATTGCTCCCAAAGGCTGAGTAAAAATCAGCCATTTTGTTATCTACCATAAATTTTTTAAATGCTGAAAATAGTTCTTTACTATTATTAAACGAAAACAAACCGAAGTTAGGGTCATAAAAATAGTAGTGTGATTTTTTATCATTTATAGTTTTACCAATAAGCATCGAGTGATTTTGGCTATTAATAGCAAACATCATTGTTTTTTGCTTCGCCTCTAATAAATTCTGTGTCTCTTTGATATTAATTCTACCATGAGAAAATGATGCCTCTATTGCTTCCACATTCGAATGTAATCGCTCCAATGCCGTTTTTATTAATATTGAATCATTATCTTTAGGATTCGCTGATGCTATATAAAGTTTATTAAATAAAGTATCCGCGCCTTTTTGATCATCTTTTGCTAATGCAACTGACATAGCTCTAACCAAAGGGTAACAACGCCCTCGAGAATCATCCCCTATCAAGGTTAAATAAAAATCTTGTGGCATTAATCGATTAATTTGACTGTTTAATGAATAAAATAATTCACTAACTTTTCCTGTTTCATTCAAAATATATTTTATATATTCGGCATGACCTACATTATTAATTCTTTGATATAAAGCCCCTCGTTCTATAGGACTAAGGTCTTGAGTCAAATATAATTTTTTCAGTTCTATTGACGTCATATTCTTCTTTAATCCTGATATATTAACTTCTGAAAAACCGTCCATTCCCTCACTAAAACTATTTCTAAATGAAGGTTTATTCGAATTTTTATGAACAAAAACTAAATTTTCATATCGCTCATTGATTGTCTGTTTATATTCATTAATACCACCATATATTGATTGTTCTTCATTTTTAACAACAGCGTTCATGCCTTTACTTTTTTTTATTTCCCACCATAATTTACTTCTTTCTATTTGGTTCCCTTCAAATAGTATTCTATTATAATGATTATGATAAAGACTAATTTGAATATCACTTTGTGCTAATTTTCGTGTTAAAGATTTTATTTTAACTTTATCATCTATTGTTTTATTTATCTTCCCATTTAGTTCCTGAAGTTGTTTCTGCCATACCTCTTGGAAACTTTTTAACATTTTTACATGATTATTTATTTTTATACTTATAGATGTAATAAACTCAAGCCATGCTTTAGCGCTATCTAGTTTTCGTTCCGTTTCAAATATATTATTACCTTTCTCATCCATATATAAGCAATTGAATTTCTTTGCTATGGACAATATTTTAACATGTATATTTTCCCGAGTATTTTCAAATTTATTTTTATTTATACTATCCATTTTATTATTAGGAATATATTTTAATATTCTATTTTTTCCTTCTATTGCAAATGATTTCCTTTCACCTTTGTAATATTTAACCTCTTGTTTTTGTAAGACTAATTGCCAATCATTATTTACAAACTGCATATATGCTGTCGCATTACCATTTGTACCATCTTTTATTTTATAATCTTGATAATCAGCAGACATAACAACATCATCATATAAAATTGAACTATTCATTCTGCAATCATTATAGACTCGATAATGATCTTTATCATGATTGGTAACTATAATAGAATTTTTATTTAAAGTACCTGTAATTAAGAGAAACGTATCTGAGGGTTTTTTAGGAATATCTACATAAGAAGGATATAAATGAGTTGCATCATAATTATTATTATTGAGTAAATAACTTTTAATTACAAACGGGTCAGGCTGCTCGCTATCATAATAACTAATATCATATCGTGAGTTATCATGTTTAGTTAATGTTACATCTCCTTTTTCTACCGTTGAGCCAATTTTAATTAACTCGCTTGTATCTAGCGTAGATTTTTTGATAATTTCATTTATTTTTTCAATTACTTCTGTATGTTTTTTTATTGTCATTGTATTCATTCCTTTGAATAAAAATTAATTATTTAAAATGAATAATGACTGTAAATTAATATCTCCTTTAGTACCATAATCAAAAAACAAATTCAGATTGAATTTTATAAAAAAATTCAATTATATTTGTTAAATTAATAAAATTAATAACCAAAAAAATAGGGAAGCCTAAGCTTCCCTATTCATTAACTTGCTAAGCAATAAATAATTATGCTTGGCCTTTAACTTCTTTTAAGCCATTGAATGGTGCATTTTTACCTAATGCTTCTTCAATGCGAATCAGTTGGTTATATTTAGCAACACGGTCAGAACGGCTCATAGAACCTGTTTTGATTTGGCCTGCCGCTGTACCAACCGCTAAATCTGCAATAGTAGCATCTTCAGTTTCACCTGAACGGTGAGAGATAACAGCTGTATAGCCTGCATCTTTCGCCATTTTAATTGCAGCCAAAGTTTCAGTTAAAGAACCAATTTGGTTGAATTTGATCAGGATAGAGTTAGCGATGCCTTTATCGATACCTTCTTTTAGGATCTTAGTATTAGTTACAAACAGGTCATCACCAACCAGTTGGATTTTGTCACCAAGAACTTTAGTTTGGTATGCGAAACCATCCCAGTCAGACTCATTCAGACCATCTTCGATAGAGACGATTGGGTACTGTTTAGTCAGTTCTTCTAAATAATGTGTGAACTCTTGTGAAGTGAAGGTTTTGCCTTCGCCTTTCAGCTCATAATTACCGGTTTCTGCGTTATAGAACTCAGATGCTGCACAGTCCATCGCCAGTGTTACGTCTTTACCTAACACATAACCAGCTTGCTCAACCGCTTCTTTAATTGCTGCTAACGCTGCTGCGTTTGATTCTAAGTTAGGCGCATAACCACCTTCATCACCTACAGCTGTATTCATACCTTTAGATTTCAGTACTTTTGCTAAGTGATGGAAGATCTCAGAGCCCATACGGACAGCTTCTTTCAGCGTTGGTGCGCCAACAGGCTGGATCATGAATTCTTGGATATCAACGTTGTTATCAGCATGCTCACCACCATTGATGATGTTCATCATCGGCAGAGGCATAGAGTATTGACCGTGAGTACCATTCAAGTCAGAAATGTGCTCATACAGAGGCATACCTTTCGCCGCTGCTGCTGCTTTAGCATTTGCTAAAGATACAGCGAGAATTGCGTTTGCACCAAATTTAGATTTGTTCTCAGTGCCATCGAGATCAATCATGATTTTATCGATGTTAGCTTGGTCTTTAGCATCTTTACCGATCAGCGCTTCTGCGATTGGACCATTAACAGCAGCAACTGCTTTCAGAACACCTTTACCCAGAAAACGTGCTTTATCACCGTCACGCAGTTCCAGAGCTTCACGAGAACCTGTTGACGCACCTGATGGTGCCGCAGCTAAACCAACAAAGCCACCTTCTAAATGAACTTCAGCTTCTACAGTTGGGTTACCACGAGAGTCAATGATTTCACGACCGATCACTTTAACAATTTTGGACATTAGGTTTTCCTCAGTACAAGTTAAATTTTGGGAAGTTGGTGCACCTGCGCCGACTTCCCCATATCTTATTTCAACTCACCTTTCTGGTACTTACCAGCGGCTTTAACAAAACCTGCAAACAACGGATGACCATCTCTTGGTGTAGAGGTGAACTCTGGGTGGAACTGACAAGCCACAAACCATGGATGATTAGGGTTTTCAATAATTTCCACCAGCTTATTATCCACTGAACGACCTGCAATTTTTAGGCCCGCATCTTCAATACGTTTCAGTAGTAAATTATTCACCTCATAACGGTGGCGGTGACGTTCAATGATAGTTTCTGAACCATACATTTCACGTACAAGGCTACCATTCACTAAATGACATGGTTGGCCACCAACACGCATTGTTCCACCAAGATCGCTCTCTTCTGAACGTACTTCAAGGTTCCCCTCTTCGTCGCGCCATTCAGTAATCAGCGCAACAACAGGGAATTTACAATCCGCTTTAAATTCTGTTGAGTTTGCATCTGCCATATTGGCAACATTACGTGCAAATTCAATCAATGCGACTTGCATACCCAAACAAATTCCTAAGTAAGGGATCTTGTTTTCACGTGCATATTGAGCGGTCAGAATTTTCCCTTCAACACCACGCTCGCCAAAGCCGCCTGGTACTAAAATAGCATCTAAACCTTTTAGTAACTCAACACCTCGAGTTTCAATATCTTGTGAATCAATTAATTTGATGTTCACAGTTAAACGGTTTTTCAAGCCACCGTGTTTTAATGCTTCAATTACAGATTTATACGCATCTGGTAACTCAACATATTTACCCACCATCCCAATAGTGACTTCACCAGCGGGATTGGCTTCTTCGTAAATAACTTGTTCCCACTCAGCTAAATTAGCTTCTGGCGCATCAATGCGGAAACGGTTACAGATGTATTCATCCAAACCTTGTGATTTCAATAAGGCTGGGATTTTATAAATTGAATCAACGTCTTTGAGAGAAATAACCGCTTTCTCTGGCACATTACAGAACAATGCGATTTTTGCACGTTCATTTGCTGGGATCACTCTGTCTGAACGACAAATCAGCACATCTGGTTGAATACCAATTGACAGTAATTCTTTCACAGAATGTTGAGTTGGCTTAGTTTTTACTTCACCAGCCGCTGCAAGGTATGGCACTAATGTTAAGTGCAAATATAATGTGCGTTCACGGCCAACTTCAGCTGCCATTTGACGAATCGCTTCAAGGAATGGCAATGATTCGATATCACCAACTGTACCACCAACTTCAACCAAAACAACGTCATGGCCTTCACCACCACGGATGATGCGGTCTTTAATTTCATTAGTGATATGAGGGATAACTTGAATTGTAGCGCCTAAATAGTCGCCACGGCGCTCTTTGCGCAGAACTTCAGAGTAAACACGCCCAGTCGTAAAGTTATTACGACGTGTCATTTTAGTACGGATGAAACGCTCATAGTGACCTAAATCTAAGTCAGTTTCAGCGCCGTCTTCTGTAACGAAAACTTCCCCGTGTTGGGTTGGGCTCATAGTGCCTGGATCTACGTTAATGTAGGGATCCAGTTTCATAATAGTCACATTGAGTCCACGGGCTTCGAGTATAGCCGCCAAAGAGGCTGCGGCAATGCCTTTACCCAGTGAGGATACGACCCCGCCGGTCACAAAAATATAATTAGTTTTCATGCTGAACCTGAAAGTTTAGGTTTAAAAGATGATGGATATAACAGGACGGGAAAACAGTATACCCGAACCTTAATTTCGCTACAAATGTTCTAAGCATAATAAGGCTAAATTTCATCAATACTCTAATATTATCAGCAAGTTAAAAGCGAAAAATATTTATCGCTTCAAAATTAGTCTTCTTTATCTATTTTTATAGATTAACACAGTTCAAACACAAAAGCTAAATCCTTTCAGCTCATTGTATGGTGTAAAAAATGCGATTCTGCACTAACTTTGATTTTGAATAACTATTTACTCTAACTCTCCACATTTAACCTTCGAAAACTTCAACCTACATATTATTTTTGAAGCTTTGTTTGGAGCCATTGCATGAGGTGATTTTAGAACAAACCAACCATATCGAACATATCGAATTTTTCTGTAGATGCTTCGTTCTATATATAATTAATGCTCTAGATAGTTCGTGCTACAGCTAGGCGGCAAGAGAAGATATCTCAGGGAGCATACACAAGTATGTGACCTGAGTAGCCGAACGTAGCCAACAACACTGTAGTGCGAAATATGACGAGCAAAGCTAGACGGCAAGAGAAGATATCTCAGGGAGCATACACCAGTTATGTGACCTAAGTAACCGAACGCAGCCAACAACGCTATAGTGCGAAATATGACGAACCATTTTATTCTTGACTCTTAACCTGCTGCCAAAGCCCTTCCATCTCATCAAGTGTAGCACTTTCTGTCGTTTTGCCACTTTCCGCTAGGCTTTTTTCGATTTGACGAAAACGACCTTCAAATTTGTTGCAAGCTTTTTGCAACGCTATTTCAGGTTTATGACCTAAATGGCGAGATAAATTCACTACGGCAAACAATAAATCGCCGATTTCTTCTTCTAGGTGAGTTTGGTCAACAACCACCTGTGTGGCTTCTTCCATCACCTCTTCAAGTTCTTCATGAACCTTACCCACAACAGGGCCTAACGTATCCCAGTCAAAACCGACCGAAGCACAACGCTTTTGAATTTTATAGGCTTTCATTAGTGCTGGGAGCGAATTCGGGATATCATCTAGCACAGAAAACTGCGATTTTTCAGCTCGCTCTTTTGCTTTTCGTTTTTCCCATCCCTCAATCACTTCCGAGCTGCTCAATGTGTTATTTGTATCAAAAATATGTGGGTGACGATGTTCAAGCTTATCGCTCACCGCTTGGCAAATATCATTAAAATCAAACAATGATTTTTCATTCGCCATTTGCGCATAGAAAACCACTTGGAACAATAAGTCGCCCAGCTCACCTTTTAAGTCGTTAAAATCTTCACGTTCTATCGCATCAAGCACTTCATAGGTTTCCTCAAGTGTATAAGGTGCAATAGTTTTAAATGTCTGTACTTTATCCCATGGGCAACCTGTTTGTGGGTCACGCAGCTGTGCCATAATGGATAATAAGCGCTCGATTTCGGGTTTTTCCTGACTCATTGTATTAACCTTTGATTTTCTTTTGTTTCTAATTGTCATCTTTATCTCAAACTTATCAGAAATGACACCTGTTCAACAAATTTTTCAGGAAAAAGCCATTTTCACTCATTAATAACAATTAAAAAACAATTCTAGGTAACTCGGAAAATGTGATTTTTAGAATATATCGGAGCCATTTTCAAAATAGTTTGAGTTGCAGCTAGGCGGCAAGTAAACGAAACCCTAGGAGCATACATCAGTATGTGACTAGGGTGAGAGCACGCAGCCAACAACGCTGCGGCTCAAAATATGAAGAAAATGTAGGAGCATACATCGGTATGTGACTAAGATGAGAGCGCGCAGCCAACAACGCTGCGGTTCAAAATATGGAGAAAACCACTGACAATATAACAGTACTGATTTTCAAAATAGTTTGAGTTGTAGGTAGGCGGCAAGCGAAGATATCTCGGGGAGCATACATAAGTATGTGACCCGAGTAGCTAAGTGTAGCCAACACCCCTACAACTCAAAATATGAAGAAAATCACTGGGAATGGCGTTTTGCCTCAATAACATCCGGCAACTGATTTAATTTTGCTAACACCCGGCTCAGCACCTCAATATTATACAGCTCAATTGTCATATCTATCGTTGCTAATTGCTGCTTCACATCGCTGCGGCTACTGACGCCAAGCACATTAACCTTCTCATTAGCTAATATTGTCGTGATATCACGTAGTAGACCACTACGGTCATTGGCGACAACTCTAACCACGAGAGAATAACCACTGGAATAGTTTTCTCCCCAAACTGCATCTATCACACGTTCTGGCGCATGACTTTGCAGCTCAGCTAATTGTTCGCAATCCGCACTGTGAATAGAAATACCTCGTCCTTTCGTGATAAAACCGACAATTTCATCCCCTGGAATTGGCTGGCAACAACGTGCAATATGGTGCATTAGGTTACCAACCCCTTCAACCACCACTCGACCACTACCATGGGATGGTGCTCTTGGGAGTGAAGACTTACTTTCTAATGTCTTCATTGCCGCGCGGTCTTCTTCTTCTGCGGTGGCTTTGTTAAATTTGCTTTGCAGGAAATTCACTAATTGGTTGATACGAATATCACCACCACCAATTCCGGCTAAAACTTCATCCAATGAGTGAACATTATAGCGCGCGATTAGCAGTTTTTCGGCCTCTCGGAGGCTGATATCAAGCTGCGATAATTCGCTATCTAGAATTTGGCGCCCTGCGAGGATGTTTTTGTCTCTATCTTGTTTACGGAACCAATTTTGGATTTTGGCTCGCCCACGGCTGGTTGTTACATACCCTAAGTTAGGATTTAACCAGTCACGGCTTGGGTTTGGGTGCTTTTGAGTGATAATTTCAATTTGGTCACCCATTTGTAATTGATAGCTAAATGGAACAATACGCCCACCTATTTTTGCACCAATACAACGATGGCCGACATCACTGTGAATGTGATAAGCGAAATCAAGCGGCGTCGAGCCTGCTGGCAAATCTACCACATCCCCTTTTGGGGTAAAAACATACACTCTGTCATCAAACACTTGGCTACGAACTTCATCTAGCATTTCGCCAGAATCTGCCATTTCTTCTTGCCATGCAATCAGCTTACGTAACCACGCAATACGGTTTTCGTAGCTACTTCCTTTGCCAATACCAGTCGCGCCTTCTTTGTATTTCCAATGCGCCGCAACCCCCAGCTCTGCATCTTCATGCATTTGACGGGTACGAATTTGAATTTCAAGTGTTTTGCCGTTTGGCCCTAATACTACTGTATGAATCGATTGATAACCATTAGGCTTTGGATTCGCCACATAGTCATCAAACTCATCAGGAAGGTGGCGAAAATGGGTATGAACAATTCCTAATGCAGCATAACAATCCTGCAAGCGTTCAACGACAATACGCACCGCTCGCACATCAAACAGTTCATCAAATGCCAATGATTTTTTCTGCATTTTACGCCAAATACTGTAAATATGCTTAGGTCGGCCATAGATATCTGCTTGAATATTCTCTTTTAACATGTACTTACGTAAGGTTGTTACGAAAGTATCTATGTACTCTTCACGGTCAATACGACGTTCATGGAGGAGCTTTGCAATTTTCTTATATTCATCGGGATGCAAATAACGAAAACAGAAGTCTTCTAACTCCCATTTTAACTGCCCAATTCCTAGGCGATTTGCTAAAGGAGCATAAATATTTGAACACTCTTTTGCAGCTAAGACGCGCTCATCTTCCGTTGCATCTTTGACTTCACGTAAATGAGCAATTCGTTCCGCTAACTTAATAACAACACAGCGGAAATCCTCTACCATTGACAGTAGCATACGACGAATATTATCGACTTGTGTCGAGCTGGTTTCGCTTGATTGTGTTGCTTTGAGTTGGCGGATCGCATCCATTTCCAGCACGCCTTTAACAAGTTCGTGAATGGATTTGCCAAATTCCTCAATAACTTCTTGTTCTTCTAACTTCCCTTCTTCCACTAAGGGGAAAAGCAAAGCCGCTTGTAAGCTGCCGATATCCATACTTAATGTCGATAGGATCTCGGTCATTTCAATACCGCGCCACAGCAACAGAGGGGCGATTTCTTGTCCGGCTAATTTATCGTGACAATATTGCCAGGTATGGATGAGCTTTTCTTCTGATTGTTTATTGCTCAATCCCAGGCCGTTAACCCACTTTTCTGGGGCAAACTCACCTGCTGGGGTAAGATGCGCACTTCTTACTGCAACCATATATTCTCCCTACCTATTAAACCTCTGGGCGACGGATAAATAACGCCATTGACTCTAAATGGCTAGTTTGCGGAAACATATCTAGCATCCGCAACTGTAATAATTGATAGCCCCCATCGAGTAAAGCTTTGCTATCTCTTGCCAATGTTGTGGGGTTACATGAAACATAGACAATTTTTTCTGGCATCAGTTTAATTAAATGTTCCATAACACCAGCAGCTCCAGCCCTAGCTGGGTCTAATAACACTTTATTAAAGCCATGAACTGCCCAAGGTTGTGTGTGTATCTGGGCTTCTAAGTTTTCATTATAGAATGTCGCATTACAAATAGTATTGAGCTGTGCATTGTTTCGTGCCTGTTCGACTAAATTTTCCACACCCTCAACACCCACAACAGATGTCACTAACCGTGCAATTGGCAATGTAAAGTTACCCATTCCACAAAAAAGATCTAATACCCTATCTTCACTGTTTAGATCTAACCATGCTAAAGCTTGTTCTACCATCTGCTGGTTAACTTGCCCATTCACTTGAATAAAATTTAACGGATTAAATTTTAGTATTTCCCCTGCGACTTGATATTCAGGTTGTGGCGAATTTGGTGACAGAGCCTGTAAGTTTTCATCATTACCCGCTAACCAGATAGACACTCCGTGCTGATTTTCAAAATCGCTTAACTTTTGGGTATCTGATAACGAAAAAGGGGTTAAGTGACGAATCAATACAATTTTACAATTGTCTGCACGAATAAGTTCTACATGGCCCAGTTTCGATTTATTACTGAGCTGGTTAATACATTCAGAAAGTGGTTTTAGTAAGATATCCAAATCAGGGGACAAGATAGGACAATTTTTTATATCAACCAATGTGTTAGATTGAGATTGACGAAACCCCATAACGACATTTTTACTTTTAGGCTGATACTGTAGACCTAATCGAGCTCGACGGCGGTAACCATATGGCTCACCACTAATCACCGTGGGAACGGATATATCTAGCGATGTTTCGCGCTGCATCAAGTAAGCTAAAGCATGAGCTTTGCTTTCTCTTTGCAGTGCAATGTCAACATGTTGCTGTTGGCACCCTCCACATTGGTTAAAATAACGGCACCGTGGTTTTACTCTTTGTGGGCTAGTGCTCAAGCGTTTAGTCACCTTGCCTTTAGCAAAATGTCGCTTCTCTTCCGTCAATTCAATTTGTGCTTCTTCTCCAGGTAATAAACCTGTTACAAAAATGGTTTTCCCTTCGATACGAGCAACACCTTGCCCTGCGGCATCAAGGCTATCAGCTACAACCGTGATTTGACGGCGTGAAGTGGTACGGCGATTAGGAGAGTAAAATTGAGCCATAAAGTAGTCACTACAGAGTATTAAGTTATAAAAATCATGATCGCCGGATTTTCAATTTTAATGCGTTGCTTTTTTCGCTAATTAATTCAGAAAAACGGCCAGTCCCATTATACCTGTTTTTCCTATCATTTGATTGACTACTTTTCCATTTTTATTATGTCATTCAATTATTATATTAGTTACTAACCATAAATTTACGATATTCTTCATAGGCATAGTGGTCTGTCATACCACTAATATAGTCTTGAATCAAACGAGCTCGATAATAAAACTCCAGAATAGATTTATCTGCTTCATTCGTTGCAGAAATTTTCTCAAGTGCTTCCGTGTAAGATAAGCGATGCTTATTAGATAATTTATGGAACAATCTCGTTTCAATGAAAAAGTGTTTGTGGTAATTTTTTTCAACGAGCTCAGCAAAATCCCTTCTATTCATCATTAGTAATGGGCTATAAAAATCTAATAAACCACTGATAATTCGGTAGCCTTGCAACTCTAACTCTTCAACTTCATGATGGTTAAATACATGTTTAAAAGCCACTGTTTTCAATACTTTCAGTAATCTATGTTCTGGGCTTTTATCTTCTAATAAAGCGCTGTTAAAAGTACCATTATAAATTTCAGGCAGATTTTTAATAAACTGCAGTGCACTGTAATGAGACAACTTCCCTGTAATATTCACGCGCAAATACATAAAGAACTGATCTTGCTGAATACGCCTTGTGTGGTTGTCACTGATATTATTGAAAGCTCGCATGACAGTTTGATCGAACAAATCATTTTGTTCAATATCACCCCACTCTGCTTTTAAGTACTCAATCAACTGCTCAACAGTAAAAATGCCTTTTTCCGCGGCATCATCTAAGTCAGCAATACAATATGAAATGTCATCAGCCGCTTCCATAATATAGGACAGAGGGAAACGGCAGTATTTCTCCATATCGAGTTTTTTGGTTAACTCACTGACAAAGTCCACCTCTGACCAATAATAGCCTGGTTTTTTCATCAAATAATCAAACTCAGGGGGAATTGGCTCCAAATCATAAGCTCCACGCGTATATTTTAAGATAGAACCAATTTGTGCATAAGTTAAGTTTAGTTTGAGTAAACGATGCGCCATGCGCAGCCCTTGCGCATTACCTTCAAATGAGCATAAATCCTGCTTTAATTGACGGCGGAATAAGTCTTGCTTTTCATTTCCAGTTAATTGTAATGCCGGTATTTGGCATGGGTCAGGGGAATTGGGTGTATATAAGTAACTTGGCGACAGTAACTTGGTAAACCACCGTTGAATTGCGGCCTCACCAAAGTGCCCAAATGGTGGATTACCGATATCATGCATTAAACAAGCCATTTCGACTAAGCTTTCAAACGCATCACAACGTTCATCTAACCCATAGGGCTCCAGTAATTTTTTCTTTTTTAATTCACCTAAAACCGTTTTACTGATGTAACGGCCAACCTGCTGAACCTCTAGTGAGTGAGTTAATCGGCTACGTACTGCTGCGTTTTGCTCTAAGGGGAAAACTTGTGTTTTTTGTTGTAAGCGGCGAATGGCTGCTGAATTGATAATCCGCCCACGATCACTTTCAAATAAGCGATTAACCGCATCTTCATCTTTAGGTGAAATTTTTTGGTTTTTCGCACTGCTCATGTAGTTACGCTGAAAGTTTAGCTTCTTAACAAAATTAATCTCACCCACTCTGCCACCTTCCCTATTTCGATTGATATTTCATTATATAGCCTAAATACAGGAAAAAACCTTCACGACTCACCTTTCAATGTTACACTTCGTGCATCTTTGTAATTTCGTTGTCAAAATTCGAGTTGTTGCAATTAAAATTGCGAGCCCACTCGAAGAATGCAGCAATAACACAATAAAACATTATCGTCCCTAGTCAAAATATTGACACTATATTGACATTAATAGTGCAAATTGTGCAGGGAAAAGGAGACAAAATGAAAGTTGGAATAATTGGTGCCATGGAACAGGAAGTGGCGATTTTGCGCTCACAAATTGAAAACTGCCAAACTATTAACCGTGCTGGTTGTGAGATTTATACAGGCCAAATTAATGGCGTTGACGTTGCGTTATTGAAATCAGGTATTGGTAAAGTCGCAGCCGCAATCGGTACAACACTATTATTAGAGCATTGCCAACCAGATGTCGTGATTAACACAGGTTCCGCAGGTGGTTTAGACCCTTGTTTAAACGTCGGCGATATCGTGGTTTCTACAGAAGTTCGTTACCATGATGCTGATGTGACCGCATTCGGTTATGAACCCGGCCAAATGGCACAGTGTCCGCCAGCTTTCGTTGCTGATACTAAGTTAATTGAAGTTGCTGAGCAGTGCATTAAGTTATTGGATATGAACGCTGTTCGTGGATTAGTCTGTAGCGGTGATGCTTTTATTAATGGTGCTGAGCCACTGGCGCGCATCAAAGCGATGTTCCCACAAGTTGCGGCAGTAGAAATGGAAGCCACCGCGATTGGTCAAGTATGTCACCAATTTGGCATTCCATTTGTCGTCGTTCGTGCCATTTCAGATGTTGCAGATAAAGAATCCCACACGAGCTTCGATGAGTTTTTACCTGTTGCTGCCCGTCAATCTTCCCTGATGATCACAGCAATTTTAGCTAAACTCGCTTAATCATTTGCAAAAAAGGTATAACCATTTGTTAGTTATACCTTTTAATTAATTCTACGATGAATTTTGTTATGAAACGAATTACGCATTATTTTTCCCTTACTATCACCTTATTATGTGCTTTATTGGTGGCCTTTTCTGCTCTAGGAGCAACAAAGCAGCGCGTTATTAGTTTATCACCGGCCAATACTGAACTTGCTTATGCAGCAGGGCTTGGAGATAGCTTAATTGCGGTCAGTGCTTACTCCGATTACCCAGAGCAAGCAAAAAAATTAGAACAAGTCTCTGATTGGCAAGGTTTAAATGTAGAACGTATTATCGCACTTAAACCTGATTTAATCCTCGCATGGCGAGGAGGTAACCCCCAGCGGCCTCTTGATCAACTCGCAGGCCTCGGTATCCCAATTATTTATTTCGATCCTCAAACTATTGATGATGTCATCAACTCAGTGATTGAATTAGCACAATACAGCCCAACCCCAGAGATAGCACAACAAAATGTTGAAAAAATGCGCTCTAGGCTCGCTCCTTATCAAAAAGAAAAAATTTCTAATAAAAAATCAAAGAAAGTGTTCATTCAACTCGGTACTCAGCCTTTATTTAGCGCAGGTAACCACACGCTGCAAAATGATGTCGTAGAGTTTTGTGGTAGTGAAAATATTTTTGCTAATAGCGCAGTTCAATGGCCTCAAGTCAGTCGTGAGCAGGTGCTCACTCGCAAGCCAGATGTAATTATTATGACTGGTTCAGCCGAACAGGAAAAAACAGTGAAAAAATTTTGGCACTCACAGCTCAATGTCCCAATTATCCGATTAAATGAAGATTGGTTTCACCGAGCAGGCCCAAGGATTGTTAATGCGACAGAACAACTGTGCGAGCAGTTAAACGCATTATCTGATTGAGAATTACAAATTACAAATTACAAATTACAAATTACAAATTACAAATTACAAATTACAAATTACAAATTACAAATTACAAATTACAAATTACAAAAATTTTCTAAATAGTTCGAGTTGTGGCAAGGCGGCAAATGAAGATATCTCGGGGAGCATACATTAGTATGTGACCCGAGTAACTGAATGAAGCCAACACCGCCACAACTCGAAATATGACGAAAATTAGACGCTGAAAGACGAACCACACCCACAAGTAGACTTAGCATTCGGATTGGTCACAATAAAGCGCGAACCTTCTAAGCCTTCAGTATAATCAACACTTCCACCCACTAAATATTGTAGGCTCATTGGGTCTACGACAAGAGCAACACCTTGTTTCTCGATTGTCATATCGCCTTCATTGATCTGGTCATCAAATGTGAAACCATATTGGAAACCGCTGCATCCGCCACCAGTGATATAAACACGCAGACGCAGGTTTGGGTTGTCCTCATCAGAGACCAGATCTTTAACTTTAATTGCTGCCGCATCAGTAAATTGCAAAGGCAGAGCTGCATCATCACTCATTTTTTACTCCAAACCGGTGACCGGTAAATTCATGTGTAGGCTAAAACCTACTCAGATCAATTAACCTAATTATCCGCCACTTGACTAAATGGTTCAAGTGTTGTTACGCAATTAGACACATTGTGCATATCTTCGTATCAACATTTGGTTTAATTGGTGTGGTGCTTTAGAATGAGAGCAATTTTTTTCTTAGCCTCTTTCTGGAGCCCTGCGATGTCACAATCTGAAAAACTTTACGCACAAGCAAAAGAACAAATTCCTGGTGGTGTAAACTCCCCTGTTCGTGCTTTTAATGGTGTTGGTGGAACCCCATTATTTATTGAAAAAGCGGATGGCGCTTATATTTATGACGTTGATGGTAAAGCCTATGTAGATTATGTTGGCTCATGGGGACCAATGGTTTTAGGCCATAACCATCCTGAGATCCGTGATGCCGTGATCAAAGCGGTTCATAAAGGATTAAGTTTTGGTGCTCCGACTGCCGCTGAAGTTGAAATGGCTGAATTAGTTTGTGAACTAGTCCCCTCTATGGATATGGTACGCATGGTAAATTCAGGCACTGAGGCGACCATGAGCGCAATTCGCCTAGCTCGGGGTTACACAGGCCGTGACAAAATCATCAAATTTGAAGGCTGCTATCATGGCCATGCAGATTGCTTATTAGTCAAAGCGGGTTCTGGTGCGCTTACTATGGGCGAACCAAACTCTCCTGGCGTTCCTGAAGATTTTGTCAAACACACATTAACTTGTACCTATAATGACCTGTCTTCAGTCCGCCAAGCATTTGAAAATTATCCAGAAGATATTGCATGTGTCATTGTTGAACCTGTTGCTGGAAATATGAATTGCGTACCACCAACAGCTGAATTTTTACCCGGTTTACGTGCATTATGTGATGAATTCCATGCCGTACTCATCATTGATGAAGTCATGACAGGCTTTCGCGTCGCATTAGGTGGAGCACAAGATTACTACGATGTTCAGCCTGATTTAACCTGTTTAGGTAAAATCATCGGTGGTGGTATGCCTGTTGGTGCCTTCGGTGGCCGCCTTGAAATTATGGAAAAACTAGCACCAATTGGGCCTGTTTACCAAGCAGGGACCTTATCTGGTAACCCTGTCGCGATGGCTGCTGGCCTCGCTTGCTTAAAAGAAGTCTCTCAGCCGGGAGTCCACTCACGTTTAAATGAATTAACAGAAAAGTTAGCTCGTGGTTTAAAACGTGTTTCCGCAGAGCAAGGTATCCCGATGGTTATCAATCACGTCGGTGGCATGTTTGGTATTTTCTTCACCGACGCCCCAACCGTAACTTGCTACCAAGATGTGATGAAATGCGACGTTGAGCGCTTTAAGAAATTTTTCCATTACATGTTAGAGCAAGGTATTTACCTCGCGCCTTCTGCATTTGAAGCTGGCTTTATGTCTATCGCCCACAGCGATGAAGACATTGAGAAAACTATCAAAGCCACAGAAACTGCATTGATGAAAATTAAAGAGAATTAATTCACATTGATGTTATAGAGGTGAAATTTTATCCATTTTCACCTCTATTTTTTTATAGTTAAGATATAGTTAAGAATAGATAACTCTAGGTTCGACACCACAATTCCCTAACTAATTAGTATTCAAATAATTAGCCTTTCAAATAAGCAATTCGCCAACTAATTAATTCTCTAAATAGTTCGAGTTGTGGCAAGGCGGCAAATAAGGAAATCCCTAGGAGCATACACAAGTATGTGACTAGGGTTGACGAATGAAGCCAACACAGTCACAACTTGAAATATGACGAAAAAAACCTTACACCACAATTCCCTAACTATTTAGCATTCAAATAATTAGCCTTTCAAATAAGCAATTCACCAACTAATTAATTCTCTAAATAGTTCGAGTTGTGGCAAGGCGGCAAATAAGGAAATCCCTAGGGGCATACACAAGTATGTGACTAGGGTTGACGAATGAAGCCAACACAGTCACAACTTGAAATATGACGAGAAGAGCCTTACACCACAATTCCCTAACTAATTAGTATTCAAATAATTAGTCTTTCAAATAAGCAATTCACCAACTAATTAATTCTCTAAATAGTTCGAGTTGTGGCAAGGCGGCAAATAAGGAAATCCCTAGGAGCATACACAAGTATGTGACTAGGGTTGACGAATGAAGCCAACGCAGTCACAACTTGAAATATGACGAAAAAAACCTTACACCACAATTCCCTAACTATTTAGCATTCAAATAATTAGCCTTTCAAATAAGCAATTCACTAACTAATTAATTCTCTAAATAGTTCGAGTTGTGGCAAGGCGGCAAATAAGGAAATCCCTAGGAGCATACACAAGTATGTGACTAGGGTTGACGAATGAAGCCAACGCAGTCACAACTTGAAATATGACGAGAATTTAGGGGTTATTGCCAAACATATCCTTAACCCAATCCGGCGCATCATCTTGTTGCTCGCCATTATTACCATTTAAGTCCCAGACCGGGGCTTGCTCTTCTGACGCTTGGCATAACCCTTCTGGGTTATCTGTCCAAATCGGCAACATTCTACCGCCGCCGAAGTTTGAGCAACTTAATTGGCCGTCAGCAGTGACTTGCATATCAACAATGCCCTCTGGTGCACGGTTGATAAGTGCTAATGGCGCTTGGTTATCTAAGTAGCGTTGGTACACTTTCAGTGCGCCTGTCGCCCCTGTTAATTGTGTTGGACCGTTATTATCACGGCCAACCCACACAATCGCCACTTCTTTGCCATCAATACCTGCATACCAGCTATCGCGTAGATCGTTAGTTGTCCCTGTTTTACCGGCTAAATTATACTTGGCGTATTTGGTCAATAAGACTCTGCCCGTACCTTGTTTAACCACTTGCTGCATACCATACAATGTGAGGTATGCAGCTTGGGAAGGTACTGCTCGCTCTGCTGATGGGTAGCTTTGGTAAATTTCATTGCCATCTCCATCAATAACAGAACGCAATGCAGATAATTTCGCACGATTACCGTCACCACCAATGGTTTGATAAACTTGAGCAACTTCCGCTGGTGTTAGGTTAACTGCACCTAATAACATCGCAGGAACTTTTTCCATAGCAGCCGCGGGAGCTCCTAAGCGTACAAAAGTATTAAACACTTGGTCTAAACCAACCTCTAGCCCTAAGTTTACCGTTGGGATATTTTGTGATTTTGCCAAAGCGTCAACTAACATCATACGGCCGTTGAAATTACGGCTGTAGTTTCTTGGGCTCCAGTTTTGATTCCCGACTTTTACTGTTAGTGGCTCATCTTTTAACCATGTATTTAAACGAAAACGGTCCGGTTCACTTAGTGCAGCGAGGTATACCGGAGGTTTTGCCAGAGAACCAATGCTACGCCGTGCATTTAACGCACGGTTAAACCCTGAATATTGGGGTTGAGAACCACCAACCATAGCGCGTACTTCGCCATTAATGCGGTCAACTACCACCATTGCCCCTTCTATGTCATCTAATTTACGAGATTTACGTAAATCAGCGACACCATTCTCAACTGCATTTTCAGCCGCAGTTTGAGCCACAGGGTCTAGAGTGGTAAAAATTTTCGCACCAGAGAGTTCTTTAACTTTATCGCCCAATTTTTCATTGAGTTCTAAACGAACCATTTGCATAAAGGCAGGTTGAGAAGCCACTAGCCCTTCTTTATTTTTCACACCGAGAGGCCTTGCGCTCAGTACCTGATACATTTCTTGGTCAATCACACCGCGTGTTTCCAAGATTTTCAGTACGATATTACGGCGTTTAATCGCATTTTGTGGCTTAGTCCAAGGGTTATACGTTGATGCCCCTTGCACCATACCGACTAATAACGCCTGTTGATCAAAACTTAGTTCATTGATTGGACGACCAAAGTAATACAAGCTCGCTAATGGGAAACCACGAATTTCATCATTACCATTTTGGCCTAAAAAGACCTCGTTTAAATACAGCTCTAAAATGCGCTCTTTGCTGTAGTTATAGTCCAATAAAACCGCCATGTACGCTTCATTGGCTTTACGTTTTAATGTCCGTTCATTGGTCAAAAAGAGATTTTTGACTAACTGCTGAGTTAAGGTACTTCCCCCTTGAACAGAGCGTCCTGCACTTAAGTTAGCAACAACAGCACGGCCAATAGAGTACAAACTGACACCATCGTGCTCATAAAAGTTTCGATCTTCGGTTTCTAGTAAGATTTTAACTAAGGACTCAGGGAAATCAGATATCGGTAAAACTAACCGTTGCTCATTATTCGCCGACTGCATCATCGTGATCAGTTTCGGGTCCAAGCGGAAAAAGCCAAATGAGCGGCCGTTTTCCATATTTTCAATTTTGCTCAACGCGTTATTATCAAACACCATACGCGCGAGTATTTGCCCTTCTTTTTGATCAGGGAAATTGAACGGTCGGCGTAAGATTTCGATACTATTACCGCGTACTACAAATTCGCCCGATGTCGTTATTTTACTCACTTTACGGTATTGCATACCTTCAAGCAGGCGAACCATTTCAGCCTGGCTGTAGTCCATGCCCGGTTCAAGATTAACCATCCGGCCGTATACTGCGGCGGGTAAATCCCAAACCTTACCATCGAGACGTTCTTTAATTTGTTGGTTTAAATAAAAACCATATGCCGCGAGTAAAACAGCAAATACGATCATCAGTTTGACTAGCAGCCAAAACCAACGCCATTTACTTTTTACCTTCCGAGACTTGTTCTTTTTTGAGCCTTTTTTAGCCATTTGCTCTTCTTCATCTTCATCATCGAGATATTGTTCATCAATATCATCATCTTCAAATAAATCTTCATCGTCATAGTCATCGCGGTCTCTACGGCGGCGAGATGAAGACTGTTTTTTCCCAGCAGTTTTTTTATTACGTCTGCCGATCGGTTCAAAATCTTTACCTGACATGGTCACTCCATATCACATGACAAAATAACTTAATAACTCACTAGTTACGCCAGTTTAGTGGTTAATTTTGGCTCATAACCTCAGAGATTTCACCAAAGAAAGCTCTTAATTACATTTCCTTACTCAGGTTAACGCATCGATAGCCTGAATGAGGAAACCCGCTATTAGAGCACAAAAATAGGTTATTTCGCACCCATCATCGCTTTTTTTGTTTGTCTCGTTGGCGCAGTATTTGCAGGGTCATCCGGCCATAAATGCTTTGGATAACGCCCTTTCATCTCTTTTTGTATCTCTTTATAGCTGCCCTGCCAAAATACGCCAAGGTCTTGTGTAATCTGCAATGGCCGCATCGCAGGAGAAAGCAAAGAGAGCGTAATAGGAATTTTCCCTTGTGCTACTGTCGGGTTCGCTTTTTCCCCGTACATTTCTTGCATACGAATAGCTATCACTGGTGGCTTATCTAACGAATAGTGAATACTTACATCATGTAAAGATGGCGCTCGATAGGTCTTCGGAAACATACTTTCTAACCACTGTTGCTGCTGCCAATCTAATCGATTGATTAATAAAGAGGCTAAATCAATCTGCTGTAGTTTTTGCTTATTTGTTATGCCATCAAGATAAGGTTCAAGCCATTCATCTAACGAATCTAATAGCGCTATATCATCAAAATCAGGAAAAGCAATATCAGGAAAATGCCGCTTAGCTAGCATGCAGCGAATACACAATTGCAAAGCATCTTCCTGCCAATTTAACTGCTGCAAGCCATTTTGCTTCAACCAATAAACCAGCGCTTGGCAAATCTCAGCCTTATCAGGGTTGCTCAAACGTTCTGATTTCACTACTAATTGGCCACATTGCAAGCGTTTCCAAGCTAATAAGGTCCCTTTTTGTTCATCCCATTCGACCGTTTCTTGAGTGTTAAATAAAGATGGGCAATCTGCTTGTAATCTGTCAATTTCAATAGGATAAGCCAAGGAAATACGCGCATCCGCCATATTTTCGGGTTGCCATAAAGACACCACCATTAACCACGACTCTCCCATTAGCCTATCCGATTCACCCAATATTGCCCCTAAACCACTCGCTAATTGATAGCGATGTTGGTTATCTCGAGATTTCGCAATGCGATCGGGATAACCCACAGCTAACAACGTTGGTAACCACTCACTAATTAGCGCATCTTGCTGGCCAATGGTACTCAACACTTTTTGTTCGCAAAGTGCTGATGCTCTCTTGCACCACCCCTCAGTTGGCCTTTCTATATAATAACGAAGATCCGCATCTTGTTGACGAGGGGGGTCCTCGATAATCGCCACCAGCAACGCAGCTAATTGAATAACATGCTGATTTTGGGTTTGTTGTGCCTTACATAGCATTGCCGCTGTTCGCACTGAACTGCCTAACACCGCCATCTGCTGCCCAAAAGGCGTTAACTTACCAGCCACATCAATGGCACCTAATTGATTAAGTAAATTTTTTGCCGCAGATATCGCAGGTTTCGGGGGTAAAGTCAGCCAATTCAGCTGTGCCACGTCGTGACAGCCCCACTGTAATAAAGATAACCATAAGTTGCTTAGGTCACTTTGTGCAATTTCAGCCTCGCTAAATTGAGTTGCACGTTCAGCTTGCTCTTCACTAAATAAGTGCCAACAAACACCTGCTTCTAAACGGCCTGCTCGACCGGCTCGCTGCGCCATCGATGCTTGGCTGATTCGCTGTTTAATGAGCTTTGTCAGTCCTGTTCGTGGGTTGAACTGACCCACACGTTCAAGACCACTATCCATCACAAGGCGGATCCCTTCAATCGTTAAACTGGTTTCCGCAATATTGGTGGCTAATACGACCTTTCGCATTCCTTCTGGTGCCAGCTGTATCGCCTGTTGCTGAGCCTGTAGAGATAGTGCTCCGTATAAAGGACATAAAAGTATGTCCTCACTTACCATCGAAGCGAGTTCTACTCTTACTTTCTCGATTTCCCCCATACCTGGAAGAAATAATAATAAAGACCCGTGCTCTTGTTGCAATAACTGCCAAGCCGCTAGCGCCACTTCTTTATAGAAGAGTTTATTTGGGTTAATCGGATGATATTCACGTATTACGGGGAACGTACGCCCTTGTGAGGTGATAACTGGAGCATCAGGAAACAACTGATTCAGCCCTTGATTATCCAATGTCGCTGACATCAATAGAATACGTAAATCTTCACGTAAGGCTTGCTGTGAATCAATTAACAAAGCGAGACCTAAGTCTGCCTGTAAATTTCGTTCATGAAACTCATCTAAAATGACTAAGCCAACCCCTTCAAGCATTGGGTCATTTTGCAGTAAGCGGGTCAGTACGCCTTCTGTCACGACTTCAAGACGCGTGTGGCGACTAACTCTAGTTTCAGAGCGCATGCGTAAACCAATGGTATGACCGATATCTTCACCAAGTTGCTGTGCGAGGCGAGCCGCTACTGAACGTGCTGCTAAGCGACGGGGTTCCAACATAATAACCCGCCCATCAATAACCCCACTTTTTAATATTTCTAACGGTAAAACCGTTGATTTACCTGCACCTGTAGGTGCATGAAGCAAAACTTGAGGTGAAGCGACTAACGCGGTAAGTATGTCCTCACAAACTTCGAATATCGGTAACACTGAGGTTATCACTCCATGTATTTAACTTTTACTGTCAGACATTGTAGCATTAGCCTCTTTTGCCAGTAAGCATATTACCGACAACGATAGCGGAGACCCCATGGAATTTGAACCCGCCTTACAACCAGCTACTTTGATTAAGCGTTACAAGCGCTTTTTGGCTGATGTTACTTTACCGAGCGGTGAAGAAATTACAATTCACTGTGCGAATACAGGCGCTATGACAGGTTGTGCTACCCCTGGTGATACCATCTGGTATTCGACGTCCAATAATACAAAACGCAAGTATCCGTATAGTTGGGAGTTAACCCAAACCACAAATGGCCACTTTATTTGCATTAATACCCTTCGTGCGAACCAATTAGTTGCACAAGCCTTAGCCGAAAAACACATTCCAGAATTATCCGAATACAGCGTAATAAAGCCTGAAGTTAAATATGGCACAGAAAATAGCCGAATCGATTTCTATCTCACGCAAAATGGATTACCAGATTGCTTTATCGAAGTAAAATCAGTAACTTTACTAGAAAATAATCAGGGGTTCTTTCCTGATGCAGTGACACTTAGAGGCCAAAAGCATTTAAGAGAGCTCATGCATATTGCGAAAGAAGGAAAAAGAGCCATACTATTGTTTGTTGCTTTACACACAGGTATTCACGTAGCATCTGCAGCGGCACATATTGATAAACAATATGCGCTCTTATTGGAGGAAGCGAGACAAAGTGGTGTTGAAGTGCTTTGTTATCAAGCTGATATAACTATTCAACAAATGGTGTTAAGTAAGCAGATTCACTTTAACTCTATTAAATAAAGTTTTTTTAACCGTTTTTTATACGAGGCCGCAGAGTTCTGGGCGCTAAAAAGGGAATAAACACGCTCGCCCTCACAGCATTACAAAACTCATTGCAGGAACGATTGCCAAGAGCGCAGTCTTCTGCTATTTATAGCGACCTTAATTTTTCCCCCTTGGGGTTTTTGTAAAATTTGCGTGTGTAGGAGAAGCATTATGCAAGAAGGGCAAAAACGTAAGACATCGTCCTTAAGCATTCTCGCCATTGCTGGGGTTGAACCCTATCATGAAAAAGCTGGCGAAGAGTACATGAACGAGGCCCAGTTGGCGCATTTTAAGCTCATTCTCGAAGCATGGCGCAATCAACTCAGAGATGAAGTGGACCGGACTGTTACTCATATGCAAGATGAGGCAGCTAACTTTCCAGACCCCGTTGATAGAGCCGCTCAGGAAGAAGAATTCAGCCTTGAATTACGTAACCGGGACCGTGAACGTAAACTGATTAAGAAAATCGAAAAAACGCTGAAAAAAGTTGAAGATGACGACTTTGGCTATTGTGAATCATGTGGTGTAGAAATTGGTATCCGCCGTTTGGAAGCCCGTCCTACCGCTGATTTATGTATCGACTGTAAAACATTAGCTGAAATTCGCGAAAAGCAAATGGCTGGCTAGTGTCTATATGGAGTCCTGAACGGCGCATATTACTGCGCCGTTACAAGGGAACTCTACATCCTGTTATGTTCAGCTCAGAGCTTATTCCTTGCGTTAGCTATCACATAAAATCTATCCTTCCCGCATCTTTTTGCCAATTGGTTGGCGATAACGTCCTATCGTGCTCTTTTAAGTAAGATAAACATTTACTTTCACGTAATTTTTTACGGAGATAGATTAGGCTGTTATTTAACCCCATAGTTTGAAGTTGAATAATCATCTAACAACAAAAAAGCGCTTAAAATAAGGCTTCTAAACCTATACTTCTATAGTGAGATCGCTTTTTGAGCTATTATTTTGCGTAAATTTTATTGGTAACGTTTATAATTAGAGATGACTTTTATTCGTTTAACCATTCTCAAAGAAACTTCTGTGAGCTATGATTAGCCGCTTATTTTTGTTTAATGAATATTGGTAATGACATCGAGGTGTACTATTTTTAACCGAGTAGCAAATTTCTGCCGTAATATTTTATCTCGCAATACAGACGCATCCCCTGAAGATGTAGAACAACATCGTGATACTTCGCGAGATATACAGGCAGCCGGTAAAAGGCCAGTCACTCATTCTGCTCATGCGCAAACCGCATCTAAAGAGCAGAACACCGCTCAACCCCATAAAACAGCCCCTATTAAAAAAACGGTTCGTCAATCTCAACGTGCCGATTCAACACCTGAGAAGCGCCCTACAATGACAACCGTAAACGACGAAAATATTACTGTTATCCCGCGTTCCGAACACCCTATTTCGCGGAGTGATATTAGTGACAATGCATTAAAAGTACTGTATCGCTTAAATAAAAGTGGCTTTGAAGCCTACTTAGTGGGGGGTGGTGTGCGTGATTTGCTTTTAGGCCAAAAGCCTAAAGACTTCGATATAACTACGAACGCAACACCTGAGCAGATCCGCAAATTATTTCGTAATTGCCGTCTAGTTGGTCGTCGTTTCCGTCTAGCCCATATTATGTTTGGCCCCGAAATTATTGAAGTTGCAACTTTCCGTGGCCACCATGACCAAAATGTGTCAGATGACAAAAACTTATCTGCACAAGCGCAAAACGGTATGTTGTTACGCGACAACATCTTTGGTTCTATTGAGGAAGATGCGATTCGTCGGGACTTCACCGTTAATAGCCTATATTACAATATTGAAGACTTCACATTACGTGACTACGTTAATGGTTTGAAAGACCTCAAAGCTGGCGTTATTCGTTTAATTGGTGACCCTGAAACGCGCTATCGTGAAGACCCAGTCAGAATGCTAAGAGCGGTACGTTTTGCCTGCAAATTAAATATGAGCATCGAGCCGAAAACCGCAGAGCCAATTTACCAACTCGCTCATTTATTGAGAGAAATTCCATCTGCTCGGTTATTTGAAGAATCTCTCAAATTACTCCAAGCAGGCCAAGGTTACGCGACTTATAAAATGCTCAAAAAATATGGTTTGTTTGAGCAACTTTTCCCTGTTGTCGCAAGCCGATTTACTGATAACAGTGATTCGCCAATGGAAAAAATCATTGAGCAAGTCCTCAAAAATACTGATTTCAGACTAAAAAATGATAAGCGTGTTAACCCTGCTTTTTTATTTGCTGTTATGTTATGGTATCCAGTTACTGAGCATGCTGAGAAGCTATCTCAAGAAGGCGGGTTGGCCTATTACGACGCCTTTGCGCTGGCAATGAATGATATATTAGATGAACAGTGCCGCTCGATTGCGATCCCAAAACGCATTACAACCACTATGCGTGATATTTGGTTATTGCAATTACGCTTACCTCGCCGCCAAGGTCGTCGCGCAAATAAACTCATGGAGCACCCAAAATTCCGTGCAGCGTTTGATTTATTAGAATTAAGAGCCAATGTTGAGCACCGCAACGAGTTACAAGAGTTAGCGTTATGGTGGACTGATTTTCAACAAGCGAATAATATCAAACAGCGTGAAATGATTTCGGAATTAGGTAGTGCCCCTACTCGCCGCCGCCATCGCCCACGTTCATCACAAGGTGGAACCGGCGCGCGCCGGCCGAATAAGTCATAATAGATAGAGAGAATACAATGGAACAAGTCTATATTGCTGTAGGAAGTAACCTTGGTGAGCCGCTGCTACAGGCACAGCAAGCTATTGCAGCATTAGATGCTATTCCTAATAGCCGCGTTGTTTCTACCTCTTCTGTTTATCGAACCAAACCATTAGGCCCACAGGACCAGCCAGATTTTTTGAATCTGGCTGTGCTACTAGAAACAAGCCTTGAGCCTGAAGTTCTTCTTAACCATACACAAAAAATCGAACTTGAGCTTGGCCGTGTACGCAAAGAGGAACGTTGGGGGCCACGAACGCTTGACCTCGATATCATGCTTTTTGGTAACCGTATCATCAATACTGAACGGTTAATCGTTCCACATTATGGGCTAAAAGAGCGTGAGTTTATGTTGTATCCGCTTAGCGAAATCGCCCCTTCCCTTGTTTTTCCTGATGGCGAAAAGCTTTCAGAAAGACTCACACAAGTCCCTCGAAATGGCCTAACGTTTTGGGATATTCCAGCCTAAAATGTTCAACCTCTTATGAGGTATGGTCGCAGGGAGATCATTTCCGGAGGTTATTATAATGAAACCAATTTCTCTGGCTGATTTATGTCAGTTTAAAAAAGACAAACACAAATTTGCAACCATGACAGCCTATGACTCAAGCTTTGCTCAATTATTTTATGAGCAAGGTATTCAGGTGATGCTCGTTGGAGACTCACTGGGAATGACGATCCAAGGTGAATCATCTACTTTACCTGTGACCGTCGAGCAAATTGCTTACCACACCCGATGCGTTCGCAAAGGTGCACCAAACGCCTTCATTATTGCAGATATGCCATTCATGAGTTACGCCACACCAGAACAAGCTTGTTCTAATGCAGCAATTTTGATGCAAGCGGGTGCAAACATGGTGAAAATTGAGGGTGGCAGCTGGTTATGTGATACCGTAAAAATGCTAGGAGAACGCTCTGTTCCTGTGTGTGGTCATCTCGGTTTAACACCTCAAGCAGTAAACGTTCTTGGCGGTTATAAAGTCCAAGGACGCGATGAGGTCACGGCAAATCAATTACTCAAAGATGCAATTGCATTAGAAAATGCAGGTATCCAATTATTGGTTCTCGAATGTGTTCCAACTGCCTTAGCAAGTCATGTTTCTGAAGAACTGCTATTACCGGTGATTGGTATTGGCGCAGGAAATGGAACTGATGGACAAATCCTTGTTATGCATGATGCACTGGGTATTACCGCACGAGCGCCTAAATTTGCTAAAAACTTTTTAGCTCAAGCAGGCAACCTTCATGATGCTATTCGTATGTATATCCAAGAAGTGGAAGATGGCATTTACCCAAGTGAAGCACATTCTTTTTCTTAATTGATGCCAGTAATTATAAGGAACACACGTATGCTTATCGTTGAAACGGCACTTATCTTACGCCGTGAAATTCGTCGTTGGAAACAAGAAGGTAAACGTATTGCACTTGTCCCAACGATGGGTAATTTACACGATGGTCACTTAACACTCATTGACCAAGCGAAAAAACAGGCTGATATTGTGATTGCCAGTGTATTCGTGAACCCAATGCAATTTGATAGGCAATCTGATTTAGCCAATTACCCACGAACTTTGCAAGAAGATTGCGAAAAATTAAAGCGTCGTGATATCAATTTAGTTTTTGCACCTTCCCCGCAAGAATTCTACCCTGAAGGGATGGAAAAACAGACTTTTGTTGAAGTTCCTGAGTTATCGACCATGTTAGAAGGCGCAAGCCGTCCCGGTCATTTTAGAGGTGTCGCAACGGTTATCACTAAGCTGTTCAACTTAGTTCAGCCAGATATTGCCTTGTTTGGTGAAAAAGATTACCAACAGTTGCAATTAATTCGCAAATTAGTTTCTGACTTATCATTTGATACTCAAATTGTTAGTGTCCCAACGGTTAGAGCTAAAAATGGCCTAGCACTGAGTTCACGTAACAATAATTTGTCAGCAGAAGAGCTAAAAATAGCGCCTAAGCTGTATCAAATTATGCAACAAGCGGGTGAAAAATTAGTGGCTGAACCTAGCGCATCTGAGGTTATTATTGAAGAGATGAATAATAGCTTACGTGAAGCCAGTTTTACTCCTGATGAGCTATTTATTCGCGATGCAGAGACGTTGTTACCACTTGGTGATTCCAGTAAACGTGCGGTTATTTTAATGGCGGCATGGTTAGGTCAAACGCGTCTTATTGACAATTTACAAGTTGACCTGCAACGCGATATTGCATAAAACAATAAGACTTATAACACTATCACAGCAACCATCTTGCTGCGTTGCTAAGCCTGTTGCGACTTATATACACGTAGTCAACAACGCTGCAGTTTTGAAGGCACTATGATTTTATTCAAAGTCATTCAGATTGCAGCTAGGCGGCAAGTAAGTGAGTCCCTAGGGGCATACATAAGTATGTGACTAGGGCGAACGCACGTAGTCAACAACGCTGCAATTTGAAGGACGAAGAAGAAATGTTAAGAAGAATGTTACAAGGCAAACTCCATCGCGTCACAGTCACACAGGCAGACCTACACTACGAAGGGTCATGTGCGATTGATCAGAACTTCATGGATGCTGCTGGGATCCTTGAATATGAAGCCATTGATATCTATAACGTCGATAATGGTGAGCGTTTTTCAACCTACGCGATTTCTGGTGAGCGCGGTTCAAAAATTATCTCAGTTAATGGTGCTGCTGCACGCCGTGCCGCGGTAGGCGATAAACTCATCATTTGTTCATATGTACAAATTGACGATGAAGATGCGCGCACGCATAAACCGAAGGTTGCTTATTTTGATGAAAACAATGTCATGAGCAGGGTTGCTAAAGCAGTGCCTGTACAAGTCGCTTAATATAAGAAAGCACCATTCTATAGCGCTTGAGATTGTTGATAAAGCGGGATAAATACCTATTTTTCCCGCTTTGTTTTATCTGCCCAACGTTAATAAGTTGTTTTTTAGGGTTTTACTTTCAAAGCTTGCTCTAATTGCTGATGACATAATAGGTTTACCAGCAATCAGAGGGCAATTTAGCAATCCTTTTTACTTAAATTATTTTTTTGCGTTAATGTCGCAATTGCTTCACGGTAACAAAGTTCAAGTTTTTCTCTGCTATCCGCCGTAATATGAAGGTCTTGCAATCGGCCATTGTTAATACCGTAGACCCAGCCGTGGATCATGACTTTTTGACCGCGTTTCCACGCTGATTGCATAATGGTAGAGTGGCCTAAATTATAAACTTGTTCCACAACATTTAGTTCACATAAACGGTTAAGTCGCTCGCAAGGTTTTAATTCACCTAACATAGAGCTGTGTCTGTACCAAATATCACGTATGTGTAATAACCAATTATTGATTAAGCCGAGTTCGGTATTATCAACAGCCGCTTCAATACCACCACAACCATAGTGACCACAAATAATGATGTGCTCAACTTGTAAGACATCAACGGCATATTGAATAACAGATAAACAATTAAGATCCGTGTGGATAACTAAATTAGCAACATTACGGTGAACAAAAAGGTCGCCAGGTGCTGCGTTAATTAGCTTTTCTGCAGGTACTCGACTGTCTGAGCAGCCTATCCATAAGAATCTTGGCTTTTGCGCTTTTGATAATTCTTTGAAGAATTCAGGATCTTGCTCTTTTACTGATGCTGACCATGCTTCATTGTTAGCAAACAGTTCTTCTATTTTTCTCATCATGACTTATAGCCTAATTGTGTTACTTTGCGATAAAATCTTATACAGCATTTATTGATTAATTAATAATTAGTTATACTAATTTTAATGCCCTTATGATGAACCTCTCCTTTAGACAAAACAACCCTAAATTAGTAACATATTGAATTATCTTAGATAAATTAATTATCTCTTTTCTGCATAACATAGGACAGAAAAAAGTGGCATCATTAGGATATATTGCCGCCAAACTATCTTAAGAATAAAGGTTTTTTTTACATATGACATATGCACTTGAATTATCGCAGTTAACCAAAACCTACCCCGGTGGTGTAAGAGCCTTGCGAGGAATCGACTTAAGCGTTGAAGATGGCGATTTTTATGCTTTGCTAGGACCAAATGGTGCAGGTAAATCAACTACAATCGGGATTATCAGCTCATTAGTGAATAAAACGAGTGGGAGTGTAAAAGTTTTTGGTTATGATTTAGAAAAGCAAGTTGTACAAGCAAAACAACAACTTGGTTTAGTGCCTCAAGAATTCAATTTCAACCCTTTTGAGACAGTACTACAAATCGTCCTTAACCAAGCGGGTTACTATGGAGTCACTCGTTCAGTTGCTGTAGAACGTGCCGAACAGTATCTGACTCAACTTGATTTATGGGAAAAACGCAATGAGCGTGCCCGCAATCTATCAGGTGGAATGAAACGCCGTTTAATGATTGCTCGTGCTTTAATGCACCAACCAAAATTATTAATACTCGATGAGCCAACAGCAGGAGTGGATATCGAGTTACGTCGTTGAGTTATGGTCAAATCTGGTGTACGAGCATCAGGCGGTTTTCCTGTCTGACTGCTCCATTACTTGTTCGCCGTCTTGGAATTTAACGTTATTGACCACGAGGGTTAGCAGTTGAAATCCTTTCAGGCGGTTCCAGCGCTTCTGCGCTGATTGCAGCAATTTATAAACCATTGCTAGGGTTGTGTTTCTTGAACCGCAGTTGCGGGTTTTGCTGGTTCTTAAACGTACTGTAGCGAAGGCAGATTCAATTGGGTTGGTGGTGCGTATACTCACCCAATGTTCTGCTGGAAAATCGTAGAAAGCCAACATGCTCTCACGGTCTTTAGCTAAGCATTCCATTGCGCGTGGGTACTTAGCAGTAAACCTTTCCAGCGCTATATCAAAGGCTTTATGAGCCTTCTCACGCGTCTCTGCCATCCAGATATCATGCAGTGCTTCTTTTACTTTGGGTTGCACTGCCTTGGGCAGTTTGTTGAGCACATTGGCCGTCTTATGCACCCAGCAACGTTGCTGTTTGGTCTGCGGGTATACTTTGCTCAGAGCCTTCCAGAAGCCCAGAGCGCCGTCAGCTGTTGCCAGCTTTGGGCAGGTCGTAAGCCCACGCGCAACCAGGCCATTCAGCAGCTCAAGCCAGCTGGCTTCGGACTCGCGATAGCCTTCTTCAACAGCAATCAGTTCCTTGCGGCCATGCTCTGTCACGCCCATCACCACCAGCAAGCACAAACGGTCATCGAGGCGGACGTTGCTGTAAATACCGTCAACCCAAAGGTACGCGTAGCGCTTGTCACTCAAATCGCGCTGTCGCCACTCTCGGTGCTCATCAATCCAGCGTTCCTTGAGCCTGGAAATGGTGTTAGCTGACAGACCTTTGGCATTCTCACCCAGCAAGGCTGCAAGGGCTTCTTGGTAGTCTCCAGTGGAAATACCTTTGAGATACAGCCACGGTAATAACTCTTCAACGCTGCGGGCACGCTTGAGGTATGGCGGTAGCAGTGCGCTGGTAAAACGAATACCAGAGCCGCTACGATCACGCACTTTTGGCACCTTGATATCAACATCGCCAATGCCCGTTTGGATGCTGCGCTCAGGCAAATAGCCGTTACGCACCACAGCTTTGCGGCCATCGGGTAAACGCAGTTCTTCATGAGCTTGCAGCAGTTGCTGCAGCTCTACTTCAACTGCTTGCGCAATGAGCTGACGAGCACCATTACGCAATAAAGCAGTTAGCACATCAGTGCCAGTTTCATCTGGTTGTGAAAGAACATTCAGGGTAATATTTGTCATGGCGTATCGCTCTACTGTTAATTATTTCTTGGAGGAAACAATCAACAGGATACGCCACCCTCTTTTCCCCTCATACACCACAAATGACTATAGCTCTACGTCGTTCTATGTGGACATTTTTGAAGAATCTAAACGCTCAAGGGACGACAATCATTTTAACAACTCACTATTTAGAAGAAGCTGAAATGCTGTGCCGTAATATTGGTATTATTCAACATGGTGAGCTAGTTGAAAATACAAGTATGAAACAACTACTTAGCCAACTAGAATCAGAAACTTTTATTTTTGATCTAATGCCCAAAAGTCCTGTTCCTCAATTATTAGGGTATGAATCTCGTTTGATAGACACATCAACACTTGAAGTGGATGTAAAAAGAGAGCAAGGCCTAAATAGTGTTTTTAGCCAATTCAGCGAGCAAGGTGTACAAATTTTAAGTATGCGTAATAAAGCGAACCGTTTGGAAGAGTTATTTGTTAATTTAGTCAAAAAAGAAAGCCATGCGGCCGAGAAGGAGATTGTAAAATGATCTCATTGTACTGGGTAGCATTAAAAACTATTTGGATAAAAGAAGTCACTCGATTTGGTCGTATCTGGGTACAAACCTTATTACCACCAGTCATTACAATGTCACTATACTTTGTCATTTTTGGTAATTTAATTGGCTCAAGAATTGGTGATATGGGTGGTGTGGACTATATGCAATTTATAGTTCCGGGGTTAATCATGATGGCAGTTATCACTAACTCTTACTCTAATGTCTGCTCTTCATTTTTTGGTTCTAAATTTCAAAAGAATATTGAAGAGTTACTGGTTGCACCTGTTCCAACACACATAATTATTGCTGGTTTTGTTGGTGGAGGTGTTGCTCGTGGGATCCTAGTTGGTTTTTTAGTCACGTTAGTGTCACTATTTTTTATTCCACTACAAGTCCATTCATGGGTTATGGTTGTAGTAACCTTGTTGCTAACCGCTATTGTATTTTCACTTGCTGGGCTATTAAATGCAATTTTTGCTAAGACGTTTGATGATATCAGTATCGTTCCTACTTTTGTCCTAACACCGTTAACTTATTTAGGTGGTGTCTTTTATTCGCTATCCTTATTACCGCCAGTTTGGCAGGCTATATCTAAATTAAACCCTATCGTGTATATGATTAGTGGATTTAGATATGGATTCCTAGGTATTGCAGATGTATCAATCGCAATTACTCTTGGTGTACTGATGATTTTCTTGATAGTTTTTTATTTACTAACTTGGTATTTGATTGAACAAGGTAGAGGGTTACGCAGTTAATTTAGCCTAGATTATAAATAATAAAAAGGTCATATCTATCGTTGTCATTCAGCTAATTAGATATGGCCTTTTATTTTTAAGTAAAATCACTTAATCAAGCAAAGAATATTCTCGATAAAAAATCAAAACTAAAGTAAATTTAATAAAAAATTATATATTAAAGAAAGTTTACTACCCCTTTAATTTAAACCATAAATAGTTTCTTATTGAAAACATTAAAATTCATGGTCTTATCATTCATTTTATTTACCTGAAAAAGGTAAAAATAAAAAGGTGATTTTATAGCACTGCCAGATCATATCTTATGAGTTCTTACATCTCCCCTACAGCAAATAAGCTTTAAACACCTTAAATGCCAACTTTGGAAATTTTTAATACCACTCACCCCGTATAATAAGAATATTAGCCTGCATATATCCGTTAAATTATATTTCAAACGAAATACAATGTTACAGTTACTTAAATAATATTTAAATTTAATTTTAATATGATTGTTATCGTTAACAGTTAAGAAAATGTCAATTTATTGGATTATTCATCTATATTATTAACTTAAAAGTGTTATTTAAAGGTTAAACATCGCAATCTAAGTAAAATACTTAAAATTACTCGTTTAATGGATTTACTTTAAAAACACTAATATAATTTTGATGTGTGAAATATATGGGATAATAGTTATTAAAAAATAACTTAGTCATCTAACCTGAATATAATTAATGATTCTTTACTAGATAGATAAGAGGTTCCTATGATTTTTAAAAAGTCAGTATTAATGGCATCAATTATTATGGTTTCATTATCAAGTGTGGCACATGCTGCAATTGATAGCGGTAATGCTAAAGGCACCATAAACTTCAAAGGTCAATTTATTGATACGACTTGTACTATTGAAGTTAATAATACAAACAAAAATGAAGGTGTAGTGCAACTTGGCACTTGGATGACTAACACCTTCGATAAAGTCGGTGAATTAACTGATGCAGTTCCTTTAACAATAGGCTTGAGTGGCTGCCCTGCAACATTAGCACGTGCTCGCGTCACCTTCGGAGGAACCGCACACCCAGATAACAACCAATTATATGCTGTCAATGAGGCTGAAGGTGTTGGTATTGGTATTTCTGGTGATGTTAACGGAACAAATTTCTATACTCCAGACACAGAAGCTGATGGTATTGATTTGAAAGGTAATAGTGGCGAAAAAACATATTATGCGCGTTACGTTACAACCGCAAATGAAGTTACTGCTGGTAAAGCAAACGCTGACGTTACTGTCACTATTCAATATAACCAATAGTTCACTGAATTAAGGGAACATTCGTTCCCTCTTTTTATAGGGGAAAATTTTGAAAAAGCATCTCATTTCATTAGCGCTTTTATTTATGACGACTCTTAATGCAAACGCCAGTGTTATTTTAGGTGGCACTCGTGTTATTTATGAAGGCAATAAGAAAGAAGCTTCAATTTCAGTGAGAAATGATGACAAAACACCTTATCTTGTACAATCTTGGGTAAATAATTTTAATAATAATGATAAGCAAAAAGTACCGTTTACTGTAACTCCTCCACTTTTTCGCATTGAACCTGAATCAGCCAATGCTATTCGAATTGTTTTAACAGATTCTCAGTTACCCTCTGATAAAGAATCAGTTTATTGGCTAAATGTTAAATCAATTCCACCATCTGACCCAAATGCAACAAATAATTTAACGATTTCAATTAATAACAAGATTAAATTATTTTATCGCCCTGCAGATTTACCAACAGCAGAAGCATTAATTGCGTATGAAAAATTAACCTTTAAAAAACAAGGAAGCTATTTAAAAGCAAATAATCCAACGCCTTATTATGTTTCATTCGGGGAGTTGAAGGTTGGTAATAAAGAAATTGCAGAACCAGGCATGGTCCCTCCTCTGGGCGAAGCGTCATGGAATATTTCGGGAACTCAAGCAAACCAAGTTACTTGGAGTGCAATTAATGACCATGGAACGATAACGAAAGCGAAAACTCAGACATTAAAATAATCAGTTGGAAGAACATTCATTATGCGCTGCATTTCAAGAAAGCAACATCCATTAAATCGTCATTATGACGCGATAACCGATTTGCATAATGGGGTAACTTATTTTCGATTAAAAAAAATATGTCAGGTAGTAACTGCAATAATTTTGGCTGGAATAAGCATTAGTCATGTATCTGCGGAAGATTATTTTAGTCCTAGCTCACTCAGCGTCATTGATGGCCAAAATATTGCAGATCTACCTAATTTAGACCAGTTTGCTAACCCTGGAGGCCAGTTAGCGGGAGAATATCATGTCGATATTATCGTAAATGGTATTTTAATGGATTCTAAGGTTATCGAATTTGTTAAGGATGATAAATCAAGCCAATTAATTCCACGCATAACAAAAGAAGAATTAGCACTTTGGGGAGTTAAAGTTAATTCTATTCCAGCATTGGCTGCACTTTCTGCTGGGCAATATATAGGCCCAATAGGCGAATATATACCCGAGGCAAAATCTACGCTTGAATTGAATCAACAGAAGCTGAATATCTCAATACCTCAAATTGCTATGAATAAACAAGCATTAGGTACTGTTCCCGCTAGTCAATGGGAAAATGGTGTTCCTGCTTTAATCTTAAATTATTATTATAGTGGTTCAAACAATTGGAGTCGTAATAACGCCAAAGATACAAACTCTCATTATTTCAACCTTCGTAGCACTGGAAATCTAGGCCCATGGCGTTTAAAAAACTATTCGACTTATACGGATAATAGTGGAGAACGCGAATGGAAAAACATTGAGACTAGCTTAGAAAGAGGGATTAATTTCTTAAAATCTCAATTAGTGATTGGTGACACCGCGACACCAAGTGAGATTTTTGATGGTTTTCAATTCCGTGGTATTCAATTACAAAGTGATGAATCCATGCTACCTAGTTCAATGAGAGGTTTTGCTCCCATTATTAGGGGAATAGCTCAAAGTAACGCAGAAGTTACGATTAAACAAAATAACTATGTTATTTATCAATCCTATGTCTCTCCAGGTGCATTTGAAATTGATGATTTATACCCAACAGGGACTAGCGGTGACTTAACCGTTATAATTAAAGAAGCGGATGGTTCTGAACGCTCATTTACTGTTCCGTTCTCATCAATTGCTATTATGCAGCGAGAAGGGCAACTCAAGTATTCATTAACGGGGGGAAAATATAAATCTAATGCCTCCGGTGAAGTAGAACCTGATTTCCTGCAAAGTACTTTTATTTATGGGTTACCAAAAGGTATTACTGGGTATGTTGGAACTTTACTATCAAAAAATTACCAATCTTATGCGATAGGAATGGGAATTAATTTAGGTAGTTTGGGAGCACTATCGGCTGATGTTACACAAGCAAATAGCCAAAATTTATTAGGGAAAGAAGATACCGACAGTGGGCAGTCATATCGTTTTCAATACTCCAAAAACGTGACCTCGACTGGTACATCTGTAACTTTAGCTAACTATCGTTACTCAACGGAAGGTTTTTATTCATTCAGTGAAGCTAACAGTAATCAACCTAAAATATATCGCGATAATAAAAAAAATCGCTTTCAAATCTCACTAAATCAGTCACTAAATGAATTCGGTAATATTTATTTTTCTAGTTATCAGCAAGATTATTGGAACCGTTCGGGTAAAGAACGCTCATTAAATGCAGGTTATAACAAAAGCTTTGATGGGATCACTTATAACTTTAATTACAGTTATTCTGATAGTGCTTATCAACGTAAAGCTGATAATTACTTCTCTTTTTCAGTTTCTATTCCACTTAATAATACATCCGGCAATTACACATCGATAAATAGTAGTATTACAGCGGATAACAGCGGCAATGCAGACGCAATGATGGGAGTAAGTGGTACTCTTGGCGAAAAAAATAATATTAATTACGCTGTTCAGCAGTCATATGGAAATAAAGAAACTCGTGGTAGTGGAAATGCCTCGGCATCTTATCGAGGAAGTTACGGTGTTGCTAATGCGGCCTATGGCTATGATAGATATTCACAGCGAGCAAACTATGGTTTAACAGGGGCGATTGTTGCTCATCCATATGGTATCACTTTAGCCCAGCCTATCTATGATTCTTTCGCGATTATTCGAGCTCCGGGGGCGGAAAATGTGCAAGTTTTAAATCGAGCTAATATTTCAACCGATTCTCGAGGTTACGCAATTGTGCCTTATCTCAACCCTTATACTAAAAATGAAATATCCCTCAACATTGACTCTTTACCTGAAAATGTTGAATTAAAAACCAATACAGTTAATGCGGTACCAACAAAAGGCGCCGCAATTTTGGCAAGCTACCAAACTCATGTCGGTTACCGATTATTATTTAATGTTACTCATAATGGAAAACCAGTGCCTTTCGGTGCAATGGCCCAATTCGCTCAAAGTGATGACCAAAATATGAGCTCAGGTATTGTCGGTGATAATGGTGATGTGTATCTCAGTGGGATGCCAGAGCAAGGGCGGCTACAAATTAAATGGGGTAAAAACCAAGAAGATCAGTGTATTGCCGAATATAAATTAACCGCTGAACACTTGAAGCATCATTTACCCATATTGCCCGTCAACTGCCAATAAAATAGGTTTTGAATATGAATATAAAACAAATTATTGCTTTGGTTGGTATTACCTTGTTTTCATTTAACGCGCTCAGTGTCGGGCAGTTTCGTATCAATTTAGGGGATTTAGAAATTGATACGGCAGCTCATAAACTTCCCCGTGAAGCGATATTGGGTAATGGCTGGAAGCAATTTGAATCTACAGGGAATCAAGAATTATGTGTTGCTGAAGGGCCGGGAAACTTTAATTTTACTCCTCAAGTAAATAGCCAACCCGTAGGAATGGTGATTAATGATGGATCAGGGAGTTACCCCGTTTTTAGCACTGGCATTAATGGCGTGGGTTATGTCATGGCATTAAGGCAAAAAGGAACGAGCCAATGGTATCCATTAACAGGAAATAATAGCGAAATTAGTGCCATTGATGGCTCATCATCGCTACAACTTGAAACACGAATGATGTATGTCAAAACCGTTCAAGGAGATATTGAAGGAACGGATAAAGCTGTTACACATTTTAATCCAGTCAAAGTGCAATGCAGTGGTGATATGAATTGGATCTCATCAGTAGGGGAAATATTGCCTGCATCAACATTGATTTCATGGGCACAACGTACTTGTGCAGTTTCATCAGTTCGACAATCGGTCGACCTCGGCGTCCATGACATCGCTAAAGTTCGCTCGTTAAATATAGGAGATACCTTTGGCCATGCTCAACAGTCGATTACGATTAACTGCCCTGCCATCATGTCTGTAGCCTACACCGTAGCTGATAACTTGCATCCAAGTAATATAAATACAGATATTATTTATTTAGAAAATGAAAGCGAAAACCCTGGGTTTGCGGTGCGAGTATACGAAGCGGGTCAATCTTCCCCATTGAAATTAGGAGGAGACCGTACCTTATCCAACAATTATGTCTATTCCTTGCTGGATAAAGCAAGTCTGAGCCCCATTGTCACAAAAACATTTGAATTCAGATATGTCAAAACATCAAATGAAGTGAAGGCAACTCATGGTAATGCACAGGTTACGGTTACCCTTGTGTATAAATAATCAAGGGTCATTATTTATGAAACATAATTTAAATCTATTTGTACTGTTTTTTATATCTCTAATGCCAATGAATGTGATGGCTGTGGATGCCTATATCAAGGTGAATTTCACAGGTTCGATTAAAGGTGAAACGTGTAGCATATCTTCTGCTGCGCAAGGTGTTGATTTAGGAATGTGGTTTTTAGAAGGTGATGGAAGCAACTTCCCTCGTAACTCAGTGACGGATTGGGTGGAATTTGATTTGGTTTTTAATTGTTCAACAGTAAATCGACAAGTGAGTGGCGCCTTAGAAGGAACTCCTGCTGCGCTAGATAGAAAGCTATTTGAGTTGGATCAGACTGAAGGTTCAGCGAGCGGAATGGCAATTCAAGTTGAAGCTTATTCGCCTGAGCGCAAACGTTGGGAAGCAAAAAATGCAAATGAAGTCAGCACATTAATTAGTGCGGCTGGGACAGCCTCAGGAACTAATACAGTTCAATTGCGTGCGCGCTATAAGCAATTAGCAAATAGCGCAACACCAGGTACGGCAAATGCCTCTATTACATTCGTTGTACGAAATAATTAAGGGGAAGCAATGAATAAAAAAACTCAATATGCAATTCATTGCTTTGTAATAATGACATCATTATTTTCTTTTAAATCATTCGGTTATGATGCCGTTTTTAATATTACAGGACGAGTATCTTCTAATACTTGCTCCGTCCAATCATCAAGAATACAAAATGTTCATCTTGGTGATTATACTATTGGCCAGTCTGGCTTTGGTAGTGGTGTCAACACGCAAAGCAAAGATGTGAGATGGCAGATTGATTTTGATTGCGATAAAGACACTAAAATTAATATTGCTCTTCAAGGACGTCAATATTCAGGTTCTAACACAGTTCTAGATATAGATAACTCTTCTGATAGAGCCAGAGGTGTTGGAATAAGAATAGAATACAGTAATGACCGAACGCTGTGGTATAGGATGGGAATAGGTGGCCGTGGTACTTTGGTTTCCCCGTCAAATGTTGACGGAAAACTATCGATATACTTTAACTCGTATTATATACAAATGGAAAAAACGATTCTTCCAGGTAAAGCCAATGCGACTATGGACGTAGAAGTGACTTACGAATAATAAATTGCAAAGTAGGAAAAGCGCCCTACTGTGGCGCTCAGTATACTGCTAACCTATACTATCTAGCTACAGTAAGAAGGACCGCTAAACGCGGCTCTTCTTTATAAGGTCACCAAATATTAATCTTCAAGTAACGTTACATGACCAATATAAGGCAGATGACGATATTGTTGAGCGTAGTCGATACCGTAACCCACCACAAATTTGTCTTCAATAGAATAACCAATCCACTCAACAGGAACCTGCACTTCGCGACGTGAAGGTTTATCCAGTAATGTACAAATAGCGACAGATTTAGGGCCACGTAATTCGAAAATTTCACGAACTTTATTTAAAGTATTACCAGAGTCGATAATATCTTCAACGATTAATACGTGTTTATCACGGATATCTTCGTCCAAATCTTTGACAATTTTAACATCACGGCTCGATGTCATCGCATTGCCATAACTTGAAACAGTCATAAAATCGACTTCATGAGGAACATCAATCTTACGGCATAAATCAGCCATAAAAATAAATGAACCTTTCAGCAAGCCAACAAGGACTAATTCACCATCAAGCTTTTGATAATGAGCACTAATTTTATCAGCTAATTCACTAATTCGTTGAGCAATCTCTTCTTCAGAGATCATCACTTCAAGGGTATGTTTCATCTTCTATTACGCATCTATGGGAATGGAAAGCACGTAATTTTAACATAGGCAGCACGCATATACTAATAAAGGAAAATACAGTGCTAAAATTTCACACTGCATTTTCTCTGAAAATAAATAATGCTGTTAACTGACAGTGAAGCCCAACATCATTCCTGTATCTTCATGCTCCAAAAGATGGCAATGGGCCATATAAGGGTGCTGTTGAGTTGCAGGGTGTTTAAACTCGACTAAAATTTCACTCACCTGCCCTTCCACTTTAACAATATCTTTCCACCCTTGGCGATGAGGTGCTACGGCTTGGCCGTTTTCTTTTAGGATACGAAAACGTGTGCCATGGACGTGGAATGGGTGCAACATCATATCGCCACGCCCTGAAACGACCCAAATTTCTTGCTGATTCATAGGGGCATTGAATGCGGGATGCGTCATTGAGAAAACTTGCCCATTTATAGTATTCGCACTATGAATATCCAAACCATCAGAACCTGTACCACAGTGGCCGCCACTTCCCATTTTGCCATTCATATTTCCATGATTCATATTTCCATGGTTCATATTACCTGCATTCATGTTACCGTGGTTCATATTCCCCATCATTGCACCATGACCGCCCATGTTACCCATGGCTTGGTCGCCATATTTTTCACGTAACATCATCATGCCTTGCATGTCCAAACGCATATCCATCATTAAGTGGAAACGACGGCGATTTAAGCCAGCAAGAGAAGGAATAGCAGACATTGCTGCAAGTGTTGATGGTAAGTCACCTTCTCCCTTCGTCAACGTTGTTTCAATACGCAGTACTGGCAAAGGCTGGTCAAATGGTGCGATCGTCATACCCATTTGCCCGACAGGTAGAGTTACCAAATCGAATGCACGACCATCGGAGGCATCAATTAATACTTCAAAACGCTCTCCCATCAAGATAGGTAATTCTGTTACCGCAATCGGCTCGGCTAATAAACCACCATCACTCGCAACGACATACATTTTACGTCCATCACTGGTGGAAATATTTAAACTTCTAGCATTACAGCCATTCAATAACCTTAAGCGCAGCCAACCTTTCGGGGCAACATGTTTAGGATAAACAGCACCATTCGTTAGCATGATGTCACCGAACCACCCCACAGCCGCACTCATCACATCAAGCTGGTAATCAATTTGCCCATCATCTTTTAAGCGTTTGTCTTGCAAAATGACAGGAATATCATCAACACCCCAATCGCTTGGTAAGCCGTGTTTTGTGCTGTCATCATCTTTAATTAATACAAGACCAGCTAACCCCATCGCCACTTGGTAACCGGTTTTTCCATGAGTATGAGGATGGAACCAACATGTCGCTTCGCTTTGATTTACCGTAAAATTCACTTTACGGCTTGTATCTGGTTGGATTATCGCTTGAGGGCCGCCATCTTGCTCACCTGAAATCTCTAAACCGTGCCAATGAACCGTGGTGTCTTCTGCCAGTTTGTTAATAATATTGATATTAACATTTTGTCCATTTTTCAAACTAATTGCAGGGCCTAATAAATTACCGTTATAACCCCATGTCGTCGTTTGCTTTCCTGGAACAAATTGCGAAACGCCCTGCTGAATAACGACCTGAATGTTGCCTTGCGCATCAGGCTCCAATAAGGGTGGAATCGCTAATGTTGGATAATTTCCTGCTGCTACCGCGATGCGGCTCCAAATAGGCAGCGCACTTGCAGCATATGTGATAGCACTTAACTTAAGAAAATCGCGACGTAGCATTGATAACCTTCCTTTTATTTATCAAATCGATAATCATCAGTGGTGTAATTTATGACAAATTACACTTTCGAAGCAAAACATGGTTTAATGGAGGTATGATAAAGCTTCCCCTTACAGGAAGGTCAATAAAGCCACTCTAAAAATGTGGGTTTATTACATGGATTTAAGAAAAATATAGTTGACTAACAATTCTATTCTTATGCTAACGTAACTTGACATAGAAAACAGATAGAATAACGAATGCGCAAATTTATATTGATGTCATGCTTAATGACTCTGTTAGGGATAACCAATTCTGCCAGAGCCCTTTCCAACAACGAAGCTGAAGATCTTGCTGATCTCACGGCTGTTTTTATTTATCTAAAATATGATTGCGGGTATTCACAAATCCCAGATAGAGAAATTGAACGTGCCATTGTTTACTTTGCTAAAAGTAACAAATGGGACCTTAGCAACTATAATGCGGAAAAAATGACCGCCCTTAACAAAGAAAGTTATAGTGACCTAAAAGGGATACCACTCACCACTGAGTTTAAATGCCAGTCCCTTGCACGGGATTCTCTTGGCCTCTTTGCTTACGTCAAGTAAGCTGATAAGAAAGCCCATCAAGAAAACATGCCAAAATATCGCCTGCATGTTTTCTTTCTTTACTCTAAATTATTCTTTCTTTTCTGCCTTCTTTCTTGCCAAAACAAAGCTATCGATGGAATACTTTGAATAATTACCATCCTGATAATATGGTTTGACATAACAAAGCCTGCATCTAAATTCATGGTAATTGCTGCGAATGTCATCGCTTCCATACTTCCTGGGGCCCAAGCTAACAGTAACACCGAAATATCATAGCCTGTAATCCAAGATGCAAATACCGTGATAAGAAAAGTCAGCACGATATTAACCACCACGACTTGAGCTGAAGAGTATATATTTTTAATCAACGAGGAAAGTGGGAACACAATGAAATGGTTACCAATGTTCATCCCAATCAATACCATACTAAGTTCAGTCAACATCAGTGGAAAATTCAATGGGATATCAGCCCAACCTTGAATGAGTGTTGCCGCCGCTAATGACGTCAACATAAAAGGCGCAGGAACTTTTAAACGCTGTAAAATGGCCCCTGAAATCACCCCAACAGCAATAATAAGCAGTAGCCATCCCGTTGAAATTAATGTCAATTCTGGCAATTCTATTATCGGTTGTGGGTCACCATCACTGCCAACAACAATTCCTGCTAATAAGATAAGAATAATTAAGCGAATTGTATGGGAAATAACAATTTTCTGAGGCGGTGTATGGGTGTGGTCTGTTAATGCGAGGATTGCCGCCATAGCACCGGGTACAGAGCCAAGCATTGCCTCTTGTTTTGTCCAACCGACTTTCCGGTAAAACCAAAAAAAACTAAACGAAAATTGCACAGCCAAACAAACAACCAACATCAATAATAAAAGAAATAAATTGTCCGCTTCATTAAGAGATACTTGATTGAACATCAAGCCCACAGAGGTTCCCAACGTGACTTGAACAAAACTAATGGTGTGTTTAGGAATTGCGAAGGAAATACCAAAACGATGAAAAATGATAATGGCAATGATCGGGCCAAACATCAATGCAAGGGGAACTCCTAGGTAAGTAAGCCCGCCACCGATTAAAGCACAGATGGAAATCCCACCTATCATTTTTAATAATTTCTTCATATGGTATTAACCATTAAGTCTTTTTATATCCCTAATTTATATCATATTATTTAAGCCATATAGCTTTAGTTTTTATTTATTTATCACCCTAGTGATATCCACCAACATTTATCTATTTATTAGGTTTTGATCTTATTATTTTAACTTGGTCTGAAAAAATCTTTTTAACTTAGATTGACACGGTACAGTGAAAAATTTATTTCCTTCTCTTTATGTTATCAGCATGAGCTTGGTTCATAACCGCTTTGGACATCCATTGTGCTAATTGTGTTACTTGTGCATCATCCATTTTCCAAATATCTTTTAGTACTAAAAATATTTCAGAACCATAAATAACAGAAAAAGCACGAATCACTTTATCAATAATTTCTTGCGGATATTCTGATTTCATTGGCGATGTGACCATTGCAAGAATTTCTTTACGATTACCGCGTTCTAGACGCTTATCTTTAATGCTTTGTGGAGCTGCTCGCCCCTGTGCCCACTGCTGTAATGATACTTGCAGCGCGGCTCGTAAAACACCTTCATGTTCAAACATACGTGGAAAAGCATAGGTTAATAGCTCGTCAATACGCTCTTCGGTTTGCTCACTTTGCGGGCGCCAAGTTAAAATAGGACCTAAACTTTCATTAACCGTTGCAGTAATTAAATCGGCTTGTGTCGGAAAATAACGATAAGCTGTCGCACGAGAAACTCCCGCCTCAAGTGCCAACTCAGAAACAGAAGGCATCGCCCCTTTTTCAAATAAATCTAAAGCCGTCTTAATCAACAATACATAGGTTCGTTTTCGTGTCCCTTTGTATTCTGAATGTGAATTAGTTTTAGACATTAATTTATCCTTAAAATACTGTCACTTACTATAAAATGAGTTAGAGCTCATGAAAACATATAAGTGTGAATAGGTAAATGCACTTGGTTGATGATTTAAAGAAATTATTCATAAAGGTGATTTAAAAGTAATAGCAAAAATCATAACAATCACAATTATATCTTTTAAATATCCAAATATACTCAAAATAGCTCAGGTCTATAAATAATAATTTATACTATTTTATCAATAGGATAAAAACATTATCAGTCAATAACGTCATAATAAACCAAAAATGAGACTACAATCTCATTTTACAATCAATCATAATGATACTATAGTCTCATTATGATGAAAAATTCAACGCTCGTTTTACTCTGAAAGGGTTTGTATATGAAAAAACATCCGGGTTTTATTTATATTGTAACGACGCTTGACACTAAAAGTGCTGAACTATTTTATGTTAGTGAATTAATCAAAAACGCCGGATTGGCGGTACGTACTGTTGACCTGACAACACAACCAACGCAATTAGAAAAAAACGCAGATATCAGCGCACACACTGTCGCAAGTTTTCATCCACTTGGTACTGAGGCCGTTTTCTGTGGTGACCGCGGTAAAGCCATTGAAGCTATGGCACAGGCTTTCAGCCTTTATCTTGCCGCACAAACAGATGTTGCCGCTATTCTTGGTTTAGGTGGTTCGGGTGGAACCGCACTCATTACACCCGCCATGCAAGTATTGCCCGTAGGTATTCCAAAATTAATGGTTTCCACAATGGCATCAGGGGATATTTCTGGTTATATCGGCGCGAGTGATATTTCGATGATGTACTCCGTCACTGATGTATCAGGTTTGAATATCATTTCCCGCAAAGTATTAAAAAATGCTGCTAATCAAATAGCAGGAGCTGTTTGGTTTGACGACGAAGAACAACCGCATGACTTAAAACCAGCAATTGCACTAACCATGTTCGGAGTAACGACCCCATGCGTACAGCAGCTCACAACAGAGTTAGAGGCGCAATATGACTGTCTAGTCTTCCATGCGACAGGCAGTGGTGGCAAAGCCATGGAAAAACTAATTGATAGCCAGTTATTACATTCTGTTTTAGATATTACAACCACCGAAGTATGTGATTATTTATTTGGTGGGGTATTAGCTTGTGATGAAGACCGTTTTGGTGCCATTGAACGCACTCAAACCCCTTGCGTGATGTCTTGTGGAGCTCTCGATATGGTGAATTTCGGCCGCCCTTCGACTGTGCCCGAACACTACCAAAATCGCTTATTTTATCATCACAACGCTCAAGTCACTTTAATGAGAACGACCAAAGAAGAAAATCAGCAAATGGGTCGTTGGATTGCAGAAAAATTAAATCGTTGTAATGGTGAAGTGCGCTTTATCATCCCAACAGCAGGCTTTTCAGCATTAGATGTTGATGGTGCTCCATTTTGGGATCCTATCGCAGATCAAGCCTTCATTGATGCTTTAACAGCAAATTTAATAATAACAGAGAAAAGACAACTTATTTTGAGTCCTTATCATATTAACTCCACAGAGTTTTGTGACCAGGTTATTCAGCTTCACCAGGAAATTTTGAACAAATAATAGAGGTTAACTATGAAACATAACCGCGCAGATTTATTAAAAAAATTTAGAGACATGATTGCTCGGGGAGAACCAATCATCGGTGGTGGCGCAGGAACAGGGCTATCTGCTAAATGTGAAGAAGCGGGCGGTATCGATTTAATCGTTATCTATAACTCAGGCCGTTACCGCATGGCAGGTAGAGGTTCACTTGCAGGCTTATTAGCCTATGGCAATGCGAATGAAATCGTTATGGATATGGCAAAAGAGGTTTTACCCGTAGTAAAACATACTCCTGTCCTTGCGGGTGTGAATGGAACAGACCCATTCTGCCAATTCGATAAATTCCTTGATGATATCAAAGCAACAGGTTTTGCAGGAGTACAAAATTTCCCTACCGTCGGCTTAATTGATGGCAATTTCCGCGCCAATTTAGAAGAAACAGGAATGGGCTATGGGTTAGAAGTTGAGATGATCCGTCTCGCTCATGAGAAAGATTTGCTCACTACGCCTTACGTTTTTAGCGCTGAAGATGCCATTGCGATGACTCAAGCTGGTGCCGACATTATTGTGCCACATATGGGGCTAACGACTGGGGGTAATATTGGAGCAGAAACAGCCCTGACGCTCAAAGATTGCGTTCCACTAATCAATGAATGGGCAAAAGCGGCAAAATCAGTACGCGAAGATGTGATTGTTCTGTGCCACGGTGGCCCAATAGCCACCCCTGAAGATGCTGAATATATTTTAGCCAACTGCCCTGATTGCCATGGTTTCTATGGTGCCAGCTCAATGGAACGTTTACCAACAGAAGTGGCATTAACCGCCACCACACAAAAATTTAAATCAATTACACGTTAGTTTTTTTACTTTATATTTTGCCAACACCAGGCGCCTACTTCGGTAGGCGTTTTTTTATCTTTCTAGCCACGAAAGTTACTTCCCTTTTTCTGGTAAATAGAATGCCCTTTGCATAAGAAATGTGTTAGACAAGCCATAAATATAGGCATACCAAAGTAGAGCACGCCAAAGGCAAAAGCCACATGGGGTTTCTCCGGGAATTCACCACCGCTAGAAATACTCGAATAATAGTCAATCGACCTTAAATATTCAGGCGTTAATCCGCCATAAGGCACGAGGAAAGATAAAATTAACACCGAGAAAATACAGAACATAAAATTGAGTGCCATTAATGCTGAATAGCCCATATTTTCTGAACGTTCTTGCTCTGTTCGGCTGGTTAAACCAAAAAGCATTCGATTGGCAACAGTGGCACTGTATAAATATAAAATTAATGGGGAATCACCTAATACTGACATATTGATGGCCAGTGCAAAAAGACCATAGAAAAGAGCAAATAACGTTAATACTCGCCAATCACGAAATACCGCCATAAAGACGCCCGAGTGAACTAAAATAAATTCAAAAATCAGGATCAACGTCAGGTTATAAATAATTTCTACCGTATAGTATTCAGGAAAAAACCATACAGATAGAATAAAACCAACATAAAACAATGAAAAACCGTAGTTTATTATTTTAGAAAAAGCACGAATAATACTGAAAGAATGCGGGTTCTCCTTCACACTTTTTACTGAAGATTGTTCTGGGAAAAAACCTTGGTTTTTATCTTTCCCATTCCTTGGTGGTTTTACCATTAGCTCACTCCATCTCACCAATATCACTTTATTAATAAGCTACTTGATCACACAAAAAATAAACAGTGGCTAAAGTCTGAATGGCAGGTTCAAAGCGAGGTAAAGTGTAAGAAATATCGACAAGATGGCATGAACGAATAAATGTCATGCCACAGATAGATTAAATTTAATTAAACCAGTTTGGCGATCAGCGTATCTAAATCACCTTGTAAGAAATTCACTGGTGGAATTTCAATCACTGTATATGCGCCTGCTGCTTGTTTCATCGTCGCTCGTGCGGCAGAAACCATAAATTGAGAAGTCAGTGCAGGGTTATTAATGCGCATTGAGTATTCGAACAACTGGTTATGTGTTGCCCCTGAAACCCCTTTATGAGTCATGTGCACACCGTGCCCAACATCTTTTAATGCATCAATGCTATCCACCTGACGAATATGTGTTTCATCAGAAGAAAAGTAGCTGTCTGCTTTAATCGCTTGAGCCACCTCATCGAACTTAGCGCCTCCGTCTAATTCAACATAAACCATACGACGATGAACCCCTGTTCCTAATGGAATTGTGACAGAAAGGGCATCTTTTACGCCATTGATAGCTTTAGCGGCCACACTGTGTCCCATACTCATCCCTGGACCAAAATTCGTATAAGTTACCCCTTTTGGTGCCATTGCTAGCATCAATGTACGCATAATCGAATCCGAGCCAGGATCCCATCCGGCAGAAACAACCGCCACGCTATTATGCTGTTTCGCAACGTCATCTAAGCTGTGTTTTAGCGCCACAATATCTGAATGCACGTCAAAACTATCAACCGTATTAATACCGAGGCTCAAAACTTTAGCTGCTAATGGGCCGATAGCACGCGTTGGTGAACACAAGAGTGCAACATCAACTTTCCCAAGTTTTTCAATATCATCAACCACTTTATATCCAGAAAGCTCAGCAGGAATATCTTGCGTATTGCGACGAACTACCCCGACTAACTCAAAATCCTCAGCGGCCAGAACAGCTTCTAGTGCATAGCGACCAATGTTACCGTAGCCCACTATTGCTGCTTTAATTTTTGTCATTTTTGCTCCTATACAGTTCTGATGTTGCTCATTAAATTATTTATAGCGAAATTGAATTTAACAGAATAATTAAAAGTAAACAAAACATTAGCCTAATTAAATCAGACGCATTTTAACCCTATTTTCATTGTTGAAATCCATGTAGAATTAGCCCATCAGAAAGCTTTCCCTATCATTCATGAATATATAAAGGTTCTCAATGCATCAATCCGATGTGACTGAGCGGTCACTCTTTTCGCTCAGCTGGCCAATTTTTATCGATATTTTTCTTCATTTGGCCACATTATTAATTAATACCTACATGGTTAGTCACGTGTCTACAGCCTACCTTGCTGCTATGGGGGTGGGAAACCAAGTGTTTGACCTATTTATCACTATTTTTAACTTTATCAGTGTGGGGTGTAGCGTTGTTATAGCCCAATACCTAGGGGCAGGCCGCCGAGAAAAAGCCAGCCAAGCGATTCATATTTCAATCGCTTTTAACTTTATTCTTGGTTTTTCCAGCGCATTAGTTGCGTTATTTTTTGGCTATAGCATTCTAACTATTATGAATATGCCATCGCATTTAATGGCTGATGGTTATACTTATTTACGTATTCTAGGGATTTGTTTAATCCCTGAAGCGATTTCAATTATTTTAGCGGCATGCTTGCGGGTTTATGGTAAAGCGCAACCCGCAATGTGGGTCACATTAATCGCTAATGTGATTACAGTATTTGGTAATATCATTGTGCTTTATGGTTTCTTCGGCTTACCACAATACGGCCTTGAAGGCGTTGCTTGGTCAACAGTCGTTGGGCGTATTGTTGCCGTTATTTTACTTTTCTGCCTACTATTTTATGGGCTGAGAATTAAATTTGTCCCAATGATGTTAATACACTGGTCACGGAAAATGTTGGGTAAGATTTTACATATTGGATTACCCTCTGCGGGGGAAAATCTTGTGTGGATCCTCCATTTTATGACCGCATCTGCGTTTATCGGTCTCATGGGGGAAACGTCTCTTGCGGCACAAACGCTCTATTTCCAATTGTCATTGTTTATCATGCTGTTCGGGATCTCTATCAGTATTGGTAATGAAATTATGGTTGGCCACCTTGTTGGAGCAAAACGCTTTGAAGATGCCTTTAGGCGCGGTGTAAAAAGCCTTAAAATGGGTTTTTACGTAACAATTGGTGTCGTCATTGCTTTTTGGTTATTCCGTGATCCTATCTTAAATAATATTACTGATGACCAAGGTATTATTAAGGTACTGCTGCCATTATTTTTACTTTCGGTGTTCTTAGAGCCCGGCAGAACAATTAATATCGTGATGGTAAATGCCTTGCGTGCCTCTGGCGATGCTCGCTTTCCTCTGTGTACCGCTATTATTTTTATGTGGGGCGTCGCTATCCCATTAGGCTACTTCTTAGGCATAAAAATGGAGATGGGCCTCTTAGGTATTTGGTTAGGTTTCTTTGCTGATGAATGGTTGCGCGGCTTAACCAATGCATGGCGCTGGCGTTCACGTAAGTGGCAAAGTAAGCGTCTTGATGTAGAAAGCTAATCTGTGCAGTTATCACTCAGTCCTGCCGAATATTATAGGCAGGACTTTTGTGACTAAGCTCAAAGTTAGAAATTTTTCATTTTTATAATTCAAATTAGAGATAATATTTCTCTCCACTCTCTTTAAATCCCCTAACTTAGTGAAGTTTTTCTCCAGACTGTTGTTTAAAATAATAAAATCAAAAAAGATTTTATTAAGGGGACTTGCCATGCATGCTCAATCACAACCACTACTTTGGCAATATTTTATCAACGCAGTAAAGCAAGAAGTAAAGCCTGCCTTAGGTTGTACTGAGCCAATTTCATTGGCATATGCTGCCGCCAAAGCGGCTTCATTTCTTGATGGCAAAGTGACCCGAGTCTGTGCTTTCGTTTCCCCTAACCTCATGAAAAATGGTATGGGCGTAACCGTACCCGGAACAGGAATGGTTGGTCTACCCATTGCTGCAGCCCTTGGTGCAGTTGGCGGTGATGCTGAAGCAGGTTTGGAAGTATTAAAATCAGCATCTGCGGATGCCATTGCATTAAGTAAAACCATGTTAGCACAAGGGGCTATTACCGTTGATATTAAGCACCCTTGCGACGATGTTATCTACTCCGAAGCCACGGTCTATACCCAAACAGAATCCGCAACCGTCATCATTGCGGGGTCACATACGAATATTGTTAAAATTATTCATAACAATCACACCGTATTTGATGCCACAACGGCTCAACCTCACCATGAATCTCCAGTTGACTGCGCAGCTGACGTCCCACTACCGCCAGTCACTGCTAAGTCTGTGTATCAATTTGCCACCGAAGCGCCTTTAGAGGATATTCGTTTTATTCTTGAAGCCGCGCATTTAAACGAAGCCTTATCTCAAGAAGGTTTACGCAATGTTTATGGCTTACATATCGGCAAAACATTACAAACCCAGCGAGACCGTGGTTTGCTTTCAAAAGACTTAATGTCAGAAATTATGATCCGTACCTCCGCGGCTTCTGATGCACGCATGGGAGGGGCTGTGTTGCCCGCAATGAGTAATTCAGGGTCAGGTAACCAAGGTATTGCAGCAACCATGCCGGTGGTTGTCACTGCAGATTATTTGCAATCTTCTGAAGAGCAACTGGCTCGAGCCTTAATGTTGTCACACTTAATGGCTATTTATATTCACAACCAGCTTCCTGCGTTATCGGCACTATGTGCTGCGACAACAGCAGCTATGGGGGCTGCTGCAGGCATCGCTTGGTTACTAGAATCCCGCTATGAAGTCGTCGCAATGGCAATTTCCAGTATGATTGGTGATGTTAGTGGTATGATTTGTGATGGTGCATCAAACAGTTGTGCAATGAAGGTGTCAACCAGTGCGAGTGCCGCTTATAAAGCCGTGCTAATGGCATTAGATAATAGCTGTGTCAGAGGGTCGGATGGTATTGTTTCTGATGATGTCGACCAGTCCATTGCCAATTTATGTTCTTTAGCTGCGGGTTCTATGAGACATACTGACGTGCAGATCATTGAAATTATGGCCGCTAAAGCGCGCCCTTAACGCCGCAGTGTTGTTAGCTACATTCGCCAACCCTAGTTACATATTTTGTATGCACCTAGGGGTTGGCTTTTTGCCGCCTTGCTACGCCGCTAATTCTTCGCCCTTAACGCCGTAGCGTTGTTGGCTGCATTCGCCAACCCTAGTCACATACTTGTGTATGCTCCTAGGGATTATTTCTTTTGCCGCCTTGCTACGCCGCTAATGACTTTGAATTTCTTTTCTTGAAATTCTTTTTTTTTGAATTGTTCTATTTTGAATTAACTTCTAGGGCTGCGAATTTTTCGCGGATCATCTCTTCTGGTAGGTCAATACCAATAAACACTAATACACTGCGGCGTTGTTCATCAACTTCCCAGTCTCTATCCCAATCCGCACTATAAAGACGCTGAACACCTTGGAATAATAAGCGTTTTGGCTCATTCACAATGGAAAGGATCCCTTTATAGCGCAGTAAATTATCTGCAAAGCCAAGTAATAATTCTTCCATTACCTGAGAAACCGCCATCAGTTCAACAGGGTAATTAAATTCGAGAACAATCGAGCCTACTTCATTTTGTTGTTTAGGGGCGAAACGGAATGTCGGTTGTTTAACATTTAATTGTGAATCCAATAAAAAACCGTCGATATCTAATAACATACTCAGGTCAATATCACCGTGAATGACTGAGTAAATCGGCGCCCTTGCATTAATTCGTTGTAAACGTTCAATTAAAGCTTCATTATTTGGCTCAATATCGGTTTTGGTCAATAAAATACGGTCTGCATAGCCAATTTGCGCTTGAGCAATGGCGAAATCATTTAATTGTTTATCAGCGTGAACAGCATCCACTAAGGTAATAATCCCATCTAATACATAACGTTCGCAGAGGACTTCATGGGAAAAAAAGGTTTGAGTGATCGGCCCGGGATCTGCCATGCCAGTGCATTCAATGAGCAGACGGTCAAAGTCTAATTTTCCACTATCAAGGCCATCTAATAGATCTAATAAGGCATTTTCTAATTCATTCGAACGGCTACAACAAATACACCCATTACTTAATGTAGTAATTTGTGTCGCACGATCACCAATTATTGCGTTATCAATGGGGACTTCACCGAACTCATTTTCAATCACTGCGATTTTATGGCCATGCTCAGCATGAAGAATATGGCTAAGGAGAGTCGTTTTACCTGCACCGAGAAAACCGGTTAAAATTGTTACGCTAATAGGTTTCATTATTGCCCTCACACTTCATTGATTAACAGCAGCGAAATCCGCCTTTACCACTACCACCATACCGTGCATTTTGTCTTTCGCGAAAAAATTCTTTATATGTCATCACAGGTTTGTCTGGATGGTTATCACTCATATGCTGCACATAAGTATCATAATCAGGAATACCAATTAACATACGTGCGGCTTGCCCGAGGTATTTTCCTGTTTTGCCGAGATTTCCAAACATCAGCCTCTCCAATACAAATGCCCTACATCATGAGCACATAATGTAGGGCGACCTTTCATTTATTGAACACCTTTCGATGTTCAAATCCGTTGAAGGGTGACTTAATGTGAAGATGAAACTTTCACGCCCTCTTTAGGTACAGGAACATAAGGTGTTTCTTTGTCTGTACGCTCTGGGTTTTTGTGTGCTTTCATCCCAACGCGGATACCGTAGAAAATGATACCGTAAACAACCACTAAGAATAGAATACTCAGCCCAGCGTTGGTGTAGTTATTAATAATAATGTGATTCATATTAGTAATTTCTTGTGCAGTTAACTCTGCACCACCTGCCGCAATCTTATCTTTATAAGATTTCGCTAAGTATAGGAACCCTTCCAGTTGTGGGTTATCACTGAATAATTTCAGTCCTAATGCCCAAGTTGTACAGATTAATAGCCATACTGCAGGTAAGACAGTCACCATAATGTATTTACTGCGTTTCATCTTAATCAATACAACTGTACTTAAGACTAAAGCAACCGCTGCTAACATTTGGTTCGAGATACCGAACAGAGGCCATAAGCTCTTAACACCGCCCAGTGGGTCAACAACGCCTTGATACAATAAGTAACCCCATAACCCAACACAGCCCGCTGTACCGATGATACCCGCAACCAGTGAATCGGTTTTCTTCAAGAACGGAACAAAGTTACCTAATAAATCTTGCAGCATAAAGCGACCAGAACGGGTTCCTGCATCCAATGCGGTTAAGATAAACAGCGCTTCAAACAGAATACCAAAGTGATACCAGAAGCCCATATTTGCCGCGGGCATGATTTCATGGAAGACATACGCAATACCTACCGCTAATGTTGGCGCACCACCTGCACGGTTTAACACCGACGGCTCACCAATATCTTTCGCTGTTTGCATGATTTGCTCAGGTGAAATCACAAAGCCCCATGAACTCACTGTAGCGGCTGCATGAACAGACACATCTTTGAGCTGAGCCATGATAGCTGCGCCATCTGGACCACCCAGTTCATGTAAGTTAGGCATAGTAATACCTAACGCTGCCGGTGGTGTATTCATTGCAAAATACAAGCCTGGTTCGATAATAGAAGCCGCTACCAGTGCCATAATCGCAACAAATGACTCCATTAACATTGCACCATAACCGATGTAACGCGCATCTTTTTCGTTTGCTAATAACTTAGGTGTTGTCCCTGAAGAAATAAGCGCATGGAAACCGGATACCGCACCACAAGCGATGGTAATAAATAAGAATGGGAATAGAGTACCTTTCCAAACAGGACCAGAGCCATCAACAAATTGCGTGACAGCTGGCATTTTTAATTCAGGGTTTAGAATAACGATACCAATCGCTAAACCAACAATAACCCCAATTTTCAGGAAGGTCGCTAAATAGTCACGAGGCGCTAAAATTAACCATACAGGTAATAATGCTGAAACAAACGCATAACCGACTAACGCATAAGTGATCGTCGTGTCTTTGAATGTCAGTGCTGGGCCCCAGTATGGGTCATGAGCAATCACACCACCAAACCAAATGGAAGCAACTAACAGAACAATACCGATAACAGAAACTTCACCTACGCGTCCCGGCCGGATATATCGCATATATATCCCCATAAACAATGCGATAGGCACTGTCGAAACAACGGTAAAGACACCCCATGGGCTTTCTGCCAAGGCTTTCACCACAATCAATGCTAATACAGCAAGGATAATGATCATGATTAGGAAGCACCCAAAGAGCGCTAGCGTTCCCGGAATTGGGCCAAGCTCCTCTTTAACAATTTCCCCTAATGATGCACCATTACGGCGTGATGAAATAAATAACACCATGAAATCTTGCACCGCACCGGCTAACACAACCCCAGCTAGTAACCATAAGGTACCGGGTAAATAGCCTACTTGCGCCGCAAGAACGGGTCCGACTAATGGCCCAGCCCCTGCAATCGCGGCAAAGTGGTGACCAAATAGAACATTTTTATTTGTCGGAACATAGTTTAAACCATCATTATTAATGACGGCTGGGGTCGCACGTGTTTCATCCAGCTTCATCACTTTCTTAGCAATATATAAGCTGTAATAACGATATGCGATGAGATACACCGCCACAGAAGCGACGACAATCCACAACGCACTAATGTGCTCACCGCGTCTGAGTGCAACAACCCCTAAACAGACTGCACCGATTATCCCGAGGATCATCCACGGAATATGCTTTAAAATACCATTTTTGTTCATAGAACACCCTTCTGAGGTAAAACGAACATGCCATTGATTTTGTATTAACCATCTTAAAAAACGATATCGCTGTGTTTTCGTTGCTTATCATTTATCGTTGATGGTTTTTTAATTGGCAGTGGTTGAACTGTATTGAATTAAAAAATTGAGCTCTGCCATGGTGTATATGGTATGAAATTACACTCAGCAAATGACTAAAGTTATGCTAAGTGGTGCCATATAGAATTAAGCGGTTTGTTTTTTACTTTAAATGGTTTTTAGGAAGGGAATATGAGGTCAAAAATGTGATCCATATAACGATTCTGATTTGTTTTCAATAAGTTAAAAAATGTAACTCATATGAATAAAATGAAATTTATTGTAAACAAAGTTCACTAATAACGTGAAATCTCAAAGTTAGGTTATCTGAAGCTTTATAATATCTATGTGCTATTGGCGTGTAATTGTTGTCCATTTACCACCAACCCACCAACTGTGTTCACCATCTGTTTGCGTTTCACATCCGATACCGACTTTCGCTTTCCCTGCTTCAAAGGGATACGCGCAATCATAAATTGCATCAACCACGATTTCCCCAGTAATTGCGTCTGCAAAACCAATTTTATTTTCTTTGCGAATTCGATATACCCCGTCTTGCGCTTCATCAGGCCAATTATCAAAATAGTAAAGTTGATAAATCTCTTGTCCTTTCTGATCAAAAACAGCTAAGCCTTTATTCGATGATTTACCTAAGCAATACTTAAATGAAGATTGTTGCTCAAAACACTCGATTTTATCTTTTTCGTTCTCTACCCATAAACTGAATTGTTGTTCAAGATTTTGCGCTGTTGATAAAAAAGATATTAATCCTAATGACATTAAACCAACTACATAATGAATCATCATAACTTTCCTTATTCTACTTTTATGCCTACTAAGTGATAAGACGCTAAGCTCATCAATTTTGCTCTATTAAATACTCTCTTAATTAAAGATAGCGGATATCCATTTCAGTGAAACTAGGAATAAAGGTAAATAAAGTCTTATATGAAGATAATCTCAAGGTTAAAATTAAAGTATACAAGCGCTCACTCACTTAGAGTCATTGAGCGCAAAATTCATCAAGATCAACCAGAAACACACACTGTATTCGCGGTTTTCTTCGCCATATCTAATGCATTTTCAATAGAATCCGCTATCGCCAAAGCCACACCTAACCGACGAGTTCCTGCAATTTCAGGTTTACCAAATAACCGTAATTGGGTGTCAGACCCCAAAGCAGCACCAATATTTGAAAAAACCACATTTTGGCTTTGTAAATTAGGTAAAATAACCGCTGAAGCACTCGGCCCATATTGACGGATCACTCCAATTGGGAAACCAAGAAATGCACGAACATGTAATGCAAATTCAGATAAACTCTGCGAAATAAGCGTCACCATCCCCGTATCATGGGGACGAGGCGAAACCTCATTAAAAATGATATCGTCACCACATACGAATAATTCAACACCAAATATTCCATAACCTCCTAGAGAGGTTACAATTTTCTTGGCAATGTCTTGCGCTTTTTTCAACGCAGCCTCACTCATGTACTGCGGCTGCCAAGACTCACGGTAATCCCCTTTTTCTTGTCGGTGACCTATAGGCGCACAAAAGTGAATACCATCCACTGCACTGACTGTTAACAATGTAATTTCAAAATCAAAATTAACCATTTTTTCAACAATTACACGCCCCTGCCCTGCTCGCCCACCTTGCTGGGAATAATCCCAAGCCTGATCTAATTCTGCTCGAGAGCGGATCACACTTTGTCCCTTTCCTGATGAACTCATCACAGGCTTAACAATACAGGGAAACCCAATTTTTTCTGCCGCTGCAATAAAATCGGGTTTACTGTCTACAAATTGGTACTCTGATGTTGGCAATTTCAACTCTTCTGCCGCTAAACGACGGATCCCTTCTCTATCCATAGTAAGTACAATGGCTTTCGCAGATGGAACCACTTTTTGTCCTTGCTGTTCAAGCTCCATCAATACCTGTGTCGCAATCGCTTCAATTTCAGGCACGATAATATCGGGTTTTTCCAGAGAGACTATTTGCTTCAGCGCTTCGCCATCAAGCATGTTTATCGTATAACTGCGGTGTGCAATATGCATCGCTGGCGCATTATCATAGCGATCAACCGCAATAACTTCGATGCCCAATCGTTGACATTCAATCGCAACTTCTTTGCCTAACTCTCCAGCACCTAACAGCATGACTTTTGTTGCAGATTTACACAGCGCAGTACCTAATTGATTCATGATTGATGACCTTACCGACAAAAAGTTGATACCCATTATATACGCAATCGTTTGCTTTTACTATCAAGGAAAAAACACTATAAAAAAAAATTTCATAATCGATTGATAATAATAATTATTATTTAATCTAATGGTGTTTTATCGCGCCCAGTAATAAAGGGTTCTTTGTGAGAAAATTTAATATACTGTTTGCGTAAAATAGCTAATACACAAAACATTAAACCAATCCAAATAAGTGAAAAACTAATACCTTTGACCCAATCAAAGAGCTCATTAAATAAAAATACGGCCAATAAAAATTGAATTGTTGGTTCTATATATTGCGCTAAACCAATCACCGTTAATGATGTCCGTTTAATCGCTGCGGTAAAAAAGAGCAAAGGAATTATCGTGACAGGCGCCGCTAACATATAAAGAACTTTAATTTGCCAATCCCCTTGCGTCACGGCACTTAGACCATGAGATGCTAACCACCAAGTGATCGCTATTGCAATGGGAAGCAGCCAAAGTGCTTCTAGAAATAAAGACGTAATCACATCAAATCGAATAAATTTACGAATTAACCCATAGACTGCAAAAGCACTCCCCATTACTAACGCTAAAATAGGTAATTCACCATACTGCCAAATTTGGTAACCGACCCCCGCACAAATAAAAATAACAGCCATTTTTTCTGCAAAAACAAGCCGTTCGCGAAGGAACAAAACACCAAGTAAAATAGAAAATAATGGGTTAATAAAATAGCCAAGACTAGCAGCTAACACCTGCCCGTGGGTTAATGCATAAGTAAATGTTGTCCAAGATATCGCCATAACCGACGAACTAAATAAACATAGAATTATCGACTGTTTGTCAGACCATACCTCACGCCATAAAGATTTATTTTTGATAATTAAGCGAACAAGAAAAAGTATAGGCACAGACCAGATAAGACGTTCTGCAAGTAGCTCTAAAGGTTCCGCACCGGGAAGTAAACGATAAAATAATGGTGTTATTCCCCATAAGATATAGGAAAAAATAGCAAGAGCTACTCCCGAGCGAAGCAACATGATTTATCCACAATAAAATCTGATTAAATAATATTAGCTACTTATCATACGCCAAAATGCAAAAAATAAAACTTGCCACCACCATAATATAATTTGAATTATATCAAGTATTCTTAAACTAAAAGGTAACTATATCGCTACCTTTTAGTTGCTCAATACACATATATTCTCATCAAAAAACATCGCGTTGATGTAATGGCGGTTGCTGCTGCATAAATACAAATAATTCCTGTTGTGTCGGAGCCGCAGCGATAGCGCCTTTTTTAGTTGTCGCTAATGCACCACAAGCCGTAGCTTGCGAGATGACCTTCATCAATCCCTCTTTTTCGTTGACTAGCCCATATTGTGAGATGGCCGCCAATAACCCTGCCATAAATGCGTCACCTGCACCAGTAGTATCAATACTTTCAACTAAATAAGCACTTACGGCTATTTGAACTGAGGGGGTGAACACCTGACAACCTTTAGCACCTTGAGTCACAATTTTTAATTGAGCAGGGTAATTTTGCAATTTAGCTATGGCATTCTCAAAACGACTTTCTTGCGTTAACCACAGCAATTCATCATCCGAAAGTTTTAAAATATCTGCTTGTTTTGCAAAATTATCAACAATTTGGTGCATTTCGTCGGGATCTGACCACATTTGCGGACGAATGTTAATATCAAAGCTCAGTAATCCACCAGCGAGCTTGAGTTGTTCGATAGCTGTCGATAGTGATGCTCTGCATTGATGGTGCACCAGAGCTAATGAGCAAAAATGCAAAATATCATTACCAAATTGCGGTAAATTATTTATCGTTAAAAATTGGTCGGCCGAAGGAGAAACTAAAAAAGAAAATTCACGTTCTCCATTTTCGTGTAACGAGACGAGAACAGTACTTGTTTTATACTTTTCATCAAACTCCATCGCACTAGTATCAACCCCTATATCAAATAGGGTTTTCTGCATAAAATGCCCAAAAGCTTCTTCGCCGACTCGCCCAATAAAACCACTGTTTTGCCCTAAGCGTGCAACACCCGCGGCAACATTCACAGGTGCTCCACCAGCACAAGCTTCATATTGCATGTTTTGAAGGGGGATTAAATCAATGACAGCATCCCCTAACGCCCAAACTTTCATTATGTCTCCTTTGCGAGTTTTATATTTTTAACCTTCATTCTTATTCATAGCTAGCACATTACCAACTCATAAAAATAAAACTAGTAAACGCAAACTGTTAACGTTAACATTGAGTATAAAGAAACCAGCAAATAAACGCACCTATTATTGAATTTCATGTGCTTATTTTGTTATTGCGATCGAAAAACATTCAGGAAGCCATAATGAAAAAACAACTTGAACTAGCCAACGAAGCCATCAAAACAGCAAGGAAAAATATGGACTTGCAGTTTTACCCACAATACCACCTTGCCCCTTATGCAGGCTGGATGAATGACCCTAATGGTTTGATCTATCATCAAGGCCAATACCATGCATTTTATCAACATCATCCATTTAGTGCGATTTGGGGCCCCATGCATTGGGGGCATGCAACAAGTACAGATATGGTACATTGGGAACATCAGGCAATTGCGTTAGCACCTAGTGAAGACTATGACCGAGATGGTTGTTTCTCAGGATCTGCAATTAGTTACGATAATAAATTATATCTGTTCTACACGGGCCACATCTGGTTAGCAAATCCAGGTGATGATAGTCAAATCATCCAATCACAATGTGTTGCAATCAGTGAAGATGGTATTCATTTCGAAAAGAAAGGTGTTGTACTTTCTGCACCCGATGGTTATATGCACTTTCGAGATCCTAAAGTTTGGCGACAAGATGGAAAATGGTGGATGGTCGTCGGCGCAAGAGACTCCCAAGATCAAGGACAAATACTTTTATTTAAGAGTACAGACTTATTAAATTGGGATCAAAACTACCAAGTTCTGGCAAAAACTGACGACGATAATGTTTATATGTGGGAATGTCCTGATTTCTTTCCATTAGGCGAACAATTTGTTGCCCTCTTTTCACCTCAAGGAAAAAAGGCAAAAAATTATCAGTATCGAAATCTATTTCAAAATGGTTATTTGGTTGGTAATTGGTCTCCTAATTCATCTTATAAAATTTCACATGCATTTACAGAACTTGATTTCGGCCAAGACTTTTACGCACCTCAAACCTTTTTAGCTAAAGATGGCCGCCGTATCGCTATCGCTTGGATGGATATGTGGGAAAGCCATATGCCCACACAAAAACATGGGTGGTCAGGATGTTTTACTTTACCTAGAGAGCTAACACTGAATGAACAAGGTAAAATTGTCGCTAAACCTATAGAGGAATTGAAAACATTACGTCAGTCCGCAAGCCATTTTCCCGCAACAACACTAGCTAAAAACAGCACAATCATACTGAATGAGAATGCGACAAGTTGTGAAATAGAACTTATCTGGGACTTACAGCAAAGCCCTGCTGAAAAATTCGGCTTTTGGGTAGGATACGGCGTACAGTTTTACATTGATAACCAAAGTCAGCAATTAACCTTAATGCGTCATTACCCTGAATATACAATTAGTGATAGTCGTTGTGCGCCAATACCTGAAGGTCATCAACTTAAAATAAATGCTTTTATCGATCACTCTAGCTTGGAAGTATTTATTAATGATGGTGAACTCAACTTTAGTTGTCGAATCTACCCCCATCAAAGTGAGCGGGACTTAAGATTATTTGCAATAAATCAGCAAGCAAAGCTCGAAAAAGCGATTTATTGGGAGATCAAAAAATCCATTGAATAGCAAGCTACTAGATTTGCTTTTCTCTGCAAGGTTAAAAAGAATTACGTTCTAACAAGTCGCAAGCAACATATTCAACACTATTTTGCTGCCGTTCTTCTATGATGTGTAAAGCGGCTTGTTGGCCTAATTGATAGTGCGGTAACACAACCGTACTTAATGGAGGATAAAATAGTTCCCCGACACCTATCATATTATCATAGCCAAGTACTGCGATATCTTGTGGAATACGTAAGCCACGGCTAAGTAGTACTTGGTAAGCTAAAAATGCTATACGGTCATTTCCACAAATAATGACATCAAAATTCGGTTTTTTATTCTTAAAATGACTATTAATTAAAGCTATAACATCTAAATAATGCTCATCGCCTAACTCTAAATGGTGTTGCTGAAGTGATGCTAGCGGTAAGTCAGCACTTGCCCACGCAGACTCCACTGCTTCACGGCGCATTTTTCCAGCAAGTGTCTCTTGCGGAATATAAAGACAAAGAGGATTTCGATACCCTTTCTCTATTAAGCGTTTTACTGCATTAAATTGACCATTAAAATCATCTGGCACATAAGCAGGGAACTGCCCATTTTTATCTATGCAATTAGCAAGAACCAAACGATTATTATGTAATGTTTCTGGAATCGCTACTTCTCGAAGCCCCATCGTAGTATAAATAATACCATCAGGCCGCTGAGATAATAATTGTCGGACAGCTCTTTCACTATCTTCGCTAGATGTAATATTAACTACAAAGCTACTCCAGCCGAATTGTCTCGCGGTTTGTTCTATTGAAAGAATGATTTCTACAGAAAAAGGGGTAGTTGCTGTATCGAGGGCCAAAACACCAACTGTCGAAACCCTAGAGCTTTTCCCTCTGATCTTTCGCGCTGAAAAATCAGGGACATAATTGAGTGACTCAATAGCTTGTTGGACTTGTTTCAAGGTTTCAGGCTTTAGTAATTCAGGGCTATTAATTGCCCTTGATACAGTCATCAATGAAACATTTGCAAGTCGAGCTACGTCTTTTAAAGAAGCCATTAAGTATATTCACTCATCAAAACTAGGTAAGTATTAATTTTAACATGTTAGATATAAAAAGTACTTAATCTTCGTCAATTCACAAGTTAAGAGCTATCACCTCAAAAAACAACATAAGTGTACATCTAAGACTTTTTATGACTAATGATTTAAGATATTATTGATTAGCTTTAGCAATATTTCTGTCTATCACTTTATGATAAAAACACATTTAATAAGTAAAATCACCTAAAATGTTACACGTCATTAATCGAATATTACCCAATGACACAAACTTTAACTATTGTTTCTATTTTTATATTAAATTTAACTAGATGATGTTTTTAATATAAATTAAGGTCAGTATTACATTAATAAAAAAAACAACGATCAGTAGAAAATATTATTGTGGAATTTAAATTTCACTTTATTTATCTACGTATTTTATCAGATTAGTATGAATATCAAATCAGTTCAACAGGAGTATGGTGATGAATAACACCATTCACGTAATCGTAGAAAGTGATAATGTCTTTAAGAATAAACTGAAATTAATGATGGAATCTTTTGGTTTTATCTTTAGATTTTATAATAACGAAGAAGTGTTTATGAGTAATTATACTTACCCTAATGAGATTAATGTAAAGGAATGTATTTTATTATTCTTAAACAATGATGAAAATCGTATTAATCGATTAAACAATATAAATAATTCATTTGGTATTGTTCCATTCATTGTGCTTGCCGAAGAGCCTTCTATCAGTCTATGTCGAGAAAGCTTTAAATCTGGAGCTTTTGATTTTTTTCCTTTTCCTTTCAAAGATATAGAAATATCAAATTCCATTAGTAACGCGATGGAATTATTTTTAAGTATGCATGAAAAGCATAAAAAATATACTCATCTCTCTGATAAATTTAATCGTCTTTCGGTTAGAGAAAGAGAAATTATGGATATGATATTAGAAGGTAATACCAGTAAAGAAACCGCAGAAAAACTGTCATTATCACCAAGAACTGTAGAGGTACATCGCTCTAATATTTATACAAAATTAGGAATAAAATCACTACCACAACTTATTCAAGAATACGAATATATTAATACCTATCCTAGATATATTTAATCTATATGCTATGTTTACCTTCTTATAGCGTTATTATTTCTGATGGCTTGATTCTAAGCCATCAGAAATTAACTATATGAAAAATACCTAAAGGTACTATAATTTAGATAAATATAGATTAATATTCTGTTAATTTTGAAATAATAACTTATTTTTATAAGTGATAAAAACAACACCACTCTGTTATGGATTAAAAACCTAAGTAAATTAATAATTCAGATGGTAATAATAACCACTAATAATCACAAAATAAAATTACATTTTTTTTAGTTATTAAAGTATTATTTACCCTCCCCATATCTCACTACTTTTTTAGTAAAACAATAACCTTTATCAACAAACTTTCTCTCTCATAAAACTAAAAAAATAAGGCTACAAACGACATACCTCTTTACCGTATCCAAGCATAATAAGCATCGTTTTCATTTTCTTTTCTCGATACATCAAGTAACGATACAAGTAGATAGATTACGCTTTATTTATCTATCGGCTGTCGTTCAAAATGTTGGTAAATATTTCGCGCTTCGCTGTTTTTATGCTTTGTAGCTGTTCAAAAAACACGCGAAAGCGCTATTTTTTACCATTCAGAGCATATAGAAGAGCTATTTGTAGTCCTTAATGTTAATTTCGTACTGCTTTAGCTTGCGCCATAATGTTGTCCGTCCCATATCAAGGACTTTATGCATTTTTTGAATTTTACCTTTGCAAGCTTGTGCAACTTCAATAATCAAAGCTTTCTCAACTGAATGAATATCTAAGTTAGCGAACCGTTGTTCGTCCTTATCTACCTTAAAAACACCTTGTTCGTAATAGCGAAATTTCAATTTTTCACTCACTTCCCTTGCTAAGGATTGCGTAAGTGCAAACAAAATATTGCAACTATTCTTAGTTGAAGATAAAACAACAACGAGTACAGGCTCACCAGTATGTGAATACACTGGTGCTAAGTAATAAAAAATTCCATGTAATTCAATTGGCTCTGCATACAACCTAAGCTGAGCCCCATAAGTTAAATTATCAGATAGTAAATTTGCTATCTCAAAGTTACCATCAAGCTCATGACTGAGCCAAAGCGTTTTCCCATCAGTGCTCAGTAGAGAACTGCGAATATTATTATCATGTAACGAGGCTAATCCGCTCTCAATGGTTGTATGAGCAAGCTCTACGATATATTCATAATTATCTGAATTATAAATACTTTCTTTTACAGGTGTTGTAGTTGGAAATATTAAATGAGTTGACATAGTTATCCTTATTCTTCGATAAGAGTTATCTGATTATGTCAATTTGCCATTTAATTATTATATTCTAGATCAAGTTATTAATTGATAGGTTTACAACCATTGATCCACATCAATTTTTCATAATTAAAAGTAGTAAATCAATGTGGTAAAAAAGAAAATGGCTAACTGAATCTATCTAAGTTAGCCATATACACTTCTAGAACGCTTTTATTAAATTAAGCAGTAACAATATTTCCCCACAGATCATATTCATCTGCATGCTCAACTAATACTTTCACTATATCCCCAACGCTAACCTCAAATTCACCATTGAGATAAACCATACCATCAATTTCTGGTGCATCAGCCATACTACGGCCAATAGCACCTTCATCATCAACTTCATCAATAATGACTAAAATTTCTTTACCAATTTTATCTTGTAATCGCTGTGTAGAAATTTGCTGTTGTACTTGCATAAAACGATGATAACGATCTTCTTTTATTTCCTCAGGAACTTGATCAGCTAGTTCATTCGCTTTCGCTCCCTCGACAGGGCTATATTTAAAGCAGCCGACTCGGTCCAACTTAGCTTCCAATAAGAAATCTAATAGCATTTGGAAATCTTCTTCTGTCTCACCGGGAAATCCAACAATAAATGTTGAACGTAAGGTGAGTTCAGGGCAAATTTCACGCCAACGTTTAATCCGCTCAAGTGTTCTTTCAACGGCACCGGGGCGTTTCATTAATTTTAAAATTTTCGGACTTGCATGCTGTAATGGAATATCTAAGTAAGGTAAAATTTTACCTTCTGCCATCAACGGGATAACATCATCAACATGTGGATAAGGGTAAACATAATGTAAACGCACCCATACGCCCATTGAAGCAAGTTGTTCGCATAACCCCACCATGCTAGTTTTTACAGGCTGACCATCCCAAAAACCCGTTTTATTTTTAACATCAACACCATATGCAGAAGTATCTTGGGAAATAACCAGTAACTCTTTGACTCCTGAAGCGACCAGACGCTTAGCTTCATTTAACACATCCCCGATTGGACGGCTATCTAAGTCCCCTCGCATTGAAGGAATAATGCAGAAAGTACAACGATGATTACACCCTTCGGAAATTTTTAAATACGCATAATGCTTTGGTGTCAATTTTACCCCTTGTTCAGGGACTAAACTCAAGAAAGGGTCATGTTCAGGCTTCGGAACATAGTGGTGAACATGATTAAGTACCTGCTCATAGCTATGTGGGCCAGTGATTTCTAAAACTTTTGGATGTACTTCACGAATTTGGTTTTCTTTCGCACCAAGGCATCCTGTCACAATCACTTTACCATTTTCATTCAGTGCTTCCCCAATCGCTTCTAATGATTCCTGCACTGCACTGTCGATAAATCCACAAGTATTCACAATGACTAAGTCAGCATTATCATAGCTTGGAACCACTTGATAACCATCAGTGCGTAATTCAGTTAAAATGCGTTCTGAATCAACTAGGTTTTTCGGGCAGCCGAGTGAAACGAAACCAATTTTTGGTACCGGATTAGTATTTTGCGACATAACTCACTTCTTTTATTGTGTTATAAATATTGTTTTAGAAAAATGGGCGAAATTTTACCTGAAGAATTGAGGGAATTGTATAAATTTTTGTCGAAAATAAAGCTAAATTTATTAGGACTAAGCTTACACTATACAATCCACAGGCATATAATAATGACAGAATAAAAGGACAAAATGATGGGAATTACCGAACTTCCAGATGAAATTGATTTTCTATGTTTTTTCGAAAATGAGCCATTCTTAAAAGATATACAAGATAACATAACATTTGGTTATGAGTATAAAAAACGAAATGTTACTTTATTATTTTACTTTACTGCACTAGAAGGCAGAGTAACGCTAATGCTTAAAGTCGATGATGTTAATGTTATGGTACAACCTATCCGCTATGTCGAGATAATAAGATTAGATAAAAATACTATGATAATAAAGTGTAACGAAAATAGTGGATTGCCTGAAATCTCAGTACAATTAGAACCAACAATATTAATTAAGAACCATATACCTTATTGGTTTGATTGAGTTTTTATGTTCTCTGATATTAGTACTTCTTGCACTAGATTATTATAACCATACAAAACTGTAGCATTACCATCATTCGGGAACCAAGAAACTTGTTATTTTTAGAGTTTTTGAAACTCTATTTTTTGTGATTTTAGCCACTGTTTATTTTCATTGCACATTACCTAAGTTAAATTTACAATATTTACCACAAAATTATTAGCATATAGGAAGTACCATGTCATATTTGATCTATTTAAGCTTACAAGGCGATAAACAAGGTTTAATTTCTACTGGATGTTCATCCAAAGACTCAATTGGTAATCGTTATCAGCTTGGTCATGAAAATGAAATTCAAGTTATTGGTTTAAATCATTCAATGACAAGAACACAAAACTCCTCCCATCATCCAATTCAAATATTAAAACCTATAGATAAATCATCACCATTGCTAGGTGTTGCATTGAATAATAATGAATTATTTAGTGCTGTCTTTTACTTTTATCGGACAAGCGGGCAAGGCGGATTAGAAAAATTCTATGAGCTAAAATTAACAAAAGCTTCATTAGTTGAAGTTTCTTGCGTTTACCCTAACTCCATTAACAATAATGAATTGATGCCATATGAAAAGTTATTAATGAAGTACGAATCTATATCATGGCGACATTTAATGTCAGGCACAGAGGGATATTCAATATCCAATGATAATGTTTTTTAATTTTAAAATGTGACCTTTCACCTTTTAAAAAAAAGAATTATCTTTCGATAAAATGGAACTATACAGATGGTAATGAAGCTTAATAAAAACCAATGATTTGGGAAGAAAATAATGTAAATAATGATTACGCTAATAGTAGCTACTGTAATCAATACATTACTTAGTAAGTCTTTAAAAAAATAAGATATAAAATCCTTCATTAAATTATCCTACAATCAAATCAACTATTGTAGATGCTATATCGTCATCAGTATGCTTTCCATTTACAAGATATAACCCTTTCTCTAACTTAGGCTTTGGAATGAAATACAGCATTTCAATTCCCTTACCATAAAGCTTCCAATAAAAATATGGGTCATTCCAACTTAACTGCTCTGCAGCAATAGCCGCTTGTTCAAACCGACCATAACCACCAATTGCTGTAAATGCAATATTTGAAACCATTTTAACATTTTTTCTAACAACAGGACTAAATAGAATTATTTGGTATAGTGATTCAACTATAGCTTCAATGATAACCATTTTTGTAAGTCTTTTTGTTGCAAGCTTTGCACTATGACCTAACCGTTTAAGTATTTTATCATAAATGCTGTTTACCTCACTTTCACTTTTTTCAATTAATGCTAATTCAATATAAGTATTAACAATATCTTTTATTGGATTATAATCAAATGAAAATGTTCTAATAGCTGAAACTAGCCTACTATCTTGGTTGTGTATGACATTATACTCATCATCATCAAAAGCATAAGAGATCGCTCTTCTCATTGAGCGATTAAGCCCATCACCTAATGCATCATAAACATCAGCTGCTATTTCTTGAACCCCTGCAATGCCTTTATCCATAGCAATAGCAATCATCTCTTCTTCTTTTGTCAGATTAATAAAATGTTGCTCAATGTAATCCATTCATTTGTACCAGTTAAAATGACTTATGCTAAATTTCAGTTTAGCAGAATGATTACAAAACGAAAGAGCTAATATTTTTATGCTATGAGATGAACACAATAGTGATATTCAACTAAAAATAACGTAATTGCATTGAAAACACCCATTAAGATGGTAACTTACTGAAACTAACCCACATTTAACTATGACATCTTTTTATATCGAAGTAATAACAATATGCGTTCAACATATAGCCAATGACAAAGAAAGTTGCACTTACATTTAAATATTATTTTAATTCTCAATTACCCGATAAATCTGTAGCATTTTCATCATTCGGGCAGCCGAGAGAAACGAAACCAATTTTTGGTACCGGATTAGTATTTTGCGACATAACTCACTTCTTTTATTGTGTTATAAATATTGTTTTAGAAAAATGGGCGAAATTTTACCTGAAGAATTGAGGGAATTGTATAAATTTTTATCGAAAATAATATGAATTTAAATCTAGAATAGATAGAAACAAATCTTGCTTTTAGTCGGTGATTTTCACAAATCATTTTGTAAAAACCACCTAAAAATGCCAATCAGCGATTAATTGAACGAGCAATACGTGAGTAAGTGTGCCTAACCCCTCGGATCACAATACTATAATTTAAAATATTCTCAGGTAATGCAATTCCGTTATACCCTGAATCACCAATATGATGTAAATCTGTCCCAGCCATTTTACACATTAATGCTATTTGCCGAATAGTTTGTAAATCTGCGCCTTCTTGAGAAGTCCCAATCGCTGTCATTGTCATCACTCCTTGGGAATGGCAATAACCCACCATTTTTTGCACAAATTCTAACGAGATCCCGGGGACCGTTCCTGGAGCCGGAAGCAAAATAATATCTGCACCACTGTTAATAAAGGTACGAATATCATCTTCTGTTATGAGTTGCTCAGCCGAGGCATTCAAAACTCCTGCTGCGTGCATTTTCCCTGTAATAAGCACAATATCTTCGCCAACAACAGCTTTAAGCTCTTTAAGACTCTGGTTAATTTCCTGATTAGTGACTCCGTTTCCAGGGTTTCCCGTTAAAACAATAATGTCAGCACCCATTTCTTTTAACTTAAGGGCATTTTTTACTGTTGCTAGCCGCCCCTCTGACATTTTCCACTGCGCATCCTGTGTTGGATTATTAAATCCCTCAGGTACGGGCTCTAAATTAACGCCTATTGCTCTCCCCGTTAAACGCTTAAGCGTTCGAATGATTTCTTCGGGTTCAATCCCTTCGGGCAGACCTTGCATAATCGGTTGATTAACATCAAAAACATTCAGCAACAGGATATCGGCACCTTGGCTTGCAGCTAATTCAGCATTCGTTACCGTCATTAATACAGGCTGAATTGTACCAATGGTTTCAGAAACCAATATTCGCCCTTCACTGGCTTTAATTGATTCTAATAGATTCTTTTTATTGAATTTTGCGATTTCTGAAGCTGAACAATCAAGATAACGTCGTTGCATGGCTATACCTTTAGTTTCAACAAAATTGATGAAAAACTCATTTGTCATGAATATCTACATTCAAAATATATCACGTAGATAATAATAAACTGCCTAATAGAGCACACTATTAGCAAGTTATTTTTTGAAGAATAATAACTTTTTCTAACACATAGATTTTTATATAAAAATAATCATTCTCAGCAACGCGTTGTCAACTTATCAGAAATTATCACTTGTTTTTTATTAATAGTAATGATTATCATTACTACTCTATATCACTTATGGTAAGGACAAAAATAATGAAACTCGCCTATAAAGCTGCTGTTTCAGGTCTCGCGTTGTTTTCAATCTCAGCATTAGCTCAAGAGTACCCTCTCGGTCACCCTGTGATCAAAAACGGAATGGAAATCCAAGGTGTTTATTTACAGCCCATTACAATGGATACCGAAGAAGGCCATCATGCGATGTCTCACTTAGCTGCAGATAAAGCAGATGTCCACTTAGAAGCAGATATTCACGCTGTTGAAGATAACCCAAATGGCTTTGCAGAAGGCGATTGGATCCCTTACCTGACCATTGAGTATTCAGTTACTAAACTCGGTGATAAACCACAAACTCAAACAGGCACATTTATGCCTATGGTGGCGAGTGATGGCCCTCATTATGGGGAAAACATTAAATTAGATGGCAATGGTAAATACCGCGTCACCTATAAAATTTACCCGCCATCACACAATAAAGAAGTTGCCTTTGGGCGCCATATTGATAAAGAAACAGGTGTAGCCCCTTGGTTCCAACCTTTCGAAGTCTCTTGGGACTTTGACTACGCAGGTGTTGGCCGTAAAGGTAGTTACTAATTTTTTTATTAAAATTAGATAAGGGCTTAACCAAGGGAGTTATCTTGCGTAAGCCCTTTTTTGTTTGTTGTTATTAAAGGATAAACCAAGCCAAAATGAAAACATTACTGAGTTTTTTACTGGTTATCACTTGTACAATAGTTCCCTTATCTTCATTTGCTGCAGAAAAATATACTGTCGAATTAGAAATGAAAAATGGTGATCTCATCCCGCGAGTTCTTGAAGTTCCTGCAAAAACGATTATCCGCATTAAAATTACCAACACAGGTACTGAACCCGCAGAGTTTGAAAGCATTCAATTAAGAAAAGAAAAAGTTTTAGCGCCGGGTGCAAGCTCAGTAGTGGTAATCGCACCACTGAAACCTGGTACGTACACTTTTTTTGATGACTTCCACCTTTCTCACCCCAAAGGCGAGATCATTGCGAAATAAAAGGATTTAGCATGGGACAAGTTCTGTTTGTTGTTTGGCGTGAAAGCTTTGAAGCGCTACTTGTCATTGGCATTATTTATGCGTGGATTAAACGTCACCCTGACGCACATAATGGTATGAAATACCTTTGGGCTGGTGTCGCTATCGGGGTTATAACCTCAATCTTATTGGCGCTTCTCATTTATGGCGTATTCAATGTCCTCGATGACACTGGGCAATCACTATTTATGATTTTTATGGAGTTACTCGCCTGTGTCCTGATTGTCCAAATGGTGTATTGGATGAACAAACATGGAAGTTCAATGAAATCCGAAATTGAATCAGGAATAAGACGTAATGCCGCCCACCATAACTGGTGGGGAGCCGCATTGATTATTGCTATTGCCATTGCCCGCGAAGGGAGTGAAATCGTCGTCTTCCTATCTAGCTTTATTATGTCGCTAACCACATCTAATGCCTCGACTTTCTTTATCGAGGTCGGTGGTGGAATTGCGATTGCAGGTCTTACACTTTATGTTTTCCTACTAACAAATCGCTTAATTTCGTGGTCTATCTTCTTTAAAGTTACAGGGGTTATTTTATTATTCCTCGCATTATCTCTCTTACTTAAAGGTGTAGAAGAAAGTGCTAACTTATTGATTGAATATGATTTCGCTATCCCTGAGTTTTTAATTTACCCCGCTTGGGATACAACTGCATTTCTCGATGATTCTGGTATTGCTGGCAATTTTATCTCTTCTTTCTTTGCCTACCGTTCACAACCGATTTGGCTCAGCGTCATTACCTTTGTCCTTTATTGGGCTATTGTGATCCCATTGTTTGCTCGGAGCAAAAAAAATGTCTAGCTCACTGAGGCGGAATATCAAATGGATGTCTTTTAGCTTAATACTCAGTGTTGCCATTCCTACTTTGGTTCAAAGTAAAGCACTAAGATCCCCTGTGCAAACAGGGGACAACATCATTATTGCTAAAGGTGATATACCCACTCCAGAAAAATATCAACATGCAATCCAAACCTATTTAACCTTTGCCACTAATCAATTGGCAGAAATGGTCACACAATTGGAATTGTTGCAACAGAATTTACAGCAAGGGAAGCTGCAACAAGCTCAAACAGCATATATTCAAGCTCACCAGTACTATGAAACAGTGCGCCCGATTATTATTTTATTTGGTAATACGGATAGGACAATTAACCCAAGAGCCGATTATTTCCTCGATAAAGAAACAGATTACCGCTTTACGGGGTTTCATCTTGTTGAGTACCAGCTATTTATGCAAAAGGATGCCAAACTTGCGTTAGCGGCAAACCAAGAGCTATTACTCAAAGGGCGTGATTTGCATAAACGAGTAGCAACTGAAACCATCGAAATACCCAAGCTCGTGCAAGCCTCGGCTGATTTTATTGAAATGATCTTAGAAACGAAATTGGGGGGTAAAGAAAATATCTACAGTTTGTCTGATTTAACTGATATTGCCGCTAATTTAAAGGGATCACAAAAAATAATTGGGGTTCTTAAACCTTTTATCAAGCCAGAAACACTGGATAAAATACAGCAAAATGAACAGCTGATTAACCAAATAATGCAGACATATCAACTGTCAAATACCACATATCAACCCTATAGCCAATTACAATTAAAAGACAAAATGGCACTTTATTCATTACTCACTCAGCAAGCTGAAACCTTAGCCAAATTACGTGCTGAGCTTGATGTCGATGTTTACTATAAATATTAAGGCATATATTTATGCAAGCTAAACTTAGTAGTATATTGCAAACCAACGGAATGTCTCGGCGTAATGCCCTAAAAATGCTCGCAGTTAGTAGCGCAGTTTTAGCGGCTCCAACATTAAAAGCGCAAGGGAAAATTGCTAATTGCCAGCTCACCTATAACAAAGCAATCAATTATCTTGGGCTACACCAAGCCGGTGTTTTAACGCCTGAACCCAAAAATGCCACTTTTATTGCATTTAATACTACAGCGAATTCTGTCGAACAATTACAAACTGTTTTTACTTTACTGACTCAGCGTATTGCTCACTTAACTCAACCCCAAATAGAGCCGTCAATCAATAACGATAAGATGCCTCCGGCAGAATCAGGTATTCTTGGGACACAACAACAACCCGACTCACTAACTATCACCGTTGCTTTAGGAAATTCTCTTTTTGATAACCGGTTCGGCTTAAATAAAGTTAAGCCTAAACATCTTAGTGAAATGACCAGTTTCCCTAACGATCGACTAGAACAAAAATGGTGTGGTGGTGATCTCCTTCTGCAAATATGTGCGAATAGCCAAGAAAGCGTTATCTATGCATTACGTGATATCCTACGTCATATTTCGCCATACAGTTTTCCTCTCTGGAAAATAGATGGTTTCTTACCTGCAAGAGATATTGATAACCACTCAACTCCTATCAACCTTTTTGGTTTTAAGGATGGAACAGGAAATGCGCCTGCCGATGACAATTCGTTAATGAACGAATTAATATGGATAACAAAAGGCAGCCAAGAACCGTCTTGGTGCGACGGAGGGACATACCAAGCAGTACGTCTCATTCGTTTTAATTTAGAGTTTTGGGATAGAACCCCCTTAGAAGATCAAGAAAATGATTTTGGCCGACATAAAGACTCAGGAGCACCAATCGGCATGAAAAATGAGCATGATGATCCTGAGTTTGAAAAAGATCCTCATGGTGACCGTATTTTATTTGATTCCCATATGCGCCGTGCAGAGCCTCGTAATCCTGAACGTTATACCGCAAAACTAAGGCGAAGAAGTTATAGCTATTCACTGGGGTTAACAGAAACAGGAACTCTCGATATGGGCTTAGTTTTTGTCTCTTTTCAACAAAATTTAAAGACAGGCTTTATTGACACTCAAAAACGGCTCAATGGTGAACCACTTGAACGTTATATCAAGCCTTTTGGTGGAGGGTACTATTTTGTATTACCTGGAGTCCAATCGGCACAAGACACACTTGCTGAAAAAATGTTTACAGCCTTAAAACAAACTAGCTAATTATATTTATAAAATGAAAGCCCTTATTACATTTGCCGTAAGGGCTTTATTCGAAGCGATATCATCTCTTTTTAATTGAACACATTATTATTTTTTACGTTCCTTCACATCCGCTTCGACTTCCTGTTTCCAGTCCTCTGATATTGGCGCAGACATTTGTTTAGCTTCCACCGCTTTATTTACAGCACGATAAGCTTTATCGTAACCTGTCCCATCTTGCACATAACCAGTGGCATTTGAACTTTTAATCCCAATATTTTCCGCTTCAGAAATGGCATCAATATTGGCTCCTAAGAAAATAAAATCCCATTTATCTTCTGTTTCAGCAGACTTAATCATAGCTTTAATTTTCGCCTGGGAATATTTACGGCTACTATTTTCTTGCCCATCTGTAATTATTACAAAAAGGACATTATTATTTTTAGTAACTTTTCTATTTTCTTGCATTTTTTCAATGCCTTCTCCTATTGCGTCTAACAATGCGGTATAGCCACCAACAGGATAATCATCAAGTGTTAGATTAGAAACTTTTGCAATGGGTTCTCTATTATGGAGTAAACTTGTTTTGTCATTAAATAAAATAGTTGTAATGTAGGTTTTTGCTTTTTTTCCTTTATTTTCAGTTAATACACTATTATATCCACCAATTGTATCAGTCTCGAAACCTGACATAGAGCCACTTTTATCAAGAATGAATACTAAATCTAAAACATCGGGTTCCTTTTTGGTATCAATAATAGTTGTACTGCTAGCGACAGAAGAAAATAAAAACAAAAATACAGCTGATATGACGGTGAAAACAGATTGTATGGATAAATTCATCGCCGAGTTCCTTGGTGAGGTTAATAAAAATATAACTACCCCAATCTCGCTTTTTCGCCAATTATTTCAAATAAGATTACTCTGTATAATTAATAAGCATTTTCTTAATTAATTTCAAAAAATTATTACTCGAAAATAGTTTTTTGAGCAAACTTGTAAAGAGTAAATCTACTTAAATGATTACTATTTTAACCAAATACCATTTTCTCTTACTACATTAATTTCTTGGATGAAATGATTATATTTAATATTTTCCGCAACAGAATTTGATGAAGCACTTCGAGCCTGCTCCTGGACTAATTCTGTGATAGCCTGATGAAATTCTTGGTTTAATTCTTCATGGATATTCACATCATCGGTACTTTTTAACCGCGTAACTAACTGAATTAATTTTTCGGCCTTTGCCTGTACATCCTCATTATCAAAAGTAACAGTTGGGACTCCATACATAAATACCACATTGATAGAATCCGCAGCTTCATGATTAGCAGGATCCGGTAATAAATTTTGTCCGTATTCATTATCTAAATAGGCAATTAATTCATGTTTATCAAAGCACTTGGATTTAATATTTCCATCTAACTTATCATCATAAAGTGTGATTGAATCTGGAAAATTTTCACCAACCGGGTAGCTACACCTAAATATATTTCCATCAATAAGCGTTGCATTAGAACTGCGAACTGGCAGTTCAAGCTCGTGCCCATTAATCGTAATGGGGTAACTCGCAGGTTTAAACCTCTCTTCTTTGCCATCAACGGCATAAACTTCAGACAATGTGTAATAAACAAAATGATTTGGGTTAATAATACCGCCAGAGTTATTTTCAAAGACAAAAAAATCCGTCACGTTACCCTCATCGCTTTCTAACTGGTGTAACCCGCTAGAAAGTAAAACAACACCTTTATCTTCTGGTAAAACATCATAATCTTTACCATCTAGCTTAAACCTAATCGTGTTTGCGCTTGGGTTACTATAATAAAATTTACCTTTACCACTTAAAAGCTCCATATCATCACAAGCGGAAAGTAATATAACCGCGGCGATAAAACAGCTATATTTTAGTATAGTATTCATAAAGTTATTCCAAAGCTTTTTAAAATCAATTTATTAAATAAAAAGTGAGCGCTATCTGTAACGCTCTTTAAGATATTATTATCGATATTGAAACCATTATTCAGTTATTCAAATAAAATAACTTTACGATAAATGCGGTAGTAATCTGCCTTAGTTGATAAATCTCATACGTTGTTATCACGCAATACTTTTAACAATACCTGAAAAACCTCGTCCATTAGTGGCGTCGCTTGCTCGCTATTACGAATTAAAGCGACTGTGCGCGTTAACTCCGGTTGTTGTAATTGCAAAACTTTCAATTCCGGGTCTCGTAAATGTACAGTATAAAGCAGTGGTAAAATAGCAATCGCTAATTTTGAACGAACTAAGCCATATAAGGTTTCAATATAATCTACTTGATAACGAATATTTAATTTTAGTCGGTGACTTTCCACCGTAGCAGCAACTAAACGTTGAATATTACCTTTCGAAAATACGGCAATATCACGATTATTTAGCAATTTCCACGGCAAGTGAAATTCATTGGTAGACACGGTATCATCATGATGAATAACAGCAACAAAAGGGTCATCCTGCAAGGGAAAGATATTTAAATTTTGAGGCACTGAGCTATCTAACACACCAATGCCAAAATCAATTTCATGATTGATAAGTTTATCAATCAAAGCGTCATTCGTTTGGTCATAAAACTCAATATTAAGCCTCGGAAAATATTGAGTTAATAATTCAGGTACAGCAGGAAATAACAAAGAACTTACGGAAGGAACCAGCCCAATACGCAATGTTCCATCCCCACCTTCCACGATTATTTTTTGAATTTCACTAAATGCACGGTGAGAAACACTCAGTATTTGCTGTGCATGTGGTAAAATTGCTGCGCCTAGCTCCGTTAATGTTACGGATGAAGCGGTACGATTAATTAGTTTTCCTCCAATAACCGTTTCTATTTGCCGCAAAGCACTACTCAAAGCAGGTTGGCTCACCGCTAGACGATTTGCTGTCTCGGTAAAATGACGCAGTTTTGCTAATGTCACAAAATACTGTAGTTGTTTGAGCGTAAGTGCTGGCAGTCTCTGCCAAGGTTCTATCATAATAATGTACTTTTATTTTTATTGGATTAGCCAATATATCTGTTCATTATAACCATTTCTTATCGCATGATAAATTTTATCATCTTGGCAAACGTTTGCGTTGCTCATAAAGTAACAGTCATTAAATTGAAGGAATGGTATTTTTATGAGCATAACAGAACAAAACAGGCGTCATGTCATTCAATCCGCTAAAGGTGAAAAGCCTTTTGACCTTTTACTCGCTAATGCCAATATTGTCGATATGGTCACAGGTGAAGTTCGCCTTGCAGATATCGGGATCACCGGCAACCTAATTGCTAGCGTTCACCCTACTGGAACCCGTACTGATGCAAATGAAGTCCATGATTTATCAGGCTATTTCATTTCACCCGGCTTAATAGACACTCACGTTCATTTAGAAAGCTCACACTTACCTCCTGTTCGCTATGCCGAGATAGTTCTAGCTCAAGGAACAACTGCTGTATTTTGGGACCCCCATGAACTCGCCAATGTACTAGGCCTAGAAGGTGTACGTTATGCCATTGATTCTAGCCGAAATTTGCCGCTAGATATTATGGTTGCAGCCCCTTCATCAGTACCATCAACACCTGGCCTAGAAATGTCTGGTGCAGACTTTGCTGGGGATGAGATGTCAACCATGCTGAGTTGGCCGGAAGTCCGCGGTGTGGCTGAAGTTATGGATATGTTTGGCGTGCTCCATGGCAGTGATAGAATGGAAGAAATTCTAAATGCAGGAATTACATCAGGTAAACTTATAGAAGGCCATGCAAGAGGTTTAAATGGGGCTGATCTCCAAGCTTATCTGGCAGCCGGAGTCACATCTGATCATGAATTAACCTCGGCTAAAGATGCTCTTGAAAAACTACGTGCGGGTCTTACATTACAAATTCGTGGCTCTCATCCTTACCTTCTTCCCGATATTGTTGCCGCATTAAAATCCTTACCACATTTATCATCGCAAATTACAGTATGTACGGATGATGTTCCGCCCGATATGTTAATTGAAAAAGGTGGCATTATTGCGCTACTTAACCTTTTAATTGAGCATGGAATGCCGGCAACGGACGTACTACGCTTTGCTACATTTAATGCTGCAATACGCTTGCAACGCCATGATCTTGGCCTGATTGCTGCGGGTAGAAAGGCAAATTTAGTCATTTTCGATTCATTGGAAACTTTGAAAGCGAAAGCTGTGTATGTATCTGGGCGAAAAATAGCTGAAAATAATCAGCTTATCAATGCATTAAATGTACCTAATGACATTTTACCTCCACGCGATACCATGCGACTTTCACCTATTACCCCAAATGATTGCACATTAAAAATTGATGAAATAAATAATGGTAGTGCGCGTTTACGTCATATTCGTGGGGCGCGCTTTACCCAATGGGGAGAAGTTGACGTACAAATCAAAAATAGCGTGGTACAACTGCCGAATAATTTCAGTCTTATTCGAGTTCAACACCGTCACGGCCGTCACGATGCTTTACCTCAAATAGCCTTACTTGAGGGCTGGGGTGAATTACGCGGAGCCATTGCGACAAGCTATTCACACGATTCACATAACCTCGTTGTTCTTGGACGTGACCCCGATGATATGGCTATCGCTGCTAATTTATTAATCGAGAGTGGTGGAGGTATGGCGTTAGTGCAAAATGGCCAAATTTTAGCCCATGTTGCGATGCCAATAGCGGGGATGTTATCTGATTTACCTGCGCCTGAATTAGCCGCTCAGTTTCGTCAATTACGTGAATTAAGCAGTGAAATTGCAGATTGGGAACCACCTTACCGCGTATTTAAAGCCATTGAGGGAACTTGTCTTGCCTGCAATGCAGGGCCACATTTAACCGATTTAGGATTAACTGACGGAACAACACGTCAAATCGTTGACGCTGTTATCCATACGGTTAAGCACGCTTAGAAAATTAAAAATATCAAAAATAATGATAGGAGAGCCTATTAATGGCTGACAGTTCAATAAATACGCCAACATCAGGGAGTTGGCTGGAAAAACGCTTTGCTTTACGTGAACGTGGGAGTTCAGTGAAAACAGAGTGTTTAGCCGGAGTTACTGGTTTTTTAGCCGCAGCTTACCTGCTAGTCGTGATCCCCGGTTTACTTGCCGCAGGAGGAATGGATAAAGGCGCAGCAACCACTGGAACAATTATTGTCTTCGTCATTGCCAGTTTATTAATGGCATTCTATGCGAATTTACCATTTATTGTTGGCCCCGGTATCGGAGGCTCTGTTCTTGTCGGCATTACTCTCGCAGGTAGTGAAGGCATTGACTGGCAAATAGGGCTCGGCATTGCTTGTTGGTCTGGAATTTTATTTTTCCTATTAACTAAATTTGGCTTGCGTGAGGTTGTTACACGCTCTGTTCCCCAATCAATTAAACTCGGATTAACTGCATCAATTGGTCTGTTCGTGGCCGTTTTAGGTTTTCGAAATGCAGGGTTAGTACTTGCTAACCCAAAAACAAATGCACTAATGCTTGGGGATTTCCTTTCTCCTGGTGCATTAGTTGCACTCGCAGGCTTTTTCGTTGCGATTGCACTACAAGCTCGCAAAATACCAGGCGGAATTTTATGGGCAATTTTATTTGCAACCCTCTTAGGCATTCCTTTTGGCGTCACAAAATTGCCTGAAAGCTTTATTGGTATTCCACATTCTGTGGCACCTGTACTAGGGCATGTAGACTTAATTGGCGCATTAAATATCGCTTTCCTACCTTTCTTATTTGTCTTTTTTGCTGCTGAGTTTTTCTCAACCATGGGAACAACTTTAGCCGTTGGCGGAGAGGCTGGCTTATTAGATAAAGAAGGTAATATGCCAAATATTAACCGCCCCTTTATCGTTGACTCAATTGCTGCTGCATTAGGCCCGTGGGTAGGTATTCCAGCGGCAACCGCACTCATTGAGTCCTCCGCTGCCGCAGAAGCTGGGGGTAAAACAGGTATGACCGCCCTTGCTGCTGCCTTTATGTTTTTATTAATGCTGTTATTTACGCCTATCGCATTAATGATCCCAGCCCAAGCCACAGCTCCAGCTCTAATTTTAATTGGACTAAATATGTTTAGTGGCTTACGAAAAGTGGACTTAGGCAATTTTACTGATGGCTTACCAGTATTAATGATGGTGATGATTACGTTAATCGCTAATAGTTTTGGTACTGGTATTGCAGGTGGGCTGTTATTTTATATTTTAATCAAAGCGGTTGCAGGCAAATGGAGAGAAATTCCAATAAGCTTGTGGATCCTTGCAGTGCCTCTTATTTATTATTTCTCAACATTAGTAAAACACTAATACCACGAGTGCCAGAAAAGCCGATACTTCCACTGTCGGCTTTTCTATTCTAATAAATTTAATTCAAAACTGCATGAGCTTCTATTTCTATCAACCATTCCGGTAAGGAAAGCCCTGAAACAATAACCCAAGAAGATGCAGGTGGCATATTTGGAAATTTTTCTTTTAATGCTCGCGCAATATCAGCTTGTTCCTTATGGCTGTTAAAGCCCTCTTTGATATAAATACGTAGCATAGCCACATGAGATAAATCGCCACCGGCCTCATGCAATACATGTTCAATATTAATTAATGATTGCACGGTTTGTTCGTAAATTCCCCCAGCAACAGTTTCTTCCGCAGCATTCACACCAACCTGCCCCGATAAAAATAATTGTCGGGTTCCCGTTGTTTCTACGGCTTGGCTAAAGCCATACTGCAAAGAATTAAAGACAGACTCTGGATTTATCGATTTTTTAGTCATTTTTGTTCCATCGTTAATAAAACAGTAAAGCAGTATAAGACTTTCACTTTTCAACTCATTAAATATCAGGCAAACGTTATTTGATTTGTATTAAAAAAGCATCAAAAGACACACTGGCTTATGTGCATCTAAGAATAAACACGAATACGCTCAGCTAAATAGTTCGCACACAAGGTGACTTCCACCTGTTGATTTTCCCATTCAACAGAAACACCAGTTAAATAGGCCTTTTTCGCTACCAGTAGCACCGAGGCCAATTCCACTGGCATGAGTTCTATTGCCCAAATGGCAGCCTCATCCTTTGATATAAATAGTCCCGTTTCCATGGTGTACCACATGCGTGCTAATGTCAGTAAAACATTACGCTCATCACCTTTTAGAGATAACTCTAAATTAGGGAGTGAATCTAACATAGCTCGGCGAATATCATGCAGGCCAACAATAGGTAAGCCGTATATTTCCTTGTGCCATAAACTTACTGCTTCTTGTGACGCTTGGGCTAACATTAGTGTGAATTCAGGGTCTTGAGTTTGTCCTTCAAATACCCCTTGCTCGTACTCTGTACGTAACCACTCTCCATAAATTAATTCACATTTTGCAGGATAAGAAAGCATGTTTAATTCACTTGTTAAGAATACAACAATTTCCAGTGGTCGCCGGCCTTTTGGATCAATCGGATATAAGCCAGAAATATCCATTAAATCTCGTACAAGTTGTTCACGGCAAATATCAGTCACGGGGCTATCAATCACCACAAGTAAATCAATATCACTCATTGGCCGTAACCCACTAGAAACAGAGGAACCGTGTAGATAAACTGCAATTAATGAATCAGAAAAATGTTTTCGCAGAATAACCAATGTTTGTTCAGCTTGGGGGGGAGTTACCATCATATCACTCCTATCATATTTAATGATACTAATACTAGTATAAATAGTAATTAAAACAATAATTTTAATAAAATCAATAACTAAATCACTGACTTATTTTTATGACATAAATGAAATGGTTAAAAACTAAGCTATAATATTTAAATAGAATTACACTATTATTTTAATGAATAATATTCGCATTCATTTCACTGAGGTTAAAAGCAATTAATCGTTCAGATACTGAGCCCAAATGACATGTTCAAGACATCAATTTTCATTTGAATTATTAAATAAACTAAAAGCTCATTCTACATCATGCAGCATTACTCCTCTTCTTCTACAATTGCTAAGCGTCTTACATGCGGTACATCACACTTCTCATCATTCATATTGAATTCGGCTTTATAACCACGAGATAAAACCAGTGCAAATATTAATCACCATATAAATGATACCCAAATACATATCAAACAGAAAAAACCATAATTAACAAATAGTTAAATTGAAAATAAATAATTTACTACGGGATTGGATGGCTCGACAAATGAAAAAATAAGAATGTCGCAGTTAACTAAAAGTTATAGATACCCAAACAAAACTCATTGTTAAACAAAAGTTACGCAAAGTAATTTAATTTATCGCTAATGTTAAATAACAACGGTGAAAGTTCTGGTAAACTAACTTGAGGTAAAATAATGATCCTAGATGCCAGCTACACTTTATTAGTCGCTTGTTTGGCGCTATTGATTGGTATGTTTGTTGTAAAATACACTCCTTTTCTACAAAAAAACCATATTCCTGAAGCCGTTGTTGGCGGTTTTATTGTTGCTATCATTCTATTAATTGTCGATAAAACAGCTGGATATTCATTTACTTTTGATGCTTCACTACAAAGCATTTTAATGATTACGTTCTTTTCATCAATTGGATTGAGCTCAGATTTTTCGCGTTTAATAAAAGGTGGTAAGCCGCTTATTTTATTAACTATCGCAGTGACTATCTTAATTGCTATTCAAAATACCGTTGGTATGGGAATGGCTGTCATGCTTAATGAAAGTCCATTTATTGGCTTAATTGCAGGCTCAATCACACTTACGGGTGGCCACGGCAACGCAGGAGCTTGGGGACCAATACTGGCTGATAAGTATGGCGTAACTGGTGCTGTTGAATTAGCTATGGCATGTGCAACCCTAGGTTTAGTATTAGGTGGGTTAATTGGCGGCCCTGTTGCTCGTCATTTATTGAAAAAAGTTTCAATCCCTAAAAGCACTGAACTCGAAAAAGAAACGATCGTTGAAGCCTTCGAACAACCTAGTGTCAAACGAAAAATTAATGCTAATAATGTTATTGAAACCATCTCAATGCTGATTATCTGTATTGTTGTCGGTGGCTATATTAGTGAGTTTTTTAAAGATACTGTCATGCAATTACCAACCTTTGTTTGGTGCTTATTTGTCGGTATTATTATTCGTAACGTCTTAACCCATGTATTTAAGCATGAAGTTTTTGAACCAACTGTTGATGTTTTAGGTAGCGTTGCCTTGTCATTATTCTTAGCAATGGCGCTAATGTCCTTAAAATTCGGTCAACTCGCCAGTATGGCAGGCCCTGTTCTGATAATTATTGCTGTCCAAACGGTAGTTATGGTTCTATTTGCAACATTTGTTACCTTTAAAATGATGGGCAAAGACTATGACGCAGTTGTTATTAGTGCTGGGCACTGTGGCTTTGTAATGGGGGCTACACCAACCGCTATCGCTAACATGCAGACCGTCACTAAAGCATTCAGTCCTTCTCATAAAGCATTTTTAGTGGTGCCAATGGTAGGGGCATTTATTGTCGATATTTCAAATAGTATCTTAATTAAAATCTTTATCGAAATCGGCACGTATTTTACCTAGTACGCAATCATAAAGGCCAGGCTATAACCTATGTATATCATCTGGCCTTCTCTTTTTTATCACCATTGAATTTAAACCGCCTAATTACCTTTCATCATTTTCAGTACCAAATAAATAGTTGTTCAGATTAATTTGTATTAATTCGGTAGAATATGCGAATTAATACAAATAGTCGGTTTCGGTGAGTCAAAGCAAATAGTAGGTTTCTGAAAATGAAATTAAGGCATCTCGATATTTTTTATGCAGTCATGACATGTGGCTCTTTAACTCGTGCAGCGGAGGTTTTACATATCTCACAACCCGCGGCAAGTAAGTCCTTAAAACATGCAGAACAACAACTTGGCTTAGTCTTGTTCCAGCGAATAAGAGGAAAGTTAATTCCCACGGCTGAGGCAAACCTGCTATTTGAAGAAGCCAAAGAAGTTTATCAAAATCTAGATAAACTAAGAATTTTAGCGCAAAATTTATCACGTGATCCGCAAGGTAAACTAGCCATTGGTTGTCTACCTAGCTTAGGGCTAAACTTAGTACCTGAAGTGACCGCGCAATTTATTAAAAAACACCCCAATATCAAACTCACGATCGGTACACATCATACAACGGATATTCTGCAGTTATTAACCCAACAAGATCTCGACATTGGTATTGGCTTTAATCTTGAAATTGAAGGGGGCATTACTGTTCTTCCCATTGCTGATATCCCATTAGTCTATGTGGATAGTAAATTACCATTGCACTCCCCTGTATCACTCACCGATATAGACCAAGAGCGTTGGATCCATCCTGGGTCTGACTCCTTATCTCAGCTATTACAAAAGCGCCATGAGTTTGCAGAATCAAATATTAGTGTTCATACCTACCATATGGCAGCAGAATTTGTTCAAGCGGGTTTAGGCTGTAGTATTACGGATATTTTTTCAGCCGAACATACGCTACCTGAGTCGATGATTTACCCACTAAAAGAAGGTTTACATCTTGCCGTATCTGTTTTTCATCGCGCAGACAAACCATTAACCAAAGCTGCACAAAATTATGTTAATACTTTGGCATCCACACTTGAAAAAAGAAATAAAGTAGTTAACCAAAAGTTATACTCTAGTAATGAAAACTCAATTGTTTAGTTAGCTTATTCACCGTTAAATAATAACATCTTGGTTATTATGAGTTACGGATTATTATGACTAAACATGTGGTGGTTATTGGAGCTGGTGTAATTGGTTTAAGCACCGCCTATGCATTAATTAAAGCAGGCCAAACCGTAACATTAGTTGAATCAGATACCGATGTTGGCATGCAGACCAGTTTTGCTAACGGTGGGCAACTCAGCTATCGTTATGTATCTCCTCTTGCAGACGCCGGTGTTCCTTTGCAAGGCCTACGTTGGATGGGGAAAAATGATTCTCCTTTAAATCTAAAAATAACGCCTTCAATACAACAATGGTCTTGGCTTGCACAATTTACATTAGCTTGTAACCGTAAAACCAATAAAATTAATGGTGCTCATCTTTTACGTTTATCACTTTTTAGCCAAGAAATAATGAATAAATGGCGTAACAATGGTGATATTTCTGATTTTGCTTGGGAGAAATCAGGGAAATTAATTATCCACCGAGATAATAAAAGTTTTCAAAAAGCCAGTGAAACAGTTGATAAACAATTTCAAAAAATATTAACACCCTCTGAAATTGTTGGACTAGAACCTTCTTTAAAAAATATACAGTCTCAATTGGTAGGTGCAATATATGCCCCTGATGATGAGAGTGCAGATTGCTATTTATTCTGTAAGAACCTACTGCAATATTTACTCACGCAATCTCAATTTAATCTTTGCTTAAAACATAATGTTCAATCTTTCATTAAACAAGATGACTGCATTACAGGAGTAGCCACTCACCAGGGAACTATCCAAGCTGATGATTTTATTGTTTGTGCCGGCAATGGTAGCCGCGAATTGTTAAAACCACTAAATATTAATGTCCCAATTTTAGGGTTAAAAGGCTATAGCTTAAGCGTAGAATACCCGCAGGTAGAACATATTGTTCCGAAAATTAACGTGACTGATTACGGCAATAAAATTGTCTATGCCAAACTTAATGATCAATTACGCATTGCTGCGATGGTTGATATTGGTTATGACAAGCAAGGCTTACGTGAAAATAGAATACAAGCACTCAAGAATATTATTAAAAATACCTTCCCTGAATTACCTAAAATTGACGATGCTGAAAGTTGGTGTGGGTTACGCCCTTCAACACCGAAAGGCCCACCGATACTAGGAAAAACTGCCTATAGAAATTTATGGCTTAATATTGGGCATGGCAGTTTAGGGTTTACACTTGCCGCAGGCAGCGCGGAAATACTGAGCCAATTAATAACTGAACAAAAACCCCCTATTTCTTTAACTGGATTAACGAGGTAATCATGTCCATAAAACGTAACAACCCAAAACCACGCTTAGCTGATAGCGTTGAATATTCAGGTTTAGTTTACTTATCAGGGCAAGTACCTAATGATCTAACAGGTGATATCACACAACAAACCAAAGACGTTTTTGCCAAGATTGATTCATTACTTGCTGCAAGCAACAGTGATAAAACACGTATTTTATCCGCCCAAGTTTGGATTAAAGATATCAAACGGGATTTTGCTGACTTTAATGCGGTATGGGAAAGTTGGATGCCTATAGAAAATAGCCCTGCCCGTGCAGCTGTTGAAGCCAATATGGCTCGGGAACAAGTACTAGTAGAAATTATGGTGATTGCCGCTCAGGCTTGACCCTATTTAACGGTATTCTAAATCTAAAAAACAGTGAGGTCTAAAAAGATCTACTGTTTTTTATTACTCTACTAATTTATATTAATTTATTAAATAATATATTTAATAACCCCCATTAATCTCATTATAAAATATAACACTTTCACTACTTCCCTTATTAGCTATCATGGAATTGATTTCAATAAGAATAAATAGCTAATATAAATAATTACAAATCAAGTAAAAAACAATTATTAACTGGAGAAGTTAAATGAAAGAAACTGTTGTTGAATATATTTTATCTAAGCTCTATCAATTAGGCATTGAAGATATATTTGGTGTTCCTGGTGATTATTCATTTCCTGTAAATGATAGTGTTTGTGCAAACTCCCATCAACGTTGGATTGGCAATTGCAACGAATTAAACGCAGCGTATGCTGCAGACGGATATGCAAGAATTAAAGGTGTTGCTGCACTATCAACAACCTTTGGCGTTGGCGAATTAAGCGCTCTCAATGCAATAGCAGGTTCTTATGCTGAAAGAGTCCCTATATTTCACCTTGTTGGAATGCCTCCTAGCCTAACACAAAAGAAACAGCGTATTTCTCATCACACATTAGGGGATGGAAACTATGACGTTTTTTATAAAATGAGCCAACATACTGTCTGTGCTCATGCCATTATTACCCCTGAAAACTGTATTGAAGAGGCTGAGCGGTTAATCGCATGCGCCTTACATGAACGCCGTCCAGTTTATTTTGGCTTACCTGCTGATTATGCTGTAAAGACTGTAATTAAACCATTTCATCATGTTGTTCCATTAATACCAAACAGTTGCTCAGAAACACTAAAAAATATTATTCCTTTAATCTTAAATAAATTAATAAATAGCCAACAACCTTGCATATTAGCAGGCTCAATGTCTTTGCGCTTAGGCGTAGCAAATACCTTACAAACAATCATTGAAAAAACCAAAATTCCTTATACCACGTTATTTATGGATAAAAGTGTATTAGATGAAACTAATACGCAATATATCGGGATGTATACAGGGCAAATATTAACTCCTCAAGTCACTTCATTTGTCGAAAGCAGTGATTGTGTTATAAATATAGGCACTATTCTGTCTGACTTTAATTCAGGTTGTTATACCTCTAATATTAAAATCGAAAATATAATCCATATTATGGAAGATAAAGTCATTATTGATGGCCAATGCTACAATAATATTTCCATGAAAGACGTTGTTTTAGCCTTGCAGAATAGATTGCTATCACTGCCAACCTCTTCTTTTAATCAACACAAAAGTCCTAAGGCCCAATCACTAGGTCAACCGATAGCCGTAGAAACAAACGAAATAACTGAATCATATCTATATCCTCGCTTAGAAAAAATGTTTAGACCTAATGATATAATATTTACAGATACTGGAACCTTTTCAATGGGCTTAGCATTTTCACTATTACCTAAAGGTGCATCTTTTCATTCCCAATCATTATGGGGATCTATTGGCTGGGCAACACCTGCTGCACTGGGCGCCGCTTTAGCATCCCCGTCACGTCGAGTCATCTTAGCGACAGGGGAAGGCGCTCATCAATTAACTATGCAAGAAATTAGTCAATTTGCACGATTTGGATTAAAACCCATCATCTTTGTATTAAATAATGATGGCTATCTTATTGAACGACTATTCTGTAAAGAACCTGAATATTATTATAATGATGTTGCGCAATGGAATTACGCACAACTTCCTTTAGCACTGGGATGTGACGATTGGTATTGCAAAAAAGTGACAACCTGTGATGAATTAAATGAGGCCTTACAGGCTATCGAAACACTCGATACTGCTGCTTATATAGAGATAGTCACTGACCGATATGATGCTTCAAAATATTTAATAAAAATGAGAGAAATTATTTCTTCTATTTATACCAACTAAACTAGTTTTAGGTCCTTTCGCCTTATAAAGGTCATTTAACTTTATAAGGCATGGGAATTTAACTTTAAACATCACAATACATTGAATTTGTAACCATTATTTTTTTCGTTTCACTAACATAACTAGATGAAACTACGCCATTTTTATGAGCTACAATATCCGCCATTATCGCTAATGCTATTTCGGGTGGTGTTTTGCTACCGATAGGAATACCAATGGGAGCATGGATGCGTTCTATTTCCGCCTCCGTCATCCCACCAGATGCTATAAGACGTTCACGACGACGAGCACTCGTTCTTACTGAGCCCATTGCACCAATATAAAACGCTGGGGTATTCACTGCTTCCATTAGTGTCAGGTCATCAATACGAGGATCATGGGTTAAAGAAACAATAGCGGTATTCGGTGTACAGCTTTGGGATTCCAAATAGCGAGCTGGAAATAATTTAATGACTTCAAATTGACTAGAAAGTTGCCCAGAAAAACGCGATAGCTCATCTTCACGGTGTTCACAAATGATAACCTCAAACCCTAATGTTGCTGCAAAACTAGCACAGTAAATACCTACATTTGAGATCCCAGCAATAATTAACCGTGGTGGCGCAGCAATATACAATTGAATATTATCCCCTTCCCGCTCTATTTGGGTTGGGATTTGTTGATTATTAACCGTGCTTACCTCCCCCCTTTGTGGCAACGTGATTTTTTTACTGATTGCAGTATATCCCAGTAACGCTTGATGTATCTCCGTAAGGTAACTAACACTTTCCTGACTATTCGGTAAATATTCAATTAAAACATCTAAACTACCATCACAAGGTAAATTCACTTTCGCTTCTAAACCACCGCGACCATAGCGAACAATTTGGCTGCTCTTAATGTATTCAGCATGCTGTATTCGTTGAATAAAATCTTCTTCAATACAACCACCTGATAAAGAACCAACATACTGGCCATCTGCCTTTGCAACAAGAAGTGAGCCCGGGCTACGAGGAGAGGAACCATATGTACTTAGCACCGTACACAACCATATGGGCTCTTTTTTTATCCAAGAAAGGGCTTGAGAGATAACAAAAACATCTTCACGCAACATATTCGTTCCTTAATCGTTATCAACACTCGGATAATCAATATCTTTTACAACATTTTCGTCATTTATGTCTAATTGATAAACAAGATTACGACTTAATATTGATTTCGCACCGTCATCACCTACTAGATTAATTAATTCTGTATAATGCTTTGCAGATATTCCCACTGGATGGCCTGGCAAACCATTATATATTGGCCTGACTAATGTATGCTGTTTTAATTCATTCACTATACGAGTAAATAAATGACTATTGATGTATGGCATATCCGCTAAATGAATTATCCACCCATCTAAATTAGACGTATTTTTAACACCAAATGCGATTGATTCACCTAACCCATTACTATTTATCAACGAGTATGGAATATTAAATTGTAAACAATTATTAATAACACCTTCATTCTCAGGCCGTGTCACTACATGCACAGGAAGCTCACTATCGATTGAATTTAATAGTGTTTTTTCAAAAACTGTATTTTTTTCAAGCATAAAATTTAATTTACTTCCTTTACCTCCAGCATTTTGAAAACGTTCACTTTTTCCTGCTGCCAATATTAACATACCAATATTCATAGTTTTTATTTTAAATCGATATACTGATTGCGTATCTCATAAATAAAGTATATTCAGTAAGATCACAAGAACTACTTATCATTAATTTGAAAATTATTAAGAGAAGTATAATATAAATGTGATACAAGTAATTTTTTCGATATGACTATAAAAATAAAAATACCGATGTAATAATAATAAGTGTAAGGGTGTATTATGAGCAAAAGCAATGTCGAACTCTCCCGCAGACACTTTCTAAAATGTGCCGTTATAGCGGGAATATCTGTTTATTTAGCCCCTTTGTATAGCCGTGCTTTTGATGTGCTATTCGAAGAAAAAATTCTTCAATCTCCTGACTGGAACCCGGTCGACAAACAAATCAAATTTCGTATTGATGGTTTTGCCAAAGTCCAAGGGGAAAAAGTCTTCGCCAGAGACATTCGTGCACGTGATATCCCTCACTGGCCAAAACAGCAAGGTCATGCATTTTTACTCCGCGTGACTCAAGCCGATAAAATTTACCAAGGCTTTAACCTTGATCTGCTAAAAGATGGCCTGATGCCTGACCGCATCGTAACTGCAAGTGACTTAGAAAAAGATGGCGTTGCTTTCCCTGAATTTTATGGTGATGATTTATTGCTTCCAGAAGGGAAAACTCCCGCTTACCTTGGCCAAGCCGTCGCATTATTGATTTATCATGATTTTGCTAAATTCCGTTTTGCCAAAGAAACCTTAAAATTCCGTGACGATGTTATCCAATACGGCGCAGTAACTGGCCCATTAGAACGAGACCCATGGGGAACCTACCGTGGCGTGCGAATTGGCAATGAAAATCCTTATGAGCCAGATATTTATTCAAGCCTAAAAGATATGCCAATCTCCCCTATTGGCATGAAAAAGCACTTACCCGTTTGGCCTGAAGGTCGCGAAGGCGGAAAATTAGATCAACAAGGCATGCTATATGCTGATGAGCTCGCTAAACAACTGGAAAACCCACCGGAAGACTGGTTAGTGCTCAAGCGAAAATACTTTTCTCAATCCATTGATACTGCTGCCTTAGAGCCTGATAATGCTAACGGTTGGTACGACGCCAAAACACAGTCATTCCATCTTGTTATTCCGACACAGTCCCCTCAGGAAGTTGCGGAATCATTACCAGAGATGTTGGCAAAATCGCATTTTCCAATTAAACAAATTTTCCTACACCCTTGTTTTACCGTTGGTTATGGTTCTAAAGACCACACTCCATTCCCCTATTATGGTGCGATGGCAACATTATATGGAGACGGAGTCCCTATTCGTCTAGCTAATGACCGTTATGAACAATTTCAATCTACCATCAAACGCCATGCTTTCGATATGGATTACACCTTAGCGGTTAATAAAAAAACGCATAAAATTGAAGCCCTTTCAGCTTCTTTTATCGGTGACGGCGGTGGTCGCTGTAATTTTACGCCTTCCGTTGTCATGGTCGGGGCTACTGGGGCCCAAGCTATCTATTATATTCCCCGTAGTGATTTATCTGCGGTCGGTATTGCATCAAGAGCGGTCGATGCGGGTTCAGCTCGCGGTTATGGTACTTTACAAGCCATGGCAGCAACCGATATGTTAATGGAAGAAGCCGCAAAACTCCTAAAAGTAGACCCCATCGAGTTCCGTCTTAAAAATATCATCAAATCTGGGATGAAAAATACCCAAGGGGCAATTCCTGGCGGCGCAATTCGTGCCGATGAAGTGTTAACCCACTGTGCTGCTCACCCAATGTGGACTGACAGAGCCAAACGTAAAGCCGACTTTGAAGCGAAAAATAGCGGTAAACTATTCGGTACAGGGATTTCTTGTGTGCAAAAAGACTTTGGGACAGGTGCGGAATCCTCCTTTGCTCGCGTAGAACTTACCCCCGAGGGTAAAATAGCCATTTATCATAGTGGCGCAGAAATTGGTACAGGTATGTCAACGTCCCAATCGGTGGTTTGCGCTAAATGGTTAGGAAAGCCTGCGGAACAAGCTCATTTTTCTGTTGTTGATTGGTCAATTTTACCGATGATCTCAACAGGTAACCCATTTGCTATGTCACAAGATGAGCAAAACCACTTAGCACAAAACCCATTATGGACACCGAACTACTGCTCACCTGCGAGTGCGAGTAATTCAGCCTATTATTTCACCCACAGCACAGAAGCAGCCGCACGCCTTATATTCGAACATGGGTTATGGCCAGCTGCCATGTCAATTTGGCAAGAAGGGATTGGCGGCGGACAAGCGGCCCCTCTAGTTGTTCGCCGTGAAGATGCTCGTTGGGTTGCTGAAGGCTTAACCGCTGATGGGCTTGAGGTGCTTAGCTTACCGCGCTTAATTGAACGCACTTTTGCAATGGGCGGGGTAACTGGCGCAGTGTGCCACGTATTTAACCGCTGGCAATGGGCTGAAGCCGATTTCCCTATTCAGGGTGAAACTCGCCGTTTACCGATTGATGGGCTATCACTACGATTTGCCGATAAAGAATACCAAGTTTGCCACCGCGAAAAAGCTTATTACCCTGATACACAAAGAAATAATGCCGGAGTCACTTACTACAGTGCCGTCGCTACCGTTAGCGAGCTATCCATTGATAAAGCGACTGGGCAAGTCGAATTGCTGAATCACCATAGTGTGGTGGAATGCGGTAATCTTATCGTCCCACAACTGGTTTCAGGACAAATTCAAGGTGGATTAGCAATGGGTATCGGCCATGCACTCCATGAATATTTACCTCTCTACGAAGATGGTCCCGGTAATGGGACGTGGAACTTTAACCGTTATCATCTCCCGCTTGCCAGTGATGTTGCAGTTTGGCAACAAACCAATGAAGTCCTACCAGGACTTTCAGATACTGACCCGCCGAAAGGCGTTGCTGAGGTTGTTATGATCCCGGTAGTTTCATCCATCGTCAATGCCATTGCAGATGCAACTGGTCATCATTTCTTGCATTTGCCTGTACGCGCAAAAGACATTTTAGAGGTAATATCATGAGCCTAAATTTCCTTCCCCTCACCTTAACCATTAATGGCCAACAGTATGGACCAATGGACGTGCCTGAAGGCCTCATGATGATAGACTTTCTTCATGAATATGTTGACCTAACAGGTTCTCGCCTAGGTTGTGGCCAAGGCATTTGCCATGCTTGCGTTGTTATATTAGATAATCCATCTGGTACCAGCGAAGAAATCCGCACCTGTATTACTGGTGCACATTTTTTCAATAATAAAAGCATCCGAACTATCGAAGGGGCTGCCACCAAAGAGGAAAATGGGGAGGTAAAACTATCTCCGGTTCAACAAGCTTTTGTTGAAAATTTCAGTTTTCAGTGTGGCTACTGTACCCCAGGTTTTGTAAATGCAGCGACCGTGTTTATTGAAGAACTTCAGCGAAACCCGATTGCAGAAGCAGACTTAGAAGAGGCTATCAAACAAGCTCTAAATAACCATATATGCCGTTGTACTGGTTATGTACGCTATTATGAAGCAGTACGCGATGTGGTTCTTGCGACTCCTGGTCTTATCAAGGAGGCAGTAAAATGATCAAACGAATTATTTTATGGTTGATAGCTATCGCTATCATCGTTTGGGCGGTACTGTATTGGTATGAAAGCCGTACCTTAGATGGCCCTGTACAAAAAGTGACTGCGACGCCTCAAGAAATTGAGCGAGGCCGTTACCTCACTCTTGCCGGTGACTGCGCTGCGTGTCACACCAGTGCTGATGGTGCACCATTAGCTGGTGGTTTTCCACTCGATACCCCATTTGGTACCATCTACAGCAGTAACTTAACGCCCTCAGCCGATTTTGGTATCGGCCGCTGGACAAAAGATGATTTTTATAAAGCACTGACCCAAGGTATCTCTCCACCGAGTAAAAATCTTTATCCGGCAATGCCTTATACATCCTATAAAGGGATCACTCGGGAAGATTCTGACGCTATTTACAGTTATTTGATGAGCCAGCCAGCTATTGATGTCGCGCCACCTGAAAATTCATTGCCATTCCCACTGAACCAACGCATGGCAATGATTGGCTGGAATTTATTGTTTTTTAACGATAAACCACTCCCCGATAGCTCACAAGGTAGCTCCCCTGAATGGCTACGTGGTAAGTATTTAGTTAACGTATTAGAGCATTGTGCCGAATGCCATACGCCAAGAGGAAAGCTGGGAGAAATGGATTTAGATAACTTTATGAAAGGGGGGGCTTTAGGTCGTTTTGTTGCTCCAGATATTACCCCGCAAGCGCTTGCAGGACGAGGATGGACAAAAGAAGATTTACAGCAGTTTTTCATGACTGGGCTCACACCACAAGGTTCCGCCTACAGTGATATGCACCCTGTAATTTATCTGAGTTCACAACATTTAACTCCAGAAGATAATAGTGCCATAGCCACCTATTTAATGGGCGATAACCCGCCAGCAACTTCGCCATTAAGGGTGGGGGAAGGTAATACACAAGGCCGCCAAATTTATTTAGAAACCTGCTCAGGTTGCCACTCCTATGACGGTAGCGGTAAACCGAATGTGGCGGTGGCAATGAAAGGAAATTCAACATTGCGTGATGTGGATAGCACTAACCTAATTAATGCGATTCTAGATGGTTTGCCTGAGCAAGCGTTCCCAAATAACCAATATATGCAAAGCATGCCAGGGTTTGCCAATAAGCTAAATGACCAACAAATTAGTGACTTAGTGAACTTCCTTCGTGTTCAGTGGGGAGGACAACCAGCTGATGTCACCCCGGAGCATGTTAAATCCTTACGTCAATAATGACAAAAAATGAACTATCGGGCTTGTTCGTATTTAACGAGCCCAATAGTTTTCTATTTAATAACCGAATACAAATATACTTTACATAATTAAATGCATATTGATTTAATCATTTATTAATAAGAATTAGTATCATTTAAATAAATTGTATTCTAATAAAGCTCAGTTATTTTATTCAATACTGTCATATTAAGATGACTTCAACAGTATTATTCACTTTCTTGTCTAAATCCCTTTACTCGTTCTTGATATATCATTACAGATACCCATACTATTTATGTAACTTACTGAGCTATCTGATATTAGTCATCAAATTGTGAGCAAACTTAAGCGAAATAAAACGATCTTATAATGAATGACTAAAAAATATTATTTACTTCCATTGCTCATAATAAAAACCCTAAAAATATAATCAGGGAGCACACTATGTCGGGTCATATTTCTAGACGTAACTTCATCAAACTAGGCACTATTGCGGGCATTGCTGTTATGGTCGGCAAACTCCCTTTTGCAATAGCAATGGAGCTCGATTCTGACGCCCCATCAACGGATTGGATTGGTCAAAACGGTAAAGCACGTTTTCGTTGGGATGGCGTTGAAAAAGTCACTGGCCGTAAAAATTTTGCTCGTGATTATCGCGCTAAAGACATCCCCGGCTGGCCAAAAAAACAAAGTTATGCCTTTATGTTAAAAGCGACAGAGGCAGATAAAACCTTTGAAGGCATTGATATTTCAATGTTAGGGCCAAATCTACAACCTGATAAAGTTGTTTTACAAGAAGATCTTATCCGTGATGGCTTAAATATTCCCCAAGATACCAGTATGGGGAAAGGCTTCTATGGCACCAATATTTTAGTTCCTCTAGGGGATACACCGCCGATTATTGGCCACCCAGTTGCTATCTTGATTTATCATGATTTCGATAAATATAGTGCAGCACAGCGGATGTTACGCTTTGCCACAAACACCGTAAAATACGGAACGGTGACAGGGCCAAAACCGCCCGCCAACTATGGTGCAGCACGGTACGTGCGTATCGGTGGTGACACACCACTTTCGCCTTCTATTTTTTCCCCTTATCAAGATTCAGGTATTAAAGGCGGGTTCGATGGCAATACGCCTATTTGGCCACCTTATGACCCCAAGCACGCCATTTCTATTCCCCCAGTGATCCGTAAAGATCGTGGCGGTGGCTTTATTCAAGCCCTTCATCAGGCAGAAAAAAGCCCTGATAAACAAGAAAAAGCGATGGATTACGCGCGGCAAATTGAGCAAGAAATCGCAGCGGCTCGCGAGAACCCTGATAAGTTTGTGATTGAGCGCCATGGTTTTTCACAATCCATTGACCCTTGCGCGATGGAGCCAGATAACTGTAATACTTGGTATGACGCACAAACCAAAACACTGCATATCTTAACCGCGACACAGTCTCCTGCTGGTGTAGTTAATGCTGCTGCTGAGCTATCTAAACACAACAAACATTTTTCCGTCGAAAACATTGTGTTATTAACCGGTTCTACTGTTGGTTACGGCTCAAAAGACTATTCGGTTTTTCCTTTTTATTCGATGGTCGCTAGTTTCTACGCTGATGGCTTACCTGTTCGCATGGCAAATGACCGCTATGAACAATTCCAAATGGGAATGAAACGCCACTCTATTGAGATGGATGTCACCATTATTGGTGATAAAAAAACGGGTAAGTTTGATGTATTAAAAGGCACTTATAACTGTAATGGCGGCGGTCGTGAAAACCTCTCCGTTGCCGTATCTCACGTAGCAGTGCGCGGTGCTCAGTCTATTTATTACTTCCCTAAATCTGACCTCACCGCTCTCGCCATGGCCACTCCGGCTGTCGAAGCGGGGTCAATGCGTGGTTTTGGTTCCTTGCAGTCGATGGCAGTCACTGAATTGATGGTGGATGAAATCGCTCATAATCTTAATATTGACCCGATTGAACTGCGCCGCCGTAATGCCATTTTAGAAGGTTATCCAAATACACAAGGCGGCGTAATAGCCGGTGACCCGCGCAACGTTGAAATGTTAAATCTTGCGGAAAAACACCCGATTTGGGTCGATCGTGAGAAAAACAAAGCCGATTATGAAGCGAAAAACCCCGGTAAGTTATACGGCGTTGGCTTCGCGCAAGTGCAGCAAGTTTATGGGTCTAGCGGTGTTCCAACGATTCTTTCTCTTGAATTTGATGCCAATGGCAAGCTAACAATGCGCCATTGTATGCAAGAGATTGGCACCGGTGGCACAACCGCGCAGCAAGTAATGGTATGGCAAGCACTCAGCAAAGCCCCTGATGTCGTTGAGTTTGGGGTGACTGAGTTTGAAGAACTACCGCTTAAAACCAGTTGGGCCGACCAGAAAAAACAAGATGAATTATCCAAAACTGATCCCTATTGGACACCCGCTCTAATACCTGACATGAGCTCATCAAGCGGTGTTTATTACATTGGGTTCGGTACACGCCAAGCGGGTCATTTTTTATTAGAAAATACCCTATGGCCTGCGGCCAAAAGCATTTGGAGTGAAGGCCCCGGCGGCGGTGCGTTCAACGGCTTAAATGTTGAATTTGCCGATATTCGCGTTGGCCCAGATGGTATTGGCGGTGGTGGAATGAAGCCTATTCCTTTTGACATTTTAGCCAGAAGAGCCCATGAGATGGGGCTCATCACTGGGGTTGCTGTTCACGGCTATTCCAGCTGGCAGTGGGCTCGCGCAGAATTCGATATCCCAACTGTGGGTTTGAAAAATCTCCCTCTCGATGCAATATCCGTTCGTTATGGCGAGGGTGCACCACAAGAATTGAAAAAACAAATGACAACTGGCGGTTACCATTTTATTAAACGTAAAATTGCCTACTACCCACCAACACAACGCGCCAAAGCGGACCCAACAACGGTCACGCCTGCGTCTTGTTTAGTCGAGCTCAACGTCAACACCATGACGGGTGAGGTCGATATCATGCGCCACCATATGATTATGGACCCCGGTACGATGATTGTCCCTGAATTGGTTTCAGGCCAAATTCAAGGGGGTACCGCGATGGGTATCGGCCACGCGTTGATGGAAGAATTACCACTCTATGAAGATGGGCCAGGAAACGGAACATGGAACTTTAATCGCTATGTCCTGCCACGCGCTAAAGATGTTGCGGTTTGGCAGCAAACCATTGATTACTTACCACCACTTTCAGAAACTTCGCCACCCAAAGGCATGGCAGAACTGGGGATGATCCCAATCTTACCTGCGACGAGCAATGCATTAACCCATGCAACAGGCAAGCGTTTCTATGAATTCCCTATTACGGTAGATAAAATTAAAAAGGCACTCTCATGAAAATCAACAATGCCGTTCCGATTATTGAGCGCAAGCCACTAACACTGACCATTAACGGCCAAAAAATTGGTCCTATTGATGTCCCTGTTGGGATGCCAATGATTGAGTTTCTACATGAATACCTAGACCTCACTGGCACCCACTTTGGTTGCGGACAAGGGATTTGCCATGCTTGTACCATTATGGAAATCCAGCCCGATGGCACAACGGTTGAAAGCCGGACTTGTATCTTTGGTGCCCATTATTTCAACAATAAAAATATTGTTACCATCGAAGGGCAAGCCAAACTGGATGAACAAGGCAAAGTTGTTGAATTAACGCCAATTCAACAAGCTTTTATCGAAAACTTTTCGTTCCAATGTGGTTATTGTGCTCCCGGTTTTGTCACAGGTGCAACGGTGTTTCTTGATAAACTGAAGAAAAATCCAGTGAAACGAGACCAACTCGAACATGCGATTGAAGAGGCTCTCAATGAGCATATTTGCCGTTGTACAGGTTATGTACGCTATTATGAAGCTGTGAGGAAAGTCGCTCTCGACACTCCTGGCTGCGTAATCGACTAGGGAGAAACATCATGGCTAAATCCAGCTCTCTACGTAAAAGCATTTATATTATTATCTTATTATTCATAATATTAATGCTTGCGATCCTGTTTGGCGCTTTTCGTACCTCCAGTATCGGCCCTGATTTAGATAAACCGCTAACCTCAGAAGAAGTCGCCAAATTATTGCCAAGAGGGCAAGAACTGGCAACCGCTGGGGATTGCTTTGGTTGCCACTCATTACCTGAAGGGCCATTGGCTGCGGGGGGGCGTGCTATCGGAACCCCTTTCGGTACTATTTACTCCACGAATATAACGCCTGATAAACAATTTGGTATTGGTAACTATACCCGCGCTGATTTCCATCGTGCGTTGAAAGACGGAATTGGCAAAGAAAGAGGTAATCTCTACCCTGCGATGCCGTTTGTATTTACCCATATGACCACATCGGAAGATATTGATGCACTATATGCTTATGTGATGTCGCTTCCACCAATGGCCGTGCCAAACAAAGAAAATACAGGTGTCTTTGTCCTACCCGTTCGTCCATTTATGAACTTCTGGACTTTGCTTAATTTTCCTAAACAAAATGCACCCCATGACCCGCAACGCTCTGCCGAATGGAACCGTGGCGCGTATATTGTCGAAGGTTTGGCACACTGCGGTGCTTGCCACTCACCGCGTAACTTAATGATGGGTGTCGAGTTTTCACGGTCACTTCAAGGGGGTGAAGAAGCGGGCTTAGCGATCCCTGATATCACAGCAGAAGCGCTTTCCAAACATGGCTACGATACCGCCTCTTTGAGCCAATTTTTACTGACGGGCAATGCCCCACAAGGCTCTGCATTTGCAGACATGAGCACAGTGACTCATTTTTCTACTAGTCAGATGAAAAAAAGCGATGTTGATGACATGGCGATTTATTTGATGACCGATAAACAAGGAAAAATACTCGGAGCCAAAGCCCCACCAGCGCCATTACCGGAGGCAAACTCACCAGAAGTGGGTGATGTCAGTCAAATAATGGAAACTGGTCGCTTGATGTATATGTCTACGTGTGCAGGTTGCCACGGGATCACCGGAGAAGGTGTACCAAATGGCATTCCAGCGTTAAAAGGTAATGCCATCCTAGCCATGGACAGCCCTGAAACCTTTATCAGTGTGGTATTAACCGGTATTCCAACCACCACCTTCCCGAACGGGCAGCGTATGTATGCAATGCCAAGTTTTGCCGATGATTTAACACCACAAGAAATGGCAGATTTAATTTCATGGGCTCGCGCAGAATGGGGAGGACAAGGTAAACCCGTCACCGCCGAACAAGTTGAAAAACTGAAAAAGGCGGCTCAGTAATCATTCGTCGCTTCTCTTCAAATGACTTATTTATTGAAGGGAAGCGACATTATTATTTTCATTACAATATTTGAGTAAAATCCCCATTAATTTTATTGTTATCTAAAAGCCTATCTTGAGTTAATCCCACAAGCAGAGAAAACGACAGCCCACATTCTAATTATTTGGAATATATCAACTGGATTTCCTTTCACATTACCTCACTCAAACATTCACACAACTCATGGGTATTTTTCAATATTAACCTTTATTAATAAGCACTTACTATATACATAACGAAAATTTAGCTTAGCACATACAGTCACAATTCAAATTAATAACCTATGTTATAGTTAATATACAAATAATAACATTAAATTATCATTTATTGTGATTAGCAATGTGAAAGGAAAGTATATGCAACTAAATATCAATGGAAGATGGGTTGAACTAAGTAATATTTCTCCATCAACACCGCTTCTTTACGTATTACGTAATGATTTAAAGCTCAACGGCCCCAAATATGGCTGTGGCTTAGGCGAATGTGGTGCTTGTAGTGTACTTATCGATGGTAAAGTCGTTCGCTCTTGTTCAACACCTATATCGACAGTAGAAAATAGAAAAATTACGACATTAGAAGGTATTAGTGATGCTGATACACTCCATCCTGTGCAACAAGGATTTATTGATGAGCAAGCAGCACAATGTGGTTATTGTACGAATGGCATGATAATGACATTGGTTGCTCTGTTTAAACGTAACCCTAATGCAAGTGAAGAAGAAATAAAAAAAGAGCTCGCTTTTAATTTATGCCGTTGTGGAACCCATGTAGAAATATTAAAAGCAGCTAAAAAAGCTAAAATAATCATCGCACAAGGTGGTAAAGCATGAGTATTTTAGATATCACTCGACGCCGTATGCTGCAAGCTGGTGGGCTCATCGTTGTCAGTAACATGTTGCCTTCTATTTCATTTGCAACAGAAAAAACACCAACCAAGAATGCCGCTATCCCTTTAAATTATGTCGATAGTTTTATTGCTCTTGCTGCAGATGGTTCGGTGACTGCATTTAATGGCCATGTGGATTTAGGTACAGGAATTCGTACCTCGCTCGCACAAATTGTCGCTGATGAAATTGGTGTCTCTTTTGAATCGGTAACAATGATACTTGGGGATCCGCAAAGTACACCAGATCAAGGGCCGACTATCGCCAGTGCGACCATTCAAGTCACTTCTATCCCTTTACGCCATGCCGCAGCTCAAGTTCGTATGAAGCTAACATCTCTTGCTGCAAAAGCGTTAAATGAGCCTGTGGAAGCTGTTCGAGCAGAGCATGGATATGTTTTTGTCACTGCCGAACCTGAACGCCGTTTGAGTTATGCGCAATTGGCGAAAGGACAAGATCTCCATTTTGAATTAGATGAAAACGTAACCTTAAAACCTGTTTCTGAGGCTGTTTATGTCGGAAAGCCGATTCAACGCGTAGATATTCGCGCTAAAGTAACGGGTGAATTGACTTGGGTACATGATATGCGAGTACCCAATATGTTACATGGCAGAGTTATTCGCCCTCCTTATGCAGGTGCAGATAGTAGCGCGCCGCTTGGGAATAGTTTGCTTTCCATTGATGAAAGTTCGATTGCCCACCTGCAAGGCATGGTAAAAGTTGTACGCATTAATGACTTTGTTGGTGTCGTTGCAGAACGAGAAGAACAAGCGATAGACGCTATGCGTCAGTTAAAAGTTCAATGGAAAGAATGGCAAGGATTACCCGATTTAACCCTTGATAAGCTCCATGACACCCTTGATGCATTACCCAGCCAAGATAGGGTATTACGAGATGATGGCGATGTTGACAGCGCCTTAGCAAATTTACATAAAACCGTGAATGCTGACTATGTTTGGCCATACCATTTACACGCATCAATTGGGCCATCTTGCGCTATCGCTGATGTCCGTGCCGATAAAGTAGACGTCTGGTCAGGCACACAAAACCCTCATGACCTACGAAAAGATTTAGCACTACAACTCGATAGAGACCTATATCAAATACATATTCATCGCATGGAAGCATCAGGGTGCTATGGGCGCAACTGTGCTGATGACGTGGCTGCCGATGCTGTTTTACTGTCTCAAGCGACAGGCCGACCTGTGCGAGTGCAATTAATGCGAGAACAAGAAGCGGGTTGGGAGCCAAAAGGCACAGGGCAATTGATTAAAATTCGAGGGGGAGTTGATCAAAATAATGATGTCAGCGCTTACGAACTCAGTACTCGTTATCCATCAAATAATGCTGCTACTTTATCGTTGATTTTAACTGGGAAAAAAGAAAACAAACCAGATATTCAACAGATGGGAGACCGCACTGCTATCCCTCAATATCTATACCCACATATGCGTGTTATTGCTAAAGATACCGCACCTGTTGTTAGGGCATCTTGGATGCGCGGAGTTTCAGCGCTCCCAAATGTATTTGCCCATGAATCTTGGATTGATGAAATTGCTTATTTAGCACAGCAAGACCCTATAGCATACCGCTTGAAATATTTAGATGATCCTCGAGCTATCGCTTTAATTAATGCTGTGAAAAAACAGGCAAATTGGATTGATGGACCAATGCATCAAAAACCATCCCCTGTAACCGAAGAAATTGTGAATGGTCGAGGCTTTGCATGGGCGCGTTATTTTCACAGTAAATTCCCGGGGTTTGGTGCAGCATGGGCAGCTTGGGTTTGTGACTTAACCGTTAATCGTCGTACAGGGCAAGTGCTTATCAAAAAAGTCTATGTCGCTCATGATTGTGGACAAATAGTTAACCCAGATGGCGTTAAACACCAAGTCCATGGAAACATTATTCAATCCTGTAGCCGAGTATTAAAAGAGTTTGCCACCTTTGATAAATCAGGCACAACCTCACTTGAATGGGGGGGATACCCTATTCTACGTTTCGATGAGTTACCTGAAATTGACATTCAATTAATGGAATATCCCAATGAACCCCCTATGGGAGCGGGTGAATCTTCATCGGTACCAAGCGCTGCCGCGGTAGCAAATGCGTTATTTGATGCATTAGGTGTTCGTATGCGGGAAGCTCCGTTTACCCCTGAACGTATTCTGCGAGCAGTAAATATGGCAGCCAAAAACCAAGGAGTGGCTCATGAGTAAAGCAAAAAAACTATTTGGCTACAGTGCGCTTGCTGTCATTATTATTGCGGTGGGGGGACTCGCTCTGAGTTGGCAATCTGCCATTGAGCCATTACACACTAATTCGACACAAAGTTTTACTGATGCTCAAATTGCCCACGGTGAAAAATTAGCGGCACTAGGTGATTGTGCTGTTTGCCATACACGGCCTGGCGGTGAGAAAAATACCGGGGGCTTCGCAATGGAGATCCCCTTTGGCACAATTTACACCACAAATATAACACCGGATATAGAAACAGGAATTGGCAGCTGGTCATATGAAGCGTTTGAACGGGCTATGCGTTATGGTGTTGATCGTGAAGGGAATTATTTATACCCTGCATTCCCTTATACCGCATTTACTCATACTTCCGACGATGATTTATATGACCTCTATGCATGGTTAATGAGCCAAAAACCCGTTCGTTATCAACCCCCAAAGACATCGTTGAACTTCCCCTTTAATATTCGCCAAGGAATTTGGGCATGGAACCAGCTCTATTTAACCACTGGGCCATTAAAACCAGATAGTTCACAAACTGATGAGTGGAACCGAGGTGCATACCTTACCGAAGGACTCGGCCATTGCAGCGCTTGCCACTCTCCACGTGATATTTTATTTGGCGAAAAAGGCGGAGATAGCCACTTGATGGGCGGAGATGCTGAAGGATGGAGTGCACCAGCGCTGCGAGGTAACCAATCTTCACCTGTTGCATGGAGCCATCAGGACATGGCGGAGTTTTTGCGTAGCGGGTTCTCAGCTAACCATGGCGTTGCAGCAGGCCCGATGGCGCCTGTCATTAGAGAAGGAACCTCTCAACTAACCGAAGAAGATAGACAAGCTATTGCTACCTATTTGACTTCTGAAGTTGATCATCCGCAGGTCACATCGCAAGCCGTAGCAATCGTACAGCAAACAGAAGATAAAATTGAACCACTCTCTACTGAAGGGGCAAGGTTATATTCAGGGGCTTGTATGGCATGCCACGCCCAAACGAAAGGTGCGCAAATGTCAGGTGTACGCCCCGCTTTAGCCTTAAATACAAATCTTTATGCAGATACACCAGATAATGCCATTCGCGTTGTATTAAATGGAATAGAGTATGAGGCAACAGATGGGCTCGGTAGCATGCCTGCTTTTCGTCATAATTTAAGTGATAAGCAAATCGCAGTACTCTTAAATTACCTAAGAACAACGTTTACCGACAAATCTCCATGGCCTGATTTGGAACAACAAGTTAGCCAGCTACGCGCGGAAACAGCAACTAAATAATCCGTTTATCTTTAGCGCAAATAACGGTTATATCTATGTCCCCTTATTTGCGCTATTTATTTCTACTCAACAATATTTCAGACCATTTATCACCAAACATGCATTGTCCCTGTGATAATCACGTCATACTATAGAGAATTGCATGGCTAACACGTTTGCCTACTCTCATTTCTTGCGATTTGTGGTATTTTAGTCTCTGAAAATAATCGTCGAATACACTCACAGAATTTAGTTAACTCAATACGTTAAACAGACAACATTATGACTGATAAGCAAAGTTTCGAATCTCACACCCCTATGATGCAGCAGTATCTAAAACTAAAAGCACAACATTCAGACATACTGCTGTTTTATCGCATGGGTGACTTCTACGAACTGTTTTTTGATGATGCTAAAAAAGCGTCTCAATTGTTGGATATTTCCCTCACCAAACGGGGACAATCTGCGGGGCAGCCGATCCCTATGGCCGGCGTTCCCCACCATGCTGCCGAGGGCTACTTAGCCAAATTAGTACAAATGGGTGAATCCGTCGCCATTTGTGAACAAATTGGCGACCCTGCTACCAGTAAAGGGCCGGTTGAGCGCCAAGTAGTACGTATTGTCACGCCGGGTACTATCACCGATGAAGCGCTATTAAATGAAAGGCAAGACAACCTATTAGCTGCGGTATGGCAAGACCAACAAGGCTTCGGGTTTGCCACATTAGATATCACTTCTGGCCGTTTTATTATCAGTGAAATCGCCGACGAAGAAGCATTACAAGCTGAACTTCAACGCACTCGCCCTGCCGAACTTCTATACCCTGAAGACTTCGCCAGTATGGCATTAATTGAACATAATAAAGGCTTACGTCGCCGCCCATTATGGGAATATGAGCTTGATACTGCAAAACAACAGCTCGGTTTACAGTTTGGCACTAAAGATTTAATCGGTTTTGGGGTTGAATATGCCCATAAAGCACTCAGAGCCGCGGGCTGCTTATTACAATATGTAAAAGACACACAACGTACTTCACTGCCCCATATTCGCAGTATTGTGATGGAAAAACAAAATGATAATGTCATTTTGGATGCAGCAACTCGTCGCAATTTAGAAATCACACAAAACCTTGCAGGTGGTACAGAAAACACACTTGCCGCCATTTTGGATATGTGTGTAACCCCAATGGGCAGCCGTATGCTAAAACGTTGGCTACATACCCCATTGCGTAATATTCAAGTATTAAATAACCGCCAACAAGCTATTAGTGCATTGCAAGAATGCGGCTTTGAATTACAACCATTTTTGCGTCAGATCGGCGATTTAGAACGGGTATTAGCACGCTTAGCACTGCGTTCCGCTCGTCCACGTGACTTAACCCGTATGCGTTACGCATTCCAGCAATACCAAGATATTCATCAAATACTGAGCCAATCAAGTTGTTCGTATTTACAAGATCTTCAAAATCGTATTGGCCAATTTGATGAGTTACAAGACTTACTTGAAAAAGCCATTATTGATGCGCCACCTGTATTGGTACGTGATGGCGGAGTTATTGCCCCGGGTTATAACAGTGAACTCGATGAATGGCGCGCCCTTGCTGATGGGGCAACCGACTACCTCGATAGACTCGAAATTCGTGAAAGGGAAAAACTGGGGATCGATACCCTAAAAGTCGGTTATAACGCGGTTCATGGCTACTATATTCAAGTTAGCCGCGGTCAAAGCCATTTAACGCCTATCCATTACGTCCGTCGCCAAACGTTAAAAAATGCCGAACGCTATATTATTCCTGAACTCAAAGAATATGAAGATAAGGTATTGACATCAAAAGGAAAAGCATTAGCTATTGAAAAAGCGCTGTATGATGAGCTGTTTGATATGCTATTGCCTCATCTTGCTGCGCTGCAAACTAGTGCTGAAGCACTCGCTGAGTTAGATGTCCTAGCCAACCTTGCGGAGAGAGCACAAACTCTAGGCTATGCTTGCCCACAACTGACTGAAAAACCGGGTATCCAAATAACCGAGGGTCGCCACCCTGTTGTAGAACAAGTGCTTAGCGAGCCGTTTATTTCTAACCCATTATCACTATCACCACAACGTCGCCTATTAATTATTACTGGTCCAAATATGGGCGGTAAAAGTACCTATATGCGCCAAACTGCATTGATTACCTTATTAGCGTATATCGGCAGTTTTGTTCCTGCCAGCAAGGCAGTAATAGGGCCAATCGACCGTATTTTTACTCGTGTTGGAGCCTCTGACGACCTAGCTTCTGGCCGTTCCACCTTTATGGTTGAAATGACAGAAACCGCCAATATCCTTCACAATGCGACAGAACATAGCTTAGTGCTAATGGATGAAATTGGTCGTGGGACTTCAACCTATGATGGCCTTTCTCTTGCTTGGGCTTGCGCTGAAAATTTAGTTAATAAAATCAAGGCAATGACCTTATTTGCTACGCATTATTTTGAATTAACAACATTACCTGAAAAACTCGAAGGTGCGGTCAATATTCACCTCGATGCTATTGAGCACGGTGATACCATTGCCTTTATGCACAACGTTCAAGACGGCGCCGCCAGCAAAAGCTATGGCCTTGCTGTCGCTTCTCTTGCAGGCGTGCCAAAAGATGTGATTAAACGAGCGAAACAAAAGCTTAAAGAACTCGAAGTGATCTCAAACAATGCCAATGCGAGCCATGTGGATAGCGCCCAGCTTAGCTTTTTAACCACAGAAGATGTCGAGCCATCACCAGTATTAACTGCTCTCGCTGAAATTGATCCCGATAAACTCACTCCGCGCCAAGCCCTAGATTGGATTTATCGGTTAAAGGATATGGATAACTAACATGGATGAGTATACGCAATTACTCACACCAATCAGGCAGTTTCTGCAATGTGAAACGCCTGATGCGTGGGTAAAAAAAGCGAGTTTGCCTGAAAACTTGCCCATTATCTTAAAAGACCATTTGTTATGTGAATTAAAAGCCGCGCAAAGTGCGATGTTTTTAATTCGCAAGTATTCTGTCGATAAAGACAGTGCTGCAGTGCTACTTGAATGGTTTAAACCTTATGAATCATTTGCTTATGACAGAATTGGTGACATCCATACATTAAGAAACAAAAATCAGGTTTCTAAACAGATATTGGCAAAAAAACAATCACCTTATAGCCAAGATTTAATTGATAAAATGGTCCTGCTAATCAAAGAGGAACTTCATCATTTTTACCAAGTTCTAGAGATTATGCATGAACGTAATATTCCATACGATGGCATCACTGCAGGCCGTTATGCTAAAGGGTTGTTGAGCCATGTCGACCCCCATGATCCAAAAACCTTAGTTGATAAGCTAATTATTGGAGCTTATATCGAAGCACGTTCTTGTGAGCGTTTTGCTAAATTAGCCCCATTTCTTGATGAGCAGCTGGCAAATTTTTATATTTCATTATTACGCTCAGAAGCTCGCCACTATCAAGATTATTTGCACTTAGCACAATTAATTAGCAAACAAGATATTACTGAGCGAGTTAATTATTTTGGTATTATTGAAGCTGAATTAATTTCGACACCTGATGATGATTTTAAATTTCATAGTGGAGTCCCCATTAACTAAGCTTGTTCTCTATTATTTACATATAAAAAGCCCCTATAAACCTTAGCTTATAGGGACTTTAACTATCTAATCAACATCCTACATATTAAATAGCGACTCCAGAGTCAGCTCTTCTCCATGTAAAATATCTTTTAATCGCTTTAAACCTTCTACTTGAATCTGGCGAACACGTTCTCTTGTTAACCCTATTTCACGGCCAACTTCTTCCAGAGTTTCAGATTCATAGCCTAAAAGCCCAAAACGTCGTGCTAAAACCTCCCTTTGTTTTGGGTTCAATTCATATAACCACTTAACAATATTCTCTTTTAAGTCATTATCTTGAATTGTATTTTCTGGACCTGAATCATTATCATCAGACAATACCTCAAGCAAAGATTTCTCTGAGTCCCCTGCAATTGGCGTATCAACAGATGTGATACGTTCATTTAAACGTAACATCCTACTGACATCTTCGACAGGTTTATCTAGCTGCTCAGCGATCTCTTCAGGACTTGGCTCATGGTCCAACTTCTGGGCTAATTCACGTGCAGTACGAAGGTAAATATTGAGTTCTTTAACGATATGAATAGGAAGACGAATGGTTCGAGTTTGGTTCATAATCGCGCGCTCGATCGTTTGACGGATCCACCACGTTGCATACGTCGAGAAGCGAAACCCTTTTTCAGGATCAAACTTTTCAACAGCACGAATCAACCCAAGATTTCCTTCTTCTATCAAATCGAGTAATGCGAGACCTCGATTATTATAACGACGTGATATTTTTACAACGAGACGAAGGTTGCTTTCTATCATGCGCTGTCGTGATGCAATATCTCCACGCAATGCACGTCTTGCATAGAAAACTTCTTCTTCTGCTGTAAGGAGTGGTGAGAACCCAATCTCACTAAGATAAATTTGAGTGGCATCCAGAACACGTTGATTTGTGTTCTGGAGTAAATCCATTTCGTCATCTAGCTCAGTAACCAGATCCTCTTCTTTAAACTGACTCTCGTCAAAAGTGTCATTTAAATTACTTTCATCGAGGTCATTATATAACTCGTTAACTTTCAGCGAACTTTGGCTCATCAGTGACTCCTACCCTAGATAATGCGGACAGAATGTCAAAGCACTCTGCCCAGTTTATCGTTGCGGCAAATAGCGCAACGGGTTTACTGATTTTCCCTTGTAACGAATTTCAAAGTGTAGTCTAACCGAACTAGTTCCAGTACTACCCATAGTGGCTATTTTTTGACCCGCAGTGACATCCTGCTGATCACGCACAAGTAACGTATCATTGTGAGCATAAGCACTTAGATAGTCATCGTTATGTTTTATAATTATTAGATTTCCGTATCCACGCAAAGCATTACCTGCGTAAACGACTTTTCCTGGCGCAGCAGCAAGCACAGCTTGACCACGAGAACCGGCTATATCTACCCCTTTGTTCCCGCCTTGAGCATCAGAGAAACCTTCAATCATTTTCCCTTCAGCTGGCCAACGCCATTTTATTGACGAATTATTCGTACTGCTGACTGCGGTAGAAGCGGTTGCTGTCGAGGTTGTTGTTGTCGTTGAAACTTGCGTTGCAGGTTTCTTATTATTAGGCAACATCTTACCTGAAGTTTGACCACCACTGTTTGCAGGATACTCATTAGTTGTTCGAAGATCAACCGCTTGCTGATGACTATTTGATGAATTTGCCGCTAATTGAGTGTTCGAGTTCACATTTGTGTTACCAATATTAATAACCTGCCCTACATTTAGGCTGTAAGGTTCTGGAATATTGTTTCTCGATGCTAACTCACGGAAATCATTACCGGTTAAGTATGCAATATAGAATAATGTGTCACCACGCTGCACCGTATAACTATTACCGCTATAACTGCCTTTTGGAATACTGCCATAGTCACGGTTGTATACAATGCGCCCTTCACCATTAGTTGTTACCGGCGCTGAACTACGGCTGACAGGCTGAGTGTTAGTATTACTTGATAAATTTGGACGAGACGACGGCATTGCCGTGCTCATACCCGTATTTGGTGACGAGGCCGGTGTCGTCCTTTGCACCGTCTGTTGGCTAGACTGGCTATCATTCACACTCGAAATAGGTGCCGCTGTATGATACGGTGTAGAACAACCTGCCAATAGCGCTCCGCTAAATGAAAAGATGACGGCCCATCGAATTCTGCTTATAGGGCTAACAATTTTCATGCTTCTTCTCCCGTGAAGAAAAATCTGACGCGACAATTCAAAACAATGTCAGCAATAGAGTTATCATAAAATATTTCACTTATTAAAGCAGAAATACAAAATAGTGAACAAGTTAAATATATTAAAAATATAACAATTTGAGAGTATGACCTAACGCTTTAAGCTATTCCCCCAAATTCAGCTGGGTAAAATATCATATTTGGAATAGTTTTACTGCTATTTGGGTTAATAGAACCTTTGCAATGATATTTTATTTAAATCGATTATAAAAATAATCAGACTTTGATTAAATACCATTACAAATAGGTTAAAGGAGGTCACCGGCAACCAATGGGACAAAACGGACTTTTTCAATAACATTAGTATGGTAATCATTACCACGTCGAGTAATTAGCTTCAATGCTTGTTCTTTATCACCGACAGGTAAAACCATTCGCCCGCCATCTTTTAATTGCCCTAATAATAGAGCCGGTATTTCTGTTGGTGCCGCAGTAACGATAATAGCATCAAAAGGCCCTTTAGATTGCCAACCTTCCCAGCCATCTCCATGACGCGTTGAAACATTATGTAAATCAAGCTGTTTCAAACGCCGTTTTGCAGCCCATTGCAAGCTCTTCACCCGCTCAACAGAAAAAACATGTTTAACTAAGTGTGCCAATACTGCTGTTTGATACCCTGAGCCTGTCCCTATCTCAAGAACGTGATCATTCGGAGCTAAAGCCAATAGCGCCGTCATTTTAGCAACAATATACGGCTGAGAAATAGTTTGCCCATGCCCAATAGGTAATGGGATATTGTCATAGGCTTTATGGGAGAGCGCTTCATCCACAAACCGTTCCCGAGGAACGAGTGAAATGGCATCTAATAGGCGCTCATCGTGAATTCCCTGTTGGCGTAATTGAGCCAAAAGTTCTTTCATGAGCCCTGTTTTCATTATACTGACACTCCTGATTTTTCGAGCCACTCTTCTACTAATGAATGTGCTTTATAAGCGGTTAGATCAACTTGTAATGGGGTGATGGAAACATAGCCATTTTGCACAGCTTCAAAATCCGTTCCAGGGCTGGCATCACGAATTTCACCAACAGGCCCTAACCAATACAGTGTATTCCCTTTCGGGTCTTCTAAACTATACACCTCAGAGGCGGCGTGACGGCTGCCACAACGAGTGACTTTGATACCCTTAATCTCTTCGTACGGGATATCAGGTACATTTATATTTAAAATATTGCCTGCTCGCAATGGGTTCTTCTGTAAGAGCGCTAAAATATCGCATGTCACTTTAGCGGCACTTTCGTAATGCGTTTCGCCATCTAGCGATACCGCAATTGAAGGTAAACCTAAGTGGCGGCCTTCCGTTGCCGCTGCAACCGTGCCTGAGTAAATAACATCATCCCCTAAATTAGGGCCACAGTTGATACCAGATACAACAATATCAGGGCGTGGACGTACCACTTTATTCACCCCAATATAGACGCAATCTGTCGGTGTGCCTTCTTGTACAGCAAGGTCACCATTACTTAGCGTCTGAATTTTAAGTGGTTTATCTAATGTTAATGCGTTCGAAGCCCCACTCCGATTGCGGTCAGGCGCAATCACTTGAACATGATAATATTGGCGTAGCGCAGCCGCAAGGGTTTGAATCCCCGGCGCATTTACCCCATCGTCATTACTCAATAAAATCTTTAGCATCGACATTATCCTGCCCATTTTGATTAATAATTTCTCTCACAACACTGGTTGCAAAACAACCCGAGTTTAAGAAAAAATTCAGTTTTACCGTCGAGTCATCCAACCATTCCCACTGTAAATTTTGTGGTTTAACAACTACCGCCCGTCTAGCTGAAGAAACTCGTTCGCGCTGCATTAAAGAGATAAAGGGTTGATAATCCACTAAACACTGGGTTTCAAATGCCAGTGCTTCATCCTGAGTTCCCAATTCCCCATCACCCGGTAATGGCGCTGTAATACTTAACTCGTTGGACTCCAAGCGTGGTTGCAATGTAGCAAATTCATCTTGTGTCGCGACAAACCAACTCCCTCTGCCGGTTAATTGCAGCGCATCTCCCAGCATTACGTGTTGAGCAGTATTATTTGCAATACGTTCGCTTGCCACATGATTAAACATTGCACTACGTGCAGCAGAAAGATAAAAACTACGCTTGTTGCGTTCACGTACGTTGATTTCTTGGTTTGCCCAACGCAACGCTTGCGTTAAATTTTGCCCATCGCGCCCAAAACGTTGTTCACCGAAGTAATTAGGCACCCCTGATAATGCAACTTTCTGTAAACGTTGCTCAACGTCTTTTGCATCTGAAATATCACGCAAGGTTATTTCGAACTGGTTTCCTTTCAAGGAACCAATACGTAATTTGCGTTTTTGCCGAGTGACAGCCAGTATTCGGCAGCCTTCGAGTTGCCAAGTCGAAAAAACAGGTGTTTCTTTACCTGGCATTTGCAGGCAAAACCACTGCTCCGTTACTGCATGCCTATCTTTTAAACCTGCGTAACTGACCGCTCTCGCTGAAATTTTAGCAAATTTTGCTAGTTGTTCAGCAACAAATACCGTATTGCAGCCTGTTTTTTCCACACGAACCATAACATGTTCGCCTTCGCCATCTAACTCAAAGCCTAAATCTTCTTTGACGATAAAATCTTCTGGGACACTTTTTAATGTGCCAGAAGACAATGGCTTACCATGCAGGTACTGAACATTCATTACTTTCATTACTATTATCTTTTATTAAAAGAACAACTGCAGCACAGGCAATGCCTTCTTTACGCCCCACAAAACCTAATTGCTCGGTTGTGGTCGCTTTCGCATTGACATCATCCATGTGGCACTCAAGGTCTTCGGCAATATTCACACGCATTTGCGCGATATGTGGCAACATTTTTGGTGCCTGTGCCATGATGGTAATATCAATGTTACCAATGCGATACCCTTTGGCACGCACATGGCAAAACGCGTCTCTCAATAAGACTCGGCTATCCGCCCCTTTATATGCTGGGTCAGTATCAGGGAATAATTTACCAATATCCCCTAATGCAGCAGCGCCGAGAATTGCATCAGTTAACGCATGCAATACCACATCACCGTCAGAGTGCGCAAGCAAACCTTGTTCATAAGGGATACGCACGCCACCAATGATAATAGGGCCTTCGCCACCAAATTTGTGTACGTCAAAACCGTGTCCGATTCTCATTTTTTTTCCTTAATTGTTCATTCTTGAAAGATAAAATTCCGCTAAAGTGAGGTCTTCTGGGCGCGTCACTTTTAAATTATCAGCGCGGCCAGCAACTAACACTGGTTGGTGGCCGCAATACTCTAGCGCAGAAGCTTCATCTGTGATCACAGCGTTTTCTTTCAAGGCCTTACTTAGACAGTCCCGTAATAATGTTAACGGAAAAAATTGTGGTGTGAGCGCATGCCATAACGCTTCACGTTCAACAGTGTGGTCAATTAATTGACTCGCTATTGAGCTGCGTTTCATGGTGTCGCGTACGGGGGCTGCGAGGATCCCACCACAACAATTTTTTTCCGCTGCTAATTGAATAATTTCATTTAAATCTGATTGATGGAGGCAGGGACGCGCCGCATCATGCACTAATACCCAGCAATCTGAAAAATTGGGGTTAGTGATTAAAAAATCCAGACCTGCTAATACTGAATCAGCACGTTCTTTGCCACCAATAACCGTCGTTACTCGTGGGTCATTAGAAATTGCAAGCTGCTGAAAATAATCGTCTTCTGCACTCAAAGCAACCACAATCTCTTGCACTTTATCATTTTCGAGCAATGCGCTTATGGTATGTTCAATGATCGTTTTACCTGCAACCTGCAAATATTGTTTTGGGCACTCGGCATTCATACGGCTACCTACCCCAGCAGCAGGAATCAGTGCAACAATTTGAGGGAGATTGTTTTCTGGGGCATGGTTTGGATTTGTCATTGTTGAATTCTTACATCAGAAATTATCAGGCTAATGGGTATACTATTTTGACATCATTTTATTATGTCTATTTCTGGTTATTACTTTCTTTAACCATCCGATAAAATGATTCCCCTGGTTTGATCATCCCAAGCTCAGTTCGAGCTCGTTCTTCAATCGCATCTTGGCCATCATTTAAGTCGTTGATTTCAGCGAATAGCTGTTCATTACGCATTTTTAAACGCGAATTTACAATTTCCTGAGCGGCGACATCATCTTTGACTTGTACGTAGTCGTGTATGCCATTTTTGCCTAACCATAAGGAATACTGTAACCAAGCTAATATCGCAATTAATAGTAGCGTTAATTTACCCATCTTGCCCCCTGAAATGATTTGCTAATCATCCCATAACTCAACGATTGACGCTACTGTGATACTGAAATTGTGATAAAAAGTCAGATTAAGTCGGGTTTGAATACGCAAAATACCGCCTTATTTTACCATCGAATAAAATAAAGGAGGTATTTTAGCTGTATTAATAATCTAGCTGAATGACATGATTGCGCAATAAAAGCGCAATGATTTGGGAAAGAGAATCCGAAATAGGTTGTTGACCATCCAGATGCAGCTCAGGATGTTGTGGTACTTCATAAGGGGAATCAATCCCAGTAAATTGTTTTATTTTCCCTTCTCGTGCTTGTTGATATAACCCCTTAGGGTCTCTCTGTTCACAAACATTTACGGGGGTATCCACATACAACTCAAAAAATTGCTCGGGTTCAAACAAGTCACGAACTTTCTGTCTATCCGATTGGAAAGGTGAGATAAAGGCAGTCGCAACAATTAACCCCGCATCGACCATTAACTTAGCCACCTCTCCCACTCGACGGATATTTTCTTGTCTATCAGCCTCACTAAATCCTAAATCACGGCATAAACCATGGCGAATATTATCGCCATCCAACAAGTAGGTTTTCATTCCCATGGACGTAAGTTGGTTCTCTATTGCCCCCGCTAATGTTGATTTCCCAGAACCTGATAACCCGGTGAACCACAACACAGCACCTTTATGGCCATTATTACTTTCGCGTAATTGGCGAGTTACCGCGTGTTGGTGCCATACAATATGGTTTTCTTTTGTCATCCGTATTATTTCCCACCTAAAACATCACGTGCACCCCAATGTGGGAAATGGCGGCGGACTAATTTGTTTAGCTCTATTTCAAATTCGCTAAAATCACTGTTTTTTTCAAAGACAGGGGTTTGCGTTTCGCGGACTAAACCCGCTCCGACGGTCACATTTGTTAATCTATCAATAAAAATCATTCCGCCAGTGTCTGCATTGCGTTGATAGTTTTCCAGTAACAATGGTTCATCAAAGGAAAATTCGACTAAACCAATACCATTCAATGGCAGCTCTGTCGCCACTTTCTGCGTTAAATTATTGATATCTACTTGATATTGAATATTTTCTACTTTTGCCCGACTGCGTTTTCCCGCAATTTTAATATCAAGTTGTTGGCCTTGAACTAACGGCTGCTCAGACATCCACACGACATCAACAGATGCATGCTGTGTGCTTTGTAAGGTTTCATCTTGTGCAACAATTAAGTCGCCACGACTGATATCAATTTCATCTTCAAGCACTAATGTAATTGCTTCCCCCGGCACAGCGAAATCTTGTAACCCTGAAAATGTCACAATTTCTTTGATTGCTGAGATGGCGCCAGAGGGCAACACTTTAATCTTTTGCCCCACTTCCACGACACCTGATGATAATGTCCCGCTGTATCCGCGAAAGTCCAAATTTGGGCGGTTCACATATTGCACAGGGAAACGCAAAGCTTGCTCCGAGGCTTTTTGTTCCACTTGAACATTTTCCAATATCGATAATAGCGTATCGCCTTGATACCATTTAAAATTATCACTTGAATTTACAATGTTATCGCCATCTAGGGCAGAGATAGGTACAAACCATACCTTTAAATCCACAGGCAATTCCATCGCAAACTTTTGGTAATCTTGTTTTATTTTTTCAAAAATGGCTTCACTGTAATCCACCAGATCCATTTTATTGACGGCAACAATAAGATGGCGAATCCCAAGCAATGTACTAATAAAACTATGTCGACGTGTTTGCTCCTGTACCCCTTTTCGAGCATCGATCAACAAAATAGAAAGTGAGCAAGTTGATGCCCCTGTCGCCATATTGCGCGTATATTGTTCGTGACCGGGGGTGTCTGCAATAATAAATTTGCGTTTTTCTGTTGAAAAATAACGATAAGCCACATCGATTGTGATCCCCTGCTCACGTTCAGCAGCAAGGCCATCCACCAGCAAAGCAAGGTCAAGCTTTTCCCCTTGAGTCCCTATCCGCTTACTGTCACTTTGCAAAGTTGACAGCTGATCTTGGTATATTTGGCGGGTATCATGCAGTAAACGGCCGATTAAGGTACTTTTACCATCATCCACATTCCCACAGGTTAAAAAACGCAATAATCCTTTTTGTTGCTGCGCCAATAAGTAAGGCTCTACTCCACCTTGCTGTTCGATTTGATGAGCGATTGATTCATTATAAACGGCTTGTGCCATGATTTTTCTCCTGACTTTGCGTATTCACCTTGCCCACTAAAAATAACCTTGGCGCTTTTTCAACTCCATTGAAGCGGATTGGTCGCTATCAATCAGCCGCCCCTGCCGCTCACTCGTTGTGGAAATCAACATTTCTTCTATAATCTCAGGCAGCGTTTGTGCTTCTGATGGCACAGCTCCGGTCAGTGGCCAACAACCTAATGTTCTAAAACGCACTTTTTGCTGACTAATGACTTCACCAGTTTGTAAGTCAATGCGGTTATCATCCACCATTAACAAAGTGCCGTCCCGCTGAATAACCGGTCGCTCTTTTGCAAAATACAGGGGAACAATATCGATATTTTCCAAATAGATATATTGCCAGATATCGAGCTCAGTCCAATTTGATAACGGGAAAACACGAATACTTTCCCCTTTATTGATCTGTCCATTATAGTTATGCCACAACTCAGGCCGTTGGTTTTTAGGATCCCAACGATGAGATCGGTCACGGAAAGAGTAGATCCGTTCTTTGGCACGTGATTTCTCTTCATCACGACGAGCACCACCAAATGCAGCATCAAAACCGTACTTATCTAAAGCCTGCTTTAAGCCCTCGGTTTTCATAATATCTGTGTGCTTAGCGCTGCCATGCACAAACGGGTTAATCCCTAATTTTTCCCCTTCAGGATTACGATAAACAAGTAGCTCAAAGCCGTATTTTTCTGCAGTTGCATCGCGAAACTCGTACATTTCACGAAATTTCCAGCCGGTATCAACATGTAAAAGAGGAAATGGTAGTTTTCCCGGATAAAATGCCTTGCGTGCTAAATGCAGCATCACGGAAGAATCTTTACCAATAGAGTACAGCATGACTGGGTTAGCAAATTCGGCGGCAACTTCACGAATGATATGAATACTTTCTGCCTCTAACTGCTGTAAATGAGTCAATTTTTTGTCGTTCACGATAGCCCCTTACTTAAGCCAGTTCCAATACGGCACTGCGCCATCTTATATCTTCAGTTTGAGAACCAAACCATGCGAGTTGTTGGTGTAATGCAGCGACTTCACCAACCACTATCAAAGCAGGAGCTGGTGCCTGCTGTGCTAACACTTCAAGTTCATCTAGTTTTCCGGTTACTACTTTTTGTTCACGCCTTGTACCACAGCCGATAACCGCTACAGGGGTATTTTCAGCACGGCCAAATTGAATCAATTGTTCGCTGATTTTCGCGGCCTTCACGGTCCCCATATAGATAGCTAAGGTTTGGTTTCCTCGAGCAAGTGCCTGCCAATCAAGTTCCATCCCATTTTCACGGCAATGACCCGTAATAAACGTAATGCTTTGTGAATGTTCGCGGTGAGTCAGCGGAACTCCTGCGTAAGCGGCTGCACCAATTGCTGCAGTCACACCCGGAACCACTTGAAATGGGATCCCCGCTTGCGCCGCCACTTGTAGCTCTTCCCCTCCTCGCCCGAAAACAAAAGGATCACCACCTTTAAGGCGCACCACTTTTTTACCTTGTTGAGCAAATTTCACGATTAAAGCATTGGTTTCTTCTTGGGAAACACTGTGATTTCCTGCGCGTTTCCCAACACAAATCTTGTCAGCGTCGCGGCGAACTAACTCGAGGATTTCCTCACTCACCAGATGGTCATACAAAACCACTTCTGCACTTTGTAAAACTCGCAACCCTTTTAACGTGAGTAGCCCCGCATCACCCGGCCCAGCACCGACTAAGATTAATTCGCCATGGTTATCAGGCTCATACAATTGACGTTCCAATTGTTGTTCCGCTTCACTGAATTGCCCTTTTTCTACTAAAGAGGCAAAACGCCCACTAAAACTTTTTTCCCAAAAACGTTTTCTTTCACGCATATTAGTAAGTGTTTCTTTGACTTTATGACGCCAGCGGCCGGCTATTTCCGCCATTTTCCCCAAAGAAGTTGGCAACATCGTTTCCAATTTTTCTCTGAGTAAACGTGCTAATACAGGCGCAGTCCCCCCTGAAGAGATCGCCACAATCACTGGCGAGCGATCGATAATAGAAGGCACAATAAATGAACATAATGGTTGGTCATCAACCACGTTAACAAATATTTTTCGTTCATTGGCGTCATAGAAAACCGTTTCATTCAGTAATGCATCATCTGTTGCTGCGATAACTAAAAAAGCATCATCTAAATGAATGGATTGGTAATCTTCAGCTAACCAAACAAATTTATTTTGTTGGTGTTCAGCTTGTAACTGTGTACATAACGTTGGTGAGATGACCACTAAGTCAGCTTGTGCTTTTATTAGCAATTCTGCTTTTCGTGCTGCGACCACACCGCCGCCAATTAACACGACCTTTCGCGTGCGGACATCGACAAATAATGGTAAATAATCCATCTTGCTCACCCATCGTTATATAAACTTATTATAAGAAATAGACAGTTGACTATATGGCTTCACGTAATAGGTTTGAAATGACAAAAAGCTCTTTCTTGTAACTGAAAAGCATAAGCCCCAAAATTTGTATAAAAGCCATTAAAACCTGCTAATATCGAAATAAACACAACACTTAACGCAAACTTATAATATTTATAAGAAAATTAAAAATAAGGGAAAAATAAGAGATACTTATTTTTAATAAAAAGTATCCCTTTGTAATTAAACAAATATTTTATTAAATTCGTAATTATTTATATTTTAAACTCAAGTCATAACGTGAAACATGACTAATCAACACTATAAATTATCCGAATAGCACGTAGCCAACAACGCTGCAGATTGAATTATGACCTAATCAATATTCTAAATAATTCAAGTTGCAGCTAGGCGGCAAGTAAATGAGTCGCTAGGAGCATACACCAGTATGTGACTAGTGCGAGTGCACGTAGCCAACAACGCTGCAGATTGAATTATGACGAATATTTAGTTTTCATGAAGCCCGCACTCACGCTTTAAACCAAAAAAACGCGTATCTTCTTCATTCATACCCTCTTCCCATTTGCGAGTTGTATGGGTATCGCCAACCGATAAATACCCTTGTTCCCACAACGGATGGTAGGGTAAATCATATTTTGTTAGATATTCATAAACTTGCTTATTATTCCAATCAATCACTGGTAAAACTTTAAAAATCCCTTTCCCGATACCTAGTACAGACAAACTTGCACGGCTTGCTGATTGTTCTCGCCGTAAACCAGAAAACCAGGTTTGTGCTTGTAATTCATGTAACGCGCGCTCCATCGGCTCAACTTTATTCAATTGGTTATAACGCTCAATACCATCAAGCCCTTGTGTCCAAAGTTGACCATACAGCGCTTCTTGCCAAGCCGGTGACTGTTTGGCTCGATACACCTGCAAATTTAAATTCAGCTTATCTGTTAACACTTCAATAAACTGATAGGTTTCTGGGAACAAATAACCGGTATCCGTTAAAATAACTGGGATATTAGGCACAATTTGCGTCACCATATGCAATGTCAGTGCCGCTTGAATACCAAAGCTGGAAGACAACACAAACTCAGTCGGTAAGTATTCAACCGCCCACTCAACCCGCTGCAATGCATTCATTGCTTCTAACTGGGAATTAAACTCAGCGAGATAAGCGACTTGTTGGGGCTTATCGAGTTCGATGAGTGTTGCTAGTTCAAGTCGGCTCATACTGCCTCCTTAACCTCATAAAAATCAACAGCAGAATTCAATACGGGCTTAACAACATTGGTGCGAATAACAAAATCGCCAAATCCTTCATTAGGTAGACGGTTTTTCGCCCAATCGCCGATTAACTCATCCAAAATAGCTAAAATCTCTGTACTAGTGATGTTTTCACGGTACATGCGTGGAATACGGGTGCCAATGCGATTTCCACCTAAATGTAAGTTATATCTATCCATCGCTTTACCGACCAGTCCAACCTCTGCCAGCATGGCTCGCCCACAGCCATTAGGACAACCCGTTACCCGCAAAACGATATGTTCATTGGCAACTTGATGGGCGGCCATGATACTTTCCACTTGACTAATAAATTCAGGTAAAAAACGTTCTGCTTCGGCCATCGCGAGCGGGCAAGTTGGAAATGATACACAAGCCATGGAATTTTCACGTTGTGCCGTAATGTCATCACTCATTAACCCATGAGATCTGGCAATCGCTTCAATTGCCGCTTTTTCACTTTCGGGCACACCCGCAACAATTAAATTTTGGTTTGCCGTTAAACGAAAGTCCCCTTGGTGAATACGTGCAATTTCAGCCACGCCAGTTTTTAATGGTTTATTTTCTAAATCAATTAATCGACCATTTTCAATAAACAATGTTAGGTGCCAACGGTTATCAATGCCTTTAAGCCAGCCAATCTTGTCACCGCGTTCAGTAAATTCATATGGGCGAATAGGTTCGAAAACTACGCCTGAGCGCCTTTCGACTTCAGCTTTGAAAGTATCAACTCCCACTCGCTCAAGGGTATATTTGGTTTTCGCATTTTTACGTTCAGTACGATTTCCCCAATCCCGTTGGGTAGTCACTATCGCTTCTGCAATGGCTAACGTTTTCTCTAATGGAATAAACCCAAACTCACTGGCTAAGCGAGGAAATGTCGCCGTATCACCATGAGTCATAGCAAGGCCACCGCCCACCAGCACGTTAAAACCGATCAACTCACCATTTTGGGCTATCGCAACAAAGTTCATATCATTTGCATGCAAATCCACATCGTTTAATGGCGGGATCACGACAGAGGTTTTAAATTTTCTTGGCAAATAAGTTTGCCCTAAAATTGGCTCTTCATCCGTTGTCACTATTTTTTCTTTATCTAACCAAATTTCCGCGTAAGCACTAGTGCGCGGTAATAAATGTTCAGATATTTTCTTTGCCCATTCATAAGCTTGTTGGTGCAATTCAGATTGCACGGGGTTAGAGGTACATAACACGTTACGGTTGACGTCATTCGCCGTTGCAAGGGCATCTAAACCAACGTGACTTAACATTTGATGGGCAGGCTTTACATCCCCTTTTAAGATGCCATGGAACTGAAATGTTTGCCGATTCGTAATGCGCACACTGCCATACAGCGTGTGCTCTGTGGCAAACTTATCAATATCAAGCCATTGCTTGGGTGTAATAATGCCGCCCGGCAAACGACAACGTAGCATCATTGCATGGCGAGGCTCGAGTTTTTGTTCCGCTCGCTCGGCACGAATATCACGGTCATCTTGTTGGTACATACCGTGAAAGCGAATCAACAGGAAATTATCCCCCTCAAATCCCCCCGTTAACCCATTTTTTAAGTCATCCTTAATGGTTCCACGCAAGTAATTACTGTCTTGCTTCATGCGTTCACTGTCTGCGAGTTTACCTTCGACAATTAAGGGCTTTTGTTGTTGTTCATTGCTCATTAATAAACATCCCTCTGATAACGGCGCATTACGCGCAACTCACTTAAAAATTCATCAGCTTCTTCACTGTCCATGTTCCCATATTGACTGACGATATCTAATAATGCCTGTTCAACATCTTTGGCCATGCGGTTTGCATCACCACACATATAGATGTGCGCACCTTCTTGTAACCATTGCCAAACTTCTTCACCTTGTTCGCGAAGTTTATCTTGTACGTAAATTTTTTCTTGCTGGTCGCGAGACCACGCTAATGAAATATGGGTTAGTAAACCGTCTTTGACATAACGCTGCCATTCCACTTGGTAGAGAAAGTCATCAACAAAATGTGGATTACCAAAAAATAACCAATTTTTTCCTGTCGCACCGTCATTGTCACGCTGCTGTAAGAAAGCACGAAATGGCGCTATCCCTGTACCTGGGCCAATCATGATCACAGGCGTATTTGGGTCTTGTGGCAGTCGAAAATTATCATTGTGCTCAATGAATATACGAAGTTCATCATCCTCACTTAAGCGATCGGCTAAGAAACCTGACGCACCACCAGTACGCGCCTTACCATCAATCTCATAGCGGACAACGCCAACCGTTGCATGAACTTCATTTTCTACTTCAGATTGGGAAGAAGAAATCGAGTACAAACGAGGGGTTAGCGGACGCAGTAGGTCAACAAATTCTTGGGCAGTGGGCTGAGATGCCGCTTGGCGTACCATATCGACGATTGGCGTATTTTGTGCGTAGTGCAAAATAGCGGCTTTATCGCTAATTAATGACAATAGTGCATCGTCTTTTGATAACTGAGCATATTTTTCGACAATCACTGGAGTATTTTGTGTCAGTTCTAATTGATAAATCAGCGCATCACGTAATGAGTGGCGCTGCGAACCAATAAAGACTTCTTCATCACCTTGCAGCCACAACAAAGCCACCAGCTCATCAACTAAAGCAGGGTCATTATCGAACCAAACACCTAGCGCATCACCAGGTTGATAACGTAAACCAGAGTCACCGAGATCAATTTCAATATGGCGAACATCTTTTTGTGAGTCCCGACTGGTTATTTTTTGATTGCTAAGAAGTGACGCAGTCAATGGTGCGGTTTTACTATAAGGTGATGAATGAATTTCATTCACACTTCCTGCTTGAGTCGCCAATAATTGGCTATCACTTTGAGCAGGAACGCGAGCTTTTAAAATCTGAGTGAGGCTTTCAACCCACTCATCCGCAATCCCTTGGTATTCAACATCCGCATCAATTCGCTCGGTTAATGACGTCGCCCCTAATGATGCAAGCTGTGAATCGAAATCTTTACCTGCTTGACAGAATTTTTCGTAAGATGAATCCCCCAGCGCAAAAACCGCATAACTGGTTTGTGATAAATTTGGCGCTTTTTTAGAATGAAGATATTTGTATAATGCAATCGCTTCTTCAGCTGGCTCCCCTTCACCCTGCGTTGAGGCTACAACAACTAACACTTTCTCTTGGTTAATTTGTTTGAATTTATAATCCCCTGCATTCACTAAATTCACACTAATTTTTTCACCGACTAAACGCTCTCTAAGCTGCTCTGATAGGCGGCGTGCATTTCCTGTCTGTGATGCAGAGATGATTGTGACCGTATCTTGGGTAACCACAGGCGCACTGACAGATGCATCAACTTGCGTATTCTGATTTACTATTCCCCACAAATAACCAGAAAGCCATGCGAGTTGATGGGATGAAAAATCATCAACGGCCGTCTGTAAACGTGCTAATTGCTCAACAGATATTGGCAGCGCCGCTAATGGCGGCTGTTTTTTTGTCATTATCTTGTAACCCCAGTGTTATTCATCTTTGATTTTAAAAACGACGCCATGTCATTACCCCAGAAAAGACCGACAACCTAACACTTGCTCATTCACCCAAATAATTAAGGTAATAAAGCAAAAAATACCGCAGTACCTGAAACATATAGGGTATGCAGTTAGGTTATAACAACCCTAGATAATGGGATAAGAAACGATAGCCATAATTAATAACTAAAAAGCCTAAAGCAATTAACTGATGGATCATATTGATAAAAGCGGTTAACGCTATTTTAGTAATTAAAGATATTTTCACCTAAAAATGCAGTACAATACGCTGTTTATTCATAACAAGGAGCCACATATGAGCACAACAATCTATAAAGATTTCACTTTCGAAGCTGCCCACAAATTACCTCATGTCCCAGAGGGCCATAAGTGTGGCCGCCTCCATGGGCATTCTTTCATGGTGCGTTTAGAAATTACTGGAGAAGTCGACTCCCATAGTGGTTGGATTATTGATTTTTCCGATGTAAAAGCCGCGTTTAAACCTATTTGGGAACGCTTAGACCATCATTATTTAAATGATATCGAAGGGTTAGAAAACCCAACCAGTGAGGTATTAGCGCAGTGGATTTGGCAACAAACTAAGCCTTTGCTACCCTTATTAAGTGCAGTTACCGTAAAAGAAACCTGCAATGCAGGTTGCGTCTATCGCGGGGAAGCTTAAAAGTACAAGTGCTACAAATATAATGTAATGTTATTTTACGCAGCCATTTTGATAGCTGGGCAAAATAACATTCATAAATATAGAAATATAATATAGAGACACAAGCACCTCAGGCGGCAAGCTTAATAGATTTTGAAAATAAATGAGGGGCAAAAAGCAATTAGTGGCTGGCATTCCCCCCTTGAAATTAAGGATATAAAAACTTTAATTTGACATAGTGCATTAAATTATAACCTGATCTATTATTTACCATTATTTACTCTTAATAAGGCAGGGAAAATGCATTTATTTCAACAAACACCAAAATCCAGAAGACGTTATGGGCTGGCCGCATTTATTGGTCTAATCGCTGGTATCGTCTCTTCGTTTGTCAAATGGGGGGCTGAAGTCCCATTACCACCAAGAAGCCCAACGGATATGTTCAACGCAGCTTGTTCGCCAGAAACGCTGATCCGTGCAGCGGAACAAATTGACTGCTCACGTAACTTCCTCAACCCACCTTATATTTTCTTAAGGGATTGGTTAGGAATTGCCGACCCTAACTCTGCAGTTTACACCTTTGCTGGGCACGTTTTTAACTCTGTGGGTGTTACCCACATCATATTTTCTATCGTGTTTGCTGTCGGATATTGTATTGTTGCTGAAGTATTCCCTAAAATTAAGCTATGGCAAGGGTTGTTAGCGGGTGCACTGGCGCAATTATTTGTCCATATGATTTCTTTCCCTCTTATGGGGCTCACCCCTCCACTCTTCGACCTACCATGGTATGAGAATGTTTCAGAAATATTTGGCCATTTAATTTGGTTTTGGTCTATTGAAATTATTCGCCGTGACTTACGTAACCGTATTACTCATGAGCCAGATCCTGAAGTACCATTAAACCAACCATTTAGGTAATTTAAAGGCCCCCAATGAGTGTTTTCTAACTCTTGGGGGTTACTAAAAACCATCGCTATTTTTTATTATTGAATATCCAAATACTTATGTGTTTGAATTGATAAACGCCAGTTGCGTTGAATACAGGTTTCAATACACAATTTTGTTGCTGCCGCTTTTTGGCTGATTGGCTGTAATGCCACTACTGGAGGCGTTTCGACAGTACGCAATGCTAAAATTTTCTCAAGTGCTTCAATATCTTTCTCGCGAGCAACAGGATGTTTAATTTCATTGGCACGATTTACTGCTTGGCTGATCACCTGCAGTCCTCCTTTCATACCGACTTTTGGTGATACAGTAACCCATGTGTTATCAGCGCATTGAATAGGGTATGTGCCGCTAGTTTCAATTTGGCATTGATATCCATGTTGTTCTAATATCCCAGTCAGTGGCTGTAAATCATAAATACAGGGCTCACCGCCTGTAATAACAATATGCTGTGCGCTGAAGTGTTTTTCTTTCATTAATTGAACCAATGCCTCACTATCTGCCATAGCCCATGCATCTGAATCAATCGTTTTAAGTGCGATATCCCCTAGGGTAGATTCTTTATCTTGTTCTTTTTCCCATGTTTGTTTGGTATCACACCAGCTACATCCAACTGGGCAGCCCTGCAAACGAATAAATACGGCTGGAACACCAGTAAAAACCCCCTCTCCTTGAATGGTTTGGAAGATTTCATTAATTGGGTATTTCATATCACTCCTAAAATAGTTAGCTGAGCACGCATTATATTGCAGATATCTATCTCACGAACAAGGAAGTTTGTGATAATGTAGCCACCTTAAGGTTCAATAAAGTACGTCCGACTTAATAAACAATACCGAAAGCCTATTCGGAACAATATATCGAACGAAGAAAAAGACAGGAAAAGACATGCAAAGTAGTGAACAAAATCAACTCAGAAAGGGACTGAGTGTTCGGCACATTCGCTTTATGGCTTTAGGGTCAGCGATTGGTACCGGCTTATTTTATGGGTCTGCTTCCGCAATTCAAGCGGCAGGGCCTGCTGTGCTACTCGCTTATATGGTCGGTGGTGCCGCTGTATTTATGGTCATGCGAGCCTTAGGCGAGATGGCTGTACATCACCCAGTACCCGGTTCATTCTCTCACTACGCTAGCCATTACATGGGTCCCTTAGCTGGTTTTTTAACTGGCTGGAACTACGTATTTGAAATGTTGGTCGTTTGCTTGGCTGATATTACCGCTTTTGGGATGTACATGGGGTTTTGGTTCCCTCATGTCGACCAATGGGTGTGGGTATTAAGTATCGTGCTATTTATTAGCGCACTCAATTTATGCCACGTTAAAATTTTTGGTGAAATGGAATTTTGGCTGTCTATCGTAAAAGTCTCTGCAATCATCGCAATGATTGTTGGTGGAGCCTTCTTAATGTTCTACGGCTTCGGCCAAGAAACTGACCATGCGGTGGGTATCCAAAATCTATGGGAACACGGTGGCTTTATGCCAAACGGCATTGAAGGCGTTATCGCGTCCTTAGCTATCGTAATGTTCGCCTTTGGGGGTATCGAAGTGATCGGTATTACCGCCAGTGAAGCGCAAAACCCAGAGAAAACTATTCCTAAAGCAATCAATGCGGTACCCATTCGTATTTTATTATTCTATGGCTTAACTCTTTTTATTCTGATGTGTATCTATCCGTGGAATCAAATTGGTCAAAATGGCAGTCCATTCGTCCAAATTTTTGATAGCTTAGGCATTCAATCAGCGGCAAATATCTTAAATATCGTGGTGATCACTGCGGCAATTTCAGCTATCAATAGTGATATTTTCGGTGCTGGTCGCATGATGTATGGTATGGCACAAGACAAACAAGCACCAAAAGTCTTTACCAAGTTGACGAAAAGTGGGGTGCCTTGGGTCACTGTACTGGTGATGTCTGTTGTCATGTTACTGGGCGTTTATTTAAACTACCTACTTCCAGAAAAAATCTTTGTGATTATTGCGTCAATCGCAACCTTTGCGACCGTTTGGGTCTGGTTAATGATACTACTTTCTCATGTCGCAATGCGCCGCCAAATGAGCCCTGAAGAGGTTAAAAAACTCAAATTCCCTGTACCGTTCTGGCCAATTGGCCCTGCAATTACTATCGCATTTATGGTCTTTGTTATCGCGCTACTTGGCTTCTTTAAAGATACACAAGTTGCCCTTCTCGTCGGGTTTGCATGGGTCGCTATATTGAGCGTCACCTTCTTTGTCATGCGTAAATTTCAAAAACCTTAATCGACTAAAGCATTCGTAAAGTAAATTTAGGCCCTATATTTATATGATATAGGGCCTTTTGTTACCTATTTTGGTATCAAATGAGCGCCTGCTTAATATCGGCAATCAAATCATTAGCGCTTTCTAACCCAACTGACAAACGAATAAGCCCATCACTAATCCCATACTGTTTTCGTTCCTCAGCAGTGTAAGTAGAATGGGTCATACTTGCAGGGTGCTGGGCCAATGACTCACAATCACCTAAGCTAACCGCACAAGAAAATAGCTGTAAACGGTTCAGAAACTGCTTACCCGCCTCAAGTCCCCCTCTAAGTTCAAAAGCAATCATCCCTCCAGGCAGCTTCATTTGCCTTTGAGCTAATGTGTATTGAGGAAAACTCGGTAAACCCGGATACATCACTTGAGAAACTTCAGATAGTGAGGCCAAATATTCCGCAACTTTCTGTGCATTCTCAACCACTCTTTCCATTCTGATTGGCAGTGTTTTCATTCCTCGCAATATCAGGTTTGCATCATGAGGGGATAAACATGCTCCAGTCATATCCTTCAGCCCAACCAATCTGATTTGCTTCGCTAATTCCTCAGTTGTTATAACAGCGCCAGCCATCACATCACCATGCCCATTCATATATTTCGTTAATGAATGAACAACGATATCCGCTCCAAGCTCAAGTGGTTTTTGAATGTAAGGAGTACAATAGGTATTATCTACTGTCACCAATATTTCTTGGTTATTTGCAAGGTTATATTGATGAACGATATTACTCACAGCATTAATATCAACTAAGCGCATATTTGGGTTTGCAGGTGATTCGAAAAATATCATCTTTGTTTTTTCAGTGAGTTCCTGTGCCACATTATTTGGGTCTCTCATATCAATGTGACGAACTTTGACACCAAATCGAGCTAACCCATGATGAAAGAATGCATATGTACAGCCATAAACCGTCATATCAACTAACAGCTCATCTCCTGGGCTTAGTAAGGTCCAAAGAGTCGATGTTATTGCCCCCATCCCTGAAGAAAATACAATTGCGGCATCCCCCTCTTCTAAATCAGCAAGCCGCTTTTCCAACAAACTTAATGTTGGGTTATTTATTCGTGTATAAATATACCCATCCGATTCACCGCTAAAACAAGCGGCACCTTCTTCAACACTATCAAATACGTAAGTTGACGTTTGATAAATAGGAGAAGCTAGTGATCCTAAATTTTCGGCTGCATCATAGTAATTATGTATCACACGCGTATCAAAAGAATACAGTCTATCTAATATCATACCACCTCCGAAATATTATCCCTCTTGGGGGGAAGACAATCGAGAACCCATTATTTGCAAGGTTCGTAAAACGGTACTAATTCCACGTAATGTATTTGGATCTTTTAATAAAGCATACACCGAACGAAAATTTGGATTTTTACTATTATATATTTCCTCCATTTTAGCCATATTATATGCAGTGCCGAATTCCCAGACTGGCGCTAGAGTATCCTCAAATGAGTTTGCCAGTTTTTCTACCGTGCTATTATCAGTAATGTCAATAAGGTCAGAAATTAGAGAAAGTAAATCAACAATATTATCTAAACGATTCAATTGTAATAGCGGTGCTAATTTGTCTGCGAAATGATCACCCGACTCAGAATTAAGAAGTTCAATTAGTTTACTTTGATTTTCATTATTAGACATTTTGATTTCCTCCTTAAACTAAGCCACGAATAGCAGCCCAATAAATACCTCTATTAAAGCCATTTCTTAGTAATCCCCCTAATTTAGTCGGAGGCGTAGGAATAACATCGTGTTTATAATCGTATTGTAAAGGCATCCCTGCAGTTAATCCCATTTGAGCAACAGCTTGAACTCGCCCATCATAGATAGCTGCCGGATAACCATAAATTAATTCTCCGCAGATATTATCAGCTATAATTGCAGCCTGATTATGACAGCTTCCACCTGCTTTACTGATCGGTAAATCAACGGTATCACCTATAACATAAACGCCATCAACACCATAAACTTGCATAGTTTCATGGTCGGTAGGTAACCAACCTTCACCATTATTATGCTCACTTAATCCGGTATTAATAACTGCCTCAACCGCGGTAATTGGCGGAGTACTGATCAATAAGTCGAAATTTTGCTCATCACCTTCTTTCGAATAAGCTATTTTTTTATCTGGATCAACTTTATCTAAAGTAAACCCTCTCTGAGCTTTAATATTTTTAGCAGTAAATACTTCAGGAATAACTTCACAAACAGGTTGTTGCATGAATAAACAGTTACGCAATAATTGTGAAACTGTTGGATAGGTATAAACGATTTCAATACTATCCCTAACTCGACGTTTACGTAAAAATTCATCAATCATTAATGTTGTTTCCATCGGCGCGATGCCACACTGATGGGGTACATTTGGCGTTTCAGGGAATGATACCGTAATAAAAATTCGACCTTTTTCAATCTTAGCAAGTTGATCTGCTAGCTTTCTCGATGCTTCATATGCATAAAAGTGGTTACCGATATCTTTTAAACCTTCAATTCGCTCAGGTTTAGGTATGCAACCTGTTGCAATCACAAGAAAATCATAGTTATATTTTTTTCCATGCTTAGAGTTTAGCGCTTTATTTTTAAAATCAAAATGCTCTATTTTATCAATGGCTAACTCTATTTCAGGTCTTAGCAATTCTCTTTCAGGGCGACTCAGTTCATCCTTAAAAAATAAATTAAAAGCAACATACATAAATGCAGGTTTATAATAATGGATTGGATTATCAGTAATTAATGTTATTTTTATTTTCTTCGAAAAAATTTCTCTACTCAATTTTCTAGCAAGTGTATTTGCTAGCATCGTCCCACCCGTTCCACCGCCAACAATAACTATATTTTTCATAACATTAACCACCATTTATATATAATTAAATTCTATACGACATACCACCTACCTGTTATAAATATAGTTCATAGTGAATTAATGCTAATACAATAATTAGAATATAATTTTAAAAACAACAATTAAAACTAATCACTTACATATATAAAACCTCTTGAGTAAGTTAATTTTTAAAATTATAATCTAGGAAATTATATTATATAAAAACCATTTCACTTAATAAGAATAATGTCCAACAATATCCCAACGAAATAAAACATCTTCAGCAACTTGGCCAGAGCTATAGTCATTTGTGGTGTATGAGGGGAAAAGAGGGTGGCGTATCCTGTTGATTGTTTCCTCCAAGAAATAATTAACAGTAGAGCGATACGCCATGACAAATATTACCCTGAATGTTCTTTCACAACCAGATGAAACTGGCACTGATGTGCTAACTGCTTTATTGCGTAATGGTGCTCGTCAGCTCATTGCGCAAGCAGTTGAAGTAGAGCTGCAGCAACTGCTGCAAGCTCATGAAGAACTGCGTTTACCCGATGGCCGCAAAGCTGTGGTGCGTAACGGCTATTTGCCTGAGCGCAGCATCCAAACGGGCATTGGCGATGTTGATATCAAGGTGCCAAAAGTGCGTGATCGTAGCGGCTCTGGTATTCGTTTTACCAGCGCACTGCTACCGCCATACCTCAAGCGTGCCCGCAGCGTTGAAGAGTTATTACCGTGGCTGTATCTCAAAGGTATTTCCACTGGAGACTACCAAGAAGCCCTTGCAGCCTTGCTGGGTGAGAATGCCAAAGGTCTGTCAGCTAACACCATTTCCAGGCTCAAGGAACGCTGGATTGATGAGCACCGAGAGTGGCGACAGCGCGATTTGAGTGACAAGCGCTACGCGTACCTTTGGGTTGACGGTATTTACAGCAACGTCCGCCTCGATGACCGTTTGTGCTTGCTGGTGGTGATGGGCGTGACAGAGCATGGCCGCAAGGAACTGATTGCTGTTGAAGAAGGCTATCGCGAGTCCGAAGCCAGCTGGCTTGAGCTGCTGAATGGCCTGGTTGCGCGTGGGCTTACGACCTGCCCAAAGCTGGCAACAGCTGACGGCGCTCTGGGCTTCTGGAAGGCTCTGAGCAAAGTATACCCGCAGACCAAACAGCAACGTTGCTGGGTGCATAAGACGGCCAATGTGCTCAACAAACTGCCCAAGGCAGTGCAACCCAAAGTAAAAGAAGCACTGCATGATATCTGGATGGCAGAGACGCGTGAGAAGGCTCATAAAGCCTTTGATATAGCGCTGGAAAGGTTTACTGCTAAGTACCCACGCGCAATGGAATGCTTAGCTAAAGACCGTGAGAGCATGTTGGCTTTCTACGATTTTCCAGCAGAACATTGGGTGAGTATACGCACCACCAACCCAATTGAATCTGCCTTCGCTACAGTACGTTTAAGAACCAGCAAAACCCGCAACTGCGGTTCAAGAAACACAACCCTAGCAATGGTTTATAAATTGCTGCAATCAGCGCAGAAGCGCTGGAACCGCCTGAAAGGATTTCAACTGCTAACCCTCGTGGTCAATAACGTTAAATTCCAAGACGGCGAACAAGTAATGGAGCAGTCAGACAGGAAAACCGCCTGATGCTCGTACACCAGATTTGACCATAACTCACTTGGCCATATCCAATATTGTGCATAACTAAATAACTTTGTGTACTTGGTGACTTTATCGAAGTTACAACACCGATATGTGGCCGACCATTATCTAAACGCCAAGAGACAATATCGCCGGGAATATAATCACTGGCATTCTTTGATATAGGCTTTTTTTTCCCTTTTCGCGAGAAAAAAGCCTCTAAATTAGGTACACGACGATGATCAATATTTGTATCTGGCTTACGTAATCCCCATATACGTTGGCTGGGATATTGACTAAAGTTTGCTTTCATGTCTTCATGTACTAGTTTTTGTAAATCAATACCAATTTTTCGGTAGCTTCGTATAACTACATCAGAACAGACACCATATTGTTCGGGCACATCACCATTTGGATAAGAAATTTGTCGATAAGATGAGTCATAAATAACTAAACGAGGCAACTGTTCAGCATGTTTTGCCAACAATAAGCTAGACCCATTAGCTATTTGTGCAAAAAAGAAAAGAATGTATAAAAACGATGATTTCAATCTGATATTCCCCATAAAAGTAGTTCATCGAATCTACAATTAAATACGAGGGAAAATAAGGGAGATAATCTTAATTACTTAGAAAGCGTAAATTTGGTCATAATAGGGTTATGATCAGAAGCATCTGTCGGTAGTACAGTGCTATCTTTAACGTTCAATCCACGATAAAACACGTAATCCAAAGGACGACCAAAAGCCTTAGTACGGTAATCATCACTAAATACAATTTCTTTCAAGCCTACACTGCGAATAAATCGTTTCAACGCATTCACACGCTGTCTACTCCATGCATTAAAATCACCTGCTAGGATTACTGGCCCTACATGTTTAGCAATATGAACACCTAATTTACTTAGTTGTCGAGTATAAACATCTACTCCAAAACTGAAATTAATTGCATGAACATTCGCTACCATCAAATGTTTTCCATTTGGTAGGGGATATACCGTAATCAACGCAGATTTAGCTAACCGTAAAAGTGGTTCTTTTTCTCTTAAAGGACAGCAATATATTGGGTGTGAAGCTGCAAGCGTCATCACACCAGCGGGATGAGGAGAAAAAGGTAATGCAGGTACTTGGTCAGCAATTAATTTGTGTGATGCAGCAAAAGATATTAGCTCAGGTGACATTTGAGCTTCTTGCAACAAAATAAGTTTTCTATCTTTCACTAACTCATTAAGTGTATATTTCCAATTTGAACGCTGCTGCTTATAAATGTTCCATGTAACCACATCAAGAGTTTCACCCGCAGCAAATAGCGGTAAACCTATTGGAAGTGATTCTCCTAACATATGTACAGGCATGGGCTGAATACGTTTAGCGGGCTCACCTGCAATATACCGAACAGAATAGGTTTTTTTCGCCAAATTTGAAGTCCCTATATCACAGAAAAATAATGAAAATCTTACACTTTTTGATTAGTTACTGTGGGTAGTATATCAAATTTGAGGTGTTATAGCTTATCAAATTTAATGTAACTGCCATCTTAACCCTAGGGTCTTTAAGTTTTTCATTAGCGCTATCTATTAAGGAGTAATGCTCCATACTTCTTTTACTTTTCCCTTTGAAATGATAAGTATGTTAGGCACCCCACCTAAGCGGTATCATTCATCACCGTGATGGGCAAACATCCAATCCACAATATTTATTTGATTTTATTAAAATTCCGCTCCCCTAAATAATCTGTGAGCTGTTACTCACTACTTTGCATTCACAATATCCATTCAGCACACCAATACAACCGCTCCCCCTCCATTGCTTCTCCTAACCCCTGTTATCCCACCATCGCCAACAGCCACCGCCCTTTCAACAAGTGAGTTGTTACTTACTACTTTGACTCAAGCGGTGTCATTCATCACCGTGATGGACAAACATCCAATCCACAGTACTCTCGTGATATTCTTAAAATTCCGCTACCCTAAACAACCTGTGAGCTGTTACTCACTACTTTGCATCACGCACGCTCATTAATGATGGTGATAGATAGAGAGAGCCCTAAAAGTAGCTAAAAGAGATGAAGAGGGGATTAAAATTAGGGGTTAAAACATTAAGGAGCTAAGGAACTAAAACTTAAGCACCCCCTCCTAATCTCAACACTCACTATTTTTCTTTTTTCTCCAAACGCAAAAAAGCCACCCAATGGGTGGCTTTCTCACTAATTTAATGTCTGGCAGTTCCCTACTCTCACATGGGGAGACCCCACACTACCATCGGCGCTACGGCGTTTCACTGCTGAGTTCGGCATGGGGTCAGGTGGGACCACCGCGCTATTGCCGCCAGACAAATTCTGTTTGTTCCCGTTTAGTTTTTTCTTCACTAAACCAGAACGTCAATCTCAAACAAGCTGTGTGTCCTTCACCTTTCGGCTTCTCACTCTCGTTGAAAAAAACTCTATCTCTCTAAAACACCTTCGGTGTTGTCAGGTTAAGCCTCACGGTTCATTAGTATTGGTTAGCTCAACGTATCGCTACGCTTACACACCCAACCTATCAACGTCTTAGTCTTAAACGTTCCTTTAGGACCCTTAAAGGGTCAGGGAAGACTCATCTCAAGGCAAGTTTCCCGCTTAGATGCTTTCAGCGGTTATCTTTTCCGCACTTAGCTACCGGGCAATGCCATTGGCATGACAACCCGAACACCAGTGGTGCGTCCACTCCGGTCCTCTCGTACTAGGAGCAGCCCCTTTCAATCTTCCAACGCCCACGGCAGATAGGGACCGAACTGTCTCACGACGTTCTAAACCCAGCTCGCGTACCACTTTAAACGGCGAACAGCCGTACCCTTGGGACCTACTTCAGCCCCAGGATGTGATGAGCCGACATCGAGGTGCCAAACACCGCCGTCGATATGAACTCTTGGGCGGTATCAGCCTGTTATCCCCGGAGTACCTTTTATCCGTTGAGCGATGGCCCTTCCATTCAGAACCACCGGATCACTAAGACCTACTTTCGTACCTGCTCGAGCCGTCACTCTCGCAGTCAAGCTGGCTTATGCCTTTGCACTAACCGCATGATGTCCGACCATGCTTAGCCAACCTTCGTGCTCCTCCGTTACTCTTTGGGAGGAGACCGCCCCAGTCAAACTACCCACCAGACACTGTCCGCACCCCAGATAATGGGGCCACGTTAGAACATCAAACATTAAAGGGTGGTATTTCAAGGTTGGCTCCACGCAGACTGGCGTCCACGCTTCAAAGCCTCCCACCTATCCTACACATCAAGGCTCAATGTTCAGTGTCAAGCTATAGTAAAGGTTCACGGGGTCTTTCCGTCTTGCCGCGGGTACACTGCATCTTCACAGCGAGTTCAATTTCACTGAGTCTCGGGTGGAGACAGCCTGGCCATCATTACGCCATTCGTGCAGGTCGGAACTTACCCGACAAGGAATTTCGCTACCTTAGGACCGTTATAGTTACGGCCGCCGTTTACTGGGGCTTCGATCAAGAGCTTCTCCTTACGGATAACCCCATCAATTAACCTTCCAGCACCGGGCAGGCGTCACACCGTATACGTCCACTTTCGTGTTTGCACAGTGCTGTGTTTTTAATAAACAGTTGCAGCCAGCTGGTATCTGCGACTGGCTTCAGCTCCATCCGCAAGGGACTTCACCTAATGCCAGCGTGCCTTCTCCCGAAGTTACGGCACCATTTTGCCTAGTTCCTTCACCCGAGTTCTCTCAAGCGCCTGAGTATTCTCTACCTGACCACCTGTGTCGGTTTGGGGTACGATTAATGATAATCTAGAGCTTAGAGGCTTTTCCTGGAAGCGGGGCATGAGCTACTTCATCACCGTAGTGACTCGTCATCGAACCTCAGCATATAGTGAACCGGATTTGCCTAATTCACCTGCCTACATTCTTAAACCGGGACAACCGTCGCCCGGATAGCCTAGCCTTCTCCGTCCCCCCATCGCAATTATCACCAGTACGGGAATATTAACCCGTTTCCCATCGACTACGCATTTCTGCCTCGCCTTAGGGGTCGACTCACCCTGCCCCGATTAACGTTGGAGAGGAACCCTTGGTCTTCCGGCGTGCGGGTTTTTCACCCGCATTATCGTTACTTATGTCAGCATTCGCACTTCTGATACCTCCAGCATACCTCACAGTACACCTTCACAGGCTTACAGAACGCTCCCCTACCCAACAATATTTACATATCGCTGCCGCAGCTTCGGTGCATAGTTTAGCCCCGTTACATCTTCCGCGCAGGCCGACTCGACCAGTGAGCTATTACGCTTTCTTTAAATGATGGCTGCTTCTAAGCCAACATCCTGGCTGTCTGAGCCTTCCCACTTCGTTTCCCACTTAACTATGACTTTGGGACCTTAGCTGGCGGTCTGGGTTGTTTCCCTCTTCACGACGAACGTTAGCACCCGCCGTGTGTCTCCCGTGATAACATTCTTCGGTATTCGTAGTTTGCATCGAGTTGGTAAGTCGGGATGACCCCCTAGTCGAAACAGTGCTCTACCCCCGAAGATGAGTTCACGAGGCGCTACCTAAATAGCTTTCGGGGAGAACCAGCTATCTCCCGGTTTGATTGGCCTTTCACCCCCAGCCACAAGTCATCCGCTAATTTTTCAACATTAGTCGGTTCGGTCCTCCAGTTAGTGTTACCCAACCTTCAACCTGCCCATGGCTAGATCACCGGGTTTCGGGTCTATACCCTGCAACTCATTCGCCCAGTTAAGACTCGGTTTCCCTACGGCTCCCCTATACGGTTAACCTTGCTACAGAATATAAGTCGCTGACCCATTATACAAAAGGTACGCAGTCACCCTGATAAATCAAGGCTCCCACTGCTTGTACGTACACGGTTTCAGGTTCTATTTCACTCCCCTCGCCGGGGTTCTTTTCGCCTTTCCCTCACGGTACTGGTTCACTATCGGTCAATCAGGAGTATTTAGCCTTGGAGGATGGTCCCCCCATATTCAGACAGGATAACACGTGTCCCGCCCTACTCGTCGAGTTCACAACACTAACACCTTCGGATACGGGGCTATCACCCTTTACTGCCGGACTTTCCAGACCGTTCTCCTGATGCTAATGCTGATTAAGACTCTGGGCTGCTCCCCGTTCGCTCGCCGCTACTAGGGGAATCTCGGTTGATTTCTTTTCCTCGGGGTACTGAGATGTTTCAGTTCCCCCGGTTCGCTTCGTTTGACTATGTATTCATCAAACGATAGTGCAACGAATTGCACTGGGTTTCCCCATTCGGAAATCGTCGGTTGTAACGGTTCATATCACCTTACCGACGCTTATCGCAGATTAGCACGTCCTTCATCGCCTCTGATTGCCTAGGCATCCACCGTGTACGCTTAGTCGCTTAACCTCACAACCCGAAATTGTTTCAACGTTCACATTACTGTCATGGCTGTGCGTGGTGAACTTCTTCGTTGGGCAGTGCTCGCAATGCTCACGTACCTAAGTATGCTGCGCTTGCTGTGCGCTGTCCGCCTTGAATTTCACACTGCTCGCGCATGCCGCTCGAGTTTGTGACCGAAAATTTCAGGTCTGAAATTTTGAGAGACTCTCACATTGTTTAAGCGATAAACAATGTGCGTTGTTTTCAATTTTCAGCTTGTTCCAGATTGTTAAAGAGCATAATTATTCGCAATAGACTATTACTAATCTATTCTGAATAATCAGAAAAATTATGGTGGAGCTAAGCGGGATCGAACCGCTGACCTCCTGCGTGCAAGGCAGGCGCTCTCCCAGCTGAGCTATAGCCCCATAAAGGTATTTTCGGTATCAATTAATCTCTTAATAAGATGTTCTTATTCGGAGGTCTTTTTTCTTAGGCAAGGCGTGGATTAGCGAAGTTTACTTTTGGGTACACGAGCTGAGCCATAACGCAGCATAAGAGAAAAGTGGTAGGCCTGAGTGGACTTGAACCACCGACCTCACCCTTATCAGGGGTGCGCTCTAACCACCTGAGCTACAAGCCTATCGATACCGCTACTCTATTTCATCAGACAATCTGTGTGAGCACTTCACAAAAACACTTCAATGGTAAGGAGGTGATCCAACCGCAGGTTCCCCTACGGTTACCTTGTTACGACTTCACCCCAGTCATGAATCACAAAGTGGTAAGCGCCCTCCCGAAGGTTAAGCTACCTACTTCTTTTGCAACCCACTCCCATGGTGTGACGGGCGGTGTGTACAAGGCCCGGGAACGTATTCACCGTAGCATTCTGATCTACGATTACTAGCGATTCCGACTTCATGGAGTCGAGTTGCAGACTCCAATCCGGACTACGACGTACTTTATGAGTTCCGCTTACTCTCGCGAGGTCGCTTCTCTTTGTATACGCCATTGTAGCACGTGTGTAGCCCTACTCGTAAGGGCCATGATGACTTGACGTCATCCCCACCTTCCTCCGGTTTATCACCGGCAGTCTCCTTTGAGTTCCCGACCGAATCGCTGGCAACAAAGGATAAGGGTTGCGCTCGTTGCGGGACTTAACCCAACATTTCACAACACGAGCTGACGACAGCCATGCAGCACCTGTCTCAGAGTTCCCGAAGGCACTAAAGCATCTCTGCTAAATTCTCTGGATGTCAAGAGTAGGTAAGGTTCTTCGCGTTGCATCGAATTAAACCACATGCTCCACCGCTTGTGCGGGCCCCCGTCAATTCATTTGAGTTTTAACCTTGCGGCCGTACTCCCCAGGCGGTCGATTTAACGCGTTAGCTCCGAAAGCCACTCCTCTAGGGAACAACCTTCAAATCGACATCGTTTACAGCGTGGACTACCAGGGTATCTAATCCTGTTTGCTCCCCACGCTTTCGCACCTGAGCGTCAGTCTTTGTCCAGGGGGCCGCCTTCGCCACCGGTATTCCTCCACATCTCTACGCATTTCACCGCTACACATGGAATTCTACCCCCCTCTACAAGACTCTAGCTGACCAGTCTTAGATGCCATTCCCAGGTTAAGCCCGGGGATTTCACATCTAACTTAATCAACCGCCTGCGTGCGCTTTACGCCCAGTAATTCCGATTAACGCTTGCACCCTCCGTATTACCGCGGCTGCTGGCACGGAGTTAGCCGGTGCTTCTTCTGTCGGTAACGTCAATCGTTGATGATATTAGCATCAACGCCTTCCTCCCGACTGAAAGTACTTTACAACCCTAGGGCCTTCTTCATACACGCGGCATGGCTGCATCAGGCTTGCGCCCATTGTGCAATATTCCCCACTGCTGCCTCCCGTAGGAGTCTGGGCCGTGTCTCAGTCCCAGTGTGGCTGATCATCCTCTCAGACCAGCTAGGGATCGTCGCCTTGGTGAGCCATTACCTCACCAACTAGCTAATCCCATATGGGTTCATCCGATAGCGCAAGGACCGAAGTTCCCCTGCTTTGCTCCTGAGAGATTATGCGGTATTAGCTACCGTTTCCAGTAGTTATCCCCCTCTATCGGGCAGATCCCCATACATTACTCACCCGTCCGCCGCTCGTCAGCGGGAAGCAAGCTTCCCCTGTTACCGCTCGACTTGCATGTGTTAGGCCTGCCGCCAGCGTTCAATCTGAGCCATGATCAAACTCTTCAATTAAAAAGCTTGATGCTCAAAGAATTAAACTGTTAATCCAATCCGCTTCTGTTCGGCTAACTTTGTCGGCTTCGCTCCGTTTTCCTCGCCGTACCTAAGTACTGTCTCGGAAATACTCACTCGCCTTCGCGTTATCCTTCCACAATCGAATTGTCACATTGTTAGTTCATATATGAATTAACGTGTTAGTCACTCTTCAAGACTTAAAATCAAATATTTTTTTGATAGTGTCCTGTGAGTGCCCACACAGATTGTCTGATAAATTGTTAAAGAGCGTTGCAGCTTTTCTTTATGAAAACCAACCTTTCGGTCGTTGCTGCGAGGAGGCGTATATTACGTTTTCCTCCGTGAGAGTCAAGCAATTTTTTGCTTTTTCTTTTTCAGAATCTCTCGCTGCCGTTTCAGTGTTCATCGCGCTTTGCGTTGTCTTGTTCCCGGTCAGTGGTGGCGCATTATAGGGAGTCAGAAAAATCTGGCAAGTGTTTTTTTGAAAAAAATTTTCAAGTGGTGATATTTTATACTTTACGCCCAATTATCAAGCAAAAAAAGTGATTTTATACGTAATTTGATATAAAAAAGGTGGCTAACAATAGCCACCTTTTGATTTTACAATAATATCAATTACTGTTTAGCAACGATTTCGTCATTTTCTACATCTAAAACGACAGGTTTACCTGGTAATAACTTACCTGACAAGATTTCTTGTGCCAGAGGGTTTTCAATTTCCTGCTGAATTGCGCGTTTTAATGGCCTTGCTCCGAAGATTGGGTCAAAACCAGCCTCCCCAATTTTCTCCAGTGCAGCAGGTGTCGCACTGACTTCATAACCGTGCTCTTCAAGACGTTTATATAAACGAGCCAATTGAATATTGGCAATATTCGTAATTTGCTCTTTACCTAATGGATGGAATACAACAACTTCATCTATACGGTTAATAAATTCAGGTCTGAAACTATGGGATACCACTTCCATCACCATATCTTTCATTTCTGAGTAACCAATCATGCCAAATCTTTCTTGGATTAAGTCAGAACCCAAGTTAGATGTCATGATAATCACCGTATTACGGAAGTCCACTGTTCTACCTTGTCCATCCGTTAAACGCCCGTCATCAAGCACTTGTAATAAAATGTTGAAAACATCAGGGTGTGCTTTCTCAACTTCATCCAATAAAATGACTGAATATGGACGACGTCTAACCGCTTCAGTTAAATACCCACCTTCTTCGTAACCGACATATCCTGGAGGTGCACCCACTAAACGTGATACCGCATGTTTTTCCATAAATTCAGACATATCGATACGAACCATTGCATCATCGCTATCAAACATGAAATTTGCTAACGCTTTACACAATTCAGTTTTACCTACCCCTGTTGGCCCTAAGAACATAAACGAGCCAATTGGGCGGTTCGGGTCTGATAACCCTGCACGACTACGACGAATTGCATTCGATACTGCAACTACCGCTTCATCTTGTCCAATAACACGCTGATGGAGTTGCTGTTCCATACGTAACAGTTTTTCTCTTTCACTTTCTAGCATTCGAGATACAGGGATACCAGTCCAACGAGCTAAGATTTCAGCAATTTCGACATCTGTTACTTTGTTACGTAACAGTTTCATGCTTTTGCCTTCAGCTTTGGTTGCCGCTTCAAGCTGTTTCTCTAATTCTGGAATTTTACCGTATTGCAATTCGGACATTTTTGCCAAATCACCCATACGGCGTGCTTTTTCCATCTCGATACGTGTATTTTCAAGTTCAGCTTTAATATGCTGAGTACCTGTTAATGATGCTTTTTCAGCTTTCCATTCTTCTTCTAACGCAGAGTACTCACGTTCTTTCTCTGCGAGCTCTTCTTCTAACATCTCAAGACGTTTTTTACTTGCATCATCCGATTCTTTTTTAAGCGCTTGCTGTTCAAGTTTGAGCTGAATAATACGGCGTTCCAGCCTATCTAAGGATTCAGGTTTCGAATCCATTTGCATACGTAAACTTGCACCCGCTTCATCAATTAAATCAATCGCTTTGTCAGGTAACATACGGTCAGTAATATAGCGATGCGATAACGTTGCCGCTGCCACAATCGCCGGGTCAGTTATTTGAACGTGGTGATGCAGTTCATAACGTTCTTTTAAACCACGTAAAATAGCAATTGTGTCTTCAACGGATGGCTCAGCCACATACACTTTTTGGAAACGACGCTCTAAAGCAGGGTCTTTCTCAATGTATTGGCGATACTCATCCAATGTGGTAGCGCCAACACAGTGTAATTCACCGCGAGCCAACGCAGGTTTTAACATGTTACCCGCATCCATCGCACCATCTGCTTTACCTGCACCAACCATGGTGTGTAATTCATCAATAAACAGAATGACGTTACCTTCCTGTTTGGCAAGATCATTTAGAACAGCTTTCAGACGCTCTTCAAACTCACCACGATATTTCGCACCCGCAATCAGCGCCCCCATATCAAGGGATAATACACGTTTGTTTTTTAACCCTTCTGGAATTTCACCATTAACAATACGTTGTGCTAACCCTTCAACAATTGCTGTTTTACCTACACCTGGTTCACCAATCAGCACAGGGTTATTTTTAGTACGACGTTGCAGTACTTGAATGGTCCGACGTATTTCTTCATCTCGACCAATTACTGGGTCTAATTTGCCTTGCTCTGCACGTTCAGTTAAATCAACCGTATATTTTTTCAAGGCTTGGCGCTGGTCTTCAGCGCTTTGGTCATTCACTTTTTCTCCACCACGCATCTGTTCTATTGCCTTTTTTAAATTATCTTTATTAACACCTGCTGCTTTGAGCATGTCTGCTAATGTCGTATTGGCTTCTAAAGCGGCGACAAGAAATAATTCTGAGGAGATAAATTCATCTCCGTGCTTTTGTGCCAATTGATCACATAAATTCAAATGACGCATTAAGTCACTTGATGGTTGAACATCTCCCGCAACACCTTGCACTTGAGGTAAACGCCCTAATGCATCTTCGACTTTTTGCTGGAATTGTACGGCATTCACGCCTAACGTCGTCAGCAATGGACGAACTGTGCCACCCTCTTGATTAAACAGGGCACTTAATAGATGAATAGGTTCAATAAACTGGTTTTCGCGCCCAAGGGCTAGTGATTGGGCGTCAGCGAGAGCTTGCTGGAATTTATTAGTTAAACGGTCCAGACGCATAACACCTCCAATAAATGAGATTAAATTTGCTACTGGATACTAGATGAGGTCAGTTTTTAAATATTCAAGTTTTGCAAGGAATTATTTTTGATATATCCGTTAATTTAGAACAAAACCCCAATACTAGGTATTTATCCATATCAATGAAGCCATCCTGCCGGTTTTTCCTTCCCTTCGATAGGAAAAAAATCTGTTTTCATCTGTTACTGTACAAAAATCACCACCATAGACCTTCGTTACGCCAGCAGCCCGTAGTTTTTTACGTGCTAATAAATAAATGTCAGCGAGATATTTATCATTATAAGGAACAAAAGCAGAGGCTAAATCAGATGATTGATTAACAAAAGCCTCTTTGACTTCCTTACCGACTTCAAATTTCTCAGCACCAATAGCGGGGCCAAGCCAAGCGATAATTTCATTTGCAGGGCTAATAAATTGATTGATTGTATTTTCAAGAACCCCATGACATAGGCCGCGCCACCCTGCATGGGCTGCAGCCACTTCCGTTCCTGCTTGATTAGTCAATAACACAGGCAAGCAATCCGCAGTCATAATGGCACAAACTTGGCCAACCTGATTACTGTACACGGCGTCCGCTTGCCTATTATGAATTTTATCACCAACAAGCTGAAGCACATCCGTTCCATGAACTTGCTCAAGCCAAACTGGTTGTTGTGGTAGCTGAGCAAGCGTCTCAAGGCGTTGACGATTTTCACTGACGGCATTGGGTATATCCCCAACATGATCACCTAAATTCAAGCTATCAAAAGGTGGCAGGCTCACACCACCCACTCGAGTTGTACTACAGCTAGCTATGTTTTTAGGTTGCGGCCAATCAGGGAAAATCAATGTATTCATTACCAGTCCATATCGTCTTTATGCAGTTCAGTGTCTGCTTTTAGAGCTTCTATAAGCTTAACCATATCATCAGGTAACGGTGCATGCCACTCCATTTGAATACCTGAGATTGGGTGATATAAGCGTAACATAGTGGCATGCAGTGCTTGCCTATCAAAATTACGCATGACCTCTAAAAATTCTTCGGTCGCCCCTTTTAGTGGGCGCGGGCGGCCACCGTATAAGGGATCACCAATTAATGGATGATTGATATGAGCCATATGAACACGAATTTGGTGAGTTCTGCCCGTCTCCAGACGTAAACGTAAACGAGTATGGGCTCTAAAGTGTTCCATCACACGATAATGCGTTACAGCGGGTTTGCCCATTGGGTACACAGCCATATGGGTTCGTTTAGTTGGATGACGAGAGATAGGTTCTTCTACCATGCCACCCGCTGTCATACGGCCGACCGCAACCGCTTCATATTCACGCGTAATTTCTCTACGTTGCAATGCTTCTACAAGGTGTGTTTGAGCTGGAACTGTTTTTGCGACAACCATTAAGCCTGTCGTGTCTTTATCTAAACGATGAACAATACCTGCTCTCGGCACATCAGCAATTTCAGGATAACGATATAACAACGCATTAAGAATTGTGCCATCTGGGTTTCCAGCTCCAGGGTGGACAACTAAATCACGCGGTTTATTAATAATTAGGATATCTTCATCTTCATAAATCACATTAAGTGGGATATCTTGTGGTTCCCAGCGATTATCTTCTTCAATGAGGGCATCGATTAAAATTTGTTCGCTGCCAAAAACTTTTTCTTTTGGCTTATTGATAACTTTGCCATTAACCTGCACTCTATCAGCTAAAATCCATTCTTTTATGCGAGAACGTGAATAATCAGGGAACAATTCGGCCAAAGCCTGATCTAAACGTTGACCAAGCTGTGATTCAGCGATAGTTGCACTAAGTTGTACTTGTTGAGCCATAAATTAATCTACTTTTTGGTGTTTGTATTTTGACGGCAGTGCCGTTTCATTTAAAATATATGCTATTGTAACTCGAATTTTGCCGGGAGCCTTATGGATAGACTCCCTCGAAACACTCAGAGGATAACCTACACGTGATGATACGTATGAAAAATCTGGTGGCTGCAGCCACGTTGAGCCTGATTTTAGTCGGCTGTTCCAGCACTCCTGAAGTCAGCCCTGATAGCACCCCTGCTGAAATATATGCAACGGGTCAGCAAAAATTACAGGACGGCAATTTTAAAGCAGCGATTAAACAATTTGAAGCTCTTGATAACCGTTATCCATTTGGTCCATATGCTCAGCAGGTTCAATTAGACCTGATTTATGCATATTATAAATCAGCAGAGCTGCCAATGGCGATAGCCGCAATTGACCGTTTCATGCGTTTGAACCCAACTCATCCAAATATTGATTATGTCCTCTATATGCGAGGCTTAACCGCGATGGCTCTGGATGATAGCTTATTGCAAGGCCTCTTTGGTATTGACCGCTCAGACAGAGACCCACAGCATGCACGAGTTGCATTCAAAGATTTCAGTCAGTTAGTTCGCTACTATCCTAACAGCTTATACTCCAATGATGCGAGTAAGCGATTAGTCTTCTTAAAAGACCGCTTAGCGAAATTCGACCTTTCTGTTGTCGAATACTACAACAAACGCGGTGCTTATGTCGCGGTTGTTAATCGTGTTCAACAAATGCTAAAAGACTACCCAGACACAGAAGCAACACGTAATGCCTTAGCATACATGGAAATTGCTTATAATGAGATGGGGCTAAACCAAGAAGCGAATAAAGTTGCGAGTATTATTGCTGCAAACCCACAATAATATCATCGTGCGATCTAAAACAGCAGCCATGGCTGCTGTTTTTCTTTGCTAGCGGCGATTTAGTTGCTTGCTCATTTAGGGTACTAATTTTAACCCAAAAAAAGTTCCGGCTATTTACCGTTCCCCTAGCCAACTCAATCAGTGTCCCTTAATCCATTCATTTTGGCAATGCTTTTTCGCCCCTTTTTTATGTGAAATCACACTTCAGATAGCTGTTACTCTTCCCCTGAATGAGATGTGATCTACATCAATTTTTTCTTAGCAAGAACGGGTATTCTGAAATCAACAAAGACGGAAACAATGAGAGGTAACTATATGATAGTGAACATTACTAGCAAACAAATGGACATTACCCCAGCGATTCGTGAGCACATTGAGAGCCGTCTAACAAAACTCGATAAGTGGCAAGTATCTCTAATAAATACGCATGTCGTATTATCAAAAGAGCCACAAGGTTTTATGGTTGATGCCAACATAAAAACAGCGACAGGAAAATTGGTCGCAAGTGCCAAGCATGAAGATATGTACGTTGCAATTAATGAACTAATTAACAAACTCGAAAGACAACTTAATAAAGTGCAACATAAAGGAGAATCAAGAAGAGCATATAATAGTGTAAAAGAAGCGAATAATACTGTTACGTTATAATTTTATATTATCTATCAACTAATCTTGAACCTTATAAACGCGCTCACCATGGGCGCGTTTTTTTATGTTTATGACCCTTACCTATTGACTTCTTAGTGAGTATCGGGTTTATTTAAATTGAATCTGACTAAAGGTGTTCATATGAATCTTAATTTTGTTTTCTTTTTCTTCTTTAGCAACTCCTAATTGGGGGCTTTTGTCGTTCGAGAAAGAAAAGAAGACAAAATTAGAAAGCCCCCTCTAGGGGGCTTTTTTTATATCATGATATTAACAGGGTGGGCAGCATGGAAAACAGCACTAATTTATTAAAAGTAAGAGAGAAAATAAGTCAACTGGATAGTGAATTACTAAATCTTTTAGCAAAGCGCCGTGGTTATGCTGTTGAAGTCGCTGAAACAAAAATTGATGATAGCCGCCCTATTCGTGATAAAGACCGTGAGCGCCAGCTTCTTGATGTTTTAATCAACAAAGGCAAACCGCTAGGGCTTGATGGCTTTTATATCACTCGCCTATTCCAGATGATTATTGAGGACTCTGTTCTTACGCAACAGGCTATTTTACAAAAGCATTTAAATTTAACCCCTAGTGATACCGCGCGTTTCGCATTTTTAGGGCCGAAAGGTTCTTATTCACACATTGCGGCACGCCAGTACTCAGCCCGTCATTTTGACCAACTAGTTGAATGCAGTTGCCATAAATTCCAAGATATTTTTTCATTAGTTGAAAATGGGCAAGCGGAATATGGCATTTTACCAATAGAAAACACCAGTTCGGGCGCAATTAACGATGTTTACGATTTACTGCAAAATACATCATTATCAATCGTCGGAGAGATTCGGCTCCCAATTAACCATTGCCTCTTAACAACAGGAAATACCGATCTCAGCCAGATCAAAACCGTGTATAGCCACCCTCAGCCTTTCCAACAATGCAGCCAATACTTAGCACAATTCCCACACTGGGAAATAAAATATTGTGATAGCACATCAACTGCAATGCAAATGGTCGCAGACCAAAACTCACCGAGTGTCGCGGCACTTGGAAGTGAAGCCGGTGGCGCCTTATACGATTTAAGCGTAATAGAGCATAATCTCGCTAATCAGCAAATTAACATGACACGCTTTATTGTTGTTGCACCACAACCAATTGAAGTCACTGAACAAGTACCGGCTAAAACAACACTGCTTCTGACCACTGGCCAACAAGCTGGTGCCTTAGTTGATGCATTAGTTATTTTGAAAAATAATAAGATAATCATGAGCAAGTTAGAATCACGCCCAATAAATGGAAAACCATGGGAAGAGATGTTTTATGTTGATGTGCATGCCAATTTACGTTCAGATAATATGCAACAAGCTTTAAGAGAGCTTTCAACAATTACTAGGTCAATTAAAATATTAGGCTGCTACCCATCCGAAAATGTGGTTCCTGTTGAACCTGAAAAAATTACGCCTTAATTAAAATATAATTAGGCTGCATTTTTTCAGTGCAGCCTACTAAACTGAAACTATGCTCTCACTTCAGGTTGATAATTCGAAGATTTGACTCTGAAATAATTGACCAGTTCCTTCAAATGGTACGCCTGTTCATTCAATGAGTCCGCTGCGACAACAGATTCCTCAACTAAACTCGCATTTTGTTGTGTGGTTAAATCAAGTTGCCCTACTGCACTATTGATTTGAGAAATTCCATCGCTTTGCTCACGACTAGCCTGCCCAATTTCACGTAGTAACGCATTCATCTCTTTTACACTATCAACCATGCCATGTATTTGCTGAGTCGCTTTTTCAACAAGTTCCATACCCTCTTGCGTTTGTGACGATGAGTTTTCAATCAACCCACGAATATCACTCGCTGAAGCCGCACTTTTTTGTGCTAATAATCTCACTTCTCCGGCAACAACGGCAAAGCCTCGCCCATGTTCACCGGCTCTTGCCGCTTCAACGGATGCATTCAATGCTAATATATTGGTTTGAAATGCAATTGAGTCTATTAGATTAATAATTTCTGTCATCTGTGATGATGAGCCATTGATTGCACGCATTTTGTTCGTTACTTGACTCATCATGTCGCCATTGTTTTGTACAATAATTGCCGCTTGGTCTGCAAGCATGCTAGCTTCATGAGTGTGCTCAGTCGTGTTTTGAACGGTTGAAGTTATTTGTTCCATTGAACTGGCCGTTTCTTCAACTGATGCAGCCTGTTCTTCGGTACGCGCCGCCAGGTTTTGGTTCCCCGCGACAATTTGCCCTGCTGCTGCCGAAATACTTTCAGAACCTTGTTGAACCTCTTGAACGATTTCCAGCAAGTGCTCTTTCATATCATTAAGTGCATTTAACAATACACCCGTTTCATCTTTTGAGGTGACCTGAATATCTTTAGTCAGATCCCCATTTGCAATTGACTGCGCGAAATTAACCGCATTTTCCAATGGCCTTGTGATAATGTTCGTAATATACCAGCCCATTACGCAGCCCGCGCCAATACTCAAGATTGATAACACCGCTAGTAATAGTTTATTGTTTTCATAATCCGCATTCACTTTACGGCCAACCTCTTGCATTTCCAAATCTTGGATAGCCATTAAAGTTTGAATTTGATCACGATAATCACGTTGAATACTAGACGTTTTAGTCATCATTTCATCAATAGCAGCTTGGCGATTATTCTCTGATAAAAAGGTATTGATGCGAGTAATTGATGAATGAAACTGTTGGCGAATAACACGCAAATCAGCCAAGACTTCTTTAGAGCGATCATCTGTAACGTTATTTTCTAAGCTTTCCATCAATCCATTAATTTTTAATGTAATTTTAGCCAACTCTTCTCTGCGTTTATCACTACCACGATCATCAAGTAAAATTAGCTCTTGGATCCCTATAAAAGAATAAAAGTTATCCATCATTTGCCCTGCGGTAGAGGCAATAGGATAACTTTCATACAGGACTTGTTTCATGCCATCATTAGCTCGGTTCATATTGGCTAAAGAAAAAAGTGAACTTAGGATAATAAGCGCAACAAAACCACCAAATGCTACCGTTAACTTCATACTAATTTTGAGATTTTTAAAAGACATATATTTACCACGCTAACCATCATTTAATGAGTAGTGTTATCGGTAAAACAGGTGAAATCTTTATCATATAAATCGATCGATTTATAAATATTGATTTTAAAAATTGATTAATTTGAAATTAGATAGTGAATAAATTCAGTTTTTATCTGATTAGCATATTATTCGATAGAAATTATATAGATAAGTACAATTACCTATTTTAAATAAACATTCTTGGTGAGATTAACTGAAATAGAAGAATATAAAAGGTAACAAAAAATTAACAAGAAAATAAAGCCCTCTACCGCTATAAAACACGATAGAAGGCGGGATGATTATTTTCGATTATCGTTTGCTCGTTGCAGTAATGATTGGCTTTCTTTCATAAAATGATGGGCATCTTCACCGAACCACTGGCTAATTTGATTAAATTGGCGAATAAATTCCGCTTTATCTTTTTTCTCCAGTAGCGCTATTGAATCACCTAACAATTGATGATATCTGCGTATCAATTCAACATTTTCATTTGAAGACATAATAATGTCTGCATAGAGTTGAGGGTCTTGAGCAAACAGCCGCCCAACCATCGCGAGCTCTAAACGATAAATAGGCGATGATAAATCAAGTAATTGCTGTAAATCGATATTTTCCTCAGCAAGATTTCGCCCGTAAGTAAATGTTGTAAAGTGGCGTAATGCCTGAATAAAGCTCATGTTTTTATCATGCTCTTCGGCTGAGATTTCTTTCAAACGTGCCCCCCAAACTAATAACTGTTCAAGAAACCACTGATAAGACTCCGAGCCACGGCCATTACAGTAAGCAAATACTTGCTTTGCAACACTACCAATATCAGGACCAAACATCGGGTGAAGCCCAAGTACTGGCCCATCATGGGCCGCTAACATCGCTTCTAATGGCTGTTGCTTAATCGATGCGATATCCATCAAGACCGTGCTTTTATCCAGTTTAGGCAGCTGGTTGATGACTTGTACTGTCAAATGTATTGGTACACTAACCATCACGACGCTCGCACCAGCAACTATAGATTCTGCTTGTGCCCAGTCATCTTCGTTTAATGTCTTAACCTGATAGCCTGATAAATTAAGGAGACGGTGAAATAACCGCCCCATTTTCCCATCACCACCTACAATCACAATTGGGCCAGCTGATGGGTTCAGTGTTTTAAACCCTTTATCATTTTCACGTGCGTAAGATTCGCGCATGATCCGCCTTAGAATATCCTCTATCAGATCAGGTGGGATCCCCATACGCTCAGCTTCGGCGCGACGTGCTGTCAGCATGCTTGTTTCTCGTTCAGGCACATAAATCGGTAAACCATGTAAGCTTTTCACTTCACCGACTTCAGCAACCAGTTGCAGCCTTTTTGCTAATAAATCTAGTAACGATTTATCAACTTCATCAATTTGTTCCCGTAAATGGGATAACTCAACAGACATACCAATACCTTGATCAGCTCACTTTACTCAATTTTTGCGCACGTTGTTCAAGCACAGGCAACAATGCTTGATGTAATTTACGCAATACCGTTTCCGTCGTTTGCCAGTTAATGCAGGCATCTGTCACTGACACACCGTATTTCATTGTGTCACGGGCTTGTTCAGATGTTTGATTCCCTTCATTAATATGACTTTCTAGCATAATACCTGTAATTGATTCATTACCATTAATAATTTGTTCAATAATAGAATCAACAACTAATGGTTGACGGCGGTAATCTTTATTCGAGTTTCCATGGCTACAATCCACCATAAGGGACGGCTCTAAACCTGCTTTTTTCATTTCCGCTTCACAAGCCGCAATGTCTTCAGCATTGTAGTTAGGCGTTTTCCCACCACGTAAAATGACATGTCCGTTACTATTACCTTTGGTATGTAATAAACAAACTTGGCCAGATTGGTTAATTCCCATAAAACGGTGTGGCATCGCTGCTGCTTTTAACGCATTAATCGCTGTAGATAAACTCCCATCGGTTCCATTTTTGAAACCAACAGGCATAGATAAACCAGATGCCATTTCACGGTGGGTCTGTGACTCAGTCGTTCTTGCACCAATGGCTGACCAACTGAATAAATCCCCTAAGTATTGAGGATTGTTAGGATCCAATGCTTCTGTCGCTAATGGCAGCCCCATATTCACTAAATTGGTCAACAAGTCACGAGCAATATGTAGGCCTTTTTCCATTTCAAAAGAACCATCCATAAATGGATCACTAATCAAACCTTTCCAACCTACGGTTGTACGAGGTTTTTCAAAATACACACGCATCACAATATATAAGCTATCACTTAATTCTTCGGCTAATACTTTCAGGCGCTCACCATATTCAATAGCGGCATCCACATCATGGATTGAGCAAGGACCACATACCACGAGTAAGCGAGGGTCGCGTTGATGAATAATGTCAGCAATCACTTGGCGCGATGTCGCAATGGCATGCAGGTTGCTGCGACTCAGCGGATATTTCTCTTTCAGACTCTCAGGAGTGATTAATACCTGCTCGTCTTGAATATTCACGTTGTTGAGTACATCTTTTTGCATGATCATTTTTTACCTACTTATTAGCTTATATTTGCTTAGTTTATTATTTACGTATTGTGTTTGGGTGTATGACTAATAACATACCATGCATCGTAAACAATTCAATCCATTTATGTAAAATATTTCCACTATCGTATTGAATTATTTACACAACAATAATTAATTGAATAAATTACAGTTTTACATTAATTTAACATTAAAATATTTTAATAGACTAAAGAAAAACAAGCAATCTGTAAGCATTTATTTACAGACAAGCATAAGTTATCAGCTATATTCTAAATAGTTCGAGTTGTAGCAAGGCGGCAAAGTGAGGACATCGCAAGGAGCATACACAAGTATGTGACCTGTGTGGCTGAACGCAGCCAACACGGCTACAACTTGAAATATGACGAATAAGGTATGTGGCCTGTGGGGCTGAGTGCTGCCAACACAGCTACAATTTGAATTATGAAGAATATAGTGACGAATATAAAAAGGCCCGCAAATGCGGGCCTCTCTCATAACATAACTTTCGGATGTAGCGAAAGCGTATTACTTGGCGTTCAGACGCTCTTTGATACGAGCTGCCTTACCAGAACGCTCACGCAGGTAGTACAGTTTAGATCTGCGAACAGCACCACGACGTTTAACAGCAATGCTATCTACGACTGGAGAGTGAGTTTGGAATACACGCTCAACACCTTCGCCGTTAGAAATTTTACGAACAGTGAATGCAGAGTGCAGACCGCGGTTACGAATAGCGATAACCACGCCCTCGAATGCCTGCAGACGTTTTTTAGAGCCTTCTACGACCCATACCTTAACTTCCACGGTGTCACCCTGACGGAATGAAGGTACGTCCTGCTTCATCTGCTCTTCTTCGATTTGTTTAATAATGTTGCTCATAATAACTCTCTTACCCTAGGTAAACTGATATGTTTAGACAATTAATTGTCTGGATTCATTTGTTGCTCAGACTGATATTCCAGTTGGAATTCAGCCAGCAACATCCTCTGCTCGTCAGTCAGAGCTAGGCTTTCCAGAAGCTCAGGTCTTCTAAGCCAGGTACGGCCGAGTGATTGTTTCATGCGCCAGCTATCTATTTTAGCGTGGTTTCCTGAAAGTAAAACATCAGGAACTTGCATGCCATCTAACACTTCAGGGCGGGTATAGTGCGGACAATCTAACAAACCATCTGCAAAAGAGTCTTCTTGAGCAGAAGCTTGATGACCAAGTACTCCCGGTATAAACCGTGAAACTGAGTCAATCAACACCATCGCGGGAAGTTCCCCGCCACTGAGAACGTAATCACCGATTGACCATTCTTCGTCAACTTCGGTTTGAATGATACGCTCATCAATGCCTTCATAGCGGCCACAAACAAGAATCAATTTCTCATTGGTTGCCAGCTCGCAAACACCGTCTTGACTAAGTTTGCGCCCTTGCGGTGAAAGATAAATAACCTTTGCACCCTCACCAGCCTCAGTTCTTGCTGCGTTGATTGCATCCTTAAGCGGTTGCACCATCATCAGCATGCCTGGACCACCACCATAGGGGCGATCATCAACAGTTTTGTGCTTATCGTGAGTAAAATCTCGCGGATTCCAGCACTCAAATGTTAGCAGGCCATTTTTCACTGCCCGACCAGTTACCCCGTACTCGGTTATTGCGCGGAACATTTCGGCAAACAGGCTAATTACACCAATCCACATAATTTCGTCCCACTTATCAAAACCGTTCAACCGGAGATTTAAAAACCAGGATCCCAATCCACTTCAATAAGTTTGGCATCGAGATCGACTTTCTTGATAACCTGCCCATCAAGAAACGGAACCAACCGCTCCTTGATGCCAAATGCATCTTTTAAATTCGCCTTAATGACCAGCACATCATTTGAACCGGTCTCCATCATGTCAGTGATGGTACCAAGGTCATAGCCTTGTAACGTCACTACTTGGCAGCCCATCAGGTCTTTCCAGTAGTATTCGTTTTCTAACTCAGGAAGTTGGGTTGAATCAACCGCAATTTCAAAGTTAGTCAAAAGCGCGGCTGCATCGCGGTCATCGACCCCGTTCAGCTTGACAATGATATCCTTGTTATGATGTTTCCAATCTTCAATTTCAATGTGTTGCCATTGACCTGAACGTTGGATAAACCAAGGCTGATACTCAAAAATACTTTCAGCATGTTCGGTGGACGAAAAAACTTTGAGCCAACCACGAATACCGTATGCCGCACCTAATTTCCCCAATACAATTGGGTTTTCAGGTGGCTGTAGTTTAGTTTGCTTGCTCATTGTTACCACCGCGACAGATTAAGCTGCTTTCTTAGCTTGTTTGACCAGTTGTGCAACACGGTCAGAAATAGTTGCGCCTAAGCCAACCCAGTGCTCAACACGGTCCAGGTCTAAACGCAGTTCTTCTGCTTGACCTGCAGCGATCGGGTTGAAGAAACCGATACGCTCAATGAAACGACCGTCACGCGCATTGCGGCTATCAGTCACAACGATTTGGTAGAACGGACGTTTTTTAGCGCCGCCACGAGATAAACGAATTGTTACCATAACATCCTCATTAGTTAACAAAACAACCAGACTCCATCGAGGGATAGAGTCCGGCTGTCATATAAAAAGCCCGAAAAGTTTACTCACTTTGACGCAAAAATCAATCAAAAGTGCGTTTTGTTTGAGGCTTTATTGCTTAACGCCCCGGAAAACCCGGTGGCATCATACCCTTCATGCCGCGCATCATCTTGGCTAGACCGCCTTTTTTCATTTTCTTCATCATGCGTTGCATGTCATCAAATTGTTTTAAGAGGCGATTAACTTCTTGCACGGTAGTTCCCGAACCTGCCGCAATACGACGTTTTCGTGAACCTTTAATAATTTCCGGTTTTTCACGTTCTTTACGTGTCATGGAATTAATCATCGCTTCCATACGAACGGTGATTTTATCATCCATTTGGGACTTAACGGCATCGGGTAACTGAGACATTCCTGGCATTTTGCTCATCATGCTCGCCATGCCGCCCATATTACGCATTTGCTTCAATTGACTTAAAAAGTCATTTAAATCAAAGCCATCTCCCGTTTTAAGTTTTTTAGCAAGCTTTTCAGCTTCATCACGGTCAACTTTATGCTCAATCTCTTCAATCAGAGAAATCACATCACCCATACCAAGGATACGAGACGCGACGCGCTCTGGGTGGAATGGTTCTAAGGCATCAGTTTTTTCACCAACACCTAAGAACTTAATAGGTTTCCCCGTAATCGCACGAATTGAAAGTGCCGCACCGCCTCGTGCATCACCATCGACCTTGGTCAACACAACCCCTGTCAGTGGTAAGGCTTCATTAAATGCTTTCGCTGTATTTGCCGCATCTTGCCCTGTCATCGCATCAACGACGAATAAGGTCTCAACTGGCTTAATAATACGGTGAACTTCTTGGATTTCTTCCATCATCGCTTCATCAACATGCAAGCGACCTGCGGTATCCACCAACAGCACATCGTAGAATTGTAATTGTGCGTGTTTTAATGCTTTTTGAACAATTGCAGTGGGTTTTTCTTGTACTTCTGAAGGGAAAAAGTCAATTCCAACACTTTCAGCTAATGTCTCTAATTGTTTAATCGCTGCAGGGCGATAAACGTCAGCAGAGACAACTAATACTTTTTTCTTTTGCTTTTCTTTTAAGAGCTTACCTAATTTTGCAACACTGGTCGTTTTACCGGCACCTTGCAAACCTGCCATTAAAACGACAGCAGGAGGTTGTGCGGATAAATTAAGTTGGTGGTTTTCGTCCCCCATCGCCCTAGTCAGTTCATTTTGAACTATTTTAATGAACTCTTGGCCGGGTGTTAGACTTTTATTGACATCTTGCCCAACGGCATTTTCTTTAACTTTTTGAATGAATTCACGGACAACTGGCAAAGCAACGTCAGCTTCCAGCAAGGCCATGCGAACTTCGCGTAGTGTTTCTTTAATATTTTCATCAGTTAGACGCCCACGCCCACTGATATTGCGCAACGTGCGCGATAGTCTGTCAGTTAAATTATCAAACATATGTCTTAGCTCAATTCTGTTGATGGGCCGATGTCAGCCTGATCTGGTTGCTAATACAGATAATTTCAAGTGCGTGTTACCTAACAACTTGAATTATAAGCATCAATACCTTCACAATGATGAAGGGAAACCAACACTAAAAATAATCGCGGCAAAATAATGCCCCATTGTAACATGCCCGCAGTTTTTTCGCTGCCCCCTGTTTGAAACAGATGATACAGGTTATTATGGCATGAATTTAATAATACAAACCAAGCAGTAGGCGCATGAAGTGCTATCAGCAATGAATATATTGTGATTGGCCTGTCCAATAGTTGGAGCCTACACTCGTACAAGTTATACTATGAATAACTTTCCACTAAAAATGATTAACGACACTATACTATGCCCGTATTTGCAGTCATAGCAGTTTGTACATACATGGTCAGTCTGTTACTGATCGTCCCTGGCCAAGTGCGTAAACAGCCGTTCTACCGCCACCTCGCGCTTTTTCTTGCCGTTGTTGCGTTAGTAACTCACGCTATTACATTGAAATTTTTGATTTTCAGTGAAGCCGAGGGACAAAACCTCACTCTGTTGAATTTAGGCTCAACAGTGAGCTTACTCATGTGTGTGATTATGACTGTTGTCGCTTACTGGGGAAAAGCTTGGTACTTAACGCCTATAGTCTATAGTTTTGCCATTATTAACTTGATGCTGTCAACGCTAATGCCTGGTGAGTTTATTACGCATCTTGAAGCTCGAGTACCACTTTTTGTTCATATTGGTCTAGCTTTGTTGAGCTATGCGACACTCCTTATTGCGGCTTTATATGCATTACAAGTGGCTTTAATTGACCATCAGCTAAAGAACAAAACCTTAAAATTTAGTCCAGATATGCCACCCATGATGGTAATTGAACGTAAAATGTTCCACATCACTCAAGTTGGGGTCATTTTGCTGACTCTGACCTTGTGTACTGGCTTTATTTATATGGATAATATTTTTGATAAAGAAAATATCCATAAATCGGTATTATCCGTCATTGCATGGTTTGTTTATATCACTCTACTTTGGGGACATTTCCATGGAGGATGGCGAGGTAAGCGCGTCCTATTTTTCCATGTTGGTGGCTCAATCATCTTAACAATGGCTTTTTTTGGTAACCGTTTAATACAGGAGTTTATGGTATTTTGACGCAAATAAAGCCACGACTTTCACAATATAAGGAAACTTGTTTTGGATGATGTGTCCACGAGTACGCTAATCATCATATTGATTGTTTTAATTTTTATGTCAGCCTATTTCTCTGCATCAGAAACAGGGATGATGACGCTAAACCGTTATCGGTTAAAACATTTAGCAAAACAAGGTAATCGCTCAGCGATCCGCGTTGAAAAACTTCTTAAACACCCTGACAAGCTGTTAAGTCTAGTCCTTATTGGTAATAACTTAATCAACATAGTCGCTTCCGCATTAGCGACCATCATTGGTATGCGGCTATATGGGAATGCAGGTGTAGCTATGGCTACAGGGATCCTGACTTTTGTGATCCTCATTTTTGCCGAAGTCATGCCAAAAACACTGGCAGCGCTGTACCCTGAAAAAATCGCATTTCCAAGTAGTTACCTCTTAAAACCATTACAAGTAGTCATGATGCCTATTGTTTGGGCATTTAATACTATTTCAGCCCTACTGTTACGCTGCATTGGGGTGAAGTCACTAACCGCAAGAACTGATGCGGTTAATAAGGAAGAGCTACGCACCATTGTTAACGAATCAAAGCATAAAATTAGCCGCCGAAATCAAGACATGTTGATTTCAATTTTAGACTTAGACAAAGTCACTGTTGGCGATATTATGCTGCCAAGGAATGAGATTGTTGGTATTGATGTCAATGATGACTGGAAATCAATCATTCGGCAGCTCACGCACTCCCCCCATGGCCGCATTGTGCTTTATCGCGACTCACTTGATGACTCTATTGGCATTTTACGCGTCCGTGAAGCATACCGTCTTATGATGGAAAAACGTGAGTTTAATAAGCAAAACCTAATTAAAGCTGCGGATAACATTTATTTTATTCCTAACAGTACACCATTAAATGTTCAGTTAGTTAACTTCCAGCACAATAAAGAAAAACTTGGGATCATTGTTGATGAATACGGTGAAATTCAAGGCCTTATCACTGTCGAAGATATATTAGAAGAGATAGTGGGTGACTTCACAACCTCGATGTCGCCATCTTTAGCCGAAGAAGTCTTGCCACAAAGTGATGGAAGCGTTCTTGTAGACGGTTCTGCTAATATTCGTGAGCTGAATAAGGCTTTTGATTGGAATCTCCCCATAGATGGCCCTAGGACGGTTAATGGCATGGTTTTAGAGGTCATTGGTGATATTCCACAGCTTGAAGAGCAAATCGTGGTGGGGCATTACCTTATCGAGGTATTAGCGATGAATGAAAATATCGTTAAACAGGTTAGGATCACACCTCTTACATTCAGTTCTCAAGTCCCCGACCTTTGATTTGGTCATAAACTTACAATTTAATTCTCATATAAAATAAAAAGAGCCTTAATTGGCTCTTTTTATAGAGAATATTTGATAAAAACTAAACGTGTAGCTGTTCAAGTTTCTCTGCAGGTAATGCTAATTCATCATTTTTATTGATACCAATTTCTGATGCAAGAACATTACGTGCAATTTGCTGGGCTTCTTCCAGTGAGTGCATTTTGTATGTACCGCACTGATAGACATTCAATTCAGGGATCTTGTTTTGGTCTTTCACTTGCAAAACATCTTCCATTGCCGCTTTCCATGCATTAGCAACACGCAGTTCATCTGGCTGGCCAATAAGGCTCATATAAAAACCAGTACGGCACCCCATTGGTGAAATATCAATAATTTCAACACCATTTCCGTTGAGGTGATCACGCATAAAGCCTGCAAAAAGGTGCTCTAAAGTATGCGTCCCTTTTTCTGTCATGGCTTCTTCATTTGGTACAGTAAAACGCAAATCAAAAACTGTGATGGTATCACCGCTTGGTGTTTTCATGGTTTTTGCCACACGTACAGCAGGTGCTGACATGCGAGTATGATCGACAGTAAAGCTATCTAATAATGGCATTTCGTGACCTCCTCGAAAATAAAAAATATTTTCTAAAATAAATGAAACTATTTTGAAAATACAGAGTCTGAATTATTGAAAGACGCGCAATTTGTTATCATCCCTAATTCTCTAAGAGATTTTTTTTGGCCACCTAGAGTGGCCATTTCTTTTAGCGTCCTGCATGAATGCGTAGATAGTCCTCAAAGCTTTCGCTCTCACTTTGTTCCATCTTCGCTTGCTTCGCTATTGAAGCTAATCGTGCTTGCTCAAATTGCTCTTCAGTTATCACTTCATACGGCTCGTTCACTAACTGTTCAAAATATTTTTCAGCTAATTCTAACCCGTAACCACCAATACCTTTTTCTAACATTTCATCCATAACAAGCGCTGAATATGTAAGAGTTGGGTCTTTAAACATAGCAACAAATTGGTGACAAACTTCTTGATATTTTGCATCGCAACAAGTGTCTAGCACTTCAGCCACACGGATCAAGTCATTAAATAATTGCTGCCCAACGTCAACTAATGGTTTAACTTCGCTGCCACAACCGAAACCAATGACTTGGCCTGGTTTACGACCTTCAAGAATGACACGATTCCAGTTTTGACGGCAACAGTCTAATTCCTGAGCATTCATTTCAGGTGCATCAGCAAGTACACACCATATTAAGAATAGATCAACAAAACGAGCTTGCGTTTCATTAACGCCTATCGCACTAAATGGATTGATATCAAGTGAACGGACTTCAATGTACTCAATACCACCACGTAATAATGCGTCAGAAGGTGATTCATTGCCTTTAGGAACGCGTTTGGGCCGTATTGGGGCATAGAGCTCATTTTCAATCTGCAGCACATTCGTATTTAGTTGAATATATTTGCCGTCTTTTTTTACACCCAGTTTTTCAAATTCAGCTGAAGGCTTATGGATGGCTTTTTTCAGGTTCCCTACATATTCATCCAATTTATTGAATGTGATGTTTAAATCACTTTGTGATTTATTTGTATAACCTAAGTCACTCATGCGTAATGATGTCGCATAAGGCAAGTAATACGTACCACAGTCTGTTTTATCAAATGATAGCGTCGTATCTCTATCTTTCAAAAAAGAGCCGCAAATAGCTGGAGATGCGCCAAATAGATAAGGAATAACCCAACCAAAGCGGTAGTAATTTCTAATTAGACGTAAATAGCCTTCAGAAATTTTTTCTTTACCGCTTTCTTCGTCTTCAATACCCGCCCATGCTTGCCAAAATTCAATCGGCAAAGAGAAGTTATAATGCACCCCTGCTATCGTTTGCATCAAAGCACCATAACGATTTTTAAGGCCTTCGCGGTACAGCGTTTTAAACTGCCCCACATTAGAAGAGCCGTACTGCGCAAGAGTGATTTTATCTTCACTTTCAATAAAGCATGGCATACTCAGCGGCCACATTCTTTCATCTTGAAGGTGACGAGCTGTATAGCGGTGTAAATCTCGCAAAAAAGCCAAATTATGGCTAATGCTTTTATCTACAGGAGTAATAAATTCGAGTAAGGACTCCGCAAAATCTGTCGTGATCCATTTATGTGTTAAAGCTTTTCCCAGCCCTTCTGGATGCAAGGTCTCTGCAATTGCGCCTGTGGGGGTTACACGCAATGTTTCACGCTCAATACCACGTTGAATACCATTAAGTGTTTCTGGGTGCGCCTCTAACCATGAGAGCGCTTTCGATACGTCCGGGATCAAGTCGACCTCCCGCCTGTGATGTTAATTTATTTTATTAAGGCAATTACTTTAGCTTAAATCACATAAATTGTCGCTGTCTAGATGTGTGGTTTATGAGGGAATAAATCAAAGAGGTATAGAAAATACGATTTAATTAATTTTATGAATGGTAATTTTAGGCAAAAAAAAACTCCTCGAACGAGGAGTTTCTTAAAGATGGTGCATCCGGGAGGATTCGAACCTCCGACCGCTCGGTTCGTAGCCGAGTACTCTATCCAGCTGAGCTACGGATGCAAAATTCATTCGATTTGAAATCGATACATTCTCAATAACTTTTCTGAGTTAAATTAAAAGGTATTATTGATAAGCTAAATTATTAGCTAAGAGATGGTGCATCCGGGAGGATTCGAACCTCCGACCGCTCGGTTCGTAGCCGAGTACTCTATCCAGCTGAGCTACGGATGCATACTTAATGCAAGATGTGCTGCTCTCTCAAACTTCTTTATCAACTTCTACTTCTATAAATCAACTTCTTAGTTACTGCTTTGTTTGGTTGCTAAAACCAAAACAAAACCCCATCAGATTCTCTCATAGGGTTAAATATGGTGCATCCGGGAGGATTCGAACCTCCGACCGCTCGGTTCGTAGCCGAGTACTCTATCCAGCTGAGCTACGGATGCATAATCTAAAATGGCGGTGAGGGAGGGATTCGAACCCTCGATGCAGCTTTTGACCGCATACTCCCTTAGCAGGGGAGCGCCTTCAGCCTCTCGGCCACCTCACCATATTTTAGTTACACACGATTTGTTTTTTCAAACATCTCGTTGCTGTGTGGCGCACATATTACTTTCCTAGACTTAGAAGTCAAACAATTTTTCCAAACTTTTTGCATTCCGTTGTCTGTTTGCACATTTCACAAGCAAGATGCTTAGTTTAACACCGAAAAAGATATTTTTCAGCCCTTATGACACTAACTTTATAAACAAAAATACAGAAAAAAATTATTCTATAAGTGAATAAAAATAAGCTCACTGGATTGATTAGCCTATATTTCATACAAAGGAAAACAAGATTTCGTACAAGAGAACCGAAGACTAAACAATAAAATGAGTTTGATGCTAGAGAATTATAAAAACGAAAGGATATTTTTAGAAATAATGCGAGTAAGACAAGCGCCCATTCTTGCTGTGTGATCAATCATTGGACGCTTATTCATTATTATTGATTATCTGGTTGAGTCTTTTCAGCCTGGATCCGTTGATAAATTTCTTCACGGTGAACAGAAACTTCTTTTGGGGCATTAACACCAATACGAACTTGGTTGCCTTTGACACCCAATACAGTAACTGTTACCTCATCGCCTATCATGAGTGTTTCACCAACTCGACGAGTCAGAATAAGCATTCTTTGCTCCTTGAAATATTAAAAGAGTCGGGTCTCTAGGTATCCCCGCTATTGTCCATCACACACCGTGAAAACGTAAAGCAATGACATTCACCTAAAGCATTGATGCCATCAATACAAGCATTCTAATTATTTACAAGCAAAATATAGCACTACAAACGATACATTAACAATGCCGCAACAGATTAAAGTTGCCTCATATTTTAATGAGGCAACTTTGTAAGTGCTTACAGACGCGCTTCGACCCATTCTTCGACACTTGCCATAGCAGCAGGTAATGCGCTAACGTCAGTACCTCCCGCTTGAGCCATGTCTGGGCGACCGCCACCTTTACCACCTACCTGACTTGCAATATAGGAAATTAAGTCCCCTGCTTTAACTTTAGCAGTCAAATCATTAGTTACCCCAACGATCATACTGACTTTATCACCACTTGTTGTTGAAAGCACGATAATCGCTGATTTCAACTGATTTTTAAGATCATCAACCATAGTTCTCAATAACTTAGGATCAGTATCCGCTAATTGAGTGACTAATAATTTGATGCCTTTCACGTCTTTCGCTTTGCTACTTAGTGAAGCACTTTCTTGAGATGCTTGTTGATCTTTTAGTTGCACAATTTCTTTTTCGAGTTGGCGAGATTTGTCTAACGCCGCTTTTACTTTCTCGACAAGACTATTAATATCACCTTTCACTAAGTGTGCAATTGCTGAAAGTTGCTCTGACTGATTGTGAATGCTTTCAATCGCCATTGAGCCTGTAGTCGCTTCAATACGACGAACACCTGCAGCCGTACCAGATTCACTCAAGATACGGAATAAACCAATATCTCCTGTACGACGCGCATGTGTACCACCACATAACTCGATAGAAAAATCACCCATACTCAGAACACGTACACGTTCCTCATATTTTTCACCGAATAATGCCATAGCACCTTTTGCTTTAGCGCCTTCTAAATCCATCAGTTCAGTTTCAATTTCTGAGTTTTTACGGATTTGTGCATTCACAATATCTTCTACTTGACGTAGTTGCTCTTGTGTCATCGCTTCAAAATGAGAGAAGTCAAAACGCAAGTATTTGTCATTAACCAATGAACCCTTTTGAGAAACATGGTCGCCTAATACTTGGCGTAATGCCGCATGCAGTAAGTGTGTTGCTGAGTGATTTAAACGGATCGCATCACGTCTAGCGCTATCCACAACAGCGGTAATTCTATGGTTAACAACCAGTGAACCCGCCTCTACCTTACCAATATGCCCAATTGCTTGACCATATTTTTGTGTATCAGTGACTTTAAAGCTCGCATTGTCATTATTTAAGTAACCAGTATCACCGACTTGCCCACCAGACTCTGCATAAAATGCAGTTTTATCTAGTATAACTAAGCCTTCTTCACCCGCATTCAAACTGTCTACAGGTTGGCCATCTTTATATAATGCAGTAATAGTGGCTTGTTGCTCATCATATTGATAACCGGAGAATTCACTACGCTTATCAACTTTAATTAAAGAGTTATAATCCGCACCAAAACCACTGGATTCGCGCGCACGACGACGCTGGTCTTCCATCGCCCGCTCAAAACCTTCTTCGTCGACTTTAATATTGCGCTCACGGCAAACATCTGCCGTTAAATCGATTGGGAAGCCATAGGTGTCATATAAGCGGAATGCCGCTTCACCATCCAGAGTATCCCCTTTCAGTGAAGCAAGTTCTTCATCTAATAATTGAAGACCGCGTTCTAACGTGCGTGCAAATTGCTCTTCTTCGGTCTTGAGAACTTTTTCAACCATAGCTTGCTGGCGTGCAAGTTCATCGGCCGCAGGCCCCATGACTTTAATCAATGGCGCGACTAATTTGTAGAAGAAAGTGTCTTTGGCACCAAGCATATAACCGTGACGAACAGCACGTCGAATAATACGACGCAGAACATAACCACGACCTTCATTTGATGGAATAACACCATCACTGACAAGGAATGCACAAGAACGAATGTGGTCAGCAATAACGCGTAATGATTTATTCTCTAAATCCGTCGCACCTGTTGCTTTAGCTGCCGCAGCAATAAGGTCACGGAAGATATCAATTTCATAGTTTGAATTAACGTGCTGCAATACCGCAGAAATACGCTCTAAGCCCATTCCTGTGTCAACTGAAGGTTTTGGTAGAGGCTCCATTGTCCCGTCAGACTGACGGTTAAATTGCATGAAGACTAAATTCCAAATTTCAATATAGCGGTCACCGTCTTCTTCTGGGCTTCCTGGAGGGCCACCCCATATATGGTCACCGTGATCATAGAAAATCTCGGTACATGGACCACAAGGACCGGTATCACCCATTTGCCAGAAGTTATCTGACGCATATGGTGCGCCTTTGTTATCACCAATACGAATAATACGCTCAACTGGAATACCAATTTCTTTATTCCAGATATCATAAGCTTCATCGTCAGTTGCGTAAACGGTCACCCACAACCTTTCTTTTGGTAAGTTAAACCATTCTTCGCTAGTCAATAACTCCCAAGCAAAACGGATAGCGTCATGCTTAAAGTAATCGCCAAAGCTAAAATTGCCTAACATTTCAAAAAATGTATGGTGGCGGGCGGTATAGCCCACATTTTCTAAGTCGTTATGTTTACCACCTGCACGCACACAGCGTTGCGCGGTTGTCGCTCGGGAATATGCTCTTTTATCCAGACCAAGAAATACATCTTTGAACTGGTTCATCCCTGCGTTTGTGAACAATAGTGTAGGGTCATTATTTGGCACTAGTGAACTACTAGAGACCACTTGATGACCTTTTGTATGAAAAAAGTCGAGAAACGCTTGACGGATCTCAGCGGTGCTTTTACTCATATTTATCCCGATATCAAGCTGGAAACAGAATTACGAATTGTTGAGATGGAATGTAACATCACCTCTAATCAACTCTCCGATTAAAAAGTGACTGATAAGATAAAGTCTCTTTGTGCAGAAGTAAAATATAGATACATCCATTCGCAGCTTTCATTGTAAAGCGTCTAGATATTTTCTGAAAGTATGTTTATACCTTGCACTGGTGTATTTTTCCACAGAAAAACTGTTCAATAAACTATTAATGTAATAGGTTAAAAATAAAATAGGCGCCACCACATCAGCGGAGCGCCTATAATTTACTTATTAATCAATTAATTAGATTAAAATTAAAATTCTTCTGGTGTTTCTTCTTCATCAGCATCACTGATAAAGTCTGTTGCTGCACTACTAAATTCACCAGTGTGATTCAATAACATTTCACGCAGTTTGGTATCAATTTCTTGAGCGACTTCAGGGTGCTCTTTTAAATAATTTGTTGAGTTAGCTTTACCTTGGCCAATTTTATCGCCGTTATAACTATACCAAGCCCCTGCTTTTTCAATTAACTTATGTTTTACACCTAAGTCAATTAGCTCGCCGAAGGTATTAATACCTTCACCATACAAAATTTGGAATTCAGCTTGTTTGAACGGTGCTGCAACTTTGTTTTTTACCACTTTAACGCGAGTTTCACTACCGACGATTTCTTCGCCATTTTTAACAGCACCAATACGGCGGATGTCTAAACGAACAGATGCGTAGAATTTTAATGCATTACCACCTGTTGTTGTTTCTGGGTTACCAAACATAACACCAATCTTCATACGAATTTGGTTGATAAAGATCAGTAAGGTATTAGATGTTTTTAAGTTACCTGCTAACTTACGCATTGCTTGGCTCATCATACGAGCAGCTAGGCCCATATGTGAATCACCAATTTCACCTTCAATTTCAGCTTTTGGTGTTAATGCAGCAACGGAGTCAACGATGATCACATCAACCGCACCTGAGCGAGTTAATGCATCACAAATTTCTAGCGCTTGCTCACCGGTGTCCGGTTGAGAACATAGTAAGTTATCGATATCAACGCCTAATTTTTTAGCATAGATAGGGTCTAAAGCGTGTTCAGCATCGATGAAAGCACATGTTTTACCACTACGTTGCGCTGCAGCAATAACTTGCAGAGTTAGTGTTGTTTTACCTGAAGATTCAGGGCCGTAGATTTCAACAATACGACCTAGTGGCAAGCCACCAGCACCCAATGCAACATCAAGGGATAAGGAGCCTGTTGAGATAGTTTCAACATCCATAGAGCGGTCTTCACCAAGACGCATAATGGAACCTTTACCAAATTGCTTTTCAATTTGGCCTAATGCTGCTGCAAGTGCTTTTTGTTTGTTTTCATCAATAGCCATGTTTACTCCCTAAGTGCAATGATTTGACCACTGCAAATAAAACGATTGAATTCGGTTTGTTGAAATTAATTATACTGTATAATCATACAGTATCAAGGAAATTTTTAACTTAACTGCTTTAAAAGTGTTTCAAGTATATAAAGTGTTGATTGAAAACGAACTTCATTTCTGTTTCCTTGAAACACTTGATGTTGTGTTGTGACTAATACCGTTTGGTCTGCCTGTTTCTGTGCAAAACCAAACCATACTGTACCAACAGGTTTTTCTACACTACCGCCCCCAGGGCCTGCTATTCCACTAACTGAAACAGCAAAATCTGCACAGGCTTCTTGTAAAGCGCCTGTCGCCATTTCAGTAACGACTTGTTGGCTTACAGCGCCATACTGCTGTAAAGACTCATCTTTAACACCGATCATTTGATGCTTAGCTTCATTACTGTATGTCACAAAGCCACGCTGAAAATAATCTGAGCTACCCGATATATCGGTTAAAACTTTGGCAACCCAGCCCCCGGTACATGACTCTGCGGTTGTGACTGTTTTACCCTGTTCTTTCAGTTTCAGCCCAACCTGAATACTCAGAGTTTCAAGCCGCTTCTCATCTATCATGATGTTATCTACCTTTATGCCATTTTTTTACGAGCGCGATCCCAAACCCATAAACCCGCAATCGCAATTGCGAATACAGCACCGAAACCAATACCGGCATTCACAACTGACAAACCTGCTTTAATTGCTAATGAGTACAAGCCTAACATAATTAGCATTGCACTATTTTCACCTAAATTTTGTACTGCAATCGCATTCCCTGCTCCAACGGTTTCCTTCCCTTTTTCTTGCAATAATGCATTCAACGGAACGACAAATAAACCGCCGAAGATCCCAAGGATGATTAAAATAAAATAGGATGGAATAATATTAGTTTGCAACGAAAGTAACACCACCATCACACCTATAATAACTCCCGCAGGAATGCAGCGATAAACCGTTTTTAAGGTAATAAACTTGGCAGCAAGCCCGGCTCCTGCAACTATTCCCACGGCAACCATCGCATTTAAAATAGTCGGCGTTGTATTGTCTTGTAATCCCAATGCCACAGGCACCCATGCAACGAGCAGAAAACGCAGCGTTACCCCTGCTCCCCAGAACAAGCTGGTTCCAACTAGTGAAAAACGGCTTTCTTGGTTAGCCCATAGCACCCGGCAGGCATTGAAAAAAGAAGTAATTAACAGTTTAAGATCCCAACCTTTTCCAGGCCTCGCGGCAGCTAAGTGTGGGATGAAAAAATTCGCAATAACGGCTAACGCATACAATACAGCACATGTGCCTAGCGCTAAGATTAAGTTAATATCGGAAAGCATTCCTCCGACAACCGATCCCACTAAAATGGCTGCGATTGTTGAAGCCTCCATGACACCATTGGCCTTAACAAGGTTATCTCCACCAGTGAGCTCACCTAAAATACCGTATTTAGCTGGTGAATATGAAGCAGCGCCGATTCCCACTAACCCATAGCAAAGGAATGGGTTTAGGCCAAAACAAATCCCTAATGCCCCAATAAACTTAAAGATGTTAGAAAACAACATCACTCGGCCCTTTGAGAACCTATCTGCAATTTGCCCAACAAATGGCGCTAAAACGATGTAAGTGAAAACAAACACCATTTGTAAGATAGGATGACTCCATTCAGGATAAAACTCGGCTTTAAGTTGGGCTAATATGGCAAATAATAAAGCATTATCTGCAAATGCAGAAAGAAACTGTGAAGCAAGAACAGCTTTCATTCCTCTGCTCATTAACGGTACATTGGAAGCATTCTCTTGCATATTATTCATCCTTTAATGCCATTTGCTTTAATGTGACAAAATCCGTTTTACCGCTACCCAGTACTGGCAACTCTTTAACAAAACGAATATCACGTGGAACCGCTAACTCGGTTAACCCTTTGCTTTTGGCTGCACTAGATAATGCGCTACGGTCTAGTTCTTTATCTGTTGTGAACAAAACAAGCGCTTCACCTTTACTGCTATCTGGCTTTGTAACCACACCATGATTTGCATTAGGAGAAAGAGATGCCACCATTTGCTCAATACTTTCGAGAGAAACCATTTCACCCGCAAGTTTAGCAAAACGTTTAACACGGCCTTTTATCGTACAGAAATTTTTATGATCTAATTCAACGATATCACCTGTGTCGTACCAACCTTCCTCTATTTCACCTTGTGCATTTTCAGCTCGTGGTGTTTCAAGTACCCCAGGCGCTTCCACACGCAAATACCCTTTCATGATATTTGGGCCTTTAAGCTGTAATTTACCACCTTGTTCAATACCAGAAATGGGGATAATTCGCGCTTCCATTTCGGGTAAAATTTGCCCTACAGAGCCTTCTTTAGCGGCCATTGGCACATTAATTGAAACAATAGGTGCACACTCAGTTACCCCATAGCCTTCAAGAATTCGGATACCAAATTTATCGAACCAGATTTTTTTGGTTTTATCTGATAATTTTTCTGCGCCCGCAACCACATAACGCAAACGTGCAAAATCATACTGATGAGCAAATCGTGCGTAGTTACCTAAAAAGGTTGATGTTCCAAATAATACCGTACAGTTTTTGTCATAGACTAATTCAGGAATGATCCGGTAATGTAATGGGCTTGGATAAAGGAAAACTCGGCTACCTGAAAATAGAGGGATAAATAAGCCAACCGTCAAACCAAATGCGTGAAATAATGGAAGTGACGACATAAAACGGTCACGAGGTGTAAAATCAGCGATCGTTTTAATTTGCTCTACGTTTGCCATCAAGCTGGCATGGCTGTGGACAACACCTTTCGGTGTACCTTCCGAGCCGGATGTGAATAAAACAATCGCTTCATCGGACGGCTTTCGGGGAATAATGGCTTTCTTAGGATTAAATAAGTGCTTAATAATCCATATTTTATCTTGCCATGTTACCGTGTCTTTTAAATCTTCAAGGTAAATCCAACTTGCTTCTGGCACTTGTTCTGGAATATGCGTTAAGTTGCCTTTTTCCAAAAATTGGCGGGAAGTAAAGACCACTTTCGCTGCTGAAGCTTTTAAAGCGTTACTAATACCGTGACTGCCCGCAGTGTAATTAAGCATGGCAGGTACTCGGCCTCTCATTAAAGCGCCAAAAATCGCGGCTGCGGTGACTGTCGCATTTGGCAATAATAGGCCAACTCTTTCATTTTCATGAGTATAGCGTTCAATAATACGACCAACCCCTAAGGTTTTTTTCAATAGAGATTGATATGAATCCTCTTTAAATGCGATGTCTTCAATACAAGGCGTGCGGCGCCCAAAAAACTGAACACTTTGAATAAATTCTTCAACTAATGTGACTTGTGGTAAACAAGACATACGTGCGGACTTCATGATTTGGTACAGATTTTCACCAGCCAGAGCACGACGCTCTACCGCTCTAGGAGCTTCTGGCATTGGAATTTCTTGTGCTGGCAATATATGCAATGTGATCTTCGGGAACCATTTTAATGGAAAAATTCCTTTCAGCCGCCCAAAATGGCTATATTGTGCACCTTCTATACGAATAGGAACAACTTTTGCTTCTGACTTTGCTGCCACAAAAGCCGCTCCTTCGTATATTTTCATTAAAGAGCCATGAACCGAAATTCGGCCTTCTGGGAAAATAACTATTGGGCGCCCTTTTTCTACCTCTTTAACTAGATGACGAATACCTAGAGGGTTGGCAGGATCAAGAGGGACAATATCCGCATAGGGCTTAAGGCGCTTCACCATTTTCGGTGTGGCAAATGTTGAATAAACAGCAAATACAGGTTTGACAGGCAAAAAAAGTGCGATTAATACACCATCTAGGAAAGAAACATGATTGGGCGTAATTAAGCATTTATCTTGATTAAATTCTTTCGCGTCGCCAATAACTTGTACGCGAAACAAAAATTTAAGTACTGTTTTGACTATCTTTGCCAACATAATGAGTCCCTATACTATGATTATATTTTTATATATTAGTGTGATACGACTATACCTTTAGTGACTTCTATCTTACTGAGCTACTCCCTTTACTCTAATTAGTATATTCCGAAAACACCGCTGGCTTATCACTCATGAGTTTAAGTTAAATCATTAAGTTGTGCGATGATGTCGTCGACAGGCTGCGCCGCATCAATAATATGATGTGCTGTCGCACGGTAGATAGGCTCCCTTTGTTGCATTACTTCTTCAATTTCTTCAACTAAAGATTTTCCTGTCAAACTTGGTCGCTGATCCGCTTGCGGTTCCGCAGCGAGGCGTTTTGCTAAAACTTCAGGGTGGGTATTTAAGTAAATCACGGTGCCGTTATTACGCATAATTTGCTGATTTTCTTCTGCAAGAACAAGCCCCCCACCAGTTGAAACAATCATATCGCTTTGCGTAATCGACTTAAGGACGTCAGTCTCTAGCTGGCGAAAGTAATCCCAACCGTGCTGTTCAACAATTTCTGCGATACTTTTTCCCGCTTTTTCTAAAATCAATTTATCTGTATCAACAAACTGATAACCTTTAGATTCTGCAAATTTTTTACCAATTGTGGTTTTACCCGAACCTCTTGGACCGATAATGTAAAACATTAAATTTCATCCCATCATCATAAATACTAAGCAATACCGATTACAAATTTGCTTATGATAAACTGCCTAGTTTGGCAAATAAAAAAAGAAAGCCACACAAGTGTGGCTATCTCATCATTTTTACTCATTATGGACGACTTAAAAAGTCACCATACCCGATCCATTTGTACGTTGTTAGTGCATCTAACCCCATAGGGCCACGTGAATGTAATTTTTGCGTACTCACTGCGACCTCTGCACCTAAACCAAACTGCCCACCATCGGTAAAGCGAGTGCTTGCATTAACATATACCGCGGCTGAATCTACACATTGAACGAAATAGTCAGCTTGGTGAATAGATTCTGTCAAGATAGCATCAGAATGAGCTGTACCATAATGACGAATATGGTCGATAGCAGCGTCAATATCGTCAACAATGTCTACGTTAAGATCCAGTGAGAGCCACTCATCGACAAGGTTTTCAGGTTTTACATCAACAACTTTAGCTGGACCTTGTTTTAGCAATGGAAGCGCTTTTTCACTCGCATGTAATGTGACTTGTTGTTGTGCCATTTTTTCACTTAAAAACGGCAGAAATTCATTCGCAATCTCTTTATGAACTAATAATGTTTCCAGTGAATTACAAGCGCTTGGGCGCTGAACTTTTGCATTAATAATCACGTTAATGGCTTTATTAAAATCTACTGATTTATCAACAAATGTATGGCAAACACCAATTCCCCCGGTAATTACTGGGATCGTTGATTGCTCACGACATAATTTATGTAAACCCGCACCGCCGCGAGGGATTAGCATATCCACGTAGCGATCTAATTTGAGTAATTGCGCAACTAATTCACGGTCAGGGTTATTAATAGCCTGTACTGCATCTGCTGGCAAGCCGCTATTTTCCAATGCTTTTTGAATAACTTCCACCACTGCAAGATTAGTATGGTGTGTCTCTTTCCCGCCACGTAAAATGACCGCATTACCTGTCTTTAAACATAACGAAGCCACATCAACGGTGACATTAGGGCGGGCTTCATAAATAACACCGACAACCCCCAATGGGACACGGCGGCGCTGTAAATTTAAGCCGCTATCCAATTGGCTTCCATCAATGATTTGCCCAACAGGATCAGCTAATTGGCATACTTTTCTGACGTCATCAGCAATACTTTTTAAACGCTCTGGCGTCAGCAATAAGCGGTCTTGTAACGCCTCAGTCATACCGCTTGCTTTTGCCTGCGCCATGTCTTTTTGATTCGCTGCAAGTATAACTGCATTATCTTGTTCTAGTAGATCTGCAATTTGTAATAGTGCTGCATTTTTTTGTTTGGTACTTAACTGAGCTAATTGCCATGAAGCAACCCTTGCAGCCTTACCCATTGTCTCTAACATAATTAACTCACTATCATATCATCACGATGAACAGCCACAGAACCGTGTTCATAGCCAAGTATTTTGCTGATTTCTTGTGAATGGTGCCCAGCAATCATTCTAAGTGCATCACTGTTATAGTGGCTGACCCCATGAGCAAGATCTTTCCCTGCCATATTACGAATACGGATCACTGCGCCTCGGGAGAAATCGCCTTCAATCTTCTTAATACCTTTTGGCAATAATGAACTGCCTTTTTCCATAATTGCCAGTTGTGCACCATCATCAATGTACACATCTCCAGCTGCTGGAGCACCGAAAATCCAACGTTTACGATTTTCCATTGGATTTTTTTGCCCATAAAAACGGGTACCAACTGGAAGATTTTCAATAACCGCATTAATAACATCCGGTTTATTGCCTGCTGCAATGATAACATCAATTCCTGCACGGCCCGCGACATCTGCTGCTTGTAATTTAGTTGCCATTCCACCGGTTCCTAACCCGCTAACGCTTCCCCCCGCCATTTCGCGAAGTTCATCATTGATACCATACACTTCAGGGATCAATTTTGCATTTGGATTACTGCGTGGATCAGCATCATATAAGCCTTCGATATCTGTCAATAATAGCAGTTTATCTGCATCGCCAAGAATCGCGGCCAAAGCGGATAGATTGTCATTATCACCGACTTTGATTTCTGCGGTAGCCACAGCATCATTTTCATTGATAACTGGAATGATTCCGTTATCTAGCAGTGCTTGCAAGGTATCTCGTGCATTTAAGAAACGTTCTCTGTCTTCTAAATCGGCTCGTGTCAGTAACATTTGCCCGATATGAATGCCATAAATGGAGAATAACCGTTCCCATAACTGGATTAAACGACTTTGACCGACCGCCGCAAGCAACTGTTTAGATGCTATGGTAGCCGGCAGTTCGGGGTAATTTAAGTGTTCGCGACCTGCGGCAATTGCCCCAGAAGTCACAATAATAATACGATGCCCTTTTTCATATTGCTGCGCGCACTGCCTAACCAGCTCAACAATATGAGCTTGATTTAAACGGCGCGAGCCCCCTGTTAATACACTGGTCCCTAATTTAACTACCAGCGTCTGGCTATTTTTCATCATTTTTCTGCCATTAGGATTAATAAACCAAAAAGTAGGTATCATTTTTATCAGGAGAAGCGCGTTATGCCAACAGGCATAACGCAAAATTCAACAAAAGTTGGTTTAAAACAAATTTATGCGCTTAATTCCAGTTTTAATTCTGTCATTAGCGGGGAGGGAAAGAGGCTTAACTCAAGTTCAGATAGCTGTTTTGCAAGGGCTTGGTGAAAAGACACTAAATTTTGCTCTGTCGCCTCAATGGTTGGTGCATCTTTTAATGCTTTGACTTGCCAACTACCATGGCTGTTGTATAGGCCCAAATGATAAGTAAATTCAAACCCCTTATCAGTTGCAACCAATTTTAACCACCACCCCCAAAATTCACGTTTTTCTGGGGCAATATTTGCATTCACGCAAACAACGAGGCTATCGAATATATAACAGCCATTTAAACATTGTTTTTCACGTAAATAAGGTCCTATCGAAGCAAACTTCTTTAAATACTTTCCATTTGAGTAATCAGTCGGTAAAGCCATGTTAAGGATCTCCTTCTTGGGAAGACACCTTTTTAACAAATGGGAAAAAATAAGCAAGTTATTAAATAAAATTAAAGTATTTTTGCTTTTAACCAATTAGTAGTTTCACTTAGCGCCTTTTCAAAATTAGCAAAAACGGGCTGGCTTGGTAGCATCATCGTGTCAGCATCCATCGATGAACGTCGAATTAAATCAGACTCTGCTTTGGGGCTGTAAATATCATCTTTAAGACTAACCGATAGCATTGGAACCTTACTGCGCCGCCCCAAAAGCCCTTGATTTTTAAGTGAATAGCAACTTAATTCATGACGTAAAGCAGAACCATCAACTTGATAAATACCCAAACGACTGGCGAATACATCCAAAACCATCCGAGGAATATCTTGCTGATATTTCTCTTCATGCAATAAACTGTGGACAATTGGCCCTATGACAGCGACTGCTTTAATCTTATCAGGGCACATATAAGCTAATCTTAACGCTATATTTGCGCCAAAACGCATACCAACGATGCCAAAACGCGTATGATCAATCCAAGCGATATCCCCAAGCTGGCGAACGATTTGCTCATGTAAGGTGCTCGTTTCCTGCGTAAGCTTGTGTTTAACCGAATAACCAATTGACGGCATATCCAGTGTTAGCATCGCAATACCGAGTGGTTCGAGGTAGTCGCGAAAATAGCGACAAAAATCAATCTGTAAGCTATCTAACATGCCACAGATCATCACTGTCGGATAAGGCCCTTGCCCCTGTGAAGGAATATGTAAAAAACCGCAAACTTCTTTCCCACCATCAACTTTGAAAGGAATTTTCTTTAGGCGATATTGAGAAAATTTTGCGGCACTATCATAAGCTTTGCAAGCCAGCAAAATAGCTTGGTCAGCGAGCTCATCTCCCTTGATAAAAGGATAAGCGGCAATGCTGTACAAGTTAGCTGAACGTAACCAAGCCTCCCCTGCCTCTGCACCTTTTTCAAATTCTAATGCTTTTTGCTGCCAACGCATGGCTTGCTGGGACCATTCGAAACACCAGTTTCCACGACGGTTGCCAATGACCGTATCCAACAAGTTATCATTGCTACGCTCAGCATCTGAGATAGCAATACGACTTAGTACTTCTTCAATTTCTAAGGCGTCTATTCCTCGCCAAATCCACATTAAGCGATTAATCATACGATACCAACCCGCATGATGGGAGCCACTTAACACACTGTGTTCTTTAATTTGAGAAATTGTTTGAGATGAATAAGAGACTAATGTTGATGTTTCAACTTGTCTGACTTTAGGTTTGAAAAGTTTTTCTGAAAGGTTTTGCTGAGTCATCCCTATTTCCTTGTCGATCAGAGTTGAATTTGGCCAAAAATAAAGGGAATGCAAAAATGCACTCCCCAAATTATATCGTGTTTAGCTCAAAAATTTTAGGTATTAATGTGTTTTTGCAATCAATAAAACCTATAACGCTTTATAATTACAATGTTTTCACCTAAAACGCTCATGAAAAACAGATTTATTTATCTTGTTCACACAATGGTTTAACAAAAACGACACCCATGTCCCATGGTTGTTCGATCCATGTGTCTTGTGGAATATCAACTACGTAGTCATCAACTAATGGACGGCCTGCAGGTTTTGCAAAGATGGTGACAAAATGTGCTTTAGGGTACATGTTACGGATAGCTTGAGCTGTGCCGCCTGTATCGACTAAATCATCGATGACAATATAGCCTTCACCATCACCTTCTGCACGTTTAATCACGGTTAATTCGCGCTGGTTATTATGGTCATAGCTAGAAATACAAACGGTATCAACGTTACGAATACCAAGTTCGCGTGCAAGCAGTGCTCCAGGAACAAGGCCACCACGGCTAACCGCGATAATACCGGTCCATTGCTCTACTGGTAATAAACGTTGTGCGAGTTTACGGGCATGTATTTGCAACATATCCCACGTTACGACATATTTTTCGCTCATAAAATTCGGGTCCCGACTGCTGAGTAAATCTGAAAAGTGTCTTGCGGAAAAAAGGTTGCGCGAGATTATAGTGATTTGGCCGGTTAAAAACCAGCAAAAAGCACCATTCGCCATTAATTATTATCATTTACACTGTCCATTGCTCAAAAGAAAGTGTTATCCTGAGTTTATAAAAGAGGCAGCCTTTAATTCGAAACTTCAGGCTGTTAGGTCATAATTACAGCAATATTCCTTTTAAAATTGAAGCTGAAATTAACGTTGGTTGCCAATCAGCTCCTACTGGGTTATTCAGGATATTATCCCTAAATAGTTCAATTTGTAGCTAGGCGGCAAATGAGTAAATCCTAGGAGCATACATAAGTATGTGACTGGGATTTATGAATGAAGCCAACAACGCTACAGATTGAAATATAAAGGGAAAATAAAAGGAGAGAGACGTGTCTGAGCTAGCTACATTATCCCCCCAACCGCTATGGGATATCTTCGCTAAAATCTGTTCTATCCCACACCCTTCGTATCACGAAGAAGCCTTAGCCGCGCATATTGTTGATTGGTCAAAACAAAAAGGCTTTCACGTTGAACGTGATGAAGTAGGCAATATTCTGATCCGTAAACCTGCTACGCCTGGTTATGAAAACCGTAAAGGTGTTGTTTTACAAGCTCACTTGGACATGGTGCCACAAAAAAATAACGACACGGTACATGACTTTAAAACAGATCCAATTCGTCCCTATGTTAATGGTGAGTGGGTTACTGCTGAAGGCACCACTTTAGGTGCTGATAACGGCATTGGCTTAGCTTCTGCTTTGGCTGTTCTTGCTGACGATAGCGTTGAGCATGGGCCAATGGAAGTTCTCCTGACCATGACCGAAGAAGCCGGTATGGAAGGTGCTTTTGGCTTGAAAGCAGGCTGGTTACAAGCAGATATTTTGATAAACACCGACTCCGAAGAAGAAGGTGAAATTTACATGGGTTGCGCTGGTGGTGTTGATTTTACAACCACGTTTGACCTGACTCGTGAAGCATTACCACAAGGCTATAAAACCTTCACAATGACCCTAAAAGGCCTAAAAGGTGGTCACTCCGGTGGTGATGTACATTTAGGTTTAGGTAATGCCAATAAGCTGTTAGCTCGATTTCTAGCAGGGCACGAAGAAGATTTAAGCCTAAAATTATTAGATTTTAGAGGGGGTACTGTTCGCAATGCGATTCCTCGTGAAGCCTATGCCATTATTGCTGTTCCAGCAGACAAAGTTGCTGAATTAACGGCACTGAGAACGCGCTATGAAGATATTCTGAAAAATGAATTAGCTGTTGTTGAGCCTAACCTTGTTCTGCTACTTGACGAAACGCAAAGTGAGCTAAAAGCCCTTTCTGATGATTGCCAAAAGCGTTTTGTTTTCTTCTTAAATGCAGCACCGAACGGTGTAATTCGCATGAGCGATGTGGCTATTGGCGTGGTTGAAACGTCACTTAATGAAGGTGTGGTACGCCTAACTGAAGATAAAGCAGAAATTATCTTCCTTGTTCGCTCACTTATCGATAGCGGCAAGAACTACGTTGTTAACATGCTGACATCTATCAGTAAATTAGCACAAGCCCAATATCGAGCAGAAGGCAGTTACCCTGGTTGGCAGCCCGATGCAGACTCACCAGTGATGCATTTAGTCAGTGATACCTACAACAAACTATTCGGTAAAATTCCTAATGTGATGGTGATCCACGCAGGCCTTGAGTGTGGCTTATTCAAAAAGCCTTACCCAGACATGGATATGGTTTCAATTGGGCCAACTATTCGTGGTGCGCACTCCCCTGATGAGCGTGTGCATATTGCAAGCGTTGGTGAGTATTGGAAATTATTAACTGCGGTTTTAAAAGCAATTCCAGTTAAAGAATAAACAACTAATTAATTGTAAATCAAACACCTATCATACGATGGGTGTTTTTTATAATTCAAGTAATAATTGCCGTTCAAGCTGAGGACTTTGCAGCATCACATGCAAACCAACTAACCGAACGCCACGCCCTAAGCGGCGGTTATCCCAAGCTTTTTTCGCTATTTGTACCAAATCTTGTTTATTGAGAACTGGATATACATGTTCTTGTGTCGTTTGCTGAAAGTCTGCAAATTTAAATTTTACACCTTGGCGAGCAATACGAAGGTCAGGTTTTACTTTTGCTAAACGCAGTTGAAGTTCATCATATAATTTATCCAGCAACGGCAAGCAATCTTCCCATTGATAGATATCTTCTGTAAGTGTACGTTCAACCCCTACCGATTTCCTAAGCCTATCAGGGTTAATCGCACGTTCATCGATACCATGGCAACGCTCCCAAAATACCTGCCCAAATTTCCCCATGCTTTTAATCAACGCAACTACATCATATTTTTGAACATCGGCACAAGTCACCAACCCCATATCCGCTAATTTTTGGGCTGTTACCTTACCCACTCCTGGTATTTTTTTTAGCGGCAATTTAAGAACGAATTGATCGATATCTTGTGGTGTGATCACGAATTGGCCATTCGGTTTGTTCATATCGGAAGCAATCTTTGCCAAAAATTTTATTGGAGCGATCCCCGCTGAAGCAGTGAGCTGTAATTCATCAAAGATTTGCTTACGGATAGCCTCAGCAATTAACGTTGCAGAGCCGTGTAATTGCGTACAATCCGTAACATCCAAATAAGCCTCATCAAGAGAAAGCGGTTCTATGAGGTCTGTGTAACGCGCAAATATTTTTCGAATATGAAGAGAGGTTTCTTTATAAAGTGCCATATGCCCAGGAACCACTTTCAAGTGAGGGCAAAGCCTAAGTGCAATCGCTGTAGACATCGCACTATGAACACCGTAGCGACGTGCTTCATAATTTGCAGTACTAATCACTCCTCGGCGATCTGCGCTACCTCCCACCGCAATAGGTACATTGCGAAGGCTTGGGTCGTCACGCATCTCGATGGCGGCATAAAAGCAGTCCATATCAATATGAATAATTTTACGCACGAGTATACCCTAACAATCAATCAACTGTTTAAATATACAGTATCTTTAATAGCCATGCAATTATTATCAGACCACCATAAATGGATGAATAACAAGCTAACTTAATGATAACTAGGTAATTCATCATATTGCAATAATCATCTGCCAATCTATCCAATAAAGATTTTATTTAAAGTTTGTCTTAAAAATAAGTGTTAATACTTACTTTTAAACAAAAAAGTAATAAAAAGAGTTGTTTTACCAACGACAATACCTTGAAAAACTATTTATGGATCATCTCTATGGCAATTACATCAACATCAAAATATTTTAAATTTATGGCAACTCTCATAATACTGTTTGCTAGCCAAACCGTTTTTGCACTATCCCCTAAAATTGTTGCTCACCGTGCAGGAACGGCTGATGCACCAGAAAATACAATTTATGCAATTGATTTAGCAAAGAAAAATAATGCTGATGCTATTTGGCTTACCGCTCAGTTAAGTAAAGATAATCAACTCGTTTTATATCGTCCAAGTGACTTAAGCTCACTTACAGACCATGAAGGTCCTGTATCAAAATATAATGCCCTGCAACTTAACCGTATAAATGCTGCATATAAATACAATATAAAAAATAACCTGCAACTACCTATGCAAGATACTACTATTAGTAGACTAGAAACTATTTTAAAAAAATACCCTGATACGACTTTTTATATTGATTTAAAATCACCTGATGCAGACCCTAATATCCAAGCACAAGCTATCCTTGCATTACTAGATAAAACTAATTCATTTAGCCAAGTACGTTTTTATTCCACTAATGATGAATTTTTAAAAGCGCTAAAATCCCTTTCATCAAAAATTTCACTATTTGAAAGCCGTGATGAAACTCGGACTATGTTGGCAAATATCGTAATGAACCATCAATGCTCAATAGAAAATGACAAAACCACCACTCGTTGGTATGGCTTTGAGCTACATCGTAAAGTTGAAGTAGTTGAAAAATATACATTAGGTGAGGCACGCTCACCAGCTACCCTTTCATGGGATAAAGAGGCCATCGACTGTTTTAGAAAAAATGGTAATGCCTATATCATTGTCTTTGGTGTTAATAATGACAGTGACTACCAACTCGCAAAAGAAATTGGTGTTGATGCTGTAATGGTTGATTCCCCAAAAGCATTTAAAAAATAATCTAATAACATCTCCTAAGCTATTATTACTTTAATAATAGCTTAGGAATTAAATCACATCTTAAAAACATTCTTTTCATCAATTAATAATAATTGTTCTTAATTTACCGCTATAGAAAACTTGATATATTTAATCCGTCACAAAAATTCTATTTAAAATAATTTAAAAAAGGTTTTATATGTCAAATATTGGAACAATGATTGTCGAGAATTATTGGAATGAAACATTAAGGAAAGTTGAAATACATTATCATAATAGTGATAACCCCTATGATAATGTGTTTATATTTTATAATCTATCACATGCCACATCTAGCTCTAACGAAAATTCATTCCCTTACTCAACAACAGGTAAAAGTGCTTGGAAAGCTAAAATTACTACGAAAAATAATGAACTGTGGAGTAGTGGTGATTTTTTACCTTGCCAAATTAACAACAATGATAATGGAAAGGTCACGATTAGATTTGATGGTGAGACAAAAAGCATGCATGTTAATTACCCTGTCTCTGTTTCATGTGCTAAGAAAATGCAATTAATTTAGGCTGTATAACGGGAAAGTAATATTTGGAGATGTCTAATAACTATATTTAGACATCTCCGGCTCATTACTAGTTATAGAACCGTTAAATATTACTATTCAAATAATACGATTTTTATCCAGTATTTTTTGGCGGGCTTCTTCACGTGCCATACGCTTTTTACGTGCATCGCAAGGCTCAGGGCAATCACACACTTTATCAACACCAATACTGCTTAACCCGCCGCAGCTACCTTGGATACTCTTACGCTTAATAATATATCCAAGTGACATGCCTAAAAAGGCCAGCAAAAACAGTACAAAGGCTGCAATAAAAACATTTAGCATCTTTTATCCTCCCACAACTACTGTTTTTTAGTTAAAAATGGTTCGAATGCCTTAGTATAACGCTCTTCAAAACCTTTATCTGTCTTAACAATCATAAAAACAGGAATATTCATTTTTTCAGCTAAATCAAAGCCAACTTCAGGCCCTAAAACATTTAGCCCCGTAGATAGGCCATCAGCACTCATGCAATTTTCTGCAATCACCGTAATAGAAACTAAATTATGAGTGATTGGCTTGCCTGTTTTTGGGTCAATGGTATGAGAAAAACGAACGCCATCTTGCTCGAAATAATTACGGTAATCTCCTGATGTAGCGATAGAACGGTCACCTGGTTCAATAATCTCTTGTGCTGTTTGGCTTACCCCATCCGCTACAGGTTTTTCTATTGCAATACGCCATGGTACTTCTTTACCATTTGTTCCTTTCGTACGCACTTCACCACCAATATCAACCATATAATTATTGATATCCAATGATTCTAAATATTCAGCAACAACGTCGACACCATAACCTTTAGCAATTGAGGAAAGGTCGACGTACAGCTCAGGGATCGTTTTAATTAGGTTATTATCCTGAACCGAGAGTTTCTCGATACCAGTCCAGGCTCTACGCTTAGCCAACTCTTCATCAGAAGGCGCTTTAGTCACTCTTCCTTCAGGGCCAAAACCCCATAAATTAACTAAAGGCCCAACCGTTACATCTAATGAACCATTAGTAAGCTTATTAATTTCAATGGCTTTTTTAACCACAGTTGCGGTTGCTGCAGAAACTGGGAACGGCGTATTCACTTCTTTAAATTGATTAAAACGACTTAATTCTGAATCTGGGCGATATGTTGACATTTGGTCGTTAACTTCCTCCAAACGTTTATCTATTTCGGCTTGAATGACTTCAGGCTTTGGCTCCGAAGAATCTGTAACATATTTAACCGAATAGTACGTCCCCATCGTTTGCCCCTGAAGATTCTGTTGTTCAGGTCCACCACAGGCAGTAAGAAACAGAGCTGCAACAAATAGCAGTATTGGGGTATAAATTCTTTTACTTAGCATAATTTTCTCCGCGTCAATCATGAGCGCATTTTGTTAAGGCCGCCCAGACTATTAACACACTTTACATCGTCACCCATGCAGAGAATGTTCCAGTCAAAATAATTATAAATCTACCTATTAAGCGCTAACTAATTAGCACTTAATAGATTTACTAAAATCACAAAGAGGGAAAATATTTTCCCTCTTTAAAGTGTTACTGTCTACTGACTTTGATAAGTCTAATAAAATCAGCTAAGTTGCTTAACCACCGAAGTCATCCAACAGGATATTTTCATCTTCAACACCGAGGTCTTTCAACATTTTAATCACAGCAGCATTCATCATTGGAGGTCCACACATATAGAACTCACAATCTTCTGGCGCTGGATGGTCTTTTAAGTAGTTTTCATATAAGACATTATGGATGAAACCTGTATAACCATCCCAATTATCTTCAGGCATAGGGTCTGAAAGCGCGACATGCCATGTAAAGTTTTCATGTTCTGCAGCAAGTTGGTCAAAATCTTCAGTGTAGAACATTTCACGGACTGAACGCGCACCATACCAGAAACTGATCTTACGTTTAGAATCCAAACGACGCAGTTGGTCAAATATGTGAGAACGCATTGGCGCCATTCCCGCACCACCACCGATAAACACCATTTCTGCTTCCGTTTCTTTAGCAAAGAATTCACCAAACGGCCCAGAAATAGTGACTTTATCCCCTGGCTTTAATGACCAAATATAAGAAGACATGATCCCCGGTGGGACATCTGGATTACGAGGTGGTGGCGTAGCAATACGCACGTTTAGCATGATAATGCCATACTCTTCCGGGTAGTTTGCCATCGAATAGGCGCGAACAGTTGGCTCTTTAACCTCAGATACATAACGGAACAGGTTAAATTTATCCCAATCTTCGCGGTACTCTTCTGGTACATCAAAATCTTCGTATTTGACAACATGTGCCGGACATTCAATCTGAATAAAACCACCCGCACGGAAAGGAACTACCTCTCCTTCTGGAATTTTCAGTTTAAGCTCTTTAATGAAAGTGGCTTTGTTATCATTAGAAATAACTTCACACTCCCATTTTTTCACACCAAAAATTTCTTCTGGAAGCTCAATTTTTAAATCTTGCTTAACGTTGACCTGACACGCTAATCGGCAGCCTTCTTTTGCTTCACGTTTGTTGATGTGTGAAAGCTCAGTTGGCAGAATATCACCACCGCCTTCTTTGATTTTCACACGGCACTGACCACAAGAGCCACCGCCGCCACATGCTGATGAAACAAAAATACCTTGGTTTGATAGCATGCCTAACAGCTTGTCGCCCGCTGGAGCTTCAAAACTTTTGTCTGGATCGCCATTAACTTCAACTTTGATGTTCCCTGTATTGACTAGCTTGGATTTAGCAAACAGAATTAAACCTGTCAGCACCAAGACAATCAGGGTAAACATCACGACACCTAAAATAATAATTTCCATGAATTCTTCTCGCCTTTATAGCTGCACACCGGAGAAGGACATAAAGCCCAATGCCATTAAACCGGTTGTCACAAAGGTGATACCTAACCCTTTTAGACCCGATGGAATATCTGAGTACTTCATCTTCTCACGGATAGCCGCCAGCAATACGATTGCGAGCATCCAACCGATCCCCGAACCGAACCCATACACGACCGATTCGCTAAAGTTATAATCACGCTGAGCCATGAAAGAAACACCACCGAAAATGGCACAGTTAACGGTAATCAATGGCAAAAAGATACCTAACGCGTTATACAGTGACGGGAAGTAGCGGTCTAAAATCATTTCAAGAATCTGAACTAACGCGGCAATAACACCGATAAAAGTGATGAAGTTCAAGAAGGATAAATCGATACCTTCAGCAATCGCACCATCACGTAACACCAAGTTATATACTAAGTTATTGGCTGGGACAGAGATCCCCAGAACTACCGTTACAGCGATACCCAGTCCAAAAGCGGTTTTTACATTCTTCGACACCGCAAGGAAAGTACACATTCCCAAGAAAAACGCTAATGCCATATTTTCAATAAAAATGGCTTTAACAAACAGGCTAATATAGTGTTCCATGTGATTAGTCCTTCTCTACCTGAGCTGGTTTCAGAGTACGTAATCCCCAAATCAGCATACCAATGATAAAGAATGCACTTGGCGCGAGGAGGAACAAGCCATTTGGCATGTACCAACCACCGGTTTGTAGTGATTCAAAAACTGTGATACCAAACAATTTGCCGGAACCAAATAACTCACGGAAAAAGCCGACTAAAACAAGGATCACACCATAACCAAGACCGTTACCAATACCGTCCATGAAGCTTTCAATTGGTGGTGCTTTCATTGCGTAAGCTTCAGCACGTCCCATGACGATACAGTTAGTAATAATCAAACCAACAAATACAGAAAGTTGTTTTGATATTTCATAGGCGTATGCACGTAAAATTTGGTCAACGACAATAACTAAAGACGCAATGATCGCCATTTGAACGATAATACGCACACTGCTCGGAATATAGTTCCTGATGAGTGAGATAAAGAAGTTAGAAAAAGCCGTTACTAAGGTTACAGCTATCGTCATAACGAGTGCGGTTTCTAATTTCGTTGTCACTGCAAGTGCAGAACAAACCCCTAATACCTGTAAAGCAATTGGGTTGTTATCAAATAGCGGCCCAAGTAGGACGCGTTTTACTTCTTTTGAATCAGCCATTATTCAGCGCTCCTTCACGTACTTTTTTCAGGAACGGACCAAAACCGTTGTCCCCTAACCAGAAATCAAACATATGTTGGATCCCGTTTGATGTTAGAGTCGCACCTGAAAGGCCGTCGATACCGTATGGGTTATCTGTAGCACCACCGCGCACGATTTTAATTGCCGGAACCCCCTGTTCATTGAACAGCTTTTTACCTGGCCATTGTGCTTTCCACTGAGGGTTATCAACCTCACCACCCAGCCCTGGTGTTTCACCATGTGCGTAGTAAGTAATACCACGAGAGGTAACACCATCTACATCTACCGCAATAAAGGCATACATGACAGACCACAAACCAGAACCGTAAACAGGTAAAATAATTTGTGATACTTTTCCTGCTTCATCTTTAACCAAATAGATTTCAGCGCTATTGGCACGACGGCGGATTTTTGCAATATCCTCTGCAGGAGAAAGTGCAATACTCGTTTCTTCGCTGCGTAGCTCGCTATTTAAGTCATAACGGCTAGTGCTATCAGATAATTCATTAGTTTTAAAATTCAAAAGTTTAGGTTCGATGCGATCCTTATACACATTTTGAACTTCCTCAGCGGTCATTTTAGGCTGTAGCAACCCAGCAACACTTAAAATGTTACGTTGAGTATCTAACTGAATCTGTTCTTGCTGCTGTGGTTTTAAACCAACGGCAGCACCTGCGACGACAATAGAGCACACTAGACAAAGAATAAAAACAACTAGAAATGTTCTGCCGACGCTATCGTTATTAATTGGTTTTTCATTAGCCACGAGCTTTTCTCCGCTTAATATTTGCTTGAACGACCAGATAGTCAAACAGAGGAGCAAACAGGTTGGCGAATAGGATCGCCAGCATCATCCCTTCTGGATAAGCTGGGTTAACAACCCTGATAAGAACACACATTACACCGATCAGAATGCCGTACGCCCATTTACCTTTGTCTGTGAATGAAGCTGATACCGGGTCTGTCGCCATAAAAATCATACCGAATGCGAAGCCACCGAGTACCATGTGCCACCACCATGGCATAGCAAATAACGGGTTGGTATCAGAGCCAATGGCGTTGAATAGGTAGGACATTGCAATCATACCAACCATCACACCAGCGACAATGCGCCATGATGCAATACGGAAGAACATGATAAGAGCCCCACCAATAAACAGCATCAGAGTTGACACTTCACCAATTGAACCTGGCATATTACCTAAAAAGGCTTGCATCCAAGTAATAGGCTCATGAGTCACTGTGTTCATTAGCGCATGCTCACCACCTGTTGCCCATTGTGATAATGGTGTTGCACCAGAGAAGCCATCTGCAGCGGTCCAAACTAAGTCACCTGATATTTGAGCAGGATAAGCAAAGAATAAGAAAGCACGTCCAGCCAATGCCGGGTTTAAGAAGTTACGCCCAGTACCGCCAAAAATTTCTTTCGCAATAACAACCCCGAACGTGATACCTAATGCAGCCTGCCATAAAGGAATGGTTGGCGGCACAATTAAGGCAAATAGAATCGAGGTAATAAAGAAGCCTTCGTTTATTTCATGGCCGCGGATCATGGCGAATAACACTTCCCAGAAACCACCGACTAAGAAAACGACTGCATAAATAGGAAGGAAATACACTGCACCCAGCAGCATTTTACTTCCCCATCCCGCATCCATCGAAAGTGATGCGCCTAAAAACTGCGCTAAGCTATAATGCCAATCACTAGCTAGAACTTGCTGTAATTCAGCCCCGCTATATAATTGATGCAAAGCTGGGATGGCTTGGTTACCAACGTTATACATTCCCCAGAACATAGCTGGGAAAACCGCTAGCCACACCAATATCATCATACGTTTCAGGTCAATAGTATCCCTGACATGAGAACGCCCTTTTGTTACCGTACCCGGCGTGTAAAAAACAGTCGAAACTGCTTCAAATAACGCATAGTATTTTTCTAGCTTTCCACCGGGCTCAAAATGGTGCTCATACTTTTCAAATAAATTTTTCAGACCCATGGAATCACCCTTCTAGCTCAATCTTGGTCAGAACATCGCGTAGCACCGGACCATATTCATATTTCGCTGGGCAAACGTAGGTACATAAACCTAAATCTTCTTCGTCCAACTCTAAACAGCCCAATTCTTGTGATGAGTCAGTGTCTCCAGCAAGGAGATCGCGCAATAAATGAGTGACCATGATATCGAGAGGCATGACTCGCTCGTAGTTACCAATTGGCACCATCGAACGCTCGCCACCGTTCATTGTCGTTGTAAAATTAAAACGTTTATTTTTCAGGAAATGCCCGATTGTGGTACGAGTAATCGTAAATTTATTAACACCAGGCATAATCCAGCCAAATAACTCTTTATTGCGACCTTCGGCTAACACTGAGACTTGATTATGAAAACGACCAAGATAGTGATGGGTATCATCGCATGTCACGCCCCAAAGGACTGAACCGGAAATAATACGATTTTCACCCGCTTTAAGCTGACCTTGTGTTAATTCATATAAATCAGCACCTAGGCGAGTACGCAGAAGACGAGGTTTTTCAACTTGTGGCCCTGCTAATGAAATCACGCGGTCTGTGTATAGGTGACCCGTAACAAATAGCTTACCAATAGCAATAACGTCTTGGTAATTAAGGCTCCAAACTTTTTTCTTAATACTCACAGGTTCTAAGAAATGAATATGAGTTCCCGCTAAACCAGCAGGATGCGGCCCTGCAAACTGAGTATAAGAAATTTGGTTGTGTGCCGTATTCTTCGGTAAGTCTCCCTCTCCATGACACACATGGATTTTACCTTCTGTTAAACGACTTAGAACCAAAAGCCCATCGTTAAATGCTTGTTCTTGCTCTTTAATAATTAAAACAGGATCCGCTGCAAGTGGGTTAGTATCCATTGCAGTGACAAAAATAGCGATAGGTGAAGAACCCGGTTGTGGTGAACGGCTAAATGGACGCGTTCTTAAAGATGTCCACAGACCCGATTTGATCAAGTTATCTTCGACTTGTTGTTGCGTTAATGTTGATAGCTCATCACGAGTATAAGCTGCAAATGTTTCTTGTTCATCACCATCAATTTCGATGACAACAGATTGAAGCACACGACGCTCACCACGATGAATAGCAACAATTTTACCGCAGGCTGGGCTTGTAAATAAAACCCCTGGGTTCTTTTTATCTTCAAAAAGAACCTGTCCTTTAACTACACGCTCACCTTCTTTAACCAGCATCGAAGGACGCATTCCGACATATTCCTCACCTAGCACAGCTACGTGTTGAATTTTCGGGCCGTCTTCTATCACTTGGGCTGGCTCACCTGCGATAGGAAGGTTGAGGCCTTTTTTAATTTTAATCATAAGATCTGCACAAGTTTATCAGTTAAACCCTAAGCTAACGATTCAGCAATGAATGATAGCGACTCATTAAATAAAAAATAGCTCAAGTAATCGTCATCACTTAAGCAGGTATTCTCACATAATTGTTACTAAATTTTATCTTCTGCCACCCACAATTTTATCAGTTCCCACTCTCTATGTCCGGCTATAGAAGTGACATAGTTCAAGCAAATTGCATTAATATTTAAATTTTCCTGTTAACAATTCGGCATTATCGATATTTAAGCTCATATTTATCGATCATTGTTTATTATTTACACAATAAAGGTTCATTTAAAAACTATTAACAAACTATATTAATTTTCGATTTACTCGTCTAGAATGCATAAAATATGTACTCTTTTTGTTCAAAAACATTTTCTTGATATGGCTTAAATATGAAATTAAGTAAATTTTTTAGTGCAATTTTTTTATTTGTACTCATATATTCTCCTGCTATTCAGGCAAGTAACTATTCATTTCTACTTAATAATAACGTATCGGATAGCTCAAACTCATCCATTTTTATTCAAATATTTAAGCAAGAAGGTTTATTAGAACTCTACCAAAAAACACCATCAGGAAAATATAAACTGTCGAAAACTTACCCAATTTGTAAGTTTTCAGGAGGGCTAGGTCCAAAAAAAATTGAAGGTGACCTGAAAAGCCCAGAAGGATTTTATCAAATTACAGCGGAACAGCTCAATCCTAATAGTCGGTATTACCGATCTATCAATATTGGTTTTCCTAATGAGTTTGATAAAGCGCAAGGCTATAGCGGTAGCTATCTTATGATCCACGGCAGTTGCGTTTCGGTGGGATGTTATGCCATGACCGATAAATATATGGGTGAGATTTACCAAACAGTAGAAACGGCCTTACTCAGCGGACAGTCGGTCATTAATGTCAGCATTTACCCATTTAAAATGACAAATGAAAATATGCTGCGCTACCGTAATTCCAGCCATTATGCCTTCTGGAAGCAGCTACAACCCGCTTACGAGTATTTCAACCGCACAGGAAGGCCTGCCGAGGTGTCGGTCGCTTTAGGTAAATATGCGGTTATTGACCAAGCTGATACCCCAACAAAATTGTTAGGGTCTAAATCACAATATGCGCTCACCAAGATAGAATAAGACGAAATTACCAGGGTCAATTCGCTGCCAGTTTTCGTTACCCGTTAGTGGTTGCGTTGCGATAACAGAGACCACATCAGTGGGGGTCGTGCACTGCTCAAAATCGATTTCAATATCTTGGTCAAGTAATTTTGCTTTACCAAACGGTGCCTTACGCGTTAACCAATGTAAATTCGTCGAGCTAAAGGCCATCATATATTGCCCATCAGACAGCAACATATTAAATACCCCTTTATGACGTAATTGGTCAGCTAATGTCGCAATAAAACGGAACACGCTTTTCCAATTCGATGGCCTGCGTGGGTATTTTTCACTGAGTTGATGAAGTATCCAACAAAATGCCCATTCGCTATCAGTTTCACCTATTGGGCAATAACGTCCAGTTTTCAGTGTACGATACCCCTTTAACTGCCCATTATGTGCATAAGTCCAATTACGTCCCCATAGCTCACGAGTAAAGGGGTGAGTATTTGCTAACGACACATCCCCCCGATTTGCTTGGCGAATATGCGCAACAACACTTTCTGATTTAATCGGGTATTCCTGCACAAAACGAGCGACAGGTGATAAAAAACTGGGTTGAGGATCTTTAAATGTGCGACACCCGAGCCCCTCATAAAAGGTAATTCCCCAACCATCTTTATGTGGGCCTGTTTGGCCCCCTCGGGAAATTAACCCACTTAGGCTAAACGAAATATCGGTTGGAACATTGGCACTCATGCCAAGTAACTCGCACATTTAAAAGCTCCTGATCAATAATAACGTTACTTCACCATCTCTTTTTCGATTAACTGAATTAAGATATGAATAACTTTAATATGAATTTCTTGGATACGGTCGGCATACCCAAAGTGTGGAACACGAATTTCAATATCCGCGGTTCCAGCCATTTTCCCGCCATCTTTACCTGTTAGCGTGATGACTTTCATACCTTTTTCACGCGCAGCGGCAATCGCTTTAATAATGTTTCCTGAATTACCTGAGGTAGAAATTCCGAGTAAAACATCACCTTTCATGCCAACAGCTTCGATAAAGCGCGAAAAAACATACTCATAGCCGAAGTCATTACTCACACAAGATAAATGACTCACATCTGAAATAGCAATCGCAGGATAACCTGGGCGGTTTTCGCGATAACGCCCAGTTAATTCTTCAGCAAAATGCATTGCATCACAGTGAGAGCCCCCATTACCACAAGATAATACTTTGCCACCTGCTTTAAAAGAGTCAGCAAGTAGAACGGCAGCCTGTTGGATAGCATTAATATTGGCATCATCGCTAAGGAAATTCGATAACGTCTCGGCCGCTTCAGTCAGCTCGCCGCGGATTAAGTCTTGATACATGAGATTTCCTCTTAATTAAGAATACGTTACAGAAATTACGATTAATTTACATCCAAATTATCCTAAAAGAAAAATGGCGTTCCATGGCAAAACTCAGATAGATATCAGTAATTAATCTTTAATAGTCAGATTGTTGCACAGGGATAATTTTGTTTCTACTTTTGATTGTGCTGTCATGACCCTATCGACAAAATTCACCGTATCTCATAACCAATAACCTGACTTTTCATAAAACAAATAAGACTAATTACTACGATAATTTCCTTTATATGACGTTTTTGTGAGCTAAGTTGTAATTAAGATGTAAATACATTGCTAATCCTTTATTAATAGGTATAGATTAAAGCAACAAACAGGTCAGACCTCTTACAAGTGGACAGGAGCTTAACTATGATCCTTCTCAGCATTGTGTTATTTCTCGCCTTAATCGGCGTACTTTGTTACCACAAAACCTCTTTAGTTTTTAGCTCAATATTATTATTGGCCTATACCGCGGTTATGGGGGTCATCAATATTTGGAGCTACTGGATGTTACTGCCAGTTGCCTTGGTTTTATTTCCTTTTGTCTTCACTCCCGTACGTCAATCGCTTTTCTCTATCCGCGCGATGAAAATGTTCCAAAAAGTCATGCCGCCAATGTCAAGTACAGAAAAAGAAGCCATTGACGCTGGAACAACGTGGTGGGAAGGTGACCTTTTCCGTGGTGCTCCAGATTGGAATAAACTGCATAACTACCCAAAACCACAATTAACCGCAGAAGAACAAGCTTTTATGGATGGGCCCGTTGAAACTGTTTGTGGTATGGTCAATGACTTCGAAGTTAGCCATGAACTTGCGGATCTTCCTCCTGAAGTGTGGCAATACCTACGTGATCACCGTTTCTTCGCTATGATCATCAAAAAAGAATATGGTGGCCTTGAGTTTTCTGCTTATGCACAGTCTCAAGTTCTACAAAAACTCGCTGGCGTATCCGGTATTCTTGCTATCACTGTTGGTGTTCCAAATTCATTAGGCCCTGGCGAACTACTACAGCATTATGGGACTGACGAACAAAAACAACGCTATTTACCGGGCTTAGCGACGGGTGAAGAAATTCCATGTTTTGCATTAACGAGCCCTGAAGCAGGCTCAGATGCTGGTGCAATCCCAGATTCAGGTGTCGTTTGTATGGGAGAATGGCAAGGTGAGCAAGTATTAGGAATGCGTTTAACATGGAACAAACGCTATATTACCTTAGCACCAATTGCCACTGTACTAGGTCTCGCATTCAAACTTTCAGACCCTGATAAACTCTTAGGTGGCGAGAAAAACCTTGGTATCACCTGTGCGTTAATTCCAACTAATACCCCAGGTGTTGAAATTGGTCACCGCCACTTCCCACTAAATATTCCATTTATGAATGGTCCTACACGTGGAAAAGATATTTTTGTTCCAATCGATTACATTATTGGTGGGCCAAAAATGGCTGGCCAAGGTTGGAGAATGTTGGTTGAGTGCCTTTCAGTGGGTCGTGGCATTACATTGCCATCGAACTCAACAGGTAGCTTGAAGAGTATCGCTATCGCGACAGGAGCTTACTCTTATATTCGTCGCCAATTCAAATTACCCATTGGTAAAATGGAAGGTATTGAAGAGCCGCTAGCGCGCATCGCGGGTAATACCTATCTAATGGATGCAGCAGCAACTCTCATCACCTCTGGAATTATGTTAGGTGAGAAACCTGCCGTTTTATCCGCTATTGTTAAATACCACTGTACACACCGTGGCCAGCGCGCCATTATTGATGCCATGGATATTACGGGTGGTAAAGGAATCTGTCTTGGGGATTCAAACTTTGTTGCCAGAGCCTATCAAGGCGCACCTATCGCCATTACAGTTGAAGGGGCAAATATCCTAACCCGCAGTATGATCATCTTCGGTCAAGGCGCTATCCGTTGCCATCCTTTTGTATTAGAAGAAATGGCCGCAGCGCAGGACAATAACTTACATAAATTCGATAAAGCCGTATTTGGGCATATTGGACATGTGGTTAGTAACCAATTCCGTAGCTTCTGGCTTGGTTTAACCAATGGCCGTGGAAGTCATGCACCAACCAAAGATGAAACACGTCGTTACTATCAAATGCTAAACCGCCAAAGTGCCAACTTAGCATTGCTATCCGATGTTGCTATGGGTGTGTTAGGCGGTAGCTTGAAACGCCGTGAACGTATCTCTGCTCGTTTAGGGGATATTTTAAGCCACTTGTATCTCGCATCTGCAACCTTAAAACGTTATGAAGATGAAGGTCGCCAGAAAGCAGACTTACCATTAGTGAAATGGGCGGTTGAAGATTGTTTATATCAATCAGAAAAAGCGATGGATGACCTCCTGAAAAACTTCCCTAACAAATTGGTTGCCGGGATCATGCGCATCACACTGTTCCCTACTGGCCGTGCGATGTCGACACCATCAGACCGACTAGACCATAAACTGGCTCAAATTCTGATGGAGCCATCAGAAACACGCGACAGATTGGGCCGTGGGCAGTATTTAACACCTACGGAAAACAACCCTCATGGCTTAGTTAACCAAGCCTTGCTGGATATCATTGCCGCTGAACCTATTTTCGAACGTATTTGCCGCTTAAAAGAGCGTAAGCTCAGCTTTACTCGCTTAGATAAGCTTGCTGACCAACTACTTCCTGAAAACGTAATTACGCAAGAAGAAGCTGATATCTTGCGTAAAGCAGAAGCAAGCCGGTTACGGACGATTAACGTCGATGAGTTTGAGTTTGATGATTTGGGTGTACTTCCGACAAAAAAGTCACCAGATGAACCTTCAAATGAAGAAACTAGTAAGAAAAAGAAAGCGGCTTAATTAATTATTAAGTTTATTAAGTAATAAAAAAACTCAAGGAGTTATTCGCCCCTTGAGTTTTTTATTAGTGCAAATTATACATCAATTTTCTACGTACTCGGGGAGTTTGCTCGTTGTTTAGCCTCTAATATATAAGGTCGTAATTTAATTTTATTATCCCAGTCACCTAGCTTAAATTGGCAAATCTCCCTACCTTCATTTGCACAAATTGTTAGATACTCTTTTGCTTTGTCTATTTTTCCAAATTCATAAAAATAGATTTCAGAGGCGGCCTCTAACGCTAATAGACGGTAATAACCTTTAGTTTCTATCAACCTTTCCCAATATTTTATTGACTGTTCCAAATCAATCTCCATACCAACTCCGTGGTTATTAAAGTAAGCTAATCGGTATAAACCCAGCTGGAAATTAGGATCAATCATTACAGCTTTATTTAAATATTCTAAACCAATTAAACAATTTTCATCTGCAATTCGCTTTAAATTGACTAGACTTTTTTCAGAACAGGTCGAATCATCAAAATATAATAAAAATAAAAGATAATGGGTTTTGGCGTCACCTTCATCTACTTTATTTTTGAGTAGATAAAATTTCTCTGCTGTCTCAATTGGTGTCATGGCCTGAAAAAAATTTTTCTCTTCTTCATGCTTCATATTATTAGTAGAAAAAGCAAGCATCCTATACGACGGAGGTTTCACGTCACTACTTTGTAAAAAATTTTCACTGTATGAATATGAATCATATCCACTGAGAATAAAAACTAGCACAACCAATAACCATTTCATATTAACCTATTAAATACGCGATCGTTATTTGATTTTAAAAATGGTAGTGTATTTTTCATTGTAGTCATTAATACATTATTTAAGCTTATAGATGACTCACTATTAAATAATGAAATCAACTCTGCTAGTTGATTTTCAGGATGAGCTATATCTTTTTGTTTAAACCACACATCAACAATATCTGTTTTTTTTCCATCAATCCAAGTTACCTCTGATATTAATTTATGTTGATTACTATTTTCATCCACATAATCAGAAAATGAATAACTTAAGCTTATTGATGAAATACCGGCCTTACTCAAACCTAATAATTCTTCAGACTGCGTTTTACCATCACTGTTTTTATCTCGCCATAACTTAAGATATTCCCAGTGAAAATCATCATTACTAACAAATCCATCATTATTGCTATCAAAATCCATTAAGCCATCAAAACCATTTAATGCAAAACAACCATTTTCTTTCAGATAATCATCCCCAAATAACTCACTAGAATCATTAATAATTCCATCACTATTTTTATCCATCACCAATAATGCATCACTGGGAGAAACCCATCCGGTTTTTTTTAGCTCTCCATTAAATTTAAATAGCACACCAAAATCATATGGTAAAGTTTCCACTCCATTATTATTTAAGTCAATAATTAAAGGTGTTTTATAGTCCTTTGCTATTTCCTTTATTTTCTTTAAATTTTTCTTTGGTGTTCCTGCTAATTTAATACCATTGACACCAGACTTTTCAAGAAAATCACTCACGAAGTCAATACAATTATTTGATATCAAGTTATAATTCTCATTACCATCCAAATTATTTTTGATTGAATTATATGTCTTAAATAAATTATTTAAATCATTATCAAACACAGGTCCTTGTCCCACAATTGTCAAAGATGATGCTTCTGAATACTTATTATGATCATCGAATGAAATATTATCCGTATTGGTCAAAAAACTATTACCAGCACTAAAACCTATAGATACGCTTTCAAATTGGTTACTTTCCGGATTTGTTCCTTTAAGACCAATAAACACATGACCAAAAGAAGAATCCCCTATATTTGTATTATCACCTACAACATCTATATATTGGCTATCCGGCGGAGAAACAAATATAGTAAAGCTAGGTCCTCCATAGTTAGAGAAACCATTATCATCTAATTCAAACAATCGACTATCACCTTCATTTACGCTTTGTAAATAATGTTCTGGTATATATTATTTAACATCCATACATCCCCCCCTTTTATCTCTATTAATTTCTCATATAGTTATCTATATCATTGAGATATTTTTTACATTTTTCGCTACCATTTTTAGCACCAATATCTGCATAATATCTAGATTTATCAATATTTTTTATATTTCCATCATCATCAAAAAGAGTAATTTCAACTAAGTAATCACAGACTAATACAGAATCTCTCCCTCCTTTTTTTATTATTTTATCTAGAATTAGATTTGCTTTATTTTCATTTTCATTCAATACAACCCCTTTATGATAAAGTTTACTCATTTCAAATAACGCCATATTATTATCAGGATTTATATTAACTGATTCAATTAAGTAATTAACAGCTTTTTTGCAGATGAAATTAGGTATCGACGGTTTAAAATCAAAATACTTGCAATTAGAATCCTTAAGGAATAATTTAAATAATAATAAATTACTATTTGAATCTCCTGATGCAGCCTTTTCAACTAACAAAAAGAAATCTTTTTCATTTCTTGGTGGTGGGTACTCATCACTAATAGATGGTTCATATATTAAATACTTACTATCATAATTAAATGATAACATCCTATATGATGGCATAATGATATCTCTTTTAAAATCATTAGCTTTACACTCTAAAAAGGCTAAGCCAAGTATAAAAATCATCAATTTCATATTATTCTCATTTAAATAAAATCAATCATTAGAAGAAAATAAATTTATTTTTACATATAAAAAAGTATTGTAAATAACCTAAAAGAGTAGTTTTAACCTTAATTAAAAACAAAAAAAATCCAGCCATTTATTTAATAGCTGGACCCATTAATTTTTTGAGGAATTATTTAAATTACAACTCCAACGCCAATAATTCCTCTATCGTTTGGCGACGGCGAATCAATTGTGGTTTGCCATTCACAAACATCACTTCGGGTAATAATGGGCGGCTATTGTAGTTTGAAGACATGGATGCACCATAAGCGCCAGTGTCATGAAAAACCAGAAAATCGCCAACTTTCACCTCGGGTAAAGCGCGGGTTACCACTAAACCGCCCTCTAACTGGGTAAACACATCTCCTGATTCACACAGAGGGCCAGCGACAATAGTGTCTTTTAGTTGAGCCCCATCAACATTACGTCCATCCGTGGGTAATACTGAAATATGGTGATAGCTGCCATACATCGCTGGGCGCATTAGGTCATTAAAACCACTGTCTACAAGCACATAGTGGCGGCTACCCATATCTTTAACGGCTCGCACTTCAGCTAACAATACGCCTGATTCCGCAACCAAATATCGGCCAGGTTCTATTTCAAGTTCAATTTTGTGCCCTAAGTGTTGTTCGATACGTTGGCGAGCGTTATCCCATAAGCTGTAATAATGCTGCACATCGATTAATTCATCACCTTCACGATAAGGGGTTGATAACCCACCACCTGCTGAAATGGCATGAAGGTCAACCCCTGCGGTTGTGACTAGCGCCACCATAGAATCACACACATCGGCAAGATGTTGATAGTCAACCCCAGAACCAATATGCATATGAATACCAATCAATGATAAATTGTAATGGCGAATTTTTTCTAATGCTAAAGATAAGTCTTCATGCCAAATACCGTGCTTACTATTTTCACCACCAGTATTAGTTTTTTGGCTATGGCCGTGACCAAAACCAGGGTTGATACGCAGCCAAACAGGATGTCCAGCTTTTTGCTCGCCAATTTGTTCAAGCATATCAATCGAGCCTGCATTCACAGGGATATCTAATTCGGTGACTTTCGCTAATGTCGCTCTATCGAGCACATCCGCTGTAAAGACGATTTCTGAGTTTTCACGCCCAGGCTGGAACCCTGCCACCAGCGCACGTTCAATTTCCCCTAAGGAAACGGAATCGACTTTAACGCCTTGCTGCTTCATTAAGCGCAGGATATGAATATTCGAGCACGCTTTTTGTGCAAAGCGCACAGTATCAAAAACTTGTAATTGCTTGATACGCTCAATGATCACCGCGCTATCATAAACCCAAACAGGGCTACCATACTGCTCAGGTAATGCGCGTAAATACTCAGGGGTTAAATATTGGCTTGTTGTCGTTGCGAATGAAGTCATTGTCTTTCTCGTTTGCAAGTTTTTATTATATTAAAAGCTATTATTCAAAGAATAATACGGGAAAAAAAATATCTATTTTGCTAAAGTCTATTCACATTTGATATGGAATTTATTAAGGACGCTCTATGCAAGCCATTTCATGGCGGCACATCGAAATATTCCGTGCGGTGATGACCACCCCCAACCTGACGGAAGCCGCTGCGCTGCTGAACACTTCGCAACCCACTATCAGCCGTGAACTTGCTCGCTTAGAATACCTTTTACAGTTTAAGTTATTCGATAGAGTCAAAGGGCGGTTACAACCTACAGCACAAGGTTTACGGTTTCTTGAAGAGGTTGAACGCTCCTATTATGGTTTAGAACGCATTAAAAATTCAGCGGAAACCATCCGGCGTTTCGAACATGCGCAAATATCGATAACCTGTCTACCTGCTTTCGCCCAATCTTTATTACCTCAGGTTTGCCAATCGTTTATGGAAAATTACCCTGATGTCAGCATCACGGTGATCCCACAAGAGTCCCCTGTATTAGAGGAATGGTTGTCAGCCCAACGTTACGATTTCGGCTTAACAGAGCATCTACAAATGCCACCAGGAACTGAACAACAAACACTAGGAAGTTTAAATGAAGTGTGTGTCTTACCAGCGAGCCACCCTTTAACCCAAAAAGAAGTGTTAACACCCAGCGATTTTCAAGGCCAACGTTTTATTAGCCTGTCATTAACTGACAGCTACCGTCAGTTGATTGACTCAACCTTTGCGGAACACCACGTCGAACGAAAAATGGTCATGGAAACGCATTCGGCATCATCCATTTGCGCTATGGCACTAAAAGGGATTGGAGTTTCTATTGTTAACCCGTTAACTGCATTAGATTTCCATCAACAATCAGCTGGGAAGTTAGCTCTACGCCCACTCAGTTTTTCGATTCCTTTTACTGTTAGTTTAATAAGGCCAATTCACCGCCCATCATCACAATTGACCAATATTTTTACTCAACATTTAGAGGATAACTTTAATCAAATAAGAACTCAGCTAACTTCCGCGCTGTTGCATCAATAGGTGCCAATGAGGTGAAGTTTCAAACCAATTAGCGAGATAATCAATCACCACCCTCAGGGCGGTTGGCATTTTTTGGCGGCTAGTATACACAGCGTAAATACCTAGTGGCATTGGAGTATATTCAGGTAATAACTGAACTAACTCACCCGAAGCCAAATGATTAGCAACTGAATAATAAGGTTGCATAGAGATACCCGCCCCCTGCAATGTTGCTTCAGCGAGAAATACGGATTCGTTAGCACTTAAGCGCCCATCAACTAACACACTATGCTGCATGCCTGCTTTTTCAAATACCCATAAGCTACGACCAAAAAAATTGTAGGTTAAGCAATCAAGCAAAACTAAATCCTCTGGCTTTTCAGGCTGTTTTTTTCCTTTTAAAAAGTCAGGTGAAGCACAAATGACAGAATGGCAAGTTGACAAGGGTTTTGCGATTAAACTCGGTTCCAATTGATTCGTGATACGGATTGCCAAATCAATTCGTTCTTCTATCAAATTTACCGATTTATTCGATATTTGCATATCAATAGCCATATTCGGGTAGAGCTTCATAAACTCAGAAATAGCCACAGAAAGCGCACTTTGGGCGATTGATTGTGAACAACTAATACGCACTAAACCAGATAATGCTTTTGCATCAAGCTCTTGCTGCACAGGCACCATTTGGGAAATCGCATTAAGTTGCAAAGATTGTTGATATACCCCTTCCCCTGCTGAAGTTAGACTTAATTTCCGAGTGGTGCGATTTAATAAACGTACTCCCGCCCATTGCTCCATTTCTGACAAATAGCGTGTCACCATCGCTCTAGACATATCCAGTTTTTCTGCGGCTCCACTTAGGCTGCCTTGTTCAACGATAGTAATAAATACCTCAGCCGCTTTTAATCTATCCATACCATTCTCATTTGACCGAATTATGCAACAAACAACACCTAATTATGGGGTTTTTCATCTCATCATTGCAATTTAGTATACACGACATGCAAAACAAACTTTTCTGTATAACTTCATTTTAGGATACAACATGAAATTGACCTTATTAGCGGCAACCGCGCTATTTGCCACAACGATAAATCTGGCCCAAGCTGAAACACTCACACTAGATGTTTATAACCCTGGAAATAACAGCGTATTTCCAGTTTCCTCTGAAATAATTAGCGGTTCAAGTGAAGTGGTGTTGATTGATGCACAATTTCAAAAAAATGATGCACAACAATTGGTTGATAAGATTAAAAAACTCAATAAAAAATTAACTACGATTTACATTAGCCATTCTGACCCAGACTACTATTTTGGGCTAGATACCCTAACAAACGCCTTCCCAGAGGCTAAAGTGATCGCAACAGCAAACACAGTTGAAGCCATTAAAGCCACTAAAGATAGCAAACTTGCTTACTGGGGCGGTGTATTAAAAGATGAAGCCCCTGCCCATGTTATCGTCCCTGAAGTGATTAAAGGAGATAGCTTTACGGTTGATGGCGAACGACTTGAAATTAAAGGCCTTGATGGCGCTTCGCCAGATAGAACTTATCTCTGGGTTCCATCATTAAAAGCCGTTGTGGGTGGCGTTATTGTTTCTGACAATATTCATGTTTGGGTAGCGGATACCCAAACAGAAGAGTCACGCAAAAATTGGCTGCAAACATTAAAAGACATCAAAGCTCTGAACCCAGCAACCGTTGTTCCCGGCCACTTTACGGGGGCGTCTAAATTAGATGTAACGACGGTTTCTTTCACTCAAAAATATTTACAGGACTTTGAAAGTGCATATAAAACAAGTAAAAACTCAGGTGAGCTCATCCAAAAAGTTGCAGCGAAGTATCCACAATTAGATGATAAATCAAGCTTAGAACTTAGTGCAAAAGTCATTAAAGGCGAAATGAAATGGCCTCAGTAATTAAGTAATATTCACTATTTCAGCCAGTTGCGCGGTATGTCCCGTATCTACACACTGAATGACTTACCTAAAACAATTTGGCTGATTTAACTAGATGACAGTGGTATTAATCTTTTGATGATAATGATACAACTTAATTCAAATTATTTAAAAATAGCAAATAAAGAGAACGATTATGAGTAACATCACCCTACACTATATTTATGACCCTTATTGCGGCTGGTGCTATGCCGCTGCGCCTTTAGTCGAAATTGCCAAGCAACACCCAAGTATCAACATTGAAATGCATGGTGGTGGCATGCTAGCAGGTGACGCTCGTCTACATTTAGATGATAATTTTCGCCAATATATTCTGCAATCCGATAAGCGCATTGCATCAATGACAGGGCAAGTGTTTGGCGATGACTATATAAAAATGCTACACGAACCTAATTTGGTTATGGACTCAACACCACCGCAAACCGCTATATTAGCGGCAACCAAGCAAGGCAAAGGCTTTGAAATGCTTAAAGCCATTCAAAAAGCACACTATATTTCAGGACGCCATATTAAAGATACCGCGGTACTTCTTGAGCTCGCCAAAGAAATTGGCCTCGATGTAACCCAGTATGTGTCCGACTACAGTGAGTGTGAGCAACATGAAACTGCGGCCCACATTGGAACAAGTAAGGCTCTGTTAGCGCAGTCAGGTGCATCCGGTTTTCCAACACTGTTAATACAACAACAGGATAGATGGTTGCGTGTTCCATTACAAAATTACCTCGGTGAGCCGAGTAAATGGCAGCAGTTTTTAGACTCTCTAGTAACAACAGCGTCTTAACAACTACAACTCCGATTTTTACTCACCCCTTTCATGCATGCACGTATGGTTGTCTTTTAATTTAATATTCAATTATTGATAAATACAACCATATGCTAGCACTAATAATTAGCGCAGGGCCAAATGGGATCGTCTTCGTTTTTTTAGCTATTTTTGCCCCAGATAGTATCTCAGGGTAGGCCTGATTCGCCTGTTGCTTCTTTTGATATATTTTAGGCAATAACCCATAGATTACCCAATATTGTAATAGCCCTACCCCTGCGGCAGTCCCCAAAAAGTAAGGAAGCTGCCAAACCCCAAGCCAGGCAGAACAAGCGGCAACGAGTTTAAAATCCCCCCTCCCCATTTGTGGCTGAGACGTTTGTTTTTCAACCAATGTCACCACCATAAGCATTACTAAGTAACTGATCAGCACCGCGTAAATAGCTGAAACCACATTCCCATTTGGCAAATGAATTTGATATAACAGCCCCAACCATAATAATGGGTATGTAAGAATATCAGGGAGATAACCTATTTTATTATCAATGATGAATAATGGAATTATCAAATTAATATATAGTGTCAAAAATAAAACCATATATAAACCATCAGACGTCCAATATATTATAAAAATTAATAAGCCATATATTAGAAGTAGAATAGTATTTTTAATAAAAATTTTTGATTTATCAAAAAAAACAACTGGTAAATAAACAAGCAGCTTTTTAGTCGAGAAAAAAGAGATTAATAACATAATCAAAACATAAAAAACACAAACAAAATCAAACGGATTTGTAAGTTTTTCATTTTGGCATGATAATATAAACTGCTCAGAAGGTGAAATAATAGATATAGCTGATGATATAAAAATACAGATTAGTTCCCTCACATTAACTCCTTATTCCTTTATGGAGATAAAAATAAATATACTGTGAATTTCCGATGCCCCCAACACTTTAATTCCGTAGAGTAGAATCGGTTTATTCGAATATCAGTATCCCCTAGTGGGCTTCATCACAGTTTAAGATGTCGCTAATGGCACAGACATACTATAAAAGGCCTGTATTTCGTTATAAACTAGGTAGCAGCGCTTGAGTTTAACAATTCAACCCCCATATTCATCAAAGTTATATTATTTATTAACCCAGTTTGTACTAAGGAAAAGCTATGCGCATTCCACGCATTTATCACCCAGAGCCTCTTCAAATAAATACAACAATTTCTCTTGGTGATGATGCCGCAAACCATGTCGGCCGGGTGCTACGCATGACTGCTGGCCAAAAACTCGAACTTTTTGATGGCAGCAATCAGACCTTTAGTGCTGAAATTACTGAAGCAACTAAAAAAAACGTATTCGTACACATTGAAAATAGCCAAATTGATGATAGAGAATCCCCGCTCGATTTGCACCTAGGGCAAGTCATGTCTCGTGGGGAAAAAATGGAATTTACCATCCAGAAATCTGTCGAACTCGGAGTTAATACAATAACACCTTTATTATCAGAACGTTGTGGTGTTCGCTTAGATGGCGAACGACTCGAAAAAAAATTACTACAATGGCAAAAAATTGCAATTGCAGCCTGTGAACAATGCGGCCGCAACCGAATTCCAGAAATTCGCCCAGTGCAAACCCTTGAAGCCTGGTGCACCGAGAATGACGGTGCGTTTAAAGTCAATTTACACCCACGGGCGACAGAAAGTATTAATACGCTACCCACTGAACTAAAGAAAGTACGATTGTTGATTGGCCCTGAAGGTGGCTTGTCAGCAGACGAAATTGCCATGACAGCAAACTATCAATTTACCGATATACTGTTAGGGCCTCGAGTATTACGAACAGAAACGACTGCGCTAACCGCTATCACAGCACTGCAAGTGCGCTTAGGTGATCTGGGGTAAGGAGAAAAAATGATCAAGCTCGGTATAGTGATGGATCCTATTTCATCCATCAAAATCAAGAAAGACACCAGTTTTGCAATGATGTTGGAAGCTCAGCGTCGTGGTTATGAAATCCATTATATGGAAATGAATGACCTGTATTTACACCAAGGTGAAGCTCGCGCACAAACAAAAATCGTGACGGTCGAAGAAAACCCTGAAAAATGGTATGAGTTTCATGGCGAACAAGATATCGCCCTAAGTTCACTTGATGCCATTTTAATGCGTAAAGACCCGCCTTTTGACACTGAATTTATCTATGCGACTTATATTTTAGAAAGAGCAGAACAAGCCGGCACCTTAATTGTGAATAAGCCGCAAAGCCTACGCGACTGTAATGAGAAATTGTTTACGGCTTGGTTTGCTGAATTAACACCGGACACATTAGTCACTCGCAGCCCACAAAAATTGAGAGAATTTCACCAAAAACATGGCGATGTCATTTTTAAACCACTCGATGGTATGGGCGGCGCTTCGATTTTCCGCCTCAAACAAGATGACCCAAATGTGGGTGTGATTATTGAAACGCTAACAGAACATAGCTCCCGCTACTGCATGGCACAAAACTTCCTGCCAGCAATTAAAGATGGTGATAAACGTGTCTTAGTTGTTGATGGTGAACCCGTTCCGTATTGTTTAGCACGAATTCCAGCTCAAGGCGAAACCCGAGGTAACCTTGCTGCGGGTGGCCGTGGGGAAGCGCGTCCATTAAGTGAAAGTGACTGGGCCATTGCGCGTGCTGTCGCGCCAACATTAAAAGAAAAAGGCTTAATTTTTGTTGGTCTTGATATCATCGGTGACCGTTTAACTGAAATTAACGTGACCAGCCCAACGTGTGCACGGGAAATTGAAGCCGCATTTGATATCTCCATTACCGGTATGTTAATGGATGCCATTGAACGCCGTCTCAATAAATAATTTATAGCAGTGGTTTATCTTTACTGATGATTTTTATTTTTTTCACACAATATATTGTTTTAACAAGATATATTGTTTTCAAACGGTAAAAGTCATCAGTTTTATTTACCACCTTATAGTTTTGCCTTTTATTGTGTTCTATCAATTGTTTTTAAATTTGCTGGAGTCTAAGTTTGAATCTGCAAAACCATTTTCTTATCGCCATGCCATCCTTAACAGACCCTTATTTTGAACAGTCGGTCGTTTATGTGTGTGAGCACAATGAAAAAGGGGCGATGGGGATCGTGATTAACAAACCTATTGATGACTTTTCTGTCGATACGATGCTCAAAAAACTCGAAATTACGATTTCAGATAAAATTGATAACCGTAATTTAAAAAAGCCCGTCATTGCGGGAGGCCCTGTTGCAGAAGAACATGGGTTTATCTTACACACACCAATTAAAGGCTTTTTATCTAGCCTGCATTTAAATGATGACGTCATGGTGACGACGTCAAAAGATATCTTAGAGACTTTAGGAAGTGAGCACTCGCCTACCAACTCATTAGTGGCGCTAGGTTATGCAAGCTGGGAGCCAGGCCAACTTGAGCGTGAAATTATGGAAAATAGCTGGCTAACCGTTGAAGCTTCTCCTCAGCTTATTTTTGACACACCCATTCATGAGCGCTGGAGTGCCGCGGCTAAATTAATTGGTGTTGATATTCATACAATTTCAATGCAAGCGGGGCATGCTTGATGTCTGGAAGAACTTTGTTAGCCTTTGATTTTGGAACCAAAAGTATCGGTGTTGCAGTTGGACAAGAAATTACAGGTACTGCACGACCATTAACCTCATTGAAAGCCAGTGACGGCCGCCCTGATTGGCAACAAATCGAAAAGTTACTTAAAGAATGGCAACCACAGTTGGTTATTGTCGGGCTTCCCCTTAATATGGATGGTACGGAGCAACTGGTTACAAGCCAAGCCCGTAATTTTGCAAATCGGATTCATGGCCGTTTTGGTGTTAAAGTCGAACTACATGATGAACGTCTTTCCACGGTTGAAGCAAAAGCAGGCCTTTTTGAACAAGGCGGTTATCGAGCACTAAGCAAAGGTAAAGTTGATTCAGCCTCTGCCGTGGTGATCCTTGAAAGCTGGTTTGAACAACAGATGTAATTATTGCGTATTTTGCGTGGTTATTTTTAGCTTAACCTCACGCCATGGTGCCGTTCTGATGTAATTTGCTTTACACTATGGTCTACAGTCGCTATTCATGTATGACATGAATAAAATAGTATTGAATAAACCATATTGAATAAAATAATGACCATTCAAAATAATATCTCTGATGTCACCGCGCGTATTGAGCATGCTGCCGCAGAGTGTCAGCGCTCACCACAGGACATTACGCTACTCGCGGTAAGTAAAACAAAACCTTGTGAAGCTATTTCAGAAGCCATTGAGGCAGGTCAACGCCAATTTGGTGAGAATTATGTTCAAGAAGGTGTTGAGAAAATTCAATATTTTTCACATAGAAATGACCTTATTTGGCATTTTATTGGCCCATTACAGTCAAATAAAAGCCGCCTTGTCGCTGAACATTTTGACTGGTTTCATACCTTAGACAGAGCGAAAATTGCTCAGCGCTTAAATGACCAACGTCCTAGTGAAAAAGCCCCTCTCAATGTGCTAATCCAAATTAATATCAGCGATGAAAACAGTAAATCGGGTATAACACTAGCAGAAGTCGCAGAACTTGCTGCACAGGTCGCTACTATGCCAAACCTAGTGTTACGCGGCCTGATGACGATCCCTGCACCTGAAACGGATTATGAACGCCAGTGTGCGGTGTTTCATCAAATGAATGAGGCATTTGAGCAATTAAAAACCACTTATCCCACGGTTGACACTCTTTCAATGGGGATGACTGACGATATGCGTGCAGCAATCCATTGCGGTTCAACACTTGTTCGCATAGGAACCGCTATTTTTGGCGCGCGCCAATATCACCAATAACAATATCACCAATAAATAGGAGAACAGAATGCAACATCGTAAAATTGCCTTCATCGGCGCCGGAAATATGGCTCACGCCATCATTGCTGGGCTGGTTAACCATGGTTACCCCGCATCGATGATCACGGTGTGTTCTCCTACACCTGTGCGTCGAGATAAACTGGCTGAACAATATGGCATTATCAGCAGTCATGATAACTTAGCCGCTGTCAAAGCTGCAGATGTGATTGTCCTTGCCGTTAAGCCGCAAATGATGAAAGAAGTCTGTGAACCACTACAAAATGCGGCTGATTTTGAGCAAAAATTAGTCCTAACCATTGCGGCTGGGATCCCAGCAGAACGTTATAACGACTATTTCGCTCATTCGCTGAATTTAGTGCGCATCATGCCAAACACGCCATCATTGGTAGGGAAAGGCGTTAGTGGGCTATTTGCTCAAGGGAAAGTTTCAGAGCAAGACAAACAATTTGCACAAGAACTGATGCAAAGTGTCGGCTCGACGATTTGGTGCCAACAAGAACAAGAAATCAATAACATTATTGCTATTACTGGTAGCTCTCCTGCCTATTTTTTTCTATTTATGGAATCAATGCAGCAAAAAGCAGAGCAACTCGGTTATGATAAACAACAAGCTAGAGAGCTCGTTCTTCATGCGATTGAGGGGGCTGTAGAACTTGCTAAGTCACAAAATGACACGGCTTTTTCAACTCTACGTGAACAAGTCACCTCTAAAGGCGGTACCACCGCGATGGCTTTAGAGCAATTTTATAATGGAAATCTTCCGCAGATTGTTGCCGATGCAATGCAAAGCGCAATAAACAGAGCGGAAGAAATGGAAAAACTTTTTTAAATTAATCGCGGAACTCACCATGCAGACCTTAGTATTCGTCGTTACTACCCTGATTCAACTGTATATTTTTGTATTACTACTGCGCGTATGGATGCAGTGGGTGCGTGCAGATTTTTACAATCCCTTTTCGAAATTTGTTGTCAAAGCAACACAGCCTATCGTCGCACCATTGCGCCGAGTCATTCCTTCTTTTGGCGCAATAGATACCGCTTCAGTGGTTGTGGCATTTATTTTAGCCATTGCAGCTATTATTTTTGGTATGTGGGCGACTAACTTGCTCCCTATTTTAGGCATAAGTATTTTACCTATGGGGCTGATTTTATTATTAACCTATACCGGTAAATTGATTTTTTGGATGATTTTAATCCGTGCAATTTTAAGCTGGGTCAGCCAAGGCCGTAATCCTGTAGACTATTTATTATACCAATTAACCGAACCTTTAATGGCGCCAATTCGTCGTATCATCCCTGCTATGGGCGGGTTAGATTTCTCCGCAATGATTGTAATGTTTATTTTAATCGCGCTGAATTATCTGCGTGTTGATATCTCACTGATGATTGACCCATCATTGACTGCAATGATGTATTCCATTGGTATTATGTAAAAACGAGTTTTAAATAATGCAAAAAGTTGTTTTAGCCACCGGTAACCCCGGGAAAGTGAATGAGTTAGCTGACCTACTACGTGATTTTGGGATGGATATCGTCGCACAAACCTCATTAGGTGTTGAATCTGCAGAAGAAACAGGCTTAACCTTTATTGAAAATGCGATCTTAAAAGCACGCCATGCAGCAGCACAAACCGGGTTACCCGCAATTGCTGATGATTCAGGAATTTCTGTTGATGCACTCGGTGGCGCACCTGGCATTTACTCTGCACGTTATGCAGGGGAAGATGCGACCGATGAGCAAAACCTGATAAAATTACTTGAAGCAATGAAAAATGTGCCTGACGACCAACGTCAGGCTCAATTCAACTGCGTTCTGGTCTATTTACGCCATGCAGAAGACCCAACGCCGTTGGTTTTTCATGGTCGCTGGCACGGTGTCATAACTCATGAACGCAAAGGCCAAGGTGGCTTCGGTTATGACCCTATATTTTATGTTCCTGAATTAGGTTGCACCTCAGCAGAGTTAACAAAAGCAGAAAAACAAGCCGTTTCACATCGTGGAAGAGCCCTCACAATGATGTTGGATGCGCTGAAGAATGCTTAAATTACCCCCGCTTAGCCTGTATATCCATATCCCCTGGTGTGTGCAAAAATGCCCTTATTGTGACTTCAACTCGCACACACTTAAGGGGGAAATTCCTCAGCAAGAATATGTGGCACACTTGTTGGCCGATTTAGACATTGATGCAAAATTAGTTGCAGGGCGTTCGGTAAAAACCATTTTTATTGGGGGTGGAACACCCAGTTTATTAAGTGCTGAGTCAATGCAAGCATTAATGGATGGCGTACGTCAGAGAGTTGATTTAGACCCTCACGCAGAAGTCACCATGGAAGCAAACCCCGGCACTATTGAGGCTGGCCGTTTTGCAGGTTACCAAGCGGCAGGAATCAACCGTATTTCTATTGGCGTACAAAGTTTCGGTAATGACAAATTAATCACTTTAGGGCGTATTCATGGCGCTGATGAAGCGAAACGCGCCGCTCAGTTGGCCACTAATCTTAATTTAAGAAGCTTTAACCTCGATTTAATGCATGGGTTACCTGCACAAACTCAAGTTGAAGGTTTATCTGACCTGCGCCAAGCCATTGAACTTGCACCTCCGCACCTGTCTTGGTACCAATTAACCATTGAACCCAACACTCAATTTGGCTCACGTCCTCCGGTATTACCCGATGACGATACTCTGTGGGATATTTACACCGAAGGCCATAAATTATTGAGCGCGGCAGGTTATCAGCAATATGAAACATCCGCCTATGCTAAACCCGGTTACCAATGCCAACACAATCTCAATTACTGGCGCTTTGGTGACTATTTAGGCATCGGTTGTGGTGCTCATGGAAAAATTTCTTTTGAAGATGGTCAAATTTTACGAACCGTAAAAACAAAACACCCTCGAGGTTATATGGAGGGGCGTTATATGCACCAATCCTATGATGTTGATGCCTCCGATAGGCCATTTGAATATTTCATGAACCGCTTTCGTCTGCTTGAAGCTATGCCTCGCGCTGAATTTACCCAATATACAGGGTTACCAGAATCAACAGTTAGAGCGGCTATTGATGAAGCCTTAGCGAAAAGCTATATCACAGAAACTGTGGATGAATGGCAGATCACTGAGCATGGAAAATTGTTTCTCAATTCCCTATTAGAGTTATTTTTAGGTGAAGAGTAGCGGTTATTCGATTTATTTATAATATCATTTCACTTATAAATCAGATGAAAGCCCACTTTATTTGACGTGGGCTTTTGTTTAGAGATAAAAATGAAATAGACAAGAATAACAATTGAGGTAATACATATTGCCACCATCAATAAGACAGTGGCAGATATCTGTTATAGAGCATTCACCACCGCATTAACTTGCTCTGTTAAGCTAACTAAACCGCCACCAGACAAGTACCATAAGTCAGATTGCAGGTAAGTAATTTTGCCATCTTTATAAGCTTTGGTTTCTTGAATATTGCTGTCTTCAAATACCGTTTTATCCAGTTTACCTGCACCAATCGCTTCGCTACGGTCAACAATCAGGATCACGTCTGGATTCGCTTGAGCAATAGTTTTGGTATCCACTACACGACGTTTTGCTTTATCTGCACTTTCATCAACAGGTAGGTCAGCGCGTTGCGCTTTCACAACGTTGTAAACAACAGCTTGGCTGTTTGGAATTAATTTGCCGTCATTATGCATCAGCACTAACACTTTTTTATTAGAATCAGCCGCTTTCTTCTGGGCGTCTGCGATGACTTTATCTAATTGAACCAACTGCTCATCAACCGCTTTTTGGTTACCATAGAGCTCACCAATCACACCAATGTTGGCTTTTACAGAATCAATATAGTGCTTGCTATCAGAGCCTAAATTGATGGTGGGTGCAATTTTTGATAACTCATCATAAGACTTACCTTGACGGCCCGTGATCACAATCAGGTCAGGTTTTAATTGCGCGATTTTGGCTAAATCAGGTTGTTTCATTCCACCTGCATTTTCCATTGATGCAGGGATGCTGCCTTTTATATAAGCGGGAGCATTGCCAGTTGGTAGTGCAACAACCTTGTCACCTAAGCCGAGTTTTTGCATTGAGTCATAAACACCGAAATCAAACAGAACCACTTTTTGTGGTTTTTTCACGACTTCAGTTTCACCTGATAGGTGTTTGATCGTCACTTTTTCAACACCTTGTGCTATCACCGCATTTGGCGTGAAAGTGGTAGATTCAGCGCTGAGAGCGAAAGGCGCAGAGAATGACAACACAGAAACAAGCAGAGCAGGAATGAACTTTTTCATTTAAATGATCCCAATTTAGTCATTAAGCCAAACCCGCATTGTAAAGTGAGCAGCTTAGATGTCAATCAAATAAGAATCAATTTCATTTTCATTCCCATTAATGGAATTAATATCACACAAATTGATGATAGAGATAAAATAAAAAAACAGTAATGTACAAAAAATACATTACTGCTCATAAGGTTATTGTGATTTTAGTGCTATCAGCTACTTTTGATTGAATTAAGTAATGAGACGCGTTGTTGCTCTATTGAGGTTACTTTAGAACAAACTTGTTGGCCAAATTGCTGGAAGCTTTTTTCTTGTTTTTTCCATTCAGATTCGAGCTCTTGTTGTAACCCGCCTAAGTTCCCTAACATACCTTGTAGCGCTTTATTAGCATCACCACCCGATAATAATTGCTTGCGCCCCATTTCGTTGATGCTGTCTTGTAAAATGCCGCCTAAGCTTTCATTAACTAGCTCTCGCCCTTTCGCTTCAACGGTTTTCATGGCTTCATGGTGAAACACATAACCACTAGGGCGAGTCTCAATAATTTGGTTGATTTGCCCATTAAGCTCTTTTTCTAATTTTGTTAACCGGTTACGGATATTGCTATCGCTACCGACCACTTTAACGACAACTTTGTCTATCGTTTCCCTTGAAGTTGATAATTTTTTTTCTGATTCTTGTTTTATCCAAGGTAAATCCTGACGGATAGCGGCTTGGTAACGAATCGCTTGCTGCTTTTGGGCCTCTGTTGCAGCAACATTTTTACCGTTAAGCGTGATATCACCATTTGGCGTAATTTTTAAATCGCCACTTGCACCAATAACTTGCACACTTTCAGGTGTCATAACGATGTCATCCTTTGGTGTTACAGAACAGTTATAATCTGCAGCTTGGCTCGTCGCACAAGCAAGGAGTGAAAATGCAATTAATGTACGGCGTAACATAAAATCTCCTAGTAGAGCATTAATTAAAAAACAGAACGCCCAATTCGTTTCGATAATAACTCTAAAGCCGCACAACCGACTAAAGAGTTCCCCGCCGAGTCTAGCTCAGGTGACCAAACCGCTACGGTAAATTGGTTTGGAACCACACAAACAATACCGCCACCAACACCAGACTTGCCGGGCATTCCTATCCGAAATGCAAACTCACCAGAACCGTCATACATACCACAAGTCATCATTAATGCATTGATTTGCCTTGATTGTAGTGGCGTGATGATGGGGTCAATAGAGCAAGATGACATCCCTTGCGATGTTAAATAGGAAAAACACCTCGCTAATTCAACACAGTTCATACTTAGAGAGCAATAATGAAAATAAGTTTCGAGAACCGTTAAAACATCATTTTCAAAATTCCCAAAAGATTTCATAAGATAAGCAATAGCTGCATTACGACTGGCGTGTTCCAATTCTGAACGAGCGACAACCGTGTCATAACTGATATCCGGTTCACAGGACAACTTTCGGACAAACTCTAGCATGCGCTGTTTAGGTGCGCTTAGGCGTGATTGCAACATATCAGCAATAACAATGGCTCCCGCATTGATAAACGGGTTTCGAGGTATCCCCTTTTCCATTTCAATTTGAATTAACGAATTAAAGGGTAGCCCTGAGGGTTCTTTACCTACGCGGCTCCAAATTTCCTCTTCCTCATAACGTGTCATTGCAAGCGTGAGGCTTAATACTTTTGAAATAGATTGAATTGAAAAACGTTGATATGCGTCCCCTGCGGTGAAAATATCACCGTCAATCGTGGATACCGCAATGCCTAAATGGTGGGAAGGTACGCAACCTAAAGCAGGAATATAATTTGCAACACAACCTTGCCCAATCAGTGGGCGAACTTGGTCTAGGATATCGTTGAGTAGCTGGTTAGAAAACATGGCGCTCAAAACGTTGACTCCAGATAGTATTTGCAACAGAAAATAAAGGCACCCAATTTTTGGATGCCTCTTCAAGCGACTGAAAGCTCAGTTTATTTATTGAGATTGACTCAATAAAATTATTCTTCCCACCAAACATCAAACAGCTCAGAAACGACGACGTCATTCATGCCTTTTGATTTTAGCCAATTTTCAACAATTTGACGGTGCTCTTCGGTACATTTGCCAATTTTTTGTAAGCAAACGATCCCTTCCCAGTTCATATAGCCACTTGCTTCAAACGCCAAACCATTCGGTTCAATCGCTTCTGCAATCAGTTGGTCAACGGTGCTGTCAACTTCCTCAATCGGCGTACCTTCTTTAAAGCTCCACTTAACAGTAAAGCCTAACTCTTGGAACTCATCCAAGCGTAATTTTTTACGTAAACGACGACTACGTGGTTGTTTAGCCATTATTTGATCCTCTCAAACATTAAATCCCATACACCGTGCCCTAACCGCTGGCCGCGCTTTTCAAATTTTGTTTCTGGTCTTGTTTCTGGACGAGGAACGTAATCACCTGATGGTGATAAGTTTTTATACCCTTCGACACTCGTCATCACTTCAAGCATATGCTCTGCATAAGGCTGCCAATCTGTTGCCATATGGAAAACACCGCCGATAGCTAGTTTGCTACGAATTTTTTCTGCAAACGGAACTTGCACAATACGGCGCTTATTATGTTTCGCTTTATGCCATGGGTCAGGGAAAAATAACTGAACCATCGCAAGGCTGCCGTTTGGGATCATGCAGTCTAAAACTTCTATTGCATCATGGCACATCACCCGTAAATTGGTGACGTTTTCTTCTTTTGCTGATGCTAAACATGCGCCAACACCGGGAGCATGAACTTCAATACCTAAAAAGTTTTTATCTGCATTCTGAGATGCCATGGTCACCAATGAGGCGCCCATCCCAAACCCAATTTCCAAGGTAACTGGATTTGAGTTATTGAATACTTTGGCAAAATCAAAAGGTTCATTGATAAAATCGATGCCTTTTTCTGCCCATTCTTTTTCTAATGCGTCTTCCTGACGTTTTGTCAGACGCCCTTGACGGCGGACAAAACTACGGACTCGGCGCATAACCCGCCCATCTTCATTATATTCGGGGGAGATAACATTATTGATCATAATAAAGGTTCTAAAATGAGTGCCCAATTAAGTTAATGTGCCAACAATCAAGTTTATAAGGTGATTGGTTACCAAACCTATCAATTTACAGCCCTAAATGCCCAAGTTGTAGTGATTAACTTTACCCTTGAGGCATGATGGATATCGGAGTTTAGCAAAACTTCCACAAGGATGCAGTTGATAATTCGCTAACTTTACACTAAACAACACAATAGCGGTTTACAGCCCCCTTCGTCTATGTTGCAATTCCTACCATGACTGGAAATATCAATAAAAAATAAAATTATTAATGGAAGCTCAACAATTTTCATCTGCAGTACTTAACTGGTATCACAAATATGGTCGTAAGACGTTGCCATGGCAACAGGAAAAATCGTCCTACCATGTTTGGTTATCAGAAGTTATGCTGCAACAAACCCAAGTGAGTACTGTAATCCCTTATTTTGAGAAGTTTATCTCTCGCTTTGAGGATGTGACCGCCCTTGCCAACGCTCCTCTTGATGAAGTTTTGCACTTATGGACAGGGCTCGGCTATTACGCCCGGGCTAGAAATCTCCATAAAACCGCTCAAGTGATCGCGACTCAATATGGTGGCTCATTTCCCACTACATTTGATGAGGTTTTAGCGCTGCCCGGGGTTGGCCGGTCCACTGCTGGGGCAATTTTATCATTATCGCAAAAACAGCATTATCCTATCCTCGATGGTAATGTTAAACGCGTATTAGCTCGAGTTTATGCGGTTGATGGCTGGCCGGGTAAAAAAGAAGTCGAAAACCGTTTGTGGGAAATCAGCACTGATGTCACCCCACAAGTGGGAGTTGAATTTTTTAACCAAGCGATGATGGATTTAGGCGCAATGGTCTGCACTCGCAGTAAACCAAAATGCGAACTATGCCCGCTTAATTTTGGCTGTATGGCCTATGCTAATCATTCATGGCAAAACTACCCAGGTAAAAAACCAAAACAGAAAATCCCTGAAAAGAGTGCTTGGTTTCTAATTATTCAGCACGACGATGATGTGTGGTTAGAACAACGCCCACCATCCGGTATTTGGGGGGGATTATTTGCCTTTCCACAGTTTGATTCTTTAGAGCAACTCAATGATTGGCTGAACGAATCTGGCTTTGAGTATACTCAATTAGAGCAATTAATTTCTTTCCGTCACACATTTAGCCATTTTCATTTAGATATTATCCCTGTAAAAGTTAAGATTCAGGCATTTAATTCTGCCATGGATGAAGGCAAAGGACTCTGGTATAACTTACACTTAGGCGCAACTATCGGCCTTGCTGCCCCAGTTGAAAGTTTACTAAAACAGCTCGCCTTACTACCTGATATTTGAGGAAAAATTAATGAGTAGAACCATTTTTTGTACATTTTTACAACGTGATGCAGATGGGCAAGATTTTCAGCTTTACCCAGGTGAGTTAGGAAAACGTATTTTTAACGAGATTTCAAAAGAGGCGTGGAGCCAGTGGATGGCAAAGCAAACCATGCTCATTAATGAAAAGAAACTTAATACGATGAACCCTGATGACCGTAAAATGTTAGAACAAGAAATGATTAAGTTCTTGTTTGAAGGCCACGATATCCATATTGATGGCTATACTCCTGAAAAATAATCTGTTTGTCTACCTACTTAGTAGGTAGACTTTTGCCCCAAGACTGTGAATCGTATGAAAAAACTATTTGCGCTGAGTTTGTTGATCCCTCTAATTATTTCTTGTTCTAGCAAGCAAAAATCTGACTTTAACCCTGATTATGTCAAAGATACCAATGGGTTCGATATATTAATGGGTCAATTTGCCCACAATATTGAAAATATTTGGGGCATTAAAGAAGTGTTAATTGCGGGTCCAAAAGACTACGTAAAATATACCGATGAATACCGAACTCGTAGCCATATTAATTTTGATGCAGGGACCATTACGGTTGAGACTATTTCAGCGGTAGAGCCTTCACAGCACTTAAAGAAAGCTATTGTCACCACCTTATTAATGGGGGACGACCCCAATTCCATTGACCTCTATTCTGATATCAATGATATTCCTCACAGCAAAGAACCCTTTTTATTTGGCCAAGTGCTCGATAACACAGGAGAAGCGATTCGTTGGGAATGGAGAGCCACAAAGTTTGCTGATTATCTGATTGAAAATAAAATGCAGCGCAGACAGTCTGGTATGAATATTGTTTGGTCCGTGACTATGCAATTAGTACCAAACCATTTAGATAAACGGGCTCATAAATATTTACCTTATATTAAGAAATCTGCGGCCAAATATGGTGTTGATGAGTCATTAATCCTCGCGATTATGCAAATTGAGTCGAGTTTCAACCCTTATGCAGTTAGCCGCTCTGATGCGCTTGGTTTAATGCAAATTATGCCAAATACCGCCGGCAAAGATGTTTTCCGCTCACAAGGGAAATCCGGTGTTCCTAGCCGTAGCTATTTGTTTGACCCAGAAAAAAATATTGATACGGGTACGGCTTACTTAGCCATATTGCAAAACAGCTACTTAGGCGATATTCGTAATCAAACCTCACGCCGTTATGCTGTTATTACCGCATATAATGGCGGCGCAGGCAGCGTTCTGCGGGTGTTCCACAGCGATAAAAAGCAAGCCGCGCAGCGTATTAATAATTTAGAACCGGGTGAAGTGTATGAAACCTTGTCCACTAAGCACCCTGCTGCAGAGTCACGTAATTACCTGATTAAAGTGAACAAAGCACAGAAAAATTATCTACGTTAAAATTTTCCAATAGTGAATGCCAGCCAAAATCTGATTTAAGGCTGGTATTAGTCATTAACCTTAATAATTTTATGTGTTTTCGATTAAAAACTAGCTAACATGTTGAAAAAAAGCGCATACAGTCAAAAGTTTATTGAAAGCGCCTTGACTCAACCAATGAAATCAGGTTTAATACGCTCCGTTGCCCGGATAGCTCAGTCGGTAGAGCAGGGGATTGAAAATCCCCGTGTCCTTGGTTCGATTCCGAGTCCGGGCACCACCTTATTATCAACAGACGTCAACCGACGTCTGTTTTTGTTTGTAAAGCCCGCTAAAATCAACACTCTCCCAAAGTTTCAACTCCACTGAATTCTACTCGATTCTACCCACATCAACCCCATTGTGCGGGTACAATTGCGGGTATACACTAGTTCGATAGAATTTTGTACCCATTTTATCTCTCAGGAAGCTCACTATGGCACTGACTGACGCTAAAATTCGGGCGGCTAAACCCGATGTGAAATCCTATAAATTAACCGATGGTGCAGGTCTGCACTTATTGGTTCACACTAATGGTTCTAAGTACTGGCGATTACGCTATCGCCACTTAGGTAAAGAGAAAACCTTAGCATTGGGTTTATACCCTGATGTCTCTTTATCAGAGGCGCGTTTAAAACGTGATGAAGCAAGAAAATTGATTGCTGACGGTATTGACCCGTGCGAACAAAAACGTGTGGCTAAAGCAGCTTCTGATGCTAATCTCTCTTTTGAAACCATCGCAAGACAATGGCATGCCAGCAATAAAAAATGGTCTGAATCACACAGTGAAAAGGTTTTAAAGAGTTTGGAGTCGCATGTCTTTCCTTATATTGGATTACGCGATATCACTACCCTCAAAACCCCTGACCTGCTTATTCCTATCCGTGCAGCAGAAAGTAAAGAGATTTATGAGATAGCTGCGCGTTTACAGCAACGTATTTCTGCTGTCATGCGTTATGCGGTGCAATCCGGTATTATTGGTTATAACCCTGCTATTGATACCGCAGGGGCTGTAACGACTGTACAACGCCAACATCGTCCAGCTCTTAACCTTGACCGTCTACCTGAACTCATTGCCCGTATCGATGCTTATAAAGGGCAACCCGTCACTCGCCTAGCTGTGATGTTAAATTTATTAGTGTTTATTAGGTCAAGCGAACTTCGTTATGCGCGTTGGTCTGAAATTGACTTCGATAAAGCCTTATGGACGATTCCTGCTCAGCGAAAGCCTATACCCGGCGTTAAATTCTCACACAGGGGCGCTAAAATGCGCACTCCGCATTTAGTTCCCCTTAGCCACCAAGCCATCACTATACTGAAAGAAATTTGGACATGGACGGGTGAACATGAATTGATCCTAACGGGCGCTCATAATCCCTTTAAACCCATGAGTGAAAATACAGTCAATAAAGCCTTACGTGTGATGGGCTATGATACGAAGACTGAAATTTGTGGACACGGTTTTAGAACGATGGCGTGTAGTTCATTAGTTGAATCAGGTTTATGGTCGAAGGATGCAGTAGAACGTCAGATGAGCCACCAAGAACGTAACTCAGTGAGGGCTGCTTATATTCATAAGGCAGAACATATAGACCAACGCCGATTAATGGTGCAATGGTGGGCTGATTATTTGGATGCTAATCGGGAACAAACTATTTCGCCATTCGACTTTGCCAAATTGAATAACCCAATGATTAATACCGGCGGTTAAAAATCAAATAAAAAACAGTTTAATTCTCTCATCTGGGGGCCTATTTGGGGGCCTCTGTATTCGATATAGACAAGAGCCCCCAAACAGTCTAAAAAGCACTATAAATTAAAATGTTAATCAAGATTAATCAACAAATTGCATCTATTTCTACGATTTGACTATGAGTACGATCTTACATGAAAAAGACTTTAACAGCGCTTGTATTGAAACACAGATGGCGCATAGCAATAAAAATGCGATACGTGGAACCTATAACCATGCGCAATATTTAGAAGGTAGACGAGAAATGATGCAGTGGTATGCCGACTATATCGATTCATTGAGAAATGGTGGCAATATTGTTCATGGGAATTTTAATCGTCAAAACGCATGATAACTAACCACGATTTATCGTAATACATCTCATTCAATAAAGAAGTTTTATCACTGAAAGCCTCTGTCCTCACGGACAGGGGCTTTTTTGCTTTTAAATCAACCTAAAAGGAAATTATCATGGAAAATTACATTCGTTGCCCGGCCTGCGATTCAACTCGCATTCGTGAACGTCATATCGGGAAAAAGACAGGAGCTGTTGCTGGTGGCGTATCAGGCGCACTAGCTGGAGCGTCTATCGGCTCTGCTGTTCCTGTTGTAGGGACGATTGCTGGTGCTGCGGTAGGCGCTCTATTTGGACGTTTAGTCGCTGGAGCTACTGCTGGGGCTGTGAGTGGTTCAGCTTTAGATGGCGTGGTATTTGATCGTTATGAATGTATCGAGTGTGAATATACATTTGATTGATAGCCATAAGTTAACGGAAACCCCTGATGGGGTTTCGTTAAAGGATGGTACTTATCTGATGGTTATTTTTGTATTAACCTGCTTCCATATCAAGATATTCTTTTATGAGTTTGCATAGATCAGTATACCCTTTTTCATAGGATGTATTTTTCCAGCCGTACCACCATTCAGAGCGTCTAAAACTACCCATTAACGGATTTACAAGCGAAATAACATTTTCATTAAGCTTGTCTTGTCCAGTAAAATGCTTTCCAATACCAAAATAAACCGATGAGTTAGTTTTCTCAATTAGAATAGAAAAAGGATCTGATCCATTTTCGATCAAAACACCAGTCTTAGTTAATTCACCTTCCTTTCCTTCTTGGACATTCAATAGTGGAAAATCTTCTCTTAACGCAGAAGTCCATTTTTTAAAAATATCTTCTTTTTGCTGGGAAAGAATAGTATTTATTCGAGACTGAAGCTCGTTTACCTGCTTTAATTCACTTTCTAATTTTTCCACATTTTCAACAGAACAACCTTCTTTAAGATCAAATTGCTGATAAATAAACTCATTGATTTCATTATTCATTTTTTCGTCTCGAGGTCTTTTACAAAAACGGCCGTTAAGATGATCAATATACTGGCTATTGAAGCAGTAAAAATCATTGTCTTTATGCTTAATATTAGGAAGTACTGATGACTCTAACCATTCAATCAGCGTTGGATGATATGGAGCCACTTTGGTTTTCTCTTTGAAACTTTCAGCATAGGTTGAAAGGGTCGCATTTAAGTCTTTTTCAGCGTTCATACTCACTAGATAAAGTAGATGTATGTTCTCATCTATGTATCCTTTACCTTTACACTTATCAATATACCGCTTCAGTTGCTCTTGCTGGTCTACTGCATCATTGATTTTATTTTCTATGATGAGGCAGTTTTTTCCATCCTGAATCAAAATATCTATTCGATCTTCTTCTGGCTTAATTGATGTTTTTTCATGATTGAAAACAACATCATAATCAAGGAATGTGTTAATAAATGATTCCAGAAAGATATACTTTCCCTGCTCTTTAAAATTTAATATTTCAGAGAGAATAGCACTATGCCCATTTTCATTGATCCCAAGTACATCAATAAGATTAGCTGTACGTCGCTCAGGTTTATGATGTGACTTGATTTCATCAATACTCTTTATTATCGATAAAAAGCATTGGTATTTTTCGAATTTTCGTTGAAAAATAAATGCTGTAATAGCATTCTTTTTCTGTATCAAATCTAAAAAACGCTGACAATCACTATTCATACATCAACCTATCATCCTAACTGTTATTTATTCTCGGTTGAGACTAAACGCCACCACCAACGCCTTTGAATTTCTCAATAAACGTACTTATCTTTTGAAATACGGTTTGTTTCTTGGTTTTGTACTGAGGATTGAGTGGGCTTAGCTTAGGTAGTACTTCATTTAACTCCGTACCATTCTCTGTAGCGTACTCTCGTTTCAATGAGTTTTTGATATAGCGTTTTGCCGCCTCTACATTCAGGTTTTCTTCTGCAATCAGTTTCTCTGCTTCTTGCTGTTGCTCTTTTTGTGCAAAGGTAAAGAAGGCATCAATGATACTGGCTTTATCTGGCATCTCATCGAGATTGGTTTGGTTGATAAAATCGACCACCAGCTCTTCTTTGGCACGATTTCCTTAGCTCGAACGAATCAAACGTCTTACATCTTCTGTGAGTGATTCCTTGCTCTTCTTCTGCTTATTGTGCTCAAAGATAAGACCGAGGATATAATCGAGGTTAATCTCTTGGGATTTCAGGAGGTCAACTTCAAAAACGACATCATCCCATTCTACCGTTGCGTTATTTTTTTGATTCACTGCTCGCTCTTTTCGCTGCCAATCACGAATATCGTTATAGGCTGAACGATAATCCTGAATTTTACGGTCGTCTGGGTGTAGTGGTCAACAAAAATTGGTCACAGTTTTAGAGCTTTCCCAATATAATCGTTCTGATTCATTGGGCGTTAAGCCACCGTTATATTGATGCGGTCTAATCTGACTATAATACCCAATTGTTCCATAAAGTCTAAATCATGCCAAAAACATTTCATCATTTTGCTGAAAATAGCCTCATAGCGTGATGATTGAACTGACCCTAGTTTATTGGACAGGGGCTTTTTTCGTTTTAACCCACGCAAATTGAGATCATGATAGAAAGCATAACATCTTATCGGGATTGTAAGGCAACTCATTATCCTGCTCTAAAACGTCATTAATCATTTTTAAAGCGAGTTGCCTGTTTTTCAGCTGATTGGCTGCGTATTTTCATGAATGGAGATCACCCAATAACGGCGTTTTTCATGGTAATACGCAATTGGCTTTTTATATCAATATCATCTTCTAAAGGGAAATAGATCCCTTTATCAAAATATCGCCATTAATTAAATCACAATACATCAATAATAGGACACGAATATGCGTATAACAGCGACGGCTTCCCCATGCCTAAAATCGGGGATGATTTCTGTTTTTATTACGAATTTAGGTAAATATAACGAAGGTGAACTTGTTGGTGAGTGGCTTGAGCTTCCGGCAACCTCAAAAGAAATAGAACACTGTTTAATGCGGATTGGCATTGATGGTATTCACTATGAAGAGTATTTTTTGACCGACTATGAATCCTCCATTGATGGCCTTTCTTCTTACATTTCAGAATATAGCCTTTTAGATGAGTTGAACGAGTTAGCCACGCGATTAGCCATGTTATCGCCAGATGAAATTGACCTTTATCAGGCGGCAATTGAAATCGGTTCTTCAGCGAGTTCAATCCATGATTTAATTTATTTAGCGGATAATTTAGATTCTTTCCAGCAATTAGCGGGGGTCAATAATGAATATGATTTAGGTTATTACTGGATAGAAGAAAGTGGTTGTTATGATTTAGCCCAACTGGGTCATTTATCCCATTACTTTGACTATGAACGCTATGGACGTGATATTTGTCTTGAACAAGGCGGTATTTTTCACAGTGGAGGATATGTTTATCATACGGGTGGGTAGATAGGATAACAGAATGAGAGTCAAACCGCTTTCATCTCTTAAGGCGGGAAATAAAGAATGTCGTGGTACCCCAATGATATCCATAAGCTAGAACGTTAATCAAACTAAACTCTATTTTAAGCCATCTTCACGGATATCCGTGAAGATGGCTATTATGGTATTCTTTTTTTATTTAATTCAAACCATTAAATGGATATTTATCTTACTGCGGTGACAAACGTTGAGGGGTTGAGTTTATTGAGCTTACAAAACGCGAGTGTAGATAGTGAACTCGATTCAGATTGCTCGACAAGCGTTTTCCATTCTTGATTGATGCGTCATTTTCCCATTTTAAATCTCCTTATGGTCGGAGACTTGATCTTATTATTTGTGCTAGATGATTAGAATACGGGGTTTATGACGCGCTTACGATCCTGATGAATGGTAGTATTACTATAATAATGCTCGAACTGACCAAGGAAAAATGTGTTGTGGACGAACGCCTATAGAAATGTTATTGGATGGAAACGGATTTGGGCTGAAAAAAATTTAACCCAAATATAATCTGACAGACACCTGTACAAATAACTGGTAACTGTCAGATCGAGTCTGAACTAGTACATTTTAGGATCTATCAACAATCACTCTGACATGTTTCAAAATCGCATCACGCCATTTTTAGAAGCACGATGTGCAGAACTCGGTAAATATGTCCCTTTGGTATTCAAAGCATTCCACAGGCAGCCAGTCTTGAGCACAAATAATATGGCATCCATAGCTGCGCGGTTATCAACCCGTTTACGGTTAGTTCCGAGCGGATGATTTGTTTTGTATTCAGGGATAAGAGTTGTTATTTTTTCCGAGAGTTCATCACTAATCTGACAATAACGGCTTATCATACGTTCCCCCTCAGAAATTATCGTAACTAATTATATTATATAACAATTTCTTTTTGGATTGGCTCTTAAAGTAATAATTTGCATATTTTATCCATCAGCTCTTTGAGCTTTAGTGATAGTTTAACTTAATGTTTTATTCTCATTAATATTCTTTGTTTTATCTTCAAAGTGTTGTTTAAAAATTAAAACATCACTCATTTTTACCTTACCATGCCTATTTCTTTTAGGTAAAGGCAATCCTTCTAATTCACATGTAGTTCTATATAACATAGCTAAATATTCTGCTTTAACACCAATATATAGGGCAAAAGAATCTATATCAATATTCATATTTTAACCTAAGTAAAATAAATCTATTTATAGCCATTAGGGTTTTGCGATTGCCAACGCCAGCTATCGTTCACCATATCTTGCACGGAGTACTGAGCTTGCCAGCCTAAATCAGTAAAGGCTTTATTAGGGCTAGACCAGCACTCAGCAATATCACCGGGGCGGCGAGCAACTATTTTGTATTGGATCTGTTTGCTTGATGCCTTTTCGAAAGCAGCGATCATTTCTAATACACTAGTACCTTTACCCGTACCTAGGTTATAGATATGTAGGCCTGCTTGATGGCTGACATTATTTAATGCTGCAATATGACCGCTAGCTAAATCCATAACATGGATATAATCACGAACACCAGTACCATCTGGTGTTGGGTAGTCAGCGCCAAATACCATGACTTCTTTATGACGACCAACTGCTACTTGAGCGATATAAGGTGTTAGGTTATTTGGAATACCCTGTGGGTCTTCACCAATTAAACCTGATTGGTGTGCGCCAACGGGATTAAAGTAGCGTAGTAAAGTAACCGACCAATCGTTATGTGGAATATGCAGATCAGCAAGAATACACTCAACCATATATTTACTGGTGCCATATGGGTTGGTAGTACCACCGACTTTAGAGTCTTCGGTTAATGGTACTTCTTCTGGATCACCATACACAGTAGCCGATGAGCTAAAAATTAAGCTTTTGACGCCCGCTTTTTGCATACTGGCAAGTAATACTAACGTGCCATTGACGTTATTATCATAATACTCAATCGGTTTTTGAACGGATTCACCAACCGCTTTTAACCCAGCAAAGTGGATCACCGATGTGATTTGGTGCTCAGCAAAAATCGTATCCAGAATAGCGTTATCACGTACATCACCGGCATAGAAGACAGGTTTTTTACCTGTGATGGTTTCAATGCGGTTGAGTACTTCTGGGTTGGCATTACATAAATTATCTAAAATAATTGGCTGCATGCCTTGTTCAATCATCTGCACACAGGTATGGCTACCAATGTAGCCAAGACCGCCTGTGACTAAGACCTTTGTATGATTCATTTTAAATTCCTGTACGGCTAGTACTCGTAGACATAGTTATAGTCGTCTGATTTTGCATCGATACCATTGAGGATCACGCCTGTGATTTCGATATCGTTTTGTTTAAAGCGTTTTAGCGATAGCTCAACGTCTTTCACCGTATTGACACCATAGTAGGCAATAAGCAGTGAGGTGCCGACGTACTTACCGATAATCGCGGAGTCAGTGATTGCTAAGATTGGGGCGGTATCGATAACCACAATATCATATTGCCCTTTCACCGTGTCGAGCAGGTGTTTAAAACGTTCTCCCATCAGTAACTCAGAAGAGTGAGTGACATTTTTACCACGGCAGATCACATCTAGGTTTTCAATCACACCACTGTGGATGGCCGGTTGCGTAATGTCCTGCTGAGCCAAATATTCGGATAACCCCGTTTTATTGCTTAAACCAAAGGCTTTATGAATACGACCTTTACGTAAGTCGGTATCAATTAAGAGGACTTTTTTACCCGCATTAGCTAATACAACCGCCATATTAGAGCTAACAAAGCTTTTACCTACGCCCGGTGATGCACTACTGATCATCACCAAGTTATTCCCTTGGTTCATCACCGAGAAGTAAACGCTGGTGCGTAGGGAACGGATGGCTTCTACTGCCGTATCGGCTGGGTTTTCCAATGCAAGTGGGCGCTGATTCCCCGCTGCGATTAATTTTTTCTCATAATTAGAGAACGGGATAGTGGCATAGACGTTAACACCCAATGCATCGATATCCTCAGTACCTTTAATCTTATTATTAAAGAACTCACGGGCGATCACATAAGCGCAACCCACAATAAAGCCAAGGATAGTGGCAAGAACGAGTATCAATGATTTTTTCGGTGCCACGGCATTAGGTTGGGATTCTGCCGAGTCAATAATGCGTACATCGGCGGTGATCCCGGAGTTTAATACGCTCAGCTCTTGCTGTTTGGCTACTAACTGATTATAGATAGCTTGTTCGGATTCCACATCACGGGTTAAACGCACTATCTGTTGCTGGGTATTAGGAAGTTTTTGGATATTTTTACTGATTTTCTCTTTTTCACGTAACAGTTGCTGACGCTTATCCAGCAATGATTGGTAAGCGGGGTGGTTACGGGTATAGAGCTGCTGGATCTCTACCTCTTTAAAGGTTAACTCATTGAGTTTCTCTTCGACTTGCAAGGCGCTATCAAGAGCCGATTTAGCTTCTAAGGACAAATCGATAGATTCATTCTTTTTACGGAAAGCATTTAATTGGTTTTCATAGTTGTCCAATTTAGCTTTGATTTTCGGTAAATATTCATCTAAGAACAATAAGGTATTATTGGTAACCTCTTTTTTACGCTCGGTATTTTGGTCCACATAATTTTGAATAATACTATTCAGAATTTGCACATTTTCCGCTTTATCGGAACCTTTAATTTCCATACTGATAATGCCAGTGCCTTTACCAACCTCTGCGATCGCTAAAGTTTTTCGTAAGTTTTCGATAGTAGAATAGCGGGCGTTTTTAGATAAGGTAAATTCTTGTCCGACTTCAGCATTGATTGAGGATACCAGCAAGCTGATTTCATCTTGTTTTAGGAGTTCGCCCACTTTGCCTTCAACGGTTTGGTTATCAATATGAAGAGTATAACGGTTTTCGCCTAAATAGGTCAGAATAGCGGGCTCACCAATAAGATGTTCAGGTAAAGAATAGAGGGAAATGGCGACGGAAGCTTTGTCTCCCCAAAGCCTATCGAAAAAACCAGCGGGTGCTACTTGGGTATCTAAATTAAGGTCTGCAACCGTTTTACCGAGCACCATCCGAGACTTAATGACCTCGATTTCGGAATCCACTTGACTATTACTATTAGCAAATGGCATCACATCGCTCATTTGATCTAACAATGAGACTTGGCTCATTTTATCGTATTGCAGTGTCGCATTGGCTTGATAGATTGGTGTCGCTAGAAAACTATAAGCGGCACCAATCACAATAAAAAAGAGGGTAAAAAAGCCGATTTTAAGGTAGCTGGATTTGAGTATCTTAAATAGCGCCAGCAGATCGATTTCGTCAGAGGCAGCGGAGCTGGTTTTTGTCGTGTTCATAATCAATTAACGTTAAGCCTTTAAAATAGTAAAATTAAATTTTCCCTTGCCACTGTATAACGGCTTTTTCCATCAGTTGATAAACATGCTCGAACATTTCATCACTGCGTTTATGCGGATCTGGGATCTCGGTTTTATTTAGCCACTGGCCGAACAGCATGACTTTGCCACGCGTCTCGGGGAATTGTTGATGGATCCTATCAATATGGTCGTTTTCCATCACTAGGATTAAGTCTGCTTCTTTACATAATTCACTGGTTAAACGACGTGATTGATGGGCATCTAAGGAGAGATTGTGGTTTTGTGCAATACGGATGGCGCTATCATAAGCGGGACGATCCTCTTTGGCGATAATGCCCGCGGAGTGCACTTTTTTATCGGGGAAACGGGCTTGTAATAGGCGCTCCCCCGTGGGGGAGCGGCATATATTCCCCATACAAACAACGAGAATATTATTAAACATATGGATTACCAGTCATGAATACGTTTAGTACCTTCGGTTAACTGATTATAAGTTGCGATGGTTGGTAGCAATTGGGTGATTAGGCGGTTCCAACGCACAACAGGAGCGGCTGTGACATAAACTAAGTCATAAGGTTGCAGTTTAAATTCCGTTCCCATCACCATGGCAGTGGCATCGGATAAATCTAACTGATAGACCGCCGCCATTTTTTTCGGCAGTAGGGCATCCAGCTCTTTATCCCCCGAGGTTTGGTTTTTAATTGGACGGATGACAAATACGCCGGTTGCATTAGCGGTATTTTGATCTGTACCGCCTGCTTTACTCAGTGCCTCAGTAATACTCATGCCAGCACGGTCAATGGTTAGGGTGTTTGGCTGACCTACTTCGCCCATCACAAACACTTTTTGCCCGTCATTACGTGGTACATATAGTACATCACCCGGTAGCATCAGATGGTTTTGGGTTAGGTCGCCATACTGAACTAATGCTTGCAGTGAGATTTTTATCTCTTTGCCATTTCGGGTGAGTACGACATTGTCCCAATCGGCTTTTTCAGTCAGGCCGCCTGCATTATTAAAGGCCTCTAAAACCGTTAGCGGTACGTTAGTAATCGGTAATGTACCGGGTTTAGCCACTTCACCTGACACATACATTTTCTGTGAGCGGAAGGCGGCAATGCTGACATCCACTTGTGGTGATTCGATATAAGTCGATAGACGGTTACTCACTAGATTACGGATTTCAGTGACGGTTTTACCAATGACTTTCACTTTACCGATATACGGATAGTAGATAGTGCCGTCTGAGTGTACCCAGTTGCCTGAATCTGCAGCGCTACGGTAAGAGCCTGCAGGAATAGTTAACTCAGGGTGATCCCATACCGTAATGGTTAATACATCACCCACACCAACACGGTACTCATAGGTTGCAAGTTGCTTCTCTAAGGTTGGGTTGGGTTTTGCGATAATCTGTGGGGTATACATCTCATCTAACAGTTTTGGCGAGATCGGGTAGATATCGACAAATTTAGAAATATCACGATCGCCAGTGTCGACGACATTTTTGCCTGATGTAGACATATAGACACCAGGGGTAACGGTACAGCCGGTTAATGCAGATACGGTAAATAAAATCATGAAGTATTTCTTCATAAAAAAGATCTCTTTAATAAAATAGTTAGAGCCTATCTCAATAGGAGCTAAATTCATCACCTTACCCAGCCATATCGATGTTTAAAAGTCAGGCTGTATAAGGTTTTGGTTACAGTGATAATATATTTTTTATGCGGTAATTAATCCCTATTGAGATAGGCTCTAAGTATCCCGAAAAAGCTTTCCATTGACGGATTATCTAAACAGTTTCCTTTTCTTGACATACTTTGTTTTAAGCCCCTTTCCTGTAGCTGTTGTTGATAATGGTCCATTTGATACTGCAACCCTTGATCTGAATGAATGAGTGACTTTTCATTTGCTTTTAGCTTTGTAATTGCTTGTTTTAGCATCTGATCAACTAGCTTATATGTAGGACTACGTTGCGTTTTGTAGGAAACAATCTCACCATTAAATAAGTCCATTATGGGGGAAAGATAAAGCTTTTCACATTGAACATTGAACTGCGTTACATCAGTGCCCCACTTGTAATTGGGTTTCTTAGCTTTAAATTTTCGTTTTAAAATATTCTTTGTAATTTTGCCCACCTGACTTTTATAAGAACGATATTTCGTTGCTCTAATGCAGGACTTAAGACCTAAAACGGCGCTATCACGTACATCACCGACGTAGAAAATAGGTTTGGTGCCAGTAATGGTTTCAATGCGATTGAGTACTTCAGGATTAGCATTGCAGAGATTATCTAAAATAATTGGCTGCATGCCTTGTTCAATCATTTGTACACAGGTATGGCTACCAATGTAGCCAAGACCACCAGTGACTAATACTTTTGCGTTTTTCATTGTACTTTCCTAGTACTCATAAACATAATTATAATCGTCTGACTTGGCATCGATACCATTTAAGATCACACCCGTAATTTCGATATCGTTTTTCTTAAAGCATTTCAATGATAGCTCAACACCCTTCTCTATATTCATAGTTTTTAAGTTGTTTATCTAAAGTTGGCTTTGCCAATAACAGCGGAGCGTACATTTCATCTAATAATTTAGGGGAGATATCTACAAATTTCGAGATATTACGATCGCCAATATCAATGACATTTTGTCCTAGGTGGAGGACATATGGAAACCAGAGATAACGGTACAGCCGGATAAGATAGATCATAGTTATACAATTATGTTAACATGCATCACGAAAACTCATAGATATCATATTTATCAATTTATTACACAATAGAAATGAAGAAAAAGTTTTTAAGTCAGCTCATCATAAATCATTTCAATCTTTTGTATTCTCTGTTCAATAGAATGATGCAGAATAACCTTTTCTCTTGATTTTATACCTAACTTCATTCTTAATTCTTTATTATAGATTAATTTTTTTATTTTATCTCTAAACTCTTCACTATTAGGTTCTAAATTAAATATAAATCCATCAATATTGTTAGATACTAAATTGTTATTCCCTGTGATATTTGAAACAATACACGGCAACCCTGAACTCTGTGCTTCTAAAATAGCTAAAGGCATACCTTCCCACTTAGATGGAAGCGTAAATATGTCAATAGATTGAAGAATACGGTCTATATCATTTCTCCAACCCAATAGATATACTTGCTTACTTAAATCATAAATACTTATTAATTTTTCCAATTCTTTTTTTAATTCACCGTCACCGACAAATAAAATTTTAATATTTTTATTCTCTATAAGCAAAGGTAGCATATTTTCCAAAAGAAATATGGGGTTTTTTTGTAGCCAAAGGCGTCCGGTCATACCTATAACAATATCATCTTTTGATAAGTTTAGTGATTTACGATATAGCTGCTTATTTTCAATTGATGGTGGAGTATATTTTTTCACATCAACACCATTCGGAATTATATAAATATCGTTAGACTTTACTTTTAATTTTTGGATTGCAATCTCTTTATCTGTTTCATGAAGACAAATTAATTTATTACCACACATCGAACCGATTCTTTCCATAATATAATAGATTATATATTGAATTTTATTTTTAGCTGCGGGAAAAGAATACCCGTGAACCGTATGGATAATCAGTGGGGTTTTTGATATAAATCCAGCTAAACGCCCTATTACCCCCGTTTTAGATGAATGTGTGTGAATAATATCAAATCGATAATTTTTAATAATTTTTATTAAATGAATTAAGGATTTTAGATCTTTAATTGGTGATATCTCTCTGGTTAAAGAATCAATTATTATACATTTGATTCCTAGTTTTTCCGCCTCTATAGTTAAAGGTCCTATTTGACAACAGATTAGATACTTATCAAATTTATCATTAGGGAGTCTTTGTAATTCATCTAAGCTAACTCTTTGAGCACCACTTAAAAGAGGTAGTAATTGAACATGAGCAATTTTTTTCATAGTTTAGTTTGGATACGTGTCAAATATAATTAAATAAAATATACGAAATGCCGGTATTAGGCTTACAAATAAGGATGAATAAATTATAATTTTTTTTTGCTTACCAGGCATAGTACTCAATGCTAGAATTGGAGTTAGTATTAATGCTGGAACTGAAATTCTCCACATTATTTGCCAGTTAAAATTTAAAAATAGTGAAACAACAAGCAAAAATATACTAAAATTTACGAGATTATAATGAGTGTTATTTTTTGAAACAATCAACAATAATATTAACACGCAGTATATATTAATAAATATTCGAATTAATGTATCTTGTCCTGAGCTGAAAAAAAAGAAACCTCACCAGAAATGAAATATGATAAAAACATAAATTTATTTATTATAAAGTATAAGGAAAAACCTATTACAGCAGAATAAGCTAGTATATTTTTTTTGCTTTTGTTAGGGATTTTACATAGAACAAAATAAATAAAACAGAACAAAATAATAGATTGATGGGATAAAACTGAGAGTACAAAAAAAAACATTTTATACTTTAACTTATCGTTTGTAATACATAGAACCAGAAAGCAAATAGCATATATACTCCTCCAAACATATAGGGTATTAGATATAATTAAATAACTAATTAAAATTAACAAAACAAAATGCACCTTAAAAGTCAAATTGTTTAATTTTAAAATTTTAATTGCGCTTATTATAATTAATATATTACAAATTAGAATATTTGAAAATATAAACAGACCTGAATCAGTTAATCCCAATAATCCCTCAAGATAAAAAGCAATCAGTATTAAAGGTTCTACTTTGTTAGTTTGTTTATAAATTTCCTCTATGGTTGTAATAATACCATCACTCCAAATTAATTTGGCTTGTTCCCAATAAATTAGAGAATCTTGAAATGGTTTTAGGTAATAAAATGGGACTGTAGCAATAATTATTGCCAAGAGGAATATCAATTTTTGCTGAAAGGAATGCTTAGGCATTTACTTCAACCTTGTTTTTATTAATGTTTTTATTAATCGCACTAAAAATTTACATATTGATAATGTGCTAAAAAAAACAAGAGCGATAAATTGATTTATTTTTTTTTGTAAAACATTAAATAATTTTTAAGCTCACTTTTTTCCATACTCAATAAATTAGCACTTAAACCTGAAGAACCATAAAAAGGTTTATGGCAGAATGCTAAAGGTTTCAGATAAATATATTGATTTATGATTATCTAAAATAATATCTATCCATAAGTAGTAATCTTCGCTAAATCTCTGATATTCAGGAAATCGATTTGGATATTATTCGGATAATTACACTAGGTGTTTGAAAATAATTTTTAGATAAAATCAAATTTTTGCCTAATTGTTTTATAATTTTAAATCTTCAATATTTAGATGATGACAACTATCCGCAGTAATAACTTCATTTTATGACCACACATTATCAATGAGGGATCATCTAAAAAATATTTTAATTGGATTTCTAATTTCTTATGATGCCACGAATCATCAGAATCTAAAAAAGCAATAAAACTAGTTTTTGCAAGATTCCAACCTATATTTCTTGCTTTTGCAGGTCCATTATTTTTTTCTTGCACAATGACATAATGGGTATCATAGTTAAGTCTATTTGCGTTTAATTAATTGATATAAGTACTCTAATGAAGAATAGCTGCTATTATCATCTACAATATAATAGCAGCGCAGAGACAGTTTGACAATAAACCGAATCTAACGCTCGCTCTATTGTATCAGTTGAATTATAGTATGGTATAATTACAGTAATATCATCATTATTTTTATCACAGAAGAAAATAACCTTTTTATATCTTACTATCTATTGCTTCATCGATTAAAGAAACACTGGAACTACGTAATGATATAAGATTTTTATTTAGAATATCATAATCAATATCGTTAATATTTTCTATATCCATCTTTTCATTTAAAATATTTTTCAGTTATATTAAGTGCATCAAACAAGCTAGATATCCTGTTTATTTTCCCCTTACCTGGATGAATTACTAAAAATTGTTTTCGTATGTTATGGATATACAACAACCATGAAATGAATCAGTTACAACATAATTCGATTTTTGAATAAGTTCAATAAGGCTTAAAGGGCCAGCATCTTTAATATATATATCAGCATTATGATTAGGAGAAATTTCTTGGGTTAAGGATACTATCTTAAGATTATATTTAGAGCTGATTTCTTTGATTATAGAGTCAGTATTTACATTATGATTATTATGTATACAAAAATATACTTTTGAGGTAAATTTTTTATTTTTTCTCTAGGCAAATTATCCAATCTTCTTTACTGATTAATAATGTTGGATCCAAAACTAACTTGGCTATTAACATTTATTTTTTTATTTAGTGTGTTAGATAAATCTATCTCTGTACACCTATCTTGGAGAATTATTCAAGTAGCTTTTTATTTTAGCTAGTTGGATATCATCATATTGGTATGACCTGCCTGCTAGCATAAGAAAACAGAATAGTTTCTTCACCAGCAAAATCTAAAAAATAATATCCATTATATCATCATTTCCATTAGTACATGAGGGTTCCAAATTTGATCGCTACCAACACAATAACATTTAGCTTCTTTATTTCACTTATATTATTTTTAACATCCAATTCATTATAATATTTTTCAAAATGTTTTTTGAATTTATTAAGCGAATAATATCTATTCTTAACCCTCAAAATATCTTTTAATGTTCTTAATATTCCTTTAATAGAAAAGAAAACCGTATTAAATTTAATTGTTCTTGCAAATATTACTATCATTATTGTTTATATAAAATACACTACCATATTTTTTTAAATAAATTCCTGTTGCTGTTGCTTGTAAGACTGCACCATAGTTATTGGCTTTATGTATTGTGACAATTCCAATTCTCATATTATACTAAATCTCAGTTTTTATGTTTTTAATATTTTTCCGTGGCGATACCACAAACTAAGTTATTTTCGCAAGGATATCCAAATGCAATCATCATAATAATAGAATGATGTTCGTTAATATTTAATACTTTTCTAATAGCGATATCTTTTTTGGGGTTTTCACTCCAATTTAAACAACAAGTAGCAATTCCAAGTGAGTGAAATGCATAAATTAATGACATTGCATATAATCCACCATCAATCCAGTGTTGATATCTTTCAGATGATGATATAAAAGACAATTGATCTGATGTAATAATCATTAAATTATGAATATGATTTGTAAATCCTTTATTTCCAGTTTGGTAGCTCAGAGCGATATCAATATTTTCCCTATTATTCAAAACATAAACATGCCATGGTTGCATATTGCAAGATGAAGGAGTTTTTTGAGCTAAGTTTAAAGCTCTATCAATTATTTCAGATGAAATAATAATGCTACTAAAATCTCGTAGTGTATATCGAGAGTTAAAAAAATCTTCAGGACTCTCTAGTTGACCACGGCTAATCTCTTCTTTGCTTAAAGAGTAAATACCATAATCAGTAAACGCGTCATCCCAGTTAGGTAATTCTTGGTAAATATTATTAAATTTTTATCAGCATCCTTTGATTCTAGACAAAATTTTTTCAAGGTTTTGGAGAGCTAGAAAATCATTAAAATTTTTTTCGTAGTTGTTATTATCGACTTCTATCAATATCTCCTGTATTTTTTTTGCATTTGTATACCCAGCTCCAGCCCTCTTATCCTTAAAGCTCATACTCTTCTCTAGTGTATGAGTTAGTTTCGCTAGGTGATATTGTCTCATTTTGGCATTTGAGCATTTAAAGTTCCATGCATTAAATCTTAAAAACCGATTGAAATCATACATGAAACCTCTTAATCCCATGAGAACTCTACCATATCGTTTTATTAAATTAATCATTTTATTGAAAGCCAATTTTTAAAGGTGTTATTACCAAATGAGTATTTCCATAACATATAAAAATACAATATAAACATAAGAACTTCATTTAATAAAATAGATAAAATTACTCCTTTTAAATTAAAGGTTTTTAATAAGTAGTAAGATGTTATTACAGCTATAACGCTTAATAGTACAGTACTGAACATTTTTTTATATACTAGATTTTTTGTAGATAAAATAGCTCCAGCATTTGAACTTAGAAATCTTAGAGGGATACAAAATGAAATATATTTAACAATATATGCAGCTTCTTTGTACTCAATGCCAAATATTAAAATAATAAGCTTTTCGGAGAAGAAAAAAATGAATGTAAATATAATCATTCCAATTAGCAACATATATTTACAACCCTCTTGATAATTATGTAATAATTTATTTTCATCATGAAAGGCCTGCCTATGAAACATGGGTAACAATATTTTTTGATATACAACAACAGGCAATATATATATAGCTAACATAATGTTTAAAGCTACAGATAAATAACCTGCAACTTCTTTACTTAGTAAACTATTGGTGATTATTATTATTGATTGAGAGTATATTGCAAAAGTGCTAGTAATAATACCAAATGGCAAGATCATTAAAATAAAAGAGATTAGATTTTTTTGTGGGATTTTTTTACTCTTATTGATTAAACTCATTAAATCAGGGATGCAAAAAACTATTAGAAGAATAGAAGAATAGAAGAATATATTATAAATTCCGCTAGTTAAGTCTTTTTCCAATAAAAAATAAATAATTACAAATAATAACCTACTTCCATTTAATAATATTTGACAAAAAGATAAATATTCAAACCTTTTTTCTATCTGTAATATGGAAAACTTTACGTTCAGTAAAGATATTGCTATGAATGTTGGTATTAGTTTGTATGCATTAAGAGAGTAATCGTTAGGAAACAAAATATAAATATAGACAAAAGAAATACAGGTAAGTGCTATGGCTGAAAAGATTAGATATACAATTAAAGGTCTTGTATATGAAAGCCCATACTTATATGATTTCCCAAATACTTTTAAGAGTGCAGCATCAGTTCCAAATCCATAGATAGTGGAAATAATTACCATAAGAATTACTCCTGAATTAAACATGCCAAACTCAGGAATACTCATGTGTCTTGCTAATACCACTTGAGTAATGAATGCAAAAAATGCAGATGCTATTCCTCCTAGCCATAAATACGATAAAAATTTGATGAAGATTTTATAATTCATTATATATCAATATGTTTTAAAAAAAGTTATGGGAAAACCAATGAAACCTAGACTACTGGAGACAAACATTTTTATTTTGGTAGGGCCTAGCATATCTTGATTACAAAGTTAGAGCATCAAAAATAGACTCATTGTTGTTTTTTTGGCACGCTACCGCCCCGGGCTTACAGCTACCTGTTCACTGATAATTCTCAATTTACTCAACTAATTTTGTCTATTATACACAAATAAGCTCGAGTGAGATAGTTGTTAACTAAACTATCTATAAATAAGATATACTTACAGATAAATCTTACTGTGATCCCATCCCCCCACTTTAGTTCCGCCCCCTTTTGATATCTCATTATTTTCAGTTAACAGCTGATATAGGTTGGCCTCTTAGATCTCCAAAAAGTTGATATCACTTAAATTAGTGATTATTGAAATGGCATAGTTAATTTGGCAACCACGCCCGTAATTAGTGAACTTGCAAGCGACCTGACGATAAAAGTGATTCATTAAGTTCAACTTTTTCCACTCCCCCAGGTAAAAGGAGAAGATAAACCGGAAACACCTTGATTTGTAAATGCCTCCCACTGAGCTTGTTGTTGAAATTATTGCGGAGAGAACAATGCGCCTTCATTCATAATGGGAGGTAAATTTTCATTCAATGATCCTTTCATTTAAGCAAAAGCAATTGGCATTCTGACCCTTTTTTCCTAAACAACACAGAAGTAAGGTGCTGTATTCAAATTTAGAAAGTAAAGCATTATTGATATTTTGATATGCTACCGCCCTTAGCCGTAAACCAAGGCTCATAAGGTAAAACGGTAAATTATTCGAAAGCAAATCCGTCCTCAGAGACCATTAAAGACAACGAAAAACTCGCTTTCACACCAAACAATACAAGTATCTTATCTTAAATAAATAGTTTGAATTATAGGTTGAGTTAAGTAACCCAGCAATACTTTTTATCTATTTAAAATAAATAGATATGAATACTCATATATAGAGTTATACGTACCCTGTTAACAACAGATAAAAGGTGGGTATTATTCAACTTAGGAGGATTTTCATGTCAGTGGATTCATTACCCTCGACAACTGCATGACTTAAGCTACTGAGGACGGTTGTACATATAGCAGCAGCATCAGTTTGCCTGATTGATTGCCATCCGCAAGGCAATTACAAAAGTGTCGAAGTGAAAGCATAGCGTTATCAGATATGAGGTTTGTCATGAGAAGGAATATCAACACAGTGAGTAGCACGCGTTAACGATATTAATCCTTTTGATCCTCCATATTACTTTGCCGTGCTTATCGGCTGAACAATACATATTCATTCATGATAGTTGTTAATCCCCAATTTTCGGCTTGCCTATCAATCCCTCATTCCACGAGTTGTTCTTTGGATTTCAACTTAAGTGTATGGTTCCAATCGTCTAACGGTGACTCCAACAGCAAATTAGACCAATTTCGGTGGTATTTCCGGATCATTAAATTGCTGAAATAAACTGATTAACTTGTAGCAAAGGAGTGCTGTTTAAGACGTACACATTCACTAAGCAGTATACCTTCCAAGATCGGGGGATAGCGTGACAGCCGTTCCTCGATATGAAAACTCAGCCTTAACTCCTCTTCTTTGGTGAGCTTATCAGGGTAGGCTTAATTTTGGTGGCAGTACCGTGGTCACATTTAGCGAAAGCGTGATTGATTAACCTAACACCATGAGCATTAAAAGGTCATAATGGAAACGATTTTTCTGTTTTAGGCTGATGTTCCTCTGTGACATTCTGGGCAGGAATACACCAAATCCCCTCATGGCACTTCGGGCAACATTTTTGATTATTTGTAAAATACTCACGACACTGCACGCAAAACCAATTCGTGACCTTTAATATTGGTGAAACTGATCGAACCTGTGTGCTCAGTCGTGCCTTGTCTTCTAAGCTCTTGATCTTACTGATGACCCGCGGACAGTGCTCTGCGCTCTGAGGATCAGAATGGGTAAACCATGACTCCGTTGGCGTCTTGTGCAGTGTGACGGGCTCACCGCAGTGAGCACAGTAATAGTTTTCTCGTGAATAACTCGGTTCTTGGGTGGCTCCCGCGAAACGATTGTTCTGCGTTAAGGCTAGCGACATTTTGACTTCATGTAATTTAAGCATGGTTGTGCTCCTTCTGTAAAATTTAAACTAAACGTTCTGAGTACCCAACATTCATGATCCACACTCGGCAACCCACCTTGAAACTTAGAAGACCACTGAGCTGTGCCTGCATGCGTATCGAGCCAGGTTCGTATGTTTAGGGCGTAGCTTTGCCTAGAGCGCATTCAATCGCACCAGGTGTGGTTAAAATTGAGTTGGTGGGTAATGGGTGGGTATGCTATGGAAAATGCACGGCGACTCGCGCTAGTGCCTTAGGATCCAAGGGCGGAGTTGCCCCCTCTCGATTCATCAATGCGTGCTTGTAACCACTGTACGACTTCACTTTTTAACCAGCGCGACATACGACCAAACTTGATAGGTTTGGGGAACTCACCCTCTTGGATTAATTTGTAGAACCACTTATCCGTTAACCCCGTTAGTGCGGTGATAAATTTCATGTCAATAAATTGGTCATTAAGTAATGCAATATTTTCAGTTTGCGTGCTCATGGTAAAACTCCTGTTTTTAATGTGGATAAAAAGCAGGAGCGATATCGAAAAATGGGATGTGGATATCACTCCACATCATTAACCGGATGTGTAAAAAATAATTTGGTTGCTAACTACTGGCGTTTTCTCGGTTTGATTTCGCCTCGCCAAAAGGTGCGTTTGAGTTCAGGCACAGCCAGACGGACCCATGCATCGGCTTTACATAAATACCTTACCGCATTCAACAATCCTTTCTTCAGATAAGCATTACCTCGGGGTAATAGTCCAATACCCAGTTCACGATATCTTTCTTTTTGGTAATTACAGTTAAAGTACAGGCCTGCCCACTCTGTAATATGTTCTTGCCAGAGTTCACCAATGAGTTTACCCAGCGTAATGTCCTGCCTCACTTTCTGACCGTTAAAGAAAAACAAAGCGTGGTAATGGAAGCCTTTTTCCATGCCGAATTCCAATTTCAAGATATACCCGACACAGTGTGAAAAGAGTGGGTTGCTATTAATGGCTTTGTACAGGGCTTGGCGATGCTGGCGCAGGTGGTGAGCTCTGACTCTGTGGCAAATACCACTTTTGTAAGACAGATCTACTCGTACAACTAACAGTTTGGAGTAACGTTGATACAACGAGTCAATGTATTGCTGAGCTCGTCTGTAATTCTTCTGAGCGCCTTGCTCGAAGATTCGGACTTGCTTTTTGTAGTCAGGGCTCTTTAACGTGCTTTGGAACTCATGGAAGGCCTCGTTAAGCCACTGAACGTGTTCAGGGGTATCAGCCAGCCAGTATTTATCTTTGTCTATCAGTATCTCACTCAGGCGGTATTTGTTAGCAAGAGAGATCAAGAGCACAAGAGTGGGATGCAAGCGCTGTATTTGCGATATTTTCATTGATTGAATGTAACGGGTGAACTTGAGCGTTTCTAAAAAGAGCTCACCTTTGGGGGATGCCGAGGTGAGTTTTAAGCGTGGGTTTTCAGGCGACAAAGGAATGCCTTTATATAAATCTAATTTATGAGTTAGATGTTTTGAAAGGTGTTTAATATTACCCATGAGTAGAGACACCAGCTCACGCAGTGAGTGGTCTCGAGTGAGCGTTAAACGGTCATGTTCAAACGTAGTTGAGAGAACAACTTGATTTAAGTGAAGTGCACGATTTGTCATTTTAGTTACCTGCGATCAAATAAAGGTTCGTATCATCAGGCAGGGGAGTTATTTTTAATTTTTGATTACAAATGGTTGGGAAGCGATCATCAGCAAAGGGGCTTTGCTTTGGGGGAATTACATTGACTTTGGTAGTCAATGGGGACTGATAGCATAACCCAATATGTTTATAAACAATAAAACACAGCGTACTAAGATAGCATGGCGTTCTGTAAGCTGAGTAAGGTTAGAGCCTGTAGGTAATTTTGGTCTTAAGGAGCAATAGTAGCAAGGTGACATTATATCTTCGACTCGGGTTATGTCAGCCACGCGATGATATTGCGTCATTAGGTGACGAACCTAATTACCTTGTAATCGAACAAGAGAGTCAGAGATTAACTGGATAGGAGATTATTACCCTTTCGTTTCATATTGCAATTAAGCATTATAATACAGCGTCTCAATACCGGAGTTGTTGTGTATTTAATCACTCTCGTTGTCATGTGGCTTATTTATAAATGGAATGATTAGTTATATTTAATCGCAATAGTTAATTATTATTGTAATGACTCTGTAATTGTAATGTTGTTATAATATAATAATATAATAATCCTAGATTAATCCCCATTATTTTAAGACCAGTTAAACACGAAAGTGCACCCTACACACAAAATAATGGCTTAATCACTTAGTTATCAGAGGTGAAAGTTAGTCTTTTTTTAATAAGAAATTCACGTTATTTTTGTGATAACAATACAATCTTTAACTCAATGAATAAATTAAGTTAGGTATTGTTAACTTTAACATCTAGACAATCATTTCTATTCACCAATATAGACGTAAGACACGCACTAATTTTTATATGCCAGTTTTGGTTGTTTTGGGTATGCTGCTTTGATATTAAACTCGGTGCTCAGTCTGTTTTTTTATCTACTATCACCTATAGTGGGAATTCATGGCTATAATGAACTAAATTAAAAAGCTATGCAATCCGAATGTTTGTTCATATTTCGATGTAAAATAAAAAAGAATGGTACTACTCGTCTCCACGAAATAAAAATGAGGTAGATGGGATAATTTAACTTAGGCCATATTATTTAGATATAAACATGAAACTTAGGAGCCTATTCGAATAAATAATGCAAATGGTGTTTAAACTTGGCGAAACATTCACAGTGAAGCAGTTTTTATGTACCACATGTAATTATTAATAATGCTAATGAACGATCTTTTTTATCATTAAACGAGCTTCTATTGCCTCCTATTGATGACTTTTTAGTCAAAGTGTATGATGATTGCTGAGGGGGCGATAAGTATTAGATTTAGTCTAGAGCTATAATCGCTACTGCTTTACTAACATATCTCACATCTAATAATATAAAAACGACACTACTTGCATGCGAAACGCCTAGTTTATTGATTCAAACCATCCTGGCTTTAATGATACAAACTTATCCGCTGAAAACCATGCGGCAGTAGAGGTAAATTAACTTGTATCTATATGTAATACTAACTTGTATTATAATAGCAGACTAACTTGTATGATGAGGCAGTATGTAATTGAGCAGACTAGGGAGATAAGAATGTCACTCAAATCGATGTATAACGACTTTGATTTTTTACTGTTAGACAAAAAAGATGATGGAATTAATATTGAAAGGACTAAGAAAATCAACGAACAAATCGTTGCGTTGGCGGATGAATATGTCCTCTATGGTGGATTTCCCACCGGCTCAAATACATCAATAAATCTAATTGATTTTATTGATGCAAACTACGAAGGTGTCATCGATGGTGAGATTAAAATCCTAGGTGGCGCTAAATTTATAACCTTACTGAAAAGGTCTTTGAATCAAAAAAACAATATCTTTAATAGGCTTTATGAATACCATCAAACGATGATAAAAAGGAATAAAAATGCGGGGCATCTTATTTTTTCAATTAAAGTGGATAATAAGGATAATAAGGATAATAAGGATAATAAGGATAATAAGGATAATAAGGATAATAAGGATAATAAGGATAATAAGGATAATAAGGATAATAAGGATAATAAGGATAATAAGGATAATAAGGATAATAAGGATAATAAGGATAATAAGGATAATAAGGATAATAAGGATAATAAGGATAATAAGGATAATAAGGATAATAAGGATAATAAGGATAATAAGGATAAGCAAGATAACGCTTTAATGCAATGTGTGACGGATTTTTTTAACCATATTCGTTCGCGAGTTATGCTAAATGAACATATATTAGGTTACTTTTGGACTTCACTAAAAGTGAGCGCCTCTGATGAAAAATACATTCGTATTCACTTATATATTTCAAATGGAAAGTTCAATAATAGAATGACTGATGAGATAAAATCGGTTTGGAATTCTATTCTATTTAAAAACCAATTAGAAGGGAAAATCCTTTTTTTAACACAAACAAAAGATTCGTATAAAGGTGGGTATGAAAGCTTGCTCTTTTGGACTAAAGATGCCAATAAACGGAGAAGTAGAAATAATCTAACACCTATTAATAATGAGCCTTCTGATGAACAAAAAACGGAAAAATATGTCAGAAGTGTGCAGCGAGATAAAACTTCAATGTTGCATATATTATATCCTGACTGGAATGACGACACGATATTCCATCATTTTACAAATGAAATGAACGCCATCCAATTTAAAGGGTATTTGTTTAGATTAGCGAAACAAACATATCAGCAGCCTAAAGCTCGCAGTATCGGGGTTGCCTGTATAAATTCAATGAAAGCAAAACGCCATAAGAAAAAATAAAGTTACGTACTCTTTCTTTTGTATCGTTCACAATCAAAAAATAATCAGATATACAGTATTATTGTGATATTGAAATAATTTAAATATCAATCACTTAATGTTTTTCAAGGACATATCCTGTCATTTCCCCTCCATTTTCCCCCGAAAAAAAGTCAAATAGCCGGACATAACCTGTCCGGTGAGGTTGTTATCGTAGTGTTCTCTTTTTCAAACTGAGGAATAACACCGATGGCAACTTACCGATTAGATACCGATTTAGCGTTTTTACGTGAATGCAGCAATGAAGAACTGGGCTTGCTTGTGTCTGTACTGACTCACGACAGCAAAGACGGACAAAAGCGTTGGACTGAAACCTTAACCAGCTCGCCTGAATATCAACTCTACCATCCGGAGCACCAGCAATATTGGATGTCGATTGCGGCAGAGTTGCAAGCCTTTGGAGCTAACAGTTTGATGAGTCTCGTTCGAGGCAATAAGGGCGTGTTGTACCGTGAAATCTTACAGGATGTCTGTGACCACCTTGATGTCAATTATCCAAAGGAGGGTAATACCGAAACCTTGGAATTAAATTTGTTATTGAAAGTATTAGAAAAAAGCTTAAATGAGCTGACCACAGAAGAGCTACAAGCCTTCTCTCGTGATATGCAACTTAACCTCACCAACCCCACACCTCAACTGATTTTGATTGCGGTTCAAGCGGCTATCCGTACCTCTGGCATTGCCGCGCTGGAAGTGGCCACACTCTCAGCCATTGGCGTGATTAATGCACTCGGCGGGATTGCCACCATTGGCACACTCTTTGCCGCACACCGAGCACTTTCCTTGATTGCGGGTCCGATTGGTCTTGCTGTGAGCTCTGCATGGCTTGTCGCTGACTTAGCGGGACCCGCTTATCGGGTCACCGTCCCCGCCTGCATCATTGTGGCGTACTTACGACAAAAAGCCTTATCGCAATAAGGTTTATCAATCCCATTCTATCCGCTTGCCGGAGCTATTTTAATAAGGACAACATCATGTCGACTTCTGTGTCTCGCCATGACCGGCTTGCGTCTCGGTTGGCGTTTATTATTAGTCAATTATTTCGCGGGGAAACCGTTTATTTATCCGAGCTGTCAGAAGAGCTCAATGTCTCGACTCGTACCCTACGGCGTGACTTTAATGAGCGCCTTCAATATCTGGACTTGGAATATCACCAAGGTGGCTATCGATTGGCAGCATCACAGCGTCCCTTTCGTACCGATAAGGACATATTGCGCTTTGCGGCTATTACGCATATTACCTCACTGTTTCCGGCTTTAGACAGGAAGCTGCTGACGGTTCTGCTCGACCCAACAATTGATTCACCGTTTATTGTCTACCACACGCCACCTAAGCAGCGTCCCTCGCTGTTCGGGGGCTTTTATATTCTAACACAAGCCATTGTAAAACGGCGTTTACTGCAATTTACCCACCAAGGAAAAAACATCACGAACGTTGCCCCGTATAAGTTGATTTATTACCAAGGTCATTGGTATCTCGCCGCTGATATCGCGGAGCACATTCATGTCTTTGATGTGATGGCCTTGCAAGACGTGGTCATGACGGCGCGGGGCTTTCGTTATCGTGAAGACCTCAACCAACGGTTATGTGAAGAGGCGTTTATTCAAGCCTTGCCCCATTACCAATATATTCAATCACTCGTTAAATTATAAGGTATTAAGATGAAAACTATTTTTTATACCGTCTGCATCAGCAGCGCACTCTTGCTGGGATGTGATGATGCAACCTCAACGACTGCTAAGACTGTTTCCCAAGACATTTTGCGTGTTCAAGGGTTGATTTATGATTACGACCGCAGTGTCACACTCGGTGGGGTACTCAACCATCGTAAAGATTGTGTTTCGCCAACATGGGAAACCTTAACGGATGAACAAGAAAGGCCCTTGGTGGTCTATAAGTGTCAGTTAGCTAAAGGGGCATTACAAAACGCCATTAACCACGATTTAAATAACTGGTATCAAACGGCAATAGACGGTATGACTAAATTCATACCGCGCTTTGCCAATGCGGAAACACCGAAAACAGATTCAACCCTTGAGGAGCAGAGGCTTACACAGGTTTTACAGCTCATCACAACACTGTCCCGACATGACTGGTCATTGCTCAGAGGCAATGTTGACCAGCCCTATGCAATGACGACACCAATTGCATTTAATGCCGGTTATACTCCGTCAGAGGAAGCCGAGCGCCAGCTTAAAGCGTGGAATACGTTAACGGAGACATTGAATGACCACGCCCCTGATGTTAGCCTGTATTTATTACCGTGGTTAAACCAAACAGAAAATGTCGAGGCAATGCTCCGGAAAAAGGTCTCTGAGCTTCAGCAACACAATGCCAATGCGTTAACACAATTTAGACACCAGCAAAATGAAGCCATTCAAATCACGGAGCAATACATCACAGACCTAAAACGTGCACAACAAAATGCACACGACTGGTCAATCACCCAAGTTTTTATTTGGAGCCTCGTTAACCCTGAAAAGCCTGTTCTAACGCATGTTCTGTATAACCTAGAGGATAAACAAGGGCAGGAGGATTTTACCCCTATGATGGAAAAAACATTGAGCCGTTTAGCAAGAACAGATGCCGTCGCATGGGCGTATCAAGGTAAACTTGAAACCCCTCAAATTATTAACGGAATAGCAAAAGCGTTATTTTACTACCAAACACAATCCTTTCAAAAACCGGATATCGCCCGATATCAATACTGAGTTTTCACACACTATTCGGCGTTCATATTCAATGAACGCCTGACTAAAGGGTAATCTATGTCCATTTTTAAACTTATCGCTACCTCTGTGAGTGTTGTGACACTGGTGTCTATCACCTACTACGCCCAGAAGACGGTCAATGAACAACTTGCGCTTGAAGGCAAGTATTCCGACACGGAAATTCAAGCGGCTCGACTTGGGGCGACGCTTGCTTGCACAACCTTATTGGGGGGAGCCATTGAACGACTACTCAACGGGCTATTTAGTGACCACTAAAACTCAACTATTTCAATGTAGATTCAACATAACGGCAGACCAATCGGTCTGCCTTTTTTATTTCGTAACATCCACAAAAGGGCTTTTTTATGACACTTGAACCCATCATCTCAACACCCGCTTCCAACCGCCAGCGCACGCATTTTTGGCAAACTCATTTTGGCACCGTTAAAGGCTTTTCAACCTTTGAAGTGGTGATTTTTACTACCATGGGCCAGTTTTGTGAGGACTACCACGGCGGGTATTGGGAATATTGCACTTTATCTAATGGCGGCGCTTTTATTTATCCCGATTTGAATCAAGAGGAGCTTACGCTATTCAATCCGCATAATGGTAACGAAGCGGAACTCAGTCCTGAAGCTGCGGGCATAGCTGTGTGTTTGATGATGTACAGTTTATGGTCCTTTCAAACGGAAAGTGACACCCTCGTCGATCGCTTTTATCAATTGCGTGATTATGCGGCGCAACATCCTGAACGTTCCGCTATTTTCCATTTAATCGATTAACCTCGCCCTTATTTACGCCGACTTCTTATCTATCTACTTTATTTTAAAGGAAATTCATTATGACTCGCTTAGCATCCCGCTTTGGTGCGGCAAATAGTATCCGTCGCGACCGCCCATTAACGATTGAAGAATTGTTTCGCACAGTACCCAGTGTGTTTTCAGAAGAAAAATATGAATCTCGTAGCGAAAAGTGCACTTATATTCCTACATACCTTACTCGATAGTTTACAGAAAGAAGGTTTTTATCTGTTCTTTTGCATGCCAAACTCGTGTGCGAGATGAAAGCCGTCGCGATCATACTAAGCATCTGTTACGGCTGAGACGCCATGACCAAATTACGGGCAGCCTAGTGCCTGAAATCATCTTACTCAATAGCCATGATGGCTCATCGAGTTATCAGATGTTACCGGGGATGTTCCGATTCGTTTGTCAGAATGGCTTAATTTGCGGACAAACCTTTGGTGAGGTGCGTGTACCGCACAAGGGCGATGTGGTGGAAAAAGTGATTGAAGGGGCTTATGAAGTATTAGGGCTATTTGAACGCATGGATGAGCAACGTGATGCCATGCAGTCCCTATTATTACCGCCACCAGCCCAACACATCTTTGCTCAATCTGCTCTCACATATCGTTATGGTGAAGCACATCAACCTGTGACCGAAGCGCAAGTATTACAGCCACGCCGTGTTGAAGATAAGAAGGACGATCTTTGGACGGTGTACCAACGTTTGCAAGAAAATTTAATTAAAGGGGGATTATCAGGCAGAAATGCGAAAGGTAAACGCGCTCGCACGCGTTCAGTGAATGGGATTGATGGTGATGTGAAGCTTAACCGAGCCTTGTGGGTGATGGCTGAAAATATGCTTCAACTAGCCTCGTAATGATGGAGATATTAACGATGGAGAGTATCAATACTTATACGAATACCTTAACACTGCTTCCTAATGAACAACGTACTATCAAACGTGCGTTGACCATACTGGATAAGTATCTGCGTGAACCGGGTATTGCTTTTACATCAACGCAAAATGTGAGGGATTGGTTACGGCTAAAAATGTCAGCATTAGAGCGTGAAGCGTTTATTGTGCTCTACTTGAATCAACAAAATCAGTTGATAAGCAGTGAAACCCTGTTTGCTGGCTCGATTAGCAGCACACAGGTTTATCCTCGTGAAGTCGTCAAACGAGCACTTCATTTTAATGCTGCTGCCGTTATCTTTGCACACAATCATCCGTCAGGCGATATCACACCAAGCCAAGCGGATAAATCTATCACGCAACAATTAATAAAAGCATTGCAGCTAATTGAAGTACGAGTGCTTGACCATCTGATCATCGGTGGTCAGCAAATCTTCTCTTTCGCTGAGCATGGCTTAGTATGAGGTGAACCATGAATATCATCCGTAAATCTGCAGCAATGAAGATCCATCAGCAACATTTAGGCTCTCGCCTTGCTCGTTATTGTAGGGGAAAGTATAAATGGGTTGGTAATAGCGAGCATTATATTGGTAAGGAGGTGCCAGATTGTCGTGGCGTGTTAGCTGTTTATGTTGAACGTCGCCAAGACAGAGATGGCCCTTATGCGTGTGTCATGTGTGTGACATTGAATTGAATAAGTACTGATCACTTTGAGTTTATCCTATATTGGATGGATAAATTAAGCCTACTTCCACTTTGATTAGTATTCAATGGCACATATCAAACCGTTGGATCTTAACTGAATTAGACATTGAGGAATTAAACAAAAATGACACAATAAGACATCATTAAACATGTCAAATTGGCAATACCATGATTCATACTAGAAACAATTAACATGAACATGATCCCCATTAAATGTATACTTAAAAAGGATTCGAATACGTTATAATTACACCTGTCATCTGTGCAAAAAACCAATCTATTTGCTGCGCTCTATCGCCCCAACCGTGCTCAACAAAACCCACCAAACGGACCGAGGGTACAAAAGAGGGTATAAATAAAATCAAATTCAATTAATGGATTTAAATACAACCAGTTATAATGAAAAATCGATTCCGAGTCCGGCACCACTTATTTAAAGAACCCGCCCAAAAGGCGGTTTTTTGCTTTTCTAGCTACGGTAGATTTCAGGTCGTTGCAACACGTTATTTATTTACTGGATTTCATGCCATTTTTGCAGATGTTCTTTGCTGTTAAAGACACCTATACCCCCTCATAAACCTATCTCTTATTTTCTTGTGTAAGTATTCCATAAAAACAAATCATTAACTTTAACAGATATGTCAATTTCAGCTTTTCATTCACACTAGGCTATCAGATTGAATTGTGTTCTATCTACGAAACCTGTCAGCTTAAATCTGAGCTGATACAGTCATGCTACGCTTTAATGTGTCTGGCAGATATACATAAAATAATATGTGTAGCAATATGCTGCGCTATTTAATGAGTTTTATCCGAAATATGGAAAGAAACCCGGAGCGGCATATTCAACTATGTCGGGATGTTTTATAGCAGTAAGCGTTAGCATGGCTTGCGTGTTCTTATATCACCAACGTAATATAAATATCAATATTATCAATTAGTAACACATGTTTACATAGCTCGTATTAATTCAAAATTAAATTAAGACTAACCTTCAGGTAAGGAAAAAATATAGAGTTTAAAAAGATAACTTGACCATCTTCACATTTTATAAAACATTAATTTGAAGTTATACTTCATTTGATGTTTTATATTGGAGTTTAATTCTAAATAGAAATCTCACTTATAACCACTACAAGAGTGAACGCGTATGAAAATAATAAAGAAAATATCTTATCTCTTTTTCACCATAATACTGTCTTCACCAATATTCTCATCGACCAGTTTTGCTGAGAAACTCCCCGCCCTTCCTGTGACATTAAAAAATGGAACCGGAGTAATTAACCAAAATATTATTTACATAGGTTTAGGTAGTACAGGAAACTCATGGTATAAACTTGATCTTAATGAAAATAAAAAAAAATGGGAAAAAATAGCTGATTTTCCGGGTACGCCAAGAGACCAAGCTATAGCAATTAAGTTAAATAATAATATTTATATATTCGGCGGAGCGGGAAAAGAAAATATTGATAGTGAAACAATAAGCTCATTAACAGATGTTTATCGTTATTCACCAAGTGAAGACAAATGGGAAAAAATAGATACTAGTTCACCTTATGGCTTGGTTGGTCATGCAGGAGTTAGTATCAGCACCAATAAAGCTATCATTCTTGGAGGAGTAAACAAGCAAATATTTGATAAATATTTCATTAATTTAAATAATGCTAAAAACAATTCATCTATTAAAAATAAAGTTATTAATGATTACTTTAATAAACCCATAGAAGGCTATTTTTTTAATCGAGTCATACTAACTTATAATGCAGATAATAATCAATGGGGTTCATTAGGCACTATTCCTTTTAATGGAACTGCGGGTTCTTCATTAGTAGTAAATGATAACAATTCAATAACCTTGATTAACGGTGAATTAAAACCTGGGTTACGTACTAGTGAAATACAAACGGCTATATTAGAAAATAATCAACTACAGTGGAATACTACTGTACAGAAACTTCCTCCACCATCACCTGAGCAGCAGCAAGATGGCTTGGCTGGTGCATTTGCAGGTTATAGTGCTCATACCTTACTTGTTGCTGGGGGTGCTAACTTCCCTGGGTCTCAGGCTAAGTATTCACAGAAACATTATTTTGCACATCAGGATTTAGACAAAAAATGGCATAAAGAAATTTATGGGTTGATTGATAATCAATGGAAAGTAATTGGTGAATTACCGATCCCTCTTGGTTATGGAATCACTATTGAGCATGGTAATTCACTATATTTAATCGGAGGTGAAACTACAAAAGGTGAGGCAGTTAATTCTGTAATCACTTTAACATTAAAAGATAAAGAGCTAATTATTAACTAAACCAGTTAAATTTATAAATTATAATAACCAACCAAGAACTCCATATTAAATTTATGGAGTCTTATCCACTCAGGTAAAAACTATGTTTAATAATAAAATTTTATTGGCATGTTGTACTTTTTTTATGTCATTTCAATTAAATGCGACTACACTAGACTTTCGTCATGAATATTCAGATTCATCCAGAATAAATAAAGATCGCATTGCCTTTATTCATTCATTTTCAAATGGTATCGGATTTTATATTGATGCCAGTATAAAGTCAGGTGGTGTTGACGGCGAAAAAGATAAAGTATTTAGTGATGTTGTTAATAATGCTATCGAAATGGGGCTAAGTTACAACCATAAGATAAATAAAAGTATAACGTTACAACCGGGATTAATTTTTGAAACAGTTACAGACACATCAATTTATAAACCTTATTTAAAGGCGCAATATAATTTTGATAACGGTTTATATATTGCAGGCCGTTATCGTTTTGATTATGCCAGAAAAACAAAAAAAGCTGTTGATGACGAAAAAACAAATCGCTTTGATGCGTTTATTGGCTATAAATATAATAAATACAAAATTGAATATGACTACACACAAATGTATAGCGATGGCATAAAATATGATAATAAGAAACGTAATTATGAACATAATGTCTCTTTCTCTTACCAATTGAGTGACACATTCACTCCTTATATTGAAGTTGGAAATGTTGCGGTAAGCCCGACCAGTGACGCCCGTCAAACTAGGTATCGTTTAGGATTACAATTCCACTTTTAAATCTTATGTAAAAAGATGCCAAAAATTATAGTGAGTAATTACTCCATTACTCACTATATTATTTTTTCATATTTATCAATAAATTAAGAAAAATATTTTATTATTTGATCTTCTTCACAAATTACGACTTTCGTAATTGAGGAATTTAGCTTCATAAAATAACATTAATTGGAGTTATACTTCAAAATAAAATGGTGAGTTCAAAATGGCATTGATTGAAAAGATGACTACGGATATTCAACAAAAAGGAGGGCTGATCGTTTCTTGCCAGCCTGTCGATAATAGCCCTATGGATAAGCCAGAAATTGTTGCTGCAATGGCTCAAGCTGCAGTTAATGCAGGTGCAGTAGCAGTACGAATTGAGGGAATAGATAATTTAAAAGCAACTCGCCCTCTTATTGATGTGCCAATTATTGGTATTGTCAAACGCGATTTACTGGATAGTCCTGTCAGGATCACACCTTGGTTAAGTGATGTAGAAGCACTAGCAACAGAAGGTGCCGATATTATCGCTTTTGATGGTACGGATCGTGTACGCCCAGTTCCAGTCAATGAGTTATTAGCTTGCATACACCACTTCAATAGGTTGGCAATGGCAGATTGTTCCACATTTAATGAGGGAATGTATTGCCAGGAATTAGGAACAGAATTTATTGGTTCAACTATGTCTGGCTATACCGGTGGTGAAATACCAAAATTACCTGATTTACAATTAGTGGCAGCACTCGCTGAAAATGGATGCCGTGTAATAGCCGAAGGCCGCTATAACACACCTATGATTGCAGCAAGAGCTATACAAGCTGGAGCTTGGGCTGTCACAGTTGGTTCCGCATTAACCCGACTTGAACATGTCTGTGATTGGTTTACCCATGCCCTCAAGTTACAGCAGGAATTAGTTAAATGAATATATTAGCAATTGATATTGGAGGAACAAAGATTTCGGCTGCATTAATCAGTCGAGACAATCAACTTACGCACCATACTCAAATTACAACCCCTGCAAGTGCATCACCAACTCAACTCTATGAAGCTTTGGTGGCGATAACTACACCACTAAAAGCGTATGCAGATGGTGTCGCCGTAGCCTCTACAGGGATTATCTGTGATGGCGTATTAACTGCATTAAATCCTAATAATTTGGGAGGATTAAAAAATTTCCCGTTAAAAAAAACACTTTCTACAATAACCGGTTTGCCTTGCTGGTTACTCAATGATGCTCAAGCTGCTGCATGGGCTGAATATGATTACCGCCATGAAAATATCTCTGATATGGCATTTATTACAGTATCGACAGGGGTTGGGGGCGGCCTAATTCAACAAGGACAATTACAGCTAGGAAAACGAGGTATTGCAGGCCATCTAGGCCACACTATAGCTGATCCTCATGGCCCTCTTTGCGGCTGTGGTCGTTATGGATGTGTCGAAGCTATCGCTTCCGGCCGTGCCATTGCTTCACAAGCTGTAAATGAACTTGCAGGTAAAGATGCTAAAGCTATTTTTACTGCCTATTACCAGGGAAGCCTTCAAGCGAAAACAATAATTGAAAACTCAGCAAGTACTATAGCTAATTTAGTTGCTGATATTAAAGCAATAATAGATGCCGACTGTGTTGTTATTGGTGGAAGTGTTGGATTAGCAAATGGATATATCGAGCTTGTTCAAGCAGCTATCAGACAACAGCCCGAGGCGTTACAAGTCCCTATTTTAGCTGCTCACTATCATCATAATGCTGGACTTTGGGGAGCCGTTCTTTGGGCTAGGAAACACTAAAAAACTGTCGTACTTCTTACCTTTTACCTTACATATGGCAGGACTAAAAAAATGCAATTACATGATTTTGGTTTCGTTAATTATGCAGTGCTATTTGGATATTTAGCCGCAATGTTACTCGTTGGTGTTTATTTCTCTAAACGCCAAAAAACAGCGGATGATTATTTTCGTGCCGGGGGGCGGGTTCCCGGTTGGGCTGCCGGTGTTTCTGTCTTTGCAACAACATTAAGCTCAATTACCTTTATGTCAATTCCAGCGAAAGCTTATACTTCTGATTGGACTTTTATTATTGGCCAATATTTAGCGATCGCCATTTTGCCATTAGTATTTTATTTCTATATTCCTTTCTTTAGAAAATTAAAAATTACTTCAGCCTATGAGTATTTAGAAGCCCGTTTTGATATACGAAGTCGTTTATTTGCCAGCCTGTCATTTATGTTATTTCATATTGGTCGTATTGCAATTATCACTTATTTGACCGTACTCGCACTACGTCCTTTCATAGGGATAGACCCTATTATATTAGTTGTACTGATTAGTCTATTATGTATTATTTATACATGGATGGGAGGGATTGAAGGCGTTATTTGGACAGATGTTATTCAGGGATTGTTACTTTCAGGTGGTGCTGTTTTAATCTTTATCATGATTTGTTTTAAAGTTGATGGAGGTATTAGTGAGATTTTTACCACAACAGCACAGGCTGATAAATTTTTCCCGGATGCACAGTTACGCTGGAGTTGGACTGACAGTACTATTCCTGTATTAATGATTGGTTTTTTATTTGCCAATATTCAACAATTTACTGCAAGCCAAGATGTTGTCCAGCGCTACATTGTGACTGATTCTATCGAACAAACTAAACGTACTTTAATCACAAATGCTAAATTAGTTGCCATTATTCCTATTTTCTTTTTTGCCATTGGTTCAGCCCTATTTGTGTATTACAAACAAAATCCAAGTTTGTTACCTGAAGGTTTTAATACCGGAGGTATCTTACCCTTATTTATTGTTACAGAAATGCCAGTGGGTATTTCTGGGCTAATCATTGCAGCTATCTTTGCCGCTGCTCAATCGAGCATATCTAGTAGCTTAAATAGTATTTCTAGTTGCTTTAATTCTGATATCTATATTCGCTTAAGTAAAGTTGAACGGCGTTCAGAACAAAAAATGAAAGTCGCCAGATTAGTTATAATTATAGCTGGAGTATTCAGTAGTTTAGCCACAATTTGGCTAGTTTTATCTGACGAGTCTGAAATATGGGATGCTTTTAACAGCTTAATCGGTTTAATGGGTGGCCCTATGACCGGACTATTTATGTTAGGTATTTTTGTTAAACGTGCTAATGCAGGTAGTGCGGTCGCAGGCATTATAGTAAGTATCATTGCTGTATTAGCAGCCCGTTATGGCAGTGACCTTAACTTTTTCTTCTATGGTGTAATAGGTGCTATGTCAGTAGTCATTATTGGTACAATTACTGCGCCATTTTTCTCGGCAGCAAAACAAATTTCATTGGATGATAGTGAAATATCAAGGAACTCATAGGAGGTATCTATGTTATTTGGTCATATATCTGACGCGGCAGTAATGCCTGAAATAAATTTGGTATTACGTAATATAATTAAAAAGGCACTCGCACTCGACCCATTCTCTTTAGAACCGGGAAGCTACCCTATTGATGATAATGATGTATTCATGAATGTAATGTCATTTGAAACACAGTCTCGAGAACAAAAATGTGCAGAATTACATCATCGCTATATTGATATACAAATTTTACTATCCGGTGAGGAAGTTATAGATTACGGTGTTCGAAATTCGGCTAAAAATGCCACTGTTTACAGTGAAGCGGATGACTACCAACTCACAGATGTCATTGAAAATTGTCAAACATTGTCATTAACACCCTCTATGTTTGCTATTTTTATGCCTTATGAACCCCATAAACCAGGTATAGCAGCAGAGAAAGGAAACTGTATATTAAAAAAAGCAGTAATTAAGGTAAACCTTAATTTGCTGACAAGTTAATTTTCATCAGTTCCAATTAAACGCTTTATTTCTAATGCATCAATAAATTGTATATTGATGCAAATGGAATAAAGCGTTTTGTTATTATCACATAATTATAAGAGCAAGGCTTTTTTTAACCCGCCAGAATTGATACTCTTGTTAGCAGAATTCCATTCCCTTTGAACTTCGGCAAACAAGGATAATTTTCATGACAAAACAGTCAGTTACCAGACTGAAGCCAGGTAAAATACTCGACACACTAGGGGCAATGAAAAATAGCCTGACGCGAGTATCACAGCGTATTGCTGAATATATCCTGTTTCATCCTGTTGAAGTCACTCAGCTTTCCATCGCACAACTTTCCCAAGCGACTAAGGCGGGTGAGGCAACTGTAGTGCGTTTTTGCCGCACTTTAGGCTATAAGGGCTTTCAAGACTTTAAAATGGATTTAGCCATTGAAATGGCGACATCGGATAGTGAAGAATCACCAATCCTTGATGCTGAAGTTAGCCATCAGGATGATATCCATACTATAGGTTTAAAATTACAAGCAACCATCAATAATGTGTTATCAGAAACATTAAATTTACTTGATATGACGCAAGTCCAAGATGCTGTAAATGCGTTGCTATCATCGAATTATGTTTTTATCTGCGGTGTGGGCTCCTCAGGGATCACAGCAGAGGATCTAAAAAATAAACTGATGCGTATTGGATATCGAGTGGATGCTGTTACCAATAACCATTTTATGTATATGCAGGCTTCCTTATTGAAACCGGGTGATATCGCGATTGGTATCAGCCATTCCGGAAACTCACCGGAAACAGTTCATGCACTGAAACTTGCAAAAGAAGCAGGGGCTACCACAATTGCGCTAACGCATAATTTAGGTTCACACATTATGGAATATGCCAATTATTATCTGATTAATGGTAATCGACAGGGGAAATTACAAGGTGATTCTATTGGTACAAAAACAGCACAACTGTTCGTTTTAGACTTACTATATACCCTACTTGTCCAAGCTCAACCTGAAATGGTCAAAGAGCAAAAACTGCGTACACTAAATGCATTAAAAAATACCAATTCAGCATGAGGTTATAATCAGTGTTATGTGGTCTTGAACAAAAACCAGCTAAAGATCACACTTTCATTTTTCTCTTTCTTTAACGCTAATTTCATTATTGCGTTCTGAACGATTGAGCCTTAATATAGAGTAAAACTCCATATCATAATAAATAAAGAAATCAACCTCCAAAAAAGGAATGATAATGAAAAAACTCTCTGGATTAATCGCTGCACCTCATACACCTTTTGCTGCCGATGGCAGTATTAATTATCCTGTCATTGATAAAATTGCAGAACATCTTATTGCAAGTGGTGTCACTGGTGCTTACGTATTAGGAACAACAGGAGAAGGTATCCATTGTTCTGTCGAAGAACGCAAAAAAGTCGCTGAATGCTGGGCTGCTGCCAGTCAAGGACAACTAGATATCATTGTTCATACAGGTGCACTCAGTATTGCAGACACTATAGAGCTATCCCGTCATGCTGAAACGTTAGATATTCAAGCTACATCAGTAATTGGTCCTTGTTTCTTTAAACCAAGCAATGTAGATGACTTAGTTGAATATTGTCGTTTAGCAGCGATGAATTCGCCTTCTAAAGGCTTTTATTACTACCACTCTACTATGTCAGGTCTAAACATTGACATGGAAAAATTTTTACAAGCGGCAGGAAAAACAATTCCGAATTTATCCGGAATGAAATTTAATTCTCCTGATATGTATGAATTTCAACGTTGTTTACGTGTTGATGGCGGTAAATACGACATTCCATTTGGTGTAGATGAATTTATACCGGCAGGGTTAGCTTGTGGGGCGTTAAGCGCTGTAGGAAGCACCTATAACTATGCGGCTCCTTTATATCTTGAAATAATTGAGAAATTTAACACTGGTGATTACGATGGTATCGCTGCATGTATGGATAAAGTAATTGCAATTATTCGTGTGCTGGTAGAATACGGTGGTGTTGCTGCAGGTAAAGTTGCAATGCAATTACATGGTATTGATGTTGGTGACCCCCGCCGTCCACTACGCCCATTAACTGCAGCACAAAAAACGGATGCATTAGCAAAATTTAAAGCGGCCGGTTTTCTATAATTAACTTTACTCTTGTTGAGTATTAACAACACAAGCTTGTTTTTTTACATCTCCCCCATTTGATGATGACAGTGGCCTTCGAAGTGAAAGCCACTCTTTATTTCTTAAAATATTCCCCCAATCAGTTATCCGATTAAGCTGAATAACATCATGTGTAAAATCAAAAAAAGAATATATTGTCACCTATATAAGCAAATCATTTTTTATTACAGATAATTATATTTGAGCTATAGTCATTTGTGGTGTATGAGGGGAAAAGAGGGTGGCGTATCCTGTTGATTGTTTCCTCCAAGAAATAATTAACAGTAGAGCGATACGCCATGACAAATATTACCCTGAATGTTCTTTCACAACCAGATGAAACTGGCACTGATGTGCTAACTGCTTTATTGCGTAATGGTGCTCGTCAGCTCATTGCGCAAGCAGTTGAAGTAGAGCTGCAGCAACTGCTGCAAGCTCATGAAGAACTGCGTTTACCCGATGGCCGCAAAGCTGTGGTGCGTAACGGCTATTTGCCTGAGCGCAGCATCCAAACGGGCATTGGCGATGTTGATATCAAGGTGCCAAAAGTGCGTGATCGTAGCGGCTCTGGTATTCGTTTTACCAGCGCACTGCTACCGCCATACCTCAAGCGTGCCCGCAGCGTTGAAGAGTTATTACCGTGGCTGTATCTCAAAGGTATTTCCACTGGAGACTACCAAGAAGCCCTTGCAGCCTTGCTGGGTGAGAATGCCAAAGGTCTGTCAGCTAACACCATTTCCAGGCTCAAGGAACGCTGGATTGATGAGCACCGAGAGTGGCGACAGCGCGATTTGAGTGACAAGCGCTACGCGTACCTTTGGGTTGACGGTATTTACAGCAACGTCCGCCTCGATGACCGTTTGTGCTTGCTGGTGGTGATGGGCGTGACAGAGCATGGCCGCAAGGAACTGATTGCTGTTGAAGAAGGCTATCGCGAGTCCGAAGCCAGCTGGCTTGAGCTGCTGAATGGCCTGGTTGCGCGTGGGCTTACGACCTGCCCAAAGCTGGCAACAGCTGACGGCGCTCTGGGCTTCTGGAAGGCTCTGAGCAAAGTATACCCGCAGACCAAACAGCAACGTTGCTGGGTGCATAAGACGGCCAATGTGCTCAACAAACTGCCCAAGGCAGTGCAACCCAAAGTAAAAGAAGCACTGCATGATATCTGGATGGCAGAGACGCGTGAGAAGGCTCATAAAGCCTTTGATATAGCGCTGGAAAGGTTTACTGCTAAGTACCCACGCGCAATGGAATGCTTAGCTAAAGACCGTGAGAGCATGTTGGCTTTCTACGATTTTCCAGCAGAACATTGGGTGAGTATACGCACCACCAACCCAATTGAATCTGCCTTCGCTACAGTACGTTTAAGAACCAGCAAAACCCGCAACTGCGGTTCAAGAAACACAACCCTAGCAATGGTTTATAAATTGCTGCAATCAGCGCAGAAGCGCTGGAACCGCCTGAAAGGATTTCAACTGCTAACCCTCGTGGTCAATAACGTTAAATTCCAAGACGGCGAACAAGTAATGGAGCAGTCAGACAGGAAAACCGCCTGATGCTCGTACACCAGATTTGACCATAACTCATTATATTTTACTACACTTGATTTTTTTATTTTTAGCAATGAATAATGCAACCGCCCCCTGAATATTAACAGAAACATCTTCAAACAAAGAAGCAAGTGTCGTTTCAAGTGAATCCGCAGAGTCATAAACATTGCTAAAAATTCCTTTTTTATTATAGACTGACATTAGCTTACTTCCAAAACGATTATGCTTAACCCCCTTTCCAAGAATAGTCGCACCATATAAAGTGCCATCATCCTTAAGTGTTTCACTGATATTTATTATCGCTTGTTTCTTATCACTCATTTTCCCTGGCAAGCAATGTAATAAATAAAATATGGATACTGAATCAAATGCCCCTCTCAACTCACCAGTAAATCTATTAAAAATATCATGACAGAAACAAGAGTTTAATTTCTCATCAGAAATATATTTTTTAGCATATTCTAAACTGTGAATATTAAGATCGGAAAGTGATATTTTATTAATTTCATCTGCAGCTTTTTTTAAATAAAAACCAGTCCCAACACCAATATCCATATGGTTGTTACCAAGATGAGATTTAAAGTGAGGAATTAAAAATTCATCAGTATTACAACGCCATGCATAGTTATTAGATATATTTATTACCCACCAATCATATAGAGCCAAAGAGAGAGGTGTATATACTTTAGAACCATCATTTGTGTTCAATGACATAAAATCTCCATAATGGAAAATATATATATTATTTTTTTATTATTTATTTTAATAGTCGAAAATAATGAGTGATAAGTCAGGTTATCATATGCTATAAGTGTAGGATTATATACTTGGTATTATTCAGAGTTATTTATATCACATCCCATCTTTAATCGGAAAAAACTCTGACAATTTCACACATGCGCCATTAAAATCATCTAAAGCTATATCTCCATCTATTCGCCCCATTCACACCATAGCCTAACAAAACAAATCAAAAAACCAATAAATATGCATATCATCTTTGGTATGCTTCATCTGTGATAACCATAAACCATATGTCTTTCTAAATAATTTATCAGAAACCATTTACACAGATACTGGATAAAACCCACAAGATCATGAAATACAAAATAACGAGATGTAATCATAACGATTAAAGCGGACATAATTCACGCAAGTAAATTAACAAGTTATATTTTTATTGTCAGTTTACCTCTTTCGAAGTATTTTCATTGAGCTAACGCTGTGTGGAAAATCATCTGCATCTCCCTTTCCTGAAGAGCGGGTATAATAGTCACCCTGAAAGTTTTTTTGAAAAACCGCATTGTCCATCCGAAATATCAAACGACATGATCTTGTTACCAAAATTATATGTACTAACATCATCAATACTTTCATTTACCAGCAAATACTGACCTGTTTGATCAAATCCATGAAATAATGCAATGGTAGAGAGCCTCTGGTGACAACTATCTCCATTACTCAGTGTCACAGTTGCTGTAATCTTTTGGTGTACAAAAATACTCTTACTGCCCTCTTTATTTTGACAAGATTGACTGGCATTGAATTGTGCTTGTATTTTTTACATCAACACTGGCATACATCTCGTTAAATGGGGTTAATACACGCCCGATTATCAGGGTAAGAGTACATAGAGGAATTCACCGTCACGTGAATATTATCAGCTATTGCAACCAAAGGTAGTCCTATCAATAAAAACAAACCTATAACTCGTTTTTTCATATTAAATTCCAAATCTATTTTCACCTCTGCGGATCAAGGGGACCTGTATCTGGGCTATACCGAATCAGATGTCTTCCCCATATGCTTTACAGCTTTCAATTGATCATCATTCTGAATTAATCTGCCCTTTTTCAGATAGTTAATTTTTCAGCCATCAATTGTGCTTCATCTTCGCTGTGAGTCACTAACAGTGCTGTTTGCCTGAGAGGGTAGATTTCATAGACCACCCCACCCGAGCTGAATTATTTACCGTGGTGGGGTGTCAGCTCAGAACATGGCAATCAATGTAGAAAAAAGAGGTATATTATGGGTCTTGACAAAAAGATAAAATAGATTTACTTTGAAAATCAATTCATTAAATAGTTTAATGTTCCCGAGTCTGGGCACCACATATTTAAAGAACCCGCCCCAAAAGGCGGTTTTTTGCTTTTATATTTCTAAGCTCAAGTTGAGTACTCGGCTAAAGAATCTGAAATCTATAATCTTTTTTTTATCTAACCTAAATACTTATTTCTATACCCTTTCGGTCTACTAGACATGGTTAGTCCGCCACTATACAGAATATTGATATACAAACAGCTATAATATAAAGTCAATTAACTTGACTTATACCAAATAACCAGGAATTACCTAAAAAAAACCAAACACTAAAGTTTATAATTAGATTATTATTCTCACCCTTTTCTCATTTCATCCATTAGACAGCCAAGCCTAACTCATATTACGTGTTTTTATTAGCCTATTGTCTTATCTAAGAACCTAAAAATAAGTTTTTATATTAATAGTTATGAAAATAAATCATTAAAAAACCACAATATCATTTTTTATTCCTAGCTATTGAGCTAAAAAAATAATCAAATACAATATTAATCAATAAGTGCTAATAATAATTTGTAATAAAAAGGTAACTAAGCCTTAATGTAATAAAACCTACTCAACCTTACCGAACAACTCACAATTTCTGCTTAACATGTTGTTAAGTAATAAAAATAACCCCATAAAACAAAGTGCAAATAACTATAATGTTTAGAATAAGACTCTGCATATGAACCTAAAATAAATGACTTAATCTTATTTAAAACTTTCAATTAAGGAATACCTTATATTCTAAAATTTTCTTTTCGTCATAATTTACTCTTAGCTATAAAAATAGTTTTATGAATCAATGATACTAGGGTCAAGTTTCCTCATGAAAAAGAAAAAAGATACAACTTATTATATCAGCCAACTAGTTGGTAAATGCTTACAAGAATACCGGCAAGAATTAGGAATTAGTGGTGAGAACATTGCGAAAGAGTTAGGCATTAGCCAACAGCAATTATCGCGCTATGAACGAGGAGAGAATGCGTTAACCGTAGATGTATTGTTTAAATTTATTCTTATACTCGGTATTAATTTCCCAGATTTTTACCATAGGCTATTCTATGTCGTGAGTCATCATCCTAAACTTTCACACTATATCACTAATTTAAATGGTTTTGGCTGGGAATTAGATGATTTGAAAGACTATTATAATTCAGCAATTGTATAACCTTTAGCGTAAAGAAATATTGTTTAATTTGTTTATTTTATATTATTATGAAAATCATGGAGTTTGCCTATAATCGATGAGAACAGCGCTATGCCTACCCCTTCTCCGACTGCATTTTCAAGGATAACTCGCACATCAGGACGCACGAATAGCATACTTACCATTGCTTTTCCTTTGTTATTTATTCTAATAACAACATTGATTTGGAGTGCAGAGCGAATTGTTCAACAAGAAACTAAACGCCTAGAAGTCGATTTTAGGTCACTAATAGGCTATATCAATGAACAAGAAAAGTTTTTACGATCTTTAAATAAGCAAAATCAAGATTTAATAGAGTTAGTTGAAAGCCGAACCTATGCAATACAAGAACAGTTCTTACCAACAAGGTCGCCATTATATCTACTCGAAGGTAAAGAATCTTTAGTTGCAATGCCATTTACCCTAGCTTGTGACAAGAGTTTAGAGTGTTCCAACGTTCCCAGTATATTATTTTCTTTAGGGGCCTATTTAGCTGATTACTATTCTACTTTTTGGGGAGGCTCATATTTTCCAGCTGCTGCAGTATTTTTTGTCAACGAACACGACCAAATTAGTATCAGCGTTCCTTCCGTTGGAACAGTTTTAGGAAATGAATCTATTTCTCCAAATTTGTATTACTCCGTCATTGATAGTATTAGAAAAAATTTACCTACTATTCATGCTCAATTTTTAGAATCACAAGAAAGCGATTCAAAAGACATTATCTGGTTACGTCCTGAGCCATTTGATCATATTCTCATTGGGATCATCCCTGCTGGTTTTGATGAACATTTATGGCAGAATGCTCACATTTCTCCTAAAAATATTTATGCAGTTAGTATGTTAAGCCAAGCAAGGCTTAGCGTGCTGGAGCGAATGTTAAACCCCACACTCACACATCAATTTTGGCTGATTCATGCAAAATATGGTCAGCTACTTGGAACAACCCAAGCACCTGAAGAAGAAGCATTAGAAGGTATTTTCTATACCAGAGATGGCCTAGTTCTTAAACTTTCATCTAAAACTGATGAATGGACTGGATATTATAGAATTAGTTATGCGGCTTTTTTTGAAGACAACCTGTGGCTTCCTATCAGTTTAGTTATTGCACTTTTCTTTAGTTTATTTTGTGGATGGGGATATCACCGCTGGTACCAACGAAAAATATTACAACCCGCAATAGACTCCCAGCAAGCTATCTTAGAAAATGAATCTTTTAACCAAACACTTATTGCGACAACCCCTATCGGCTTATGTGTAATAGATAAAGAAACCCAGCAGTTACGCTTTGCGAATGAGTTAGCTCGTTATTGGCTAAAAATAACCAATATATCTACTCCCCACGACCCAAATGAATATAATGAATTACTTATCAAGGTTCTTTCTGACACAGAACAGGTTAAAACTAATTTAAAGTCTGGGGAACATGTTCTTTATGTCGTAAGCACAGCAACTTATTACCAGCAGCGCCCTGTTATTTTATGCGCATTTACTGATATTACGATCCAAGCAGAAACTGAAAAACAACTTGATGATGCTAAGCGACTTGCAGAAGAAGCCAACCGAGCTAAATCCACATTTTTAGCAACAATGAGCCATGAAATACGAACCCCACTTTATGGTCTAATAGGTACATTAGAATTACTGGCAAATACCTCTCTTTCATCTCAACAAGCTCACTTTATTGATCGAATATCAACAACATCCCAATTACTTATGCAGTTAATTGGTGATATTTTAGATATTAGCAAAATAGAAGCTAATCAAATTCAAATTCATAATCAACCATTTGATTTATTAGAATTAGTGCAACAAACTGTTCAGTTATATCAAGGAATTTCTCAGCAAAAAGGGTTGCTCCTATTTGCTATTATTGACCCAAATGTACAAGCAAATAGAGTTGGTGACTCTGCCCGACTGCAACAAATTTTAGGTAATTTACTCAGTAATGCGATTAAATTTACCCACAGAGGTACTGTTACTATTGAACTTAAAAGAAGTAATAAAAATAATATATTACTACGTGTCAGTGATACAGGTGTTGGAATTAGCCCTGAACAACAAATAAAATTATTTGAGCCATTTTATCAAGCTCATTCAGAAATTCATGCTTATGGTGGTACTGGCTTAGGTCTATTTATTTGCTCTAAGCTTATCAAATTGATGGATGGGCAAATAAGTTTACAAAGCGAAACTGGAGTTGGTAGCTCGTTTCTCGTGACACTACCTTTAGCACTCGATATACAGCAAACACACTGGCTATCACTCAAAAACACCAATATTTGGTTGCAAACCCCAAACCCATTATTGACTGAAAATATAACGCAATGGCTAAAACGTTGGGGGGCCAATGTATATTTCACAGAAAATAGCCTCCCCATAGATACCTCATCCGTTATTGCCGTCGGCATCTTAATTCCATCGTTTCCTCTGCCAACTAATTGGGATGGGCAACTATGGGTAAGCACTGAAATGAATTTCAGACTATCCGAGTTAAATCAGCAGTTATTCTTACTACAAAATAATAAAGAACCGATACCCCTTATTTGTCCAACATCTCGTATACAAACTCATATGCATAAATACCCGCTTCGCGTTTTAATTGCTGAAGATAACCCCATTAACCAAGTTGTTCTACAAGAGCAACTTGAACTACTTGGTTGTAAGGTATTTATTGCCAATGATGGTGAAGAAGCGTTGGTGATCTGGGATAACGAAATTGTTGATATCATCCTTACAGACGTTAATATGCCTTATCGTAATGGTTATGAGCTTGCACAGCAGCTGCGCAGTGAAGGCGAAACATGCCCGATTGTTGGTGTTACTGCTAATGGATTAAAAGAAGAAGAAGAGCGATGCCTAGAATCTGGAATGGATTCATGGCTTGTAAAACCTATAGAGCTAGAAACCTTAGTTCAATTGTTCAACCGTTTATTCCCGATTTACTCCTCCTCAGCTTCAGAAATGGGGCCAATAAAAGTGATTAACCCGCTAAATGGGGAAGATAGAGAAAAAATTATTCGTCATTTTGTGAGCGATATTACTCGATTTTGCCAAGCGGTTGAAAATAACAACACAGAAGAATTAAAACAGTTATCCCATCGTATCCGTGGTGCATTAATTAGTGTTGAACAACGTGAGTTAGCTAATCAGCTTCGTGAGTTTGAAACAGCATTAGATTCACGGACATCAACATACATTGATACCCAGATTAGTCAGAATATCTGCAACCAATTAGCTAATTGGATAAAAAAAATTAGTCAAACAAATGATGTGTGAGGCAATAACTAATTAACGCTTGATTATTATCAACACCCAATTTACGCATTGCAGCATTTTTCTGTAGGCTGATAGTTTTATCACTGCGGTTTAATTGCTTAGCAATATCAACAATAGGCTTACCTTGAACAAAAAGGCGCAGTACCTCAAGTTCACGAGGTGATAATGTCTTTACCCTATCATTTAATGTTACTGCATTACGGCTTTTTAATGTCGTTGTCATATCTGCAACAGGAACACGATATTGGCGACCTTGCCCCGCTAATGTGATAGCTTTCATCAGGTCACCTAATGGTGCCTCTTTTGACACCACCGCACTCACCCCAGAATCATATAACATTTGTACAATCATTGGGTTAGATACCATCGTTAATACAATCACTGCAATATTTGGATATTGACGACGTAAAAATTGAATATAATTCTGTCCATCGCTAGATTGGGTATTATTAGGCATCATATAATCAGTTACGATCACATCAACCTCATTTTTTTTCAAAAAAGCAAATAGTTCAGCATCCTGAGTGTAAGCACCTAAAATGTCTAAATTCATTGATTGAGAATGTGTATCTTTCAAACCTGAAAGCACAATGGGATGATCATCAACTAATACTAATTTGAGTTTTTTCATTTAATAATACTCAGCATCAGAATATATATATTCAATATAACACCATAGAAAAAATGTCAATTAACACTCTTAATATGAAACAACAACTCGAACTGTTTTAGAAAACGGACCAGAAGCGATAGTACTGCCCGCTATCTTGCTTAATGTCGCAGTAAAAGGGACATTAATCGGTGATTGTGGCATGATTTCACCAATACTGTAGCTTTCATTATAGTTAATATCAGTTGAATTACGGGTTAATAGTGTTTGTAACCCATTGCCCATATCAAGATATTTTCCACCTAGCACCGTATTATTATTGGGTTCAAAACGTACTGATATATTTAGCCCTGTTTCGCAATCTTGTGGCACTGACATACCTAAATTAAAAGTTCGGCTAACCACTTCTCCCGCATTCATTTGTTTAGGTGAAATTGAGTCAAAGTTTACACTTCCCCCATTAGAAGCCGTGATATTCACCGCAGGTGCAGGGCAGAGCAAGGTTAAGTTACCTTTAATACGCACATAAGTTGGCCCGCCTAAATCCTTACCTAAATAATCCACATGGGTTCCTAATAAAAATAGCCCTGTATCAAAAGGTTTAAGAGCGTTTGCCCCCTTATAGACATAAAAGTTATACATGAAAGCAATATTGCGTGTAATTCCTGTTTCTGGTTGATTCCAATACCCCAAATAAATATTTGGAACAGTTGGGTTGGTTATCGTTACTGGACTAGGAGATGAAATTGCATTTTGTTGCGTCACACTGACACCACTATTAATCAATAATGTTTTAATTGCAGTTGGCATTGTATTTTTAAAGTAAACGGCATTAGTTGTACTTGATGAGCCAGTAAACTCACATCTCACTGATATATATGAGCTCAATGCTGATGTCAATAAGGTACCATTTGGAATTGAAGTACTACTATTTGTAATATCAAAGGTTAATTCTTGTTCTATAGTTGTAGCTCCTGAACTCGGTATACAATTATTAACCGCAGCTACTGATTGAAAACTTAGCAAAAATAAAAATAATATAGCGAATGAATTTATTTTATTAAAAATTAACATAATTTATCTCTTATCCTTTTCATTTGATAAGGAGCAAGTTGTATTACATGTATATTTCAATAAGTTTGGTGTTCCATAATCATCAATATAAGTAATAACCATTTTCGGCGATTTCACTTGTTTATCTGATAGAAAATATGTTGAATTGCTATTTGGCTTTATGACAATTTCTTTAAAATCAGGAACTTTAGATTCATTATCATTAACATTAATCACAACAATGTGATAGGGTGTCGGGTTAGTTAATTTTAACGAGTTTCCCATTTTTTCCACTTTCAATTCTTTCTGCCAATCATTGTTAGGGTATTTTTTCAATTCACTTGGACGATAAAATAATTTAAAGCGTGATTGAATAACAATTTCAACAGCATTTTCTAGTTTAGTTTTCGGTGGAATACCCAAGACATTAAAGTAAAATAAAGACTCTTGGTTGTTCGGTATTTTCACGTCATTTTTTGATAAACTAATTCTAACCTGTTTCTTTTGATTCGCTTCAACACGTTGCAATAAAGGCAAAGCAATTAGTGGCTCTGAAATTTTTTCACCATTTTCATTCTCGACCCATGACTGAACTAAATAAGGGTCTTTTTTATCAATATTCTCAATCACAACGCTAACACCTTTACTTGCTTCATCATAAATAACGCGAGTACGGTCAACAGAAATTGATGCATGTGTGTATGTGCTAATCAAGATTAAAGCACTTATTATTAATTTAAATTTTTTCATGATTTTCTATTCTTTATTACAGGTTATATTCTTACTGGCTAAATGGCTTTGTTTTCCTAACATAATTCGACATGACTGGTCACCACTCCATTTAACCGTTAATTTTTGATCTGGTTGGAAGCCCGTTAAATAAACTTGCCCTTCCTCTGCAATCATTCCCAATACACTATTATTATCAGAGCCATAAACTAAAGCACCAAATGGGGGCGTATTTCCGTCAGGGAATTTAATTGTAACTAACGCTTTTTCCCCCACTAATGTATTGAGTTTTGAATAACCAACCGCACCATCAGTTAAATTTGATTCAATCACGCTGTCATCAATGCTGACATTGTCTGGTACATTATTAAGGTCTACATACTGGGTCGACCTATAATAGGTTGGAACATTACTAATTGCGGCTAAACCAAACCCATTCGTAACTGATTCATTTTTATTAATTGATACCCCTTTCGCTTTATCTGTATCAATAACCATACGAGCTTGGTTATCATAAACTCGTCGGTGTAAGACTGGGCCTTGGTTGGTAATCGTCAAGGAGCCATCTAGTGACCCACTTAATGTATGGTAATCTTCACCATACGATCCCGTTAGTTGTGCAGTACCATATTGCGTATCACGATAAACGGATGCATTCATTGCCGCATTTTCAAAAAGGTCTTTACTTGATAAACCTAAGCTAACATTATTGTCATTAATTTTAGAATTGTAATTAATATTACTATTATATTTTTTATCAATATCATTATAAGAACTAAAGTATTGAATCCGTGAGTTTCTTTCACCACCAAATGGTATACTTAACGAAAGATATGCTTGCTTAGAGCGTTTACCTTTTACGTAGCTACTTTCACCAATTGATAATGATAAAATCGCATTATTTATAAAACTTGTATTTATGGTTTTATTAAACGATAAATTGAGAGTATTGTTATTTTTTGATTCTTTCCAATAACTTTCCCGTGAGTAACTTAAACTTATATCTGCCTGTAAATCAGGGAGTTGTTGTGTAAAAGAAGTCGTAAATACATTTTTCTGCCGATAATGTGGCGTTAACGGAGTTTCTTTTAAGCTAATATAATCATTCACTGACATAAAGCCTTCATTAGAAAACTGGTACCCTGTTAAATCCAATCGACTTGAATTCGAAAAACGTTTTGCATAATTAATACGGTAACTTTCACCAGTACGTAAAGCGATATCCTGTAGTTGATTCTTCGACTGTGTAATATCGAAAGATATTGCACCAAAGCGTTCCATATTTACCCCAACACCTGCATTATAGGCATGATATTCATCATTAGAGGTTGCAAAAATACCACCAAAAATAGATAAATTGTTGAGGATCCCCCAAGAAGCTTCAGTTGATATAAAGTCATCATTGATGTTTTTATATCCCATTGGGTCTAACCGGCCTGCATTCAGTTTATATTGCACCATGCCTGGGCGTGTTAAAAAAGGAATATTGGTCGAGGAAACTTGGTACTCACGTATAGAGCCATCTTCTTCTGTAATTTTAACATCAAGAGTCCCTGATAAAGAGGAACTCAAATTATCAATTGAAAAAGGCCCTGGTGCCACTTTCATTTGATTCAAGATACGTCCATTTTGTGAGATAGTGACTGTCGCATTACTTGTCGCGGTTCCTGTGACACTCGGTGCATACCCTCTTAGAGAAGCCGGTAGCATGTTCTCATCCGTAAAGACACTAACGCCGTTAAAGCGTACAGAATCAAATACATTACTTACTGTATAATACTTACCCGCAAAAAATTTTGCGGATAAACTAGGTAAATCTGTAAATAAATAAGTTTGCACCCATTTAAAATTATCATTTTCATTATCATTAAAATCTTTTTGATATTGATAATTACTGCGAACACGCCAACGCCCTACATTCGCACCAATAGAACCGAATGAGCTAAAATTATTAATATCTCGAGTATTCTTATACTTAATATAGTTTTCAACAAAGTTGTAATCCAATACGAGTGCATTAACTCCAACTTCCCGCTGCATGGGCGGAACCCAATTGTCATCAGAATACTGAAAATAAGCTTGAGGTATTGAAAGCATTAACTCTTGCTTTTCATCATCGAATCTTGCCTGAATATTTTTATCCTGTGATGCAAGATCATAACACTGACCATTTTCCCATGTTGGTACTTCTTTAATAAATTCTTCTTTTAACCCAATAACTTCTACTAAGTTTCTAGAAATACAAGGTTGTATATTTTCGTCTTTATTTAAAAAATTTATTTGATCAAAATAATTGATTCTTCGACCATTTACCGATACATTAGAAAAATAAGAACCTTCACTAATTTTATTTTTCTCAAATGCACTTAAATCTATATTAGTATTACCCAAAATAGATAATGCGTCTTCATTAAATTGAACAGAATCCGCATTAACATAGTAAGTGTAAAACAATAAACTAGATACTAAACTAGTCACTATGTTTTTATTAAAATTGTTCTTTTTCATTAGCCGCAATATTCTATAATGGATTTATTGAATGAACTCATATAACTGAAAATGCTGTGAAGCAATTGCTATACACAGCATAATCAGCAAATATAAGATTTATTATTTTTTTAATGTTTTTATATTAATACTTATTGGTAATCTAAAACGTAAGCGACTGTAGATTTAACAGAACCGGCTGTAGCTGCACCTAATGCCTGCATACGAGCAGATAAATTAATAACATTTGTCCCTGCGTTTAAGCTTTGCTCAACAGTATCATTTGTTTTTAAATTTGTTCCACTTGCATTTTGGAATAACACACCAACATTGGTAGCAGTACCAGTACTTGCCCATAAGGTGCCAGCTGCATCCATTTGGCCCGTAAATTTAACTGTTACTTTAGAATAATCAGTACCACTTGCGGTAGGGTCCAAAATACAATCCGTTAATTCTAATGTGAAATCAACATTTGGACCTTGTGAACCAGCTGTTTGTAATGATGCAGCTGGAACAGAACCTAATTGAACTTCTTTGTTAACAGAAGAAGGAGCAATGGTACAAGCACCAGTATTCACAGTACCATTGAATTCAATAGTACCGCTTCCTACATCCGCAGCAAATGAAGTTGATGCAGCAGTGAATGTTAATGCGATAATTGAAGATGCTAATAGCGTCTTTTTCATTTTAAACCCTTATTTCATGATATTATTAATATATACTAAGGCAATACCTTAGTTGGTACACAGCCATATCAATAATTTTATTGATATAACTAGAATTTAGTTAACTTTATTCTTATCATTATTTTAATGACTTGAGATTTTCGATAACATGTGAAGTAATATAACCACTAATATGAACCGTAAATATAAGGAGATCCTTAAAACAAATACTAACCTTCATTTTTTTTATTGTTTGAATAAAAACCATGACTTAATAATGAGTTATATTCAGAGGTCCAGCTATTTGATTGTTCTAAATCTATATCTTCAAGGAAATAATGAACACTGACTTTAAGGAAGTCTGCAATCATAACTAAAGAATCAATATCTATTCTGTTAATACCTCGTTCATAGCGAGAAAACTGCTGTTGACTAACATTCAAAGCCATTGCCACTTCAGTTCCTGTTAATCCATACTCCCTTCTAAGCTTCTTTATTCTGCTCCCTACTATTTTGGCAATAGGATATCTAGCTGCCATTTTTATTTCCTTTCTGAAAAATACAAAGTAGATACTGAATAACGTAAGAATAACTAACTGCGAGCAATACTAATTAAATAAAATAAAAATAACAAACTCACATACGAGTAATAAATAAAACCAAACATTAATTTTATTTATTGAAAATGCTGATTATTAACTATTAATATCTGGTTACCCTTAATATAAGTAAGGTTTATGAAACAATGTCTAACGAACTCGTCATTTTTCGGGTAAACACCATCACTAAATATAGTTACTTATCTCATATATTTAAAAAAAACAGTTTTTTTATCCAACAAGTCTTAAACGCCACATGTTATTAATTAACAAGATGTTAACATTTCCTTTTTAATGGAATTTTATATCACCAAAACTTGGTGATACCCGTACCTAAAAAAATAATAAACTTTAAGACTATAAACTTTCTTGAGGCTTTATTAAGCCCTTAACTAAATGCCCTACCTATTGAAGTTATTAAGATTATTCATTCCTACATTCTTTAAATATTTCGTTATTATCCATATCATTTTTATTAGTTAACCATAATAGAATAAAAAAATGGAATAAAAACAATATTCTCAAGAATCGTAGAAATGTTTTAAATTCTTAAACATGGTGCGCCAAGTACACCTGAATTTAAGGCAGCACTAAAAGCAGAGTCTTTTGGTCGGCGCCTCCTAGTTAGTATGAATTTTTTACCTTCGTTTTTGGCATCTTCAACTAATTTTCTCACTAGCTCTAGATTACTCGGTTTTATCAGAAAGTACTCCATTTTCAATATTCCATTAATTCGTTCTGCTAAAGCATTTTGGCAACAATCGTAGCTATCTATCATAGAACATTGAATATTATGTTCTTTATGTATTTCCTGATACTCCGAAGAACAAGATTGTATCCCCCGACCTTAATGATGGATCAGCTTTCTTTCGCTCCTCAATCCTATCCAGTATTTTGTAATAGGCCTGTCGACTGATTTGCATAAAGTGACAAGCTATTGTTACGTTGAGGTTGTAATCCTTTTTTCTTTAATAGTAGAAAACCCACATTTTCATCCCATATTCGCCCTAGAAATGCATGGGATAAATAAGACCATAATAGATTTAGAAGGCATAATAAATGCTAACTAATTGTTTTGTAATATATTTTGTTTTATCTACTTTACCGGATAAAAATAAGTGAAAAATATCAGAATATCACCTTCATTTTACCCCCATCAAAAATAACATTAAAAAACAAACGATTAGGCTAGTTTTCTATGCGAGTGAATTAATCTAACGCGATAAAGTCATTTCAAACTCATAAATGGATGTAAATAAATATCTCAATAACTCGGTTTTTGATTATTTAAAATATATTTCACTGCTTAAATACTCCTGTAATGCGTTTATTTGTTTTTATGGGTTATGTTGGCGTTTAATGCTTATGGTGAGTTGTTTTTTGGCTTAAAGATCTGCATTCAACGCCTTAACGCGATGCTAGTGATAATGTTAATAAATATTTCGTTTTTTATTTTCTTTTAATTTCAATGCGTTAATTTAATATATTTCGTTACATTCTACCGGCGAAATACATACTTTAGCGATATCTGGTTACTCATTTTATGGATATTATTTGTTTCGTTCTTCACAACAGATAAAAATTTTTAATTAAATGACTTAATATAAGGTAGATAACATGAATAAGACTTTAATTGCATTATGCTTAGCGTTAACGACAACTTCTATTTCTGCAATGGCTGCGGATGCCGGTTCTGGTAAAATTACGTTTAAAGGCACAATTAATAGCGGTGCATGTACAATTGCACCGACTGATGTGAATAAAGAAGTTCAATTAGGTAATATTGCCGCGGTTAATTTAGATGCTGCAGGTAAAAAAGGCCCACTCAATTCATTTGAATTAAAATTACAAGATTGCCAATTAGACCCAAGTGCTTCAGGTACTCCTTATTCTAAAGTAAAAATTACGTTTAATGGCCAACCTGATGCCACAAACGCATCTTTATGGTCAAGCACGGGTAGCGCAAATAACGTTGCAGTTTCATTCTTAGACAATGCAGGTAAAGCCATTAAACCCGGTGATACTTTAGAGCAAACACTGAAAGCGTCTGACACCACAATTATTTTGTCTGCTCAAGCAGAAGCAACCGGTGCCGCCACTTCAGGTAGCATCAACTCTATCGCAAACTACGTATTAAGCTACGAATAAGATAGCCATCATGCCTAAGCAAAAGCTTTACGCTAATTAGCGTAAAGCTTTGTATTCCCACTATCGATTATCATAAGAGTGCCAACATGTATTTTAAGAAAAAAAATATAGGTTATATTATCTCACTCATTATGTGTGGTGGGTATACAAATGCGGAAACTTTTAATATCAATGCCCTTAATTTGTCTGCAGACGACAATATTGACCTAAGCTATTTTGAAAAAAATAGTTTAAGTGAAGGTTTATATGAATCGGATATTATTTTAAATGATAAAAAAATTATCCGCGGCGAAAAAATTAAGTTTATTAATCATGACGGAACGATTGAGCCGTGTATTACGGCACAATTAATAAAACGTTTTCCCTTAAATGAAGAAGCGAAAGAAATATTACTTTCGTCTCAAGAAAACGCATGTATTAATTTATTCTCTCTCGATAAAAACGTGGCTATCGATTTTAATGATAGCGAACAAGTCCTGAGTATTTCGATACCTCAGAAATATATGGCATCGACTTATTCTTCGTGGGTGAGTCCTGAAATGCGCGATTATGGGATTGCGGGGTTAATTTTAGATTATACGATTAGCGATAATCATTTAATCCGTAAAAACGAAGAAACACGTAACCAACTCTATGCCTTCGGGAATGTGGGTGCTAACTTCGCGCAATGGCGTTTACGGGCAAATTACCAATATGAGAATAAATTGGCGGGCGAAGATGGACGGGGTAGCAAGAAACGCAACTTAGATTGGGACCAAGTCTACGCTTTTAGGGACATTGCCAGCTTATCGGCGAAGTTGTTTGCCGGGGAAATTTTCATTAAATCAGACTTGTTTGATAGCGTGCGTTTCAAAGGCGTGAGCATGTTTACCGATGAAAGCATGATGCCACCGAACCTCAGAGGGTATGCCCCTCAAATTACTGGGGTTGCCGCCTCAAACGCAACGGTGACCTTATCACAAAATGGCCGTATCATCAGCCAAGTGAAAGTGCCGGCGGGCCCTTTTGTGATTAAGGATTTAAGTCAATCCATCATGGGCACCATTGATGTGACCGTGGCAGAGGATAACGGTAAAGAAACGAAATTCCAGTTTACGACAACCAATATTCCGTTTTTAACCCGTAAAGGGCAAGCGCGCTACACCTTGAATTTAGGTCAGCTATCCCCGAAAAATGGCACCCATGCTGACGACAATTTTATGACTGTCGAAAGCTCTGTTGGGGTGTTTAACCATACCTCTGTTTTTGGCGGAATCGTGGCGACATCAGGGAATAAATATAAAGCCATTAACCTCGGCATTGGCCAAAATATCGGCTTTTTAGGGGCTTTTTCGGTGGATATCACCCAATCTTACGCCGACACCTTATTGGGGCGTGAGAAAGGCAAAAGCTACCGTATTAACTATGCCAAAGATTTACCGAGTATTGATGGGCAGTTGACATTAACCGGGTACCGTTTTGCCGACAGAACCTTTAACTCTTTATCCAATTTTGTTGAGCAAAACTTTGTCGACAGACAAGATAGCGATACCAATAAAGACAAACATGTTTTTTCATTGTCTTACGCTCAGCAATTACGTGGAATGAATGCGAGTGCGAATATCACCGCATCACGTAAAACCTATTGGAATGGTAAGCAAAATAACTATTTCAGTGTGGGGCTCAATAAATTCTTCGATGAAGGCGTCATGAAAGGTGGGAATATCTCCCTGTCTTTAAACCAAGTCCGTGGGGCGAATAATAAAACGGATAACCAAGTTTATTTATACGTCAGCAAACCATTAAGTACTGAAAACCAAAATGCATCGATATCGTATTTCGCCTCTTACAGTGACAGCAACAAGCGCTATGCAAATAACGTGAATTACAGTCGTCATGTTGATAGCAACACGAACTATAATTTAACCGCATCGACCCAAGATGGGTTATCGGAAGGGATGGTGAGCACCTATGTATCACACAGTGCGGATGCCGGCCAAGTCCAAGTGACGGGGTCATTATCGGATTCCATGACGTCGCTAAGTATGACCATGAGTGGCTCGGTCACCGCGACACAGCACGGTATTTCTGCGCACCGTTTAACGTATCGTGACCAATCTCGTTTAGTGGTTGATGTGCCAAATGCGCAAGGCGTGATGATTGAAAATGGCCATGCGACGACGAATAGCCGTGGGTTAGCCACCATCAGTAACGTTCCGACCTACTATAATATGGAATACAAGGTGGATGTGAACAACCTGCCAGACACCGTAAACATTGATGATAATGTTTTAGCGTCTACACTCACTGATGGGGCAATCGGTTATGCTAAAATGGATGCAGATATTGGTAAGTCACTGATAACACGAATTAAGCTGGCTAATGGTCAATACCCACCATTAGGCTCAGTGGTGAAAAATAACGTAACGGGTAAAGTTTCAGGCATTATTGCTGAATCCGGTATCGTCTACTTAACCGGGTTGAACATGGGCGACCAACTTAGCGTTAACTGGGGAGATGCACAAGCGTGTACGTTCTTAGCGGACAGTCTCCTGGCTAAAAGTAGCGATTCAATTGCTTGTCGTCACTAATGTGATTTCAATGGGTGAAAAAATGACATTATTTAAAAAAGTACTTTCCGTTGTTTTACTCTCAAGCGTCATGAGCCAAGCGTATGCCGTTCTTGGGTTAGATAGAACCCGTGTTATTTTTAATGAAGCCGATGGCGGAACCAGTATCGTTGTTGAAAACCAAGATACCGCCTCTTCGTTTTTAGCGCAGACATGGATAGAAAACCAAAAAGGTGAAAAGCTGACTAACTCACTAGTGGCGTTACCTTTTTTACAAAAAATTGGCCCTAAACAGAAAAAACAAATCAAAATTGCGTATATGGATGGGCAAAATACCTTACCCACGGACAGGGAGAGTCTGTTGTATTTCAATGTATTAGGTATTCCACCGCAAGGTAAAGAAGCGAATGCGGTTCAGTTTACTATCCAATCACGCTTAAAACTGTTTTATCGCCCAAAAGGTATTGACTACAAAGTCTCTGCCGAGAAAGATTTTCAGCGCGATTTAAAAGTCACAAAACAAGGTGGACAGATTACGTTGTCCAATCCAACCCCGTTTAATATTGTGATCACCAATATCAATGTTGACCAAAGTAAGGATAAAGATTTTCCTGAAGTGCTTGTCGCCCCGTTTAGTGATTCAACCGTGACATTGAAAAACCCGGCATGGAATAGTTTTGAAGTCGCTTATATTGATGACTTCGGTGGTCTGAAATTTAATAAATACCAGTGCGCCGCAGCACAGCCTTGCCAATTATTGCCACAGGCGAAATAAAAAATACAAATGTGGGAACTTACTGAAATGAAATTTAAAAAACGGTCATGGCAAAGTGGCGTGTTCTTTCTCCTTCTGATGTCAACTTCTGCCGCGTATGCCGGAGTGACATGCCGACCGGGTAATAGTGTACCCGGCTCGACGGGAAATGCGTGGAACCCACTTCCTGAAGTCTATATTGATATGAATACAACCCCCGGCACCGTTGCTCCCGGCACTCTATTGGGCTCTGCCAGTAGTGGTTTCTTTTCATGGGCTTGTGTGTTTTCAGGCTCAAAGGCGGAGCGGACAATTTGGTTTAACAACCAAACGCCAACAACCATAAAAAATACACTTAAAAACAGCGGTGTTAGGCTTTATCAGGACAGTATGTATAGTGGCTCTGTTGAAATAACTGCGGCCAACACCCCGCAGTTAGAAGTGGGCGTCTGGGAAGCGGGCCCTAAAAATGTGCTATTTGGTTACACGTATCGAGTGGTCAGAGGTACGGGAGAGTTAAAATCTTTTGATACCGGTGTTTTTAATGTTGGTTATCACAGTGATTACCAGAGAAAAAGTTTAGGGGATATCTATCAGGCGAGGATTATCGGGAAATTGGTGAACTATTGCCCAACACCGATTGTCCGCATGAGCGATAAAGTGGTTGATTTTAAAGAGCTCACGGCTGAAAATTTTGAAGGTGGTCAAACAGTTAGAGAAAACTTTTCATTAGATTTAGTGCCCGATTCAACGTGTGATGCGGCATTAGAAGTCAGTGTTGCGTTCCAAAGCAACAGTGGCGTGATAAATAAAAAGTACATCGTCTTTAACAATGGCCTACAAGCTGCAATTACAGACAGAACCAATAACCAACAGGTTGCGTTTGATCAGTATTATTATAAAGGGAGTATCAGTAAACAACAGCCCGGCTATTTCCCTTACAGTATCGAGTTATCCAAGAAAGATGCTGAAGCCATTAAATCAGGGCAGTTCAGTAACACTGTGAATGTTTTATTTACCTACCGTTAGTGAGTTTTAGGTTTGTATTAAGTCAATATCACCTTTGTGCGGTGGTATTGGCTTAGCCTAAAATGGAGGAGAGATAATGAGATTTTTGCCTTAATCTCTACAATGTCACTTACTATTAGTAAAAATAGTAGAAATATAAAGAAGGCGTGTGATATTAAGAAAGAGATAATTCAAATCAAAGATCCTCTACGCCCATGAAAAATATAATTACTTAATTCAACACCATTTACAGCTTAAAACTCAAGTCATAAAACAGATACTTCCCCCTCTCATCCCATTGTGGTGATTTCCGCCAAAGAAAACTATCACATTGACAAACTTGCTATACAATTTAATCATGCACTGCCCACCAACGCCTACATATTTAGGTTGATAAACACCCATCGTAATTGAGGCTATAACCATGAACAACGCGCCATCTTTCCGAGACATCATTTATAGTCTTATAGGGAGTATCCCAAGAGGTAGAGTTGTCACTTACGGAACGTTGGCAAAAATGGCAGGTTACCCAGCTCATGTACGCCAAGTTTGCCAAGTTATTAGAACCATCCCTGCGGGAAGTTCTTTGCCTTGCCACCGTATTATTAATAGTCAGGGTAAGTTATCAGTCAAAGGCGAGTGCTATCTACGTCACAAACAAGCCCTTATAGATGAAGGTATTATTTTTGACTTGAACGATAAAATAAAACTAAAGGACTATTTCTGGGAAGGATTTGATTAGCTCTTTCATTCTATTAAGTATAAAAATAATTTTTACCGTAATATTGTAATTGTTGGTACTTAGTAAAATAAACTGTCTCACTCACAGCTGTTTATTTTTATAATTACTATCTAATCTAGTTCCTATGTTTAAAATAACAAAATCATAACTTACATCCTCATTGGTTGCCCTTCATCCAATGAATTAAAAGTAGGGCAACCAATGGTTTTTCAATTAAATATCAAAACGCTAACTTCCCGGTGTGAAATAAATCGGGGAACCAGGCCCTACAGGAATCCCTAATACAAATACCCATACGATAAAGAATAATGACCAACCAATGAAGAAAATGATGGAATAAGGCAACATCATTGAGACAAGTGTACCAATCCCTGCATCTTTCTTATATTTCACAACAATCGCCATAATTAAGCCAAAGTAGCTCATCATCGGTGTGATAATATTCGTGACCGAATCACCAATTCGGTATGCCGCTTGAATAGTTTCTGGCGCATAGCCCGCTAACATTAGCATAGGAACAAAAATAGGTGCCGTTACCGCCCATTGGGCTGATGCTGAGCCAATCATTAAATTAATAAATGCACAGATAAGAATAAAGCCAATAAACAGCACACCACCGTGAAGGTCGATACTATTTAAGAAGTTGGCACCTTTAACTGCGATAACTTGCCCGATGTTTGTCCAACCAAAGAAAGCAACAAATTGTGCCGCGAAGAAAATAATGACAAGGTATAAACCGAGCGTACTCATTGCTCCAGCCATTGCATCAACAATGTCTTTATCCGAGCGCATAGTTTTAGCAATATAACCATACACGATGCCTGGAACGGCAAAGAAGACAAAAATAAAGACCACAATACCTTTTAAGAACGGCGAGTTGCTGACTAATCCCGTTTCCTGATTCCGTAATATTCCGTTCTCTGGTACCACCATCAACGCCAAAATTGCCGCTAATCCCCAGAAGGTAACTGATGCCCAGAATAACGCTTTTTTCTCGAGTGGAGTAACGTTTGCAGAAGCATAAAGGCTATTTTCATCTTCATCAACGGCACCACCTGTATATGGACCCAACTGGGGTTCCACAATTTTTTCGGTGATCAAATAACCTAAAATAGTGATTAAAAACGTACTGGCAAACATAAAGTACCAGTTTGCTTCTGCACCCACGATATAAGTTGGATCAATGATTTGCGCAGCTTGCTGAGTGATACCCGAAAGTAACGGGTCAACCGTACCTAATAGTAAGTTTGCTGAATAACCACCTGAAACACCAGCAAATGCGGCGGCAAGACCCGCTAAAGGATGACGACCTAATGAGTGGAAAATAATGGCAGCCAGTGGAATAAGTACCACATAGCCCAATTCTGCGGCGGTGTTTGACATGATCCCCGCAAACACGATAGCCATTGTGGTTAATTTTCGCGGAGCTTTGGTGACAATTAAGCGCATAGCCGCGGAAAGTAAGCCGGCCCGCTCTGCAATTCCAACCCCTAATAATGCCACTAATACCGTCCCTAATGGTGCGAAACCTGTAAAGTTGGTGACGACATTCGCAATAATTTTTCGGATCCCTTCGGCATCCAATAAACTTACAATATGAATAATACCATCTTCTGCCCGCCCTTTTGCGCCTTCTGGGCGCGGATCTGGCACGCTTACACCAAAGTACTGACCAATTGCTGAGGAAACTAATAAAATTGCAATTAAAATAATAAATAAAATGACGGGATGTGGTAGTGCATTACCTAGCCACTCAACCGTTCGCAAAAAACGGCTTCCCTCTTGCTTCTTTTGTTCCATATTTTCTCCTTATAAACAAGAAAAACGGACATTACACAATGTTTTTGTTTTTTACCATTTACAAATAGATCATTTCAAATCAACAAAATTCACACAATTTAGACATAAAATTCAACATAATTAGGGATAATTCATTTTTATTAGTCATTAATATTATTAATTTAAATAAAGGCACCAATTAAAACCAAAGTAAATCAGATAAATTAATTTCTATAAGTGTGGTCAATATAACAATTTTCATATTATCTATGACGTTTATTCGTCATTTATCACTAATTAAATATTATTTTTTAGCAGTTTTATTTCATATTAATAGTAAAAACCTTATTTATAAACACTCGATAAAACCTTACTTATAATTCGGAATAACAACCCCAACAAAGAATAATCTACCAACTTTCTTTATATTGATATGGAAGGCTATAATAGTAAAAAATCAATTCATGGAGTCACTATCATGTCAGTCATTGATCTTTGGGCAGAACGCCATATTCAAGAAGCTCTGAGTAAAGGGGAGCTTTCAAATTTAAATGGGGAGGGAAAAATGTTACAGCTTGAAGATGATAGTTTAGTTCCACCTGAACTTAGGGCTGGGTATCGAATATTAAAGAACTCGGGCTATTTACCCACTGAATTACAACAAAGGAAAGATGCACTAACGCTAAGCCATATGCTACAAGGTCTCTCTGTGGACGACCCCAATTATACGTCGGTGAGTAAGCAATTAGCTTTACTCGAACTAAAACTCAAACAAGCCAATGTAAATACTGATTTTTTACATGGCAACTATGCAAATTCAATTTCTGAACAAATAACCAATAAGTCAAATACCAAATAATGTAGGTAAGTCTTACAATAAATTAATCCATTATCCGTTTACTATTTATCTTAATCATTCTTCCTTTATTTTTCTTTGCTTGATTCGTTATTAAAAATGCCCCTTAATAGTCATATTAAGACTATTTACCTCTTTTTTATATGGTTATCCAAGTATTATCAATCCCTATTTTATACTTATTAATAAGCAAGAGATGGAAAATGGAACAGAAACAATATTCTAATAAATGGCAAGAACGTTTCGACTTTTTTGATAAGCATGGTGCTCCTGATACGCCTGAATTCAAAGCAGCGTTGAAAGCCGCCTCTTTCGGTAAACGTATTCTCATTAATATGAACATTTTTGCCTTCTTCTTCGGTATTATTTACTTCTTGATTTTAGGGCTGTGGAAGAAAGGGTTGGTGATGCTTGGTATCACTCTTGGGGTTGGTCTAGTTTTAAATATTATTGATTTTATGATTGGTGGAACGATCCCTAATGCCGTCTTTACAGGGGTATCTGTCGGTATGTCAGCGCTGTGGGCCATGGTTGCCAATTATGCTTACTATATTAAAGAAACCAAAGGATTGGACAACTGGAACCCATTTGAAGGGATCCGCATGGTCTAAGCTGTAAAAAGATAAAAATTGGCTGCGGGCGAGGTGGCTAATTTTTATCTGGCAACAAAGCTCCCCAAATAACCTACCGTAAGTGACTTCCCTGCAAACGATATTCATTCGGTGTTTTGCTATAAAATTGGCGAAATGCATGACTAAATGCCGAATGTGAGTCATAGCCCACCGCTAATGCAATTTGTTCTATTGATTTATTGGATAATAATAAGCGCCCTGCCGCTTCCATGCGTTTTTGTAATAGAAACTGCATCGCCGTTAACTGTGTTTCAGCCTTTATTTTTCGTTGAAGCGTACTCACTGACATACAAAAAGCCGTTGCCATATCTTCACAACTAATAGGATGGTGTAGACGCAGTTCCACCCATTGAGAAAGCTCATCAATCCATTTATTTTCAGGTTTTAACTGTGCCAACAATAGACGAGCAACCGTAAAATTATGTTCCGGAGCTTGTGGGAAGTTTTGCAACCAATTCAAAAGACCAATTGCGGCAGGTGTCAGAGTAAATTGCGTCATTTTTTCATTTAATGCCCATTGTGCTGTAGCAGGCATTTCTAATACGTAATTTTGATTTCCTAGCTGCCCGCTAAAAGCATGGCTCACACTAGGCGGGATCACGACCCCCTTTCCTGCATTTAACAGAAAATGTTGCCGGTACATATTAATTTCCATCTGCCCAGATAACGACAAAACGACTTGCCACTGCCCATCATGTTGATGAGAAATGACGTCGTTCGAATATTGGCGAAAATGAAGCTCAGGTAATCGCAAAGGGTTGCACTCCCACGGTCAATGAATAGCAAGAGTATAGGACTATAGGTGGTAATATTGCTATAGAGGAAGTGACTGGCCTATCTATCAAATTCATCAAAATAAAAATGTTTCAGCGGTTCCATTTGCTGGTGAAGAACTCGTATAACAAAGATATCTTTGGTTCTCTGCCGATAAAAAATGACATGCTTAGAATGATTATAACGCCTAATCCCCTCTGAAATTTCCGCACACTTCAGTCCTATCAAAGGATTGGAGCTCAACATTTCTAACGCACAATGTAAACTTTTAGTATACTCATCCGCTTTACTGACACCAAAATTCACCAAAGTATATTCAAATATTCCTTCAAAATCTTTAGCGGCTAAGTTAGAAAGTTTATACATTATGTGCGGTCTTCATTTTTTTGGCTATATCATGGAGTGTGAATGATGATTCACCGCTTTTTTCACCTTCTTCAATTAGCATCTTCAATGCAGCCGTTTGTTTTTCTTGAATTTCAAGTAAACGCAGTGCGGAGCGAACAACTTCACTTGTTGAACCATACCTTCCAGATGAAATCAGTTGATTTACAAATTCATCTAATTGCGTTCCGATTGTCACACTTGTGGTACGAGCCATAAGATCACCTTTGTGTTAATTATTAACACAATTATTTTAGTGGGTTATCACCATAAAATCAATCAATGTAGGCATTAGGCTAAAAGCGCCCCATTCGGCAAAGGTAAGTTAAATTCAGCAAGAACAATCGCCCCCTTTTCATCAGGTGCCCCCGTGATCAACACTTCCGATTTAATGCCTGCTATACGCTTGACTTCAAAGTTACACACACATAGTACCTGCTTACCAATCAAATCATCTGGCGTATAATTGACAGTGATCTGTGCGCTAGAGCGCTTAATACCCAATTCGCCTAAATCAACTTCCATAACATAAGCTGGCTTTTTGGCTTTACTGTTGACTTGTGCACTAACAATAGTCCCAACACGCATTTCAACACGGGTAAAATCATCCCATTCAATAATTTGCATAAATCCATTCCTAAATTAAATTACTTATGTGTAATAAATTAACATACAACAGACTTTGCGGTTTATCGCCAGAACGTCATTTTATGTAGCCAAACCACCACAGGGCTCAGATGATAAGCAAAAAATAACCCTCATAAAAATGAGGGCTAAAGATAAATAACAGAAAGTATGTTGAAGTACGGCGTTTTCTTTTTTACTACATCGTTGAAAATGTATTCATAATGATCCCACCAGTGATAATGAGGCCCATCGCAAATACTGCTGGGAAATCGGGTTTTTGTTTATATAAAATCATAGAAACGAGTGTCACACCGACAATACCAAACCCACACCATAATGAATAAGCCACACCGACTGGGATATAACCCATTGCACGGGTTAGTGCGAAATAACACAAGCAATAAGCAACAATGACTAATACAGATGGACCCAATTTGCTAAAGCTATTGGTCTTTTTTATCATTGAAGTACCCGTTATTTCAGAGCCAATAGAAAGCGCTAACCATAAAAATCCAGTAAACATAATATTCCCCTTAACTTTGAATTAATGAGCTGTGTTATTTTTTGTTGATAATAATGAAGACTCAGTTTCATCTTTAGATGGTTCAGTTTCTTCCGGATCATCGGAGCCCATTTTGGAGAATAGATTCATGATCACAATGCCACTCGCGATCACGGCCATACCGATCATCGCCGCAGTGTCTGGGTGTTGCCCATAAAATAGCATGCCGAGGGTAGAAACCATTAAGATCCCTGTACCTGACCATGTTGCATAAGCCAAACCAACAGGAATATATTTTACTGCCCGAGAAAGTGAATAGTAACAAATAACATATAGCACAACGATTAATGCCAATAATAATGATTTAGTCATACCTTCACTATTATCAAACATTTTTAAGGTCGATGTTGCTGAGGTTTCAGAAACAATAACCGCCAGCATCCAAAGCCATGACTTTGCTTTAGGGGACATAGATAATACTCCTACAATAAATAGAAAGATTAATTTTTAATTTGATTAAATAACTTTATTTTTTAAGAGACTTTAAATAATCGATTGCTGAATCTGTTAATTTATTTTCATTCGCGCAATACCCCCTAGGGTTATTCATTACTTCCTTTAAAGTAATATAGCGATTTGGATGTTCATCATTTATTTCAGGTTTTAAATTTTCAGTAATATCACGAATTAAAAATTTATTTTCTATTTCATTAAATGAATCAAAATAAACACCTAACTTGATTGCTTTAGTGATATTTTCTTTAATCAACTGATTATAATTTTCATTTTTATTTAAACCTAAAACCTGACTTAATTCACTTTCAGGGCAACAATGGTATTTCAGTGCCAATATCGGCATGTTTTGTGATAATGCATGAAAGACTAACTCACTTTCCTCACTCATAAACAAACCATTGGCTATCTCACCAACGACTTTTGCATCAATAAACGGTAAAAACAGGCTGTCATAATGATTTAAACTATTTATTGATAAGGTGCTTTTATTTATAACACTTCCCAATTCAGCCCATTTTTCAACATCAAAAGACTGGTGCATTGATGCGGTGGCATAAAAGGAAAAAGAAACAGAATCTAACTGTGCCAGTCTTTGGTAAATAGCTTGCTGATACCCCTCAACAGGCGATAGCACCACCAGAACTTGTCGCTTTAACTGACGTAAAACTTGCTGCACAATTCGCTCGATCAGTTTTTCGTTCATTCTGCCACCACTCCTTAGCCCGCGATAAATACGCTATCGTTATTGCGTAAGCCCGCGGCATTTGCTTCATCGGTATCAATATGAAACTCAAGAGAAAAGCGTTCATCCACTCTCACGACAACTTCATCAAACACTAAGCTGCGTTCACCTTCAGTACGGATATTCACCTTTTGCCCATTCACCACATTTAATGCTCTTGAGTCCATCACACTCATATGAATATGACGCTGAGCACAAATAACCTGCGACTCAAGATTGACATGCCCCGCTGGGCCAATCAGTAAAGCATTGCCTGAACCTGCCATGTCACCTGACTCTCTTACCGGCGCTTTTATACCAAGCGCAAAGCAGTCGGCCTTAGACACTTCTAATTGCGTTTTTGGGCGAACAGGCCCTAGTACTCTGACTTTGCTAATCGACCCTTTTGGTCCCACCACCATGACGCATTCTTTCGCCGCAAATTGCCCGGGCTGTTTTAAATCTTTAAATGGCGTCAGCTGATATCCTTGGCCAAACAAGGCTTCAACGTCCTGTTGTGAAAGATGAACATGGCGGTTAGATATTCCGACAGGGATAGCAATGTTGGAAACGCTGCCTTGTGCTGGTGTATAGGCTGAAAGCCGCTCCAATATTTTCCCCATTAATTGCTCATTCATCATGATTTTTTCCCTTTACGCGGGTCATTCTTGATGTCTTTCACATTGATATCGGTTTTAACTTCAACCACAGGCGCTTCTGTTTTAGCCTCAACAACCGCTTTTTCCACTAACTTTTCTGCTTTTACTTCTGGCTGAAGACTTTTCTCTAACTCACCTTTTTTACTTTTCACTGTTAGCAATTTACTGATTACGCTTTCTTCAGGCCGCGCAATCACTAATGAGCCGACGAGTAGCTGACTATTGGCGATCACTTCAATACCATGGTCAACTGCGGTGCGAACAGCACTGATTTCGCCTTGGAAACAAACGGATACCAGTCCAGAGCCGATTTTTCGATAACCTACAATTTCTACACTGGCGGCTTTACACGCCGCATCAGCAGCCTGTATTGCGGATGTCAGTCCCCGAGTTTCAATTACGCCTAAACTTTTCATCTGTCTCTCCTACTTAGTGACGAACCAGTCGAATATCGAAATCAAATTGTTTGAAGAATGCTTCAAGTTGGTCTAATTCTTCTGCACTATAGGTTGGGTCTTGCTTAACGGGATAAATCATATCCAGTTTGTCGTACTTACCGCGGCCCAACTGGTGATAAGGCAGAATATCGATGCGTTTTACATTGCCGCGTTTGGATAATTCCATCGCATAGTTAATCGCCCCTGTAATGGCATCAAACGAGTCGTTATAGCCACGAACTAATGGCATTCTGACAACCACGTTCGCGCCGAGATCAATCAATCTTTCGAGGTTGCGGCGAACATTTTCATTGCCAATACCGAATAGATTTTTATGCTGCGCAGTATCAATATGTTTAATGTCATAGAGGAATAGGTCGACAACTTCAGCTAACTTTTCATAGTTTTCTAACGATGTTGTACCTTGGGTTTCTATTGCGGTGTTGATCATCATTTTTTTACACTCACGCAGTAGAGCGACTGCAAAATCGGTTTGTAGGCTCATTTCGCCTCCACCGATTGTCACACCACCACCGGAAGAAATATAAAAATCATAATCTTGCATGATGATATCCATCATTTCGGCCACAGTGACATCTTTACCCATGATGTCTAATGCACCGCCAATGCATACTTCTTCACATTTACGGCAACCGATACAATCAATGCTGCGATTCACGCGGTGAATTTGCTCACCTTGCTCATTAATAGTTTTGTAGTGGATCCCTGTCGGGCAGACATCAACGCATTTCCCACAATTGACGCATTTATCGTGGGAAAACATCACTTGAAACTGGCTACTTAACCCTTCTGGGTTAGCGCACCATGGGCAACGAATATTGCACCCTTTTAAGAAAATCAGTGTTCGGATACCGTCGCCATCATAAATCGAGTATTTTTGGATATTAAATATCCGACCTTTAATCTCTGCCGCGCTCATCATTGCACCTCTAACACTATGTTTATAAATCAGAATTTATTATTGTTGTTATAAAATGGCAGGTATAAATTCATACCTGCCTACATGGGTTTAGAACTTCTCAATTACAGTACGGCTAATAATTTCATCTTGAACTTCTTTACAGAGTTCAACGAAGTAGGCGCTGTACCCCGCGACACGAACGATTAAATCACGGTATTTTTCAGGCTCTTGCTGGGCTTTTTTCAGCATTTCGTTATCGACATAGCTGAACTGCATTTGACCGTTTCCTAAGATAGACGCGGTTCTTAGCAAGGTGATTAAGCCGTGGCGGCCTTCTGGTGTGTCCAATAAGCCTTTTAAGAACTTAAAGTTATGCACCATGCCAATATTCATCGTTTCAACATTCATTTTGCTGATTGATTTAATGATGGCAGTTGGGCCTTGTTTATCCGCACCTTGTGTTGGGCTGATACCATCGGATAACGGCATCCACGCCAAGCGACCGTTGGCACTTGCTGCGGTTAACTCACCAATCGGCGTGTTGTTGGAGATGGATAAAGTTCCGTGACTCAGTGTTGAATACAACATGTCGTACTTACGACACTCACGCTCTGTCCACTCCGTAATATCGAGTGCGTATTGGTCAACATAGTCATCATCGTTACCAAATTTAGGCGCATTTAAGCAGTCACGGCGTAATTCGTCATAGCCTTCAAAGTTAGCTAATAATCCATCACGAATTTGCTCAAGGGTGTAGCGACCATCTTCATAAACCAATTTGCGAATCGCGACAATGGAGTCAACATAGGTTGCAAGACCAGAGAAAATCAGCCCTGGGCCGTGGTTGATCATCGCCCCACCCGCTGCAACGTCTTTCCCTTTTTCCATACAGCCTTCCACTAGCAAAGACATTAAGGGTTTTGGTGCCACATCACGGTGAACTCGCTGGCTGATAACGGTACCGATAGCGGATAAGCGAATAATATGAGCAATCTGCGCTTTCACTGCATTATCAAAGTCTTCGAATGTTTTCAGGTCACGTAAATCACCGGTATCTAAGCCTTGGTAGCTATCGAATAGCACCATGCGACCACGGTTTAATACAAACTCAATCGCGATTGGCCATTGGGTGTAACCAGTTGATGTCCATTGATAAATACGGCCTGATTTCTGTGGCTCAACACAGCCCATCAAGCAGTAATCACGCGCATCTTCAAAGTCAAAGCCTTTACGCAACATCATTTTGATGTGGGAATCGTCGAAGTGACAGGCAGGGAAGCCCATTCCGGCTTTCACGACATCAACGATTTTTTCCATGTATTTCTGTGGTGATTGGTTATGAATACGGCATGCCAACGATGGCTGATACACTTTGACGAAGCGAACCGCGTCCATAATTAAGTAAGTCAAATCGTTACAAGCATCACCACCAGAACGTTTTTGTCCACCCACCGTTAAGTTGATAAATGGCTGATAACCGGCAAAATATTTCGCACCCAGCTCACTCGACATCCACATTAACTCAGCACACTTGATGATAAACGCCTGCATCATTTCTAATGCTTGGTCTTGAGTTAAACGGCCTGTTTTGATGTCATTTTCATACATTGGGAAGCAATATTGGTCGAGACGTCCTAAAGAAAGACCTGTTTGGTTTTCTTCGATTTCAAACAGTGACTCAACAGTCCAAATGCTTTGTAATGCTTCTTGCAACGTCGCCGGTGGGTTCGCTGGCACGTTTTCATTGACTTGTGCGATAGTCAGCAATTCTTCGCGACGTTTTTGGTCTGACTCCAGCACGGCTAATTCACGAGCATGCGCAGCAATACGGTGTGAATACGCCACTACCCCTTCACAGGTTTCAATTGACGCTTTATAGAAATAAATACGGTCAATATCTTCTGGGTTTTCCATGCTTAACTCAGCCAGTTTCGCCTGAGCATCTGCTTTAATGCCATTCATTCCTTTGGTGAATAACAGCACGTCATAACCCGGACAAGTATCTCCACCACCGTTGATTTGGTGATAAGACAAATCACTGACAAACGTTTCACCGCTGAATTCCCATACCCCCGCTTCGCGGTATTGAGCCTCACAAATTTCATCCAATGAGCGCCCTTCCCAGAATGGCGCGATTTCCTCGCGGATCACTTTTTTGTCTTCTTCTGAGATAACAAATGGATCTTGTGGGCGCGTACTCATGGTATCGAGTTCTTCGACCACCCAGCGCCATGCGATATCTGGAGAGAAAGCACCCGCACGGGCTTTACCACATGGATGGCCTACAATCAGTTCTTCCGGCTGAATTAAGATTGGCGCAGTTTCACAAGCGCGGCGGAATGCTTTCGCACGCAATAGAATTGGCGGTAAACCAGGGTTATTTTTGACAACTTCAGTGAAGGCGAGTGCACGATAGATAGACACACTTGGGCGTGCTTCTAAGTAGCGGTTACGCAAGCGTTGTAAGCGAGGCGTTAACCCTTCCATCACTTTGAATTCAGTTTCCGCTTGTGCCGTTGGAGCAACATAGCTGGCATTTGGCGCGGCGTATTGCGGCTGAATGCTGTTTTTTCCGCAATATAAACGAACTTTTAAGCCGTTATTGATGACACTGATGTTTTCATGAGCAGATAACATCATAGCTGATAATTCGTTAATGCATACACGAGGGTCATTCAGATAAATACCGTCTTTTAATGCATCGAACATTGGGTAGCCATCGACTTGCTTGGTTGAGCGAACTTCAGAGAGCTCAGCCAGTTTCAACCATAAACTTTCTACAATCTCATAAGCTTGTGCTTGGGTTAAGCGGCCTTGTTCAATATCGCGTTGGTAGAATGGGTAAACTGCTTTATCGAACCCCATTGGGTTAACTGCATAACTGCCATTTTCTAAATGCAGGATAAGTTGCAGTAAATAGAACGCTTGGCAAGCTTCTTTGAATGTTTGTGCTGGTTTTGCTGGCACATTACGTAAAATTGCTGCGCTTTCTTGTAACTCTGCGCGACGGTATTGATTAGACTCTGCTGCTGCCATGCTCTCTGCTTTAGAAGCTAAAGCTTGCGCAAAATGGATAGCGGCATCACATGCGTAAATTGCCGAGCGGCAGTTATTCGCCTCATCAATACTATTACGGCTAACCGCACTGCCGATATTTCTAACTTTATTTTCTAATTGCGCTTTGATAGCTAAAAAACCGATGTTTAATACCGCTAAGTAATCGGGTGCATCAATGGCGCTATCGCCAGCTAAAAACGTATAAATGCTGTGGCTGTTGATTTCATTTTCAGTATGGAAAATCGCCCCACGAGGCGTTGATGATTGGCTACCAATAATCAACTCATCTTGGGCAATAAATGCAGGAAAATGACGGATAAATTCATAAAAACGTTGTGCAGGTTTAATCGCCTGCGGTGCGCCAGACAGTTGGTTGCCAAGCGCTTCTAAAATATTGGCACGTTCAGTAATAATTGAGCTATTGCGGGCACTTAAGCGTTCAGCCAGCATTTTTACGCGTGGGGTCAAAGCATATTTATTCATGTTAGCCTATCCTGATGTTCTTTCTAGTTTGTTGTTCATCACATAAAAGCGTTAACTGTTAAAAAGACTGTCTATACAGCACTTCCAGTTGCACCTTGCTCACATCCCGTGGATTGGTCGGAGTGCAACTATCGCGCAGTGCTTGCCCAACCATTTCCCCTAAACGGGCGTTAAAATCGAATTCATTAATACCGGTTGCTTGAATGCCTTTTGGCATATTCATTTCATCTTTCAATACGTTGATTGCCATAATTAAGCTCTCAACGCCTTCACGTATTGTTGAAGCAGGTAAATTCAAGTTTCTTGCAAGACTCGCGTAACGTTTCGCGGCTTCGCTATCACAGCGGCCTTCAAAATCCGCATTGAAAGCCACGACTTGAGCCATCAATAAGGCATTGGCACGACCATGTGGAATATGAAATACGCCGCCTAATGCATGGGCTAAGCTGTGAGTTATCCCAAGTGATGCGTTAGTAAAGGCCATACCGGCAATACATGAAGCGTTGTGCATTTTTTCGCGTGCCACTAAGTTGCTACCGTCGCGATAACAATCAATTAAGTGACCAAAAACCAATTGCACTGCTTTTTCTGCTAAGGCATCCGAAAAATCAGATGCGGTGCGAGAAACATACGCTTCCAGTGCATGACACAGCACGTCCATACCTGTATCTGCAGTAATCGAAGCTGGTACGGATTTCACCAGTACAGGGTCTAAAATGGCGACATCTGGCAGCATGAATTCGTCAACTAAAACCAACTTTTCAGACTGTGACTTGATGACTGAAAATGAAGTCACCTCTGAACCCGTCCCACTGGTGGTTGGGATCGCGATAAACTGCGGTTTGACTCGATTGACGTTTTTTCTGGTGTGCCAGAGGGAGTAAATAACAGCTTTCGCAGCATCAATCACCGACCCACCACCGAGTGCAATCACCACATCTGGATATTGCATATCCATGATTTTCATACCCTTAACGATGGCCGAAATATCAGGATCTGGCAGCACGTCATCGTAAATCGAAAATGTGGCACCACTTTGGGTTAGCCTGCGAGTGACTTCATCAGCTAAGCCAAACTTCACCATCGCTTTGTCAGTGACGATAAAGGCATGGTGAGCACTCATTTGTGAGATAAAATCCAATGCGTTAGCACCGAATTGGACTTTAGGTTTAATCAAAAACTGGTTCATGCTGTTTTTACTCCTTGGTATAAACCTTCTCAACAATGGCAACCACTGACATGGCTTTGTAATTGTCTTTATTCAAAGCGAAGTAAGCTTCAGCTAACACAATGTCGTTAATACCTGCGCCAACACTGTCGACTGCCACATACGTTTTGTTTTTCAACGGTTCAAGGTCATCCCCTAGCTTGGTAACCATTAATAAGTTACTGCCGCTAAGTTCTTGGCATTTCTGCGTTGCAACAACATGTCCGACTACCTTTGCGAGGATCATGGTTTATACCGCCTTATTCCAATGAGTTACTTATTTAGGCGTCCGAGAACAGCCTTGATGATTTGCTCAACATTTTCTTCAGTGATGTCACCTTGAGAAACCACCGCCTCAGCAGTCGCAGCCGTTGTTACAGTGCTGCCAAATCGGTTATCGCCAGTTGGGTTAGCCGCGGCTGGTGATGCTGCCGTAACAGGGTTACGGAAACGGTTGTCATCAAAAATACTCACTTGCGGTTGATTTACCGAAGTTGATGCTGTTGGCTGTGCAGGTGCACAAGGCTGAGCTGGCTGTCTTAAATCATCAATGGAACGTACGCCATAACCGACTTTACGGATGTTCAGCAAGTTCATCGGGCCGACGTTATCTGAACTAGAACCGCCACCAACTGCCCCACAACCGAGCGTTAAAGCAGGTGTGATATTGGTCGTTGCACCAATTCCGCCCAGTGCCGCTGGTGTATTGATCAAAATACGATTGACGGGTTTTTCCAGAGAGAATTGACGAATAACATCTTCGTTCTGCGTATGGATCACCAAGGTATGACCGAGGCCTTCGTTGGTCAGTAAGTCAACCACACGATGGCAAGCTGACTGCCAATCTTCCTCGATATACATCCCTAAAATTGGGCATAATTTTTCGCGGGAGTATGGGTTTTTCGGTGATACGGTGTCTTGTAAAGCAATCAACACACGTGTGTTAGCCGGAACAGTGAAGCCTGCACGTTGACTCAGTGTGATAGCATCTTTACCAACGACTTCAGGGTTGATAGTACCGTTCGCTCTAAGCAACATGGATGCCATGCGTTTCGCTTCATCTTCATTCATGAAGTAAGCGCCTTGAGCGAGCAGTTCACGATGAACTTCGTTGTAAATGCAGCGTTCTACAATGATCGATTGTTCTGAAGCACAAATAACACCATTATCAAAAGTTTTACTGGTGATGATGTCACTCACCGCTTGCTTGATATTGGCACTACGTTCAATAAATGCAGGGCCATTACCTGGACCACCGCTGATGGTTGGTGTACCGGATGCGTAAGCAGCGCGTACCATGCCTTCACCTCCCGTTGCCAAAATTAAAGAAACGTCTTTGCTGTGCATCAGCTCTTTCGTTGCTTCAAGAGTTAGCATCGTGACGCCATCGACAATTCCTGCTGGCGCACCCGCTTCTAATGCGGCTTTTTTGACAATTTCTAATGTGCGGAAACTGCAAGCTTTGGCATTTGGATGAGGGGAAAAGACAATGGCATTACCCGCCTTCAAGGCAATCAACGTTTTGTAGATGATGGTAGATGTTGGATTAGTAGAAGGAACTAACGCCGTGATCACACCAAGAGGAACCCCCACATCCATGACTTTGTTGACTTTGTCATCATTAATGATGCCAACGGTTTTGAGATCTTTAATGTGTTCATAAACACGCATTGAAGCAAAAGTGTTTTTCAGGACTTTATCTTGCCACTTACCGAACCCAGTCTCTTCATTGGCCATTTTTGCCAGCTCTTCTGCATGAAGTGCGGACTCAATTGCAATGTGTTTAACGATATTATCGATTTTTTCCTGCGAAAATGTCGCAAACTCTTTCTGCGCTTGTTTCGCGTTTCTAACTAGCTCTCTTGCCAGTTGTCTGGATTGCAGATCTTTGTCTAATGCAACCATGTCTTCCCCCGTATCGGAGCCAAAATTAATTCATTAACTTGTCGTGTGATTGGCTTTATCAGCCAATTACTTAGGCTTTGTGTTGCTGTGCAATTTTGCCAATATCGTTGTGTGGTCTCGCAATCACGCGTGAAGTCACCACGGTTCCGATACGTTTTGCAGCCTCAACACCTGACTCAACCGCTGCGTTAACGGCACCGACATCGCCTTTAACCATCGCTGTTACCAGACCTGAGCCAACATTTTCATAACCGATTAACTCAACATTTGCGGCTTTACACATGGCATCAGCAGCTTCAATACAAGCCACTAAACCTTTGGTTTCAATTAGACCAAGTGCTTCTTTCATAAGTAATTTCCTGTTTTATTCCGTGACTTTATACTGGGCGACGATTTTCTGAATATCACTATGAGGACGAGCGATAACCAGTGATGTCACGACGGTGCCAATACGAGAGGCGGATTCAACACCTGAATCCACGGCAGCTTTCACCGCACCTACATCGCCTTTGACCATGGCGGTAACTAAACCTGACCCAACATTTTCATAACCAATCAGCACAACATTTGCGGCTTTACACATCGAATCTGCAGCTTCAATACAAGCCACTAACCCTTGAGTTTCAATAAGACCTAATGCGTCACCCATGTTTTTTCCTCCGGAAAAAGTTATGCCTTATGCTTAATAACGATTTTATTGATATCGTTGTGTGGACGAGCAATGACTAGTGAAGTCACAACTTCACCAACACGCTGTGCTGATTCAACACCTGAATCGACGGCTGCCTTGACTGCTCCGACATCGCCTTTAACCATTGCAGTAACGAGGCCTGAACCGACATTTTCGTAACCAATTAGCTCTACATTCGCCGCTTTGCACATCGCATCAGCCGCTTCGATACAAGCCACCAGACCTTTTGTTTCAATAAGACCTAATGCATCACCCATTGTTGTTTCCTCCGAGAAGCCTTCTTTATTTTTCTTTACCTTCGATATTCCAAGCTAATGTGTCCGAGTACATGTCCCTTGAAATATCTGGGTAATCATTTACGCCAATGGTGTCTGCGCGGTGATCTATTGAACGCAGCCTTTGGCTTCAAACTCACTATAGAACCGAAAAATAAAAACAAAATATAAATCCACAAAACGACAATATTTAGTCTTTTAACCTGAAAATTAGAGTAATTAATTAAGCTATTTACATATTCATACTGAAAAAATTAAAAATTCACGCATCTGTGTTGCAGATAAAAATGGGCTAAATAAAGATTTAGCGTTAGCTAGGTAGATTGTTAATAAAATATTATTGAGCTGATAAAGGGAGGTAATTTGTGAAATGATAACTGTGGGTCTGCTCACTCGGTTATAAGCTTTGCCTACATCAGATATCCGCGAGTTAGGTTCTAACCAAGAGATAGTCTACCTGTCATGATGTCAATTTATAGCTAAATTGAGGATATTGCAGTTTGTGAATACCACAGCAGGGAATACAACAAAATAGGAAATAAAAGGAAGTGGGATTGTCAGTTAACGATGAAGTGAACGGCTTCACCGCTAAGCTTATTTATTTAATGAGAACTGAATTAATCAAATTTGCTGCCAGGCTTTAACGTGCAGATATAAAGTGGAGAGTTAATTGAACTGAGTAATAAAGCTTTGTCATTGAGCTTTTGGGCATTAAGAAATAGCCCGTCATGGCTATCTGACATTTCTCGCATAAAGTAATCAAATATCACATCTGGTGATTCATCAATAGAAGAAGCACTTGCTTCCCATTGACTGATATTATAATGGCGCTCTGTGGGAGAAACTCGTTTTGTTGTATAACTAAATTTCACATAGCGCTGTAAGTACAACCAGCCCGCTTTAGAATCGGTATATCCTTCAACAACGATGGCTCCTTTGCCATTGGCACCAAAATTGAAATGAATATTGCCATTAACGTTTTCATCCTGCATATTTTCAAAACGCATAATGCCTTTTGTCGAGCACATTAATAAACCATCTTGTTTATTGGAAAGTAAGACCGATTGAGTGTAAATCACAACAATAATAAATAGCAAAAAGCTCAGTAAGCATAATACTTTTCCTGATATCTTCATGATGGTTTCCAAGAATAGTAAAAGTAATTATCGCAATAGCTAAATGGGTTATCTTCATTTACTGCACAATGCGCAAGAAATACTCGACCCAATCCATTAGTCTGCAATTTATCTCCATAGAAAAAAACAAACCGTTCTTTCTCGGCACAGGCTAAATTTAAGTTATTTCTAACCTTATCAAAATTTTGTACATAGTTTAGTGCGACAGAGTTATTGATCATTTTTTCATTCGATAGCACATCACAATTAGTGTGCTCAAGTACTGTCATCTTAATCGGTACTGACGGCTGGTTTGATAAATAAGCCATGACCGCGAGTAAAACGGAACACAGTAAAAAGACACCGCTAGCGAGATACCAACAGATTTCTTTTTTTTCTGGTGTCAATGTTGATTCTATTTTTTTGAGGTCTACAGGCTCAGAGATAGGTTTGGGAATTGGAGATAAAACAACCTTAGCCTCTTCTATTTCACTTAAGCTAGGGATTAACTCAGAGGGAGGAATTTTAATATCATCAATTAATTCAAGTGAAACATCTGAATTAAACTCTAATCGCCCCCTCGCCACCGTCACAATAATATTTTCAATACCATATGGACGAAATGCTTTTCTTAATATACTTAGATATTGGTTTAAATTACTGTTCGATGAAACTAATCCATTATCATCCCATACCGCTTTTAACACCTCATCTCGGGAAACAACACCTCTGTGTTGAATAAAATAAAACAACAACGCATTAGCCGTTATCGACAGTTGTGCATCCACCTCATCTTCTTTTAAAGATAAAGTGCCATCAACTGCATCATATAGAATGAAAGCATTGATTTTATATTTCACTGTCGCCTCATGTGCTTATTTTATGAATAAAATTGCACTATCATTACCACTATTATTTTTACTTACGTGCTATTTTTACTTATGGAATTTGTTCAAATGATATTGTCGTTAGCCGACTAACAATCGCATCACGTTCTTGCTGTGATAACGTTTCTCCCTCAGTCAATGACGAAAGCCACAACCCATCAGCCGCATAACGCACTAACGCGCCTAAATAACTGTTATCGAACTCATCCCCCTTTTCCAAATGGTTGGTTACCCAATCTCGCCAGCACTGACGTAACACTGGCTCAGTTGGCATAGCCAAAGACAATAACGCGAGCTGAAAACTTTCATCAGATTCTTTTAACTCACCAATATAGTGCAAATAAGCACGAGAAAAACGCCCATAGGGATTTGGGTCATTATCCATAATGGTATGTATTCTCTCATCCATAATCCCCAGCAATTGCACAAACAGTGCATGAATAAGCTCTTGCTTCGTTGGGAAGTGGTGCATTAACCCGCCTTTGCTAACACCCGCTTCCCTTGCCACTGCATTAAGTGAGAGTGAAGAGATCCCTTCTCTGCCAGCAATAATACGAGCAGCTTTCAGTAACTCCACTTGAAGCTTAATGGGATCTTTTTTTCTATGCTGAGCAGATTTATTCATGCAATGAATGATACCGACCAGTCGGTATGTTTCATTTTGACTAAAATCAAGTAACCCTGATTTGTTCATGGGTAAATCTAAATAGTGGAAGAGGACTCACAATATCGAATTATGACAAGTTGTAACCCCATAATTAATTTAAAAATATCAAATATTTTTGATATTTAGTTATCTATTTTAATTTCACTTAGTTTTGCACATCCTCAGATTATGATGTTTAATAGTGAGAGTGGAACAATTCTCTATTCAATAAATAACGGTTTGCAGTATTCCTAATTAACTCCCCGTGAAAGAGGTTTTATCATGTCAAATCAATACAATATTGGTGTCATTGTGGGTAGTTTGCGCGCTGATTCATATAATTTAGTTGTCGCTAAAGCCATGACTAAATTATTCCCCACAAATTTCACGTTTAAATTTATCAATATTGGTGAACTCCCTCTCTATAACCAAGATGCAGACCAAAATGTGTCTCCTGTTGTGGCTAATTTCAAATCTCAAATTAAAGCCTGTGATGGCATTATTTTCGCCACCCCAGAATATAACCGTTCAATGCCTGGCGTATTGAAAAATGCGATTGACCAAGGCTCTCGCCCATGGGGAGATAATTCATGGGATGGCATCCCTGCTGGAGTACTAGGGGTATCTATTGGCAATATTAGTACGGCTATTGCACAACAACATTTGCGTAATAGCTTGGCATTTTTGAATATGCCGACAATGAACCAACCAGAGTGCTATTTGAAGTGGTATGAAGGAATGGTTGATGAACAAGGTAATATTTCACCCAAAAGTAAAGATTTCCTACAACCGTGGGCAGATACCTTTGTGAAGTTTGTTGGTCATAATGCCAAACGTTAGCCATTAAAAAAGGCATCACAATCGTGATGCCTGAGGTTGTTGACAAAGCGGGATAAAAGCGTGGTTTTTCCCACTTTGTGTTATCAGCCGAAAATCAATAAATTGATTTTCCTAATTTATTTTCAAAACCTATTCGACTTGCCGCCAAACATAATATGTTTGGCGGCAGTCTGAGGCATCACAATCGTGATGCCTTTTTATTATCTTCAAACCCTATTTAGCTTGCGACTAAAACAATAATTAACGTCCTGCTTTTAGCTTTTGGAAATACTCTTCATAAATAATATTGGTATTCCCCACATCACTTTGCCATTCGCCTTTTTGCAGAACTTCTTCACTTGGGTAAAGTGATGGGTCATTAGCAATTTCAGCAGGTAATAATTTTTTAGCTTCTAAATTTGGTGTTGGGTAACCAATAGATTCAGCCACTTGAGCTGCAATTTCTGGACGCAATAAGAAATTAATTAACTTATGGGCCCCTTCCACATTTTTGGCGTTAGCAGGAATAGCTAAGCTATCCATCCAGAAAATCCCACCTTCTTTTGGCCACACCACTTCAATCGGTAAGCCAGCTTGCCGCGCGACGAATGCAGAGCCATTCCACAACATTCCCACATCAACCTCACCTTCAATAAATGGTGTTGCTGGGTTGTCAGAGTTAAAGGCTAAAATATTTGGGCGTAATTTTTGCAGCTCTTTATACGCCTCTTCAATTTGTTTCGGATCAGTCGTATTACCTGAATAACCTAATTTAGTGAGCGCAACTTGGAAAACTTCCCGTGCATCATCCATCATCAGCAAGCTATTTTTATACTCAGGTTTCCAAAAATCCGCCCACGAGGTGACAGACTGTGGGTCAACAGCTTCACCATTAATACCTATCCCTGTCGCACCCCAAATATAAGGCACTGAATAATCATTATTCGGGTCAAATTCTTTATGGATTAAGTTTGGGTCAAGGTTTTTAAAATTGGTTAATTTGCTTTGATCAATCTTTTGTAGCATTCCTTCTTTACTCATTTTGGCAATAAAATAAGTAGAAGGCACCACCAAGTCATAAGCCCCTTCTTTATAGGTCTTTAACTTGGTATACATGCTTTCGTTTGATTCATAGGTGGAGTAAATCACCTTGATGCCCGTTTCTTTGGTAAATTGCTCTAATAAACCGGGGGGAACATATTCTGTCCAGTTATAGAAATACAGTACGTCTTTGTTATCGTCAGCGGCAGTTGCCGTGCCAATACTTGCAGCCATTAACCCTGCTGCCAGTAGATAGGACCATTTTTTCATTACTGAGTTTCCCTCAACAAAGTGTTTTTATCCCTTAATGCATCAAGTAACCACTTGAATTATTTAGGGTATATATCTTATAGGCTAAATAAAGCCCACCCTCTCGCCGTATGGCATCAAAAAGGCGCTGTTATAGAAAAAACCAACACCATCACTCATTTATGATTTCGCTTTTTTCGAGTATTTATCCCGCATCACCCATTGGCTTAAACAAACGAGCAGTAAAGACATAATCAACAATACTGTCGCCAATGCGTTTACTTCTGGGGAGACCCCGACTTTTACCATTGAATATATTTTCAATGGTAAAATCTCATAACTTGGCCCCGTAACAAATGACGAAACCACCACATCGTCCATCGACAATGTAAAACTCAGTAGCCACCCTGCCACAACCGCAGGGAGCGCTAATGGCAAAATGATTTTCCTTAAGATGGTAAACTCACCCGCACCGAGGTCACGTGCAGCTTCTAGCATCTTCACATCAAAGTCCTTTAACCTTGCATACACCGTCACCACTACAAAGGGTAGACAGAATGTAATATGGGAAAAAAGCAATGACCAAAAACCTAGCGAGACCCCAAGGATCATAAATAGAACCAATAACGAAATCGCCATGACGATATCAGGTGACATCATGACCACAAATAACATGCCACCAACAAAAGGTTTTCCTCTAAAGCGATAGCGAAATAATGCAACGGCGGTTAATGTGCCAATGGCTGTTGCGAAAGTCGCTGACAAAACCGCCATGGTTAATGAATGCCCCGCAGCCTCTAATAAGCTATCGTTATTAGCTAGTAATTCATACCATTTGGTTGAAAACCCTTGCCACTGAATACCAAAACGCGACTCATTAAAGGAATTAACAATCAAAATGATGATTGGAATATAAAGATAAGCGTAGATGATGGCCATGAAGCCACCACGCAGAGTACGTCCGATCATTCTTCATATGCCTTTTTATTCAGAAGCTTAGCTGCTCGGTAATACACATACAGCAATAACCCCATCATCACCGTGAGGAAAATGCTGGTTGCTGCCCCGAATGGCCAATCACGAATATTTAAGAACTGGCTCTTAATTACGTTACCGATCAGTAGATTTTTCGCACCACCCATTAAATCCGCGACATAGAACAGCCCCATTGCCGGTAATAAAACCAGCAAACAGCCTGCGATAATACCTGGCATCGTTAAAGGAATGATGATTTTCACAAACCGTTGAAATTTATTCGCACCGAGATCTCTTGCAGCTTCTATATATGACTTATCCAGCTTTTCAATACTTGAATACAGCGGCATCACCATAAACGGCAACAATATATAAATGAGACCTAGTATGACGGCTTCAGGTGTATACATAATTTTCAACGGTTTATCGATAACACCAACCCACAGTAAAAAGTCATTTAAGTACCCTTTGGTACTGAGAAAAACTTTTAACCCATAGATACGAATCAATGAATTGGTCCAAAATGGCACAATTAACAGAAACAGCATCAAAGGTTGCACCCGTTTAGGTAGCTTTGCCAATATAAAGGCAAATGGATAGCCAATAACTAAACAGAAAAAGGTTGCGATCACCGCCATATTGAGCGAGTGCAGCATGACCTCTGCATACATCGGGTCAGACAAGCGAACATAGTTATCCCACGTAAAAACTAAGTCAACTAAGTTGGTGTCGCTACGCGTCAAAAAGCTAGTGCCAATAATCATGATATTAGGCAAGAAGACGAATAGCAGCAGCCAGGCGACCACCCCAGTGATAATAACGTTCTGCAAAATTTTATGTTTACGAATGATCATCCAGAACTACCTCCCAACTTTCAACCCAAGTCACAGCAACTTTTTGGTTAAGGGAGTGGTCGACATCGGGGTCATCTTCATTAAAGAATTCGCTAACCATGACAATTTTGCCATCTTCCATTTCAACCACTGAGTCTAACGTCATGCCTTTATAGTTACGCTCACGAACGTAGCCAATCAGCCCCGGATGGTTATCTGCATCATTCACTTCTTCAACGCGCAAGTCTTCAGGACGTAATAACACACTGACGTGTTGCCCTTCTTTGACAGAGAGCTCAGTGAAAATATCACATTCATGCCCTTCAACATTGGCTCGAATACGTTTATCATCAATGCGATACAATACTTTCGCATCAAAAATATTAATTTCACCAATAAATTGAGCTACAAACAGATTTTTTGGTTCCTCATAGATTTCGCGAGGAGTACCGTCTTGCTCAATTTTCCCTTCACGCATCACTATGATACGGTCAGACATGGCCAAGGCTTCTTCTTGGTCGTGGGTCACAAAAATAAACGTGATCCCCAGTTTTCGTTGAAGCGCTTTTAGCTCATTTTGCATTTGTTTGCGCAGTTTATAATCAAGCGCAGACAATGATTCATCCAATAGTAGGACTTTCGGGCGATTCACTACCGCACGGGCTATCGCCACGCGTTGTTGTTGACCGCCAGATAGTTGGTTGGGTCTACGCTCAGCAAAATCTTCTAGCTGCACCATACGCAAGGCTTGGTCGACACGCTTTTGAATTTCAGCCGCAGGCGTTTTTTGCATGCGCAGGCCAAATGCCACGTTGTCGAAGACTGTCATATGAGGAAATAAAGCGTAGCTTTGAAAGACGGTATTTACAAAACGGTTTTCCGCTGGAATATCCGTAATATCTTGACCATCAAGAATAATTTGACCGCCATCGGCATCTTCTAGCCCTGCAATAAGACGTAAAACAGTCGTTTTACCGCAACCAGAAGGCCCCAGAATGGTCAAAAACTCACCGTTCTGAATGGTTAAGTCAAGCTCAGAAATAATTTGTTTGCCATCAAAACCTTTACTTAAAGATTTTAATTCAATGAGTGGTGTCAGAGAGGTTGTCTCAGTCATTTATTATACACTCTATCCCTAGGAATAATGCAGATAGAACCGCCACCGTTAAAGACTGTATAAGCTTGTCGGAGGTTTACTCTGTCAACTTAAGAAACATAAGTAAATAATTTCCCCAGCAAAGCCCAAAACCAGTAGCGCCATTTAAACTTCATAAGGCATGCATGATAAACACTGTTTTTGCAAATTGAAAGCCATTTTCACAACTTCGTTTGCCTTTCATTATGAATTCTCAATAAATAAAACAGATTTTTGAGAAAAATAAGCGACATAGCGATATATAGAATCAGTCTGTCCATATCTATAGATTTACATGATACATTCGAAGATAAAACTTAAGTCAAATTCAATGAAATTCATAGAGTTAAAACAATTCACAATAAAAATAATAATAATTATGGAATTAATAGTTTTTATTATTTTTAATTTTTTAATTCATATATTTAATGATATAAATTTTAAAACTTCATGCGAGATAAAAATACAATAAGCCTTTACCATAACTAACTCGTCGAGTTTTGATGGTAGTTATATCCAGTAGATATATATCGTGATTATATATAGAACAAAGGCAATAACTGGTAACATCTATAACAAATAATTAAAGTCGCAGTTGATAATATTATTATGTGATTTAAATCTAATTTTCATTAATCCTTATTTTTTATCTCAATAAATTTAACCAATATCATATTATTCTTTGCATCTCTTTGAATATAATAATCAAATTGATATAATTTCAATCTAAACTGTAACTTTTAGTGACTTATTTTGTGATTTTTGTTTCATTATTACACCTATAAATTTTACTTTGTATCTTTCGAGTTAAATCAATTAAAGAATAAACATAAGCCTTCGGGTGATTACCTTTGGAAATTCCACTGAAATTAATATGTGAGTGAGCAAAATGGCTAATAAAGAGTTTTTTTACCAAGAACCTTATCCATTATCTGAGGATAAAACCGAGTATTTCCAAGTCTCTGATAAATATGTTTCTGTAGAACAATTTGCTGGTAAGCAAATTTTAAAGATAGAACCTGAAGCATTAACTCTCCTTGCAGAACACGCAATTTATGAATCCCAGTTTTTTTTAAGAGCTGCGCACCAGAAACAAGTCGCCGCTATCTTACAAGACCCAGAAGCCAGCGAAAACGACAAATACGTGGCGTTGCAATTACTTCGCAATGCTGAAATTTCTGCAAAAGGTATTTTGCCAAACTGCCAAGATACAGGAACGGTTGCGGTTGTTGGGAAAAAAGGCCAACAAGTTTGGACAGACTGCAATGACGAAGAGTACCTCTCTCGAGGGATTTATAATGTATTCCAACACGAAAACCTGCGCTTTTCTCAAAATGCACCGCTAGATATGTTTAATGAAGTCAATACTGGCACAAACCTGCCAGCACAGTTTGACATTTTTGCGACCACAGGCGATGAATACCACTTCCTATTTGTTAACAAAGGCGGCGGTTCAGCAAATAAATCAGCACTTTACCAAGAAACAAAAGCAACCTTAACCCCAGCCAAGTTAAAAAATTTCTTAATTGAAAAAATGCGGAACTTAGGAACAACAGCTTGCCCGCCTTACCATATTGCCTTCGTTATCGGTGGTACGTCAGCGGAAACAACACTGAAAACCGCCAAACTCGCCTCTGCAAAATACTACGACAACCTACCAACCACAGGTAATGAGTACGGCCGTGCTTTCCGTGACATTGAACTAGAAAATGAGTTATTAGAAGCTTCTCGTCATCTTGGTTTTGGCGCACAATTTGGTGGTAAATATTTTGCTCACGATGTACGAGTTATTCGTTTACCTCGTCATGGTGCCTCTTGCCCAATCGGTTTAGCCATTTCTTGCTCTGCCGACCGTAATATTAAAGCTAAAATTACCAAAAGCGGTTTATGGCTTGAAAAAATGGAGCATAACCCAGCCCAATACATTCCTGAATCTATGCGTAACCAAGCTGAAGGAAAAGTGGTACATATCGACCTCAACCGCCCAATGAAAGATATTTTGGCTGAGCTGAGTAAACACCCGGTATCAACACGTGTTTCTCTCAGCGGGCCTCTGATTATTGCTCGAGATATTGCGCATACTAAGCTTAAAGAACGTTTAGATAACGGCGAAGAATTGCCTCAATATTTTAAAGACCACATGGTGTATTACGCAGGGCCAGCCAAAAAACCAGAAGATATGGTTTCCGGTTCTTTAGGCCCGACAACAGGTAACCGCATGGACCCTTATGTTGACCTGTTCCAATCCCACGGTGGTAGTATGCTAATGTTGGCGAAAGGCAACCGAACTCAGGCAGTAACCGATGCATGTAAAAAACACGGAGGGTTTTATTTAGGTAGTATCGGTGGCTCAGCTGCGATTCTCGCTCAAGAATATGTGAAAAGTTTAAATTGCCTTGAGTATCCAGAATTAGGAATGGAAGCGATTTGGAAAATGGAAGTTGAGGGGCTGCCTGCATTCATTCTCGTTGATGACAAAGGCAATAACTTCTTTGAACAAGTCCAAAATGAGACTTGCAGTAAATGCGTTAAATAAGATTTGCCACTCTAGCGCAAAGGAATGCGCTAAATTTCGTTAGCCTATATCACTACATAACGATGTAACATAACAAAGAGCAGGCTTTTGGCCTGCTCTTTGGTTGTTGACAACGTGGGATAACAGTGTGATTTTTCCCGCTTTGCGTTATCAGCCGAAAATTAATATATTGATTTTCATCATGTATTTTTAGCCATCTCTTCGGATTAATGTTAATAATAGTTAATACGGACAATCGTTGAGGCGCTAAATGGTCCTGTTTTTACCGCTCCCACCTTTTTAACCGTCGCACTGTAGTCACGTGTAATCGATGTACTCCCTAAGGGGAGTGTTCCGAAAAACTGGAAGTAATTAAATTTTATTTTTTCCGCTTTATCATCCGAAATAATTAAATTAGTCCCATTTTTTAGATCAATGGCATACTCTCCATTTAACGGGTCTGTAGTTTCGAAGTTAATATTCATGGAAAAATTATCTAAGCAGCCCCGCTTCACCACTTGTATCTGAAAATCTTTTTTAAACTCTTTTCCTTGATTAAGCTCAGTGATCATTAACTGACCATAGTCAATTTGCTGTGACTCTGGGTAAACTTTAATATCAGCCCCACACTTGAGAAAGCGAATACCTCGTAACCCAGTAATAGAATACTTCAAGTTTTTTGCACCATTGGTATGGTTTATCCCACCACTTCCATCAAACTGGAAAACCGTAAATTGGTTATCCCCTGTGTAGTTACCTGAAGGAGGAACAATACCCGTCACTTTGATATATAGTGTAAAAGTCACTGTTACCGTGACATTCTCTCCGCGGCGAATAGGTGGAGTCCCTAAGTTGACACGCTGCTCATTTTGTTCCAATTGTTGGCCTTGGTAATTCGCGCCTAGTAATAACCCTGTCCCAAGTTTTTGAGATTTCGGATTAAAATACATATGAACAACGTCAACAGCATTACCAAGTACATTGTCACAATAAACGGTTACTGTTAAAGGGTCGGATTGCCAAATAATAGAACCTGCCGTTGTATCAGCAGGAATGGCCAATTGACCTACAGGAACTGCGGGTTTTTCGACGACTCCAGTCCCCTTTTCCACACAATCTAATGCAAAGGTTTTTGGGCTAATAAAAACGAATAGAAATAAAATATAAAAACCATATTTTTGAATAAACTTGTGTATCATGATTTATACACCTTATATGTAAGTAATATTTAAGGTAATTTGCGTTTTAATATTACCCACTGTTAATTCATTTCTTGGTAGATAACTCTCTAGCATGGAATAAATCGTAATTTGCTGGTTATCATCAAAATAGATTGGATAACTACGGTATTCACCATTGGGGACAATATTGCCATCTTTATCCATTAATCGAATCCCATAACCATTTAGAATGGTTTTACCACCAAATAAATTACGGTCTGTACTTTCAGTTGGTTCTGAAATAAACATGATCCGAACAACCGGAACCCTATCATCGCGATTGCGTTTTGGAAAAATACAATCATCAAACTTTAGTTTGATTTCATGCTTAGGGCTTCTGTCTCCAATTTCATTAAAGTAATTCAGAGATATTGGTCCTAATTCAATATTTTGATCTATCGAGTAAAATGAAATCTTACAAGGCAATGCCACCACATTTCCCGTAAAATTAAGATCACCTCTCATCATGCTACTATCTGCATAAGCTTGGCTTCCACATAGAGATAGCATAAAAAGACATATTGAAAAGTAGCAATTTCTCATATCTAAAATCCTATTGGCTCTCTTTTGACAGCTGGCAGGTCGACGCAGCGCATTGGTAAGTCAACATTTTCATGCCACCGTAATCATCCATATAACCGGTATATAACTGATTAAAACTGCTGGCTGGTACGGGAACACTTTCCTTAGAAAGCGGGGCAATCATCACACTTTCAAAACCAGGAAAATTTTTCTGGTTATTATTACTGAGATAACCCAATGTCACATAATATTTAGTTGGATTTTCAATAAGTAATTGCCCACCTGTGTGCGTATATTTCAGCTCTTTAGCCCATACTTTATCGCTGTTATTTTCGATTTGAGGTGGTCGATAAAACATTTTTAGACGGCTTTGAATCGCAATCTGTACGACATTTTCTTTATCTGTCACCGGTGGAATTTCACGCACATTTAAATAGAACAGAGATTCTCTATCTTGTGGAAGAGCATCTATTCCCTCTGTTTTAATAATTTTAATTTGGTTTTTAGCATTCGGCTCAACGCGTTGCATTGGAGGTAAAACTGTAAAAGGTTCAGAAACCTTATTCCCTTTTTCATCTTCCATCCAAGATTGAGCTAAGTAGGGCATTGTTTTGCTTTGGTTATTAATAACCAAACTGATTGATTTATCTTTGCCTGGAAAAATGATCCGTGTACGGTCAATATTAATCGCAGCAGACGCAACTTGCATGCCGACAAAAACTAATGAAAATCCTAAAGCTACTACATACTTTTTACTCATACATCATTCCTTTATTGGCAAGGGATCAGGACTTTCCCCTGATTTTTTTCGGCAATATTAGGTAAATTCAAACTACATTGGTTTGCGCCAGCAGCCCATTTCACTATGTAGCTTTCTTCTGGAGCCACACCCGTTAAATAAGCAACACCACTATCTGCAATAATTCCGACTTCTCTTCCTGTACTTAATTCAGTCACACTGGTACCAAGCGGTGGATAATTCCCATTATTCAAACGGATAACTGCTAAAATACGTTTTCCTTGGTTCGCTTTTATTCTCTGAAAGCCAATTGAACCCTCAGTTAATGTTTTACCAATAATGTTGTCATTGACATCCACATCGTCAGGCAGTGTATTCATATCAATGTAAACATCTGAATTAGAAAAACTATTTAAGCTTGTCGCAACACCAATCCCAAATCGGTTCGTGACAGATTCACCATTATTAATAGAAATCCCAGCGACATTGTCACTATCAATCATCACTCGAGGTTCGTTGTTAGTCCCGTTACGGTGCATAGCTGCGCCATATTTCGTTGCTGTCATGGAGCCATACCAACTACCGCCAAAAGCACGATATGAGTTCACATTCTCTGTCGCATTAACATTCAATACGCCATAAGGCGATGAATATTGATAACTACCGCTGATATTTGGCTCAGCACGTCCAAGCTTGTGCTGGTCACCACCAACACGCATACTCCAGTAGTTATTATTCTCGTTCGGGCTGTAATAACCTACCGATTGGCCAAAGCTATGGTCATTATCTGCATATTGAGCGTCGTAACTGACTGACGCACCATTTTCAAGTGGCACGGAGAAAGAAAGGTAAATTTGATTATCATCCGTCTCTTCATATTTAATTTTATTAAGTGATAAGGTGCCGGAAATGTTTTTAATTTGCCCTATACTAAATAGCTTACTAAAACTCATACCAAAGTTTGTTGTAGATTCACTATTCCAAAATTGATGGTGAGAAGCATTAAAATAGACAGTTAAGTCCAACGGGCTGATATATTGGTTAAAAGACGCGGTATACACGTTTTTGTCACGTCTAAAATCAAGCACACCATTCGCTGCATCAATGTATTGAGGCATAGTTAAGAATTCTTTTTCAGAAAACTTATAACCTGCAAATGTGACCTGCGAATTGGTAGATTCAAAACGTTTAGAATAATTTAAACGGTAGCTGTTACCCGAATAAGAGCCAAAATTATCTACATTTGCATGAGTGCGAGTAATATCAAAGGAAATAGCGCCAAACATATTCATGTTTTGCCCTATTCCTAAGTTTATCGCTTGGTAATTGTTATTATCTACCGTAGCAATTAACCCGCCAAAGATGGATGTGTCACCAAATAAACCATAGGAAGCTTCCCCTACAATAAACTTAGGGTCAACTTTCTGCGAGCGGCCAAATGGGTCAGATTTACCCATAGTGAATTTATAAAGCAGTTGGCCCTGACGAGTTAAAAATGGCAGCGATGCCGCCGTCACTTGATAAGTGGTTTTTGAACCGTCCTCTTCCTCAATGGTGACATCTAAAGTGCCTTGTACCGCTTCAGTAATATCTTGAATATTAAATGGCCCTGGAGCGACTTTAACTTGTTTAATCACACGCCCATTCTGTGAAATAATCACCATTGCATTCGTTTTAGCGATACCCGTCACTTGAGGCGCGTAACCACGTAGTGACGGTGGAAGCATTCGATTATCACTAAAAATAGATGCCCCTATAAAGCGAAAACTATCAAATAAGTCAGTCTTCAAATAAGACTCACCAAGTAAAACTTTTGCACCCATTTGAGGCAAAGCACGAAAGGCATATAACTGAGTCCAATCAAACCGTTCATTCGTTTTACCTTGGGAGCGATTATATTGATATTGATAATCAGCGCGGAAACGCCAAGCTCCTAAGTTAACGCCAGCGGTACCGTTACTACTACCACTGAATGTTTCACTATTATTTTTAGGAGCGGAATAGTTGGCAAACAGGTTATAATCAAGAAATGCACCCATAATTCCATTTTCCCATTGGGAAGGTGGAACCCAGTACGGGTCATCATATTCTAACCAAGCTTGAGGGATAGAAAATAAGATATTCTGGTTAGCTTTGTCAAAGCGATAATTAATATCTAAATTTTTAGATAGCTCAATACACTGGCCATTATTATTTTGCAGAAGTTCTTCCTTAACTTTCTTTTTTAATGCAAAAATATTTACCATCTCTGGTGTAACACAGAGTGTTGAGGTATCTTTACTCTCTTCAATAAATTTAATTAAATATTGCCCTGATAATTTTCGACCATTTAATGTAATATCCGTTAGGTATTCACCTGCAGGAATAAAGTCTGGGTTAGAAAACTGACTTAAGTCAATATTATCTCTATCCTTAGCATCAATAATATTCATATTAAATTCCACTGCATTAGACATTCCAGAAAAGGAAAATGCCAAAGCAATCGAAAATAATATTTTATTTATTTTAAACTGAGGAAATAGAGACATGATGTTCCCTGTAAGAAAAATAAAAATAAAGAAAGAAAAATAACAGGCAAATACATGCCTGTTATTTTAAATAAAAAATTACAGGTAGTTTAAAGCGTAAGTTGCTTGAGAAATGATGCTACCAGTTTCAACTTTGCTACCATTTGCTTCAACACGTGCACTGAATACTAATTTATTTGGACCATCCGCTAATGGCAGCTCAACACTGGTATCACCAACTTTCATTGTTGCGCCATCTGCGTTGATTAAACGAACACCAACACCTTTAGAAGTACCTGTATTAGCCAGTAATTCTTTTGCTGTAGTATCTGGAGTACCCGTGAAAGTTACTTTAACTTTGCTAACTGCAGGGAAGACAACTACATCGCTAGCATCTTTAACTTCACCTAAATCACAGTTTTCTAACTGGATATTATATTGAACGCTTTGGCTATATTTGTTACCAGTTTCTAATACTTTATTTGCAACTTGGCCGAGGTCAACGTTAATTGTACCGTCACCTGGGATTGAGCAAGGTGCATTAATAACTTTACCAGTAAAATTGATGACACCACTACCTTGATCTACAGGTGCTGCCTGTGCAATACCAAATGAAGAAGCGATAATTGTAGCTAATGCAATCTTAGTTAATTTCATTTATATTTTCCTATAAAAAGACGACAGATGTACCAATCACCTAATAATCAATAAATTACTAGGTTGATATTTATTTGCTGAGAATGTAAAGGTAAAAATAAGAAAGTTAGATTTTTACTAAAAAAATAAAAACACTACATTTTTATTTTTTTAGATATTTAGTTAACTTTAAATATGAATATTTTTATAATTAGATTACTCTTAATTTTTTAAATTAATTACTTTCTTTATTGATAAAAACATCATCAATAAAAAAGCAAATCATTTCTGTATCTAAAGCGTTAGCAAGGGTGTGCAAGTTTTCAATATTTATATTGCACTCACCCCTTTCATAACGTGAAATCTGTTGTTGGCTAACACCAACAAGATTAGCTAATTCGATGCCTGAAAGCCCTAAATGCTTTCTTCTTTTTCTAATCTCTCTGCCTACTATCCGATTTACATTTATCATCAACAATAGCCCAAAATAACCTAAAATATTAAATGGCTAAATTATATTACAAATCAAAAAATTTCACATAATAAATTGCACTGATTATATAAAAAATCAAAAAAGAACAAACCAATTAAAACACGAAATTTGAGTTAATTATAGTTTTCAATATATAAAAGTAAAACTGTTTGTAACGATCGATAGAATAAATTAAAGCCACTGAAACCTATCAATATTTCATTTTTTTAGTTTGCATTATCATATAAGATAAAAAACACATAATTCATATTAGCTATTATTCTTTTTGAAATAAACAAATAATATGCAACTAATTGATATTAAAGAAAAATAATAAATTACCACTATCAATGGTAACATCCAAAAATATAACAACGCCTTAATTTATAATGGAATGAAGGCATTTATAATTAATTTTATATGGTATTCATTGATTCCTAAGTATTTTTATATACTTATTTTTATAAATTAATTTATTTTTTACATTTTTAATGTTTGCTTCAAAAAAACAACTAACAATGGTTTTTTTATTCTTATCATTTAATTTAATTTAATTTAATAGTATTTTTAATTACTCACAATAAGAGTTATAGGATATAAAAAACTGCAATTTTTTTTTATTGGTCGCTATCTACTCATAAATAAATCAAGTTATTCATATTAAGAGTAATAACAATATTGATAGCCATCGATAACTCACATTTCGAGTAAAAAACAACAATCACCAACAAAAATAACGTATAAATAACAATGTGTTATACTTGTTTCCAATTGTAACAAAACACAAAAGTCTATTGCAGATCAACAAGGTAAAAATGAAATATAACAAAAAGAAAACATAATAATTGCACTTCTGTGAACTATAAAACGAGTAAAACAAGAGTTTTACCTCGCACTTTCACAAGAAATCAGTCAAAACAACAAGGGAAATGCTTACTATTATTGTGTGTTGCACATATAGCTTAGGTTAAATTTGTGCTTTTAATACCGAGAATAAAGAGCATTTGTATGCTTGATTCACTAAATGAAAGCATTTCATTGAGGAATAATTGACCTGATACGCTTTAAACCAAAATGGGCAGCATAGGAAGATTACACTTAACTAGGCTATTTTTCCGTATTATATATATTTCAACATCTCTTTTTACGTTAATTTATGTATAAAAATGCTAATATTGATGACCAGACAGATTCATTCAATAACCTATCGTTATGGAATGAGAAAATAACTCATTATTTTTAGCTCAAATAACATGTTTTTATTTCCCTAACTAAGGAGATAAAAATGATGCCAGCACAATCACTGCTTCGGGTTGCAACAGTCCAGTTCCAACACCGTCCTAGCGACAAAACCTACAATTTAGAACGTATCCATGAGTTTATTACTCAAGCCGCCCAACAGAAGGTAAAAATACTGGTTTTACCTGAAATGTGTATTACTGGTTATTGGCACGTGCCGAAGCTACCAGATGATGCCGTTTATGCTTTAAGTGAAACTTTACATGATAGCCCGTCATTAGCATTAATCCGCCAACGGGCCATTGAATTAGACATGATTATCGGGGTTGGGTTGATTGAAAAAGGGTTAGATGGCAAATGCTACAATACTTGGGTCGCTTGTATGCCAGATGGCCAATACCACGCTCATCGTAAATTACATGCCTTTGAGCACCCCGCCATTCATAGCGGAGACAATTACACTGTTTTCGATACGCCATGGGAAGTAAAAGTTGGTATTTTAATTTGCTGGGATAATAACTTAATTGAAAATCCACGCGTCAACGCGCTACTTGGTGCAGATATTATTCTTGCCCCCCATCAAACAGGTGGAACTCATTCGAGTAGCCCTCATGGCATGAAACCGCTCGACCTTCGTCTCTGGGAAAATAGAAAACAAAATCCTCAAGCATTATTAGATGCATGTCAAGGGGAACATGGGCGCGGATGGCTAATGCGCTGGTTACCCTCCAGAGCCCACGATAATGGCGTGTTTTATTTATTTAGTAATGGAGTTGGCTTAGATGATGATGAAATTCGAACCGGAAACGCCATGATCATAGACCCTTACGGGCGAGTAATTAAAGAAAGCTGCGCAATAGATGATGATATCGTCATCGCGGATCTTGAATTAGATTTATTGCCTACCTCGAATGGCCGTCGCTGGTTAACCGGAAGACGCCCTGAGCTCTACCGAATCATCACTGAAACTCTGGGTTACGAAACGGATATTCGCCATGTCCGTTTTGCTTCTGAGAATTCCCCTTATCATCAAGAAAAGCAATAATAGTTAAAGTCAATGGCTCATAGCATTCATAATAGAAATGTTATAGCGTCTTCTATTATCAGGAACTGGCTAACAACTATGGATACTCGACTACTCCGTGCATTTATCACTCTCGCAGAGACAAAAAATTACCGCGAAGCCTCATCACGCCTATATATTAGTCAGCCAGCTTTAACAAAACAAATTCAACTTCTTGAGAAACAATTGGATATAGTACTATTTGAGCGGGGACGTCATGGTGCGGTACTATCAGATCATGGCCGCGCTTTACTGCCTTACGCAGAACACACGCTAAACCATATGGCGGAGCTGTTAAACCAAGCCGCCGCTCTTAGAGAAACTCCCCCGCTTTCTTTAAATGTCGGATTCGGTATTGCAACTTTTCACGAAGCCTCTTTTTTTGTTGCCCGTCTGAAAGAACAACTCCCCAATGTCACCATTCTATTAGAGGACATGCCCTCACATGTCATGAGAGAGAAGCTTGTTCAGCACCAGTTAGATATCGCATTTACCCGTAGTGATAAGCAAAACTCAGTGGAATACCTTGCCAGCCGCCCATTGAAAATTGAAACACTGGCGCTTGCTGTCACCAAAGACCAACAGCCACATAGTACAATCAATGATTATTTAGCCCAATATCCACTTCTGATGTTACGCGCACAACGCGGTCAGGGTCTTTATCAACAAGTTCAACATTATTTGCAATCTGAAAATCTGCATATCACGCCACGACAAGAAGCCAGTGACATTCAGACTCTAATTGCGTTAGTCGCCGCTAAGGTTGGCATCAGTCTTGTCCCATATAGCGCCAAGCAGATTGGTGGAGAAAATATCGATTTTATTCCAATTCAGGACAATGCAAATGCTCAATGGCAAGTTGATTTAGTTTGGCAAACGACATTACCGAAGACATGGCAGTCGCTTATTGAGAAATTGGTTGAGGAAACGTCAAAACAGACAATAACCCATATGTAAATTTGAGCTGATTTATCAAACTATACGAAACTGCTATTTATCGTCCATGTGATATTTTTAACTTGGTGATCCTAACTTTTTCTACGCTAGTACATACCATTATTTCTTGATTAAAAATAACAAGATTATTACCCGTACTATCGAGAGAACTCGCAAACTTAATGCCGTCAACGCCTGTAAAAACTTTGATGAATTCACAGATAAATTGAGTTGGAATATAGTCCAGATCTGAGTCGAATCGTCTCATAGGTTGGGATAAGTCTAAGCTGATCTTTTGCCTCAGCAATGTGCCTTTAATCTTTTTATTAATCTCGTTAGGGTGATAAAGGGAGGGGGTTTCTGTAAAATCAGCAATAGCAACTCTTGTAGTAACCGTTGAATCTAATTGAAATTTAGCTACCGTGACCTCATCCAAAAAAGTGGCTCGCACCTCATAAAGTGTTGTCGACAAATTGTCACTAAGGTACAAGTACGGAATACCTATTGGATTAGCACGACCTGAAGTCGTTAAATATTTAGGAGGACAAAGCATTTCTGTTTCATTAAAAGGATCTTGCCCCTCTTTTTGATGAAGTCTCGCTCGATAAAAAATATCACTTGGGCTTATGACAACTTGGCTTTGAAAAAAACTGTCCCAGCCAAGATCTTCTGTTAAATAATTGATATCTGTAAAATATCTTTTTTCCCACTTGAGTTGCTCTTTTAGCTGCTCCCAATAGTTTATGTTTTCATAGATTTCATCTATATAATCAGCACCATCACTCGCGCGAATAAAGTTTGTATCAATATTTTGTATAACATAATTTAGAACTTTATCTGCACACGTTTGGTTTTTAAAAAAACTCCAATCTCCCTGTAACAATTTAGATAAAGACGTTCCATGCTCTTTTGGAACTAAGTTAGTAAATAGTTCTGCAAAAAAACCATATAGCTCATCAACCCTGACAACGTCTACATCTAATGTTTTGCAAAAATCACATTGATTAATCTCACGCTGAGATATAATAAAGCCAATTATTTCAGTATCTGAAAAACATTCTTTACAAACAAATTTCATATATTAAATTGACCTTATATTAATTCATTTATAACTAACACATGATTTTTAATCGATATTTTTTTAACTGTACCTAAGCCTGGGTATTTTTTATCAGTAAAATATTTTCTCAGTTCATCTATCGCAATATTATCCAATGGTAATGAATCACAAAAAGTGATGGCCTTCTTTGTTGCCTCTGCGAATTTACCTTGTACGTTTTCTATTGAATCATTAGATTCAGATGTAAAATGGCTAATCCAAACCTCATTAGTAACCTCACTCTTCGGATAGGTGAGATGGATCACCACCGCCCTAGGAGTACTACCACCATCGACAAAATCACTAGGCAATATCGTATAATCAGAGAAACCTTGGTAGCCATCCTCTTTATAATAGAGATGCTCCTCAGTAAATTTATGCGCAGCTATATCCAAAAAATCGGAATTTCTTTGTTGTTTTTCAAATAAATCATCTAATCTAATGTAGTTTATATCAAGTAATTTCATATACTTGTCTAACCCTCGATACTTATTAGGGTCTAATAACATTAAATGGGAAATTTCATCTCGGGTAGATAATTCTTTCAACTGTTCTTCATCAGAAAATTTATCTAAACAAACTATCAAGCAATTTTCCAGATTATACTTATCTATACAAGAAAGAATATAATTACTGTTATCGGTATATATAAATGCAGGTAAATATGTTTCCCCATTTAATTCTTTCAAGTAATTCAATACATCATATCTATCCCCTGCAATCTCACCACAACAAGGATTAACGATGAGAAAAGCCTTAAAATTTTTCTCTTGAAAAATATTACATGCTAAATTCAATCCACTAAAACTAGATTTAACAGGTTCTAAAACCGGCATTACCTTATTATTTACAATGCCAGATGTAGCGAGTTCCCTTAAGGAAATCAGTTCAAACTGCCTTGCTCTTAAATATGGAAAATACATAGTTTACACCGTATTCGTTTTTAGTTTACTAATCAAATCCTCTCTATCCGTCTTTTTTAAATTTAAAGAAAGGCATATCTGATTAAGCTCATTATTTAGTTTATTAAAAAACAAATTATTAACTTTTCGTTCCTTCATTGCTTCAATAAACAAATGATTCAACTGATTATTTTCAATACTTGAAATTAACTCCTTACAAATATCAAATTGATTAAATGAGTTCATCATTGGCAACTCTTTATAGTAATTTTTTGATATTTTTAAATATTCCTTAGTGTGCAAAACATTCATCAATGTATCAATATCAACATGCTGATTTACTTTTGGCTTACGTTCTAAGTTAAACGCATTACAATCATTACTATATGAAATAACCCCAATAGAATTATCAAAATCGATATATCGCCCCAAATGCTCATGAGGGACGATAATATAAACCTCATTAAATAATTTTTTATACTCTTGGAGTTGATTAGATAACCGATAATCCTTATCTAAAATAGACTTAATTTCAAAAGCTTTCGATACACCATTAAACATAGCTAAATCTGCAATGGCATTTCCAATGCGAAATTCATTAAATATTATGGAACTATTACATCCCAATTCTTTTTTAAGCCACTGATTTAAAAATTCATTTTTTAAAACATACTCATTGGGATAATGCTTTAGCAATAACTTATAGGTCTTTTTTACAAAAGATAAATAGGTTTTACCTTTGTATTTTTCATATAGCTGATATCTATGTAGTTTTACATCAATTGATTTAAAATCGCCTTTAAACCAACGCGATACCTCACTTCTCAAAAAAAGAGAAGATAAGTCTCTAAGCTGATTCGAAGGATATGACATTTTATGTACTCTTTTCAGTATGGATCATTTATGCGTTTATTCTCTTCTATTATCTAACACCTTGAGCCATTATTCAATAACATAAATTTTACTTATTAATTGATGTGATTCGTAAAAATAGCAAACCACTGTCAGTGGCAAACGTACAATTTGTAATCTTTCGGTAATATTGTGGCTTAAGACCTTTTCCATTTTGAAGTGAGTCTTCAGAATAAAATGTCTTCTTCCTCCTCGTCTTCACCAAGGCAAAAAAAACATAAAAGTAAGAACTAAGAATAATTCCGTAATTCCTATATATTAAATATTTGAACTTTGATATTTATTGTCAATATTATGATGAGATAGGCACTACTTATATGTCTGGTAATAGGTCAATCACCCCACTAAAAATCATTGCTTCTGGTGTGGCACTACCTGAAAACAAAATTTACTCCTCAATGCTTGATGAAAAGCTCAATAAACCAAAAGGTTTTGTTGAAAAACATTCAGGTATCGAATATCGCTTCCATGCAAGTCATACCGATTCACAAGCAGTGTTAGCTTCCCTGGCGATTCAAAATGCATTGCATGCGAACCATATCGTACCAAGCAGTATTGATATGCTAATTAATGCGTCTGCAATTCCCGTGCAAGCTTTGCCTTGCTCCGCAGCGCATATCCTTGAACAATCAAATTTAAATCAAGGGATTGCCTGCTTTGATGTTAATTCAAGTTGCATAAGCTTTATCACTGCGCTACAGGTTGCTGCGGGGTTATTAGCCACCAGTGCTTATCAACGCATTGCAATTGTTTCTGCGGATATCGCCTCGCGTGGTATTGATTGGCAAGATAAAGAATCATCGTTGATTTTTGGTGATGGTGCAGCTTGTGTTGTTGTGGAAAAAGGGGATGGGAATAGTGGAATTATTTCTTACACACACACCACTTATACCGCAGGCATTGATTTTTGTGAGATTCGCGCAGGTGGCACAAGACGCAATCCACGTGCAGGGATGACCGATGATGATTTTCTGTTCCATATGCAGGGGAAAAAATTGTTTCGCCTCGCATCTTCTTTGATTGAAGATTTTATGCAACAGGTTTCCAGTGAATCAGATATACAACTCAAACAAATTGGTACCGTGATCCCACACCAAGCAAGCCATCTTTCTTTAGAACATATGCGCCAACGTGTGGGCGTAACAACTGAGCAATTAGTCGATATCTACTGCCATCGTGGGAACCAAGTTGCGGCCTCTATCCCTTCAGCATTACACGAAGCAATTATCACAGGCCGTTTCTATGAAAAACCCAGTGCCATGCTAATTGGCACTGCCGCAGGGTTAGCGCTGTGCGCCATGGTATTAGTGCCATGAAGCTCCTCGTCACAGGTGCCACGAGTGGCCTTGGTAGAAATGCAAGTGAGTACTTACTGGGGCGAGGTTTTGAAGTCGTCACTTGTGGGCGAAACCCGCAAGCAGGAGAACAGCTAGTAAAGATGGGAGCTGAATTTATCTCTTGTGAACTGGCTCAGCTTTCTTTGCAACAGGCCAAAGAGATGATGACTGGCTGTGATGCCATTTGGCACTGCGCTGCTCTTTCTTCACCTTGGGGCAAACGTCAAGATTTTGAGACAACAAATGTTCATGCAACTCAAATTTTAGCTACCGCCGCGGGGGAAGCCAAAGTCTCACGCTTTATCCATATTTCCACCCCAGCCATTTATTTTAATTTCACCCACCAGCAAAATATTCATGAGTCCACGGTTAATAAACATTTCGCTAACCAATATGCCAGAACAAAATATTTAGCCGAAACTAGGATTGAGCAGTGCGTTAAGCAGTTTCCGACAACTCGTTACACTATTTTGCGCCCTCGAGGTTTATTTGGCCCCCATGACCGCGTTTTGCTACCGCGTTTGCTCGCCCAAATAAAATCACGTAAGGGAAAATTGGTGTTACCTAATGGGGGAAATAACCATTTTGACCTCACCTATGTGGGAAATGTGGTTCACAGCATGCAGTTGGCGACTTTCAAAGAAATACTCCCTAATGGCGCCATTTATAATATTACCAACCAACAGCCCCAAGCACTAAAACAGACATTAAATCAGTTATTTAGTGAGCTAAACTTAGATTGCGAAATTCGTTCAGCCCCTTACCCTTTACTGTATGTTATTGCCAGCCTATTAGAAGCCATTGGCTATTTAACGGGAAAAGAACCATTACTCACTCGCTATAGCCTTGGCGCAGCCTATTTCACCATGACATTAGATAACCAAAAAGCACAGCAAGAACTGGGTTACTATCCTTTATATAGTATGCAACAAGGTATTCATTTGACGGCTAAATGGCTGAAACAACAGGAGAACCCATGCTAAAAATTCATCAATATGAGGTGGGTTACTGCACACATCCAGGCTGTGTGGCTTTAAAAGGTGCTAGTTTTAAATCCTGTAAATTCCCAGCAAGAGCATGGCTGATTGAAGATGAACACCAGCGTTGGCTATTTGATACGGGTTATGCCACCCATTTTTATGATCATACGCGCCATGGCATTATGCGGTTATATCGAACCGTTACCCCAGTGTATTTCGAAAGCAAAGACGCCCTTGTCAATCAATTGGCTAATGATGGCTTAAAACCTAATGATATCAATGGGGTGATTTTGTCCCATTTTCATGGTGACCATATCGCGGGGCTACGTGACTTCCCTGACATCCCCATTATTTGCTCAGGAGATGGCTGGGCTAAAACACGCCCTTTAACAGGGTTTGCTGCATTGAAAAATGCCTTTGTCAGTGGTCTTCTACCAGAAGACTTTGAACAACGTACTGTATTTTATGAAGGTTTCCCAAAGGTGGCGTTACCGAATGAATTACAAGTTTTGGGCGAAGGCTATGCGGTAAATCAACAGAAGACGTTATTCATTGTGCCGCTTCCTGGGCATGCTGCAGGGCATATTGGTTTGTGTGTACTAACTGACTCAGGCTGGATATTGCTCGCAGGTGACGCAGCATGGTCTCCCACTAATTACCGTGAATTGCGCGGCCCTATGGCCATTGCCAATATCATCATGGATGATAAGCAGGCTTATTACGAAACACTCAATAAATTACATGAAATTGATAAACGCAATGTGGTTATCCAACTGTGCCACGAAGGGGATTTATTGTGATCCTCTCGATGCTTTGGCATTACTGGCGCGCTCGTCATTTGACGTTTCGCAACCGTGACGAGCTAGAAGCTTATCAACAAAAACGTTTGGCACATTTTAAGCGCAAAGTGTTATCGAAAAGCCCTTACTTTCAGCGATATATCAATCAGCCATTATCTAATTTTCCCATTATGAATAAACAAGTCATGATGGATAATTTTGATGAGATGAATACCGCCGGGCTTTCTAGCCAAAAACTTCTAGAATGTGCACAAAAAAGTGAGCAATCTCGGGATTTTGCCCCTAAAGTAGGGCGCTACAGTGTCGGGTTGTCCTCTGGAACCTCAGGCCGTCGAGGCCTTTTCGTTGTTAGCCCAGAAGAACAAAATGTTTGGTCTGGCAGCATGTTAGCTAAAATGCTACCTAAAAGTCTGTTTAGTGGTGAACGTGTTGCTTTATTTTTACGTGCTAATAATAACCTGTATGAAAGTGTCAATAACCGTTGGATTTCACTGCGTTTTTATGACCTTTTTGCAGATTTTGACCTGCAACTTACTGCACTTGAACAATATCAACCATCAATTATTGTTGCGCCAGCCCAAGTGCTATGCGCAATAGCTGACGCCATTAACCAACAGAAACTTCAACTAAATGTGCAGAAAGTCATTTCCGTGGCTGAAGTATTAGAACCCCATGATAAACAAAAATTACAGAATTGCTTCCCCAATGTTGGAGAGGTCTACCAAGCAACGGAAGGGTTTTTAGGCTGTACTTGTTCTCATGGTACTTTACACTTAAATGAAGCGTTTGTGCATATTGAGCCTAATTGGCTTGATAATAACCGTTTTTCGCCGATTATTACGGATTTTACCCGTAAAACACAGCCTATCGTTCGTTATCAACTGGATGATGTGTTAGTGGTGAAAAAAAACACCTGCCCATGTGGCTCCCCTGAAATGGCGATAGAACGCATTGAGGGTCGTTGTGATGATTTACTGCAACTTCCAGGCTATAACGGCAAAATGGTGACGATTTTTGCAGATCCCTGTGCGCGGGTTATTGTGAATCACTTACCTGTTACTGCTGATTTCCGCTTAACACAGCAAGGCAACTCATTATATTTACAGGCTGAATGCTCTCCCATGGAGTTATCCCATTGCCAGCAACAGCTAGCAAGTTACTTTGCAAGCCAACACGTTGATATTACGCAATTAGATTGGCAATTATCATCAGCCGCTATTACGCAAGCACTCTCGGTTAAAAAGCGACGTATAACCCGTAAGGAAGTAAAATGAACAACAGGGAATTATTCACTCGCTTTATCTATTGCCTACTCGGCTGGGGAACCGTAGGTATTGTTTACCAATATACCGGGCAAGTGACTGGGCAAGCTCATATTTTACTCCCTAGTGAACTAGATAATGCCGTCCCATTTTCCCCCGATGCCATCTGGCTTTACCTCTCCTTTTTTCTGTTTATCCCACTTGGGTATTTTCTCTGTCCCCTAAGAAAAGCGCGCCCACTTATGTATGCCATGCAACTCTGTGCGCTGGTTTCTGGGGCTGTTTATTTGTGCTACCCCACGACTATGCTGTACCACGATTACGACTTATCAACCTTATCCGGACTGGCTTTATCTGCTTTAATGAATATTGATAGCCCACAAAATTTACTACCTTCTCTACATGTCTCATTGACTCTCGTCGTACTGAATGCATTATGGTCAACACAACAAAAATTTCGCACGGTTCTAGCCGTAATTTGGGCCCTTGCTATTTGTGCTTCTGTATTGGTGTTAAAACGCCATTTATTTATTGATGTGGCCACTGGCGCACTCACCGCTTGTGGGGCATTAGTGATTGTTCACACTGCGAAGTTTGTCTTAAAGAGAAACACTAATGAATGAATTAACCTTTCCGATTGTTTTCATGTTAGCGGTTGTGGTCGCAGAAGGTTTGGTGATAGCCAAAACACAAAAAGGAACCGTTAGCTGGCAAGAATTGGTGTTCAACCTGAACTCTGGCCATATTATGCTGTGGCTGTTTAGAGGGTTAGAGATTTTTTGTTACGGCTTTGTCGTGACCCACTACTCATTCAATCTCGTTGAAAACTGGCCAACCGCACTGGTGTGGGTGTTTACGATTTTTGCTTGGGACTTTGGCTTTTACTGGCTACACCGTTTACACCATACTTACCGTGTTTTATGGGCCGTTCATGTGGTACATCACCAAGGGGAGCACTATAACCTATCATTAGGCGTGCGTAATTCGTGGTATTCATCACTCACATCAATCCCATTCTTTATGTTGCTGGCGCTAATGGGGATCCCTTTAGAAGTGTTTATCACCGTTTCAATATTGCACTATACCATTCAATTTTTTAACCACAGTGCGCTGATCCCGCGTTTGGGTTGGTTGGAGAAATTTATGGTAACGCCACAGCACCACCGAGTTCACCATGTGAAAGAAGGGCACTATTCCAACCGTAATTTTGGTGGCAGTTTTATTTTTTGGGACAAACTATTTGGCACATTTTCCAAATTGCCTGAAACGAAACACCATTTTGGCATCAAAGGGGCTCCTGCTTCTGAAAACCCATTTATTGATAGTAATTTGCCTTTTTGGCGTATCATTAAACGTCGCAGTCAACCCAAGGAAAAACCCGCACCATTATTTCGCGTGAACCAAATCGCATTAGTAATGGGAACACTTCTCCTATTTAGCCTAGTTATTGGTTATGTCTATATTTATGGCTATGGTTATCAGGGAACGACTCAACAGCAAGTGATTTTATTTATCTTATTAGCCTTAGGTACCGTGGCACTATCAGGTATTTCAGATGGCCGCAAAATTGGCCTGATGAGCTGGTTTTTTATCGCTTGCTTACTATTAATTTGCATTTTATTTATTTGGCAATGGACAACGCCATTTTGGGTAATTTTTACCACTGCTCTGTGGCTGCATAGTTTATTAATGTTACTTGGCATCGGCAGAAAACCCATACAGGTGCGTGATGTCGCCTGAGCCACTAAGGCCGTTAGGCTACCAACACCGCCATGATCAAGCGTTCCAAAAAGCGTTGAACAAGGCCGCTAAACACTATTTACAACAGCGTGCAGATCACCGGTTCGCTGACTTACGCTTTTATTTAAAAAGCTTGGTTTTAATCTTGTGCTGCCTAGGCAGTTACGGCATAGCGCTATGTGTTAACGCGTCTTGGGCTTTTTTTATTTTTTATCCCCTGTTTATCTGCTTCGCATTATTATTGGCGATTAATTTAGTTCATGATGCTTCCCATAATGCGATTTTCAAACAGGCCAAAGCCAATTATTTGCTCAATTTTTGGGTCACTATTCCGTTGGGTTTAGACCCTGAATGTTGGCGAGTCAGGCATATTATTTTTCACCATGCTCACACCAACATTCGTCATTATGATTTAGATATCGAAGAAAATTTTGTCTTGCGCCAAACCCCTTATCAGCGCTGGTACCCGTTTATGCGAGCTCAGCATCTGTATTGGCCATTAATTGCCGCAATGACTTTCCCTGCATTGATTTGGTTCTTTGATTGGATGGACAGATTTCATTTGACGCGCGTCGCTCCTCATATGCGCCATCAAGGCCGTCGTGGTATTGGGGCATTTTTATTGGCTAAGTTACTACATTTGATTGTTGCAATAGTCATACCTGCGTTTGTTATCACTGATACCAGTTTAGGTACCTTGCTACTCACTTACTTATTTAGCCAAATGCTTGCCTCCCTCGTATTTGTTGTATTAATACTTGGCACCCATTGGGCGAAAGCAACTTTTTATACGCCCCCCAAAGAAGGCAATATGCCGCATGGTTTTTATACTCATACTTTTTCAACCACTTATGATTGGCAAACCACACCTCGTTGGCTAACCTATTGGTTAGGCGGGTTAAACTTACATCTTACACATCATTTATTTCCGAATTGGAACCACCGCCATTACCCTGCACTTGCTAAGATCATTGAGCAAACCGCCGAACAGTTTTCGATGGATTATCATTGTATTAGCGCGAAAGAACTGTTTGTTTACCAACAACAATTTTTAAAAGAGATGGGAACGGGCAAGCAAGCGGATGAGCACTGAGCCAAACAACCCAGTGCTTACTTCGCTATATTGATTATCTGTCGATAATAATATTTTGATTTATGACGCTTTTTTCACTATTACCTACCATCTGAGCAAATTTCTCTAACGGGTCAGTCCGAAAAGCATACAAACGTTTGAGCGCAAAAGGGTTATCCCCCAATTTAACTTTTCCTTGAATGGTCGTGACGGCAAGATGTAGCCCCGCATCTTTAGCCGCATCCATCGCTGATTGGTTATAACCACCAAATGGATATGCAAGGTAACGCTGCTCAGGTTCGAAACGGCTTAGAATTCTCATCGACCGTTTGAAATCCAACATGATCGTATGTTCTTTCCGGCTAAATAAAATGGGTGAATTATGATTATCTAAACGATGTAAAAAGTGAGTATGAGATTGGATATTAAAAACGTCTCGGCTATCTTTTATCTCTTGTTTATTCATAAATTGTAAGTCATGCGCTGACCATTTTTGTGGCTGTGTTTTAATCCGCGAAGAAATAATAAATAGCGTCGCCTGCTGGCGGTTATGCCTTAAAATCGGTAATGCATAGCGATAAACTGATTTTAAACCATCATCAAATGTCAGCACGACTGCTTTACCTGGTAAGTTAGCAGATTTATTCAGATAATCTTCCACATCGGCAAGCGAAAGCGTTTGGTAACCCGCCTGTTTTAAATAATTCATTTGTTCACGAAATGCTTCCACAGATGTCGTCGTTGACGTGTCACGAAAATGCTTATTTTCACTGTCTTTGAGAATATGGTGATAAGTTAAAATTGGAATGCCTTTATCTAATGCTACATCATCTAAACGCACATAGCCCAGCCTATCCCCTAGGCGAATCGTTAGCCAAGCACTCTTTTCTCCTGCTTTATCCGTTTTAATCATCCGCGCTAACACAGGGTAGCGCAGGTTTTCCCATAAAGAGGCAATTTGCTTACTATTACTCTGAGTTGAGTTATATACCGCTGTTTTTTGGTGCGTGACCAAATAATCATAAATGGGATTTTGTAAATCATTTAGCCTATCCACTTCAGGTACATAACGCGGTTTTTGGTTAGAAAACGATACTGTTTTTACAAAGGCATACCCATTGCCAAACTGCATTGCACAGTAATCCCCCGAAGGAGAATAGGCATAAAAACCGTGTTCTGCATTGAGTTCTGCGACGGCTCGCATTTCTCCAGCAATCATCGCAAAAATAATTTCAGGCTGTTTTGTTTGCACTAGCTTTGGTGGGATGTCTGCCAACTGCCAATCGTCAGTGTTGTTGACGGTCTCAGAAGCCAAAGATTGGGGAAGATAATTCGTAAATAAAATACAAAGCAATAAAAGAAATCGTTTAGACATGTTTTATCCACTATAAAGCTGGGTTTCCGCCATTATTCTAAACCTACTCTAGATTGAACCCCATACCCTGATAAAAATTTTTATTGTTCCCTGCTTCCCATTATTTTCACCTATTAAGCTGTTATACCAATTTTAAAGATACGCCATAATCTATCATACAAAATAAAGAGATCTAGCTCATATTTATCAGTAAAAAGCGCCATATAGGCACAATCTGTAAATCATTTGACAGTTTAATCCACTTCCCACTGTTAGATTGGCATTCAACCACCTTACAACACCTGGGAACAACAATGAAAATAAAAGAAATTAGTACTTTTATCATGCACGTACCTGTCACTAATGACCTAATTGGTGACTCAACTCACAGCATTACCCATTGGGGGATGCCGGGTGTCATGATCAAAACAGAATGTGGATTAGTCGGTTATGGCCACACAGGGACACATGCCGACATTACCACTGACCGTTTAATCACCACTATTATTGAAGATGTTTTCGGCCCAATGTTACTCGGCGAAGACCCAACAGAAGTGCGCTATTTACATCGAAAACTCACTCGCAGCTCAACCAATATCTGGGTAGGTCGTGGTGGTTTGATGCAAATGGCGATTTCTGCCATCGATATCGCCCTTTGGGACCTTAAAGCTAAAGCCGCAGATCAGCCGCTATGGCAACTGTTTGGCGGTTCAAAACACAATAAAGTTAACGCCTATAACACCGACTGCGGTTGGTTAGTGCGTAGCCAAGAAGACTTAGTCGATGATTGTAAAAAAATGATCTTCGAAGAAGGCTTCAAAGCAATAAAAATGAAAATTGGTAAACCAGATCCACGCGAAGATCTACAACGTATTGAAGCTGTTCGTAACGCAATTGGCGACGATATCGACCTAATGGTCGATGCAAACGGTAAATGGGATATCAGTATTGCCAAGCAATATGGCCACCGTTTAAATGATTTCAATATTAAGTGGTTTGAAGAACCATTATGGCATGATGATGTCGCCAGCCATAAACAGCTTGCTGCTTATATGGATACACCTATCGCATTAGGTGAATTACTTTATCACAATGATTCATTTAAAGAATTTGTCTTGGCGGGTGCCGTTGATTACTTACAACCTGATGCAACACGCTGTGGCGGTTTAACAGCGGTATGGGAAATTGCTGACTTAGGTATGGCATTTAATTTACCCGTGACACCACACCATGGCGATATGATGCAGGCACAATTGCATCTGGTAATGGCACATCCCGCTTGTTCTTTACTGGAATTTATTCCATGGACATTGGATTGCTTTGTTGACCCAGTCGAAGTCATTGATGGTGTTTATACCACACCAACCGCGCCTGGGGCAGGTACGACGTTAAAACCTGAAGCATTAGCCAAATTTAACGTGAAATAATGATCATTCCCTTTTTCAATATTTTATTTCTAACAACATGAAAAAGGGAAATTAATAACAAGAATTATTCATTTTAAATTACTTATTTATACTCTGAATAATTCATGGTGCAATCAACAACACTGCAACTTGAAGTATGACGAGTACATTAGCTCTATACTCTACTCTGCTGGTTATTCAGCGGCGGGCTAAACACATAATAAAAATGAATAGATAACATTACTATCTTACAAAAAACTGGGGTGAACCATGTCCACCAATACGGATCATTTATCATCGGCTACCAGCAAAGCAATACGAAAAATAATACCTATGGTGGTATTAATGTTCATATTGGCTTATTTAGACCGTTCAAATATTGGTTTTGCAAAACAAGAGTTTCAATTAACAACTGGGTTAAGTGACGCTGCATACGCATTTGGCGCAGGGATCTTTTTTATCGGCTACGCACTATTTGAAGTGCCAAGTAATATTCTGTTGTACCGAATTGGCGCTCGGGTATGGTTATCACGCATTATGGTCACATGGGGGCTAGTCTCTGCCGCCATGATGTTTGCTCATGATGAAACCACCTTTATTGTGCTGCGTTTCTTACTTGGTGTCAGTGAAGCGGGCTTCTTTCCGGGGGTTATTCTGTATTTAACCTTCTGGTTCCCACAAAATATCCGGGCACGGGTGACAGGCTACTTCTTATTTGGGGCACCACTGGCGTTTATCATTGGCGGCCCATTATCTGGCTCATTATTGTCGTTGGAAGGAACTTCATTTGCCTTCGGTTTATACGGCTGGCAGTTAATGTTTGTCGTAGAAGGCTTATTAGCATCTATTGTCGGGATTTGGGTGTTCTTTTACCTTGATGACCGCCCTGAAAAAGCCAAATGGCTGACAGCTGAGGAAAAAAGTGCACTTTCCGCTAAATTAGCCTTGGAAGAAGATGCCAAAGCAGGCCATAGCCCGAAAGGCGCCTTGAGAGCATTATTAGATATGCGCGTTCTCTACCTGTGTCTGATTTGGTTTACCGTTCAAGTATGTGGCTATGGGATTTATTTCTTCTTACCAACCCAAATCGGTACGTTGTTGGGCAGTAAAGTCGGCATACTTGTAGGCTTTGTTACCGCCATTCCACCACTGTGTGCGGCAATTGCGGTTTATTATGTACCTCGTATTTCAGAACGTCTAAAAGAACGTCGTAAAGTCGCTGCCATCACCTTTATGTTAGGTGCTGCGGGAATTGCGGTTTCTGGTTTATTCGATAGCATTCCCGTCATTGCGATTATTGCCCTGTGTGTGGCAGCGGCTGGTCACTTGGCGATGCAGCCTCTGTATTGGAGCTTCCCATCTGCATACTTAGGCGGCACCGCAGCTGCATCGGGTATTGCTTTGATTAACTCAGTGGGTAACTTAGGTGGTTTTGTGGCACCAAACTTACGAGTTTGGGCTGAAACTACCTTTGAATCTGCCCGTGCAGGACTCTATTTTATCGCATTGGTCACCTTTATCGGTGGTCTGTTGATTCTGACATTAAAAAGATTAGGTATTGAAAAACGATTTGAAGATTAATTAATTATCTTTTAAATCCCTCCCGAGCCACATTAATGGCTCGGGTTTTCTATTACCTTATTTCTTATTTATGAGGTTTACTCGAATATTACGGCGGTTCATGATTGAACATAACCCTACCAAATGTCATGATAAAGTTAGCCAATCATGCAGGGAGCATTCAGATGAACATTGCGGTACAAAACAGCCAATTAGTTCTAACGCATGAAAATATTCTTGAAATATTAAAAACAAATAGTTGGTTTAGTAACTTACCTGATTATTTGATTTCCATCTTAATGACATGCGCCACATTACGTTTCTATCCAGATGGTGAAATGGTTCACTATCAGGGTGACCCTGCTCGTGGTCTATATGCGGTGATTCAAGGTTCAGTAAAAGTAAGTTCAATTTCCTCAGATGGCCGTGAATGTGTATTTCGCTATCTTTCACCAGGCAATTGGTTTGGCGAAATTGCCATGCTAGATAAATCAGCGCGCACCCATGATGCCAAAGCGATTAGCCCAACCATATTACTGACGATATCACCGAAAGACTTAACCATGATCTTGGAAAAACACCCCGTTTTTTACCAATTTCTGAATATTTTACTCTGCAAAGTGATTCGTAATGCCTTTACCATTATCAATGACAGTGCCTTATTATCTGTTTCAGCCCGACTCGCCAAACGCTTATTGAGCTTAGCAGAAGGCTATGGCGAACCTCATGAAAAAGGAATTCAACTAAGCTTATATCTCACACAAGATGACTTAGCGACCATCATTAATACCACACGGCAAACCATCAATAAGCGTTTAGTCGCATGGGAAAAACTAGGCTGGATTGATGCAAAATACGGGAAAATTATTTTAGTTAACCTCCCCGCGCTGAAGCAAATATCGGAAGATGATGAGGAATAACTAGCTGTTATCATCCATGGTTGGGCTATCTGCGAAAAAGTAGCGGTCCATGGTGAACTCGAAGTCATCACTGGTCGCGTTGAATAACATTTTTTTGGTATTTTCCAAATGTTGCCACATAGCTTGCCGCGCCCCTTTAGGGTCTCGACGCGCTAACGCCTGCAAAATTTGGTCATGTTCATCGCACCAGCTCTCAATAGAACGGTTATCAATATGCTCATGAAGCTTGAGCCAGTAAGGGTTACGTAAGCGTTGGCTCCACATTTGCTCAACGATCACCACCATCGCACTGTTATGGGTCGACGCGGCAATTTGCATGTGAAAAGCAAGATCCCATGTTGAATCACGAAAACGATCCTCTTTGCGAGCATGCTTTTGAATATCAACTAGTTTTAAAATATCTTCTTTGGTGGCTTGGGTCGCGGCAAACTCGGCGATATGGCTTTCAATCAGTTGCCTTGCTTGCAAGAGCTCAAACGGCCCACAGCGGCTAAACTCTAATCCCGTTTCTGTATTGACTGAGTTATTAGACCGGTTACTAATAACATGTATGCCAGATCCTTTGCGTACATCCACATAGCCTTCTACTTCTAACATAATGATGGCTTCACGGATCACAGTACGGCTCACCTTCATTTCGTCAGCAAGTAACCGTTCCGCAGGTAATTTAGTGCCAACTGGGTATTCGTCATTTTCGATACGTTCTTTGACCAGAGCCGCAACTTGTTGGTATAGGCGCGGTTCACTCTCTTGTGAGCTCATTATTTTCTCCTTTCACATAACCACCCGACTCGCTGGCCATCAATGTCCACAGTATAACGAAATTTTTCGACGATGGGTGAAATAGAACTTCACTAATAAATAAATCGCAATAAATTGGTATAACATCTTTTAAAGTTATAAACCAGACCGTATAATGAATGAAATTTAGACAACAAAAGATCATTCATACTTTTTATGGCTGATCATGCTTAATCCGATTTCCAGTTCAGGGAACGCAATATGATAAAAGATATAATTAAAATACATCCCAATGACAATGTCGCCATTACTTTAGTTAACCGACAAGCAGGGGAAACCATTAGTGTTGCAGAGCAATCAGTAACATTAAAACAAGATGTTGACCGAGGGCATAAAATTGCCCTCACCTTGATTGAGGCTGGCAATAATATTGTTAAATATGGCGCTCCTATCGGCCATGCAACGACTACCATAACGGCTGGAGAGCATGTTCATACTCATAATACCGCCACCAATTTAAGTGCCTTAAATGATTATGAGTACCGCCCTGAACACAACACAATTGCCGTTACACGGCCGGATCCAGAAGTGCAAATCTATCGCCGAGCAAATGGTGATGTCGCTATCCGTAATGAAATTTGGGTGATACCAACAGTCGGCTGTGTTAATGCACTGGCGAGAAAAATGATCGAACGCTTTAATAAACAACATAATGGCGCTTCTGATATTGATGGTGTTTATCTTTATAACCATACTTTAGGGTGTTCCCAGCTCGGTGATGACCATTTAACAACCCGTACTATTTTACAAGATATGGTTAAGCACCCTAATGCAGGTGGCGTTTTAGTCATCGGTTTAGGTTGTGAAAATAATCAAGTCGCCGCCTTTAAAGAAACATTAGGTGACTATGATGATGAACGCGTGAAATTTATGGTATGCCAACAATTAGATGATGAAATTGAAGCCGGTGTAGAGCACCTTAATGCACTTTATCAATTAGTACAGCAAGATAAACGTGAGTCAGGCAAACTGAGCGAAGTGAAATTTGGTCTTGAATGTGGTGGATCTGATGGCCTTTCAGGGATCACGGCTAACCCATTGTTAGGCTGTTTTTCTGATTTTTTAGTCAGTCATAACGGAACTACGGTGTTAACCGAAGTACCTGAAATGTTTGGTGCTGAACAAATTCTAATGAACCACTGCCATGATGAACTGACGTTTGAGAAAACGGTCAATATGATCAATGACTTCAAACAGTATTTTATTGCCCATGACCAGCCAATTTATGAAAACCCATCTCCAGGTAATAAAGCCGGAGGCATTTCGACACTCGAAGAAAAATCCCTCGGCTGCACACAAAAAGCTGGCACTAGCCAAGTAATGGATGTTTTAAAATACGGGGAGCGCCTGACAACCCCAGGATTCAACTTGTTAAGCGCACCGGGTAATGATGCCATTGCCACCAGTGCCTTAGGAGCAGCTGGCTGCCATATGGTGTTATTTACAACAGGTCGTGGCACGCCATATGGTGGCTTTGTCCCCACCATGAAAATTGCGACCAATAATGAATTAGCCGCCAAAAAACCCCATTGGATTGATTTTAATGCAGGTGCCTTATTAACAGGAAAATCCATGAATCAGTTATTAGATGACTTCATTCAGTTGGTTGTCAAAACCGTTAATGGTGAACCTACAAAAAATGAAATCAATGATTTCCGTGAATTAGCAATTTTTAAAATGGGCGTCACACTTTAAAAACAAATTAATCCCTATTGCTTTGGTTATTATTAAGCAATAGGGATATAACTAACTATTTATATTTATTAACTTTTTCCTACCGACCTTACTTTCTATCCTAAGCCATAAGCCCATTTATTGTGACACGAAGACAATAAAGAAAAGTCACCATTTCCCTATTTTTAAGATATGGTAGGATCCATTTCGTAATGACGAATTTTAATTTATTAGCAGGGTAAATAATGATAGACCTAAAACTTAGAGAGGCCAGAGACAGCCTTTCCACCAAAGAAAAACAAGTCGCTGAGTACATTATTGCTAATAAGAAAAACATGCAAAGTATGAGCATTCAATCCCTAGCCCAAGAAAATAAGGTCAGTACCACCACTATCTTGCGCCTGTGCCATAAGTTAGGCTACCAAGGCTTTAGCGATCTAAAAATTGATTTAATTTCATCGATTAATCACAAGTCTTACGGCACTCTACTACAAGAAGATATTGATATTAATGATTCAATGGAAACCGTTAATCACAAAGTAGGATTGATTGAAAAATCATCCATAGAAGAAACTTGCGCTTTGGTCAATTTAAATGCCTTTAAGCTAGCAAATGAATTAATTAGTAAGAGTAAAAAAATTGTCATTTATGGTGCAGGCAGTAGTGGATTAGTTGCAAAAGAATTTGAATATCAACTAATTAAAATAAAAAAAGATGTTAATTGTCACCTTGATTACAGCATTCAATTTAGTATCGTGAATACATTAGATCAGAACGATCTTGTCATTGTCATCTCTCATTCTGGTGAAAACCACGAATGTATCAAACTACTCACTCTTGCCAGAGAATTGAAAGTTCCGACCATTGCTATCACGAAAATGGGGCAAAGCTCGGTGTCATCGCTAGCAGAAACAGTCTTGCACACGATCTCCACGGAGCACGTTTCAAGGCTTATCCCTATTCGCTCAAAAATTTCGCAACTGACTGTAATTAATATGCTGATTACTAATCTATTTATTAAACAATATGATGAAAGAATTCAAAAACAAATTAGCACTCGTGCGGAGCGCTTTTCTCGCTTAAATAGCAATAACTAATCGGCTTTCTCCTCCTTAATATCTTCTATGTGGCTCTAAGTAGCCACTTCGATCTTGCTCACAAAAATGACCCTTTCTAGGAACTCCCCCTTTTCATTCCCCTTTTTTGTGATATTGTTACTTCAAAATAAATATATAAAAGTAATTTTATTACTAAAATAAAAAAATAAATATAAGGGGAAAAAATGAGCTCTCAAATACCTATCATACTGGCTAGCCATGGGCCTTTTGCACAAGGGTTATTGGAATGTGCTGAAATGCTAATCGGCTCTCAAGAAGATATCAGCGTGATTTCCATTCAAAGAGAAAGCAATATTAATGAGGTAAAAAAACATTTATTTGAAACATATCAAAATGTTAATAAAGGCGATGGCGTTTTAATTTTAGTGGATTTATTAGGCGGTTCTCCTTGCAATTTAGCCAGCGAGCTCGTTATTACCCAAAATGATGTTGTGCTGTACTGCGGAATCAATGTTCCTACTTTTCTCGAAATACTCAGCAACCGAGACCTCTCTTTACATGAACTTCATCAAGTCATTAATGATGTATTCCCTGACAGTTGCCTTAATGTCGGTGAACAACTTAAACCATTAGCACAAAACGATAGCGAACTTTAGGAGAATCCCATGCCAATTAATGTTGCTCGAATTGATGACAGACTTATCCATGGCCAAGTTATAACCACTTGGGTTAAAAATTTTGACATTGAACAGGTGATTATCGTCAATGACAAAGTTGCCAATGACACCGTTCAACAATCAGTTCTTACTATGGCTGCTCCACCAGATCTAAAAGTAGTCGTTTTTGGCGTCGATAAATTCATTGAAGTCTTAAAAAAAGCGGAAATTAAACGCCGCACTATGCTGCTGTTTACTAACAGTATTGATGTGAACAGGCTTGTCGAAAGTGGCTTAAAACTGGAAAAACTGAATGTCGGCGGGATGCGTATGCAAGAAGGCCGTCGTAATTTATCCCGTGCGGTTGCTGTAACACCGGATGAAGAACAAGCCTTTAGGTCACTTATCAACAATAACGTTGCCGTTGAAATTCAAATGGTTCCTAAAGATCCCATTGTTGAATTGAAAACATTACTCAATTAATTCATTTAATCATACTTATTTTCACTCAATAAGTAAGGAGCCTATTATGTTAGTAGAGGCCATTTTAATTGCAATTTGGGCAGGCATTTGCTCATTGGATGATGTCGGTCCGCAAATGCTAAGACGCCCACTGCTCACCGGTACTGTGGCCGGTATTATCATGGGCGATATGGTTCAAGGGTTAGCCATTAGCGCCACATTAGAATTGATGTGGATGGGAATTGGTAACGTCGGCGCTTATTCTGCACCCGATATTATCGCTGGTTCAATTATTGGAGTTGCACTCGGTATTGCTTCCAATGGCGGAATTGCAGCGGGTATCGCCCTTGCCGTGCCAGTCTCTATTCTATGCCAACAATTACTGATTATCTGGCGTTCTTTTGCCAGTTTCTTAAATGTCTGGGCCAGTAAATCCATTCTTGATGGAAACTACAGTGGCCTAACAAAAGTCCATTATTTTTCGACGCCACTGTGGTTTTTTATTCGCGCCATTCCCTGCTTTATTGCCGTTTATTTTGGTAGTGACTTAGTCAATAACATATTAAATGCCGTACCTGAAAGTATTCTTACCGGTATGGGGGTCGCATCTAAACTGATCCCTGCTGTCGGTATCTGTATTCTGCTACTCATGTTGCTTAAAGGCAGAATGTGGTTTTTCTTTCTGCTCGGTTTTATGCTCACAACCTATTTAAAACTGCCAATTATCCCAATTACTTTTATCGCTCTGGCATTTGCAGTGCTTTATGACATGGCATTTGCCAGCAGTTTGCGCCAAACACCAGAAGAAAAAACAGCACCAACCTCCCATAAAAATGAAGAAGAGGAGTATGACCTATGAGTGAAGTAACCACCTCTGAAAATAAAAAACTCACGAAAAAAGAGCTTAATGGTATGTTTTGGCGAATTCAAACCATGTCATTCTCATACAACTACGAAAAACTGCAAACTATTGGTTTTGCGCATTGTATGGTGCCCGTTCTCGATAAACTGTATGAAAAAGCGGATCAAGAAACACGTATTAAAGCCATGCAACGCCATTTCGAGTTTTTTAACACGCAAATTAACGCTGGCGCATTAATTCTCGGTGTCACCGCTGCATTAGAAGAAAAAACAACAGAAGAAGAAAAAGAAGCTGTCGTTTCTGTAAAAGCCGGTTTAATGGGGCCATTTGCAGGCCTAGGTGATAGCTTATTAAAATTTACGTGGTTACCTATTTGCGGCAGCATCGGAGCCGCATTTGCACTGCAAGGTAATATTATTGGCCCTATCTTAATGTTTATTCTGTTTAATATCGTCAATATCGGCACCAAATATTTCTTTATTCATTATGGCTATAACAAAGGCGTTGATTTAATCGAGCAATCGAAAAAATCAAATATTATTCAGCGAATTACTAATATAGCGAACGTTGTCGGGGTCATGGTCCTAGGTTCCTTGATAGCGACGACCGTCAAGCTTTCCACTCCGCTAACCATTGCCGTCGGTGAGCAATCTATCAAAGTACAAGAAATGTTTGACAAGGTAATACCTAACTTACTCACTCTTCTCTTTGCCCTCGGTATTTTCTTCCTTGTTCGTAAATTTCAAGGGAAACATACCGTTGCACTCATTGTCGCCATTATGGTTTTAGGTGTTATTTGTTCTGTGTTCGGAATTTTAGGATGATAAAGGGAAATATATGGAAATCGAAGTCAACAGAGTGAGTGAATCAACACTCGAAATAAAGTTTAGTGAAATTCCATCCTCTCCTCTAGCATTATATTGGACGGATAGACCTGATACTCAAGTTTATCCTGAGAATTTCATTACAGATAAATTAGAGAATACCATTACAGTTCAAGACCCATTAAATGCTAAACAACGTATCTATTTTATTTTACAAAATGCCAACGGACGTAGATTATTCGCTGAAAGAACATTGCCTATTGAGGGATTAAATAACTTCCGTGATTTTGGGGGTTATACCACAACAGACGGAAAACAGGTGAAATGGGGAATGTTATACCGTTCCAACCATTTGTTTAATTTGAATCAACAAGCGGTCAACTATATTTCCCACCTAGGGATTAACAGCATTATCGATTATCGTACTCAAAATGAAATTAATAAATCGCCTAATTGCTATGTTGGTGAAAAGGAAACTTATCACCTTGATGCAACGGCTCAAACTGCTGAATTAGCAGCACAATTTGCCGCATCACCAGATAATGAAGACAAAGCACTAATCGAAAGTGTTATCCAACACATTCCGAAAGAAATGATTAACGGCGATGGGTTACAAATATTGGAACAATATCGCCAATTTGTGGTGAGTGATAAGTCAAAAGCTGCCTTTAAGCAAATGATAGAGGTTTTATTAAATAAACAAAATGCCCCAAGTATTCAGCATTGCCGTGGAGGAAAAGACCGAACTGGTTATGGTGCATTGCTGGTACTTTCCATGTTAGGAGTGCCAAAAGAAACCATTGTACAGGATTATATGATCACCCATTTTAACCGGCTTGAACGTAACGAAATTAAAATGGCGGGATATCGAAAAATAACCCAAGACCAAAATGTACTGGATTATTTACTCTCACTAATTGATACTCAAGAATCATTTATTTTAGAAGTCTTTAATACAATGGAGGAAATATCTGGCTCTGTTGAAATGTATATTAAAGATGAACTTAAATTCACAGATAATGATATTAAGCAACTTAGAGAGATATACTTAGTTTAAATAAATTTAATTATCTTATAAATAACCACAGGTTTAATCTAATAAACCCGAGAAATTGCTTTATTTAAAATAACAGTAAAATAGCCACATAGAATACTCATTGTGGCTATTTTATTGACGAAAAAATCCTTTATTGATCATAAGACCAATAATAACTCTCGTTCGCCAATTCTATTTAATTAATTTTTTAGCTACTTTATTTTTGCCCGTAATATGCATTTTTACCGTGCTTACGTAAATAGTGTTTATCTAATAATACTTGTTGCATGGAACCTATTTGTGAACTTAATTGACGGGTAAATAAATTCATATAGGCAATTTCTTCTAACACTACGGCGTTATGCACTGCATTATCGGGGCTTGTTCCCCAAGCAAATGGCCCATGGCTATTCACTAATACGGCTGGAATATCTTTTGCTGACAGGCCTTTTTCCTTGAAGGTTTCAATAATCACATGACCCGTTTCTCTTTCATAGTCCCCTTCAATTTCACTTGCTGTCATTTTACGGGTACAAGGAATTTCACCGTAGAAGTAATCGGCATGGGTTGTCCCTAAGGCGCTCAATGGCTGCCCTGCTTGAGCCCATATCGTGGCGTGACGGGAGTGAGTATGAACAATACCGCCAGTTTCAGGGAATGCTTGGTACAGAGCCAAATGCGTGTCGGTATCTGAAGACGGTCGATATTTCCCTTCGACTACTTCTCCACTTTCTAACGATACCACCACCATGTCTTCTGCTTTCATGGTTTCATAGTCAACGCCAGAAGGTTTTATCACCATTAGCCCAGCTTCGCGGTCAATACCACTCACATTTCCCCAAGTAAATGTCACTAGGTTATGTTTGGGTAAGGCAAGGTTCGCTTCAAAAACCTGTTGTTTCAATTGTTCTAACATAACAACTCCCTAGCTTGCTTAAATATGCTTTAATATCAACAACAAAAATTTATTATGGTGATGTTTTTTGTGTGTTGATAACCTTTATCTGGCTATTAAGGTAAACAGATTTAGGCCATTTAAAAAGCACCTCACTTTACAAATTCGTAACAAAATCACCTGAGTCGGTCTTATTCGGGCATATTCAGTCAAATAAAGTCATAATACAGATGTGGTTAAATGACCGAGTTAGCCCAATATTTTTTGTTTATTAAGAGAAAAGCAAAAAAACACCGCAAATATAGTGATTCAAATCTAATTATTATGTAACAAGCCACATTAGCACTCTTAAAATTAAGATCAAAATCACTTTAGCAGGCTTTGTTTTTTTCAAAAACAGATTACTTGAATCCAATCACGACAAAAAAAAAGCAACACGGGCAGAATAAATATCGTGGAAAGAATAGGAGTTAAATATGTTACAAGCCGAACGCCATAAATTAATTTGTTCTCATGTTTCGCAGAATGGCTCGGCGCTAGTGCGTGATTTAGCTCAATTATGTCTCGTTTCTCAAGAAACTATCCGTCGTGATTTAACTACCCTTGAGCGGGAAAATAAGATCATCCGTAGCTTTGGGGGCGCGGTAGCCATCGACCAAGAAGAAATGTCGATGGTGAATGTTATGCCTTCTTCGGTCAAACTCAGTCAAATGGTTGATGGCGCAGAGTCTTTTCGCAAAAGAACCGAAGAGCACCCTGATGCCAAGATGAAGATTTCAAAGGCCGCACTAAAATTAATTCAGCCTGGTGACTGTATTATGTTAGATAACAGTAGTACTTGCTGGTTTCTAGCACGGCAAATACCTGATATCGACATTACGGTAGTGACAAACTCGGTCAAGATTATCCAAGCCTTGGCCTGCCGTGACCGAGTGCGCGTTATTGGTATTGGTGGGGAATATTCAGAACGCCATGATGATTTTCATGGCCCAATTGCAGAAAGTATTATCCGTAGCTTTCAGATAAAAACCTTATTTCTTTCATGCCAAGGGTTCAATATCGAAAATGGTATTCGCGATGGCAGTGAAATAAACTCAAAATTAAAAAATATTATGTTACAGGTTTCCGAAAATAAAGTTTTGCTCGCGGATAATAGTAAATTAGGAAAATATGCATTTAGCCAGGTTTGTACATTTGATGATATTGACGTATTAATTACAAACAAACTAAATGATAATAGTTTTCAAGAAAAGTTCTCTAACCTTAGAATTATCGAGTGCGATAAATAAGTTATAAAAATAAAAATCATGTAACTGTGATGTAAGTAAAAAACAATAAGTTCTATTTTATTTTCTGTATTAAATAAGCGCAGGGATATTATTTACCCATAATTCCTTGGCACTTAATTATAGGCATATCTAAATATAAGAAGTTCATTATTTCTAAATAATGGAATTTCTTGATTTAGTATCCATCTACACTAAGGAATACAACTATGAACATGAAGAAGCTAGTTTTACCTTGTCTAATGAGCGTTGCACTATTTTCAAATGTCGCGATGGCTGAATCACAAAAAGCACAAAAGCCCTTTACCATGGGTGTCGTCGTTAAAGTCGGTGGTATTCCTTGGTTTAATGTGATGGAACAAGGTATTACTGAAGAAGGCAAAAAACTCGGTGTAAATGCCTTCCAAGTCGGTCCAACAACGGCTGACCCAGCGGAACAAGTTCGTGCTATCGAAGATTTAATCGCGAAGAAAGTGGATGTCATTGGCGTTGTCCCTAACGACGCTAAAGTTCTTGAGCCTGTATTAAAACGTGCCCAAGACGCTGGAATTAAAGTCATTACCCACGAATCACCAAACCAAAAAAATGCAGATTGGGACTTTGAATTACTTGATACCCAAAGCATGGGTGCTAACCATATGAGAGACATGGCGGCCTGTATGGGTGAAGAAGGCAAATACGCCATGTTTGTGGGAAGCCTGACAGTACCATTAGTGAACGAATGGGCCGACGCTGCAATTGCTTACCAGAAAGCGAACTACCCGAAAATGCAAATGGTCGATGACCGCTTTGGTGTTGCCGAATCCGTTGATGACTCAATGCGTACAGCTAATGATTTGTTATCTAAGCACAAAGACTTAAAAGGTATCATGTCATTTGGTTCACAAGGCCCTATCGGTGCAGGCCGAGCCATTGATAAACGCCGTAAAAATGATGAAACCTGTGTATTCGGGACATTCACACCTGGCCAAGGCATCAAATTACTGGAAAAAGGCGCAATTGATGGCGGCTATATTTCGAATCCAAAAGTCGCAGGACAAGTATTTGTACAGGTGGCGACTGCCATGATGAATGGTGAAGAAATTAAAGATGGCGTGTCTATTGGTGATATGGGTGAAATCAAAGTCAGTGGCAACACGATTTTGAGTGACAACCCCGTTAATTTGAATATTGAAAATACGAAAAAATTGGTCGAAGTCGGTCTGTAATTTCACCTTGTCAAAATAATGTTCAAAACAAAAATACAATATTTATCAAGATATTAATTTTAATGTTCTTTGAGTTCGAGTCGCCTGCACTAACGCAGCGGCTCGAACTCATCACGAACAAGCCAACACCAATTTATTTGCAGTAGGAATTGTACTTATGACAAGCACCTCAAAAGCTGACAAATCCGATCCACTCATTACCTTGCGCGACCTTTCCAAAAGCTTCGGTGGTCACCGTGCATTACGCAATATCGATTTGACGCTCAACAAAGGTGAAGTGCACTGTTTAGCGGGCACCAATGGGTGTGGGAAAAGCACATTAATTAAAACCATCAGTGGTGTCTATGCCCCTGATGACGGTAGCAAAATTGAAATTGATGGAAAAAGTTATCACCGGTTGACGCCAGATAAAGCGCGTGAATTAGGCGTGCAAGTTATCTACCAAGATTTGTCATTATTTCCAAATTTAACCGTTGCCGAAAATATCGCCTTTGAGCTAAACCTCAAAGGCTATTTTGGCTGGTTTCGCAAAAAACAACTGCGCGAAAAAGCGCTAGAAATCCTCAATGAACTGGCTTTCACCATTGACCCCGACACGCCTGTGCAATTTTTACCCATTGCTCAACGCCAACAAGTTGCTATCTGCCGCGCCCTAGTCGCCGACGCACGCCTGGTCATTATGGATGAACCAACAGCTTCATTGACCCGAACAGAAGTCAACCAACTACTATCAACAGTTAATTACCTAAAAGATAAGGGTATTACTGTTGTTTTCGTAAGTCACCGACTAGAAGAAGTGAAAGAGATTTCTGACCGCATCACGGTGATCCGCGATGGCCAAAAAATTGGGACTTGGCCTGCTGAAGGCTTAACTACCCGCAAAATTACTGAGTTAATGACTGGCTTAGACATTGTCCATGAACGCAAGCCACCCAATAATGCGGAAGACCGACGCACAGTACTTGAGCTAAAAAACCTCAGTCGAGCTGGGCAATATCGTGATATCAACTTAAATTTAAAACGCGGTGAAGTGTTAGGTTTATGTGGTTTGTTAGGCTCAGGCCGTACCGAATTAGCATTATCGTTATTTGGCATTACCCATCCAGATAGCGGCGAATTATTTATCGAAGACAAGCCTGTTAAGTTAAAAAACAACACCGACGCCATTAAGCGTGGCATTGGTTATGTCTCTGAAGACCGCCTGACTTTAGGTGCCATTTTACAGCAATCCATCGCAGACAATATGGTAATTTCGATTCTTGATCGACTCAAAACACCTTGGCATTTAATCGATGAAAAACAGTGCCAAGAAATCGTACAAGAGTGGATAGCCGACTTAGATATTAAAGTCACCGACCCCAATAATGCCCTTTCAACACTTTCAGGCGGTAACCAACAAAAAGTAGTACTCGCCAAATGGATTTTAACGCGACCTAAAGTGCTGATTTTAGATTCACCAACCGTTGGTGTTGATATCGGTGCAAAAGACAGTATTTACAAGCTGATTCACCGTTTATCAGGTGTTGGTATCTCCATTTTATTAATTACCGATGAAGCCTCCGAAGCTTATTACAATTGCGACAGAATTTTACATATGAAACAAGGCGCTATCGTCAAAGAAATTGTGACAGATTCCATCAATGAGCAACAATTGGAGGAAATCATCAATGGCTAATTGGCAAAAATTACGACCACAATCTGTCGAAGGCTGGCTGACTTGGGTCATTCTTATCATGGTGGTGTTCTTCACATTGATGAGCCCACAATTTCTGACTATTCAAAATTTACTCGACCTCAGTGAAAGCTATGCGGTGACGGGTATTTTCGCCTTGGGCTTATTTGTGGTTCTTGTCACTGGGGGTATTGATATTTCGTTTGCCGCTGTGGCTTCCGTAGTGCAATACGTGATTGCGACTTGGTTATTGCAAGGTTTTATTGCAAGCCCTGCCGTTAGTATCACATTGGCGATTATCATCGGTATCGCTTTTGGCTTAATCAACGCCATTTTGATTTACTCGCTGAATGTTGTGTCAATTATCATCACCATCAGTATGCAATCACTGCTGTTTGGAATGCTGATGTGGTTAACCAACGGTCACAGCATTTATGACTTGCCTGATTGGTGGGTTGACCCTGTGACTATCCTGCCTTTTGAAGTGGATGGCGAATATTACCAAGTTGGCTTGCCGTTAATTGTAATGCTAGGCATTGCCTTCTTAACGTGGATTTTAATGAATAAAACCCACATCGGCCGTCAGTTATATGCTGTTGGCGGCAGCCAAGAATCTGCATCTCGTATTGGTATTCGTGTTTCCGTGATTTATCTGTTTGCTTACGGCTACCTTGGCGCGATGGCAGCGATTGGCGGCATGTTGCAAACCTACCGAATGAGTGAAGTGGTACCGAGTGCCCTTGTGGGAGGGGAGCTGGATGTGCTTGCAGCTGCTGTATTGGGTGGAGCCAGTTTATCCGGTGGCAGAGGCTCGGTGATAGGTACATTAATGGGGGTTTTCCTGATTGGTATCTTGAAAAACGGCCTTAACCTGATTGGTGTTTCAAACTACTTCGTCAATATCGTCATCGGGCTGGTTATTCTCATTGCGATTTGTATTACCCACTATAAAAAACGTAAAGAGACGGACGTAGGTTTTGTTTAACAGGAATATCACCATGAAAAAAAATGCTTTTTTTAAAATTGATGGCTCTGTTATCGGACTGCTTTCAATCTTTGTTCTGGCTATCGCCGCGTTTAGTATTGCCATGCCAGGGCACTTTTTTACTCAAAATACCTTTTTGAGTATCACTTTTCAGTTACCTGAATTGGGCTTACTCACCTTTGCCATGTTTGTACCTATGTTAAGTGGCGGCTTAAACCTCGCCATTATTAGTACTGCTAACTTAACTGGCCTGTTTATGGCTTGGGTGTTTATCAATTACCTGCCAGTGGATGCAGGGACGGGCACACAGCTGATGTGGCTGGTCTTCGCATTGATCGGCGCAACTGTAATTGCGGTCATTATCGGTAGCTTAACAGGGCTGATGATTTCCCATATCGGGGCACACCCTATTCTAGTCACTCTCGGTACTATGACGATTATTAGTGGTATTGGCGTTTACCTAACCAAAGGAGCAGCGCTGAGTGGCATGCCGCCCATTGTTCGTGCCATTGGTTCCGATACGGTGTTTGGGGTACCAATTGCGATGATTATTTTCATTGTTACCGCAATTCTCTTAGCGCTGTTTCTAGGCTGTACGCGTTTAGGTAAAAATATCTATATGAGTGGCAGTAACATCAATGCAACGTGGTTCAGCGGTATTCGTACCGACCGTGTCATGATTGCGATATACACCATTTCTAGCCTGTTATGTGTATTAGCTGGACTCATCATGATGGCTCGCTTTAACTCTGCACGTATGGGCTACGGGGACTCCTATTTACTGCTCACCATTCTTGCCATCGTATTAGGTGGAACTAACCCATTTGGGGGAGTTGGTAAGGTTAGCCGAGTGTTCTGTGCCTTATTGGTTTTACAGGTCATTGCGACAGGTTTAAGCCTGCTTGGTGTAAGCCTGCACTTTAACCTCGCAGTTTGGGGGATCACGCTCATCTTGGCACTAGCATTCAAGTTCTTCAAAGAAAAATGGAGTGCTAAACGTGCGATGAACCGCAACCAACGCCTTAATAAAGCATCGACACAAAGTTAATTTTTCAAGGGGAAAACCATGCGCAAGCATCCAATTGGTATTTATGAAAAAGCATTACCGAAAAACAGCAGTTGGTTAGAAAAATTAGTTATCGCAAAATCTGCAGGTTATGATTTTGTGGAGATGTCAGTAGATGAAACTGACGAACGTCTAGCTCGGTTAGACTGGAGCACCGCTGAACGTCTGGAAGTGGTTAGAGCCATTCAAGAAACAGGTATTCGCATTCCAAGTATGTGTTTATCGGGCCATCGCCGTTTTCCTTTCGGTAGCCATGATGAAGGCACTCGCATGATGGCCTATACCTTAATGGAAAAAGCCATTAAGCTCGCTCAAGACTTAGGCATTCGCACTATTCAGCTCGCGGGTTATGACGTTTACTATGAAGAGCAAGATGCCGAAACGATTGCCAATTTCGAAAAAGGAATGCAATGGGTCAGTGAAATTGCGGCCGCTTCTCAAGTGATGTGTGCGGTAGAAATCATGGATACGCCATTTATGAATTCCATTAGCAAATGGCAAACGCTTTCCGATAAAATTCGCTCGCCTTGGTTCAAGGTGTATCCTGATGTCGGCAACTTAACGGCATGGGGCAATGATGTCGAAAAAGAATTCACCCAAGGAATTGAACACGTCGCAGCAATTCACTTAAAAGATACGTATGCGGTGACTGAAACCTGTAAAGGCCAATTCCGTGATGTGCCTTTCGGTGAAGGCTGCGTGGATTTTGTTAATTTATTCAAATTATTAAAACGTTTAAATTACCGTGGCTCCTTCCTGATTGAAATGTGGACAGAAAAAGCCGATGAGCCACTGATTGAAATTATCAAAGCTCGTCATTGGATGGAAGACAAAATGCAACAAGCAGGCTGGCACAACGCCTAAAGGAGCCGATAATGAATGCATTTTTTATGGGTGTTGACCTTGGTGGTACCGTCATTAAAGCGGGTATCTACACCGCAGAAGGCCAAGAAATTACCGTTGCTGAACATTCTTTTCCCACTGAGAGTCCACAAGCAGGTTTTAGTGAACGCAATATGGAAATGCTGTGGGAAGCGGCTTGCAGCGTGATTCGCCAAGCGATTCAAAATAGCCAGCTCAACGCCGCCCAAATTTCCGGTGTCAGCTTTTCTTCTCACGGCAAAGGGCTGTACTTACTCAATAGCCAAGGAAAACCGGTTAGGAATGGGATTGTGTCATCTGATTCACGAGCTCAATCTATTGTTGATGAATGGCACCAAGACGGCACCGCGGATAAAGCTTATCCATTGAGTTTGCAGCAATTATGGGCTTCTCATCCTGTGGCGCTGTTACGTTGGTTAAAACAACACGAGCCCGATAATTATCGCGATACTCAACATGTTTTGATGGTCCACGATTACATTCGCTACCGTCTAACCGACCAAATTGCCTGCGAAGAAACCAATATTTCTGGCAGCCAATTATTTAACCAAACCCTGTCGAGTTATGACCCTAAATTATGCCAACTATTTGGTATTGATGAGGCAAATGACAAACTAGCACCGGTGATTAATTCGGCTCAACTTGCAGGAACGGTAACCCACAAAGCCGCTGCTGAGTCTGGACTTGTAGAAGGAACCCCTGTATTTGGTGGCTTCTTTGACGTGGTGGGTGCAGCGTTGGCGTCAGGGGTGAGCCAAAAAGATAAACTCAGCGCCGTAGCCGGAACTTGGACCATTTCAACCCGTGTCTTCGATGAAATTGTGCCTTCAGATTACCCATACGTATGGAGTAAATACTGTATTCCAGGTACCTATTTTGTCCACGAAGGCAGCCCGACTTCCGCCAGTAACCTCGCGTGGTTCACTCGTCACTTCTTCAATCAACGTTTGCAAGATTATAACGTACTGAATCACTGTGTGGCTGAAGGGGCAACACGGCCAAATGATATTCTGTTTTTTCCTTGGCTGTACGGTTCTAACTACCACAGTAATTTGCATGGTGGTCTACTCGGTTTGAGCTCACACCATACGGATGCTGATATTGTTTATGCTATCTATCAAGGAATTGTGTTTTCACATTTGCTACATCAAGACCGTATTGTTGGCCTTGATAATACAACAGAATCTATTCGTTTCACGGGTGGCCCAACACAGTCACCACTGTGGATGCAAATGTTCTGTGATGCCAGTAACTTGCCGTTAGATGTCGTCAATGTACAGCAATCAGGTTGCCAAGCCGCTGCACTTTGTGCCGCAGTCGGAACAGGTTACTATTCAGGTTTTGATGTCGCTATTGCGGCAAGCACACCCAAAATCACGACTTACCAACCAAACGCCGTTGGGTATCAACAGTTACGTGATAAATTTGCCCGCTTTAAAGCTGTTGCAGATGCATTGAGTCAATAACTTGTTGAATAAAAATAAAGGCAGAACTGATAGCTCGGTTCTGCCTTATTTTTTGACATATTAATTGTCAGCGACAACTTTGGTATTAACTGTGGCTGGTGATAATACGGTATCCTGCGGCAAGCTATCGTACTTCACAAACTCGTCCCGTGGGAAAACAAAGACATCGATATCTTTTTCAGGTGTGATAGTCTCCGCCACGATACTTTTCGCTGGGGAGGTTAGGTTAGTTTCTACTCCTAACCACGACGCGAAGTAATCAAATAAATTCCACTCACTTAACATTTCATCGCGAAATTCACGTTTAGTATCATCCGAATTGATGACCACTAATGGGACTTGATATGCCCCTTTCACGAGTTGACCATGGCGTAAGTATAGATTTCCGTCTTTGATATACCCTTTATACTCTGCTTCCAGTGCTTTTACGTGCTGCTTATTGGCTTTGACTAGCCCTTGCCCATGGTCAGAAAAATATAAAATGGAGAACGGGTAATCCCCATTTTTATTATTTTCTTGCAAGATACTATAAATATCGCCAATAAAATCGTCACTCAGTTTAATCGCTGAAACATAACAGTTCGCTATACTTCCCCAGCCCGTATTAAATTGCTCAGGGTTAATGTTGTAATTATTTTTAACGAGTTCGCAAGCTCCTTTCGGCCAACCATCATGGTGAGGCCCCCACATATGAACAAAAATAACTTTTTCTTTCTCTGACGGGTTATTTAACGCGGCTTTAAAGGCAGGTAACATTTTAAAATCATTGGTGAGTTTATTCACACTGTCATCAACGACAAACTTTTCTTGCACGAAAAGGTTTTCAAAACCAGGCTTGCTGTCTCTAACCGGTAAAAAATAATTCGCTTTTAGAAAATAATTTGTAAAGCCAATTTCATCATCACCAAAACTGCCATTATTACCGATATAATAGGTTTCATAACCCGCTTTGTTGGCTAAATCAACAACTGAATTATTATTGTAATACGGCTTTTCATGGTGCTGTGTGATCGTCTTTAAATCATTTTTCGCTAAAGCTCGCGTTAAGGTCGGTACCGTATTGGATGCCGCACTAATAAAATTATTGAAAAAACGCCCATTTACCGATGAAAGAAACGGTGTATTTTCTAATGGGTAGCCATAAGTATTCATATAATTCTTATTGGTACTTTCACCAATAATGACAACTTTTATCTTATATTTATCATCGTTTTTTTTAGTAATTTGAATATCACTGGCCGTATTCACGCCATAGCAAATATCTGCATTGCTTTTTGCTGCTTGAATTAACTCAGGTGTACAGGCTTTTTTATAGACGCCGGCACTTTCATTAGTATTTGCTTGAGCCCATGAAACGCTAGCTACCAGAAGCGCACTATAAAGTGCGGTTAATTTCATTACTTTCATACTCAGAACCTCATCTTCGTAACTTATTATATTTATGAGTTGCTGTAGTGTAGCCAGGGTAGAGTTTGTGAAATAATGTAGCATTGCACTAAAATTTCACACCTTAATTAATATATTGAAATATTATTTCAATAAAAGACGAAGAAGACGAAATTGAGATACAGCTAACAATAATTAATTATGAAGAATCACGCATTTACTAGGCATATTTTCATGCTAGCTGTATATCAAGAAAGATAAAAAATTAGTAATCAACTAGTTATATACCATAAATTCATTTATCAGAATGAATAATAAGCGTTACACCCATTACATCTAGAGTTGTGATAAAGATCTGCAATTAAACATTAATCGCCATTTGATTAGTGATACAGCTCTAATTTTGCTCTTTCCTCACTAGAATGCATTATGGAACCGGTTCCATAATGCATTATTCGCAATGACAAATGGGCAAAATGCCCTTTAATCAGACAGAGGAAAGTCATGAGCAAACACATTATTGTTGTCACTGCGGCCTATGGGGCGCAAACCGTAAAACAATTAGGCGGCCAACAAGCCTTATTCGAAATGATTCAAAACAGCCATGCAGATGGCGTGGAGATCCGCCAAGAGCTTTTGCTGCCGAATGATAGCCTGACGGATATTGCTGATAAGCTACAAGCAAGGCAACTAAAAGCTGTCTATTCTATTCCTGATACCCTATTTCAACAACGAGCTCCTATCGCAATCACCAAATTACAAGGCTATTTCGAAGATGCCAAACAACTCAATGCACGCTTTTTAAAACTATCACTTGGTGAGCTACCTGAGTGCTATGACTTATCCGAAGTTATTGGTGTCATCAATCAATACACCACCCAATTAGTGATTGAGAACGACCAAACAGAAGCCGGTGGTCATATTGCGCCTCTTGAACGCTTTTTTGCTGATGTCAAAACCCAGAATATGCCCATAAAAATGGCGTTTGATATGGCGAACTGGCATTGGCATCGGGAAGATCCGTTAAAAGCCGCACATATTTTTGCTCCCCAAGTCGCTTACATTCACGTTAAAGCCTGCCAATTGCGTGACAACAAACGTGTTGCTGTAGCACTTGATGACAGCGATGGCACTTGGAAAGAAGTGCTAACCGCCCTACCGAATGACGTTCCTTGTGGTATCGAGTTTCCACTCGAAGGCGATGATTTACGTGCAGTCACTGAATACTATGTTTCTCTGTTAAAGACTTTCTAGGTTAGAGGGAGAATTAATTTTATGAAAAACCAATTAGATGTCGTAACTCTTGGTGAGGCCATGATGATGTTCGTCGCCACACAAACAGGGAAATTACATGAGGTCGAAAACTTTGTTCGCCGTGCCGCAGGGGCTGAACTCAACGTTGCTGTTGGCCTTTCACGCCTTGGGTTAAAAACGGGATGGATTAGCCGCTTAGGTAATGACTCTTTTGGGCGTTTTATCCAAGCCACATTGGATAATGAATATATAGATACTCAATGTGTTACGGTAGATTCTCGTTACCCAACTGGCTTTCAACTCAAATCTAAAGCCGAAAATGGAACCGATCCCATCGTAGAGTATTTTCGTCAAGGTTCTGCGGCAAGTCACTTAGATTTAACAGACTTTAATGAAGATTATTTTCTATCCGCACGCCATTTACATTTAAGTGGCGTGGCAGCAGCACTTTCACCCACCAGCTACCAACTGTCACTGCATGCCGCGAAATGGATGCGAAATGCAGGAAAAACACTATCATTTGACCCCAACTTGCGCCCTTCTCTATGGAAGAGTGAAACAGCGATGGTAGAACAGCTCAACCAACTCGCGTTCCAAGCTAATTGGGTCTTACCAGGCTTAAAAGAAGGCAAAATTCTAACGGGTTTCGACCACCCCGAGTCTATTGCTGACTTTTATCTCGCCCAAGGTGTTGAAGCCGTTGTGATTAAAACCGGAGAACACGGGGCTTATTATAAAACTGCGGGTAACCAACAAGGTATGGCTCCTGCCGTGCATATTAAACAAGTCATTGATACCGTTGGTGCCGGTGATGGCTTTGCCGTTGGCGTCATCAGCGCCTTACTTGAAGGCTTAACACTACCGCAAGCTGTTGCAAGAGGTAATTTTGTTGGAGCTAGAGCCATTCAAGTTATAGGTGATAGTGAAGGCTTACCAACTCAAGCACAATTGCAGCATGAAATGGCATTACTCTCCGCAGCCACTACTAAAGCTGCATGTTAAAAGGAAATCGATTATGACAATGAATACTCCAGCAGCGTCACGTTGGTGGCGCATCATGCCAATCGTGTTTATCACCTATAGCCTTGCTTATTTGGATAGAGCAAACTACAGCTTTGCCGCCGCTGCAGGTATCAACGCTGACTTAGGCATTACCAAAGGGATGTCGTCACTACTCGGCTCATTATTTTTCCTTGGCTATTTCTTTTTCCAAATACCAGGCGCTATCTACGCGGAAAAGCGCAGTGTCCGCAAACTGATTTTTGCCTGTATTTTTCTCTGGGGAATGTTTGCCAGCTTAACGGGAATGGTCAGTAATATCCCAATGCTAGTGATTATTCGCTTTAGTTTGGGTGTCGTTGAAGCCGCCGTGATGCCAGCGATGCTCATCTATATCAGTAACTGGTTCACTCAATCAGAACGCTCACGCGCCAATACCTTTTTAATTTTAGGTAACCCAGTCACGGTGTTGTGGATGTCCGTGCTATCCGGTTATCTCATTCAAGCGTTCGGTTGGCGTGAAATGTTTATCATTGAAGGGGTTCCAGCGATTTTGTGGGCTTTTTTCTGGTGGAGAACAGCACGTGATAAACCAAGCCAAGTGAATTGGCTAAGCCAGACTGAAAAAGAGACATTAGATAAAATTCTCAGTGACGAACAGAAAAACATCAAACCTGTCCGTAACTACCGTGAAGCTTTTAAATCACGTAACGTGATTTTACTGTGCGCCCAGTATTTTTGCTGGAGCATCGGTGTGTATGGCTTCGTACTGTGGCTGCCATCTATTATTCGTGGAGCATCTAACCTTGGGATGGTAGAAACAGGCTGGCTTTCTGCCGTTCCTTACCTTGCGGCAACCTTAGCGATGATCCTCGTATCATGGGCATCTGACCGTATGCATAACCGCAAACTATTCGTTTGGCCAATGCTTTTACTCGGTGCGATTTGCTTCCTCGGTTCGTACTTACTCGGTAGCACGAATTTTTGGTTCTCTTATACCTTATTAGTGATTGCGGGTGCAGCAATGTACGCCCCATATGGGCCCTTCTTCGCTATCATTCCTGAAATGTTGCCAAAGAACGTTGCAGGTGGTGCAATGGCATTAATCAATAGTATGGGCGCATTAGGTTCATTCTTTGGTTCATGGTTTGTTGGCTATTTAAATGGAGCAACCGGTAGCCCAAGTGCTTCGTATATGTTTATGGGACTCGCATTATTAGCCTCGGTTTTCTTTACCTTGATAGTCAAACCAAACCAAGAACAAAACAGTGATGTTGTCATCACGAAGCATGCTTAAAAGGGATACTATGAAACAGAATATTATTTTATATAAATCCATTCCTACGGATCAACTTGAACGGCTACAGCAACACTTTAATGTTACTGTATTTGATAGCGTTACACCTAATCTCGCTAGCTTTAAACAAGCGTTATCCCGCGCTGACGGCATTATCGGGGCCAGCTATCCTATCACGGCAGATGACATTGCCAATGCTCCGAATTTGAAAGCGGCATCGACCATTTCCGTTGGTGTCGATCAATTTGATATTGATGCAATGAATGCTAGAAAGATTGCATTAATGCATACACCTAATGTATTAACCGAAACCACCGCCGATACCATTTTTACGTTAGTGCTTTGCAGTGCACGCCGCATTATCGAAATGGCTGAGATGGTCAAAAATGGCCAATGGACTCAAAGTATTGGTGAAGATGCATATGGCAGTAATGTGAATGGGAAAACTATCGGTATTTTAGGCATGGGCCGCATTGGCTATGCCGTTGCCAAACGCGCTTATTTAGGCTTCGGGATGCCAGTTCTCTATTACAATAACCATATCCACCCCGATGCAGAAACCCAACTTAAGGCACGTCGTTGTGACCTCGATACGTTGCTGGCAGAATCGGATTTTGTCTGTGTCGTGCTGCCATTATCAGCGTCAACCGAAAAGTTGATCGGTAAAAATGAGTTGGCAAAAATGAAACCCAGTGCATTTTTGATCAACGGTTCAAGAGGCCGTATCGTCGATGAAGCCGCCCTGATCGATGCATTAGAAAGTGGCACAATTCGCGGGGCGGGTTTAGATGTGTTTGAAGTTGAACCCCTTCCAAGCAACTCTAAGCTACTCACGCTGCCAAATGTGGTTGCTCTGCCGCACATCGGTTCTGCCACCCATGAAACCCGTTATGCTATGGTCGAATGTGCCGTTGATAACCTAATAGCCGCCTTAAAGGGTGACCTAAGCCAAAATTGTGTTAACCCTGAAATAGCAAAATAGCTGGAATGCCCTAATTTATTAGGGCTCTTTGGCTCTTTAACCATCAATGCGCATGAGCGTGTCCCGGGCGAGCAACATTGCTTCGCTCACACTCGGTCAAAAATTGGATAGAATTCAGTTTACTGGTTGATGGTGCTAAATAATATAATCCGACGGTTTTTTGACTGGGTGAGTAAATCTCCAACATGCCATTGATATCAGAATAATAATCACCTTTATTTATCACGATGTTAAAATCTTTTATTTTCTCAACGCGTCGCTGTTCCGTACTTTTCACTAACGGATAACTCATATACTCATAGCCAACAAAATCAACGATATTAACCTGATTATTATTGAAAAAGACTTGTACCTTACTTGCACCCGTTGGAAAGATAAATTTGCCATTTCGCTCTAATGTGATGTGATTATAGCTTTGGTCAACTTGGCAGGTATATTCTTTGATACCGCTTCTGGTGCTACACCCCGCTAGAACAATGCTAGCTAGCAATAATATCCCTATCTTTCTCATATGTTCCCTATGCCCTCAAAATGGTTATAACATAATCTGCATATCAGTATACATGCAACAAACCTTAAGCCAAATTGAGAAATAGTAACGAAATTTTAAGAACCGAATAACTTAGCCCCAAAGACTACAATGTCGTCGATTTTCGGATCAGCAATTCCCCATTAAATAAGTATTGCATCGGGGGTTTATCTGGATTTTCCAGTTTTTCGAGCAAACACTCCACCGCCTTGTGCCCCATTTCCGCTGTCGGTTGAGACACTGAGGTTACCCCTTGCCCAGCCAATGCCGCCCATTCGAGGTTATCGAAACTCAAAAAGCCAATATCCGTTCCCCAACGTAGCCCTTGTTTATTCATGACATACGCCAGCTGCAAAGTCAGTACGCCATTAGCGGCAACAATCACTTTGCGCATACCACGATGTGCAGTACAAAAATCGGCAACAATGGCCTCTAATTTTGCAGGGTCAGGCAAGGTCACTTGATGAAATTCGCTTTGGATATGTTGATGGCTCTGCGATAACGCTTGAAAGGTCTGTAAGCGCTCTTGGCGTGCGCTGTTATACACAATGGGCTCAGTCACGAAGCAAATCGCTTCAAACCCTTGTTCAATCAGATGATTAAAGGCCATTTGTGCAGAAGCGGGGTTATCTAACCCAACCATGTCACTGGGAAAATTGTCGATTTTTCTATCTAACAAGACGAAAGGTAGGGTGGTTTCTTTCAGCACTTCAATGAATTGTTCGTTAACACCCGCTGAATTTATGATAAGTCCATCAACGCGGTAACCTTTTAGCAATTGAATAAATTGGCATTCACGCTCAATGCTGTTATCTGCATTGCAAACCACGGTCATGAAACCTTGTTTGATTGACTCGGCTTCTACCCCTTTTAATACTTCAACAGAGAATGGGTTACCGATATCGGCAATAATCAAACCAATCAAGCCTGTCCGCCCATGTTTCAAGCTGCGCGCCATTTGGTTTGGGCGATAGTTTAATTCACGAATGGCGCTTTCAATGCGTTGACGTAAATTATCAGAAAGCAAATGAAATTCACCATTCAAATAACGCGAGATACTGGTTTTCCCTGCCTGAGCTTTGGCAGCGACATCTTTGATCGTGGCAACTTTTTGCGTTTTCGGGGCCATAGCTTCAGGTTTTTCCATTCTCTAGAAATATCACCAAGAGGTTATCTTACTCGAATAAGCATCATTTTACTTGTGGTATTGCGTTAACTTGCTGTTTTAACCATTGAATAAAAATATCCGCCTTTGGGTTTCGTTTATCATTTAGCATCGCAAAATAGTGGCGCTGTTGACACTTCAGCGAAATATCACCAAATGGCATTACCAGTTCTTGGCGCTTTAAGCGTTTTTCAACCAATTGTTTACGTCCCATCGCCACACCAGCATGGTTCATTGCGGCAACAATCGCTAAATCAGAGCGATCAAAGCATAGGTTTCGGCGATGAGGAAACAAGGTTAATTGGTAATGTTCACTCCACGCCTTCCATTCATCATAATCAGAGTTACTGCTCCAAGCTTGTCTATCATGTAGCAAAGTACAATTTTTCAATTGATGAATATTATTAAGCAAATCATGTTGTTTAGCATATTGCGGACTACAGACCGGAACAATTGACTCTGACATTAAATCTTCACAATATAAATTGGGCCGAGTGATATCATCATAATAAATAGCAATATCAATGCCATAGCCACGAAAGTTAACGTCATCGTTGCCCGTTAATAGATTTAACTGAATTGAGGGATATTGGTTAGCAAAATCCGCAATTTTGGGAATTAACCAGCACTGGGCGATGGATGGTCGTGAATACACCGTAAGTTCACCCGAGATTTCTTGGTTCTTGATATCAATAATTTCTTGGTTAATATCATCCAAATTTTTGCGTAGTGCCCAATAAATTCGCTCACCATCAATCGTCAGCTCAATACGCCGATGAAAACGCTCAAATAATTTAAAACCTAACTCCCCTTCTAACGTATTAATTCGGTGGCTAACTGCACTGGGTGTTAATGCCAGCTCCTGTGCCGCTAATGCAAAAGAGCTATGCCGTGCTGCTGCTTCAAAGGTATGTAGGCGCGATAGCTGATAACTTGATAGCCGTTTATTCCATTGAATAAATCCAGATTGCTCAAATTGATTGAAATTTTCTGACATCAACGCCTCCAATAAAAACAACGATACTCAATGATTTCTACAATACCCTTTTTAAGATGAATTTAGATGACCCAAAGACGCTATTCTCCGTTTTATATGACTAATATCACACCTTTGAGTTAATTTGATTCATCTAAAGCTCGTGTTTCATCGTTTGTCACCACTGAATATTTATTATCCAATAGAAAAACAATAACAAGATGATCAGAGGTAGGATATGGACTCTACAATGTGGATGATTGGTACTTTAGTTATCAGTATTTTACTAATCATCGTTTCAATTATTAAATTTAAGTTTCATCCCTTTTTAGCACTTTTACTCGCCAGCTTCTTTGTCGGTATCTCCATGCAAATGAATCCATTGGAGATGGTCAACGCTATCGAAAATGGCATTGGGGGTACACTTGGTTTCTTAGCTGCCATTATCGGGCTAGGAACTATTCTTGGAAAAATGATGGAAATCTCCGGGGCAGCAGAGCAAATTGGGGTGACATTACAAAAAAGCCGTTGGTTGACTCCCGATGTCACCATGGTACTCATTGGGTTAATCTGCGGTATCACCCTGTTTGTTGAGGTCGGTGTGGTGTTACTGATCCCACTCGCATTTTCCATTGCCAAAAGAACCAATACTTCATTATTAAAGTTAGCGATCCCATTGTGTACTGCGCTGATGGCCGTCCATTGCATCGTACCGCCACACCCTGCTGCTCTATTTGTCACAAATGAATTAGGTGCTGATATTGGTACGGTGATTGTTGCAGGGTTAGCCGTAGGCCTAGTCGCGTCATTAGTCGGCGGGCCACTGTTCCTCAAATTCTTAGGTGACCGCTTACCGTTTAAAACTGTGCCAGAAGCGTTCTCAGATCTTGAGGTACGTGAAGAAAAAGACTTACCTTCTTTAGGTGCGACACTGTTCACGGTGTTATTGCCAATTGCCCTCATGTTAATCAAGACTGCCGCTGACTTGAACATGAGCAAAGATAGCCAGTTATTTACCCTCTTACAGTTTATTGGTAACCCAATAACCGCTATGTTTATTGCTGCTTTTGTCGCTTATTACATGTTAGGGATCCGACGTAACATGGGTATGAGCGTATTACTCAGCAAAACCGAAGAGAGTTTTAGCTCAATCGCTAATATTTTATTGATTATCGGCGCAGGAGGAGCATTTAACGGTATCTTAAAAGGCAGTGGACTGAGCGATTCCTTAGCGATGGTGTTATCTGGTATTGATATGCACCCAATTTTACTGGCTTGGCTAGTCGCCATTATTCTTCATGCCGCTGTCGGTTCTGCCACCGTTGCGATGATGGGCGCAACGGCGATTGTTGCTCCGCTAATGCCAATGTACCCACACATTAGCCCAGAAATTATGACATTAGCCATTGGCTCAGGCGCAATTGGCTGCACTATCGTCACTGATTCATTGTTCTGGTTAGTCAAACAGTACTGTAACGCGACTTTAGCCGAAACATTCCGTTTTTATAGTGTCGCCACGTTGATTGCGTCTTTCGTCGCGCTGGCAGGGACTTTTGCACTTTCATTTGTGATTTAAAAGAGAGTAATTATGACTCAGATAAATGTTGATAAGTTAATTGCTGACTACCCTTTAGTTCAGGACTTAATCGATTTAAAGCAAATTGCGTGGTTCAACCCAAAGGTCACGACGACCCAAGCGGGTTTGCCTTATGTCGGGCTTACCATTGAAGATGTTCAAGATGCAGAAGCGCGCTTAACCCGCTTTGCGCCTTATTTGATGAAAGCGTTTCCAGAAACTCAAGCGACACAAGGGATTATTGAATCTGAAGTTATCGATATTCCCAACATGCAGGCCGCGCTGGAAAAACGGTATCAAACGCCAATAACAGGGAAAATGTTACTGAAAAAAGATAGCCACCTGCCAATTTCAGGGTCAATCAAAGCCCGCGGTGGCATCTATGAGGTTTTAACCCATGCAGAAAAATTGGCTTTAGAAGCTGGTTTATTATCAACAGATGATAATTACGAAATTTTATTCTCAGAACAATTTCGTCAATTCTTTAGCCAATACCGCATCGCGGTGGGCTCAACCGGTAACCTTGGCATGTCCATCGGTATTATGAGCGCTAAACTTGGCTTTAGCGTCAGCGTGCATATGTCCGCAGATGCCAGACAATGGAAAAAAGACAAATTGCGTTCACATGGTGTGAATGTTGTGGAATATGAGCAAGATTACAGCATCGCCGTTGAACAAGGCCGTAAAGAAGCAGAAAAAGACCCAAACTGCTTTTTTATTGATGATGAAAACTCCACAACCCTATTTCTTGGCTATGCCGTCGCAGGCCTTCGCCTAAAAAAACAATTTGTAGAGCAAGGGATTACAGTGGATAACGACCACCCGCTATTTGTCTATTTACCTTGTGGTGTTGGTGGTGGCCCCGGTGGCGTTGCTTTCGGGTTAAAACTCGCCTTTGGGGATGCCGCCCATTGCTTATTTGCAGAACCAACGCATTCACCTTGCATGTTGTTAGGAGTACATACCGGGTTACATGATGGCGTGTCAGTTCAAGAGATTGGTATCGATAATATCACTGCCGCTGATGGCCTTGCCGTTGGCCGCGCATCCGGTTTTGTGGGGCGCGCGATGGAGCGGTTGATTGATGGTTATTACACTATCGATGATAGCGAAATGTATAACCTGTTAGGCTTACTCAACCAGACCGAATCTATTAAATTAGAGCCTTCGGCCTTGGCGGGTATGACTGGCTGTGTGCATGTCACGCAAAACACAGATTATTTGCAATCCAAATCACTCACGCCTAAGCAACTGGCCAACGCAACACATCTGGTATGGGCAACAGGTGGCGGTATGGTACCCGCAGATGAGATGCAAAAATATTTATCGCAAGCCAATCTAAACTAATAATTAACATGTTCAAAGCCCTCCTCACGTTAAATGATATGAGGGCTTTTTACCATCAACCGCACATTATTCGCTTTATAATGATTGCCCCGGTAATGGCACTAAATCACTTTCAATATAGCGTCTTACTAACGTCGCGAGCGCGACTAATGAGTCCAAATGAGTTCTTTCCCAGCCGTGGGAACTGTCTAGTGCGAAACATGCTAAAGCCGCACGAATATCCCATCCTGCATCAATTGCTGCAGCACTATCCGAACGATAATGTTTAAACGTATCGCGGACGTGAGGAATATCATACTGCTGGCATAATTGTAATAAATGCCGCGTAATTGCTAAATCAAACGGGCCAGTTCTGTCGCGAAAAGCTAAGGTGAGGGCGTCATCCCGTGTAGTTTGGTCAGGGGCAGAAACAGAGTTATCAATCGCTAATAATTCTTGAACCTGCGGACCAAAACCGTGGGTGCCTCCGATACCGACCTCTTCTGAAATCGTGAACATCATTTGGCAAGATACCGCTGGCACAATACCGTCATCCACCAGTGATTTTAATGCGGCTAACATCACTGCACATCCGGCTTTATCATCCAAATGACGCGATACAATAAAACCGTTATCAATGAATTCGGGTTGAGCATCCACTGCAACAATATCACCGACGTTTAAGCCATGGGATTGCAAATCAGCAAAGTTATAACAGGGGGCATCAAGGCGAATTTCTAAATTATCCCAATCGGCTACTTGGGTATCTACCTCAGTATTAAAACGGTGCCCTGAGGCTTTTAATGGCAAAATTGTCCCACGATATTGGTGATCATCACTAAATACTGTCACCCTTGCACCTTCCGCAAAACGGGCTGCCCATGTGCCAGTATTACGCAGTGCCAAACGCCCATTCGGTTTGAGTTGTGTCACCATCGCCCCTAATGTATCAAGGTGTGCGGCTAATGCACGTTTAGGTTCTTCAGAACCGAGTGTGATATAGAGCACCCCGCGGCGTGTGTATTTTGGTGTAAACCCCAACTCCGACAACCATTGGTGAGTTTGCGCAACGGCTTGTTCAGTCATCCCAACAGGGCTAGGTGTGCATAATAATGTTTTTAATACAGAGGTCAGATATACTTTATCTATCATTATATTACCTATCTTCACTTAAGAAACGTTCTTGTAATGTGGCTTGTAGCGCTAACATGGCTTGTTCTGCATAAGCCATATGTGCTTCCATTACCGATTGAACATTAGCGGCATCTTTACGGCGTAAAGCCTCGATTAATTGATATTGGTATTCGATGCCTTGACGCCTGTCGACAGGCTCAGGTTTTAAATAAATGTCCTGACAAACGGCTAAGTCTTTGAGTAAGCGTTGTAAAAAATGGCAGATAAACACTAATAAAACGTTATCGGAATAGCTAGCGACCACCGCATGAAAATCCAGTTCTGCCATTCGTTGCTGCCAGCGTTCATTTTCATCTACGGGCTCATGGTCATAAATGGCGATGGTATCGTACAGCTTTTGAATTCCTGCGTTATCGATATTATCAATGGCACTGACTGCTACCACCGGTTCTAATAATTTACGTAACGTATAAATATCCTTGATTGATATATCCCGCGTAAATAAATAGTTCGATAACAAACTCATCGCTCGCGCTTCAGTCATTGAATCAATAAACGCGCCACCACCAGGCCCAGTTTTTGTTTTAATTAACCCTTGAACTTCCAATGACTTTAATGCTTCTCTCACAGTGCTTTTGCTAGCGTTATAATGTTCAATTAGCTCTTTTTCTTGTGGCAAACGGTCACCGGGTATGAGGTTATTGGCCATAATGGTTTCTTTTATCGCATTGACGATTTCATCAGTACGTTTAATACGCACTGACTCTATCGTCATTGGCTTATTGGTGCTCATATTAGCTTCTCAACTGGTTTAAATAAGTTTCTAATCGACTGAATCAACACGAATTCGTGGGGCACTTGCCAATAAATTTCGTGTATATTCATGCTCCGGTGCGGCAAATAAGCTGCGGGTATCTCGACATTCTAGCAAATCCCCTAAATAGAGTACGGCAACTCTATCTGCAATCGACTCCACTACCGCCAAATCATGGCTAATAAATAAATACGATAATGAAAACTGTTGTTTAAGTTGTTCTAATAACAATAAAACTTGCGCTTGTACCGAAACATCCAGCGCACTAACGGGTTCATCAAGTACCAATATTCGTGCATCCGCAGCTAATGCTCTCGCAATCGCTAACCGCTGTGCCTGCCCTCCTGAAAACTCATGAGGATAGCAAGCTAAAGCGTCGATTGGCATATTGACAGCTTCGAGTAATTCCGCCAAACGCTTCGCTCTTTGTGATGTGTTCATGTGCTTTAAGTATTTCAATGGAACCGTTAATGTCTCGCCTATCGTTTTACGGGGGTTCAAAGATGCAACCGGGTCTTGAAAAACGTACTGAATGGCTTGCCCAAATGCACGTGAACCATGTTGCAGCCATTCGGCACGAGTTTGCCCTAATACCGTGATTTCCCCCGAGGTTTCACGCTCCAACCCAACTAAAATACGCGCTAAGGTACTTTTTCCAGAGCCACTCTCCCCTACAACAGCAAGGGTTTCACCTTCATAGAGCGATAATGAAATATTTTTTAGTGCGTGAACTTGGCGTCCACGAGGGTGAAATAGGCTTCTTGGCTGCCCAAAGGTTTTCACCAACTGATTAACTTCAATCACTTTTTTCATTAAACCTCCTGTGCCGATGTTAAATCATTACCATTGGGCTGATGACCATAAAGTTGTTGGACTTGTTTTAAAAATCCACGCCCTTCCCCTAATTTAGGGACACTGGCGATCAGGCGTTGTGTATAAGGATGCTGAGGCTGGCGTAATACCGTTTGTGTCTCCCCTGTTTCAACTATCTCACCTTGCTGCATGACGGCAACACGGTCGCAAATTTGGTTAATAACCGCGAAATCATGGGTAATAAATAAGAGTGCAACACCACGTTCACGGCGTAGTTGGTTGAGTAACTCTAAAATACGCGCCTGCACCGTAACATCTAATGCGGTGGTCGGCTCGTCGGCAATAATCAACACAGGGTCATTAGCCAATGCCATCGCTATCCCTACCCGCTGGCGCTGCCCGCCCGAAAGCTCATGGGGGTAGGCATCAAAACGCTCCTGCGCATCTGGGATCCCAACGCTATCCAATAATTCAATGGCTTTATTTTTCGCCTCATAGAATGACAACGATTGGTGAGCAGAAATGGCCTCACGCAATTGCACACCTATGGTAAATTGCGGATGGAGTGTCGTCAGCGGGTCTTGGAAAATATAGGATACCTTCGCACCGCGACGGCGCTGCATAACAGATAACGGTAATGACAACATTTCTTCATGTTCTACATAAATACCACCAGCGGTAACCAACGCAGGAGGCGATGCAAGCAACCCCATTACAGATAAAGCCGTAACACTCTTACCCGAACCGCTTTCTCCAATTAGCCCTAAACATTCCCCCGCACCAACGGTAAAACTGATCCCTTTTACCGTTGGGCGTAATTGATTTCCTTGGCGAAAAGCGACCGACAAGTCTTTGACTTCTAATACCACTTGTTCGCCTCCCGTTTTCGCAGGAATATTAACTCTGTCAGTCTGTGTCATCGGTTGTGATCGCTGTAAGGCTCCTGATTTTAACCGGGGATCAAGAATGTCACGCACGCCATCCCCTAACAGGTTAAAACTAATCACAATAAGAAAGATCATAATACCAGGTACCAATGCCACATGAGGAGCAACAAACATTTGCGCGCGCCCTTGCCCTAGCATTGAACCTAAATCTGCATTCGGTGGTTGAGTACCTAGCCCTAAAAATGACAAGCCTGCCGTCTCTAAGATCATCCAGCCAATGGTCGTTGACATGGTAACCACAATGATTGGCAAGACATTCGGTAACACTTCCGTTAATAGGACTTGTAGGTGGTTTTTACCTGACAACCTTGCAGCTTGTATAAAATCTCTATCACGTAAACCCACCGTTAACCCACGAATATTCCTAGCAAAAAAGGGAATATTCACTAATGCGATAGCATACAACGCATTGAGTAGCCCTGGCCCAAGTACCGCTACAATCGCTAAGGCTAATAAAATGTATGGAAATGCCATTAGCATATCAATACAACGCATCAATAATGTATCGGTACGATGGCCTACATACCCAGCTACCAAGCCAATCAGGGTGCCGAATATTGCCGCAATTAGTGTTGCGGAAATACCGACCAATAGGGATACTCGTGTTCCCCACAGCAATCGAGACAAAATATCTCGCCCTAAATGGTCAGTACCTAATAAATGGCCAGATGAAAAAGCGGGAAGTAGCCGATTAACTAAATCCGTTTCATCAGGACTAGCAAGGGGGAGCCAAGGTGCTAAAAATGCCAAGAGCATAATGATAGATAAAGTAAATAAGCCCAAAGTTGCTAAACGATTCGCCAGTAATAATGAGCCAATCGATTGGCGATGACGATGCTGAATAACAGGGGTCACAGACTGGCTCATGATTTCAACCTCGGGTCTAACATGGCTTGCACAACATCCGCAAGTAAATTGATAAAGACATAGGACGCTGCTGCAATCAATACGCCCCCTTGAACTAAAAACAAGTCACGGGTTGCCACGGCTTTCACTAGCATGGCACCTAGCCCCGGCCACTGAAAAACGGTTTCAATGTACACCGCACCACCAAAAACAAAGCCCGCTTGGATACCAATGACTGGGATAACGGAAACCAGTGCCATGCGAAATGCATGGCGAAAAATCACTTTGCGCTCGCTCAAACCTTTTGCTCTTGCGGTGCGAATAAAATCAAGCCGCAATACTTCTAACATTGCTGTACGCGTCAAGCGCGCTATCACCCCTGTCGCGACTAATGAAAGCGTCACTGCGGGTAAAACAAGGTGATGTAATAAATCACTCAGGCCACCGCCTTGCCAAATATCGTACATTCCTGATGCCGGAAACCATTGTAATTGAACAGAAAAAAGCATAATCATCAATAAGCCGATCCAAAAAGATGGCATTGAGATACCCAATAAAACAGCGAGTGTAATAAATCGGTCACTCCAACTGAATTGACGAATGGCAGAAAAGACTCCGGCCAGTAACCCTAATATTGAACTCAGTAATAATGCACTTCCGCCCAAAATTAATGTGGCAGAAAATCGCTCTAAAACTTCATCAACAACTGGCCGGTTAAGAACAAATGAACGGCCAAAATCACCCGAAATTAAATTATGCATCCAAATAAAATATTGCTGATATAACGGCTTATCCAACCCAAGCTCTGTTTTTACTCTCGCCACATTTTCAGGAGTTGCCCAAGGGCCAAGCAGCGCTTGAGCCGGGTCTCCAGGGATCATTGCCATGATAAAAAAGACAATTAACGTCAAACCAATCAGTATGGGTATGGTCGCTAAAATGCGTTTCAAACAGTATAACCACATAATTTTTCCCCATAAAATCAAAAGATTAATTGAATATTTAATTCACATTAATCAATCTTTACGAACGTCTTTAAGTAATAAGTTAAAGTTAGGCTGCAATTTGAAATGTCTAACATGCTCATTAGCGACCGCATTTTGCTTCCAATTCGCCACAAATAACCAAGGGGCATCTTGATGAACAATTTTTTGTACTTGCCGATATAGCTGGGCGCGCTCCTCGAGATTATTGGTGACTCGAGCTTTGTCTAATAACCTATCGAGCTGCTTGTTACTGTAATAACCAGAATTGAACCCGCCTTTATCCGGCCAAGAAGCGCTATGTAAGGTTAAAAAAGGCAAAGTATCTGGGTCATTCGTCATCCATGCCATTTCGGCCATATGCGCTTGTTTTAGACCTGCATTGACCTTTGATAGGTAAGTATTCCATTCAAAGGTTTGAATTTCGACAGATAGCCCAACCGCTTTCAGGTCTGCTTGAATGGCTGTCGCCATGGGGATCGGGTCTAGCATCCCTGAGCCCCCTTCCGTGACATAAAAAATAACTTTTTGCCCTTGAGCTCCCGCTTCTGCTATCAATTGGCGTGCTTTTTCAGGGTCATAAGGATAAGCCTCTGTTTCTGCATCAAATGCCCAATCGAATGCCGATGGGATGGGCCCTTGTGCTACCCCCGCAGAGTCCTGAAGAATGTATTTCACAATATTGTCTTTATTTACCGCGTAGTTAACGGCTTGCCTCACACGTACATCATCAAATGGTGGCTGAGACGCATTGAGCATGGCATACCAAACATGCGGCCCTACGGCTTCATAAACATGAAAGCGGTTGTCATTAACAAATAATGGGACGTTATCAGCAGGGACTTCTACCATGGCATCAATCCCCCCCGATAACATTTCGGCTACCCGAGTATTGGCGTCAGTGATAGGCCGAAAAACAACATGTTTTAAACTGGGTTTACCATCCCAATAGTCTTCATTAGCGGATACGACTACCCTTTGGTTTGCGGTCCACTCATCAAACTTGAAGGGACCTGTTCCGCTAGGGTGCCGGCTAAAGTCTTTGTCATATTTCTTTACTGCTGCGGGTGAAACAATCAGCCCTGCTGGTGTCGCTAAATTTGATAAAAACGGGGCAAACGGTTCTTTTAAGGCAAAAACCACCGTTTTATCATCTGGAGTTTCTATCTTGTCTATTGCGGAAAAGAAAAATGATAATGGGAATGGCCCTGTATGGTAGTACGGGTGCTGGTTATCCAACATTCGTTCAAATGTGAATTTGACTGCATCCGCATTGAATGGGCTGCCATCGTGAAATTTTATATTCTCCCGTAAATGGAAAGTATATGTGAGGCCATCATCACTAACAGACCATGATTGGGCTAAAGCAGGTTCAAGCGTCAATGTACCATCCGCATTACGAACTAACCCTTCATACAAGTTAACCAAAATTCGAGAATCATTCGCAGCGGTTGCCACTTGTGGGTCTAATGACTGCGGCTCAGCAACTTGCCCTAATAACAAGACATCAGGATGGTTCACCGCCAATGTCGGTAGCGAAATAAAGCATAAAAGCCAAAAACTGGCTATCCACCTACATAAACGCATTTTCATTTGCTTCCCCCTGAGTGCTGACATTGCTATATGATTGTGAAGTGTGATTTGTGTCAATTTTGTTAATAATTTTATCTTTTTCTTTATTTATGATGATAAATTATATTTCAAGCAAGAATTTATAATGATAAATTTGATCAAGGTCTAATTTATGAGGTGTAAAATGACATTTTCAATTGTGGCGCGCTGCCCATTGACAGGAAAAATAGGTGCAGCAACGGCAACGGGTGGCCCTGCGGTTGGTGCATTGGTCTTACATGGCAAAAGCCAAACGGGGGCAATCGCAACTCAAGCAATGACCAACCCCATTGCTGGCTTAGCAGGCATTGAATATTTGCAGCAAGGCCATAACGCGAATAAAAGCTTAGACCATCTGGTTAAACAAGATATTGACTGTGAACGGCGACAATTAATTATTATGGATAACTACGGTGATACAGCCGATTGGACAGGTCAATATTGCTTACCTTGGTGTGGAAGTCTATCGGAACCCAACTTAGCTATTGCTGGCAATATGTTAGTAGGTGAACAGGTTCTAAGCGCTATTTATCAAAGCTATTATAAAAATGCTGACCAAGATCTGGCTGATCGATTACTCATTGCCATGCAAGCCGGTGCCGATGAAGGTGGTGATTATCGAGGCATCCGCTCCGCTGCATTAAAAGTATGGAATGACCGGCAATACGCAGACATTGATATTCGCTGCGATTGGTCAGAAGCACCGCTATCAGCGCTTGAAACCATCCTTCAACAGGTTCGCTCCGAGGATTATGCTAATTTTTTCGCGCAAATCCCCACAGGAAATGAATATATCGCTAATAAGTGAAGCTATCATGGTGCATATCGACTAATAAAGTAAAATAACTGAATGATGTGTACCTGAAGTAAAAGTAACTATTTATGAAAATATTATTAACTGCATGAATAACTCTGTATTTTTTATCATTAAAGCCAGTTTAGCTTATTATTCAATTTATCATTCATTACTTAATCTTAATTATTCACTCTTGTCATACGTCCTATTAATTTTTACTATTCGTTGCCATCAGAAAATAAGTGGTTATTTTTAACAACATTAAAAATAATGAAAAACATCTATTGCTTTAAATTTATCTAATTCTATCTCATAAATGATTACGATAATTAACCTTAATAAAGACTAGGTTATTTATTTTTGTTTAGACACTTCACCACAGAAACAAAATAACATTTATTATCAACTTGTTATATGCCAAATCCCCAGCTAACCTAGTGGACAATATTTATGCAACCTAACCAATCAATATTAAATACGTTTAAATACTGCAAGCCTTAACAAATGGATGATTAATAATCAAATGAACAAAAATAGCTCAAAAAGTACATTTAAAACTCATTTATATATTAATTTCCCAATTTTAGAACTTAAGGGATATTCAGAATTTTCATCTATGGTGAAATATTAATCTCCCTCTTTGACCCCCTCATCAATTATTGCCTTTAAGCTAAATTTTCATATTTACACCTGTACACTTTTAATGACATTAACATTAAAAAAATATTAATTCTTATATCTCTAAAATAAAGTAATCACCCACAAAGCCTTTACAGCACTGAGTACATCAATTTACGTCGCATTTCATTTCAATGACGTTTATTAACAAATGCTACCGCCACTTAACAATTACAAAATATATGATAAGATCATTATCTCAATTTGAAATTATTTACTATATAAAAAACAAGATTGTTATTGAGGTTATAGATGAAAATCTCGAGAAGAAAGCTATTATTAGGGGTTGGTGCTGCTGGTGTTCTAGCAGGAGGTGCTGCGGTTGTTCCTATGATCAATCGTGAAGGTCGTTTTGAATCGACTAAATCACGTGTACCTGCTGTTGCTGGTACTGAAGGCAAATTACCTGAGTCTGCGGATGCAGTCATCATCGGTGCTGGCCTTCAAGGGATCATGACCGCAATTAACCTTGCAGAGAAAGGTCTTAATGTTGTTATCTGTGAAAAAGGTGTTGTCGGTGGTGAGCAATCAGGTCGTGCATATAGCCAAATCATCAGCTACAAAACCTCTCCAGCTATTTTCCCTTTACACCACTATGGGAAAATTCAATGGCTCGGTATGAACGAAAAAATCGGTGCTGATACCAGCTACCGTGTTCAAGGCCGTGTTGAAGTGCCTTCTAGCGAAGAAGACTTAGAAATTTCAAGAGCGTGGATTAAGTCTGCATCTGAAAACCCAGGTTTCGATACGCCTTTACGCACCCGTATGATTGAAGGTACTGAACTGGCTAATCGTCTGGTTGATGCACAAACCCCATGGAAAATTGGTGGTTTTGAAGAAGACTCTGGTAGCCTTGACCCAGAAGTTGTTACGCCAACGATGGCAAACTACGCTAAATCAATCGGTATTCGCATCTACACTAATTGTGCAGTACGTGGTATTGAAACAGCAGGCGGCAAAATTTCTGATGTTGTCACTGAAAAAGGTGCAATCAAAACGTCTCGTGTTGTTCTGACGGGGGGGATTTGGTCGCGTCTGTTCATGGGTAACTTAGGTATTGACGTTCCAACACTAAACGTTTACCTGTCACAACAGCGTATTACTGGCGTACCAGGTGCACCAAAAGGTAACGTACACTTACCTAACGGTATTCACTTCCGTGAACAAGCTGATGGGACTTATGCTGTTGCACCACGTATCTTTACCAGCTCTATCGTTAAAGACAGCTTCCTGTTAGGCCCAAGATTCCTACATGTATTAGGTGGCGGTGAGTTACCATTAGAGTTCTCTCTTGGTAAAGACTTATTCAACTCCTTCATGATGGCAACATCTTGGAATTTAGACGAGAAGACACCATTCGAAGAGTTCCGTACGGCAACAAATACACCAAACAATGAACACTTAGATGGCGTTCTAGAAAGACTGAGAAAAGAGTTCCCAGTATTTAAAGAGTCTAAAGTGGTTGAGCGTTGGGGTGGTACTGTTGCACCAACGGATGATGAAATTCCAATTATTTCAACCATCGAGCAGTATCCAGGTCTGGTCATCAACACCGCTACAGGCTGGGGTATGACAGAAAGCCCTGCATCTGGTCGATTAACGGCAGAGTTGTTAATGGGTGAAACACCATTTATCGACCCTACGCCGTATAAACTTTCTCGTTTTAACTAAAAAACGGGGAAAATAACGATTTTTACTGTGGATCTATTAGCGAATAGTTTAAAGTTAAATGAAAGTTTAATTTTTGATAAAATTAATAGATCCTATTTACTTTGATAATGTTAAGGAGTTTACATGCGCTATAAAACTTTATTGCTTTCTCTGCCTTTGATTTTAGGTGTAGCAAGTGCGAATGCAGCTGATGATGTTAAACGCGTTCCAGTGAAAGGATTCCCTATCTCTGAATCAGTAGAAATCAATGCGGGCAACCTCATTTTCCTAAGCGGAAAAGTTCCTTCTAAAATCTCTGCAGACGCTAAAGAAGGCGTTTTAGAGTCTTATGGTAATACCGAAGCACAAACAATCAACGTATTAAAACAAATCCAAGCTAACCTCGAAGGTATGGGTTTGACAATGAATGATGTTGTTAAAATGCAAGTATTTTTAGTTGGTGGTGAAGAAACTCAAGGTACTATGGACTTCGCTGGCTTCATGGCCGGTTACAATAAGTTCTATGAGTCTGAGAAAATTACTAATCTGCCAGCTCGTTCTACCTTCCAAGTCGCTAAACTGGCTAACCCAGCTTGGAGAGTAGAAATCGAAGTGACAGCAGTACGCCCTGCTGCAAAAAAATAAGTTATTCAATAACGAATAGCTAAACGATAATGAGGCATAGCAATGTGCCTCGTTATAAGAACACGTCTTGATTGCCACATCTTTCAACATTCCCTCACAGACTGTCACCATTGCTTCCTGTATGCTATTGCTTAAAGTTCTTCAATAAATAAACGTGTATGCTGCAATCATTAGCACTGCAATCATCAAGGTAAAAGTGAGTCATCGTATCAAATAAGGCAATATATGATTAAAGAGTCTCTCAAGATCCACGGTAAAAAACAGTTTGAAATCAAACAAAAAGTTCTATTACCTCGTAAATCAAAAGAGATCCGCTATCAGGTCGAAAGTTTTTTCTTTCTTCCGTCATCATTGCAAGTCAACCCTGACCTATACACGCCATCAAGCCTTCAGCGTAGCCTCAAAAACTATATCCGCTTAAGCCCACCTACGGTTAAGCTTTCAGCTTTACCAGAAGAAAATGGCGAATTAGATAACTTAAAACACTGGTTAGAACAATGTGACCCATTAAACCCACCCTCATTGGACGAGTATGAGAACAAGTTAAAACGCTATGCTTTAACCTTTAAGCGTACGGTACGAATTAATGTCAAAATGATAAGCCAAAACGCTCAACGACAAACAGATGAATACTTAACCGAGTTTATGGCTAACATGGCGAAATGCCTCGGGGTTTATCGGGCGTTAGCGCCACTGGCGGGCAAAATTGAAGAAAGCATTCGCTCAAATGCATTTTCTTATTGCGACGAATTTATGACCTACTACACCATGAATTATTTGCGTGATTTATTAGCTGAGAAGCAAATACCGTTACGTGAAGAAATCCGTCATTCTTGGTATCAAGAAATGCGTTACCTAAAGAAACAATACCCTGATTGTTTTCCCAGTGATGAAACTGATGCCGAATTAGTGACATATCGTCGCAATTTATTGAAAAAATACATCAATCGCTACCTTTACTTAGAGATCCGCCATAAACGTGGGTTGCCATTATTATTGCACTCCATTTATGGTATCGCAGCAGCAATCTCAATGATTTTTGCCACGTTAATTGCCTTTCTTTGGCAAGGGAAATATGGCGCGTTGAGTGCAAATTTATTTTTAGCTATGGTTATTGGCTATATTTTCAAAGATAGGCTGAAAGAAATCGGTCGTGAGCAACTATATCGCGTTTTCCAGAAATGGATCCCTGATAGACAACTACGTATTTATCGTGAAGGTGTTAAGGCCCCTGTCGGGCTATGCAAAGAGTCTTTTCGCTTCATCAGTGAAAATATGCTCTCCCCTGATATCCGTGAAATGCGACAAAAATCCCATTGGGTTAATTTAGTTAATGTCCAGCGCATGGAAGACATCCTGTATTACCGCAAAGATGTATTGCTACATAACCGCCATTCGGTGTTTGAAAAAAACCAATCATCAATTGCTGATATCACACGTTTTAATATTTCAGATTTTCTAAAATATATTGATATTAGCTATGAAGAGCTCACTGTAAATGATGATGAACCCGCAATCATTGGTGAAAAGGTCTACCATATTTACCTTTGCCGCCGTGTCACAATTAACAAAAAAACCTACAATGAGCTGGCGCGTTTAGTGGTTAATGCCGATGGAATAAAACGTTTGGAAGTATTGCAGCCGCTAGACTTACTGACAACCGATGAAGATATCGAAATTTCACCGTAGATGTTTTGTTTTTTCTATTTTCTTCCCAAGAAAAATATTCTAATTCACTATAATTTTCTAAATCATTCGAGCTGTAGCAATGCGGCAAGAGAAGATATCTCGGGGAGCATACAAAAGTATGTGACCCGGAGTAGCGAGCGTAGCCAACACCGCTACAGCTCGAAGGATGATAACCATTTAATTTTCTAAATCATTCGAACTGTAGCAAGGCGGCAAGAGAAGATATCTCGGGGAGCATACAAAAGTATGTGACCCGAGTAGCTGAGCGTAGCCAACACCGCTACAGCTCGAAGGATGATAACCATTTAATTTTCTAAATCATTCGAACTGTAGCAAGGCGGCAAGAGAAGATATCTCGGGGAGCATACAAAAGTATGTGACCCGAGTAGCTGAGCGTAGCCAACACCGCTACAGCTCGAAGGATGACGAAAATTTAGTAGTAGAGAGCAATATACTGATCATCCACCCGTTTAATATCAACCGGAGTATCAAAAATGTCCTCAATAATGTCAGATTTCATGATCTCTTCTGGCTTACCGTGATAAGACAGGCGGCCGTTTCTCAGAGCGACAATATAGTCCGAATAAACGGAAGCGAAATTTATATCGTGGATCACTAAGATAATCGTTTTACCCAGCTCATCTGCCGCTTTACGCAGCAGTTTCATCATGATCACCGCATGTTTCATATCAAGGTTATTCAACGGCTCATCAAGTAAAACATACTCGGTATCTTGACATAAAACCATTGCGACATAAGCCCGTTGGCGTTGACCACCCGATAATTCATCTAAATAACGGTGACGTAAATCTGACAAATTTAGAAAAGAGAGTGACTCATCAATTTTCTTTTTATCGTCAATGGTTAAACGGCCTTTGGTGTATGGGTAACGCCCAAAACCAACCAATTCCTCGACTGTTAAACGGCTGGCAAATTGATTTTCTTGGCGCAAAACTGACAAACATTTCGCTAATTTATCACTCGGTGTTGTCGATACGTCTAAATCATTCACTTTGACGTAACCACCGTGATCAGGCTGCAACAAGCGCCCAATTATCGACAATAGTGTTGATTTACCTGCACCATTAGGCCCGATGATTGAGGTAATACCGCTATTTTTAATTGTTGTTGTTACGTTATCTAAGACTTTAGTATCCTGATAACTTTTCGATATCTGACTAATTTCAATCATACTAAAACCTTCTTAACACCATATAAATAAAGAAAATACCGCCGACAAATTCGATAACAACTGATAATGTCCCAGCCATATTTAAGCCATATTCTAGAATCAATTGCCCACCAATCAGCGCAATGACACCAAGTAGAAAGGAAACGGGTAACAAATAGCGGTGCTGGCTACTGCCTGCCACTAAATAAGCTAAGTTCGCGACCATCAAACCTAAGAATGTTAAAGGCCCAACTAATGCTGTAGAAACTGCAACTAATATTGAGATAAGCAACAAAATGACAGTGACTTGCTGGCGATAATTAATCCCTAAATTCACCGCATTGGCTTGACCTAACGCGATAACGTCAAAACAATAACGCATGCGCCACAATAAGACACCGACGACTGCCGTGATCATTAATGTGAATAGAATTAGCTCAGGTGTTCCCTTTGTGAAGGTGGCAAACATCCGGCTTTGTAAAATGGAAAATTCATTAGGGTCCATTAGGCGCTGCAGCAATGTCGCTACGCTGCGAAATAATGTGCCAAGAATGATACCCACCATCAATACTAGGTTGATATTCATTTTAACTGACACAAATAACCAGCGGTAGAGCAGAACAGAGAACAGTACAAGTAGTGTGGACTCTAATAGAAACTTACCAATATTCAATAACCAAGAGGATGGAAAGCTCTCACTATAGAAGATAAAAATGGTTTGTAATAATACAAACAATGCTTCTAATCCCATGATAGATGGGGTTAATATCTTATTATTAGCGATCGTTTGAAAGAGAACTGTTGAAACCCCAGCCGAGAAAGCTACCACAATCATGGTGAGAACAATATAGCCTCGATGCGGCAAAATATAAGCAAGATTGCTACCTAAATTGACCGTCATATAAAGCACAATGGATAGCAGCGATAGTGCCAGTAGTATCCATATTCTTTGCAACGGCGTTACCCCTTTTTTAGGTAACGCTATTGATGAATTAACTTTTTGCATAACGTTGTTGCTTCAACAATAAATATAAAAAAATCACCGCGCCAACGACACCTAAAATCACACTTGCTGGGATTTCAAATGGATAGCGAATTAAGCGCCCAATAATGTCACACAGTAAAACTAAGCCACCACCAGCAATACAAATCCATGGGATGGTTTTACGTATGTTATCGCCCATCACTAAGCTCACGAGATTTGGAATAATTAAGCCTAGGAAAGGTAATGCCCCGACCACCACGACCACGACGCCACTGATTAAAGCGATAATCGATAAACCAATGGTCATCACTTTGCGATAATTTAGGCCAACATTAATTGAAAATTCACGCCCCATACCGGCGACCGTAAAGCTATCGGCAATCCAGCAAGCAATTAACGTTAATATTCCTACTAACCACAATAGTTCATACCGGCCTTGAATGATGCTAGAAAAGTCACCGCTCATCCATGCACCAAGAGATTGTAGTAAGTCGAAGTAATAAGCGGTAAAAATGGTCAATGCGCTAATAACTGCCCCTAACATAATCCCCACCAGTGGAACTATCAGGGCAGATTTTAAAATCACACGACGTAATAGCACCATAAACAACATGGTGCCAAGAAGTGCAAAACCGCTGGCCACCACCATTTTAGTCATAATACTTGCTGCTGGGAAAAGCACCATAACGACCAATAAACCTAAACTGGCTGACTGGGTTGTTCCTGCGAGGGAAGGTTCAACAAAACGGTTTTGTGTTAATAATTGCATGATTAGCCCAGCAACGCTCATGGCGCTACCTGCTAAAATCAAGGAGACGGTTCGGGGAATGCGGCTAATAAAGAAAATGTCTTGCATCTCTGGGTCGGTGAAAAGCGAAACGGGTGACACGTCACCCGCTCCAATAAACAAGCTTAATACCGCTAAAACCAATAACGCGACAATTCCACAAAAAAGATAAAGCGTTTTCATCGGTTATTTTGCTTGGCTCTTCTCTAATGCTGTATTGATATCGTCCATTAACTGAGAATAAGTTTGGATCCCACCAGCAATATATACTGCAGTTGGGTCAAGGTAAGTAATTTGGCCTTTTTCCCATGCAGCGGTTTTTCTCACTAATGCGTTATCTAATACTTCTGCAGCAGGCTGTGCATCCGTTTTGCCAATTGCGCTGTCACGGTCGATAACAAATAACCAGTCTGGGTTTAATTTCACCAGTAATTCTGCATTAACGATATTACCGTGGCGACCCGTGTTTTCTTCAAACACATAAGCAGGTTCAAAACCTAATACATCAAAGATAAAGCCGAAACGAGAACCTGGCCCATATGCGGAAATTTTACCACCACTCACTAAGATCACCATCGCTTTACCAGCAGTCGGCGCTTTAGCTTTAATACCTTCAATTTTTGTATTGAAGTCAGAAATCAGTTTTTTGGCTTGTTCTTCTTTACCGAATAGCGCGCCAAGTTCATTAGTGCGCTCAGTTAAGCTACCAATAAAGTTTTTGTTATCAATATCTAATGAAATGGTTGGTGCAACACCGCTGAGTTTGTCATAGGCATCACGAGCACGGCTACCACCTAAAATCAGGTCAGGCTTAGCATTACTTAAGGCTTCATAAGCAGGTTCAAATAATGTCCCGCCATTGACGTATTCAGAACCACTGTATTTAGTTAAGAATTCAGGGAAGTGAACGTTGGTTTGTGGGACACCGGCAACTGGTGCTCCGAGTGCATCCATGATGTCCAATGTTTCCATGTTCATCACCATGACTTTTTGCGGATGACGAGGAATTTCAGTTTTGCCTTGGGCATGTTCAATTGTGATAGTTTGTTTTTCTGCGACTTGAGCTGTTTCTGTCGTGTCTTTTGCGTTATCACAACCAGCTAATACTAACGCAGATAACAACGCAATACCCGAAACTAATGATTTTGCAAACATCTAATTTCCTCCGTCCATCGATAAAAGTACTGATGATAAAATTTGGTGATCCACAATGTAGCGTATATTACACGCAAATAAGCGCAAATGATATTAGTTTGCATTTGCATTCACTAAAAAGTTGTTGCAACGCACAAAAACATCAATTTAATCTGTTGAATCTATGAATTTTAAAGTGTTAAAAGGAAAGAGAGAAATAAAAAAACGAGGAGAACTCTATAAAACAGAGGGTTGGCAGTTTGTTACGACATTTTATTCAAAAATAAATAGGTTGAGTTTTCTACTGTACTTGTTTGCTTAGCTACTTTTATTACAGTTAGGCGACATAAAATCGTCATCTCAACCTATTTATCATTAACAACCATTTAAAGACTTATTATTGCGTATCATCCAGCCGCCCATTTTCACTGAGCTGAGAGCTGATATCTTCAAGGAACCAATCAATTGGTGTTCCCATCAAAAATGCAAGTTTAAACAAATGAAACAAATCAATCTTGATTTTGCCTCTTTCATAGCGTGAGATCTGTTGTTGACTAACACCTAATAACTGAGCTAACTGAAACCCTGTATACCCCAGTTCTCTACGCTTTTCTAAGATCCTCTGACCTACCATATAATGGATTTTTTCACTGCCATTTTCTGAATACATATTTTCACCATTTATTAAGGCACAGTTAAAATAAGGGCTGCGGCACCTTCAAACTGACCGGCTTGAACTCGGCCATTAGTACCTAATACAGCTTTCAGGGTTACTGAACTTGTTCCACCAGCAGGTACATGGATTTTATAACCAGCTTCTCCTGGCGTATCATTTCCACCTAGATACAAATTCGCATATAAACTGTTATCTGGTCGTAAATTAACACGACCATTTGTCACGTTAACCCCTGTAGCAATCACCAGCACATCCATCGCTAAGTTACATGTCACACTAACGTTTACTTGTTTTGATTGACCAGCAAGTTCAGCTTCGCTAATTGGGCCAAAGTTAATATCTGGGATCGTATTGTTAATCTTACAAGCCCCAATCGGTGGAGGCGCAATACCACATAATGAGCCGGGGATTAACCTGCCTTGTGTTGCAACACTTGACTCAGTATTTTGCCAAAATAGCCCCACACACTCTTGGTTGTTCTGTAATACAACGCCTGTATGTTGTGCCAACGCGGTTGATGGAGCTGTCGCCTTAGCCCAAACTCCGGGTATATTTTGCACTTGGTCCATGTATTGATAATTGGATATTTCAGCTAAAACGACTGTTGGTCGCCCTGGCAATCCTTCTGGAGTATGTTTATGACTTACTGTCAACCAACATTTGAATCCCTTTCTATAGCAAGGGTTAGGTACATTCGGTAATTCAGGGTCCCAACGGGCAATAACATACCTATAATTCGCATCCCCATTGCTCGGATTTGATCCGGGCATGGATTCTGTGATATAGGAAAAAACAGAGGCTGATGCAGTAGATGAAAACATGACTGCACCAATTAATAGCGATAAAAATACTTTCATATTAGTCACAGCCTTATTATTCATAATCTAATTTAAATGTTGCTACAGCACTGTAAGGCCCTACTTTTATTGTCTTATCAGCAATAGCATCCGGTTCACCTTTTAAATAGGCATAGAACCGCAATTGGTTAGCACCATCTTGTAGCGTTAGCTTCGAGCCTTTTTGTTCAATCGCCAGTGGTGTTTTATCTGAATTTTGTAGCCCCACCGCGAAACCAGATGCAACACTGCTCGTTGATAACGCTAAAAAACCAGGTAGTGCCAGGTTCGGTGTTCCAGAAAAGGTGACTTCCACAAATTTGCCTATTGTCGTATCACAGTCAGACAACTTAATCACAAACTCTTTAGGAGGCGTTTCACCATAGGCATAAAAGTTTTTCTCCGGTGTATCAAAAAAATCCATCGGGATGTTTTCATCACCCGGTAAAATAGTGCAAGGTTCCTCCACTAAATTACCGATAATCCTTAAATTATCAGGCACAGCGAAAGCGGTGCTAACGTTGATAAGTAAGGCACTAGCTACTGCACATTGAATTAGTTTGTTCATTATTGGTACTCCGCTAGCAATGTCCCTGTTGCGGCAAAGCTTCCTTCAGGCAACGTAACGCCCAATCTCTTTACAGGAACAACCTCTAGAATAGGTGGTTGCCCATAGCTAATCTTTAACGGTTTATTAATTTCAAAACCGAGGCCATTTTGAGTAATACGCATGCCAAGATCTCGAACATTAGTTTCCAGTGCCGACTTATCAAAATCTGTTGCTGTCCCTTTGATAGTTAGCATTAAGTCCCAACCTTTTAAGTTTTCTTCACACTTCAATGCGTAATTAATCGGTTTCGCAAAGTTAACGCCATCAACCTTATGTAAACCAATATCTTTGTATTCGATGACGTGAACTTTATCTTCAAAAACAGTGCAAGGCGGTGGAAGTAACAAGGTTCCAGTAAATTCCACATCGTTTGCCATCGCAGCGCTAACAGGTATAACTAACAAACTCATTATCAGTGGAAGTCTTTTCATTATTTTTTTCATTATTTTCCCCTCACTGATAATCAAGTTTGATAGTGACGCCCGCATGAAAAACCCCACCCTTTGTTAATGTTGTGGATAAATCACGAACAGGTATGGCTTCAAATTGAGGGGCATTTGGATAAACAAACTTAATTTCTTGATTTAATCGAAGTTTGCTTCCGTTATAACGAAAAGCGATCCCTAAACCTTGAATGTCTGTTTCAATCGCACCACTATCAAAGGAGGCAGGAATACCAACCAACGTCATTTTCATTTGTGATGTCGGTCTTTTTTCACAATCAATATTGTAATTTATCGATTTTGCATAGGCGTTACCGTCAATCCGTGTACTCATGATTTCGTCAAAATTAACTTTGATTATATTTCCGCCATTAATTTTGCAAGGTGGTGGTGCCAAAACAACCCCTTTAATCGGTACGGTTATCATACCTGGCGTAATTGTCGCCCTTGTACTTCCTGATGGGCTAATACGCGAATCAGGTAATCCTGCATAGGAAACCGATGTAAAAAATATTCCAGCGAGACATGATGCCAGCAGGTACCGCTGCTTATTTAAATCACTCATAATCCACCTTAAAGTCCATTACGGCGCTGAAACTTCCTTCCGTCAGTTTTTCGGGAGTTCTCACTGGCGTTACAAAATATTGAAGTGTGCCTTGCGGTGCATCGAGAAATTGTGGACGACCACGACTTCCTAGCCTGATATCTTCTCGTTGTGCATCCGTCACTTCTAACGCCACGCCAGAGACACCTTTTACACTTAACATTTCTGGAAAATGCTTATCCGATACGGCAACAAAAGAAACCGTTATCACCGGTTGCATTGCATCCCATAGTGCACGACCCGTTCGAGTGTCTTTCATTCGACTTTCCGTACGAATGCAGTGCCTAAATTCTAATTCGAATGACACTGGCTCAGCTCTATCACCAGGTTTACGGAGTGAATAAGAAGGGATCTCCCCTAGAGACACTTCTTGGCGCGTTGAATTGGTCACATCCATCGTACAAGGTGCCTCGGTCATCATGCCATTTACTGTCAATGTTCCGTGTAATCCATCAATATCCCAGCTACTTATTCCAAAGGTAAATACTGGAACTAAGCCAAATAAGATAGTGCTGAACTGGAGAGTCCTTTTCATACATTATTCTCCGTTATCTGTCCGTCGAAGATTCAACTTTGCAAGTTGTACCGGCGCAACCAAACGTCAATTTAGGCCTTCCACCATAATCATTGATATAAGTTAGAACTGGTTTTGCCCCCATGGCACTTGCGCTACCCTTAAGCATTCCGTTACTTTTTGGTGAGATCATCACAGGCTCAAATTGCTTCACCGTATCTCCACCCACTCTTGAACTTGCATCCACAATCGTGACAAAGTAAGCAGTTGGATTTGTGATTTCGTAGGCATCTCCTTTACGCGTTAACGTAATTTTTTCCTGCCATGGATTTTCTAAATCCGTACGAGTGGCGTATAACGCTTTTGGTCTATAAAACAATTTAATACGCGTCTGTAATGCAATCTGTAAAACGTTAGCTTCTTTACTACGTGGTGGAATCTCACGTAAGTTAAAGTAATAAACACTTTCTCTGTCTTGAGGTAATGTAGCGATATCAGGCAGAGATTGAATTTTAACCTGGCTACCTTCACCTGGTTCTACACGTTGAACTGGTGGTAAAACCGTGAGTGGGCTTTCAATTTTGTTACCATTAGCGTCTTCAATCCAACCCTGCGCAAGATAAGGTAATTCTGTGTTTTCATTCTTAATATTCAAGCTAATGGTTTTTTCAGTCCCATTATAAATAACGCGTGTTCTATCAAGTGCAATAGCAGCCAGAGCCTGCCCGCATAGCACCGCAGATAACGTGATTGTTGTAGTAAAAAATGCAATTTTTTTAATATTCATAAGTACCAACTATTTATAAAATCAAGCAACTTGGGTTACTCTGTATAATCTGTGCTGTAAGCAATATCCGGTGGTTTTAATAACCAACGCTGACTCGGCGCTACGCCCTGTTTAATCGGCGCAGGCTTGTAAACTGGAGCAGACTGCCCAACAGGAACGGCTTTTGCTGGCATATACCCAGGTTCAGCACTTGGGCTGCTTGTACACGGTAATAACAGTGAGTTAAATTCAGCCGTGGTAATATTTTCTGGAACCTGAATTTTGCATTGCACACTTCCATCCCAATACACATCTAAAACTTCATTTGGGCTGATACCTGAGATATACACAGACCCATTATCAGTTACGATACCGAGCTCTCTATTCTTCTCATTTCTCACGGTGGCACCGAATGGCGGATAACTTCCATCTGCCAATGCCAATCTCACCATGGTTTTAATACCCGATAACACTTCAAACTCGCGATAACCTACAGCCCCTTCTGTCAACGTAATTGGCTGAGATGTTCGGATGGCTTCTACGTTGTCAGGCAATTGAGTCACATCAATGGATGTACTGGTACGATAGTAATCACTGATATCAGCAACTACCGCTTTACCAAAAATATTGGTTTCAGTGGTCGGCCCAAAACCTTGAATAGGCACGTTTTTCACACCCTCAGTTCCCACCATCACACGACTTCCACCTGGGGTATTAATACGGTGCAATGCCGCACCATGCCCTGTGACTGTTGCACCACCTTGTAAAGAAAATGCAGCTGAAGCAGTATCACCATTGATATAGCTGGTACTTGCAGTAAGTGTTGCTAAATCAGCGTAACGTGTATAGAAGCCATCAACAGTTCCACGGCCTCGGTTACTCACCCCAGTACCCACACGATAGTTCGTCTTATCATCAATGGAATCAAAATAACTGACGGTGTGTGAGTTACCATCTCTTGTCACCATATTGTTGTAGCTAATTGACGCTCTATCTGCCCAAGGCAAAGAGAGATTCATATATAGCCCGTCGTCATTATTTCTATTATCAAATTTGTTACGGAATGCCGTTAAACTTAAGTTGATATTTTTAAAACGGCCAATATCAAAATATTTCGCAATAGAAAGGTTATAACGTTTTGCTGCTGGCTTATTCCAATAAGTTTCGTGGTTATAGTTCAGATACGCTGTCAGATCTGCACTAGTAAAATACTTATTAAATGTAATCGTATACAGCTCTTTACTATTATCGAATTCCACACCTCTATAACGACGATCGAGGTACTGGTTCATACTCATAAAGTCACGTTCAGAGAATCGGTATCCTGCGAAAGTTACTTGGCTATCATAGTCTTCAAAACGTTTTGAATAACTTAAGCGATACGATGCCCCCGTATAGATTTTGTTATCTGTTTTCAGTTTCGCGCGTGACTCAGTGACATCGAATGAAATTGCACCAAAGGCGAGTAAATCTCGACCAACACCGAGTGATAACGCGTTATAGTCACCTGCTGCTATTGCACCGCCGAATAATGACCAACCGTTGGAGACCCCCCAGCTAAATTCCCCCGTAACAAACCCTTGCCCCTCAGTTTCGTGTTCCATATTATTCGGTCGTCCACCTGCAATCTTAAACAGCACTGAGCCTGGACGAGTTAAATAAGGAATAGAGGCGGTATTCATTTGGAATTCTTGTACGGAGCCATCCTGCTCTTCGACACGTACATCTAATTTACCGCTAACCGCATCACTTAAATCTTGAATACGGAAAGGCCCCGGCGCAACTTGTGTTTCATAAATAACACGTCCTTGCTGAGTCACGATCACTTTTGCATTGGTTCTTGCAACGCCAGTCACCTCCGGTGCATAGCCACGTAGGTTTGGTGGTAGCATTCTTTCGTCAGAGATCAGGCTAGCCCCCATATAACGGAATGAGTCAAACAACCCTGAACGTAAAAATTGCTCACCCATAGTAAGCTTTGCATTTAACTCTTTTACTGCTCTATAGGCATAATATTGGCTCCAATCCCATTTACGGTCGGTCGATTGCCCATTAGTGCGATTATAACTTGCTTGCCAATCTGCCCTAAAACGCCACGCACCAAGGTTAAAGCCAGTTGTACCGTTACCAGTAACTGACTGTGTATTGGCTGAATCCGCAGGCCTTGTTAAGTTAGCATTCAAGTTATAGTCAAAAATTAGGGCGGGTACACCTTCATCCCAACGAGATGGTGGATCCCAGTTATCAGAAGTAAATTCGATATAAGCCTGAGGTACAGTAATTGTGACTGTTTCTTTGGCTAAAGAACCGCTTACTGTCATTCCGGGGATCGTTTCTGGAATCAAACATTGGCCATTTTTAGCAAACTCAACCTTTTTCTTCCATTCATCGCGCAAAGCAATATGTTCAACAACATCTGGCGTTAAACAAGGCTCCGTCATACTTGGATCATTAGGATCCGCGATATATTCAATATCAAAAATGTCAGCTAAGTCGCGATTATTTAAATTAATTTTAAATGGATATTTCCCTGGCATAACATAACCCGCACGAGAGAACTCGTTTAAGGAAATATTTTGTTTATCCTGAAGATCTAAAACATCTGTATTAAACTCAATACTATCATTATTTGCATTAGCTAAATTTATATGAGCAATAGCAAGAAACACCATGGTAGCAACAGGCGTTAAAAAATAACTTACTGAGTTATTAAATGCTTTATTTTTACTTTTTAATTGCAGAGCCATAATAGTCCCTTAGTAATAACTCAGTAATAATCCATTTTAAAACGGATAGTTGTCTGATAATTCCCTGGTTTTAAACGTTTATTATTAGGTACTACCCGTACCTTATAGTGCAAAGTTGTATTCCCTGCGCTAATGGGTAAATCAGGCATTGCCTGACCAGGTATAGCTACATTTCCAGCTGTATCAGAAATTTTTACTGACAATCCATTTGCATGCCCAAAAACATCGAAGTTACGGCCATCTGTTGGACCATCGAATGTAATATTGAAAGTTTGCCAATTAGGAGTTCCAGGAGTTACCGGTGTTAAAACACAATTGATAAGGCGTATAGAGAAATCACTTGTAGGGCTTTCTCTGTCGTGAATTATCTGGCTAACCGGTACAGTCGTTATGTTAACTGATTGATCTCGGCTATCTGCATCTATTGCACAAGGGCTCTCAATGATTGAACCGCCCATGGTAACAGTTCCTTTGAACTGACTTTGTGCCCGAGAATTTTGATTTTGCGCACTAACTATCGGGGCAAATATCATTCCTGAAAGCACCATGACAATGATGCCAAAGTGATTCATAGCGACTCCATTTCAACTTAATAACCAATTTCAATGCTTTAAAATTAGTGCCCATACATCCTTGTACGGGCTATACCAATTACTGGTAGCTCAGAGCAAATGTTGCAATTGCATCAAATTCACCTGGTACAGCTGGGTTGTTTGCTGCATCATCATCGCCTTGCAAATAAGCTTGGAAACGCAATGTGTTCGCACCAGTTAATAAAGTTTGAGATGGTGATTTAGCACCTAAAGCAATTTTAGTTCCGTTGTAATCAGTGATCACGATACCCGCATTTTTCGCAGTACCAGCAATAGCTAAACCATCAGTTACTGAAGTACTTGGGATACCAGTAAATGTAGTTTGAACAGTTTTCAGAGTTGTGATGTCACACTGCTCTAATTGGATATTGAAGTCACGAGCAATACTTTTACCGCCACCGTTTAATGCAGACGTCGCAATAGCACCCATTTGTACTTCAAATGCTTGAGAACCTGGTGGAATTGAGCAAGGAGCATCAATAATTGAACCTTTAAAAGTGACTTTACCGCCACCTTGGTTCGCAGAAGCAGAACCCGCAACTACTGCCAGACCTAAACCTAATACTAAAGCAAGTTTATTTAATTTCATTTTATACATTTCCATTAGATAAAAAAGACGACACAAATTAAAATAATGAGTTATTATCAATCTGATTATTTTAATTTTTTCTTAAAATATATTCGATTAGTAAATATTAAGGATTGACACTAATAATTATTCTTATTTATCAAACTCCATTAACAAATAAAATAATTAAACAATGCATCAATGCGGTGCCATTATTATATCTCATTCTAGTTATGTCAAATCTGAAGATTAATTAGCTACTCACATTGTAAGTTAGTGATATATATATAATATCCTGACAATACTCTATTTCAAATACTCCATTACCGGATAAACGAGTGATGTACATCTAATTAAATCGACCTTTTTTTAATAAAAAACCACAAAATAAACCCAATCATTACTAATAAAGTTTTTTATACTCATAAAACGGATTCTTATTAGTGAAAAAAAATGAGGTGGAAGATAATAATAAAAATAGAATTAGATAAAATCATTAAAACGAAAAGTTTACTGAAAAATAATTAATCAGAAACATCTCAAAAAAAACAATTAAATATTTTCATAATGTTTCTCAATTCACTGATTGTTACATTTAAGCCAAAAAGAAAAACAAACATAAAACAATAAATATCATATAGATACATTAAATTTTTGTGTTTTTTATATGAATGGAACCTAGAAAACAATAATATAATAAAACATTTTTTTAAATTGAAATGAAAATAGAAACAATTAAGAACAAACGAATTAAATAAGTATCTACTAGAAAAAAACTTCATTGCAAAATATTTCAAATGGTAATAAAAAGTAACTTTCAATAAATCTATAATTATATAAATCTTATCTTTAAGCCTCAAAAAACCAAAAAATTAGCTTCTATAATCACAATCAGGTTATTTTTTAAGATTAACTAACTAAATTAAGATACGTTGGATAAAGTCAGTTTCTAGAAAACCCACCATGAATAAACAGAACACCTTAAGTTATTCTCGATAATTACATCACTGACCTAATGGTGATAGTTAAAATATAGAGGCTATACATTTAAGTAAAAATACCAATAAAAAATATTGGAATTAAAATATGATTAAATTAGACGTTATTGAGCAAAATAGAAGATAGATTGATCTCTAGCAGATTAAAAACAATCTGTGCTAGCCTAGTTTGATGTTAATACGTTTTTGTTTTCCTGATAGGCTACTCATTGGGTGGTCATGTGATGTAGGTAAAAAGCCTTATTATGCTCGAAGCACTTGCGAGTCGACAAATAGCCGCTAACTAACCAAGGTATGAGATAAGAAGTTAAAAATTTACTGACGTTTCGTTGCATCAGAGTTTGAGGCGATTCCCTACAAGGATGGCATTTTCTTCTATTACTCTATGAAAACTGCCCCTCAATAGTGTTATCAGATTAGTTTTTCAGCTGTAGAGCAACATACAACAGTACCTTACTTTCAATCGTTAATAGATCTAATTTTGTTATCTCAGATATCCTTTTTAAACGATAATCTAATGTATTTCTATGAATAAACAACTCGTTAGCTGTTTCACGAGATAATAAATTATTTTTAAACCAGACTGTTAATGTTTTAATTAGCACACCATTAGAATCTTCATGTAATAATGTATTCAATGGTTTTAATAGTTCTTCTGAAGACCATTTAAAATTTAAACCGTATAATAAAACCGGTAGCATAATATCTTGGTAACAGTAAATTTTTAACTGGGGTTTCTTAGCTTTCCCTACTTGCATGGTAATTTTAGCCGTCTCGTATGATTTTTTAATCGATTCCTCTGCGGGCTCTAAAAAAAAATTACCTAATGATATTTTCACTTGTAATTTAAATAACTTCTGAATATCTGATTCTAATTTTATAATTTTCTTTTTTTCATTATCAATATCCCATCGATTGAACTTATTTAGTGCAGGGGTTAAACAAACAATTTCCGTCAAAGATTGAATAGCGACTAAGTTATCAGGATTCTTATATTCAATTAGCTTTTTAATTTCTTGCAATTCACTAAATGCACTATTCACACCTAATTGGCCACTATCTAATTCAATAATTATAGCAACTCGTGGAATAGAAAAATTAATATTAAGCTTTTTAGACCATTCAGTTATATTATCGGGAATTGTTCCATTTTCGATATAAGTTAGAATAATTTCTTCTTTAAAACGATCGTTTAAATTCAAATGGTTATAAATCTCTGCCTGCTCTAGCATCATTACGGCTGTCATTGAAACCAACTCCCCAAATTGTTTAATTTGGGTTGGTTCTCCTGTTAATCCTATTACACCTATAATTTTACTATTCAAATAAAGAGGTAAATTAACACCTGGTTTAACCCCATGTAAATGATTTGCAGTGGCGTCATCAATAACAACCGTTCGCTTTTGCTTTATTGCAAGCAAAGCGCCTTCATGAAATTCGCCTAATCTATTACTATCTCCACTTCCTATAATACATCCAGTTTCGTCCATAACATTAATATTGCAATCAATAATCTTCATGGTTCTATCAACGATTTCTTGCGCTAATTTGGAGGTAAGACAATAATCATACATATTTCAACCTCTTTTGCTGGTGCTGTAAAATAGAAACAAGATTTTAAACTATAAGTTTTAATAATGTTTATTATTAATTTAATTGGTTCCAGTATTCAATATTCATTGAAAAAATCAAGAAAAATAAATTCAATTCAAAATAAAGCAAACAAAGCTAAATTTTCAAATTATTACTTCAATTCTTGTTGTCAATTTTAATATTCAACGTATTCGCTATATTTTTAGTACAATTAAATAAATTACTTTCAGCATTATTCAGTGCTTCTTTTAGTGAACTAATTTTATGCAAAATACTAAACGCTGAATCAATACCATATTGTTGTAAATGACTGAGGTCATCACCAAGGCTTCCAACAATGGCAATAACGGGTATTTTATGTTTTCTAGCTAACTGAGCGACGCCGAAAGGCACTTTGCCATTCAAACTTTGGCTATCTAATCGCCCTTCCCCTGTAATGACTAAACTCGCCCCTACCATATGTGATTCAAGGTTCAAGGTTTGTGCAATAATATCAAAGCCAGGCTTAAGTTCCGCTTTTAGGAAAGCAAGTAAAGCTGCTCCCATCCCTCCTGCTGCACCGGCTCCTGCAATATAATGAACCTCAACATGCAAATCTCGCTTAATGATATCTGCGAAATGTTCTAAATTTTTGTCTAACATTTCAATATGTTCATTTGTCGCACCCTTTTGGGGGCCAAATATTACAGATGCACCATTTTTACCAATCAATGGGTTCGAAACATCGCAAGCAATACTAAATTGACAAGCTTTTATCCTAGGGTCTATTGTACTGACATCAATACACGCTAAGTCGGCAAGTGCTTGTCCTCCTAATTTAATTTGTTGCCCATGTGAATCTAATAATTTGGCCCCAAGTGCTTGCAACATTCCTGCTCCGCCATCATTAGTTGCACTCCCGCCTATACCAATAATAATCTGCTTTACCCCAGTATCTAGGCAGGCTTTTATCAATTCTCCTGTTCCATATGATGTCGTAAGTAACGGGTTTCTTAATTCAACAGGGACTAGCTCTAGCCCACTTGCCGCAGCCATTTCTATAAATGCTTGCTGCTTATTTTGAGATAAACCATAGAATGCTTGAACACTCGTGCCTAAAGGACCAATAACATCAAGGTGATAGATTTCGCCATGGGTAGCCTCAACCATCGTCACAACAGTGCCTTCACCTCCATCCGCAATAGGACACTTTACATAAGTTGCATGTGGAAATACCTCTTTGAACCCGTTCTCAATAACCGTTGCGACTTTCAATGCAGATAAACTCTCTTTAAATGAGTCAGGTGCAATGACTATTTTCATAAAAATAATCCTTTAGAAATTTTTATTATCAATAAGTTAAAAATTCAGGTGGGTATTGCCCCACCTGATACGACTTTTTATTATTTCGGTTCATCAAGTAACAGGATCATAATTAAGCCAATCACCGCACAGATACCAAAGTAAGAGAAAACAGCATCAAACTTACCAGTCATATCTAACAATAGCCCTGCCATCATAGGTGAAACGAAGCCACCTAAGTTTCCTCCACTATTCACAACAGATATCGCAATTGGGTAGTTATTATTATCAGCAACTCCCATTGGATAAGCAGTAAATGCAGGCCAGCCAATATTCAAGAATAAACCAACCGAGAAAAGGGCAAGCGCAACTGCAGTCGTACTTTCAGGAACATTCAACATCACTAACATCATGGCAATCGTCGCTACTGCGGTAAATAGCATCGTAGGTTTACGACGACGACCAAAAACTTTATCAGAAATCCAGCCACCAAAAATCGAACCGATAAACCCACCAACAAATGGCATTGATGCAACAAAGCCCATCTTCATAAATGAAAAGCCTTTTTCATTCACCAGATAAGAAGGTATCCAGGTTAATATTCCATATAAAATACTGACCATCATGAAATAAGAAATGGTATTACACCAAATATTTTTAGATTTAAATATTTGGGAAGCTGAACTTAATGGCGTGACTGATTTAACACGAATAAATTTATCTAGCGTATTAAATTTAGGACTCAGAACAATATTGCCTTCTATTTTCTTTTCTGCAATTTCTGAATTATCGGCACGAATATAATCTAATTCACTTTGTGAAACAAAGCGACTTTCCTCTGGTTTTGTTCTAACAAATAAATACCAAATAATAGCGAGAAAAATACCGGGAATAGCGAACAGAATAAAGACCCAGCGCCATCCATAAGTTAATGCAATCCAAACGACTAATGGTGGAACAATAATCGGAGCAAACATCGTTGAAGCAATATAAACCCCAGTGGCAGTTGCTTTTTCTTTTGCTGGAAACCAATTATTAATTGTCGACGTTAGCCCGACAGGAGTTGGCGCTTCTGCCATACCTAGGCCAAGACGCAACCACTTAATTGCAAAGGCAGATTGGGCTAAGCCAATAAACCAAGTCATGGCGGAGAAACCGAGAATGGATAATGACACCATTCCTCTGATCCCACGTTTTGCCATCCAAAAGCCCGCGGGTATTTGGCATAAAGCATAACCGAGGAAAAACATACTCGCGAGAGAACCCGCTTCTAAATTAGTTAATTTAAACTCATCAGTAATAAAAGGTAGAACCGCACCAATATTACTTCTGTCTGCATAATTTACAGCATAGACGATAAAAATCAGGGCTAATACCACCCAACGATAATTCGTCTTTGGCTTAATCGGATTTGAATTTATCATTATTTTCGCTCCAGAGCAGTTTATTATTTAATACACGTTTTATTACCTGCTTTTTTAAGAATGAAACGATCCCTGCTAATTCATTAAAATTAACATTTAGGAACGTTATTTAATTTAAACTTACTTCAAATAATTTTATTTACTCGACAAGCTATGCATTGTTTCTTTTAATAAAGGATACAGCCCATTGTAAATATTAAACTGCTTGTCATAAGTATCTTGTGTTTTTTTATCTTGATTTGGTGTGAATGTGATATCTTCTGTTTTTATAATCGGTAAATCAGGGTCATTAATGCCACAGAAAAAACCAGCTCCTGTCGCACCAACCATTGCGGCGCCAAAAGCCGCTGCGTCTGCTGTTTGGGCAATATTATATTCAACCTGAAGAATATCCGCTTTAATTTGAGTCCATAATGTATTACGTGATCCACCTCCTACGCTGAGTAATTCATCTAATATCACTCCCCATTTTTCATTAGCAATATTCAAGATCTGTTTTAGACCATATGCTGTACCTTCAAATGCCGCCCTGACCATATCATCGCGAGTATGATTTAGACGTAAGCCTATCCATGCTCCCGATGCATTAACATCCCAAATAGGGCTACGTTCTCCAGCTAAATAAGGCAGATAAATTAAGCCATTGGCACCAGGTACTGATGATTTTGAAAATATTTCCAACTGTTCATGGTCATTAACTTCCGGCCAAATAGCCTGATTTAACCAACTGAATGTTCCCCCTGTTGTCGACATCGCACCATGGGCCAACCATTGATTGGGGACGATGTGGTACCGGTTCATAAAACGAGGATCAAAATTTGGCTCTTCTAAGCAAAACGTAATGACTCCCGATGTTCCTGTTGATTCAAAAGCCGTTTCAGGGTCAAGTAACCCAACCGCGAATGCTGCAGCGGCGGTATCTGCCGACCCTAAAATAATTGGCGTATTTTCTTTTAATCCCGTTTCTTGAGCGGCTTCTTTACTCACTTTACCAACCACAGAGGTGCATTGGTAAATCGGCGGCAAAATATCGTGATTAAACTTCCAATACCTTAATAATTCTTTTGACCACTTAGGAGCTTTCGCCAAAACCACTGCGCCAGAATACGCAGCTTGGGTCGGGTCAATGGCGGCTTTTTGGCTCCCTAACTTTAAAGATAAAAAACTATTAAGTAGCACGACTTTATGAACTTTTTGCATTAATTCCGGCTGTTGTTCTTGTAGCCATCCTAACGTTCCTACCCAACATGCAGACGGACTTGGGCTATTACAAGAAAGCGCCCGAACATGCGTTATATTTTCCCCAAGTGTTTGCTGTATGAAGCCTTCGGAACGCCCATCGAGGTAAGTAATCCCATTTGCGACAGGTTTATTATGTTTATCCAATAAAACCAGCGTTGGGCAAGCAACAGAGAAACTCACAGATACGATATTCTTTACTTGAGAAGTCACTTCTTTAACTGCATCTGCGGTCTTTCTCCAAAAATCATTTAAGTCAATTTCATGATTTTTGGGAGATTTGGAAATAATATTGGTATCACGTGAAGCCTTTGCCAATAATTCTCCATGGAAATTAAACGCACAAACTTTCACACTACTGCTACCTGCATCAATTCCCAAATAGACACTGTCCATCATGCTGCCTCCAACGCCTGCTTTTAATTGTTATGTATAATAATTTTAATCGCGTCACCTTTTTGAGCGGTTGCCATGGCCTCGTTAATCTCATCTAAAACAAATCGGTGAGTCACTAATTTCTCAATATCAATTAAGCCAGAAGAAATCAGTGTCAAAGCTTGTTGGTATCCTTCCCGGCTTAACGCACTAGCTCCCGTAAGAATAAGCTCGTTGTAGTGAATAATATTGACATCAATTTGCGCCATATCATCTTTTGAAAAACCAGCGAACAAGTTAACTCGCCCGCCTTTTCTAGCGAGTTCCAACGCAGGATTAACTAATCCAGGGATGCCAATGGCAATAATCACAACATCTGCCCCCACACCTTCCGTCAAGCCTTTTACGACATCCAGTAAGTTTTCTTGCTGGCTATTAACGACGCGTGTTGCACCGCAATTTAACGCAGCCTGTTGGCGCTGTTCATTGAGTTCACTCACAATAATATTTGTCGCACCTGAGAAACGTGCAAGTTGCACGTGCATTAACCCGATAGGCCCCGCACCAATAATGACCACCGTATCACCGAGCTCAATACCCACATTTTTTTGTCCATTGATACAGCAAGCTAACGGCTCAGCTAACGCTGCGGCTTCAAAAGACATCCCTTGCGGTATCTTAAAGACGTTACCCGATGACAATGCAACCTCTGGTATTCGAACATATTCCGCAAAAGCGCCGTCAAACTCATAACCGATAGCTTGGCGATTTAAACAGACATTTTCTTTACCAATTCGGCAATAAACGCAAGAACGGCATGGTACTACAGGATCAACAGCGATTGCGTCACCGACTTTTAGGTCAGTCACATTTTCACCGACTTCGACAATTTCCCCTGAAAATTCATGTCCTATTACAGAAGGGTAACGCACACCTTTAGTTTTTTTACCGGAAATAATCCGTCCGTCAGTTCCACAAATCGCGGCTGCTTTGACTTTAATAACCACATCGCCTTTACCAACTTGTGGATATTTAACGTCTGCCACTCTAAGTTCATTAGGCGCATACAATACCGCTGCTTTCATTTTTTCCTCCCCCATGCATAACAGCTATGAACGTTAGTTATTTGCCACCAGCTTGCTTATATTCCGCGATAGCTTGGTCAACCGAACAATCATCATTAATTAATGCATTCAGAGCCTTAATGACTGCTGTTGGGTTTTCGTGCTGCCATACGAAGCGCCCGTATGTCACACCACCAACACCAATATCTAATGCTTTACGTGTATTTGTTAGGAAGCTAACAAGATCACTCCCCATATCACCGCCAGCTAAAGCAACCATTGCTGGGCAGCTATCAACGACTGATTTAAATGTCTCAGGGGAACCTGACCAAAGTGTTTTGATGATATCGACACCTAGCTCAGCGCCTGCGCGAACACAGTAAGCGAGATTTTTCGCATCAAAACTATCTTCAATCATTGGACCTTTTGGATAAATATGCGCGACTAAAGGCAGTCCCGCGGAAGCAGCGGCTTTTGATACTTGACCTAAAAATGTCAATTGCTGTGCTTGTTCAGGTCCTCCCATAATACAACCGACTGAAATTGCATCTGCTCCTAAACGAATCGCTTCTTCAACGTCAGCAACGGGTGTGTCATAAGCTTCATGGTAAGGTATGGAATAACTTGTCGCTTTCATGATGATAGAAACATCGGAAGCAACATACGGAGGATAAACCTTTTCAATAATACCTTTATGCATCGTAATGGCATCAGGTGCACCCGCAACAACCTGTTTCATGACAGATTTAATATCACCAATTCCCGGTAATACACCACGTGTAATCGGATGATCCATAGTAATCGCAAGAAGGCGGCCAGATTTTTTATTTAATAATCTTTTTAAACGAATTTCTTTTCCTAAAAACATATTAATGACCTCTTTAAATCAATGAGTGAATTAATTAACTAAATTTTGAGGATGGCCAGATAAAAAGGCTTCGATATTGTCCATCATCATGTCTGATAAGGTTTGTATGGCTTCAAAACTAGCCCATGAAATATGAGGGGTAAGAATAAAATTTGATAACTGAGTTAATTTCATCATATAGCTTTCTTTTTCGGGTGGTTCTGAAATACAAACATCAAACCCAGCACCTAATATTTTATTATTTATTAGAGCGCCATATAATGCTTCTTCATTAACGATCCCACCTCGTGCTGTATTAATTAAAATACAAGATGATTTCATCTGTTCGAATTCTGAAAAGCTAATTAAATCCTTGGTGGATTTGAGTAATGGACAATGAATAGAAATAATATCACTTTTCGAAATAACATCTTCAAATGGTGTATATAGTGGGCCCATATTATTCGTTCCTTTGTATGTGGAAAACAACACCTTCATACCAAAAGCTTTTGCGATATCAGCAACTGCCTTACCTAAGACACCATCACCAATAATACCAAGCGTCGACCCAGCTAAATTATTAATTTTATAATCAAAATAACAAAACTGGCCTGATTCTTGCCAACGACCATTTCGTACTGATTGTGCATAGGCTAATAAGCTACGACGTAAGGCTAAAATCAAGGTAAACGTATGCTCAGGCACTGTATTTATTGCATAATTTCTGATGTTAGAAACTAATATATTACGCTCATTACAAGCACCAATATCAATCACATCCGTTCCTGTTGCAGCGACAGAAATGAATTTGAGTTGCTTTGCAGATTCAATAATTTTTTTAGTGATTTTTACTTTATTGGTAATAATAATTTTTGCATTTTTCACTCGCTCAATAATTTCATCTTCCGATGTTTTCCCATATAGTTCTAAACTATATTCTTTATTTATTTTCTTAATATTTATTCCTTCAGGGAAAGTGTCATGATCGAGAAACACGATTTTAACTGTCATTTTTATTACCACCCAATTAATCAACAAAATGAATGTCAATTAGACTTTTTGATTTAATAAAATTATATAATTCGCTTATCAGGAAGGCATTGTAAGAATGACTAGTTTTTAACGTGAAAAATTGAATATAATTGTGCAAATGCACAATTTGTTATGAATTCGATCACAAGAATGTGATGAATAAAAAAAATCGGCCACTTAAAACAAGTGACCGATATAAAATAAAGTGAGTTAATAATACAACATTAGAAAAAGGTCGGCATTTCCTCTATAACATCATATTTATCATCAACAAGATAAATCACTTTCCATTTATCAAATGTAATACAGGGGTGAGATGTCCCAAATATTAGTATATCGCCAACTTGGAAATCACAATTTTCATCAAAAGATAAAATGGCATGTTGGTCCATTAAACCGACTGTTTTTGCACTATTAGTTTGAAAACAGACTGGCTTACCCTCTCGATATTGCATTAGAGGCTGAGGCAAACCTGCATCAAAGGCGACATCCCTTTTACCAAAATTAACAATCGCTCGTCCTTTCTCAGGCACAGACTGAATTAATGCCACGATTTCCATCGCTGGCATTAAATCGCCATCTAACTGGCAGGCCACACTGTCCCGCATTTTCAATGCGTTCTGGGCTTCATCATAAATACCGTGGTCATGTGTAATATAGCATCCAGGGCGGATCACAAACCGAATAGGTTTAGAAAGATGAAACTCTGCCATCTTTTTACTGACCAGATCATACCAAACTGAACCTGCCCCAGTTATTAATAACTCCCCTGAATAGCGTGCAAATACACCTAAGTTATCCAGTTTTTGACTGGTGGTTAACACTCGCTGTAAAAATTGCTGTATCTCTTCAATATCCTTTTGGGCATCATCGCTATGAATAACGCCTTCGTAGAATTCAATGCCAGCAATCATTAAAGAAGGAAGTTTGGTTAACTCATTTGCCAATGTGATGGCTTCTTCTTCACTTCGACATCCACAGCGTCCACCATTAACCCCTAACTCAATCAGAACATTTATGGTTAAATCTAACGATGAAAAAATGGCAGCCAGCTGTTTTGCATGAATCACATTATCAACACAACAATAAATATTGGCTTGATTTAATTGCACTAGTTCCGCAAGTAATCGAATATTGGTTTTACCCACGACTTGATTAGCAATAATGATATTCTTAACACCTGACTCCACTGCCACCTTGGCTTGATAAGCTGTTCCTACACTTAGCCCCCATGCACCTTGAGCAATTTGTCGTTTAAAAATGGCAGGCGTCATGGTGGTCTTACCGTGTGGAGACAACGAAACATTCGCCACATTCGAATAATGCTGCATCCATGCAATGTTATTCTCCAATTCATTACGCTTTACTACCACCGCTGGTAAACACACATCCTCATGTAGGACATTCACCGAAATACCATCCTGATTTAATATGGCTGACTTATGAACTACGCCCGCCAATGCATTCAGTTTCGTCATTATCTTCCCTCAACTTGCTGGTTACTGACTTTTGGCTGTGTTTTCTCTTTCGTGAGTAATGTTTTCTAGTACTTCTTCACGACTGAGTTTATTCTTTGGTGTTATCAATGTCACAACAACCGCACAGACCAAACTGATGACTAATGCAGGGATTACTGGGTTGCCTAATTTTGCAGACCATTCTGGCGTCAAAATGATCGCTAATGATGTTGAACTTCCCGCAACCAATGCAGCAATACAACCTTGCCAGTTAAAACGATGCCAAAATTTACCCAATAACACGGTCACACACAGGCCTGACATAATCATTGAAATCATTTTTGTAATGTAGCCGATAATGTCATTTGAAGTTAATGCAAAGACAAGTGCTAACAAGATGACGCCAAGTAAGAAGATACGAGATAAATTGATCGCTTTCTCAGGTGGTGGCATCTTACCAGTTACCATCGTATAGATATCACGTAGGATAATAGAAACACCCGCGATAGCATCTGAGCTACCTGATGACATATTGGCAGACATACCTGCAATCAATACCACCATTGCTAATACGTGCGGTAAAGCGTTAGTTGCATATAAGAAAGCAAAGCTGCTGTTTTCTAAATTCGGTTCCATCACATGAGTTGCCATGCCGATAATCGCTGGTAGGAACGAAAAGCCCATATACAGTAAACCTGTAATAATAAAGGACTGACGGATAGCTTTAGTGGATGCCGCTGAATAAATACGTTGGCGATATGACGGTGTCGCTAACACACCAATACCAATGACCACAGCCAATGATATCGCAGGTAAAATGCCTAATTTACCAATACCAAATAAAGTAAAGGCGTCAGGGTCTGTACTCTTAACAACAACATCCCAACCACCGACATAACTTACCGAAGCAACCGCTAGAATGATAAATCCGAGGAATAAAACAATTGATTGCAGTGTATCAATCCATGAAACCGCTTTATAGCCACCAATCCCCACGTAAAAAACAAAGCCAACCGCGATAATGATCTTCGCAACAGTAATATCAATATCTGCCGCCCATGCTAGATATAAGCCGCCTCCAAGAATATGAGCGCCGAGCCAGCCTATCGATGCCAAGAATATTAATAGCGCAACCAAGTTTTTCACTAAACGGCTGCCGCCTGTGTAATAGCAGATCTCTTCACTCATGGTCATAAAGCGATAATTTCTTACTGGTGCAAATAGCCAAGCCGTTAGTAAGATCCCCGTCGCTCCACCAAGCCCATACAACATTCCCGCCCAGCCATTGGAATAGCCAAAACTGACTGCACCGATACTCGAGCCCGTTCCCACCATCGTCCCGACGGTTGAACCGAGAGTGAGTAGCATCGGGAGCTTTCTTCCACCAAGAATGAAATCTTCACCCGTCTTTTGATGCCTTGTGACATACCAACCCACAAACATCATCACAAATGCATATAACAAAAACCACATTAAGAAATTATTATGTTCCATAGTAGCCTCTCATCGCCTTAGCAATTAAGATTTGAATTTGCTGTTGAAGCAGGTAATATCCACTTCAACCATACAATCGACGACAAGGTCAGCGACAAAGCACACCCGTGCAGGTGGATTATCTGCAAAGAATTGCTGAAATACTTTATTAAAAGATTGGAAATAGCGCGCATCACTTAATACCACTTTCATATGCACAATATCTTGCGTCGCAAATCCCGCATCTTTCATAATGTTTAAACAATTCTCGATAGCCAATTTAGATTGAGCGATAATTCCGCCATCAATCACTTCCCCGTCAATCATGGGTGTTTGCCCTGAAACATACAGCCATCCGTCAGCTAACACGGCCTTAGCAAAAGGCAAAGATTGCCCGCCAGTACCTTTTGAGCCTTCAATTCCGAATCTTTTAATCATTTTTATCTCTCTTTTATTTATTTCTTTCTAAGAATTTACCTGCTCTATTCCCTGTCATTTCTTTTTTGGTATAGGTCAGAACACCATTAACAAACACATATTCAATACCATCCGCTTTTTGTTTTGGGTCTTGGAACGTGGCTGTTTCATTAATTTTTTTAGGGTCAAATACAACGATATCTGCAAAATAATTTTCTTGGATAAGGCCTCTATCCTTTAAAGAAAAACGTTGTGCTGACATGCCTGTCATTTTGTAAATCGCGGTGGTCATTGGGAAAAGCTGCTCATCACGGCTATAGTGGCTAATAACTCGTGGGAAAGTTCCCCAAAGGCGTGGATGTGGATTAGGGTCACGTGGTAAGCCATCAGAACCCACCATACTGCTTGGATGCTGTAACACACGACGAACATCATCTTCGTGCATTTGGAAATAAATCGCTCCCGCAGGAACAATTTTTTCAGCAACTTGGAAAACATCGCTACTCCACATAGCGGCTATTTCTTTTAATGTCTTACCCGCGACTTCAGGAAATGGTGTCGACCAAGTTACTAGAATGTCATAGTCTTCAGTAACTTGTGTGATATCTAAGTTTGATGAACCCGCACGATATGGGTAACAATCACAATTGATATCCTGCATGGCTTGGTATTTTTCAATGAGGGCAAGCGTTTCTTTTGTACGTCCCCAGTTTTTTGCACCAGCGCACTTATGGTGGGAAATTTGCACAGGAACTTTCGCATGACGGCCGATATGGAAGGCTTCATGCATCGCATCAATGATACCGTCATATTCAGTTCGCATATGAGTGGTATAAATTCCCTGATGCTCTGCTAATAATTCAGCCAACTCACAAATTTCTTCGGTCGAAGAATTAATCGCGTTACCGTAAGATAAACCAGTGCTTAGCCCTAAAGCCCCTTCATCTAACGCACAGGCCAATACTTGCTTCATATGAGCGATATTGTCTGGCGTCGCGGGCTTTAATAAGTCTGTCACACAATTATTTCTTAAGGTTGTATGCCCTATTAATGTCGCGACATTAACAGTTGGCTTCACATTATTAATTTTTTGTTTATAACTGGCTAAATCAGCAAATTGAAATTCGCTTAATTCACCTAATAAATTAATTGGGTCAGGAACTTCGTCCTTTAATGTTGCACACGCTGCACTGATACCACAATTACCGACAATAATTGTCGTTACACCTTGTGATGTTTTTTCGATATATTCAGGCTTATCAATCACAATTAAATCGTCATGAGTATGCACATCAATAAATCCAGGTGATAAAATTAAACCTGAGCAATCAATTATTTTTTCAGCATCTTCACTTATGTTTTTTGATATTTTAATAATCCGTTCATCTTTAACGGAAATATCACTGACAAACTCACTTTTACCACTACCATCTATTACAGTGGCATTTTTAAAAACATAATCGTATTTCATTTGAATATCTCTTTAAGATTAATTAGTTTGATTTTTAAATGCGATATATGCAGATATAAATGCTTTCGCTTTTTCTCTGGTTTTCTCTGGTGTTTGGCCTATTCGATAAAGATCATTTCCCAACCCTGCACCATGGCAGCCAATACTTAGGTATTCATGCAAATTATTCGGCGTGATACCTCCTACCGCATAAATGGCAATATTTTTTGGGATCACTGACATCAGCGATTTCACATAATTAACCCCAAAAGGCGCAGTAGGAAAGATTTTTAAATTAACAGCACCGGCGTCAATCGCGGTAAAAGCTTCTGTTGCTGTTGCACAACCTGGAAATATTTCCATCTTATTTTCAAGAGCAGTAGTGATCACAGAAACGTTAATATTGGGAGTGACAATAATTTTAGCGTTCATTATTGCCAACTTTTCAACATTGCTTTTATTGAGCACAGTACCGGCACCAATTTTCAATTTATCTCCATAGTTTTCAATCGCTAATGGAATACTTTTTTCCCACTCGGGAGAGTTAAGAGGAATTTCTATATAATTAAAACCTTCATCTGCAAGGATAGCGATATGTTCTAAAACTTCGTCAGGTTTTATTCCCCGTAATATTGCAATAAGCGGTATTTCATTTTTAGAATTCATAACAATCACCTAATAAAAAATCATTAATAGTATTTATTTGCATTGCGTTTCTTTTAATATTGAAATTGCACCCAATCCAGAAAAAGGCTGTTCCTTTTTATCGTCTAATAGGTGTATTTCCCCAGTAAAGTAACTATCATTTTTAATTAACTCTTTAAGTGCATCCGCTAAAATAGGTTTTCCACTAATAACAATTTTTATATCGCTAGTAATATTAAGAGCTTGGCTATGTTTTATTGCGAGTAAATCTGACGCCAAAATAGCTCCCAATAAAAAACTTGAGCGTTGGTCAAGTGTCGCTTCCGTGAAAAGGTCTAGTAGCCTCACCGAAAAACAACTTCTCGCAATCCCTACTTGCAGACTAAGCTCAGCACCTTTGCGTAAATATTCTTTATCTAAATATTGAACAAACTGGTGTTCTAAAGAACTGGCTAAGATAGTCTGGTGCGTTAATGTATCGAAAATTTCCCCTGCCATCGTTGTTGCCAATGCAACCACATTATTATTTTCATCAAGACGTACAAACTTAGAATGTGACCCGGGCAAAATGACTAAGGCTGGGCCAAGATCCGGTTGCTGTGTTAAAATGCCAAAAACTTCAACTTCTTCACCGCGCATTACATCTATACTTTCAATTGAATCAAACGTCATATTTGCCACGTTATTTTTAACGCCTGGTATAAAAATAATCGGTTTTTCACTGATCTCTTTGATAACACAAGGCATTGTAGCCTTAGCAAGTTGCTGCATTGAAACAGGAGTCACTTGGTGAGGTAAGTGACACAGCCCAATTTCGGATGTAATCATACCTGATGCAACGAGCTGATAATTTTCTCTTTCTTCAGCACTCACCCCTGACAACAGCTTATCTAGTACTGTTTTTATCGATTGAATTAACAGCGTTTTATCGCCATTTTTTGCACAATCCCTAATACCAACTTCAACACTTTGTTCACGAACAACCGTGTTATTTTTCCATGCTCTAACTCGGGTATTCGTTGTCCCTGTATCAATGGTCACTATCAACATGTTTATCCCTTTAAAATAACGGAACATCGTTCCTTTTTTAATAACATACATTAAAAATTAGGAATGTCGTTCCGATTTTGTAAGAATAACGACAGCGATCACAATCAAAAAGTCAAACTCAATGAAGATCAATACATTACGTACTGCATGTTTTTTCAGAGAAAAAGGTAACATCGAGGTAAAAATGGAACGGCGTTTAAAAAATGAGTACAATGAGAGGGCTTAGCGTGAGTGAGGAACCTACGATGACGAAAGAAAGTCAAGCAAACTCGTCGAGTATCGACAGAGTACTGACCATACTTGAAGAGATTAGTAACCATTCTGACGGAATTTCTTTGGCCGAATTGGTCAAAAATACGGAGATTCCAAAAACCACGGCTTTTCGCGTATTAGAAACACTAAAAGAGCGTCAATATGTCAGCTTAGACCATCTTACAGAACGCTATAACCTTGACTTAAAAAGCCTCGAATTAGGCATTAAAGGCTTAATGAATGTTAATTTAGTTGAAGTTTCAATCCCTTATTTAAAAACGTTGTCGAGTTCAACGTTTGAAACTTGCTTTTTAGGAGTTTATAACAGTGGCCATGTGGTCTACCTCTATAAAAGTGAAGGAACGCTATCCATTCAAACCTCCGCAAAACTGGGTGCTCGACTACCCGCTTATTGTACTGGTATAGGGAAAGCTTTATTAGCCTTCCAGCCGTTAGAAGAAATTGATGCTGTATTAGATAAACCATTAACCAAATACACTGAAAAAACAGTTATCGACCGCATGAAATTGTATGAAGTTTTGGCTGATATTCGTTTAAAAGGCTTTTCTTTAGATGATGAAGAAAATGAAGAAGGGCTCACCTGTGTGGCAAGGCCGATATTTAATTATACCGGTAATATTATCGGCGCGATTAGTGTCGCTGGGCCGACTCACAGAATGGTTTCCAAAATAGACCGTGTTAATGAAGAACTTGCCCACGTTTGCTTACTGATTTCCCGCCGCCTTGGCTATATTGAGCCAACCAACACTAAATAAAACAAAAAACCCCATCTCCTATGAGATGGGGCGCCAAAATAGCAATATTTGTTGTTTACACAAGAACAAGTTGTACAAAAGCAATGTATTGGCCCACCTCCTTGTGGAACCCAAACCTAATGGCGATTTCTCACCAATTGATACCGACGAGTCAGGTATTCGATAGGTGCACTCCAAATGTGCACTAAACGGCAGAATGGGAAGAGTAAAAATATCGTCATCCCCAACACAATATGCAGTTTAAAAACAATGCCAACCCCTTCAAGGTAATTGGATGCCCCCCAATGGAATGTCACAATAGACTGTGCCCATCCCACTAATTTCAACATTTCGCTACCATCCATATGTTGTGCTGAGAATGGAATGGTGAGTAATCCTAAGCAAACTTGCACCACCAGCAAGGTTAAGATCATGATGTCACCAAAGGATGAAGTTGCTCTCACTCGTGGGTTTGTCAGGCGGCGCTTCAATAGCATCGCGCCACCAATTAACATCATCACACCTGCTGATCCCCCACCAATCATCGCCATTAACTGCTTAATGTGCATTGGCAGAAAAGATTCATACATCCAATGAGGCGTTAACATACCTAAAAAGTGCCCGACAAAAATCCCAATAATCCCCAAATGGAATAAGTTTGATGCCAAACGCATGTTCTTTTTATCCAACATTTGGCTGGAACCCGCTCGCCACGTGTATTGCCCGTAATCGTAACGTAACCAACTACCGACAATAAATACCGTCCCAGCGATATAGGGGTAAATATCGAAGAAAAATTGATTGATAAAATTCATTTTTGAACTCCTACATGGCTGCCCACACTGAGATCCAAATACTGTGGTACCACCGCATTGGCGAAGCGATGTTGATGCGCTGCAACTTCGCTACCACATGTTTTTTCATCGGCAAAAAATTTCACTTGCTCCTCTTCCCAAACTGCATCTAGCGCCTCTGGGGTATCATCCCGTACTTCGGTTGCTACTTGTTTGCTTAATTGCTCCGCAGCAATGTCGCTATGGGAAAGCTCAAGTAAAAAATCAAATAAAACAGAGAAACGGCTTTCTCGCTGTTTCAACCTTTCCCCTAACAGCGCTAAAATTGGCGCAATATCCTGTAGCCCCTCGATAGTTTCATCGGTCGGTAATGCCGTGAGGTATTCCAAATAAATGGGCAAATGATCGGGTAATTCACGGCAATCAATTTGCAAACCCTGTTGCTGATATTGAGCCATTAAATCAACCATCGCTTGCCCTCGGTCTCGGGATTCGCCATGTACATGCTCAAATAGCAATAATGATGTCGCGCGTCCTCTATCAAACAGTTCACAATATTGCGCCTGCATATCAAGTAAGTCTTCGCTGAGATACTCACGCACAAACACCATCAGTTGAACAGCCCGTGTGACAGGCAGCTCATCAGCCTGTTCTAGCGCTTCAATGAGCTCATCACGATGCAACCAAAGCGCTTCCGAAGGGTATTCCAATAACCGAGAAATCACTTTTAGTGTCATCATAGTGCTTTCTCCTGATTATTTTTTGGTGTGATATCAATGGCGTCAATGCGCCTGCTATTAAATAAATTCGCTTTGCTATCGCTGCCATGGCAACCATCACCAAAACTAAAGCCACAAGCTTTCGCTTCAGGGAATGCTTCACGCGCCAATTCTCGATGACTGGATGGAATGACAAAACGGTCTTCATAGTTAGCAATGGCTAAATAGCGGTACATTTCTTGTGCCTGAGCTTGTGTTAAGCCGACTTGCTCTAATGCACTGGTATCACATTGGTTTTCCACGGTTTCTGCCCGTTTGAAATGGCGCATCGCTAACATACGTTTTAACGCCAATAACACCGGTTCGGTATCCCCTGCGGTTAACAAATTCGCAAGGTATTGCACTGGAATGCGTAAACTTTCGACATCCGGCAATACACCTTTATTAGCTAATAGCCCTGAATCCGCCACTGACTGGATCGGTGACAAAGGTGGTACATACCACACCATTGGTAACGTGCGGTATTCAGGGTGTAATGGCAGAGCTAAGCGCCATTCCATCGCCATTTTGTACACTGGAGATTTCTGTGCCGCATCGATCACACTTAATGGGATCCCTTGTTTTTGCGCTTCTTCAATCACTTTTGGATCATGGGGATCAAGGAAAACATCAAGTTGGCTCTGGTAAAGGTCGGTTTCCTTTTCGACACTGGCAGCCGACTCAATTTTATCGGCGTCATACAGCAATACCCCTAAATAGCGGATACGACCAACACAGGTTTCAGAGCAAACCGTTGGCATACCTGACTCAATACGTGGGTAACAGAAAATACATTTTTCTGATTTACCGCTTTTCCAATTGAAATAGATTTTTTTATACGGGCAACCAGTTAAGCACATACGCCAGCCACGGCATTTGTCTTGGTCAATCAAAACAATACCGTCTTCTGAGCGCTTATAAATTGCACCACTTGGGCAGGTCGCGACGCAAGCTGGGTTTAAACAATGTTCACACAGGCGTGGCAAATACATCATGAACGTATTTTCAAACTGCCCATACATCTCTTTTTGAATATGTTCAAAGTTTTTATCTTGGGCTCGTTTGGCGAATTCACCGCCTAAATCATCTTCCCAGTTTGGTCCCATTTTCACGTTACTCATTCGCTCACCAGTAATTAATGAACGAGGGCGTGCTGTCGGTACGTGCTTATCTTCTTTAGCATTTTTTAAATGGCCGTAGTCATAATTAAACGGCTCATAATAATCATCCAAAGCAGGTACATCTGGGTTAGCGAAGATTTTTGATAAAACGCCAACTTTGTTCCCCATACGTGGAACCAATTTACCCTTAATGGTGCGGATCCAGCCTCCTTTCCATTTTTCTTGGTCTTCCCAATTATGGGGGTAACCAATACCTGGTTTGGTTTCGACGTTATTAAACCATGCGTATTCTACCCCTTCGCGGCTAGTCCACACGTTTTTACAGGTCACTGAGCAAGTGTGACAACCAATACATTTATCAAGGTTTAGCACCATGCCGACTTGAGAACGAATTTTCATTATGCTTTCTCCTTTCCGCTCAAGGTCTGCTGGTAGGCATCACCTTCACCATCCAGCCAGTCAACCTGTTTCATTTTGCGAACAACCACAAATTCATCACGATTAGAACCTACGGTTCCGTAATAATTGAAGCTATAGGCAAGGTGCGCATAGCCGCCGATCATATGCGTAGGTTTCGGGCAAACACGCGTGACCGAATTATGAATTCCGCCACGTTGAGCCGTAACTTCAGAGCCTGGTAAGTTGATCAGTCGTTCTTGGGCGTGGTACATCATGATCATGCCATCAGGAATACGTTGGCTAACGATCGCTTTAGCGGTTAATGCACCATTACTGTTAAAAGCTTCAACCCAATCGTTATCTTCAACACCCAGTTCGCGGGCATCTTCTTCGCTAAGCCAAACAACTGGACCACCGCGGCCTAACGTCAACATTAATAAGTTGTCGCTGTAAGTAGAGTGGATCCCCCATTTTTGGTGCGGTGTTAAAAAGTTCAGTGCTTTTTCTGGGAATCCATTGGATTTTTTCCCCATAAGTGGCTGAGCCGCTCGAGTGTCAATTGGTGGACGATACACCACAAGGCTTTCCCCAAAGGCGCGCATCCATTCGTGATCTTGATATAATTGCTGACGACCACTGAGCGTCCGCCATGGGATCATTTCATGCACGTTGGTGTAACAGGCATTGTAGGAAACATGTTCATCTTCCAACCCTGACCATGTAGGGCTTGAGATAATTTTACGCGGCTGCGCAACAATATCGCGAAAACGGATTTTTTCGTCTTCTTTATAACGAGCAAGATGAGTATGGTCGCGGCCCGTTACTTTGCTTAATGCATCCCATGCTTTTACTGCCACTTGCCCATTGGTTTCAGGTGCAAGTGTTAAAATGACTTCCGCGGCATCAATTGCCGTTTCAATTTTTGGCCGCCCAGCATTGGTACCGTCAGGCTGGGTTTTATTGAGTTTTTTCAAGAAATCAATTTCATCTTGTGTATTCCAATTGATCCCTTTACCACCATTACCCAATTTATCCATCAATGGGCCAAGAGAGGTAAAACGTGCATAAGTATTTGGGTAGTCACGCTCAACACAGATAATATGCGGCGCTGTTTTCCCTGGAATAAGCTCGCATTGCCCTTTTTTCCAATCTCTAACATCAAAAGGCTGTGCCATCTCGGCTGCACTATCATGTTGAATCGGCAGCGTCACCACATCCGTTTCTTTGCCTAAGTGCCCAACGCTGACCTCAGAAAATGCTTTGGCAATCCCCTTATAAATTTCCCAATCGCTTTTGGATTCCCAAGCTGGGTCGACTGCAGCTGATAATGGGTGAATAAATGGATGCATATCCGAGGTATTCATATCGTCTTTTTCATACCAAGTAGCAGTCGGTAAAATAACGTCCGAGAACAGGCAGGTGCTCGACATTCTGAAGTCGAGAGTCACCACTAAGTCAACTTTCCCTTCTGCCGCTTTATCTTGCCATTCCACTTCTTCTGGTTTGACGCCGCCTTGTTGGCCTAAGTCTTTGCCTTGAATACCATTTTCAGTACCCAATAAATATTTCAATAAATATTCATGGCCTTTCCCTGCGGAACCCAATAAATTTGAACGCCAAATAAACAGATTTCGTGGGAAATTTTGAGGGTCATCAGGTTGCTCTGAAGCAAAGCGAATATTCCCTTCTTTCAACTGTTTAACAGTATAATCAGTGGGTGACATTCCTTCACTTTGTGCATTCTTCGCAATATTCAATGGGTTGACATTTAATTGTGGTGCTGACGGCAGCCACCCCATGCGTTCTGCACGTACATTCATATCAACCAAACTGCCGCTAAAGGCTTGCTTATCGGCTAGAGGCGATAACAACTCTTCTGTTGCGACTGTTTCATAACGCCATTGGCTTGAATGGTTATAAAAGAAAGATGTGCTATTCATATGGCGAGGTGGGCGCTGCCAGTCCAAACCAAAGGCTAAAGGTAACCAACCCGTTTGTGGCCGTAATTTCTCTTGCCCAACATAATGAGACCAGCCACCGCCGCTTTGCCCAACGCAACCACAGAAAATCAACATATTGATAATCGCACGATAGGTCATATCCATGTGATACCAATGGTTAATCCCTGCGCCAACAATCACCATAGAACGGCCATGGGTTTTCTCTGCGGTATCGGCAAACTCACGCGCTATGCGAATAATATTTTGGCGGCTAACCCCTGTGACTTTTTCCGCCCACGCAGGTGAATACGCTTTCATATCATCGTAATCAACCACACAGTTTTCATCACCAAAACCACGGTCAATACCGTAGTTCGCTAGCATTAAATCATAAACACTAGTAACCAATGATTCGCTACCATCAGCTAACTGAATACGTTTAGCGGGCAGTTTATGTAATAAAACATCTTTAAGTTCAACATGCTGGAAGTGCTCACTTTCTAAGCCACCAAAGTAAGGAAAACCAACATCGACAAATTCATCATGGCTATCTGCCAAGCTGAGTTTCATTTTAATGTTATGTGCATCTTGTCCAGCACGCGGTTCTAAATTCCATTTTTGGCCACCATCCCAACGGAATCCCATTGAACCTTGTGGAGCACATAATTCACCTGTCTCTTCATCAATCGCAATAGTTTTCCATTCGGCATTTTTTTCTTCGCCTAATGAATTATGTAAATCAGATGCCCGTAGCATGCGGCCTGCGGCATAAGAACCATCTTCACGCTTATCTAGCATGACAAGCATCGGCATATCGGTATAAGTGCGCACATATTCACGGAAGTATTCCGCTTCACGTTTTACATGGAATTCATTGAGGATCACATGCCCCATCGCCATTGCCATGGCGCTATCCGTTCCTTGTTTCGGGTTCAACCAATGGTCACATAATTTGGCAATTTCCGCGTAGTCTGGCGTCACCGCGACCGTTTTCGTCCCTTTATAACGCACTTCTGCAAAAAAGTGTGCGTCTGGCGTACGCGTTTGCGGTACGTTAGAACCCCAAGCAATAATATAAGACGAGTTGTACCAATCCGCTGATTCAGGTACGTCAGTTTGTTCGCCCCACGTCATGGGTGACGCAGGTGGCAAGTCACAATACCAGTCATAAAAACTTAAGCATGAGCCACCAATTAACGATAAATAGCGAGCACCCGAGGCGTAGGAAACCATCGACATCGCGGGAATTGGTGAAAAGCCAACAATGCGGTCAGGACCAAATTCTTTAATCGTCGCGACGTTCGCTGCCGCAATCAGTTCATTCACCTCCTGCCAGCTTGAGCGAACAAAACCACCACGACCACGAGCTTGTTTATAGCTTTGTGCCTTCTGCGGGTCATTGATAATAGATAGCCACGCTGCAACAGGGTCTTGCTGCTCCGCTTTTGCTTCACGCCATAGTTTAAGTAAGCGCTTACGCATCATTGGGTATTTAACACGGTTTGCGCTATATAAATACCAAGAGTAACTCGCACCACGAGGGCATCCTCTCGGCTCATGATCAGGTAAATCTGGGCGAGTTCGTGGGTAATCCGTCTGTTGAGTTTCCCAAGTCACTAACCCATTTTTGACATAAATCTTCCAGCTACAAGAGCCCGTACAATTGACACCATGGGTGGAACGCACGACTTTGTCATGCTGCCAGCGGCTACGATAACCATCTTCCCAATCACGGTTTACATTTAACTCTTGCCCGTGATCACCTGAAAAGGTTTCGCCCAACTGCTTAAAATACCGAAATCTATCTAAAAACTTGCTCATCGGATTGCCTCCAAAGAGACGGCGACCGGCGCCGTACATTGCTAAAATTGATTTTTATGACTTGTTATTATTTGTGTTTACGGCCGTATACCAGCCATGTGATAAACACACAGGAAAGATAAAATATAAAAAACACTTTCATTGCATCTGCCGGTGAACCCGTCAGTGTTAATGATGTACCGAACGCTTTTGGAATAAAGAAGCCACCTATTGCACCAATAGCAGAGATAAACCCTAAAGCTGCAGCACTTTCTGTTACCGCCTCTTTTTGGGCTTCTTGCTCTGAAGCTCCTCTTAAGATGGCTTTGTCCATGGTTAATTTACGAAAAACAACAGCAATCATTTGGAAGGTTGAGCCACTGCCTAGCCCTGCTGTTAAAAACAGCACCATAAATACGCCATAAAACGCCCCGAAAGAGCCTCCTTGACCGTTTTCTGGTAACGTAAAAAACAGCAAGCCGGAGAAAACAGCCATGACCACAAAGTTCAGTAATGTGACTTTCACACCACCAAAACGGTCAGATAACATGCCACCGACTGGGCGAGCTAACGCACCGAGGAAAGGGCCAAAAAAGGCAAACTTCAAGATAATGACGTCTGGAAACTGGGTTTTCGATAACATCGCGAAACCAGCAGAAAAACCGATAAACGAGCCGAATGTCGCCAGATATAACAGGCTTAATACCCATAGATGGCCACGTTTCAAAACAGGTAATTGTGCTTTAAGAGATGCCTTATTAGCCGCTAAGTCATTCATGCCAAACCAAGCCATCACCGTAAAAAGCAGTAGAAATGGCACCCAAATCCAAGCAGCATTTTCTAACCACAACGTTGAGCCATCAGGCTGAGCCGCTCCAGTCCCACCAACGAAAGTAAATACACCAACACCAACGATAAAAGGCGCCACCAATTGCATGACGCTGACCCCTAAATTTCCTAGCCCACCATTCAGGCCAAGTGCACCGCCTTGGCGAGCTTTAGGGAAAAAGAAGCTGATATTGGCCATGCTGGATGCAAAGTTAGCGCCGGCAAAACCACAAAGTAGGGAAATAATGACAAAGACTTGATAAGGCGTGGCAGGGTTTTGAATCGCATAACCTAGCCAAATACATGGGATCACTAAAAACAGCGTACTAATAGCAGTCCAACGGCGCCCACCAAAAATAGGAATAACGAATGAATAAGGGACTCTTAATAAAGCACCTGAAACGGAAGGTAATGCGGTTAATAAAAATAATTGGTCTGTCGTAAAATTAAAACCCACTTTATTTAAATTAACCGCAACTGCACTAAATAACATCCATACGCAAAATGCGAGCAATAAACATGGAATAGAAATCCATAAATTACGATTGGCAATACGCTGCCCTGTTTGCTGCCAAAACCGAGTATCTTCAGGACGCCAATCCTGTATAACACCATTATTTGACTGTGCAGCTACACTATTAACATTATCTCGTTGAGACATAAATCACCCCGATAAATACAATTTCTGCTCGCAGTGTGTGGCGAATAGACCACCGTGAAGCTGATCTAAATCAAGAGAGATTTAAATGAAATATGCGTGATTTTTCTCGTTAACCACCAGAGTAGTATTAGGAGTACAAAACAATAATTGATTGAATTAAAACAAAAAAAATCATTGCTTGGTAATTTTATTTGTTGAAATTTAAAGCGAAAAATTCAATGGGATATTAAGGAGTAATACCGAAGTGGCATATTCAATTTTATATAATAGAGAAACAATATCTACGTTATCAAAAATAATAAATAAACGTATAGAGTAGAGTAGAAAGGATCATTTATGTCTATTGCTTATCACCGATTTTCAATCATTAACCAAGTTATTGGTTTAATGCTATTGATTGCCGTACTCGGTATTATTGGCATGACAATTTCAAATAGTATGATTATTAGTGTGCAAGGAAATGCACATGCAATAAATAAATCAGGCTCATTGCGGATGCAAAGTTATCATTTACTTTCATTAGTGCCACTCAACCAATATTCTGACGTATATGTTAGTGAGCTTGAAAAAAATTTATTAAGCAATGAACTAACACAAGTTGTCGATATAGAAGATTTAAATCCGCAATTTGCTGAGCTTTATCAATATTGGGTTACAGAATTAAAACCTGCACTTAACCATGCAGTTTCTCCTAATGATGCACGTCTCGCGGTCGTTACCTTTGTTAATAAACTCGATGCATTAGTTCGTAATATTGATGAAAAAACAGAACGAAAAATAACCTATGTAGCAATCACTCAAATGGTATTTATTGGCCTCGTTTTATTGCTACTTATTTTTGCTATCTGCCATTTTAGAAAGAAAATTTATACACCTTGGCTTAAGTTACTTCATATGGTGAACGCGATTAGTCACCAAGACTTTAGTCAGCGCTTTCCTGTAGGCAAAAAACAAGATGAGCTAAATTCACTGGGCCATACGTTAAATCAAATGTCGGATGAGCTCGCACAGAGTTACCATCAATTAGAATCTCGAGTTATCGAAAAAACCGCCGATCTGCAAAAGAAAAATAAAGTATTACTCTATTTATACCAATCTAATCGAACCCTACATGCCATTGGGCCACTATCAATCAGGTTAGAAAAAGTGTTATTTGAGCTTAAAAGCTTAATACCACTGCAAAATATTAGATTGAGGCTATATGAAGAAAACAATGATGCCTGCTTTCATGAAATTCATTGTCCTGAAAACAAGGATCAATATCTCAATTCACCCAAGATGGCTGAACACCTTAAAGTAATATCATGGGAGATTTCTGATAATTTACAGCGTTATGGCATGATTTTAGCTGAAATGGATATAAACCAGCCATTATCTGAAGAACAAAATAATTTAGTGCTGATGCTAGTTAAACAAATCGCTGGAATGCTAGCGATGGAGCACCAATTAGAGCAACAACAGCAGTTACTGATTATGGATGAACGATCGGCGATTGCGAGAGAATTGCATGATTCCATCGCACAATCATTATCTTGCCTCAAAATACAAATTAGTTATCTACAAATGCAACCTAAAACATTGCCAACTAAGCACCAAGAACTATTAAACGAAATGCGCAATGAAATAAATTCCGCTTATAGTCAATTACGTGAGCTTTTAACAACCTTCAGACTAAAATTAACTGAACCAGGCCTATTCCCTGCCTTAGAAAGCACAATCCAAGAATTCAGTCAGCGCCTCGGTTTTCAAATTGGATTAAATTACCAAATTCCAGCCAAAAGCCTCTCTCCACATCAATCTATTCATATTATCCAGATAATCCGAGAAGCTTTAAGCAATATTCTCAAACATGCTAATGCAAACTGGTCACAAGTCTCATTAATCGAAAATAACGGATTAATCACCATGACAATAGAAGATAATGGGGAAGGTATTCAGCCTCAGCCAACAAAAAATAACCATTATGGATTGATTATTATGAGAGAAAGAGCGCTAAGCCTAAATGGGAAATATCAAATTTCCCCAAGAGTTCAGGGTGGCACTATTGTTAATGTCGTATTTCCACTGACTGTGGCTTAATTAAATTGGAGTAACTCATTAATGAAAAATGAAAATAAACTAACTGGGCAATCTACCATTTTACTGATTGATGATCACCCGATGCTACGTAATGGTGTTAAACAATTAATTAGTTTAGAACCCACATTAAAGGTAATTGGTGAAGCAGACGATGGAATAACGGGTATTAAAATTGCGGAAGAACAAGACCCAGATTTAATCCTATTAGATCTCAATATGCCTAGTATGAATGGCTTTGAAGTACTCGATAATTTACGTAACCGCGAACTTTCAGGCCGTATTATCTTATTTACGGTGTCCAATTATGGCGAAGACTTAATTAATGCGTTAAAACGAGGTGCTGATGGCTATTTACTCAAAGACATGGAGCCTGAAAAATTAATTATTGCATTAAAAGAAGCCGCAAGTGGTAAAATGGTCGTTAGCCCAACGCTCGCTTCCATTTTAGCTGAATCTTTAAGAGATAACCGAGCCCCTACAGAGCATAATCTATCAGCACTAACCCCAAGAGAAACCCATATCTTAGATTTAATCTCACAGGGGCTATCAAATAAGATGATTGCGAATAAATTACAAATCACAGAGAGCACCGTCAAAGTCCATGTCAAACACTTACTAAAGAAACTTAATTTAAAATCGCGCGTTGAAGCCGCTATTTGGGTTTTACAACAAAAGTAATGATACGGCTCCTTAACTTAATGCATCGAGCCATGGCTGTTGTTTTGGGTAACGTCGACGGTAGCCATGCATCGCAACAGATAACTGAATGAGATCCGTAAACCTTGTCGGGTCCAAACTGGTTTGCTTTTTAATTTGTTGTAACCGATAACTTAATGTATTTCTGTGAATGCCTAATTGCTGCGCGGTGCTACCTATTTCGCCATTTTGCGATAAAAACAGCTCAAGGGTTTCAAGCAAAATATCGCCCGAATCATGCAACAATATTTTATGGCAAATATCTAAAAAGAAATTAAATAGATAGCTATTTTCCAATTCATTAAAGAGGCATAAAGATGCCATTTCTTTAAATAAAAAGACTTGTTTATCGGGAACCGTTAGCCGTCCAACTTCAATAACTGAACGTGCAAAATGTACTGCATCCCTCACATGTTCTTGCGTATCTGCCTGAACACCAACACCAATATAATATTGGCTAAGTTGGCTATCTAGAATGAAATGAAGATTAGAAATAAACGATTCATTTTGATAATGCGTTGATGGGAATAGCATCAAAATTTCGCGGCTATTGAGTAATAACACATCACTTTTTTCCATAGCTGATAATTCAGTAATGATCGTATCGAGTATTTCTGGGCGGTACTGAATAGCTTCAATATTAATAATCACAGGAATAGTCGGTAAAGTGAACGCAAAACCGGAATTATGTAATTTTAGTAATGCACTGCGCCCCTGTGCTGGCGTTGTGCTTTCTATAAACTGGACAAATAGCATGTCACGCAAACGATGCTGCCAGTTAATACTACGCCGCTCAATTTCTTGTTGAATTAGCAGCTCAGCCGTCAGTATAGCGAGCTCGGCATAACGCTGGATCACAACAGGGTCACCACTCACGCCAATCACTAATTCCACTTTATCAGCCACAACAATCGGATGGTTTATCCCCGGTGCCACATTCGAATAAGCTCGTGCTTCATTTTCATTGTAGATGGTGATCCGTTTGCCGCAGCGGATCACTTCCACTGCGGCTTCATGGGTTTCACCAATACGCTTTTTTTCACCTGAAGCGATAATCACGCCCTGACTATTAATCACATTGACGTTGTGATGGATAATTCCCATTGCACGCGTGACAATATCATTGGCTAGTTTTTCAGTCAGTAGCATATTACCGCCTCACTTTAGGGTTTTATTTGCATATTCGGATTTGCGAGTACGGTACGCAGCAAATTTTCTGCTGTATCTGCCAAATAACGTTCACCATTTGTCATGGCTTGCTCAAGGGAAACTGGCCCCGGACAAAGCGACCACATTGCGGTAATGCCATGTTGGTATAGGATACGGCTATCTTCACTATACCCCCCACAAAGCGCAATGACAGGCACACCATAATGACTGGCCATACGAGCCACTCCCACAGGAGCCTTACCATTCGCACTTTGACTGTCAAGCCGCCCCTCTCCTACAATGACTAAATCCGCCTGTTGAATATAAGATTTTGCGCCAAGGAGCCCCAAAACGAGATCGATTCCTTTTTCGAGCTTTGCCGAAACAAACCAACGAAGCCCCGCACCTAATCCACCCGCTGCACCACTGCCAGCCTCCAGTGAAATATCTTTTCCCGTTATTGCTGACATTAATTTCGCATAGTGAGCCATCCCAATTTCAAGCTGGTCAAGTGTGGCTTGGTCGGCCCCCTTTTGGGGACCATAAACATAAGTCGCACCATTCTTGCCTAATAAAGGGTTTTCAACATCGCAAGAGACATTAAATTCAACCTTAGCGGCTCGCGAGTCAAATTTATCAAAATCAATCTTTGCAATATTAATGAGGTCTTTTCCGCAAATTGGCGTCTCAATAAGCTGAGAATTTTTATCGTAAAACTGAGCACCCAATGCTTGAGCAAACCCTGCACCACCATCATTAGTTGCACTTCCTCCTATCCCGATAACAATACGAGAACAACCCATATCGAGTGCATGCTTGACCATTTCACCCAAGCCATAAGTTGAGGCATTTTCAACTCGACGATGCTCACGTTGAACGAGTTCCAGCCCACAACATTGCGCCATCTCGATAAAAGCGGTTTTTCCCTCCAATACTAATAACCCTGCATCAACCTTACTACCATAAGGCCCAGTACAGCTAAAAATGTAAGGTGTTACACCAGAAAGCGCTGGGCTATTCTCCAGTGACTCCAACAAACCTTCTCCGCCATCAGATATGGGTAATAACGTCATATCTAACTCAGAGGATACACGCTTGAAACCCTCAGCAACGGCTTGGCATGCTAACCTTGCAGAACAACTTCCTTTAAAGGAATCAAGTGCGATAACAATTTTCATGCAGACTTTCCTATTGTAAATGGCGATGTTGAATTATTTGCTTTCCACTGAAGTCGATACTTGTAATGGCTCAGCTTCGCTCATACCGTTAGTATTCACTCGTGACGCAATAATCGTTCCGATAACTAGCAAACCGACACCAAACCATAATCCAGAAGTGGCTGTTCCTGTATAATCTTCAAAAAAGCCAAGAATGAACGGGCCAAGGAAGCCGCCAAACAGCCCTAAGCAGTTCAATAGTGCCAAACTTCCCGCTAACATGCTGCCACTCATATAAGTCGGAGGAAGCGAGAAAATAATCGATTGAACCACAAAAAACATAAATGCCGTTAAGCAAAAGCCAATTAAACCGACAACTGGGCCACCCAGTGCACCAATCACTAACCCTACGGCCATTACTGCATAACCTGAAATTAAAATACGTGATGAACGACGCGGTGTATTAGCTTTTCTCGCGACAAAAATGCCACCAATTGCGGCTGAAATCCATGGAATCGCTGTTAATAAGCCGATTTGAATAGGTGTTAATTTGCCATATTCACCGATAATAGTCGGTAAAAAATAACTTAAACCATAGACCGAGAACTGGTGAGTAAAATAGATAGCAACAATCATCATAAAGGCTTTATTCTTAAATGCCGCCTTGAGTGAGAATTTACTGTTACTCACACTAATACTGTTTTTGTCTTGATCATGTTTATATTTAATATAATTCCGATCATCTTCATCTAACCATTTTGCATCTTCTGGTTTATTCGGCAACACGAACCACACAACAAATGCTAGGATAACTGCTGGCAAGCCTTCAATAACAAACATCCATTGCCAACCATGGAAGCCTAATAAGCCATCCATACTCAGCAATAAACCACTCAGCGGCGCCCCAATAATATTTGCAAGACAAACCCCGAGTAAAAATAACCCTGTTGCTTTAGCCCGTTCTTCTTGGCTAAACCAATATGTCATATATAGAATAACCCCAGGATATAAGCCCGATTCAGCCGCTCCCAGTAATAACCGCAAGATATAAAAAGAAGTCGGCCCTGTCACAAACGCCATCGCCGCAGATAATAACCCCCAAGTGATCATGATCCGCGTGATCCAAAAACGCGCGCCTACTTTCTCCATTATCAAATTACTTGGGATCTCAAGAATCGAGTAGGTTAAGAAAAAAAGCCCCGCACCAATACCAAACGCGGTTGCAGATAATCCTAAATCAATCGACATCGCATTTTTTGCCATGCCAATATTTGTTCGGTCAATAAAGCTAATAATGTACGCTAAAATCAACAACGGCATCAGGTTACGGTATATCTTTGCGTTGGTTTTTTTCCCCTGAGCCACATAATCTAACTTTGCATTTGTAGAAAACATAGATAAGATCCTCATGTTGTAGTGAAACAGGTACGGCTCTTGGCAATAAGTGACATACCTGTTGTTTTACTTCAGCAACAGCCCGACGCCCCACGTCGGGCTTTCTGCTTGCAGCTTTTCTTATTCTCTTTCGAACAACATTGATATCCCTTGACCACCACCGATACACATAGTCACTAACCCGGTAGTAACCTGACGGCGTTCCATTTCATACATTAACTTCACAGGTAAAATAGCCCCACTGGCACCCACTGGATGACCCAGAGCAATTGCCCCACCATTCACATTCACTTTAGTGCTATCAAGAGACAAATCATTCATAACTGCAATGGCTTGTGCAGCAAATGCTTCATTTAGCTCAATTAAATCAATGTCTTTTACATCCATTTTGAGCTTTTCCATTAATCGACGGGTTGCTGGCGCGGGTCCAAAGCCCATAATGGCCGCTTCACAACCTGCTACAGCCCAATCGACCACTTTCATTCTTGGCTTCAGACCACGTTTTTCCGCTTCTTCACGACGCATCATCACTAATGCCGCAGCACCATCATTGATACCTGAAGAGTTTGCTGCCGTAATCACACCATCAGTTTTAAATGCAGGGCGCAATTTTGCTAATTTTTCACGTGGTGTATCACGCGGATGTTCATCGGTATCAAAAATACGTGTACCTTTACGGCCTTCGGGTATTTCTACTGGTAATATTTGGTCAGAAAAATAACCGGCTTGAATCGCTTTTAACGCTTTTTGCTGGCTATCCCATGCAAAATCATCCATTTCTTCACGGGTAATATTGAACTGCTCTGCAACATTTTCTGCCGTCATTCCGTTGTGGTAAGGGCCTTCTGGCCAGGTTAAAATAGACGTTAACCCATCCTCTAGCACATCATTTCCCATGCGATAGCCATAGCGCGCTTTGCGTAAGTAGTACGGCAGCATTGTCATATTTTCAGTACCACACGCCACCACAACATCTGATTGGCCGGTCTGCAACAACATCATGCCATCGGCTAACGCTTGTAGCCCTGAACCACATTGGCGGTTAACAGAATAAGCGGTGGTTTCTTTTGGTAACCCTGCTCGCAGTTGGCAAATACGAGCGATAAAACCACTTTCTGCGATTTGCCCAACATTACCCACAATGACTTCATCAACATCTTCGGGAGCAATTCCAGCTCTTTTCACGGCTTCACGGATAACCACCGCCCCGAGGTCATGTTGATGCGTATTTGCAAAACTTCCCCCCATCGTGCCAATTGCCGTTCTCACACCACTCACAATGACAATATCATTCGCTTGTTTCATTATTTCCCCCTATAACACCATTCCGCCGCCAACATTGATTACTTCGCCATTGATATAACGCGCTTTATCAGAGGCTAAAAATGCAACACATTGGCCAACATCTCGCGGATCTCCTGCAAAACCCGCAGGTATCTTGCTGATCATGATGTCCCACACTTTTTCAGGCACACCACGGGTCATATCCGTATCAATAAACCCTGGGCAAATCGCATTGACTGTGACCCCTTTACGGGCTAGTTCACGGCAAGCCGTTTTAGTCAGGCCAATAACCCCGGCTTTGGATGCAGCATAGTTGGCTTGCCCAACATTCCCAAGCCAACTCGCCGATGAAATATTGACAATTCGGCCGCTTTCTTGCTCACGCATTAACTTTGCCGCCTCTTGCATGCAGTTAAATGTCCCTTTCAGATTGATATCAATCACTTTGTCCCAATCATCTTCCGTTAACTTATGCAGCATGCCATCTCGGTTGATCCCCGCATTATTCACCAGTACATCAATCGCCCCAAAATGTGATAACGCTTTAGAAAATAAGGCATTCACTTCTTCACGTTTAGCTATATCGCAAGGAATAAAAATGGCTTGATGACCTTGCTCTTGTAGCTGTTTTGCACTTTCTTCACCTGATGACATGGCTAAATCAGAAATAACGACTTTTGCCCCTTCTTCCGCAAGTACCTGAGCAATCGCAAAACCAATACCTCTTGCAGAACCCGTCACAATAGCGACTTTATCTTTTACTAACATGGATAAATTCCTCTTTAATATTGAAACTATAAATACGAAACCAGTCCAAAAGGCGCTTCTTCAAATAATGAAGAAGACATCACTTTCAAATCAGGAGAAATTTCAGGTACGAAGTCCATATGGGCAAGAATGTCACGCTCTAGGTCAATACCGGGGGCAATTTCAACCAGTACCGGGGTTTTTCCCCCTAAAGTGAACACCGCACGTTCCGTGACAAAATGCATGGTTTGGTTAATATTTCGCGCGACATCCGCATTCCATGAAATTTGCCGTACTTGGTTAACTAACTTTCTAATATCCCCTTCCCGCACAATATTTAATTGCCCATTTTCACAACGAATATCTAACCCTTTTGCTGTGAACGTTGAGCAAAACACTACGTGTCGAGCATTTTGGGTAATATCAATAAACCCACCTGCACCAGGGCAAATATTGCCTAACAACGTCGCATTGACATGGCCACTGGCATCCATTTCCCCTGCGCCCATATACGTGATATCAACGCCTGCACCGTTGTAGTACAACATTTGGTCTTGGTGACTAATCATCGCTGACAGGTTACGGCCTATGCCAAAATCAATACCGCCTGCTTGGACGCCCCCCCAAATCCCTGACTCCACGGTGATATCGACGCGCTTGGTTGCATTTTCTTCCTGAATAATTGAGCCAATAACATCGTTTGGAATACCCGTTCCTAAGTTAATCACGCAGTTTTCGTATAGATAACGACATGCAATTCGCCCAATCAATTTGCGAATATCTAAAGGTAATGGCGTAGTTTGTTGGATAGGCGTGCGAATATCACCGCATAGCGTTGGGTCAAAAAACCAGCTCGAAGACTGGCGATGGTCTTCTTCAGGGTTATCACACACGACAATATGATCAATAAAGCTCGCAGGAACAGTGACACGCTTGGGATGTAAAGTCCCTTCTTCAACGCAATATTTCACTTGTGCAATCACTTTGGCACCAAAGCGTTTAGCCGCCAGTACCGCATGCAAGACCTCTAGGGCCATGGCTTCTTCATCGGTGGTGAGGTTGCCTTTACTATCAGCGTGAGTTCCTCTGATCACCACCACATCTAAGGGAATTTCTGGGTACCATAACCATTCTTCCCCTTTGAAATTCACTTTTTCAACCAAAGGGGGAAGTACCAACGTTTTAGCGTTCATCCTACCGCCTTCAAGGTCAGGGTCGATAAATGTTCCTAACCCTACTTTGGATAAGCGCCCCGGTAAGCCCGCGGCCATTGCACCATATAAATGCACCATTTGCCCTTGAGGGAGGCAATATGCTTCAACTTGGTTGTCATTAATCATTTGCATCCATCGAGGTGCTAGCCCCCAATGGGAACCAATAATCCGTTTCACCATCCCTTCATGGGCAAAGTGTTGATTCCCTCGAATACGGTTACATTGCCCAGCTGCGTGAACCAGTGTTAATTGATTTGGTGTACCCTCGGATAAAAAGCGTTGCTCAATTGCTGATAAAATAGATTCAGCAGCACTGGTTAATGTCATTCCCACAGTACAAATTGTATCGCCATTATTAATTAATTTAGCGGCATCTTGTTTAGAAATAAATTTATTATTCATGATAAAACCTACCTGAAGGCTAATATTTCATAGCCCCTTTTTGATTAATTAAAAACTAATTTATATTTTAGTTATTTAAAGAGTAATATCGTAATTTTAAATCTTTCTTGCTTATTTTCCCATTCCAAGTTCTAGGGAAGTTACGCGTAAACATAATTCTTACTGGAACTTTATACGTTGGCACCCTATCTTTTAACCACTCAATAATTTCTTTACTGGTTAAACACACTTGATTCTCAGGAATAATAAATGCAATGGGTTCTTCACCATAAATTGTGCTTTCAATTGGAATAACAGCGACCTCATTAACTCCTGGATAATTAGAAATTAAATCCTCGACTTCAATAGAATATATTTTTTCACCACCACGGTTAATCATATCTTTAATTCTATCTTGAATATAAAGAAAACCATCATTATCCATATAGCCAATATCCCCTGTGAAAAACCAACCATCATTAAATGATGTGGTATTCGCAGGACTATCCGGCCAATAACGTTGGATAACAACATCCCCCTTAACCCAAATATTACCTGTGCAGTTCGCGGGAAGATTTTCACCTTTATCATTACGTATGGTCACCTGTAACCCAGGGACTGGTTTACCAGAGCTAGACTTCTTATCGCTATAACGAATATCTTCACGAAATACAGTTGCTGGTGAAGAGGTTTCAGTCAAACCATAAATAGAATGAATGGATGTTTTAGCAAATATATAAGAAAGCTCTTTAATCGTACCTTCATTTAAATGCCCTGCACCACAAGCAATCATTTTTAATGAATTAAATCTTTCTAGGTTAATGCTTTTATTTTCTTTTATTTTCTGAATTAACAATATAAATACTGTTGGAGAACCATGTAAAAATGTTATTTTTTCTTTTGCAATTGTTGAAATAATATCTTTTGCATTGAATTTTTTATGAAGATAAATCGTCCCACCAATATGGATAAATAACGCCAAAATAGCAGAGAGGCCAGTAATATGATAAATCGGCACTGCTAAAATTGTTTTATCGTGTTCAGATAACTTTAATGTTTCCTGATAGGCATATACTGCAGACAATATATTTTTATGCGTGATCACCGCACCTTTTGGCGCCCCTGTTGTACCCGAGGTAAATATTATAACAGCAGGGTCTTCTTCATTAACTTGGTTAATAAAATTAATTTCATCAGTGAATATTACATTACGCCACTGAGAAAGACTCATCCCTTTTGCACTGAGCTGTGCTAACCATGGTTGATATGTATCATCCCAAAAAACAGCATCTGCATTAATACAAGACAAATGCTCTTTACCTTCAAACTCTTTCATTTTGGTACTCAAAGGAATTACCTGAATACCCAGACCTACCGCGGCATAAAATAATTGGCAAAACTCAATCGTATTTCCCCAGCCAAGTACAATTCGATCGCCTTTTTTCAACTGCACTGCAGTAGTTAACCAATACATTGTTTTATTTACTTTTTCAAGTAATTGGTGATAACTCCAACTTTGCTCTTCAAATACAATCGCAACAGCGTCTGGCTGCACTTTTGCTCTCTGTAATAAGCTTTGGTAGATGTTTGAATTTGGCGCAAGCATGGACACACTCCGATACACCTGAATATGACTGATATGCTATCAATGTATAAAATACACTCCGATAAATTAGTGCCAATCTTCACAAATTATTCACACCCTTTTTTTATTTGAATTAGTGATCTGCACAATTCGCTTGTTAACAAATTTTTAACTTAAGTCTCATTTTAAGCTCTGGTTTTTATTGCAAATGAACATATTTACCTTTTGTTATTATCAAGCCATCCCAAAAAACATATAAATTCCTATGAATAGCTCGGTCATCATTGTGCGTATATACAATTACTCATAAACCCAAAAATAGTTTAGAACTAATAATTAACTCTTTCGTTTATCCCTTATGTGTTCTTGCACTCTGTGCTATTTATCCTACCCACCAAAGCAAATATGATAAAAACAGTGGAGAATTCACGACAGATTGCTACAGTGGGGGGCCTTTATAATTAAAGAATTGATGAGAAAATAATCGCCACCTTTGAAAATGGTTAAGGAGATAACTCATGGCAAACACCCCCTATATTCCCCCGAGAGTCTGGCAATGGGAGCAAGGTAATGGCGGAAAGTTCGCCAATATTAATCGCCCAATTTCTGGTGCAACTCACGAAAAATCTTTACCTATAGGTAAGCACCCACTACAGCTATATTCATTAGGAACTCCCAACGGACAAAAAGTCACTATCATGTTAGAGGAGCTGTTAGCCCTTGGCATTAAAGAGGCTGAATACGACGCTTGGTTAATTAATATTGGTGAAGGCGACCAATTTAGTTCGGGTTTTGTTGAAATTAACCCTAACTCAAAAATCCCAGCGTTAGTCGACAGAAGCGGTAAGGAGCCTATCCGAGTATTTGAATCGGGTTCTATTCTGACCTATTTAGCTGAAAAATTTTCTGTTTTTTTACCCACAACTCAACCAGAACGCGCTGAAACCTTATCATGGCTATTCTGGCAAATGGGTTCAGCACCTTTTGCAGGTGGCGGTTTTGGGCATTTTTATGCCTACGCCCCTGAAAAATTTGAATACCCTATTAACCGCTTTGCGATGGAAACTAAACGTCAATTAGATGTATTAGACAAGCGTTTAGCAGAACACAAATATGTCGCAGGCGAGAACTATAGTATTGCAGATATCGCTATCTGGCCATGGTATGGCGCTTTAGTGAAAGGTTGGCTTTATGATGCTGCAGAATTTTTATCTGTCCATGAATATAAAAATGTTATTCGTTGGGCTGATGAAATCTATGCACGCCCAGCGGTACAGCGCGGCCGCCGTGTTAATCGCCTACAAGGTGACCCCGCACAGCAAGTACGCGAACGCCACGATGCGAGTGATATAGGTTAGGAACCACTCTTAATCCACTGAATTATAAAATAGCACAAGGTAAGTTAATTAGTGCTTACCCTGTGCTAACTCTACATGTCATCGACTATAACGCCCCTGCACCCATTGTGCGCATAACATCAAGCTCAAACTTATCAGTACAGCTAAACACGCCATCGCCATGCCACTGCCAATTGAGCCTTGCTCAAATTGACGCCACACAAAGATAGACACCGTCTGCATACCGGCTGGGGCGAGTAATAGCGAAGAAACTAATTCACGCGAGGCCACGGCAAACACTAACATCATGGCAGCGACAAGGCTCGGTAAAACTAATGGAAACAAGATCAAACGCAGCGTTGTCACCGCAGATGCGCCATGCACCCGTGAAGCATCTGCTAAACTGCCACCAATCTGTGTTAATGCTGCACTGCAATAGCGAACTGGGTAAGGCAGTAACAAACAGCTATAGGCAAGCAATAAAATGCCCCATGTGTGATAAGGCGTTATTGGCCAAAAAGGTTGGTTCCACGCGAGGATCATCCCTACCGCTATCACAATTCCTGGAATGGAAATAGGTAACAAAGACAGCGCATCAATCACAACAGCACCACGAATGCGCTGAGCAACCACCAGCCAAGCACAGAGAAACCCGAGTACCCCAGTGAAAACAGCGGTTAACGTCGCCAGAGAGAGGCTCGTCCATAATGCAGACAAAGCTTCAGTTTGTGAGTCGATTAACCCAGAAAAGTGCCTGAATGTTAAGTTATCCCACGCCAAACCACCAGACACTGTAGAAGAAAATGCCGTGCCAAACATCGCTAGCAATGGCATTCCTACCGCAAGAAATGCGGTTAAAGCAAATAGCCCAACGACTGGCCAGCGCCAGTAACCAAGTGAGCGAGTCACCACTTCTGCCGCTTTCCCTGTGGTGGTGGCTACGTTTTTCCCTGATACGATAGAACGCTGTAATGTATAAGCAAAAATTGCCACACTGGCTAAAATCAACGATAACGAGGCCGCTCCGGGTAAATCAATCGGCCAATCCGCCAAGCGCTGCTCTATATCCGTAGTTAAAACACGAATACCATTCGAGGCACCAATGGCGGCAGGAATGCCATATTCTTCAATCGCCAAAGTAAAAATCAGCAATAACCCCGCCGCAATAGAGGGTAACGATAATGGAAGCGTCACTCCGAAAAAGGCATTCCAAGGAGAAGCCCCATGCACACGAGCCACATCGGCAAGTCGGTTACCATTCGCTGCCATGCTTTTCGACACCGCAAAATACAGAACTGGGAAGAGGTTTAGCGCCATAATCCCCATCATTCCACCCAGTGAGAAAATCGCACTTCCGGGGCTCACACCAAATAGCTGTTGGGAATAACCATTAGGTTGTAACGTAAGCATCCACGATAATCCAGCAATATAAGGTGGGATTAAAAAAGGAATAAGAAACAGTAGATCCCAACCTTTGGCGAAAGGGATATTAAACAGCCCGCGTAATGCCCCTAACGGAATAGCGATAATGGCGCTGATTGCTGCAACGCCTGTGCCTAGTGATAATGTATTTTGCAGTAATGATGGAAGCTCTGGCTCGTTGAGTAGCTGAATAATAGGCTCTAGCGGCTGGACAAACTGCCCTTGCCCTAATTGTGGGAAAATAGCCTGCAATACAATAAAGCATAATGGGATCACCACTAAAACCACTAATGTGGCCATCACCAAAAGCGGTAGAAAACGCGTTTTTGTCATTGAATACAACACTCCTGCTGGGCAGACAATCTACCCAGCGGTTTGCTAATTAATATGCTTACAAAACCAGCCTTAACGGAATAAAGCGCTTAAACGAGAGAGAACTTCGCCGCGCTCAGCGTTGTCTGTCGCAGCTTCTGGCAACAATTTGAGTGTTGAAAAATCAGGGCGTTTACCTGCAATATCTGCCCTAGCAGGCATTAGCCATGCATTAGCCACAATTTCTTGCCCTTCTGGCGATAGTACATAGTCGATAAATGCTTTAGCTTGGTCAGGCTGCTTAGAACTTTTTAAAATCATCATTGGGCGCGGGGCAATCGCAGTGCCACTACTTGGGAAAATCACTTCAATCGATTCTCCGTTCGCGATGCTACCATAAGCAACATAATCAACCGCACCAAAAACCGCCGCTTTAGCGCCTTGTAATACAGGAGTCAAGGCTTGAGCATTCGGCCCTGAAATCACCATACCATTGGCTTTCAAATCAGAAAATAGTGTCCATGCGGCTTCTTTTTTCGCATTCTGTAACCCTAAAACTAAGTCTAATGACGCGCCAGAAAGTGCGGGATCAGGCATTGTGACTTTATCTTTAAACTCGGGTTGGGCTAAATCTTGCCAATCTGTTGGTTTTGGGGTACCACTTTGGTTATTCCACACAATACCCAGTGCAGAGATCCCTTGCGCCACATAGTATGGCGTTTTAAAACGCTCAGGAACTTGCTGGGCATTTGGGCTTTCATAAGGTAGTAACCAACCTTTTTGTTGCAGATCAACCGCGGTATCCCATGATGCGGAAATCAATACATCCGCACGCGGGTTCGCCTGTTCCGCTTCCAGCCTCGCCATCACTTTTCCGGTTGTCGCTTGGAAAACATCTACTTTGGTACCCGTTTGTTTTTCAAACCCTGCGGCAAGCTGTTTTGCCATGGCGCCTGGGCCTGCGGTATACACGGTAATCGCTTGGGTTGAAACAGAAAATAGTGCACAGGAAAGGCCAAGGCTCATGGTAATACCCTTTAGTGAAAATCCGTTCTTTGATAGTAAATTTCGCATAACAATCTCTCTATTTATAGTGTCGTCAAACTGTCAATATTACCGTTTCGCATATGGGCGATTTGGTGTGCTAATACATGGGCTTCCGTAGGGTCGTGAGTGACATACACTGCAGTGATCCCCAAGGTTCGCAATAACTGAGCCATTTCCTCACACAGAGATTGGCGCAACGCGATATCGAGGTTTGACAGGGGCTCGTCGAATAACAAAATTTCAGGTTCAGCGATAATAGCGCGAGCAAGAGCCACACGTTGTTGTTGCCCGCCTGACAAATCGGCAGGTTTCCGTTTGGCGAAATCAGCCAGCCCTACGCGTTCTAAAGCTTGCATCACACGTTGCTGTATTTCTAGGCGGCCAATACCTCGCATCCGTAAAGGAAAGGCAACATTTTGGGATACAGTCATATGCGGCCACAGCGCATAATCTTGAAAAACCATGCCGAGGTTGCGTTTTTCTGGGGGGATAAGGTGATGTGAGCTCGCCACAAGCTGTTCGCCAAAATAAATAGTGCCATCAGTTGGTTGTAATAAACCCGCTAACAATTTCAGTAATGTGCTTTTACCACAGCCTGAAGGACCTAATAGCGCAAGAACGGTGCCCTTGGTTACTGTTAAATTAATGCCATTTAGCACATATTGATGTGAAAATGCCTGAGATAAATTTTGTATTGAGATCATCTGTAAGCCGCTCGCTTCTTGCTTAGGAGACAAAAAGACCGAGCTCTCACTCGATGAAGAGAGAGCGTTTTGCATGTTCATTGTTATCCTCTTTGGGACTTAATCGTTATCAATGATGCTACGGCTTGAATACGTCAAATTGATGACAGTTTTGTGGCTAATTAATTTCAAATTCAATTGAAAAATAATCACCAAATAAAATAGTCACTTTATTTTACTGGTGAACGCCAATATATCTTTGATAACGTGCTGGCTTTAATTTAGTTAAATCCACCAGCACCAAGCCGTCGATGCAATCGTTAAACGCGGGGTCTGTACCGAAATCCATAAACTGTACGCCGCCAGGCTCGCATAATTCGGTATATTGTTTATAAAGCGTTGGAACCGAACAGCCAATGTTATTGAGTAAGCTTTTCAATTTAACCAAATCTTCGTGGTAATTGTCCCCTGAAAATTGGGCTAATACCTGAGGTAAAGAAGCCGGGTATGGCTGATGTGACTGTGCAATGCTGTGTGGCGCTGAAAAATAGAGCCGATAAAAAGTAATCAGTAAGTCACGCGCCGCAATCGGCATTGAGCCAGAAATAGATACAGGGCCAAAAAGATAACGATATTGTGGGTATTTTGCCAAATACGCGCCAATACCTAACCATAAGTAATCTAACCCCCGTTTTCCCCAATATTTCGGCTGAATAAAGCTCCGACCAAGCTCAATACCTTGCGCTAATATTGGCATCATGGCTTGGTCATAGTGAAATAAACTAGAGCTATAAATACCCTCAAGGCCTTTGGTCTCAATTTGCTTTTTAGTCGGTATAAACCGATAAGCGCCAACAATATCAAGTTCACTTTCATCCCATAATACCAGATGATAATAATCGTCATCATAGCTGTCTAAATCACGGCGCTTACCTGAACCTTCCCCTACCGCACGAAATGCAATTTCGCGTAATCGACCAATTTCCCGTAAAATCGGTGACCTTACCTCTTGGTTTCGGTGATAAAGGTAAATCGCTTTTCCATCAGGAGATGTTCCTAGCCGCTCACAGGCCACTAAGGCCTTTTTTAATTCAATTCTATCTTCTGGTAAAGCAATTGGCGATTCACTGGTAAATAGCCCTTCCTTACCTTTTCCCAGCAAATAGACATGGCGACGAAAGCGCCCTGCTAACTCATGAGCCGCTGTATGGCCATCATGCCAATGAATAAATGGAATGCTGCCACCAATACGAATTTTTAATCTTTTTCCTCGCTGCTTAAACATTTCCCTGACTAACATTAAAGTAGATAGTGGCTTGTAAACCAACGAGGTTAAGTAAAATAAATGGCTATTACGCCCTTGAATATGGATGGGGACGATAGGCGCTCTAGCCTTTGCGGCTAAACGCAAAAAACCTGTACGCCAGTGGCCATCACAAACCCCTTTGTGACCAAATCGAGAGACTTCCCCCGCAGGGAACACAATTAATGCCCCTTGTTTGTCCAAATGCTGTTGCATGGCTTCAACTTGTTGCCGATTGGTTCGGTTATTCATGTTGTCCACTGAAATAAATAAGCTTTTTAGTGGTTCTATATAATTGAGAAACTGATTTGCCACGACTTTGACATCAGGACGAACAGCAGCAACCACACGTAACAATGCAAGGCCATCGAGTGAACCTATCGGATGGTTAGCGACTAAGACAACAGGGCCTTGAGTCGGAATATTTTCTAAGTCGCCATCAACCATTTCACAAGAGATATCAAAGAACTCCATGATTTGTTCAATAAGATCCAGCCCCTTTAAGTGCGGATAATCTTGAGCAAATTGGTGAAATTCTTGTTCAAAAAGAAGCTTTTTTAATAAGTGACGTTTCCACCTAGCAGGTGTTTGATGAGGAAAAATATCGTGCAGCAGGGTATCGACGCTAAACATAGTGCTATCTCCTAACTGAGTTACGATGAACTTAAGTCAGATTCATAACAACAATATGTTTATTTTATGACAAAATAGTGAAAGCATAAAAATGATGATGTAGATCATTAGTTTTTATTTACCAATATTATAGTTATCTAAAATCAATAATTTCCAGGAATATTGCTTTCTTAAATAATTTATATTTTACTTATTTTATAATATGCATTTAGTCCACAACAATTAAAAAGGTAAAAACTAAACTTTCCGATTAATTTTACTTAATTTATTTTAATAATTAAGAAGTTATCATTTATAAATATCCACCAATCAAATTGAACTAAAAACCTATTACAGCAAGATTAGCTCAATATAATAACCATTAAATTCAATGCATTAAAAGTTAATTACAAGTTTATTTTTTAATTAGTTTCTTATTGATAGGTAAATCTTATTTAAACAATCGTCCAAACCGATGGCCATCATTGATAAAAGTCAAGAACCTCTCAGGTTTATTTATCCATCATAGTCCGGCTGTAGAATTATATTAATTAAAAAATATTTAAATATATTTGACCGCAATCTTTCAAGGATAGTGTAATGAAAAAACTTACTCGCATTACGGTCGCTGTCATATTTTTGCTTTTACTCGGTTATTTTGGGTTATCTGGATATGTGTGGTATCACGATAATCAACGAAGAGAAAATAATGACATTCAGACATCTAAAATTGCAGAAAATAATCAAGTCCTCCAATTCTTTGCCGAAAAAGGATGCGATTACTGTCACACACCGTCAACTGATTTACCTGCCTATGCATCATTCCCCATTGCTAAGCAACTGATGGAATACGATATTCAGCTAGGTTATAAGTCATTCAACCTTGAGGCAGCTCGCGCTGCACTCATCGCAGGAGAACCTGTACCACAAAGTGAATTAAATAAAATTGAGTGGGTTATGCAGAACCACACCATGCCTCCAACACGTTATGTTGCACTTCATTGGGCCAGTAGTGTCAGTGATGAAGAACGTAATAACCTATTGAATTGGATAGCTAAACAGCGGGAAGAGCACTATGCCAGCCAAGATACCGCCGCTGAACATCGCAACGAACCAATTCAACCAATTCCAAAATCACTGGATGTTGATGATGCAAAAGTCGCATTAGGTTTCCGCTTGTATCATGATGCGCGCCTGTCAGGGGATAGCACGATTTCTTGTGCGCACTGCCACGCACTCAATGCAGGTGGTGTTGATGGCCGTAAAACATCAATTGGTGTTGGTGGCGCAGTAGGCCCAATCAATGCGCCAACGGTGTTTAACTCTGTATTTAATGTCGAGCAATTTTGGGATGGTAGAGCACCTGATTTACAAGCTCAAGCTGGTGGTCCACCATTAAATCCTATCGAAATGGCATCAAAGTCATGGGATGAAATCATTGAAAAATTGGATAAAGACCCTGTCTTAAAACAAGATTTTAATGCGGTTTACCCAGAAGGTTTTACGGGTGACACCATCACCGATGCGATTGCAGAGTTCGAAAAAACCTTAATCACTCCAGACTCTCCGTTTGATAATTGGTTAAGAGGTGACAAAACTGCATTAACCGCACAGCAGCTCCATGGTTACCAGTTATTTAAAGAGAACAAATGTGCAACCTGCCATGGTGGCGTGATCTTAGGTGGTCGTTCCTTCGAACCTCTGGGTCTGAAAAAAGACTATGAGTTCGGTGAAATCACTGCTCAAGATATTGGTCGTATGAATGTCACCTCTGATGAGCGCGATAAGTTACGCCAAAAAGTCCCAACACTACGTAATGTCGAGCTAACCGCACCGTATTTCCACCGCGGCGATGTAGCAACCTTAGATGAAGCAGTGAAACTGATGCTGCGTTATCAAGTGGGTAAAGAACTGCCACAAAAAGATGTCGATGATATTGTTGCCTTCCTTAAGAGTTTAACAGGGGTATATACACCCTATGTGCAACAAAGTGAGTCACAACAGTAAATATCAATAGCTGATTGATATAAAAAACTAATAGCACCGTTCAAATAATAACGGTGCTATTTTTTATATAACACTGCCGTATAAGCTACCTACAACCCTGACTTGACCTGTATTCACAGCAATTCACATTATCGAACACCTCTTCCTCACTGTGTTATTACTTAAAAAGTTTCTGTTTCCTATTTATACGAAACAATGTTATCTAGCTCAAAGTTTTTATCAAATGGTATTTAAAAGGTATTATTAAATGGTATTGTTATTTGCGTACCCTACAATACCTATAATTAGCCGTATAAAGGAATGAAAGATGAAAAAAACGACAGCAAAACTCTCATTCATGATGTTCATTGAATGGTTTATATGGGGAGCTTGGTTTGTTCCCTTATGGCTATTTTTGAATAAAAGTGGCTTTACCCCTTCTCAAATAGCATGGTCTTACGCCTGTACAGCCATTGCTGCAATTATCTCTCCCATCCTTGTAGGATCAATTACTGACCGATTTTTTGCTGCACAAAAAGTCCTGGCGGTACTGATGTTTGCAGGGGCAGTTTTTATGTTTTTCGCAGCTCAGCAAACTGAATTTTCTAGCTTTTTCCCTCTACTATTAGCGTATGCACTGACTTACATGCCAACCATTGCGCTCACCAATAGTATTGCTTTTTCCAATGTGGAAGATGTGGAACGTGATTACCCTCGTATTCGTGTAATGGGGACTATCGGCTGGATTGCATCGGGTATTGCATGTGGTTTTTTACCTTCCATGATGGGCTTTGGTGATATTTCTGCGACCAATATTCCACTCTTAGTGACAGCCGCTAGCTCGGCTTTACTGGGCTTTTTTACCTATTTCTTGCCAGACACCCCACCAAAAGGAACAGGCAAAATGAGTATTAAAGTCATGGTTGGATTGGATGCCATTGTACTATTAAGAGACCGTAATTTCTTAGTATTTTTCGTGTGCTCATTCCTCTTCGCCATGCCTTTAGCCTTTTACTATATTTTTGCTAACGGCTACCTTACTGAAGTTGGGATGAAAAATGCCACGGGGTGGATGACCTTAGGGCAATTCTCCGAAATCTTTTTTATGCTTGCTTTGCCCTTCTTTACCAAACGTTTTGGTATCAAAAAGGTATTACTTCTTGGTTTAATCACTGCGGCTATCCGTTATGCTTTCTTTATCTATGGTGATGCAGACCACTTATTTACCTATGGATTACTCTTCCTCGGTATTTTATTACACGGAGTTAGCTACGATTTTTACTATGTCACTGCATATATTTATGTCGACAAAAAGACCCCTGTACATATGCGAACAGCGGCTCAAGGCTTAATTACGCTCTGTTGCCAAGGCTTTGGTAGCTTACTGGGTTATAGCCTAGGAGGCCAAATGATGGAAAAACTTTTTTCTTACGGTGAACCTGTCAACGGCCAGACCTTTAACTGGGCCGGTATGTGGGGCTTCGGCGCTGCCATGATCGTCGTAATCACGATTGTCTTCATGTTAATGTTTAAAGAGTCGAGTCGTGATATTCAAGAAATTGATATTAATAAAAGTGGCGTAAAACCCACATCCAATTAGTCAAGCAATCATTAATTAAACGCCTTTATTAACCAACAACTAACACATGAAGGCGCTATTTTTAGCCAAAATTGAAGGAATTATAATGAACAAAGAGAACCGTATTTTAGGCACGTTTTATGGCCAAGCCTTAGGTGATGCAATGGGAATGCCTTCTGAATTATGGCCTCGTTCTCGTGTTAAAGCACATTTTGGTTGGATAGACCGCTTCTTATCTGGGCCAAAAGAAAATAATGCAGCTTGCTACTTCAATACGGCAGAATTTACAGATGATACCTCAATGGCCCTCGCACTTGCGGACGCGATTATAGAATGTGGTGGCAAAGTAAACCCTGAATTTATTGGACGTAATATTCTAAAATGGGCAGAGCAATTTGATGCCTTTAACAAAAATGTCCTAGGGCCAACCTCTAAAATTGCATTAAATGCAATAAAACAAGGGACTCCAATTTCTCAGTTAGAAAACAACGGCATGACAAATGGTGCCGCAATGCGAGTTTCCCCACTCGGTTGTTTACTGCCAACTCATTCTATTAATGAATTTATTGATGAAATTACACTCGCCTCATCGCCAACTCATAAATCGGATGTAGCAATTGCAGGTGCGGTCGCTATCGCTTGGGCAATATCTAAAGCGATAGATGGCGAAAATTGGTCGCAAATTCGCGACCAATTACCCGCTATTGCGAAATTAGCACAAGAAAAACACGTCACAACCTTTAGCCCATCAATAGCTGCACGTATTGAACTTGCTTTACACACGGTGAAAAACACAATTGGCACCGAGCAAGCAATGGAACAGCTTTATCAACTCGTTGGCGCTGGTACTAGCACCATTGAGTCAGTTCCTGCCGCCATTGCTATGGTTGAATTAGCGGAAACCGATCCCAACCGCTGTGCCATTCTGTGTGCTAATTTAGGGGGAGATACCGATACTATAGGGGCAATGGCCACCGCCATTTGTGGCGCACTGCATGGCATTGATGCCATCGACAAACAACTTAAAAAACAATTAGATGATGTGAATCAACTTGATTTTACACAATATAGCCAAGCCTTTATGGCATTGAGAACTGCAAGAGAAAAAGCTTATGAAAACCGCTGAACTTATTGCCCATCTTCCATTGCAAGCAGAGCATCGTCCTGTCTGCCTGATTGGCGCAGCCGTTATTGATGTGATTGCAGATGCGTATTCACTGCCTTATCGCGGAAGTGACATCGAATTGCACCAACAAAGTGTCAATATCGGTGGATGTGCTCTGAATATTGCTGTGGCCTTGCAACGCCTTGGTATCCAATCACTCAATGCATTACCTATTGGGCAAGGTGTGTGGGCAGATATCATCCGCAACCAACTCAATAAAAAAGGTGTGAGTTCAGTTATAGAAACGAATAAAGGTGATAATGGCTGGTGTTTAGCCTTAGTCGAACCCGATGGAGAAAGGACATTTCTTTCAATTAGCGGTGTGGAAAACCAGTGGGAACGCCATACATTAGATGATTTACCAATTACATCTAACACCATTATCTATCTTTCTGGTTACCAATTAGCAGCAAAATGTGGCGAAACTCTGCTTTCATGGCTGGAATCACTCTCCGATAACGTCACTTTATTTATTGATTTTGGCCCTCGGATCGCCGACCTTTCGAAAACACAATTATTACGATTGATGGCTTTAAAACCTATCATTTCATTGAACCGTCAAGAAGTCGAACATATCGTCACGCTGTTCCCTGATATCGCACACCAAGGAATGGATACAGAAGCATTAGCCAATATTTGGCATTCTCAATTTTCAGTTCCCGTGATTGTTAGAGTCGACAAAGAAGGCGCGTTCTTTCAAGAAAGCCATCGTTCATCAGGCTGGGTGGCACCATTTAAAACTACCGTTGTCGATACCATTGGTGCAGGGGATAGCCATGCAGGAGGCGTGATTGCTGCATTGGCGTCCGGCTGGGCACTACAAGATGCCGTATTACTTGGAAATGCTGTCGCATCCTATGTTGTTAGCCATCGAGGAGGTGATTGTGCGCCTTCGTCTGAGCAACTCGCCGCGTATTTACAGCAATATTAATCATCAGAATAAAAAGAGGTCATCCCTCTTTTTATTCTTCAGATACAAATACATACATATCACTACGACATTGATTGAAACTGTATTCAATAGGGACATTTTTATGGTCGAAAGCCACCTGCTTAATCACTAAAACAGGCACGGTCTTTTCTAATTTAATGTGCGTTTGAAAGTCTTCATCTGGCATTCGAGCACTTACCTTGCTCTTTGTTCGCGTAGGATAAATATTTTGGCTGCGGAAATAATCGTACAAAGATAAACCAATATCGTCTACGTCACCAATCAGCCCAATAGGAACATATGATTCCTCAATAGAGACAGGCTGCTCATCCACGTAACGAATGCGTTTTAACATAAATACATCACTATTGATGGGGAGCGCTAGCGACTCTGCGACTTCCTGTGAACAAGGCACGATACTTTTATTGACCCAAAGTGTGTTTGGTTTTTTTCCAAGTAAAACAACTTGTTGTGAAAAACCCTTAGCTTCTTTGAGCGAATACTCAAACTTATCACTAATTTGGGTACCGTAGCCTTGTGACCGAATGATAACGCCTTCTTGCTCAAGTAACTCTAACGCTTTTCGAACGGTAATACGCGACACGCCTGTTTGTTGACCTAACTCCCTTTCACTGGGCAGCATATCACCTTGATGTAAAACCCCTGTTCGCACGGCAAATTTCACCGTTTCAGCAAATTTTACATATAAAGGTGTATTGTCTATTTCAGCAAGACGGGTACAAAGTTGTTGGATCAAAGATAAATGCGCATCATTCATATTGAGTTAGTCACCTAAAAATCGCAGCAATAATCCATAGTACCACTATCCATAGATTAATTGCAGGCAATTGAATTAGATAAATTTATTGCCAATGAAAAACAAAATGCTACAGGGTACCATTTCCACTGAGGTACACGCTTTTCTCTAATATAGGTAAAGTTAACTGTTGTTGATATCCATCCAATGTTTCTTTTGCCAATATTGCTAATGCACGGTAAAAATCGCTGTTAGCCGAATCTATCAATACTTCGAGAAAATGTGCCGACCAAGGTAATAGATGCCAAGCGAGTAACTCTTCTAAATCAGCTCTGCGATTTTGCTCAGCGAGCCAAGCCGCTAACATCAAGATCAGCCCAAAGTGGTCTTCTGGCTCTTTTTGTGTCGTTACGGGTTCAACACCTTTGGCTCGCATCCATTGGCGCAGCTCAACGGTTGAATCACCAAAAACAATCTTTTCTTTGTCTAGCCAGACTGACCCCCAAGGAGGCGCGGGTAAAGCATAAGGCCCGATAAACAAGCGCTGCCATGCTTCACTCAGTGGTTCATTCTCCTGAGCACTGGATTGCAAAAGCTGGCTAATTTTTACTAAGGAAGGTAAAGCAAATGGCCATTCTTCATGCCAAGTTGGCTCTTGTAAAATCGAAATAATCTCTGCGTTGTTTTCATTTTCTGGTGAGAAATAAAATAAAGACCCCAGAACTCGCCCTGTCACTGCGACGTGTTCAAGAAAGCGTGCTTCTTGCATATTTGATTGTCTCTGAAGTTATCAGCGCAGGGAAACCATCTCCTGCGCTGAAAGGTTTACCAATTAAGCCACAGCCATGCCGACTGTCATGTGTAAACCATAGAATAGCCCACGACCGATAAATTCACCAATCAGTACCAGCACGGTACCAAGAAGTAAACTCAATACCGAAGGCTGATTTTATCGCACAACAGGCAAAATCCATAGCAGCAACCCGAGACTGGTCACCACTAAACGTATCACTTGTAAAACACCAAAATCAGGGACTAAATCCACTGCTTTTTGTACAGAAGTGGCAATTAGCGCAATTTCTCCGCTTTGCAGTAGTACTGACGCGATAGTCACAATATAAGCCACGATACTAATCGCCGCTAATTTACCACTATTAAACGGAAATTTAGCCACTCGTAATAGCAAAGTGCCTAAGATTGGTCCGACAACAAACAGGGTCATAAAGAAGCCGATAGTGGTATGTGGTGTGTTCCATGTTGGCACCGTGCTTATCATATAAACTCGTGTCATTGCCCAAACAAATAACAGCCCCATCAACATGGTGATGATTAACCACACTTTATCTAACCCTGTTGGCATCTTTTTCATTGCAGATAACAGCCACCATAGGCCACCTAAAGCAAAGAAAATAGAGCCGAATAACACTTCGTTACTTAGTGATGAAGCAAATACTCTGTTCATCGAGTTAAATGCACGTAATGGTGAGCCCATATGCATCATCGATGCCAAAAATCCTAAGCCCATCAATACCCATAACGCAAACATTGCGTTCACAATGCGCTGTTTTTGTGGCTTATCATCTGTCGATAACCATGCAAGCCCTGTCACAATCACGCCACCTGCAATACTTTGGCCTAATACCGTAAATAAAATTAGCGGCCATTCGTGTAATCCATTGCCCATGTTATACCTCCCGAGGATTGGCTAAATGGCCTGTCGTATCATTGACAGGGCGACTATTGGCATTGGGTTTAATGACAATATTGGGCTTGGTATAGTGCGCTTCTGGTAGTGGCGCAATCTCTGCCAAATTGCCATGTTTCTCACGTAACTCATCAATAGGACCAAAGTCTAATGCACGCAGTGGACAAGACTCGGCACAAATCGGTTTTTTACCGACGGCAACACGTTCATAACAACCATCGCACTTGGTCATATGCCCTTTTTCGCTATCAAATTGCGGCGCACCGTATGGGCAGGCCATATGGCAATAGCGGCAACCAATACACACACTTTCATCCACAACGACAAAGCCATCTTCACGTTTATGCATCGCGCCACTTGGGCACACTTTCACACAAGCAGGGTCTTCACAGTGGTTACATGAAATCGACAAATAATAACTAAATACGTTTTGATGCCACACACCGTTATCTTCTTGCCAATCTCCCCCCGCATATTCATAAATGCGCCTAAAATTCACCGCAGGAGATAAATTTTTGTAGTCCTTACACGCTAATTCACAAGTTTTACATCCCGTGCACCGTGCAGAATCAATATAAAAACCATATTGTGTTGTCATGATTTATCTCCCTATACCCTTGCCACTTCAACCAAATTACTGTGTTGTGGATTACCTTTCGCTAACGGTGACGGGCGTTGAGTCGTCAGGACGTTTAGGCTACCACCATGGTCCACCTTGTTTTCATCAGGCGCGTACCACGCCCCTTCCCCCATGGCCACAACCCCTGGGATGATGCGTGGAGTCACTTTGGCAGCGATCTGCACTTCCCCTCTATCGTTATAAATACGCACTATGTCACCATCTTTAATATTGCGACGTTTTGCATCAATAGGGTTGATCCACATCTCTTGTAAACAAGCAGCCTTAAGCACATCAATGTTGCCGTAAGTGGAGTGAACGCGCGATTTATAGTGGAAGCCACTCAATTGCAGTGGATATTTTTCGGTGAGCTTATCATCATGGCTTTCAAAGCCTGGGGAATACATTGGGAGTGCTGATATCAAATCACCTTCCGCTAGCGTCCATGTTTTCGCGATATCCGCTAATTGTGATGAATAGATCTCAATCTTTCCTGACGGGGTATTTAATGGGTTCGCAATTGGGTCTTCGCGGAAAGCTTTGTGTGCCACGACATGCCCTTGTGGGTTCATTTTTTTGTAAATCCCTTGCTGCTGGAATGTCTCAAAATCAGGTAGCTCAGGTAACTTTTGTCGTGAAATTTCATACAAATGGCGTAGCCACTCTTCTTGGGTTCGCCCTTCGGTAAATTTCTCTTCAACCCCCATACGGCGTGCGATTTGTGTACACATTTCATACACCGTTTTGCTCTCAAAACGTGGTTCAATGGCTTGGCTGGCGAAAATCACATAGCCCATATTACTAGCGGCACCATCCAAGCAAAAATCCATTTGTTCAGACGCGGTACAATCTGGCAGGACTAAATCCGCATATTTCGCTGAAGCCGTCATATGGTTATCAATCACTACTATCATTTCGCATTTTTTATCATCCTGAAGAATGTCATGCGTTTTATTAATATCAGAGTGTTGATTGATTAAACTGTTGCTGGCGTAGTTCCAAATAAACTTAATCGGAACATCCAGTTTATCTTTACCTCTTACCCCATCATGAGTTGCAGTCATTTCAGGGCCGCGCTCTATCGCATCAGTCCATAAAAATACGGAAATACTTGCTTTGACTGGATTTTCTAATGTTGGCATCCGCTCAAATGGAATATCATAGTTCCCTTCACGAGCCCCCGTATTTCCCCCATTTATACCAACATTACCGGTTAAAATCGGTAACATCGCAATCGCACGTGCGGTTTGCTCGCCGTTCGAATGGCGTTGTGGCCCCCAACCTTGGCTAATATAAGCAGGTTTTGCGGAACCGATTTCACGTGCTAATTTGATGATTTTATCAGCAGGAATACCAGTGATTTGCGCAGCCCATTGTGGTGTTTTTTCTACACCGTCATCCCCTTGCCCTAAAATATATGCCTTGTAGTGGCTATTTTTCGGAGCATCTGCGGGTAGCGTTTTCTCATCATAACCCACGCAATATTGGTCTAAGAAGGGTTGATCAACCATATCTTCAGTGATCAACACGTGGGCGATCCCTGCCACTAATGCAGCATCTGTTCCGGGGCGGATCGGGATCCACTCATCTTCTCGTCCAGCAGCAGTATCGGTATAACGCGGGTCGATCACTATCATTCTTGCATTAGAACGCTCACGCGCTTGCTCTAATTGATAAGTGATCCCACCACCGCTCATACGGGTTTCGGCAGGGTTGTTTCCGAACAGAACCACCAACTTGGAGTTTTCGATATCGGAAACGCTATTACCTGCCCCACTACCATAGGTATAAGGCATCGCACAGCTGATTTGTGCTGTACTATAGGTACCGTAATGGTTTAAATAGCCGCCCATGCAGTTCATCAAACGGGCGATAGGTGAATTCGCTGGCGGCCATGAACGTGCGACTGTGCCACCTAATGTGCCAGTTCCATAGTTCAAATACACCGCTTCATTGCCATAATCGGCAATAATCCGTTTTAGATTATCGCTGATTAAATCGTAGGCTTCATCCCAACTAATTTGTTTGAATTTACCTTCACCACGTGCCCCAACGCGCAACATCGGGTATTTCAAGCGGTCAGGGTTATAGACACGACGGCGCATTGAGCGCCCACGTAGACAGGCCTTAACTTGATGCTTATTTCCGTAAACATCATCGCCGGTGTTGTCGGTTTCGACATATTTTATTTCACCATCAACAATATGCATACGCAGTGGGCAGCGACTCCCACAGTTAACGGTACATGCGCTCCAAACTATTTTTTCTTCAGGTATGGCTGTTTTGGGTGTGATTTCACTGATATCAGCAACACTATTAAAAGGTAAACTTAGCGCTCCACTTGCAAGTGCGAGTCCCCCGACGGTACTGGTTTGCATTAGCTTCCTGCGGCTGATCTCCGATTGGAGTACTCCCTCAGATAATGCTTTACTCATATCTGCCTCACTTAACATTGCTTCAAAGTTTTAAAATGGCTTTTTTGAAATTTATTTTTATCTTTAATTTATTTATCGACTTCCAATTACCATTCTATAACCGAGGCACCGTGAGGTATTGTGCACGATCAATAATCCAATATAAATTGTGTGGTTTTAATGCGTTATATCGAGTCATTCAAGCCAAATTAAAATTAATATAATTATTTTTAATGTTTAATAATGAATTAAATTGAAATAAATATATTCCATTCTTCTTTAACTTGAGTTTACTGTTTTTCATTTATTTCCGAGTCTCAATTCATAAAAAAAACCCTTAAACGAAAATTGACTAAAACGTTTAAGGGGAAATATAAAATATGAATTATCGAGTGAATATTTGTTCTGCTAACAGCACTTAAAACGGGCAATTACGCCGTTAATCCACCATCTAAGACCAATGTTTGACCTGTTAGGTACTGGCTGCTATTGCCAATCAAAAATTCAACTAGCTCTGCCACTTCTTGGGGTTGCCCTAAGCGGCGTAACGGGATGTTTTGGCACATAGCTTTTAATTTAGCTTCAGGCATTGCACGGGTCATATCACTATCAATAAGCCCCGGAGCAATACAATTCACACGTAACCCAAAACGCCCGACTTCATGAGCCAATGAACGCGTCAACCCCATCATCGCTGATTTACTCGCCGCATAAGCTGTTTGGCCAATATTGCCTTTTAACCCAGTAATTGATGACATCAATACGATTGAGCCGCTCCCCGCCATCAACATTGCAGGTAATAATTTACGGTGCCAATTCATCACGGAAATGACGTTATTCTCTAGCACATCTCGCCAGATTTCAGCATCTTGATGAATATGTAAGGCATCCCTAGTGATACCCGCATTATGAATAATAGCCGTAGGAGCCCCAAATTGTTCCAATAACGAGCTAGAAAGCGCGTCAACTTGTGCTTCATTCTTACCATCACACGGGGATCCTTTCACCCATGTATCTAAATTGGGGTTTTCAAGATTCGCTTGTGTTTCATTAACGCCATCAACGCTACGCCCAGTAAAAACCACATTCCAGTGGCGTCGCAATTCACTAACTAGTGCGAGCCCAATTCCCCGGCTTCCTCCCGTCACGAGTATCCATTGATTATTTGCCATTTTAAGATTTCGACTCCTTATCAATATGTTCACACAGCGCTTTCACCGAAATTTCTGGATGTTCTAGGAAAAATTCCGCATCTAAAGCAACATTAAAGTCACGTTTAACAAGCACCATAAGTTCAACATAATCTAAGCTATCGAACTCTAACTGGACTAAAGTCATCTCCGCATTCAACTCTTCTGCTTCTAAATCTTTTGCATCACAGATCATGTCACTAATTTTGATATAAATTTCTTGATATTGGCTCATTTGTTTTATCCTTGCATTCTTATTGAGTTATTGAATTAACTTTCAATGTTATTGAATTATTTATTATTTTTTCTCTGTAGCGGGCGGCGATACTAATACTCACTAATCGACCACTCTCACTATCCGCGATCACTAAGGCCGGCAAAATACGTAGGTAAATAGGCTCAGGAGAGGTGATAGGAGCCCATTTCGTTAGAAGTTCACGGTCAAACACCACCTCTTGGTGGGTTTGTACGATAGGATAACGGCAAAAAATATCTTTCAATGTTGAGCCGACCGGCAACCATTGTGCAATCTCTTGTTGTTCAAATAACGAGCTATCATGAATTAAGTACCAGAACAAAACTGCGTCAATAAACTGCCATTCATACATTTCGTTGGAAAACTGAGAAAATATTGACTGCAATTTCACCATCTCTGCGGTCGAAATCATTATTTCATTCGCGATTTCATGTAATACCGGTGGAGGGGTGAGTGACAATTGGCAAGTTAAGCAGTTTTGTTGCTCATCAGAAGAGAGTAAAGCCACCGATCCCGCTTTATTTCGTGCAACTAATTGATAATCTTTATCGTTCCATAGCGGATTGCGTAACCGCACGACACATTTGATAAACTCAGAGTCGATAACCTCTTGTGAAGCCAATAATGGGTGATTTAATGACTCACTCGCGAATTGTTTCACATCGAGTAGTGCACGCATGCCATGCACACTCAGTTGATCTCCGCCCTTCGCTTTGACCCATTCAAGGTCGAAATGAATCGGGTTATCATCACCAGAAAATGATGCCCACTGTTTTGCATCCTCAAGGGTATAACGTAACGTTCTCATAACGCTTTCTCTAAAATCAGCGCCGCGTTTGCCCCACCGAAGCCAAAACTCAGGTTTAGTGCACGCTTAACTTCACCAATACGGTGTTCGTTAGGAATATAATCGAGGTCACATTGCGGGTCCGGGTGATGTAAGTTAGCGGTTGCGGGCATCACGCCATGCGCCATCGCTTGCAAGCAAATAATGGTTTCAAAGCTACCAGCAGCGGCGATTAAATGTCCGGTATAGGATTTCGTACTGGATATTGGGACTTGGTAAGCTGCCGCACCTAATGCCTTTTTCAATGATTCTGTTTCATTTAAGTCATTAAGAGCTGTTGAGGTCCCATGGGCATTGATATAATCGAGAGATTCAGGAGCGGCTCCCGCTTGTTGTAAAGCCATTTCAATAGTTTTCACCCGAGCAACACAATCTTCTGCTGGTGATGTAAAATCAAAAGCATCAGAAAAATTTGCATACCCCGTAATCTCGCCCAAAATTGTGGCCCCACGAGAAATAGCGCTCTCACGCTCTTCTAAACACAACACGGCCGCACCTTCAGAAAGGACAAAACCACTACGATCTGCGCTAAATGGGCAACTGGCACGAGTCGGGTCTTCCGCTTCACGTGTTAAAGCACCAAGAACATCGATATTCCATACAGCACAATCTGTCCGCAAGGACTCTCCTGCACCAGCGAGCATCATATCGGCTCGTCCATGACGAATCGCTTCAAAAGCATCACCAATCGCAATAGTGCCTGTCGCACAAGCCGCGATGGTCGTGTTTTGATATCCACGCAAGTTCCAAAACTGGCTGCAAGCCGCCGTTGTCACATTTGGCATTGCATAAAAACAGTTGAAAGGCGAGGTCATCCCTGTCGCTTCGAATTCACTGACCGACATATAACTTTCATCAAGCCCTGCCCATCCTGTTCCCATAATGACACCGCACATCAGTGGGTCATAAAAATCAGTTAATGGCGTGCCTGCGAAGGCCATATCCATGGCTTCTCGCGCTGCCCCCAAGGCTAAACGCGTATGGCGTGGTAAACGACGACGAATAGCCGCAGGAACCCCTTTTAAGCTGGGTTCATTATCAATAAGCCCTAAAAAATGGCTGTGGATATTTTGTGCAGTTTTATCAACGTAACGATAACCGAGCTTTTTATCCATAATCGCTTGCCAACATGCTGAAGCCGTATCCCCCAAAGGAGTGACAGCCCCATAACCTGTGACAACAACGCGCTTAAAGTGAGATTTTTGGTTCATAATGGGTTGTCCTCCTGTTGGGCGCTACCGCCACCTTGTGCTAACCAAAGCTGTAGCGTTGCATAAAGATAATCGTATTGATTTTGAGCTAATGAATTTTCAATAGTTAAAAGGTCATCTTGCGCATTAAGCAGTGTTTGATAATCCACGGCACCTGCTCGGTAACGGCTGCTGGTTAGCTTTAGCCGCTGCTGGCTAAGTGATAATGACTGTTGTAATTGCTGACGAATTTCATCCGCAGCAAAACGGGCTTCCATCGCATTATCGACTTCTGACAAGGCGGTATAAGCCGCACTACGAAATGCCACTGCAGCTTGTTGCACTTGTAAGTCGGATTGTTCAATGGTCAATTTCACCGTATTCCACTGAATAAATGGCAAAGAAATCGAACCCCCAACAACACGTGTCGGGTCACTAAACCATTGAGAAAACAGCTGGCTACCCGCATTAAGCGCACCTTGCAAAGACAGTGTCGGGTAGAAGTTCAATTTAGCAGCGTCAGAATCAGCAAGCGCGGAACGTAAACGTGACTCGGCAGCTTGAATATCCGGCCGCTGTGCTAATACGGCCAACGGTGTCGCGTTAAGAATTTCAATCCGTTGATTTCGATTAAGTGCGGTGAGCTCACGCACATGTTGCTCTGCAGGGCGGTTTAACAATAGCGCTAATGCATTACGGGAGCTGTCACGTTCTTTAATGAGCCGTCGTAATTCATTTTTTCGACTAATCACAGTTTGCTGTGATTGTAAGAAATCCAGCTGGCTAACTTTTCCTGCTAAATACCATGACTTAATTTGCTGCTGGCTTTTTTCTGCAATCTTTTGGCTCGCAATCAGGTTATCAATCTGTTGATTTAACAGTGCAATATTCCAATATAATTGTGCAGTCGTATTAATAACCACTAATGCTGTTGCATGGTAATCCTGTTCGGTTGCTATTGCTTCCCACTCATTCTTTTCACGAATACGTGCCAGTTTTCCCCATAAATCGATTTCATAATTTAAAGTTAGATTTGAGCTATAACTCTCTTGGGGGGAGGTTCCATGACGTATAGATTTTGTATTACTTGCTGAGCCCCCAAGGGAGAAATCTGGGGTTATATTGGTATTTGCTAGCCCAGCCGTACTTCGCGCCAGCTTTAATTTAATTGCCGCTGTGGCTAAATCATTATTATTTTCTAATACCTGATTGATCAGTTGGGATAACAGAGGATCTTTAAAGTTATCCCACCAATTTTCAGTTAGGTTCAATGCCTGAACTGATGTCATCACGTCATTTGCACCGGATTGGCGTATTTTATCATCCCACTGCTGTGGCAAAGTGAGCTCAGGGCGTTGGTATTCCGTACGCGTAAAACTGCCGCAACCATTTAGCAAAAATAAAGCAGAAATAATATAAAGTGATTTGATATTCATTCGCGTGCCAATGCCTCCGTTGGGTTGAGTTTGGCAGCCCGACGAGCAGGAAAATAACCAAAAACCAAACCAATTAGAGCGGAGAAACCGCACGCTAATAAAACGGGGAACAGGGTAAATACCATCGTAAATTCAGTGGTGAAATAAGAGAAAACCCACCCCGCTAACCATGCACCGACAATACCAATTAACCCGCCAAGCGAACAAATCATCACGGCTTCTATCAAAAATTGGTTCATAATATCTTGAGGACGCGCTCCGACGGAAAGGCGGATCCCGATTTCATGAGTTCGTTCCGTCACAGAAACCAACATGATATTCATCACCCCAACGCCCCCAACCAATAAGGAAATAGCGGCAATCGAAGTGATCAGTAATGACATAGAATCGGATGTTTTTTGTAATGCATTTGCGAGCTGGTCATCCGACTGAATAAAAAAGTCCTTTTTACCATGTTCGCGTAATAACAAACGCTCAACCTGTAATTCAGCTTGTTGAGAAGTTAAGTTTTCAGGGAAGCGCAACGAAATAAATTCAATGGGTTTGTCCCCGACCACACGTTGCTGTAACGATGAGTAAGGTGCCCACCCCATAACAAAGCCACTCGACATTTTGGGCCCCGGTTTACGGGCAATACCAATAATTCGCCATGGTGAATGACCAATCTGCACAATTTGCCCTAACGGCTCTTCTTCTGGCTGAAAAAGTACCTCTCGACTTCCTTCATCCAACACAATAACGGGCTCGCTGTCTGCCATATCGAGCGTACTGAAGAAACTGCCATGTAAAAGCTGAAACCCTTGTGCCGCAAAATACTCTTCTGAAACGCCATTAAGCATGATGGAGTTATCCAAGCCTTTATTAACGACCATCGTCATGCTGCTCGCGACGGGGGAAACAGACTCAATCCATGGCAACTGCTTTAGACTTTTAACATCATTTAACGATAACGCACGCTCCATATCAGGCCGCTTAGCCCCCCACCCAGTACCGGGGCGAATTTCCAGAGTCGTGCTGCCAAGCTTCCCAATTTCATCCATGATGGAGCGTCTTGCCCCTTCCCCCACGGCCATTGATGACACCACAGAAGAAATACCGATGATAATTCCCAACATCGACAAAAATGCACGCATGCGATGACCGAGTAAGGCCCGCCATGCCATACGAATAGACTCAATAATATTGCGCCACACCGATGCACGGCCATTATCTTCAACAGAAGGAAGCTGGTTCCGTTGTTTTGTGTCTGTCTGAGCTTGGTTCTGCTTATCAGAAACAATTTTTCCATCACTAATTTCAATAATTCGCTGAGTTTGCTGAGCGATATTTTTATCGTGGGTCACAATCACAACAGTGTGACCATCGAGATGAAGTTGATGTAAAATATCCATCAATGCGTGGCCACTAGCGCTATCTAATGCCCCTGTAGGTTCATCCGCAAGAATGATTTGCGCACCATTAACCAAGGCGCGGCAGACACTGACACGCTGCTGTTGCCCACCAGATAATTGATAAGGTTTGTGATCCAAGCGCGTTTGTAACCCTAACTTTTCTGCTAATAAAGCAACTCGAGCGCTCCGCTCATCTTCTGGCATCGCCGTATATAAAGCTGGGATCGCAATATTTTCTTCTGCAGTCAGGTAAGGCATTAGGTGATAACGCTGAAAAATAAACCCAAGATATTGGCTACGTAATTCTGCCAACTGATCGCTATTCACCTCATGAACCGCAATCCCATTGATCAACACTTCTCCTTGAGAAGGCTTATCTAAACAACCAATGATGTTCATCAGAGTCGATTTACCTGAACCTGATGCGCCAATGATAGCGACCATTTCCCCTTGGTTAATTGATAGCGAAATATCATTCAAAACAGGAATAGTTTGCGTACCGGCTGAAAACTCACGGTAAACATGATGAAGTTCAATCAGAGGACGGGTAAAAGATACATTTCGTGTCGTCGCCATCATTAACTCGCCACATTATCTGATTGAATAACAACTTGTTCGCCCTCGCTAATGCCCTCAAGTACTTCGACGAAATGGCGATCATTAATCCCCACTTTGATGGTGCGAGTTTCCGGTTTTTCATTGTTGATCACGGTCACTTCATATTGGTTTGCACCTACAGCTCGCCCCAGAGCACTAATGGGGAGTCGTAAAGCATCTTTCGCTTGTGCAACACGAATAAATACTTGCGCTGTCATTGATGTCTTTAATGCACGATCGGCGTTATCAACCTCGAACGTTCCGTTGTAATAAATTGCACTGTTCTGTTGCCCCCCAGAATTATTATTACTTTCATCAAGTGCTTCGGGGGGAATGGGTTGAACATATCCCATCGTACTTTCGTAGTGCGTTTCAGGGTCCGCAATCACATAGAATGTGAGGGGTTGGCCTGGGTGGATTTTTTGAATATCTGCTTCCGAGATTCGTGTCTGAACCTGCATTTTATCTAGGTTCGCCAACACTAAAATGGTCGGTGCCGTCTGTGAAGAAACGATGGTTTGCCCTTCGTTCGCCACAATACCCAGTACTTCGCCACTAATCGGCGCGATGATTCGTGTAAAATTGAGGTTAGCTTGTGCAGTTTGTACATCCATTTCTGATTGTGTGATTAACGCCTCATTAACATTAACCTGCTGTAATTGCGCCTCATATTGTGCTTGCGCTTGTTCATATTCACTGCGAATACCAGAACCATCTCGCTGCATCACTACCTGACGCCGATAGGCTTTGATGTACTGTATTAAAGTTGCTTCCGCAGCCCGTTTTTGCGCCTGAGCACTGGATAACCGGGCGGTTGCATTTTTGAGCTCAGACTGCTGGATAGTTGGGTCGATTTCTGCTAATAACTCCCCTTTAACCACTTTGTCGCCTTGTTTTACATATAATTTTCTGATTTGCCCGTTAACCTGAGCACCTACATTAACTTGCATTGAGGGCTTTAATGTCCCCGTTACCATGACGACTTTTTCAATATCGCCACGTTCCACCGATAAAATTACGTTTTCATGCAATGCTGGGGCGGGTGATTGCCACACAAAACGGCCGATCACCACGACCAGCACAAGCAATGCCACTAACCCACCTAAAGTGCGTAATCGTTGGGTCGTTAAACCCAATTTTGGTGCTACATGGCGGGAGGTCATAAGGAAGTTCCTTCCATTGCCGCTAACAAAGAAGGTTCAGATTGAGGCGTGCCTGCTGTGACACAAGGGGCTTTATTGGTGTTTATCTCAAGACTTAATTCCCCATCCACGATTCGGTAAAGTGCATCGAAATTAGCCGCCAACTCTTCACTGTGAGTGACAACAATCAATGTCTTACCTGTTTTCTGGCAATGTGACTGAATGGTTGCCATGACTATTTTCGCCGTTTCTTCATCCAAATTGGCGGTGGGCTCATCCAATAACAAAATAGGGCGGGCACTGTACAACGAACGAGCCAATAACAAACGTTGACGTTGCCCAAGTGACAGCGCCGCATGGCTTTCTCTTATTAACGCATTAACCCCACCAGGTAATTGAGTAATCACTGCGCCGAGTGCCAATTTATCAAGCAGCACTTCGACTCTTTTTTTATCTTTTTCGCGGAAGTTAGGGTCAAATAGCGTAATGTTATCTAAGACGGTCGCATTAAATAAAATATCTTCTTGGCTTTGCAAGCAAACCAATTGCGTAAGCTGCTGCACACTGACGGCTTCACCATTGGATTCGCATACTCCTTGCTGTGGGCTGAATAAACCCGCAATGGTACGTAATAACGTGCTTTTTCCTGCCCCTGACTCCCCAACAATGGCAACCTGCGTGCCTGAAGGTAAGTCTAATGACACATTATTTAAAATCGGTTTTGCAGGGTCATAACTGAAATGGATCCCCTTGAAAGATAAGTGTGGTGCTTTTCCTTGTACTGAGGTTTGTTTTTCGTGGAATGGTGCGGTGTCCTGCTCGCTTTTCTTAGGGAATAAAGAATGGGCGCGTGTATCAATAATATGCAGTTGCGACTTATGTATAATCGCATAAAAAATACGCGTCACATAATTGGTAAAAATTTGACGCAAGAAACTATAAGCAAAGAAATCCCCCAACGAAATTAACTCATTGGCCACCATGGGTAAAACCACCAACATAAAAATGACCATCTCCAAACTACCAGTTAATTGATAGATGCCATCTTTAATTTGTTGATACACATTTCTGCGTTGTATACAGGTAAACAATTCACGGCTTAGCCATGCAAATTGCGCCTTACGCTGATTTTCTATCCCTGCTGTTTTTATGGTCAGAATGCCTTGCAGCGTCTCCATAAAAAAGTCATTTAATTCTGCCGATTTTAGCTGTAACTGCTGGGTATACCACCGATCACGAATAATCGCCCATACGCTAATTAAGCCCATCACGGTAACACCCGCAGCTGAAATAGCCGCTAATACGGGTGCAATCCAAAACATGGTACCTAATGCTATCGCACAAATAACCCAATCCGTTCGTAGCCCGTTATCCAGCTCAATTTTTTCGGTTAATGCCCCCTGCCAAGCGACAAAACGGCTAAAAACATCCCCGGGTGCGCGTTTTTCAAAAAATCGCAATGGATTACTCAATAAACGAGAGAAACCAACCCCACTTTTAATCAACACAAAGTGTTTTACGAATCTCTCACTCAGCATTCTCACACCAAGGGCTAATAGTGTTGCAGCCACAAAGGCAACAATAAACCAGCCATAAGGGAAAATGGCATTTTTGGCGTCGGAAAAGGCTTGGTTGATTGCATTGCTCACCATGGCTGGCATTAAAAATAGCGTTAAAGAAACCAAAAAAGCGAATATCATCAACCAATAAACACCGCGAATCTCTGAGGTTTCTTTCAGGCTCATTGCATGAGGGGCTTTTTTCCCAGCCCCATCATTTTTGTCTTCTGGTGCTAATGATTCAATTTTTTCCAGCGCGGTATCCGGTTCTAAAATTAATGCATAACCGCTGATTTCCGCTTTTAATGCAGAGAAAGGTAGCCACTGCTGCCCAATTGCAGGGTTCATCACACACACGTTATTTCCCTTGCGATAAGCAAGCAGCACAAAATGGCTTGCTCCGTAATGTAAAATAGCGGGAAGTGGTAAACTATTGAGCTCTTGGTGCTCAAACAACACCGGTGTCGTCGCAATACCGTAATTGGCTAAAATGGACGAAAGGTCAATCAAAGAAGTTCCATGATCCGATGCTGGATAGACCTCTCGCAGGGTTTCAAGAGAAACGTTGAGACCTTGGGTTTGTGCTAACATCGCAATACATGCTAAGCCACATTCATTGGTTTCTTCTTGAGAAACAAAATTTGGAATAATATTTTTCATTATTATTTAATGGCTAATAAAATAAAGTGAATGGCTATGCCATAAAAGCCAATCATTGGGATAATGACGAACCGCATTTTCAATGATGGCTGGCATTTGAGTTGCAACGTCTTTTGCTGCAACAGGCGGATAAACCTTGATTTGTAAACCGTTTTGGTAGTACAGATGATAAAAAACTACCTGTGCCGAAATCGCACTAGACAAACGCACGACACCATTGTGTAGCTTTGCTGCACGGTTAAATAAATGGCACGATAATTTGCTCGACGCCCCTTCCTCTGTTTGAACCGTGTAATCAGGGGTAATATCAGGGAAAACAATCATATTTTTTTGCCCTGCCGCCGTTTCTGTCATCGCAGTCATTAATTGGCTAGCTAATACTTTATTTCCCTGATGAATAGAACAATAAGATAAATTCACCTGACCTAACTCACGTGCCGAAGCGTTATACTTTTGCTGCTCTGCGCTCGACGAAACCACCACCGTCGCATTCCCAGGAGTCACCCCCGCCCCAACCATGGTGGCTAAAACATCAGAAACCATATGCAACGGAGCAAGTACAACGGGTTTATTTTGTTGGTGTAAAGGCGCAACGACGCTATCAAGTTCAAGTGTACAAACTCGAACTTGCGCCATGATTTTTTGGTTTTGTCCCCATGTGGCTGCTTCTTCCAAAATGAAGCGTCGAACGGCTATCCAGCCCATATTAATATGCCCTTTCGTTTCCATTAAACTACGAAAGTTTTCCGTGGCGACTTTATTCCGATTACGATATTGACGACCTAATAAACCTACACGACATAATAAATTAGAAACAAATAATACCGATGTGATATAGCCTCGGCGCAATAACAACCGTAAAAAGGCAAGTCCACTATGATTGAGTTTTTGATATCCTTTTTTAAACGGCATCAAACAGTTTTTCGCTGTAAATGCCGTCCAGACAATGAAAAACCGGATCACCGTAACTCCTTATTACTTTTATCTAATAACTCAAGCATATAGGCAGTAAAGTCTGCAAAATCACGGTCTTGGTAAACAACATAGCGTTTATTGATAATAAAGGCAGGTGTTCCAGTAATTTGATAAAATTTGCTAATTTCAAGCATATTTTTTAGACGTTCTTGAACGGCTTGGCTTTCACTGGTTTTTAGGTATTGGGTTGAATCAATATTGTGCCGTTTTAACCATTGGTTTAAGACATCTTTATTAGCTAAATCAAGCTTATCGTTAATAACGGCAGTATAAAGATCCTGACGTAATTGAGATTCCACCCCCATCTCTTCCAATGTCGCAAAAATAGGCGCATAGGCAGCCAGCCCCATATTATTATCCATGGCTAAATGAACGACTTTAAAGTTGACATTCTCAGGGAGTGTTTTTTCGAATTGACTGACATTGTCATGATTTACTGCACAATAATGGCAACCATAAGAAAGGACTTCTATGATGCTATTATTTTCTTTTATTGGACTCAACAGAACTTGTTCACTATTAAATTCAATAAAAGAAGAGCCTTGTGCATCATCATTTGAGAAAGTATTAAAAACAAAAATATGATAGAACAAAACCGTCATGAGTGAAGAAGCAATAATAACAAATAGAGTATAAAGTGTGATAGTTATTGGTTTAAAACGAGTATTCATAACAGTTAATTCCATTCAGGTACGAAAAATACATGGGGATAACTCCCCATGTATCAATTAATAAAAATTAAATTTAATACTATGGAGCTGTTACATCACAGTTTGATGCACCAACAGCTTTCGCTTTGTATGTTTTGTTACCGTGCTTATCAGTACAAGTCGTTACTAATTGGCAAGATTTAACACCACCAACAGTGATGCTCTCGTAAGAATCAGTACAAACTTGTTTTGTTCCACCAACTACAGCAGCAGCTTCGATAGCATTTAACTTTTTCATGTTATTTCCTTTAATATAGATTTTAATTAATAAAACGCCCTATTTATTGATAATTAACACCAATAAATCCTTTAGATTTTTAATTAACACACGAATTACCACGTGAATAATTAAAAATTCAATCCTTCTAATTTCTCATTATTATCAAATAAAAAAATCGCTTTTCCTTTGACGCTTTTTGCTTTCTCTTTCTCACCTAATTCATTTAAAACAAGAATCCAAGAAAAATAAACATTAATATCTGGGCAAGAACGAGAATAGCTTTCTGCCCAAGACGAAAATAAATTCAAGTAATAGGGGTTCTGTGTCTCGTTATAGCGTAACAAATACCCCATATTGAGATCCAATTTATAACGATCATTGATTAAGTAATATTTCCACTCGCTATAATCGGGCTCATTCATAGAAAGAAGAAACTGTTGCCCTGTTTTTTCGATATACGTTAAATATTGCTGCGTTTGCAAAGTAAAATACAGCAACCCCATGGATAACAAACCACCTAACGCAATAATTGTTTTCGAACAATACCCTACAATTTTATTTAAATGATACTTTTTAGTTGGAATATCAGCACAACGTATTAACAGTATCAATACCATCCCATGAGGTATTGATAGCCACAATGGAAACTCTGTCATCATATGAAAAACAATTGGTAACGCAATAACTAAAAAAACATAATTATTATTTTTATTTTTTAATGAAGAATAAAGTAGATACCCACTACCAATAATAACTAACAATATCGCAGCAATGCCAACTACCCCACCTTCAACCATCCAACGTAATATCTCATTATGTGGATGTGATATGACCCTTTCACTGGTTCCAAGTAACCCACCACCAAAGCGCTCTAAAAATACAGATTCAAAACTACCAACACCCGTACCAAATAAAATATTTTCACTAAATAAATATAAACTATGCTGCCATAACACCCATCTAATGTGCGATGTCTGTAATTTACTTTCAGAAAAGTCAGAAATATTAAAACCAATTTTTATTCCATAGCCAATAATAAGACCGATAACAATCGACATTAAAGAATAAAAAATATATTTACGATGATACTTTGCAAAAAAATAAAAAACAATAACAATTAATAATAAATTTAAATATCCAGTTAATGATTGAGACAATGGCAATACCACGCTCATTAAAACGAGACTCACAATGATAATGGCTGACGCATACCATGTGACAGTTCTCATTAAAATAAACATACCTATTGCACTGGCAATGCCAACACAAATAAAACTAGAGAGAACATTAACTTGTTGGAATACGCCATATGACCTATCCCCTGATATCGGAAAAAAATTAAAAATTTGTGCTATTGAAAATAGGCTCTCAATAATAGCAGAAAATAATATACTGCAAACAATTATTTTCAATACAGTTTCTGAAATATTTATTTGCAGTAAAGCTTGATAAAAAAATAACGCGCCCAATAACCAATATGCTGTCAAGTATGCATTAAACTGGTAATCTTTAGGCGCAAAAAAACACAAGCCTAATAATAAGACCAATCCAATCGTAATATAATTACTCGACTTAGAGTAATATAAGCTTGAATTTTTAATTTGTGTAATACTAACCAATACAATAAAAAAAGCAATAAAAAAACTACTAATTATATTGAATGGTAATGACAAACCTGTTCCGCCCATATTCGGCAGATAAATATGCAATATAATGCCAAAAAATATAACGACAAAACTTAAAAGAACCCATGGATAACGTTCTTTTTTATTATCTTTAATTTTGATTGCAAACATCATGTTTTCATTCGTTATTGATAATTTAATGTATAGTACGCAGTACTATAAAAATTCCCATAGGTAATCGTTTGGTTAATTCTCGCTTCAGGCTCAGCCTCGACATAAGCCTTAAATTGAATTTCCGTATTATTTGTTGCCAGATTTTGTGCTAATGATGGCGTATTCAATTCTATGGGTGTCTCATTTAAGTTTAATAACCCAATACCGATTCCGCTAGCTTCACTTTGGTCACTAATCGCAAGATGGTCAGGAAGATTCTTATTTTCAATTCCATTAAAAGTCACTGTCACCGATTTAAATATGGTCGTATTACAATTCGTTAAATGGATTGAGAAAATTAAAGGTTTCGACTTACCTTCTTTATAAAGGTCTTTAACCGAAATTTGTTGAAAATCAACAGGGACCTTCTCACTTCCCGGCGCTATCTGACATGGCGTAGCAATAACCATGCCTCTGAATGAATAGCTTCCCATATTAGTTGGGATCACACTCGCACTCATCGGCCCCGAGACTAATAAATATAAGCCAATCGACAATAAATATTTTGTACGCTTTATCTGATTATTATTTCGCATGATCGGCCTCATTGGAATTCAGCAAGGATTGTCCCGGTACTTGTAAATTCACCTTCTTCCACACTACTACCAGGCGCAGCTATTGGCGCAGCCGTTAAGTTCCAGGTACCTTGGTTATTAATAAAGTCAGGCACTTGGTATGCTTGATTCGGTTTTACCAATGTACCCGCCACATTATCAGTCACCACAATGCCAAGATTTGTGCGTTTCACACCGTTTTTTAACGTACCGAAATAATCAGGGTTAAAATCCGCACTGCCTGACGCCCCCGGTAAGAGTGACAGCTTGATATTTAAATCACCTGTTGTAAAACTTCCACCGGTACATTTAACTGGGATCTTAAAGGGCTGAGCATAATTAATTCCATTTAACTGTTCACTCGTATTTGCTACATCAAGAAAATCAATATTAATTGGGTTACCTTCATTAATCGTACACTCATCAGCAACCGTGATGATCCCTGCTCCTAAAACAACCCGAGTTGAAGGGATTGGCGCATAAGCTGTACTGCCATTCGCTGGGCTGCCTTTTTTGGCAAAAACCTGTACCAGCTCAGCTTGGTTGATGGTAATGCCATTAATAATCGGTTTTTTCAGCCTAAACGTGATTGTCCCACTCGACCCTGTCCGTAGCTCGACGCCATAGTCACGGCTATTAACACTCGGTGGTGTACACTCTATTGGGTCAGATCCCCCATTCCACATATCCTTCACTGGGACAGTAACTTTCTGACCAACCCTTCCCCCTATTTGAATTTCAACTTTTACATCAAAATATTCATTAAGGTTCAGGTACCCTGGGTTTTGCATTGATGTAGGAATGGTTGACATTAAATCAAATGTCATTCCTGAATCAGGATCTGAATTTCCAGGACCTCCTGGCTTCATATAACTTTGGCAGTAAATATCGAAAAAAGGCCAGTTACCCACATCAAAATTGAATACTGTTTCAGCATCTTTCTCATTGACCAGTAGCTGATTATTCATTGTCGCTTCGAATGTGTAAGTCCCCCCATCAGGTATAGCGGAGCCGTGAGGAAAGCCTAAAGCAGATAACGGCATTAACCCTATTGTGAATAGACCGGCCACAATAGTCATATCTTTTAGTTTTTTGTTGTTGGATACAAACATGGTTATAAATACTCCAGTTTTAGCCTAACTAATCCGCTAAAAGTTCCCGCTGAAACAGACTGTGCTGTAGATTCCAATGAGGCATTAAGTGTAATGTTGTTATCACCAGGTTTGATCACCCATGAACTTGTTGGCTGATTGACCATTAAGTTTTGATGATCTTTACTGGAAATACGTAATCCTGCGCCTCGAACATCGCCTGTAACTCGCACAAGTTCAGGGTTAAAAAAATCCGTATCTCCCGCAATACTCAATGAAACTGCGCTTTCTCCCGTCAAGTAATAACGCTGAGCATTTTGAGTTGCCTCTCCAGCAGCATTCACAAATGACTTGGATGCCCCGCGTTGGCAATCTTTGAGCCGAATATTAAATGCAACAGGAGTACTTCTATCGCCAATGCGGTGAAATTCTCTGGCATTGATGTCACCTAAATCGACATACTGCTCTTGTGTTTCTAATTCAAGAACACAAGGTGATGCATAAACGCTTCCTGTCAAATGCACAGTACTATGTACGTCTAGCAATGTTTGGCGAGACAGCTTTTCATCCGCAATTTCTGCAACTGCGGAGAAACTTCCTAATCCCAATAACACGATCCCTAAGCACCTAATGTTCATATCAATACTCCTAGCGAATCTGTTGCTCTGGTGGTAACGCTTTACACGTATTTCCGCTACAACTGTATTTAAGTTCTGGATGACCACCATAATCATTCACATACATCATGGTGAAACTCTCGCCTGAACTATTGACCTTAATATCGAGATGCGATTTAGGGGCAATCATCACTCCTGGAAAATCGGTTAGTTTTTTTCCACCTTCTGCCACTGGTTTATTATTAAGGCTAATAATGGTTACAAAATAAGGTGTTGGGTTTTCAGCACGCCAGTTATTTCCCTGTTTATAAAATATGACTTGGTCTTGCCAAACCGCACTTCTAGATTTAGGAATAATGGCTGTCGGCCGATAAAATAATTTAATACGCGATTGCATCGCTAACTGTAAAACATTCGGTTTATCGGGTTTTGGCGGAACTTCGCGCACATTTAAATAAAATAGACTTTCACGATCTTGAGGTAACTTATCTATCTCGGCTGTTTTTGAAACACGAGCAACCCCTTTTTGCCCCCCATTAATGCGCTGTAATGGTGGCAATACAACTAATGGCGATGTAATTTTTTTCCCATTGGCATCTTCAACCCATGACTGAGCAAGAAAAGGAATACTTGAGCTGGTGTTTGATAAATTAGCACTCGCAGAGTTTTCATCGCCTGTAATAATCAGTCGTGTTCTATCCAGTGAAATACCTGCATATGATTGCCCTACGCCAACCATCATAACTAGCAAACCACCTACCCATTTATTTATACGAATCGCCATTTTCTCTACCTTATAGAATACTTTTTCAAACTGTCATTACATTATTGGCAAGGCAGCAAAACTGACATGCCCGAATTTATTTTTTCAGGCAGTTGAATTTTACATTGCGCTTTTCCACCCCAAGATACTGTTAACGTTTCTTTAGGATTTACTGCCATCAAGTATGCCAACCCATTTTCCATTAACATGGCAATGTTAATTCCATCCGCGTTTGTCACATCAGCACCAAACGGAGGTACCGTATCGTTATAACGAATGGTGGCAATGAGCTTTTCACCTTGTGCAACATCAAATCGCTGATAACCGATTGCCCCTTCTGTTAATGTCGAGGTTGCGATCGCCTTATTGGTATCAACGTTATTTTTTAACTTATCGACATCAATACGTGTGTCGAAGCTGTAATAGCTGACAATATCAGGCACAACAGAGATACCAGCCCAGTTAGTTCGCGTTTTTTCATGGTTAAACGGCACGCCACCAACACCGTTGGTATCGACCATAATTCTTGCTGTATCCGTTGTACCGGTGCTGTTATGCAATGCAGCACCATGCTTAGTAGCAGTGAAGCCACCGCGCAATGTCCCGTTGATCGATGCCGTTTGTCTTTCTTGATAGCTCACATTGGTATTAACTTCAGCAAGTTGCGTCCGTTTTTGATAATATCCATCAAACCGGACGCGATCATCGCTGCTTCGGCCGGCTCTAACTCGCCATAAATTATTCGTATCCCTGTTATCACTGTAAGACAGCATATGGCTGGTCTTACTACCACTATTTTGCAAGTCGTATCCAGCCCAACGGCTATCACCAACAGGCACTGAAACCGAAAGTGAAATGCTATCGTCACGTCGACCTCGATAGTCAGAACGGTAAGCCGCAATATTGGTTGAGACACCATTGATGCCCATTAGACGAAATGTTCGCCCCACGGATAAGCCATATCTATCTTGAGATGTTTGGTCCCAAAAGGTCTGATGGGTATAAGTTAAGAATACTGTCGTTCTCCAATCAGGATCATCCGCCCAAAAAGTTTTATTCCCTGTAACGGTATACATCTCTTTTTGACGGCCAATACCCAGATATTTGTTTTCACGCTCATCTAAATATTGCGACAGCGTTCTAAACTTATCCTGCGAGAAGCGGTAACCCGCAAAAGTAATCGTACTGTTAAGTTCATCAAATGACTTTGAATAACTCAGACGATAAGAAGAACCCGTTTGTGTGTTATCACCCGGCATTCGGCTAATGGATTGTGTGATATCTGCAGAAAGTGCACCAAATATAGATAAATCGCGCCCTAACCCAGCAGATATTGCGGTGTAATCCCTACCCGCAAAAAGTAGGCCTCCAATGAGTGACCAGTTATTGCTCAGCCCCCAAGAGAAATCTCCCGTGGCAAACATTGGCCCCTCAGGCTTGTGATTAAATCGAGATGGCTTACCGACCGAAGCGTTGTAACGCACATAACCCGGGCGAGTTAAATAAGGGATATTTGCCGTATCAACTTGAAAAGTCGATACCTCGCCGTCATCACCTTCAACTTTGACATCCAAGGTTCCACGGATTGAGCTTTGCAAATCTTGAATACTGAATGGCCCCGCAGGTACCGTCGTTTCATAAACGACACGCCCAGCTTGAGTCACAACAATTTTTGAATTGCTTTTCGCGATACCATTAATCTGTGGTGCATATCCTCGTAGATTCGGCGGTAACATACGTTCATCACTGGCAAGGTTAAAACCAGTGAAGCGAATCGTGTCAAAAACCTGAGAACTTAGATAAATTTCACCCAGTGTCAGCTTAGCCGCCATGTGGATCAGAGGACGATATGCATAAAACTGGTTCCAATCGAATTTTCTATCGCCACGCTCGTTATAATTAGCTTGATAATCAGCTCTAAAACGCCATGCCCCCAAGTTAAATCCCGTTTGGCCATATGCTGATAATGAGTGTTTATTTGTATGTGTCGTCAAAGAACGAGAAACTGACCCGGTCAGGTTATAATCAAATATAAGGCCTGAAACCCCAGAATCCCAACGCTCAGGCGGCACCCAACTAGGATCGGAATATTTCATCCATGCCTGTGGAATAGTGATATCCAGTTTGCCTTCATGATTATTAATTTTAACGCCTGAAATAGGTAAAATATTTGAACATTCAGGGGATATGGCTTGGATTTTTTTTAACGCATCTTCTTTGAGCGCTAACATTTCAATTTGCTTAGGGGTAAAACAAACTAATGATTTTTCACTATCGTGAGGATCGGTAATATAAGTGACCTTCTGCTGAGACAATGATTGTCCATTAATATAGAGATCTAATAAATATGTCCCAGGAAATACGAAATTATCTTTAGAGAATCGAGTTAAATCAATATTGTTACGGTCACCAACATCTAATACGTCAACATTAAACTCAACAAGATCATTTGCAGACATATTTGGTGAATAGCAAAGTACTGCAATATATATTGCAAATAGTTTTTTTATATTATTTATATTTCCATTTAAAATAATCATTTTAGTTACTCAGTATTCACTCATTAGGCTAGAGATTTAGCTCAATTCTCTTTTATATGTAATTATTATTAGCTTTAGAAATAATCCATTCTAAACCTTAGAACTCCAGCGAAATCACCTGCCTTAATATGCTTTTGATAAGCAACTAAAATTGCAGTAAAATCTAATCTATTGCGCCCTTCTAATAATGTGTAATCCGGCATTTTTCTATTAAGTTTAAGTATTTCGCCGTGAGAGTCTCTAAACTGAATTCCAAACCCCTCTGAATCGCCGCTTACTTGTAAAAGTTGATCATCATTAACAGATGTTCCCATCATGGTTATTTGCGCGCGTGATGCACTACCTTTATCATTAGAAGGCAACGTACATCCAACGAGCTTTATAGCAAAATTCTTACTCACCAGCATATTGACTTCAGGAGTGATCTCTCGGGCACTGATTTCACCAAAATTAACCCAAAGTTCTCGGCTTTCAGGATCAATCGTACATGAGGCTTCTATTAATTCACCTTGCATTACAATATCACCAGGGGTGTTATTGGCGGTCATTCCCCAACTTAATAGAGGCCATAGCAAACTAGAGCCTAGTGCTATTTTTGCAACCCGAATAGTCATGGATAATACCATTTAGTTATTGGTAGATTTTATTAATGCGGAGTATTTAACACTCCGCATCTTGGTATAAAATCAATTACAAATTATTGGTAATCAATTTTAAAATTGATGGTTGAATCAAAGCTACCTGGAGTTACTGCATTAGATGCATTATCAGATTTTAAATAAGCAACGAATGGAATTGCAGTTTTACCATCAGTTAAATTAACTGCTGTAGAAGCTTGTCCCCAAACAACATCTTTATTTCCATTGTCTCTTAAACCGATACCAGCACCACTTGCAGTACCTGAAGTGAACGCCGCTAATGTATTATCATTAGGGTTAATAGTTGATGGTGTATAAGTTACAGTTGCAGTTTGTGCAACGGTAGTATCACACCCTTGCAGAACGATATCTTTCTTGATATTACCTGCACGCTCACCATTTTTTAAATTAGAAACAGGGATCTGATAAAAGTTTACTTTTACAGGACTTGATTCTTCACTTAAACCACAAGCAGAATTCACTAATTCACCTGAAAATTCGATAGTACCGTTAGTAGGTGTACCAGTATAAGCAGCCATTGCTGCGAACGAAGCAAAGCCTGATGCAAATACAGCACCCATTACAAATTTATTCAATTTCATGATTATTTAATCCTGTATAATACTCGTATAATGTATGTTTCGCCAAATAGTTGTTAATAACAACTTTAGATAAAAATAATCATTATTTTTAATTAAATTAATGATTATTTTTAATAAAGTTATCATATATACAAGTTATATTTAATGATTACACTTTGTAAAATAGGTTATATTTTTATTGACTGAATTAACGCCACATTTTTTTAGTGTCTTTATCTAAGATAGCAAAATAATTATTTTCATTTTTTATAATACATTGTAATCTTTCATTATCATATCTATCTATTACATGATTAAAAAGGTCTCTCCATGACTTATTGAATATCAAAAGGATTGTGTCCATCATTTCAAATGTCAGTTTTGTTTTTCCCGTTTCATATCGAGATATCTGCTGTTGACTAATATTCAATCTTTTTGCCAACTCTTCCCCTGTTAAGTTTCGCTCTTTTCTAATTCCTCTCAGATACTGCCCTATTTCTTTATTTATCTCATTAGAAAAATAAGTCATTTAATTTAACCTTTATATTAAAAATTAATTATAGGCACCAATCTGAACCATAGATACCGTCCTAAAATTTTTGATTATTATATGTCTGATTATTTATTTTGTATAATCGATAGAGCAAATTGATTACTATTAAAAACATTTATCGCTCTATTAATATAGGAGAAATGTAACAAAAAAAAATCACACTTAAATTAATAATATAAATAACAGTATGTTATAGATTAAAAACCAAAGCTTACCACCTAAAAAATTACATTTTGATACACTTAAAAATATTAAAACATATTTTTTACTAATGAGATGTATTTTATGGTTAAATTTCAACCACGAAATACAACTTAAAAAAGTAGATTTACTCAGATTTTGTGTTTGTAAATTATATGAGATTTTTTTAAGATTTATCTTAACCTTGTTATTTACAAACACCAACAAATTAATTATAAATTACCGTAAAATTTATAATCGAAATTATATACCACAGAAATCATCACTAGCACCCAATAAATTCCAACACAGTCTAAAAATCAGGGGATTTATTACACTAATAATGAGTATTAAGAGATTATATTTCACACATGTAATTTTGTGCTTTGATAAAGTGAATGCCTAATACTGAGAAACTTCAGTACCGGCATTTGATAATATCAGGTAGGAATACAATTAAAGCACGTCAACCTTTATTAAGATTTTATTCGTTGTGTTTGCTGGCTCCGCATGCGATAAGCAAACGCACTTCCCACGATGGCTAAATAGATAAATGGTTCAGGTGTTAAGGTTTTTAATGACAAAGTATAGTGGCAAAGCGCCAATATGAGCGTAGGGTAAAGCAGCATATGAATTCTTTTCCACCATACGCCCAAATAAAGGCGTATACGGTTGAATGAACTGACTGCCATCAACAATAAACACAACCAAGCTATCGCGCCAATCACTAAATAGAGCCGCGAAAAAATCTCTTCGAAAAATAGCGCCAAATTATTTACGCCAATTTCAAGTAATAGATAGCTACTTAAATGCAGCACAGCCCAGAAAAAACACCATAACCCCAGTAATTTTCGCGTCTGAAACAAGGCAGTAAATCGCAATAATTTCGCAACCAGTGGGATCAGTACAATAATAACGAGCAAACGTAAAGCCGCTATTCCTGTAAAATGTTGGATATCTTTGGCAGGGTCGGCTCCAAGCCGTTGGGTATCGACTAAAAAAATCAGCCATACCAAAGGGAGCAAAGCAATAAGATGAAAGCTCCCTTTGGTTAATCCAACAATGAACTTATTGTCTTGGGGCATCAATAATATCTCCGCAAATCCATTCCTTGATACAAACTTGCCACTTGTTCGCCATATCCATTAAACAACAATGTTGGCTGGCGGGTCACTTGGCCTAAGCCCCCAGCACCAATAAAACGTTCGGTGGCTTGTGACCAACGAGGATGGCTTACATCTGGATTCACATTGGCAAAAAAGCCATATTCGCTCGGCGCTGATAAGTTCCATGTCGTGTCAGGCATTTGCTCAGTAAGGCGAATTTTGACGATAGATTTAATCCCTTTAAAGCCATATTTCCATGGTACGACCAACCGGATCGGTGCTCCGTTTTGGTTGGGTAATGTTTTTCCATAAACGCCGGTCGCCAGCAAAGTCAGTGGATTCATAGCTTCGTCTAAGCGTAGCCCTTCAACATAGGGGTACGATAAACCACCACCAATATAACGACTTTTTTGTCCTGGCATTTGTTCTGGTGCGTAGCGTGTTTCAAAAGCCACATATTTAGCTTTGCTAGTGGGTTCGACTAAAGCCAATAATTTCGCTAAAGGAAAGCCAACCCATGGAATGACCATCGACCAAGCCTCAACACAGCGCATGCGATAGATGCGCTCCTCTAAGGGAAACTTAGTGTTTATGTCATCTAAATTAAGCGTCAGGGGACGATTCACTTCGCCATCTATTGTCACCGTCCACTCATCCGTGACTAAAGTATGGGCATTCTCGGCAGGATCGGATTTACCGAGCCCAAATTCATAAAAATTATTATAACCAATCACTTTATCTTCAGGGGTGAGGGTTAAAGATGGCTGAAACTCTTCAGGTTGAATAAATGTCAGAGGTTTTCTTGGCGTCATCGGAGGTGTTGGCGTATCGTCATCGAACCAAGAAAACAGCCCTGCATTAGCCGTCGTCGCAACGGTTAAACCTGCAGCTCCAATGCCTAAAGCCTTAAGTAGCTGACGGCGTTTCATAAAAAAGAGGGTTTCATCCGTGATTTGAGATGCGGGAATTTTAGGTAACTTTTTCATCATGCGCTCCATAGCAAAAAGGATATGAAATTAGTTATACCGAAAGTACGACAAAAGTGGCTGACAGTAAGATGACAAATTTGTCATCTTACTTAATTGTAGGAAATTTCAGGGTAATGGTACTGGTTCCTGCATGGTGTTCAAAACTCGCTGATCCGCCATGTAATTCGACTATCGCTTTCACAATCGCTAACCCGAGTCCTGTTCCCTCTGTCGTTCGAGCATTATCCCCGCGCCAAAAACGGGTGAAAATTTCATCACTATTTTGTAGAGGTTCACCTTGGTTAGTAATTTTAATTTCTCGCTGTTGCGGCAGAGCAATAATTTGGGTAACGACGCAAGTGCCTGGGTGAGAATATTTAATCGCGTTGGAGACAATATTCACTAAAACTCGGCTGAGTAATACTGGGTCAGCATCCAGAGTCAGGGATGAGGGCTCACAATACAGCTCAATCTGTTTTTCTTCTGCATAGGCAGAAAAGAGTTCGTAAACATCGTTAACTAACGTATATAAGGAAAGTTTTTCTCGATTTAAGGTAATATTTTTATTTTCCGCACGGGCAATAAACAAAGTACTTTGGATCATTTGTGACAGTTTATCGAGCTCTTCAATATTACTGACTATCATCCCTTCATATTCGCTAACACTGCGCGAGCGCTGAAGTGTAATTTCATTTTGTACCCGAATCGCATTAATTGGGGTTCTCAACTCATGCGCCAAGTCATCAGCAAATTGAGTAAGTTTGACAAAATCATGCTTTAACCGCTGGCGCATCGTATTCATTGATTCGCCCAGCTCTTTTAGCTCTTGTGGTAGCTGATCAATATCGATTGGATCATTTAATGCATGAACGTCTGTTTTGACCGTTATCTGGCTCAATGCTTGAATCTCGGATAACCCTTTTTTCAACAGCCATAAGCTAAGTAGCCCCATCAGCAAAATTGAGAGGACAGAAATCACCACGCTTTGGGTAAGATATTGAGCCAACACGCCACTACGGTCGACAGAAACTTTACCAAGCACCACATGGAGCGGCCCTATTGGAGAATTCATCGAAAAATAGACCGCAGAAATAGGGATGCCTTGAGCAGTTTGCCAATGGTTAATGGCATTGATGTTTAGCTGCTCAAGATTGACTAACTGAAGAGGTTGGGAGCCCAATAACTCGCGATTGGTTGTGACCAATATTTGCCCTGCTGCATCAGAGATTTGGATCAAGTCTTGGCGCATGTCCATCATGCTTTGGAAATACATGGGAAGTGTTTTGATATCAATGCCACCAGCGATGAGTTTGGCAAGCTGCTCCGCACGGTTAACCAGTAAATTATTATCTTGTTGAGATAGTTCATTTTTGAGTGAATGATACAAAATCCATGTCACCACTCCAGCATTAGTAACCATAAGAATGATAAACAGAGAAATAAGTTTGAATCGAAGTGATTTCTTTTTCATTCTATTGGCCTATTTAAACGGTATCCCATCCCTCGAATGGTTTCGATGAGTTTAACGTCAAATTCATCATCGATTTTTTTTCTCAATCGACGGATAGCCACATCAATAATATTCGTGTCACTTTCAAAATCGATGCCCCAAACTTCGCTAGCAATTAAGGTTCTAGGTAAAATTTCATCGCAATGTAGAACGAAAAACAGCAATAAGGAAAACTCTTGCCGAGTTAAGGTGATTTTCTTTCCAGCACGCTCAACATCGTGGCGAGTTAAGTCGATTTTTAAATCCGCAATAGTTATGGTGGTTGAGGCTGGCTGGTTAATTTTTAATTGGTTTTTAACCCTGGCTAATAATTCAGAAAACGAAAACGGCTTAACGAGATAGTCATTGGCACCAAGCTCTAAACCTTTAATTCTGTCATCAACGGCATCCCGCGCAGTGAGGCAAATCACCGGTATGTTTTTAGCTGTGCGTAAGATTTTTAAAATTTCCCAGCCATTCATACCAGGCAGCATGATATCGAGGATCACCAATTGATAACTGTTTTCTAAGGCAAAATAGAGACCATCGCGACCATCATTAGTCACATCAACGAGAAAACCCGCTTCTTCTAACCCATTTTTGACCCACACTTGGGTTTTTAGGTGATCTTCAATTAATAGTATTCTCATGGGAACCTAATAGTGACTTTATTTGACTTAACTCCATTTCATCTTAAAGAAATTTTCCCTTTAAAGAAACGGGTAGGAATTTAACCATAAAATACTCGGAGAAAGACAGCGGGAAAAAACAACATGGGGCCATTAAAAGCAACTCGTAGAATGGTGAGTGGGCCGGCACGAAAAATGGAAATTAGCTGCTTTCATCGACGAGCAAGTATTGTTTCGTAGGCAAATAATCCCTTTTCCCTCGCATTTATAACACAGAATAAAAATTGATTAACCAAATATAAAACTTTAGTTAATTAGTCTTCAATTACCGACTTGGCGGATAATAAATAATTTTTTATTTCACTCATAGAATAAAGGCATTATATTTATCTAAAAAAATTAATGTGTTAGGTCGATTAATTTAGATATGATTGACCTTTTTTGACTAAATAGGGAAACGTTCATGTCCACTCGTAAGTATTTAACTCAACAGGAAATATCTCGACTTTTAGCTGCTTGTCATTTGTCGCGACATCCCGAACGTAATTCTTGCTTAATTTATATGTGCTTTATACATGGTCTAAGGGCAAGCGAAGCCCTATCGCTAAAATTATCTGATCTTAACTTAGAAAGTAATGAACTTTATGTACACCGTTTAAAGAATGGTTTTTCAGTTAATCACCCACTGATTGATGAAGAGATCCCACTCATTAAAGCTTGGCTAAAAATTAGAAATACATGGAAAGGGAAAGAAAGCCAGTGGTTATTCTTATCTGAAAGAGGGACTGCCATGACTCGCCAGCGCTTTTATCAACTTTTTTCACGACTTGGCGAGCTAGCTGAGCTGACCCTAGGTATTCATCCCCACATGTTACGACATGCATGTGGTTATGCATTAGCGGATAGAGGTGCCGATACGCGTTTAATTCAGGATTATTTGGGGCATACGAATATACAACATACCGTACGATACACAGCAAGTAACCCTGCAAGATTTCGGGGAGTGTGGTAAGAAAGGTGCTATATGGTGGGATAAAGGCGCTAAAAGAGTTGTCAAAATGCACCAAATTGACAAACGTAATGAATTAGGTGCATCTTAAGTTAAATGAAAATACACGTCAAATACGTAGCGTGTAAATAACGCTATGTATTGTAGTGGTTTAATAAATTTGGCCACCTGAACAGAGGTGATATGCTCACCTCAGAACAACACAGGTGCCTTAATGAAAAAACGAAATTTCAGTGCAGAATTCAGACGTGAATCAGCCCAGCTGGTTGTGGATCAGAACTATACAGTTGCAGATGCCGCGAAAGCCATGAATATCGGGCTTTCCACCTTGACGCGGTGGGTAAAGCAATTACGGGACGAACGGGCAGGCAAAACACCGAAAGCATCCCCTATCACGCCGGAACAAATTGAGATACGTGAGCTGAAGAAAAAAATTCAACGTATTGAAATGGAAAACGAAATATTAAAAAAGGCTACCGCGCTCTTGATGTCAGACTCCCTGAACAGGTCTCGGTGATCGGGAAACTCAGAGCGCATTATCCTGTGGCCACTCTTTGCTGCGTGTTCGGAGTTCACCGCAGCAGCTATAGATACCGGGAAAACCGGCCTGACAATCCGGACGGCAGGAGAGCCGTATTACGTAGTCAGGTTCAGGAGCTGCACGGCCTCAGTCATGGCTCAGCAGGTGCAAGAAGTATCGCTGTAATGGCAACACACAGGGGCTTCCGGATGGGACGATGGCTTGCCGGACGGCTAATGAAGGAGATGGGGCTGGTGAGCTGTCAGCAGCCTGTTCACCGGTATAAACGTGGCGGTCATGAACACATTGCTATCCCGAACCACCTTGAGCGACAGTTCGCAGTGACAGAGCCCAATCAGGTATGGTGCGGCGACGTAACGTATATCTGGACCGGTAAACGCTGGGCATACCTGGCCGTTGTACTCGACCTGTTCGCAAGGAAACCCGTGGGCTGGGCAATGTCATTTTCTCCGGACAGCAAACTGACAACCAAAGCGCTGAAAATGGCATGGGAAATACGAAATAAGCCATCCGGGCTCATGTTCCACAGTGATCAGGGTAGCCACTATACAAGCAGGCAGTTCCGACAGTTACTGTGGCGATACCGGATAAAACAAAGTATGAGTAGGCGTGGTAACTGCTGGGATAACAGCCCGATGGAGCGCTTCTTCAGAAGTCTGAAAAATGAGTGGGTGCCGGTGACCGGCTACATCAGCTTCAGTGAAGCAGCCCATGCAATAACGGATTATATCGTCGGGTATTACAGCGAAGTCAGGCCGCATGAATATAACGGTGGATTACCACCAAACGAATCAGAAAACCAATACCGGAAAAACTCTAAAACCGTGGCCAATTTTAGTTGACCACTACATCCAGAAGATTTACTGATCGTTGACCCTGAGAAGTCAGATAAAGAACTAGAGTTGCATTTACATGCTCAGTGGTATGAAGTAGAGCGCCAACTGGTGAGCGAAGGCCACGATATCATGCAGCCCCAGAATAAAGAACATGTAGAAGAATATAAGGAGCGACTAAGCGAGTACCTACGCAGAGCTGGGGACCTTAAAAAGTCAGATCTTGCCAATTATGTTTCTCACCGCAAGGTGATTATTGACCTTCTACAAAAATCTATTGAGCGGCTAGAAGACGGAAAATATGCCCGTGAAGATATGATCCATGAACTTATCATGCCTATGCGCAAAGATTCCGGCGAGATTTTCCTTGATTCCTGCAACCTTTGGTTAATTGACGAACGTTTGGCATTTCATAACTATTTAGCTTCGGATAAAACGCTCAACTCGATGCCTATCACTGGCAATAGTTCTACAAAGGAACCTGATTTACTCAGCATGAAAGTATTTGACAACCCACTTCTTGTTAATGACCAAAACAGCTTCCCACTTGCCTCCATTACCGTTGTCGAAATCAAACGGCCAATGCGAAATGATATGCGAGAAGGTGAAGATAAAGATCCTATTGATCAAGCACTCAGTTATTTAGAGCGTATACGTGAAGGGAAGGTAACGACAAAGAATGGCCGCCCAATTCCAGGTAATAATGACATACCTGGCTATTGTTACGTTCTTTGTGACCTCACTGAATCTATGCACCGACGCTGTCGTCGGGGCAATTTGCGGATCACATCTGATGGGATGGGCTATTTCGGTTATAACGAACCTTCCCACGCTTATATCGAAGTGATTAGTTTTGATCAATTGGTGAAAGCTGCAGGAGAGCGTAACCGTGCATTCTTTGACAAACTTGGATTACCATCTGCTTAGGGAGTCCGCTTCACTAATTTTCGATATAAATTGCATGAAATCGCGAATATAACCCATCTTACAAAGCCATCTATACGCATTTACGTACGAATGGCTATTTTAGTTACTTAAAATTCACACTAACCACATTATCCAAGCTCCCCTCCAACTCATCCATGTAATCCGCATACCGCTGCATCATTTATTTGTGTCCATCCACATACTGAACATGGTTATACATGCCACGGTTCGCGTTTTTATCGATATGTGCCAGCTGGGTTTCAACCCATGCTAAATTAAAACCTTTCTCACGATAGTCCCCATCTCGTGGCGAAGACCGTGTCCTGTTAGCCCTCCTTCATACCTAAGCAATTAAATCGCTTTCTTGGCTAACCAGCTTTTGATGAATATCTAGCAAGGTATGCAAAACTGTATCTGCAACCCTCACACTATCTCATTGCCTAATTTCGCAAAACTAAACGGCGAAATTTCCCTCTCCCTATTCGCATCCAGATAATCAGCCCACCACTGCACCATCAGCCTCCGTTCCTCAATATGTTCAGCTCTATGAATATAAGCAGCCCTCACTGAGTTGCGTTCTTGGTGGCTCATTTGCCTTTCTACTGCATCCTTCGACCATAGCCCTGACTCAATCAACGAGCTACACGCCATCGTTCTGAAGCCATGCCCACATACTTCTGTCTTAGTGTCATAGCCCATCACTCGTAATGCGTTGTTTACCGTATTTTCACTCATCGGTTTTCTAGGGTTGTGATCGCCGATAAATATCAATTCATGGTTACCGCTGAATTGATAGATCTGTTTTAAAATCTCAATGGCTTGTCGGCTTAAAGGGACTAAGTGAGGAGTACGCATTTTTGATCCACGATGGGAGTGCTTAACCCCTTCTATCGCTTCGCGTTCAGCAGGGATCGTCCACATGGCATTCTCAAAATCAATTTCATCCCAACGGGCGAAGCGTAGTTCACTGGAACGAATGAAGACTAACAAGGTAAGTTTGACGGCAAGTTTAGTTAAAGGTCTTCCTTTATAATCGTCAATACGTTGTAAGAACTCAGGTAGGCGTTTAAGCTCTAATGCTGCTCTATGAACTCTTTTACCAGTGGCAACTGCACCAGCAATGTCTTGCGCTGGGTTATAGTCAATTAAACCGCTTTGTACGGCATAGCGCATGATGCCTGTTACACGTTGTTGTAAACGCGCCGCCACCTCAAGACGTCCAGACATCTCTACGGCTTTAATCGGTTCGAGTAGATCGCGAGTTTTCAGTTCAGCGATATTACGCTTACCAATAGCAGCAAAGATATTGTCCTCAAGGCTTTTGAGTACTCGATGGCTATGACCTTCTGACCACTTCTTATTTGTTGCATGCCAATCACGAGCAACCTTCTCAAAGGTATTGAACTCTTTTTGCTGCTCTTCCTTTAATTCTTTCTTGAGCTCACGAGGATCGATACCTAAAGCAACTTGCTTTCTAGCGGCATCCCTTCTTTCTCTGGCATCTGCTAAAGAAATTTCAGGGTATACACCAAAAGCCATTAAATGTTGTTTGCCGCCAAAGCGAAAACGGAAGCGCCAATATTTAGAACCATTGGGGTGAATATAAAGAAACAAGCCATCACTGTCTGTCAGTGTATAAGCTTTCTCGTCTGGTTTAGCTGCACGAACTTTCATATCGGTTAATGCCATATTCTTTGTCCTCTTCACCCCAGAGTGAGTATATAAACGAGATATCTCAGATTACAGTTGATGATTTCGAGTGACATAATCAACTATGTACCTACGCCACAGGCTGCGCCTGTATTGCTTTAGCATCGGTAATTCGAGATATAATGAGTATACATTCATTATCGAAGCGGTGTATATACTCAGATGTATACTCACTCGGAGGTTGATGTGGGTTGAGTTAGGTTGACATGCATTGACTGAAAACACGGGGGAAGCCTTGCAAACACTGGATTTCAGATACAAAAAAAGACGTCGGTTGACGTCTCTTGATGTTCTTATGGTGCCGAAGGCCGGACTCGAACCGGCACACCCGAAGGCGGTTGATTTTGAATCAACTGCGTCTACCAATTCCGCCACTCCGGCACGAAGTGATGTGTTTCTTGGAAAACGCTGCCATTATACTTGCCTTGTGTCTACTGGCAACACTTATTCGTGAAGTTACAGTTTGTTCGATTAAAAAAAAAGCATATTCCTTAGATCTGATTAAATCACTGGGAAAGCTTCTTTTGTTTATATATCTATTAATGAGTATGTTAACTTCTCCCAAATTATTTTTCTTATCGCAAGGCTCTGTGGCTGGCGGCAGGTCATTATTTTTGTTAGTTTATCTGCAATCTAATGTCAATATTTAAGGTTTAATCATGGGTTTTGTTGGGTGGATAGCAACAGGTATCTTTATTGGCATCTTAATTGGTGTCGTAATGAAGATTTTCGCTAAGAAAAAATAATATTGGCTGAAAGGTCATTTGCAAACAATCATATCGGCTGGCTTCCAACATGAAGAAATCATTTCTAAAAATTCTGTCTGTATCTGCATTGTCTTTGGTGTTAATGGCGTGCTCAAGTAAGACAGAAAAAGCACCAAAGTTTCTGCAAAGTAATGATATTGAATCCTCAGATTGGCAGGTTTTTGAGGGAGATAGAAGGACTTACGAGCGCGTCGCTAAGATTGTCGATTTGTATGCTAACCGCATTTTTAATGAAAGCAATGCACGGGGCATGGCAATCATTGTTATCGATAATAATCAGGCGTTATCACGCTATTATGGTGAAACCGCACCTGGCAATGGTAAAAAACCCGGTCCAAATTCATTAATTCGCATTGCATCAATTACCAAATTAATGACAAGCGAAATATTAATTAAGCTCGAACAGGATAAGAAGCTGTTAATTACTGATCCGTTACAGCAGTATGCCTACCACGGCGTTAATGTGCCTGATAATGCCAGCGGGCAGCCTATTCGCTTATATCATTTAGCGAGCCATACTAGTGGATTACCTCGCGAACAACCCGGTGGAAAATGGGGTCGCCCTGTTTTTATTTGGCCAACTCAAGATAACCGCTGGGCATGGCTAAAAACAGGTAAGTTAGATGCGACACCAGGCACAGAAGCTTCTTATTCCAACTTAGCATATGACTTATTGGCTGATGCGATGGTTAAAGCTTCGGGAGTCTCTTATCCCCAATTATTTAACCACTATGTGACATCTCCCGCCAAAATGACGAATACCACTTATACCCCTAACAATGCGCAGTGCGCACGGTTAATGGAAGGAACAAAACCAAGCCCTTGCCATAACACACTCGCGGCAGCAGGAAGTGGTGGCGTGTATTCTACCCCTGCAGATATGCAAAAATGGATGCAACAATTTTTATCGACAGACAGTAACTTAAGAAAAGTCACAGCAGCCCGTGAACAAGGCATCTATTTTCCACGTGAAAAGCTTTTAGAAATTAATGGGATGGATGTTGCAGGCCATGCTGATGGACTCGGTCTTGGGTGGGTGTATATGAAGCCTAAAAACGGCACTCCGGGAATTTATCAAAAAACTGGCGGTGGCGGTGGGTTTAATACCTATATGGCGATGATCCCACAGCAAAATATTGGGGTATTTGTGGTGATGACCCGCAAAGATAACAGTAAATTCAGTAAATTAACAATTGGAGTTAACGAACTGGTCGCTTCACTGTCTGCTAACCATGCGTATGGGAAGCATTGAAGGAGTACCGCCGAAGCGTTACAAGCAATGGCGAGTTACACCCCAACCTTAAAACGTGGATTTACCCGCGTTATTACATTAATTGCGACAACAGCCTGAGATATTCAGGCTGTTTTTGATAATTTTCTTAGCCTTTTTTATAATCAATTTTATTAGGTTCTCGATAATATTTTAGTAATGTCACTTACTTATAAGAGTCCATAATGAGAACCAAGAACTCCTCAACAATACTGAACTATCATTCCGAACCACAACGTAAAATTAGCCCAATCGAGTTTAATAACATTCTGAATGATATTAAAAACCACTGTATTAACAGCCCAAAAGAGTTAAAAGCAAGATCGATAACTATCTCAATCCCCAAAAGCTATTCTGATGATCTTGAAATGCTAGCGATTAAAGCCTGTCGACAAGAAGAGCGGCGTATTTATCGAGAAGAATGTTCTGCTGCTTTCAAATTCAAAACACATAATGGGATGAAACGAGGCATTTTTTCTTTAGCTCAACAACTGGCTAATAAAAGCGGTGAAAATATTTTAGCGATGGATCCCCAGCCTCACGCAGCCCTCCCCAAAAGAAAATTATTTCGGCCACAACCGCCATTTATCGCCTTTATCAGCGCACTCGGTTATACACTTTTTAGCTAACAGTAAAAACCGCTGAATATAAACAGTTAGTCGATAACACTCGCCAAAAAGCACAAAATGAATTTACCGAAAAAGTATGGAATCACGCCTACCCTCTTCGTCAGTCATATACCGCTAACGGTGGAATGTTTTCTTACGCCCAACAATTAGCTAACAAAAGCCGTTGCAATATCATTGGTGTTAAAGGTGAATATGTCCCTGCATTAGAGGGAAACAAGCTGCAATATATTATGTTTCGCCCTCAAAACAAACTGTTAGGGATTATTAGTCACTTAGGTAATGTCCTGCTAAGTCAGCGATGCTAAAAAGAAAAAGGGCTGTGAACCCCGAAGACTCACAGCCCTTTATTTGCCTATAAACGGTTATTTTCGTTTAACTAACAATGTGATACTTACTATCAGGAATAGGACGCTTGGCAATGCTGCTGCAATAATCGGTGGCACCGAATACACTAAGCTCCAATTACCGAACCCTTGGTTAAGTACGTAAAAGAGAAATCCCCCCACAATACCTGAAATAACACGAACGCCCATAGGAACGGTACGTAACGGGCCAAAAATAAATGAAACTGCCATTAACATCATGACGGCTGCAGATAATGGCGCTAATATTTTTTTCCACATACTGAGCTCGTAAACAGCAGCAATTTGGCCACTTTCTTTTAAATACGAGACATACTGATACAGGCCGCGGATTGATAACGAGTCAGCATTTAGTGAAACTATTCCTAGTTTTTCTGGGGTTAGGTTGGTTTTCCAATCTACGGTTAATCGCTGTGAACCTGTGATTTTTTTCTCGCTACTAAGAATTGACTCATCCACTTGAGATAACACCCAAAGCTGATTTACCGAGTCGTACTCACCATTTGCAGCAAACATCACAGACTTCAATTTTCGTTGGTCATCAAAACGATAAATAGACACATCTTGAATCGATGTCGCATTATTAATCCGCTGAATATGGATAAAATCATTAGCATCTTTTGCCCACATACCTTCATCTGTCACGACTAATGAGTTACCCACGATTTTTTCTGCGCGATAATTTCTTGCCCACTGCTCTCCCGCAGGTGCGATCCACTCACCAATAAACATTGCGACAATGACCAATGGAACAGCCGTTTTCATCACCGATAATGCGATTTGTAAACGGGTAAAACCGGAAGCTTGCATGACGACTAGCTCACTACGTGAAGCCAGTGCTCCTAACCCCATGAGTGCTCCCAACAATGCTGCCATGGGAAAGAAAATATCAATATCTTTTGGGACAGTTAATAAGGTGAATACACCTGCGCTCAATGCCGTATAGTCGCCATCCCCTACTTTGCGAAGCTGCTCAACAAATTTAATGATCCCTGCCAGTGAAACGAGCAGAAATAGCGTCACTAAAATCGAATTTAAAATGGTCCGACCGATATACCTATCTAGAACACCAAACATCAGGCAACCCCTTTACTCAATTTAAGACGCATACGTCGCATTGGGACGGTATTCCACGCATTTAGGACTATCGCTAATATCAAATACCCCACATTCACCGCCCACATAGTATACCTTGGGTCAAGGTCGCCCTTATCGGCACTATTACGCAATGTACTTTGTAATAAAAAGAAAATGAGGTACAGCAGCATCGCTGGAAGCATGCTTAATACCCGCCCTTGACGTGGATTAACCTCGCTTAACGGCACAACCATCAAAGCCATGACGACAACGGAGAATACAATCGTTAAACGCCAATGGAACTCCGCGTTCACTTCAGGAGTATTTTCAGACCACAGTTGTAGCATATTTTTTTGCTCGACTCGGTCACTACGCGTTTCTGCGGTTTGGTGGTCAACAATAGCTTGGTAATTAACAAAGTCAGTTATTCGAAAATCTCGCAGTAACGCGGTTCCTTCATAGCGAGTACCTTCATTTAAAACAACGACTTGTCGGCCATCGGGGTCTTCTTTCATATAACCGCTATCAGCCACTACAACTGAAGGCCGTTGTTCATTTGCAGCGCGTAGCTGTGCAAGAAATACGTTTTTAAAGTTACTACCTTTTACATCACCAATGTACAGGACATAATTGCCATCTTTAGTGGTTTTAAATTGCCCTTCCACCATCGCAGCTAGCCCAGGGTTCGCTTTCGCATCAGCCAATACTTGCTCTTGATATTGAGATGACCACGGCAACATCCATGTGATATTAGCCACCGCAACCATCGCGGTAATGACCGCTAGGACTAACGCGGCTTTTACTAAAACACTTTTACCTAAACCGCAGGCGTGCATTACCGTGATTTCACTTTCAGTGTAAAGTTTACTGTAGGTCATCAAAAGCCCAAGGAATAGGCTCAAAGGTAAGATAAGCTGCGCCATTTCAGGCACACCTAACCCCAGTAAAGGAAGTACTAAGTTTGAGGGAATGTTGCCCTGAACCGCAGCGCCAAGAATATCTATCGACTTCTGGCTAAAAAAGATTAGCATCAATACAAAAAGTATGGCTAACTGACTTTTCAGGGTTTCCCGTACCAAATATCTAATAATGATCACGCTTATTACGCCTGTGAAAACTTGTCTTTTGGGAAGAAAATGGCTAAGTTCGTTCGATGTCTGCCATTTACTAACATATACTCTAGTTTATTGTATGGCTACAATGATATAAAAGCATTCTCTATACTGGTTGAAATATCAGAACATGCTTAATATTCGAGAAACCAGATATACCCGCCATACTTCATGGTGTATCGCAATTAACAGCATACAACGTGAGCTATTTCGCGTATAGATGGTTAGTTTAACATAAAGAGTTCATTCTCTATGAGGTAGATCATGCGAAACGCTAATTTTAGCGGGAGCATCGGCCTTTGTCTTTAAGATTCAGGAGAACGCATGGAGTTTAGTGTAAAAAGTGGTAGCCCGGAAAAACAACGCAGCGCTTGTATTGTTGTCGGAGTCTTTGAACCACGCCGTCTGTCCCCAATTGCTGAACAGCTGGACAAAATCAGTGACGGATATATCAGCGCCCTGCTGCGCCGCGGCGAACTTGAGGGTAAAGTAGGGCAATCCCTGCTACTCCATCATGTACCCAACGTTCTGTCTGAACGCATTCTACTTATCGGTTGCGGTAAAGAACGCGAATTAGATGAGCGCCAATTTAAACAAATTATTCAGAAAACAATCAGCACGTTGAATGAAACTGGCTCAATGGAAGCCGTCTGCTTCTTAACTGAATTACACGTTAAAGGCCGCAATAATTACTGGAAAGTGCGCCAAGCCGTCGAAACAGCCAAAGAATCACTGTATGTGTTTGATCAACTGAAAAGTAATAAAACAGAACATCGTCGTCCACTGCGTAAACTGGTTTTCAACGTGCCAACTCGCCGTGAATTGACCAGTGGTGAACGTGCTATTTCCCATGGTTTAGCGATTGCTTCAGGTGTTAAAGCGGCAAAAGATTTAAGTAATATGCCACCAAATATCTGTAATGCAGGTTATTTAGCGTCTCAAGCACGTCAATTAGCAGATATTTCAGACAGCAAACTAACCACGCGAGTGATCGGCGAAGAGCAAATGAAAGAGTTAGGAATGAACGCCTATCTCGCGGTGGGTCAAGGTTCACAAAATGAATCGCTGATGTCCATCATGGAATATAAAGGCAATCCAGATCCCGACTGCAAACCTATCGTACTCGTAGGCAAAGGGTTAACCTTTGACTCTGGCGGTATTTCAATCAAACCATCCGAAGGCATGGATGAAATGAAATACGATATGTGCGGCGCGGCTTCTGTTTACGGTGTAATGCGCTTTATCACTGAATTGCAGTTGCCAATTAATGTCATTGGGGTATTAGCAGGCTGTGAAAACATGCCTGGTGGGCGTGCTTATCGTCCGGGTGATATTCTTACTACCATGTCTGGGCAAACCGTTGAAGTCCTCAATACGGATGCCGAAGGCCGTTTAGTTCTGTGTGATGCACTCACCTATGTTGAGCGTTTTGAACCTGAGCTAGTTATTGATATCGCGACCTTAACAGGGGCTTGTGTCATTGCATTAGGCAGTCACTACACTGGGTTGATGTCAAACCACAACCCATTGGCTCATGAGTTATTAAACGCGTCAGAGCAAGCGGGTGACCGTGCATGGCGTCTACCACTAGCTGATGAGTATTTTGACCAAATCACGCCTAATTTTGCTGATTTAGCCAATACGGGTGGCCGTCCTGCTGGTGCTATCACCGCGGGTTGTTTCTTGTCTCGCTTTGCGACGAAATATAACTGGGCACACCTTGATATCGCAGGGACTGCTTGGCGTTCAGGTGCAGCAAAAGGCGCTACTGGTCGCCCTGTCTCCATGCTAGCGCAGTTCTTATTGAACCGTGCAGGCCTTAATGGTGATGAATAACCCGATTTAGCGCTTTAGCTGTACATCACTTGTAAAAATATCCCGATGAGCATTTATGCGACTCGGGATATTATTTTTGGTTTTTTGATACACCAAGAAAGCCATTTTGAGGCAGCTATAAAAAAGGTTATAATTCAACATAGACATAATTCTGCGCTTGGTCACCAAAAACGCGTAGCCCACATCCCATACAAAAGTATGTGACTAAGGCGAAAGTGCGTAGCCAACACCCCTACAAATTGAAGTATGACGGGTATATGAAAAAAGGTACATTTTACCAACTAAAACAGGCATCACCACATCCTGAACTTGAAGCCCATGAATGGCTAGCTTGTGAGCTTGCCGCACAAATGTGGCGCAGTGGAAAGCGTGTTTTAGTTGCTTGCGAAACACAGCAACAAGCTGAAAAGATTGATGAGGCCTTGTGGCAACGCGATCCACACCAGTTTGTCCCGCATAATTTGGCGGGTGAAGGGCCGCGTTATGGTGCACCGATTGAAATTTGTTGGCCTGCTAAACGGGGAAATACCCCACGCGATGTCCTGATTAATTTACAAAATCAGTTCGCAGATTTTGCCACGGCTTTCCATGAAGTGGTAGACTTCGTACCTATTGATGAAACTTTAAAACAGTTGGCGCGTGAGCGGTATAAAACTTACCGTAGCGTCGGCTTCAATTTGACTATGGCGGCGCCGCCAACTTACTGAATACAAAAAGATAATGGAAAAGAAACCAGATAGCCCAATGAATGAGCCTTCGCTCGATAAAACGTATAACCCCGCAGAAATTGAGCAATCTCTATATGCTCACTGGGAGAAAAGCGGTTATTTTAAACCTAATGGGGATACCACCCAAGACAGCTTCTGTGTTGTCATTCCACCGCCGAATGTCACTGGTAGCCTGCACATGGGGCATGCCTTCCAACAAACCATCATGGATACGATGATCCGCTATCAACGTATGCAAGGTAAAAATACCTTATGGCAAACGGGAACTGACCATGCAGGTATCGCAACTCAGATGGTTGTTGAGCGTAAAATTGCAGCAGAAGAAGGTAAAAACCGTCACGACTACGGCCGCGATGCGTTCATTGACAAAATCTGGGAGTGGAAAGCGGAATCCGGCGGTACAATTTCACAACAAATGCGCCGTTTAGGCGACTCTGTTGATTGGGATCGCGAGCGTTTTACTATGGATGAAGGCTTATCTAAAGCCGTTAAAGAAGCGTTCGTTCGCCTTTATAAAGAAAACTTGATTTATCGTGGTAAGCGCTTAGTTAACTGGGACCCAAAACTTCACACGGCAATTTCTGACTTAGAAGTTGAAAACCGTGAAATCAAAGGGTCTATGTGGCACCTGCGTTATCCATTGGCTGATGGCGCAAAAACGGCTGAAGGCAAAGACTATTTAGTGGTCGCGACTACCCGTCCTGAGACCATGTTAGGGGATACCGGTGTCGCCGTTAACCCTGAAGATCCACGTTATAAAGATTTAATTGGTAAAGAAATTATTTTGCCAATCGTTAACCGCCGTATTCCAATTGTTGGTGATGAACACGCTGACATGGAAAAAGGTACTGGCTGTGTGAAAATCACTCCAGCTCATGACTTTAATGACTATGAAGTCGGTAAACGCCATCAGTTAACAATGATTAACATGATGGACTTAGACGGCAACGTTCGTAACGAAGCGGAAATTTTCGATACCAACGGTAACCCATCTACCGCTTATAGCTGCGAAATCCCAGAAGCTTACCGTGGAATGGAACGTTTTGCAGCGCGTAAAGCTATCGTCGCAGAATTCGAACAACTTGGCCTGCTGGTTGAAGTGAAACCTCATGACCTGACGGTGCCTTACGGTGACCGTGGTGGTGTGGTTATTGAGCCTATGCTAACCGACCAATGGTACGTGCGTACCGAGCCTTTGGCTCGTGATGCCATTAAAGCCGTTGAAGATGGCCGTATTCAGTTCGTTCCTCGTCAGTACGAAAACATGTATTTCTCTTGGATGCGTGATATTCAAGACTGGTGTATTTCTCGCCAACTGTGGTGGGGCCACCGCATTCCTGCATGGTATGACGAAAAAGGCAATGTCTACGTGGGTCGCGATGAAGACGAAGTTCGTCGTGAAAACAACTTAGGTGCGGATATTGCTCTGCGCCAAGACGACGACGTACTGGATACGTGGTTCTCTTCCGGTCTGTGGACATTCTCTACTCTCGGCTGGCCTGAAAATACCGACGCACTGAAAACATTCCATCCAACAGATGTATTAGTCAGTGGCTTCGATATTATTTTCTTCTGGATTGCCCGTATGATCATGATGACCATGCATTTCATCAAAGATGAAAACGGCGAGCCACAAGTGCCATTCAAAACCGTTTATATGACAGGCCTGATCCGTGATGAAGAAGGCCAAAAAATGTCAAAATCCAAAGGGAACGTTATCGACCCATTAGATATGATTGACGGTATATCTTTGGAAGATTTACTTGAAAAACGTACTGGCAACATGATGCAGCCACAATTGGCTGAAAAAATTGCTAAACGTACTCGTAAACAGTATCCAGAAGGGATCGAAGCCCATGGTACTGATGCACTACGCTTCACTTTGGCGGCATTAGCGTCAACAGGCCGTGATATCAACTGGGATATGAAACGCCTGTCCGGCTATCGCAACTTCTGTAATAAATTATGGAATGCGAGCCGTTTCGTTCTGATGAATACTGAAGGCCAAGATTGTGGTCAAAACGGCGGCGAAATAAGCTTCTCACTGGCTGACCGCTGGATCATGGCGCAATTCAATCAAACAGTGAAAGCTTACCGTGAAGCGTTAGATACTCACCGTTACGATATCGCAGCGGGTATTTTGTATGATTTCACATGGAATGAATTCTGTGACTGGTACTTAGAGCTGTCTAAACCTGCTGTTCATAAAGGTAACGAAGCACAAGTACGTGCGGCTCGCTTCACCTTAATTGAGGTATTAGAAGGCTTACTGCGCCTTGCTCACCCAATCATTCCATTTATCACTGAAACCATCTGGCAGCGCGTCAAAGTGGTTAAAGGTATTGATGCCGATACTATTATGTTGCAAGCGTTCCCTGAGTTCGATGCGGCTAAAGTGGATAAGCTCGCGCTAAGTGACCTTGAGTGGATCAAAGAAGCCATTATTGCTGTACGTAATATTCGTGCAGAAATGAATATCTCTCCAGGTAAGCCACTGGATGTGATGCTGCGTGGTGCTTCTGCTGATGCAAAACGTCGCGTTGAAGAAAACCAAAGCTTTATCAAATCAATGGCACGTTTAGAAAGCATCCGCGTACTGGCTGATGGTGAAGAAGCACCGGTTTCTGTCACTAAACTCGTTGGCGGTGCAGAGCTGCTGATCCCAATGGCTGGCTTAGTCGATAAAGACGCAGAACTGGCTCGTTTAGATAAAGAGCTGGAAAAAGTGGTGAAAGAAATCGAAACCATTGAAAGCAAGTTAGCTAACGAAAGTTTTGTGAGCCGTGCGCCTGCTGCCGTTGTTGAAAAAGAACGTGAACGCTTAACTGCCAATATTGAAGCAAAAGCTAAAATTGAAGCGCAAAAAGTGACCATCGCCTCTTTATAATTATTAATTAGCTAATCATTTTTAAGCCCTTATCGATTCGTTGATAAGGGCTTTTTATTCAAGTATCATCAAATGACTGCGTTCGCAGTTCTCAGATTGAAGTTCCCTTCTGGTTCTCTCTACACTGAGTTGTACACAATAATAATCAAGAGTTTCACATGACAACACAAAACTACAAAATTCGTCCTATCGAACAACAAGATAACGCAGGTATTGCCGCGGTAATCCGCGAAGTTTCTGCTGAGCATGGCTTAACCGCAGACAAAGGCTTTGCTGTTGCTGACCCTATTTTAGATACCTTATTTGAGGTTTATAGCAAACCGCGTAGTGCTTACTGGGTGGTGGAAATGGATGGCGAAATTGTTGGCGGTGGCGGTGTTTCACAAGTCGCGGGAGGTGATAACGATACGGCAGAATTACAGAAAATGTATTTATCTTCCGTGTTACGTGGCAAAGGCTTAGCAAAACAAATCGTACTGATGTCACTGGAATTTGCTAAAGCGCAAGGCTACACTCGTTGCTATTTAGAAACGACCAAAGAACTTCAAGCTGCTATTAAGTTATATGAAAAATTAGGGTTTGAATTTATTGATGAGCCACTGGGTAATACTGGCCACAGTGACTGTGAAATTCGTATGTTGAAAGCGTTATAATTCTGCTATAGGTAAAATAGCACCTATAGAAGAGATAACTTGAAGTTGGGCCCCCTATCAGGGGGCTATATTCCTTATTAAGTCCCAAGCAATTCCATTTGTTGGTCGAGTTCCTGATCGGCTTTATCCTGATACCATAATAACGCCTGATGATCGTTTCATTTCCCCCACCAGTATCAGCAAAAATACCCCCTAGCCCAAAAATGGTTATCTATTGTGTTCATTGCCTTCAAATCAGTGCTAATAAATACCGCTAAATACGCTTAAGGTTAGGGGAATTCTAACCAAGCTCGATACCATATAAACCAGCTTTGCTGATTTATATGCACCTACGATTTGTTGACCTTTTTTGAAATGACCAATAACTAAGCCCAGTAATAATGTGAGACATGTCACCTAACTGAAATTTTCCCCTTTCCCAAGACCAATGCGGCTGGTTGTTCAGTTTTTCCATGCTGTACTGAATAGACCAAATACTCTGGGATAGTGCTCTATCGATTTATCTCAATTGTTCAATACCTAATAATTAAGGAACAGAATGAATCTTCAATTCGCTAATTTCAAAAAAAGCACATTGAACTTACTCGGCACAGCCGTATTGACTTTAATTCCCATTACAGCAAATGCAACATGCCCTACAGGGCAAGAACAATATGATCGTTTAGATTTCATAGGTAAAGATGACACCGTTGTTTCCGTGGACCATAGGGGAGATATGAGTGGCAAAGTTCCGGAAAATAGCCTGCTTGCGTTCCAAGGTTCATACAAAAAATGCAGGCACGCGATAGAAACGGATGTCAGACTTTCCAAGGATGGGGCTCTAATGGTTTTTCATGATGCCAATATAGGTCGTGTATTGGAAACAGGTTACAACCCCGAAACAAATAGTGGCCCGAATCCCCCTATATCAAGTCTTACTCAACAAGAAATTCAATCAAAACAAATGCATTCTGTTAACTGGGATGTAACGAGTCAATATGTACCAACGGTTAATGAAGTTATCTCAGATTACATAGCAAACAATGGTCAATCTCTTTTTTATTTTGATATTAAAGATGAAAAAGCAATTATTATGGTTGCGAAAGCGATTTCTGAAGAAGCTAAAACACATCCTGATGTTCTAAAGCGATTTATTGTCAAATTTGGTATGGAGCATGTGCCAACTTATGAAAAGTGGCAAGAACTGCTTATAAAGGAAGGCGCGAACTCCGCCGTTATGGCAAACCCTTATATTAGTCCCTGGGGAGCGGAAAAAATCAATAAAATGGATATACCTAACCCTCCAGGTGAACAATATGAGGACAATACCAGTCGAGCGGTTGCCTCTTGGGCTCGGCAACCAGCTAAATTGGTGCCAAATGTTGAGGTTGTGATTAAAAACTCAGATGATTTTATTACAACTACGAAGCGTCTTTCAGATCAAGGTATCTATGAAAAGCCAACTAGCTTAGAAAGTGATAACACATTTAAAGGCTCAATGGCTCGAATGATCTCAATTATTAAAAGCAAACAAAAAGCACTAGGGTTATTTGTACCCAACCCAGATTTCATTCAATGGAAAAAAGACAAAGTTACTCAAGGAGTAACAATTAAGAGCACTACGGATGGTCGGCAGTTAAATATTGAAAGTGCCTATATTCTTAATACCGGTAACTGTTGCTACACAATGGAAGAGCGACTAGGTCCTAACGAGCAAGAAGATATCCGCATGAACTTAGCATGGGCCAGAAGTATTGGTGCAAATGTAATTACGGTTGATGACCCTGACTCCGTTGATACTTATTACAGAATGCAAGACGAGTTGGATAAAGTCGCAATTCCAGTTACTGTAAAACCGTCAAAAGAGATGAACTCCGTCCTTTCTCGTCAACTTAATTTGCTAGACAATTTTCCAAAAGAAAACAGTATATTTATCAAGCCGTGGTTAGGTGAAGCGGCCTGGGGTTGGGGAGGTGTAGTCTGTCTTTGGGATAACTTTGATGGCGATCATTATGCTTGGACCTATCGGTGCGATTATGCCAATGCGACTGCTGATGGTTATCATAAAATATTTCATACAAAAGTGGTTGAAAAGCATAAGTATTCTTCAGAAGCAGGCGCTGCTATTCAAATTTTTAATGAAAACTCAGAATACTGCCTAACCATAGATAGAGATGCACAAAGACGATTGTTGTGGGAAAAAAACTGTAACACCGTGGAAGATAAATCTCTATTTATTTTCGATAGAAACCATTTAATTCCTGTTCGGTATTATCACTCAGAAACTGGGCGAAAAATGGTTAGGAATGTGAACCAAGGAATGTATGGACTTGATATGTATGGCTCTTTGACAGTTGATAATTATGTAGAAGATGACACATGGGGACTGTGGGGGATATATAACAGTAGTAATTGATAGTAATATTAGGCCAGACAAATTGTCTGGCCTAATATTAATGCTCTAAAGTCACCGCGTGCACATGTGGGAGTTGTTTGAGTGCTATGTAAAACTCAGTTAACGTCATTTTTTGCCTGACATTGACTCTCAAATTAACTTCAACACGCTCCTTTTTCAAATCCCGAATATTTAGACTGTCTATTATATTTTTGTTCAATTTCAGATAGTCAATCATTAACTGCAAACCATCCTCATCATTGAACAACATTCGGATATTTAATTTACCAAGTTTTCTGCTCTTTGCTTGATAGAGCAAGACTTGTGGGCTAATCCATATTGCAACAAAAAATAAGACAGTCACTGCGATGGCATGAATATAAAAACCATTTCCTGACGCAATACCAATCCCAGCTGAAGCCCACACAATTGCAGCGGTTGTTAAGCCTGAGATGGCATCATCGCTGCGGTGCATGATGACCCCTGCACCTAGAAAACCAATCCCGCTGATAATCTGCGCGGCTAGCCTCATGGGATCGCTACGTATATTGTCGGATATCCCAGCGTAGTATTCAGCGGATTGTATTGACACAATCGTTAACAGGCAGCTGGCAACTGAAATAATAACACATGTGGTAAATCCGACCGGTTTACCTTTTGCTTCCCTTTCTAAACCAAGGAGGCCACCTAAGACAAAGGCGACCGTCAACTTGATTAATGTAGGAGGAAAGTTGCTTAACTGCTCATAAACATAGGTTAAGCCTTCCATTTACCTCTCTCCTTACTCCATTTATTTCTCTACAGCAGCATCCACATTGTGATTATCTTGCTGCGTTGTTTTCTTTTTCGAAACATCATCTTTAAAGAAGATGAGGAAGAAGACTAATACAACGGCTGCAACTACTGTTGGGTAATGCCAATAGGTAACCCATTGAGGAAGTGATGTGGCTCCTGTATCTGTGACTGTATTGTTGAAAATATAACCACAGACAGTTGACGCAAATAATAAGCCTGCACCATTAGAGACGATAAAGCGGATCCCTTGAGCTTGAGCGCGGATTTCTGGGCGCGCCTTTTTATCAACATAGATGTCGCCAGCAGTAAAGAAAAAGTCCCAACACAAGCCTTGCAGTAACAGACCAATGATAATAAACATCGTGCCAGTATCCATTGCTGCATAGGAGAAAAGGACAGTTCGGACAATCCAAGAGCCAATACCTAATGCTAATGTAATTTTAAACCCGAATTTTAACAGCACGAATGACAATACAAACATAAAGACGATTTCACAGGCCACGCCAATCTGCATCATGGATGCTGCGTTATCGAACCCAAGCGCCTTAATGAATACCGGAATATAAGCGGAATAAGCTGTTTTTGGGATCATGAGCACAAAGATGCTAAACATGAGAATTGCGAAATAGCGGTCTTTAAATAAAGAAAGTGCGTCAAGACATAGAATATCCCTAGGCTTAAATGGTTGGTCTTTAGCTTTCGGAGGAGTGTCCGGCAGTGTTAAACAGTATAGCGCTAGCACAACACCTGCACCCGCAGCAATGTACCAAGTCATGGTACTACCAGAGAAGCCCATTTCACCCATGATGAATCCCACAACCATGAAACCGAAATTTCCAAACACTCGGATAACTGGGAACATTTTCACGCCGTTAATGTGTGAGAAAGTAATACTGTTAGAGAGCGCTGTGGTTGGGTAAAATAACAAACCGACGATAAAGATCAGAAACAAGGTCATTCCAACATTCTGCGCTTCCACAAATTGAGGCACCGTTAGCAACACACCTGCATTGATAATGTGAAGTACAGCCATAACCTTTTGTGATGAAAAGAATCTATCCGCAATCATTCCGATGAATAGTGGTGACATGATAGTCGCCAGCCCCAGTAAGGCATAAGCATTACCAATGATGTTAGCCATTCCATAAGAACTCAATACCAGTCCCATCGTCATATTCCATGCACCTTGCATGAAATATTGGACAAACATCATGATCAACAGCCTGGAAGTTATATTCACGCTCATAGTGATCTCCTTAGTTTGCTTCAACCGTGAGGCCGTCAGAAGCAACTAAAATGTTATGTTCAGCGCAAATGCTTTCCAGATTTTCATGTAATAAACGCGCGCTATGTGAGATATGGGAAACCAATGTTTTTGTTTTCGGGTGTATACAACCTTGGGCTTCCAGCTTTTGTTTGGCTGCAAACACGGTTTCCAAACTCATGTGGTTGTCCGTTCTATCATCACCATTCAAGCCATAGGTACATTCTAAAACAACGATATCCAACGGCTTATCGACGAGCCAATTCCAAGTCAGTTCAGGGAACCAACCGGAGTCATGTCCATAAAAAATACTCTTTCCAGCTTTCTCTACATGATACACAAAACAATATTCCCACTTTGCATGATTAGCCAGCAAAGGCGTGATTTTATAGCCATTATGCTCAACTGTTTCATAGGGAACCATACAATGAAAACCGAAGCGTTCTTTACTGTAACCAGGTAAAACACTGATAGAGCCATTAATTGCTCTGTCGTTACCAAAAATGTGCAAAGGGTGGCATATTTCGTAGCCATAACCTTCCATACGGCTATATAAATCGCCAACATTAAAGTGGTCAGGGTGAGTATGCGTAAAAAGAAGCGTTTCAATATCAGTCGCATCACGACCATCTCGCAATAACTGATGGCTGAACGTCGGAGACATATCCACTAGCATAACATCATTAATGATAGCGGATGACTGGGTTCGAATATCTTTTCCGCCAATTCGGCGAGCCTCTAAACAGTGTTCACATCGACAAAATGGGTTCGGGATACCTTCGGAAGCAGCTGTACCTAAAAAATGGATTTTCATAGTGAATTCCTTTTATTTGTAATTATCATGCTTATTTGCATTTGATACGTATCAATATATATAATTTAAGACAATCACAAAGCTTTTATAGTGAATTAAGTGATCACGTTCAAAGTAAAATTCACTAACACCTAAAATATCAATATATTAAGCAATAGTTAATTAGACGTATAGGAATTGAATTCATTATGCTCTTAGTCATACAACAGGATGCAAAACATGATACGAATCAATTTCATTTATCTTTATATAACCTCAAATTAAGGTATTATTATTGACAGTCAATTTGGAGGGGATAATCAATGGCAACGATGAGGGATATTTGTAGGATTGCTGGTGTTTCACACGGCACTGTCTCTAATGTGTTGAATGGGCGTGGTAACGTCAGCGTAGAGAAAATGGAAGCGGTGTTAAATGCAGCTAAAGTACTGGGCTATAGCGTTAACACGCAAGCTCAATTACTCCGAGCAAATACAAATATTAAGATTGCTATTGTACTCCCCCACCTAACATCAGAAAAATACACTGTACTATTCAACTCTATTCGCCAAACGATTGAAGATTACTCAGACTTGCCATTTGATGTCTTTCTGACTGATGACCTAAAGTCTAAAGAACTGAAAATATTGCAAAAAATCGCTTCTGGTGGATACAAGAGTGTTATCTCTGTTAGTTGTCTTGACGATGCTGCAATTTATTTTGATACGCTTCAAATTGCCCCTGAAAATGTAACTTTTGTCTATCGAAAACCCCAAAATGCTAAAATCCATTTTGGTCTTGACTATGTTCAGGCAGCTGAAGCCATCGCAAATCAGATAGCAAAAGACTCATATAAGAGAATTGGAATTTTTGCCGAGGCCTCACATAATTTGAATAGTGAGGAGTTTGTCCGGGAAGTACGGCTATCATTACAAAAAAACGTACCGAATGTCGAAATTGTTGTATGTTATTCAAGCGACCTCGAATCTTACAATACCGCATTTGATTTTTTCTCTAATAACCAAAAGTTAGATGCAATCATTGCGCAAGATCTCGAAAGAACTCGATATATCACTCAGGCTAGTTATTTCGGGAGCTCGAGAGCGGCACCCCGTATTTTTTCATTAACGGGCAGCACACCGCCAATGGTTAATGGAATATATTGCTCCCCAATTAATTACGCCCAATTAGGTCAGGATGTTGCCATTCGCTTATTTCAAAATGAGGGGAAAAAGTTAGAACAGGAACCGCAAGTCTCCAACCCTTGTAGCCATGTTTACACCAGTGAGGTTAGAGATGGTGAACGTCTTCGAATTGATACGCTTAATTTACTAACGATACCCAGTCCTTCAACCGACGCATTACAAAAACTGCTTCCTAACTTTTTCGCCCAAACAGGAGTCCACGTTAATATCTCTGTTCGCCCCTTTGGAGAGATATTCAACATCCTTAATACGATAGAAGAGCATGCTTTTTACGATTTATTACGCGTTGATGTCGCTTTCTTTCCTTGGTTTGCAGAAAAGACACTCGTTCCGCTTAGTGCGATAGGTAATGGATTAACAGACTTACAATCAAAGTACACAGAGCAAAAGCAGAGCCGATTCTGTTTGGTTAATGGCACGGCCTATGCAATGCCGTTGGACGCAAGTGTACAACTTATGTTTTACAGAAAAGACCTATTTGAAGACCCAATTACAAAGCGCATGTACTTTGAATCGACAGGCAAAGAGCTGAAAGTTCCTTCCACTTTTGAAGAATACGACAGAATAAGCCATTTTTTCTATACTCATCGAGAAGCAGGCAACGAAAATAAGCCTTATGGCTCATCTTCGACAACAGGAAGTGCTGGAATAATTTCATCAGAGTACCTGCTACGCTATTATGCCGCAGGTGGACGTTTGTTTGACGCTAGTACAGAACCGAGCTTAAGCCCTTTGATTGCTGAGAAAGTGCTTGCTGACTACATAAACCAACTCTCCTACACAGACCGGATTAACAGTGAGTGGTGGGGAGAATCGATAAAACGGTTTGAGTCAGGAGGCCTTGCGATGAACATCGCGTATATGAATTTATTTAACGATGTAGCTCACAGTCCTATGTCCAATAACATTGGATTCGCCCCAGTGCCTGGAGGAAAGCCTCAAATTGGCGGTGGGGTTTTAGGTATGTCACGTTGTAGTAAAAAGACAGAATTAGTCGAGCATTTTTACCGCTGGCTTTACTCTGACGTCATTCAGGATCATATACTGATGCTTGGTGGAAATACTATTCAACGTAATTATATTTATATGCAAGAGGTTAGACAGCGTTATCCTTGGCTTTCGCTTTCATATAATGAAATTAGGACTGGAGTCCGTGAATCCACAATGCCTAATGGAGAAGCATTTAATCTTCGTCAAGCTGAAAATATCATTGGCCGTGGGGTCATTGATGCTTTAGATGGGTTAATGACCATTCAGGAAACCATTCAGAAGATAAATCTAGGGTTAAAAAATCTTTAAAAATACAGGCCACAGCCTCTCGGGGCCGTGGTCTTGTTCAATTTTTATAATGTATATCACTAACTGCTCTTAGTTTCTCTGCTGCTTGTTCTGGCGTCAAATCTCGTTGCGCTTCAGCCAACATTTCATAGCCTACCATAAATTTTCGTACTGAAGATGAACGTAGTAAAGGCGGATAAAATTGGGCGTGTAATTGCCAATGGTTAATGTTCTGGCCGTCCTTAAAGAAAGGCGCAAAGTGCCATCCCATCGAGTAAGGGAAAGATGTTTTGAACAGGTTGTCATAGCGTGAAGTGAGCTTTTTTAATGCAAGTGCGAGATCACTCTGCATCTCTTCCGTTAATTCATTCATGCGATGAACAATTGATTTTGGCATCAATATTGTTTCAAATGGCCAAGCAGCCCAATATGGTACCACTGCAATCCAATGATCCGTTTCTACCACCGTGCGTTTTCCGTCACTCATTTCAAGGGCTGCATAGTCCAAAAGTAGATTGGAGCCATTTTCCTTATAGTAACGCTGTAGGTTTTCATCTTTTCGCTTTATTTCGTTAGGAAGAAAATCAGAGGCCCAAATCTGCCCGTGAGGGTGCGGTTGTGAGCACCCCATCATTTCACCTTTGTTTTCAAATGCTTGAACCCACAAATACTCTTCTCCAAGTTCAAACAGTTGTTCACTCCATGTTTTCACGACGTCTTTAATTTGTGAAACACTCAGTTCTGGCAATGTTTTACTGTGATCTGGAGAAAAGCATATCACTCGACTAAGGCCTCGCACAGCTTGAGTGCGGAGCAAACGGGTTACATTTTCAGGCTGCGCAGAACCTTGCTGCGTTAGGGCAGAAAAATCATTTTGGAAAACAAAAGTTCCCTTGTAGTCTGGATTTATCTCACCTGAAACTCTTTTATTTGTTGGGCATAAAAAACACTTTTCGTCATATTCAGGCTGTTTTGTCGCTTCAGGAGCCTCATCCATGCCATTCCATGGTCTTTTAGCACGGTGAGGTGACACAAGTACCCACTGGTCAGTTAGCGGATTATAGCGGCGATGTGGCACCTCTGTTGGGTCGAATTTTGGTAAATTCATGTTGGACCTCATTTATTAACATTTGAATCGTTGTAGCCTTCCGGATTATTACCTTGCCAACGCCAAGTATCATCAGCCATATCCTGAATGCTTCATGTTGCCTTCCAGTGGAGTTCACATTGGGCTTTCTCTGGTGTTGACCAATACTCTGTCACAGGGATATAACCCGCTTTAATGAGCTCTACACAAGTATGGCTTCCGATATACCCCATTCCCCCTGAAACCAAAATTTCTACTTTTTCCATATTGACCTCGCTGAATCGATTTTACCAATCATACGATTTGAACGTATCAATTCCATGTATTGATGTTAGAAATTGAACAGAGATCACAATACATATCCAAAATTCATTTTGATCACGAATTGCCAATAAGGTTCTTTCGATTGTTTTTACATGGCAGGCTTTAACTTAATTATTGCAGTCGCTGTTATGTTTGTTTTTGCTTTTTTAAGTTGTATACGTACCAATTCTTAGGCATTGAGATTGCTCTCTTGTGTTTTGCATCTACACTTTTGATTAGCGAACGGAACTATTTGATATTGCGCGCTTTATAATAATATCAACCGCAGTAATCACTAAAAAAGCAAACGGACTTGGCCATCCAAATTATGAACCTTAAGGCGTCCAACATGACAAACACAGTTAAGTTAATAAAGTCATTGTTTTATATGATGTTAATGCTCTTTATTTATGGGTTTCCAGTGCATGCAAATGAAATGAAGGAAACAGAATCGTGGGTAAGCTGGGGGCAGCAATCTATCAGTCTGGGTAGTCCTCCAATTTATAGCTTTAAAGCCAAAAGTGATGTAAGAGTGAGAAATAACGAAAGGCCTCTATTGGTAGACGTCTATCTACATAATATGAAATATCAAGGGCCCAGTTACGACCAGACACGAGTCCGAGTAACCGCATCAGCTAAGCACGTGATTTCTGGAAAATTGATGCGACAAGAATCAAACGAAGTATTTGGAAAAATCAAAGAATTTAAAACACGGTTTGAGTTTCCTGCTATCCGTTCAGGGGATTACGAAATCGAAATTGAAATGATAAAAATTGATTATCTCGATGATAACTATCCTGTCTGGTCCTTTTTAATTAAAGGAGCTGATAGCCGAAAAGGAACTTCATTCATAGCAGGACAAGCTGCCTATGAGGCTAATCGAATTCATTTAGCAGCATCAGATGTACAAAAGACTAAGAAGGCAGGTCAATACGTTTTCGGTCAAAGAAAAGATCACACAGATTATTACGAAGTCCCTGTTATTCTCGGATCGGAAAGTTATACAGTTAAACTGACCGGTAGCCTTCTGATGATCCCTAAACTTATTGATAGAGTTCGCTATGTATATCCACATCTGCTAGGAGATATGCATAAGGGCAAGTCTGAGCGCTGTGAATACAACGTTTATGCTACCGTAGATTATCAGCATCAAAACGCTGAAATCTATACACCGTATGAAGCTTGGCAAGAGCTTGATGGCCCTTTAGTGGCACTAAATGCCAATTTCTTTGATGTCCGCAAGCAAGCTGCGCAGACCAACTGGAAGATGAATCGGTGTTCATCTCCAATGGGTATGTATTATGACAATGTAACAAAAGGGCCAACTCAAGGTACTCATAATTCTCCAAATAAATACCTCGCGGGCTTGCCTTATTTTATAAACCCTAACAACTATAAATCTATCAAACTCGATACAATGCTTTGGCTTGATGATGTTTATTCACATCGCATGCTGATTCATGCAGACTCACTGGAAGCAAAAAATGTCGAACAACAAATGAAAGAGTTAGACCGTGATGGATTCAAATACATTGCTGTTTCCGGTGTGGGGATTAACGACCGAATAGAGGATCCCTCCATTACCCCAGCATATGCAGAGAGAGGGTTGGGTAGAGTGGCTATGAGTTTTAATGAAGATGAAAATCTGATTTATATTTATCAAGGAGGAGATGTGGATGATGGTCTAGACCGTCGCGAGCTATATGGCCTGTTCAAAGCATTACATGTAGATAATGCAATTGAGTTCTCTGGTGGCCCATACGCTGCTATCGCAATCAAAGATGATAGTTTCACTATTTATGGTGGAATAAGAACAAAATCTTCTTGTCCTGATAACCGTGTATGGTGTTCAGCACCTACAAACGAAAATGGGCAGCCCGGCGCAACACCTGCATGGTTAGGCATTTCAAACCGTTAATTCCCTTTCACCCCGAAGAAATGGCACTGTATTCGCTATGTAGTGGTCAACTAAAATTGGCCACGGTTTTAGAGTTTTTCCGGTATTGGTTTTCTGATTCGTTTGGTGGTAATCCACCGTTATATTCATGCGGCCTGACTTCGCTGTAATACCCGACGATATAATCCGTTATTGCATGGGCTGCTTCACTGAAGCTGATGTAGCCGGTCACCGGCACCCACTCATTTTTCAGACTTCTGAAGAAGCGCTCCATCGGGCTGTTATCCCAGCAGTTACCACGCCTACTCATACTTTGTTTTATCCGGTATCGCCACAGTAACTGTCGGAACTGCCTGCTTGTATAGTGGCTACCCTGATCACTGTGGAACATGAGCCCGGATGGCTTATTTCGTATTTCCCATGCCATTTTCAGCGCTTTGGTTGTCAGTTTGCTGTCCGGAGAAAATGACATTGCCCAGCCCACGGGTTTCCTTGCGAACAGGTCGAGTACAACGGCCAGGTATGCCCAGCGTTTACCGGTCCAGATATACGTTACGTCGCCGCACCATACCTGATTGGGCTCTGTCACTGCGAACTGTCGCTCAAGGTGGTTCGGGATAGCAATGTGTTCATGACCGCCACGTTTATACCGGTGAACAGGCTGCTGACAGCTCACCAGCCCCATCTCCTTCATTAGCCGTCCGGCAAGCCATCGTCCCATCCGGAAGCCCCTGTGTGTTGCCATTACAGCGATACTTCTTGCACCTGCTGAGCCATGACTGAGGCCGTGCAGCTCCTGAACCTGACTACGTAATACGGCTCTCCTGCCGTCCGGATTGTCAGGCCGGTTTTCCCGGTATCTATAGCTGCTGCGGTGAACTCCGAACACGCAGCAAAGAGTGGCCACAGGATAATGCGCTCTGAGTTTCCCGATCACCGAGACCTGTTCAGGGAGTCTGACATCAAGAGCGCGGTAGCCTTTTTTAATATTTCGTTTTCCATTTCAATACGTTGAATTTTTTTCTTCAGCTCACGTATCTCAATTTGTTCCGGCGTGATAGGGGATGCTTTCGGTGTTTTGCCTGCCCGTTCGTCCCGTAATTGCTTTACCCACCGCGTCAAGGTGGAAAGCCCGATATTCATGGCTTTCGCGGCATCTGCAACTGTATAGTTCTGATCCACAACCAGCTGGGCTGATTCACGTCTGAATTCTGCACTGAAATTTCGTTTTTTCATTAAGGCACCTGTGTTGTTCTGAGGTGAGCATATCACCTCTGTTCAGGTGGCCAAATTTATTAAACCACTACACTATGCCGTTTCTTCGCTAACTGTTAAACCTACGGTATGAGCTACCCACCCGTACTCGCTACATCTAGGTCACATCAAACCAATCAAGCAGAGGTACCGCAGAGTTAATCACCACCTTCTTAAGGAATGGTTTAATGCAGACAACAAAAAAGGATAGTTTTTAGCTATCCTTTTAAGTAATTATATGATGCGATTAATAATTAATGCACGCGATCTTCAGGGTCTATATCATCACCATCTTCGTCGTCATACTCTGCATCTGGGTCTTCAAAATACGTGCCCCAACCATCATAGTTGATGCCCATTTTTTCAGCCAACTTCATTAATTGCTCAACCTGTGCGTCAATCAGCTCTGCATTTAAAGCACTTTCACTGATTACATCGCAACACATCAGGGTTTCACCCGTTTCAATTTCGAGCTCTTCTGCATCCGTGACTTCATAGCCTAGTTTAAAAGCTTCAACGGCTGCTTTCTCTAACAGAGCAAAGTTGTCCGCAGAGAAGTGATGCTCAATCGCATACAATGCATCAGGATCGCTACCATCTTCCAGTAATTCCTCGATGATCAAGCGAGTTTCTTCGTACTGCGCATCGAGTTCAGCTTTATCTACCATATCCACACCCCTTTTGTTTCTTTGTCGCTCATCTTTCTTTGCGCCATTCTCCCACACGGTTGACAGTGAAACCATATATTTAAAGATAATTTCTTTTACATTGGGGGTTGATTTTGAATTTTTATGAATATAAATTGAATATTAATTCAAATCAAAAAGGCTACCAATTATGAATCCCCTATATAATAAACCTTTTTTAAGGTTACTTGATTTTACTTCTAGCGAAATTCATTCACTTTTAAAACTCTCTTCTTGGTTAAAATCAGAAAAAAAAGCGGGCACAGAGCAGCCCCTCCTTTCAGGTAAAAACTTTGCCCTTATTTTTGAGAAAGATTCAACACGGACACGCTGTGCATTTGAAGTTGGTGCATTTGACCAAGGTGCTAGAGTCACTTATTTAGGGCCTTCTGGTAGCCAAATCGGCCATAAAGAAACCATGAAAGACACCGCTAGAGTGTTGGGTCGGATGTATGACGGTATCCAGTACCGTGGATTCGCCCAAAACACGGTAGAACTCTTAGCCGCGCATTCGGGAGTGCCTGTATGGAATGGATTAACTAACGAATTCCATCCCACACAGTTATTAGCCGATCTGCTGACCATTCAAGAGCACCGACCAAATACGCCATTCTCAGAAATTAAATTTGCCTATTTAGGCGATGCGCGTAACAACATGGGTAATTCGATGTTAGAAGCTGCTGCGCTCACAGGTTTAGATTTACGCCTTGTTGCGCCAAAAAGTTGCTGGCCAGAGGAAGACTTAGTGAACACTTGCCAAGCACTAGCTCAAAAAACGGGTGCGAAAATCACGCTCACGGAAGATGTCGCCGAAGGCGTTAAAGATGCTGATTTTATCTATACCGACGTGTGGGTATCGATGGGAGAAGCCAAAGAAGTATGGGCACAGCGCATTAATTTATTAAAACCATACCAAGTGAATATGAATGTGATTAAGCTCACTGGCAACCCAAATGTGAAGTTCCTACATTGTTTGCCTGCCTTTCATAATGAAGACACCACATTGGGCGCGCAATTAGCTAAAGAATTCAATATGTTTGGTGGCTTAGAAGTCACGGAAGAAGTCTTTGAATCGCCTTATAGCATTGTCTTTGACCAAGCAGAAAACCGTTTACATACTATCAAAGCGGTGATGGTGGCGACATTAGCGCCAGAATTGCCTGTTAATATATTTTAGATTGCCCCCCTCAACTCAATCAAATGAGTTGAGGGAACCTATCATTATGGACATTCACCTTTTACCAAACGCTCATTGATACAATCAATAACTGATGGCAAATCAGCTAAAGTATCAATCACATAATGAGCGCCAGCAGCATATAGTTTCTCTGTGGCTTGTTGTTTCAACGCGTTAACTTCATCAATTGGCATCCCTTGATATTCATCCCATGTTTTACCAAATTCATTACCCGAAACCGCTAACCCAACGCTCCACATTCCCGCATTGCGCCCTTCTTCAATTCCGGGAACGGCATCATCCACTTTGATACAAGCGGATACGGAACCAACACCTAGCTCAATGACGTTCTGTAATGCCATCCAAGGTCCCGGACGCCCACCAGCAAGTAGATCATCACTTGCTATCCAGTAGTCGGGTTGGTAGCCCAATGCCTTTGCTGCTGGAACTAACTTTTCCATCACGGCACGAGGGTAACCTGAACAAGAGCCAATTTTAATATTTTGGTTGCGTAATGTAGCGATTGTGTCGACAACTCCGGTGATTGGCGCAGCAAAATCGACAACTTTAGCAATTTGCAATGGCATAAAGGCCGCGTAGATTTTATCGATATCCTCACTACTCATTGAGCGGCCAAACTTTGCGTTCCATAAAGCGTCTACTTCAGGCAATTTACCCAGTGCTTCAATATGTTGCCATTTTCCTAGTCCCATAGGAATGCGCGCTTGAGCCAATGTAATATTTATATCAAACACAGATTTAAATGCTTCGATGAAAATCTGAGTAGGGGCAAAAGAACCAAAATCTACAGTGGTACCCGCCCAGTCAAGGATAACGGCTTCAATACGGTTCATTTCTTTTCCTTATTTTTCCCAGTAAATGGCTTTTTTTATTGCTACCAACAATGCATCAATGTCTTTTTCATAAACTTCACCAATATTTCCAATACGGAAACAATCACTTTGCGAGACCTTGCCCGGATAAATGACAAAACCCTGAGATTTTAAACTCTGATAAAATTGCTTAAATTGGTAATCAGATGAATTTGGTGAGTAAAATGCGGTGATAATTGGCGAATGGAGGTTATCTTCTAACAACGTGGTAAAACCTAATTTACGCATACCGGACACCAACTTGTATTGATTCCCCTGATAACGTTGAAAGCGAGCGGCTACGCCACCTTCTTGAGCTAACTCCTTGAGTGCTTGGTCAAACGCCAATACGGTATGAGTTGGAGAAGTAAATCGCCACTTACCTTGGAAATCTTCCATACAGCGCCACTGCGCATATAAATCTAACGATAATGAACGGGAATGCCCCTTACAAAGTTCAAGCGCCTCGGTACGAGCGATAACAAAAGCGAACCCTGGAACCCCTTGAATACATTTATTCGCAGAGCTAATTAAAAAATCAATGTTAAGCTCAGCAACATCCATAGGGACCCCACCAAAACTGCTCATTGCATCCACGATATAGCATTTTTGATACTGCTTCGCTAACTTCGCGACTTTCTCGATCGGGTTTAAAATCCCTGTCGTAGTTTCACAGTGCACCATCGCAATATGAGTGATTTGGCTATCTTGTTGCAATAACTGTTCAATCTGTTGCACATTTGGCAACGACACTTCACCGCAATCATAAACACAATGAGCCACACCCAATCGCTGAGCCATTTCAGCCATTCGAGCACCGTAAGCGCCATTACTGATAATCAAAACTTTCTCTTTATCACCGATTGCACTACCTAAAACCGCTTCAACCGCATAGCTTCCACTTCCTTGAAGCAGGACCGAAGAATACCCTGCTTTGGCCGTTGCCAGTGCCACTAATTGTTGACGAATATTTTGTACAACGCCTAAATTATAATCATCATCCCATGTACAGCTATCAAACAGCATGGCTTCTTTCACCGTTTTAGACGTCGTAAGCGGCCCCGGTGTTAATAGCAAATAATTATTGTTTGTCATTCAACCCACCTATTGGTCTATACCAGATTTCCATTATAATGGTCGTAGGCTGCTTAAAAGGTCAAAGGAAAAGTGCTCGTGAAACAAAAAATTCATATAACTATGTATAATATGACTGAAACAATGACAGGAAATAACCATGAAATTATCAGCGGATGAAGCCCCGCAATATCTGCTTATCAAAGCCCAATTACAGGAAAAGATTCAAAATGGCTCGCTAAAATGTGGTGATAAACTCCCCTCGGAACGCGAACTTTGTGCCATTTTCAATACCACTCGTGTCACTATTCGCGAAAGTTTGGCACAGCTAGAATCCAGTGGGGCAATTTACCGGTCTGAACGTCGTGGTTGGTTTGTCACACCTGAGCGCCTTTGGTTAGACCCAACCCAAAATACTAATTTCCATAAACTTTGCCTCGAACAAGGTCGCCAACCGAAGACAGTTTTACTGGATGGAAAAGTTATTACCGTTCCTCTCGAAGCTATGGAGCCGTTAAAACTTCAATCATTTGAACAAATTTATTTACTCACCCGCCTACGTTTTGCTGATGACAGGCCCGTTTGTTACTGTGAAAACCATTGTTTACCTGCTCGCGTTCCTGAACTGCTACGCCACGACCTCAACGGCAGTTTAACGGAAGTGTACGAAGCTCATTTCAATTTAATCTATACCAGTATGCATTTGTCTTTCTACCCAACGGCAATGCCTGCCCAAGCAGCACAAGCACTGGGGGTTACGGTTGGCCGTCCAGCCTTATTGTTGCAACGCTTAAACTATGACCAACATGGGCGAATTTTAGATTATGATGTTGAATACTGGCGCCACGATAGCTTGCGCATCGAAGTCGATACTTTGTGATTATTTCTATTTATAGAAAATAATTTTAGCTATTTAGCTGCATTTCATCTTTCTGTCATATAAACCCGTTAGCGTAAAAAACATCTGGTATATACCAGAATACATTTTACCTTAACAGGAGATAACCATGAAACGCACCTACTTAGCTGGTCTATTAATGGCAACCCTTTGCTCTACCTCTGTTTTTGCCGCTGATGTTGTGACTGTTTACTCCGCTGATGGCCTGCACGATGGCAACAACAGTTGGTATAAAAATCAGTTCGAGACGTTTACCAAACAAACAGGCATTAAAGTACAATATGTCGAAAGTGGCTCAGGGGCGATCGTTGAAAGGCTCGCTAAAGAACGCACCAATCCACAAGCCGATGTGCTTATTACCGTTCCGCCTTTTATCCAACGTGCCGCAAAAAACCAGTTATTAGCTGAATTTACGCCAGAAAATGCAGCAAATATTCCTAATTCAAATCACTTTTACACGCCGTTGGTCAATAATTACCTGACCTTTATCTATAACGCTAAGCTGCTTAAGTCTCCTCCTGAAAATTGGGACTCCCTACTCGATTCTCGCTTTAAAAATAAACTGCAATATTCAACACCAGGACAAGCTGGGGATGGTACTGCAGTGATGTTACAAGTTTTCCACAGTTTTAATGGCAAAGACGCAGGGTTTGATTATCTCGGTAAGTTGCAGGCTAATAACGTTGGCCCATCCGCCTCGACAGGTAAGCTTACCGCCCTCGTGAATAAAGGGGAGCTCTATGTCGCTAATGGCGACTTACAAATGAATTTATCCCAAATGGTACGTAACCCTAATGTCCAAATTTTCTGGCCAAAAGATGCCAATGGGGAACGTAGTACACTGGTTTTACCTTATGTTGTCGGCTTAGTTAACAATGCCCCTGAAACCGAAAACGGTAAAAAACTCATTAATTTCCTGCTGGATAAACCATCACAAAGCCGTGTTAGTGAGCTTTCATGGGGTATGCCTGTTCGTTCAGATATCACACCATCTGATAAGCAATACCAGAGCGCTGTCCAAATGTTAGAAGGTGTGAAAACTTGGCAGCCTAATTGGGATGAAGTTGAAGTTTCCCTATCCGATGATATTTCCCGTTGGCAAAAAGTCACTGATGGTGAGTAACTTGTGATGTTGATGAAACGAAAAGCCACTACTGCAATGCAGCAAACCGAGCACTCTGGGATCACATTAGAGTCTTTACGTGTCTCATATCATAATAATGTCGTGCTAAAACCTTTAGATTTAACCATCGACTCTGGGGAAATATTGGTGTTGATTGGCCCGTCTGGTTCAGGAAAAACCACGGTATTGCGAGCCATTGCGGGGTTTGCTCAACCTGACAGCGGGCGCATCTTATTAGGTGATATGGATATCACCCACCTTCCCCCATACCAACGCGGACTCGGTATGGTTGTACAAAATTATGCGCTATTTCCCCATATGAAAGTGGAAGAGAATGTCGCATTTGGCTTACGAGCTCAGAAACAACCTAAAGCACTCATTAACGAGCGAGTCATTGAAGCCCTTAAAATCGTCGGAATGACGGATTACGCAACCCGCTACCCTCACCAACTTTCAGGGGGGCAGCAACAGCGAGTTGCGATTGCTAGAGCGATAGCCGTAAGGCCTCGTGTTCTGTTACTCGACGAACCGCTTTCTGCGCTAGATGCGCAAATTCGTCATAATATGGTTGAAGAAATTGCCCGTTTACACCGCGAACTGCTCGATTTAACTATTCTTTATGTGACTCATGACCAAACTGAAGCTCTCGCACTTGGTGATAAAATTGGCATTATGAAAGATGGCTACTTAGTCGCACATGGTGAGAAAAATGCCTTATATCACCGCCCACCCAACCGTTTTGCTGCTGAGTTTTTAGGCCGAGCCAATATTCTAGCCGCTACTGCGCTTGGTTTTTCAACAAGCCCTGGAAAAGTGAATGTCAGTTGTGGTGGAACATTGTTGGAGGCTCATACATTAGGCATGCGAGCAGGCACTCACAAATGGGTGTGTATCCGCCCACAGCACATCACGCTAGTACCAAATTCCAATGCCACCAATCAATTACAGGCCACATTGACGTCTATTCGCTGGCAGGGGGATTTAACGCATTTAATTTGTGATGTTGCTGGTGAAACCGTGAGTGTTGCCATCACCCATTTGGCCTCACCGCCTAAAATAGGCGACAAACTCACTTTATGGTTTTCACCTGCGGATACCGTTTTAATTGAGGAATAACATGTCACATATTAGCGTGCCAAAAGGTTCATCAATAACGATAAAGCCCATTTATTGGATATTGCCGCCATTACTGGTGTTAGTTACGTTGTTTTTTTATCCCTTATTGTTGATAGCCCAACAAGCACTACAAAATGAGGCGGGTAGATGGGGGTTGGATGCATTTTGGCAACTTATTGAGTCAAAACGCTTTATTAATGGGTTATGGAATACACTCTACATCGCCATTTTGGCCACCTTAGGTTGCCTTGTGATAGGTAGTGTATTGTCACTGATCTTAGTGTTTATTCCTTTTCCGGGAAGCCGTTTTATCACGCAAGTGATTGATACTTTTATTGCTCTACCGACCTTTTTGATTACCCTCGCTTTTACCTTCATTTATGGTTCTGCAGGGCTACTCAATGGCACCTTGATGGCATTGTTTGATTTAGAATTCCCCCCCGTTGAGTTTCTTTATTCTATCCATGGGGTGATTTTGGCAGAAATTACCGTTTTTACCCCTTTGGTCATGCGTCCCCTTATGGCGGCACTGCGGCAAATCGACAAGAGCCAGTTAGAAGCGGCAAGTATTTTAGGCGCACACCCTGCACGGGTTATCGCGCAAGTTATTTTCCCTGCGGCGCTACCCGCCTTATTAGCAGGGGGTAGCCTGTGCCTGCTGTTAACCACCAATGAATTTGGCATCGTACTGTTTATCGGGGCGAAAGGCGTCAATACCTTGCCGATGATGGTATACAGCAAGGCAATATTAGAGTCAGATTATGCGGTGGCATGCATGATTGCCTTAATTAACATCTTGCTTTCACTCGGGTTATTTTTCCTATACAGAATGGCGACCACTCGCCTTGGGGTAAGGAATTAATTATGTTGATTTGGTCTAAAAAAGGACGAGCCACTGCCACTATCATTGCCATCAGCTTATTTGGTTTATTGTTTTTACTGCCTTTAGTGATGATTTTAATGTCGAGTTTCAGCCGCCAATGGAATGGCATTTTGCCTTCAGGCTTTACTTTTGAACACTTTGTGAATGCGTTTAGTGGGCCAGCTTGGGATGCCATTTTATCCAGCCTAGTGGTTGGTTTTAGTGCCAGTCTATTTGCGCTGTTTTGTGGGCTTTGGGCTGCGTTAGCACTAAGAAGACACAGTGGGAAAATACAAAAGTGGCTGAGTATTGCATTTTATCTCCCCAGCGCTATTCCTTCTGTGTCTATTGGGCTTGGGATCCTTGTAGCATTCAGCCAAGGCTATTTACAGATGAACGGCACTTTTTGGATTGTATTTAGTGCTCATTTTGTGTTGATTTCTGCTTTTACGTTTAGCAATGTTTCCACTGGGTTAACCCGTATTTCTCCCGATATTGAAAATGTGGCTTTTAGCTTAGGCGCTTCCCCTTGGTATCGTTTATGCCATGTCACCCTACCACTATTGATGCCATGGATGATTTCAGCATTAGCATTAAGCCTATCACTGTCCTTAGGGGAACTTGGTGCCACAATGATGTTATATCCCCCCGGCTGGGCGACATTACCTGTTTCCATTTTCAGTTTAACCGATAGAGGCAATATTGCTGATGGTTCGGCACTAACGATTGTATTAGTTTCGATTACATTATTACTAATGATGAAATTAGAGAAAGTAGCAAAAAGGCTTGGGCAAAAATAAAAGTTATCACGCTAAATAGCCAAGTAACCTCTACCTACTGGGCTATTTAGCGGCCTGTATACTATTCCCACATATACTTATCTTTTTTTGTCCAGCCTTTGGATACCATACATTCCAAGTAATAATTATTACGGGTATCTTCATTGACATCAATCACATAGCTTTCCATAACTGGTGTTTGTTCTTTATAAGTTTTGTCTTTTCCACAATCATCATCTTTTTTGCATTTTTTTTCGACATAAGACATAACAGAGCGCTGCGCAACTTCATTTTTGATTGGGTACAAATGAAGGGCTTCAGGTTTACAAACTGCATTCGCCTCAGCTTGAGTGAATTTTGAGCCACCGGAAACAGGTACCCAAACAGATGAACAGCCAGAAAGAAGGAATGCCAATAGAATAAAAAGTCGTGATTTCATAATGATCATATTTAATTAAAAAGAAAAAATATCTTACTCGTACATAAAATGTGTGTAAATAAATGTACTGTATATTCAATCATGTGATTTAATTTTGGTTTAAAAAACACCAATGCTCAGCACATTCCCTATTGAGAGATACTATTTCTCCCATTTTTCAGTTAGTTCAAATATTCACCAAAACGCAAAAATAAAAAAAATGTATTTTTCTTTATGCAAACGCTTGCGTCATGGAATGAGATGCGTATAATGCGCCACAATTTGCCGGGAGAAACCATGAACGCTGCTGCTCTATTTTTTACAGAGAACACCTCCACTGCACTGCCTTCTGGCGGTCTGGACAGCCTGTTTTTCCCCTTCTTATTTACAGAAAAGCCCCTCAATTGAGGGGCTTTTTTTTGGCCTATAGACCTAACATGTCTTGCTGACACAGGAGAACAACAATGCCGAACCCTTTATACCACCGCGATATCATCTCGATTAATGATTTAGACCGTTCAGACCTTGAATTAGTGCTTAATGTTGCGGCTTCATTAAAAAAACAGCCGCAACCTGAGTTTCTAAAACATAAAGTCATCGCAAGTTGTTTCTTTGAGGCCTCTACACGCACACGCTTGTCATTTGAAACGGCTATCCATCGTTTAGGCGCTTCCGTTGTTGGTTTCTCTGATAGCACCAACACATCCCTCGGTAAAAAAGGGGAGACATTAGCCGATACCATTTCTGTTATCAGCCAATATGTCGATGCTATTGTCATGCGCCATCCGCAAGAAGGTGCCGCTCGCCTCGCTAGCCAGTTTGCAGGCCACATTCCTGTCATTAATGCAGGCGATGGTTCAAACCAACATCCCACACAAACATTACTCGACTTGTTTACTATCCAAGAAACGCAAGGCCGTTTAGAGAACCTGCAAATTGCCATGGTCGGTGACCTAAAATATGGCAGAACCGTGCATTCCTTAACCCAAGCACTGTCTAAATTTGAAGGCAATCACTTCTACTTTATTGCCCCTGAAGCGCTTTCAATGCCAAACCATATTCTGCACATTTTAGAAGAAAAAGGCGCAACCTACAGCCTGCATAATAATATTGATGAAGTGATGCCAGAACTCGACATTCTATATATGACCCGTGTACAAAAAGAGCGCCTCGACCCCTCTGAATACGCGAATGTGAAAGCACAATTTATTTTAAGTGCAGCTGACCTGCATTGTGCAAAACCAAATTTAAAAGTCTTACACCCACTACCACGGGTTGATGAAATCGCAGTTGATGTGGATAGCACACCTTATGCTTACTATTTCCAACAAGCAGGAAATGGGATTTATGCAAGGCAGGCATTGTTATCTCTAGTTTTAAATAAAGAATTAGCTATCTGAGGAGGACATACCATGACACAAGATCATAAATTACAAGTTGAAGCAATCAGCCACGGTACCGTTATTGACCACATTCCTGCTCAAATTGGTTTCAAATTACTAAAGTTATTTAAACTAACAAAAACAGATGAACGCATCACAATTGGTTTAAATTTGCCATCAAGCAATCTAGGTAAAAAAGACATTATCAAAATCGAAAATACCTTTTTAACCCCAGAGCAAGCTAACCAATTAGCCATGTATGCCCCTGAAGCCACCGTTAACCGTATTGAAGATTACCAAGTGGTAGAAAAACTTGAACTCACACTGCCTCAGTATATCGACAATGTGTTAATTTGCCCAAACAGCAACTGTATTAGCCATAATGAGCCAGTATCGAGCAGTTTCCGCGTGAAAAAAATCGGCAAAGAAGTCGCACTGACGTGTAAATTCTGCGAAAAAGAGTTCGATAGAGACGCTGTGATCAATAACCAATAGGTTGTTTTTGCGTAGACTGCGGTGTTGTGTAGGTGCAATCCATGTTTATAATGGTGCCTAACACCCCATAAAGTTATACTCAAAGTCACACCAAGCCACAAACACCGCTGTGGCTTGCCATATGACGAGTATTTTCTCTTTACGTGATGAAACGGAGTAGTTATGTCATACGAAATCAATACAGAAAACGCACCAGCAGCGATCGGTCCTTACGTTCAAGGCGTAGATTTGGGTAGTATGGTTATCACATCAGGGCAAATCCCTGTTGACCCTAAAACGGGTGAAGTGCCTGAAGATATCGCAGCACAAACTCGCCAATCACTGGCTAACGTAAAAGCAATTTTAGAAAAAGCAGGCTTAAGTGCGGCTAATATCGTGAAAACAACGGTATTTGTAAAAGATTTAAATGACTTTGCGACCGTGAATGCAACTTACGAAGAATTTTTCAAACAACATAATGCACCATTCCCAGCTCGCTCTTGCGTTGAAGTTGCTCGTCTGCCAAAAGACGTGAAAATTGAAATCGAAGCAATCGCAGTACGTAAATAACGATTAATTCGAGCCAAACACCCCATGCTTTGGGTGGGGTGTCTTTCATTACTTCCTCCCCCCGATACAGAATAACCTCCCCGCCACAATGGTCATTTTCATGGTTTACAAATAAAGAAAATCATATCTCTTTTTTTATTTAGCTCACTGAAATGAATACTGGCAACTGAAAAGATTTATTTCCTCTGCGCTTTTGATCTTCATACAAATTATTTTTTTCTTTGTTTTAAATCAAATGTTGGCGATCTAAATAAAAGCAAAATCCCACATATTGTGCTTTAATTACACCAACCAACACAACATATAGTATTTATTCACATTTTATCCACAGATTAGTCCCCGTAGTAAACATGGCGAATAGCTGAGGTCGTATTGTGGATAACTTAACAAGGAGAATGCCCGTGGTAACGGTTGTTATAAAAAGAGATGGTTGTCAGGTCGGTTTTGACCTTCCACGAATTCAGGAAGCCGTTAAACGTGCAGCGGCTGCTGTGAATGTTAAGGATGACGATTATTGTCTTCAGGTTGCTTCTGTTGTTACAGAGCAACTTTGCAGCCGTGACCGAGTAGATATCGCTGAAATTCAAGATGCTGTCGAAAACCAATTGATGGCAGGGCCTTATAAAGACTTAGCCCGTGCTTATATTGAATATCGCCACGATAGAGACAGCGAACGCGAAAAACGCAGCCAATTGACACATGACATTCGTGGGCTAATCGAACAAAGTAACGTCTCTTTACTTAATGAAAACGCCAATAAAGACAGTAAAGTGATCCCGACACAGCGCGATTTACTCGCCGGTATTGTCGCTAAACACTATGCAAAACAACATATTTTGCCGAGAGATGTCGTTATCGCACACGAACGTGGTGAAATTCACTATCATGATCTCGACTATGCGCCGTTCTTCCCGATGTTTAACTGTATGTTAATTGACCTTGAAGGCATGTTAACTAACGGGTTTAAAATGGGAAATGCAGAAATAGAGCCACCAAAGTCTATTTCAACCGCAACAGCTGTTACAGCACAAATTATTGCACAGGTTGCGAGCCATATTTATGGGGGCACAACCATTAACCGTATTGACGAAATTTTAGCGCCATATGTCGCTATCAGCTACGAAAAGCACCTAAAAGTCGCCAAAGAATGGGGAATAGCAGACGCAGAAGGTTATGCACACAGCCGCACCGATAAAGAGTGTTACGACGCCTTTCAATCCTTAGAGTATGAAGTCAATACGCTTCACACCGCAAATGGCCAAACCCCGTTTGTCACCTTTGGTTTTGGTCTCGGAACCTCTAAAGAAGCACGATTAATTCAGCAATCTATTCTGAAAAACCGCATTGCGGGACTTGGTAAAAACCGTAAAACGGCCGTTTTCCCTAAGCTCGTATTTGCAATTAAAGATGGCCTAAACCATAAGCTAGGCGACCCTAATTACGATATCAAACAACTCGCTTTAGAGTGTGCCAGTAAGCGTATGTATCCTGACATTCTTAATTACGACCGCGTCGTTGATGTTACTGGGTCATTTAAAACGCCAATGGGCTGCCGCAGTTTCCTTGGTACCTATGAAGAAAATGGGCAACAAATTCATGATGGGCGCAACAATTTAGGGGTTATCAGCCTCAATTTGCCTCGTATTGCTATCGAAGCTCAAGGCAATGAAGATGCATTTTGGGCATTACTGGATGATCGCTTAGCTATTGCCAAAAAAGCCTTAATGACTCGCATTGCCCGTTTAGAAACCGTAAAAGCACGTGTTGCGCCAATTTTATATATGGAAGGCGCTTGTGGAGTTCGCTTAAAAGCGGATGATAACGTCGCTGAGATATTCAAAAATGGTCGTGCATCTATTTCTTTAGGTTACATTGGGTTGCATGAAACCATCAATGCACTTTTTGGCACACAGACTCATGTCTATGATGATGAAAAATTACGTGAAAAAGCCGTCGAAATTGTCAACCGCTTACGCCAAGCCACCGATGAATGGAAAGCCCAAACAGGCTATGGTTTCAGTTTATACAGCACACCAAGTGAAAATTTGTGTGACCGTTTTTGCCGTCTCGATACCGCTGAATTTGGTGTGATACAAGGTGTTACCGACAAAGGCTACTACACAAACAGCTTCCACTTAGATGTTGAAAAACAGGTAAATCCTTACGATAAAATTGATTTTGAAGCGCCTTACCCTGCGCTCGCGAATGGCGGTTTTATCTGTTATGGCGAATACCCAAACTTACAACATAATGTTAGAGCCTTAGAAGACGTGTGGGACTACAGCTATCAACATGTGCCTTATTATGGGACTAACACCCCCATTGATGAGTGTTATGAATGCGGTTTCTCCGGTGAATTTTCCTGCACCAGCAAAGGTTTTACCTGCCCGGCTTGTGGTAATCATGATACTAACCGCGTTTCAGTTATCCGCCGTGTCTGTGGCTATTTAGGCAGCCCAGATGCAAGGCCATTTAACGCAGGAAAACAAGAGGAAGTCAAACGCCGTATTAAGCATTTAGGTAACGGCCAAATAGGTTAATGCCATGAATTATCACCAATATTATCCTGTTGATGTGGTCAATGGTCCAGGAACCCGCTGTACACTGTTTGTAGCAGGATGTGTCCATCAATGCCGTGGTTGCTACAACCAAAGTACATGGCGAGTGGATTCGGGTGTGCCATTCACCCAAGAAATGGAAGACCAGATTATCCAAGATTTGCAGGACGCGCGTATTCGTCGGCAAGGGCTTTCCCTCTCTGGCGGAGATCCACTACACCCAGCCAATTTACCTGCGGTGCTCAAGTTGGTAAAGCGCGTTAAAGCCGTTTGCCCAGATAAAGACATCTGGTTATGGACAGGATACACATTGGGTGATTTTACGCTTGAACAGCAAAAAGTGGTGAGTTTTGTTAATACCGTGATTGACGGTAAATTTGTGCAGGATTTACATGACCCGCGCTTAATTTGGCGCGGTAGCTCAAATCAGGTGATCCATAGGCTTCGTTAAATTTGGCATTCCCAATATAGCTTGGTGCCAAAACCTAATTTATTATCCACCATTTTGACATTCTGTAAGTGAAGCTGCCAAACTGGCAGTTTCGCTGCTATTGCCACAGGGAAGCGGCGGCAGTAGAAACCGCGAGCGAGTTGTGCTTCCTCACTTTCTAATATTTTAATTTCACCTGTAAATTGAATGCCTTGTATTGTATTCACAGCTTTAGTTTGCGCCGATATTGTGCCAGCCACTTGCGGGTTAGCCACCATCAATTGCCCATGCTTGGAATTCGGGTCTGTCATTAAAATCAGACACATCGTTTTCGCATCAAATGCATAGTAACAACTGGCAGGCCAGATATCATTGTTGTGATGAGCAAAAAGGGAAAAAACGTGTTGGCGAGCAATATAGCGTTGGATGTGTTTTAAAGCTTGTTCAGGCGTCATAGCGGTTTCCATATAAACCCGTTCAGAACAAGCTTTCGGGTTACCCCTAAGCTTGCTTAAACTGTTCTGAACGTAGGCATAAAATTCGCTATTACTATAGCCTAACTAGCTGAAATATTAACCTAAATTTTTTTAGGCCTATACGCCAACTAAATTCGAGTATTTATTCTAAATAATTCGTGGTACAGCTAGGCGGCAAGTGAACGAGACGCTAGGAGCATACATAAGTATGTGACTAGTGCGAGTAAACGTAGCCAACAACGCTGTGACGTGAATTATGACGAATAAATTTATTTATAAATAGCCGCAGTACCACTCATGCTATTCTCACCGCCAGCAGAAATCACTCGGAATGAGGTTGCGCCAGCTTCATCAGCTTTTTTGGCCAATTGTGCGGTCAGGTCATTTACACTCACAGCACCTGTTACTGAAACATAACCTGCTGCAGGCTGACTAGTATGTTGAACTTCTTCAGCAGCCATTGAGCCAAATGAAACAGCACCTAAAGTTAAAGCAGCAGCGAATAATGTTGATTTTTTCATTGTATATACCTTCTTGTAAAATTGATTTTTAGTTGGGATTTTTACTGTCCCTCTGTGATATGGATCATATTATGCGCTTTATTTTGAAAAGAGAATTAGCTAATTTTGCTATAGTCATTCAAATATTTTGAATTGAAACCTAGGTTGAGGTTACAAATTTGTGACAGTTTCATATCATTTTTTATTTAAATTTTAATATGTTATAAATATCTTACTTAACGAATATATTCGTTGTTAACCTAATATTTTCTTCTTATAAATCAGCACAGAATGATAAAAACAACCCTAGAAAAAAAACAATCAAAACAAAGTGATTGGTATCTTTACTTAGTAAGAGAGAAAAATAACGCCTTATATTGTGGTATCACCACCGATGTACAACGTCGTTTTGAGCAACATAAGGCAGGAACAGGGGCAAAAGCATTGAAAGGAAAAATGCCACTAGAACTGGTATTTTCTTGTTTTATTGGTTCTCGCTCAGCCGCGTCAAAAATAGAATATCAAGTTAAGCAACTGAATAAAAAGATAAAAGAAAGGCTGGTCATTGACCAGCCTGATGATTTAACTGACTACTTAGCTAACTATAAATTATTGAAGTGTGAAGAGTAAGTCACCAAACCTTGGTGTTCCCCGATTTCGCCATTTTCTAAGCCACAAACCAAAAAATGAGCCTGTTGTTCAGGCCATTGGCAGCTTACGCCGTGGCTTGAAGCCGGTTCAAAACCAAAACGCGAATAGTAGCCTTCATCTCCCAGTACAACGACAGCACCATAACCAAACTCATTAAGGCTATCTAACCCTTCATAGACCAGTTTTTCTGCGATCCCTTGGCCTTGATGCGCTTTACTTACCGCTAATGGCGCAAGACCTACCCATTGTACGTCTTCGTCGTTAACATCAACGGGTGTGAAGCCAACATAGCCAATCACTTCACCATCATCATTTGTTGCCACAACCCCGAGAGTTAGCAAACCATCCTCACGCAAATGTTGAACAAGGTTAGCTTCCGCTTCAGTTGGAAACGTTTCACGCAATAATTTATCAATACCCATTGCATCGACAGGGATTTCAACTCGAATTAACATGAAGTTAACGCAGGCGATTTATGCTCTGCGTCCTCAGTTTCATGCACGGTTTTAATCACATCTGCTAATTGTAATAGAGCAAAACGCAGCGGTGCTGGCATGTTTTCGAGTTCGAAAGCATCCATTAAATTCTTCACATAGAGTCCGAGCTCAGTATCCCCTTCAATCACCAATCTACGTTGGAAAAAGAGCGTATCGGGGTCTTCTTTACGCGCGGCGATCAGTACCAGATCATTCGCATTACCACTCACACTAACATCAGCCTCTGCATGCTGTTTTACAGACAGTTGGCCATCTTGCAAACTGATAAACCAGACTAACGCTAAGTCACGAACTTCAACCTTTAGCCATTTGTCTTCGAGAAAATCAAGTTCCCCTTCTTTTACTGATTCGCGAAATTGCCAACTTAGCAACTGCTCGAGAACCTGACGCTGTAATGCGAATGGGGTCACTTTTAAAGGCAGTTTCAAAAATGAAGGGCCTTTTGTGATGAGTTGAGAACGAATTTTACCTAACACAGTACTGACTCCCGTAGTAATTGTCTGCCCGTTTTCGTGTAACTACTTAACCGCAGTAGCAGCTCGAATTATTTAGGGTAACATATTGCATATTTAGATGATTAAATTTTCAACGCTAATAACCCCACTTATTGAAGTCATTAACCTAACATTTGACTCACGATAAGTTATCTTGCCAAAAAATGACATTATTGGTTTGATCCTATATCAATTTTTGCCCATCCCGCCAATATTTATTTCTCACTTCCCATTGATAAAAAACTATCTCTAATTACCGATACTATCCAATTAACGTTCAAAATTTAGTCAAAAATGATTTATTTTCCCTATTTAATAAACTTATTCTCTACTATTTGATACAGTTTCTTTATTACCCACCAGTCCCCTTATTTCCCTAACAACCTTAATTAACGAATACTGATATCCATTAACAATTTCTCTGCTCTAAATCAAAATCTATAACAGTTCTGTTGACTAGAATGGCAGCTATTAAATTTTATACAGGGATAGGACAATGGAATTACTCTGCCCAGCAGGGAATTTGCCCGCGTTAAAAGCGGCTGTCGATAACGGTGCTGATGCCGTTTATATTGGATTAAAAAATGATACCAATGCGCGCCATTTCGCAGGACTCAATTTTACTGAAAAAAAACTGCACGAAGCTGAGCGCTATATTCATAACCGTAAACGAAAATTACATATTGCGATTAATACATTTGCGCACCCTAATGGTTACGAACGTTGGCAAAACTCCGTCGATCTTGCTGCAGATCTCGGTGCCGATGCCTTGATCTTAGCCGATATCGCAATGTTAGAGTACGCGGCAAATAAATACCCGCATATTGAAAGGCATGTTTCTGTTCAAGCCTCTGCGACCAATACTGAAGCCATACGCTTCTATGAACGTAATTTTCAAGTCCATCGTGTCGTCCTGCCGCGCGTGCTATCTATTCACCAAGTGAAACAATTAGCCAAAAATAGCCCTGTACCGCTTGAAGTGTTTGCTTTTGGTAGTTTATGCATCATGGCTGAAGGCCGCTGCTATCTGTCTTCTTATCTCACGGGTGAGTCGCCAAATACCGTAGGTGCATGCTCTCCAGCCCGTTTTGTTCGTTGGCAACAAACTGAGGAAGGAATGGAATCACGCCTTAATAATGTGTTGATAGACCGTTACCAAAAAGATGAAAATGCCGGTTACCCAACACTATGTAAAGGACGTTATCTTGTCGATGAACAGAAATATCATGTCCTTGAAGAGCCCACCAGCCTCAACACCATTGAATTATTACCTGAATTAATGGCAGCGAATATTGCCTCTGTCAAAATTGAAGGCCGCCAGCGCAGCCCTGCTTACGTGACTGAAGTGACCCGTATTTGGCGCCAAGCCATCGACCGTTACAAATCCAACCCGAATAACTTTGTCACCGATCCTAAATGGCTAAAAGCATTAGGCGGGCTTTCTGAAGGAAGCCAAACTACATTGGGTGCCTATCATCGTAAATGGCAGTAATTTAAAAGGTAAATATCATGCAGTACTCGTTAGGATCTATTCTTTATTACTGGCCAAAGCAAACGCTGGAAGATTTTTATCAACACGCCATACAAAGTGACGCCGATATTATCTATCTCGGTGAGACAGTGTGCAGTAAACGTCGAGAAATGAAGCCCAATGATTGGATAGAACTCGCACAACAACTCGCGAAAAGTGGTAAACAGATTGTGCTGAGCACCCTTGCTCTCCTTCAAGCACCTTCAGAACTTAAAGAGATCAGCAAGTTAGTTGATAATGGCGAGTTTCTCGTTGAAGCGCATGATTTTGGTGTGGTCAACATGTTAGCCGAGAGAGGACTTCCTTTTGTCGCGGGCCACGGTTTGAATTGCTATAACGCACAAACCTTAAATATTCTCTTACGCCAAGGCATGGTGCGCTGGTGTATGCCTGTAGAACTTTCTCGTGATTGGCTAGTCAATTTACTTCACCAATGTGATGACATCGGTATTCGTGGCAAATTTGATGTTGAAGTGATGAGCTACGGTCACTTACCACTTGCCTATTCCGCACGCTGTTTTACTGCGCGCTCTGAAAATAAGCAAAAAGACGAGTGTGAAACTTGTTGCATAAACTACCCACAAGGGCGCAAGGTGCTTTCCCAAGAACATCAACAGGTGTTTACATTAAATGGCATTCAAACGCTCAGTGGTGCTTGCTATAACCTTGGCAATGACCTGCATTCAATGCATGATCTTGTAGATATTGTGCGCATTTCCCCTGAAAGTATAGAGTCCCTTGAGATAATCAAACAGTTTAAAGCCAATGAAAATGGGGATATTCCGCTGAATATCGTAAACCAAAACTGTAATGGTTATTGGCGACAAATTGCAGGGTTGTTGCTAGTGCCTTGATATACAATAGGTAATGAGCTCGAACTATAGCTCATTACCTTAACCAAATAATTCACTGTGCGAACCAATATCAACGAAAGTGATTAAATTACCTTTATCTGACAAGCGATAAACCAGTAAGAAATCACCACCAATATGAAGCTCCCTAGCTCCTTGCCATTCATGACCTTCTAATTCATGGTCAAGATATTCTTTTGGTATTATTTTTTGAGAAAACAGTATTTCCATAACGAGAACAGCCGCATTCATATCCCTACGGCCCGCTCGGTTATATCGTTCCCATGACTTCTTAAACGTTGGTGTATAAGCAACCTGCCTTGGTTGCTTAGCTCGCTTATTACTTGGCTTCTGAGTCAACTTTGCTTAACTCCACCATCATTTCGTTAATTGAATCGTAGTGCTGCTCAATAGCTTTAGCTTCTTTCAACGCTAGTGTAGTTTTCAGCGAAGGTTGCTTACGTTTGATTTCAAAGGGAACTCTTTGCTCTTGAACTACTTGTTCTAAAAACAAACGAATAGCTGCGCTAATAGTCAAACCACAATCTTGTAATACACTCGTGGCTTCCGCTTTTAATTGTTCATCAATTCGACTACGAACATCTGTTGTTTTCAATAGTGTTGACATATCATCCCCCTACACATATCAAACGTAGCTACATTGTGACTACATTGTGGTTGAGTTTAGCATTTGTCGATTAATTAGTCATTATTTCTTTAGGCCGCCTTTTCTAATAGACCATAAACACGATTAAATATTAATGCCGATGCCTGCGCCAGCGGTTAAACATATGGCTAATATGACGCAGTTCGCCATCTCGGAGCATACCAATAAATACCCCAATGACCGTATAAATAACCCCTAAAATCAGCATCATCACGATATCCATCAGGACATCGCTAAACGGTAGTCCCATTTGGTTAAGACCTGCCATAGCGTTTGTGGCCCATGTTGATGGTAGTGCTGATGCAATCATACGAACCCAATCAGGCATCGCTTGCAGTGGCCAAATCGTACCTGACATATAAAACACAGGGGTCGTAATAAATGCCAAAGTTAAATAAATCATTTCGACACTGCGCAAACATTCCGTCACTAACTTGCCAAGCCCCAGAACAGCCAAGAGGAATGGGAACGTGAACATCCAAATCACATACAATGGCGCTTCTTGCCGGTAACCCAATACCCACGGCCAAAGGGCAAAAAATACGGTAGATAAAAATAACCAAATCGGAATTAAAGCAGATAGCGCCCCTAAATAAACGGCTAATGGCGGTTTTCCTTTCGGCGTAGAACGGACCGCGATACTGACTCGCACACAGGCAATCAACAGGGAGTGCTGTAATAACATCACTAACAAGCCAGGAAAAACGATTGCTGCGAAGCTGATCCCTGGGTTATACAGTGGCTCAGTTTCACTGCGAATAGGGGTAATAATCACTTTCGCTTGTTCTTGGCTATAGCCTGCTTTAGTGAGTAACTGGGTGTTATAGGCATTGAGCAGTGTTTGGTAGGCTTTTGATAACTCTTGCTGAATTTGCCCACTTGCTAGCCGGTTGGTGCCATCACCATACACTGGCACAGTGATATTTTTACCACTCAATAAGTGTTGTTGAAAATCTGTTGGAATGATAATTATCGCAAATAACTTTCTCGCAATCATATCCTGACGAGCTTGAGCAAGGTTATCATAACTCTGCAATTGCACCTTCGGCGTCGCATCAAGATCACGGATTAACTCACGGCTTGCTGTGCTGTGGTCCATATCAATAACTGCAACAGGTAAGTCCCAAAGAACAGGCTTGGCATAAACTAAGCTCATAACGCATAGAGAAACCAATAATAACAGCCACATCGGTTTTTCCAACATCCCCAGCAGCACTTTACGAAAGGTTGCAAAATAGATAGCCATTAGACAACCCCTCCTTGGTTTTCTAACCGTTTTACTAGTCGCTTACGGATTAAAAAGCCAATCACGAATGGGTAAATCAATAAAAATAGACACACTTGAACGATGCGAGTAAAAGAAATCTCCCGCAAGAAAATATCAAACATAGCATTCAATGTATGTGTAAGTGGTTCAATATTAGAAATAATCTGTGCAGGCAATATCATTGATAGCTCAGGCACAGCCATACCCGAAAAGGCTAAGGCGATACTCACCAGCATCCCTATCAAGCTATACGCCATGATGGCACTTGAGGTAAAACTAAACAGCAATAAACCGATACTTTGCGCTGCTATCACATAGAAAAACCCTAATACAATCATATATAACGGGTTCCCTACCACTTTAGCATCAAAAATAGTGACTAGCGCCGCAATCTCTACGGCGAGCAATATACTGAAAAATAAGGTGTAAGGAGCTAACTTCCCAAGTAACGCCATGACAAACGGTTTAACACTTTGTAAGGTAGAACCTCGTGACATGGTGTAGATTGTTGCGGTAACAACAAATAGCTGTAGCATATGAATAGTTGCAGCAAACTGTTGATAATAAATATAACTACCGCTCGGATTGAACAAACTGTCATAAGAAAGTGTGACTTGAGCTAATGGCGGCAATGCCTTTCCCATGGACTTAGCCATTTCTTGGCGATACTTCGCATTCAGCTCTGCCACTAGCCCACTAAAATCTTGAATCGCATAACTACCTGATGCATAAAAGAGCGCATTATAATACATCCGCAGCTCAGGCTGACGCCCCCGTAAGACATCTTCTTCAAAGTTATGAGGAATATACAATAACGCGTAATCTTTTGAACTACCGAGTCTTTTTAATGACGTACTCAAATTATCATCAATCGTTTTTACATCAGCGTGCGGGCCTGCGTTAAGGTCACGAATAATTTGCCGAGACACGGGGCTATGGTTGTCATCCACCACAGAAACGGGTAAATCCATTAATGTCCCCTCTGAAAAGTTAGCGCTAACTAACGTAAACAGCATTAATGGAAACAGCCAACTTAACCAATGAAAAACAGGGCTACGAATAGCCATTTGGGTTTCACGGCTAAAGGCGTGCTCAAAACCGTGCCAAGCGAACTTAAATTTCATGGCAACACCTTTTACTTATCCCAGTGCCATAACACACTCATGCCAGGCCTTAACCCTTCGATCGGCTCTACAGGATATAAGCGAATTTCAAATGTTTTTAAATCGAAGTCACCCGTTGCACGTGTTGCTCGCTTAGTAGCATAGTCACCTTTTGGTGCAATATAACGAATTTCAGCTTCAACCACCTTATTACCCAAAGCAGGGATATCTAGCTGTACTTTATCGCCTTTTTTCACATCAACTAAAATATCTTCACGCAAGTTATAGACAAAATAAGCTTGCGGCAGGCGTATTAATGAGACCAAAGGGCTTCCTGCATTAAATAGTTCGCCAATTTCAGCGGGGATAGGTCCTACTTCCCCATCAACCGGGGCTTTAACTTGCAAATCATCCACCTGAACTTGCAATTCAGCCAATTTTTGTTCTGCTTGGTCAAGCGCCGCCTCATATTGCTGACGTAATTCAATACGGTCACCATGTAAACCTTCTTCTAACCGTGCTTTTGCCCCTTGAACTTGCGAAAATGCCACTTCTTTGGCCTTACGTGCGTTATCTAACTCATTCGCTGAAACATACCCTTTGTTTTTTAAATTACTTAAACGAGCATATTCACGAGAGGCATTTTGATATTGAGAGTTGGCTTGTGCCAAGGTGGCTTGAAGATCACGAATAGTTTCTTCGCGAGTACCATTAATAGAGAGTTCTAGCTGCGCCTTTGCTTGGTCTCTTGCCGCTTTTGATGCTGCATACTGCGCCTGTAGCTCAGGGCTTTCTAATGTTAAGAGAAGTTGCCCTTGTTTTACATCATCACCACGCTCAATATGGCGCTCAATCACCCGCCCTTTTGCTTTCGAGGTTACGATAACTTCAGGTGCATCGACTTCCCCCTGTAACAATAAGTATTGGTTATGGGAATGAAAAAGTGCCGCTGCTGCTATTAAGATAAGCATCAGCAAAATCAGTGCTATTGTTCTTTTTTTCATTATTTATGTGAACCTTAAATAATAACGGGGGAAACTACCATCCCTAGAGTATGACAAGAAAGTTAAATACAGCGTTAATAAATTCGTGCGCAAGATCACGAAAAGGTAGGTCATTGACTAATATTGAAGCGGTTTCAGCCTTATGTCAAATATTGATGAGTGTACTTTTCTCAAATGTCGATTACTTAACCAGTGACTTACGATATAATTTCAAGCCGAATAAAGACCACGAATAGATAGCAAGAATAAATAATTCCGCCACAAAATAAAAATCCCACAACGTATCATGCTCTAAATAGTTCACATTGTGGGTAGGCGACAAGAAAAGGTATCTTGGGGAGCATACACAAGTATGTGACCCAAGGAGCTGAACGTAATCAACACCCCCAGAATGTGAAACATGACGAGCCATGCTCTAAATAGTTCGCATTATGGGTAGGCGACAAGAGAAGATAGCTTGGGGAGCATACACAAGTATGTGACCCAAGGAGCTGAACGTAGTCAACACCCCCAGAATGTGAAACATGACGAGCCATGCTCTAAATAGTTCGCATTATGGGTAGGCGACAAGAGAAGATAGCTTGGGGAGCATACACAAGTATGTGACCCAAGGAGCTGAACGTAGTCAACACCCCCAGAATGTGAAACATGACGAGCCATGCTCTAAATAGTTCGCATTATGGGTAGGCGACAAGAGAAGATAGCTTGGGGAGCATACACAAGTATGTGACCCAAGGAGCTGAACGTAGTCAACACCCCCAGAATGTGAAATATGACGAGCATGTACGAATTTGACTTAATATTACTCCTCCTCCAGCAAATGTGCGTCTACTTAGTGATCGCATGGGTCCTCAGTCGTACCCCGCTGGTTACCCCATTACTTAAAGTCACTATTCGCTTACCTCACAAGGTGATGTGCTACCTGATTTTCTCAGTATTTTGCATTATCGGTACTTATTTTGGTTTGCATATCAATGATTCTATAGCCAATACTCGCGCCATTGGTGCCGTGCTTGGGGGTCTATTAGGCGGTCCCGCTGTCGGCTTTGCCGTTGGTTTTACTGGTGGGTTACATCGTTATTCATTGGGTGGCATGAGCGCATTTGCCTGTATGGTTTCAACGATTGTTGAAGGGTTGATTGGCGGGTTAGTTCATCGTTACTTTATGAAACGCGGCGAAATTAATAAAATTTTTAATCCTATGATTGCCAGCTGTGTCACTTTTATTGCTGAAATCATACAAATGCTAATTATTTTATTGTTGGCAAAACCTTTCGATGAAGCCCTCGAACTTGTTAAAAATATCGCTGCACCTATGGTCATCGCAAATACGATTGGCGCAGCCATGTTTATTCGTATTTTACTCGACCGCCGCGCTATTGTTGAAAAATACACAACTGCATTCTCTGCTCAGGCGCTAAAAATCGCCTTAACCACTGAAGGAATTCTGCGTAAAGGCTTTAATGCTGATAACAGTATGAAAGTTGCCAAGATTATTTATCAAGAACTAGAAATTGGTGCCGTCGCCATCACTGATCGTGAAAAAATACTCGCATTTATTGGTATTGGCGCTGATCACCATCGCCCGGGAACACCGATTTCGTCGAGTCAGTCAAGGCAAGCTATTGAGAATAATGAAGTTGTATATGCCGATGGCAATGAAACGCCTTACAAGTGTTCATTAAGCCCCACCTGTAAACTCGGTTCTGCATTAGTGATCCCATTACGCGGGGAAAACGAAAAAGTCATTGGTACAATTAAACTGTATGAAGCGAAAAATAGCCTATTTAGCTCCATAAATCGTACCCTTGGTGAAGGCATAGCCAGCTTATTTTCCGCGCAAATTCTCGCGGGCCAATATGAGCGCAATAAGCAATCACTGTTACAATCTGAAGTTAAACTACTTCATGCGCAAGTAAACCCCCACTTTTTGTTTAATGTACTCAATACGCTGCAAGCCGTGATCCGCAAAGATAGCCAGCAAGCAGGCCAGCTTGTGCAATATATTTCGACATTTTTCCGCAATAATTTAAAACGACCTGAACAAAATGCCACGCTTGGTGAAGAAATTGAACATATCAACGCCTATTTGCAGATAGAAAAAGCCCGCTTTCAAGAAAGCTTACAAATTCATATTGAGATCCCAGATGAAGTCAAACAGGTTGAACTTCCGGCATTTACCCTGCAGCCACTGGTTGAAAATGCAATTAAACACGGCACCTCACAGTTATTAGAAACAGGATATATTACAATACGTAGTTATATCGGCAGTGAACATGTCTACATCGAAATAGAAGATAACGCGGGGCTATACAAGCCCACTAAAAAGTCCGATGGCTTAGGAATGGGGCTAGTCGATAAACGCTTACGTTTAAAATATGGTGAACAATATGGTATCAGCGTAGAACATGAGCCAGAAAAATTCACTCGAATGAAAATTCGCCTGCCTTATTTGGCTACAACATAATAATGATTAAATTACCTCTATGAATGTATTGATTGTTGATGACGAACCTCTTGCACGGGAAAATGTGCGTTGCCTACTTGAAGAACACGATGATATTGAAATTATCGGTGAATGCGCCAATGCGATTGAAGCGATTGGGGTCATTCACAAAAAAAAGCCTGATGTGGTTTTTCTTGATATTCAAATGCCGCGCCTAACTGGCCTTGAAATGGTACGCATGTTAGATCCAGAAGACCGCCCCTATATCGTCTTTCTTACCGCTTTTAATGAATTTGCCATCCAAGCTTTTGAAGAGCATGCATTTGATTACTTGTTAAAGCCCCTTGAAACAGAGCGATTAAAAAAAACCTTAAACCGCCTACGTCAAGGTAAGCAAAAACAGAACCTTGAACTGCTCAGCAACAATGAGCCGCTCAAATTTATCCCTTGTACTGGCCATAGCCGCATCTATTTGATGAAGCTTGATGAAGTGCTATATGCCACCTCACGTATGAGTGGCGTGTATGTAATGAGCACACAAGGGCAAGAAGGCTTTACTGAGCTCACATTACGCACATTAGAAACTCGTACACCTTTAGTGCGCTGCCATCGCCAATATTTGGTCAACATGACTCAGTTAAATGAAATTCTGTTTGGCGACGGTGGACAAGCCGAGTTGGTACTCAGTTCCGGTGAACATATACCTGTCAGCCGCCGTTATCTCAAGCCACTAAAAGAGGCATTGGGGTTAGTTTGAGTCGCGCTTCAACTTCCTACGCACAAACTTGGTGTATAAATTAATAATAAATTTGTACATCTAACTGATTTTTTCTATAATCAGAAATATAAGTTCAAAAAATACACAATACGTTATTCTGGGTTGTGTGTTCACTATTTATAGGAACAAAATATGTCTAATACAATGTCGCAAAAAGCAGCACGTGAAGGCCTTGGTAACCCTGAGCTCTTTAAGGGCGGCGTTTTTGTAACAAAAAATGGGCAATCTGAGCTGTTTATCCAAACAAGTGAAGAACGTGAAATAGAGCTAAAAGAAAGGGAAAGAGAGCGCCAAGCAAATGCGCTGCTAAAATTGGTGATGGCAGCAAAAGATGATGTTAAAAATAAGAGAACCTTATCACCAGAAGAAGCGCTAGAAAAATTACGTGCAGCAAGAAAATAATGAAAGGAAATTGTGATGGAACAACCCTATACGGTCACCCTCGCAGAAACTGCATTATGGTCACTACAGGATGTAGAATCCTTTAAAATCAATTTTATGAGCAGTGTTCAAGCAGCCGCGTTTGTTAATGAGCTACTTTTATCATCCGTTAGAGCAATATCAGAAGATCCAAAGCGTTATCGCCCAAATCAAATGTTAGCCGATAATGGTCTACTAATTCGGGAGCGAATCGATATAACTAGCCAATATCGTTGTTTATATGAATTTGATATGCAAACAAATAACGTTGTTATCCTACTTTTTATCAGTACAGCACAAGATTTAGAAAAAACGCTTTATCGCTACTACATACTTAGGTAAAAATGGCTAGCAAAAAACCCGCATTTCCAAGAAGTGCGGGTTTTCATTTTATTAGGGAATAACTTCCCTAAAACCTAGCAATTACGCGTTATGGCTGCTGCTACGACGACGAGGTGCTGCATTAGTACCATCTTGACGTGGAGCAGAGTTACCACGGTCACGGTTACCACCGCCACGACGCTCACCGCCACGGTCATTACGACGACCTGCACCAAAGCCACCTTCGCTGCCGCCATCACGACGACCACCACCACGACGCTCACCACCGCCGCGACGTTCGAACGGTTGTGCATCACCGATCAGCTGCATTTGAGTTGGTTTATTCAAAATGCGTGCGCGACTTAAATGAGTTAACACGTCAGTTGGCATGCCTTTTGGTAATTCAATTGTCGAGTGCGTTCCGTACAATTTGATATTACCGATATAACGGCTGCTGATATCCGCTTCGTTAGCAATCGCACCAACAATGTGACGAACTTCCACACCATCATCACGGCCAACTTCAATACGGTACATTTCCATATCACCGACATCACGACGCTCACGACGTCCGCCACGCTCACCACGTTCTGCACGGTCAAAACCATTGCCGTTGCTGTTGCGGCGATCACCACGGCGATCATCACGGTCGTTAAACTCACGACGCGGACGACGTGGCGCATCTGGTGGCAGGATCAGAGCACGTTCACCTTGTGCCATTTTCAGTAATGCTGCGGCTAAAGTTTCCATATCTACATCTTCTGATGGAGACATTTTTGCTAACAGTGAACGATATTGGTCTAAATCGCTGCTTTCTAATTGCTGTTGAATTTTCTCAGCAAATTTCGCCTGACGACGTTGGCTCAACAGATCTGCATCTGGTAATTCAACTTCAGGAATAGTCAGTTTCATCGTACGTTCAACGTTACGTAGCAGACGGCGTTCACGGTTCTCAACAAACAGTAACGCACGGCCCGCACGACCCGCACGGCCTGTACGGCCAATACGGTGAACGTAAGACTCGGCATCCATTGGGATGTCATAGTTAACAACTAAACTAATACGCTCAACGTCCAAACCACGCGCTGCAACGTCAGTTGCGATCAAGATATCTAAACGACCATCTTTTAAGCGCTCTAAAGTTTGCTCACGCAGTGCTTGGTTCATGTCACCATTTAGTGCAGCACTGTTGTAGCCATTGCGTTCTAACGCTTCAGCCACTTCTAATGTTGCATTTTTGGTACGCACGAAAATAATTGCTGCATCAAAGTCTTCTGCTTCTAAGAAACGCACTAACGCTTCATTTTTACGCATACCGTACACTGTCCAATAGCTCTGAGCAATGTCTGGACGGGTTGTAATGCTAGCCTGAATACGAATTTCTTTCGGGTCTTTCATAAAACGACGTGTAATACGACGAATTGGCTCAGGCATTGTTGCAGAGAACAGCGCAGTTTGGTGCTCAGCTGGAATTTGGCTCATGATGTTTTCAACATCTTCAATGAAGCCCATACGCAGCATTTCATCAGCTTCGTCTAAGACTAAGCCTTTTAATTTAGAAAGATCTAACGTGCCACGTTTTAAGTGATCAAGAAGGCGGCCTGGTGTACCCACAACAATTTGTGGTCCTTGGCGCAGTGCACGTAATTGTACGTCATAACGTTGACCACCATACAGGGCAACAACGTTAACGCGGTTCATATGTTTAGAGAAATCACTCATTGCTTCCGCTACCTGAACAGCCAACTCACGAGTTGGAGCAAGTACTAAAATTTGCGGAGCTTTTAAATCTGGGTCGATGTTATGCAGTAATGGCAAACTAAATGCAGCAGTTTTACCGCTACCTGTTTGTGCCATACCTAATACATCGTTGCCATCCATTAACAATGGAATACATTGCTGTTGGATTGGTGATGGTTTTTCATATCCCAGGTCATTTAGTGCTGTCAAAATAGATGCTGATAAACCTAACTCAGCAAAAGAAATATCGGTCTCAGTAGTCATGTAAAGGTGCCTCATACATAATGGCAGCCAGTTTACATAACCATGCGAAAATCATTTCGGTCATTTTCATTTAAAATGTGAACTGGCTCAAATTGTGTTTATTAAACGAACAAATAGGCCGTCACCCCGAGGGATGATGACTTAAAAATTTATCATGAAATGTTCGTCAGCTATTGCTGGCCCGATTCTAAAAGGTCGTCTTGTTCTTGGCCTAACAGCGCCAATTCCAACAATGCATAGCGGTGTTCAACAAAGCTGTGAGCGTTGTTAGCTACCGTCAGTTTGAATAACGCAACTGCGCTATCCTTATCCCCCAGACTTAGGTAATGCTTACCTAAATAGAAGTTAGTTTCACTGAGATGCTCAGCGAGCGAAGTGTTATCCGTAGATGTTTCTTTCAAACGCTCCATCAATGTATTTTCATTGATATTGCCAAGATAGAATTCTACGATATTCCAGCCCCATTGCCCTTTCTCCGCTTGGTTGTAGCGGGCAGCAAGATTATCTTGCGCCATACGCGGGTCTATGTCTTTCTCTACGAGGTAAAGCCACAGAGTACGAAAAGGATCATTTGGATCTATCTGATAATACGCCAGCAGATCATCCTGCGCTAGTTTGTACCGTTCACCGTAATATAATGCGATGCCACGATTCATTCGCGCGAAATTGTAAGTTGGATCAAGCTCTAAAACAGAATCAAACGCTTCATAGGCAGCATCATAATTGCCTGCCTGCGTAAAATATATCCCTAAAAAATTAAAAACTTCAGGAATATCAGGACGAATGGCTAACGCAGTTGAAAAATCATTACGTGCCAGCGCCCTTAAACCGAGACTATCATACAACACACCGCGCTCATATAAAAGCTGTGCGTATTCATCATCGGTTAAAGACCGACTCGCAAGGATTTGTTCCATACGAGCCAGTATCACTTCTTGTTGCAATGAAGGTTGAAGTGGAACGGCAAATACCTCGTTCTTTCGCCAATCTTTGCTACTACATCCAATAATAACAAAAAAGATAAGCGCCAAGAGCACACGCGGTAACGTGCGATAATCTCTCACCCGAAGACAGATACTGTTCAACATACTCCGCCCTTACATTACCACGCTTTACAAATGATGGTTTCAGCAAATTTAGGCTGATAGCGCCCTAACTTAATAGAGCGCTGTTAAGTCAGCTTACTCTGCTGAGTCCTGCGGTTGTGCACTTGCTTCTTCAGTTGCTACCGCTTCTTTCATGCTAAGACGGATACGGCCCTGACGGTCGATTTCCAATACCTTAACAGGAACTTCTTGACCCATTTGTAGGTAATCAGTCACTTTCTCAACACGTTTGTCCGCGATTTGAGAAATATGAACCAGACCTTCTTTACCGCCGCCAATCGCAACAAATGCACCAAAGTCGACAATACGGGTTACTTTACCTGGGTAAATGCGGCCAACTTCAACTTCTGCTGTGATATCTTCAATACGACGAATTGCTTCTTTCGCTTTAATACCATCAGTTGCTGCAATTTTCACAGTACCGTCATCTTCGATCTCGATAGTCGTGCCTGTTTCTTCCGTTAACGCACGGATCACAGAACCACCTTTACCGATGACATCTTTGATTTTGTCTGGATTGATACGGATAGTGTAAATACGTGGAGCAAATTCAGAGATTTCTTCACGTGGACCATTGATTGCTTGTTCCATCGTACCAAGAATGTGCAAACGCGCACCTTTTGCTTGGTTTAAGGCAACTTGCATGATTTCACGCGTGATCCCTTCAATTTTGATGTCCATTTGCAGTGCACTGATACCTTCACGGCTACCAGCCACTTTAAAGTCCATATCACCTAAGTGGTCTTCGTCACCTAAGATATCAGACAGAACAACGAAATCTTCGCCTTCTTTTACCAGCCCCATTGCAATACCTGCAACAGCGGCTTTAATTGGCACACCAGCATCCATCAGTGCTAATGACGCACCGCAAACTGATGCCATTGATGATGAACCATTGGATTCAGTGATTTCAGACACAACACGTACAGTGTATGGGAAATCTGCGTGGTCAGGCATCACAGCTAACACACCGCGTTTCGCTAAACGGCCGTGACCGATTTCACGACGTTTTGGTGAACCCACCATGCCAGTTTCACCGACAGAGTATGGAGGGAAGTTGTAATGGAATAAGAAACGGTCAGTATATTCGCCCATTAATTGGTCGATAACCTGTGCATCACGCTCTGTACCTAAAGTTGCAGTTACCAGTGCTTGAGTTTCACCACGAGTAAACAACGCAGAACCATGAGTACGTGGCAGAACCCCCGTACGAACGTCCAGTGCACGAACCATATCTTTTTCGCGGCCATCGATACGTGGCTCACCACGGATAACACGGCTACGAACAACTTGTTTTTCTAAGCTTGCTAAAATATCTGCAACTTCAGAAACATCAACGTTTTCGTCTTCAGCAACTAATACTGCAGTGACTTCTTCTTTGATTAAGTCAACCTGCGCGTAGCGCTCTTGTTTCTCAGTGATGCGGTAAGCATCGCCCATACGGCTTTCAGCTAATTGTGCAACACGGTCATGAAGAGCTTGGTTAACTGGCTCTGGCTGCCAATCCCATTTCTCTTTACCAGCTTCTTTCACTAATTCATTGATATTCTGAATAACAACTTGTTGTTGATCGTGGCCAAATACCACTGCACCTAACATTTGCTCTTCGCTCAACAAATCAGCTTCAGATTCAACCATTAATACCGCGTTATCAGTACCTGCAACCACTAAATCCAAACGACTGTTTTTCAGTTCGTCTGCTGTAGGATTCAGAACATATTGGTCATTGATAAAACCAACACGTGCAGCACCGATTGGGCCATTGAATGGAACACCTGACAGCGCTAATACCGCTGATGCACCAATCATCGCAACGATATCTGGGTTAACTTGTGGGTTAACAGATACAACGGTCGCAATGATTTGAATTTCGTTATAAAAACCTTCTGGGAACAGAGGGCGTAGAGGACGGTCGATCAGACGTGCGATTAACGTTTCGCCTTCACCAGGACGACCTTCACGACGGAAGAAACTTCCAGGGATGCGGCCCGCTGCATATGTACGTTCTTGATAGTTAACAGTTAAAGGGAAGAAATCTTGACCTTCTTTCACTTTTTTCTGTGCAACTGCAGTCACGAATACTGCAGTGTCATCCATGTTAACCATAACAGCAGCAGATGCTTGGCGTGCGATCATACCGGTTTCAATCGAAACAGTATGTTGACCGTATTGGAATTTACGAACAATAGGATTTAACACTATATTACCCTTTTTGTAAGGCTACCTGAGATTCTCAGGGAGCATTGGTTTACTCTTCCTACTACAGCCTCGCGACTAATGAGAATACTGATGTTCTAGTGATCAATTCTCTCATTAGCCGCGCGAATCGGATGTAGCGAAGAGGCATTAATAAAAACAACTCACTACGATTTATAGCTTAGCATTTAAGTTAAGTATAATTCGAGTATTACTTCAACTTTCAAAATAACTTTTAGAAGAAAAGGGGCCTCTGGCCCCTTTTCTCTGAAACTGACTCTACTCGTCATACTTCAAGTTGCAACGTTGTTGACTACATTCACTCGTACTAGCCACATACTCATGTATGTACCTAGTAACTCACTCATTTGTCGCCTAGCTGCAACTCAAATTATCTAGAGTAAGATTAGCGGCGCAGACCTAAACGCTCGATAAGAGCAGTGTAACGCGCGATATCTTTACCTTTCAAGTAAGCTTGTAAGCGACGACGCTGAGCAACCATACGCAGCAGACCACGACGGCTGTGGTGATCTTTTTTGTGCTCTGCAAAGTGACTTTGCAGGTGGTTGATTTGTGCAGTCAGCAGAGCGATTTGAACTTCGCTTGAACCAGTGTCATTTTCACCGCGGCCGAACTCAGCAACGATTTTAGCTTTCGCTTCATTACTTAGAGACATAATAAACTCCAAAATGATTAATGTAAGTGATGAGAGCCAATCTCTAATTTAGCATCTCAAGATTAAGCGCCGCTATTCTACGCTGCTTAAGGCAGCAAAGCAATAAGCGCCACTACACGGACTGTTCATTTTCTACAACCAAACGCTTCGGTGCTATACGGCCATCTTCACTCACCAGAGCAATACCGATAAACCGCTGCTCAGCGCCACAAGTGACTCGAACCATACAACCTTCTTCAAGGCCTTGGACTGCGGCTCTCACAGGTTGACCCTGCTTAAAATAAGCCGCTGTTTCCTCTGTAATATTTACAGCTGGAAAATGAACGACTGCCGTATCCATTGGCAACAATAGAGAGTCGAGCAATGACTCAAAAGAACCTTCACCCGCATCTACTTTTTCCCGTAAAGCAGCTAATTGTTCTAATGTTACCATTCGCTCATAAGGGTAATTAGCCACTTGCACTCGACGCAGGTAAATCACATGCGCACCACAGCCTAACATCTCACCTAAATCATCGATAATTGTACGAATATAGGTTCCTTTAGAACAGTGTATCTCCAGTTCTAATTCATTATTTTCTAAACGAATAAACTGCAATTCATACACTGTAATTGGGCGAGCTTCACGCTCAACTGTAATCCCTTTACGCGCATATTCATACAACGGACGACCTTGGTGTTTCAACGCTGAATACATTGAAGGAACTTGTAATGTATCACCACGGAAAAATTCTAAAGCATCATCTAGTTGCTGCTGTGTAAACTCTACGTTACGCTCACTAATAATTTCGCCATGTGAATCTGACGTATCAGTGCGTTGCCCAAGACGTGCAATCACGCGATAACGTTTATCTGAATCGAGTAAAAACTGGGAAAATTTCGTCGCTTCGCCGAGACAAACAGGCAACATACCTGTTGCGAGAGGGTCAAGTGCCCCCGTGTGCCCAGCTTTATTGGCATTAAAAAAGCGCCGCACTTTTTGCAGCGCATCATTTGAAGAAATGTCCGTGGGTTTATCCAGCAGCACTACGCCGTCAATATTACGGCCGCTACGACGACGCCCCATTATTTTTCCTCTTTATCACTAACATCCGCACGACGTTTTTCATCATCGCGGATCACATTTGACACTAAATTAGACATCCGCATACCGTCAACAAGAGAGTTGTCATATTCAAATGTTAACTCAGGAATAATACGCAAACGCATTGCTTTTCCAATTAATGAACGTATAAAGCCTGATGCTTCATTTAATGCTTTAATGCCATCTGTAACCATTTCTTCTTCGCTTTTATCATTAGCGATATTGAAAAAGGTCACAAAAACTTTACCGTATGCGAGATCGCGAGATAACTCGACACCTGAAACGGTAGCCATACCAATACGTGGGTCTTTGATCTCACGTTGTAAGATGATCGCAATTTCTTTTTGCATCTCTTGCGCAACGCGTTGTGCACGACTGAATTCTTTTGCCATCGTTATATCTCCTGACAATAAAGGGGGCAAGCGCCCCCTCATTCATACTGTTTTCTCACCACGACATTTAGTGGGTACTCACAAAATTAACCGTCAATAGAACGTTTAACTTCAATAATTTCGAAAACTTCAATCATATCGCCTACACGAACATCGTTGTAGTTCTTAACGCCGATACCACATTCCATACCGTTACGAACTTCATTGACGTCATCTTTAAAGCGACGTAGTGACTCTAGCTCACCTTCATAAATAACCACGTTATCACGTAATACGCGGATTGGGTTATTACGTTTGATGGTGCCTTCAGTGACCATACAACCAGCAACCGCGCCGAATTTCGGTGATTTAAATACATCACGAACTTCTGCAAGTCCAATAATTTGCTGTTTGTACTCAGGCGCTAACATACCGCTCATAGCTTGTTTGATTTCATCAATTAAGCTATAGATAACAGAGTAGTAGCGTAAGTCAACACTTTCACTTTCAATCACGCGACGAGCAGAAGCATCCGCACGTACATTGAAGCCTAAGATGATAGCATTCGATGCCGCAGCTAATGTTGCGTCAGTTTCAGTGATACCACCTACACCAGAACCGATGATTTTAATTTTAACTTCATCAGTCGACAGCTTCATTAGAGAGTCGGTAATTGCTTCACAAGTACCTTGTACGTCGGTTTTCAGAACGATGTTCAGCTCAGACACTTTACCTTCTTCCATGTTAGCAAACATGTTTTCCAGTTTAGATTTCTGCTGGCGAGCTAATTTAACATCACGGAATTTACCTTGACGATACAAGGCAACTTCACGTGCTTTTTTCTCGTCACGTACAACGGTAGCTTCATCACCCGCTGAAGGTACGTTAGATAAGCCTAAGATCTCAACAGGCATTGAAGGGCCTGCAGACTGAACTTCTTTACCTAATTCGTTACGCATTGCACGAATACGGCCATATTCGAAACCACACAGGACGATATCGCCTTTGTTCAGTGTACCTTCTTGAACTAAGATTGTTGCAACTGGGCCACGACCTTTGTCTAAGTACGACTCAACAACGACACCACTTGCCATGCCTGCATATACCGCTTTCAGTTCTAAAACTTCAGCTTGCAGCAAGATAGCATCGAGCAACTCGTCAATACCGGTACCTTTCTTAGCAGAAACACTGATGAACTGAGTATCACCACCCCAGTCTTCAGAAATAACACCGTACTGAGACAGCTCATTTCTAACGCGGTCTGGGTCAGCTTCTGGTTTATCAATTTTGTTTACTGCAACAACAATTGGTACACCCGCTGCTTTCGCATGCTGAATAGCTTCAATTGTTTGTGGCATAACACCATCGTCTGCAGCAACAACCAGAACAACGATATCCGTTGCCTGAGCACCACGAGCACGCATTGAAGTAAACGCGGCGTGACCTGGGGTATCTAAGAAGGTAATCATACCCTTATCAGTTTGTACGTGGTAAGCACCAATGTGCTGAGTAATACCACCCGCTTCACCTGATGCCACTTTCGTTGAGCGAATGTAGTCAAGTAGAGAGGTTTTACCATGGTCAACGTGACCCATAATGGTCACAACTGGCGCACGTGGCTCTTGAAGTGCAGAACCTGTATCACGGTCATTCATTACCGCTTCTTCTAATTCGTTTTCACGACGCAGAATAACTTTGTGACCCATTTCTTCTGCAACTAACTGTGCAGTTTCTTGGTCAATCACTTGGTTGATAGTCGCCATTGCGCCCATCTTCATCATCGTTTTGATGACTTGAGAACCTTTTACTGCCATTTTATTAGCAAGTTCACCAACAGTGATTGTTTCACCAATCACAACATCACGGTTAACCGCAACTGCTGGTTTAGTAAAGCTTTGTTGTAAAGAACTACCTTTACGTTGCTTACCTTTGCTGCGACCCGAACGGCCTGCGGCACGTTCTTCTTCGCGATCTGCTTTTTCAGAAAGTTTATTACCTTTCTTCTGGCGAGGTGCTTTTGCAGTACGATTACGTGAACGACGGCCTTCTTCTTTCTCATCACTTTCATCTTCAGCTGCACGAGCGTGCGTTGAAGTTGTCGTGTGATAATCGCTGTCTTCTTCAGTTTTCGTTTCAGCAGTCCACTTTTCACCGTTTTCTTCTGCCATTTTGCGTGCTTCTTCAGCTACGCGACGTGCTTCTGCTTCAACTTTGCGCTGAGTTTCTTCTTCAGCTTTACGTTTTAGCTCCGCAGCTTCAGCTTCACGGCGTTGTTTGTCGGCATTACTTTCTACAGCTTTGCCTGGTTTTTGTTGATTTTCGCTTGGTTTCACTTTTTCTCTTTCCGCTGCTTCGCGCGTAGCTTTATCTGCTGCTTCACGTTTTGCTTTCTCTTCGGCTTCACGTTTTGCCTTTTCTTCCGCTTCACGTTTAGCTGTTTCTTCTGCTAATCGTTTTGCTTCTGCTTGACGTTGTGCCAGTTCTTCAGCTTCGCGCTGTGCCTGCTCTTCCGCTTCACGCTGCGCCTGCTCTTCCGCTTTTGCTTCTTCAGCATCACGGTTCACATAAGTGCGTTTTTTGCGGACTTCGACATTTACCGATTTGCTTTTGCCACCGGTGACGGGGACACTCAGCGTACTACGAGTTTTGCGCTGTAGTGTCAATTTGCTTGGCTGACCCGCTACCCCGCCTTGTTCACGGTTTAAATGGCTCAGTAAAGCTTCTTTTTCTGACTGGCTAACAGAGTCATTCTCACCTTTTTTGATCCCTGCTTCAGCAAATTGCTGTACCAGGCGATCAACTGTGGTTTGAATTTCCGTTGCCAATGTTTTTACAGTTTCTGTCATGCCGTTCCTTCCTGCTACAGTGTTTACGCATCGTTACCGAACCAGCAAATATTACGTGCGGCCATGATGAGCGTACCTGCTTTCTCATCATCCAGACCTTCAATATCAATCAGGTCGTCGATGCCCTGCTCAGCAAGATCTTCCAGTGTACAGATTCCACGAGTAGCCAAATTATAGGCAAGAGTACGATCCATACCTTCAAGATTCAATAAATCTTCTGCTGGCTGATTATCACCTAGGCTCTCTTTTTGAGCCAATTCTATTGTGGTGAGGGCCGCTTTCGCTCTTTCACGTAGAACTTCAACAGTCTCTTCGTCAAGACCATCAATTTCCAGAAGTTCATTAATAGGCACGTAAGCCAGTTCTTCTAACGTCGAGAAGCCTTCTTCAACAAGTGCAGTGGCAAACTCTTCATCAATATCAAGATGCTTGGTGAATGTATCAATAGAAGCATGTGCTTCTGCCTGATGTTTTGCATTAAGCTCTTCTGCGGTCATGACATTTAATTCCCATTTGTCATCACCACGGTGTTTTTTCAGTAACTGAGCTGCCAGACGAACGTTTTGACCGTTACGTCCAATGGCTTGTGCCAAATTACTACTTTCTACGGCAACATCCATCGTACATTTGTCTTCATCGACTACGATAGATGCAACATCAGCCGGAGCCATTGCATTAATAACGAATTGAGCTGGGTTATCATCCCATAACACAATATCAATTCTTTCGCCGCCTAATTCACTAGAAACGGCTTGAACACGTGCACCACGCATACCAACACAAGCACCAACTGGGTCGATACGCTTGTCATTAGTTTTAACTGCGATTTTTGCACGAGAGCCTGGGTCACGAGCAGCGGCTTTAATTTCAATAATTTCTTCGCCGATTTCTGGCACTTCAATGCGGAATAATTCAATCAGCATTTCAGGGCGAGAACGCGTAACAAAAAGTTGCGCGCCGCGTGCTTCAGGACGAACATCATACAGGACTCCGCGGATACGGTCACCTGGACGGAAGTTTTCACGTGGCAACATATCTTCACGCAGAATAACGGCTTCCGCGTTATTGCCTAAATCTAACGTGATATTTTCACGATTAACTTTTTTCACCTGAGCAGTGATAATTTCACCTTGTTGCTCACGGAATTGGTCAACAACCATCGCACGTTCTGCTTCGCGCACTTTCTGTACGATAACTTGTTTAGCTGTTTGGGTAGTAATACGGTCGAATACAACAGATTCAATTTGATCTTCGACGTACTCTCCAAGCTGGAGCGCTGGGTCTTCATACTGAGCCGCTTCCAACGTAATTTCACGCGTTGGCATTGTGACTTCTTCCACAATTAACCAACGACGGAACGTGTCGAAATCACCTGATTTACGGTCAATTTCCACACGAACATCAATTTCTTGCTCGTATTTCTTTTTAGTCGCCGTCGCTAATGCAGTTTCCAGAGCCTCGAAGATTTTTTCACGAGGGAGGGATTTTTCGTTAGAAACCGCTTCTACAACAGCCAGAATTTCTTTATTCATCCTAGTTGCCTCATTGAACTTTATTAAAAGTGGGGTACCAAGTTAGCTTTCTGGATGTTGCCGAGGGCGAACACCTCATCCTTACCATCTACAGTAACCGTAATCATTTCACCGTCTATGGCCTTAATAATTCCTTGCCACTTACGGCGGTTCTGCATTGCTATACGCAAAGTCAATGCCACCTCTTCCCCCATAAAACGCTCATAATGCGCAATGGTGAATAATGGACGTTCAAGCCCTGGTGACGATATTTCCAGGTTATAAATGACAGAGATTGGATCTTCAACGTCCAATACTGCACTGACCTGATGGCTGACATCAGCACAATCATCAACAGTGATGCCTTCTTCACTATCAATGAAGACACGCAGTGTTGATGTACGGCCACGGACAAACTCTAAGCCTACAAATTCAAAGCCTAGCGCCTCCACAGGTGCTGAGATCATCTCTGTTAATTTCTGTTCTAATGTGGACAAGCCCACCCCCAGACATAAAAAAAGGGCTATAAAAGCCCAGTTAATTCGATTGTCAAATAACAAAAAACCCCGAAATTCGGGGCTTTATGCAACTGGACCCTGTAGTGCACGGGTTCACCATATTCTTATTATACCTGTAAAATCTAGAGAAATCGATGAGAAATTTTGAGAGCTGTTAGATAACTGCACTTGATTACTACACCGGATAACTACTATAGACCACGATACTGACAAGGTATGTTGAATAAGAAATGGTTGCGGGAGCCGGATTTGAACCGACGACCTTCGGGTTATGAGCCCGACGAGCTACCAAGCTGCTCCATCCCGCGTTCGAAAGCGTGTCATATTCTACACAGATAACCTGTAAATCACAAGCATCTTAAATAATGGTGCCGAGGACGGGACTTGAACCCGTACGCCCGTTTTGTAGGCACTACCACCTCAAGGTAGCGTGTATACCAATTTCACCACCTCGGCACTGAGGCGAGGTTATCAATATTTAATCAATAACCTCAAATTTTAACTTCTTGCTCATCGCTGAGCTTACTACTTAATGATGGCATTAGTTGCCTTCATTCGGAATCTTTCACACTTAACGAGGGATATCGCTCGTTGGTGTAGCTGGTGCTGCCGGAACGTCTGTTGGTTGCTCGACTTTTGTAGGTTCACTAATGTTTTCCCACTTACTACCACTACCAGTTCCGTACTTGTTGGCAGTCATGTTGCCAAGTATTAAACTGATGATGAAAAACACAGCAGCCAAGATTCCAGTCATACGGGTCATGAAGTTACCTGAGCCCGATGAACCAAACAGTGTTGCAGAAGCGCCCGCACCGAATGAAGCTCCCATGTCAGCACCTTTACCTTGCTGTAACATAATCAGACCAATAAGCCCGATAGCCGCTAGCAAGAAAATAATTAAAAGAGCTACATACATTTGAGTTACCTATTCAGTTGCGGTGCATAGCCTAATGCTATGACCTTTATCACTGCACACCTGCTCATTTCGGCCGTAAAGAAACACTCTTACGGGATTGAGCAGGTGCGAATACTAACCAAAGCTGAGCCGACAAGCAAGTCTATTTTAATTCCATTTGATTATTTGCAGAAAAAAACAACAAATTATCAAAATATTGCTCAGCTTCACCAATAACAACTTAGCCAGCTGCTTTTACTGCATCAGCAATATGGTTTGCCATTGCAGTCACATCAGCTTCGTTTTCACCTTCAACCATAACTCGGATTAATGGCTCTGTTCCTGATTTTCTCAGTAATACGCGGCCTTTTCCTGCCAATTGTTTTTCGACTTCTTCGTTCGCTGCAACAACTGCATCACTTTGTAATGGGTCGTGTTGGCCTTTGAAACGTACGTTAACTAGCACTTGTGGTAATAATTTCATACCGCTGCATAAATCATGTAGGCTCATATGGTTACGTACCATAGCGCTTAATACCTGCAAGCCTGCAACAATCCCATCACCGGTGGTCGTTTTATCTAATAAAATCACGTGGCCTGAGTTTTCAGCCCCCATGCGCCAACCTTTTTCCTGTAATTTTTCGAGAACATAGCGGTCGCCCACTTTTGCACGCTCAAAAGGAATTCCTAGCTGTTTTAGGGCGATTTCTAAACCCATATTACTCATTAATGTTCCCACTACCCCACCTTTTAACTGGCCTTGGCGTAGCGCTTCACGAGCAATAATGAAGAGAATTTGGTCACCATCGACTTTTTCACCGAGGTGATCGACCATAATAATGCGGTCACCATCACCATCAAATGCTAAACCGACATGCGCTTTTTCTTCCAAAACTTTTTGTTGTAACTGGCGAACGTCTGTAGCGCCACACTCTTCGTTGATGTTGATTCCGTTAGGATCGCAACCGATAGTGATGACTTCTGCCCCTAACTCACGGAACACATTTGGTGCGATGTGGTAAGTAGCCCCATTAGCACAATCAATGACAATTTTTAAACTTGCAAGGCTTTGTTCGTTCGGGAACGTACCTTTACAAAATTCAATATAACGGCCGGCAGCATCTACAATACGGTTTGCACGACCTAATTCAGCTGACTCAACGCAGGTGATCGGCTTTTCCATTTCAGCTTCAATGGCTTCTTCGACTTCATCAGGCAGCTTAGTCCCATCAATTGAGAAGAATTTAATCCCATTATCATAATATGGGTTATGAGACGCTGAAATAACAATTCCCGCTTCTGCGCGGAAAGTACGTGTTAAATAAGCAACCGCTGGGGTTGGCATTGGACCTGTGAAAGATGCGGATAAACCCGCTGCTGCTAAGCCCGCTTCTAATGAAGATTCCAACATATAGCCAGAAATACGCGTATCTTTACCAATAATAATTTTACGTGAACCATGACGAGCGAGGACTTTCCCTGCCGCCCAGCCTAATTTTAAAACAAAATCAGGGGTAATTGGGCTATCACCCACTTTGCCACGAATACCATCAGTACCAAAATATTTACGGTCGCTCATACGCTTATTTTTCCTTTTCTGACAGAGTCATCTGTACCACTTGCATCGCTTGCACGGTTTCTTTGACATCATGAACTCGAATGATGTGAGCCCCTTGCATCGCAGCAATCACTGCACAAGTTAGGCTGCCTGCGAGGCGTTCTTGTGGTGGAACATTCAATAATTGTCCAATCATAGATTTACGTGACATCCCTGCCAATAGCGGTAGTCCGAAATTATGAAATTGTTCTAAGTTTGCCAATAACTGGTAATTATGCGACAAGTTCTTACCAAAACCAAAGCCTGGATCAAGGATAATTTGTTGCCTCTCTATCCCTGCGCCCACACACCGGGTGATTTCAGCATCAAGATAGTCTTTTACCTCACGCACCACATTTTCATAATTTGGCGCTTCTTGCATCGTTCTTGGCTGGCCTTGCATATGCATAATACAAACGGGTAAACCTGTTTTCGCGGCGACGACTAATGCGTCTGGCTCATGTAGAGAACGAATATCATTGATGATATGCATACCTGCGTTTGCTGCTTCCGCCATGACTTGGGCTTTAGAGGTATCGACTGAAATCCATACATCAAAACGCTGGGCTATTGCTTCAACAACAGGAATAACCCTATCAAGTTCCTCATTCACAGAAACTTCGGCAGCCCCTGGACGGGTAGATTCGCCACCAATATCAATGATAGTCGCACCGTGTTGCACCATTTTTGCCACATGTTCAAGCGCATCATGATAACGATTATGAGTGCCACCATCTGAAAATGAATCAGGAGTGACATTCAAAATCCCCATCACCTTAGGTGTGGATAAGTCAAGGACACTGCCTCTCGCTTTGATTTGCATTGTTATTTTTCCTTAACGAAAAAAACCCCAGCGAACTGGGGTCTTAATATTTTATTTCACGACCGCTTATTGTGGTTTGCTGTCGTTATTATCTGATGGGTTTGATTCATCAGCATTATTACTATTATTTGTGTTATCTGGTTCTTCAGACTGTGGTTTTTCCGCTGTAGGTTCCGCTTTTGGCGCACCTGTACCGAACGAACCAGTGACATTACTCACTTTTTTGTCTTCATCCCAACCTGCTGGCTCACGCACTGGACGGCGGTTCATCAGGTCATCAATCTGTGGCATATCAATGGTTTCATATTTTAATAATGCATCTTTAGTCGCATGCAGAATATCAATATTGTCTTCCAATGTTTTGTATGCCAGTTGATAACAGTGGTCCAGAATTTTTTTAATTTCTTCATCGACAATACGTGCTGTCTCATCAGAAATTCCTGAACCATTACCTGAAGAGCGACCTAAGAACGCTGGGCCTTCTTCTTTCGAATACTGCATTGGGCCTAAGCGGTCAGAGAAGCCCCACTGAGTCACCATGTTACGCGCCGTATTCGTCGCAAACTGAATATCGGAAGAAGCACCCGTTGTGACTTTATCGCGACCATAAATCAGTTCTTCTGCAATACGACCTGCATATGCCGTTGCAATCATACCTTCGAGCTTCAAGCGGCTACGACTGACTTCATCACCTTCTGGTAAGAAGAAAGCAACACCTAACGCTTGCCCACGCGGAACGATCGTGACTTTATGGACAGGGTCATGTTCTGGCATTAAATGACCGATAATCATATGACCACCTTCATGGTAAGCCGTTGATTCTTTTTGCTCTTCAGTCATCATCAGAGAACGACGCTCTGCACCCATCCAAATCTTGTCACGCGCTTTTTCAAACTCAACCATAGAAACAACACGCTTATTCGCGCGAGCAGCAAACAATGCGGCTTCGTTCACTAAGTTTGCGAGTTCAGCACCTGAAAACCCAGGTGTTGCACGTGCAAGAATGAAAGTATCTACATTTGGGTCAATAGGAACACGACGCATATGTACTTTCAGAATTTGTTCACGGCCACGAACGTCTGGTAAGCCAACGACTACCTGACGGTCAAAACGACCTGGACGTAATAAAGCAGGGTCAAGTACGTCAGCACGGTTAGTTGCTGCGATAACAATGATCCCCTCATTACCTTCGAAACCGTCCATCTCAACTAGCATTTGGTTCAGTGTTTGTTCACGCTCATCGTGACCACCACCAAGACCCGCACCACGTTGACGACCTACCGCATCGATCTCATCGATAAAGATGATACAAGGCGCTGCTTTTTTCGCTTGTTCGAACATGTCACGAACACGAGAAGCACCCACCCCCACAAACATTTCCACAAAGTCAGAACCGGAAATGGTGAAGAATGGAACTTTTGCCTCACCAGCGATAGCTTTTGCCAGTAATGTTTTACCTGTTCCTGGAGGCCCTACCATCAGGACGCCTTTTGGAATTTTACCGCCAAGTTTTTGGAAACGAGCAGGTTCACGTAGAAACTCTACGATTTCGCCCACTTCTTCTTTGGCTTCATCACACCCAGCAACGTCTGCAAATGTTGTTTTGATCTGATCTTCTGTCAGCATGCGGGCTTTACTTTTGCCAAATGACATTGCCCCCTTGCCGCCACCGCCTTGCATCTGGCGCATGAAGAAAATCCAGACACCAATCAACAGAAGCATTGGGAACCAGGAAATAAAAATAGATGTCAGTAAGCTAGGTTCTTCTGGTGGTTCACCAACAACCGTCACATGCTTATTTAGCAAAGTGTCTAACAGCTTCTCATCCTGCATAGGAAGATAAGTTGTATAGCGGCTATTATCAGCCTTTCTGACGTTCAATTCACGACCTGTGATACGAACTTCACGTACCTGATCCTGGGCTAACTCATTGATAAACGTAGAATAATCAACTCTGCGACTATTCGAATCGCTTGGGCCAAAACTCTGGAACAAGGACATCAGAACAACTGCGATGACTAACCAGAGAATCAGGTTTTTCGCCATGTCACTCAAGGGATTAACCTCATATTACAACTGTGTTAACAAATAACGCTCAGGGTACTACAGTTTTAGCCCTGTCGCTACAATGTATACTTCACGTGACCGTGCGCGCGAAGATTCGGGTTTACGAACTTTTACTTTCGTAAACAGGGAGCGGATATCCCTAAGGTAATCGTCAAAGCCTTCTCCCTGAAACACTTTAACAATGAAACTCCCCCCAGGCGCCAATACAGCACGGCACATATCCAAAGCTAATTCAACTAGATACATAGAGCGAGGAATATCAACCGCTGGTGTCCCACTCATATTTGGAGCCATGTCAGACATGACCACCTGTACTTTTTTGTCGCCAACGCGTTCTAACAAAGCGGCGAGAACGGCTTCATCGCGAAAATCCCCTTGCAGGAAATCAACGCCAACGATTGGGTCCATCGGCAATAAGTCACAAGCAATAACCCGCCCATTATGACCTATTTGGCTAACAACGTATTGCGACCAACCACCAGGGGCTGCTCCTAAATCAACAACGGTCATACCTGGTTTAAAAATTTTATCACCTTGCTGGATTTCTTCCAGCTTAAACCATGCACGTGAGCGTAGCCCTTTTTTTTGTGCTTGCTGAACATATTTATCACTAAAATGCTCTTGCAACCAGCGACTTGAGCTTGCCGAACGTTTTTTATTGGCCATTGTGCTTTCCAACTATACTAAAAGAACTTCACCTAACTTGCTGCTTCTTTACCATCAAAAAGATATAATTGATGGTGATAGATATCAGATGGCGGTAGAATAAGCCATTTTCAATACTAACCAAGCAAAAAATCAATGAATCTTAATAAAAAACAAATTCAGCACCTAAAAAGTCTCGCTCACCATTTAAACCCTGTTGTTATGATCGGCAACAATGGTTTAACCGAAGGTGTTTTGGCTGAGATTGAACTCTCATTAGCACATCATGAGCTTATCAAAGTCAAGATCGCAGGCGAAGACCGTGATACTAAAAATTTGATCGCTGATGCGATTGTTCGCGAAACTGGTGCAGTAAATGTACAAATTATTGGTAAAATTCTTGTTATCTACCGTCCTTCGGCAGACCGCAAAATCATTTTACCTAAATAATCCCCCATCATTTATATAAAAATGCCATTGAAAGCATGTTTTATATGATGAAAAAGGCCGCCTGCGGCCTTTTTCTTTAAATCAGGGAAATAATATAACCAATTCAGGGAAATAGGAATCAGATATACTCAACTTTAAGAATTTCGAACTCGACATCACCACCTGGGGTTTTAATCGAGACCGCATCATCAACTTCTTTACCCACTAAACCGCGTGCTATCGGTGAGTTCACAGAAATCAGATTGATCTTAATATCTGCTTCATCATCACCAACAATACGATACGTTAGCTCTTCGTCAGTATCAACATTCAATACTGTCACAGTCGCGCCAAAGATAACACGACCGTTATTGACCATTTTAGTTACATCGATCACTTGAGCGTGAGAAAGTTTCCCTTCGATTTCTTGAATACGGCCCTCACAGAAACCTTGTTGCTCACGTGCTGCATGATATTCTGCATTTTCTTTTAAGTCACCGTGCTCACGCGCTTCTGCAATAGATGCAATAATTTCTGGGCGACGGACAGATTTAAGGAATTCTAGCTCTTCTCTTAGCTTATCCGCACCAAGTACCGTCATCGGGATCTGTTTCATTAATAAATACCTCGGTTCAATCCTATCTAAAAACAAGTATCTTCCTGATTTTGTAACAACAGTACACCGAACACCTGCGTAAAACCGGGGGTGTTCTAGTAAAAAAACGCAATCAGACTTATGTACTCATTTATCTTATCATAATGTACGCTATTTTAACTGAGACTTAATAACGGGTCACCGTTTACTTTCTTGGGCATTACACTTTAGTATGTATTATATGTCCACCCTAATGCGTGAAATATATGTCATTATTAACTTTAACCAGAAAATGGATAATCTCTTTAGGAATTACCTTAGCTAGTACGCAAGTTTTTGCGATTCCTATTGATGAATACAAACAATATTTACCTGATGGCACTAACCTTGCTCTGGTCGCGCAAAAAGTGGGAAGTAGCACCCCATTAATTGATTATAATGCACAGCAAATGGCATTACCTGCAAGTACACAAAAGGTTGTGACCGCTCTTGCTGCCCTATTGCAACTGGGGCCAGATTACCGTTTTGTCACCAATTTTGAAACTGATGCAAAACTTAGCAACAACACGCTGACGGGTGATTTAGTGATCCGCTTCAGTGGTGACCCGACATTAACCCGCCAACAAATTCGCAATATGGCTAATGCATTAAAGCAGCTTGGGATCCATAAAGTTGACGGCGACCTTGTCGTTGATATTTCTGCTTTTACTAGCCATGACAAAGCACCGGGATGGGTTTGGAATGATATGACCCAATGCTTTAGTGCGCCCCCCGCTGCGGCTATCATTGACCGTAACTGTTTTTCAGTTTCTCTTTACCCTGCTGAAAAAGCAGGAGATTTTGCATTCATTAAGGCGGCTAGTTTTTACCCTGTCAATATGTTCAGCGAAGTCAAAACATTAGCTAAAGGTTCCCCTGAAGCGCGCTATTGCGAACTTGATGTCGTTCCTGGTGAACTGAACCGCTACACCCTAACAGGTTGTTTAACTCAACGCAGCGAGCCCTTGCCACTTGCCTTTGCGGTACAAAATGGAGCGAGTTACTCCGGAGCAATTGTTAAAAATGAGTTAACCACCGCGGGTATTGAGCTAACTGGCCATGTGAAAAAACGCACATTTCCTGCGGCTCAATCACAAGTATTAGTCAAAACCGAATCTAAGCCACTACATGACTTGTTGAAAGTGATGCTCAAAAAATCCGACAATATGATAGCGGATACCGTTTTTCGTACCATTGGGCGTGAATATTATGGTGTTCCGGGAACTTGGCGTTCAGGATCCGATGCGGTAAGACAAGTGCTGAAGCAAAAAGCGGGGATCGACCTTGGTAATACCGTGATGGTAGATGGATCGGGATTATCTCGCCATAATTTAATCACCCCAGCAACCATGATGGAGATCTTGCAGTTTATCGCTAAAAATGATCAACAACTCGATTTTATTTCTATGCTTCCACTTGCCGGCCATGATGGCACTTTACGTTACCGTGGTGGTTTTGATGAGGCGGGTGTGAATGGTAAAGTTTCCGCCAAAACGGGAGCATTACAAGGTGTTTATAATCTCGCTGGTTTTATCACAACCGCCAGTGGTCAACGTGTGGCTTTTGTGCAATTTATCTCTGCTTATGCGGTACCACAGAGCCAGCAACGTACACGTCGAGTACCATTAGTGCGATTTGAAAGCCGTTTGTATAAAGATCTGTATCAGAAAAACTGATCATACGCGATTTAGACAGTAAAAAGGCGCTTTCGCGCCTTTTTACATTTCTAAGATAAACTATTTTTGATAAATAATTTCGACACCTTCGTCGTCATCTTCATCCCAATCGTCATCCCAGTCATCATCAAAATCTTCAGTACCAGAAAGTTGTTCTTTGTGATAATCATCCCACATGAATTCAACTTTTTCAGGTTGCTGTGTATCTTCAGTCGTTGCCATATCACGCGGTTGAGTATTCATAAATTCCATGATATCCCAACACAGTGCTTTCACACCTTCGTGGTTAACTGCTGAAATCATATAGAATTTATCTTCCCAGCCCATCGCTTTGGCAATTTCTGCTGCGCGCTGTGCTGATTCCTCTTCACCTAAGATATCAATCTTATTGAAGACTAACCAACGTGGTTTTGCTGCCAGCTTTTCACTGTATTTTTCTAACTCACTGATGATGATCTTCGCATTTTCGACAGGATCAGACTCATCAATAGGGCAAATATCAATCAAGTGAAGTAAAACACGACAACGTTCTAAGTGTTTCAGGAATTGGATCCCAAGGCCTGCACCTTCCGCTGCGCCTTCGATCAACCCTGGAATATCCGCAACCACAAAGCTTTGTTCGTTATCCATACGCACGACACCCAAGCTTGGGACTAAAGTGGTAAATGGATAATCAGCAACTTTTGGTTTTGCTGCTGACACTGAACGAATAAAGGTAGATTTACCTGCATTCGGCATACCAAGCATACCAACATCTGCTAACAGCATTAGTTCTAACAGTATTTCGCGAGTTTCCCCTTTTGTCCCCATGGTACGTTGACGTGGAGCACGATTCACTGAAGATTTAAAACGGGTATTTCCAAGCCCATGGAAACCGCCTTTAGCGACCATATGACGTTGATCATGACGAGTCATATCACAAAGTACTTCATTGGTCCCTAAATCGCGTACACGCGTTCCTACAGGCACTTTAACTGTGATATCTTGACCACGTTTACCTGTACATTCACGGCTTTGGCCATTCTGGCCGCGCTCTGCACGAAAGGATTTTTCAAAACGATAGTCGATTAGCGTGTTGAGGTTTTCGTCTGCTTGTAAGTAAACGTCCCCACCATCGCCACCGTCACCACCGTCCGGTCCCCCTTTAGGGATGTATTTTTCACGGCGGAAGCTGACACAACCATTGCCACCATCTCCTGCCACGACCAATATTTTGGCTTCATCTACAAATTTCATAATTCTCTCTCCGCTTCTGAGCCGCATAACGCTGGATGGCTGTTCTACTCAGAGATGGTGCATCTTTAATACGTGTGTAGTTCATTAAAGATCAAATATCTGAATATAAAAAGCCCCGCAAAAGGTTTTTGCAGGGCTTTAATTCTGAATTAAAGGTCAGAAAACTTATTCAGCTTCGATGCTGATAAATTTACGATTGTTTGGACCTTTAACTTCAAATTTAACTTTACCGTCCGCTAATGCGAACAGAGTGTGGTCACGGCCACAACCTACGTTGTTACCTGCGTGGAACTTAGTACCACGTTGACGAACGATGATGCTACCTGCTAATACAGCTTCACCACCAAAACGTTTAACACCTAAACGTTTTGCTTCTGAGTCACGACCGTTACGAGTCGAACCACCAGCCTTTTTGTGTGCCATTAATCTGCTCTCCTAAATCTTAAGCGATGACAGTGATCTTAACATCAGTGAACCACTGACGATGACCCTGTTGTTTACGGCTATGTTTACGACGACGGAATTTGACGATTTTAACTTTTTCGCCACGACCGTGTGCAACCACTTCCGCTTTCACTTTAACGCCTTCAACGACAGGAGCGCCGATTTGGATCTCATCGCCATTAGCAACCATCAGAACTTGATCAAATTCAACAGTTTCACCTGTTGCGATGTCCAGCTTTTCTAGGCGGACAGTTTGACCTTCGCTAACTCGGTGTTGTTTACCACCACTTTGGAAAACCGCGTACATATTAACTCCGCTTTCCGCGTACTCGCTAAATATTTCAATTCCAGAGCACGCTATAAAATATTCACAATAGGGCGCGAATTCTACGCAAAAAAGCAGCAGAACACAAGCCAATAATGCGGTTAGATGACAAAAAATACGACTTTTTTCTCAATAACCGTTTTTGAACGTTGATTTTGTCCCTATTCACTCAATTGTTACTTATTTAAACATTTTTTGCATCACACCTGATAATCTTATAATTAATAATGTTATGCTAGAAAGATAACTGTTCTATCGGTCTCCCAACTTTTTATTTCGGGAATGAACCAAAAACTAATAATATGAATAAATTAAGATGAATTTAGAATCTATTATTGAACTGACAACTGAGGATATGTCAGCGGTAAACGAAGCCATCCTCAGTCAATTGAATTCAGATGTTGCGCTAATTAACCAGCTTGGTTATTACATCGTCAGTGGTGGCGGTAAAAGGATCCGGCCTATGATCGCAGTGCTTGCTGGTCGATCCTTAGGTTACTCGGGTCATAAACATACCCAAGTTGCTGCATTGATCGAGTTCATTCATACAGCAACTTTGCTGCATGATGACGTCGTTGATGAGTCCGATATGCGTCGCGGAAAGCAAACTGCAAATGCTGTTTTTGGTAATGCAGCGAGTGTCTTAGTTGGTGATTTTATTTACACTCGATCATTCCAGATGATGACGGATCTCGATTCAATGCGGGTGCTAAAACTGATGTCTGAAGCGACGAATGTGATCGCTGAAGGGGAGGTTTTGCAATTGATGAACTGCAACGATCCTAACATTACTGAAGAAAACTATATGCAAGTGATCTACAGTAAAACCGCACGTCTTTTTGAAGCAGCGGCCCATGCATCTGCGATTTTAGCTAATGCGACACCAGAGCAAGAAAAAGCACTACAAGATTATGGTCGTTATATTGGGACAGCTTTTCAGTTAATTGACGATCTACTCGATTATGATGCAGACAATGCTCAGCTGGGGAAAAATACGGGGGATGATTTAGATGAAGGTAAGCCTACACTTCCCCTACTTCACGCGATGCAAAATGGTAATGAAGAAGAGTCAGCATTGATCCGCCAAGCGATTGAACAAGGCAATGGGCGTCATCTGTTAGATACTGTTCTTGCAACTATGAAACGCTGTGGTTCCCTTGAATATACTTATGCAAGAGCCCAAGAAGAAGCACAAAAAGCGATTGATGCCTTAAATGTAATTGAAGATTCAATTTATAAAGATGCATTGATCGGCTTAGCTTATATCGCAATCCAACGCCATTCTTAGTCACTAGAAAAGGCAAAACAGGTCAAGAAAAGGGGAAACGCTATTTTTCCCCTTTGTCTTCTTCATCGATTTGCGCAAGCAGTGACGACAAACCATAACGCAGGATATACTTCACTATTTTATTGCGCTCAGACTCTGTCAATTGATAATACGCTTCTGACCAGATCTGTAATGCATCTGTTCTTTGACTTTGGTAAGTTACCGAAGGCTCATGCAGGCTAAGTTGCCCTTGGATTTCCCCCGGTAAGCTTTCATAATAATACTCAACAGCCTTACCTTGCACCCCTCTTTTACGGCGGTTTTTCCAGCCTTCTCGTCTTGCCATTAGGTTAATTCCCTGGGGTGATGTCGGGAGTCCTTCTAACCCAGCTAATTCTTTGGCAGTGAACCACAATTTTTTCATTTTTCACTTCACACTTATATTATGAAACCTGCTGTTGCAGCTTTACTAAAATGTCATCTGTTAAAAAATTTTTTAAATTCAATATAATATTATTTTTATATATTAATTATTTACACCTTAAGTAATTGTAAATTATTTATTATTAATTAAATCAATTAGTGCTAATGTGCCTTCACGCATAATAAATGTCAGGATAGTGTCTCGTTCATCATTAGAAAGCTGGTTATAAGCTTCCTGCCAAATAAAGGCATTATCATTTCGTTTTACTTGATAAGGAGATGAAGTTTCGTTAGCAAACTGCTCCTCAAAAATATCGATAGGTAAAGAACTAATATGGTACTCCAACGCTTTGCCTTGAATACCTCGCCTTTTACGGCTTACCCAGTTTTCACGCCTTGCCATTGCATTAATACCTTGAGTTGTCATGGGAAGCCCTTGTAACCCAAGCAGCTCTTTTGCCGTTAGCCATTCCTTGTACATGCTGACCCTCCTAGTCATGATGACAATTTAATTTTCAGTTGTTGAAAACTATCTATATTTTCTCAAAACCTCATTAACTCATTCGTTTTATTTATGCCTATAAATAATAATATACAAATTATATTTGTTATTAGCATTCTAATTTCTTTTAATAACAGATAATTAAATAATTTACTCTCTAATAATTTAACTAATTTTATTAACTAATCTAGATATATTAAGAGTACGAGTAAAAAGTAGCATTAAATATGCCATTTCTATCCCTAACTAGAAAGAGTTAGTTTTAACATCAAAGTTTTATCCTAATTCACAGTTATTCATTCTGACTTTCTATTTAATTTCATAAAAACCACGGTAGTTTCATAAAATGAATTTTTAAGAAAAAATCAGAAATTATTTTGGGAAATTTCTGTTATTTTATTTCCAATAACTAAACGGATGTACTGAATGTATCATAATTTTCGGTTACTCGTACCACTAACTCTACATGATTCTAAGTGAAAAAAGGACTAAAAAATGATTTTACGGAAGTCGGACTGGCACCCTGCAGATATCATTGCAGCTTTACGTAAGCGTGGGACAACTCTTGCCGCAATTTCGCGCGAGGCAGGACTAAGCTCTTCAACGTTAGCAAATGCACTATCACGCCCTTGGCCTAAAGGGGAATGGATTATTGCCAATTTCTTAGCGATCCACCCCGCTGAAATTTGGCCAAGTCGTTATTATGACCCAATTACAGGGGATTTATTAGAAAGAAAAGTCAGAGTAAAAACACCAGCAGAAGATTAAAAATTGAATTGATATAATTATAACGCCGTGAATAATCAATCAATTTATTCACGGCATTATTTTTTGATAACAAGCATATAAAAAAAGGTTGAGTTCTAAACGAAACTCAACCCTTCACATTCACTATTAGGAAAAATTAATTGGCATTAGCCATTAATGAATTTTTCACCTAATTCGATATCTGCTTTTAATACATCTAGCATGTCTTTCAGCGCTTTCTCTTCAAATGCGCTTAATTTACCGATTGGTAAATGCTTTTCGATACCGTTTTTGCCTAAAACAACTGGCTGTGCGAAGAAGCGAGCGTGTTCACCATCACCTTCGGTGTAAACACATTCAACCACATTGCTTTCGCCTTGGAGACCACGAATTAAAGATAAACCTAAACGTGCAGCTGCTTGGCCCATAGATAAAGTTGCAGACCCGCCACCGGCTTTCGCTTCAACGACTTCTGTGCCTGCGTTTTGAATACGTTTGGTTAACGCGGCAACTTCCTCATCAGTGAAGCTAACACCTTCAATTTGAGATAACAATGGCAGAATAGTCACACCTGAGTGGCCGCCAATCACAGGCACTTCAAGGTCATTAACATTTTTGCCTTTCAGCTCAGCAACAAACGTATTAGAACGAATGATATCTAACGTCGTCACACCGAATAAACGGTTTTTATCGTATACTCCTGCTTTTTTCAGGACTTCCGCAGCGATAGCAACGGTGGTATTCACTGGATTAGTGATAATACCAATCAATGCTTTAGGGCAGGTTTCAGCAATTTGTTGGATCAGATTACGGACGATACCCGCATTGATGTTAAATAAGTCAGAACGATCCATACCTGGTTTACGTGCAACACCCGCAGAAATAAGAACAATGTCAGCACCTTTCAATGCAGGTTTTGCATCTTCGCCGGCAAAGCCTGTCACTTTAACATCAGTTGGGATATGGCTTAGGTCAGCAGCAACACCTGGAGTAACTGGTGCGATGTCGTAGAGGGAGAGTTCTGAACCTGCTGGGAGCTGGTTTTTGAGAAGAAGGGCGAGAGCCTGACCGATACCACCTGCTGCACCTAGGACTGCAACTTTCATTCTGAAACTCCTTAATTTGTACTTTAAAAAGATATCACTTTATTTGTTATACACTTAACACATTACGTATAAAAAACAATTTGTTAACAGATAGAGAGAGAGTTTAACGCAAGAGAACTTGTTCATTAATTGCCAGTATTCTAAACAAATTCCTTATCTGTTAATGAGATAACGGGCACTTTTTTAACAAATAGTTTTTCAGGGTATTGCATTTCGCACAATAAGTTGTTTTTAGTGTATATTATTCAATCAAAAATATTTTTATTAACAATAAATTTACAGCAGACATCTGAAAAATTCATTGTTCTATTATGCTAATTTTTCATTCCCACAATTTACGATAAATAAATACTTCTGACTATCAGCTCGAAACAAGCTTATCTAACTTTAAGTTATTCACTGGTTATAAAATCATCATAACGCAATTTTGTTGCATAAAAATGCACTTTTACGGATAATACAACTTGGTTCAATGCAAAAGAATGGGTTAATTATGCGCACTCCGTCTAAACAAGAAGACTTGGTTAAGGCTTTTAAAGCCCTACTTAAAGAAGAAAAATTTAGCTCGCAAGCTGAGATCGTCACAGCTTTGCAAGAAGAAGGCTTCGAAAATATTAACCAATCAAAAATTTCCAGAATGCTTACCAAATTTGGTGCAGTTCGCACCCGTAATGCAAAAATGGAAATGGTATATTGCCTGCCTACAGAGCCTGGTGTCCCTACCGCTACCAGTCCACTCAAAAACTTGGTTTTGGATATAGACTATAACCCTTCTGTTGTCGTGATCAGAACTAGCCCTGGAGCTGCACAGCTTATTGCACGTTTGTTAGATTCATTAGGCAAAGCAGAAGGAATTTTAGGTAGTATTGCTGGTGATGATACTATCTTCTCAACACCGGCAAATAATTTCACCACAAAAGAACTGTATGAAGCGATTCTAGCGTTATTTGAACAAGAGCTTTAATCTATTGATATACATTAGCTTAAGAGGGAAATTGATTTCCCTCTTATTGTTTTTGTCTGTTTCTATTCTATTTTGAGACATCATTTTGCTATTTGATATTTTCCGTAACTTCATACACTACGGCTTTCACTTCCTAATGCCAATTGCCTTTGGTTACCTATTTTGGCGAAAAAATTGGAAACTAGCGGCCCTGATTATGATTGCCACGATGGCTATCGACTTAGATCATCTGCTAGCTGATCCGATTTTCGACCCAGAGCGCTGTGGCATTGGTTTCCACCCACTCCATTCCTTTTGGGCTGCGGTTGTCTATGTCGTATTATTATTCATGCCATCATGGAAACTTAAAGCCATTGCTGTTGGTTGTTTATTCCACCTTTTTACTGATTCAGTAGATTGTTATATGGGAAGTTTAAAAAAAGAAATGAATAGTCCAATAACATTAAGTCTCGTCACAGAACAGTGCCCATTGGGTATGCCAAACATAAAAAAACCCCAGTAATCATAAGAATCACTGGGGTTATCAAATAGCTAGCTAAGAGAATTTAATCATCTCGCTCTGTTTCTGCTTTCGCTTTCAAACCTGCGAGCAATTTGCCATGAATGCCACTAAAGCCACCGTTGCTCATCACCAAAATATGATCGCCCGGTTGTGCGGTTTCAATAATCATATTGGTAAATGCCTCAATATCTGCACTCCAACGCGCGGGTTGGACGCATTTTTCAGCGATGTCTGTCACCATCCAAGGGATATTGGCGGGTTGGAAAAGAAACACTTCATCTGCACGGCCAAGCGCAGGCGCAATATCATTTTTATTGATACCCATTTTCATCGTATTCGAGCGAGGTTCGAGCACCGCAAGAATACGTGAAGTTCCCCCAACTTTGCTGCGAAGTGCTTCTAACGTCGCCAAAATAGCAGTTGGATGATGTGCGAAGTCATCGTAAACACTGACACCATTTTCAACGCCTCGTAGCTCAAGACGACGACGTGCATTGATAAAGCTATTCAAGGCGAGACAAGCTTCTTTTACTGGAACGCCCACATGGTGAGCCGCTGCAATCGCCATCAATGCATTTTGGATATTGTGGTTACCCACTTGTGACCAAGTGACTTCTCCAACTTTTTCTTGTTGGTAATACACCGCAAAATGGCTGCCATCGTGGCTGAGCTTCTCAGCTTGCCATCCGCCATGCTCCCCGCCCACCAGCTCTTGTTCACTCCAGCAGCCCATTCCAATCACTTGTTTTAAATGATTGTCGTTGTCCGGTGTGAAAATTTTGCCACTGGCGGGCACAATACGTACAAGATGATGGAACTGTTTTTGAATCGCTTCGAGGTTTTCAAAGATATCCGCATGGTCGAATTCAAGGTTGTTCAATACCAAGGTTTTCGGGCTGTAATGAACAAATTTAGAACGTTTATCGAAGAATGCACAGTCATATTCATCAGCTTCGATGACAAAAAACGGGCTTTCACCAATCTTAGCGGAGACATCAAAGTTACCTGGGACACCACCAATTAGAAAACCTGGCTTGTAACCGCAGTCTTCTAAGATCCACGCAAGCATCCCCGCGGTGGTCGTTTTTCCATGGGTCCCCGCCACAGCCAGTACCCAACGTTCCGGTAACACATAGTCATGGAGCCACTGTGGGCCAGAAGTATACGGCAAACCTCTTTCTAATACGGCTTCAACACAAGGGTTTCCACGCGTCATTGCATTACCAATCACCACCATATCCGGTATTGGGTCAAGCTGAGCCGGATCATACCCCTGAATAAGCTCAATCCCTTGATTTTCAAGCAATGTGCTCATCGGTGGATACACATTGGCATCCGAACCCGTCACTTTATGTCCTAAAGAACGAGCCAATATTGCTAAGCTTCCCATAAAGGTACCGCATATACCTAAAATATGTATGTGCATTCTTTTTCATCCAATTAGCATGAGGTTGGTCACTATTCTACCCATCAAAAACAGGTTTATAAATGCATTAACCTATTAATCTTTTTTTTATTTAGTTAAACTCTTCCCGCGCGAGGGTAAATGCCCCGCAAAACCTCTGTCAATTTTATTCAGGACCTTCGTCATGAAAACATTAGGCGAATTCATCGTCGAAAAGCAACAAGATTTTCCTCATGCAACAGGTGAGCTGACTTCTTTATTATCAGCTATCAAACTGGGCGCTAAAATTATCCATCGTGATATTAATAAAGCTGGACTTGTCGATATTCTTGGCACTAACGGTGTTTCGAATATTCAAGGTGAAGTTCAGATGAAGCTTGACCTGTATGCAAACGAAAAACTGAAAGCGGCTTTAAAAGCACGCGGAGAAGTCGCCGGTATCGCCTCTGAAGAAGAAGATGAAATTGTCATTTTCGAAGGAGACCGCGCAGAAAACGCAAAATATGTTGTTTTAATGGACCCACTTGATGGTTCTTCAAACATCGATGTAAACGTTTCCGTTGGAACAATTTTCTCAATCTACCATCGTATCACGCCAATTGGCCAACCGGTTACAGAAGCGGATTTCCTGCAACCTGGTAACCGCCAAGTGGCTGCGGGCTACGTGGTTTACGGTTCATCAACGATGTTGGTTTACACCACTGGTGTTGGTGTACATGCGTTTACTTACGACCCATCATTGGGCGTGTTCTGCTTGTCTCATGAAAAAGTGATGTTCCCATCAGAAGGAAAAATGTACTCCATCAATGAAGGTAACTATATTAAGTTCCCGATGGGTGTTAAAAAGTACATTAAATATTGCCAAGAAGAAGATAAAGCAACAAATCGTCCGTATACCACGCGTTATATCGGTTCTTTGGTTGCAGACTTCCATCGTAACTTGCTCAAAGGGGGAATTTATATTTACCCAAGTACGGCAAGCCATCCAAATGGGAAACTGCGCCTTCTGTACGAATGTAACCCAATTGCATTTTTAGCAGAACAAGCCGGTGGTAAAGCCAGTGACGGAGCAAACCGCATTTTAGATATCATACCTAGCGAATTACACCAACGTGCGCCGTTCTTTGTCGGAACTGAGTCGATGGTAGAAAAAGCAGAATCATTTATGCGTGAATTCCCTGACACGGAATAATCTAATTCATTAATTATAAGGCGGGGCTTCCCGCCTTTTTTGTCCCTTTTTTTCACCAACTAGTGAGTTTTGTCCCCTTTTACGGCTATAATGTCCCTCACGCTATCTACTCTATTATTTAATTTGCCTAAAGGCGGCAATAAATGCGATGCCAGCGACAAATTAAAATGAGTAAATTCATTATTCACACAAAGGATACATTTAAATGGGCCTGAACAATGTACCGGCAGGTAAAGATCTGCCAGAAGATATCTATGTTATCATCGAAATCCCTGCGAACGCAGATCCTATCAAATATGAAGTTGATAAAGAGTCTGGTGCGCTGTTTGTAGACCGTTTCATGTCAACAGCGATGTTCTATCCATGCAACTATGGTTACATCAACAACACCCTGTCTTTAGATGGTGACCCAGTTGATGTATTAGTTCCAACTCCATACCCATTACAACCAGGCTCAGTCATCCGTTGCCGTCCTGTTGGCGTACTGAAAATGACTGACGAGTCTGGTGAAGATGCAAAATTAGTGGCTGTTCCGCACACTAAATTAAGCAAAGAATACGATCACATTAAAGATGTGAACGACCTGCCAGAATTACTGCGTGCTCAAATTACTCACTTCTTTGAACATTACAAAGATTTAGAAAAAGGTAAGTGGGTTAAAGTTGATGGTTGGGAAGACGCGGCATCTGCAAAAGCAGAGATCATCGAATCTTTCGAACGCGCTGCAAAAAAATAATATCCCTCTAGGGAGATTATGAAAGCTCTGGTTAATACCAGGGCTTTTTTTATGGGTTATAACCCGTTGATTGGTTCATAAAAAACGCCAGCTATCATGGCTGGCGTCCTGTATAACTATAGCATTCAATATAATATTGGATAGCTACTTTTCTTCATCACGTTTCAACCAGTCGCCACTTTTTATTTGGCGTAGACCATCAACGGAATGTTTATATAGATAAATCCAAGCATTGCCATACGGCGTTGGGATGAGCTCCCTCACATAGTCTTGAGAATTTTTCTTTAGCTCATCTAACTCTGTCAAAATGGACGGGTTGATTCGATAAACTTCGCACTCTATCGCCCCATCCCCTTTGACAACCGCTGGATAATATCCAAGATCATACAGTTCATAGCCTTCTAGCTTATGCTCACCAAGTAGCTGGGCATAAGTCATCCAGTGATGATTTCCTTGCTTTTGTCTTAAGCTGCCATAAACAATTACACGCATAATCTAAAACTCAAATTGGTAAAGGAGATCCAATGCCTGATTAACACCAGACACAGCTTCTAAATACAGTTTTGGCATCAATCGATAACGTAAAGTTAACGTCGCCAATGAGTCAAAGATACCAACTCCATACTTCACTTGTAAATCATTAGTGATCTTACCACTTACAACGACTTGAGAACCATCCCCCACACCTTGGGTATCGACGGCTAAATCAGAGACCCCAAATGTCTCACCAATTTTGCCCACGAGTTGCCCACTTTGTGCTACACCTAAGCCAATTAACATAGATGTCATTTGTGAACCATTTGCGTCCCCACTGTCTAAGCCCTCTCCTCTTAATAAGTAAGACAGCGCTTCTTGTTGTGTTTTCGCAGGTTCAGAGAATATTTCTACTTTCGGTTTATCTGCAAGCCCAGTGACCTTCACCCCTGCAATCACGCCATCTGCCGTGTTGTCTGGGTTACGTATAGCTTCTAAGTTTAAGAATGGTTGGTCCGCAGGGCCTGAGAACTGAATTTGTCCCTTACGGACAATCAAATCTTGCCCATAGGCACGGAAACGACCAGCTGGAATATCCACTTGACCATTGATGTGCAAGCCATGGATATTTTGAACCACTTTCAATAAACCCGTCAGGCGCGCTTTTAAGCCAAACGCATCCAATCGAACATCGTTACCAATTTTAATATCCAAATTGGTCTGAATAGGAATGGATGGCGCTTTTTGTTCAATTGGCTGTAAGTTGCTATCTAACATCACCACATCTGAAGATGCGCTTACCGCCGACTCGGGGAGCTCTTGAACAGTAATTCGAGCCCATGGAATATTGACCGTACCATTTAACGTGAGTACCGAAGGTGATGCATCAAATACAATATCCGGTTGAACATCAATTTGGATCATCGGAGGTAAAGAAACACGGAGGTTATTACCTCGCGCCATGATTTTTGCACGCCATGCATCAATATTGCGCCAATCTGCGTCACCATCAATGTTCAGATAGCCCTCTGGCGTGTTTATCTGACCATTCATGACTGAGCTCGTGCCGTTGAAATTAACACCTAAATGACCACTTTTGATATCAAACGGGATCATTGCAGATCTCACTTCTAAACTCGAAAGCGCTAAATTACCATTTAATAACGGGTTATTCGCTGACCCGCCTAAGCGTAGATTTCCACTTAAACGGCCATTCGCCACTTCCTTCTGGCCCAGTAACGGCTTGATTAAATCTAATGTCACCGAATTAATTTCAACATTACCCGACAACAAGCGACGTTTCTCAATATCAGACACTTGGATGTTACCGCGCATCTGTCCGTTATTAGCCAACCCAAATAACCAACTAAGGTCAGCCTTACCATTTTTCAACCCAGCACTTAACGTTAAGGTATCAAAAGCAATAGGCAAACGGGTTCCATCCACGAACTGAAGCGCTTTGACGTCATTTCCTCGTAAGTCCAGACTCACTTGTGGCATGCTGCCATCCGCTTTCCAAATGGCATTGGCTTTACCCGTAAATACGCCACTGACTCGAGTATCTTGTGGCATAAATGGTTTAAGCATTGCGAGATCAAAACGTTCTAGCACGATATCCGCGCTACCACTTTTACCCGCTTTAATCGGTTTTGGTACACACAAACGGGCATTCGGGTTAACCCAACAATGTCTGCCAATGGTCACTTCTTGTGTTTGGTTGGCATAATCGAGTGACATTGCTTGGTTTAAGCGCCATTCACCCACCACCGTATCAAATAAGGTATTGGTTAAATTCCCTTTCCACACTTCAGTCTGCCGGTCAAAACTCCCCGCTAATGCTAATTGCCCAGAAACCGGCTCACCCTTCATATTTAATTTTAAAGTGTGCTGTTTTTCACTGCCTTTCGCATCTAAAGTCAGGTTATTGACGACAAGATCGCCTTGTTTTAGCTGACGCAGAACAACGGATAAATCCCCTTTAATTTGTTCGCCTGTTGCCACATTTCCTTTGATAACAACATTTTCGATAGCAAGGTCATCCTGCCACTTCACACCGCGTGCCGTAAGGTCAACAAGGGCTTCTGGTGTTTGTAAATTACCACGTAATTTCACATCACCCGCAATCACACCACCTAAGCCCGGTAGCAAACCATTGAGTGCAGGGGCATTAATTTTGGCATCAAGATTCCATTTATCGGCAAGAGAACCTTTTACATCAACATTGTTTTTACCTAATGCCAAATTAAAGTTCGGAATATCCCATTGGCCTGCTGCGTTACCTTTGGCTTTACCCCGTGCTTTTAAAAGATTATTTTTAACATTACCGTCTAAGATAATTTCAGGAATATCCAACTGCCAGCTGCCACCGTATAAACTTCCGCGTGTGGCAATTTTGCCATCCACTTTAGCAGGCCATTCAGGGTACTGTTTTGCCGTATTAATACCCGAAAGAGTCAATACTGCATTCCAACTAATCGCCTTGCTCCAGTCCGCAACGCCAGTAATATCCGCATTACCTTGCAAAGCGGCTAAACGTAAGCGAGTTAAATTAATTTGCTCTTCATTACCTTTCGCATCTAATAACAAGGTAGAAGGAGGGAGATCCTGCCCAGTGATCGCTGAGCGTACAGACATATCATAAGCCGATGGCCGGCCATTTAGGCGCAGACGTGTCCCATCGAGTTGATATTGCGCATCCCCCACTAACGGCCACGTTAACTTATCACTTTCTAATGTAAGCAAAATAGGCAGGTCTGCTTGTGACAAATCCGTTTCTGCATCTAGTTTTGCATTAATTGGCCCATGTAAATTCAATGCCAATTTTAGCTCATCAATCAAACCGCCTTTTAAGGAGAGGTCTACCTTTTGCCCATCTAAATCGTCTAAACGGCTTTCCCCCACGACTGACAATGAGACCGGCCATTTATCTTGCAAGGTCGCCGTGCCAGATAACGCAATATTCCCCTGCGGTGCATCGACTTTTAACTGTTTAACGAGAACTTGTTGCCCTTCATTTGAAAGACTCAGGTGCAATTGGTTAATTTTGAGATCAGTCGCACCCGTTAATTGAAAATTCGAAGCATTAATACCGTCGACATTCAAATCAACAGGTAAAATAACTTCGGGTAATTCAGCAAGTAACGGTTTAGAAAATAGCGCTTTTAATTCATCTGCCAATGATTTTTGTTCATTTATCGGCGTTGGCTCTGGCTGTTTCTCTTCAACGACGACATCTGATTTGGTTTCAGGTAAATTAATCGCCAAATCAATGATATCCGTTGGAATAATAGTGATCGCTTTCCCTTCCCACGTGACCCCTGTGGTAAATTTAGCTAAATCAATATCCATACCATCCACATTGACGTGCGTTGAAACCAGAGCCAATTGATTCAAACGAATAGTCAAAGGCGCCTTGAGTTCAGTCAAAGGTTCAGATGGTGGCGTTTCTTCAGCAGGGGGAAATTGGGTAGTATCGACAGTAACAGTAACATTTTCCGTGCCTAAATTGTCGACACATAGCTCACGGCTTGTTAAACAACCTAGACGTACCGCTAAATTTAATTTCCCCGCATTAACATCAACTCCCGGCATTTGATATTTAACGCCACTTAGCGTTAAGTTACTAATATCACCGTCAATTTTATCAATGGTTAATTCAGGAACAAAACGTGTCGCTGTATTTAATGCAAAGTGAAGACCTGATTGCGTTCCAATCACCCAACTGAGTGCGGCAACAACCAGAACGAGAATTAATAAAATGGAAAGACTGGTCCATTTTAGCCACTTCAACCACCTCATAACTCAGTCCCCAAGCCGATATAAAACTGTATTTTGTTGTTATCTGGATCACCGATAGGTTTTGCTAAGTCTAATTTTATTGGACCAACCGGTGAGACCCAGCGGATACCGACTCCCGCACCCGTTTTAAAATCATTATCTTTAAAGTTATCAACGGCTTCACCACTATCAATAAAGGTCGCTCCCCACCAATTTCCTGTAAAGTTATATTGGTATTCCACAGAGCCTACCGCCAATTTTGATGCCCCTGTCAGCTTACCTTTACTATCTTCTGGCGAGATCTTTTGATAACCATATCCACGCACGCTGCCATCACCACCCGCAAAGAAACGCAAGTCCGGTGGAACTTTGTCGAAGTCATTGGTTTCAATCCAACCGATATTTCCACGAACGACAAAGCGATGACCCTCCCATGGCGTTCTGATCCATACATTTTTGGCTTGTAGTACAGCGAAGTCGATATCTGAACCCCAAATTTTATTCGAATAATCAATAGAATAACGTTGGCTATCTCCCCATGTTGGCATCACACCGCCGCGTTGGCGAATGCGGCTCACATAGGCCCCGGGATACAGCAACATCGTCGTATTCGTCACGTTAGCTTGGGTAAAGTTACTCAGCATCCAACGCATGTTTACGCCATATTGCCAACCGGATGAATAATCCCAGTTACGAGACACATTCAAGGTTGTTGTATTCGCTTGTGTATCATTCAAATCTGTCCGTTTAAAGCCCCCTTGAACCGCATAATATTGCTCAAGCGGGTTCGCTTTTAATGGAATTTTATAACTCGCATCAATTAATTGTTCTGGTTGGGATAAACTAATATTTGACGTTAAACTCTGCCCACGAGAGTTAATCCAAGGCTTATTCCATGTGGCTTTAACGCGAGGGCCGACATCGGTGGCATAGCCTCCCCCAAGCTCAATAAAGTTTTTCGCTCTAGGGGTCATTACCGCTTCCATCGGTAACTCATAAGAATTTGCTTTGCGCGCACTCACAATACGCGGTGTCACAATTGCAGAAGAGAACCAACCTGTTTCAGCTAACCGACGGTTAAACTCAGCAAGTTGCTCTGATGTGTAGTATTCCCCTTTTTTAAAAGGGGCTAGGTTATTCAGGTAATCTTCTCGGATTTGTGAACCTGAATAAGAAATTGCACCAAACCGATAACGTTCACCACTGTTAAAATCAAAATCCCAATAAGCCGCATGGTGATCAAGAGAAATACCCAGTTGGCTTTTCTCCATCATCGCATCAAAATAACCTTTGCGAACAGCTAAACTACTAAAGCGTCCTTTAAATTCTTCGTATTCGCCATCATTTTGAACTGTATCAAGCTTTGGCGTATATTGTTTGAGCATCTTTTCATAGTCGGGATCCGTTTTTGCTCCACCTTGCAATTCAACAGTCACTCCCTTCAATAAAATAGGTTCTCCAGGAGTGACCTTGGCGGTTAAAACGGAACGAGCAGGCGGGGTTTTTTCTTCATAGCTAAATTCAACCGTGGGTTGGTAGTAACCTAAAGGCTTTAAACCTTCTTTAATTGCTTTCTCAACACGGGCTCGAAAACGACCATTTGGCACAACTTCATCTTGCGATATATTAGACAGTTGTACTCGAACGTTTTGATTAAGTTGTCCTTCAAGGCCTTCAATATTAAGACGAAGATTAGCTGCGTGTACCACTGGCACTGCCGCAGTTAGGCAGAGAAAACAAATTAGAGGGTATTTCGACACGCCTACTCCTAAGGTGATTGTTCGATTGACTAAATACTTCATATCAATTTATTTTGAGTAAAATTCGCCATATACACAAGTTTTTATCCCTATTTTTAGATTATTTGTGTGGTCAATACATATAGGAATCATTATGCCTTTTAATAAATTTCACTCTGCAAGTATTGCACAACCTCTGCCCGGCAGAGCAACTGCTATGACTTACTCACCATATCATGCGCTTAACCATCATTCGATTGAGATTATTCCTAAGAATATGGAAATTGCTTATTTTGCCATGGGTTGTTTTTGGGGAGTTGAACGATTATTTTGGCAGCAAGCTGGGGTTTATTCAACTTCTGCTGGGTATTGTGGTGGAGTGACCCCTAACCCGACCTACGAGGAAGTTTGCTCTGGGCGAACTGGCCACGCAGAAGCGGTTCGTGTCGTTTTTGATCCGCAAGTTATCAGTTACTCTCAACTATTGACATTATTTTGGGAAAACCATGACCCTGCACAAGGCATGCGCCAAGGAAATGACATGGGAAGCCAATATCGTTCCGCAATTTATACTGTGTCAGATGAGCAAGACCAGCAAGCGATGGAAACACTGCAAGCTTACCAAAATGCAATGAAAGCGCAGCATGACTCTCGTGCAATCACGACCGAAATAGCGCCCTTAGACACGTTCTATTTTGCCGAAGATTACCACCAGCAGTACTTATACAAAAACCCGAATGGATATTGCGGATTAGGAGGGATTGGTATCTGTTTACCACCTTCATTAAATAAATAAATCAATAACTTAATACAGTGAATTCATCTTCCCAACCATTCAAGTTGCTTTTCAATATGACTTAAAGCAGCTTGAATGATGATGAATATCTAGGCAGATAAATCACCTCAGTGCTATACTAATGCAACATATCAACAATTTGCGCATATTGCGCAACATATATTTGCATACTCAATATATTTAAATACACGAGACTATGCCTTCAGAGATTTTTGAATTTTATGGATTCTTCCTTTGATTGGCTGGATAACTTATGCTCAACAGTTTATTAATTGTTCTATTATTATGTGCAATTAGCGCATTCTTTTCTTTGTCAGAAATTTCTCTGGCAGCTTCCCGCCGCATTAAACTTAAACTTATGGCCGACGAAGGCAACATTAATGCGGCTCGCGTGCTTAAATTACAAGAAATGCCGGGAATGTTTTTTACCGTCGTTCAAATTGGTTTAAATGCCGTTGCTATCCTTGCCGGTATTGTGGGGGAATCTGCTTTTTCTCCAGCTTTGTACGATATCTTTATTCAATTTTTATCCCCAAGCTGGGCTCAACAAGTTTCATCAATCCTGTCATTCACCATTGTGACAAGCTTGTTTATTTTAGTGGCTGATTTAACGCCTAAGCGCATTGGTATGGTAAAACCTGAAGCCATTGCAATTCGTATTGTGAATCCGATGCGCTTCTGTTTAGTGGTACTGAGCCCATTCGTCTGGTTTTTTAATGGCCTTGCTAACCTGTTTTTTAAATTATTCAAATTACCTACATCACGCAATGAAGATATCACTTCTGATGATATTTTTGCGGTCGTTGAAGCGGGTGCTGTAGCAGGTGTGTTACGTAAACAAGAACACGAATTAATTGAGAACGTGTTTGAGCTGGAATCACGTACTGTACCATCAGCGATGACTCCGCGTGAAAGTATCATTTATTTTGACAAAGACGAGTCAGAAGAAAGCATCAAACATAAAATTTCAACCCAGCCACATTCTAAGTTCCTAGTATGTGCAGGGGGTATTGACCATGTTATTGGTTATGTTGATTCAAAAGAATTACTTAATCGCGTGCTCAATGGGCAGAGCTTAAGTTTAAAAGATGGTGTTCACATTAGAAATACGCTCATGATCCCTGACACCCTCTCATTATCAGATACCTTAGAAGCATTTAAAACAAACGCCGTCGATTTTGCTGTGATTCTCAACGAATATGCATTAGTCATGGGTATCATTACCATCAATGATGTAATGATCACTCTAATGGGGGACTTAATTGGTCCAGGGCAAGAAGAGCAAATCGTAGTACGTGATGAGAATTCTTGGTTAGTTGAAGGCGGAACGCCAATTGAAGATGTGATGCGCATTTTAGATATTGATGATTTCCCTGACTTTAGCAACTATGAAACCATCGCAGGGTTTATGATGTACCGGCTAAGAAGAATGCCGAAACGGACAGATTATGTGAAATATGCGGGCTATAAATTTGAAGTCGTCGATATTGATAATTACAAAATTGACCAATTACTCGTAACTCGCCTGACTACAGCGCCATCACCTGTCGTTGTACAACCCGGAAAAAATACTATTGAAACGGCTGGCGCAAAACAACAAACAAAAGATACAGGACATTAATGCTTGATAGCGAAGCCGTTTCTTTCAATGCGCCACCTATGTGGCGCGCTGTTAACCAAAAACTGCTGATTAACCTACCCCAGTTCTGCCTGCAATAATGAAACCTGTTTATTGACCTCACTCATCACATTGTAATGGCGCTTATCACTGATTTTAGGTGGTAGAATTTTCCCATAGTTAAACTCAAATGCCCCAAAATCCTTAATATAGAGCCTGCCACGGAATAACGTTTTGACGTAAAGAGCAATCTTAGATGGGTTATAACGGTTAAAAATTTTCATTAGAACTTTGCCTCCCCTTTGTTCTTACGATATTCAATAACTCATACCGTACAATAATCATAGACCAGAAATTTTCATTTTGGTTCTAAAATTGCAGTTTTATTCAATTTACTGACATAACATGACACTGTAAATTAACTGTTAAAACCCCATAAACTTTGCTTTTATTCTAAATTTTAAAAAAATGTTAAATTACCTCTTGTAACTCATCCGATGAGCTATGCTATAAATAGTAGTCAGCAGACAAACCACTAGGCTCACATGGCAAAATAATCAATCAAGGGGCTTTTATGATAAAAAATTATTTACTTTTAATATGCTTGCTTGGGGTATCTGCAGTAGCTTCTGCAGCAAATATTCAATTAAACCAATCTGTTCCTGCTGTTTCTGTCACTGACAAGGGTGAGCTTGTCATGAATAATGACGGGAAATTGGATTATCAACCGTGGAAAAGCCAACAGCTCGTTGGAAAGGTGCGTACTATCCAACACATTGCTGGCCGTTCTTCAGCAAAAGAACTCAATGCCCCCTTAGTTGAGGCTATCAAGCAAGCCAAGTTCCCTCACGATAGCTATCAAACAACAACAATCATTAATACCGATGATGCAATTTTCGGTACGGGTGTATTTGTGAAAAACAGCGTTGAAGATAGCAAAAAAGAGTTTCCATATTCACAATTTATTGTTGATAGCGAAGGTACGGTGAAGAACGCATGGGGCTTGAAACCAGAAAGTTCAGCAATTATCGTATTGGATAATCAAGGGAAAGTGTTGTTTTTCAAAGATGGTGAATTAAATACCCAAGAAGTTCAAAAAGTCATTAGTTTGTTAGTCTCATCACTAAACCAATAACGTCTACCTTTTGCTGTTACTAAGTTAGTATGTAGTGTGCGCAATTTCGCACACTACAATTTCTCACACGCGACAGGTAGTTAGCCCTATCTCACTTGAGTTAAAAATAGTGAGTTATGCTAAAATGCCCTTACATTAAATATGCATAATTATGATTATTATTTTAATAAACAATCATAATTAATGTGCTTATTATCACGTTTTAGTTTCATTCCAATACACTTTGGCACAAAAGCCCCCATTAACGCCATGAGTAAAAATAACTTGTAAATGATGCAATTGCGCAATCCGTTTAACAATAGAGAGCCCTAAGCCACTCCCAGTTTTTTCTTGTCCCGGCGGACGATAGAAGCGCTCACCTAACCGCCGTAAAACTTCAGGTGTCACGCCATTACCATCATCTTGAATTTCAAAGTGATCAGCATACAAAATAATCTCCACTCGCCCCTCTATTTTTCCATAACGTATTGCATTATTGAGCAAATTTCTCAGCAACGCATTGAGTAGTAATGGCTGACCTTGAAAATCAGGGGGGCTAGCAACTAAAGTATTTATTATCGTTGTTTGCTGCTCTTTAGCTTCCGGCTCTACATCTTTTATCGCCGCTTCAATTAACTCAGGCCAAGATACAACTGTAATATCATCAAGTTGCGTGGATGACTCTAACCGAGACAACATCAGTAGTTGGTCAACGAGCCTTGTCGCCCTATCAATACCTTCCGATAAATTAGCCACTGCATGATTACGGATATCTGCATTATTCCCTGCAATTTGTACCACTTCTGCCTGCACCCTTAATGCTGCAAGTGGGCTACGTAGTTCATGAGCCGCATCCGAGGTAAATTGTCGTTCACGAGCAAACATTTCATTAATACGGCCAAACAGTACATTCATAGAGTCAATAATAGGTCTTACTTCACTGGGAATTCGCGTCACTTGTACTGGGGTTAGTTCATCAGGTTTTCGGTGATACAACTGGTTTGCTACGTCCTTCAATGGGCGTAAAGCTCGTGTCAACAGCCATAAAAATAGTAATAACATGATTGGCAAAGCAATCAACCAAGGCATAAATTGTGCAACCATAATATCGGTTGCCATTTCTTGTCGGTATTCCCACTCTTGCCCTACTGCAATGATATATCGACCATCTTGAGATTTTAGCCACACAAAACGCCAAGGGTCGTCACTTCCTTGGATCATCCCATCGCTAAACCCTTCTCGCTTAAATTGATAGACGATGTCTCTACCGTTATCACCGTCGTTTAATACCATTTCGCCGCCTGGTGTAAAAATAGCAAATGCCAGTGCATCGTCATCTTGATGGCCACGGTTCTTTCGCAATAGCTTTTTGGTTTTAGTCAGTGAAGGCCGGCTCAATTCAAAGTCTGATGGTAAAACAGATAACCGTTTAGCAAACGCCATTTGCTGGGTATCAAACAGCTCATTAATCGTTTTATAGCTTTGGTACCACGCTAACGAACTGGCGATCCCCCATGTCAGCAAAGCTAACAAGAGCAGCATTAAAGTGAGTTTCAGCCTAAGACTAAATGTCTTCATCATTTATCATCACCTAATCGATAGCCAACACCATGAATGGTTCGAATAAACTTATTGCCTAATTTACGCCTTAAATGGTGGATATGCACCTCAACAGAGTTACTAGAGACCTCTTCATCCCAGTTATATAATTTCTCTTCAATTAAAGGGCGAGAAAAAACTTTATTTGGGTTATGCATAAATAAAGAAAGTAAAGCAAACTCTTTCCCTTTTAGTTGTACAGGTTCACCTTGCTGTGTCACCGTCATTGCAACTGGATCCATTTCGACATCACCATGCGTAAGTTTAGAAGATAATTGCCCACTTCGGCGGCGGATCAACGCTTGCAAACGCGCCATGACTTCCATTAAAGCGAATGGTTTACAAAGATAATCATCAGCCCCTTGTTGAAGTCCTTGAACACGCTGATCCAAAGCATCCCGTGCCGTCAAAATCAAGACTGGCTCATCACGCCCCTCCTTACGCCAATGCTTCAAAATATCCATTCCATCAATATTTGGTAACGAAAGATCGAGTACAACAGCGTCATAAGGTGCATCAAATAAAGCGAGTTGCCCCTGTTTACCATCCATAAACCAATCAATGGTAAATCCTAATTGGGTTAAGCCCACTTTTAAGCCATCACCAATTAACCGGTCATCTTCAATTAGTAGAATTCGCATAATCTACCCCCATATTAGAATATTATTATATTTATCCTATCAGCTATAATATGACTAGCTATTATTGGCAAAATTAAAAATATAATTCGTTAGTTAAGTTTCTTAAGATCCTGTTAAGATTTACTTGGTTTAATACCCTCCATACAAACAAGTTTACATCCAATTTGGAGATACCGATGATGAAAAAATTACCTGTAATTGCTTTAGTTGCTGCACTCGCAAGTGCACCTGTTTTCGCTGCAAATGGCGGGTTTGACGGCCCTGGCGCTGCCACAAATACAACAGCCCAAACCTCTCCAACCGGTGGTTTCATCGGCCCAAATAGTGGGGAAATGACTGTCGCAAAAGCACTTGATATGTCAGATGACAGCTGGGTTATTTTACGTGGGAATATCGTCAAACAACTTGACCATAAACATTATGAATTCACCGATGGTACTGGCACTATTAATTTAGAAATCAGCGAAAAGCGTTGGAATGGCATAAATGTAACACCAAAAGATAAAGTTGAAATTCGCGGTAAAATTGATAAAGACTGGAATTCAAGAGAAGTCGAAGTTAAACAAATCCAAATAATTAAATAACCCGCAAGTTTACAATGGGATCTGCTCTAAAGCAGGTCCCATCTAAATCCTATTTCATACAGAAATTAACAGTGCTAAATTAACAAAATCATTTTTGGTTACTAAGGCTGCTTAATGACTGTAAAACTCCCTAACATACGGAATATTCGTGAGAAACTGCTTTCAGATAATTGGTATATTTTAAAAAAATATACTTATGAGTTACAACGTCGAGATGGTAGTTGGCAACAACAAGAGCGCGAAGTCTATGATAGAGGCAATGGTGCCGTTATTTTGTTATATAACAAAATAAAAAATAGCATTATTTTAATTCGTCAATTTCGTATGCCTGTTTATGTTAATGGCTATTCTGATTTTCTGATCGAAGCCGCCGCTGGTTTACTAGAAAACGCCTCACCAGAAGCTCGTATTATTGCTGAAGCAGAAGAAGAAACGGGTTTTAAAGTCGATAAAATTCAAAAAGTTTTTGAAGCCTTTATGAGCCCTGGTTCAGTCACCGAAAAACTCCACTTTTACATTGCTGAATATAGCGATAATAATCGTCGTAACGCAGGTGGTGGGCTTGAAGAAGAAGGGGAAGATATTGAAGTTTTAGAGTGGCCCTTCCCTAAAGCCGTTGATGCGATAAGAACGGGAGAAATAGTTGATGGTAAAACCATTATGCTAATCCAATATCTCGCCCTAAACTCTATTCTAAAAAGCTGATCCTATACTTATAGCTCATAATGATAAAATAAGTCATCGTGAGCTCTCCTATTTTTTATCAGTCATTAAACGAACGATAAAAATAAAACAAATCATAAAAAGACAATCAACTTTTATTATTTTGTTGTTTAATTAAAAAATAAAATCATAAAGCCAAGATAAAACATATTTAGCTTTGACCTACTCGCTAAAAAACTTTAAATTCAAATAATATTAATTTTATATATCATCATTTTAAGAGTCTTATTTTTGCATCCAATGAATATCAAATAATTGTTATACATTACAGTCGGTGATTAAGGAGCTAAATAAAATGATACGCTGCGTTCGTATGTGGACAGGAGAAGATGGAAATTCTCTATTTGAAGAGGGCACTCTTGAGCTCAATAATATAGCAGGAGGCGATAACCAAACCCCTACCATTGCAGTCAACGAGCTTACCTTTCGTGAAACAGTTTCTGGCGGCTCTTTTGATTGGCATCAAGACCCAGTTCCTCGCTATGTCATTACACTTTCAGGTACTTTAGAATTCGAAACCAAAGATGGTTCTAAATTTATCATCAACCCAGGTGATATTTTACTTGCGCAAGATAATACAGGAACAGGCCATAAATGGCGGCTTATTGGTGATGAACCTTGGCGTCGTGCTTATGTTGTCTATCAAGAAGGCACCGATCTTTGCTTCACTCCAACAAAAAAATAGGGGGCATCATGAGCAAACCCATTGCTGAGAATGTCGATATTGCTCTCATAGGTGCAGGGATCATGAGTGCAACGCTTGGTACATTTCTCAAAGAACTTGAACCTTCACTGACGATCGCCGTTTTTGAAAGGCTAAACGACTGTGCCCAAGAAAGTTCCCACCCGTGGAACAATGCGGGAACAGGGCATGCCGCTAACTGTGAGATGAACTATACACCACCAAATCCAGATGGTACGGTGGACATCAGTAAAGCCCTTGAAGTCAATACCGAATTCGATCTCTCTCGTCAGCTTTGGTCTTATCTGGTCACCAAAGGCAAAATTAAAGACCCACGTGACTTTATTCACCCATGCCCACACATGAGCTTTGTTTGGGGTGAAGACAATGTAAAATTCTTGAAACAACGCTACCAACAGATGTCTGCTCACCACTGTTACCACAACATGGAATACAGTGATGATCCAAAGCAGATCAACGAGTGGGCACCTCTGATCATGGAAGGTCGAGACCCTAAAGAAGCGATTGCGGTTACCCGTGTTAATACTGGTGCTGATGTCGATTACGGTGCGCTAACGCATTTATTAATCGCACAATTAAGCGAACAGTCCGGCTTTTCAATTCACTATAAACATGAAGTCATCGATGTTAAAAAAACCGCCGATGGCAGATGGAATATTGAAGTTAAAAACCTACTCACGCACGAGAAAACAATGACTTCAGCGAAGTTTGTGTTTGTTGGTGCAGGCGGTAGAGCAATCGAATTACTACAGAAATCAGGGATCCCTGAAGGAAAAGGGTATGGTGGATTCCCTGTCAGTGGTATCTGGCTGCGTTGCGATAACGAAGAAATTGCCTCTCGCCACCATGCAAAAGTCTATGGTAAAGCAGACAAAGGCTCACCACCAATGTCTGTTCCACACTTGGACACTCGTATTATTGGTGGTAAACGTTCTCTATTATTCGGGCCTTATGCCGGTTTTTCGAGTAAATTCCTTAAGCACGGCTCTTATTTAGACCTGTTTGAATCGGTTAAATTGAATAACATTGAACCAATGCTTGCGGTTGCGAAAGATAACTGGTCACTCGCAGAATACTTAGTGGGCCAAGTCCTGCAAACTTCTGCTCACCAATTTGCTATGCTGCAACAATTCTACCCAGAAGCACAGCATGAGGATTGGAAAGAGGTGGTTGCAGGGCAACGAGTACAAATTATTAAGCCTGACCATGATAAAAAAGGGGTTTTAGAGTTTGGTACAGAACTGATTACTAGTGCGGATAAATCATTTACTGTATTGATGGGAGCATCTCCGGGGGCCTCCACAGCGGCATTTATTGCGCTAAACGTATTAAAAACGTGTTTTGATGAGCAACTCAAAGCCGATGGATGGGAAACACGTTTAAAAGACATCATTCCAACCTATGGGATTGACTTAAAAACGGATGCAAAAGCCTGTTTAGATATTCGTACAGCCACTGCCAAAGTGCTGCAACTAGATAATTAGTTATTAATTAGGTTGGGAAATCACTTCCCAACCTTTATTGATGTTTAGAATAAAATCACCCGAAAACCTGGATTTAAGAAAGACTCTCGAGGTGTATAATCGAGCGTTTTTCCATGCCAATCAACGACTTTTGCCCCTGCACCAATGGCAACCGCATGTCCAGCTGCAGTGTCCCAAATATTTGTAGGCCCAAAACGTGGATAAAGCTGTGCTTTTCCTTCTGCGACCAAACAAAACTTGAGTGAAGAACCAATTTCTACTGTCGTGTGTTCACCCATTTGTTTTAAATAATCCATTAATTCATTGTCTTGATGGGAACGGCTGATAACAATGACTGGTGGCTTGGCATCATTCACATGAATAAGTTGCTTATGGCCACCCTCCTCCTTCCATGCCTGATTACCTTCAGCGTAGTACAGCAGCCCTTTCGCTGGGGCATAAACTACCCCCATCGTTGGTACACCGTTCTCGATAAGGGCAATGTTAACCGTAAAATCCCCATTACGATTAATAAATTCTTTCGTTCCATCCAATGGGTCAATCAACCAATAGCGTTGCCAATTCTGCCTGACTGGCCATTCAGGAGGATCTTCTTCAGACAGTTGGGGGATATCAGGAGCAATACGAGCAAGGCCCGCGGTAATCACATTGTGGGCGGCAATATCAGCCTCGGTAACAGGCGAATTATCACTTTTGTGTTCAACCTGTAAAGGTTCTTGCGCATTATAAGTTTCCATAATCGCATAACCCGCTTCTTGAGCTAATTCGCAAACTTGCTGTAGCATATTATTCACCTCTCTGATGACCCTTTACTGCAAGAGTAGCAATTGTGTGAAATTAACGCCATAAAAAAAGCCCCAAAGTCCAAAGACGATGAGGCTTTTTAGCTGTGAACTGAACTAACAGAAATTATAAAATTTCAAGTAATTCAACTTCAAATACTAATGTACTGAATGGCGGGATTGATGCACCTGCACCACGCTCACCATAAGCTAATTGGTGGGGGATATATAATTCCCATTTAGAGCCGACTGGCATCAGGGTCAATGCTTCAATCCAACCTGGAATAACGCCGCTTACAGGAAACTCTGCTGGCTGCCCACGCTGTACTGAGCTATCAAACACAGAGCCATCAATTAAACGCCCTGTATAGTGAACACGTACGCGGTCTGAGCGAGATGGGATAGCACCATCACCTTGGTTAATCACTGAAAATTGTAAGCCAGACTCAGTCGTTGAAACACCATCACGTTTTTGGTTTTCATCTAGGAATTTTTGGCCTTCTTCCGCTAATGCTGCCTGGCGGGATACACGAACAGCGTCGGCACGCTCATGCACTTCACGCAATGCTTTGTGCAGAGTTTCAACAGGTACCGATGGCATATTGCCTTCTAAAGCGTCAACGAGGCCTGCTAGAATTGCATTTGGCACTAAACCTTCTAGCCCTGACTCTAATAATTGCTGCCCAACTTGTAAACCTATGCCATAACTCGCTTGAGCTTCTACCGAATCGAAATTTTGGTTTGCCATTAAAATACCCATATGATTTTGAGAAAATCCAAGAATAGCAGCCCCATCCTTATGGGTAAACCCAAACAATGAATCTAAAGAATAAAACTGATTGATTCCCGACAAATTTATTCAGTGTTCTCTGAAAAATTCAGCCCAACGCTAAAAAAGCCTAAAAAGGGTGCTAGTATGCGTATTAATACGGTCTAATTTACTCATTGCCTCATCAAGGAGGAGTGATGTTTAAACTTTCAAAATTTCATCGCTATGGTATTGCACTGCTTGCCTTAATTGTCGTGGTCGCTTTTTTTTGGCCTGCAAGCGAAAAATCCCCCAGCGATATTGTTCAAAACCAGCCTATTGTTATCCCACCACCTACTACCCCTGAGGTTGTGCCTGAACCGACTATTACACCGCCGATACCAGAGCCCGTGCCGGCACCTGAAGATAATTCACCTCTTTTACCTACTGAGCCCGAAATTATCCCAGAACCTAATGAGCCTGAACCTAATGAGCCTACGACGGTAACATCACCAGAAAAAACGCCTGAGCCCAAAACAACTCGCCCTTCTGCTAATGAATGGCAAAACTACCGAGTACAAAAAGGGAAGACGCTCGCACAACTCTTTCGCGATAATAACTTACAAGCCAATGACGCTTTTATTATGGCACGCGTTGAAGGGGCGGAGAAACCACTGAGTAATTTACGCCAAGGGCAAAAAATTCGTCTGAAAGCGAATACAAAAGGTGAAGTTCAATTATTAGAAACTACCGGCTCTGATGGGAAAACTTATAGTTTCGCGCGGTTAAGTGACGGAAGCTATTACCGTACACCTTAGTTTAAACACCGACTTTAGGGTAGCATCCCGCTACCCTAATACTTAGTCTGAATTTGCACTATTTACCCCACCTTGGCTTAACAATATATAAATTTAGCGATATATAATAAATAGTCTCTCTCACTAACATGTTAAGCAATAAAAACTATCATGCTAAAGCGCAAATGGATTAACATATTTTTAGGTGTGGCTCTTTTATTACTTATCGTGATTGTTAGCTCTATTTCATGGTTCAAGATCAATTCAAATGCGCTGTGGAACATCGTTAATACTCAATGTATTCCATTACTTCCAACAACGCTGCCCTGCTTGAAAGTGGAACAGGAAAAATACTATGTATTATTCAAAGATAAAAAAGGGCCTTTACACAACTTAATTATCCCGACTGAAAAGATCACAGGGATAGAATCTAGCCAATTATTGGAACAAAACTCACCCGACTATTTTGCTATCGCTTGGCAAGAAAGGGGCAGTTTGTCACAACAAACAACCCACCCAATTCCTGAACATTTATTGGCCATTGCGGTAAACTCCCAATATGGCCGCTCCCAAGACCAACTCCATATTCATATTGCCTGCTTAAAACCTGAGATAAATAAAACGCTTAATCAACTTTCATCAACAATAACAACACATTGGGCTTCTTTATCTTCTGAACTAGCGAGTCATCATTACTTAGCCAAAAAATTTCCGGAAGGCTCACCCCATGTAGAAAATTCGTTTCATCAACTAAACGAATATGTCATCAAGCATCACGATAAAATGGGTAATTTTGGCCTAGCAATGGTACAGCTTAAAGATGGTTCTAAGGTATTACTTGCCAACCGATTGAATTTTTGGGATTTGAACTTAGGTTCTGCGGGTGAATTACTCGACTACCAATGCTTAGCTAATCAATAAATACAAAAATATTGTCTAGAAAATAAAAAACACCGGACTTAGCCGGTGTTTTTATTCGCATCATGGATAACCCAGTGATGCATATCATCATTATTGATTACTCAGCAACGATGATAACGTTCAGCTCTGCGAAAACATCGCTGTGTAACTGGAAGTGAACTTCGTGGTCACCAGTAGTACGCAGAACGCCGTTTGGCAGGCGAACTTCGCTTTTCGCGATTTGAACGCCAGCCGCAGTAATTGCGTCAGCGATATCACGAGTACCGATTGAACCGAACAGTTTACCTTCGTCACCAGCTTTAGAAGCTAAAGTTACAGAACCCAGAGCAGTAACAGCTGCTGCACGAGCCTGTGCTGCTGCCAGAACGTCAGCTAATTTAGCTTCCAGTTCAGCGCGGCGAGCTTCGAAGAATTCGATGTTTTTCTTAGTCGCAGGAACAGCTTTGCCCTGTGGAACTAAGAAGTTACGAGCATAGCCCGATTTAACGTTAACCTGATCACCCAGGCTACCTAGGTTAGCTACTTTATCAAGCAGAATAACTTGCATTACCTTATCCTCTATTAGTCGTTAATGGACTGTACCAATTACTGATGACGATCAGTGTATGGTAACAGAGACAGGTAGCGAGCGCGCTTGATAGCACGAGCGAGCTGGCGTTGATATTTTGCACGAGTACCGGTGATACGGCTTGGTACAATTTTACCACTTTCAGTGATATAGTTTTTCAGCGTTGCGATATCTTTATAGTCGATCTCTTGAACGCCTTCCGCTGTGAAACGGCAGAACTTGCGACGACGGAAATAACGTGCCATATGGCTAGTCTCCAGAATCTATCAAATCAATCTGCTCGGCATGGAGGACAATCTTGCTGATCCCATTGCGCCCTTGATGGGTACTAATGAAACCGCTTACTGTAATCCAACTGCCGACCGTTATACTGTGAGTATGGGCTTGTAAGGTTTGTCCGCTGGCGATAATGGGCATTCTGCACCATGCTTGCCTTAACAGTCCTGCTTCCAGCTGCTGTGAACGATGTTCTAAAACAAACTGGCAGTGAGGAATGCCTGACGGACTCACTTTTCGAATCAATGCTTTACAGACTATGCCTGTTAACACCAAACGATTAGTGGTCACCTGCGCAATTACTCTTCAGAATCCCCAGTTTCTTCTACTTCTTCATCCTGATATTCATCAGACATGTCACGGCCACGACGTTCGTCTTTAGCTTTGACCATTGGAGAAGCTTCTGTTACTGCGTGTTTTAAGCGCATAACCATGCTGCGGATAACGGCATCGTTGAAGCGGAAGTTAGTTTCCAGCTCATCAATCGCTTCCTGCGGCGCTTCTACGTTCAGAAGAACATAGTGTGCTTTGTGCAGTTTATTGATTGGGTAAGCCAGTTGACGGCGGCCCCAGTCTTCCAGACGGTGAATCTGACCTTGTGCGTTAGTGATAACAGCACTGTAACGCTCGATCATGCCCGGAACCTGTTCGCTTTGGTCAGGATGGACCATAAAAACGATTTCGTAATGACGCATTAGTAGTTGCTCCTTACGGATTATTAGCCTCCTGTCTGGGTTAACCGCGGCCCGCGGAGGCAAGGAACTTATTGAGTGCGGCTAAAAAATTGACGCGTAACTATACCCATCCCTGAGATAAAACTCAAGAGATGGATACCGTTTTACATTAAATATTATTTTTCTACAGAAACAGGTAAGCGCTGACGCACCGCTTCAAATAAACAAACCCCTGTCGCCACTGACACATTTAATGATGACACAGAGCCCGCCATTGGAATACTAATTAACTCATCACAGTGCTCACGAGTTAAACGGCGCATGCCTTCGCCTTCAGCTCCCATAACTAAGGCTATCGAGCCGGTTAATTTGCTTTGGTATAAATTATGGTCAGCTTCACCCGCCGTTCCCACAATCCATACATTGTATTCTTGTAGCAAACGCAATGTCCTTGCCAGATTCGTCACACGAATAAGTGGAACATTTTCTGCCGCGCCACAGGCCACTTTTTTCGCGGTTGCATTAAGCTGAGCAGATTTATCTTTAGGAACAATCACAGCATGAACGCCAGCGGCATCAGCGCTACGTAAACACGCGCCTAAGTTATGTGGGTCTGTTACGCCATCTAATACTAATAAAAATGGCGATGATGTGTTCTCCAATAAATCAGGCAGATCACCTTCTTGATACTGTTTACCCGGTAATACTTTCGCAATGATACCTTGGTGAACGGCGCCTTCGGTTTGGCTATCCATCCATTGACGGTTCGCCACTTGAACAACAACACCTAACGCTTCGATTTCATGCACCAGCGGCATTAATCGGCGGTCTTCACGACCTTTCAAAATATAGACTTCTTTAATGCGTTGCGGTGAACGCTCAAGTAAGGCTTTCACTGCGTGAATGCCATAAATCATTTCGCTCATAAATTTCTTATTTATATTAATAAATAGTAAAGTGGCGTGTTAGCGCCACTTTGGTTAATAACGATGGTTAATAACGATGGTTAATAACGATGGTTAATAACTACAGCAATACCATTATCCCTCTTGTTTTTGGGATTTTTTTGCAACGCGTTTAGCTTTTAATTTTGCTGTAATTTTTCTGGTTTTATCGGAAGGCTTTTTGCCTTTTCCTTTCCCTTTCGCCTCTGGCTTAGCCTCAGCTTTTTTTCCTTTTTTATCGGAACGACGAAATGCAGAATCAGGCTCGAAGTTTTTATCTTTACTCGCATCCGCTTTTCGACGAGCTGGGCGTGTAGCATTTTTAACTTCTTGCTTCATTTTGTCCCGCGCCGTTTTGCCCGGGTTTTTCGCTTTACGAGTGGTTGAAATTAATGCGAAATCGATGGTGCGTTCATCCATATGCACCGCTTCAACACGAATTTCCACTTCATCGCCAAGACGGTAAGTGGTACCTGATGATTCACCAATTAAACGCTGACCGACCGCATCATAACGATAGTAGTCATTATCCAACGTTGAAATATGCACTAAACCATCAATAAATAAATCATTAAGGCGAACAAAGAAGCCAAAACCGGTCACACTGGTAATTAAACCTGTAAAGGTTTGGCCTACTTGGTCCTGCATGAAATCACATTTCAGCCAGTCAGCCACATCACGTGTTGCTTCATCAGCACGGCGCTCAGTCATTGAGCAGTGCTCGCCAAGCTGTAACATGCTATCCATGTCTGAATGCCAGCCACCCGTTTCCGTCCAGCGTTTATCTGAATGACCATGTTCTTTAGCCAGCAGATATTTTATCCCGCGGTGTAACGTCAGGTCTGGGTAACGACGAATTGGTGATGTAAAGTGAGCATACGATTTCAAACCTAGACCAAAGTGACCACGATTTTCAGGATCATAAATCGCTTGTTTCATTGATCGTAAAATCATGGTTTGTAGTAATTCATGATCAGGGCGTTCAGCCACTTCATTCATTACCTGCGCATAATCTTTCGGCTCCGGCTTCATTCCGCCCGGCAGAGTCAACCCTAATTCACTAAAAACAGAGCGTAAATTCATCACGCTTTCTTCTTTAGGGCGGTCATGCACACGGTACAATGCAGGCTCTTCATTTTTCTCAACGAACCGAGCCGCCGCAATGTTAGCCAAAATCATGCACTCTTCAATCAATTTATGTGCATCATTGCGCTCTACTGGCTCAATACTTTCAATACGTCGCTCCGCATTAAAAATAAATTTCGCTTCTTCAGATTCAAAAGAAATCGCACCACGCTCAATACGTGCAGCATCAAGTGCTTTATATAATTGATGCAAATGCTCAATATGTGGCACTAGCGCTTTATAGTGCTCGCGCAGTTCTTCGTCTCCTTCCAAGATTTTCCATACTTTTGTATAAGTTAACCTTGCATGAGAACTCATAACCGCTTCATAGAACTTGTATGAAGAAAGCTTACCAGATGCCGACACAGTCATTTCACACACCATACACAGGCGGTCAACACCAGGGTTAAGTGAGCACAGACCGTTCGATAAGACTTCCGGTAGCATAGGAACGACTTGAGATGGGAAATATACCGAATTACCGCGGCTACGCGCTTCTGTATCCAGAGCCGTTTGTGGGCGGACATAATAGCTTACATCCGCAATCGCCACCCATAAGCGCCAGCCACCGCCTTTCTTCGGTGCACAGTACACTGCATCATCAAAGTCACGAGCATCTTCACCATCAATCGTGACTAACGGTAAGTCGCGTAAATCCACGCGCCCTTTTTTCGCAGACTCAGGGACATGTTCACTTAGGTCAGCGACTTGTTTTTCAACTTGTGGTGGCCATGAATGTGGGATTTCATGAGTACGTAAAGCGATTTCCACCGCCATACCTGTGCCCATTGTTTCGCCTAATACTTCAATGATATTCCCCACCGCTTGCGAGCGACGTTGTGGACGAGTGACTAATTCAACCACCACCACATTACCCATTCGAGCGCCAAGAACACGATCTTTCGGTATCAAAATATCAAAGCTTAAACGGCTATCATCCGGTACGACAAACCCCATCCCCGATTCGATAAAATAGCGACCAACAATTTGGTTATTACGCGGCTCTAACACACGAACAACCCGAACTTCTGTACGCCCTTTACGATCTTGCCCATAAGGTTGCGCCAAGATAACGTCCCCATGCATGGCGCGTTTCATTTCATCTTGAGATAAATAGTAATCTTCTTTTTTACCATCAACACGTAGGAAGCCGTAACCATCACGGTGGCCAATGACTTTCCCTTTTAATAAGTCTAAACGCTCCGGTAATGCATAACACTGACGGCGAGTGAAGACCAGTTGACCATCACGTTCCATGGCTCTTAACCGACGACGTAATGCCTCTAATTCATCTTCTGTCGATAAATTCAATAATTGTGCGATTTCTTCGCGGTTAGCTGGTGCAGTACGCTTCGAGATAAGGTCAAGAATATATTCTCGACTTGGAATTGGGGACTCGTATTTTTCTGCTTCTCTTTCCTGAAAAGGATCTTGTGACATCGTTACCTCCGTTGTCATCAGAATTCATAACTACCGCAAATGCTAATCAAGCAGTAGTTGATAGAGCGGGCTGTTATCTTTCACCATGTCCGCCAGCGTGTATTGATCAAGTTCTTGTAAAAACTGCTGTATTGCTTGGTGTAGCACACCTTTTAAACGACACGCAGGTGTAATGTGGCAAAACTCGCCACTACAATTAACAAGAGTCAGGGGTTCTAATGCTCTAACAACGTCCCCTATACGAATTGATTCTGCTGGTTGTCCTAGTGTAATCCCGCCATTTTTGCCACGAGTGGCTTTAATATAACCTAAGTGACTGAGTTGATTAATAATTTTTACCATATGGTTACGAGATACACCGTAGACCTCGGTGACCTCAGTAATACTGGTCATTTTCCCTTCACCCAGAGAAGCCAGATAAATAAGAGCTCGTAACCCATAATCTGTAAAACTAGTCAGTTGCACAATCACCTCAAAATTTTAGCTATAACGCTGTTGGCCGCAAATCAGTGGCCTAAAAACATGTGACTTCTTTTAAAATTCACATTTACTATTTCTAACCCAACACATTCAGTTTTCTGAATAAAATATAGCATGCTAATAAATTATATGTTGCTAAATACAGTTTAACGTATAACACAGGTCAAATATGCATTTAATTGCACAGAATTTGCACACAAAAGTGACTTAATTCAATCATTATGGGGAATTTTGACTGTTTTATCAAAGAAGCGACATATTGGAAGGAGGTAAAGCAGTAAAAAAACTGCGCCCGTTTAAGGCGCAGTCAGTGTTATTACTCAACATCAAATGGATCACGCAGGATCATGGTCTCTGAACGATCTGGGCCCGTTGAAATAATATCAACTGGAATACCCGTGAGTTCTTCAACACGTTCGATGTAATTCAGAGCTGCTTGTGGCAGTAATTCTCTTTGTTTCACACCAAAAGTTGTTTCTTTCCAACCTGGCATTGATTCATAAACTGGCTCTAAACCATCCCACTCATCAGCAGCTAAAGGTGTTGTTTCTAACACTTTACCATCTGGACGACGGTAGCCTACACAAATTTTGACTTCTTCTAAACCGTCTAAAACATCCAGTTTAGTCATACAGAAGCCTGACAGTGAGTTGATTTGTACCGCACGATTAATCGCAACGATATCTAACCAACCAGTACGGCGTTTACGGCCTGTAGTTGCACCAAATTCTTGGCCTTTTTCACGCAGGAACTCACCCACTTCGTCAAACAGCTCAGTAGGGAATGGGCCCGCACCAACACGTGTTGAGTAAGCTTTGATAATACCTAATACGTAGTTTACATAGCGAGGACCTAAACCAGAACCCGTCGCCACACCGCCAGCAGTCGTATTTGAAGAAGTTACATAAGGATAAGTACCGTGGTCGATATCTAATAATGTCCCTTGTGCGCCTTCAAACATCACTAATTCATTCTTCTGATTTGCTTTATAGAGCAGATCAGAAACATCAATTACCATGCCAGTTAGGATATCAGCCACAGCCATAATATCATCTAACGTTTTTTGGTAATCGACAGCAGGTTCTTTATAGTAATGAACAAGTTGGAAGTTGTGGTATTCAACGATTTCTTTTAATTTTTCTGCAAACGTTGCTTTATCGAATAAATCACCAACGCGCAAACCACGACGTGCAACTTTATCTTCATAAGCAGGACCAATACCACGACCTGTTGTCCCAATCGCTTTGGAACCACGTGCTTTTTCACGCGCATTATCTAATGCGATATGATAAGGCAGGATCAGTGGGCATGCTTCAGAAAGACGTAAACGTTCCCGAACAGGAACACCGCGGTCTTCCAATTCTTTCATCTCTTTCATTAATGCGTCTGGCGCTAAAACAACACCATTAGCAATAATGCTGATGACATTTTCACGAAGAATACCGGATGGAATTAAGTGGAGAACGGTTTTTTCACCGTTTACAACAAGAGTATGGCCAGCATTATGGCCGCCCTGATAGCGAACTACATATTTAGCACGCTCTGTCAGCAAGTCAACGATCTTGCCCTTCCCTTCGTCACCCCATTGGGTGCCCAGTACGACAACGTTCTTACCCATTTTGAAATACACTCGGTTGCTTAAAAATGAATTCTACCATCAAAAATGAACTGTTCCAGTGATATTTTGGCAATACAAAAATTTTTTCTGGAAAGCAAGTAAAATGGTATTTTTTATTTCTGCCGTAAACTCAAAATGAATGCCATCAGTTGAGCAGCTCAAATTTTCCCTGAAAAATCCTATACTTAAAACGACAGGCGAAAAAAAGCCCACCGAAGCGGGCTTTTCTTTAATAGATTAACAGTTATTTTGCTAGGTTGCACGCAACTTAGCTTGTTATTAATCTGTCGCGCGAAGCTTAGTTGGTGCCTTCATAAAGCGGAAGAAATCAGTGTCTGGGCTTAATACCATCACGTCTTCACCACTCTTGAAGCTTTGCTCATAGGCACGCAAGCTACGAATAAACGCATAGAACTCGGGATCTTGGTTGAATGCATCAGCAAACAGTTTCGTTGCCATCGCATCACCTTCACCTCGGTAAGTCAGTGCGGTACGCTCTGCTTCAGCCAACGTTTCTGTTACTGTTTTATCTGCAACAGCGCGGATCTTAGTCGCTTCTTCTTGACCTTGTGAACGATGTTGACGTGCAACTGCTTCACGTTCTGCACGCATACGCGCATAGATAGCTTCAGAAACTTCGTTTGGCAGCTCAATACGTTTAATACGTACATCGACAACCTCGATACCCAACGCCGCCATACTGTTTGCATTCACAACCAGTGGCTTCAGGTTCGTTTCCTCTTCAACACGTTTTGCTGCATCCGCAATCGCTGCATCCGCTTCTTTTGTTGAGTCGTCAATTGCAGTACCTTTGTTCAAAGCATCACGCACATCAACAGTTAAACGACCACGTGAATCAGTGATAATGTCTTTAACGCTTAAACGACCAAACTCAGAACGTAAACGGTCACTAAATTTACGTTTTAACAGGGTTTCCGCTTGGAATGGATTACCACCGCCAGTCGCTACATAATAACGACTGAAATCAGTAACACGCCATTTCAGGTAGGAGTCCACCATTAAGTCTTTGTTTTCACTTGTCAGATAGCGGTCAGCTTGAATTTCAAGAGTCTGAATACGTGCATCCAACATTTTCACAGTTTCAATAAATGGAACTTTGAAATGCAGACCCGGCTCATAAATGATCGGTTTGTTTTCAGAGTCACGTAGAACTTTACCAAAACGCAATACGATACCGCGGTCAGTTTGAGGAACAATAAAGATAGATGCGTATGCAACTGCCAAGATGGCAATAACGATAACAATTAGCGATTTACGCATGATTATTGTCTCCCTACTCTAACAGCATCACCACGAACAGCGTTGTTTGGCTGTGCTGGTGTTGCAGCAGATGATGACGAACTATTGCTTGGCGTCGCCATTCTTGCTGACGGATTAGCTTTTGACGTTGAAGCCGCATCTGAATTTGTACCGCGCATGATTTGATCCAGCGGCAGCACTAACATGCTGTTGCTCTTATCATTCGCAATCACTTTACGTGTATTACTTAACACACGCTCCATTGTGTCGATATACAAACGCTCACGGGTGATTTCTGGCGCAGCACGATATTCAGGTAACATTTTCGCAAAACTTGCCACCTCACCCTCTGCTTTGAAGACCACACTCGCTTTATACGCTTCAGCTTCTTCAATTAGGCGTTGTGCGTTACCTTTTGCCAGTGGAAGAACTTCATTTCGATAAGCGTGCGCTTCACGAATGGTTTTTTGTTCTTCTTCCCTTGCTGAGATTACGTCATCAAATGCCGCTTTAACATCTTCAGGTGGACGTGCTGCTTGGAAGTTGACGTCAAGCAGTGTGATACCCATCTTGTATGGTGCAATTGTTGCTTCGAGCTCTTTTTGTGTAACATCACGGATAAAAGCACGATTCGTAGTCAGTACTTGCTCCATCGCAGACTGACCGATTACACCACGCACAGCACTATCTAGCGCCTGACGCAGACTATTGTCTGGGTTTGTGACACTAAATAAATATTGCGCAGGGTCGGTAACACGATATTGAACGTTCATTTCAACGCGGATCACGTTTTCATCTGACGTTAACATCATGCCATTTGTCGCTTGTTCACGTACGGTTTCTACGTTGACAGGAATGACCCTATCAATGAAGGTTGGTTTCCAGTTCAAACCAGGCCCAACAATACCACTATATTCACCAAAACGTAATACTACGCCACGGTCACTTTCTTTGATGGTGTAGAAGCCTGAACCTGCCCATACAACAACGATAGCAGCAAGAGCTAACATACCTAAACGGCCACTGATTTGTGATGGTTGTTTATTATCACCATCACCACCGCCGCCTTTATTTCCACCAAGCTTGCTGCCTAGTTTACGAAAGAGATCGTCGAGATCATAAGCCCCACGTTTTCGACCACCTTTGTTCCCGCCAGAGTTGCCGCCTTTATTGCCGCTTCCCCACGGATCGCGGTCTTGTCCGTCATTACCGGGCTGATTCCACGCCATGTTTTAGCTCCATTCTTTATGATTGATTTTCAGGGCTAAGAGCGATAGGGCTCTTAATATCAATTCCATTGCCTAACTATATTATTAACGGCCAAATTATTAACGGCCAAAGCATTATTAATAACCAAAGCGATTAAATAACATAGTCAGGTAATTGCTGCTCTTGTTTGCACAGACGCCGCCAATCCACCATTGGCATACGCACCTCAAGGCCAATTGAGCCGTCTTCTTCCTGCCATTCACGTTCGATTGACTGAAGTTGATAGAAACGGCTACGTAAACGGCCTTCATTCGGTGGTAAACGCAATTCAACATGTGCGATTTCACCTGAAAGACGTTCCGTCAATGCCTGTAGCAACAATGGGATACCATCACCCGTTTGCGCTGAAACCCAGACACGAACCGGCTTGTTATCCTCATCTCTGTCAATACGCGGGACAAAATCCTCCAGCATATCAACTTTGTTCATCACTAAAAGTGTTGGTATTTCATCCGCTTCGATTTCTTCTAACACACTTTCAACTGCATGAATATTTTCATCCAAGCGATTGTCAGCTGCATCGATAACGTGCAGCAATAACGTTGCTTCACGTGTTTCTTGCAGGGTTGCTTTAAAAGCTGCAACCAAATCATGGGGTAAATGGCGGATAAAACCCACAGTATCTGCAAGAACGACAACACCAACATCTTCTACATCAATACGACGAAGTGTTGGGTCAAGTGTTGCAAATAACTGGTCAGCAGCATAAACATCAGCGGCCGTCATGCGGTTAAACAAGCTAGACTTACCAGCATTGGTATAACCGACAAGCGAAATAGTCGGGATATCTGCCTTACTTCTCGCTTGACGCCCTTGTTCACGCTGTTTTTCCACCCGACTAAGACGAGATAAGATTTGTTTAATTTTATCTCTTAATAGCCGGCGGTCAGTTTCAAGTTGAGTTTCACCGGGGCCTCGTAAACCAATCCCGCCTTTTTGTCGCTCTAAGTGCGTCCATCCCCTCACTAAGCGAGTCGATAAATGCCTTAATTGAGCCAATTCAACTTGAAGCTTACCTTCGTGTGTACGTGCGCGTTGAGCAAAAATATCTAAAATTACCCCTGTACGGTCAACCACCTTACATTGGCAAATCCTTTCGAGATTACGTTCTTGAGCAGGGCTTAGAGTATGATTAAACAACACCACATCTGCACCACTTTCCTCAACAGCTTGGGCAATTTCTTCTGCTTTACCTTCCCCAACAAAAAACTTTGGATGAGGAGCTTTACGACTGCCCGTGACTATTTGTACTGGTTTTACCCCAGCAGATGTCACAAGTGACTCAAATTCTGCCAGATTATCAACGTCTTTCTCTTGAGAAAAAAAGACATGGACTAATACAGCTAGTTCACCGCCTTCATACCTATCAAACAAGGTGTAACCTCTTAGGCTAAACAATAATTGCAAAGGAAAAACACAGGTACAGTCTCCCTACCCATGCTTTCCTTGTCTTTTAGCGTACAAACTTACTCAGTTACTTCGCCATCTTGCGCTGCAGGGTTACCTGAATGGTAATTACCATTACCAGTGCTACCCGCAGTACCGCTATGATGAGAAACAGGGCGAGCAGGGACAACAGTCGAGATAGCGTGTTTATAAACCATCTGGCTAACTGTGTTTTTTAATAAAATGACAAATTGGTCAAAAGACTCAATTTGCCCCTGCAATTTGATGCCATTAACGAGATAAATAGAGACCGGAACCCTTTCACGACGTAATGCGTTCAGGAACGGATCTTGCAAAGATTGCCCCTTAGCCATTCTATGTTTTCCTTATTTTGTTGTTTTTAAAAGAGAATCTTTTAGATTCCAAAAAGTAACTACTCAAAAATTGCGCTTAACGTTCTAATTGTACACAAACATCAGTCCTATGCACGCATAACCTGCATAACGGTGCTAAGCGCTTGCTGAGGTTGTTCACTATCTAGCCAATGAACATTCTCCCAGCTTCTTAACCAGGTAATTTGACGTTTTGCCAATTGGCGAGTTGCACAAATCCCCCGATAAATCATTTCATCATGGCCAATTTCACCATCTAAATATGACCACATTTGCCGATACCCCACACAACGAATTGAAGGGAGGTCAACATGTAAATCATTTCGTTGATGTAACTTGCGAACTTCTTCTTCAAAACCCGCATCTATCATCAGATGAAAACGTTGTTCTATGCGCTCATGTAAAATTTTACGATCTTGTGGCGCAATAGCAAACTGAAACACATTATAAGGCAATTCTTCCCCTGCTGTTTGTATCATTTCAGTCAAAGTTTGTCCCGAAATGAGATATACCTCTAAAGCACGGGATAATCTTTGTGGGTCGTTAGGGTGAATCCTTGCCGCGGCAACTGGGTCAACCTCAGTAAGACGACGGTGAATTTCCCCCCACCCTTGTTCTTTCGCAATGTGTTCAATTTCAGTACGAACTGCTTGGTCAGCTGAAGGAAGAGGTGAAAGCCCTTCTAATAAGGCTTTAAAATACAACATTGTGCCGCCAACTAATAATGGAATTTTACCTTGTGAGGTAATTTCAGCCATGGCATTTAATGCGTCACGGCGAAAATCGGCAGCACTGTATGGTAGAGACGGATCGAGGATATCAATCAGACGATGGGGAGCTTGGCTGAGTTCTTCTGTTGTTGGTTTTGCTGTGCCAATATCCATCCCTCGGTAAATTAATGCCGAATCGACACTAATAATTTCCACAGGCAAATGCTTGCGAAGTTCTATCGCCAAAGCGGTTTTACCTGAGGCCGTCGGACCCATTAGGAATATTGCGTCAGGTTTTTTCTGAGTTGCTAAATCACTCATTTGTTAGTGTAGCTACCACGGATTGTAAATTAATTAATTGTAATAATGTTGGTGGAGGGTTTTTCACCCACTGCGGACATACCCGCTCAACATCAGCCAGCAACTGAACAGCCTGTGCTAAACTCCAACTTTCTTCTGTTTTAACCTGTGAAACTGCTTTAGCGAGCCATTGTGCTATCTCTTCGTCAGTGACACTTTCTTTTCTCGATAAAAAATCGAGTAGCTCAGAAAAAAGCTGTGATAAATTTTGTGTTCTTAATGGTAACGATACCGTATGAATTGTTACTTTTCCATGTAATATCGTGGCTTCGATACCAAATATTGTCAATTGTTCCTTGTACCGCTGTAAAACCTCTATTTCATCATTTTTAAGTGACAATTTTAGAGGTATTAACAATGGTTGGGGCTTTAAGGCTCCACCACTCGGTGACAATTGTGACAACTTCAATAAATAATTAGCTTCCGTTAAGGATAACAGGATTAGCCCCAACGAAGACTCAATTAATGCAAAGTTTTTTGCGTAAATTGTCAATACTTTGCCAAAAAGGTAGTTATCCGCATTTTTTGCTACAGGTTGTGAGGATATTTGCGGTGAACTGATTGGGTTACGTTCAGGAAAAAGCGGCTTTTTATCTTCAGGAGCAACCGGAATGGACATTAAGCTCTGATACAGTTCGCCTGCTTTTTTGTCATAAGTTGAGCCAAACGTTTTTGCTGGTACATTTTCTGAAAAACCTGACGTTGATTTCGGCGAAGAAAAAGCGTGATTTTTAGCATTATCCTTTAAGTGGCTAGCCTGCTTATAAGGTGTTTTAGGCTCTAGAAGGGTATTCTCGACTATCGTCTTGTCTTCTGCCTTATGTTGCTTAGGAGCCACACTAGGAGAAGAAAAATAATTTTCTCCCGCAGAAGGCCGATTTTCCAGTTCTGTATTTACAGGTTCGATACCCGGAAGCTCATCAATAGATGCGGCTTCTAATAATACTGTTCGTACCGCTTGATAAATAAAATCATGTACCAGACGAGCTTGGTGAAAACGAACCTCATGTTTTGCTGGGTGTACGTTAACATCAACTTGTTTTGGGTCAATGGTCAAATACAGGACATAAGCTGGCTGCTGGTTTTCGTCTAAATGCCCTTCATAAGCTTGACGAATAGCATGATTAATCAGGCGATCACGCATCATACGGCCATTGACATAGCAATATTGTGTTTCACTACCCGACGTCATTGATGGAGAAACGACCCACCCTTTGATAGCAAGATCGCTATGTTCCCAAGACAACGCCAAAGCGCCTTGCATAAAGCCCGTTCCACAAATCGTCCCAAGGCGCCTCTCTTGCTGTGCCTCATCATGAGCCGCTCGGTATTGCTTTACTAATTTCCCATTGTGAGTCAGGTTGATAGCCACATCAGGGCGAGAAAGCGCAATTCGGCGAACAATTTCATCGATATGACCGAATTCAGTTTTTTCTGTGCGCATAAATTTACGACGAGCTGGCGTATTATAGAATAAATCTAATACTTCAACCGTTGTGCCATTGGGATGCGCTGCGGGTTTAACTATTACCTCCATATCCCGACCTTCGGCATAGGATTGCCATGCTTCTGTCTGGTCTGCAGGCTTTGATGTCAACGTTAAACGTGAAACAGAACTGATACTCGCTAGTGCCTCACCGCGAAACCCCATACTCATAATGGCTTCAAGATCATCTAATGTGGCAATTTTACTGGTCGCATGGCGAGCTAAAGCCAAAATCAGTTCATCTTTACGGATACCACAACCATTATCACGAATACGGATCAGTTTTTCTCCGCCGCGCTCAATGTCGATATCAATACGCGTTGCCCCTGCATCAAGACTATTCTCAACGAGCTCTTTAACCACTGACGCAGGCCTTTCAACCACCTCACCTGCTGCGATTTGGTTGGCAAGTTGTGGGGATAGAATATGTATAGCCATGCCTCCCCCTTATTGTGGCGCTGCTTGTATTGGATTCGCCAAGAAATATTGACGTAACCCTAAATGGATAGCTTCTGCAACTTTGTCTTGGAATTCATTCGATTTTAGCAACTGCTCTTCCGCTGCATTACTAATAAACCCAGTTTCGACTAAAATCGATGGGATATCAGGAGAACGCAATACACCTAAGCTTGCATGTTCAGGGGTTCTTTTGTGAATATTACCTACTTTTCGCAGCTGTTCGATCACTTTAACTGCAACATCGTACCCCACACGCTGAGAATGACCGAATTGTAAATCTAAAACGGCTTGGCTTAAGTAAGGGTCCGCGCCACTCAGTGCATCACCCGCCCCACCTAATAATTCCGATTGTTTTTCACGTTGTTCCAGCCAACTACCCAGTTCACTGTTTGCACGCCGATTAGACAATACCCATACTGATGCGCCCCGTGCACTGCTATTCGGAGCCGAGTCCGCGTGAATTGACACCAACATATTAGCCCCTTTCTTACGTGCCACATCAGAACGACCACTAACAGAAATAAAATAGTCACCGTCACGTGTCATCGCGGGCTTAAACATTGGGTCGGCTTCAAGGCGTTGATATAATTTACGTGCGACACTGAGAGTCACATCTTTTTCTTTATAACCATTCTTGCCTATCGCACCAGGGTCTTTTCCACCGTGCCCTGCATCAATAGCAATGACGACCTGCTTGCTACCCTTTGGCATATTTTTATATTTGGTTGGTGTTGGTGTAGCCACAGGTGCAGGATTACTCATCTTCAATGGTTTATCTTGAGTATTATTTGCCGCTGGTTTAACCGTATTATTGGTTTGATTAAAAGAGGTAGAACCGGATGCATTTCCAGTCGATATCGTTAACACCAACTGATATTCACCTGAAACCTGTTTAAGTACCGCTTTTGTTTTCGCTGCGCGAGATAGCTCTAACACTAAGCGTTTGTGTTGGTTATCAGAAGGTTGGCTCGCCCGTACCAGTTTTACAAGATCCCCCGCGGGAACTTTAAGTGGTAAACCAATAATCTCACCTCGTTGTTTAATATCAACAACAAGGCGCTCAGGTGAATGCAATGGGAAATAGGAGTAGTCGGGCTTACCATCAATAAAACTTAGCACCACTTCTGCTTGTGATGGGCTGTTATTAACTTGAATATTTGATAATGTTGCCGCTTGTGCTTTTGCTCCAAACAGCCACATAGCTAATGCCATAAACAAGACGAAAACAGTAAAAAAACCCTTTTTTGTTATTCTGTGGATTGATGCATTCAACATGAGCAATAGCTTCCTTAGAGTAGGGGTAATGCTTCTAACAACGACTCCCCATTGGCAGAAAAAGCAACAAAGTGAGCCTGACGCCCTTCGCCTTGATAGGTCAGATGGAGCTCAAGATCCGCTTCAGGTAAAAAACCTTTACCTTGTTGCGGCCATTCGACCAAACAGATCGAATTTCCAGAAAAATAGTCACGAATCCCCATAAATTCAAGTTCTTCAGGGTCTGCTAACCGATAGAGATCAAAGTGAAAAACTTGACGATCTGCTAATTCATAAGGTTCAACCAAAGTGTAGGTTGGGCTTTTTACGTGACCTTGATGGCCCAGCGCTTGTAAGAAACCTCGGCTAAAGGTGGTTTTCCCTGCTCCGAGATCACCATATAAGTGAATAATTGTGCCTTGATGGCAAGCTTTAGCGATAGCATTACCTAAAGCGACAGTTTGCGCTTCATTGGCAAGTTGTATTGTACGTTCTTTCATATTGTTCTTTTATTATGTCATTAATAGGCGGTGTCGCCTGTTTATCCTTTAAATGCATAGTTTATCTTGCTGATCAAAATGCATAAAGAGATATCAACAAACATCAATATTACTGCTTATCTTAACCTAAGATGGGGCTTTTTTCTTAATTAACATTGCTTGAATGATGAGTTCAGAAATATCCTATAATTGTTCTCAATATTGAAGGCATTTTTTCATGCGTTTTGATGAATAACGCAGGTCATGTTAGAGTGCCAGCCGTTTTAATCTTTCTCAATATAGGATCTGATGCCAAGATACCTCGATCTCGATCTTCTCGCTCAGAATATTAAACAATGGGGTGTTGAAGCAGGTTTCCAACAAGTCGGGATCTGCGATACTGACCTTTCAGCGGAAGAGCCCAAATTACAAGCATGGCTAGATAAACAATTTCATGGTGAGATGGAATGGATGAATCGCCATGGGATGATGCGAGCCAGACCACACGAACTGCACCCTGGCACGTTACGTGTCATTAGCGTGCGTATGAATTACTTGCCTGCCAAAGCCGCATTTGCTAGTACATTAAATAACCCTGAATTAGGTTATATCAGCCGTTATGCCCTAGGGCGAGACTACCACAAATTATTAAAAAAACGTCTAAAACAACTTTCAGATCGTATTTTAGACTATTGTCGTGAATTTAACGGAGTGATACTGGCCGATGGCACCACCATTGACGATCTTAATTTTCGACCTTTTGTCGACTCTGCGCCAATCTTAGAGCGCCCTCTCGCCGTCAAAGCGGGTTTAGGATGGACAGGAAAACATTCATTAGTCTTAAATCGTGAAGCAGGATCTTGGTTTTTTCTCGGTGAATTATTGATTAATTTACCCGTTTCTGTTGATAAACCTGTCGAAGAAGATTGCGGCCGCTGTGTTGCTTGTATGACAACTTGCCCAACAGGTGCAATTGTCGAACCTTACACCGTAGATGCTAGGCGCTGTATTTCTTATCTTACCATTGAGCTAGATAGTGCTATCCCTGAAGAATTTCGCCCTCTAATGGGAAATCGGATCTACGGTTGTGATGACTGCCAGCTTATTTGCCCGTGGAACCGTTTTTCCCAGCTAACTGATGAAGATGATTTCAGTCCAAGAAAGGACTTACATACACCAAAGTTGCTCGACTTGTTCTCATGGGATGAAAAAACCTTTTTAAAGGTGACCGAAGGCTCTGCAATCCGCCGCATTGGTTATATTAAGTGGTTGCGAAATATCAGTGTGGCGCTAGGTAACGCACCTTATCAAGACAGTATTGTACTGGCTTTACAAAATAGGTTGGGAATTAACGAAATGCTAGATGAGCACTTCCAATGGTCTATACAACAACAGCTTAATCGACGTAATGCAAACCAAGTCACAATTCAAACTTCACAGCAAAAACGCCTTGTACGTGCTATTAACAAAGGTTTACCGAGAGATGCATAGAAAAAAGTCAGCTATATACCTGAAATGAAGAATTGTCAAATTGATGTGAATAAAGTAAAAAGTGCTTAGCAGACAATAGGTAAAGAATTTGCAAGATGTGCTAGCCGCATTTTGACAAAATAAATCACTTAACAAATAAATCAATAAGTTACAACAATGCTATTTAAATACTAGAATTAAATAGCACAACAGAAATTTGTTAATTAGCCTGTGGATAACTCTGTGTAATAAGTTATTTCAAATCGCGATAAAAACCCAGATTGATTGAGCGGGCTGTGGATAACTTTCTAATGGCACATTGAAAAGAAAAATACTGATTTTACGTTTACTAGCAATACAAAAGTTACCAAAAAACAAGACTAAAATGAAAAGTGACTCGAAGTAAATAAAAAAGCATATTTTTGTTTATTATTTAAACTTCTAATCATCATCTTAGAGATGGAAGCAAAACACCCTATTGCTAAGGGGTGGCTATTCTATGGCGACCTGAAAATGAATGCAAGAGGAAATCTGGATCTGATCCAAAAAAGATCGCAAAACCCATGTAGATCCTAGTGTTCAAGGTATAAAAGGATAAAAACAGTGAACAAGCGCAATTCATATGCACACTAGGTGATTCTACTTAAGTTAAATAGGTATTGTGTAAGAATTAATTAAGAAGAAAAGTTAAGAGACTAAGAAAATATTGGAGCGGGAAACGAGACTCGAACTCGCGACCCCGACCTTGGCAAGGTCGTGCTCTACCAACTGAGCTATTCCCGCATTTGGTGGGTACTACTTTGACTAAAACACTAAGAAAGTTTGGAGCGGGAAACGAGACTCGAACTCGCGACCCCGACCTTGGCAAGGTCGTGCTCTACCAACTGAGCTATTCCCGCATCACGAAAATAGTGCTTTAGCTAAAACATCAAAAAATTTGGAGCGGGAAACGAGACTCGAACTCGCGACCCCGACCTTGGCAAGGTCGTGCTCTACCAACTGAGCTATTCCCGCATCACATTTTTGTGATGTTTCACGTGCCGACTCAATAACAAAAACTTCATCGGTACGGGGAGCGCATTATACGAAAAATTCAGATACTAGCAAGCCCTTACACTCAAAATTTTTATTTTTTTATTCGTTTGCTGACAATTCAATCACAATGGTGATTTTATCAACACCCGTTGTAATAAATTGATTTCAATACGTTAACATTGTTAACTTATTGGAAGAGAACAGCTTATGAAAGCCGCTCAAGATTGCGGCTTATTCGTTAATTTAACATTTATTCTTTAATAAATGTCTCTCGGTAATAAGCTAATTCAGCCACAGATTCACGAATATCATCAAGAGCTTGGTGAGTATTTTTCTTCGAAAAACCCGCTAGAATTTCAGGTTTCCATCGGCGAGCAAGCTCTTTTAATGTACTGACATCAAGATAGCGATAATGAAAATAGCTTTCTAATTCAGGCATGTAGTTGAACAAAAAACGTCTATCTTGCCCAACACTATTACCACAGATTGGGGATGCCCCTTGAGGAACCCATTTTTCTAAAAACGCAATCGTGGCTAACTCAGCTTCACGCTCACTCACTGTACTTTTGCGTACACGTTCAACTAAGCCGCTATTAGTGTGGGTGTTTACATTCCACTCATCCATCAAAGCGAGTTGTTCATCCGTTTGATGTACTGCAATTACAGGGCCTTCTGCTAAAATATTAAGATGACTATCTGTTACAATGGTCGCTATTTCAATAATACGATCACGAACAGGATCGAGCCCCGTCATTTCTAAATCGATCCAAATTAAATTATTCTCATTCTTTTGCATGATATACCCTAACTGCATTCTATGAAGTTAAGGTATGATAGCACTCTTCATGCCATCAGTGACAGGCGTGAGTAACCCCCTAAAATACAGCCCATAGTAAAGAGAGGACAGGTGGCTAAACAGAAACTTTCGAAAGGCCAACAGCGCCGAGTTCAAGAAAATCATCAAAAAAGACTTAAAAAGCAAAAAACAGTTGAAATTGATGATAGCCAATTAGGTGAAGCGCAAGAAGGCTTAGTCATTAGCCGTTTTGGGCAGCATGCTGATATTCAAGCAAGTGACGGGACTATCCAACGCTGTAACTTGCGCAGAACGATTTCGTCCCTCGTTACAGGGGATAATGTGGTGTGGCGACCAGCCTTGAACACACAAAGTGATATCAAAGTAAATGGCATCGTCGAAGCGGTTCACGAGCGCCGTTCTGTTCTAACTCGTCCCGATTATTATGATGGCTTAAAACCGATTGCCGCTAACATTGACCAAATTGTTGTGGTTTCAGCTATTTTACCTGAGCTTTCGCTGAATATTATTGACCGCTATTTAGTTGCCTGCGAAACCACCGGGATTAAGCCTGTTATCGTTCTCAATAAAGTCGACCTACTCGACGACGAAAACCGTGAGTGGGTAAGCGATTTAATGACAATTTATCGTGATATTGGCTATCAAGTTCTCGAAGTTTCAAGCCATACCAATGAAGGCATGGAAGCGCTTACTAACGCGCTAGCAGGTAAAGTATCTGTATTTGTTGGTCAGTCTGGTGTGGGCAAATCCAGTTTATTAAATGCATTACTCCCACATAACGAAGAAGCGATTTTAGTTAATGAGGTTTCAGACAACTCAGGGCTAGGACAACATACAACAACAACAGCTCGTTTATATCACTTCCCATTGGGCGGCGATGTGATTGACTCCCCTGGTGTCCGTGAGTTTGGTTTATGGCATCTAACAACGGAACAAGTGACCAAAGGATTTGTCGAATTTAAAGATTACCTTGGCGGCTGTAAATTCCGTGACTGTAAACATTTAGATGACCCTGGTTGCCTGTTACGTGAAGCCGTAGAAGCAAATAAAATTGCTGAATCACGCTTTGAAAACTACCATCGCATTTTAGAAAGCATGGAACAAATCAAACCTCGTGGTAATTTTACGGCGAAAGATAAATAATGTTAGTGAGTGCTTACAAATAACTCACTAACGCTAAACCCGCTCTAAATAATTTAATGATGGTTAGCCAATGATGCGGCCGTTTGAAATATGACGAGTAAACTGTGTACAATAGCCGCCCTTTTGCTAACATACCTTTAAAAATCAGAGGTTAACGTGCTAGATAAAATTAAAATTCGCTTGCAATATATGCTTCCAAAACAATGTCTTACTGAATTTGCAGGCTGGTTCGCAAGTCGCAATGCGGGTTTCATGACGCAATGGGCAATTAAACTGTTCGCAAAAGTCTATAAAGTGAACATGAATGAAGCGCAAAAAAGTGAGCTTACTGCTTATGCCACTTTTAATGATTTCTTTATCCGTCTGCTAAAAGAAGGCGCTCGCCCAATTGTGGAGAAAGAACACCAACTTGCTCAACCTGCTGACGGTGCAGTTAGTCAATTAGGCCCAATAAATGATGACCTTATCTTCCAAGCTAAAGGCCATAATTACACAGTTGAAGCGTTACTTGCTGGCCAATACCAATTAGCAGAGCGTTTTCGTGGTGGTGACTTTATTACCACTTACCTCTCCCCAAGTGACTATCACCGTGTACACATGCCATGTGATGGTTTACTCAAAGAGATGATTTATGTGCCAGGCGATTTATTCTCTGTAAATCCATTAACGGCACAGAATGTTCCCAACCTGTTTGCACGGAATGAACGTTTGATTTGTGTTTTTGACACCCCTGTTGGCTTAATGGTACAAATCCTTGTAGGTGCAACCATCGTTGGTAGTATTGAGACGGTTTGGAGCGGTTGCGTCAATTCCAGTCGTGAAGGCGTCATTAAGCGCTGGGTTTACCCTGAGTTGGACTCTGAAGGTGCCGTTTTCTTGAAGAAAGGTGAGGAAATGGGGCTGTTTAAACTGGGCTCAACGGTGATTAATTTATTTGAACCTAACAAAGTGATATTTAATTCATCACTGATCCCCGGTTATGCAACTCGTATGGGCGAATTACTCGCTGAAACTGTTGCAAATACAGTAACAGAAGAACCTGCTGACGCTTAATTAAATTATTATCCCTTGAAGGAGCTCCTCACTGTGCGTGTGATTATCAGTTTTTTTCTTAGCCTGTTAATCGTTTTTTCTTCCGTTGCAGCACCGACTGCAGCGCAGGATGAAGCACAGATTAAGCAGGAGCTCAAACAACTTGAGTCAAGTACCAACCCCAAAGATGCAGAGATAGCACAAGCATTACAGGGTGCTTTGAATTGGATGAGTGAAACACGTGATTCCGATGCAAAGGCCAAGTCTTATCAAGAAGCCATTGATAACTTCCCTAGAATTATCAAAGAAATAAGACAAAAAATCCTCAATGAAAGTGATGAACCAGCACCTATACCTGTGGGTATCAGCTTAGGTGAACTTGAACAACGTATTATTCAGCTTAGCAGCCAATTACTCGATCAAAGCCGCTTAACTCAGCAAGAGCAAGATAAAGGCCGCGAAATCAGTGAATCACTAAGTATTCTGCCACAACAACTTTCTGAAGCTAGACGCTTACTCACTGAAGCCTCTTCGCGCTTTCAGTCTCTGAGTACACCCTCAACGCCATTAGCCGATGCCCAGTACACGTTAGCTCAAGCCGAAGTAAGTGCTCGCAAATCAACAGTTAATGAACTGGAAATGGCGCAGCTTTCTGCCAATAACCGCCAAGAAATCTCACGCCTTACGTTGGAGTTATACAAAAAACGCTATCAACGTATGGAACTTGAGTTACAAAACCTGCGTGATTTCCAAAATACCCAACGCCAACAAAAAGCAATTTTAGCGTTAGAACATACCGAGATGTTGGCTGCGCAAGGTGAACTGACCCCATTTTTAACTGAGCAGCTTGATATTAACCGTAAAATGTCTCAGGAATTAACCGCTCAGGCACAGCGCATGAGCGCAATCACCAATAGCCAAGCTGAAATTTCAACGAGTATCCGCGATGCTCGACAAGCGCTCACAACTATTCGCGAGCAAGCTCAGTGGATCAGCAGCTCAAGTACATTAGGGGAAGCGCTCAGAACACAACTCTCCCGTTTGCCTGATATTCCAAAGAGCCAGCAGCTTGATCGGGAAATGGCAGATTTACGCGTTCAACGCTTAAATTATGAAGATAGCCTCGATAGGCTAAGTAAAATAGATACAACCGAGCAAGAAAGCGAGCATGAGCTCAATACAGCTCAAGTACAAGTTTATCAGTCATTGATTAAAACCCGCCGTGAGCTACTAACCTCTTTAATTTCAGGTCTCGATGCTGAAATGTTAGAGCTAACAAAGCTCAATGTCGCCACTGGGCAATTGACCGATGCATTAAAAGAAGTCAAAGATGCTTCAAACCGTTATCTTTTCTGGGTCGCAGATGTTCCGCCAATAAGCATCAGCTATCCTGTCATGTTAGTAACGGATATTACTCAATTACTTTCTCTGGATACCTTGTCCCAACTGGCCGGTGCTCTGCGTGTTATGCTGACAACACAAGATACATTTTTGTATCTTTTAGGTTCGATAGCATTAGTCATTTTCAGTATTAGCACTCGCAAGCACTACCAAGCATTTCTTGACCGCTCCAGTTTACGGATTGGTAAGGTGACACAAGACCGGTTTTACTTAACCATTCGAACTATTTTTTGGTCAATAATTGTTGCTCTTCCTCTCCCTATGATGTGGTCAGCCATCGGTTATGGCTTACAAAGTGCATGGCAATATCCCATGGCCGCGGCGATAGGTTATGGTGTCAGTGCGACGACACCTTTACTATGGCTGTTTATGATCAGCGAAACCTTTTCTCGCCCTACTGGGTTATTTATTTCTCACTTCGGTTGGGACAAAGATTCTGTTAAACGTGCGATGCGTTATTACCGAATGGCAATTTTTGTCATCGTTCCACTCGTGATGGCAATTATTACCTTTGAACATTATAGCGATAGGGAATTTGCAGCTAGTATTGGCCGCTTATGCTTTATCTTTTTATGTGTCGCACTTAGCTTAATTACCAACAACTTACGCCGCTCACAAATCCCTCTCTACTTAGATAGACATGGCTCCGGTGAGAATATTGTTAATAAAGCATTGTGGTGGATGATATTACTCGCACCTATCGTTGCTGGGTTCTTCTCCATTTTAGGTTATTTTTCAACTTCACAGGCCTTGCTTGCTCGTTTAGAAACCTCTGTCGCCATTTGGTTTGTTATCCTTATCGTTTATCATACGATCCGCCGTTGGATGTCAATGCAGCGCCGTAAATTAGCCTTCGAGCGTGCGAAACAACGCCGTGCTGAGATATTAGCTCAACGTGCTAAAGGTGAGGACGATAACCAGCAAACAAACGCCAGTAGTGAAGGAAATATTGATATCGAAGAACAGGTTATCGACTTAGATACCATCAGTACCCAATCCGTTGGGTTAGTTCGTTCGATTTTAACCATGATTGCCTTGGTCTCATTGATTTGGCTGTGGTCCGAGCTACATACCGCATTCTCTTTTCTTGAAAATATTCGCTTATGGGATGTGACATCAACGGTTAATGGCGTTGATACCGTACAACCTATCACCATGGGCTCTATTTTCATTGCCATTTTGACTATTATCGTTACCGCACAATTGGTTCGTAACTTACCGGCTTTGCTTGAGCTGGCCGTACTCCAACATTTGGATTTAACACCAGGTACTGGTTACGCCATTAGCACATTAACAAAGTATACGATAACTATTATAGGGACCATTGTTGGCTTCTCTATGTTAGGAATTGAGTGGTCAAAACTGCAATGGCTTGTTGCGGCAATGGGGGTCGGGCTTGGTTTTGGTTTACAAGAAATTTTCGCCAATATTATCTCAGGGTTAATGATCTTATTTGAGAAACCGATCCGGATTGGAGACACAGTAACTATCCGTAACTTGACGGGGAGTATTACCAAGATCAACACCCGTGCTACTACGCTGACAGACTGGGATAGAAAAGAAATTATTGTGCCAAATAAGGCATTTATTACTGAACAATTTATTAACTGGTCACTGTCTGACACGATCACACGTATTGTCATGACTATTCCTGCACCTTCTGATGCCAATAGTGAATTAGTGACAGATACCATTTTACGTGCAGCCAAACGCTCTACGATGATTTTAGATAACCCAGCACCTGAAGTATATCTTGTTGATTTACAACAAGGTATTCAGATTTTTGAATTACGTGTCTATGCCGCTGAAATGGGCCATCGGTTACCTGCGCGCCATGAAATTCACCAAAACATCTTAGTTTCCTTTGCTGAACAAGGAATTACCTTGCCATTCCCACCATTCCAAGCAAGGGTGGATGTCCGTGATAATTCTCTGCAAAGTGCGACAAACAATCTTTCAGGGCGTAATCCTAGTCGTAAGTCAGGGGAATTGTAAGCCGTATTATGCCATTACAATTAAATGAAAAAGACGAATTAGTGATGTTGAGGATCGCCCAACTTGAACGTGTTGGGTCGATTTTATTCTTTTTAATTCCATTAATTATCTTATTAATTGTTGGGAAAGCTTTTGCATTTAATACACTGTACCTTTGGCAAGTGTATTGTGCGGTTTATATCGTTGGGTTTCGTGTACTTTGTAGCAAGCTATCATCACAACAGCAACAGCTAGCTATTCGTCGAGGCTGGGGAAACAATCGTTTTTATCGGCTTTCTTGGTGCTATCTTGTATTATCTGTTGTCATACTGGTGGGATACAAAATCGTATCCCACACATCTGCTTAATCATTAGCTGGCTTTAAAACCATACGATTTAATATAACCTTCCGCTAATTTTTGTGCTTGCTGTAATTCTTCAGGGCTTAACTGAGCCGCAATCTTATTTTGTAGACGATGACTTTCTGCGTTGCCGCTGTACACCGCAGTTGCAAGCCATGCGTAGGCTTGCTGCAAGTTTTTCTTCACACCACGTCCTTCAGAATACATGACACCTAAGCGGTCTTGAGACTTGGCATCTTTTTGTTTCGCGGCTTTTCTAAACCAAAACACTGCTTTCTCGTCATCTAAATCAACGCCACTCCCAATTGAGTACATTTGGCCTATTTGGAATTGAGCAAGTATATTTCCGCCTTGCGCTGCTTTTCTAAACCAAAATGCCGCTTTTTCTAGGTTTTGACTGACACCTAAGCCTTGTGCGTACATCATAGCCATGTTGGTTTCAGCTCGGGTATCACCTTGAGCCGCTGCTTGTTCATACCATAGCATCGCTTTGTCATAATCACGACGCACACCAAAACCATTTACAAACATCGTACCTAAGCGAAACTGTGCATCTGAATTCCCTTGGTTCCCCGCCTTAATAAACCACTCAGCCGCTGCTTTAGAATCTTGAGAAACACCTAAACCTTTAAAATAACGCTCTCCTAGCTGAAATTGAGCTTTAGGATCACCTTTTTGTGCTAACTGCGTAATTTGTTCAATCGAGGGTTCTTGTGCTGCTGTCGCCGGTGCCGGCGCAGTGGTAGGTTTAGCGGTTAAAACAGAACTATAACAAATCGAGCCTAACAACAGTGCTAACGCAATTTTTTTCATCCTAAGGAACCCTCAACAGTGCAATATGCAACCTGTGAAAACAGTGCTATCCATTAATATCGACCGAAACACTCATCCCCCTAGTTTAAATTTACTTTTTGTCAGAAAAAATAGGAAAAGTGGCCTAAATTTCACAAAAAGCACGTTTCGCTGTATTTTCGCTATGGGAACTTACGTTTTTCATCTAATTGAGATAATAAAAAACCAGATAAACATATTGCCTATCTGGTTCCTCTATTTCAAATAACAAAATACATTATGCGTTATTAAGGTATTTATTTCTCAGATAACGAGCAACAGCATCATCACTATTCGAACCAATGACTTCCATGTGTGGTAACGCATCTTTTAGCAATTGATGAGCATTTTGCATGATGCAGCCTTTTCCAGCCATAGTCAGCATTTCTTTGTCATTCATGCCATCGCCAAAAGCAATACTATCACTCGGTGTATAGCCATGTAGTGCCGCAACTTGCTTCAGAGCCTCACCTTTAGAAACATCACCAGCCATAACTTCTAAACAGCTACGCAATGAAAACGTTACATTCACTTTATCTTGCCAGCGTGCTTGAATGCGCTGCTGTAAATCCACCAGCAGGTCATGATCTTCACTGGTGTAGTAAACTTTACAGACTTCAGAAGTGACAAAATTATGGCGGTCAAACAGCTGGTAGTTAAATACCGATTCTTTAAAAAATTCTTTTTGTTCAGGGCTTTCCCTGTTGATAAACCAATCATCACCATGGTAGTAATTAGTGATAAGTTCAGGGTTATCAAATTCCATCAAACACAGTTCATGAGCTATTTGAGGGTCAACATTGTGCTCAAAAATTAAGTCACCGCGGGTATTATGGATCCGTGCACCGTTAGATGTGATCATATACGCATCGATGCCTAAACCATCACGGATTTGAGCAACATCCACATGGTGACGGCCTGTTGCAAACACAAAATGCACATCTTGGGAAGTCACTAGCTGTTTCAAGGTGTCTTTTGTATAAGACGTTAAATCATGATTGGGAGATAACAGTGTCCCATCCAAATCGGAAGCAACTACAGGATATTTCATATTCAAACCCTAACTAATACTGCTCAAAAAAATCACAGATAGCATTAAGCGCCATCGCTCTTAATGCATCCACTTCAAATAGGATTTCATGGTGTGCCCCTTCAATGATGAGAGGTAATTTTTCTTCTCGTCCTATTTGCGCTTTTTGTCGGCTTTGACAAAAAGCTTGTAGCTCTTTATTGCTGACCACTTTTTCTTCGCTGGCTTCCAACACCATCAGTGGTACATCAATTTCTCCCGCTTTCGCAATTAGCTCATCGCCAATCACAAAACTTTCACGTAACCAATGGTAAGTCGGCCCACCTAAGCGCAATTCAGGATAATCGGCATAATAACGTAAGTAGCGCCGATAACGCTCTGGACTGTGTGTTAATACATTGATTAAATAAGGTAATGGCTGCCATTTCCCAGTAGAAGCCGCATAATCATTGCGGACACTTTCGCGAGATTCGGCTCTATCAACAATAAAGCTCGCCATCCAACGAGGCATCGGTAAATTAATACCAATCATCGGCGCACATAAGGTTGCAGCATCAAAAGTGACGTTATCTCGCAACAAATACCCGGCTAAGATAGCACTCCCCATTGAGTGAGCTAATGCATAACATTTTGGATAATGCCGATATTTAACCTCAAGCTCAATGAACTTTTCAAAATCGTCAATGTAATCAGTGAATTTTTCAACATGGCCTTTTTGAGGATCCGCTAACATGCGCCCTGATCGCCCTTGCCCACGATGGTCAATAATAAACACATCATAGCCTAAATGATAAAAATCATAAGCCACTTCAGGGTACTTCACATAACTTTCACTGCGCCCCGGTGAAATGACAATCGCTTTATGATGTTTTGGATGAATAAAACGGACATAGTGAATGGGAATATCATCAACCCCCACGAATTGAGATTCTTCACGATGTTGCCAGAAATCTAAAAGCGGGCCATTTGTAAAAGCAGAAAATTGAGTTTCTCGATTCAGCCAACTCTCTTTTAGGTTTTCAGGCGTCATCCTGCAGTTTCCTTATCTATTCATTCATAACCTTCAAGATGGTCTTGGATAAGCGCCATAAATGCTACTCCAAAACGTTCGAGCTTGCGTTCGCCAACACCATTGATTAACAGTAATTCGGCAGGTGAAGTCGGGGTGTGCTCAGCCATTTCAATTAATGTTGCATCATTAAACACCACAAATGGCGGAATATTTTCTTCATCTGCAATGGATTTACGCAATTTACGCAGTTTAGCAAAGAGCTTTTTATCATAATTGCCATGATAAATTTTGTTTTGTTGATTACGGCTTTTTACCACTAAAACACGAGGAACTGCGAGTTTTAGTGCAGCTTCACCACGTAATACTGGCCGTGCTGCCTCCGTTAATTGAAGCGCTGAAAAATGCGTAATATTCTGTGTGATCATACCTAAATGGATCAGTTGGCGAATCACACTGACCCAATGTTCATTACTTTGTTCTTTACCAATGCCATAGACGGGCAGTTTATCATGGCCTAAGTCACGAATACGCTGATTATTAGCGCCACGCAGAACCTCAACAATATAGCCGATACCAAAGCGCTGACCAACACGATAAATACAGGACAGCGCTTTTTGCGCATCCACTAACCCATCGTACTGTTTTGGTGGGTCTAAGCAAATATCACAATTGCCACAAGGCTGCTGGCGATTTTCACCAAAATAATTGAGTAGCACCAAACGGCGGCAAGTTTGTGCTTCAGCAAAAGCCGCGATGGCATTCAGCTTATGCCGTTCTATATCTTGCTGCATACCCGCAGGCTTTTCTTCAAGACAGCGACGTAACCATGCCATATCTGCAGGGTCATAAAATAAAATGGCTTCGGCTTCAACACCGTCACGACCTGCCCGCCCTGTTTCTTGATAATAGGCTTCGATATTACGCGGAATATCAAAATGAGCGACAAACCGAACGTTTGATTTGTTAATTCCCATCCCAAAAGCCACTGTCGCCACGACAACTTGTAGGTTATCTTTTAGAAATGCATCTTGTACCCACTCCCGTTGGGCAGCGTCTAACCCTGCATGGTATGCCGCAACACTTAAGCCTCGCTTTTGCAAGCGCTCTGTCGTTTCTTCAACCTTACTGCGACTATTACAATAAACAATACCCGCTTTTCCTTTTTGCCCTTTAATAAAAAACCAAAGTTGATCTAAAGGCTTATATTTTTCGACTAAGGTATAACGAATATTTGGCCTATCAAAGCTACTCACATGGACTAATGGCTCATGTAGCTCTAATAAACGAATAATGTCTGCACGTGTGGTTTCATCCGCAGTTGCGGTTAACGCCATCACGGGTACATTAGGTAATGATTGCCGTAATTGGCCTAGTGCGCGGTATTCAGGGCGAAAATCATGTCCCCATTGGGAAATACAGTGGGCTTCATCCACTGCTAGCAAGGTGATGTTCCATCCTGCTAATTGGCTTAAGAAATAATCAGTTAACAACCGTTCAGGAGCAACATACAGTAATTTTATTTCCCCCTGACTGCACAGTTCCATGATTTGACGTTGTTCTTGTGACGTTTGCGATGAATTTAAACACGCAGCATTAACCCCATGTAACCTTAATTGGTCCACTTGGTCTTTCATTAATGATATTAATGGTGAAACGACCAGTGTGACACCTTCTTTAACTAAAGCAGGAACTTGGTAGCAAAGGGATTTTCCCCCCCCTGTTGGCATTAACACTAAGCAATCACGGTTATCCAAAATAGCCCCAATGACGGCATCTTGCCCAGGGCGAAATGACTGATAGCCGAATGTACTATTGAGCACATGTTCAGCCAATGAAAGTTGGTTAATGACGCAAGCAGTGGACACAAACTTCCTCAATCGATAAAACAAGCCGCTGCCCAATTGAGCAGCGAAGTTGTTGATTCATGACTTGGTATTCAACTCAGAACAAAATAGAGAGCTGAGTTTTTCTTCCATTACAGCATATCGTTTAGCATAACACCGATACCAAAACGTGTTTGGCGATAATTGTAGTCTATCATCGACTCACCATATCCGCTAAACAACTGGGTATAAAAACGCACATGTTTACTAATTGGATAGCTCCACCCCAATTCTGCACCACCATACCCTGTATTCCAGTTATAGCGCCCAGTCGTAGTAAACACGCTGTCTCCCAACGCATACCCTACTTTTAAGCGATAGTAACCCATATATTTGGTAATATCAGAATTATCATCACGCCCTTCACTTTCATGAATGCGGTACCAAGGTTTGAGATCAACTTGCCAGTTACCATTTTGCGCCATTGCCCTTGCATATACTCGGTTCCAGCTGCGAGACGTAGGCTCTGAACGACCATTTGACTCGTGGTTAAAACCTGTTTCAATCTCACGCAACGTCCAACCCGCAAATTGGTAGTCGGTTAACCAGCCAACAAACACTTGAGGCTCATAGTTAGTTTCTCTAAATGGTGAAGACTCTTTTTTATTACTTAGTTGCCACCAAGAACGCTGAGTATAAGAAACAGCTAAAATTGAGTCATCACCCGCAATACCCGCCCATAATGGAAACGCTAAACTTAATTGAAATTTAACTTCGTCCTTTAACGCATCATCACCCCAATTGTAGCTAGAAATGGCTTCTTTATTCATCGAGGATGTATAGGTATAAAGGATGTAATTCGATTCATACGGATACAGCACAAATGGGTTATCATGGTGTTGCAGTAATCCTGAAATGATGCTTCCACGTATTGGCAAGGTATTTTTGACATCTTCTACAGGCTGAACACCTGTATTTTCAGTCGCAAACAATGAAGCAGACCAAAAGCAGAGCACTGCACTTAACAAAATCGGTAAAGCGCGCATTAGTCATTCCTATTTTCAACATCGTCCAAAAAAAGTTTGTCCTATTTTACACACAAAACTGAATAACTGTTGAAAGATTATTCATTCGTTTGTTAGAGACATAATTTACACATAATGTTAACTTATCATTCACATATTTTTAAAGGATGAAAACGATGAATGACCGTACTTATACTTTAGAAGAAGCCAGTGACTTAATGAGCCATGCATTTATTTATAAAATGCCATTTAACCAGCTACTTGGTATTAAATTAATGAGTTTAAATGATGATTTTGTTCAGCTTACTGTTGAAAATCGTCAACAATTAATTGGTAATTTTACTCAGAACATTTTACATGGCGGTGTGATCGCTTCGGTTTTAGATGTTGCAGGGGGGATGGTATGCATCAATCGTATTTTGCAGCGTATTAATCCATTAACCCACACCGAGATTGTCGATAAAATGTCCCGAATGGGGACAATCGACTTACGAGTTGATTATTTACGCCCCGGTCGAGGGCAAATTTTTACTGCTAGTGCTAGCTTATTAAGAGACGGTAATAAAATAGCCGTGACCCGCTGCGAGCTTCATAATGAAAACAACCAGCATATTGCAACAGCAACGGCAACTTATCTGGTTGGATAGAAATAAAATATAAATAATTAGTCACCTACTAAACTAATAACTTGTAAAAAAACCTGAGCAATGTCACATTAGTGGTATCAAAAATCGAGCCGCTTAAATCGGCTCGGTCTCTCTGTATAAGTATCTTTTTAGTCTTTAATTCAATTTCAGAGCCAACAATGAGCCAGCAAAATACTACCAAAGGCGTGTTATGTGCCTTAGGCGCCTATTTTATTTGGGGTGTCGCACCTATTTATTTTAAAAGCATCCAAGAAGTGCCCGCAGAAGAAATCCTGACTCATCGTATTATTTGGTCATTTTTCTTTATGATTTTATTATTAACCGTTTCACGGCATTGGAGTTATGTTCGCCAAGTACTAAAGCAACCAAAGAAAATATTAGTTCTTGGTGTAACGGCAACGACAATTGCTTGTAACTGGTTAATTTATATTTGGGCAGTTAATAATGGTTATATGCTACAAGCTAGCTTAGGTTACTTTATTAACCCACTAGTTAACGTACTGTTTGGAATGCTATTCTTACAAGAACGTTTTCGCCGCATGCAGTGGATTGCTGTTGGTCTTGCACTAACAGGTGTATTGATCCAGCTTTGGCAATTTGGCTCAGTGCCTGTGATTGGGCTAAGTTTAGCTGTTACATTTGCCACCTATGGATTATTACGTAAAAAATTAGGGGTCGACGCACAAACAGGAATGACATTCGAAACACTTTGGCTGCTTCCTGTCGGGATTATCTTCTTATTATTTTTTGCAGATAGTCCAACGAGTGATATGGCAATGAATGATTGGCATTTGAATGCACTTCTGATTGCTGCCGGGGTAATTACTACAGTGCCATTGTTACTATTTACAGAAGCAGCTAACCATTTAAGGCTTTCAACGCTAGGCTTTTTCCAATATATGGGGCCAAGTATTATGTTCTTACTCGCCGTCTTTGTGTACGGTGAAGTTATGACACCTGAATTGTTAGTCACTTTTGGGTTTATCTGGGTTGCATTAATTTTATTTACATTAGATGCATTATATACCCAGCAGAAACTGAGAAAAAAATAATGGGTAACTGTTTACAGAAACTCAGATAGCCGGTAAATAGCGTTAATATTAAATACCGACTCTCGTTTTATATTCTAAACGAAGTCGGTGTTTCATTATATGGAACTCAAATAGTTAATTTAATTAATGCAAATAGGCTATTTAATTAAGTGGTAAATTCTTTATCTACCACATGATAAATCAAAATTAATTTAAATCTTTTTGTTCTTATCTATATATACGCAATTGTAACAAAATAAACTTAACCACATAAAATCAATAAGTTAAACAGAAAAAATTCATCTTGATTTTCTATACATAATGGCTATCATTTAACTTATCTTAAATCCACTTCAATTAATAAACACATCCATCAAACAACTCTTTGAAATAAAAGTAGTTGTTTATTTTTTTCAATTAATGATTGCTTAATAGGAACTTGGTAATTATATTGTACGCCGCTTGTATTCACCCCAGCGGATGGTGATGGTCCGATTCATCACTGACGTTTCATTAAAGTGCGCACGATGACATTTCATTTTAAAAATGTCCTGGTGCGAGGTTTTCTGAAATTGAATGCAGACGGTTCTAAGATTTAATTTAATACAACCATGTAGCGTTAAGACTCTAAATAATTCGAAAACACAACTAGGCGGCAAGCAAAAGAGTCGCTAGGAGCATACAAAAGTATGTGACTAGTGCGAACGAGTGAAGCCAACAACGTTGTGATTCGAAGTATGACGAGTACGGCTGCATTTTAGGTTCACTCGGCCTGTGCATTCAGACAGAGTTAACGTTGTTAAGGGCTTTTGGGAAGGGCTTAAAAATGCAACAGAATACCGTTCAAATGAAACGCGTACTGACCACTCCTGCGTTAGTTTTTTTCGGGCTGGCTTATATGGTGCCACTCGGAATTTTCACCACCTATGGACAAGTAACTGTATTGAGTGAGGGCCATCTGCCTATCGCTTATTTAATTACATTAGCTGCCGTCTTTTTTACCGCCATGAGCTATTGCCGCATGACAAGCGCACTTCCTCTTTCAGGATCTGCTTATTCATACGTGCAAAAAACCTTTGGCGGCACACTCGGGTTTTTAGTGGGTTGGGCACAATTGCTCGACTATCTCTTTCTGCCAATTATTAACTACATTGCAATTGGGATCTTTGTTCATGAAGCGTTCCCCGATATCCCAATGTATGTGATTATTTGCAGTACCATCACAATTGTTAGCATTATGAATATTTTGGGAATTAAATTAGTTTCCTCAATGAATATGCTAATCATTTTAATGCAATTTGTATTTATCGCAGTGTTCCTATACTTGAGTTTTAAAACTTCATTTGTATTGGATACTGATGCTTTATTGGCACCTATTACGGTAATGTCAGAACAAGTATCAGGATTATTTGCTGGTGCAGCGGTACTCTGCTTAGCCTTCCTTGGCTTTGATGCGATCTCCACCATGGCAGAAGAAACCAAAGATGCACGTAGTGCGTTACCAAAAGCGATTCTATACACCGTGTTTATCGCAGGTACGCTATTTGTCATCATTTCCTATGGTGCGCACTTGGTTTACCCGATGTGGCAAGATTTCATTCCTAACACAGATATTGCTAGCCTTGCGGTAATGAAACAAGTTGGTGGTGCGATGATGGCTTCTAGCTTTATCACCGCTTATGTTATCGGTGTATTTGCCTCAGCAATGACCTCACAAGCCAGTATTGTACGTATTTTCTATGCGATGGGCCGTGAAGGCGTGTTACCACGTTCGCTGTTTGCTTATCTGCATCCAAGACTCAATACACCGATTTACTCAATTATCTTTGTTGCGTTAGCATCACTACTTTCATTAGTGCTTTCACTCAGCATGGTCGCCTCAATGATTAGTTTTGGTGCCTTAATTGCATTCACTTTTGTGAATTTATCGGTCATTAAACATTTTTACATTGACCGTAAAGCACCGCTGGATAATACAAAAATTATCACTTGCCTGATTATGCCTTCTATTGGTGTTATCCTAACATTATGGTTATGGACAAGCCTTGATAGCGAAGCCTTTAAAGTGGGTTTATGGTGGCTAGCCGCAGGAGCAATTTACTTAGCACTGCTGACCCATGGTTTTACTCGTCGTCCACCTGCAATCTCTGACGATGAAACTGAAATGATTATTAACTAAGCATTTCAAGTCTTATAAATGATTACGGGGGAGCACTTGCCTTCCCCGTTGTTTTTTTAGCTCTGGTGCCACCAAAGCACCACTGATACAGACGGTTTACAATGAATAATCAATTAGCTGACGTTATTTATTTTAACGGTTATATATATACTGCGGATGATAAAAATCGCGTTGTCGATGCGGTTGCTGTTCGTGATGGTTACATTCTTGCCACAGGCACTTCTGATGAACTTCATCAGTATGTTGGCCCTGAAACAGAGAGTATCGATCTCGAAGGCAAAATGATGATGCCTGGTATCATTGATGGTCATATGCACCCTTTTTGGGGCGGTATTCAACTCTTCGGTTGTCATTTAAATTATGAATCGTTAACTATCGAGCAAATTTTAGAGCGTGTACAAGATCACCTCGATAAAGACCCTCGTACCGGGGAAAATGATTGGCTCAAAGTCACTGCATGGCTACGTCAAGGAATGATCCCGGCGGGTGTTGATATGTATCGTGAAGATATGGACAAGCTCAATACAAAACGCCCTGTCGTATTATTTTCAAATGACTGCCATACATTGCTAGCCAATAGCCGTGCTCTCGAACTATTTGGTATCACTAAAGACACGCCTGAGCCACCTGATGGTAAAATTGGCAAATACGAGAACGGTGAGTTGAATGGCATCCTTGAAGATGCACCCGCTATGCGTGCTGCCGATAGCATTCCTTCAATTCGTGACGACCAAGCAATTGAAGTTGCTGAATTAGTACAGAAAGTACTTAACCAGCAAGGTGTGACTATGGTGATGGACGCCCGCGTTTCAGAACAACAGCTTGAAGCCTTTTCTCAATTACAGCAACGTGGTGACCTTACGATCCGTTTCCAAGCTGCTCGTGAAATCACCCCCGATGAAACACCAGATGTTGCTTCAGTAGCGGCAGCCGTGGATAAAGCCGTTGCATTTGCCAAAAAATGGCACCAAGCTGATTGGACACCAACCCCAGGTATTGGCTTGAATAATATTAAAATGTTTGTTGATGGTGTCATGCAATTTCCAACAATGACAGCGTCGTTATTGCAGCCATACCGCATTAATCAAGGCACAGATGACACGCCTAATTGGGTAGAAACGGATAACTATGGTGATCTGTATTTCACAGCTGAAATTCTTGATGAATTAATGGAAAAAATTGCCGCAGCAGGCTATGACCCTCACTTGCATACTGTTGGTGAAGGTGCCGTTTCCATCGTATTAGATGCGATTGAAAAAATGCGAGCAGCGCACCCAGAAAAAGATATTCGCCCAGGACTCGCTCACAATGAATTAGTCCATGCGGATGATTACGCCCGTTTTGCGCGCTTAAAAACCATCGCTTGTTTATCTTTCCAGTGGGCAGCCCCAACTCCAGAGCTAGCGGCTTTTGAGAAAAAAATGCTCGGTGATGAACGTTTTGAGCAACTTGAACCCATCGCTAAGTTTGTCGATGCTGGCGCGGTTGTTGCATTTGGTAGTGACTGGCCAATCGATGATTTCGATGAGTGGTATGATTTAAAAGTCGCAGCGACACGCCGTGGCCGCGATATTAATGGTCAAAAAGCACCGAGACTCGATAATGACCGAGACTTGACGGTAATTGAAGTTTTGCGCTCTGCAACCATTGACTCTGCTTATGCACAGCACCGTGAAGATGTACTCGGCTCATTAGAGGCTGGAAAATTTGCTGATATGATTGTATTGGATCGCAATGTATTTGAGATCCCTGCTGATGATATTGAAAATGTAAAAGTATTACGTACAATTATTGGTGGAAAAACTGTACATATTGCTTAATTATTTATTTAGATAACTAATTAAATAAACACCCCAAAGATTAAATAATATCTTGGGGTGTTTTTAATTGGGCACTTAATTCCAAACCTGAATACACACAATTAAATCGGGAAATTACGAGGGAATACGCTCCCTCGTAAAGCAACATTACTCTTCGTAAGAAAACGTTGTTTGAACAACTGTATTTCCATGACTAATGACAATTAGACAAAGTCTGTCTCGCATTAGTACTGAAATACTAAACACGGTAATACACGCTGAAACAAACGCAATCACTGCGAACTTGCTCATTTCCCTTGACCTCTTAATGGTTAAGAGGCACAATCCTAACTGTCGGGTTAGGTTTGGGCCTCGTTGGTTAATAATAACTAACGGGGCTTTTCCATTTCTAATCCAAACATTTTATCCAACATAATAAGCTTGAACCAGAAAGGCTCAAGCACCCGCCCAAATGATAGCAAATTTTTATATTTCACTCACGCTCAATTCCATTGGAATAAATAAAAATATAAATTTAATTATCTAATTATTAGTTTGTATAATATTAATTAATTTATATATTGATTTTATATATTGGTTTCAGAAAAAGGCTAAAAATCGGCTATCTTTAAAATAGCCCTTGCAAAAGAAAAAAGTTACCGTTAGTATCCGCAGCGTTTTATATTCATCTACTAACTGCAAGGAGGTTTACCATGACAACAATTAATCAAACTCTTTGCGGGCACACTCAGAAATAGCCACTCTCGTTAGTTAATCTATTTTCTTAATTTTGCCTGCTAATTCACCTTATTTTTCAATTAAAAATGAGTTAATAGCTTATGGGCAATACCTTACATACTGTGGATCAGCAAGTCAGCTATATCGCCACAGAATCAACATGGATTGAAAGTAAAGCAATCCAACAGTTACAAACAACCGCAAACTTACCTAATATGGTCTCTGTTGTTGGCATGCCTGACCTACATCCAGGCCGTGGATACCCAATTGGTGCGGCATTTTTCTCAACCAAGCGCTTTTATCCTGCGCTAGTTGGTAATGACATCGGTTGTGGAATGGCGCTGTTCCAAACTGATATTAAAAAATCGAAAGTTAACCTCGATAAACTCGAAAAACAACTTTCTGAAATGTCAGATCATGCGCCTTTGTCATGGCTTGAAGAGCATGTTCCAAATAACATGCAATCACATGACTTTATGTCATCATTAAGTTCTATTGGTGGCGGAAATCATTTTGCAGAATTTCAAGCTATCGATGAAATATTAAACCCTGAATGGTTCAAGGAAAGTGGTTTAAACAAACAACAATTGCTGTTGTTAGTTCACAGTGGTTCTCGAGGTTTAGGCCAATCAATCCTTCGCCAACATGTAGAAAAATATAGTCATGATGGGCTTATAGACAATACTCAAGATGCAAAAGATTATCTGGAAGCTCATCAGAATGCATTGGATTTTGCCCAACTAAATCGACAAATGATCGGTTTACGTATGCTGCAACAAGTAAAATCAAAGGGTAAACTCGTACTCGACCTTAATCATAACCTAGTTGAATACTGTAAAATCAATGATATTGAAGGGTGGATACATAGAAAAGGAGCGACACCATCAGATCGCGGGCTAGTCGTTATCCCTGGTTCTCGAGGTGATTACAGTTATCTCGTTTCTCCACAACCAAGTGAAGTTTGTCTGAATTCTCTTGCTCATGGAGCTGGACGGAAATGGATGCGAACTGAGTGTAAAGGACGTTTATCACATAAATATACACCGACTCAATTATCAAGGACGGTATTAGGTAGTCGTGTTATCTGCGCAAACAAACAATTGATTTACGAAGAGGCCCCTCAATCTTATAAATCTATTGATACTGTAATTGAAAGCATGGTGAATATTGGCATCATCCAAGTTGTTGCGCGTCTTAAACCTGTTATAACCTATAAAACCAGTGGAGATTGCTAATGATATTATTACAGTTTTCCTCTGCGCAGGGGCCTGAAGAATGTTGCATAGCGGTGGAAAAAGCACTTATTTGTTTTTTCCAAGAGGCTAAAAAACTTTCAGTCATTGCCGATACACTTGAGTTTTTCCCATCACGCTATGGACTAAAATCTGCCTTAATTTCATTGGAAGGCGAGAATGCAGAAATACTATCCCAAAAATGGACTGGCACTATTCAATGGCAGTGCCAAAGCCAAATTAGGCCACGACATAAACGTAAAAATTGGTTTTTGAGTGTCACCCGTTTCTCTCCCATTAAACCAATTGAAGAGAGTGAAATTGAGTTTGAATTTACTAAAGCACAGGGGGTTGGAGGGCAGCATGTGAACAAAACCTCGTCTGCGGTTAGAGCAAAACATGTCGCTACGGGTATCACTGTCAAAGTGCAATCTGAACGCAGCCAGCACGCTAACAAAAAGCTTGCGAAACAGTTAATTCAATGGAAATTGAATGAACATCAATCGCAGCAACTTAATGAACTGGATAAACAACGTCATCATTCCCATTATCAAATTGAAAGAGGAAATGCGGTAATGACTTTTTCAGGAAATGAATTTAAACGTTTAAAATAAAACAATACCACCTCAGATAAGAGGTGGTATATAATTTAAGATATCTACCTTACTGTTTTGTGCTTTACTACCCAGACAATGCTTAATTCACTAAATAACACATTGAATTATTAAATTGACATTCAGCAATATAATAATTTGGCTCAATGATAAAACTATATTCTTTTTGTGAAGAAAAACAATTTGTTGTTTGTATTAGTGACGAATGATCAACATCATAATTAATAGGTACAATATCGCCTTTATTTTTATTCATTAAGCTATTAAATGCTGTTTCTAATTGTTTTTCATATTCCATGATACTTATTCCTTGTTGAATCTGCTTATCACCATAACCAAATTTATCAACGCTGTTCATCTACAAGCTCCTTTTATATGTACATTGAAAAATCACAAGTTAAAATGGCTGATATAACCGATTAAAACAAGTTAAATTGAATAGAGTTAATCTTAAATTTTAAAGGAAATAATATAATATTAATTAGATATTATAAATATGAAAGAATCTCTATCAGCCACCTCAATAAGAGGTGGTAATAGCCTGAACGGATTAGAGTAATTTTTCTGTTAAAAACCAGCCTGCGATACTTTCTCGTTTTTGTTGAGTCGGTAACACTTCATGTGGAAATTCTTCAGACATAAAAAAAATCATTCGACCTGCAAGCGGTTCCAATTCAAACAATTGATTGTTTTCTTTATCATAGACAACAAGTTCACCTCCATCTCCAGCTTGCCATGTTTCATTCATATACAAAACAGTGGTTACCTTGCGACGCCCTTGTCCTCTTGGGTTATCAACATGCTTTTTATAAAATCCACCATTAGGATAACGGCAGAAATGCGTTTCAAAATCACGCAGACCAAGATAAAGCTGGCAGTTAAGCTCTTGCCTAACCTGCTCCATTTTATCGAGATAATTAACGATAGGCTCCCCCATTTCAGGTTCTAGCCAAACAGTTTGATCAGCACGAATACTTTTATTTCCTTGTAAGGTATCACCGCGCCCAATACGTGCATCCTGTAGGGTATCTGGAATACTATTTTTGATGGCTTGTATATGTTGCAGGCTCATGAAATCGTCCCACACATACCAACCTTGTGAGGAAAGTGAATCAATAAGTTTATCCATTGACATGATGAGTCTTAGAAAAGTTAATTAGGTAATATTTTATACTTCATTGAGATGAAACTTTAAAATTAAAAACTCAAATCCTGAGGATTAATACGGCATATCAAAGTCAATCACTAAAAAGATAGTGATAGTTATCATAGAGTAAACTAGAAAAGAGATTCAAAATTACATAAATAACATACTCATTCCATAGTAAAAAAGCACTCCATCCATATTGAGTGCTTACTATAAAATCAAATTAAACGATTGATTGACTTAGCAGAATGCAGTTCTTCCAATACCACCACAAGAACAACGTGCCACTGGGTTAAGAAGACTTACCTGCCCTAGGTTTTTATTTACTTCACTATTCCCCTCCTCCGCCGATTGGAAAGCCGTAATTCGTTCTGAAATTAATTCGCTTTGAATTACGGGTTGAACTAATGTATTACCATCTTGATTTTCAATCATTTTTTGAGAATGAATTGACCAGTGAAGTTCAACATCTTTGATAGTTTCTTTAATGCTATGCATTTCTTCATTATATCTTTTAATATTTAAAGATAGATGATTTTTAAAAGGCCCTGAATTCACTTCTAATTCGCCTTGTTTTTCCATTTCAATATTTAGCTTATCAATATATTGATTTAATTCGTCTAATACTTTTAGTAAATTGGACTCCTGTAGTTTACTTATCCTACTTAACTCATCTAATACATGCTTATCTTTTGCTATGCTAGGGCTTTCTACTCTATACAATGAAATATTTCTACGTAATGACCTTATTTCTTCTATTTCTGAATTAGTTTTATGTTCGTTCAACTCACTTAGGCCTTTAAACATATTTAATTGTTCATCAAATACTTTTACATTTTTATGAACTTTTTCCTCTAACATTCTCATCGAATCATCTATCTGTTTTTGGCTATATTTATCAGTAACAACCGAACTGGAGCCCCAAGCTCTTCCTTTATTTAATAGCTGTACTGAACGAGATTTCAAATCATTTATAGACGAAACAAATTTTTCAATTTCATCATCTATCTCTTTTTTATTTTTTATTGTCTCAATTTCTATGTTATCTAACTGTAAATCAATTTTTCGTTCATCTTCTAGTAACTTAGATGCTCTATTTTTCAATGATTTTAGCTTAGCGTTATGGTAATTTATTGAGATAGATACAATACCTGTTTTAACTTTATTAAACGAAGTATTTAGATGGGTTATTTCATTATTTATCTTTACTAAAGTAGATTTTTCATTATTTAACATACCCTCTTTTGTCTCATGAGGGATTTTTTTGATTACAAAAATACTTTCTAGTAGTTTATGGTCACCACCAATATTTTTATTTTGCTTATTTATTTCCAACTCTATTTTATACTTAGAAAACTCACTAGCCTCAAAATATAAAATCTCATTACCGATATTTTCCTTGTTATATTTACTAGCAAGATTTTTCATTGCTAGTAAATTACCTTCAAAAAATTTAATAGCTTTATTCACCTCATCTATTTTAGTGGTCACTTCACTATTTATATTTGTTTTTTCAGATAAATATTCATAACCATATTCATCTTGAATTTTCATTACTAATGAAGACTTCAGTTTCTTAATTTTATTTAAACGATTTTCAGCAGAAAAAATTAACGAGTCTATTTTTTTAAAATCATAACTATTTAAATTAAAATCAATTTCCATATTAATCCCTTTGATTTTCATATAATTAAAAACATAATTTGATATCTATATTGCGTTTTTATATTATATTAAAGACAAAGGAGTGACTAATTTATTATTTGTATAATAAAAACAAATTATAATTATTTTAAACCTATATTTCATTTAAATAAATAAAGTAGAAATATTATTCAGATTTCTACTTTATTTATACTTGTCTATTACAGTTTCTCAAGCTTCGCATATGAAGCCACCAGCCACTTAATTCCTTGGCCTTGGAAAGCGATTTGTAAACGACAGTGTTCACCACTACCTTCAAGGTTAATAATCGTGCCTTCTCCAAATTTAGGATGAACTACACGCTGCCCTAATGCATAACCCGAATCATTTTGGCTAATCGGGGTACCAAGGCGTTGATGGCTAACTGGTATTGAAACCTGCGCTCGCAAACGAACTTCTTCAACACACTCGGTTGGTAGCTCACCGATAAAACGAGAAGGCCTGTGATAAACTTCTTTGCCATATAAACGACGACTTTCAGCGTAGGTGATAGTCAGTTTTTCCATTGCTCGGGTAATACCGACATAAGCAAGGCGACGTTCTTCTTCAAGACGACCACTTTCATCCATCGACATTTGGCTTGGGAACATACCTTCTTCCATTCCCACAATGAATACAACAGGAAACTCTAGACCTTTAGCTGAATGCAAAGTCATCAATTGAACGGCATCTTGACTAACATCCGCTTGTCCATCTCCTGCTTCCAATGCTGCATGAGAAAGAAAAGCCTGCAATGGCATTAAGTCTTGGTCTTCGTCTTGATAGCTGAAATCACGGGTTGCATTGACTAACTCTTCCAAGTTTTCAATTCGAGCCTGTGCTTTTTCGCCTTTTTCTTGCTCATACATCGCTCGTAGGCCTGAGTCGTTAATCACTCTATCAGCTTGAACGTGTAATGGCATGTCTTGGGTTTCTTTAGCTAATGCATCGACTAATTCTAAGAAACGCTCGATTGCAGCGGCTGCCCGACCTCCCAACACCTGCTCGCGAAGTAAGTACTCACAACTTTCCCATAATGTTAGTTGTTGATCCCGTGCAGTTTGGCGAACAGTATCTAATGTTCTATCTCCGATGCCACGTGTTGGTGTATTGACCACCCGCTCGAAGGAAGCATCATCATTACGATTTGCTATTAATCTTAAATAAGAAAGTGCATCTTTAATCTCTTGGCGTTCAAAGAAACGTTGCCCACCATAAATACGATATGGCATAGCACCTTGGATGAGCGCCTCTTCTAATACACGAGACTGTGCATTACTCCGGTACAGCATGGCACAATCTTGTAGGGCTCCACCATTTTCATGCCATTGTTTAATGCGCCCAACCACATAACGTGCTTCATCTAACTCATTAAAAGCGCAGTAGAGGGAAATGGGTTCACCATCTCCGCCTTCTGTCCATAAATTTTTCCCTAAGCGGTCACTGTTATTCGCGATCAATGCGTTCGCCGCTTTTAATATATTATTCGTTGAACGGTAGTTTTGCTCAAGGCGGATAGTTTCTGCACCAGGAAAATCATTGAGAAAGCGCTGGATATTTTCTACTTGAGCCCCACGCCAGCCATAGATTGATTGGTCATCATCACCAACAATCATGACTTTTCCAGTTTCCCCAGCGAGTACACGGATCCATGCATATTGGATATTATTGGTATCTTGGAATTCATCGACGAGAATATTCGTAAAGCGCTCACGATAATGCTGTAGTACATGGGGCTTGTTTAACCACAGTTCATGGGCACGTAATAATAGCTCAGCAAAATCTACCAGTCCGGCTCTATCACAGGCTTCTTGGTAAGCTTGGTATACTTTTAGCCATGTGGCTTCGACTGGGTTTCCGTAAGCTTCAATGTGCTGAGGACGCAAACCCTCATCTTTTTTACCGTTTATGTACCACATACCCTGACGTGGTGGCCATTGTTTTTCATCTAAATTCATCGCCTTAAGTAAGCGACGAATTAAACGGTATTGGTCATCACTATCGAGAATTTGAAAATCCTGCGGTAAATTGGCATCCATATAATGTTGGCGTAATAAACGATGCGCTAAGCCATGGAATGTTCCTATCCACATACCGCCTTCACTAGTACCAATCAATTGATTGATTCTATGGCGCATTTCTGCTGCCGCTTTGTTCGTGAACGTCACTGCCATAATTGAAAATGGGGAAGCATTTTCCACAGACATCAGCCATGCAATTCGATGCACTAGCACCCGAGTTTTACCACTACCGGCCCCCGCAAGGACAAGTAAATTGGTACGCGGGGCGGCAACCGCTTCGCGCTGTTTGTCATTAAGGCCTTCAAGCAGATAAGAGACGTCCATAGTTACCATCAAAGCAAAACAGTGGTTAATACCACTGTGAGGTTATTAACAATGGCTATTGCCACTGTATTTTTATACAGGAAATAATTATACCAATGATAAGAGAGAATCCAACCGCGAAATTTCTACATGCGGTAATAAACGACCCTCTTTCTCTTCCATCAGTGTTTTTTGTTCTGTGTTTATCCAGCAAGCTTGCATACCGCTGTTAATTGCACCTTCAACATCCGTTAACAGGTTGTCCCCGACATGAAGAATAAATTGTGGCTCAATTTCAAGTCGCTTTGCTGCTAAACGATACATATCACAAAATGGCTTTGAGCGCCCATCAGGCCCCGCTTTCAATACAAATTGAAAATATTGGCCTAACCCACATGCTTCCGGCTCTGCGTTACCATTAGTAATCGCCACCAACGGAACTTTTTCTGCAAGTTGGCACAATGTTTCATGGGTGGATTTCGGGACATCAATTCTATTTCGCCAATATGTGAAATGCGCCATGATGTCATCCGCCCCTTTTTGTGCCGCTTCTTTCGAGTAACCATAATGGCAAAGCATCATTTTGGAAGAGAGCCAACGCCAACGTGATATATCATGATAAATATCAGGCTCTTGTTCTTCAACAAGACGGCGAAAAGCATAAAGATCTTCATTACTAAAATGATTAAAGCGCGGATCATATTCACGAACAAAACGTAAAACTTCTTCTTCCGTTTTATCAATAACTGGGTGGTTATCGTAAAGCGTGTCATCCAAATCAAACGTGATCGCCAGAATGGGTGATAACGGACGGTAAAAATGCATTAAGGTTTCTCCCTCTTTGCTCTCGGATGAGCCACATCATAAACGTTTGCTAAGTGCTGAAAATCAAGGTGCGTATAGATTTGTGTTGTTGATAAATTTGCATGCCCAAGAAGTTCTTGCACTCCACGTAAATTCCCACTTGATTCAAGGATATGTGTCGCAAAAGAGTGGCGTAATTTATGGGGATTAATGTGGCTATTAACCCCTTGTTTTATTCCCCATTGCTCAAAACGTTTCTGTACGTTCCGATTCGAAATACGTTTACCGCTTTGGGTTGAAATAAAAACGGCGTCATCTTCAGGGTCATAGAGCTCTCGCATCTCAAGCCAACGTTGTAGCCAACTCACCGCAGTTTTACCCATTGGCACTCTGCGCTCTTTACTCCCTTTCCCCATTACCCACACTTCGCCCGTATTTAAATCAAGATGGCGAACATCTAGCCCGACTAGTTCAGATAAGCGTAACCCCGCGCCATACATCACTTCAAGCATCGTTCGGTCACGCACAACAAGAGGGTCGCCGCTATCCATATTCAAAAGTTGGGAGACTTCATCCACATCCATATTCTTAGGAAGTCGCTTTTTGGATTTAGGGGCATGGATTGCTTTTGCGGGGTTTGCGGGTAATTCCCCCTGGTGTACCATCCAATCAAAAAAACTACGCAGCGATGATAACCGCAACGCCATACTTGCTGCTTGTAAACCCGATTTACGACTTTTAGCAGCAATATTGCGCACAATCGTCGCATCCACTTTTTGCCATTCGTGGATATTTAATGAGACTAACATTTCCACAATAACGCTCAGTTGGCGACGATAGTTAGTAATAGTAACCGGACTTAGCCGGCGTTCAACACGCAGATAATACAGAAAGGCCTCAATTTGGCTCATCAGCCCTTCCGGCTGGTTTTTTACAGGCGTTCTATCCATTGGCATAATAACCTCGGTAGAATTTGAGCGACTTTCTCCAACATGACCGTTCCCATACCATGTTGATAATGTTCACGATCACGGCTAGTAAAGATGACCATACCTGATTCACCATGATGACCAAACAATGAAATGGCGACTGAGCCGACATTTAACGCATCAGGTAAAAGTAGTTGGATTTCAGGGCCATTTAACCGGCCGAGGTAGTTACGCTTATCACCAAAGCGTTGAATCCTCACGGGTTCAAAAACACGACGCGAGATAACTAATTGATGTGCATCCAAAGGTGCAGACAAATGCCAACTGTCACTAAACAAGCGTACCTGAGCACCGGATAAACCCAGTTTTTTTGCCCAACGGTTTAGCGCTAACAGCATTTGCTGTAAACTTTCTGCTGATGACATTTCAATCACCAACACTAACAACTCATCAAAAAGCTCTACATTTTCATGAGCTTGCTCAACCATAAACCGAATATCTTGTTCGAGCTCTTTGATTTTCAACCGTTGACGGCTCATGACTAACTCAGGCAATGAAATCGCTTCCCGCACAACATGTGGGACTTTTAGTTGCTCCAACAGCTGTACATTACGAAGAAAAAAATAAGGGTTTTCCGTTAAATAGCGCACGACATCAAGCTCATCAATTTGATGAACCATTTCCTGTGCTTTTTTGGTTTTATCCATTTTTTCCTCTTCGGCTATTCAAAATTAGAGTTGAATGACTCCATCATAAACATGCGTTGCAGGACCTGTCATATAAAGAGGCGACCCAGGACCTTCCCAAGAAATATCTAATGAGCCCCCCGGCAAATCGACTTTAACCCGCTTCGCTAGTAGCCCTTGAGTAATCCCAACCGCGACAGCTGCGCATGCTCCGCTACCACAAGCTTGAGTTTCCCCTGCTCCACGTTCATAAACGCGCAAGCGAATATGGTCAGCACTGATAATTTCCATAAAGCCAATATTGGCACGTTCTGGAAAACGCTCATGATTTTCTAAAGCGGGGCCTAAAACTTCGACTTCTGCCGTATGAATACTTTCAACTTGAATGACACAATGCGGGTTACCCATTGAGACAACCCCACACAGCACTGTACGTTCTTGTGCTCGAATAATATAGGTCTTTTCTTCTTTAACTGCGCGAAATGGCACTCTCTGTGGTTCAAAATCAGGTTCGCCCATATTAACGCAGACACCATCATTCTCATTTATGGTTAATGTCATACGACCCGACTGAGTGCTGACTTTAATTTTTTGCTTATTCGTTAAGCCTTTGAGCCTAACAAAACGAGCAAAACAGCGAGCTCCATTACCACATTGAGCGACTTCACTGCCATCCGCATTAAAAATACGATAATGAAAATCAAGGTCAGGGTCATAAGGGGCTTCAACTAATAGTAGTTGATCGAACCCAACCCCTGTGTGTCTATCCGCTAATCGACAAATCAATTCAGGCGAAAAATATACATTTTGTGTAACGCCATCGACAACCATGAAGTCATTGCCTAAGCCATGCATTTTAGAAAATTGCATTTCACGCTCCATAGAGGTGGCTTACTGATTATTTGTTGTTTGAGCAGGCTCTTTGGCAGTACTGTCTTGTGCGGTAGGTTGCACATCAGATGCCTTAGCCGGAGCTGCAGTTTCTTCCGGCGGAAAATACAACGGGCCTTTTAAGCCACAGCCAGAAAGGGTAAATAAAACAACTAGTGCACTAAGCCCAATTAAACTTTTTTTCATTCTTTTTCGCCCGTAATACTCACTTTTGACATCTGATATTTTACACAATAACAGGAGTGGCCTCGCAAATCACGCCTGTTTATCCAGCATGTTGATATTATATACTTTAGGCTAAATTTAGTCTGAAATTTTTAGCGGGTATGCTGAGATTGACCCCAATGCAGGTTCCCTCCTATAATTTCAATTAACAATAATAATTTCAATTAAACCATTGTGAGCAAACAGGAAATTAATCGTGAATGACAGCGAATTTCATCAGCTAGCAGAAACGCTACTGAGCACCATCGAGGAGCATTTAGATAATTATGAGGGTGATGCCGATATTGATTGTGAAATCAATGGTGGTGTGATGACTCTTAGCTTTGAAGATGGCAGTAAAATTATTATTAACAAACAAGAGGCATTCCACCAAATATGGTTAGCAACTAAACAGGGTGGGTACCATTATGATTATAAACAAGGTAATTGGGTTTGTGACCGTTCAGGGCATGAATTCAAAACTAAACTAGCCGAGGCAATTGCTTTTCAAAGCCAAGAGCCCTTTTCGTTCTAAGCTTTACGAATTTATACGGTGGGCAGCGCAAAACTGCCTACCATCAATAATAATGTGCTTGTGGGTGCTGTGGTTGGCTAGATTGCCTTTCATACCCAACGTCATCATCTTCTGCCGTAAATGGCCATGTCGCACCAGAAAATGCAACAACTTGGTTTTTACCATCTTGATTAATGATTTGGTAAAACTGCGGTAAATTGAAATTGATAAAGTTTGCACCATAGGTAAACCGGTCGTGGGAAGAAGAATAGAATTTACTCACGTCACGGACGAGGTCTTCTTTTGACCCTTCACAGTGGGAATAAATTTCAACCCGATTTGCTTCATCTAAAACGTAAATATTAAAACCCGTGTTATCTGCGGTATTTTCAAAGAAAAACTGTACAATCCCTTCACTTGCATAACCATCGACAACGGCAGGTAAATGGTTATCACCCTTCGCCTGAAGTTTAACTGGCCAGCCATGTAGTTTGTTATGGGAGATAGCCCCATAGAACTCAACGGCATTTTCAAGTTTTTGCACAGATACATTTAGGCGCTCAAAGAATAACCCCCACGTCTGCCCGGCAATACGTAATGCTTTAAAACGCCCAGGGTCATTTCGGTTGCTTGATAAACGCAGTTCTACACATTCAGATACCAGCTGTTGTACACGGGTACGAATCAGCCCGCGTAAGTGCTCACTATAACAAAACACTTCAACCGCTTCAGGAGGTGATGCATCTTGATGCATTTTTCCTAAAATGGTCTTAAGTGCTTCTAACATGCATTGTTCTCCGCTGAAATGTAACGTTCTTACCTCATTCCACGAATTACGATACAACAAATCAATACTACCAATCAGACACCGTTGTGATTCCCCAAAACTGAAAATATCCAGTTTTCTAAAATCAACATGAACGACTTGCTCAGAATATACCTGTGTTGGGTCTTTTTCTAAGTTAACAATGATTGCAAGATGGCGGATTTCACAAGGGCTATAAAGCGCTTTTGGCGTTGGAGCGGGTAACCTGATAGGGAAATGGCTTGATACATCATGCATCAACTCAAGCAGCTTTCGTTCATCACACTGAGACTTCCCGTTATGCATATAAACCTGAGTATTCTCAGTCAACAGGCCGTTAAAATATGCCCATGCCACTAATTTATTTAAATAGCGATTATATTCAAGAGGTTGATGACCAATAATGGCCTCAATATTTGGCGCTTGGTTATACAAATACCAACCACTACGGTTAGCTCTCCCCTCGGGTACATAAATAAAGGTGAGATGCGCTTCGCTCAAATCAGGTGAAATTTGTGGATTAACTAATGTCACCTTACCAGGTAGCGCCTCGAAAGCCGCATATAATTTACGGGTTAGTACCCCAATATCTTGTGGGCTTGCACTAACACTTAAATTATTTCTACGCGCAAAGCGAATGAGATTACGATAACTTTGCATCATCGTATCAAGTAACTCGTTGTGTGCCTCACGGACACGCTCAATTTTCCATTGATTACGTGTGTCGAGAATAGACAAACGTTCTGCACCCCACCCCCATGATTCAACCAATTGAGACAACACATCACGGCGCCAGCCTGAGCATGTGTTATCCTCTTTTTCAGATAGTTTTTCACACACTTTTAGGTAGAAACAACGGCGGATAAGGTCAAGACGAGTTAGATCATTAATTTCAGTCAGGTAACGTGTCACACGCTCTAACATCAAACAGTATGAGTCCAAGCCATAACACACAATTTCGCCTGCATGTAAATGACGCTTAAACTCCATCGCTAATAACTTACCGTTAGGGTAATCCCATGAATAGGATTCCAGTAAAATACTCTTCAATACGGCTTTATAGGGGGAATCAACACTTTTGTATAGCTGCCATAGACTTGCACCGAAGTATTCCGCCGCAGAAAGCTCACTTAAACCACCTAAATCAAGCCATTCATTCGGTGTTAGCACGCCTTGTGCATATAGCCCCATAACATATTCATCGTAATGCTGCTCTTCTTCGACTGGCACCATAGTCCACAGCAAACGTTTACCCGCCATACGTACAGCTGTTCGATAAAATTCATCTAACAATAAGATATGTTGCGTTGAACCACAGTTTTCCCCACCAATATGCCCACTAGCATGATGGCGAAAACGATTTTCATCAATTAAAAAAACAGTGACATCAATCCCCAAAGACGCAGCCCACTGCTCAATTAAGGTACACTTCTTTTGCAAAAAACGTTTTTCTTCATGGTCCAACCAAGAAGGATGGCAAACCCAAACGTCAATATCTGAACACTGACTTTGCCCAACAGATGAAGTGCTTCCCATCGAATAAATACCCGTAATAGGTAATTCGCCATTCGCTTCGGTTTCAATCGTGGGTAGAAAACGTTCGAAAGGTGCCAACCATTTTTTTTGCTCTGTATCAGGAGAGAAAAAACAGACACCATGGGGGACATTACCTTCAATAAAACCAGGCATCATTGGATGATGATAATGAAACAAGACAGGCAGCAAGCTATAAACCTTCGAGAAGGTTTCACTCATAGAAGCTGTTGCACGTTCTAACCGTAATTGGTTTATCGCATCCAGTCTTTGTTTTAAGGTTTCAATATAGAGATACAAAGGTTACGCCTGATTGAATGAAAGTAATACAAACCTGAGAATTTCCCAGCACCCAACAGATAGAGATAGATTTAAAATAATTTTCAAATGGATTGTCGGAAACGTGATCAATTTAACACCTTGCATCAAAAGGGTAAAGTAGATCACATAATTTTATACGCTTATTTTTGATACAAAATGCTTTTCAACATATTGTATAAAAAGGCTTTTTATTTTTTAATCTATAAAATATCCCTTGTTTTTCAATGGAATAATTTCTTTTTACTCAATTGTTTAGTAAAACAGCAAAATCAAACGATATTAAGTACAATACGCACAGTGTCTGCGCTTACTCGCTTCAACACGAATTAATACAAACCGCAGAGTGTTTCACACGAAAGATAGCACGATAAGCTAAAGAAATTGCTTAATAGCTATTCTAGGTCATCTCATTTTGAATCGCGTTCTTGCATCATGGAAGAAAAAGTAAATCAGTTATCAACAATTCAGAGAGTGGTTTTGCGCCTAACTGGAAAAAATATCCTTAACATGTTAAAACTAAGGCCAATTGTATGGTTAATCTGCGGCATTTTTCGCCAGAGAAAACAGTAAAATGACATCAACAAATATCGTGCGTATTGCAACGCGCAAAAGCCCTTTAGCCCTATGGCAAGCGCACTTTGTCAAAGACAAATTAGAGCAACTTCACCCAGGTTTGCTGGTTGAACTCGTGCCTATGGTGACAAAAGGCGACATCATCCTTGATACACCTCTCGCGAAAGTTGGCGGGAAAGGGTTATTCGTCAAAGAATTAGAACTTGCCTTATTAGAAGGGCGCGCAGACATTGCCGTTCATTCGATGAAAGATGTCCCTGTTGAATTTCCTGAAGGCTTAGGATTAGTCACGATTTGTGAACGTGAAGACCCTCGAGATGCCTTTGTCTCAAACCACTATGATAATCTTGAGGCACTACCGGAAGGCAGTATTGTCGGAACATCGAGTTTGCGTCGTCAATGCCAATTAAGGGAGCTCCGCCCTGATTTAGTCATTCGTGACTTACGCGGCAATGTCGGAACACGCTTATCAAAACTAGATAACGGTGAATATGACGCCATTATTTTGGCCGTTGCAGGGTTAAAACGTTTGGGGCTAGAAACTCGAATTAAAACCGCCCTTGCCCCTGAACAATGCTTGCCTGCCGTTGGCCAAGGTGCTGTCGGCATCGAATGCCGTTTAAATGATAGTAAAACCCGTGAGTTACTCGCGAAACTAAATAATGACGCAACATCGACCTGTGTTCTGGCTGAACGAGCAATGAATATGCGCCTTGAAGGTGGTTGCCAAGTTCCCATTGGCAGTTATGCTATTTGGCAAGATGACAAAATATGGCTACGCGCCTTGGTTGGAGCGCCAGACGGTAGTGTGATTATTCGTGGAGAACGACGAGTTTCACCAAGTGAAGCTAACCAAGCAGGGGTATCATTGGCTGAAGAATTACTTGAACGCGGTGCAAGGGATATTTTGGCGGATGTCTACCAAGGAAACCCGCCTGCATGAAAGTGCTTGTCACTCGCCCTGAGCCCGCATGTTCAGAGCTGATCACGGCAATCACCACCAAAGGGGGGGAAGCCTTCGCCTCTCCTTTAATTCGCATAGGGCCCGGTGCTGAATTAAATACCCTTATTCCTCAACTTGATAGCCTTACTGCGAATGATTTAGTCTTTCTTTTATCTAAAAATGCAGTCGAATATGCAAATTTAACACTTGAACAAATGGGGCGTAGCTGGTCAGATAAGTTATCTTACTACGGAATTGGCCGCTCTACAGGGCAATATTTTCAGCAAGTAACCGGAAAAGACATACGTTGGGCGGAGCAAGGCGAAACCAGTGAAATACTACTGACACACCCTGAGCTTCAATTTCTCGAAGGGAAAAACGCCCTGTTATTACGTGGAAATGGCGGGCGAGAGCTTCTCGCGTCAACATTACGGGCTCGAGGTGCGCAAGTCAGTTATTGTGAATGTTATACAAGGTACCCGGTTGATTATGATAAAGCTCTGTTCAATCAGCAGTGGTTTCAAACCGGTATTACAGATGTTGTGATCACGAGTGGTCAAATGTTAGCCTTGTTAGAAGAATTAATCACTGAAGAATACCAAACTTGGTGGTTTTCCCGCCGCCTACTTGTCGTCAGTGAACGGATTGCAGACCAAGCCCGCAGAGGCGGATGGCAAAAGGTCTGTGTAGCTAATAGCGCAGATAATAATGCTTTATTAGAAGCATTAATTTCAATCGATATGGGATGCTAATTTATGACGGAACACGATAAAACAACCGAGACGGTTACCCCAGAAGCTGGTGCAGAACAACAGCGCCCAAAAACTAAACCTTCTTCGGAACAAAAACGTTCTGGTCTGATAGGCGGTGTAATTGCTATCGCTATTATCATCGCTATTGGCGGTGGGCTGTACTATTTCACTCAACAAAGTAATGCCACCTTAGTCAATGAAAACAATGAATTAAAACAAAAATTAAGTGATTTAATCGAACAACAAAACTCAGACAGGCAGCGGTTAGATGCATTAATTGCGGCTAATGCTGAAATAAAAAGCCATTCTCGTGAATATGAAGAGAATCTCAACCGCCGCATGCAAGAGCTGCAAGCGCACGTTACTGCGTTATCTAGCGCTGATGTTAAAAGTTGGCTACTTGCACAAGCTGACTTTATGGTCAAAATGGCGGGAAGAAAGCTGTGGAATGATCGCGACCCAGTAACCGCGGCCGTTCTGCTAAAAAGCGCTGACTCAAGCTTGGCAGAAATGAATGACCCAAGCCTACTCGACATTCGTAAATCAATTAACAGTGATATGGCTAAATTAGCCGCAATCAACCAAGTTGACTATGACGGCATTATTTTACGTTTAAACCAGCTAAGCAATGAAGTCGATAACTTACGTTTAGCGGATTTAAACAGTGGAGATGCGAAAGCTGAAGATAACGCTGACGTTAGCGATGATATTTCGGATTGGAAACAAAATTTGGCGCGTAGCTGGAAAAGTTTTGCAAATGACTTTGTCACAGTACGAGCTCGTGATGGCTCAGAAGCCCCTCTCCTTGCACCAAATCAAGACATTTACCTACGTGAAAACATTCGCTCTCAGCTATTAATTGCAGCGCAAGCCGTACCACGTTATCAAGAAGCCACCTACAAACAGTCATTAGAGCAGGCATCGACTTGGGTAAGAGCCTATTTTGATACTGAGGCGCCTGAAACCAAAGCATTCCTATCAACCATTGACGACCTAATCAATCAGCCGATTGATATTGACATGCCTGATACCTTGGAAAGCCAAGAAAAGCTAGAAAAAATCATGCAAACACGGGTTCGTAGCTTACTTTCTCAGTCATCCGACAATACAAAAGTTAGCGATGGTGCCGTTGATGCCGCAGCGGATGCGACTGAAGCGCCAACAGAAGCCGCAGCAGATGCCGCTGTTCCTGCCACGGATACGCAAAAAGCAGAGTCAGCTGACAATTCACACCCTTCTGAATCAGCAGAGCCTGCTGGCAATAGGGGGTAATTATGATAAAAGTCCTGATCCTATTTATAGTACTTATTGCAGGGATAATCTTAGGCCCATTATTAGCGGGTCACCAAGGTTATGTTTTTATCCGTACAGATAATTATGACATTACGACCAGTGTAACCAGCCTCGTTTTGGGCTTTATCTTGCTCCAGTTTGTGCTGTTATTCCTTGGTTGGTGCTACCGCCGTTTTATCAGCACGACATCACGTACCCGAGGTTGGGTAAGTGGTCGTAAATACCACAAAGCGCATACTCAAACACAAAAAGCGCTACTGAAATTAGCAGAAGGTGATTTCGAGCAAGTTGAAAAATTAATGAGCAAACATGCTGATTTTTCTCAACAACCAGTCATTAACTACCTCATGGCAGCCGAAGCTGCTCAACAGCGTGGTGATGAATATCGCACTCACCAATACTTGGATAGAGCCGCCGAAGCCGCAGGGAGTGACCAGCTTCCTGTTGATATCAGCCGTGTCCGTATCCAATTAGCGGAAGGAGAAGTCCATGCTGCTCGCAATGGTATTGATAAACTTCTCGACAAAGCCCCAAGACACCCTGAAGTATTGCGTCTTGCGGAACAAGCTTATTTACGTTCGGGCGCCTATCAGTCACTGATTGAATTACTTCCTGTTATGGCTAAAGTACAGTTACACAATGAAGATGAGCTCGATGCATTGAAATTAAAGGCTTACAAAGGGTTGATGAACCAATATATGGCTGAAGGGGGTAGTGATGGGCTAAAAGCTTGGTGGAAAGCACAACCTCGCCGAGTTCGTCATGAAACCGCATTGCAAGCTTTCTTAGCAGAACATTTGATTGAATGTGGCGATACTGCAAGTGCAGAAAAAATGATTATTGATGGCTTAAAACAGCAATATGATGAACGCTTACTCCTGCTAGTGCCAAAACTGAATAGTGAACGCCCTGAAATTATCGAAAAAACCCTTTTACATCTGCAAAAGCAAAACGGTGCCACCCCGTTACTCAACAGTACATTAGGTGTTTTATCGCTACAGCATGCCCAATGGGACAAAGCAGAGACCTACTTTAAGGCCGCTTTAGCACAACGTTTTGATGTTCAGGATGCATCATGGTTAGCCGATGCGTTTGACAGGCAACATAAATCTAGTGATGCGGCAAAAATTCGCCAAGATGCATTAAACCATTCATTAAAACAAGAACGAAACTAATATTCTTGCTTATCCTTTTCTAAAAACTCCACACCTTTTAGTGGAGTTTTTTTATTCATAAACTTAACTGCCACTAAGCCTAGCTTCCCCAATCAAAACGCAGAAAAGAATTTAAATACATTGCGTTAGTCGTATTAAATCATCGTAAAAGGAGAATATGAGGTTTATGATTGGTAACATTACAGATCAATAACTCAATGTTTAATCAATAATCGTTATTTAAGGATCAGCAAAACACACTTGGCTATGTTATAAAATAAACACATAGTGTATAAAGCTTTATATACATCTTTGCTTTGAATGAATTAGGGATATCGATATGAATGTCATTAAAACTATTTGGCGCTGGATTATTGCAACCCCAAACCGTTTACAAATATTCTTTGATCTTCTGCTGTTAGTATTATCACCTTTTGTTTTTATTATGATTATTGGTTTTAATACCGAAGATCTTAGTAAAGACATTTTCATTATTACATTCATTATCCTCTGCTATACCTATATTACTCGCTGGTTCAGTAAGTGGTTTAGTAAAGGTAGAAGCTAATACCTATCTTATTTTCAGCCTCTTAGTCATTTTCTAAGGGGCTTGGCTTTTTACATAAACAAAAAAAACACCTGCACAAGGCAGGTGTAAAATACAATCAGGTCTACAGACGGATGGTGCCTCACTCAACGTTTCGCCCGTTCGTTGATGGTAAGAGGATGAGCTCTTGATCATCTAAGTTGGACAATAGGCACCGATAATCGGCTTTGCGTCATCTCTGGGTTTATGAAGCTTCGCTGTCATAAGAAGTGAGATGAGCATCTACATATAAAATAATGCACAATGCATGCCAACTTTTTAAAACGAAGTTTTTTTAAGCTTACTCTTTTGGCTTCGCTCTCATCTCTCGGTTTTACACATAATTTTCCTTCTTGGAAAGAAATCCCCCTAACATTAAAGAATTCACTAATGTGGTGCCTGTATCTTATCTTGCTATTCTGTCGCAGTTTAGAGACAGCATAAAACAGTTATTTATATTCCCTTATAAATCAACAAGTAAAATGTCTCCTTTTGGCGACACCAATATAATGAATTGTATCTATTTTACGACACAGGCTAGTTAACCTGCTAAATTACAAATAAAAACAAGCAATTAACCATAGCCAATCATTATTGAAGAAACAGCACTAAGTAGACTTTAAACAATTCAGGTTATAGCTAGGCGGTAAGTGAAGATATACCGATGAATATACACAAATATGTGATTCTAGGAGACTAACGCAGACAACAATGCGATGGGTTGAAGTGTGATGATTATAAAGCATAAAAAGCAAAAAACCCGTCGGTTAAGACAGGTTTCTTTAAATTGGTCGGCGAGAGAGGATTCGAACCTCCGACCCACTGGTCCCAAACCAGTTGCGCTACCAAGCTGCGCTACTCGCCGAAATTTTGTAGTACTTATTAATACCTATTACATTTCTTCGTGGTGCGAAAGGGGGGACTTGAACCCCCACGTCCATAGGACACTAACACCTGAAGCTAGCGCGTCTACCAATTCCGCCACCCTCGCAATGTCACAAAAAAATGGGGTGGCTAATGGGACTCGAACCCACGACAACTGGAATCACAATCCAGGGCTCTACCAACTGAGCTATAGCCACCATAACTTCACTTTTTTCAAAGCGTTGCTATATTACTACATACAACGTCATTTTGCCAACCGTAGCGAAGCGCTAAAACTGGTGCGCCCGACAGGATTCGAACCTGAGACCTCTGCCTCCGGAGGGCAGCGCTCTATCCAGCTGAGCTACGGGCGCTTAACGCCGTTGCGGGAGAGGATAGTACGGATTTATCCTCCCGCTGTCTAGTCCTTTTTGAAATAAAAATATCGATTGCTTGCCTTTTATCCATTTCGCTGAGAAAGAGAGCATATTTACCCTCTTTTTCACTGTACGACTAATAAAAATCCGTCGAAGCACCACCACTAAATTTTTGTATTGCGGCTATTGAACAGGCGAATAATGAAATAAAGCAGTGAAACGCCCCCTAAAAAGATGGCGCCAACGATTAAAGATAAACGGGTATCTGGGTTAATCGCCATCCCAACCAATACGCAGGCTAAAAATAATAAGGTCGCATAGTTAACCCATGGAAAAAGGATCGATTTGAAAGGATGCCCAATAAGCTTTTCTTTGTTTTGTTGGCGAAAACGGATTTGGCTGGTCAATAGCACTAACCAAGGCACCATACCTGGTAACACACTCGCACTATAGACATACACAAAGACTTTTTCTGGATTCGGTATGATGTAATTCAAGCTAGAACCCGCCACTAAACAGAGAATAGTAAAGCCAACGCAACGTGCTGGTACGCCATTTTTCGTTAATTTCAATAATGACTTAGGTAATTGCTTATTTTGCGCTAAGGCATATAGCATTCGCCCACCACTATACATGCCACTATTGCAACCAGATAACGCCGCAGTTAACACCACAAAGTTAATTACAGCGGCTGCGGACACAATCCCCACTTTCGCAAACGTAAGAACAAATGGGCTACCTTGTGAACCCACTTCCGTCCACGGAAAGAGTGTCACAACAATAAAAATAGCACCCACATAAAAAATTAATATACGCCATAAAATATTATTGATCGCTTTTCTTAATGTAACTTGAGGATTTTTCGCTTCACCTGCCGTGATCCCAACTAATTCAACCCCTTGATAAGAGGCCACAACGATACACAACGCAAATAAGAAACCTTTCCAACCCCCTGCAAAGAAACCACCATGCTCAGTGAGGTTTGCTAGCCCAATCGGTTCAAAATTATTACCAAGACCAAAAAAAATCAGCCCTAAGCCAATTAAAATCATCACCACAATCGTGGTCACTTTGATCATGGCAAACCAGAACTCAAGCTCTCCATACAGCCGAACAGCAGCTAGGTTAGCTAATGCGACTAATACCACGGCAATAATGGCAAAAATCCATTGAGGCACGTCAGGGAACCAATATTCAGCATATACGCCAATGGCAGTGATCTCTGAGATACCAACGGCCACCCACATAAACCAGTAGCCCCACGCAGTGAGACATCCCCAAAACGGACTTAAGTATTTATAACCAAACGAAGCAAAAGAACCGGTTACAGGCTCAAGAAATAGCATTTCCCCCATTGAACGCATAATGAAGAAAACAAAAATTCCTGCGATGATATAAGCCAGTAAGACAGAAGGCCCAGCCCATTTTAGTGTACTGGCCGACCCCATAAATAACCCAACGCCAATAGTCCCACCGAGCGCAATCAGCTCGATATGCCGTGCTTCTAACCCACGTTGAAGCCCTTGCTGTGGATTTCCCATACATACCCCTGTCAAAATTAGATATTTAAAATGCAGTTTTAATTGAAACTCAGTTAGTAATAATCACTGCAATTATTTGAAAAGCATCAATTAGGCGATTAAAAAAATGCCATAGCCGCAAGATTAAGCACAAACTGGTGCGAATATGATTATTTTTGAGGGATTATAGAAATATTTGAAGAAAGAGACCAGTCATTCGGAGAATTCAGACCGCAAGCAAGGGATTAGGCCTACTTGCGGCCAGTAAAATACATCGATAATAACGATAAAAATCAAATCACTATAAAAATTACAGCTTACCGCCGTAATAGTAACCTAAAAATTTCAGTAATTTAAACTGACGAGTAATACGGGAAGGCTGAGATAGTAAGCGATACAACCATTCCAACCCTAAGTTTTGCCAAACTTTCGGTGCACGTTTTACATGCCCTGTAAACACATCATAAGTCCCCCCAACGCCCATATATAAGGCATCTGGGTACACACTTCGGCAATCTCGCATAAAAATTTCTTGTTTCGGAGAACCCATCGCAACAGTGACAATTTTTGCACCACTTGCACGAATGCGTTCGAACAATGCACTTCGCTCTTCAGCAGTAAAATAGCCGTTTTGCGAACCTACAATGTTCACATTCCACTGCGAGCGTAGCTTGCTTTCAGTTTGCTCTAGAATTTCTGGTTTGCCACCCACTAGGAAAACTGGCGTACCTTCTTTACCGGCCCGTTCCATTAACCCTTCCCACAAGTCAGCACCAGCCACGCGGGAAACTTCAGCTTGGGGGTATTTACGACGAATAGCACGGACAATACTAATTCCGTCAGCATATAAATATTCGGCTTGGCCTAGTAACGTATTTAAAGCCGTATCTTGTTCAGCGATCATCACTTTTTCTGCATTAATCGCAACGAGCGTTCCCGTTTTCGTTTCCCCACCAGCAAATAAGTAGTCTAAAAAATGGGCCATATTTTTAAAGCCCCAAATATTATGACCACGAATACTATATTGTGGAATAGATGGCTGTGTAACGGATGAAGACTGAGTTGATGACGATTCCATGATACTCCTTTAGCGGCTTTCACGCTGTTGGCTTCTTAAAAAAGAAGCTGTTTTTGTGCGAATAAGCCCTGCACTTTCAAATAACCAATACAGTAATTTTGCTAACACCAGACACAGTCCGAATATTAAGCAGAAGAAAACCACCCGTGAGACGAAAGAATCCACGCCTTCACGCGCTAAAACAATGATGTTAAAAATGGCACCAAAACAAAATGCCTGCATAATGGCAGCCTTATAGCGATTCGGTTCTTTCAGGCTCATGCCATAGATCCAATCAAACCATTTGATGATAAGCCCCACAACTATGGCTCCGAGTGGTATAAAAATCACCCCACCCATCACCACCAATGAACCAATCAGTGTTGGGGAAATTGCCAGTCCAGAATGGTTGTTTAGTACTTCCCACGTAAAATAGTTGGCAGAATTCAATACCGTATCTGGGCGTTCTGGCCAAACCCAAGAAGGAATAAAAACATAAAAGTCACGGATAATCGGCGCTAGGCCTTGAAAGTCCATCTCATCATAGTGGCTTAGCAGTAATGCTAAGTTTTCCCACGGGGAGAATGTGTCCCGTGTTAAGTACAAGAAAGTGTAATACGCTTCGGCACCACTGACATCTAGCCCATAGCGCTTTAAGGCTAACCAGAACATACCTACAATACTTGCGACCCCGGCTGCAGCTAGCATCCACAGCGTAATCCAACCCCTGACAATCCCAATAAATAAGAATAGTGCGAAAGCAATAATAATGTTCGCTCTGGTTCCTCCAACGATAACATAGGTCAAGAAACCAAATGCAACGGTACTAACGAGGAAGAAAATCCAACGTTTCTGTGTCGGTCGCAAGAAATAAACAATCAACATTGCCGGTATGAAGAAATAGAAAAAGCGTTTTAATGCCACGCCAGAAACTTGGCTGGAGAAAATTTGGCTATAGGATTTTAGCTTAAACAGCAAAAAACCGTTCTGCATGAAAAAGATACCTACTGTCACGACTGCAATCAGTATCAATAACAGACAGGTTAGATTCGTTTCCACTTTGTTCATGCTAAACAACGCACGCCGTGGTGCGTCTGGTTGCCTAGAAAGCCGTGTTTTATAAGCAACATAATAAATCGCATAAAAACTGGTAGCCGCTAGTTGGGCGTAAAGTAAGTAATCCGCTTTCACAACCGCAACATCAAATTGGAACACTAACGCACAAGTTAATGGAAAACCAAAGTAAAACGTCAATAAATACAACATTGAAAAGAAAATATTGAAGTTAAACCGAGCACGTAAAAACTCTTTGTACAACAAAGTACCAATAAAAATAATTGATATCAGGTAGACCAGTGCTAAGCCACCTAACTCCGTCAGTGTCATGCTCGCTCCTCCACGGCACTGAGAACGGCTTTCCAGCCTTCAGTAAAGTTAGGAGCAAAAAATTCGATATGCTGTTTATCTAATAAGCTCATTTGGCGCTGAGCTTCATCCACCAGCGGTATCGTCAGGTTGTCACCATAGAAAAATACAGGGACATTTTGAGCAGTTAAATCCTGCCAAAATGTATTTTGACGACTGATCACAAATGGAATACCAAATTGGATTAACAAACAAACCGTACCAACACCTTGCTGGCGATTAAAAATAAAATAGCCAAGATCACAGGATTTGAGCAAATTAAGGTACTCGCTAAACTCCATGCGCTCTTTCAGAATTTCTACTTGCCCTGAAGTAAACTCACTATTTGCAGCCTGTTCGACTTGTTCAATATAGCCTTGGTTATTTGCAGGATAGCCCATTGGGACAATAACTTTAACCTCATCACCAAATTGCTGTTTAATCGCACTCAGCGCCTCTACATGACGATTAGAACGGTCACCTGAGTTACCCAACAAAATAGTCAGTTGAGAACCTTCACGTGCCTTAGGCTCGCTAATTGTCAATGCGGGGTCCATTCGTGTTGGAAAATACAACACAGTGGCAGGCACTTTAGGGTTCGACTGGTGGAAATAGCACAAATCGCCACGTGTTGCACACACATGCCCTACTTTTTTCTGCGCTAAACGACGCAAAATATAGAATAACTTAAATTTTAGAGAGCTAGATTCTTCATAGAGGTCAGCTCCCCATATATGCCACCAAAACTGATGGGATTTGATTTGACCAAATAATAGCGCTAACCAAATAGGGGCGTTGAATTGCCCATGAAAGAAAAAGCGAGTACGGCGGTCTGCCTTGGCACGCTGTATAACACTATTAGCAATGGCCTGTTTATTCGCAAAAACATCTATTTTTAGCTGAGGATAAGCGTCAGCAAGCTGCGCATCATCGCTTACCACCATAAAATGCGGCGTTGATGACGAAGCCATTTCTTGGCAAATGACGTCATTAAAAAACGTCAGTACCGTCTGGTTGTGGTGTGGGAGATTCGATCCCAGTACATGTATTAAGGTTGTCATGCTCGCCTACGGTAAATCAAAAATACGCAACAACATAAGGTAAAATAGACAATATAAGTGGCCATATAAGCCTGAGTTGCACCTACTGCACCATGTTCAGGGATAAGCCAATGGGCAAAGCCCGTTAATAATAAAAATTGACTCACTTCAGTGAGGACATAAAAACGCAATGCGGCTTTGGCAATGACCAAATAGCCAAATACGTACGCCCCCACTTTCAATACATCACCGACTAGCTGCCATGCAAACAGGTCTCTCATCCCTGTAAACTCTTTTGAGAACAGCAACCAAATCGCGAAATCACGTAGTAACCAAACTGTAAAACTCACAACGGCAACAGCAGGTAAAACAAACTTCAATGCTTTAACAATTTCTGCTGTGATTTCATTTTTATGCTGCAAACGCGATAACGTCGGCAATAAATACACTGAAAATGTCGCGGTAATAAACTGCAAATAGGCATCTGAAATGGTGGTCACACCGGTCCATAACCCCACTTCATCCCAGCTATAGGTTTGGGCAAGTAAGTTTCGCATCATGATATAAGCGACTGGCAGTGTGACTGCCGTTAGCATCGCCATGACCGTAAATTTGCCTAAATTAGTCGCAATCGCTTTGTCCCATGCTGGCTTCAATGACGATAACGCAAACTGCTTGCGTTTAATTATCATCCCAGCCGCAGGCAATACCACAAGTGCAGGAACTAATGCTAACCCCGCTAGTGCACCTTCATACCCGCCCACTAGATAGCATAAATAATAAGCAATTACACCAATTACGCTACCTAAAATAATGGCTAATGCGTTTGCTGATGCGTCTCGGTAGCCCTTCAAAATAGCCAGAAAATAGTTCGCATACGCGATACCCATTTGAATTAAGGCGACTATTTGAATAACTGAGCTGTATTTTTCACTATCAAATAACGCCATGCTAATTGGCGCACTGCAAAGTAAAAAGATAAGCGCAAGTAGCGCTGAAAATCCTAGAATAATCGTCGATGAAGTTCCCAGAACCGCACGTAATTTTTGTGGGTCTTGGTGGTGCTCTGCAACATATTTTGTGACACCATTGAAAATCCCTGCACCAGATAACACCCCTAGTACAGTAATCAATTGGCGGAAGTTACCCGCCAGCCCCACACCGCTAGGCCCAAATGAGACTGCAAACAACTTAACGATTAACAGGCCTACCCCGATTTTAATCAGGGTAGAGCCAGCAGTCCAAACCGATGCTTTAGCAAGAGACATTAGGCAAAGAACGCTTTGATTCGCTCAATGACCGTCTGCTGTTCGTCATCAGTCATGTTGTAGAACATCGGTAAACGCACTAAGCGATCACTTTCTGATGTTGTATATTTATCTTCACCATGGAAACGGCCAAACTCAATACCTGCCGGGCTAGTGTGTAATGCAACGTAGTGGAATACCGTCAAAATGCCATGAGATTTCATGTAATCATTGAATTCGGTACGCTCTTCGATATCTTTAAGTTTGATGTAGAACATATGGGCATTATGTTTTAAGCCTTCTGGCACAGTTGCTAGGACTAAACGTCCCGCATCAACCAATGGCTGCAACGCTTCATCATACCGTTTCCATAGTAGTAAACGGCGCTCATTAATTTTGTCGGCTTCTTCTAACTGTGCCCATAAATAAGCCGCTTGCAAATCAGACAACAAGTAGCTTGAGCCGATATCACGCCATGTGTATTTATCGACTTGACCACGGAAAAATTGGCTACGGTTCGTTCCTTTTTCACGGATCACTTCAGCACGGCTAATCAAGTCTTTATCATTGATAAGCGTTGCCCCACCTTCACCGCCTGAAGAATAGTTTTTAGTTTCATGGAAGCTATAACAGCCAATGTGGCCGATAGTCCCCAGTGCTTTGCCTTTATACGTCGACATCACACCTTGTGCCGCATCTTCAATCACGAATAAATCGTGTTTTTTCGCGATAGCCATAATGGTGTCCATCTCGCAAGCAACACCTGCATAATGGACTGGAACGATGGCACGCGTACGTTCAGTGATTGCGGCTTCAATTTTAGTTTCATCGATATTCATGGTATCCGGACGGATATCAACAAACACGATTTTAGCGCCACGTAATACAAATGCGTTAGAGGTTGATACAAAAGTAAAGCTTGGCATGATGATTTCATCACCCGGCTTAGTATCAATCAGGATCGCCGCCATTTCTAATGAGGCCGTACAAGATGGCGTTAACTGCACTTTCGGGCAATTAAACCGTTTTTCCATCCATTCTTCACAACGTTTCGTGAAGCCACCGTCACCACACAGTTTGCCACTTTCCATGGCTTGTCTCATATACTCTAATTCAGTACCTACAACTGGTGGTTTATTAAATGGAATCATGTTGTCCCCTGTATAACCAATAAGCGGTACTGGCAATTGCTGCACCGCTACGTGAATAAAGATTTAATGCCGCAACATTACTGATTTGCGTGGCCACATTTAACTGTGCTTTTTGGTGTTCCACACACCAATTAAATGCTGCTGACATCAACTTACGCCCTACACCTTGCCCCTTCGCTTCTGGCATTTTCGCTAGTAGGCCAACCCGTGCTGTTTCTGCATCAAGATGCCGTAAACTCACAAAGCCCAATATCGCACCAGACGCGTCTTTAACTAGTAAACAAGTGTGATCAAACGTACCAAGTACTGATTTTTCTATCCACAACGCATAAAACTGACCGCTATCACCATCACGATACCAAGGTGCTCTAAAGCGGCTTTTGCTAAAGACAGACTCAGCGGCTTGCCGTAAAGTAGGAATATCATCCACTTGTGCAACAACAATGTGCTCTTCCGCTGTTAAACCTGCCTTTAAATAAGCATTTTCTGTGCCAATAGTAAGAGCGAAATCGATTTCACCTTCAACAAATGAAAAACCCATACCAGCCAAATCATCAATCAGCTGCGTTTCAGACGCGGCGACTTTTGCTTGCACGATATCGTATTCATTTATTTGATAAGCAAGGAGGGTCTCGAGATTATCCCCCGTAAAATTCAACTTTGCCGTTGAGCGATGAAAAAATTCGCTCTCCCATGGCAGGCTCTCAATACTGGCGCGGACGGACACGTAATAAATCCTCTAAATATTGCCCATAACCTGTTTTTTTCAGCTGTTGCGCTGAAAAAGCGACTTGCTCGTCTGTCAGCCAGCCGTTACGCCATGCTATTTCCTCTAAACAAGCAACTTTGAAACCTTGACGTTTTTCAACGGTTTGCACAAAGGTACCTGCCTCAATGAGGCTATCGTGGGTGCCTGTATCTAACCAAGCAAAACCACGACCGAGCAATTCAACGTTTAATTCGCCACGTTCTAAGTACATTTGGTTAATTGACGTGATTTCTAACTCACCTCGTTCAGAAGGCTTAACTTGTTTTGCAAATTCAACTACTTGTGAGTCATAGAAATACAGCCCTGTCACCGCCCAATTCGATTTAGGTTTAACCGGCTTTTCTTCAATCGACAGTGCTTTAAAATTATCGTCAAATTCCACGACACCAAAACGCTCAGGATCCATCACTTGGTAACCAAAAACCGTTGCGCCATTTACTCGTTTAGCAACAGATTTTAATTTTGGGCTAAATGAATGGCCGAAAAAGATATTGTCGCCCAATACTAAACAGCACGAATCACCGTTAATGAACTCTTCACCAATGATAAACGCTTGCGCAAGGCCGTCTGGTGATGGCTGTTCTGCATAGCTCAGCTCAATCCCAAACTCATGACCATCCCCTAATAAACGCTTAAACATCGGCAAGTCGTCAGGGGTAGAGATAATTAAAATCTCACGAACTCCCGCCAACATCAGGACTGAAAGCGGGTAGTAAATCATCGGCTTATCGTAGATAGGCAATAACTGTTTAGAAATACCGCGAGTGATAGGATGCAAACGCGTCCCCGACCCTCCAGCTAATATAATACCTTTCATACTGTCACCTAATTTCCTAGACCTAGACGTTCGCCCGCATAGGAACCGTCTTGTACGCGGCGCCACCACGTTTCATTGTTCAAATACCACTGCACCGTTTTGCGGATACCTGATTCGAAGGTTTCTTGTGGCGTCCACCCCAATTCGCGCTCAATTTTCGCGGCATCAATGGCATAACGCATATCGTGACCCGGTCTGTCTTTCACAAACGTGATTAAGTCACGGTAGTGCCCCACACCTTGTGGCTTCTGCGGATGCAGCTCTTCAAGCAGCTCACAAATCGTTTCTACAACGTCAATATTACGGCGCTCATTATGACCACCAATATTATAGGTGGTGCCAGGTTGTGCGGTTGTCGCAACTAAATGCAGTGCTCGTGCATGGTCTTCAACAAACAGCCAGTCACGAATTTGCTCACCTTTCCCATAAACAGGCAGAGGCTTACCCGCTAAAGCATTCAAAATAATTAAGGGGATCAATTTCTCTGGGAAATGATACGGCCCGTAGTTATTTGAACAATTGGTGATCATCGTCGGCAGACCATAGGTTCTTTGCCATGCACGAACCAAGTGATCGCTCGATGCTTTCGATGCGGAATAAGGGCTACTTGGCGTATAAGGCGTGGTTTCTGTGAAGAAACCATCAGGCCCCTCGAGGTCGCCATAAACTTCATCTGTCGAAATATGATGAAAACGGAAAGCCGCTTTTTTCTCATCATTCAGCGCAGACCAGTAATGGCGCGCCGCCTCTAACAATGTGTAAGTTCCCACAATGTTGGTTTCGATAAATGCCGCAGGGCCATCAATTGAACGGTCAACATGGCTTTCTGCCGCTAAATGCATCACGGCATCGGGTTGGTATTTTTCAAAAACGGCATCTAATGCAGCTCTATCACAAATATTCACCTGCTCAAAAGCATAGCGCGGGTTATTCGCAACCGTTGCAAGGGACTCTAAGTTACCTGCATAGGTTAAGCAATCCAGAACCACTGCGCTGTCGTCAGTGTTTTCAATAATATGACGAACAACAGCAGAGCCGATAAACCCGGCGCCTCCAGTGATTAAAATGCGTTTCAACGCCATACTCCTTTTGTATCCACAACCCATTTTTGTGGGATCGCAGAGCCTTGGATGCCTTTGAACATATTGTGGTCAACTAACATTAAGATCACATCCGCTTCATTAACGGCTTTTTCAATCGAAACTAGCTCAGAAATGCCTTTTAAAGAGGTCGGTAATTCATGGATGTGTGGCTCAACCGCATACGTTTTACCTGGGTTCCAGTTCGCTACCATTTTGGTGATGTGCATTGCTGGGCTTTCACGTAAATCATCAATATTAGGTTTAAATGACAGGCCGAAACAGGCAATGGTCACTTCACTGGCTTTTTTACCGGTTTCCACTAAGCAATCAGCCACTGCCGCTTTCACTTGGTCAACAACCCAAATTGGTTTGCCATCATTGACTAAACGAGCGGTATGAATGAGGCGTGATTGTTTTGGATTTTGCGCAACGATAAACCATGGGTCAACCGCGATGCAGTGCCCACCAACACCTGGGCCTGGTTGCAAAATATTAACGCGTGGATGACGATTCGCGAGGCTGATTAACTCCCACACATTGATGTCTTGTTCCGCACAAATTAATGATAATTCATTCGCAAAAGCAATATTCACATCACGGAAGCTATTTTCCGTTAACTTACACATTTCCGCGGTTCTTGAGTTAGTAATTACACACTCACCTTCAAGGAAAATATTGTATAGCTCACTTGCACGCAGAGAGGATTTTGGCGTCATACCACCAACAACACGGTCATTTTTAATTAATTCGACCATCACTTGGCCTGGTAACACACGCTCAGGGCAGTACGCTACATCGATATCAGCTTCTTCCCCTGCTTGATGAGGGAAGGTTAAATCAGGGCGAGCAGCTGCCATCCACTCTGCCATTTGCTCTGTTGTTCCTACTGGCGATGTAGACTCAAGGATGACTAAATCCCCTTTCTTCAGCACCGGAGCAACAGACTCAGCAGCAGCACGTACATACGCGAGGTCAGGTTCGTGCTCGCCTTTAAATGGCGTAGGCACAGCAATTAGATAAGCATCTGCAGGTTGCGGCTTAGTAAAAGCTTTGAGATGGCCTTCTTCAACCGCCTTTTTGACCACGATATCCAGTTCTGGCTCCACGATGTGGATTTTACCCTGGTTAATAGTATCAACGGCATGTTGGTTAACATCGACACCAACCACTTGTTTTTTACGTGATGCAAAGGCTGCTGCTGTTGGTAAACCAATATAACCAAGGCCAATAACAGAAATAGTTTCAAAACTCATAATTTCACCTGATTACTTTTCAATGCTGCAAGAATACGCTGACATGCATGACCATCCCCATAAGGGTTATGTGCGCGGCTCATTTCGTGATACTCCGCGTCATCTGTCAGTAACCGATTAACTTCTTTCACAATTTTTTGTGTATCTGTTCCCACAAGACGAACAGTACCTGCATCAACAGCTTCTGGTCGTTCTGTGGTATCTCTCATCACCAAAACAGGCTTACCGAGAGAAGGCGCTTCCTCTTGAATACCACCTGAGTCTGTTAGAATTAAATAAGCATGGTTCATCAAATAAACAAACGGTAGGTAGTCTTGAGGGCTAATTAAAATAATATTATCAATATCATGCAGTATACGTTTAACAGGCTCACTCACATTTGGATTTAAGTGAACTGGATATACGACTTGCACATCGGGATGCGCTTGTGCAATTTCTGCTAAAGCGTGACAAATACGTTCAAAGCCACCACCAAAACTTTCTCGACGATGGCCCGTGACTAAAATCATTTTTTTATTTGGGTCGATAAATGGGTAATTTGCAGCCAATTTCTCCATCATATGCTGGTCGCTCATGACTTTATCACGTACCCACAATAACGCATCAATCACACTATTACCGGTGACAAAAATATGACTGTCAGGAATAGATTCTTTTAACAAATTTTGGCGTGAATTTTCAGTTGGCGCGAAGTGATACATCGCTAAATGACCAGCAATCTTACGGTTTGCCTCTTCAGGCCATGGCGAATACAGGTTTCCTGTACGTAATCCCGCTTCAACATGCCCTACTGGTATACGATGGTAAAATGCCGCAAGGCTAGTTGCCATCGTTGTAGCTGTGTCGCCATGAACAAGAACAACATCCGGTTGAAAATCAGCAAAAACGCTTTTCAACCCTTCAAGAATACGACAAGTGATATCAGTTAAATCTTGCCCTGGCTTCATAATATTGAGATCGTAATCTGGAATGATCTCAAACAGTTTCAGTACTTGATCTAGCATTTCACGATGCTGTGCCGTAACACAAACTTTAGCTTCAAAGTCTGTATCTTCAGCCAATGCATGAACCAGTGGTGCCATTTTAATAGCTTCAGGTCGTGTGCCGAATACAGTCAATACTTTCACAGTGACTCTCTTATATTTATCTTTCGCAGTGAGCTGCTTTGTATAATCTTAATAACTTTATATGCCACTGGAAAATTCGCCAGTGGCTTATCCCAAAATCAAGATGGGCGGCGGCGAGCAAGTACCACTCCGGCACCTACTAACATCCCTATGGCTCCCCATAGAACCATCATAAAGGCTCGACGAGGACTATCGCGTTTAACGGGCTCTTCAGGAGTACGTAAATAGCGATATGCTTGAAAATTATCTTGGAGGGTAGGCCCGACGCTCAATGTTGATAACATGGCAATATTTTGGTCGTAATCACTGTCGTGATCGGGGCCGGTTGCTTTCAATGTTTCAATTTGTGCTTGTAATAAAGGGGCACCTAACATAAACATTTTTGAATCTGGGATTTCATCCACAGGTGTTGCGCTTTGATTACGTACAATACCTTGTTTTTCTGCAACTTTTAATGCTTGTTCCAGTGCATTCAAACGTCGCTCATAAGCGGCCTTGGCCACCATATCTTCACGTTTAACTAATGCCTTCATGGATTGCATTTTCGTTGCCCAAGTGCCTTTAATTTCATCATTTAGATTCATTGTGGCACGTTGGTTAGCAAACTGAGTGTATTGACGCAGCAACTGGTTCGCATCTGCGGAAGTTTCCGCCACTAACTTAATGCTATCGGTTAAATTTTTGACTTCATCTGCTGGCGTAAACTCAATATCGTTGATGAGCTCATCCAATAATGCGGCATCTGCTTTAGGATCATTCTCTAAGCGCTGCTTATAGTAATCCGTATTTAGCCAAAATTGACGACGTGTATCATAAGAGCCAAGCTGCTTTGTGAATTCTTGATAAGCTTCTTTTGCAATTGTCGGTAATTGCCCTTCTTGCCCCGTAGTATTAATACGGGAATCGAGGTTGCGCAGAAATTGCTGCTGAGAATAGTAACTTCCCAGATTATTGACGGTTGGTAAATCCGTAATTGCTGTCGCACTCCACTTCGGCTGCATAAAATAGGACGCTCCCAAGGCAATTGCTGCAAAAATAACGGCAAATGCAACGATCCAAATTTTACCTTGCCACAGTGAGCGACATAAACCACGGATATCCAATTCCGGCTCTATTGGCGATTGATGCTGACTCGGTTGTGTTTCTGAGTTATTCACTGCACAGAACCTCTATTTTCGTTTTGTCGTTACCGTACTGCTCCTCTACGTGCTCTACGTCTCACTCGCTTAATAAAACGGGCGACTTTCCAAGCTCGTTTGATGCAGTAACCATACATCATAAATACAAGCAAAAATAATGCCAACATTACCCATTCAGGTACAAATGTTAAGTGTTCACCAATAATACCGACACATGCTAAAGCGGCCGCTGATAGTGTAATCAGTACAAATGCCCCTTTTGGTGTAAAACCAGAACGCATAATTAAATGATGAATGTGCTGGCGATCGGGTGAAAATGGGCTCATCCCTTTACGAATTCGACGATACATAATGGCAACCATGTCCATTAGCGGGATCGCAATAATCCATAAAGCGGTAACTGGGTTAATCGGATGTACTTCTTCTTGGGTCGAAGCCACAAGGATCCAAATAATAGTGAACCCAATCAGCGTACTTCCCGCATCTCCCATGAAAACTTTAAAACGACGGCCTAGCACACCTAAATTAAGAAGAATATAAGGAAGGATAGCTGCAATAAAGGCAAAACACCAAAATGCTAACGCATAGTTACCGTTTTGATATAGCAAAAAGCCGAGAGCGCCAAAAGAAACAGAAGATAAGCCACCGAGTAACCCATCAATGCCATCAACCATGTTAAAAGCATTAATTGCTGCCCATACTGCAAATAGGGTAACGATATAACCGAATGGACCCAGTACCAGTTCCCATGGGCCAAAGGCATGACCGAGTGAATCAAGTTTCAACCCTGCCGCTGTCATCATAACAACCGCAACGATCGCTTGAATACCAGCCCTTAGTTTCACGCTAATATCAAACCTATCATCTAATGCGCCAATAAAGACTAATAACCCTGCACAAGCGATGTATAGCCACTTATGAGGAATGTATTCTCCGGTAATATAAAATGCAAAACAGATCCCAAAGAAAACGGAAATTCCTCCAACAAGAGGAACTAATCCTACGTGTTTCTTTCTGAAATTAGGTTTATCAACTAACCCGATTTTTATTGCAACAACTCGAGCCAGAAAAATAAAAACTAATGAAAACAAGAAAACGTAGAAGAGATTGGTTACAAAGTGTATGGTGTCCACTGTTTGACTCTCTTAATCTTTATATTTAACTTTCAAAACTAATTTGTTAGCGAATGCAGATAAACCAGCATACGCCAATGCATTATCATCTTGGTACTGAAATCTGCTATAAGACGAATCTTTATTCATAAAGAGATTCCTGTAACATTATTAGTTTTTACACTTTATTAGTGTGTTTGATTTAATAACGAAACATCCGGTAATTTTATACTGAATAGCTGCAATATGCATGCCATAAAAGCAATACTCTAAAATTGAGTTAATCGATTGATGTTTAAATAGGCGCTTGATGATTAAATAATAAAGTGGCGAAAATAAATTTAACGCTAATCACAAAATAAATATTTTCATAAATTTATCTTTTAATTCAATAAATTAAAGAATATTCGTTAGTATTTCCTATCGTTTATTATTAATTTTTTAATAAAAACTCCATCTGTTACCCAATGCTATTTATAAATGAACCAAATAAAACATGTTCTTAATTTATTGAAAATAAATCAGTAAAATATTAAACCTGCTTAATATGGTAGGCTTTAATTTTTATACACCACTATCGAGTATGAAAACAAAAAAAAGGTGCCATAACAGGCACCTTTTTTATAATACGTAGAGAACCTTAACGGTTACGCTCTTTTCATAAAATCAAAGAACTCTTCGTTGGTTTTTGTCATCGCTAACTTACTGATGAGGAACTCCATCGCATCGATTTCGCCCATTGGGTGAATAATCTTACGTAGGATCCACATTTTTTGTAACTCATCTTGCGATGTAAGTAACTCTTCTTTACGCGTACCTGAACGGTTGTAGTCTATTGCAGGGAAAACACGTTTTTCTGCAATCTTACGAGATAGGTGCAGTTCCATGTTACCTGTACCTTTAAACTCTTCGTAAATAACTTCATCCATCTTAGAACCGGTATCAACCAGTGCAGTTGCAATGATTGTCAGGCTTCCACCTTCTTCAACATTACGAGCAGCACCGAAGAAACGTTTTGGACGGTGTAATGCGTTAGCATCCACACCACCGGTTAATACTTTCCCAGAGGAAGGTACAACCGTGTTATATGCACGAGCTAGACGCGTAATAGAGTCGAGTAAAATGATAACGTCTTTTTTATGTTCAACTAGACGTTTCGCTTTTTCAATCACCATTTCAGCGACTTGGACGTGACGTGCTGCAGGCTCATCGAAAGTTGAAGCAATAACTTCACCTTTAACCAAACGCTGCATTTCTGTCACTTCCTCAGGACGTTCATCGATCAACAGAACCATCAGAACGCAATCAGGGTAATTGTGTGCAATATTCGCTGCAATATTTTGCAGTAACATTGTTTTACCGGCTTTCGGTGGAGCCACAATCAGACCACGTTGACCACGACCGATTGGAGCCGCTAAGTCTAGTACACGAGCAGTTAAATCTTCAGTTGAACCATTACCACGTTCCATGCGCAGACGACGGTTTGCATGTAATGGAGTGAGGTTTTCGAAAAGAATTTTACTGCGGGCATTTTCAGGTTTGTCGTAATTAACTTCGTTGACTTTCAGGAGGGCAAAATAACGTTCACCTTCTTTAGGAGGACGAATTTTTCCTGAAATTGTGTCACCTGTACGTAGGTTAAAACGGCGGATTTGGCTAGGAGAAACGTAGATATCATCAGGACCTGCGAGGTAAGAACTGTCTGCTGAACGGAGGAAACCAAATCCATCCTGCAATATTTCCAGTACGCCATCGCCGAAAATATCTTCGCCACTTTTCGCATGCTGCTTCAAAATAGAGAAAATAATATCCTGCTTTCTCATACGGGCTAAGTTCTCTAGCCCCATGTTTTCGCCTAACGTAATCAATTCTGATACTGGCGTATTTTTTAATTCGGTAAGATTCATAATGGTGGGTTCTTTAACTCGGGGTAATTCTCGAACTATGAACGTAAATTGACGGCAGCTTACTATTAAGTGCCAGTTTAACTTTATACTGCCCTGTTGCTCACTAATTTTTACCAAAAGCAAACAACAATGCAAAAAAATCTTGTGCTAGCCATTACTAAGATTGCTCTAACATTTGACTGCAACTCATCTTGATGATGTGTGACATATTATTAGAAACACACACAATATTAGCAATAGTTTTTTGTACATTTAGGACAACATCCATCCCAATATCGCAAATTTAATGTCAGATTAGCATTAAAAAACACATAATTGCTAAAGACAAACCTGTCCCACTTCGTTTTTATATCCCTATGATATAAAAATATTGAATTTCATTGCGTTCGCTTATGCGCTATCTTTAATTCATATGAGAGATGCATTGAAACCGAAGATATTGAATACTGCTATAACTCAATGTCTAAACTTTCAATTTTCATATTTAAAATCATTACGCCATCAGTTTTTTGATCAATAACAATCATCACAATACTGAACTAACAAGCTAGATATGTAAGATAAGAGCAATGGAATACAAGGTAATTCATATGGGTGCTATACGAGGAATGACGATAACTTATCATGCTTAAGTGAAGACGTCTAGCGGCTCTCTAGATAAAATAGATATACCGCTAAACGTTTTAGCTTACATATAACGATAACTTACAGATTTTCGTCTAAAAATTCTTTCAGTTGCGTTTTTGATAATGCCCCAACTTTCGTTGCTGCGACTTCACCATTTTTGAATAAAAGCAAGGTCGGGATACCACGGATTCCATATTTTGGAGCGGTAGCAGGGTTTTCATCAATATTCAGTTTTGCGATGGTCAGTTTGCCTGTATATTCTTCAGCAACTTCATCAAGAATAGGCGCGATCATTTTACAAGGACCACACCATGCTGCCCAAAAATCGACGAGAACAGGTGAACTTGCGTTCAGAACTTCAGTTGCAAAACTTGCATCAGTTATATGTATAATTTTATCGCTCATGTTGTACTCCAAAGGATCATCTTTTGCAGACTTAGTGTAACATTATTGGCAGCAGTATGCTTTATTTCAAAAGATACACTTTCGTAAACCAACCGTTAACTGATATTCTAACATACTATGAGTAAAGCACACTTGACAGAAAAGAAGTTTTCCGACTTCGCATTGCACCCTAAAGTCATTGAAGCTCTGAATAAAAAAGACTTCAATTTTTGCACGCCTATACAGGCGTCCACCTTGCCTTTTACTGTCGAAGGCAAAGACGTGGCGGGTCAAGCGCAAACTGGTACAGGTAAAACGTTAGCTTTTTTAACGTCTACATTCCATTATTTATTAACTCACCCCGCTATTGAGGGTAAAAAAGCGAATCAGCCTCGTGCGCTGATTATGGCACCGACACGCGAACTCGCGGTACAAATTTATTCGGATGCGAAAGAGCTAGCTGAGTACACTGGCCTGAAAATGGGGCTAGCTTACGGTGGTGACGGCTATGATGAGCAGCTTAAGGTTTTACAAAACGGTGTTGATATCCTTATTGGTACAACAGGCCGTTTAATCGACTACGCGAAACAAGGCCATGTCGACTTAAGTGCGGTTCAAGTTGTGGTACTTGATGAAGCCGACCGCATGTATGATCTTGGTTTTATTAAAGATATTCGCTGGATTTTCCGTCGTATGCCAGGTGCTGCAGAAAGGCTTAATTTGCTGTTTTCTGCAACTTTATCTTACCGAGTAAGAGAATTAGCTTTCGAGCAAATGAATAACCCTGAATATGTTGAGGTCGAACCTTTACAAAAAACAGGTCATCGTATCAAAGAAGAGTTATTTTACCCTTCTAATGAAGAAAAAATGCGCTTACTCCAAACGCTTCTTGAAGAAGAGTGGCCAGAGCGTTGTATTATTTTCGCCAATACAAAACACCGTTGTGATGATATTTGGGCGCATTTAGCTGCTGATGGTCATCGTGTAGGTTTGTTGACCGGTGATGTCGCACAGAAAAAGCGACTGCGTATATTAGAGCAATTCACACAAGGCCATTTAGATATTTTAGTGGCAACTGATGTTGCAGCTCGTGGTTTACATATTCCATCAGTTACTCATGTATTTAATTACGACTTACCTGATGACTGTGAAGATTACGTACACCGTATTGGTCGTACTGGTCGTGCTGGTGAAAGCGGAAACTCAATTAGCTTAGCCTGTGAAGAATATTCACTTAACCTGCCTGCTATTGAAGAATATATTCAACACTCAATCCCTGTTAGTAAGTATAACAGTGATGCATTATTGAGCGATTTACCGGCACCAAAACGCCGCCATCGCCCACGCCCTGGAGGCCAGCGCCGTAATTCGAATTCGCAGCGTCGCCACAATGGCCCACGAAACAACCATAAACGTCCAGGCTGAGTAAAAACGATATGCTGAAATCTTCTTCTCTTTATGCCGCCATCGATTTAGGCTCAAACAGTTTTCATATGCTAGTCGTACGTGAAACCGCTGGTAGCATTCAGGTGATCTCTAGGGTTAAACGCAAAGTTCGTCTTGCTGCAGGGTTAGATAACAATAACCTGCTTTCTAAGCAAGCAATGGAGCGAGGCTGGCAATGTTTACGCCTGTTTTCGGAACACTTACAAGATATTCCGAATACACAAATTCGTGTTGTCGCGACTGCGACTTTGCGTTTAGCTAAAAATGCCGATGTTTTCATCGAAAAAGCCAGTCAAATTTTAGGAAACCCTGTAAAAGTTATTCAAGGGGAAGAAGAAGCTCGCTTAATTTATCAAGGTGTTGCTCATACAACTGGTGGGCCAGATCAACGCTTAGTGGTTGATATTGGTGGGGGAAGTACTGAACTTGTTACAGGTACTGGCGCAAAAGCGGAGCAACTCTATAGTCTTGAAATGGGTTGTGTGACTTGGCTTGAACGCTACTTTGGCGATAGAAGTTTAACCGAAGAAAACTTCTCAGCGGCTCAAGCCGCTGCACATAATGTCATCGCCCCTATTGCAGAGTCACTCAAGACACATGGGTGGAAAATATGTGTTGGAGCATCCGGTACTGTACAAGCCATTCAGGAAATCATGATTGCCCAAGGCATGGATGAACTGATCACCCTTTCTAAGTTACAACAGCTTAAGCGCAAAGCCATTCAATGCCAAAAACTTGAAGAGCTTGAAATTGACGGCTTAACCTTCGAACGTGCCCTTGTTTTTCCAAGCGGCTTGTCTATTTTGATTGCTATCTTTGAAGCATTAGACATTGATAACATGACACTTGCTGGCGGAGCACTTCGTGAAGGGCTTGTCTATGGTATGTTACAGCTTCCTATTGAGCAGGATATTCGCGCTCGTACCGTTCGCAATATTCAACGGCGCTTCCAAGTCGATATCGAACAAGCTGGCCGAGTCCGTCAACTTGCAGAATATTTTTATTTACAAGTCGCGAAAGATTGGGGCTTAGATACACGCTGTCGTGATTTACTATCGAGTGCATGCGCCTTACATGAAATCGGCTTGAGTGTCGATTTCCGTAAAGGCCCCGAGCACGCGAGCTACCTCATAACACACCTTGATTTACCTGGCTTCACTCCAGCTCAAAAACGGTTACTTGCTGCATTATTGAAAAATCAGCAAGGCCCTATCGATTTAACACCATTAAGCCAACAAAATGCGCTACCCATACAGCATGCATATGATTTATGTCGTTTACTCCGCCTCGCCATTATTTTTGCGAGCCGCAGACGGGATGATACCTTGCCTGCACTAAGACTTAATGTGAATGCACAAAGGTTAACCATTACACTGCCTTATCGTTGGTTATCTGCTCACCCTCTACGAGCGGAAAATTTACAGCAAGAAGTTCAATGGCAGGGCTATGTGAATTGGGTTTTAGAGTTGGAAGAACGTAATAGTTCAAATTGATAATATATTCCACACTAGACCTACTCTAGTGTGGAAATTCAATTAGTTGTGGTTACTCACTTTTTTTATTTAGCCCTAAGCGCGCTTTAATATCGGCTAAAGCTGATTGCCCTTTCTGCATACGCTCCTGCGCACTAACCACTTTACGCTGTTGCTCCCATTGTAAATCATCTTGTGGCAATTCAAGGAGAAAACGGCTTAATTCGGGACGGATCAATTCACCATATTGACGACGCTCACGACAATGAGAAAAGAATAACTCTCTTTGCGCTCTTGTGATCCCTACATAAGCTAAACGGCGTTCTTCATCAATATTATTTTCATCAATACTGCTTTGATGTGGCAGCAGCCCTTCTTCCATACCGACCAAAAAAACATAAGGAAATTCAAGGCCTTTAGACGCATGCAACGTCATGAGTTGAACTTGGTCTGATTCTTCATCATCCTCACCACGCTCCATCATATCGCGCAGCGTAAAGCGTGTAACCACTTGGCTCAATGTCATTGGGTCATTGAGATCATCACCTTCCACCATTTCACTCATCCATGTGAACAATTGGTTGACGTTTTTCATTCGCATTTCAGCAGCTTTAGTACTGGTCGACGTTTCATATAACCAGCTTTCATAATCCATTTCGCGCAGTAAATCACGCACCGCAATTAAAGGTTCGCGTTCCGACGTTCTAACAATACTGTCCATCCAATGAGTGAAACGCTGTAATGCTTCTAATCCTTTACCTTTTAAAATTTGTTCAAGCCCTAGATCAAAGCTGGCTTGATATAAGCTTTTCCCTCGTTGGTTTGCCCATTCCCCAAGTTTTTGGATAGTTTTGGGACCAATCTCTCGACGTGGAGTATTTACTATGCGTAAAAAAGCACTGTCATCTTCAGGGTTAGTTAATACTCGCAAATAGGCTAATAAGTCTTTAATTTCAGGGCGGGAGAAAAACGAAGTCCCCCCCGAAATGCGATACGGAATACGATTTTGCATCAACATTTTTTCAAAAATACGCGATTGATGGTTACCGCGATACAAAATGGCGTAATCTTTATATTCCGTCTTATTAATAAAATGGTGTGCAATAAGCTCCCCAATCACTCTTTCGGCTTCATGGTCTTCATTGTTTGCCGTAAGAACCCGAAGTGGCGCTCCATATCCCAATTCAGAAAATAATTTTTTTTCAAATACATGAGGGTTATTGGCAATTAAAATATTTGCAGCCTTTAAAATTCGTTCAGATGAACGGTAATTTTGCTCAAGCTTAATGACATTTAACTTAGGGAAGTCCTGATTCAATAAAACCAAGTTTTGTGGCCTTGCGCCACGCCATGAATAGATTGACTGGTCGTCATCACCCACAACCGTAAACCTTGCTCGCTGCCCCACAAGCAATTTAACCAACTGATATTGACTCGTATTGGTATCTTGATATTCATCCACCAGCAAGTAGCGAATTTTTTGCTGCCAGCGTTCACGAACTTCTTCATTTTGATATAACAACATGGTAGGTTTGCTGATTAAGTCATCAAAATCCAACACATTGCAACTTTTCAGATGAAGTTCATAGCGGCGATAACACTCGGCAAAATGATGCTCTTTCTCACTCCGTGCTTGGCCTATAACTTGTTGTGGCGAGATAAGATCATTTTTCCAATTAGAGATCGCTGAGATCAATTGTTTGAGTAAGTCTTTATCTTCTTCTAGTAAGTCAAAAGTGAGTTCTTTCAACAATGCCATCTGGTCTTGGTCATCAAATAGCGAAAAGTTGGCTTTAATACCCAGCGCTTTATATTCACGCTTAATAATTTCCAAGCCTAATGTATGGAAGGTGGATATGATCAAACCACGCGCTTCTTTTTTACCCAAGGTTTGTGCCACGCGCTCTTTCATTTCCCGCGCCGCTTTATTGGTGAAAGTCACAGCTGCAATTTGCCGAGGCTGATAACCGCATTGGCGAATTAAATGCGCAATTTTATTGGTAATAACACGTGTTTTGCCTGACCCCGCCCCCGCCAATACAAGGCACGGGCCATCGACAAATTCAACTGCCTGCTGTTGGCTAGGATTCAATCGCATGGCTTCTCTACATCACTCAGTTATTCAAAAAGGAATTCGCTACAGATTGTAGCAGAAACCGACCCAACTCTTGAGCAACGATCTTCTCTATTTATAAAAAACAAAAAACCACATCATCCATCCGAATAATGTGGTTTTGTTCTTTTTCTTTTATAACATCAATGCTTTTTTCTACACTATTGCAAGAGAAAACATGGTGATTATCCAAAGCATTTCGCGTTCTAGGTAGGAAGCAAATAAGATTATCCCAAGGAGCATACTAAAGTATGTGACTTGGGTAACCGAGTGTAGCCAACGCACCTATCACGCGAAGAGTGACAAAAAATGAGTTAGCTATAACATCAATGCATTTTTCTAAACTATTCGCGTTAGAGGAAGGCGGCAAAGGAGGTTATCCCAAGGAGCATACACAAGTATGTGACTTGGGGAGCCGAGTGCAGCCAACGCGCCTATCACGCGAAGAGTGACGAAAAATGAGTTAGCCGACCGCAATCTTCTTCATATCCGTCATATAACCACGTAACGTCTTACCGATTTTCTCGATAGGATGGTTACGGATAGCTTCGTTGATATCACGTAACTGTGCGTTATCAGTGCCATTATCGGCAACTGGTTTCGCTAAATCCCCTGCTTGTAACTTCGTCATGAAATCCTTCAGCATTGGCACAACTGCGAATGAGAACAGATAGTTACCATACTCTGCAGTATCAGAGATAACCACGTTCATTTCATATAAACGTTTACGAGCAATGGTGTTCGCAATCAGTGGTAATTCATGCAGTGATTCATAGTAAGCCGATTCTTCTAAGATACCCGCTTCTAACATCGTATCGAACGCTAATTCAACACCCGCTTTAACCATAGCAACTAACAAAACACCGTGGTCGAAGTACTCTTGTTCTGCGATTTTCCCTTCATATTCAGGGTAATTTTCAAATGCTGTTTTGCCTGTCTCTTCACGCCATGTCAGCAAGTTTTTATCATCATTTGCCCAGTCTGCCATCATGGTTGCAGAAAATTCACCTGAAATGATGTCATCCATATGTTTTTGGAACAATGGCGCCATAATGGTTTTCAGTTGCTCAGATAACGCATAAGCACGTACTTTCGCAGGGTTAGACAAACGGTCCATCATCAGCGTGATACCGCCTTGTTTCAGTGCTTCGGTGATAGTTTCCCAGCCAAACTGAATTAATTTTCCTGCGTAGCCTGGCTCAACACCGTCTGCGACCATTTTGTCGTAACTCAGTAATGCCCCCGCTTGCAGCATTCCACACAGAATAGTTTGCTCGCCCATCAGGTCAGACTTAACTTCTGCAACAAATGAGGATTCCAAAACACCTGCACGGTGGCCACCAGTCGCTGCTGCCCACGCTTTGGCAATCGCCATACCCTCACCTTTCGGGTCATTTTCTGGGTGTACTGCAATCAGCGTTGGAACACCAAAACCACGCTTGTATTCTTCACGAACTTCAGTACCTGGGCATTTTGGCGCTACCATCACAACAGTAATATCTTTACGAATTTCTTCGCCAACTTCAACAATGTTGAAGCCATGTGAATAACCCAGTGCTGCACCTTGTTTCATCATAGGCTGAACAGCGCGAACAACGGTTGAGTGCTGCTTGTCTGGCGTTAAGTTAATAACCAAATCAGCGGTAGGGATCAGTTCTTCATAAGTACCAACTTTGAAACCATTTTCTGTCGCTTTGCGCCATGAAGCACGTTTCTCTGCAATTGCTTCATCACGTAATGCATAAGCAATATCTAAACCTGAATCACGCATATTCAGGCCTTGGTTTAAACCTTGCGCTCCACAACCGACGATGACGATTTTTTTACCTTTCAGAAAACCTGCTTCATCTGCAAACTCTTCGCGCTGCATAAAGCGGCACTTGCCTAACTGAGCTAACTGCTCACGCAAATTCAATGTGTTAAAATAATTCGCCATTGTCATACTCCATTGTTCTGTTGTGTTCGTTATGTCAGGCAGTCTGCCTGTCGCTCATTTTTGAGCGTTTATGGATTTACTATATGCGATGTTTCGCATTGCTTAAATTGATATATTAACAATACAATGTTGCAATATCTGCAACGCCATTAATTATGTTAATTAGAGGGCAAAATGGACATTCGCGATCTCAAGCTTTTTTTGCATTTAGCACAAAGTTGCCACTTCGGGCGCACATCTAAAGCGATGCATGTCAGTCCTTCCACGTTGTCTCGGCAAATACAACGCCTCGAAGAGCAGCTTGGTCACCCACTATTTGTGCGAGATAACCGCTCAGTTAAATTGACCCAAGCAGGGGAACACCTTAAGCAATTTGCCCAACAAACATTATTGCAATATCAACAGCTGCAACATGCTCTCAACCAGCAAAGTCCATCGCTCAGTGGGGAACTACATCTTTTTTGCTCAGTTACAGCAGCTTATAGTCATTTACCCGAAGTTTTAGATAAATTCCGTGCGCTACACCCATTAGTGGAAATTAAACTCACGACAGGGGACGCAGCGGATGCTGTCGAAAAAGTGGAAACTCATGAAGCTGATCTTGGCATCGCTGGGAAACCCGAGCGCTTACCTGATAACGTCCGTTTTGCAAAAATCGGCGAAATCCCTCTCGTTTTGATTGCGCCATCACTACCCTGTGCTGTACGAAGCATGGTAACAGAAGCGGAACCTGATTGGTCTACCGTCCCCTTTATCCTGCCTGAGCACGGCCCATCTCGTAAACGTATCGAACTCTGGTTCCGTCGCCATAATATCAATAACCCTGTCATTTATGCGACGGTATCAGGCCATGAGGCAATTGTGTCAATGGTGGCTTTGGGATGCGGTATTGCCTTGATTCCTAGTGTGGTCGTTGATAACAGCCCAGAACCCGTACGCAGCCGTATTTCACAGCTCGATAATATTTCAATGGTAGAACCTTTTGAACTCGGCGTTTGCCTATTAAGCAAACGCCTGAGTGAACCATTAATTAAAGCGTTTTGGGAATTACTCCCAGACAACTCAATCTAAGGTTCTTTGGCTATCTTGCGGCGCTAAGAAAAAACGGAAAGACGGGTTTCCTGTTTCATCATGATATTCATAACCTAACGCATCAAGATGCCTATCAAAACGTACTTCTGGCCCAGCCAGTTCAAACGCCGCCAGCACTCGCCCATAATCTGTACCATGGCTGCGATAATGAAATAACGTAATATTCCAATGAGTCCCAAGTGTCTCTAAGAATCTCAGTAATGCACCTGGAGACTCTGGAAATTCAAAGCTATACAATCTTTCATCTAATGGCTTTGATGGGCGACCACCAATCATATAACGCACATGAAGTTTTGCCATTTCATCATCTGATAAATCATCGACTTCATAGCCGTTACTTCTAAGTTCTTGGATAATCTCCGAGCGCTCGCCATCACGGCCACTTAAACGCACCCCAACAAAAATACAAGCACGGTCAGGATCGGCATCCGTATATCGATAGTTAAACTCCGTAATGGCTCGATGGCCTAGTAACTGGCAAAAACGTAAGAAACTCCCTTTTTGCTCAGGAATGGTCACTGCCAGCAAAGCTTCTCGTTGTTCACCAATTTCACAGCGCTCAGAAACATAACGCAGCCCGTGGAAATTCATATTCGCACCGGACAAAATATGTGCTAAACGTTCGCCTTTGATGTTGTGCTGCTGTACATATTTTTTCAATCCAGCCAATGCCAAAGCGCCTGAAGGCTCTGCTATCGCGCGAACATCTTCAAAAATATCTTTCAATGCTGCACAAATGGAATCACTATCAACAGTGATAACATCATCAACATATTGCTGGCACAATCTGAAGGTTTCATCGCCAATACGTTTGACTGCCACACCTTCTGCGAACAAGCCAACACGCGGTAAATCAACAGGGTGCCCAGCCTCCAATGCCGCTTTTAGACAGGCGGCATCTTCAGACTCCACACCAATAATTTTAATCTCTGGCATTAACTGCTTAATAATCACAGCGACGCCCGCAATTAACCCACCACCACCTACTGGGATAAAAATTCGGTCTAAATGAACATCTTGTTGCAATAGTTCCAGTGCTATCGTAGCTTGGCCTGCAATGACTGAAGGGTGATCAAAAGGTGGAACGAAGGTGTAGCCATCCTCTTCTGCCATTGTAATGGCTTTCGCTTTCGCTTCATCAAAATTAGCGCCATGTAAAATAGCTTCGCCACCGAAGCTTCGTACTGCATCCACTTTGATATCTGCTGTTGCGACTGGCATGACGATTTTTGCTTTCACACCCACACGGTTTGCCGATAATGCAACGCCTTGAGCGTGGTTCCCTGCAGAAGCGGTCACCACACCTTTGCTTTTTTGCTCTTCGGTTAAACTCGCAATCATGGCGTAAGCACCACGGAGCTTAAAGCTATGTACAGGCTGCCTATCTTCGCGCTTTACTAAAATGGTATTGCCCAGGCGTGAAGATATTTTATCCATCTGTTGAAGAGGCGTTACTTGTGCAGCTTCATAAACCGGCGCACTTAGCGCCGCTTTTAAGTAATCTGCTCCGGTTGGGGCAGCCGGTAATGGTTTTGCTGCAGCCACAATTAGCCCCCTAATTTCGACTTGTCACGAACAGCACCTTTGTCTGCGCTCGTCGCCAAAGAAGCGTAAGCACGCAGAGCAAAAGAAACCTCACGCTGACGATTACGCGGGGTGTAAGCTTTATCGCCTCGAGCTAATTCAGCTTCACGGCGTTGATTCAATTCGCTTTCACTCACATCCAGCACCATCGTTCTTTTTGGAATATCAATATCAATAATATCGCCATCTTGAACTAATGCTAATAAGCCACCACTCGCTGCTTCTGGCGAAATATGACCGATAGAAAGGCCAGAACTACCACCCGAAAAACGGCCATCCGTTATTAATGCGCAGCTTTTCCCTAATCCCATTGATTTGAGGTATGAAGTTGGATAAAGCATTTCTTGCATGCCTGGACCACCTTTTGGCCCTTCATAGCGAATAACAACCACATCTCCTTCAACGACTTTGCCACCCAGAATGGCTTCTACTGCGTCATCTTGGCTTTCAAACACTTTGGCTGGGCCACGGAATGTTAAGCTGCCTTCATCAACTCCAGCGGTTTTAACAATACAGCCATCTTCTGCAATATTTCCAGATAGGACTGCCAAACCCCCATCCAAACTATACGCATGCTCAATACTACGGATACATCCATTTTCACGGTCAGTATCCAATGATGGCCAGCGGCAATTCTGTGAAAAGGCTTTTGTTGTACGGATCCCAGCAGGGCCCGCAGAGAACATTGATTTAACAGACTCGTCCTTCGTTAACATCACATCATATTGCGCTAATGTTTCTTGGAAGCTCAGCCCTAAAATATTAGTTACGTTTTCTTGCAACAAACCTGCACGGCTCAATTCACCTAAAATACCGATAACCCCACCAGCACGGTGAACATCTTCCATATGGTATTTTTGTGTACTCGGTGCAACCTTACACAAATGCGGAACTTTACGTGATAAACGGTCGATATCATCCATGGTGAAATCAATCTCGGCTTCCTGAGCCGCCGCAAGCAAATGCAGAACTGTGTTAGTTGAACCACCCATCGCAATATCCAACGTCATCGCATTTTCAAATGCAGATTTATTGGCGATATTGCGTGGTAACGCACTTTCATCATCTTGTTCGTAATAGCGTTTGGTTAATTCAACAATGCGCTTACCTGCATTAATAAATAACGTTTCGCGATCTGCGTGAGTCGCCAACAATGAGCCATTTCCTGGCTGAGATAACCCAAGCGCCTCAGTTAAGCAGTTCATTGAGTTTGCAGTAAACATTCCTGAGCAAGAACCACACGTTGGGCATGCTGAACGTTCTATTTGCTCGCTATCTGCATCGCTCACATTTGGGTTCGCTCCTTGGATCATGGCATCAACCAAATCGAGCTTGATAATTTGGTCTGAAAGCTTGGTTTTACCCGCTTCCATCGGGCCACCCGAAACAAAAATAACTGGAATATTGAGGCGCAATGACGCCATCAACATGCCTGGGGTGATCTTATCGCAGTTTGAAATACATACCATGGCATCCGCACAATGTGCATTCACCATATATTCAACCGAGTCTGCAATTAATTCACGAGAAGGTAAGGAATACAGCATTCCGCCATGTCCCATGGCAATCCCATCGTCAACTGCGATTGTATTAAACTCTTTCGCAACACCACCTGCATTTTCAATTTGCTCTGCAACTAATTTGCCTAAATCACGTAGATGTACGTGACCAGGAACAAACTGTGTGAATGAGTTAACAACAGCAATAATGGGCTTTCCAAAATCAGCATCGGTCATGCCTGTTGCACGCCATAATGCACGAGCCCCAGCCATATTACGACCATGAGTTGTTGTTGCTGAACGGTACTTAGGCATATCTTTAACTCCCGTGTTTAAAACAGGCGGGGAACGTCCGCCTGTAACATCTATTTCAATTTAATTATTAAGGGTTTACTGGATCTAACCAGCCCCATTTATCTTCTGTTGTGCCATCAAATAAGCCAAAGAATGCTTGCTGAATTTTCTTGGTTACTGGGCCACAACGACCAATGCCGACTTGGATACCATCAACGCTACGTACTGGAGTAATTTCGGCAGCTGTGCCTGTCATAAAGACTTCATCAGCAAGATAGAGAGATTCGCGTGATAGTGTTTGCTCACGAACTTCAATACCCATATCTTTTGCTAAGGTTAAAATTGCATCGCGTGTAATACCCGGTAATGCAGATGATGTGAACGGAGGCGTATACAGGATGCCATCTTTCACCTCAAAAATATTTTCCCCTGCGCCTTCTGAAAGATACCCATGAACATCTAGCGCAATCCCTTCTTGGTAACCATGGCGACGCGCTTCACTACCAACCAGTAATGAAGACAGGTAGTTACCACCTGCTTTTGCCCCTGTAGGAATGGTGTTTGGTGCAACACGATTCCAAGAAGACACCATCGCATCAATGCCTTGGTCTAACGCTTCTTCACCTAAATAAGCACCCCATGGGAACGCAGCTAAAATCACATCGGTGTTATAACCGTCTGGTGGGTTAACACCCATACCAACATCACCAATAAATACTAATGGGCGAATATATGCACTGACTAAGTTATTTTTACGCAGAGTTGCACGACATGCTTCCATTAACTCTTCCACACTGTAGCTGACAGGCATACGGTAAATTTTCGCTGAATCATGCAAACGTTGCATATGCTCACGGTGGCGGAAGACCACGGGACCTTTGTGTGAGTCATAACAACGGACGCCTTCAAACACTGATGTACCATAGTGCAGAGCATGAGACATAACATGAACCTTTGCATCAGCCCATGGCGTCATTTCACCGTTAAACCAAATAAAGTCAGCTTTCTTAGTCATTTGTATATTCCTTACATTGCACTTTGTGTGCGTAATAGTCGTGATTCTTGTTGTCGTACTTCAACTTCTGTAATGTCTGAAAGCTTGGTTAACTGTGCACAAAGCTGGGTTAATGGCCTTTGACTACTTACAGTAAGTTCAATATTAACATTGTCGCCGTCTGTCGATTGCCCCATATTCATGGCATTAATACGAAATCCACGATGGCGAGTGACCCTTAATATACGCTCTAAAACCTCAGGACGGAAACGGGCCAATATCGAGATTTGATGTTGCATCATAATGGTTTCTCCATCATTTTTTCATTACTAGCCCCAGGTGGAACCAACGGCCAGACATTTTCTAATTCATTAATTGATACCTGTAATAAATAGGCACCTTCACTATTAAGTAATTCATCTAATGCAGAGTTAACTTCCGACTTGTCCGTGATCCGTTGGCCTTTGATACCAAACGCACTGGCTAATGCCACAAAATCAGGGTTATCTGTTAAAATTGTTTCGCTATAGCGCTGTTCAAAAAACAGTTCTTGCCACTGACGGACCATGCCTAATCGTTGGTTATCGATCAAAAGGATTTTTACAGGAAGTTGCTTACGTTTGATGGTTCCCAGCTCTTGGACATTCATCATAAATGAGCCATCCCCAGAGACACAAACAACGGTATCTTCAGGCCTAGCAACCTGTGCACCAATTGCTGCAGGGATACCAAACCCCATGGTTCCAAGCCCACTTGAAGTTAAGAAGTTTTCAGGCGCATCAACGGTGATATGTTGCGCTGACCACATTTGGTGTTGCCCTACATCAGTGGTAACAACGGTATTTGGCTTCATTTTATCCGACAGCTGTTTCAGTAATAATGGCGCATAAATAGGCTCACCAGGATGGTCATAACGCCAACCGAATTCTTTTTTAAGTTGCTGAACTTCCTGCTGCCAAAGCGCAATTGATTTTTTAAGCATTAATTCAGGTAGTAATACCTTTGCATCACCATGCAGCGCAACATGAGTTTGACGTAATTTATCCAGTTCTACGTGATCTATATCGATATGAATCACTTTGGCGTTCGGTGCAAAAGTATTTAACTTACCTGTTACCCTATCATCAAAACGAGCACCAACAGCGATGAGTAAGTCACAACGTTGTACTGAGATATTGGCTGCCTTAGTGCCATGCATCCCTAACATACCTAAATAGTTTTCATCTAAAGGACTCACAGCACCAAGGCCTTTTAATGTTGCAACTGAAGGAATGCCTGTAAACTCAATAAATTCACGCAATTCTGTAACCGCACCAGACATTCCAACACCACCGCCAACATACAACATAGGCTTTTCTGATTGTTCTAATAACATTCTAGCTTGTTGAATTTCAGATAAAGGCGAGGTAACTTCCTGCTCTACTGGCATTAAAAACGGAGACAGCTCAGCTTGTTGTAGCTGAATATCTTTCGGAATATCAATCAGTACAGGGCCAGGACGCCCACTATTTGCGATTGCGAAAGCCTCAGCAAGAATGCGAGGTAAATCTTCGATATCTTCAACTAAAAAGCTATGTTTAGTACAAGCTAAAGACAACCCTAAGACATCGATTTCCTGAAAGGCATCGGTTCCGATAAACTCAGAGGCGACTTGCCCGGTAATCGCGACAATAGGGACGGAGTCTAATAATGCGTCAGCTAATCCCGTGATAACATTTGTTGCACCAGGGCCAGATGTTGCGATACATACCCCTGTTTTTCCTGTTGAACGTGCATAGCCAATCGCAGCGATTACAGCACCTTGCTCATGTCGACACAACAAATGCTCAACTCCACCATCATACAATGCATCATAAACTGGCATTATTGCGCCACCAGGATAACCAAATACGGTATCAACCCCCTGTGCTCGCAATGCTTGAACTAACCATTGTGCTCCGTTCATGCTTTATCTCCTGTCCATCTATTTTATCTATTTGTATTTGTTATGTTTTATTTTGTGTGTTTGCATTAATCAACATTTATGTCAAAAAAAACCCCGCGCCTTTCGGTGCGGGGTTCTCGTGAGATCTGGCTGTTATTTTAGCCTTCGTCGTCCAAGTGCAGCCCCGCACGGTGGGATAATAATCACCACCACGCTAATAATAATTAGGCTAACTGCTTGGATAAATGCGTTCATGAGTTTTACTTTTTCAATATTCTTAATTATCTATTATTTAGAGTTATCATTTTAAAATCGTTTTGACAACTTTTATTTAATTTATTTATTTTCAAAACATTAAATTATTTAAAAATCATATCGTTATCAACAAATTAGCATTATAAACTGCTTAAACTACCGTTTCTCAGTAAAATTCAATAGAATACATAGCATAATCAGCTACATCATCCGCACCAGCCATTCAATACCATTAAGATTCACGCCAAAAAACTAATTACTTTTTCTTATGAATATCCAAGTTCAGTATAGCTTCCACTCTTTATAAAATTAACACAATCACTGTTATAACAAGTCCTCGAAGCTACTCGACGCAAATTGAAACAGCCTAGTAACTAAGCAATTAAATTATCGAGCAGCTTCGCAAATATGTTATCAACTCAAGATAAACAAACCTAATTTCAGCAGAATATTACTCTGTAAAAAATATTGGAGGGCTTATGACATTAGCAATTGTTTACACTAGAGCATCAATTGGGTTAGAAGCACCTCTTGTTACTGTTGAGGCACATATTAGTAATGGGCTTCCAGGTTTAACACTTGTTGGGCTACCAGAAACAGCAGTAAAAGAAGCAAGAGATAGAGTTCGAAGCGCTCTACTAAATAGCGGGTTTGAATATCCAGCTAAAAAAATGACGGTTAATTTAGCCCCAGCAGATTTACCAAAAGAAAGTGGTCGGTATGACCTTGCCATCGCTATTGCCATACTCGCATCATCAGGGCAAATCCCCCACGATCCATTAAAACAATATGAATTTTTAGGCGAACTTGCTTTGTCTGGCGATGTTCGCTATGTCAACAGTGCTATCCCAGCGGCCCAATCAGCATTAAAACAACAGCGCTCTTTAATACTATCAACGGAGAACCAACACCAACTAGGCCTACTTCCAGATAATAGCGTTTATTTCACGACATCCTTATTAGAGCTCTGCCATTTTTTACATAACAAACACACATTAGTTTGTAATCAACAAGTTCATCAAGCATCTATCCCAACCAAGCAAGAAGGTGATATCAACGATATTATTGGTCAAGAACATGGGAAACGGGCATTAGAAATCTGTGCTGCAGGTGGACACAATTTACTCTTGTTAGGTCCTCCGGGGACAGGAAAAACTATGCTAGCAAGCCGTCTAATGACTTTACTCCCCCCATTAACCTCTCAAGAAGCCTTAGAAGTTGCTTCACTACATAGTTTAAGTGAAAACACAAAAGAAGACATGAATTGGCCAATAAGGCCTTTTAGAGCACCCCACCATAGTGCATCAATTGCCGCTTTAATTGGTGGTGGCTCTCTTCCCAAACCTGGTGAGATCTCACTTGCACACCATGGTGTTTTATTTTTAGATGAATTACCCGAATTTAGCCGCTCGGTATTAGATTCTTTACGAGAACCCCTAGAATCTAGAAAAATTAGCATTTCTCGAGCAAAAGCAAAAGTTTGCTATCCTGCCAGTTTCCAGCTAATTGCGGCCCTAAATCCTAGCCCAACAGGCCATTACCAAGGATAAATGAGCCGCTCAGCTCCTACTCGCATACTACGTTATCTTTCACGCATATCAGGGCCTTTTATTGACCGATTTGATCTTTCAATAGAGATTCCATTATTACCTCTCGGTTCATTAAGTAATCAAACTAACCAAGGTGAAACAAGTGAACAGGTTAGACAAAGAGTCATCGAAGCCAGAAATAGGCAACTTAGGCGAGCTGGAAAAATTAATAGTTTATTAACACCAAGAGAAACCACACAATTTTGCCTGCTAACAACAAAAGATGCGTTATTCTTAGAACATGCATTAAATAAGCTAGGTCTTTCCATTCGAGCTTGGCACAGAATTTTAAGGGTTGCTAGAACAATCGCCGACCTTAATGCCGCAGAAACTATTGAACGTTCAGATTTATTAGAAGCTTTGGGGTATCGAGCAATGGATAAGTTATTGCTTCATTTGCAAAAACAAGTAAGCTGAGAAGAGTGGACAGATAAGTACTTATTATCCCGTAGAAATAAAGGGACCGAAGTCCCTCTTATCATACGATGATAATATTAATCATCTGTATCAGTGTAGTCTTCCGATGGGTCTATCTGCGGTTTACCGCCAGATAAAGTATGGAAGCGTTTTGGACGGTTAATACGGCTAGAATATTTTGTCCAAACTTTTTCTTCTGGGGTAGCCGGTTCACGTTCACCACGGCATACAGCGACGAAAAGTTTTTCTTCTTCTGTCTGAGGTGCACGTTTACCTGTATCAAGCTCATTAAAAGCTTGGCCGAGACGTTCTAGCAACTGAGCTTCTTTAATGGTGAAATCACCATGACGAGAAAAGCCACGTGGGTAATGTTTGTTATCAAAAAAACGATTAGTCGTGATGAAGCTATCTGCCATCTGACACACTCCTAACTTATTACAGTCAAACTCTATATGGCGCGGAGTATTAGACAGCATTGACAATCTGTAAAACAAAACATTTAAATCATCACGACAAAAATAATTGGAGATGCATGTGGACAGCGAGTTATTGAGAACTTTTTTAGAGGTCAGTAAAACTAGGCACTTTGGTCGAGCCGCAGAATCACTCTATTTAACGCAATCAGCGGTTAGCTTCCGTATTAGGCAATTAGAAACACAATTAGGTACAAGCCTATTTACGCGGCATAGAAACAATATCCGGTTAACGGCTGCAGGAGAAAGGCTTGTTCCATATGCTGAATCGTTAATGAATACCTGGCTGCAAGCTAAAAAAGAAATATCTCATGCCTCACAACACACAGAGCTTTCTATTGGTGCAACAGCTTCACTTTGGGAAGGTTATCTAACTGACTGGGTAGAAGAACTTTATAATCAACATGATGAACTACGGCTCGAAGCTAGGGTTTCAACGCGCCAGTCTCTTGTTAAGCAACTACATTCTAGAGAATTAGACTTATTAATCGCAACTGAACCACCTAAAATGGATGAGTTTGAAAGTACAATCATCGGTACGATTGACTTACAACTCATGGCTTCCCAAAAAAATATTGCACTCACAAAATATAATTTTATAAGGCTTGAATGGGGTGCTGACTTCCATCCAAAAAATGAACCTTCATTAACTCAAGATGACACACCTGTTATGATCACTACCTCAGCCCATATTACCCGCCAATTACTTCCTGTATCGCTTTCAGCGGCATTTTTACCTGCTCATTGGGTATATCAATATCCGGGCTTAAAAACGCTCTCAGAAACCTCAATAAACAAACCTTTGTATGCAGTTTGGCTCCAGAAAAACGATCAGCAAGCTCTTATCAATCAACTGATTAAAACTCCAATAAAAAATGCACAGTTAAGTGAATAAAAAATAAGAAGGTGAGTAACAAATCCACTCACCTTCCTATGATCCCATAAACAAACTATAGATCTCTGCAAAATAATCTTAATTGATACTTCATTTTGTTTTTTAATAAGATATATCAATAACAGATAACTGACCAATATTCATACAGCAATACAATGATATTTTGCTTTTTCAGCAAGATAATTTTTGAGCTTAATAAAAATTAAACTACCAACTTTATATATACTCTCATTTTTCTAACTTAAATATTGAGCACAACAAAATATCATTCAACCTGTGAATACTATTGAGAAGTATAAAGTCGTAAGTAACAACTCACTGATGATGCGAAAAATAAATATAAGATGGTGAAAATAAAAAGTAGCTAGGAGAACGTAACATCACAGTGTATTTAAATAGTGAATACGATTAAGAGATACAAAACAGTGGGATGGTTAATGGGATAAAATAAATTGAAAATTAGCAGAAGGGGAAAATAACTTTATATTTATAGTCACACGAATAAAGAAAAACCCGATTAAGCTAATCGGGTTATCAATAGATACTTCTTTTATTATTACTTAATTGGTAACTGGCAGGGGCGGAGAGACTCGAACTCCCAACACCCGGTTTTGGAGACCGGTGCTCTACCAATTGAACTACGCCCCTAAATTAAGTGGCGGAACGGACGGGACTCGAACCCGCGACCCCCTGCGTGACAGGCAGGTATTCTAACCAACTGAACTACCGCTCCACTTATTCTTTTGCCTTTCGGCTGTTTACTGCTTATTGAGCAATAAACCTTTAATTAATGTCTGGCAGTTCCCTACTCTCACATGGGGAGACCCCACACTACCATCGGCGCTACGGCGTTTCACTGCTGAGTTCGGCATGGGGTCAGGTGGGACCACCGCGCTATTGCCGCCAGACAAATTCTGTTTGTTCCCGTTTAGTTTTTTCTTCACTAAACCAGAACGTCAATCTCAAACAAGCTGTGTGTCCTTCACCTTTCGGCTTCTCACGTTCTCTGAAAAACAACTCTATCTCTCTAAAACACCTTCGGTGTTGTCAGGTTAAGCCTCACGGTTCATTAGTATTGGTTAGCTCAACGTATCGCTACGCTTACACACCCAACCTATCAACGTCTTAGTCTTAAACGTTCCTTTAGGACTCTTAAAGAGTCAGGGAAGACTCATCTCAAGGCAAGTTTCCCGCTTAGATGCTTTCAGCGGTTATCTCTTCCGCACTTAGCTACCGGGCAATGCCATTGGCATGACAACCCGAACACCAGTGGTGCGTCCACTCCGGTCCTCTCGTACTAGGAGCAGCCCCTTTCAATCTTCCAACGCCCACGGCAGATAGGGACCGAACTGTCTCACGACGTTCTAAACCCAGCTCGCGTACCACTTTAAACGGCGAACAGCCGTACCCTTGGGACCTACTTCAGCCCCAGGATGTGATGAGCCGACATCGAGGTGCCAAACACCGCCGTCGATATGAACTCTTGGGCGGTATCAGCCTGTTATCCCCGGAGTACCTTTTATCCGTTGAGCGATGGCCCTTCCATTCAGAACCACCGGATCACTAAGACCTACTTTCGTACCTGCTCGAGCCGTCACTCTCGCAGTCAAGCTGGCTTATGCCTTTGCACTAACCGCATGATGTCCGACCATGCTTAGCCAACCTTCGTGCTCCTCCGTTACTCTTTGGGAGGAGACCGCCCCAGTCAAACTACCCACCAGACACTGTCCGCACCCCAGATAATGGGGCAACGTTAGAACATCAAACATTAAAGGGTGGTATTTCAAGGTTGGCTCCACGCAGACTGGCGTCCACGCTTCAAAGCCTCCCACCTATCCTACACATCAAGGCTCAATGTTCAGTGTCAAGCTATAGTAAAGGTTCACGGGGTCTTTCCGTCTTGCCGCGGGTACACTGCATCTTCACAGCGAGTTCAATTTCACTGAGTCTCGGGTGGAGACAGCCTGGCCATCATTACGCCATTCGTGCAGGTCGGAACTTACCCGACAAGGAATTTCGCTACCTTAGGACCGTTATAGTTACGGCCGCCGTTTACTGGGGCTTCGATCAAGAGCTTCTCCTTACGGATAACCCCATCAATTAACCTTCCAGCACCGGGCAGGCGTCACACCGTATACGTCCACTTTCGTGTTTGCACAGTGCTGTGTTTTTAATAAACAGTTGCAGCCAGCTGGTATCTGCGACTGGCTTCAGCTCCATGAGTAAATCACTTCACCTAATGCCAGCGTGCCTTCTCCCGAAGTTACGGCACCATTTTGCCTAGTTCCTTCACCCGAGTTCTCTCAAGCGCCTGAGTATTCTCTACCTGACCACCTGTGTCGGTTTGGGGTACGATTAATGATAATCTAGAGCTTAGAGGCTTTTCCTGGAAGCGGGGCATGAGCTACTTCATCACCGTAGTGACTCGTCGTCGGACCTCAGCATGTAGTGAACCGGATTTGCCTAATTCACCTGCCTACATCCTTAAACCGGGACAACCGTCGCCCGGATAGCCTAGCCTTCTCCGTCCCCCCATCGCAATTATCACCAGTACGGGAATATTAACCCGTTTCCCATCGACTACGCATTTCTGCCTCGCCTTAGGGGTCGACTCACCCTGCCCCGATTAACGTTGGACAGGAACCCTTGGTCTTCCGGCGTGCGGGTTTTTCACCCGCATTATCGTTACTTATGTCAGCATTCGCACTTCTGATACCTCCAGCATGCCTCACAGCACACCTTCACAGGCTTACAGAACGCTCCCCTACCCAACAATATTTACATATCGCTGCCGCAGCTTCGGTGCATAGTTTAGCCCCGTTACATCTTCCGCGCAGGCCGACTCGACCAGTGAGCTATTACGCTTTCTTTAAATGATGGCTGCTTCTAAGCCAACATCCTGGCTGTCTGAGCCTTCCCACTTCGTTTCCCACTTAACTATGACTTTGGGACCTTAGCTGGCGGTCTGGGTTGTTTCCCTCTTCACGACGAACGTTAGCACCCGCCGTGTGTCTCCCGTGATAACATTCTTCGGTATTCGTAGTTTGCATCGAGTTGGTAAGTCGGGATGACCCCCTAGTCGAAACAGTGCTCTACCCCCGAAGATGAGTTCACGAGGCGCTACCTAAATAGCTTTCGGGGAGAACCAGCTATCTCCCGGTTTGATTGGCCTTTCACCCCCAGCCACAAGTCATCCGCTAATTTTTCAACATTAGTCGGTTCGGTCCTCCAGTTAGTGTTACCCAACCTTCAACCTGCCCATGGCTAGATCACCGGGTTTCGGGTCTATACCCTGCAACTTATTCGCCCAGTTAAGACTCGGTTTCCCTACGGCTCCCCTATACGGTTAACCTTGCTACAGAATATAAGTCGCTGACCCATTATACAAAAGGTACGCAGTCACCCTGATAAATCAAGGCTCCCACTGCTTGTACGTACACGGTTTCAGGTTCTATTTCACTCCCCTCGCCGGGGTTCTTTTCGCCTTTCCCTCACGGTACTGGTTCACTATCGGTCAATCAGGAGTATTTAGCCTTGGAGGATGGTCCCCCCATATTCAGACAGGATAACACGTGTCCCGCCCTACTCGTCGAGTTCACAACACTAACACCTTCGGATACGGGGCTATCACCCTTTACTGCCGGACTTTCCAGACCGTTCTCCTGATGCTAATGCTGATTAAGACTCTGGGCTGCTCCCCGTTCGCTCGCCGCTACTAGGGGAATCTCGGTTGATTTCTTTTCCTCGGGGTACTGAGATGTTTCAGTTCCCCCGGTTCGCTTCGTTTGACTATGTATTCATCAAACGATAGTGCAACGAATTGCACTGGGTTTCCCCATTCGGAAATCGTCGGTTGTAACGGTTCATATCACCTTACCGACGCTTATCGCAGATTAGCACGTCCTTCATCGCCTCTGATTGCCTAGGCATCCACCGTGTACGCTTAGTCGCTTAACCTCACAACCCGAAATTGTTTCAACGTTCACTTTACTGTCATGGCTGTGCGTGCATTCCTTCTTTGTTGGGCAGTGCTCGCAATGCTCACGTACCTAAGTACGCTGCGCTTGCTGTGCGCTGTCCGCCTTGAATTTCACACTGCTCGCGCATGCCGCTCGAGTTTGTGACCGAAAATTTCAGGTCTGAAATTTTGAGAGACTCTCACATTGTTTAAGCGATAAACAATGTGCGTTGTTTTCAATTTTCAGCTTGTTCCAGATTGTTAAAGAGCATAATTGTTAAACCAACTACAATATAATTGGCTTAATCATTATTGGGGACATCGTCTTTCACTCGATATCGGCGCAATTGGCGTCCCCTAGGGGATTCGAACCCCTGTTACCGCCGTGAAAGGGCGGTGTCCTAGGCCTCTAGACGAAGGGGACACGAAAATCACAAAAACTTTTGTGCTTTCATGTAAGTCCTATTCTCGCGAATAAGTCTCCCACGTATAGCCTATTGCTCTACTTTCTATCAGACAATCTGTGTGAGCACTTCACAAAAACACTTCAATGGTAAGGAGGTGATCCAACCGCAGGTTCCCCTACGGTTACCTTGTTACGACTTCACCCCAGTCATGAATCACAAAGTGGTAAGCGCCCTCCCGAAGGTTAAGCTACCTACTTCTTTTGCAACCCACTCCCATGGTGTGACGGGCGGTGTGTACAAGGCCCGGGAACGTATTCACCGTAGCATTCTGATCTACGATTACTAGCGATTCCGACTTCATGGAGTCGAGTTGCAGACTCCAATCCGGACTACGACGTACTTTATGAGTTCCGCTTGCTCTCGCGAGGTCGCTTCTCTTTGTATACGCCATTGTAGCACGTGTGTAGCCCTACTCGTAAGGGCCATGATGACTTGACGTCATCCCCACCTTCCTCCGGTTTATCACCGGCAGTCTCCTTTGAGTTCCCGACCGAATCGCTGGCAACAAAGGATAAGGGTTGCGCTCGTTGCGGGACTTAACCCAACATTTCACAACACGAGCTGACGACAGCCATGCAGCACCTGTCTCAGAGTTCCCGAAGGCACCAAAGCATCTCTGCTAAGTTCTCTGGATGTCAAGAGTAGGTAAGGTTCTTCGCGTTGCATCGAATTAAACCACATGCTCCACCGCTTGTGCGGGCCCCCGTCAATTCATTTGAGTTTTAACCTTGCGGCCGTACTCCCCAGGCGGTCGATTTAACGCGTTAGCTCCGAAAGCCACTCCTCTAGGGAACAACCTTCAAATCGACATCGTTTACAGCGTAGACTACCAGGGTATCTAATCCTGTTTGCTCCCCACGCTTTCGCACCTGAGCGTCAGTCTTTGTCCAGGGGGCCGCCTTCGCCACCGGTATTCCTCCACATCTCTACGCATTTCACCGCTACACATGGAATTCTACCCCCCTCTACAAGACTCTAGCTGACCAGTCTTAGATGCCATTCCCAGGTTAAGCCCGGGGATTTCACATCTAACTTAATCAACCGCCTGCGTGCGCTTTACGCCCAGTAATTCCGATTAACGCTTGCACCCTCCGTATTACCGCGGCTGCTGGCACGGAGTTAGCCGGTGCTTCTTCTGTCGGTAACGTCAATCGCTGATGATATTAGCATCAGCGCCTTCCTCCCGACTGAAAGTACTTTACAACCCTAGGGCCTTCTTCATACACGCGGCATGGCTGCATCAGGCTTGCGCCCATTGTGCAATATTCCCCACTGCTGCCTCCCGTAGGAGTCTGGGCCGTGTCTCAGTCCCAGTGTGGCTGATCATCCTCTCAGACCAGCTAGGGATCGTCGCCTTGGTGAGCCATTACCTCACCAACTAGCTAATCCCATATGGGTTCATCCGATAGCGCAAGGACCGAAGTTCCCCTGCTTTGCTCCTGAGAGATTATGCGGTATTAGCTACCGTTTCCAGTAGTTATCCCCCTCTATCGGGCAGATCCCCATACATTACTCACCCGTCCGCCGCTCGTCAGCGGGAAGCAAGCTTCCCCTGTTACCGCTCGACTTGCATGTGTTAGGCCTGCCGCCAGCGTTCAATCTGAGCCATGATCAAACTCTTCAATTAAAAAGCTTGATGCTCAAAGAATGTTTACTGTCGTATGTCTTCTTGCGAAAACATATTACCTATTAGTTCATATATATGAATTAACGTGTTAGTCACTCTTCAAGACTTAAAATCAAATATTTTTTTGATAGTGTCCTGTGAGTGCCCACACAGATTGTCTGATAAATTGTTAAAGAGCGTTGCGACTGAATCTTTCGATTTCTGAACCGGATTTCGTGAACCAGGTCGTTGTCGCGAGGTGTCGTATAATACGTTTTTTATTTAGAAAGTCAAGCGTTTATTTTCAACTTTTTTCTTTCTCACCTCTGTTATCACTGGGTTATGAAGTTTTCTTCTAACCGGTTTGTCGTGACAACGGATGCGCATTATAGGGAGCCTTCAAAATTACACAACCTTTTTTTTAAAAAAAAACTCTGTTTGCGGATAAAATAGCCACCTTGTGCTTTTTCACCGCATAACGGTTATAAAAGAAACGACTTCATGCCTATAATTCTAGCTTTAGCAACCTACTGGCTCATAAATTCATAATGAACCAATGAGTTATTTAACAGCTATCTTTTATTTCTTTTTTATGGTTATCACTATGAACACACTTTTACGTCCTTATTTAGGTATTTACCCTTCTATTAATGCACGCGTTTTCATTGACCCATCTTCTGTTGTAATTGGAGATGTTCGCATAGCTGATGATGTCAGTATTTGGCCTCTTTCTGTTTTACGTGGTGATGTTAACTATATTTCTATTGGTGCACGCACCAATATTCAAGATGGCTCAGTTCTACATGTCACACATAAATCCGCAAGTAACCCTGAGGGGAACCCGTTAATTATTGGAGAAGATGTCACCATTGGTCATAAAGTTATGTTACATGGTTGCACTATAGGAAATAGAGTGCTAGTTGGAATGGGTTCAATTGTTATTGATGGGGCTATAGTAGAAGATGACGTTATTCTTGGGGCTAACAGTTTAGTAACTCAAGGAAAAAGACTCGAATCCGGTTACTTATATACAGGGAGCCCAGCAAAAGCCATCCGAAAATTGACTGATGCTGAGTTAAGCCATTTACGTTATTCAGCGAATAACTATGTCGAATGGAAAAATAACTATTTAGCATCTGATAATATGTAAAGCCCATCGTAATCATCGAGGCCTTGTTCAATCAAGGCTTCAAACTCTTCTTCTATATCCCATCGATACTGCTGAAATAAACTCAAAGGTGTTTCTTCTTTACCATAACGTTGAAATAACAATGACTGAGGAATTGCACATTCCGCAAGCATTCCGCTGATCAACACAGGAAAGCGTACTTGCTTGGATAGCGCATCCCACTCTTCTCTATCAGGGAATTGAATTTGCTGATTCACCCTTTCAATTCCTTATATAAGGCAGATAGAACAGGTGTAATTTCAGGAAGAATGCCATGCCATAGTTTAAAAGAAAACGCGGCTTGCCCTACTAGCATACCTAGGCCATCGGCTATTTTAGTCACTTGATGTTGAGTCGCAAACTCAAGGAAGGGCGTTAATGATGATTGATAAAACATGTCATAGCATGCAACTTGATCGCTAAACACATTTGGATTGATTGCAGGAACCTCTCCACTTACACCAGATGAAGTCGCATTGATAATCAGATCAAAATCAGCAGATACGATCTGTGAGATCTCTTTCCCGCACATTTTACCTAGTGCTGAAAATTCATTAACTAATAATTCAACCTTAGAAAAGGTTCTATTTGTCAAAGTGATATCACAGCCATATTCTAAAAGTGGCAATAATGCTCCACGTGTCGCACCACCAGCACCAATCATTAATATTCGGCTATTTGGATGAACAAACTTTAAACGTTGTAAATCTAACAAAAGCCCCATTCCATCGGTGTTGTCGCCCAACAATCGATTATCATCAAGCTTCATCACCGTATTAACAGCGCCACAAACTTGAGCTCTTGCAGTTAATTCAGAAACAGCCTGAAAAGCACGCTCCTTAAATGGCAAAGTAATGTTTGCGCCCTTTCCACCCTGAGAAAAAAAACCTATTAGACTTTGTTCGAATCCCTCGATTGGTGCTAGGACTTTTTCATATTCAAGGCAAACCCCTGTTTGCTCTGCAAACATTTTATGTATAACAGGTGATTTACTGTGTTGAATTGGATTACCAAAAACCGCAAACATTTCCATCAATATTATCCTTTACGATATAGTTGCCCTGTTTTTGCGTCTCTTATTTCAGATGGGTTTTGACGACCACCAACCATTCCATCAAGAACAGGAATACCCCCGTTGAACTGTGCAATAACCTCCTCAGTTGTCCTACAAGGCTCTAACCCACTTAAATTAGCACTTGTAGATACCAAAGGTTTGCCATAATGACGGCATAATTTTTTTACTAATTCATGGTCTGTAACTCTCACTGCGATGGTATCAAACCGACCTGTCAACCATTTTGGAGTCGTTACTTTTGCCGGGATCACCCATGTTACTGGCCCCGGCCATGTTGCAAACATCGCTTGCTTTTGTTCTTCTGTTAGTTGCTCATCATCTATATAGTCTTTTAATTGCTCGTAGCTATCAGCGATAAGGATTAATCCTTTTTCCCAAGGGCGTTGCTTTAACTCTAATAACTTATATACCGCTGTTTCACTATCAGGGTCACAACCTAAACCAAATACGGCTTCTGTTGGATAGGCAATAACCTCCTCATGTTGTAATGAACTAATAATACTTTCAATTGCAGGTGTAGATATATTTGACATAGTTTTAACTCATTATTCTTCTTGTTGTTTACCGCAGCGTTTGCTGGCACAAAATAATCTTACTCCCTGTCCCCCCCTTTTTTCCATAAGTAATGGATACTCACAATACTTACATTTACCATTAATAGGCTTATTATTTAATATAAACTGACAGTTAGGGTAATTGTCGCAAGCATAAAAAGTCTTACCATAACGCGATTTTCTCTGTAATAAATTCCCTTTTTGGCATTGCGGACAAGAAATTTTAGTTTCATCCGGTTTATCAATTAGCTCAATATGTTCACATTCAGGATAATTACTACAACCAATAAACATGCCAAATCGGCCTTGCTTAAGCACTAGGTCGTGACTACATTTAGGACAATGTTGACCTTCTAATACTTTAATTATATGACTTTCCACCGTAGGTCTTAGCGGTCTCATATAATGACATTGTGGATAACTTGAACAACCTAAAAAAGGCCCATGTGAACTATTGCGGATAACAAGCAAAGAATCGCATTCTGGACAATGTTCATTTTTTTCTGTATCGAAGGGCAGTTGTTTAGACATGTTTTTCTCTACTGTTGCTTTTAACTAAGTTACTCTGGTATACCCACCAGCCCCCGAGCTAACTACCCCATTAATTTCCATCTCAGTTAATATGGTAATAATTTGAGTAACTGGAATTTGGGTTTGTTCTGCAATGACATCTACTGGTGTCGCTTGGTACCCAACCATACCTAAAATTTTATTTTCTACCACATTAAACTCAAGTGGTGCCTGTTCTATAGGTAATTCGGTTTGTATCCAATTTAACCCATCACCTATATGCTGTAAAACATCCTCAGGTTTAGCTAATAGATAAGCTCCCTGCTGTAATAACCAATGGTTGCCATGAAATGCAGAGTTACCTAATGGAGCAGGCAATGTAAATAAGTCGCGGTTTTGCTCTAATGCATACCTAGCGGTTATCAGTGAGCCACTTTTCATCCCTGCTTCGATTACAATAACTGCTTTACTTAACCCACTAATAATACGGTTTCTCTTGGGAAATTGTTTAGGTAATGGTGGTGCATCAGGCCAATATTCTGAAATCAAAGCACCATAATTTTTGATTTTTTCAGCCAATTCAGTATGTTGTCGTGGATAAATATTCGCTAACCCGCTACCTAAAACCGCAATTGTTTCACCTCGATTATCAAGGGCAGCCTTATGGCTTATACCGTCGATACCTAATGCAAGCCCACTGGTGATGGTTATACCATGATGGACAAAGCTCTTCACAAATAGGTTAGTCCATATTCTGCCGTATTCACTTGCTCTACGACTTCCAACTACAGCAATTTGTGGCGTTACCAATAATTCACTTTTTCCCACGACAAATAATAAAAGAGGAGGACGGTAAATTTGCTTTAATAAAAAAGGGTAATGGGAATCACAGAAAGTAATCATTTGATGATGTTTATTTGAAAGCCATGCCTGTACTTTCTCAAGCCGGTGCATAGAGACATTCATAAACTGTAATTGCTGTATTTCATTCAAACCATGATGGTGTAAAGTCTGATAGCTAATTTTATTTAGTTGTTTTAGCTCATTAATTATTCTTACTGCATTCAGAGGTAATAACCTTTTAACCTGTGACATTCTTAACCAAATTTCTTGGATATTCATTATTGTCATCCTGACTCATCAACAAATAGGTTCTTCAGTGAACAAATCATAACCAATACTGTCAATATGAATGAGAAATGTCTAGAATAGTCATTAATTCCCATTCACATTTTGGAAACTGCTCGAAAAATTTATGTCAGTCTTAAACGTATTACATTACCCAGACGAACGCTTACGCACAATAGCTAAGCCAGTAGACAAAGTTGATGCTTCTATACAGCGTATCGTTGATGATATGTTCGATACCATGTATGAAGAAGAAGGTATTGGCCTTGCAGCAACACAAGTTGATATCCACCAGAGAATCATCGTTATTGATGTGTCTGAAACTCGTGATGATCGCTTAGTTCTTATTAACCCTGAATTACTAGATAAATCAGGGGAAACAGGGATCGAAGAAGGTTGCTTGTCTATTCCAGAACAACATGGCTTCGTCCCTCGTGCTGAGCAGGTAAAAGTTCGCGCGCTAAACTATAACGGCGAGTCTTTTGAACTGGAGGCTGATGGTTTATTAGCTATCTGTATCCAACATGAGATGGACCACCTTGTTGGTAAACTATTCGTTGACTATTTATCGCCTTTAAAACGTCAGCGCATCCGCCAGAAAGTTGAAAAGTTAGACAGACTAAGAGCAAAAGAAGCCAAAAATAGCTAATTCGCTACATATAAATAGGGAAATTAACGTGTCAGAGCCATTAAAAATTATTTTTGCGGGTACCCCCGATTTTGCGGCCAAACATTTAGCTGCTCTCTTAGATACTAGACACCAAATCGTTGGCGTCCTCACTCGCCATGATAAACCTGCGGGAAGAGGTAAAAAGTTAACTCCGAGCCCTGTCAAGGTTCTCGCTGAAGAACACCAAATCCCTGTTTTTCAACCAGTATCTCTTAAAGATAGCGAAAACCAGCAGTGGATAAAAAACCAAAATGCAGACTTAATGATAGTTGTTGCCTATGGCCTGATTCTACCGCAAGCCGTTCTCGATATTCCTCGCTTAGGTTGCTTGAATGTTCACGGCTCTTTGTTACCTCGCTGGAGAGGAGCGGCACCAATTCAACGTTCTATTTGGGCTGGTGATACTGAAACGGGTGTGACTATTATGCAAATGGATGCAGGTTTAGATACTGGAGACATGCTTTACAAAGCAATTTGTCCAATTAACCCTAGTGATACAAGCGCCTCGTTATATGACAAGTTAGCAATAATAGGCCCAGAAGCATTAATTCATACTGTTGAAATGCTATCCTCAGGCCAATGCACAGCTGAAAAACAAGATGATTCATTAGCAAATTACGCTGAAAAATTATCAAAAGAAGAAGCTCGCATTAATTGGCAAGATGATGCTGTACATATTGAGCGCTGTATTCGTGCTTTCAATCCTTGGCCAATGAGTTATTTCATGGTTGAAGAACAACTCATTAAAGTTTGGCAAGCTGAAGTACTCGAAGAAGCACATGATAAGCAACCAGGAACAATTATTAGCGCTGACAAAAAAGGTATATGCATTGCCACAGGAAATGGCATACTAAATATTACTCAGCTACAACCGCCTGGCAAAAAAGCAATGAGTGCACAAGATATCCTAAACTCTCGTCGCGAATGGTTTACCCCAGAGCAAGTTCTAGCATAACGAACTTGTAAACTGCCTGATACCTTCAGGCAGTTTTATTTCAGTCACTAATGAATTCATCCTCACCATATGAAAAACACATATAATTTGCGTAGTATCGCGGCAACAGCCATTTTCCAAGTCCTTGATAACGGGCAATCATTAAGCACTGTACTGCCTGACTTACAACGTAATATCAATGATAAAGATAAAGCTTTATTACAAGAAATTTGCTTTGGCGTTTTACGTTATTTACCTAAACTTGAATGGTTTATTAGCCAGCTAATGGAAAAACCATTAACGGGTAAGCAAAGAGCCCTACATTACTTAATTATGGTAGGCATCTACCAGCTACTTTACACTCGTATACCACCTCATGCTGCATTAGCAGAAACAGTAGATGGCGCAGTTGCACTGAAAAAGCCCCAATTAAAAGGGCTTATTAATGGCGTATTACGTTCATTTCAGCGCCAACAAGCACAATTAGAAGAAAGGATTGCTAACAACACTAGCCAATATTTACATCCAAGCTGGTTATTAAAACGCCTACAAACTGCCTATCCAGAGGATTGGCAATCTATTATTGAAGCAAATAATCAACGCCCACCTATGTGGTTAAGAGTAAACTCTCAACATCACACTGCTGCACAATATCTCAACTTACTAGAACAATCTGAGATAACCGCACATTTGCACCCCTCACATCCAAATGCTATTCGGTTAGATGAACCCACCGCAGTATCTCGTCTTCCGGGCTTTGAAGATGGCTGGTCAACAGTACAAGATGTCTCAGCTCAAGGCTGCGCTGAATTGCTAGAACCTCAAAATGGGGAAAGTATTTTAGATTTATGTGCAGCACCAGGTGGAAAAACAACCCATATTTTAGAATTAGCCCCTAGAGCGAATGTTATTGCTGTAGATATCGATGAATATCGTCTTAAAAGAGTGAAAGAAAATCTAATTCGTCTTAAGCAACATGCTGTTGTTATACAAGGAGACGGCACACAGCCTGAAAAATGGGCAAAAGATCAGCAATTTGACCGTATTTTACTTGATGCACCTTGTTCCGCTACAGGCGTTATTAGGCGTCATCCTGATATTAAATGGCTACGCCGTGATTCGGATATAAATGAATTGGCGCAACTACAAGCTCAAATTCTCGAAGCTATCTGGCCTTATTTAAAACCGGGCGGTACTCTACTTTATGCGACATGCTCAATTATGCCCGAAGAAAATGGAAAGCAAATACAAAATTTCCTATCTAAACATAATGACGCCAGTCTAAATGATGGAACCGATGCTGGGTTACAAGTATTACCAAGTACTAATGGTGGTGATGGTTTCTTTTATGCACGCTTAGTCAAAAAAGTGTAGTAAATTGTAGCCAGCTCTCTGAAATAGGAAGATGTAATGAAGATCATTATTCTAGGTGCAGGGCAAGTTGGCGGAACGCTTGCTGAAAATTTAGTTGATGAGAACAATGATATTACCGTCGTTGATACCGATGCTGATCGGTTACGTCAATTACAGGATCAATTCGATCTTCGAGTGGTAAATGGTCATGGCTCTCACCCTAGAGTGCTTCGAGATGCAGGCGCAGAAGATGCGGATATGTTAGTAGCCGTTACCAATTCAGATGAAACTAACATGATTGCTTGCCAAATTGCATATAGCCTATTTAATACTCCAAATAAAATAGCGCGTATCAGAGCAACTGAATATATCCGTGAAGCCGACAAATTGTTTCTGCCTGAACAAATCCCGATTGACTACTTAATATCGCCAGAACAATTAGTTATCGACTACATCTATAAATTAATCCAATACCCTGGCGCCCTTCAAGTTGTAAACTTTGCAGAAGGCAAAGTTAGCATAGTTGCTGTAAAAGCTTATTATGGCGGCTCACTCGTTGGTAATGCACTATCGAGCTTACGCGAACACATGCCACATATTGATACTCGTGTTGTCGCTATTTTCCGTCAAGATAGACCTATTCGCCCTCAAGGCTCAACAATTATTGAAGCGGGTGATGAGGTTTTTTTTGTTGCTTCAACACAACATATCCGAGCCGTAATGAGCGAGCTGCAAAGACTAGAAAAGCCATACAAACGTTTGATGATAGTCGGTGGTGGTAACGTCGGAGCTGGTCTAGCAAGGCGACTAGAAAAAGATTACAGCGTGAAACTTATTGAGCGAAACCAGAAGCGTGCAACAGAACTTGCTGAGTTACTGCATGATACCATTGTATTTTATGGCGATGCATCCGACCAAGAACTACTCACAGAAGAACATATTGAGCAAATGGATGTTTTTATTGCCCTAACAAATGATGACGAAGCTAATATTATGTCTGCTATGTTAGCCAAAAAAATGGGGGCTAAAAAAGCAATGGTTCTTATACAACGCTCTGCATACGTTGAACTCGTTCAAGGTGGGGTGATTGATATTGCGATTTCACCTCAACAGGCAACTATTTCTGCTTTATTAAGCCATGTTAGAAAAGCGGATATAGTCAATGTTTCATCTTTAAGAAGAGGCGTTGCGGAAGCTATTGAGGCAATTGCACACGGTGATGAAAATACGTCAAAAGTTGTTGGCAAAAAAATATCTGAAATTAAACTTCCTCCTGGAACTATTATTGGTGCAATTGTTCGTGAAGAAGAAGTCATTATAGCTAGTGATTACCATATAATTGAACAAGGTGACCATGTCATTATGTTTATTACAGATAAAAAGTATGTACCCGAAGTTGAAAAATTATTTCAACCAAGTCCATTCTTTTTATAAAAATAGTAAATATTTGTAGCTTAATAATTTTAGCGACTATAATTTGTTAACCTAATACATGTTTTGTTTCAATTGAGTTATTTATTAAGGGGTCGTCTAATGAGCTTTTTAAAAGATTTCCGCGAATTTGCTATGAAAGGCAATGTAGTGGATATGGCAGTTGGTATTATTATTGGTGCTGCATTTGGTAAAATTGTATCTTCATTAGTTGCTGATGTCATTATGCCTCCGCTAGGTTTACTAATCGGAGGTGTTGATTTCAAATCATTCAGCGTAGTATTAAAAGAAGCACAAGGTGATTTACCAGCAGTAGTACTAAATTATGGTATGTTTATACAAACCGTTTTTGACTTCGTTATTGTTGCGTTCGCTATCTTTATGGCAATTAAGGTCATGAATAAAGTTCGCCGTGAAAAAGAAGCCGCACCAGCAGAGCCAGCCCCACCATCTAAAGAAGAAGTTCTGTTATCAGAAATTCGTGATCTTTTAAAAGAACAAAATAAAAATTAACTAAAAGGCCAGTGGTAATAAGTAAATAAACCTATTACCGCTGGCCTCCCAGTTAACTGACTTCTTATTTTTTTCTTTTCTTGTGTAACTGCCTTTTCCTTTTTTATTTTTTTCAACTCTTTGGCGAAATAGTGGGTCATGTAGTAATGCTTCAATCGCATTATCTTTAATCTCACCACGTTTATGTTGATATTTACTCATGATATACCCTCATATAATTAGCAGATTGTATAATTAATAAACTTTAGATGCACCTTTTTCTAATATTTCCATAATGGAGCAATAGGTTGTCGCATGTTCTTCTCCACAACATGCTGAACTTAACATCTTCAGCGAATCGCGCATAATAATAAGCTCTTGTATCTTTTTTTCAACTTCAAGTAATCTGAGATCAACAATCTGTTTAGATTCTTGGCAGGTATGATGTTCAGGATCCACTCGTATTGAAAGTAGTTCAGTGATAGCTTCTAAAGTAAAACCTAACTGTTTTGCATAACGAATAAAACGCAGTCGCTGTAGGTCTTGTTCCGTAAATAACCGATACCCGCCTTCTGTTCTTTCTTTATGTCCCATCAAACCTTGTTTTTCATAAAAACGAATCGTATCAGGCGTCACATCTGCTAGCCTAGCAAGTTCACCTATCTTATACATGCTCATAATACTTACCTGTAAATATGGGTTAACCACGAAAAAATCAAGGGAATAAATTTATTTGAAGAAGTAAGAATAGCAGGTACAAAAAAACCGGGCAAATATACCCGGTTTTCTTGAAAGCGACAGCAGATTACTCTGCAGCTGCTTCTTGAGACTCAACAGCACGGTCAACAAGCTCGATGTAAGCCATCGGAGCGTTGTCACCTGTGCGGTAGCCACACTTAAGAATACGAGTGTAACCACCTGCACGAGCTGCGAAACGAGGTCCCAGTTCATTAAATAATTTTGCAACGATCTCGTTATCACGAGTACGTGCGAATGCCAGACGACGATTAGCTACGCTGTCGGTCTTGGCAAGAGTAATCAGCGGCTCAACGACGCGACGCAGTTCTTTCGCTTTAGGCAGAGTCGTCTTGATGATTTCATGACGAACTAAAGAACCTGCCATGTTACGGAACATAGCTTGGCGGTGGCTGCTGTTGCGGTTCAATTGACGACCACTCTTACGATGGCGCATGACCTTATCCTTCTCAGTAAAACCTTAACCTGTGATCTTAATCATCAGCAATACTTGCTGGTGGCCAATTTTCTAAGCGCATGCCCAGAGAAAGACCACGAGATGCCAAGACGTCCTTAATTTCAGTAAGAGATTTCTTACCAAGATTCGGAGTTTTAAGCAACTCAACTTCTGTACGCTGTACCAGATCACCGATGTAGTGGATAGCTTCTGCTTTGAGGCAGTTAGCAGAGCGGACAGTCAATTCCAGATCGTCAACTGGGCGCAATAAGATAGGATCGAATTCTGGTTTTTCTTCTTTAACTTCAGGCTGACGTACATCACGTAAGTCAACAAAAGCTTCAAGTTGTTCAGCCAGAATGGTTGCCGCACGGCGAATCGCCTCTTCAGGATCGATTGTACCGTTAGTTTCCATTTCAATAACTAACTTATCCAAGTCTGTACGTTGCTCAACACGAGCTGCTTCAACATTGTAGGCAATACGCTCTACTGGGCTGTAGCAAGCATCGACTAACAAACGACCGATTGGGCGCTCATCTTCTTCCGAATGAACTCGGGCAGAAGCCGGCACATAACCACGACCACGCTGTACTTTAATTCGCATATTAATAGATGCGCTTTCGTCAGTCAGGTGGCAGATGATGTGCTGTGGCTTGACGATTTCGACATCACCATCATGGATGATGTCGGCTGCAGTCACAGGGCCAATGCCAGATTTATTCAAGGTTAAAATAACTTCATCTTTCCCCTGAACTTTTACCGCCAGCCCTTTCAGGTTGAGGAGAATCTCCAGGATATCTTCCTGTACACCTTCTTTGGTGCTGTACTCATGCAGTACACCATCAATCTCAACCTCTGTCACCGCACAACCCGGCATAGACGAAAGCAGAATACGGCGCAGTGCGTTACCAAGAGTATGGCCAAAGCCACGCTCTAAAGGCTCAAGGGTCACCTTAGCGTGCGTCGAACTCACTTGCTCGATATCTACCAGGCGCGGTTTTAGAAACTCTGTCACAGAACCCTGCATTGTGTCCTCTCTTTGGTGCTAAGCTTTACTTGGAGTAAAGCTCGACGATCAGGTGTTCGTTAATGTCCGCAGACAAGTCAGTACGTTCAGGAATACGTTTGAACACACCTTCCATTTTAGCAGCATCAACTTCCAGCCAAGTTGGCTTCTCACGCTGTTCAGCCAGCTCTAAAGCAGCCTTAATACGAGACTGTTTTTTAGCTTTCTCACGAACGCTGATAACGTCATTCGGGGAAACCTGATAAGAAGCGATATTAACTACACGGCCATTTACCATGATAGCTTTATGGCTAACCATTTGACGTGCTTCTGCGCGAGTTGCGCCAAAGCCCATACGGTAAACGACGTTATCAAGACGACCTTCCAGCAAAGTCAGCAGGTTTTCACCTGTGTTGCCTTTCAGACGTGTTGCTTCTTTGTAATAGTTACGGAATTGACGTTCCAGAACACCGTAGATACGACGAACTTTTTGTTTTTCACGTAACTGGACGCCATAGTCAGACAGACGCGGTTTACGCGCACCGTGCTGGCCTGGAGCCTGTTCTAATTTACACTTGGTGTCAATCGCGCGAACACCAGACTTCAGGAAGAGGTCTGTTCCTTCGCGACGGCTCAGCTTGAGCTTAGGACCCAAATATCTAGCCATTTTCTTTCTCCAACAGTCCTAAAAAAAACGAAACGTATTAAACGCGACGTTTTTTCGGTGGGCGACAACCGTTATGAGGGATAGGAGTCACATCAGTAATATTAGTGATGCGGAAACCAGCGGCGTTCAGAGCACGAATTGTTGATTCGCGACCCGGACCCGGTCCCTTAACCATAACTTCCAGGTTCTTGATACCGTATTCTTTCACGGCTTCTGCGCAACGCTCTGCTGCAACCTGAGCTGCAAACGGAGTGGATTTGCGAGAACCACGGAAACCGGAACCACCGGCAGTTGCCCAACCCAATGCGTTACCTTGACGGTCTGTAATAGTAACGATTGTGTTGTTGAAAGAAGCATGGATATGAGCCACACCGTCTGAGACTTGTTTTCTTACACGCTTACGTGCACGAATTGGTGCTTTTGCCATTATTCAATACCCCGACTTATTTCTTGATCGGCTTACGCGGACCCTTACGGGTACGAGCGTTAGTCTTAGTACGCTGTCCGCGCACAGGAAGACCACGACGATGACGTAAACCACGGTAACATCCAAGGTCCATCAGACGCTTGATGCTCAGGGTAATTTCACGACGTAAGTCACCTTCTACAACGTATTTAGCAACTTCGTCACGCAGCTTGTCGATTTGTTCTTCAGACAGCTCACTGATCTTAACATTTTCAGCAATACCAGTTGCTTCACAGATAGCCTGTGAACGAGTTTTGCCGATACCGAAAATCGATGTTAAAGCGATTACAGTATGTTTATGATCAGGAATGTTAATGCCTGCTATACGGGCCACTATGCACTCCTAAGTTAAAATATACATTACTGTGCTGAAAAGCCCGTTTTCAGGATACTCAAACAATAATGTATCTTAGATAAAAAAGATTGGCTGGCTAATTTAGCCAGCTCAACCCAACTTTGCAAGAAAAAAATGCTTTTTCTTAACCTTGACGTTGTTTATGTCTTGGTTCAACACTACAAATTACACGAACGCTACCATTGCGACGAATAATTTTGCAGTTACGGCATAATTTCTTGACGGAAGCACGAACTTTCATTTTTACTCTCCGTAACTTCTAAGCAAACCATAATCACACTAAATGATTACTTACCTTTCAGGTTTGCTTTCTTCAATGCAGACTCATACTGACTTGACATCATCAGAGTTTGCACTTGAGCCATAAAGTCCATGATAACGACAACCACGATTAAGAGGGAAGTACCACCAAAATAGAAAGGTACTTTCATTGCGTCACGCATGAACTCCGGGATTAGGCAGATGAAGGTAATATATAATGCGCCAACTAATGTTAAGCGAGTCATTACCTTATCAATGTACTTGGCCGTTTGCTCTCCCGGACGAATTCCTGGTACAAATGCACCGGACTTCTTCAGGTTATCTGCTGTTTCTCTCGGGTTGAAAACCAACGCCGTATAGAAGAAACAGAAGAAGATGATCGCAGATGCATAAAGTAACACATATAACGGTTGACCAGGCTGTAAATACATAGAAATTGTAGTCAGCCAGTCCCAGCCAGTTCCATCACCAAACCAAGAAGCTATTGTACCCGGGAATAGTATGATACTGGAAGCAAAAATTGCAGGAATTACACCCGCCATATTCACTTTTAACGGTAAATGTGTACTTTGTGCTGCGTAAACACGGCGACCTTGCTGACGTTTAGCGTAATTAACGACGATACGACGTTGACCACGTTCCATAAACACAACAAAGAATGTAACCGCGAATACTAACACCGCAACCAACAGCAACAGGAGGAAGTGCAGATCGCCTTGCCGAGCTTGCTCGATGGTATGGCCAATAGCCGGCGGTAATCCCGCAACAATACCAGCGAAGATAATGATAGAAATACCGTTACCGATACCTCTTTCAGTTATCTGCTCACCTAACCACATAAGGAACATAGTCCCCGTGACCAAGCTAACAACAGCCGTAAAGTAGAACGGGAGACCCGGATCAATAACTAACCCTTGCATCCCTGGCATATTCGGTAGACCCATTGCAATACCAATAGATTGGAATATTGCTAATACCAGAGTACCCCAACGAGTATATTGGCTTATCTTCCGACGACCTGCTTCTCCTTCCTTCTTAATCTCTGCTAACCGTGGATTAACCACTGATAATAATTGGATGATAATCGATGCCGAAATATACGGCATGATACCCAAAGCAAAGATAGAAGCACGGCTAAGAGCACCACCAGAGAACATGTTAAACATTTCAATGATGGTGCCTTGTTGCTGTTCGAGCAATTTGGCAAGCACAGTGGCATCAATACCAGGGATTGGAATAAAAGAACCAATTCGGAAAACAATTAGCGCACCAATTACAAACAAAAGTCTGCGTTTAAGTTCGCCAGCTCCACCCTTGGCACTTTGAAAATCTAATCCTGGTTGTTTAGCCATCTGTCACTTATTCCTCAATTTTACCGCCGGCAGCTTCGATTGCAGCGCGAGCACCTTTAGTAACACGAAGGCCACGTACAGTAACTGCACGGTTCACTTCGCCAGACAGAATAACTTTCGCATATTCAATCTGGATGCCAACAACGTTCGCGGCTTTCAGTGCGTTCAGATCAATAACATCGCCTTCAACAGCAGCAAAATCAGACAGACGAATCTCTGCAGTGATCATTGCTTTGCGTGAAGTGAAGCCGAATTTCGGCAGACGACGGTATAAAGGCATCTGGCCGCCTTCGAAACCACGACGTACGCCACCGCCAGAACGAGATTTCTGACCTTTGTGACCACGGCCGCCGGTTTTACCGAGACCAGAACCGATACCACGACCTACGCGTTTAGGCGCGTGCTTGGCACCTTCAGCCGGAGACAGAGTATTTAAACGCATCTCTTACTCCTCAACTTTAACCATGTAGGAAACCAAGTTGACCATACCACGTACAGCAGGAGTATCCTCGCGCTCTACTGTATGACCAATGCGACGCAGACCTAAACCGACCAGTGTTGCCTTATGCTTAGGCAGACGACCGATTGAACTGCGAACTTGTGTAATTTTAATAGTCTTAGCCATAGCCGATTACCCCAGAATTTCTTCGACGGATTTTCCACGCTTAGCTGCGACCATTTCTGGAGACTTCATGCTGTCTAAAGCATCCAGTGTTGCACGAACCACGTTGATTGGGTTAGTGGAACCATAGGTTTTAGCCAGTACGTTGCGAACTCCAGCTACTTCTAAAACAGCACGCATTGCACCGCCGGCAATGATACCGGTACCTTCGTGAGCAGGTTGCATAAACACACGAGAACCAGTGTGTGTACCTTTCACAGGGTGGAACAATGTGCCGTTGTTTAGAGCAACGGTTTTCATACTGCGACGGGCTTTTTCCATCGCTTTCTGGATTGCTGCCGGAACTTCGCGCGCTTTGCCGTAGCCAAAACCAACGCGACCGTTACCATCACCAACTACAGTCAGTGCGGTAAAGCTGAAAATACGGCCACCTTTAACGGTTTTTGCTACGCGGTTTACCGCGATCAGCTTTTCCTGCAGTTCGCCAGCTTGTTTTTCGATGTGAGCCATCTTACACCTCTACCTTAGAACTGAAGGCCAGCTTCACGGGCAGCATCTGCCAGTGCCTGGACTCTACCATGATATTGGAAACCAGAACGGTCAAAAGCAACAACAGTGATGCCTTTTTCCAGTGCGCGTTCAGCAATTAATTTACCAACTACTGCTGCTGCATCTTTGTTTCCAGTGAATTTCACTTGCTCATTGATAGCTTTTTCTGTAGTAGAAGCTGCAACCAATGTTTCAGAACCGTTCGGTGCGATAACCTGCGCATAAATATGGCGTGGAGTACGATGTACCACCAGGCGAGTCGCACCCAACTCTTGGATCTTACGGCGTGCGCGGGTCGCACGACGGATACGAGCTGCTTTCTTATCCATAGTGTTACCTTACTTCTTCTTAGCCTCTTTGGTACGCACGATTTCATCGGCGTAACGAACACCTTTACCTTTGTAAGGTTCAGGACGACGGTAAGCACGCAGTTCTGCTGCAACTTGACCAATCACTTGCTTATCCGCACCTTTCAGTACGATTTCAGTTTGTGTTGGACATTCAGCAGTAATGCCTGCTGGCAGTGCGTGTTCAACCGGATGCGAGAAACCTAAAGACAAGCTTACTGCATTGCCTTTGATTGCTGCACGGTAACCAACACCGACCAGTTGAAGCTTTTTAGTGAAGCCTTCGGTAACACCAACAACCATTGCATTACACAGTGAACGAGTAGTACCCGCTTGTGCCCATGCATCATCAAAAGCTTCGCGTGGTGCGAAAGTCAGTTGATTGTCTTCGCTTTTAACTTCAACTGCATTATGGATAGTACGAGTAAGCTCGCCGTTTTTACCCTTAATCGAAATAACCTGACCGTTGAGTTTTACCTCTACGCCGGCAGGAATGACGACGGGTGCTTTTGCCACACGAGACATTCTTTCCTCCCGAATTAAGCTACGTAGCAGAGAATCTCGCCACCAAGACCAGCTTGGCGAGCTGCACGATCAGTCATGACACCTTTAGAGGTAGAAACAACAGCGATACCTAAACCAGCCATAACTTGTGGCAGCTCATCTTTTTTCTTATAGATGCGCAGACTTGGGCGGCTTACACGCTGAATGCTTTCTACAACAGCCTTACCTTGGAAATAACGTAAAGTCAGTTCCAGTTCTGGCTTGATGTCGCCTTCAATTTTAAAATCTTCAATATAACCTTCTTCCTTCAGCACTTTGGCAATTGCCACTTTCAGCTTGGAGGAAGGCATGGTGACCGCAACTTTGTTCGCGGCCTGACCGTTACGGATACGGGTCAGCATATCCGCGATGGGATCTTGCATGCTCATCTGTCTTTACTCCCGTGATTCAAATGGAATTACCAACTTGCCTTTTTAAGGCCCGGGATTTCACCGCGCATAGCGGCTTCACGGACTTTAATTCGGCTCAGACCAAACTTCCGCAGGAAACCGTGCGGACGCCCTGTTTGACGGCAGCGGTTACGCTGACGAGAAGGACTTGAATCACGTGGCAGTGTTTGCAGCTTGAGAACAGCGTCCCAGCGATCTTCATCAGATGCTTTAACATCAGAGATGATAGCTTTCAGTTCTACGCGTTTTGCGAAGAATTTCTCAGCTAATTTAGCACGTTTAACATCACGCGCTTTCATAGATTTCTTAGCCATGAGTACCCTGCCTTACTTGCGGAACGGGAAGTTGAACGCTGCTAACAGTGCGCGACCTTCGTCATCTGATTTCGCAGTAGTGGTGATAGTAATATCTAAACCACGTACGCGATCCACTTTATCGTAATCGATTTCAGGGAAGATGATTTGTTCACGAACACCCATGCTGTAGTTACCGCGACCATCGAAAGACTTAGCGGACAAGCCACGGAAGTCACGAATACGTGGTACAGCAATAGAAATCAGACGCTCAAGGAACTCCCACATGCGTTCGCCACGCAGGGTTACTTTACAGCCGATTGGATAGCCCTGACGGATTTTGAAGCCTGCAACAGATTTGCGTGCTTTGGTGATCAAAGGTTTTTGACCTGAGATCGCTGTTAAATCAGCTGCTGCATTATCCAGCAGTTTTTTATCAGCAATCGCTTCACCAACACCCATATTCAGGGTGATCTTCTCGACCCGAGGGACTTGCATGACAGAAGTGTAGCTAAACTCGGTCATGAGTTTATTAACTACTTCGTCTTTATAGTAATCATGCAGTTTCGCCATCGTATACTCCAAAAATTACTTGATAGTTTCACTGTTAGATTTGAAGAAACGGACTTTTTTTCCGTCTTCGAATCTAAAGCCTACACGGTCAGCCTTACCAGTTGCCGCGTTAAAGATTGCAACGTTAGAAACTTGAATAGCCGCTTCTTTTTCAACGATGCCACCTGGTTGGTTCAGAGCCGGTACAGGCTTCTGATGTTTTTTAACCAGATTGATACCTTCAACGATAACTTTACTAGAAGAAATAACCTGCTTTACTTTACCGCGCTTACCTTTGTCTTTCCCAGTTAGCACGATAACTTCGTCATCACGACGGATTTTCGCTGCCATAGTTCGCTCCTTAGAGTACTTCAGGTGCCAGAGAGATAATTTTCATAAACTTCTCGTTACGAAGTTCACGAGTTACCGGCCCAAAAATACGCGTACCGATTACTTGCTCACTGTTATTATTTAATAACACACAAGCATTACCATCGAAGCGAATGACAGAACCGTCAGGGCGACGTACACCCTTCTTGGTGCGCACCACTACCGCTTTCAGGACATCACCCTTTTTAACTTTACCGCGTGGAATTGCTTCTTTAACAGTAATTTTAATGATGTCGCCTACATGTGCATAGCGACGGTGCGAGCCACCTAGAACCTTGATACACATTACGCGACGTGCACCGGAGTTGTCGGCCACGTTCAGCATAGTCTGTTCTTGGATCATTTTAGTGCTCCGCTAAATGTCAACTACTACTGAGCCACCTCATTATGAAGAGGCCGTTCAAATATACCCATACTACGAGGGCGCGGCATTATAACACCACATCATCGTGTTGGACAGAAAAAAATAAACGGCTCAATCAAAAAGAGCCGTTTATTCATCAAGAAAAGTTATTCTATTACAGAACAGCTTTTTCTACAACGCGAACTAAGGCCCAAGACTTAGTCTTAGACAGTGGACGAGTTTGGCGGATTTCTACCACGTCACCAATTCCACATTCATTGTTCTCGTCATGTACGTGCAATTTAGTCGTACGACGGATGAATTTACCATACAGAGGGTGTTTCACCATACGTTCGATAGCAACAACAATAGATTTCTCCATTTTATCGCTAACTACACGACCTTGCAGAGTACGGATTTTATCGCTCATTACGCACCTGCCTTCTCAGTCAGTAAAGTCTTCACACGTGCGATATCGCGACGCACTTGTTTCAACAGATGAGACTGTTGCAGCTGACCGCTTGCAGCCTGCATACGTAAATTAAATTGTTCACGTAACAGGTTCAAAAGTTCAGCATTCAGCTCTTCAACGCTTTTTTCGCGCAGCTCTTGTGCTTTCATTACATCACCGTCTTAGTTACAAAGGTGGTTTTGATAGGCAGTTTCGCTGCTGCCAGAGAGAATGCCTCACGAGCCAGCTCTTCAGGCACACCGTCCATTTCGTACAGTACTTTACCAGGCTGAATTAAGGCAACCCAATATTCTACGTTACCTTTACCTTTACCCATACGAACTTCGAGTGGTTTCTCAGTGATTGGTTTGTCTGGGAACACACGGATCCAGATTTTACCTTGACGCTTAATAGCACGGGTCATAGCACGACGTGCCGCTTCGATCTGACGTGCAGTCAGACGACCACGGCCAACAGCTTTAAGACCGAAAGTGCCGAAGCTAACATCCGTACCTTGCGCTAGACCACGGTTGCGGCCTTTGTGCACCTTACGGAATTTTGTACGCTTTGGTTGTAACATCAGCGACTCTCCTTACTTGCGGCCTTTACGCTGCTGCTTTTTAGGTTGAGCAGCTGGTTTCTCAGCTTGTTCAACAGCAGCCATACCACCCAGAATCTCACCTTTGAAGATCCATACCTTAACGCCGAGAACACCATAAGTGGTGTGCGCTTCTGAAGTGTTGTAATCGATATCAGCACGTAATGTGTGCAGTGGCACACGGCCTTCACGATACCACTCGGTACGAGCGATTTCAGCACCGCCTAAACGGCCACTGACTTCAACTTTAATACCTTTAGCGCCCAGACGCATTGCGTTCTGTACCGCACGCTTCATAGCACGACGGAACATAACACGACGTTCCAGCTGTGAAGAAATGCTGTCAGCAACTAATTTAGCGTCTAGTTCTGGTTTACGAACTTCGGCGATATTGATTTGCGCAGGAACACCAGCGATATCCGCTACTGTTTTACGCAGTTTTTCAACGTCTTCACCTTTCTTACCGATAACGATACCTGGGCGAGCAGTGTGAATAGTCACACGGATGCTTTTCGCAGGACGTTCGATAACGATGCGAGAGATTGACGCTTTTGCCAATTCTTTATTCAAGTACTGGCGTACTTTGTAATCGCTGTCTAGGTTGTCAGCGAATTCATTGGTGTTCGCATACCAAGTAGAGTTCCAAGGTTTGACAATACCCAGGCGAATACCATTAGGATGTACTTTCTGACCCATTGCTAGTCTCCAGAGTCTCAGCGATCGGACACAACCACAGTAATGTGGCTGGTGCGCTTAAGAATACGATCTGCACGGCCTTTCGCACGCGGCATGATGCGTTTCATGGTTGGACCTTCGTCTACGAAAATTTTCGCAACTTTCAGGTCATCAATGTCAGCGCCATCGTTTTGCTCTGCGTTAGCAATTGCAGATTCAAGTACTTTCTTCACTAAACCAGCAGCTTTCTTGTTGGTGTAGGTCAGAATTTCCAGAGCTTGCGACACTTTCTTACCGCGAATCAGGTCGGCAACTAAGCGAACCTTCTGGGCAGAAGAACGAGCGTGGCGATGCATAGCTAAAGTTTCCATCTCTTCCTCCTATCCTTAACGTTTCTTAGCTTTCTTATCTGCCGCGTGGCCGCGATAAGTGCGAGTCGGTGCGAATTCACCCAGTTTGTGACCAACCATTTCGTCGGTTACAAAAACTGGAACATGCTGACGACCATTATGGACAGCGATGGTCAATCCGATCATATTAGGAAAGATCGTTGAACGACGGGACCAAGTCTTAAGAGGCTTCTTGTCTCCGCTTTCCACCGCTTTCTCTACCTTCTTCAGCAAGTGCAGGTCAATAAAAGGACCTTTCTTGAGAGAACGTGGCATGGTTTATCCTCTAATTATTTTTTAGAACGATGACGTACGATGAATTGATCAGTACGCTTGTTACTACGAGTTTTCTTACCTTTGGTTTGAACGCCCCATGGTGTTACTGGGTGTTTACCAAAGTTACGGCCTTCACCACCACCATGTGGATGGTCTACTGGGTTCATCGCAGTACCGCGAACGGTAGGACGAACACCACGCCAGCGGCTAGCACCAGCTTTACCGAGAACACGTAACATATGTTCAGCGTTACCAACTTCACCAAGAGTTGCACGGCAATCAGCTAAAACTTTACGCATTTCACCAGAACGCAGACGTAATGTGACATAAGCACCATCACGAGCAACGATTTGAGCGTAAGTACCTGCTGAACGCGCTAACTGTCCACCTTTACCTGGTTTCAGTTCGATGTTATGAACTGTAGAACCAACAGGGATGTTGCGCATCGGCAGTGCGTTACCAGCTTTGATTGCTGAATCAACACCAGATTGAATCTGGTCGCCAGCTTTCAGGCCTTTTGGTGCAAGAATATAACGACGTTCACCGTCTTTATATAGAACCAGTGCAATGTTCGCAGAACGATTTGGATCATATTCCAAACGCTCAACAACTGCAGGAACACCGTCTTTGTTGCGTTTAAAGTCAACTAAACGATAATGCTGCTTATGGCCACCACCGATATGACGGGTAGTGATACGGCCATTGTTGTTACGACCACCGGATTTGCTGTTTTTTTCTAACAGCGGAGCATAAGGTTTACCCTTATGCAGCTCAGGGTTAACCACTTTAACTACGTGGCGACGGCCCGGAGACGTAGGTTTACATTTAACAACTGCCATTGTTCTTTACTCCTCCGACTTACTCAGCACCGCTAATGAAGTCCAAATTTTGGCCTTCTTTCAGCGTGACGTAAGCTTTTTTCCAGTCGCTACGACGACCGAAACGCTGACCGTGGCGTTTAGTTTTGCCTTTAACCAGCAAAGTGTTAACACCTTCAACTTCAACTTCAAACAGTTTCTGTACAGCAGCTTTGATTTCTGCTTTAGTCGCGTCTTTCGCAACTTTGAGAACGATGGTATTGCTTTTTTCCATCGCTGTAGAAGCTTTTTCAGATACATGCGGCGCGCGCAGTACTTTTAGCAGACGTTCTTCACGGATCATGCCAGCATCTCCTCAACTTGCTTCACAGCATCAGCAGTCATAACCACTTTGTCGAAGGCGATCAGGCTAACCGGGTCAATACCTGCTGCATCACGAACGTCAACCTTATACAGGTTACGCGCTGCTAAAAACAGATTTTCATCTAATTCAGCAGTGATGATCAGAACATCTTCCAGAGCCATATCTTTCAGTTTCTGTGCCAGCAACTTAGTTTTAGGTGCTTCAACAGAGAACTTCTCGACAACGATCAGACGATCTTGACGTACCAACTCAGAGAGGATGCTTTTTAAAGCACCACGGTACATCTTCTTATTAACTTTTTGACTGTGGTCCTGTGGTTTAGCTGCGAAGCTAACACCACCAGAGCGCCAAATTGGGCTCTTTACTGAACCAGAACGTGCACGGCCAGTACCTTTTTGACGCCATGGTTTTTTACCTGAACCAGAAACTTCAGCACGAGTTTTCTGAGCACGAGTACCTTGACGAGCACCAGCTGCATACGCAACAACTACTTGGTGAACAAGCGCTTCATTGAAATCACGCCCGAAGGTAGTTTCGGAAACAGTCAGCGCGCTTTGCGCGTCTTTCATTACCAATTCCATTCCTATCTCCTCGACGTTAAGCCTTGACAGCCGGTTTTACGATCAGGTTGCTACCAGTTGCTCCTGGAACAGCACCTTTGACCAGCAGCAGGTTGCGCTCAGCGTCAACACGTACTACATCTAGGCTTTGAACAGTTACACGCTCATTACCCAGTTGGCCTGCCATTTTCTTGCCTTTAAACACTTTGCCCGGAGTCTGGTTTTGACCGATAGAACCCGGAACACGGTGAGACAAGGAGTTACCGTGAGTAGCATCTTGAGTACGGAAATTCCAGCGCTTAACTGTGCCGGCAAAACCTTTACCTTTAGATGTACCAGTAACGTCGACTTTTTTAACGTCAGCGAAAATTTCAACGCTAATGCTTTGACCTACTGTGTATTCTGCACTGTCTTCAATGCGGAATTCACGCAGGATACGGCCAGCTTCGACGCCAGCTTTAGCGAAATGACCTGCTTCAGGCTTAGTTACACGATTAGCTTTTTTGCTACCGGTAGTAACCTGAATTGCATTATAACCGTCAGTTTCTGCAGTTTTAACCTGAGTAACACGGTTATTTTCAATTTCGATAACAGTTACAGGTATAGAAACGCCATCTTCAGTGAAGATACGAGTCATACCGACTTTCTTACCGACTAAACCTTTCATTGTTTCAACCTCTCAATCGTTCGACGACCTGATTAACCCAGGCTGATCTGCACGTCAACGCCGGCAGCCAGGTCCAGACGCATCAGAGCATCAACGGTCTTTTCGGTTGGCTCAACGATGTCAACCAGACGCTTGTGAGTGCGAATTTCGTACTGATCACGCGCATCTTTGTTAACGTGCGGAGAAATCAGAACGGTAAAACGCTCTTTACGTGTCGGCAGCGGGATAGGACCACGAACTTGCGCACCAGTGCGCTTAGCAGTCTCTACGATTTCCGCAGTTGATTGATCGATTAAACGATGATCAAAAGCTTTCAGGCGGATACGGATTCTTTGGTTCTGCATGAGACCAGAGCTCCAACTATTTTATAAACGTAAATGATTACTCCTCGTGCCCATTTCGATTGATGGGAGAGTGTAATCGTTCTTGATGTAACTTCCAAATCGGAAGTATTGTCTAAATGAGCAACAAATTGTTAACTCAATACTGATATTTCAGTCCTAAAATATAGGGCTTACTCATCAGTAAGCCCGCGCATTATACGTAAATTATAGGGAAACGCAAGCAATCGAGGAAAATATGTGCGAATTTTCTAGGGGAGTAATGGAAAAAACCTCAACCATGGAATACACAGTGGTTGAGGTTAGTTATTAACTTAATAAAACAACAGTACGGAATAAGACTTTATTCTTCTTTAACTTGTGCTTGAAGATAGTTTTGAATTCCCAAACGATTAATCAGCTCTAGTTGAGTTTCTATCCAATCAATATGATTTTCTTCATCAGCTAAAATTTCAATCATCAGGTCTCGACTTACGTAGTCATGAACCGAATCTGCATACTTAATAGCTTCCTTTAGATTTTTTGCCCCATCGATTTCAAGCTGTAAATCTGACTTCAGCATTTCTTCAACATCTTCACCAATATTCAATTTGCCAAGATCTTGTAAGTTAGGAATACCTTCGAGGAAAAGAATTCGCTCTATATATTTATCTGCGTGCTTCATTTCATCAATTGATTCGTGATATTCCATCTCATTGAGACGTGTAAGCCCCCAATTTTTAAACATGCGTGCATGCAAAAAATATTGGTTAATTGCAACTAACTCATTGCCCAGTAGTTTATTTAGGTGGGCTATCATTTTTTTATCGCCTTTCATTTCTACCCTCCATCGCTTCCAGTCTTTTAAGTGTAGTACTGAAATTGATGTTAGTGTGATTTTTACACAATGTATTTAAACAAAAGGTGATAAATATGGTGGGAATAATTTGACTGGTATTAAATACTATGCGACTTCAGTTGCGCACGCATCCTCAAAAATCATTTGCTCTTCATATAAAATTGCCTTCGTCTGTCGAATACATTTTCCACATTCTAAGCCTACAGGCAGAATTTGTCGTAGACCCTTTAGTGAGGTCACTTGATACTTTCTTGCGGCATTTCTGATCTGTTTATCAGTAATGGCTTCACAAAGGCAGATGTACATGATGCTTACCTGTATAAATCACATACAGATAGTTTAAATAAAAATGATTTGCATTTCAATTATCATTACTAATGATTTACAAAGATCATTTACCACTGAGCGATTAATTACACAAGCAAGTGAAATCAAAAGAAAAAATAACTTTTAATATGAATGATTCGGCTAATATATAGCAACGTAATGCTGCAATTTTATGTAGTCAAAATTTTGCTTATAACAACAAAAGGGCACCTAAATAAGGTGCCCTTTTTTAAAACTAGATAAAGCTATGTATTATGCAATAATTTTTGCAACAACACCCGCACCTACAGTACGGCCACCTTCACGGATTGCGAAACGTAAACCGTCGTCCATCGCGATTGGGTGGATCAGGGTAACGATCATGTTGATGTTATCACCTGGCATTACCATCTCTACGCCTTCTGGCAGTTCGATAGTACCTGTTACGTCAGTTGTACGGAAGTAGAACTGTGGACGGTAACCTTTGAAGAATGGAGTATGACGACCACCTTCATCTTTGCTCAGAATATAAACTTCTGATTCAAATTTAGTGTGTGGCTTGATTGAACCTGGTTTCGCCAGTACTTGACCACGTTGAATTTCTTCACGCTTAGTACCACGCAGCAGAACACCAACGTTCTCACCTGCACGACCTTCGTCTAACAGTTTACGGAACATTTCAACGCCAGTACAAGTTGTTTTAACCGTGTCTTGAATACCAACGATTTCAACTTCTTCACCAACTTTGATGATACCACGCTCAACACGGCCTGTTACTACTGTACCACGACCTGAGATTGAGAATACGTCTTCGATTGGCAGCAGGAATGGCTTGTCAATTGCACGCTCTGGCTCTGGAATGTAAGTATCCAGGTGGCCTGCTAATTCAACAATTTTCGCTTCCCACTCTGGGTTGCCTTCCAGCGCTTTCAGTGCTGAACCACGAACAACTGGAGTGTCGTCGCCTGGGAAATCGTATTGAGACAGAAGTTCACGAACTTCCATTTCGACTAATTCTAACAGCTCTTCGTCGTCTACCATGTCACATTTGTTCAGGAAAACGATGATGTAAGGAACACCAACCTGACGACCTAACAGGATGTGCTCACGAGTTTGTGGCATTGGGCCATCAGTCGCAGCAACAACCAGAATTGCACCGTCCATCTGAGCAGCACCAGTGATCATGTTTTTAACATAGTCGGCGTGTCCTGGGCAGTCTACGTGCGCGTAGTGGCGAGTTGGAGTATCGTATTCTACGTGTGAAGTAGAGATGGTGATACCACGCGCTTTTTCTTCTGGTGCGTTATCGATTTGGTCGAATGCGCGAGCAGAACCGCCGTAAGTTTTAGCCAGAACAGTAGTGATAGCTGCTGTCAGAGTAGTTTTACCGTGGTCAACGTGGCCGATAGTACCAACGTTAACGTGCGGTTTTGAACGTTCAAATTTTTCTTTAGACATTAGATTGTCCCTCTAAGACACGGAATCGGTGGTTAAACCACATCAACCAAGCAAGAATTATTTCGCTTGTTTTTTTCAGGAGACAAATCAGGGAGATAAGTGAGAACATAAAGGAAGTGGTGCTGATAGGCAGATTCGAACTGCCGACCTCACCCTTACCAAGGGTGTGCTCTACCAACTGAGCCATATCAGCACATCTTGGAGCGGGCAGCGGGAATCGAACCCGCATCATCAGCTTGGAAGGCTGAGGTAATAGCCATTATACGATGCCCGCAATGAACTCGGCTACCTGAGTTATCAGCTGTTAAACTGTTCCTCAAAATTTTCTCTTAAGAAAATTTCTTGGAGATGGTGGTGGGAGAAGGATTCGAACCTTCGAAGTCTGTGACGGCAGATTTACAGTCTGCTCCCTTTGGCCGCTTGGGTATCCCACCTATCCAAATTTTTAATGGTGCCGGCACCAAGAGTCGAACTCGGGACCTACTGATTACAAGTCAGTTGCTCTACCAACTGAGCTATGCCGGCATCAAGTGCTGCGCATTCTAGGTAGAGTCGGCGCAGGTTGCAACAAAAAAATTAACTTTTTTGTTTGTTCGCTCACATTTTGTTCGCTTTTCGCATTTTTGTTGATTTTTTAACTGTTTTGAGCTTAAAACATCAACAACAGCTGTTAACTATAGTCCATTATCATTTGGTCAGTAAAGGGAGAAAAAGGCTTAAAATTTTTAAAATTATTATTTTTTATTCGATATCACAGTTTTACCCTCTTATTCTTAGGTGTTTTTTTCATCACTCAGTATCATTTTTTCTGCCTGCATCAAAAAAAACTGATAAAAAATAGAAAAAAACCTACGCCTCCCCACTTTCCCTCGCTATGATGCTAGCAAATTTTATGGATACGGGTGTTTAGGCAACCTGTCCAACCTGCATAAAATAGGCAGATGTTGGTTTATGAAAAAGAAAGAAAATTTTATTACTACGCCATACTTAGAGTTTGATAGAGAACACTGGGCAACTTTACGTGATTCAGTACCGCTTACATTAACATCGAGTGAACTTCTAGAGTTAAAAGGGATTAACGAAGAACTCTCTATGGAAGATGTTATAGAAATTTATCTACCTTTATCGCGTTTACTGAATTTTTATATTAGTTCAAACTTACGTCGTCAGGCTGTTCTAGAGCAATTCCTTGGAACTAATGGCGCAAAAGTGCCTTATATTATTGGTATAGCAGGTAGTGTAGCCGTTGGTAAAAGTACAACAGCACGTTTGCTGCAAGCGCTACTCACTCGTTGGCCTGAACACCGTAAAGTCGACTTGATCACAACTGATGGTTTTTTACATCCTAATCAAGTATTAAAAGATAGGAATATCATGAAGAAAAAAGGTTTTCCGCAATCTTATGATATGCGAAAACTAGTCAACTTCGTGTCGCAAATAAAATCAGGTGCACGTAATGTTAAGGCTCCGGTTTATTCGCATTTAACGTATGACATTGTCCCTGATGAAGAACAGGTAATTGATCAACCTGATATTTTAATACTCGAAGGGCTGAATGTCTTACAAAGTGATATGGATTATCCACAAGACCCCCATCATGTATTTGTATCTGACTTTGTTGATTTCTCCATTTATGTTGATGCTGCACCTGAATTATTAAAGCAATGGTATATCGGTCGGTTCCTTAAATTTAGGCAAGGTGCATTCTCAGATCCTGATTCTTACTTCCATAGTTATTCTAAACTTAGGGAAGAAGAGGCAATTAATATTGCTAGCTCTATTTGGGATGAAATTAATGGGCTAAACCTTGAAGAAAATATATTACCAACAAAGGAAAGAGCCAGTTTAATTATGACTAAAGGTGAGAATCATTCTATTCAGAGTGTTAGATTAAGAAAGTGATTATTTATATTGGCCGGTTTCTCTCCGGCCAGTAATATATTATTCATTTGGTCTTAAGGATATTTCACCACCAATATAGGAAATTATTTCGCCATTATCCTTCTGTAGCAATAATGCACCTTGCTCATTAATCCCACGTTCAATTCCCGTTATTATTTCGTTGCCAATCAATAACTTAACATTTCTATTTAAAAAATTATCTAACTCAATCCATCTTTCTAAAAATGGTTTTAGCCCTTCTTTTTCAAATAAAACCAATGAATTCCTCAAAGCTTGAATTATATTTGCTGATAATTCATTTCTCTCTATATTTTCAAATTCGTCAGATAGAGAGGACCAGGCTTGAGTTATGTTTTCGCTACTGTCAGAATTTTCTTTATTCATGCCAATATTAATACCAATACCGATAATAATATGAGCTGCATCCCCTGTTTTACCCGTTAATTCAACCAAAATTCCTGCAAGCTTTTTATCATTCATATATAGGTCATTAGGCCATTTGACTTTGACTTTATTACCAATTAATTTATTTAACGTTTCAGCGACAACAATACCAACAACTAAGCTTAACCCTATTGCCGCCGCAGGACCTTGGTCTAATTTCCAGTACATGGATAAGTAAAGGTTACATCCAAATGGTGATATCCATTGCCTTCCTCTTCTGCCTCGCCCAGCACTTTGATACTCAGCAAGACACGTATCCCCTGACTGTAATTCAGTAATTCTCTCCAACATGTACTGATTAGTAGAATCAATAACAGGTTCAACTATAATATTTACGTCATCAACTCGCTGTTTTATTGTATCTTCGTTAAGTAGGTTAATAGGATAAGGTAGCTTATACCCTTTACCGGTTACCGTTTGTACATTCAGTCCCCACGAACGTAGCGTTTTTATATGCTTATTGATCGCTGCGCGGGTCATCCCTAGTTTATCTCCTAGCTGTTCTCCTGAATGCACTTGCGCATCGGCCAAGATATTTATGAGATCTAGTGGGGTGTTTCTTTCTTTCATTGAATACATTCCATTGCGTTGATTTCGCCATTTTTACCAATAAACCTGACCTCTGGTTCTAAATGTATACCAAAATGCTCTAAAACCTTTTGACTCACATATTTTGCTAGATTGACAATGTCTTGCCCTGTCGCTCGGTTTTTATTGATTAAAACCAATGCTTGCTGCTTATGTACCGCAGCACCACCGATTTCATGTCCTTTCAGACCACATTGGTCGATAAGCCACCCTGCTGCTAGCTTTACGCGTCCATCTTCTTGGTTATATTGAGGACAATTAGGATAAGCTATTTTTATGGCTTGTGCTTTTTCTGCTGAAATAATAGGATTTTTAAAGAAACTCCCTGCATTACCTGTTATTGCCGGATCAGGTAATTTACTTCTACGCGTTTGGCATACAGAGTTAAATACTTGTTCTGGTGTTACTGTATTGGGGTCAAGCTGAGCAAGGTCACCATATATAAGCTTAGGCGTCCATTCTTTAGCAAGTTTTAACCCAACACTGATAATGACATAGCCATATTGATATTCATGCTTAAAAATGCTATCACGGTAGCCAAACTGACACTCTGCAGCTGTTAGCCGTGTTACTTTACCTGTATCTAGAGAAAGTACATCAACATACTGACATATATCTTTTAGCTCTAAACCATAAGCACCAATATTTTGAATGGGCGCAGAACCTACACAACCTGGGATCAACGCTAAATTTTCCGCACCACAAACACCTTCACTCAATAACGTTTCAAGTAATTGATGCCAATTTTCACCTGCTTGAGCATGAACATACCAATAGCTGATATCTTCTGTTATTTGTACACCCTTTAGCTGATTGATGATTACTACACCTGCAAAGTCTTCAACAAATAGAACATTGCTTCCCCCTCCTAATAATAATACTGGGAGTTGCTGATTTTTAGCCTCGCTCCATTGCTGGAGTAGAGATTCTTGGTTATCCACAAAAACAATTGATAGTGCTTTTGCTTGAATGCCAAAGCTATTAAATGATTTAAGTTCAGACGTTAGGTTCATTACAGCCTTCAGTACAAATAAAACAAAGATAAGATAAGTCTATCAGGCTGGATTAAGAGTGAATAGCAGGATTAAGAAAATAAGATAATTAGTGAAAATTACTCTATTAGTAGAATGCAAAAAGCCACCCAATGGGTGGCCTCTTTATATTTAAAACCTAGCAGTTCCCTACTCTCACATGGGGAGACCCCACACTACCATCGGCGCTACGGCGTTTCACTACTGAGTTCGGCATGGGGTCAGGTGGGACCACCGCGCTATTGCCGCTAGGTAAATTCTTTTTAAATGCCGATTATATGGTGCTGATACCCAGATTCGAACTGGGGACCTCACCCTTACCAAGGGTGTGCTCTACCAACTGAGCCATATCAGCAATATGGTGCGGTCAGTTAGTACTGACACAACCTTAAAATTTAATGTCTGGCAGTTCCCTACTCTCACATGGGGAGACCCCACACTACCATCGGCGCTACGGCGTTTCACTGCTGAGTTCGGCATGGGGTCAGGTGGGACCACCGCGCTATTGCCGCCAGACAAATTCTGTTTGTTCCCGTTTAGTTTTTTCTTCACTAAACCAGAACGTCAATCTCAAACAAGCTGTGTGTCCTTCACCTTTCGGCTTCTCACGTTCTCTGAAAAACAACTCTATCTCTCTAAAACACCTTCGGTGTTGTCAGGTTAAGCCTCACGGTTCATTAGTATTGGTTAGCTCAACGTATCGCTACGCTTACACACCCAACCTATCAACGTCTTAGTCTTAAACGTTCCTTTAGGACTCTTAAAGAGTCAGGGAAGACTCATCTCAAGGCAAGTTTCCCGCTTAGATGCTTTCAGCGGTTATCTCTTCCGCACTTAGCTACCGGGCAATGCCATTGGCATGACAACCCGAACACCAGTGGTGCGTCCACTCCGGTCCTCTCGTACTAGGAGCAGCCCCTTTCAATCTTCCAACGCCCACGGCAGATAGGGACCGAACTGTCTCACGACGTTCTAAACCCAGCTCGCGTACCACTTTAAACGGCGAACAGCCGTACCCTTGGGACCTACTTCAGCCCCAGGATGTGATGAGCCGACATCGAGGTGCCAAACACCGCCGTCGATATGAACTCTTGGGCGGTATCAGCCTGTTATCCCCGGAGTACCTTTTATCCGTTGAGCGATGGCCCTTCCATTCAGAACCACCGGATCACTAAGACCTACTTTCGTACCTGCTCGAGCCGTCACTCTCGCAGTCAAGCTGGCTTATGCCTTTGCACTAACCGCATGATGTCCGACCATGCTTAGCCAACCTTCGTGCTCCTCCGTTACTCTTTGGGAGGAGACCGCCCCAGTCAAACTACCCACCAGACACTGTCCGCACCCCAGATAATGGGGCAACGTTAGAACATCAAACATTAAAGGGTGGTATTTCAAGGTTGGCTCCACGCAGACTGGCGTCCACGCTTCAAAGCCTCCCACCTATCCTACACATCAAGGCTCAATGTTCAGTGTCAAGCTATAGTAAAGGTTCACGGGGTCTTTCCGTCTTGCCGCGGGTACACTGCATCTTCACAGCGAGTTCAATTTCACTGAGTCTCGGGTGGAGACAGCCTGGCCATCATTACGCCATTCGTGCAGGTCGGAACTTACCCGACAAGGAATTTCGCTACCTTAGGACCGTTATAGTTACGGCCGCCGTTTACTGGGGCTTCGATCAAGAGCTTCTCCTTACGGATAACCCCATCAATTAACCTTCCAGCACCGGGCAGGCGTCACACCGTATACGTCCACTTTCGTGTTTGCACAGTGCTGTGTTTTTAATAAACAGTTGCAGCCAGCTGGTATCTGCGACTGGCTTCAGCTCCATGAGTAAATCACTTCACCTAATGCCAGCGTGCCTTCTCCCGAAGTTACGGCACCATTTTGCCTAGTTCCTTCACCCGAGTTCTCTCAAGCGCCTGAGTATTCTCTACCTGACCACCTGTGTCGGTTTGGGGTACGATTAATGATAATCTAGAGCTTAGAGGCTTTTCCTGGAAGCGGGGCATGAGCTACTTCATCACCGTAGTGACTCGTCGTCGGACCTCAGCATGTAGTGAACCGGATTTGCCTAATTCACCTGCCTACATCCTTAAACCGGGACAACCGTCGCCCGGATAGCCTAGCCTTCTCCGTCCCCCCATCGCAATTATCACCAGTACGGGAATATTAACCCGTTTCCCATCGACTACGCATTTCTGCCTCGCCTTAGGGGTCGACTCACCCTGCCCCGATTAACGTTGGACAGGAACCCTTGGTCTTCCGGCGTGCGGGTTTTTCACCCGCATTATCGTTACTTATGTCAGCATTCGCACTTCTGATACCTCCAGCATGCCTCACAGCACACCTTCACAGGCTTACAGAACGCTCCCCTACCCAACAATATTTACATATCGCTGCCGCAGCTTCGGTGCATAGTTTAGCCCCGTTACATCTTCCGCGCAGGCCGACTCGACCAGTGAGCTATTACGCTTTCTTTAAATGATGGCTGCTTCTAAGCCAACATCCTGGCTGTCTGAGCCTTCCCACTTCGTTTCCCACTTAACTATGACTTTGGGACCTTAGCTGGCGGTCTGGGTTGTTTCCCTCTTCACGACGAACGTTAGCACCCGCCGTGTGTCTCCCGTGATAACATTCTTCGGTATTCGTAGTTTGCATCGAGTTGGTAAGTCGGGATGACCCCCTAGTCGAAACAGTGCTCTACCCCCGAAGATGAGTTCACGAGGCGCTACCTAAATAGCTTTCGGGGAGAACCAGCTATCTCCCGGTTTGATTGGCCTTTCACCCCCAGCCACAAGTCATCCGCTAATTTTTCAACATTAGTCGGTTCGGTCCTCCAGTTAGTGTTACCCAACCTTCAACCTGCCCATGGCTAGATCACCGGGTTTCGGGTCTATACCCTGCAACTTATTCGCCCAGTTAAGACTCGGTTTCCCTACGGCTCCCCTATACGGTTAACCTTGCTACAGAATATAAGTCGCTGACCCATTATACAAAAGGTACGCAGTCACCCTGATAAATCAAGGCTCCCACTGCTTGTACGTACACGGTTTCAGGTTCTATTTCACTCCCCTCGCCGGGGTTCTTTTCGCCTTTCCCTCACGGTACTGGTTCACTATCGGTCAATCAGGAGTATTTAGCCTTGGAGGATGGTCCCCCCATATTCAGACAGGATAACACGTGTCCCGCCCTACTCGTCGAGTTCACAACACTAACACCTTCGGATACGGGGCTATCACCCTTTACTGCCGGACTTTCCAGACCGTTCTCCTGATGCTAATGCTGATTAAGACTCTGGGCTGCTCCCCGTTCGCTCGCCGCTACTAGGGGAATCTCGGTTGATTTCTTTTCCTCGGGGTACTGAGATGTTTCAGTTCCCCCGGTTCGCTTCGTTTGACTATGTATTCATCAAACGATAGTGCAACGAATTGCACTGGGTTTCCCCATTCGGAAATCGTCGGTTGTAACGGTTCATATCACCTTACCGACGCTTATCGCAGATTAGCACGTCCTTCATCGCCTCTGATTGCCTAGGCATCCACCGTGTACGCTTAGTCGCTTAACCTCACAACCCGAAGGTGTCTTCTGACAACGAGTGACTGCACGTCATGATTTCTTCGTTGGGCAGTGCGCGCAATGCTCACGTACTTATGTACGCTGCGCTTGCTGTGCGCTGGCCACCTCGAACTCATTTCCTTCGTCGACTCGATGCTTCAGAGAAGCACATTCAAGTTGAGATTTTTGAGAGACTCTCACATTGTTTAAGCGATAAACAATGTGCGTTGTTTTCAATTTTCAGCTTGTTCCAGATTGTTAAAGAGCATAATTGTTAAACCAACTACAATATAATTGGCTTAATCATTATTGGGGACATCGTCTTTCACTCGATATCGGCGCAATTGGCGTCCCCTAGGGGATTCGAACCCCTGTTACCGCCGTGAAAGGGCGGTGTCCTAGGCCTCTAGACGAAGGGGACACAAGATATTGCACATACTGCTGCGGTATCTCATGTAAGTCCTATTCTCTTGAATAAGTCTCCCACGTATAGCCTATTGCTCTACTTTCTATCAGACAATCTGTGTGAGCACTTCACAAAACACTTCAATGGTAAGGAGGTGATCCAACCGCAGGTTCCCCTACGGTTACCTTGTTACGACTTCACCCCAGTCATGAATCACAAAGTGGTAAGCGCCCTCCCGAAGGTTAAGCTACCTACTTCTTTTGCAACCCACTCCCATGGTGTGACGGGCGGTGTGTACAAGGCCCGGGAACGTATTCACCGTAGCATTCTGATCTACGATTACTAGCGATTCCGACTTCATGGAGTCGAGTTGCAGACTCCAATCCGGACTACGACGTACTTTATGAGTTCCGCTTGCTCTCGCGAGGTCGCTTCTCTTTGTATACGCCATTGTAGCACGTGTGTAGCCCTACTCGTAAGGGCCATGATGACTTGACGTCATCCCCACCTTCCTCCGGTTTATCACCGGCAGTCTCCTTTGAGTTCCCGACCGAATCGCTGGCAACAAAGGATAAGGGTTGCGCTCGTTGCGGGACTTAACCCAACATTTCACAACACGAGCTGACGACAGCCATGCAGCACCTGTCTCAGAGTTCCCGAAGGCACTAAAGCATCTCTGCTAAATTCTCTGGATGTCAAGAGTAGGTAAGGTTCTTCGCGTTGCATCGAATTAAACCACATGCTCCACCGCTTGTGCGGGCCCCCGTCAATTCATTTGAGTTTTAACCTTGCGGCCGTACTCCCCAGGCGGTCGATTTAACGCGTTAGCTCCGAAAGCCACTCCTCTAGGGAACAACCTTCAAATCGACATCGTTTACAGCGTGGACTACCAGGGTATCTAATCCTGTTTGCTCCCCACGCTTTCGCACCTGAGCGTCAGTCTTTGTCCAGGGGGCCGCCTTCGCCACCGGTATTCCTCCACATCTCTACGCATTTCACCGCTACACATGGAATTCTACCCCCCTCTACAAGACTCTAGCTGACCAGTCTTAGATGCCATTCCCAGGTTAAGCCCGGGGATTTCACATCTAACTTAATCAACCGCCTGCGTGCGCTTTACGCCCAGTAATTCCGATTAACGCTTGCACCCTCCGTATTACCGCGGCTGCTGGCACGGAGTTAGCCGGTGCTTCTTCTGTCGGTAACGTCAATCGTTGTTGATATTAGCAACAACGCCTTCCTCCCGACTGAAAGTACTTTACAACCCTAGGGCCTTCTTCATACACGCGGCATGGCTGCATCAGGCTTGCGCCCATTGTGCAATATTCCCCACTGCTGCCTCCCGTAGGAGTCTGGGCCGTGTCTCAGTCCCAGTGTGGCTGATCATCCTCTCAGACCAGCTAGGGATCGTCGCCTAGGTGAGCCATTACCTCACCTACTAGCTAATCCCATATGGGTTCATCCGATAGCGCAAGGACCGAAGTTCCCCTGCTTTGCTCCTGAGAGATTATGCGGTATTAGCTACCGTTTCCAGTAGTTATCCCCCTCTATCGGGCAGATCCCCATACATTACTCACCCGTCCGCCGCTCGTCAGCGAGAAGCAAGCTTCCCCTGTTACCGCTCGACTTGCATGTGTTAGGCCTGCCGCCAGCGTTCAATCTGAGCCATGATCAAACTCTTCAATTAAAAAGCTTGATGCTCAAAGAATGTCTTACTGACCGTAACGTTCTTTTGTTCGGCTAACTTTGTCGGCTTCGCATCGCTTCCCCTCGCCGTACCTAAGTACTGTCTCGGGTTATCTCTGCTTGCCTTCGCGTTATCCTTCCAAAATAAGCGTTACTACCTTATTTCATATATATGAATTAACGTGTTAGTCACTCTTCAAGACTTAAAATCAAATATTTTTTTGATAGTGTCCTGTGAGTGCCCACACAGATTGTCTGATAAATTGTTAAAGAGCGTTGCAGCTTTTCTTTATGAAAACCAACCTTTCGGTCGTTGCTGCGAGGAGGCGTATATTACGTTTTCCTCCGTGAGAGTCAAGCAATTTTTTGCTTTTTCTTTTCAGAATCTCTCGCTGCCGTTTCAGTGTTCATCGCGCTTTGCGTTGTCTTGTTCCCGGTCAGTGGATGCGCATTATAGGGAGTCAGAAAAATCTGGCAACCCCTTTTTTGCATTTTTTTATTCAACTGCTGCATTACACAGCAAAACCCCTACTTATACCGACTTATACACGAAGTTATCCACAACATGAAAATAATTTAAAAATTATCGCGCATTACGCAAACGTTTGCGTTACAATTGGCTCGAAATTTCGGCATTGATTTTGTTTTTATGTTCTGAAATTGTTAGTGACTTATATATTGTTATAGGGAAAGCTGGCCAATTCCGCTTTGCTTTCATCAATAGATATAATAGGTATATAAGAAAAGCTCTTTGAGTTTTTACTGACTGATATTCGTTATTGCCTTATTTATTCAAATCCAAGGGATCTATCTCATGCAACTGCTTCGTCCTATTCGTCGTGCCCTGCTTAGTGTGTCTGATAAAACAGGGGTTGTTGAATTCGCTAAGGCGTTATCTCAACGTGGTGTTGAGCTTCTATCTACTGGCGGTACTGCAAAGTTACTTGCTGAGTCAGGACTAAACGTAACTGAAGTTTCAGATTACACTGGGTTTCCTGAAATGATGGATGGTCGAGTGAAAACATTGCACCCGAAAGTGCATGGCGGAATTTTAGGTCGTCGCGGTACGGATGATGCCATTATGCAACAGCATGATATTGCCCCTATCGATATGGTCGTTGTTAATCTGTACCCTTTTGCCCAAACAGTGGCAAAACCAAATTGTACCCTTGAAGATGCTGTAGAAAATATTGATATCGGCGGCCCAACCATGGTGCGCTCCGCGGCTAAAAATCATAAAGATGTAGCAATTGTAGTGAATAGTAATGACTATCAAACCATCATTGATGAGATGGATAACCACGAAAACTCGCTAAATTGGTCAACTCGGTTTGACCTCGCAATAAAAGCTTTCGAACACACAGCTGCTTATGACAGCATGATTGCGAATTACTTTGGTGAATTAGTTGCCCCTTATTATGGTGATACGACCCAACCTTCTGGCCGTTTCCCTCGCACCTTGAATTTAAATTTTATAAAAAAACAAGACATGCGTTATGGAGAGAACAGCCACCAAGATGCTGCTTTTTATATAGAAGAAAACCCAAAAGAAGCTTCTATTGCAACTGCACAACAAATTCAAGGTAAAGCCCTGTCTTATAATAATATCGCTGATACCGATGCGGCTCTTGAGTGTGTTAAATCATTCGAAGAACCTGCTTGTGTAATTGTCAAACATGCTAACCCTTGTGGTGTCGCTATCGGTGATTCTATTCATACAGCTTATAATAACGCATTCAAAACTGACCCAACGTCTGCTTTTGGCGGCATTATCGCGTTTAACCGTCAATTAGATAAAGAAACCGCTCAAGCGATCATTGACCGCCAATTTGTAGAAGTCATTATCGCGCCTTCTGTTGCTAAAGATGCATTGCCTATTCTTGAGACTAAACAAAACGTTCGCGTACTTGAATGTGGCGAATGGAGCAAACCAGTTGCAAGTTTAGACTTTAAACGCGTGAATGGCGGTTTATTAGTGCAAGACCGTGACTTAGGAATGGTTGAAAAAGAAGAACTTCGCGTTGTGACTAAGCGCCAACCAACTGAACGCGAGCTAAAAGATGCGTTATTCTGTTGGAAAGTCGCAAAATTTGTGAAATCCAATGCTATCGTTTATGCCAAAAATGATATGACTATCGGTATTGGCGCAGGGCAAATGAGCCGTGTGTACTCTGCAAAAATTGCAGGTATTAAAGCCGCAGATGAAGGCTTAGAAGTCGCTGGCTGTGCAATGGCCTCAGATGCCTTTTTCCCATTCCGCGATGGTATTGATGCCGCAGCTGCTGTTGGAGTAACTTGTGTAATCCAACCAGGTGGTTCTATCCGCGATGAAGAAGTGATTGCAGCTGCAAATGAACATGGTATTGCAATGCTTTTCACTAATATGCGTCATTTCCGTCACTAATTATTAGGAGCCTAGTAATGAATATTTTGATTATTGGTGGCGGTGGCCGTGAACATGCCTTAGCGTGGAAAGCGGCTCAATCCCCTTTAGCAGATAAAGTGTATGTTGCCCCGGGCAATGCAGGCACAGCATTAGAACCATCCCTTGAGAACGTTAATATTTCTGCGACAGATATTGATGGGCTGCTACAATTCGCTAAAGAAAAGCAAATTGGTTTAACGATTGTCGGCCCTGAAGCACCATTAGTTATTGGTGTTGTAGATGCATTTAAGGCTGCTGGCTTAACTATTTTTGGCCCAACCAAAGGTGCTGCTCAGCTTGAAGGCTCTAAAGCATTTACTAAGGACTTTTTAGCTCGCCATCATATTCCTACTGCGGCCTATGAAAATTTTACTGAGATTGAACCTGCTTTAGCTTACTTAGATAAAGTCGGTGCGCCAATCGTGATCAAAGCAGATGGCCTTGCAGCGGGGAAAGGCGTTATCGTAGCCATGACTCTGCAAGAAGCAAAAGAAGCTGTTCATGACATGTTAGCGGGGAATGCCTTTGGTGATGCAGGACATCGTATCGTGATCGAAGAGTTTCTTGATGGCGAAGAAGCGAGTTTCATCGTTATGGTAGATGGTGAAAATGTCATTCCAATGGCAACTAGCCAAGATCATAAACGTGTCGGTGATGGTGATACAGGTCTAAATACAGGTGGAATGGGCGCTTACTCCCCAGCTCCTGTTGTGACAGATGAAATACACCAGCGCGTGATGGAACAAGTTATTTATCCAACTGTTAAAGGCATGGACCAAGAAGGAAACCGCTATCAAGGCTTCTTATACGCTGGATTAATGATTGATAAAGCAGGTAACCCAAAAGTTATCGAATTCAACTGCCGTTTTGGTGATCCTGAAACTCAGCCTATCATGATGCGCTTGCAATCAGATTTAGTCGCTTTATGTTTAGCGGGGGCGAAAGGTGAGCTGGCAGGTAAAGATTCATTATGGGATGAGCGCCCTGCTTTAGGGGTAGTAATTGCTGCAGGCGGTTACCCAGGCGACTACCACAATGGCGATGTAATTTCAGGTTTACCAACCACCGAAGCGGCTGATAGCAAAGTTTTCCATGCGGGTACTCGCATGAAAGATGGAGAAGTCGTGACTGCCGGTGGTCGCGTCCTATGCGTAACAGCATTGGGTAATGATATCGCTAAAGCGCAAGCCAAAGCTTATGAAGTGGCAAAAACCATTCACTGGAATGATAGCTTCTACCGCAACGACATCGGCTACCGTGCTATCGCTCGTATAAAATAATACAAAGTACTAAACCATTCCCTAAGCTGATAAGAGGAAACTTTTATCAGCTTTTTTATTGTTGTTTGTACTATCAAACAAGCACTCTAAGGATTTCTGTTCGTAGCTAGACGGCAAGGTGACTAGGCTAAGTCACCGCGGCCAACAATGCTGAAGGTCGAAAGGCTACGAGTTGACGAGCAAAAATATCGGCTCTAAGTATTTCAATTCAGAGCTAGGCGGCAAACGAAGATATCTTAGGGAGCATACATAAGTATGTGACCTAAGTAGCTGAGAGCAGCCAACAACGCTATGGATTGAAAGACGACGAGTGGTGGGTCGAAAGACGACGAGCGGAGATATTACAACGAATCTTTAGAAGGCTGCCAGCGGCAAAAATCAGTATCCGCTACCATCAAAAGCTGATTCCCCTCAGAAGATTCCAACCACGCTAAATTTAGCTGGGAATGCCACACTTTCGCACGGCTCTGTAACCAATTTTCAGCATAGGGCTCAAAAGTCACTTCGCGTACATCACCTTCACAAGTCGTCACTTTACCTTGATGCCAGCGACCTTGATAGAGTTTGACGCCGCCAACAATAAGTGCGGTGTTTGTCTCGAGTATGCGTTCAGCTTCAAAGCGCCAACGCGTAATTTCATCCGTTGAAAGAGGTGTTTTATAGCCGTCTTGAGTACGCTGCATAAAAATAACCTCATTATTTTTATCGAAGCGTAATTGTTCGGTGATATCACCGTTTTTTTGATTCAAGATTTGGCTGCGAATTTGCCACAGATTGCCTGAACGATATTCAAAGAAATTAACGGAAGTGTCTGTACCTTTATAGGGGCTATAAACCACCATTAAGACCAGAGGCTGGCTTTTTGCATTATTAAGTCGCCACATACGAATGACGCCATCATCGGCAATAAAACCACTTGCACTAAACTCAGGGAGCTTTGGTGCATTAGAAGAACAGGCGCTTAGCATTGAGATAGTTCCCAACACCAGCAACCCTTTTTGAATAAACAAAAGGGGTAGTTTTTTACCCCCTCTGGTGATTCGGCTGTACAATGTTCTTATTTTACAGCTTCTTTCAGTGCTTTACCGGCAGAGAAAGCAGGCACAGTTGTAGCAGGAATCTGGATTTCTGCTTTAGTTTGTGGGTTACGACCAGTACGCGCAGCACGATGGCTAACTTTAAAAGTACCGAAACCGACCAGTTGGACTTGTTCGCCTTTTTTCAGCGTTTCAGAAATAGCATTCAGAGTAGATTCTAATGCTGCTTTTGCCTGAACTTTGGTCAGGTCCGCTGATTCTGCGATAGCATCAACTAATTCAGTCTTATTCATAAATTATCCTTACACAGTGTGTTTATCGTTTGCAAAGCATCGAGTGCGTCGGATATGCCAAATTGACAGCCCCTGATACACGCCCCCGATAGCCACTTCTTCTCGCCCCTAAATGTAGACCAGAGTAGGGGCAAATGTGAAGTCTTAGTACTCAGCATTACTGCGTCAAGTCACGTTTTCGATAATGAAAATGCAAAAATCAGCTTAAAGTAATACCTATATTGCTCACCCCCGCTTCGCGGAGGTCAGATTTTAATCCTTTAATTAACTCTAAGTCGCGCTCTTCACAAGCTGCCAGTAACCGGAAAATGTCCCACTGGATATCCCATTCCTCTTCAACGGCCGGGATTTCTTTGAGTTCTTCTTCTGTCATTTCCCGCCCTGCTTGAGTCATTTCGAGCATGGCAACCGTACGAATGGATGCTTCGCTAACCAATATTGCGTGTTCGAGGGTTTCACCACTCAATTTCGAATGGATAATTTCACCTAACGCAATACAGGCATCAATAGCTGGATACACACCATACATATCGAAATCATCTGCTGATGGGATAATTTCTTCTAATTTTTCTAACTGACTGTCGAAATTGACTTTGCTATCTTTAATGACCAAAGTTTCCCAAACTAAATCAAGGATGGAACGATAAACTTTTGCATCGGCAAATTCAGTCTGCTGACAAAACATTTGAAAGTTCGGATACATTCTTTCACATAGGCTTGCCATGAAAGTTGTATGCTGCCAGCTTTCTAATTTTTCCAACCTCAAATGAATGGGATTTCTTAACATAATTTCTGACTCATCAATCTTAATACTTCGCAGTTTACCTGAAAATCTGTCAATGCCACATATTTTGCTGATAATTAGCTGATTTTCTCATTCATTCGCTTAAAAAACGTTCGATTTGATGCAATTCCGTCAGCAAAACGCGTCGGTTCTGGCAACCGATAACCTTTTAGACACTGCTTTACCCACTCTAAGGAAGAGGAAAAACCTACTTTATGACCAGGTGAAACATATAATGGTTTGCAGCGTTTTTTGCTCCGCAATACCCAACCGAGTTGATTTTCACCTGCCATTAATGGCTGAACACTTTCGGGTTCTTCACTTAACTCAACCGCATCACCACATAAACGGCTTTTTGCAACGCCAATTGTGGCTATATTAGCTTGTAACCCAAAATGGCAGGCAACACCAAAGCGCCGTGGGTGTGCAATCCCTTGTCCATCTACGAGTACTAATTCAGGTTTATTTTGTATTTTTTCCCACGCCGCCATTAACCCAGGGACTTCACGAAAAGAAAGTAACCCCGGTATATAAGGCAATTGAGTCGGTATTCGTGCTATTTGATACTCAACAAGTTCTAACTGTGGCCAAGATAATACAGCTACCACTGCACGCGTAATAGCGCCTTGCTGTTCAAAGCCCACATCCGCTCCACCAATCAGTTTGAGTGGTGGAAGTTCATCATGCAAAATGATTTTTGAAGCTTGCCTAGTTTGTTCTTTTCGTAACAATTGAGTATCTAAAACCATCATGCGTCCATTGCTTATGAGATTAAATTATTCTTAATCATAGATGATAATGGTGTACTTACAAGATTCTATAAATACACCACAAACCTAGAAGATCAATAAACGATAATTATTGATGATATTGGCGGGATAAACGGTGAACTGCATCCACAAATGCACCTGCATGCTCAGGTGGAACATCCTGATGAATACCATGGCCTAAATTGAATACGTGCCCTTCACCTTGGCCGAAGCCAGATAGAATATTTTGCACTTCTTCTTCTATACGCGCAGGTGGTGCATATAACATGGATGGATCCATATTACCTTGTAAAGCGACTTTATCACCAACACGACGACGAGCATCAGCAATTTCAGTCGTCCAATCAAGGCCTAATGCATCGCAACCCGTTGCCGCCATTTCCTCTAACCACTGGCCTCCACCTTTAGTAAATAAGGTGACAGGAACACGGCGACCATCATTTTCACGAATTAAGCCATCAATAATTTTATGCATATAATTCAGTGAAAACTGTAAATAATCACGCTTAGTTAACACCCCACCCCATGTATCAAAAATCATCACGGACTGTGCGCCTGCACGAATTTGAGCATTCAAGTATAAAATGACACTGTCCGCCAGTTTATCCAATAACAAATGTAATGTGTTCGGGTCTTCGTACATCATCTTTTTGATTTTAGTGAATGCTTTGCTACTGCCACCTTCCACCATATAAGTCGCCAGTGTCCACGGGCTACCAGAGAAACCAATCAGTGGCACATTACCTTCAAGGGCTTTACGGATGGCACGAACGGCATCCATTACATAACCAAGTTCCATTTCAGGATCAGGAATAGGGATGTTTTTTACATCTGCCGCGCTCATAATCGGTTTATGAAAACGTGGGCCTTCACCTGTTTCGAAATATAACCCAAGCCCCATTGCATCAGGGATAGTGAGAATATCAGAAAATAAAATTGCAGCGTCTAATGGAAAACGACGTAATGGCTGTAATGTCACTTCACAAGCCAATTCGGTGTTTTTGCACAGAGCAATAAAATCACCAGCTTCAGCGCGAGTTGCTTTATATTCAGGCAGGTAACGCCCTGCTTGACGCATCATCCATACAGGGGTCACATCTACAGGCTGACGTAGCAAAGCACGTAGATAGCGGTCATTTTTTAACTCAGTCATTATTTACTCCATTATTATAAGTGGCCGCCGCAAATGGCTAAGAGCGAAGTTCATTATTGTATCATGTTAATGATAACAATATCAGCGCTGTGCTATTTTCCCGTTTCATAATCACTTTGACGACACAATGCGACCGTATCTTCAATCAAACGCCTAGCTATGGTGTCCGCGGGTGGGATCAAAGGCAGTTCATTGTAATGATACCAATTTGCGCTCACCAACTCCTTCGGGTCTACTTTAATATCACCACTCTCATAATCCGCGAGAAAGCCCATCATTAAAGAATGAGGAAAAGGCCATGGCTGTGAAGATACGTAGCGAATATTTTTCACTTTTATATTGCTCTCTTCCATGACTTCGCGCATAACAGCCTCTTCTAGTGTTTCACCCACTTCAACAAAGCCCGCTAATACGGTAAATAATGGATTTTGCGAATGGCGCCGGTGCTGAGCTAATAGAATATGGTCATCACGTCGGATCCCCACGATAATACAAGGGGCAATCTGCGGGTAATAGCGCTCATGGCAATGGTCACACAAACACGCCCATTCTGTTTCACTATGGCGCATTGCAGTACCACAATAGCCGCAATAACGATGAGAACGATAAAACTCCGCCAATTGCACGCCTCGCCCAGCGAGACGAAATAAACCCTCATCTTGCGCAGCAACAATACGGGGAGATGCCATATCTGATGGCATTTTTTCGGCTATCAACCAGACAATTTCCCCTTGCCACTCACCAATTGGTGTCGCTATTTTTCCTTCTAACAAATAGTCCTTTGCCATGCCTCGTGGAATATCTCCATGAGGTAGCCACAAACGCCCGGAAAAACAGATAAACCACCAACCACTTTCAGTTCCTGATAATTTTAACTTATTCATTTTTCATATCTTTTGTTAGTTTTTATTGTCGAAAAAATAAATCTATTAATGACACAATACACTTCTTTGGCGCAATGTCATTCAAACGTTTGTTTCATTATTTTTCATTATCAATTTTGACACTTTTTAGACGTTCCATTCCATAAAATGTCTAAAAACTGTCATAAAAGGGTCAACTAACTGTCACCTCTTAAAATTAGGATGCTAAGTAACCAATACGGTTCACCGTTCTTCAAAAGTGAGAAAATAATGAAAACTATCGTTCCTGCGATTTTACTATCATTGACTGCATCCAGTGTGACATTAGCTGCTGATGCTAATTTAGCAGAGTTAATCGATGCAGCGAAAAAAGAAGGGCAAGTTTACAGCGTTGGAATGCCTGACTCTTGGGCTAATTGGAAAGGAACTTGGCAAGACTTAGCGACGCAATATGGGTTGAAGCATCAAGATACCGATATGAGCTCCGCCCAAGAAATTGCCAAATTTGCCGCAGAAAAAAATAATGCGACCGCAGATATTGGTGATGTAGGTGCCTCTTTTGGGCCTGTTGCCGTGCAAAAAGGTGTGACTCAACCTTATAAACCAACAACTTGGGCACAAATTCCTGATTGGGCAAAAGACAAAGACGGCCATTGGGCTTTAGCCTATACAGGGTCAATTGCTTTTATGATTAATAATGATCTAGTGAAAGATGCGCCGAAAAGCTGGGATGACCTATTAAAAGGGAAATATAAAGTCACCGTTGGGGATGTTGGAATCGCTGCACAAGCCAATAATGCTGTACTGGCCGCCGCATTTGCCCGTGGTGGTGACGAAAATAACCTAAAACCTGCCATTGAATTTTTTGCTGAACTCGCCAAACAAAAACGCCTATCCGTTAATGACCCAACTGTCGCAAATATCGAAAAAGGTGAAGTCGAAGTTGGCATCTTATGGGACTTTAACGCACTGAATTACCGTGATCAAATCAACCGTGATCACTTTACTGTCGTGATCCCATCTGACGGTTCTGTCATTTCAGGTTACACCACTATCATCAATAAATTTGCCAAAAACCCAAATGCAGCAAAATTAGCTCGTGAATTTATTTTCAGTGACAAAGGCCAATTAAACCTTGCTGAAGGCTACGCTCGGCCAATTCGTGCACAATATCTAACATTACCTGACGATATTAAAGCCAAATTATTACCAGAAGAACAATATAAAAATGTTCAGCCAATTAAAAATGCAGATGGCTGGGAAAAATCGTCCCGTAATCTCCCTAAAATGTGGCAGCAACAAGTTTTGATCCACCAGCAGTAATTTAATGTATTGATTTTAGGAAAAGTTAATGTCTGAGAAAGTCATACTTGTTGTCCTAGACGGTTTAAGTTATTCAGTAGCCCATCATTGTATGGGCTATCTTAACGGCTTAATCAAAGCCGACAGTGCAACACTTTACCAATTAGAGTGCAAGCTTCCTTCGATGTCTCGCCCTTTATATGAGTGCATACTAACGGGAGTTCCTCCTGTCAAAAGCGGTATTGTGAATAACCAAATTATCCGTTTATCCCATTTTGACAGCATATTCTCTCTCGCGCGCCTTGCCGGCAAAACGACCGCCGCCGCCGCTTATTATTGGGTGAGTGAGCTGTATAACCGAGCGCCTTTCGTCGCAACAAGAGACCGTTTTACTCACGATGAATCGCTAGCTATCCAGCATGGCTGCTTTTATCAAGCAGACCATTACCCTGATGATCACTTATTTGTCGATGCGGAATATTTACGCACTCAATTTAACCCTGATTTTTTATTGATTCACCCTATGAATATAGACGACACCGGGCACAAGTTCGGTTTTGATTCGCCGCAATATCGTAATGCAGCACGCCATGCAGATATCATCCTGTCGAATTATATTCCCACATGGATTGAGCAAGGTTATCAAATCCTGATCACTAGTGATCATGGGATGAATAATGATCGTAGCCACGGAGGGACACTTCCTGAAGAGTGTTTAGTCCCATTGTTTGTCGTCGGTTCGCAATTTTCTCATCAACCCTGCGATATTGAGCAAACCGCGATTTGTGGAACCATCTGTCGTTTACTTGGTGCCAACTCTCTGGATAAACCTGTTTGTGATGCACTATTACGAGGAGGTTTGTAATGGCTGATATCCCTGCTTCCTGTGAGCAGACATTCCAACCACAGGGAAAAATTGCCATGTTAAAAAAACGCTTTGCTCGTTTTCATTGGCGCGCTGCACTGCTACTGCTACCATTCTTTGTACTATTTAGTTTATTCCAAATCGCCCCAATGATTTGGGTGCTCATTAATAGCTTTATCTACGAAGAAGCATGGTCATTAGGTAACTATCTTGAAGTATTCAATAATGATTTTTACTTGCAAGCGTTTGAAAATACCTTATGGCTTTCCATTAGTTGCAGTGTAATTGGCTTATTCATTTCGAGTATCACGGCATTTTCCATTTATAAAATGCAAGGGAAAATTCGCCGGATAATGATTTCCTTCACCACCATGGCCAGTAATTTCAGCGGTGTTCCTCTTGCTTTCGCATTCATTATTATTTTGGGCTTCAATGGGGCGATTACCTTGCAACTCAAGTCATGGGGGATTATCGAAGATTTCAATATCTATAGCGCCAGCGGGTTAATGCTGTTGTATGTATATTTTCAGATCCCATTAGGTGTTCTGTTGCTTTATCCCGCCTTTGACGCACTAAAACCTGAATGGGAAGACGCAGCAAAAACGATGGGAGCAAGCAAACTAACCTATTGGCTAAAAGTTGCTATTCCGGTGCTTTCCCCTGCTCTACTTGGCACCTTTATTATCCTAATTGCTAATGCAATGGGCGCATACGCCAGTACCTATGCGTTAACAAGTGGTAATTACAACCTTGTGACTATCCGAATTGCCAGTTTAGTTTCCGGTGATTTATTTCTCGAGCCGAATATGGCTGCGGCTTTATCAATGCTACTTATCACTATCTTAGCTTTTATCACGGCTATCCATCATTGGTTAATCAAGCGGAGCTACCATGCAAAATAATAATGCGATTAGCCCAGTTATAACCAATAGCAATAAACCCTCTGGATTATTGCTTCATAAGTTAGTACTAATCAGTGTTGCTAGCCTATTAGCGCTACCTATTATTGCCACATTTTTGTATTCCATCGCCAGCTCTTGGGGAGCCACTGTGCTACCTGATGCCTTGTCGATTAAATGGTATCTACAATTGTGGCAAGACCCGCGTTTTCTCATGGCATTTGGTCGTTCATTAATAATTTGCTTTGGTACGTTACTGGTTAGCACATTAATTATTTTACCCATGACGTTTGCGGTATTTTATCGGTTCCCCAAACTCAAAGGGATGATGGATTTACTCATTATTTTGCCTTTTGCGATCCCGCCTGTGGTCTCATCGGTTGGCTTGCTGCAAATATTTGCTGATGAACCATTCATGTTGGTTGGTACACCTTGGATCCTGATTGGTACTTATTTCACCATCACGTTACCTTTTATGTATCGTGCTCTTGCGAATAGCTTTCAAGGCATTAATTTACATGACTTAATAGATGCCGCGCATTTACTCGGTGCCAGTACCTTCCAAGCCTTTATGATGATTGTGTTACCCAATATTCGCAAAGGTATGTTGGTCTCATTATTAATTTCATTTTCATTTTTAATGGGTGAATTTGTGTTTGCCAATATCCTTGTGGGAACACGTTATGAAACCTTGCAAATCTATCTTTTCAATATGCGACAAACCAGCGGGCATTTCACTTCTGCTCTGGTGATGTCATATTTTCTGTTTACCTTGTTGCTGACATGGTTAGCAATGCGATTAAATCGTTCAGGAGATGAATGATGAGTTATGTTATTGCGGAAAATTTAGCCAAGTCTTTTGGCACTAATCAGGTATTTGCTGATATTCAATTTACTATCGAAAAAGGCGAATTTATTACCCTACTTGGGCCAAGTGGTTGCGGAAAATCGACTTTATTACGCTGTATCGCAGGGCTTGAACAACTTAATGATGGCGAACTTTATATTAATCGCCAGAATGTAACCCACCAAGCCGCACAGCAACGCGGTGTTGGCATGGTGTTCCAAAGTTATGCGTTATTTCCCAATATGACTGTGGTTGACAATATCGCGTTTGGTTTAAAAATGCGTAAAATTGATAGCCAAGCCAGATCTAAAGCAGTCGCTGAAGTGATTGAATTAGTTGAGTTACAAGGAAAAGAACAACAATTTCCCCATCAACTATCAGGGGGACAACGCCAACGAGTAGCACTCGCAAGAGCATTAGTGATGAAACCGCAAATTTTGTTACTTGATGAGCCGCTTTCCGCTCTTGATGCACGGATTCGCAAGCACTTACGCCAGCAAATTCGCCAAATTCAACGTGAATTAGGCTTAACCACCATTTTTGTTACTCATGATCAAGATGAAGCGATGATCATGTCCGATAGGATCTTTTTGATGAATAAAGGGCAGATCGTGCAAAGTGATACGGCAGAGAATATTTATACCCAACCAGCAACAGAATTTGTCGCTCGGTTTATGGGCCATTACAACCTTGTTGATTCCGAAAAGGCCAATACGATGTTAGGCCTTAATTTACAAGGTACACTTGCTATCCGCCCTGAGTCTATATATGTCAAAGAAGCGGGGCGCCAATACGGTAGCCATATTTCTCACCCTGTTGATGCCGTGATATTGGACCATCAGTTGCTTGGCAATATTATTCGTTATAGTGTGAATACCCCTGCAGGTGATATGACGGTGGATTTACTTAACCGCTCATCTGAGCGTTTATTTGAACCTGGAACTCGCCTTGAACTTATGTTTAATAAAAATGAAATTCGCACACTTAGTTAATAAGTAGATAGGAATATAATGCAAAACCGACTGGCCATTTTTGACTTAGATGATACGTTAATTCAAGGTGATAGCAGTGTATTGTGGACACAATATCTGTGGGATAAGCAAATCATTAGCGACCCACAATTTGTGGAGGCAGATAAAGCCATGATGGCGCAGTATAATGCAGGCACTTTGGATATGCCGACTTACCTGCATTTTAACCTACAAACCCTCGCCAATGTAAAAGCTGAGCAAGTGGATATCTGGTTGGATGATTTCGTACAAAACGTGATTTTACCGCGAGTCTACCCTGACGCCATTAGAACGATCGCAAATTATCGAGCTAAAGAGATCCCAATTATTGTGATCTCCGCAACCGTTTCATTTATTGTGAAAAAAATTGCTGCGAAACTAGGTGCGGATGTCGCGATGGGGATCGATATCAAGCAACAAGATGGCTGCTACACCACAGAGATCGACGGTATTCCAACCTTTAAGGAAGGTAAAGTCAAACGCCTATTAGCTTGGGTCCGTCACCAACCGATCACTGACGCCTATGTGTATTTCTACACCGACTCCGCCAACGATCTCCCGATGTGCCAATTCGCCGATGAAGTATTTATTATCAACGGTGACGAACGCCTAACGCAAGCCGCACTCGAACACAATTGGCCACAATATACTTGGGGTTTGTAAGCCCAATTTTAATTTCAAACTTGGTTTTAATTTTGGTTTTAACTAACTAATCTTTTCAAAGGTTCCTCTAAATTATTCGTGCTAGAGGAAGGAGATAAATAGAATTATCCCGATGAGCATACATAAGTATGTGATTCGGGTAAATCTATGAAATCGACGCACCTATCGCGCGAAGAATGACGAGGAAGCACTTATCCCTTGAAAAATAACAAGGAAATAACCTTATTCCATTTTACTTTCCTCTAAATTATTCAAGTGAGAAGAAGGCGGCAAATGAGGATATCCCAAGGAGCATACATAAGTATGTGACTTGGGTAGCCGAGAGCAGCCAACGCACTTATCGCTTGAAGAATAACGAGGAAAGCTTATACTGAAATCTCTTGTCGGAGTGCCTAGCATGCATTTGCATCAGGCTGAGACCGTTAATTCGGGATCCGCGGAACCTGATCGGGTTAATACCCGCGAAGGGAACAAGAGTAATCACTCAGCGTTAGTTTATCACCTCACATTTGGTGAAAAATTAGCCGCAACGTCTTTTTATTACTCCTCCGAACTCCTGACAAGCAACTTTCTTTCGATAAACCCGCTACACATAAAACTGTGATAGCCGTGACAATGTCAGGAAATTGCTATGTCCAATAATACAGAACAAAATATCATCCCTACTGCTGATTTATCGCCACAAGCAGCACCCGCTCGTACCCGTAAAGCTCAACGTGATGCCGCTGAAAATTTTATTAATACCGTTTCTGGCGTTTCGTTTCCTAATTCACAGCGCATTTATTTACAAGGTTCTAGAGACGATATCCAAGTCCCGATGCGAGAAATCCAGCTCTCTCAAACCTTGATTGGTGGCGATAAAGACAACCCACAATTTGAAGATAACGAACCTGTTCCTATCTATGATACATCTGGCCCTTACGGCGACCCAGTTTCTGAATTAAATGTGCATAAAGGCCTTAAAAAAATTCGTGCGCCATGGATAAGTGAACGAGCTGATACCGTACCTGTCGAAAATTTAAGTTCCGATTTTACCCAGCAACGCCTTGCTGATGCAGGTCTTGATCATCTGCGCTTTAACAACCGCCCTCACCCATTAAAAGCCCAAACTAACAAGTGTGTTACCCAATTACACTATGCACGTAAAGGCATCGTAACCCCTGAAATGGAGTTTATTGCAATCCGCGAAAATATGGGGCGTGAACGTATTCGTGGCGAAGTTTTATTGCAACAACATCCAGGCCAAGGCTTTGGCGCAAATTTACCGGAGAATATTACCCCTGAATTTGTTCGCCAAGAAGTGGCGGCGGGTCGCGCCATTATCCCAGCCAATATCAACCATCCTGAATCAGAACCAATGATTATTGGCCGCAATTTCTTGGTTAAGGTTAATGCTAATATTGGTAATTCATCGGTCACCTCATCCATTGAAGAAGAAGTCGAAAAACTGATTTGGTCAACACGTTGGGGGGCGGATACCGTCATGGATTTATCTACTGGCCGTTATATTCACGAAACTCGCGAATGGATTTTACGTAACAGCCCGGTGCCTATTGGTACGGTTCCGATTTACCAAGCGCTCGAAAAAGTAAACGGTGTCGCCGAAAATCTCACGTGGGAAATGTTCCGTGACACATTATTAGAACAAGCAGAGCAAGGCGTCGATTACTTCACTATCCATGCCGGCGTATTACTACGCTATGTACCGATGACCGCCAAGCGCCTAACAGGGATCGTCTCTCGCGGTGGCTCCATCATGGCCAAATGGTGCTTGTCTCATCACCAAGAAAACTTCCTGTATGAGCACTTCCGTGAAATCTGTGAAATTTGTGCCGCTTACGACGTTTCCTTGTCATTAGGGGATGGCCTGCGCCCAGGCTCAATCCAAGACGCCAACGATGAAGCACAATTTGCCGAATTACATACCCTTGGTGAGTTAACCAAAATTGCGTGGGAATATGATGTCCAAGTCATGATCGAAGGCCCTGGCCACGTACCAATGCAAATGATCCGCCGTAATATGACGGAAGAATTGGAACATTGCCACGAAGCGCCATTCTATACCTTAGGCCCACTCACAACCGATATTGCTCCGGGTTATGACCACTTTACTTCTGGTATTGGTGCCGCCATGATCGGCTGGTTTGGCTGTGCAATGTTATGCTATGTCACCCCGAAAGAACACTTGGGATTGCCGAATAAAGACGATGTTAAGCAAGGGCTAATCACTTATAAGATTGCAGCCCACGCCGCTGACCTTGCTAAAGGGCACCCTGGTGCACAGATCCGTGATAACGCCATGTCCAAAGCCCGTTTTGAATTTCGCTGGGAAGACCAATTTAACTTGGCATTAGACCCTGAAACTGCTCGCAAATATCACGATGAAACCTTACCACAAGCCTCTGGGAAAATTGCCCATTTCTGTTCTATGTGCGGACCGAAATTCTGTTCAATGAAGATTTCCCAAGAAGTTCGTGACTACGCGGCACAAAAAGAAGCCGGTATGGAACAGATGTCAGAAGCCTTCCGTGCTCATGGCAGCGAGCTCTACCATGGTGCTGAAATTGTGAACGCAGAGGTGGATGAAAATGCCAAAATTGCCTAGTGCTATATCTATTCCAAATACTATATCTATTCCAAATACTATATCTATCCCAAATAGTCCTTTTCCTGCGACCAAACAACGCCTTGGGCTTTACCCCGTTGTGGATTCCGTTGAATGGATTGAACGCTTGCTTAATGCAGGTGTTTCCACCATCCAATTACGCATCAAAGACAAACCTGATGCCGATGTTCGTGATGATATTCAACAAGCGATTGCGCTAGGAAAAAAACATAACGCACGTTTATTTATTAATGATTACTGGCGCTTAGCGGTCGAGTTGGGTGCTTATGGCGTACATTTGGGCCAAGAAGATTTGGAAACTACCGATTTATTAGCAATCCACCAAGCGGGCTTACGGTTAGGAATATCAACGCACGATGAGCACGAACTGGCTATCGCGAAATCCGTGCGTCCTTCTTACATTGCTATGGGGCATATCTTTCCAACACAAACGAAAGAAATGCCTTCTTCGCCTCAGGGTTTAGAAACGCTTAAAGCCATGGTGGAAGCAACGCCTGATTACCCAACTGTCGCCATTGGTGGAATTTCTATTGATAAAGTCCCTGCAGTGCTAGCAACTGGGGTAGGTAGTGTTGCGCTGGTCAGTGCGATTACCAAAGCCGATGATTGGCGCGCTGCAACAGAAACGTTGTTGGATTTAATTGAGCGAAATACTGCCAACTAGCCAATTTTTAATCACATAACTCGCCCTGCTTTATCATCATAAAACAGGGTGAGTGATGATTTAAGGAATTCAATCATGTTAAGTGACCAAGAATTCATGCGTTACAGCCGTCAGCTACTACTCGAAGACATTAGTCCCGAGGGGCAACAAAAACTCAAAAATAGCAAAGTCCTCATTGTCGGCTTAGGGGGGTTAGGCTCCCCCGCGTCCCTTTATTTAACGGGGGCTGGTGTCGGCGAATTGTGGCTAGCTGACCACGATGACTTGCACGTTTCTAACTTACAACGGCAGGTACTTTACGATACCGATGATATCGGCCAGCCAAAAGCCCAGCTTGCCGCAGATAGGCTGCATCGGCTCAATCCATTGGTAAGAACCCATGTTGTCGCACAGAAGTTGGATGTTGAGACTTTAATTCCTTTAGCTGAACAAGTCGATTTAGTGCTTGATTGCTGCGATAACATGGCCACTCGCCATGCGGTCAATACCGCTTGTGTCATGACCAATACAACCTTAGTTAGCGGTAGTGCGGTTGGGTTTGGCGGCCAATTAATGGTACTTGAACCGCCATTTAGTACTGGTTGCTATGCCTGTTTATATCCAGACAAAGATGAACCCGAGCGCAACTGCCGCACTGCCGGGGTATTAGGGCCTGTAGTTGGAATTATCGGCACGTTACAAGCACTAGAAGCCATTAAATTACTTGTCGGCCTTCCCTCTTCACTGAGCGGTAAATTGCGTTTATTTGATGGGAAACAGCAACAATGGAATACATTGCAATTAACGCCGTCATTGCAATGTCCAATCTGTCGGGAAGAAACATGCATATCATAATTAACGACCAACCTATGGAATTCGACGCCCCACTGACGGTTAATCAATTATTTTCCACTCTCAACCGGCCAATAGTGGGAACTGCACTTGCTATCAACCAAGTGATCATTCCGAAGAGTCAGTGGGATTCACATCTCATTAATGACCAAGACAATATCTTGTTATTTCAAGCTATCGCTGGGGGCTAATAATGTTAAAAATCGCAGATTTAACTTTTCACTCACGCCTGTTTACTGGAACAGGTAAATTTGCCAGCGCCAACCTAATGCAAGACGCCATTGAGGCATCCGGCAGTCAATTGGTGACAATGGCAATGAAACGTATTGACTTACGTGGGCAAGATGATGGTATTTTACAGCCACTGCAAGAATTGGGTGTGAAGCTATTACCGAATACCTCCGGTGCGAAAAATGCCCAAGAGGCGGTATTTGCAGCGCGCCTAGCTCGAGAAGCCCTCGGTACCAATTGGGTCAAACTTGAGATCCATCCAGATATGCGTTATTTGCTACCCGATCCCATCGAGACATTACTCGCCGCAGAGCAGCTCGTTAAAGAGGGATTTGTTGTATTGCCTTATTGCAGCGCAGATCCAGTACTCTGTCGTCGTTTGGAAGAAGTAGGCTGTGCCGCTGTGATGCCATTAGGCTCACCGATTGGCACAAACAAAGGCTTAGCAACTAAAGAAATGCTCCGTATCATTATTGAACAAGCTTCTGTGCCTGTCGTCGTAGATGCCGGAATTGGTGCGCCAAGCCATGCGGCAGAAGCCATCGAAATGGGTGCCGATGCCGTTTTAGTCAATACCGCAATCGCGGTAGCGAAGCAACCTGCACTTATGGCAAAAGCGTTTAAACTCGCGGTCGAAGCCGCTGAGTTAGCTTATCAAAGCGGGTTAGCTGCGCCGAAGCAACAGGCGCAAGCGTCCAGCCCATTGACCCGTTTTTTAGGAGCCTTATCATGATCCCAAGTTTCCAAGAACGCTTACAAGCACTGGATTGGGACGATACAACACTGCGGATAAACAGTAAAACCGCTGTCGATGTGGAACACGCTTTGGCGGCAGATATACTCACACTCGATGATTTTATGGCTCTGCTTTCCCCTGCTGCCCGTCCCTATATTGAGCTGATGGCACAAAAAGCCCAGAAACTCACCCGCCAACGCTTTGGCCATGCTGTTGGCTTTTACGTGCCACTTTATTTATCGAACCTATGCGCAAACGATTGTACTTATTGCGGTTTCTCGATGAGTAATAAAATTAAGCGAAAAACGCTAAATGACGCTGAAATCATCAATGAGTGCGAAACCATTCGCAAAATTGGTTTTGATAGCTTATTACTGGTTACAGGGGAGCACCAAAGTAAAGTGGGTATGGACTACTTCCGCCACACATTCCCCATCATTCGCCCTTATTTCAGTTCGTTAATGATGGAAGTGCAGCCACTAAGCACAGATGAATATAAGGAGTTGAAAACTTTGGGGTTAGACGGTGTGATGGTTTATCAAGAAACCTACCATGAGCCCACGTATCAACTACATCATCTCAAAGGTAAAAAGCAGGATTTTCACTGGCGCCTAGCCACCCCAGAACGTTTAGGAGAAGCAGGTATAGATAAAATCGGCCTTGGCGCGTTAATTGGTTTATCAAACAGTTGGCGTACCGATTGCTATATGGTTGCAGAACATTTGTTGTACTTACAGCAATACTACTGGCAAAGTCGTTATTCTATCTCTTTTCCTCGCTTGCGCCCTTGTGCAGGTGGCGTTGAACCAGCATCACTGATGAATGAAGCCGAATTAGTGCAATTGATTTGTGCTTTTCGCCTACTGGCGCCGAATGTCGAGCTTTCACTCTCAACCCGTGAATCACCTTATTTCCGTGATCACGTGGTGCCATTGGCAATTAACAACGTCAGTGCCGGCTCAAAAACCCAACCGGGGGGCTATGCAGATACCAAAGAAGAGCTAGAACAGTTTTCCCCAAATGATAACCGCAGTGCCGCTCAAGTCGCACATGCCCTTGTGCAAGCCGGTTTACAGCCCGTTTGGAAAGATTGGGATAGTTATTTAGGCCGTTAAATTTTACGGGCTAACGCAATGTTAGCCCGTAAATAACGATCAGTAAATGAATTAACATAATGTATAGTTTAATATCATTCATACTGTGTTACTGATCATAAGATATGAACAATACTCATACCATCACTAGGAAAAAATCAATTATATTTTTAACTTTTTGTATTAATTACGTATTATATTCTTATCACTTAATATTATAAATATAAGCACTTAATAGAACATTACTGTATTGTTCTATTAAGTTATAACACCATAATAAAAAATATTTCAAAAGCCATTACCTTTACACCATTATTCCACATAGAAAAAATTTACTATAGGAATATTTAATATGGGGCATCCAAGTATTTATCCTTCAGGAACTACTATTTTCAATAAAGAAAAAACATTTAGTGGTTATACCCTTTTTAACGCACCAGGAAAAGGTGCGCTATTAATTGATATGAATGGTCGAGAAGTGCATTTATGGCAAGGAGTTGATGGTTTCCCTAATAAAATTTTATCTGGTGGATATTTATTTGGTAGTCATGGTTTGCGATCACCTAAATATGGTGTTCAAGATCAAGTTGATTTAGTTCAATTTGATTGGGATGGTAACATTATATGGTCATTCAATAAATTAGAAAAAATACAAGATCCTAATCAAGAAATAATATGGATGGCAAGACAACATCATGATTTTCAACGTGATGGAAACCCTGTTGGTTATTATTCTCCTACATTAACATCACAAACCCATAGCGGAAATACTCTAATACTATGCCATCAAAATATTTACAAACCTGAAATATCAGATAAATGGCTACTTGATGATATTTTTATCGAAGTAGATTGGCAAGGTAATATTATCTGGCAATGGGCATTTAGCGATCACTTTTCAGAATTAAATTTCAGCGAAGAAGCTAGAAATGTTTTATATCGTGATCCAAATATGCGTAGTGCTGGTGGAGGCATGGGAGATTATCTACATATTAATACCATGTCTCGTATAGGGCCAAATCTACATTATGATAATGGAGACGAACGTTTTCATCCTGATAACATTATTTGGGATTCTAGAGAAGCAAATATAATCGGAATAACTAGTCGAAAAACTGGAAAAATAGTTTGGCAATTAGGACCAGATTATAACGACAAACAAGTTCATCATCTTGGTTGGATTATCGGACCTCATCATGCTCATATTATACCTCATGGCCTCCCAGGTGCAGGAAATATGTTAATTTTTGATAATGGAGGTTGGGCTGGTTATGGAGCACCAAACCCTTCATCTGTATATGGCTTAAAAAATGCATGGAGAGATAGTTCTCGAGTATTAGAAATAAACCCAGTTACTCTCGAAATTATTTGGCAACATGATGCAGAAAAACTAGGTTTTGCATCTCCCATGGATTCGAGTCGATTCTATAGCCCATATGTAAGTAGCGCTCAGCGTCTACCAAATGGTAATACTTTAATTACCGAAGGCTCAAATGGGCGATTGATTGAAATAACAGCTGAACATGAGATTGTGTGGGAATATGTCTCACCTTACTGGCGAGAAGGAAAAAAACGCAATAATATGATCTATCGTGCCTATAGAATCCCTTATGATTGGATCCCTCAATTAGATATACCTGAAGAAAATAGCATAGCACCTCTGGATGTCTCTCAATTTCGATTACCAAATGCAGCCCCTAAAGATACAATTACAGGAGTGTATATCGAAGGGATAATAAAACATAAAATTCCAGATGATGATATCTTATGTATTGCTCGCACTGGAGATAATCATTCCTCCAAAAAATCTGACATATTTTTCTTTTCCGATAAAATATATGAAATAGATAGTGAAACATTCTATTCAATTATTAATGAAAATAAAAATAATTTGATTTTCTTCGGTGCTAATTGGTGCAATAAATGTAAAGTATTGAATGAGTTATTACCTTCATTAGTGAAACTTTACTCAATAAATAAAATCAATTATCTCTCTGTAGATAATTCTGTTGAAATTCTTCAAAAGTATTCACTTAGAAGTATACCTATTATTGCAGTCTCAAATAATGGGAAATTAGTGGATAAACTCGTTGGATTACAGGATACAAAAACATATGTGAGCTTCCTCAATCAATATTTCGATAAAATAAGTTGAGGTTTATATATCATGTTGAAAAACAGTTTTTATTTACTTCTACTTCCAGTCATTATTTTTACAATTTGGTATATTACAACAACAATTGGAGGTGTTTCTCCTGTTATTTTTCCATCTATTCCGCAAGCATGGCATTCTTTGAATTTCCAATTATATTCTGGGCAATTATGGCAAGATTTATCAATTAGTTTATCCCGAGTATTAATAGCCTTTGCTATCGCTGCTATTTTTGCTTTTTTTCTTGGTATTATCATGGCATTGTCGCTACGAACAAACCAAATTTTCAACCTGACATTAAATGCTATACGTCAAATTCCTCCACTAGCATGGATACCATTATTAATTTTATGGTTTGGGATTGGTGAAGTAACTAAAATTATTCTTATTATAAAAAGTGCCTTTTTCCCTATATTACTAAGTACCATCAATGGAATACAAACGACACCTATGACTTATATTGAATTAGGTAATCTTTATCAATTCAATATCTGGCAAAAATTACGAAAAATTTATATTCCATCACTACTTCCCAACCTATTTACAGGTTTAAGGCTTGCAATGGGGTTATCTTGGGCAACAGTCGTTGCAGCAGAAATGATCGCAGCTAACTCAGGTATTGGCTATCGCATCAATGATGCCCGAATTATGCTAGATTCCCCAGTCGTTATAGTGGGTATTCTTGTTATCGGTATAGTCGGTTTATTATTAGATAAGATTTTATTAATTATATCTTATTACCTGCTGCCATGGTTAAGAACAGAAAGGAAATAAATATGCTGTCAATCAAAAATGGATTTAAAAACTTTACTATCAATAATAAGTTACTTCCTGTTTTAGAAGATATTAACCTTCAAGTTCAACAAGGTGAATTTATTGCTATCGTTGGCCATAGTGGTTGTGGGAAAAGTACTTTACTACGCATAATTGCAGGCTTAAACCAATTCAATAGTGGAAGTGTACTATTTAAAAATAAAGAGATAACCGAACCAAATATAGAAAGAGGAATGGTTTTTCAAGAAAATAGGCTTCTACCTTGGTTAACAATTGCTGATAATATCGCTTTCGGATTAGACCATATAGATAAAAAAACGAAGAAAATTCTAGTTGAAAATTATTTAAAACTCGTAAACTTGACTGAGTTTGCTAATGCTTATCCTAAACAACTCTCAGGAGGAATGGCACAACGTGCAGCAATTGCCCGTACAATAATCACCCAACCTGAACTATTGTTATTGGATGAACCGCTTGGCGCACTTGATGCTTTAACCAAAATTGAAATGCAACGAGAGATTTTATCTATCAAACAAGAAAAGCAACTGACGATGATTTTAGTTACCCATGATATTGAAGAGGCAATATATTTGGGAAATCGAGTAATTATAATGTCATCCCGCCCTGGAAACATAAAAAAAATAATTGATATTAATCTTCCTTATCCACGAAATCGAGGTAGTTCTGATTTTGCATATTATAAGAGAATTATTCTTCAAGAATTTTTTGATAATTCTGCAGAACTTTTTTCAAGTGAATATGAAATCTAGAAGGAACATACCATGACATTATTAAATTATATCAAATTTCCTATCATAGTATTAATTTCCTTCATTTTAGTTGGTTGTGGGGATGAAAGGCTACCTGACAGTAAAAATAATGAAAAAATTGTTCGTATTGGTACAGCAGATAATAATGGTCGTTTAAGTGGTTTGCTCGGTTTAGCAAAACAGCTAGGATATCTTGAAGAAGAGCTACAAAAAGTTGATTACCAATATTCCATTTCTGGTTTTGCAGGAGCAGGTCCAGCCGTCAATGAAGGCCTAGCGACAAATGCTATTGATATTGCTGTTTATGCTGATTTTCCGGGAATTATAGCCACATCGAGAGGTGTTCCCTTAAAATTAATCATGTCAGAGGATTCTTCCATCAATGCTAATATCGCAGTAAGAAAAGAGAGCAATATTCACTCGTTAGCTGACCTTAAAGGCAAGAAAGTTGCATTACCACGAGGAACGTATATGCAACGGTATTTCACGCTATTTATTGAACAACAAGGGTATAAATTATCTGACTTCAATATTATTCAAATGACAAATGATGCTGAATCCGCATTATTAAACGGAGCAATTGATGCGATGGTATGGACTGAGCAAAGTACCGCCCGTTTAGAAAATAAATCTCCGACGATTACAACACTTTATTCAACCCGTACTGAACCTGAACTCTCAGGTATTTCTGTTATCGTAGGGCGAGAAGCATTCATAAATCAAAATGAGAAGGTGATTAAAGCAATGAATATTGCTTTATTAAAAGCAAGTAAATATGCGCAAAATAACCCCGATCAGGCAGAAATTTTACTTGCTAAAGAAAGCGATACTAATATTGAAATCATAAAAAAAATACATGATTTTCATAGTATAGATAGTTTTTCTAAACGCTATTCCGTTAATATTACTGATAATGACATCCGTAAGTTAAAGCAAACTCAACAATTTTTGATTGATAACAAAATTATCACTAAGCCTATTGATATAAAAAATTGGGTTTATACTAAAAAATAAACGCCCAAATGAAATCACATCCCTTTTTATTTCTTTTCTAGCAAAGATTTTCCTTCATCTTTGCTTTTTTTATCAAAACATTAAGCTATGTTATCCCACTTGATCGTATTTTCTAAAATAAGTGCCAATATAATGCCCATGAGTAACCCATTACCTAGTAAAGAACTAAACATTGTTGGCAAAGAATTTAATACCGCAGCAGGTGCTGACATCAAAAAGATGCCAATAAAAATAGGTAATGCGAGGCGATAAATATTACGTGCATTCAGTTTCATATCCGCAAGAAATGAAAATGAAGAAAATAGCAGCGGCAAATAAGTCGCTAACATAACCGCGCTACCAATGGCTAACGGCAAAGAGCGGAAAAATTGAGTCAATACCGCAATGCCCCCCACACATAAGAAAATAAGGCTGCCAATAGTAAAAGAGATACGTGAACTGTCTTTTGTTTGAGTAATTAGACCAATAGATGAGACAAACGGTGAAAAAGGCACTACGCCTATCGGCGCTGCTAATATTGTTACAACCCCTGACATCATAAAACTACGCCGATATAAGGATTTAACGGGTAATGAATTGGGATAAAAAACATCAGTTCCTCGCATCGCTCCAAACGTATTGGATGTGTTTAATATTCCAGCCAAAATCGCTGTCAGCACAATACTTATATTGATTTCATCGGATCTACCTAATGGAAATAACACCCATTGCCCTGATGAAACAGGTGATATCGTGCTGCCAAATAACCCACTATAAGCAAGCCATCCGGTAATTGTTCCAATCAATAATGCATATTTACTGATACTCATAGGTAAATAAATGATCATCGCGATGACGAATATCAGTACTGCGAGGGCTAAAAAGAAGACAGGATAATTAACTGTAATATTTTCACTGCCAACACCAAATGGTAGTCCTAACATCCCTTTTAAAAAAATAGTGACCAGTTGAGCACCAAGTAAAAACATAAACACCACAAGCACTCCCGGCTTGAACAAACCAGCTAACCAACCACCAAGACCGCTTAAACCAATAAAAATGGTAATAATCCCAGATAGAAAAATCCCTATAGCCAAGCTCCATCCTATCGTCTCAAGAGAAGTTCCTTGCATAGATTCTGACAAGGTTACGGTTAAAATTGTTGCCCACCACAGCCCAGTTGGCCCTTCCATCACAGAGCGTTTATGGCCTATAAACGCTTGCAACAAGCAAGCCAGAGCCGTTAATAAAAAAGCATATTGGGTTATTACAAACGTGGTTTGTGGTGATAAATGAAACGCAGATTGTAAAGTCGGAGGAATAACAACCGTATTACAAAAGATAAAAAAGAACCATTGAAAACCAGAAATAATATTATTTTTTGTAATAGCAATATTCCGCATATTCATTCCTTACCGGCGATTATATATCTGACCAGCTTAATGTTTATAACGGAAAATTTCTAATTTAAATCCAGCTGTTATAATACTGATAAATTACAATTAATTCTTATCATGATGAGAACTAGCTTCATACACTATTAACTCTGATTTTTGATCATTATTCTGCTATTTCATATTAATAAAGCGGGAAAAAATATCATTCCCGCTTTATTTTTTATCTTGATCACCGATAAAAGTTATAGATAGGGAAGTGGCCAATGTTTAAAATATATATGCTTAGCTTGCCAATCCACTCTATCAACATTGTCAGCCAGCAAATGTTTTGCGACGGTAAATGCAAATTCAAAGCTTACACCAAGCCCTTTTGCACTGATAAGTTTCCCATCAACAACAACATCTTGGTCAACATAGATGCCATCATCAAATTTCTCAGCCAACTTGTCCCCTGTACTATAATGCCTTCCTTCCAGTAACCCATGAGCTGCTAATACTTTCGCACCAGAAGAACATAGCGCACAAATATACTTATCCTCATGTATATGCCGCCGAAGGAAATCAACTACTTTTTCATTCGCATACAAACGGTCAGTTCCTTTTGGCCCACCAGGCATCATCACTGCATCATAAGTATGGGATAACTTTTCGACTAACAGATAATCTGCACTAATTTTAGTACCAAAATACGTATTTAAAATAAGCGAATCCATGCAAGATAAGACATCGACATGAATATCTAACCGACGCATGATATCAATGAAAACGACCGCTTCCCCTTCCTCGAAGCCATCTGCGAGCAAAACAGCAACTTGTTTCATAATATTCCTTTTATTTTCAAAACGATTTATTGCGGACTATCAACAATAAATTTGGGTTATACCCCAGCAAATCTAGATGATTTTTACTTGTTAAAGTGTTCCATCACTTTTGCAAACACGAATTTTATCCATCACCACCGCTTTCATCGCTGCCTTTCCTGGAACCAGATAATGGCGAGGGTCAGTAGCTTCTGGGTTCTCAATGAAATACTGCTTGATTGCATCAGAAAACGCGATTTTTAGCTCTGTCGCGACATTGACTTTACAAATTCCAAGCTCAATACAATGCCTGACATCTGCATCAGGGATCCCCGAAGCACCATGAAGAACTAAAGGCAAATTCGTTTTCTTACGGATTGCGTCCAGCCTAGCAAAATCCAAATGTGGCTCACTTTTATACATGCCATGAGCGGTTCCAATTGCAACAGCTAAGGAATCAATACCAGTTCTTTGAATAAAAGTAATCGCAGCGTCAGGGTCGGTGAAAAGTGCATCTGCGGCATCAACAACTAAGTCATCTTCTTGCCCCCCTAGACGCCCCAGCTCAGCCTCAACTGTGCAGTCCCATTGATGGCAAAAATCAACAACCCGTTTAACTATTTGAATATTTTCTTCAAACGGAAAATGAGAAGCGTCAATCATCGCAGAACGCACACCCGCGGAGACTTTCTGGAAAATATCTGGAATATCTTCATGATGATCTAGATGCAAAGCCACTGGGACTTTATAGCGCTCAGCCGCTTGCTGGCAAATAGCTATCAAGTAGTCACTTCCTGCATAAGAAAACGTACTCGGTGTGCCTGCTAAAATAACCGGAGATGCCATTTCTGCAGCAGTTTCCATAACAACTTGAATGGTTTCTAAATTATGAATATTAAATGCGGGAACTGCATAGCCTCCCAGTTGGGCTCTGTTCAACATATTACGGGTAGATACCAAGTACATAATCGCCTCTAATCTTTCGATTGATTTCGAATAATATTAAACGAAAGAAACAGAAAGGTAAAAGATCTAAATCACATTTCTATTCCTTTCGCACTGAAAGCAAATGAAAGGAAGATTAGAAGTAGTGAGTCATTTTAGAGCTATAACTTGTCACTCCTTTACGTAACAAGTTGTTTTTAGGTCGTTTTGATTGGCCTAGTAGCGTTTCAATTACTTTCTGAGAGAATAATTGTTTCTCTAAGCGGCGCGTCAATGGGGATTGCTGTTTGAGGTAATCTTCACGAAATATCACGGTGACCTCTTGTGTTTCTTTCACACCAATAACCGTTACCGCAATTGATGGTATTTCGAAATGAAAGTCTGAGCTTTCAACTGGCAGTGGGCTACAAGGGCTATCCCAAAGTTGAATTCGATTGCCACAATACAAAGCAATAATTACAGCACGTAATGACCAAAAACTACTCGCAGGACCACTGTAATTATCGACTAGGCGGGCATCATAGCTAAATAAACCTTGAGTTGGCGCTCCCGCTTTTAAGGCACCATGACCAATAAAATAACGCAAAGTACTTTCTAGTGCGTTTTTAGCCTCCCCCACACTCACAGCATCCCCTCCTAAATCAACACCGGCTAATAAAGGCGCGGACACCGCGAGGCGATAACATGCACTGCGGCCAAAAAATGGAATCCCTTGCGGTGTCATAAAATAACGATAATGATGGTTAAACTGATTTAATGAACTACGAATGAATTCATCATCGAAGTGGGGGCAAATTTGGTTCAGCCAATATAATGAATAGTAAAAGCCCCATGCATTATAGTAATCAAAGTTACCTTTCGCACCATCCCGAAACCAGCCATCACCCACGTAAAATTGTTTCACTCTTTCATACCGCCACATTGCAATGGTATCTCGACCTGTGAGAGCTCGGATCACAAATTGCACGGTAAGAGGGAAAAGGTGCCAGTTGTTATCAACGATATCGCAATGATTAACCTGTTCGAACCACTCAATAATGCGTTGTTGCTCAGAGTTATCCAATTTATCCCATACCCACTCACGACTCAACCAGAGAGTCAGCGCTAAATCTGCAGATTCACAAATTTTTTGGTCATAATTTTCAAGCCTTCCCCAATAGCCTTTATGAGCAGGGTCTGTACCATGTAAAAATGCATTTTTGATGATTTCAGAAAGGTCAATTGATGCTAAATTTAACCCATTCAATGTTGCTTTTTGGCTGTGAACTAGCCATGAAGCAAGTAAAGGCAGTACCCTACTAACCCCTTCTAGGGCATCTGTCCGCACCGTTTGCTGGCCTGGGCTGCCAGGATAGTATGCGTGAGAGTAACCCCATGTTTGATAATGAACAAAAGCTTCCGTGGTATAGCGCACTAATAATTCGCAAAGAACTGAAAGTGGCTGATTTTCATCTTGAAAGGCTTTGATGATGTGGTTATCGTTACATTGATAGGCTGACTTTCTAATTAATCTTCGAATGATATTCTCTTTGAATAACTTCTGATAAATTTTTATATCTGGGTGCTCATAAGGCAGCTTTGGGCGTTCAGTCGGTATTGTCATACGTGTTTCTCTATGATGCAAACTGGCGCATCCTTGCGCGCAGATTAGAACAAAAGTTTGTATTTATTTTGCTGATTCAATCAGGACTTGGTAACGGTCTTGTCCCCATACGACAGGTTTTGGTTTATCTTTAATCCATTGATAATAAGCAGATTTCAACTCTTTTACTTTTTCTGGGTATTGAGCTGCTAAATTATTCGATTCGGCTGGATTTTGTTTATCATTGAATAATTGGAGCTGGTTAGAACCATCATCATAAAAATAAAGCGCCCATTCCCCATCACGGATAGCCCATGAGCCTTTCGATAGTTTTTCTAAATTAGGGTTGTTTGGAATTTCTTTGCGTTGATAAGTGATCCATTCATGGTAGCCATGCCAAAAATCTTGGTTTTCTTCGCTGTAATGTTTCGTCCCTGGACCTGTCCAATACAGATAGTCATGTGGTGACTTTTCTGTTTTACCCGTTAATAGTGGCATAATATTTTTGCCTTCTACTTTCATGCTATCGGGTATGGTGATCCCTGCACTTTGTAATGCAGTTGGTAAGATATCAATCGCAGAAACCATCGCATCACTGTGTTTACCTGCGGGAATATGCCCCGGCCAATAAGCAACAAATGGAACGCGTACGCCACCATTAAACATTTGCCCTTTAAAGCCTTTATCCATCGCATTCATTGGCATTGGCGACTCATACACCGCACCATTGTCAGAAATAAAGAAAATTAGCGTATTATCTAATTCACCATTTTCCTTTAGTGTATTGATAATTTTACCAATTCCCTCATCGGCCGCATTTAGCGCAGCAAAATATTTATCGGCTTCAACATTACCAGTATTGAATTTATCCATGTATTTCGCTGGTGAAGCTTCTTCTAATGGGATGTGTGGTACGCTGTATGAAAGATTGATAAAGAAAGGTTTGTCTTTGTGCCCATCAATGAAATTAATGGCTTCATCCGTTAACAAATGCGTGGTATAGCCAGGAGCTGGCACATTTTCACCATTTCGCCACATTGCGGGGGAGTTCCAAAGTGCCGCCCCTGATGCATAGAAACTATATGCATAATCGAAACCTCTTTCATGAGGAGCGAAACCTGGCTCCGGTGTCGAAATCATATTATCGTGATAATCGCGAGTTTGCTTTTCTGGTGCAATTTTAGGTTTTTTCAATACCTTCGCATTATGCCATTTTCCAATACTGGCGGTGGCATAGCCATTTTCTTGGAATAATGCGGGTAATAGTTTGATATCTTGAGGAATACCTAACATCGCATCATCGTTACTGTAAGTACCAAAACTTGCAGGAGAGCGCCCAGTAAAAATACCCGCTCGTGATGGGCCACAAACAGGATGAGCCACAAATGCATTGGTCATCTTAATTCCGCCTGCAGCCATGTCCGCAACATTTGGCATCGCCGTTCTGGCCGCTTCCACCATCTTATTAATATCACCTTGATAACGCTGTGGTGATGGGCGCTGCGCAAGCTCTTTGACATCAAGGCTATCAAGCACAAAATCGAGCTGCCCTGTTCCTAAGTCATCCATAATAATCAGTAAAACATTCGGCTTTTCCGGTGTACCACCTGCATTCGCTGCAATGGGAGGTACTAAGCTACTTGCTGCTATCAGCCCTGCCAATAGGCTTTTCTTCATAGAAGGTAATCTCACAAAAATATCTCCAGATAATATTATTATTGCTTATAAGCACGCTGTATTGCGCCAAGTGCATCACTAGCTAAAGCACCACCAGATATCGCTTGACGCATTAACTGCATACCTAAAGCGGTATGATGAAAAATCTTTTTATATGAACGACATAAATAGTTATGGCGATATTTTTCACCTTCTATCACCGTGATCCGGTGCTTAGGGCAGCCGCCATAACAAAGGCTTTGAACCTCACAGCGCTGGCAAAGACTCGTTAGCTTGTCATATTTATTTTGCCCAAAACGGACTTGCTGCTTAGAAGAAACAATACGGGAAAGGGAGTGTTGTTGTACGTTACCTAACCGATTGGCAGGATACACATAGTGATCACAGGAGTAGACATCCCCATTAGATTCAATAATCAGCGCTTGCCCACACGTTTTAGATTGCACACAGGTTGATGCCGGATAGCCCATCCAAGTGCCTAATAAGCTATCAAATAGACGAATATAAATTTTGCCAATGTCTCCTTGGTGGATCCATTCATCAAAAACATCAGCCATAAACTGCCCATATCCCTCAGCGGGTACTGAAAATGGTGCCATCGCGGCATTTGGCCCAGGGGCATAATGGCCACCTTGAGTATGTGGAAAGCGCCTATCCACCTCAACAATGGGGATGAACTGAAAGAAAGTGGAACCCAATGCTTTCAAAGCTCGATACGTTTCTTTTCCTTTTCGCCAATTTTGGTCATTAACAACGGTTAAGGTATTAAATTCAACACCATATTCAATCAGGAGCTGAATCGCTTTCTTCACACGCTCAAAAGTTGGGTTACCATTAACGGAAATTCGATATTTATCATGAACAGCTTCTAAGCCATCAATAGATACACCGATTAAAAAACCGTGGTCTGCAAAAAACTGCGCCCATTGTCGGTTAATCGCAATAGCATTAGTTTGCACACTATTCGTGATGATTTTTCCTTGGGCATATTGCTTTTGGTACTTAACAACACGCTCAAAAAATTCTAGCCCTGCAAGGGTTGGCTCCCCACCTTGCCATGAAAAGTCTACCTGTTCACCAGCATGGGACTGGATATAGTCTTTGATATAACGACGTAGTACGTTATCAGGCATAACGTCATGCTGGTCTTCCTTTGGTTGCTCGTGAAACACATTTTCTTTTTCAAGATAAAAACAGTATTCGCATTTAATATTGCAGCGATAACTGGTGGGTTTCGCCATCATATGAAAATAAGTGGGTTGGTTTGCAGGCATTTAAATTAATCCGAAACAGTCAGGTTATTTTTATAGCATTACGCAAAACACGAAAAACCAAAAGAGATTGAAATCACAAAATCAAAAAATGAAAGAATTTGAAAGCGTTTAATTTGAGTCAGAAACGTTGAAAAGCATATAAATAACACACAGTAGCCCAGTAACTTTTGTTTTTGCTTTAAAGAAACTTCTATTCCTTTCGAACTTCAATTACCACCATCGCACTTTATGCCAATTTTTGAGCTTATATTTAGCGAATTTTTTGCAAATATTGCTAATATTTATGCAAAACACAGGGGTTGCTTAGTAAAAGTACAATTATTGCTACTTTATTGATTGGATACTTTCTTATTCGAAGATATGATATTTAAAATTTGAAAATATCCGTAAGCAAACAACACACAAATCGAAACTTTGTGAAAGAGATCAAAAGTTTTGTTTTTTTTCGTTGTCGGTATTTTTTAGCGTAGTAAACTTAATTCGAAATCAAATGAAAGAAAATCATTTGGTTTCGTAAGGAGATGAAAGTGAAAGCGGCAGTTGAACGGCGCATGGAAATCCTCGACATGATTAACCAACAAGGTAAAGCACGAGTCGAAGATTTAGCCGAAATATTTAAAGTTTCAAGTGTCACCATCCGTAGCGATTTAAGCTTTCTTGAAAAGAATGGTTATGTGGTCCGCTCCCATGGGGCAGCAATTCCAAATACTGGGTTTATTGCTGAACTTAGCATCCATGAAAAACGTGGGCAGAATGCGGGCACAAAAACATTAATAGGGAAAGCAGCCGCCGCGCTCATTAATGATGGCGACACGATCATTTTAGACTCGGGGACAACGACACGAGAAATTGCGACACACTTAAAGTCGCGGGATAGCGTCGTTGTCATGACTAACGGTTTAGATGTCGCAATGGAGTTAGCAACAGCCGCTGGCGTTGATGTACTAATGACTGGCGGCGCATTGCGCAAAAATGCTTTATCGTTTTCTGGCTCACAAGCAGAAAATAGCCTCAGAAATTATCGTTTTGACAAGGTTTTTCTTGGGGTTGATGGGTTCGATTTACGCGTTGGTATCACGACACACAATGAACAGGAAGCTAGCCTTAACCGGTTAATGTGTGAAATCTCGGAAACTGTTATTGCGGTTGCTGATTCTACGAAATTTGGTAAGCGCAGCTGTCATATGATCCGTGAATTCGCTGATATTGATGTTTTGGTGACAGACTCTGGGATCCCTGATGAATATGTCCAAGAGTTGAAAAACCATAAAATTGAAGTAATCATCGTCGATAAAGAGCAATAATTCGCTAACTCCATTAACAATACAACCGTGTTGATTGTGGAGTTAGTATTAATGCATCCTTTAGAAAAGATTGTTCAGCAAAATAAACTTGGTAAACAGAATGGCATTTATTCTGTTTGCTCAGCCCACCCATTTGTTATTGAAGCTTCATTGCACCAAGCGCTGGATAATGATTCCTTTCTTTTAATTGAAGCCACATCCAATCAAGTTGACCAATTTGGTGGCTATACGGGTATGACTCCGGCTGACTTTTTCAATTATGTGGTTGAGAAAGCAGAAAAAATCAATTTTCCTCTAAATAAGCTAATTCTTGGTGGTGACCATTTAGGTCCTAACCGTTGGCAAGGGCTTAATGCCGCTGACGCCATGGATAATGCCGATATCCTAATTGAACATTACGTTGCCGCAGGGTTCAAAAAAATCCACCTTGATTGCAGTATGTCCTGTGCAGATGACCCTGTTCCACTCACGGATGAAATCGTTGCACAACGTGCCGCCCGACTCGCAGTTATTGCAGAAAAAACCGCCAAAGAAAAATTTGGCTACAGCGATATCGTTTATGTTATTGGTACGGAAGTCCCCGTACCAGGTGGAGCAACTGAAGCGCTTGAAGGTGTTGAAGTCACAGACCCACAAGCTGCGAGAAAAACCTTAGACTGCCATGCGAAAGCGTTCGAAAAAGCAGGTATTGGTGACTGCTGGACACGTGTTATTGGCCTCGTCGTTCAACCTGGCGTGGAATTTGACCATACCGGTGTTATTGATTATCAACCCGAAAAAGCACAAGCATTAAGTAAAGTTGTTGATGACTACCCTCATCTTGTTTTTGAAGCACACTCAACCGATTACCAAACACCAGATGCTTATAAGCAACTCGTTCAAGACCACTTTGCTATTTTAAAAGTGGGCCCGGCTTTAACATTTGCTATGCGAGAAGCCCTCTATTCTCTATGTGAAATTGAGAATGAAATGTTCCCAGCAGAACAGTGTTCTCACTTAAAAGAGAAAATGGAACAGTTGATGTGCCGTGAGCCCGAATTTTGGCAAAAATACTACCATGGTGATGCCCAGCAGCAAGCTTTTGCACGCGTTTATAGTTTTAGTGACCGTATTCGTTATTACTGGCCTGATAAAGAAATTAACCAAGCCATAGAAACGCTGATGGCTAACTTATCTTCAAAACCGATCCCGTTACCACTTTTAAGCCAATACATGCCACATCAATTCCAACAATTAAGAGAAGGCATGATCGATGGCTCAGCGAAATCCTTTATTTTTGCAAAAATTCGCGACGTACTTTCGGTATATGCCGATGCATGTAAATTTAGTCACTGAGGTTTGACATGGAATATTTAAGCTATCAAACACCTGAACTCGAAAAGCTAAACGCATTCTGGACAGCAAAAGAAATTGAGCAACAACCTGAATGCTGGGAAAAAACAAACCAGCTAATACAAGAACAACGTGCTGAAATTGATACATTTTTAGCTAAAGTGCTTCAGGCACCAGACGCACGCATTATCATGACGGGAGCTGGAACATCGGCTTTCGCAGGCCGCGCCCTTGCCCCCGTTCTAACAGGCCATTTAAAACGCCGTATTGATGCCATTGCCACCACGGATCTAGTCGCCGACCCAAAAGAATATTTAGCGGAAAACGTACCAACGTTACTAATTTCTTTTGCTCGCTCTGGCAATAGTCCCGAGAGTGTTGCTGCTCTTAATGTGGCAGAAAAATGCCTAACCCAGTGTTACCACTTAGTTTTAACCTGCAACGAGCAAGGGCAGCTATATCGTTATTGCCAAAATAATACCAATGCATTAGCCATTTTAATGCCAGAAGAATCAAATGACCGTTCATTAGCAATGACGTCAAGCTTTTCATCCATGATGATGGCTGCGCTGTGTATTTTCTTAACCGAATCCTTCTATTTGAATGAAATTAAACCCTATTTCCAAGATTATCACGACAGTTACACTCAGTTTAACCGCCGTATCCGTGAAGATTATGCAGGTAAATTTAAACGAGTCATTTATTTAGGTAGTGGTGGCTTACAAGGCCTTGCACAAGAAGCTGCCCTAAAAATGTTGGAATTAACGGCTGGTAAGGTCGTTGCTAACTTTGACACGCCTTTAGGGTTTCGCCATGGACCGAAATCTATCGTCAATAAAGAAACGTTAGTCGTGCTGTTTCTGTCAAACGATAAATACACCAGACAGTATGAGACTGACTTATTAAGAGAGGTAATTCACGATAATGCTTCAGCAAAAGTGATCGCGGTCACCTCCTCTTCTGATGACACACAAATAGAGGAAAGTTTCGTTTATATTAAAAAAATGGAGCAGTGCTCAGACTCAGCCCTATTTTTTCCTTATTTAATGTTAGCGCAGGCCTTTGCATTCCATAGTTCCATTGCACTGGGGAATACACCAGATAACCCATCTCCAACTGGAGAAATTAATCGGGTTGTTCAAGGTGTCACTATTTACCCGTTCTCATATCAAGAAGATGGCTTCATGCCTTCTTAATGATAAATATAGCTAATAATAAGAGAGCAATTATATGCACGCACCAAATATTGTCTGGACCCGAATCGATGAGCGTTTATTACATGGGCAAATTCGAATCACTTGGGGTAAACACACTGAAGCAAATTTAATTCTTGTCGCTAATGATGATGCTGCGGATGGCCCTAATTCTGCTTTTATGCAAGCAGGGATGAAAGCGTCCGCAGGTGGAGAATATGCCGTCCGATTTTTCTCTATCGAAAAAACCATCGATGTCATTCACAAAGCGTCTCCTCGTCAAAAAATCTTTATTCTTTGCAATAACCCAACAGATGTTGCTCGCCTTGTCGAAGGTGGAGTTCCTATCACTCACTGCAATGTCGGCAATATGCATTTCCATGAAGGAAAGCGCCAAATTGCCAAAACAGTGTCTGTGGATGAGCGCGACTTAGAAGCATTTCGTCGGCTTGTCGACAAAGGAGTAGCTTGCACAATTCAAAATACTCCAGACCAAACCCCCGTTAATGTTCTTACTCTCGCAACAGCATAAGCAGATTGAGATAACAACTTAACACTAAGGCGTTTAAGGAAAACTATTATGATTTATGAAGCTTCTCTCGTGGCTTTATGGGCCTTCTTTTGCGGTATAGATAAGTATGACGTTGCACTCAATATCCACCGCCCACTGATCACAGGGCCTGTTGTTGGCCTGATTATGGGTGATATGCAAGTCGGTTTAATTGCGGGTGCAACATTAGAATTAGCTTGGCTTGGGCTTGTTCCAAATGCAGGGGCTCAGCCACCTGATGTTACTTTAGGCACTATCGCCGCCGTTGCATTCGCCATTATGACTAATCAATCACCAGCGGTAGCGATGGGGATTGGTATGCCAATTGCCGTTCTCATGCAAATGATCATTATCGGCTTTTTTGCTATTACCGCGTTCACCATGGGTAAAGCTGATCGCTACGCTGAAAAAGCCGATGCGGCGGGGATCTCCCGGTTATTAATCGCCACAATTACCGTTCGTTCTTTACTCTACGCGATCGTCGCCTTTGTAACGGTTTACTTTGGTGAACACGCGGCACAGTGGATTGATGAAAATACACCAAAAGTACTCCTCGAAGGCTTAGGTATTGGCGCCAAAATGGTTCCAGCAATTGGCTTCGCGATGTTGTTGAAAATCATGTGGTCAAAAGAAGTGGCTGGTGTGTTCTTTGTTGGTTTCGTTATGACCACTTATCTCAAACTGCCAATTATGGCAGTAGCAATACTCGGCGCATCTGCGGCAGCCCTGTATTACTTCTTCAGCGGTAACAACAACAAGAATAACTCACAACAAAATGAGGATTTTGAAGATGGTATCTGATAACAAAACAGCAGTAGAAACCAAAAACTTACCAGTGGAATCCTACGTTGATGGCATTGATGAGTACCAAGATACCACTGTCCGCAAAGTCATCACGAAAGGCGATCTATGGCGTTGTGCATTTCGCGGGCTATTTATGGAAGGTAACTTTAACTTTGAACGTATGCAGGGGGGAGGCTTTGCATTCTCCATCATCCCAGCCCTACGCAAAATTCATGGTAATAACAAACGCGATTATGCAACTGCACTGAAAAATCACTTACAGTTTTTCAATGCGAGTCCAAAATTATTTACTTTCTTACTTGGTACTGCCGTTGCCATGGAAGAGAACAAAGAGAAGCCTTCTACTGTCAACGTAATGAAAGTGGCAGGTATGGGGCCAACAGGTGGAATTGGCGATGCTATCGACCATATGACATTGATGCCACTGACTTTAGCATTAGGTGCATCTATCGCAATGGAAGGCTCAATTGCCGGCCCATTTGTTTTCTTCTTTTTATACCAAATTGTTCACTTTTTTGTCTATTTTGGCTTGATGTTCATGGGATATCGCGCAGGTACTGCGGCGATGGTTAACATGAGCGACGCAACAGAAAAATTAGCGAAAGCCGCCAACATCATGGGGATTTTTGTGATTGGGGCACTTTCCGCCACTTTCATAAAAGTACAAACCACCGCTGCTGTTGAGGTAGGTGGCAAGGTGGTCGAACTACAAACCGCCTTGTTCGACAAAATCATGCCTAACTTACTCCCTCTGTGCCTTGTCTTTTTGATGTTCAAAATGGTGAAAGGGACAGGTTTCTGGGCAAAACCGCCGGTGCTTATCTTCTCTGTCTTGGCCTTCGGTGTTATTGGCCATGTACTTGGTGTGATGTAACAGGATCGTATTAAATTGTTTTTAGGTGGGTAGCTAAGTTACCCACCAGCAAGGAGTTATCAATGATTGGTTTGATTGTTTCTGGGCACATTAATTTTGCAAGCGGTATGGCTTCCGCTGTCAAAGCCATCGCAGGTGAACAGGAAAATATGGTGTTTATTGATTTTGTTGAAACCCTTTCTCCCGACGAATTGGAACAACAAATGCGAGCAGCAATGAGTGCCATGAATTGTGAACAAATACTTTTTCTCACCGACCTTCCTGGTGGAACCCCTTGTAACCGCGCTATGGCAATTATGATGGAAGATAAATCCGTTGAAGTTTTAGCTGGCGTTAATCTACCGATGATTGTCAATGCGGCATTGGAACGTGAAGGGGTTGATGCAAAAGAACTTCTTTCTATCTTACACGATATTGGCACAAGTAGTATTCAAGATCTACGTCAACAACTGGCTATGATGTCAGAGCCTGAATGTGAAGAAGATGGCCTATGAAACAGCAATATGCCATTTTAGCGGATCGTACCTTTACACCTGAGGGAATTCGCTATCAACAGTATGTTCGAGTGTGCAACGGTGTTATACAGGAAATTACGGATACCGCCCCCGAACACTGCCCAGTCATCCGTCTTGAAGGGCGCTCCTTACTACCGGGGTTTGTTGATATCCATATTCATGGTCGTGCTGGCGCAGACGTCATGGATGCAAGCCAACAAGGGTTGCAAACCATCGCTGATGCATTAGTCAAAACCGGTGTTGTGGCTTGGGTGGGAACCACCGTCACCGCACCAATGGATGATATCAAACGCGCACTCATCCAAGTGAGTGACTTTATCGCCAAGCCGCAAACATCAGGAGCCCAGTTAGTCGGCAGTTTTTTAGAAGGCCCTTACTTCACTGAACGTCATCGAGGCTCACATCCTGTTAAGTACTTAAAATCGCCGACCATTCATGAATTGGAAGACCTTGTGCAATGTGCTAATCACACACTTTTGCGAGTTGCTGTTGCACCTGAAGCAGAAGGTGCCATTGAGGCTATTGATTGGTTAGTACAACACAATATTAAGACCAGTGTTGCACATACTGCCGCTGATTTCATACAAACCAGTCTCGCATTTTCACATGGTGCAGATTGTGGCGTGCATCTTTATAACGGCATGACGGGTTTACATCATAGAGAGCCCGGTTGCTGTGGCGCAGTGTTGTACCACGATGTCCTTGCGGAGCTGATTGCCGATGGCATTCATGTTCACTCCGTCATGATGCAGCTAGCTTATCGAATGAAAGGTTATCAGCAGCTCGCTTTAATTACGGATTGTATGCGAGCTGGTGGGCTACCGGATGGTGATTATGCCCTTGGGGCACAGACGGTGAAGGTCACTCAAGGGCAAGCTCGCACAGCTGATGGCTCTCTTGCGGGTAGTACATGTAGCCTTGATAACGCATTGCGCAACATGGTGCAACTCGCGCATGTTCCTGAATGGGAAGCCGTACAAATGGCTACTTCGGTTCCCGCTCAATACCTTGGAATCGATGACCAATTTGGTTACATCCGAGTTGGGGCTCAAGCTAATTTTGCCGTTGTTGATAACAATTTTTATCTAACAGACACATTCATCAGAGGTGAACACGTTCACTCTGTATTCGGGGATACCGACCATTAAAGTCGGTTACCTATCAGTAAATCATGAGGTATTTATAATGGAAATTCGTCAACCAATTCACAGTGAGCATGCAAAAACACTTGATACTGAAGGCTTACGCAAACAGTTCCTGATCGAGAACTTGTTCCGTGAAGGGGAAATGAATCTCACTTATAGCCATATCGACCGCATTATTGTGGGTGGCATTGTTCCAACACAAAAGCCACTCGCTCTAATGGCAGGAAAAGCATTAGGCGTTGAGTTCTTTCTTGAGCGTCGTGAGCTGGGTGCAATTAATATTGGGGGCGCAGGTCAAGTTATCGTTGATGGCCAATCCTATGATATCGCACCAAAAGAAGCTATTTATATTGGTATGGGAGCCAAATCTGTCGAGTTTATCAGTACTGATACGACTACCCCTGCACGTTTTTATATGAACTGTGCACCTGCACACCATACCTACCCAACACGCAAAATTACTATCGAACAAGCTTCACCAGAAAAATTAGGTAATGTAGAGAATTGTAACGTTCGTACCATCTATAAATTCTTACACCCATCTATTTTACCAACCTGCCAATTATCAATGGGCATGACAGTACTCGAGCCCGGTAGCTTATGGAATACCATGCCATGCCATACCCATGAACGTCGCATGGAAGTGTATCTGTATTTCAATATGAAAGAAGACAACGTTGTTTTCCATTATATGGGTGAGCCTTCGGAAACACGCCACATTGTTGTTCGTAATGAACAAGCCGTCATTAGCCCAAGTTGGTCTATTCACTCAGGCGTGGGAACTGCTGCTTATACATTTATTTGGGGAATGGTTGGCGAAAATCAGGTGTTCCACGATATGGATCATGTCGCCATGAAAGATCTGAAATAACCCTTTTATCTTTTTTAACATAATAAAAAACGATGTGGCAGTACTGTCACATCGTAAGTGAGGTACAGATGAACTTATTTGATTTAACAGGAAAAGTTGCGATTGTCACTGGATGTAATACCGGTTTAGGTCAAGGAATGGCAATTGGTTTAGCACAAGCAGGCGCAGATATTGTTGGAGTTGGCATCCAAGATGCTCCTGATACACGCGCTCAAGTCGAAGCTTTAGGCCGTAAGTTTCACTACATTATTATGAATTTAATGGAACAAGACGGGTTACAAACTTTGGTTGATGATGCGGTATCCGCCATGGGCCATATTGATATCCTTGTCAATAATGCGGGTATTATTCGCCGTGAAGACTTATTAGAGTTTAGTGAAAAAGATTGGGACGATGTGATTAATATTAATCAAAAAACCTTATTCTTTTTATCTCAACGTGTTGCACGCCAATTCGTGAAGCAAGGTAATGGTGGGAAAATTATTAATATTGCCTCAATGCTCTCGTTCCAAGGTGGTATTCGGGTTCCATCTTACACTGCAAGTAAGTCAGCCGTCATGGGGCTCACTCGTGCTCTCGCTACCGAGCTTTCCCAATACAACATTAATGTGAATGCGATTGCCCCAGGTTACATGGCAACAGACAACACGGCAGCACTGCGCGCTGATGCGGATCGCAACGCAGCTATCTTAGAGCGCATTCCTGCGGGCCGTTGGGGAACTCCTGAGGATTTAGCAGGGCCAGCCATCTTTTTAGCCTCCAAAGCAAGTGACTATATTAATGGTTATACCATTGCTGTTGATGGTGGCTGGTTAGCTCGCTAACCCATCTGGAGAAAATAATGGAACAATCATCATTACCAAAACTATTACAACGTAATACGGTTTTAGATGATATGAAACGGGTTTACCGTTATCAATCAAAAAACCAAGTACGCAGTGTACTTCGTCGTAGTGGCAAAACCCGTTTTATTAAAGATACGGACTGGGAACGTGGTGTTCTGTGGTCTTGTGTTGCTGCTGCATGGCAAGCAACACAGGATAACGAATATCTCGCTGGTGTATTGGATTACACATTACATACTGGATTTCGTACAGGACCTAACCCGCGTTTTGCCGATGACCATGTCTGTACTCAAGCCTATTTAGCTGTAAGTTCGCAATTTGATCATCCAGAAATCCTTGAACCCACTATTAATGCATTCAACCTTATGTTAGCAGAGCCAAAACCAGGTCGAGAAGACTGGTGGTGGTGTGATGCACTCTTCATGGCTCCCCCTGCTTTTGCCGCGTTATCAGCTAAAACAAATGACAATCGCTACTTAGACTACATGCATACCGCTTATTGGGATGCGATAGAACATTTGCGTGATCCTGAAACTGGCTTAATTTATCGCGATTATCGCTACATTCCTGATGGCAAGGGTGGTGAATTACGTGAAAAAAATGGTGAAAAAGTATTTTGGAGCCGAGGTATTGGTTGGGTCATTGCATCTATCCCACGTATTTTACAATCGTTACCTAAAGAGTTCCCTGCCCGCCAGCAATATGTAAATTTATTTACCGACCTAATGGAAACTGTCATTCAATACCAACAAGAAGATGGTTTCTGGCGCACTAGTTTACTTGATCCCCAAAGCTTCCCTGCCCCTGAAAGTAGTGCCACTGCATTATTTTGCTATGGATTAGCGTGGGGCTTAAACCAAGGTTTACTGGAAGAAGCACGCTACTTGCCTTTGCTCGAAAAATCATGGTGTGCACTACAAAACTGTATTCACCCCAATGGAATGCTAGGTTGGGTACAGCTTCCGGCGTTCAACCCACGAGATGTCAAATATGACCATAATATGGATTATGGAGCTGGAGCCTATTTATTAGCAGCAAGTGAAGTTATTAAACTCAAAATTTAATTCATTACAACCCGATTTACCATTGCTCAAGTTGTCATTTCATTACTTTCTTTTGGCCAATTTATTGGCCATTTTTCTTGTTTTTCAGTATTTATTCTTTTCTCTTCTTTGCAAACCGGCAATAAAAAACCCACGATCACTCGTGGGCAAATATATATTTATATGAAAATGATATTACCAAGTATATTGAATACCCACACGGAATCGTGTTTGACGGTCACTTGAAAACCTATTTTCTTTCACATTGCCCACTTCAACAAATGGGCGCCATAACGCACCATCATCTGCTTTAATATCATAACGAAGGCGAACGTTGTGTTGATAATCGAATTTTTTATCATTGTAAAGAGGTTGAGCGTTGTCAGCCATTTCCCACATTAAATCCAATTGATACTGTAAATCTAAGTTACCCCATTTGTAACCTATCCAGCTATCAAACTCTTGGATTTTAGAGTGATAATTACTGCCATTTTCTCCTACTTGACCATAATCCCACACTTTCCATTTATAACGGCCTTGTAAACGAATACCATTATCGAATGTATAATTTAAACGAACATAAGGAACATAAACTAAACCTAATTTATCGAAATCAAGAGAAGCACCGACAAGCCCCACTAAATTTGGATTCAATTTTGTATAATAAAAAGCTGAAAATTCCGAACCATCAATTTTCATTGCGTCATAAGCACCATCTTTATTTCCATAGCGTGCATCTAACTCAAATCCAATATTTTTCCCTGTATCCAAAAAAGCTTTAATTCTATCTCCGCTTTTCCCTGATGCATCTAAATATTGATGACGATATTCAATTGTTGTTTTATAGTTATTTGCGAGAGCATATTGTGATGAAATTGAAAATAACACTGCACTAGCAATAATTAATTTTTTCATTATCTTTATTCCAAAGCTGTGTACTATTTAAGCACGAGGATAGTGATTCCCTGTTTTATTAGAGAATAATATTTTCATTTTTTTAATTAATGCCACCTAGTTTATTAGGTGGCAAAAAATGATTTATTTAACTTCACAAGCTGAAACTTTTTTATTTAATTTATTTGTTGTTGCTGTAATAAACTCTGTTGGTCTCCAAGAATCACCGGTTTTTTCTAACCACGGTATAAGCTCTTCTTTAATTAATTTATCAATAATGGGTTTGTTCTCATCTGCCACATTTTTCATTTGATAAGGATCATTTACATTATCATAAAGCGTATATTTCAGTGGTTGCCCATCCTGACGGTCAATAACCAATGTATGCGTTTTCGTTCTCACGCCACGTTTACCAAACGAAGGTTCACCATACGGAATAAATAAATAAAGTTGAGAGTTAGCGACTTCCCCCTCACCAGTGACTACACGTTCAGCTAAATTACTTCCTTCAACTGAACCAGGGATCCATTGCTCTAACCCCAACAAACCTAGAATCGTTGGGTAGATATCCGGCGCTGACATTAATGCATCATCTTGCCCTGGTTGAATTTTACCCGGTAACCGAAACATCATCGGAACACGCATCGACTCATCATAAGGGTTATTTTTTGTCGGCTGGCCATTTGCACCAAGACAACTACCATGATCAGAGAAGAAAACAACCAATGTATTATCCGCAAGCCCTTGTTTTTCAAGCTCATCAACGATGCGACCAAATTGTTCATCAACGCCGTTTACCATCGCCAGATATTCTTTGAAATATTGAGGTCCATAGCCTTCTTGGTATTCCACATCCCATTTAACATTTGGCCGAGTATTTAACTCTTGCGAGGTTTTTCCTTTATAGGCATCGAGATACTTTTGTGGAACTTGGTCATACGGTGAATGCGGAGGGTTCATAGAAACAACCAGCGCAAATGGCTTGGTATTATCACGGTACTGCCCATTTTTATTTTGTAAGAATTTTATAGCCATATCCGCTTCGTGCTCTGGTCCCCATTGGTCTACATAAATCGGTTTTTCCCGTGGTGTATTATTGGCCCAATACATCGGTTTCATATGCAGATCATATGTGCCGTAGGAGTACCAAAAATCAAAGCCATGGCGGCGGTTTGGAGCAGCCCATTCATTCCAATAACGACCTTCCATTGGGTTATTATAGCTTTCAATAAAAGGTGCATATGGCGCATCTAAATGCCATTTACCAATATATCCCGTGCTGTAATCCAATGATTTCAAAACATCAGACCAACAATTGGCATAAGGTGATAAATCAATCCCTACCTTTCCACCATAATCATGTGCGTTGCCTGTAATACCGTTACGAACAGGATATTGCCCAGTCATAAACATGCCACGGAATGGGGAACATAATGGGTAATTGGATGCCATCTGCGTCATGACTTTCGCTTGTTTGGCAAACTTATTTAAATTAGGGGTAATTGACGGGTCTTCTCCCATAAATTGTAATGCATGGGCACGCATCTCATCAGGGAATACTATCAATAAGTTAGGGGCGTTATCGGGTCGGTAAGGCTTAATATTTGAAGGTTTTCCATCATTGGCTAAAATGGGACTAGAAACCGACATTGCTGCACCGCTGGCTGCTAATCCTTTTATAAAGGTTCTGCGCGAAACAGTCATTGCTTCATCCTCTTTTGTTTACGTTTTCTTTCGTTTTTGATTAATACATATTATTTATACTTTTGTATAATATCAAAAAGTAAGTGATCGAAAATATCAAAATTCAAGTGGAGATCACAAAAAGTAATCAATTCGTAGAAAATAAGTCAATTTCCCCACAATAAAGATATGATGCAAACTTATGGCAATCAAAATTAACATGCTGATTTTTAATAAAAATAAATAATTCAGAGATGCTGAGCACAGAAGTAAAATTTTGCTTGAAAATTACATATCAAATGACGAAGAAATACCTGCCAGTAAATCTTCATTTGCTTTCAATGCAAAAAAGTAGAGGTAATACGAAACAAGACAAAAGAAAATTTTTATCACCATCCTGCAAAAAACAGTCAGTATAAAATTGATTCAATTATCTAAATGAAAGGCAAAGAAATAAAATATCAAAATATGATTTTAAGCATTCATTCCATCTAATTTTCTATTAATTTTGCTAATTAAAAATTTTTATTTCTAGGAAAAATTATCTTTTGAACATCTAACAGCAATATATATTAATTAAATTTAAGATAGGATAAGTTTAAAATAAGGTGTTAAATAAAAAACACATTACGAAAGAATATTCGTACGATTTAATATCAATAATTTAACAATATTATTTAAGACGAAAAATAAGGCAGGAGTAAAGTCGCCCATTTTAATTCATTATTCGAATAATGCCACTATTAATTATCAATTTTATATTCTCACTAGCATTTCTTAGAAAAATTCAACAGGTCTGATATTCAGAATATCTTTAATTGTGATACAAGAATAATACTGTGAAATGAAATTACAGCCACAGATATAACTAATGTAAAACGCATTCTATAAGATGCTGGGGAATAAAAAGAATGAATATTGTTGAGCGGTTTATTTCTTATACCAAAATTAACACCACCACTGATAGGGAAAAGGGTGCGGCAGGAATTATGCCTTCCTCAGAAGGACAACGCGTCCTTGCGAAACAGCTGGTCCAAGAATTAGAAGCTCTGGGCGTTGAAGATATTAAGCTGCGTGACACAGCTATTGTCACCGCAACTTTGCCTTCCAATCTTGATTATGATGTCCCAACCGTCGCTTTCTTCGGCCATTTAGACACTAGCGCAGAACAAACCAATGATACTAAAGCACAAATTTTGCCATACACCGGTGAAGATTTATGCATGAATAAAGAACTTAATATTTATCTACGTAAGAGTGAGTTCCCTGAATTAGTGAATTACATTGGTGATGACATAATTGTCACTGATGGAACTAGCCTATTAGGTGCTGACGATAAAGCGGCAATTGCCTCTATCATGGATATGCTGCAATACTTTAAGCAAAATCCAGAAATTAAGCACGGCACCATTAAAATTGGTTTCGTTCCAGATGAAGAGCAAGGCCTCCGTGGCGCAAAAGTCTTTGATGTTAAAGAGTTTGGTGCTGATTTTGCCTATACCTTAGACTGCTGCGGTATCGGTGAACTGGTGTATGAAAACTGGAACGCAGGTGATGCCGAAATCATCTTTACGGGTAAATCGGCTCATCCAATGTCCGCAAAAGGCAAACTGGTTAACTCATTATTAATGGCACAAAAATTTATTGCCATGTTACCGGGTGGTGAAGCTCCTGAGTATACCGATGGACGCGAAGGCTATTATTGGGTGAAACAAATGTCAGGTAACAGCGCCCGTACTGTTTTAAAAATGGATGTGCGTGATTTTACCGAAGACGGCTATCGCAAACGTATGGCTTTCTTAAAACAATTAGCAGAGAGCTGCGAAAGCCTTTGGGGAAGCGAAAGTGTTGTTTGTAAGCTATCAGACCGCTACTCTAACGTTTACAATAGCCTACAAGGTGATAACCGTTACCCTATTGATATTGCCGTTGATGCCTACCAAGCTTGTGGTATCACACCAAAAGTCATTCCTATGCGTGGGGGTTATGATGGAGCTGCATTATCGCAAAATGGATTGCCTTGCCCTAATATCTTCACAGGCGCACATAACTTCCATTCAATCTATGAATATTTACCCGTTAAATCCCTACATGCCGCCAGCGATGTATTAAAACAAGTGGTACAAATCACCGCAGAACGCTTCAAACCAGGAGCTAAAGCATGATCCCAATTCTAACGGTTCTGATTATCGTTGTTTTGGTTGCGCGATTTATTTTAAAGGGGTACAAAGCTGAGCCAGTACTATTAATCGCTGGCTTAGTATTGATGATATTCACCCTAGCCCTTGGCTGGGGTCCAATCCTCCCTAAAAATGTCGCCACCACTGGTATCACTTGGCTCGACCCATTTGAAGTCATGCGAGATTTATTCAGTAGCCGCGCAGCGGATCTCGGTTTAATGATCATGGCATTGATGGGCTTTGCGCACTATATGGACCATATCGGTGCCAATGAAGCGGTAGTACGTGTTGCAACTAAACCACTGAAAAATATGCGTTCACCTTATGTACTGCTATTTTTCTCTTTCTTGCTGGCAAGTATCTTGCAATTAGCTATCCCATCAGCAACAGGCTTAGCAGTGTTGTTAATGGGAACCATGTTCCCAATTATGATTGGTTTGGGATTATCACCTGCTTCTGCGGCTGGGGTTATCGCAACTTCTCTTGGGGTGGCTTATACACCAACCGCGATTGATGCCATTCGTGGTGCGAAAGCGGTCGATATGTCTGTCGTTGAGTATGTGCTTTACTATCAAGGGCCAGCGGCATTAGCCACTGTATTGGTCGTCGGCATTACCCATATTTTCTGGCAACGTCACTGTGACCGAAAACAAGGTTTCGTACCTGAAATTGGTAAAGCCGTTCAGTCACATGAAAAAGAAGAAATTACTAAGTCAGTTCCTGGATATTATGCACTTCTTCCTATGCTCCCCATTATTATGGCGGTGGGAACGTCCAATTTGTTCTTTTCCGGTATTCACTTAGATGTTGTGACTATCGTGCTGATTGCGATGGCAATTTGCATGGTGATTGAAACACTTCGCGTACGTAATTTTAAAGCGGTTTGTAATGGCTTCCAAACATTTCTAAATGGTATGGGTCATGCATTCAGTAATGTGGTCGGCTTATTGGTTGCCGCTGGAGTGTTCGCTCATGGTATTAAAGTCAGTGGAGCAATTGACCAACTGATTTTAGGTGCTGAATCCGTCGGCTTGCCACCATTTGCCATGGCGATTGTGTTCGCACTCGTCACACTTGCCGCTGCTATTATTATGGGTTCAGGTAATGCGCCATTCCTCGCGTTCGTTGAGTTAATTCCACAAATTGCACATAGTATGGGCGTTAACCCTATTGCAATGATTTTACCAATGCAACAAGCCTCACACATGGGCCGAGGTATGTCCCCAGTCGCGGGGGTAATCATTGCCGTATCCAGTGGTGCAAAACTGCAGCCATTTGATGTGGTAAAACGAACCGCCGTGCCGCTGATGGTAGGTTTTGTGGCTCACTGTGCGATCATTGGTATTTTTTACTAATTACTATATTTATCATTCACATAATTAAAGCGGGAAATATTCCCGCTTTTACTTTTTCTAGCTAACCAATTCTAATGTTTACACTGACAATCTGAGTGGTCATCATGCTTGGGATCAGGGCAGCAAGAATCTATGGTCTTTTTTATAATATCAGACAATGTATTCACAGTATTTATAATGAGTGGCAAGTTTTCACAGACAGAATCACACTCTGAAAGCCTTCGATCTGGTTTGGCTGGTGGTATTAAGCTATCACATAATATTTCCTGTAAAACCAACGAGAAATTTGCAATCCCTGTGGTGTAAATGTACGCACGTCCGTCGGTTTCTTTGGCTAGTCGTTCATACTCCCTCGTCACGTTATCTCTATCAGCAAGAGTCGGAAAACGATCTAGATTTGTTGGGCTATCATCCGGTGTACCTTGGTAGGTATACACCTTAATTCCTCTTTCTTGAGCGACAGATATGGCTTCATTATTTTTTGCAATCGCAGCACGAGTAAGAATTCCACCGCCACCTTCCATCCCTTCATCACCCAGCACAAAAATAGCCCTACGCGCATCATCTCGCCAATCAAAGTGTTTACTAATATCAATAACCGCACGACATAAATCTTCTTTATTTCCAGCATGATCTCGCCCATCGGATTCTTTAAACGGTAATCTTGCTTGCAGATCCCTTTCGTTCGCACCGATCTTAATTAAATATTCACTGGCAGATTGATCAAACTTCGTATTTGCCCAAGTCCCTTCGATACCTAAAAATGTCGCCCGAAGGTGGGATGGACACTTTGCTGATGCCGCCTCAATCGTCGCATCAATCTGTTTACTTAAATCCCCTGCCTCATCAGACATTGAGCCACTAGTATCAATAACAACAACTAAATCTAATGCAATTTGCCCGTTTCCCGTCACTATCTGAGATGTATTTATGGCCCCTAATGAGTCTGATAATATTCCATGATAAGCCGAGAGATTAGCTTGATTCACATCAACCTGTTCATTTGTCTTTTTTTTATCCATCGCATATTCCTTTTATTTATTCCTATTAAATAATTTAAAAATAATTTTTATTACCGTTTATTTTTAGCCAAGCAATTTATTATTCATTTTTTTTACTGCTGGATATATTTTAAAAATAGAAATACGCGTTACATATTCAGATAAACCTAAGACATAAAAAAAAGCCAGTACCTTTCGGCACTGGCTTTTGTCAGGCGTTTTACAGTGAAATCAGAAATTAGTTCTGGTTGTCACTGCTAAAACCTGCATTTAACAGCTCAGCTAAGTTTGCTGTTGCTTCGTCTGCACTGACTTGTGGTGCATCCACAACATCGTTCAGATGACGGCGGCGGATACGGTCTTGGTGATACGCAAAACCAGTACCTGCTGGGATCAGGCGTCCAACAATTACGTTTTCTTTCAGACCACGTAATTCGTCACGTTTACCCGCAACTGCGGCTTCAGTCAGTACGCGTGTCGTTTCTTGGAACGATGCTGCTGAGATAAAGGATTCTGTTGCCAGAGATGCCTTAGTAATACCCAACAGGTCACGAGCAAAGTTCGCTGGAATTTTGCCTTCTTGTTCCAGTTTACGGTTAGAAACTTTAACACGTGAGTACTCGACTTGTTCACCTTCGAGGAATTCAGAACTTCCTGCATCCGCGATAGTCACTTTACGCAGCATCTGACGAACGATAACTTCAATGTGTTTATCGTTAATCTTAACGCCTTGTAAGCGGTAAACTTCCTGAACCTCGTTAGTGATATAACGCGTAACAGCATGGACACCACGCAGACGCAGAATATCGTGTGGAGATTCTGGACCATCGGAAACCACGTCACCACGTTCAACGATCTCACCTTCGAACACGTTGAGTTGACGCCATTTAGGGATCATCTCTTCGTACGGATCGCTACCATCTAATGGTGTGATAACCAGACGACGTTTCCCTTTGGTTTCTTTACCAAACGAGATAATACCGCTGATTTCAGCCAAGATTGCAGGCTCTTTCGGACGACGTGCTTCGAACAAGTCAGCTACGCGTGGTAGACCACCCGTGATATCTTTAGTACCCACAGATTCTTGTGGAATACGCGCTAAGGTATCACCGACGTTGATTGCGATGCCATCATCTAACTGAACAATTGCTTTACCCGGTAAGAAGTACTGAGCAGGCATGTCCGTGTTAGGAATAAGAACATCGTTACCATTTGCGTCAATAACACGTAGTGCAGGACGCAGGTCTTTACCACCACTGGTACGTTCCGCAGTATCCAGAACAACGATTGAAGACAGACCGGTTAATTCGTCAGTCTGACGCGTCATTGTTTGGCCATCAAGCATGTCAGAGAAGCTGATAATACCCGATACTTCACTGACAACTGGCATTGTATGTGGATCCCAGTTCGCAACAGTTTCACCGCCCGTTACTGCATCGCCATCGCCTTTCGTCAAGTGCGCACCGTAAGGGACTTTATAGCTTTCTTTCGTACGACCGAATTCATCAATCAGACGCAGTTCTGTATTACGTGAAGTAATAACCAGTTTGCCTTCTGAGTTCGTAACGAATTTAGCGTTAACCAGTTTCAGGGTACCTGTGTTACGGACTTGAATGCTAGATTCTGCCGCCGCACGAGATGCCGCACCCCCGATGTGGAACGTACGCATCGTTAACTGTGTACCCGGCTCACCGATTGACTGTGCCGCGATAACCCCGATAGCTTCACCTTTATTGATGATATGACCACGAGCAAGGTCACGACCATAACAGTGAGCACACACACCGAAGTCAGTTTCACAACTTACAACTGAACGAACTTTAACGCTGTCGACTGAGTTAGCTTCTAACAGGTCACACAGTTTTTCGTGCAGTAATGTATTACGTGGAACCAGAATGTCTGCCGTTCCTGGGATCAGGATATCTTCTGCAGTCACACGACCCAATACACGCTCACGCAGTGGTTCTTTAACGTCGCCACCCTCGATAACCGGAGTCATCAGGATACCTTCATGAGTTCCACAGTCGTCTTCAGTCACAACCAAGTCCTGTGCAACGTCAACTAAACGACGAGTCAGATAACCGGAGTTCGCTGTTTTCAATGCGGTATCGGCAAGACCTTTACGCGCACCGTGCGTAGAGATAAAGTACTGAAGAACGTTCAGACCTTCACGGAAGTTTGCCGTGATTGGTGTTTCGATGATGGAGCCATCTGGCTTAGCCATCAGACCACGCATACCTGCTAGCTGACGAATCTGAGCTGCAGAACCACGAGCACCGGAGTCGGCCATCATAAAGATACTGTTGAAAGAAACTTGTTGTTCTTCGACGCCATCACGGTTAATAACCGCTTCAGTCGACAAGTTTTCCATCATCGCTTTAGCAACACGTTCGTTTGCTGCTGCCCAGATATCGATAACTTTGTTGTAACGTTCGCCTGCTGTTACCAGACCAGACTGGAACTGTTCCTGAATTTCTGCAACTTCAGCTTCTGCTTCGGCGATGATCCCAGCTTTTTTCTCTGGAATAACCATATCGTCGATACCAACTGATGCACCAGAACGTGCCGCATAGGCAAAACCGGTATACATGATTTGGTCAGCAAAAATAACAGTAGGCTTCAGGCCCAGAACACGGTAACAGGTGTTCAGCATTTTGGAGATAGCTTTCTTACCTAACGCTTGGTTTACCAGAGCATAAGGCAGACCTTTCGGTACGATCATCCATAAAATTGCACGACCAACAGTGGTGTCAACTAAACCAGTGTTGATTGTAATGTTACCTTCCGAATCTTTTACTTCTTCAGTGATACGGACTTTAACGCGGGCATGCAGTGATGCATGACCTGAACGGTAAACACGCTCAGCTTCTTTAGGACCGGCTAATACCATGCCCTCGCCTTTCGCGTTTACGCAGTCACGTGTCATGTAGTAAAGACCCAATACAACGTCCTGAGAAGGAACGATGATCGGCTCACCACTTGCAGGTGACAGGATGTTGTTGGTTGACATCATCAACGCACGTGCTTCTAACTGAGCTTCCAGAGTCAGAGGAACGTGTACCGCCATTTGGTCTCCATCGAAGTCGGCGTTATATGCCGCACAAACGAGTGGGTGCAATTGGATAGCTTTACCTTCGATAAGAATAGGTTCGAAAGCTTGGATACCCAGACGGTGAAGTGTTGGTGCACGGTTCAACATGACTGGGTGTTCACGGATGACTTCATCCAAGATATCCCAAACAACCGCTTCTTCGCGCTCAACCATTTTCTTCGCAGCTTTAATGGTTGTAGCCAGACCACGTAATTCTAATTTGCCATAGATAAATGGTTTGAATAACTCAAGAGCCATTTTCTTCGGCAGACCGCACTGATGCAGGCGCAGGTATGGACCTACGGTGATAACAGAACGACCTGAGTAGTCAACACGCTTACCAAGTAAGTTCTGACGGAAACGACCTTGTTTACCTTTGATCATATCTGCCAAAGATTTCAGAGGACGTTTGTTAGAACCAGTGATTGCGCGACCACGACGACCGTTATCTAACAGGGCGTCAACCGCTTCTTGCAGCATACGTTTTTCGTTACGTACGATGATGTCTGGCGCAGCCAGATCCAGAAGACGTTTCAGACGGTTATTACGGTTGATTACGCGACGATACAGATCGTTCAGATCTGATGTTGCGAAACGACCACCATCCAGTGGAACTAATGGACGCAGATCCGGTGGTAATACTGGTAATACGTTTAAGATCATCCACTCTGGTTTGTTACCAGATTGAATAAATGCTTCCAGCAGTTTGATACGCTTAGTCAGCTTCTTACGCTTAGTCTCAGAATTAGTTTCGTTTAACTCTTCGCGCAGCGTTTCACACTCGTTCTCAAGATCGAGGTTTTTCAGCAGGCCTTGGATTGCTTCCGCACCCATTTTCGCATCAAATTCGTCACCGAACTCTTCCAGCGCATCTAAATATTGCTCTTCTGTCAGAATCTGTGCACGCTCAAGGCTAGTCATACCGCCTTCAACAACTACATATGATTCAAAGTACAGAACGCGTTCAATATCACGCAGTGGCATATCGAGCAGCAAACCGATACGGGATGGCAGTGATTTTAAGAACCAAATGTGTGCAGTCGGAGATGCAAGTTCAATGTGACCCATGCGCTCACGACGGACTTTGGTCTGTGTAACTTCTACGCCACACTTCTCACAAATCACACCGCGGTGTTTTAAACGTTTGTACTTACCGCACAGACATTCATAGTCTTTTACTGGCCCGAAAATACGCGCACAGAAAAGACCGTCACGCTCAGGTTTGAACGTACGGTAGTTAATGGTTTCTGGCTTTTTAACTTCACCGAATGACCATGAACGGATCATATCAGGTGATGCCAGAGCAATCTTGATAGCATCAAACTCTTCGGTCTTGGTTTGCGCTTTCAGAAACTTTATTAAGTCTTTCACAAAATGCTCCTGTCGGAGTTAGACCTGTCAGGTGAGTATTCAAAGACACTCTCCCCAAATCCCAGTGCTTACATGTGCCGGAAAGCAAGCTTTCCGGCATAAAACGAATTACTCGTCTTCCAGCTCGATGTTGATACCCAGTGAACGGATTTCTTTCAGCAATACGTTGAAAGATTCCGGCATACCAGGTTCCATCTGATGGCTACCATCGACGATGTTTTTATACATCTTCGTACGGCCGTTAACGTCATCCGATTTAACTGTAAGCATTTCTTGAAGAGTATAGGCTGCACCGTATGCTTCCAGTGCCCACACTTCCATCTCCCCGAAACGCTGACCACCGAACTGCGCTTTACCACCCAGCGGTTGCTGAGTAACCAAGCTGTAAGAACCTGTTGAACGGGCGTGCATCTTATCGTCAACCAAGTGGTTCAGTTTCAGCATGTACATGTAGCCGACAGTAACTTGACGCTCAAAACGCTCGCCAGTACGACCATCGAATAATGTAATCTGACCTGAAGTCGGCAGACCGCCCAGTTTCAGCAGTTCTTTGATTTCTTTCTCTTTCGCACCATCAAATACTGGTGTTGCAATTGGCATACCTTTTTTCAGGTTCTCAGCCAAACGCATAACTTCTTCGTCAGTGAAAGTGTTCAAATCAACTTTCTGGCGTGGATCATCACCTAAATCGTATGCTTTTTGGATAAACTCACGCAGTTTGGCAACTTCTTCTTGCTGTTTAAGCATAGCATTGATTTTCTCACCAATACCTTTCGCTGCCATCCCTAAGTGGGTTTCCAAAATCTGACCGATGTTCATACGTGATGGTACGCCCAGCGGGTTCAGAACGATATCAACTGGGTTACCGTTTTCATCGTAAGGCATGTCTTCAACTGGGTTGATTTTTGAGATAACACCTTTGTTACCATGGCGACCCGCCATTTTATCACCCGGTTGGATCTGACGTTTAACAGCCAGATAAACCTTAACAATTTTCAGTACACCCGGAGCTAAGTCATCACCTTGAGTAATTTTACGACGTTTTGCATCGAGTTTTTTCTCGAACTCAGATTTCAGTTCGTCATACTGTTCAGCTAATTGCTCTAACTGGTTTTGCTTCTCTTCGTCTGCTAAAGATAACTCTAACCAACGGTCGCGAGGCAGTTTGTCCAGTTTTTCAGCTTCAATTCCGCCGTTAACCAGTACAGAACGGATACGTGCAAACAGGCCAGCTTCGAAAATACGCAGCTCTTCTGTTAAGTCTTTCTTCGCATCACGTAACTGAGTTTCTTCGATCTCTAATGCACGTTTGTCTTTCTCTACACCGTCACGGGTAAATACTTGTACGTCAATAACCGTACCAGATACACCGTTAGGAACACGTAAAGAAGAGTCTTTAACGTCTGATGCTTTTTCACCGAAGATAGCACGTAACAGTTTCTCTTCTGGAGTCAGTTGAGTTTCACCTTTAGGTGTTACTTTACCAACCAGAATGTCGCCGCCTTTCACTTCCGCACCAATATACACGATACCGGATTCGTCAAGTTTAGACAGAGCAGCTTCACCGACGTTTGGAATATCTGCAGTGATTTCTTCAGGCCCTAATTTAGTGTCACGAGACACACAAGAGAGCTCTTGAATATGAATAGTTGTGAAACGGTCTTCTTGAACAACACGCTCAGAAACTAAGATGGAGTCTTCGAAGTTATAACCATTCCATGGCATGAATGCCACGCGCATGTTTTGACCAAGTGCTAATTCGCCGAGGTCTGTTGAAGGACCATCCGCTAACACGTCACCACGTTCAACAGGTTCACCTAAAGATACACAAGGCATCTGGCTAATACAGGTGTTCTGGTTAGAACGAGTATATTTAGTCAGGTTATAAATATCGATTCCAGCTTCGCCTGGGTACATCTCATCTTCGTTAACTTTGATAACGATACGAGAAGCATCAACGTACTGAACCGAACCACCACGTCTTGCAACAGCAGTAACACCAGAGTCAACCGCTACTGCACGTTCCATACCTGTACCAACTAATGGTTTGTCGGCACGTAAAGTAGGAACCGCTTGACGTTGCATGTTCGCACCCATCAATGCACGGTTGGCGTCATCGTGTTCAAGGAATGGGATCAGTGACGCACCAACAGAAACAACCTGTTGAGTCGAAACGTCCATATATTCAACCTGTTCACGGCTGAATAAGCTTGATTCACCTTTGTTACGGCAAGTAATCAGTTCTTCAACAAAGCTACCATCATCACCTAAAACGGTATTCGCCTGAGCAATGATGAAGTTACCTTCTTCAATTGCAGACAAATAATGGATTTCGTCTGTTACTAAGCCATCGCGGACTAAACGGTATGGGGTTTCTAAGAAACCGTACTCATTGGTCTGTGCATAAACAGATAATGAGTTGATCAGACCGATGTTTGGACCTTCAGGCGTTTCGATTGGACAAACGCGACCGTAGTGAGTTGGGTGAACGTCACGTACTTCGAAGCCCGCACGCTCACGAGTCAGACCACCTGGGCCTAACGCAGAGATACGGCGCTTGTGCGTAATTTCAGACAGCGGGTTGTTCTGGTCCATAAATTGGGACAGCTGGCTGGAACCAAAGAACTCTTTAACTGCGGCTGAAATTGGTTTCGCGTTGATCATATCTTGTGGCATTAATGCATCGAGGTCGCCCAGAGAAAGACGCTCTTTCACTGCACGCTCAACACGAACCAGACCGACACGGAATTGGTTCTCTGCCATTTCACCAACGGAACGAATACGACGGTTACCTAAGTGGTCGATATCATCCACTTCGCCTTTACCGTTACGGATATCGATGAGTTTACGCATAACATCAATGATGTCTTCTTCACTCAGGATACCTGAACCTTCGATTTCTTCACGGTTCAGTGAACGGTTGAACTTCATGCGACCTACTGCAGACAAGTCGTAACGATCTTCAGAGAAGAATAAGTTATCAAACAGGTTTTCAGCGGCTTCACGGGTTGGTGGCTCACCAGGACGCATCATGCGGTAGATTTCTACCAATGCACTCAGACGATCGTTAGTTGGGTCGACACGAACGGTTTCAGAAATGTAAGCACCATGGTCTAAGTCATTGGTAAACAATGTTTCGATTGTTTTATGACCAGACTGGCTCAGACGTGCCAACATATCTAAAGAAAGTTCCATGTTCGCTGCACAAATCAGCTCACCAGTACTTTCATCAATATAGTCTCTAGCAACGACTTTACCTGCGATATATTCAACAGGAACTTCGATGCTATTCACTTCTTCTTTTTCTAACTGACGAATGTGACGTGCAGTGATACGGCGGCCTTTTTCTACATAGACTTTACCGTTCGCTTCGATATCAAATGAAGCTGTCTCACCACGTAAACGCTCAGGAACCAGCGTCATCATCAGTTTATTATCACGGATTTGGAATACAGTTTTTTCGAAGAACAGATTTAAGATTTCTTCGGTATTGTAATCCATTGCACGCAGAATAATGGTCGCAGGTAATTTACGGCGACGGTCAATACGTACAAACAGGTTATCTTTCGGGTCAAATTCGAAATCAAGCCATGAACCACGGTAAGGGATAATACGTGCGTTATATAGCACTTTACCTGAAGAGTGTGTTTTACCTTTATCGCTGTCGAAGAATACACCAGGACTACGGTGTAACTGAGAAACGATAACACGCTCAGTACCGTTGATAACGAAAGTTCCGTTTTCAGTCATGAGTGGAATTTCACCCATGTAGACTTCTTGTTCTTTGATGTCTTTAACAGTTCCTTCCGGTGCTTCACGCTCATAAACGATGAGACGCAATTTCACACGTAAAGGCGCAGAGTAAGTTACACCGCGAATTTGACATTCTTTAACATCAAAAACAGGCTCGCCTAAACGATAGCTGACATATTGTAATTCAGCATTACCGCTGTAGCTCTGAATTGGAAACACAGAACGGAAAGCTGCTTCCAGCCCATTCTGGCCATCTGGATCTTGCTCGATAAACTTCTGGAACGAGTCAAGTTGGATAGAAAGGAGATAAGGTATGTCCAAAACTTGTGGACGCTTACCAAAGTCCTTACGGATACGTTTTTTCTCGGTATAGGAGTAAACCATAGGTTTCCTCAGCTCGTTGATCAGTGACCCAAGTGGTTAGCTCTTAGTATAAGAGACTGAACCGCAACGCGTTTTTTTATAAGAAACGGAAAATGAATACTTTCCTTAATACTCATTGCTATTACTCTTAAATCATTTCATTGCGTTGCCATTGCTACCGAGCTACCCGAGCGGGTCGTAGCGAAGAACACAGTATATTAAGTCGTCAATAGAAAGAAGTATTGGAGGGTTGTTGTTAACATTAAAACTGCGTGAAAAGCTGTTAACACCCATCACGCTTTACAGCGCAAAAAGGCTGGTGATTAAAAAATCACCAGCCGTCAGCCTAATTAGATTAGGCTGCGTTCTTGAAACTGAACTTATTTAAGTTCAACAGAAGCGCCTGCTTCTTCAAGAGATTTTTTCAGAGCTTCAGCTTCGTCTTTGCTCGCGCCTTCTTTGATGGTCGCTGGAGCAGACTCTACCATATCTTTAGCTTCTTTCAGGCCAAGACCGGTTGCGCCACGAACTGCTTTGATAACTGCAACTTTGTTACCGCCAACAGCTGACAGTACAACGTCGAATTCAGTTTTTTCTTCAGCAGCTTCAGCTGGGCCCGCAGCAACAGCAACAGCTGCAGCAGCAGAAACGCCGAATTTTTCTTCCATCATAGTAATCAGTTCAACAACGTCCATTACAGACATTTCTGCAACTGCATCAAGGATTTGGTCTTTAGTGATAGACATAACAAGTGTTCCTAAAATTCAGAAATAGTTTATACGTTAAAAAGCAACGAAGGAAAGGGCTTATGCAGCTTCTTTCTGATCGCGCAGAGCAGCCAGAGTACGAACCAATTTGCCGGCAGCGGCTTCTTTCATGGTTGACATCAGGCGTGCGATTGCTTCATCGTAAGTTGGGAGAGTTGCCAGACGATCGATATCTTTCGCTTGGATTAACTCACCTTCAAAGGCCGCAGCTTTAATCTCAAATGCTGGATTCGCTTTCGCGAACTCTTTGAACAGACGAGCGCCAGCGCCCGGGTGTTCGTTAGAGAAAGCAATTAAGGTTGGACCGACAAACACGTCTTTCAGTACATCGTAAGAAGTACCTTCAACAGCACGACGGATCAGTGTGTTACGAACAACACGGATATAAACGCCTGCTTCGCGACCTGCTTTACGCAGTTCAGTCATTTTTGCTACAGTTACGCCGCGTGAATCAGCAACAACTGCAGAAAGCGCGCCTTTGGCTACTTCGCTGACTTCAGCAACAATCGCTTGTTTGTCTTGAAGATTTAGTGCCATTAGCTTCTTGCTCCTGGATTAACCGGGAAAACCCGGGACTCACATCACTCAAACACAACATTATGTAAGAGCGCTAAAACACGGTGAGCAGAATAGAATCCAGAATTAAATTCTAGGTATCTCTGTCACCGTCTACGCAGGTAAATTAAGTAGCTATTATAACTAATAAACCACACCTGCGGTCTTGGACGGGGTCTGGAAAGGCCAGACTCCATACCGAAATTCGTGGTTTGTTGGATACATTTTGTGTACCCAACAAACTCAAGGCGTCAAATTTTATACAAATTTGACGCAAAGGTAAAGCCTAATTACCAATTAGCCGAAGCTATAGCAATTAAACTGTCGCTGACAGACCAGCTTGGTCAACAGCAACACCTGCACCCATAGTGGTGGACAGGCTAACTTTCTTGATGAAAACACCTTTAGCAGAAGCTGGTTTTGCTTTTTTCAGCGCGATCAGCAGTGCTTCTAAGTTTTCTTTCAGTTTGTTAGCGTCGAAATCAACTTTACCGATAGTGGTGTGGATGATTCCGTTTTTGTCATTACGGTAACGAACCTGACCTGCTTTAGCATTGTTAACTGCTTCAGCAACGTTTGGAGTTACAGTACCAACTTTCGGGTTTGGCATCAGACCACGTGGGCCTAAAACTTGACCTAATTGGCCAACAACGCGCATTGCATCTGGAGAAGCAATAACAACATCAAAGTCCATTTCACCAGCTTTGATTTTATCAGCCAGATCTTCCATACCTACCAGTTCAGCACCTGCAGCTTTAGCAGCTTCAGCGTTTGCGCCTTGTGCGAACACAGCAACGCGAACTGAACGGCCAGTACCGTGTGGCAGCACAGTTGCACCGCGAACGTTTTGGTCAGATTTACGAGCATCGATGCCCAGGTTGATAGCTACGTCAACGCTTTCTACGAATTTAGCAGTTGCTAATTCTTTCAGCAGTGCAACGGCTTCATTGATGTCATACTGTTTAGTTGCATCAACTTTTTCACGGATATTGCGCATGCGCTTAGTCAGTTTAGCCATTGTCTTAGTCCTCCACTACCAGGCCCATGGAACGAGCAGTACCTTCAATTGAACGCATCATTGCGTCAACATCAGCACCAGTCATGTCCGCAGCTTTAGTTTCAGCGATTTCGCGAATCTGAGCAGAGGTCACTTTACCAACTTTGTCTTTGTTCGGCTTACCTGAACCAGACTTAACGCCAGCTGCTTTTTTCAGCAGAACTGCTGCAGGTGGAGTTTTGGTAACGAAAGTGAAAGAACGGTCTGCGTAAACAGTAATAACAACAGGAATTGGTAAACCTTTTTCCAGGCTGTCTGTTTTTGCGTTGAACGCTTTACAGAATTCCATGATGTTAACACCTTGTTGACCCAGTGCTGGACCAACCGGTGGACTTGGGTTCGCCATACCAGCTGCAACTTGCAGCTTAACGTAGGCTTGAACTTTCTTAGCCATGATATTTCCTCTAGATGGGTGATAGCGCCTTACGGTTTGCAAGGCTCCCCGTTACATTAAACATGCCCCGCACATTAATTTGCGCCGAACATAAAAACAAAAGGCGCGAAATTGTAGTCAAATTTCACGCCTTTTGCAAGTCAGTTTTGTCGTTTAGATTAGGCTTTTTCTACCTGACCAAAATCCAATTCGACTGGAGTTGCACGACCGAAGATAGAAACAGAGACTTTCAAGCGGCTCTTTTCATAATCAATTTCTTCAACCACACCGTTAAAGTCAGCAAACGGACCTTCGCTAACACGAACCATTTCACCCGGTTCAAACAGTGTTTTCGGACGTGGTTTATCACCAACTTGTTGTAAGCGGTTCATGATAGCATCAACTTCTTTATCGCTAATTGGCGCTGGACGATCTGACGTCCCGCCAATGAACCCCATTACACGCGGTACACTACGCACTAAGTGCCAAGAGTCATCATTCATGACCATTTGGACTAAGACATAGCCTGGGAAGAATTTACGTTCACTCTTACGGCGCTGACCGCTACGGATTTCAACAACTTCTTCTGTTGGAACCATAACTTCGCCAAAAGAATCTTCCATAGCATGTAATTTGATATGTTCACGTAAAGATTGTGCTACGCGACCTTCAAAACCAGAGAATGCCTGAATGACATACCAGCGCTTTTTAGGTGAATCGGACATTTAGAATAACCTCAGGCTTGTAATAAATGAAACTAAACGCACCAGGATACCATCTAGTCCCCACAGTATTAATGACATTACAGCCGTTACTGCAGCAACAATTAAAGTAGTTTGTAATGTTTCCTGGCGAGTAGGCCAAATGACTTTTCTCATCTCGACGCGAGCTTCGCGTGCAAACGCCAGTGTTGCTTTACCTTTTGTGGTCCATAAAGCGACAGCACCTGCAATAGCGACAACAGCCACAACTGCAAAAGCACGCAGCGCGAGATTATATTGACGGAAGTAATAATTACCAACAATAGCAATTATTAATAAGGCACAGACAATGACCCACTTGAAGATGTCTGCACTGCGTCCACTTCCTTGAGCTTCGCTATTCGCACTCATAATTCAACCTGTTACCATGAAGTATGTACAAAGCTTGCTTGTTTACAAAGGTAAGACAACCAAGCCAAACCAATAGAATATACCAACATATCCCTCAATTACTACAAACTAAGCCTGCAAAAATTTGATAGGGATATCAATAGCATCACCTGCGATCTAAAAAGTAATTAGCCTTGTTAATGGAGGTAATTAGCGTTATTCGTTCTGCAAAAATAACAAGTTGCAGTAACATTTTATTTCGCAAGTACTACGTGTACGTCAGTACTATCACTTTACAAGTGCTACCCATTTCACAAGTGCTATTCCATTTTGCAGGAATTTCAGCATGCCCAGTAAATTTTTTAACTACACCAATCAAGAAAGTGACTTTCTTTTTGTGGCAGCAGTAAAATATACCATATCTTCCGAGCAAAACCTTAATAAATCTCATATAACTGCGCAAAGTAGCCCGCACAGTTATCAATTCGTTGTTTCAGAGCCTATCTCACCAATAATTATACAAATGATTGATGAGATAGGTTCTTAATTTTGCAACGTCTGAATTTTGCAACGTATAAAAAGGACGTCTATTAGACGCCCTTTTTTACTAAGTGGTTCTTTCTTATTCAGAAAGAGCGGTATTATGCAATAATTTTTGCAACAACACCCGCACCTACAGTACGGCCACCTTCACGGATTGCGAAACGTAAACCGTCGTCCATCGCGATTGGGTGGATCAGGGTAACGATCATGTTGATGTTATCACCTGGCATTACCATCTCTACGCCTTCTGGCAGTTCGATAGTACCTGTTACGTCAGTTGTACGGAAGTAGAACTGTGGACGGTAACCTTTGAAGAATGGAGTATGACGACCACCTTCATCTTTGCTCAGAATATAAACTTCTGATTCAAATTTAGTGTGTGGCTTGATTGAACCTGGTTTCGCCAGTACTTGACCACGTTGAATTTCTTCACGCTTAGTACCACGCAGCAGAACACCAACGTTCTCACCTGCACGACCTTCGTCTAACAGTTTACGGAACATTTCAACGCCAGTACAAGTTGTTTTAACCGTGTCTTGAATACCAACGATTTCAACTTCTTCACCAACTTTGATGATACCACGCTCAACACGGCCTGTTACTACTGTACCACGACCTGAGATTGAGAATACATCTTCGATTGGCAGCAGGAATGGCTTGTCAATTGCACGCTCTGGCTCTGGAATGTAAGTATCCAGGTGGCCTGCTAATTCAACAATTTTCGCTTCCCACTCTGGGTTGCCTTCCAGCGCTTTCAGTGCTGAACCACGAACAACTGGAGTGTCGTCGCCTGGGAAATCGTATTGAGACAGAAGTTCACGAACTTCCATTTCGACTAATTCTAACAGCTCTTCGTCGTCTACCATGTCACATTTGTTCAGGAAAACGATGATGTAAGGAACACCAACCTGACGACCTAACAGGATGTGCTCACGAGTTTGTGGCATTGGGCCATCTGTCGCAGCAACAACCAGAATTGCACCGTCCATCTGAGCAGCACCAGTGATCATGTTTTTAACATAGTCGGCGTGTCCTGGGCAGTCTACGTGTGCGTAGTGGCGAGTTGGAGTATCGTATTCTACGTGTGAAGTAGAGATGGTGATACCACGCGCTTTTTCTTCTGGTGCGTTATCGATTTGGTCGAATGCGCGAGCAGAACCGCCGTAAGTTTTAGCCAGAACAGTAGTGATAGCTGCTGTCAGAGTAGTTTTACCGTGGTCAACGTGGCCGATAGTACCAACGTTAACGTGCGGTTTTGAACGTTCAAATTTTTCTTTAGACACGACTCTATTCCTTATGGAGTTCCCTCTTCACGATAAAGAAGGAACTTAAATTAAAGTAGTTAACCGATAAAAATCGATTATTTAGCGTTACGAGCTTCGATTACAGCTTGTGCAACGTTGTTTGGTGCTTCATTGTACTTCAGGAACTCCATAGAGTATGAAGCACGACCTTGTGTCTGAGAACGCAGGTCAGTAGCATAACCGAACATTTCTGACAATGGTACTTGTGCACGAACGACTTTACCAGTAGGCAGGTCATCCATACCTTCAATCATACCACGACGACGGTTCAGGTCACCAATAACATCACCCATGTAGTCTTCTGGTGTTTCCACTTCAACTTTCATGATTGGCTCAAGCAGAACTGGTTTAGCTTTTTTGAAGCCATCTTTAAACGCGATTGAAGCCGCAAGTTTAAACGCCAATTCAGAGGAGTCAACATCATGGTAAGAACCGAAATGTAAACGAACACCCATGTTAACAACCGGGTAACCAGCTAATGGACCAGATTTCAGCTGTTCTTGGATACCTTTGTCAACTGCAGGAATGTATTCAGTAGGAATTACACCACCTTTGATGTCGTTGGCAAATTCGTAATCCATTGGAACACCGTCTTTATCGTTTTTGTCCAGAGGGAACATATCGATAACGACATGACCGTACTGACCACGACCACCAGACTGTTTCGCGTGTTTACCTTCGATATCAGTCACTTTCATAGTGATTGCTTCACGGTAAGCAACTTGAGGTTTACCAACGTTCGCTTCAACTTTAAATTCACGACGCATACGGTCAACCAGAACGTCTAAGTGCAGCTCACCCATACCAGCGATGATAGTCTGATTAGTCTCTTCATCACTTGATACGCGGAAAGATGGGTCTTCTTGAGCCAAACGGCCTAATGCGATACCCATTTTTTCTTGGTCAGCTTTAGTTTTCGGTTCGATTGCAACAGAGATTACTGGCTCTGGGAATTCCATACGCTCCAGGATGATTGGTGCATCAACTGCACATAAAGTATCACCTGTAGTTACGTCTTTCAGACCGATAGCAGCCGCGATGTCACCAGCACGAACTTCTTTAATCTCTTCACGTTTGTTAGCGTGCATCTGTACGATACGGCCAAAACGCTCTTTCTTCGCTTTAACTGCGTTCAGAACTGTGTCACCTGAGTTAACAACACCAGAGTAAACACGGAAGAACGTCAAGTTACCAACGAATGGGTCGGTTGCAATTTTAAATGCTAATGATGAGAATGGCTCATCATCACTTGCGTGACGCTCTGCAGGAGTGTCTTTACCATCGTCCAGAATACCATTGATTGCAGGTACATCTGTCGGTGCAGGTAAGTAATCAACAACTGCATCCAGCATCGCCTGAACACCTTTGTTCTTAAATGCAGAACCACAGGTAACCAGGATAATTTCGCTTGCAAGAACACGTTGACGCAATGCAGCTTTAATTTCTGCTTCAGTCAGTTCTTCACCGCCCAGATATTTTTCCATCAGTTCTTCTGATGCTTCTGCTGCGGTTTCGATCAGGTTGTTGTGCCACTCTTCAGCAGCTTCTTGCATGTTCGCAGGGATATCTTCGTATTCGAAGGTAACGCCCTGGTCTTCATCACTCCACTTGATTGCTTTCATTTTCAGCAAGTCAACAACACCAGTGAACGACTCTTCTGCGCCGACTGGTAATTGCAGTGGAACTGCGTTAGCAGCTAAACGTGATTTTAATTGCTCAACAACACGTAAGAAGTTCGCACCCATACGGTCCATTTTGTTAACGAACGCGATACGTGGAACTTTATATTTGTTAGCCTGACGCCATACAGTTTCAGACTGTGGCTGAACACCACCAACTGCACAGTAAACCATTACTGCGCCATCAAGAACACGCATAGAACGTTCTACTTCGATGGTGAAGTCAACGTGTCCCGGGGTGTCGATGATGTTGATACGGTGTGGCTCATACTGTTTTGCCATACCAGACCAGAATGCAGTAGTCGCTGCAGATGTGATAGTAATACCACGCTCTTGCTCCTGCTCCATCCAGTCCATTGTTGCAGAACCTTCGTGAGTTTCACCAATTTTATGGTTTACACCAGTATAGAACAGAATACGTTCAGAAGTTGTGGTTTTACCGGCGTCGATGTGTGCACTGATACCGATATTACGATAACGTGCTATGGGCGTTTGACGGGCCATTTTTTCCTCTCTCGTGGGCGTTCAATGCTTCATATAAAGGGTAGCAAATGGCTACCCTGAGATACATCACTAATGTGGGTAAGAACTTACCAACGGTAGTGTGCGAACGCCTTGTTAGCTTCTGCCATACGGTGAACGTCTTCACGTTTCTTAACAGCGGAACCTTTGTTCTCAGCAGCGTCTGATAATTCATTTGCCAGGCGAAGCGCCATAGATTTATCACCGCGTTTACGAGCAGCATCAACGATCCAACGCATTGCCAGGGCATTACGACGAACCGGGCGAACTTCAACTGGAACTTGGTAAGTTGAACCACCAACACGGCGGGATTTAACTTCCACAGTCGGACGCACGTTATCTAGTGCTAATTCGAATGCATCAAGTTCAGTTTTACCAGAACGCTGAGCAAGGGTTTCAAGTGCGTTATATACGATTGCTTCAGCAGTAGATTTTTTCCCGTCTACCATCAGGATATTTACAAATTTGGCCAGTAATTCTGATCCGAACTTAGGATCTGGAAGAATTTTACGTTGACCTATTACGCGACGACGTGGCATGGATATGACTCCGTTGTTAATTCAGGTTTGTCCAAAACTCTACGAGAGTATTTTGACATTAAGATTAAAATGTTTGGCCTTACTTAACGGAAATCCATTAAGCCTTAGGTTTTTTCGCGCCGTATTTAGAACGAGCTTGCTTACGGTCTTTAACACCAGAACAGTCCAGTGCGCCGCGAACGGTGTGATAACGCACACCTGGTAAGTCTTTAACACGACCACCACGGATAAGGATAACGGAGTGCTCCTGCAAGTTGTGGCCTTCACCACCGATGTAGGAAGAAACTTCGAAACCGTTAGTTAAACGAACACGGCATACTTTACGTAATGCTGAGTTTGGTTTCTTAGGAGTGGTAGTATATACACGAGTACATACGCCACGTTTTTGCGGGCAAGCTTCCAGTGCTGGAACGTTGCTTTTAACAACTTTCGAGCTACGAGATTTGCGTACCAGCTGATTAATAGTTGCCATTATTAAAAAAGCTCCTGGTTTTATTGCTTCGTAAACACGGATTTTGACCCCGTTCGCCAACATGACGATACACGAGGACGCGAAATTTTATTGCTGACTGGCTCAGGTGTCAAGAAATATACAACTTTTAGTGCCTTTATATGGCAAAATGTTGTTTTTGGACTTCTGTTAGCTTCACAAAACCTTGATATGTGATTACAGAAACTGCGGTTGATAGGGTATTTTGCAACCCACGAGCATTGATGTCTACATCCAAAGCGTACAACTGCGCCCCTGTTTTTTGTAGTGCAACAAGATAAGGCGACTGTGCGACTGCCGCAACCACGCCATCTTGCATCAGTAAAACGACATCTTCAGCCGTAATAAAGCCTACCATTGTAGAAAAATCACATTTAAACGGAGATGTTACTAATGTATACAGCATAGAAAAGATCCTACTATAGATCAAAAAACAACCCAAGCTCAAAATTCACACAATAGATTAAAAATTAAGCACCACATCACATTCCGCTATTTTAGCGCTTACCTCTTTCTTGCTAAGAATTGCTGGTGTTAAAACCCATTCACAATGCTCTCCCAGCCCCCGTTCTTGTAGCGAAGAGCCGCAGAGATAAACTTTTTCAATGTCATATAACGGCAATATTTTAAATGTTACGATGTAATCTCGAGCAAGCACTTCAGCGGGATGTTGGTTTGCTAGAAGCTGATAAACGCCATCAGAGAGAAAAAACACCTGAATGTCTTCTGTCAGTGCTGAAGTTGCTAATAATGCATCTAACCCTTCTCGGCCACTGGCATTTCCATGGGGCATGGTTGTAAAGACAAAAGCTATTTTTTTCACACGGTACCTTGTATTGAGCTGTTCTTAGAATTGAATTGTCCGGTCTGTGGTTATCATCGCTTCCGCAAGGCTTCCTAACCCACTCATGATAAAGCCCTCAGCAAGGTTAGCCGTTGGAAGTGATAAACTTTGCGCTTGTTCTTGGTCAACAACCCCCCGACGCAATGCGGCAGAAACACAGATATGCATTTCGCACCCAGATTGTTTTGCCAGTTCCTGCCAAGCTGAAACTAAATTAAATTCATCTGTTGCCGGTGACGTAAGCTGGTTCGCATTAAAAACCCCTTCACGATAAAAAAAGAGTGTTTTCAATATATGCCCTTCTTCAAGAAGGGCTTTTGCAAATTGATACGCACTCGCTGCTTGTTGTGTACCATAAGCAGGGCCTGTCACAACTAAGCAGTAGGTTAACGAATTTGTATTACTCATTCACCGCTCTTGAATTGACGAATGTATAAATAAACGGTGTGTTTAGAAATGTTCAAACGGTCAGCAACTTGGTTAATGGCATCTTTAATATCGAAAATACCTTTTTCATATAGGTTAAGAACTACTTGCTTGTTTTTCGCATTATTTGAGACATTACGATCACCGCCAACTTCTTCAATTGTGTACTCCAATGTTTGTGCGACAAGGTCATCAACTGAAGAGGCAAAGTTTACATCTGAAGTAACTTCTTGCTTAGTTTCTGGAACAAACGATTGAATAATTTCAGAGAACGGCACATCTAAGTTCATATTGATACATAACAAGCCAATCACACGTTGCTTACGGTTACGAATAGCAATAGTAACGGATTTCATTAAATCACCGCTTTTCGCTTTCGTAAAATAAGCCTTCGAGACATTCGATTCTTCGTCTGCCATATCATGCAGCATTCTCAACGCTAAGTCTGTAATCGGTGAGCCGATTTTACGCCCAGTGTGCTGGCCATTTGCGATTCTGACTGCAGAGCAGTTTAGGTCTTCTAAAGAGTGAAGAACAATTTCACAGTGCCCACCGATTAGCATTGCCAGACCATCCACAGCAGCTTCATACGATTTTAAAATCTCATGGTCTGTCTCAGAAAAAGGTTGGTTATCCAATATGTTAATATCGCTGAGGTCGTGTGATTGTATAGAATCAGACATTTCAACATCATCCTTCTAATGTAAAAACTCATCCTGTTGACTAAAAAGGCGTTCATTATTCGACTATTTGGCCTTCATTACTTTGTTTGTAGCCAACAATTGTGATGATAAAAAATAAAATAGAGTCTTCTGAAGTTAAAACTCCACGGCGTTGCCGTCAAGCGAATGAATGCAAGACAGTCTGTTTTATCACAAGTTTTAAACAATTTGAGAGTTTTTTTGATGAGAAATATAAAAAAGCCCAAGGCATGAATGCATTGGGCATCAAAATACACTTAGCTAATGCTTAGTGAGGACTTATTTAGCAGCAGGTTTGATATCTAATAATTCAACATCAAAGACTAATGTTGAATTTGCTGGGATACCCGGCACGCCATTTTCGCCGTAAGCTAATTCAGCTGGGATAACCAACTGCATTTTGCCGCCTTTTTTCAGGTTAACTAAACCTTCAGTCCAGCCTTTAATAACTGAATTTAATGGAATTGTCAGTGGCTCATTACGTGAATATGAGCTGTCGAATTCAGTACCGTCAATCAAAGAACCTTTGTAGTGAACCACAACGGTTTCATCTGCTTTAGGTTTCGCCCCTGTACCGTCTTTTTCAATTTTGTACAGTAAGCCTGATTTAGTTTTAACAACGCCTTTTTCTTTCGCGTATTTTTCGCGGTACTCAGCGCCTTTTTTCTCATTATTAGCTGATTCTTCTTTCATTTTTTTGTCGGCAGCTTCTTTGACTTGACCTTCAAACTGACGCAATGTTTCTTCAACTTCTGCATCGGTCATTTTGCTTTTGCCGTTAAATGCATCTTGGACACCAGCGAGTAATTGAGCCTTATCCAAATTAATACCAATTGTTTTTTGTTCTTCTAAAGAATTCTGCATGTAGCGGCCTAAAGACGCACCCAGTGCATACGCATTACGCTCTTCTGCGTTTTTGAATGCGCTGCTTTGTGCTTTGGCTTCCGCTGCCATCACTTGCGGAGCAGCAAAAGTAAATGCTAGCGTAGTTGCTAAAAGGCTTGCCTTAAACAGTGATTTCATCCTAGTCTCCGATAACTTTTATTCGATTATATTCGAATAGCGAACTATTCGTTTTATGGGTAGGGCTCTTTAAGTTTAGACCCCGTTACCCCATTGAGTATTAAAAAAATATAATAACTACTGAGACCACATTAACAAAAAGTCGTTTCGTCGCCTATATCTTTAACTAAAACTTATCTATTGATTTGTAATGTTCAGTTATTATGATGGTTTAATTACGATATAAACGCTTAAGGAGAGTCGAATATGGACTCATCTGATACATTTGAACAACGCCTAGAACTTTTAGAAAGTAAAGTTGCCTTTCAAGAACTGGCGATTGAACAACTAAACCAGGTTATTACTGACCAACAAATGCAAATGAGCCGTCTGCAGGAACATTTACGCATTGTAGCTGAAAGGCTGAAATCATCCCAAGATTCTCACTTAGCAAGGCCTGAAGAAGAAACGCCGCCACCACATTATTAATTTAAAATGCGAACCTATTGATTTTAAATGAAAAAAAGGAAGCTTTCGCTTCCTTTTTTTTACAAACACTAATACGAGGTATTAGTGGCAGCCGCAGCCGCCTTGTTTGTGACCGTGTCCGTGACCTTCACCGCCACCGCAGCAACCGCCTTCTGAACCGTGGTTATGACCGCCACCGCCACAGCAACCACCTTCATGGTCGTGGTCATGGTCGTGACCACCTGCACCATGGACGTGGCCATGTGCGATTTCTTCTTCTGTTGCTTCACGAATAGCCATGATTTCAACATTAAATTTCAGGTTTTGACCTGCTAACATGTGGTTACCGTCAACGATAACTTCATCACCTTCGATACCTGTAATTTCAACAGGAACTGGGCCCATGTCAGTGTCAGCTAAGAAACGCATGCCGACTTCTAGCTCATCAACGCCCATAAATACATCTTTAGGAACACGTTGAACTAAGTTGTCATCGTATTGGCCATATGCATCGTCTGAAGCGACTTCAACATCGAAGTTTTCGCCGACAGAGCGACCTTCTAATGCTTTTTCTAAACCTGAAATTAAAGACCCACGACCATGCAAATAGTCCATTGGCGCGCTTGCTGGCGACTCATCAACTAAAACACCGTCTTCTGTTCTTACTTGATAAGCCAAGCTGACCACCAAGTCTTTTGCTACTTTCATGACATCTCCTACTACCCGTAAGGGAAAAATTTTTGCCAATTGTACCGAAAAACTATAGTGATGTATTGAGAATTGACAAATTTCTATTATTCAGGTGTAAAAATTCCAATAACCTGCTCTTTTTGCCTAACATGTCCCGTTGCTTCATCCCCTGCTTGGCGTTGCTGATCGCCACAATTGACACACTCGACAACATCAATTTTATCTTCACGCCACATCATTAATGTGTCTTGTGACTTGCACTTAGGGCACGTCGCCCCGGCAATAAAGCGTTTACGTGTTGAAGCCATTTCTAACCCTTATTGTTCATTATTCCAGCTATGAGGCTGCCGATGTTCTCTTTGCATTTCTTTCTCAAAGAGTTCATTCAGTTCACGACGAGCCTCTTTAATGCGTGAAATTTGCCCGCTGTCACTATTTTCATTCTCTGGGTAAATATCTCTAAGCATTTTCATGTCTAAACGGCGGAAATGCTGCTTCGCGCGATAAGCTTTATGAGGATGCATCCCTGTACTAACAAGCGCTTTGCTTCCTAATTCAAGTGCGCTCGAGAATGTTTCACGGCTAAAATCAGTCACTCCACTTTGTAATAACTCATGGGCCTCAAGGCGACCTTTAGCACGTGCAATAATATGCAAGTTAGGGAAATTTTCTTGGCAAATTTGCACAATTTCCATCACTTCTTCAGGCACATCACTGGTGATGACGATAGATTTTGCTTTATCGGCTCCTGCTGAGCGTAATAATTGCAGTTCACGTGCATCACCGTAATAGACCGTATAGCCGTAGCGACGCATGGTACTAATCGCCGTAACATCTTGTTCTAGTACTGTAATTTTAACCTTATTCGCCATTAATAAGCGGCCAACCACCTGCCCCATGCGACCAAATCCGACCAAAATAACATGTGGGTCATTGTCTTCTACAAATGGTTTTTCGCTCGAGGCTGGTTGTTGATTATAACGGTAGTTTAAATAGGCATCTATCAACTGCATCACAAGTGGAGTAGTCATCATCGAAAGTGTGACAACTACCAGTAATAAGTCCATCTGCCGTTCATTTATCACACTTGCACCAAAAGCAGTTGCATAGATCACAAAAGCAAATTCACCACCTTGGCTAAGCACCCCGGAAAATTGAGCTCTTGCTCCATTTCGAAGCCTAGCGGCTAAACTCAGTCCGTAAAGCACTAAAGCTTTGACTGCGACTAATACCGCAACAGCAATCAATACTTGTGGTAAATAGGCCCATAACACGTCTAAATTCAATGACATACCTACTGAGATAAAAAATAGCCCCAGTAGCAGACCTTTAAACGGTTCGATATTAATTTCCAGCTCATGGCGAAACTCTGTTTCCGCTAACATGACCCCTGCCATAAAAGTTCCCAGAGCCATAGAAAACCCAAGGCTTTCCATAATGAGTGCGGAACCTAATACCACCAACAGTGCTGCAGCCGTAAAAATTTCATGAACGCCAGATTTAGCGGCAAGCCTGAACATCGGTCGTAATAAATAACGTCCAACGACCCATAAACCTGCGAACGCCACTATTTTCAAGCCAATTTTTTGCCAATCACTGGTTGCTGAGTCCCCAGCTAGCAACGGGATCAGTGCCATGATTGGGATCACGGCCATATCTTGGAAAAGTAAAACAGAAAAACCAAGTTGCCCGCTTTCTTTGTTGGACATCCCTTTTTCGTTCATCAACTGAAGTGCCATTGCCGTTGATGACATCGCCATTCCTAATCCACCAACAATGGCAGCTTGCCAAGAAAATTTGGCTAAAAACAACAGTGACGCCATGATAGCCGCAGTGACAACCACTTGAAGCGTACCTACACCGAAAATCGAGCGCCTAAGCTCCCATAATTTAGAAGGTTTTAGCTCTAACCCGATGAGAAACATCAGGAACACCACTCCCATTTCGGAGAAGTGCAAAATATCATCAACATTACGAATAAAGCCAAAAACAAATGGCCCAATCATGATCCCGGCAAGCAAATACCCCAGTACAGCACCTAAGCGGATTTTTTGTGCAATAGGTACCATGACTACCCCTGCGCAGAGGAAGATGATAACGGATTCAAATAGCCCTAGTTCTGACATTAGGATAGCCCTCCCGCACCTAGCGGCTGTTGCATCCATTGGCGGTAGTCATCGATAATCTGTTCAAATCGTTCTTTAGGCTGCCGACGTGCTGCATAAATAATGGTTGGTTCCAGCCACTGCATATCACACATTAATGCGGTCAATTCAAATGGGCGAAGTATTTCTGTAAGTGGATAATGGTTATATCCATCATATTGGTAAGCGTGAACAGGCTCGCCTGTGGTAATCACAGAACGCCAGTATTTGCCTTTTAATTTTTGGTACCCTACATCGGTCGCAAAACGGCGGGTTAGCACGCGGTCAAACCACTCTTTCAACAACGCAGGGCAACTATATGTATAGAGAGGATGTTGAAAAATAATGATATCGTGCTGGCACAGTAATTTTTGTTCCGCAGTTACATCAATAAAATAATCTGGATAAATTGCGTATAAATCGTGTACAGTCACATGGTCAAAATCACGCACTGCCTCCAATAACGCCTTATTAGCCATCGATTCGTCGGGGTCCGGGTGAGCGTAGACCACCAGCACTTTCGGTGTATTTGACATCTTTCCCTCCTCAAAGGCGTGTCAGACGGAACATTTTCCGTTACCATGCTGCCTGCTATACTCGTCATACTTCACGTTGCTGTGTTGTTGACTACGCGCATTCGCACTAGTCACCTACTTAAGTAGGCTCCTAGCGACTCATGTGCTTGTCACCTAACAGCACCGTAAATTATTTAGAGTATATACGTTGATAATCTAACATATTTTTAATAGACGGTTGCTATGATTGTTTTCTCTTCACTCCAAATTCGCCGAGGTGTTCGTGTCCTACTAGACAATGCCACTGCGACTATTAACCCCGGCCAAAAAGTTGGTTTAGTGGGTAAAAACGGCTGCGGTAAATCGACGCTTCTTGCGTTATTAAAAGGCGAATTACAAGCTGAAGCAGGTTCTGCAACCTTTCCAAGCAATTGGTCCATGGCATGGGTGAACCAAGAAACCCCTGCCCTTGATGTGCCCGCTCTTGAATATGTGATTGATGGTGATCGCGAGTTCCGAGCTTTAGAGCAAAAACTTCAACAAGCCAATGAAAAAAATGACGGCCATGCCATCGCTGTGGTTCATGGGCAACTTGATGCCATTGATGCATGGACCATCCGCTCCCGTGCAGCCAGTTTGCTACATGGTTTAGGTTTCAGCCAAGCGCAATTAAACTCTCCAGTAAAATCATTTTCTGGTGGATGGCGGATGCGTTTGAACTTAGCACAAGCCTTGTTATGTCGTTCAGATTTATTGCTACTTGATGAACCAACCAACCACCTTGATTTAGATGCAGTGATTTGGTTAGAAAAATGGTTAAAAAGCTACCAAGGCACCCTGATTTTGATTTCCCATGATAGGGATTTCCTCGACCCGATTATTGATAAAGTGCTGCATATCGAACAAGAAACCATGTTCGAATACACGGGCAACTACTCTTCATTTGAACGTCAGCGCGCAACAAAACTGGCTCAGCAGCAAGCACTATATGAAAGCCAGCAGGCTAAAGCTGCACATTTGCAAAGTTATATTGACCGTTTTAGAGTGCAAGCCACCAAAGCTAAACAAGCACAAAGCCGCATTAAGATGCTTGAAAGAATGGAAATGGTTGCCCCAGCTCATGTGGATAACCCATTCCATTTTTCATTCCGTAAACCAGAAAGCTTACCGAATCCATTATTAAAAATGGAAAAAGTCAGCGCAGGCTATGGTGAAAAAGTCATCTTACAATCCATCAAGCTGAACTTAGTACCAGGCTCACGTATTGGATTATTAGGCCGAAATGGTGCAGGTAAATCCACATTAATTAAGATGTTAGCGGGCGATTTGCCACCGTTACAGGGGGAAATTTCCCTCGCAAAAGGTATCAAACTTGGTTATTTCGCCCAGCACCAATTAGAGTACTTGCACCCTGAAGAATCGCCTCTACAGCATCTAGTTCGCCTTGCGCCTGAACAAACTGAGCAACAATTACGTGACTATTTAGGGGGCTTCGGTTTTAAAGGCGACCAAGTCACTGACCCAAGCGGCCGTTTTTCTGGTGGGGAAAAAGCGCGCTTAGTACTCGCGTTAATTGTTTGGCAACGCCCTAATTTACTGTTGCTCGATGAACCAACCAACCACTTGGACTTAGATATGCGGCAAGCACTTACTGAAGCCTTAATGGCCTTCGAAGGTGCTTTAGTTGTCGTTTCCCATGATAGGCATTTACTGCGCACCACTACCGATGAACTGTATTTGGTCCACGGCGGTTCTGTAGAGCAGTTTGATGGTGATTTAGAAGATTACCAACAATGGCTGGCAGAGCAAAATAAGCTCGAATTACAGCAAGCGCGTGATCAACAAGAAAAAGACAAGCCAGCAGCCGCTGCAACGGTGACGGCACAAGATAGAAAAGACCAAAAACGTCGTGAAGCGGAGTTCCGCCAACTGACTCAACCGATCCGCAAAAAAATCACGGAATTGGAAAAGCAAATGGATAAGCACTCGAATGCCCTAAATGAGCTAGAAGCAAAACTTTCTGATGCCACCATTTACGAACAAGATAAAAAAGCCGAATTGACGGAATGTTTGAAAAAACAAACTGAACACAAAGCGGCTCTTGAAGATGTGGAAATGGAGTGGATGGAACTGCAAGAGCAGTTAGAAACCATGACCAGTGAATTTGAATTAAATTAATTCGTTATAAAACATCACAATCCATTAAAATCACGAAAAGCTATCTTTTGATAGCTTTTCGTTTTTATCATTACTGAATCTTATTCTTTCACACACATCACATAATACTGGCCATCAATAATTTCAGTACCTTCGGTTTCATGTTCAAAACCCGGAAATTCGCTATCCCACGCTTGAAGACTATGCAAATAGCCGATATGCGGGCTATTTTTATCACCAAAACTTTCACCTGATAACAACATAGGAATACCTGGTGGATAGGGAATAATCGAGTTAGCCGCAATACGTCCGGCTAGTTTATCTAAAGGAACCGCCTCAACGCGGTTAGCAACAATTTCTTGATAGGCATCGCGTGGGCTCATCATCACGGCGGGGAGTTGCTCATAAGCCTGATTTAACTGGCCACCTGGGTTATTTTTTTGTAGATACACAAACATTTTATTGCCTAAATCACGTAGCCCCATCTCGCCATAGATCTCAGGAGACGCTTCAACCACTTCAGGTAATACCTTTTTCAGTGCCGTATTGTTGTCATAATGGCGCTTAAACGACAGCAGCGCATTGACCAGGGTTCCCCATTTTCCTTTTGTGATCCCCATAGAAAACAAGAACATAATTTGGAAATCAGTCGTGCGGGTTGGTACAATACCATAGTGGTTTAACCATGCCGTGACTAACGCGGCTGGGACGCCGCTATCCAGTAATTTACCGTCATCTCCCATTCCCGGCGACAAAATACTCACCTTAATCGGGTCAAGCATCGCCCAATTTTCAGGGATATCTTTAAAACCATGCCATTTATCTTCAGGGTTCATCACCCAGCAGCTTTGCTCTTTCATCAACAGCTCAACAGGCGCATCTTCAAAAGCATAGCGCTTGCCTGTTGCTGGGTCTTTCACCATTTCTTGATTCCATGGTTTGAAAAACCACTCATCGTCATTGATAAATTCTTTGTATAGGTAGCCCAGTGATTGACGGAAGTCGATAGCTTCACGGATGACTTCATCAGTGAGTGAACGCCCACTATTACCGTCCATCATGTCTGCGGCAATATCATTTGAGGCACAAATTGCATATAGCGGCGAAGTAGTCGCATGCATATGATAGGCTTGGTTAAAACGATTAAAATCAATCGCATTACGGCCATTTCGAATGTGGATAAATGAAGCTTGTGAAAGTGCATTCAATAATTTGTGCGTAGAGTGAGTTGCAAAAACGGTGGGCTCATCGTCTTTTCTAGGGTCATCACGCATCGCAAAGTGGTCGCGATAGATAGGGTTAAAGCGTGCGTAGCCGTACCATGCCTCATCAAAATGGATTCTATCCAATGATTCATCCAGCAAATCCTGTACTTTACGTGCGTGATAGCACACGCCATCGTAAGTACAGTTGGTTACGACGCTATATGCAGGACGTTTGCCTATTTTATCCGAAGTTAATGGATTTTTAGCGATTTTTTCAGTAATCGCTTCGGGTGTCATTTCTTGAGGATAAATCGGGCCAATGATGCCATAACGATTACGGCTTGGTGTCATATAAACCGGTTTTGCCCCTGTTAAGATCAAACCTTGCTCAATAGATTTGTGGCAGTTACGGTCAATCACAACAACATCATTATCTGTCATACAAGCTTGCATAATCGTTCGGTTCGAACCCGATGTTCCCACAACCACGGAGTAAGATTGGTCAGCACCAAATATACGCGCAGCATTCCTTTCACACTCACCAAATGCGCCGGTATGGTCTAACAGTGAACCCACAGCAACCCGCTCAATACCGATATCCGTCCGAAATAAGTTTTCACCAAAGAAATCATGATAAATGCGACCTGCGGGAGTTTTGGTGAACCCAACACCACCTTGATGCCCCGGTGCTGCCCATGAATATTCATGTACATCACTGTATTTAATCAAACTTTTCATCAAAGGGGGCAGTAAATTGGCGCGGTAGCGGATGATCGCGGCAAGGACACGACCTGCAATAAAATCTGCGGAGTCTTCTAAAATCCATGCAAATTCATCGACTTGTTCCATCATTTTGCGGTCGAATGCCGTCAAAGCTTCTTCACGATCACTTAATAAAAATACGGGGACATCTTCTTGCCTACGGTGAAGTTGGGTAATTAACTGATGTGCCTGAGTTTGTTCTTGCTTGTCTGACATATCACGGCCATATAACAAGCAGTCAATGCTGGTATTTGACCGAATGTATGCCATTCCATCTTCAAAATTACGAATGATCACGGTTTCTACGTGCTCATCGTTAAGTTCACTGGCGAGTCTTGCTACGGCATGGCTAATAACGGAGTCGTCATCAGTTAATTCCGTATAAACTATGAGTGCTCTCATCAATAACTCCCTTTTAACTTTTTAAAATCAAAATACTTATAATATTAGTCTTAACGTAAATAAGGTTTTATTGCAAAGTTATCGATGAGAATTCAAGCCGCCAGCTATTCATCTAATTTATTAATTACTACTCTTGCATTCATAACCAACGACTTCGCTTTCGCTTCTCTTCGTTGTAATAACGCCATAAAGATCAAGTCTGTTAGCGTATTTTGTGCGGTTCTTGAAGAAATTGATGAACTACGCCATTCATCTTCCTCCGCGATACTTTCAAGAACATAATCAGCAAGTTGCCCCAAGGGGGAATCACAATCACGAGTAATCGCGATGACGCATGCCCCTTGCTTACGCGCAATATTCGCTGCTGTTAGCATGTCTTTACGTCTTCCTGTAAAAGAAATAACGATTTGTACATCATGAGTATTGAGAGTCAGCGCCGCAGCAATTTGCACATGGTGGTCTGACTCCACAAGTGTTGTGATACCAATTTTTTGTAATTTGTAACTGAGGTCTTTTGCGGTTAAACCTGACCCACCAATCCCGACAATCTGTACTCGCTGTGATTGGTCTATTCGCTCAACAATACGTTCAAACTGTTTGAAATCAATTAATTTTGTTGTTTCTGTAATGGAGTGATTTTTTTCCATTGCGAGTTTCTGAGCAACAACCATCAAGTTATCATCAGGCGCAATACGGTTATGTAGAGCGGAATGAGGCGCTCCATCTTTGAGTTGTTGGCGCCCAATAATCTCACTAAGTGCAAGTTTCAAAGCGGGATACCCCTTTACGCCAACTTTCTGACTAAACTTAACGATGGCTGATTGGCTAACATCTAAAATTTCCGCTAATTGCTGAGACGACAAATTTAGTACATTTTCGGGATTTTCAAGGATAAATTGAGCAATTTTGCGTTGGTTTTCCGCTAATCTCGGTAGTGAGTAGGTAATGATGTCCAATAATGTCATGGTGACCTCTAATAATAATTGTAATAGCCAGACCTATAGATAAAAAAATAATAATAAATTATTCCTCAATCAAGCCACTGATACCTGATGAATAATACTTATAATTCAAAGAGTCGTGACTTTAGCTTATAAAAATAATCACAAAATATTCTTGTATATTCACAAGTTAGAATAGATAGCACCGTGATGTTAATCACATATAAGGAATAAATAATTCCTTATATTAGCCCAATAACTGATTTAGGAGCAATTTTTATGACTATCGACTTAAGCAAAATGGTAACTGAAAGCCGCAATGCAGCCAGTACTAATATCGACCAACTATCAACGGCTGAAATGCTGAAGGTCATTAATGATGAGGACAAGCTCGTTCCGTTAGCGGTTGAAAAAGTGCTCCCTGAAATTGCCCAACTGGTTGATAAAGTCGCAGAGGCTTTTTTAAAAGGCGGTCGTCTGATTTATTCAGGTGCAGGAACCTCTGGCCGTTTAGGCATCCTTGATGCCAGTGAGTGCCCGCCAACTTATGGGACGCCACATGAACAAGTTGTGGGTTTAATCGCCGGTGGCCATCAAGCTATTTTCCGTGCCGTAGAAAATGCAGAAGATAAGCCTGAACTGGGTGAACAAGACCTCAAAGATATTCAATTTAATGATAATGATGTGTTAGTTGGTATCGCAGCCAGTGGGCGAACGCCTTATGTATTAGGCGCTTTAGCATACGCGAAGGCTGTTGGTGCAACAACAGCGGCCATTAGCTGTAACCCAAATAGCCCAATTGCCAATGCCGCAGATATTGCTATTACTCCCATTGTAGGTGCAGAGGTTGTCACCGGTTCTTCACGCATGAAAGCAGGAACAGCACAAAAATTAGTGCTGAATATGATCACCACTGGGGCGATGATCCGTATTGGAAAGGTGTTTGGTAATTTAATGGTCGATGTCGAAGCAACAAATGCCAAACTCATTGAAAGACAAACTAAAATTGTGATGGAAGCAACCGACTGCGACCGAACTACCGCAGAGACCGCCCTTCAACAATGTAACCGGCACTGCAAAACTGCCATTTTAATGGTGTTATCGGGTTTAAATGCCGATGACGCACGTCAACTACTCTTAGATAACAACGGTTTTATTCGTACGGCTCTCAATATGGCCTCATCCGCCTAACTTGCGGACTTCAATGGGATAAATAGTATGGCTAAAATAACAATAGAAATGATACAGCAGATCCTGCAACACGTTGGAGGACGCCGTAATATTAAATTAGCGGGCAATTGTATGACCCGTTTGCGGCTCACACTCAACAATGACCAGCTAGTCGATAAAGCTGCACTCAAACAAATTGCAGGAGTGCTTGGCGTTATTGAAAGTGATGAACAACTGCAAGTGATCCTTGGCCCAGGTAAAGCGCAAACTGCCGCGGACTTGATGAACCAACTTTTAGATAGTGATGAAGAGGATAACCACGAAGCAGCAGCCCAGCCTCAGGATCTGAACGATATTGCATCCGCAAATAAGCAGCAACTGAAAAAGAAACAAACCAGTGCCGTTCACCGATTTTTATCCAAATTTGCCACCATATTTACTCCGCTAATTCCAGGTTTTATTGCTGCGGGCTTACTATTAGGTTTTGCAACTCTGGCGAAACAAACCTATTTTCCAGCAGGGCTCCCGACAAAACCTGAAGAGCAGACCCTACTCGTACATACGATTCTGTATATGTCGGTATTTAGCAAAGGGCTGTTTAGCTTCCTAAGTATTCTTATCGGTTATAACACTCAAAAAGCCTTTGGCGGTAGCGCAGTAAATGGCGCCATCATTGCTTCACTGTTTGTTCTTGGGTACAACCCTGAAATAGCTAAGGGGTTCTATTCTGATATGAATAGCTTCTTCGGGTTGGCTATCGACCCAAGAGGTAACATTATTGGGGTATTAATTGCGTGTATTTTTGGGGCATGGGTCGAAAAACAAGTACGTAAAATTATTCCAGCCAACCTTGATATGATTTTAACTTCAACAATTACCTTGTTAATTGTTGGTGCTGCAGTGTTTATCTTCATCATGCCAATTGGCAGTTGGTTATTCTCTGGTATGTCGTGGCTTTTTGTTCATTTAAGCAGCAACCCATTCGGAACCGCTATACTTGCTGGGCTATTCTTAATTGCAGTAATGTTTGGCGTGCACCAAGGTTTTGTTCCGGTATATATGGCACTCGTTGAAACCCAAGGCTTTAACTCACTTTTCCCTATCCTAGCAATGGCTGGTGGTGGGCAAGTTGGTGCAGCGATGGCGTTGTACGTTAAAGCCGCAAAAGATTCAGTATTACGTAACCAAATTCGTGGAGCTATCATTCCAGGTTTCTTAGGTGTCGGTGAACCACTTATCTACGGTGTAACCCTTCCTCGAATGAAGCCGTTTGTCACCGCATGTTTAGGCGGTGCTGCTGGGGGGTTCTTTGTTGGACTCGTGGCTTGGATGGGTTTACCCGTTGGTTTAAATACTGTCTTTGGCCCGTCCGGCTTAGTCGCTATCCCAATGATGACCTCTGCTGATGGCGTGTTCCCAGGGATGTTAGTTTATGTGGGCGGGTTATTCGTTTCCTATTTATTCGGTTTTATTTTTACCTACTTTTTCGGCACTAAAAACGTCGATTTAGATTAATCAAGTTTACATAATCAAACTCCCCTATCAATCTGTTAATAGATTAGTAGGGGAATAAACACTAAGCTTAATTTATGATTTTCTCAAAAATATTTTGAATTTCAATATCTCTGATCTCTCTTTCTTTTTTATTATTTACACCTTCTTTTGCTGCATTTTTATAATCATCAGATAATTCAACTGAATCTATAATTATTTTTATTTCATTAACCTTTCCGTCATCATTAATATCAATCTTATTGATAACTCTACAAAAATAGACAAAAAGGCTAAAAAAATTGGCCTTTCTATACCATAGAGATGATTTTTTGAATTTCAGTTTATTAAATAAAATAGCTGATTTTTCCAGTCTTTCCAATAATTTATCTTTTAAATCAAACGACTCATTATACTGTTCAGCATATGTCCATGATAATTCATTTCGATTGAAAAAACCGCCAATCGTGGTTGATATAATATTCAATGTATATTGAAGATTTGTTTTTTTCGCAATTTCATTAATAGAGAATAGATTTTGGCTAGTCATCAACTGCCTAAACTCTTTTGCTTTTTTGTTTTTATCAACCGCTTTAGCCCAGTCTTTAAAGCTATCTTTTATATATGGATTATTTCTTATGTTCGTAATTTCCTCATCTTCATCATCTTCAGCAGAAGATAAGTCCATCTGGCCTGAAATAAACTCTGAAAAATGCATGAACTCCGAAGCACTAAACTCTGATGACTTTCTATCTATCATTGTCAATGAATTCGAAGTTCTATTGATTCTCTGAAAAATATCAGCAATAATTTGGTCATCATTGGTTAAATCCAATTCTATCACGGGTATTTCATATTTATAGAAGTCTTGTTTTTCCTCGTCCGTCAATTCAGAGAATTTTCTGTTATTAACAGATAGTTTCCCTGAAATGAACTCCATTATTGCATTAGTTCTTTGCTGCCCATCAACAATTGAAGCAATACTTATTTTTTTGTCTAAATCAATTTTACCTTTAGACAAAAAAACATGCGGGAATGGGTATCCTAGCAATATTGTTTTTATAAACTCCTGTTTATGAAGATCCCTCCAGACTAAATTCCTTTGGAAAAACGGGTTAGTTACCAGCCTACCAGATTCAATATCATTCATATAATTTAGTAGTTGTACAGACCTGATCTTATAATCAATCGTTTTCATTTAAGATACTCTTATTTTCATGATTGTTAGCTTTAAAGTAATTAATACTATACTTTTGCCTATTTTTAAAGCTTTCTTCAGAAGAGAACAAGCAAGCTGATATCTTAGAATAACTCTCTTTATGATCTAAAGTTAGTTCGTTGAAGAAATCAAACCAGTTTTTTCTAGTATTTCCGAATGGAAAATACAATGGGTGAATAAATCCTCTAGCTACATTATTTATATAACTCTTATATACCTCAAAACTCTTAAATGATGACTTCTTAGTAAAGTTAAATGTATCATCCACTATGCCATTTAAAATTTTATCAAAAAGAAAGCCATCAACTATAGCAATATCTAAGTCAGATGAACCTTTACTATATTCATTAGATGTCTTTAAACTAAATCCTATATGAGCAGATCCTGTAACATAAATATGTTTAAAGGGAACTGAAAATTTATTACTAATTTGATTTAAAATCACATATGTAGAGTCATCTGTGTTCATGAAACCTACAGACGGAGAGGATAAATATAATTTTTTAACAACTAAATCAATATCCTCACCTTTAATTATTTTTTTATTCTTTTCTATAATTTCGGAAAGCATTTACTTTATTCCTTCAAATAGTAGAGAATCTTTCTTCTATTTACGGCTTAATCTCAGCCTAATTATATAGCCTATTAAGATAAAATCAGCCACAAATATTTAATTTATTTTATGTATTAGCTATCGAACTCTTATAAAGTCTCTAGCACGTACAACAAAGATCATTCCAACCAAATTAACGGCACGCACAGTGCAGTTAATAAGCCCATTACCCAGTTAAAAATAAACCAAGCACGGCGGCTACGTAAAAATAGGCTGATTAATGAACCAAACCCCATCCAAATTAAACCCGCCACTAAGTTAACTATCACAAATGCGATACTCATCATTAAAATAGATTGGGTAAATAATTCACCGGGGAGGCTAAATCCCCCGACAGCGCCTAGCCCCATCATCCATGCTTTGGGGTTTAAAAACTGTAATAAGCCGCCTTGATACCAAGTAATGCTTTTCGCAACTTCGCTATTCGTCTTCAGTGGTGCATAATTTGCTGTCGCTGTTTTCCATGCTAGCCATAGCAAATATAGACTTCCGGCGAATTTTAAGGCGACATGAAGCGCAGGATAGAGCAATAAAAGTGCAGCAACCCCGAATGCGGAGAGATAGAGTATTGACTGCATCCCTAACATAATACCAAGGCATAATATTATCGTATGGCGAAAACCGTAGTTTGCTGCACTTGACGTTAGCAACATATTGTTAGGGCCGGGAGTGACTGCAGCAATGAATAAAAACGTAAAAAGAGAAAAAACCAGCCCCAATGTCATTTATAATTTAGCCTCAAACTCAAATTTGTTTACTTGCATCACAAAAAAATAACAGTATGTTATGTGACTCACAAGAGTCTCCATTAAATAAAAATAAGGCTATGTCAGAAAACTTTCGTCCAATAAGTTGGGCTAAAAATCCACATCTCCAAACATTACTGCCAAGGATTTTCCGTAGAACACCGAAAATCAAACCAATATGGCAGCGGCTTGAATTGCCTGATGGCGATTTTATCGATCTCGCTTGGAGTGAAAAACCTGAGCTAGCGGCACATAAGCCACGTTTAGTGATCTTCCATGGTCTCGAAGGCAATTTTAAGAGCCCTTATGCCCACGGGATGCTAGAAACGGCCCAAAAGCATGGTTGGTTGGGTGTAATTATGCATTTTCGCGGTTGTAGCGGTGAACCCAATCGCCAACAGCGAATTTACCATTCAGGTGAAACCAGTGATGCTCGCTATTTTCTCCGTTGGTTAAAACAAACCTATGGTGATACGCCGACGGCCGCAGTCGGCTATTCTCTTGGTGGTAATATGTTAGCGTGCTATCTCGCAGAAAGTGGGCAAAATGCAGATTTAGATGCGGGCGTCGTGGTTTCGGCCCCATTAATGCTAGAAGCCTGTTCTTTGCGGATGGAAAAAGGAATATCTCAATTCTATCAACGCTATTTACTAAATGGCTTAAAACGTAATGCAACGCGTAAATTGGTACGCTACCCTGGCTCACTACCTTTAAACTTGCTGCAGCTTAAACAACTAAAACGCATCCGTGAATTTGATGATGTGATCACTGCTCGTATTCATGGTTTTGATGATGCGACAGATTATTATCAAAAATGCAGCGCATTACCTAAATTAGCTTACATCACGAAGCCAACATTGATTATCCACGCTAAAGATGACCCATTTATGGCGCCTGAGGTTGTTCCTGATTTATCATTTTTACCCCACAATGTGGAATACCAAATGACAGAACATGGTGGGCACGTAGGCTTTGTGAGCGGTACCTTGAGAAAACCGCAAATGTGGTTAGAAACACGCATCCCTCAATGGTTAACGCCTTATTTAGATAAGGAAATAATGTGATTATTCCTTGGCAAGAACTTGAACCTGAAACATTGGAAAACCTAATTGAAAGCTATGTCTTACGGGAAGGAACCGACTACGGCTCCCATGAAAAAAGCTTACAAGATAAGGTCAACGATGTGAAACGGCAGTTAGTTTCTGGTGAAATTGTGCTAGTCTGGTCTGAATTGCATGAATCAGTTAATTTCATGCCTAAGGGGAGTTTTTCTGTCTGATGTTTTTATTCTATGGTTCATTTTTACGCCATCATCTATCATGAATTAAGTTGCGGGTTTTCCACACAATCATGTCGTAAAACCATCAAATAAAACTCAAAACCCTAACACCCGTTAATCCGCTTCATGCACTATTGATTAAAATAGTGCTTATAAGCGCAACACAGGGAGTCCACGATGTCCAAAAAGCACCCAATCATTGCTATCACTGGTTCGAGCGGAGCTGGCACAACCTCAACTAGCCAAGCATTTCGTAAAGTTTTTCACCAATTAAATATCCAACCAGCAACATTAGAAGGGGATAGCTTTCATCGCTATACACGCCCTGAAATGGATATGGCTATCCGTAAAGCCAGAGAACAAGGCCGGCACATCAGTTACTTTGGCCCCGAAGCGAATGATTTTGCGTTGCTTGAACAAACCTTAATCGACTATGCAAAAACAGGTTGTGGGCAGTCCCGTAAATATCTACATACTTATGATGAAGCGGTACCGTATGGCTTGCAACCTGGGACATTTACCCCTTGGGAGCCGCTACCAGACAAAACAGATATTTTATTTTATGAGGGGCTGCATGGTGGCGTTGTCACTCCAGAACATAATGTTGCACAACATGTTGATTTGCTTGTAGGTGTTGTCCCTATTGTCAACCTCGAATGGATCCAAAAATTGATCCGCGATACCACAGAGAGAGGGCACTCCCGCGAAGCGGTTATGGACTCTGTTGTACGTTCAATGGGGGACTATATTAATTACATCACGCCACAATTTTCTCGCACCCATATCAATTTTCAACGCGTTCCTACGGTAGACACCTCTAACCCATTTTCGGCTAAAGATATCCCATCACAAGACGAAAGCTTTATTGTGATCCGCTTTCGTGGGCTAGAGCAAATTGATTTCCCCTATTTGCTATCAATGATATCCGGCTCTTTTATTTCAGCAATGAATACAATTGTCGTCCCAGGAGGGAAACTCAGTTTAGCAATGGAATTAATTATGGCACCAATAGTCGAAAAACTAATTAATCAAAAGAACAACAGTTAAATTATTTTTTGATTAAAAAATAAGATGCTTATCATTAATTAAGGTAAGCATCTTTCAATTCAAATATATTAATAAAAATTAAATTTATTTTTAGTTTTTTATTTCAAAGCTGTGTGTGACTTCAACGGTTTTCTCTAACATCAATGCGACTGAGCAATATTTCTCAGCAGAAAGTTGAACGGCACGTTCGACTGCTTTTTCCGTTAATTCATTCCCTGTCACAATAAAATGCAAATGGATTTTCACAAAATAACGAGGGGCTTCTTCACGACGTTGTGAGGTTAATTTAACTTCACAATCCGTAATATCGTAGCGGCCCTTTTGCAAAATCGAAACGACATCAATTGCGCTACAACCCCCCGCTGCCATTAACACCATTTCCATTGGGCTTGGGGCTTTATCACCCGCATTGCCATCCATCATCACCTGGTGCCCAGACGCAGACTCTCCTAAGAAAGAAAGCCCTTCAACCCACTTTACTCTTGCTTCCATTGTATTTCCCCTTGAAATGAAATCGGTTTAAAGGCTACATTGTTCCATAGATATAAGGAATGTTATATCAACTTTATTTGGCTGAAGCGATACAGGGAAGACTTTCTTTATTGAATATGCTACAAACAATACTTAGTTGATAGGATTAAGATCAAAACTCAACAGTTTAATTGATCATATTATAGTGTTGATATCAATTTGCGTTACCAAGAGCAATCAAAAACGCTGAAGTAATCAGCCCCTTGATTATTTAAAGGTATATAAGGCAAATTAATATGCTAAGCTAGTGACTTTAAAGCCAGCCTTTCTAGTACGTTTTTCCGAATGGCTGCAATAACATACAGAGGATAACGCTAATGGTTCTCGGCAAGCCACAAACAGACCCTACTCTTGAATGGTTTTTGTCACACTGCCATATTCATAAATATCCATCCAAGAGCACTCTTATCCATCAGGGTGAGAAAGCAGAAACCCTTTACTATATCGTTAAAGGTTCGGTGGCTGTTTTAATTAAAGATGAAGAAGGCAAAGAAATGATCCTCTCTTACCTGAATCAGGGGGATTTCATTGGTGAGCTTGGGTTATTTGAAGAAGGGCAAGAACGTACTGCGTGGGTTAGAGCAAAAATCGCCTGCGAAGTTGCTGAAATTTCATATAAAAAATTCCGTCAATTGATTCAGGTTAACCCTGATATTTTAATGCGCCTTTCTGCGCAAATGGCTAGTCGCCTACAAACAACATCTGAGAAAGTCGGTAACCTCGCATTCTTAGACGTTACAGGCCGTATTGCTCAAACTCTATTGAATTTAGCCAAACAACCTGATGCGATGACACATCCAGACGGTATGCAAATCAAAATTACCCGTCAGGAAATAGGCCAAATCGTGGGTTGTTCCCGTGAAACAGTCGGCCGTATTCTAAAAATGTTAGAAGATCAAAACCTGATCTCCGCGCACGGTAAAACCATCGTTGTTTACGGCACACGTTAATTAACCTTTCAGCCTGGCCACCTTTGGCTGGGCTATTATTTATCATCTTAAATTCTAGTAAAATCGCTTCTTTATATTCTTCCTACCGATTGTCCCTATAGAATAATAATTATTATCTTATTAATTAGGGAAATATTTATGGGTATCACACTAAGCGATTTATCGAATAATCCGACACTATTCAAAAAAATTATTAACTCCGATGATTTCATCAAAAAAATTTTTACGGTCACCTCTTCACAGGGAAAAAAACCACTTGGCGCTGATAACCCGCCAAAACCAACACGTTCCTGTAGTTTAGAGAGTATTGATTCGCCCTATGAGAGCGACTCAGGAGAGGTCTATAGCATTAAATACAAAAAAAACACCAAATTCAATAAACAATTAGTTTATATACATTATAAAACTTGTGAAGAAAATCGGCCTAATCAAAGAATCACCTCTTTGCCAAAAACCACTTTTGAGTTCAAGGGAAATATACCGCAAACAAAGTCATCATTACTAAGAGCACAACGAATAAAAGAACATTATAATTTATCGAGTAAAATTACCACACAGAAAACCAGCCTTAGCAAAGATAACTTAGTAAAAAATAAAATTTTAGTTAATAGTTCTGATTTATTAAAAATAATAGAAAAAGAATACCAATTGACCCAAGAAATGAATAACCATATAAAAATAATTGCTGAAATAGATGCCCAAATGGAGGCTAACAACCAATTATTAGTACGTTACAAAATGTCAGCAGGCTAATTAGTAGAATTATTTTCATCTATTAACTCTATTGATATTGCCTAAAAAACTCTGGAATAAATTTCACACTGATGTAAATAAAAAGCTATAACCATCGATTTATTATATTAATTGACCTAGAGACAACCTAAAACAACATTAACTAATAATTAAGGATATCGCATGCACATAGGCACCTCCAATAGAAATGTAAACAATTCCCTCTTTAAAAAAGACATGATACTAGAAATAGTAGAAAATTATTTACCTATTATTAAGAAAATACGCAACACCAGATTAAATAGCATCATTCACTTATTTAATTTTAATAAAAAATGCAAAATAAATGAACATTCAAAGTTTTATGTGGAATTAAAAAGAATAGCACAACAAAAAAGCGAGAACAATTTACGCTTCAGAATTGATTTAAATCAAAAAAAAATAATATCATTAGAAAATGAACTACTTAAAAAGTCATTTGAAATATCACCAACAGTAAAAAAAATCAAGGAAAACATTAGCAAGACAATAACCAACGCATCGAAAATAGACAGTCATAATGACGAAGAATTGGTTAATAACAAAATACTAACAGAACAAAATGACCTAATAGATTATTATACATACAGTTTAAATGAATTAAATAAGAATATTTTTTTTACACAAGAATATCAAAAAATGAAAAATGATATTATTGAATTAAAGTCAGATATAAAATATGAGTCAAAAAAAAGAGGCATTGCCTGTATAGAAAAAAAACACTCCTTCTTAAAATCATCATACAATGAAATATTAGACATGCCTGATATAGAAGACAAAAATAAAAATTTAAAATCATTAATTAGTTTACAGCACTCCATTAAAAATTTATTAACTAATGAATTAGATTATATTAAAAGCAAAATTCATAATATAACATTAAATAATTACAACGAAAAAACTTTAATGACCTATAATGAAGATGGCACCCCTATTTATCATGATGAGAACCATTCATTTGATTTTGATGACGAATTAACTTTTTTAGCGAAGCCCGAAACCAATGAAATGGAAGATTCGTCATTAGTTAAAGCACTAAGACTCGAAAATAGAGAATTAAAAAACTCGCTAGAGGAGTTAAGTAATAACTATTTCACTCTGCTTGATAAATTCCATCATAGGTCACACGAATACATTATAAATACAATAACTCTTACTGACGTACCTCTAGATGATTTATCTACAAATGAAGAAACTATCGTCAAGCAGCCAAGTGAAATTAAACAAAAAACAATAGATAGTAAAAAGAACGTCACGGCAAAAATACACAGAACAATCGTAGTTTAATGCAGAAAAAAACAGTTGTGAATTATTCACATTCCCATAACAGTCAATGTCTGGCTGCTGGCATCACCATATCCAGCACACCAGAACAATTGCAACAAAAACAAATAGAATTAAAAGCGAAAAATACAATAAAAAATATCTGGCCGAAATAGAACGTAATATTAACGATACAAGTTGCAGAGACAGAAATGCCTCTGCAACTTTTCAATAAACCACTAATTCAATAAATTACCAATCGCCGTATCTAACTTCGCCATACCACTATTAATTTCTTCTTCCGAAATAATCAGTGATGGTGTGAAACGCAATACATTAGTGCCTGCATTTAACATCATTAAACCTTCTACAGCACTGGCTTGCAAAATATCTTTCGAACGGTTTAATAATTTGCCATCTAACTCCGCGCCGATTAATAATCCCATTCCTCTGATTTCAGAAAAAATGCCGTATTTATCGTTCAATTTATTTAAATGGGCAACAAACAGCTCACGACGCTTTTCGACACCTTTTAACACTTCTTCAGTATTAATAATATCAAACGCTGCATTACCTACTGCACACGCTAAGGGATTGCCACCATAGGTGGTGCCGTGCGAACCCACCTCCATGGTTTTTGCCACTTCTTCCGTGGTGATCATTGCACTAATAGGGAAACCGCCACCCAATGCTTTTGCCGTGGTTAAAATATCAGGCACAACGTTGTAATGCATATAAGAAAATAATTTACCTGTACGCCCCATACCGCTTTGTACTTCATCAAAAATCAACAATGCATTATTTTCATCACACAGCTTGCGCACTCCTTGCAGAAATTCTGCTGTTGCTGCGGTTACGCCACCTTCGCCTTGCACCGGTTCGAGGACAACTGCACAAGTATTTTCATCAATGACCGCTTTGACTGCATCAAGGTCATTAAAAGGCACATGAATAATATCCGCGGGTTTTGGCCCAAAGCCATCTGCATATTTCGCTTGCCCGCCCACCGAAACGGTAAATAATGTGCGCCCATGGAAGGCTTGTTTGAAAGCAATAATCTTCGTTTTATATGGGTTATATTTAGTGATAGCGTAGCGACGCGCTAATTTAAACGCGGCTTCGTTAGCTTCTGAGCCTGAATTCACAAAAAACGCACGGTCAGCAAATGTCGCATTCGTAAGTTTTTGTGCTAACTTTAGCGCCTGCTCGTTGGTGAAAATATTACTGACATGCCATAGCTTTTCGCTTTGTTCACGCACAGCAGCCACCAAACTAGGGTGACAATGCCCTAAAGCAAGAACCGCGATCCCACCGGCAAAATCAATATATTCTTTACCTTGCTGATCCCAAACACGACTCCCTTCACCTTTAACTGGAATAAATTCCGCCGGCGAAAAAATAGGCAACATAACTTGATCGAAAGTCTGCCGATTAACTGCGTGTTGTTCTGCTGCTGCGTATTGTTCTGACATACCCCTCACCTGCTCTTATTTAATGCGATAATGAAAATACAATCATTAAATATGAATAAAAAATCAAAAAAGAGCAATAGCAAAGGGCATAATATGCATAATTAATTTATTCTGAACCAGATTTATAAATTAATATTTTAGAAAATTATTTAGTAATTCATGGCCTTGCTCACTCAGAATGCTTTCAGGATGGAACTGAACGCCTTCTATAGGCAAGGTTTTGTGCCGTATTCCCATGATTTCATCAACATCACCATTATTCAGTGACCATGCTGATACATCAAAAGAAACAGGGAGTGTCTCTGCCGCAATTACCAGAGAGTGGTAACGTGTCACCGTCAAGGGCCGGTTCAAGCCTTTGAATACCCCTTGATGATTATGGTGAATAGCAGAGGTTTTACCGTGCATAACTTCTCGTGCTTTAACAACTGATGCACCAAAAGCTTGCCCAATGGCTTGATGCCCTAAGCAAATACCTAAAATGGGAAGCTTACCTGCAAAATATTTTATCGCCTCAAGAGAGATGCCAGCCTCATCCGGTGTACATGGCCCAGGTGAAATCACAAGATGTGTAGGCGAAAGCTGTTCAATTTCTTCGATGGTAATTTCATCATTACGTTTTACAACAACTTCAGCCCCTAACTCACAAAAGTATTGGTATAAGTTGTAAGTAAATGAATCGTAATTATCAATAAGTAGAAGCATATTAGCCTATCCGACTGATTTTTATCATTATGTATTATTTCTTATGCATATTTTTATTGTGTTGGCAATCAGAACGGTGATTAAAACACCATAAAAATAATAAGGGCGGCTATCATAGCACAGCCAAAGCAGGAAAATAGCCTATTTAAGTCAATGATTATTTTTTCTCAGAGAAAATTTCCATATAAAAATCATGGAATTATATTTACATCCCTATAACAAACTCACATTTTGATTGAGAATTACTTTAAATACAATGAAATAAAAGGCGATTAAAACATAATAAGCACTGACACATTTTAACTAACATAGTGAATAAAGAGAAACTCAAAGGGGAAGGAAAAGCGGATTTTAAAAAAAGTGGGCACGTTAAAACAACCTACCCACTGTATTCGACACGATAGTTTTTAATTACTACTGTTTTTTAATCACTAAGGCTTTTTAATCACTTCAGCAGAAATGATTGTAATTGGCTCTACAGGAACATTTTGATATGGCCCTACATTTTCCGTTTTTACTTTAGAGATTTTATCTGCAACATCCATCCCTTTCACCACTTTACCAAATACGGCGTAACCGAAGTCACGTTGTCCGTGGTCTAAGAACGCGTTATCAGCAACATTAATAAAGAATTGGCTCGTTGCGCTGTCTTTATTTGCAGTACGTGCCATAGAGATAGTACCGCGCAAATTACGTAAGCCATTATCTGCTTCATTTTTGATTGGGGCACGGGTTTGCTTTTGCTGTAAATCTTTATTAAAGCCACCGCCTTGGATCATAAAACCTGGAATAACACGGTGGAAAGTAGTTCCGTTGTAATAACCTTCATTAACATACTGAACGAAATTTTCTGTCGTAACAGGGGCTTTTTTACTATTCAGTTCTAATTCGATATCACCCGCCGACGTGACTAGCTTGACATAAGTCTCACCCGCAGATAAAGCAAGAGAAGATGCGCTCATTGCGCAGACGGCCAAAAGTGGCACAAAAATTCGTTTTAACATGTAAGGTCCCTTTCGTTATAGCTCATTACAACTGCAATCAAGCAATTCTAGAGTGAAGCTAACAAGAATGCTGAAGATTTACCTATATTTACGCCCAAAAACAAAAGTGCATCAAATGCGTTAAATTCTAGACCACTTTCAGCAAAAGGCGTCATGAATAATGGCTATTTTTCTATTATTACAATTGCGCGGCTCACAACACAGGAAAAATATTACCTGATTCCAAGAGAAAAGCGGTTGAGAGGAGATTTCGAGTTGTCGGGAAGCGCTAAGCAAAGCTATAATCCCCGAGCCTTTTGAGGCTAACTCAGGGAGAACGACAAATGGCAATTAAAAATCATAACTACCAGATGGCAAAGTTTGTCATCAGTGCACCCGATATCCGTCATCTACCTAAAGATACTGGAATTGAGGTGGCTTTTGCTGGCCGCTCTAATGCGGGGAAATCCAGTGCATTGAATGCATTAACACAGCAAAAAAGCTTAGCACGTACCAGTAAAACACCAGGAAGAACTCAGCTAATCAACCTATTTGAAGTTGAGGAAGGCGTTCGCCTTGTTGACCTTCCGGGCTATGGTTATGCCGAAGTTCCTGAAGAAATGAAACGTAAATGGCAACAAGCACTCGGGGAATATCTCCAAAAGAGAGAATGTATTAAGGGGCTTGTTGTATTAATGGATATCCGCCATCCATTAAAAGACCTCGATATGCAAATGATTGAATGGTCTGTTGCGATGAATGTACCCGTTTTAGTTTTACTCACAAAAGCAGACAAACTGGCCTCTGGAGCAAGAAAAAAACAACTTATGGAAGTTCGCCAAGCATTGGCTCCACTTGAAGGGGATATTGAAGTCGAATACTTTTCAGCACTGAAAAAGATTGGTATCGATAAACTCCGCATTAAGCTAGATAGTTGGTATAACACACCGGCTTGATTTCTTTTGTTGTGAGTCAGAAATGGCTCATAACACCCTTACGTATTCTAATCCACTGAATTTTAGATAAAAAAATGCTCCAGTCAAAAAACTTGACTGGAGCAGCTAATATTCAGCTAAATCCGATTACGTGAAGTAAAAGGTCTGAAAGATAGAACATCTTACCTCTGTACCCTACGCCTATTAATGTACTTTATTTTTCGCTCGAAAAAAAGCCTTTTTGTAATTTTTTTTCAAAGCTTTCTACGATTCAGCACAGAAATATGAATAAAATAAGCTAAAAAACGGATTTTAATTACATATTTATGAGACGTATGTCGCATAAATATGTTAACCATTTTCTTGACTGTCATCACAAAAATAATTGATTTATTGCAGAGTTATATTGAATTTCTAGTTAATAATTTCAAATGCATAATTATCTGTTATACCTTCGCTTAAACGTAAAAAACCCCCAGTAATTGGTTATCCAACTCTTGGGGGTCTCTTCATAATGGAGGTTCTATATATTCAATATGATTAAAAATTAGTGGGCTTCATCCCAGTTGTCACCAATTCCCACATCCACTTTTAATGGCACATCCAGTTTCATGCTTTGTTCCATTAATGACTGGACCTGAGCTTGAACACGCTCTAATTCAGACTCTTTGACCTCAAAGACCAATTCATCGTGAACTTGCATTAGCATATCTGCATGCGGTTTTTCAGTTTGCAACCAATTATCAACGGCAATCATGGCTTTTTTAATGATGTCCGCTGCGGTTCCTTGCATTGGGGCGTTGATCGCTTCGCGTTCTGCCGCTTTACGGCGCATTCCATTACTCGACTTAATATCCGCTAAATATAAGCGACGGCCTTCAAGTGTTTCAACATAACCTTGTTCAGAAGCTTGTAAGCGTGTGTTTTCCATATAACGCAATACACCAGGGTAGCGTTCAAAGTAGAGATCCATATAGCGCTGAGCTTCACCACGAGGGATCCCTAATTGACGTGCTAAACCAAATGCACTCATGCCATAGATAAGCCCGAAGTTAATCGCCTTGGCACTACGGCGTTGGTCACTGGTGACTTGTTCCAGTGGTACACCAAAGACTTCAGCGGCTGTCGCTTTATGGATGTCTTTCCCTTCCGCAAACGCAGTTAATAGGCCTTTATCTTGGGATAAATGCGCCATAATACGTAATTCAATTTGTGAATAGTCCGCTGCCATCACTTTGTAGCCTTCACGCGCGATAAAGGCTTGGCGGATCCGGCGGCCTTCTTCAGTTCTAACTGGAATATTTTGTAGGTTAGGATCCCGAGAAGATAAACGCCCTGTTGCTGTGACTGCTTGGTGGTAAGAAGTATGAACACGCTGAGTACGCGGGTTAATCATGAGTGGCAGTTTATCCGTATACGTGGATTTTAATTTGGCTAAACTACGGTGCTCAAGCAACAATTTTGGCAATGCATGGTTTAGCGCTAATTCTTCAAGCACTTCCTCATTCGTCGATGCTGCCCCACTTGGCGTTTTCTTGATCACTGGCAACTGCAATTTTTCGAATAAAATCGTTTGTAATTGTTTTGGTGAAGCGAGGTTAAACTCCTCCCCCGCAAGCTCAAAAGCTTCCTTTTCCAGTTCAGCTAAACGAGCGGTAATCACTTTTGACTGCGCAGCAAGCACGTTAGCATCAATTAGAACACCTTTACGCTCCATTCGGACTAACACAGGCACAAGTGGCATTTCAATATTCTGGAAAATGTGATTAAGCTTAGGTTCAGCCTCTAATTGTGGATATAACGCTTGATGCAGTAATAGCGTGACATCTGCATCTTCCGCCGCATAATTAGCGGCTTCTTCTAAAGCAATTTGGTTAAATGTCAGCTGCTTTTTACCTTTACCTGCGATTTCTTCAAAGCTCACGGTTTTATGGTTCAAATGGCGATCGGCCAAGCTGTCCATATCATGGCGTCCCATCCCCGCAACACTGTTTAACACATACGATTCCAGCATGGTGTCATAACCGATACCTTTTAATTCGATGTCATAATTTTCAAGAACTTCTGCATCATACTTCAAGTTTTGGCCAATTTTGAGGATGTTTTCACTCTCAAGGATAGGCTTCATAAGTTCCAAAACCTCTTCCAGAGGAAGCTGCACTGGCGCATCAAGGTAATCGTGACCTAATGGTAAATAAGCGGCATGCCCCGGCTCAATTGCAAATGACATTCCCACTAAACGAGCTTCTTGGGTATCTAAACTATCGGTTTCAGTATCAAAAGCAAATAATGATGCTTTGCTTAATTTTTCAACCCAGCACTCTAAATCGGCTTTTTCTAGAATCGTTTGGTAATTTTCGGCACACAATGTTGGCACAGTTGGGTTTGATGGCTTCACAGGTGACGCTGCTGGTGTTGGGCTAGGTTTCGCACTTGAGCCTTTCCCCTCCATCCAAGTCCCATTTTCAACATCGGCTAACCAACGTTTAAATTCATAACGGCTGAATAATTTATGCAGTTTATCCACATCTGGCTGAGCAACTTGTAGCTCTTCACATGTTTTTTCCAGCTCAACATCCGTTTTAATCGTCGCTAATTGGTATGATAAAAAAGCAACATCACGGTTTTCCGCCATTTTAGAGGCTAACGTTTTAGAACCTCTAAAACCTAATGGAGCAATAGCCTCAAGGTCATTATAAATTGCTTCTAAGCTACCAATACCTTGCAGTAAAGCGAGTGCTGTTTTTTCACCAACGCCAGGCACCCCAGGAATATTATCTGACGAATCCCCCATTAATGCTAAAAAATCAATGATGAGTTCAGGGGGAACACCGTATTTTTCTTTGACTTCATCAGGCCCTAGAATAGTGTTATTCATGGTATTGATAAGCGTAATGTTAGGCTCAACTAATTGCGCCATATCTTTATCGCCCGTACTAATTAACACTGGCATACCTTTTCGACTTGCTTCACAGGCTAATGTCCCGATGACGTCATCGGCTTCCACTCCTGAAACCACCAGTAAAGGCAAGCCCATCGCTTCCACCATTTCATGTAATGGAGCAATTTGAGCGCGTAAATCATCAGGCATTGGTGGGCGATGAGACTTATAGCTCTCAAACAATTCATCACGAAATGTTTTTCCCTTCGCATCAAAGACAACCGCTACATGGCTAGGTTTATACTGCATAATTAAACTACGTAGCATATTAAGCACGCCATACATTGCCCCTGTAGGCTCACCAGCACTATTGGTCAGTGGAGGGAATGCATGGTAAGCACGGTATAGGTAAGAGGAACCATCAACCAAAATAAGAGGGTTTTCTGCAATCTGAGCCATAATCTGTCATCATCTTTTTAGTCAGGAACGAATACCAATAGGATGCCATAATGTGGCCTCAGATACATCCCAAGTTTTATATTCCGCTTAGTTAGATAATTAAAAACACACCAAATCATCCACTATTATAAGTACACCATTAATTACAGTTAGTTGAAATTAATCACGCCGATTAACTAAGTATCTGATTGACATCCTGTGGATAAGCTTGTGTGTAAATTTGTGTTACTCAGTAAATTCAACAAGTAATATGGCTGTTAACAATATAAACAGAAAAGTAAAATCAAAGAGTTAGCGCATAATTGAATGGGTTTAATACAGGTGAGAGAAAGTCTTTGAATTGTGGATATTAATAGAAAAAAGAGACGATGGCGAGTATACCACCGTCTATTTACGATTATTTTTTATTTACTAAGAAGTTCACAACATTAGAGAACTCTTTGCCGTAGTCCGCTGCGTTATCAACTGAGATGCCGTTATTACGAACTTGGTATTTACCATCAACAAATAATGCAGGAACACCGCGTAGTTTTAAGTCTTGCGCTGCATTTTGCTGTTTCGCAACGATAGATTTCACAACGAAGCTGTTTAAAGCTGCATCATACTCTTCACCAGAAATACCTGCTTTGATAAAGGCATTACGGATATCTGCTTTACTGTTGATAGTTTGCGTTTTTTGGATACCTTCAAACAGGATAGGTGTGACTTTGTCTTCTGCTTTCAAGACAATCGCAACGGCCCAAGCTTGAGTTAAATCGGCACCTAAAGGACCAAGAAAATCAACGTGATAACGCTCCATTTTCACGCCTTCTGGTAAGTTTTTCTCTACCGTTTGAGGCACTTTATACACGCTCTCAAATTGATAGCAGTGTGGGCAATAAAACGAGAAGAACTCCAGAACTTGAGGTAAATTTGGTACAGCTTTAACATCAGTATACTCTTTACCTTCCGTGTAGTTTGCCGCTGCAGCACTAAAAGACATGGCAATACCAAGCAAAGCCAACATAATTTTTTTCATAGACTACATTCTCCAAAAACAAAAACTTAAAAGTTAAAACTGAGGGGTTAACTGCAAAGGGGCGTCTTGCAACCGTTCAATCTGTTGATTAAATTCGAGCGATTGTTTTTGCCAAAAATCATCAGCTTGTAGCCATGAAAATGTTCGAGGAAACGCAGGGTCTTGCCAACGGCGGATAATCCACCCGAGATAATGTACCATACGCATTGCTCTAAGAGGTTCAATAAGCTTCAGCTGTTTTACATCAAAATCACAAAACTCATTATACGTTTCTAATAACGTATCCAATTGAATGACTTGTTCTTGGCGAGAGCCATTAAGTAGCATCCAGAGGTCTTGAATTGCAGGCCCATTTCGGGCGTCATCAAAATCCACCAGCCAAGCTTCATCGCGCCACAGAATATTGCCTGGGTGGCAATCACCTTGTAGGCGAATAGATGAAATAGAGTCAGGCCATTGTAATTTTACTTGTGCAATCAATGCATCTAAAGACTCTATAAATTGAGCTTTATAGCGTTCTGCAATCAAAGGGCTTGAAGCTATCACTTGGCGAGGTTGTGCCAAATATTCATCAAGACCCATTGTCGGACGAAATGCAAAATTTTTACGCTGGCCAATTTGGTGTATACGTCCTAGCAAATGGCCTACACTTTCTAATTGAAACAAGTTATCTGTTTCATATTGTCTGCCACCGATACTCGGAAAAATTGCAAATATAAACCCACCAAACTCCAATACCGTTTGCCCAGCAAACTCAAGAGGCGCTGCGACAGACAGCCCTTCATCTCGAAGCTCTAAAGTGAAATCGTGCTCTTCTTGAATTTGTGAACGGTTCCAACGCTCAGGACGATAAAATTTAACCACATAGCGTTGCCGATTTTCGTCTTGGAATTGATAAACCCGATTTTCGTAGCTATTTAATTCAAGCAGACCTGATTCGGGGTAAACCCCGACTTCCATTAAGGCGTCTAAAATTAAGTCAGGGGAGATTCCACTAAAATGGAAATTCGAATGTTCTATTTCGTCCATCGCGTTTTAGTCTTTAATAATGCCACGGGCACGCAAAATAGCGGTTTTAAAGTCATCTTCATAATCTTTTTTTAAACCCGGGATCGCTTCATTGCTATCCGAACCACGCATTTTTAAATGATAAATTAGCACATCATCTGTTAACTCAGATAAACTGCCTTTAAAACCTGCTTCATCAGCCAGTTTTTGCAATAATTCTACCAAGTTTAAATCTGAATTATCTTTCCAGACAGGATGCAGAAGCTCAATAACTTCATTTAAGCGATGGCATTTCATGTTTATTCCTTTATCACGAATATTCGATACAAGTTACCAATAATCATACAAGAGAAAAAGCGAACTGTTGTCAATCTACGTAAAGTTTAACTGCAATACGCACGAATATTCATTGATTTTATAGCAAAATAGAATAAATTTTAGTAATTACTATACTCGAAAGTGTTTTCTAGGAATGTTGAAACATTTTCTTGAAGATATTCAAGGATATTGAACATGTCATTTCGTCAGTTAATAACTGGTGTGATACTTGCTGGTGGCCGAGGCTCTCGAATGGGTGGTCAAGATAAGGGATTGGTACTTTTATCAGGAAAGCCGCTCTATCAACATATTTTAGCACGCTTACAACCCCAAGTTGGCGAAGTACTCATCAATGCAAACCGTAATCAACCGCGTTACAGTGAAAGCCAATTGACGGTTATCTCTGATTTAAATAACCATTTTTCTGGCCCATTAGCAGGAATGCAAGCGGCTTTACACCATGCCAAAACAGATTGGTTACTGTTTGTGCCTTGCGATGTTCCTGCTTTCCCTCTCAATTTAGCGGAAAAAATGTTCAATGAGAAAGAAAAACATTTAGCCTGCTACGCTTGTGATACAGAACGAGAGCACCCGACGTTTGCTTTATTGCATCGCTCACTAAAAGCTCAACTTGATGATTACCTTGCAAGAGGTGACCGTAAATTAATGCTCTTTATGCATGAAATTAATGCAAAAAGTGTTATTTTCTCACCCGAATCGGGTTCATTTGCGAATCTTAATACACTGGAAGATAGCCGTAACTGGGAGTTACAACAAAAAGAATCATGAAGCAAAATACTCTACCCCTACTTGGAATTACCGCTTATAGCGGCACAGGAAAAACGACTCTATTAAAAAAAGTTATCCCTCTGCTTAAGCTGCGTAACGTTCGCGTTGGTTTAATTAAGCACACTCACCATGACATGGAAGTGGATAAACCGGGCAAAGACAGTTTTGAATTACGTAAAGCTGGCGCAAACCAAACGCTTGTTGCCAGTGCAAAGCGCTGGGCGCTGATGACCGAAACCCCCGAAGCTAATGAAATGGATCTACACTATTTAGCCAGTCGTTTCGATCACACAACATTAGATCTGATTTTAGTTGAGGGCTTTAAGCACGAACCGATCGATAAAATCGCCTTGTTTCGCTCTGAAGTGGGCAAACCTCTCAACGGTTTGATAGATAACTATGTGGTGGCTGTTGCCAGTGATGAAATCATTGATACCAACGTGCCGCAGTTAGATATCAATAACCCAGAGCAAATCGCAGATTACATTGTGTCTTGGTGGCAAAAAAGTGTCTTGGTGGCAAAAAACAATTAAATAAGCACGATACCGTCATTAGCCATGCAAAAAAGAGATTGGCTGAATTGAGCGTGTGAGTTCACATTTTCATACTTTGCTGTTTGAATAACCCAAAAAGTTTAATTACAGTATTTGAAAATTAAGTTACTGGATTGTTACTGTGCTTATCACACAGGCAAAACCTGATTAGTCAATGAATTATCATTGTGCTATCAGGTTTTTTTCGTTTTAGGGGAAACAAAATGCAGATCGCAAAAATTTTAAACAACAATGTGGTCGTTGCCCTAAATGAACAACAGCAAGAAATTGTCGTTATGGGGCGTGGGCTCGCCTTTCAAATGAAAGTTAATGACTTTGTCGATTCTAAAAAAATAGAAAAAGTCTTTGAGTTACGTAGCCATGAATTAACAAGCCGATTAAGTGAACTGTTAAGCCAAATACCAATTTCTATTATGAAAGTCTGTGACAAAATAATTGAAAATGCGAAAAGTAAACTTGGCAACCTACATGAAAGCTTATATATCGTTTTAACTGATCACTGTAATTATGCAATTGAAAGACAGCAAAAAGGCCTAGCTATCACTAATACCATGTTATGGGAAATTCAACGACTTTACCCAAAAGAGTACCAGTTGGGGCTAGAGTCATTGGCATTGATTAAACAAGATTTAGAGATTGAGTTACCCATCGATGAAGCTGGCTTTATCGCGTTACATTTCGTCAATGCTCAGTTGACGGGTGAGATGCCAATTGTCATGGAAACGATGGCGATAATGAATGAAATCATGAACATCGTAAAATATCATCTACAAATTGAATATCATGAGGACACACTAAGTTATCAGCGGTTTGTAACTCATTTAAAGTTTTTTACCCATCGTATGATGAGTGATGAGCCAGTTCCTAATGACGATATTGCGATGCATCTTGTCATCAAAGAAAATTATTCAATTTCTTGGAAATGTGCTGAAAAGGTCAGTACTTATTTATCCAAGAAATACCAACGCGACTTAACAGATGAAGAACGCATGTATTTAACCATTCATATAGAGCGTATTAGGAAAGAAAAATCGTCACATAAGTGACGCAAAGTAAGCCGAAAAACTATTTATTGATACAAACTGATAAAAACCGATGGATTGCTACTGCCCGTTGGCAGGCAAAACCTGATTTTCACTACTAGCCTTATTCGTGCTGGTGGTGAGTCAGGTTTTTTTTTGCTTATTTATCAATAGTAACTTGGCTTCTATTGTTCAGGTAATAAAGGAAATCAATATGAAATATCAAGCTTTGGCGGAGCAAATTATCGAAAACGTTGGAGGAAAAGATAACGTTGTCGATTTAATACATTGCGCGACACGCCTACGCTTTAAACTGAAAGAAAGTAAAAAAGCCAATGCAGAGCAATTAAAACAAAGTCCAGAGGTTATTACCGTAGTTGAAAGCGGCGGTCAATTTCAAGTCGTCATCGGTAACCACGTTAACGAAGTTTTTAACGCAGTTAATCAGTTAATTGATACAACTTCAAACTCAATAAATCAGCCCAAAAAAACGGGAAAAAAAGTGGTAAAACAAGATAAAGAAAGCCTACTAGGCTACTTTATTGATATTGTCTCCAGCATCTTTACGCCTATTTTAGGCATCATGGCTGCTTCAGGTATTTTAAAAGGGTTACTTTCATTAGCAGACGCATTAGGTTGGCTATCCACAAGCAGTGGCACTTATCAAATCTGGTTTGCAGCAAGTGACTCTTTATTCTATTTTTTCCCACTGGTACTCGGTTACACCGCAGGGAAAAAATTTGGTGGAAGCCCATTTGTTACCATGACGATTGGTGGTGCACTCATTCACCCAATGATGATTACCGCTTTTCAGCAAAGTCTCGTTGCGGGTTCTACACCTGAATATTTTTTGGGGATCCCAGTCACCTTTATTAACTATGCAGCATCTGTCATTCCGATTATTTTTGCCTCTTGGTTAAGCTGCCTGCTTGAAAAGCGACTAAACCAAATTTTACCTTCTGCAATGAAGAATTTTATTACACCTTTCTTGTGCTTACTCATTATTGTCCCTCTGACCTTTCTTGTTATTGGGCCTTTAGCAACTTGGATAAGCATGTTAATTGCGGAGAGTTTCCAAGCTATTTACAACTTTGCCCCAGTTATCGCAGGTGCTTTCATGGGTGCTGTTTGGCAAATATGCGTTATTTTCGGTTTACATTGGGGAATTGTCCCTATTGGTATTAATAACTTAAGTGCCCTAGGCCATGATGCGCTTTTCCCCCTATTACTTCCCGCTGTAGCAGGGCAAATTGGCGCCACTTTAGGTGTTCTATTAGCAACAAAAAATGCAAAAATGAAAATTATGGCTGGCTCTTCTGTTACTGCTGGCTTATTTGGTATTACTGAGCCTGCTGTCTACGGTGTGACTCTTCCTTTGCGCCGACCTTTTATTTTTGGCTGTATTGGTGGTGGTGTTGGTGGCGCAATTGTTGGCTATAGCCAAACTCTGACATTCTCATTTGGGTTAATTAATATTTTCACTTTTGCACAAATCATCCCGGAACATGGTGTTGATAATACTGTTTGGGGAGCCATTATTGGTACAACGCTCTCTTTCTTATTTGCCACTATCGCAACCCGTTTCTTTGGTATTAAAAGGGAAGCGATATCCCCTGAAATATCGGTTAAAACTGAGATTACGTCGCCCCCCAATGACGTTCTTGCACCATTGGGCGGTGCAGCTATCCCATTAAAAGATACTCCAGATGAAACTTTTGCAAGTGGTTTACTTGGACAAGGTGCTGCCATTATTCCAAATACTGGGAAAGTCTATGCGCCATTCGATGGTGAAGTGAGCTCATTATTTAAAACTGGCCATGCATTAGGGTTATTAAGCCAAAGCGGTATTGAACTACTCATCCATGTGGGGATCGATACCGTGAAATTAGATGGGCTTCATTTTTCACCTCAAATTAAACAAGGTGATGCATTCAAAGCAGGTGATTTATTACTGACATTTGACCGAGAAAAAATTCTCGAGGCAGGATATGACTTAACAACCCCTGTTATTGTAAGCAACAGTGATGATTATGCGTCGATCGAATTCGTCGAGCTCAATAAATCAATTCAAAGCTGTCAGAAATTTATCACCGTTAACCACAAATAAGGAGCTAAGCATGATTAAATTTCCAAATTCATTTTTATGGGGTGGCGCAATCGCAGCCAATCAAGCTGAAGGTGCTTATTTAACTGCGGGTAAAGGGCTCAGCACATCCGATGTTCAACCTCATGGCATATTTGGTTCATTAATTGAAAGAACACAAAATGAGAGTTTTATTAAAGATATTGCCATCGATTTTTATCACCAATATAAAACCGATATCGCACTTTTCGCTGAAATGGGTTTCACCTGCTTACGAACCTCGATTGCATGGAGCCGTATATTTCCACTTGGTGACGAATTAACGGCCAATGAAGAAGGCCTCGCTTTTTATGATAATTTATTTGATGAAATGGCAAAGCATAACATTCAACCTGTCATTACATTATCCCATTATGAAATGCCCTATCACCTAGTGACACAATATGGCGGTTGGGGAAATCGTAAAACGATTGAGTTTTTCGAACGTTATGCACGTACCGTCTTTGAACGTTATAAAAATAAGGTCAAACTATGGCTGACGTTCAATGAGATTAATATGTCACTACATGCACCAATGACTGGTGTGGGCCTACCTGAAAATAGTTCTCCTTCTGAGGTTTACCAAGCGATTCACCACCAACTTGTCGCCAGCGCTAGAGTCACTAAAGCCTGCCATAGCATTATCCCTGATGCTAAAATCGGTAACATGTTATTAGGAGGTCTCGTTTATCCATTAACTTGTAAGCCTGATGATGTATGGGAAGCCATGATAGAAAATCGCAAATGGCTATTTTTTGGTGATGTACAATGCAGAGGCCAATACCCAGGTTATATGCTACGCTATTTTAGAGATAACCAAGTTAATATTACAATAACAGAAGAAGATAAACGTGACTTACAAAATACAGTGGACTTTATCTCATTCAGTTATTATATGACAGGTTGTATTACCGCAGATAAAGATGAATATGAGAAAAAACGCGGAAATATCCTTAGTATGGTCCCAAATCCTTATTTAGAAAGCTCAGAATGGGGATGGCAAATAGATCCAAAAGGAATTAGAACGCTATTAAATTTATTATGGGATCGATATCAAAAACCATTATTTATTGTTGAAAATGGACTAGGCGCTATTGATGAAATAACGCCTGAGGGAGAAATTATTGATGATTATCGTATTCAATATATCAACGACCATTTAGTTCAAATCCATGAGGCTATTCAAGATGGTGTTAATATTATGGGTTATACCAGCTGGGGGCCTATAGATATTGTCAGTGCATCCAATGCAGAGATGTCAAAACGTTATGGATTTATCTATGTTGACCGTGATAACCAAGGTAACGGCTCTCTCGAAAGAAAACGTAAAAAAAGCTTCTATTGGTACCAAAGTATTATCAAGAGCCAAGGAGAGTTATTAAATCAATAGAATAAATATCTAAATATAATAAAACTATCTCGGGATAATTATTTATCTCGAGATTCCTTATATTAAAAATAACACCGCATGAGCCCATTCTCTATTATTGGGTTAAAGCAAACCATTGCTAATAGGTTATCTCCGACATGAATAAAAAATTATTATTCTCTTTGTTGTTTTTAACATTGCCTGCTATTGCTAATGAACAACAATGGAATGGAACTGTTTTAGGCTTTGAGCCCGCTCCTAAAGGAATATTTGGTGATATGTTGGGCATACGTCCTATATTATCTGACCACGGCTTTTCATTTCACAGTAATTATTTGAGCCAAGTCGCCTATAATGCAGGGGGCGGTTATAATAATGACAAACATACTGCTTATATAGACCAATTTGCTTTCACATTCACACAAGATCTTGAACGTTGGACAGGAATTCCCGATGCTCGTATTGAAGGAAACATTGTCAATCGTAACCATGAAGACAACCTGACAGTCAAGCGCCTGCAAGACCCTCGAGTACCTAATAATGACCTTGCACAAGAAAGCTATGGAGGTGGCTCCGTAACGCGGTTAGGTTGGCTTACTTTTGCTCGCAGTTTTGATGACCGCCGACTAACTTGGCGTATTGGGATGATGAACAAAGTACAAGAATTCGACCAAATTATCCCTTGTGATTTCCAACTACTCAGCCAATGTGGCGGAAAATCAGCTAATGCCCTGATATGGAGCAACTGGAATATTCATTCTTGGGGAACGACTGTTAGCTATAAGATTACCCCTGAAATTACCATCAAAACAGGGATTATGGAGCAGAATCCTCAAGCGACGGATAGAAGCCATGCGTGGAGTTGGTCAACCAAAGGTAGTAAAGGTATTTTATTACCCTTAGAAGTTGAAAATCGCACTTTCGTCAATGGGTTGCCTGGCGCTTATAACTTAGGGTTATTATATACCAATGCCAAACAGCATGACCTGTATAAAGATAAAAGCTATAACAACACATGGTTTGTCTATGGTGGAATGAACCAACAATTAACTCGCCATCAAGATGATGAAAATCGAGGTTTAAGTTTGTCAGTCAGTGGCAGTTATCATGATGAACGCAGTAATTTCATGAATTATGTTGTTTCAAGCTCCCTTCGCTACCGCGGTGCATTTGATGCAAGGCCTGAAGATTGGATTGGTCTCGGTGTCTCATATATTGAGCTCAGCGACCACTTTGCGAAAAACCAAAAAATACAAAATGAGCAGCTAGGGATCACCGATTATAATGACCCGTTATATCACCCTATTACTTCAAACGCGTTAAATGCAGAACTATATTATCGCTTTAAACCTGTTCACTGGCTGGAACTCCAACCAAGTATGCAATATTGGCATCAACCAGGCGGCGTCCAGAAAACATCAGATGCATGGGTCCTAGGGTTAAAAACTATTTTAACGTTTTAAATGATATTACCGTGTATTTATCGGTATTGATAAAGGGAACTTTCCACTCCCTTTATCACCAATTTACATATAAATTAGCATTCAGCTCATTATTTTTTTACTATAGCTAAATTAGCTTTGCTGTTTTTCTCACTCAATAACATTAAGCAGACAACTTCATGACCCGCACCCAGCGTCTACTCACCCTATTGCAGATACTCAAAGAAAATCGCTATCCTATTACGGCTGAAGCACTTTCATCACAACTTCAAGTCAGCGTGCGTTCTATCTATCGAGATATTGAATCCCTGCGTGATCAAGGTGCTGAAATTATCGGGGAAGCAGGTATTGGTTACCAATTAAAAACGGGACTATTACTACCGCCTTTAGCTTTCGATGAAAATGAACTTGAAGCCTTAATATTAGGTTTACGTTGGGTAAAAAGTAACGCAGACACTGAACTAAAAAACTCAGCAATACGGGCGATAAGCAAAATTAATGCTGTAGCTGCAGGTCATTCACAGAAAATCCTAAATCAAAATACCTTATTTGCCCCCACCACACATTTCTATGAAATTAATGACGTCATTGTTAAAGACTTACGTTTAAGTTTACGAGAAGAATGCAAAGCCAAAATGACTTACCTTGATGGGCAAAATCAACCTAGTGAACGAATTATTTGGCCAATTGCCATTGGTTATATGAAAGATTCCCAAGTATTAGCCGCTTGGTGTGAATTACGTGAAAGTTACCGCCATTTTCGTTTAGACCGCATTCAGTCTTATCATGCACTTTCAGATAAACTACCTTACCCCAAAAATTACCTACTAGAGCGCTGGCAAAAAGAAGTATTGTGCGTCTCTCCTGACAATTTCTGACACTCCGCTCCCTTATAGTAAGCACTCAACTTCATATAAGGAAATCACCATGAGCGAACTGGTTCTTTTTACTAATTCAATGTCACGTGGCAACACGGTCGACCTACTATTAAAAATTTTAGATGTTCCTTACAAGCGTATTGAATTAGGTTATGGTGCAGATATGCATACGGCGGAATATCTTGCAATTAATCCGATGGCGAAAGTTCCCGCACTTGTTGATGGTGATGCCGTCGTCACTGAAACCGCTGCAATTTGCTTGTATTTAGCGGATAAATTTATTGAAAAAGGTTTAGCACCAGCTTTGAATGACCCTAAACGTGCAGATTACTACCGTTGGTTCTTATTTACTGCTGGCCCAATTGAATCTGCCTTCACTATCAATAATTTAGGCATTCAATTAGATGAAGAACAGCAAAAATCTTCTGGCTTTGGTTCTGTCGAACGCACAATGGCCTGTTTAGAAATCGGTTTAAACAATGCTAAACCGTTTATTTGTGGCGAGCAATTTACTGCTGTTGATGTGTATGTCGGTGCATTTGTGATGTTTTTAGTTAAATACCAAATCATGGAAACCACCCCTGCGATGCAAAAATACCTTGATAGCTTAGCGGCTATTCCTGCGATTGCAGAACTGTTGGCAAAATAATGCCAAAAAAAAGCTAAGCTCAAATGAACTTAGCTTTTAATTTAAATAACCAATACTTAACGCATGGTCACAAATTCTTCTGCCGCTGTTGGGTGAATAGCCACCGTATTATCAAAGTCTTTTTTGGTTGCACCCATTTTTAATGCAACCGCAAAGCCTTGTAAGATTTCATCCATACCAAAACCGATACCATGAATACCCACGATTTTTTCTTCTTCACCCACACAGACCAATTTCATACGGCAAGGCTGGCGATGCGAAGTGACGGCGGTATACATGGCTGTGAAAGATGACTTATAGCATTTAACTTTATCAGCACCATATTTTTCAATCGCTTCTGGTTCAGTTAAACCAACTGTACCAATTGGTGGGTGAGAGAACACCACAGTTGGGATATTACTGTAATCTAAGTGCTCATCCGGTTTATTATTAAATAAACGTTCAGATAAACGACGACCCGCAGCAACCGCAACAGGGGTTAACTCAACGGCGCCAGTATTATCACCAACCGCATAGACACCCGGTACATTGGTATTTTGGTATTTATCAACCTTGATATAACCTTTTTCATTCAGTGCGACGCCTGTGGCTTCAATATTCAGGTTATCTGTCATTGGTTCACGACCAATAGCCCAAATTAATGCATCGACGGTTTGTTCTTGGCCATTTTCCAATTTTAATGTCAGTGAACCATCTGCATTTTTCACGACTTCTTTTGGAATTGATTCCGTATGCAGTTTAGGGCCTTCCGTATTCATGACTTCCACTAATGTTTCGACAATCAGTGGGTCAAATGAACGTAACGGGGCATGTTTACGCACAAATAAATGCGCCTCTGCGCCTAAACCATTTAATACACCAGCAAGTTCAACGGCAATATAACCGGCACCCACAACCGCAACACGTTTTGGCAATGCTTCAAGTTCAAAGAAGCCATCAGAAGTCATGCCATATTCTGCACCTGGGATAGCAGGGATCACTGGACGCCCGCCAGTTGCAATCAAAATATGGTCTGCCGTGTAGGTTTCACCATTTACCTCAACAGTATGGGCATCAATAAAACGTGCAAAACCATTGATGACATCAACTTTATTATTCCCTAAGACACGGTCATAAGACTGGTGAATTCGGTCAATATAAGCAGTACGACTATCAATAAGTGTTTTCCAATCAAAACGATTAATTGTCGCATCAAAACCATAATCAGGACCATAATTGCGAATAGCTTCCGAGATTTGTGCCGCATGCCACATCACCTTTTTCGGTACGCAGCCCACGTTAACACAAGTCCCACCTAATGCTTTCGCCTCAATTAAGGCACATTTTTGCCCATACATTGCTGCACGGTTCATCGACGCAATACCACCGCTTCCGCCACCAATTGCGATATAGTCGTAATGTTTGCTCATAATTTGGTTATTCCCATTGATTGAATGATTTATGAATGCATTTTCTCGCATCATACTATTGATTGTCATGGCATAAATAGCGCTTTACGATAGATAACACCTGTTAATTTAATCGGTATTACCTATCAAAAATACAGTTTACTCTGGCACAATCCACTCAACTAACGTATGCCCAGTGCCTTCTGGGACGAGTGTTTTATGTAACCATGGCAGCACATTCTTCATTTGCTGCTCAAGTTTCCAAGGTGGGTTGATCACTATCATACCGGATGCCGTCATCCCACGTTGGTCGCTATCAGGACGTACCGCCAATTCAATTTGTAATATTTTACGAATGCCTGTTGCTTCTAATTGATTGACCATACGCTTAATTTGTTGACGTAATACAACAGGATACCAAATTGCATATGTTCCTGTTGCAAAGCGTTTATAGCCTTCCACCACCCCTTTCACGACCGCTTCATAATCCGTCTTCATCTCATAAGGAGGGTCCATCAGCGCAAAGCCACGTCGACTCTGTGGGGGTAGTTTCGATTTTAGCTGTTGATAGCCGTCTTCCTTGAAAACTTGCGCGCGGTTATCCCGTGAAAATTCTGTACGTAATAATGGATAATCGCTCGAATGTAGTTCAGTTAATACCAGCTTATCGTGTTCACGTAATAAATATTTTGCTAATAATGGTGAACCTGGGTAATAGCGTAAACGCCCATTATCATTCAATTGGCGCACAATATTCATATACGGCAATAATTCCTCAGGCAAATCAGGTTGCTCCCAAATACGCGCAATCCCTTCAAGATATTCACCTGTTTTTTCTGCATGTTCCCCCGTTAATTGATAACGGCCAGCACCTGAATGTGTATCTAAATACAGAAACGGTTTTTCTTTCTCTTTCAGAGATTCAATGATCAAGCTCTGTACTGTGTGTTTTAACACATCAGCATGGTTGCCTGCGTGAAAGCTGTGACGATAACTTAACATGTAACGTTTGTTTCCTGAGGAAATTCAATACTAGCCACTAAGATGACTATTATTAAATAGGTTCTTTAAAGATAGCCCTTTTGAACAAAAAATAGACCGGATTTATTCATCCGCGTCATTATAGCTAAAATTGACTACAAATGTCATAACCATAGCTGTGTTAAAATTCACATGACTGAAAAGAAATAAAACGCTATCCTAAACACAAATTTTAAAATAAACAGAGGTAAATGATGAATAAACTACTCCTTACAACTAGTATTTGTATTTCCTTTTTTGCTAGCGCATCAGTAATGGCAGCAAAAACACAAAATGGCTGCGAAATAAAGAAACAACGCATTCAAGAACAAATTGATTACGCAAAACAACATGGTAATCAGCATCGAGTTAAAGGCTTAGAAGAAGCATTAGATAATGTGAATCGTTATTGCACTCCAGAATCTTTATATCGTGATAGTCAAAAAGATGTAGCTGAGAAAACAGAAAAGGTGCAGGAACGCGAAGCTGAGCTGCAGGAAGAAAAATTAAAAGGCGATGACAGTAGTAAAATTAAAAAACGTGAAAGAAAACTCGCAGAAGCTCAAGCAGAATTAAAAGAAGCCCAAGCTGAACTGCAAGTTTATAAAGATGCGCTTTAATTTCTAACGCCCCTTTTCCTCTGATTAATTAACCAGTTGCTTTGACTTTAAACAAACGTTCCAATGACTATTTGTCTCTTAAAACAGTCATTGGGATGAAGTTATTGTCCAATTTAAGCTATAGTATTATGCATATCATTCATTTATAGGCATTAAATAGGTCGAAAAGTCAGACAACTTTTAGTTGCGGGAAAAGGGGATTAAATGTCGAATACGCAGGAAGAAGAACAGAAAGATACTAATAAACTGAAAGCGACACTGAATAAAAGTATTGATGGCAGTAAAAAAGCAGTGACCTTCTCAATGCGAGTTGTGAACTTTATTTGTGCAATTCCTTTTATTGCTCACATCATTCGTACCGTGCAACGTTTTAATGACCGAATGGGGAACCAGTTTGGGGCTGCAATTACCTATTTCTCCTTTCTCTCTTTAATTCCCGTTTTAATGTTTTCATTCGCCGCTGCCGGTTTTGTATTAGCCAGTAATCCTGAATTGCTTGAAAAATTAGTTCGTGGAATTTCTGCAAATATTACTGACCCTACGCTCGCAAATACATTAGAAAGAACAATAGACACCGCAATCCGCCAACGTACGACAGTTGGGCTGACAGGGTTGGCTTTAGCCGTGTACTCAGGGGTTAATTGGGTTAATAACTTACGTTTAGCTATTTTGGCACAATCACGTTCTGTATGGGAACGTAATGAAGATGAACATGAAAATATTATTTTCCGCTACATTCGCGACTTCTTTGCCTTAATTGGCCTACTTATTGCCTTAATTGTGACAATTACACTTACCTCTGTTGCTGGCTCTGCACAAGCAACGATTGTCAGTACGCTTGGGTTAGATGGTATAGAATGGCTTAAACCTGCTTGGACACTGATTGGTTTAACAATATCAATTATAGCTAATTTCCTACTATTTTTATGGATTTTTTGGATCCTACCGCGTATGCAGCATCGCCGCAGGTCACTATTTAAAGGAACATTACTTGCTGCTATTGGGTTTGAAATCATTAAATCCATTATGACATGGATTTTACCTAACCTTGCTTCGTCACCTTCTGGAGCGGCTTTTGGTTCAGTGCTTGGCCTAATGGCATTCTTTTACTTCTTTGCGCGTTTAACCTTATTTTGTGCAGCTTGGATAGCGACTGATGAGCCAAAAGGTTCATTGGATAACGAAATAATTAAATAACAACTTACTGGGGCGGTAAGACAAACCGCCCTACCACTGTTTAAAACTAGCGTTTCATTTCTTCTGCCAACGTTCTAACCAATAAAGACGCAGACATCTCACGAGCTTTCGCCACATTCTGCCCCGCCCAATATGCCGCAAACTCATCACTACCTAACTTCATTGCTGCTGCATTGAGCTGCTTACCAATATCATAAACCAATGGATAATCAGGTAATTGACTTGTCTCATAGCCGTTACCTGCTCGAATAAATTGATTAATAATCCCTCTCGCTGGGCGCCCTGAAATAGCAGAAGTTAGTTGAGTGTGATCCGCTGTTTGCGATTTGATCTTAGCCCGATAGCCTGCGTTCGCGGCAGATTCAGGGCAAAGCAAAAATGCAGTGCCTAATTGAGCGGCAGCAGCACCGCACTCTAAAGCCCTATTGATATCTTGCCCATCCATTATGCCACCCGCTGCAATCACAGGTAAATCAATATGTTGAGAGATTAACGTCACTAATTCATAAGTGGTGAGTTCTTCATCTAAAACTTGCAAATCAAACATGCCTCGATGCCCTCCCGCTTCAATACCTTGTGCAACAACAGCATCAATTCCAGCCAATTCAATTTGTTGTGCTTCTTGTAAATTCGTTGCCGTCGCCATGGTATAAATACCATGTTGTTTCAATTGCTGTACCACCTCGATGGATGGAATATTAAAATGAAAACTCACTACTGCAGGTTTTGTTTCAAGTAACATAGATAACATTTCTGAGTTATCTAAAAAAGTGTGATAAATTTCATTGAGATAGGTAGGAGGAGTCTCATTAAATTGAGCGAAATAAGGCGCTAAATACTGGCTCCATGCCAGTTCATTATCAGGATGACGTTTCGCAGGTAAATGGCAGAATAAATTGACATTGAATGCTTTACTTGTCAGTGCTTGTGTTTGAGTAATCAATTGGCGAGCTTGTTCTACTGAATTTGCGCCTAGGCCTAGTGAGCCAAGCCCTCCAGCTTCTGAAACCGCAGCGGCTAGCGCCGGAGTAGAAACTCCCGCCATTGGGGCTTGTATAATGGGATAACGCAAACCTAACCGTTGTAGAAATATATTCGAGCTATTCATGTTATTTCCTTTACTTCAATGTCTGGGTACATTTTATGTTCTTATATTGAGGATAAACATAGCACCAAATTTATATAAAAAGAAAAAACACTTGCCATTGTGTCATCGCCATATTGTCACTTTAAGCGCATTTAAAGCGTACAGGGATCGTATAGATATGATTAAGATGCCATATATCCTCATCTTAATCATTCAATAATGAGATTATTATGACCACCTCTATTCAACAACTCGAAAATTTAACTTGTGGCATCGTCCTTTACTATCATAATCAAAGCAAAAATAGCGTGGGTGCCTTCTGTGCTAGAGGAATGGATATTGAAGGTAGGCCTCTTACTGTTGATACACCACTACGAATTGCCAGTAATACAAAGACATTTACCGCAGCTGCAATTTTACGTCTTGCTGAAATGGAAAAACTCAGTATTGATGATGCAATATCTGAATATATTGACCCTCAATATAATACGCTACTCAGTACCCAATATAATACTCACGCTATCACTATCCGCCATTTACTGGAGCACAGTAGTGGCCTGCTAGACCATGCAGATGGAGACTATCTAAAAGCCGTTCTCAAACAACCTAACTATGTTTGGAGCCGAACAGAACAAATCGAAATGTACATGCGTAAACAATTTCCAACGTTTTCGCCTGCAAAATCCTTTATCTATTCAGATACGGGTTATATTTTGCTCGGTGATATTATTGAACGGATTACGGGGCAATCTCTTGGCCTAGCTGTTAGGGAGCTTTTGCATTTCGATTCTATTGGTCTCGAGAGCGCATATTGGGAGTCATTAGAACAACCGCCGCAAATCGCAGCACCACGGGCTCGTCAATATTTAGGTAAATTGGATGGAACACATATTCATGCTTCCATGGATACCTATGGCGGTGGGGGTTTAGTTATGTCCTCGAAACAAATGGCGATATTTCTAGAAGCGCTGTTTGAGGGAAATATTTTTTCATCACCGAACACGCTAAAGACGATGCTTAGTATGGGCTCTCACGAAGGTGCAGAACTTTACCGATTAGGCATTATGGTGAATGTGGTCAATGGTATCACCCTGTATTCCCATTTAGGCTTTTGGGGATCTGTAGCCTATTACGCACCAGAAGCAAAAATCAGTGCGGCAGGATTTGTTGATGACAGAGAGTCGCGAGAGACTCTAATTCGCGTTATTGAATCGCTATTAAGCCAATAACATTAATGAAAAGGTAGCCACTGAATCATTCAATGACTATCTTTTCATATATCTATCTTTTCATGCTTATTGTGAGGTGTGGTTTTCTTCTGCTGGTGCAGCAGGAGCCGCTTCTGTTGGTACTGGCGCAGCAATTTGGGGCCATAATACCTTGGTAAATTTCTGGCGAATTTGTTCTGCATCCATCATTTGTTTATCTTTTGGCTGCGCTAATACAAACGCTGCCTCTTGAGATAATAACCGACGGGCTTCCATATTCACCTGTTCAAGGCTTTGTGACGCCAAGAAAGATTGCCTTAACCGCTGGTATTGTTCAGGAGCAATGTCAACCACCCCATTTTGTTGAGAAATCAAACGTTGGCTAATCAAAACATCAGTACTCGTACGCGCATAGGCTGCAAATAGTTGCGATAACTGCACTTGTTTTTCTTTAAGCATATCGTCAAATAGCTCAGCAGCAATACCATTTTGGTTAATCGATGCAAGCTCACTCGCAACAATATCCGTTACCGCTGCCATTTTTTCAGGTGCTGCTGTCACCGTTAACGTACAACTGGCTTTCTGATATTGCACACGACAATCTAACCCCGGAACAACTTCTCCTTGATTAAATTTTTGATTGAACGCTTTTTGCAAAGAACGATAAACCGCTTCACGTGCTAAATCGCTCGACCAATAACGCAATAAAACATTTGAGTCTTTAATGGGGAGCCAATCAATATCCCAAATTAATGAAAGCGTATCCTGTGCAGGCTGTTCCTGTAAAATATCAATAGATTGTGGTTTTACCGCCGATAGTACTGCAACAGAAACAGGTTCAGAGCGCCTACCTTCTAATGATGAGAAAGTTTGTGAAATTGAATCAGATAACATTCGAGAATCAACATGGCCCGCTACATACAATGTCATGACGTCCGGTGTGTACCATTTTTGATAAAAAGAATTCACACTATCAAGAGCTACAACATCATTCGGTTTTTGGCCTGGGTCATACCCCATCATCGTCGACCCCTTTAAACGCGCTCGCCAAACGGGATCATTGGCATTTAAAGGAAGTGTTGCAACTGGGACATTTTGTGCTGTCAAACCATTATGTAATGTCGTTTCTGTATACTCAGCTCCTGCAACAGAAGTTGCTAACCAGCTGAGTGCTTGCTTAATTAAGTCTGGGCGATTATTCGGTAAACTTAAGCTATAAATGGTGTAGTCATAAGAAACAACAGCGGGTGGAATTGGCATGTCAGGGTCTGTGGCCTGACGCCAGAAATCTTGTAATGTTGCTGTTGGAAATGCTTCAGTTTGATGAAGCAACGCCATTTTAGGAATGAGGTAACTGTACCCTTTTTCGCTCGCTTTTTCTGTTAATGAGCCTGTTTTAATTGCTAACCTAAGCTGGATACGATCATTAGGACGTTGCGGTGTTTGTAATAATTGCCAGCTAAAGCCATTTTCTAGCTTCCCTTGCTGCCATGCTGGATCAGGTTGTAAAGGCTCAGCTCCCGCTAAATACGCGACTGAGAATAATACAACACCAATGATATACCGAACTTTCAAGCCCTGCATGTAAACCCCTATGTGTTTTATATCTTTATATTTAACCGCAAATAGCAACAGATAAATTAACGAAAAACGTGAACTTATCGGGTTAAACGATATAGTTTGGCTTTATTCCATTTTTCATTGTTACCACTATAACGATATTAGACCATAAAGCTGAGTTCATGTTCATGACTTAATCTGATTTTTGCTGTTTTCTTTGACGGTTATACCCTTTTGCAAGTAAACCGAGCTCATCGTCACGATGATATTCAGACACAACAATTTGATTAACTTCAGAATTTGTCTGTAATTCAATTGCGATTTTACGTAGCGGCCTTATTATCATACGACTGACACACCACGTCATTCCAATAGCAATAATGAGTACCAACAATAAATAAGTTGTTGTCATCAAAGCAAGGGTATTTAGCGCAAATCGATAAACACGGTTAGGATCCACTTGTAATGTTAAATACCCTTGAGGCTTCGCTTGCAACACAACATTTCCATACGCATACAATGGTACAGTCATTTCGACAGGGATCCCCACAAAATGGGTAACCCAATTGGGTATCGGCTTCGGCGTTGCAAAGCTTAGGTTCATTACCGTTGTGCCATCAACAGTAATAATCGCGTTTCCCATAATGCCTGATGTCTTTAAGCTTATCAGCAGCCGTTTAACTTCATTAAGGTCGGAGCTTAGGAGGGAATCTGTTAATGGTTTTTGAATTTGCACTACAGCGTTACTGAGCTGGTCTAAATAATCTTGCTTACGTTGTTCAACTAAGTAACTGAATTGAATAGCTAAAAAAAGCGCAAGTGATAGTAGCGTAATCATAAAGAATACGACCATACTTTTTAATGTTAGTGAGCGTTGGACTCGGGTATTCATTTGGCCACAACCTTTCTAATCAAGCAGCTTTTTAAAGAAAACGGAAACATCAGTCAGTATACTTGATTTTATCCGTAAAAGAGTAGCTTAAAAAGAAAGATTGGGTATTTAGGACAAACAGCATGTTAAAGCGGCTTAAAGTGGCACTAGAATAAAAGACGGCAGAAAGTTAGCCTTTCCACCGTTTCACTCCTTAACTCACGACAACCGTTTGTTTTTCATCTTCATCAACCGCAAAACACGCAACTAACTGTTGGTTATATTCCTTCAATGTTGGTTGAAATTGAGTACACTGACCAAATGCTCTACGGCAACGCGCTGCAAATGCGCACCCCGGTGGTGGGTTTAAAGGACTTGGTAACTCTCCCGTTAACTTAATACGTTCGCGCCGAGCGTCTGGGTTCAACCTTGGTGTCGCTGATAATAACGCTTGAGTATAAGGGTGAAGAGGGTTATTAAAAATCTGCTCTTTTGTTCCTTTCTCCACACAGCGGCCTAAATACATCACCATGACTTCATCAGCAATATGCTCTACCACCGATAAATCATGTGAAATAAAGACATAAGACAAACCTAAATCTTGCTGTAAATCCATCATCAGATTTAATACTTGAGCACGAACAGAAACATCCAGTGCGGAAACGGGTTCATCTGCAACCACAATGTCAGGGTCAAGCATTAAACCACGTGCTATCGCGATACGCTGGCGTTGACCACCAGAAAACATGTGAGGATATCGGCTATAGTGCTCTGTTTTTAAACCCACTTTAGCCATCATCGATAATACTTTTTCCTTGCGCTGCTCTTTCGACAGTGAAGTATTAATCAATAACGGCTCTTCCAAAATTTGCCCCACCTTTTTACGTGGATTCAAAGAGCCATAAGGGTTTTGAAACACAATTTGGATTTTTTGGCGACGCAGTTTCTCTGCAGACTTATCTTTTACTAACAAGTTTTGGTCTTGGTAATACAACTCGCCCTCAGAAGGTTGCTCAATCATGGTTAATAAACGACCTAATGTCGATTTACCACACCCCGACTCCCCAACCACGGCCAGTGTTTTACCTCGTTCTAGCTCAAAAGAGACTCCATCCAATGCTTTTAAGGTTTTTTCAGCAGCAAAAACCCCTCTTTTGACGGAATAATATTTTTTCAAATCCACCGCTTTGAGCAATGGAGTGTGTTGTTTATCACTCATAATGTTGGCCTCCCCATATCATCCAGCGGCATATGGCATTTGACTTGGCGATCACCAACGGTTTGTAACATTGGCTCTTCTTGACGGCATTTCTCCGTTGCATACGGACAACGTGGGTTCAATAAACACCCTACAGGCCTATCGTATTTTCCGGGGACCACACCAGGAAGTGAGGCTAAACGGGATTTATTCGTCGCAAATTCCGGCAAGGCACGTAATAGCGCTTGTGTATAAGGATGGCGAGGATGTTTAAAAATATCACTTGCTTTGGCGGACTCCACCACCTGCCCCGCATACATCACAATAATATGATGCGCAGCTTCTGCCACTAAAGCGAGGTCATGCGTGATAAGCACTAATGCCATATTTTCTTGCTGCTGCAATTCCAACAATAATTCAATAATTTGGGCTTGAATAGTGACATCTAATGCCGTTGTCGGCTCATCCGCAATCAATAATTTAGGCCGGCATGCTATCGCCATAGCAATCATCACACGCTGGCTCATTCCTCCTGACAATTGGTGAGGATACACATCTAAACGTGATTGTGGGTCAGGGATACCCACCATGTCTAACAGGTCAATTGCCCGTTGCTTACGCGTACTTTTGCTGCCGCCTTGGTGGACTTTCAATGCTTCCATAATCTGATAACCCACCGTAAAACATGGGTTTAAACTGGTCATCGGGTCTTGGAAAATCATCGCCACATCGGCACCAACGATTTGCCGGCGCTCTTTTTCAGGGATTGACAGTAAATCTCGTCCATCAAATTGCAATGAATTCGCCATCACTTTTCCCGGGTAATCAATTAACCCCATAATAGCCAGTGAACTCACTGATTTACCTGAACCAGATTCCCCTACAATACCAACGACTTGGCCTTTATCAACGCTATAGCTGATGCGGTCAACGGCGCGAAACGGTGCCTTTTCGTCTCCGAAATGAACCGAAAGTTGTTCTACATTTAACAATGCCATTTGGTTACCTCATCACTGCTTGAGTTTTGGATCAAATGCATCACGTAACCCATCACCCATTAGGTTAAACGCAAGCACCGTCAATAAAATTGCCAGTCCAGGGAAAGTCACAACCCACCATGCGCTTTGTGCAAATTGCAGCACATCAGACAGCATCGTTCCCCACTCAGGAGTTGGTGGCTGCGCGCCCATTCCGAGGAAACCCAAAGCAGCCATATCTAAAATGGCATTCGAAAAACCTAAAGAGGCCTGTACAATCAATGGTGCCAAACAGTTAGGCAAAATATTCACGAACATTTGGCGTACTGCCCCTGCACCCGCAACACGAGAAGCCGTCACATAGTCACGGTTGACTTCGACTAAAACAGCCGCTCGTGTTAATCGAATATAGTGAGGTAATGCAACAAACGTCAAAGCAATCGAGGCATTAACAATCGAAGGTCCAAAAATGGCGACCAGTACCAAAGCTAATAACAAACTTGGCAATGCCAACATGATATCGACAACTCGCATAATTAATGCGTCAACGACACCACCAAAATAGCCAGCGATCACACCAATAGTGACCCCCATGATTAACGATAGCACAACCACTAAACAACCAACTAGCAGTGACAGGCGGGCGCCATACATTAAACGAGAGAGTAAATCACGCCCAACATCATCAGTGCCTAAAATAAACTGCCAACTTCCCCCATCTTCCCAAACTGGCGGAGCAAGTAAGAAATCACGAAATTGTTCATCTGGAGCATGTGGAGCTAATATACCTGCAAAAATCGCAATCAGTACCATCAGGATAATGTAGAACATCCCGACAACTGCTCCTTTGTTACGTTTAAAATAATGCCAAAATTCTTGTAATGGTGTCATCGGCTGTGGGGCGCTGACAACGGTTGGCTCAGTAGATTGAGACATTTAGCGCTCCTTATTTCTTATGACGAATACGTGGGTTTACAATGCCATACAGCACGTCGACCACTAAGTTTACGAAGATAATCAGTGTAGCAACCAGCAGAACTCCCCCTTGTACCACAGGGTAATCACGACGCTGTAGCCCTTCGATTAACCAGCGCCCTAACCCAGGCCATGAGAAAATAGTTTCTGTCAAGATAGCCCCTGCTAACATCACCCCAACCTGCAAGCCAATTACCGTAACAACGGGTAATAATGCATTACGTAGTGCGTGAATTAAAATTACGCGAGCGCGGCCAAGACCTTTAGCACGTGCAGTACGAATATAATCCTCTCCCAATACTTCCAACATTGACGAGCGAGTCATACGCACAATAACGGCTAATGGGATCGTACCCAAAACAATGGAAGGCAATATCAAGTGCTCTACCGCATCAATAAAATCGCCATCTTCACCCCAAATTAGGGTATCAATTAGCATAAAACCGGTCAGAGGCTGGGAATCATCAAGAAAAACAGTGTCACTCACTCGTCCTGCAACAGGGGTGAGGTCTAATTGCACCGACACTAACATGATGAGCATGATCCCCCACCAGAAGATAGGCATTGAGTAGCCTGTTAAAGAAAGGCCAATCGCAGTATGGTCAAAGATTGAACCACGTTTTACTGCGGCTAAAACCCCAACTGGGATCCCTACAGAAATTGCAAAAATCATGGCACAAGTTGCCAATTCCACTGTCGCTAAAAAACGGGGCAAAAACTCTTCCCATACACCGATGCGACTTTTTAAGGAAATCCCTAAATCACCATGAAATATCCCATTGATATAATGAAGATATTGTTTCCAAAGTGGCTGATCAAGCCCTAACTCTGCCATTAAATAAGCATGCCTTTCAGGGGATAGTCCCCTTTCACCGGCCATGATCATCACCGGGTCGCCTGGGATCATGTGGACAAAGGCAAAAGTCAATAATGTAATACCGATAAACGTGGGGATCACAAGCCCCAATCGTCGGAGGATAAATTGCAACATATCCTGAATCTCTTTAATAATGCCGTTGACGGCTCTTAGTCCGTTTGGCTACTCAGAAAATTGCTTTTCCGGGTGCTCACAAACAACTTAACTTCTCTGCTTCTTCTAGAGAAGAAAACGCCCTCCGCTCTAAACCAGCAACGAAGGGCATAGACAGATTAGATACGATTACTTCTCAATATCGACGTTTTCGAAGTGGTGCTTGCCTAATGGGTCAACCACATAGCCTTTGACTTCTTTACGTACGGGTTCAAACACTGTAGAGTGCGCGATAATGAGGGCTGGCGCCTGCTCATTCATCACAACTTGCGCTTGTTTGTACAGTTCGACTCGCTTGTCGTGATCTGCTGTTTGGCGCGCTGGTTGGATCAAGTTCTCAAAGCTTTCATTACACCATTTTGAGTAATTAGAACCTTGCTCTTTTGCTGCACAGCTAAACAAGGTTGCAAAGAAGTTATCAGGGTCCCCATTGTCACCCGTCCAACCCATCATTACTGTTTGTGGCTCACCATCTTTCGCACGTTTGAGGTACTCTCCCCATTCGTAGCTAACAACTTTTGATTTAACGCCAACTTTTGCCCAGTCTGCTTGGATCATTTCCGCCATACGGCGTGCATTTGGGTTATATGGTCGTTGAACAGGCATTGCCCACAGGTCAATTTCAAAACCATTCGGGAAACCCGCTTCTGCTAATAAGGCTTTGGCTTTTTCAGGATTATATTCGTAATCGTTTACCGCATCGTTATAGCCCCACATTGTCGGTGGGATAAGGTTTTTCGCTTTTTGGCCTGCACCTTGATAAACCGCTTCGATAATTGCATCTTTGTTCACCGCCATAGACAGTGCTTGGCGAACCTTTTGATTATCTAATGGTTTTTTCTCAACATTATAAGAGAGATAGCCGACGTTTAGGCCTGGTTGCTCCATTAATGTAATGTCTTTATCTTGCTTCATGCGCTCTAAATCAGCCGGATTTGGATATGGCATGACTTGGCATTCATTTTTTTGCAGTTTTGCATAACGAACGGAAGCATCTGGTGTGATAGAGAAGACTAAACGGTCAAGTTTAGGTTTTGTACCCCAATATTGGTCATTGGCTTTATAAAGAATACGAGAGTCTTTTTGGTATTGTTGCAGAACAAATGGGCCCGTTCCAATTGGGTTTAAGTCCACTTTCTCTGGCGTACCCGCTTTCAACATCTGGTCTGCATATTCAGCAGAAAGAATCGATGCAAAGTCCATTGCCATATCAGCTAAGAATGGTGATTCTGGGCGAGTTAATGTGATTTTTACTGTGTTATCATCGACTTTTTCAACTTTATCGATAATTTTATCCATATCCATTCCCATAAAGTATTCGTAGCTACCGCCTGAAACTTTATGATATGGGTGATTTGCATCTTTTTGGCGCATAAATGTATAAATCACATCATCTGCGTTAAGATCACGGGTCGGTTTAAATTCTTTGTTAGAGTGCCATTTGACACCCTTACGTAGATGGAAAGTGTACTCTTTACCATCATCACTCACTTCCCAGCTTTCCGCTAAACCCGGTTCAATTTCCGTTGTTCCTAATTTGAATTCAACTAAACGGTTATACAGCGGGATAGAGCTTGCATCATAGGTTGTTCCTGATGTGAACAACTGTGGGTTAAAGCCTTCTGGAGAACCTTCAGAACAGTAAACTAACGTTTTTGCCTGTACTGTTGCTGATACTGCTAATGCTGCCAATGTAAGTCCTACAGTCAGTAGACCTGTCTTTTTAATAGAGCGCATCTGTATGCTCCTATGGTGTTCATGTTGTTTTGCTTGATGTCTAGATCCGTCATAAAAGCGACAGATGTAGTATCTGTATTTTTTGTTATTCATTGTGCAATTAATCAACTGTCACTCACTTCGTCAATAGCCACATTTACGCTCCGCCCACAATTCATGTAACATATTAGAAACAATTAGCATTGCAATTTAGCTTAAAATTTCATAATGAAGTGCAAGATGCAGGTGTTATAACCATATAATTAGTAGTGAATAGGGTTTTATATCGAGGTTATTTATTTTTATATTTGTGATTAAGTGCTGAATTACTGAACGAATATAGTGCTTTTGTTGGCATGATACGAAATAAAACACTAGAGAGAATCGATGTGGAAATTATTTTAGTATGTAATTATTTAGTTTGTTTTTTATGCAAATAAAAAACATTCAACTGCTTTCAATAAACATAATTTTAACCAATTGATAACTTAAAGAATAAAATAATACTGGCTGTAGTTTGTATTCTTATTTTCCAAAGTACAGAATATGCTTTAATACCGATGATAAAAACTACAATTGCCTAATATTACCTAGGTCATTTTAAATAGATGCAATCACCTGCTTTAACCCTATGATTTAACTAATAATGAAATTTCATTTGAAGGCTCGAACTCATTGAATTTACCAATAGTCGATCAGTTTGCCAAACTGGCGCTTCTACAAATAAATGATATGACAAACTCCCAATTTGACCTTTAGCTCCGACTCTCCCTCCCAGCAATAGGTTTTCTTTCCAAAATGTGGCTCTATCATTTGATGTTGTTCCTAAACCTAACGAGGTATATAAAGCCATATGCGGCCATGGGCTCTGCCAGAGCACCTCGTTTTGTAGCTTTAAGCTATTATCCCCCATTTCAAGGTGCTCAGCTCCACCGATAAAACCACTAACACCTCCAAAACCAGTAAGTGATCCTTGGTCTAATAAAACATCTAGCTTGTCACGACTTAATTGCATATCAAATTGGCTTTGATATTGAAAAGGGGAGGCTTCCTTCATTGCTGAAGCCGAAATCTGTAAAACCTGTGGCTTATTTAAACCCGTAATTTGCTGTACATTGGTACCAAACCAGTTAGTTCCTTGTTTATACGTTAATGTAACTAAAGCACTTCCCCGTAAAAAATTGACCTGATGAGTTAACCCACCAATGATGTAATGAGCCAAGCGTTGTTGTGTTCGTAAGTGTAGGTCAGCCAAAAACGTGTCACTTTTTTGGCTTTCAGACCCTAGACTTAATGAAGTTACCGTTTTTTCTGTTCGTTTTAATAAATATTCGGCTTGTAGTAATAAGAAGCCGTTATGCTGCTGTAGTGGTAAAGCGACATCATTGCTGGTAATAACTGTTTTATTTTCCTGATACCCACTAAATATTGAAAACAACCAATATTGATAGGGGAGAGAGTAAAATAATATTGCTGATTTAATTTCAGTTTCTTCTGTGTTACTAAACTGACGGCTGATTTCTGAATATAAAAAATCACTTCGTAAAAAAGGATTGGCGACCATAAAAGTATGGCCAACAGTGCTACCGACTTGCCGAGAAATTGAGTGTGATTCAAAAGAAAGTGCACCTTGGAATTCGCGTCGGTGCTGGCCTACCACGACAATTTGCGTGGCATTCCCATAAGTATCATCAGGAATTAGTTTGATATGGAAAGGAAGTAAAGATGTATTTTGCAAATTGTACAAGCCTTGTTCAATTTGCCGTAAATTAAGCGTATCACCTAACTGGAAAGGAAATATGTGTGGTAATGATTTGTCTTCTGACTGCTCATTTTGATAAACCACAGAAGAAACCGTTCCTGCTATTATTTTTGCTTGCAAAATACCAAACAGAAAAGTTTGCTCAGGGTAATACAAGTAAGAGGTCAGATAGCCTGCATGAATTAACTTCGCCGTAATATCATCTGCATAATTGAGTAAGCCTTGTTCATCAATACATTGGCCCTCTATCTTTTGCCGCCATTTATTGACTTGGCTAACAGCTATTTCCTTAATCTGCTCAAGCCCAATGAAATGTACTTGGTTTATCATAATACAAGTAGATGGCATCTCAACAATACCATTTGGAGGCGCTATAGGCGCGCTATAAGCTTTAAAGCCAATAACGGTATAAAGACTTAATAAGAAGAAACAAAGAGGTATCGATAAAACGTTATTAACTTTCATTAACGAGTCCTTGTAATGAAAAAGCGTTTTTACCTAAAACAACATGAGTGAATCAGCTTATATATCAACAGAGATAGGTTATTGAGTGCAAGCCAAGTTAGTCTGAAATAGTTGGGGTGAAAAATAGGAAGGGATATAAACGAAAAAACCCACCTCAATGAGGTGGGTTCTAAAATTTGGTCGGCGAGAGAGGATTCGAACCTCCGACCCACTGGTCCCAAACCAGTTGCGCTACCAAGCTGCGCTACTCGCCGAAAACGGTGTGAATAATACTGCCAAGAACGGAGATCGTCAACCCATTTTTCGCCAATTCTGTTCGTTTGCTGATAAAACCACCAAAACAGTAAGGCTTATATGCAAATTACCTTATTTTAAGTAAAAAATAAGCACTAGAATATTTTAGTGCTTATTTATCAAACAGGTTAGCGTTTATAAAAATAACGTTAACTACAAGCTAATAACCTATTTTTAAGGCTATTGAAGCAAAGAAATATCCGCTACTTTTAAGAACAACTCACGTAATTGGCTTAATAGCGTCAAACGATTAATACGAACCGCTTGGTCTTCATCCATTACCATAACATTTGCAAAGAATTCATCTACGATATCGCGTAAAGAAGCTAATTCAACTAAAGCCTCTTGATAATTCCTTTCTGCAAACATTGGCGCAAGTTTATCTTGCAATACCACAACATGGGTCGCAAGTTTGACTTCTTCAGGTGTTTTTAGAACAGAAGCTAAAACGTTATCAGCCAATTTTTCTTCTGATTTGCTCAGAATATTGGAAACACGTTTATTTGCCGCTGCAAGTGCCTGCGCCTCTTCTAATGAACGGAAGTGAGTAACAGCTTTCACTCGTGCATCAAAGTCAGCAGGTTGTGTTGGATGACGAGCTAATACCGCTTGGATGGTATCAATACTATAGCCTAATTCTTGATACCAAGAACGGAAACGACCAAGCATGAACTCGACAACGTCATTAACCACATTTTTATTGGTTAATTTATCACCGTATAAACGAGCTGCTTCTTCTGTCATTTCAACAAGATCAAGCTGGTAGCCTTTTTCTACGATGATGCGTAAGACACCTAATGCAGCACGGCGCAAAGCGAATGGGTCTTTATCGCCTTTAGGATGTTGGCCAATACCAAAAATACCAGCAAGCGTATCCATTTTTTCAGCCAATGCTAATGCGGCTGAAACATCAGTCGATGGAAGTGCATCTCCAGAAAAACGCGGTTGGTACTGCTCTTTTAAAGCTAATGCAACGTCTTCTGACTCACCATCATGGCGTGCATAATGCATTCCCATAACGCCTTGAGTGTCTGTGAATTCAAACACCATATTAGTCATTAAGTCACATTTTGCTAATAAACCAGCTCGTGTCGCATGGTTTACATCTGCACCAATTTTGTTTGCAATCCAGCCAGCTAATGCTTCTAAACGGTCAGTTTTATCACGCAGTGTACCTAATTGTTTTTGGAACAATACAGTTTCTAAGCGTGGTAAGTTATCTTCCAAACGTTGTTTACGGTCAGTTTTAAAGAAAAATTCGGCATCGGCTAAACGCGGGCGTACAACTTTTTCGTTACCTGAAATAATTTGCTGAGGATCAGAAGACTCAATATTTGCCACAAAGATAAAATTAGGCATTAACTTGCCCGTCTTATCATAAACTGGGAAATATTTTTGGTCCCCTTTCATGGTATAAACTAGCGCTTCTGAAGGAACATCTAAGAATTTCTCTTCAAATTTAGCTGTTAAAACGACCGGCCATTCAACCAATGAAGTCACTTCTTCAAGCAAACTATCTGTTAAGTCAGCTTGACCACCAAGAGCCTGAGCCGCTTTTTCCGCATCTGCTTTAATAACCGCTTTACGTTCTGCGTAATCCGCCATGACTTTACCGCGTTCACGTAAAATGGCTGGATATTGTTCCGCATTATCAATAGTAAATTCAGATTCACCCATGAAACGGTGACCACGAATTGTGCGCCCGCTCTTAATACCTAAAATTTCGCCATCAATAACATCACTACCCAGTAACAATGTTACCGTGTGCACAGGGCGAACAAATTGTGTGTCCTTATCTGCCCAACGCATTAATTTAGGTATAGGTAATTTGGCCAATGCACGGCTAACCATATCAGCCAGTAATTCACTGACTGCCTGCCCTTTCATTTGGGCACGATAGAGTAGCCACTCGCCTTTATCCGTGGTCAAACGCTCAGCTTGATCAACGGTAATACCACACCCGCGAGCCCAGCCTTCAGCGGCTTTAGTTGGTTGGCCATCTGGACCGAATGCTTGAGAGATAGCAGGGCCGCGTTTTTCAATTTCACGGTCTGGCTGTGAAGCCGCTAAATCAGCGACTTTAAGTGCTAACCGGCGAGGAGCAGCAAACCACGTTACTGCACCATGAGCAATATCTGCCCCATCAAGTTCAGCCGTAAAATTTGCAGCAAATGATTCAGCTAATGAACGAAGAGCCTTCGGCGGTAACTCTTCGGTGCCGATTTCCACAAGGAAAGTCTGTTGAGTCATGACAGCCTCTTAGTTCTTATGACACATAGGGAATCCAAGCGCTTCACGAGAAGCATAATACGCTTCTGCAACCCCTTTGGTTAGGGTACGAATACGTAAGATATAGCGCTGGCGTTCAGTAACAGAAATGGCTTTACGTGCATCGAGTAAGTTGAAAGTATGAGCCGCTTTCAAGATACGTTCGTATGCAGGTAGTGGAAGTGGCGTTTCCAAAGCCAGCAAGTGTTGAGCTTCTTTTTCGTACTCTTCAAAGCATTTGAAAAGAAAATCAACATTTGCGTATTCAAAGTTATAGGTTGATTGCTCAACTTCGTTTTGATGATAGATATCACCATAGGTAGTTTTACCCAATGGGCCATCACACCAAACAAGGTCATACACGCTGTCCACGCCTTGGATATACATCGCTAAGCGCTCTAAACCGTATGTAATTTCACCTGTTACTGGTTTACACTCAAGACCACCGACCTGCTGGAAGTAAGTGAACTGAGTAACTTCCATCCCATTAAGCCACACTTCCCAGCCTAATCCCCAGGCACCTAATGTTGGGTTTTCCCAGTTATCTTCAACAAAACGAATGTCGTGAACTGTTGGGTCAACACCTAATTCTTTTAAAGAACCAAGGTATAACTCTTGGATATTGTCTGGTGATGGTTTGATGATCACCTGAAACTGGTAATAGTGTTGTAGACGGTTTGGGTTTTCACCATAGCGGCCATCAGTTGGTCGACGAGATGGTTGAACATAAGCCGCTGCAATAGGCTCAGGGCCTAATGCGCGCAAACACGTCATTGGGTGAGAAGTTCCAGCGCCGACTTCCATGTCCAATGGTTGAACAATGGTACAGCCTTGACGCGCCCAGTAGTCCTGTAATGTCAGGATAAGACCTTGAAAGGTTTTGGTATCAAACTTTTGCATGTTAGATCCGCACGCGATACGTAAAATTTAATGAAAGTACGCCAGTATACCCTTTGACCGCAAGATATACAGCATTGAATATGCCTGTATTTATTCTAAAAATAAAAAAAAATACTTTCACCCCTTTTAAGCTGGTTATTTATACAGTATAAATAGTTTGTTTTTTGAAGCAAACCAATTACCATTGTAAAAAGGATGAAAAATGGATACCGCACTAACACGTTGCCATTGGGTCAATCAAGATCCTGAATATATCGCTTATCACGACCATGAATGGGGTAAACCCACTTATGATAACTTAACGTTATTTGAAATGATCTGCCTTGAAGGCCAACAAGCCGGGCTCTCTTGGTACACCATTTTAAAAAAACGCCAAGGATATCGTGATCTATTTCATCATTTCGACCCTGAAAAAATTGCATCAATGAATGAAGACGATATTGAGCGACTCATGCAAGATACTCGGATCATCCGTAATCGATTAAAAATTAATGCAATTATTGCAAATGCAAAAGCTTATTTAGCCATGAAAGAAAATGGTGAAGACTTCTCCACTTTTATTTGGCAATTTGTTAATGGCCAACCCATTATCAACGGTTGGGAGCTCTCATCACAAGTTCCTGCGGAAACAGAACTTTCTAAGCTTCTCTCCAAAGCGCTCAAAAAACGTGGGTTTAAATTTGTCGGCTCAATTACTTGCTACGCCTTTATGCAAGCAACTGGCATGATAAATGACCATTTAGTGAATTGTTGCCAATTTAAATAAATTAGTTTTTATCGGTGTAACTCATCGAGTAAAAAGAAAAATAAACCACCAAAGCATTAACATTGCAACACTTTACACTACTAAATATATTCATCTTGATATTTTATCTTAATAAAAGATAGAAATTGGTGGTTGAACTCTGAGGTGCAGCGGAGTATGTTTTAAATTCCATTAACAATCTAATAAATATATGTGAATAAATGCGATGATATTTTCTAAATTTGGCAATAAATTTGCTAAAAATTCAGGTATTTCATTATTAATGAAAGACTTGAATGAAGGCATAAGAACCCCTGGCTCCATTATGTTAGGGGGAGGAAATCCTGCTCATATCCCTGAAATGGATAAGTATTTCCAAGATCTGTTAGCTGAGATGTGTGCTCATGGCCAATTGACGGACACTTTATGTAATTATGATGGTCCTCAAGGTAAAGATGCCATGTTGAAAGCGCTTGCAGCAACGCTAAAAGCAAAACTAGGTTGGAATATTAGCGCGAAAAATATTGCCCTATCTAACGGCAGCCAGAGTGCTTTTTTCTATCTATTTAACTTGCTAGCCGGTCGCTTTGAAGATGGTATCACCCGTAAAGTGCTATTTCCTCTTGCCCCTGAATATGTCGGTTATGCAGACTCAGGTCTTGATGATGGCTTATTCGTCGCGAATAAGCCACAAATAGAATTTTTACCTAATGGTCAATTTAAATACCGAGTCGACTTCAACACATTAGAGGTTACTGATGATATTGGGGTGATTTGTGTGTCTCGCCCAACAAATCCGACTGGTAATGTCATTACTGATGAAGAAGTTGAGCATTTAGACCAACTAGCTAAACAACATAATATTCCACTACTAATAGATAATGCTTATGGTGTTCCTTTCCCTGGCATTATTTTCAGCGAAGCTACGCCATTTTGGAACGAAAATGTCATTCTTTGTATGAGTTTATCTAAACTTGGTTTACCAGGAACTCGATGCGGCATTATCATCGCTAACGAAGAAATCATTGAAGCTGTTAGTAATATGAATGGCATCATCAGCCTTGCTCCTGGTGGCATAGGCCCTGCGCTTGCCTTAGAAATGCTTAAAAAAGATGACCTTATCTCGTTATCTAAAAATGTAATTGGTCCTTTTTATAAGCAGCGTGTAGAAGAAGCCATCGAAATTATTCGCCGCTATATCCCAGAAGATAAGTGTTTAATTCATAAGCCAGAAGGTGCCATTTTCCTCTGGTTATGGTTTAAAGACCTACCAATTAATTGCTTAGAATTATACCAACGCTTAAAAAAACGTGGTGTATTGATGGTTCCCGGCCATTACTTCTTCCCTGGTATTGAACAGGATTGGCCACATGCGCATCAATGTATGCGTATGAACTATGTCCCTGAGCCAGAAAAAATTGAACAAGGGATCAAGATATTAGCTGAAGAGCTTGAAAAAGCTTATCAAGAAGTGACCTGCTAGTTGTGAAACGACAAGGTACTTTTAGCCCTGTTATTGCAATATTTAGGTAAAAAAAAAAGCCCTTTCATATAGAAGGGGCTAAAAATTAGCGAGAACTCCGTAATTGAAATCAAATTAATTTTTCAATACGAATATCATTCAAAACTATTAGAACATCTTTTCTATTTGGTTATTGCTTAAACAAAAGCACTTTTTGCCCCTATATATCGTGATACCTTTCATTACTGCCTTATACATCAAACATCAAAGTCCAAATATCATATTGAAAAAGCTATAATTTTAGAAATTTCAATAGAATTTCTGCTATTCATCGGTTTAACAATCACATCTAGCTAAACCGCCCAAAATAAAATAGCCAGCAATTGTGGAGAAATAATTCTTAAAAACATCGCTAATGGATAAACCGTTGCATAAGACAATGCCGGAGCACCGCTGGCCGCATGAATATTATTTGCAAAAGCCAGTGCAGGAGGGTCTGTCATAGAGCCCGCTAGCACCCCACAAAGGCTCAAATAGTTCATTTTGCCAAAAATTCGAGCTACAACACCTGTAATAAATAGTGGTACAAACGTAATCAATAGCCCATAACCAATCCACGTTAGCCCATCACCTTTAATTAAAGTATCAATGAAGCCACCACCAGAATTGAGCCCAACAACAGCGAGGAACATGACGATTCCCAGTTCTCTCAGCGCTAAGTTTGCACTCGGAGGCATAAACCAATATAAACGCCCTATAGTCCCTATACGACCGAGAATTAGAGCAACAACCAGTGGCCCTCCCGCTAATCCTAGTTTCAGTGCGGCAGGAAAACCAGGAACAAAAACGGGTATTGACCCCAGCACAACTCCAAGCCCTATCCCGAGGAATACAGGTAACATTTGAACTTGCTGTAGTTTCTGTTTCGCATTACCTAACAAAGCGGTGACGGCTTCGATTGACTCAGGACGTCCAACAATATTTAAAATATCACCAAATTGTAAAACCGAATTGTTATTAGCAACTAAATCAATACCAGTACGGTTTAATCGTGTCACAACAACATCATATTTTTGTTTTAAGTTTAAGTCTTTCAGCCTTTTACTTAGTACAGCATCATTCGTCACCACCACACGAACGGAATGCAAAATAGAGCTTGATGTCGACAAGGATACGTCAACTTCCTCACCTAATATTAAACGAACTCTATTTAAATCATCTTTTAAACCAACAACGTGCAATAAGTCACCTAAATGAATTTCTGTGGTAGGCTGAGGAACAACCAGCATGTCCCCACGTTTTAATCTTGAGCAAACAATAGCTTCACTACCAAGCAGTGGGATGTCTTGCATCATTAAGCCATCAAGATTGGCGTTACGAATGGCAATGTTCATAGTCTGCAGAGAGTCGCGCTGTTGAAAAGTAGAACTATTAAATGCAGAAGCTTCTTTCTCTACTGAAATTCTAAAGATAATGCGTACTAACCACATCACCAATAAGATGCCACAAATCCCCATAGGGTAAGCCATGGCATAACCCATCCCCATCTGGCCAACAAGATTAGGGTCAGATCCTAAGTCAGTTAAAATTTGCTGACCAGCACCTAAAGATGGCGTATTCGTTACCGCCCCTGAGAAAATACCTAAGATAATCGGTAATGGAATATTCGCGACTTTATATATGATTGCTGTTACCACCGCGCCTAAGACAACGACCATCAACGCAAAGCCGTTTAGTTTCAGCCCAGAAACGCGTAGAGAAGAGAAAAAACCAGGCCCAACCTGAATACCTATTGTGTATACAAACAGTATCAAGCCAAATTCTTGAATAAAATGCAGCATGTCTTTATTAAGTTGCAAGCCATAACTTTGGGCGAAGTGTCCAACAATGATCCCCCCAAATAGAACACCACCAATCCCTAGCCCAACGCTCCGGATCTTCCAATTTCCAATCCATAGCCCTAAAGCAGCAGCTAACGCCAACAAACTTACAGTAAGAGCTAATTCACTCATAGACCGCATCCTTTTGACGACAAGTTACCCGTTAAACACACCCAAATAGGTGATAAAACATACTACTGAATCGATTATGCCAAATAGCATAAGGGTAATATGTGCCATAGAGCACAGTTCAGAAGGAATAAATGATCTATTTTTTTAGAATTTTCAACCTGATAACAAATATAAAATAGTATGTCTTTATTTCTTAACGTTATTTATCATTCATCGAAATAGCTACCTAAGACAAACATTTTTAGTTAATAGCTACAAGTAAACTATTAACTAAAAAAATACATACGGTTAAATAAAATAATAATACGACACCATTATTGTGAATTTCTTGTTTTTAGTTATTATAAGTAAATATTGGGGACGACAAACTAAATACAGGTTAACAATGTCTATGCCGAGTTTAATTTCAATACGATTATATTTTCTTATCGCACCTCTTATTTTGAGTGGTTGCTCCAGTATTATGACTCATGCAGGCCCATCAGAAGGTTATTACCCTGGTTCGAAAAACAGTATTAAAATGATTAAAGATGATGAGACCGGCTGGGTTGTTAAACCTTTACTTGCTATTGATTTACCCTTTTCTGTTGTTATGGATACTCTTTTAATTCCTTTAGATTACGCAAAATCGGGTAATGATGATAAAGCAGACTCACCCAAAAAACGCATAGAAGAACTTGAAAAGAAAGATAAAACTAAAAAGTAATTCAGGCTCAATCAAACGTTTGTAATTAAAATTTCACTGTGTATTAACTGTATTTATGAATACATTATTTTTTAATCTAAGATCTGACCAATCATTTATATAATATCTGTTTAATTATTATCTTATTATGATAACCATCTCCTTAACTTAAATATTCTATTCTGTTTATAAGTATTTTTGCACTCATTACATGAATAATTAACAATTAAATTTTTTAAATGCTAATCAGAGAAAAATAAAAACAGTCACAGATAAAAAAAAGCTTATCAATACTTTTTTTATTCGTGACTGTAGTAACATAATTATTTTATTTGCTGTTTAAACCCGTTTCTACGGTATAAATTTGCCTAAATCCATCAATATCTCGCATAAACGCAATCAATTCATCATTAGGTGAAAATACAACGGAATCAGCAACAGGAGCAAGTTCAGTACGCTGCGTTAATTTTTGTATGGCTCCGCTTACGACGTGACAATACACGACACTATTGTCACAAATAAAGCAAATGTGCTCACCTTTACTATCCCAGCTAAAGGCAGACTGGACTGGTGAAGAACCCTGAGTTATCTGCCTTTGCACTCCAGTTAGCGTATCAACTAACCACAATTGAGCATTACCGTCATCATCATTCATCAAACAAGCGATTGATTTACCATCTGGCGAAGTTCTTAGCCAATGTCGTGGCTGCTTCGCTAAACCAGGAAATTTTTTATCGTGTGTATAAGTTAAACGCCTTTGCTGTATACCTTTTGGTGGGGAAGGCATGCTTGATTCTGTTCCTTGGATAGGAGATTCCCCCGCAATCATGTAATCCTCAAGCTGTGAAGGTAGATCAACAATATAGATCTCAGGAATAATTTCTCCATTTGTAGAATGAGTGTCACCAATAAACACCAGCGCTCTTTCTTGCCACTCTCCATTCTCTTTTTGATAACCTTTTTGACCTACCCAACCCTCTTCATATGCACGGCTAATCTCATCGCTGCTAGGCTTAGGCTGTTGCGTTGTTCGCGTCAAAACACAACAAAAGTAATCGCCACTATATTCTCGAAAATGTATTTTAGGACTCACATTAACGGGCCCAATAGGTACTGCAATTGCCACATTTCGTTGGTCTAATTGCACATCTAATTCATGCATTACATGGTCATTATAGGTAAAACTCAACCACTTTCCGTCTGGACTAAAAACATGGACATGAGTCCCCCCACGCAACGCCCCCACTAAATACGGAGGGGTAATGCACATTGCATCAATTGGGTGAGCTACATTTAATTGGTCTTCTTTAACATACACCCCTCTTCGATGGTGAAAGTCATATTGCCACTGTTCATCAGGGTACTCAGGGCCATGGATAAAAGCATATTGAGTTGGCAGTTGAGGACTTACCGTTACCACTCCAACATGAGCCCCATGACTTGCACGATAAACCTCAACGACTTGTAATGTTTTTACATGAATTTTTTCTATAGATAAACCTGTAAAAGAACTACCGCTCGGCCGTATATCATACGCTAACCACTGGCTGTCTGGAGTCCAGATATTAATATTCGTTAGTTGGTGGCTTCGTTTATCATGCGTTAAACGTGTTTCTTTATAGGGCAATTTATTATTCAATCTGTTATCCTTTGACATCATTTAATATCGCTATCGGATTACTTTAACTAATCTAGTTTAATCAATACTAGAAAATCTCAGTCGAGAAGTTTCATAAGTAATATTACCCTTTAGCAATAACCTTAATCTCGAACAAAACTACCATGTTATTAAGTGTACTTTATATTATTGGTATCACCGCAGAAGCCATGACTGGAGCACTTGCGGCTGGCAGACGAAAAATGGATGTCTTTGGCGTCATTATTATTGCGTCCGCGACGGCAATTGGTGGTGGTTCCGTCCGTGATATCTTACTTGGCCATTACCCCCTAGGTTGGGTGGAACATCCTGAGTATATCCTGACTGTTGCAGGCGCTGCGATTGTGACAATCTGGATAGCCCCTATGATGAAACATTTACGCCGATTATTCCTCATATTAGATGCTATCGGACTAATTGTGTTTTCTATACTTGGCGCCCAAATAGCACTCGATATGCACTACAGCCCAATCATTGCAGCTATTGCAGCAGTGATTACTGGCGTTTTTGGTGGTGTGTTAAGAGACATGCTGTGTAACACAATCCCTTTAGTTTTCCAAAAAGAAGTCTATGCTGGCGTTTCTTTCGCTGCCGCTTGGATCTATATTGGCCTATTACAAACGCCTTTACCTAAAGATATCGTGGTTATTATCACACTCGTTGTTGGCTTGAGTGCAAGGCTAATAGCCATTCGTTATCGTCTCGGTTTGCCTATTTTTAATTACGAAAACCAAGATTAATCTAATCAATAAAAGAGTTTCAGCCATTAATGATTTACTATTGATGGCTTTCTATTGGTGGCTGAATCGCTTTCATGTCAGACAATATACGTAAAATAGATTCAATTTCTGGTTCCGCTAGCCAATTAGCTAATTTTTTCTTTTGCAGCTTCGTCAAATTTAGACTGTTAACCCATGATGGGTCATACAACATACCTATGTCAGTCACTTTCCCTACTTGTAATTTAGTTAGTGGAATTGCGAGACCTTTTAACCAAAGCGAAATAGGTTGATCCTTTGCCATTTTCAGTTGCTTTACTAACATTTGGTGTTTTTTACCTTTCGATAAATCGCTTTGCCATTGTTCTGACAACCAAGTTGTTAATCGAGTTAGGTTATGGTTTTCTACCCACTGGCGCCATGTAGCCTCACTTATTCCTCGCATACGTAGTTGTTTACCTAACCACGTTAACCTTGCGACAAACTGCTGTGAGCAAACTTCAGTATAAGTAAGACAACTTAGTGAGTGAAACTGTTTTAAGGTTGATGTCTCTGGATATTCGCGTTCCTCTCGTCGCCAAATAACGTCTTCAATCTTTGGACTTCCTAGCCCTGAAAGAGAGACAAGTATTTTATCTCCAACAAGTAAATCTCGTTTTTCCCATGATGATAATGATCCAGCATTTACCTTTGAAATAGTTTTCGAGTCAATATTGATGGGGGTTATGCTAGCTACAACACTAATTCTCCCGGTCCTTCCTATATTGAACTGAAGCTTAGTTACCTCTGATAGCACACTGCGTAATGGATATTTCCATGCAATCGCCCAACTATTTTGTTTTGATTGCCAGGCTGCTGCTGCTGGCGCTGGAAAATTTTTAAGCACTATGCCATCTGTAGCAAATGGTAATTGCCCTTGATAATAGTATTCCCTTAGTTGCTTAGCTTGAATCTTATTTTCAATTTTATGGCTATATTGTTCAGCAAGCGGAAAACCTATCTCAGAAAGTAATGTTAACTGTGTTTTTGGATTAGCATCCCCCGCAGGCCATGCCCAAATAAAAATACCAATATTTTCTTCAAGGGCAGTTGGCTCATTTTTTCGCATTAACCACCCCGCAATCTTATTACGAGCGTTCACTCCCCCACTTTTAGCTTGAATATGTCCATTCATACGCCAAAATAATTCGCCTTGAAGGACTAACATGCCTGAATATTTGATTTGTTTGGGTATCGCAGGAATAAAATCTGCTTTTGCCCGCCACTCGATTCCTTCAACACTATTTCCTCGGCTAATCATGGAAATAAGCTTGCCATTTTTATAAACCAACGTTACTGCTACACCATCAACTTTAGGTTGTAGCCAGATATTTTTACGTGTTTCTATCCAGCTATAAACTTCTAATTCATTGAGTTTCTTTAACCCTGTATGAGGAATGGGATGCATAGTTAGCTGTGATTTTTCAGGTAATAGTACTTCTGGCAATTCTTCGGGAAGTTGCTGGCATCGTTGTAAAGAACGCCATAAATTAAATAGCTGGTCATAAGCTTCATCACTAATGGAACTGCTACCCGCCAGACGGTAAGCTTGGTTCCACAGTTGTAATTGTTTTCCTAACCGATGACTTTCCTGACTTATTATTTTACTATTTTGTTTTTCACACGGTTTATTAACGGCAATTTGCTGCGTTGCTTGAGCAACATTAATACACACCATTACCCCAACAATTAACCCACTTAGTCTATAAACTGACGCGAACCAATAACCATACAAAATATAAATCATAACTATTCCTTGTTATTACCAATCCATTAAGATGTTACTCTTTTAAAGCATTTTCTCCTCAGTTGCTAAGCATCAAACAACCTCTCAAAGTCTTCATCCTCAAAAGAAGTTGTTTGCAAAAGGCTTCGCAAAACTAATGATGCTTTCATGAGTAATAAGTTAATTTCTCGAGCCCGTTCACAATTTAGTTACTAATCAAATTCATTTAATTAAAATTCATGATTTATTGATATCGCTGCATGTTGATGCAAGTCCGTGTATACTATGTCGGGTTTATCACCATCTTTTATGTTTAATCCTCGACTATTCAAGAAATCATCATGATACAAGGCACGTTATATATTGTTTCTGCCCCTAGTGGAGCAGGGAAATCAAGTCTGATTCAGGCTTTATTAAAAACACAACCATTGTATGACACACAGGTTTCCGTTTCTCATACAACTCGAACTGCACGTCCAGGAGAAGTCCATGGCGAGCACTATTTCTTTGTATCTGAAACTGATTTTTTACAAATGGTCGACAAAGGTGAATTCCTAGAGCACGCATGCGTTTTTGGGAATTATTATGGGACGTCCAAACCTATCATTGAAGATGTATTAAATAGTGGTGTTGATGTTTTTCTTGATATCGATTGGCAGGGAGCGCAGCAGATAAGAGCCAAAATGCCTGAGGCACGTAGTATTTTCATTCTCCCACCATCAAAAGATGAACTTTATCGCAGACTGCGTGGTCGTGGGCAAGACAGCGATGAAGTTATTGAAAAACGCATGTCACAAGCAGTAGGTGAAATTGAACATTTCAACGAGTATGATTACCTTATTGTTAATGATGATTTCAATACCGCACTGAGCGATTTACAATCTATCATCCGTACTGAGCGTTTAAAATTAGGGCGTCAAGTTCAACGACATGATGCTTTAATCAGCAAATTACTAGCAGACTGAGAATAGTTTCAGTATCATATCAGGTCATTTTTTTATTTCTTTGGAGTAGCACATTTATGGCACGCGTAACTGTTCAAGACGCAGTAGAAAAAATTGGTAACCGCTTTGACCTCGTATTGGTTGCGGCACGTAGAGCTCGTCAGTTACAAACGGGTGGAAAAGACCCTTTAGTTCCTGAAGAAAATGATAAATACACTGTTATCGCATTACGTGAAGTAGAAGAAGGCTTAATCAACGGTCACATTTTAGATGTGCGTGAGCGCCAAGAACAGCAAGAGCAAGAAGCGGCTGAAATGCAAGCAGTTTCTGCAATCGCTGAAGGTCGTCGCTAATCACTAAGGTGGGTCTGCCTTGTATCTGTTTGAAAGCCTTAATTTAGTCATTCAAAAGTATCTTCCTAAAGAACAAATTGAATTACTAAGAAAAGCCTATGTTGTTGCTCGGGATGCCCATGAAGGACAGACCCGTTCAAGTGGTGAGCCTTATATTACTCACCCAGTTGCTGTTGCTTGTATTCTTGCTGAGATGCGTTTGGACCATGAAACACTAATGGCAGCGCTACTTCATGATGTGATTGAAGATACTCCAGCGACATTTCAAGATATAGAAGAATTGTTTGGTACCACCGTCGCCGGTCTCGTCGAAGGTGTATCCAAACTAGACAAGCTCAACTTTCGCGACAAAAAAGAAGCCCAAGCAGAAAACTTCCGCAAAATGATCATGGCGATGGTAAAAGATATCCGTGTCATTTTGATAAAACTGGCAGACCGCACTCACAACATGCGCACGTTGGGTTCACTTAGGCCCGATAAACGTCGGCGCATTGCACGTGAAACCCTTGAAATATATAGCCCGTTAGCCCACAGGCTAGGTATACACCACATCAAAACAGAGCTTGAAGAGCTGGGTTTTGAAGCGTTATATCCCAACCGTTATCGTGTTATTAAGGAAGTCGTCAAGGCTGCTCGCGGTAACCGAAAAGAGATGATCCAAAAAATTCTCTCGGAAATTGACGGTAGGCTAACCGAGGCAGGAGTTCCTTGTCGCGTAAGTGGCAGAGAAAAACACCTTTATTCCATCTATCGCAAAATGCACCAAAAAGAGCAACGTTTCCATTCCATTATGGATATCTATGCTTTTAGGGTAATTGTAAAAGATGTGGATACTTGCTACCGCGTTTTAGGTCAAATGCATAGTTTATACAAACCGCGTCCGGGGCGTATTAAAGACTATATTGCTATCCCTAAAGCTAACGGCTATCAATCGCTACATACCTCATTGATTGGGCCACATGGTGTTCCTGTCGAAGTGCAAATTCGCACAGAAGACATGGACCAAATGGCTGAGATGGGGGTTGCTGCGCATTGGGCATATAAAGAGCAAGGCGAACAAGGTACAACAGCACAAGTTAGAGCTCAACGTTGGATGCAAAGTCTACTTGAGTTACAACAAAGTGCAGGTAGCTCGTTTGAATTTATTGAAAGCGTTAAATCGGATCTATTTCCAGATGAAATCTACGTTTTCACCCCTGAAGGCCGCATTGTTGAGTTACCTACTGGTGCCACACCTGTTGACTTTGCCTATGCGGTGCATACAGATATTGGTCATGCTTGCGTGGGCGCGCGTGTTGATCGCCAGCCTTACCCACTTTCGCAATCCCTTACGAGTGGCCAAACTGTCGAAATTATTACCGCACCGGGCGCACGGCCAAATGCAGCATGGCTCAATTTTGTTGTCAGCTCAAAAGCGCGGGCCAAAATTCGCCAGTTATTGAAAAACTTAAAACGTGAAGATTCTATTAATTTAGGTCGCCGTTTACTCAACCATGCGCTAGGGGCAGGAAATAAACTTACTGATATCCCTCAAGCTAATATTGATGCAGAATTGGCACGCATGAAGCTGCACTCTATCGATGATTTGCTTGCTGAAATTGGGTTGGGTAATGCAATGAGTGTGGTTGTCGCACGTAACCTACAGAACAATCCACAAAATACACCTGAAGAACAAGTGTTAGTTGAAAGCCGGAATAAACTCTCTATCAAAGGTGCTGATGGTGTTTTAATCACCTTTGCAAAATGTTGTCGTCCTATTCCTGGTGACCCAATTGTTGCACATATTAGTCCTGGTAAAGGTCTCGTTATTCATCATGAATCCTGCCGCAACATTCGTGGTTATCAAAAAGAACCTGATAAATTTATGGCTGTTGAATGGGACAACGACACTGATACCGACTTTATCGCTGAAATTAAAGTGGATATGATTAATCACCAAGGTGCTTTAGCGAATTTAACTGCCGCCATTAATGACGCCAATTCAAGTATTCAAAGTATGAATACAGAAGAAAAAGATGGCCGTGTATATTGCGCTTTTATTCGCCTTACAACTAAAAACCGAGTTCAATTGGCAAATGTGATGCGGAAAATCCGTATTATGCCTGACGTTCTACGTGTTAGCCGAAACCGTAATTAACGACCATACGTAATTAATAACTATGAATGAACGCCGCTATCGCCGCATTTGCCAAATGATGGCGATGCGGCAGCCTGACCTAACTCTCTGCCTCGAAGAAATTCATAAACCGCACAATGTTTCTGCGATTGTACGCAGTGCGGATGCCGTAGGGATCCATCAAATTCATGCTATTTGGCCGGACCAACAAGTCAAACTGTCCGTTTCTTCTGCTGCGGGGAGTAATAGCTGGGTTAAAATTATTTCACACACATCCACCGAAGAAGCAATTGCCCACATAAAATCACAAAATATGCAGGTTTTGGCGACTAACTTGTCAGAACATGCCGTTGATTTTCGTGAAATTGATTATACTTTGCCAACTTGTATTATGATGGGGCAAGAAAAAACAGGGATTTCACAACAAGCCCTCGCACTGGCTGATAAACACATTATCATTCCAATGGCTGGCATGGTGCAATCTTTGAACGTTTCCGTTGCTTCTGCACTGATTTTATATGAAGCCCAACGGCAACGGCAGCAGGCGGGTATGTACGAACGTGACCATTGCTTACTCTCACCAGATGAACAACAAACTTGGTTATTTGAAGGAGGTTACCCTGTACTGGCTGAAGTTGCTAAACGTAAGGGACTTCCTCGCCCATTTATCAATAACCAAGGGCAAATTGAAGCTGATGACTCGTGGTGGGCACAAATGCAATTAACCGAAAAAATGAAAAGACGGCAGTTTGGTTAAATAAAAGGAAATAACATGAATAATGGGCTACTTGATACCATTTCACTGACTTCATTGCACGGAATTGGAGCAAGCCAGTCAGAAAAAATGCGTAAAATCGGTTTGAACACCGTTCAAGACCTTCTTCTTCATTTCCCTTTACGCTATGAAGACCACACCCGTCTATATCAAATAAAAGATCTCCTCCCCGGTACGACCGCAACAATTACCGGTGAAATACTGCAAACTAAAGTGGTATTCGGCCGCAAAAGAATGATGACCTGCTTGATTTCCGATGGCACAGGTAACCTCACCTTACGTTTTTTTAATTTTTCAGCTGCAATGAAGAATAACTTAGCAGAAGGAAAACAGGTCACCGCCTATGGGGAAGTTCGCAGAGGAAATACAGGGCCAGAAATCATTCACCCCGAATATAAAGTCTCCCAAGACACCAGCAATATCAGCTTACAAGAGAACTTAACACCTGTTTACCCAACCACGGAAGGTGTTCGTCAGGCCACTTTACGCAAGGTAATGGAACAAGCGCTAAGGTTACTTGATAGCGGAAAAATAAAAGAATTGCTTCCAGAAGAGCTTAGCCGTGGAATGATAAGCCTACCAGATGCCATTCGCTTATTACACAATCCACCACCGAATGTCGCTTTGATTGAACTGGAGAAAGGGCACCATCCTGCCCAGAAACGGCTTATACTCGAAGAGCTTTTAGCACATCACCTCAGTATGCTAGCCATCCGTGCAGGCAACGAACGCCTATATGCCGAGCCGTTAACAACAAGTGGTCAATTAAAATCACAGTTACTCGCACAATTACCTTTCTCGCCAACAAATGCACAAAACCGTGTTGTTAGCGAAATTGAAGCAGACCTCGCCAAAGATGCCCCTATGATGCGTTTGATTCAAGGGGATGTAGGGTCAGGAAAAACGCTTGTTGCAGCCTTAGCGGCCGTTTGTGCCATCGAGAATGGCAAACAAGTAGCTTTGATGGCTCCCACCGAAATTCTTGCAGAGCAACATGCCAATACATTCAAACAATGGTTAGAGCCTTTAGGCATTAAAGTGGGTTGGCTAGCGGGCAAACAGAAGGGTAAGGCACGTCAGGCTCAGCAAGATGCCATCGCAAGTGGAGAAGTTGCGATGGTTGTTGGAACACACGCTATTTTCCAAGAGCAAGTGAGCTTTAAAGCGCTGGGGCTTGTTATCATTGATGAACAACATCGCTTTGGCGTTCATCAGCGGCTCGCTCTGCGTGAGAAAGGTGAGCAGCAAGGGTACCACCCTCATCAATTGATCATGACCGCTACGCCAATCCCACGTACACTGGCGATGACAGCGTATGCAGACTTAGATACCTCTGTCATCGATGAACTTCCTCCAGGCCGTACGCCTGTCACTACTGTCGCCATCCCGGACACTCGCCGTAACGATATTATTGAACGCGTTCGCCAAGCCTGTATTGAAGAAGGTCGCCAAGCCTATTGGGTCTGTACACTCATTGAAGACTCTGAATTATTAGAAGCACAAGCGGCTCAAGTGACCAGCGAAGAACTCGCACTGGCACTACCTGAATTAAAAGTAGGCTTAGTCCACGGGCGAATGAAACCAGCTGAAAAACAAAGCATTATGGCGGCTTTTAAAAGGAATGAAATTCAACTGCTTGTGGCTACAACGGTCATTGAGGTCGGTGTTGATGTGCCTAATGCCAGTTTGATGATCATTGATAACCCTGAGCGCCTTGGTTTAGCTCAATTGCACCAATTGAGAGGGCGAGTTGGCCGTGGAGCTATCGCATCTCACTGCGTCTTATTATATAAGACACCGCTAACCCACACCGCTAAACAACGGCTACAAGTGTTGCGGGACAGCAATGATGGCTTTGTTATCGCACAAAAAGATCTCGAAATTCGCGGGCCTGGGGAATTATTAGGCACTAGACAAACAGGAAATGCAGAATTTAAGGTCGCTGATTTGTTACGTGACCAATATATGTTGCCAGAAGTGCAACGCCTCGCTCGCCATATTCAACAAAACTATCCAGAAAATGCACAACAACTTATTGAGCGCTGGTTACCTGAGCGAGAACAATACAGCCACGCTTAAGTTTTATATCTTCTTTTTATCCATTCCTTAAAATGAAAATTGCCGTGAGTATTTTCACGGCAATACCTGCTTAACTTAATTTATTATTAAATAAAAACTATCCCGCAATAGTTGGGAATAGTGGCAACATTAAATACAATTTAATGACTATCGCATTAACAATATCAATGAAGAATGCCCCAACCATTGGGACCACAAGGAACGCAAGGTGAGATGGACCCAACCTATCCGTTACCGCTTGCATATTCGCAATCGCTGTTGGCGTAGCCCCAAGACCGAAACCACAATGCCCCGCAGCTAAAATAGCGGCATCATAGTTTTTCCCCATCACACGGAAGGTAACAAAAATTGCATACCCTGCCATTACACAAGCTTGTACAGCAAGAATGATGATCATTGGAATGGCCAGTGATGCTAATTCCCAGAGCTTCAAGCTCATTAAAGCCATCGCTAAGAATAATGATAGGCTCACGTTACCCATAACAGAAACGGCGCGGTCAAACACTCGGTAAAAACCAAGCAGTGATAGGCTATTGCTTAAAATAACACCAACAAACAGTACACATACAAATTTAGGCAGTGCAAAAGGAGTATCGGCTAATTCACCTGCAATATAACTTCCTATCAGCAAACAGATAGCAATCAATGCAATAGTTTCAATTAAAACCATTGACGTGATCATGCGCCCTGATTGAGGCTTCTCAAATGCAGTTGGCACATCTTTATCATCTTCTGCCGTTCCTGGCGTTGGAATATTACGTGTTAGAAAACGTGCAACAGGTCCGCCAATTAAACCACCAAGAACGAGCCCAAATGTAGCACACGCCATTGCAACTTCTGTTGCACTTTGGAAACCATAATTTTCAGTGAAAATTTTACCCCATGCCGCACCAGTACCATGGCCGCCAGATAAGGTAATTGAGCCAGCTAACAGCCCCATTAAAGGGTCTAGTCCCAATAATTCAGCAAGGGCAATCCCCACTGTGTTTTGGACTAGCAATAAGCCTACAACCACAAAAATAAATATAAACAATGCCTTACCACCAGCTTTCAAGCTAGCAAGGTTGGCATTAAGACCAATAGTGGCAAAGAATGCCAGCATCATAGGTTCTTGCAGTGATAAGTCAAAAGAAAGGCTCCAGTCAAATAATTGTTTAAGCAATAAAAGACTAAAAGCAACTAACAACCCACCCGCAACAGGTTCAGGGATGGTATATTTTTCAAGAAAAGGGACTGATTTTACCAGTTTACGCCCAAGCAATAATACTAAGGTAGCAGCTACCAGTGTACCGTAGACATCGAGATGATACATTCACGTACCTCGTCTGTTGTTAAAATTATCAAAAACTAGTTAGACGTTAATTTCTTCCTTAAAACGCCAAAAGCAGGTTGTAGGATTAGAAAAAAAAACTGTTATAAATACAAGTTAAAATATATATAAATGTGACGACACTATTTAACTAATGAATATATTTTTTAAAAGCAAACGATTGCTTTTTAATTTCGACACATTACAATGCGTTTTTTGTTGGCGAGAAATGAAGGCAATGAATACTGCGACGTCTGAAAAGCAAACTACTGAAGCGACCATACACACGCAAAGCGAACTTATTTACAAATTAGAAGACCGTCCACCGCTGCCGCAAGCTTTGTTTGCTGCCGGGCAACATCTTCTGGCGATGTTTGTCGCTGTTATTACCCCAGCGATGCTGATTTGCCAGGCTCTGGGGCTACCAGCTCACGATACTCAACGCATCATTAGTATGTCTTTATTTGCCTCCGGTATTGCTTCTTTAATTCAAATTCGTGCATGGGGCCCTATTGGCTCAGGCCTACTTTCGATTCAAGGAACCAGTTTTAACTTTGTTGCACCGTTAATCATGGGAGGTGTTGCACTCAAGCAAGGTGGAGCTGATATCCCATCCATGATGGCAGCTTTGTTTGGCACGTTACTCGTCGCCGCATTAACCGAAGTGATTCTTTCACGTTTTTTACATCTAGCCCGTCGAGTCATTACACCACTGGTTTCTGGTGTCGTTGTCATGATCATCGGCTTATCTTTAATTCAAGTCGGCTTAACCTCCATTGGTGGTGGTTATGGTGCGATTAGCGATAATACCTTCGGTTCACCAGATTACCTGATTTTGGCTGGGGTTGTTTTAGCGGTTATTATTTTACTTAATCGGCAGAAAAACCCTTACTTACGTGTCGCATCTTTAGTTATTGCCATGGCCGTTGGTTATATTGCAGCTTGGTGGATGGACATGTTGCCAAATGCTCAGCCAATGGAAGCCAATCAGCCAATTATTACTGTTCCTGAGCCTTTCTATTATGGCTTATCCTTCGACTGGAACCTGTTGATCCCATTAATTCTCATTTTCATGGTGACTTCCTTAGAAACGATAGGTGACATTACCGCCACTTCTGATGTATCAGAACAACCCGTTCGTGGCCCTTTATATATGAAACGAATCAAAGGTGGCGTACTTGCCAATGGTTTGAACTCAATGGTCTCTGCGGTATTTAATACTTTCCCTAACTCTTGTTTTGGGCAAAACAACGGTGTTATCCAATTAACAGGGGTGGCAAGTCGCTATGTCGGTTACATTGTTGCTTTAATGTTAGTGTTATTAGGGCTATTCCCTGCGGTTGCAGGCTTTGTACAACAAATCCCTGAGCCCGTATTAGGCGGAGCAACCATTGTGATGTTTGGTACCATTGCCGCTTCAGGAGTGCGTATCGTGTCTCGTGAGCCACTCAATCGCCGCGCCATCATGATTATAGCCCTTTCTCTCGCCGTGGGTATGGGTGTGTCACAGCAACCCTTGATTTTGCAATTCGCGCCTGACTGGTTAAAAACATTATTTTCTTCAGGTATTGCTGCGGGTGGTTTAACTGCAATTGTTCTGAATTTAGTCTTCCCTCTCGAAAAATAACCTTTCATTCTAGCCGCCAGTGTTGAACACTCTGGCGGTTTTTCTGTATGCTATCCTTAAATTGTCGTTATATTAGACGGTTTCTTCCTGTGTCTATTCGTTCACAAACCAAAGGAGCAGTAAACTGTGAAATGGTTAATCAAATTTACTACCTATGCACTTTTGTTACTGCTGCTATTGTTTATTTTTACTTATATCGGGCTACAAACCCGTTGGGGCGCATCCTACTCCAGTCAATTTTTAAGTAAATTTACCGATTACGATATTGATGTGGGAATTATGGGGCATGAGTTTTCTAACCCCGGTGAGTTCATCTTCCAAGATGTTAAGTTAACGACTAAAAACAGTGACCTATCTTTAGATTCACGGCAAGTCGTGGTTGATGTTAATTGGCTAAACCTATTTAGTGGCACCGCAATAAAACGTTTGGTTATCACTCAAGGGACATTATCTACAACAGTCTCACCAAATACGGTGTTGTTCCCTATTTCCGCGACTATTTTGCAATTTGAAAATAGCCAGATTACGCTTAAAAAAGGCAATGATACGGTACAAGTCGCCGGCTTTACGGGAGGAATGACCCCTTGGAAACCCACCGAAAACACTCCTTTTGGTTACGGTGATTTTCGATTTACCTCTAACCAATTAAAATTCAATGACCTTGCATTCAAGAATGTTGCCATTACCGGTAAATTACAGCAGCAAGGAACAGAAATAAGCCAAGCCAGTGCCTACTTAAATAATGGCTATATTGCGGGCACTGGGAAGGTACTTAATGATGGCTCTATCATGGTTGACTCCCTCACCATGAATAAAGTTGGCTGGGAAAATAATGTTGATTTCGATTCACTATTTGATGCAATAACGAGTGATAAATCACTGCAAGTCAAAAAAGTAGAACTAACTAATGTTGATATTCAAGGTAAAGATTGGGCACTTTCTGGCTTAAGCACCGAAATTGACCAACTCAGCTTCGTTAGAGGCAGCTGGACTAGCCCTAAAAGCAGCATTAGCTTTAATGTCGACCAATTCGTCGTGAAAGACCAGCAGCTGAGTACCTTAATTGGAGAGCTGAATATTAACGGTGATAACCTCTATATCAGCAAGTTATCAGGTTACTATAATAAAGGCATTTTTAACCTCAGTGGGTCTTGGCAACGCAATAATCAAGTACTCACTATCGATGAAGGTAAACTCGCGGGTATCTTATATACCTTACCTGAAAATTGGTTGTCCTTCTTCGCGCAACCAACGCCAGCGTGGTTGTCCGGTTTAAATATTAAGAAATTCACCCTTTCCCAATCACTTTTGATGAATATCCAGCCGCAATTTCCTTTCGAGTTGACGGCATTAAGCGGTAATATTGAAAATGTTGATTTAATCAAACAAAAACAATGGGGAATTTGGAGCGGTAAAGCGACATTCAATGCAGATAGCGGCACAATCAACCAAGTTCTAGTGCGCCGTCCATTTGTCGAAATACGCCAAAGTGGTAAATCCTCGGCAGCAGCGAGCTTAACGGTCAGTACTGATAAAGGTATCAGTAAAATTGGCTTGCTGGTAAAACAAGAGCCCAAAAAAGTCCCCTTCTTACTCAGGGCATCAGGTTCTAATATTGACCTCGTCGATTTAAACCAATGGGGTTGGGCAGGCTTCCCAGCTCAAGTTATCGGTGACTTTGATGCGACATTACAAGGGGACTTACTCGCCCCATCAGTGGCAAAAAGTTTGAATGGGGAATTGATGGCCATACCATTGCAAGGTAAACGCCTATTCCGTACCGTTGTTAACGGGGTTGTCACTTCTTCAGTAGAGTCCGAAGCCGATTTACAGCCTACCGAGCCCTCTTTGGTAGAGCCGCTCCCCGCTCTTAGCAATCCATAAAAACTATCAATCCATAGAAATACAAAAGGCAGGTCAATCATACCTGCCTTTATCTTTTAATTTTCAATAAACAACGTTACTTTGCGGGCTCTACAGGTAACACCATATAGACACCACTGAATACAGCGCCCACTTTACCATCGGGGTTACTGACCTCAACTTTCAGTTTTACTCGCGCTTTGCTACCCCGAGCTAAACGGTCAAGGTCACCGCTCATATTAGCTAAGTCCGCAGTTGCTGTAGGCCTGCCACTTACAGGTTTACCATAACGAATACTGGCATCGACCAATACAATATCGCCACCAAGCTGATGTTCTTGCATTAACAGCCAAATCAGCCCCCATCCTGTCAGGGTGGCTAATGAAAATTGGCTCCCTGCAAAAATCGTTTCATGGGGGTTTTGATTGCCCGCCTCCGGCATGGTAGTAATAAAACGAGTCCCCGTGTATTGGTCGATTCGGACACCCATTTTTTCGCTTAATGGAATATACTTATACCAAGCTTGTTGTAGCTCACCACACCAGTCTGGACGATGTAGAATTTGGTCTAATGTCTCAATGGGTTTGATCATCAAGTAATGGCGCACAGGTGTTTTTAACTGCCCAGCAACTTGCCCACGGTTCTCAAAGCCCATTTTATCGAAAAAGGGTACTGCTTCTTCACGAACACTGGATACGATGCGTTTGACGCCTTCTTGGCGTGCAACGGACTCTAGGGCCATGATAATCAATTTACCGAGTCCTTTACCTTGCATGGCAGGGTTAACGGCTAAAAAACGGATTGCTCCCTCGTTGTCAGCATTGATATATAAGCGACCAATGGCAAGAATACGGTTTTTATCATCCACGACCATTTGATGGTGTGCGGTTAAATCATAACCATCTTTTTCTGAACCTAGGGGTTGATTAAACGGTTTTCGCAACATTTCCCAGCGAAAATGGTAGTAAGTTGCAAATTCAATATCATCTTTCGGTGTACGTAAATGGTACATCGCTTCCCCCTTTAAAAATGAACTCACACTTGTAGCCAGAAGGTAACAGGGCCATCATTGGTTAAATTCACTTGCATGTCAGCGGCAAACTCACCGGTTTGTGTTTCAACCCCTTGTTGGCGGCTCTGTTCAACGAAGTATTGGTACAAAGCATCCGCTCTTTCAGGCTCTGCTCCCCCTGAAAAGCTAGGCCGCATACCTTTTTTAGTGTCAGCTGCTAAAGTAAATTGAGAAACGACCAAAAGGCTGCCTCCCGCCTGTTGAACATTGAGATTCATTTTCCCTTGTTCATCACTAAAAATACGGTAGCCCAGTACTTTTTCACACAAACGTTTGGCTTTCTGCTCATCATCATCTTTTTCAACGCCAAGTAAAACCAACAACCCAGCATTTATTTGCCCTACTATTTTCTGATCAACAGCCACACTCGCATGAGTGACTCTTTGGATTAATGCAATCATGATGACTCTTTACAAAAAGATGGAGCAACGTTAGCCGTTGCCCCACTATAAAATCAGGATGTTATTCAACTTCTGCACTAAAATCGTAAGTGCGGAAATATTCAGGAATGGTGTCTTTATCCACAACATGAATACTACGAATACCAAGGGCTTCTGCGGCTTTTACATTTTCTTCGACATCATCAAAGAAAATAGCATCTGCAGCATCAAACTCTTCTGATTGCAGTACATATTTGTAGATTTCAGGATCAGGCTTACGCATGCCTAAATCTTGGGACAGATATAGGAAATCGGAGGAGGCTGCAATTTCTGGGTAGTGTGCTGGCCAGTAGTCTAGATGTAGACGGTTGGTATTCGATAAAACCACCACTCGGTGCCCTTGCTCACGCAGGCGTTCCATAATATCAATGACTTCAGGTCTTAACGAAATAAAAATAGCGTGCCAGCCTTCAGCAAAGTCTTCAAAGCTTAGAGTGATGTCCATTTCTTCACAAAGCAGCTCAGCAAACTCGATGTCTGAAATTTTTCCACACTCATGTAATTGAAAGATATTACCAAAAGTAAACCGTGATTTGATCTCTTCACTTGGTGTACCACTGAGTTCAGACCATTTATCAAATACACGATTAAAGTCGATATCAATAATCACATTACCCATATCGAAGATATACAGCATAAATTTTCCTCATTGTTATTCACTAAATTTACTTTAATCATTATTCACGCAACTGAACAGCCCTAATTAGTGATAATTCACGTTATTTTGTCAATTTATCGATTAAGCAATCCACACTTAGCACAATTAATGAACAACAAACCGGACGGTTTGTTCCATTAATGAGAAAACACTTTTTATCCCAAAGGTGCTATTTCACACAGCACTATCGGTTTTTGATACTAAATGTTAAGTCCCTCCATACGCTTTTTGCATAATAGTTTTTACGTAGCAAGCCATGCCACAAGCAATGTGAGCTGATATCTATCCGATATCAGTAATAAATAAACCTTAAAATATAAAAGTCATACTATGAAAATAGATAAAACAATCTCTTGGCCGATTGCTATTCTGTGGGGAAGCTTATTTTTAATTCCATTATTTAATACTATCCCTCTGGATTTTAATATCGACCTTACAACAAAAATTATTGAACATTTTCAATCTATTATTCTAATTATCAGTGCCATTTTCACTTGGTTTTATATGAAACCATTACAGCAAAAAAATCAGGGAATGAAATTATTTTGGGTGTGGGCAACTATCTGGTGGGTAACATTATTTGGCAGAGGAATAAATTGGGGGCGTGAATTTTTTCCTAATCTGGATCACTCTTACTTCAGGCTAATTTCTATCATCTTGATTGGCAGTTTAGTTTTGATGCTATTTGCTTCTTCATTAAGAAAAAGTATTATTTTTCACCTAAAAAACACAGCTATTCCACTTTGGAGCCTACTACTGACCCTGTGCGCTTTTGTGATTTCAGATAGTGTTGAACACCATAGATTTCTCAGTTCAGTTTTCCTATATCATTCTGAACTACAAAGCCTTATCGAAGAATTATACGAAATCCCTTTAATTATCGGACTGTTTATTTCGTCGCTGTATTTTATGAAAAAAGACAAGTCATTATAAACCTTATAAATAAGTAAGGCGCCTTTCGGCGCCTTACTGCATAACTACAATGACGTAATCAACAACATCACGTAACGATAATTAGTCTTCTTTAGAACGGTTTGCACGACGGCGATCGTTCTCAGTCAAGTGGCGTTTACGCAGACGGATAGACTGCGGAGTCACTTCAACTAACTCGTCATCATCAATGAACTCAAGTGCTTGTTCCAGAGTCATTTTAATTGGTGGTGACAGTGTTGTTGCTTCATCAGTACCTGACGCACGCATGTTTGTCAGTTTTTTACCCGTTAAGCAGTTAACGGTTAAGTCGTTAGAACGTGAGTGAATACCGATGATTTGACCTTCATACACTTCAGCACCGTGACCTAAGAACAGCTTACCGCGGTCTTGCAGGCTGTATAGCGCATAAGCAACTGCTTTACCTTGACCATTGGAGATCAGAACACCGTTTTGGCGGCCGCCGATTTCGCCTGGGCGAACATCATCGTAATGACTGAATGTTGAATACAGTAAACCAGTACCTGATGTCATTGTCATGAATTCAGTACGGAAGCCAATCAGACCACGGCTTGGAATGACGTAATCAAGACGTACGCGGCCTTTACCGTCTGGCATCATGTCGCGCAGGTCACCTTTACGTTCACCTAAAGCTTTCATGATGTCGCCTTGGTGCTGTTCTTCAACGTCTAAAGTCACTTGTTCGAATGGCTCTTGTTTACGGCCATCGATTTCACGAATGATAACTTTTGGACGAGATACCGCTAATTCGAAACCTTCGCGACGCATGTTCTCAATCAGAACAGATAAGTGAAGCTCACCACGACCAGAAACGCGGAATGCGTCTGGATCTTGAGTTTCTTCAACACGCAGTGCAACGTTGTGAACCAATTCTTTATTCAAGCGGTCAAGGATCTGACGTGAAGTCACGAATTTACCTTCTTTACCGCAGAATGGTGAAGTATTAACACAATAGAACATGCTAACTGTTGGCTCATCAACTGCTAACGCAGGCAATGCTTCAACGCTACCGACTTGGCAAATGGTGTCAGAAATGTTCAGTTCACCTAAACCTGTCAGAGCAACGATATCACCCGCTTCAGCTTGTTGTGAATCAATACGCTCTAAACCTAAGTGAGTCAGAACTTTACCAATTTTACCGTTACGAGTTTTACCTTCGCTATCGATAACTGTTACTTGTTGGTTAGGCTTAACAACACCACGTTTGATACGGCCGATACCGATAACACCTAAATAGCTGTTGTAATCCAATTGCGAAACTTGCATTTGGAATGGACCGTCGATATCCACTGCTGGTGGTGCAACATGTTCCACAATCGCTTCATACAGTGGAGTCATGTCTTCAGCCATGTTTTCGTGGTCAAGGCCTGCGATACCGTTTAATGCAGATGCATAAACAATAGGGAAATCGAGTTGCTCATCCGTTGCACCTAAGTTCACGAATAAGTCGAATACTTGGTCAACAACCCAATCAGGGCGTGCGCCTGGGCGGTCAACTTTATTGATAACAACAATAGGACGTAAACCGTGGTCGAACGCTTTTTGCGTTACGAAACGAGTTTGTGGCATTGGGCCATCCATCGCATCAACAACCAGCAGTACGCAGTCAACCATAGACATAACGCGCTCAACCTCACCACCGAAATCGGCGTGACCTGGGGTGTCTACGATATTGATATGATAACCATTCCATTGGATAGCGGTATTTTTAGCAAGGATAGTAATACCACGCTCTTTCTCCAAGTCATTGGAGTCCATAACACGCTCATCAACAGTTTCACGTTCACCGAACGTGCCTGATTGCTGCAATAATTTACCAACCAGTGTGGTCTTGCCATGGTCAACGTGAGCGATGATGGCGATGTTTCTTAAATTTTGAATTGACAAGGATTTTTACCGTTTAATTGACAGGAAAGGAATATGCTTACTGAGCCGTTATTCACACCCAAAGCATACTTTCTACGTTAATTTGCTGTTATTTTACACGTTTTTCCGCACAAGTGGAATAAATGTGAAACCCATCACTGTATAAAAAGTTTTTAGCGAAAAAACATTCAGTTGCGTAACAGTGCCAGATTCCCTCACAAAATAATGAGCATCATCTCTGCGAAACCACGAAGTGACAGAATAATACGCTAAAAACTTAATATTCGCAGCCCAAAAAAAGAACAAAAAATAGACTTTCTTTCTTAACTGCCAGTTTAAATATCTTTTTGCATTATTTAGATATATCTAAATTGACTAATTAGATATATCTAAATATAGTAAAACCATAAAATAAATTCGATATATCTAAAGTTACAAACTAAGGAGTAACTATATGCTAATTAAATCTTGTCGTCATGTATATTATGCACGCCATGATGAAAATCAACATGGCCACCGCGGTGGATGTTGCCACGATGAAGGCCGTCATGGTCATGGAAGCGGTGAATGCTGCCACGACGAAGACCGTCATGGTCGTGGGCACGGTGAACGCTGCCACGGCGAAGACCGTCATGGTCATAGGCACGGTGAACGCTGCCACGGCGAAGGCCGTCATGGTCATAGGCACGGTGAACGCTGCCATGGCGAAGGCCGTCATGGTCATGGGCACGGTGAACGCTGCCACGGCGAAGGCCGTCATGGTCGAGGCCATGGTGATGACAACCAAAGAGGCCGTGGAAGAGGTAAAGGCCTTCGTCGTTTATTCGACCATGGCGATCTTCATATTATGGTACTCTCGTTAGTCGCTAAAAAACCAAGCTATGGCTACGAAATTATCAAAGATATTCAAGAAGCCTCAAATGGCTTATATGTTCCTAGCCCGGGGGTTATTTACCCAACGCTAACACTGCTTGAAGAACAAGGCTTCTTGGAGTCTCAGATTGTTGAACGCAATCGCAAAAGTTTTACGATTACACCTGAAGGCTCTGCCCATCTAGCTCAAAATAAAGAAATTGAAGCGGTTATTGCTCGTAAGCTGGCAAAAGCACGTGATATGCAACAAGGCAGTAATTTAGCAGAAGACATTGAGGTGGCAGTCAGTCGCTTTAAAGCTTTATTACGTCACAAAATGGTTTTAAAACAACTCAATGAAGAGCAAACTCGCCAAATTGCCTCAATCATCAATGATGCAGTAAAACAGATTGAAGAAGTGAATACGTTATTAACCAATAGCGATGAAGATTAATGTAACTGTTTGAGATTAAACAACCTCATTTCTTTTATATCCCATCAGCATTGCGCTTTAACAGAGCACAATGCTGATTTTTTATTTGAAATCCCATCTCCAACTGCCACTCGCACCAATTTAGTGCAATGACGAAATAATTAGCACTAAATCGGTGCATTTAGTACAGAAATTGCTTAATTATAAATCTATTCCACACGTAACAATCAGTATTTACTATAATTAAAAAGTTGGCACGCTTTTCGCTTATCTATTTATAGAGCGCGTGCTACCTATTTATATATGACTAACACGCCAGACAAACAACAAACATATTATCAATATGATAGCCTGTGATTTGTTGATTAGACCCGACCAGGAGAGCCGAGATGTCCGCTGAACATGTTTTATCGTTAATTAAAGAGCACAATGTTAGATTTATTGATCTGCGTTTTACCGACACTAAAGGTAAAGAGCAACACATCACTATCCCTGCTCATCAAGTTGACGAAGACTTCTTTGAAGAAGGCCAGATGTTTGATGGTTCATCTATTGGTGGCTGGAAAGGCATCAATGAGTCAGACATGGTATTAATGCCAGACCCATCAACTGCAATGTTAGACCCGTTCTTTGCAGATATCACGTTAATCATACGCTGCGATATTTTAGAGCCGGGCACCATGCAAGGTTATGACAGAGACCCACGTTCAATTTCAAAACGTGCGGAAGATTTCCTGCGCTCAAGTGGCATTGCCGACATCGTTCTCTTTGGGCCAGAACCTGAATTTTTCGTTTTTGATGACATTCGTTTTGGCAACAACATGCATGGTAGTTACTATCATATCGATGATATCGAAGCGGCATGGAATACAGGAACCAAATACGAAGGTGGTAATAAAGGTCACCGCCCTGCAGTAAAAGGCGGTTATTTCCCAGTTCCACCGGTTGATTCATCACAAGACCTACGTTCAGCCATGTGTACCACAATGGAAGAGATGGGCTTAGTTGTTGAAGCTCACCACCATGAAGTGGCGACTGCTGGCCAAAACGAGGTTGCGACCCGCTTTAATACTATGACTAAAAAAGCGGATGAAACTCAAATTTATAAATATGTTGTTCACAATGTTGCACATGCCTACGGTAAAACAGCCACCTTTATGCCTAAACCTTTAGTGGGCGATAACGGTTCGGGTATGCACTGCCATATGTCTTTATCTAAAGGCGGTGTTAACCTGTTTGCAGGTGACAAATACGGCGGTTTATCCGAAATGGCGCTGTACTACATCGGCGGTATTATTAAACATGCACGTGCACTGAACGCATTTACTAACCCAACCACTAACTCATACAAACGTTTAGTCCCGGGCTTTGAAGCACCTGTAATGTTGGCATATTCTGCGCGTAACCGCTCTGCTTCGATTCGTATTCCAGTCGTTGCGAGCACTAAAGCACGCCGTATTGAAGTTCGCTTCCCAGACCCAGCAGCTAACCCATATTTAGCGTTTGCGGCTCAGTTAATGGCAGGCCTTGATGGCATCATTAACAAGATCCACCCTGGTGATGCGATGGACAAAAATTTATATGACTTACCACCAGAAGAAGCCAAAGAAATTCCAACAGTTTCTGGCTCTTTAGACGAAGCATTAGCGGAATTAGATAAAGACCGTGAATTCTTAACCCGTGGTGGCGTATTCACTAATGATGCTATCGATGCGTATATCGAATTAACCCGTGCCGACATTCAACGTGTTCGTATGGCACCACACCCTCTCGAATTTGAAATGTACTACAGTGTGTAACACGCCGTTCCACTGTTAGTCTTTGTTGCCGTGAAGCACTTGCCCCATCTTTTGATGGGGCCTTTTATCTCTAACGTATTTACGCAACAAAAATCAAATATCGGTTGTTTGGTCTATCAAGTATAATGCACCAAAATAGTGCAGGAGCAACATTACATGAAAACCGAACATTTGCCAGCACCGGAACATATTCTCGACTCACTCATTAATAGCGTGCTAATTTTGGATTACGACTTGGTTATCCATTACGCCAACCATGCTGCACTCCAGATCTTAACCCAAAGCCAGCGCAAGCTATACGGTACGCCACTGCCACTATTATTCAGTTATTGTTCGCTCAATGATGAACTCATGCTCAATAGCTTAAAAGATGGCCATAGTTTTACCGAGAACGAAGTCACCTTAGTATTTAACAACCATTCCCACGTGATGTCGTTCAGTGCACAGCCTTTTTCAGAGCAATTTATTTTAGTTGAGCTTTCACAATTAGATAGCCAACGGCGTTTGAGCCAAGAACTCGCACAGAATGCCCAGCAATTGGCTGCCCGCGAACTGATCCGTGGGCTTGCTCACGAAATCAAAAACCCTCTCGGAGGTTTGCGAGGCGCTGCGCAATTGCTATCTAAAGCGTTGCTTGACCCACAATTAAATGAATATACTCAAGTGATTATCGAACAGGCCGACCGCTTGCGAGCATTGGTTGATCGGCTGCTTGGTCCACAATATCCAGGGCCAAAAACACAGCAAAGTATTCATCATATTATGGAAAATGTAACGCGGTTGGTGTCATTAGAAAAGCCCGATAATGTGACACTAATTCGTGACTATGACCCAAGCCTGCCCGAATTAGAGTATTACCCAGACCAAATCGAGCAAGTGCTGCTAAATATCACCCGAAACGCCTTACAAGCCCTCGCCGAAACGGGAGGCTATATCACTTTGCGTACACGAACGGCTTTTCAAGTCACACTACAAGGTGAACGTTATCGATTAGCTGCACGTATTGATATTGAAGATAACGGTCCGGGTATTCCATTGGCAATTCAGGATACATTATTTTATCCCATGGTGAGCGGACGGCCTGATGGCACAGGGCTTGGCCTATCGATTGCTCGCAGTTTAGTTGACCAACACGCAGGAAAAATCGAATTTACCAGTTGGCCAGGCCACACTGAGTTTTCCATTTATCTACCAATTAAGAAATAGGAGATAACCATGACGCAGGGAAAAATTTGGGTGGTTGATGATGATAGTTCCATCCGTTGGGTACTTGAGCGTGCATTAGATAATGCAAAATTCGCTTGCACCTGCTTTGACAGTGCGGATGCTGTACTCGCCGCATTAGAAAATTCACTCCCTGATGTGTTGTTATCTGATATCCGTATGCCAGGCACAAATGGTATTGAGCTTCTGAATACCATCAAGCAATCACACCCGCTTCTGCCGATTATTATTATGACAGCACACTCTGACCTTGATGCTGCCGTAAATGCCTACCAATCAGGGGCATTTGATTACTTACCAAAGCCTTTCGATATTGATGAAACCGTCGCATTAGTCGAACGTGCTCTGAATCATAGCCGTGAACAAAACCATACTAGCCGTGAAGCTAAGCAGCCTGCCCCTACAGTCTCTTCGACCATGATCGGGGAAGCACCAGCGATGCAAGAGGTTTATCGCATTATTGGCCGTTTATCACGCTCATCAATTAGTGTGCTTATTAATGGCGAATCAGGAACGGGAAAAGAGCTGGTTGCCCACGCGTTACATCAACACAGCCCTCGTGCCGACGCCCCTTTTATTGCATTAAATATGGCGGCTATTCCCAAAGACTTAATTGAATCTGAGCTATTTGGCCACGAAAAAGGCGCATTTACGGGTGCGACTCAAGTACGTCAGGGCCGATTTGAACAAGCTAACCATGGGTCATTGTTTTTAGATGAAATCGGCGATATGCCCCTTGATGTACAAACTCGCTTGTTACGTGTTCTGGCTGAAGGCCAATTCTATCGTATTGGGGGTTATACCCCAGTCAATGTGGATGTACGGATTATTGCAGCGACCCACCAAGATCTTGAAAAACGAGTTAAAGAAGGCTTATTTCGCGAAGACTTATTTCACCGGTTAAATGTCATTCGAGTACAATTACCACCGCTACGTGAGCGCACTGAAGATATCCCACGTCTCGCCGATTATTTTCTACAAAATACGGCAAAAGAACTCGGTGTCGAGGCTAAAGTTCTCCACCCTGACAGCGAAAAAATTCTTCAGCGCTATTATTGGTCGGGTAACGTTCGCCAATTGGAGAATGTCTGCCGTTGGTTAACCGTGATGGCAGCAAGCCAAGAAATTTTACCGCAAGATTTGCCCGATGATTTACTTGAAGAGCACCCACAACAAAATTCAGTGATAAAATCATCGCAAGCTGATTCCATGCCAACACAATCATTGTCATCACAAAATCCTATTTCTGCAGCTCAGTGGTTTGAATTACTTGAAGAGTGGACTGATAACGCATTAATGGACGGTAAAGAAGACCTTTTTTCTCAAACCATCCCCTTACTTGAGCGTACAATGCTAAATTGCGCGTTAAAATATACCAATGGCCATAAGCAAGAAGCTGCCCGTTTATTAGGTTGGGGAAGAAATACGTTAACTCGCAAATTAAAAGAATTAGGAATTGAATAGCTTCAGATATTCACCATCATATTAAGATAATGTACGAAGTAATTTATTACTTCATACTTATCTTAACATTCAATAACGCCATACCCATTCACATCAAAAAAAGATATTAAAACGTTAAATAAATCACCATTAATGATGATTGCTTTCAGATGATACCTTTACTATAATACATTTTAGACTGTTTTTTGTTTTAAAATTAAATATTTAAAATGCAGTAAGAGCATTAAAGACCATCAAAACACATTATGCGTGAAATAATAATAAAAATCGCCAATCCAAAACTAATTTAACTATTTAATCTTTATTTTCATCTGCAATAAAAACCCCGTAATAAAAAAAACAACATTTCTTAAAATATCCATGAAAAACTCCCAACTTATAATGTGAATACCAAATACAAGATATAAAAACAGCATCAAATAAGGACATTAAACCTAAATTACTCTCATATTGTTTATTTTTAAAATAAAAGCCAAAATACCTACCAGTTGAGTAACTGAATATATTCACTAACTCAACCTCATCATATAAATATCCTCTTGGAGAGTAATAAATGAAAAAGAATGTCTTTGCCTATTTAATTGCGGCATCGTCTATTTTTGCCATTAATAATGCATTAGCTGCTGATGGAACGATAGATTTTACAGGTGAAATTACCGATCAGGCTTGTCAGTTTGCAACCGGTTCTGATGCATTTACCGTAAACTTAGGGAAAATCTCTAAAACGGCATTACCTAGTACAGGTAGCACCGCAGCAGCAACTAAATTTACCATCAAATTAGAAAACTGCCCGCAAACCGTGACTAGCGCAACGGTTAAATTTGATGCCACCAGTTATGCAGGTGATAATAGTGTACTCCAGTTAACCGACCCTGCTGCAGCGACAACGGCACAAAATGTTGGTATTCAAATTCAGGACGCCACAGGAACAATCGTTCCACTATTTACTGAATCTAGCGCGTATGCATTAAAAGAAAAGACAGTAAATAATTTAGATTTTACCGCTCGTTATATTGCAATGTCTAATAGCGTTGGCGTTGCTCAAGCAAACTCAACCGCAACCTTCACTATCAATTATAACTAATAGGCTTTTAGGGTTTAAATGGATTTAAACCTTATTCCTCTATTCAATGGTACTAATATGAAACGCTTAGTTTATTTTTTTATTTCTTCATTTTTATTGATTAATTTAGCCCATGCAGGCGTTATTATTGGCGGCACTCGTGTTATTTATCATGAGGGAAATAAGGATGTCAGTATTAGTGTCGAAAACCCTGATAAAATCCCTTATTTAATTCAATCATGGATTGATAGCATTGATGAAAATAAGCAATCCGCATTTACTATTACACCTCCATTATTTAGATTAAACTCAGATAAAACCAATGCGCTAAGAATATTTTTAACAGAGAATACCTTACCGAAAGATAAAGAATCATTATTTTGGCTAAATATAAAAACAATCCCAGCAACGGAGCGAACAGAAAATTCATTGCAGATTGCCTTTAAAACGCAAATGAAATTAATTTATCGTCCTTCTGCAATTAAAAATGTTGATTTTGTTGAAGAACAAAAAAAATTAACTTGGTCAAAAACAGGCAATATGATTACAGTAAAAAACCCAACACCGTATTTTATGAATTTCCAAAGCATAACCTTTAACGGTAAAAAGGCGAATGACGTCTCTTATGCTGCACCGTTTTCTAGCACTTCTTTTGAGATTAACGATGCTGCGAATCATGGCACGGTGAAATGGGAAGTCATTAATGACTACGGCTCCGCATCTGAACTGGCTGAAGCGAAAATATAGCCCAAAATTGATTTAGGTTGTTAAAATGAGAATAAATAAAATATGCTTTAGCCTACTTATTTATTTAGGCTATACGGTACCTTTATACGCTGAAAATGCCATCGGCAATAATACAACAGAGGGAAATATCTATTTTGACCCTGATTTCTTAGAGTTGCCTAATAAAAATGCTGTCGATTTAAGCCAATTTGAAAATAACCAACAATTGGCTGGTAATTATTACGTTGATATTTATGTCAATACCAACTTAATCGGGGCAAAAAGTTTAAAATTTGATAAAAATACTGAGAACAAACTGGTTCCTTGCTTAACTTTGGATGATTTAAAAAGCTTTGATATTAAAATTGCAGATTATCCTGAGCTACAAAATAGCCAAACAGGCTGCGTCAATTTAGCAATCATTCCTGACGCAACAAGCCAGTTTGAATTTGATTCACAACGGTTATACCTCAGTATTCCGCAAATCGCGCTGGCGAAAAACCCGAGGGGTTATGTTGACCTTGCAGATATCGATAACGGTATTACCGCCCTATTACTGAATTACAGCTATAGCGGTTCTAAAAATACCGATCGTAAAGGTGGAGAAGACACCACCTCAAACTACGTCAATTTACGCCCCGGCTTAAATATTGGGGCATGGCGTCTGCGCAACTATACCACGTGGTCCAACAGCACAGGGCAGCCCAATAAATGGGATACTATTTATACTTACGCCTCCCGTGGGATCAACCGCATAAAAAGCCAACTAACCTTGGGAGACAGCGTATCTCCGTCAGACGTATTTGACAGTGTACCGTTTCGTGGGGCTCAGCTCGCCACCGATGATGATATGTACCCTGAAAGTCTGCGTGGCTATGCGCCAGTCGTGCGCGGGATAGCTCGCAGCAACGCACAGGTTACCATTCGCCAAAACGGTTACACCATCTACCAAACCGATGTGGCAGCAGGCCCCTTTGAAATCACTGACCTCTATCCAACCGGCAGCAGCGGTGACTTACATGTGACGATAAAAGAGTCGAACGGCAGCGAACAGGTGCAAATTGTACCCTTTGCCTCACTCCCCGTGCTGCAACGTGAGGGTTATTTATCTTATAGCACCACCGCAGGTGAATACCGTTCATATGATAGCCATGTAGATAAAACCAAATTTGGTCAGTTCACTTTGGTATACGGTTTACCCTATGGCATCACTATGTTCGGAGGAAGTCAGTTCAGTGAAAAATACCAATCTTATTCGATAGGTGCTGGGCAAAACTTGGGGCGCTTCGGGGCGCTGTCTATTGATATTACCCAATCTCACGCCAAAATGCGTGATGACAGCAAAGAACGTGGTCAGTCTTACCGCTTTAGATATAACAAAAACCTCAATGATATCGGCACCAATATTGCTTTGGCAGGTTACCGCTATTCAACCCAAGGGTATTACAGTTTATCCGAGGTGTTTGACACCTTCCGTGATACCACCTACAGCCCTGAGATCGAACGCCGCCGTAATCGCGGTGAAATCACCCTCAGCCAAAACCTAGGGGATACTTACGGTTCTATTTCAATGGGTTATGTTAATGAAGACTATTGGAATAGTGACCGCAAAACACAGTCAGCAACCCTTGGCTATAACAATAGCTGGCAAGGGATCAGTTATGGGCTGAATTACACCTATAACAAGAATACCAGCAGCTATTCGCAGAGTGCTGGGGCAAAAAAATACAGTGATGAAGACCATTTATTTACTTTTTCGGTCAATATTCCGTTCAGTTTGTTTGAAGATACCGCCTACATTAACTTTGCCAGTAACCACAGTAGCCGAGACTCCAGTTCGAGTAGCATCGGTGTATCAGCATCTCACCTGAACAACCGTTTAAATTGGAGCATGCAACAAAGTTTAGCCGATCAGGGACAAGGCAGTTCTGGTAATGCGAACTCCACCTATAAAGGCAGGTATGGTGAAATTTCTGGTGGTGCGAGCTATAGCAAAGATAACTATAACCTGTACTACGGAACTAATGGCAGCCTTGTCGCCCACGCGGACGGGTTAGTGTTAGGGCAACAATTAGGTGAAACCGCCGCATTGGTAGAAGTGCCCGATGCAGGAGGTGTACCAATACTAAACCAAGCGGGTGTAGTGACCAATAACCAAGGTTATGCGTTAGTGCCATACGTGACAGCCTACCGTAAAAATACCATCAACATTGATACTTCGGCGTTACCTGACAACACGGAAATGGAACTCACCAGCCAGTCAGTCTCCCCAAGCCGTGGGGCGCTAGTGAAATCCAGTTTTAGCGCCAATGTCGGTTATCGTGCCATTATGAATTTAACCTTTGTTGATGGAAAGCCAGTGCCATTCGGTGCGCAGGCCATATTTAAAGATAACCCGCAGCTCAATAATCTCGTGGGTAATGATGGCGAAGTTTATTTATCCGGCTTAGCAGAGAGTGGGAACTTTATTATTCAATATAACGAGAAACAGCAGTGTCTGGTTAATTATAACTTAGCCGGTGTTTCGGATTATATGGGGTTATATAAAACTACTGCGGTATGCCGGTAATAAGGAAAGAGATAATGAAGACTTTTATTTATAAATTAATAATAATAATTAATTTGATACTTTTATATTGCACAAATGCAAATGCTAACAAGTGTATGCCCAATCCCCAGAATGGCAAAACGGGTTACCTTCCTCCAGCTAATATTATTATACAAGCAGATAACTCAATACCTGTAAATACAGTACTAGCTAGCTACAATGTTCATATTTATCCTATAGGCTACCCTACATTTTTAGCAGGATCAGTATGTAATATACTCATTGAATATATGTACCTAAATGGATGGAAAGTAAATTCGAATAAAGTTGCCCAAACAAATGTACCTGGCATAGGTATTAAAATTTATGGACTTAGAAAAGAAAATACAATGGCTCTCCCGCATGTATCAACAACGCCTGGTATATTTAAATTCTCAGCTACTACTCTTTTTCCTAATGAAATTGTATGGTATGTTGACATAATAAAAACAGGTTCAATAAATTCAGGGGCACTGGCTGCTGGCCCTCTTGCTAGAATGCAAAACAGAGATCCTCATAAAAGAGAAACATATGTAATAACTAGCCTTTATATTCCATCAAATTTTAAAATTACTAATGTATCATGTTCAATAAAAAACAATAAGAGTACTTATGATATCCACCTTGGTGACTGGTATGATACTCAGTTTAATAATATTGGAGATACCAGCACCTCAGCCGATATTCCAATTACATTAACCTGTGCGGCTGGAACGAACATTAAAACAACAGTCACAAGTTCCGCAGGCTACGTTGATATTAATACAGGAAAATTAGCTTTATCTGGTACCGATACCGCTACTGGGGTTGCGATTCAACTACTCGATAAAAATAATGCACCAATAAAACTTAATACTAAAAATAGCTTACAGAATAACATTCCTTCCGGTGACTATATGTTTAATTGGAAAGCCCGTTATATTAAAACTGCAGACAAAATTACTCCCGGAAGTGCAAATGCAACGGCCACAGTTAATATTCGCTACGAATAGAGGCACTCATGAAAAAAATAATAATTACACTATTAACTATAAATATTTTTTCTCTACCCTTATTGGCTAATGCTACAAATACTGTAACATTAAATTTCACAGGCAATATCAAAGCTGCTACCTGTAATATCTCTGGCGGCAACAATATCGATATTGATTTAAAACGTTTACCGATTGATATATTTAATGGAGCACAAACAGGATCCGACTGGAAAAATTTTGATATTAAATTAAATAACTGCTCGTCATTTATCAATCAAATTAAACTGACATTTTCAGGCACCGCAGACACAGCTGATACGGCTAGCTTATATAAAAATCTAGGTACTGCACAGAATATCGCTGTACAGCTACAAAGTGGCGATGGTGCCACACCGTTAGGTAATCTAAAAATATTACAAGTGCCCTTAAATGGGCAATCTGATGTCGCGATTCCACTGCGCACACGGGCCTTTAGCATGGCAGGCAATGTCGTACCCGGTTCTATTTCAGCCAATATTACCGCCACCATCACCTACTTATAAACCGGAGCATATAATATGAAGAAAATAGTGTTGTTATTCTGTCTTGCTTCCAGCCCCGTATTGGCAGCAGACCCACACATTAATATCAATGTACATGGCTATGTCACCGCCATGCCTTGTGAATTAGAAACCACAAATTATTTAATTGATTTGAAAAAAGTGAATGTTTGGAATATTCGGGATACACAAACTTCACCATGGGTTAATTTCTCAATTAAATTGAAAAATTGCCCTATGGGCACCAAAGAAGCCATTATGGAGATTAAAGGCACGCCTGACTCGACCTCCGCTGATTATTTTGTCAATACGGGGAGCGCTAAAAACGTCGCATTAAACTTAGCCCACCATGCAAATAAAACCACGATAAAAAATGGTGAAAAAATTACGGTGCCGGTTAATGAACAAACCCGCAAAGTTGATATTCCACTATCAGCGAGAATGGCGGGCTATGGATCAGGCATGACAAGTGGTTCATTTAATAGTCATCTTGATTTTACATTTGTTTATCATTAATAAATCTAGTGTCTTTATATTGATAATCTAAAATAAACCATCTTAATTAGAATGGTTCAAATTTTGAGATGACGATAATATTTAATATTTTCAATATAAAAAACATAGTTTGATCACTTATGATTTAAATCAAGATAGGATAAAGGATACCTGATAAATATATCGTGATGTTAAAGATATAACCCTATACCAATTAAGAGTAAAAAATCAATGAGGTTAAATAATGAGCAATTATTACCCTGTCTCTGCGGTTATTGGTAATAAAATAAAATCATTGCGTAAAAATAAAGGACTCTCTCTTACTGCCCTTGCTAAAACTGTTGGAATTAGTGAGCAACAGCAACTACGTTATGAACGAGGAAATAATCGAATATCGATAGATAGGCTAAAGCAATATTCTAATTATTTTGATATTAATATAATTTATTTTTTTTCATTTAGTGAAGATGAAAAAACAAAAATTAAAAATGGTTATGAATTTAAAAAATCATTTTCTTTATAGTATTTTTACTTAATCAGTATTGGTTACCGTATGAAAAAAAACACCTCTAAAATTGTCGGAGCGCGGATCCGCACACTAAGAAAAGACCAAAACATGAGTATTCAGCAACTCAGTACATTACTTGGGATTAGTCAGCAGCATCAATCTCGCCATGAATTAGGCGAAATCCGAATTCATGTTGATACGTTATATTCTATTTCCGAAATACTCGACCTTGATATTCAAGAGTTAATTGTTGACTTTGCTACCCCAATACCAGTTAACACAATGAGTAATAAACAGAATAGAAAAAAAATATTGCAAGCGGAAAGCCTATTATCGCCAGAACATAATTTCAATTTATACAAATAGTGTTAATACAAAGTTAAGCTTATTTATAGGAAGTTTATAGTCATGACAACTATAGCTAAAGGTATCTATAAGTAAGAAATCTCTCACGTAGCCTTAACATAGCGAATTAAAATTAAGGCTACTTAATTGAATTTAATAAGAACATTTTGATAGTCATTTAATGTTTCCTTAAAACCAAAGTTACCCCTATTTTTATTCATTTACTGAATGGCAACACCATTTTCTCTATAAAAAACCAAATAAATAGCACATTTAGACCTGCTAAATCCGATAACTATACTATTATTTCATTTTTCGATAGTAAAAATACAACATCCACTGTATGTGGTCTAATAAGTCAAAACCTTATAACCCCAAATTATCACCATATGAGAGATAAATTAAACTTATATCCCTCCTTATAATTATTCTTAGTTTTATATCGTTATTTAACTTTAGTGAAAAAATCAAAAAAAATTATATTTAACTTAGCTCAATATAGTGTATTAATCCTTCTCTTATAATGTGTTAACTTAATTAAAAAAATTAAATACTTTAAAATTTAATTATATTTTACCAAATTTTACAAAACTTGTTTATTTTAATAAATAGTTTCAAAATACTCTCCAATTGAGTAATTGGTAATTCCACCTACTCAATAAAAATAAATAATTATCTTTTGGAGAAAAACAAATGAAAAAGAACTTACTTGCATCATTAATTGCTGCAACTTCAATCTTTGCTGTTAATAATGCATTAGCAGCAGATGGTACTATCGACTTTACCGGTGAAATCATCGACCAAGCATGCGAATTAGCAGCTGGCTCTGATGCACTAAAAGTAAACTTAGGTCAAGTATCTAAAAAAGCATTACCAAACGCAGGAAGTACAGCGGCAGCCACTAAATTTACGATTAAATTAATTAATTGCCCTGCTACAGTAACAACGGCTTCAGTAAAATTTGATGCTGATTCTTATATTGGTGATGATGAAGTTATTAAATTAAAAGAAGAAACTGGCGTTGCAACTGGCGTTGGCATTCAAATTACTGATGATGCGAATGAAGTTGTTCCATTATTTACTGCCTCTAAAGCATATCCATTACAACAAAATGTGGAAAATAATTTAGATTTCAGAGCGCGTTATATTGCTAAGTCTGACACAGTGACTCCTGGTCCTGCAAATGCGACAGCAACTTTCACAATCAATTATAACTAAGTAATAAATAAGGTTTAAAGGGAATTAAACCTTATCTAATAATATATCAATGGTGGTATTATGAAATCTATTATCTATATTTTCATTTCCTTATTTACACTAATAAATACTGCAAATGCTGGGGTTATTATTGGTGGGACCCGTGTTATTTATAACGAAGGAAACAAAGATGTCAGCATCAGTGTAGAAAATCCAGATAAAATCCCTTATTTGATTCAATCTTGGATAGATAATATAGATGAAAAAAAACAGTCTGATTTTTCTATCACACCACCATTATTTAGGCTAAATGCAGATAGAACTAATGCCCTTAGAATATTTCTAACCGAAAACAAACTCCCTAATGATAGAGAATCTTTGTTCTGGTTAAATATAAAAACCATTCCAGCAACAGAAAGAACAGAAAACTCATTACAAATTGCCTTTAAAACTCAAATGAAATTAATTTATCGCCCTAAAGCATTAAAAGATTTTAATTTTATTGAAGAGCAAAAAAAATTAGTGTGGTCTAAATCTGGTAATAAAATCACGGTTAAAAACCCGACTCCGTATTTTATGAATTTCCAAAGCATCAGCTTTAACGGAACAAAGGCTAATGATGTTTCTTATGCAGCACCGTTCTCAAGTGCAACTTTCGACGTTAATAACTCAAATACTAATGGAACAATAAAATGGGAAGTTATTAATGATTATGGTGCAGCGCCAGAAGCACTCGAAAAGAAAATATAAAACTATAAAATAAGTTGGGCTTTATCATGAAAATAAATAAAATATCTCTAGGCCTACTATTGTATTTAGGCTATGCCGCATCGCTATATGCCGAAGAAAAAACAGAAAATAATGTCTACTTTGATCCTGACTTTTTAGAGTTACCAAATAAAGGTTCGGTTGACTTGTCACAGTTTGAGAATAATGAGCAATTAGCGGGTGACTACTATGTTGATATTTATGTCAACACCAACTTAATTGGTGCTAAAAATCTTAAATTTGAAAAAAATGGCCGTAACCAATTAGTTCCGTGTTTATCACTGGCTGATATTAAAGAGTTTGGTATCAAAACAGCGGAATACCCTGAATTACAAACCGCAGGCAGTCACTGCGTAAACCTTGCAGCGATTCCTGATGCCAAAAGTAATTTTGAGTTTGATTCTCAACGTTTATATTTAAGCATTCCCCAAATCGCATTGGATAGAAACCCAAGGGGTTACGTTGACTTAGCCAATATCGATAATGGGATCAACGCACTGCTATTAAATTATAGCTATAACGGCTCTAAAAATTACGATCGTAAAAGTAGTGGTTCGGATAATACATCCCATTATATAAATTTAAGACCTGGCTTAAATATTGGTGCATGGCGGCTACGCAATTACACCACATGGTCAAGTAGTACCGACCAATCCGGTAAATGGGATACCATCTATACCTACGCATCACGTGGCATTAATCGCATCAAAAGTCAGTTGACCTTGGGGGATAGTGTCTCACCTTCGATGGTTTTTGATAGCGTGCCATTTCGTGGTGCCCAGCTTGCGACAGATGATGATATGTCCCCTGAGAGTTTACGCGGCTATGCGCCCGTTGTACGTGGGATTGCTCGTAGCAACGCACAGGTGACGATCCGCCAAAATGGTTACATTATCTACCAAACCGAGGTGGCTGCGGGTCCTTTTGAAATCAATGACCTATATCCAACAGGGGGAAGCGGTGATTTGCATGTCACCATCAAAGAATCCAACGGTAGCGAGCAATATCAAATCGTTCCTTTTGCCTCATTACCTGTATTGCAACGTGAAGGATATTTTTCTTATAGCGTAACGGGCGGGGAATACCGCGCTTATGACAGTAGCATTGATAAAACAAAATTTGGCCAATTTACCTTAATCTATGGTCTACCGTATGGTATTACCGCTTATGGTGGTAGCCAAGTGAGTGAGCATTACCAATCTTACTCCATCGGCGCAGGCCAAAACCTTGGGCGATTTGGTGCGTTATCCATTGACGTTACCCATGCAAATTCAACGCTAAGTAATGACGTTAAGGAAAAAGGCCAATCATACCGTTTCCGCTATAACAAAAATATCAACGATATTGGTACTAATATCGCATTGGCTGGTTATCGTTATTCCACTAAAGGTTTTTACAGTTTAGCGGAAGTCTTTGACGGCTATAGAAATACAAACTATATCCCTGAAATTGAACGCCGCCGTAATCGTGGTGAGATCACCCTCAGCCAAAACTTAGGGGATAACTTTGGTTCAATCTCTGTAGGCTATATCAATGAAGACTACTGGAATAGTGACCGTAAAACTCAGTCTGCCACCGTGGGTTATAACAATAGTTGGCAAGGCATCAGTTATAGTTTGAATTATACCTATAATAAAAATACTAATAGCTACTCATATACTTCCGGTAGCCGTACGAAAAGTGAAGATGATCATCAGCTTGCCTTCTCTGTCAGTGTGCCATTTACCGTGTTTGATAACACCTTCTATTACAACTTTAACAGTAATAGTAGCAGCAACGGCCCAAGCACAGGCAGTATTGGGCTTTCCGCTTCACAACTTAATAACCGCTTAAATTGGAGCATGCAGCAGGGTTTCACCACTCAAGAACAAGGTACTAGCGGTAATATGAACGCTTCTTATAAAGGCCAATATGGTGAAATTTCAGGTGGAACAGGCTATAGCAAAGACAACTATAACCTCTATTACGGTGTTAATGGTAGCTTAGTGGCTCACTCTGGCGGTCTTGTACTCGGTCAACAATTAGGCGAAACCGCGGCTATTGTTGAAATCCCAGATGCGGGTGATGTACCAGTATTAAACCAAGCAGGGGTTGTCACTAATAACCAAGGTTATGCACTCGTGCCTTATGTCACGGCTTATCGTAAAAATGTGATTGATATTGACACTTCTGAACTACCTGAAAATACGGAAATGGAGTTAACCAGCCAAAGTGTTGCACCAAGCCGTGGCGCTTTGGTGAAAGCTAGCTTTGCGGCGAATGTCGGCTACCGAGCCATCATGATATTAACCTTTGCTGATGGTAATCCCGTACCTTTTGGTGCTCAGGCGATATTTAAAGATAATCCTCAGCTAAATAATATAGTGGGCAATGATGGCGAAATTTATTTATCTGGTTTAGCTGAAAATGGCAATTTTATTATTCAATATAACGATAAACAACAATGCCAAGTAAATTATAACTTAGCAGGTATATCGAATTATATGGGGTTATATAAAACAACTGCTGTTTGCCGATAATAAGGAGTAAATAATGAAAAATTTCATTTATAAATCAATATTGGCAGTGAGTTGTATATATTTATACTCAGGATATGCTAATGCAGCATGTACCTTAAACCCAAATTTAAATAACAAAATAGCTAATATACCGAGTGCAGTATATAACGTTCAATATGATGACAATACCTCCAGAGACTTAGGTTCTCTCTACACCAATTTTTCATCTACATCTCAATGGGTAGTTAGTGATGCGAGTACTTGTGCTACTTCATACTTAACTGGTAGCTTTATAAATAGCTGGTCACCTAATGCCAATAAAGTTGCTCTATCTAATATTTCTGGTATTGGTATTTCTGTTACAACCGCAGGTATTGGGGATTTTAATGCATTATGGGATAGAAATAACACAAATTATAATATATTAACAACACATTGGACTATTACGGTAAAAAAACTCGGTTCGGTAGTACAAGGTGGCACATTAAGAGCGGGGAATGTTGCAAGGTTAACTACAACTTACCGTGCGCCAACAAATGTAACTTGGACTTTAACAACTTTAAACATGCCTGCAAATGCGATTCGTATCAATGTACTTAGCTGTTCATTAAAAAACAACCAGTCAACCTACAATATTGATATGCAAGATTGGTATGATACACAATTCCCTAATATAGGCTCAACCAGTGCGCCTGTAGATATTCCAATTACCTTAACATGTGCAGCGGGTACCAATATTAAAGCGACGGTCACAAGTTCTAAATATGAAGATACCGCTACAGGAAAATTAGCTCTAACGGGACCTGATAGCGCCACTGGTGTCGCAATACAATTGCTAGATAAAAATAATAACCCGATCAAGTTGAACACTTTAAATAGCCTGCAAAATAATGTGCCGGCTGGTGATTATATGTTTGATTGGAAAGCTCGCTATATCAAAACGGCAGATAACATCACGCCGGGTACAGCGAATGCCTCTGCTACTGTAAATATTCGCTATGAGTAGGAATAAAAAATGAAAAAAATATCTAAAAATTTACTTTTACTTAGTAGCTTAATATTCAGTGGGAATTTATTTGCTGCTAGCACAGTGACATTGAACTTTACCGGAAATATTAGAGCCGCAACTTGCAATATTACCGGTGGGAATAATATTGATATTGACCTGAAAAATATTTCTGCTGATGTATTTCGTAATGCGAGTTCAGGTTCTAACTGGAACACATTTAATATTAGCCTAAATAATTGTTCATCTTTTATTAATCAAGTAAAACTGACGTTTACAGGAACCGCAGATACTGCGGATGCAGCAAGCTTATACAAAAATCAAGGTACGGCTAAAAACTTAGCCGTTCAACTACAAAATGGTAATGGAACAACCGCTTTAGGTAACCAAAAAGTATTACAAGTTCCGACAAATGGGCAAGCGAATATTAATATTCCATTACGCACACGCGCCTTTAGCTCATTAGGTAATGCCACTCCGGGAACTATTTCCGCCAATATTACGGCAACAATTACCTATTTATAAAAGAGAAAATAATATGAGACATTTTATCCTATTACTATCACTAATGAGCTGTTCTTTAACTGCATTTGGGCTAACAGCAAATATTAAAGTGCATGGCGTCGTTATTGCTGCTCCTTGTGAGGTTGAAAAAAATAATTATTTAATCGATTTGAAAAAAATTAATATTTGGAATATCAAAGATACGCAAAAATCTCCGTGGGTTGATTTTTCCGTGAAGCTAAAAAATTGCCCTGTAGGCACCACCAAAGCTGTAATGAAAATATCAGGTACGCCAGACTCAACAATAACTGAACATTTTATTAATAATGGTACGGCGAAAAATGTGGCATTAAATTTAGCCAATACCGGCAATAAAACAACAATAAAAAATGGCGATACCATTACCGCGAATGTTAATACTCAAACGCGAAATGTTGAAATCCCATTATCTGCAAGAGTCTCGGGTTATGGAAGTGGTATGGTTGCAGGTTCATTTAAAAGCCATTTAGAATTTACATTTACATATCAGTAAGTAAGTTTGTTTTAATTATATCAGTTTTAATAGGGGAAAGCGGTATGCCTAATTACTATCTTATATCAAAAATAATTGGCAATAAAATCACCTATTACCGAAAAATGAAAGGCATGACATTAGAAAATTTATCTAATATCGTGGGTGTGAGTGAACAACAACAGTCACGCTATGAGCGTGGTATTAATCGAATTAATATTGATAGGCTTTATCATTACTCTAAGATATTTGAAATTGATATTATAGCTTTCTTTGTTTTCAATTCTAAGGAGATTAATGAGATTGAGTATGCAGAAGAAAAACATTTAAATAAAAAAAGTAAATGTTAAGGATATTTAATGACTAAAAAGAATATATTACTGGTAATAATAGGTTCGGTTTTTGCTTATTCTGCGTATACACAAGCGGCCTGTATTCAAAATCCTAATTTACGGAATGTTGTGGTGAATGTACCAGCAAGAACCTATTCGCTGCAATATGATGATACAGGGGCTCGCGATTTAGCCACTATTCAGGTCAATTTTAAAGGCTCACAAGTCAATACATTTTCAGGCCCAAAAAGTAATGGTGAATGTGGTGATGCCTACTTACACGCTGACTATGTCAATGGTTGGGTACCAAACGGCAATAAAATTGCAGCCAGTAATATACCGGGCATCAGCATTCAAGTGAAAGCAACCAATATCGGTTTTTTAAATACACGTTATGGACCACCAACAGCAGCTAACCCAGCCGCTTGGACTATTGCTAACCCATATTGGACGATTACCATAAAAAAAACAGGACAAGTCACACAAGGGGGAAATTTAAAGGCAGGGCATGTGGGAAGACTAACACAGCGTAACCCTGCGCCACATAACAGTACGTGGAATTTAACATCGCTGAATATTCCAGCAGGTGCTATCAAAATTAATGTATTAAAGTGCTCAACAAAAGCGACAAGTTACAATGTTAACTTAGGGACTTGGTATGATACTCAGTTTAAAGCTATTGGCTCTACTAGCAATAGTGTCAATATACCCATTACATTAAGCTGCGCTGCAGGCACCAATCTAAAAGTGACAGTCACAAGTAGTGCTGGGTATGTTGATATCAATACAGGGAAGATTAAATTGTCTGGGCAAGGTCAAGCGACTGGAGTCGCCATTCAATTATTGGATAGAAACAGTAACCCGATAAAGCTCAACTCAAAGTTCACTTTGCAAAACAATGTTGCAGGTGGCGATTATATTTTTAATTGGAAAGCTAGATATATTAAGACTGCTAATAATATAACTGCAGGAACTGCAAACTCAACAGCTTCGGTTAACATAAGATATGAATAAATAGCATCCAACATTAATCATAAAAAGATATTAATTTATTTATAACTTGATTTTTATTGCTAACATCGAAAAATATCATCGAACAATTGATAAATAGCAAATTTACTATTTTATTAAAATGGTTAAGATAGAGAGGTAATCTTTCATCGTGTTTAGTTAGAAATAAAAAATATAATTATAGGAGTATATATGCCTTATTCAACATCTCACCTAATTGGCAAAAAAATACTTTTTTATCGGAAAACGAATGGACTTTCAGTTAATGAACTATCCGAGGTTATTGGCATCAGCCCACAACAGTAGTCACGATATGAAAGAGGAGTAAATAGAATTACTTTAGATAGATTGTTCCAGTATGCAACGTATTTTGAGATTGATATTAAAACCTTCTTTCAGTCCCATGATTTTTAATAAATTAAGTAATAATACATATCACTAGAAGATCCAATTACATTAAAAATATTTAATTATATTAACATTATAATATTTAAAATAAATTAGAGAGAAAATCATGAAACGAAAAATATCTAAATCCGTCGGTTTAAAAATAAGATCATTAAGAGAAAGTCACGGAATGAGTGGTAAAGATTTAAGCATATTGTTAGGCATTAGCCAACAACACCAATCACGCTATGAAAATGGCGAGGTTAATATTCATGTCGATACTATTTACCAGTTGGCACAAATATTTAATGTTTCGCCGACCTATTTCTTTACTGAAACCATTACGGATATTAATAGTACAGAGCTCTCTGTTAATAAAAAGAATTATTTCTCTGCTGAAGCTTTGGTATTCTAACCTCTAAATATGAGCATTATAATATGCCAATAAATTAAATATCGGTGCTATTTCTATTTATAGTATAGCACCGACTTATTATTCTTTTTTAGACTCCTCCACCAACCAATGACGAAATATCGCCATCGCTGGTGTCATGACTCTTGACTTTAAACGGCTTAACCAATATCCACCCAGTGTTACAGATATATCAAAAGGTTGAACTAACGCCCCAGCACTTAATTCATGACTAAACATGCAACTTGGCACCAATGCTATACTGTCAGTTAATAACGCAGCCTCAACCATTAAACGCGATGAATCAAATACTGGGCCTTTGACACGCCAAGGTTCAATATCCGCAGCTAAAAACCATTTTTCCCATTCATCTTTACGATATGAACGCATTAACTGGTGGGATTTTAAATCTAATGGATGTTTGAGCTGGCTTGCGACTTTCTCTGAACAAAGTACAGTATGAGCTGTTGAAAATAGGGGGATATTTTCAACCAGTGGCCATAAGCCCTCCCCAAAGCGAATAGCAAAATCAACGCCTTCGGCAGCGAGATTCACCACATTGTTATGAGTCATAATGCGTAAATCAATATAAGGGTATAGTTCCGAGAATTGGGTTAACCTTGGCAATAACCAGCCCACAGCAAATGTACCGACCACTGAAATACTTAAAGCTTCTCGATAATGGCCATCTTCAAATTGCAGTAGTAATGACTCAATCTGGTCAAAAGAGCGGCTCAATACGGGCAGCAATGCAAGCCCTTCATCAGTTAATGCAAGCCCTCTAGGTAAGCGAATAAAGAGTTCTAGTCCCAGCTGCTCCTCTAACAACCTAACTTGTTGACTAACAGCTGCCTGAGTGACATTCAACTCTATTCCTGCTCGTGTAAAACTTAAATGCCGCGCTGAAGCTTCGAATGCCCTAAGCGCATTGAGTGGAAGCCGATGACGATAATTTTCTGCCATAAGATTTTCTTTTACCTCATCGAATTTTATATCGTTTTAAATAATGACCGAAAGCATGCATACTGCTTTGCAATCGCGGTTTAACCGCCTAATAGCCTATATTAAAGCACTTTAAATTTACAATGAAGTGCTTTCAGTTCCTGTTAGCAATAACTTAAACTTGTACTTATTGGAATAACTCTATGAAAACTCTTTTTCGTCAGGGGCGAATTTTTGTCGCACTGAGTTTGGCGTTAACCACGCTATCCGCTAATGCGTTCACTCAAAAGGATGTGGATGACATTATTAAACCTCTGATGGAACAAAAACAGATCCCAGGGATGTCTGTCGCAATTTCCGTTGAAGGGAAACACTATATTTATCACTATGGTGTGCAGTCTAAGCAAAGCTTAGTACCTGTCAGTGATGAGACTTTATTTGAGATTGGTTCTTTGTCTAAAACGTTTACTGCCACACTCGCAGCCTATGCACAAGACCAAGGAAAACTCGATTTTTCGCAAAAGGTAAGCCACTATCTTCCTGAATTAAAAGGGTCTGCTTTTGACCAAGTCACAGTAATGAACTTGGCTACTCACACTTCCGGTTTATCGTTATTTGTGCCTGATAGCATTACTAATTCAGCTGAATTAATCCGTTATTACCAACATTGGAAACCGACCAAAGCCATTGGGCAATATCGCTCTTATTCAAATCTTGGCGTGGGGCTACTCGGTATCGTTACCGCTAAACAACTCAAAATGCCATTTGAGCAAGCGATGGAAAAATTAATGTTGCCTGCACTTGGGCTAAAACATACCTATATTCATGTCCCTAAAAACCAACAGAAAAATTATGCTCAAGGTTATAATAAGCACGATCAGCCCATTCGTGTAGCACCACAAATTTTAGATGCTGAATCTTATGGTTTGAAATCTAATGCTAAAGATCTAATTCGCTTCTTAGATATTAATATGCAAACGAAGAAAGTCGCTAAGCCGTGGCAAGAAGCCGTAGAAAACACCCATACTGGGTTCTATATGACCGATTCATTTATGCAAGATATGATGTGGGAAAGCTATTCATGGCCAGTATCTCTTGCTCAATTACAGCAAGGTAACCGAAATGAAATGGCGCTCACACCGCAAAAAGTTGAAGCTATCCATCCTGTAATGCCACCTGAAACACAGGCTTTTTACAATAAAACAGGTTCAACCAATGGTTTTGCAACCTATGCGGCATTTATTCCGGAAAACCAAGTGGGTATTATTATTTTATCCAACAAATGGTATCCAATCCCTGACCGCATCACTGCGGCCTACCAGCTAATCGAAAAAGCGAAACACTAGCCCACGCAGAACATCCAATGTTCTAAATAATCAGATAACGAACCAGTAATACTCAAAATAGTTCGTGCTAGAGCAAGGCGGCAAAATTCGGCTATCTCGGGGAGTATACAAAAGTATATGACCCGAGTAGCCGAATAAGGCCAACGCAGCTATTGCGCGAAATATGAAGAGTATTAAAGACAACAACGCGACAGCACGAATTATGAAGAGCATTTAGATAACGCGGGAAAACTGCCGCTGCCTCATCTGACTACGTAAATAAACATCAAAACACATACAAATATTACGAATAAGTAAACGCCCTTGCGGCGTAACTTTAATTCCTTTGTCTGTCATTTCGACTAATCCATCTTCTGCCATTGGCTTCAATAGCTCTAAATCCTCTTTAAAATAAGATTTAAAGTCAATTGGATAGATTGCTTCAATTTGTGCAAAATCCAATTGGAAGTTACAGATTAAGGTTTTAATAACATCACGGCGCAAGCAATCATCATCGGTTAAGACGAGACCTCGCCACAGCGCTTGGCCTTGCTCTTCAACTTGCGCATAATAGGTTTTCAAATCTTTTTGATTTTGCGCGTAGTTATCGCCTAACATACTGATCGCAGAAACGCCTAATCCTAATAAATCACAGTCGCCTTGAGTCGTATAACCTTGGAAATTACGGTGTAAAACCCCTTCTCGTTGGGCCACAGCGAGCTCATCTTCAGGGCGAGCAAAGTGGTCCATACCAATGAATTGATAGCCATCTCTGGTGAGGGTTGCGATTGTGTCTTGCAGAATATCGAGTTTTTGCTCTGCACTTGGTAAATCAGCATCTTTAATTTTACGCTGCGCCGCAAATAAATTAGGCAAATGCGCGTAATTAAACACACTTAAGCGATCTGGTGATAATTCAGCCACTTTCTTTAAGGTAAATGCAAAGCTTTCAGGAGTTTGTTTAGGTAAACCATAAATCAAATCAATACTCGTTGAGGTAAAACCCGTTTCTTTTGCTCGTTTAATTAGGGCAAAAATAAATTCTTCGTCCTGTTCACGGTTAACCAGCACCTGAACTTCTTTATTAAAATCCTGAACTCCCATGCTTAAGCGGTTAAACCCTTCATGGCGCAGATGGTCTATCATATCCAGTTCAATTTCACGCGGGTCGACTTCGATGGACATTTCAACATCATCCGCAAAATGAAAATGCTTTTTCAATAAACCAACCAAATGGCTGACTTGAGCTTTATCGAGGTAAGTCGGAGTACCACCGCCCCAATGCATCTGGGTCACAATACGGCCTTTTAATAAAGCTGCGCGCTGAATAATTTCTTGTTCAATTACTTTAAGATATTCATCTGCTTTATGTTTTTGGCGTGTCACTAATTTATTACAGCCACAGAAATAACAAAGTTTATGGCAAAAAGGGATATGGACATAGAGCGATAAAGGTCGATCAGGATAACGTTGTGTTGCTTGAACAAACGCATTCTCATCATAATCTTGATTGAATTCCAAGGCTGTGGGATACGAGGTATAACGAGGCCCTGAATAATTGTATTTTTGAATGAGAGAAAGATCCCAAACAATATTTTGCTCTGACATAACATTCCTCAATTGACCAAAAGCTCAAACTATAACGATGACTTCACTCTATTTAATTTGTTATTCGATGAGAGTGAAAATTTTATAACCTGCATAAGCATTATAGACTCTAAATATTTCGAGTTGCAGCTAGGCGACAAGTGAATGAGTCACTAGGAGTATACATAAGTATGAGACTCGTGCGAATGAACATAGTCAACAACGCTGCAGCTTTGAATATGACCAGTATAAATATGTTAGAGAAAAGAGACTTGATTCAACATCAAAGAAAAGTGAGTTAGCAGAAAAAATAGCCAAATCCCCCGCTAGCGCGAGGGATCTTTTAAACGAAATTATTTACTTTTTAAGATGCGCATAATGTCATCAAGTTTTTCTTCGTCTTCTTCCTCTTCTTCTTCGCTATATTCAATACCGAGAATATTCATCAGTTCATCAATACGGTCTAAACAGGTATCAACATACTGCTGTTCTTGCGCAGTGATAGTTTCGCCATCCTCCAGACGCGCCAAAATGCTATCTAGGCGGTCATCGCTTTCTAGCATTTCCAACTCTTTTTCTGGCGTCAATTTTTCTTTAGCGACTGGCATCTCTTTCACCACTGGACGCGCTACAGGTTTGTTATCATCCACAACTAATGGAATCGGTTTTTTGCTACCAATACGCGGGTCTGTGGTGGTAGATATCCCACCTTTAGCATTGTTAGAAGCAGATTCTTGGTTACGGCTACCAGATTTATGACCACGATGTTTTTTCTCGCGCTTACGCTCACGGCCTTCCGCATTTATCTCTTCTTTAGTTTTACGGTATTTTTTCTTTGGCTTAGCAGCCGGTTTTTTTGGTGCATTCATGGTCTGATACCTTGATAAAGTCAGTTTCTGCTGCGAAATCTAGCAGGATCCCATAAAGGGGGAAAGCACTAGTTTGCAATTTCAGCGGATTTTTTACTCCACCCTGCCTTCGCAATAGTACTTTAATGATTATACCTTAAATAATTTGAGTTGCATGCAAGTAACAAGACGGGAAAGCCATCTGAAGGGGGATTAATCTTCCAAGTGGTTTTACCTAAAAAAATAGAGAGCCATCTTGAGAAATATTCTAAATAATTCAAGTTGTGGCTAGGCGTCAATCGCGGTTATCTCGGGGAGCATACATAAGTATGTGACCCGAGTAGCCGAGTGAAGACAACAACGCCACAGCTTGAAGTATGACGAATATTAGGCGTCGACGAGCACCATTTTTAGTAGGAACATCGCCGCGACTAAAATCACACACAGGCCTAGGTCACGCCATCGACCAGTACCAATTTTCATTGCACAGTAAGCAATAAAGCCCAACGCAATACCTTCAGTAATCGAGAAACTAAATGGCATCATCACTGCAGTAATAAATGCGGGTACAGACTCAGTTAAGTCATCCCATTTCACGCGAGTTAGGCTTGATGTCATCAACACGCCCACGTAAATCAAGGCTCCCGCAGTTGCATAAGCTGGAACCATACCGGCAAGAGGTGAGATAAACATGGTCAATAGGAATAAAACACCAACGACGATCGCGGTTAAACCTGTACGCCCACCAACAGAAACACCAGAAGAACTTTCAATATAGGCGGTGACAGAAGATGTCCCCATCGCTGAACCTGCAACAGAGCTCAAGCTGTCCACATATAACGCTTGCTTCATCCGTGGGAAAGTTCCGCGTTCATTTGTGATACCCGCTTTGTCAGTCACACCTATCATGGTGCCTGATGAGTCAAACAGGTTTACTAACATAAAGGCAAAAATTACACCGGATAACGCTAAGTCTAAAGAGCCAGCGAAATCAACCTGCCCGACGACACTCGTGATACTTGGCGGCATTGAGAATATCCCAGAATATTTCACATCCCCCAGAGCTAGGCCAATCAAGGTGGTCACTGCAATAGAAACTAATACCGCGGCATGAATATTACGAGCCGCTAAGATTGCAATAATAAAGAACCCGAGGGCTCCCAGCCAAACATTATGGTGAGTCAAATTACCGATAGAGACTAACGTGTCTGGGTTAGCGACAATAATACCGGAGTTTTTCAGCCCCATCATCGCAATAAATAGGCCGATACCACTGGTGATCCCGACGCGAAGACTAAGCGGGATATTGGCGATAATCCAATAACGGATACGGAATAATGTCAGAATAAATAACCCGACTGCCCCCCAAAATACGGCCCCCATTGCAACTTGCCATGAATAGCCCATCGCGCCAACTACAACGAAAGCAAAAAAAGCATTCAGCCCCATAGCAGGTGCTACTGCAATCGGTAAATTTGCCAATAGCCCCATCAAAATACTACCAATAGCCGCAATCAAACAGGTGGTGACAAACACAGCTTTGATATCCATGCCTGCAACTGAGAGAATTTGAGGGTTAACAAAAACGATATATACCATCGTTAGGAAGGTGGTGAAGCCTGCAACAACTTCTGTCCGTGCTGTCGTGCCGTGCTCTTGCAATTTAAAAACACGCTGAAACAAGCCCTGCGGTTGTGCCGAGCTAGAAGATTGATTACTCATTAGATATTGCGCCCAAAAAAAGTTTTTTTCGCCCTATACTACAATTAAAAATCACAAAAGAAAACGATTGCGTAAACTATAAGGGGCAAAAATGTCCTAACTAACTGATACGCCAAGATGAAATAATAATAGAAACCAAAATAGTGGAGTGAAAAAGTGGTGAGTATTTCACCACCACTTTTGATTTAGGAAAGTGCTAACAATTTTTGTCGGCGCCAAAACAATAAACGATGTTTCGCAGCCAGTTTCTGGGGTTGATGTTGCGCACTCAGCTTTGTCGCCACCCTATTCGCAATAATTTCTACCGCAAAACACATAACAAAATAAATAAATGCTACGAATAAGAAAACTTCGAGAGGATAAACCATTTCACGGTTATTCACTTGGGTTGCTAAGAAAGAAAGCTCCGCAACACCAACAACATAAGCCAACGAGGTATCTTTAATTAATGCTACCCACTGGTTAATAAATGAAGGAACCATCATACGTAAGGCCTGTGGCAATACGACATTCCACAATACCTGCCAGCGGCTAAACCCCAAGGATAACCCTGCCTGCCACTGCCCTGCTCCTATCGCTAAAATGCCAGCTTTCACGGCATGAGCCAAATATGCAGAAGTAATTAATGCCAATGCACAGACGACTGTTGCAATACCCGGAATTTCCATACCCAATAAGATTGGCAACAGAAAATAGGTCCAAAAAATTAACATAATGACCGGAATTGCACGGAAAAAACCTAAAATCGCAGCAAATAGGTTAACCCAGAAGCCCCGCAGCATGGCTAAAGCTATTCCACCCAATGTTCCTAATACAATAGAAGCCGCACCGGCAAGTAAACTAATGACTAACGTCAGTGCAGCGCCTTCAAGTGGCCCATCCGGAAAAGTACCAAACAATAAATATTGCCAATTCTGCTCAATAATCGAAAAATCCATCTTATACCCCCTGAGCCAAATTACGCTGTTGACGCCACTGGCCCCAACCTTCCATTACCGCAATAATGGCAATATACAAAACGGTTGCCACACCAAATGCAGCAAAGGTTTGCAGTGTCTGGCTATCAACCTGGCGGGAGACATAAGACAGTTCTGCGACGCCTATCGCCATCGTTAATGATGAATTTTTTACCACATTCATATATTGGCCCAGTAGTGGAGGCATCGCGATTTTAACGGCTTGCGGTAATACCACCAGTTTCATGGCCTGCCATGAGGTTAGCCCTAAAGCAAACGCAGCATATTTCTGTCCCTGACGAACGCCACGGATCCCAGCACGAATTTCTTCAGCGATAAACGGCACGGTATAAAGGGTCAAACCGATAAAACCGGCTAAAAATTCAAATGACGGCCAACCCACTGTGATTCCAAGTAAATGGACTTCATGGGGAGTATTGAGCCATTCCATTGCAGCAGAGGGTAAAATTTCACCAGAAGCGAAATACCAAAAGAATAACTGCACCAACAAAGGCGTATTTCTGAAAATAGAGATGTAGATACTCACAGCCCAACGCACAAGAGTAATTTGGCTATCCTTTGCTGATGCAACTATAAAACCCAATACAGTGGCTGCAACAATGGTACAAATCGAGATCCAAATAGTGATCAAAAAGCCGTAGCCAAACCATTCTAAATACTGCGGTGCCAAGAAATGGGCAGACCAAAAATCACCATTTAAAAATTTTTCAAACATTGTTCACGACCTATTGCCTTCACAGCTTGTGATTAAAAACTCATCCTTTATAACCAAGAACCCCACACAGAGTGCGGGGCTTCAAATCACTGAGTACTTACCGTTACCCATTAAGACTGTGGCTGTTGCTCACTCAGTGGTGCGAATTTAAAGTCTCCGCGTGGCTGTGCGGCTTTGGTATCTGGCCCAAACCAACGGTTATAGATCACCTCGGCTTTACCGTCTTTCTCCAGTTTCAACAGTGTTTCGTTGACGTTTTCAACCAAACGCGTTTCACCTTTGCTTGCTGCCAATGCTTGGTATTCTTTCGTCAGGCTAAATGGGGAAATCTCAAAATCTGCTTTCACTTTTTCAGGTAAATTACCTAATAAGCCCACCAGTTTTGCATCATCTTGTGTGATAGCTTGGACGTTACCATTACGCAGTGCAGCGAAAGCTTGTGGGGTATCGTCATAAGAAATCACTTTAGTCTCAGGGAACCGCTCACGCAGAGTCACTTCCTGCACAGTACCTTTGTCTGCGCCAATACGCAGTGGTTTGATGTCGTCAGGTGTTTTTAATACGCCTTTACGGGCAATAAATTTTTGGCCTGTCGCAAAATCAGGAATTGAGAAATCAACTTGTTTTGCGCGTTCATCTGTAATGGTGAAGTTAGCACCAATCAAGTCAACTTTTCCTGAAGTTAGAAGTGGAATGCGATTTGCTGGATTAGTTGGACGAAGCTCAAGTTTTACCCCTAGGCCATCTGCAATTTCTTGCGCAATATCAACATCATAACCCGCTAATTTTTTAGTTTGTGGGTCAATAAAACCAAATGGTGGGTTACTATCAAATACTGAAATGCGGATCACACCCGCTTGTTTGATATCATCTAATTTATCTGCGCTAGCGACATTCGCTGTCAGCGCTAAACCTGTAAGTAAAACAGTCGTTAGAATACGAGCTTTCATTGAACACCCCTGACGGTAAATTTTTGTAAATCGACCATCACAAGCTATCAACTATTGCTTAGCACTTGAAATAATATTAAATAATATATTTATAACAAAATAGAATATAAAACCACACAAAAAAGGGGCAAGCTTTGTACAAAGGCCCCAACATGGTTAAACCATCAATAGACTCTTATTGAGCAAGAAGAAAGTCGGTATAAAAATCTTAAGCTAAATTTTTAGATGCTTTGTACCTGAAAATATACGCCAATAGTCATTAAAGAAATAACTGTTCAAACGTATCAATGCTCTAAATAGTTCGTATTGCGGCTAGGCACCAAGCTAGGATATTTCGGGGAGCATACATCAGTATGTGCCCCGAATCGCCGAGCGAAGCCAACACCGCCACAGCACGAAATATGACCAGCGTTTATGCTCTAAATAGTTCGTATTGTGGCTAGGCACCAAGCTAGGATATTTCGGGGAGCATACATCAGTATGTGCCCCGAATCACCGAGCGAAGCCAACACCGCCACAGCACGAAATATGACCAGCGTTTATGCTCTAAATAGTTCGTATTGTGGCTAGGCGGCAAGCAAGGATATCTCGGGGAGCATACACCAGTATGTGACCCGAGTAGCCGAGCGAAGCCAACACCGCCACAGTACGAAATATGACGAGCATTTATTTGTTCGTTAGCATCTTTTCAAGACTATCCCCACCCACATGACGGAAATCCTGCCCCTTCACATAGTAGAAAATAAACTCACAGATATTTTGGCAGCGGTCACCGATGCGCTCAATTGAACGTGCGCAGAACAATGCCGTTAATACACTTGGGATCGTCCGAGGGTCTTCCATCATATAGGTCATCAATTGGCGTACGATGCCCTCATACTCTTGGTCAACTTTCTCATCCTCACGGTAAATACGAATGGCTTCTTCGAGATCCATTCGTGCGAATGCATCTAATACGTCATGTAGCATTTGCACTGTATGGCGACCTAATGATTCTAAGCTCACTAACAGGGGCTGATGTTGATGAGAGAATTTTTCCAATGCAGTTTGGCAAATTTTGTCTGCAACATCGCCGATTCTTTCCAGCTCAGCAATGGTTTTTGAAATTGCCATAATCAGGCGCAAATCACTCGCCGTTGGTTGGCGTTTCGCGATGATCTTAACGCATTCTTCATCAATGGCCACTTCCATCATATTGACTTTATGGTCATTTTCGATAACTTCACGCGCTAAGGCTTCATCCTGATTATGCATGGCCGTAATGGCTTTGGTAAGCTGTTCTTCGACCAGCCCCCCCATCGTCATCAATTCAGTATGGATATGTTCCAGTTCAGCATTGAACTGACCCGATATATGTTTGTTGTGATTCAGCGTATCCATCGTCGGCTCCATATCAACCGTAGCGGCCAGTAATATAATCTTCAGTTTGCTTCATTTCTGGGGTAGTAAACATTTTGTCAGTATGATTAAACTCAACTAACTCCCCTAAATACATGAAAGCCGTATAATCAGAACAGCGTGCTGCTTGTTGCATATTGTGGGTAACAATTACCACGGTGTATTCTGACTTTAATTCACTAATCAGTTCTTCAATTCGACCGGTTGAAATTGGGTCAAGAGCAGAACAGGGCTCATCCAACAATAAAACTTCTGGACGAATAGCAATACCACGAGCAATACAGAGACGCTGTTGCTGCCCACCCGATAAGCTATAACCACTTTGGTGTAACTTATCTTTGGTTTCATTCCATAATGCAGCCTTTGTTAACGCCCACTGCACACGTTCATCCATTTCCACGCGGGATAATTTTTCAAATAAACGCACACCAAATGCAATATTATCGTAGATTGACATCGGGAATGGTGTTGGTTTTTGGAAAACCATTCCGACTTTCGCACGCAATAACGCAATATCTTGTTTATCTGTCAGGATATTTTGACCATCCAGTAAAATTTCACCTTCTGCGCGCTGCTCGCCATACAATTCATACATTTTATTGAAGGTACGTAATAACGTCGATTTACCACAGCCTGATGGGCCGATAAACGCAGTCACTTTATTTTTTTCAATGTCTAAAGAGATATTTTTCAGTGCGTGAAACTTGCCATAATAGAAGTTGAGGTCACGTACTTTAATTTTACTATTTGCAATATCGTTTGCATTAATCATGGTTTGCTTTTCTCTCTAAATCTTTATTTATCTGGCGCTTAGTGTTTTTTCTGTGCGAACACAACACGTGCAATGATGTTAATGAGCAGGACACATAGGGTAATTAACAGAACCCCTGCCCATGCAAGCTCTTGCCATTCGGAGAATGGGCTCATTGCAAATTTGAAGATTGTCACCGGTAAGTTAGCAATTGGTTCGCTCATATCCGTACTCCAGAACTGATTTGACAGAGAAGTAAACAGGAGCGGTGCGGTTTCCCCAGCAATACGCGCAATTGCAAGCAAGATCCCAGTGATAATCCCTGACACAGATGCTTTTAGCGTAATAGATAAAATCATTTTCCATTTTGGTGTGCCAAGTGCATAAGCGGCTTCACGCAAGCTATCCGGAACTAATTTCAACATGTTTTCAGTGGTTCGGATAACAATTGGAATTTGCAGCAATGCAAGCGCCACAACCCCAGCCCAACCCGAGAAGTGCTGCATTTGAGCAACCACAATGGTGTACACAAACAACCCTACAACGATAGACGGAGCTGATAATAAAATGTCATTAATAAAGCGGGTGACTGAAGCTAGCCATGACTTACGGCCATATTCTGCTAAATAAATTCCCGCTAAAATCCCTAAAGGCGTACCAATAACTGTCGCCCATAAGATTAATAAACCACTACCTACGATGGCATTTGCCAGCCCGCCACCTTCAGTATTCGGTGGTGGAGTCATTTCAGTAAACAGATTGAGGGACATGCCATCAATCCCTTTAGTGACTGTAGAAAACAAAATCCATACTAACCAGAACAAGCCGAAAGCCATGGTTAACATTGAGACAAATAAAGCCATTCTGTTAACTTGACGACGCCACGCTTGACGGCGTGCTCGTTCTTTTTCATTCACTGCGATAGGTTGAGATATCGACATATTAACGGCCCTCATTCTTCGCAAGACGCATGACCATCAACTTGGAAATCGCTAACACAATAAAAGTGATAACAAACAGGATAAGTCCAAGTTCCATCAAGGCCGAGGTATGTAAACCGCTCTCTGCTTCCGCAAACTCATTTGCCAGTGCCGAGGTGATACTGTTACCTGGCATAAACAGTGATGCGCTATCAAGTTGGTAAGTATTACCAATCACGAACGTCACCGCCATGGTTTCACCCAGTGCACGGCCAAGGCCTAACATTACCCCACCGATTACCCCATTGCGGGTATACGGCAGTACGATATTCCAAATCACTTCCCATGTCGTACAGCCAATGCCGTAAGCTGACTCTTTCATCATCACAGGCGTTTGTTCAAATACATCGCGCATCACTGACGCAATGTAAGGAATAATCATAATCGCGAGGATTATCCCCGCTGCTAAAATACCGATCCCGAATGCAGGCCCTGAAAATAATTCACCGACAATCGGCACACTCGACATCACATTACCAACTGGCTCTTGGAAATATTCTGCAAACAGAGGAGCAAAGACAAATAACCCCCACATCCCATAAACGATACTTGGGATAGCAGCAAGAAGTTCAATCGCAATACCAAGAGGACGTTTTAACCAATTGGGTGCCAGTTCTGTTAGGAACAGTGCTATACCAAAACTAACGGGAACGGCGATAATCAGAGCAATTAACGATGTAACGATAGTGCCGTAAATAGGCACAAGAGCACCGAATTCTTCAGCCGGTGCATCCCATTCTTTGGTCCACAAAAACGAAAACCCAAACTTTTGCATACTTGGCCAAGATGCAAAAATAAGGGAAATAATAATGCCTCCGAGCATTAACAAAGTGATGAGCGCGGCAATCTTTACCAGTGCACTAAAAATCACATCACCTGATTTGCTGGGAGCTCTAAATGCCGTTGTTTTCTCGGCCATGCGCTTTGTTCTCATTTCATTCCTGCTCTTTTCTACAGGATTGCGTTACAACGATGAGCGGGTAAGCCCTGTTCCTCAGCACTTACCCGCCATTTCCAACCCTAAGTGCACTTAGAAAACCTAAGTTCACCTAGAATAATGCTTTACCTTGGCTATCTTTAACTTCTGTTTTCCATGCTGCACGTACTGCGGTCACGACTTCTTGAGGTAAAATTGCGTAATCTAATGCCTCAGCTTGTTTACCACCTTTATCATAAGCCCAGTTGAAGAAGTCAAGAACCGCTTTGCCTTTTTCCGCATTCGCTTGCTGCTTGTGAACTAAGATAAATGTGGTTGAAGTAATCGGCCATGCATTCGCGCCATCACGGTTTGTTAAATCTTGTGCAAAAGATTTAGACCAGTCAACTTTCTTCGCTGCGGCACTGAAACTTTCACCCGTTGGTGAAACTGCCTCGCCATCAGCAGAGATTAATTTAGTATACGCAAGGTTGTTCTGTTTTGCGTATGCATATTCAACATAACCGATAGAACCTGGTAGACGCTGTACGAAAGCTGCAACGCCATCATTACCTTTACCACCTACGCTATTTTTCGGCCAGTTAACGGTAGAACCCGCGCCAACGTCTGATTTCCAGCTTGCACTGACTTTAGCAAGGTAGCTGGTGAATACGAACGTGGTACCAGAACCGTCAGAACGTCTAACAACTGCGATAGCTTGGTCTGGCAAACTAACATTTGGGTTCAATTTAGCGATTGCTGGGTCATTCCATTTGGTAATTTTACCTAAATAGATGTCGCCTAATGTGTTGCCATCTAAAGTCAGTTGCCCTGACTCAATTCCTTTTACATTAACAGCCAGTACCACACCACCGATAACAGTTGGGAACTGGAACAAGCCATCTTCTTTTAATTTTTCATCAGTTAATGGGGCATCAGATGCACCGAAATCAACTGTTTTTGCATTGATTTGTTTGACACCACCAGAAGAACCAATCCCCTGATAGTTTACTTTATTACCTGTTTCTTTCTGATAAGAGTCTGCCCACTTCGCATAAACAGGAGCAGGAAAGGTCGCGCCAGCTCCGGTCAGGCTGGTAGCAGCAAAAGAAGACATTGCAGTCAGAGATAAAGTTGCTGCCATTACGCTTGCTAAGGTGGTACGCGTCATTTTCATAATCCCTCCGGGGATGTATAGAAACAATCAAGTATGAAATTGTTGGGTGTATGTCACGGTAGGAAAAATAGGACAATTTAGTTACGACAACATGTCGTTTTTATGACAGTTTTATGACAATTGCTGATTTTTTCACTGGAGAGAAAACAAAAACGAAGGAAATTTAAATTTTACGCCATAAAATTCAAATAGTTAGAAAATTTCAGTTTCAATACTGATACCAAAAAGAAAAATGACAGACTGTCATAAAAGCGAAAAATTTTTTTACCCTGCAACCATAAAATAATACTCAAAACAATTTGCGTTGCAGCTAGGCGGCAAGTGAGGATATCTCGGGGAGCATACACAAGTATGTGACCTGAGTAGCCGAACGCAGCCAACAACGCTGCGGCGCAAAGTGTGAAGAGTAAAAGGATAGCTCTAAATAGTTCATGTTGTAGGTAGGCGACAAACGAAGATATCCTCTTTTCCTACTTGATACAAATAATACTCAAAACAATTTGTATTGCAGCTAGGCGGCAAGCGAGGATATCTCGGGGAGCATACACAAGTATGTGACCCGAGTAGCCGAACGCAGCCAACAACGCTGCAGCGCAAAGTGTGAAGAGTATTTAGTCTTCTTTCTCTTTAAGAGGCAGCAAAGCCCTAATCGCAAACCCACCACGCTCACTCTTATGGATCTCAATGCTCCCTTCATGAGCATCGACAATTCGGCGAATAATCGCTAGCCCTAGCCCTGTGCCTTTGTTGCTACGAGCTTTTTCACCCTGTACAAATGGCTGGAACAGGCGATGAATGTCTTCTTCTTTGATACCTGCACCGTCATCTTCGACTTGGAACCAAACGGAGTCTTCCGTTTTTCCACTACTGACTTTGATCCAGCCATTACCATAGCGGTAAGCGTTAACTATCATATTAGTAATCGCGCGTTTAATTGCTAATGGGTTACCATTAACAATCATTGAGCCAGGCTCAAGTGCGGTTTCAATTTCACCGATGACATTACTTTCTGAGTTCACCGCTTCCATTAAAATAGCGTTAAGGTCACAGAATTCCATATCCATTTCTTGACCTGTTTTCAGATAAGACATGAATTGGCCGATGATCGCATCACACTCTTCTATATCTTTATTAATAGATTCAGCCAGATAGCTATCTTCTGGGCTCATCATTTCTGTCGCTAAACGAATACGGGTTAAGGGAGTTCTTAGGTCATGACTTACCCCTGCCATTAAGACAGTTCGGTCATTTTCTAAGGTTTTAATCCCTGCAGCCATGTGGTTAAAAGAACGAATAGCAGCTCTAACCTCAGTGGCGCCTTTTTCCTGCATTGGGGGTAAAATTACCCCTTTGCCGACTTCACCTGCGTGGTATTCCAATTCAAGCAACGGCTTGTTCTGGTCGCGTATATACAACCATACCCCTGCAAAAATGGTGAGAAAAATTGTTAATGTATAGCGAAAAACAAGGGAGAACTGGTTTTGGCCGATTTCAGTCAGTGGAACTCGCACCCAAATATCAGGTGCGAGATAAGACGTTAGCCATAGAATGGGGTATTCTCGGCCTAATTCAAGGTGAACACTCGCCTTACCACCAATATATTCCGACATATGTTCACTTAGAAAATCATACTCTTTTGCCCAATTCAGTCCTTCTTCCATCGCCGCTGAATGTGCATAAAAGGTAATTCCTAATTCATTGTAGATTTTCTTACGCAACGCGGGAGATACCCGCACTGAGGTTCCATCTTGTAGAACCATTTTCTCTGTCATTAATGTTCTTACTTCGTATGCCAGTACCTTGTTGAATTGCTGTAAGCTAGGCATTACAACAAAATTCAACACGACCATATAACTGGTCACGAGACTCGCAAACAGTAAGGCTACAAATAAAAATAACGAGCGAGAAAATGTACTACGTCTTGAGAACCTCAGTCGCTTCATGCTTTACTTCCATCAGGAACAAACACATAGCCCAAGCCCCAAACCGTCTGGATATAACGAGGGTGTGCTGGGTCTTCTTCAACCATGCGGCGTAAACGTGAAATTTGAACATCGATTGAACGTTCCATCGCACTGTATTCACGACCTCGCGCTAAGCTCATTAACTTGTCACGAGATAACGGTTCCCTTGGGTAAGAAACCAACACTTTTAACACCGCGAATTCACCGCTGGTTAATGGCATATTCTCATCACCTTGGAACATTTCTCGTGTCCCAAGATTTAATTTAAATTTACCAAAAGTAATTATCGCATCATCTTGAGATGGCGCACCCGGTAATTCATTAGCTTGGCGACGTAAAACCGCACGAATACGAGCTAGCAATTCCCGTGGATTAAAAGGTTTTGGAATATAGTCGTCCGCACCGATTTCTAAGCCAACGATGCGATCAACTTCTTCGCCTTTCGCTGTTACCATAATAATAGGAATTGGGTTATTTTGACTACGTAAGCGACGGCAAATTGATAAGCCATCTTCACCCGGTAGCATTAGATCTAAGACGATCAGATGAATAGATTCTCTTGTCAGGATTCTGTCCATCTGTTCTGCGTTCGCGGCACTCCTTACCTGAAAACCCTGCTCAGTGAGGTAACGTTCCAGCAGTGCACGTAAACGCATATCATCATCGACGACAAGAACCTTATAACTTTCCTGCATTTTGTAGCCCTCAAGATGTGCATCTTTCAAATTATTTTTTTAATGAATGTAAGTAAAACAATATTAATGCTCACTAATTTACCACTAACGTAGGATTTAATGAATCATTTTACACTTCAGGTGGTTAGTGGCTGGTAGCTTATTTCTAACACAAAATAAGTCACCTGCCCTCCTGGCGTATTTACTGTTATTTCATCATCAACCTGTTTACCTATCAAGGCTCGTGCTACGGGAGAATCAATTGAAATCCATTGTTTTGTAGGGTTGAATTCATCAGCACCGACGATACGGAATATTCTGATATTTTCATTTTCATCTTCTAGTTTAACCCATGCTCCAAAAAACACACGGCCTTCTTGGCGAGGATCAGGCTCGATAATCCTTAATTGATCCAATCTTTTGGATAAGAAACGGATGCGTCGATCAATTTCACGCAACCTTTTTTTGCCGTAAATATATTCTGCATTTTCTGAGCGATCCCCTTGAGCTGCGGCCTCTGAAACAGATTGAGTAACCCGAGGACGTTCTTCCTTCCACAGGTATTTCAGCTCTTTATCTAATGCATCCCAACCTTCACGTGTAATTAAAAGACTTTTAGTCATAACCTTTGAATATTAATCAGTGAAACCATAATTATAGTATTTTATAGAACATAATCTGAGACTTTCCTACCAATAGGCTCAAATTCAGTCTGGAAATTCTCGTTACCACCAAGTATAACAGTGCAGTAAATTTTTTAACTGTTCTTTCAGTAGGTATTTAAACTCGACATGAATGAAACTCTAAGCCAAATTATTGCAGCGGAACTGCAAGCCCAGCCGAAACAGGTTTTTTCTGCCATCACACTATTAGATGAAGGGAATACTGTCCCGTTTATTGCACGTTACCGTAAAGAGGTTACCGGTGGGTTGGACGATACTCAGCTTCGCCAGCTAGAAAGCCGTTTAGGGTACTTGCGCGAATTAAATGACCGTAAACAAACCATTCTCAAATCGATAGAAGAGCAAGGTAAATTGACTCCAGAGCTTGCCTCCGCTATCAACACTACGCTTAATAAAACCGAACTTGAAGACCTGTATCTTCCTTATAAACCGAAACGTCGCACCCGTGGGCAAATTGCTATCGAAGCAGGGCTTGAGCCTTTAGCGGACACCTTATGGAATGACCCTAGCCAATCACCTGACGAACTTGCAAAAACGTATATCGATGCAGATAAAGGTGTTGCTGATGTCAAAGCCGCCTTAGATGGTGCTCGTTATATCCTTATGGAGCGTTTCGCCGAAGATGCGGCACTTTTAGCGAAAGTTCGTGACTATATTTGGAAAAATGCCCACCTTGTTTCTGTTGTTGCAGAAGGTAAGCAAAAAGAAGGGGTAAAATTTAGTGACTATTTTGAGCATCACGAGCCTGTTGCTCAAGTCCCTTCTCACCGAGCGCTTGCGATGTTCCGTGGTCGTAACGAAGGAATTTTACAACTTTCATTAAACTGTGATCCGCAGTTCGATGAACCGCCAAAAGAAAGTTACTGCGAAGAAATTATCACCCGCCATTTAGATATTCGTTTAAATAATGCTCCGGCTGACCAATGGCGTAAAGCCGTGATCAGCTGGACATGGCGTGTCAAAGTATTACTGCACTTAGAAACAGAGGTCATGAGCTCACTGCGCGAAAAAGCTGAAGAGGAAGCTATTAACGTGTTTGCTCGTAACCTTAGTGACTTACTGATGGCGGCACCAGCGGGAATGCGTGCCACCATGGGCTTAGATCCAGGTTTACGTACTGGGGTGAAAGTCGCTGTCGTGGATGCGACAGGTAAATTAATTGCGACGGATACGATTTATCCGCATACCGGACAAGCCGCAAAAGCGGCAACCATCGTTGCGGCACTTTGCCAAAAACATAACGTCGAATTAGTAGCGATTGGTAACGGCACCGCTTCTCGTGAAACGGAACGTTTCTTTGCTGAAGTACAAAAACAATACCCTGAAGTCACTGCACAGAAAGTCATTGTCAGCGAAGCTGGCGCTTCTGTTTATTCCGCTTCTGAACTTGCGGCTTTGGAGTTTCCTAGCTTAGATGTGTCTTTACGTGGTGCCGTATCTATTGCTCGTCGCCTACAAGACCCGCTTGCTGAATTAGTGAAAATTGATCCTAAATCCATTGGGGTTGGCCAATATCAGCATGATGTTAGCCAAACTCAGTTAGCGCGTAAACTCGATGCGGTCGTCGAGGACTGTGTAAACTCCGTTGGTGTTGATTTGAATACCGCTTCTGTTGCCTTACTGACTCGCGTTGCCGGTTTAAGCAAAATGATTGCGCAAAACGTGGTGGACTGGCGCGACCAGAATGGCCAGTTTAGTGATAGAAAACAGTTACTCAAAGTTGCACGCCTTGGGCCAAAAGCCTTTGAACAATGTGCGGGCTTCTTACGTATCACCAATGGTGAAAACCCGTTAGATGCTTCTACTGTTCACCCTGAAGCTTACCCGATTGTTGAAAAAATTCTTGAGTCAGTCCGCCAGCCGCTCAAAGAAATTATGGGTAACTCACAGGTGCTTAATGCCTTGAGCCCACGTGACTTTACTACTGAGCAATTCGGGGTTCCAACTGTCACTGATATCATTAAAGAACTGGAAAAACCGGGTCGTGACCCACGTCCTGAGTTTAAAACTGCCACCTTCGCAGAAGGTGTAGAAACGATGAATGACCTGACTTCTGGCATGATATTAGAAGGCGCAGTCACTAATGTGACCAACTTCGGCGCTTTTGTGGATATTGGTGTTCACCAAGACGGTTTAGTTCATATTTCTTCACTTTCAAATAGTTATGTCGAAGACCCACACAAGGTGGTGAAAGCGGGCGACATTGTTAAAGTAAAAGTGTTAGATGTTGATATTGCACGCAAACGTATCGCTTTAACGATGCGTTTAGATGAGCAAGCGGGGGATTCTAATAGTTCTCCTCGCCGTGCCGCCCCTGAACAGGAAAAAAATACGCGTAGAACACCTCAATCAAGAGGAAGTTCACGCCAAAACAACGCATCTTCAGGTAATAGTGCCATGAGTGATGCCCTTGCTGCTGCATTTGGCAAGAAACGTTAACTCTGTTAATAGGCATCGCAATGTACCTGTTGTGGTGCCTATTTCAATAAATAATGCTGTAATTAATTACCCCAGCCAATATATTAGGCATAATTAAACCCTCTCCCCCGTTTACCCCACCATTATTTTTGCTAACGAAACACCGCAAACTCAATGCTTCGTTGATCCATATCAAGTCAAATTGACGAAAAAAGAGGCTAAATATAATAAAAGGTGGATGATTATGATTCTCATTGTTAATTAGATTTATTGTTGTTTGGTGGTCTCGTTACCTGAGCAATTGTAATCATTAACAATTGTCATCGATATCATTATGAATTAAATGATTAGGAAGACACTATGGCAATACTTCCTCAATGCAGCTACAAAATACTTGGTTTCTCCCCAGAAATCAGTCCTGCATACCGACAAAAACTGCTTTCACTCGGTTTACTTCCGGGTTCTGTCTTTAAAGTGGTGCGTTTAGCGCCTTTTGGCGATCCTGTACAAATAGAAACTCATCGTGTCAGCTTAGTGCTACGCAAAAAGGATCTCGCCCTACTCAACCTAGATGAAGCGACCACCGCTTAAGTATTTCTTTTTTATTATTGGCAAACACTATGAAACGTTTAACCATCGGCTTAATTGGTAACCCCAATGCAGGCAAAACGACCTTATTCAACCAGCTCACAGGGTCAAGACAGCGTGTCGGTAACTGGGCTGGGGTCACTGTTGAACGAAAAGTCGGTCGCTTCCATACAGATGACCATAAAATCGAGCTCGTTGACCTACCTGGCACCTATTCTCTGACCACGATTTCTGAACAAACCTCTCTCGACGAACAAATCGCCTGCTACTTTATTTTAAGTGGTGAGGCAGACATGCTCATTAATGTTGTCGATGCGTCTAATTTAGAACGTAACCTTTATCTGACATTACAATTAGTCGAGTTAGGCGTTCCATGTATTGTCGCCTTGAATATGTTGGATATCGCTCAAAGCCAACATATTGATATTAATATCGCTGAATTAGAAAAACAGCTCGGCTGCCCTGTGATCCCAATGGTTTCAACTCGAGCAACTGGTATCGATAAACTGAAAAAAGCCATTGATACACATCCACAAAATAGCCAGCAAGCCCTTGTGGAATATCCACCCCAATTATTACAGGCAGTGGATTCATTATCTGAACAAATTTCAGCACAACAATTTAGCCACCAGCAACGCCGCTGGTTAGCATTACAGATCCTCGAAGGGGATATTTATAGTCGCCAACGCGCTGAAGTATCTGAAGGGCAATTACTGGCGATACGCCAAACACTGAAAGAAAGCTTAAACGAAGAACCTGAATTACTCATTGCCGACGCACGTTATCAATCTATTGCCACAATTTGCAATGCTGCGATTAACAATAGTGCCGCTGAACCAAATCGACTAACACAATCACTGGATAAATTTATTCTGAGCCGTTGGCTCGGCGTACCAATTTTCTTGTTTGTGATGTATTTGATGTTCGTCTTAGCCATCAACATTGGCGGCGCCTTACAACCCTTCTTTGAAGGCGCATCAGAAGCGATATTTATCCATGGAATTCAATGGTTAGGAGATTATTTCAGCTTCCCTGATTGGCTAACTATTTTCCTTGCTCAAGGTGTTGGTGGCGGTATTAACACGGTTTTACCGTTAGTGCCACAAATCGGGATGATGTACCTGTTCCTTTCAATACTGGAAGACTCGGGCTATATGGCGCGAGCGGCTTTCGTAATGGACCGCCTCATGCAAGCACTAGGTTTACCGGGTAAATCCTTCGTACCTTTGATTGTCGGTTTTGGTTGTAACGTACCATCCATTATGGGTGCCCGCACGTTAGACGCACCCCGTGAAAGACTAATTACTGTATTAATGGCTCCGTTTATGTCTTGTGGGGCAAGACTGGCCATTTTCGCCGTTTTTGCTGCCGCTTTCTTTGGCAAAAATGGGGCAAGTGTGGTCTTTTCTCTCTATATTTTAGGGATTGTTGTCGCTATCTTAACTGGGTTACTACTAAAACATACCCTCATGCGTGGCGAAGCCTCTCCATTTATCATGGAACTTCCGGTTTACCATGTGCCACACATCAAAACACTACTGATTCAAACATGGCAACGCCTCAAAGGCTTCGTGGTACGTGCAGGTAAAGTCATTATCGTTGCCAGTATCTTTATTGGTGCATTAAATAGCTTTTCTTTCTCTGGTAAGCCTGTTGATAATATTAATGACTCCGCACTGGCTTCTGTCAGTAAAGTCATAACCCCTGCTTTACAACCTATTGGCGTGCATGCTGATAACTGGCAAGCGACCGTTGGGTTGATTACCGGGGCAATGGCCAAAGAGGTGGTAGTGGGAACACTAAACACCCTGTATACCGCTGAAGCCATTACATCTGAGCCGTTTGATGCAGAATCTTTCAATTTATGGGAAGAACTGGGAGATGCGGTTTCTGAAACTTGGGATAGCTTAAAAGAAACCTTTACCTTAAGCGCGCTATCAAACCCTATCGAAGCTAGTAAAGGCGATGGAGAGATGGAATCCGGCTCAATGGGAACCATGGCAGCAAAATTTGGTTCAGGAATTGCAGCTTACAGCTACCTCATCTTCGTCTTGCTGTATGTGCCTTGCGTCTCGGTGATGGGGGCTATCGCACGTGAAACCAATAAAAGCTGGATGAGTTTCTCCATTCTGTGGGGTTTAAATGTGGCTTATAGTCTTGCAGCTCTATTTTACCAAACAGCGACTTTCAGCGAACACCCACAAAGTAGCTTGATTACCATTACTGCGGTTATCCTGTTCAACCTTGCCTTGTTTATATTCTTACGTCGCATGCGTAGCCGCGTAACCTTGAATATCAAGAGCAAAACCGCAGAGCAATGCTCTGGCTGTTCAAGAGATGCTTGCCACTAAGGAATGAAACGATGACCAGCTTGCTACAAATAAGAGATTTAATCGCCTTATATGGGCAAGCTGACATCGCACTACTTAGTGAGCAGCTAAATACGCCAATCCCATTAATTAAAGCAATGGTTGAGAAGCTAGTCAGTTTAGAAAAAATTGAACAAGTCGATATCAGTGCTTGTTTAACAGGCAGTAGCTGTAAAGGTTGCCCTGAAAGCACTGATTGCGCTCATTTTGTGTATAAAATCAAATAATAGAGACACCACAAAAAATCAGCCCCAAATTAGGCTGATTTTTTTTATTTATTCCTCGGTACGACTTTGAAAATCCAACAAGTATTCGCAAAACTCATCAGGATGAGAAATAAATGGCGCGTGAGCGCTATTGCGCATAATCACGGATGGCGAATTCGGATACAGCTCATCTAAAATAGGCACTATTTTGCGCGGTACCAAGCCATCGAGATAACCATAAATGCGCAAGAAAGGAATAGGTAACTGTTTTAATTCATCCCGCAAATCTTCGGTACGTAATGATTCAAGCCCTGCATTTAGTGTTTCAACAGTTGGAATAGGCTGCTCAAGTACCACAGATTTCAAAGTTTTTGCATCATTTCTTGCACTTTCAGTGCCTAAAGTTTGCAATGCTAAAAAACGCTCGACGGTGCGATGAAAATCAGCCGAAAGTTGCTGCTCGAAACCTAATAAAACCTCTGGCCGGATCCCTGCCCAACCGTTTTCTTCTGCTTTAAAGCATGGGGAAGAAGCAACGGTAATTAACCCTTTGACTTCATAAGGATGGTCAAGCGCAATACGGCTTGCAACTAGCCCACCAAGTGACCAACCGAGCCAAATCGCGTTTTTAGGAGCTTGTTCCCACAAAATATTCGCCATCGATTGAATATTCATGGGGGAGAACCCTTGGCTACGTCCGTACCCCGGCAAGTCAACCAAATGAACCCGAAAGTGCGAAGCGATTCGCGGAATAATTGTTTGCCAGACTTGTGCATTCAATCCCCATCCGTGCAGCAACACAAGATCTTGTTTACCTTCACCAACGGTCTGCCAATATAACTTTGCCATCGTTACACTCTCTTCATTCATTTATTCGTCAACTCGTTTAACAGGACTCTACTATGCTAACAATGGAGGGGGGCTGCTGGCTATGCCATCAATCACTAAAATTACCTCATCAAGGTGTTTGTAGTTTTTGTCTTGAAGGATTACCTAAAATGCCAACCTGCTGTTTGCGCTGTGCTTTACCCTGTGAACAGCCTACCATGGAGTGTGGACGCTGCCTAAAAAACCCTCCTGCATGGCAGAGAATTATCACTGTAACCCCATACCAAGCCGCTTTACGCATGTTAATCCATCGGTTTAAATTTCAAAAACAACCTCAGCTTGCTTTTACTCTAGCTCGTATCTTTGCGTTATTTTGGCTCACGGGTTACCGCCAACAAAAATGGCACAAACCGGACTTAATTGTCACAATTCCATTGCATCGCCGCCGTCTGTGGTGGAGAGGATTTGACCACATGGCATTAATAGGCGAAAATTTATCCAGATGGTTAAATATCCCCTATTCGCAAAATTCATTATCGCGTAGTCGTGCTACACTGGCACAGACAACACTAAAACGTGAGTATCGCCAAAACAACCTAAAGGGAGCATTTACCTTAAACGACTCGGTTTCAAACCTACATGTTGCTGTTATTGATGATGTTATTACAACAGGTTCCACGATGAATGCCGCAGCACAATTGTTGATTTGTGCGGGAGCACGTACTGTTGATGCATGGTCACTGTGTCGCACCTTGTAGGAAAGGGGTAAATGGGCGTATTATAACCAACTAAAGCAGTCAACTATTATTGAGCAAATGATTATGATTAATATTACTGAAGCAGCACAGGCTCATTTTGCCAAGTTGTTGGAAAATCAAGAGCCAGGAACTCAAATCCGTGTTTTTGTTATCAACCCAGGCACACCAACCGCAGAATGCGGTGTGTCATACTGCCCTCCGGGTGCCGTTGAAGCAACAGATAAAGAACTAAAGTTCGAGAAATTATCTGCTTATGTTGATGAAATTAGCGCTCCATTCTTGGATGATGCCGAGATTGACTTCGTTACCGACCAACTAGGCTCACAACTGACGTTAAAAGCGCCGAACGCCAAAATGCGTAAAGTCTCTGATGACGCACCATTAATTGAGCGTGTTGAGTATGTTTTACAGTCACAAATTAACCCACAACTTGCCAGCCACGGTGGCCGTGTTTCCCTGATGGAAATCACCGATGAAGGCTTTGCAATTCTGCAATTTGGTGGCGGCTGTAACGGTTGTTCAATGGTCGATGTCACGCTTAAAGAAGGTATCGAAAAAGAACTTCTCAAAATGTTTGAAGGTGAGCTAAAAGGCGTTAAAGACCTGACTGAACACCAACGTGGCGAGCACTCTTTCTACTAATCAATACCACGAATATTTGGCACTCTGTTTTTACGAGTGCCTATTATTTAACCTTTAATGGGTTGTTACCTACTGTATTCGGTATTTTATGGACCATTTTGAAACACTAACACCAGAACAAGCCTATCAACATTGGTTAGACGGCACGGCCATACTGGTAGATGTACGAGACCCACAAAGTTTCCGTGCAGGCCATGCTAGTGGAGCCTATCACCTCACCAATGAGTCACTGAGCCAATTTTTAGAACAAACGGATTACGAACAACCTGTTATGGTGATGTGCTACCATGGGCACAGTAGCCAAGGTGCTGCACAATATCTGATCAACATTGGCTTTGAATCTGTATATAGCATCAATGGTGGATTTGAAGCATGGTTAAGGGAATATCCACAAGCCGTTACGGCTCTCTAGATGAGAAAACGCATTCATGATCCACATCACCTCCTTTGCTAATCCCAGAATGGCGCAAGCCTTTGTTGACTATATGACTAGCAAAAATATTCACTTAAAAATAAAGCCATCACAGGAAAAAGCTGTCTTTGAGCTTTGGCTAGAAGATGAGCAACTTCAACCTCAAGTCCAAAAAGAATTAGATATTTTTCTACAAGACCCAAATCACCCTCGCTACCTAGAAGCCAGTTGGCACACGGGAAGCGCAGATACCCAGTTTCAATATCGCAATTACCTAACTTGGGGTTACCTTAAAGAACAATCTGGCCCTTTAACTATCGCTGTTATTTTGTTGTCGATTGTTGTATATCTTTGGGTAGAAATGACTGATGCACGAGAAGTTCTACGTTATTTGGCATGGCCTATTGGCGACCAACAAACGGAACTTTGGCGTTGGTTTAGTCCTGCATTGGTGCACTTTTCGCTATCACATATTGGTTTCAACCTTGCGCTCTGGTGGTTTTTGGCTGGGCAAGTAGAACGAAAGCTCGGAACGGGTAAATTATTCACTATCTTACTGGTCTCAGCGCTGTTTAGTAACTGGGGGCAGTCGCTGTTTAGTGAAAACAACTTTGGCGGCTTATCTGGTGTCGTCTATGCCCTTGTCAGCTATGTGTGGTTAACGGGTGAACGTCGTCCCGAAAGTGGCATCAGTGTTCCTCGAGGGTTAATGATATTCTCGATTATCTGGCTTTTTTTCGGTTACTTCGATGTTTTAGGTATGCATATTGCCAATGCCGCACATACTTCAGGGTTAATTATCGGCTTATTGATGGGAGTATGGGATAATAGGCACAGTTTTAAACACCAGAGCTCCAGATAAAACATTTTAATAATTAGAGGCTAACGCTGTGAAACAAACCCAGAGACATGATGCAATAGTTGAGCTTGTGCGTCTTCAGGGATATGTCAGTACTGAAGAACTCGTCGAACACTTTGAGGTTAGTCCTCAAACGATCCGTCGAGACCTCAATGACCTCGCTGAACAGAATAAAATTCAGCGGCACCACGGTGGCGCAGCACTGCCTTCAAGTTCTGTGAATGCAGCTTATAATGACCGTAAAATCATGTGGTCAGATGAAAAAGCGCGTATCGCGCAGCATGTTGCAAGCCAGATCCCTGATGGTGCGACACTATTTATTGATATTGGTACAACCCCTGAAGCGGTTGCTCATGCGCTGGTTAACCATAAAAACCTACGTGTGGTGACCAATAATCTTAACGTCGCCACCTTGCTGATGCCAAAAGAAGACTTCCGCCTAATTTTAGCGGGAGGTGAAGTACGATCACGAGATGGCGGTATTGTCGGTGAAGCGACCCTCGATTTTATTTCCCAATTTAGGTTAGATTACGGCATTTTGGGCATCAGTGGTATTGATATGGATGGCTCATTACTTGAGTTCGATTACCACGAAGTTCGTACCAAACGCGCGATTATTGAAAATTCACGTTGTGTCATGCTTGTCACCGACCATTCTAAATTTGGTCGTAACGCGATGGTTAATTTGGGTAATATGAACCTAATTGACTATTTATTTACTGATAAACAGCCACCAGACAGCATTCTCAAAGTGATTGAGCAACATAATGTTCAATTAGAGCTTTGTTAATCAAATAGTTACCTTCATGATGGTAGTCCCAGCTACCATCATGTTCATTAGTCCCCTTCCCCACCATAGTCCCCCACCTTACAGGTGTTTTTTTCTTTTTCGCGCGAAACCCTCTTTTCCCTCTTGTAAATAACAATACTTTATATGTGGGTATTGAAAAAAAATTGTTACCAATATCACGCAGTTGTTATTTTTTTCATTAATAATAGTTGGCATCACTATCTATTTTGACTACAATCAAATGAGCGAAAACGAACATTATTGAAAGTGTTTCGAACATCTCAGGGGGATGCATGGAAACTAAAGACTTGATTGTCATCGGCGGCGGGATCAACGGCGCTGGAATTGCAGCAGATGCTGCAGGTCGTGGATTATCGGTATTACTGCTCGAAGCTCAAGACTTGGCAAGTGCGACTTCATCTGCGAGTTCTAAACTCATTCATGGTGGTTTACGTTATTTAGAGCATTATGAATTTAGATTAGTCAGCGAAGCTTTGGCAGAACGTGAAGTGCTATTACGATTAGCACCGCATATTGCCTTCCCAATGCGCTTCCGCTTACCTCATCAGCCTCATTTACGTCCAGCTTGGATGATCCGTATTGGCCTATTCTTATATGACCATTTAGGCAAACGTGTCAGCTTACCAAGTAGTAAGGGGCTGAAATTCAACCAAAACTCTGTACTAAAACCTGAACTAACAAAAGGTTTTGAATATTCCGATTGTTGGGTTGATGATGCGCGTTTAGTTGTGTTAAACGCTCAAGAAGTGGTACGCAAGAGTGGTGAGGTTCGTACTCGCACAAAAGTGACTCGCGCTTACCGTGAAAACGGCTTATGGGTTGTTGAGGCTCAGGACTTACGTACAGGCGAAACCCATACATGGAAAGCAAAAGGGCTGGTTAACGCCACAGGGCCTTGGGTAAAAGAATTCTTTGATGATGGGCTGAAATTAAAATCACCTTATGGTATTCGCCTAATCAAAGGGAGCCATATTGTCGTTCCGCGTGCTCATGATGAACCACAAGCGTACATCTTACAAAATGAAGATAACCGTATTGTATTTGTTATCCCGTGGATGGATGAATTTTCTATCATCGGCACCACTGACGTAGAATACAAAGGCGACCCGAAAGACGTCAAAATTGATGAAAACGAAGTTAACTATTTACTGAAAGTGTATAACGATCACTTCAAAAAACAGTTAACCGTGAGTGATATTGTTTGGGACTATTCAGGTGTTCGCCCACTGTGCGACGATGAATCAGACTCACCACAAGCCATTACTCGTGATTACACATTGGATATTCACGATGAACAAGGCCAAGCGCCATTGTTATCTGTATTTGGCGGTAAATTAACCACTTACCGTAAATTAGCGGAAGCTGCTGTGAATAAGTTAGCGACTTACTATCCAAATGCAGGTAGCCCATGGACTAAAAATGGTCAGTTACCAGGTGGTGATATCGAAGGTTGTGACCGTGATGGTTATGCACGTGTATTACGTCAACATTATCAATGGCTTCCTGAAGGCTTAGCGCTACGTTTTGCCAGAACCTACGGTAGCAACAGTAAGTTAATCCTTGAAGGCGCGAATTCACTCAGCGACCTCGGTGAAGCCTTCTCTGCGAATGTCTATGAAGCGGAATTACGTTACTTAGTCAAGCATGAGTGGGTAACAGAATTGGATGATGCCATTTGGCGTCGTACTAAATTGGGTATGTGGCTGAATGAAGAAGAAAAACAGCACATTGCTCATTGGTTAGCAAAAAATGGGTTGTCAGAGCACACCTCTGCATAATCGTAAAAATCTCGTTGTTATAAAATCTCGTTGTTAATGGAAAAGGCCAGTTGCAATTGTTGACTGGCTTTTTCTATTTTTAAACCGTTTTTTCTATTTTTAGTTTGTACGACTTTCAGAAAAACCCCAATCACGATAATTTGCACAAATCAATTCCATCTGTTTATAATGTACGCGACCTTACTTCTCACCCAACTTCGCAGGTACGCCTCACGATGAACTAAGCACTGCCAGAAAATATTTTCTAATACCCTTTTGGTATTCATTTTTCTGTTCCTGGCAGGCAACCGCTTTCATCGACGCTTCTTGATAAGTCAACGACGTTGTCTGTCCTCATTATTTTGGAGGTGCATATGACGATAGCTTGTCACTTTTCACAGCTCAATATTGAATTTAACCAAACCGCCCTTTTTCCACCGCTAAGCGGGACGTTGTCATGCCAAAAAAATGCTCTAATTGGCCATAATGGCAGAGGAAAATCGGTTTTAATGCGTATTCTTGCTAACCAATTGCGCCCTACACAAGGGAATGTACATTGGAACCTCCCCTTTATCTATGTTGAGCAGTTAACTCGGCTAACGGGCGAAACACTCGTCGATGCCTTAGGCATCAAGGAACTTTATCATGCATTTTCACGCATTGAGGCAGGAAATGGTTCTTTGGCAGATTTTGAACTAACGGAAGATAAATGGCATTTACCTTCCCAATGGCAAAGTTTATTGGACTCTGCTGGGCTAGCTATCTCAATGGAAGCTCCTATCTCCCATTTAAGTGGGGGTGAACGTACCCGTCTAGCCCTTTGCCGTGCATTTCTTCATCAAGATCACTTTTTGCTACTTGATGAGCCGGATAACCATTTAGATACGCAAAGTCGGCAATGGCTCAGCCAAAAGCTTACTGAGCATCTGGCTGGCTGCCTAGTTATCTCTCACAACAGAACTCTGTTAGGCGAAATGGATGCTATTTTTGAATTAACGGAAAAAGGCTTACACGAATATGGGGGAAATTATGCGTTATACGATACCCAAAAAAACTTGGAAATTGCCGCAATTGATGCACAAAGTGAGCGCTTAGAAAAACGTATTCACCAAGAGAAAAAGCAGCAACAGGCCACATTACAAAAAGCCGCTCAACGCAAGAAACAGGGGGAAAAAATTCGCTATGGTGGGTCGCAATCCTTACTGCTACTTGATATGCAAAAGAACCGTGCAGAGAAAAGGCAATCAAATGTCGCAGAACGGCACCAACGGGTTATGGATAATCTGCAAAGCCAACAACAGGAAAACCAAGAAAGAGCTCGCCATATCAAGCCGCAAAAAATGACGATTAACTATCAAAATGAAGGTAATAAAGTCACAATTTTTGCTTCTGACTTGCGTTTGCCCTACGGTTATTCATCACCACTTTCATTCACCATATACAGTGGAGAACATTGGCATATTCAAGGGCGTAATGGCTGTGGTAAGTCAACACTACTTAAAGTGCTTGCTGGCCTATTGCCATCATCTTCAGGAGAGTGCCGCCTAAGCGGTGAATTTTGCTATTTAGACCAACACCTCAACTTACTCGATAAGACATTACCTGTCGCTGAAGCACTTCATCAATACCAACCGTTGTTTACTGTAGAGCAGTGGCGCACGCAATTAGGTATGCTGCGAATACGAGGAGATAAATCATTACTGCCACTACAGCAGCTCAGTGGTGGTGAGCAGTTAAAAGCAACACTACTGGCGCTCACGCATAGCCCGAACCCACCCGCTATTTTATTACTCGATGAACCGGATAACCATTTAGACTTGGATTCAAAACAACTACTTGAAGCGCTATTGCAGGACTACCAAGGAACACTCTTACTGGTTTCTCACGATGACGCCTTTATTGCAAACTGCAATATAACCCATACGCTAAATCTTTCTGATAAATAACTGTCTACTAGGCCACTGCCTAATTAGGTGTGGCCATCTGCTTTAATGGATAAACGTATTTTTGACGCGATGAGAAACTAAAAAGTAGGGGATCCATAACACACAATAGAAGCTGCCATTTATAGCGGTAATAATATTTGAGTAGTTAATTTCCAAACCAAATATATATGGGAACACAAAACGAGCAACTAATACCATTAAAGTAAACAGTACCATGGTGGTGATAAACAGCCACTTCGCCTGTTTTTTCCATTTAACCGCAGCGATAAACGTCCAAAGAAATAGAGCAATTAAAACACCATAACCTAGTTGCAAGAGGTAAAAACCTGTCGCAAAGCCTGAAATATAAAAATCAGAATCCGCTTCAGTTGCCAATGACCATGCAGTTTGTACTTGCGAGATTTCTTGCAATAGCATCGTGACCGTTTTGTACAACATATAAAACAGACCAATAACCGGTAAAATTAACCATCCACTGAGTCCCTGTAACGGCTTTTTAACTACCGGCTGAGCCTCTGGTGATATTATTGCTGGCTCTGTTTGCGTGGTTGATTGCTGAATATCCATTCAAATAACCTTTATTTACTATTTACTTTGCATTTTTTCTTCAAGAAATGCCTTGAGTACAATTGCTTGATTATGTTCTGTATTTTTAGCACTGTATAACAGTGTTAAGTCACCTTGTTTTGCTTGTGAAACCAATACCTGCCAAGCTGTTGTGTTATTAAGTTCCTGCTGATATCGCTCGATAAATTGAGCAAACTGATCTGTGTTCTGATGAAACCATTTTCGTAACTCATTGGAAGGTGCAACGTCTTTATTCCAAGAGTCGTGGTATAAGTCTGTTTTTTTTATTCCTCTTGGCCACAGTCTATCGATAAGCACGCGATAACCATCATTATCGTCAACAGGGTCATAAACTCGTTTGCATTTAATCATCATTTACCTACCCAATAAGTAAACCGCAGCATTTTATTTATTAATTTACAAAAGTATTTTTAACACGCCTTGAAACTAAAAAATACGGTATCCAAATGGCACAAGCAATTAGAGCCCGAAAAATATCTTTGATATCGGAGGCTTCAACCTCTAAATCCAATAAAATACTTGCGAGTATAATATCCGTAACCGTCAAAACTAAAGAAAAGATCTGGAAAAAAATATAAATTTTAATTGTGAGTTTTTTCTTTGTAAAAAAGACATAACTTAGGAAAAGTAAGGTGGCGTATAAAATAACGTTACCTAAAACTTCAAAGTAGATTAGCTCTTTAAATAATGGAATAAATGAACTTGATTGTGGGTCTGTTAATTCAATCCAATATTCAATCACTTGAGCATTTTGCTCATAAATCGAAAAAGGCAAAATAATCAAGGACAATATTATCCCTAACATGGGTAAAATAAGCCATCCACCAATGCCTTTTAATTCCTGCCTTGGTTGTGGTGATGGTACCGAAGTGCCATGAGATGAACTGTGACCTTCAGTTTTCATTTACACTTCCTTATTAAACATACAAATAATATCAATACAAAATAAATAGCCCTGTATAAGATAGCATACCTACTCAACAAAAAATGAGTAACTAAATGCGCTAATTCACAATTATATTGCTAATAAAGAACAATCTGACAAGGCCATCATTATGCAAATATTTACCGCACAGTTACCACTCCCTACCAATTACCTTTATGATGATTTTTTTGCCTTTCATTTAAGAGATCAACACAATGTCGCGGAAATAGTAGAAGAAAATACATTACATAAAGGCATAATATGGCAACAACATGCAACAAAAATGACATTGGAACTTAAAAAACAACAAGCAACGATTTCATTAGCGATTGATTCTCCATCTATCATTATCAATGAGCAAGATTTACTAACGCTGGCACAGCATGTACTTGGTTTGAAACAAAATATTGATGAGTTCGAAAAACGCTACCTTGAAACCCCAATACTTGGACAGCTCATTGAAAAACAAAGAGGATTACGAATTTATCAATCTGCTAGTGCATTTGAAGCGTTAGTTTGGGCTATTATTGGGCAACAAATTAGTGTCCATGCAGCTATCGCCATTCGTCGGCGATTTATCCAAGCCGTGGGGATTCAGCATGCTTCAGGTATTTGGTGTTTCCCCGATGTTCCACAAGTCAGGTTAGTTGATGACGAAATACTGCGCCAAACGGGTTTTTCAAAGGGAAAAATTATCGCCCTCAGAGCTCTTTGTAACGCCATCGAAAATCAACAAATTGATTTATCACAGCACGTGACTCATTCCAATGCGAATCAAATAACTGAACAATTATTACAAATCAAAGGTATTGGACCTTGGACTGTGAGCTATGCTTTACTTAGAGGATTCAACTATTTAGATGGCTCTTTACATGGAGATGTGGCGGTAAGACGTAATTTGCAAACATTGCTCGATAAACCAGAACAACCCAACGCCAAAGAAACAGAAAAATGGTTAGCGCAATTCTCCCCATGGCGTGCGCTGGTTGCCGCTCATTTGTGGCGTAGCCAATCAGCCGCAGGTTATTGAATAATTTTAAAAAGCCCGCTTCAATAACCTGAAATGGGCTTTCCTACTATTCACAATAATGATTTAACGTAACCAGTTCGTTTTCACTAATTGAACGACTTCATCACCGCGACCACTCATAATCGCTTTTAACATATACAAGCTAAAGCCTTTCGCTTCTTGTGCCGCAATTTCTGGTGGCATAGACAGCTCTTGTTTGGCGGTTAGGACATCAACCACCACTGGCCCATCATGGGCAAAAGCTTCTTTTAATGCACCGTCTAGATCTTCACTTTTTTCAACACGGATCCCTTTGATACCCGCAGCATTCGCAATCGCTGCAAAGTTAGGGTTATGTAAATCCGTTCCCGCTGTTAAGAAACCGGCCACTTTCATTTCCATGGCAACAAAACCGAGCACTCCATTGTTATGAATGATGATTTTTACCGGTAATTGCATTTGAGAAAGAGAGATAAAGTCCCCCATTAGCATACTGAAACCGCCGTCGCCACACATTGCAACCACTTGACGTTTTTTATCAACGGCCTGCGCACCAATAGCTTGTGGCATCGCATTCGCCATTGACCCGTGGTTAAAAGAGCCAATTAAACGGCGCTTACCGTTCATTTTCAAGTAGCGCGCAGCCCATACTGTCGGGGTTCCAACGTCACAGGTGAAAATCGCGTCATCAGCAGCTAATTCACTAATTTTTGTTGCAAGATACTGAGGATGTATTAACCCCTCATGACCCGGTTTAGCGAGGTCATCTAACCCTTTTCGAGCCTCTGCATAATGTTTTAAAGCGCCATCAAGGTGTTTTGTATCTTGTTTAGCCTCTAAATGTGGCTGTAATGCATCTAATGTTGCTTTGATATCACCAATCAGCCCCATATCAATATGGCAGTGGGAGCCCAGGCTACCTGCATTAATATCAACCTGAATGATTTTAGCTTCGCTTGGGTAGAAAGGACGGTATGGAAATTGTGTCCCTAACAAAACAACCGTGTCTGCATTCATCATTGCGTGGTAACCTGATGAAAAACCTATTAAGCCTGTCATCCCAACGCTGTATGGGTTATCCCATTCAATATGTTCTTTACCACGTAACGCATGTACTACCGGTGCTTTTAGTGTTTCTGCTAGTTTAACCACTTCATCATGGGCACCTGCGCAGCCATTACCACAGAATAACGTGATATTCTTAGACTGATTCAGCAATTCAGCGAGTTTTTCGATTTCACTTCGCTGAGGCATAATCAGTGGCGCTTGTGGTTGATACCATGTTTCTTTCGCGGACTCTGGCGCATCTTTTAGCGCAATATCACCTGGTATCACAACGACTGATACCCCTTTATTCAGAATCGCTTTACGCATAGCGATACCAAGAACTTGTGGAATTTGCTCAGGGTTAGAGACCATTTCACAATAATGGCTGCACTCGCGGAATAATTCAGTTGGATGGGTTTCTTGGAAATAATTACTACCAATTTCGCTAGATGGAATATGAGCGGCGATTGCCAACACGGGCACTCGATTACGATGGCAATCATACAGCCCATTAATAAGGTGCATATTTCCCGGCCCACAAGAGCCTGCACATACGGCTAAATTACCAGTTAGCTGAGCTTCTGAACCCGCAGCAAAGGCAGCGACTTCCTCATGGCGAGTTCCTAGCCACTCAATAGCGCCTTGACGACGCAAGCTGTCGGTTAAGCCATTCAACGAGTCTCCTGTAACGCCCCAAATACGTTTAACACCTGCATTATCAAGTACTTTTGCAATATAGGATGCAACACTCTGTTTTTTCATAATGGCACTCTTTTAAGTCGGATGTGATACCCTTGATATCTTGCAGCTCAAAATATGAAAGGTACTTTTAGAAACATAACAACATTCAAAGTAGAATCTTGTCATACTCGAGTATATCAAACCCAATATCGATAATAGATTGATTGTAACTAAGTAAATTCCTCATTCCTACTCATCAAATTAAATATAAAACAGAACAGCACAATCCACCGTTATTATCAAAAGAAGAGGATAGCAACAAGATAAATAAATAGACGAGTTATTAACAACTTAAGCAAAACAAGAACATCATAAAAAGATGGAGTTATCTACATATATTATTCATCACAGTCACACCATTGTTTCCACCATATTAAATCAATAACCTTATATATTTATGACAGACTAAAACTCACCAAAAAACATATACTAAATTGATTTAAAACAATTTATATTCACCTAATTGATCCCCAAAGTTCTATTTTTTCAAGTATTAAATTCAATCGTTATATTACCAATATAAAATCCCAATAAGGCGCATGAATCAGTATAAAGCACCTACATTTTACATTTGTTCGATATTAATGTAGTATTAGTACTGTATTTTTTAACTCAAGGTGACTTTTTTGCTGTATTTTAAAGACAGACACTCTCATTATTCTACCCATTACATACCTATTTTAGCCTGTTATTTCAGCGCGACATAAAAACACTAAAAACTTATCTATTGCGTAAACAACGTCTATTCTAAATAATAAGGTTTTATATTTTCCGATGTATGAAAACCCATATCTTAAGTGCTGTTGTTTCGATTATTGAAATTAAAATAAGAGGATGGTTTCATGAGATTCAAGAAGAAAAAAGAAAAACCGTTAAATATTAGTGATATTACTATTATTGATGACGGTAAACTCAAAAAAGCAATTACCGCGGCTTCGCTGGGTAATGCGATGGAATGGTTTGATTTTGGGGTATACGGTTTCTTAGCCTATGTTCTAGGTCAGGTTTTCTTTCCGGACGCATCACCGAGCGTACAGATGATTGCCGCATTAGCCACTTTCTCCGTGCCTTTCTTAGTTAGGCCATTAGGTGGTGTCGTTTTTGGTATTTTAGGTGACAAATACGGCCGTCAAAAAGTCCTTTCGATGACAATTATCATCATGGCAGTCAGTACCTTCTGTATTGGTTTGATTCCATCATATGAAAGCATTGGTATCTGGGCACCCATTCTGTTATTAATTGCTAAGTTAGCTCAAGGTTTCTCGGTAGGTGGTGAATATTCTGGTGCAGCAATCTTTGTTGCTGAATACTCACCAGACCGTAAACGTGGTTTTATGGGAAGTTGGTTAGACTTTGGCTCTATCGCCGGTTTTGTCTTAGGTGCGGGTGTCGTAGTACTCATTTCCAGTATCGTTGGGGAAGCTAACTTCCATGATTGGGGCTGGAGAATTCCGTTCTTCTTAGCATTACCGTTAGGGATCATCGGGTTATATCTACGTCATTCACTAGAAGAAACCCCTGCTTTCCAACAACATGTCGAATCGTTAGAAAAGCAAGATAAAGCCAATATTCAAAACCCACCAAAAATCTCAGTACGTGAAGTGGCGACTAAGTATTGGAAAAGCTTGATGATTTGTGTTGGCTTGGTTATCGCAACCAATGTGACTTACTATATGTTGCTGACCTACATGCCAAGTTACTTATCACACAACCTGAATTATTCTACTGACCATGGTGTGCTAATTATTATTGCAATTATGATTGGTATGTTATTTGTTCAACCGATTATCGGTTTAACCAGTGATAAAATTGGTCGCCGCCCATTTGTTATTACCGGTAGTGTCGGTCTGATTTTATTGGCATACCCTGCATTTATGTTAATCAACAGTGGTTCTGTTGGCTTAATTTTCCTAGGTTTATTAATTTTAGCGGTGCTGTTGAACTGTTTTACAGGGGTTATGGCTTCCATTTTACCCGCGATTTTCCCGACACATATTCGTTACAGTGCGTTAGCTATTGCCTTTAACATTTCAGTATTAATTGCCGGTGCGACACCGACTGTTGCGGCATGGTTGGTCGAATCAACCACTGACTTATATATGCCAGCTTATTACTTAATCGTGATTGCTTTAATTGGTTTATATACGGGTATTAGAATGCCAGAAACGGCGAATAAACCATTACGCGGGGCAACACCTGCTGCATCAGATAAAGCCGAGGCAAAAGAAATTCTTAGCGAGCACTTTGACAATATTGAGCAGAAAGTTGAAGATATTGACCAACAAATTGCTGAGCTTGAGAAAAAACGCCAATCCTTAATCAATCAGCACCCTAAATTAGATTAAACATGAAGGAGCCGGTAAAACGGCTCTTAAGGTTGTTGACAAAGCGGGATAAAAGCGTGGTTTTTCCCACTTTGTGTTATCAGCCGAAAATCAATAAATTGATTTTCCTAGTTTATTTTCAAAACCTATTCGACTTGCCGCCAAACATAATATGTTTGTCAGCAGTCTGAAGAGCCGGTAAAACGGCTCTTTGTTTTAATTTCAACAAAAACTTCAACCAAGGAGGGAGGCGATGGCAGCCAAACAAGTTTGTCATCTTATCTGGTTTCGTAATGATCTACGGGTCACTGATAACAAAGCACTTTCCTCCGCCTGCGCAGACCCAAATGCAAAGGTAATCGCCCTTTTTACGGCAACCCCTAAGCAGTGGCAACAACATGATATGGCTGAACGGCAAATTTCATTCATTCACCAGAATCTTGTTGAACTGCAGAATTCACTCGCAGAGCTTGGTATTCCACTGGTTTGCCAAACCGTTAACCATTTCACCGATGCGGCACAATGGGTACTTGATTACGCAAAGGCGCAACAGGCTGATGCCTTATTTTTTAATCGGCAATATGAATGGAACGAAAAACAACGGGACGAATGGTTAATCAACCAGCCACATGGGTTACATATTCATGCTTTCGATGACTATTTATTACTGCCCCCCGGCTCCGTAACTACCCAAAAAGGTGAGATGTATCAAGTCTATACCCCTTTTCGCCGTGCCTTCCTCACCCAACTTACCGTGACAGATTGCCGTTCACTGCGAGCCCCTGAAAAACGAGCGGCCGCTATCAACATCGATAAGGCTTTGCCATTATTTCCGCACCAGCCAATTGAAGACTCCCAGCAATTTCCTGCCAGTGAAAAATCTGCTTTGCAGCGACTAAGGCAGTTTTGTTCCCAGAAAGTCTTCGATTATCAAAACGATAGAGATATTCCTTCTATTGATGGTACCAGCCAATTATCACCTTACCTCGCGGTGGGGGTGCTGTCCCCTCGCCAATGCTTCAATCGATTACAAGCAGAAAATCCCCAAGTGTTGGATTACCCAGATAGCGGGGCGTTCACTTGGTTAAATGAGTTAGTCTGGCGTGAATTTTATTCACATCTTTTAGTCGCGTTTCCACGTCTATGCCACCACCAACCATTTATTGAATGGACGCAACACATTCATTGGAATGATTCTTCAACGGATTTTGCAGCGTGGAAAACGGGGCAAACGGGTTACCCTATTGTTGATGCAGCTATGCGCCAACTGAATGCAACGGGTTGGATGCATAACCGCCTACGAATGATTGTGGCTAACTTTTTAGTCAAAGACTTACTGATTGATTGGCGCAAAGGTGAAAAATACTTTATGAGCCAACTACTTGATGGCAGTCTAGCCGCAAATAACGGCGGTTGGCAGTGGTCAGCCTCTACTGGCGTTGATGCCTCCCCTTGGTTTCGTATCTTTAACCCAACCACTCAAGGGAAAAAGTTTGATGCGCAAGGGGCTTTTATTCGCCATTGGTTGCCCGAATTGCAGCAAGTCCCCGACAAATATATTCATACACCTCATGAATGGGCTGTGATCAGCAACACTGCGCTTAATTACCCAGAGCCGATTGTTGACCATAAACAAGCTCGGTTAGCGACTTTGGCTGCGTTTGAGGCAGGTAAACGTAATAGTTTGAAGCAATAAATCGTTTAAAATACGATAAATAGCAAAGTTATTATTTGCTTTAAGAACTACTATAACGCTTCAATCATAAGGAGCAGATATGAGCGTTATTTTACAAGTTGATTTTCCGTATCAGGGGCCATGGGGTGATGAAATGGCATCCGCAATGAATGATTTGGCGGAATCAATTAACCAAGAGCCGGGCTTTATTTGGAAGATTTGGACTGAAAACCAACAAACACAAATGGCAGGTGGTGTGTATTTGTTTGCTTCAGAAGCTGATGCACAAGCTTACCTCACCAAACACAGCGCACGATTAAAATCCTTTGGTGTTCCTGATGTTCGCGGTGAGATTTTTGCGGTAAATAACGCGCTTAGCCAATTAAACCAAGCGCAGTTTTTAGCGCAATAATTTTTAGCGCAATAAATAGCTATTGGTACTGAAATTCAAACAACATCACATCTGAGGTAAATGAGCCATCTGCTTGTACTGCAAAGTGGCTTTTTACCTCATCACTTAATGTTCCTTGGTAGTGGCGGATAGCCTCAACGAGTGCCTGTGGTGTACGCATCCGTTCGACCCAACTGGTAAATTCCAGTGCTAAACGGAAACTTTGTACTCGTTGAACAAATAGCCCTGCATTATTAAACATACCAGACCATTCTCCAGCGGAATAATCACGAATGTGTGAAGTATCCCGAAGCACTTCGACAGTTTGTAAGTAAATATCCAATAATGGATGCCCCGGTGATACCACATCAATAAAGATGCCTTTTCCACCCGCTTTGAGCACTCGGCGCACCTCACGTAGCGCTTGTTCCACATCGTGCCAATGGTGTGCTGAATAACGGCTAATCACTCGGTCAAAACAATTGTCATCAAACGGTAGAGACTCCGCAGTCCCTTTGCAGGTAGTGATATTGTTTAATTCACGTTCTTGTGTATTTTTAGCCACAACATTGAGCATTGAGTCCGATAAATCATAAGCCGTCACTGACTTTACCAACGGCGCTGCATGGAAACTGGCGTGCCCTGCTCCACAGCCAAGGTCAAGCACGTCCTCGCCCTGACAGCCTTGTAGCAATTGTTGCAAAACAAGTAAGTCCTCACCTTGTGCATGAACTTGGCTGGTTAAATACGAGTTTGCTTGCTGGTCAAATTGTTGATAAACCGCTTGGTGGTGCGTTTTCATCTTTGTTTCCCTACATTCAGTTGCTAGTAACTCATCACAACAGAAAATGATTGAAAATGCACCTATTAGCTCAATAATTAATTCATATCGTATAATGACTAATGAAAATCACCTACACGACGCTCCACCAGCGTTAAAATACTGTACAACGCCACAACGGTATCATCCTGATTAAACACTTGCACATCCCATTCAACAACACCATTGGGTTTATCTTCAGCAAGTTTTTGCGTTTTTTTGATCTTTTTCTTGCACGTTAGGCGAACTTGTATGGTGTCTCCGATTTTCACCGGTTCAATAAAACGCAAACTTTCCATGCCATAATTGGCGATTACGGGCCCAACACCTGCATCAACAAATAACCCTGCAGCGGCTGAAACGACAAAATAGCCGTGCGCAATTCGTTCACCAAATAACGACTGTGCTGCGCCAATTTTATCGACGTGAACATAAAAATTATCACCGCTGAGACAAGCAAAATTAGCAATATCGGCCTCTGTAACGGTACGCCTTGCAGTCAGTAATGTGTCGCCAATCGCTAAGTCTTCAAAATGCTTACGGAATGGATGAACCACATCAGCGATAGTGTCTGCCCCGCGAATCCATTGCTTGGTAATGGCTGTTAGCATCGAAGGGCTACCTTGGATGGCAGTACGCTGCATATAGTGTTTGACAGCTCTCAACCCACCGAGCTCCTCACCACCACCTGCACGACCTGGGCCGCCGTGTACCAGTAACGGAAGCGGAGAACCGTGGCCTGTAGACTCCGCGGCGGATGCTTCGTTTAAAATTAGCATCCGCCCATGTGCCCGCGCACTCGCACGAATGACCGTTTGCGCGACTTGTGCATCAGCAGTGACTAACGTCCCCGCAAGACTACCTCCACCTAAAATCGCCAACTGCACCGCCTGTTCGATATTGTCATAGCTCATTAATGTGGCGACAGGGCCAAAAGCTTCAATTTCATGTACCGCAGTCGAATTAAACGGCTCTGCACAATATAACAACGTTGGTGGATAGAAAGCCCCGTACTGGCTATCTGCTCCAATTACATCCAGCTTTTCGAATTGCCCACCACATAGGACATCACAGCCATGATCACGTAAATAATTCACCTTCTCTTGTACGTCTTGGCGCTGTTCTAAGTTAATCAATGCGCCCATTCTAACCCCTTCCACCGCAGGATCGCCCACTGTTGTGGCAGATAAACGTTTCAATAACGCCTGCTTCACATTTTCGAGCTGGTTTTTCGGCACAATAATGCGACGAATCGCGGTACACTTCTGTCCCGCTTTCGCTGTCATTTCACGAACGACTTCTTTAATGAATAAAGCAAATTCAGGCTGTTCTGGCTGGACGTCATCACCTAAAATTGCACAATTCAGTGAATCCGCTTCCATTGTAAAAGGCACTGATTTGGCAATGATACGTGGATGCGATTTTAGTTTTTGCCCTGTACTAGCCGACCCTGTAAAAGTCACCACATCTTCAAAATCAAGGTGTTCAAACATATCGCCAACACCACCGCAAACTAGTTGAATTGCGCCATCAGGTACCAGGCCGCTATCCACCATTAACTTCACCATCGCCTGTGTTAACTGTGCTGAGGCGGTTGCTGGTTTGATAATAGCAGGCATGCCAGCAAGCCATGTTGGAGCCAGTTTTTCTAACATACCCCAGCACGGGAAGTTAAATGCATTAATGTGCAGGGCAACGCCACGGCGAGATGTTAAAATATGATGGCCAATAAATTGCCCTTGTTTTGATAACGGGATCATTTCATCTTCAGGCCAAATCGTGTCATCTGGTAGCTCACGGTTAGCGAGCCCCGAATAAGAAAACAATGTGGCAATTCCCCCTTCAATATCCACCCAGCTATCCGCTTTGGTTGCGCCAGTTTGTGCCGAAATCGCATATAACTGGGCTTTATGTTCCAGTAGGTATTTTGCGAGTGCTTTGAGCATTTGCCCACGCTGCTGAAATGTCATCGCTGACAATATTTCGCCTCCCACTTGGCGACCATATTGCAAACTTTCAGCTAACGGCAGCCCTTCAGTCGTCACCATATATAAGGTTTCATTCGTTAGCGCATGGTGAATTTTTCGCCCTTCGCCCTCACCTTGTACCCATTTTCCCATAATGTAACTTGTTAAATGCTGCATATTCCTCTCCAGAAATAAAAAACATCAATTCAAATCAGATGACAAATATGTATCATAAAAATAATCATAGAAGCTAATTTAAATTTAACAAATTAAGAACAATTTTATATAAAATGCCTATTTTCATTAAAACCATACAAAAAACAATAAATACAACCAATTGTTTTTGCTTTAATTTTTATTATTGATTGTGAAGCGCATCGCAAAACAAAGTTAATGAATATTGATCTTTGCGTTAACAATTTCTAGCATTGATGTTAAATAAACATGATTCACTATTTTAATAAAAAACGACATTAACGAATCACTTAATGGAAAGATCAATGAGCGAGCATAATCAGGCTAACTTCGAAGCCAAAATCGAAGCAGATATTTCCATCGAGCCCAAGGACTGGATGCCCGATGCGTATCGGCAAAACCTTATCCGCCAAATTGGTCAGCATGCCCATTCAGAAGTCGTCGGCATGCTACCAGAAGCGAATTGGCTGACACGAGCACCGACACTCCGCCGTAAAGCGATTTTACTGGCCAAAATTCAAGATGAAGCAGGCCATGGTTTATACCTGTATAGCGCTGCCGAAACCCTTGGTTGCTCTCGTCAAGATATCTACCAAAAGTTACTTGATGAAAAAATGAAATATTCCTCCATTTTTAACTACCCGACATTAAGTTGGGCAGACATAGGAGTGATTGGATGGCTTGTCGATGGATCGGCAATTGTGAACCAAGTTGCATTGTGCCGTGCCTCTTATGGCCCTTATGCACGAGCAATGGTGAAAATCTGTAAAGAAGAAAGTTTTCACCAACGCCAAGGTTATGAAGCTGTTATGGCACTTGCAGAAGGCACCGATGAGCAAAAAGCGATGCTGCAAGATGCGATAAACCGCTTTTGGTGGCCCGTTCTCACGATGTTCGGCCCCAACGATTCGGACTCCCCGCACAGCGCTCAAAGCATGGCTTGGAAAATCAAACGCTTCAGTAATGATGAGCTACGGCAAAAGTTTGTTGATAACACCGTTCCGCAAGTGGAAGCGTTAGGTATGACGATCCCTGACCCTGATCTGGTTTGGGATGAAGAACTTGGTCATTACCGCTTTGGTGAAATCGACTGGGAAGAGTTTTATCAAGTTATTAAAGGCAATGGCATTTGTAATCACGAGCGCCTTAGCGCTAAGCGCAAAGGGTGGGAAGACGGCGCATGGGTACGTGAAGGTGCAATGGCACATAGCCGCAAACAAAAATCCGTTAAAACGGCGGCTTAATCACTGACCATTTTACAAAAAGGAAAACACCATGAGCAATCAAGATTGGCCTTTATATGAAGTTTTTGTCCGTAGTAAGCAAGGGCTTGCGCATCGTCATGTCGGCAGTTTACATGCGGCTGATGACCAAATGGCACTGGAGAATGCCCGCGATGCATATACAAGGCGTAGCGAAGGCTGCTCAATTTGGGTGGTGAAGGCCGCACATTTAATTGCCTCACAGCCCGAAGATAAAAGCACCTTCTTCGACCCTGCGGATACCAAAGTCTATCGTCACCCAACCTTCTATACCATCCCTGATGGTATCAAAAACATGTAAGGAGCTTGCCATGAACCAACAAGAACAGCTCCACCATTACACATTACGACTTGGCGATACCCCCTTAATTTTAGCGCAGCGCCTGTGCGAATGGTGCGGCCATGCTCCTGAGCTCGAAATTGACCTTGCGTTATCCAATATCGGCTTAGATTTGCTAGGGCAAGCGCGTAACTTTTTGAACTATGCCGCGCAATTAAAAGGAACTGAGTGCGATGAAGACACCCTTGCTTTTTTGCGCGATGAACGAGAATTCAGCAATTTATTACTGGTTGAACAACCCAACAATGGCTTTGATGACACTTTAGTGCGCCAATTTTTTATGGATGCTTATCATGTTCCATTATATGAAGCGCTAATTCATAGCCGTGATGAACAACTGTCTGCCATTGCTGAGAAATCCCTCAAAGAAGCCGTTTATCACTTGCGTTTTAGCCGTGGTTGGATGATCCGTTTAGGGGATGGCAGTGAAGAAAGTCATCAACGAATCCAACGTTCAGTCAATGAGTTATGGCGTTTTACTGGCGAACTTTTCCATGCTGATGACGTTGAAATCGCACTTAGCGAATTAGGCATCGCCGTTGACCCACGTTCTTTACAAGCCGCATGGTTAAACACCATTAACGAAACATTCACTGAAGCGACCCTCACTGTGCCGGAGAAAAAAGCGTATCGCTTAGGCGGCAAGCAAGGCAGCCATACTGAACATTTGGGCTTGTTATTAACACAATTGCAGTTTGTGCAACGCGCTTACCCGAACTGCCAGTGGTGATGCTATGGAACAGAGACTGCAACATTGCGAACTTCAATCGCCCCAGGTTCACCAGATCTGGCAACAGCTCCACCAAATACCCGATCCTGAACTACCCGCACTCTCTATTACTGATCTTGGCATGATCCGCAATGTGCTACCTGCGGCTCAGGGTTGGAAAGTTATTTTTACACCTACCTATTCAGGTTGCCCAGCAACTGAATTTTTACTCAATGAAATTAAAACTGTTCTAGGTAATGCGGGTTTTTCAAATATCGATATCGAAATTCTGTTAACCCCTGCGTGGACAACAGATTGGATGAACCAAGATGCAAAAAGACGCTTGCGTGAATTCGGTATCGCACCACCACAAGGTACGTCCTGCGAGCACCCAGAACACAAAGGTGCGGTTCGTTGCCCACGTTGTGACAGCGAGCAGACCGAAAAAATTAGTGAATTTGGTTCCACTGCATGCAAGGCATTGTATCGATGCACTGAATGCTTAGAACCGTTTGATTACTTTAAATGTATTTAGGGGCACCTATATGACTGTATTTCATCGTTTAAGTATTGCTGCCATTGAGCGTGACACCCCTGATGCTGTCGCTATTACTTTTAACGTACCCGATGCATTACGAGAGCAATATCATTACCGCCCGGGGCAACACCTCACATTAAAAACCTCTATTAATGGTGAAAACCTACGTCGCTGTTATTCCATTTGCAGCTCACCGGATGAAAACACGCTAAAAATTGGGGTGAAAGCCATTTACGAGGGGCGTTTCTCTAATTTCGTTAACCAAGAGCTACAAGTTGGCGATAGCCTTGATGTGATGGTTCCGCAAGGGCAATTTGGCTATCAGCCAGAAGCAGATAACCACGCACACTACCTTGCCGTCGCTGCTGGCTCTGGGATCACACCATTGCTCTCCATTATTAAAGCCACATTACAAACTGAACCCAAAAGCAGTTTTGTGTTGATTTATGGTAATCGAAATAGCCGCTCAGTGATGTTTAAAGAAAGCATCGCAGACCTAAAAAACCGTTTTGCAACACGTTTCCAAGTTCTCTACCTATTCAGCCAAGAACAGCAAGATAGCGAACTACTCAGCGGCAGGATTAGCCAACAACAGCTCAGCGCCTTAAATAACACCTTATTAAATTTTAAACAATTTGATCGGGCGTTTATTTGTGGGCCCGACAGCATGATGGATGAGGTACATGACACGCTAGTCGGCTATGGCATGCCAAAGGAATATGTTCACACCGAGCGTTTCAATACTTCAGGCGCTAAATTCAAACCCACAACAGCTATGACTAGCGAAACACGTCAAGTCAGTATTCACCTTGATGGCAGAACGATGGATATCGCCATGGATAGCCAAGACGACAGTATTTTGGATGCCGCACTGCGCCAAGGTGCGGATTTGCCCTACGCCTGTAAAGGGGGCGTTTGCGCAACCTGCAAATGTAAATTGCGCTCTGGTGAAGTGGAAATGGGGGTCAATTACAGCCTCGAACCCGACCAAATCGCTGCGGGGTACATTCTTAGCTGCCAAGCGTGGCCAAAAGGCGATGGTGTTGTTTTAGACTTTGACGTGTAGGAGCTGTAATGGAAAACCACTGGATTTTGTCACAACAACATAACCGCGTTTTGACACTCACGTTAAACCGACCTGAAGTGCGTAATGCCCTGAACACCGCCTGCTTAGAGTTGCTCGTTCAGCACCTCGAACAAGCACAAATAAATGATGAGGTCGGTGCGATTGTAATCACCGGAAATCCGCGTTTTTTCGCAGCCGGTGCCGACCTTAAAGAACTACAGCAACAAACCGTTGCGAATGCGATCACCGATAAACGCCCACAAGTTTGGCGCAGGTTATCCATGATATCAAAACCTATTATTAGTGCTGCAAATGGTTATGCACTAGGGGCAGGTTTTGAATTATTACTCGCCAGCGACATCATCATTGCCGGTGAGTCCGCTCGCTTCGGCTTACCCGAAATTACTCTGGGTTTAATGCCAGGCGCGGGAGGAACGCAGCGTTTAATCCGCGCGGTGGGCAAATCCCTCGCCATGCAAATGGTACTAACAGGTGAGCCAATCAGTGCAAAACACGCGTTGCAAGCAGGGTTAATCAGTGAGATTTGTGTGGATGAATTGGTGTTAGAACGCGCCCAAAAACTGGCAGAGCGCATCGCGATGCATGCGCCTTTAGCGGTACAAGCCGCGAAAGCATCACTGGTGCATTCTCAAGAAAACCACCTTACTGAGGGGTTACAGCTTGAGCGCCAATATTTTGTGACTTTAGCGGGTACCAACGATCGACGTGAAGGGATCGAGGCATTCTTCGAAAAACGAAAACCCCAGTTTACAGGACAATAATCATGACCAATGAAGCAATGATCCTCACTACTTTAGAAAATGGGGTTCTCACCGTCACTCTCAACCGCCCCGATAGGCTGAATAGTTTTAACGATGAAATGCATCGTCAGCTCAGTGAAGCAATCAAAATAGCAGAACGCGATGAAACCGTACGCTGTTTAGTGATCACTGGCGCAGGCCGTGGATTTTGTGCCGGACAAGATCTGAATGATCGCAATGTGAGCGTGGGTAGTGAAGTTCCTGATCTCGGTTTCTCTGTTGAAACTTATTATAACCCCTTGATCCGTCGCCTAACCGCATTACCAAAACCAATTATTTGTGCGGTCAATGGTGTTGCAGCGGGTGCAGGAGCCGCCATTGCACTCGCTGGTGATATTGTCATTGCCGCAAAAAATGCCAGTTTTATTCAATCTTTTTGCCGCCTTGGCTTGGTTCCTGACTCAGGGGGGAGTTGGTTTTTACCTCAATTAGTCGGCCATGCACGGGCAATGGGGATGGCATTATTAGGCGATAAAATAAGTGCGGAGAAAGCATTACAGTGGGGAATGATTTGGCAAGTCACTGAAAATGAAGAACTCATTAATACCACTCAACAGCTTGCGCAACACCTTGCTACCCAACCCACTTATGGCTTAGGGCTTATCAAAAAGGCCATTTATGCCGCAGCAACTAATACTCTTGATGAGCAACTCAACCTTGAGCGCGACTTACAGCGCCTTGGCGGGAGAAGTGAAGATTATCGCGAAGGAGTTAGTGCTTTTTTAAATAAACGTGAACCCCAGTTTAAAGGAAGATAATCATGACCTTACCTTTGAATTTAGCCATCAATACCGTCGCCGTTATTGGCGCAGGCACTATGGGTATTGGTATTGCGCAAGTTGCCGCGAGCGCGGGTTTACGTGTCTTGTTGTTTGATGTTAACCAAGAGGTTTTACGTCGCTCCCTTACCGAAATGACTCAACGGCTCAATAAGCGCGTGGAGCAAGGAAAAGCCCAAGCTGTAGCAACAAAAGAACTGCTTAACTGCATTAGCGTTGCGCAAAGTTTACCTGAGCTCTCAGAAGCACAATTGGTAATAGAAGCTGTTGCTGAAAAACTTGAGGTAAAGCAAACCATTTTCATTGAACTTGAAGGCATTTGTAACGAAAAAACCATTTTTGCTAGTAATACTTCATCGTTATCAATTACCGCAATCGGTAGACAATTAACTCATCCAGAGCGTCTTGCAGGGTTACACTTTTTTAATCCTGCTCCCGTGATGAAATTGGTTGAAGTGATCCGCGGGCTAGAAACATCAGATACGGTGATAAAACAGCTAAAAGAATTGACGCTATCATTTGGAAAAGTGCCAGTGATTTGCCGTTCCACCCCTGGTTTTATTGTCAACCGTGTGGCTCGGCCTTTCTACGCAGAAACAATGCGTGCCCTTGAAGAACAAATTGCGTCCCCTGCCACATTAGACAGCGCCATACGTGACGCCGGTGGTTTCGCTATGGGGCCATTACAACTAACAGATTTAATTGGTCATGATGTGAACTATGCGGTGACTGAATCGGTATTTCAGGCCTTTGGGTATGACCCACGCTTTCAAACCTCATTAATGCAATTGGAATTAGTCCAAGCGGGTCATTTAGGCCGTAAATCGAAGCAAGGATTTTATCATTATGATGATAATAAACCCCAGCCTTTACCTTTAGTCGCAGAAAAAATTCACCTTGACCAGCCTCTAAACATAAAAGCTCATGGCGATTGGCAGATATTTCCTGAGTTTGCGCAGCTTTTAACTGAAAATGGGATCTCTCTCGAAGGATTAACACAACATTCCGAACAATTCCCAACACTTATTGTTAATGACGTTATTATTATGTTAACGAATGGTGAATTGGCGTCATCACATGCGCAAATACAAAAACAAGCGGTCGTACATTTTGATTTGTCAGCAAATTACCTTACAGCAAAAGCCATCACGATAAGCTGTGCAGCACAAAATAATACGCAGCAAAACCAACAAGCAATCGCATTTTTTCAATCATTAGGCAAACACGTGATTGTATTACCAGACTACCCTGCGCTGTTAACCATGAGAACGGTCGCGATGTTGTGCAATGAGGCATTAGATATCGTCAATAAGGGAATAGCAACTGCGTTAGATACCGATAATGCCATGTGTTTTGGTGTGAATTACCCCAAAGGCCCACTCGCTTGGGGGATACAACTTGGCTGGCAACGCGTGCTGTCCGTACTTGAAAATTTAGCACAGTTTTATGGCGACAGCCGTTATCGGCCAAACCCACTTTTAAGGCAATTAGCAGCCGGTTATCAATCTTTATCTTTCAAGGAGCAACCATGATTTCACTGCCAAACGATACACTGGCCCAGCAATCAGCTCACATTATGTACCGTGATGATGCATGTGCAAAAGCTATGGGTATGTCCATTGAAAAAGTCGAAGAAGGCTTTGCGCAATTGAAGATGCCTATCACAGCACAAATGCTTAACGGCCATAAAACCTGCCACGGCGGGCAATTATTTAGCCTTGCCGACACTGCATTTGCCTACGCCTGTAATAGCCAAGGGCATGCCGCTGTTGCCTCAATGTGTTCCATTGATTTTATTCGTCCCGGTTTTGAAGGTGACTTACTGACTGCCACTGCCACGATGAAACACCAAGGCAAACGTAACGGCTTATATGAAGTCGAGATAACTAACCAAGATGGCAAAACACTCGCTCTATTTCACGGTCGCTCTCATCGGTTAGGCCATCGTTTAACAGGAGAACAATCATGATAGATGCGTTTATTTGTGATGGTGTCCGCACCCCAATTGGCCGTTACGGTGGCGCTTTATCACCATTACGTCCTGATGACCTTGCCACAGTGCCATTAAAAGCCTTAATGGAAAGGCACCCGCAACTCGATTGGTCATTAGCTGACGACATCATTTTAGGTTGCGCAAACCAAGCAGGAGAAGACAACCGTAATGTAGCTCGCATGGCAGGACTGTTATCCGGGCTCCCTGTTTCAGTTTCTGGTACCACCATTAACCGCCTATGTGGTTCTGGGCTAGATGCCATTGCATTAGCGGCAAGAAGTATCAAATCTGGTGAGTCCGGGCTCATGATTGCCGGGGGCGTCGAGTCCATGAGCCGAGCGCCGTTTGTCATGGGCAAACAAGAATCTGCATTCTCACGCCAAGCGCAAGTATTTGATACCACTATTGGCTGGCGCTTTATCAACCCGCTGATGGAACAACAGTTTTCCACAGATTCGATGCCAGAAACTGCGGAAAATGTGGCTGAAACCTACCAAATTAGCCGTGAAGACCAAGATGCTTTTGCATTACGCAGCCAACAGCGTACTGAAACTGCCAAAGTTAACGGTATTTTTGCGCAAGAAATCATCCCTGTCACGGTTAAACAACGTAAAAATACATACGTCGTCAGTGAAGACGAGCATCCAAGAGCAGAAACGACATTTGAACAATTACAAAAACTAAAAACCCCGTTTCGCGATAACGGGACTGTAACGGCAGGTAATGCTTCTGGTGTTAATGATGGAGCTGCCGCACTGATTATCGCATCCGACACTATTGCCAAGCAGCAAGGGCTAACACCACGGGCTCGTATCATCGCTACAGCCACTTGCGGCGTTGAGCCAAGATTGATGGGGATCGGTCCACTTCCTGCCTCGCAAAAAGTATTAAAAATGGCAGGGCTCACCATCGAACAAATGGATGTTATTGAACTAAACGAAGCCTTTGCCGCACAAGCACTCGCCGTTTTAAGGGGGCTTGGTTTACCTGATGATGCCTCACACGTTAACCCTAACGGGGGAGCCATTTCGCTAGGCCATCCACTTGGAATGAGTGGAGCAAGGCTTGTTATTGCTGCGATTAATGAACTTCATCGGAAACAAGGTCGTTATGCGCTCTGCACTATGTGTATTGGTGTTGGGCAAGGCATAGCAATGATTATTGAACGAGTCTGAACAACGTCTTAATACAAATAAAAGCAGCCTGAAAACCCGACACCTGCTCAGGCAAATACCAGAAACGTCATTTATTCACGTGAACTGGTGACCATAATAATTATGAGGACAGGCAATTATGAGCAATATACAAGATAGCATCGACCCAATTGAATTTGCATCGCGGGATGAGATCGAGTCTTTACAGTACTCTAGAATGAAGTGGACACTCACTCACGCCTATGAAAACGTCCCCATGTATCGTAAAAAATTCGATGATGCGGGTGTACACCCTGACGATTTCAAACAACTGAGTGATATCGAAAAATTCCCTTACACGACCAAACAGGATTTACGTGAAAACTACCCATTTAGCACCTTTGCCGTGCCAATGGACCAAATCATCCGTATTCACGCCTCTTCGGGAACGACTGGCCGCCCAACGGTGGTGGGTTACACCCAACGAGATATCGATAACTGGGCTGACCTGATCGCACGTAGTTTACGTTCAGCAGGCACTGTCCGAGGCGATAAAGTCCATGTTGCTTACGGCTATGGTTTATTCACCGGAGGCCTAGGTGCCCACTATGGTGCGGAGCGCCTAGGAGCCGCAGTTATTCCTATGTCTGGTGGGCAAACTGAAAAACAAGCGCAACTAATCGCGGATTTCAAACCCGATGTGATCATGGTAACTCCATCGTACTGCTTAAGTATTATTGATGAACTTGAGAAAATCATGGGCGGAGATGCTAGTAAGTGCTCACTTAGATTAGGTGTCTTTGGCGCTGAACCTTGGACAGAATCTCTCAGAACAGAAATTGAAACCCGCCTTGGTATCAAAGCGTTAGACATTTACGGTTTATCTGAAGTCATGGGGCCTGGTGTCGCTATGGAGTGTGCAGACTCAGGAGAGAGTGGCCCAACTATCTGGGAAGACCATTTTTATCCCGAAATTATTTCCCCCAATACCTTAAAAACCTTGGGGGCGGGTGAACATGGTGAGTTAGTGTTTACTACCCTGACAAAGGAAGCTATGCCTGTGATTCGTTACCGAACTCGCGACCTCACCCACCTTATGCAGGGGGTCAATCGTAATATGCGTCGAATTGGTAAAATCACCGGTCGTTCAGATGACATGATGATTATTCGCGGCGTGAATGTGTTCCCTTCTCAGATTGAAGAACAAATTATGCAGTTTAAGGAGCTTTCTCCCCACTATCAGTTAGAGATTGGTCGCCAAGGCAATATGGACAACTTATCTGTCCGTGTTGAGCTCAAACACCCTGAACAACTCACTTATGATGAACGCTGTAATATCTGCCACCATTTAAAGCACCGAATCAAATCCATGGTTGGCATTAGCACCCGTATTAGTATTGTCAATTGCGGCGATATCCCTCGTTCTCAAGGCAAAGCCGAACGAGTAATTGATACTAGAATTGCGATTTAATTCAAATTATTAAGGCATATTGAGATGAACTACTCTGATATGCCTTAATCTCTGAGAAAGTGTTCAAAACAGGTAATGGAAGACAACCTTTAAATTTATGTCTACTATTCAGTAAGCCTTCTGATACATAAATTTTATAGATGAAATATAAATGGAAAATAAACTTAGCCAATTCATACAACATGCAATAGCAAGCCAGCCCATTAGTGGTACGTCTCTCATTAGCTCACTCTATGGTGATGCTTTGCACCATCGTGGTGGTGAAGTGTGGCTAGGAAGCTTAACTAAGCTGTTAGAACCGATGGGCTTTACTGACCGCTTTGTTCGAACCTCCGTTTTCCGTTTACAAAAAGAAGGTTGGCTCGATGTAGAAAAAATCGGCCGTCGCAGCTATTACCGCATTTCTGAGCGTGGGCAAAGTCGGTTTCGCCGAGCAGAAAATAAAATTTACCTCGCAGGGCAGCCTGATTGGGATGGAAAGTGGGATTTACTACTCCTCGAAGCGGCTGATAAAGACGAAAAAATTAGGCTAAAAAAGGAACTGAGTTGGCTCGGTTTCGGGCAATTTAATACGTCACTCATGGCGGCACCAAGCTGTGCGCAAAGTGATGTACCGACACTACTTAATGAGCTCAATGCCACGGAAAATGCCATTTATTTTCATGCCGATTACCCCTATAGCCGCTCAGAAAAAAACCTCAAAGAACTGGTTTCACACGCTTGGTCTTTGCAAGAAATTTCAGAGCATTACCATCAGTTTATTTCCTTATTTAGGCCACTTGCACTACTCCTTAAAGAAAATACTGACGCACAGATTTCCCCTGAACACTGTTTTCAGCTACGTTTGTTACTGATCCACTTCTACCGCCGTGTCACGCTTAAAGATCCGTTATTACCTGATGAACTCCTTCCTACACAATGGGAAGGCCATATTGCTCGCCATCTTTGCACCAATATTTATCAACGCATTGATCAAGCGGCAACCCAATATGTTTCTGAACAGTGCGAAACGACGGTTGGCGAACTACCTCAGCCATCCAGCGCTTATTATCGCCGCTTTGGTGGAGTACTCAGAGATATAGCCGCCTAAATACACATTACAGGAGCCTGTATGCCTTTTTATCAAATCGATGGTATTACGCCCGTCGTAAGCCCTGAAAGTTTTGTGCACCCTACTGCTGTGGTGATTGGTGATGTTATTATTGGCAAAAATGTCTATATTGGCCCAAACGCCAGCTTACGTGGGGACTTTGGTCGCTTGATCATTAAAGATGGTGCCAATGTGCAAGATAATTGTGTCATGCACGGTTTCCCGCAATATGAAACGATCGTCGAGGAAAATGGGCACATTGGTCATGGGGCAATTTTGCATGGCTGCCATATCAAACGTAATGCGCTAGTCGGAATGAATAGTGTAATTATGGATGGAGCCGTAATTGGCGAAAATTCCATAGTGGGCGCATGCGCATTCGTCAAAGCTGAAGCTATCTTTCCAGAAAATAGTTTAATTGTCGGCACTCCAGCCAAAGTCTTGCGCGCTTTATCAGACAAAGAAATTGCGTGGAAAACCAGCGGAACTAAAGATTATCAAAACTTAGTCACACGCTGCTTAAACACCTTTAAAGAAGTCGAACCACTCAAAGAAATCGAAACGAACCGACCCACTCTAAGTTTCGAGAATGTGATCCCTAAATCCCAGTTATAAGCTAGATGGGGCTAAAATACGTAGCCCCATCCATTAATTATTTCGCATTACTGCCAAATGGTGGCTTAGCAAACCAAACGGTAATAATCAGCGCAATAAATACCCAACCGCATAACCAGAAAATCTCATTTGCAGCAATAATTAACCCTTGGCTAGTAATTTGCTGGGCAATAAAACCGGAAGTCTGTTCGGTACTCAGCCCATGAGCGGCCATTTCTTGATACATCCCTAAAGATTCAGGATTGTAATCGGTAATAAATTCCGTTAATTGGCTATGATGCACGGCTTCTCTATCACTCCACAGCGTTGTGGTAATGGAAGTCCCTATTGAACCCGCTAAGGTACGGAAGAAGTTAGCTAAACTCGACGCGGAAGCGAGTTTTTCCGGCGGTAAACCTGAAAGTGTCAATGTAGTCAGTGGCATAAAGAAACAAGCCACTGCCATCCCTTGTACCAATTGCGGCCAAACCACAGCAGAAAAGCCCATACTCGGTTCAAAAGTATATGCACGCCAGAAGAAGCAAATTGCATAGAATACAAAGCTAAAGGTCACTATCCAGCGAATATCGAGAAAATCGGATAGTTTTGCCACTGGAGCCGAGAACAACACAGGCAATAAGCCAATAGGTGCCAATGCGAGCCCTGCCCATGTTGCCGTATAGCCATAAACTTCCTGTAAAAGTTGCGGCAACAAGACAATAGCACCGAAATAGGCCATATATGCCAAGCTGACAGAAATCGTTCCGATGGTAAAATTGCGCGATTTAAATAACGATAATTCGACAATTGGGTTTTTATCTGTGAGTTCCCAAATAACGAGGAATACCAACGCAATCGCTGAAACAACGGCTAAGATAACAATTTCATTAGACGCCAACCATCCCAGTTCCTTACCTTTGTCGAGCAGAACTTGTAAGCAGCCAACTCCCACAGAAAGTAGTGCCAAACCAATCACATTGAATGGCACTTTCACGACCTTCGACTCCATCCCTTTTAAGATAATTGAGCCGACAATAATGACGAAAATGCCTAAAGGCACATTCATAAAGAATATCCAGCCCCAATGGAAATTATCACTAATATAACCACCAAAAATAGGACCGAATACTGGGGCTAAAATAATCGTCATCGACCAAAATGCTAACGCCATATTTTGCATTTTTGGCGGATAGCAACGCATGATAAGACTTTGCGAAAGCGGGATCACTGGCCCGGCGACGGCCCCTTGCAATACGCGGTATAAAATCAGCATACCAAGGCTATCGGAAAACCCACAAAGTAATGAAAATAATGTGAAAAGTGCCGTTGCCCATAAGAAAACACGGATTTCACCAAAACGCTTCGCTAAGTAACCAGAAATGGCAATTGAAATCGCATTCGATACGCCAAAAGAGGTAATCACCCATGTCCCTTGAGACATAGAAACCCCAAGGTCACCGGCAATAGTCGGGATAGCCACGTTAGCAATCGTGGAATCAAGCACCTGCATGAAGGTCGCAAGGGACAACGCAATGGTTGCCCATACCAGTTTTGCACCCTTAAGTGGTTGAATATCTGCCACAACGGCTCCTTTCAAGCTAGTCTGCGTTATCGCTGATAATGGTGTCGATGATGTGGTCGACATCACTTAAGTTTAAGACCAACACATCACTTTCAAATGCTGGTGCTGTACGCTGGACTTCCGCTAAAACAGGGCCATTCTGGTCTTTAATATCTATGGTGACATTCATGGATAACCCAATGCGTAATGGGTGCTTCGCCACCTGCTCAGGGTCTAATTCAACGCGTACAGGCAAGCGCTGTACGACTTTAATCCAGTTCCCTGTCGCGTTTTGGGCAGGTAATAATGAGAAAGCACTGCCGGTTCCCATATCAAGCCCGACAACGGTACCGTTATAAACGATATCATCTCCGTAAAAATCACTGTTAATCGTCACGGGTTGCCCAATACGGACTTTTTCCAGTTGGGTTTCTTTGAAGTTTGCATCTACCCAAACAGGCTGGACAGGCACAATGGCCATTAAAGAGCTCTGTGGGCTGACTTGAGAACCAACTTGAACATTACGCCGTGAAACATACCCCGTCATCGGGCTTTTAATTTCAGTACGTTGTAAGTTTATCCACGCACTGCGTACGCTATCAGCCGCTTGCTGAATTGCTGGTTGTTTTTTGAGCTCTGTATTACGCAACAATGCACGGTTGGCATTGTATTGTTGAATAGAAATATCCAGAGCTGCCTGAGCAAGTTGTACCGCTTCTTGGGAGTGCTGTAGGTCTTCCTTCGAAATGGTACCGCTGCGGCCTAAAGCCACACGACGTTGATAATCTTTTTGAGCTTGCGCAAGTGTCACCCGGTTTTTTTGAATTTGCGCTTGATATTCATCACCATTGATATAGAGCTCTTTGGTTTTGCGCACGGTTGTTGCTAAATCATGTTTGGCTTGTTCGAATGCTAAGCGGGCGTTAGTTTTATCTAATACAACGAGTACATCACCCGCCTTTACCAAGTCGGTGTTTTCAAAGTTAACTTGAGTAACATTACCCGTTGTTTGCGCAACTATCGGGATTTGCAAGCCAGATACATAGGCATCATCGGTATATTCTTGAAAGCGTAAAACTAAAAACCAATAAGCACCGTAGGCTACAAATAATAGAATGATAATTATTGTGGCTATCACCATCCATATTGTTCTGCGTTTTTCATTCGTCGTTTTTTGATTATGTGTTTCTGAATGGGTATCTTGACTCATAATAACTCTCAAGTTCTGAAATCAATATTAATTCTTCCTATATATTTACGAACTATATGTAATAAAGCAATAGCTAATAATTTACAATCAAATTAATCCCAACAAAAAACCATTAATTCATTGATATAAAACAACTAATTAAAAGCAAATCAAATCAAGCATTAAATTGATGTTTATTATCAATTTAATCAAAATCATTCTTAATTAGATTGAAAGTGAAAATTAAAAATATATTAAATAATATTTACTCGTAATAAAAATCAATCATTCAATTATCGACATTCTTTTTTAGATGTGAAGCCCCTATTTATTAGGCTATATTTATGATTTCTTAACTTGGAGTTTTCATTTTTGATCACGGGCTGCCGCTTGCTTTTTAATACCACTGATTGTCTCGATTTTCATTTTTGTCCTCATCAATACAACATTAATAAACTCAATACGGTGCTTAATAGAGTAACGAAGTACGCTAGTATTGCTGGCCTATCGGCCGGCTTTTATCTCTTTACCAGTACTTAATATTATTCATTAGGTTAACGAGGTTATCCCCAAGGATACGGGCTAATTTTGAATGTATGTTTCATATAACTCAAATTTTTTTAGTGAACGTTGGCGCTAGAGTAGATTTACACACCGATAAACACCATAAACCAAAGTTAAGCCTTAATTTTTCGTCACGCTTGGTAAAAACGGTAAAAGGGGGGAAAACACCTTAGGTGAAAATTCTTAGCTGAGATCAAATATTGCTCATAAATTAGCTAGCTCATTATTTATTTTTGATATGTTTTAGTGATAATATTCGCAAACAATATAATTATCATTCTCATTTATATTTACTAGGGATAACTATGACTTTGCAATATCACTACACCCTTATTGCCGCCGGTGTTTGTGCGGCTTTATCTTCATTTAGCGCTACAGCAGCAGACAATAAAACAGATACCATGGTCGTCAGTGCGTCAGGCTTCTCGCAACAACTGCGTGATGCTCCTGCTAGTGTGACCGTGATCAGTGCAGACCAATTACAAAATAAACCTGTCCGTGACCTCGCCGATGCCGTTAAAGACGTGGAAGGGGTGAGTATCGTTGGGGCCGCCAACAAACAAGATATTAATATCCGTGGCTTACCCGGCGAATACACGTTGATATTGGTCGATGGGCGTCGTCAAAATAGCCGTGAATCACGTCCAAATGGCAGTGGTGGTTTTGAAGCGGGCTTTATGCCACCTGTCGAAGCGATTGAACGCATCGAAGTGATCCGTGGACCTATGTCCTCCCTGTATGGTTCTGATGCGATGGGTGGTGTTATCAATATCATCACCAAAAAAGTGACCAATGAATGGCACGGTAGTGTGACAACCGGCGCAATTATCCAAGAAAACAGTGATAGCGGTAATTCAACCGACGGTAACTTCTACCTATCAGGCCCATTAATTCAAGATAAACTCGGCCTGCAATTGTATGGTGGTGGGGATTACCGTCAGGAAGATAAGATAATTGGAGGGCATAATAAAAAAGATAATAAGAGCCTAACCGCAAAACTGACGTTTACCCCAATGGATAATCAAACTTTTTTATTAGAAGCGGGTAGAACCACTCAAGAAAGGGGAGATACTCCAGGTAAATCTATCGATGAATATGCCAACCGTGCTGGTGCGCAGAAAAACCCAAAATCAGAGATACATAATAACCGTAACCATGCCGCATTGACTTATAAAGGTGAATGGAACAATTTCAATACAGAATTTAGTGTTTATCAAGAACAAACCAAACGACATACTAAATCACAAGAATTGAATGAAAAAACAGGAAAATGGGAAGGAGGCTATGAAGTTCGTGTCCCTGAAATTACCAATACAGTTGTAGATGGTAAAGTAGTCGCGTTTTTACCCGACAACATCTTAACCGTTGGTGGCCAATATCAATACTCAAAGCTCAAAGATAGCTCACTGGTTTCAAAAGAAAAGTTTGAAAATTACAGTATGAGCGTTGAGCAATCGGCACTGTTTGTGGAAAATGAATTTACTGCAACAGATGATCTGATCTTAACCGGTGGCCTACGTTTAGATCACCACGAAACCTATGGAAACCATTGGAACCCAAGGGGTTATGCGGTTTATTATCTGACAGATGAAATCACCATTAAAGGGGGCGTTTCTTCTGCTTTTCGCGCACCAACATTGCGTGAAATTAGTAAAGGTTATGGCACCTCTACCCAAGGTGGTAAAGGTGTTATTTATGGTAATCCAGACCTAAAACCGGAAAAGAGCGTTAGTGAAGAAATCAGTATTGCTTATAACCATGAGTCTGGCTTTAATGCAAGCTTAACCTTCTTTAATACTGATTTTAAAAATAAATTAACGAGCTATGCGACTGGTAAAGAAGAAACTAGCACTGGTCTGTTTATCTACCAATATGACAATGTTGGTAAAGCCAATATTAAAGGAGTCGAGGTTGCAACGGGTATACCTCTCGCACAAGATTGGAACCTTAACTTAAACTACACTTATACTGATTCCGAACGTAAAAGTGATGATGAGAAACTAAGAAATGGGACCTCATTGAAAGGATACCCATTAGATAAAACACCAAAACACATCGCTAATGCAAAATTAGATTGGAACTTCAATGAAGACCTGACTCTGTATACCCGCGCTCACTATGAAGGTAAGCAAATTTGGGCTGCGCAGAGGAATAGTCATTCTGGTGCTCGCTACCGTAGTGGTTATACCACTATGGATGTCGGTGCAACCTATCAATTATTGAAAAATACCAAACTCAACTTTGCGGTATTAAATATTGGTAATGAGAAAGGGCCTAAGATTGATGAGAAAGGCGGTAACTGGGATGTTGAAGACGGACGCCGTTATTGGGCGAACGTTAACGTTAGTTTCTAATTAACTCTGAGGGTATGCCTGTTTCAGGTATACCCTCAAAACCTTTAAATAGACTCAATAAATGAATAAAATCATATTAAGTGGCATATTACTGTGTATGACCAGTTCCGCATTTTCCCGCCCAAGCCAAACCATTCCACCCTTGGATAAAACTGTCAGCCAATTTTACGATATCCAACAAACGGATATGACCTACGGTGACCGTGCGCTGCGCATTTACAGTGCGGTACCCTATAATGTCACCGCACAACGCCCTGTCCTGTATATGCTTGATGGCAATGGCTTATATCCTAAAGTCGTTAATCGCGCTGTTGAAAAGCTAGCCGTAGATAAACTACCGATTATTATTGGAATTGGCTACCCCATCGACGAAGCCTTTCCAAAAGCATGGCGAACTTACGACTATACCCCACCCGTTGCCGGTGAAGATTTTAAACAAGGGGGAGGCTCCCCTGCGCTATACCAATATTTAACTGACACAGTCCGCCCATGGGCAGAACAACGGTTTCCTATTGATAAAAGCAAGCAAACCCTATTTGGCCATTCATTTGGCGGATTATTTACCTTGATGGCATACCAACAACAGCCGGATGATTTCCAGTTTTATGTTTCTGCCAGCCCGTCATTATGGTGGGGCAAAGGAAGTATGGTGGATTTAGCAAAATTGACAGCTAAACAGGCCAGTTCCCCCCTGTTTGTGACTTTAGGTGGTTTAGAAGAGAGCCCTGATTTATCCAAACTCAGCACCGAACAGGTGAAAAATTACCAAATGCGCAAAAGTTGGATTAGCACACGCCAAGTTTGCACTGAAATTGCAAACCACCAAAGGCACTGTGAATTTACCTTGTTCGACGGCAAAAACCACGGTTCAGTGATCCCTGACGCCATCGATAAAGCCCTTGATGTCGCTAGCCAATAATACTAATTGATGGGTTTTAGGAGGTCGCTGTAGAGGTCTGCTAAAACCCCCTTTTCACCAAATTCTTTGCGTATCCACTGCGTCACAAGCCCAGTAGCCGAATGTTGTGTGGCTAATAGCATATGGGAGTCTTGTCGTGGGTTCTGAATTTGTTTTGTTACCAACAGGCCATGTTTAACATGTTCTTTGATCATATAATCGGGTAAAAAGCCAATCCCTTCACCGAGTATCTGACACTGGCATTTAGTATTAAAATCAGGAACTTGAATTGCCTCTTGCCCATGTAGTAGCCAACCCACCCGCTTATTAATGGTATGCGCGGTATCCTCTACCATAATATTTGGATAAAGACGCAACTGGCTCTCAGCGATAGGCTCTGGCATCAGTGCCAAAGGGTGAGTTGCTGCAATAGCAAATTGCCAGTGAATCGCACCAATTTCAGTGTAGTCAATTCCACCGCCATCCATCAAAGTACCCGGAGCGCCAATCGCAATATCCGCATGGTTATTAATAATGGCATCCCAAACCCCATTGTACACTTCTGTTGTCACTGTAATGTGGCAGGTAGCAAACTGTTTTTTTAATATTTGCAATAACCTAGCGGTATGATACGGCGTATATAATAACTGATTAATACAAATACGTACCCGCGCTTCAATACCTTGCTCAATAGAATAAATACTTTTTTGAATGGAATGGAAATTATTAAGCAAGTCGGTTGCTTTGCGATAAAAATAATAACCGGCTTCGGTGAGTTCAATATTACGGGTATTACGAATAAATAACGCCACATCTAAATAGGTTTCGATACGTTTGATGGTATAACTCACCGCGGAGGTGGTCACGCCTAACTCTTCTGCTGCTTTACTAAAACTCGCAAACTTCGCCGCTGTTGTGTAAGTCAGTAAGTTTTCTTCCGTAAAAATTGAGTTCATACCCACCGCCAAAAATGTTTAAAATTTAGACAAATCATGTTTTTATGTGAATAAAATTCAATAACGTAAAAATCAGATTATTTTTCGAGCACATTTTTATAGCTTAACAGAATTATTAACAACTGGAATAGATTAAATTTGATATGCATTTTCGCCAAGTAAAAACCACACCTTTAAAGTAACTATTAATATTCGAAATACCTAATATTATTGAATTAAATAGGCAAACCAAGTATTAACATTCGACACGATTGCGATCAATAAAATTACAAATTTAACAAATTAAAAACTTTCAATTTGATGTCTATCACAGAACTGAGTAAATCATGATTTTCGATTTTAATTAACAAAGAAAATCACACAATTCGGGTCAAAAAATGGCCATAAACTATCAAATAACGATTAAAAATAATGCTCACACGCACAAAAAAGCCGGATTGTTGAATTTAATTCAATAATCAAACGCCTCATTGATGAATTAAATTTAAACGGATTCTTTTTATTAATGACAATTGCTATGCTCTAATCATTATATATTCGAAGTCACTTTTAAATTGTCTTTATCTATGTTGGTAATAAAAACCAACCTAAGGGGAAAATGATGACCGCTAGTACTCTCGCTCACGATTTTTTAACCGCAGCTGAACAAGGACAATTAGAAATATTAAAACGTTGTCTTGAAAAAGGTGTGGATATTAATACCACCAACCGTCAAGGCCGTACAGCTATCGTCAATGCCAGCCTGAATAAACATTATGAATGTATTTCTTTTCTGATTAATGCAGGGGCGGATATTAATAAACAAGACCAAACGTGTTTTAACCCTTTCTTATTAAGTTGTCTTAATAATGACCTCACTTTATTGCGTATTGTCTTGCCTGCAAAACCAAATTTAGATTTATTGACCCGTTTTGGTGGTGTGGGAATTACACCTGCTAGTGAAAAAGGCCATGTGGAAATCGTTCGTGAATTACTTGAAAAAACCGATATTAATGTCAATCACACCAACTTTGTAGGTTGGACACCACTATTAGAAGCTATCGTACTCAACGACGGTGGCGAAAAACAGCAGCAAATCGTTAAATTGCTATTAGACTATGGCGCAAACCCTCACATGACTGATAAATATGGTAAAAAACCATTAGAGCTAGCACGTGAAAAAGGCTATAACGAGATTGCTGAGTTACTGATTGCAGCTGGAGCCTAGCGAAATCATAGACTTTAAATAGGATAAGGAGGCATGTGAACGCATCCATATCTCATCGGCAAAGGTTATACGGGCTAACGGCTGATACACATTTTCTCAATCTGTTGAATCAGCCACAACCCCAAGGAATGGTAGAACAAGTATTTAATAAAGCCATTAACTTTTCTATTGATAATGTACTTTATACTTTGCTTTGTTCTCAATTAGATAATGCACCAAATAGTTGCCGATTAATCAATAAAGACTTTTCTCTTTTCGATATTAAAGAAGGAGAGACTATTAATTTATCAAATAAAGAAATATTGATTGGTAGTCATTATTTAATATCATTTTCTTTATGTAAAGAATGGCGGCAACCAGTTATCAACTTTAGTGATAACGAACTGAAGAAATCAAATTATTTATTATATATCGAAGAACAAATAAGTAATTTGGATTTAATCTTAACTGAAAATAAAAATTCTCTATTTAAATATCAGGGAGATAACTTTTTTTATCTCTCTATGACAGAGCAATTGGTTCAATTACGCTCTGAATTGATTGAGTCAATAATTAAGAAAAATAAAGAAAATATTATTTATGTGATCCACCAGTTTGTTGGATTAGGTATCGGGCTAACACCTTCAGGAGATGATTACTTAGTTGGGTTAATGGCATTTTTATTATTAACCGGTCACCCGGCTGCCACTTTTTACCCTGAGTTTTATCAAGGAATAACCCAAAGCTTAAGCCAGACGACACCTATCAGTGCCATCACATTAGAAAAAGCATTAAACCGAGAATATCGCGAAAATATGCAGCAATTAATTCAATCATTAGTTGATGCGAAAGAAACAAATATTTATCCACAATTTTTAGAGATTTTAAATATCGGGTCGAGTTCTGGCAGCGACATGCTATTTGGCTTGCGAGATGCCCTGTATATCACCCATTATTTCGGAGAAAACTATGTCGACTAAAGTTGTCATAAAAAAGAATACCTATTTTGATTCCGTATCACTGATGTCTATTTCGACAAAAGCCAATCAACTCGACAATGTTGAGCAAGCGTTCGTCGCAATGGCAACAGAGATGAACAAAGGTGTTTTACGTAATTTAGGTTTACTAACACCTGAATTAGAAGAGGCTAAAAATGGCGATTTAATGATTGTCATTAAAGGCCCAAGTGATGAAGCTAACGAAGCCACATTAATTGCTATCGAAGATTTATTTAATAAGAAAAATCAAGGCGGCGGGCAGCATGAAGCCAAATACGCCACCATTAATTCAGCGAAAACACATATCCCAGATGCCAACCTTGCCGTCATTTCAGTAAATGGTCAGTTTGCTGCCCGTGAAGCACGCATTGCGTTAGAAAATGACCTCAATGTCATGCTATTTTCCGATAACGTCTCCATTGAAGATGAACTCGCACTTAAACAGCTGGCTAGCAAAAAAGGCTTACTGATGATGGGCCCTGACTGCGGAACTGCCATTATCAACGGAACCGCGCTGTGCTTTGGTAATAGCGTTCGCCGTGGCAGCATTGGCATCATCGGTGCATCCGGTACGGGTAGTCAAGAACTTAGCGTCCGCATACACGAATTTGGCGCAGGGGTTTCCCAATTAATTGGTACTGGTGGTCGCGATTTAAGCGAGAAAATTGGCGGTATCATGATGATTGACGCCCTGAAAATGCTCGATGCCGATGATGAAACTCAAGTTATCGCATTGATCTCTAAGCCACCAGCTCCTAACGTTGCGAAAAAAGTGTTAGAACAAGCGGAAAAATGCCACAAACCGGTTGTTGTGTGTTTCTTAGGTAGCCAACCACTACCAGAAGACAAACCGGGTCTAACCTTTGCTCAGGGCACCAAAGAAGCCGCACTGAAAGCCGTTCTATTAACCGGTATTCGCAAAGAAGATTTAGATTTACACCCTCTTAATTTACCACTTATTGACGAAGTCAGAGCAAAGCTGAAACCTGAGCAGAAATATATTCGTGGCTTATTCTGTGGTGGAACGCTATGTGATGAAGCCATGTTTGCCGCCTTGGAAAAATACGATGATGTTTACAGCAATATTCAGCCAAACCCTGACTATCGCTTAAAAGACCTCAACAAAAGTATTGCGCACACTTTCCTCGACTTTGGTGATGACGACTTTACCAACGGTAAACCGCACCCAATGATCGACCCAACTAACCGCATTGAACGCTTATTACAAGAGGCTCGAGACCCTGAAGTTGGCGTGATTATGATGGACTTCGTTTTGGGCTTTGGTTCTCACGAAGACCCAGTAGGCGTGATGATCGACGCGATTAAAGAAGCGAAGAATATTGCCAAACAAGATGGGCGTGAATTAGAAATTTTAGGCTATGTGCTGGGTACTGACCAAGACACACCGTCGATGGATGCTCAGGTCAAAATGCTAACAGATGCCGGCGTTATCTGGGCAAGTAGCAGCACCAATACCGGTTTATTAGGGCGTGAGTTTGTATGGAAAGGGGAGAAAGCATAATGACTTCATTATTTAAGCAGCCATTAAATGTCATCAATGTTGGCATCGAAATGTTCAGTGATGACCTAAAAAAACAACATGTTCCGGTCACACATTTAAATTGGACTCCTCCCGGACAAGGCAACGTTGCGGTTATTCGCGCCCTCGACCAAATTGAAGGTAATACCGCACTACAAGAAAAAATTGCGGCCGCCAATGCTCAAGCGCTTGAGCGCATTATTCAATCTCAACCAGTGTTAATCGGTTACGACCAAGCGATTAATGTGGTTCCAGGCATGACCAAAAATACTATCCTACACGCAGGCCCACCGGTTGCTTGGAAAGATATGTGTGGCGCGATGAAAGGTGCGGTGACGGGAGCGCTGGTTTTCGAAGGATTAGCGAAAGATTTAGCCGATGCAGAACGCGTTGCGGCCTCGGGGGACATCATTTTCTCCCCTTGCCATGAACACGATTGTGTAGGTTCGATGGCAGGTGTCACTTCAGCATCGATGTTTATGCATATCGTTGAGAATAAAACCTATGGCAACCGTGCATTCACTAACCTCAGTGAGCAAATGGCAAAAATCCTGCGCATGGGTGCCAACGACCAAAGTGTAATAGACCGTTTAAATTGGATGCGTGATGTATTAGGCCCAATGCTGCGCGACGCAATGAAAATCGTTGGTGAAATCGACCTGCGTTTGATGCTTGCTCAAGCACTGCATATGGGCGATGAGTGCCATAACCGTAACAATGCAGGGACAACCTTACTGATTCAAGCGCTTACAACAGGGATCATTCAAACTGATTTCTCTGTCGCCCAGCAAAAAGAAGTATTTGATTTTGTTGCAAGCAGCGATTACTTCTCCGGCCCAACGTGGATGGCGATGTGTAAAGCATCAATGGATGCGGCTCACGGTATCGAATACAGCACTGTTGTCACGACCATGGCGCGTAATGGCTATGAATTTGGTTTACGCATTAGTGGACTACCAGGTCAATGGTTCACAGGGCCTTCTCAGCAAGTTATCGGCCCAATGTTTGCAGGCTACAAACCTGAAGACTCTGGTTTAGATATCGGTGACTCCGCAATCACAGAAACCTACGGTATTGGCGGTTTTGCTATGGCAACAGCGCCAGCTATTGTGGCACTCGTTGGCGGTACGGTAGAAGAAGCGGTCGATTTCTCTCGCCAAATGCGTGAAATCACCTTAGGTGAAAACCCGAATGTCACTATTCCATTATTGGGCTTTATGGGTATCCCTACAGCTATTGATATTACGAAGGTTTCAGCCAGTGGTATTTTACCTGTTATCAACACAGCCATTGCCCATAAAGATGCGGGCATCGGTATGATTGGGGCAGGTATTGTTCACCCACCGTTTGATTGCTTTGAAAAAGCCATGTTGGCCTACGCACAGAAATATGCTTAGTTTTCAATCATAAAAAAGACGCCCAACTCCGGTTGGGCAATAAAAATAAAACGTGAACCCTGATTAATTTTATTTGAAAAACAGTGCTGTAACTCAAAATGTAGGGGTATACCCTAAATAATTTGAATTGCAGCTAGGCGGCAAGTAAATGAGTCCCTAGGAGCATACACAAGTATGTGACTAGGGTGAATGAACGCAGCCAACAACGCTGCGGTTCAAAGTATGACGGGTATGGGAGTATTTTATGAATATACTAAATATCAAATGGAAACGTGGGGATTTGGCCGCCTACTTCGGCTTAATGACCAATAACCTAACCAACCTACTCACCATGATGGGTCTCTTGATTTTCGTTGTCGGAATCCCATCAGAAATTGTTTACGGCCGTATCGCACCAGCCTTTGGTTTCGCTGTTTTACTTGCCAGCGTGAGCTATGCTTACTTTGGCCAGCAAATGATAAAGCAAACTGGACGCAATGATGTCACCGCTTTACCATCAGGGCCGAGTGCGCCTTCTATCTTTACGGTGACGTTCTTAGTCATCATGCCTGTCTACCAAACAACACAGAATGCTGAATTTGCGATCCAAATTGCGCTGGTTTGGTGTTTTGTCGAATCAATGATCCTCGTCGGTGGTTCTTTCTTAGGTGAAACCATCCGTAAGATGATCCCACGCACCGTACTGTTATCCTGTTTGTCCGGTTTAGGATTACTGTTACTAGCGATGAACCCGATGCTGCAAGCGTTTGAAGCACCAACGGTTTCATTCATTGTGCTGTTATTAATTTTCATTAACTGGTTTGGTAAAAAACCGATTTTTGCTCGCATCCCAACTGGCTTATTGCTGCTAATTGCCGGTACGGTATTGGCATGGGTTTCTGGCTTGCAAAGTGCGGAAGCAATCAAAGACTCAATGGCGTCATTTGGTTTCAACCCGCCGGGCATCCATATTGATAGCTTCTTCCAAGGCCTGCCACACGCTCTGCCTTACTTAGCGTCTGCGGTACCACTTGGCTTAGCAAACTATATCTTCGACCTTGAAAATATTGAAAGTGCGCATGCTGCAGGTGATGAATATAATACTCGTAAGGTCATGTTAGCTAACGGTTTATCGTCTACAGTTGGCTGTTTTATGGGTAACCCATTCCCTGTCACTGTTTACGTCGGCCATGCGGGTTGGAAAGCCATGGGCGCTAGCGTAGGTTATACCCTAGCATCCGGTATCACTATGTTTATCGTCCCATTATTCGGTATCGGTGCCTTTATGTTAGCTATCATTCCAATGACCGCTATCGTGCCAATACTGGTGTTTATCGGTGTCGTCACCGCCAACCAAGTTGTGCGAGAAACGCCAAAAATTGAAGTTCCCGTTATCTTTATCTGTCTATTCCCATGGATTGCTAACTGGGCATTGACGATGGTTAATAGTGTCATGGGCGCGGCGGGCACCTCTGCGAGTGCAATTGGTGTTGAAACCTTGCTACACAAAGGTGTTTATTACCAAGGTCTAGTTCATTTAGGTAACGGTGCGCCGTTAGCCAGTATGTTATGGGGCTGTATTGCTATCTTTGCTATCCTCAATCAACCACTGCGTGGAGCCATTGCTGCTGCAGCGGGAGCAATATTAGTATTCTTCGGAATTATTCACTCCCCAGCGGTCGGAATTGCTACTGGTTCAACCTTGATGTTTGTTTACGCATACCTCATGATGGCAGCTTTATTTGTACTCAAACACTTTTTAGATAGCCGGAAATCGGTGGAAGAACAACAAGCTGAAAAATCTGAGAAACTCAGTAAGTCAGTGTAACTAAGCCAACCTTTTATAGTAGGTGTGCGCTGTACACCTACTATCAGCTAAATCTCTGTCTCAGGAAACATTAACAATGAAAGAACTCGTGGTTGTTGCCATCGGGGGCAACAGTATTATCAAAGATAACAACAGCCAGTCTATCGAAGCTCAAGAAAAAGCCGTTCAAGAAGTCGCACATCATATTAGTGACATGCTTGAAGGTAATTACAACATTGTTTTGACCCATGGAAATGGACCTCAAGTTGGATTAGATTTGCGCCGTGCAGAAATTGCACACGAAACCGAAGGTTTACCTTTAACACCGCTGGCTAACTGTGTGGCAGATACTCAAGGCGGAATTGGCTATTTAGTTCAACAAGCTTTGACTAACGTCTTAGCGAAACGCCATAACCGCCAAGCAATTACGGTAGTGACACAAGTTGAAGTCGATAAAAACGACCCAAACTTTAGCGCGCCAACCAAGCCGATTGGGGCATTTTTTACTGAGCAACAAGCTCAGCAATTACAGCAAGAAAACCCAAACTGGCATTTTGTTGAAGACTCTGGTCGCGGTTACCGCCGTGTGGTGGCCTCCCCCGAACCAAAACGTGTGATTGAATCACAAGCGATCCGCACTTTAACAGAACACAATTATGTGGTGGTTGCTGCAGGTGGTGGCGGTATTCCAGTCATTGATAACGGCAATGGTGGCTACAAAAGTGTTGACGCGGTGATTGATAAAGACCTCTCAACAACTTTACTGGCGAAAGAGCTCAATGCCGATATTTTAATTATCACCACAGGTGTCGAAAAAGTGTGTATTCACTTCGGCAAACCTGAACAAAAAGCGCTTGGCGAAACCAGCACTAGCGACATGCAACGCTACATGGAAGAAGGCCATTTCCCAGCGGGTAGCATGTTACCGAAGATTGAAGCTAGCCTATCGTTTATTGCTAATGGCGGTAAACGTGTGATCATCACCACCCCTGAAAAGCTACCAGAAGCCTTACGCGGTGAAACGGGAACCCATATTGTTCAAGGGTAAGTTTCTATAATCTGGATCATGCGAATTTTTTGTTAGTCGCAAACCGCAATATTCCTCAGATCGTTTGATGACGATCTGAGTGGGTAAGTGTCGCTTAAAAACAGGAAATTCGACAGTAAATGGATATCACTAGGAGTTTCTATGAAAGCAGAAAAATCATCAGGCAGAAGAGAGTTCCTTTCCACCAGCGCTAAAGTCGCAGCCGCTTGCACTTTATTCGGCGCGGTATCGGGCTTTGCCTCCGCTCAAGACCAAACTAGCCAAAAAGCAGGCCAGTCCAGTATTACGGATAAACATTATTACCTCGATGACGTATTACTCGAAACTGGCTTTAATTACCAAGATTCAACGGTCGTCGGCACCCAAACCGCATTACACACTGTAGAAATCCGGGACGGTAAAATTGCAGCCGTTTTACCGAATAAACAGCATGCTGATGGCACATTAAATGCCTATAGTGCGCAAGGCAAACTGATGCTACCGGCCTTTCGTGACATGCATATCCACCTTGATAAAACCTTCTATGGCGGGCCATGGCAAGCGCCACAGTCACGTGAAGGCAAAACCATTATGGATATGATCGCATTAGAGCAAAAATTGCTACCTGAGTTACAACCTTTCACGGAAGAAAGAGCGAATGCGCTGATCGCACTGATCCAATCCCAAGGATCGACCATTGCTCGTAGCCATTGTAATATCGAGCCCGTTTCCGGTTTAAAAAATTTAGAAGCCTTACAAAAAGTGCTTGGTGAACACCAACAAGACCTAACTTGCGAAATCGTCGCCTTTCCGCAACATGGTTTATTACATTCCAAGTCAGAGGGTTTAATGCGTGAAGCCATGCAAGCAGGCGCTCATTACGTTGGCGGTTTAGACCCAACCAATGTAGATAGCGCGATGGAAAAGTCTCTCGATTCGATGTTCCAAATTGCACTGGACTACAACAAAGGCGTGGATATTCATCTGCATGAAACGAGCCCTGCAGGCGTTGCCGCTATCAATTATATGATTAAAACGGTGGATGAAAACCGCAGCTTACGCGGTAAAGTGACCATCAGCCATGCCTTTGCACTGGCAACACTCACCCCTGAACAAGCGGAAAAAACGGCAAAACAGTTGGCTGAGCAGCAAATTACCATTGCCTCTACCGTCCCGATCGGCACACTGCATATGCCACTGAAAACCCTAAATAAAAATGGGGTATTTGTGATGACCGGAACGGATAGTGTGATTGACCATTGGTCGCCCTTTGGCCTAGGCGATATGCTAGAAAAAGCCAATTTATACGCGCAGCTTTATACTCGCCCTGATGAGCTATCGCTGTCCCGTTCACTGGCCATCGCAACAGGTAATATTCTACCGTTAGATGAAAAAGGCCAACAAGTGTGGCCAGCTAAAGGCGATGACGCCAGCTTTGTGCTGCTTGATGCATCTTGTTCTGCTGAGGCAGTCGCACGGATTTCCCCAAGGTTCGCGACTTTTCATAAAGGCCATTTAGCCCACGGAATGATGCCGAAGTCTGCTTCATAGTGATAAGAGAATAGCGTCTATAGGCGCTATTCTTTCATGTCACACTATTTTTTCAGTTTAAGCGTATTAAAGATTAAATCTAATAAACCTGAGTTATCTACGGATTGCAGCACAGTAATTGGCTTTGTTTTTGGTTCAGGAACCCCGACCCGTAAGCGCAGTGCGTCATAGCAAAAGCTTTTACCGCGCAGCACTCCCTGAAGCTCAATACCTACGTGCTTTTTATCATAAGTCACCAGGCTCTTATCCAATAACCATGCTACGGTTAACACATCATGTATCCAACACCCTGCTAAATGGCGTGTCGCACGTGAATAGTCCATCCACGGTCGCATTGTTGCCACAAGAAAACGGCTCAGTGGTGTACCAATTTGAGCAAGCTTATCAAGATCTTCATGCACCATTTGTGTTTGTACTGTGACATCCATCGGCACTAAAGTCAGGTTTGCTCCACTATTAAGCACCGCGTAGGCCGCTTCAGGGTCGACGCCAAAATTGGTGTCTTTCAAGTACCCCGGCACGTTAAAAACCGCCCCCATGATCACTATCTCTGCCACGTTTTGAGCCATGTCAGGAAACAGTTGCATTGCTATTGCGATATTGGTTAATGGGCCAATGGCAATAATCGTGACTTGTTTTGGGTTCTGGCAAACTAACTCGCCAATACGTAACGCGGCTTCTGGGATAGACTTCGGTAAGCTAGGTATGGATGGAAGGCCATCCCATAGGTGCGTAAGTTGCGCTCGTTCAGCGCCGTTATCGAGTAGTTCACGCCATGGTGCGCTAGTTTCAACCAACGCTGACGACGCACCACGATAAACAGGAATATTTTCACCCAGTGAATGAACTAAATGACTAGCAACGTCAAAGCCAATTTCGCTAGGTGTATTACCCGAAACTGTGGTGATCATTTCCAATTTGATTTCAGGTGCAGCGATAGCCAGCGCAAGTGCTAGGCCATCATCAACATTAGCACCAACGACCCCATTACCGGGGTCGCAATCTATAATCACACGCATAAATTTCCCTGAAACAATAAATAATCAGCACCCACATGAGTGCCCGATTTGTAATTCAAATTCCACTTCACAAATGGCTTCTTTTTGCGGCCAATTTTGTAAGATGTGTATCGCTTTTTGCGCTATTTTATCAACAGGCTGGCGAACAGTTGTGAGAGTTGGAACAGTATATTCTGATTGCACGGTACCGTTAAAACATACCAGTGCAATGTCTTCTGGTACGCGTAATTTTAATTCTGCTAAGGCTTTTAAACAGCCAAAAGCTTGCAATTCATTCGTGGCAAAAATAGCTTCGGGGAATCCCTCTTCCCGCATCTGATAGATAGCTTGGTAACCCCAATCACGGGTGTATTCCCCCGATAAAATCCATTTTTGTTGTATGGATAACTCCGCTTCTGTCAGCGCAGATTTCCAGCCATTTAAGCGGTCTTGTGTGTTGAGCATCTCATTCGGGCCACAAATAATGCCAATATTTTGATAACCATGCTTAATAAGATGACGGGTAATTTTATAGGCGGCCAGTTTCTCATTCACTTGAATGGTACTGATCCCTTCTGCGGCTTCAATCCTATCAAGCATCACACAGGGCGTGCCTGATGACTGAATTAAATCAACATAGGGATGCCGGTCAACACTGGTATAAATTAACCCTTCCACCTGCCTTAACAGCAGGTTATTAATCAGCTCTTTTTCACGAACCCGAGAATCCCCCGCATCCCCCAGTAACAAAACATGCCCATGTTTAAACGCTTCACGCTGCAAAGCATGCGCAATAGAGGCTAAAAAGGGGTTAGAAATATCGGGGATCACTAGCCCATAAGTTTGCGTGCTCCCCGAAGCTAGGGCTTTTGCAATACCATTTGGCCGATACCCCGTTTTTTTGATTGCTGCTAACACCTTTTGCCGCGTTGCCTCTGCAACAGGACGAGGGCCATTGTTAATCACATAACTGACTACCGCAACCGAGGTTCCGGCTTCGCGGGCAACATCTACCCGCGTCACTTTACGGTCATTTGTATCTGACACCCAGCAATTCCTTTTTCTAACATGACTTTGCCAAAGAATAGCAGCCACTCTGACTTTTATATACAGCCATGCTTACTTATATCGCATCTTCTGGCAGATTTAGGTCACGGCCTCGCGTTTCCGGTGCAAAGAATGTAGTTACTAAACCAATACATGCCATCGCAATAAAATAAACGGCTATCGGCCACCAATGCCCTGTCCATGATAGTAATGCAGATGCCACCAGCGGCGCAGTACCACCAGATAAAATAGAACCAAGCTCTTTAGCGAAAGCCATTTTAGTATAACGATTACGTACACCAAATAACTCCACGCCCCAAGCTGCTTGTACGCCAAAAATCCCTAGTGATGCTAACCCCATCCCAATAACAATGGTTGGAATAACAATCATTGGCTCTCGGGAGTCTAATAACATGAAAGCGGGCACGGCATACAACATCAGTAAAAAACAGAACCAGCGATAAACAATCCGACGCCCAAATTTATCTGATAACCACCCGGCAAATGGAATGATGGCAAAACCAAGGATTGAAGCAATTAAAACTGCCGTTGTTGGCACAGATTTATCAACCAACAATATTTTGGTGACATAACCGATAATAAAGCCTTGAGCAAGATAAGATGGGCCGTTTTCACCAATACGTAACCCGACCATGGTCCAAAACGCACGCGTTTTTTGCCAGAATGAACGGTTATCTACAGGGTGAGCGACAGCATCAGATTCCAATGCGAGGCGGCGTTCTTCAGCAAGCTGTTCTTTTTGCCGCTCAAAAACTGGCGTCTCACGCATATGTTGACGAATAAATAATGCCGCCAATGCAATCAAAATACTGCCAAGGAAAGGAATCCGCCATCCCCATGACATCAAACTTTCTTTGTCCATTTGTAACACTATCAGCCAAATCATTGAGGCCAGTAATGTTCCACTGTTGGAGCCTAATGCAATAATCGAAGAAACTAAACCACGGCGTTTTACTGGCGCATATTCACCTAGCATCACAGTACCACCGGATAGCTCAGCTCCCGCCCCTAAGCCTTGAGCAAACCTTAGGATCACCAAACAAACAGGCGCCCAAACACCAATTTGTGCATGGCTGGGTATCGCACCAATGAGTGTGGTGGATAGCCCCATCAATGCAATCGTGATGACCATAACCATTTTTCGGCCATGTTTATCACCTAGCCAACCAAAAAATAACGCGCCAATCGGACGTGCAATAAACCCGACTGAATAGGCTGCAAAACTGGATAACAGCGCCATAATAGGCGTTGCATCAGGGAAGAAAACATCACCGAAAATAATACCTGCCGCTAAACCATAGAGAGCAAAGTCTGCATATTCCATGGTTGTGCCCAACCAACAAGAAAAAATCGCACGCCGAAAATCTTTCTTTCCTTCTGGTGTACTTAACCGTTCTTGCGCAGCTTGTTGGTTCGCCTCGATGTTTAATTGTGTAGCCATAGTGATAAACCCTTGGTGTTGGCGCGAAGCCTATTAATCAAAAAATCTAACTGGCGTTTTTTATTTACTTAAAGGATAGTCTACGCGCGTAGAATTAAGCAAACGAGGGTATGCTATTTTGTGAGCGTTATCACTTGATGACAAAAATATGAATTTTAGATGACTGAAATAACACGATAGGAAATAAATAAACAAAAGCCATGCTCGAATAAATACCATGGCTTTCTGTTTTTATTTGACACTCAATAGATACTCGACAATATCCTGTAAATTATACCATTTCATCCAAATTTCATCCTGAATAGGGACTTTAGTATATTGCTCAATGGCTGCTATCAACTCTAACATTTCCAAAGAATCAATATGCAAATCTCTTATTAGGGCTGAGTCCATGGTAAAAGATTCCGTTATTCCTGAATAAGTCCGGATTTCCTTAATTTTATTTTCTACCCATTGTTGCTGAATTAAATTCTGTGCTGTCATTTCTTAACCTTTTTCAGAACGGGTAGTATTATCGTTATAGCGTTCTTTATCTGCTTGATTACGGGTTAACGCCCCCATCTCCGTTAACGTGACTGATTGGCTTGTTTTCGCATCAGATAACTGCCACGTTATCCTCTTTTCTCCTGTTACTTCATCAACAATTTCTGTAGATTTAAAGCTGCTACTGAATGTATTGGTATTATTGGGGATCCCCATTTTTTCCGTACTTGACGCTATCGGCCCACTCGCATAACGTTCTTTATCAGCTTGGTTACGGGTTAGCGCCCCATGACCTGATAAGGTGATATTTTTTTCTTCCGGAACTTTAGCTTGCCAACTTTTTTTCGTTTCACCCGTCATCTTGTCAGTAACTTCAACTAATTCGAAGCGTCTCGCTGACACCATTGGTTTAGGAAGTAACGCGTTTATATCGGGACTAAACTTAGACTCAGCAGATGCTAATGGTTTGCTACTGGCATGTGCAGATGGATCCCGCGAACCGTCCAGAATGCTTTGGCGCAACTCATCAGCCAAAGAATGCCCCTTTTCCACTGCGTTTCTAGCTAATGCCACCTGTGGATTATTATTAACTTGAGGAATATCTAACGTGCTTTCAAACCTAAGTATACTGGGCTTATTGTCACCCTCTTCGGGGCTATTTTTTTGAACTAACTCGGGTGTTCGGCTATCTACTGTTTTATTTTCAAACTGGCTCGTTTTTGTTCCGTCGTTATTCACAGCAACCAGTTCTTTTAGCATCACATCAGATTTATAAGGAGTTGAAGCCGAACTATTAGGTGATATAACAGAACTCGTGCCACCATCCACACTATCTTCTGGCTTAACATTTTTCTCGGAGCATGGTGTTACCACATTTTCAGTTTTAATATCCGTATTTATAGAAATACTCAACTGCCCCATAATTTCGATTTGTTGTTCCAACGCTGAAAATATATTATGTACCTGCAAAAGTCTATCAACTGATTTATCAGCTTTATGTTTTATCAGCTGGTTTTTTGCTTCTATAATTAACTCTTCTTTTGTTTTTTGAAGAGATGCATCGAATAATTTATCTATCGGTAACTCTTCGATGGTTTTTTCAGATAAAAAAGGTCTTAATTTTTCTTTAATTGCAGGATAAACATATTTATCAGTAAAGCGTTGGTTAAGTTCATCAATATTTTTATCGCTCAAGATATTATCAAAAAGCTCCGCTTCAAGCGCTTTTTGCGATGATTTAAGCACTTGCTTAAGATCTTTATCACTATTACTTTTATTAACTTGCTTAATTAATTCTGCAGCGCAGTCTAATACCTTTGACCCTTTAATTTCATCCGGAGTCAATAGCGTTAAAACAATGAGTGCATTTTCAGGTTGATACTGCAATTTTTGTCCTTGGAGATCGCCACTATGCCCCAAATTTAGGGTGTTATTTATCATTTCTAAACTAATATCAGGGTATTTCTCAGTTAATAGCGATTTAATTATATTCGCCTGTAATTTCTGGTTATTCGAATGTAGTTCTTCACTTTTACTTGAAATATTAAATGTTTTATCAATGACCTGTTCTTTTATAGGAAAATAAGTGTCCTGGCCTACATTATTAACTGAGTTTATATTATTTAAAAATGATACTGGCCGATCATTTTTTTTGGATACTGGTAATGCATTATTTACAGCTGATGTCGTGTTAATTTTCCCCATCCCTTCACCTTATTAATATATAATAATATTTCTAAAACTATTTATCCTACGAAAAAAACCGATATTCATCTATTACATATTGACATAGCCATTATTATATTGTTGTAAGTCTTTATATAATTGAATAAGTAACTGAGTTAAAGTTTCAAAGTGACTATTATCTTGTCGAAAGGTTTCTAATAAACGAGATACGGAGCTATTAATCGCGTTTTTTTGGCTATCTATCGCTGTTTGTAAACTTTGAAACTCTTGAGACATAATGTCACTACCATCATTCCATGCGCCGGATGAGTGATTAATCGCATGAAACATCTCTTTGACTGGCTTTAAATCAGGGTAAATACACAGTTTTCCATTACTCTGTTTTATCACGAACCCTTGGTCTGTCAATTTTTTTTCCCAGAACTCGTATTCTTTTGTACCACCTTTAATCTCCATTAGCGGTTTGGCATCATCGAAATTGGGACTCCACTTACCATAATAATTACCATAATCTTTTAAAGTAAGTGATTTTTTTATCTCTTCTAATTTGTTTGCCAGCTTTTCGTATTCTCTCAGCTTACCTTTTTGAATCGCGTGAGCCCATTTCTCAAGGGCGCCACCCGTTCCTGCTATTTCCTCTATTTGTTTTTGTAATTTTTTTACCTCTTCTGTCTCACCAAGAACCTCAATCTCCATACTCGTACCAGAGTATTTCGACACAATGCTATCCATATCTCTCAATACATGCTCTTTGGCAAATTTTATCTTGCCATCATCCCCGGCTTTCATATGACGAGACAGCTTACTGGCTAGCGTGTTCATATCTTGCATATATTGAGTTGACGCCTTAACTAATTCACCGTATTTTTTTTGATAATTTGTATGAATATTATCAATCAAACCAGTCAGCCTATTAATATGCGAGCGGCCATCTTCGAGAGTCTCCGTTCTTCTCGTGGCTCTTAATGCTTTAGCCTCCTCATAAGCATCATTTGCGCTCTTATTTTCACGTACCAACATTCTTGCCCTAAGCTGTATATTTTCAGGGGAATCATTTTGTGGTCGTTGCTGATAAACCCCCTCCGGTACGCTATATTGCATTTGTCGGAACACATCCAGCACTTGTTGGTGAGGCATAAGTGACTCATCAAAAGTAATCCCCCCCCCAAAAAGGGGGAGGTGTGGTTGCTCTGTTGATGTCGCCTGCGGCGAAAAATGAGAAATGTTGTCTAGACGAGAAGGAGATGTAATATCCATTCTTTAGCCTCTCACCATACTTTGCATTGTTCTTAGGCTACCTTCACGAATTTCACGTAAATGTTCTTGCATTTGTTTCGCAAGATCCTGGCTCTTATCGATTTGTTTGTCTTTATCGGAGTAAACTGAACGCGCAGTATCCGCAACGGATTGTTCAATCATTTTATCCGCTTCCGCCGATTTCACATTGACTTGATTTGACGCCGTCGCGAGTTGACCCGCATTGTCTGACATTCGAGAAGCTTGCTCTGCCACCCCCATTTGCACTCGAGTTTTATTCATGATTTGGTCGTGCTTCTCATGCTGTGAGGCACCCAAATCTCTTGTACGTTTACCAGCCTCCTCAATCCTTTGATTTGAAAGGTTTTTTTGACTTTGTGAAGCTTGATTACCCAACGTCACTGTTGAGCCATCTTTACCCGCCAGACTCAATGTATTCGGCTTCGTTGAGACGCTCTCTGTATTTCCATTTAACCCCGATAACTTACTAGCACCACTGATATTTTTATTGCCTGGTATCAAGTTATGTTTTATTGATTGCTGTTGCTGGCGCAGCCCTCTTGCTTGGAAGGCTCCGCCTGCAGCTGTAATTGCAAGAGCCGTAAAAAAGCCCATCATAGCCCCTTTAAAGGTTTCTTTACCTTCACGAATCGTTGAATCCGCAGAAGCTTGTACCATTTTGGCATTTAATTGCAGAAACTCCGCACTAATACGACGATCTGAAATGTTTATCTCTGCCATCACTTTGCGAATAATTTTCGACAACTCCACCAGTAAGTCATTACTAATAATTCCAACAAACGTGTTGTTTTTAATGCCATCAATAAGCTCTTGACCTTTATTACCACCTTCAACCTGCCCAGAAGGCGAATCTTTGAAGAAACTGCTGGCAATCAATAATTGAACAGCTTGAGACATTTGTTTTAAATCGGCTTCATCTGGAAGCTGAGCATCTCCAACCAACTGTTCAATATGACTTTTTTCTTCTTCTAATACCTTGCCAATTGCCTGTCGAATATTTTCTGGTGTCAGTGTTCGAAAAGTATGAAGATCATCCAATGTGGCTAATTTATCGGAATTCGTTAACGCAGAAATTTCCGCTAGCATCTGGTCATCATGCATTGAAAATTGAACCATTTTTAATAATGGCTTATCCAGCACCATCTCAGCCCCTGACGCCATTGCATGCACATCATTTAAATGCACGCTTTGCAGTAAAGGAATGGCTACTGTTTTTGTATTACTGTTAATTGTCGGGGAAACGCTACCAAAACTGACAGGCTTATGAAATAAAACTGGCTTATTTGATTCTGATTGAATATTAAGACTCATTTGATAAATTCCTATATTAACTATGCAAAGCGGGCTGTTTTCAGCATATTGACTTTCGTTTGACCTGATTGATTTAATGACGCCAGTATTCCGCTAAACATTTCCTCAAATTTCTCATAGTTTTGAGACATGGACTTCAGTAGATTTTTTAATAACTCATCCAACGCTTGAATGGTTTCACTGTTAAGCATCATATCTGCAAGCATTTCTTTCATATCTCGAATTTGCCCCGCGGCATGCAAATTTAGCCCTCCGGTTGTTGCCGTATTCGCAACCATCAATGTCGCTCCAGTCCCCTTCATACCCACTTCAAGGCGAGCCACTGCAACGCTTTGTGTTTTAGCCGTGTTTACGGCTTTATCTGAGGTTTTGGTGATATCCGTAATATTGTCTGCTTGGTCTGCCGCTTTATCGGCCGCTTTCACGGTGTCTTTTATGTCATCAGCTTTTCTCGCTACCTTAGTGGTAGTTTTTACTGCTTGCTGTAAGTCATCAATACTATCGGCCAACTTGTTAAATTTAGTGAGCACCACCATATTATCCGCCGATTTTCCTACCTTACCGGCTCCATTCGCGATATTACCTAAGGCATTCATTAAACTATTTGGCATCGATTTAATAATGCTTTTCAATAATGTTCCTGCGTTTTTAGCAAGCGCTTTTACTGAGTTACTGGCAATATTGCCGATGTTTTTCGCAAAAGATGACATAGAAGCTAATGAAAGCGCTAGAAATGCGATTGCCGCCAAAATCATTCCAACAATACTGCCAATTTGTTTCGCTTTTTCCTCTGAGACACCAAAAGTCATCAGCATGTCGGTAACAACACTAGAAATTTCAGCCGCTAGCATCTGCATAAGGCTACTTTGTCCCGTTTCTTCCAAAACGATATCAGCCACTGAGATAGCAATACCGATAGCAGCAACTGCAAGCGTTAGTGGTGCAGCGGCGCCAAAAGTCGCAACAGTGGCGACAACAGACACAGCAAGCATCACATAGCTAAAAATTTTACTCGCACAAGAGGCCGCTTTGTTCGCTTCATCAGCTTTACGCTGTGCTTCTTCCGCCTCTTTGGCTTTTTTATCTGAATCTTTGCGAGAAGCTTCATTGACTGTTGCCATCACGGCTTCTTGCTCTTTCATATTGCGAATCGAATCTTCATTCATCGCCTTTTTAAGTTGAGCGGTTAACATCGTAAGCAGTGCCAGCGTGTTTTCCCATTTTTCACCATCAATCTCGACTCGTCGTGGCGCTGTTTCTACAAATTGATTGAGTTTTTTTGCATCCTCACCTGCACTTTTCGCATAATTACCAGCCGACTCAAGCAAGTTATCGATTTTGGTGCCTAAATTTGTAATTTTTGTATTTTCTGCCTTAATTTGCTGCTTAATTTTCTCTTGGTTTCCACCCTTCAAAGACTTGAGATTCGCTAAACGCTCTTTACTTTCGGCACGCTCTTGTATTAAAGCATTAGCTTCGTTATTAAGTGCACTGGCCTTGTCCGTATTACTTGTAAAAGAACTTAATAAATCATTTCCTTTTTCTCGAAGTGTATTTGATTCTATATTTAACAATTGGAGGCGATTAGCTAGCTCACTAATATTCCCTTCATGTAATAACTGGCGTAATGCCGTAAGGCTACCAACAAGTACTGAAGCCGCATTAAACCCCTCTTCTTTTAGGAATAATTTTTCTTCTTTTGCCGCGGCTGCCTTGAACATAACGGATAAATTATTTTTAGGTGCAGGTAATTGTGGTGCATTTTCAATACGGCTGCGCTTCATCTGCTCTGTTGACGTTAATTCTTCACACGCCATTTCTAAAGCTAATACCGACTTGATGCACTCATCCCCTAATCCAATAGGATTACTGCCTTGTAGAAATGTATGAATATTATTTATTCGTTCATTACTTGAATTGATAATTTGAACCATATAATTTCCTCTACGTTATATTAGGGTTTTTATTTTCTAAATTTGTCTTTTCTAATTTTTTTTCTAATGCGGCTAAATAAGCTTGAGATTTATTTTTTAAATCAATATCTGTACTGCTTTTTACAACGCTTTCAAAACAATGAATTGCGGCACTGCTTTTTTTCATCATTAAATTGCACTGTCCTGCATGGAATAGTGGGCGGTAATCATTTTTTGCCAATACAAATGCGAGAGCATATAATTCAGTTGCTTTGTCATACCGTTTCGTTAATTGATAGACAGCAGCAAGTCCCATCACATAATCTGTATTATAGAAATCATAAATACTTAAAAATCGGAAAAAAGTTTCTGCTTCTTTTAATTTACCTTGTTGATAGAATTCGTATGCATAGGAATAAATGCCATCCATTGTACTTTGTGGGATCCCGTGAATATCTTTATAAGTTGCACCATCCATTAGTGCAGTTGTAATATTGTCAAGTAATTCTTCCATATCAGATTGTTGAAAACTCTCTGTTTCCGCATTATTCATATATTTACCTTATTGTTGATATGTAATGCATAACATATACTTTATGCTTGCATCATAATTAACCGATTTGATTCTTTCTTTAAAAAAACGATTTAAGTAATAAACAAATTATTAAGCTCGCTATTATTTTTCGAATATGCCTCGTTCTCTGATATTTTTTCTAATGCTTTATCAATATCGACTCCCATTTTTACTAATTCTATACGGATTAACCATGATATTATTTGCATAACATCCTCTAGTCCTTTTTCATCGATAAAACTATCATTTTTATATGACCGCCATATTTGCCTTGCTAAAACGATATCCCTAATAACGGGAACACCTTGCTGTTCCGCGTATTTAATAATTGCTTTTGCTTGTGAGCCTTTACTTTTAGAGAATAAAAAGGGCAATGGTGCAATATTCGAATCATAATAAATAAGCAATGCAATATGCGTTGGATTTGCCATTACAAATGTTGAATTACGAACATTTGATTTAACCTCTTCAGACAGTAATTCCTGATGCATTCCTCGACGTGCACTTTTGATATGAGGATCACCTTCATTATCTTTGTATTCCTTTTTAACCTCTTTCTTTTCCATTTTTAAGTTTTTAATATACAAAAAAAAATTCAGCTATTGCGTCAACCAAGATAATAATAAGAGCAACTGCAAGAAAGACGACAATAAATGTTACGCACAAACTAACCCATTGGCTAATCATCCCATTAATCATTGTTCGGTAGAGCATAAAAATATCTTTACGCCAAACAATAAAAAAGACTAATATTGATATAATAAAGACAATTAAATACAAAATCGCCTTAATTAACTCTTTCAATGAATTCAATGAAAATATTTTTTTAAATCCTGCAATTGGATTTAATTTAGTAAAATCAAGCTTTATTGCTTCACTGGCCAATCTAAATCGACTTTGTAATAAAGAAATAATTGTACCGGATAAAAAACAAGTAAATAGAACAGGTAATACAATACTTAAAAATATCGTGAAGAATTGCCAAAGTAGTGCATCAATTTTTATCTCCGTTGGGGATAAAAATATTTTTCGCATTAACCCACCCAGTTCATATAAACTAGATACGCCTTCAATAACAAATGCACTTACGACTAATACAATTGCCGCAACGCTATCTTTACTCTTAAAACTTTGCCCTTTTTTAGCTGAATCTCTAATTTTTTTATCCGTAGGTTTTTCTGTTTTTTCAGCCATATTTATTTATATCCATAAAATCAAGAAGAAAGGAATATGTCTCGCAGTGGTGAAATCGAAATCATATTGACTAATATCTCTGGTACCTCATTATGGAAATAAAGTAAAAAAACACAGAAAGCGATGATTGATTTTATTGCTAAAGATAATGAAAATGCATTTAATTGAGGGCAAAAACGGGAATATAGCCCTAAGGCAACCTCTGTAATAAATAATGTCACTAATATTGGGGCAGTTAAAACAACTCCACTGACGACCATTTTATTTAACCATTCCCCTAAAGGAAGGCTATTGAATGACGTAAATCCATGGGCAAAGGGTAATAACTGATAGCTCTGTGCGAATAGATTAGCAAGTTGATACATTCCATTTTGTGCTAAGAATATCATACACGTAATATGGTTTAATAATACAGCAAGCTCCGAAGCTTCGGTTCCACTCGCAGGGTCAACAATACTACTAATCGTCTCGCCACGCTGCGCATCAATTAATTCGCCAACAATATTGGCTATCATAAAAGGCAGCGCTAACATCAGTGCTAATACGAGTCCAATCGAAATTTCATAAATAAATACATCAACAAAATTAATTTCATCCCATTGTATTTCATAGGATGAAAAAAAAGGCCATAAACCTAATGCAATATAAGCCACCACACAGTTTTTAATAATCCCACCATTAAGTAATTTGTTACTTAAAAAAGGTAATAAAAACATCACTGGTGCAATTCTCAACCAAGCTAACGCTATTTTTATCAATCCTTCTTGAAAGATAAAATAGAGCGAGGACATCAGCGATAGTATTTCCTGATTCATCCGAATAACCCGATAGCAGGGATAGCAGCGCTTAAGGTTTCTAATGCGAAATTCATTACCTTATCGGATAACCAACCAGAGATCATAAAAAGTGAACCAAAAACAGCTAATAATTTAATACCAAAAGGTAATGTTTGCTCTTGAAGTTGCGTGACAGTTTGTAGTAACCCTACCAATAGTCCTACTGCAGTAGCCACTATTACTGGTATTGCAGATAATATAACGATTAATAACATCGTTTTGTTACTTAAATAAACGATTTGATCCATAGTATCATTCGCTTTAATGCTGTGCTAATTCAATGTATTGCATCACTAACCCCTTAGAAATCAGTGACCAGCCATCAATTGCAACAAATAGAATTAATTTAACCGGAATCGAAATTGTTACTGGGCTCATCATCATCATACCCAGTGCCAATAAAATGCTGGAAATAACTAAATCAACTACAACAAAAGGTAAATAAATATAAAAACCGATTTCAAAAGCTGATTTTATTTCGCTTAATGCATAAGCAGGTAATAAAGAAAATAATGTAGCTTTACCTTCATCGGCGGTTATTTCCTCTTCACTTCGACCTTGTTGTATTGATTCAAAGAACGTCACTAACTGTGGATCTGAATATTTTTTCAAATACGATTTATATCCCCCTAGCCCATTCTCAACAAAATTATCGATTGATTCGACATTACTAAAATCAACCTGTTCTTGTCGCATATGATTATTCACATCCTGTAAAACTGGCATCATAACGAAAATAGAAAGTAACAATGCAATACCATTTAATACCATAGTAGAAGGAACTTGTTGAACGCCCATCGCGTTGCGTACCATAATTAATACAATAGATATTTTTAAATAGCAGGTGCCTGCAGCAATAACAAATGGCAATAATGTCGAGAATGCGATAATCGCTAATAATGGGATCCCATCAGGTATCGTTGGCATATTAAACTCTTTTATCACCCAAACTGACAACATGTGTGATTTCCAAACCTAATTCATCACTATTGCCAATATAAATAAGCTCCCCTTCTGCAATAAGTTGCTTATTAGCATAGACTTTAACTTCACGTTCTTTATTTTCACCAATAGAATAAATATAACCGGGCTCCATTTTTGAAAGCTCATCGACCGTAATATCACTATGACCTAAAACAAAGGTTAATTTAATATTCATTTCTTTTATATTAAAGGGGCGTACAATTTCTTGCATTTCATCTTCTTCAGGAAATACGAATTCCTCTTCACTCTCTGGCGCCACTAATTCTTCAATCATAAGTAGTCCTTCATCTTGCTTTTGAAATCGAGCTAATACCTGTCCTGCCACAGACATATTTAACTGTAATTGTTGGATACTCAGCACATCACGTAATTCTATAGTTTGCAAAAGTTTGGCACTAATATAGCTATACCCTAATATCCAATCCGCTCGCAGTTTTAAATGGTCGAATATCTGATTAGTTCCCTGCTTTTTTTCGAGGCTTTCTATTGGTTCTGCTAATAATACTTCCCCGAGGCTAGCTTCTTTAACAATTAGCCATGGCTGGTAATTAATACGCATATCATCAACTATCTCGACAGATTCACAACGGAAATTCTGGGAGAAAAATGTAATTCCAATATATTCAGAAGCAAACAATTCACATAGCTGGCTGTTTGATAATGAACTCCATGCATAATGAACCAGTTCAGGCCAACGATAATGACACCAACTTTCAACAACAACGAATGCATTTATTTTCTGTGTTTCACTCACTAGTGATAATTGAAAATAACCAATACTGCGGTTAGCTAGCTTTATTTGTGGATTAACTAAATAATATTGCTGCCAAATTTTAAGTTGTTTTTCTTGAGAGCTGATCCGTCGAATCTTCAACATAATTAATCTTCTTCTTGCTGTTGGTCATGCTGCTGTCGGTTTCGATGCTGCTGACGTTCATCTTCACGTCGAATATGCACACTCGTTTCATGAGCCAATAAATGCTTATTCTCATTTAATGCCAATTGAACTTCTGGACTCGCTGTTGAGGCAACGAACTCTCCTTTAGAGGCCAATTCAAACGTCACTGATGGGCTACTTTGCCACTGGTTAAAGGTATAAGTGAAACTACGTTCTGCAGTTTTCGGCTGTTGGTTTTCACCTAAAAATGGGGGGATTTCCACTAGCTCTGGCATTTTGTGCATCTCTGGCTTTTGCTGTGTGGCTTGTAGTGGCACAGACACCCGCATAACCTCATTCGCAGTCGTTGCTACCATATTGCTAGGTGGGCTCATATCTTCTGCAGGTGAGATTTGTGCAGAAATTGTCGTCTCTTGCACTTTATCAGGGAGATTATTTGTCTCATTTTCAGATAATAAAATACTTTTATTATCATATAGATAAGAAGTTCTCAGTGAGGTAACTGGCTGTGTAGGTGGCTCATTTTTTGTAAAAGCAAGTTCAAGCTGCCCAACAACATGATGATGGATGTTCTCTTTAATACCTTGATAGGTGTTCTCTTTAATACCTTGATAGGTGTTCTCTTTAATACCTTGATGAGTGTTCTCTTTAATGCCTTGATAGGTGCTCTCTTTAATACCTTGATGAGTGTTCTCTTTAATACCTTGATGGGTGCCCTGTTGGTCATGCAAATGATGGGTAGCTAACTGCATTCCCAGAAGAGAAGGGGGATTTCTTAGTGAGTCATCTTTTGCTGGGTTATTTTTTCGTGGATATGTATTTAACAAAATGGTATCGAGTGAATCAATTTGTCGAATATTAACTGGCTTGGATTGTTCTCCAACTATTTTCCTTTGGATAGCGGGCTCAAGCTCTACTTTGACTGAAGATCTAATATACTGTTTCCCCGTTTTAACCTCTGGTTTCAACTCTTTTGATGTCGGTTCTAAAGTACTCCTAAGCGCCAAATTTGCCAGTGGACTTTCCATATTGAGCTGATTCTTCTCACTTAATTGCGGTTTATTTTCCCCGTATGGAACTGAATTATCGTTAGCTTTTCCCCTTACTCGCTGTGGGATATTCGGTAATGGAAAGCTAGCCATCATAGAGTTGAACAACGGGATCTCATCTTCGTCAGCAATATTTTGTTCAACGTGAATATCCGGACTCTCTGACAGATTATTATCAATTAATTCAGGGACGGTTTCGACTTTCCCAGTAGTCGTCAAATCAGCCAATAGATTCATATCTGGCTGATTATCCACCATCAATTTATTTGTAATATTGACCTGATAAGTCTTTGGTAAGTTATCCTGAAAATGATGAACAACAGGTATACAACTTTCCGTAAATATATAATTATTTATTAGCGGCTCAATCGCTTTGGCCTTTAATTCTTTATTTTCCCCGGCTATTTGGATACCTTCACCAATATATACATTTTCTTTCCATGTAATAAACCCCTTCGCTAAGTCGCTCAATTGCGATATTTTTTGCATAAAAGGAAGGGATACGGATAGAAAAGCAGATATATCCTTTGGCTGACTTTTATTTTTATGGCCGAATAGATGCATCATATTTTTGTCATTCACTACTTTTGCCATTTTTGGAGTTATATTTTGGTGGCTAAATTCAGTGGTGTTATATGTTGATGATATTGCTTCTCTGTCGATAGCTACACAGGGTACTTTTTCATTTGAGCTCGTTTTTATTGCTGACATGTACGAATAACTCCTCAATTTCATTTTGTTGCTGCAGCTCTGATTTTAACCTTCTGGCTATACGTTGTTGCTTGAGATAATTTCTGAATTTCTCGCACTTATTACGTAATATGAATATTCGTTTAGCAATTTCAGACTGTAGTATTTTATTTTTTGATATTTCGGCTGCTAGAGTTTCTATTTGAAATTCAAGTTGAGCTATTTCCGCAAGAACCGCTGCCTTTAATCGCTGCCTTTCCCAAAAAGCAGTTCGGCTTAATTCTTCTGATTTTTCATAAGATGCAGTTTGTGTTGATAGAACTAAAATACGCTGGCGAATATCCCTGCATTGCTGTTGCTGTTGCTTTATTATTGAATTTAATTGCGATTGTTCTTGTAATGTCCGGTCAAAACGTCTCTCAGTTAAAGCCAGCAAGTTAGAAATCATTAAGATGCCAATTCATTGAGATTGCTTAATATATTGTCGAAACTCATTGGCTCATCCATGGCTTGTTTTAAGAAAGCTTCAATTTGCTCTTTTTTATCTAAAGCTCGATCATTTTCATGGCTTTCACCTCGTTGATATTCACCGAGTTCAAGGTAAAGCTGAATTTGTTCAAGCCTTGAGATCATGTCACGTAGATCAATTGCGCACTGGCGATGCTCTGGAGTCGTTACCTTTTGGAATACGCGGCTAATACTGTGTAAGATATCAATCGCTGGGTAATGCCCACGTCCCGCTAATTTGTGGCTTAAATAAATATGACCATCTAGAATGGAGCGAATCTCATCGCCAATCGGGTCAGCCTCTTCTTCACTTTCTAATAACACCGTATAAAAAGCAGTAATCGAGCCATGCTTTAATTGCCCTGGACGCTCCAACAACATAGGAAGCTGTTCAAAAACAGAGGCAGGATAACCGCGTCTAGCCGGCAGTTCTCCGGTAGCTAAAGCCACATCTCGCAACGCTCTCGCATATCGGGTCATGGAATCAACGTACAGCAATACATTACGACCACAGTCACGAAAATATTCAGCAATCGTAGTCGCAAGCAACGCGGCATTACACCGCTCAATCGGTGGGCTGTCTGAAGTTGCATAAATTAATATCGTCTGTGCCGCATGAGGCGACTCTTTCAACTCCTCAATAAATTCAATAACTTCTCGCCTGTAGTGGTCAACTAAAATTGGCCACGGTTTTAGAGTTTTTCCGGTATTGGTTTTCTGATTCGTTTGGTGGTAATCCACCGTTATATTCATGCGGCCTGACTTCGCTGTAATACCCGACGATATAATCCGTTATTGCATGGGCTGCTTCACTGAAGCTGATGTAGCCGGTCACCGGCACCCACTCATTTTTCAGACTTCTGAAGAAGCGCTCCATCGGGCTGTTATCCCAGCAGTTACCACGCCTACTCATACTTTGTTTTATCCGGTATCGCCACAGTAACTGTCGGAACTGCCTGCTTGTATAGTGGCTACCCTGATCACTGTGGAACATGAGCCCGGATGGCTTATTTCGTATTTCCCATGCCATTTTCAGCGCTTTGGTTGTCAGTTTGCTGTCCGGAGAAAATGACATTGCCCAGCCCACGGGTTTCCTTGCGAACAGGTCGAGTACAACGGCCAGGTATGCCCAGCGTTTACCGGTCCAGATATACGTTACGTCGCCGCACCATACCTGATTGGGCTCTGTCACTGCGAACTGTCGCTCAAGGTGGTTCGGGATAGCAATGTGTTCATGACCGCCACGTTTATACCGGTGAACAGGCTGCTGACAGCTCACCAGCCCCATCTCCTTCATTAGCCGTCCGGCAAGCCATCGTCCCATCCGGAAGCCCCTGTGTGTTGCCATTACAGCGATACTTCTTGCACCTGCTGAGCCATGACTGAGGCCGTGCAGCTCCTGAACCTGACTACGTAATACGGCTCTCCTGCCGTCCGGATTGTCAGGCCGGTTTTCCCGGTATCTATAGCTGCTGCGGTGAACTCCGAACACGCAGCAAAGAGTGGCCACAGGATAATGCGCTCTGAGTTTCCCGATCACCGAGACCTGTTCAGGGAGTCTGACATCAAGAGCGCGGTAGCCTTTTTTAATATTTCGTTTTCCATTTCAATACGTTGAATTTTTTTCTTCAGCTCACGTATCTCAATTTGTTCCGGCGTGATAGGGGATGCTTTCGGTGTTTTGCCTGCCCGTTCGTCCCGTAATTGCTTTACCCACCGCGTCAAGGTGGAAAGCCCGATATTCATGGCTTTCGCGGCATCTGCAACTGTATAGTTCTGATCCACAACCAGCTGGGCTGATTCACGTCTGAATTCTGCACTGAAATTTCGTTTTTTCATTAAGGCACCTGTGTTGTTCTGAGGTGAGCATATCACCTCTGTTCAGGTGGCCAAATTTATTAAACCACTACACTTACTAATTAATGTGGGCACATTAACGACAGAGCGTCGATATGCGATGAAATGTGCGGTTAACAGTGCAAATCAAGCACAAAAACCTTGGGTACTTGACCCTGTCGCTGCAGGTGCGCTCAGCTTTCGTACCCATTTTTGCCATGAATTGTTGACACTTAAACCTGCCGCTATTCGCGGTAATGCTTCTGAAATTATGGCGTTAGCAGGAAGCAGTGCAGGTGGCAGAGGCGTTGATTCCCTTAACTCCACTGATGATGCACTCCCCGCGGCACAATTATTAGCGAGACAAGCTAAGACTATTGTTGCGATAAGCGGTGAAGTGGATTACATCACCGATGGAACACGCACCTTTGCGGTGACTGGCGGCCATATTTTAATGACTCGAGTGGTCGGTACGGGATGCGCTCTTTCTGCGGTGGTTGCTGCATGTTGTGCTCTACCTGGTGATAGGCTGCAAAATGTTGCCGCGGCTTGCGCTATCATGAAACAAGCCGGAGAAGCCGCAACCCAGCGTTGCCATGGGACGGGTAGTTTTATCCCTGAGTTTTTAGATGCGCTTTATCAATCGCTTTGTTGTGATCAATAGCTTTTGCTATTTCGATAACTTTGTTGTAATGAAAACTTGGTTTCATTTATTAGAGCCGAGTTTTCTTCCCTCTTACTTTTCTTGACCAATGACGAAAGTTATCTCTGAAACGAATAAATCGATAAACAAAATTTTTGCTATCAGGTTCGATATTGTAAAAACGCTGTAATGCAATTAAATCATTCGCTTTGCAAATAGCAAAATTACCATAATCTGATAAATCAATAACCTTAAGTCCTTCATTGGTTATAACAAAGTTCCCTGCATGGATATCATTAGAAGATAAACCATACCAATGCAATTGGTTGATAATGACTTTCATCTCTGCATAATAAGGCTTGATATCATCAACTTCAGATAAAACAGTTCCTTCCACATACTCCGCAATAATCCATGTTTCTACTGACTCACGACCGACCATTTTTTCTGCAACAAAGTAAATATCATTCGTTACGGTACAACCGTTATTTTGTGCAGTCACTAAACGTTTCAGAGTTATGGTCAAATCTGGTGTACGAGCATCAGGCGGTTTTCCTGTCTGACTGCTCCATTACTTGTTCGCCGTCTTGGAATTTAACGTTATTGACCACGAGGGTTAGCAGTTGAAATCCTTTCAGGCGGTTCCAGCGCTTCTGCGCTGATTGCAGCAATTTATAAACCATTGCTAGGGTTGTGTTTCTTGAACCGCAGTTGCGGGTTTTGCTGGTTCTTAAACGTACTGTAGCGAAGGCAGATTCAATTGGGTTGGTGGTGCGTATACTCACCCAATGTTCTGCTGGAAAATCGTAGAAAGCCAACATGCTCTCACGGTCTTTAGCTAAGCATTCCATTGCGCGTGGGTACTTAGCAGTAAACCTTTCCAGCGCTATATCAAAGGCTTTATGAGCCTTCTCACGCGTCTCTGCCATCCAGATATCATGCAGTGCTTCTTTTACTTTGGGTTGCACTGCCTTGGGCAGTTTGTTGAGCACATTGGCCGTCTTATGCACCCAGCAACGTTGCTGTTTGGTCTGCGGGTATACTTTGCTCAGAGCCTTCCAGAAGCCCAGAGCGCCGTCAGCTGTTGCCAGCTTTGGGCAGGTCGTAAGCCCACGCGCAACCAGGCCATTCAGCAGCTCAAGCCAGCTGGCTTCGGACTCGCGATAGCCTTCTTCAACAGCAATCAGTTCCTTGCGGCCATGCTCTGTCACGCCCATCACCACCAGCAAGCACAAACGGTCATCGAGGCGGACGTTGCTGTAAATACCGTCAACCCAAAGGTACGCGTAGCGCTTGTCACTCAAATCGCGCTGTCGCCACTCTCGGTGCTCATCAATCCAGCGTTCCTTGAGCCTGGAAATGGTGTTAGCTGACAGACCTTTGGCATTCTCACCCAGCAAGGCTGCAAGGGCTTCTTGGTAGTCTCCAGTGGAAATACCTTTGAGATACAGCCACGGTAATAACTCTTCAACGCTGCGGGCACGCTTGAGGTATGGCGGTAGCAGTGCGCTGGTAAAACGAATACCAGAGCCGCTACGATCACGCACTTTTGGCACCTTGATATCAACATCGCCAATGCCCGTTTGGATGCTGCGCTCAGGCAAATAGCCGTTACGCACCACAGCTTTGCGGCCATCGGGTAAACGCAGTTCTTCATGAGCTTGCAGCAGTTGCTGCAGCTCTACTTCAACTGCTTGCGCAATGAGCTGACGAGCACCATTACGCAATAAAGCAGTTAGCACATCAGTGCCAGTTTCATCTGGTTGTGAAAGAACATTCAGGGTAATATTTGTCATGGCGTATCGCTCTACTGTTAATTATTTCTTGGAGGAAACAATCAACAGGATACGCCACCCTCTTTTCCCCTCATACACCACAAATGACTATAGCTCAACGTTTCAATAAACGTGAATAAAAAGGGCCAGAAATAATACGCATCAGCCGTTTTTCAATACGCTTATCGCGTTCTTTTTCGCATTTAATAATATAACTTTGTCCATTTACATGAATACGAGCAACACTTCTCTCAATATTTCCGCTACTTAAATTCTTACCCGCGATCTTGCCATCAATATAATCATTAACAATTTGCCAAAAATCTATCTCACCTTCTTTTTGAAAGGTGATAAAACCGTCTCTTTGTTTTTTTATTATTTTCTGCATAACAAAATAGCCAATTTTTAATCAATTGACTGTAGCGCGCCACGTGAAATGAAAAAGCGTTTCACTTGAAATGAGAAACGCTTAAGCCTCTAACACTTTATCAAAATATGTGAATTATTCTGGTTTTTCAGGCCAAGCAATATCCGGTGCGAGTGAAGCATCAACACGATTAAGATAAACACGGTATGTTTTCCAAGCTTTCAATTTTGTGTCGTAATCGTCATCGTCAAGACCAACCTCAATAGCATCTTGTAGATACGTGATATTGCTATTCGCTTCCTCCAATCGATGCGCTCTTTCCTGCTCAACCTGAGCAGTAAATGCAGCCTTTTGAGCTTCAGTATCAGTAACCCATTTCTTACCGTTCCATACATCAAATTCAGTTTGAGGTTCAAATAGCGTTAAACTTACAGGTAAGTCACCAATAAAATCTATTTCAGTCGGTCGGCGTGTTTCTGTGTTATAGGCGATTTTTCCTCTATTATCTGTGACAATCTCCCACTTAGAACCATCTTCACTACGGATAATAGCGAAGCCTGCTTTTGCGGGGAGTTCTGGCGCGTCAATATATGCTCCTGCTGACGCGCTAACATCAAAATAGATAAACTCCATATTGGCATTTAAATATTCACGTGTTGTTGGGTCTGCGACATACGTTTTAATCCAACCCGCTTTTGTTGCCAAACCATTTTCGCCGATTTCAGCTAGTTCAATGTCTAAATTATATTTGCTCATTATGCTGCTCTCACTATGTATAAATATGCGATATTACGTGGGCGTGTTTCTGTCGCGAGCTTAACTTCACCAAACCCTGCTAGAGTGACTGGTTCGCCTACTCGATTTGTTGCACTTAATGTTATACTATCCCGGTGAATTGCGGCTCCAGTCCCCGGATTATCTTCTGTTGTATTTGTTCTGTTATAGGCAAATGTATGACCATGCCCTTGAAGGGCATGTCCTTGCACTGATAAAACAGTACGACTTGCATCAACCCCCCGCCCAGAATCAAAACCACGTATAAATTCACCTCGCAAGTCAGGTAATGCCCCTGACGGATAAGCCGCCGCCAAAAGCGGGTATGTTGCTTTATTGAATGACTGGCCATTACAGATCAAAAACCCACTAGGTGCCGCTGATTGAGGCCAAGGGATGGGTGAACCCACTGGATAATCACTTAAATAGGCATTGCTTTTTTTGATTACATTATTGTGGTCTGTATAAGTATTCGATTCACCGAATAAAGTCGCCCATCCACTCCAAGCGCCATTATTCAATACATTAGTGCTGACTTGATTGCTTGCTGATAGGCTAAACAATGAACCGTACGTTTCTGTTAACATGATTTTAACAAATTCATGCCATTGTCCTGAAAATGGCAGGTTCAGAATATCACCACCTGAGTGATAAAATCCCGACGGCTTACCCTGTAAAGATGCGAGTGCATCGACGTAAATACGTTCAGCACTGCCGCCAATTCCAGCATCTCCGGGCTTAATGAATAATTTTGTTGCTGCCCCCTGACTCATCACTTGTGTCGTTGATGTACCTGTACTTTGGACAACACTTGTTTTATCAAATTTTAATGCTAATCCATTTGCAAGGGCAGTGGTGGTTGCGTAGCTACCTGATGGTTGAAAGTCAGCGCTATTCACAATTTTCTTAACCGCATCAGCAAGTTGAGTTAACTTACCTTTTTCAGGCTTAAGCCCGCCCGCCGACAATAAACCAAGCAATTCAGCTTGGATCATATTAAACCAATCTTGCCCCGGGTAACTGGCCGCTAAACCTGCGCCGCCTTCAGTGAACCAAAGCGGGGTCGCGCTACTCACTGGGGCGAGTTTGGGCATCACATTCACGCCGCTGGCGTTATCAAGTCCGTACATTTAAACCTCACTCATAAATAAAAATAAATTCAGTTTCAGCAGGGGCATAACGCGCCAATAAGCACTCTAAATCAGCGGCGTCTGCAATACGTAAACGTTGTTGACAGTTATCAAGCACGGTTGCCCACTGTGTTGATATTTCTGCAACGTGTACAAAAACCTGAAACCAGTTAATTGCTGGGTAGAGGGGATAATTACAATCCCGTAAACAATGATGCGGGTAGTGCTCAACAATTTTGATGTTATAGCCACGGTCTGCGGCTAACTGCTCATAAAATTGATTGCATAAGCTGCCCGACATCACTAATTTTGATTTTGTCGCTCTGCGGCGCGCTTGAATCGACGAATCTTTATCAATACTGCAATCAGGTAAGCCAACAAAATCCTCCCAATCGTCCAGCAACATAAATGCCCGGTCAGCAAAGATTTCATTCAGTAGCGAGTCATTAATGTCATCAACTCGCGCAAATTCTTCACCTGTGGCAAGCATTAAGCGGCCTAAATCACTGTCAGGCTCTTTTGTCCATGCGCGGCCAGTGGGAAGTAGCTGCAAGCCTGAACGCTGAAAATCGCTAGGATTCATCGCCATACAATGTCGCCTAAAATAAAGATTTCATTTTCATTGGCTTGGATATCCGCCGTTGGACTGTAAACGGTGTTATCCACTTCACCGGGCGCATTAGAGATTGCGGCTCGCAGCTCGGATAAATACGCCAATCCGCCCGGGGGCAAATTGTCTAAGTAACTTTTTAGACTCGCCTTAACCGACTGGCGCACTTCTTCAGTATTAGGCGAAATGCGCAAGTTAAACGCGATCACTTTTGCCGCTGGACTCATGACTATCAGTTCCGCGCCGGTTGTTTTCCCCTCAACTTCGTTAGTGATGGGGTTAACGTGACCTGTGAGGTAATCTTTCACACGCGCTAAGTCACTTTCACCGGGGAAAATATTGGGTTCTTCATCCATCACAAACATCACACCGACTGAGCCATGACCACGGTAACGCGGAATGCACCACGCACGCGTAACGCCCGGCACTTCGAGCGCCCAACGCTCATAATCAAAGCGATTCCCTCCTGAAGGCGGGTATTGCACGCGAAATAGCAGGCGTGAGCGTAATGAGTCGATAGTTTCCAGCTCTGCACCGCCACTAATCACTTGACTGACCGCATCAGGCTGCACATTCACGACTGCCGAAACCAAGGCAAAAGGCACACCTGCAACCGTATTACCGAGACGTCCCTCATTTAACGCGTTAACCGCAATGCTATTGCTGCCTGCGGCTAGATACGTATTCTCTTTTGATTCAAATACTTCACCGTCTGGGCGTTGCCAGCGCGTACCTGAAGGAATAAAAGCCGATGCAGTGGCCGTGACCGTCAATGTGCCTTCTGCAAAGGTGGCCGCTTTACGCCACACCCCCCAAAACTCGCAATGCTCAAGTAATTTGTCATCATCGGCTAAATGGGGCACGACCTGCCGACTTGTCCACGCCAAATGCTCATGCAAGCCCGCCGCATTACCTGCGTTCGCGTAGGCAATCGCTTGAGCCACACTAAACGCGGTGCGTGCATACGTGCCCGGCAATCGGCTTTCGATGTCGGCCTGATTGCGCGCAATTAAGGTGGAGAGTGTCGGTGCTTGATACGGCATTTAAACCCCGTTTAATCGTGTTTTAAAAGGTAAAGGCAAAACGCTACCGTCAAGGAGCGTTAACGAAACCAGCAGTAATAACAGACTGTTTTCAGGGGCAGTGGCGGTGACCTCGACGCCTTTAACATGCTTGTCTTCCGTCAACCATGCCAGCGCTTCAGTGGCGTAATTTTTAGCGCGATGCAAAACCGATGAGAGCTGTTTTTCACGGGATAATAACCACAGGCGCGAACCGATGGGGCGCGTGTTAAAACTGTCGCCCCACCAACCGCGTTTATCACTGTTCGCGCCTGTCGGTAAGACATCTGAATCTAAGGCGCGGCGGTCAGTGAATAAGGAGATGATCACCGCGGTACACAATGAATCATCCAGCGCAATATCAGCCTGATTAATCACAATATCTGCATTATCTAACTGCCACTGTAATTTGATATCATTGATTGCATTCATTGAGGTTTGCCCGTATCGTAACCGTCATGCTCTTTATGGGTGTGGTCTTTTCCACTCTTACCACCCGATTGATGGTCTTTCGCTTTACTAATCCCCATTATCTCGACGTCGCCCGTAAACTGGGTTTGTGGACAATCAAACATGGTTTCATCTGCCACAATCTCAAGTTTTTTGCATTCAATACGAATAACGCCATCTTTGGTCAGTAAAATGTTATGACCTTCGAGGTGATAAAGTGCGCTATCACCCTCTTTAAGATTACCTAAGCGCACACTGCGATTATCCACCGCGATTGCCACCAAGTGCTGACGAACACCACCCACCGATAATACAATGGCTTCACTGCCCGCAGGGGGCACGCTGGTGTGGCCGTAATCTTGGAAGCGTTCCACATCATCGGCGGTTTCATCGGCTAGCATGGAAATTTGCAGGTTTTGCTGCTTCAGGGAGTCATTGACGAAATTCACCACACCGCGAGATACCAGCAACCGCAGACGACGTGAAATACTGGCCGTAAATTTATTAAATTGGGCAATCATGGTTTCCACCTGATATCAGAATGTTTCCCTTTAACTTCAGGTTCGGCTGGCTCAGTAAAGCCATCACGCGGCATCAGCTCTAAGCGTGTCGTGGTGCCACCGTCGTTATCGAGCAAGAAATTAACCGAGACAATCAACAGCGACTCATCCACAAAGCCTGCGGCAACCGCTTGTAATTGGGCTATTTCATTGGTTTGCCATAACTGGCCTGACGATTTAAACCAACCTTGCACGGTGACATTCGCTTTTGTGGCGTGTGCCATGGCGCGTTTTTGTTCCCACTGAGCGCGGGCGGTGCCTTTGGCGTTAGTCATGTTGTCATCGGCAATAATGATGGTCGGACGATAGCGCGTGATATCGGGGTCTTTGGTGTCCATATAAACGGCGGTGGATTGGGTAGCGGTTTGAGTTTCGCCCCAACGGCCGCCCGCAGCACTTGCGCCTTTTACACGATACACACTAAAACGCTCTTGCCATGACAGCGTACTGTCGAGGCTTAACACCTTAACGCCTTGGCGCTCACTTTGACCCAGAATTAATGTAGCGACTGATTGTGTGCCAGCACTCGCAAACACCAACTCACCCGCCGCATTGCTGGTCATGAGTACGCCACGATGGCGCGCTGCGCGGGATAAATTATCAAACACCGTTTCGCCCGGCTCAATTTGCCACTGACGAAACGCGCTTGCGGCCGCCGCGTCCTTAACTAGCCAACGAACGGTGACGCCAAACGGTTTACATAAATCCTTAGCGATAGTTTCTAGGGGCACATTACGCCACTGGCCTTTGCCGTGTACGGCGGCACAATCGACTAAATCACCTGTTTTATCGCGACCCGATAACGTAATCGTGCGCTCATCGCTGCTAATGCTCACATCAACCGAATCGACATAGCCCGTCACAACAGGCTGACCGTTCATCGCTAATTGGCATGCTTGACCGGGTTTAAGCACGAGTGGGGAATCATCGCTTTTGACCGTGATACCCAAACTAAATTGGCCGGACATGTCTTCTAAACTGCGTGTAACATCCAGCTTTTTCCAACCCGAATAAATGGTGTTACCTAATTTGAGTTCAATCGTATTAGCCACCAATCACCTCCACCGATAATGCGCCCGTGACGAACGCGGGGTGACGAATGCCATTGCGGCGAATAAAACGGTCAATCTGCGCCACACTTTGGGTTTCACGATAAAGCGTGACTAACGCGGGTTCGGTATCCATTAACTTTACGGTACGCGCTGTTGGCAAGCTGGTTGAGGTTGTTTTCATCTGTTGTAAAAACACAATACGAAAATCACGTAATTGCTCGGAGGTTTTAAACCAGCCTAAATCCCCCGTGGTCACAATGAGTTGAGTCAGCGATTCGTCCAGTTCGTGACTGTTTTGCAGCACATCGCCCACGGTTTCAATTAAAGGGATCACAACTTGAGATTCATCAATTTGGGATGTGGTCGGTAATAATGGCGTTATCCCTTGAATACTGGGCGCTTGCGTTAATTTAGGTGCAGATTGCTGCTCACGCACGGAAGCCCCCGCCGCATCGAGGGTTAACTCCGCTAATTCACGGGTTAAGAAAACATCCGTGGTGGTATTAATCACACGCTGAAATTCAGCCACCGCAGGCACATTCGAGGTGGATTGCGACTGAAGCGCACTGGATGTTTTACGCAATGCACGACTGGCCGCATCGGCGGGCGCGACATCGACCATGCCCGAGATTAAATCACTCAACGAGCCAAACAGTTCACTGGGGGCATTGATTAAGTTCTTCAGTGAGCCTTTTAACCCGAGTGCTGCCCCTAGCAGTTGATTCATGCCCGAGCCAGCCGGAAGGCTACGAATGCCATTCACAACCGTATTGACGGTATTTTCAATGGCATTCATGCGGTCAATGGCATTATTGATTTTGTCAGTAAACGTGCCGTAAGTGTCGGTAATATCTGCCAGTGCGCTATCAGTTAACGTGTCGCTATTGAGTGTAGATTCCGAGGCCACGATAGGTGACGTATTTTCTGTGGCTAACACAAACGTCACGGAAAACATCGCCACACCGCCCGTGTAGCAAGATTCGCGCACGGTGTAGGTTTCGATTTTGATTTGTTCTTTGCCATAGTACGGGTGGTCAATTTCGCCCGACTCGTTGGCTTCAAGCGCGTCGATTAACGCATCTTTTTGGTCAAGATAATCATCCCCAAACACAATGGCCGTAAACGCATATTCACGGGTGGACAGCCCCATATCTTCAATTTCGCCATCATCCCGCATGGGGTATTCATGGCGAACGAGGCGGCGGCCACCACTAATCGTGCCATCATCCATAATAAAGAACGGGACACCCCGAAATGACCCTTTGCCCGAACTGACGCGGCTACGCCATGAATTATCGTTAAATAACGACATTGCTTGTTCGAATTCCATTAGTATGTATTCCCCCCGCTGTAGCCCGTATTGACCCGTAAATCGACGTTTTCAGACTGCACAGATTTAGTTCTGACGGTTAAGCCTTCAGACGATTCAACTTTCACAACAATTTTCCCCTCGGCAGGCGGGGCAGCTTCAGGGAGTGCTTGAATGAGTTGACCGACCAAATCCCCGGAAGGTGACGACCAATCACCAAAGCTATTTTTAGTTTGAGTTTCATCGGGTTTATTCCACCAATTACTCACAGGTGCAGGGATAAAAGAATCTAAATCCGCGTAGGGATAGTCTTCACGCTGTTTATCTCGCATTTTTTGGATGTTGGCCTGGGCTTCTTCAGAGTCTAAAAAAGGCAACATAGAAAATGCAGCAGTTGCACCTTTGAGGGCAACATTACGCCTTAAATCGTTACCAGCGTTTGAACCTCCATTATCACCACCGCCATTACCGCGGCCTTGCTCTTTCCAGTTAGTGACATAAACGGGGACAACATCACCACTCGCACCACCTAAACCCCCGTCGCTATTTCCACCACTGCCACCTGTCGTGCGGAAACCTTGCGCAAAGTTATAGATTTTTTTACCGCCCCGAAAGGCATAACGCGCCGCAACGACAGCGCCAATGGCCATGGCCGCTTTTTCGATACGCTCGGCATATTTATCGAGTTCTTCAGGGGTTAGGTCATTGATGGCATCGGCTAAATCTTGGATAGGTTTGGCGAGTTTAAGCTGAGCAAACCGTTCGCCCGCATTGGTCAATGAAACCAAGGAACCATTAAAGGTTTGTACATTTTGAGTGGCTTTTTCATCCATCAAGCCGTCTTGGATATTTGCAGGATTTGCAGCTTTATTAAGGAGATCTTTCTTTTTTGAATCAGTAAATGCCATCATTAATTTTAAAGTGTCACCGTCAAAAACTTGTTGAAGGTTATTCTCTTTATTATAAGCAGCTGTATTGATCTCACTTACCAAATCTGCTGGAGACTTAAACTTACCACCTTTATCTTTAACTGAGATACCACCATAGGCACGTAAAGCTTTCTGTTTTGTTTTATCACTGACAACATCTAGAAAACCTTTTGTAGCCGCAGCAGCTTGCGTCGGGTCATCAAACTCTTGATTAGCAATACGCATAATCCCTAGCACTTGCATTTGGTCTTTCTGGCTTTTCCACGCCGTATTTTTACCCACGCTCGGTAATGCACTAAATTGTTCTGTAATATTGCCTGTGCCAAATTGAGTAGATGTTGCGATACCGTCAAGCCACTTACGCACTTTCTCAGGGGAATTATAGCCAATATTGAACATATCCCCGATTTTAGATCCCGCCGTATTGGCTTCTATACCAATACCTTTAATCGTAAGCGCGATATTATCGAGTTGGCTAATGGCGGCGTCAAAGTCATTGGTTTGATTTAAAAAAGCATTCGTCGCGACGGTTAAATCACCACTACTCAAACGGCGATGAGCAGCCACTTTTGAAATGGCCGCATCTAGCTCATTCACTTGGTCAGCAGTTAAATTGTACTGTGTGCCTAACTCCGTCATAACCTGTTGATGGTCAGCCACTTTCTTGCCTGCCATCGCTAAGCCACCGCCTGTGACGAACCCAACGAGCTTATTGTCAAACTTATCGAGAATGCCATTTGCCCCATTGACGGTACTGGTAAACAATTTCATGGAGCGGCTACCATCCGCTCCAAAGCGACGAATGCTATCGCCGAACTGGCGCGCGCGGCTAGTGACATTACCCACTAAATCAACAGTAAACTGTGTCTTATTTTGTGTTGCCATTACCGCGCCTCTACCCAAGATTTATATAACCGTAATTTTGACAAGGGTAACGCCATTGCCCATGGCGCACCGCTTTTTAACTTAATCCCGATATATAATGCAGTACGCTCGACATTCCGAACGCACTGCAAACTATCGCCCCTTATCCGCCACGCCCTCAGCCGTCGCGATAGCGGCGTTTTGTAATCCGCCAAATTGGTCAGAAATCAGCTCTAAATCGTCTTGATGTAATTTTTTAAGCATCTCAAACGGCAATGGGCCATTAATTTTGCCAATACGAACAATGGCACGGCGGATAAGCTCATATCCCATACGTGACGGACTTGACAGCAAGGTTGCACCTTTTGCAGTCATGACGACACGCTCACTGGCCGCCTCTGCATCAATCAAATCACCTGCGGTCAACTCACGTAATTCAACGTCAAGTTGTAGCTCCATCTCTTCACCTTTGCCGTAGGGCAGACCGTGCGTTAACGTAAATTGCATGATTAAATTTCCTTACATTCGACAGCGTTAAATTGAGCGGCAATTTCACCTTTGCCCGTTAAAGTGCATTGGCCGTCACACCATGCATTCGCAAGCAAAAACTTCTCGCCTGTGTCACATTCAAATGAAATCGTGACATCGACGGCGTTTTTAATGGCAAACAAGCTGACCCCATCGCCTTGCGGGATGGTGCAGGAGAGTCCCGCCTCTTTGGGCGCTTCTTGAAAACCATAGACGCGAGAGCCAACTAACGGTGTGCGGGTTTTGCCGCCCGGTGTCAGTGTTGCCCCTTCAAGGGTGGGAAGTTCTTTCCCGTTCATCAAAATGTAAGCAATACCTGTGTACTGATAAGGGCTAGCCATGAGTCGTTATCCTCACAAAATAAATTGAATAGCGTGCGCATAAATGCGGAATTGATTGACCAAATCAGGGTTGCTGCGCACATTGACGCGATTGCGATCATTTGGGTCACGCTCAACTAACAGCGTTTTCTTGAAGGATTCAAAATCCTCAACCAGCCCCGCAAACTCTTGCTCAGTAAAGAGCGCTAGCAGTTCAGCCTTAATCACGGAAGGGGTCACAATCGCTTGCCCCGGACTGACACGAATACCATCATCAGCCAGCTTATGACGCGGAAATTTCTGCGTAATGCGCACACGGGTTGCATAACGTAAATAGGACAACGTGGCGATGGTTTCGACATCGAGATAGCTTGGGTCAGGGTCACCGAACGAGTTCTCACGGTACATGGTGATAGCGCGTTCAATTTGCACATTACTGCCCGTATCAACCGTAAAGGTTGAAACTCCATCATAAAGCAGTAAGTTACGTTCATTCAGCGCCCAACGGTCACCGAGCGACGGAGGTAAAATGCTAGGCAATTGTAAGGTCTGTAAAGGGCGAGCGGGGTCGATACTCAGAGAACCCACTGCAACCGCCGCAAGCGTGGCAGCCCAAAGATACGGGGGTTGCGGTGCCATTCCCGTTGCCATGGTGGAAAACAAATAATCATTGCGACTGAGGCCAAAGCTGGACGCTTGCGCCAAAGTGCCACGCTTTGCCATCCAACAAATGCCGTCAATCATTTTGAGTGCGCCCCAACGGTCTTTGAGTTCGTCACGCAAGAGATTGAGATTTAACGTATCGGTAAACGGATTAACCACATAGTTCCACCATGTATCACCAAAGGCAGTGATCGCATTGGACAAATCAGGGTTGCCTGTGGCTTTACCCATTGGGGTAATAATGACGTCAATCCCCGATGGTAGTAATTCACCTGTGTAATAATTAACACGGACATCAATATCATTACCTGTTTCTCCCGACCATTTCGCAGCGAGTTTAACCGTATGCGTATTGATTTTATCGGGTACAGGCGAGCCGTTCGTGTGCAAAGGCTCAACCGTTGCCGTCACAGGCAAGCGGTCATTGCTGTTAATGGCATCACTGATTTTGGTCGCCATCACCGCCACGCTATCCCCCGCACGAACGGTGACACGTACCGATTGACCTGCAATCATTAAAGCAATTTGACCCGCTTGCGCCACTGACCCCATGGGTTGAATTTCACCAACGGCTTTCACTCCGTTACTGTCATCATCGATAGCCAGCGCCCAAAGGTCAGCGAACGCATTCGCTTTAATAAAATGGGTTGCCATTTCGGCCAGCATCGAACCACGACCAAAGGCCACCTCTGCGGCACTTTGTGAGGTGATACGAAACGGCTCACCCGCGAGTACTTGACTGTTTTTGTTACGTAGACCCAGTAATAACGTTTTGTGCAACGTGGGTGGTGTACCTGTGACCGCCGCAGAATTATCAATTTCGATGTACGTGAGGGGGACACGAATATTCGAAGGGATCTCATTAAATGAAATCATGATTTAACTCCTTGAGATTGTTCGTCAACCAACACGACATCACCGTCTTTGAGGCGACGTAACCAAAACGCGTTACGGGGCTTCACTTCGCCTTCTGCCGCTAAGGGTTTATAGGTTTCAGGGTCACGAACCGTCAGCCCTGAAACGGGTTTAATATGCAAAATGGTCATGGTGCATCCTGTATCGGTAAAGTAATTAAGGCTTCCTGCTCTGGTGTGCCTTTCGGCTCCGTCCAGACTTGGTAATGGGTCGCAAAGTCATCAAGGTCACTCATATCAACGGGGTCAGGCAGCGGTTGTGGTGCATCAAAATAGAGGCCGTACACGGCAACACCTGCACTACTTTGGATATCACTCCACAGGTTAGCGACTTGCGTTAATGAGAATGTACCCGCAGGCTCAATACGGCGATTGTTAAGCCATCCCGTTAAGCGTTCGACAATTTCATAGATACCTATCTGATTGGTTTGGCGACCATTCAACACTTGCGCACTGATAAAAATGCCCCAGTTTGAAACTGCGGTGCGTGGAATAGCGCCACGTTGACAGCCTAGCCATGCCACATAAACCGCAGGATGGGTATTAATCATCAGTGCGACCGTGCTATCGCTCCATTGACCCGGATGCGTATCGACACGGCGTAAGGTATTTTTAAATAAGGCTGAAATACCCGCGATTAAGCTATCTGAAATATCCGAGGTGATCGCCATTAGATAAACCCCTTCGATTTATCACGCGCCCAAACACTGCCCGCGCTGGTAATAATGGCAACATCGCCACCCGTAGGGCGTTCTGCTTCGGGGCTTAACCCTAAACTGACATCACCCGCCGAGACCTTTTCAAGCAAGCGGATAACATCCTCTTGGTCTTTGGTCGCTTTATCGGTGGCCTGACCTTCTTCCAATGAAAAACGCGCTAACACACACGCCACCCTGACAAGTACCGTTGGCACGGTTTTTAGTGGCAACGTGGCACGGCCATCGATATAACCGTCAATCGTGGCGGTGGCATCATCGAGGGCGATTTGTAATATGGCATGACGGGCAGGCGTCAACTCTTCAAGCGGCAAGCTAAAAGAATTGTCAATCTTGCGGTCAGTTAATAAATGCAAATCATTCTGGCTGTACCGCGCATAAATATCTTTCAGGGTGGCGTAACTCATTTTTTACCGTTACCTTTTTTTGGGGTTTCAGGTTGAGCCGCTTCTGCTTCAGTGGCTGCTGGCGTTTCAACTGGCGCAATGGTTTCAGTCACAGGCGTATCTTCCACGGTTACTGTTGTTGATATAACCTGATCGCCCAGCCCCCGCGATGTGTCACTATCAATATCTGTCGCGATAACCATAACAGCGAGACGTGGGTCAGCTTCGAGCGCCTTGAGCACCTCAGGGGTAACGGGCGGTAAGTTGTTTTCGCCTTGATGTAAAATAAAACCCGCGCGGCGGTAGCCTTCGTGTGCCGTGTTAACCACGTTAACCCCGACCATTTCCACCATTTCACCTGCCGCCAGCGCATTAGGATCTGCTTTATCAGACATAGCATTTCAACTCCGATTAAGTTGATTTAAACGGGGCTTAAACCCCGTTTAAAAGATTAAAGGTAGTGACCTACAACAACTTCGAGGCTGTCTTTCAGTTCATTACTGACTGTTCCGCCTTTGCTGTCGACAATCAGCTCACGTTCAATCAGTTGCTTAGCCAATTTTTGCATCGTTGGCGGAACAACTAAATGTGTGGGAGCAATGGCTAGCGGACGACCACCATCTGATTTTATGGCACCCATGTTCTGAATAACTGTCCACAGGTTGTCAGCATTCAATTCAGCTTTGGCGGCATAGGCTAACTGCCAAAATGAATAACCCGCCTCACAACGCGTATCGACACCGTAACGAATAAGTTTCTGCATGAAGTTTTCTTCATCATCCACTTTGTCCATGGCGACCAGCTCAGGGGCTTTACGTTGTTGAAAAATGATGGGTTTAACTGCGCGTGAGCAATCGAGAACAAACCATGGCTGACCTGTATAACCTTCTTCAGTCAGAATATTACTGACAATTTCCGCATCACCCGTACCATCCGCATTGGGATAAACTGGATGGTCAGTATCAAAGAAATTCTGTTTGTCGTAACACAATGTTTTGAAGCCGTTAGTCAGTGCACCAAAGCACATCTCATCGGGCTGAACGCCTGCGGCACGCCCCATCTCCGTAAAGAGAGGTGAATAAATACCAATGTTGTCATCGTCGATATCATCGCGATCAACACCCACGGTGCTTTCAAACGGGCGGTTGATTAACTGGTAACCGTGTGACTGCATATCACTGATAACACGTTTACCAATCCATTCACGCATGCCCGGGAATTTACCCAACCAACCGTAAGTATTGGATTTTGTCGTACTCGGGACGGTCATCGCAATTTTTTCAAATTGACTCGGTGCATCTTCCAAACCATTTTGGAAGTCGCCATTCCATCCTGTAAAAAGGGATTTAATGAGTTGAGGGGTAACAATAGCCATTATTTTTTAGCTCCCAGTTTTTTACGTTTTAAGAACTCCGCATCTGTTAAACCCTGTAAACGTGCAGCCTCTTTATCGGATGCCGATAACACTGCAACCCCTTTCGCGGGTTTTACCAATCCTGCTGTTTGGCGACGCGTTACAGCATTAATGGCCGGGCGTTTTTTCAGCATGGCAGACAGCACGGCAACGCCTTGCGTATTTGCAATCGCACGCAACACGGGAATTTCAGCCGCGACAATACGCCCTTCGCGGCGAGCTGCGCGAATTAAGGCATTTGTATCACCACCATTAGATCGCGCACTCAATACTGCCGCTGAGCGAGCTAGCAGGTCATACGCTCTTTTAGGCACCATTTTGGTTAAATCCATGCCACTTAAGGCGGCCTCTTCGAGAATTTGCTCAACTTCGGCAAGTTCCGTACTGCTGCCATCCACGATGTCGGTGATATTTTCTGCGATAACATCGGTATCTTGCGTGGTATCAATCACATCAAGGGTGTCAACGGCGACTTGCGCGGAAGCAAGTAAGGTATCAATCGCTGCCATGGCTTGCCCTAAAAGCTCATGTAACGTGTCTTCAGTCAGCTCACTTGTGTCTTCTGGCAAGGTAATGCCCAGCTTCTCAAGGAGCTGAAGGAGAGTTTCATTCATAAGAACGTCCTCAGGTTGGGGGGATAAGGTTATTAAAGTATCGAGCCGCGCACTCAGTGCGGCCATGGATTGCATTCCGGTTAAACCGGGGTCATTGGTCAGCGCGCCCATTCGCAAATAAAGCGGATAGCCAGCTTCGTCATAAGGAAATACCGCCGAAAGGTAAGCCCACTCACCATTATCAACTGCGGCTTGTGCAGCAGGCGTTAATGACAAGCGCACAAATAAACCCAACCCTTCGCGCCACTGCATATCGTTGCGCGGGTCACGTAACCATGCTGCCGCTTTGGCTTCGGCGCAGGCGGTCGGGTCTTCGTCTTGTTTCAACGTCACATGGTTATAGTCAAACAACACAGGTTGACCGATAGCCGCCGTGGCCTCGATAAATTGCGCGGCAATGGTGGCATCAATAAACCACTGGTTACCCGGTACATCATCGGGACGACCATCGCGGGCGGCAAAATGCCCCGCAGGCAGCAGTTGATACCAGCCATCTTGGCTGTTTGTTATCGCTGCACTTAAAATGGCAACGCGTTTGTGTGGGGTGTTTTTTCGGGTTTTCATACCGCCATTGTGGCGGAGGAACAAAACAAGGCGGGTTTGTGGTAAATCACACCTTAATGAGAGGGAGAATTAAAAAGCAGGTTAAGAAAGGACACTATACCGCGTTTAAAACCCGTTTAAAAACGCTATCACACGTTTAAACGGGTTGAACATGATATAACGGGCGTTAACGTTGCCTTGAGGCTTCCTCGTGCTTCTGGCGAATGATATCTACAATATCAGCCACCCCTTGCGGTGATAACCCCATGTAAGGACGTGCAGGCACAGCCGCAGGGGCGGCGGGCATAGTGGGTAAACCGCCCCATTGATGTAGGGCTGCATAGGCTTTATTGGAGCCAATGGCGGCACGGGTTGCATCATAAGTCGTGGTTAATGACATGGCGAGACCACCTTGTGAGCGTTGCAGCATCAACCCATTACGACCGCTATCGTCGAGTTTTTCTTGATAACGCGCACTTAACGGTGACCATTTTTTTCCTGTGTTCGGGTCAGTTTCACTGGCAAATGCATCTTCACTTTCACTGGCAAGGACTGTCGCAATACTGCGCGTGATAGGAGTTGTATCTGTGCCGAGTTGCTGAAGGCGCTTAAAGGCTTGTTGAATGGGTGTAACATCAATCTGGCTTTCTACTCTCATAATCCCCCCTCAATCAATTCATAGCGGCCGTTTTGTAATCCCGTTTGTAACGAGGATAACGGCATCATTTCGGCTTGTACGGCTTGACTTAACAAAGCATCCTGACTCGCACCAATCGGTAATCTAACCACGGTACGCCCCACATCACGCCCCGTGGCGCTGACATACAATAATTGCTGTTGGGATTTATCTAAGATAACCGCCACAGGTTGCCCGATTATGCGCGGTAACATTTGATATTCAGCCATCGTTAGCCCTGATTGCAGGGTGGCATTATTGGCCGTCACCACGCGTGGGGCAGCTTGACCTAACCGTTTTTCGACAGCCACCGCCACCGTGTCACTGACAAACCCTAATGATTGGGTGGTTTGCGGGGCGTTCTGCTGTGTCAGTGTTTCACCCGCCCATTGTGCAAACGCGGCTTGACGTGCTGGGGCGTTATTCATCGACTGGATCACTTGTTGGCGTAATGCGCGGTTTTGCATCTCAACGAGTTTTTTCGCCATTGCCACATCTGCGCCCATCGCTGCTTGTCCCACGTTATTTGACCAACCTGCGCCCGTGGTCATCGATTGACCACCACGATTAAACGTGGTGGTTTCAGATTCGTACACTTCGCCTGTGCGCTTATCCACGCCAGATTCAACTTGTTGAGTCTGTAACGCACCTGTGCTTGATTCGACGGTTAAGCCCATGCGTTTAACTTGTGCCTCTGTGAGTGCTCGAACACGGCAACGACAGCCCCAATCATTCGGGGGATAGAGTTTATCCCATATCGGGTCATCATATCGAAAGACCCGGCCATGCATGGCAGCATGACTTTTGCGGGTGCGTCCATCAAGGATAGCAATATACTGCCAGTAAGGGTGTGTTTCGACACTCGCGAGCTGCTGTTGATAACGACCCGCTTGATAGGCAGTTGCGACGTTGGTACGGTAAATCGTCGACAACCGCGACGGGCTGCCCATTTGCACCATTTCCGCACCGCCGTCACTGTCCACAATAACCTGTTTCCCCCACCAACCTTGCTCTTGTAGGCGAGGTGAGAGGTTCTGTTTAAACTCGTGCTCGGTGATACCTTGACTAATGGCGCGGTCAGTTTCCGCGCGGAGGGTCTGTAAAATATCGAGACGTGCTGCTTTCGCCACGGTAAAGGCTTTCGCATGACTGGTCGCATTGGCTTCTTGCCAATTCCATGTAATGTCATAGCCTTTTGACCGAAAGTAATCGACCGCTAAGGCAGGCTCAAGCGTAGCGGCATAGCCTAAATCAACGGGCTGTGGCATTGAGACGCCCCCACAATTCAGCGACAAACATCGCACGATGGAGCATATCCGTTAACTGGGTATCGTCCATCTGTGTATAAAGCTCATCCGCAAGCTGTTGTGCCGCCGCAAAGCCGCCCGTTTCAATCGCGTCAATCAGCGGCAACAACAACGGGTCAACGGTCGATTGCCACGCTTGCGGGCTAACCGTATCCGCCATGGTTTGCACTGAGGCGGCTTCAGGCTCTGCAGCGAGAGCCACTTGACGCGGTTCATTGCACTGTTTGGCATTCAGTAGCGCGGTAGAAAAATCGGGTGTAGCGGGTGCGGCGGGGGTCAATACGGCCTCATCCTCACTGGCGATGGGAATTTGCAATTTATCATGCGCCCACTGAGTCGGGATTTTCATCCCCATATTGACCAGTTGTGGCAAGGCCGTTGAATAGACCGTAATGTCTTCCGGCTCGGACAAATCAAACTCAAACTTCGGTTTACGGCGTTGGTTATCGAATGATTGGCAATTGAGCGCATACAGTGGAAATACAATATCACGGGTCAAAGTGGCCGCTAACTGTGTGGCGTCACTGTCGCGCACCTCAAAGCGTACCTCATTATGTACGTTACCCAAGGCATTCGTACTGGTCGCACCGTCGGCCTGACTGGTTAACGTCCCGCCTAAAATGGCTTTAGACATACTCATTTCAGCCCAATTCATCATGGCGAGAAATGGGTCGGCCGTACCGTCGGCGGCATTTTTAAAATCGATGAGCATCGAACGGGGGATGATACCGCCCGCATTGTGCCCAATCGACATCACTGCCCGCATCAAAGTGTCTTTCTCTTTGTCGGTTGCCCCTGCGGGGTATTGCCCAACGCGAATGGGCAAACCGTAGATTTCGAGAAACTCGGCTAAATCCCGCACGGAATAGTTTTTAAAGATAAAAGGCCAAACCAAGGTACGAATAAGCCCTGTACGCGCCAGATAACCCGATTTGGATTTTGCCACATGCTGCACCCAGCCGAACGGTTGAAGCGCTAACCCATCGGCGGAGCCATCACGCAAGCGTAACTCATTGCGCTCACCTTGAGGCGTTTGAAACCATGCAGGGTCACGCCACTCAATGGAGCGCGGAATAATCAAGCCTTCAGCTTCTTCCCATTCAATCTCTTGGCAACTAAACCCTTTTAAAATGGCGTCTGTCGCATCAAAGATGCAATCTGTGAGCCACTCAGCATCATCTAAAATTTCAGTGAGTAACTCCGCATCTCGCTTCTCTTCACGGCTCGCATTGCGTGGCGGTGTAATTTTCCAGTCGAGCGCCTGAAGTGAACGGCGACGCTTGCCCAATTCAGACTGTAAATGCGGGTCTTTTTCTTCCATATCCTCGGCAAGTTCACATTGCGCGAGTAATTGGCCGCGTTCGGCATTTTGTAGGATTTCCGCCGCGCGTGCAGGTGTTAGCCCGCTAACGGGATGATCGCCATAGTAGCGATTGAGTTGATGGACGCGCGACTCATCATCTTGGGTTTGGCTGTGCGGCTTAAACCAAAAGCGACGCCCTAGAGCATCCCTCATGCGATTCATACTATTCAAAATTTTCACCAGCACCCCCTATCAAAATTGTGATAATCATCGTCATCATTGGACGCGGCACGTTTATCGGGGAGCGGAGTAAAATCCATCTCTTGCCCGTCAAGATACGTCGCCCGAGTAAACATCAAATACGCCCCCGCACTGTCACCGTGGCGTTTTTTACCGTCCGCGCCTTTACGGCGGTTTTTGTCGATTTTTGGCACACCGCGAATATTTTGCATTTGCCGCTGGTCGGCAATGATGTCTTCATCTTTGGGGATGGAAATATCATTGGATTCATACAGCGCTTTGTATTTGGGTGACCACTCACGGTAAAAATTATCGGTAATATGAATGGCGTCTACCATGTCCTCACCGTAGCGGAGCAGTAACGCCTCACCCAAATAGCCACCATTCCCCGTAGCATCGACCGCAATCCCCACTAAACGGGGTAGCGCATCAATCACGGCCAGCGCAATTTGACGCTGTTGGTTATACGGCACATCATGCATTTCTACCGTGAGTTTTAGCACCCTGCGGGTGTCTTGCTCAACACTGCCCGCACCGATAACGGATAAGTCGCCAGAGCGCGCAAAGTCCTGCCCGTAAGCGTGGCGCGTATCAGGATCAAACTGGTGAATAATGGGCGTGATTTCTTCAGCAATAAACGTATTAACCGTGCTCACACGCTCATCTTCTGTCCATGTCATGTGACCGTTAGGCATACTAAAACGCACCACTAAACAGTTTTCATCGGTGGCTCGGTCAATCAAGACGCGTGGGATATAGGCACCAGAGCCTTGTTTCGGCACGCAATAATACTCTTCCAGCGCATCATCTTCAGTGGCTGTATCTTTGAGTAAATTGGCTTTCCATTCGTCTTCTTTGTCTTGCGTCCACTCTTGGCGGCGTACTTGGCAAATACGACGATACAGCCCATCGTTACACGCATCATCTAAGGTGATGGTATGGATAGAATAGCGTTTACGGCCTGCACGTGAGTCTTTGATTAACTCATTAAACAGATTTTCATTACCATTATGCGTGGAAATGATACGGACTTTTGCCCCCCACATGGTGAGTGCTAGAGCCGCTTTTAACACCTCGGCTAATTGGTCATGGAAAGCCGCTTCATCAATGGTGACATTACCTTGCATCCCCCGCAGGTTTTTGGGGTTACTCGATAAGGCTTGCACTTTAAAGCCGCTACTGAAATAGACAACAAAAGTGAGGATATCTTTGTCCTCATCTTGCAGCACTTCCTCGCCAATTTCACCCGCTGCCAGCCCATAAGCCTTTGCCCACATCGCCACCGCATCAATAAACTCACGCGCCATTTCTTTATTCGAGCCGATATAGAAATGGTTTGTACCGCCTGCCTCACGCGCGAGCGCGGCAGTGAGCGCGGCGTCTGCCGCTTCCGCCCATGTTAACCCGGTTCGGCGGGACTTTTCCGCAATCTTGAGCGGTGAATCATCCGCAATCCAGCGTTTTTGATACGCGAGTAAGACATCCGTTGGGTTAAATTGCGCGTCATTCGCCGCCCCTAGAATAAACTCGGTGGAGGGATTTAACTTGGAGGCTAACATTAGACTATCCCCAAAATCTGGCGTTTGATATTGGCCGCCGCTTCTTCAGTGAGTCCAGCTTGCTTGACCATTTTCTCGGCTTCTGTCGCCGCTTCAGCCGCAAATGCAGCGCGGATCTCTTTCTCACGTTTGGTACTCATCATCGCCGCTTGCTCGATACGAGAAGCAACAAGCGCCAATTGTGCCAAGGCTTTAGGCTCTACCACCGCATCCCCTTCAGACAGGGACATACTGGTTTCAAATGCCAATGATTTGACAAACTCTTGCAGTAACTTACCGACGTCAGAGGTCGGCGCAGAGCCAAGTTTTGATACCCAGACATCGGCAATTTCTCGCCCCTCGCGGATTTTTGCACCCAAAGTTTCCATACGGGACGCATAACGATTTAACCCCGTGCGGGAGATTTTCAGGTCTTCAGGTAAGCCAGACTCATCAATCAACTCATTGACGGCCGCGCGAATATCTTCCTGCGTATGGCGCTTATCTCGCAAGAGTGCGTGCAACTGGTCACGTATCGCTTCGGGAAGCAAATCAATCTTGGAGGGACGCCCACGCGTTTTTTTATCGCTCATGGTTAACTCCGAGGGCGAGGACGTTTCACACCGGGGACAGTGCTACGACCTTCCGCAACGTCTAAACCACGCCCCGTGATAGTGGCAACAAGGCAACCCGCGATGTTTTTAGTCACACACAAGCCTTGCTCTTCTAACCATGCAAGATGCGAGCGTACCACATCACGGCTCGTGCGGTGCCCATACGCATCAAGGCAAGTTTGCAAGACAGACTCATTCGCGTCACCGCCACATTCTTCCAATGATCGCAATAACACCAAACGTTGGTCAGTGGTTAAAATTTCGTGCATTGACATTATTTTTTCTCTTTCAGTTCGTTTTGTAATAACAAGTCACTGAGGTGACGTAGCTGACGCAGCTCTGGGGAAACCGCTTTAATATCCCCACGTAAGCTGGCAATTTCTAACTGCAAATTGTGTAACTCCGCACGGTTAGGCAGTGTGGACAGTGAGATTTCAAGCTGATTGAGTTGCTGTTTCATCACTTCAACCTCATCTCGCTTAGCGTAAGTTTTACTGAGTAACAGCAATACCAGACTCACGACACTCGTCGCCACTGCCCAAATAATAGACCAGTGCTCTTTAAGTACGTCTAACATGCTTATTCCTGTTTTCAACACGGTTTTGACACATGACGCACCGTTCAAAGCGGGGGTTGATCGCCAATCGCCTAGGGTCAATATCATGACCACAATCGCAACATATGCCTGTTCCTGCCTGCGCATCTTGTTGTTTAAAGTGTTGCGCTAAATCTTGCTCACGCTGCCACTGTTCAAGCTCACAGGCTCTATCTATCACCTTCATGGTTCGTCCTGAGTGTTTCGGTGACCCACTTCTGTAACCCCATCAGCTTGACTTCGAGGCTTAGGCTCCACTGGCCGTAATCGCTCGCGTGTTTGAGTAGGGCTTCCGGTTTGCCCGTTGGTGGGGGCAGCGGTTTCGGTGGGAATTGGAGTAAGTCGTTCGGGGGCAATGGGCACGAGGCGATCACCACGGGGGGTGTCACCGTAACCGAAGGCTTCTCGGTAGAGCCGCAACCCATTAACCCCAAGGCCAGTGTAATGATTGCCATCGAGGGCAACCGCATCGGGAATTTGTTGCTCAATCCGATTGGCCGCCATGGTGATCTTTTTAAGTTCGCTGTAGACATGATTGGAAATTTCCACATTTTTTATCAGTTGTTCCTGTTGCTGTTTCACCAACTGCTTGAGGGCTTTCTCATTATCCTCGGCGGTGGCTTGCTGGGCTTGAGCAAAGTCTAACGCCATGGTTTGACGGGCTTTAATTTCATCGTCAACTTTCGATTGCATGATATTGGTTGCCATCAATGCACTGAGGCCGCCAACAATTAAGGCACCAGCGACAGCGGTAATGACATAGCGAATTAGCGTAGTATTCATTGGCCTAGCTCCTTATCGCGCTTAATTGCAGCTTGTTTTGAAGCTTGATTTTGTACGACCCATGCCGTGAGATACCCCGCATACAACCATTCACAATCCACCATTCGCCCCGATAACGTGACCCAAATCAACACAAAGGTACTGGCGATAAATGCCCCAAATAATGTGGTATCTGACGTTGATAAACGTCCCGTGGCTGGGTTAGTGATCAACTGTTTAAGTAAAGCGAACATGCGTGACCTCGACTTTTGCCAAGCGGATATCTTGAGCTGTGACTGATAACCAGCCTTGACGGAAAAACGATTGATAGGTCTGATTGTGGCTATAGAGTGGAACAGCGGTAATGTCATCACCTGCAAGGCCACGCGCTAAGCATTGCTCACGACCTGATTGATACGTTTGGTAATAGCGCGGGTTACGTAGCGCAGGATTAAGTTTTAGTAACAGCGTGTCAGCGATTGCAGGCGGTAACATGATTCACCTCGACTTAGCGCGGAATTTCGACGTGCGGATAATCAATAAAACGCGTCTTAATCGGTAATGACGGGTCATGCGTCCAGTTCTTACCAAAACGCAATGGGATGCCCAATTCATCACCCGCCTGTTTAATGGCAAGTAGCACAGGTTCAAAAAGCTCTGGATGTTCATCCCAAACCATGCCGGGCTTCATGGCTGACGGCAAAATATCAACGGCATGACCTGTTAAGTGGCGACTATTAGGCGTCTGTGACGCGCCATTATTGACATATTCAGCCTGCTTCGCTTGGGAACGGAGACCCTCAATGACGGCAAAATCGGCAGAGGTAAGCTCAAGCGCGCGGGTAATCACTTTCACTAAGCGTGGATCAACACCCACAAGGTTGCTTTTACTGCGCTGGGAAAAGACAAATGGCTTTTTCATAAATGCCCCTGAATAAGATTAAATAATGGCTTATATTCAGGGTTTTTATGTGAATGGTGGGTTTGTGGGGAATCAAACAAAAAACCCGCCAATTCGGCGGGTCTGTATTCAGATAGTTATATTAGAAGTCATTCTGCCTAACACCACAAGTAAAAACAATCTCACTCGTAGTGCTACTTGGTTGTAGAGATGAGAAAAAAGAGTAGCCATTAATGAAAGTTGAAACCTGCCTGTCATCAACTTTCCCAGAATAGCCTATCGTTAACAATACATCGTTAGCCTGTTCCTCTGTCAATTCCCCCATAGCAGCTCTAGAAATCTTTAAACATTTCGTTGCTGTATCAAGAAGCTTTTCATCTAATTCCTCTCGGTTGCCTTTGAGTGAAAAAATAGCAGCAATAGCTTTATCATTCGACCAATATTGAGAGCCATTAATTATTGCGATATTAGTATTTCCTGTATTTTTCCATTCTTTCGCTGATAACACCCCAAAATTTTCCATTTTGTTTTTTAGTGTTTCAAAATCAGGTAGTTTTTTAGATGCCTGACTAGAAAATGAAAGTACAAGACAACTAAATATAAACAGTAATTTTTTCATGCTCACCCTCAAGTTTTAAATTGGCAAATCAATCTGATGACGCTTACGGTGTAAGGCTAACTGTTGGCGGATTATGGCATAGACTGTCGAATTAGTCAGACCATATTTTTTAGCCAATACATCAATATCCCCTTTGGATTCAAGGCTCCATTCGATAAACAATTGGTTGTCCCGTAGAGCTGCCTTCAAAGTGTCACCTGTGGGTAAATAAACAGCCCGACCACCATAATAATGAGATAACGCCACTACCAATTTACTGGCAGCCAATCGAGCTTTAGGCTCATCATACCCTTGACGCATCAATTCAGCGTGGAATAAATCCACTATATCAGCTAATAACTGCGGCCAACGTGACTGTAGTTCACTAGTAGGAATATCATTAAGTTGGTCTACTAGCAGCCCTATACCTGCATGGTCATCATCAAAAAGCGGTAGATTATCCACGTTAGCCTCCTTTCTTAGATAGCCATTCTTTACCACCGGGCAAACCATTTACATCAACACCATAACTTTGCATTTGTTTTAGGTATGCTTCTTGACTATCAGAGCCAGAAGTTTGTTTTTTCTCACGTTCTTTAACATTGCTACTTTGTGCAAATAGCTGTTGTGAAGAACTATAAACCGTCTTGAGGTAATTGTGATTCGAGAGCGGCTTAGTATCACCTTGCGCACGTTTTTCACGAATACGTTCTACCGTTTCACTCAGTGCATGGGCTAACACTCGATTCGATGGGTAAAGTTCAAGCACTTCTTCAACCAGTTTTAGGGCACGGCTATTTGACAGATTATTTTTCTCTCGACGAAATAAGCCGATATAGTTAACTAAATGGCGAGCACAACCATGAGATAACTTACTGATTTTATCCATTAAGAGGCGGCTGGATTCATCTTCCAGTATGGCGTCTAAATGAAAGTCAGAGTGACAAATTGGACAGCGGCCAATTTTCATTGTACACCTCCGAATGCATCACAGACGGCATCATATCCACGGCGTTCTGGTAACTGTTTCCCCATATCACGGAATACATCAAGCATCATGCGAAGATGCCATTGCTTCAGTGATTCCAGTACACGATAAGCTAATTCACCATCAAGCCAACCTAACTCATTAACACCAATACCATTATTTAATCGAGCAGTTTGACGCTGTACAAATTTATTGAGTGCTTCTTCAGAACTATCAACAATAAAACCCTGTTGGTGCATCGTGATCCAAATGGCTCTAATTTTACCAATTTCAGCGGCTTTATCCTGACCATTTAAACGGTGTTTAACTCGCTGTTTATGCTTTTTAAAGCTGCGTTTAAATCCACGCTCAACAAAGGCGTCATACGCTAACTGAAGTTCACCATGGCGCATTTTGCGACAAGAATCTTTACCTGTTGCTGTTACTAACATCGCGCGATAGGTATCATCGTCTAATTTCAATTTAGACTTTGCAATGTGGATAAGACGTACCAGTTGATCACTAGTCATGTGTGACTCCTTTTTGATAAAAAGCACATGTTGGTAGACAGCCACCACGTAGCTTGTCATTGCAGCTATCGCAGTGATTTTTTTCAATAAAGGCAGCACAAACTAGATTTGCAGCTTCAACAATTGCCCCTAATTGAGTTTGGTTAATTTTAATGCCTGAATATTGGTTACTTATTTCAAGAGAGATAGCACTAACTAAACCTATTTGTTTAATATGGATGGCCATCGGAAATACCTCGTTATCTGGATTTAGGCGTAAGCGTGTCCTGACGGGTTTACGCCATTAATTAAAAAGTGTTTAGTTTTAGTGGGTTAAATTATTTTTAAATAATATGTAATATTTGCTCTATAAATACTAACGCTATGGTTAGCCTTTATTTTCCTCCCACCCAGTTATCTCTATTTCATCAGGATCAATAAACCATGATTCAATTTCATCAATCCGAATTCCCATATCATCCAATTTAGGAAAGCCTTCAATACCTTTATCCTTAGACCAATCGAACTGTTCGGTAAGCCATTCTTCATCTTTGAAGTTATTAAATGCCATCTGTTGAAAACACTCAGCGCAGAACATGGCGAAACCTGCTTTTTCATGGCTACCAAATTTACTTTTTCGATATTCAGCGGAAATAAAAAATTTATTAATTGCTTCACATTCTGCTTTAAACTTAACTTCATCAACGACAGATACAACCATTTCCAAATCAAATTGCCATGAACCTGAACTAATCTTGATTTGCCTAGCCATAGTTAAACCCCTGTAATATTGAGTGAAATTTGGATGTAATTATTGTTATCGCCTTTACGCTCATAAATGCGGATGTAGCGGCAACTATCAACGGTATGAATTGATTCACTAATCGCTTCCATTGCCTTAAGCCATTTTTCGTCGGTAATATCCAAACGGCGCAGGCTTAAGATTTCTTTAATTCGGATTTTACCTTCTTTATCTACCTGAAAAGCATCATTGATAATGGCTGAAATATTGGGATTCGCACCTTCAGACCACGACAAAATACATTCATCAACCAGTGTTTTAGCGATGTGCAAACGTTCATCAAAGGCCATGCGGTCTTGAATAGCGACCTGAATATAATGTTCACCATCAAATGCATAGAGTTTAATGTTGCCTTTTCCTCCCCCAATAACCGCGTCATATTGCTCGGCCGATAATTCGCGAAACGCATCAATCGTACGGAACGCAAAAGTTTTAAAATTTTTCAGCGCCTGATTTAGCTCTCTTGCTGGCGTAACAATATCGCCCACTAAGGTATCGCGCAGACGGTCAATAGGTTTGATTTTAATGATAGGCACATTATGGCCTTTGGCGTTAACCCAAAACCCTTCAGGGGCTTCATGTTGGGTAAATTGTTTGTCATTCGCTAACATGTTGTATCTCCTGAAAGTTAAGCATTCCGCCATTGATACCCTGAACCAATAACTTAGCGACTTCCATTTCATTCTTAGTCATTGCGGCAATGCGATCACCTGTGATGGTGTATTCAAAATTTCCTTTACTTTTTTCTGTAATAACAATTGTAATTTTTGCTGGCATGAAAGCCCCCCTTAATGAATAGATTCAGACCAGTAAACGCGGCAGCCCAAAGTATCAAATACGCCTTGTTTACCCTTGTTTTGATTAAAATATTGGTAAGCGGCCTTACCGTCTCGAATAAGCGCATCACAGTAGCTGTGGCGGGCAATGTGAATACAAGGTTTACCTTGACGAGTAATGACGCTTAACACCGTAACGCCTTGCTGCTCTAACTGCTGAACCACTGAGCCAGCTCGCATTAAATCAGACATAACAGATTGATTTTCTGTATTAATAGAAATATTCATTAAACATTCTCCTCAATACCTTCTAAATCTTTGACTGCTTTACGAATATGTTTTTCGTTCAACACTTCATTAGCCCCTGCGGCAAACATCGACGCTAAACGTAAGGTGTGAGATATCACACGCAACGCACCGGGCTTTTTAGCCAGTTCAAACACTAATGCACGTTCGGGCTGTCCGAGATGCCATGCGGCCGCAATCGCTTTTACATCTTCTGTTTTAGGTTTCAAGATAGAGACTTTTTTAGCAATACGACTAAATAAACGGGCAAAATCCATATCACGCGAGTTGCCGCCTGTGAGCTTTGAATACACTTGATGGTTACCCACCAGAGTTAAACCAATGCCCGTATCTTCTTGTAAAATACGTAACTCTTCCAAAACGGGATAACCTAAATGGTCTGCTTCATCAATAATCAGCAAGCCATTTGTCCCGCGTAATTTACGACGAACAGCACGCCCCAACTGACCCGCACGGCGCGGGGCATCACCAATGCCCAACTCTAACGCTAATTCATATAAGCATTCACTCAAGCTAGCGCGAGAGGGTGAAATAGTAATTAACCAGACATTAGGGCGTTTCTGTACAAAGTGTTGTAATGACTTGGTTTTTCCCACACCAGGAACACCGTAAATGACGGTAATACATTGCGCTAATTGCGCATATTGCAACGCACTATCAATCTGTCTTGAGGTTTTGGTTTCAATAAAATCCGGTGCTTGTGGCATTTCGTTTGCACGACGAGTACGGTTTTCTAACCAGAGGTTTAACTTGGTATTGACATCATCGTTATCGCCTTTGTACTTCTCATTCATAAAATGAGACACCGCGGTACTCGATAAGCCCGCTTCCCGCGATATGGCGGTATAAGTCATGCCATCGTTATCAACAATAGAGCGCAGAGCGGCACGCGTGTCGTCGTGACTCATTTGTGATTGGGTTAATTCAATAATGTTAGTCATATATTCTCCTAGATCGTGTTCTTGGTGCTTTGCGCGTAAAATTGTGAGACGGCATTCTCAAAATCTTCGTCATAGTCTCTATCACTTTCAGGCTCAACTAAGACTTGCTCACGGCGAACGGTATTGCCTGTTGGCCGGAATATTTCAACTACATGTGTTTCAGGCGGTTCCGGTGGTGCGATATCGGGCATCATTTCCGCGACTTCTAATGCGGTCATGCGTTTTTTCGCCTTAGCCGCTTCTTTATTACGTTTAACAAACTGCATACGATTACGATGATGCTCACGCGCCGCTTGTGTATCACCAAAGCCTGATTTTTCAATACATTCCGCTTTACAGATAAAACGACCGTCTAAGGTGTAACACAGCACTGAATCATGTAAGGCTTGCGGGTCAAAGCGAATGACAACCTTGCCTTTAACACCCATCAGTAATTCACTGTAATAGCGGTTCTTACGTGATTTGATCCTTCCGCCTGCCTCTAATGTAAATGCGCCATTTTTCACCATGGTTGATTCAGCGGTCAGTAAGAGTAAATTGCGCTGCTCTGCTGTCGCTTTACGGATGGCGCTTTCTTGGTAGCTTTGCTCAAAGGCTTCATCAAAAGACAATTGCTTTTGACAGGCTTCCGTATCGCGTTTAGGCAAGCGATTCCAGAAAGCGATCCCTTCTGCTAAGGCTTTTAAAAACACATCGGCTTCGACAACCCGTTCACCATAATTATCAGGCTTAGAACTCGTATTCGCCCCTGTATAAGCTCCCGCAAGTAGTGGATGTTTATCAACAACTTCACCCAAGCCACCATGAGAAAACGCACGCTCAATAGGTTTTGCTTGCCCGTGACCTTGACCAAATTGGACGGTTGTCCAATGCAACTCAATCCCGAGTAAAGGAATGATCCCTTTCGGGTCATCTTCTTTCACTTTGAATCGGTAACGGTTAGGAACGCCGCCCGTCATCCATTTGTTGGCTGCTGCACGCGTGTTATCGATAGTGACATGTTTAGGAATGCCGTATTGTTCAATAACATCAGCAAGCGCTAAACGTATGCTGTCACTGTTTTCGGAAACATCAGTACGCCAAGCCAAAATTTTACGAGTACGAATATCTTGCCAAACCCACGTTTTAGGGCGGATGATTTCGCCATTGAACCAACGTACAAAAACGTTATGTTGATAGCCGTCCCCGTTAATCCACTCCATTGCATCTAAGTCAAGGACAGTACGCTCTTGAGCTGGGTATAACGTCATTAAGGCGTGTTCACCTTGGCGCAGTAATACAATTTGCTCTTGCGGTACTTCACGCTCTAACTTACGGCGTAATGATGAAAGGCTAGGAATAACCCAATCATGTGCATTGGCCGCTTCGACAAGTCGAGCATAGCAAGTGCGTAAAGCGGGTTGCTCTAGACGTAAATAATCAGCTAAGAAAAAATCCCATGCTTCAGAACTGCATTCAGCTTCTTTTTTACGACGAGCAGAAACACTATTACCATGCTGACTCACAAGCGCTGCCAGCCAATCAGAGCGGTCGAATGATTTAACTTGATAGTACCAACGGCGCACAGAAGCTGAAGCAACAGATAACGCCTCGGCAACAGAATCAAATGCGGTCAATACATCGATACCACTATCTAATAATCCAGCGGCAGCAATGACCGCTTCACAACGTTCGCGTGCTTTTTCACGCTGTCTTTCACTGGCGTTATTCCAGTTTTGCCAAAGTAGCTCACGAGCATAATTACCACTTTCGCGCTTTTTGATTTCGATTGGTGTACCCGCAACCTCAATAACACCTTGTTTTTTAAGTGCTGCTGCGCGAGCAACGGGCGGCAAACATTGAATAGGGTATTCAAATGACTTTGACCCCGTACGCTTACGTCGATTATCTCCAGCTAACTTATCTAAGTTTGCGCGAATATTATGTTGCATTGTTGGTAGGCCGGGCAGACCAATGCATTCTTTAGCAGTAATCCAAATATCCATTAGTTCATACCTTTAAACAAAAAATCACATGCTACAAAAATATTATTTTTGGTAGCGACTAGGCCAAATAATCCGAGGTTCAACCCCTAAAGCCTGAGCGATAATTTGTTCCCCTTTAGGCCATGGGCGGGATAACGTGTTGCGGAGTGTATCAGCCGCTAAGCCTGCTCCTCTTGATAACGTGCGTAAATTTGTACCGCGTTTTTCTAATGCCGCGCGGATATCTGCGCGGTGCCAGTCTTGCGTGTTTAATGACATCATGCGATCCTTATATTTATCCGTCCTGATAATTCGGCGCGATAACCACCAACGATTATCGGTATAGATATAAGCATATAGTCAAATAATCCGAATGTAAAGCACTAACTCGGATTATTTGACTAATCATAAAAAAGAACAGTTAGTGTAAATAGAGGTTTAGTAACAATGAGTTATAAGAAAAATGATATTGAACCCGAGAATAAACCATCTCGGATTATTAGTCAGGAGCAAATAAACCGATTTGGAGAGCGCCTTAGAGAGGCCATGAATGGTATGTCTAACAATGCTTTTGCAAAGCAATGCGGTTGGTCAGAGAAGGTTATCCGTAACTATTTAAACGGCGAAAGCTACCCATCTTTAGATCGGCTTGCAGTTATTGCAAATGTAAGCGGACGACCTGTTGGGTGGTTAGTTACTGGAGAAATTGACGAATCATCGGATATTTTGACTAACGATATGAGCAAACTATCATCATCGAGTGCTACGCCTGAACAGCAAAGAGTGTGGAAAGAGATTTTAGATAGAATGACACCAATTGAAAGAGAGGCTGTTCTTGACAGCGTTTTTAGGCAGGGAATAAATGCTTTGTTACGCAATGCGCAAGCTGTCGCATCACATCATGAAACTGTTGATGACCTATCGGCTGACGACATGCTAATTGCTAGGATGTATGCATCTTTAGCCCCTGAAGACAAAAAGAGTTTTTTGGAATCTTTCTTTGAAGACGAGCGCAGCAAAGCTAACCGCGATATGAGCGATAAAACTAAAGCCAGCTAAATGGCTGGCAAGTTTTAAATAGATTTTAAAGATGTTTTAAATGATTTTCATATGCATGATGTATTTACCAAAATAAGTGAATCAAAATAACTAATTCAAATTTTTTTCTCATTTTGATAATTTTGCATAAATGCTTAAATAGTTCTACGTTACTTCTCGCAAACCCGCGAATCACCTAGATTCTTATCCGCGAATTCCCGTTTATTTTCGCCAATTCCCTATCTCTTTTGTTTCTCATTGTTTGTGGTTCATATCATTGACGGATGCTAGCAAATGGCAAACAACATTTCTTAGCGATTGTTGCAGAGTAGCGTTTAAAAATAGGTAACTTGTGCACTATGGCACAAAATAGATAGGGTTATTAGGTCTTAATATACAGAGATAGGTTAGCACGATACCAACCTACCCCATAAACGCGTTTTAATCATTACCAAATAAATCTCGGGTATAGACTTTCTCTGCCACATCTTCCAGCTCAGGCACCATACGGTTGGCTAGAATAATGTCGCTTTGTGCTTTGAAAGTGTCGAGATCACGGATAACCTTCGAACGGAAAAACTCTTCTTCTTTTAAAACCGGCTCATACACCACCACTTCGATGCCCTTGGCCTTGATGCGCTTCATCACACCTTGTACCGCAGAGGCACGGAAATTATCAGAGCCCGCTTTCATGACTAAGCGATAAACACCGACTTTGCATGGTGCTTTAGCAATAATTGCATCGGAAATAAAGTCTTTACGGGTGCGGTTTGATTCCACAATGGCGTTAATAAGGTTATTTGGCACGTCATCGTAGTTAGCTAACAACTGCTTGGTATCTTTCGGTAAACAATAACCGCCGTAACCAAATGATGGGTTGTTATAATGGCTACCAATACGTGGGTCTAAAGAGACCCCTTCAATAATTTGACGTGCATTTAAACCGCGGCTTTCTGCGTAGGTATCGAGTTCATTAAAGTACGCCACACGCATGGCTAAATAAGTGTTGGCAAACAGTTTAATGGCTTCGGCTTCGGTTCCATCGGTAAATAACACGGGCACATCTTTCTTAATTGCGCCTTCCAGCAACAAATCTGCAAAAATTTTCGCGCGCTCTGAACGCTCTCCCACCACGATACGGGAAGGATGTAAGTTATCCCACAAAGCACGCCCCTCACGTAAAAATTCAGGAGAGAAAATCACGTTGGTATAACCAAACTCTTCACGTAAGCGCGCGGTAAAGCCCACAGGGATAGTGGATTTCACGATAATCGTCGCTTCTGGGTTAATTTCATTCACATCATGAATAACAGACTCAACCGATCTTGTATTGAAGTAATTGGTTTTTGGGTCATAGTCGGTTGGCGTTGCGACAATGACGTATTGTGCACCGGTGTAAGCTTCAGTTTTATCTTCTGTGGCACGGAAATTGAGGGTCTTTTCCGTTAAAAACTGTTCAATTTCTGCATCAACAATCGGTGATTGATGGTTGTTTAGCATCGCCACTTTTTCAGGGATGATGTCCACCGCAACCACTTCGTGGTTTTGTGACAGCAACATGGCGTTAGATAGGCCGACGTAGCCGGTTCCTGCGATTGCTATTTTCAAACTTGCCTCTCAAATCCTGCTAAAGATGTTACAGCTTATTGATATTATTGGTGGTAATAAGAACGGTACCAATCCACAAATGCCTGAACACCCTGCTCAATAGAAACTTGTGGGCGATAACCTGTCACATTAAACAAGTCTTCCGTATCCGCCCAAGTGGTGTACACATCACCCGCTTGCATAGGTAAAAAGTTTTTAATCGCTTCTTTACCCAGTGCCTTTTCCAGTGCAGAAATAAATTCAATCAACTTAACAGGCTGCCCATTACCAATATTATAGATTCGATATGGCGCGCTGCTTTCTGCAGGTGATGCCGAATGATTATTCGGGTTCGCTTGTGGAATTATATCTGAAATACGGATCACACCTTCGACAATATCATCAACAAAAGTGAAATCACGACTGAGATTGCCGTTATTATAGACATCGATAGGCTCGCCCGCCAAAATAGCTTTCGTAAACTTAAATAAAGCCATATCTGGGCGCCCCCAAGGGCCATAAACCGTAAAGAACCGCAGCCCTGTGGTCGGTAGCTGGTATAAATGTGAATAGGAGTGCGCCATTAATTCATTGGCTTTCTTTGTTGCCGCATAGAGTGAAATCGGGTGATCGGTTGCCATGTCAGTAGTAAATGGCGTCTTATCGGTTACGCCGTACACCGAACTTGAAGAGGCATAGACTAAATGCTTCACTTTTGCTTGGCGACAACCTTCTAAAATAGCGAGGTGGCCAGTCAAATTACTATCTGCGTAAGCAAATGGGTTTTCCAACGAGTAACGAACACCCGCTTGTGCCGCTAAGTGAATGACTCGGTCAAATTGTTCTTGTGTACACAATACACGGACAGTCTCACGGTCTGTGATATCAAGATGAATAAAACGAAATAACGGAAACTGCTCCAATAAATGTAAACGGGATTGTTTAAGCCCCTGATCGTAATACGCATTTAAGTTATCAATCCCGACAACTTCATGCCCACTCTCTAATAAACGTTGGCAAAGCGTGAAACCAATAAAACCCGCACTTCCCGTGACCAAATATTTCATATTCATTGTCTTCTAGCGTTAAACCATTCTAAAGCTCGAAATGAGCACCTAATTTCACAGAAAAATTAACTAAAATTAAGACAAAAAAAATAACGAATGGTTTTGTTATTAAAACAAGAAAGCGTAAAAAAATAATAAATTTTAAGAAAATATTAATATTTTAGGCAGGAAATAACAAAAAAGAGAGTATCAGCCGTAAATATCTACGGCTGATAATAACATACTCTTACATATCACCTTTATTGGCATTAGCTGCTTCTAAAGTTCCATAAACATAGTTGCGATAGCTATCAAGTAACTTTTGGTCTTCACAATCATTCAATTTGCCGTCACACAAGTGGCGCATTTTGATGTTGGCTTCATAAAATGGGGAAATGTTTAAATTTGCCCTTTCTAATAAGATTCCGCCTAAGAAGGAAATATCTGTTAACTGGCCCGTTGTTATCGCAGTTCCTGATTTCAAATTATCCCGCAAAGTAAATTGTGTTAGGTAAGCGGGTGATGAAAATGAAGAATCATACTGATTTAAGCTAATTCCTGGTTGATGGTCACCAAAATATAAAAACATCAACGGACGCTCACGTTTTTCAATGAATTCTGCGAAATCACGTATTGATTCATCTGAGGTTACGATTTTGTCCATATAATGGCTAAATTCACCTGCAGCATCTGAGTTTTTAATTTTGTCTTTTATACCGTAGTCATCACTATGGCTCTCTTTGTAAGGACCATGCTCATACATTGTAAGAGAGAAAATAAATACGGGTTTATCTGTTTCTTTCGCTAAGATTTCTTTTACATATTTCAGCATATCATCGGTGCTGATTGTCCATAAGTTATCTTGCAGTTTACCTGGATAGCCGAGCTCTTGTGGTTGAATAATTCGATCAACCCCAAGCGTTTCATAGGCATGCCCTGAATGGTATGCACCTTTATTAAAGGGGGTAAGTACCACAGTATAATAACCGTTGGCCTTCATTTCTTTGAATAAGCTATTTTTAAGGTGGTCAACGATAAAATAAAAGACACCGCTTTTTTGCGCACCAAAATCATCACTATTTAAGCCAGTTAGCGCTGAGAATTCAGATAACCAAGTTCCTCCCCCAAAAGTTTGTACCCGCATCTGACTATGCGCACTTACGCCACTATCTTGCTGGAACATAAATAAATCAGGAAGCTTAGTTCCTTCAGGTAAGTCATAAATATGTGGGTCAACAGTAGACTCTTGCAGTAATAAAACGATGTCTGGTTTTTCTGAGACTGCATTATTTTCTAGGGATATTGCTGCTGCTTTTTCCATAAAATAATCAGCTGAGCCTGCAAATTCAGGGGATTGATAACTCGCATTTTGTGCCGACATAATAATATTGGTCACTGTCCCTCGGCCTTTTGGCAACGTCTGAGACCATCTGTCATAATAATGTGAGCTTGTGAAGTTAATACCAAAGTAACCCGCAACAATAAGAACAACACCAATAACACGAGTCATTTTTGATTTACTCGGCTTGAGCAATCGCCAGCTAATAACCCCATTAATGACTAATAATATAAGCAACCCAACCAGTGCGACACCTGCTAACCAATAATGACCCAAGGTCCCCATATTGGAAGTGTCTGTCATAATATTGATATCACTAAAGAAGAGTTGTTCTTTGTAATAATGAACTTTTAACTGATTCAGGAATTTTATGATGATAAATAATGTGCTGGTAATAATAGCGGAAAATAACCAGCGAGCTGTTAGCACCATTAAAATACCGAATAAAACGGCATATACACTGACCGATATGAGAGCAGGATAAATTACGCTACCTTTTTCAAAGACTAAGAAAAGGGAGCCAATAAAGATCAATGCCAGATAAAAGCCTGCAAATAACTTTTTCTTCATCAGTTTTACCACAAGTTTAATATTGGAGGTTGCTATGAGGCACTACTATAACGGATTAAAACACTCAATTTATTCAACGAAAATGCCTTTATCTCGTAAATGGTGACCATCGCCTTTACGACGAGTAAAACCGCTTTTATCAAAAAACTCAAGAATTTGAATCGCAAGTTTCCGACCAATCCCTAATTCGTTACGGAAATCAGCCGCAAAAATGACTTCATTTTCCATGCAATAACGGTGAATAAGTGACGCAAAATAATTAATTTGCTCATGGCTATAATAGCGGTCACGAACTATCGCCGTAATTAATCCCATTTGCGCCGCCTTTTTTAGAACGCGACGCATCGTATCTTCTTCATAGCCACTTTCTAATGCTAAATCACGTACCCACCACGCCTCATTACGTGAAAATAATGGGTGTATTTGCTGCCAAATCAATTGCTGTTGGGCATCAAACACCAGCCCATGTTGGGGCATATGCAACCAACCGCGAGTTTGCTTAATAACATTTTCACCAATGAGATCATCAATGAATTTAAATGCTAATGCCTCGCTCATTGAAGGCAGAGCCATACGTTTTAAACGTGCTTTGCCTACACCGATTTGGTCACTGTGTATTTCATTGAATTCTTCAAGGGTTTGAACGATACGTTCTTTCGCTATTTGCGCTTTAAATGTGGATAAAACATGGTTGCCAACACGCTCCACATCCATTTGAGCCAATAAATTATCTAACACATCATGGGTGAGTTGCCGCGCCCAACTGTAATCCCGTAAATTAAGTTCACCTTGAGGAAGCTGTAGCTTAAAGTGAGCCAGTTCATCTTGTTCTCGGCAAAGCTTAGATAACCAATCCAAAAACTCCGGAAGCCTTTTACCTCGCCGTGGGGAAACCAAACGTATCACTCGAGCCCCACCTAACGTTTGGCGAGCGCTAATATCACGGATAATTAACCGGTCATTTTCTACTAACCATAATGGGGTATCTAAAATTAACTCAGCAAGCACGGGGGTTTCCCCTTGCTCAACTAATAATGACACTCGCCCAGTGATGTGGCTTGCACCATGGTAAAGATGCACAGGTTGCCAGTGCTTAATTAATGCATCGCATTCCAATTCAACAATAACCCGTGTTGCAATAAACGCAGGTTGCTCTGCAAGCAACCAATCCCCTCGGGTAATATTTTCTTTATCAATATCGCCCACCAAGTTTAAGGCCACGCGATCACCTGCAACAGCGAATTCAGATATTTGGTTTTGCCGATGAATACCTCTGACGCGAACTTGCTTATCCGCTCCTGTCACCCATAGTGACTCACCAACTTGAATTTTTCCCGCTAATGCAGTGCCAGTCACCACTACCCCTGCACCTTTAACCAAAAAAACGCGGTCAATGGCTAAACGAAAACGACGTTGGATATTGGGATGTGAACCACTTTGCTGATGAAGTTGTTGCAGATATAAACGCAGCGCATCAATGCCGCGCCCATCTTCAATAGACGTAATGAATAGTTTTGCATCTGGCCAACCTTGTTTAGCCAGCTCGGAGGTGACTTGCTCCGTAACCTGTTCAATTCGCGAATGATCGACTCGGTCAGCCTTCGTCAGTATAACACTGATATTTTCACAACCCGCTAGCCTTAAAATCGAAAGGTGTTCAAGGGTTTGCGCCATCACGCCATCATCACAAGCTACTACCAAAAGCGCATGGTTTATACCACCAATCCCAGCCAACATATTGGCTAAGAATTTTTCATGTCCTGGAACGTCGATAAAACCAATAGAGCTCCCATCTGGCTGTGGCCAGTAGGCATACCCTAGGTCAATGGTCATTCCGCGCTTTTTCTCCTCAGGGAGGTGTGCGGTATTTACGCCAGTAATGGCTTGAATTAAAGAAGTTTTACCATGGTCAACATGGCCTGCTGTCGCAAAAATCATGAAAGTAAAACCTGTAATAACGCGTGTTCATCATCAAGACAGCGCAGGTCAAGCCACAATTTACCGTCTTTCATGCGCCCAATCACTGGTTGAGGTAGCTGGCGCCACTGCGTTGCGAGTTGCTCTAATGTACTACCTTTTCCATTTAGCGGTGTGAATGTTACCGCAAAGCTAGGAAGATGGTCGACAGGAAGTGAACCGCTCCCTATTTGTGAGAGACAAGGCTCAACTTCAACAATAAATTTGTCCCCATAAAAGGCTTGTAGAGCAACAACTATGCTTTCTGCGCTATCACGAATAGTTTCAGGATCTCGTGTTAGCCAACGTAATGTGGGTAATTCTGTTGTGAGTTTTTCGGGAGTTAAATACAGTTTTAGCGTTGCTTCAAGTGCAGCTAAAACCATTTTATCAACGCGTAAAGCACGTTTTAATGGATGTTTTTGAATTGCATCAATCCATTTTTTCTTCCCTAAGATAATCCCTGCTTGTGGGCCACCAAGAAGTTTATCTCCAGAAATCGAAACCAAATCAATACCTTGAGAAAGGTAACTTTGTGGCATAGGCTCTGCGGGTAGCCCATAAGCCGTCATATCAATCATCGAACCACTGCCTAAATCAATTGCCGTTGGTAATTGGTACTTTCTACCTAGCTCTGCAAGCTCTTCACCTTCAACTTCTGCAGTAAATCCTTCAATACTGTAATTGCTGGTATGCACTTTCATTAATAGTGCAGTTTGATCATTAATCGCATTCTCATAGTCACGTAAGTGAGTCCGATTCGTTGTACCCACTTCAACTAATTGGCAGCCTGCCTGCGCCATCACATCTGGCACACGGAAAGCCCCACCAATCTCAACCAATTCACCACGAGAAACAATAACTTGCTGGCCATTTGCAACCGTTGCTAGCAATAATAAAACTGCGGCAGCATTATTATTAACAATACAGGCATCTTCGGCGCCAGTGAGCTCACACAGCAAGTCAGCAATCGCACGGTCACGATGCCCACGCATCGCACCATCTAGAGAATATTCTAATGTGACAGGCGAACTCATCACTTGGCTAACTGCATTCACCGCCGTGGTTGACATGACCGCACGGCCTAAATTGGTATGTAGCACCGTACCCGTCAAGTTAAACACGTTTTTTAGGGCGCTTTGCCCTAAAGCTTGATGGCGTTGTGCTAACTCTTTTACCCAATCTTCCTGCCAAGCAGGTAATTTCCCTGCCTGTGCAATACTGGCTCGAGCTTGTTCTTGCATCTTACGTAAACATGCAGTGACCCAATGAGCCCCTGATTGTTCAACCAATATTTGCACTTCATCGAGCTGCAATAATTTATCAATAGCAGGAAGTTGGCGATATAAAGCCAAGTCTGATTCAGCCATAGTCACGATTCTCTTTTACCGCTTATTTTTCACCAGGGAACAAGAACGGATTAATACTACTACGCGCAAAGCCTTCTTCTTCCATGCGTGCATCTAAAATAATTGAGGCTAAATCATCCGCGACAGCTTCAACTTTAGCTTCTTTTTCTTGATAAAGGATTTTCAAGTAGCTACCGCAATCACCGCAGCTTTCTGCTTTAACTGCCGCATTTTCATCATCTAATGACCAATAATTCAATTTACCTGTTTGCTCACAGTTACTGCATTTAACGCGCACCATATGCCATTCAGTTTCACATAAATTACAGTGTAAATAACGTAAACCTTGTGATGTACCAATTTGCACAATACTCGACACTGGCATGCTATTACATACAGGACAGAAATGGCGATGGTCACCATGTTCTGCACGTGCTTTACCTGGGATATTTGCTGCCATTTGTGCCCAATACACCGATAATGCAGCCCAAATGAACATCGATTTGTCCGCAGGAACTTTTTCAAACTCTTCATTTAGCAACGCAGTTGCCATGGCTTCGAGTTCTGTTTCAGACGCTTTATTCAGGTTTTCTAACGCCGGGCGTACAGACTCAGGCACGACTGGCATTAATTCGGCAATAATAGCCGTTAATAATTTGTGCCAATGCATTGTCCGTGGAAATGTTTTTGCATCCAATGGCGAATTATTGGTATTTGTTGAGCGCTCAAGGATAGATGCCATATCCATTTCTAATGGATTATCATGCTGTGCATTATGTTGTGCGGTTGCCACTTCAGCAGCAAAATTCAGATAATCTGCAAAAGGATGTTCTCCTGCACCAAGTTCTTTGAGTCGCTCAGCACGGCGTTGATATAAACTTTTTAAGTTAGGAAACAGAACTGGTGGAATAAAACCAATTCCCTTTTCTTTCAATCTTTCTTGTCCTAACTCTTCTTTAGGAACGATACGAATACCCATTGCGTTCTCACTTTTCCATTTTCTGAACAATTTTTTGAGCATAGGGTAAACCTATACTCAAATTAATCATTCCTATTTTATGCCATCGGCGGAAATTGCTGCCACTTACTGCTCAGGATAAAACAAAAACGGTTAGGTCGCTACCTTGATGCCCTTGTATCAAGACGGGTATTTGATCTGATAAGGGTTTTGTAGGCAACAAAGGAAAAAATGCAGACAAATTTACCTTAAGCAAAGAACAATTATGATACAAAATCACAGATGATAAAGGTATTTTCAAAGGTGTAAATCAATCTATTTCAATATCATAAATGACCGATTGTGGTGGCCTTAAAATCATCTATTCTTGTTAAAATATGTGGGGTTAATCAAACTTTAACGATATAAGAATAATTAATAAGCTAATAGATACAGCTAAATAAAGTTTTTATTGAAACATTAGCAAGGATATTTAAATTACTGCATTAATTTTCTTTGATATAGTTTTAAAACTAAATTATAGCGGAGACCGTAGAAATGAGAGAGTTATTAATCACACTAATAATTATACTTCCTATTTATTCAATTTTATTTATTAGCGAATTATAGATAAATGTTTAGTTAGAATTCTAATAGCTGTATTTTATATTAATTTAACTTATAAAAACAGCTTTTAGATTAAACTACCGTAATAGATTATCAATGGATTGAGATCCTAATTTAGAGTTTTCCAACCGACTAAGGACAGTTATGTTTTTCTCGAAACAATTAAACCAGTTTATTGCTTTGGCTAAAAATGGTTCGCTAAATCAAGCGGCAGAGTCTACCAATGTCACGTCTTCAGCGATATCACAAGGTTTGATTCTTCTCGAAAAAAAGCTAGGAAAGAATATTTTAGTTAAAAAAAAAATAAAATACTCATTTCCGATTATGGCATGGAGCTATTTAATAAAATAAACCCTCACTATGAAAGTATAAATAAAATATTAAACAATTTAACTGTGCCAAACAATGAAAAAAAAATTAAAATTCTTATTGATGGATTTCCATTCTATGGAATACATTCGATAATAAACAACTTATTGAAAAATAAGAGTATTAACATTGAAGTTGAATGCAAGATCTCAAATGATATTTTGTATGAAATAAAAAACCACCACTATGACATCATAATATCACCTGTAGATATCGACGTTGACCATAAAAGTATACAAAAAATAAATTTAAAAACTGAAATATTAGGTTTAGTTTTTCATAAAGAATTAATGAAAAAAAGTATGAGCGTTGAGAAAATGATGAGTAATGAAATTCTTATTCAAACAAAATCATCATTCGAACATTGTACCATGATAGAATTTTTAAAAGAAATAAAAAAAATCGGTATAAACTTTAAAACACTTACAATAAACGAACTGGATTTATTACATTCATTAGAAAATAAAACTGGCTATTCATTCATGACTGAGGAATACTTTAATAAAAAATCGAATCCTGACTTGGTGTTTAAAAAAGAACCCTTTAATTTTTTTATTAATAGGAGAGCTTATCTACTAAAAGAAAGTAATATTGAAATTTATTAATGAATAATTTTACTTTAAATAAAAATCAATTTAAATAATTCGAGACTAACAATGAAAATCATTTCTTTTTTTATGTTTTCTTTATTTTTATCTTCTTGCCAAAACAGTTTTATTAATGAAATTCAAGACAGTACAATTGAAATAAAAAACCCCAATCAGACAAAAAACAATGGACTATAATTTTCAACTCATTTTAAAAGGAAATTTCGTATGATAATTGGTGTAATTAGTGATATTCATATAGGCTCAGATCATGATAAAGAAGTATTGGCAACGTCTATTAAAAATATTAATCACTGTGGAGCCGAAGGGTTATTAATGGCTGGGGATATTGGTGATTATCATCAACATAGAAAAGATTCTTTTGATATTTTCCTAGAACAATTTCCAAAAAAATATCATCAAAATTTATTATTGATGTTAGGCAACCATGATGTCCGAACTGGGGCCGAACCCCATGAGCCATTAGACCCCGATTTAGTCGGATTATATGACTCTTACTTAGAAAAATGCAATATTGACCGGCAAGAAGATACAATGTGCATTGATGCATGGATTAATGGTTATCATTTTATTTGTTTGAACACAGATGTTCCTTTAAAAAATCAAATGGAATTAAATGAAGCATCACTTCTCTGGTTAGAAAAAAAACTGGCTGAAGGCGCTGATGCGAATAAACCGATTTTTGTGATGACACATCAAGCATTCAATTGTTCACATTGGCGGTCATACTTATATGGCGGATTTGGACCGCAAGATGAAAGACTAAAAAGTCTATTTTCTCGTTATCCCCAAATAATTATGTTAAGTGGTCACATTCATAATGGCTTTAGGATTATTGAAGCTATTCAACGTCCATTTGGAACATTAATTGATATTCCAAGTTTAACATTAGGTGAAAACGGGGTTACAGATAAAGGCACTGGCTATTTATTAAAAATAGAAGATGATAAACTAACCTTTGAAGCTTGGAATTTTTATCAAAATATTCATTTATCTGAATATGATACGATAATATTATTACCTACTTTACCAAGTTTAGCCGCTGAGCTACCAGATTATGCTGACGAAGAAACTGATTCATTAATTTCAGAATCAAATCTATTAATGAATAAAGAATACAAAGATGAATACATAAAAATCTATGACGAGAAAACATGGAAAGAAATTAATACCCTAAGAAATAAAATTATTAAATACAAATCTAAACCTAAATCTAATGAAATTAATTACCATAAATTAAAATTTAATAATGACGATAATATCACCATTAAGGTATTGAATGCCGCACTAAATCAGCACAACCATATTCTTATTGAATCAAAAAATGGTCACTGGGCTGACCAAATTACAATACCGCCACTAAAAAATAATCAATCCATTACCATTGATCCTACTGCGGCCTATTGTAGTACACTGATCGTGAATAAAGAGAAGCATAGGATTTCAACAGGTGAAAAATGTACGGTTTCCTGTAAGTCTTATTGGCAGTTTGAAATGAAAAATGACGTAGATTCGTTGGAGCAAAAATCAGCTTATCAGCTTACGTTTAAGAATGAAGATTCTATTACACAAAAAATGATAAAGGATATTTTTAAAACTAACGATAGTATATATATTGAAATTAAAAATGAGAAATGGCTAAATAAAATTTCCATTCCCAAACTGCCCCTAAGTAATAAAAAGATTATAGTTAAATCAACAGCGGATCGTAATAGTTCAATAGTTGGTGGCTACTATACGTATATTATTAAGTCAGGCGACTTATTGACTATTTCTGCAAAACAGAATTGGAGTATCGATAAAAAAAAATTAAAATAACTTAACAACTAGTTCAATACGCGACTAATTATAATTTAGTCGCGTATTTTTATGCGTACTCAACCCTTTGATATCACGTAAATACCAAATAATAAAAGCCAATATTGCAAAGAAAATTATACTTTTAGTAATTCTGGATAATACATCCGCTTCAGCGCTAATTCTAACCCTCTCACCTCTGCTAGGCCTTTTAAGCGGCCAATAGCGGAATAACCAGGGTTAGTCACTTTCTTCAAATCATCCAAAATTTGGTGACCATGATCTGGTCTCATTGGAATTGGTGCAAGCCCCGCAGCATGGCGTTTTTGTTCAACCGCTAAAATGGCTTTGACCACTTCAAACATATCGACATCACCTGCAATATGATTTCCTTCATGGAAAGTATTTGGGTTGTTTTCTCTCACCGTTGAACGTAAATGTGTGAAATGAATACGATCACCAAATTCATTAATCATTTTTACTAGGTCGTTATCGGCTCGCACACCATAAGAACCTGTGCACATAGTAAACCCATTATGAATGCTATCGCAGCTTTGCTTAATAAACCGCATATCTTCAATGGTAGAAACAATACGTGGCAGGCCTAAAATTGGGCGCGGAGGGTCATCGGGGTGAATAGCTAAAACCACATTTTCTTCTTCACATACAGGAACGATTTTCTGCAAGAAATAACGTAAGTTCTCACGTAACTGATTTTCATCAATATTATTATACAGCGCCAAGCGCTCACGGAATTGGTCTAATGTATAACCTTCTTCTGCGCCCGGTAGCCCTGCAATGATGGTTTTAATCAGGTTTTCGATATCATCAGATGACATATTGGCATAATACTCAGCCGCTTCTTTAACTTCTTGTTCTGAATAACTCGCCGCCGCATTTTCACGTTTTAAAATATGAATTTCAAACGCGGCAAAGGCAATATTGTCGAACCGTAACGCTTTGGAGCCATCTGGTAGCGTATAAGCAAGGTCAGTACGCGTCCAATCTAGAATTGGCATAAAATTATAGCAAATGGTCTTAATACCACAGGATGCTAAATTACGAATACTTTGTTGGTAATTTTGAATATAGAGATCAAAATTACCTTGTTGAGTTTTAATATCTTCGTGAACAGGAATACTTTCCACGACAGACCAAACTAACCCAGCATCTTCAATGATAGCTTTACGCTTCAAAATCTCCTCAACACTCCAAACTTCACCGTTAGGAATATGGTGAAGCGCAGAGACGATTCCCGTCGCCTCTGCTTGCCTAGCATCACTTAAAGAAACAGGGTCATTAGGACCGTACCAACGCCACGTATGCTCCATGAGTACTTCTCCTGCGATTATTCAAAAATAGTCTGATAAGGAATTGTTTCAAATAAGTAACCATCAAAATTGGGGTCATCAAAATCAGAAAGCTGCATTAGCGTATTTTTGACATTCTCTAAATGCTGCCACATCTCTTTTTTAGCCAATTCAGGATCACGTTTTTGTAGTGCATTTAAAATATTTTCATGATCAATCAACCACTTCTTCCGGTAAGTCGTATTGTCGATATGCTCATGTAGCTTATCCCACATAGGGCTTTGTAACCGCACAGCCCAGATATCATCAATAATCTTCGCCATCATGTCGTTCTTGCTTGCGCGAGCAATTAACACATGAAACTTATGATCATTCGCATCGTCACTTTCATTATTCGCAACTTTGATTCGCTCATCTTCTAATAATGCGCGGATCTCTTGGATATCGGCTTTTGTTGCTGACAAGGCCGCACATGCAGCTATCGCACTTTCAATCACTTGGCGAGCTTGCAGTATTTCAAAAGGGCCATGATCTAAGCTTTTGACTTCATCAATTAATAGATCTGGGTGGTTGATAACATAAACACCAGAACCTTTCTTGATAGAAACCAATTTTTCAATTTCTAACATGATGAGTGCTTCACGTACCAATGAGCGACTAACATCATATTTTTTAGCGATCTCACGCTCTGGCATTAAACGACTTCCTATCGGATATTCACCAGATGCAATGAGCTCTTTTAACTGCTGACCTAGGTATTGGTACGAGCGGTATTGAGTTTTCATATATATGTACAACGCGTTGTCGAATTAAATTTAGTTCTTCCATTGTAGATTATCGTCCCTCACCACAATGGTCAACCAATTTATCCACTATTTCCGCAAAATTAGTTAACCAATTTGTGATCAGATTCACTTATTGTCGTCTTTTTAGTCATTGTTTTTTAATTTACCGATTGATAGAGTGAAAAAAAGAAAATTTGGTTAACCAATAAATAAACCAGTTCGAGTGAAAAGAGGTAATTTGGTTGATCAGTTGGTTAACAAGTAATAGGGATTTAGGCCAAAATGAAAATCATAAAAGCAGAAGTCTTTGTATGTAGCCCCGGTCGTAATTTTGTCACATTAAAAATTACCACCGATGAAGGCATATATGGACTAGGTGATGCCACCCTTAACGGGAGAGAACTCTCAGTGGCATCCTATCTTCAAGATCACCTCTGTCCTCAGTTGATAGGCCGTGACCCACATAAAATTGAAGATATTTACCAGTTCTTCTATAAGGGAGCCTATTGGCGCAGAGGCCCAGTTACGATGTCCGCCATTTCTGCGATTGATATGGCACTGTGGGATATTAAAGGCAAAATTGCCAACCTTCCGGTCTATCAATTACTCGGTGGCGCTTCTCGTGAAGGAGTGATGGTTTATTGCCATACCACGGGTACCGATATTGCCGAAACACTAGATAACTACGCGAAATATAAAGAAAAAGGTTTTAAAGCGATCCGTGTGCAGTGCGGCATACCAGGAATGGCAACCACCTATGGGCAGAGCAAAGGAAAAAACCTTGCTTATGAACCTGCCACAAAAGGCCATCACCCTGAAGAGCAATTTTGGTCAACCGAAAAATACCTCGATTTTATGCCCAAACTGTTTGAAGCCGTTCGGGACAAATATGGCTTCAATGAGCACCTTCTACACGATATGCACCATCGCTTGACCCCTATTGAAGCAGCTCGCTTCGGTAAAAGTATTGAAGATTATCGATTATTTTGGATGGAAGACCCAACACCAGCGGAAAACCAAGCTTGTTTTAGATTAATTCGTCAACATACCGTCACCCCAATCGCTGTAGGTGAAGTTTTTAATAGCATTTGGGATTGTAAACAATTGATTGAAGAGCAACTCATCGATTATATCCGCACCACAATCACGCATGCTGGAGGGATCACGGGTATGCGCCGGATTGCTGATTTCGCTTCACTTTACCAAGTTAGAACCGGTTCTCATGGTCCATCTGACCTATCCCCAATTTGCCATGCTGCCGCCTTACACTTTGATCTATGGGTACCAAATTTCGGCGTTCAAGAGTTTATGGGCTACTCCGAAGAAATGTTGTCCGTATTTACGACCAACTGGACGTTCAACGATGGTTATATGCACCCAAGTGATAAGCCCGGTTTAGGTATCGATTTTGATGAAAAACTGGCAGCGAAATACCCGTACAACCCAGCTTATCTTCCAGTTGCTCGTCTCGAAGACGGCACGTTGTGGAACTGGTAATTTTTATTTTATTCGGAGTTAAATATGAAAGCTGTAAAATCGGTAGTAATTAAAGAACCTAATACATTATTGATTGAAGAGCGTTCAGTTCCTGAACCAACTGAAAATCAAGTACAAATAAAAGTCCGATTAGCCGGTATTTGTGGTTCTGACAGCCATATCTACCGTGGCCATAACCCATTTGCAAAATATCCACGAGTGATAGGTCATGAATTTTTCGGTGTCATTGAAAAAGTCGGTTCCAGCGTAGACAGTAAACGCATTGGTGAACGTGTCTCTATCGACCCTGTTCTCAGTTGTGGTCATTGCTACCCATGTTCAATTGGTAAACCAAATGTTTGCGAGACACTAGAAGTATTAGGCGTTCATACTGATGGCGGGTTCACTGAATATGTTAATGTCCCTGCGGCAAACGCTTATACCATTCCTGATTCAATCAGCGATGAATGTGCCGTTACCGTTGAACCATACTCTATTGCCGCCAACGTGACTTCGCATGTTCATCCAACTCAAGATGATGTCGCATTAGTCTATGGTGCGGGTACGATTGGGTTAACCTGCGCACAGGTTCTTAAAGGCGTTTATCAGGTCAAAACCTTAATTGTAGTTGACCGCGTGACTGAACGCTTAGCAAGAGCAAAAGATTGTGGCGCTGATATTGTCATTGATAATTCACAAACCCCACTACCAGAGCAACTCAAAGCACTGGGGCTCCGCCCAACGTTAGTACTTGATGCAGCTTGCCATCCCGCTATCTTACAAGAAGCCATCTTGATTGCTTCCCCTGCGGCAAGAGTTTCTATTATGGGCTTTTCAAGTGAAGCAAGTGCCGTTACACAGCAAAGTATTACCAGCAAAGAGATTTCATTGTTTTCTTCGCGCCTGAATGCCAAAAAATTCCCAGAAGTGATTAGCTGGATAGAATCTAAAAAAATTGACCCAACAAAAATCTTAACCCATCAGTTCCCATTCACTGAAGCGCAAGAGGCAATATTAACCTTTGAAAAAGACCAGAAGACCTGCTGTAAAATTCTTTTAACCTTTTAATTTAATTAAAAAAACTAAATCCGATTTTGGATACTACTCTACGTGATTAATAGGATAATAATATGAATACTCAGTCAATTGATCCATCAGGGAAAGTGGAACGCAGCTCTGGCGATCTGACCAAAGCTGCAGTTTCAGGCTGGCTAGGAACCGCTCTGGAGTTTATGGATTTCCAGCTTTACTCGTTAGGCGCAGCACTTGTTTTCCATGAAATATTTTTCCCTGAACAATCCGCTTCAATGGCATTAATTCTTGCTATGGGAACTTACGGTGCCGGATATGTCGCACGTATTGTTGGTGCGATTTTCTTTGGTCAAATGGGCGACCGAATCGGTCGTAAAAAAGTACTCTTTATCACCATCACCATGATGGGGGTGTGTACTACATTAATCGGGGTATTACCAACCTACGCACAGGTAGGTATCCTCGCACCGCTATTATTAGTTCTTTTGCGAATTATTCAAGGCCTAGGGGCAGGCGCTGAAATTTCAGGCGCAGGTACCATGCTGGCAGAATATGCACCAAAAGGCCGTCGCGGTATTGTGGCTTCACTCGTGGGTCTGGGGACAAACTGCGGCACATTAAGTGCCACTGCGATTTGGGCGGTTATGTTCTTCTGGTTAGACAAATCAGACTTGCTGGCGTGGGGCTGGCGTGTACCTTTCTTGGCAAGCTTCGTTGTGATGTTGTTTGCCGTGTGGTTACGACTGAATCTGAAAGAAAGCCCAGTATTTGAGAAAGTACAAAATACGGAAGAGCAAGAAGCCAAAGTTGCGGTACAAACGCCACCGAAAGAAAGTTTCTTTGCCATGTTTAAATCTAAAGCATTTTGGTTAGCAACTGGTATTCGTTTCGGTCAAGCGGGTAACTCTGGGTTAATTCAAACTTTCTTAGCGGGATATTTAGTTCAAAGCTTATTATTTGATAAAAGTATTCCAACTGATGCGATCATGATCAGCTCCGTTGTCGGTTTCCTGACCATTCCTGTGATTGGTCTACTATCTGATAAATTCGGGCGCCGTATTCCTTATATTATTCTTAGCTTATCTGCCATGTTGCTCGCCTATCCGATGTTATCTGTCATCGTCGATGGTGCGAACAGCGTTAGCTTAATTACCATCTGTATTATTATCGTTCATAACTGTTCAGTACTCGGATTATTTGCCTTAGAAAATATTACGATGGCTGAAATGTTCAACTCACGTAACCGTTTTACTGGTATGGCTGTGGCCAAAGAAATTGGTGGCTTAATTGCCTCTGGTTTAGGCCCAGTTCTAGCGGGTATTTTCTGTAGCATCACCGGAAGCTGGTGGCCAATTGCAATCATGATCATCATTTACTCTGCCATTTCATTAATCAGTGCCATTATCATGCCTGAAGTGAAAGATCGTGATTTAACCAGCACGTTGGATGCGGTTGAAGAGGCTGAACAACAAAAAGGTAAAGTGAAATATGCAACTGTCAACCAATAACCTAAACCAATTACCCGCCACAATCAAAGTACCAAGCTATGATAGGGAGCAGGTAAAGGTAAAAATGCTTCACTTAGGTTTCGGCGCGTTCCACCGCGCCCACCAAGCCATCTTTGCGGATATTTTAGCTACGGAACAGCAGAGTGATTGGGGCTTTTGTGAGGTCAATTTAGTCGGTGGCGAGCAACAAATTGAAGATTTACTCGCTCAAGACTGCCTTTATAACGTAGTTGAAATGCAAGGCGATAATTGGCAAACCCGTACTGTCGGTGTGGTAAAAGAAGCATTACACCCAACCATTCACGGAATTGATGCCGTTATCAATCGCATGTTAGACCCTAATATTGCCATCGTTTCCATGACGGTTACTGAAAAAGGTTATTGCTATGTGCCCGCGACAGGTTCGATTGATTTTGCGAACCCCGCTATTGCGCATGATTTAGCCTCACCAAATACCCCGAAATCACTACCGGGTCTGATTGTTGAAGCCTTAAAACGCCGTAAGGTACTGGGTATTACACCATTTACGGTCATGTCCTGTGACAATATGCCTGAAAATGGCCATATCACGAAAAATGTCATTTTAGCGATGGCTGCAAAACAGGATATTGAATTGGCCAATTGGATTGAAGCCAATGTCACCTTTCCATCTACCATGGTGGATAGAATTGTGCCTGCCATGACACCAGACACAGCGGAGAAAATTCAATCCCAGCTAGGCCCTGTCGTTGACAAAGTCGCCATTGCCTGTGAGCCATTTCGCCAATGGGTGATTGAAGACAATTTCGTCGCAGGTCGCCCCGAGTGGGAAAAAGCGGGCGCTCAGTTAGTCACGGATGTCGTTCCATTTGAAGAAATGAAGCTGCGCATGTTAAATGGTAGCCACTCTTTCCTTGCTTATTTAGGTTATTTGGCTGGTTACCAATATATTAATGAGTGCATGCAGGATAGCGCTTATGAAAAAGCCGCTTATCACTTGATGGTCAATGAGCAAGCACCAACGTTATCCATCAAAAATGTGGATTTACCAGCCTATGCTAATGCCCTGATTGAGCGTTTTAAAAATACGGGGTTGAAACATCGTACTTGGCAAATCGCGATGGATGGAACGTTGAAATTATCCCAACGTTTACTCGATTCTATCCAAATTCACTTGAAAAATGGCCAATCATTTGATTATTTAGCCTTAGCCGTTGCGGGATGGATGCGTTATGTCAGCGGAAAAGATGATCATGGCGCAGAAATTCAAGTCAGCGACCCACAGGCTGTAAAATTGGCTGAGCTGGTTGCAAACAGCACTGATGATGAAAGCCGTGTTCGCGCATTGCTGTCCCTCAACAGTTTGTTTACCGAAGAACTGGTTAATAATTCACTATTTACTGAAAAGGTGACTGCATTTTACCTTTCACTGCGTGATAACGGTGCCAAGAAAACCATTGAAGCACTCAACCACCAGCACACCCTGTAATAACATATTAGTAGGCGGGTTTCCCCCGCCTTTTTCACTCAAACTTCGCTTGAACTATAATCTACTGTGTTAGCGGCGGAAACCAAATAGCTTGCTGACCACTCACCAACCGTTCTTGGTTAATCCAAGTAAAAGGTGCGGGTACCTGAGCTTGCAAACGCACATCTTCAGCCCCTCTTTGTGCTGTCAATGTGGGAGTAAGGACAACAGGCTCTGGCCCATAAATAGCCGCTGACGTAGAATCACGCTCGTTTCGCCCGCCACAAACCACCCATAACTGGTTTAATGTAGCAATTGCATAAGGGATAAAATCGACACGCCCTGTTGGCGGCTCTTCAACCGAAAAAAGATGGCTATCAATTTCCACTTTTAAATCACATGGGATGCCCGCTGGTGCAGCAAGAATATCAGCACGTAACATACTGTATAATCCCCCTAATTCAGGAACGTCTAATTCATGTGCCGCCGCCAGTGCAATACGCCCAATTGGCGTTGCTGTCACACTCACAGCGCTACCCGCTGTTGCCCAGCCACTATCCCGTTCATTAAGATGTGTAACACGATAGCGGGCTAATATTTCCCCTGATGGGCCCGCAAGAATGACGGTGTGGAACACTTTATCAATCTCAATTTCAGGATAACTTCCAACAATATAGCCTTTTCCTTGATGAGCAGCCTGACACAGTGTTTGTTCAAATGCTCCCCCTTGCTTTTCAGCATGGGACAAAATAAGGTTCGGGTCATTCGTATAAGGAAGCGCAGAGAGCTCGGGTAAAACCAGCAATTCATTTTCTCCCACTTGAATTGCATCTAACTTAGAAATAGATTTTTCCCACTGAGCAGCAATAAGCGTCGTTTGTATTACTGTTTCTGTCGCATTGATATCTGTTGGGCTGCGGTGAAAAGCCAGTGTTGGGAAATATAATTCAGGGCGGCGCTTCGCGAGTAATGCATCACGTTGCTTATCTGCTTCGTCTAAATCAATCGTCGCACAGTATATGCCATTTAGCCCGGGTTCTAGTTCTAGCGGGCTAAGCACGGGAGATTGAGCCACTTTATGCCCTGATGGCGACCACACACTTGAGCCCCCATTATAGTAAAGCTGCCCTTTAGTAATTGGGTTAGTTTCAATTCCACTTCGGGTAGCACAAATAACCCACAACCCATTGAATGCGCTCATATGTTGTACATGCGCAACCGTTGAGTGGTCGCCCAACATTTCAGCAGGGGTGGCATTTGGCATCATTCGGTCGGATACTGAATGCCAACCAATGATTTGCGCCCCTTCTAATGCAGCTAATCGAACGTATTGCCAGTAGGTATCATCATAACAAATCAATAATGCGATACGGCCAATCGGTGTTTCAAAAGTTTTGACACCAGTATTGCCCGGTGCAAATACTTTTTGATCTTGAGAATTCAGGCCTATTTTACGATATTTACCAATAATACCTTCCGGCCCCATCAAAACGGCTGAATTATAGGCGAGCCCTGTTTCGCTATCTCGCTCCGCGATACCGACACTCATATACATTCCTGTTCGAGCCAATACAGGCAGTATTGCAGCAGTCGTTTTGCCAGGGATAGTATCTAAATAAGGTGCTAATTCCGTAGAGTCCGAAAATAAATAACCACTCACTGCCGTTTCTGGAAATACGGCATAATTTACCCCTTGAGTAGCCACTTTTTCTGTCGCTTCGACTAAACGTTGAATATTCCCATTTAAGTCTCCCCATGCAGGAATAAAATCAACGGCTGCGACCTTACTGCTTTTTTTTATTTCAGCAATACTCATACAATAATCCTTATTCAAAGAATTTATTAATAAAAAAATAAAAACTAAATAGGGAAAAATATTTCTATAATTCCAATTGATTGAGGTAGTAATCGCCTGAATTTAGCGGCTATATTTGAATATATCTAATATCTGAATATAGCCGCTAATATTAATTAGCTTTTTTAGAAAATCATATTAAGAGCGGGTTTAATATTATTAATTAAATAACATTATTTTTTTTCATTTCCATAATTTGTTCATCACTATAACCAAGCTCTTTTAATACTTCGCTATTATGTTCCCCAAGCAATGGAGCACTTTTAATTTCAGGGATAAACGCTGAAAATTTCATTGGGCAACCCACCGTTAAATATGAGCCTCGTTTTGGTTGTTGAACTTCGACAATCGAACCACTACGACGCAAAGAAGGGTCATCCATAATTTCTTTCATACTTAATACTGCAGAACATGGCACATCAAACTGATCAAAATAATCAGTTAGTGCATGTTTATCTTTGTCTTTAGCTATTTCTTCAATTGCATCCCATACATCTTGGATATGACTTGCACGTGCCTGTGTAGTGGCAAAAGCAGGATCGGTTTTCCATTCTGGGCGCCCAATAGCATCACAGGTATTTTCCCAATTATGGTCTTGATTAATAAAATAAATATAGGCATTTGGGTCAACATCGCTGCCTTTACATTTGAGCATCGTTCCCGGCTGGCCACCACCACTCGCATTCCCGCCACGAGGAACCGCATCACCAAATGTGCCATTTGGGTATTGAGGGTATTCCTCTAAGAAACCGAGTTTTTCTAAACGTTGTTGGTCACGTAATTTCACACGACATAAATTAAGCACCGCATCTTGCATTGACATAGTAACGCGTTGCCCTTTACCTGTTTTTTCACGGTGTAATAACGCCGTCAGTATGCCTATCAATAAATGCATACCCGTATTACTGTCCCCCAATGCCGCAGCACTTACGATCGGAGGGCCATCAGGAAAACCCGTCGTTGATGCTGAACCACCAGCAGATTGAGCAACATTTTCATAGGCTTTCACATTCGCATAGGGTGAATTCTCATTAAACCCTTTAATCGAGCCAAAAATTAATCGAGGATTGAGTTCTTGGATGTGCTCCCACGTAAACCCCATATGGTCGATAGCCCCCGGATGAAAATTTTCAACTAATACATCAGATTGACGTATTAGTTTCTCCATCACGGCTTTTCCCTCTAGCGTTTTGGTGTTGAGCTCTAAAGAGCGTTTGTTACTGTTTAACATCGTAAAATACAGCGCATCCACATCAGGGATATCTCGCAATTGATTACGTGTCACATCCCCAACGCCTGGGCGTTCAATTTTGATCACATCAGCACCGAACCAAGCAAGCATTTGTGTACATGACGGGCCTGACTGAACCCCAGTAAAATCAAGAACGCGTATCCCATCAAGCGGTTTTGAAGAAGTCATAATTCACCTTTTTACAAAACTGCCATGACGTCATTTCTCACGCCATGGCAACTCATTTTGCCCCATTGACTCTTTCTATGAAACGAGTCGAGAGATGTAGATCCACGCTGGAGCTGCGATGATAAAACCAAGTACACTCACCGCCAGCGACGCAGTTCCTGTCCGGGTATACAAATTAAAGCGACTTGCAATAATTATTCCAGAGAAAGCAGGTGGCAATGCCCCAGCTAATACCATCATTTGCAGTTGCTCTGTTCCCATATTAAACATCATACCCGCCAGTAACATTAACCCTGGCATTAAAACTAGCTTTAATAACGTGTTATAAACAATCTCACCATCGAACTCGAACTTATTAGCGGCTAATGTCAGACCGGCGGCAAATACCGCAACACCAGAGTTTGCTTTCGCAATTAAATCAAATGTTGGGTCCCAAACGGTAGGAATTTTCACACCAACCAATACCAGTGCGGTCGCAAGTACCGGAGCCCATACGACGGGTTCTTTAAAGGCGGATATTAATGCATCCATACCGCCACCACCCTTTTTCCCTTCCGCATCAGATGGGTTCAGTAGGAATAGGCCAATAGGGATTGTAATGGCATTAACGATGATGGAAATAATAGCGACAACTAACCCAGTTGAAACAGTTTCACCATAAATAGGGTCTAGAACCGCAAACCCTAAGAAACCAATTGTCGGAGAACCTGCAATTAATGCACATACCGCAGCTTCGCCACGACTATGTTTAAAAATATATTTACAGCTAAAGAAAGAGAAAAAGAAACAAACGAGCAAGACCACAAATGAAATAATAGTCAATTTAGCGTCTGCAAATATCATTTCTCGATTAGCGCGTGCGATAGAAACAAATAATGCAGCAGGTAATGCGTAATTTAATACCAACTTATTAAATGCTTTCGCTTGGTCACTGGTAAACACATTTCGTTTACCACTCACATAACCTAATACCATAATAATAATGATAGGTAATAGGTCGCTCATAAAAATCTTATACATAAAATCAGCCATAAGACCCACCTATTTTTGGCAATAAGACCCCGTACGCCACTCATTAAAAATGAGCCGCGTAGGGTTATCTTTGTTAGTTAACGTTATGCTGCGTTAATTTTTTACGACAGACTTCGGATTTAAATTACCAATATGGCCACTTTCCGTTCCAACTGCAGGGTCAATAACAACATTTATCAAAGTTGGATGACCCGATGCTAAACCGGCCCTCAAGGCTTCTTGTACCTCAGCAGGTGTTGTTGCTTGGTAGCCGATGCCACCAAAAGCCTCAATCATTTTGTCATAACGCGCTCCGCCCATTAAAACGGTAGGAGAAGGGTCTTGATCACCATGGAGGTTTACTCCATCACCACGGTAAATCCCACCATTATTGAAAATCAAAATAGTGACAGGCAATTTGTAGCGACAAATCGTTTCGATTTCCATACCACTAAAGCCAAAAGCACTATCGCCTTCAATCGCCACAACAGGCTTACCACTTGTTACAGCGGCTCCCACTGCATAACCCATTCCGACCCCCATAACGCCCCATGTTCCACAATCTAAGCGTTTACGTGGTTGGTACATATCAATAATATTTCGCCCATTATCAAGCGTGTTAGCGCCTTCATTGACGACATAAACATCTTGGTGATCGACCAGCACATCACGGATTGCACGTAATGCGTTGAAGTAATTCATCGGGGAAGTGTCAGTGTTTAACTTAACTGCCATTTTCTCGACATTGATTTTCTTGTGCTCATCAATACTGACAATCCATTCTGTTGGAGATTTAACAGGGGTTGATTTAAGTCCTGCCAATAATGACTCAATACTGGAGTAAATATCACCAACAACTGGGGCCGCTATTGGGCGGTTACTATCAATTTCGGAAGGTTCAATATCTAACTGAATAAATTGCGTTTCTGGTGACCAATGCTTACCTTTACCATGGTCAAGTAACCAGTTAAGACGTGCTCCCATTAATACCACAACATCTGCACTGGATAAGGCAAATGAGCGAGCTGATGCGGCTGATAGGGGATGTGTATCTGGCAGCAGCCCCTTAGCCATTGACATCGGTAAATAAGGGATACCGGTTGTTTCAATAAATTGACGAATATTGTCATCCGCTTGGGCATAAGCTGCACCTTTACCCAAAATAATTAATGGTCGCTTAGCCGAGGCGAGCAACTTAAGGGCTTTATTCACTGAATCTGGTGATGGAATTTGTCTTGGTGCAGGGTCTTCAACTGTAAAAATGGTTTTATCCGCTGCGTCCTTGTCCATCACGGCAGACAACACTTCCGTTGTTAAATCAAGATAAACCCCACCAGGACGACCTGATACCGAAGCTCGGATTGCCCGGGCTAGTGCGATACCAAGATCCTCAGGTTTATTCACACGATAAGACGCTTTTACAAAGGGTTTTGCCGTGTTCATTTGGTCTAACTCTTCGTAATCACCCTGCTGCAAATCAATTATCGCTCTGTCGCTTGAGCCACTGATTTGAATCATTGGAAAACCATTGGTCGTTGCATTAGCAAGAGCAACCATACCATTCAAGAAACCCGGCGCCGAAACCGTTAAACAGATACCCGGTTTTTGGGTAATAAAACCACTGATTGCAGCTGCGTTACCCGCAGATTGCTCATGGCGGAAACCAATATAGCGAATACCTTCAGCTTGCGCATGCCTTGCCATGTCAGTCACTGGAATTCCAACAACACCGTAGATTGTATCAATGCCATTTTTTTTAAGTGCATCGACAATAATATGCATACCATCAGTCAGGTTTTGGGTTTGATCAGCAGACATGTCTACCTCATAAATAACTGATTAAAAGATTAAATGGAGTGATTTCTCACCCCAATATTTAAAATTAGATCGCTTTGTTCGCTCGCATAGTCGCAATTTCATCTGCGCTATAGCCTAACTCAGTTAGGACTTGCTCTGTATGCTCACCCAACAATGGTGCGCTTTTGATATCGGGTGTAAATGAGGAGAATTTCATCGGGCAACCCACCGTCAAGTAAGTCCCGCGTTTTGGCTGCTCAACTTCAACAATACTTCCGCTCTTACGCAGAGATTGGTCTCGTGCTATTTCACGCATACTGAGTACAGGAGCACAAGGTACACCGTATTTACTTAAATACTCGACCGCTTCATGTTTGTCTTTATCCGCTAAGAATTTTTCAATTTCAGCAAAAATATCAAAGATATGAGGTTGACGAGCCTTTGGTGTATTGTAAGCGGGGTCAGTTGCCCATTCAGGCTTACCAATAGCGATACAGGTTTGCTCCCAGTCCTGCTCTTGGATAGTAAAATAAATATAAGCATTTGGGTCAGTTTCCCAGCCTTTACATTTTAAGATCCAGCCAGGCTGGCCACCACCGCCAGCATTACCGCCACGAGGAACTGCATCACCAAATGTGCCATTTGGGTATTGTGGATATTCTTCAAGGTAGCCAATTTTCTCTAAACGTTGCTGGTCACGAAGTTTGACACGGCACAAGTTGAGTACGGCATCTTGCATCGACATAGTCACTCGCTGGCCTTTTCCTGTTTTCTCGCGATGTAATAACGCTGCGAGTAAGCCAATGAGCAAGTGCATACCTGTATTACTATCACCTAATGCTGCGGCGCTCACTAATGGTGGGCCGTCCCAAAACCCTGTGGTTGATGCGGCACCACCTGCGGCTTGGGCAACGTTTTCATAAGCTTTAACATCTGCATAAGGAGAGTCTTCATCAAAACCTTTGATGGAACCGAAAATCAAACGAGGATTTAATTCTTGAATGTGTTCCCAAGTGAAGCCCATATGGTCAATTGCACCTGGATGGAAGTTCTCAACGAGGACGTCGGCTTGCTTAATCAGCCGCTCCATAACCTCTTTACCTTCTGGCGTTTTTGTATTTAATTCCACTGATCGCTTATTACTATTAAGCATCGTGAAATACAGCGCATCCACATCAGGTATATCCCTTAATTGGTTACGCGTGACATCTCCAACTCCAGGGCGCTCAATCTTAATAACATCTGCGCCGAACCACGCTAACATTTGAGTACAAGATGGTCCTGATTGTACACCGGTGAAATCCAGTACTTTAATACCTTGTAAAGGAAGATCCATGTGGTACCTCTTTATTTAGCTATCGTAAATGGAATGAATTAGGGTTCTATTATTTAGCTGTGTTAAAAAGATATTTGAATATATGACTATTTTTATATTTATTAATAATTACATTACTCTTTTTATTAAATAATATCACCAATGTCCAGCAATTAATTCTTTTAATATATATGCATTATAACATTCTTAAAAAAAACAAATATCAGAACATTAGTTTACTTTTAAATTAAAATAAAAAACAAAGTCTCGAATTAATCAGCAGTGACCATTTAAGATAGACCTTTATTGATCTAATATCAATATTCAATAGCTATTCACAAAAAAACAACAATCACAAAAATAGTTTATTATCAATAAATTAAAGGGTTGATGTCTTTTTTTTACATAATATAAAAACGAATAAATGTTTATTTGTTTATTATTGGTTTAAAAAAATTGTAAATCATACGCGAAATAAGAGCATCTTTATTTGATGTGTATTTTTTTATTAATCTTATTTTGATTAACTATAATGATAATAAATCGCAAACAGGTCATCAAATAAATATATCTAATTTTATTTCTTTCAAATAAATTGAATGTTTATATTTTTTAGATATAAAAAACCCACAAATAACATTAGTCATTTGTGGGTTTGATAACAACAATAATAAAACTTAGTTTTTCTCTTGTTGCTGTTTTTGCTGTTTTTCTTTTTCCAAAAGCTGGCGGTACCACAATGGATGGTGTTTTCTAGCCCAACCACGAGTCACCCAACCTTCAACCATCGCACGTACTGAACCTTTCACCCAAATCGCTGCATAAGCGTGAACCACAATCATGATGATCAACGCAATCGCAGAGAGCGAGTGAATAAGAATCGCTGCACGATAAACAGGGATTGGGAAGTAATCTGCAAAATAAGGGCGCCACATAATCACTCCCGTGACCACCAGCGCTAATAAGCAGATAGTGACAACCCAATACACCCCTTTCTGACCGAGGTTATATTGGCCGACATCGCCCGCCTCTTCGTTTTTCAGTACTTTGCCGATATTTTTTGCCCACTTGATATCTTCTTTATTAATGAAGTTATGATGGAAATAGCGGAAGAACATAAATACGAACAGCAAGAACATCGCCGTACCCACAAATGGATGCAAAATTCGCGACAGTTGTGGCGTACCTAAAATGTTCATAAACCAGTTTAGTGAAGGGAAAAAGAACCCTAATCCACTGATTGCCGTGAACAAAAAGCAAATCACAACCGCCCAGTGATTGATCCTTTCAATCGGTTTATGGCGAATAATTTTGTCGTTATCATCTGGCATCATTTCTGATCCTCCCCTTCTTTTGATTTCGAAGTGTCAGATGACATTGCATTATGCAAATCTTCTAAAGCCTCTTCTTCATCTTTTTTGGAGACGCGGTTTGGACCAATTCCCACATAGTGGAAGATGGCCGCCGCAAATGTTGCAGCAAAACCAACCGCTGCTAACGGTTTCCAGATACCTTTCCAGAAAGTCACTGTTGGGCTGATTGTCGGGTTTTCTGGTAATCCGTGATACAACTGAGGTTTATCTGCATGGTGCAGAACGTACATCACGTGCGTACCACCAACGCCCTCTGGGTCATATAAACCTGCATTCGCATAACCACGGGTTTTCAGCTCTTCAACACGCTCACCAGCCATGTTAATCATGTCTTCTTTGCTACCGAAGTGGATAGCACCCGTTGGACATGTTTTCACACATGCAGGTTCTTGACCGACTTCAACACGGTCAACACACAGCGTACATTTGTATGCGCGGTTATCTTCTGAGTTAATACGTGGTACATCAAACGGGCAACCCGCAATACAATAACCACAACCAATACAGTGTTCCGATTGGAAGTCAACGATACCGTTTTTGTACTGTACTATCGCGCCTTCCGAAGGGCACGCCTTCAGACAACCCGGGTCAGCACAGTGCATACAACCATCTTTACGGATCAGCCATTCAAATTTATCGTTCTCTTCCACTTCAGAGAAGCGCATTACCGTCCATGACTTAGCGGTTAAATCTGTTGGGTTATCATATACACCAACGTTAGTCCCGATCTTGTCACGGATATCGTTCCATTCGGAACAGGCGACCTGACAAGCTTTACAGCCGATACAGGTCGTCACATCGATAAGCTTTGCAACTTCTTCCTTATAATCCCGCACCTGAGGTGCGGGAGTCAGGGAATTGGTGGCAGAGCGACGAATAATGTCCTGAGATTGCATTGACATAATTTATCTCCTTACACCTTTTCCACATTGACAAGGAACGATTTAAATTCCGGTGTCTGAGTATTCGCATCACCGACAAACGGCGTTAACGTGTTCGCGATAAAGCCTTTCACAGCCAAACCTTCAAAGCCCCAGTGAATAGGAATACCGATTGTATCGATATCTTTACCTGCCACTTTCAGCGTATGAATACGTTTGGTGACCACGGCTTTCGCTTTGATATAACCGCGTTTAGAGCTGACTTTCACCGTATCGCCTTGTTTAATACCTTTTTCATTCGCCAGACGCTCACCAATTTCAATGAACTGCTGTGGCTGAATGATGGCATTTAGCAAAGCATGTTTTGTCCAATAGTGGAAATGTTCAGTCAAGCGATAAGTGGTTCCCACATAAGGGAATTCTGTCGCTTTACCCATTTGGGCCCAGTCGTCTTTAAACACACGAGCCGCAGGGTTTGACACAACTTTCGGGTGCAGTGGATTGGTATCCAATGGCGTTTCAATTGGTTCATAGTGCTCTGGGAATGGGCCTTCGGCCATTTTATCCAGTGCGAATAGACGCCCCATACCTTCCGGTTGCATGATAAACGGACCAACACCACTTCCCGGCGCGGCATTGCTATAGTCAGGAATATCCATTCCTATCCATTTGCTACCATTCCACTCGAGGATTTGGCGTTTTGGATCCCATGGTTTACCCATTGGGTCTGCTGATGCACGGTTATAAATCACACGGCGGTTCAGAGGCCACGCCCATGCCCAACCTAATGTATTCCCCAGACCTGTTGGGTCAGAGTTATCACGGTTAGCCATTTGGTTGCCTTTTGGCGTCCAGCTACCTGTAAATATCCAGCAGCCACTCGCGGTGGTACCGTCATCACGTAACTGTGCAAACGAGCTCAGCAACTCACCTTTTTTCGCAATAACGTTGCCATCAGCATCTTTCAAGTCAACTAAAGCATAGCCATTGTTTTCTTGAGCAACTTCTTCTGGTGTTGGGTTATCGCGGTCGAAGTAATTCCAAGTCATACTTAGAACTTGTTCAGGTACCGCACCGCCTTCAGAGGCATACAGTTGGCGTAAACGGTGGAAAATACCAGACAGGATTTCACCATCACTGATAGCTTCACCTGGGGCATCCGCACCTTTCCAGTGCCACTGTAACCAACGTGCCGAGTTCACAATCGAACCATTTTCTTCAGCAAAACAGCAAGATGGCAGACGGAATACGGTAGTTTGAATTTCTGCCGGGTTCACATCATTCATTTCGCCGTGGTTTTGCCAGAAATTCGACGTTTCGGTGTTCAGCGGGTCAACGGTGATTAAATACTTCAGCTTAGAAAGCGATTTAATAACTTTGTTTTTATTCGGGAATGAAGCTACTGGGTTAAAGCCTTGGCAGATATAGCCATTCACTTCCCCTTTATCCATCATTTCGAAATAACGCAGTACATCGTAGCCTTGATCCCATTTCGGTAATAAATCAAAGCCCCAATTATTTTCTTTCTGCGCTTTATCGCCATAGAACGTCTTCATCAAACTAACAAAGAATTTCGGGTAGTTACCCCAATAGTTTACCTGGCCTTCAACCGTCGCTTTTGGCGTGTTTGCAGCTAAGTAACTTTCTAATGTCGTTTGTTTTTCTGATGGTAAGGTCAAATAACCCGGCAAGCTTTGTGACAATAAGCCTAAGTCAGTCAAGCCTTGGATATTGGAGTGTCCACGCAGGGCATTTACACCACCGCCTAACATCCCCATATTACCCAGCAGTAATTGGATCATCGCCATGGTACGGATATTTTGCGCACCCACGGTATGTTGAGTCCAACCTAATGCGTATAAGAACGAGGCTGTTTTATCTTTAGCACTGGTTTCAGCCAAATACTCACAAACTTGTAGGAAGTCTTTGATCGGCGTACCACAGATATTATTCACCACTTCAGGTGTATAACGGCTGACGTGCTCTTTTAATAGGTTTAACACACAGCGTGGGTGTTTCAGAGTCGGATCGCGCAGCGCAAGGCCGTTTTCATCCATCTCATAGTTCCACGTGGTTTTGTCGTATTGACGTTTTTCTTCGTCATAACCTGTGAACAAGCCGTCATCAAAACCATAATCTTCACGAATAACTAAACTGGCGTTGGTATACGCTTCCACGTATTCACGCTGAATTTTTTCATTATCCAGTAAGTATTTGATAACACCTGATAAGAACGCGATATCTGTACCAGAACGGATAGGCGTGTAAAAATCCGCCACTGCCGCAGTACGGGTAAAGCGTGGGTCAATCACAATTAATTTGGCTTTATTATGGATTTTAGCTTCCATCGCCCAGCGGAAACCGACTGGATGCGCTTCTGCCGCATTACCACCCATAACGACAACTAGGTTTGCATTTTTAATGTCAACCCAGTGGTTGGTCATCGCACCGCGACCAAATGTTGGAGCAAGACTTGCTACCGTTGGTCCGTGTCAGACACGCGCTTGGTTATCGACGGCAAGCATGCCGAGAGCGCGGGTAAATTTTTGTGTTACAAATCCACTTTCGTTACTACCAGCCGATGCACACAGCATACCAGTGGTCAGCCAACGGTTAACGGTGACACCCTCTTTATTTTTCTCAATAAAGTTCGCATCACGGTCTTCTTTCATTAACTTAGCGATACGGTCAAACGCGTCGTTCCACGTGATACGTTTCCACTCATTGGTACCCGGCTCACGCACTTCTGGGTATTTCAAGCGGCTTTCACTGTGGATGAAATCGATAAGTCCAGCACCTTTCGGACAAAGTGCACCACGGTTTACCGGATGATCCGGGTCCCCTTCAATATGGAAAATGCTCTCTTTTGCATTTTTCGCGCCATCACCGAGGCTGTACATTAACAGCCCACAGCCGACAGAACAGTAGGTACAGGTATTTCTGGTTTCCTTCGCACGCAGTAATTTATACTGGCGCGTTGACGCTAACGCGGTAGCGGGTGCAAAACCCAAAGCCGCTGCAGTCGTACCTGCCATACCGCCAGCGCAGATCTTAAAGAACTGCCTTCTGCTGACTTGCATGGGGATCTCCTCATTTACATTGCTCATGTTTACCTAACGTCAATCGCGATAATCAGGTAAACTGTTCTTATTCAACGTCTTCCTTACGTATCCAGGTTCATTGCCTGGCAAATGGTGTAAATTCTTTTTACCCATAATTAATATTATGTATCATTAATGCTAGGAATTCATCTAATGTATGAAACAAATACTACAAATGACTCCAAATTAATCAAAATGATTGGCTTAAACCAAACAACCGTGCAACAAAAAGGCAACCTTAATTTACCCGTTAATGATTATGTTGCGGAGGAATATCCTGTTGCTTTAGTCTTCAATGGCATATCTCACGTAGTGATGATGGCGACGCCAAAAGATTTGGCGGATTTTGCTATCGGGTTCGCCCTTTCGGAAGGAATAATACAGTCAGGTGATGAAATTCGTGGAATTGATATCGTTGAAGGCTGCAACCGCGGAATTGAAGTACAAGTTGAATTATCTAGCCGCCGGTTTATGGAGTTAAAAGAACGTCGTCGTAATCTAGCGGGGCGTACAGGCTGTGGTATTTGTGGAACAGAACAACTTGAAGAAATTTTCAAACCTATCACCCCGCTACCTTTTACCCAGACCTTTTCTCTCTCGCACCTCGATAATGCATTACATGAATTGAAAAAAGTGCAAGAAATTGGCGCATTAACGGGCTGTACCCATGCGGCCGCATGGATTTCACCAGAAGGGCAATTAGTCGGTGGATGCGAAGATGTCGGTCGCCATGTTGCACTCGATAAACTTTTGGGTATGAAACATCGCAACCAATGGCAACAAGGTGCAGTACTGGTTTCTAGCCGTGCCAGCTATGAAATGGTGCAAAAGGCAGCCAGTTGTGGCGCTGAAATTTTATTTGCCGTTTCTGCTGCCACCGCGCTTGCTATTGAGGTAGCAGAGAAAGCCAACTTAACGTTAGTTGGATTCTGTCGTCAGGGGAAAGCGACAGTGTTTACGCACGGGAGTCGAATTAAAGATTAAAGGGGCATAATTAGTCCCAGCCTTTATTTAATCTCGCTGCTTTGTGATGTAATCCGGATAGAATTGAGTCTGCGATATGCTCAGGGAAATCTGTGGGTAATTGTTCTCTCACTTTCTTAATAACACTTTCCATTTGCTCACCAAATTCAATTAAGATTTTTTCCATCTCAGCACGATCAAATCCAACGGCTTTGGCCGTTGAAAAAAAATGTCTTGGGAAAATTTGCTCTATATTGTATTTCATCCCCCTTGTTCCCTTCAGCCCCATAGCCAATTTGGCATCTCTAGGGTTAATTCCCCTCCCCCCATAACTAGGATACATGGACAAAATATCGTAAAAAGGTGTTAACTGATAACGGCCTTCAGGTTCAATAAATAATGAAAAATTTTTAGCATGGCCATCCGTCGCTGCAAGTAACCAAAACAAAACCTGGCTCTTCATAAACTGATATCTATCTTTCTCCGCATTTATTGAACCTAATAAGTAATTCATAATTTCAGAAATACCCGGTCCACCATGATTTTGATATTTTCTTGCCGGTGAAATATTCAATGTTTGACAAAAATCTTCTTGTGGTAAACGCATAATCCACGAGGAATCAGAAGAATATTTACGGTCAAAACGTTCAACCGCTAACGCCTTTATTTCACCTACATTTAAAATAAAGCTATAGGGCACATCTAGGCCAAACTCTTTTGCTATCAATAAACATAAATATTCATTTTCTACACTATCCGACATATCTATCGAATAAGAATGGCTTTCTATTTTACCAATGGGAAGTTTAATAATATGGGTAGTTGGAGTCGCATTCTGAGGTAAGCACCAATGCCCATCTAAATAGAGTAATGCGGTTTTCTCTTGAGCGCCCGCAAGTGAGATCCTAAAGTCATCTTCATCTTCAATCATGCCTAAAGGTGCATTCGCTTTATACCCTGTTAATATTTTTTCTAGTTGCTTATTAGATAAGGGTTTATATTCAATTTTTCTGATATTACTGACTCTTTGCCCATCTAGAATGAGTTGTAAAGCCCCCACACTATCCTGGCCAATCTTAGATAATAAATCGAAAGGTTGATTTGAATCCGCTTGATAACGACTAACAATTCGATTCCGTATCTCAATATTGTCCGGTAGGAGATTATCAAAAAAATTATAAACTTCGTCTCCTCGATATTCTTGGTGCCTAAGTGGCATTGATAAAGAAATAGGTCGAGCACCTGATGTTTCCAACCAGTGACTATTATAAGTAAATTGGTGAGCACCAGTACTTGAACGAATCAAATCCCCAACCAAGTAACCATTCATGTATACATGCAAAGTCGCCATCACCACTCCTCCTTCCATCCGGAGTCTGAATTTGATGAGCCGCTTTCATTTCGCGGTTTAATATCAAGTTCTAAATTGAGGGCAGATAAAATCTTAAAAAAGGTTTCTAATTTGGTAGAGTCAGGAGAGAGTTCAAAGCTAGAAACAGTATCTTGCCGAATACCTACTTTGCTAGCGACTTTGCTTTGAGATAACTTTTTCGTCTCTCTGACATCCTTCATATAAGCACTAAGTTGTCGGGTATTCGTCACTTTCATTTTAAAACCTACCTTATTTTTCACCCTAACAATATTTACACGCTATAACCGGTAAACATTATATTACACGCTATAGCCGGTAATATCAAGATTACACGCTATAGGAGGTAAACCATAAATTACACGCTATAGCGTGTGAAAAATATATTAATAAGTATGGCCCACAAAACAGTCGGTGCCATACCTTAGCAAGGTAAAGCTTATATATTACTTGGTTGCTAGAACTTAATAGAGAATTAAGGCAGGAAAAATGGAGGGGACTACCGATAAAGCAAACCTACACGTAATACCGTGTAGGTTATAGACGATAGATGATACCGTATCACTTCCCAATACAAAAACTTGAGAAAATACGGCCTAATAAATCATCAGAAGTAAATTCACCCGTGATTTCGCTAAGTTCCTGCTGAGCTAAACGTAATTCCTCCGCCAGTAACTCACCGGAGCGAGCATTCACTAACTGGTCATAGCCCTGTTCAAGGTGAACGGCTGCTGCATTCAGTGCTTGTAAATGACGACTACGAGCAAGGAAACCACCTTCTGTATTACTGTTAAAGCCAATGGCTTCTTTTAGGTGATCGCGCAACAAATCAATGCCTTTTTCTTCGCGCGCAGACAAGCGAATTAACGGATAACGGGTATTATCAATAAACTCAACCGGTTCGCCTGTCATATCTGCTTTGTTACGAATGACGGTGACCGGAAGTTCATCAGGTAAACGCGCCATAAATTCAGGCCAAATCTCTTGCGGCTCTGTAGCATTGGTTGTGGTGCTATCTACCATAAACAGCACATGGTCCGCTTGTTCGATTTCTTTCCAAGCACGCTCAATACCAATTCGCTCCACTTCATCACTGGCTTCACGTAAGCCTGCGGTATCAATGATATGCAATGGCATACCATCAATATGAATATGTTCACGTAACACATCACGCGTCGTTCCCGCAATATCCGTCACAATCGCAGCTTCACGGCCCGCCAATGCATTTAGCAAGCTCGATTTTCCTGCATTTGGGCGCCCAGCAATAACCACCTTCATGCCTTCACGCAATAAACTGCCTTGGCGTGCTTGGGAGCGAACTTGTTCTAAATCTGCCACGACTTCGTTGAGTTTAGCTTCAATTTTGCCATCAGACAGAAAATCGATTTCTTCATCTGGGAAATCGATGGCGGCTTCCACATAGATGCGCAAGTGAGTGAGTGCTTCCACCAATTGGTGAATATGGGAAGAAAAAGCCCCTTGTAACGAATTCATCGCTGAACGTGCCGCTTGCTCTGAACTCGCATCAATCAAGTCAGCAATCGCCTCAGCTTGCGCTAAATCGAGCTTATCATTTAAAAATGCACGTTCAGAAAACTCACCTGGATTCGCGATACGAATGCCATCAATCGTTAATATTCTTCTTAACAATAAATCAAGAATAACAGGGCCACCGTGTCCTTGTAACTCAAGGACATCTTCTCCCGTAAATGAATTTGGTCCAGGGAAGTAAAGCGCAATACCTTGGTCAAGAACAGAGCCTTCCTCATCACGAAATGGCAGATAATCCGCATAACGTGGTTTAGGGAGTTTTCCTAGCACGATTTCAGCAACTTGTGCCGCTTTCGGGCCAGATACACGTAAAATACCGACACCACCACGACCGGGAGGTGTTGCCTGTGCGACGATAGTATCGTTGATTTGCATGATGTTTCTCTGTCATTCCTATAAAAAAATTAAGGCGGTCATTAAATGGCCGCCTTAATATTATATCGATAGCTGAGCAGAAGGCTCACCTAAAATTCAATTTATTTCTTTTCTTTCTTATCGCGACTATGCAGACCACGTTTTTCCAGACCACGGTAAATCACTTGTTGCTGGATGATGGTGACTAAGTTACTCACGATATAATACAGAACCAGACCTGATGGGAACCACAGGAAGAAGATAGTGAACACGACTGGCATGTACGTCATAATCTTCTGCTGCATTGGATCAGTCACAGCGGTCGGTGACATTTTCTGAATCACAAACATTGTCACACCCATCAATACAGGCAGGATGTAGTACGGGTCTTGTGCAGACAAGTCTTGAATCCAACCAAAGAACGGTGCGTGGCGCAGTTCAACAGAACCCATCAACATATAGTAAAGTGCAAGGAAGATAGGCATTTGAATCAGCAGAGGTAAACAGCCACCCAGTGGGTTTACTTTTTCTGCTTTATACATCGCCATCATTTCTTGGCTCATACGTTGTTTGTCATCACCAATACGCTCACGCATTGCAGCCAGTTTTGGTTGCAGTAAACGCATTTTCGCCATCGAGGTGTACTGTGCTTTAGTCAGCGGGTACATAATACCACGAACGATAAAGGTAATAACGATGATGGCAATACCCCAGTTACCCACAAAACCGTGAATGAATTTCAGCAGTTTAAACAGTGGCTGAGAGATAAACCATAACCAACCATAATCAACGGTTAAGTCTAAATGTGGTGCAACTGCGGCCATTTCAGACTGAATTTCAGGACCAACCCATAATGTTGATGAATAAGTACCTGCACCATTAGCTGCGATAGTCATTGGTTCACTCTTATAACCAATGATGGCAGACTTTTTATCTAGGTCGATGGTATAGAAAGTGCTCTTTTCTGCACTTGCAGGGATCCACGCCGTTGCAAAATATTGTTGCAACATTGCCACCCAGCCACCTTTAGTGGTCAAGTCGAGGTTTTTATCTTCGATGTCACCAAAGCTATATTTTTTATAGTTGTTTTCATCAGAAGAATACGCCGCACCACGATAAGTATGCAGAGCAAAGTTACTGCTACCGGTATCACGCTCTTTTGGTAACTCGATAGTTTGTTTTAACTGACCGAAGAAAGCGAGACTCAGTGGTTGAGCTGTTGGATTTTGAATACTGTATTCAACTTCAACAGTATATTGGCCACGTTTTACAATGTACGTTTTCTGATACACAACACCGTTGTTATCAGTAAATGTCATTGGTACGCGCAAGACGTCTTGGCCTTTCTCTAATGTGAAAGTTGTAGAATCTGCGCTATACAGCGGACGTTCGCCATTATTATTTGCTGGGTTGTCTGGGCCATGAAGACCAATCAAACCACTTTGTGCCTGGTAGACAAAACCTGGGTTAGTTTCCAGTAAACGGAAAGGGCTTTCCGAATGAAGGGTCGCAGGATAGGCTAACAGGTCAGCCTCATCGATATCACCACCACGAGTATTGATGCGAATATCCAGTACATCAGTCTTGACTGTGATGAGCTTACCTTGCCCACTGCCAGTTACGGCTTGAGCATCACTGCTTGGCATATCCGCTTGTTGCGAAGTTTGAACAGTTTTAACGTCCTGAGCAACTTTATCGCTCTCCCAGGCCTGCCAAACTAAGAACGACACGAACAACAAAGCGATGAGTAGAAGATTGCGTTGCGAATCCATCGTTATAATTCTCTATTATCATCAGTTTTTCTAGGTGGGACAGGATCATCTCCACCAGCGTGTAAAGGGTGGCATTTTAATACGCGTTTCGCCGTTAACCAACTCCCTTTTAGCATACCAAACCTGCGCAATGCCTCAATTCCGTAATTTGAACAAGTAGGATTGAAGCGACAACGAGGCCCTAACAACGGGCTAATAGCCAGTTGGTAGCCTCTGATCAGCATGATCAGGATTTTTGAGCCAAGCGACGGTGACGACGCCATAACTTATCCAATGCTTCCGTGATCTGTTGATTGTCCAGATTAGCGACCCCTTTCCTTACCAATACCACAAAATCCATTGAAGGCAACTCATGTTGATGCAGACGAAAATATTCACGCGCTAACCGTTTAATACGATTTCGCTCATGAGCTCGTTTAACATTTTTTTTGGCGATGGTAAGACCGATGCGGGGATGCCCCAGCTCGTTTAGGCGACCAAGGATTGTTATCTCTGGGGAACTCGCCCTCTGCGGCTGCTTAAAGACATTATCGAAATGCCTGGGAGTTAACAAACGTAACTCCCGGGTAAAAGCGAGCGTAACCACTTGAATAGAGGGCTAGCTTTATTACTTAGATGAAACGGTCAGACGAGCGCGGCCTTTAGCACGACGGCGAGCCAGAACCTGACGACCATTTTTAGTGGCCATACGAGCACGGAAACCGTGTGAACGGTTGCGCTTCAGTACGGACGGTTGAAAAGTGCGTTTCATAACGATTTCTACCTAACTTTTAAATTTATTACTGATTCAGTAAACGCGTTGGCAACCAGTGGAAACTGATTTACACCTGTGCCTCTATCGCAACAATATAGAAAGAGGCAGGATTGTAATAAAACATAGGGGGTCACGTCAATGAAATGACGCAATCAAACCACTTTTATTTATAGCCTGGCTGACCGGTTTGCCGACATATGTTGTGACAGCCGACGAATGATTACATCCGCATACTGGCTGAAAACCTGCTTTTGCCCCCGCCCTGCCTAACATTAACGTTAAAATAGAGCGATATAGCCCAACAAGTTTACCTCAGTTTCGTGTAAAAATCACATCAGTACTGTACACAGGGAGGAAGATTATACGGACTCCGCCCCAAAGCGCAAGGATCTTCAAGAGATCTAAAAATATTTTTTGATCATACAGAATATTTACCGTAAATCGTCTAAAGTTATCCCCAGCATGTGGAAAAATGACAGCAAATTAAGATAACCCGGTCTATTTCTTCTTTATAACGGGTGCCTTATCACATTTACCTGTGGATAAAAAGCATAAAAACTGTGTAAAAGAATGGAGATCTCTGACTAATTTTGCGGTATGATCGCAGGTCTATTTCTGATCTAACGATCGGCAATATG